>NZ_JBHSJY010000009.1:50000-55000 GCF_042652605.1 Amycolatopsis plumensis | reverse complement strand
GTGGGGGGGGGGGGGGGGGGGGGGGGGGGGGGGGGGGGGGGGTGGGGGGGGGGGGGGGGGGGGGGGGGGGGGGGGGGGGGGGGGTGGGGGGGGGGGGGGGGGGGGGGGGGGGGGGGGGGGGGGGGGGGGGGGGGGTGGGTGGGGGGGGGGGGGGGGGGGTGGGGGGGGGTGGGGGGGGGGGGGGGGGGGTGGGGGGGGGGGGGGGGGGGGGGGGGGGGGGGGGGGGGGGGGGGGGGGGGGGGGGGGGGGGGGGGGGGGGGGGGGGGGGGGGGGGGGGGGGGGGGGGGGGGGGGGGGGGGGGGGGGGGGGGGGGGGGGGGGGTGGGGGGGGGGGGGGGGGGGGGGGGGGGGGGGGGGGGGGGGGGGGGGTGGGGGGGGGGGTGGGGGGGGGGGGGGGGGGGGGGGGGGGGGGGGGGGGGGGGGGGGGGGGGGGGGGGGGGGGGGGGGGGGGGGGGGGGGGGGGGGGGGGGGGGGGGGGGGGGGGGGGGGGGGTGGGGGGGGGGGGGGGGGGGGGGGGGGGGGGGGGGGGGGGGGGGGGGTGGGGGGGGGGGGGGGGGGGGGGGGGGGGGGGGGGGGGGGGGGGGGGGGGGGGGGGGGGGGGGGGGGGGGGGGGGGGGGGGGGGGGGGGGGGGGGGGGGGGGGGGGGGGGGGGGGGGGGGGGGGGGGGGGGGGGGGGGGGGGGGGGGGGGGGGGGGGGGGGGGGGGGGGGGGGGGGGGGGGGGGGGGGGGGGTGGGGGGGGGGGGGGGGGGGGGGGGGGGGGGGGGGGGGGGGGGGGGGGGGGGGGGGGGGGGGGGGGGGGGGGGGGGGGGGGGGGGGGGGGGGGGGGGGGGGGGGGGGGGGTGGGGGGGGGGGGGGGGGGGGGGGGGGGGGGGGTGGGGGGGGGGGGGGGGGGTGGGGGGGGGGGGGGGGGTGGGGGGGGGGGGGGGGGGGGGGGGGGGGGGGGGGGGGGGGGGGGGGGGGGGGGGGGGGGGGGGGGGGGGGGGGGGGGGGGGGGGGGGGGGGGGGGTGGGGGGGGGGGGGGGGGGGGGGGGGGGGGGGGGGGGGGGGGGGGGGGGGGGGGGGGGGGGGGGGGGGGGGGGGGGGGGGGGGGGGGGGGGGGGGGGGGGGGGGGGGGGGGGGGGGGGGGGGGGGGGGGGGGGGGGGGGGGGGGGGGGGGGGGGGGGGGGGGGGGGGGGGGGGGGGGGGGGGGGGGGGGGGGGGGGGGGGGGGGGGGGGGGGGGGGGGGGGGGGGGGGGGGGGGGGGGGGGGGGGGGGGGGGGGGGGGGGGGGGGGGGGGGGGGGGGGGGGGGGGGGGGGGGGGGGGGGGGGGGGGGGGGGGGGGGGGGGGGGGGGGGGGGGGGGGGGGGGGGGGGGGGGGGGGGGGGGGGGGGGGGGGGGGGGGGGGGGGGGGGGGGGGGGGGGGGGGGGGGGGGGGGGGGGGGGGGGGGGGGGGGGGGGGGGGGGGGGGGGGGGGGGGGGGGGGGGGGGGGGGGGGGGGGGGGGGGGGGGGGGGGGGGGGGGGGGGGGGGGGGGGGGGGGGGGGGGGGGGGGGGGGGGGGGGGGGGGGGGGGGGGGGGGGGGGGGGGGGGGGGGGGGGGGGGGGGGGGGGGGGGGGGGGGGGGGGGGGGGGGGGGGGGGGGGGGGGGGGGGGGGGGGGGGGGGGGGGGGGGGGGGGGGGGGGGGGGGGGGGGGGGGGGGGGGGGGGGGGGGGGGGGGGGGGGGGGGGGGGGGGGGGTGGGGGGGGGGGGGGGGGGGGGGGGGGGGGGGGGGGGGGGGGGGGGGGGGGGGGGGGGGGGGGGGGGGGGGGGGGGGGGGGGGGGGGGGGGGGGGGGGGGGGGGGGGGGGGGGGGGGGGGGGGGGGGGGGGGGGGGGGGGGGGGGGGGGGGGGGGGGGGGGGGGGGGGGGGGGGGGGGGGGGGGGGGGGGGGGGGGGGGGGGGGGGGGGGGGGGGGGGGGGGGGGGGGGGGGGGGGGGGGGGGGGGGGGGGGGGGGGGGGGGGGGGGGGGGGGGGGGGGGGGGGGGGGGGGGGGGGGGGGGGGGGGGGGGGGGGGGGGGGGGGGGGGGGGGGGGGGGGGGGGGGGGGGGGGGGGGGGGGGGGGGGTGGGGGGGGGGGGGGGGGGGGTGGGGGGGGGGGGGGGGGGGGGGGGGTGGGGGGGGGGGGGGGGGGGGGGGGGGGGGGGGGGGGGGGGGGGGGGGGGGGGGGGGGGGGGGGGGGGGGGGGGGGGGGGGGGGGGGGGGGGGGGGGGGGGGGGGGGGGGGGGGGGGGGGGGGGGGGGGGGGGGGGGGGGGGGGTGGGGGGGGGGGGGGGGGGGGGGGGGGGGGGGGGGGGGGGGGGTGGGGGGGGGGGGGGGGGGGGGGGGGGGGGGGGGGGGGGGGGGGGGGGGGGGGGGGGGGGGGGGGGGGGGGGGGGGGGGGGGGGGGGGGGGGGGGGGGGGGGGGGGGGGGGGGGGGGGGGGGGGGGGGGGGGGGGGGGGGGGGGGGGGGGGGGGGGGGGGGGGGGGGGGGGGGGGGGGGGGGGGGGGGGGGGGGGGGGGGGGGGGGGGGGGGGGGGGGGGGGGGGGGGGGGGGGGGGGGGGGGGGGGGGGGGGGGGGGGGGGGGGGGGGGGGGGGGGGGGGGGGGGTGGGGGGGGGGGGGGGGGGGGGGGGGGGGGGGGGGGGGGGGGGGGGGGGGGGGGGGGGGGGGGGGGGGGGGGGGGGGGGGGGGGGGGGGGGGGGGGGGGGGGGGGGGGGGGGGGGGGGGGGGGGGGGGGGGGGGGGGGGGGGGGGGGGTGGGGGGGGGGGGGGGGGGGGGGGGGGGGGGGGGGGGGGGGGGGGGGGGGGGGGGGGGGGGGGGGGGGGGGGGGGGGGGGGGGGGGGGGGGGGGGGGGGGGGGGGGGGGGGGGGGGGGGGGGGGGGGGGGGGGGGGGGGGGGGGGGGGGGGGGGGGGGGGGGGGGGGGGGGGGGGGGGGGGGGGGGGGGGGGGGGGGGGGGGGGGGGGGGGGGGGGGGGGGGGGGGGGGGGGGGGGGGGGGGGGGGGGGGGGGGGGGGGGTGGGGGGGGGGGGGGGGGGGGGGGGGGGGGGGGGGGGGGGGGGGGGGGGGGGGGGGGGGGGGGGGGGGGGGGGGGGGGGGGGGGGGGGGGGGGGGGGGGGGGGGGGGGGGGGGGGGGGGGGGGGGGGGGGGGGGGGGGGGGGGGGGGGGGGGGGGGGGGGGGGGGGGGGGGGGGGGGGGGGGGGGGGGGGGGGGGGGGGGGGGGGGGGGGGGGGGGGGGGGGGGGGGGGGGGGGGGGGGGGGGGGGGGGGGGGGGGGGGGGGGGGGGGGGGGGGGGGGGGGGGGGGGGGGGGGGGGGGGGGGGGGGGGGGGGGGGGGGGGGGGGGGGTGGGGGGGGGGGGGGGGGGGGGGGGGGGGGGGGGGGGGGGGGGGGGGGGGGGGGGGGGGGGGGGGGGGGGGGGGGGGGGGGGGGGGGGGGGGGGGGGGGGGGGGGGGGGGGGGGGGGGGGGGGGGGGGGGGGGGGGGGGGGGGGGGGGGGGGGGGGGGGGGGGGGGGGGGGGGGGGGGGGGGGGGGGGGGGGGGGGGGGGGGGGGGGGGGGGGGGGGGGGGGGGGGGGGGGGGGGGGGGGGGGGGGGGGGTGGGGGGGGGGGGGGGGGGGGGGGGGGGGGGGGGGGGGGGGGGGGGGGGGGGGGGGGGGGGGGGGGGGGGGGGGGGGGGGTGGGGGGGGGGGGGGGGGGGGGGGGGGGGGGGGGGGGGGGGGGGGGGGGGGGGGGGGGGGGGGGGGGGGGGGGGGGGGGGGGGGGGGGGGGGGGGGGGGGGGGGGGGGGGGGGGGGGGGGGGGGGGGGGGGGGGGGGGGGGGGGGGGGGGGGGGGGGGGGGGGGGGGGGGGGGGGGGGGGGGGGGGGGGGGGGGGGGGGGGGGGGGGGGGGGGGGGGGGGGGGGGGGGGGGGGGGGGGGGGGGGGGGGGGGGGGGGGGGGGGGGGGGGGGGGGGGGGGGGGGGGGGGGGGGGGGGGGGGGGGGGGGGGGGGGGGGGGGGGGGGGGGGGGGGGGGGGGGGGGGGGGGGGGGGGGGGGGGGGGGGGGGGGGGGGGGGGGGGGGGGGGGGGGGGGGGGGGGGGGGGGGGGGGGGGGGGGGGGGGGGGGGGGGGGGGGGGGGGGGGGGGGGGGGGGGGGGGGGGGGGGGGGGGGGGGGGGGGGGGGGGGGGGGGGGGGGGGGGGGGGGGGGGGGGGGGGGGGGGGGGGGGGGGGGGGGGGGGGGGGGGGGGGGGGGGGGGGGGGGGGGGGGGGGGGGGGGGGGGGGGGGGGGGGGGGGGGGGGGGGGGGGGGGGGGGGGGTGGGGGGGGGGGGGGGGGGGGGGGGGGGGGGGGGGGGGGGGGGGGGGGGGGGGGGGGGGGGGGGGGGGGGGGGGGGGGGGGGGGGGGGGGGGGGTGGGGGGGGGGGGGGGGGGGGGGGGGGGGGGGGGGGGGGGGGGGGGGGGGGGGGGGGGGGGGGGGGGGGGGGGGGGGGGGGGGGGGGGGGGGGTGGGGGGGGGGGGGGGGGGGGGGGGGGGGGGGGGGGGGGGGGGGGGGGGGGGGGGGGGGGGGGGGGGGGGGGGGGGGGGGGGGGGGGGGGGGGGGTGGGGGGGGGGGGGGGGGGGGGGGGGGGGGGGGGGGGGGGGGGGGGGGGGGGGGGGGGGGGGGGGGGGGGGGGGGGGGGGGGGGGGGGGGGGGGGGGGGGGGGTGGGGGGGGGGGGGGGGGGGGGGGGGGGGGGGGGGGGGGGGGGGGGGGGGGGGGGGGGGGGGGGGGGGGGGGGGGGGGGGGGGGGGGGGGGGGGGGGGGGGGGGGGGGGGGGGGGGGGGGGGGGGGGGGGGGGGGGGGGGGGGGGGGGGGGGGGGGGGGGGGGGGGGGGGGGGGGGGGGGGGGGGGGGGGGGGGGGTGGGGGGGGGGGGGGGGGGGGGGGGGGGGGGGGGGGGGGGGGGGGGGGGGGGGGGGGGGGGGGGGGGGGGGGGGGGGGGGGGGGGGGGGGGGGGGGGGGGGGGGGGGGGGGGGGGGGGGGGGGGGGGGGGGGGGGGGGG
>NZ_JBHSJY010000009.1:5000-45000 GCF_042652605.1 Amycolatopsis plumensis | reverse complement strand
GGGGGGGGGGGGGGGGGGGGGGGGGGGGGGGGGGGGGGGGGGGGGGGGGGGGGGGGGGGGGGGGGGGGGGGGGGGGGGGGGGGGGGGGGGGGGGGGGGGGGGGGGGGGGGGGGGGGGGGGGGGGGGGGGGGGGGGGGGGGGGGGGGGGGGGGGGGGGGGGGGGGGGGGGGGGGGGGGGGGGGGGGGGGGGGGGGGGGGGGGGGGGGGGGGGGGGGGGGGGGGGGGGGGGGGGGGGGGGGGGGGGGGGGGGGGGGGGGGGGGGGGGGGGGGGGGGGGGGGGGGGGGGGGGGGGGGGGGGGGGGGGGGGGGGGGGGGGGGGGGGGGGGGGGGGGGGGGGGGGGGGGGGGGGGGGGGGGGGGGGGGGGGGGGGGGGGGGGGGGGGGGGGGGGGGGGGGGGGGGGGGGGGGGGGGGGGGGGGGGGGGGGGGGGGGGGGGGGGGGGGGGGGGGGGGGGGGGGGGGGGGGGGGGGGGGGGGGGGGGGGGGGGGGGGGGGGGGGGGGGGGGGGGGGGGGGGGGGGGGGGGGGGGGGGGGGGGGGGGGGGGGGTGGGGGGTGGGGGGGGGGGGGGGGGGGGGGGGGGGGGGGGGGGGGGGGGGGGGGGGGGGGGGGGGGGGGGGGGGGGGGGGGGGGGGGGGGGGGGGGGGGGGGGGGGGGGGGGGGGGGGGGGGGGGGGGGGGGGGGGGGGGGGGGGGGGGGGGGGGGGGGGGGGGGGGGGGGGGGGGGGGGGGGGGGGGGGGGGGGGGGGGGGGGGGGGGGGTGGGGGGGGGGGGGGGGGGGGGGGGGGGGGGGGGGGGGGGGGGGGGGGGGGGGGGGGGGGGGGGGGGGGGGGGGGGGGGGGGGGGGGGGGGGGGGGGGGGGGGGGGGGGGGGGGGGGGGGGGGGGGGGGGGGGGGGGGGGGGGGGGGGGGGGGGGGGGGGGGGGGGGGGGGGGGGGGGGGGGGGGGGGGGGGGGGGGGGGGGGGGGGGGGGGGGGGGGGGGGGGGGGGGGGGGGGGGGGGGGGGGGGGGGGGGGGGGGGGGGGGGGGGGGGGGGGGGGGGGGGGGGGGGGGGGGGGGGGGGGGGGGGGGGGGGGGGGGGGGGGGGGGGGGGGGGGGGGGGGGGGGGGGGGGGGGGGGGGGGGGGGGGGGGGGGGGGGGGGGGGGGGGGGGGGGGGGGGGGGGGGGGGGGGGGGGGGGGGGGGGGGGGGGGGGGGGGGGGGGGGGGGGGGGGGGGGGGGGGGGGGGGGGGGGGGGGGGGGGGGGGGGGGGGGGGGGGGGGGGGGGGGGGGGGGGGGGGGGGGGGGGGGGGGGGGGGGGGGGGGGGGGGGGGGGGGGGGGGGGGGGGGGGGGGGGGGGGGGGGGGGGGGGGGGGGGGGGGGGGGGGGGGGGGGGGGGGGGGGGGGGGGGGGGGGGGGGGGGGGGGGGGGGGGGGGGGGGGGGGGGGGGGGGGGGGGGGGGGGGGGGGGGGGGGGGGGGGGGGGGGGGGGGGGGGGGGGGGGGGGGGGGGGGGGGGGGGGGGGGGGGGGGGGGGGGGGGGGGGGGGGGGGGGGGGGGGGGGGGGGGGGGGGGGGGGGGGGGGGGGGGGGGGGGGGGGGGGGGGGGGGGGGGGGGGGGGGGGGGGGGGGGGGGGGGGGGGGGGGGGGGGGGGGGGGGGGGGGGGGGGGGGGGGGGGGGGGGGGGGGGGGGGGGGGGGGGGGGGGGGGGGGGGGGGGGGGGGGGGGGGGGGGGGGGGGGGGGGGGGGGGGGGGGGGGGGGGGGGGGGGGGGGGGGGGGGGGGGGGGGGGGGGGGGGGGGGGGGGGGGGGGGGGGGTGGGGGGGGGGGGGGGGGGGGGGGGGGGGGGGGGGGGGGGGGGGGGGGGGGGGGGGGGGGGGGGGGGGGGGGGGGGGGGGGGGGGGGGGGGGGGGGGGGGGGGGGGGGGGGGGGGGGGGGGGGGGGGGGGGGGGGGGGGGGGGGGGGGGGGGGGGGGGGGGGGGGGGGGGGGGGGGGGGGGGGGGGGGGGGGGGGGGGGGGGGGGGGGGGGGGGGGGGGGGGGGGGGGGGGGGGGGGGGGGGGGGGGGGGGGGGGGGGGGGGGGGGGGGGGGGGGGGGGGGGGGGGGGGGGGGGGGGGGGGGGGGGGGGGGGGGGGGGGGGGGGGGGGGGGGGGGGGGGGGGGGGGGGGGGGGGGGGGGGGGGGGGGGGGGGGGGGGGGGGGGGGGGGGGGGGGGGGGGGGGGGGGGGGGGGGGGGGGGGGGGGGGGGGGGGGGGGGGGGGGGGGGGGGGGGGGGGGGGGGGGGGGGGGGGGGGGGGGGGGGGGGGGGGGGGGGGGGGGGGGGGGGGGGGGGGGGGGGGGGGGGGGGGGGGGGGGGGGGGGGGGGGGGGGGGGGGGGGGGGGGGGGGGGGGGGGGGGGGGGGGGGGGGGGGGGGGGGGGGGGGGGGGGGGGGGGGGGGGGGGGGGGGGGGGGGGGGGGGGGGGGGGGGGGGGGGGGGGGGGGGGGGGGGGGGGGGGGGGGGGGGGGGGGGGGGGGGGGGGGGGGGGGGGGGGGGGGGGGGGGGGGGGGGGGGGGGGGGGGGGGGGGGGGGGGGGGGGGGGGGGGGGGGGGGGGGGGGGGGGGGGGGGGGGGGGGGGGGGGGGGGGGGGGGGGGGGGGGGGGGGGGGGGGGGGGGGGGGGGGGGGGGGGGGGGGGGGGGGGGGGGGGGGGGGGGGGGGGGGGGGGGGGGGGGGGGGGGGGGGGGGGGGGGGGGGGGGGGGGGGGGGGGGGGGGGGGGGGGGGGGGGGGGGGGGGGGGGGGGGGGGGGGGGGGGGGGGGGGGGGGGGGGGGGGGGGGGGGGGGGGGGGGGGGGGGGGGGGGGGGGGGGGGGGGGGGGGGGGGGGGGGGGGGGGGGGGGGGGGGGGGGGGGGGGGGGGGGGGGGGGGGGGGGGGGGGGGGGGGGGGGGGGGGGGGGGGGGGGGGGGGGTGGGGGGGGGGGGGGGGGGGGGGGGGGGGGGGGGGGGGGGGGGGGGGGGGGGGGGGGGGGGGGGGGGGGGGGGGGGGGGGGGGGGGGGGGGGGGGGGGGGGGGGGGGGGGGGGGGGGGGGGGGGGGGGGGGGGGGGGGGGGGGGGGGGGGGGGGGGGGGGGGGGGGGGGGGGGGGGGGGGGGGGGGGGGGGGGGGGGGGGGGGGGGGGGGGGGGGGGGGGGGGGGGGGGGGGGGGGGGGGGGGGGGGGGGGGGGGGGGGGGGGGGGGGGGGGGGGGGGGGGGGGGGGGGGGGGGGGGGGGGGGGGGGGGGGGGGGGGGGGGGGGGGGGGGGGGGGGGGGGGGGGGGGGGGGGGGGGGGGGGGGGGGGGGGGGGGGGGGGGGGGGGGGGGGGGGGGGGGGGGGGGGGGGGGGGGGGGGGGGGGGGGGGGGGGGGGGGGGGGGGGGGGGGGGGGGGGGGGGGGGGGGGGGGGGGGGGGGGGGGGGGGGGGGGGGGGGGGGGGGGGGGGGGGGGGGGGGGGGGGGGGGGGGGGGGGGGGGGGGGGTGGGGGGGGGGGGGGGGGGGGGGGGGGGGGGGGGGGGGGGGGGGGGGGGGGGGGGGGGGGGGGGGGGGGGGGGGGGGGGGGGGGGGGGGGGGGGGGGGGGGGGGGGGGGGGGGGGGGGGGGGGGGGGGGGGGGGGGGGGGGGGGGGGGGGGGGGGGGGGGGGGGGGGGGGGGGGGGGGGGGGGGGGGGGGGGGGGGGGGGGGGGGGGGGGGGGGGGGGGGGGGGGGGGGGGGGGGGGGGGGGGGGGGGGGGGGGGGGGGGGGGGGGGGGGGGGGGGGGGGGGGGGGGGGGGGGGGGGGGGGGGGGGGGGGGGGGGGGGGGGGGGGGGGGGGGGGGGGGGGGGGGGGGGGGGGGGGGGGGGGGGGGGGGGGGGGGGGGGGGGGGGGGGTGGGGGGGGGGGGGGGGGGGGGGGGGGGGGGGGGGGGGGGGGGGGGGGGGGGGGGGGGGGGGGGGGGGGGGGGGGGGGGGGGGGGGGGGGGGGGGGGGGGGGGGGGGGGGGGGGGGGGGGGGGGGGGGGGGGGGGGGGGGGGGGGGGGGGGGGGGGGGGGGGGGGGGGGGGGGGGGGGGGGGGGGGGGGGGGGGGGGGGGGGGGGGGGGGGGGGGGGGGGGGGGGGGGGGGGGGGGGGGGGGGGGGGGGGGGGGGGGGGGGGGGGGGGGGGGGGGGGGGGGGGGGGGGGGGGGGGGGGGGGGGGGGGGGGGGGGGGGGGGGGGGGGGGGGGGGGGGGGGGGGGGGGGGGGGGGGGGGGGGGGGGGGGTGGGGGGGGGGGGGGGGGGGGGGGGGGGGGGGGGGGGGGGGGGGGGGGGGGGGGGGGGGGGGGGGGGGGGGGGGGGGGGGGGGGGGGGGGGGGGGGGGGGGGGGGGGGGGGGGGGGGGGGGGGGGGGGGGGGGGGGGGGGGGGGGGGGGGGGGGGGGGGGGGGGGGGGGGGGGGGGGGGGGGGGGGGGGGGGGGGGGGGGGGGGGGGGGGGGGGGGGGGGGGGGGGGGGGGGGGGGGGGGGGGGGGGGGGGGGGGGGGGGGGGGGGGGGGGGGGGGGGGGGGGGGGGGGGGGGGGGGGGGGGGGGGGGGGGGGGGGGGGGGGGGGGGGGGGGGGGGGGGGGGGGGGGGGGGGGGGGGGGGGGGGGGGGGGGGGGGGGGGGGGGGGGGGGGGGGGGGGGGGGGGGGGGGGGGGGGGGGGGGGGGGGGGGGGGGGGGGGGGGGGGGGGGGGGGGGGGGGGGGGGGGGGGGGGGGGGGGGGGGGGGGGGGGGGGGGGGGGGGGGGGGGGGGGGGGGGGGGGGGGGGGGGGGGGGGGGGGGGGGGGGGGGGGGGGGGGGGGGGGGGGGGGGGGGGGGGGGGGGGGGGGGGGGGGGGGGGGGGGGGGGGGGGGGGGGGGGGGGGGGGGGGGGGGGGGGGGGGGGGGGGGGGGGGGGGGGGGGGGGGGGGGGGGGGGGGGGGGGGGGGGGGGGGGGGGGGGGGGGGGGGGGGGGGGGGGGGGGGGGGGGGGGGGGGGGGGGGGGGGGGGGGGGGGGGGGGGGGGGGGGGGGGGGGGGGGGGGGGGGGGGGGGGGGGGGGGGGGGGGGGGGGGGGGGGGGGGGGGGGGGGGGGGGGGGGGGGGGGGGGGGGGGGGGGGGGGGGGGGGGGTGGGGGGGGGGGGGGGGGGGGGGGGGGGGGGGGGGGGGGGGGGGGGGGGGGGGGGGGGGGGGGGGGGGGGGGGGGGGGGGGGGGGGGGGGGGGGGGGGGGGGGGGGGGGGGGGGGGGGGGGGGGGGGGGGGGGGGGGGGGGGGGGGGGGGGGGGGGGGGGGGGGGGGGGGGGGGGGGGGGGGGGGGGGGGGGGGGGGGGGGGGGGGGGGGGGGGGGGGGGGGGGGGGGGGGGGGGGGGGGGGGGGGGGGGGGGGGGGGGGGGGGGGGGGGGGGGGGGGGGGGGGGGGGGGGGGGGGGGGGGGGGGGGGGGGGGGGGGGGGGGGGGGGGGGGGGGGGGGGGGGGGGGGGGGGGGGGGGGGGGGGGGGGGGGGGGGGGGGGGGGGGGGGGGGGGGGGGGGGGGGGGGGGGGGGGGGGGGGGGGGGGGGGGGGGGGGGGGGGGGGGGGGGGGGGGGGGGGGGGGGGGGGGGGGGGGGGGGGGGGGGGGGGGGGGGGGGGGGGGGGGGGGGGGGGGGGGGGGGGGGGGGGGGGGGGGGGGGGGGGGGGGGGGGGGGGGGGGGGGGGGGGGGGGGGGGGGGGGGGGGGGGGGGGGGGGGGGGGGGGGGGGGGGGGGGGGGGGGGGGGGGGGGGGGGGGGGGGGGGGGGGGGGGGGGGGGGGGGGGGGGGGGGGGGGGGGGGGGGGGGGGGGGGGGGGGGGGGGGGGGGGGGGGGGGGGGGGGGGGGGGGGGGGGGGGGGGGGGGGGGGGGGGGGGGGGGGGGGGGGGGGGGGGGGGGGGGGGGGGGGGGGGGGGGGGGGGGGGGGGGGGGGGGGGGGGGGGGGGGGGGGGGGGGGGGGGGGGGGGGGGGGGGGGGGGGGGGGGGGGGGGGGGGGGGGGGGGGGGGGGGGGGGGGGGGGGGGGGGGGGGGGGGGGGGGGGGGGGGGGGGGGGGGGGGGGGGGGGGGGGGGGGGGGGGGGGGGGGGGGGGGGGGGGGGGGGGGGGGGGGGGGGGGGGGGGGGGGGGGGGGGGGGGGGGGGGGGGGGGGGGGGGGGGGGGGGGGGGGGGGGGGGGGGGGGGGGGGGGGGGGGGGGGGGGGGGGGGGGGGGGGGGGGGGGGGGGGGGGGGGGGGGGGGGGGGGGGGGGGGGGGGGGGGGGGGGGGGGGGGGGGGGGGGGGGGGGGGGGGGGGGGGGGGGGGGGGGGGGGGGGGGGGGGGGGGGGGGGGGGGGGGGGGGGGGGGGGGGGGGGGGGGGGGGGGGGGGGGGGGGGGGGGGGGGGGGGGGGGGGGGGGGGGGGGGGGGGGGGGGGGGGGGGGGGGGGGGGGGGGGGGGGGGGGGGGGGGGGGGGGGGGGGGGGGGGGGGGGGGGGGGGGGGGGGGGGGGGGGGGGGGGGGGGGGGGGGGGGGGGGGGGGGGGGGGGGGGGGGGGGGGGGGGGGGGGGGGGGGGGGGGGGGGGGGGGGGGGGGGGGGGGGGGGGGGGGGGGGGGGGGGGGGGGGGGGGGGGGGGGGGGGGGGGGGGGGGGGGGGGGGGGGGGGGGGGGGGGGGGGGGGGGGGGGGGGGGGGGGGGGGGGGGGGGGGGGGGGGGGGGGGGGGGGGGGGGGGGGGGGGGGGGGGGGGGGGGGGGGGGGGGGGGGGGGGGGGGGGGGGGGGGGGGGGGGGGGGGGGGGGGGGGGGGGGGGGGGGGGGGGGGGGGGGGTGGGGGGGGGGGGGGGGGGGGGGGGGGGGGGGGGGGGGGGGGGGGGGGGGGGGGGGGGGGGGGGGGGGGGGGGGGGGGGGGGGGGGGGGGGGGGGGGGGGGGGGGGGGGGGGGGGGGGGGGGGGGGGGGGGGGGGGGGGGGGGGGGGGGGGGGGGGGGGGGGGGGGGGGGGGGGGGGGGGGGGGGGGGGGGGGGGGGGGGGGGGGGGGGGGGGGGGGGGGGGGGGGGGGGGGGGGGGGGGGGGGGGGGGGGGGGGGGGGGGGTGGGGGGGGGGGGGGGGGGGGGGGGGGGGGGGGGGGGGGGGGGGGGGGGGGGGGGGGGGGGGGGGGGGGGGGGGGGGGGGGGGGGGGGGGGGGGGGGGGGGGGGGGGGGGGGGGGGGGGGGGGGGGGGGGGGGGGGGGGGGGGGGGGGGGGGGGGGGGGGGGGGGGGGGGGGGGGGGGGGGGGGGGGGGGGGGGGGGGGGGGGGGGGGGGGGGGGGGGGGGGGGGGGGGGGGGGGGGGGGGGGGGGGGGGGGGGGGGGGGGGGGGGGGGGGGGGGGGGGGGGGGGGGGGGGGGGGGGGGGGGGGGGGGGGGGGGGGGGGGGGGGGGGGGGGGGGGGGGGGGGGGGTGGGGGGGGGGGGGGGGGGGGGGGGGGGGGGGGGGGGGGGGGGGGGGGGGGGGGGGGGGGGGGGGGGGGGGGGGGGGGGGGGGGGGGGGGGGGGGGGGGGGGGGGGGGGGGGGGGGGGGGGGGGGGGGGGGGGGGGGGGGGGGGGGGGGGGGGGGGGGGGGGGGGGGGGGGGGGGGGGGGGGGGGGGGGGGGGGGGGGGGGGGGGGGGGGGGGGGGGGGGGGGGGGGGGGGGGGGGGGGGGGGGGGGGGGGGGGGGGGGGGGGGGGGGGGGGGGGGGGGGGGGGGGGGGGGGGGGGGGGGGGGGGGGGGGGGGGGGGGGGGGGGGGGGGGGGGGGGGGGGGGGGGGGGGGGGGGGGGGGGGGGGGGGGGGGGGGGGGGGGGGGGGGGGGGGGGGGGGGGGGGGGGGGGGGGGGGGGGGGGGGGGGGGGGGGGGGGGGGGGGGGGGGGGGGGGGGGGGGGGGGGGGGGGGGGGGGGGGGGGGGGGGGGGGGGGGGGGGGGGGGGGGGGGGGGGGGGGGGGGGGGGGGGGGGGGGGGGGGGGGGGGGGGGGGGGGGGGGGGGGGGGGGGGGGGGGGGGGGGGGGGGGGGGGGGGGGGGGGGGGGGGGGGGGGGGGGGGGGGGGGGGGGGGGGGGGGGGGGGGGGGGGGGGGGGGGGGGGGGGGGGGGGGGGGGGGGGGGGGGGGGGGGGGGGGGGGGGGGGGGGGGGGGGGGGGGGGGGGGGGGGGGGGGGGGGGGGGGGGGGGGGGGGGGGGGGGGGGGGGGGGGGGGGGGGGGGGGGGGGGGGGGGGGGGGGGGGGGTGGGGGGGGGGGGGGGGGGGGGGGGGGGGGGGGGGGGGGGGGGGGGGGGGGGGGGGGGGGGGGGGGGGGGGGGGGGGGGGGGGGGGGGGGGGGGGGGGGGGGGGGGGGGGGGGGGGGGGGGGGGGGGGGGGGGGGGGGGGGGGGGGGGGGGGGGGGGGGGGGGGGGGGGGGGGGGGGGGGGGGGGGGGGGGGGGGGGGGGGGGGGGGGGGGGGGGGGGGGGGGGGGGGGGGGGGGGGGGGGGGGGGGGGGGGGGGGGGGGGGGGGGGGGGGGGGGGGGGGGGGGGGGGGGGGGGGGGGGGGGGGGGGGGGGGGGGGGGGGGGGTGGGGGGGGGGGGGGGGGGGGGGGGGGGGGGGGGGGGGGGGGGGGGGGGGGGGGGGGGGGGGGGGGGGGGGGGGGGGGGGGGGGGGGGGGGGGGGGGGGGGGGGGGGGGGGGGGGGGGGGGGGGGGGGGGGGGGGGGGGGGGGGGGGGGGGGGGGGGGGGGGGGGGGGGGGGGGGGGGGGGGGGGGGGGGGGGGGGGGGGGGGGGGGGGGGGGGGGGGGGGGGGGGGGGGGGGGGGGGGGGGGGGGGGGGGGGGGGGGGGGGGGGGGGGGGGGGGGGGGGGGGGGGGGGGGGGGGGGGGGGGGGGGGGGGGGGGGGGGGGGGGGGGGGGGGGGGGGGGGGGGGGGGGGGGGGGGGGGGGGGGGGGGGGGGGGGGGGGGGGGGGGGGGGGGGGGGGGGGGGGGGGGGGGGGGGGGGGGGGGGGGGGGGGGGGGGGGGGGGGGGGGGGGGGGGGGGGGGGGGGGGGGGGGGGGGGGGGGGGGGGGGGGGGGGGGGGGGGGGGGGGGGGGGGGGGGGGGGGGGGGGGGGGGGGGGGGGGGGGGGGGGGGGGGGGGGGGGGGGGGGGGGGGGGGGGGGGGGGGGGGGGGGGGGGGGGGGGGGGGGGGGGGGGGGGGGGGGGGGGGGGGGGGGGGGGGGGGGGGGGGGGGGGGGGGGGGGGGGGGGGGGGGGGGGGGGGGGGGGGGGGGGGGGGGGGGGGGGGGGGGGGGGGGGGGGGGGGGGGGGGGGGGGGGGGGGGGGGGGGGGGGGGGGGGGGGGGGGGGGGGGGGGGGGGGGGGGGGGGGGGGGGGGGGGGGGGGGGGGGGGGGGGGGGGGGGGGGGGGGGGGGGGGGGGGGGGGGGGGGGGGGGGGGGGGGGGGGGGGGGGGGGGGGGGGGGGGGGGGGGGGGGGGGGGGGGGGGGGGGGGGGGGGGGGGGGGGGGGGGGGGGGGGGGGGGGGGGGGGGGGGGGGGGGGGGGGGGGGGGGGGGGGGGGGGGGGGGGGGGGGGGGGGGGGGGGGGGGGGGGGGGGGGGGGGGGGGGGGGGGGGGGGGGGGGGGGGGGGGGGGGGGGGGGGGGGGGGGGGGGGGGGGGGGGGGGGGGGGGGGGGGGGGGGGGGGGGGGGGGGGGGGGGGGGGGGGGGGGGGGGGGGGGGGGGGGGGGGGGGGGGGGGGGGGGGGGGGGGGGGGGGGGGGGGGGGGGGGGGGGGGGGGGGGGGGGGGGGGGGGGGGGGGGGGGGGGGGGGGGGGGGGGGGGGGGGGGGGGGGGGGGGGGGGGGGGGGGGGGGGGGGGGGGGGGGGGGGGGGGGGGGGGGGGGGGGGGGGGGGGGGGGGGGGGGGGGGGGGGGGGGGGGGGGGGGGGGGGGGGGGGGGGGGGGGGGGGGGGGGGGGGGGGGGGGGGGGGGGGGGGGGGGGGGGGGGGGGGGGGGGGGGGGGGGGGGGGGGGGGGGGGGGGGGGGGGGGGGGGGGGGGGGGGGGGGGGGGGGGGGGGGGGGGGGGGGGGGGGGGGGGGGGGGGGGGGGGGGGGGGGGGGGGGGGGGGGGGGGGGGGGGGGGGGGGGGTGGGGGGGGGGGGGGGGGGGGGGGGGGGGGGGGGGGGGGGGGGGGGGGGGGGGGGGGGGGGGGGGGGGGGGGGGGGGGGGGGGGGGGGGGGGGGGGGGGGGGGGGGGGGGGGGGGGGGGGGGGGGGGGGGGGGGGGGGGGGGGGGGGGGGGGGGGGGGGGGGGGGGGGGGGGGGGGGGGGGGGGGGGGGGGGGGGGGGGGGGGGGGGGGGGGGGGGGGGGGGGGGGGGGGGGGGGGGGGGGGGGGGGGGGGGGGGGGGGGGGGGGGGGGGGGGGGGGGGGGGGGGGGGGGGGGGGGGGGGGGGGGGGGGGGGGGGGGGGGGGGGGGGGGGGGTGGGGGGGGGGGGGGGGGGGGGGGGGGGGGGGGGGGGGGGGGGGGGGGGGGGGGGGGGGGGGGGGGGGGGGGGGGGGGGGGGGGGGGGGGGGGGGGGGGGGGGGGGGGGGGGGGGGGGGGGGGGGGGGGGGGGGGGGGGGGGGGGGGGGGGGGGGGGGGGGGGGGGGGGGGGGGGGGGGGGGGGGGGGGGGGGGGGGGGGGGGGGGGGGGGGGGGGGGGGGGGGGGGGGGGGGGGGGGGGGGGGGGGGGGGGGGGGGGGGGGGGGGGGGGGGGGGGGGGGGGGGGGGGGGGGGGGGGGGGGGGGGGGGGGGGGGGGGGGGGGGGGGGGGGGGGGGGGGGGGGGGGGGGGGGGGGGGGGGGGGGGGGGGGGGGGGGGGGGGGGGGGGGGGGGGGGGGGGGGGGGGGGGGGGGGGGGGGGGGGGGGGGGGGGGGGGGGGGGGGGGGGGGGGGGGGGGGGGGGGGGGGGGGGGGGGGGGGGGGGGGGGGGGGGGGGGGGGGGGGGGGGGGGGGGGGGGGGGGGGGGGGGGGGGGGGGGGGGGGGGGGGGGGGGGGGGGGGGGGGGGGGGGGGGGGGGGGGGGGGGGGGGGGGGGGGGGGGGGGGGGGGGGGGGGGGGGGGGGGGGGGGGGGGGGGGGGGGGGGGGGGGGGGGGGGGGGGGGGGGGGGGGGGGGGGGGGGGGGGGGGGGGGGGGGGGGGGGGGGGGGGGGGGGGGGGGGGGGGGGGGGGGGGGGGGGGGGGGGGGGGGGGGGGGGGGGGGGGGGGGGGGGGGGGGGGGGGGGGGGGGGGGGGGGGGGGGGGGGGGGGGGGGGGGGGGGGGGGGGGGGGGGGGGGGGGGGGGGGGGGGGGGGGGGGGGGGGGGGGGGGGGGGGGGGGGGGGGGTGGGGGGGGGGGGGGGGGGGGGGGGGGGGGGGGGGGGGGGGGGGGGGGGGGGGGGGGGGGGGGGGGGGGGGGGGGGGGGGGGGGGGGGGGGGGGGGGGGGGGGGGGGGGGGGGGGGGGGGGGGGGGGGGGGGGGGGGGGGGGGGGGGGGGGGGGGGGGGGGGGGGGGGGGGGGGGGGGGGGGGGGGGGGGGGGGGGGGGGGGGGGGGGGGGGGGGGGGGGGGGGGGGGGGGGGGGGGGGGGGGGGGGGGGGGGGGGGGGGGGGGGGGGGGGGGGGGGGGGGGGGGGGGGGGGGGGGGGGGGGGGGGGGGGGGGGGGGGGGGGGGGGGGGGGGGGGGGGGGGGGGGGGGGGGGGGGGGGGGGGGGGGGGGGGGGGGGGGGGGGGGGGGGTGGGGGGGGGGGGGGGGGGGGGGGGGGGGGGGGGGGGGGGGGGGGGGGGGGGGGGGGGGGGGGGGGGGGGGGGGGGGGGGGGGGGGGGGGGGGGGGGGGGGTGGGGGGGGGGGGGGGGGGGGGGGGGGGGGGGGGGGGGGGGGGGGGGGGGGGGGGGGGGGGGGGGGGGGGGGGGGGGGGGGGGGGGGGGGGGGGGGGGGGGGGGGGGGGGGGGGGGGGGGGGGGGGGGGGGGGGGGGGGGGGGGGGGGGGGGGGGGGGGGGGGGGGGGGGGGGGGGGGGGGGGGGGGGGGGGGGGGGGGGGGGGGGGGGGGGGGGGGGGGGGGGGGGGGGGGGGGGGGGGGGGGGGGGGGGGGGGGGGGGGGGGGGGGGGGGGGGGGGGGGGGGGGGGGGGGGGGGGGGGGGGGGGGGGGGGGGGGGGGGGGGGGGGGGGGGGTGGGGGGGGGGGGGGGGGGGGGGGGGGGGGGGGGGGGGGGGGGGGGGGGGGGGGGGGGGGGGGGGGGGGGGGGGGGGGGGGGGGGGGGGGGGGGGGGGGGGGGGGGGGGGGGGGGGGGGGGGGGGGGGGGGGGGGGGGGGGGGGGGGGGGGGGGGGGGGGGGGGGGGGGGGGGGGGGGGGGGGGGGGGGGGGGGGGGGGGGGGGGGGGGGGGGGGGGGGGGGGGGGGGGGGGGGGGGGGGGGGGGGGGGGGGGGGGGGGGGGGGGGGGGGGGGGGGGGGGGGGGGGGGGGGGGGGGGGGGGGGGGGGGGGGGGGGGGGGGGGGGGGGGGGGGGGGGGGGGGGGGGGGGGGGGGGGGGGGGGGGGGGGGGGGGGGGGGGGGGGGGGGGGGGGGGGGGGGGGGGGGGGGGGGGGGGGGGGGGGGGGGGGTGGGGGGGGGGGGGGGGGGGGGGGGGGGGGGGGGGGGGGGGGGGGGGGGGGGGGGGGGGGGGGGGGGGGGGGGGGGGGGGGGGGGGGGGGGGGGGGGGGGGGGGGGGGGGGGGGGGGGGGGGGGGGGGGGGGGGGGGGGGGGGGGGGGGGGGGGGGGGGGGGGGGGGGGGGGGGGGGGGGGGGGGGGGGGGGGGGGGGGGGGGGGGGGGGGGGGGGGGGGGGGGGGGGGGGGGGGGGGGGGGGGGGGGGGGGGGGGGGGGGGGGGGGGGGGGGGGGGGGGGGGGGGGGGGGGGGGGGGGGGGGGGGGGGGGGGGGGGGGGGGGGGGGGGGGGGGGGGGGGGGGGGGGGGGGGGGGGGGGGGGGGGGGGGGGGGGGGGGGGGGGGGGGGGGGGGGGGGGGGGGGGGGGGGGGGGGGGGGGGGGGGGGGGGGGGGGGGGGGGGGGGGGGGGGGGGGGGGGGGGGGGGGGGGGGGGGGGGGGGGGGGGGGGGGGGGGGGGGGGGGGGGGGGGGGGGGGGGGGGGGGGGGGGGGGGGGGGGGGGGGGGGGGGGGGGGGGGGGGGGGGGGGGGGGGGGGGGGGGGGGGGGGGGGGGGGGGGGGGGGGGGGGGGGGGGGGGGGGGGGGGGGGGGGGGGGGGGGGGGGGGGGGGGGGGGGGGGGGGGGGGGGGGGGGGGGGGGGGGGGGGGGGGGGGGGGGGGGGGGGGGGGGGGGGGGGGGGGGGGGGGGGGGGGGGGGGGGGGGGGGGGGGGGGGGGGGGGGGGGGGGGGGGGGGGGGGGGGGGGGGGGGGGGGGGGGGGGGGGGTGGGGGGGGGGGGGGGGGGGGGGGGGGGGGGGGGGGGGGGGGGGGGGGGGGGGGGGGGGGGGGGGGGGGGGGGGGGGGGGGGGGGGGGGGGGGGGGGGGGGGGGGGGGGGGGGGGGGGGGGGGGGGGGGGGGGGGGGGGGGGGGGGGGGGGGGGGGGGGGGGGGGGGGGGGGGGGGGGGTGGGGGGGGGGGGGGGGGGGGGGGGGGGGGGGGGGGGGGGGGGGGGGGGGGGGGGGGGGGGGGGGGGGGGGGGGGGGGGGGGGGGGGGGGGGGGGGGGGGGGGGGGGGGGGGGGGGGGGGGGGGGGGGGGGGGGGGGGGGGGGGGGGGGGGGGGGGGGGGGGGGGGGGGGGGGGGGGGGGGGGGGGGGGGGGGGGGGGGGGGGGGGGGGGGGGGGGGGGGGGGGGGGGGGGGGGGGGGGGGGGGGGGGGGGGGGGGGGGGGGGGGGGGGGGGGGGGGGGGGGGGGGGGGGGGGGGGGGGGGGGGGGGGGGGGGGGGGGGGGGGGGGGGGGGGGGGGGGGGGGGGGGGGGGGGGGGGGGGGGGGGGGGGGGGGGGGGGGGGGGGGGGGGGGGGGGGGGGGGGGGGGGGGGGGGGGGGGGGGGGGGGTGGGGGGGGGGGGGGGGGGGGGGGGGGGGGGGGGGGGGGGGGGGGGGGGGGGGGGGGGGGGGGGGGGGGGGGGGGGGGGGGGGGGGGGGGGGGGGGGGGGGGGGGGGGGGGGGGGGGGGGGGGGGGGGGGGGGGGGGGGGGGGGGGGGGGGTGGGGGGGGGGGGGGGGGGGGGGGGGGGGGGGGGGGGGGGGGGGGGGGGGGGGGGGGGGGGGGGGGGGGGGGGGGGGGGGGGGGGGGGGGGGGGGGGGGGGGGGGGGGGGGGGGGGGGGGGGTGGGGGGGGGGGGGGGGGGGGGGGGGGGGGGGGGGGGGGGGGGGGGGGGGGGGGGGGGGGGGGGGGGGGGGGGGGGGGGGGGGGGGGGGGGGGGGGGGGGGGGGGGGGGGGGGGGGGGGGGGGGGGGGGGGGGGGGGGGGGGGGGGGGGGGGGGGGGGGGGGGGGGGGGGGGGGGGGGGGGGGGGGGGGGGGGGGGGGGGGGGGGGGGGGGGGGGGGGGGGGGGGGGGGGGGGGGGGGGGGGGGGGGGGGGGGGGGGGGGGGGGGGGGGGGGGGGGGGGGGGGGGGGGGGGGGGGGGGGGGGGGGGGGGGGGGGGGGGGGGGGGGGGGGGGGGGGGGGGGGGGGGGGGGGGGGGGGGGGGGGGGGGGGGGGGGGGGGGGGGGGGGGGGGGGGGGGGGGGGGGGGGGGGGGGGGGGGGGGGGGGGGGGGGGGGGGGGGGGGGGGGGGGGGGGGGGGGGGGGGGGGGGGGGGGGGGGGGGGGGGGGGGGGGGGGGGGGGGGGGGGGGGGGGGGGGGGGGGGGGGGGGGGGGGGGGGGGGGGGGGGGGGGGGGGGGGGGGGGGGGGGGGGGGGGGGGGGGGGGGGGGGGGGGGGGGGGGGGGGGGGGGGGGGGGGGGGGGGGGGGGGGGGGGGGGGGGGGGGGGGGGGGGGGGGGGGGGGGGGGGGGGGGGGGGGGGGGGGGGGGGGGGGGGGGGGGGGGGGGGGGGGGGGGGGGGGGGGGGGGGGGGGGGGGGGGGGGGGGGGGGGGGGGGGGGGGGGGGGGGGGGGGGGGGGGGGGGGGGGGGGGGGGGGGGGGGGGGGGGGGGGGGGGGGGGGGGGGGGGGGGGGGGGGGGGGGGGGGGGGGGGGGGGGGGGGGGGGGGGGGGTGGGGGGGGGGGGGGGGGGGGGGGGGGGGGGGGGGGGGGGGGGGGGGGGGGGGGGGGGGGGGGGGGGGGGGGGGGGGGGGGGGGGGGGGGGGGGGGGGGGGGGGGGGGGGGGGGGGGGGGGGGGGGGGGGGGGGGGGGGGGGGGGGGGGGGGGGGGGGGGGGGGGGGGGGGGGGGGGGGGGGGGGGGGGGGGGGGGGTGGGGGGGGGGGGGGGGGGGGGGGGGGGGGGGGGGGGGGGGGGGGGGGGGGGGGGGGGGGGGGGGGGGGGGGGGGGGGGGGGGGGGGGGGGGGGGGGGGGGGGGGGGGGGGGGGGGGGGTGGGGGGGGGGGGGGGGGGGGGGGGGGGGGGGGGGGGGGGGGGGGGGGGGGGGGGGGGGGGGGGGGGGGGGGGGGGGGGGGGGGGGGGGGGGGGGGGGGGGGGGGGGGGGGGGGGGGGGGGGGGGGGGGGGGGGGGGGGGGGGGGGGGGGGGGGGGGGGGGGGGGGGGGGGGGGGGGGGGGGGGGGGGGGGGGGGGGGGGGGGGGGGGGGGGGGGGGGGGGGGGGGGGGGGGGGGGGGGGGGGGGGGGGGGGGGGGGGGGGGGGGGGGGGGGGGGGGGGGGGGGGGGGGGGGGGGGGGGGGGGGGGGGGGGGGGGGGGGGGGGGGGGGGGGGGGGGGGGGGGGGGGGGGGGGGTGGGGGGGGGGGGGGGGGGGGGGGGGGGGGGGGGGGGGGGGGGGGGGGGGGGGGGGGGGGGGGGGGGGGGGGGGGGGGGGGGGGGGGGGGGGGGGGGGGGGGGGGGGGGGGGGGGGGGGGTGGGGGGGGGGGGGGGGGGGGGGGGGGGGGGGGGGGGGGGGGGGGGGGGGGGGGGGGGGGGGGGGGGGGGGGGGGGGGGGGGGGGGGGGGGGGGGGGGGGGGGGGGGGGGGGGGGGGGGGGGGGGGGGGGGGGGGGGGGGGGGGGGGGGGGGGGGGGGGGGGGGGGGGGGGGGGGGGGGGGGGGGGGGGGGGGGGGGGGGGGGGGGGGGGGGGGGGGGGGGGGGGGGGGTGGGGGGGGGGGGGGGGGGGGGGGGGGGGGGGGGGGGGGGGGGGGGGGGGGGGGGGGGGGGGGGGGGGGGGGGGGGGGGGGGGGGGGGGGGGGGGGGGGGGGGGTGGGGGGGGTGGGGGGGGGGGGGGGGGGGGGGGGGGGGGGGGGGGGGGGGGGGGGGGGGGGGGGGGGGGGGGGGGGGGGGGGGGGGGGGGGGGGGGGGGGGGGGGGGGGGGGGGGGGGGGGGGGGGGGGGGGGGGGGGGGGGGGGGGGGGGGGGGGGGGGGGGGGGGGGGGGGGGGGGGTGGGGGGGGGGGGGGGGGGGGGGGGGGGGGGGGGGGGGGGGGGGGGGGGGGGGGGGGGGGGGGGGGGGGGGGGTGGGGGGGGGGGGGGGGGGGGGGGGGGGGGGGGGGGGGGGGGGGGGGGGGGGGGGGGGGGGGGGGGGGGGGGGGGGGGGGGGGGGGGGGGGGGGGGGGGGGGGGGGGGGGGGGGGGGGGGGGGGGGGGGGGGGGGGGGGGGGGGGGGGGGGGGGGGGGGGGGGGGGGGGGGGGGGGGGGGGGGGGGGGGGGGGGGGGGGGGGGGGGGGGGGGGGGGGGGGGGGGGGGGGGGGGGGGGGGGGGGGGGGGGGGGGGGGGGGGGGGGGGGGGGGGGGGGGGGGGGGGGGGGGGGGGGGGGGGGGGGGGGGGGGGGGGGGGGGGGGGGGGGGGGGGGGGGGTGGGGGGGGGGGGGGGGGGGGGGGGGGGGGGGGGGGGGGGGGGGGGGGGGGGGGGGGGGGGGGGGGGGGGGGGGGGGGGGGGGGGGGGGGGGGGGGGGGGGGGGGGGGGGGGGGGGGGGGGGGGTGGGGGGGGGGGGGGGGGGGGGGGGGGGGGGGGGGGGGGGGGGGGGGGGGGGGGGGGGGGGGGGGGGGGGGGGGGGGGGGGGGGGGGGGGGGGGGGGGGGGGGGGGGGGGGGGGGGGGGGGGGGGGGGGGGGGGGGGGGGGGGGGGGGGGGGGGGGGGGGGGGGGGGGGGGGGGGGGGGGGGGGGGGGGGGGGGGGGGGGGGGGGGGGGGGGGGGGGGGTGGGGGGGGGGGGGGGGGGGGGGGGGGGGGGGGGGGGGGGGGGGGGGGGGGGGGGGGGGGGGGGGGGGGGGGGGGGGGGGGGGGGGGGGGGGGGGGGGGGGGGGGGGGGGGGGGGGGGGGGGGGGGGGGGGGGGGGGGGGGGGGGGGGGGGGGGGGGGGGGGGGGGGGGGGGGGGGGGGGGGGGGGGGGGGGGGGGGGGGGGGGGGGGGGGGGGGGGGGGGGGGGGGGGGGGGGGGGGGGGGGGGGGGGGGGGGGGGGGGGGGGGGGGGGGGGGGGGGGGGGGGGGGGGGGGGGGGGGGGGGGGGGGGGGGGGGGGGGGGGGGGGGGGGGGGGGGGGGGGGGGGGGGGGGGGGGGGGGGGGGGGGGGGGGGGGGGGGGGGGGGGGGGGGGGGGGGGGGGGGGGGGGGGGGGGGGGGGGGGGGGGGGGGGGGGGGGGGGGGGGGGGGGGGGGGGGGGGGGGGGGGGGGGGGGGGGGGGGGGGGGGGGGGGGGGGGGGGGGGGGGGGGGGGGGGGGGGGGGGGGGGGGGGGGGGGGGGGGGGGGGGGGGGGGGGGGGGGGGGGGGGGGGGGGGGGGGGGGGGGGGGGGGGGGGGGGGGGGGGGGGGGGGGGGGGGGGGGGGGGGGGGGGGGGGGGGGGGGGGGGGGGGGGGGGGGGGGGGGGGGGGGGGGGGGGGGGGGGGGGGGGGGGGGGGGGGGGGGGGGGGGGGGGGGGGGGGGGGGGGGGGGGGGGGGGGGGGGGGGGGGGGGGGGGGGGGGGGGGGGGGGGGGGGGGGGGGGGGGGGGGGGGGGGGGGGGGGGGGGGGGGGGGGGGGGGGGGGGGGGGGGGGGGGGGGGGGGGGGGGGGGGGGGGGGGGGGGGGGGGGGGGGGGGGGGGGGGGGGGGGGGGGGGGGGGGGGGGGGGGGGGGGGGGGGGGGGGGGGGGGGGGGGGGGGGGGGGGGGGGGGGGGGGGGGGGGGGGGGGGGGGGGGGGGGGGGGGGGGGGGGGGGGGGGGGGGGGGGGGGGGGGGGGGGGGGGGGGGGGGGGGGGGGGGGGGGGGGGGGGGGGGGGGGGGGGGGGGGGGGGGGGGGGGTGGGGGGGGGGGGGGGGGGGGGGGGGGGGGGGGGGGGGGGGGGGGGGGGGGGGGGGGGGGGGGGGGGGGGGGGGGGGGGGGGGGGGGGGGGGGGGGGGGGGGGGGGGGGGGGGGGGGGGGGGGGGGGGGGGGGGGGGGGGGGGGGGGGGGGGGGGGGGGGGGGGGGGGGGGGGGGGGGGGGGGGGGGGGGGGGGGGGGGGGGGGGGGGGGGGGGGGGGGGGGGGGGGGGGGGGGGGGGGGGGGGGGGGGGGGGGGGTGGGGGGGGGGGGGGGGGGGGGGGGGGGGGGGGGGGGGGGGGGGGGGGGGGGGGGGGGGGGTGGGGGGGGGGGGGGGGGGGGGGGGGGGGGGGGGGGGGGGGGGGTGGGGGGGGGGGGGGGGGGGGGGGGGGGGGGGGGTGGGGGGGGGGGGGGGGGGGGGGGGGGGGGGGGGGGGGGGGGGGGGGGGGGGGGGGGGGGGGGGGGGGGGGGGGGGGGGGGGGGGGGGGGGGGGGGGGGGGGGGGGGGGGGGGGGGGGGGGGGGGGGGGGGGGGGGGGGGGGGGGGGGGGGGGGGGGGGGGGGGGGGGGGGGGGGGGGGGGGGGGGGGGGGGGGGGGGGGGGGGGGGGGGGGGGGGGGGGGGGGGGGGGGGGGGGGGGGGGGGGGGGGGGGGGGGGGGGGGGGGGGGGGGGGGGGGGGGGGGGGGGGGGGGGGGGGGGGGGGGGGGGGGGGGGGGGGGGGGGGGGGGGGGGGGGGGGGGGGGGGGGGGGGGGGGGGGGGGGGGGGGGGGGGGGGGGGGGGGGGGGGGGGGGGGGGGGGGGGGGGGGGTGGGGGGGGGGGGGGGGGGGGGGGGGGGGGGGGGGGGGGGGGGGGGGGGGGGGGGGGGGGGGGGGGGGGGGGGGGGGGGGGGGGGGGGGGGGGGGGGGGGGGGGGGGGGGGGGGGGGGGGGGGGGGGGGGGGGGGGGGGGGGGGGGGGGGGGGGGGGGGGGGGGGGGGGGGGGGGGGGGGGGGGGGGGGGGGGGGGGGGGGGGGGGGGGGGGGGGGGGGGGGGGGGGGGGGGGGGGGGGGGGGGGGGGGGGGGGGGGGGGGGGGGGGGGGGGGGGGGGGGGGGGGGGGGGGGGGGGGGGGGGGGGGGGGGGGGGGGGGGGGGGGGGGGGGGGGGGGGGGGGGGGGGGGGGGGGGGGGGGGGGGGGGGGGGGGGGGGGGGGGGGGGGGGGGGGGGGGGGGGGGGGGGGGGGGGGGGGGGGGGGGGGGGGGGGGGGGGGGGGGGGGGGGGGGGGGGGGGGGGGGGGGGGGGGGGGGGGGGGGGGGGGGGGGGGGGGGGGGGGGGGGGGGGGGGGGGGGGGGGGGGGGGGGGGGGGGGGGGGGGGGGGGGGGGGGGGGGGGGGGGGGGGGGGGGGGGGGGGGGGGGGGGGGGTGGGGGGGGGGGGGGGGGGGGGGGGGGGGGGGGGGGGGGGGGGGGGGGGGGGGGGGGGGGGGGGGGGGGGGGGGGGGGGGGGGGGGGGGGGGGGGGGGGGGGGGGGGGGGGGGGGGGGGGGGGGGGGGGGGGGGGGGGGGGGGGGGGGGGGGGGGGTGGGGGGGGGGGGGGGGGGGGGGGGGGGGGGGGGGGGGGGGGGGGGGGGGGGGGGGGGGGGGGGGGGGGGGGGGGGGGGGGGGGGGGGGGGGGGGGGGGGGGTGGGGGGGGGGGGGGGGGGGGGGGGGGGGGGGGGGGGGGGGGGGGGGGGGGGGGGGGGGGGGGGGGGGGGGGGGGGGGGGGGGGGGGGGGGGGGGGGGGGGGGGGGGGGGGGGGGGGGGGGGGGGGGGGGGGGGGGGGGGGGGGGGGGGGGGGGGGGGGGGGGGGGGGGGGGGGGGGGGGGGGGGGGGTGGGGGGGGGGGGGGGGGGGGGGGGGGGGGGGGGGGGGGGGGGGGGGGGGGGGGGGGGGGGGGGGGGGGGGGGGGGGGGGGTGGGGGGGGGGGGGGGGGGGGGGGGGGGGGGGGGGGGGGGGGGGGGGGGGGGGGGGGGGGGGGGGGGGGGGGGGGGGGGGGGGGGGGGGGGGGGGGGGGGGGGGGGGGGGGGGGGGGGGGGGGGGGGGGGGGGGGGGGGGGGGGGGGGGGGGGGGGGGGGGGGGGGGGGGGGGGGGGGGGGGGGGGGGGGGGGGGGGGGGGGGGGGGGGGGGGGGGGGGGGGGGGGGGGGGGGGGGGGGGGGGGGGGGGGGGGGGGGGGGGGGGGGGGGGGGGGGGGGGGGGGGGGGGGGGGGGGGGGGGGGGGGGGGGGGGGGGGGGGGGGGGGGGGGGGGGGGGGGGGGGGGGGGGGGGGGGGGGGGGGGGGGGGGGGGGGGGGGGGGGGGGGGGGGGGGGGGGGGGGGGGGGGGGGGGGGGGGGGGGGGGGGGGGGGGGGGGGGGGGGGGGGGGGGGGGGGGGGGGGGGGGGGGGGGGGGGGGGGGGGGGGGGGGGGGGGGGGGGGGGGGGGGGGGGGGTGGGGGGGGGGGGGGGGGGGGGGGGGGGGGGGGGGGGGGGGGGGGGGGGGGGGGGGGGGGGGGGGGGGGGGGGGGGGGGGGGGGGGGGGGGGGGGGGGGGGGGGGGGGGGGGGGGGGGGGTGGGGGGGGGGGGGGGGGGGGGGGGGGGGGGGGGGGGGGGGGGGGGGGGGGGGGGGGGGGGGGTGGGGGGGGGGGGGGGGGTGGGGGGGGGGGGGGGGGGGGGGGGGGGGGGGGGGGGGGGGGGGGGGGGGGGGGGGGGGGGGGGGGGGGGGGGGGGGGGGGGGGGGGGGGGGGGGGGGGTGGGGGGGGGGGGGGGGGGGGGGGGGGGGGGGGGGGGGGGGGGGGGGGGGGGGGGGGGGGGGGGGGGGGGGGGGGGGGGGGGGGGGGGGGGGGGGGGGGGGGGGGGGGGGGGGGGGGGGGGGGGGGGGGGGGGGGGGGGGGGGGGGGGGGGGGGGGGGGGGGGGGGGGGGGGGGGGGGGGGGGGGGGGGGGGGGGGGGGGGGGGGGGGGGGGGGGGGGGGGGGGGGGGGGGGGGGGGGGGGGGGGGGGGGGGGGGGGGGGGGGGGGGGGGGGGGGGGGGGGGGGGGGGGGGGGGGGGGGGGGTGGGGGGGGGGGGGGGGGGGGGGGGGGGGGGGGGGGGGGGGGGGGGGGGGGGGGGGGGGGGGGGGGGGGGGGGGGGGGGGGGGGGGGGGGGGGGGGGGGGGGGGGGGGGGGGGGGGGGGGGGGGGGGGGGGGGGGGGGGGGGGGGGGGGGGGGGGGGGGGGGGGGGGGGGGGGGGGGGGGGGGGGGGGGGGGGGGGGGGGGGGGGGGGGGGGGGGGGGGGGGGGGGGGGGGGGGGGGGGGGGGGGGGGGGGGTGGGGGGGGGGGGGGGGGGGGGGGGGGGGGGGGGGGGGGGGGGGGGGGGGGGGGGGGGGGGGGGGGGGGGGGGGGGGGGGGGGGGGGGGGGGGGGGGGGGGGGGGGGGGGGGGGGGGGGGGGGGGGGGGGGGGGGGGGGGGGGGGGGGGGGGGGGGGGGGGGGGGGGGGGGGGGGGGGGGGGGGGGGGGGGTGGGGGGGGGGGGGGGGGGGGGGGGGGGGGGGGGGGGGGGGGGGGGGGGGGGGGGGGGGGGGGGGGGGGGGGGGGGGGGGGGGGGGGGGGGGGGGGGGGGGGGGGGGGGGGGGGGGGGGGGGGGGGGGGGGGGGGGGGGGGGGGGGGGGGGGGGGGGGGGGGGGGGGGGGGGGGGGGGGGGGGGGGGGGGGGGGGGGGGGGGGGGGGGGGGGGGGGGGGGGGGGGGGGGGGGGGGGGGGGGGGGGGGGGGGGGGGGGGGGGGGGGGGGGGGGGGGGGGGGGGGGGGGGGGGGGGGGGGGGGGGGGGGGGGGGGGGGGGGGGGGGGGGGGGGGGGGGGGGGGGGGGGGGGGGGGGGGGGGGGGGGGGGGGGGGGGGGGGGGGGGGGGGGGGGGGGGGGGGGGGGGGGGGGGGGGGGGGGGGGGGGGGGGGGGGGGGGGGGGGGGGGGGGGGGGGGGGTGGGGGGGGGGGGGGGGGGGGGGGGGGGGGGGGGGGGGGGGGGGGGGGGGGGGGGGGGGGGGGGGGGGGGGGGGGGGGGGGGGGGGGGGGGGGGGGGGGGGGGGGGGGGGGGGGGGGGGGGGGGGGGGGGGGGGGGGGGGGGGGGGGGGGGGGGGGGGGGGGGGGGGGGGGGGGGGGGGGGGGGGGGGGGGGGGGGGGGGGGGGGGGGGGGGGGGGGGGGGGGGGGGGGGGGGGGGGGGGGGGGGGGGGGGGGGGGGGGGGGGGGGGGGGGGGGGGGGGGGGGGGGGGGGGGGGGGGGGGGGGGGGGGGGGGGGGGGGGGGGGGGGGGGGGGGGGGGGGGGGGGGGGGGGGGGGGGGGGGGGGGGGGGGGGGGGGGGGGGGGGGGGGGGGGGGGGGGGGGGGGGGGGGGGGGGGGGGGGGGGGGGGGGGGGGGGGGGGGGGGGGGGGGGGGGGGGGGGGGGGGGGGGGGGGGGGGGGGGGGGGGGGGGGGGGGGGGGGGGGTGGGGGGGGGGGGGGGGGGGGGGGGGGGGGGGGGGGGGGGGGGGGGGGGGGGGGGGGGGGGGGGGGGGGGGGGGGGGGGGGGGGGGGGGGGGGGGGGGGGGGGGGGGGGGGGGGGGGGGGGGGGGGGGGGGGGGGGGGGGGGGGGGGGGGGGGGGGGGGGGGGGGGGGGGGGGGGGGGGGGGGGGGGGGGGGGGGGGGGGGGGGGGGGGGGGGGGGGGGGGGGGGGGGGGGGGGGGGGGGGGGGGGGGGGGGGGGGGGGGGGGGGGGGGGGGGGGGTGGGGGGGGGGGGGGGGGGGGGGGGGGGGGGGGGGGGGGGGGGGGGGGGGGGGGGGGGGGGGGGGGGGGGGGGGGGGGGGGGGGGGGGGGGGGGGGGGGGGGGGGGGGGGGGGGGGGGGGGGGGGGGGGGGGGGGGGGGGGGGGGGGGGGGGGTGGGGGGGGGGGGGGGGGGGGGGGGGGGGGGGGGGGGGGGGGGGGGGGGGGGGGGGGGGGGGGGGGGGGGGGGGGGGGGGGGGGGGGGGGGGGGGGGGGGGGGGGGGGGGGGGGGGGGGGGGGGGGGGGGGGGGGGGGGGGGGGGGGGGGGGGGGGGGGGGGGGGAGGGGGGGGGGGGGGGGGGGGGGGGGGGGGGGGGGGGGGGGGGGGGGGGGGGGGGGGGGGGGGGGGGGGGGGGGGGGGGGGGGGGGGGGGGGGGGGGGGGGGGGGGGGGGGGGGGGGGGGGGGGGGGGGGGGGGGGGGGGGGGGGGGGGGGGGGGGGGGGGGGGGGGGGGGGGGGGGGGGGGGGGGGGGGGGGGGGGGGGGGGGGGGGGGGGGGGGGGGGGGGGGGGGGGGGGGGGGGGGGGGGGGGGGGGGGGGGGGGGGGGGGGGGGGGGGGGGGGGGGGGGGGGGGGGGGGGGGGGGGGGGGGGGGGGGGGGGGGGGGGGGGGGGGGGGGGGGGGGGGGGGGGGGGGGGGGGGGGGGGGGGGGGGGGGGGGGGGGGGGGGGGGGGGGGGGGGGGGGGGGGGGGGGGGGGGGGGGGGGGGGGGGGGGGGGGGGGGGGGGGGGGGGGGGGGGGGGGGGGGGGGGGGGGGGGGGGGGGGGGGGGGGGGGGGGGGGGGGGGGGGGGGGGGGGGGGGGGGGGGGGGGGGGGGGGGGGGGGGGGGGGGGGGGGGGGGGGGGGGGGGGGGGGGGGGGGGGGGGGGGGGGGGGGGGGGGGGGGGGGGGGGGGGGGGGGGGGGGGGGGGGGGGGGGGGGGGGGGGTGGGGGGGGGGGGGGGGGGGGGGGGGGGGGGGGGGGGGGGGGGGGGGGGGGGGGGGGGGGGGGGGGGGGGGGGGGGGGGGGGGGGGGGGGGGGGGGGTGGGGGGGGGGGGGGGGGGGGGGGGGGGGGGGGGGGGGGGGGGGGGGGGGGGGGGGGGGGGGGGGGGGGGGGGGGGGGGGGGGGGGGGGGGGGGGGGGGGGGGGGGGGGGGGGGGGGGGGGGGGGGGGGGGGGGGGGGGGGGGGGGGGGGGGGGGGGGGGGGGGGGGGGGGGGGGGGGGGGGGGGGGGGGGGGGGGGGGGGGGGGGGGGGGGGGGGGGGGGGGGGGGGGGGGGGGGGGGGGGGGGGGTGGGGGGGGGGGGGGGGGGGGGGGGGGGGGGGGGGGGGGGGGGGGGGGGGGGGGGGGGGGGGGGGGGGGGGGGGGGGGGGGGGGGGGGGGGGGGGGGGGGGGGGGGGGGGGGGGGGGGGGGGGGGGGGGGGGGGGGGGGGGGGGGGGGGGGGGGGGGGGGGGGGGGGGGGGGGGGGGGGGGGGGGGGGGGGGGGGGGGGGGGGGGGGGGGGGGGGGGGGGGGGGGGGGGGGGGGGGGGGGGGGGGGGGGGGGGGGGGGGGGGGGGGGGTGGGGGGGGGGGGGGGGGGGGGGGGGGGGGGGGGGGGGGGGGGGGGGGGGGGGGGGGGGGGGGGGGGGGGGGGGGGGGGGGGGGGGGGGGGGGGGGGGGGGGGGGGGGGGGGGGGGGGGGGGGGGGGGGGGGGGGGGGGGGGGGGGGGGGGGGGGGGGGGGGGGGGGGGGGGGGGGGGGGGGGGGGGGGGGGGGGGGGGGGGGGGGGGGGGGGGGGGGGGGGGGGGGGGGGGGGGGGGGGGGGGGGGGGGGGGGGGGGGGGGTGGGGGGGGGGGGGGGGGGGGGGGGGGGGGGGGGGGGGGGGGGGGGGGGGTGGGGGGGGGGGGGGGGGGGGGGGGGGGGGGGGGGGGGGGGGGGGGGGGGGGGGGGGGGGGGGGGGGGGGGGGGGGGGTGGGGGGGGGGGGGGGGGGGGGGGGGGGGGGGGGGGGGGGGGGGGGGGGGGGGGGGGGGGGGGGGGGGGGGGGGGGGGGGGGGGGGGGGGGGGGGGGGGGGGGGGGGGGGGGGGGGGGGGGGGGGGGGGGGGGGGGGGGGGGGGGGGGGGGGGGGGGGGGGGGGGGGGGGGGGGGGGGGGGGGGGGGGGGGGGGGGGGGGGGGGGGGGGGGGGGGGGGGGGGGGGGGGGGGGGGTGGGGGGGGGGGGGGGGGGGGGGGGGGGGGGGGGGGGGGGGGGGGGGGGGGGGGGGGGGGGGGGGGGGGGGGGGGGGGGGGGGGGGGGGGGGGGGGGGGGGGGGGGGGGGGGGGGGGGGGGGGGGGGGGGGGGGGGGGGGGGTGGGGGGGGGGGGGGGGGGGGGGGGGGGGGGGGGGGGGGGGGGGGGGGGGGGGGGGGGGGGGGGGGGGGGGGGGGGGGGGGGGGGGGGGGGGGGGGGGGGGGGGGGGGGGGGGGGGGGGGGGGGGGGGGGGGGGGGGGGGGGGGGGGGGGGGGGGGGGGGGGGGGGGGGGGGGGGGGGGGGGGGGGGGGGGGGGGGGGGGGGGGGGGGGGGGGGGGGGGGGGGGGGGGGGGGGGGGGGGGGGGGGGGGGGGGGGGGGGGGGGGGGGGGGGGGGGGGGGGGGGGGGGGTGGGGGGGGGGGGGGGGGGGGGGGGGGGGGGGGGGGGGGGGGGGGGGGGGGGGGGGGGGGGGGGGGGGGGGGGGGGGGGGGGGGGGGGGGGGGGGGGGGGGGGGGGGGGGGGGGGGGGGGGGGGGGGGGGGGGGGGGGGGGGGGGTGGGGGGGGGGGGGGGGGGGGGGGGGGGGGGGGGGGGGGGGGGGGGGGGGGGGGGGGGGGGGGGGGGGGGGGGGGGGGGGGGGGGGGGGGGGGGGGGGGGGGGGGGGGGGGGGGGGGGGGGGGGGGGGGGGGGGGGGGGGGGGGGGGGGGGGGGGGGGGGGGGGGGGGGGGGGGGGGGGGGGGGGGGGGGGGGGGGGGGGGGGGGGGGGGGGGGGGGGGGGGGGGGGGGGGGGGGGGGGGGGGGGGGGGGGGGGGGGGGGGGGGGGGGGGGGGGGGGGGGGGGGGGGGGGGGGGGGGGGGGGGGGGGGGGGGGGGGGGGGGGGGGGGGGGGGGGGGGGGGGGGGGGGGGGGGGGGGGGGGGGGGGGGGGGGGGGGGGGGGGGGGGGGGGGGGGGGGGGGGGGGGGGGGGGGGGGGGGGGGGGGGGGGGGGGGGGGGGGGGGGGGGGGGGGGGGGGGGGGGGGGGGGGGGGGGGGGGGGGGGGGGGGGGGGGGGGGGGGGGGGGGGGGGGGGGGGGGGGGGGGGGGGGGGGGGGGGGGGGGGGGGGGGGGGGGGGGGGGGGGGGGGGGGGGGGGGGGGGGGGGGGGGGGGGGGGGGGGGGGGGGGGGGGGGGGGGGGGGGGGGGGGGGGGGGGGGGGGGGGGGGGGGGGGGGGGGGGGGGGGGGGGGGGGGGGGGGGGGGGGGGGGGGGGGGGGGGGGGGGGGGGGGGGGGGGGGGGGGGGGGGGGGGGGGGGGGGGGGGGGGGGGGGGGGGGGGGGGGGGGGGGGGGGGGGGGGGGGGGGGGGGGGGGGGGGGGGGGGTGGGGGGGGGGGGGGGGGGGGGGGGGGGGGGGGGGGGGGGGGGGGGGTGGGGGGGGGGGGGGGGGGGGGGGGGGGGGGGGGGGGGGGGGGGGGGGGGGGGGGGGGGGGGGGGGGGGGGGGGGGGGGGGGGGGGGGGGGGGGGGGGGGGGGGGGGGGGTGGGGGGGGGGGGGGGGGGGGGGGGGGGGGGGGGGGGGGGGGGGGGGGGGGGGGGGGGGGGGGGGGGGGGGGGGGGGGGGGGGGGGGGGGGGGGGGGGGGGGGGGGGGGGGGGGGGGGGGGGGGGGGGGGGGGGGGGGGGGGGGGGGGGGGGGGGGGGGGGGGGGGGGGGGGGGGGGGGGGGGGGGGGGGGGGGGGGGGGGGGGGGGGGGGGGGGGGGGGGGGGGGGGGGGGGGGGGGGGGGGGGGGGGGGGGGGGGGGGGGGGGGGGGGGGGGGGGGGGGGGGGGGGGGGGGGGGGGGGGGGGGGGGGGGGGGGGGGGGGGGGGGGGGGGGGGGGGGGGGGGGGGGGGGGGGGGGGGGGGGGGGGGGGGGGGGGGGGGGGGGGGGGGGGGGGGGGGGGGGGGGGGGGGGGGGGGGGGGGGGGGGGGGGGGGGGGGGGGGGGGGGGGGGGGGGGGGGGGGGGGGGGGGGGGGGGGGGGGGGGGGGGGGGGGGGGGGGGGGGGGGGGGGGGGGGGGGGGGGGGGGGGGGGGGGGGGGGGGGGGGGTGGGGGGGGGGGGGGGGGGGGGGGGGGGGGGGGGGGGGGGGGGGGGGGGGGGGGGGGGGGGGGGGGGGGGGGGGGGGGGGGGGGGGGGGGGGGGGGGGGGGGGGGGGGGGGGGGGGGGGGGGGGGGGGGGGGGGGGGGGGGGGGGGGGGGGGGGGGGGGGGGGGGGGGGGGGGGGGGGGGGGGGGGGGGGGGGGGGGGGGGGGGGGGGGGGGTGGGGGGGGGGGGGGGGGGGGGGGGGGGGGGGGGGGGGGGGGGGGGGGGGGGGGGGGGGGGGGGGGGGGGGGGGGGGGGGGGGGGGGGGGGGGGGGGGGGGGGGGGGGGGGGGGGGGGGGGGGGGGTGGGGGGGGGGGGGGGGGGGGGGGGGGGGGGGGGGGGGGGGGGGGGGGGGGGGGGGGGGGGGGGGGGGGGTGGGGGGGGGGGGGGGGGGGGGGGGGGGGGGGGGGGGGGGGGGGGGGGGGGGGGGGGGGGGGGGGGGGGGGGGGGGGGGGGTGGGGGGGGGGGGGGGGGGGGGGGGGGGGGGGGGGGGGGGGGGGGGGGGTGGGGGGGGGGGGGGGGGGGGGGGGGGGGGGGGGGGGGGGGGGGGGGGGGGGGGGGGGGGGGGGGGGGGGGGGGGGGGGGGGGGGGGGGGGGGGGGGGGGGGGGGGGGGGGGGGGGTGGGGGGGGGGGGGGGGGGGGGGGGGGGGGGGGGGGGGGGGGGGGGGGGGGGGGGGGGGGGGGGGGGGGGGGGGGGGGGGGGGGGGGGGGGGGGGGGGGGGGGGGGGGGGGGGGGGGGGGGGGGGGGGGGGGGGGGGGGTGGGGGGGGGGGGGGGGGGGGGGGGGGGGGGGGGGGGGGGGGGGGGGGGGGGGGGGGGGGGGGGGGGGGGGGGGGGGGGGGGGGGGGGGGGGGGGGGGGGGGGGGGGGGGGGGGGGGGGGGGGGGGGGGGGGGGGGGGGGGGGGGGGGGGGGGGGGGGGGGGGGGGGGGGGGGGGGGGGGGGGGGGGGGGGGGGGGGGGGGGGGGGGGGGGGGGGGGGGGGGGGGGGGGGGGGGGGGGGGGGGGGGGGGGGGGGGGGGGGGGGGGGGGGGGGGGGGGGGGGGGGGGGGGGGGGGGGGGGGGGGGGGGGGGGGGGGGGGGGGGGGGGGGGGGGGGGGGGGGGGGGGGGGGGGGGGGGGGGGGGGGGGGGGGGGGGGGGGGGGGGGGGGGGGGGGGGGGGGGGGGGGGGGGGGGGGGGGGGGGGGGGGGGGGGGGGGGGGGGGGGGGGGGGGGGGGGGGGGGGGGGGGGGGGGGGGGGGGGGGGGGGGGGGGGGGGGGGGGGGGGGGGGGGGGGGGGGGGGGGGGGGGGGGGGGGGGGGGGGGGGGGGGGGGGGGGGGGGGGGGGGGGGGGGGGGGGGGGGGGGGGGGGGGGGGGGGTGGGGGGGGGGGGGGGGGGGGGGGGGGGGGGGGGGGGGGGGGGGGGGGGGGGGGGGGGGGGGGGGGGGGGGGGGGGGGGGGGGGGGGGGGGGGGGGGGGGGGGGGGGGGGGGGGGGGGGGGGGGGGGGGGGGGGGGGGGGGGGGGGGGGGGGGGGGGGGGGGGGGGGGGGGGGGGGGGGGGGGGGGGGGGGGGGGGGGGGGGGGGGGGGGGGGGGGGGGGGGGGGGGGGGGGGGGGGGGGGGGGGGGGGGGGGGGGGGGGGGGGGGGGGGGGGGGGGGGGGGGGGGGGGGGGGGGGGGGGGGGGGGGGGGGGGGGGGGGGGGGGGGGGGGGGGGGGGGGGGGGGGGGGGGGGGGGGGGGGGGGGGGGGGGGGGGGGGGGGGGGGGGGGGGGGGGGGGGGGGGGGGGGGGGGGGGGGGGGGTGGGGGGGGGGGGGGGGGGGGGGGGGGGGGGGGGGGGGGGGGGGGGGGGGGGGGGGGGGGGGGGGGGGGGGGGGGGGGGGGGGGGGGGGGGGGGGGGGGGGGGGGGGGGGGGGGGGGGGGGGGGGGGGGGGGGGGGGGGGGGGGGGGGGGGGGGGGGGGGGGGGGGGGTGGGGGGGGGGGGGGGGGGGGGGGGGGGGGGGGGGGGGGGGGGGGGGGGGGGGGGGGGGGGGGGGGGGGGGGGGGGGGGGGGGGGGGGGGGGGGGGGGGGGGGGGGGGGGGGGGGGGGGGGGGGGGGGGGGGGGGGGGGGGGGGGGGGGGGGGGGGGGGGGGGGGGGGGGGGGGGGGGGGGGGGGGGGGGGGGGGGGGGGGGGGGGGGGGGGGGGGGGGGGGGGGGGGGGGGGGGGGGGGGGGGGGGGGGGGTGGGGGGGGGGGGGGGTGGGGGGGGGGGGGGGGGGGGGGGGGTGGGGGGGGGGGGGGGGGGGGGGGGGGGGGGGGGGGGGGGGGGGGGGGGGGGGGGGGGGGGGGGGGGGGGGGGGGGGGGGGGGGGGGGGGGGGGGGGTGGGGGGGGGGGGGGGGGGGGGGGGGGGGGGGGGGGGGGGGGGGGGGGGGGGGGGGGGGGGGGGGGGGGGGGGGGGGGGGGGGGGGGGGGGGGGGGGGGGGGGGGGGGGTGGGGGGGGGGGGGGGGGGGGGGGGGGGGGGGGGGGGGGGGGGGGGGGGGGGTGGGGGGGGGGGGGGGGGGGGGGGGGGGGGTGGGGGGGGGGGGGGGGGGGGGGGGGGGGGGGGGGGGGGGGGGGGGGGGGGGGGGGGGGGGGGGGGGGGGGGGGGGGGGGGGGGGGGGGGGGGGGGGGGGGGGGGGGGGGGGGGGGGGGGGGGGGGGGGGGGGGGGGGGGGTGGGGGGGGGGGGGGGGGGGGGGGGGGGGGGGGGGGGGGGGGGGGGGGGGGGGGGGGGGGGGGGGGGGGGGGGGTGGGGGGGGGGGGGGGGGGGGGGGGGGGGGGGGGGGGGGGGGGGGGGGGGGGGGGGGGGGGGGGGGGGGGGGGGGGGGGGGGGGGGGGGGGGGGGGGGGGGGGGGGGGGGGGGGGGGGGGGGGGGGGGGGGGGGGGGGGGGGGGGGGGGGGGGGGGGGGGGGGGGGGGGGGGGGGGGGGGGGGGGGGGGGGGGGGGTGGGGGGGGGGGGGGGGGGGGGGGGGGGGGGGGGGGGGGGGGGGGGGTGGGGGGGGGGGGGGGGGGGGGGGGGGGGGGGGGGGGGGGGGGGGGGGGGGGGGGGGGGGGGGGGGGGGGGGGGGGGGGGGGGGGGGGGGGGGGGGGGGGGGGGGGGGGGGGGGGTGGGGGGGGGGGGGGGGGGGGGGGGGGGGGGGGGGGGGGGGGGGGGGGGGGGGGGGGGGGGGGGGGGGGGGGGGGGGGGGGGGGGGGGGGGGGGGGGGGGGGGGGGGGTGGGGGGGGGGGGGGGGGGGGGGGGGGGGGGGGGGGGGGGGGGGGGGGGGGGGGGGGGGGGGGGGGGGGGGGGGGGGGGGGGGGGGGGGGGGGGGGGGGGGGGGGGGGGGGGGGGGGGGGGGGGGGGGGGGGGGGGGGGGGGGGGGGGGGGGGGGGGGGGGGGGGGGGGGGGGGGGGGGGGGGGGGGGGGGGGGGGGGGGGGGGGGGGGGGGGGGGGGGGGGGGGGGGGGGGGGGGGGGGGGGGGGGGGGGGGGGGGGGGGGGGGGGGGGGGGGGGGGGGGGGGGGGGGGGGGGGGGGGGGGGGGGGGGGGGGGGGGGGGGGGGGGTGGGGGGGGGGGGGGGGGGGGGGGGGGGGGGGGGGGGGGGGGGGGGGGGGGGGGGGGGGGGGGGGGGGGGGGGGGGGGGGGGGGGGGGGGGTGGGGGGGGGGGGGGGGGGGGGGGGGGGGGGGGGGGGGGGGGGGGGGGGGGGGGGGGGGGGGGGGGGGGGGGGGGGGGGGGGGGGGGGGGGGGGGGGGGGGGGGGGGGGGGGGGGGGGGGGGGGGGGGGGGGGGGGGGGGGGGGGGGGGGGGGGGGGGGGGGGGGGTGGGGGGGGGGGGGGGGGGGGGGGGGGGGGGGGGGGGGGGGGGGGTGGGGGGGGGGGGGGGGGGGGGGGGGGGGGGGGGGGGGGGGGGGGGGGGGGGGGGGGGGGGGGGGGGGGGGGGGGGGGGGGGGGGGGGGGGGGGGGGGGGGGGGGGGGGGGGGGGGGGGGGGGGGGGGGGGGGGGGGGGGGGGGGGGGGGGGGGGGGGGGGGGGGGGGGGGGGGGGGGGGGGGGGGGGGGGGGGGGGGGGGGGGGGGGGGGGTGGGGGGGGGGGGGGGGGGGGGGGGGGGGGGGGGGGGGGGGGGGGGGGGGGGGGGGGGGGGGGGGGGGGGGGGGGGGGGGGGGGGGGGGGGGGGGGGGGGGGGGGGGGGGGGGGGGGGTGGGGGGGGGGGGGGGGGGGGGGGGGGGGGGGGGGGGGGGGGGGGGGGGGGGGGGGGGGGGGGGGGGGGGGGGGGGGGGGGGGGGGGGGGGGGGGGGGGGGGGGGGGGGGGGGGGGGGGGGGGTGGGGGGGGGGGGGGGGGGGGGGGGGGGGGGGGGGGGGGGGGGGGGGGGGGGGGGGGGGGGGGGGGGGGGGGGGGGGGGGGGGGGGGGGGGGGGGAGGGGGGGGGGGGGGGGGGGGGGGGGGGGGGGGGGGGGGGGGGGGGGGGGGGGGGGGGGGGGGGGGGGGGGGGGGGGGGGGGGGGGGGGGGGGGGGGGGGGGGGGGGGGGGGGGGGGGGGGGGGGGGGGGGGGGGGGGGGGGGGGGGGGGGGGGGGGGGGGGGGGGGGGGGGGGGGGGGGGGGGGGGGGGGGGGGGGGGGGGGGGGGGGGGGGTGGGGGGGGGGGGGGGGGGGGGGGGGGGGGGGGGGGGGGGGGGGGGGGGGGGGGGGGGGGGGGGGGGGGGGGGGGGGGGGGGGGGGGGGGGGGGGGGGGGGGGGGGGGGGGGGGGGGGGGGGGGGGGGGGGTGGGGGGGGGGGGGGGGGGGGGGGGGGGGGGGGGGGGGGGGGGGGGGGGGGGGGGGGGGGGGGGGGGGGGGGGGGGCGGGGGGGGGGGGGGGGGGGGGGGGGGGGGGGGGGGGGGGGGGGGGGGGGGGGGGGGGGGGGTGGGGGGGGGGGGGGGGGGGGGGGGGGGGGGGGGGGGGGGGGGGGGGGGGGGGGGGGGGGGGGGGGGGGGGGGGGGGGGGGGGGGGGGGGGGGGGGGGGGGGGGGGGGGGGGGGGGGGGGGGGGGGGGGGGGGGGGGGGGGGGGGGGGGGGGGGGGGGGGGGGGGGGGGGGGGGGGGGGGGGGGTGGGGGGGGGGGGGGGGGGGGGGGGGGGGGGGGGGGGGGGGGGGGGGGGGGGGGGGGGGGGGGGGGGGGGGGGGTGGGGGGGGGGGGGGGGGGGTGGGGGGGGGGGGGGGGGGGGGGGGGGGGGGGGGGGGGGGGGGGGGGGGGGGGGGGGGGGGGGGGGGGGGGGGGGGGGGGGGGGGGGGGGGGGGGGGGGGGGGGGGGGGGGGGGGGGGGGGGGGGGGGGGGGGGGGGGGGGGGGGGGGGGGGGGGGGGGGGGGGGGGGGGGGGGGGGGGGGGGGGGGGGGGGGGGGGGGGGGGGGGGGGGGGGGGGGGGGGGGGGGGGGGGGGGGGGGGGGGGGGGGGGGGGGGGGGGGGGGGGGGGGGGTGGGGGGGGGGGGGGGGGGGGGGGGGGGGGGGGGGGGGGGGGGGGGGGGGGGGGGGGGGGGGGGGGGGGGGGGGGGGGGGGGGGGGGGGGGGGGGGGGGGGGGGGGGGGGGGGGGGGGGGGGGGGGGGGGGGGGGGGGGGGGGGGGGGGGGGGGGGGGGGGGGGGGGGGGGGGGGGGGGGGGGGGGGGGGGGGGGGGGGGGGGGGGGGGGGGGGGGGGGGGGGGGGGGGGGGGGGGGGGGGGGGGGGGGGGGGGGGGGGGGGGGGGGGGGGGGGGGGGGGGGGGGGGGGGGGGGGGGGGGGGGGGGGGGGGGGGGGGGGGGGGGGGGGGGGGGGGGGGGGGGGGGGGGGGGGGGGGGGGGGGGGGGGGGGGGGGGGGGGGGGGGGGGGGGGGGGGGGGGGGGGGGGGGGGGGGGGGGGGGGGGGGGGGGGGGGGGGGGGGGGGGGGGGGGGGGGGGGGGGGGGGGGGGGGGGGGGGGGGGGGGGGGGGGGGGGGGGGGGGGGGGGGGGGGGGGGGGGGGGGGGGGGGGGGGGGGGGGGGGGGGGGGGGGGGGGGGGGGGGGGGGGGGGGGGGGGGGGGGGGGGGGGGGGGGGGGGGGGGGGGGGGGGGGGGGGGGGGGGGGGGGGGGGGGGGGGGGGGGGGGGGGGGGGGGGGGGGGGGGGGGGGGGGGGGGGGGGGGGGGGGGGGGGGGGGGGGGGGGGGGGGGGGGGGGGGGGGGGGGGGGGGGGGGGGGGGGGGGGGGGGGGGGGGGGGGGGGGGGGGGGGTGGGGGGGGGGGGGGGGGGGGGGGGGGGGGGGGGGGGGGGGGGGGGGGGGGGGGGGGGGGGGGGGGGGGGGGGGGGGGGGGGGGGGGGGGGGGGGGGGGGGGGTGGGGGGGGGGGGGGGGGGGGGGGGGGGGGGGGGGGGGGGGGGGGGGGGGGGGGGGGGGGGGGGGGGGGGGGGGGGGGGGGGGGGGGGGGGGGGGGGGGGGGGGGGGGGGGGGGGGGGGGGGGGGGGGGGGGGGGGGGGGGGGGGGGGGGGGGGGGGGGGGGGGGGGGGGGGGGGGGGGGGGGGGGGGGGGGGGGGGGGGGGGGGGGGGGGGGGGGGGGGGGGGGGGGGGGGGGGGGGGGGGGGGGGGGGGGGGGGGGGGGGGGGGGGGGGGGGGGGGGGGGGGGGGGGGGGGGGGGGGGGGGGGGGGGGGGGGGGTGGGGGGGGGGGGGGGGGGGGGGGGGGGGGGGGGGGGGGGGGGGGGGGGGGGGGGGGGGGGGGGGGTGGGGGGGGGGGGGGGTGGGGGGGGGGGGGGGGGGGGGGGGGGGGGGGGGGGGGGGGGGGGGGGGGGGGGGGGGGGGGGGGGGGGGGGGGGGGGGGGGGGGGGGGGGGGGGGGGGGGGGGGGGGGGGGGGGGGGGGGGGGGGGGGGTGGGGGGGGGGGGGGGGGGGGGGGGGGGGGGGGGGGGGGGGGGGGGGGGGGGGGGGGGGGGGGGGGGGGGGGGGGGGGGGGGGGGGGGGGGGGGGGGGGGGGGGGGGGGGGGGGGGGGGGGGGGGGGGGGGGGGGGGGGGGGGGGGGGGGGGGGGGGGGGGGGGGGGGGTGGGGGGGGGGGGGGGGGGGGGGGGGGGGGGGGGGGGGGGGGGGGGGGGGGGGGGGGGGGGGGGGGGGGGGGGGGGGGGGGGGGGGGGGGGGGGGGGGGGGGGGGGGGGGGGGGGGGGGGGGGGGGGGGGGGGGGGGGGGGGGGGGGGGGGGGGGGGGGGGGGGGGGGGGGGGGGGGGGGGGGGGGGGGGGGGGGGGGGGGGGGGGGGGGGGGGGGGGGGGGGGGGGGGGGGGGGGGGGGGGGGGGGGGGGGGGGGGGGGGGGGGGGGGGGGGGGGGGGGGGGGGGGGGGGGGGGGGGGGGGGGGGTGGGGGGGGGGGGGGGGGGGGGGGGGGGGGGGGGGGGGGGGGGGGGGGGGGGGGGGGGGGGGGGGGGGGGGGGGGGGGGGGGGGGGGGGGGGGGGGGGGGGGGGGGGGGGGGGGGGGGGGGGGGGGGTGGGGGGGGGGGGGGGGGGGGGGGGGGGGGGGGGGGGGGGGGGGGGGGTGGGGGGGGGGGGGGGGGGGGGGGTGGGGGGGGGGGGGGGGGGGGGGGGGGGGGGGGGGGGGGGGGGGGGGGGGGGGGGGGGGGGGGGGGGGGGGGGGGGGGGGGGGGGGGGGGGGGGGGGGGGGGGGGGGGGGGGGGGGGTGGGGGGGGGGGGGGGGGGGGGGGGGGGGGGGGGGGGGGGGGGGGGGGGGGGGGGGGGGGGGGGGGGGGGGGGGGGGGGGGGGGGGGGGGGGGGGGGGGGGGGGGGGGGGGGGGGGGGGGGGGGGGGGGGGGGGGGGGGGGGGGGGGGGGGGGGGGGGGGGGGGGGGGGGGGGGGGGGGGGGGGGGGGGGGGGGGGGGGGGGGGGGGGGGGGGGGGGGGGGGGGGGGGGGGGGGGGGGGGGGGGGGGGGGGGGGGGGGGGTGGGGGGGGGGGGGGGGGGGGGGGGGGGGGGGGGGGGGGGGGGGGGGGGGGGGGGGGGGGGGGGGGGGGGGGGGGGGGGGGGGGGGGGGGGGGGGGGGGGGGGGGGGGGGGGGGGGGGGGGGGGGGGGGGGGGGGGGGGGGGGGGGGGGGGGGGGGGGGGGGGGGGGGGGGGGGGGGGGGGGGGGGGGGGGGGGGGGGGGGGGGGGGGGGGGGGGGGGGGGGGGGGGGGGGGGGGGGGGGGGGGGGGGGGGGGGGGGGGGGGGGGGGGGGGGGGGGGGGGGGGGGGGGGGGGGGGGGGGGGGGGGGGGGGGGGGGGGGGTGGGGGGGGGGGGGGGGGGGGGGGGGGGGGGGGGGGGGGGGGGGGGGGGGGGGGGGGGGGGGGGGGGGGGGGGGGGGGGGGGGGGGGGGGGGGGGGGGGGGGGGGGGGGGGGGGGGGGGGGGGGGGGGGGGGGGGGGGGGGGGGGGGGGGGGTGGGGGGGGGGGGGGGGGGGGGGGGGGGGGGGGGGGGGGGGGGGGGGGGGGGGGGGGGGGGGGGGGGGGGGGGGGGGGGGGGGGGGGGGGGGGGGGGGGGGGGGGGGGGGGGGGGGGGGGGGGGGGGGGGGGGGGGGGGGGGGGGGGGGGGGGGGGGGGGGGGGGGGGGGGGGGGGGGGGGGTGGGGGGGGGGGGGGGGGGGGGGGGGGGGGGGGGGGGGGGGGGGGGGGGGGGGGGGGGGGGGGGGGGGGGGGGGGGGGGGGGGGGGGGGGGGGGGGGGGGGGGGGGGGGGGGGGGGGGGGGGGGGGGGGGGGTGGGGGGGGGGGGGGGGGGGGGGGGGGGTGGGGGGGGGGGGGGGGGGGGGGGGGGGGGGGGGGGGGGGGGGGGGGGGGGGGGGGGGGGGGGGGGGGGGGGGGGGGGGGGGGGGGGGGGGGGGGGGGGGGGGGGGGGGGGGGGGGGGGGGGGGGGGGGGGGGGGGGGGGGGGGGGGGGGGGGGGGGGGGGGGGGGGGGGGGGGGGGGGGGGGGGGGGGGGGGGGGGGGGGGGGGGGGGGGGGGGGGGGGGGGGGGGGGGGGGGGGGGGGGGGGGGGGGGGGGGGGGGGGGGGTGGGGGGGGGGGGGGGGGGGGGGGGGGGGGGGGGGGGGGGGGGGGGGGGGGGGGGGGGGGGGGGGGGGGGGGGGGGGGGGGGGGGGGGGGGGGGGGGGGGGGGGGGGGGGGGGGGGGGGGGGGGGGGGGGGGGGGGGGGGGGGGGGGGGGGGGGGGGGGGGGGGGGGGGGGGGGGGGGGGGGGGGGGGGGGGGGGGGGGGGGGGGGGGGGGGGGGGGGGGGGGGGGGGGGGGGGGGGGGGGGGGGGGGGGGGGGGGGGGGGGGGGGGGGGGGGGGGGGGGGGGGGGGGGGGGGGGGGGGGGGGGGGGGGGGGGGGGGGGGGGGGGGGGGGGGGGGGGGGGGGGGGGGGTGGGGGGGGGGGGGGGGGGGGGGGGGGGGGGGGGGGGGGGGGGGGGGGGGGGGGGGGGGGGGGGGGGGGGGGGGGGGGGGGGGGGGGGGGGGGGGGGGGGGGGGGGGGGGGGGGGGGGGGGGGGGGGGGGGGGGGGGGGGGGGGGGGGGGGGGGGGGGGGGGGGGGGGGGGGGGGGGGTGGGGGGGGGGGGGGGGGGGGGGGGGGGGGGGGGGGGGGGGGGGGGGGGGGGGGGGGGGGGGGGGGGGGGGGGGGGGGGGGGGGGGGGGGGGGGGGGGGGGGGGGGGGGGGGGGGGGGGGGGGGGGGGGGGGGGGGGGGGGGGGGGGGGGGGGGGGGGGGGGGGGGGGGGGGGGGGGGGGGGGGGGGGGGGGGGGGGGGGGGGGGGGGGGGGGGGGGGGGGGGGGGGGGGGGGGGGGGGGGGGGGGGGGGGGGGGGGGGGGGGGGGGGGGGGGGGGGGGGGGGGGGGGGGGGGGGGGGGGGGGGGGGGGGGGGGGGGGGGGGGGGGGGGGGGGGGGGGGGGGGGGGGGGGGGGGGGGGGGGGGGGGGGGGGGGGGGGGGGGGGGGGGGGGGGGGGGGGGGGGGGGGGGGGGGGGGGGGGGGGGGGGGGGGGGGGGGGGGGGGGGGGGGGGGGGGGGGGGGGGGGGGGGGGGGGGGGGGGGGGGGGGGGGGGGGGGGGGGGGGGGGGGGGGGGGGGGGGGGGGGGGGGGGGGGGGGGGGGGGGGGGGGGGGGGGGGGGGGGGGGGGGGGGGGGGGGGGGGGGGGGGGGGGGGGGGGGGGGGGGGGGGGGGGGGGGGGGGGGGGGGGGGGGGGGGGGGGGGGGGGGGGGGGGGGGGGGGGGGGGGGGGGGGGGGGGGGGGGGGGGGGGGGGGGGGGGGGGGGGGGGGGGGGGGGGGGGGGGGGGGGGGGGGGGGGGGGGGGGGGGGGGGGGGGGGGGGGGGGGGGGGGGGGGGGGGGGGGGGGGGGGGGGGGGGGGGGGGGGGGGGGGGGGGGGGGGGGGGGGGGGGGGGGGGGGGGGGGGGGGGGGGGGGGGGGGGGGGGGGGGGGGGGGGGGGGGGGGGGGGGGGGGGGGGGGGGGTGGGGGGGGGGGGGGGGGGGGGGGGGGGGGGGGGGGGGGGGGGGGGGGGGGGGGGGGGGGGGGGGGGGGGGGGGGGGGGGGGGGGGGGGGGGGGGGGGGGGGGGGGGGGGGGGGGGGGGGGGGGGGGGGGGGGGGGGGGGGGGGGGGGGGGGGGGGGGGGGGGGGGGGGGGGGGGGGGGGGGGGGGGGGGGGGGGGGGGGGGGGGGGGGGGGGGGGGGGGGGGGGGGGGGGGGGGGGGGGGGGGGGGGGGGGGGGGGTGGGGGGGGGGGGGGGGGGGGGGGGGGGGGGGGGGGGGGGGGGGGGGGGGGGGGGGGGGGGGGGGGGGGGGGGGGGGGGGGGGGGGGGGGGGGGGGGGGGGGGGGGGGGGGGGGGGGGGGGGGGGGGGGGGGGGGGGGGGGGGGGGGGGGGGGGGGGGGGGGGGGGGGGGGGGGGGGGGGGGGGGGGGGGGGGGGGGGGGGGGGGGGGGGGGGGGGGGGGGGGGGGGGGGGGGGGGGGGGGGGGGGGGGGGGGGGGGGGGGGGGGGGGGGGGGGGGGGGGGGGGGGGGGGGGGGGGGGGGGGGGGGGGGGGGGGGGGGGGGGGGGGGGGGGGGGGGGGGGGGGGGGGGGGGGGGGGGGGGGGGGGGGGGGGGGGGGGGGGGGGGGGGGGGGGGGGGGGGGGGGGGGGGGGGGGGGGGGGGGGGGGGGGGGGGGGGGGGGGGGGGGGGGGGGGGGGGGGGGGGGGGGGGGGGGGGGGGGGGGGGGGGGGGGGGTGGGGGGGGGGGGGGGGGGGGGGGGGGGGGGGGGGGGGGGGGGGGGGGGGGGGGGGGGGGGGGGGGGGGGGGGGGGGGGGGGGGGGGGGGGGGGGGGGGGGGGGGGGGGGGGGGGGGGGGGGGGGGGGGGGGGGGGGGGGGGGGGGGGGGGGGGGGGGGGGGGGGGGGGGGGGGGGGGGGGGGGGGGGGGGGGGGGGGGGGGGGGGGGGGGGGGGGGGGGGGGGGGGGGGGGGGGGGGGGGGGGGGGGGGGGGGGGGGGGGGGGGGGGGGGGGGGGGGGGGGGGGGGGGGGGGGGGGGGGGGGGGGGGGGGGGGGGGGGGGGGGGGGGGGGGGGGGGGGGGGGGGGGGGGGGGGGGGGGGGGGGGGGGGGGGGGGGGGGGGGGGGGGGGGGGGGGGGGGGGGGGGGTGGGGGGGGGGGGGGGGGGGGGGGGGGGGGGGGGGGGGGGGGGGGGGGGGGGGGGGGGGGGGGGGGGGGGGGGGGGGGGGGGGGGGGGGGGGGGGGGGGGGGGGGGGGGGGGGGGGGGGGGGGGGGGGGGGGGGGGGGGGGGGGGGGGGGGGGGGGGGGGGGGGGGGGGGGGGGGGGGGGGGGGGGGGGGGGGGGGGGGGGGGGGGGGGGGGGGGGGGGGGGGGGGGGGGGGGGGGGGGGGGGGGGGGGGGGGGGGGGGGGGGGGGGGGGGGGGGGGGGGGGGGGGGGGGGGGGGGGGGGGGGGGGGGGGGGGGTGGGGGGGGGGGGGGGGGGGGGGGGGGGGGGGGGGGGGGGGGGGGGGGGGGGGGGGTGGGGGGGGGGGGGGGGGGGGGGGGGGGGGGGGGGGGGGGGGGGGGGGGTGGGGGGGGGGGGGGGGGGGGGGGGGGGGGGGGGGGGGGGGGGGGGGGGGGGGGGGGGGGGGGGGGGGGGGGGGGGGGGGGGGGGGGGGGGGGGGGGGGGGGGGGGGGGGGGGGGGGGGGGGGGGGGGGGGGGGGGGGGGGGGGGGGGGGGGGGGGGGGGGGGGGGGGGGGGGGGGGGTGGGGGGGGGGGGGGGGGGGGGGGGGGGGGGGGGGGGGGGGGGGGGGGGGGGGGGGGGGGGGGGGGGGGGGGGGGGGGGGGGGGGGGGGGGGGGGGGGGGGGGGGGGGGGGGGGGGGGGGGGGGGGGGGGGGGGGGGGGGGGGGGGGGGGGGGGGGGGGGGGGGGGGGTGGGGGGGGGGGGGGGGGGGGGGGGGGGGGGGGGGGGGGGGGGGGGGGGGGGGGGGGGGGGGGGGGGGGGGGGGGGGGGGGGGGGGGGGGGGGGGGGGGGGGGGGGGGGGGGGGGGGGGGGGGGGGGGGGGGGGGGGGGGGGGGGGGGGGGGGGGGGGGGGGGGGGGGGGGGGGGGGGGGGGGGGGGGGGGGGGGTGGGGGGGGGGGGGGGGGGGGGGGGGGGGGGGGGGGGGGGGGGGGGGGGGGGGGGGGGGGGGGGGGGGGGGGGGGGGGTGGGGGGGGGGGGGGGGGGGGGGGGGGGGGGGGGGGGGGGGGGGGGGGGGGGGGGGGGGGGGGGGGGGGGGGGGGGGGGGGGGGGGGGGGGGGGGGGGGGGGGGGGGGGGGGGGGGGGGGGGGGGGGGGGGGGGGGGGGGGGGGGGGGGGGGGGGGGGGGGGGGGGGGGGGGGGGGGGGGGGGGGGGGGGGGGGGGGGGGGGGGGGGGGGGGGGGGGGGGGGGGGGGGGGGGGGGGGGGGGGGGGGGGGGGGGGGGGGGGGGGGGGGGGGGGGGGGGGGGGGGGGGGGGGGGGGGGGGGGGGGGGGGGGGGGGGGGGGGGGGG
>NZ_JBHSJY010000008.1:42500-45000 GCF_042652605.1 Amycolatopsis plumensis | reverse complement strand
GGGGGGGGGGGGGGGGGGGGGGGGGGGGGGGGGGGGGGGGGGGGGGGGGGGGGGGGGGGGGGGGGGGGGGGGGGGGGGGGGGGGGGGGGGGGGGGGGGGGGGGGGGGGGGGGGGGGGGGGGGGGGGGGGGGGGGGGGGGGGGGGAGGGGGGGGGGGGGGGGGGGGGGGGGGGGGGGGGGGGGGGGGGGGGGGGGGGGGGGGGGGGGGGGGGGGGGGGGGGGGGGGGGGGGGGGGGGGGGGGGGGGGGGGGAGGGGGGGGGGGGGGGGGGGGGGGGGGGGGGGGGGGGGGGGGGGGGGGGGGGGGGGGGGGGGGGGGGGGGGGGGGGGGGGGGGGGGGGGGGGGGGGGGGGGGGGGGGGGGGGGGGGGGGGGGGGGGGGGGGGGGGGGGGGGGGGGGGGGGGGGGGGTGGGGGGGGGGGGGGGGGGGGGGGGGGGGGGGGGGGGGGGGGGGGGGGGGGGTGGGGGGGGGGGGGGGGGGGGGGGGGGGGGGGGGGGGGGGGGGGGGGGGGGGGGGGGGGGGGGGGGGGGGGGGGGGGGGGGGGGGGGGGGGGGGGGGGGGGGGGGGGTGGGGGGGGGGGGGGGGGGGGGGGGGGGGGGGGGGGGGGGGGGGGGGGGGGGGGGGGGGGGGGGGGGGGGGGGGGGGGGGGGGGGGGGGGGGGGGGGGGGGGGGGGGGGGGGGGGGGGGGGGGGGGGGGGGGGGGGGGGGGGGGGGGGGGGGGGGGGGGGGGGGGGGGGGGGGGGGGGGGGGGGGGGGGGGGGGGGGGGGGGGGGGGGGGGGGGGGGGGGGGGGGGGGGGGGGGGGGGGGGGGGGGGGGGGGGGGGGGGGGGGGGGGGGGGGGGGGGGGGGGGGGGGGGGGGGGGGGGGGGGGGGGGGGGGGGGGGGGGGGGGGGGGGGGGGGGGGGGGGGGGGGGGGGGGGGGGGGGGGGGGGGGGGGGGGGGGGGGGGGGGGGGGGGGGGGGGGGGGGGGGGGGGGGGGGGGGGGGTGGGGGGGGGGGGGGGGGGGGGGGGGGTGGGGGGGGGGGGGGGGGGGGGGGGGGGGGGGGGGGGGGGGGGGGGGGGGGGGGGGGGGGGGGGGGGGGGGGGGGGGGGGGGGGGGGGGGGGGGGGGGGGGGGGGGGGGGGGGGGGGGGGGGGGGGGGGGGGGGGGGGGGGGGGGGGGGGGGGGGGGGGGGGGGGGGGGGGGGGGGGGGGGGGGGGGGGGGGGGGGGGGGGGGGGGGGGGGGGGGGGGGGGGGGGGGGGGGGGGGGGGGGGGGGGGGGGGGGGGGGGGGGGGGGGGGGGGGGGGGGGGGGGGGGGGGGGGGGGGGGGGGGGGGGGGGGGGGGGGGGGGGGGGGGGGGGGGGGGGGGGGGGGGGGGGGGGGGGGGGGGGGGGGGGGGGGGGGGGGGGGGGGGGGGGGGGGGGGGGGTGGGGGGGGGGGGGGGGGGGTGGGGGGGGGGGGGGGGGGGGGGGGGGGGGGGGGGGGGGGGGGGGGGGGGGGGGGGGGGGGGGGGGGGGGGGGGGGGGGGGGGGGGGGGGGGGGGGGGGGGGGGGGGGGGGGGGGGGGGGGGGGGGGGGGGGGGGGGGGGGGGGGGGGGGGGGGGGGGGGGGGGGGGGGGGGGGGGGGGGGGGGGGGGGGGGGGGGGGGGGGGGGGGGGGGGGGGGGGGGGGGGGGGGGGGGGGGGGGGGGGGGGGGGGGGGGGGGGGGGGGGGGGGGGGGGGGGGGGGGGGGGGGGGGGGGGGGGGGGGGGGGGGGGGGGGGGGGGGGGGGGGGGGGGGGGGGGGGGGGGGGGGGGGGGGGGGGGGGGGGGGGGGGGGGGGGGGGGGGGGGGGGGGGGGGGGGGGGGGGGGGGGGGGGGGGGGGGGGGGGGGGGGGGGGGGGGGGGGGGGGGGGGGGGGGGGGTGGGGGGGGGGGGGGGGGGGGGGGGGGGGGGGGGGGGGGGGGGGGGGGGGGGGGGGGGGGGGGGGGGGGGGGGGGGGGGGGGGGGGGGGGGGGGGGGGGGGGGGGGGGGGGGGGGGGGGGGGGGGGGGGGGGGGGGGGGGGGGGGGGGGGGGGGGGGGGGGGGGGGGGGGGGGGGGGGGGGGGGGGGGGGGGGGGGGGGGGGGGGGGGGGGGGGGGGGGGTGGGGGGGGGGGGGGGGGGGGGGGGGGGGGGGGGGGGGGGGGGGGGGGGGGGGGGGGGGGGGGGGGGGGGGGGGGGGGGGGGGGGGGGGGGGGGGGGGGGGGGGGGGGGGGGGGGGGGGGGGGGGGGGGGGGGGGGGGGGGGGGGGGGGGGGGGGGGGGGGGGGGGGGGGGGGGGGGGGGGGGGGGGGGGGGGGGGGGGGGGGGGGGGGGGGGGGGGGGGGGGGGGGGGGGGGGGGGGGGGGGGGGGGGGGGGGGGGGGGGGGGGGGGGGGGGGGGGGGGGGGGGGGGGGGGGGGGGGGGGGGGGGGGGGGGGGGGGGGGGGGGGGGGGGTGGGGGGGGGGGGGGGGGGGGGGGGGGGGGGGGGGGGGGGGGGGGGGGGTGGGGGGGGGGTGGGGGGGGGG
>NZ_JBHSJY010000008.1:20000-37500 GCF_042652605.1 Amycolatopsis plumensis | reverse complement strand
GGGGGGGGGGGGGGGGGGGGGGGGGGGGGGGGGGGGGGGGGGGGGGGGGGGGGGGGGGGGGGGGGGGGGGGGGGGGGGGGGGGGGGGGGGGGGGGGGGGGGGGGGGGGGGGGGGGGGGGGGGGGGGGGGGGGGGGGGGGGGGGGGGGGGGGGGGGGGGGGGGGGGGGGGGGGGGGGGGGGGGGGGGGGGGGGGGGGGGGGGGGGGGGGGGGGGGGGGGGGGGGGGGGGGGGGGGGGGGGGGGGGGGGGGGGGGGGGGGGGGGGGGGGGGGGGGGGGGGGGGGGGGGGGGGGGGGGGGGGGGGGGGGGGGGGGGGGGGGGGGGGGGGGGGGGGGGGGGGGGGGGGGGGGGGGGGGGGGGGGGGGGGGGGGGGGGGGGGGGGGGGGGGGGGGGGGGGGGGGGGGGGGGGGGGGGGGGGGGGGGGGGGGGGGGGGGGGGGGGGGGGGGGGGGGGGGGGGGGGGGGGGGGGGGGGGGGGGGGGGGGGGGGGGGGGGGGGGGGGGGGGGGGGGGGGGGGGGGGGGGGGGGGGGGGGGGGGGGGGGGGGGGGGGGGGGGGGGGGGGGGGGGGGGGGGGGGGGGGGGGGGGGGGGGGGGGGGGGGGGGGGGGGGGGGGGGGGGGGGGGGGGGGGGGGGGGGGGGGGGGGGGGGGGGGGGGGGGGGGGGGGGGGGGGGGGGGGGGGGGGGGGGGGGGGGGGGGGGGGGGGGGGGGGGGGGGGGGGGGGGGGGGGGGGGGGGGGGGGGGGGGGGGGGGGGGGGGGGGGGGGGGGGGGGGGGGGGGGGGGGGGGGGGGGGGGGGGGGGGGGGGGGGGGGGGGGGGGGGGGGGGGGGGGGGGGGGGGGGGGGGGGGGGGGGGGGGGGGGGGGGGGGGGGGGGGGGGGGGGGGGGGGGGGGGGGGGGGGGGGGGGGGGGGGGGGGGTGGGGGGGGGGGGGGGGGGGGGGGGGGGGGGGGGGGGGGGGGGGGGGGGGGGGGGGGGGGGGGGGGGGGGGGGGGGGGGGGGGGGGGGGGGGGGGGGGGGGGGGGGGGGGGGGGGGGGGGGGGGGGGGGGGGGGGGGGGGGGGGGGGGGGGGGGGGGGGGGGGGGGGGGGGGGGGGGGGGGGGGGGGGGGGGGGGGGGGGGGGGGTGGGGGGGGGGGGGGGGGGGGGGGGGGGGGGGGGGGGGGGGGGGGGGGGGGGGGGGGGGGGGGGGGGGGGGGGGGGGGGGGGGGGGGGGGGGGGGGGGGGGGGGGGGGGGGGGGGGGGGGGGGGGGGGGGGGGGGGGGGGGGGGGGGGGGGGGGGGGGGGGGGGGGGGGGGGGGGGGGGGGGGGGGGGGGGGGGGGGGGGGGGGGGGGGGGGGGGGGGGGGGGGGGGGGGGGGGGGGGGGGGGGGGGGGGGGGGGGGGGGGGGGGGGGGGGGGGGGGGGGGGGGGGGGGGGGGGGGGGGGGGGGGGGGGGGGGGGGGGGGGGGGGGGGGGGGGGGGGGGGGGGGGGGGGGGGGGGGGGGGGGGGGGGGGGGGGGGGGGGGGGGGGGGGGGGGGGGGGGGGGGGGGGGGGGGGGGGGGGGGGGGGGGGGGGGGGGGGGGGGGGGGGGGGGGGGGGGGGGGGGGGGGGGGGGGGGGGGGGGGGGGGGGGGGGGGGGGGGGGGGGGGGGGGGGGGGGGGGGGGGGGGGGGGGGGGGGGGGGGGGGGGGGGGGGGGGGGGGGGGGGGGGGGGGGGGGGGGGGGGGGGGGGGGGGGGGGGGGGGGGGGGGGGGGGGGGGGGGGGGGGGGGGGGGGGGGGGGGGGGGGGGGGGGGGGGGGGGGGGGGGGGGGGGGGGGGGGGGGGGGGGGGGGGGGGGGGGGGGGGGGGGGGGGGGGGGGGGGGGGGGGGGGGGGGGGGGGGGGGGGGGGGGGGGGGGGGGGGGGGGGGGGGGGGGGGGGGGGGGGGGGGGGGGGGGGGGGGGGGGGGGGGGGGGGGGGGGGGGGGGGGGGGGGGGGGGGGGGGGGGGGGGGGGGGGGGGGGGGGGGGGGGGGGGGGGGGGGGGGGGGGGGGGGGGGGGGGGGGGGGGGGGGGGGGGGGGGGGGGGGGGGGGGGGGGGGGGGGGGGGGGGGGGGGGGGGGGGGGGGGGGGGGGGGGGGGGGGGGGGGGGGGGGGGGGGGGGGGGGGGGGGGGGGGGGGGGGGGGGGGGGGGGGGGGGGGGGGGGGGGGGGGGGGGGGGGGGGGGGGGGGGGGGGGGGGGGGGGGGGGGGGGGGGGGGGGGGGGGGGGGGGGGGGGGGGGGGGGGGGGGGGGGGGGGGGGGGGGGGGGGGGGGGGGGGGGGGGGGGGGGGGGGGGGTGGGGGGGGGGGGGGGGGGGGGGGGGGGGGGGGGGGGGGGGGGGGGGGGGGGGGGGGGGGGGGGGGGGGGGGGGGGGGGGGGGGGGGGGGGGGGGGGGGGGGGGGGGGGGGGGGGGGGGGGGGGGGGGGGGGGGGGGGGGGGGGGGGGGGGGGGGGGGGGGGGGGGGGGGGGGGGGGGGGGGGGGGGGGGGGGGGGGGGGGGGGGGGGGGGGGGGGGGGGGGGGGGGGGGGGGGGGGGGGGGGGGGGGGGGGGGGGGGGGGGGGGGGGGGGGGGGGGGGGGGGGGGGGGGGGGGGGGGGGGGGGGGGGGGGGGGGGGGGGGGGGGGGGGGGGGGGGGGGGGGGGGGGGGGGGGGGGGGGGGGGGGGGGGGGGGGGGGGGGGGGGGGGGGGGGGGGGGGGGGGGGGGGGGGGGGGGGGGGGGGGGGGGGGGGGGGGGGGGGGGGGGGGGGGGGGGGGGGGGGGGGGGGGGGGGGGGGGGGGGGGGGGGGGGGGGGGGGGGGGGGGGGGGGGGGGGGGGGGGGGGGGGGGGGGGGGGGGGGGGGGGGGGGGGGGGGGGGGGGGGGGGGGGGGGGGGGGGGGGGGGGGGGGGGGGGGGGGGGGGGGGGGGGGGGGGGGGGGGGGGGGGGGGGGGGGGGGGGGGGGGGGGGGGGGGGGGGGGGGGGGGGGGGGGGGGGGGGGGGGGGGGGGGGGGGGGGGGGGGGGGGGGGGGGGGGGGGGGGGGGGGGGGGGGGGGGGGGGGGGGGGGGGGGGGGGGGGGGGGGGGGGGGGGGGGGGGGGGGGGGGGGGGGGGGGGGGGGGGGGGGGGGGGGGGGGGGGGGGGGGGGGGGGGGGGGGGGGGGGGGGGGGGGGGGGGGGGGGGGGGGGGGGGGGGGGGGGGGGGGGGGGGGGGGGGGGGGGGGGGGGGGGGGGGGGGGGGGGGGGGGGGGGGGGGGGGGGGGGGGGGGGGGGGGGGGGGGGGGGGGGGGGGGGGGGGGGGGGGGGGGGGGGGGGGGGGGGGGGGGGGGGGGGGGGGGGGGGGGGGGGGGGGGGGGGGGGGGGGGGGGGGGGGGGGGGGGGGGGGGGGGGGGGGGGGGGGGGGGGGGGGGGGGGGGGGGGGGGGGGGGGGGGGGGGGGGGGGGGGGGGGGGGGGGGGGGGGGGGGGGGGGGGGGGGGGGGGGGGGGGGGGGGGGGGGGGGGGGGGGGGGGGGGGGGGGGGGGGGGGGGGGGGGGGGGGGGGGGGGGGGGGGGGGGGGGGGGGGGGGGGGGGGGGGGGGGGGGGGGGGGGGGGGGGGGGGGGGGGGGGGGGGGGGGGGGGGGGGGGGGGGGGGGGGGGGGGGGGGGGGGGGGGGGGGGGGGGGGGGGGGGGGGGGGGGGGGGGGGGGGGGGGGGGGGGGGGGGGGGGGGGGGGGGGGGGGGGGGGGGGGGGGGGGGGGGGGGGGGGGGGGGGGGGGGGGGGGGGGGGGGGGGGGGGGGGGGGGGGGGGGGGGGGGGGGGGGGGGGGGGGGGGGGGGGGGGGGGGGGGGGGGGGGGGGGGGGGGGGGGGGGGGGGGGGGGGGGGGGGGGGGGGGGGGGGGGGGGGGGGGGGGGGGGGGGGGGGGGGGGGGGGGGGGGGGGGGGGGGGGGGGGGGGGGGGGGGGGGGGGGGGGGGGGGGGGGGGGGGGGGGGGGGGGGGGGGGGGGGGGGGGGGGGGGGGGGGGGGGGGGGGGGGGGGGGGGGGGGGGGGGGGGGGGGGGGGGGGGGGGGGGGGGGGGGGGGGGGGGGGGGGGGGGGGGGGGGGGGGGGGGGGGGGGGGGGGGGGGGGGGGGGGGGGGGGGGGGGGGGGGGGGGGGGGGGGGGGGGGGGGGGGGGGGGGGGGGGGGGGGGGGGGGGGGGGGGGGGGGGGGGGGGGGGGGGGGGGGGGGGGGGGGGGGGGGGGGGGGGGGGGGGGGGGGGGGGGGGGGGGGGGGGGGGGGGGGGGGGGGGGGGGGGGGGGGGGGGGGGGGGGGGGGGGGGGGGGGGGGGGGGGGGGGGGGGGGGGGGGGGGGGGGGGGGGGGGGGGGGGGGGGGGGGGGGGGGGGGGGGGGGGGGGGGGGGGGGGGGGGGGGGGGGGGGGGGGGGGGGGGGGGGGGGGGGGGGGGGGGGGGGGGGGGGGGGGGGGGGGGGGGGGGGGGGGGGGGGGGGGGGGGGGGGGGGGGGGGGGGGGGGTGGGGGGGGGGGGGGGGGGGGGGGGGGGGGGGGGGGGGGGGGGGGGGGGGGGGGGGGGGGGGGGGGGGGGGGGGGGGGGGGGGGGGGGGGGGGGGGGGGGGGGGGGGTGGGGGGGGGGGGGGGGGGGGGGGGGGGGGGGGGGGGGGGGGGGGGGGGGGGGGGGGGGGGGGGGGGGGGGGGGGGGGGGGGGGGGGGGGGGGGGGGGGGGGGGGGGGGGGGGGGGGGGGGGGGGGGGGGGGGGGGGGGGGGGGGGGGGGGGGGGGGGGGGGGGGGGGGGGGGGGGGGGGGGGGGGGGGGGGGGGGGGGGGGGGGGGGGGGGGGGGGGGGGGGGGGGGGGGGGGGGGGGGGGGGGGGGGGGGGGGGGGGGGGGGGGGGGGGGGGGGGGGGGGGGGGGGGGGGGGGGGGGGGGGGGGGGGGGGGGGGGGGGGGGGGGGGGGGGGGGGGGGGGGGGGGGGGGGGGGGGGGGGGGGGGGGGGGGGGGGGGGGGGGGGGGGGGGGGGGGGGGGGGGGGGGGGGGGGGGGGGGGGGGGGGGGGGGGGGGGGGGGGGGGGGGGGGGGGGGGGGGGGGGGGGGGGGGGGGGGGGGGGGGGGGGGGGGGGGGGGGGGGGGGGGGGGGGGGGGGGGGGGGGGGGGGGGGGGGGGGGGGGGGGGGGGGGGGGGGGGGGGGGGGGGGGGGGGGGGGGGGGGGGGGGGGGGGGGGGGGGGGGGGGGGGGGGGGGGGGGGGGGGGGGGGGGGGGGGGGGGGGGGGGGGGGGGGGGGGGGGGGGGGGGGGGGGGGGGGGGGGGGGGGGGGGGGGGGGGGGGGGGGGGGGGGGGGGGGGGGGGGGGGGGGGGGGGGGGGGGGGGGGGGGGGGGGGGGGGGGGGGGGGGGGGGGGGGGGGGGGGGGGGGGGGGGGGGGGGGGGGGGGGGGGGGGGGGGGGGGGGGGGGGGGGGGGGGGGGGGGGGGGGGGGGGGGGGGGGGGGGGGGGGGGGGGGGGGGGGGGGGGGGGGGGGGGGGGGGGGGGGGGGGGGGGGGGGGGGGGGGGGGGGGGGGGGGGGGGGGGGGGGGGGGGGGGGGGGGGGGGGGGGGGGGGGGGGGGGGGGGGGGGGGGGGGGGGGGGGGGGGGGGGGGGGGGGGGGGGGGGGGGGTGGGGGGGGGGGGGGGGGGGGGGGGGGGGGGGGGGGGGGGGGGGGGGGGGGGGGGGGGGGGGGGGGGGGGGGGGGGGGGGGGGGGGGGGGGGGGGGGGGGGGGGGGGGGGGGGGGGGGGGGGGGGGGGGGGGGGGGGGGGGGGGGGGGGGGGGGGGGGGGGGGGGGGGGGGGGGGGGGGGGGGGGGGGGGGGGGGGGGGGGGGGGGGGGGGGGGGGGGGGGGGGGGGGGGGGGGGGGGGGGGGGGGGGGGGGGGGGGGGGGGGGGGGGGGGGGGGGGGGGGGGGGGGGGGGGGGGGGGGGGGGGGGGGGGGGGGGGGGGGGGGGGGGGGGGGGGGGGGGGGGGGGGGGGGGGGGGGGGGGGGGGGGGGGGGGGGGGGGGGGGGGGGGGGGGGGGGGGGGGGGGGGGGGGGGGGGGGGGGGGGGGGGGGGGGGGGGGGGGGGGGGGGGGGGGGGGGGGGGGGGGGGGGGGGGGGGGGGGGGGGGGGGGGGGGGGGGGGGGGGGGGGGGGGGGGGGGGGGGGGGGGGGGGGGGGGGGGGGGGGGGGGGGGGGGGGGGGGGGGGGGGGGGGGGGGGGGGGGGGGGGGGGGGGGGGGGGGGGGGGGGGGGGGGGGGGGGGGGGGGGGGGGGGGGGGGGGGGGGGGGGGGGGGGGGGGGGGGGGGGGGGGGGGGGGGGGGGGGGGGGGGGGGGGGGGGGGGGGGGGGGGGGGGGGGGGGGGGGGGGGGGGGGGGGGGGGGGGGGGGGGGGGGGGGGGGGGGGGGGGGGGGGGGGGGGGGGGGGGGGGGGGGGGGGGGGGGGGGGGGGGGGGGGGGGGGGGGGGGGGGGGGGGGGGGGGGGGGGGGGGGTGGGGGGGGGGGGGGGGGGGGGGGGGGGGGGGGGGGGGGGGGGGGGGGGGGGGGGGGGGGGGGGGGGGGGGGGGGGGGGGGGGGGGGGGGGGGGGGGGGGGGGGGGGGGGGGGGGGGGGGGGGGGGGGGGGGGGGGGGGGGGGGGGGGGGGGGGGGGGGGGGGGGGGGGGGGGGGGGGGGGGGGGGGGGGGGGGGGGGGGGGGGGGGGGGGGGGGGGGGGGGGGGGGGGGGGGGGGGGGGGGGGGGGGGGGGGGGGGGGGGGGGGGGGGGGGGGGGGGGGGGGGGGGGGGGGGGGGGGGGGGGGGGGGGGGGGGGGGGGGGGGGGGGGGGGGGGGGGGGGGGGGGGGGGGGGGGGGGGGGGGGGGGGGGGGGGGGGGGGGGGGGGGGGGGGGGGGGGGGGGGGGGGGGGGGGGGGGGGGGGGGGGGGGGGGGGGGGGGGGGGGGGGGGGGGGGGGGGGGGGGGGGGGGGGGGGGGGGGGGGGGGGGGGGGGGGGGGGGGGGGGGGGGGGGGGGGGGGGGGGGGGGGGGGGGGGGGGGGGGGGGGGGGGGGGGGGGGGGGGGGGGGGGGGGGGGGGGGGGGGGGGGGGGGGGGGGGGGGGGGGGGGGGGGGGGGGGGGGGGGGGGGGGGGGGGGGGGGGGGGGGGGGGGGGGGGGGGGGGGGGGGGGGGGGGGGGGGGGGGGGGGGGGGGGGGGGGGGGGGGGGGGGGGGGGGGGGGGGGGGGGGGGGGGGGGGGGGGGGGGGGGGGGGGGGGGGGGGGGGGGGGGGGGGGGGGGGGGGGGGGGGGGGGGGGGGGGGGGGGGGGGGGGGGGGGGGGGGGGGGGGGGGGGGGGGGGGGGGGGGGGGGGGGGGGGGGGGGGGGGGGGGGGGGGGGGGGGGGGGGGGGGGGGGGGGGGGGGGGGGGGGGGGGGGGGGGGGGGGGGGGGGGGGGGGGGGGGGGGGGGGGGGGGGGGGGGGGGGGGGGGGGGGGGGGGGGGGGGGGGGGGGGGGGGGGGGGGGGGGGGGGGGGGGGGGGGGGGGGGGGGGGGGGGGGGGGGGGGGGGGGGGGGGGGGGGGGGGGGGGGGGGGGGGGGGGGGGGGGGGGGGGGGGGGGGGGGGGGGGGGGGGGGGGGGGGGGGGGGGGGGGGGGGGGGGGGGGGGGGGGGGGGGGGGGGGGGGGGGGGGGGGGGGGGGGGGGGGGGGGGGGGGGGGGGGGGGGGGGGGGGGGGGGGGGGGGGGGGGGGGGGGGGGGGGGGGGGGGGGGGGGGGGGGGGGGGGGGGGGGGGGGGGGGGGGGGGGGGGGGGGGGGGGGGGGGGGGGGGGGGGGGGGGGGGGGGGGGGGGGGGGGGGGGGGGGGGGGGGGGGGGGGGGGGGGGGGGGGGGGGGGGGGGGGGGGGGGGGGGGGGGGGGGGGGGGGGGGGGGGGGGGGGGGGGGGGGGGGGGGGGGGGGGGGGGGGGGGGGGGGGGGGGGGGGGGGGGGGGGGGGGGGGGGGGGGGGGGGGGGGGGGGGGGGGGGGGGGGGGGGGGGGGGGGGGGGGGGGGGGGGGGGGGGGGGGGGGGGGGGGGGGGGGGGGGGGGGGGGGGGGGGGGGGGGGGGGGGGGGGGGGGGGGGGGGGGGGGGGGGGGGGGGGGGGGGGGGGGGGGGGGGGGGGGGGGGGGGGGGGGGGGGGGGGGGGGGGGGGGGGGGGGGGGGGGGGGGGGGGGGGGGGGGGGGGGGGGGGGGGGGGGGGGGGGGGGGGGGGGGGGGGGGGGGGGGGGGGGGGGGGGGGGGGGGGGGGGGGGGGGGGGGGGGGGGGGGGGGGGGGGGGGGGGGGGGGGGGGGGGGGGGGGGGGGGGGGGGGGGGGGGGGGGGGGGGGGGGGGGGGGGGGGGGGGGGGGGGGGGGGGGGGGGGGGGGGGGGGGGGGGGGGGGGGGGGGGGGGGGGGGGGGGGGGGGGGGGGGGGGGGGGGGGGGGGGGGGGGGGGGGGGGGGGGGGGGGGGGGGGGGGGGGGGGGGGGGGGGGGGGGGGGGGGGGGGGGGGGGGGGGGGGGGGGGGGGGGGGGGGGGGGGGGGGGGGGGGGGGGGGGGGGGGGGGGGGGGGGGGGGGGGGGGGGGGGGGGGGGGGGGGGGGGGGGGGGGGGGGGGGGGGGGGGGGGGGGGGGGGGGGGGGGGGGGGGGGGGGGGGGGGGGGGGGGGGGGGGGGGGGGGGGGGGGGGGGGGGGGGGGGGGGGGGGGGGGGGGGGGGGGGGGGGGGGGGGGGGGGGGGGGGGGGGGGGGGGGGGGGGGGGGGGGGGGGGGGGGGGGGGGGGGGGGGGGGGGGGGGGGGGGGGGGGGGGGGGGGGGGGGGGGGGGGGGGGGGGGGGGGGGGGGGGGGGGGGGGGGGGGGGGGGGGGGGGGGGGGGGGGGGGGGGGGGGGGGGGGGGGGGGGGGGGGGGGGGGGGGGGGGGGGGGGGGGGGGGGGGGGGGGGGGGGGGGGGGGGGGGGGGGGGGGGGGGGGGGGGGGGGGGGGGGGGGGGGGGGGGGGGGGGGGGGGGGGGGGGGGGGGGGGGGGGGGGGGGGGGGGGGGGGGGGGGGGGGGGGGGGGGGGGGGGGGGGGGGGGGGGGGGGGGGGGGGGGGGGGGGGGGGGGGGGGGGGGGGGGGGGGGGGGGGGGGGGGGGGGGGGGGGGGGGGGGGGGGGGGGGGGGGGGGGGGGGGGGGGGGGGGGGGGGGGGGGGGGGGGGGGGGGGGGGGGGGGGGGGGGGGGGGGGGGGGGGGGGGGGGGGGGGGGGGGGGGGGGGGGGGGGGGGGGGGGGGGGGGGGGGGGGGGGGGGGGGGGGGGGGGGGGGGGGGGGGGGGGGGGGGGGGGGGGGGGGGGGGGGGGGGGGGGGGGGGGGGGGGGGGGGGGGGGGGGGGGGGGGGGGGGGGGGGGGGGGGGGGGGGGGGGGGGGGGGGGGGGGGGGGGGGGGGGGGGGGGGGGGGGGGGGGGGGGGGGGGGGGGGGGGGGGGGGGGGGGGGGGGGGGGGGGGGGGGGGGGGGGGGGGGGGGGGGGGGGGGGGGGGGGGGGGGGGGGGGGGGGGGGGGGGGGGGGGGGGGGGGGGGGGGGGGGGGGGGGGGGGGGGGGGGGGGGGGGGGGGGGGGGGGGGGGGGGGGGGGGGGGGGGGGGGGGGGGGGGGGGGGGGGGGGGGGGGGGGGGGGGGGGGGGGGGGGGGGGGGGGGGGGGGGGGGGGGGGGGGGGGGGGGGGGGGGGGGGGGGGGGGGGGGGGGGGGGGGGGGGGGGGGGGGGGTGGGGGGGGGGGGGGGGGGGGGGGGGGGGGGGGGGGGGGGGGGGGGGGGGGGGGGGGGGGGGGGGGGGGGGGGGGGGGGGGGGGGGGGGGGGGGGGGGGGGGGGGGGGGGGGGGGGGGGGGGGGGGGGGGGGGGGGGGGGGGGGGGGGGGGGGGGGGGGGGGGGGGGGGGGGGGGGGGGGGGGGGGGGGGGGGGGGGGGGGGGGGGGGGGGGGGGGGGGGGGGGGGGGGGGGGGGGGGGGGGGGGGGGGGGGGGGGGGGGGGGGGGGGGGGGGGGGGGGGGGGGGGGGGGGGGGGGGGGGGGGGGGGGGGGGGGGGGGGGGGGGGGGGGGGGGGGGGGGGGGGGGGGGGGGGGGGGGGGGGGGGGGGGGGGGGGGGGGGGGGGGGGGGGGGGGGGGGGGGGGGGGGGGGGGGGGGGGGGGGGGGGGGGGGGGGGGGGGGGGGGGGGGGGGGGGGGGGGGGGGGGGGGGGGGGGGGGGGGGGGGGGGGGGGGGGGGGGGGGGGGGGGGGGGGGGGGGGGGGGGGGGGGGGGGGGGGGGGGGGGGGGGGGGGGGGGGGGGGGGGGGGGGGGGGGGGGGGGGGGGGGGGGGGGGGGGGGGGGGGGGGGGGGGGGGGGGGGGGGGGGGGGGGGGGGGGGGGGGGGGGGGGGGGGGGGGGGGGGGGGGGGGGGGGGGGGGGGGGGGGGGGGGGGGGGGGGGGGGGGGGGGGGGGGGGGGGGGGGGGGGGGGGGGGGGGGGGGGGGGGGGGGGGGGGGGGGGGGGGGGGGGGGGGGGGGGGGGGGGGGGGGGGGGGGGGGGGGGGGGGGGGGGGGGGGGGGGGGGGGGGGGGGGGGGGGGGGGGGGGGGGGGGGGGGGGGGGGGGGGGGGGGGGGGGGGGGGGGGGGGGGGGGGGGGGGGGGGGGGGGGGGGGGGGGGGGGGGGGGGGGGGGGGGGGGGGGGGGGGGGGGGGGGGGGGGGGGGGGGGGGGGGGGGGGGGGGGGGGGGGGGGGGGGGGGGGGGGGGGGGGGGGGGGGGGGGGGGGGGGGGGGGGGGGGGGGGGGGGGGGGGGGGGGGGGGGGGGGGGGGGGGGGGGGGGGGGGGGGGGGGGGGGGGGGGGGGGGGGGGGGGGGGGGGGGGGGGGGGGGGGGGGGGGGGGGGGGGGGGGGGGGGGGGGGGGGGGGGGGGGGGGGGGGGGGGGGGGGGGGGGGGGGGGGGGGGGGGGGGGGGGGGGGGGGGGGGGGGGGGGGGGGGGGGGGGGGGGGGGGGGGGGGGGGGGGGGGGGGGGGGGGGGGGGGGGGGGGGGGGGGGGGGGGGGGGGGGGGGGGGGGGGGGGGGGGGGGGGGGGGGGGGGGGGGGGGGGGGGGGGGGGGGGGGGGGGGGGGGGGGGGGGGGGGGGGGGGGGGGGGGGGGGGGGGGGGGGGGGGGGGGGGGGGGGGGGGGGGGGGGGGGGGGGGGGGGGGGGGGGGGGGGGGGGGGGGGGGGGGGGGGGGGGGGGGGGGGGGGGGGGGGGGGGGGGGGGGGGGGGGGGGGGGGGGGGGGGGGGGGGGGGGGGGGGGGGGGGGGGGGGGGGGGGGGGGGGGGGGGGGGGGGGGGGGGGGGGGGGGGGGGGGGGGGGGGGGGGGGGGGGGGGGGGGGGGGGGGGGGGGGGGGGGGGGGGGGGGGGGGGGGGGGGGGGGGGGGGGGGGGGGGGGGGGGGGGGGGGGGGGGGGGGGGGGGGGGGGGGGGGGGGGGGGGGGGGGGGGGGGGGGGGGGGGGGGGGGGGGGGGGGGGGGGGGGGGGGGGGGGGGGGGGGGGGGGGGGGGGGGGGGGGGGGGGGGGGGGGGGGGGGGGGGGGGGGGGGGGGGGGGGGGGGGGGGGGGGGGGGGGGGGGGGGGGGGGGGGGGGGGGGGGGGGGGGGGGGGGGGGGGGGGGGGGGGGGGGGGGGGGGGGGGGGGGGGGGGGGGGGGGGGGGGGGGGGGGGGGGGGGGGGGGGGGGGGGGGGGGGGGGGGGGGGGGGGGGGGGGGGGGGGGGGGGGGGGGGGGGGGGGGGGGGGGGGGGGGGGGGGGGGGGGGGGGGGGGGGGGGGGGGGGGGGGGGGGGGGGGGGGGGGGGGGGGGGGGGGGGGGGGGGGGGGGGGGGGGGGGGGGGGGGGGGGGGGGGGGGGGGGGGGGGGGGGGGGGGGGGGGGGGGGGGGGGGGGGGGGGGGGGGGGGGGGGGGGGGGGGGGGGGGGGGGGGGGGGGGGGGGGGGGGGGGGGGGGGGGGGGGGGGGGGGGGGGGGGGGGGGGGGGGGGGGGGGGGGGGGGGGGGGGGGGGGGGGGGGGGGGGGGGGGGGGGGGGGGGGGGGGGGGGGGGGGGGGGGGGGGGGGGGGGGGGGGGGGGGGGGGGGGGGGGGGGGGGGGGGGGGGGGGGGGGGGGGGGGGGGGGGGGGGGGGGGGGGGGGGGGGGGGGGGGGGGGGGGGGGGGGGGGGGGGGGGGGGGGGGGGGGGGGGGGGGGGGGGGGGGGGGGGGGGGGGGGGGGGGGGGGGGGGGGGGGGGGGGGGGGGGGGGGGGGGGGGGGGGGGGGGGGGGGGGGGGGGAGGGGGGGGGGGGGGGGGGGGGGGGGGGGGGGGGGGGGGGGGGGGGGGGGGGGGGGGGGGGGGGGGGGGGGGGGGGGGGGGGGGGGGGGGGGGGGGGGGGGGGGGGGGGGGGGGGGGGGGGGGGGGGGGGGGGGGGGGGGGGGGGGGGGGGGGGGGGGGGGGGGGGGGGGGGGGGGGGGGGGGGGGGGGGGGGGGGGGGAGGGGGGGGGGGGGGGGGGGGGGGGGGGGGGGGGGGGGGGGGGGGGGGGGGGGGGGGGGGGGGGGGGGGGGGGGGGGGGGGGGGGGGGGGGGGGGGGGGGGGGGGGGGGGGGGGGGGGGGGGGGGGGGGGGGGGGGGGGGGGGGGGGGGGGGGGGGGGGGGGGGGGGGGGGGGGGGGGGGGGGGGGGGGGGGGGGGGGGGGGGGGGGGGGGGGGGGGGGGGGGGGGGGGGGGGGGGGGGGGGGGGGGGGGGGGGGGGGGGGGGGGGGGGGGGGGGGGGGGGGGGGGGGGGGGGGGGGGGGGGGGGGGGGGGGGGGGGGGGGGGGGGGGGGGGGGGGGGGGGGGGGGGGGGGGGGGGGGGGGGGGGGGGGGGGGGGGGGGGGGGGGGGGGGGGGGGGGGGGGGGGGGGGGGGGGGGGGGGGGGGGGGGGGGGGGGGGGGGGGGGGGGGGGGGGGGGGGGGGGGGGGGGGGGGGGGGGGGGGGGGGGGGGGGGGGGGGGGGGGGGGGGGGGGGGGGGGGGGGGGGGGGGGGGGGGGGGGGGGGGGGGGGGGGGGGGGGGGGGGGGGGGGGGGGGGGGGGGGGGGGGGGGGTGGGGGGGGGGGGGGGGGGGGGGGGGGGGGGGGGGGGGGGGGGGGGGGGGGGGGGGGGGGGGGGGGGGGGGGGGGGGGGGGGGGGGGGGGGGGGGGGGGGGGGGGGGGGGGGGGGGGGGGGGGGGGGGGGGGGGGGGGGGGGGGGGGGGGGGGGGGGGGGGGGGGGGGGGGGGGGGGGGGGGGGGGGGGGGGGGGGGGGGGGGGGGGGGGGGGGGGGGGGGGGGGGGGGGGGGGGGGGGGGGGGGGGGGGGGGGGGGGGGGGGGGGGGGGGGGGGGGGGGGGGGGGGGGGGGGGGGGGGGGGGGGGGGGGGGGGGGGGGGGGGGGGGGGGGGGGGGGGGGGGGGGGGGGGGGGGGGGGGGGGGGGGGGGGGGGGGGGGGGGGGGGGGGGGGGGGGGGGGGGGGGGGGGGGGGGGGGGGGGGGGGGGGGGGGGGGGGGGGGGGGGGGGGGGGGGGGGGGGGGGGGGGGGGGGGGGGGGGGGGGGGGGGGGGGGGGGGGGGGGGGGGGGGGGGGGGGGGGGGGGGGGGGGGGGGGGGGGGGGGGGGGGGGGGGGGGGGGGGGGGGGGGGGGGGGGGGGGGGGGGGGGGGGGGGGGGGGGGGGGGGGGGGGGGGGGGGGGGGGGGGGGGGGGGGGGGGGGGGGGGGGGGGGGGGGGGGGGGGGGGGGGGGGGGGGGGGGGGGGGGGGGGGGGGGGGGGGGGGGGGGGGGGGGGGGGGGGGGGGGGGGGGGGGGGGGGGGGGGGGTGGGGGGGGGGGGGGGGGGGGGGGGGGGGGGGGGGGGGGGGGGGGGGGGGGGGGGTGGGGGGGGGGGGGGGGGGGGGGGGGGGGGGGGGGGTGGGGGGGGGGGGGGGGGGGGGGGGGGGGGGGGGGGGGGGGGGGGGGGGGGGGGGGGGGGGGGGGGGGGGGGGGGGGGGGGGGGGGGGGGGGGGGGGGGGGGGGGGGGGGGGGGGGGGGGGGGGGGGGGGGGGGGGGGGGGGGGGGGGGTGGGGGGGGGGGGGGGGGGGGGGGGGGGGGGGGGGGGGGGGGGGGGGGGGGGGGGGGGGGGGGGGGGGGGGGGGGGGGGGGGGGGGGGGGGGGGGGGGGGGGGGGGGGGGGGGGGGGGGGGGGGGGGGGGGGGGGGGGGGGGGGGGGGGGGGGGGGGGGGGGGGGGGGGGGGGGGGGGGGGGGGGGGGGGGGGGGGGGGGGGGGGGGGGGGGGGGGGGGGGGGGGGGGGGGGGGGGGGGGGGGGGGGGGGGGGGGGGGGGGGGGGGGGGGGGGGGGGGGGGGGGGGGGGGGGGGGGGGGGGGGGGGGGGGGGGGGGGGGGGGGGGGGGGGGGGGGGGGGGGGGGGGGGGGGGGGGGGGGGGGGGGGGGGGGGGGGGGGGGGGGGGGGGGGGGGGGGGGGGGGGGGGGGGGGGGGGGGGGGGGGGGGGGGGGGGGGGGGGGGGGGGGGGGGGGGGGGGGGGGGGGGGGGGGGGGGGGGGGGGGGGGGGGGGGGGGGGGGGGGGGGGGGGGGGGGGGGGGGGGGGGGGGGGGGGGGGGGGGGGGGGGGGGGGGGGGGGGGGGGGGGGGGGGGGGGGGGGGGGGGGGGGGGGGGGGGGGGGGGGGGGGGGGGGGGGGGGGGGGGGGGGGGGGGGGGGGGGGGGGGGGGGGGGGGGGGGGGGGGGGGGGGGGGGGGGGGGGGGGGGGGGGGGGGGGGGGGGGGGGGGGGGGGGGGGGGGGGGGGGGGGGGGGGGGGGGGGGGGGGGGGGGGGGGGGGGGGGGGGGGGGGGGGGGGGGGGGGGGGGGGGGGGGGGGGGGGGGGGGGGGGGGGGGGGGGGGGGGGGGGGGGGGGGGGGGGGGGGGGGGGGGGGGGGGGGGGGGGGGGGGGGGGGGGGGGGGGGGGGGGGGGGGGGGGGGGGGGGGGGGGGGGGGGGGGGGGGGGGGGGGGGGGGGGGGGGGGGGGGGGGGGGGGGGGGGGGGGGGGGGGGGGGGGGGGGGGGGGGGGGGGGGGGGGGGGGGGGGGGGGGGGGGGGGGGGGGGGGGGGGGGGGGGGGGGGGGGGGGGGGGGGGGGGGGGGGGGGGGGGGGGGGGGGGGGGGGGGGGGGGGGGGGGGGGGGGGGGGGGGGGGGGGGGGGGGGGGGGGGGGGGGGGGGGGGGGGGGGGGGGGGGGGGGGGGGGGGGGGGGGGGGGGGGGGGGGGGGGGGGGGGGGGGGGGGGGGGGGGGGGGGGGGGGGGGGGGGGGGGGGGGGGGGGGGGGGGGGGGGGGGGGGGGGGGGGGGGGGGGGGGGGGGGGGGGGGGGGGGGGGGGGGGGGGGGGGGGGGGGGGGGGGGGGGGGGGGGGGGGGGGGGGGGGGGGGGGGGGGGGGGGGGGGGGGGGGGGGGGGGGGGGGGGGGGGGGGGGGGGGGGGGGGGGGGGGGGGGGGGGGGGGGGGGGGGGGGGGGGGGGGGGGGGGGGGGGGGGGGGGGGGGGGGGTGGGGGGGGGGGGGGGGGGGGGGGGGGGGGGGGGGGGGGGGGGGGGGGGGGGGGGGGGGGGGGGGGGGGGGGGGGGGGGGGGGGGGGGGGGGGGGGGGGGGGGGGGGGGGGGGGGGGGGGGGGGGGGGGGGGGGGGGGGGGGGGGGGGGGGGGGGGGGGGGGGGGGGGGGGGGGGGGGGGGGGGGGGGGGGGGGGGGGGGGGGGGGGGGGGGGGGGGGGGGGGGGGGGGGGGGGGGGGGGGGGGGGGGGGGGGGGGGGGGGGGGGGGGGGGGGGGGGGGGGGGGGGGGGGGGGGGGGGGGGGGGGGGGGGGGGGGGGGGGGGGGGGGGGGGGGGGGGGGGGGGGGGGGGGGGGGGGGGGGGGGGGGGGGGGGGGGGGGGGGGGGGGGGGGGGGGGGGGGGGGGGGGGGGGGGGGGGGGGGGGGGGGGGGGGGGGGGGGGGGGGGGGGGGGGGGGGGGGGGGGGGGAGGGGGGGGGGGGGGGGGGGGGGGGGGGGGGGGGGGGGGGGGGGGGGGGGGGGGGGGGGGGGGGGGGGGGGGGGGGGGGGGGGGGGGGGGGGGGGGGGGGGGGGGGGGGGGGGGGGGGGTGGGGGGGGGGGGGGGGGGGGGGGGGGGGGGGGGGGGGGGGGGGGGGGGGGGGGGGGGGGGGGGGGGGGGGGGGGGGGGGGGGGGGGGGGGGGGGGGGGGGGGGGGGGGGGGGGGGGGGGGGGGGGGGGGGGGGGGGGGGGGGGGGGGGGGGGGGGGGGGGGGGGGGGGGGGGGGGGGGGGGGGGGGGGGGGGGGGGGGGGGGGGGGGGGGGGGGGGGGGGGGGGGGGGGGGGGGGGGGGGGGGGGGGGGGGGGGGGGGGGGGGGGGGGGGGGGGGGGGGGGGGGGGGGGGGGGGGGGGGGGGGGGGGGGGGGGGGGGGGGGGGGGGGGGGGGGGGGGGGGGGGGGGGGGGGGGGGGGGGGGGGGGGGGGGGGGGGGGGGGGGGGGGGGGGGGGGGGGGGGGGGGGGGGGGGGGGGGGGGGGGGGGGGGGGGGTGGGGGGGGGGGGGGGGGGGGGGGGGGGGGGGGGGGGGGGGGGGGGGGGGGGGGGGGGGGGGGGGGGGGGGGGGGGGGGGGGGGGGGGGGGGGGGGGGGGGGGGGGGGGGGGGGGGGGGGGGGGGGGGGGGGGGGGGGGGGGGGGGGGGGGGGGGGGGGGGGGGGGGGGGGGGGGGGGGGGGGGGGGGGGGGGGGGGGGGGGGGGGGGGGGGGGGGGGGGGGGGGGGGGGGGGGGGGGGGGGGGGGGGGGGGGGGGGGGGGGGGGGGGGGGGGGGGGGGGGGGGGGGGGGGGGGGGGGGGGGGGGGGGGGGGGGGGGGGGGGGGGGGGGGGGGGGGGGGGGGGGGGGGGGGGGGGGGGGGGGGGGGGGGGGGGGGGGGGGGGGGGGGGGGGGGGGGGGGGGGGGGGGGGGGGGGGGGGGGGGGGGGGGGGGGGGGGGGGGGGGGGGGGGGGGGGGGGGGGGGGGGGGGGGGGGGGGGGGGGGGGGGGGGGGGGGGGGGGGGGGGGGGGGGGGGGGGGGGGGGGGGGGGGGGGGGGGGGGGGGGGGGGGGGGGGGGGGGGGGGGGGGGGGGGGGGGGGGGGGGGGGGGGGGGGGGGGGGGGGGGGGGGGGGGGGGGGGGGGGGGGGGGGGGGGGGGGGGGGGGGGGGGGGGGGGGGGGGGGGGGGGGGGGGGGGGGGGGGGGGGGGGGGGGGGGGGGGGGGGGGGGGGGGGGGGGGGGGGGGGGGGGGGGGGGGGGGGGGGGGGGGGGGGGGGGGGGGGGGGGGGGGGGGGGGGGGGGGGGGGGGGGGGGGGGGGGGGGGGGGGGGGGGGGGGGGGGGGGGGGGGGGGGGGGGGGGGGGGGGGGGGGGGGGGGGGGGGGGGGGGGGGGGGGGGGGGGGGGGGGGGGGGGGGGGGGGGGGGGGGGGGGGGGGGGGGGGGGGGGGGGGGGGGGGGGGGGGGGGGGGGGGGGGGGGGGGGGGGGGGGGGGGGGGGGGGGGGGGGGGGGGGGGGGGGGGGGGGGGGGGGGGGGGGGGGGGGGGGGGGGGGGGGGGGGGGGGGGGGGGGGGGGGGGGGGGGGGGGGGGGGGGGGGGGGGGGGGGGGGGGGGGGGGGG
>NZ_JBHSJY010000007.1:0-23924 GCF_042652605.1 Amycolatopsis plumensis | reverse complement strand
ACCCTGATTCTGGACATTGAAGCCGCCGCATCGCTCCTGCCAACGCTTCGGTAGCGGCCTAGCCCGTCCTGGACCACTCCTGTTTTTGTGTGGCAGGACCTTTCGAAACGAGGCATAACTGAGGCGGTCAGGGAGAAAAACCCTGGCGCCTCACACATGGAGACCTATGACTTCTTCCAACGCCCCTGCGCGCCCGACTCCGCGCCGAGGATTCCGACCCTGTCGCCATCCGCACCCGGACGCTGGCCGCGAAGGCAGCATGGGGCCGGGACGTGGCACGGGCTGAACACCTCGTTCTGGAACTGGAAGACGCCGCTGCCGGAAGGTCCCCGCAACGGTCTGACGAGGTTCGGTGACGCTTTTCAAAACCGCCGCACACATGGGTGTCAACGGGCCCCCCGGAGTGTTCACCCACCTCCCGGGGCCGCACCCAACTCAAGCGAGGATCACATTCCATGGCATCTCATGTGCTCACCAACGACCAACTGCTCGAATCCCGGGACATCGTCGCGCGTCTGCGTGAATTCGCCGTCCGCATCGGCGACCGCCACGGTGACGACGCGCCCGTCCTGACCGCCGGTATGGTCCAGGCCGTCCTTGATGATGAGCCGGGCAAGCTCGCCGACCTCGAAGCTGCGGCAGGCCTTTGATACCCGGACTGGACTTTGTCGCGATCGACTTCGAGCTCGCCAATCCGAAGCACTCCTCCATCTGCCAGATCGGCCTCGTGAAGGTCCGTGACGGCCAGCTTGGGAAGACACACACCCACTACGTGATGCCACCTCCCGGCCACCAGCACTTCGGAGACCGGCAGATCGCCGTGCACGGCATCACCCGCCGCATGATCGACGGCGCCGACGGCTGGGATCTCATGTTGCCCCGCCTGGCCGCCTTCGCCGGGACCTGCCGTTGGTCGCCCATAACGTCACCGCCGAGCGGTCCATGATCCGTCAGACCTCCGAGGCCGCCGGTCTGGTCCCGCCTGACTTCACCTACTACTGCACCCAACGCGCAGCCCAGCTGCACATCCCCGAACAAGGCCCGTTCCGGCTCAACGTGCTCGTCGAGAAGCTTGGCCTTCCACCCTTGCAGCACCACGACGCCGGTGAAGATGCCGCCGCAGCCGCGCACCTGGCAGTTAAGCTTTCCGAAATCACCGGGATCTCCGACGTCCATGAGCTCTTCCTATGATGAAGCCCTCACCGGCGACCAAGAAGGCGTGGAAGAAGTTCTGATGAGCGTCAATCAGCGTCGGCTGAACTTCAACACTCCACCTGCTCACAATGCACGTCAGATGGAGCTGATCGCTTGTAGGCTGCGGACAGATGGCCCCCAGCCAGCACACTGTTCCGTTGGGTCAAGGTTCCTCATCTTGAAAAGGGGCAAGAATGTCGGAGCTCGAAGAAGCAATGCGTGTTCAGGTTGCCGCGATTAGGGAGCAAAACGACCGGCGATCCGACGAAGCACGTCAATCTGAACGCAGGCTCCGTGAATTCCGGGACCTCTTGCTGTCCAAAGGGGTCCAGTCGGATCAGGCATATAGCCAGGATCTGCAACTATTATGTGGAAACAGAGCACAGGATGTTCGGCAAGTCCGTGCCTGCCCACAATCAGTACATCTTTGACTTCAAACCTGCCGCCCGTGGTTGGGTCTTATCAGACACTCTGTCTGATACGGGGTACACCGTTGGCGAGTTCCTCACGAGAACCTTATAATTCATCGCTACTCCTCCTCGACCATCCCTGTGCCCGAAAGCAAGATCCAATATCTTGGCTGACTAACCGTGATCTTTTGCCTTCGGCATACTTCCGCCCCGAGAGAGTCGTTCTTGTGTTGGGCGAGCAGCTCACGGGTGTTCATCGCTGGGGCGACAGCGCCGGTTGGTGAGATTGGCCGACATCGTCCGTCGATACTTGGCATAAGTGCTGCATCGGTAGGTAGAGCTTCGTTGGATGTGCCGCACACATATGCGGCATGACTGTACCTGCCCCCGTAACGACCACGACCGACATCAAAGTCGCGACGCCGCTTAAATCCAGCGTCCTTTTGACCCTCGGCAACCTCATCGACGCCGCGTGGCCTGGCTCGCAGCTGGTCACCAACGAGGACCCGTACACCAAGCAGGTGATCTTCCGGTCGATCACTCGGCGCGAGTGGATGTCGATGACACCGCTGCCCGCGACATGCTGGTCGAACCGGACGAGTTCGAGGTCGACATCGTGTCCTTGGGACCGGAAGGCGTCAAAACCCTGACCCCGGAGTTCATTGGCGCCAACTTCCTGCCCGTCATCAAGCAGGCTTTCGAGCAAAACCCCGAGGCGGAGAACTACCTCGAGTTCACGCTCATCGACAAGGAAGACCACCAACGGTACTTGCTGACTTTCTGCCGGTCCGCCCAGCAGACACCGCACGAGCTGCGGATGCTCGCCGAACAGGAGCTCACGGAGGCCCGGGCAAGATCCACCGCGAATATGCGGCCGCGATCTATGCCCTGCTCGGCCACCCCCGCGGCGGCCGTCCCGATAACTACGAGGACGGCGTCAAGGCTGCCCTGGATGCCGTCCGCCAGCTTGGCTTCCCCTACTCGGATGCCGAGTCCTCTGATGGCGAGGACTGATGGGCGACCAGCCCCTCGACGTCACCGACCCACCCCTGACCCGCAGGGAACTACGACGCCGGGAAGAAGTCGCCCGCGCCCCCCAGCCCGCCCCGGAAGCCATCCCGGAGCAGCCGCCGCCACCGGCTCCAATACCTGCCGCAGCGCCCTTCCCGGGGCCGCGCAGCTCGCCTTCGGGCCGTGTCCCGCAATGGGCGATCGACGAGGCAGCCGGCCGTCCAGTGCAGGACACGGCATGGCGCTCACCTTCGCGGCCTTTGTACGACTGGCAGGCTACCCGGGACGTCCCTGCAGCCGCAGCTTACGTACCGCCGGCTGTCCGCCGCCGGTCCCCGGCCAAACGGTTCTTCCGCGCCCTTGGGCGGGCCATCGGCGACTTCTTCGGAGGCCTCTGGAACCTGATCAAGTTCCTGATACTGAGCGCCATCTTCACAGCGGCCATCTGGAATGCCCTCACCTATTTGGCCCCCGATTCACCTCAGAAACCGGAAGGCTCCTGCCTCCCACGGCATCAGCAGCCCGGCACTCAACCCTGTCGCGCCACCCTACTCCGGCGCCAAGCCCCAAGGGGCCGGGTCCGCCGACGGGAAAGCTCCTCCGTCCGGGGTCGAAGAATCAGACCACCACCTCGGCACCCCTGCCCCCGTACCCGGAAGCAGCAACTCCTACGCATTCATGGGCAAAGGCACCGACCAGCCCTTCATTCCTATGACCGTGTCGCCCCATCCACTATGTCGTGCGGCCAACGAACGCACCGGCTGACAGCGCCAAGATCATCGCCGAAGCCGTCTCCTCCGTCTCCCGGGCCACCGGCTTCGTATTCATCAACGACGGGCCAACCGACGAAGCACCGTCAACGGACCGTCCCGCTTACCAGCCGCAACGCTATGGAAACCGCTGGGCACCGGTCTTGTTCGCCTGGGAAACCCAAGCAGAGCAACCCATGTTCACCGATAACCTCATCCTGGTCCAAAACCACCCTGGGCCTGGGCGGCAGCATGGCTGTCACCGTTGACGGGAAAGACGCAGCCTACGTCACCGGCAGGTCAGGCTCAACGCGCCGCCCTGGGCACCATGTCGTACGGTACTGACGGGTACGCCACAGTCGCCGCCGCAGTCCAAGCACGAGCTTGGCCACGTGGTCGGTCTGGACCATGTGGCGGATCCGACCCAGCTCATGGCGCCTTCGATGTCAGGACAGGTTCACGACTTCGGCTCCGGCGATCTCACCGGACTGGCCATGCTCGGCAACGGCAAGTGCCGCCCCAACGTCTGACCCGTCCGGGCAGGAAGATCTAGAACGCCGCACACATGATCCGGCGACACACCACGTCCATCTGAAAGCACTCCATGACAACCTTCCTCATCGTCGCCTGATCGGCGCCGCCTTCTGGTCGTCTCGACCTTGATCGGCGACCTGCTCGGAGCCTTCAACATCGGTGACGGCCTCATCTCGGGAGCCTCCGTCGGAGCCGGGCTGACCTTCTTTCGGCATCCCCGGCTACCTCGTGCTGAGCTCCGGAGGGTCCCTCTGGCTGGCCCTTGCCGCCGGGATCGTGCTCGCTGCCGCCGCCATGCTCATGATCCGCACCATCACCCGTCGACTGGCCGCCTCATCAGAGCCTGCTACCTACGACCTGATTGGCCTGGCGGGTATCACCACCGAAGCCACCACCGCCACTTACGGCGAAGTGAAACTTTCCCACCCCCGCGAGATCAACAAACGACTCGCGTTCAGCACCGACCCCTTGCCCGCCGGGTGTCCGTCGTCGTGACGGAAACCCTTGGTTCGAAGGTCAAGGTCGCACCCACCACAACAGAAAGGCTTCTCCGAATGAGCTTTGGCCTCAACACCACAGTGATCGCAGTGGTCACCATCCTGGTCGCCTTCGTGGCGATGGGCGGCTTCATCGCCAGCCGCCTGCGTACCGTCCCGTCCAACGAGGTCCTCATCGTCGTAGGTAAGGGACTCGGGGGCAAGTCAGGCTCCGCTGCGGGTACTGCAGCCCAGGACCAGGTCTACTTCTCCGGCCGCGCCCTCGTGCTCCCCGTCCTGCAGAAGGCTTTCACCCTGAGCCTGAAGCAGCGCCAGGTGCCCCTGAACGTCACCGGCCAGGACAAGAACTTCATTAAGGTCAACGTCGTGGCGTCGATCAATTTCAAGTTCGCCGACTCGGAAGAGGACGTGCGCAAGGCTGCTCAGCGATTCCTCACCCACTCGGACGCAGAGCTCCACCATTCGATCCAGCAATCGGTCGAAGGCTCCCTGCGTTCCATCGTGGGCTCCATGACGATCGAAGACATCAACTCAAACCGTTGCACAGTTCCAGAACGAGGTCCTTTCCTCGGCCAAGGCTGAACTGGCCGACCAGGGCATCCACATCGACGTCCTGAACATCTCCGACATCCAGACCCCGGGCTCGACCTACCTGGAAGACCTGGCCAAGCCGGAAGCGGCCCGCGTCCGCCAGATCGCCGCAGTGAAGGAGTCCGAGGCCCGCCAGGCCAGCGAGTTCGCCCGCATTCAGACGGAGACGAACGTCGCCGAGAAGGACAAGGACCTCAAGATCAAGGTCGCCGGGTTCCAGGCCGAAACCGACCGCCAGCAGGCTGTCGCCGACGCCGCCGGCCAGCTCTCCAAGGCCGAGCAGGACGTGAGCGTCGCCAAGCTGGAACGTGAAGCACTGACTGAGCGTGCCCTCGTGGAAGCCGAACGACTCGACATCACCCAGAAGAAGCCGGCCGACGCCGCCGCCTACGCGGCCCGTGTGAAGGCTGAGGGTGAGCGTGACGCGGCGAAGGCCAAGGCGAAGGTGAGGCGTACCAGAAGACCACTATGGCCAGGGCGTCTAAGGAAGCCACCGTGCTGGAGGCGACCGGTAAGGCCGAGTCCGTGAAGCTGGAAGCCAACGCCGACGCCGAAGCGACGTCCGTGAAGGGCCTCTCCGAGGCGAAGTCGATCGAGGCAGTCGGCGCCGCCAAGGCCTCCGCAGCCGAAGCCCGCGCCAAGGCCCTCAACGGCTACGACAGCAACGCCCTGACTTTCGAACTGGCCGCACGCTTGCCCGAGATCGTCCGCGCCGCAGCCGAGCCGATGTCCAACATCGACAATTACACTGTGATCTCCACCGACGGTGCCTCCGATGCGACCAGCAAGTCGGCAACGTCATCACGGAACTGCCGGCCTTGATTAAGTCCGCCACCGGTATCGACATCATGTCTGTCGTCGCCGCATGGCCGGTGGCAAGGTGGCCGCGGGCCACTCCATCGAAGCCTCCGCTCCGGCTTCCGCGAAGGAGGACGCCCTGGTCGGCTAATCGCCCTCCGGTTGAAGCCCCCTCCACTTTCGGCGGGGCCTTCTTTGCGTCCGCGGGGAGAGGAAGCCCGGGCACCGCACACATGAGAGAGCATGAGCACACTAACCGACACCTTCATGCACCGCCGCCCGGTCCGACACCGCATCACAGTCCTGGACACCGACACCGACATCCACTATTTCTCCCACACCACTGACAACTACCCGGACTCAACGGCATGTACCGCCGCCAGCGCAAGGACTACACCCGGACAACATCGTGTTGCGCGGCTCCTACTTCATCGAAGAACTCGATGAAGACGGCGACCGCGAGGGCCGCTTCTACGTGCTGACCCCGAAGAGTTCAGGGAACAGTTCACCGAGCACGAAGACCCGTACTTCGAATACGGCGTTCAGTTCGTTCCGCGGCCCCGGGACATCGTCTCCCACGGCGGGGACCTCAAGAATGCCCGCGAAGCCCTGAAAGCCATGCCAGTCCTGGCCGAGTCAGGGGAGTACGCCATCGTCCGGCGCCTCGTCACGGAACCCGGACCCTGGGAACGATTCGATTAACAACGAGATAGGTCCGGTGCCACACTAGTGTGGTACCGGACCCGGTACTACCGTTTTTCCTGTTGCGCTCAGCGGTTGCACTGCCAGGTATACATGCCGTTGCCGTGGAAGCCCACGGCTGAGTCCGATACCAGGGCGTCGGGTATTGCTGCCGGCAGGCGAGGTTCATCTGGATTTGGACCAGGCCGTATGAGGTCCCGCACCGCCATCCGTCCCAGCTGTCATCGATGTTCACGGCCTGGGCTGGGTGCCCCTGTGCCGCTCCAAACGTTTCTGGCGCAGTAAGCGGCGATGTTAACGCCCCCCGATCGGTGCGGCTTGCGCGGGTACTGCTGCGAACAATGTTGCGGCAGCAGCAAGAGCTGTCACCGCCAGTGTGCTTGCGATTCGACCTCGGATGGGCATGGCTGTCTCCTTCGATTGATTGATCGTTTAGGTTTGGCCACCGGCAGCCCCAGTCATCCCGCAGGTAGGAGTGCAAAATAGCAGAGGCCTCAGTGCGTAGTCCACAACCACTTCTAAGCCGAGCAGGGGACAGGCTCATGCCGCACACATTGCTGGCATGAAAAGAGTCCCGGCCTACATCACCGTCCGCGAGGACCACACCACCATCATCAACAACCACCCGGAGGGGTTCCCCGTGGACGGGGATGCTCCAACAGCAACGTTACGCTCCAACAACGCGCTGCGGCGCTCATCGCTTCCGACCCGGGTCTGCTTGCCGCAGCCCGGGCCTGGCTGGGTTCCCCGTTGCACACGAACCATCCGCTCGCACCGGAACAAGTGGCCACACACATTGCCCGGCTGTACTGCGGAGGTGCGCCGCGGTTCATCACCTTCGCCCCGTCACTCCAGAAAGCCCTGGTCGCTCATGATCACCAAATTCCGCAAATACCGGCCCAAGATCGCCGCCGACGGGTCAAACCGCTGACCTTCACCGAATGGATCCTGGGCCGCATCGCCGGCAACCTCGAGGTCCGGGCAGCCACCATGGCGCAGAAACGAGGAGACTACGTCTCGCTGAACCACGCCCTGCTGAGCATCTGGGCCGGAACCAAAGCAAAGGCGGCCACCTCGCAGCCGAACTCTCACCTCCGGAACTGAACCGCGCCATCAAAGAAGGCCGGCTCCTGCTTGTCCTTGACCAGTAGGTCCAGGAACTAAAACAGACAGGATCAGGATGTCCGATACCCCGGCGTCACGGTCCGTGCGGTCAGCGGGGAGGCTTATTCCGTCGACCGCACACATGACGGGGGTAACAGCAACCATGCAAGGAGCTCGCTATGAAGGTAGCCATCATCCCGGCAGACAACACCAAGCCGATCATCGTTCAGAACATCGACCCGGTCTGGGGAGCCTCCAGCACCTCGTCGGCGGCGACGTCGAACTCGTCGGGCTTCGAAGCCTCGACATGAACATGTACCTCAATGAGGAAGGCAAGCTCATGAGCCTGCCCCGCAACCACCGGGCGACAGTGCTCTGCCAGCAGTCCCAGGCAATCCGCATCGATGACTACATTTGCGGAGACGCCGTCATCGTCGGCCCCTTCGAGGAGAAGGCGGGACACCGACCTCAGCGACGTCCAGCAGCGCCTGCTGTATCGGTTCGATGCTCAATTGCTCGATTTGCACGAAGGAAAGTAAACGATGGCGTTCGACGGGGCACTGGCAGCAGTCCAAATGTCCGTCATCAATCAGCACCATGGCACCTGCCTGTCTGCCGTCGCGAGGCATCCACGTCCAGACAGCTGACCCACACCCAATGCGAAGAGAACACCCGATGAATACACACCTGTACCGAAACATCCCGGCCGGGCAGAAGATCTGATAGCAAGGTTGACCGAACGCTATGCCGGACAAAGGATCCGGTTCCACACCGGTTTGTCGGATCCGTCCCCGTTCAGGCCAGCGGACGAATCGGACGCCTCTTCTTTTACTTCCGTTTCCGCGGCGACACCGCTTCACTGACGCTCGGCTCGGCGGACCACCGAAGCGCTGCCAGCAGGCTAAACACGCGCGCCGGAAGGCCCTGAGGAAGCTCCGTCGCGGAGTTGCTGTTGACTGGTTCGGTGGCTTCATGCTTCAGCAGGACCTCCGCAGGGACACTGCTCTGGACCGTCACCCGTCAGAGCCGTCTGGTACGCGGTCCGCAACGACGTCACCGGCGAACGCTACGCAGGCGATCTTGAGCCCGAGGAGGCAGCCGAAACTGTTCATCGACATGATGTCCACACTGCAGCCGGCCGGCCGGAACCCCGGTGGCACAGCTCGCCAAGCTGGCCGGGGCCCGTGGACACCGCCAATGCCGGATCACCGCGTAGTCATCCGCAAGGCTCGGCAGTAGAACCGAAATAGTCCCTGCGGATATTCATCCTAGGATTCCGAAACAACGGATAAATACCTCGTAGCATTGGTCAGAAAATTCAAGTCAAAGGATATGATTCGCGTGAGACCAACGCACAAGGGGACGCGTTTTGACTTCCATTTCTGCCACAACCAGGCCAGTTTCTGTCGGTGCTCGGACAAACATGGCCAGCGTGAATACGACAACACTCGCTTCGATTTGTCTTGCCGGCGTGGGCCTCAGCGCGGTCGTTGCAACATTGACCGGTAACCCGATGTTTGCCCTGGTCGGTGGTGGCACCTCTGTTATTGCATTGCTGCTCATCGCCGCGCTTGTCCCATCGGGGCAGCCGACAAAACCAATCGACGGGTCAAAGACAAACACCCTTGCCGTGATAGCCCTGGTGGCTGCGTGCATGACCGGCCTGGCTGCTGCTGCCATCATCTTTGGCCATGTTGCCCGGGATCAGATCAGCCGCGAAGGCGGACGTGGGGACAAACTTGCCCTCGCCGCCCTCATCGTGGGTTATAGCGAAGTGGCGCTTTCGGCTTTCACCGCCATGTGGCTTGTCACCTTCCTCCGATTTCACTAATTCTCCGGCAGGAATCTAGACGTTAGCGGGCTCCATCGCTTGACCATTTTCTGTTTGAAGGCCATGCCGTCTAATCGGGGCGAGATTCTTTGGGGTCCGCACACATAAACGGCATGACAAATGCACGAGAAGAAGCACAGGACCCGGCCACGACTCCGAGCGCCTCCACGAACTCATCAACCTGGTCGGAGACCGCGGCAACATCGACTCCGACGCTGGCTGGTGCCGCGAATACGTAGCCGCCAACCCAGCGCCTCACTGGAGACCCTGATCGAGCTGGCCGGCGACAAGAACGACTTCATGTCGCGCCTGAACGCCGCTAAAAACCCCGTCCTGGACGACAGAACCCTGTGGCTGCTGATCGACGACCCCAACGACATGGTCGCCAACGCAGCCCGGGAACGCCTGAACCTGGCCCCGAAACCCCGACCCAACACCATCGCCCGCGGCGTCCACATCCCGCGGATCGACCCGAAAACAGGACGGGTGATCAAGCCGTGAGCGGCGGATCGTTCAACTACGCCTGCGAGTTCGGCACCCTGAAAGACCTGTGGGTCGAGAAGAGCGGAATCGAGGGTATCGCCGACGCCCTCCGGGAACGCGGCCACGACGCAGCCGCGGTCGAAACTGAAGCTCTCCTGTCCGAACTGGCCGTCTTCGAGGACTACATCCGGCCCGCGCCGAACGACTTCGCGGCGTCTGGAAAGCGACGGAATGGGTTGTCTCCGGCGACTGGTCGGATGCCGATCTCACCGCCGACGTCGACAGCCTCGAGTCCGCACCGCCGTTCGCAGACACCCTGCGTATCGAAACTGCCACCGGAAGGATCGTGAAGTAATGCCCCGCGCTTATGACCTGATCGGCGACGTCACCGAACCCGCCGAAATCTTCCCGCGCCTCGGCGCCTGGAGGCGATGGTGACGAACCTTCGGGAACGCGGACTGCACGACGCCGCCGACGAGACTGCCGAACTCCTGGCAGAAGCCCGGGCCTTCGAGGCCGCCATGCAGGCACGGTCCTGCCGGCTGCGCCGGCTCTGGAAGGCCGTCGAAACTGCGTCAGAGTCTGTTCTGGTTCCTGCGGCCGCCACCCGAAACATCACCGCCGCGGCCCTGGACTACCGGGCCGTCAGGGAGCAGGGCACCCGCAAAGATTCCATGAAGCCAGAGAGCCGCCCATGAAAGCGCTGACCTGGCGTCCCTGCGCGCCAGGGCCGCCGAGAATGCCACCGGCGCCGTCTCCGTTGACGGCGCACTCCTGTTGGAGTTGCTGTCCCACATCGACGAACTCCGCACACGATCTGCGCAACATCGACGAATTCATTGACCGGAGCGAGCTCGAAGAAGAGAGCTACAGCGCCACCGTCTGGGCCTGGAACAACATCGTGGCCGAATTCCGGGAAGTGCCGCGGCTCAGCGGCAGCGACCTCGAGGTCATCCCAGCACCTCTGATCGAGCGCCTGGACATCGCCGAGCGCAGGATTGCGGCCGCGAGAGGACTGGCGCAGCGTGCCATCAACCGCTACAACCACCAGACCATGATCAAAGCCCGGACCGTGATCGACCTGCTCGACGGGACGACCACTACTGAGCAGTTGAACGCCTGAGCACCCGGACGTCCCGGAACCCGCCGGAGAGCTTTCGACCCGTGCCCCACACATAGGGGGCATGGAACCGTACCGCGTCATCACCGACTTCAACGACTTCATCTGGCTGCCCATCAACTCGATCGTCTGCCCGTCGGCCAGCCCAGCCGCGCCTACCGAAAGGCCTGGACAATATCTTCACCACCTTCGAGTCGCCGCTGGAGACCGAGGAACGTGAGGCCTGGCAGATCCTGACCATGCACTGCACCGGGACAAGCCCGAGGTCTGGGTGCTGTGGGACGCCGGCGCGAAGAAAGATGCGCTGCCCAAGCAGGGCGCCTTCATCACGGTGGTTCCGTCACGGTCCCCGCGGCGGAAAGCCCACATTGGCATCGGCTACGCCAAGTCGGCGATCACCGGCCAGCTCTACAGCGGCATGGCCAAGGAGGATATGTCGATCTTGCAGTTGGACCCGGCACCAGCCAGTACGTCACCCTGCACGACATCCCCAAGGGGACCCTCAAATCCCAGCTGCCCTGGTAGCGGAAGAAGCCATGGAACCGTACCGTATCGTCCGCTCGGAGGCGGAGCTTGACGCTGTCGCCATCGACTCTCTCGTCTGCCCGGCCTACTTCCTGGGATCCATTTACGAGAAGTCCGCCACGAACGAGTGGGTCGAGCCTGGATCCGACGAGACCTATTCGACGGCCGCAGTGTGGGAGGTCATGACCGGCTCCTACGAGACGCTGATCCTGGACGAGGACCGCGAAGTGTGGGTCCTCATCGACGCCGCCGCTCCCAAACTGCAGCGTCCGCCTCGCCCGGAGACATCCCCGGACTACGCGACACGGGTCCAGCTCCGCACCAACGAAATCATGACCCACCACAGCCTCGAGGAAGCACGGCTGGCCATCGAGGCCGCTGTGGGCGACGGGGTCACGATCGGACACACAACATTTGGAAGCGGTCCAGGGACGCACATTATTTCCGTCCTTCCGTCTACATCGAACCGGGGACGGCGGTCTCTGATTTCCCGTGGAGGAAGGCGGGATGATCGGCAAGGCGGCCGGCACTGGCGGCTTGGTCTTGATCTAACGGGCGGGCCGGCAAACTGTAGCGAAAATCACCATCGGGAAAACCCCGGATGTAACCTTTCGGACGCTTTATCAACGCATGTTTATTGGTATGACCCCGCGCTCCGAACACCGCTACTTCCTGTCCAGTCACGGGGTGGTTTTCGAGGCGTTTTGGCCGCGGCCGGCACGTTCGGGGCTCGACTGGGTTCGTGCGGGCCTTTACAACCTGTTCTTCGACGGTCCAACCCTGGGAGCCCCGAACACGCAGTCGACCCTGACGCGCTGTCCGCGGCGATCGGGCATGTTGAGGAACAGGACGTTGAGGCAGCGACGAGGGCGTTCATCAAGCTGGGCTACGTCGTCAACGTGCACGAACACTCCCTGCAGTGAGGGAAGGGTGGCCTGCCGCACACATGGCAGCCATGCCTGAGATTAAACTGAAACCGGTGACCCCCGGCAAGCTGAACAAACCCGCCTGGTACCGCACCCATGTCGCGGAACTCGGCCCGGATCACAAGGCGGGCGAAGGCTCGGCCTCCCTGGTGACCGCCGACCTCTACCTGGACGGCGAGCTCATCGGCTCCGTCACGGGAACACTCAAAGCCAACAGCGCCGTCCGCGAATGGATCCCGGACCGAATCGGCGCCGGCATCAAACAGCACGGCACTGCCCGTTTCAACGCCGTCGACGCGCTGGTGCGCACCCATCTGACCGACATGCAGCAGCACCCATCGCGCACCTGGCCGCCGCCTAGGGCTACATGCGCGGCAAGCGTCGACTATCTGCCGCCCTGCCCGCCGGGGAGCTCTTCGGTGCTTTCCGCACACATGAGGCCCATAGACCCCGACCCTTCCCGGAGGACCTCATGAGCACTAAGATTCCCAACGGCTTCCGCCTCGCCGAAGGCACCGACCTGGCCGCGTTCACGGACCGCGTCCGCAGCGTCATCGACCCGCTCCGCGATCAGGAAGACGTCAAGCTGCTTGCCATCGAGACGGCCAAGTTCGTGACGCCTCCTGGCTGGCCGGAGACCCGGTCCTGCCCCGCGCCGCCGACACCGTCTACACCCAATGGGCTGACGCGCAGTCCAAGATGAGCGTCTACGACTACGACCACGACCTGAACCGCTTCGAACTCAGCATCGGCACCGACCCCGGCACCGGTCGCGTCATGGTGATCGCCCGCGCCGAAAACCACACCCTGATGGACGCCTTCGAGGGCATGGCTGACGTCGAAGAGTACGGTTACTGGAACCACACTGACTCTTACCCGGAGGGCGTCACCCGCGCCGACTGGGAAGTCCGCAAGACCGCCTGGGACCGGATGCTGCCCGTCTCGGCAAACCGTCCGACACGATGGAGACCTGGATCCTGCGGGACACCGTCGAAGTCCGCGAGGAACTGCGCAGTGACACCGCCCGCCTCATTGCCTTGGCCCCGTCACGGGCGGACCGCGCCACGTTCCCCGGCAAGGACGCCTACGCCGCTTACCTGCGCAGCCGCGGCATCGAGGTCATGAAAGCCGTCCGCTTCGTCGCTTTCGGCCGGGGCGTGAGCGTCCAGCCCGTCATCGACACCCTCGCCACATTCCTCGCGCCCTGACCGCAGAGTTGCTCACCGAAGGCTCCGGCGGCGCTGTCATCGACCCTGGCTACAAGGATGCCCTCGAAGCGACCTTCGCCGCCCTGTACGAGCAGGACAAAGACGCCCTGGCGGAGGACCACTGATGAGCACGAAGATCCATAACGGCTACCGGCTCGCCGAGGGCACCAACGTTTTCGCCTTCATCCGCCGCGTCCGCGCCGCCCTGGATCCGGTCCGTGACCGCGTTGACGGCGCCCTGCTGGCCAGGCTCTTCACCAATGCCGTGGACAGCTGCTGGCTCCGGGGCGAGACCGTCCCGCCGAGGCTTGCTTTCACCGCGTTCAACAAATGGGAGGACGAGCAGAAGAAACTCGCGGACACCGCCCGGATGAAGGACCCGAACCGGTTCGAGATGTGCCTCGGAGAAGACCCTGAGACCGGCCGCATCCTGGTCCGGCTCTACACCGAACGGACCGCCATGCGGGACGCCTTCGAAGCGATGGGCGAGGTGGAGCCCTACTCGTACTGGAACAACTACGACGCCCCCGCAGCGCTCACGGAAGACCAGTGGGAGGAACGCCGGTCCGCGTGGGAGCGCGTCATGCCCGACTACGCCCCGCCGGCGGAGACCATGCTCACCTTCGTGCTGCGCACCGACGCCAACCCGGGGACCCTCATGCTCTGTAGCATGGACGGCGGCGCCGAGGACCCGGTCCTGGGCAGGATCCCCGACCGGGCCGAAAGCATCGTCCGCACCCGCTACCTCCACCAACTCGTGACCGTCAACGGCATCGACGTCATCCCGGCGTTCCGGCACGTCGGATCCGAACGCATCGGCACCATGCTGGCCGGCCTCGCCGCCATGATCGTTGATCCCCACCTCTGGGAGATCACCCGCGAGCTGCTGCTCGAAGGCGACCCCGCGCGCACCGCGGACCCCGGGGCCCTGGTGTCCTCCAGGCAGCCTGCGAATCCCTCTACGAGGCAGAGAAGGCCACCCTGCCCGTCCCCGCCGGCGCCTGACCCGGCCCGTCAACGCATGTGTATGGATATGAGCCCCGGAAAGCACCACAGCTACCACCTGACTGAGCGCCAGAGCATCATCGAGCTGACCTGGCCCAGACCACCCAAACAGCCGAAAGCCACCCGAAAGGCAGGAAGCTGCGCCTGCTCCACTGCAGACCGGACCCCGGCTCCCCGGAAAGCTGCGTCAACCCGGAAGACTTCAGCGCCGCCGTCAAAATCCTGGACCAGCAGGACGTCGAATTGGCGATCTCCGCGTTCACCGGACTGGGCTACGAAGTCACCATCAGGACACTGCGATGAAGACCGGTGGCTACGCCGCGCACCTCGCGTCGCTGAAGGCACCGACGACCCGCCTGTCCCGGTGGCGCCCGCTGATCACTTGCGGCTCTTCGGGACAACCGCCGATGTCGTGCTCGCCCACCGGGAAAAGATCACCGCGGGCGTCCCCGGCTGCACCTGCGGAAGTCGTACCCGACAGACTCCCACAGCTACTGCGCGGTTCTGCACGCCCAGCACGTCGCCATCGAGGCAGTCACCCACGTCCTTGACGCGGCTGTTGCTGCCATCCGGGCTGACCTTGACGCATACGAGCGGGACCCGGAAGCGGTGGAGCGCTGGCAGTCATGACAGTGCGGCTGCGATCAATGCAATCAACAAGATGGCCGCCGCGAAACCGGCAGGACCCGAACGAAAGAGACCACCATCGCATGAGCACACCCATGGACACGGCGCCCGACCTGCGTTCCGGCATCAACGCCATCACATTCTTCGCGTTCACTATGTTCTGCATTCGGCTCTGGTTCAGCATCGACCCGCAGCCCGGACCAATGACCCAGGCCATCAAAGAGGCCGGCGAGGAGCGGATGAGCGCCTACTTTGTCGTCGCCGGCGTCATGCTATTCGGGCTGTTCGCCCTGCTGCGCTACATCATCGGAGCTGCCCTGAACGGGCTGGCAGCCCAGACCGGGGGACTGGCAGCCTGGCTCTGTGTCGGCGTTTTGGTCCTGCTAGCCGCCGCCGTACTGACCCCTTACACGGCCCCTATCCTCGGCGTTGCCGTGCTGTCCGCGATGGGTGCCAACTGGTCCGTGGAAGCGGCCCGGCTCCGGCGCGCTGCGAAGTGAAGGTTAGGAAAGCCCCAGCTCCGGCAGACCGTCCACGATCCGGTTGGTCTCCAGGCTCAACGTTACGATCCGGCCGATCAGGTCGATGATGTAGCGCGGCTGCCTGTGCTCCCGGGACCAGTCATTGGGGTCATTGACGATTCCGGACGCCTTATCCGTCTTGACCTGTACCGCTCGATGATCCAGTCCACGCCGAGCGGGAGCCCAGCATGTAGCGCTGGGCGTCTTCGGGATGCCTCCAATGTGATGTGGGAGTTGTAGATGATGCGCGTCTTGTCCCACGCTCCCGCCTTGCCGGCGTATTTCATCTTCGTCACCGCGTAGCGGCGTAGTCGTCCTTATCGACGGAAAGCCCGGTGACTACTTCGGTGAGCGGATACGGTTCAGGGCTTCGTATCCGATGTGCATCTCAGAAAGCTTCCTGCCGCGTCCACGAAGGCCCAGAAGCGGTCGACGCCGGGAACCTGAGGAATCCGGGGGAGCATCTTCTTCAGGTCAGCAGCAAATTAGTTTTGTACTCGTCGGAGTGCAGGATCCCGTAGACATAGAAAAAGATGTCGTCCTTTGTGACCTCGGCCCGTAGGCGGCGTGGTATTCGAGCAAGGCGGCATCCGTGATGTTATCGATACGCTGCTTCCATCCTGCGTCCGCGCCTAACTCGTCCAGCAGGCCACCACTGGTCGGGGTCGGATACCTGTAGCGTGCGAAGAAGTAGCCCTGGCCGGAACCCCAAAAAGAGAGATCGGGTATCTGATCCACAGCAAGGCTAGAGAACGGTTTGTCGTTGCCGACTCCAACAACGTAGAAGCCATGATTCTTGATCCCTAGGGAAGGAAAGAAACGTGGTTGTTGCGCCCGCTCGTGATTCATCAGGGGTGCAAAGTAGACATGTTGCTTGAAGAACGGCCTATAGGCAGCCTTTCTTTCGGCAGCTCTTGAGTAACCCACCTGGTCGCCTTTGCGGAGAGCATTTCGTAGGCTGCGTGCCCAGCTGATGCGAGTGGGATCGGTTGAAACGAAGGATTCAACCGGGGTAGGGGAACCTGCGGCAAGATAGCGCTCCACTTCAGCGTTATAATGCCCCATCATCCGCTTCACGTTGCTGGACAGCACTTCCTCGGACGAGCTGTAAACCCAAGCGTCCCGGTTAGTTTGCAGCCCCGCTGAGTAGACATCGAAAATTGAAGACCCGTACTTGCTGCCGAGAGGCGTGCAGGCTTCAAAAGCAGTGTTCCGATGGTTGATCCAGTCGCCGTCTGGAGTAGGCGAGATGAGCTCCCACTCGATCTCGCCGAGTTGCCCCGAGTTAACGACGGCGAGCTTTTCTTTCCTATCGATGTAATCGCCGATGTCCCGGTAGTGAAGGATGCTCTTCTCGACGGCGCCGGGCCGTTTGACAAGCATAAGAATTGCGACTGTGTTCCGGCTGCCGGAGTCGAAGATCTTCCCGCCCTCGCGTCGACTTTGCTCCCCTGCTGTACGTTGATTTCCGCGAAGGTTGTAGACGTATATGTCGTGGAATTCGGAGGTTAGTGTTTTCCGGAGCCCGTCGGCGGTGTTGCCATCGATGTAGCCGCCGTTGGAGACATAGCAGAGCACACCCCGTCGGGGGATTTCAGGATCCGATTGGAGCCCCACCTTATGGCCCGGATGTAGGAGTCGTAGAGGGAATTCTTGTTGGTCGCCGTGGAAAGCTCTGCATAGGTACTTCGGATCGAACCATCGAGTGTCTCGTATTTGAGGTTGGCGTTGTTGTCGTTGCCGCTGGTCTGGCCGACCGAATAGGGCGGTTTCCGATGATGACCCGGATGTCTAGCGCATTCTGGGCTACGACACGGTCATTGTTGGTAGTGAAGACGAAGTCGTCCAGCGTATCGCCGTCCTCGGTCATCTGGAATGTGTCGGTCAAAACGATGCCGTCGAACGGAAGGTACTCCACGTCAGCTGGCGACAGGCCGAAGGCTGATGCTTGGTCTTCCAAAAGCCCATGGAGGGTGGCTTCGATGTTGATCGCGGCGATGTAGTAGCCATGAGGAGTAGCTCGTTGGCGTGCAGCTCGGACGTATATTTGCGGAGGAGTCCTCTGGTTTGATGCGCCCCGACTGGAGCAGGCGCACGATGAAGGTGCGGTGCCGGTGAACGGTCGAGCACGTGCACACCCTCGTCGCTGATGGACGCGCCGAAGTCCTTGCCAGGACGTCGTCGACGGCGCGGATGATGAAGTCCACGACCTCGACAGGGGTGTAGACGATGCCGAGGGATTCAGCGGTGCGGGGAAGGCGAGCTTGAAGAACTTCTCGTAAAGCTCGGTGACGATCTTCTGTTTGCCTTCGCGTTGGTGATGCCTTCGGCGCGTACCCGGACGGAACGGTAGAAGGATTCGAGGTTGGCGACCTCGGAGTCCAGGTTGTACTTCTCCAGGATGTCGACCATGGAGTCCATGACCTGGAGACGGGGTTGTTGGCAGCGAAGGAGTAGCCCTCGAACAGAGCCTCAAACACCGGCTTGGTGATCAGGTGCTGGGAGAGCATGTCGATCGCGTCCGACTCGGTGATCGAGTCGTTCAGGTTCCCCGCAGTCCCTGCAGGAAGACGGTGAATTCTTCCCTGGGGCGTTGGTCTTCGCCGTCCAGGATGGTCCGGATCCGCAGTACGTGCCGGTCCGCGATCTCTTTGACGTCCTTGGCCCAGGATTCCCAGTAGCGGCGGTCCCCGACCTTGCGGACCATCCGAGCGAAGATGGCGTTGCGCCACTGATCGGCGCCGGCCATGTGGAAGAGGGCCTCGGCGCCGTCCCGGAGGTTTTCTGGCTATCGGTGCCTGATCCGTCGCCGTCCCCGAACGGGTCAGCGATCGTGATGACGTCAATCTTGTCGTTGGCATTCCGGTTCAGCTCGAGCTTGTTGATCATCGCTTCGAACCGGTCATCGTGCGCGCGGAGCGCCTGCAGACGTCCCAGACGACCTTGTACTTCTTGTTGTCGTTCAGGGCCGTCTCGGGGTCCTGGCTGGCCGGAACGGCGATGGGCAGGATGATGTAGCCGTACTCTTTGCCCTCGGCTTTGCGCATCACCCGGCCGACGGACTGGACGACGTCGACCTGGGAGTTGCGGGGATTCAGGAACAGGACCGCGTCCAAGGACGGAACATCAACCCCCTCGGAGAGACAGCGGGCATTCGAGAGGATCCGGCAGGTCTCGTCGCCGGCATCCTCTGCCTTGAGCCAGTCCAGCTTCGCCGAGCGCTCCAGGACGTTGAACGTGCCGTCCACATGGCCTGCTTCCAACTTCAACGCAGGTGCCTCGGTGTCGCCCTGGTTGACCAGGAGCTGCGGCCGACGAGTTCGAAGTCGGCGGCGAGCTTCTTGGATTCCTTGATGTTCCGGGCGAAGGCGACGGCCCGGTGCATCGGGGAGCCATCGGTGATCTCCAGCCTTTCGCCGTTGACCCCACGCTTGGAGAGACCGTTCCAGCAGCCGACGATCCGGGCCGCGTCATCCAGGTTCAGGTCACCGTTTTCTTCGAACAGGCCTTGGAAGGACTTGCTGACCGCTTCCTCATTCACAGCCAGACCAGGACCTTGTAGTCGAAAGGTGACCCATCTCCACGGCTTTGCCGAAACCGAGGTGGTGGAATTCCGGACCGTAGACAGCCTCGTCGTCCATGGAGTAGACGGTGACGTCGTCCTGGGCTGCTTTCGCCTTGGATTCCTGGACGTAGATCCGGGGCGTGGCCGTCATGTAGAGCCGCTTGCCGGACTCGATGTAGGTGTTGTCATGGACCCTGACGAACGCCGAGTCGTCATGGCTGGCTTCGGTGATGCCTGTGGTGCGGTGGGCCTCGTCGCAGACGATGAGGTCGAATTCCTGCAACCCGTCCTTCTGCGCCTGGGCGATCACGTCGATCGACTGATAGGTGGAGAACACGACGGTGATAGCTTCCTGGCCGGTGCTGATCCTGGCCCGGTTCAGGAGTTTCGCGGATCCGTGGTGGCCGGGAATGCCAGGTCGTGGACGCTGACATCCTCGTGTTCCCGGCGGCCGACTTTCGTGTCGGAGCAAACGGCCAGTGCCCGCAGCGGAACGGTCGCCTGGGCGGTCCACTCATTCAGGGTCTGCTGGAGCAACGCGATAGAGGGGACCAGGAACAGCACGGAACCACCAATGGGGACGAGCTCCTCGACCATCTTCAGGGAGGTGTACGTCTTGCCGGTGCCGCAGGCCATGATCAGCCGGCCGCGGTCGCTGACCTCGAAGCCGCGTTTCACGTCATCGATGGCCTGGCGCTGATACTTGCGGGGCTCTTTTTGCCCGAGCTGGCGCATCTCCTCGGGGGCGTCCACGCTGAACTCGGACCAGTCGATGGTCGAATCTGCCAGATCCGCGAAACGCAGCCGTGTCATCGGCTTGGACTGTCCCTCCAACGCGTCCTCAGCGTGCTTGGACCATTTGTCTGTCGTTGAGACCACCATGCCGTAGGAGAAGTCAGTCTTGCCGACGGCGGTGAAGAAGGAGTCGATCTGCTTCTTGTCCAGGGTCCGGGCCGGGTCGTAGAACTTGCACTGGATCCCGGTCAGCTCGCCGGTATAGCGGTCCCGCGCGACCAGGTCAATGCCGGTGTCGACGTGACCGTTGCGGTCCGGCCATTCATTCCAGAGCCAGACTTCGGAGAACTGGTCGGCGTACTTGGGTTCGAGCTCGAGATAGCGCTTCATGAGGTGTTCGAACTTGGTGCCCTTATCGTGCTGGTCGGTCGCCGAGAAATAAAGGCGGTCGAGGACATCTTCGAAACTTGCTGAACCCATGAAGGTATCTTGCCTCATGTCCCAGAGCGGCGAGGAATCCGCCACGGAGGCCGGAAGCGGCGTCGGGGATGCCGCACACATTGACTCCATGACTACTGATACTTTGACGAAGCCGATCAGCAAGCTGGCTGAACAGCTGAACGCACACCTGGAAACCCAGACGACCGAACGGGCCCTGACACTGATTGACCGCTGCGACCGTTGCAGCCAGCTTGCCCAGTCATCCTTTGTCTTCACCATCCCGGCCGACCTCACGGCACGGGAAAGACCGAGACGGACGTTCTGCTGTGTGGACACCACACACGCCAGCACCTGCCTGCGCTGCTCGCAAAGTCTCCTGTGTCGTACTGGTTGAACCGCAGGAACTGTTGAGTATCCGCGGCGTCAAGGTGGAAGCGAAGATGACCGCCAGGACCGGCGACGGACTCACCGGCGCTTAGTCCTCCAGCAGTCGTTGGCGCCGGGCAATGACCAGTGCCTCCTCCACGAGGAAGCTTCCAGTTTTTTGAGAATGGACCGCCGCTGGGACTTCACCGTGTTGACCGAGACGTTCAAGGCGCCGGCCACTTCATTCGCCGATCCGTGAAGCGAGAAGGCATTCAGGACTACCAGTTCCCTCGGCGTGAGGGACGCCGTTTCAGCCCTGTCCGGGAGGACCCCGAACGGTGCGGGGATCTCGGCTCGTCGGCCTGGACGTACCGGGCCAGGACGTCCAGGTCTTCCTGTGGCAGCAAAGCACCGTCATCGTCAGCCCATATTCAACCATCAGGGCCGCCGCCGCGTGTGAGTTGTCCCGGGCCGCTTCGGCGTCATTGAGCCTGCCCAGCGCAGCCGCGCGCAGCAGCAACCGGTGAACCTCAAGCCGTGGACCGAGGTCGTCGATTCCGGTCAGCTTCATCGTTTGGCCGGGTCGCCCAAGTACAGGGCTATGCGCGCCTGCATGAGCAGGACCCGCGGGTCCGGCCTGCTGTACTTGCTGAGCACGGCATCGGCTTTCTGCGGCTGCCGGGCAATCAGATACATCGTCGCCCGCAACCGGTCCAGATCAATCTGTCCGGAGTCGTTCAAGGGAGCCTTGTGCGCCCGGCGGATTCTGGCTTCAAGCGAGGCGGGGCCCGTGATGACACCGGTGCGATGAAGATCCAACAGGGTCCGGAATCCGACTATTTGAGGCCAGAACTCCGACACCTGCATCTCGCTGGTGATCAGGTCCATGTATTCGGATGCCTCTGTATAGCTCTGCCGGTCCATGCCTCGCGGACCTGGCCAGCCGGTATGTCGTCGCCCAGTAGCCATCCAACATGCCCGGAGGCCAGCGCGCTTCGTTCAACCAGGCCAGGTGCATCCTGGCTTCCTTGCAGCGGCCTGCCGAGGCCAAGGCGAAGGCAAGCAGCCCGGTGGTGAGGAATGTGGAGGGCCCGGTTGCTGCCCGCCGGCTCGCGTCCAGAGATTTGCAAAGAAGATCGGCCGCGGCATCGAATTGCTGGTCGTGGATGTGGGCGATGGCGGCCTGGTCATAGAGTGTCGGCTCCAGGCGCTGAGCCGTTCCTTCAGCTCCCATGGACTCTGCTCAAAGCCTTCGACGGCACGTTTCGCGTATTTCAATGCGGGTTCGAGTTTGCCGGCGAAACGCAGCGCGGCGCTCTCCAGTGTCAGCATCCAGATGCGCTGGCCGGCATCCATGGAGTGCTTGTACATGCCCGCGAAAACAACCGCGAGACCGAAGTACTCCAGCGCCTTCACCCTCCCGTAGACGTAGCGTTGTGGCACAGCGCCAACGCCATGATCAGCGCCGGTGCTTCCGCAGCCGGAGATCGGCAGCGCACCGAGGATGTCCCGGACGGTTTTCGCCTGTGAGAGAAGGAGCGCGATGTGGTGATCGCAGGCGATCTTGGAAGCGAGGTCCAGATCACTGATGGCTATTGCCTGGCGCAGCGCATTCGCGGCGTTGCCGACAGCGAGATCGTGCTCGATGACAATCCGGGTGAGCCGGTCAATGTCCCGCGGGTCCATCGCTTTCAATGATTTCAGGAGTAAAACCCTGACCGCGGCGGTGTATTCGAAGCGCTGGTGGTCCGCGTACTGGAACCACATTCCGAGGCCCTGGTCTTCCAAGTCATTCAGAACATTCGTGACGCTCTCTGAGCCGCTCAGCTTGACCGCAAGATCCGGGGTGAACGATTCCGGGATGGAGGTTCTGACCATGAACTCTTTGGTTGCCTGTCCCAGGCTGGACTTGTCCAAGGACAAATTCAGGAAGTCTGAGACGGCGGTCTCGACGGATGCGGTGAGGTTGCTCTGTCCGGATCTCGCATGCACGGTTTCCACCGCACGGGTCAGCAGCGGGTGCCCTGCCGTGGCGGCGTGCACTTCCACTGGATCCATCGTGAATCCGCGGACCGCCAGAACCTCCCGTGTCTCCTCGACGCTCAACTGTAGAGGGACCGCCCCGATGAAGGCCGTGTCCAGGGCAAAGCAATGGAGGGTGTTTCCAAGATGGAGCGGGTCCGCGTGGCCACAACAGCCTTCAAATGGTGCACCGCTGCAGCACCCAGACCATGTCTTCAATGAGCTCATCGTCCTGCACCAGATCGAGCCGGTCGACGACAATAGTGGTCTGGGGGATGAACGGCACGAAACGGCGAAGCACGGCGCGGGTATCAGCGCCGGCGAGCAGCGCCTCAGCGCATTCGGAAATCAACTCGTGATGGATTCGTCCACCCTGAGAGCGGTGCCGAGGATCATTTTCCCGCCAGAATGACACACGGTCCGCGTACCGCTCATCCAGGGACACCCAGGAGATATAGCCGGTGGTGGCGCCCGAGGCGGCCCAGTCGGCAAGGGCCACGGTCTTTCCGGCGCCGGAGGGCGCGCGCACGACAATCAGGTCGTGGTCTTTCAGGAGATCGGCGATGAGTTTGGTAATGCGTGGACGGGAGACCACCGTCCTGGGAACTCTTGGTAAGCCGAAGACCGGAGAGGCTGGAGCCTCAGCGGCTGACATCATGCAGTGCGCCCCCTATGATCTGTCCGCGGGCCCCCGCCCAAGAAGTCTGATTTGTTATTCTCAGGCACACTTTACAGGCAGTACAAGAACGTCAAACGAGGAGCGTTTCGTCCGTATATCAGTGGTGCGAATCGACCCAGTCGGCCAAGGTCGGGTAGACGGGGAGTCCAGGTGCAGCTCTGTGCGGTTGTAGAGGCCGAACCGTTCACCGATTCGCATCATCTGGTTGGGCTTGCCTCAAGTTCGAGGACGATCAGGGCACCTGCACAGTGCATTGAAGCCCCGGTCAGCTCCCCGGCGC
>NZ_JBHSJY010000006.1:0-17185 GCF_042652605.1 Amycolatopsis plumensis | reverse complement strand
TGAGGCCTCTGCGGATGCCGTCCCGGCCGCGTGCAACATGGCTGCCATCAGCAGGTGGGGGGGGGAGGCGCTGGCATCCCCGGCCCGAAGTTCCAGCCGGGTTGCCCTGCCACGTTCGGCAGGAATCCGGATGAAGGTGAACCGGTTGTCTTCGTCCCAGTTGCTGGTCCGCGGGCTAAGGCCCGCGCGGACAGGCGCTTGTAGGAGTTCACTGTTGGGGCGGCAAACGCCATGATGGCTGCAGCATGCGCCTGGATGCCCGCTATGGCCCACAGCGCCTCGGGGCTCAAGCCTCCCTCAGGAGTGGCGAAGACGTTCTCGCCTCCCTTCCATAGGGACAGATGCACGTGAAGGCTCTGCCCTCTTCTTCTGTCACCGGCTTGGCCATGAAGTTTGCTCCATGCCCTCGAGGATGGCCAGTTCCTTGATGCCCGATTTCAGCAGGAAGGCCGAATCCGCTGCGCCTAGAACCTCGTCATGCATGAGGTTGATTTCGAACTGGCCGGGTGAGAACTCCTGTTCACTACGGTGACGCGATGTCCATGCCGATGAGCTGCCGATGGATCCGCCCACGGCACCGTCCGGATCCGTGATTCGGTCCATGGTGTATGAGACGCCGTTCGTGGCGTAGGGACGCTACTGCCGTTCGCATCGTTTCCTGAACAGATAGAACTCAGGCTCCCCTGCCGCCACCGCATCCAGGCCCAGGGTGGTCCCAAGAATCTCGTTGGCACGGGTCAGCTGGCTGCGCGGACACAGTTCGGAAGGACGGCCGTGCTCGCTCAGTCGGGACAGCACCCAAAGGGAGTCTGGCTCCCATGGCGGCACGAAGGCCGTCTGCAGATCCAGATGTGCGTGCAGATCCGGATGGGTGGCCAGGGACGGGAATTCCTTGTCGTCCACCGGGACGCCCATCAGGTCCTCGGCGTTCGCCATCTTTGAGTAGGCCACCCCGCCCTCCAGGTGTAGGAGGGATTTCACCGGGTACTGCTTTCCGCGCTGACGTCCGAACAGTCGGAATGAATGACGCGGATGACTTGGATTCCGCGGGCCAAAAGCTGGTTGAGGAAGTCGGCGTCGAAAGCGGGGCGCAGGGCTTCTTGGTCGATAGCAGGGCTTGTCATCGTGCCCTCCTTGCTGGTTGTCGGTATTGCCTGAAGAACGATATGGTGATTATAGTATATAGCTGTTCAGCAAAAGAAACACCGGTATGGAAGAATCCCGCGGATGCGGCCCTGCCGCCTCTGAGCTAATAAGGAGCAAAAAGATGATCAAGCTTTATGACATTGACCATGTCGTCATGGGCGTCAAGGACCTCGACGAGTCTGTCGAATCCTGGCAGAACGAGTTCGGCCTGACCGAGGTCAGCCGTGAAGGCAGCCAGTCCTTCCTCGTATGTAACTACGAAAAGCCCTCGCTGATCCTGCAGAAAACTCCCGAGGCCGGCATCCTCCACGCCGCCTACCAATTGGCGCCGGAGCTGACGCTGGATGATGCGGAAAAGCACCTGAAGGAGAAGCGGGTCCAGTTCACCGGTCCGAGACCGCGGTCTCCTTCGAGGACCTCGAGGCAACGGCATCCAGTTCGTGAACTACCGCCCAAGGAAGGCCAGGACAAGTTCCCCCCGAGTGGCGCCAGGCCACGCAAAGCCACCGCATCGGGGCGCCGCGCAAACTAGGTCATGTGAACTACCTGACCGCGGACATCAACCGACAAGTGGACTTCTACCCTCAACGTGGTGGGAATGAAACTGGCAGATAAGCTCGGCGCAGACGCCGGCGCATTCCTGCACGTCGGTGCGGACCACCATGTCATGGCCTTCGTCAACACCGGCCAGGCGCATTTCCACCACATCGCCTTCGACATGGAGGACTGGGGCCAGATCCGCCAGTCATTCGACCACCTCGCGCAGTACGGCCGGGTCATGCCCTGGGGTCCCGTCCGTCACGGCATCGGGGGCAACCTCGCAGGCTACGTGCGGCTGCCGAGGCAGACTGCTTCATCGAGCTGTACTCCGATATGGAGCAGCTGGATGCAACCCATGAACCCCGCGAGTACCCGATGACCGGCATTCCTCCAATGTGTGGGGCATGCTTCCGCCGCGTTCGTATTTCCGGTTTGATGCAGAATCCATCAAGGCTGAGCGGGAAAGCCTTCAGTCGATCTGGGAGAAGGAGCCGGCACTGCTCGGGGACTAATCTGTGCGGCGGGACCAGCCCTTGGCGGAGGTCCCGCCACAGCTGTGCGGACGGGAATCCACTGCCCGGTTTCGCGAAGGCCGGGGAGGCAGGTATGGGGCATACTCAGAGTGTGAAACTAACGAAGTCCGGATGCCGCCTGGCTGCCGTCGAGCTCATCTCCGAAGACGTCAAGTCGAGCTCGGACTTTTATGCCTGGCTGTTGGGGGCTCCCGCGGAGGGCGGCCCGGAGGCCTGGGACGCCGGCCAGCGCCTGACTGAGAAGGGGATCGCCTCGGTGCGGCGCCCCGAAACCGAAGGCCCGGGTGCAGGATGGGTTCCCGTTTTCCATGTGGAAAACGCCGCGGAGGCGCAGTTCAGGGCTGAGGCTGCCGGGGGAGGCGCCCGTGACCATTCCTCCATCGCCGGCGGCGCGAGGAACTACTTCATCGACGCTGCTGGTGTGTGGACGGCGATAACCGACACCGAGCTTTCCGAAGAAGAACTGTCTTTGGTCGGCCAGACCAACGTCGACTACGGGTCGATGGACACAGCTTCTGCCGCGGATTTCTACTCCAATGTGCTGCATCTGGAACAATTCGAAATTGTCGATGACCCTTATGACTTCAGAATCATCCACGACGACCGGCACATCGTCGCCGGCATCGTGAAATTTGGCGGTACGTTCGCGGAAGCCAGCCGCCGGCCTGGCTCGTCTACTTCGACGTCGACGACGTGGACCAGACCCTCGCTCGGGCCGTCGAAGCAGGTGCGCGCATTGTGGTGCCGGCCAATAACAGCAACATGAACCGCTACGCGGTGCTGCGTGACCCCTATGGACAGGTCTTCGGCCTCAGCCGATACTCCGTCGGCGGCGTGGACAACGTCCGGGCCAGGACAGCAACTGGAACTGTGATGCTGACCGATCTGGTCGACATTGGTGTCTAGCCGCTCCGTCAGTCTCCGGGAACCTCCTCCAAGGCCTTCAGCACCAGCCATAGATTGCTGATCTGTCTAGTGGCGGTGATCTCATGGCCCAACAACTCTTTGATCTGCGCAGTCGGTAGCGCAGCGTATTCCGGTGGATGAAGAGCTCCTCTGCCGTGCTGGCAAACGACCGGTCTGCCGTCAGGAAGATCCGAAGAGTGCGCACCAGCTCCGAGCCGTGGCTCGTGTCGTAGTCCAGAAGCGGCTTGAGGGTCGAGGCTGCGATATCACGCACCGGCACCTGCGTGTTTGTCAGGATCAGCAGATGGCCAAGATCGACAGCGCCGGGATGCTGCAGGCCCGCCCCGCTTCGGCGGCCGCGAGTGCCTCGAAGTACCCCGCGCGTATGCCTGCCGCCCCCACATGGGTCGAGCTGACGCCAACTGATGCCATGGAGCCTATCTCGACATATGGTGCAGCAGGGACTTGGCGATGTGATCGACCATGGGGTCGCTTGGCACAAGCATGAAGATGCCGCCCCTCGACCACGACCCGACAAAAGGCTCGCTCTGATTGCTCAACAGCGTATGAATGTTCCAGGGGACGGATAACAGGCGTTCGCGCCGGGTTTGTCGACTGCCCCAGCAGGACCCGGTACTGCTGCCGCGGGTCAAAGCCGATGCCGCGCAGCCGCTGTTGCCCTCGCCTTCGGAGACCCGGCCATGGATCAGGTCATCGATGAAGTGCTGGGTGAGTTCGCGTTTTCCTTCCTGGCGTGCCCGGAGCCGGCCGATCTCCAGCGTCACCAGATCAACACCCGCATCAACAAGCCGCTGCGGGTCGTTGCCGGTGTTGGCGGCCAGGATGGCGACCGGTTCGTTGTCGACATAGACGCGGCTGGCGGCAACACCCACCGGCAGGGAAAGAGGGCTTGCTGGCCTCCAGGACTTGGGCATAGTCCCATAGGGTCCTGGCTGGTGCCGCGGCGAGGGTATTGCCGTTGAGGTCAAACAACGCGGTGTCGGCACCCAACGCGCGGTGAAGCCCGGCGATGACCCCCTGGAGGCCGCCGCTTCGCGCTGCCCGGATGAGGGACCGCAGGCTCTCCCCGGGGTCGCCGCTCAAGGCTGGAACGGTCGCCCTACCGGTGGAACTGTCCATGGTTCGGTCTCTCCCGAAGCTAATGAGGTGGAGTGGGGCAATGCGGGCATTCGCGAGCCTCTGGTGGCAAGATCCTGTTCAACAGGCACTACAGACAGACCTTGCCATGTTAGTTGATTGTGACCGATGCACTAACACGGCGTCAATTGTTGGCTCGCCGGGACATGGCTGCGCCTCGGCCTGGAGCCCAGAATGAAGACACGCACTACACCGTCTTGTATCTAGGGAGACTCAATATGTCACGAGCATTCGTGCAGACGAAACAGTCGGAAACCGAAGCCACGCCTTCAATTGCAACACCGGGCTCAGCCGAGCCCGGCCTGGCCGGACCGTTCAGTATCCAGGTGCCAACGGAGAAGGACCCGCGTGTAAGGTTCGAGCTTGAACGGCTCCTTAGCCGCGCCCGGGAAATCCGCCCGCGCCTGCGCGCGGCGCAGGCGCAGACCGAGACCGACGGCAAATACGGCACCGACATCCATGAATTCTTCCTGGAGCACGGCTTCTACCGCATGCTTCAGCCGCAACTGTTCGGGGGACTGGAGCTCGGGGTTTCGGCCTTCTATCAGGTGATTGCCGAAGTTGGCCGGGGCTGCCCTTCGACAGCTTGGTGCTTGTCATTGTCCGTGGGTCACTCCCTCACGCTGGGATCGTACTTCGACGAGCGCGCCCAGCGCGAGATCTTCGGCGAGAACGGCTACATGATCTGCCCGGCCAGCGGCAACGGTCGGGACATGTCCGTTGAACGCGTAGACGGCGGCTGGCACGTCAGCGGTTTCTGGCGGTACTGCTCCGGAGCGCCCTACTCCACGCACTTCATGGCAACGACCTACATCCCGGCGAGCGTGCCGGGGATCCGGAGCGCCGCGTCTGGATGATCCTCCGGCGAAGCGACTACGAAGTCCTTGACGACTGGGGCCGCGTCATCGGCATGCGGGGATCCGGCTCCAACAGCATCACAGCGACGAAGGCATTCGTCCCCGACTACTGTGTCTCCGAGGAGAAATGGACCGCCTCGATGTCGGGTCCGACCCCCGGCTCCCGGTTGCACGACAACCCCGTCTACGCCGGACGTTCTTCGGCTTCGCCGAAGGCGAGGTTGCCAGCACATCCGTAGGCCTGGGCTACGCGGCGATTGACGAGTTTGAAAAAATCATCATGAAGACCCGCCACCCGTGGATCAAAGACGGTTCCATCCGGGAGACTACGAGGAATGGCAGCGCGTGCTCGGCATGGCAATCTCCTACGTCGACGGCGCCCAGTCCATTCTGGTGAACAGTTCGCGCCTGTTTGAAGAGTACGCCGCCCGATCCGTCGAAGGCATCGAGCCGTTCGACGAGTCCCGTTCCCTGCGGCTCAACGGCGTCTACTTCGTCGTCGAGGAAACGTCTACAAAGCTGTCGAATGATGTTGCGGAATGCGGGCTCCCAGAACACCGCCGACGGGGCGCCGCTGCAACGCTACTTCCGGGACATTCTCACCACGCGAACGCGGACCGACCAGTTTGAGATGTTCTCCGTCAACACAGCCACAGCCCATCTGAAGGCCTGAGAACCTCACCCTTCCCCGCGATCGTCAAGACGCCAGGTTCACGCCAGCCGCCGTCTTCCGGATCTGACTTACCGATGAAAGGCACCACCATGACTCCAGCAGCGCTGCAGAAAACCTATGTCCCCGGCTCCTCTGTATGGCAGGAACTTACTGCCACCAGCAGCAAAGGCCTGGCCACGTTCTACCGGAATGTGCTCGGTTGGGAACTTTCGCTCGACGGAAGCACTGGCGTGTTTACTCAGGCCGGCGAACCTGTCGCCAGTCTCAGCGTCGACCCCCTGGCGGGGCCCGCCGGGACCGGGTGGCAGGTCTATCTCGGTGCGGACGATGTCCCGGCTGCACTCCTCCGGGCCGAGGCCGCGGGAGCGACCGTTATCAAAGAGGCGCACCAACTCCCGGTATCCGATGAAGCGGCCGTCCTTCTGCGCGATCCCGAGGGCACCATCTTCGGTATCGTCTCCGTGGAGGCCGCACGGCATCACTGCCTTCGCTGATGAACGGCCCATTTGGCCTGGTGGATGTCATGACCCACGATCTGACCGCCGCCACGGCGTTCCAAGCGGCCTTGTTCCCGGAAAACACTCTTGTCCACGTAGAGGAAGGACTGAGTATTTACAGGGACGCGGACGGCAGCCGCTCCGAGAATCAACGTCATCCAGGAGGAACTCCACCCCGTCCTGCCCCCACACTGGCTGGCCTGGTTCGTCGTTGCCGACCAAGCCGCTGCCGCTGAGTCCGCCCAAGCCTCAGGCGGCAGCGTCAACGTCGCTGACCAACCCATCGCCTTCGGCCGTTGGTCTGTGGTTGTAGACCCTTCAGGGGCTGCATTCAAGGCATTGGAGCTCGACCGAGCCATCTAGATCGCGCCGGGTAGACCCGCCGACCCGTAATTTCTTTGCCCCATGCGAACCCGCCCGTACCACTGGTGCCGGGCGAGGCCATTTAAGTCGTCGCAGTCCGCGGTTCAGTCATAATTGTCCCCCGTGCACAATGGGGGCGGTCTTTCCTGTCACAAAACACATCGTTCAGCACCATAGTGCTCGTCACACTGGATACAGATGCACCGCGGAAAGGCGCATGAACCGAACTCACTACAGCAAGCTAAGAGGAGACAGACCATGACTGCCACCATGATTGATCGTCCGACCGCTGTCATCCAGGACGTCTGTGCAGCCAACGCCAAGCAGGCCTTCGGACACTTTCCCAGCGGAGTTGTCGCCGTCGGTGCGATGCTTGACGGGTCGCCCGCAGGCTTCGCGGCGTCCTCATTCACCACAGTTTTCCTGGGAACCGGCCCTCGTGTCGATTTGCGTCCAGCGCAATAGCAAGACCTGGGCTGCGCTGAGCGGACAAGACGTATAGGTATTTCTGTGCTGTCCGAACGCCAGGGCGAACTCGCGTTCCAGCTCTCCTCCCGTAACCGCGACCGCTTTGCCGGCCTTGATTGGGAGCCAAGCGACCAAGCGCGCTGTTTATCGGTGGTGCGGTGGCGTGGATGGACTGTTCTGTCTATCAGGAAATCCCCGCGGGGACCACTCGATCGTCATCTTCAAAGTCCACGGACTGGGTACGGCCGAGGAGAGTCCCCTGGTCTACCACCGCCAGACCGTCCGCAAGATGGTCACGGCCTAAGTCCAGCATAGATCCAAGCCGCATCTGCATGGCCGAACAGGCCTGCAGGCAGAAACTCAGAGTGGAGTAAACCCTTGGAAAGCTACGACGCCCTCCTGGCTTCAATCACCCCGACCACCGGAGAAACCCGGACCATCCTCGATCCCGCCACGGGCACCGCCGTCGGCGAGGCCCCAGTCCACACCGTTGCGGACCTCGAGGCCGCGATCGCTGCCGCCGCTGCCGCCCAGCCCGCGTGGGCTGCGCTGGGCCACGACGCCCGGTCCGCCGCGCTCATGAGGGCCGCCGACGCCGTCGAACGCTCCGCCGAAGAACTCGCCCGGCTGCTCTCCCGCGAGCAGGCAAGCCGCTGAACGGCCCCAACGCCCGTTTCGAAGTCGGTGCCTGCGCCGCGTGGCTGCGCGCCGCCGCCGCCACGCCGCTGGAGGCGGAAACCGTGGTGGACGACGGCGAAACCCGCGCCGAACTGCACTACGGCCCATCGGCGTCGTGGGCGCGATCGGTCCCTGGAACTGGCCCATGATGATCACCGTCTGGCAGATCGCCCCCGCCCTGCGCATGGGCAACGCCGTGGTGGTCAAACCCTCCGAATACACCCCGCTGTCCGTCCTCGCACTGGCCGCGATCATCAACGAGGAACTTCCTGAAGGCCTGCTCACGGTGGTCTCCGGCGGGCGCGAGGTCGGCGCCCGCCTGGCCGAACACCCCTCCATCGGCAAGGTCATGTTCACCGGCTCCACCGCCACCGGCAAAGCGATCATCCGCTCCTCGGCGGACACGGTCAAACGCCTCACCCTCGAGCTCGGCGGCAACGACGCCGGCATCGTCCTGCCCGACGCCGACCCGAAAGCGATCGCCGAAGGCCTCTTCTGGGGCGCGTTCATCAACACCGGCCAGACCTGCGCGGCACTCAAGCGCCTCTACGTCCACGACTCGCTCTATGAAGCCGTGTGCACCGAACTCACCAAGGTTGCCGCGGCAATGCCCATGGGCAACGGACTGGATGAGGCCAACGTGCTCGGCCCGCTGCAGAACCGGCAACAGTTCGACATCGTCACAAGGCTTGTGGACGCAGCCCGCGAATCCGGCGCCACAATCCTGCTCGGCGGAAACCCCGAGACCGGCCAACCCGGCAACTTCTACCCCACCACCCTCGTGGCCGACATCGACAACAACAACCCCCTCGTAGCCGAGGAACAGTTCGGCCCCGCCCTGCCCATCATCCGCTACAACACAATCGATGACGCGATCGCCAAAGCGAACGCGCTCGACGTCGGACTCGGCGCCTCCGTCTGGTCCTCCAACCTCGACGAGGCCCGGAACGTCGCCGCCCGCCTGCAAGCCGGAACCGTGTGGATCAACAAGCACGGCGCAGTGGACCCCCGCATCCCGTTCGGCGGCGCGAAGCAATCCGGCTACGGCCTCGAATTCGGCGTCGAAGGCCTCAAAGCCCTCGGCGTGCCGCAGATCATCAACGGCTAGCTACGACTTCTGAACCGGGTGTTCGAGGACCGAAGCTCTACCTCTCACCGGTCATGGACCTCTTCGACCGGCAGATCATCTCCTATTCGATCGGGTCCTCTCCGAACCTGGAGCTGACCAACGCTTTCTTACTTAGCCAGTCCAACTTCCGGGGACCAGTTCATCAGGTGAAGGAGCGTTCCGAAACAGGGTGCCGGATGTGAGCGGGCGTTGGGTTAGTTTGCTGCGGTGAAACGGGCGCGGCGGTGGCCGGAGTTTCGATTTCATCCAGCATGGCGACGGCGTAGTCCTGAGTGGAAATGCTGTTGCCCGCGGGGGAATCCTGGGCGGTAGAGTAGTTCCCCGTGCGCTCACCGGGTTGGATGATGGGTGCCGGCGCCAGGACGGTCCAGTCCAGGGTCTCGGGAGCTTCCTTGACGGCGGCGAAGGCTGCGGCCGCGGTGGTGGCTTCGGCCTTGTAGGCCTCCGGAAAATCAGGTGAATCGAGGAGGCGAACGCCGTCGATCTCCAGGGTGCCTGCGCCGCCGACGATCATCAGGCGCGTACCTTCCGCGTTGCTGTAAGCGGTATCCATCGCTGCAAGCCATTCTCCGTGGTCTCCCCCGGTGCGGCTCGGCCCGGTGGCGAGAATAACGGCGTCGTGCTCATTGGCGATCTCCGCGAAGCTCTGACCATCACCGAGATCGGCGGCGAGGGCCTTCGCTCCAGCAACCTCTGAGCCCCTGCGGGAGATGGCCGTAACCTCGTGGCCGCGGGTGAGGGATTCGTTAACGATCTGGCTTCCGACCATGCCTGTTGCGCCGTAAACTGCGATTTTCATGACTCTCCTTGGGTTGCTATCCTTGCAATAGAAACACAGTATCTATTTGATATCGATAGCCTCAAAGGAACTTAGTTACCCCTATGGAAACCAATGCACTGCCGGCAAACGTTTTGGACCCTGATTGCCCGTCCCGCGTGATCTTCCAACGCATCGGCGATAAATGGGCTTCGCTGGTGGTCCAAGTTCTCGCAGATGGCCCGGTCCGCTTTTCCGAGCTCCGCAAGATGGTCCACGTGGTGACGCCGAAAGTGCTGACTCAAACCCTTCGTTCCCTTGAGCGCGACGGGCTGATCAGACGAACTGTGTATGCGCAGGTGCCGCCTCGCGTCGACTATGAGTTGACTGCGCTGGGAGCATCATTGTTGGGACCCCTGAAGCAATTACGCCAATGGGCGGAAGACCATGTGCCCAGCATTCTCGAGGCCCGCGACGTCTACGACGATGCCCAGGATGAGGCTGTCCTAAGAGGCTGACCCGGCTCGCTCTACCCAACTGACTAGCAATAGGTGTCGCTATAACGGCTCAAAACGACATCTAATGCGAGCTAGTTGGGCGGGCCGACGGGTGTCCGCAAGCCGAGGTGCCCGTCGCGCATGGTTGCAACAGAATCTGTGAACGGCAGGAAATCTGTGTCGTGCGTGACCATGACCGTTGCCGTCGCGAACTCGTCCGTGACCTGACGCAGGAGACGCACGATCGACTCACTGCGCTCGTGATCCAATGCCGCTGTCGGCTCGTCCACGAGTAAGACCCGGGGCCGACCCATGAGCGCGCGTGCAATGTTCACGCGCTGCCGCTGGCCTCCCGAGAGCTGGTGCGTCGCTTGCTGAGTGAAGCACCAAGTCCGACGACGTCGAGTAGTTCCGAAGCGCGCTTGCGTGCCGGTGCGGACGGCTTTCCCCGAGATGATCGCCGATGATCAGCTGCTCGACGGCCGTCAGTGAAGGCAAGAGATTGGGCTGCTGGAAGATGATGCCGACCTTTTCCCGACGCAGGGCGGTGAGTTCGGTGTCGTTTAGTCCTGTTGTATCTTCGCCGTCGATGATGACGAGTCCGGAACTTGGCCGACCAGTGTGGCCGCCACCGCCAGAAGCGAAGATTTTCCCGAGCCGGACGGGCCCACGAGGGAGAAGAATTCACCGGCGTCCACCCGGAGATGCACGGAGTCCAGGGCCTTGAGCGTGGACTCTCCGTCCGGGTATTCCAAGGTGACGTTGACTAGGTTGAGTACAGGATTCATGAATATGCCTTTCGCAGAATATTTGAGCTGAAAACAGCCGGATCTAGTTGCCGCCGAGTGCGATGAGCGGATCCACCTTGGTGATGCTTCGTACTGCCACCGCCGCACCGCCTAGCCCCAGGAGCACAATCCCGGCAATGGGCAGGAGCGTTGTCAGCGGAGTCACGAGGAACGGGGCCGCTTGTGCGGCGAAGACGCCACCCAGCACGCCAAGCCCACCGCCAAGTCCAGCCCCGGCCAGCAAGACAATTCCTGCTTGGACCAGCGCGTCACGAACCACGTAGCCGGACGAGGCACCGATGGCCTTGAGCACGGCGATGTCACGTGTGCGCTGGACAGTCCAGACGGTGAGGAAGGCCACGATGACGAGCGCCGAGATGCCATAGAGGAAGGCCTGCATGAGCATCAAGGACCCGTTTTCACTCTTGTACGAGCCGAGAGCCTGGAAGGAGCCGCTGGGGGTTGCGCTGACCGTGCGGCCGCCGCATTGGCGGCATTGATGTCCACGGAGGCACCGGCGTCGTACGACACCGCGAGGACCGTCCCGATCGATTCCGCGGCAGGAATATGTGCGAGCTTCTGCCACGTAGCCCGTGAGGTCCAAACAACTCCGGTGTGCGAATACCACTCATCGTGGGTGATCGCGGAGACCGTCATGCCGGTACCACCCACGGTCACCCGGCTGCCGACAATCAACGAGAGTTCCTTTGCCAAGGACTCCCCGACCACCACCTCGCCTTCCTTGACCGCCACAGGCGAGATGCCGCCGTCGGACCCGAAACCGCGACGTTGGCAGTGCCAGCAGCATTGTTGGCCGAATCGAGGGACTGAAGCCTCGTCTGGGTGATACCGACGGCCTCGGCAGCGGAAACACCGGGGCGGTTTCGCCAAGCGTCGAGCTGCTTGCCCGAGATTTCCGATTCCGTAAATGACGCCCTGGCCTCGCCCCCGGCGGGGGCGCCGAAGACGATTTGTTGCGCCGGGAGGGCTGCGATCGCCGACGTCGACTGATTGCCCAGGCCTGCAGTGAGTCCCGAGAGCATAACGAGAGGAGCGTGATCAGGGCGACGACGCTTCCCATCAGGGCGAAACGGCCCTTGGCAAAGCGGATGTCGCGCACGGCGAGAAACATGGAATTCCTTTGGTTGGGAGGCGACCTTCTGGTCTTGTTTCAACTCTCCGGGCAGAAGACGCATGGGACATCAGGAGGTGGATTGACCTGTCGGATCGCCTTGGCTGATCGAGGATCATCCGTTTGGTTGATTCAGCCCGAATGGCGCGGAATCCGGGCAGAAGTGTCGGGGTGCGGGGATACGCTGGAGGGCTGCAGGGAGACGATTTGCAGCAAGCCACCGCGCAAGCCGCGCTGCCCCAGCTGCTAGGTGACACGGCGCAGCCGAGCGGTTCTGTTGTGATCTTGCGTGTCCTGCGGGTCAGTCTGCACGTCGGTTTTGCGGTGCTTTTGCTGGTGGCCCTCGTAAGGCTCGCGACCGCCGGCCTTTCTCCCATGGCCACTGGGACGGGACTGGTTCTTGCCGTCGCTTCTGGCTGCCGTCTATCTCGCGGGGACAGTTCTTGAGAAGAGGCATGCGGGGAACCCTGAGCGCTTCAACCCGCAACCTTACCCGCGCTGGTGGCTTGCCGCCGTGAGTTTCCTGTGGGTGCTCCTCATGCTCATCAGTCCGGACTTTGCGTGGATAGCTTTCCCGTTGTTTCTTCGTGCAACTGCATATCTTGCCGCGGCGCCTCGCCTTGGCCGCCATAGCTGCCAGCACCGCACTCCTGATCGCGGCCATGTGGTTCCACAACCGTGGTGTCGGGGCGGATGCCTTGCAACTTCCCATGGTCCTCGGCCTGTTTTCGGGGCCGCCTTCGCTGTTGTCACCGCCTGGCATATCGGGCGCTCTACATCGAGGCAGAGAATCAGCGCCTTGCCGCTGAGGAATTGCGCCGCACCCGAGCCGAGCTGGCACTCAGCCAGCACGACGCCGGTGTGCTGGCTGAGCGGGAAAGGCTCGCCCGCGAAATCCACGACACCCTGGCGCATGGGATTCTCGAGCATCGTCCTGATGGGCCGTTCGGCGGAGAAAGCCCTCGACGCAGGAGACAGCGTCACGGCCCATGATCGCCTCAAAACCGTCCGCGAGACCGCAGAGAGCAACCTGCGGAGGCCCGGAACTTTGTCCGTGGACTGGGATCCCCCGAGCTGGCGGAAGCCGGCTGGCCGACACCCTGCGACGCCTCTGCACGAAAACCGAGGCCGAAGCAGCCGCGCGCGGGGCCACGCTGCGGTGTCGCTTCGAGCTCCAGGGCACTCCAATGCCGCTGCCGAACCCCTACCAGACCACCTTGTTGCGCGCAGCTCAGTCTTCCCTTGCGAACGTGTGGGCGCATGCCCACGCGAGCACCGCCGTCGTCACCCTGTCCTTCCTGGACACCGAGGTGACCATGGATGTGTTCGACGACGGCGTAGGCTTCGATCCCACCCGCCGCGGCCGCCGCGGCAACACGGGGTGACGGGACCGGCGTCGGGCTCAAAAGCCTGCGTGAGCGGCTTGCGGCCCTTAATGGAACGCTCGACGTCGAGTCGGCTCGCGGGGAGGGGACCGTCGTGGCAGTCCGGCTGCCGCTGGGTACTGGCAACCTGGCCTGGAGGCGTCCCCATGACCAACAACATCAGGGTCTTGTTGGTTGATGATCATCCCGTGGTCCGCGCGGGGCTCCGGGCAATGCTTGCCGACTTCGAGGGAGTCCGAGTGGTGGCGGAAGCGTCCGACGGCGATGCTGCCTTGGCAGAGCTGTCAAAGCTCCATGCCCTCGGCGAGCCCGTGGACGTGGTTCTCATGGATTTGCAAATGGGCTCGGGGATGACGGCGTCACTGCCACCGCCAAGATCAAGGCAGGTGTTGCCGGGACTCCCCCACCGCCGGTCCTGATCCTGACCACGTACGACAACGACGCCGACATACTCGCCGCGGTGGAGGCCGGTGCGAGCGGATACATGCTCAAGGATGCGCCGCCCGAGCAGATCCGGCAGGCCGTGGTGAGTGCAGCGGCCGGCCGGACAGCACTCGCGCCTGAGTTGCCGCGCGGCTCATGGGCCGTATCCGCAATCCGGTGCCCGCGCTGAGTACGCGGGAAGTCCAACTTGTAGAGCTTCTTGCCACCGGGATGAGCAACCGCGCGATGGCGAGGCAACTCTTCATTTCCGAGGCCACCGTGAAGACGCACTTGGTACACATCTACGCCAAGCTGGGCGTGGACAACCGGACGGCGGCCATCGCGGTGGCGACGCAGCGCAGGATCATCCGGAACCAATAGCCCGTTTAGACCCAACTAACTCGCAGTTGTTGACGTTATGGGCGCTCTAAGCGACAACAATTGCGAGTTAGTTGGGCAAGGGGCACCCAGGTGGTCCATCACAAAAGCGCAACGTACCGCGCCATGAATCAAGAGCGCCAAGCATAGAAGGCATAATGGCGCAAATGGGGAAAACGAAGAATCTTGTCCTGGGGTTTGCCGCCCTGATGATTGCTGGCTCGCTGTCCGCTTGCGACGACGGCCGTTCCGGGGCGGAGGGCGCGGCCAACAACTCGCCTCGTCCTTTGGCGGCGCTCGACGTCGGATCACTCTCTCTTGACGGCAAAGATGCCGCGTCCGCAAATGAGCAGCTCAAGGCGGTGTTTCGCGGTCCTCGACCCCGCCAAGCCTTCCGTTGAAAGCGGGGAGTAAAGCTCGACGGCGACAAAGCCTCGGTCCCGCTCAACTACACGTGGAAAGTCGGAACCACGGAGTGGAAGTACACCTCCCAGGCGACGCTCAAGAAGTCGGGTGACAAATGGGCCGTCCAGTGGACTCCGGCACTCTTGGAGCCGGATCTGAAGGACGGGGAGGTTCTCGACAAGACCGTCACTACGCCGGCCAGGGCTGATGTCCTGGGCGCCGGGGATGCCAAATTGGTCAGCTACCGTCCGGTGGTTCAGGTGGGCATCGACAAGACCACGATCGGATCGGCGGATCCTGCGGCTTCGGCGGCGAAGCTCGCGCAACTGGTCGGCGTGGACGAAGCCGTGTACGTGAAGCAGGTCCAGGCGGCCGGCCCGCAGGCCTTCGTCAGTGCCATCACCCTGCGGCAGGAGGGCCGGTCGATCACAGACGAGCAAATTTCGTCCATCCCCGGCGCCCGCGGCATTCCAGATTTCCTGCCTTTGGCGCCGACGCGAACCTTCGCTCGCGCACTATTGGGCACCGCAGCCGAGGCAAGCGCCGAGCAGATCCAAAAGGCCGGAGGTGCCCTCAAACAGGGAGACACAGTCGGAACCGGTGGTCTGCAGGAACAATACGATGCCCAACTCCGCGGCCAGGATGGGGTTTCCATCAAGACGCGGCCGCAAGGCATGACGGATGAGCAGATCAAGGCGCGAAGCCCGATCCCCGTAGAGTGCTTTTCGCCGTTAATGCGAAGCCCGGCGATCCGCTCAAAACCACACTGGATCCTCGCCTGCAGCAACTTGCCGAGGATACTTTGACGGGCGTTGGTCCCGCTTCGGCTATTGTGGCGCTCCGACCCTCCACCGGCGCGGTTCTGGCTGCGGCTTCGGCCCCGGAAGCAACGGCTACAACACGGCAATGCTCGGGCAATATGCCCCAGGATCCACGTTCAAGATCGTCGATTCCCTAGCGATGATCCGCAATGGAATGACGCCGGATTCGACGGTTGAATGCACGCCGACAATTTCGGTGGATGGCCGGACATTCAAGAACGCCGAGGGCTATCCGGTGACTTCCTTGGGCTCTATCGCCCTGCGGGATGCTTTTGCCATTCGTGCAACACGGCATTCATCAGCGCACGGGACAAGGTCAGCCAAGCCCAGCTCGAATCCGCGGCAACTTCCCTGGGGCTCGCGGTCCAAGCACCGAAGCTGGGGGCCGATGCCTTCCTGGGCTCAGTCCCCGGAAACGCGGACGGCACGGAGCACGCAGCCTCCATGATTGGCCAAGGCAAAGTGCTGCTCTCCCCGCTTGCTGCTGCGGTCATGGCAGCTTCCGTGGGCCACGGCGCGCCGGTGTCGCCACAACTCGTCCTGAACCCCGGCTCAGTCTCACCCTCCACAGGTGCCACTCCCTCGCCGTCGGGCTCGCCGTCGTCGTCCCCGACCGCGTCGGCAGCCCCGCGCCTGCCGCTTCCGACAAGCCAGTCACCCCTGCGGAGGCGGCCGCGCTGGCGACATGATGCGTGCCGTGGTGACTTCCGGTCATGCTGGTTTCCTCGCGTCGGTGCCGGGCGCGCCGGTGGGTGCGAAGACCGGGACGGCCGAGTTCGGAAACGACAACCCGCCCAAGACACATGCTTGGATCGTTGCAGTGCACGGCGATCTGGCAGTGGCAGTGTTCGTGGAAGACGGCGGTCTCGGGGCGACCACGAGCGGCCCGTTGCTCAAGTCGTTCCTGACCGCCGCCGGCTAAGCTACACAATCTCAGACGCATGCATATGTGCAGGAGGATCCGTCATTTCGGCTCGATACGTGAGCGAGCGTCGGCCCTAGACACACCCACAACGCCGGGTGCACACTTAATTCAACGCTTGTTGAATTAGCTGCATGAATTAGCTGCATGAATTAGTTGCACCCTCTGGGAGTGGCCATGGACCAGCTTGAAAGCACCACGTGCGTCATCGCGGGCGGAGGGCCGGCCGGGGTGATGCTCGGACTCTTGCTGGCGCGGGCTGGCGTCGACGTCACCGTCCTCGAAAAGCACGCCGACTTCCTGCGCGATTTCCGTGGCGACACCGTCCATGCCTCTACCATCCGGCTCCTGGATGAGCTCGGGCTGGGCGAGGGATTCCGGGCACTCCCCCAAAGCAAGCTCGGCAATTTCAAACTCCCCACGGACCGCGGAGAGGTGACGCTCACAGACTTCGACCGCCTCAAGCCACCCTACGATTACGTGGCCATGGTTCCGCAGTGGGACCTCCTGAACTTCCTGGTGGACGCCGCGCAGCAAGAGCCGCATTTCACGCTCAGGATGAACACTGAAGCCACGAATTTGGTGTACGACGACGGCGCGAAGGTCGCCGGGTGGCGTACCGCACCCGGGACGCGGCGTCGGGAGAGGAAACCGGCTCGGGCGAGCTGCGCGCAACGTTAACGGTGGCCTGTGATGGCCGCAGCTCGGTACTCCGAAGAAGGCAGGCCT
>NZ_JBHSJY010000005.1:0-16923 GCF_042652605.1 Amycolatopsis plumensis | reverse complement strand
TTCGGGATTGTCGAACTATTCTGCGGCGAACAGCGGACCTCTGGGGGGATCGAACAGTGCAGACGGGAAGTGCGCACGGACGGGCGGCCCTGCTCGCGGTGACCGGCCTCGGCCAGTTCATGGTGCTGCTCGACAGCACGATCGTCGGCGCGGCCCTGCCCGACATGCAGTGGCGGCTCGGCACGGGGCTGAGCGGCCTGCAGTGGATCGTCGACGCCTACGTGCTGCTGGTCGCGATGCTGCTGCTCTCCGGCGGTGTCTTCGCCGACCGCTTCGGCCGGAAGCGGGTGTTCCTCGCCGGGGTCGCGGTGTTCACCGCCGCCTCGGCGGTGTGCTCGGCCGCGCCGTCGCTGGGCTGGCTGGTGGCCGGCCGGGTGCTGCAGGGCGTCGGGGCGGCCGCGTTGAGCCCGGCCTCGCTGGCCCTCCTGGCCGCCGCCCACCGGTGCCGGCCGATCGGGTGCGGGCGATCGGGCTGTGGGCCGGGCTCAGCGGTGGGGCAGCCGGAGCTGGCGATACTGGACGAGCTGACCACCGGGCTCGACCCGCACGCCCGCCGCGAGACCTGGCGGCTCGTCGAAGGTGTCCGCGCCACCGGCGTCACGGTCCTGCTCGTCACCCACTTCATGGACGAAGCCGAACGGCTCTGCGACCGCGTCGCGATCTTCGACGCCGGGCGCGTGGTCGCCACCGGCACCCCGACCGAGCTCCGCGCCGCGGCCGGAGCCTCCACTTTGGACGACGCGTTCGTCTCGCTGACCAGGAGCGCCCGATGACCACCGCCTTCGCCAAGATCACCGCCACCGAAACGAAGCTCTTCCTCCGGTCGCCGTTCATGGCGGTCGCCGGCATCCTGTTGCCGTCGATCCTGCTGCTCGCGATCGGCGCGATCCCGGGCATGACCGAGCCGAGCGAAAAGGCGGGCGGGTACCGGTTCATCGACGCCTGGGTGCCGTCGCTGATCGTCATCAGCCTCGCGATGCTCGCGCTGCAGTCGATCCCGGCCGCCGTCGCCACCTACCGCGAACAGGGCGTGCTGCGCCGGCTGGCCACCACTCCGGTGCACCCGGCCAACCTGCTGGGCGCGCAGCTGCTCATCCACGTCACGGTCTCGCTGGCGGGGATCGCGCTCGTGCTGGGGCTGGGCAACGCCGTCTACGACGTCCCGCTGCCGAAGCACCCGCTGTCGTTCGCGCTGACGCTGGTGCTCGGGGTGGTCGCGACGTTCGCGCTGGGCCTGATCGCGGCCGCGGTCGCCCGCACGTCGAAGGCCGCCACCGGAGTCGCGATGGTCGCCTTCCTCCCGATCATGTTCTTCGGCGGCGTCTACCTGCCGCGGCCGCTCCTGCCCGAGGTCCTGCGCCGGATTGGCGACTACCTGCCGCCGGCTCCCAGGCGCTGCAGGACGCCTGGGTCGGGGCCGGCGTCCAGCCGCTGCAGCTCGCCGCGCTCGCCGCCTTCGCGGTGCTCGGGACGGCGCTGGCGGCGAAGCTCTTCCGGTGGGAGTGACCGGGCCTTCCGCCAAAGTGGTGATGATCATCGTTTTCTCTTGTGGCGGGGCCACCCGGCCGGTAGCCAAGAAGGTGGCCCTGCTCAAACTGGAGGTTCGATGTCCCTGGACGTGTCACCCGCGTTGCTGGAGAAGGCCGAGCGCGGGGAGGTCACCGACGCCGAGTTCGTCACCTGCGTCAAGGAATCCCTGCCGTACGCCTGGGAGGTCATCACCGGCGTCATCGCCGACGCCGAGGGCGCGGCGGACGGCTTCGCCGACAACGAGACGCCGCCGCCGAGCGAGGCCGCCCGCGGGCAGCTGCTGCGGGCACTGGCCTCGGACGCGATCCGCGGCGGCCTCGAACGCCACTTCGGCGTCAAGCTGGCCTTCCAGAACTGCCACCGGGTCGCCGTGTTCAAGAAGTCCGAAGTGGACGGTGATCGCTACCGCGCGTTCGTCTCGCCGCGCGGCCAGCTGCTCAACCAGAGCCCGGAACTGCGGGACTGCTAGCCCGCAGCGCGGGCAGCACCTCGGTGCCGATCCGCGTGATGTTCGCGAACGTGCCCTCCGGCGTACCCGACGCTTCCACGAGCATCAGCACGTGGGAGACGCCGGTGCGCCGGAGGCTCGTTTCCAGCGTCCGGACGCAGTGCGCCGCGTCGCCGACCGGGTGGATGGCGCAGAGCCGTTCGGCGTACTCCCCGGATCGCGGGACGGCCCCGGTCTCCCGTCGACGGTGACGTGCGCGGCGAGGCCGTCCGCGAGCCAGCCGGGCAGCGCGTTCCGCACCACCTCGGCGTCACCCACCTGGCAGAGCACGGTCGAGATGTGGTTCGCGGGCTTTCCGTAGGCGGCGACCGTGCCGGCTTTTTCCTCGTCATCGGCGTGCAGGCCGAGCAGCAGCGGCAGGTCCCGTTCGGCGGCCTGCCGGACCGCGGCCGACGCCGGTCCCCCGCACGCGACGACGACGTCCGCCCGGCGTTCCGGCGCCGGCACCACGGGCACCTCCCGGAAGGCGAAGTGCCGCCCTTGGGCGCCGACGCGGCGGTGGTGGCGCGCAGGAAGACGTCGAGGGCCTCTTCGAAGCCGGTCTCGTACCGGTCGAGCCCGGTGCCGAAGACCTCGAGGTCCTGCCACGGGCCCCCGCGGCCGAGGCCGAGCCGCAGCCGACCGCCGGAAACGGCGTCGAGCATCGCCCACTGCTCGGCCAGCGCGACCGGGTGCGTGGTCGACAGGACGCTGACCGCGGTCCCGACCCCGATCCGCGAGGTCCGCCCGAGCACGTGCGCGGCGAGGGTGATCGCGGACGGGCAGACGCCGTAGGGCATGAAGTGGTGCTCGGCGAACCAGACGTCGTCGAAGCCGGCTTCTTCGGCCAGTTCGGCCGCGCGAACCGACCGGCGGAGGACGTCGCCGTCCGCCTGGCCGGGGAAGCGGCCGCTGACCAGGAAGACGCCGAACCTCAAGAATCGAGCTCCGCCAGCAGCCGGGCCGTCGGCAGGCCGCTCTCAAGGTACTGCACGAAGAGCCGGTTGTGCAGCGCCCGCGGCGAGCGCCGCTGCCGGACGCGGTCGATGGCCGCCGGTACGCCAAGCCCGAGTTCGACGAGCGCCTGCGCGCCGACCAGGCCGGACCGGTTGAGCCCGGTGTGGCAGCGCACGAGCGTCAGCCGCCCGGCGCGGACCGCCTCGGCCGCGAGCACGGCGAACCGCTCGGCCTCGGCGATCTGCTCGCCCGCGGCGCCCATCCGGACGTGCCCGCCCATCCACAGCCGCGGCCCGATCTCGTTCCACGGGTCTTCCGGCGGTGGGTTGTGGCGGTGCTTCCCCCGTGTCTTCAGTTGACCGCGACCTCGTTGAACCACAGCCGCGGCTCCAGCCACGGGAACACCACGAACATCAGCAGCGCGATCACGCCGAGCGCCAGCACCACCGCGATCGTCAGCTTCGCCGCGAACGGGCCCGGCAGCTTCCGCCAGATCCACGCGTACATCAGGCCTCCCCGATCTTCGAGAGCAGGTCGCCGTAGTCCTTGACCTGGTCCTTCGGCACCTGCTGGGTCAGCACCGACGTGATGATGAGCCGCTCCTTGGCGGAGAACTGCGGGTGGCAGGTGGTCAGCGTGAGCAGCGCGGCCTGCTGGGCCTTGGGCAGCACGTCGGCGCTCTTGTACGGGACCGGGTTCACCGCGGTGCCCTGGCTGGGCAGCACGACCTTGCGGCCGAAGGTCTCGCTGTAGGCGCCGCCGTCCTCGGCGTTCGGGTCGCGCAGGGTCGAGACGCCCTTGCACTTCGGGTCCGCGCCCTTGCCGCCGGCCCAGTCCTTCACCTCGTCGTCGTAGGGCAGGACCTTGTAGATGTAGAAGTCGGCGGAGGTCTCGATCACGATCTGGTCACAGGAGGAGAGGTTGTCCAGGTCGTTGAACGGGGCACCCTTGCCGACGCGGTGGCCGGCCACGGCGAAGTTGCCGGGCTCGCCGGGCAGCGACGTGCCCTTGTAGTGGCCGGGGCCGACCTCGAGGGCGGCGTCGTCGGTGCCTTCCTGGATGGTGAAGTTGTAGTCGACACCGAAGCTGGGGATGTGGATGCGGGCGAACGCCTTGCCGTCGACCAGCTCGGGGTGCAGCGTGCGGTCGTGCGCCCACTCGCCGTCGAGCTGGTCGCTCGCCTCGGACTGCTTGCCCGCCGAGAACAGGTCGGTCACGTACAGCTCGTAGACCATGAACAGCAGCACGACCAGGCCCAGCGTGATGAGGACCTCGCCGACCGTCCGGATCGCGACGCCGCCCTTGCCGAGCGGGACCGGGGCGGGCTTCTCCTCGGTCGCGGTGCCGCCCTTGCCGACCGGGGCGAAGACGACGGTCTCCTCGTTCGCGCCGGGTGGCGGGGGCGGGCTGGTGTAGCGGCGGGGCGGCGGGCCCTGCGGACGCCGGGGTGGCTGCCCCTGGGGGCCGCGCTGGGGCGGGCGGGGCGGCACCTGGCCGCGCGGGGGCGTCGCGGGACGGCGCTGGGGCATGGGCTGTCCGGGGTGTCTGCGCCGGTCGTCGTCCGGTCCTTCGCGCGTAGCCACGCAAGCTCCTCTCAAGCCGCGTCGAACCCTGGGTGACCCCGTTGTCACGGTCCGGGAAATCCGACCACTCCTGGCCGCTGCTTTCCTGCGGTCGTTTACGTTAACGTGTGCACGTGGCGCTGGTTGCGCACCCTCAGCGGGACATCGCCACCAGACGAGCCCGAAGAGCACCGCGAGGAACACACGATGCCCAAGTCCAAGGTCCGCAAGAAGACCGCGTACACCCCGCCCGCCGACCGGCGCACGCCGGTGAAGGTGCGGGCCGCCGGCCCGACCGGTCTGGCCTGGAAGATCCCCATGTTCGGGCTGATGCTGCTCGGCCTGGTGTGGCTGCTGGTCAACTACATCGCCGGGGACAAGATCTCCTGGATGGCCGACCTGGGCAACTGGAACTTCGCCGGTGGGTTCGCGCTGATGATCGCGGGTCTGCTCATGACCATGCGCTGGCGCTGATTATTACTCCGTTCAGCGGCTTGACGTCGAATTACAGCGGTGTGACTCATCCCCAGTGTGGATAACCCCTGTGGATAACTACCCCACCTCCTGGGCCCCTCGTCAGGCCGTTGTGGTATCGGCCTGGGCGGTCACCGCGTTGCTGCTGGCCGGCGTGGTGACCGACGCGCTGACCGGCGACCGCGGTGGCCTCGTGCTGTTCGCGCTGGCGGCCGTCGCCGTCGGCGCGTTCGCCGCGCACGCCACGATCGTCCGGCCGCGGCTCGCCGCCGACGCCGAGGGCCTGGTGGCCCGGACGCTAGGCGGCACGCACCGGCTGCCGTGGGCGCAGACGCGCACCCGGCTCCGCACCACCCGCCGGATGGGGCGCGACGGCGTCACGCTGGAGATCGAGCACGACGAGCAGCTGTACGTCTTCGGGTGGCTCGATCTCGGCGAGGACCCGCGGGACGTCCTGGACGTCCTCAGCACGCTGCGCAGTTAGCGGCAGGTGTAGTAGAGCCCCTCCCGGTACTGGAGGAAATCGCAGTTCGGCGTGGGAACGGCCTGCGCGCCGCGGTAGGCCAGCAGGCCGAGCAGTGCGACGACGATGATCCCGATGCCGATCGCCTGCCACCGCGCCTGCTTGACCTGCGGCGCGTAGAGCAGCGCCACGGTGACCAGCGCGCCGGTCACCAGCCCGCCGACGTGCCCGAAGATCGAGATGTTCGCAATGCCGAAGGTGATGAACGCGTTCAGCGCGAGCGTGATGATCAGACCGGTGGGGTTCAGGCGCAGCTTCAGCACCGTGACCCCGTACGCGCCCATCAGGCCGAACAGCGCCCCGGACGCGCCTGCCGTGCCCGGGAGGCCGGTGGGGTCGTCGAACAGCAGCACCGCCGTGGACGCGCCGAGCATGGAGACGAAGTAGAGCGCGAGGTAGCGGCCTCGCCCGCAGACCTGTTCCAGCGACCGGCCCATCATCCACAGCGAGAACATGTTGACCGCGAGGTGGATCGGCCCGTAGTGAAGGAACCCGTTGGTCAGGACGCGCCACCACTCGCCGTGGCCCATGGTCGCGTTGCCGTAGAGGGCGCCGTACTGGAGGAGCGACGACAGATCGTTGCGGTCGAGGCTCTTCGCCTGGACCACCGTGGCCACGAAGACCAGGACGTTCACCGCGAGGATGACCTGGGTCACGAGCACCGACTGCGAGAGCCGCGCGCCGAAGACGGTGCGCTGGCCGAACCCGGCGTCCTGGTAGCCGCGGTGCTGACGGCGCTGCTCCTGGCCGCCTGTGTGCACGCAGTCGGTGCACTGGAAGCCGACCGGGGCTTCGCGGAGGCAATCCGGGCACGCCGGACGCCCGCACCGGGAACAGCTCAGTCCGGTCGGGCGGTTCGGGTGCCACCAGCACCCGGGCAGCGCGGCTTGTTCGGCGGCGGGGTTCGGCGGTTGGTTCACGATGAGACCAACCTACCGAAACCCACGCGAGGAAGCCGTCAGTGCTCGACGCTGACCTTCTCGATGACGATGTCGGTCAGCGGGCGGTCCGCCGGGCCGGTCGACGTCCGGGCGATCGCGTCGACGACGTTGCGCGACTCCTGGTCGGCCACCTCGCCGAAGATCGTGTGCCGGAAGTTGAGGTGGGTGGTCGGCGCCACGGTGATGAAGAACTGCGAGCCGTTCGTGCCGGGCCCGGCGTTGGCCATGGCCAGCAGGTACGGCTTGCTGAACTGCAGCTCCGGGTGGAACTCGTCGCCGAACTTGTAGCCGGGGCCGCCGCGACCGGTGCCGGTCGGGTCGCCGCCCTGCAGCATGAAGCCGTCGATGACCCGGTGGAAGATCGACCCGTCGTAGAAGGGCCCGGAGTTCGTCCCCGCCGCGTTGGGCTGGGTGTACTCCTTGGTGCCCTCCGCGAGCCCCACGAAGTTCGCCACGGTCTTGGGCGCGTGGTCCGGGAACAGGTTCAGGTGGATGTCACCCTGGTTGGTGTGCAGCGTAGCTTTCACGCAAGCCATCGTGCCATCTGCGGGCGGGCGGAGCGAAAAAGGGGCACGATAGGTTACGGGTAACAGAGCAGTGTCAAAACGAATGATGAGGTGAAGCCCATGTCCCGGGCGACAGCCCAGGCCGTCGAGACCGCCGACAAACTCGTCACCGAGGGTGTCAAGCAGGGGCGGCGCGCGCAGAAGAAGCTCGCGAAGAAGACGGAACTGACCCGCAAGGAGCTCAAGAAGAGCTCGAAGGCCGCTCGCCAGGAGGCGCTCGCGCGCCTGTCCGAGCTGCGCAAGCCGGGTCGCAAGGCGAAGAAGGCCGCCATCAAGGCCGCGAAGGCGGCCGGCGAGTCGAAGCGCCGCGGCAAGAAGGACTTCAAGGCGGCGAAGAAGGACTTCTACGCCGCTCTGTCCGAGGCCAAGTCGGCCGCCAAGGGCACCCGCAGCCGTCGCAAGTGGCCGTGGCTGCTGGGCCTGGTCGTGGTCGGCGCCGGTGCTGCCTACGCCCTCCGCTCGAAGCAGGAGCCGCCGGTCGCGCCCGCGCCGCCGAAGGCCACCCCGCCCGCGCCGAAGCCCGCCGAAGCGGCGAAGCCGAGCGCGCAGGCGAACGGCAAGGCACCGTCCGCGGCGCCCGCCGAGAAGAAGAACTGAACAAGACGCGAAGAGGCCCCCGGGGGTGCAGCCGGGGGCCTCTTCAGTCGTGCTTGAAAAACCGATCAGACGGCAGCGGCGTGCTTGTCGATCAGCTGGCCCAGACGCGGCAGCGCCTCCTCGACGTTCTTCTTGCCGTTCGGGCGCAGCTTCGAGTAGACCTTCTTGATGCTGTCGCGGCTGCTCTTCTCCGCGCGCGAGTCGGTGACGCTCAGCAGCGCGTCGGAAGCCTCGTCCGAGCGGCTGGACAGGTAGGCGCCGAAGTCGTTGCCGCCCTTGGCCCGGTAGTCGCCGTAGAACGGCTCGAGCGCGGAGGCGAAGTCCGGCAGCAGCGTGTCGACGGCCGAGGGGATGATGCCCGGCTTGATCTTCTTGACCGCGGCGAAGCCGGTCTTCACGACGGCACCCGAAACGCCGCCCTTGTCCGAGACCTCGGCGTCCACGAGGGTCTCGAAGTCGGAAACGACAGCCGGGCGACGGCTGGAGTCGAGCAGGATTTCCTTGAGGGTGTCAGCCACGAATCTTGTCCTTTGTCCTTGCAGAGTTGGTGCCCCGCCCCGGGGTGGGGGTCCCCGGTGGCTGCGGTGCGCGAGTCCACGAAGCCTGCGCGTGACGCACAGGGTAATACAAGATCAACATCACTCACCCGTGTGGAGGTCGCTACCTAGAGCTTCAGGGCAGCGATAGCCTTCTTGACCACTGTGCGTGCCTTGACGCTCTGCTTCTGGTTCGTCGACGCGATGACCGCCACGGACCCCTTGGCGACCGCGTAGACGGCCCCGTCGTCGGACGACAAATAGCCCCCCTTCCAGCCGGAAGGGTCGCTCGCCGGATTGGACGAGTCGAGCGGCGCCGCCTTGTTGACCAGCGCCGTCGCCGTTTTCGCGTCGCCTACGTACACACGGACGGTGAGCTGGATCTTCCCGTCCGGGCGATAGAAGAAGCACGCCGGGTGCGGCTGGTCGGCGGACACGCGCACCTTCGACACGTGCTGGCCGTTCGACTCGGCCACGAACTCGCTGCCGAGGTACGGGCAGTCCTCCGTCGCGCCCGGCTGGGGGTCCGGGGGCAGGCTGCCGGCGCCTGCTGCGGTGGACGCGGACGGCGGGCTGGGCGCCGCGGTGCCGGTCACGATGGTGGCGCTGCAGCCGGCCAGCAGGACCACGGCGGGCGCGAGAAGTACGAGTCGTCGCATAGCGCGGACAGTCAACCACGAAGCATGTGTGAAAACCGCTGGCTGACGGCGGCGTGACCACCGGGCGTGCGACGATGGCGACGTGCTCACCCCGGAGCAGTACCTCGGCGCGATGGCCGAGCGCGTCCAGCGGGCCGGCGGGCGGCTGCATACCGTGCAGATCGGCCCCGCCACGGCCGTCGTCGGGCTGTTCACCGAGCAGGTCCTGCTCACGACGATGAACTACTGCGTGATCGCCGCCGCCGTCCCGGAGGTCAGCGCGGCGGCGCTGTACGACTTCACCGGCCGCGCCACCCAGCACGCCCGCGCGAACCTGACCGGCACCATGGGCTGGACGGCGGGCTCGGTCGTGATCGCCGGGCTCGTCGGCAGCCGCGTGTACCCCGACGCCGCGCAGGCCGCGTCGGCGAAGTCGGGCAACCAGTTCGGCGGCGAGACGCGGATGGTCGCGGTGGACCTCTCGGCGGGGCAGCTGTACGCGTTCGTCGGCGGCAAGCTCTGGGGCGCGGCGATGCAGGGCTCGGTCAACGCCAAGCTGACGTACTGCTTCCCGCAGCCCGCCGAGGTCTACCAGCAGGTCCAGTGGCAGCAGGCGCAACAGCAACCGCAGCACCCGATGCCCGCGCCGGCGCCGCAGGTCCCGCCCCCGCCGTACGCCGGCCCGGCCGGCCGCAGCCGCCGGTCTACCCACCGCCCGGGCACGCACCCCACCAGGGTCCGTACGGTTACTGACATGGTGCAATTGCGCGGCTGGCCCTCGTTCCCCGAAGAGCTTCCCGGATTCACGCCGGAAACGGCGCCACCGGACCCGCAGGCGCTGTTCCTCGAGTGGCTGACCGAAGCCGGTGAGCACGTGCTGGCGCCGCACGCCGTCACGCTGTCCACAGTGGATGCCGATGGCGCGCCCGACGCGCGTGTGGTGATCCTCAAGGACGTCGGCCCCGATGGCTGGGCGGTCGCGACCAGCGCGGAAAGCCCGAAGGGCCTGCAGCTGCGCAAGGACCCGCGCGCGGCGCTGACGTTCTTCTGGCCCGGCCGCGGCCGGCAGGTCCGGCTGCGCGGCCCGGTCTCCCCGGCCACGCCCGAGGTGTCGGCGGCGGACTTCCTCGCCCGGCCGCCGGCGTCCCGCGTCGAAGCGTTCATCGGGCACCAGTCGCAGGTGCTGCACGATCCGGCGGACCTCGAGGCGGCGGCCGCGGAAGCGCAGCGCTGGGTCGAGGAGAACCCGGACGTGGCCCCGGAAACCTGGACGCGGTACCTCGTGGACCCGGACGAAGTCGAGTTCTGGCAGGCCAGCCACGACCGGCGGCACGTGCGGCTGCGCTACCGGAAGTCGGGCGGCGGCTGGGTCCGCGAGCGCCTCTGGCCCTGACGGCCGCCCTTTCGGAGGTATGCGGTTTCCGCGCCGGTGTGCGCATGATGCAGGCATGCGCTCGAAGATGCTGACCGCCGGGCTGGTCCTGGCGCTGACCGCCGCACTCGGGGGTGCGGCCCGGCCGACGCGCGTCCTGGGGGACGACCGGAGCTGGCGGATCCGCACCCGTGCCCGGGACAGCCGGGCTTCACTTGCTCGACCCTGACCGTCCCGCTCGACCACACCGGCCGCGTGCCGGGCACGCTCGACCTTCCCGTGGCGACCGCCGACAACGTCAACGCGCCCAAGGGCGTGCTGCTGTTCCTCACCGGTGGCCCGGGCCAGGGCGGCGTCGGGACGATCACGCGGATCGCCAGGCAGCGGCTGCCGGAAGTCGCGCAGGACTACCGGATCGTCATGCTCGACCAGCGCGGCACCGGGCCGTCGGGCGCGCTGCGGTGCCCCGGTCTGCAGGCGGAGATGGGCAGTTCGGACATCGCGACGCCGTCGGCGGGCGCGGTGCAGGAGTGCGCGCGCATCCTCGGCGACACGGCCCCGCTGTACTCGACCGACCAGAGCGTGGCGGACTTCGACCAGCTCCGGCAGGCCCTCGGCGTGCCGAAGCTGGTCGTCGACGGCGTCTCGTACGGCTCGTTCACGGCGGCGCGGTACGCGATCGCCCACCCGCACCACGTCAGCAAGGTGATCCTCGATTCGGTGCTGCCGCACCACGCTTCCGCGTCGGCGTCGCTGTACCTGACGGGCATGACGGCCGAGGCACGCGTGCTGCGCGCGGCGTGCGCGGTGGCCCCGGCCTGCGGCTACGACCCGGCCGAGGACCTGGCGTGGGTGGTCCGCCACCGCGGCACCGCGGACGGCGTGCGGATCTTCGACACGGTGGTGTCGTACGAATTCGCCGATCCCTCGTACCGGAGCCCGGCGGCGGGCGACATCATCGGCGCCCTGCACGAAGCCCGCACCGGCGCCCCGGCGCGCTTGGACGGCCTCCTGGAGGCCTACCAGTCCGGCGGCGACGACCCGGCCTCGTTCAGCGCCGGCCTGCACGCGGCCACGCTGTGCGCGGACGGGCGGTTCCCGTGGGGCTCCGCGGCCACCCCGCTCGCGCTCCGCCGTCCGCTGCTGTCGCTGGCCGCCCACGTGCTCCGGAGTCGGCGACCTGGCCGTACACGACCGGCGTGGCCACGCAGCAGGGCTTCATCCAGAGCTGCCTGCCGTGGCCGGCGGAACACCCGGCGGCCAATCCGGCCGGGCCGTTGCCGGACGTCCCGGTCCTGCTGCTCAACGGCGACCGCGACCTCTCGACGCCGCTGGAGTGGGCGCGCGAGGAAGCGGCCCGGGCCCCGCGCGGCGAGCTGGTGATCGTGCCGGGCGAGTCGCACTCGATCCAGAACCGCGAGCGCGGCCACGCGGGGAGGGACGCGGTGCTCAGCTTCCTGCGGTCCACGTGACCGGCAGCTCGTGAACGCCGTAGATGTTCATGTCCGTGCGCAGCTTCACCTCCTCGGCCGGCACCGCGAGCGCCAGTGTCGGGAACCGGCGCAGCAGCCCACCGAAGCCGGCGCGCATCTCGATGCGGGCCAGCTGCTGGCCGAGGCACTGGTGGACGCCGTGGCCGAAGGACAGGAGCCGCGGGCGTTGCGGCGGATGTCCAGCGTGTCGGGGTTTTCGAAGCGCCGGGGGTCGTGGTTGGCGGCGAGCAGCGAGACCACGACCGTCGAGCCCTTCGTGATCGTCTCGCCGCCGAGCTCGAGGTCCTCCGTGGCGTAGCGGAAGAAGATGTCGGCCACCGACAGGTAGCGCAGCATCTCCTCCACGGCCCCGGGCAGCAGGTCCGCGTCGGCGGCCAGCTCGGCGCGCTGGCCGGGGTGCTCCAGCAGCGCGAACGTGCCCAGCGACAGCATGTTGGCCGTCGTCTCGTGGCCGGCGAGCAGCAGCAGGAACGCCGCGCCGGTCAGCTCCTCGACGGTCAGGTCGTCGTGGCGGGCCAGGTCGGACAGGATGTCCTCGCCGGGCTCGGCGCGCTTGCTCGTGACCAGTTCGGACAGGTAGGTGTTCAGCGCGATGTACGCGCCCATCTTCTCCTCGAGGGTCTGCTCCCGGACCATGAACTGGGCCGAGTTCGCCTGGAAGGTGTCCCGGTCCGCGTAGGGCACGCCGAGCAGCTCGCAGATGACCAGCGACGGCACCGGGAGCGCGAACTCCTTGACCAGGTCGACCGGCGGGGCCAGCCGTGCGAGGTGGTCGAGCTGCCGCTCGACGACGTCGGCGATGTGCTCCTCCAGCTGCTTCATCCGCTTGACGGTGAAGGCGCCGGTGAGCTTGCGGCGCAGCCTGCTGTGCTCCGGCGGGTCCATCGCGATGAACATGCCCGGCATCGGCGGCGACGGCTCGGTGGCGGCGGGCATGCCCGTCTCGTACGGCACGTGGATGACGTCGAGGTCCAGCCGGGAGCTGAACCGCGTGTCGGCCATCATCTGCCGGACCTCTTCGTAGCCGGTGACGAGCCAGCCTTCGTGCCCGTCGGGGAACACCAGCGGGCTGACCGGACGAGTGTCGCGCAGCCGGGTGAGCGCGCTCGGCGGGTCGAAGGGTCCCGCGTCGCGGTCCATGGGGAGTCCGTGCTGGCTCATCGGCTGTCCTTTCGTGGGTGTGCCGACGACGATCGCCGAGTGGCCTGACACGGGCCTGACACGCCTCGGACACCATCGCCCGTGGCAAGATCGGCCGGGTGCAGATCGGGATCCTGGGGCCCTTCGAAGTGCGCACGGACGACGGCGCGCTCGCCGAGGTGCCGGGCGCCCGCCTGCGCGGGCTGCTGGTCGCCCTCGCGCTCGAACCGGGTCAGGTCGTCCCGAAAGCCACGCTCGTCGACTGGATCTGGGGTGAGCAGCCGCCCGCCGAGGCACCGAACGCCTTGCAGCGCCTGGTTTCCCGGCTGCGCAAGGCGCTGCCCGAAGGTTCGGTCGACGGACGGCCGACCGGCTACCGGCTGGTGGTGGCGCCCGACGACGTCGACGCCGTGCGGTTCGAACGCCTCGTCGGCCGGGCCCGTCAGGAAGCCGACCCGCACCGGCTGCGGGAGGCCCTCGCGCTCTGGCGCGGTCCGGCCATGCAGGACGTCGAACTGCCGGAGAGCGCGGCGTTCGAGGCGGCGGTCACCCGGCTCGAAGGGCTGCGCCTGGCCGCCTTGGAGGACCGGTTCGACGCGGAGGTCCGGCTCGGCGGCGGTGCGGAGCTGGTCACCGAGCTGACCGACCTGGTCGCCGCGCACCCGATGCGCGAACGGCTCGTCGCCGCGTTGATGCGTGCCCTCGTCGCGACCGGCCGCGACACCGAGGCGCTGCTGGCCTACGAGCGCACCCGGGAAACCCTGGCTGACTCCCTCGGCGTCGACCCGTCGCCGGAACTGTCCGAAGTGCACGTCGCGCTGCTGCGTGGCGAGCTGGGACGGCGGCAGGAGAGCCCGAAGACGAACCTGCGGCCGAGCTGACCAGCTACGTCGGCAAGGACGCCGATATCACCGCCGTCCGCGAGCTCGTCGCCGAACACCGGCTCACCACCCTGATCGGGCCGGGCGGTTCGGGGAAGACCCGGCAGGCCACGGAAACCGCGCGCACGCTGCTCGGCGACCTGCCGGACGGCGCGTGGCTGGTCGAACTGGCGGCGATCGGCCCGGGCGACGACGTCGCCCAGGCGACGCTCGGCGCGCTCAAGCTGCGGGACTCGCTCGTCGGCGAGGCACCGGACGCCGAGCCGACCGACCGGGTCATCGCCGCCCTGCGCGAGCGTTCGATGCTGCTCATCCTCGACAACTGCGAGCACGTCATCGAAGCCGCGGCGGCCTTCGCGCACCGGGTGCTCGGGGAGTGCCGACGGCTGCGGATCCTCGCGACGAGCCGGGAACCGCTCGGCATCACCGGCGAGGCGCTGTGGCAGGTCGCGCCCCTGGTCCTGCCGCCGGAAAACGCCGATCCCGCCGAAATCGAGGCCGCCCCGGCCGTCCGGCTGCTGCGGGACCGGGCCGGCGCGGTGCGCAAGGACCTCACGGTGGACGTCCGCACGCTGGCCCGCGTCTGCCGGGCGCTGGACGGGATGCCGCTGGCCATCGAGCTCGCCGCCGCCCGCCTGCGCACGATGTCGCTCGACCAGCTCGCACACCGGCTCGACGACCGGTTCCGCCTGCTGACCGGCGGCAGCCGGACCGCGCTCCCCCGGCACGGACACTGCGCGCGGTGATCGACTGGAGCTGGGAGCTGCTCTCCGACGCCGAACGCGTCGTGCTGCGCCGGCTTTCGGTGTTCTCCGGCGGGGCGAGCCTGGAAGCGGCCGAGCGGGTCTGCGGGGACCACGACGTCCTGGAGCTGCTGACCGCGTTGACCGAGAAGTCGCTGGTCGTGGTGGTCGGCGAGCGCTATCGCATGCTCGGCACGATCAAGGAGTACGCCGAACAGCGGCTCGCGGAGGCGGGCGAGACGGACGTCGCCCGGCGCGCCCACCTCGCGTACTTCACCGAACTCGCCGAGACGGCGGAGCCGCACCTGCGCCGCGCCGAGCAGCTCGAATGGCTCGCCACGCTCGAGGCCGAGCACGAGAACATCACCGCGGCGATGCGCGGAGCTCTCGCGGCGGGCGAAGCAGCCGAAGCCATGCGGCTCGCGGCGACCGCCGGCTGGTACTGGTGGCTCGCGGGGCACCGGACGGAGGGCAACGAGCTGGTCATGGCGGCCACGGCCGTGCCCGGCGAGGTGCCGGACGAGATCCGCGGCCTGGTCTACACGTTCGTCGTCCAGTTCGTGACGTCCGGGCAGCAGAGCGACGAGTACCGCGCGGAGGAGTGGATCCGCAAGGCGTACGACGTCAGCCTGAAGGTCGAGAACCCACCGGTGACGTTGCGGTTCGCCGCCGCGCTGGAGCGCCTGCTGCACGGACCGGACGCGGCGCTGACGGCGTTCGAACCGCTGCTCGCCGACGAAGACCCGTGGGTGCGCGCGGTGGCCCGGCTGCAGCTGGGCAAGATGCGCGTCCAGTTCGGACACGGTGACCGGGAGACGGACGCGCTGCTCGAGACGGCGGTCGCCGAGTTCCGCGCGCTCGGCGAGCGGTGGGGCACGTCGTTCGCCCTGACCGAGCTGGCGGACCGCATCACCGTCCGCGGTGAGTTCGCGCAAGCGTGCGAGTACTACGAGCAGGCCATCGACGTGGTGACCGAGGTCGGCGCCATCGAGGACGTCGTGCGGATGCGGTCACGGCAGGCGCAGCTGTACTGGCTGCTCGGCGACGAAAAGGCGAGCGCCACCGCGCTGGCCGAGGCCCAGCGGTGCGCGGAGGGGGTGGCCTGGCCGAACGCGCAGGCCGAGCTCGCCCTGGCCAAGGCGGAACTCGCGCGCTGGCGCGGCGACACCGTCGAGGCGCGCCGCCAGCTCGACGTGGCGACGAAGATGCTGGGCGAAGACGCCGAGCGGGCCATCGTCCGCGCGGTGGCCCAGGAGCTGCTCGGTTACCTCGCCGAGGACGTCGGCGAATCCCGGGTGCACTGGGCGGCGGCCTTCGAAGCGGCGACCGAGACGGGACACCCGCTGACGGTCGCGCGAGTCCTCGTCGGCCTCGCGGACCTGGCCCTGCGCACCGGCCAGGACGAGCAGGCCGCGCGGCTGCTGGGGGCGGGCGCGGGGGTCCGCGGCCTGCCGGACCGGTCGCACCCGGACGCGGCGCGGATCGAGGAGACCGCACGACGTCGCCTCGGTGACGAGGGTTCACCGAGGCGACGCGGGAAGGGGCGGCGGCGAGCTGGCCGGAGCTGGCCGCGGTCACGCTCGCTTCTTGAAGGTGGCCGAGGCCCACAGGTAGCCGACGACGGCGATCCCGGCGCACCAGCCGAGCGCGGCGAGCAGGGTGCCGGTGGCCGGCGTCCCGTTGAGCAGTCCACGCAGGGTTTCGATGATCGGCGTGAACGGCTGGTACTCCGCGAACTGCTTGAGGCCCGGACCCATCTTGTCGGCCGGCACGATCGCGCTGCTGAAGAACGGCAGCATGACCAGCGGCACCGAGGCCAGGCCCGCCGTTTCCGGGGTTTTCGCCGCCAGGCCCAGCGCGATCGTGAGCCAGCCGGTCGCGAACCCGAGCAGCACGACGACGCCGAGCGCGCCGAGCCAGTCGAGGAACCCCGCCGCCGGACTGAAGCCGAGCAGGAAGGCGACGCCGAGGAGGGCGCGATGGCGACCAGGTTGGTCAGCACGCTGGCGACGACGTGCCCGGTCAGCACCGCGCCGCGGGAGACGTCCATGACCTTGAACCGGTTGATGATGCCCTTGGTCATGTCGGAGTTCACCGCGGTCGCGGTGGCTCCCAGCCCGTAGCAGACGGCCAGCAGCATCAGCCCTGGCGTCGCGTAGTCGACGTAATCCACGCCGACGCTGAAGGCGTCTCCGAACATGTAGACGAACATCAGCATGACCACGACCGGCATCAGGATCGCGTTGAACACCGACATCGGGTTGCGGGCGATGTGCTTGAAGTTGCGGCGCAGCATCACCATCGAGTGGGACTTCATTTCGCGGGAACCTCCGTGGCGGGGCCCGTCAGGGCGAGGAAGACGTCGTCGAGATCGGGCGTGTGGACGGAGAGCTCTTCGGCGCTGAGCGCGTATTCGTCGAGTCTGTCCAAAAGGGAGCGAAGCGACTTCGTGCCGCCATCGCTGGGGATGCGCAGGGCCATGG
>NZ_JBHSJY010000004.1:0-4039 GCF_042652605.1 Amycolatopsis plumensis | reverse complement strand
GCGAGTTCGTCGGGCCAGGAAACGCAGCCTTCGAGCATCTCGGCTCCCGATCAGACTAGATATCGAATTGAGGATCAGCGGTGCGACAGGCCACCGGTCTTCACCATCTGGCATCCGCCGCCGTCAGGCAATCGTGCTGACAGAGACGCGACAGGAGTCCCGTGGGGTTTTGACGTGGCCCGGCGCTGTCCTGTCTCTGTCAGTTCGATGGTCGTCATCGGCCTGGGCTTCTAGGGTCCGTAGCAGGGGCGGTGTCCCTTCCAAGAGTCGGCTGATCCAAGGAGTTGAACCTTGTCCACGGTTCCGGAGTTGTTCGAGTCGACTGTTGCCCGCTTCCCCGACCAGCCCGCGGTCATCTTCGGTGACACTTGTTTGAGTTACGCCGAGCTGAACACCCACGCGAACCAGCTGGCCAGGCGCTTGGTGGCCCTGGGAGTCGGGCCGGATTCCTTGGTGGCGGTGGCCATACCGCGTTCGGAAGATTTGATCATCGTGCTGCTGGCCGTGCTGAAGGCCGGCGGCGCGTATCTTCCGCTGGACCCGAACTACCCTGATGATCGGCTGGCGCACGTTATCGACGACGCGGGCCCCGTCCTGGTGATCCGGTCGAGCCGGATTCGCTGCCTGAGTGACGAGGTGGCCGACTACGTGATAGACGACCCTGAACTGCAGGCGGACATCCGAGGTGAGGCGACCGGCGACCTGACTGACGCTGAGCGGCTGTCTCCGTTGTACACATCCCATTTGATGTACGTGATCTACACGTCAGGCTCCACCGGTACGCCGAAGGGCGTGGCGGTGACTCATGCAGGTACGGGCGATATGCTCGCAACTCACGCGCACCGGATCGGCCCGGGCCCTGGTGACCGGGTGCTGCAGTGGGCGTCGATCAGCTTCGACGCCGCATTTTGGGACATCACCCTTGCACTTCTGTCCGGAGCCGCGCTGGTCATGGTGTCCTCAGACGACGTCCTGCCGGGAGACCCGTTGCGGGACACCCTGCTAAGGCACCGGATCACCCACGCGACCTTGCCGCCGGTGGCCTTGAGTGCCACTGACGCCGATGGCGTTCTGCTAGGCGGCACGGTGATGTCGACGGGCGATACATGTACGCCGGCCTTGGTCCGCAAGTGGGCACCCGGTCGACGGCTCTTCAACGGTTACGGTCCGACCGAGGTGACTGTCGGCTCCACCCTCAGCGGACCGGTCGATCCGGCTGTCGGCGAGATCACCATCGGGACGCCCTGGCTCGGCGAGACCGTCCAAGTGCTCGACGAGCGTATGCAAGAAGTTGCCGACGGCGCCGAAGGGGAACTGTACCTGGCCGGGCCCGGGCTAGCCCGCGGTTATCTCAACCGTCCGAGCATCACTGCCACCCGTTTTGTTGCCGATCCGCAGGGAGCACCCGGCAGTCGGATGTACCGCTCCGGCGACCGCGGCTCGCGTCGGACTGATGGAGAGATCCTTTTCTCGGGTCGCGCCGATGCACAGGTGAAGGTTCGTGGCTTCCGGGTCGAGCTTGCTGAGGTCGAGGCAGCCTTGGCCGGTCACGCCGCGGTCAAACTCGCCGTCGCTGCGGTGGAAGGAGAACTGGCAGACGCCCGTGTGGTCGCGTACGTGACGACGTCGCCGGGGGAAGAAGTGACCGAGCCGGAGCTGCGCCACCATGTCCGCCGTACGTTGCCGGATCACATGGTGCCGTCGACAATCACCCTGCTCGACCACCTTCCGACGACGCACAACGGAAAGATCGACCGGAAGGCGTTGCGACCGCGCCTCGTCAAGCCCCCTGCCGAACAGCTCAGCTGGCAGGAGGGTATGCCGTACGCCGATGTTCTGTGCGCGATCGTCGCCGAGCTCCTGGGCCTGCCGGTGGTCACCCCAGATCAGAACTTCTTCGAGATCGGTGGGCACTCTGTGCTGGCGACGAAGCTGGCCGCCCGGATCCGACAGGACCTCGGCACCAAGATCCCGATACGCTCACTCTTCGAGGCCGGCAGTATCTCGGAGTTGGCGCTAGTGGTGGAGAGGGCCGTCTCACCGACGGCTGAGACGGTCCGCTCACCGAAAGTTGACGGGCAAACTACTGTAGCCGAACAGGAAGTTCGAGTAGATCCGCGACGGATTGCCAGCTAGCTCGATTGAACGCACCGACCCCGCGAGCGAGGACAACAGGGCCCGCAGTTCCGCCCGGCCCAGAAACGCACCGACGCAGAAGTGGGGCCCGTGGCCGAAGGTGAGGTGCTTGCTGGACTTGCGTGCCAGGTCGAAGGTTCGCGGATCGGGGAACACTGTCTCATCGTCGTTAGCCGAGGTGTTCCACAAAGTGACGATGTCCCCGGCCCGGATCTTCTGACCGGCGATCTCCAGGTCGATGAGCGCGGTCCGGGCAAAGTGCATAGCGGGCGTGACCCAGCGCAGCACCTCCTCGACCGCGTCGTCGAGGGAGGCGGCGCCGGCCCGCAGCGCGGCCCACTGCCCAGGGTTCTCGGCCAGCGCTTTGACCCCTCCGATCGCTGACATCCGGGACGATTCATCGCCGCCCAGGATGAGGCTGTAGCAGTTCAGCGCGACCTCCTCGTCGCTGAGCAGCTCGCCGTCGACCTGCGTGCTCGCGATCATGGTGATGACGTCGTCGCCTGGGTTCTCCCGGCGATGCTTGGCGAGATCCATGAAGTAGGAAACGATGTCGTTGCGGGCGATCAGCGAGTCGAGGTCGTCAACCTCCTCGCTGTCCGCGGACAGGGCCAGCTTGTTCCACTTGAGCAGCTCGGCACGGTCGCCGTCGGGGATTGACAGGAGATCGCAGATCGTCGTCATCGGGATGTGCTCGGCGACCTCGGCGGCGAAGTCGAACGTGCCCACATCAACCACGCTGGCGACCAAACTCCGGGTGCGTTGCTCGACCCGCTCGACCACCGGTCCGAGGACCTTGGGGGAGAACGCCCGCAGCATCAGGTTCCGCAACTGCTGGTGGCGGGGGCGATCGGTGACGGCGAGCATCTTGCCGCTTGCGGAGTCGTTGCCGTGCAGTAGTACGTCGAGCACGGTACCGCGCGCCGAGCTCAGGAATTTGGCGTTGCGGTACGCCGTCTGTATGTCGCTGAACCTGGTGACTACCCAGAATCCCGGCAGGTCGCCGGGGGAGTCGTGCCAGTAGATGGGATGCTGCGACCGAATCTCCTGCCAGTAGTCACGAGGCTCGTGCCGAACAAACGTTGCCGGATCCGTGAGATCGAGAAACTCGCCAGCACCCACCTGCGTCTCCTTCAGCCGGACCTTTGTGCGGACAGCAATTGCCAGCGTGACTAGGCGATTCGTCGAGTCCGGGATGTCTTGCGTAGTTCCTTCACCGGTGACTGAGAGCCGAAAGATTTAAGCCTGGCCACCCGCAGAGGTGCAAGGCTCTGATTGAGCATGTCTGCTTGAGCGTTAGGTGGAGGTCATGACTCCTACGGGGACCGAGGTTGGCTACGGTGGTCGAACGTCATCCCGCGGCCGGCGATCCGACTCGTCTGCTTTCCGCACGCCGGTGGTGCGGCCGCGAGCTATGCCGGCTTCGCGAACGAGCTGCCCGCCCAGGCCGAACTGGTGGTGGCCCAGTACCCGGGTCGTGGCGACAGGTTCGCCGAACCCGCCGTGGAGGATGTCCGGCGGATGGCGTCGTCCGTGAGCGCGGAACTCCTGACTCTCGAGCCCCACGCCCCGCTGCTGTTGTTCGGGCACAGTTTCGGCGCTTTGGTGGCCTACGAGACCGTGCTCGCACTGCAGCGCAGCGGAGTACGCCCGGTGCAACTCGTTATCTCGGCGTCGCCCCCGCCGCGGCTGGCCGGTGGAGGGGAAACGCATCTCCATGACGACGACGAACTGTGGTCGATCGTTTGCGGCTACGGTGGAGTCGACCCGGAGATTGCCGCCGACGCCGACTTGCGTGGGGTGCTGCTGCCGATTCTGCGCTCGGACATCAGGGCCAACGAGCTCTACGAACCGCCGGTGAACCCACCCTCGCTCGACTGTCCGGTGCTCTGAGATAGCGCGT
>NZ_JBHSJY010000003.1:0-17284 GCF_042652605.1 Amycolatopsis plumensis | reverse complement strand
TCGAGGTGCGGCCCGGCGTCCGCCTTATCGGTCACGGCCACCCTTGTCGCAGTCCTCGACGGACGCGACCCTCGTCGACCTCCTTGTCGAAGGTCCCCGCGCCCTGCGAACCCTCATTGACGCCTTCTCCGCCGAGTGGAACGCGCACTCGCCGATGGGTGCCTGGTGCCGCGAGTGCGCACGGCCCGTGCCGTGCCCGAACCCGGACGCGGCTGGCCAGCATCCTGGCGGCCGGCTCCGGTGGTGTGGCGTGACCACCGCCCACGTCTCCCGCGCCGCGATCGACAGCCCGGTCTCCACCGGCCTCGCGGTCGCCGTCCTCGCGCTCAATCTGAGGCCCGCCGTCACCAGCATGGGAGCGCTGCTCGCCCACCTCGAGACCGCGGCAGCTCTGTCGCCGACCGTGGCCGCGACGCTGGTCGCCTTGCCGACCTGGTGCTTCGCGGTCGGCGGTGCGACGGCGTGGCGGCTGCGGGCCCGGTTAGGGATCCGCGCCGTCGTCGCCTGTTCCCTCGGCGTCCTCGCCGTCTCGCTGATCGCCCGGACGTTGCCCGGCGACGTCGCCATCGTCGCCGGCACCACCCGCAGCATGCCTCGCCATCGCGGTCCTCGGGACGCTGCTGCCGGTCATCGTCCGCACAGCGACCCCCGGCTCCGCGGCCTGCTACACCGCCTGCCTCGGCGCCGGATCCGCGGTCGGCGCGCTGCTCACGCCGACCGGGGTGGCGTGGCAGCTCGGGCTCGGCTGCTGGGCGCTGCTGGCCGCGATCGGTCTCCTCGTCTGGCAGGGCACAAGCCGCCACTTAGCAGCGGCGGCGCCAGCTGCGTGGGTCAGCCCCCGGGCGCTGACCCCGCGCGGCACCATCGCCACCCTGACCGTCCACTTCGGACTGTTGTCTGCGGTGACGTTTCTGTTGATGGGCCGGTTGCCGGCGATCCTGCACACCGCCGGACTCACCCAAGCCGAGGCCGGGTACCACTTCGCCGCGGTCATGGTGCTGGGGCGTCCCGGTCTCCCTTGCGGTCCCGTACCTCGCTCGTCGCGTCCGGCACACCCCGCCGGCCGTGGGATTCGCCGGAGCCAGCATCGCTGGCGTCACCGGCCTGCTGATCGGCCCCGCCACCGTCACCTGGCTCTGGACTGGGCTGCTCGGCATCGGCCTCGGCGCCCTCGCGCTCGCTCTGGTCGACCTGGGCCATCGCACCGGCGACGACCCCGACACCACCGCCGCGCTGTCGTCGGTCGTCCAGGGCCTCGGCTACACCCTCGCCGGCGTCCTGGCCCTCGGCATCGGCCTGCTCGAAACCGCCACCGGCACCTGGACCTGGCCGCTGTTCGCGCTCGTCGTCGCCCTCGTCGGCCAGGCCGTCACCGGAACCACCATCGGCGACGTCCGCGCCGCCCCGACCTCACCGGAGGTCCGCTGATGCCCGCAATCGAGCTCTACCGGGTCGTCCGCGCGGACGACATCCACGATCTCAAGGCCGGGCAGGTGGTCGAGGTCGTCCGCAACGCCGGTCCGCAGATGTTGGACGACGTGATCCGCGGCTGGGTCGAGCAGCTCACCGCTCAAGCGGTGCTCAGCGCCGGAACCGCGATCGCCGTCCACGGCGAGACCGCGACCATCCGCCAGCCCCGACAGCCCGAGCCCGATTTGACGCTCGGCGCCGGGGACTGGCTCGTCCACACCCGCACCCGCCTGCTCGTCGTCACCGACGACGCCTTCCACGAGGGCTTCCGCAGCCTGTTGCGCAGCCGCGCCTGAACACCCGGTTCGTCCCCTCCCCACCACCCTCGAAGGAGCGCACGCGTGCGCAACGCGAAACGCAACGCCCTCACCACGACCCTCGCGGCCGCACTGGCCCTGACCTCCAGCTGCAGCGCCCTCGGCGGGGACAAGCCCGCCGACGTCGCGGGCAGCCCACTGGAGACCTCCGGGCTCACGGTGTCGATCATCAGCACGGTCGACCTCGCCCCACTCTGGGCCGCCCAGGACGCCAGCTACTTCGCCGCCGAAGGCCTCAACGTCAAGATCGACGTCGCGCAGTCCGGCGACAAGACGATGACGAAGGTCATCGCCGGCGAAGCCAACATCGCCCTGACCACCTGGACGCTGCTGTTCAAGGCCCAGAGCGAAGGCGTCGCCGACTTCCGGCTGGTCGCCGACGCCACCACGGCCACGCCGAAGAGCAACAAGATCGTCACCGTCCCGACCTCGCCGGTCAAGCACGTCGAAGATCTGCCCGGCAAGAAGATCGGGATCACCAGCAAGAACGCCGCCTCGGACGTCCTGACGCAGTCGGTGATGCGCGACCGCGGCCTCGACAGGTCCAAGGTCGAGTGGGTGCCGGTGCCGCTGCCGAACATGGCCGACGCGCTGCAGAAGGGCCGGGTCGACGCCGCGTACATGCCGGAGCCGTTCGTCACCGAGTCCGCCCACACCGTCGGCGCCATCCCGATCGTCGACGTCGGCGGCACCGGCAGCACCCAGAACTTCCCGCTCACCGGCTACGCCACCACCGCCCAGTGGGCGCAGGCCAACCCCAAGACGATCGCGGCGTTCCAGCGGGCGATCGCCAAGGGCACCCGCAACGCGCTCAACGACCGCGGCCTCGTCGAACGCCTCGTCGTGAAGTACGCCAAGGTCACCGAGGCCACCGCGGCGCTGATGGAGCTCCCCGGCTACGGCGCCACGCTCGACGCCCGCCGCCTGCAGCGCGTTCCGGACACCCTGCTCCAGCTCGGCATCATCCCGTCCGCCATCGACGCCAGCCGCATGATCGTCCGCCAGCCCACCAGCTGATCAGCGCCACCAAGGTCAACGGCCCACGACACCATCCCCGTCGTGGGCCGTTCTCATCTCCTCGGACGGCACCCGATCACCAGCCAGGTCGGCTTCCCGTTGCGGCTGCTCAAGAACAATCGCGGGCACGGGCAGCGCCACGAGACCGTGTGCCGGCTGGCCAGCACCCGGACAGCTTTCTGGACGTCATCTGCCGACGTGCCAGCTCGGCAGATCACGGGCTTCGACGATTGCTGTAAAGGACGAGGTCGGCGTGTCGGTGTGGGCGAACAGGGCCTCCAAGAAGATCTTCTGCGCTGCCGGATCGTGCCGCGCACGCGATGCCCGGAACATCGCGTCCCGCAGGTCCGCAAGACGGGCGCCGAGGTCGCCGACGTCCGGCTCGCTGTGTCGGGTGTCGATTCGGGACAGGCTCATACTCGGAAGACGATCCGGCGCACCTCAATGCGCGCCCGCGGCCGTTCTTCACCCTGTCGGATCAACAGCCTTCCTCAGTCGACTCGGCCCACGTCGGCCGGACGAGGGCGTTCGTGGGCCTGCCGTGCCGGGTCCGCGGAATTTCGTGGTGGCCGCTTTCGGGCCGGCCGGGTGCTGTCCTCGTCGGTATGACTACCCCTGCCGAGTCGGTCCGGTCACAGGTTCTGCCATGTCACTCCGGCCGGCCGGGCGCCATCCGAGGCCACCAACTCGTGCAGTGCCTTGCGAACTGCTGCCAGGGACACTTCGGCGGTACTCGGGATTTCCCGTTCGTGATTCTGATAGTCGTAAGCCACCAGTTCCGGCGACGTCGCCCCGCTGGCGCTGATAACGCTTCCGTCCGGCCCCGCGTAGCCGACGAAGCCGAACGCCGAGGAGCGCACGCCAATCTGCATAATCGCCCACCGGTCGTCGTCACGGCGAGCGACTTCGGCGATCACGCCGAGCTCGGCCTCGGTCGACTCGGCGACCATCCGATCCAGCAGCTCATCCACCGCGGATGGCTCGCGTAACGACAGTGGCTCGGCCTGGCCGGGCTCGTACCAAACTTCTATCTCCACCACGGTGTGGCGCCTCCCTTGTAGACCTTCTTGAAGCCGTCAGTCCCGTAGACCGTCAGCGTGCTGTGCGGCGGTAGCACTACTCCTAGCAGTTCATCACCGCTCGTCGGCCTGGCTGGGGGCGCCGCCGAGCAGTGGTAGATCGAGAACACCGCGACATCGGAGTGCCAACAAGACTTAGAGACGACTCACGGTGCATCCGCGTATGCTCACGGTTTCGATCAACAGAGGCGGCGATTACGACGGGCACGACCAACACCGGCGGACCGGACGCCGAAGCGAACGTCTTCGCCGGCGGTAGTCCGCCGCCCACGCCCAGCTCCGTGATGGCCTCACTCGGCATCGTGCAGGACACCGACCCGGCGCTACGCCGGATCGCCCGCCGGTTTGCTCTTCCTGCCGAGGCGTAGGACGCCCGCCACGTGGTGGCGAGGCTGAACTCGGCATGCGACCGCGTCGCCCAGACCCACACGTTCGGCAAAGGAATGGGGCTTGCCGCGCCACAGATCGGGATCGACCGGTCCGCGGCGATCGTGCGCACACCGGACGGCAACGCGATCACGTTGTTGAACCCCACCATCGTCGAGTCCGGAGGAGACGTCGACGAGCAGTACGAAGGCTGTCTGTCCTTCTTCGACGTCCGCGGGAAGGTCCCGCGCTCAACCCTGATCCACGTCGAGCACACCACCATCGATGGTCTGACGAAGATCACCGTGTTCGAGCGCGGGGTCGCTCGCCTCGTCGCTCACGAGGTCGACCACCTGCACGGCACGCTATACATCGACCAGATGCGCCAAGGCGTCGAGCCGATCCCGGTCGAGCAGTACCGCGGCACCGGATCGACCTGGAAGTACTGACTGCCCTCTGTTCTTCACCCTCTAGGGCCAACACCCTGATCAGCCGACGCCGCATGCGCTTGCCGGGTTTGGGGAGGGTGCGTGGGGCGAAATCCCATCGAGGTCGCCACCTCGCAGAAATGAGCACTTCCCACAGAGGTTGATCGTGGACTCGACCAGCAACCGCGGTCACAACTGGCGAACATCCGCGGTCGCCTCAAGCAAACACAATGTTATTCGCCAGCGCGACCCCGAAGCCGTCGGACAAGCGCAGACCGACTTCGCGGCCTTCCCAGCCACCCGCTGATCAGGTCAATGGAGTCGGCGTCCATGGCGCCGCCGGATCGGAGGGAATCGGCTCCAGCCGATCGGGCATGTGCGCCCGTAGGGCATCCCCGATGCCGCGCATCGCCTGGAGGTCGGTGCGGACCAGATGCGTGGCGTTGCGCAGATCCTCGGTGATCTCGCCCTCGATGCGAGCGAGTACTCCGTCTTCGGCCTCGGGATAGTGCGGGATATAGGCCAGTCCGGCGCCGACGGCGCCACCCAGGAACGCGGGAGAATCCGTCCTCAGCGCGGTCGACAGCTCCTCTGCTTGGTCGTAGCGCAGCCGCATCGTCCACCCACCCGAAACACCTGGCGCGGTCATCGTCAACTGGAGTCCACCCGGCGTTCGGCGAACATCGACGGTAGCCAACATCGCCCTAGCATCGCACCGATGTCGCCATGTCAGCCACCGCGACACCCACCTCGATCAGGCCAGGTGCCCGACCCTGCGCTTGGCAGCTTGGCTAGGAGACGTCGCCCGGCCCAAGCGGATCGAACCCGTTTCGAGGTAGGCGGTGCGGCCTGTGTCCACTACGTCGAGGCACACGGCGACGCGGCGTGCCATGTGCGGCCGGAGCATTCCCGCAGCCTCGGCGCGGTGGCGAACTTTGAGCGCTTCAGCTCGCCGTCGGCCAACCGAAGCGACGCGATCTGGTCCTCGGCCAGGACGCCGCCGTCGAACAGATTGTTCGTCAGGGCGGGACGTCCGTCCGGCTGCGGCGGAACCCAGTCCACGACCAGCAGCCGGCCGGGCAGCAGGTCGAACCCGAGCTCTTCCTTGATCTCGCGGCGCGCGCCCGCCCACGGGGACTCGCCTTCCTCCAGTCCGCCACCGGGAATCTCCCAGGATTCGGCGCCGTAGGTGGGCTCGACGAGCAGAACGCGGCCCGTGGCGTCACGGAAGATCAGGCCGGCGCTGGCGATCTGCTTGGGCAGCGTGGCGTAGTACTCGGCGGGCGGTAGCCATCCCTGGGTCATCGCGGCGACGCTACCCACCCCGCAGGGACCGTCGGTGACCGGCGTCGGGTTACCGGCCGGTCTGAATCTCGGTCAGCCGGTCGGCGACCAGGTCGTAGGCCCGCTCGCACCGCGGACACCGCAGTCGGTCGTGCAAGGTGCCCGCGCAGCCGCAGACCCAGCCGACCTCGCGCGCCGGATTGCCCAGAACCAGGGGCGTGCGCGGCGACGTCGCGCGAGACTACGGAGCCGATGCCGACCAGGCGTACGGCCCGATCTCGGTACCAGGTGCGGGGCGAGCGCCAGCGCCGATGGTCGCGCCGCGGTGAATGGTGGCCGGCGTTGACGTCCAGTCGCCCGAGCCCTGACGTTGGCCGTCAGGGTGGGTGGTCCGGTGTGTGCGGTCTTCGGTGAGCACGGCCTGCGGGCTGATCATGACGTCGTCGTCGAGTCTGGACCTGGAGCTGGTTTGCGCTCGTCGTCGCCCTCGCCGGCCAGGCTCTCACCGCAAAACCATTAGCGACGTCCGCGCCGCCCCGACCTCGCCGGAGGTGGCACCGGCCCCGTCCTTAACGTCGACATCGCCGCCTGGCCCGGCTTCATCGCCGAAGTCACCGGCGCCGCAGCCGCCGGCAGCAACCACGCCCTGCGCATCGAACACTCCTCCACCGGCGGCGCGCGCCTGCACAGCCTCGACGGAACCACCACACTCACCTACACCGACGATGAATGGGCCGCCTTCACCGCTGGCGCAGCGGACGGTGAGTTCACCGTCCCGGCAGCGGCGTAACACTGCAAGATGAGGCCGGACGAGGCAACGACGAGCCGGTCAGCGCTGCCGCCCTCAGCCACCTGGAGGATCGGCAGGTTTTTCCGTTGTGACCGAGTACCCCGACCCCAGGCAGGCCCCTCACGACCGGCCGGCACGGCTTACCCACGAACCGGGCTCGTAGCAGGTGCACCTGGTAGACGAGCGAGTTCGGTCGCCGAGGGGGAGGGAACGACCGAGCCCGTCGGTGGCACCTTAGCCGCCCGCGGCGCAAGTACCGATTCGTCAAGGAAAGGTCCGCCTGTATGGCGCACATGCGAGACCAGAGGACGCCCTGACGAGAACCCCACGACGACATGGGAATCGTTCAGCCAACCGGACCAGCACGCCACCGGAGTCAGCGCCCCGCCAACACCGACCCGGCTGGAGGAGGCCAACCTTGCAGCCCGAACCGCTCGCCACGACGGTAGAGCTCCACACCCGCGTGGGTGTATGGCACTGTGTTCGCTGGCAGCGAGGCGTTCGGGAACCATGCGATCTGCGAGCACTTGTGGGGCTCGGCATTGCGTAGTTCTCCCCGCCATTGCCGCGTACGGAAGAAAAACCCGACCCTCGCCTGACCTTCAGGATTCAGGTAATGGACCGAGGTGACCATCTCCAGATCATCGCGGTCCACCTCGACGTCGATCTCCTCGCGGGTTTCCCGGATGATGGCGGCGACCATGTCCTCGCCGTCTTCGAGCTTGCCCGAGGGCAGATTCCACTGGCCGTCCGCGTACCCGGTGCCCGCGCGCTGAGCAAGCAGGACGTGCTCGTCACGTTCCAGGATGATCAGGACGTCAACGAAGCTGGTGTAGGACACCGTAAGTCTCCTTGAGCTGTTCGGCGGAGTCGAAGAGGCAGGCTATCGAGCCTTAGGGTGCACCGCGTCGTGGATGAGCGTCTCGGCGACGTGGGGCCCGTAGTGCGTCGGCGGTGTCGATCTGTGTGACGCTTTGGTCGACCGCGGCGCCCAAGAGACCGATGGCCTCGTCGGGGGTGTTGCGGTGAGTCCCAGTGTCCGGGGCCGGTGAGCTGCATGGATCCAATCCCAAGTGGCGGGCTGAAGTCGTGCCGATCGGGAGGACTTGGGCGACTAGAAGGAATCCCAGAGGGATTGCTGATCGGCGGGTTTCGTCGGATGCGGGTTCCCGTCCAGGTCGAGTCCGGCAATAGTCAGGAGTGCGTCGAAATCCGCGTCGTTAGCCGACTGGTCGCGCATGAAGGCTTCCAGCACCGTCGCCGTCGCGACGGCGTCCCAGAGCGCGCGGTGCGGTTGGCTGCTCTGCGCCGCCTGCGTGATCGTGTCAGTAAGGTCGAGACGTTCGACCCAAGCTTGGAGCCCGTGGCCCTTCTTGAGTTCGGGTCGGCGATGCTTAGCCAGGCGTAGGGTGTCGACAAGCCCGACAGGTTCGGCGGCCGGCAGCGCCTTGTTCAGCAAGCGCCAGTCAACGCGGACGTTGTGACCGACCAGCCATGCGCCGGCGACGAGTTCGATGATCTTCGGTGCGACCTCGTCGAAGGTCGGTGCGTGCTCGAGTACGGCGTTGGTGATCCCCGGGGACGTCCACAGACCGCGGGTGATCTTTCGCTCCGGATTGATCAAGGAGCTGAACGCGCGATCGAGGTCGGGTGCACCGTGGCGGATCGGCACGAGGGCGATTTCGAGGATCGCTTCGCCGGCGGGGTCCTGAGGTCCGCTGCCTTCGAGGTCGATGGCGAGGAGGTCGACTTCGGTCCAGGGACCGGTGTGGTGGGTCACGGTACCTCCGTTCGATTTACCTCGGCTATTCGTCATCGAACCGTGTTGTGTGGGTGAATTGATGGCGAACCTCCGCGATGTGCGCCTGATCCGCCTCATCGGGTAGATCCGACGAGGGAGCGGTCGCGGCATTGCCTTGGTCAGGCTGGTACGTGCACCCGGGCGGCGAGGTTTCGGATTCCCGGCACGGCTGCTCGATTCTGGTCCAGCAGCGCGTCGACGATGGTGCGGACGGCAGCGCGGGTGTGCACCTCACCGGGTGCGCGGCGTTCGGCGGCCAGCAACGTGCTGTACGCCGGCCCGAGTTGACCGAGCTGCAGCTGGACTGCGGCGAGGTCGACCAAGTAACGCCCCTCCCGCTCGACGTCAGGGAACCGCACCCGCGAACCTCGCGAGCGTGCCGCAGCGCAGCCCCCGGCTCACGAGCAGTTGCTCCACCGAAACGCGATGACTCAGCAGGTTCGCCCGAGCCCGCGCAGCCAGGGCGCCGTCGAGCCGGTTCGTGGTCGCAGCCGCCTCCGTCAGCAAATTACGCGCTCGGGCGCCGTCGCCGGCCCGCGCGGCGGAATATCCGCCAGTGCACAGCAGGCTGGTGTGCAGCAGGAGGTGGCGCGGGTCTCGGCCGTCGAGCGCCAGCCGGTCGGTTGCCTGCACGACGAGGGTGCCCGCCCGGTCGTGGTCACCGGTGCGGCGGCACACACCGGAGAGCATGCGCTCGGCTTCGGCGAGAATGAGCGGCTGACCTGCTGCTTCCGCAGCCCGCACGGCGCGGTCGGCGCTGATCCACTCCAGCCCCGCGGGGCGGAGCTTGACCAGCGCGCGGGTGACCAGCGTGTAAGCCTGGGCTGTAGCTCCGGCGTCTTGAGCGGTTTCTGCAGCTCGGACCAACGCCGGCAGCTGGTCGGCGAGCGCCAGGAAGTCGGACTTGCCGAAGGATGCGCGTGCTGCCGCGAGTGCGCGGGTCAGGCCGGCAGCTGGCAGCGCCGGACCAATGGAAGCTCGGGCACCGATGAGGACGTCGGACAGCTGGGTAGTGAGCACGACAGCCGGGGCCGGTAGTGCCACGGGCATCGCCGACGCGGCCTCTGCGGCCGGGGCGCCGGTGACAGCGGCACCGATGGCCACGCCACCGGCCTTCAAGAAGCTGCGTCGGCGCACGTCGTCCTCCTCCGGGGCCGGCTTGCTCCCCACCCTAAAAGGGGTCGGGTCGATGCGCCCGGCCGCCACGCTATCGGGGTTGCTAGTCTGAACGCCGTCGCGGGCACGGGCAGTACTGCGGCCAACCGTCTCCGGACGTCCACGCTGCTCAGCGGCCGCCGACCGGCTTCGCGACTCGAGGTGGCGCTCGGGTGATGGCCGGTACGCTCAGCTTGCGGCTTCAGCTGAGCGCTGTGTGGTCCGGGGTTCCGAGCACCAGAGGGCCTTTATGTCGGCGAGCGGTCTCGCGTAGCCGGGTGACCACCACGACCCAGGGCAAGTCGTGGCCGTCATTCAGCGAGGGACGAAGGCGTGGGCGTAGTCAGAACAGTTTCACCGGCAGCATCGAGGCGCGTCTGCACTTCGGCCATGATGTCCCGCGCTGCAGCGATCTCCGCAGCGTCCGGCCGTCGCCCGAGTGAGCTGATGTTCATCTGAACCTGATCGGGTGTGGTGAATCCTACGAGCACGACTGCGTTGGGTGAGCGGTTCAGGCATCCCCACAACGCGACCCGGATGAGGTCTTCGCTGCGCGGGCCAATAAGGGCGCGGACGCGATCAAGTCCCGCGTTGATGATTTGAATTGCGTCAGGCTGGAACCAACGCTTCCGGAGCCGGTGATCTCCGTCGCCGAACACGCGCTGCACATCCGAACGGTAGGTGCCGGTTAGCAGTCCTTGGCCGAGCGGCTTGCTGATCAGGACTCCGACGTTGTGTTCGTCGGCGAAAGAGAACACGCCCTCCGACCGAGACGCCGGGGTCAACAGGTTGTCCCGGATCGCCAGGATGTCGGGCTGGACGATGTCGAACAGGGCTCGAAATCGGGCCACTTTGTCGCCGCGCTGATCAGGGCCGGTGCTGAGCCGGTCCAGCGCGAAACGATGCGGGCCCCGCATCCCGATGGCGTTGATCAGGCCCTCGTCTCGAAAACGTTCGCATGGCCTCGAGCGCCGGATGCAGCCACCGATCGTCGACGCCGAAGTTGGGGTGGTGGAACGCGTAGATATCGAGGTGATCGGTGCGGAGGTTGTCCAGCGATTGTTCCAGCTGACGCCGCATGTGACGAGGCTCGAAGCCATGCTCGGCGGTGCCGGCGAAGTACCCGACCTTGGACCCGAGCACGATCTCATGGCGGGGCACTTGCGCGACCAGCCGACCGACGAGGCGTTCGGATCGGCCGTGGCCGTAGACGTCGGCGGTGTCGTAGAGGCGGGCGCCGTGCTGCCACGCTGCTTCCAGCCCAGAGAGTGAGCGTGCGTCGTCGTCGCCAGTGGACCACCCCATCGGCATCCCGAGGTTGCTGTCGGGGCCGCCGATAGCCCAGCAGCCGATGCCGACGGCGGGTGCGGTAATGCCGGTGGCACCTAGCTGACGAGTCGGGATCAGCGGGCGATCGGCGTGTTCGTCAGTGTGGGGTGTGGTCATGCCAGCCTGCTCTGTTCGAGGATGACGGTGAGTTCGTCCTGGATGAACTCATAGAGTTCGCCGGGCCGTGCGCAGACGAATACCGGAACGGCGGCGCCGCGAGTGCGGGAGTGACTGTAGAGCCCGACGACGGCGATGTCATCGAATCGGTAGAAGCTGAAGACACGATCACCCGGTCGGTAGTACACCTCGACACGCGTGCGACCGGACTGGCCGAGGGCCTCATACGCTTCGCGCGTTGCTGTGATGCGTGATCGCAGTTCGCCGGGCGTCGTGTCGAAACGATCCGCCAGGACCGCGACGGTGAGTTCGTCCTCGGGGTCAGCCAGGAACACGCGGATCCGGCTGTTGGGCCTGGCTGCCACTTGGGTGAGTTCTCGGGCGTGCATGTTGCGCCAGGTTTGTCCGTACGCCACAACGATGTCGAGTTCGGTGACTTCGGCGAAGAGCTGTTTCCACTCCAGCTCGCCGAGGTAGGTTGAGCCGATCCGCAGCAAGCCTGCCGGCGCGAAGTCGCGAGTCAGGCTCTGCTGGATGCGTGTCCGAGGGGCAGTGGCTGTACCCGTGTAATCTGCAGCCAGCCGGGTCCAGGCGATTTCCCAGCGACGATCGCTGGTGGGGACGCCACATGCGCGGACGAATCCGAGAACGAGGGTCTTGCGCGGCAGGCGGCGGCCGGCGAGAGCGTCTTGGACGGTGCTGCGTGGCAGGGGGATCTTGTTGCGCGCGCCCCACTGCTGCAAGGTCCGGTAGGACGGGTTGCCTGCGCGCAGACGAACAGCACGAAGGCATGCGGCGAACTCGGCGACGCTGCTGGCGTCGAGCGGGTCCACGTCGTCGGGCGGCGCTGTCATCGAACTCTGGGGTGGATCGGCACGTGTCCCATACTGTCCGAACCTTACCCGTGTCGGCACCGTTGGCCGCACATTAATGCAGGTGAGGGGCCTGCAGTTGGCCGAACAGTCCGGATGTGTCCGGCGCGCTTGTCCGCCAGGTTCTCTAGCAGGTGTGCTTGGTCCACGGCACATCCTGGTGGGAGGCACGGCATGGGCATGTTGCACGACATCCGCACCACAACCGCCCTCGGGCGCGGGCACGATTCCCCGTTCTACGGTCGGCTCATCGAGGCGATGCGCGCCAGCACAGCCGACGGAAACCTCCCGGATCACATCGTGGCCGCATTGCCGGAAATCCCCGAGACGGACCTGAGCAGGCTGGGCAAGCTCGTAGCAGAGGCTGTGCCGGGCAGGTTCAGTCTCACCGGAGGACTGGATCGCCGAGTCCTGTTCGCCGAACGGCCCGTCGCCTTGGGCGGCTGGGTGGTCGCCGACCTATCCGGACAGCCGCACTGCACCCGTGAATGGCCGTCGTGGACGGCCGGCCGTGTGACCGTCGCCGAGCCGGAGCGCTGGCTGTCCACCGCCGACCTGGCCGGCGACGCCCCCGAGCGTTTGGCCCGGCCGAGAATCTTGCTGACCTCGCTGTATCACCCGGAGTGGTTCCCTCTGCCCCGCTTTCCGCTCGCGATCTCCGACCTTGCCCGGGCGGCACGGCTCACACTGATGGGGCAGGTGCAGCTGATCGACATGCAACTCGGCGCGTCGCTCGACGACATCACCCGGTGGGTTCAGGATCAACGGCCGGACATCGTGGGAATCTCGGCCACATTCGGCCAGCACGACCTCATGATCGAACTGCTCGACCAACTAATGCAGATGTCGGCCCCGCCACTGGTGCTCGCCGGTGGCAGCTTGACCGTCCGCAACGAGGGCATGCTGCTGGACAAATACCCCGAGCTCCTGATCGCCCGCGGGCCGGCGAACCGACGATCGCCGACGCTATTGCGCACTACCACGGCGACTGCGACCTCCCGGCTGTGCGCGGCCTGGGCTATCGCGGAGCACCGCGCGGTGGCGCCCTCGCGATCGGCACCACGCCACGGCGCACAGCCGTGCAACCGAACCGGCTCCGGGCGGAGCACCGCGCGGTGGCGCCCTCGCGATCGGCACCACGCCACGGCGCACAGCCGTGCAACCGAACCGGCTCCGGGACGACTTCCTGCCCGAACTGGACCTGCTGGACGCCACATTCGCGCACAACGGTGTGGCGCAACTGGAGATCTCCCGCGGATGCACCAGCCATTGCTCGTTCTGTCCCCGTGGGCACAAAGGCTCCTGGTCCGGCGGCAACGCCACCAGCTTGCCGTGGATGCTGGCCGAGATCGGCAAGGTCGCCGACCGGCACCCGACGATCTCGCGCTCCCTTTACGTGGTCGACGAGGAGTTCATCGGCCGCGGCGAGGACGCCGTCGACCGGGCCCTGACCGTCGCGACCACGATCAGCGACTCGGGATTCACCTGGGAATCCTCGTGCAGGATCGACCAAGTCGTCCGCCCGGATCGCGATCGCGCCTGGCACATCGAGCGCGCCTCGATGTGGCGCGAGCTGCTCGGTTCCGGTCTTCGCAGGATGCTGTTCGGAGTCGAGTCCGGCGTGACCTCGATCCTGCAACGGTTCGCCAAGGACAGCACCGCCGAGCAGAACGCCGTGGCGATTCGCACCCTCTCGGCCCTCGGTGTACCGACGCGATTCACCTACATCACCTTCGACCACCTGATGACCGAACACGAGCTGGCAGCCAGCCACGCCTTCCAGGCCCGCACGGACCTGCTGCTGGCTCCGCTACCTGAACTGTCGGTCGCCCAGATCGTGGACGGCGTCACCGACCCGGCCTTCGCGGCCAAGCACTCGACCGGGCGGCCGTTCTACACCGAGATCTCCTACATGCTGGTCTCGATGGAGTGCCTGATCGGCGCCCCGTACACCCGCGCCGTGCAATCCCGGGGACTCGCCGGCCCTGCCGACCCACAATGGGGCGGGTCGAAGCCCAGTTCGCGGACTGGCGGATCGGCGTCTGCTCTCGCCGTGCGCAAATGTGGGTCGATCGCCACTTCGCCCTCGATTACACCCTCAAGAGCCTGGAGAAGATCCTCGACGGTGTGCCACGACGTCGGGTGCGCGCCGCGCGGGTCGTACTGAAAGACGGCGCGTTCCACGTACTCACCGGAATGCTCGGACTCATCCACAGCTACCGGCCGAACGTCCCCGATCAGGCGCTGGACACGGCGGTTCTCGCCCTCCTGGACACCGCAGCCAGCGAGCTGGCGAGCACGCTGTCGCTCGCGATCGAGCACGTGCGCGCGACCCTACCGGTGACAAGCCTCCACCTGCTCGATCACGAGTTCACCCGATGGAGTGGCACTGAGGGATGGCATCTGATCAACGCAAACGACCCATGCGGTACCTGACCTCCGATGACGCCTCACCCGCCGACAAAGTCGCCGGAGTTCGGGTGTTGCCCCGCTCATCAGCCGTCACGAGAATCGGTGGTCGTGCCCCACGGGGTCACGGCCACCCACGGGGAGGAGACGCACGCGTGCCTGGCCGTTTCATCACGTTGGAGGGGACCGACGGAGTCGGCAAAACGTCCCTCGCGCGCACCCTCGCCGACATCGGCTACGAAGCCGCCGTCGCTCGACTCGAGCCTCCGGCATCGCATCTGCCGAAGACCTACGAAGCGTTGGCTTTTGTCTCGCGTAGGCAAATTTCCGCGACCTCGGCCTACGCGGCCACATTGATGGAACACGTGTCCACCATGCTGTGGCACAGTGGCGACGCCCCCGACCTCTCCGACGCGTTCTGGGTGTCGCTGCAGGCTGCGTGGTTCACCGCGCACACCGAGACGGTCGTGGGACCTCTGCTGGAGGCCGGGTTCGATGTCATCGTCGATGGCTGGCTGTACAAGTTTTTCGCCAAGCTCCTCCTGCAAGGATTCACTGAACCCGATCTCGCCGTGCTCTTCGACCGCGTCCGGATGCCGGACGCGGTGGTGCTGCTGTGCGCCGATGCCGGCGCGGTCTACGACCGTCGCCAGGAATTCCGGCCAGCCGAGCTGGGGATGCACGCCAGTTACGGCGGCCTCGATGACCTGGGACGCGACACGTTCGTCGACTACCAGACCAAAACCGCCGCGAACTTGCAGGCATTCGCCGACCGACACGGCTGGCACACCATTCAGCTCGACCCTGACGAGCCCATCTCTGACACCGCTCGGCGGCTCGCACCCATCGTCGCCGAGCTTCGGACCCATCCCGAGCCCGCGGCGACGGCGGCTACGCCGAGCAACCGAGAGGTGCCACGATGCGATGAGCAGCAGCGGCTTGCGGCCCCAGCGGTCCACCACGAACACGACCCAGGCGGTGAACAGGAACTTCGTGACGCCCAGCAGCACGCCGGACAGCAAGGCGGCCTGCGTGGCGAAGCCGAGGCCGATGAGCATCGTCGGGAAGTAGGCGTTGATCGCGTTGACGCCGCTGAACTGCTGGCCGATCGCGAGCAGCAGGGCCACCACGAGCATCGGCCGCACGAACCCGGAGAACAGGTCGCGGATCCGCGGCTTCTCCTCGGTGTCGAGCCGGATGACCTCGTGGATGGTGGCGATCTCCTCGTCGAGGTTCACGGTGTTGCCGTGCGCGCTCGCCAGTACGCGCCGGGCCTCGTCCTCCTGGCCGTTCTTGACCAGCCAGCGCGGCGTTTCCGGCAGGAACACCAGCCCGGCGAGCAGCACCGCCGCGGGCACGATCGCGCCGGCGAACATCCAGCGCCACGCCGAGATCGGCCCGAGCCAGTAGCTGACCAGGAACGCGATCAGGATGCCCAGCACGATGAAGATCTGGTTGAGCGCGCCCATCGCGCCCCGCCACTTCGCCGGGGCCAGTTCGGACAGGTAGGTCGGGACGGTCGACGACGAAAGGCCGATCCCCAGCCCGATGACCAGGCGCGAAAGCACCAGCAGCACGAACGTCGGCGAAAAGCTGGCCGCCAGCGTGCCGACGATGACGATGCCCGCGGCGACCATGATCGTGCGGCGGCGGCCGAGCGCTTCGTTGGTGCGGCTGGAGAACAGCGCGCCGACGATGGCGCCGACCGACAGGCTGGCGGTGATCACGCCCTTGTCCCAGCTGGTCAGCGCCCACAGTTTCCCGATGAACGGGAGCACCCCGGAAATCACGCCGAGGTCGTAGCCGAAGAGGATGCCGCCGAGCGCGCCGAAGAAGTACAACGTGGTCCGGCCGATGTGCCGCGCCGGGGCCGTTTGCGTCATTGCCTGGTCGCCTCTTTCGTAGGTCCAGTCCAGCCAGCGGCCACCACACTCACACGCCGCAAAATGCCGGGCAAGAAGGCATCCGATAACAATTCAGAAACCTGATCGCCGTTCACATACATGACTCCGACATATCCGGCTCAGAATCCACTATGGACGGTTCGGGACGGCGAAATCACCGAACGCTTTACAACGCTCGGAACGCTGGCTTACCGTCCGCTGGAAGCGCTCCCAGAGTTGTGGAGGCAGACGTGCACAACGCCGTGCGAAGCCACGTTCCCGTTCACTGAGACGACTGGTGGCGAGCGCGCTCGCCGTTCTCCTGTCGGCCGCCGTCGCGGTCGTCGCCGGCGCGCCGGCGTCCCCGGCCGCCCCCGCGGCCACCACCTGGCGCAACGCGGAGATCGCCGGCGGCGGGTTCGTGCCCGGCATCGTCTTCAACCAGACCGAGCCCTGGCTGGTCTACGCCCGCACCGACATCGGCGGCGCGTACCGGTGGAACGCCGCCACCGGCCGCTGGCTCCCGCTGCTGGACTCGGTCGGCTGGACCGACTGGGGCCACAACGGTGTCGTCAGCCTGGCCACGGATCCGGTCGACCCCAACCGCGTCTACGTCGCGGCCGGGATGTACACCAACAGCTGGGACCCGAACACCGGCGCGATCCTCCGGTCGGCCGACCGCGGCGCCACCTGGCAGGCGGCCGCGCTGCCGTTCAAGCTCGGCGGCAACATGCCCGGCCGCGGCATGGGCGAGCGGCTCGCGATCGACCCGAACCGCAACAGCGTCCTTTACCTCGGCGCGCCGAGCGGCAACGGTCTCTGGCGCAGCACGGACTCCGGCGTCACCTGGGCGAAGGTGACCAGCTTCCCGAACGCCGGGAACTACGTGGCCGATCCGAACGACACGACCGGCTACCAGAGCGACAAACCAGGGCGTCACCTGGGTGACGTTCGACCCGACGACCGG
>NZ_JBHSJY010000002.1:0-21174 GCF_042652605.1 Amycolatopsis plumensis | reverse complement strand
GTCTCGCTCCGGAGCACCTCGCGATCATCGACGCCATCTGCACGCACCGCCCGCGAGCAGGCCGCCGAGGCCGCGCGAACCCCACCTGGCCAGTGTGATCGAGGCCCTGAAGGCCGCCGACGCCGAGGTGTCCCACTGCACCCCTGAGCCCCCGGCCGACCACCCGACCCTCCAGGTACGCAGGCCGACCCTCCAGGTACGCGAGCCGACCGTCCAGGTGCGCAAGCTAGCCCAGTTAGCCGCCAAAATTGTTGACAATTTCGTCGACCGAACCCTACGGTGGCGGTATGAAGCCCGTCATCGTCACCGATCCGCCCCGTGCCGACCTCGACCAGGTGGCGCGGCTGGGGGGGATTTACGGCGTCGCCACCGTGCACGAGGCTCTCGGCCGCTCCGGTCTCCTCTCGGCCGGGCTCCGGCCGATCCAGGACGGCGTCCGCGTCGGCGGCACCGCCGTCACCGCGCTGTGCTGGCCCGGGGACAACCTGATGATCCACGCCGCCGTCGAGCAGTGCCGGGAAGGCGACGTCCTCGTCGTCACCACCACGTCGCCGTGCCAGGACGGCCTGTTCGGCGAGCTCTTCGCCACCGCGCTGCGCCACCGCGGCGTGCGGGGGCTGGTCACCACCACCGGCGTCCGCGACGTCGCCGACCTGCGGGCGCTCGGCTTTCCCGTCTGGTCCGCGGCGATCAGCGCGCAGGGCACCGTGAAGGCGACCGCGGGCGCGGTGAACGTCCCCGTCGTCGTCGGCGGGCAGCTCGTCCGCCCGGGCGACGGCATCCTCGCCGACGACGACGGCGTCCTCTGCGTCCGCCGCGAAGACGTCCCGAGTGGACTCGAGAAGGCTCGGGCGCGGCTGGAGAAGGAAGCCGCCGCCGGGAGGCGTTCGCGACCGGCCAGCTCGGCCTGGACCGCTACGGCCTGCGCGAAAAGCTCGAGGCCCTGGGCGTCCGCTACCTGACCGCCGAGGAGTACGAGAAGGAGCAGGCATGACCGGCGTGCGCTGCATGCTCATGCGCGGGGGCACCTCGAAGGGGGCCTACTTCCTCGCCGAGGACCTCCCGGCCGACCGGCCGCCGCGACGACCTGCTGCTGCGGATCATGGGCACCCCCGACCCGCGCCAGATCGACGGCCTCGGCGGCGCCAGCCGGTCACCAGCAAGGTCGCCGTCGTCTCGAAGGCCGCCGACGCCGGACACGACGTCGACTACCTCTTCCTGCAGCTCGGTGTGGAGGAGCCCACCGTCTCCGACCGCCAGACCTGCGGCAACCTGCTCGCCGGCGTCGGGCAGTTCGCCGTCGAGCGGGGGCTCGTGCCCGCCGGCCCGGAGCGCACCACCGTCCGCGTGCGGCTGCTCAACACCGGTTCGATCGCCGTCGCGACGTTCGCCACGCCCGGCGGCGAAGTCGACTACCGAGGCGGCACCGCCATCTCCGGCGTCCCCGGCACCGGCCGCCCGGTCGAGCTGGACTTCACCGGCACGGAAGGGTCGGTGTGCGGCAGCCTGCTGCCCACCGGCCACGTCCGCGACGACGTCGGCGGCCTCGAAGTGTCCTGTGTGGACAACGGGATGCCGGTCGTCGTCGCGCGCGCCGAAGACCTCGGCGGCGAGCCGGGCCTGGCCGAGCGGATCGACGCGCTGCGCATCGAGGCCGGGAAGCTGATGGGCCTCGGCGACGTCCGCGGCTCGTCCGTCCCGAAGACCACGCTGGTTTCCGCGCCCCGCCACGGCGGCGCGATCGCCACCCGCACCTTCATCCCGGTCAAGCCGCACCCGTCGATCGGGGTGCTCGGCGCGGTGAGCGTCGTGACGGCGTTGCTGCTGGACGGCGCGGTCGGGGCCGAGCTCCTGCGCAAGCCGCCGGCGGGCGAGCCGATCGAAGTCGAGCACCCGAGCGGCAAGCTCGCCGTCGCGATCGAGTTCGACGGGTCCCGCGTCCGCCGGTCGACGGTCATCCGCACCGCCCGGAAGCTGTTCGACGGCACCGTTTTCCCCGTTCCTGAGGAGCCGGCCTTGTCTTCGCCACGCCACGAGGTCGCGCACCTCGGCCACGTCGAGCTGTTCACCCCCGAGCCGGAGCGGAGTCTGGACTTCTTCGTCCGGGTGCTCGGCCTGACCGAGAACGGCACCGACGGCGACTCGGTGTACCTGCGCACCTGGGACGACTACGAGCACCACAGCCTGAAGCTCACCGCGGCGAAGACCTCCGGCGTCGGGCGGACGGCGTTGCGCGCCTCCAGCGAGGAGGCGCTGCAGCGGCGCGTGGCCGCGCTGGAGGAGCGCGGGCTCGGCGTCGGCTGGGTCGACGGCGACACCGGCATCGGCCCGACGTACCTGTTCCGCGACCCGGACGGGCACGAACTCGAGCTCTACTGGGAAACCGAGCGCTACCGGCCGCCGGAGTCCCTGCGCCCGGCCCTGAAGAACCAGGCGCAGGCGTACCCGGGCCGCGGCGTCGGCGTCCGCCGCCTCGACCACGTCAACTACCTGGCCCGCGAGGCGGAGCCCAACGGCCGGTTCGTCTGCGACGTCCTCGGCGGCCGGGTGACCGAGCAGATCCGGCTCGACAGCGGCGTGATTTCCGGGCAGTGGACGCACTTCGCGCAGAAGTCCTACGACCTCGTCTACACGAACGACCGGACGGGTTCGCACGGGCGCCTGCACCACATCGCGTTCGCGACCGACACGCGTGAGGACATCCTGCGGGCCGCGGACATCGCACTGGACAACGGGGTCCACATCGAGACGGGCCGCACAAGCACGCGATCCAGCAGACGTTCTTCCTGTACGTCTACGAACCCGGCGGCAACCGCATCGAGCTGTGCAACCCCACCGGACGGCTGATCTTCGCGCCGGACTGGGAGCCGGTCACCTGGACGGAGGCCGAGCGCGCGAAGGGGCAGGCGTGGGGGCTGAAGACGATCGAGTCGTTCCACACCCACGGCACCCCGCCGGTCTGAGCCCGGAAATCACCCGGCGGTGGCTGACATCCCGCCGCGGCGCGACTACGTGGGCTACGGGGAAATCACCGGCGCAAGGGGGAGGCGCTGCGATGGGGGAGAATGCCGGCTGGGCACCGTCGGGATGGCCGCTGTGGGCCTTGCCCGGGCGGGTGCGGGTGCTCGTTCTCGGTGTGGTCCTGGCGGTCTTCGGCCTGATGGGGCTCGCGGCCCGGACGGTCCCGACGCCGGAGCAGTGGACGGCCGCGGGCTGGCTCGCCGCGGCGGCGCTGCGCACCTGCACGCCTCGCACCTGGTCCAGCGCCGTCGCCGCGCCCGGGCCGGCACGCCGTACCTCGACCTCTGCAGCGTCTGGATCTTCGCCGGGGTGATCGTGCTGCCCCTGGTGCTCGAGCTGGCGCTGGTGGCGGTGCTGTACGCCCACCGCTGGGTGCTGGTCAACCGGTTCGACGCGGTCCGGCCGCCGCACCGCGCCGTGTTCACCGCCGCCACGCTCGCGCTGGCCGCGGCCGCCGCGGCCGGGGTCCTGCACTCGAGCGGCGTCCAGGAGCACCTCGCCGACGGCGCCCGGCCGGCTGGCCGGACCTGGCCGCCGTGGTCGCCGCGGCCGCGGTGCAGTGGGCGGTCAACACCGCGCTCGTCGGCACGGTCATCGCCTGGACGGTCCCCGCCGAGGACCCCCGCCGTCCGCTGGGCAGCGCTTCGGACAACCTGCTGGAGGTGGGCCAGCTGGCGCTCGGCGTGTTCGTCGCGCTCGCGCTGCTGTGGTGGCCGCCGGCCGCGCTGCTGATGGTCGTCCCGACGTTCGCGCTGCACCAGTGCGTCCAGCTCGACCAGCTGAAGCTGGCCGCCCGCACCGACCAGCGCACCGGGCTGCTCAACGCGGCCGCCTGGCACGAGCAGGCCGAGCGCGCGCTCGAGCGCGCCCGCGGGCGGATCGCGGTGCTGATGATCGACCTCGACTGGTTCAAGCGCATCAACGACACCCACGGCCACCCGGTCGGCGACGACGTCCTCGCCGAGGTGGCCACGGCGCTCACCCGGGCCGTCCGGCGCGGCGACACGGTCGGCCGGTACGGCGGGGAGGAGTTCGCCGTCCTGCTGCCCGACGTCGACGAAGCCGAGGTCCGCGCGATCGCCGAGCGGATCCGGCTCCGGATCGGGCGTTGCGCATCACCGCGAAGACGGGGGAGCCGGTGACGCTCTCGGCGACGATCGGCGCGGCGCTGCGCCCGGCGGAGCCCGGTGGAGGTCTCGACGGGCTGATCCGCGCGGCGGACGACGCGCTCTACGCGGGCAAGAAGGCCGGGCGGGACCGGGTGGCGGTCGCCACGCCTCAGTTCTGACCGGGATCGGCCGGGCCGCGGTGGTGCTGCAGGGCCAGCCCGCGGTCGTGGTCGAAGGTCACCGGGACCTCGGCGCCGACCAGGGGACACAGCCGCAGCGCCTCGCGGGTGACCGCGTCGTAGAGGTCGTCGGTCGCCGCGCCGGGCAGGTAGATGCCGACGGCCGCGCGGAGTTCGTAGCCGCCGTCGTCGCGGTGGGCCAGCGTGGCTTCGGCCGTGACCACGCTTTCGGCCGGCTCGACGTCGAGCGAAGTCGCCGCGATCGTCAGCGACTGGTGCAGGCAGGTCGCCAGCGCGGCGGCGTAGAGCCGCTCGGGGTTGAGCGCGTCGGCGGTGCCGTTGCCGCTGGGCTCGCCGACCGGGTAGGCGAGGTCGCCGCGGCCGTCCACCCGGACGCTGCCGCGGCTCGACGTCGCTTCCGCCGAGTAGATGTCCCGTGCCATCGCGTCCTCCGGGGTCGTTTCCGCGCGGTTACCCGGCGAAGACCGCCCCACACGCTCAGCTCGTCTCCCGCACTTCCAGGCGGTGCGGCGCGACGATCGACCGGGGCGGTTCCGGGTCGGCCGCCTGCCGCGCCAGCCGGTCGAGGGCGAGCTCGGCGATCCGGTCCTTGTCCGGTGACACGGTCGTGAGGGCCGGCACGCTGTAGCGGCCGTCTTCGATGTCGTCGAAGCCCGCCAAGGCCACCGATTCCGGCACCCGGACACCGCGGTCGGCGGCTGCCCGCAGCGCGCCCAGGGCCAGTTCGTCGGTGAAGCAGAAGACGGCGTCGGGCGGCCGGGGCAGGTCGAGCAGGCGCAGCATCGCCTGGTGGCCGTCGGCCCGGTGCAGGCGCCGCACCGGCACCTCCAGCTCCGGCTCGGCCGGCAGGCCCGCCTCGGCCAGCGCCTGCCGGTAGCCGTCGAGACGCTGGCGCGCGGTCGCGTTCAGCGAGCGCGGCTGGATGCCCAGCGCCGCGACCCGGTGGCGGCCCGCGGCCAGCAGGTGCCGGGTGGCGTCGCGGGCGGCGGCGACGTTGTCGATCGCGACGTGGTCGACGCCGGCGGTGCCGTCGTGCTCGCCCAGCAGCACCAGCGGGACGGGGTCGGTGCGCGCGGCCAGCTCCGCCGGGGCCACCGCCCACGGACTGAACAGGACACCGTCGACCAGCTGGCTGCGGCGGCCGTGCAGCAGCTCCTTCTCGCGCTCGGCGTCGCCGTCGGTCTGGTCGATGAGCACGGTCAGGCCCCGGGCACCGGCGATCCGGACCGTCCGCGCGGCGAGCTCGGCGAAGTACGGCGAGTCGATCTCCGGGATCACCAGCGCCACCAGCCCGGTCCGGCCGCGCCGCAGGGTGCGGGCGGCCAGGTTGGGCGGTAGCCGAGCGCGTCGATGCTCGCCTGCACGCGTTCCCGGTCGCCGGGGCCACGTACCGGAACCCGTTGACCACGTTGGACACCGTGCGCACCGAGACGCCGGCGTGCTCGGCCACGTCACGCAGTTTCGGGTTCACCCGTGCAGCGTACCTCTTGCAACGTGGCATGCCACGTTGCAAACTGAGCTGCCACGCCGTCGAGCTCCCAGGAGGCCAGGATGACCGTGCCCGCCCCGCTGCCCGCGGCCGAACTCGCGGCGCTGACCGAACGCCTGCACGCCGACGGCATCATCGGCCTGCCGCAGGCGTTCACCCGTGACTGGGTGCGCCGGCTCGGCGAGGACATCGACACGGCGTTCGCCGAGGCCCGCGCCCGGCCGGACGGCGCCGTCGGCCGCGGCCCGAACCGCTTCTACGTCGAGATCCACCGGGAGCAGCTGCGCGGGTTCACCGACCTCGTCACCCACCCGTGGATCACCGCCGTCGCCGAGGTGGTGCTGGGGCCGGAGTACCGGATCGTCGAGGTCGGCTTCGACGTCCCGCTCGCCGGCGCGGCCGACCAGCCGTGGCACCGCGACTTCCCGATGCCCGGCGAAACCGCCCGCGAACGGCGGCTGACGTCGCTGGCGGTGAACGTGACCGCCGTCGACACCGAGCCGGACATGGGGCCGTTCGAGATCGCGCCCGGCACGCACTGGGACGACGGCGGTGCGTTCGAGCACGGCATGTTCCCGCCGCGCGCGGCCTACCCGCGCTACCGGGAACTGGCGACGCGCAAGTACCCGCGGATGGGCGACATCTCGATCCGCTCGGCACTGACGGTCCACCGCGGCACCGCGAACCGGTCGGCGAAGGCGCGCCCGGTGCTCGTGCTGGGGCTCGACGCCCCGGGAGCGGGCAACGACGAGCGTCACGACACCGCGGTGACGAAGGAGTTCTGGGCCTCGCTGCCGGAATCGGTGCGGGCGCACCTGGACTGCCCGGTCGTCGACGTCCTGCGGCCGATCACCCAGAAACACACGATCGAGGGGCTCGTGATGGGGGCCTGATGTTTGGCGGTCCGGACGCGGGCACCTGGTGGCCATGGCTGAAGCGGGAATCACCGAAATGACGGGCCGGGCCGGCGTCGTCGCGGCGCTGCGCCGCGTACTGCTCGCCTTCGGGGTCGGCGGTGCACTGGCGTGCCTCGCCTGGATGGCGTTGTGGCTGCCATGCACGTCTAGCGGACGGCTCCGGCCACGCGAAGTGGCCGGAGCCGGGGTTTCACTGGCAGGCTTCGCAGTCCGGGTCGTCGATCCGGCAGGCGGCGCCGTCGGTGAGCGGGAAGTCGAAGTCCTCCAGCTCGGGCACGGCGACGGACTCTTCCGGGGTGGTGGTGGCGGACATGGCCCTCCCTGTGGACGAACGGGTTCTCCTGTGTGTAGCGCCGAAGATCGCCGCGCATTCCGTGACGCGCACCACACCCGGGATGACCGGCCGCACGTCGGACGATGTCCGTGTCGACGGCCGTCCTGGTGGGTAGTCCCTCTGCGGATGATCCCGGACGGAAGGTGCTCTCGTGCCGCAATGGGTGGGGGCGGGGCTGTGGGGCCTCGTCGGCGGGGTGGCGCTCGTGCTCGGCGCCGCCGTGGCCTGGTGGGTGCGGGTCTCGCGGCGGGGCGTCGCCGGGATCATGGCCTTCGGCGCCGGGGTGCTCATCTCCGCGCTGGCCTTCGACCTCGTCGACGAAGCCCAGCGGTCCGGCGGACTCTGGCCGACCGCGGCCGGCTTCTCGGCGGCGCCGCCGTCTACGTCCTGATCAACGTCCTGCTGGCCCGCCGGGGTGCCCGCACCGCAAGCGTTCCGGTGCGCAGCAACCGTCCGAACAGGACACCGCGGGCAGCGGGGCGGCCATCGCCGTCGGTGCCCTGCTCGACGGGATCCCGAATCGGTGGTGCTCGGCGTGTCCTGCTCGGGGGCGGCGGCATCGGCGTCACCGTGCTCGCGGCCGTGTTCATCTCGAACGTCCCCGAAGGCCTCTCTCAGCGCCGCCGGCATGAAGACCGCCGGACGCAGTGCCGGTACATCTTCGGCGTCTGGAGCGGCATCGCGGTCGCCAGCGGGATCGCGGCCCTCCTCGGCAACCTGCTGCTGCGGACGCGTCCCCCGCGACCGTCGCCGCGATCACGGCGGTGGCCGCGGGGGCGATCCTCGCCATGATCGCCGACACCATGATCCCCGAGGCATTCGAGCGCACCGAGCTCTACACCGGGCTGCTCGCCACCCTCGGCTTCCTGACCGCGTTCGTCATCGGGCACGTCGGCTGAGCGCGACCGCGACGCCCGCTTCGCTGCGCCGCCGGGCCCACCGCTGGTGGGCCCGGCGCGGACTCGCCGCGGGCTACGCGGCCGCGCTGACGACGTGGCTGGCCGGGCCGAGCAGCGCGCCGAGCCTGTCGAAGTACCTGAGTCCTCTGGCCACCGCGGTATTCGGCGCGGACGGTCATCGGTTTCCCTCTCGGCGGCCTTCGGCGGTGGTCTTGAGGTCGGCGAGCCAGGCGTCGAGCCCGGCGGCCAGATAGCGAAGGGCGGTGGCGGGGTCGGCCTCGAGCTGCGCGCCCGTCCAGCTCTCCTCGGTGCGGACGAGCACGCCGCCGCGCACCGGGGTGAACGTCCAGACGTGCACGCCGCGGTCGATGCGCAGCCCGTCGCCGATCGCGGGACCGGTCCAGCGGACGCACCGGCCGGGCTGCATTTGCCCGACCGTCGACGTGATGACCAGCGTGGTCGCCGGGGTGGTGGGTGTCGCCGGGCCGGGGTGGTCCAGCGGAACCGCGAACCCGGGCGCAGCGGACCGGCGTCGAGGCGCTTCGCGCTTGTGACGGACGGCTGCCACGCGGGCCAGCGCACCACGTCGGTGTGCAGTCTCCAGACCGCGGCGGCCGGCGCCCTGATGACCGTTTCGGTCCGGTGGTTGCAGCTGCGCGGCCGGGTCGATGCCCGCGCCGCGGCAGCTCAGGGCCGTCGCCGGGGTGGCCTCGGCGACGGCGGCGGTGCCGGTGAGCCCCGCGGTGACCGCCAGCGCGAGCAGTGCCGAACTCATCATGACGTCCTCCGGTTGTTAGTGCCTGTCGTGATGGTTAGAAGCTATAACCACAGTCGTGTGAGTGTCAATAAGAAAAGTGATAGGGTCTAACAGTGATGACCGAGAGCCCGCGAGAGCGGTATCGAGCCCAGTTGCGCGAGGAGATCAAGCGCCACGCGTGGGAGCAGATCGCCGCGGCCGGCGTGCCCGCGCTGTCGCTCACGCGATCGCCAAGCAGGTCGGCATGAGCGGCCCGGCGCTGTACCGGTACTTCGCGAGCCGGGACGAGCTGATCACCGCGCTCATCCGCGACGCCTACCGCAGCCTCGCCGACACCGTGCGCGTGGCGCGTGACGCGGGGCGGACCTGGCCGGGCTCGCGAGCGCCATCGGGGACTGGGCGCGCAGCGACCCGCAGCGGTACTTCCTCATCTACGGCACGCCGGTGCCCGGCTACCACGCGCCCGAGGACACCACGCGATCTCGTTCGAGGTCATGGCGGTGCTGATCGAGGCCTGCGCCGAAGGGACGGGCGACGAGCCGCCGACGCCCTTCGACACGCACCTCGAGACCCACCGCGACTGGGCGGGCGGCCACCCGGCACCGCCCGCGGTCCTGCACCGCGCGCTGTCCTTCTGGACCCGCCTGCACGGCGTGCTCTCCCTCGAGCTGGCCGGCCACTTCGCGCGGCCGGCACTTCGAAGATCGACCCGGACTGTATCACCGAGGAACTGGCCGCGCTGAAGCGGCGGTGATCACCCGGTCTGCTCCCGGATCCAGTCCGCCACGACGTCCACCCGGGCGATCGTTTCGGCGCCGGGCTGCGGGCACGGCGGCCCGGTGTTGACGATGGCCACCAGCGTCGCGGTGGCGTCGTCGTCGGAGGTGAAGAACGGCCGCCCGAGTCCTCGGGGCAGGGGGCCGTTCTCGACCGTGCGCCGGCCGACGGGCTGGGCCTCCAGGGTCGCCTGGCCGATGCCCGACACGGTGAAGCGGCCGCGCTTGAGGTGGTCGGACGGGCCGAGCACGGTCGCCGAGAGCGAACCCCAGCCGGCGAACTGGAGCTGCTGGCCGATCGACGCCGGGTCGTGGCCAGCGTCACCGGCGCGAGGTCGTCGACCGGGCTGCCGAGCTTGGCCACCGCCAGGTCGTTCACCGGCGACTGCCGCACGTCGACGACCTCGCTCGTGCGCCCGCCGGGGTCGGTGTCCTTCAGCCGCCCGACGGTGACGGTCATCGTGTACGGCGGCCGCCCGCCGATCCGGGCGTCCGCGATGTCGTGGAAGCAGTGTCCGGCGGTGACGATCCACTGCGGCGCGACCAGCGCCCCGCTGCACGCGCCGCTGCGCACCCCGCCGCCGGGGACCGGGAATGTCGCCGGACGTCAGCTTCGCGTTGAACGGCAGGATCGGGTTGGGGGCCGGCCGGGCGGACGTCGTCACCGTTCCCGGGCCGGGGCCGCGGGGCCGGGCCGGTGATCGGCGTCGTGCGTTCTGCCGGGCCGGTGACCCATGCCGTCGGCCCGGTGCTTCTCGCCGGTGACCGAAACCGCCACCGCGCTCGTCTGGCCCGTGGTTCGGTCCACCCTGCCGGTGATCGAGCCGCTCTCTCGCGCCGCGAAGGCGTTGCTCTCGCCGGTGACCGGTGCCGTCGCCGTGCTCGTCGAGCCGGTCTTCTCCGCCGTCGACGCGCCCGTTGCCGACCTCGTCGGGGCCCTCACCAGCGTCGTCAAGCCCGTGGCCGGGTCCGCTTCTCCCGTGGTCACCGGCCTTCTCACCCCCGTCGACGACCATGCCGGGCGGCCCGTCCTCGCGCCGGTGGCCGAGGCCGTCGAAGCGTCCGCCACCGCGGGCTTCGTCGTCCGGGTCGTTTTTCCGGCCGCCCCGCCCATGAGCGGCCCGCCGCCGGCCCCGCGGCCCACCCCGGTCCTCGAGAACGCCGCACGCGTGGTCGCGCCCGGCTGCTCCGCGACCGTCTCCGCCACGGGTCCGCGCCGGGGGACGGCTCACCACTCCGCGGTCAGCTCGGCAGTCCGCGGCGCGAGGAGGCTCCGGTGTATCCCGGCGCGCCCGGGTCGTCGCCCGATGTCGCCTCGGGTGGCGGCTCCCCGCTGCCGCCCGCCTTCCTGACCGCGGGCCATGCCCCGCACCACCTCCGGGCGTCCACCGGGACGCACGGGGTCTTCGTGCCGCTGTGGCGGCCCTCCGAACCGGGCACCGGGCCCGGATAGCCCGTTCCGATCTTCCGCCTGTCGTGTGCTCCGCGGCGCGATCCGCGCTGCCCGCGACTGCCGTACCGAACCGAACAACCAAGCGTGGAAGAGGGACGAAATGGAAGCGAGCGTGTTCGACCTGGGGAAGGTGCGAAGAGACGCGGTGGTCACCGTCCGCCTGGACGCGATGGCCAACGTCAGGCTCCTGACGGCGGTCAACTTCCAGGCCTACCGGCGCCGGCAGTACTACCGGATGCACGGAGGGGTGGCCACCGCACCGATGTTCAAAATCCACATCCCGGCGAACGCCCACTGGTTCCTGGTGATCGACGTCGAGGGCCTCGAAGCCGGCCCCTGCGCCCGCGGGTGAGCGTCGAACCGGAAGCGGCCGTCACCTCCCGCGGACGCGGCCGAGAGTGAACTCTCCCTTCGCGGCCCCGGGCTCCGGGGCCGCGAAGGCGAACGCGTCGGCGACCGGATGCGGGGTACCCGGCCCGGATGCAGACGTTCCTGCCGTGCACCGACTTCACCGCCAGCGCCCGCACGCTCGACCGCCGCCGGCTCGGCAAGCAGCGCGTGGAGGCGCTGCAGGTGCTGCGCGCGCTGGTGATCCCCGGCTACGGCTGGCGCCACCACCCGGCGGCGAAGATGTGGACCGGCTACGAGGAGGCCTTGACGCGGTACGGCCTCGAAGTCTGCGCGGTGTGGTGCGAGCTGGGCGCGGCGGACACGTGCGCGGTGAAGCTGGGGAGGAGTTCACCCGATCGGTGCACAAGGCCGAGGTCCGAACCCAGGCCGAGCTCACGGCGGCGGGTGACGTGCCCCCGTGGCTCGGCGACGAATCGCTGCACCGCAGCCACCAGTCGGCACTGGTGCGCAAGGACCCGGACCACTACGGCGCGCAGTTCCCCGGGTACCGCCGGACCTGCCGTACGTGTGGCCGCCCTCGGACCGCCCGAGCCGGACGGCCTGACCGGGCCGGGTGGCTTGGCTGGGCGAGCGGGAGTGGCTTGACCAAACGAGCCTTACGGCCTGACCGGGCCGGGCGGCCTGGCCGGGCCAGGCCGGGCGGGGTGGTTTGGCCGGACTGAATGAGGTGGCTGGGCCGAGCCGGGTGGTTTTGGCCCGGCCGAGCCGGGCGGGCGCCGTGACCGGCCGAGCGGGGTGGTTTGGCGGCCGAGCCAGACGCCCTGACCGGCCGAGCGGGCTAGCGTGGCCTGTCCCAGCCGCGCGCCCTGACCCGCCAAACTGCAGCCCGCTCGACCGCGGTCACCCCTCCCGCACCCACGCCCCACCACGCAATGAATGACCCATTCCTGACCTCCAACGCCATGAATGAGTCATTCACTGCATCCCCCGCCGGACCTGCGGCTCCACTGGTCCGCATCCCCGTCCCACCCCGTCCTTCGGAGGATTTACAACGTTGTACCAACGATGTAAAAAAGTCCCTGCCCGGCTCGCCCGCCGTTGGAAGGGGCCATCGATGTCCTCCCGAGAACACCTCACCCGCCGTGATCTGCTCCGGCTCGCCGGAGGTTCCGCCGCTGCCGTCGCCGCCGCCCTGTGGCTGCCCGGGACCGCCGCCGCCGGGACGTTCAGCCCGATCCGGCCGCCCGCCACCCCGCTGATCGTCCGCTCGCCCTACCTGTCGACCTGGCAGGCCGCCGACACCCTCCCGGCACCTGGTCGAGCTTCTGGACCGGCCACATCACCGCCCTCTGCGGCATCGCCCGCATCGACGGGACCGCCTACCTCTTCGCCGGCGCGCCCGGCAGCCCGGCCCTGACCCCGATGACGCAGGTGAGCCTCCAGGTCACCGGCACCCGCTCGAGCTACGTGCTCACCGGCGGCGGCGTGAACCTCACCGTCACGTTCTTCTCCCGGTCGACCCGGCCAACCTGCAGCGCCAGTGCGTCCCGTTCGGGTACGTCACCCTCCAGGCCACCAGCGCCGACGGCCGCGCGCACACCGTCGCCCTGCACTTCGACACCTCCGCCGAGTGGGTGCACGGCAACACCGCCACGCCGGTCACCTGGACCCAGCAGCAAGCCGGCGGGTACACCCTGCTCAGCTGCACCCCCGCGAACCCCGGCGTGCTGCAGGAAAACGGCGACCAGGCCAGCTGGGGCTCCCTGGTGCTCGGCGCCCCGGCGTCGGGCACCACCTGGCAGATCGGCCAGGACACCGTCGTGCGCGCCGCCTCGGCGGCCCAGGGCGCACTGAACAACACCAGCGACCCCGCCCAGCCGCGGGCGATCAGCGACCGGTGGCCGGTGCTGGCCTTCGCCAAGAACCTCGGCACGATCCCGGCCGGCGGCAGCTCGGCGCCGTTCACGCTCTCGATCGGGCACGTCCGCACCCCCGCGGTCCGCTACCTCGGCACCGAACTCCGTCCCTGGTGGACGCACTACTGGGGCAGCTGGCCGGACATGGCGGTGTGGTTCGCGAACGACTACGCCGCCGCCCTCGGCGCCGCCACCGGGATCGACCAGCGGCTGCACGACGACGCCGTCGCCGCGGCCGGGGGCGGCAGCACCGGCGAGCACTACGCCGGGATCTGCGCGCTCGCCCTGCGCCAGGCGTTCGGCGGCACCGAGCTGGTCGACCGGGGCGGCGCGCCGTGGGCGTTCCTCAAGGAAATCTCCTCCAACGGCAACATGTCCACAGTGGACGTCACCTACCCGGCGTTTCCGGCCTATCTCTACCTTTCCCCGGCCTACCTGCGGCTGTTGCTGGAGCCGCTGCTCGACTACGCCGAGCGCGGCGGCTGGCCGATGGCGTTCGCCGAGCACGACCTCGGCACCCACTACCCGGACGCGACCGGGCACAACGACGGCAACGAGGAGAGCATGCCGGTCGAGGAGTCGGCCAACATGCTGATCATGGCGGCCGCGCTGGTGCAGCGGCTGCCGCAAGCCGACGCCGCCGCCTTCGTGAACGCCCACTACCGGATCCTGCGGCAGTGGGCGGAGTACCTGGTCGCCAACACCCTCGACCCGGGCTTCCAGAACCAGACCGACGACTTCACCGGCTTCATCGCCCACAGCGCGAACCTCGCGCTGAAGGGGATCATCGGCATCGGCGCGATGGGCGTCATCGCCGCGGCGGCGGGCAACGCGGCCGACGCCCAGCGGTACCGGTCGACGTCCCGCAGCTACATCAGCCAGTGGGTGACGCTCGCCGAGGACGGCCAGCACCTGCGCCTGGCCTACGACCAGCCCGGCACCTGGAGCCTGAAGTACAACGGCTTCGCCGACCGCGTGCTCGGCCTCGACCTCGTGCCGCTCGGCGTCGCGGCGCAGGAGGCCGCCTGGTACCAGGCCCGCGCGGGCGCCCACGGCGTCCTGCTCGACCCGCGCAACAACTACACGAAGGCCGACTGGGAGCTGTGGACCGCGGCCTGGCTCGCCGACCAGCCGAACATCCGCACCACCCTGGTCGAAGGCGTCTACAGCTACGCGAACACCACGCCCCAGCGGGTGCCGTTCTCCGACTGGTACGTCGTCGCCGACGCGACCCAGCGCGGCTTCCAGGCCCGCCCGGTCGCCGGCGGCTACCTGGCGCTGCTGACCCGCCCGGCCGCGTCGACGACGGTGTGGCGGAAGCTGCAGAACCAGCGGTCGGGCAAGGTCCTGGCCGTCCAGGACATGTCGCTGGCCGACACCGCCGAGGTGACGCAGTGGTCGGACAACGGCACCGCCGACCACCTGTGGGCCGTCGTGGACAACGGCGACGGCACGGTCCGGATCGTCAACCGCAACAGCGGCAAGGTCCTCGCCGTGCACGACCAGAGCCTCGACAACGGCGCCCACGTCCAGCAGTACCGCGACAACGGGACGCCGGACCACAACTGGCGGATCGTCGACGCCGGCGGCGGCTGGTCGAAGCTGGTCAACGTCCGCAGCGGCAAGGTCCTGGCGGTCGACCAGCAGTCCACGGCGGACGGTGCGCAGGTGACCCAGTGGGACGACAACGGGACCCCGGACCACCTGTGGCGGTTCGCCTGATCCCGGTTTGCGACACTGGCGCCCGTGCGCGCCGACTTCACCCGGATCCACCGCTTCCTCGAGGAGCGTGACCCGCCGACGCCGTGCCTGGTCGTCGACACCGACGTCGTCGCGGCGCGGGCGCGGGAGTTCGGCGCGGCGTTCCCCGGCGCGCTGATCCGGTACGCGGTCAAGGCCAACCCGGCGCCACCGGTGCTCGACGCGCTGGTGGCGGCCGGGATCGGCTTCGACGTCGCCGGCCCGGCCGAGCTGGAGCTGTGCCTCGGCCGCGGTGCCGATCCGGCGGACATCGCCTACGGCAACCCGATCAAGAAACCGCGCGACATCGCCTTCGCGTTCGGCCGCGGGGTCCGGGAGTTCACTTCGGACGCCCCCGCCGACGTCGACCACCTCGGCCGGTACGCGCCCGGCTCGGCCGTGTCGATCCGCGTCGTGCTCGACGCGCCGGACTCGGCCACCCCGTTCGGCCGGAAGTTCGGCTGCGTCCCGGCCGAAGCACTCGACCTGGTGCTGCGGGCGGCCGAGCGGGGGCTGCGGCCGGGCATCGCCTTCCACGTCGGCTCGCAGCAGCCGGACGTCACCGCCTGGCCGATCGGCATCGCCACGGCGGCGAAGCTGTTCGGCGAGGCCGCGGCGCACGGCGTCGCGATGACGCGGCTCAACCTCGGTGGCGGCTTCGCGACCACCCACCGCACGGCCGTCCCGCCCTTGGCCGCGTACGCGTCGGCGATCGCGTCGGCGCTGGACACGTCGTTCCCGGCCGGCCGGCCGGAGCTGATGCTCGAGCCGGGCCGGGTGCTGGTCGCGGACGCCGGCCTGCTGCGGACCGAGGTCGTGCTGGTCGCCCACCGGGACGAGCGGCGCTGGGTCTACCTGGACATCGGCCGCTACAACGGGCTCGCCGAGGCCGAAAACGAAGCGATCGCCTACCGGGTCGAACCGGTGGACGACCACGACGGCCCGGATGGCCCGGTGGTCCTCGCCGGGCCCACCTGCGACGGCGACGACGTGCTCTACCAGCGGACGCCGTACCGGCTGCCGGTGTCGCTGGGCAGCGGCGACCGGCTCGACCTGCCGGGCACCGGGGCCTACACCGCGAGCTACGCGTCGGTGGCGTTCAACGGGATCGAGCCGCTGCGCACGTACTGCGTCGGGCGGTGGGGAGATGCCTGACGTGGGCCGGTTCACCGGGCGGCACGTGCTCGCCGAGCTGCACGGCGTCGACCCGGGCCTGCTCGACGACCCGGTGCGCCTCGGGGAGCTGCTGCGGGCCGCGGTGACGGAGGCGGGCGCGACGGTCCTCGACGTCGTCGCGCAGCGGTTCACGCCGCAGGGTGCCACGGTGATCGCGCTGCTGGCCGAGTCGCACGCGTCCGTCCACACCTACCCGGAGCACGGGTCGCTCTTCGCCGACGTGTTCACCTGCGGGGAACGCGCGGATCCCGAGCACGCCCTGCGGTTGCTGGCGGCGTCGCTGCACGCCGCCTCCGTCCACCTGTCGGTCCTCCACCGGGGAGAACGCTGATGCCCCTGATCCACGAACCGGTCGGCGACGGCCTCACCCGCGTCTGGGAGGTCGGCGACGTGCGGTTCCACGAGCGCACGCCGTACCAGGAGGTGCTGATCGGAACGACCGCGCAAGGGGTTTCGCTGTTCTGCGACGGCGAGCGCCAGAGCACCGAAGCCAGCCAGCTGGTCTACCACGAAGCGCTGATGGTGCCCGCGCTGCTGCTGGCCGAGCAGGTGCGGCGGGTCCTGATCGTCGGCTCGAGCGAGGGGGTCGCGAGCGAGCTGGCGGTCGCCGCGGGCGCCGGGCTGGTCGACCACGTCGACATCGACGAGCGGGCCGTGCGCGCGTGCGCCGAGCACCTGCCCTACGGCTACACCCCGGCGGACCTCGCGCGGGCCGAGCGCGGGGACGGCCCGATCCGGGTGTCCTATGCGGACGGCTGGGCCTTCCTCGCCGCGGCCGAAGCCCGGGGCGAGACCTACGACGTGGTCGTGATCGACCTGCCGGACGAGACCACCGATCCGGCCGCGCAGCATAATCGCCTGTACGGCAAGGAATTCCTCGCCCGCTGCGCGCGCCTGCTGGCACCGGGCGGGGTGGTGGCGTGTCAAGCGGGCTGCCCGACGCTGTGGCGCAACGAGACGCTGCGCGCGTCCTGGCGGCGGTTCCGCGAAGTATTCGGCGCGGTGCTGTACTTCGGCTCCGACGAGCACGAATGGGCGTTCCTGTCCGGCCGTGCGGATCCGGTCGGCAATCCGGGTGCGCTGGTGGCCCGGCGGTTCGCCGAGCGGGGGACCGCGGCGGCGACGCTGGACGCCGAAGCGCTGCTCGGCGGCTGCACCCCGCCGCGTTCCCTGCGCACCGGTGGTCCGGATCAGCCGTCTTGACCTTCGATTCCCCGAATATCGAGCCCCGGGAAAGATGAATGAGCGGGAAATGGATTTCCCGTGCCAGACGCCTCTCTCGTGTTACTCCGTTCAGTGGCCGTCGAAAAGGTTGCGATCGCGCTACGATCCTCTCCGCGCGCGATCATCATCACCACCAGGCACCGTGGCCCAACGGGAGGAGCGTCATGCTCGGTATGTCGGTCGTAGGCGCAATGATTCTGTCCACCCTCGTCGCTCCCTTCGATTCCTCGGTGGCATCGGCCCCGAGCGAAAAGATCACGCTCGACATCAAGACGATCAACGGTTCCGGCTGCCCGGCGGGCACCGCCGACGCCTCGGCCGACGTCGCCGCCGACAACACCTCGTTCACGGTGCACTACAGGAACTTCACCGCGAAGGCCGGCGGCGGCGCGTCCGCGCTCGAAGCCCGGAAGAACTGCCAGATCAACGTGCTCGTCCATGTGCCGCAGGGATTCACGTATGCGATCGCCGAGGCGGAGTACCGCGGCTTCGCGCACATCGAGAGCGGGGCGAGCGCGCTCGAGCAGGCCAACTACTACTTCACCGGGACCGCGCCGACCGCTCGGGTGCGGCACAGCTTCCCCGGCCCGTTCCACGGCGTGTGGCGCGCTTCCGACGTCACCGACGTGGCGGAGCTGGTGTTCGCCCCGTGCGGGGAGAGCCGCAACCTGAACATCAATGCGGAACTGCGGGCCGACGCGGGTTCCTCGCCTGGTTCCACTTTCATCGAAATGGATTCCGAACACGCGAGCGTGGACACGATTTACCACTTCGCGTGGAAGACCTGCTGAATTCCGGCGGTCATTGTCACGGCGCCCGCGCACCGGAACCCCTCGCCGGTGAGCGGGTTTGCCGCTGTTCGGACGCGGGCGACCGGATCGGATTCGAGATCCGGGCGTTCACCGGTGCGGGACGGCCGGGGAATCCGCCGAGCACGGACTTCGGCCCCGGTGCCCCCGCAGTCGCGAGGAAGGGCGGCCGAGGTTCTCCGCGGCGCCGGATGAGACGCGGAGCACCCGGTCGGGCCGCGGCCGAAGTCAGGTCCGGGCCGGGCTCCGTTTCGTTTCGGGGCCCGGCACCAAGCGGCACCGTCGTTCGAACCGTTCCATCAGAACGGTGGCGATCAGGACGGCCACTGGGGTGCTCACCGCGATCCACATGTAGGAATAGCTACCCAGCCCGCCGCGCTCTCAATCGCGCGCGGACAGCCGGGTGATCAGGTCCAGCAGGCCGGCGCGGAAGGCGTCGTCGTCGCCGAGCCCGCCGAGCAGGGCGGGTTCCGCGCGCACGGCCTCGTCGTGCACCGCGCGGCCGCTCGCGGTCAGCCGGGTCAGGTGGCGGCGGGCGTCGGCCGGGTCCTCCGTCCGGGTGACGAATCCGGCCTTGGCCAGCCGGTCGAGCGTGCGGCTCATCGTCTGATCGGTCACCTGGCAGTGCTGGGCCAGCGTCCGCTGGGGGAGTGGCCCGTCGCGCAGCGTGTGCAGCGCGATGAGCCCCGCGTGGGTGAGGCCCATGCCGTCGAGCACGGCCACCCAGCGCTGCTCCACCAGCCGCGCGGCCACGGCCAGCAGCCGGCCGGTCGGCCAGGTGCTCAGGTCGGGTTCGGGGGTTGTGCTCACCATCACTCCGGGTCGTCGTGCAGAATGTTCAGCTTGCTGAACAATTGGGCGTGTTCGCGCTCGAAAGGACCTTAGCGACCATGAACGAGAACCCGCGCCGCCTCCGCTGGCTGATCCCGGCCCTCCTGGTGATCGCCTGGCTCGGCCTGGGCGGGTTCGGCGGTCCCTTCGCCGGCAAGCTCGGCGAGGTCGCGAAGAACGACAACGCGGCTTTCCTGCCGCGGTCGGCCGAAGCCACCGAGGTCGCCGACGAGCAGAAGGCGTTCAGCCCGCGCCAGGTGCTGCCCGCGACCGTCGTCGCCGAGCGCACGAGCGGCCTGACCGGCGAAGACCGCCGGTTCCTCGAGGCCAAGGCGCGGGAACTGGGCAGCGTCCCCGGCGTGGCCGGCCCGCTCGGGCGGCCGCAACAGGCACCCCGGGACGAGCAGGCCGCGCAGCTGGCGGTGCCGATCTTCGCCGACGGCAACCCGGCGGACGTCGTCAAGGAGGTCCGGGCGCGCCTCGGCGGCGCTCCGGACGGGCTCACCGTGCTCGTCACCGGGCCGGCCGGGCAGATCGCCGACCTCGTCAAGGCGTTCGGGGGCATCGACGGCATCCTGCTGCTCGTCGCCGGCGGCGTGGTCGCGCTGATCCTCCTCGCGGTCTACCGCAGCCCGCTGCTGCCGTTCCTCGTCCTGCTGTCGGCGGTGTTCGCACTCGGCCTGGCCAGCCTCGTCGTCTACCTGCTGGCGAAACACGACGTCCTGGCGCTGAACGGCCAGAGCCAGGGCATCCTCTCGATCCTCGTCTTCGGCGCGGCCACCGACTACGCGCTCTTGCTGGTCGCGCGGTTCCGCGAGCAGCTGCGCGACACGCCGAGCCGGTTCGACGCCCTCAAGCTCGCCTGGCGCGCGACCCTCGAGCCGATCGCCGCTTCGGCGGGCACCGTCGTGCTCGGCGTGCTGTGCCTGCTGTTCAGCGACCTCAACTCCAACAAGGGACTCGGCCCGGTCGCGGCGATCGGCATCGGCGCCGCGCTGCTGGCGTCCACCACGTTCCTGCCGGCCGCACTGGCCCTGTGCGGGCGCGGCGCGTTCTGGCCGTTCAAGCCGGCGCTGGGCTCACCGCACCCCGAGACGTCCGGGCTCTGGGGCGGGGTGGCGCGCCTGGTCGGCCGCCGCCCGCGCGCGGTCTGGGTGGTGACGGCGCTTGTGCTGGGCGTCGGCGTCGCGTTCCTGCCGCAGCTCAAGGCGTCCGGCACCGCGCAGTCGGACGTCTTCCTGACCGAGGTCGAATCCGGGACGGGCCAGGAGATCCTCGGCAGGCACTTCCCGGGCGGCCTCGGCGCACCGTGATCACGATCGCCGACGCGGACGCGCTGCCCGCGGTCCTGCGCGCGTCCACAATAGACGGAGTGGCACAGTCGTTCCCCCTGCCCGGCCCCGACGGCCGCCCAAGGAGGTCGGCGGCCGCGTCCAGATCCTGTCGGTGCTGAGCGATCCGGCGGACTCGGAGGCGGCGGTCGCCACGGTCGGCAGGCTGCGCGACGCGGTGCACGCGGTCCCGCAGGCGGAACGCGAAGGTGGGCGGCCCGACGGCGATCCAGCTGGACACGCAGCAGACGTCAAAGCGCGACCGGGCGCTGATCATCCCCATCGTGCTGCTGGTGATCTTCCTGGTGCTGGCGTTGCTGCTGCGGTCACTGCTGGCCCCGCTGCTCCTGATCGCCTCGGTGGTGCTGTCGTTCGCGGCGACGATGGGCGTGTCGGCGCTGGTGTTCAACCACGTGTTCGGGTTCCCGGCGCGGACCCGGTGGTACCGCTGTTCGGGTTCGTGTTCCTGGTGGCGCTGGGGATCGACTACAACATCTTCCTGATGACCCGGGTTCGGGAGGAGGCACTGACGCGGGGGACCCGGGATGGAACGTTGCGGGGGTTGTCGCTGACGGGCGGGGTGATCACCTCGGCGGGCGTGGTGCTGGCGGCGACGTTTTCGGCGCTGGCGGTGATCCGATCCTGTTCCTGGCGCAGATCGCGTTCATCGTCGCGTTCGGCGTCCTGCTGGACACGCTGCTGGTGCGTTCGCTGCTGGTGCCCGCGCTGACCATCGACGTCGGGCGGCGCGTCTGGTGGCCGTCGAAGCTGGCGCGCCGGAAGCGTAGGGGCGCCGGCCGACGCACCGAAGAGCCGAAGTGGTCAACGGGTTCTCCTCGGT
>NZ_JBHSJY010000001.1:5212500-9673500 GCF_042652605.1 Amycolatopsis plumensis | reverse complement strand
GTGCGACACTGCCCGGCGGCTTGTACGAACTCGAACCGCTTCGTTCGGTCTACATCGGCGACGCGATCGGTCTGACGGCCGCCGAGTCTGCGCGCACCAGTCCGATCAGGAATGTCCACAAAGATCTTTCGCGCTCGGTCATCACTTCGATCTGCCGTTCGGATTGGGCGTCCCGCGACATCCGCTCGGCGCGCGGCCGCCGAGCGGATGATGCGTCGACCACACGTGTGCGGCTCGGGTCACGCGACGCATTCGGGAAGACGACTTTGCCAAACGCCCGAGCGCACACTCTAAGCACCGGATCGACAGGCTCGTGCCCAGGGAGGCGCACAGCGTGATCAATATCCTCCAGCCGACGTTGGGTGCGGACGAAATTGCCGCAGTCGGCGACGTTTTCGCCTCTTCGTGGGTCGACCGGGAGCGGATGACCTCGGTCGGCTCCTGTTCGGAAGGAGTCTTCGTGTCGATGCAACTCGCCGGCGCCGGTCCGCAGACCGATGTGGTGCTGCCGACCGAGCAGGAGGACCTTGACGCCTTCGCCTGCGCCGGCTCCCCCGCGTGGCACATCGCCGGCCCGCCTGAGCAAGCGCGCGCTGTACGTCGGCGTGCGGGAGCGCATCGACGGTCGGGAGCGGTGATGGCGAGCCCGCTGGAGCAGGAGGGATCGGAGGCCGACATCGCCGCGGACCTCGCCGTGTCGGCGGCCACGACGCGTGGATTCCACCTGTCCACCGTCGAGTTCGACGACTGGCTGGCAGAACGCTTTGTGGCCCACGATTTCGAGGTCTCGCGTGTCCCGTTCGACGAACTCGATCACTGGGACGTTCGCCGACGACAGTGGCAATCTGACCCACCGCAGCGGCCGGTTTCTTCACGGTCGAAGGTTGCGGGTGCGGCGACGGACGGAGCGGTGCCGGAGTGGCACCAGCCGATCATCAACCCAGCCGGAGATCGGCATCCTTGGCATCGTCGCCAAGAGGTTCGGCGGCGTCCTGCACTTCCTCATGCAGGCGAAAATGGAACCGGGGAACGTCAACCTCGTGCAACTGTCGCCGACGGTGCAGGCCACGAAGAGCAATTACCGCAGGGCGCACGGCGGCAACGAGGTGGCCTACCTGCACCACTTCATCGGCCCGCGACGCGGCAAGGTGATCGTCGACGTGCTTCAGTCCGAGCACGGTTCGTGGTTCTACCAGCAAGCGCAATCGCAACATGGTTGTCGAGGTAGCTGACCACGTCGAGGTCGGACACGACTTCTGCTGGCTGACTCTCGGCCAGATCAACGAACTTCTGGCTCGCGACTACGTCGTCAACATGGACTCGCGGACGGTGCTGTCCTGCCTGCCGGCGAGTTCGGTGCCCGCGTGGTCGCGTGACGCCACCCTGCCCGGCGCGCACCGAAGCACGCACGCGTTGCTGAGGTGGCTCACCGAACGGCAGGTCGACAGCGAACTCGACGCACAACGGGTGCGCCTGACCGACCTCCCGAGTGGAACCGTACCGACTGGGAAATCACGCGAGGTGACGGCAGTTCTTCAGTGTCGTGGGGGTGTCGGTTCGCGCGGGTAGCCGCGAGGTGTCGAGCTGGCACCAACCGCTGATCGAGCAGCACGGTTACGGGATCGTGGCTTTCGTCGTCACGGAGTTCCGCAGCGTACCTGCACGTTCTGGTCCGCGCGACGATGGAGGCAGGGCTTCCTCGGCGCCATCGAGCTCGGCCCCACCGTGCAATGCGTTCCCGCCAACTACGCTCCGGGCAACGCACCGTTTCTGTTTGGACTACGTCATGGCAGCCGGCCCCGAGCGGATTCGCTACGCCGCTTCCCATTCGGAAGAAGGTGGCCGGTTCCGGAACGCGGCGAGCCAGTACATGATAATCGAGGCGGACGAGACGCTCCCCAAGCTACTGCCTGCCGACTACCTTGGGTCGCCGCGGGCCAGCTCGCCGAACTGCTGAGGCACAGCCATTACGTCAACGTTCAGGCCCGTAGCCTGGTGGCCTTCTTGAAGACGCTACCGTAAAGTGGTCGTCCGCCGGACCATGGCCGGCCTGTGGGACAAGACCACTTGTCGGCATCATCCATACGATGACGCCGGCGCTCGGTGCCCATCTGAGAACTCGCCCGCGGGCCGATCGCGCAGGTGGCGCGGGAGTTGGGGTCAACGAGGGCACGCTGGGCAACTGGTGTGCCCGGGATCGTCGTGCGCGTGAGGGTGGCGGTGGTAGCGCAACACCATCGAGCGGGCATTCGGCCACGTGAACCAATGGCACGGGGCCGCCACGCGCTACGATCATGATCTGCCGCACCGCTTCCCAGAATAAGAGACACGCCTACTATCGTGCTTGCGAGTAGGAGACCGCCGAGGTAGGTCTGGGCGTACTTGTCACCTGCCAGGTCCCGTGGTCGCGCCAGGACTGTAGGACGATGCCGATCCTGGCCCGCCACCGCTCGTCCGCGTGTGCAGGGTCGACGTCCAGGACCTCGACCTCGCCAGCCGAACGCAGACGGAAGCTCCAAGCCCGGCAGGTTCGCCAGCCGTTCCTTCTCCGAGGACCGCCGCGCCGGGGAGATCAACCGCGTGGCCATCAGCAGCGCGAACAAATCCAGCGCGTCGTCGATCGCGGGCCGCCTCCAGGTTCCGGATACCGCGGCCACCAGCGCCATCCGCCGTGGTTCCGGTGCCCGCTCCAGCGCCGCAGCCTTGCTGGGCCATCCCATAGCGCGCCAGCGTGGACAGGCGTTTCACCGGCACCCGCGACACATCCACTCTCCCCAGCCCGAACCCGGAGATCTCGTTGACCCGATCCAGCGCCCGCGCCATCGCCGTCCCGGTCGAGCGCGTCCGCGGCCGGCGCAGCCGCTCCGACTCCGGATGAGTCGGCTCCACTCGAAACGTGCCGTACGACTCCGTCTGCTCATCGGTCAGAAACTCCACCGGCACTTGGCACGTGAGTCGTCGCGGCAGCATGACCGGCCCGCCCGGGCGGCAGCACTCGCCCAGACGTCACTCACGTCGCGAGCAGCCATGCCCGACCCGCCTTGATCGCACTTCTACGGACCTGACCGGTATACGCATCCAATCCTGGACGGTCCGGGGCAGCGCTCGGCTGCTCGCCGCGTTACGCCTTGTCGGCCGCCATCGCTTCCTGCAGACTTCGCGGCCGCATGTCGGTCCAGTTCTCGTCGACATAGGCGAGGCTCTCGGCTCGCGCCGCCGGACCGAACTTGACCTGCCAGCCGGCCGGAACGTCGACGAACGTCGGCCACAGTGAGTGCTGGCCCTCGTCATTGACCAGTACGAAGAACTCACCGTTGTCGTCATCGAAGGGGTTCACAGTCATGAATCAGCTCCCGAGTTGAGGTTGGTCGACAGCCCGTTGACAATGCGACTGATCTCAGCCGCATTGTCGGGCCAGTACATTTCTTGGTGCGTGCACTCCAGGACGATCCGCTTTACCGGATCGGCCACGATCTGCCCGACGGCCCTGGCGAAGCATGCCGCGATCGCCTCCACGGTCGACCTGTCGAAGAGGTCGGTCGCGTATTCCACCTGGAACAGCAGCTCATGAGTTCACCGCGCCCTCCGCTCGTCAACGAAGGCAAGAAGTGCGTCCACACCCGACTTGAGAGCCTCTGGTTCCACGCAGAAGGCGATCCGCACAAGGTTGTCCGCATGGGAATCGGTGTCCATCGCCACCAGAGCGCCTCGATCATCAAGCTGCGGACGTAATCCGAACCCCGAGCCGGGAACAACGGCCACACTATGTTCCGCGAGCAACTGCGCGGAGAAGGCCTCTGCTCCCAGACCGGTGCTACTGATATCCACCATCGCGTACCACCCGCCGGCTGGCAGTTCGCGGATCAGGCCAGCGTCTCGAAGTGCGGGCAACACGGTGTCTCTGTTCTGCTGTACCAACTTGCGGTTCGCCGCTGCAACATCGGGCATCTGCAGCGCCGCGATTCCGCCGTACTGCACCGGTGTCGGCGGAGAGCGATGATGCCAGCCTCCTGCACCACCCTCATCCCGGCGGCTGCCTCGTCCGTCGCCGGCACGACGTAGCCGAGCCGGTAGCCCGTCATCGCCAGGCTCTTGGAGAAGGTGAAGACGCTGTGCACAATCCGCTTCTCCACGGGCAGTTGGCGTTCACTTGCCGCCAGGGACAGATGGTCGCCCTCGTACACGAAGTGCTCGTATTGCCTCGTCGCTGATCACGTGCCATCCACGATCGCGCGCGAGTGTGAGCAGACCCTCTATCCGGTCCGCGTCCAGTACCGCGCCGGTGGGATTGGCCGGCGAGTTCACCAGAAGGATCCGGCTGTTGGGTCCCGACCTCTCGGCGATCGATTCGAGGTCCGGAAGTATGTCGTCGAGTGAGTAGAACACCGGGCGCAGCCCCGCGAGCAGGCTCTGCTGCACATGGATCGGCCAGTGCAGATCAGGAAGCAGGATCTCGGTCCCCGGTTCGGCCAGCGACAGCAACAGCGCCTGCAGTCCTTGACAGGAGCCCGGCGTAACGAAGATTCGCGAGATCGGCGCGTCGACGCCGTTTCTCCCGTTTCAGCTTCGCAGCCAACGCGCGCCGCAGTTCCGGAAGACCTTCGACATCGGTGTACGACGTCCGGCCGGCCCGCTGAGCTTCCGCGATCGCCTCGGCGACCTGGAGGGGAGGTGAAGTACGGCTCTCCGACGTGAAGTCTGGTCACCGGTGACCCGGTGGCCAGCGCGCGGGCGTCGGCGGCACGAAAGATCTGGTGCAGCGACGACGACGGAATCGCTGTGGCAATAGGCGGATGGCTCATCGTTTCGGTCCCCAACTCATGGTCAGTTGCGCGGTCACTGTCAGGTCGAGACACTGCTGCCAGGCGGATGAAGTCGTGCGATCACGCACCACGGGTAGCTGCACCGATGATCCAGCCGGCGAAGTCCGGGTCGAGTAGGCGGGCCACTCCGTCGTCTTCGCGAACCGGCCCATAGGGGTACCGGTGAGCAGGTCGGCGTTGACCCGCTCGGCGATGCTCACGACACCGCCCGTCGCCGCAGACCATCGATCGCTACGTCGGCGAAGACGTCCTCGAGCAGGTCACCGACTGCTGAGAAGACGTGGAAGTGCCCACCCGGGCGACGACGTACGGAGAATGACCCATTGGTGACTTCGCCCCACTCGACCAGCTCGGACTCGTTCACGAGTGGATCGCCGATGCCGTGGTAACAGATCACCGGACAGTCGAGCGAGGGTGGGTTCACCGGCGGTTCGTAGAGCTCGTTGGCCCTGATGTCCGAGCGCAGAATCGGCAGCAGCACCCCACGCAAGTCGGCGTCGGCGGCAATCTCCGGGTCGACTCCACCGTAGCCGCAAACGATCGACCACAGTTCGTCGTCGTCATGGAGATGCGTTTCCCCTCCACCGGCCAGCCGCGGCGGGGGCGACGCCGAGATAACGAGTTGCACCGGGCGTACTCCGCTGCGCTGCAGTGCGAGCACGGTCTCGTAGGCCACCAAAGCGCCGAAACTGTGCCCGAACAACAGCAGCGGGGCGTGGGGCTCGAGAGTCAGGAGTTCCGCGCTCACGGACGACGCCATCCGCCGGACATCCTCCACGGCGGGTTCGGCGAACCTGTCGCCACGACCCGGGTACTGGGCCACCACCAGTTCGGCCTGGGCGGGCAGCTCGTTCGCGAAGCCGGCATAGCTCGCGGCCGCACCACCGGCGTGCGGAAAGCAGACGAGTCGGATCGCGGCCGCGGGATGACGTTCGACCACCGTAGCCAACCTCGGTCCCCGGTAGGAGTCATGACCTCCACCTAACGCTCAAGCAGACATGCTCAATCAGAGCCTTGCACCTCTGCGGGTGGCCAGGCTTAAATCTTTCGGCTCTCAGTCACCGGTGAAGGAACTACGCAAGACATCCCGGACTCGACGAATCGCCTAGTCACGCTGGCAATTGCTGTCCGCACAAAGGTCGGCTGAAGGAGACGCAGGTGGGTGCTGGCGAGTTTCTCGATCTCACGGATCCGGCAACGTTTGTTCGGCACGAGCCTCGTGACTACTGGCAGGAGATTCGGTCGCAGCATCCCATCTACTGGCACGACTCCCCCGGCGACCTGCCGGGATTCTGGGTAGTCACCAGGTTCAGCGACATACAGACGGCGTACCGCAACGCCAAATTCCTGAGCTCGGCGCGCGGTACCGTGCTCGACGTACTACTGCACGGCAACGACTCCGCAAGCGGCAAGATGCTCGCCGTCACCGATCGCCCCCGCCACCAGCAGTTGCGGAACCTGATGCTGCGGGCGTTCTCCCCCAAGGTCCTCGGACCGGTGGTCGAGCGGGTCGAGCAACGCACCCGGAGTTTGGTCGCCAGCGTGGTTGATGTGGGCACGTTCGACTTCGCCGCCGAGGTCGCCGAGCACATCCCGATGACGACGATCTGCGATCTCCTGTCAATCCCCGACGGCGACCGTGCCGAGCTGCTCAAGTGGAACAAGCTGGCCCTGTCCGCGGACAGCGAGGAGGTTGACGACCTCGACTCGCTGATCGCCCGCAACGACATCGTTTCCTACTTCATGGATCTCGCCAAGCATCGCCGGGAGAACCCAGGCGACGACGTCATCACCATGATCGCGAGCACGCAGGTCGACGGCGAGCTGCTCAGCGACGAGGAGGTCGCGCTGAACTGCTACAGCCTCATCCTGGGCGGCGATGAATCGTCCCGGATGTCAGCGATCGGAGGGGTCAAAGCGCTGGCCGAGAACCCTGGGCAGTGGGCCGCGCTGCGGGCCGGCGCCGCCTCCCTCGACGACGCGGTCGAGGAGGTGCTGCGCTGGGTCACGCCCGCTATGCACTTTGCCGGACCGCGCTCATCGACCTGGAGATCGCCGGTCAGAAGATCCGGGCCGGGGACATCGTCACTTTGTGGAACACCTCGGCTAACGACGATGAGACAGTGTTCCCCGATCCGCGAACCTTCGACCTGGCACGCAAGTCCAGCAAGCACCTCACCTTCGGCCACGGCCCCACTTCTGCGTCGGTGCGTTTCTGGGCCGGGCGGAACTGCGGGCCCTGTTGTCCTCGCTCGCGGGGTCGGTGCGTTCAATCGAGCTAGCTGGCAATCCGTCGCGGATCTACTCGAACTTCCTGTTCGGCTACAGTAGTTTGCCCGTCAACTTTCGGTGAGCGGACCGTCTCAGCCGTCGGTGAGACGGCCCTCTCCACCACTAGCGCCAACTCCGAGATACTGCCGGCCTCGAAGAGTGAGCGTATCGGGATCTTGGCCGAGGTCCTGTCGGATCCGGGCGGCCAGCTTCGTCGCCAGCACAGAGTGCCCACCGATCTCGAAGAAGTTCTGATCTGGGGTGACCACCGGCAGGCCCAGGAGCTCGGCGACGATCGCGCACAGAACATCGGCGTACGGCATACCCTCCTGCCAGCTGAGCTGTTCGGCAGGGGGCTTGACGAGGCGCGGTCGCAAACGCCTTCGGTCGATCTTTCCGTTGTGCGTCGTCGGAAGGTGGTCGAGCAGGGTGATTGTCGACGGCACCATGTGATCCGGCAACGTACGGCGGACATGGTGGCGCAGCTCCGGCTCGGTCACTTCTTCCCCCGGCGACGTCGTCACGTACGCGACCACACGGGCGTCTGCCAGTTCTCCTTCCACCGCAGCGACGGCGAGTTTGACCGCGGCGTGACCGGCCAAGGCTGCCTCGACCTCAGCAAGCTCGACCCGGAAGCCACGAACCTTCACCTGTGCATCGGCGCGACCCGAGAAAAGGATCTCTCCATCAGTCCGACGCGAGCCGCGGTCGCCGGAGCGGTACATCCGACTGCCGGGTGCTCCCTGCGGATCGGCAACAAAACGGGTGGCAGTGATGCTCGGACGGTTGAGATAACCGCGGGCTAGCCCGGGCCCGGCCAGGTACAGTTCCCCTTCGGCGCCGTCGGCAACTTCTTGCATACGCTCGTCGAGCACTTGGACGGTCTCGCCGAGCCAGGGCGTCCCGATGGTGATCTCGCCGACAGCCGGATCGACCGGTCCGCTGAGGGTGGAGCCGACAGTCACCTCGGTCGGACCGTAACCGTTGAAGAGCCGTCGACCGGGTGCCCACTTGCGGACCAAGGCCGGCGTACATGTATCGCCCGTCGACATCACCGTGCCGCCTAGCAGAACGCCATCGGCGTCAGTGGCACTCAAGGCCACGGCGGCAAGGTCGCGTGGGTGATCCGGTGCCTTAGCAGGGTGTCCCGCAACGGGTCTCCCGGCAGGACGTCGTCTGAGGACACCATGACCAGCGCGGCTCCGGACAGAAGTGCAAGGGTGATGTCCCAAAATGCGGCGTCGAAGCTGATCGACGCCCACTGCAGCACCCGGTCACCAGGGCCCGGGCCGATCCGGTGCGCGTGAGTTGCGAGCATATCGCCCGTACCTGCATGAGTCACCGCCACGCCCTTCGGCGTACCGGTGGAGCCTGACGTGTAGATCACGTACATCAAATGGGATGTGTACAACGGAGACAGCCGCTCAGCGTCAGTCAGGTCGCCGGTCGCCTCACCTCGGATGTCCGCCTGCAGTTCAGGGTCGTCTATCACGTAGTCGGCCACCTCGTCACTCAGGCAGCGAATCCGGCTCGACCGGATCACCAGGACGGGGCCCGCGTCGTCGATAACGTGCGCCAGCCGATCATCAGGGTAGTTCGGGTCCAGCGGAAGATACGCGCCGCCGGCCTTCAGCACGGCCAGCAGCACGATGATCAAATCTTCCGAACGCGGTATGGCCACCGCCACCAAGGAATCCGGCCCGACTCCCAGGGCCACCAAGCGCCTGGCCAGCTGGTTCGCGTGGGTGTTCAGCTCGGCGTAACTCAAACAAGTGTCACCGAAGATGACCGCGGGCTGGTCGGGGAAGCGGGCAACAGTCGACTCGAACAACTCCGGAACCGTGGACAAGGTTCAACTCCTTGGATCAGCCGACTCTTGGAAGGGACACCGCCCCTGCTACGGACCCTAGAAGCCCAGGCCGATGACGACCATCGAACTGACAGAGACAGGACAGCGCCGGGCCACGTCAAAACCCCCACGGGACTCCTGTCGCGTCTCTGTCAGCACGATTGCCTGACGGCGGCGGATGCCAGATGGTGAAGACCGGTGGCCTGTCGCACCGCTGATCCTCAATTCGATATCTAGTCTGATCGGGAGCCGAGATGCTCGAAGGCTGCGTTTCCTGGCCGACGACTCGCCGAGCAGTATCGCCGCCAGGGTTACTGGCAAGAGCGATCGCTGGGCGAGCTCCTGGAGGCGGCCTGCGCCGAACATGCCACCAAGGTGGCCCTCGTGTACGGCGAGCAGCGGCTCACGTACGCGGACCTCGCAGCCCGCTCCGACCTCGTAGCCCGGCAGTTCGTAGCTCGTGGGATTGGCCCGCTCGATCGGGTCGTCGTGCAGTTGCCGAACGTGCCGGAGTTCGCGACCGTGGTTTTCGCGTTGTTCCGGCTGGGTGCCATTCCGGTGCTGGCTCTGCCGGGGCATCGCAAGCACGAGCTCGTTCACCTGGCCTCGCAGTCCGGCGCCGTCGCACTGATCGTGATGAGCGAGTTCCGAGGCTTCGACTACCGGCAACTCGCCAAGAGGTGCAGCAAGACGTCCCAGAGGTCGAGCATGTGCTGATTGCGAACGAGCTCGCCGACAGCGCGCCGGAGACGCGGTATCCGCAGGTCGATCCGTCCGAGCCGGCTTTCTTCCTGCTCTCCGCGGGACGACTGGCCGGCCGAAACTGATCCCCCGCACGCACAACGACTACGCGTACAACATGCTGGCTGCCGCGGACGCGCTCCGGGTCGACACTACGTCGACGTACCTAGCCGTGAACCCGGTCGCCCACAACGCCGCGCTCGGTTGCCCTGGGCTGTTCGGAACGCTGCTCGTCGGTGGCAAGGTCTTACTCGCCCGAATTCTCGGCTGGCGGAGCTGATCGGGCTCATCCGTGCGGAGCAGGTCACGCTCACGACGTTGGTACGGGAACCGTGCGGCTTTGGATCGACTACGCGCAGCGGACGCCTGTCGACCTTTCCGGCGTCCACTTGCAGATCGGCAGTTCGAAGCTGACACCAGTGCAGGCCGAGGAAGCGCGCGAGTTCCTGCACTGCGACCTGAGTCAGTGGTTCGGTGTCGGCGAAGGGCTCCTCACCTACACTCGGCTTGACGACCCGGATGAGGTGAGGTTCAACACCGAGGGCCGTCCAATGGCTCCCGACGACGAATAATCCGGGTTGTAGACGACGCGGCCACGACGTACCGGACAACGTCGAAGGTGAGCTGCTGACGCGAGGTCCGTACACCATACGCGGCTACTACCGTGCCGAACAGGAGAACACCGACTCCTTCACGTCGGATGGGTTCTTCCGGACCGGGGACCTGGTGCGACGTAGGCCGGACGGCAACATCGTCGTCGTCGGCCGGCTCAAGGACGTGATCAACCGGGCTGGCGACAAGGTTCCGGTCGAGGACCTGGAGGAACAGCTCATGGCGCATCCCGGCGTCCGGGACGCGGCGGTCGTGGGGGTCGAGGACGCAGTACTGGGTGAGCGCACTTACGCATTCGTTGTGCTGCGGGACCAGAGCATCGAGCTCCAAGCCCTGAAGGTATTCCTGCGAGACCGCGGTCTCGCGACCTACAAGATCCCGACAAGCTCGTGTCCGTCTCCGAACTGCCCCGCACGCCGGTAGGTAAGGCAGACAAGGTCGCACTGCGCGCCATGGCCGCCTTCACCCCGCCCGGCGCCGGCAGACAGGCGGCATGAGACCCCCGCGCCGGGCTCCGAGTTCGGCTCCCCCCTCGCCGCGCGAGCATGGGCGTCGTCCTCGCCGGGGTCAAGGCCAAGCCCTCCGGGTGGCCTCCGGCCAGCCTTGACCCCTCCTGCGGGCCTGCGCCCACCCCGACCGTTCCTCCTTCCAGGCAGCCTGCGCTCGCTCGACCACCGCCTGCTCGCCGGCTGTCAGGTCGTCCGGGAGCGGAAGCTGTTCGCCCACCATCCCCAGCGCACCGCGGTCGCTGTTGACGTGGGCTCCGATGACGTTCCCCGGCCCGGGTTGCGGCCAGCCGGCCCGTGATGCCGGCACCGATGTCACCGCCCTGCACCCCGTACCGGTCGTACTCGAGCCGGTTCATCAGTTCGGCGAACGCTTCCGTGGTGCGGCCCAGCTCCCAGCCTCCTGACGCGAGGGGGGTCGAGAAGCCGAAGCCGGGCAAGGAGGGCACCACCACGTGGAACGCGTCGGCAGGGTCGCCTCCATGGGCTCGGGGATCGGTCAGGGAAACCAAGGATGTGCGTGAACTCGGCGATCGAGCTCGGATAGCCGTGCGTGACCAGCAGGGGCACGGCGCCCGGTTCAGGGGAGCGGACGTGCAAGAAGTGGATTCGTTGCCCGTCGATCTCGGTGTGGAACTGCGGGAAGGCGTTGAGGGCCGCTTCCTGCGCCCGCCAGTCGAACTCGGAGCGCCAGTAGTCAGCCAGCTCCTTCAGGTAGTCGGCAGGGACACCTCGACCCCAGTCGGCAGCGGCGTCGCCCGGCACCTCGGCGGCGAAACGGCCGGCGCCGAGGCGGCTTGGAGGTCTTCGACGGCGGTCTGCGGGATCTCGATGCGGAAGGAATGAATCTGCTGGCGTGAGGTCATGCAACGAGGTTAGGAGCTATTGCGGAAGAGCGGCTTCCGCAATAGGTGCGATCACGTCGAGGCGGCTCTGCCCTCGACGACTGGGCGATCGGGGTTAGCGGCGCGCGGCTCCCTGGAGGCTACTCGTGCGGCCGTACCGGCTCCCCAAAGATGCGGCGCATGGCTACGGCGTCATCCTTAGCGCAACGGAGCGTCCGTGGGCTGCGAACTTCGTCCTCGGTGACACCGGGCGCTGTCTCGACCAGAACCAGCCCGTCGCTTGCCACGTCAATGACGGCGAGGTCGGTGATGATCCGATTCACCACACGGAGCCCGGTGTAGGGCAAGGTGTTTTCGCGGAGGATCTTCGGCGAGCCGTCTTTGGCGGTGTGCTCCATCAGCACGATAACTCGCCTGGCTCCGTGGACGAGGTCCATCGCCCCACCCATGCCCTTCACCATCTTGCCGGCACGGCCAGTTCGACAGATCACCGCGTTCAGAAACCTGCATCGCGCCCAGGACGGCGACGTCGAGGTGGCCGCCGCGGATGATGCCGAAGAGATGAGACGGAGTCGAAGTACGACGCACCGGGCGGACCGTCACCGTTTCCTTGCCGGCGTTGATCAGGTCCGGGTCGATCGCGTCGGGCGCCGGGTAGGGCCCGGTGCCCAGGATGCCGTTCTCACTGTGCAGCACGACGTGCACATCTTCGGGCAGGAAGTTGGGTATCAGTGTCGGCAGCCCGATGCCGAGGTTGACGTACTCGCCGTCACGCAACTCGGCGGCCGCACGGGCGGCCATCTGGGCGCGGGTGAGACTCATCGGTCCACCTCCGTCACGGTGATTTTTTTCGATGCGCTTTTCGAGAGGTGAGGTGTGCACGACGCGCTGGACGAACACGCCGGGCAGGTGAACCTCGGCTGGGTCGAGCTCACCGGGTTCGACCAGCTCTTGGACCTCGACGACGGTGACTCGGCCCGCCATCGCGCACAGCGGGTTGAAGTTCTGCGCGGACTTTTCGAACACGAGGTTGCCGTGCCGGTCTCCTTGGCGGCGCAGACGAGCGCGAAGTCCGTGACAATGGCCTCCTCAAGAACGTGCGTGATGCCGCCGAACTCACGGGTCTCCTTGGCAGGCGACGCAACAGCGACCGAGCCGTCGGGCGCGTACCGCCATGGCAGTCCGCCGTCGGCGAGTTGGCTCCCCACACCCGCCGGGGTGAAGAACGCCGGAATGCCGGATCCACCGGCGCGCAAACGTTCGGCGAGTGTGCCCTGGGGGCAGAGTTCGACCTCGAGTTCGCCGCCGAGGTACTGACGTGCGAACTCCTTGTTCTCCCGACGTAGGACCCGTGACGCGGCTGATCCGCCGATCGGCCAGCAGGATTCCGAGCCCCCAGTCGTCGATCCCGCAGTTGTTCGAGACCACACGCAGGTCGTGGACTTCCAGCTTGTGGAGGATCTCGATCAGGGTGGTGGGGATGCCGCAGAGACCGAATCCGCCGACAGCGAGAGTCGCGCCGTTGGCGATTCCGGCCAATGCTTGTTCGGCTGTGACAACCTTGTCCATGCCTCTTCTCCTAGGGATTGCGGTAAGCCAGCGAGCGCAGCGATCAGTGGCGAAGCTGCCGGTTGTGCGCTGGAAACGGGTAGCTGCCAAACCGCGGTGAGCGTCTGTACGAGGTTGATGCCTTCGCGCAGCGCAGTCGGGTGTTGCCGGCGACTGGTCGGCGGCGTCGTAGTACTGCGTGGCGGGTCGCGCACGGTCAACGCGATGGTGATCACGCCGAGCAGCGAGTCGGTACCGGCCGGCTACGGCGCCTAATTCGGACGCACGAAGCTGACCTGAGAAGGCATCAACCTCCTGTTGGTCTGTTCAGTGAACGCCTCAGTAGTCAACTTCGGGCCACGACCACCGGTCAAGAGTGGCAGAAGGTGCGACTTGAAGTTCTCGACAGATGAACAGGGGCGAGCAGTGCGTTCACTGAGTGAACGTAGGATCGAAGACATGGCTGCTCCTTCTCCAAGCGTGATCGGCCGGATCGCCGCAGTCTTGCGCGCGCTGTCGGCCGCACAGCGCAGCGGCGCGTCGACCTCCGAGATCGCGCGCGCGAGCGCGCTGGCCCGCCCCACCACCCACCGGCTGCTCGTGGCGCTGGCGGACGAAGGCTACGTGGACAGGAACCACCGAACCGGGCAGTGGTACCTCGGACCGGAGCTATACCTGCTGGGTGGAGTTGCCGCATCCCGCTACGACGTCACCCAGCACGCTCGCGACAGCGTGCACCGGCTCGCCGCCGCGACCGGCGAGAGCGCCTTCTTCTCCGCCCGCCGCGGCGAGGAAACGGTGTGCCTGCTCCGCGAGGACGGCTCCTTCCCGATTCGCACGTTCGTGCTCTTCGAAGGCGCCCGGTTCCCCCTCGGCGTCGTCTCGGCTGGCCAGGTCGTGCTGGCAATGCTGCAAGACCGCGAAATCGACGCCTACCTCCGCCGAACGGATCTCACGATCCACTGGGGCCCGCAGTACACGGCGGACGCAGTCCGCGAGCGGATCGCCCGCACCCGCGAGCTTGGATACGCCGTCAACCCAGGACTGGTCGTCGAAGGCAGCTGGGGCATGGCTGCCGCCGTGTTCGACCATGCTGGCGAACCCGCATGGGCTCTGACCCTCACGGGCATCGAGTCCCGCTTCCATGAACAGCGCCGTCCTGAGCTCGGTGCCCTTCTGCTCGAGGAAGCCCACCAGCTGACCAAGACACTACAAGTGCGACACCGGTAACCCCCGGTCAACCGGACGAGGTCATCAGGCTGATCGTGGCATACCGCGCCGCTGCCGTGCTTCACGCCCTGACCACCTGAAGCACATGGTCGAAAGCCCAAAGCGTGTAACCCGGGAACCCGTATCCCGCCGGCATGTCCTGGCACGACGCATCGGTGCGCACCCGCCACCGGATCCGATCGATCAACTGCCGCTTGCCGAGTGCTCAGAGTGGCCCGAATCCACGGTACGGATGCAGTGGTATGACCGAGAACTCCGAAAGACCTGACTGGGCCATGGGAAGCGCGTCAACCACGGAGTTCGCAGTGTTTTCGTCGGGAGCTTCGATCAACAAGCAAGCGCCTGCCAAGTCTCCGCGCAGCCAAATTTGGCGTACCACACCATCGGCGTAAAGTTGACGAACCTGATCGGTCTCGTGTGGGATTACTTCGTCGAAGTCGGCACTTGTAAATTCTTCGGTTTTGCGGAGGCTGAGGACCATGAATTGCATCGATGATACTTCCGGATTTCTGGCCGAGTAGATGACGGGTCAGGCTCGCGTCAGAGAGGCTGAGTTCGATAAAAGTGTTAATGTCATAGGGATATACTCAGCGTACCATTCGCCGTGCTGGCGCCAGTAGATGTTTCAACTGGACATAAAACAGCTGAGGTTCGACGACTGCCTAATGATCGCGTCGGTCATCCCTCAGCGGCGACAGCCGGCGCGGGAGTGGCTGGCCGAGGCGGCTCGGGTTGTCGCCGGCAGCGTAGGCATGCGCCGTCGGCGGGATAGGGTTTCGCTGGGCTGGGTGACCTCCGGACGCCTATCCGACCCTGAGCACTAGCTTCCCGGCGACGTGGTTTTCCTCGCCCAGACGGTGCGCCGCAGCTGCTTCGGTCAAGGGAAAGGTCTTCTCCACCTCGACAGACAGCTTCCCCTCATCGACCAGCCCGGCGAGCCGGCGCAACCCAGGCCCATCCGGGGCGACGAGAATCTCCGGGCTGACCCGGACCCCACGCTGCGCCGCCTGCTCGAGCAGTTCCAGCGGGGATCCCGGTGCCACGCGCACGAGCACACCGCCCCGGCGGAGCACTGAAAGCGATCGGACAGCGGTGCTGCCGACAAGATCGATGACCAGGTCGACGTCCGCGACCACTTCCTCGAACTGAACAGCGCTGTAATCCACGAGCTCGTCGGCACCCAGGCTGCGCAGCCACTCGTGGTGACGGGCCCGTGCTGTGCCGATCACGTGCGCACCGATGTGCTTAGCGAGCTGCACTGCCAGGTGTCCGACCCCGCCCGCCGCAGCCTGGACGAGGACTCTGTCACCCGGCCGGACGTCGGCGGCTTCGGTGAGGGCCTGCAACGCGGTCAGGCCGGCGAGCGGAATCGCTGCGGCATGGACGTGGTCCAGACTCCGCGGCTTGAGCGCGAAATGGCTCGCCGGTGCGGCGACGAACTGGGCATAGGCCCCGGCGGGGCGGGGGAACCACGGCATGCCGAAGACCTCGTCGCCTTCCCGAAACAGATGTACACCCTTCCCCACCTCCTCGACCACGCCCGACACGTCCCAGCCCAGGATGTACGGGGACTTTCCCAATGCCGCGGCGGCCGGGGTGGGAGCGCCTGCCCGCGTCTTCCAGTCGACCGGGTTGATTCCGGCCGCGTGGACGCGGACGAGGATGTCTCCCGGCAGCACCCGAGGCGTGGGCGCCGTCATGAGCCGAAGCACCTCCGGACCACCGAACTCGCTGATACCGACCACTGTCTGCTCCATGGCTACGCCTTTCGATCGAGGTCAACCCGTGCGGTGCCGCGGCACAAGGTTAAGATAGTCAGACATTAGTTCATGGGTTAACAGTTTGAGGTGCATATTGATCCCTGTCACACCGTCGGGCGAGGTGGCGTCGCTCTGGCGGGCCGCCCGGCGGGCCTCGATCTGGAAGGCATGGAGGTCTTCGGACGGCTCCGGCGACTGCAAGCTCTCTACGACCTGGAGATGGACTCACTGCACGGCGGCGGCCCACTCAGCGCCGCTGAACTGGACGTCCTGGTGATCATGCGGCACGCGGAGGAACCGATGATCGCCCGCGGCCTCGCCATGCTTCGCGGCTGCTCCCGGGCAGCGATGAGCAACATCTTGGCCAAGCTCGAGAGGCGGGAGCTCATCAACCGCGATCCGAATCCGGCCGACCGCCGCGCCAGCCTGATCCGGCTTTCCCCTGAAGGCATCGCCCTTGTCGACGAGGTCTTCCCCCGCCGCCTCGCCACCGAGAACAGGTTGCTGTCGGATCTCACGGAAGGCGAGCGCCGCACCATCACCCAGGCATTCGACCTGCTCATCCGGGCGATGCTGCGGCAATCTCCCCTCTCCGGCGACGTCGAACACTGACTGGGAAAGTCGAGGACGAAGGGAACCGACCCGAGGTCGGAAGTGTGGCAACACGGCATCATGGCCGCGTGTCTTCGTCGTTCAATCGGCGATCAGGACCCACTGGCCGCCGTCGGGGTTGGCGAACACGTGGTCCCTGACCTCGATCGTAACGAGTTGCGCGCCCCATGCCGGCAGAACACCAGGGTCTTGCCGCGGCGACTCGCGCCAGATGGAGTCGGCGGTGGCCACCCCGCCGGCGATGGCGATCATCCGGCCATCAGGCGTGGCCAGTTCGAGCTCGGCGGTGATCACGCCCGACGTTGCGTAAGCGCGAGCAAGTGCCAAGTCGGCGAACCGGAGTGGACTGTCGTACTTGTCGGGCGTGTTGAGCCACCGGATGCGGGTAACAGAGCTGCCTTCTGGCACTTTTTCCATCCTCGAACCGTACTTCGCCCGACGTGGCCGGGGACCCGAATTCCACGCACTGGAGTGCGCTCGGTGTCCATGGCGGACGCGGATCGGTCTCAGTCGAGCCGGTCTGTGACGGCTCGCAGGGCTCGGCCGACGGCGCGGAGGTCTTCCGGATCGACCACGTCGATGAAGTGCTCCCGGACAGTACGCAGGTTGTCCGGCGCTGCGCTGCGCACAGTCTCATATCCTGTCTCGGTGAGCTGCGCAATCACTCCACGCTTGTCGCCGGAGTTCCGCTCCCGATGAATCAGACCGCGGTTCTCCAGCCCCCGGATGCGATGAGACAGCCGGCTGCGGGAGTAGTAGGCCGACGCGGCGAGATCTGCCATCCGCATCGATCCCTCGTCCGCTTCGGACAGTCGGACCAGTAATTCGTACTCCGCCAAGGACAGTCCGTGTGCGGCCTGCAGGGCCTGGTCGAGCTTGTCGATGAACCGGATGGATCCCTCGATGAACGCTCGCCAGTTCCGTTGCTGCTCGGAGTTGAGCCATCTGGTCACCCACGAAGCCTAGCAGTTGACGGCTTCAACTATCCACCGTACTTCGGTTGAACCTGTCAACTAGTTTGCGAGGCGATATGAAGCTGGACGAAGCCTGGGTCGTGCAGGCGAAGGACGCGGAAACCATCGAGAACCCCGCTCTGTGGCTATTGGCTGACAGCAGCGATACGGGAGGATTGCTCGGCGCCAATCGGCTCTTCCTTCGAGCCGGTGAGCCGGGCACCAAACCGCACTACCACCGGAAGTCGGCGGAAGCGTTCTACGTGCTCGGCGGCGAGCTGCTGATGCTGGTGGGAACCGAGTTGGTCACCTTGCACGAGGGTGGCCTTGCTGTCGTACCCGCGGGGGTGCGGCACGCGTTCGCTGCCCCGGAGGAGACTTTCGCTGACGTCTTCATTACGTTGGTGCCGGGTGTTGAGCGATTCGGCTACTTCCGGTTGCTGCCGAAGATCCTCAGCGGAGAGCTGCCGGAGGATGGAGTGGCACGAATCCACGAAGAGTACGATGTCCACTTCGTGGATGCTCCAGAGTGGAACACGGAAAGCGGCTCGCGTTGACTTGCAGTGCGCTGCCAGGATGCGCTGCTGAAGGTGTGGAGAAGACGACTCAGCGCACTTGCTTGGGCACTGCTCGGGAACCGGTGTAGTAGGTCAGGGCGTCCCGCCGCCGGGACTGAACAGAACGACGGAGGCTGGCGACGTCCCGGCGGGGGCGCGACGTCTGCAAGACACGGCTACCCTGGCAGGCTCGCTGGGAGCTGCTTGCTCCTGGGGATTGGGTGAGGACCATCTTGCCCATGTGTCCCAGCCGCGTGGTGTGAAGCATGAAGACCTGCCTCTCGCAACCGGGCCCGAGGGACAGCAAGTATTTGAGCGCCCTGCGTCGTTCTGCTCGTGCACAATCGCCCGACCATTCCCCTGAGGGATCGATCAGGCGCCATGCAGCCGGGCGTTCCCCCGTGCGCCGGGCGCATCCAACCGGATTGCGGTGACTGGCTTCAGCGGAGCGCGGCTTGAGCCCGACTGCCCACCCTGCTCAGTCGCTAGCCTGCTTCAGGCGGATTTGCTTTTTCGGCGACCAGTGTTCGATAGGCATCTTCTAACTGCTCACTCACGGTCGGACCTGATCGCTTCTCAAGGGCTTGCCCGAGGTGGCTGCATCGCAGCTCATCCAAGAACTGTTCCTGCATGGCCGGCCCACCGCGCTCTAGGACCTCGATCCGGACGCTCAACTCGTCCGTCGCGTTGAGGTACCGGCGCCCCCAATGACCGAGGCGCACGAGCACTGGCACCAGCTCGATCCCCATCTCCGTGAGACTGTAGATCGACTTCTGCTTGTGTGAGTGGTCCTCGCCGACGCTGATCATTCCGGCGTCGGTGAGCCTCCGGAGGCGATCGGCCAGCACGCTCGGCGATATCCCCTCCTCCGAGCGGAGCAACTCGTTGAAGTGGCGTACCCCGCCGAAAGCGAGGTCGCGCACGATCAACAGCGACCACGCGTCTCCTACGACCTCGAGCGACAGGTTGATCGGGCAACCCGACCGTCGCGCGTGACGTTCCTGCATCTTCCTCACTTGCGCAATACTACTACCACTACTACAGTCGTACTAGTTGCAAATCAGAAGTGGAGTGTGAGATGACATCACTTGACGGGAAGACCGCGCTGGTCACGGGCGCATCGCGCGGTATCGGCAGGGCTTCGGCCGAGCGATTGGGAGAGGCTGGAGCCCTGGTCGGCGTCCACTACGGGCATGATGAAGCCGGCGCGAAAGAGACCCTTGCCGCCATCGAAGCCCGTGGCGGTCAGGGTTTCCTCGTGCAGGCAGAGTTCGGAGTCGACGGCGACGTGGAGAAGGTGCTCGTCGAGCTCAAGGCTGCCCTTGGCGAAAGTTGCTTGGACATACTCGTCAACAACGCCGGGATGCTGGCGGGAAGCCCGTTGGACACAGTCACCCGGGAAGAGTTCGACCACAGCTTCGCCGTCAACGTGCGGGCACCCTTTTTCCTTGTGCAGGGCGTGCTGCCCCTAATTGCCGACGGTGGTCGCATCATCACGATCTCATCGGCTGTGACCCGAATCGCGTCTCCGTTCCTGCACTACGCCATGGCGAAAGGGGCATTGGAGGTGATGGGTCACACCCTTGCCCAAAACCTCGGTCCGCGCGGCATCACAGTCAACACGATCTCGCCGGGCATCGTCGACACTGCGTTGGGCTCTTGGGTCCATGGCAGTCCCGAGATCGAGGCGGCCGTGACCTCCACAATTGCGCTCGGTCGCCTCGGAACCCCTGTCGATGTCGCCGACGTCGTCGGCTTTCTCGCGTCCGACGAAGCACGATGGGTTACCGGGGTCACGGTGGATGTAAGCGGCGGCCAGTGGCTGGGGCCGGCTGCATAGCGGCGTGCTCGGCATGTCTGGGAACCTGACACCGACCGGACGCGACGCCACGCGACGCGATTGGTTTGCTCTCGCCTTGCTCTGTTCTGCTTTCCTGGTCGTGGTGCTTGGCTCCACCATTGTGTTCGCGGCCGCGCCCATGATGGCAGCAGAGCTCGGTTTCGCCGACGACACGATCCAATGGATCTTCGCTGCGGCGGCGCTTCCCGCAGGAGGACTCCTGATCCTGGGTGGCCGACTGGCCGACATACTGGGCCGCCGCCGGATGTTCATGACGGGAACGTTGCTGTTCACCGTTTCATCGACAATGGCGGGTTTCGCGTGGTCGGACATTGCATTGATCGCGGCACGGATCCTCCAAGGCTCGTCAGTGGCTCTCTTGACGCCGGCAGCGCTCGCACTGGTCAGTACTGTCTTCACATCCGAACAGAAACGTAACAAGGCGCTCGGGATCTGGTCGATGATTGGTGGCGTTGGCGCCACCGTCGGACTGCTGGTCGGTGGCGTGGCAAGCGAGGCACTGGGGTGGAGATCAATTTTCTTCCTCAACGTTCCCATCGGTATCGGGACGCTTGTGGTAGCGCCTCTGGTTATCAGTGCTGATCGACGTTCCGAGTCTTCGGTGCCAGGTAGCCGTCTCGACTTCGCCGGGCGGTTACCATCACGGGCGCTTTGTTGTCGCTTGTCTATGTGGTCACTGAAGGGCCTCAGGTCGGCTGGGCGAGCACCGAGACTTTCGGACTGACTGCATTAGCCGTTGTTCTTTTTGCTGCCTTCATTATCGTGGAAATCCGAGCGGTCACTCCCTTGGTGCCTTTGGTGATGCTGCGGCAGCGGGCGCTCGCCGCAGGGAATGTAATCATGCTGGTGGCGGGAGCGGCCGTCGACGGGCTGTTACTTGTCCTTACGCTCTACGCTCAGGAGGTGTTGAACTACACTGCGATCGAGTACGGCCTCGCGCTGGCGGTCATGACGGTGGCGTCGATCGCCGCGTCCTACGCCGCTCAGCACTTCATCGGCCGGATCGGGGTTCGAAGGGTCGCCTGTGCCGGGATGGTGCTCATCGGGGCCGCATGCATTCTTTTGAGCACGGTCCGGGTGAACGGCACTTTCCTGGAAGACTTGCTGCCTGCGTTGGTGCTTTTCGGGCTGGGGATGGGGGCGTCCTACGTGGCCGGTTCGATTGCGTCGCTGAGCGGAGCAAGCGAGGACGACAGCGGAGCGGCATCCGGACTGCAAACGACCTCGTTCACCGTGGGTAACGCCCTCGGCGTGGCTTTTCTTTCTACGGTGGCAAGTGCATGCCTCGGACCGGTACGCGAACTCGGTGCATTGACGACTGGATACCGGGCAGCGTTCAGTGCGGCAGCCTTGCTTGCCGCCGCAGGATTGATTGCCGCGCTGGCGTTGCCGGCCACCAAGTCCAAAAGGAAACTAAGTGGAAGCCAGTAAGTCGGAGCTGATTCGAAGCTACTATCGAGCATACGAGACAAGTAATCGATCGCTTGTCGAAAAGATTATAGCCAGCGATTTCACCTTCTCAAGCCCGCACGATGATTGCATAGATCGAAATGTGTTCCTGAAAAGGTGTTGGCCGTTTCATGAGCAGTTGCTCGCTTTTGAGATTGATCAATTGGCGTTGGATGGCAGCCATGCTCTTGTCCGGTACCATGCGAGGAGGCATGACGGGAAACAATTTTGCAATGTCGAACATCTCGTGATTGATGGTTGCCAGGTAGTTCATATCGACGTGTACTTCGGAGCCGTTTAGGTCTAGACGTGCCGACACACGTGTGGTGCTCCCATCTGTTTGTGTCGGGCTGTCGACCGACAGAGGCCGCGGCCGAGGGTGGGTCCTCTTGTCCGGCCCACGGGAGGTTTAGCCGGACCTGGTGCGTCGTCGGGGTTGACGCAGGTCGCGGCTCCGGAGGGAGAACCTTCAGGGTGGCTGCGCGCCGCGGTCTCGGGAGACCTTGACGACCCAGATCGTCGACGAGCCTCACGCAAAGTTCAATATTGACTGAAGGCAGTTGTCTAATCGACCCGGGCAACGATAGGTTGTCGTCGATCGACAATCCGGGACTTGTGCTCCGCCAGTGAGCCGATAGGGGTATCAGTAGCATGCTGAAGGAACGGCTACCGCAGCTGGCGCTAACACTGTCGGAGTGGGGCCCTGTCGCACAGTGATGGAAGGCTTGCATGACGGATTGCTACGTCGTTCTGCACGCCCAACGGTCTCGGTTTGTATCAAGCGCTACACTCTATTTTGACTCCGCTCTGGGGAGATTTGATGATTAGCCTATCTGCGCGTGTGTCAAAGACAGTGGCTATCGTGACCGTCGGTTTTGCTGCGACACTACTGTCGCCTGAGTCGGCTCTTGCGGCGGCTGCCGGTTCCGACGACGTCGCTGCCACCGACTACTTCAAGTATGGACAGACAGTGCTCCAGAACCCGGCTCCGGCGCCTTGTCATGCTCTCTTCTCCGGCACCGTGGGACAAACGTGGGCCGACAACCAGACTGACTCCTATGCGTGGGCCTACACTCAGGAAGCTTGTGCCGGGTCTGTGACGCGAATCGCTCCTGGTTCGAAGGTGTGGGTCCAAGCGCTCAGCGTGACGTTCGGTTCGTAGGGATAGCCTGGACGCCACCGTCCGGTAAACGCCAAAGACAAAGCTGTCGATTGCCCTTCACGGGCAGGTTTCCGACAGTGCCATTACGGCAGCAGCAGATTGCTGCCGATGCGGCTCGGTTACCGTGACGTTCCCCCCACGTTCTGCGGTTTCTGGGCAAGAAAGTCCGCCCGTCGTGGCTTCAGCCACGACGGGCGGACTTTCGTTGTCCGTGTGCGGACAAATCGTAACCAATTCGCCCGCAATAATTTCAGTGTCGATGACTCTCGCGCCGCGCACGCCGTATCCCGACACCGGAGGTGTTCACCGTGGTGATGTTTTCCGCGCGAACGTCTCCAGTATGCCGGCTGCTGCTGATCGGGTGATCGTACAGGACGGTTCGCAGCATGGATTTCGGCCGAGCGACGGCGTCTGCGGGGAGTACCTTGGGGTTTGTCGAGCCGCACCGGGGCCGGTGTTGGTTCGGGGTGGCGGTAGTGGGTGCGGTTGCGGAGCATGGCGTGAAGGACGTCGTAGCGTCGGCGGGCCAGGCAGATGAGGGCGGCGTTGTGTTTCTTGCCTTCCGCTCGGTTGGGTCGGCCCGAGGCGCGGTGCCGGTCTTTCGACTGGTCCGTTTCCTCGGGCCGCCCGCCGAACCCGGCGTGCCCATTGCTGAGCACCGGGCTCTCCACAAGTCCCGGCCGGGTAGCCGGTGGTCCTCAGCTCGTGGCGGTCCACGGTGTCGGGATCTTCGTGCCCCGGTAGCGGTAGCGGATGATCCGCATCCGGCCGGGGTCGAAGAGGTAGGACTGACCGTCGGTGGGCCACCATTCGCCGCCGCAGAAGCGGCGTCGAAGTTCCTTCCAGGTGATCTTGCGGTGTTTGCGCCTGATCCATCCCATTACCCGTTCCCAGGCGTACTTGGACAGGTACTGAAATGTCGAGGCGGACACCCCGGCCCGGAAGTAAGTGGCCCAGCCCCGCAGCACCGGGTTGAGCCGGCGCAGCAGGGCCGCCAAGGGCTCGTTGTTGTTCTGCCGGCAGATCATCTTGACCTTGGCCATGACGGCCTTGAGGGCTTTCTTGGCCGGATAGGTGTAGATGTACTGCCTGTCAGTGCCTCGCTTGCGGTGGCGCTGGATGCGCCAGCCGAGGAAGTCGAGGCCCTCGTCGATGTGGGTGATCATCGTCTTGGCTTCCGACAGACGCAGGCCCATCGGCGCCAGGACCGCCGCCACCACGTCACGCGCTTGTTCGGCGTGCTCGCGGTCGCCGGACACCATGACCAGGAAGTCATCCGCATACCGGATCAGCCGGTAGTTGGCCTGGCCCCGCCGCCGTCGTTTCTGGCGTTCCCACTCGCGGGTGGCCGGGCCGCCCTCGACCTGGGCGAAGTACTCGTCCAGGACCGACAGGGCGATGTTGGCCAGCAGCGGCGAGAGGATGCCTCCCTGCGGAGTGCCGGTCTCGGTGTTCCTGAACTGCCGGTCTTGATTGAAGATGCCAGCCTTCAGGAACGCCTTCACCAGGCCCAGCACGCGTTTGTCTCCGACACGACGGCGCACCCGGTCCATCAGGGCCGTGTGGTCGATCATGTCGAAGCATGCCTCGATATCGCCCTCGACCACCCACTCGTAGGAGTGTTTGGCCAGGAACCATGTCTCGGCGATCGCGTCCTGCGCCCCTCGTCCGGGGCGGAACCCGTAGGAACACGGGTGGAAATCCGCCTCGAAAATCGGTTCCAACACCAGCTTCAGGGCCGCTTGGACCACCCTGTCGGCCGTGGTCGGGATGCCCAGGCGGCGCATCTTGCCGTTCGCCTTCGGGATCATCCGTTCCCGGACCGGAACCGGGCGGAAGCTGCGCTGCTTGAGCTGGCAGCGAAGCTGGTCGAGGAACTCCTCGACCCCAGTAACGGCTTCGATGTAGTGGACGGTCTTGCCGTCCACTCCGGCCGTGCGCGACCCCTTGTTGCTCCGCACTCGATCCCATGCCACCAAAAGGAAAGCAGGGTCGGTGACGAGGTTGAACAGATCGTCGAACCGACGCTGAGGATCGTCGGTCGCCCATCGGTGCAGTTTGGTCTGGATCTCCAGTACCCGGCGCTCAGCCCAATACAGGACCGATTCCGGATCGCGGGTGTTCACCCGTGGCCTCCCGGCATTCCAGCATCCTCCTTGCTGACTTGCTGGTCTCCTTCCCCATGTGCCGGGCTTTCCCCGGCTCGGAGTACTACGAGACCTCCGTCCCGCCCCACGCCCATCGGTCGGCAACGGACCTGCCCGCCGCCGGGCTGGCTGCCCAGCGGGGAGGGCGAGCGAGGGCGGTTCCCACGTTCACTCGGTGTTCGATCGGCCAGGCAGGCACCCAGCTCTACCCCGGCAGCATCGCCACGCCTACGCCGCAGACTGTCAGCGTGGCCTCCTCGCCACTTGGGAAACATGGCTTCGGAGTCGATTCCCTCGCAAAACAGGAACCGCGCACTGCATCCCGGCCCGCATCCGCCAGGTTGGAGCCGGTACGACGCTTACGGGGCGTCAACCACTGGTTTGCTTGCGCTGTACCCTCTGGCCTCGCTAGCCGGACCCGCACCATCTGGCAGTGCTGGCGCGTCCCGACGTTGTCGGAGCTGCTTCCCACCCTCCCCGGCGTTCCCCGGATCGGGCTGCTCCCAGCTTCAACCCGGCCGCTGCGACGGCCGGGCGGCGAAGGTCTCTCACCTCCACTCGAACATCAAGCGCCTCGTGGCGCACTTTGCGGTCGTAGTAGGCCCGGCTGGTCGGGTCGGCCAGGACGGCGAAGACGGAGAAGAACGCTCGTTTGAGCTGGCGGTTGCCGGTCCGGGCAGGGTGCTCGCCCTTGATCGATGTTCCGGAGCTGCGGGTGACAGGAGCGATGCCGGCGTAAGCGGTCAGGTGCCCGGAGGTGGCGAAGTGGGAGGCGTCGCCGACTTCGAGGAGGATGCGGGCGGCGGTCCTGACTCCGATGCCGGGCATCGAGACCTCCGATCTCGCTAACTGTCAAGCTGCGGTGGCTTCGGCAGGGTGCACTGGTTCGCCGAAGGCCTTGATCGGGTCGTAGGTCTGGCCGGTGTGCAGGCAGTGAACGAGCTGGCCGAGCATGCGGTTGAACAGGTGCCGCAGGGTGGCGGCGTGGCGGTCGCCGCGGGCGCGTCGTCGGTCGTAGTGGTCCTTGGCAGGTCCAGGTCGGGAAATGGCGCCGAAGGCCCACAGGAAGCCGGTTGCGTTGACCTGGCGATAGTGATGGTTTGCCGTGCCCCCGAGATGTCTGCTGGAGCGTCGGCGTCGGTCTGGCCTACCTGATTGGCTTGATAGCAGCTCGTCCGCCGCACGCGGCGTGACTCGTCACAGTCTGCCATCCGGGTGACCTCTACCCAGGCCGACGCCGAACACACGGCTTGTGATCAATAGCTTGTCTTCGCTGGTAGTGAGCTTGTCGGGCTCGATGCTGGTGGCGTCGGCGCCAGTGTGACCAGGCCCAGGTTGCGAGGCGGTCGAGCGGGTGGTGATCAGGTGTGCCAGGAGACGCTTGACCTCGCCAAGCGTGATTGGGATGCGGCCGCTGCCAGGGCTTTCGGGGCTATCGCGGCGGCGACGGCCAGGTAGGTGTGGGCAAGCATGGCCAGGGTGATGTGCCGGTACCAGGCGTCGTAGCGGCGGACCTGGTACTGGTCCAGGCCCACGTCAGTTTTCGCGGTCTACCCCAACCACGCACACCTTGCGTCATTGCTTTCCACCCGCACCGCCCGACGAGCTCGTTGTCCGCAAGCCCGCCACTCCGAACGACGTGTTCAACGCCGACGGGATCCGGAAGCAGTGGTCGAGCCGGGGTGGTGTCCCGGCTCGACCGTGGGGGTTAGGGGGTGGGTGGGCCGCCGAAGGGGTTCCAGCCGGTCCAGTCTCCGTTGGTTTTCTGCTGGTGGCGGTTCCAGATTTGGTCGTCGCCGGCAAGGTGGATTTCGAGGCGTCCGTCGGCGTTGGTGGCGATGTTGATGTCGCGGCCGTGGCCGTTCATGTCGGCCCAGCCTGCCAGGCCGAGGTTGGGTCCGATCTGCCAGTTCTGTTCGGCGGCGTTGCCGTTGGTGGTGACAATCTCGAGGTGGCCGTCGGCGTTGCGGCTTGCGGCGATCTGCGCTTCGGGAAGCCCTCCGGTGGCTGCCCAGCCGGTCCAGTCGCCGTCGATGGTCTTCGCGTAGCGGTGCCAGACCTGGTCGTGCCCGGCCAGGAACACTTCCAGACGCCCGTCGGCGGAAGGGGCCACGGCGATGTCGGTGCCGCCGCCGGCTTCTTCCTGCCAGTCCGACCAGCCGCCGTTGGGGTCTTTCTGCCAGCGGTGCAGGGTTTTGTCGGTGTTGACCGCGAAAAGCTCGAGTCGGCCATTGCCGCTGCGGCCGGCGCCGAAGTGGGCCATGCCGAGGCCGCCGATACCGGTCCAGCCGGTCCAGTTGCCGTCGGTGGACTTTTCGTAGCGGTGCCAGACCTGGTCGTGCCCGGCCAGGAACAGCTCCAACCGGCCGTCCGCGTCGGGCACCACCGCGATGTCGGTGCCGCCGCCGGCTTCCTCCTGCCAATTCGACCAGCCACCATCGGCTTGTGTCTGCCAGCGGTGCAAAGTCTTGTCGTTGTTCACCGCGAACAGCTCCAAACGCCCGTCCGCGCTACGCCCGATACCCAGCCGGGCACCCGGCAAACCACCCAGCTGCTCCCAACCCGACCAGGCACCATTCAGCTCCGTCTGCCACCGATGCCACACCCCATCAGCACCACCGGCAAACATCTCCAACCTGCCACTCAACGACGGCGCGGCAACCACCCGCCCCGTGGACTGAAACCGAGGCAAATCATTGTCGATCAGGTTCGGCAGCAGGCGCTTAACCTCATCCAGCAAGCTCCGCGCCTTGGTCTCAGCCTGATCATATTTATATGGACAGCACGAATTTTGAACTTCGTCTGCAAGCAAGCCTGCGGATAGTCCCGGAAAAAGTGGTTCCAAAGTTTGCGCACGTTCGAAGAATTTTGTTGCCGCGTAACGAACGTCTCTGATTTGCTCAGGCGTACCCCAGTTTTGACTTGGTCTCTGCTGGAACACGCCAAGGGAATCCAGGTCGCCGCAGTTGAGGTTGTTCATGTTCGATTCGATCCAGCCGGCTTCGAAAGCGGCTAGCATGACCTTCTCAGACACGCCGCGGCTTTTTCCTACTTCGTACACAATCTTTGTCACCGACAAGTCCCGCTCTGGCGGTATATAGGAGCAGCTCTCGACGCTCACCGGTGGATCGATGGCAGCGCCGGCCGGCGTCGCTGCCGCGCCCATTGCGAAGGCTGCCGCAAGGGTCGCCAAAAGAAATCTCGGCACAGTACTTGCACTCCTTAGGTTTTCGAAGCTCATTGCTAGGCGATCAAGCTAACACTTGGTCCTATAAATGCACTGCAATCTCGCGCGTTTACAATTGCAGCGTTTCTACATTGGCACCGGCTAATCTGCCACAGCAATCTATAGCGAAACGAGGACGGTATGAAACAGAAAAGATACGCTTACCTGAAAACAGTCTTCGGCATACTTATGGCTGCCGCATTCCTCGTGGCTGGCTCCGTCGCGGCGCCGTCTGCGCAAGCAGCGAGCCTACGCGAGAACATCGCCGCGATCGCGAACGCTGAAGTCGGTGCTTCGGAGGCGAACGCGAGGTGCCTGAAGTACGGTCCGTGTACGGAGTACGAATGGTGCGCAATCTTCACCCAGTGGGTATGGCGGACGGCTGGGGTCAAGTACATCCCGAGTTCGTGGGTAGCTACGCAGTGGGCGCAGTGGGGCGAGCCTCGAGGGCTGTACAAGCGTCGGCCTCCGGGTACGAAGGGTGGCAATCCACGTCCAGGAGACGTAGCGATCTATGGTGAGCCTGACTTCTTCGATGGTCACATATCTGTCGTAGTCGACGTACTTGCGGACGGAAATATCGTCACTGTCGATGGCAACTGGAACGAAGCGGTGGTTCGCAGGACCGTGGACCCTCTGGCCAGTCGAGGTGGCGGAGGAAACGTCTTGATTTCAGGCTACGTGTCGCCGCCCGAGGCGGATTCGCCCAGTTACATCGACAATGATTTGCCTCGGTTTCAGTCCACGGGGCGGGTGGTTGCCGCGCCGTCGTTGAGTGGCAGGTTGGAGATGTTTGCCGGTGGTGCTGATGGGGTGTGGCATCGGTGGCAGACGGAGCTGAATGGTGCCTGGTCGGGTTGGGAGCAGCTGGGTGGTTTGCCGGGTGCCCGGCTGGGTATCGGGCGTAGCGCGGACGGGCGTTTGGAGCTGTTCGCGGTGAACAACGACAAGACTTTGCACCGCTGGCAGACACAAGCCGATGGTGGCTGGTCGAATTGGCAGGAGGAAGCCGGCGGCGGCACCGACATCGCGGTGGTGCCCGACGCGGACGGCCGGTTGGAGCTGTTCCTGGCCGGGCACGACCAGGTCTGGCACCGCTACGAAAAGTCCACCGACGGCAACTGGACCGGCTGGACCGGTATCGGCGGCCTCGGCATGGCCCACTTCGGCGCCGGCCGCAGCGGCAATGGCCGACTCGAGCTTTTCGCGGTCAACACCGACAAAACCCTGCACCGCTGGCAGAAAGACCCCAACGGCGGCTGGTCGGACTGGCAGGAAGAAGCCGGCGGCGGCACCGACATCGCCGTGGCCCCTTCCGCCGACGGGCGTCTGGAAGTGTTCCTGGCCGGGCACGACCAGGTCTGGCACCGCTACGCGAAGACCATCGACGGCGACTGGACCGGCTGGGCAGCCACCGGAGGGCTTCCCGAAGCGCAGATCGCCGCAAGCCGCAACGCCGACGGCCACCTCGAGATTGTCACCACCAACGGCAACGCCGCCGAACAGAACTGGCAGATCGGACCCAACCTCGGCCTGGCAGGCTGGGCCGACATGAACGGCCACGGCCGCGACATCAACATCGCCACCAACGCCGACGGACGCCTCGAAATCCACCTTGCCGGCGACGACCAAATCTGGAACCGCCACCAGCAGAAAACCAACGGAGACTGGACCGGCTGGAACCCCTTCGGCGGCCCACCCACCCCCTAACCCCCACGGTCGAGCCGGGACACCACCCCGGCTCGACCACCCTCCAACCACCAACAACCAGCCGAGTGCTTCTCTGGCGCCTGAATATGGAGAGTTAGATGTGGGATTCCCTGCCGAGCTGGATTCGGTGCCTTTCTGTAACACCCTTGCTCGTCGCGATGTCGCCCTTCCCAGGATCTGCTGCTGCTGTCGAGCCGGCAGCTGCCGTTGTGGTTGACGTGGTGGCCCACCAAGATGACGACCTGCTCTTCATGAATCCGGACGTGTACAACTCCATCCGTTCCGGGAGAGCTGTGAAGACGGTTTACATCACCGCCGGAGAAGGCGGATATACGTCGACCCCGGGTGTCAGTGCCGAACCGAGTCCCACGGTGTGCCGCCAGCCTTCATTTCTGGATCGTGAGCTCTACGCACGTTGCCGCCAGCTCGGCGCTCATGCGGCATATGCACGGATGGCGGGTGTCGCCGACGATTGGGAACAGAACGCCCTTCTCATCTCCGGCGCATGGGTGGAGATTCACACTCTGAAGGCCAGGAGAGATATCCAGCTCGTCTTCCTCAACCTGCCGGACTGGGCAGATGTGGACGTCGATGTCAATGGGAACGATTACCGCCTCCGCGGTGCGAGCCTTTACCACCTTTGGGCCGACGAACGCGGCGCGGGTACGGTGATACCTGACGGAAGTGCCCTTACGTCGGCGAATCGCACGGTATATCAAAGCGGTGTTCAAGTCGTCAGTGTGCTGGCGGCGTTGTATCAGAAGTTTCATGCGACCTTGGTGCGTATCCAGGACTATGAACCTGATTCACGCTACCGGTTCAACCCCAGCTGGGGTAACGATCATAGTGATCACATCGTCGGTGCGAAGTTTGCCCAAGATGCGGTGCAGAACTTCAGTAGATCGGCCAGCGGCGCGACCGTACGTGTTGTTCCGTATCGGAATTACAACATCGATGATAGCCAAGTCAACTTGGATGCGGAGGCGTACGGTCTGAAGAGAGCAGTCTTCGGTGAGTATTTGAAATTCGACGCGGAGATCGACGCGCCCCCCACCGGCGACTACGCCGGTTGGCCCCAACGAATGTATTACCGTGCATCAACGGGTACAACTTGGGCATCGCGAAATGAAGACGGCACGGTGCAGGCTTTTGCTGTGGAGGGTGGGCAGCTTGTTACCTGGTGGCAGAACTCTGACGGATCGTTCGCGGCTCCGACCGTGCTGACGTCGCCCGGTCCGCTGGCCCCGGGTATTTCTGTTGCGCGAAACGAAGACGGACGTCTTCAGTGCTTTGCTCTTCGGACCGACACGAACGAGGTGGTCACCACCTGGCAGGTGTCGGCCAACGGCGAATTCAACGCGCAATGGACGTCATTGGGGAATCCCAACGCAGATGCCGGCGATCCGGCGCAAGTCGGCCTGCCGATCGTGTCGCTCATGCCCGGCGGTCGCTTGCAAGTCTTCATCAAAAATGCCGGCGGAGGCGTCAGTTCGAAGGTCCAATCCTACCCCAACGCTGGTTTCCGGACGAACTGGGTGGATTTGGGTGGGGGCTCAGGTGTTCAGGATGGGCTCGCGGTGACCGTGGGGAACACTGGCATGGTGTCGCTGTTCGCCTATGCTGTCCAGAGCGGAGTTGGCCGCATCAAGTATTGGCGAGCGCGGCGCGCCGACGTCGAGACAGGCGCTCAGGTCTTCGAGCTTCAGCCGGATCTGCCCGGGATGGAGCCGGCCGGGCCGCCGCGTGCGGCGTCGAGCAACGACGGCCACGTGGAGGTTTACTACCGGCTCGCACGAAACGCGCAGGTGGACCGTGCGAGCCTGGTGGGACGCACTTGGCAGCGACCCGATGGATCGTGGAACTCGTCGACCGACCTGGTCGGCGGACATGGCGGTGTTGATGCGATCGCGTCCGTTGACGCTACGCAACAAGTGGGTTCCGATCGTCGCATCGTGCTCTTCGAGACCAACGGTGGTAGCGGCCTGAGCACCACGAAGCAGATCGGGCCGGACTCGAGGTTCGACGATGAGTGGTCCGACCTCGGAGCAGTGGTGGTGGGGCAGCCGTCATCGGTGGTCGACGGTGACGGCCGGATCTTCGTGTTCGCCTTGACCGACGACGGCCGGGTCCTTGTGCGACACCAATCGGAACCCGGCGGAGCCCACGAGTTGTCGGAAGCTGAGGTGCTTCTGTCTCCGTAGGCCTGCTGTCAGGTGTGCGGCGAGCGGCGGCCCGGCGGTCCCGCGCCTTACCGAACCATCGATGGGTGAGTCAGTCACCATCGTCTGCGGAGTCGGAGAGCAGCCGGGCCTCCTCGATCTCGTTGATGTGCTGCTCGGCCCACTGGCGGATGGCGGCCATCGGTTCTTGCAGAGTTCGGCCGAGTGGTGTCAGACGATAGCTGACCGTCCGGTCGGCGAAGGACTCCCGGCTGACGAGGCCGTCTCGCTCCAAGCTGCGCAACGTCCGTGTGAGCATCTTCTCGCTGATGCCGTCGATCTGATCCCGCAGCTGCCCGAACCGGTGCGGGCCTGACGACAGGGCCCCGACCAGCAGAACGCTCCACTTGTCGGCGAGCCGGTCCAGTGCCTGGCGGGACGGGCACGCGGCACTGTACACGTTGGCCAAATGGCCATCCGCCAAGCGGGCGCGGGCAGGTCGGCGGCTGCCAGGACGCGGCCGAGGATGCGTTGCGCGCATGGCTCGATGCTAACCCGAGGAAAGCTCGTCGACCACGCGATCCAGCCGAGTACGGACTTGCAAGTGCGTACTTGCGGGAGCGATGACACTAACCGATGGTAAGCGATATCCCCTCAGGAAGGATGAGAAATGCTTAGTGCGGCACCGCGGAGCCAAGTCACCATCGGATCGACGACGATCACCTACCTGCCCGACGGCGAAGTTCACCTCGAGCCCTCGACGCTCTTCCCTTCTTCCGGTTCGGACGGGTGGGCCGCATATGCGCCCTACCTCGATCCGGACGGTCGGCTCCCAGTGAGCGTCGGTTCGTTCCTCGTCACCACGCCGACCCATCGAGTCCTGGTCGATCTCGGCCTCGGAGCGGTCGACTTCGAGGTGCCGGGGATGGGCTCGTTCACCGGTGGGGCGCTCCTCGACAGCCTTGCGGACGAAGGTGTTGACCCCGCCGAAATCGACACCGTGATCTTCACGCACCTCCACCACGACCACGTGGGATGGACGAGTGATCTCGCTCCGGCACCGGGCGTCGTCCACACCAGCCCGGCGAACGCTCTGACCTTTGGACGGGCTCGGCATCTGGTGGACCGAGACGAATGGAACTACTGGAACGGACAAGCCGAGGTGACCGGGCCGGACCCGGACGCCGTGCAGAAGCCGCTGAGCTCCGTGATTCAGTTCTTCGACCGCGCTGAGGATGTGGTCCCAGGCATCTCCGCCCTGCCGACCGCCGGGCATACGCCGGGCCACACCAGCCTGCTCGTGACCGACCCCGGGAGTGACGAGCGTGTTCTCATCCTGGGTGACGTCATGCACACCCAGGCTCAGGTCAGTGAAACCCACTGGAACTTCCTGCTCGATGTCGATGCCGAGCGAGGCACGTACGCCCGGGTGGCGCTGCTCGAGCAGTATCACGACGACCGCACTGTCGTCGCTGGGGGGCACTTCGCCGGCACAGTGTTTGGTCGCTTCCTGCCGCCGAGGAAGCAACATCGCTGGGCGACCCTCGCGAAGCTCTGATCAAGCGGGTGCCGGGCTGGGTCCGAACGGCCAGGTGCGCTCGGTCTTGGCGTAGACGAGGTAGGCGACCGCGCCGATGACGATCCAGCCCAGCGACAAGCCGATGGACAGCCAGTCGGCGGAGACGTAGATGTAGACCCAGCCGATGAGCGCGATGATCGTCGGCACCGGGTAGAGCCACTGCCGGTACGGCCGTTTCAGGTTCGGCTGACGGCGGCGGAGCACGACGATCGCGGCGACCTGGGCCAGCGACTGGATGATGACCAGGGTCGCGACCGCCGCGTTGATCACCGTGGTCAGGGTGAACAGCGAGCCGAGGATCGTGATGGCGCCCATGGTGAGCACGCCCGCGGTCGGCAGGTGCAGCTTCGGGTGCAGCTTGCCGAACACCGGGAGGAACACCTTGTCGCGCGCGGCTTCGAACGGCACACGGGAGCCGCCGAGCAGGCCGGCGAACACCGACCCGATGGCGGCGATGACGATCAGCACGGTGATGGTCTTGGCGACCCCGGTGCCCCACACCTGTTCCAGCACCGACGACGCGACCGACTTCGCGTCCTTCAGTTGGTCGAGGGGGATCGAGCCGAGCACGCCGACCTGCAGCAGGAAGTACAGGCCCATGATGCCGAGGATGGAGAAGATGATCGAGCGGGGCAGCGTGCGACCCGGGCTGCGCACTTCGCCGCCGAGGTAGGCGGAGGTGTTGTAGCCGAGGTAGTCGTAGATGGCGATGATCAGGCCGGCGCCGAGGCCGCCCCAGAACGTCCCGTCGCCGGAGGAGCTGAACGCGCCCGGGGTGAAGGCGAACGCCTGGGCCGCGCTGAAGTGGGAGAACGCCGCGACGATCGTCGTCAGCACCGCGGCGAGCATGATGACGAACAGGACCGTGGTGAGCTTCGAGATCTGGCCGATCTTGCGGAACAGCGCCAGGATGATCACCAGCGTGATGCCGACACCGATGATCTTGCCCAGCGGGGTCGTGCCCGCGTCGTCGGTGACGCCGGGGATCAGGTAGCCGAGGTACTGGACGAGCCCGATGATGCCGGTCGACATGATCAGCGGGATGAACAGCACCGCGCTCCAGACGAACAGGAACGGCATCAGCCGTCCGGTGCGGTACTGGAACGCTTCGCGCAGGTAGAGGTACGTGCCGCCGGCGCCCGGCATGGCGGCGCCGAGTTCGGCCCAGATGAGCCCGTCGGCCAGCGCGACGATCGCCCCGATGATCCAGCCGAACATCGCCTGCGGGCCGCCCATGGTGGCGACCATGGCGGGGATCGTGACGAACGGGCCGATCCCGCACATCTGGGTCATGTTGATCGCGGTGGCCTGCAGCGGACCGATCTTGCGCTCCAGCGCGGGCGGTTCCCCGGATCGAGTGGGTGAACTCACGACGTGCCTCCCTGTGGCGAGGAAGCTCCAACAAGGCCCTTTGTCCAGGCATGTTCAGACTGCGAAGTCGTTCCATGACGTCGCCGGACGGGTGACGGTTTGGTCAGTGCCATGTCGGGCGACAATACGCGATTTACTCGGCAAGGCTTCTGATCCAGAAAGATCGACAACGGGGTTCAGATATAACCAAAACGGCTTGTCGGTCCTGGTGGTATGCACGCAAACTATCCAACTGGACTGTCGGCGTCAGCGTCGGCCCCCAGTTCAGGAGTGGGGTAGGTTCGCCGGTTGTAAGCCGGTGTTGCTTAGGGGCTACAGGGCGCTGGTGCGCAATAGTGACTCGTGTATTGCCCTGAGTTGAGCCCCAGGTTGAATACCTAGTTCATCGACCATCATTGTGTACCCCTGGCGATAAGCGCGCAGCGCTCCAGGAATATTGCCAACCTGCGAAAGTGCAACCATCAACTGGCCCCGGAACGTCTCCCGGAGCGGGTTTTCATCAACAAGCGACATCAATGTAGGCACGATTGCTGCCGCGTTTCCTTGTGAGATGTGGGCAGCTGCACGCAGTTCTTCGATCGACAAGATTAACTCGTCAATCCTGGCGACCTCGATTGCCATGTACTCGCCGACTGCGCCGCCCAGAACTGGTCCCCGGCGTAGCTTCAGTGCGTGTTCGGCCAGAACGGCGGCGTCGGCCGTCTGATTCGCATCGTAAGCTTTTCTGGCCTTGTTCGAAACTGTGTTAAATTCGAGCAGATCGACCTGCGAATCTCCTGTTTCGAGTCGGTACCCAGGTGCCTGGGTGAAGATGTTGGGACCGTTGCGGCCCGTGTTCGCTCGCAGTATCTTTCGTAAAGTTGAAATATAAGTATGTATAAGTGCGGTAGCCGTGTTCGGAGCATGGTAGGGCCACAGTATGTGGATCAATCGCTCGGTCGACACGACATTTCCATTGGCCAGTAGAAGTGCAGCAAGCAGTGTTGTCGGCTTTGGTCCCCTGAGTGGCAATGATACGCCTTGATGCATGACTGCCACGGGTCCAAGCATTCTAAATTGCATGAAGTCCTCGGTGGTATCGGTCTGCAGGTGTCTCTGGGTAGTTTTTAACACATTGCAGGCGGCTTGAGAACAGTGGCGACGGCACGCATTTGGATATTCTTGAATTCTGACTATTTTGTTACCCGATAGCGGCTTCAGGCGGCAAAGATCAACTGAGGGAGGCGTTGATTGCGGCGGCGCCGGCGGCGCCGCTCGCGTTCCTGGCCGCCTTGCCGGGGCAGACTCTGCCTGCGGGTGCCCCGGCATTCGATGTTGTTCGGACCCCCAGCAGCAATGATGAATCCGTCTGACTCTTGACGAAGTCTTCGGCGATATTCGGTTTATTGTCGTGTCGTGGCGTCAATTGGCATAATTCAGCTGAGTGAGCGAGCCTGCCGCGTACCTGGGTTCTTGATATGTGCGGGTTCCATCCGCGGTGACGAGCTCGCCAAGAGGTTCGCGCCGAGCTTCGATACTCTGTGGACGGCCCCCGCAGTCCGGCGGACTGTGGTGATGAGCCCGGCATCGCGCAGCGCGCTCGCATGTTGTGATGCGCTGGCAAGTGATGTGTGAACTGCGTTGGCCAATTCGGTGGTATTCATCCCATAATTCATACTTATAGTCGACAAGATTGTCGCTCTGGTGCGTCCAATCAATTTCTCCAGCGACGGTGATGGAGTGCCGACGGAAGGGTCGGTGGAGAGCGTGTCGAACTTATGCTGAACCGGGTAAACAAGCATAGGTGTCGAGCGCGAGCGGACCAGGGTAACAGGTAGACGCCAGCAAAAAAAGGCCGGTATGAGGATCAGTCCGCGTCCTTGCAGGTGAAGGTCTTGATCGACAGGGTATGGAACGTGAAGCGTCCAGTTCCTCCAAGTCGAATTGGGAAACATCCTGCCTAACGCTCCTTCGACTCCTTCCGTGAGCAGGAGGTCGGCGACGTATGCCCTACTTGCTTGCGTGTGCGCCCGAACGGCATGCCAATATGGTTTGAGTGCGGTCACGTAGTAATTGTGGATGTTGTTGGTGAGAAGTGTCAGCATGTCTTTGTCGCCGCGGGCGACCGCTTGGGTCCAGGACGGAAGACTCGTTTCTTCGGCGAGTTTGCTGATGTCGGCTCGAAGGTGGTCGGCATCCGTGTTCACAATTTCAGTAAGTGCCGCTCCAAGGTCATGGGAGGCTGTCGTTGGCGTAAGGAAATCGGGTGAGTAGCCGTGAGGTCGCGCGAGCGTTGTCAGCATGGCCGTCGACGGCGGCAGTTTGACTGCAACTTCGCGACGCCAAGACTCGAAAAGTGGGCTTCCTCCTCTAGTTTGCAGTTGGTGTAGACTCAGTAGGACTTCCCACAGCGGGTGCGGCTCCGGCGGCACCTGTATGCGACCGAGATCGTTTGCGGTGAAGTGAATGCGCAGCAATTGTGCTACCCCCAGTTTGTTGATATTCAGTTGAGTTGGCCACCCTGCGGTCCGATGCTGGTTCAGGCTTACCTCAAGCTCAAGCGACGCGTGCGCCTGCTCGCTAAGGAGGTGCTGTCACTCCCGACTAGGCGCGCGGCCGAGGTGCGCAACCGCCTCGAGCTCAACGGTATGGCCCGTCCGAGACCAGTCTGGAGCGATCCCGCGTAGCAGGTGTGTGCGTCCATGGCTGCCTCCTGTCTCCAACCTGTTCAAGTTAAGCGGCTTAACGAAAAAAGACAAGGTCAAGTTGGCAAACTTGCAGGTCAGGGGGGTAGGCCTGCTGTAGCGGGTGTGCCTGCGCGACTTTACTGGTAAACTCGCTTGCTTATGGATGGTCGGCTTCATGACGAGTGAGATCCGGGTGCTCGACGCCCTGCTGGAACAGCGGTCGGCCACGCGGCCGGAGATCGCCGTGGCGACCAGTCTTTCGAAGCCGGCCGTATCGCAGGCGATCCGCAGGCTCGAGCAGGCCAGCCTCGTCCGGCCCGCCGGCGTCCGCCCGAGCGCCGGGCGGGGGCGGTCCGCGATCGCGTACGAACTGCAGCCGGAGACGGGCTGCGTCGCCGGTGTCGATCTCGGCGGGATGAACATTCGTATCCTGCTGGTCGGCCTCTGCGGCGAGCGCCTCGTCGGCGCAGTCGAGGCGACGAGGCCGGTGGGGGCGGCAGAAGTCGTCGATCAGGCGATCGCGCTCGTGGACCGGGTCAAGAGGGAGAACGGGTTCGAGCAGCTCCCGCTCCTGGCCCTCGGAGTTTCCACTCCAGGGGCGGTGAGTCCGTCGTCACACCGAGTCTCCTTGAGCTACAACCTCGGCCAGGACGACGAGTTCGACCTTGAATCGCTACTTCGACGGCGCGGTGTGAGCCTTCTGGCGCTGGACAACAACGTCAACTGCGCAGCTCAGGCCGAGCTGAGGCACGGCGGGACGGGGCCGGCGCCGACTTTCGCTTTCCTCTCCGCCGGTGCCGGCATCGGCATGGGGGTCGTGTGCGAGGGCAGGTTGTTGCGCGGCCGGCACGGCGCTGCGGGCGAGATCGCTTACATGCCTCTGGCGACCGACCCGTTCGCGCCCGAACATCGTCGCCGTGGCGCGCTCGAGGACGAAGCGTCCGCGGCCGGCATGCTGGATGCGGCGGCGCGTCGTACGGGTTGGCCGGACGGCTGTCCTCAGACCGTCGAGCGCCTGTTCGATCTTGCTGCATCAGGGGTACCTGCTGCGCGAGCGATAGTCGCTCGTGAAGCAAAACTCCTGGCCATGGCGATTTCCAGTGTCTGCACGGTAATCGATCCGGACTTGGTGGTCCTGGGAGGCGGCGTCGGCTCCAACCCGCTCCTGCTGACCGCCGTCGAGGAGTCGGTCGAGCTGTTGCTGCCTTACCCGCCGGAAATGCGGATAACGACACTCGGCGCCGAGGCCAGCGTCGTCGGCGCGGCGGAGCTGGCTTTGGAACTGGCGCACGGTGAGTTGCGGCGGCGGGCGACAGCTGGCTGATCGCGCCGCAACCGCTCGGAGGTCGTTCAGCTCATGATCTGTCCGGCTTCCTTGCGCCAGGTTCCCGGTGGCAACCCATGGGCTTTCTTGAACGCTGCGGAGAACGCGAACTCCGACGTATAGCCGATGGCGCGACCGACTTCGGAGATCGTCGTAGTCGAGGTGAGCAGGTGGTCTCGGGCGAGAGCCATTCGCCAGCTGTGCAGGTACGCCATCGGCGGCGAACCGATCGTCCGGGTAAATAAGGCGGAGAAGGCCGCACGCGAAAGCCCGACGACCTTGGCGAGGGTTGCCACGGTCCATGGATCGCCGGCGCGGGAGTGCATCACCTCGAGTGCAGTCGATATGGCAGGCTCGTCGAGAGCGCGAAACCACCCAGGTGGGTGGGTGGGCTTGTTCCTCAGGTGCTCGCGGAGCAGCTCGATGAGGACTACGTCGAGGAGCCGGTCGAGGATGGCCTGCCGGCCCGCGTCGTCTTGCTCAAGTTGACTCCGCAACAACGCCAATGCGTTGTTCAACGACGTGGCCGAACTCGCGTGGACGACGAGAACCGGCGGGAGCTGGTGGTTGATCGACTTCATCAGATCGCCTGTCCACCGGTAGGCGCCGCACAACAGCCGGGTTCGAGGTTGCTCCTCGGTGGGGGTGTGAGCTGCTTGGTGCGGCATGGTGGCTGCGGGAAAGAACGTCGATGCCTTGACCGGGACTGCCTTGTTTCCCCCGGAAAGTTGGTGCGGCACATCTGCGCGCACCAGGACAACGTCGCCACTGCGCAGGTGACAGGACCCTTCCGGTGAATCCAACGTCGCGGCGCCGTCGTCGATGACGTGGATTGCCAAGCCGGGCGCTTCGTCGAAGTCCAGGGCCCAAGGACCGGCGAACTCCGCTTTGCCGAACAAGGCCCTCCGGGCGCCTGCGCGCTCCAGCAGGTCGGTCAGGACGTCCACCCGGCAAGACTATCTCACAGCAATCACCGACGATCTCGCATTGCTCGCATTCCGCAGGTGAGATTGGCTCAAGTCATGAACGACACAGTGTTGATCCTGGGAGGCACCGGAAAGACCGGTCGCCTCGTCGCTGCGGAGCTGCGGCAGCTCGGCGAGTCCGTGCGGACCGCGGCTCGCTCGGGCGCGGACGTCGCGTTCGACTGGTACGACCCCGCCACCTACGCCGGTGCATTGCAGAACGTCAAGCGCGTCTACCTCGTTCCGCCCGCGCAGGACGTGGCCTTCGCCGACATCGTCGCCGGCTGGGTGGATACAGCCATCTCCCTCGGTGTGGCTCACGTGACGCTGTTGAGCGCTTTCGGCATCGATCGCGCTCCGGGAGACGTCGCTTTGAGCGCAGTGGAACGGGACCTCGCAGGTCGCGCAGACCTGGGCTGGTCGGTACTGCGGCCGGCGCACTTCATGCAGAACTTCACTTCGGGTCCGCTGGCTACTCAAGTGCAAGCCGGGTCCTTGGAGCTGCCGGCGGGTAACGGCCGCGAAGCGTTCGTCGACACGCGCGATGTCGCTGTTGTCGCGGCCAGGACGGCGCACGACCCGGAACGCCACCGAGGCTGTGCGTACGATCTGACTGGGCCGGAATTCCTCTCGTACGCCGAAGCGATGGCGACGTTCAGCGCGACGACCGGTCATACGGTGGTTTACCGGCCAGTGACAGCCGACACCTTCCTCTCACAGCTTCTCAAGGCCGGCGCACCCCGACCGGTCGCCCAAATGTTGACGAGCCTTTTCGAGACCATTGCCGCTGGACACGGCGCTCGGCCGACCGACTCCGTCGCCGCGGTGACCGGCGTTGCGCCGCGCAGTCTGCGTGAGTTCGCGCGGGAGTCGGGCCCTGCCGGCGCCGGGTCACCGGTCGCGGTCACTCACGGCAACACTCTGTAAGGAACAGGTCGATCGCGCGACGGGCTCAGTCGCCGGAGCGAGCTCAGTGACCAAGTGGTCCAAATGCAGGGCGCGTGACTGGTCTACAGTGGAGCTGCGGTCGGGCTTAGCATCGAGGCGACGCCCCGAGTTGAACTCTCGCCGGGCTGCTGATCGCGAGGGCAGGCGCGACAGTCGCTCATCCATGCTCGGCAAAGGCTTGAAATATTCATCTTGCCAGGCCTCAGGCGACCTCATGTCATACTGTAGAAAGTGATCAAGTGATTCCTTCTCGGCTCAATGCTTCCCGGCGACCTTTTTGCATTCGCGGGTGGTTTCATGACTGACGAATTGCCTTACCCTGAGCTGGGAAGCGAATGGGCGAGCCTCCGCTTCCAGAAGGAGGAGGTGTTGCACCTGGACACCGCTGCCTGCGGCCGTACCAGTCATGCTGTCCAAGCTCGGGTTGCCACATACCTGGCTCATGAAGCGGAGGTGGGAGGGTATGTCGCCGAGGCTTCGATGGCCTCTGTCTTCAAGAACGGCCGGGCAGGTCTTGGTGCCCTCATCGGCTTCACCGCGGAAGACGTGGCGTTCACTGAGAGCGCATCGACTGCGTTCGTTCAACTGTTGGCATCCTGGCCGCTCGAAAAGGGCGACACGGTTTGGGCGTTGCGCTCGGACTGGGGGCCGAGTCTGGCGGCTCTGATCGACCGCGGCCTACGGGTTGAGTTGCTCGATGTCGACTCTCGCGGTGTCCTCGACGTCGATGCTCTCGAACGTCGGCTACGCCACAGCAGGCCGGCACTGCTTCACATGACAGCGGCGTTGTCTCACCGCGCTGTTCTGCAGCCGATCACCGAGTGCCTGGTGGCGTGCTCGAGCCGGGAGGTTCCGGTGATCTTGGATGTGGCACAAGCGGCTGGACAGTTCGCTGTGCCGGAGGGGGTCGCGGCGGTCTACGGAACCGGACGGAAGTTCCTGTGTGGACCTCGAGGGGTTGGTTACCTGGCGGTGTCGAAGGTGTGGCAACCCGCACTGCATCCCCGGGCTCCGGCGCTTGTCGTGGAAGCTTGGCCGGGTGAAGATCGTCTGGTTCGCCGCTTGGAGAGCCGCGAGGCTTTCATTGGAGGACGAGCAGGCCTCGCGGTGGCTCTTGGGGAGTTCCACGAGATGGGGGCAGGCCGGATACGTGCGCGTCTCGATGCCATCGGCCGCGCCGGCCGTCGCGTGCTCGGGAACGTACCCGGATGGTCGGCTTGCGATCCCGTTGGAGCTCCCGGAGCAATCATCTCGCTAGAGGTCGCCTCGGACTATGTCGACCTCGCCGTCGTTCGCGCGAAACTGCTTCGTCAGAAGGTGGTCTGCTCGGTAGCGGGCCGGGAGCGGGCGCCGCACCACATGACAAGGCCATTGCTGCGCTTCAGCCCGCACATTGATGTGACTTTGGACGATCTTGAGCACGTTGCCAGCTGTCTGAAAGCGGCAAGCCAGTAAGGGTGCTGGCTCGGGCAGTGCGACACGCGGGCTCGAGTTCCCATCCGCTTGTCCGCGATGGCTCGATGCGCTGCTGTCGATGTCTCCGGCCTGATCAGGATCAAGCCGGAGACATCGACTGTCCCGACTATCGGGAATGAAGCTACATGTAGCCTATACGGCTACGCATCACGATTACGCATGTTTACTCCTTCTCTCAAACGGCTATTTGCGCGCGCCGATCCCTTAGTGGTTCGCCGAGTGCCCGTTGAAGAGAAGATAGTCGGCGCAGATGTCGCAGTGCCTTGACTTTCACCTATTCCCTAAGCAGTTCGAGCGTCTTGTTGGAAGCGTGCCTTTTCTTCTGTCAGCAGGCTTGCGCCCAGCCTTGTCAGCCTGTGGATGGCTCCGGCGGGCTCGCGCGCCGTGGTGATGAGCCCCGCTTCGCGCAAGACGGTGGTATGTTGCGAAGCGCTCGCGAGCGAGGTGTAAACGGCTGCTGCGACCTCGGTGGTGTTCATTCCGGCGTGCGCTCCGATTGTGGAGAGGATGATTGCCCTGGTGCGCCCGATGAGCTTCTCTAGATATGAAGGCGTCATCGGCTGCCGGGCACCCGTACTCAACCAGCTCGGGTCGTGTGCCACGGGATACACCAGGACGGGAGTGGACCGCGGGTTCGCCAACGTGATGGGTGTGCGCCAGCAGAAGAACGAGGGAATCAATATTAACCCACGGCCATCGAGTCCAATCTCGTGTTCTTCTGGGTAAGATACGTGCAGAATCTGATCGCGCCACAATGAATCAGGAAAAAGGCTACCAATGGCTTTTTCGGTGCCGCCCAGTAAAATCGTCTCGGCGACCTGCATCCAACTTGCCTGGACTTGTGTCCGGATCACGGGCCAATATGGCTGCAGTGCGACTGAGTAGTACTGAAGAATATTGTCAACCAGCAGCTCGAGCACGTTAGAATTTTCGTCCGATATTGCGTGTGCCCAGGGAGGAAGCGCCGCTTCGGTCGCGAGCCGGTCGATGTCCGCGCGGATTTCGACAGGATCTGTGTGTGCGAGCGCATCCAGTGCGGAGTGCAGGTCGGGTGTCGTTGTGGGCGGTGTCAGAAAATCCGGGGAATATCCTGTCGGGCGAGCCAACGTTGTCAACATCTTCACCGAAGGTGAGAGTCGCGTCCTTGTTGCTCGACGCCATTCTCCGAAGGAGGAGGCCGCATCTTGGGTCTGCAGCATGTGCAGGCTCAGGAGAACCTCCCACAGCGGCTGCGGCTCTTGCAGTACTCGTATACGCGCGAAGTCTCGGGCGCTGAAGCTGATACGCAACATGTTGATTCTGGTTCCGTGTGATCTGATCGGCAAGGGCCGGTCATCATGGATCTGATCCAATGGACTTGGAAGCTGCGGCGGTACGGCCGCGTCGACGGCTGATGACCCAGATCAAGCCTCCGATCGCGCAGATTGCGAGCTCGGCTGCCACGACGGCGGGCCAGCTGCCGGCGCTGTGGATGGGGGCGGCAAGGCCGCCGCCAACTGTTCCACCGAAGAAACTGGCGGTCATGTAGGCGGTGGATGCCCTGGATCGGGCCGCCGGGGTGTAGGTGAGCAGGCTCGCCTGGTTGAGAATGTGAATTCCCTGCGTTGCCGCGCTGCAGAGCGCGACCCCGACGAGGAGCGGTATCAGGTGCGTGCCGTCGGTTGTCAGGGCCAAAGCTGTTGCCGCCAGTGCGAGGAGGATGCCGGTCGCGCGGTGGGTGTGCCCCCGGTCGTGGAGCCGCCCTAGTTGGTGCGCCATGAGGGCGCCGACGGCACCCAGCAGACCGTGCAGCCCGATCGTCCCCGTCGAGTATTCGTACGGTTTCGCGTACAGCAGCAACGGCAGAGCGGACCACAGCAGTTGGATGGAGGCGAACGCGACGAGGCCGAGCGCCATCCGCCACCGGAGGAACGGCTCACGTCGGATCAGCCCGGCGATCGAGCCGAGCAACGGTAAGTAGGTCGTCGTGGCGGAGGTCGGGTGCAGTGGAAGCCGCCTGTGCAGCACCGTCGCCAGACCGGCGATCAGCACCGCGGAGCCGCCGTAGACGGCTCGCCAGCCAGCCACCTCCTCGACTGCGCCTGCGATGGTGCGAGCCAGCAGGATGCCGGTGAGGAGTCCGGTCATGAGCTTGCCGACCACCGCGCCGGCTTGGTCGTGGCGCGCGAGCGCGGTCGCGAGGACGATGATCATACTGATGGCGGAAGCGGCCAAGCCGGCGGCAGTCAGCGCGGCCAGCAGCAGCCACACCGCAGGAGCCAGCGCTGCCACCAGGAGTGCCGTGGCGTTGAGGACGAGCAGGCCGACGATCAACGGCCGTGTTGCTCGCAAGTCTCCCAGCGGCACCACGAAGACGAGGCCGATCGCGTAACCCAGCTGGGGGAATACGACCGAGAGTCCGGCGACTCCTGCCGGTATGCGGAATGAAGCCGCCAGTTCGGGCAGCAGGGGCTGGCCATAGTAGAGATCGGCGACGATCAAGCCGCAGGCTACTGCCAGCACCGAGGTCAGGCCACGGGGAAGGCCGGGCGCGCTCGTTCGCGGTTCGGCGTCCATGTCGCTACGCTAGAGACGGCCTGTCCAAAAGTTTGGACCAGTTACCCGTGCAGAAGATGGACCACTTCCATGTCAACCGCTGACGCCCCGAGCTTGGAGCTCTTGCTCGACCTGCCCGGTTGGGGGAGCCGCCGCCGCGCACTGGAAGAAGCGTTGCGGTCAGCGGTCCGAGACGGCCGGCTCCCGGCCGGAATGCGGCTGCCGTCCAGCCGCGACTTGGCTGCCCAGCTCGGCGTGTCCCGGGGCACGGTGACCGCTGCCTACGAACAGCTAATCGCCGAGGGATGGCTCGCCAGTCGGCAAGGCTCCGCCACCCGCGTAGCCGACGGAACCATGGCACGGTCGGCTGCGGGCTTCCGGGTGCACGCGTGGCCCGGCGAACCCGAACACGACCTCAGGCCGGGACGTCCCGATCCGCGCGCCTTCCCGCGCGAGCTGTGGGCACGCGCCGTCCGCCACACTCTGCGCGAGGCGCCGGAGGAGGCCTTCGGTTTCGGCGATCCGCGTGGCCGCATCGAGCTGCGCACCACGCTGGCGGCCTGCCTCGGCCGGGCACGAGGCATCCGGATCGACCCGGCCCAGTTGGTCATCTGCTCGGGATACACCCAAGCGCTCGGACTGCTCGGCGAAACGTTCGCCGAAGTCGGTGTCCGGACGGCTGGAATGGAAGACCCCGCTGTCCCAGACCACGTCCGCCAGCTCGACACGCATGTGAATGTGGTCGATGTTCCTCTTGACGACGATGGCTTGCGGGTGGACGTCCTCGACGCTGTGGACGCGGAAGTGGCGGTGTGCACTCCCACCCATCAGTTCCCGCTCGGTACGCACATGTCGGCACGACGCCGACACGAACTGCTGGCGTGGGCCGACCGCAACCTCGGCTGGATCGTGGAGGACGACTACGATGGCGAGTTCCGATACGACCGCCAGCCCATCGCCGCGCTGCAAAGCCGTCGCCCGGGGCGCGTCATCTACGTCGGCTCGACCAGCAAGACCCTCGGTCCGGCAGTGCGACTGGGCTGGATCGCCTGTCCGGCGCCATTGCTCGAGTCGTTGGTCGAAGCCAAACGCCGCGCCCGGCCCACGAGCCCGCTCGACCAGTTGGCGCTGGCCAGGATGATCGAGGTCGGCGACTACGACCGTCACCTTCGTAAAGTGCGCCGCGGCTACCGGGAAAGGCGTGACGTCCTCGTCGAGGCTATGCGCTCGCGCCTGACGGGGACCGAGGTCCGGGGCATCGAGGCAGGGCTGCACGCGCTCGTGCAGTTGCCTCCGGGCGTTGCCGAGGACACGGCCAGGGTCGCCTTGCGGAAGGCCTCCGTGGGTGTTCATACACTCAGCTCTTACCTTCGCAGCGACGACGGCCGGCACGCGGCTTCTTTGGTCGTCGGCTACGCGGCGCCGCCGGCCCACGCGTACGCCGCGGCGATTGACGCGTTGGTGCGCGTAGTCGGTGGCTTGCCGCGGCAGTGACCGCCCTCGAAGACCGGCTTCAGCGGACAGTGAATCTGTTGACGCACCGACGATGGCCTGATCATGCTGTTCGAGCAAATACCTTCCAGTCCTTGTCGTGACACGGCCACGCGGCGACGGGCTGCAGCAATCGGTCGTCCGCGGACAAGAACCGAGCACGGATTGAGGACGCATGCTCAAACGCGTGTTGACGTTCGTGGGGGTGGTCGTCTTGACCTGCCTCACATTGTTTCCACCGGCCGCCTCGGCGGCATCCAGGCCGCCGTCCGGTCTTCGTGGAGTTCCGATACCGGCACTGGCTTGGGCTCCCTGCGACACCAGTGGTGACGGCTACGAGTGCGCGATCGCGCAGGTGCCATTGGACTACCGGAACCCCGGCGGCCGGAAAATCGCGCTTTCCGTGATCCGCAAGCCGGCGACCGATCCCGCACACCGGATCGGATCACTGTTCACCAGTCCCGGTGGGCCCGGCCTGGAGGCGTTCTATTCCGTCCGCGACCTGGGAAGCAGCGCGCCGCAGGTACTGCGGGAGCGGTACGACATCGTCGGCTTTGACCCGCGCGGTGTAGGCGGGAGCGCGCGGGTGACTTGCGTTTCGCAGCCGGTGTATTCCAAGCAGTGGGCCGCGTCCACCGGACGGCCGTCGTCCGGCGGGTTCGAGCGAGCCATCGCGTTCGGCAAGCAGTTCAACGACGGTTGCGTCCTCAGCGATGCGGAACTCCTCCCGTACATGGGAACTGAGTTCGCCGCGCGGGACATGGATCTCCTGCGAGCCGCGATGGGCGATGAAAGACTGAATTTCTTCGGCTTCTCCTACGGCACCTATCTCGGTACGGTCTACGCGAATCTGTTTCCCGAGCGGGTCAGGGTACTTGCTCTGGACGGTGGCATCGAACCCGACTCCTACACCAATGATCCCTATCGGAACAACTACGACCAATATGTCGCTGCGGATGCGTCACTCACCCGGTTCCTCACCTGGTGCTTGAAGTCGCCGACGCAGTGCGCGTTCGGCGGTGGTCACCCCGTGGAAGCCTTCCGTGTCCTGCAAGCGAGCCTGGACGCCGATCCGGTCCGTGCCTCGGACGGACGGGTGATCGCCACCGGGGCTCTGTTCAGTTTCTGGGTTTCCCAGGAACTCGGCGGCGGCCGCGCGAATTGGCCGATGCTGGCGGGCTACTTACAGGAGGTAGCCACCAAACGCAGCGGCTGGCTGGTGCGCGAAATCTCTCCGGGCTACACCACCTATATGAACAACAACGCGGTCATCGAATGCGGTGACCGCCGGTTCCCGCGGGATACGGCTTTGCTGCGGTCGAACGTGTCGATCGCAGTGGCGGCCGCTCCACTTCTGGGACCGGCGCTCGCCTACGGGCCGCCGAGCTATGACCAGGGCAACGCCCAGTCCTGCGCGCAATGGCCGGCCGAACGTCTGTCCAGCTACAGTGGCCCATGGTCGGCCCCGGGCGTCGCCCCGGTTCTGGTGGTGGGCACGACCAACGATCCGGACGTGCCGTACCAGCACGCAGTGAAGCTTTCACGGACGCTGCAGAACGCCCGCTTGCTCACGTTCCAGGGCGAAACGCACACAACCTGGTTCTACAGCGAGTGTTCGAAGGCGTACATCACCCGGTATCTGGTCGACGGCACACTTCCCCCGCCCAATTCGGTGTGTGCCGACGAGGCGCTCCCGGCCGGAACCTGAGCGACGCGGCAGCCGACAACCTGGACAAAGGAGAACGACATCATTCGGAAGAGTACGCGGGCCGGTGCGGGCCTAGCGATCGTGAGTCTGCTGAGCGCGTTGTTCACCGGAACGGCGAATGCCGAGGCCACCCCCGGTGCCCCCGGGGTTGGCGACCCGCTCTACAAATGGGCAGGCAACGGCGGCTACACCGTCGACCACTACGACATCGACCTCCGTTACCAGCCGGCCACCGACGAACTGACCGGGCGGACGACGATCCGGGCCAGCACGACGCAGGATCTCTCGCAGTTCGACCTGGACTTCGCCCTGAAGGTCACTTCGGTCCAGGTCAACGGCGCCCCGGCGACATTCGGACCCCACCCGGAAAACCAGACGGAGCTCGTCGTCACTCCGAGTACGCCCGTCGCGGCCCACCAGCAGATGGTCGTCGTCGTCGAGTACGCCGACGTTCCGTCCCAGGTGCGGTTGGACGGTGTTCAGGTCTGGTACCACACTGAGACAGGAGCCATCGCAACGGGACAACCGCGGCTGTGCAGGGCGTGGTACCCGTGCAATGATCATCCCTCGGACAAGGCAACCTACGCTGTGTCGGCCACCGTGCCGAACGGCAACACCGTGGTCTCCAACGGCGCTCTCGTCAGCCGCACGCAGCCGGTGCCCGGCTGGACGACGTGGCGGTGGAAGGCCGAGGAGCCGATGGTCAGTTACCTGGCGTTCATCGCGCTCGGGCGGTTCGAGCTGGACGCGGGCGTTACCCAGCGGGGCTTGCAGTACTACAACGCCTACGACCCGGCATTGGGTACGTCGTTGCCGACCGCGAAATCCACCATTGAGCGCACGCCCGAAATTGCCGATTTCTTGTCCACGCAGTTCGGGCCGTATCCATTCAGCTCGATCGGCGGGGTCGCCACCAATGCGTGGGGGTCGGCGATCGAGCACCAGACGCGCCCGGTCTACGGCAATCAGTTCTGGCAGGACAAGGATCCGTCGGTGGTGGTTGCGCACGAGGTCGCGCACCAGTGGTTCGGCGACTCGGTGTCGCTTCAGGACTGGACGAACATGTGGCTCAACGAAGGCTTCGCGACCTACGCGGAATGGCTGTGGACCGAGCGCGAAGGCGGTGCCACCGTTGCGGAGCTTGCCGACGCGTTCTACGCGAGATATTCCGAGGAGGACACCTTCTGGGATCTCGTGCTCTGGCCGGGCACCCGACTGTTTCAGCCCGCCGTGTACGAGCGTGGTGCCATGACTCTCCAGGCTCTGCGCACCGAGGTGGGAGACTTGGCCTTCTTCCGGATCTTGAAGGGATATCACCAGAAGTTCCAGGGCGGTCAGACCACGACGGCGGGTTTCCTCGAGTTCGCCGAGCAGATTTCCGGACGGCAGCTGGACTCTCTCTTCAAGACGTGGCTGGTCGACCCCGCCAAGCCGCCGGTCGGGCCCAATGGGACGGTGGCAGCCAACGGCTCGGCGCTGTCCGAGGTCGCTGAGCTGAGCAAGCTGCACAGCCGCCTGGCGGCGCAGTCGCGATAGCGGCAAGTTCGGGGGTCCGGAAAGCCGCCGGTCCCCCGAACCGAGCCGGGCCGGGGGCCGCTCAGCAGACGGCCTCCCACTTTCGCCGGTATCCGTCTGTCCAGACCAGCACCGGTCATCGACGCTGCTCAAGCCGGTTCGAGATCACTCTGGCGACTACCTTGCCCGGCGTCGCATCGTCGTTTACGCTCATCGGGTCAACAGACGACGCGGACCGCGCGGTCGTTGCCGAGTTCGAACTCGCTCACGCCGTCCTCCAATCCGGTCGTCTCCCTTGACAGGCGTCGCGTCAGCGCCGCCGCGCGCAAGCGTCAAGGGAGATGCTGTGTCCATCCACGTGCGTGGCGATTCCGTCCCCGAAGAGATCGCCGACATGGGCGACGCCACATTCACGACGAAGGCTGTGTTCGGGAACTCTTCGTCCTTGATGATCGCCACCCGGCCCGCCGGTTACCACTCCCGTCCGCATCGACACGATTGTGAACAGCTCAACTGGCTCCGCGACGGCGAACTTTGGGTGTTCGTGGAGGACCGTGCCTTCCACCTGCGCGCCGGTGACTTCTTGCGCATCCCGGCCGGGCGGATCCACTGGTCTTGGAACAAGGCGGACCTGCCGTGCACGCTGCTGGAGGTCCACACACCGGGGCTCCAGGACGACCCGTTGATCAAGCGGTTCGCCGTGGGCTTGCACGACCCCGGCGAAACGCCGGAGTTCCTGGGATCGCCGGTCAACGAGTTCCTGGCCCCGGACGATCCGTTCGACGCATCGATCGCCGAACGGCGGGCCGGCTGATGGCCGCCACCACAGGCCGGTATCGCTGGGTCGTCGTGTGCGTACTGTGGCTGACTCTGCTCGTGTCCTACCTCGATCGGGTCATCCTCGGTTCGGCCTTGCCGTTCATCTCCCGCGACCTGGGGCTCTCGCCGTCAATGGCAGGCGTCGTATCCGGTGCGTTGTTCCTTAGCTACACGCTGGTTCAGGTGCCGGCCGGGGCGCTGTCCGATCGCTTCGGCCAGCGGCGTGTCATTGCCATAGCCATCGCTTGGTGGACCGTGTTCAGCGTTCTCACGGGTGTGGTCGCCGGGAGCATCGCCGCCCTGCTGGTCGTCCGGTTCCTCATGGGAGCGGGTGAAGGGTTCCACGCACCGCCGCTGTGGCGCGTACTGTCCAACTGGTTCACGCCAGGGCGAAGGTCCCTGCCCCTCGCGCTCATGTTGAGCGCGCTGACCCTCGGTCCGGCAGTGGCTCCGTCGATCGCCTTTCCGCTGATCACCGCGTGGGGCTGGCGCTCGGTCTTCTACGCGACGCTGGTGCCGGGTTTGCTGTGCGTGGTCGTCGTGGTGCTGTTCCTCCGTGACGCCCCCGGCCACAAGAACCTTGTCGTTAGGCCGGAACCCGCAGCCGTCCGAGAGCGGCGCAATTGGTGGCTGCCACACATCTGGCTGACCTTTGCCGCCTTCTTCTGCTTCGGATTCGTGCTCTACGGTCTGATGACCTGGCTGCCGACCTACCTGCTCACCTACCGCGGGCTGAACCTCGCCCGGACCGGGGTGTTCTCGACGTTGCCGTTCCTGGCCGGAACCGTGGGCATGCTCCTCGGCGCGTGGCTGTGCGAGCGACGGTTCAACAAGGTGCGACGCCAGTTCGTCGCCGTCACCTACTTGCTCACCGCCGTGTGCATCACGCTCACCGTCATCGCTCCGAACGCCACCGTGTCCGGGATCTTCCTGACGGTTGCCGGGTTATTCTTGTACTCGGGGCTCGGCCCGTTCTGGTCGGTGCCGATGGACGTCGTCCGGCCGCACGAGGTGGGGACCTGGCTCGGATTCATCAACATGGGCACCCAGCTCGCCGGCTTGCTGGGCCCCGTTCTGATCGGCTGGCTGGTGCAGAGCAGCGGCTCCTTCACCCTCGTCTTCGCGGCGATGGTCACCGCCATGGTGCTCGGCGCGGGCTGCCTGTTCCGGGCGAAGTCGAGTCGTCCGGCGGCTGACCGTGTCGCCGATCGGGTGAGGGCGTCCCGATGACGACGCGGATCGCGCACACGGCTTCTGCTCACTGGCATACTTCGGCGATGAATCTGCCCGAAGGCCTGATCGTCGTCGGCTACGCCAAGGTATCTGCGGCGTCAGCAGCCCACAATACTCATCGGCTGTTCTCCCTTTGCCTGCTGGTCGATCCCGGTACTGGGAGAGTGCTCGCAGCCGACGCGACTGCCGAGACCACAGTGGTCAGGCGCTGGGTCGCCGACTTGCTGCTCGGCGCCGACCTCACAGCGGACCCCGCTCCCTTGCTCGCCACCGTCGAGCGCAACTATCTCGGTCAAGGCGCGGGCGCGATCCGACAGGCGATCACGGATGCTTGGCGTCGTTATGCTCGGCACCGGGAGGAATGAATGACCTATACGATTCACCGGTTGAACTTCGGATCCGTTTTCATCGACGAGTCCATGCGCCTTCGTGGAATTCAGCCGGGAAACCGGATCGCCGTCCCAGCTCAGGGGTTCCTGCTCGTAGGCCCCCACGGGCCGATCCTCGTCGACGCGGGGTACCGGGATCCGTCGGTGCTGGGTGCCGGCGGAGAAATCGGGCCCGGGCAGGGCTTCGAGGAACAACTGGCGGCGCATGGGATCACGCCCGCCGATTTGACGTGCGTGATCATGACCCACCTGCACCGCGACCACGCCGGCCACCTGCACCGCGTCCCGATGACGGTCCCCGTGGTGCTCAACCGGAGTGAACTCGGCGGTGCCTGCACTGGGATTCAAGGCCGCGCGTACGCCAAGGACGACCTGCACCACCTGATCGATCGGCTGTACACGCCGGGAGCTTTGCGATTCCTCGACTTGGAGTACGGCGCCACCGACGAAGATCTGTGGCCCGGTATCACTTGCCGGCTCTCGGGTGGGCACACTCCGGGTTCGATCGCCGTGGTCGTCGACACCGCTGAAGGCCAGGCGTACCTGTGCGGAGACCTCTTCTACGATGCCGAAGGGGCGCTGCGCAGTCAGCCCCGAGACGGCTTCGTCGCAGGCGTGCAGCCGACCTACCTCGTTCCGGACGATCCCGCGCTGAGCAACAACTTCACGACCTCCGTCCGGCAGGAAATGGCCGCGGTCAAGGCGGCGCGGCGATATCGCTTCGTGCTCCCCGCTCACGACGATCCCGGTGTGCTCGAGCACGGCCGTTACGTCGGCCGGATCCTGGGCGACATCATTCCTGGTCAGATCACGCCGACACCGTAAGAAGCTTCTGTCACCGAAAATCCGACAAATATTCAACAGGAGTACCATGTACGCGTTGAGCATTTCCGGCCCGGCTTCCGACGGGAGCACGTCGAAAGTGGCGGAGCTCGACGACCCGAAGCCCGAAGCCGGCCAAGTCGCGATCGATGTCGCCTATGCAGGTATCAACTTCATCGATGTCATGGCCCGGCGCGGTGATCCCGGTTATGCGTCCGGTTGGCCGTACGTCCCGGGGCTGGAAGTCGCCGGAACCGTCCGCGCGCTGGGGGAGGGAGTGCGGGACTTGCACCTCGGCCAGCGAGTCGCGGCTTTCACCTCCGGGGGCGGACTCGCGCAGGTGGCGGTGGCGGCCGCAGACGTCACTGTCGGCGTGCCGGGCGGAGTGCCGTTAGAGATCGCCGCGGCGGCGCCGCTGGCGTTGTCGACCGCTGTCCTCCTGCTCACCGAGAAAGCGCGCATTCGTCCCGGCGAGACGGTCCTCATGCATTCGGCGAGCGGCGGCATCGGCTCGGTGGTCGCTCAGGTGGCGGCAGCGTTGGGCAGCGGCGTCCGGATCGGCACCGTGGGACGACCTGAAAAGGTGGCAGTGGCTCGGGCGACAGGATGGGATGAGGTGTTCTCGCGAGACACCGATCTGCCAGACGCCGTTTCGAAGATCGCACCCGATGGCGTCGACGTGATCCTCGACCCGACCGGCACCGCGCTGCTCGACCTCGACCTGATGATCGCTGCCCCGGGCGCACGGATCATCCTGTTCGGCAATCCCCGCGGTGGTACCCCGGAACCGTTGCCGCCGCTGGGACGGTTGATCGGAGGCAATGTCGGGCTTCTCGGGTTCAGCATGAGCCGGCTCAATGCGACGGTTCCAGCCCTGGTCGCCCGCGCGCTTTCGACCGGACTGGACATGATCGCCGACGGAACGGTCCGCCCGGAGGTCACCGTGGTGGAATCTCTGGAATCCGTGGCTGCAGTCCACGACTTGCTCGCCGCCGGCGTGGGCAACGGCAAGTACGTCGTCAAGTTGACCCGCTGATGCGAGCAGTCTGGTACGACCGGACCGGACCCGCTCGCGAGGTCCTGGTGGTCGGCGAACTGCCGGACCCCGAACCGGCGGCCGGTGAAGTCCGGGTTCGCGTCGCGGTCGCCGGCGTCAACCCGCGCGACGTGAAGCGACGGGGCGGGGTGGGCGACCGTGTGATGGTCGATCCGAGGGTGATTCCCGGGGACGACGGCGCGGGAGTGATCGACAGGGTCGGTGCCGGCGTGTCGCCATCGCGGGTGGGGGAGCGGGTGTGGGTCCATTCCGCGACTTTCACCGGGGCCTTCGGTACTTCGGCTGACTACGTCGTCGTGCCCGCGCACCATGCGGTGCCGCTGCCGGCGAATGCCGGTTTCGAGATCGGTGCCTGTCTCGGCGTACCTGCACTGACCGCACATCGGGCTGTCTTCGCCGACGGTCCGGTGACCGGCCTGACCGTGCTCGTCACCGGCGGTGCTGGCGCGGTGGGCCATTACGCGATCGAGTTCGCCCGTCTCGGCGGTGCCACGGTGATCGCCACCGCGAGTTCGCCGGCGAAGCGCCAGGCCGCCCGCGCCGCGGGCGCCCACCACGTCGTGGACTACCGCCGGTCGGACGCGGCCGAGCTGATCCGCGCAGCGACCGGTGGCCGAGGGGTCGACCGAGTCGTCGATGTAGCGTTCGGGGCCAATTTGCCGCTCACCACTGAGGTGGTTGCGCAGAATGCTGTCATCGCCACCTATGCATCCGACGCCGAACCTTGGCCGAATATACCTTTTTATCGGCTCATGCGCTGCGGGATCGCCATTCGTACCGTGTTCGTGTTCGCCATGCCCCAAGAAGCAATGGAACGCGCCTGCGGTGAGATCACGGGCCTTCTCGAACAAGGCTCGCTCACGCACCCTATCGCGGCAAGGTTCCGGCTAGAAGACTGTGCTGAAGCGCACGTCTGCTTGGAGAGACGGGCCGTCATCGGCAAAATTCTGGTCGATCTGCAGGCACCTCGAGAGGGTGAGTGCTAAGGGGACGTAGGCTGACGCCTGCCTCGGTGAACGAAGGGGCTGCCGAGTGTCTCCGACTTCCTTGTGTCGATCCGGAGTTCTAGGCGACCAGCGACAGCTCCCGGTGCGTAGGTATCGGGGCATCGTCAGACGATTTCTGACGATGCCCCGATACAGTCAATCAGCAGAGGCCCACGTAGTACGCGTTGGTGGTCCGCCAGGACAGCTGGCGCTTCTCCCATGGGCCGAAACAACTAGACTCGGTGTAACCGTCGTAGTAATCGATGTGAACTCTGACAGTACTGTTGCCGCAGTGGCGGTACCAGTATGTATAGCCGCTGAGCCAGTCGCCGGCGCGCCAGTAGCCGCAAGGATCACTCGAGGCTGTGACAGATGACGTACTGGCCGTGTCGACCCTGTGCTCGGAGGCGAGCGCGGTCGTGCCAGTGGCGGAGGTCAAAATCCCTCCGGTCACCATGGCGGTGGCGACCGCTACCTGCGTAAGTTTACGGAGCACTTGATTCCCTTTCTGAACTGCAACCAGCGAGATCATCCTGACTGTCATCAAGGGCATGGTGGGACCGGTTCAAGTATTTTCGAATGTGATCCGTCGGGGTCAGTGTCTAGCCTGATGGTGCCGGGGCGCGGCAGACTCGATGCGACAGCTAGCCCAACTGGTCACATTATCCAACCTCGATTGGCCCAGTCCAGTGACGTCGACGCGGGTTAGCATGCGCATGGCTTGCTGTCCGGTGAAGTCTGGGGAGTAATTGAATCCATGCGCGTACTTCTCGCCGGCGATGCTGGTGCTCGGCACAGGCTGGTGCCTTGGTGGTCAGAGCTGGGCACGAGGTGACTGCGAGGAGTGGCGTAGAGGCGGGGCTGCAGATGTTGAGCTCGTTCGGCGCAACTGGTGTCCGAACCGACGCGCTCGTCCGGGAGGCGCTGTGCACCGTGCCGGTCGAAGCTCGCTGGCGTGCGACGAATCGTTGCACAGTCGATTGCCTGGGCGTACGCGCCAGGGAGTACGCTCGCGGGCGGGTGAGAACCGTTGCATCTGGACGCTGCGACGCCACACTCCGTTACAGTAGGTTGCGTAGATGCGCTCGAATGTGCAGTCGTAGAATCGACGAACTCGTCATTGTTGCCAGAGCAAGCCGGGACTGGAACCGGGTCGAAGCACTAAAGCTGCTCTGGATTCGTGCCAGCCTCTACGACATCTCGCGCCACTGCTGGGCGACCGGCTCCGAATGAATCGTTTTACGTCTATGAGTGCCAACAGGATGTGCGTCCGCCACGCTGCCGATCACCGGGCTGGCGAGGCTGCCGATGCTGACCGTCAACCCGAGGGTCACGCCGCTGGCCGTCCCCCACCCGCGTGGGCAGGTAGTCCTGTCCCAGCACGGTGACCGCTGTGATCGCCACCGGTGGGCTACGGTGGACACCCGTGCTGATAGTGCCGGCCCTGGCGCGCGCGGTGCTCCCCGTGCTGGTGTTGCGTGTGCTGCGCCAAGCATGCGCCGTCGACCGCGTCGAGCACCCCGATCAGGCAGAACGACACGGCCTCGTTTGTAAGGCTGTGCGCAACGGTCGCATTCCGGTCGATCGCCTACGCGACCGCCGGCGCGGGCACTTGGGTTGCGCCGACCACCCGGGCGATTTGGGTGCCGGCCGGGGCGGTGTACGTTTACCGCGCCTACGGCAGCCTGGACTTGCACGGTGGGTTGAGCCCGGCGAGGACCGGCCGGCTGCGGACGCGACACGGTTCGAGGAGTGGAAGTTCCCGTACGCCAACGTCCTCGGCTACGCGGCGGCTGTACGCTACGCGCTCCGGGGCGGCCTGGAGCCGATTTCCCTCCGCGCGCCCGGGCTCGCGACCAGGTTCTGTGACCGGCTGGCAGTCATCCCCGGCGTGCGCGTCCTCGACGACGTCAGTTAGGCGACTCTGCGGGTTGCGAGTTTGGGCTTGGCCACTCGGGAGGCGGCTGCTCAAGCAGCTCCTGAGCCGCGCGGCCACTGCGATCGGCTACCGAGTAGTTTCAGTCTAGGCTGAATGCCTTGACGGCGGACATCGTCGAGCGTTGTAATGCTGGAGTCAGTGCTGGAAAGGTACGCACGCGGGAGACGGTTGTATAAGTCCGCAAACTCGCAACCGATTGGTCTGGCTTCAACCTCAACGTGGCGCTAGTTCAGGCTCGCGACGTCCATGCAAGATTGGCGACAGCTTTGCCTGAAAATGACACCGACACGGCGTGGCTGCCGCCGTTTGAGCATGCGGCAAACGAGGATACGGTGGCGTTGGCTGCCAAGAAGTCGAAGCTGCACGTGTTGTATATACGCGCGGCGGGTATCGCGGCACTCTGGCTAGTAATCATCGGTGTGGCGATCGGGGGTATGGTGGCACTCTATCACCCCGCCGACGTGCTACTGCGAACCGGGGACCGCGTGCAGGGCAGGGTGTTGAATTATTCCCATCGCAGCAATGGTGCGGACATTCTATATGTAGAATACAAGATATTTGGAAAACTTCGATTTGCTGAGATTATCAAGCAATCATCGAAGCAGTACAACGCGGGCGACAAGATCACGGTCATATATGAGCGAGAAAACCCGGACCACGTGCGCACGATGTACGAAAGTAACGTCGACGACGATATGGCTGACTTCTGTTGGATTGTAATCTTCGTGGCAATGCTGTTCTTCGTGTTCAGCGTGGTTGCAGTTGTTCGGTGGTGGCGTCGTTATAAGGCGGTGTGTCGCACGGGTTGGCGCGCCGCGTCAGTGACCGTCGCGCCGGACTATCCAATCCGCAGGCTTAGGCATATGCCGGATATTTACGTCAGTTACAATGACGGCAGTCATATTACGCTGAGGGCGTCAACGTCATGCCATGGATCCACCCCGTTGCGGAACCAACCCGATCGGCCCGCCTGGGTGGGCGGTACATGCAAGGACATGGTAGTCCTTTTTCCGCACGGACGTTGGCGAAAGTTGCCATATGTGGTGCCGGCGTTCGCCCGGACAACGCGCACGGTTAAGCGGTCGCGTAAACGCTAGCACGTAATGGTAGCGCCAAGAGGGAGAAATGCCAGGAATGGCTGGGTTTGCGTTCGCAGCGGATTGCCAGGCGCCGGTGACCGGTCAGCCGGGCGATCGAGCAGGTCCACCGTGACCTGGCCGCCGCCCTGCAGGAACGCACTGAACAGGTCATGCTCCACCTCGCCCGCCGCGCCCAGGACCTCACCGGCTCCCGTCTCTTGTGCCTCGGCGGCAGGTCCGCCCACCCGGGCTGAGGTTGCCGGCCAGATCCCGGCCTGGCCTAGGCCCCGGCCTGGCCTGGCCTGGCCTAGCCTAGCCCGTATGGAGGGCTGGCGCCTCGCTCGTAAGTTGGCGCGGGTTGCCGCCACGCTTGGTGGTAGTGCCGCGATTTACGGGAGGCGCCGGTGTTTATCGAGCGTACGTGTGTCGGGTTGGATGTTCACGCCCGGTCGGTGGTGGCTTGTGCGATCGACAACGAGGCGGGCGAGGTCCGGTCGCTGCGGTTGTCGCCGAGGAGGGAGGCGGTGGCGGGGTGGGTGTGTTCGCTGCCGGCGAAAGCCTCAGGAGGTCTGGGTCGGCGGCGAAGACCGGGCGATGGCCGTGCTGTTCCCGCCCGTTCACCTAGACCAGCAGCCCTACGTGGTGCCGGCTTGGGCGCTCGGTCCGCGCACGCTCGGTTGAGCCTGCTGAAGGACGTGCCACCGCTGGCCGGGACCCAAGTCGTCGTACTCCACGGTGGAAGGACGAAGGGGCGGCGACGGCTCGGACCTGCACGCGGGTTTTTCCGGACTCCCGGCTTGTGAATGCTGGTGTTCTTCCCTCCGTGTGCGGGTCCGGGGAGGGGTCACGCAGTGAAGATCGCGCTCGGGTCGCCGGTGAACCACGTGTTGTCGATCCGCATGCGGTGGATCAGCCAGCGCCCGCCGTCCCGGACCAGGTCGACGTCATAAGGGTTCTTCAACAACGCGAACACCTCGCGGTCGGCGGTCAGCAGGTGCTGGGCCTCGACGAGTGCGGTCAGCCGCGCGGTGTCGTCCTCGACGGCGACACGCGTGTTGGTGACTTGGTGCGTGGTGTCCACCCGGCCGGTGAACAGGCCGAGGATGGTGGTGACGATCGTGTCCCGGCCTGCCATCAGCGGCGGCCGCGCGCCCCACTTCGCGGCGGCCGGCCGGAAGTCGAGCTCGGCGTCCGCGGTGAAGGCCGACGCGAACAGCGCCCTGTCCTTCAGATCCTGGCCGAGGGCGAACCGGTGGAGCGCGTCGACGATCTCGACCCGGTCCCGCAGCTCCGCCACGACTGCCGCGCCGCTTCCGGCGGCCAGCGCGTGGTCATCGGTGACGTACATCCTTGCTCCTTTGTGGACTGGTTTCCGCTGCCTCCACTCTCCGGCGCGCAGAACCCCGGAACAACGCCGATGTGTGCCATGATCGTGAAGCCACGCTTAACGAAGTGAGGACGGACATGCTCGAGCGGCACGAGCTGGAGGCGTTCCTGACCCTGGCCGAGGAACTGCACTTCGGCCGCACAGCGGAGCGGCTGCACGTGTCCACCGCCCGGATCAGCCAGACGATCCGCAAACTGGAACGCCGGGTCGGGGTCTCGCTGTTCACCCGCACCAGCCGCCGGGTCGAACTGTCCCCCGTGGGCCGCCGGCTCCGCGACGACCTACGGCCCGCCTGGGCCGCGATCAACGCCGCGGTGGCGCACGCGATCGAGACCGGCCGCGGGTTCACCGGAACCCTGCAGGTGTGCTTCACCGGCGCGGCCGCCGGCCAGCTGCTGGTCGGCGCCACCGACCTGTTCCGGGAACGCCACCCCGACTGCGACGTCCGCATCCGCGAAGCCCAGCTGGCCGAACTGATGCCCTGGCTGCGCGACGGCGAAGTCGACCTCGCGCTGGCGACCTTCCCCGTGCACGAGCCCGGCATCGACAGCGGACCCGTGCTGGTGTCCGAAGCCCGCTTCCTCGCCGTCCCGGCCGGTCACGCCTTCGCCGGGCTTGACTCCCTCTCCGTCGAAGACCTGGCCACGGTCACCATGCTGCAGCTGCCGGACACCCTGCCCGAATCCCTGCGCGCCGACCGCACCCCCGTGACCACCCCGGCCGGACACCTGATCCGCACCGGCCGCACGGCCGCCACGTTCCAGGAAATGCTCACCCTCGTCGGCGCCGGACACGGCGTCTTCCCGGTCGGCGCCAACGTCCGGCGCTACTACGCCCGCCCCGACGTCGCCTACGTCCACCTCCACGACGCACCACCCCTGCAGTGGGGCCTGCTCTGGCGCACCGACAACGCCACCGCCCGCGTCCACGCCTTCGGCGCCGCCGCCCACGACCTCGTCTCCGCACACCGCTGACTTCGTCCTCATCCGGAGCTCACGGCAGTGCCGGACTCGCGCGAGGTGGGAACGAGTGCAGGCATCGAAAGGCGACAACTACTGCCGGATCAGGTGAAGCACAGGTGCCGCGGATCTCCTCCGATCAGTTGCGGCAGCGGCGTCGGTAATACGCCCAGGTGACCACAGCCAGCAGAGGTGCCCAGAGCGAGAGCGGCAGGTAACAGGCTATGAGCAGAACCTGCCAGCCCGTGCTGGCGAATGTCGTTCCTTCCACATCTGGGAAGTCCCTGAAGGTGTACGTCCAGATGGCAGCCAGAGCGACGGCCCCGAACGCGGCTGGAAGGACCGCAGCGCGAGGCGCCACCCAACGACCGCCAATCAGGGGGAGCCAACTCGTGACGCGCTCGCCCCACGGCCGTACGAGCCCGAGGGTCAGCAGGGCGAGGCCTTCGCAGACGACGCTCAGCCCGGCGGTGGAGAACGCTTCCCATCCGTCAATGACGTCGTAGGGACGCAGCCCGAGATCAGCGCCGCCCGCCAGGAACAGGCGCCAGATCCCCGACGGCAAGGTTGTCAGCGGAATCAGGTGGGCGGAGACGACTGCCCCAACGGGGCGGGCGGCGTGCGTCGCGTACCTCGGGGTGAGAGGTGAGCGTGGGTTTCATGCTGAGAGTCTGGCTGGAGCACGCCGGGCGGACCTCCCCCTGAGGTATCAGCTGCTTGGACCGCGAGGGTGAACGGCGTCGTTGCGCACCGTGCCGTCGACATTGGGCAGGATCCGATGCCCATCACTCTTCGGTGCGATCGCGGACCTTTGACTTCGGACGGTGGCTGCCCTGCGCGCACAGCGGGTAGCTATCATCGCACGGGACGATGGATGAACACCCGATCGACGAGTAGCAGCGCTCCTGTCACGGCACAGAAGGCCATCGCGATCAGGAATGCCGACGGACTGTAGCCGGGCACGACGAGCGGTGAGAGGATGCCGACCGTGGATCCTACCTGCACCAATGCGGTATAGAGGGCGGCGCCGCCACCGATGCCCGATCGCAGAGCTTCCCCGAGAAGCACCATGCCGACGCTCTAGAAACCGGCGGCAAACATGGCGTAGACGACTTGAGAAACGACCATGACCGGATAACTGGTGCCAAAGGAAACCAAGAGGAACGCGAACATCCCGGCTAGGCAGACCACGACTAGTTTCTGCTGGCTGCCATGACGATCGCTGAGGATGCTGATTGGCAGTCCGTCCACGTGCGGGCGAGGTTTCTGCGTACAGCGGGTTCGCTGCACGGTTTCCATTGGTCGATCCCGCTGACCATGCCACAGCAATGTTCAAGAAAGCCAGCGCGACCGCAACGTGCGCAGGCCGCAGCAGGGGACCTAGAAAGCTTTCCAGTTTCGATGCGGCGGCGAAGAAGCCGAGCCCGGCCACATATCCCGCCACGTAGAACGAGCACACCCGCTTGCGGGCAACCACGTGCGGGGAATCGAGGCCGGCGTGCACACCCTTCATACGCTGGGCTCCTACCTCCGCAGCGATCACGGTCGGTATGCGGCGTCGCTGATCGCCGGTTACGCCACGCCGCCGGCCTACACCTACCCCGCGGCTAACGATGCCCTGGTGCGCGTCGACGGGGTTAGGATTTCGACGAGTGACCAGGTGAAGCACGTCGGGGCGGGTGGCGGTCGGGCATCACTCGCGCCGCCACCTACCGGTCTTGGGTGCGGACTCGCTTCTGCGCTGGACCGAAGCTGTCTCACCGGTCGACGCGGTGCGCGGAAGAGTGAGGGCGAGGAGCAGGCCGACCACCATCCCGGCGCTGGCGATGAGGACCGCGATGGAGCCGCCTTGGGCGAGCGCGGCTTGAAGTGCTGGACCGCTGTGGCCCGCGATATCAGAGTTGGAGACGGCAATCAACACAGCCAGTCCGATGGCGTTGCCGAGGTTCAGGGTGGTCGACGCCATTCCGTTTGCTACGCCCTGTTCGGCGACCTCGACGCCGGTGCCTGCGGCGATCCACATCGCCGTCCACACGATGCCCTGCCCGACTCCGGAGATTACCAGCCCCGGTATCAGCGCGAGGTAGCCGCGATCGGCGCTGAACCCGTACGCCAGCGCGGCGGTTCCGACAATGGCGATGCCGAACCCGGTGATCAGCGTGAACCGGGTCCCGAGGCGGGTGGTAAGCCGCTCCCCGAGCTGAGTGCCGGAGGCGATGGCCACCGACGGGACGAGGAACGCGAGCCCGGTCTGCAGGGCCGTCAGGCTGTGGACGCTCTGCAACAGGACAGTGAGGAAGTAGGGCAGCGTGCCAAAGGTGGCCATGTAGACGAAAGTGACCAGCACCCCTGTGGTCAGGTTGCGGTTGCCCAGCAGCCGCAACGGCATGAGCGGGTCAGCGCTGCGGGACTCGATGATCACGAACGCGATCAGCAACACGATCGCGAGCACCGCCGCCATCAGCACGCCGGGTGCGGTCCAGCCGGACTCCGGGCCCTGGACCAAGACGAACACGGCGAGGGTTGCGCCGCCGGTGACGGTCAGCGCGCCGGGCAGATCAAACGGGCGACGGGTGCGTTCCCGGACGTCGGCCGGAATCACGAAGAGGGCGGCCAGGGCAGCGATGCCGGCGAGAGGTACGTTGACGAAGAACACCGCCTGCCAGCCGAACGTCTGGGTCAGCACGCCACCGAGCAGCGCGCCGACGGTGAGGCCGCTGGCACCCGCGCCACCCCACACGGCCAGAGCGCGGTTGCGGCGAGGGCCCTCCTCGAACAGTGTGTTGATCAGCGACAACGTCGAGGGCAACAGCAACGCCCCGCCGATGCCCTGGATCGCTCGGGCGATCACGATGACCAGCGGGCTCCACGCGAGGCCACCGGCCAGGGATGACGAGGCGTAGAGCGTCAAGGCGAGGGCGAACATCCGGCGACGCCCGAGCAAGTCGGCTGCGCGTCCGCCGAGGAGCAGGAAACCACCGGCGAACACTACGTAGGCGCTGACGACCCACTGCTGGGTCTGCCCGGAGAAGCCCAGGTCCGACCCGATGTCGGGAAGGGCGACGAACACGATGTTCAAGTCGAGGGAAAAGATTAGCTGCGCGAAGGCGAGCAAGCCGAGGCTCAGGCCCAACCTTCGGCGTGGTCCAGCAGGCGTGGTGGGCGGAATGGACATGGGGGAGGAACACCCTTCGGATCGGACGAGCGGACAGTCAGTACGACTGTACGTAAGTTAACGTACAATCGATCAATGGGAAAGGGGGGTGGCTCGTGGAAGGTACGACTGTGTGCGTTGAGTCGAACTGTCACCTATACTGACCGGATGATCGGCCAGCACCCGCCCACTGGGCAGATCCGGATGGAAAACGTGCTCTCGGCGTTGGGAAATCCGATTCGGATGGCGATCACCCGAATCCTCGCCGAGGGTGGCGAGCACGCCTGCGGGACAGTCGGGCTCCAGCTCGGAACGTCGATCTCGAAGTCGACGCTCACGCATCACTGGCGCGTTCTGCGCGACAGCGGCGTCATCTGGCAGCGTCCGGCGGGTCGGGAGAACCTTCTGTCATTGCGGCGCGACGATCTGGACGCGCGCTATCCCGGTTTGCTTGACGCCATCCTGGTGGGTGCGCAGGAGGATTCATCTCCCGCTCTTCGGTGACCATGTGTGACCGAGTGCTCCGTCTTACGGGGAGACAGTAGGTGGCGAGCAGACGCCACCTTCCCCGGCCACCGCGATGCCCGCTCTCTCGTGTTGTCCGCCGATTACCGCAGCTGTTCTGGATGAAGGCCATCCGGTTTCGGCAATAGTGAAAACGGGGATCGCAAGGCCTGTCCGCGCGCTAGCTTCCACCACATGAAGAGCGACGTCAGCGCTGCGGGCAGTGGCTCCTCCGGGAACGTCGCCGCTCCTGGGGGCAGAGCGGCGTCGTGGGCGCTCACCGTCCGTCAGGGTTGTCACTATTCGAATATACATGTCACCAGTATCGATCAAGTTGCTGATAGAAGTGAGGCCCCGTGATGAGTAAAACGCTTCGCGCTGGTATCGCTGCAGTTGGGATCCTTGTGGCGACGTTTACATTGACGGAAACGGCAGACGCGGGCGTCGCGTTGCCTATCAAGTATGCCGACTACGGGAGCTACGCGGACTGTACAGACGATGGCTGGGGTGGTGTGCTTAGCGGTCACTGGCGTAGCTTCGAATGCAAGTATAATCAGAGTCGCGGCATCTACACCCCGTGGGAACTGTGGTACACGGTGTGACCGTTGGTGTCCGCAGTAACAACGTGGCCGGCGGAACGTCTCCGATTCCCCATCGAGGCAGGTGGATTCGAGAGTCTTCTGGTCGAAGGTGGCCTTCATGCTCCGGTGCCCCGACGGCCCCGCGATTACAATTCCCTTTCGGTCGCGACTGCGGGGCAATATCGTGAGCGCGCTGGAAAGTGGGTCGGACGACGGGTGGTTCGGTCGTTTGAGGGGTCATGCCACGGGAAGAGGCGACGTTCCGGCCAGCCGGGACGGGCGCGGGGTTATCGACCAGGACGTCGACGCCAGGTCGAGCGCCTTGCGCGGCCGGTGTCGTCACCCGAAGGCGTCCTGCGATTGACCGAACGGTCGGCGGCGCCAGCCACCATCATGCAACCGCTGCCGGCCGCCCTGCCGGCGTCGCGTTAGGGGAGGCAGTGGTAACCGAGCACGGCATCCAAGTCGTCGACGGCGAACCATCGCTGGTCGGCGGAGATGCACATCCGATCCGCGGCTTCAAGCCGTGCGCTCAGCGTGAGGCGCAGTTGGCCGCGTTCTACAGCAGCTACGCGTGGCTACTTCGCCCGTGCGAGGCGACCGTGTCGTGCATCGACAGCTACTACACCGCCGTACTAGACGCGTCTGCTCAGCCGTTGACGCCGCCCGCGGAGCTCTGATGGCGGGCTTCGCGACGATCACGGCGTACGTGCCGAAGCAGGCCACCATGCTGTCCCTCGGTCTGGTTGCAGAGATGTTCAATAACCGTGTGCACCTGGGCGTACCCCGTTTCGACGTCGTGCTCTGCACGGACCGGCCCGGACCGGTGACGACCGACATCGGTCTCAGCTTCACCGTCGACCACGGCTTGGAGGAGCTCGACAAGGGCGACCTTGTCCTGCTACTACCCGGAAACACGTTCCGATCCCCGCCGTCCGCCGCGGCTGTGGACGCAGTCCGCGCCGCCCACGAGAGTGGGGCCATCATCGCTACCCACTGTGTCGGTTCGTACCATCTCGCAGCCACCGGCCTCCTCGACGGCGCCCAAGCCACCACACACTGGCGGTTCGCGGCCGACTTCGCGGCCCGCTTCCCAGCTGTCACCCTGCGACCGGAAGCGTTGTACATCGACGAGGGGCAGGTGATCACCGGGGCAGGCGCGGCCGCCAGCATCGACCTCTACCTACACCTACTACGGCGCGAACACGGCGTGTTCGTCGCCAACACCATCGCCCGCGACATGGTCGTTCCGCCGCACCGCGATGGCGGGCAAGCCCAATACATTGAGACACCCGTGCTGGCCGACAACGACGACAAGCGATTGACCGCTGTCCTTGACTGGGCCGCGAGCAACCTGCACCGCCCCATCCCGGTCGACGAGCTCGCCGCGCGGGCTCTGATGAGCCCCCGCACCTTCGCCCGGCGGTTCAAAGCGGCGACCGGAGCGACGCCGCACGCCTGGCTGCTGCACCGGCGCCTGACGCGCGCCGAAGAGCTACTCGAGCGCACCACGCTGTCCATTGAGGAAGTAGCCCAACGGGTCGGATACGCCAGCGCCACCGTGCTGCGTGAAAGGTTCCTCAAACGACGCGGCGTTTCACCGCGCGCGTATCGCCAGGTCTTCGGCGGCCCGTCCGCAAATGAAGACAACGTGGGAACACAATACTGACCTCGTTATTTCGTAAGAGTTCATCAGCTAGCTGACGGACCTCTTGGTCTGGTCGTGTGGATGCTTTGTCTGCGGGCACGCTGTTCAGCCGTTGGCGCAGGCGCGAACCGATGCGGGCTGACACATTGACGCTCAACTGCACACTGCTTGCCGGGCACGGGATGGAGGTGGTCGCGGCGGCCGGTCGCCGGTGGTTCGCCAAAACTGCCAGAAGAACCGGTTTTCCGACGGGACGTAACCGCCGATGTTCGTCGCTCTCTGCCATTCCCAGCCCGCACCAGTCTCACACGGAGCGTACGTATTTAGTAGCTCGTGATGATGCTGGTGTGCCACCGCGGTTCCCCCGGCCACACAGGCGTCGGCGCCGCCTCGAGCGGCGTGTTCTGCCACATCGTGTCCTCAAGCCAGGAGAAGCAGCCGGGACCAGCCCGGCTCGGGAGCCGTCACGTGCTCGGCGGCCAGCAGGACGGCCGCCACGCCCGCGGCTCCGCGCAACAATCCCGGATTTTCCGCTCGCACTCCCGGCTGCTCCGTGTCGAGATAGCCGAGCAGAGACCCGGGTGCGAAGTCCTGCGCAAGCTTGGCTGCCGCACGTGCCGCCGCTGTCTCGACCACGGGGTCGCCGGTGTCCCGGGCGAAGCACTGCAGCAACGCCGCCTGTCCGGCCAGACCGTGACAGAGGTTGGGCGAGTGCAGGAGCGGCGGCTGGACACAGAGCGTCCTTATCGCGGTCAGCCCCACGTCGGTCAGCTCCGGCGTGCCGGTCGCGACGCCGGCGAGATACACGGCTCGCGCAATGCCCGCGCTGCCGTGACACCAGGAGCCGGCATTCTTCACCGGCACATGGGCGAGCGGAGCGCCGCGGACGTCCGGCTCCGCGCCCGCCGGCCACAGCAGACATCCCGAGCGCCATGTCGCCTGACGGGCCAGCCACAGACCGGCCTCACGGAGAGCTCGCGACGTCGCTGGATGCACCGTCCCGCCGTGGATTTCGATCAGCGCGAGAGCCGCTAGCGGGCCTGCGACGCCGTGCGCCAACCCGTAGTCGAGCCGCAAAGCGCCGTCCTGGCGATAGGCCATGCGGCCGGGGAAGAGCAGCACATTCGCGAGCGCCTCGGCCAGAAGCGCGACGACCTGCTCGATCTCTGGCGAACGCAGCCGCATGAGCAGGTACCCCACCCAGCCCGCCATACCGTTGACCGTGTCGTAGGCGGCCGGGCCGGACGGCGGCGCGGACGCGAAGTCGCGCATCCGCGGCAGCAAGACGGCGTCGAGCTGAGCCAGCAGCCCCGTGTAGCGAGTCCCGTCACGGCTGGCCAGCCAGACCGCCGCGGCGTATCCGGCCGCGCCGGAGAACAGTGCCAGGGGACGGGCCGGGTCGCTCGCCTCGGCGAGCCCCGACGCGAGGAGCGCGTGCGCGGCGACGTCCCAGCCCTCATCGCTGAACCGGCCGTCGAGCTCCGCGCACAGGATCGCCAGGCCGGCGCCTCCGAGGGAGACGCCGGCTGGCGACCAGATGTTCACCTGCGGCTTGAGCGTGGCGCGAGCCAGCCGCCTCAGCGCCTGCGACCGGATCGCCGGATCCAGCACGCGTCGCGCGACTTCACGCGCCGTGGAAGCCGACATGGTGTCGTCCGTTGTGTTGGTCGAGAGTCAGCAGACCCGGGATCCCAATTCACAGCACGTGTCCGTGCACGTCGGGAGGGTACAGCTCGACATGTGAGGGCTATACGTGCAAATGTAAGGCGTCGTCTGCGACGCCGGCTGGAACGGCAGCGACTGCGCGATCTGCGCGCGGACGGGGACGCTCCGCATCTCCAGGTCGAACAGTCCGTCGAGATCGTGTGAGATATTGGTCAGCATGGCGCCTCTCATCAAGGTGGTGGCGGATGTGGGGACACGGCCGCCCACGGCGGCCGTCCCTCGAGGTCAGCAGACGCGCGAGTGCTGGTAACAGCAGGTGTCGGTGCACGTCGGCTGTGTGCAGGTGGACTGGATGGGGCTCAGCGTGCATTGGTACTGAGTATTGGCCGAGCAGATGGTCATCCGCGTCACGGCCTCGTCCTGAACACGCGCGGGAATGCTGCGCATCTGCAAGTCGAATGCGCCGAGAACATTGTCGGGTCGTTCCATATACTATTTCCTTCCGTAACGCACTCCGCGATCTCCGCAGAGGTCCGGTTCTGCCGGTCTTCGTGGCACGCATGGCCGGATCATCGTCCGTGCGCGCCCGCAGCGCGCCTCCCGGCGGCGCCGTACGTTCACAGCAGCGCTCTAGTGAATGAGCAGCGCCGCGTCCCAGTCGCTGTCTGCCACCCGTCCAGTGGCGTAGCCGTGCAGCGCGAGCGCGGTGCCCGCCGCCCCGTCGAGCATCCCCGGGCCCTCTAGATATCGCCTCGGCGGCGGTATCCGGTAGCGAAATCCCAGATTGAGGTCTGGGTCGAATAGCTCGACGGTGCGCCCGGCGGCCAGCTCCGCGATGTCGGCCGCGGTCGAGTCTCCGTCGCTGTCGGCGGACATACGCAACGCGATCTGCAGCACCCCTGCCGAACCGTGGCACAACGAGGGCGAGGCCGGTTCCCACTCAGCGGCCGGCCGGTCGAGCAGCGAGTGCATCGCGCCGAGTGCGGCGGCCCGCCAGTCGCGCCGTTGCAGGGCCAGGCCGGCGAGCTGGATCGCGCGGGCGATGCCGGGAATCCCGTAACACCAGGTGGGCACGCACGCCGGTGTCGGCCGCTCACCCCCGAGATGCTGTTCAAGCGTGATCGTGTCGGGCCAGCACACGCCGGCGCCGTCCGGGCAGCGCCAGTGCAGCAACCACGCGACGGCGCGCTCCATCGCCTCCCGCTGGCCGGGCACTCGCACTCCCGACCGCCACGCCAGGGCCAGCAGCGCTAGCGGTCCCGCTATGCCGTGCGCAACACCGACGTTGGCGTGGCCGTGGCGGTACTCGGGGCCGGGCGGGATGTCCAGGCGCGGCCCACCGGCGGCCCACCAGCGCGGCACGCTATGCCCGGCAACCTCGCCGTTTCCAGTCATGGCGACTAGGTAGCCGAGCACGTCCCGCAGCACCCGGTCATCCTCGTTTGCCTTCAAGAGCAGATAGCGGCCGAGCCCGCTCATACCGCTGATCACGTCGTACAGGCCCATTGAACCCGCGACATGCGCCGGGTCGTCCAGACGTTCGCGCCAGACGCGGGTGCGCTGCTCGGCGAGGTCCATGATGTAACGGTCCAGCGGTTCTAGCAGTGACCGGTACTCGCCAGGCCGCATCACGGCTGTCCTGGCAGCGAAGGCCAGTGCCGGAAGCCCGATATACAGTGAGCCGCCGGTCGCAGGGTGCGGCTTGGTGGCGGCCTCGGCGAGCAGCCGGTGCGCAGTCTCACGGTGCGCCTTATCGGTCCGCCCGAGCTCGGCGAACAGCAGCACAACGCCGGGGTATCCCATGGCCAGCGACAGCTCCTGGTAAGCGCGCTCCTCGGGCTTTCCGGGGGCGAGCGCCGCGCTGTCGTCGATCGAACGCCGCAGCCGGTCAAGATCGCGAAGACGCCCTGCGACGAATCCGGCGATCTCACCGGCCCTGTCTCGAAGGTCGGTCATCGTACGAACCTCGTTCGGTCAAGGTGCGCCGCGACGGCACCGCGGGCGACGGCGTAGGCGGACTGCTCCGCCTCTGAATCGATGCCTAACAGGCGGTTACAGTGCATGTGCAGCAGACTTGTGACGACCTGGGTCTCGCGGGGACCGTCGTCCCCGATCTGCGCGCGCAGGGCGCGGCCGTACTCGTTCAGAGCCGGCGCTCGTTCCTGCCAGGCGGCCAGGATCTCCGGCCCGCCCGGTTCCGCCGCCAGTGCGTTCCACTCCCCGTGCACGTCGAGCAGACGTCGCGCCACGTCCCGGCGAGCCTGGAAGGCCGGATGATGGCCGCCTTTGGGGTAGGCCTCGAGGAACCGGCCCATCCAGCCCGGCTCCGCAGCGAAGCCGCGGCAGATGTCGATGCAGTTGGCTGCGGCCAGCAGTACCGGATCGAGTTCCACCGTCCCGCAACCGATGGCTTTGAGCTGCCGTAGCACTGCTCCGCTGTCGGCTCCGAAGGCCCGCTCGGCCTGCTCCAGCACCTTCTCCCCGCCGTAACGGGCGACCTCCGGCTCGTAGGTGTCGAGCGCCAGCCGCCGGATCACCCCCGTTGCGCAGCATCGCGCGGCCCAGTCGTGGAGCCGAGAAAGCAGCTTTGCGTTGAGCACGGATCGCTTGCCATGGAAACGCACGCGTAGGTGCGCGTCAGGATCGCGGTAACGGATGAAGAACATGAGTTCGGCGTCCGCGCCGACGGACTCCAGCAGGTTCGGCAACTGTTCGGTCAGCAACTCGTCTTGGCGGTCTTCCGCGACGTAGAGCTTGGCGAAGACCCAGTCACCACCCGGGACGTGCCGTTGCTGCTCGGACACGGTGACGATCGACGGCGGACGGGTCGGTGCGGGGCTGCCGGCCCGTGGCACCATCGGCACTACGATCTCGTTGGCGACGCCGCCAGACCACTGCGTGCCATACTCGCCGCCCGCGGGACGCTCAGTGATGATCGGCGGGACCTCCCGGCGCGCCTCCCGCCACAGCAGCCGCAGATGCAGCGGCACGGTGAGGTCGAGGGCGACGCGCTGGTCGTCGCTCGTCATCTCGATCTGCTCGGGCACCGACCACCGCTCGCGCCACCGGCCGAGTTCGGCACGCCAGTGCGGCCACGGCAGCGACGGGTCACGCAGGGTCCGGTTGAGCCGCCAGCGTGCCGAAGCGAGGATCGTGCGGTTGTACCGGACGCGCGGCTGATGGGGGAAGCGGTCCAGTCCCGTCCACTCCCATGGGCGGATGCTCCACCGGCGCACCTGCGTCGCCTCGCTGAGGAAGCGGACTGCGTTCGGCTGCGCGATATACGGGTTCAACATGTGCGCCACCATCGGGACCAGCTCCCGTCCCGAAGCGGCCATGACGATATGAAAACGGTCGCGGTCCGCCACCACCGCGACGTCGTCGATGCCGTGCACCCGCTCGTCGCCCCGTTCCGCGAAAGCCCCCATGACCACCTGGTGCGGGGTCATCGCTGGGACGCGGCTGACGTTCCCCGATCGCGAGCTGTTGGGCTGAAAGCGGACTTGCGCGAGGAGCGCGTCCGGCGGAGTCATCTCGGGCCGGCCGTACAGTTCCTTGATGCGGTCCGTCGTGTCGTTCAGGAGGGGCAGGAAGCGGCCGAAGTAGGAGCCCGGCGCGGGTCCGCCCAGCCCGTTGGCGACCACCAGTCGGAAGTCGCCCACCGCGACCGCCTCCAGTGAGGACGCGAGCAGCGTCACGGCCATGTCGAAGGCAGCCGGGGGCCTGGCCGCCAGGCCTTCCTCGGCAAGCTCGGTTACGAGCGCGTCGGTCAGGACCACCTCGGCGGTCCGCGCGCGCTGCGCGTCCTGAAGCAGCTCGGTCAGCAGTTCCTGGCGCTCCTGCCGGGGCCGTTGCCGGTTGTCGAACGGGCGTGTGCTCGGCGGGCGCAGATACGTCGCCGGAGCGCCGAGCCCGCGTTCCGGATCGAGCATCTCTTTCAGTGGCACCGCACGCCCATATCCATACCGCTCCACGAACTCGTTGTGGTAGCCGCGCAGGTGTTCGGGCATTGGGTCGGGAGACATGCGCCACAGCACCGTGGCGGCCTCGCTCATCTGCTGCGTCACGATCGGCGGCAGGCGGGCGTCCACGTCGACGGCGAGGTCGATCTGCAGCGGGTGCTCGCTGACTTGGATTCGGCTCATCGATGTCGTCAGCTCGTTCAGCCGGACCGTCCCGGCGCCGATCGGAAGGCGGGCGTAGGTGCTGAATGCAGCGGATAGGTCACCGAGGTCCCGCAGTCCGGCGACCGGGGTCAGCTTGCTCGCCACGTGGCCGAGGGCGTCCGGCGCGTCAGCGGGCGGTCGCAGGTCGGTCAGCAGGAACTCCTGCTCGACGAGCTGCACAAGCATGCCGCCAACCGCTTCCGCGGGCGCCCCGAAGGACTCGGCCAGTGTATCCGCCAGCGTGGCGAACGCCATCGGGCGCTCGGTGAGCTCCCAGACGCGCCTCAGGGCGGCGGTGTAGCGGACAGACACCTCCTGCGTGCGGGAAATGATGTCCTTACTGTCGACATCCCGCACGTAAGGCAACACGAGGCGCTCTCCCCGCAGGACAGCAAGATCGTTCCTGACCAGGCGCAGATGGGCTAGTACCGCAGGCTGGCTCTCCCACCGCGACACGGCGCCGAGTAGCCATTCAGTATCGGCCTGGACGAGTTTCTCGCCCAGGCCACGGTACTCGAAACAGGGATCGTCGCCTACGGTCATGAGAGCCACTCCGGCCAGCAGCCCGAAAGGGGTCGGCCGATGCGACATCCGGATCAGGTATTTCGTGAGAGTGTACACCATGCGACGCAGACGCGTGAAAGGGATCGGCCGCCCTCCGTCATTGTTGTCGCTATCCCCGAGCTTTCTCAGCTCGCGAACGAAGGCGGGATTCGAGACCGTGAGTGCCTCGAGCACGGCGTCGTCTTTGATGGCGGATCGCAGGTAGGTGGCCATCCGGCCGGCCTGTTCGCGGTCCTCGGGATCGAGATCGGTCAGTGTGGAGGCAGCCGTTTCGACGCGAAAGACAGGCAGTCGCAGAAGCCCGAAGGATGCCGGGTCGAAGACCGGTTCACGGGCATGTATTGATTTCTTCAATGGCCTTCCCCGCCTTCAAGATGCAGACGCATGCCGATCATCTTTGTTGGCGACGCCGTGGGCGAGCAACGCGAGTGCCTGCCAAACTTAGCGTCGTTCCTGCCAATGTGCGCCGCCCAGGCTTGTCGTCCTCCCCGCGAATTCACAGGCTGTACGTGTGAAACCTGCACGTGAACCGGTCACGACTCTCATCGGTGGAGACGAGCCCGTCATGCCGCCCTGGACCCGGATCGACCGCGAGGTCGCGGGCTCCAGCCTGTGGGCCGGTCTGGCCGCGATACCCGCGGCGGCACGGGTCATTCTCGCGATCGTCTGGCGCGTGGCCCCGCGCACCATGATCCTCGCCGTCCTCCTGAACCTGGTCGGCGGCCTGGCGACGGTCTCTGGAATCGTCGCAGGCGCCCGCGTCATCGACGAGCTGATCACCGGCGGGCCGACGGCCGACAGGGTCGTCGCCGCTTTGTCCGCGATCGCGCTGGTCGCAGTCTCGTACTCGCTCCGCGCCCTGCTCGACGCGGCAGCCGCCGCCGCGCTCGGCGCCACGATCCCCCGCGTACGCGAGGCGGCCCAGGTCGAACTCCACGAACTGGTCTCCCAGGTCCGGCTCATCGCCTTTGAAGACGCGGGCTTCGGCGAACTGGTGGAGCAGGGTTCCGGGGCAGGCATCAGAGCGATTGAGGCGAGCCTCAGGCATGCCGGAGCGCTGCTGTCCGCCAGCGTGCAAGTGCTGGCGGCCCTAGTAGCAGTCATGTCACTGAACCCATGGCTCGTTCCGGTGACGCTCCTTGCCATGCTTCCGGCGGCCTGGGCAGCAGCGAAGGCCGCCCGGCTCGGCTACGCGAGTTTCCTCCGCATGGTGGCCACCCAGCGGCGGCAGGCGATCGCCGGCCGGCTGCTGACCGGCCGCGATACCGCCGCGGAGCTAAGGGCCTTCACACTGGCGGAGACCGTGCTCGCCGACTACCGGACCGCAAGTGCCGCGCTCGCCGCCGAGTCCACCACGACGGAGCTCCGCACCACTGCCGTCCACCTCATGGGACGCGCTCTGACGGGCATCGGCACCGGCGCGGCCTACGCCGCGCTGGGCCTCCTGCTCTACACGGGGCAGATGCCTCTGGCCCTGGCAGGCGCTGCAGTCCTGGCCATGCGCACCTCGTCGGCGGCGTTGTCGGCCGGTGTTCATACGGTCAACCAGTTCTACGAGAGCAGCTTCTACGTGGCCCTCTACGAGAAGCTGCGGCTCGAATGCCGTACCCGCACCCGGCCCACAAGACCGTGCCGCGCCCCTGCGAACCCGGAGCGGATTCGGCTGGCCAAGGTAACGTTCACCTATCCCGGCCAGGTACGGCCGGCCCTGCACGACATCGACCTCGAGATCCGCCGGGGACAGGTCGTCGCCCTGGTGGGGGAGAACGGCTCGGGCAAGACGACTCTCGCCAAGCTCGTCACGGGTCTCTACGCGCCTGATTCGGGGACGATCCATTGGGACGGCGCCGACCTCTCCGAGTGCAGCGAGGAGTCTGTCGCGGCCGCTGTTGCCGTGGTGGCCCAGCAGCTGGCGCGCTGGCCGGTGAAGGCTGCCGCGGCGGTCCGGCTCGGCCGCGCCGGTCACCTGGCCGGCGGCGGCGAGGCCGTGTTCACCAGCGCTGTCGAGATCGCCGGTGTGCGTCCTGTCATTGAGCGCCTGCCCGCCGGTTGGGACACCGTCCTTTCCCGGGAGTTCGAACACGGCAGAGACCTGTCAGGCGGCGAGTGGCAGCGTTTCGGCATCGCCCGGGCGCTTTTCCGTGACTCCCCCATCCTGGTCGCCGACGAGCCGAGCGCCGCCCTGGACGCCCGCGCCGAGGCCGGTGTCTATGAGGCGTTCCGCGCCTTACGCGATGGGCGGACATGCCTGCTCATCACCCATCGGCTGGCGAACGTGCGGCAAGCGGACCAAATCATCGTGCTGCATCAGGGGAAGATCGTCGAGCGGGGCACCCATGAGGAGCTCATGAGCCTTCGCGGCCGGTACCACGACCTGTACGACCTGCAGTCCGCGCCGTACGCCGAGCACCACGTCGAGCCGGTGGTCCGCGGGGCCAGCTGATCAGCGGCTCCTTGAGCGAGCGGCGCTCCCGCCTGCCCGCCGTATTGGGGCGGGCAGGCGGGTCGGCCATGCCAGGTGGTGGCGGCGCCGCTCTTCGCGGGACCGTGTCCTGTTGTCGCCGGTGAGAATCTGGACTGTCAGCTGGTCGGCGCCGGTAGCCCGGTGCTCGTCCACCCACACCCAAATGTCCTGTTTGGCGCCTTAGGCGACTAGGGCTTTGAACAGGCGCAGCAAATTGTTGCCGTGGTTGAGCAGATGCAGGCATTCGGCGAGCCAGTTGCTGCCGATAGCGCAGGACCTCTTCGCAACCGGTGGGCAGGGATTTGTTTTAAGAAGACGAGGAACTGCGTCCAGCGTTGCGTCACGCGATCTCGGCGGATTCAGAGCGGCGTGCAACAATCAAGGGCGTTAGACGCGGTTTCATGCATAATGACGATTATGTGCCAGTGAAACTATCGCGCGCCTATGATCATGTCGAAGCCGTCCTGATTCGCCAACTCGGCCGTGCGGTGTTAGTGGGCGGTGTTGAAGTGTGTGGCTCAGCGCGTCGGGAGCAATGGGTACGTGTCCCCGTGGCGGCGAATTGTTCGCCCCCGACGTAACTGCAACTGCTGACCACCAAACGCGCCCTGGGAACCACGCCGCCACCGCGCAGGCTGCGGCGTTGTCGGTGTCGGTGATGGCGGAGTACCCGGCGTTGTGGCCGGAGGCAGTACGCGCGCTGATCGTGCACTCCGCCGAGTGGGACACGCGCGGTGAAGGCCCGATTCCAGGCTGGAACGAAGAAGGCACGCCCGCGTCGCGCCTGCGCCGCCGTTGCGGCATGGGGCGTCCCAGATTTCGCGCGGGCTACCCGCAGCGCCACCCACGCGTTGACCCTCATTGCGCAGGACACCATCCACCTCTTCGCCGCCGAAACCATACGAGCTCCGCTACCACGATCTGCCTTGGCCCGCCGACGGGCTCGTCGAGCTGGGAGAGGCACAGGTCTGCCTGCGGGGCACGCTGTCGTGCTTCATCGAAGCCAACCCGGGCCGGCGTAAGGCCGCCGGACGCGCGCTAAACTAAGCTGCAATGTGCGACGACAGGTCCCGTCGTCGGCTGCCTGCAGCACGGCGCGTGCCAGTCGTATCGGCCGGTGCACGTCGTGGTTCATTTGCTGCTCCTGTGGTCGGCGCGGGGCCGCTCCAATGAAGCGGCCCCGCCGGTGATTGAGTCAGCAGGTTTGCCCGGGCTCGAGGTGCTGGACTATGTGCGCGTTGCGCCGCCCTGTGTCGAGCTGCCTGAGAGCGCCGACTCGTTGGCTGCATGGGAGTCGGGGTGTCCGACAATCAGCACAAAGACAGCTCCAAGATTAAGGATCGCGCGGCGGCGAGACCCCCACTGCGGTGCGCCGCCGATCGATGTCGAGACATCCTCGTGCCAGTGAGCAAACACTCGGCTGGACCAACCCGAAACGAGGCTCGCCGCGATGCGGCCGACCGCTGCACTTGACTGCTGTTGACCGCCTAAAGCCAGCTGCGTCTCACCTATGAAATCACGGGCGAGACGCGCCGTCCCTGGAAAACCGCGACCAATCAGCCCACTCATACCGGCCAGGACCCGTCGAGGTCTCGGGAGCCTGCGTCCACATCGCGGCTGCTCGGCAACCGGCGTCTCGAACTCTCACGACCCGTCCCCGGTCCCGCCAGGCTAGACGACTACAGGCCAGGCGCTCACGACTTGACAACCATTTGCATCGCCATGAACTACTGAAAACGGGGGAGGGACCGGTTGATTGCTTGACCTATAAACCAGCGGGCCATCTATGGTCTTCGAATAAGGCCAATGTGCCGAGGCGCATGTAGCGCGCACAAAGTAACTCCCGAACCCCTGCGCACAGAACGGCTCGCCGATATTTTCGGATTTATTGACATAGCCGGCGCAGTCCCACACGTCAGCGCGGGCAGGTGTCGCATTAAGTGTTACGGTACCCAGTGCCGCTAAAACGGCAGCAGCAGCCCCTGTCGCCGCAGTTTTGATATTCCTCAAGGCTATCTCCTTAATCATGAAGCGTTACGCATGTCTCCGTCAGCTTAAGTCAGAAACTGGCGACCATGGTGGCACTTCACTTAGGATTGAAGTCCGCGTACTCTAGCAACACGTCTTTCTCCGAGGCTGAGCTGCAAGGGGCAGATGAGACTGGACGTGCTGACATAGTTGATCGCGCTGGCGGTGTGCCGGTTCGGGCGGATCGGCGATGCGCGACGTGGCGCGCTCGCGTTGGCGGACTGATCTCGATGCCGGGGTGCAGTCGTTGTTGATCGTGCCGACCAACGAGGCACGCCGCCGCGCTGAACATCGAAGCCCGCAAACGGCGCCTGGCTCGTGGTGCGGTCGATTGTGGCTGCGAGGTGGATCTGCACGATGCCACGACTGCCGGGGTCGGGCTGGTGGTCACCCGGCACACAGTCATCGATTGCTATCGCTGTTCGGCGGCGCGACTTCGTCAAGAACGGCGACGTCTGGACCGTCACCGCTATCCGCGCGAGCGGCAAGATGACCGTGCAGCACCGGGTGCACAAGGTCGCGATCACATTACCGGTCGGGTACGTCCAAGCGCACGTCAAGCTCGCCTACCCGCCACCATCAACCGGGGCCCAGGGCGTGACCTGCACCGGCACCGCCCGCCTTATGCTGCCTCGGCAAGTAGCGTTGACGTGGTGACCATGTCGTGTGGACGTTCGGGCTGGTGATCGCGAGGCTGACCGGTGGAAGTGAGCCATGGCTCGCCAACCGGAGGAGACCCAGTGGCTGGTCAAGATCAGGAGATCGGCCCGATCGGGTGCGGCTGCGGCGGTCTGGGATCGTGTTGGCCTCGGTGCAGGCCGGTCGCATCCTCGACCTCTACGATCACCCGAACGTCGACAAGCGGGGGATCTGCGGCTATAAGTTCGGGCCGCTGACGTGCAGCCGCGGCCCCGGCCGGAGCTGGTTTCCCGTCGGGCGCCCGGGTACAATTGCGCGCGACTTGCACGCGCACTGGCGGGGTCCGGCACATGTCGCCGCGCTCGACCTCGCCACCGGGCAGATGTTCTACCGGTTCCGTGACCGCAAACGCTGACCGCAATTTCTCGATTTCTGCAAGCACTCCGCCGGCGCTTCTTGGCCGGGATGCACGACCTGTTCTGTGGCAACTACGGACCGCACGCCAAGGCCGAGGTCACCGCGTGGTGCGGGGCCTCTCGCCCGCAGCAACCGAAGCTGCCCGCGAGCGCCGCGGCCGTCCAAGACAGCGACAAGACCGTGCCTGTCCTAAGACTTCATCATCGACCTAAGTTCCGACCTTCGTAACCTGGGACACCGCATGATTCGGCAGGTCGCGCGCGAAGTCCTTCAGGGCTGGGATGCCGTTGGCTGAAGGTGAGCACGACCTCCCACGGGTGTTGATCCTGGTGAACCTAGGTCTCGGGTCTTCAACGGGGGGCGTCCGTCCTCAGCAGTTCTAGGCGCTGCCCTGCCTGGATCGTTGGCCAAGATCCGCTATCAATCATGACTGATGATCACTTTGCCGAATCTGCGACCTGACTCGCAGTATCTGATTGCTTCGGGAATCTCCGCGAACGGAAACACCCGATCAATGGCGGGGCGCATCCTGTGCATGGTGATCGAGCGGTTCACTTCGACGAAGTGAGTTCGACTGCCTGCCGCGGTACGGTGCAGTGTGGCGCCTGCCGCGAAAATAAGGGCAGGGTCGACTGGCTTGGCCCCATCGAGGCCAGACAGCCAGTAGCCGACCAAGGCGACGTCGCCGCCTGAGGCGACGGACTTCAGTGACTGCTCCAAAGGGCCAGCTGCATCTACCACGAGGTCGACCCCGGCGCCGTCGGTGAGAGTCCGGACGTCTTCCCACCAGTCAGGTTTTTGCCTGTAGTTGATTACCTCGTCGACTCCTAGGGCTTTTAGTCGTTCAGCCTTGGCTGTGCTCGACGTGGTCGCGATCACGTGGGCCCCGGCCAGCTTTGCGAACTGCGCTGCGAACAGTGACACTGCGCCGGACCCGAGGGTGAGCAACGTAGAGCCAGGACGCGGCGCTGTCCCCGCGGTCAGGGCGTTCCATGCGGTCACCGCTGCCAGGGGGAGCGAGGCTGCCTCTTCGTATGACAGGTGATCTGGAATGGTGACGACGCCATCCTCGCTCAACACTGCGTACTCGGTCCACACGCCATCGATCATGGTCCCCAGCTGCGCCGCGTTCTCGCGTCGAAATGGACCGTCGAGCCAGCGCGGGAAGACGGTGGCTGCGACGCGATCACCAATTTTCACCCGGGTTACGTCCTCGCCGACGGCAGTCACCTCGCCCACGCCTTCGCAACCTGGAACCACGCCCGGAATGATCGGCAGTGGGTAGTTGTTCGCCAGCACCATCAGGTCACGAAAACCGAGCGAATTCGCGTGCATCCTGACCATCACTTGGCCACGCCGTGGTTCTGGCTCGTCGTGACTCTCGACGGTTAAGCCGGCGAGACCTTGCCCTGGAACAAGGCGAAAACTCTTCATCAAGATCCTTCGAGTATAGTAGTTAATTTTTACGGAGGTGTGTCAGAGGTGTGCCCGTTGGTCCGGACCGAGAACAGCTCACCGCAGGGCGCGATTCGAGCCTGGCGCGCGACGACTGCCACGGCAATTCCCCAGAGGGAATGACCAGCTCTTCGATCATTGCGCCACCAAGGTCTTGACTGTTGTTCCAGTGGGATACCCCGTAGGGCTCACCTCTTGCGGTGTGTCGAGCGCGGGATGCGGGTGGAGCGGAACGGGACGTCGCGGGCCGTTGGGATCGCCACCGGGTTGGAGGCGACGGCCGACGGTCCTTCGGCTTCGCTCGTCATATCGGTGACGGTAGTGCCCGGCCGACGTGTGACGAGAACGACGCTGGCCAGCACGGCGGCCAGGCCGACCAGCATGCTGGGGGTCAGCAGCTCGTCCAGCAGCAGCGCGCCCCACAGCACGCCGAATGCCGGGACCAGGAAGGTCACGGTCAGTGCCGTGGCCGGTCCGTGCGCTGCGACGATGCGGTAGAAGAGGGCGAAGCCGAGCGCAGTGCAGGGCAGGGCCAGCGCCAGGACGGACCAGGTACTGCGTGCGCCGGGCAGCTCCGGGGGTGGCGCGAACGGCAGGAGCGGGAGTAGTAGGGCGGCGGCTGCCAGTTGCTGGCCGGCGGCCACGGCAGTCGGGGGGACCGTGGAGAAGTGCCGGGCCGCGTAGACCCCCCCCAGGCCGTAGCACAGCGCGGCCAGCAGGCTGGCGGCTACGGCGAGCAGCAGGGGCGCGTCCGGCCTGACGGGGCTCAGCCCGACGAGGACCGCGACACCGCCCACGCCGAGGAACACGCCGACGCCGCGCCGCGCCGTCAGCCGTTCCTGTCCCCGTGACGCGCCGATGAGCAGGGCGAACAGCGGAGTGGTCGCGTTGAGGGTGGCCGCCAGAGAGGCAGGCAGGCGCAGCTCGGCGGCGGCGATGAGCGTGAATGGCAGTGCTCCTGACAGTGCCCCCAGCGTCAGGTAATGCCTCACGCTCCCCTGTTGCCGCCAGGTGGGGCGCTCGTGGTGCAGTGCCCGCAGTACCAGCCACAGCGCGGCGCCCGCGAGCAAGCACCGGGCCTCGATCAGCGCGAGGGGGCCCCACTGGGGTACGGCGACTCTGATGAAGAGGAACGACGCGCCCCACAGGGCTCCCAGGGCGGTCAGCGACACGAGACTGCGCAGGTTCATGGCAGCAGCGTCGGGCCGGATGCGACCATGAGGCAAACAGATGAAATTCATATCTAGATGAGGTGATTTCATGCCGCTCGGGCTCCAACAGCTGCGTGCCTTCGTCGCCGTCGTGGACACTGGCGGCTTCACACTGGCGTCCGATGAAATCGGGCTTACGCAGTCGGCCATCAGTCACGCCGTGGCCGCCTTGGAACGAGAGATCGGGACGGCCCTCATCAGCCGGGGGCGTGAGGGCGTTCGGCTGACCGGCCCGGGCGAGCGGGTTCTGGTGCACGCCCGGACCGCGCTGCGCCAGGTGGAACTGATTGAGGAGGAGGCGGCCGCCATTCGCGGCCTGCGCCGCGGACGGCTGCGCGTCGGCGGCTTTCCCTCGGCCTGCCAGCTGCTCCCGCCGCTGATCGCCGAACTGCGCCGGATCCACCCCGGCATCGAGGTCGCGCTGTGGGAGGGGACTGATCAGGAGGTAGCGCGGTGGCTTGCGGAGGGGCTGATAGACCTCGGAATGCGCGCGAGCCTTGCGCCGCCGGCCGCCTGCGATCTGGTGTTGGCCGCAGACCTGATGGTGGCTGTCGTCGACAAGCGGCACCCGCTGGCCGCCGAGCCCGATGTAGCCCTGGCGGACCTTCAGGATGATCCGCTGCTGGTCTCCGACGGCGGCTGCGAGCCGCTGCTCGACGAGCTGCACGCCGCGGCTGGTCTCCCGCTGCGCGTAGCACAGCGGGTGCGGGAGATGGCCACTTTGCTGGCGATGGTGCGAGCCGGCCTCGGCGTCACCGTCGTGCCCGAGCTGAGCCTCGCCTCACGCCAGGGCATCACGGCATTGCCGCTCCGCCCGGCGTCCCGTCGCCGGGTCCTGCTCGACATCCCGGCGGGGACGCCGCCCCCTGCTGCACTCCAGACGTTCCAAGAAATACTCCGGAGGGGCGAGCAGGCTGGCAAGATGTAGGGGTGGAGTCAACGCTGTCAGGGCCCTCAGCTGTGCGCTGACAGTGCTACCGAACGTGCTGCAACCGAGCAGCCGCGCACCAGCATCACCATCCCTTTGGTCTGCTCGATGACCGGCTGTGTCGCCAGAGCATCCCGTAACTGGCTGACCTCGTGGATCGATTTCCTCTGGCGGCTCGCGGTAGCCGGGCAGGGACTCGGTAACGACAACGAGCTCGGCGACGCTGTGGTCAGCAGACGACGTCGGCGAGAACGGCGTGCACTGGACGAGCACGACGCAGGCCGACGTCGCCGGGCGCGGCACAGCCGGGGAACCGGCAGCGAAATTAACCGCCACGGGCCCGCTCGCCGCGGTCGCGACCCTGATTGCCCGCGGGCCCCTCGAGGAGGGCGTCGTCGACCGTCTCGTGGCCGCGACCGACACTGCTCTGCAGCGCGCAGCCGATGACGCTGGCTGCGTGGTCGTCGACCTGACGGCGGTCAGGTATCTGGCGATGCAAGCGTTCGGTAGCTGGTCATCCTCGCCCGGGCGTGCCGTCTCGCCGACGTGCCGCTGTGGGTGCTTCCCTCCCCGGTGGCCCGGAGAAGATTGTGTTCGCGGGCCTGGCGGATTTCCTGCTGCTGGGGGGGGGTGAGTGTGATGACGGCGGCTGCTGCGATGACCGTCGTAGCCCAACACCGCCCCGACGGTGTGAGGCGGTCATCCCGGTAGGCCGCCGTCCGTCCCCGAGACCCCGTCCCGAGTACTGAAGACCTACCCAGCCGAGCGGGGCGGTGCTCGGGCGTCCGGTCACCGCCGGGCTCGGCGAACCCCGCGCGCGCGTCGTCCTGGTCGACCCGTCGGAGATCGCCACCGAAGCCCGGGCCGCGCAGGAACAGGGACACCGAGTGGGTATCTTCCTGCCGCCCGCCTTCGCCGACGCGCCGGTGAAGGCGCACGCCGTCGTGGCGATCCCGGAGTCGATGGCCGAATACGCGCGCGGGCTGTACGGGTTCCTGCGCGAACTTGACCGGCTGGGCTGTGACCTCATCGTCGCGTCGCTGCCGGTGGAGCAGGGGCTGGGCCTCGCGATCGCCAACCGGCTTCGCCGCGCCGCCGGGCCCCGTTGACCGGGCGACCGGACCCACGGTACGGCCCGCGAGGGGGCGGTCACCGCGGTGGCGGACCGGTGATGCGCGCTCGGATCCACCCATCCGGGCGGTAACGCACGACGAATCCCCGACGAGATACCCCAGTAGGACAGCTGCGCAGCTCGCGACCCTGTGCTTCTCGGTAGGAGAGGCATCGAGGATGCTCGGCGGAACAGGACGGGCACGTGAGCACTGTGGCGGATCCTCCGGAGGATCCCACCTCTTCCCGAGCGCTCCCGGCGACCGACGTGCTGATCCTGCGCGCTGCTGGGGAACTCATCGACACTCAGGTCGCCGAGAAGATCGTCGCCCCGGCGTACGCGGCTGAACCCGCCACCACCCTCGTCCTGGACCTGACCGCGGTGACCTACCTGACCATAGAAGCTGTCATCCCGTTCGTCACCCTGGCCCATCGCTGCGCCGCAGGGGGGACTTCGCTGCGTGTCGTGGTTTCGGAGCCGGCTCGGCGCAAGCTGACGAGCCTGGGCCTGGAGTCCACCTTCGCACTGGAATCACCCTCCGTTTAGGTCTGTCCTGAGCGCCCACGGCCTCGGCCGGTCGCTGATGACCTTCCGCCCGGCGCGCCATCCAACGCCACTGCGGAGTTGAGCCGCTGTTGTAACTCTCGGCGTGTGGACGGCGACTGACTGCCCGTGCTGGTTCAGTTGAGTGGACACATGAATCGGGTGACCGGATGACCGAGATGACCCACCCGGAGGGCGTTGGCCATGAAAAGGCGGTAGCGTCGCCCCGGCTCGTGATCCGATTCGAGGATCTCGCGCGGGAGGTCGTCGCCGAAGTGGCGCCCAGGCGCAAGATCGCGAGGTCTTCGGTGGCTGGCGGGGGCTTTTTGTGTGGTGGGGGCGGTGACCGTGGAGGCAGGATTTTGCGACTAAGATCCATCACGACTCGTCGGTACGGGCATCATCGCCTCCAACGCTTCGGCGTTCCCCGCATTAGCTACGCGCTGTTTCCGGTAGTGGCGCTCCGCGACTGCTGGGGTGTTGCCGAGCTGGTCGGCGATGGCCGTGATCGGGAGGTCGGCTTCGTCGAGCACGGTGCCGACCGTCTTCCTGAACACGTGGCTGGTCACCCACTCGTAGCCGACCGCGGTCACTGCCTCGGTCAGGCGGTTGATCACGTTCGAGGGGTCGAGGAGTTCGCCGGTAAACGAGGCGAACAGGGCGCCGTCGCCAGCGGCATTCTTACGACGCTGCCACATGGGCACCGACCACTGCGGCACCGCAAGCAGCAGGCCGCCGACGTTCCCCTTACGAAGCTCGCGCCTCTCGAGCCCGACACCGGATACGCGGACGACGTGGTGAGTCACCGCGACGGTGGGAGCCGTCGGCTCGACGTCAGGTCCGAGGATGGCGAGTACCTCTCCGATCCGCGCTCCGCTCGACAGCATGGCCTCCATGAGATTCGGCAGATCGAGCCAGATCCGGCCGCGTGTCCCCAGCGACCGTCCGCGGGCGTCGACTTGCCGCGTCGGCGCGTAGGCGCGCAGCTTCGCCAGAAGGTCGGCACGCTGCGGGGCAGACAACGTCACTACTTCCTTCTGCTTGCCCCGCGACATGCGCCCGACCGAGCGAATGGGGTTCGCATCCATGCCGCCATGGCGCACGGCATAGTCGCAGGCGCCCGAGAGGGCCGCCTTGACGGTCTTGGCGGTGTCATAGCTCGCCTTGGCGCGTGCCTTTTTGACTACCTTGTCGCATCGGGTGACGAGGACTTCGCGGCATCGCAGTTGGCCGAGTGAGGGGAGGGCCCAGTTCTTCAGGGCTCGCCGGTACAGGCTGACGGTGGTGGGGGACAGGTTGCCCAATTCTGCCTCCTGGGCGATCTCTTCGAGCCACAGTTCAACCACGTGGTAAAAACGTGTGCCTTTGTCGATGTCGCCGTCCTGGGTTTCGGTTGCCAGTTCGCGTAGCGCTTCTTTCAGGCGGGTCGTTGCCTGCCCTTTCGTCGGTGCCTGCCGGCGAACGAGGCGAAGTGATCCGTCTGCCATCCTGAAGTACGCGCTCGCGCGATGACGCACCTTGCCAGCTCGGGTCGGAGGCAACTGCTCGACGTTGATGACGCCGTATGTGCCTACCGGTGTTGCTGGTCGCCCCATGATGCCACTCCGTTGCTGGAAAGATGAGGTGATTGCGGTTATTTCGCATTCGATTTGCGCAATCGATGTTAGGGCAACTTCTGTGTGCGCAGAAAATTTTCTATTTCAAAATCGGGAATCAGGTAGTAGCGTCCGGCTGTGACGGCGCCGAGCTTCTTCTTGTGGATCAGGTCAAGCACGGTCTCGTAGGGAATTCCCAGCTGCGCGGCTACTTCCTTGGGCGTCCATGCTCGTCGTGGCAGTGACTCGGTCATCTTCGTTGTCCCTACGGGGTTGAAATGGAGCTTCGCTGTTGGGTTCCTGGCGCGCTCTTGGGCCGCCCCTCTCGGCGTTGCCTGGTTGCGGCGGGTCGCAGGTCCTGCCTGGTCGCGATCGGCGCGCTGACGGTCGCCTGCGGTGCGCAGAACCCCGTCTGTGGACCGGTCGTGGCGCAGTACCGACACCGGTCCTGCCTCCGATGGGATCGCACCCCGGGGCGGCCGTGATGCAGCACCGGCCATGGCAAGTCACCGGTTGGTGAGGAGTTGTCATCCCGGCGCCTGCGGGCCGGGCTTGGCTGGACTGCCACGAGGCTCTGGCTGCTGAACGGGATAGCCCTCCCGTCGGAGTTCGTCGTTGATTTCACGCTGCAGGGCAGTGATGACGTCGATCGTCAATCCGTCCGGATGGTGGTTCGCGGCCATCACGCCGCCTGCCGGTGATCGGATGGCAGCGCATTCGCCGAGTCGTCTTTGGTTTTGACCGAGGACGGGACAGGCCACGAGCGCCGGTCGGCGAAGGCGAACTCTTCGGCGGTTACGAGCGGCGGGTGCACCCACGCCTCTGAACAGATCCAGGCAGTTCGTCGAGTCGGTTTTGCGCGGTGGGTGCGTCCCCAGACCTGTCGGCCGAGGTACTTCGGGTTGCGGAGAAAGGCCCGCACCATCGCCACCGTCCATGCGCCGGGCTCGCCCGTCTCGGGATCCAACGGCGCGGGGTAGCGGGACGCGGTGAGTCGGCGACGGATCTCTAAAGTGGACAATCGTTCTTCGCCCCTCCACACGAAGATCATCCGTGCCGTGGAGGCTTCGACCGGTTCGATCAGCAGCCGGGTGCGCCAGCGCGGCCTTCGGCCTTCCGGATTGACCCGGACGCGCCGGGTGTGGTAGCCGTAGGGCACGTCTCCGCTGTTGAAACCGACGCGCACTAAGTCCTCGGACGCGGAGCGCGCTGCTGCGAGGTTCGCTGCGTGGTAGTCGCGCAAGACGTGCTGCCGCACGCGCCACGACGGTGTGGCCTCGCCGTTGTCCGGCTCTGTGGCCGAACCGAACAGTCGGACGCCCATCGCGGCGAGGCGCTGTCCGAAGGTCTGGCGGCCGGCGGTCGCAGCCCAGTGCGAAATCCGGTCGCCGGACTCTCCCCGTGCGGTGTTATTCGGAGGCATGGCGGTTCTCCAATTCCGTGAAGGGCCTATGAGGCGCGGAAGATCTGCGTGCGAGCGGCCGGTACGCGCGCCGGCCTGGCGCGGGCGCTGCGAGCCAGGCCGGGTGCGCCCAATCCTTTGGCTACTTGCTCGCGGTCTCTTGCCGCGCGCGGAAGTCGGCCCCGCGGTCGGGCCGGTAGCCAGGTTCTTCAGTGCGCAAGGAGGTCAAAAGCCGGGTATGCCAACCCAACGCGAAGCGCAGGCAGTTGGATTCGCTGCGATGGCTGGGCGTGCAGCCGGGGACATACCGGCCGCGGAAACTCCAGGCTGCTGAGTCACTGCTGGAGATTGCGTCGGCATAGCGCCCCAGGCCGAGCACCTTCGCGCCGAACGCGTGCAAACGGTATCCACGAGCCGACAGCGACCGCATGATCTGCTCGACTTCCGCAGTGTGCTGACGACGGCACACACTGCCCACCCCGACCAGCGGCAGCGCGGAGAGATCGATGTCGTGTCTTTCGTAGAGATCCGCGCACCGGTTGTAGTCCGCAATGGACTGGCTCTGCAGCACAGGGATGATCGGCAGCTCGGGCGCAAGGTCCCGCAGCCGCAGGTAATTGGCAACCGTGCGGTTCTGGTGGACGCGCACCGTCGCACCGGTGCGTGCCAAGACATGGGCTTCCGTCATGTGGTCCATTGGTGCGGCCCATTCGAGGTGGCTGATCTCGGTGGCGTAGCGGCGAAGCGCCGCGACGTAGCTGCGTTCGTCGATGCGCCACCGGCCGTGCATCGACAACTCCGTGAAGCCTCCTGAGTCGCACGCCCACGGCCCGGTCGCGCGCGGCAGGCTGCGCCGGTCAGCCAGCCTGCGGTGGGAGACCAACAACGGGACGCCGAGATCGTGGGCGAGCCAGGACGGCTGATGGGTGCCAAGGAAGAACCTCATCGCGACACCGCCCGCCGAGCGACCTTCGCCAGCAGCAGCGCCGCGACCGTGAGCGTGGTCGCGGCCGTCTTGCCGAGGAGCTGACCAGGTACCGCGGCGAAGGACCCGAACGCCAGCGGCACGAACAGCACGCTGTCGCTCACCAGCCCGGCGACGTTCGAGCCGACGACCGCGCCGAGCCGTGACCGGTCCCGAATCCGGCCGTAGACGAGCGAGTCGAAGGTCTCGGACACGGCGAACGCGACGACGCTCGCGACGGGGATCTGCGGTGAGGCCAGCGACCAGGACAGCCATGCGCCCACCGCGATCGCGGCGAGGACGCCTGCCGTGCCCAGGGCCTCATGCAGCAGATCTCGCAACGTCAGCGTCACCCCGGCCCACAGCGTGCCGGCGGGCACGATCAGCGAGCCGACGAGCAGAGCCGACCAATGGGTGGAGGCCCAGTTCGCCATCACCACCGAGCCGACATAGGCGGCCGACACCGCCAGACCCGACCAGACGAGCCCATGCCCCGCCTCCGGGCGGGAGCGCGCCAGCCCGGTCATGCCGCGCGCTCCTCGGTGACTGCGGCACCGGACCGGCACGACCACGGCGAGCAGCCATCAGGATCGTACTCCTCCGCCGCCTTGGCGGAGACCATCCTCAGGTGCCGCTTTCCGGGAGCGGGCAGGTCGAGGTCGACTTCGTCGGGCGGCCGGCACGACCGGTGCAGGAAGTACTGCCCGCGCAACTCCTGGCCCTGCTTGGTGGCGTGCGGGTAGCCGTCACGGATGGCGCGGTCGAACTCGACCGCCTCGGCCCAGCCGTCGGGGTCGTTGTCGCGCAGCCAGCGCCAGCCCGCATTGCCGTGGAAGGGGCACCCGACGCAGGCGCTTTTCACCGTTTCGCCGAACCCGCGCTCGGCGAGATAGTTGGCGCACCGCGCGCGGTCCCAGCCGAGGTCGATCAGCGGGAAAACGTTGCGCAGGTATTTGACGCCGGAGTCCTTGGCGCGGGTGAACTCGTCGGTGCTGACCCCGATGGCCTGCTCGACGTACACCCCGTGCGGCACCCGTCGTGGATGCGGGTAGCCGAGCAGTTCGCGCGCTGCCTTCTTCAGCGGCGAAATCTTGTACTCGCTAGTACATTGCCTGCGTGCCAAGCCGCGGCTGCCGTCTGGGTTGAGCACGTGCAGCGGCATCGACACGAACCGGTGGGCCGGGTCCAGCGCGTCGTCGCGGATGTTGCCCGCCGACACCGTGCGCACCGGAATGCCGAACTTTGCGGCGTGCGCACGCAGCCGGGCGAGGTTCGCGTACACCGCGCGTGGTTCCCAGCCGGTATCGGCGAACAGCGCGACATCGAAGCGCGGGATCACGCCCTCGCATGCCAGCAGGAGCACGGCGCTGCTCTGGACCCCGGCACCCAGCGAGAGGCATCGCAAGACCGGACCGGCGTCGTGAATGGAGGCTGGTGTGGTCATGCCGCGTTCACCTCCTGCGCGTATCCGGAGGGCTCGGTGGAACCGGCGCCGAGGAGCGCGGCGAGGTCAGCGAGCAGCAACCCGCGGCGTACGTGGCCTGCTGCGGGACGACGCCGTCCTACCGAGCACGGCCCGGTGACCAAGCACCGCTCCGATCACGCCGTCAACGCCCTGAACTGGCTGCGCACCAGCACTGAACGACCTGCCGCGCCCGAACGCCGCGCCCGACGCATCCGACGAGCCGGGAGGTGGCGGATGAATCCCCTTCTGCCCGTAGTGGATTGGCTGATGTCGGCCTACGACTCGACTTGGCACGCCTTTCCCGCCGCTCAGGTCGGTGACCCGGCACGCACGTTCTACCAGGCGCTGTGCGACCACTCGGTCCCAGCTCGCCATGCCGAGCGCACCGCGCCGCGCGTGTTCTGCCCCGCCTGCCTCGTGCTCTACGGCGCTCACATCCCCGACGAGCAGCGTTGGCAAACCGACGGCTGACGTCCGTCGCCCACGAACTCCGCAAAGAACCTTCACGATTGGAGAGGCAACCCGATGACCGCGGCACTCACACGCGGCCAGCAACCCCACCAGCTCGACGACGATCATCAGCGAAGGCGCACCCATCCGCTGGATGCATTGGTGCCCGATCCTGCCGGGCTGCCGGCGGTGTGTGACGAGCTGGAGTTCGCGGCGATCTTGGAAGAGATGGTCGCCGACGAAGCGCCCCGGCTGTTCGGCGTCGTGCAGGAGTACGGCGAGCGCGTTGACGGTCGAATCGCCGCGTGGGGCCTGGCTTTCGACGATCACACCGAAGTCGTCTCGGCCGGTCGGACGCGGCAGATGTGTTTGCAAGCACCGGAAAACGCGCTGCGCCTGTTCAGGGTCGGCAGCCAGATCCGGGCTCGGCTGGTGTGGTTCAACCTGGACGCGGCGACCCCTGCCGGGGACGACGAAGCCGCCTGAACCGGACACGCGGGTGTCAGCGGATGGCGTGCTGTGGCTTCCGGGCCTGTTCCGGCCGTTGCTGCACGCCATCCCCGACCCCCAGAACTTCTGTTGCAGAACATGATGCTCGCTCGGCTCGAGTTCGACGCTGCTGCAGAGGTCTTCACGCTCGAGGAGATTCCCTGATGGAGGACACCGCCGAGGCGATCTTGCTCCATCCGCAGCGGGCGCTCAGTGCGTCCGGTCGAGTAGTGGAAGGAGGTGTCGTCGATGACGACGTTGGCGCAGGTGCGACCACCGGCACTCCGATCGGCGAAATCTGAAGACACCGCGATGCCAGAGTGGCCCGTTCACGTCGAATCCTTGACGTTGGCGGCTCTTCCTACGGCCGTGGGCTCGGCTCGAGCCTTTGTCGTGTCCACCTTGGAGCACTGGCGGACACCGGCTGCGATCGGAGATGCTGTGCTGCTCGCGGAGGAGATGGTCGGCCGCTCGGTCGCGATGACCGGGCCCGACGAATCGATCGTCAACTGGTGGGCGCTGCCGACTCTGGAGTTGCTGACAATCCGCCTCGTCTGCCTGCGCCGGAGCATTAGGCTGGAAGTGTGGGACTCGGCCCCTGTCACGTCAGAGGCGTTGCTGAAGACCAGTGAGGACAGCTGCTCCCTGGTCGAAGCATTGCATGTGACCGCCGCACGCTGGGGTGAGGTCCCGGATGGTCGAGGCCGGACGGTTTGGGCGCAACTCCCGGTATTCGAACGTACTGAGCGTGGCTTGCCGAAACGTCCACGCAATCCGACGCCGTATCCGCGGCGTCCGGCGGCCAGCGACCCAACCGTCGAAGCTATGGAGCGCATTCTTCATGGCATCGAAGGTTTCTAGTCACGACATTGAAGTGGAAGGCATCACTTGTGGCACCCGCAGAAGGGGCTGCCCAGACTTCGGTTGACACCGGAGCTGACTATTTTCAGGCCGCTGCTGCGGCTGTGTAGATGGTCTCAAACTCGACTGGGGTGAGCTTGCCCAGGGCGCGTTGCCGGCGTTTGCGGTGGTATTTCGTCTCGATCCAGGACACGATCGCCAACCGGAGCTCCTCCCGGGTGCGCCACCGCCGGGTATCGAGAACGTTCTTTTGCAGCAATGAAAAGAACGATTCCATCGCGGCATTGTCACCGCACGCACCGACCCGCCCCATCGACCCGGTCAGCCCATGAGCGTGCAGCAGGCGCCGGTAGGCCGCTGATCGGAATTGGGCTCCGCGGTCGGAGTGGACCACGACGCCGTGTGGCTCGCGCAGTGCGATGGCGTTGCGCAGCGCGCCAACGGCGAGTGAGGCTCGCATGTGGTCGGCGATGGAGTACCCGACGATCTTGTTGGAGTAGCAGTCCTTGACCGCGCAGAGATACAGCTTGCCCTCGCCGGTGGGATGCTCGGTGATGTCGGTCAGCCACTTGGTGTTCGGTGCGGCGGCGGTGAAGTCGCGGCGGACGAGGTCGTCGTGCACCGGCGGCCCCGCCTGACGTGTACGGCCTTTCTTCTTGGCGTGCAGCGAGAAGATCTGCTGCATCGAGCAGATCCGCCACACCCGGTTCTCCGACGCGGCGAAGCCCTGTCGGGCGAGCTCGTCGGCGATGAACCGGTACCCGTCCGCCGGGTCATCGGCATGGATCTTCAGGGCGGCGTTGATCAGATGCGCGTCGTCGAAGTCGCGCTGCGAGACCGGGGACGAACACCACTGGTAGTAGGCCTGCCGGGAGAACCCCAGCACCCTGCACGTCACCGCGACCGGCACCCGCACGGGGGCGCCGGCCGCGGCCAGTTCACGGACGAGCGGGAACGCTATTTTCCCGGCAGGTTGCCCTGCGCGAGATAGGCTGCGGCCTTGCGCAGGACCTCGTTCTCCTGCTCCAGCAGCCGGTTCCGCTTCCGCAGTTCCCGCAGCTCGGCGGACTCGTCCCGGGTTACGCCGGGCCGCGCGCCGTCCTCGACGTCGGCCGAGCGCAGCCAGTTGGCCAGGCACGATTCGGAGATCCCGAAGTCTTTGGCGACCTGCTTCAACGGGGCCTCGCCGCGACGGGCCACGGCGATGACGTCGTCACGGAACTCGCGGGGGTAGGGCTTGGGCACGGTGACATCCTTCCAGGTGAGGCTGAAGCCTCACAGGTGAGGTGTCAACCAGACCCTGGGCAGACCCGTACAACGTCACGGTATGTCCGAGCAGCAGATCTGGGACATCTTGCAGGCTCAGGGGGTGTCGAGCGGCCGACATCATGAATGGGGGACTGCGTACCGGAGGCGTGGGCGGGAGTGTGACTCCAGTCCTGGCTGAGCGAGTTCGCCTGCCGGATGCTCCACTCTGCGGCTTCGCCGCTCTCGGTACTGAGAACCTGCACGCGCCCAGAGCGCAGGGGGAGCCGGATCTGCTGCCGGACGCTCCTGCGACGAGAGTGGCCACTTCATCGGACGAGGCGACGCGTTGGGACACAATGGCCAGTGGCGGTGACGTATCGACTGCTCTGGTGCCAGGGGCCGAGGTCGGCGCCCTTGATGCGGATGTCTATCAGCGAATCCTCGGCGACGAGCTCCGGATGCTACGACGTCGGCGTGGCTGGACGCGGAAGGAGCTGCAGCGGCAGTTGCCAAGTGGCATTTCCGTGCAGACTCTCGCAACGTACGAGCTGGGTTCCCGGCAATGCTCAGTGGTGCGCTTGGCCGAGCTGTGTCTTGCGATGGGCGAACTTCCGCAGCACTTGATCGCGAGAGTGCATCAGCGTGTCGTTGTGGATGGACCCGGCCACGTCCGGGTGAACCTGCGCTGCCATGTGACCCTCGTCGAACCTCACTTTGTACCGCTGCGCCGCTGGGCTGAGGATCGGCTCCGCCAGCCCGGCGCGTGCGAAGACGTTCAGCTGGATCTGGCGGCGCTGTGTCGCATGGCCGAACTGTGCGACCTTCAACCCGTCGAGCTGGTCGCCTTTCTGCGAGATCTCCGCGGCTGAAACCTCAGTCCTATGCCGGTGCCGCCAGCCCGACGCGCTCGCGCTGCAGGTACCCGGTAATACCGCCGCACGTGCGGACTAATTCACGCGCGGCGGCTGGGTGCTTGTCGCGGTCGTTGTGCTCAACGCCCAGAGCAGCGGTCGCAGGTTGTCAACATTTTGGGTACGTAACGTGAGTACCTGCCGTCTGCCGAGACCGTGAGGCGTGGCAAGCTGCCAGCGGACGAGATCCGGCAGCGTAAGCAGAAAAGAGGCACCCTGTGAGCACCGATGGCCTCGGCGACGATCGTCGTCGCGGGGACCGCGCGTTGCGGCTCCTTGTCACGGGTGGTGGTACGGGCGGTCACACGTATCCGGCGTTGACGGCCGTTCGCGCGGCCGGCGCTCGGATCGGTGCCGGTGGAGCGGCGGTGGAGGTTCTGTGGATCGGGACGGCCGGGGGGCTGGAAGCCCGGGTAGCCGAGCGTGAGGGCATACGGTTTGTCGCGGTTGCCGCGGGCAAGATCCGGCGTGCGCGGAATCCGCTGAAGATGCTGTCGTGGGCGAACGTCAAGGACATGGGCAGGGTCCCGCTTGGTGTGGTGCAGGCGATCCGGGCGGTCGCTGCGTTCGGACCGGATGTGGTGCTGGCGACGGGTGGTTACGTGTCGGTGCCGGTGAGTCTGGCGGCGTGGGTGTGTCGGCGGTCGCTGGTGGTGCACGAGCAGACGGTCCGGCTGGGGCTGGCCAACCGGCTTTTGGCCCGGATCGCGACGACGATGGCGGTGTCGTCGGCGTCGACGCTGTCGTTGCTTCCGGGACGGGTCCGGGAACGTGCGGTGGTCACGGGGAACCCGGTGCGTCCGGAAGTGCTGGCCGGGCATGCGGGGAAGGCTCTTGAGGCGCTGGGTTTGGAGGGCTTCGACGCGGCCCGGCCGACGGTGTATGTGACCGGGGGTGCGCAGGGCGCTGTGCAGATCAATCAGCTGGTCGGCGAGGTGTTGCCGTGGTTGTTGGATCGGGCGAACGTGATCCATCAGTGTGGTCCGGCCGCGGTGGACGGGATGCAGGCCGCGCCAGCCAGCCTGCCGGCGGACGTGGCGAGCCGGTATTTGCCGGTCGGGTTCGTCGGGGCCGAGTTACCGGACGTGTTCGCGCTGGCGGACGTGGTGATCTCGCGCAGTGGCGCCGGCACGATCGCCGAGCTTACCGCGCTGGGGCTGCCGTCGGTTCTGATCCCGCTGGCGTCTTCGGCCGGTGGGGAGCAGACGCACAACGCGCGTCACCTCGCGGAGGCGGGCGCGGCCAGTGCGCTGCTGGACGAGGCTACGCCGACCGCTTTGCAGGAGGCGCTGGAACCGTTGCTGACCGACCCGGCGCGCCGGAGCTCGATGGCCGAGCTCGCCCGCCAGCATGGCCGTCCCGACGCCGGGGATCGGCTCGTCGATGTGGTGCTGGATGCGGCCGGGGCCGACCATCGCTGATCCCGCCGCGGTCAATGGGGGAGTCCGGACAGTGCGCGGGTCCAGTCGGAGCGCTCGCCCAGCAGGTGGTTGTCCCGGCTATGGTGCGTCACCGCCAGGGTGGGGTTTTGCGGTTGAGGTCTGATCCGGCCGAGGAGGGGCAGGGTGTCGGTGATGAGCTGGCGGCCGTGGGCGATGGCCCGCCACCAGACGTCGCGGACTTCGTCGAGGTCCGGCCAGATGGAGAACAGCGCTTCGGCGAGGATGGGGCCGGAGTCGACGCCTTCGTCGATGACGTGCAGGGTGATGCCGGCGAGGTCGTCGCCGTTGCGCAGTGCCCAGTTGACGGGCCGTACTCCGCGGTACTGGGGCAGGCGCCCCGGGTGGCAGTTGATGATCTGCGGTGTCGCCTGGATCAGCTCGGGGCCGATGATCTTGTCGTAGAGGACGCTGACGACCAGATCGCACCGACCGGGCTCGAGCTCGCGCAAGTCACCGGAGCCGACAATGCGTACGTCCGGCCAGCGTGCCGTGACGACCGCGGTGAGGCTGACGTCCCAGGCGGGTTCGGGGGTGGTCGGGATGACCGTGTCGAGCACGGTGTCCGGCAGCTGGGCGATGGTTTCGCACGTGTGGACGGCGAGGGCGCCCTTGCCCAGCACGGCGGCGCGGCGCATCATCGCCCTCCGCGTTCGCCGGCCGACACGGGCGTGGTGCCGTCGGGCGCTGCGAGTTCGTTCTCCAGTGCCGCCGCGAGCGTGGCGGTCACGTGGCTGATGTCGTCGTCGGTCAGGTCGGGGTGAAACGGCAGGCTCAGGATCTCACCGGCGATGTCTTCGGTGTTGGGAAGGGGCCGTGACCAGCGGGTGAAGGCCGGTTGGAGGTGGTTGGGTGGGTAGTGCACCCCAGCCTGGATCCCCGCGGCGTGGAGCTGTGCATGGACGGCGTCCCGCGCTGGAGCGGGGACGCGGACGACGCAGTTGAACGGCACGGTGTTCACCACGTCCAGGTCAACCAAAGCGGCAATCGGGATGTCGGTCAGGGCGGTGGCGTACTGGTGCCACAGCTGCTTGCGGCGGGCGGCGATGTCGGCGAAGCGGGCGAGCTGGACGCGTCCGATCGCGGCGTGCAGCGTCGAGAGGTGGTAACGAAATCCCGGCTCATGCACGGCGTAGGACACGGTTGCGACCCGCCTTTCGCGAGGACTGCCGATCCCGAGCAGCCGTGCGCGCCGCAACCAGCCGGCTTCCGTGGGCGTGCGGGGCACGATGGCGCCGCCGTCGCCGCAGGTCAGAGCCTTGATCGCGTCGAAACTGAAGCATGTCAGCGCCCCGGTCGCCCCCACCCGGTGTCCGCGGTGCTGGGAGCCGAAGGCGTGCGCGGCGTCCTCGACGACTGCGATGTCCCGGTCGGCCAGCCGTGCCGTGATGGTGGTGAGGTCGACGGCGCGGCCGCCGTAGAGCACGGGCATAACCACGCGGGTCGCTGGTGACAGGGCGGCCTCGATGTGGTCGGCGGTGGCGCAGAGGGTGTCGGGGTCGACGTCGGCGAAGCGGGGGTGAGCGCCGGTGGCGAGGATGGCCTGCACGCTGGCGCAGAAGGTCAGCGACGGTACGACGACGTCGTCGCCGGGCCCGACCCCAGCGACCAGGAGGGCCAGGTGCAGCGCGGCGGTGCCGGTGGCGACCGCTACGACGTCATCGACGCCGAGATACGCGGCAAGTTCAGCTTCGAACGCTTCGGTCTCCGCCCCATGACCGTATTGGCCGGCTGCCAGCACGCGTCCGATGGCGGCCAGTTCGCTGCCGTGCAGGAACGGGCGCGCATTGGCCGCCGGCCCGCTGGGGCTGGTCACGACGGCCATGCGGTCGTCTCCAGCAGTGCGCCCGCGCGCGAGGCGGCAGCGCTGTCGTGCGGGTCCAGCCGCTCGGGGTGAGCGCGATACCACGCGATCGTGTCCGCCAGCGCGGCCGGGAAGTCGCGGTGCGGGGTGAAGCCGATGGCCGCGACCTTGTCCCAGGTCATGCTGTAGCGGATGTCGTTGGCGGGCCGGTCGGGCACGTAGGTGATCGCGTCGGCGCCGTGGCCGGTGGCGTGCAGCAGGAGCTTGGTCAGCTCGAGGGTGGTGAGGTCGGTGCCGCCGCCGATGTTGTAGGTCTGCCCGGGGACGCCGTGGCGGAGGACGAGTTCGATCGCTCGGCAGTTGTCCTCGACGTGCAGCCAGTTTCGGGTGTGCCGGCCGCGGCCGTGGACAGTCACCGGCTCTCCGGCCAGGAGCAGGCCGAGGAAGCGTGGAATCAGCTTTTCCGGGTGCTGGCGTGGCCGAAGTTGTTGGAGCTGCGGGTGATGCACACCGGGACACCGCGGGAGACGTGGTAGGAGTTCGCGAGGATGTCGCTGCAGGCCTTGCTGGCCGCGTACGGCACGGTCGGGAGCAGCGGCGCGTCCTCGGCTGCGGATCCGGTCGGCAGCGGCCCGTACACCTCGTCGGTGGATACGTGCACCAGCTTGGTGACGCCGGTTCGCATCGCTACGTCCAGCAGAGCTTGGGTGCCCATGACGTTCGTGCGCACCGATTGGCCGACGTCGCGCAGCGACCGGTCGACGTGCGATTCCGCCGCCAGATGCACGACCCAGCCGTGCCCGGGCAGGACCGCGGACACAACATCATGGTCGCGGATGTCGCCGTGAATGAACCGCAGCTTCCCCGAGGTCTCGGCATCGGCGAGGTTGCGGCGGTCACCGGCGTAGGTCAGCGCGTCGAGCACGGTGACCCGCTCCACGTCGTCGCAGGCGACGAGCCGGTCGACCAGATGCGACCCGATGAACCCGGCGCCACCGGTGACGAAAACTGTGTGCATGATGATCTCCTCTCTTGAATCGGGCAGGAACGGAACAAGGCGAACGGAGAGGTCAGCTGGCCTGCGGAGCGGTCGCGCCGTGCAGGGGCAGGCACGAGAGGTAGCTGGGAAGAATCCCGGCTTGACGTGCCTCAGACATCCCGGGTGCGTTGGCGTCCTTGGCCGCGAGCCGGGGAGTGATGTCGGACGGCCAGGCGATCGCGAGGTCCGGATCAAGCGGGTTCACGGCGCGCTCGTGCGCGTCGCTGTGCGGCTGCGACAGCAGATACAGCAGCGTCGCGTCGTCCGACAGCGCCAGGAATGCGTGTCCCAGCCCGGGTGCGAGGTAGACCGCATTCCGGTTGCCCTCGTCGAGCCGCTCGGCATGCGAGCGGCCGAAGGTCGGCGACCCGACACGCAGGTCCACGATGACGTCCAGTACCGCCCCGCGCAGGCAGGTCACGTACTTCGCCGGCCCTCCCGCCGCGGTGACGCGGATCCCGCGGAGCACCGAACGATGCGACACCGAACAGGTGGCTTGCCGCACAGCGAGGCTCACGCTGGCGGCGGCCGCGAACTGTCCACTATGGAAGTACTCGTGCACACTGCCGCGCTCGTCGGTGAACGCCGACGGCGAGACCTTCCATGACCCGCTGATCGGCAGCCGCTCGATACGGGATTCCATGCCGTCCCCTCCGAATTCCGCGCCAAGCTGTGACATCAGCACAACGGGGCAGCGGGTCTGGTCGCGCAGTTCATGACTCGCGATGCGACGGCGAGCCGGTTCGACCAGACCAGAGTCGCGCGGACGTGTTCTGCGAGGGGTCTATCCCGTGATCGGTGTTTCCGGCGTTGTTGATCAGTAGGTTTCGGCTCCCGGCCAGCGGTCACCGAACGTGATGGCGAACGCGTTGATCACTGGCTTCCAACGCATCGTCCACCGGGCGCGGCCTGTCCCGGTCGGGTCCAGGCTGCGGGTCACAAGGTACAGGCACTTCATCGCGGCCTGCTCGGTCGGGAAGTGCCCTCGTGCACGGACTGCCCGCCGGTAACGGGCGTTCAATGATTCGATCGCGTTCGTGGAGCAGATCATCGTCCGGATCTCGACGTCATAGTCAAGGAACGGCGTGAACTCATTCCAAGCGTTGCGCCACAAACGAATCACCGCTCCATGCTTCGCCCCCCATTTCTCCTCAAATTCGTCGAGAGCGACCGCGGCGGCGTCCGGGCTGGGTGCGGTGTAGATGGGTTTGATGTCGCGTTTCACCGCCTCCCAGTCCCGGCGGGACACGAGCCGGAACGTGTTGCGAATGAGGTGGACGATGCAGGTCTGCACAATAGTTTGCGGCCACACGTTCGTCACCACCTCGGGCAGGCCTTTGAGGCCGTCGCAGACGAGGAAGAACACGTCCCGGATGCCGCGGTTCTTCAGGTCGATCAGCACGCTCATCCAGAACTTCGCGCCCTCGCCGCCGGTGCCCATCCACAGGCCCAGGACGTCCTTGTGACCGTCGATGGTGACGCCGATGGCGGCATAGACGGGCCGGTTGGCGACCTGGCCGTCGCGGACCTTGACATAGATAGCGTCGATGAACACCGCCACGTACACCGCGTCGAGGGGACGGTTGGACCATTCCTGCATCTCGGCGACGACCTTGTCGGTGATCCGTGAGATCGTTTCCTTGCTGACCGAGGATCCGTAGATCTCGGCGAAATGCGCCGAGATATCCCCGCTCGTCATTCCCTTCGCATACAGCGACAGCACGATCTCATCCACTTCGGTGAGCCGCCGCTGCCGTTTCTTCACGATCTGCGGTTCGAACGTGCTCTCCCGGTCCCGTGGTACGTTGATGCCGACCTCACCCGCAGCGTCCGAGATCACCGTTTTCGGGCGTGTGCCGTTGCGCACGTTCGTCGACTCCCGGTCCGGGTCGGCCTGGTTCTTCTCGTGCCCGAGGTGCTCGGTCATCTCCTCGTTGAGGGCGGTTTCCAGCACGTTCTTGGTGAACAGCTTCAGCAACCCGTCCGGCCCGGTCAGCGCCAGCCCGCGGGCCTTCGCCTCGGCCACCATCGCCGCCGCGGCGGCCTGCTCCGGCGACAGCTCCCGCGTCGGCTTGGACTCACTCTTGCGTGGACTCACAAGGTCCGATGTCATCACTCACAGTGCCCATCCCGCCGGACCTCAGCCCGGCGTGTCGGGCCGGAAACACCGATCCTGAGACAGTCCCCCCGCTGACCCCGTGGACCGACGGGTGGGGCGGCGCCGTCCACGCCCCACCCGGTGCGTGCGGGCCGCGTCGCCTCGCCGGCCCGGTGCACTCGGGAGGCCGGCCGTGGCTGCGCGTGAGTTCGTCCCGTGTGCTCGACCGGCGGCGAGCCGGGCGCGTACTTGCGCGGGACCGCAGGCGTCGAGGATGGTCGGCCGATAGCTCGGCACCGTCAGGGCCCGTGCTCCACCGCTCCAGCGAGCTCCAGGTGAGTTCGGGCAGCGTGCCGCTGGCAACGTCGAGGTCGGCCCGGGCACGGGCGTAGAACTCGTTGCGGAGCCGCATGGTGTTCTTGTAGGCGTCGATGAATGCTGCTTTGTCGGGGCTGTCTTCGTCCAGGGTGCGTTCGAGCTGCCATGCCTGCTCATGCCATGCCCGGGCAGCGGCGATCGTGGCGGGATCCCCGAGCAGGAGAACGGTTTCCCATTTCATGGCCCGCTCTGTCTCTGCCTCGGCCAGCTCGGCGGACGCGGTGTCCAGGTCGACAGGCCAGCCGGTGTCGAGCAGATTCCTGGTCTCGGCGATGCGTCGGCACAGCCGGACCGAGCGTTTCACGGCGTTTGCGTACTCGGTGTAGGCGGTCAGGCGTTTGTCGTCCCATCGCGCGGACTGGGTGCGCCGCCAACGGATCCGCTCGGTCGTGGTGGTAGCGATGAACGTGGCGGCGGAACCTAGTGCCTCATCAAGGAACGTTGACGTGGTAACCGTGTCGCGTGGACATCCGGGCTGGTGAGCGCGAGGCTGGCCGGTGGAGGTGAGTCATGGCACGTGCGCCGGAGGTGTTCGCGCGGTCGTTGGAGCCCGAAGAGGCCCAGCGGCTGGTCAAGATCACGAGGTCGACCCATGATCGGGTGCGGCTGCGGCGGTCCGGGATCGTGCTGGCCTCAACCCAAGGCCGGTCCGCGGGCGAGATCGCCGCGATGTTCGCCGCGAGCGAGGGGTATGTGCGGGATGTGATCCACGCGTTCAACGACTCCGGATTCGCGGCGTTGTCCCCAAAATGGAGGGGCGGCCGACCAGCTAAGTTCGGGCCGGCCGCCCGTGAACAGATCTGCCGCATCGCCGCCTGCAAACCCGCCGAGCTGGGGTTGCCGTTCACGACCTGGAGCCTGGCCAAACTGGTCGACTACCCTTGGGGGTGCCGAGCCCGGTCGGGCCGTCCCAGCCCGCGCCCGCCTTGCACTGCACGGTCACCGAGCAGCTGCCGTTGCTGCCGGAGGTCACGTCGTAGAGGTTTCCGCTGTGGGAGTAGGGATACCCGCCGGGCGTGTCGGAGGAGCCAGGGGTGCCGGCCAGTGCGTAGACCGAGGCGATGATCGGGGCGGAGGCGCTGGTGCCGCCGTAGACGGCCCAGCCGCTGCCGCCGTAGGTCTTGTAGACCGCGACGCCGGTCTGCGGGTCGGCGACCGCGGAGACGTCGGCGTTGGCGCGCTTGCTGCATCCCGTCGTAACGTTCTGGAACGCCGGCTTCGCCACACTGGTCGAGCAGCCGCTGCCCGCGCCGCTCCACGCGGTTTCGGTCCAGCCGCGGGTGCCGCCGCCCTGGGTGAGCGAGGTCCCGCCGACGGCGGTGACGTATTGCGAGGAGGCCGGGTAGCCTGATGCCGTAACCGGAATCGCCAGTGCTGGCGGTGATGGCGACGCCGGGGTGGTGGAAGTAGCTGGAGTCGTAGCTCGGTTCGCTGCCGTCTTCCCCGCCGCCGTAGCTGTTGGAGACGTACTTGGCGCCCAGCGAAACGGCGGTGTTCACCGCGGTGCCGAGGTCGGCCATGCTCGGCTGGCTCGCCTCGACGAGCAGAATGTGGCAGCTGGGGCAGATGGCCGAGACCATGTCGACGTCGAGGGAGATCTCTCCGGCCCAGCCGCTGTCGGCCGTCGGGAGCGGGCTGGTCTGACCGTTTTGGTTGACCTTCTTGAAGCACCCGTTGGCGGTGGTGCAGGCCGGCAGGCCGTAGGTCGACCGGTAGGTGGCGAGGTCCGACTCGGCGTTCGGGTCGTCGTAGGCGTCCACAATGGCCACCGTCGCCGAGGCGCTGCCACTCGCGGTCAGGTTGTACGCGGAGCGCAGTCCGGAGGGCCCGAACCCGCTCGGGAGGGCGTTCGGGGCGAGCGCGGCTCGCATGGTGTCGGTCTGTCGTTCGGCGAAACACGTTGCCATGCCGGGTTTCGCGGTCTGTGCGCAGACGCGCGCGGTCGGATGGACTGCGGCCGCGGTGGCGGGGAATGCGGGGGTGGTCAAGGCCAGGGCCGCGAAACCGGCTATGGCGAGGACTCTTCGGGGTGAACGACGCATGGATCACTCCTGGAGAGGTGTTGCGGTGGACAGGGATCCCCATGGGTGTCCTGTTTATACAGTCCCCGGGCTCCCGGCGGCCCCGTACTGACGCCGGTGACGTAATCGATGCCGTTCGCCCCGGTGGTTGTTCCGCCGAATGGCCCGCGGATCAATCGGTTATGTTGTCCTGTTCGCTCACGAACAGGACAAAACGGTTGATGACCGCGCCCGACTTTCGTCGTGAACCGCCTCCGACTTTCGTCGGGCCGAGCGCGGTGACCCCCTCCTACTTTCGTCGCAGGACTCGGCGGACCGGCTGCGAGTCATCAAGCCGGTTCCGGTGAATCGGACGGTCGGACAGGTCCTGCCCCGGGGGCATGCTTGCTCGGACGCGTTCGCTGTAATGAACGACTTCGTCGAGGAGTTCGATCACATGGTCACCGACGAGACTGTAGATCACGGCGCGGCCGCGCCGGGTGCTGGACACCAGCCCGGCAGCTCGCAGGAGGCCCAGGTGCTGGGACGTGGACGGTTGAGGTTTTCCGATCGTCTGGGCCAAGGTCGTCACCGTCAGTGGCCCGTGCCGCAGTTGAGCGAGGATCAGCAGACGGCTCGGACTGGCGAGCGCACTCAGTGTCGCGGCGACGGTGGCGACGGTTTCGACATCGAACCGGGCGGTCGGCTGACGGCGTGTGCTTTCGGCGCCGGACTCCATGATGGACACCCTAGCGTCGGGTACGAGTCCCGGCGCCGGGGTTCTCTACAACAAGGACCGTCTGATACCGGCATGGACCTGACTGATCCCGATATCGACGACAGGTGACCGATGTCGCGCCGGGTGACGAAGTCGCCGCGTCCTTACCCGGCCTGGGCGGCGATGCCGAGTACGTGATGGCGGACTATTGGGTCCGCAAGCCCAGGGCGGTCACCTGGGACGCCGCTGCGGTTCCTGCTTCGGGCGAGGCCGCTGTACCTGTCCTCCGGCTTCTTGCCGGTTCTGGTCGAGCGTTCGGGTTTGGGGGCGTCTCGAGCGAACCTGACAAGTCGCGTGGGCCCGCGGTTTCGCGGGCCCACGCGAGGGTGTCACTGCGAGCAGCGTTTGCCGCTGTTGATGCACTTGACGACCTGGTTCATCAGGCGCTGGCCCATGACGTTGGCGAAGTCGTCGTGGTCCGAGCGCGGGTTGTGCTTCTCCTGAGCGAATGCGTCCACTTTGTACTGGCCGTTGACCTGGACGTCCCGTGGGATGTTGTAGGTGAGCGTGATCCGCAGCTGGGGGACGTTCTTGAAGCCCTGCGGGCAGCGGCCTTGCTGGTCGGAGAACACGATGTGGGTGCGGTGGTTGGCGCTGTCGATGTTCTTGCCGTCCCAGCAGTTCGGGAAGGCGTGGATGCGCTTGACCTTGCTGCCTTCGGGGCAGATGGGGTACTTGTCGGTGAGCCGGTCTTCGAAGCCGCTGCACGTCCAGCTCGGCCGGGCGTTGGCCGGGCCGTTGGTGCTCTGCTTGGCGTCGCCGTAGAGGATCCGGAGGAACTGCGGCATGGCCACGACCTGCCGTGCGCCGCCGCTGGTGAAGGTCAGGTCGGCGCGTTCGACGCGCTGGATTTCGCCTTCGTTGTCGCCGATCTCGTTCTTGTCGTTGACGCCGGGCAGTTCGGCAGGCTTGCCGTTACTGTTGCCGCCGCCGTTGTCGACGCCGCCCTGGCCGTTCTTCTTCAGGGCGCAGGCCGCGAGGCCGCCGAGGTCGGCCGGCTTCGCTCCGGTCCGGCCGATGGCGATGGCGATGCGGTCGAGGGTGGCTTTGCGCTTGTCCTTGAGTGGGCCGACGACGGCGTTCTGGATGTCCTGGTCGGATTTCAGATCGCCGCCGGCGATCCGCGTGTTGGCTTCCTTGACCTGGTTGTCGAGGAGGTCGAGGTTGCGCTCGACCTCGTTGGCCGCCTGGTCGGGGACATCGGCGAGCTTGCTGGCGACGTCCGGGCAGTCGACCTGCGCGGCCGCCTTGTCCTGCTTGGCCTGCTCGCGATCGGCCGAAACGTCCTTGGCGGGCGGGTTCTCCTCGTCCTCCTCGGTGTCGATGCGGACGACCGGCCAGAAGTAGGCCGACTTGTCGCCGTTCTTGCAGGTGGTGCCGGCCTTGGCGAGGCTCTTGTTGTTCGAGTCGGCGTTGGTGGAGAGGTTGCCGACGTAGTCGTGCAGGTGCTCGGCGCCGTTGCGGACGCCGGGCTGGGCGATGAAGTTGTCCGGGTTGAAGTGCTGGTTCTCGTTGCGGCCGCAGTCCACCGTGAAGGTTCCGCGGGCGCCTTGACGCTGCAGTGCTTGGTTGACGTTCGTGCCTCGGGGCACCTTGGTGATGTCGATGAAGAACGACTTGTCCACTTCGGACGCTCTGGCGGTGTCGGTGCCGCCGGTCGTCGTCGCGACAACCAGGGCGCCTGCTGCGAGGGCGAGGCTGATGCCGGCCGTCGCGATCTTGGTGCGGCGGGTGATGCGGTGTCGGCCCGTGGCGGGGTTTCGGGGCATAAAGTTGTTCACCTCGTTCGGTCTTCCCGGGCGCAGCAAGGTTAAGCGCGGCCCGGGTAGCAACCATTGACACGTCCGGTCCGGACGCGCGGGACCCGGGGGAGCGGCCGGAGGTCCGGATCTCCGGTCGCTGGTCCCGACGTAGGCTGAAACGGACAGCCGTCACGAACGGTTCAAAACGCGATCCGGCCGTTATCTTTTCGTTACCAAGGTGGGCCGCAAGCGCGAGCGCACGTCGTCACTCGGGCTTGCTGAGGAAGAAGTAGGCGTAACGTTCGTCGAGTTCGTTCTTCGGGACGAGGTGGATCGCCCGTGGGGTGAGGCCGCACCGTTCGGCGAGCTGCCAGAACTCGTCGATGGGGTAGGTGGTCATTTCGGCGAGCCCGGAGCGGTAGGCGCGGCGCCGTGGCTTGGTCCGCCAGTGGCCGGCGTCGTACTTGATCTGGATCAGCGCCAGGCCGCCCGGGGCAAGAACTTCGCTCGCGATCCGCAGCAGCCGCTCGCCGTACTCCGGCGAGGGGATCAGCTCGAAGACGTAGAAGGACACGAAGACGTCGCACCGGCCTTCGACCTGAGGGATCGCGGCCTCGGGCTCGGCGACGTCGATCTCGATCGCGCGAAACGGCGTGTCGCAGGCGGCGCGAACCTGCTTTTCGCACTCCCGAAGGGTCTCCGGCGAGATGTCGACTCCGATGAACTCGTCCGCGCGCGGCGCGAAGTGCACGGCGTTCGCGCCGCCGCCGCAGCCCCATTCGAGAACCCGCTTCCACGGCCGGGTGAATCCGGCCATGCGGGCTCCGGCGTCGAACAGGTCCAGGTGCTCGGCGCCGATGCGCGACCACAGGTCTCCGCCGTCGAAGACCGCTGCGTCCTTCCAGTGGGAGTTGCCCTGCCACCGGTCTCCGGAGGGTTGACGCCAGTAGGCCTGGGCGTCGGCGGAGATCCGCGTCTCCGGCTGTTTGGCGCCGATCGTCGCGAGCGCGCGCTGTGTGAAGTCCTCGGCGCCGCGCGCAAGCTTCTTGGCTCTTCGCACGGCCGCGTGCAGGGTGAGATTTTCGGGCATGACAAGGAACCTCTTCGCTGTCGTCGAGGCGAGCGGGTGGGCGGGGAGCTCAGACCGCGAGCGGCGGGCCGCGACGAGCCCGGGTGCGCCGCAGGAGCACCTCGGTCGCGGTGTCCGAGGCCCGAGGGCTCGGCACGGCGACCCACAGTGGCGCTCGCACCGGCGAGGGCAGCAGTACCCGGCGGAGCGTGGTGATGACGACGTTGCAGACTGCCAGGACCGCGGCGTCGGCGTGCGCGAGCAGCAGCCCGACGATCAGGACCGCGCCGATGTGGCCGCCAATCATCAGTCCGGCGTTGCCGCCGACGAGGTCGTCGGCGGTGTGCGGGGCGAGCAGGCCCCGTGGCAGGACAAGCACGATGTGGAGCAGAAGCTGGCCCAGTGCCAGGGCGGCGATCGTGGTGACGGCGCCGCGACGGCGATCGGCGTAGGCCGTGCCGGCCCAGCTGACCAAGCCGGCGACCAGGAACGTGAGCTCAGTGTCGGGAAGCTCGCCGCCACCCAGCACGTGCGCGGACACCCCGAGCGCGGCGGTCGCCCCGCCGAGCACCACGCCGCGGACGACGCGGACCGTGGCCGGCAGGCGGCGTGCAGGACGCTTCACGGAATCCAGCGTAACCACAAAGCGTGTCCGGCTGTCCAGTGTCCGGACGCGTACGCATTGTCCACCAACCAGCGCTTCACCTGGTGTGTTTCCCGCTCGCAGTCACGCTTCCGGTACGGTCACGCGCCACGGCCGCGAACACGAGGAGTGCAACGCGGACTTCCGGACGGAGCACGGTGATGGATTTGCGGCGAGTTCCCGCCGCGGTCAAGGCGGCTGCGGTCGTCGTCGTGCTGCTGCTCGGCGCCGCCATCGGGGTGCTGCTGCAGTCCTCGGTGTCCGCGCCGGACGCGGTGGCCGAGCCGGGCGGCATCGAGGTCGGGTTCGCGCAGGACATGACGGTGCATCACCGGCAAGCCGTCACGATGGGCAGCTGGGCACGCGACCGCACCACCGATGGGGCGGTCCGGCAGCTCGCCTTCGACGTGGAGCGGGGACAGACCGAGCAAATCGGCCGGATGCAGGGCTGGCTGGCCGCGTGGGACCGGCCGTCGCAACCGGCGGGCCGGTACATGACCTGGATGCCGGACGACGGCCACAACCACGGCGGTGCCGCCGGCTTCGACGGCGTCGCGACCATGCCCGGGATGGCGACCGAGCAGGAGCTCGCGCGGCTGCGTTCGCTGTCCGGGCGCGAGATGGACGTCTACTTCCTCCAGCTGATGCGCCGGCACCACCAGGGTGGCCTCCCGATGGCGCAATATGCGTTCGACCGGACGGGCGTCCCCGCTGTGCGCGCGCTCGCCCGCAGCATCGTCGCCTCGCAAACCGACGAGGTGGGCGTCATCGAGCACATGCTGTTCCTCCGTGGGGCCAAGGCCTGGTGAGCCACGGGCTCAATCGTGGTCCGGGATGCCGTGGATGTGGTGGTCCGCGGCGTTCATGACCTCGGCCAGCAGGCGGCGGACGTGGCCGCCGCGGGCCCGGTAGAAGGTGTGACGGCCGTCGCGCCGCAAGCTCACCAACCCGGCGAGCCGGAGCTTGGCCAAGTGCTGCGAGACCGCCGGACGGGCGATCCCGACGGCGGCGGCCAGGGACGCGACGTCGTACTCGTCGCCGCTGAGCAGCCAGAGCATCCGCAGCCGGCCCGGTTCCGCCAGCATCCGAAGAGCGGTGGCGGCGGTTTCGAGCTGGTCAGCGGGCGGAAGCTGAGCCCATTGCTCACCAGACTCGTCGTGTGCGTACATGTGCACCTATCATGGAGGGGTACTCGTCGTCAGTCAGGAGTTTCGCGTGGTCTTGTCCTTGTTCCGTCATCGGGACTACCGGCACCTGTTCACCGCCCAGCTCGTGGCGCTGTTCGGCACCGGGCTGACCACGGTCGCGCTCGGCCTGCTGGCCTACGACCTCGCCGGGGCCGACGCCGGTGCGGTGCTGGGGACCGCGTTGGCGATCAAAATGGTCACCTACGTGACGGTGGCCCCCCTTGCCGGTGCCTACGCCGACCGCGTGCCGCGCCGAGTGATGCTGGTCTGCCTGGATCTCGTGCGGGCACTGGTCGTGCTGGCGTTGCCGTTCGTGGACCAGGTCTGGCAGATCTACGCCCTGATCGTCGTGCTCCAGTCGGCGTCCGCCGCGTTCACCCCGACCTTCCAGGCGGTACTGCCCGACATCCTGCCCGACGAACGGGACTACACCCGCGCGCTGTCGGCCTCGCAGCTCGCCTCGACGATGGAGAGCCTGCTGAGCCCCGTCCTCGCGGCCGCGGTGCTCACCCTCGTCAGCTTCCACTGGCTGTTCACCGGCACCTCGGTGGGCTTCCTCACTTCGGCTGCGCTGGTGCTGACGACCCGGATCCCGGACGCGGTCCGCAGCCACCGCGGCGGGGTGTGGGACCGCACCCTGGCCGGGGCGCGGATCTACGCGGCGACGCCGCGGCTGCGTGGGGTCATGGGCCTCAATCTCGTGGTCGCCGCGGTCGGTTCGGTGGTCATGGTCAACACCGTGAACTACGTCCGTGACGCGCTCGGCCGTGGCCAGGCGGACGTCGCGCTGCTGCTCGCGGCCAACGGCGTCGGCACGATGCTGGTCGCTCTGCTGCTCCCGCGCGTGCTCGACCGGGTCCGCGAACGCACGGTGACGCTCACCGGGGCGGCCGTGCTGCTGGCCGGGATCGCCGGAGCCATCGGACTGTCCACAGTGGACGGCGGTAGCTGGTTCGCCGCGCTGGCGGTGTGGGCCACCGTCGGGCTCGGCACCGGCCTTGTCCTGACGCCGGTGGGCCGGGTGCTGCGGCGCTCGAGTGCCTCAGCGGACCGGCCGGCGGTGTTCGCCGCCCAGTTCTCCCTATCGCACGCGTGCTGGCTGCTGGCGTACCCGATCGCCGGCTGGCTCGCCACCGAGGCGGGCTTCAGCACGACGTGGATCGTGCTCGCCGGGCTCGGGCTCCTCGGCGCCGTCGTCGCCGTCCGAGCCTGGCCGCGAGCCGACCACGACGTCCTCGAGCACACCCACGACGACACCACCGACCCGGCACACCTGACCGACGCCATCCAGGTCGACGACGGCCTGTGGCAGCATCGGCACGAGTACGTCATCGACCGCGAACACGACCGCTGGCCCACGGCGACACGGTGACGCCGGCGGAGAGGTCGTTGCGTGCGGCGTGAAGCGCAGAACATCCTGCTGCTCCTGGTCGGCGGCGCCCTGCTCAAGATCACGTTCGACGGCACCTACCTCCGCTACGTGAAGCCGGGCATGGCACCGTGGCTGATCGGCGCGGGTGCTGTCGCAGTGGTGCTGGCGGCCGTGGCGATCGTCACGGACATCAGGGGCCGCGGCGCAACCACGGACCACGACCACCGCACGCGCAGCACGTGGCTGCTGCTCCTGCCGGTCTTGGCGATCTTCTTGGTCGCGCCGCCTGCGTTGGGGGCGGACGCGGTGAACCGCAGCGGCCCCCGGACGGTCGCGGGACCGGTCGCCGACGGCACCGCCAAGGTGCCGTTCGCGCCGCTGCCGCCCGGGGACCCGGTCCGGCTGAAGCTCGACGAGGTGGTCACCCGGGCGGGCTGGGACAGCGCCGGCACGCTGGACGGCCGGGTCGTCGAGCTGACCGGGTTCGTCGTCCACAGCGCCAGCAGGAAGCCCTACCTGACCAGGATCGTCATGGGCTGCTGCGCGGCCGACACGTTCCCGGTCCACGCACTGCTCGCCGGTGACCGGCTGCCCGCCTGGCGCGACGACCAATGGCTCACGGTCACCGGCACCGTGGTCCCGAACACCGCGACCAAGGCGAACGGGTACACCCCGGCGCTGCGGATCCGTTCCGTCCGGGAAGTACCAGCGCCGCCGGACGTCTACGAGTATTGACTGCGCCGGGTAGCTACCCGGTCGGGCACCAGTAGCGCAGCCGTCCGGCGGGGCTGGTGTCCGTGAGCGCGCCCCCGTTGCGTTCGATCACGCGCCGCGAGGCGTGGTTGTCCGGCGCGCAGGTCAGCAGGGCGCGGTCCACGCCCGCCTCCCGGGCGGTACCCAGGACGGCTTGCAGCAGCGCGGTCGCATGTCCCTGACCTCGCGCGGTCGGCCGGATGTCGTACCCGATGTGGCCGCCGAACTGGGTCAGTTCTTCGGTGAGCCGGAGACTGAGCCGGGCTCGTCCGAGGAAGCGGGTTCCCTCGACCCACCAGTAGACGCGGTGGGGCGTCCGGTTGCGCGGATCGTCTGCCGCCCCCAGAAGGCCGGCCCAGCGCAGGTGCTCGAGCCAGCGCCGGAACGCCTGCGGTTCGGCGATATCGGCCGGCCGGAGCTCGGGGTACAGGCCCTCCTCGTGGTACTCGCGCAAGGCGGCGAAGAACGACTCGTGGTAGCTCTCGCCGGGGACGACCAGGCGGGGGCGAAGTCCGTGCACCATCCGACCATTCCCCACGTGTGCGGTCCCTGGCAAGACGTTTGAGCCACCGGAGGTTTTGGCCGAGTACGGTCCACCGGGAACCGGCGGCCGTTTTGATTCGACTACTGGGCAGTGAGCAACTACCCCTCTCCCCGCCGGGTCGCCCTCATCGCTGCGGTGCTTGCCGGGACACTGTCCGCGTGCGGCCAGGCCGGCTCCGCCGCGACGCCCGCCTCGTCGGCCACGATCGGCCAATCGGCGACCGCCGCGCCGACCACTTACCCACTGACCGTCGAAAACTGCGGCCGCGAAGTGAGGTTCGACAAGCCGCCGAGCCGGGTGGTGCTGCTCAACGGCACGTCGGTCGCCGAGGTGGAAGGCTTCATCGCGCTCGGAATCCAGGACCGGATCCTGGCCAACAGCCAGTCCTACGGGGTGTCCGACGACCCGGCGATGGTGGCGAAGGTGCAGGCCGTACCGCGCGGCGGGCTGACGCTCAACCAGAACTTCGAAGTCCCGCGGGAACAGGTGCTGGCGTTGCAGCCGGATCTGGTGATCTCGACGTGGGCAGGCGGGTTCGACGAGAAGATCGGCTCGGTCACTCGCGACCAGCTCGCCCAGGCCGGCATCAGGAGTTTTGTCACACCGGTCAACTGCGCTTTCGGTGATCCGTCGGCGAGCCCGCCGGATCAGCAGCGGTACAAGGAGCAGTCGGTCGAGTCGTCGTTCGAGCTGATGCTGCAACTCGGGAAGATCTTCGACGTCCAGCAGCGTGCCGCGGACTTCGTGAACCAGGCGCGGGCGAAGATCCAGGCAATCCAGCAGCGGGTCGCGGGCAAGCCGGCGAAGAACGTGCTGGTCGTCTATCCGGGCATGTCGATGATGAACAGCAACGGGCTACCCGCGGTCTTCGGCGGCGGCCTCTCCGACGACCTCGTCGCGAGAGCGGGCGGCAAGAACGCGTTCGCCGGCAAGACCAACGCGGAGCTGGCGGAGATCAACGCCGAAGCGCTGGCCTCAGCCGAGGTCGATGTGCTGGTGGTCGGGCTGTTCCAGCCGACGGAGAACGCCGACGTGCTCGCCGCCGACCTGTTCAAGAAGTTCCCGCAGTGGGCGGCGTCGAAGACGAAGACGTACACGTCGGTCTCCGACGGCTTCTACCTGGGACCGCTCAACACGTTCGCCGTGGAGAAGATCGCTGATGCAGCGCACGGCCGCGCGTAGCCCGCACCTGGTCTCCGGGCCGGGATTCGTGCTGCTGACAGCCGGATTGGCAGTGGCGTTGCTTGCCTCGGTGGCGTTCGCGATCGGCATCGGCACGGTGGACGTGCCGGTGGGGCAGGTCGTCTCCGTGGTCTGGGCGCATGTCGCCGGCGACACGGTGGGATTGGACTCGCTGAGGGATCAGATCGTCTGGCAGTTCCGGACGCCGCGGGTGCTGCTGGCCGCGCTCGCGGGCAGCGGGCTGAGCCTGGCCGGGGTCTGCCTGCAGACGCTGGTGCGCAACCCGCTGGCCGACCCGTACCTGTTCGGGGTGTCGGCGGGGGCGTCGCTGGGCGCGGTCATCGCCATGACGACCGGCGGCGCGCTGGTGGCCGGGCTGGGGGTGACGGGCGCGGCGTTCGCCGGGTCACTGATCAGCCTCGCGGTCGTGTTCGCGATGGCCCAGCGCGGCGGGCGGCTGCTCGGCAGCAGCCTGGTGCTGGCCGGGGTGGCGATCGCCTCCCTGGCGTCGGCGGCGACCAGCTACGTCCAGCTGCAGGCCACGCCCACCGAGCTGCGACAGGTGATGTTCTGGCTGCTGGGCTCGGTGTCCGGCGGCACCTGGGCTGATCTCGGTGTCCCGGCCGCGGCGATCGCACTCGTCGTGTGCTGGCTGCTGACGCAGGGGCGGTCGATGAACGCGTTGTCGGTTGGCGACGACACCGCGGCCGGGCTGGGGGTCGACGTGCACCGGCTGCGGATCCTGCTGCTGGTCGCCGCGTCCCTGCTGACCGCGACCGTGGTCGGCGTCGCGGGCGGGATCGGGTTCGTCGGGCTGATCGTGCCGCACGCCGTGCGGCTGGTGGTCGGGCCCGACCACCGCAAGGTCTTCCCGGTGTCGCTCCTGGCAGGTGCGGTGTTCCTGGTGCTCGTCGACCTGGTCACCCGCACGATCGACCGGCCGAACGAGATGCCGATCGGCATCTTCACCGCCGCCTTGGGTGCACCGTTCTTCCTGGTACTGCTACGCAACCGAAAGCGGGCATGGCGATGAGGGTGCTGGTCGACGGCGTGTCGGTGCGGATCGACGACACCACCATCCTGGACCGGGTCGGCCTGGTCGCGGAGCCGGGCACGATCACCGGTGTCATCGGACCCAACGGCTCGGGCAAGAGCACCCTGCTGCGGTGTGTCTACCGGGCGCTGAAGCCGACCGCGGGAGCCGTCTACATAGGACAGGATGATGTGTGGCGGTCGAGCGCGCGTGAGGCGGGGCGGCGGACGGCGGTGGTCGCGCAGGACCACGATCTCGACAACGACTATTCGGTCCTGGAGATCGTCGCGATGGGCCGGAGCCCGCACAAACGCTTGCTGGAACGGGAAACCGAGGCCGACCGGGCGATCGTGGAGAACGCGCTGGCCCGGGTCCGGATGGGCTGGGCGGCCGAGCGGGTCTTCGCCACGCTGTCCGGCGGCGAGCGCCAGCGCGTCCTGGTGGCGAGAGCGCTGACGCAGGAGGCGCCGGTGCTGCTGCTGGACGAGCCGAGCAACCACCTCGACATCGGCGCCCAGCACGAATTGCTGGACCTCGTGCGGGAACTGGGGCTCACGACGGTCGCGGCGCTGCACGACCTCGACCACGCGACGACGTACTGCGACCGGCTGGTGCTGGTGCACGGCGGCGCGGTGGTCGCGTCGGGGCCGGCGGAGGAGGTGCTGGTGGCCGAGCGGGTCGCGGAAGTCTTCGGAGTTCTCAGCGCGGTGGTCCCGCACCCGTTGACGGGACGTCCCCATTTCGTCACGGCGTCCCTCCAGGACACGACGACGCATCGCGCAGGGTGAGCCGCGCCACCGAAATCGCCGGGAACTCGAAGTGGCCGGTGCCCGACTCTTGCTGGCGAGGCAGGCGAAAGGAGCTCGATGTCCGTCGACCAGAATGAAGAGCACGCGGCCGAGGCACCGGCGCAGCCCCGATTCACCTGGGCCGCGGTGCGCCCGTTGCTGGTGCGCCTGCATTTCTACGCCGGGGTGTTCGTCGGCCCGTTCCTCCTCGCCGCCGCCGTGACCGGGCTGGCCTACATCTGGACCCCACAGCTCGAGCAGGCGGTCTACGACCGTGAACTGCACGTCCCGGCCGCGCCCGGGGTCGTCTCGCTGGACGAGCAGACCGCGATCGCGAAGGCTGCGGTCCCGGACGGAACCGTCACAGGCGTCCGACCGGGGCCGAGCGCGACCGACACGACGCAGGTCATCTTCGATCGGCCTGGCCTCGAACCCAGCTATCACCACACCGTGTTCGTCGATCCGCACACCGGGGAGATCCGCGGGCAGCTGGAGACTTACGGCTCGAGCCAGGCGATGCCGGTGCGCGGGTGGATCGACACCCTGCACAGCAGCCTGCAGCTCGGCGATTTCGGTCGTTTGTACAGCGAACTCGCGGCGAGCTGGCTGTGGATCGTCGTATTGGCCGGGATCGCGCTGTGGATCGGCAGCCGGAAGCGGAACGCGTCCCGCAGTGCGCGTGGCCGGCTGTTGTCATGGCATCGCACGACCGGGCTGGTGATCGCGGCGGGACTGCTGTTCCTGTCCGCGACCGGGCTCACGTGGTCCGAGCACGCGGGCGCAAGCGTCAGTGAGCTGCGGGCGGAGCTGGACTGGACGACACCGTCGGTGTCGACCGCGTTGCCGGCCGCGGCACCTCAGGGCGAAGCCGGGCTGGACGCGGTCCGGGCGGCGACGCGGCAGGCCGGCCTGTCCGGCCCGGTGGAGATCCGCCCGCCCGCCAAGCCCGGCAAGGCTTATGTGGTGGCGCAGATCGGCCGGAGCTGGCCGACGAAGGCGGACTCGATGGCCGTCGATCCGGCCACGGCGCAGATCACCGACACGCTCCGGTTCGCCGACTACTCCCTGGCGGCGAAGCTGAGCCGATGGGGCATCGACGCGCACATGGGCCTGTTGTTCGGTGTCGCGAACCAGATCGTGCTCACTGCGCTGGCGGTCGCGCTGGTGTGCGTGATCGTGTGGGGTTACCGGATGTGGTGGCTGCGCCGGCCCACCCGTGGCGGGGGCCGCGTCGGACGGCCACCGGCACGTGGAGCGTGGCGGCGGATTCCCGGCCGGGTGCTCGCCCCGGTCCTGGTGGTCACCGCCGTGGTGGGCTACTACCTGCCGGTGTTCGGGTTGTCCCTGCTGGCTTTCCTCGTCGCAGACCTGATCGTCGGCATCCGCCGTCAGGAGGTCCAGGCGTGATCGAACCGACCGGACTGCGCTGGATTCTCACGGCCGTGTTCGCGGCGGCCGGCGCGTTCTGCCTCTACCGCTGTGTCCGGCAGGGACCGCTGATGAGCCGGATCGCCGACGTGCTGCACGCGGCGATGTGCGCGGCGATGATCGCCATGGCCTGGCCGGCGACGATGAGCGTCGCCCGGGTGCCGCAGCTGGTCCTGTTCGCCTGCGCCGCGATGTGGTTCGCCGTGGTCACCGTGCGGGGCGCGGCGGTGCACTGCAGCCGGTGGCAGTCCGGCTACCACGCCGTGATGATGGCCGCGATGGCGTGGATGGTGTTCGCCATGCCCAGCGCCATGGCGAGCGGCTCGGGGACGATGGACATGTCCGGGCACCACGGCGGTTCCACGGCCATGACGTCGACAGCCGGTAGTACGCCGGCCGACGTGCTGATCGTCGCACTGGTTCTCGCGGCGGTGTTCGGCCTGGCCGGGATCGCGTTCCTGGCCAGGGCGATCGACGGCGTGCGCGTCGCCCGGCCGTCCGTGCGGACGGCCGGGTGGGGTGCCGACGGCCTGATGGGCCTCGGCACCACCCTGATGCTGCTGGCGATGCTGTGACTCAGGCCGGGGACAGGAGCGTGTCGAGCACACCGGTCTTGATGTCGGCGACCAGGACTTCCAGCTGCTCGACGCTCATTTCGATCTTCTGGCCGAAGTCGTCGGTGATGACGATCCCGCGCTCGGCGGGAGCGTCCTCGGCCACGTACAGCTCGGGACAGCCGCAGTTGCACTGCCCGCAGAACGTCGCGATGTGACGTAAGGAGGAATTCTCGGTCATGGTCGTTCTCCTCGGCTCGTGAGGGCACGTCGGTCACTGCCACCGGTCCAGTAGTCGGACGCGGGTTCGGACTGGTTCCCGCGTCCTCCGAAGTGGTGACAGCCCCCGCGAGGATGACCAGGCGACGGACGTGCGTATTCTCGGTCGCGGTCACGCGCTGTCGCTGCCACCGACTTCCGACAGCAGCCGCAGACCCCGGAGAACCATGTCGTCCGAGACGATCGCCCCCACCGCGCAGAGCGTCGAACTCGCGGTGGGCGGCATGACGTGCGCCGCCTGCGCGGCGCGAGTGGAGCGCAAGCTCAACAAGCTGGACGGCGTTCGCGCGACGGTGAACTACGCGACCGAACGCGCCACCGTCCGCTGCCCACCCGAGTTCGACCCCGAAGCGCTGACCTCCGCTGTCGCCGCCGCCGGGTACACCGCCGAGATCCGCCGAGGTGCCGCCCACGATGCGCGGCAGCAGGACGCACACGCCGCGCGCGTCCGCGACCTGCGCCGCCGGCTCGGGGTGGCGATGCTGCTCTCGATTCCGCTCGGCAACCTCTCGATCGCCCTGGCTTTGGTGCCGTCGCTGCGGTTCCCGTTCTGGGAGCTGCTGTGTCTCGTGCTGGCGACACCGGTCGTGTTCTGGGCGGCGGCACCGTTCCACCGGGCGGCGTGGCGGAACCTGCGGCACGGCTCGTCCAGTATGGACAGTCTGGTGTCGCTCGGGGTGTTCGCCAGCTACGGCTGGTCGGCGTGGTCGGTGCTCTTCGGTGGTTCGGGCGCGGCCGGGTACTGGCTGGGGTTCGGGACGACGGCGGCCGGGGCGGACTCGGTGTACCTGGACGTCGCTGCCGGTGTGACGACCTTCCTGCTCGCCGGGCGCTACTTCGAAACCCGCGCGCGGCGCGCCGCGGGTGACCTGCTGCGCGCCCTGGACGCGTTGGCGGCCAAGGACGTCCGGGTGCTCCGCGATGGTGCGGAGGTCACCGTGGCGGTGGCCCACCTGGCGCGGGGTGACGAGTTCGTGGCCCGGCCGGGGGAGAAGATCGCCGCTGACGGCGAGGTCGTCCTCGGCATGTCGACTGTGGATGTCGCGGCGGTGACCGGTGAGCCGGTCCCGATCGAGGTCGCCCCCGGAACGCGGGTGATCGGCGGCAGCATCAACCGCAGCGGCCGGCTCGTCGTGCGTGCCAACGAGGTCGGGGCGAACACCCAGCTGGCGCAGATGAGCGCGCTGGCCGAGCGGGCGCAGGAACGCAAGGCCGCCGTGCAGCGGCTGGTCGACCTGATTTGCGCGGTGTTCGTGCCGGTCGTGCTGGGGATTGCCGCTGCGACCCTGTCCGCGTGGTTGCTGGCCGGTCAGCCGGCCAGGGCCGGGTTCGGCGCGGCGGTGTCGGTCCTGATCATCGCCTGCCCGTGCGCGCTCGGGCTGGCCACGCCGACCGCGCTGATGGTGGGCGTCGGGCGCGGCGCGCAGCTGGGGATCCTCGTGAAGGGCCCGGACGCCCTCGAGGCCAGTCGCCGCGTCGACACGGTGGTCCTCGACAAGACCGGCACCGTCACCAGCGGGCGGATGACCGTGACTGAGGTCCGCCCGCTGGCCAGCCGAACCGAGCACGAGGTGCTCCGGGTGGCCGCGGCCGTGGAGGCCGCGTCGGAGCACCCCATCGCCGCCGCGGTGGTCGCCCGGGCGGCGCTCGATGCTCCGCCCGAGGTCACCGACTTCGTGGCCCTGCCGGGTCTGGGGGCGTCCGGGGTCGTCGACGGCGTGCCCGTGCTCGTGGGCCGTGCGCGGCTGCTGGTGGAGAACGGCGTCGACGTGCCGCCCGCGGTCGCGGCGGAGGTCGCCGCCGCGGAAGCTCTCGGCAGCACGGTCGTCCTGGCCGCGTGCGCCGCCGAGGTGGCCGGGCTGCTGGTGGTGCGCGACGAGGTCAAGCCGTCGGCGGCCGAAGCCGTGCGCGCGTTGCACGAGATGGGGCTGCGTACCGTGCTGCTCACCGGCGACAACGACGTGACGGCGAGGGCCGTGGCGGCCGAGGTCGGGATCGGCGACGTGCGAGCCGGAGTGCTGCCGACGGAGAAGGCATCCGTGATCGAGCGGCTGCGGGCCGGCGGGCACCGGGTGGCGATGGTCGGTGACGGCATCAACGACGCACCCGCCCTCGCGACCGCGGACCTGGGGCTGGGCATCGCCACCGGCACCGACATCGCGCTGCGCGCGGCCGACCTCATCCTCGTGCGCGACGACCTGCGGGTCGTGCCGGACGCGCTGCGGCTGGCGCACCGGACACTCGGCACGATCCGCGGGAACCTCGCCTGGGCGTTCGGCTACAACCTCGCCGCAATCCCCGTCGCCGCGTTCGGACTGCTCAACCCGCTCATCGCGGGTGCGGCGATGTCGCTGTCATCCGTGCTGGTCGTCTCGAACAGCCTGCGGCTGCGCGGCTTCGCCAGTATCGATCCCGCCGTCGGCGAGGACACCGATCCCGATCACTGACCCGTGCCGTGGCGGGTCAGGCTGCGCGGCGGCTCGCCGGGAGATGCGGGAACCGGCGCCGCGGGCCGCGTTCGCCTCGGACCGGGGCCGGGCCGGGCAGCCGGACGTCGTCGTGGGTGGTGGTTTCCCCGTGCGTGCTCGGACCCGGTACCGGTGTCCGGCGGTGCTGCTGCCGGACGGCGTACAGCAACCCGACCCCGGCCACCACCAGCCCGTGCGAGAGCACCCGGCCCACGGTCACGCGGCCGTCTGCGAGATCGATGCCCGACGTCACGCCGAGGACCACGATGAAGCCGGTCAGCGCCGGCAGCAAGCCGGTGGCGGTCGCGGGCCGCGCCGCCGCCCACAGCAGGCCGAGCCCGATGGCGAAGTTCCAGGCCGCGCTCTCGTTGCCCAGGTGCACGGCCATGGCCATCATGCCGCCGTGCCCGGCGTGGCCCACGTCGGTGCCCAACAGTTCGGCGAGCCCGAGGCCGCACTGGACGAGCGCGACCAGCGCGAGGGCGATCCGCAGGCCCCAGCGCTGCCCCGACGGCGCCGGGACCTCGGTGAGAATGCGCTCGGTCAGGTCCGGCACTGCGGGTGCTTGGCGCACCATCATCAGACGCCGGAGCCGGACCGCGTTGTCCTGCCAGGCCAGGCAGTCCGGGCAGCCGCCGAGGTGGCGGTCGACGACCGGATCCGGCAGCGGACCAGCCTCGCCGTCGATCCTCGCCGAGAGCGCTTCACGGAAGTCGGAGCAGTTCACCCCTACATAGTCGCGCGGTTGCCGCGTCGAGTTCCCGCCGGTGTGGGTTACGGTGTCGTCTCGTGAACTCCAGCCGGGATCGTGACGACGAGCGGATCACCGCGCTCGCCCTCGCCGCCGCGCGCGGCGACCACCGGGCGTTCGAGGAATGGGTCCGCGCGACCCAGGCCGACGTCTGGCGGTTCGTCGCCCACCTGGCCGACACGGGGCTCGCCGACGACCTCACCCAGGAGACCTACGCCCGCGCGGTGACCGCGCTCACCCGGTTCGCCGGGCGCTCGACGTCGCGGACCTGGCTGCTGGCGATCGCACGGCGCGTCGTCGTCGACCACTTCCGGGCCCGCGCGGCCCGGCCGCAGCTTTCCAGGCAGGACTGGGAAACGGCCATCGAGAACCATGCGGTCCGCGGTCACACGGCCGGGTTCGAGGACGTTGTCGAGGTCAACCTGCTGTTGAGCGGTCTCGACGACGACCGGAGGGAAGCGCTCGTGCTGACCCAGGTGCTGGGCTACACCTACGCCGAGGCCGCCGAAGTCTGCGGTTGCCCGCACGGCACCGTGCGCTCGCGCGTAGCGCGCGCCCGCGAGGATCTGCTGGCCGCCCGCGACCAGCACGGCAACGCGATCTGACATCGTCCAAACTGGACACTCTGCTGATCAGCCGACGGCCGGATATCCCGGTCGGGCACCGGCCATCGCGGTGAGGAGGTCCTCCCGCGCACGGGCCACCCGGGAGCGGATCGTGCCGACCGGGCAGCCGCAGACCTGCGCGGCGTCCGCATAGGACAGTCCCAGCGTCTGGGTGAGCACGAACGCGTCGCGCCGGTCCGGGTCGAGAGCGCGGACCAGCTGGTCGAGGACGACCTGCTCATCGATCCGCTCCGCACCGCCGGGCTCGGCGCGGTCCGCGGCGGCCTCCCAGTCGGTCACCGAGGCCCGCCGCGGGCGGACCTGGAGAGCGCGGATGTGGTCGGCGACCGCGCGCCGGGCGATCGACAGCAGCCAGGTCCGGGCCGAGGAGTCACCCTTGAACCGCGGCAGGCTGCGCAACGCACGCAGATACGTCTCCTGGCTCAGGTCGTCGGCGGACTGCGGATCGCTGAGCCCGGCGACGAACCGCCAGAGGTACGGCTGGGTGGCACGGAGGAACCGCTCGAGGGCCGCGGAGTCGCCGCGCCCGGCAAGCAGCGCCCATCGCGTGATCTCGGCATCGTCCGCGCGTTCGGGGCTCACACCCGCTACTACGTCGCCTGCGCCGATCCGGTTGAAAACGATCTTGGAAACCCGCGGGAACCAGCCGGCCCGCGCGGCCGACCTTTGTCATCGCCAGGCTCCTGATTTGTCATGACACGGCCTCAGGCCGGGAAGGTGGACGACGATGACCCAGACGACCTACGGGGTGACCGGGATGACCTGCGGGCACTGCGCCAGTTCGGTCCGTGAGGAGCTCGGCGAGCTGCCCGGCGTCCGCGAGGTCGACGTCGACCTCGGCACCGGCAGCGTCCTGGTCACCAGCGAGGCCGCCCTCGAACACGCCCAGGTCGAGCAGGCGATCCGGGTCGCCGGTTACCAGCTCGTCCGATGACCACCGGTGGCCGTCATGCCGGCTTCACGCAAGGTCGCGGCGGTACTGGGACTGGTGTTCGGCCTGGTCTGGCCAGCCCACAGCCGCGTCGGCCCGATCCCGTCACCGCCCCGATCCGGGCCGTCGACCCCGGCCGGCTCGATGTCCGGGATGCGGTCGCCGCGCCGGCGCCCGCCGGTCCGGGGATCGAGCTGGCGATCGGCGGCATGACCTGCGGGTCGTGCGCCGCCCGCATCGAGCGCAAGCTCAACCGGCTCGACGGCGTGTCGGCCAACGTCAACTACGCGACGGAGAAGGCCCTCGTGCGGATGCCGCCGACGATGACCGTCGACGACGTCGTCAGCACGATCGAGGCGGCCGGATACACCGCCGCGCCGCCGGCGCCACCCGAGCCCGAAGAAAACGCTTCCGAACCGGCCGATGCCCCGCGCCGTCGTCTCCAGTTGTCGGTGCTGCTCGGGACGCCGGTCATTCTGCTGGCGATGGTGCCGGTGCTGCAGTTCCCCGCCTGGCAGTGGGTTTCCCTCGCCCTGGCCACTCCCGTGGTTGTGTGGGGTTCGTGGCCGCTGCATCGCGCAGCCTGGACCAACCTCCGCCACGCCACCGCGACCATGGACACTCTGGTCTCGATGGGCGTGACCGCGGCCTACCTCTGGTCGCTCTACGCACTGTTCTTAGGCGGGGCCGGCGTCATCGGCATGCGGCACGAGTTCACGCTCTTCGCCGGCCACGACGTCGACGGTATTTACTTCGAGGTCGCCACCGGCGTCACGCTGTTCATCCTGGCAGGCCGGTTCTTCGAGGCCCGGTCCCGCCGCCGCGCCGGCGCAGCGCTGCGAGCACTGCTCGACCTCGGCGCCAAGTCCGTCGCCGTCCTCCGCGACGGCCGCGAAGAGCGCGTCCCGATCGACCGGCTGCGCGTCGGCGACCTGTTCGTCGTCCGGCCCGGCGAGAAAATCGCCACCGACGGCGTGGTTGTCGACGGCGCCTCCGCCGTCGACCTCACCCTGGTCACCGGGGAGGCCGTGCCGGTCGAGGTCGCGGCCGGCGCTGAGGTGGTCGGTGCGACGGTCAGCATGAGCGGACGGCTCGTCGTGCGGGCGACCCGCGTCGGCGCCGAGACGCGGCTCGCGCGCATCGCCGCCATGGTCGAACGGGCCCAGAGCGGCAAGGCCGACGTCCAGCGGCTTGCCGACCGGGTGTCCGCCGTGTTCGTGCCCATCGTCATCGCGCTTTCGGTGGCGACGCTGGGGTTCTGGCTCGTCTCCGGCGCCGGGAGCGGCGTGGCGTTCACCGCCGCGGTGGCCGTGCTGATCATCGCGTGCCCGTGTGCGCTCGGCCTGGCCACGCCGACCGCCCTGCTCGTGGGTACCGGTCGCGGCGCCCAGCTCGGCGTGCTGGTCAAGGGCCCGGAGATGCTCGAGTCGACACGGCGGGTCGACACCGTCGTGCTCGACAAAACCGGCACCGTGACCACCGGGAAGATGACGCTGGCCGGGATCAAGACCGCCGACAACGTTCCGCCCGACCTCGCTTTGCAGCTCGCCGGAGCCCTGGAAAGCGCCTCCGAGCACCCGATCGCCGTCGCGGTCACCGACGCGGCGCGTCGCCGGTTCGGCGACGTCGGGCAAGTCCGCGAATTCCGGGCCGTCGCCGGGTACGGCGTGCTCGGCCGGGTTGACGGCCACCGCGTCGTCGTCGGGCGGCCCGAACTCCTGCAACGGCTCTCGGTCCGGGTGCCCTCGACCCTGATCAAGGTGAAGCAGCAGGCCGAACGGGCCGGGAACACCGCGGTGATCCTCGCCTGGGACGGCTATGCCCACGCCGTCCTCGTGGTCGCGGATACGGTCAAGCCGACCTCGGCGCCCGCGGTGTTCCAGCTGCGCCGGCTCGGTCTGTCGCCGGTGCTGCTCACCGGCGACAACGAGGCCGTCGCCCAGGCGATCGGGAAGGAAGCCGGCATCACCGAGGTGATCGCCGGTGTCACGCCGGAGCAGAAGGTCGAAGTGATCGCCGACCTCAAGGCGCAGGGCCGGGTCGTCGCGATGATCGGCGACGGCGTCAACGACGCCGCCGCCCTCGCGACCGCCGATCTCGGCGTGGCCATCGGCACCGGCACCGACGCGGCCATCGAAGCCGCGGACCTCACCCTGGTCCGCGGTGACCTGATGGCCGCCGTCGACGCGATCCGGCTCTCCCGCCGGACCCTGGCCACCATCAAGGCCAACCTGTTCTGGGCGCTGGCCTACAACGTGGCGGCATTGCCGCTGGCGGCCGCCGGTCTGCTCAACCCGATGATCGCGGGCGCCGCCATGGCCGCATCGAGTTGCCTGGTCGTCTCCAACAGCCTGCGGCTGGCCCGCTTCCGCGGCACCGCCGCACAGCCACCCCAGCTCGAACCACGGGCATGACACCAGCGGCGGGCCGGGAGACCCTCAGGAGCAGAGGTCCCCGGCCCGCCGCCGGCGTCGTGCGCACGGTCGCCGGCGAGTACGCGACCCCGAATCGCCGCGCGACGACTGTACGGTTGATCAGTCGCGTCACCCGACACGAAAGTTCCCATCCCCGGCGCACCCACGATGACCTCGGTGAACACGACCACATCGAAGATGCGGCCGAAGCCGGGGACGTGTAGACCAACACCTCGGGAACTAAAGGTACGTTTCCGACGACTACTGCACCGCACGGACTGTTCCGCCCCCGAAGGGACGCACCGATGAAGTTCAGGCACGTCGCCGCGGCCATGCTGGTCGCCGCCACGGCACTGCTGGCCACAGCGGCCCCGGCCGCCGCCCACGCCGGACTCAAGAGCAGCAACCCGGCTGAAGGCGCTTCGCTGGCTACTGCGCCGTCGAAGATCGAGCTGACCTTCGGGGAAGCGGTGAAACCGGACACGATCACGGTGACCGGCGCGGACGGCACGAAGTGGGAAACCGGCGCGCCGACCGTCGTCGACGCCGTCGTCACCTTGCCGGTGACTCCGGCCGGACCGGCCGGCAAGTACGTCATCGCCTACAAGGTCACCTCCGCGGACGGCGACCCGGTTGCCGGCACGGTGAACTTCACCTTGACCGCCGCGGTCGCGCCCAGCACGTCGGCGGCTCCGACGACGTCCTCCTCGGCCGCCGCACCGAGCAGCAGCGCACCCGCTACGAGCGCCACGCCGCAACCGCAGGCGCAGAGCGACTCCGGTGGTGGGTTCCCGGCCTGGGGCTGGATCCTCGTCGTGATCGTGGTTCTCGCGGTGGTCGGCGGCGTGCTCGTCGCCCGCCGACGCGGTCCCTCGACGCCGAACGGGGAGTAACCGTGTTCGCTTCGCGTGTCATGCCCCGGCTGGCTGTCGGGATCGCCGTGCTCGTCTCCGTGGTCGTGTTCGCCCCGGCGGCGTCGGCGCACGGGATTTCCGGATCGGCCGCCGACAAGAGCACCCTCGAGTTCATCCCGCTCGGTATCGAGCACATGCTGCTGGGCTGGGACCACCTCCTGTTCATCGCCGGCATCGTCCTGCTCGCCGGGGAGCTTCGCCGCGCGGCGAAGCTGATCTCGGTGTTCGTGCTCGGGCACAGCACGACCCTGATCGCGGCGACCCTGGCCGGCTGGCGCGTCGACGCCACCGTCGTGGACATCGTCATCGCGCTCAGCCTCGTGTTCGTCGGCGTGGTCGGCTGGTTCGGCCGGCCCACCCGGTGGCGCTGGTTCGGCCTCGGCGTGTTCGCCTTCGGGCTCGTCCACGGCCTCGGCCTCTCGACGCGACTGCAGGACCTCGGCCTGCCCGAGGACGGCCTGTTCGGCCGGGTGATCGCGTTCAACGTCGGCGTCGAGATCGGACAGCTGCTGGCGATCGCGGTCATGATCGTCCTCGGCAAGCTCGCTGCCCGCGTGATCACCTGGTCGCGCGCCCACAAGGCCGCCCACGGCGGCCTCGTCGCCGCAGGCCTGGTCGCCGCAGTCGTGCTGAGCGTCGTCGCGGTGACCGCGGCCCCGGCCGACGCGATCGGCAGCTGCTCGGTCCGCCCGCGCACCGAGACCTACCCGGGCGGCGAAGGCGGGCATCCCGACCGGGATTTCTACGAACCCACCGAAGCGTTTCCGGCGACGGACTTCGGGCACGTGCTCGGTGACGGTTTCGTGCTGGTCCACTACCAGCCGACGATCACCCCGCAGGAGCTCACCGAGTTGCGCGCGTTCGTCACCGGCCCGGACGGCCAGCGCGTGATCGGCGGTGTCATGCCGCAGCAGACGGAGAAGATCAAGGCCATCAACGCTCGTACCACGCTGACCTGCGACCGGCTCGACATCGCCGCGCTGAAGGAGTTCAAGAGCCGCTGGTTCGCCGACCCGCAGTCACGACCGGCCGGCTGAACCCGGGTGATCGACGGTCCGGTGCCGGTGTGACCCATCAGCACCGGCGCCGGACCGCCGCCCTGCATCCGGTAAATCCCACGGGCCGTCCCTTGCCCGCTCTTCGAGGGTAGCTCCCGCTCGGGGCGCCAACACGACTTTCGTAGGGGTTATCGGACATCAGGGTTCGGTCCGGCCGCACCTCGCGGGATCACCACCCGACGCAGCACGACAGGCGGGGTGAGACCGGGTTCTGGTCTCACCCCGTCGTGCGTTTCCGGCTGCTCAGCCTTCGTCCCCGCCGTCTCCGTCGTCGCCGTCGAGCATCTCGCCCAGCAGCATGCCGCCCACGACACCGCCGGCGACCCCCGCTACCACGGCCCCCATCCCGGGCCCGCGCCGTTCCCGGTGCCCGTACCCGTGTTCTCCATAACCAGGCTGGCCGTAGCCCGGGTGGCCGTAGCCGGAGTGCATCATCTGGGCCTGCCGGGCCTCCACGACCTGGGCGAGCCAGTCGTGGATGCGGGCGGCCCAGTCCTGCTCCGCCGACTCCTCGTGCCCGGCCTGGAAGCGCCCCTGCCCACCGGCGCCGAACGCACCTGCGTGCCGGTCCGCGTCCAGCAGCACCGTGACCTCGGCGGGCGTGGTGACCAGCGTCAGGGTGACCATCTGGATCCGGCCGGCGAACTGGGCGGAGGGGTAGAAGTCGAGCTGCTGGAAGAACGGCAGTTCCTGCCGGACTCCGTAGGCCTGCCCCTGCTGCACCGTGGTGGACTTGAAGGTGAAGCCGAGCTGTCCGAACCCGTCCAGCACGGCATCCTGCGACTGTAGCGGTTCGACGATCACCGGGTCCAGGTCACCTTTGTCCACCGCCTTGGCGATCGACACCTCGGTCCGCAGCCCCAGTTCCATGCCGGGCAGCCGCTGACCGGACACCTCGGTCACCGGGGCTTCCCAAGGCAGCGGGATGGTGAAGGGGATGGTGCGCTGTTCCTTCGCGGCCAACCGGGTCGCACCAGCGACGACGACGCGGTGGAACTCCGTCTGCGACCGGCCGCCCCGGTCGTTGTGGACCTGAGTGGCCAGCGACAGTGCGATGTGCTCGATCTCGGCGTCGGCTTCGCCGCCGATCAGCCGCACCTCGCCGGTCAGCGGGGCACCCGGCCGGCATCGTGGGCCGGTCAGCACCGTGTCGACCGAAACACCGCCGACGCCGATCTTCTGCAGCATCTTCTTGAACACCATCCGAAGTTCTTCTCCTTGTTCTGTAATCGCTTGGCTACTGACAGTGTTGATGTGGTGACATGGAAAGGTTGGCGCGAGCCGCTTGCTGCGACGCATCACCGAAAGGCGCAGGGGTCAGGTGCCGATCAGCACCCGCAGATTCGGAGCGGCCGCTGGGCCAGGGGCGTCGTTCACATCCATCGCAACGCGCCTGCGCGGTCCATGGTTCCGGACAAAAAACCTAAATCTCTCACTGCGCGGAACAGCTGGTCGCTAGGTGTCGTCCGGCTTGTAGTAGCCCGCGTCACTGATCGCTGCCGGTTGGCGCCCGTGCGCTGCTCTTCGTATCGTGAGTCTGTACGCCCGATCGACCACAAGGGGAAGCGATGCTCTGGACCATCCTCGGCTGGATCCTGTTCGGCCTGATCGCCGGTTTCATCGCGCGAGCCCTGGTGCCGGGCAAGGACGACATCGGCCTGCTGCGGACGATCGTGCTGGGCATCGTCGGCTCGGTCGTGGGCGGCTTCCTGTTCGGCCTGCTCACCGTGGGCATCCGTGGCTTCCAGCCGGCCGGGTGGATCGGATCGGTCATCGGTGCGGTCATCGTCCTGGTCATCTACAACAAGGTGACCGGACGCAAGACCCGCCCGCGCGCCTGACCTTCGAAGACTCCAGGGCGCCTGTTCATCTGATTCGCTGGTCATACAACGAAAGTCGGGATTGGCCGTTCAGCCGGTGAAAAGAGCGATGCCGGCCAGGTAGGCTGAGAACGCTGGGAAATCGAGGTCCTGGCAAGGGAAATGGACAGCGGTCCGCCGGCGCCGTTCAAGATCGCTCACGGGACGGGCTTTGCCGGGTTCGGCCCGGCGGACCGTCTCATCCGTCACCCAGCAGCGGGTAGGACGCCGGGGATCGCCCGTGCGGTACGTTCGGTAAGGTCGACGGTGACCGGGCCGACGGCGTCCATCAGGCGCCGGAAGACTTCCTTGGCGGCGTCGCGCAGGGCGAACAGAATCGTCGGTGGCACGTCTGGCGAAGCTGAGGTTGGCCAGCTGGCCAAGGTCCGCCGCGAAGGCATACTCCGCTACGGACGACCACGTCCCGCTCGCGCAGGCACTGCACCACGCCGACCACGTCGTTCGCAGAAGGCCAAGCCGGCGACCACGCCCAGGCGCACCGGCCGCGCTCGCGGGAGCCGCCCGGTAGAAGTCAGATCCGGATCAGCCGTTCATCCTTCCGCTCCTGCGGCTTCGGCCGGAGCGGGCGGCTCGTACCGCCCACGGCCGCGGCCAGCAGGACAAGTCCCAGCCAGCCGGCGACCGGGGCCAGCCCGCTCGTGATGCCGACAACGCAGAGAACGGCCCATACGACACCCCTCATGGAACCGAGGTTACGGGTCATCTGGGGCTGCCCGTTCCCGGCAGAACCCGTTCGAGCAGGTCCTGCATGGTGACCAGGCCGGTCACCCGGCCTTCGTCCCGGACCAGGGCGAAATGGCCTCGGCTCTCCCGCATCGCGTTCAGCGCGCTGTAGACCGGGGTCTCCCCGGCGAGGAACAACGCCGGGCGGACGACCTCGGTGACCGGCGTTCCCGGCGGCCGGGCGAGGGTGTCGCGCACGTGGACCACGCCGACGGCGTCGGTTCCGTCCCACACGACCAGGCGCAGGTGCCCGCTGTCGCGCGCTGTCGCCTGGACCCGCTCGACGTCGGCGTCCGCCGGGACACCGACGACCTCGCCGATCGGCCGTGCGACCTCGCTCAACGTCTGCGTGTGGAGTTCAAGCGCCGTCGCGAGGTGGCCTCGGCGACCGGCGTCGAGTGCACCGGCCTCGGCGGAGTGGTCCACCAGCTGGCGGAGGTCTTCGGGCGTGCGCCCGGTGGCCATCTCGTCGACCGGCTCGACGCCGACCTTGCGCAGGCACCAGTTCGCCATGTTGTTGAGGACGACCAGCGCGGGCCGGGTCAGCCACAGGAAGCCGCGCATGGGCAGGGCGAGCAGGGTCGCCGACCGTTCCGGGTGCGCGATCGCCCACGACTTCGGCGCCATCTCGCCGACCACGAGGTGCACGAACGTCACCACGGCCAGCGCCAGGACGAACGCGAGCACGTCCGCGGTGCCCAGCGGCAACCCCCAGCCGTGCAGCAGCGGCGTCAGCAGGTCGTGGACGGTCGGTTTGGCGATCGCACCCAGCGCGAGGGTGCACAACGTGATCCCGAGCTGGGAGCCGGCGAGCAGCAGCGAAAGCTCGCGGGTGCTCTTCACCGCGGCCCGGGCCGCCGCGCTGGTGGCTTCGGCTTCTTCGAGCCGGTAGCGGCGGGCGGCGACGAGGGCGAACTCGATGGCGACGAAGAACGCGCTCAGCGCGACGATGCCGAGGGAGATCAGGAGGGCGGAGGTCACGCTCATGCGCACACCTCGCTGACGCTCGGTGCGCCCTGAGCGGGACGCGCAGTGTTGAATGATTCGCTCGCAGGCTCGCTCATGCGGTCACCTCGCGGACGATCCGGACGGTCGCGGGCACGTGCCGCTCGACCTCGGTCACGGTCACCACCAGCCGGTCACCGTCCGGTGTGGACACGGAGACGGTGTCCCCGCGGTCGGGCAGCCGGCCGAGCTCGGTGATGACCAGCCCGGCGATCGTCTCGTAGTCCCCGCGGGGCAGGTCGAGCTCCAGCAGGCGCTCGGCCTCGTCGATGTGCAGTTCGCCCGGCACGGTCCAGCTGCCGTCGGCCGCCGGGTGCGGTTCGTCGGCGACGACCAGGTCGTGTTCGTCGCCGATCTCGCCGATCAGCTCTTCCCCGATGTCCTCGACGGTGACGACGCCGGCCAGGCCGCCGTATTCGTCGACGACGCAGGCGAGCTGCTCGTCGGCGTCGCGCAGCTGCGTCAGCACTGCCGGAAGGGGCAGCGACGCGGGAACGAGCACGGCGGGCTTGGCGAGGTCGGCCGCGGTCTTCGAACGTCGCTCCGGCTCGTCGAGCCGCAGGACGTCCCGCAGGTCGATCACGCCGAGGACGTCGTCGACGTCCTCGCCGACGACGGGGTAGCGGCTGTGCCCGGTCGCCATCATGGTCACGACGTCGGCCAAGGGCAGCCCGCCCGAGACGGTCGCGACTCGCGGTCGCGGGATCATGGCGTGTTCGGCGGTGCGCTCGTGCAGGTCGAGCGCCCGGTCGAGCAGAGTCGACAGCTCGGCGGGCAGGTGCCCGGTCTCGCGGGACTCCGCGACGATGTGCTCGAGGTCCCGGGCCGTGGCGGCGTGTTCGACGTCGTGCACCGGCTCGATCTTCAGCCATCGCAGCAGGACGTTGGACGCCTTGTCGAACAGTGTGATCAGCCAGCCCAGCGCGCCGAGGTAGAGCCGCGTCGACCACGCGAGGCGGCGGGCCAGCGGTTCCGGGCGGGCGATGGCGAGGTTCTTCGGGAACAGCTCGCCGAACACCATCTGCACGATCGTGGAGAACCCCAGGGCGATCACCGTGCCGACGGCGAGGCCGGCCGCCGGGGCCAGACCAATCCCGGCCAGCAGCTCCCCGATGCCGCCGCCGATGAGCGGCTCGGCGACGTAACCGACGAGCAGGCCGGTGACGGTGATGCCGAGCTGGGCGCCGGACAGCATGAAGGAGGTGCGGCGGGTGATGTCGAGGGCTCGTTTCGCGCCGGCGTCTCCGGCCGCCGCGCCGGCTTGGAGCCGGGACCGGTCGATGGCCATGTAGGCGAATTCCTGGGCGACGAAGTAGCCGGTCGCGGCGGTGAGGGCGAGCACGACGGCCACGCCGAGCAGGATGTTGAGCACCGTCATCGCCGGTTCACCGCCCTCGGTCGTGCGTGCGTCGGACGGGCGTGACCGGCAGGGCCGGTATCTCGGGACGGGTCCATGATCCTCTCGTCGGCTCGGGGTGGTCCGTTATGCCGGGAACGCGCCGGAGCGGTCGCGAGTTCCCTGGCGGCTGCGGTGGTCATATTAAAACGCTCCGACGATTCACGGAAATCGGAGCTTTAGAACTTGTCTCATGTGGTGAGTTTGCGGAGTTTCTTGTAACAGATGAGGCTGGCTCCGAGGAGGAGGAAGGCGAGGAAGTGTTCGGCTTTGCGTTCGTAGCGCAACGTGAGGCGGCGGTATCCGGTGAGCCAGGCCACGGTTCGTTCGATCACCCAGCGGTGCCGGCCGAGTTTGTCCTTGGCTTCGATGCCTTTGCGGGCGATGCGGACCTTGATGCCGCGGTCGCGGACCCAGCGGCGCAGGCCGGGCTGGTCGTAGGCCTTGTCGGCGTGGAGCTTGGCCGGCTTGCGCCGGCGCGGGCCACGGCGTGATTTGATCGCCGGGATCGCCATCACCAGCGGTTTGAGCGCGGCCGAGTCGTGCGTGTTCGCGGCGGAGACCGCGACGGCCAGCGGCAGTCCGGCGCGGTCGGACAGGGCGTGAATCTTCGAACCGGGCTTGCCGCGATCCACCGGGCTCGGACCGGTCAAAGATCCCCCCTTTTGGCCCGCACGCAGGCACCGTCCACGATCGCCCGGCTCCAGTCGATGAGGCCCTGGCTGCCGAGCTCGTCCAGCAGCGCGTGATGCAAGCGCCGCCACAGCCCGGCTTTCGTCCACTGACTGAAGCGGCGGTGCGCGGTCTGAAACGGCACCCCGAACGACGGCGGCAGATCCCGCCACGCACAACCGCTGGTCAGCACGTACACGATCGCCGTGAACACCGCACGAGCATCCACCGGCGCCGTGCCACCACCCTGCGGACGCGGCGCGAACACCGGAATCAACGGCTCCACCAACGCCCACAGCTCATCCGGCACCAACCGCAACGACAACCGATCAACCACAGCAAAGATCATCGCTCACCAGCGACCGATCACCACGTAAGACACGCTCTTAATCAACCGGGTTCGGCTTGCTATCGTTTAGTCACGAGGGAATCCGGCAACCGTGGGGGAGTTTGTCGTGCGCGCTTTCGTTGTGGTGAAACAACATCCGGCGTTCCGCCGGTTCTGGCTTGGCATGCTGATCTCGCGCACCGGCGACGTCGTGACCGTGGTCGCGATTTCCTGGCTGGTGCTGGAGATGGCGGGGCCCGCGGAACTCGGGCTGGTCTTGGTGTGCCAGGGGCTTCCCCGGGTGGTGGCCGGGCCGATCGCCGGTCGCTTGCTGGACCGGATGCCGCCGCGGTTGCTGCTGGGCTGGGACAACGCTGTCCGCGGTGTCCTCATCGGACTCGTCCCGGTGCTGTGGTTGCTCGACGGGCTCAGCGTCGTGGTCCTCTGTGTCCTTTCTGCCGGTGCCGCAACGACGTCGACGCTGACGGAGGTCGCCGAGAGCGCTGTCGTGCCCCGGCTGGTCCCGGCGTCCGAACTGGACGCCGCGAACACAGCGCTGGCCACCAACTGGGAGGCCGCCGCGGTCCTCGGACCGCCGCTGGCCGGCGCGCTCGTCGCGGCGGCTACGGCGCCCGTAGCGCTGGTCGTCGACGTCGTGAGCTTCTTCGTGATGAGTGCGTTGTGCTTCGCGCTGCCGGACATAGAGCGGGCGCCGGCCGACCGCGTACGGCCGGGTCTCGGTGCCATCCTGCGCCTGCCGGCCGTGCTCTGGACTTCGGTGGCGACCTGCGGGTTCCTCTTCCTCGGCGGGATGACCGAGGTCTTGTACCCAGTGCTGAGCAGGGAAGTCCTGCACACCGGTCCGGTCGGCTATGGGCTGCTGGTCGGTGCGGCGGGTGCCGGCGGCCTGGCCGGGGTCGTCTTCGGTACGCCGCTCGTGACGCGGCTGCCGCCGAGCCGGCGCATCCCGGCCGTCGTCATCGCCGGTGCGGTGCCCTTCGCCTTGTTGTCGATCACGGGCGCGCTGGCGCCGGCGCTCGTGCTGGTCGCGGCGGCCGGCGCGTGTTGGGCACCGTACTTCGCGATCGAGCGCACCCTGGTGCAGCGCCTCACCCCGCAAGCGGTCCGCGGCAGCGTGATGGGCGCCCGGGCAGCGATCTCGGCCCTCGGGTTCCCGGCCGGAAGCGCGGCGGCGGGGACGCTGAGCGCGGGCCTCGGCCCGGGTTCCGTGGTGGTGGCGGCGACGGCGGGATACCTGCTGGTGGCCGCCACGGTGTTCACGGCGGTGCGTCGCAGTCAGGCCGGTTCGCGGCCGAGGAACCCGGCGCGGTGGTAGTACTCGTAGAGCCCGTCGAAGAGAGGTTTCGTGACGGCGAGGGTGTGTTCGTCGTCGCCGATCATGGAGAGGCCGCGGAGGATGACGTCGAGGCCGGGAGCGTCGTAGCGTTCGTCGTCGATGTCGGCTTCGTGGATGATTTCGGCGATGCGCCACAGGACCGGGTCGGTGAGGTCGTGGCGGCGGAGGATGGTTTCGAAGCTGCAGTCGCCGCCGTGGTGGCCGAGTTCGACGCCGCGCATATCGAACGGCGTGGCGTCCGAGGGGACGTCGGCGGGGTCGGTGACGAAGACGAATTCGGCGTCCGGGTCGAGGGTGCGGCGGATCAGCCAGGCGCAGGCGGCTCGGTCGATGTGGATGCCGGCGCGGGTGGCCCACTTCATGCGGTCTCCTCGGATGCGTGGTCGGGGTGCAGGGCGGTGACGGCTCGCTCGGCCGCTGCGCGTTGCGGTGGGGGGAAGTAGTCGCGGCGGTGGATGCGGCGGAGTTCGGCGCGCAGCTTGCGCATGATCCGAAGCCGTTCCGGTTCGGCTGCTGCCGTGGCCTGTTCGGCTTCGGCGAGCACGGCGGTGTATTCCGCGGTGCGGGCGTCGGCCATCGCCTGGACGACCTCGCGTTCCTGGCCCACGGCGGCCGGGTGGGCGAGCCACACCATGGCGGATCCGCCGGCGTCGACGATGTCCTCGGCGATCCAGTCCAGGTGCTCGCGGGTGCGGGCGTCGGCGGGGAGGGCGACCAGGCCGTCGCCGAGCTGGGCGACCCCGAGGCGCTTGAGCTTGCGCCAGACCGCGATCCGCGGAGTCGAGGGCTCTCGAGGTATCCGGTAGGACAGCAGGACCCACTCGCCCGGCTGGGCCCTCATGATCGCCGCCTCCGAGCAGCACATCGGTACGCCACCTGCGCACTGTAACCTCGGTTGCTTCGAGCTGGCGGGAAGGCGGTGCCGGTGAGCCTGTCCACGCGGTCGCGTTGGCTGCTGGCGGCTGTGGTCTCTGCCATGGTCGCGCTGCTGGTGACCACGCGCGGCGGTGACGGCCGGCCGGAGTAGCTCGACCAGATGGACGCCTCGGTGGCGCCGCCCATCCCGATCAGCGTGGTGTCCGGTATGGACAGTCGACGGATGCGGTCGGGCAAGGTGACCGGGGGATCCAGTCGTCACTCATCAGGACCAGTGCGATGGAGCAGTTTCCGCTCACCGCCAACGGCAAAGTGGACCGCGCCGCCCTGACGTCAAGCCCTGCCCAAGCCAATGGCAACAACACCTCACCCGACGGTGAGATTCAGGTATGGACCAGCCTCTTCAGCGACAGCAAGAGTTGATCTCTCGAGTGATTACCTGGACGTATTGGCGGTTTCCCGGGTGCCGGCTTCTCGGTTTTCAGTGCCGGTATGGCGGCCGGCCCGGCGACGGCGACGCCGGATCACGAGGGCCACGACGACCAGACCAATGAGGATGACGGTCAGCAGTGTCCACGGGACTGCCCACGAGTGTGTCGTGGTGTCGGCGGTGGCCAGGGGCGCGATCGAACCCGCCGCGTCGGTGAGCAGCGGGATCAGGGTGACCGTCGCGGCCATGTACAGCGCGGGCGTCACGCCGTGGACTGGCGTGGTCACCTGCCACGTTTCGCCGGGAAGCAGCTGTGGTGAGTCCGGCAGGGGCTGTGCCTGGACCCGCCAGCTCCCGAACGGCCCGGACACCGCAGCGGTCTGGCGGGCGGTGACGATGGCGTTGCCGGTGTTGCGGATCGTGTAGGTGAGCGTGGCGTCGCCGGTTCCGAGCGGGTTCGCGGTCCCGGAGTAGCGCGCGTCCAGGTTTTCGACCGACAGGCCCGGGCGCAGGTCGCCGCCGACGCGCAACCGGATCCGGAGGCCGACGCGGCGCTCGACGTCGCCTTGGGTCAGCGAGGTCAGGATGCCGCCCAGGTGGTCACCGGCCTTCGCGTCGGCGGGAACCATTACGGTGAACGGGACTTCGGTCGCCTGTCCGGATTGAACTGTGACGTGGTCCGTGCTCGGGTGGACCCAGGCGCCGACGTCGGTCGACGGCTTGGTCTTCGCGAGGAGGTCGAGCTGCCCGGTTCCGGTGGTGAAGGCGTCCGCGCCGTAGACGGCCAGCTCGAGCGGGCTCGTGCCGTGGTTGGCGATCGTCAAGCCGTCGGTGATTTGTTCGCCCGCGTCGGCGGTGTAGCTGAAGTTCTCGCGATCGGCGCCGAAGTCGTTGGCCGCCGTGGTGACCGTCCACGGCACCCCGTCCTGGGCGGCCACGGGTCCGGCGGTGACTCCGGCGAAGGCGGCCGCGGCCAGGAGGCTCGCGACGGCACGGGCGATGGGGTGCATGGGTTGTCCAAGTGGGGAGTGGTCCGCGGGGCGAGGCCGCCCCGCGGACCGTGAGCGGATCAGTTCAGCGTGGTGATGGTGCGCCCGGGGCCGGTGGCGGGCTGCTCGAGCCAGCACGGCTTGCCCGGCTCGGGGGACCCGCCGCCGCCGTGGCCGCGGTAGGGGTGGATGACGACCTTGTCGACCGTGGAGCCGACGGGCTGGGCGGGGGTGGCGCCGCTGTTCGGACCGCACCAGGAGACCTTGCCGAGCTCGACCGCCGCGTTCGGCGCGGCGCAGGTGCCGCTGCGGAGGTTCTGGACGACGAGCTTGTCGTCCCGGACGCCGACCTTGACGTAGGTGCGGACGTGCTCCTGGTTCTCGACCGAGTTGGCCCAGTGGTTGTCCGGGTTCAGCGGGTCCGGACCGTAGTTCGGGTCCTGGCTGGTGTCCGGGTCGGTGAGGTCGTAGTACTTGGAGCCGGACGCGGAGTTCGCCGTCACGTAGATGACGCCGCCGGGGCCCTGGGTGACCTGGGTGGCGCCGGGCTGCTCGGCCGGGTTGGCCTTCTTGCCGTTCTTGATCACGTAGCTGCGGGAGTAGCTGTGGTCGTGGCCCTGCAGGACCAGGTCGACGCCGAGGTTCGAGAACGCGGTCGGGAAGTCCTGGCGGCGCTTCTGGTTGTCGGCGTCGTTGGCGTGGTCGGCGGGCGAGTAGATCGAGTGGTGGTAGACCAGCACGGTGTACTTCGCCTTGCGGCCTTCCTTCTTGACGACGTCGGTGACGTAGCCGATGTGGGCTTCGTCGGCACCGGTGGCGTAGGCGTTGCTGTTGAGGTCGATGAACAGCACGCCCTTGTACATGTACCAGTAGTCGCCGCCGGAACGGGTGCTCGGGTCACCGTTGTAGTACGCCGACGAGCGGTCGGTGTTCGGCGTCCAGAAGTGCTGCTCGTAGGCCTTTCCGCCGACGTCGTGGTTGCCGATGGTGGCGGCCCACGGGTACTGGCGCAGCTTGTCGGGCGAGAGGAAGGCGTCCCACTGTGTCTCGGTGTTCGCGGTTTCGACCTGGTCGCCGCCGGAGACGAGCAGCTCGGCGTTCGGGTTCGCGCCGAGCGCGACGTTCAGGGTGTCGGCCCAGCCGGCCGCGTCCTTGGCCACGTTGCCCGACGAGCCGATCTGCGGGTCGCCGAAGAACAGGAAGTCGAAGTCGCCGCGGAAGTCCTGGGTCTTGAAGGTGTAGACCGGCGACCAGGTGCCGCCGGAGCCGACCCGGTAGGAGTAGGCGGTGTGCTGGCGGAGTCCGTCGAGGGTGGCGTGGGCGTTGAAGCCGCCGTTGACGCTGTTCGCGGTGACGGTGGCCGGGAAGGTCTGGGCGTTCTTCGGGAACTGGCCGTGCTTGACGTGGTCGGCCGGGGCGACCTGCACGACCTGCGCCGCGTTCGAGGAGGAGTACCAGCTCACGACGCGCTGGGACTCCTTGGCGCCGACACCGAGGACGATGCCGGACAGCGTGCCGGGCACGTCGGCGGCGGCCGCGGTGACCGGGCCGGTGCCGAACGCCACGGCGACGCCCAGTGCCGCCGCGGTGAAGCCGCGGGCGATCGATCTGGAGTACTTCATCGGGTTGGTTCCGTTTCGGGTCAGAGGAGAGAGGATTGACCGGCTCAGAGCGTTGACGCCGCCGGTGTGGCGCACGTGAACGAGGAGGGGCCGCCAGGTTGCGCACGCCCGAAGACCTGGCCGGTCACCCACCGGCCACGCGCTGGACGAACCAGGTCAGGCCGGCCACGGACACGCCGGCGGCGATCGCCCCGGTCGCCCAGCGCGGCGCGACCGCGGACCGGCGCCGCAGGAGGGCCAGCAGCGGGAAGATCAGCGCGATGATCGCCAGCTGCACGACCTCGATCCCGAGGTTGAACACGAGCAGCGACCAGAGCAACGTCCACGACCATGCGGCGTCGATGCCCAGCGCGGAGGCGAACCCCAGCCCGTGGGCCAGGCCGAAGCAGAACACCACGCCGAGGCGGGTCCAGCCGGCTCGGTCCAGGCTGAAGTGGCCGTCGTCGGTGAGCTCGGGTGATCCGCGCCAGAGCCGCCACAGCGGCCAGGCGGCGACGACCGCGATCGAGAGCGCGATGAGCGGCTCGATGATTTCGGCCGGGACGTGCACCAGGCCGAGCGCGGCCAGGACGAACGTGACCGAGTGGGCGAGCGTGAACGTCGTCGCCGCGAGCACGATTTCGCGCAGCCGGCGGGAGCCCGCGATGAGGGCCACCAGGAACAGGATGTGGTCGAGCCCGGTGAGCAGGTGTTCCGCGCCGAGCCGGAAGAAGTCCCAGAACCTCGTGGTCCAGGCCTGCTGGGTGGAGACCGACGGCTGCTGCGTGTCGAGCGCGGCGCTGCCCGAGGTCAGGTCGAGGGCGTAGGTGACGATCGTCTTGGTGTCGCGGACGTAGCCTTCGGAGTCCGCGAAGAGCGTGCTCGACGCTTCGTGGCTTTCGGCGGCCGGGCACGCGTAGTCGAGGACCAGCCGGGCGTAGGGCACGCCTTCGCGTTGCTCGATGGCGAAGCCGCCGTCCTGGGCCGGGGTGCAGGCCTGCCCCTCGGCGGTGACGCGGAACCGGTCGGTCACATACCTGACCACCGAAGGGGCGTGGGAGTGCAGCGCGACGGCCTGCGCGGCCGTGTCCCGTGCCTGGAACGCGGCGTCGCCCTGCCGGAACAGCGGGTCGTCGTGTTCGTAGTCGGCGGCCGACACGATGAGCAGGTCGTACTCGAGGCCCAGCGTGGCACGCACGTGTCCCCGCCCGGGAGACGTCAGGTCGGCGTAGACGGTGGACGAAAAGCCGTGCGCGAGAGCGGGTACGCCGCTCAGCACCACGGCGACGGCCGCGAACACGGCGACGGCGAAGGCCTGGACGAGACGGCGGCGCATGCGTTCCTCTTTCCGGTCGTCCCGCAGACTGCTGGCGGCAGGCGAACGCCCGGCAGCCGCCAGGCGAACACCGGGAGACCGGATGCCGACAGACGTCGCACGACGCCGGTCGTCGGGTAGGAAGGGGGCGGCTTTCCCTTCCCGAGAGGACGATCAGCTTGCGCACTCGCATCGCCGGCACGCTGGCCGCGCTCGCCGTCCTGGCCGGCGGGTGTGGCTCCGCCGACGACTGGTCCGCGCCGCACCCGAAGCCCGGCCCGGTCGGCGCCCTCGGCCCCGGGTTCGTCACCGCCTCGCCCACGCCCGAAGCGACGATCACGCCGAGCCCGGGCTCCTGGGACGGCGTCCGGCCGTCGCCGGGCTACCGCGTGGTGCTGCTCACTGCGGAGGACGACGCGCCGACCCGGACCCTCGTGGCCGCGGTGACCGACTGGGCCCGGCAGGAGGACGTCAGCGTCAAGACCGTCGAGGCGAAGGACCCCGACCGGTACACCGAGAGCATCAGCGAAGCCGTGAAGCTGGCGCCGGACTTGATCATCTGCACCGGCAAGGACCTCGTCGACGCGCTCGCCCTGGTCACGGCCAGCCACCTCGACCGGCAGTTCCTCGTGCTCGGCGCCGAGCTGGCCGAACCGACGGCGAACGTCACGGCGGCCAACTGGCCGGGAGCGTCCTTCCGCGGCGAAGGCCTCGGCACGTCGACGGGCTACGACCCGGCGTCGTTCACCCCGGCCCGCGCGGCGGCCGCGGTCCGGGCCGGCGTCGCGAGCGTGCTCAGCGGCTTGACCGGCATCGTGATCCGGCTCGGCTAGCGGCTCGCCGCGGGTGCGATCAGTTGCCCGCGTCGAGTTCGGTCACCCACCGGTATGCCGTCGCGCAGGCGTCGGCTTCGGGGCCACGGCGGTGTCCGACGACGTCGCTGCCGGACCACAGCATCAGTGCGACGGTTCCGGGCTGGACGGGAGTCAGCCCGATGAGCCGCCGCTGCCCGTTCCGTTCGACGACACGTTCGGCGGTGAGCCACTGCCCGGTCGTCTCGGTGGTGGTGACCACCCAGCCCGGGTCCGCGGCGAGCTCCGCCACTGACCGCGGCGCTTCAGCGTGTTTGTCGTGCACGCACGTCAGACTTCCACAACCCCCGTGTTGGGGTGATCTGCAAGTGAACGATGAGTGAATTTATCGTAGGCTTTGTTCGGCTGCGCGTCGTTGGCCTCGGTGTTCGACACGTGCCGGGCCGGTTGGCGCAACACCCTGCGTGCCGCCGGTGGCACCTCAGTGTGGACATGATCCACTACGGTGCGTCGAACCTGGGGGCCGCGCCCGCAGGGAGCCGTCATGCCGACCCTCACCACCGTGGCCGACTGGACGATCACCGCGTCCGGCGACACCGCAAGATTTGCGCACGCGTCCGCGGGCGGCTACTGGGCGCCGCGGGTGTGGAGCGGGCGTGGGCTCGCGATCGCCGGCGCAGACCTCGCCGACCTCGAAAATGCACTCGGTGAGGTGCTGAAGCTGCCCGTCTACTGGCTGGCGCGCGCTCGGCGGGAAGACAGCGGCGCCGGGGACGCGGCGGTCTGGTCGGAGCCTCGGTATGACCCGGAGGACGAGTTCGTCTACATCACCGGTCCCTGCCGGACCGACGAGCCCGCGCCGGGGTACCGGCCAGCCTCGGCGTTCGTCGTCGACCTGGTCCACCTACGGGGATTGCGGATCCGGATCGCCGCGTACCGAGCGGCGTCAGCCGGCCGTTGAGGCGGGTGGCCGCCGGGTTCCTCGTCGTGCATCGAGCCGCTCTGCGTCCACGATGTTCGCCTCGGAAGCTCTCCTGGGCATGGCGACGTGCCAGTTGGCCCGAAGCCTATCCAGGTAGTTCTCATCGAAGTCGGATGTAATCGGGCAAAACGGGTACCAGTCGGTCATGGCAGAGGGCCGAGTGGCGATGTTCGCGCCGTCTCCGCAGCTGACCGTGACGGTGGATCCTTCCCGGCGGCCTGCGGCGCGGCGGGCCCGGCTACGTGCAGACCGTTCAGGTCCGGCTGTTGCACGCACGCGTGCGTGCCTCGGCCATGGCGCACGGATGGGACGCCGATCGGTGGGGAGTGCCGATCAACCGAGCCGATGTCGCGCGCACCTGGCTTGCTGGGCCTCGACGAGGAGTGCTTCCTCGACATCGAGGACCACGCGAGGGCCGGCGAGCTGCTCGGCCTGCTGGACTTGGCCACGGGCCCGCCGGACGAGAACAGCCGTGTTCTGGTCGGTGCCCTGTTCGATGCCGCGACGGCGGACCTCGCGCTGGTACCGGAGTCGCCGATGGACGCGTCAGGCTGGCGGGACCTGCTGAACGCTCTGGCCGGCCGTTATCACGGCAAGGACGCTGCCGCGCTGGGCATCCCGGACCCGCCCTTCACCGCGATGCTGCCGCTGCTCGCGGCGGGGGAGGCGAAGGCGCGTCACTACCAGGCGCGGGTTCCCGGAGCCGTCCAGCAGGCAGTGGAGGGCGGCATCCTCGCCGTACGCGAGCTGGTCACCGCGCTCACCGATGGCAGCACCGCCTATCAGGGGCATGTCGCGGCTTCATGATGTCCGGCCGTTGACCGGGCTGGGCCGGCGGCGGACGTTCATGGGCAACCCCGGCGTCCGCTCGGTGCCGTCCTGGCGACCGACCACCACGGTGCCGGTGCGTGTGCACCCGCGATCTGGCGTCGAGCGCCGAGGTCGACGGGAACTTGCCCGAGCCGGGAGCGCGGGCCGTTCGGCGACATCGTGGTGTCTGCGGCGGCTAGGGGAGCGGTCGAGCCTGCCGCGTCGGTGAGCAGCGGGACCAGGGGTGACCTTTCGCTGCCAGGTACAGCGCGAGCGTCACGCCGTGGACCAGCGTGGTCACCTGCCACGTGTCGCCGGGAAGCAGGTGCGGTGAGTCCGGCAGTGGCTGTGCCTGGACCTGCCAGCTCCCGAACGGCCCGGACGCCGCCGCGGTCTGGCGGGCGGTGACGATCGCGTTGCCGGTGTTGCGCTGCCTGGCGGGTTGACAACCTCAGACTCCCCGGAGGTGGCTCACCACAGTGGCGGTATGACGGTCGGGCCACCCGCGGAATGCTGGTGGGCGATGAAAAAGCCGGTTGGTCTGGGCCTCCTGGCTGTGCTGATGTCCGCGTGCAGCGTCAGCGTCGGCATCGGAGTGGACTCCGGGCAATCGGATGTCCCGGAGCCGACGGACGTGCGGCACCAGGAGAGCCCGGCGGTCCCGTCAAGGATTGTCACGCCGGAAGTTGCCGGCGGGCTGTCTCGTTCCCATGACACCGAAACGAAGTACGCCGACCAGTTGGCTCGGACCCGGGCGCAGTTCCGGCCGGACGCCGTCGTGGCGGACAGTGTCATGTCGGCGGTCTACCATCGGCCGGGGTTCACCGCACCGGACGGCGACATCGTGTTCATGGGCGGCGCGGTCCGTGACCCCGCTCCGCTGCTGGCCGAGATCAGCGGCCGTCCGGGAAATCTGCCGCAGGGCTGGCAGAGCATGAACGTGGACCTGGGGCCGAATGGTAGCCGGGGAGCCTGCGCGCAGGGACCGAACTCCACGGGCGCGGTGCAGCCGTCCTGCATCTGGGTAACCGACGACTCGTTCGGCCACCTCGTCCCCTTCCCCGCAGCGTCCGGAGTACCGACAATGCAGGAACTGGCCAACCTGATGAAGAACATGCGGCCTGACCTTGTGCACTGACCCGGTAATTACGGTGTGGTGATCATTTGAGTCGGGTTCAGGCCGCTCCCTGGCTTGGGGCGAGCTGGACGGCCTGGCGGACGATGCGGCGCATGGCGGCTTCGGGTCACGGCGCGTGCAGTAGTCCCCACCGCGGTCGGACACTGACGCGGTCTACGCGCAACCGTCCGCGCGGCAATACCGGGAGATCATCGGCCGGTTCGCGGACGGCTGATGGCCACGTCGAGCACTTCGATCGGCTCTGGGCATCGAGCTCGTCACCTGGTTGTCGCAGCCCGGTTCAGCGGAGCGACTTGCCCGCCTACCATGCGGAAAGAGGTCGAGTGCGGTCGATGGTGCGGAGGTGCGGGATGGGCGATGTGCTGAATGGTCTGCTCGCCTTCGTCCTCGGAACGTTCGTCTCCTGCGGTGCGTTACGCGCTCTCGCGACCGGAGTCGAACAGGTGCGACGCGGCCGGGTGCTGCGCAGGCGGGGACGGACTGCTATCGCGAGGATAGTGTCCCTGGCCGACCTCGACCCGGAGTGCAGCACCCTGCAGGCGGTCGTCCGCTTCCAGGTGGAGCCGGACCGGGAGGTGGTGGGTACGACCTACCTCGACCGGAAAGGCTCGTCGGGCCTGGTCGCCGATGCTCGGGTCCGGATTCGCTACGATCCAGCGATTCCGACGATCCTTGCCGCTGAAGCCGGCGGCCGCCCGGGGTACGCCGAGATCCGGCAGGCGGTCGTGGGCTCCGTGCTGATGGTCGTGATGGTCCTGCCGACCTCGATCTATCTGGTGTGCGCCGGCGTGTACACCGTGTTGTCCTGAGCGAAGCCGCACTGCTGTCTCGATCGGCGCGCAGGTCCCGGAGCCCCTGGTGACGAAGCCTGGCTCCGGAGCGAGCAGGTGTGGCCATTGCGGCAGGCTCGCGCCGTGAGCCGTCGATGTCAGGCCACTGCCTTCTTGATCAGTGCGCGAATCCTGGCTTCCGTCGCGGTGTCCAGCGCGGTGAGTGTCCACGCGACGGGGTGCATGTGGGCGCCCTCCTCGCGGGCGGGGTTCACGACCTCGCCGAAGCCGAACGCGATGAAGTCCTTGTCCACCTTGATGTAGCAGACGTCCTTGCCGTCCTTCACGTAAAACGGAAGCCCCCACCGCACGATCGGCTCCAGCGACGGCGCGCTCTCCCGGATGAGGCTGTGCAGGCGCTCGCCGATCTCTCGATACTGGGCAGGGGCGTCACCGAGCTTGGCGAGGACAGCTGCGTCACCCTTCTTCGTGAACATGTGATCAGGCCTCCTTGAGGGGTTCGATGCAAGTCACGGCGTTGACGTTAGTTCCGGCTTCGTGCTCGGTGCTTCTCGATTCCTGATCGGGTTGAGCCGACGGACTAGTCGAGGATGGGATCTGGTCTGCATCGATCAAGCCGCCTGAGTTAGGAGATGTCGACGCGACCCACGCGGCCCAGATCGAGTGGCACCCGGCATAGGTGCCACTCGAGGCGGCAGGAACGGGGGAGCATTTATGCTCCATAAATGGCGTCGACTGACGTCGACTGGAACCGAATCAGGGCATGAGCGAATGCAAACATCCCAGCTAGATCGACTGACGTCGACCCAGGTCTAGAACCTCCAGTTAACCGGAGGGTTCTTGGTTCGAGTCCAAGCGGGGGAGCAAAGCCCAGGTCGCTGACCTGGGCTTTTTTGCTGCCTGTGAGCAGAGGAAGCGACGATTTCCAAGACTCCGGAGCCCGCTTCCGCGGTGACCGTCACGAACTGGTCGAAAGCGCGATCGACCGAAGGAACTCCGAGGCCCTGTTCCCCCGGCTGAGGGGCTGACAGCGCCTCAGGCGTAGACCTCGAAGCGGGCGATCTGGCCGGCGGGCCATCCGGTGTTGCCGCTGCAGGTCAGGCGCAGGAAGCGGTGGCTGCCGGCCGGAATGGTGATCGTGACGGTGTTGCCTCGCCCGGGGTCGAACGTGTATCCGGATGCGGGAACGAGCGTGTCAAACGCCGTGCCGTCGACGGAGCCGGACAGGGTCAGCGTCTGCGTCCGGGCGCCCCACGACGGGGGGACCGCTGCCACGATCCGCGTCACCGGGACCGCCGCGCCCAGGTCCACCTGCAGCCACTGGGGAAACGTGTTGTTCGCGCTTTCCCAGTACGTGTCGGGGTTTCCGTCGACGGCGTTCGCCGCCGCGTAGTTCTGGGTGTGACTGCTTTCGGTGGTCGTGCGGCCGCGGGCCAGGTCGGCCGGGCCGCCGCCGGTGGTCGGCAGGGGAGCGGTCGGGCGGATCGCCGTGAGGGGCAGCTGGCCCTTGAGCATGCGGCCGCCGTCGGCGGTCAGCCGCAGGTAGTAGTCCGACGAGCACGCCGTCCCGTCTTCGTCGAGGGCCAGCAAGCCGGAACCGGCGGGGGTCATCGCGGCGTTCTCCGCGGTCTTGGCGATCTGGTTGCCTTCGCCGTACTCGTCGAACATCGAGATGTAGATGCCCTGCACGCCGGCGCGCACCATGTTGTAGAACTGGCGCCACATGAAGTCGCCGTGGGCCCGCTGGCGCGCGGAAACGTCACCGGGCAGCACGCACGGCTGGTAGTCGATGCCGTGGGCGGTGCAGTCGGCTTGGTCGGGCACGGTGAGGTTCTGGTACGTCCAGTCGGAGCCGGCCACGTCGCCGATGGCGCCGACCATCCACGGCGAGATCATGTCGAACGCGTGGTAGACGCCGCTGAAGCCAGGGCGCGAACCGCCGTCGCCGGTGCGCCATTCCCGCGGCACGCCACCGATGACGTAGCAGCCCTGCGCTTTGAACCAGTCGACGACGTCGAGGCAGGCGGCGGCGTCCCACGGGTGGTTGGCGTCGTTGTAGCCGAAACCCCAGATGCAGACCACCGGTTTGCCGTTCTGGCGGGCGTAGGCGGGCGACGCGGTGTGCGCGGACATCTTCGCCGACCAGTCGGCCTTCATCTCCGTCTGCATGTTCGCCCAGCCGGTGGCGTCGTACATGATGTAGAACTTCCGCCCGTGTGCCTCGGCGGCACTGCGGACCTTCGCGGCCATCGCGTCGCGCGTGGGGCCTTCGCTGCTGTTGGGGTTGAAGCGCTGCAGGGCGGCGGTGTCGCAGCCGTTCTGCTGCATCCACCGGAAGTGCGTGTCCACGGTCTGCTGGTCGTAGGACGAGAAGAGCGTGGCGGGCCAGCCGTCGCCGAGGTTGCCGTAGGCGGTCGGATACGTGCGCGTGTACTCCCGCATGTCCGGCCACGCCTTGATGACGTTGTTCGACGGCGATGGCGTGCGGCTCCAGTCCTGGCTCCAGTGCCACCAGCCGTTGATCGGCGCGCCATCGCCGGCGCAGGCGAACCAGCCCTGGTACCCGACGGTGATCTTGCCGACCACGTCTCCCGGCGGGCTGGCCGCGGCGGTGGCCTCTCGCGCTCCGGCGAGGGTCAGCGCGCCCCAAGCCGATGCCGCCGCGGCCGAGCCGATGAAGGTCCTGCGCGAGATCGCCATGCAAGTTCCTCCCGCTGAGCCGCTCCATACCTCGTCCGGGTGACTGTAGGCCGCCGAGCAGATCGCTGCAATAGACGTACAGATTTCTGAAACTTGCGTGACGAACCTTGGAAAATTGCGTTCGTTCGTCTGCGGCGGAGGCGGTTACAGCCAGTCGTGCTCGTGGGCGTAGCGGGCCGCTTCGTGGCGGGTGCGGGTCTGGGTTTTCTGCATCGCGTTCGACAGGTAGTTGCGCACCGTGCCCTCGGCCAGGTGCAGCCGGCCCGCGATCTCGGCCACCGAATACCCCTCGCGGGTCGCGCGCAGAACGTCGAGCTCGCGTTCGGTCAGCGGGCAGTCGTCGACGACGGCGAGGGCCGAGACGTCCGGGTCGATCCAGCGCTTGCCCGCGTGCAGGGTCTGGATCACCGCGGTGATGTGCGCGGGCTCCGCCGCCTTGCTGACGAACCCCTGGACGCCCAGCTTCAGCGCCTGCCGCAGCACGCCGGGGCGGGCGTGCCGGGTCAGCATGAGGATGACCTGCCCGGGCCGCTCCCGCCGGATGCGCGCGACCGCGCCGATCCCGTCCAGGACGGGCATTTCGAGGTCGATGACGAGCACGTCGGGCCGGTGCCGCAGGGTGGCCGCCACCGCCTGCTCGCCGTCTTCGGCCTCGGCGAGCACGGTGATCCCGCCCTCCAGCGGCAGCAGCGCCGCCAAGGCCTTGCGCAGCAGGGCTTCGTCGTCGGCGAGCACCACGGTCGTCATCGGGCGGCCCCTGCGGGGAACGCCACCGCCGTCAGGAACCGGCCGTCCTCGTACGACACCTCGAGTTCTCCTCCGTTCTCCGCCAGCCGGTGCCGCAACGCCGAAAGCCCGCCGGGCGGGCCCGGCTCGCCCGCGCCGTCGTTGACGATCGCGATGCCCCGGCGGCCGAGCGTGATCCGCACGTGGCGGGCCTCGGCGTGGCGCAGGATGTTCGTCGTCGTCTCGCGCAGAACCTGGCCGAGCAGCTCGCCGACGCGAGCGTCCGGCTCGGCTTCCCGTTCGAGGCGCACGTGGATGCCCGCGGCCTCGAACAGGTTCTTCGCGTTCTCCAGCTCCGCGGCCAGGTTGAGCCGCCGCTGGGCGTAGGCGAGTTCCCTGGTCTGGACGATCGTGTCGCCGACGAGCGTGTGCACCTCCCGCAGCTCCTCCCGCGCGCGGCCGGGATCGGCGTCCAGGAGCTTCTCCGCCAGCGCCACCTTCAGCTTCACCACGTGCAGCGTGTGGCCCTGGATGTCGTGCAGGTCGCTCGCGAAGCGGACGCGCTCCCGGGCGACCGCCAGCTCCGCTTCCCGCTCGCGCGACTGCTCCAGCTCGGCGACCAGGTCGAACAGCCGCTGGGTGGCGAACATGAACGCGGTCGAGATCAGCACGGCGACCGCCGGGACGGCGACGTACTGCACCAGTCGCGCCCCGGTGTGATCGGGGTGCACGAGCACGTTCGGCAGGCCCAGGACCCCGACCAGCGCGGCGAGCCCGAACAGGGCCGCCAGCCGGTGGCGTCGCAGCGGCGGGACGAGGAACGACCCGACGATGGACACGCCGTAGAACGCGACGGTGTCGTTCGTCAGCGCGCCGGCCAGCCAGACCACCGCGGTGATGGCCAGGCTCGGCCGCGCGACGCGGAGGTAGTCGCCCGCCGTCCAGCGTTCGGCCGTCGCCAGCGCTGCGACGAGCGCGACGACCTGCAGGCCGACCTGCCACCAGGTCCTGGCGTTGAGCGCCAGGAGCAGCACGCCGACGAACGCCAGCGGCGGCACCGTCGTGATGAGGTTGAGCCGGCGCAGCCGGTCCTGCACGGCTCCGCCGGACCACCTCCGGCGGGTCTCGGTCATGGTCCTCCGGGGTCGGCGCGGTCCCCGCCAGCTTGCCGCACCGGTCGCGGCCCCACCAGTGACGCCACGTCATGCTTCCGGGGCAGGAACGTCACGGTGCGGTGGTGACGCGGGCGCACTGCCGCCCGGCGGTGATCGGCGCTGGAATTCGCGGCATGTCCACGACACCAGTCATCGACGTCGATCGCCTGACCCTCACCTACGGCGGGTTCGCCGCCGTGAAGGACCTTTCGTTCCAAGTGGAACGCGGAGAGCTCTACGCCCTGCTCGGCACCAACGGCGCGGGGAAGACCTCGACTCTGGAAACGGTCGAAGGTCACCGCGCGCCGACCTCGGGCGCCGTGCGGGTGTTCGGAAAGGACCCCCGCGACCGCGCCGCCGTCCGCCCGCGGATGGGGATCATGCTGCAGGAGAGCGGGTTCTCGCCCGATCTGACCGTCGCCGAGACCGTCCGGCTGATCGGGCGGCTCACCGAACGCACCGACGACGCCGGGCGCGTGCTCGGCGTCGTCGACCTGGCCCGCAAGGCCGGGACGAAGGTGGGGCAGCTGTCCGGCGGCGAGAAGCGGCGGCTGGACTTCGCCACCGCCGTCTACGGCACGCCCGAGCTGGTCTTCCTCGACGAACCCACCACCGGCCTGGACATCCAGTCCCGCGACGCGCTGTGGGACGCCGTCGACCGGCTGCGCGAGGACGGCTCGACGATCGTGCTCACCACCCACTACCTCGAAGAGGCTCAGCAGCGCGCCGACCGCATCGGGCTGATGCACCAGGGCGTCTTCCACCGCGAGGGCACCGTCGCCGAGCTGACCCGCACGCTGCCCGCCACCATCCACTTCGGACTGCCGGCGCGCGCACCGGCGCCGCCGCTGCACGCCGCGCGCCGGGGTGACGGGCGGTTCCTCGTCGAAACCTTCGAGCTGCAGAAGGACCTGCACACGCTGCTCGGCTGGGCGGCCGACCACGCCGTCGAGCTGATTGACCTGCAGGCCGGGCCGACGCGGCTCGACGACGTCTTTCGCGCCATCGAATCCTCCTGAGAGAAGGCATCCCATGCTCACGATCGCTCGCGGCGAGCTGATCCAGATCTTCCGCAACCGCCTGGTCCTGGTCACCGCCCTGGTGCTGCCGGCCGCGCTCAGCGCGTTCTTCATCGCCAAACGCGACCTGTTCACCGAAGGGAGCACCCTCGGCTACATCGCGACGCTGGCCCTGTTCTTCGTCGCCGGAATCGGCCTGTACACGACGTCGGTCACCACGCTGGCCGCCCGCCGCCAGAACCTGTTCCTCAAGCGCCTGCGCTCCACCGCGGCGGGCGACGCCGGCATCCTCGGCGGGCTGCTGCTGCCGATCACCGTGCTGTCGGTGGTCCAGATCGCCGTCATCCTCGGCGTGCTGGCCGCGGTGGCCGGAGGCCCGGCGAACCCGCTGCTGCTGATCGCCGCCGTGGTGTCCACTGTGGTCATGCTGCTCGCGCTGGGGCTGGCCACGGCGGGGCTGACGAACTCACCCGAGCACGCGCAGGTGACGACGCTGCCGGTCAGCCTCGGCGTCATCGGGGTGTCCGGCTGGGTCGGCCTCACCGGCACCGGTGACCTGACGCTGCTCAAGCGCCTGCTGCCCGGCGGTTCGGCGACCGAACTGGTGCTGAACGCCTGGAACGGCGGCGTCCCACTGGCCGACTCGCTCGTTCTGTTCGCGCCCACCCTGGCGTGGGTCGTCGTCGCCGTCGCGCTGGCCGCGCGCCTCTTCCGCTGGGAACCGCGCCGCTGACCCGCGGCCGGACGAAAGGAAATTCGATGCTGCGCAAAGCTTTGCTCACCGCCGTAGCCGCCGTGCTCGGCGCGACGGCCGCGTCTCCGGCGTCGGCCGCGACCGGCCTCGACTGGGGACCGTGCCCGGCCGGTGCCTTCCCGGTTCCGGACCTGCAGTGCACGACGATGAAGGTGCCGCTGGACTACGGCGACCCGGACGGACGCGCGATCGACATCGCCGTGTCGCGCCTGCCGAGCCGGCACCCGGAGAAGCGGCGGGGCGTGCTCTTCACCAACCCCGGGGGCCCCGGCGGCGAAGGCCTGGACTACCCGCAGGTGCTGAAGTACCTGAAGCTGCCGCAAAGCGTGCTGGACGCCTACGACGTCATCGGGTTCGACCCGCGGGGTGTCGGCCGCAGCACGCCGGTGACGTGCAATCTGACGCCGGCGCAGCTGGCGATCGGCAACCTGCCCTACGCCAACGGCCCGGCCGACGTCGTCAAGCAGGCCGGGCTGGCGAAAACCGAGGCCCGGCAGTGCCGGGACGCGGCCACCGGCCCGATGCTGCCCCACGTCACCACGGCCAACACCGCGCGGGACATGGACCGCATCCGGGCGGCGCTCGGTGAGTCCACCTTGTCCTACCTCGGTGCTTCCTACGGCACGTACTTGGGCGCGGTGTACACGACGATGTTCCCGGACCGCAGCGACCGCATCGTGCTGGACAGCAATCTCGGCCCGGGCGGCTACGACCTCACGGCGATGCGTGCCTTCGCGCGGGGCATGGAGGACCGCTTTCCGGACTTCGCGAAGTTCGCCGCGGCGCACCCGGAGTACGGCCTCGGCCGCACGCCGGCCGAGGTGACGGCCAAGTTCCACGAGCTGGCGGCGCGCCTGGACCGGGCCCCGGTGGGGGAAGTGACGGGCTCGATCCTCCGCGGCTTGACCTTCGGCGGCCTGTACGCGACCGACCTGGCCCCGCTGGCGGCCGATTGGCAGGCGCTCGACAACGGCCGCGCGCCGCAGCAACCGGTGGAGTTCGGCTCGGCGGAGAACCTGTTCGCGTCCCGGTTCGCGGTCATCTGCGGGGATTCGGCGTGGCCGCGTCCCGTGGCGGTGTACCAGGTGAACGTGGCCGTCGACCGCGTCCGCTACCCGCTGCTCGGCGCGGCAACGGCGAACATCTCGGCGTGTGCCTACTGGGCGCCCCCGAAGGAGCCGCCGGTGCGGATCACCGGCCGCGGGCCGGCGAACGTGCTGATGGTGCAGAACGAACGCGACCCGGGAACGCCGCTGGTGAACGCCCGCAAGCTGCGCTCGGCGTTCGGCGAGCGCGCCCGGATGGTGACCGTCGACCAGGGCGGCCACGGCGTGTACCTGGGTCCCGACCAGTGCGCCAACACGGCGGTGACGGACTACCTGGCGACGGGGAAGCGGCCCGCGCACGACGTGCACTGCCCGTGATCAGCGAAGGGGCGGCTCGCCTAAACCCTTCGGGCCCCGGCGGCGTGTAGGCCGGGGGCGGGATCGGCCCGCCCGGACGAAGGGGGAGCCAGTGTTGACGTTTACCGAGGTTGGACGGCCGCTGCTCACCGCGGCGGCGTGCTCGGCCGCTCTGCTCGCCGGGGCGCTGCCCGCCGTGGCCGCGGACGGGCAACCGAACGTGCACGTCGTTTCCACGCGGTTCGACAAGCTCAGCTACCAACCCGGTGACGCCGCCACGGTCACCTACAAGTTCGCGAACTGGGGCTCGGTCGACGCCGTGAAGGTCGTCAACGACAGCGGCGGCAACGGGGACCCGTGGGAGCTGGAGATCACCGACTGGGCCGGCGTCGGGTACGACCAGGAGGGGATCACCATCCCCGCGGGCCAGACGGTCACCGTCGTCCTGCGCGGCACCGTGCCGGCCGCGGCCGCGAACGTCGGCCGCGTGACCATCGCCTACGGTTTCACCGCGCAGAACGGCGACTCCGACCCGCAGGACAACGTCGGGAGCGCGCGGGCGTCCGTACCGGGCCTGACCGGCGAGATGGTCGGCGTCAGCTACTACGACCAGAACGGCAACAACCGCAAGGACCCGGGCGAGGGCCTGAAGGGTGTCAAGATCACCGTGGTCGGCCTGGTCGACATCGACCGCCGGGCCACCACCCGCACCGACCGCAACGGCGACTTCCGGTTCACCGGGCTGCCGGTCGGCGAATACGAGGTCCGCGTGACACCTCCGGCCGGCTGGTGGCTGACCTACGGGTCGGACGTCGGAACCGCCGAGGTCCGGTCCACTGAGTACGGGAGGCTCATTCTGGAGGTCGAGCCGCAGCCGTGAAGAAGCGGTCGTCTCCCTCGGTCCGGGGGAGACGACCGCTGACCCGCCGCGGCGTCCGGCCATCGGCGGCGGACACCACCGAACATCACCGCTACTCGGGTCGCACGCAGAACTCGTTGCCGTCCGGGTCCGCCAGGACGGTGGTGCCGTCGCTGCGATCCTCGAGGTGGGTGGCGCCGAGGGAGATCAGCGTGTCGACCGCCGCGCGCTGGTCGCCGTCTGAGGCGAGCAGCTCGAAGCGCTGCCGGTTCGGCTGGTCGGGCTGGCCTTCCCAAGTGTCCCAGGCGAGTTTCGTGCCGCCGCCCGGTGACTGGATCGCGATTTGCTCTCCTCGGTCCCACACCGGCGGCCAGCCCAGCGCCTTGCTCCAGAACACGCCGACCTGCCGGCTGCCGGCGCAAGTGAGCTCGCCCAGCGGGCCGCAGCCGTCGAGGTAGTCGTTGTCCGGCTCGATCACGCAGAACTCGTAGCCCGCCGGGTCGGCCAGGACCACGTGCGTCTCCTCGGGCCGCTGCCCGACGTCGAGGTGGTGGCCACCGAGCCGGAGCGCCGTGGCCACCGTGTGGCGCTGGTCGTCGAGGTCGGTGCTGGTCAGGTGCAGGTGCATCCGGTTCGCGCCGAGCCGGCCGGGGCGGCCCGTCACGAACCGCAGGCCCAGCTGGGTGTCTCCACCCGGGAGCAGCACGCCGCCGGCGTCATCGATGACCTCCCGGCCGAGCAGGCCGGCCCAGAAGCGCGCCGCTTCAGCCGGGTTTTCCGCCTCGAAGGTCACCGCCAGCAGTCGCGAACCCATCATCGGAACCTAGACACCGCCGTCGTGGCGGGGCAAGCCGATAAAATCACGGATCACCGGGGTGCGCCGAACCAGTGGCCGAGCGCCGGCTCGAGGTCGTCCGGGTGGCCTGCCCAGCACACGTAGCCGTCGGGCCGGATGAGCATCGGTTCGGCGTCGGCGCCCTGACCTGCGCGGTCCACGCGGTCCGGCCACCGGGCGGCGACCTCGGCGAACCGGCCGGCCGGGTCGATCAGGACGCCGCGCCCGCGCCGCAGCAGCTCGTGCGACCGGATCGGGCCGAGCTGCAGGTCCGGCGCCGGCAGGCCGACGAGCGGCTGCCCCTCGGCGCCCGGCACGGGGTAGCGGATGCCCATCCCGGACAGCATGTCGTCGAGGTGGTCCTGCACCGCACGCAGCTGCACCAGGTCGGCGAACAGGTCCTTGACGGCCGCGAGGTCCGGGTGGCCGGTGCTTTCCTGGTCCATCAGCAGGCTCTGCGCCTGGACGTTGCGCAGCACCGCGGCCGCGACGGGATGGCGTTCGGTGTGGTAGGTGTCGAGCAGGTGCGCCGGAGCCCAGCCGTGCACGGCGGCACCGAGCTTCCACCCGAGGTTGAGCGCGTCCTGGATCCCGGTGTTCATGCCCTGCGCGCCGATCGGGAGGTGGACGTGCGCGGCGTCGCCGGCCAGGAACACCCGCCCGTGCCGGTAGCGGGCGGCCTGCCGGGCCGCGTTGGTGATGCGGCGGGCATACCGCAGTTCGAGCAGTTCCACCCGGGAGCCGAAGACCGCACGCAGCCCCTCGCGGACTTCGCCTTCGGTGACGGGGACCTCGCGGGGCAGCGACCGGCCGGGGCCGCCCAGCGAGAGCCGGCGCAGCGGCCTGCCCGCCGGATCGGTGCCGAGCGGGAACACCGCCGCCCAGTGCCCGTCCTCGCTGCGGGCGTGCGTCATCGCCGGGACGTCGCCGCCCAACCGCACGTCGGCGGCGACGGTGGTCACCGTGCCCGGCCTGCCGGGGAACTCGGCCGCCAGCAGCGACCGCACCGTGCTGCGGCCGCCGTCGGCCGCGACCAGGTACCGGGAACGGAGCACTCCGCCGTCGGCGAACGTCGCGGTGACGCCGTTCCCGTCCTGGGTGAGGCCGGTCAGCGCGTGGTCGCGCCGGACGCGGATGCCTTGTGCGGCAAGGTATTCCTCGAGGAATCCTTCGATCACCACCTGCGGGATGGACCGCCACGGGTGCCGGTGCCTGCCGCGGGTGAGCGGGAGCGTGAGGCCGGCGAAGTGGGCGGTGCCGTCCGGGAAATTTCCGTTGGCCAGCAACGGTGCCAGCAGCCCGCGCTGGTCGAATGCCTCCTGGGTGCGGGATTGCACACCGCCCGCCTTCGACAACGTGCTGCGCCGCGGCAGCTTGTCGACGAGCACGGCCGGCACGCCCGCCAGCCGCAGTTCGTTGGCCAGTGTCAGGCCGGTCGGCCCGGCGCCGACGACGAGCACGTCGGTGTCCATGGTTTCTCCCCTGGTCTGTCGATCGGAACGAGGGCAACGCTCCGGCCGCCGACGCCGCACCGCCAGAAACGAGCGCAAGCTCAGAGATATCCGACATCAACTACGCTGGAGCCGGTGGAATCCGACTACGATGAGCTGGATCGCCGGCTCGCGCACGCCCTGCAGGTCAATGGCCGGGCCCCGTTCAGCACGATCGCCGACGTGCTCGGCGTGTCGGATCGCACCATCGCCCGCCGGTATACCCGGTTGCGGTCGGCGGGGGCGGTGCGGGTGCTCGGTGGGGTCGACCCGGCGGCGCTGGGCGCGGTGCTGTGGTTCCTGCGGGTGCGGTGCGCGCCCGCCGCGTCGGTCCCGGTCGCCGAAGCGCTGGCCCGCCGCCCCGACACGTCCTGGGTGAGCATCACCTCCGGGGGCACGGAGATCACCTGCACGGTCCGCACCGAAAGCGACGCCGACAGCGAGGCGCTGCTGCTGACCAAGCTCCCGCGCACGCCGCGCGTGGAGGGAGTGACCGCCCACTCCGTGCTGCACGCGTACTACGGCGGCCCGGACAGCCTGATCGCCAAGCTCGGCTCGCTGAGCGAAGAGGCGGTCGAGCGACTGCGCCCGCCGCCGGTGCCACCCCGATCGGGGCCGGTGCGCCTCGACGACGGTGACCGCAAGCTCCTCGCCGCGCTGGCCGTCGACGGCCGGGCCGAGTTCGAGCAGCTCGCGGCAGCGACCGGCTGGTCGCCGACGACGGTCCGGCGCCGGATGACCGAGCTCCGCGAACACGGCGTGCTCTACCTGGACATCGACGTCGACGGAACCCTGTTCGGTGTCGGCCCCCGGACCATGCTCTGGCTCTCGGTCGCCCCCGCGCACCTGGAGGAGGCCGGCACGGCACTGGCCGGCCACCCGGAGATCGCGTTCGCCGCCGCCACGACCGGGCCGACGAACCTGTACGCGAGCGTGGCGTGCGCGGATCAGCGGGAGCTGTACCGCTACCTGACCACCCGGGTGGCCGCGCTGCCCGCCATCACCCACATCGAGACCGCCCCGGTGATCAAGACCGTCAAACGGGCCGCCACCCGGCTGCCCGCATAATGTCGCGATGAGCTGGGCGAGCTTTGCGGAAGCCTGCGCGAGGGTGCGGGAGCTGTGCGTCGAGCACCTGGGGGAGCACGTCGGCACCCAGTTCGCGGCACTGGCGAAACCGGGGTTCGGGCTGCGGCCGGTGCAGCCGGGCCGCACCGCGGCCGGCCTCGGCAGGTGGGGCGGTCCGGCGTTGCTGAACCCCGGCACGCCGTGGCCCGAGCACGACGGCGTTCCGCTCAGCCTGTTCGCCGTCCTGGACGTCGACGCGCTCGGTTCCTGGCTCGGTGACGAGCGCCCGCCCGACGGACTGCTGAACATCTTCTTCTTCGATCCGGACATCCGGCGCGGGTACGTGCTCGAGGGTGCTCCTCTCCTGGACCTGGACGACCCGCGATGCTGCCGGATCATCCCGGCGGACCCGGCACGGGCGATCGAGCGGGCCGCACCCGCACCGGCCTCGTTTCACGCCCCGGAGCCGTTCTCCGCGGTTCCCGTCGTGACGTTGCCGTCGATGCAGGGAGTGTCCTACGACCCGGTCCTCGACACGGTCGACTACGGCGGAGAGACCGAAGACTCCCTGCACTACCGGTCGATGCCAGGCTGGCCGGCTTCGGACCGCCTCGGCGATCCCTGGCTCGAGTTCTGTGAGCGTGAGCAGGGCCTGTACAAGTACGAGGACGTCTCCTTCTCGCCCGACCAGGCGTTCGGCTGGCCGATCCTGGAGAACAGCTTCCCCCAGCTGAAGAAGCCGTACCGCCACCTCATCACCATCGGGCACCACGACCTCGGCGACGGCGGCTACGTGCACTTCGTCCTGCCGCTGAAGGCGTTCCGCGACGGGGACTACGAGCAGGCCGTCGCCCTGGTCGAGGGTTTCTAGGCGCCTGGTCCGGCGGCGTCCGCGCCGGAAACCGGCTTACCATGGCGCCATGGCGACCGGGGCGCACGCGTTCGGAGACCCACTCGGAGTCGTCCGCAGCCTTCTTCGCCGCCACCCTCGCCCGCGGTGGCCGAGCGCGACAACGGGTTGCCCGCCTGCCCTCCGGATCCGGCGGCCGCCGCGCCGGGACTGCGGCGGCTGCGGGCCGGCGGACGGCGCTGGACGGTCGCGCTGCTGGCCGCCGCCGCCCTGATCGGGGGGTTCTTCGCGGTGCAGTACGAGCAGGACCGGGCCGCCGCACTGTTGCTGCGCACGGGCGTGCACAGTGACGGCACCGTGGTCACCGTCTGGCCGAAGCCGAGGACCCGGACGTACATCGTGGTCGGTTACGTGTTCGGCGGCGTCCGGAAGCGGGTATGGATCGACAAGACGTCGGATCGCCGTTACGCGGTCGGCGACCACGTCCTGGTCCTGACCGATCCCGTCCGGCCGGACCGGGTCCGCACCGCCGACGAACCCAACGAGGACCGGGCCACGGGCAGCGCCGGCATCTTGATGCTCATCGCCGGGGTCGTGCTGTTCCCGGTCGCGGTGCTCCGCCGGATCCGCTGGAGCCGCCGACTGGCCGCCGCGCGCCGCACGGGCTGGTACCCGGCGGAGGTCACGATCGTCCCGCACCGGCGACTGGCCGCCGCCGACCACCGCCCGCCGGACCTGCGGATCACCTACCGCGACGGAACCACCATCGACGCCCGCGGCGCGCACGCGTACGGCGTCGCCGAGCTGGCCGACCGGCCGCGCCGGGACGTCCGGGTGGCGGGGACCGGCGAGAACCTGGCCCTGCTGTTTCCGGCCGGGGTCAAGGGGAAGCGGCCTTACCTGGTCCCCGCCGAGGCGGTGACCGGCCGGCCCGCACCCGTCGCCTGACCAGCGACGTTCCCCCAGGGGTGACCTGGCCTGAACGCTTTGGGCGCGCGTCGGCAAAGAGGGGGTGTCAGGGCGAAGCGAAACCCGAGGAGCTTCATGTCGTCAGACGCGGAACTGATCGGTCGGTCGCTGCGCGGGGACACCGATGCCTTCGTGGAACTGATCGGCCGGCACGAGACCGCGCTCGGCAGCTACCTGGCGCGCAGAGTGGGGCGGCAGGCCGCCGAAGACGTGCTCGGCGATGTGTGGGTGGCGGCGTACGAGTCCCGTGCGAACTACGACCTTTCCTATCCCGAAGCCAGGCCCTGGTTGTACGGCGTCGCGCTGAACAGGCTGCGCCGGCACTGGCGGTCGGCGCCGGCCGAGGAGCCGGCGCCGGACCTGACCGGGGTGGCGAGTGACTGGGATCCCTGGCCGGCGGTGGATGCCCGCGTGGACACGCAGGCCCTGCTGAGCAGGGCACTGGCCCGGCTCAAACCGGAAGAGCGGGAAGTGCTGGGCCTGGTCGCCTGGGAAGACCTGACCGTCGCCGAGGCCGGGCGGGTTCTCGACATCCCGGCCGGCACGGCCCGCCGCCTGCTGCACCAGGCGCGCAAGGCGTTGCGTGAAGCCCCCGAAGTGGTTGCGCTGCTGCAAGTCCCGACAACGTGAAAGACAGCCCATGGACGAAATGGATCTCATGAAGAAGTTGCGTGACGTGCCGTCCCCCGGTCCCGAGGCCTATGACCGTGCCCGTGCGGCACTGCGGACGGCGATGGGGGAACCCGTGGCCACGGTCGTGCGACCGAAGCGCTGGTTCTCCTGGCCCAAGGCCGGCGTCGCCGCCGTGGGCGCGGCCGCCGTCGCGGCGGCCGTGGTGGTGGTCACCTCGGGCGGCAGCGTCCCGGCCGGGCCGTCCGAAGCCGCCCCGCAGGCGGTCGAGACGCCGCTGGTGAAGCTGGCCTCCGCGGTCCAGGCGGCCGGCACCCAGCCGGGAGACGCGTCGCTGATCATCAACACGAAGTTCGGGCTGGACGACAAACCGGACCTCAACTACACCCTCTACACCGACCAGGGCCGGCAGTTCACGGGCGACTCGGCGAAGACCCTGACGGACGCGGTCGCCAAGGGCCAGGCCGAACCCGCTACGCCGTACGACGGGAAGGTGATGGCGGCGGCCCGGCTCGCCGCGAACGGCGACGTCGACAAGGCCCGGATCGCGATGATCACCGCGTCCAACAACGCTCTGGGAGTCGGCCTCAGCCCCGCCGAGGCCGAAAAGGCCTGGGCGGACGCCCAAGCGGAGACCGCGGAGATTTTCCGCAAGTACGGCAAGCCGGTTCCCGCCCCCAAACCGCGTCCGACGGGCAAGGACCTGGAAAACCTGATCAACAACCACCTGTGGAGCAACGCCCAGCACGCGCTGTTCGCCAACGCCGCCGACGCGCAGGTCCGCGCGGGCGTGCTGAAGCTGTACGCGACCATCCCGGACCTGGTCGTCGGCAAGGCCAGCGTCGACGGCCAGGCCGCGCTGACCCTCACCGCGCCCCCCGCCATCCTGGGCGGCGGTGCGGACGTCCTCACCATCAACGCCGGCAACGGCCTGCCGATCCGTGAGGAGATCACCTCGGCGGAGTCGTCCAAGCGCTATGTGGTGAACTACAAGGCCTTCCGCGTCACCGTCGCCGACGTGGCCGCGGGCAGGATCTGATCCTCGTACCGGACTGTCCTGGGAGGACGGAGGTCATCTCTGTCCTCCCAGGACAGTCCCCTGTGTCCGGATTCAGCCGCGAGCCGCGGCCGTGGCCGGCGGCATCAGCTTCGGGTACTCCTTCTGGAACTTCTCGATCATCGTGGCGGACGGGATGATCCGGTTCGGGTTCGCCTGGCTCGTCGCCTGCTTCTCGCCCCACGCGCCGGCGGCCTTGCGCTGGTCCGGGGTGCCGTGGCTGTGGTAGCAGTCGCCGATGGCGGCGTCCAGGTAGATGACCTCCTGCTGGGTGCGGGCGTTCCAGGCGAAACCCTTGGCGTGCGCGACGAAGTAGCCGCCGTAGGCGTCGGGGCCCATCTCGGCGGACTCGTTGCGCGGGTGGTTGTCGTGGGCGAAGTCGACCTGGTGGCCGTACTCGTGCCCGACCACGGACTCCACCGAGACGTCGTCGAAGCCGAGGACGTCGACGGTGTCGAGCAGGCCGTCGCCGAGCGCGACGCGCTTGCCGCCGAGGCTGCCGGCCGGGGCGGAGAACGCGTTCAGGGTGAGCAGCGGGTTGCGGCCGCCCTGCATGGCCGGAACTTCGTAGAGCACCTTGGTGGCGAGCGCGGCGGCGGTCTTCACCTTCGCCGGCGCGAGACCCAGGCTGAAGGTCTGCACCATTTTCGCCTGGCTGCCGAGATCGGTGCCCTTCCAGGCGACGAGCTGGATGTTCCAGCTCTCGATGTCCCAGAAACCACGCAGTTTGTCGATCGTGGTGGTGGCGCGCGGGGTGTACTGGCCGTCGGTGCCGAAGACCTGCGGGGTCTTGTCGGACGCGACGCCCTGGACGTAGAGCTGGCTCAGCCCGGACAGCGCGTCGAGCGCCTTGCCTTCGAGCGGGGTGAGCTGGGAGGCGAGCTTGTTCGCGTACGTCAGCAGCGAACCGGGGGTGCAGCCCGGGATCGGGCCGTCCGCGGCCTGGCTCTGCGGGCCGATGCGCGGGATCGGCGACTCGATGAGCCGGTCGACCCCGCGCAGCGCGTCCGCGGGCAGGCCGTTGTAGAGGTCGATGACGTATTGGTAGAGCTGCGCGACATCCTGTTCGACGGCGGTCGGTTCGGCCGCGGCGGCCGGAACGGCCGTGGCGAGCGCGAGCGCCGCCGCGGTGCCCGCCGCCGCGAGCGTCTTGCCGAGAAATGCTGTCCGTTTGGGCAAGGCCGGTTCCCCTCTGTCCGTTTCAAGATCACCGGGCACCGCCACAGTAGGACGGTGGTTGACGGCGAAACCGGCGCCGGGACAAGAACCCCGGAATGGCTCACACCTTTCGAAGGGTTTCGGGGCTGCGGACATCGGCCGAAAGTACTAGGGGATCCGAGTGGAACACCTGGCGCACGACACCGATCCACCACAGGAACGTCAACGCGATGACGGTGGGGTTCTTCAAGAACAGCAAGATCGCCAGGTAGGTCTGCCGGGCGGAGGCGGGCAGAAGTTTCGACAAAACGTCTTCGGCGAGGATTTCGAAGACGAGGTATGCGGCGCCGAGGAATGCGCCCTGCCACAGCAGGCTGCGCCAGTGATTCCGCACGAACACCCGGCCTGCGCTCAGCCGGAGGGTCTGGCCGCGCGTCGCGATCCGCCAAATCGCGACGACCAACGCGATCCGGGCGCCTAGTACGACGACCTCGGAGGCGAGGGCGACGCCGTGGGGGATCCGCGCGGTCCAGTTGACGACGACCAGCCGCTGGATCGACGCGACCGACGACAGGCCGAGCACCAGCCCGAGGTGCCCGGTGTAGCACCGCCAGGTCCATCTCGGCACCTCGAGCGCCAGTTTCAGCTCACTCACGAGTCCCTCACATACTTCAGTCGATGAGTAATTTAGTTCAGTGTACTGAAATATCGACCGGGGTAAAGTGACGGCATGGAAGGTCGGGACGCGGGACGCGAGCTGAGCACCGCGGTGGTCGCGTTCCACGAAGCGGTGGGCGAGAGCCTGGGCGTGACCGCGGTCGACCAGCGCGCCTTGGCGCTGATCGCGGGCGCCGGGTCGCTGTCGGCGGGGGAGCTGGCCAAGGAGATCGGCTTGACCCCGGGCGCGGTGACCGGCGTGGTCGACCGGCTCGAGCGCGCCGGGCTGGCCCGTCGCGCCCCGGACCCGGCCGACCGCCGCAGGCTGGTGATCACGGCGGTGCCCGGCGCGTTCGGCAAGGTGTTCGCTGGCCTCGACGCGGCGATGGCGAAGTTGATGGCCCGCTATTCCCCGGCCGAGCAGGCGGTGATTGCGGACTGGGTGACGAACACGGTCGGCGTCCTGCGCGAACAGACCCAGGTGCTCACGAAGCGGGAGCCCTCTTCTCGACGAGCTCCCTGATCCGACCGGGACCGGTCCCCGGGCCACCCGGTTACAACTCCACCGCGGGCGTCGCCGTGAGGCCTGCGGGAGGGCAGTCATGGGGCCGGCGCAGCGACGGCGTGCCATGCGCGACGCGGCCCGCGCCGCCGGGCTCGGCAACGTCGTCCGGATTTACCGCGGCCACAGCGTGGGCGCGGCTGTCGTGCTCGGGTTTCTCGCCGTCCCGGCCGCGATCGCCGCCGTCATCGCGACGATCGTCCTCCGCTCCGAAGATTCCACGGTCTGGCAGTGGCCGTTGCTGGGGTTGAGCGCGCTGGCCGGGCTGATCGTCCTCGCGGCGCACGTCTTCCCGGTGCCGGGCGGGCGGCACTGGATCGCCGCGGCCGAGGGTGGCGTGGTGGTCTGGCAGCGCGCTGCCGGATGGGCCGCGACCTGGGCCGAGGCGCCGCAGCTCGACGAAGGCACCGTGTGCGGTGGCCGCGATCTCACGGCCGCGCGCCTGCGGCGGTCTCCGGTCGGCGCCTGGACGCGCCGGCGGGTCACGAGCTGGACGTTGCTCGCCCTGTCCGGCGCGGCCGCCGTCTGGTTCACCGCCGTGCCGATCGCGCGGAACTACCTGGTGGGTGACCTTCCGGCCAAGGCCGGTCAGCTCGCCCGGCTGTGCGACGGCGGCCGTCCGTTCGGCCGGACCGCCGCCTACGCCGGCCCCGCGCCGCACCCGGTCGTCGTGTTCGCCGAAGGGGCCGAGAGCTACGCCTCCGACCCCCACGCCGACCCGGCCGCGGTGCAGCTGGTCGGCTGCGTCGTCATCACCGGCGGCGTGGTGGTGGAGCACTGCGACTACGAGCGCGGCTACCGGACCGAGGCCGTCCGCGGGACGTACCGCGTCGACGTCGTCGAGGCCCGGACCGGCCGCGCGCTCGGATCGTTCCCGATCGCGGGCGGGAGACGTGGCCGCGGTTGCGTGGAGCGGCTTTTCGTGCGGCCGGACAAGGTCGACGAGAAACTGCGGAAGGATTACGACCTTCCTGACTCCGAGGCTCTGGGTGCGCACCTCGCGGAGTTCGTCAGCGGGACACCGCGCTGAGCCGGGACCGGTGGACGGACCAACCGGGGAAACCGAGCTGCATAACCCGGTGCGTCCGGCCGGGGTCGTCGAGGAGGATCGTCGTGTGGAACAGACGGCCGACGATGCGCGCAACCCGCGCGGTGGGACTACGGCAGCTGGCACCACGCTGTGATGGGCGTCGGGCTCGTCACCGACGCGGGCCCGGCGGCGGTCACCTGGACCGGCACCTTCTACACCTACGGGGTCGAAGTCTTCGACGGCCCGATCGAAGGCCATCTCGCCTTGGGTGACGAGGGTCCGGAGCGCATCGGGCCCGGTCCCGCGAGCCGGTGGGACCGCTACCTTCGCACGCCGATTCGCGGGGCCGCCGCGTATTGGGAGCGGCTGGAATTCGGGCCGGGCCGGCGAGCCGATGGCAGTGCCGGGCCCGCGCACGCCGTGGACGTTCCGATGGCGGTGCGCCTGGACTTCGCCGCGGGAGCGGTGTGGTTCGTCGCTGCCATCCCGGATCCGCCGGATGGGCAGCGGGTGTTCGTCGGCGGCGACGAGATCATGGTGGTCTTTTCGCCCGAGAAGATGCGCGAAATGGGGTTCGGCGACGCCGCGTTCGGTCAATAGCCCGCCGACGGGTCGCCGGCCCAGCGGCTGACCGCGAACCGGCTGCCGTCGCGGCGGACTTCGGCCGCTCCCGGGCCGCCGAAGTGGGCCGGGACGACCAGCTCGCCGGTGTCCGCGGCGCGTTCGAGGACCGCGCGCCGGGTGGTGGCGGCCTGCCGCGGGTCCTCGCAGAAGCAACTGCTGTGCTCCGGCGCCACGATCTGGATGGGGCTGTGCAAGAGATCCCCGACGAACACCGCCCGGTCCGCGCCGGAGGACACCCGCAGGACCGATGAGCCGGGGGTGTGCCCCGGAGCGGCTTCGAGGATCAGGTTGCGGTCGAGGCGGTGACGGCCTTCCCACAGTTCGGCCCGGCCGAGCACGGGCGTGACGCTGTCGGCGTACACCAGCAGGCTGCCTTCGCGGCGCAGCTGCTCGTGCGGGGTGCGCGGCGCAGGCCTCCGATGGGCGTTGCCCGGGGCGAAGTACACCTGGTCGACGCGGGGAATCAGGTAGGTGGCGCGGGGGAAGGTGGGCACCCAGTCGCCGTTGCGGAGCTCGGTGTTCCAGCCGACGTGGTCGTAGTGGATGTGGGTGTTGACGACGACGTCGACGTCCTCCGGCCGGACGCCGGCCGCGGCCAGCCGCTCGAGGAACGGGGTCGCGAGGTGGTCGAACAGGGGGATCTGCGGCCGGTCCCGGTCGTTGCCGACCCCGGTGTCGACCAGGATCACCCGGCCTTCGCTGCGGAGCACCCAGGTCTGCACGGCGCCGCGGTAGCCGCCGGTCTCCGGGTTCCAGTGGTCGGGGGCGAGCCAGCCGGCGTTGCCGGTCCAGAGCTCCGGCGGGCTGCCGGGGACGATCGTCCGCGCCGGGGCGATCTCACCCTGCCACTCGACGACCTTGATCACTTCCACGTCACCAATGTGCATGACGCCACGCTAGGACGACCATACGAGCGTCTCAATGCGTGATCAGCTTGCACTGATACGTGATCGTCTCAGGGTTACGATGGCCGCGTGGACGTGCTGAGTGACGCGATCGCCGCGGTGCGGGTCGGGCAGCCCACGTCGAACCGGCTCCGGGCCGGTCCGGAGTGGTGCTACCGCTTCGCGCCGTACGAGGGCGCGGGCTTCCACGTGCTGCTGCGCGACAGCGGCTGGCTGCTCCCGGACGACGGGGAGCCGGTGGCGCTCGGCCCCGGCGACGCGGTCCTGGTGCCGCACGGCAGCGCGCACGTCCTCTCGTCGACGCCGGACGCGGCCGGCGCGGTGCCGTTCGAAGCGGCGGTGGCCGAGCCGGCGGGCCGCACCGAGTTCCTGTGCGGCAAGTACCGGCTGTCCCACGCGCGGCGGCACCCGTTGCTCGCGAGCCTGCCGGAGGTCGTGCACCTGCCGGCGGAGGTCGGGCGGCACCCCGAACTGCGCGCGGCGATCGATCTGCTCGGTGCCGAGGTGAGCGAGCGGCGGCCGGGCACGGCCACCGTCCTCACCGGCCTGCTGGACCTGCTGCTGGTCTACCTGATCCGCGCCTGGCTGGACGACCACCCGGGCGCGGGCTGGCCGCAGGCGTTGCGAGACCCGGAAGTCGCGGCCGCGCTGGAAGCGCTGCACGAACACCCCGAAGCGCCGTGGCGGATCGAGGACCTGGCGGCCGGCGTGGGCCTTTCCCGGGCCACCCTGGCCCGCCGGTTCACGGCGCTGGTCGGGCAGCCGCCGATGGCGTACCTGACCTGGTGGCGGCTCACCACCGCGGCGCGCCTGCTGCAGGACACCGACCTCCCGTTGCCGTCGATCGCCGCGAAGGTCGGGTACACCTCGCCGTTCGCCTTCTCGCACGCGTTCAAGCGCCGGTTCGGCACCGCGCCGGGCGGTTTCCGGGACGTCCACCGGGACTGATCGTCGCCGGTCGGCAGCCCGGTCCGGGACCTCCGGCCCGGTCGGCCGTGGCCGGGCTGGCACACTCGGGCCGTGATCCTCGGATACGTCCTCGCCGTGCTGGCCGCCATTGCCTCGGGCAGCGGCTCCATCCTGGAATCGGCCGGGGTCCGGCGGGCCGGCGCGTTCGGCGGCTCGCCCCAGGACCTGGTCGCCCTGCGCCGGCAGCCGCTCTACTTCCTCGGCGTCGGAGTCGATCTGCTCGGGTTCGTCTTCGCCGCCGCCGCCCTGCACCGCCTGCCGCTGTTCCTGGTCCAGTCGGTGCTCGCGTTCAGCGTCGGCGTGACCGCGACGATTTCGGCGATCCTCGGCGTCCGGCTGGCCGGTGCCGGGTGGGCTGCGCTCGGGGTGGGGGCGACCGGCTTGATCCTGCTGGGCCTGTCCGCGGATCCGGGCCCCGCGCGTCTGTTGCCGCCCGGGTGGAAGCTGATGCTGGTGGGCGTCGCGGTGGTCATCGCGGCGATCGCGTTCGCCGCGCAGCGCCGGGACGGCCGCTGGTCGCCGATCGTGCTGGGGTTCTGCGCCGGGCTGGGGTTCAGCACGGTCGGGATCGCGGCGCGCACGCTCGACGCGTCCGGACCGGTCTGGCGCCTCGCCCTGGAGCCGGCGGTGTGGGCGATGATCGCCAACGGGCTGGTCGCGGCGGCGGCGTTCGCGATGGCCCTGCAACGCGGCCGCGCGACGGCGGTCACCGCCATCATGTTCACCACCAACACGGCGGTCTCCTCCCTGATCGGCGTGGTGCTGCTGAACGACCGCGTGCGCGAGGGCTTCGTCGCCGCGGCGGCGACGGGGTTCGTCCTGGCCGTCGCCGGGGCGATCGGCACCGCGCACTACGCGGCCGCCCATCGGGCGGAGCCCAGCACTTCCGCTGCGTGAACGAACCCGGTCCCGAGCCACTCGGGCCTTTCGGCGGATTTCCAACGGCAGACCACCGTCATGCGGCACACGGCCATGAGCCGCATAGGCGGCGGTGGGTGCCGAGATGTCGGTCGCTCCCGTGCCACTCGGCCGCCCGTCCGAGGACGACGCTTCCGGGTGTCGCACCGGTCTGTCCGGACAGCGGGGTGCGAAGATCGCGGCGGGGAAGGTCAGATCGGTCACCGCCACGTGTGCTGCGTGACCGTACTGGATGAGGGGATTGAACGATGCCTTACCAGCGCTGCGCGCTCACGCCGGGCCGCCGGCGAGCGGCCTTGCTTGCCGTGTTCACAGTGATGATTGCCGGGTGCAGCACGTCGGTGCGCGGCACTGCCGTGCCGGCTCCGCCGGACGCCGGTCGGACCTCGGCTGCTGAGCCGCCCGGGATGGTCTTGCGCCAGCAACCAGGTACCGGGCCGGCGAAGACCTTCGGTGGCACCGCGATCTTCGACGCGTGCACCGTGCTGCCGTTCGATGTCGTCCGGGCGAGCGGGATCGAGCTGGAGACCTCTGAAGGTCCGGGACCGTTCATGAAGACGGCTCACATGACCGCCGACGGGCAGGACGACCCGAACTCGCGCGGCTCGGTGGCTGACGCCGGCATCAGCCGGTGCGAGTACCCGGGCTCGCATGGCGAGGCGCTCACGTTCACCATCTACCAGGCACCGTTCGACTCGCCCAACAGCCGGGAAGAACACGAGAAGTCGTTGCGCCAAGGTGGCCGCGAGGGTCAGGCAGCGGGCTTCCGGACCTTGTCCGCCACGACGACCGAGCTGCACACGTGGACGACGGGAATCTTCGCCGACAACTTCTACGCCATCCTTCACCTCAACGCCCGGGACCCTGCCCAGCCGGAGAACCCGCGTCTGGTCCGCTTGGTCGAGAGTGCGGCTGAACGCCTCCACGCCGCACCGACGGGTCCGGCGACCTACTCCTACGATGGCGAATTCGCTCACGTCCCGCCGCCGTGCGAGGTGTTCACCAGCACGGACTTCCAGCAGGCGATCGGGTCCAGCACGGATGGCCGCACCGTCGAGCAATACGACTTGGCGAAGAAGCACATCACCGCGGACGCGATGTCCGGCACCACGGGGCATACCGAGCACTTCTACGTCACCACCGGCTGCACGCAGGAAAACCAAGCCGCGGCCAACTCCGGCGTCGGCCCGACGCCGGCTCAGAGCATCACGGTCACGATGGAGAACTACCTGACTTCGCAGATGGCTGCCGAGGCCAACGACTACGACTGCGCGATCGGAAAGGGCTATCGGCACCCGGTCGGCGAACCAAAACCGGTTCCGTTCACCTCCGGGGATGGGCTGACCTGCCTGATCAACATGGGCAGTGGCCGCCAGTCCCCCTTGGCGTTCAAATCCGGCCGCAGCACCGTCGAGCTGAACGTGTTCTACGCGCGGAACCTCAAGGACGACGCCACCGCGATCCGCGTGTACAGCGGCATCGCCAATGCGGTCGCGGCCCGGCTGGCCGATCGTTAGCCGGGGGCAGCTTGGCGGAGGTGGTCGGACCGTTGGCAATGCAGCATCGATCACCTTTCGAGCCGAAGGCCCGCTCGTCGCATGAGCGAATGTCACGCTGGAATCACCGGCGCCGGCCGGAGTTTGCTGTGGCAGCATTCGGCCATGTCCTACGACCTGCAGGTCTACGCTCCGGATCAGCTCGACGTCGGAGCGCTGCGAAACCTGGTAAGCGGGATCCCGGGCCTGGAGATCGATGGCGTCGACGACCGGCGATCCTTGACCGTCGTCCGTGGCGTTCGGCGGCGGTACTCGTTCACCATCGACGGGCCTGAGCGGATTGCCGCTGAAGACGTGCCCGCCGAGGTGACCGGCATGGTTCTCGGGGCTCGCCATCTGTACTCGGTGGTGGTGGAGGGCAGCGCCGAATCGGAGATCCCGCACGCCCTGCGTTTCGCCAAGCAGCTCACGGTCGCGCTCGACGGCGCGATGCTCGACGTGCAGACCGGTCGCATGTGGTCGCGTTCCCGGTCGCGGGCCATCGCGAGGCCGTCACGGAAAACACGGGTCGCCACGGTCGACCTCGTGTGGTGCTGCCTGCGTGAACAGGTCCCGGCCGACGCGCCGGAGTTGGTCATCGCGGCTGCCGAACGTCACCTGCCGGAAGCACTGCCACGCCGCTTCGGGGAATACGAACCGCTCCAAGGCAAGTACTCCGAAACGGGCAGGGAAGGCTTCAGCCAGGCGTGGCGTGCTGCGACGTCCCCGCTATTCTTCTCCGGCTCCGGGCCGTGTATCGGTGGGTACCTCGGCAGCGGGCCCGGCGAGCAGTACCCGGATCGCTACTGGTCGATGTCCCTCCAGCTGCTCGCCGATCCGCTCAAGGAGGCGCAGTGGCGAGAGGTGGTCCGTGACCTGTTCACCGCGCTCGCCGACACCCTCGGCACGTTCTACGCCTCCGCCGAGGTCATCCGCGACAACATCTGGTCGGGGAGATCGGCGTGGTCCGACGGCCGGACCGAGCGCGTGGTGCGCACCCTGCGGCATCTCGATGGCTGGCTGGGTCTGTCGCCCATTCCGCCGTGGTGGTCATGGTTCGGTTCGCCATATGCCTCGGTCGCCGAACTGCTCCCCGGCGACAGAGTCAGGCCGACGTCGAAAGGGGTGTTCTTCGAGTCCGCACCGGAGCCCCTCCCACGAGACCAGCTGGAACCACTGAGCCGCTGGCTGCCCGCGGACCTGTTTGCCCGGATCGGGCCCAATCCCGGCCACCAGCAACCCGTACCGCTCATCCGGGCCGCGGTGGTGCCCAAGGAACTTAGCTGAACCTGCCGTGGTTTCGGTGCGTCGGTGAACTCGGCTGCGCGGAGGTGGGGAGCAGGGAGCGGACGGCCGGGGTCCGGTGGTTCCCTTCTCGTCGAACCAGGCTGGTTGCCGGTGCGTCACCGTCGCGGATCGCTGCGGACCAAGCCACCGGAGACCGGTGCGGGGCCGGGGTCGCTGTCGCCGTCCCGGTGGCGGAGCACCCAGTCGTCGAGGTCGAGGGCGAACTCCAGCGGTTCTCTGACCATGTGGGCGCGCAGGCCGCCCGGCTCGCCCGTGACGGGGTGGAGCAGTCGCCAGAACGTGGCCTCGGACTCCGCGAATCGCATCCGAGCGGTCTCGGGCGGCACGTCCAGGACGTCGCCGATGACCGGCCAGCCGGCGCCGCCGACTCGCTCGAACACGGCGGCGGCCTCGAAGAACCGCTCGGCGAGGGCGAGCACTCGGGCGGCGTGGGCCAGCTCGGTGCCTGGCGCGCGGATCGTGCCGTCGGGGCGCAGCTCGTGCTCGCCGATCGGGACGGCGGCACGCGCGAGTTCGGCCAGCAGGCAGGCTTCGTAGGCCATCACCAGCCGCGCTCGCGCCGCGTTGCTGTAGGGCGTGGTGGCTCCCGGGCCACTTCCGATCATGTCGGTTCCCATCCGGTCAGCCGCGCAGGAAGTACAGGACGGTCATGATCACGGCGGTGGCCAGGACGACGCTTCGCAGCAGCCAGGCGGGAAGACGGCGGGCCAGGTGAGCGCCCGCGACACCCCCGGCCACGGCACCGGCCAGCATGGCGGTGAGGACGAGCGGAGCGCGGAGCGCGTCCGAGGCGACGAGGAACAGCACGCTCGCGCTGAAGAAGATGGCCGCGAGTTGACCGACCCGCATCGGGTTGCTGACCGCGGCGTCGAGGCCGAGGCCGACGTTCCAGAGCGCCACCATGAGGATGCCTACGGCTCCGCCGAAGTATCCACCGTAGACGGCGAGACAGAACTGGGCCGTGAGGACAGCTCGCGAACTCATGCCGACCGGCCGGCCCGTCGCACTGCTCAGTGCCCTGGAAAGGGGGCGGCCGAAGGCGAGGGTCAGGGTGGCGAAGGCGAGCAACCACGGCGCCGCGACGGTGAATGCCGAGGCGGGCAGGAGCAGCACCAGTCCTGCACCGACTCCGCCACCGAGCACGCTGGTCGCGGTCAGCGCCTTGGTGGTGGTGGGTCCGACCGGGACGAGGTCGCGCCGGTACACCCACGCACTGGCCACGGCGCCGGGGACCAAGGCGACTCGCGCCATCGCGTTGGCCACCACCGGGGGCGTCCCGAACGCGACGAGAGCCGGCAGCGCCACAAAGGTTCCTCCGCCTCCGATGGCGTTCAGGGCTCCGGCGGCGACGCCGGACAACACGACGAGGAGAAACTCGGTCACCTGCCCAGCATCGGCAGGGGCGAGCACTTCCACAATTCGCCATTGGCGCAGTCAGCCTATGCCTGAGACGTAGGCTGCGGGGATGCGTTACGACCTGGACGACTTGCGGCTCTTCCTCCACATCGCCGCGGAGGGATCGATCACGGCCGGGGCGCACCGGATGCACCTGAGCCTGCCCTCGGCCAGTGCGAGAGTGCGCGCGCTCGAACACCACGCCGGCGTGGCGCTGCTGATCCGCGGCCGGCGGGGCGTGCGCCTCACGCCGGCCGGGACGACGTTGGCGCGCCACGCACGCGAAGTACTCACCGAGACCGCGCGGCTCGACAACGCCGTTGCGAGCTACGCCCGGTCTCCGATCGTTCCGCTGACCCTGTTGAGCGGCGGCTCCGCGATGTACCGGCTCGTGCCTCAGGCGTTGGTCTCGTTCCTCGGCTCCCACCCCGACATCGACGTCACCGTGTCCGAGTCCCGCACTCCCCGGACCCTGCAGATGCTCGCCGACGGAGAGGCGGACCTGGGGATCGTCCTCGACGGGGAGGCCGCCGGAAGCGGCCTGCGCATGGAGTCCCTCGGCGACGACTCCCTCGTCGTGATCGGCCAGACCGGCGGCGTCCTCGCCGGCCGGACCGCGCTGACCTACAGCGAGGTCGCCGAGCACCCTCTCGTCGGCCTGGACGCCGGCTCCTCCTTGCGCCGCTGGATCGAGAAGCATTCGGGACCGCACGCGCCGCTGGTGCGCCACCGCACCACGGTCGCCAATCTGGGGGTCCTGGTTTCGCTCGCCGCGGCGGGCGTCGGACTCGCCGTCGTTCCGGGGCGCGCCATCGACCCTCGCCAGCCCGTCGACATCTGCGAACTGCAGGAACCTTGGGCCCACCGCCACCATCTATTGGCCTGGGGTGCCAAGGACGGCACGGCATCGACGGCCACGGCGGCGCTCGCCGACCACCTGCTCGACGCAGCGCGGTCCGAACCGTACGCACGCAAAGCAGACGGGAAGACCCCGGAGGCGAGCTGACCACGCGTCCGCTCAGCGGCATGAGCGGACATCCGCACGGCCGAGCCCGCGCGCTCACCTCGAACGACCTCAGCCCCGCACAACCTCCGCGGTGTGCGCGGGGAGATAGCGCTCGCCCGTCACCTGGTCGCTCAGCGGGTCCAGCGCGGCCAGCGCCTCGGCGTCCAGGGTGAGCTGCAGCGCGGCCGCGTTCTGCTCCAGCCGAGCCGGGTTGCGGGTGCCCGGAATGGGCGCCACCGCCACCCCGAGCCGCCCGGCCTGGGCGTACACCCAGGCCAACGCCACCTGGGCCGGGGCGGCACCCAGCCGGCCGGCGACCTCCCGCACGGTCCGCGCGATCTTCTCGTTGGCCTCCCCCGCCTCGCCGGCGAATCGGGGGTTGGTGCGCCGGAAGTCTCTGTCGCTCAACGTGGAGCGGTCGAGGGTGCCGGTCAGGAACCCCCGCCCCAGCGGTGAGTACGGCACCAGCCCGACCCCCAGTTCGGCCATCACCGGGGTGACTGCCTCGACGTCGCGGGTCCACAGCGAGTACTCGCTCTGCACCGCGGTGATCGGGTGCACCGCGTGGGCCCGGCGCAGCAGCTCGCCGTCGACCTCGGACAGGCCCAGATGGCGGACCTTGCCCGCCTCGACCAGCTCGGCCATCGCCGCGACGGTCTCCTCGATCTCCACGTCCTGGGGCGGGCGGTGGGCGTAGTACAGGTCGATCACCTCGACGCCCAGCCGCAGCAGCGACGCGTCGCACGAGCGCAGTACGAAGTCGCGGGCACCGCGGATGCGGCGGGCCCGGTCGCCGCCGCTGCGGTCGATGCCGAACTTGGTGGCCAGCTGCACCTGGTCCCGGCGTCCGTGGACGGCCCGGCCCACCAGCACCTCGTTGTGCCCGGTCCCGTAGGCGTCGGCGGTGTCCAGGAACGTGATGCCCAGCTCCAGGGCCCGGGCGATGGTGGCCAGGCCGCCGTCCCAGTCGGCGGCGCCGTAGCTTTCGCTCATTCCCATGCAGCCCAGGCCCATCGCGCTGACGTTGAGGCCGGGCGAGCCGAGCGTGGTTCGGGCGATCATGCGCGGATACTCCTCCTGCCCGGTGGGCCGGGCGGTACCTCGAGAGCCGGTGAACGCGCCGACGCTAGGACCTGGAGCGCGCTCCACGTCAAGCCGGAGGACCGGACCGCCGACTTGGCCGCCGGTTCGTCGGAGTCGCGCACGAGCGTGGCCGCGACGACGCGCCGGCCTCGTCGACGGGGTCGGCGTTCGTGAGTTTCGCGTTGCGTGCCGAAGCCACCCGGGGGAGCGGCGAAGGCCGCATCCACCGCTGAACAGCGCTTATAGCCCCGATTCGGGCGGACCGACAGCGTGTCGTTGATCACTTCGTCCGGTGTAACGCCAATGTGAAGTTCCGCCGATGACCCTGCTGACGGGAGGCGCCCGCCTCCCGCGACGGGGTTCGCCGGTCGCGCGCGAGACTGCGCTCGACGGCCTGTACCAGGGGGAACTTCTTGCACAGCCTCTTTCGTGCTGCCCGAAACCGGGGGCGGGCGCGCGCTCTCCCCGTGGTTTTGGCCGCGGCGCTCGCCCTCGGCGGCGTGGAAGTCGTCGCTGCTCCCGCCGCCGCGGCGGCACGGCCCGTCGACCCGCGTGAGGTCCCGGTCCTGTCTTCGCCGGCCCAGGCACCGCGGCCCGCCGACCCGGCTGCCGGTGACTTCACCGCCCAAGCGCGGCTCGACGGCGGTGCCGGCAGCCACTTCGACCCTCAGCGGTCGAAGCCGGTGAACCGGACCATGTTCGTCACCGAGTACGAGAACCCGGACGGCACGCACTCGGTCCGCCAGTCCACCGCGCCGCTGAACGTCCAGGACGAGGCGGGCGCCTGGCAACCGGTCGACACGAACCTGGCCACCGACGCGACGACGAAGCGCGCGGACGCCGACCACCACCCGCTGTCGCCGTCGCTGGCCACCAAGGCCGACGACCCCGCGGTGCTGCAGGTCGAGTCCGCCGGGCACACCGCGAGCCTCGCGCTGGACGCGGCCGCGCCGGCCAAGGCCGCCGTGAAGGGTGACTCGGTCCGCTATTCCGAGGTCGCGCCGGGCACCGACCTGGACTACGAGGTCACTCCGGGCTCGGTGAAGGAGACGATCAAGCTCAAGCGCCTCCCCGCCGACGGCCGCTCCTCGTGGCGCTTCAAACTCGACACCGGCGGGCTGACCCCGCGGCTGGAAAAGGACGGCGCCGTCCGGCTCCTCGACGCGCGCGGCGAGGCGAAGATCGTCCTGCCGCCGATCCAGACGTGGGATTCCGCGGGCGGCGGCGTCACCGCGCCCGCCATCACCGGCGGCACCTACCGGCTCGAACAAGCCGGTAAGGCCTGGTGGCTCACCGTCGAGGTCGACGCGAATTGGCTGCGTGATCCGAAGCGCGTGTACCCGGTCTACGTCGATCCGACGTTCACTTACGGCGTCGTCGAGGCGCACGTCTACCGCACCGACGGCTACACCTGCGACAACTGCGGGCTCCAGATCGGCAACAGCCTCAACCGCGGGGACAGCTACAGCCGCAGCGTCTTCCACATGGACTATTCGCCGCTGTTCGGCAAGACCGTGGTCGGCGCGCGGATGGACGTCGCCCGCGACACCGGCGTCGTCGGATCGGTCCGCACGCACAACGCGAGCCTGTACCACGCCTCGGCGTTCAACTTCAACGGCGTGGGCGGCTACATGGCCAGCGCGCTCGTCGGTGACGTCGGCAGCTTCGCCGGCGAGGGCCTGACCGGATTCCTGCGTGACCGCGTGAACGCCCGGGACGGGCAGGTCTTCTTCATGATGGTCGGCAGCGAGACGCCGGGCGCCTGGACCTACAAGTACCTGAACGCCACGCTGACCGTGGACACCGGTTCGGCTCCGCCCGCCGCCGTCCTGGCCGGGCCCGCCGACGGCACGGTGTCGACGTCCCTGACCCCGACGCTGTCGGTCAACCCGGTCGCCGATCCGGACGGCGACCCGGTCAAGTACTGCTTCCGGGTCGCCACCGGATCGGACGCGAAGTCCGGTGTGGTCGTCGAGTCCGGCTGCCTGAGCACGCCGACCTGGACGGTCCCGGCGGGTGTGCTGCAGGACGGCGTCGCCTACACCTGGCAGGCCGTCACCTCCAGCGGCATCACCACGACCCCGCCACCGTGGATCGGCCACCTCAAGGTCGACCAGCGCATCGGCAACCACGGCCCGTCGCCGACCGACGACGCCGGCCCGGTGACGGTGAACCTGGCCAACGGCAACGTGTCCACTTCGGAGCAGACGCCGACGTTCACCACCGTCGGCGGCAACGCCGGTCTCAGCTTCACCTACAACTCGCAGCAGGTCGAGAACAAGGGCCTCAAGGCGTCCTACTTCGCGGACCTGTCGCACAACGGGATCATCAACGACGCTCAGCAGCCGGTGCTGGTACGAACCGAACCGCAGGTCAACGTCGACTGGGGCACGGACTCGCCCTTTGCGCCGGCGTTGCCGGCGGACTGGTTCGTCGCCCGCTGGGAAGGTTTCTTCCAGGCCCCCGTCGCCGGGACGTACCAGTTCGCCGGCGTGCACGACGACGGCGGCACGGTCTGGCTCAACGGCACCAAGGTGTACGAGGTCAACAACGCGAGCGATCTGAACTGGACCCAGGCGACCGGCGTCGCGCTGACCGCCGGACAGCGGGTGCCGATCAAGGTCGAGAGCGCCGAGATGACCGGCGCGGCGAAGATGCGCTTGTTCGTCCGCACCACCGACAACACCACAGTGGCACCTCAGATCGTCCCGGCCGGCTGGCTCTACACCAGCGATCTGCCGACCCTGCCCCAGGGCTGGACCCTGTCGGCCGACCTCGACGGCGACGGCGCGAGCTACACCGAAGCCAAGGTCACCGACCAGAACATCGTGCTCACCGACGCCACCGGCGCCAAGCACACCTGGACGAAGAAGAGCACCGGCGGCTACACCGCACCGTCCGATGAGGACGGTGTGCTCGGTCTCGACTCGGCGGGCAAGGTCACCCTGACCGACGGCGGCCAGGTCTTCGTCTTCCGCGCCGACGGGAAGCTGGAGACCCAGTCGTCCAGCACCGATTCCCGCAAGCCCGCGGCGCTGCAGAACCTCTACGACGGCACGCCGAGCCGGCTGCGCGAGATCAAGGACCCGGTGGCGCAGCGCTCGCACGTGCTGCACTACAACCGGGCGGGCGACGACTGCTACGGCGGTGCCACCCCGCCGGCGGGCGCCGACGCGGCCGCTCCCGCGCAGATGCTGTGCCGGATCACCTACTGGGACGGCACCGAAACCCGGCTCTGGTACGCCCAAGGCCGGCTGTCCAGGATCGAGGACCCGGGCTCCGAGATCGCCGACTACGGCTACGACGCCGCCGGTCTCCTGATCTCGCAGCGGGCTCCACTCGTCAACGACTGGATCGCGGCGGACCCGGCCGCCCGCGCCGGACTGAGCGACGTCCGGTCGGAGGTCACCTACGACTCCGCTTCGGGCAAGCCCAAGGTCACCAAGGTGACCGGGCCCGCGCCGGTTCCCGGGCAGCCCCGGCAGGCCAACAGCTACCGGTACGACCCGGCACACCGGACGACTTTCACCGACGTCTCGGGCCTTTCCCCCGCCGTCGGGTTCGCCGGCCGGGTCACCTACGACGACGCCGACCGCACGCTGTCCACGACGGACAGCGCCGGCAAGACGTCCACCCAGGAGTGGAGCCCGAAGGACCTGCTGCTCTCCACCACGGATCCGGCCGGTCGCAAGGCCACGACGGTCTACGACTACGCCGACCGCCCGGTGGACTCCCACGGCCCGGCGCCCGCGTCCTGCTTTGCCGGGCAACTGCCGACCGGTGGCTGTGGGATGTCCCATGGCCACAACGGTTACGACGAGGGCATCAACGGCCTGGCCGTGTCCTGGTTCGACAACGAGCAGCTCTCCGGCGTGCCGAAGTCCTACACCACCGGGCTCGGCACCGCGGACGGCTCGTTCGCGAAGAACTGGAACAGCGACGCGCCGACCGCCGGCATTCCGGCGGATCACTTCTCGCTGCGGGCCACCGGCGACGTCGTCTTCCCGGCCGCGGGCGACTACACCCTGCGGCTGCTCGCCGACGACGGCGTCCGGATGTGGATCGACGACCAGATCGTCGTCGACGACTGGCGTCCCTCGTCCCCCACCTGGCGTCAGGCTGTCGTGCACTCCGACGCCGCCGGGCAGGTGAAGCGGATCCGGATCGAGTACTACGAAGGCGAAGTCACCGCGCAGCTCGAGCTGCACTGGACCACCCCGTCCGGCACCCAGGAGCCGGTACCGGGCGCCCAGCTGCGGCCGCACTACGGCCTCAAGACCTCGACCACCGCGTCGGAGTCCGACGGCCTCGCGGACAAGATCGGCACCACGAAGTACGGCGACGACGGCCTCGACCCGGTGTACGGCCTGGCGACGTCCGGCAAGGCCAGCACGGGCGGGCTGAACATCGGCGGCTCGGTTTCGCGCGAGGCCCCCGGCACGGGATACCTGCGCAAGACCGCCAAGACCATGGCGACCGGTGCCAAGACGACCTACGCCTACTACGGGGACACCGAAACCCGCATCAATCCCTGTGCGCCGGGTACCGCGGCGATCAACCAGGGCGGCCTGGCAAAGCTGATCACCGCGCCGATCCCGGCGAGTGGCAAGGCCCGCGTCGACGAGCAGGTGTACGACGCGTCGGGCCGGGTGGTCGCGGAAGCGACCGGCGGGGACTGGACGTGCACCAGCTACGACGCCCGGGACCGCACGGTGCGGGAACAGGTGCCGGCGAGCGCGGACGCGCCCGCCAGGACCATCACGCGCGACTACGCCGTGGGCGGGGATCCGCTGACCACGGCCGTCACCGACGACAAGGGCACGGTCACCACCACCGTCGATCTCCTCGGCCGGGTGGTCGCCTACACCGACGTCAACGGCGTACGCACCACCACCGGGTACGACAAGGCCGGCCGTGCTGTCACGGCGACGGTGACGCCGCCGAACGCAGCGGACCAGCCGCGGACGGTGACGTCCACCTACGACGACGCCGGCCGGGTGCTGACGCAGCAGCTGAACGGCCAGACCCTGGCGACGGTCACCTACGACAACGCGGGTGAGCTCGCCACGGTCACCTACGGCAATGGCGCTTCGCTAGCGTCGGTGACCAAGGACAACGCCGCGCGCATGCTTTCGCTGGACTGGCGGACCAGTGACGGCAAGAGCATCGTGTCGCGGGTCGGGCGGACGTCGGCGGGCACCATCGTCGACGAGACCCTCGGTGGCTACGACGCCAGGCCGAACGCACCGAACTACGTCTACGACGCACTCGGCCGCCTGACCGAGGCCTACGTCACCGGGCACCACTACACCTACGACTTCACGTCGGCGGCGTCCGCGACCTGCCCGGCCGGTACCCAGGGCAACGCCGGGCTGAACACCAACCGGATGCGGCTGCTCGACCAGATGGCGAGCGGCACGGCCGAGACCCGTTACTGCTACGACGCCGCCGACCGGCTGCTCGCGACCGAAGGCGCCACCGCGCTGGGGAACTTCGGCTACGACGGTGACGGCAACACCACCGGCTGGACGGCCGGGGACGGGTCGGTGACGAAACTGTCGTGGGACGGTTCCGGCCGCAACACCGGGGCCACCACGACGGGCCCGAACGCGGCGGCCAACGCGGACATCGCCTACACCCGGGACGCGACCAGCCGGATCGTGCGCCGTGATCCGCGGAACTGTGACGGCAACACCGTGGTCCGTTACGGCTACACCGGGGAGGGCGATTCCGCGGACCTGACGCTCGACATCGGCGGCAGGCTGACTTCGCTGACGCTGACCTTGCCCGGCGGGGTGCTGTACACGAGCAAGGCCGGCTCGGACGGCGCGTTCACGCCGTCGTTCGACCACCCGTCGGTGCGCGGCGACCTGGTGCTGTCCACCGACGCCGCCGGTCACCAGGCCAGCGATCTGCGCACCTTCGACCCGTACGGCCAGCCGTTGACGGCGGGAGGTGCCGTCGACTCGCAGAACGTGCCGGACAACTCGCCCGGCTCGATGGACTACGGGTGGCTGGGCCAGCACCAGCGGCCCTACGAGCACGCCGGTGCGCTTTCGCTGGTGCAGATGGGAGCCCGCCCCTACAGCCCCCTGCTGGGGAGGTTCCTCTCGGTCGACCCGGTCGACGGCGGCTCGGCCAACGACTACGACTACGTCGCGGGTGATCCGATCAACTCGGTCGACCTCGACGGGAATTCGTGGTTCAGCTCGATCGTCAAGGCGGTGACCAAGGTCGCGGAGGTCGTGTCCTGGGTACCCGGGCCGATCGGCGCGGTCGCCAGCGGGGTGGCCGCGGTCGGGAACGCCGTCCAGGGCAACTGGGGAGCCGCGGCGCAGTACGCGGCGTCCGCACTCACCGGCGGGGTCTCGAAGTACGTGGCCGCCGGTGCGGCGCTGGTGGGGGTCGCGGCCAAGGTACTCCCCAGGGTGTCCTCCGCCGTGCGCGCGGTGCGCACGGTCGCCAAGACGAAGTTCGCGCCCCAACTCTTCCGGAACAAGTGGGTCGGGGTCGGCAGCAGGCTGTTCGGGAACAAGACGATCGCGGGCGGCAGGGAGGGCTGGCTGAACCGGCACGGTTCGCGCGTGCGGATCGGGTGGAGCATCTCCCATCTGAAGCAGCTGGGGATCAAGAAGGCCGGGATCAGCACCTTCCGGATCGGGATCGGGAAGCGTCATTACGATCTCTTCCACGGTCACATGAGCTTCAAGGGGAAGTGGACGGGATGAGCGAGGGCAGGTGGCGGCGCGAACGCTCGACCGTGCTCGAGTGGCGCGACGAGTGGCTTCCGGCGCTGGCCGCGGCCGGGCCGGTCTCGATCGAGGTCGACCCGGCCGCGGAACCCGCGCCGGGGACATCCTGGAACTGGTGGCTTTCGTTCTCCGTCGGTGAGTTGTCGATCGAGGCGATCGTCGCGGAAGGGCTGGACGCCGTGGTGTTCGAGGACGAGCACGGTCGGTTCGAGGACCAGGTGGCGCCGGACGGCGTGCCCGGGTACCTTCTGGGCCGCTCGGCTCGTAGTTAGACGTTCACCCGTCGGGAAAGCCGCGGATCCGGCTCGGATCCGCGGCTTTCCGAGCGCGTTCGTCGAAACGTTCGCCCGCACCAGCTTGCCGCGAACCGCACCCGGCGCGCTCAGCCCAGCGACAGGGCGAATTCGACGTACGGCCCGGTCCCCCGGATACCGGCGGCGGGGACCAGCACGCCGCGGACGCCGCCGGACGGCTGGCGTTTCTGCTCGGCGGCCCAGGCGAAAAGGGCACCCACCGCGACCTCGACCTGAGATCCGGCGGCCCACCAGCCGGGCGTCTCCTGGCGGACGACCGCTTCCTGGTGGGCGGGCTCCGTGCGCAGGGTCAGATCGGGGAAACCGGCCGCGATCTCGGCGGCTCGGTCCTCGGGGACGGGCCAGCACCATTCCACCCGGGCCGTCGCTGTCGCCGCTCACTTCCCCGTGATAGATCACGAACGGCGCGCCGGCCACGCCCTCGGTGCGCGGCACACCGCCTCGGCGCAGCCGGTGGATGAACAGCTCCCGCGTCAGGGGTTCCAGTTCGTCCTGCTGCACCCTGCCGATCCGGCTGAGCAGGCTGCGTTCGGGGATGTCGCGGACCGTGACCTCGTCCATACCGGACTTCCTTCCTCGAAGGTGATCAACGAGGTGGCCCACCAGAACGCGCCGGGCGGCGTGCTCGGCTTCGGCGTCGGCCCAGTGCTCCCTGATCGCCTCGGCGGCCGATGCCGGGTCCAGGGCCAGGATGTCCTGATCCGGGCCAGCGGGACCTCGGCCCGGCGCAGCGAGGCCACCAGGCGTGCGTGGTCCAGCTGGGTGACCGCGTACCAGCGATACCCGGTTTCCGCGTCGACGTGGGCCGGCACCAGGAGGCCGAGTTCGCCGTACAGCCGCAGCGCTTTGGCCGACAGCCGCGACAGCCGCGAGAACTCGCCGATGCTGACCATGTTCATGGAGGCTCCTCGTTCCGGGCGTGGCGCCCGGTCACGACCACTCTGGGGCTTCCCCGAAGGTGAAGGTCAACGCCATCGCCGCGAAAAGTTCTGCGTGGCGGTACACGGATCGTGCGCCTGAGCAGTCTTCAAGGTGATGGCTGACTACGAGGACTTCGCCCGGGCGCACCTGCCGCGGCTGCTGCGGTACGCGACGATGCTGACCGGGGAGCGGGAGCAGGCCGCTGACCTGGTGCAGGACGTGCTGGTCAAGGCGTATCGACGGTGGTCGCGGGTCAGCGACGCCGAGCACCCCGACCGCTACGTCCTGCGGATGGTGACCAACGACTACCTGTCCTGGCGGCGCCGGTCGGCGCGGCTGATCGCCGTGGGCGACCCGCCGGACTCGGCGCGGCCGGACGACTTCGCGTCGGACCACGCGGCGCGTGAGGACATGTGGCAGCGCCTGGCGCGGCTGCCCCGGCGCCAGCGCGCGGTCGTGGTGCTCCGGTACTACGAGCAGCTCGCCGACGCCGACATCGCCGACCTGCTCGGCTGCGCCCAGGCCACCGTGCGGGCCCACGCCCGCAAAGCCCTGACGACCCTGCGACACGGCCTGAGCGTCGACCGGATGGCCCAGGCGAAGGAGAGCTGATGGACATCGAAAACCTGATCAAGGACACCTTCACCGCCCACGAGCCCGACGCTCCCGACAGCGACCAGGTGCTGGCGGCCGCCCGTCAGCGCCTCGACCGCAGGCGCGCCGCGGTGAGCCGTCCGCTCGTGGCCGGGGCCGGGGTGGTCCTGCTCGTCCTGGCCGCCGGGACCGTCGCCGCGCTGAACCGGCCCGGGCACGACGACCAGGTACCCGCGGCCAGCAGCCAGGCCGGCGGTCCGGCCGTCGTCGAGGCACCGGCCGTGCCGGCCATCGCGGAGCTGCCCATGCCCTTCTCGCTCGGCTGGCTGCCGCCGGGCAAGGCCGACTACCTCGTGCACCGGATCAACACCGGTGGCAGCGCGGCGAACCCCGGCAAGCCGGTGTACGGCGGCGAGTACATGCTGAACGTCACGTCCGGGCGGCAGGTCCTGGCCGTGGACGTGGCGGAACTGCGGATGATGCCGGTCGCGGACGCCGCCTTCAAGTCCGGTCCGGGCCGGCCCGTCACTGTCGGCGGGCGGGCCGGCGTGGAGAGCTCGAACTCCGGCGGCCCGGGCGGCTACGAGCTGTACCTGACCCATCCCGATGGCGGCTCGCTGTACGTCAACGTGGCCGCGCAACCGGGCAGCACGGCGCCGGCGCAGCAGCTGATCGACGCGGGACGCCGCGTCGCGGAGAACGTCGCCTTCCCCGGCAAGACCACCGTCGCCCCGGCGTTCGGCCTCGGCAAGCTGCCCGACGGCCTGCGGATGTGCGCGTTCGACGTCGAGAAGGGCGGCCCGGGCGGGCCGGGCGGCACGCGAACGAGCTACTCGGTGGGCACGTGCAGCACCCTGCCGTCGATCAACGTGCACAGCGGCGAGGCCGTCCAGGTGAGTGGCACGGCCGGACAACCGGTCCAGGGACACGCCACCCGCTATTCGGACGAGAAGGGTTACCGCACGCTCTGGATTCTCAAGGCCCTCGGCGAGGCGCCGATCGCCGTTGCGGGCGGCACGCAGGCGGAGCTGTACGCCATCGCCGACCACCTCGTCCTGCCCCGCTGAGTTCCGCGGGTCCTCTTCGGACAGTCCGAAGAGGACCCGCGGTCGGCGCGGGTTCCGTCATCCGGCTCGGTCGTCGACGCGGGCCAGCACCTTGTCCGCGATCCGGCGCAGCGTGCGCAGCTCCGCTGCGGTGAGGGCGTCGGCGAACAGGTCCCGCACCCGCTCGACGTGTCCGGGTGCCACGGCCTCCAGGTGCGCGAAGCCCGCGTCCGTCAGGATCGCCTGCGTGTACCGGCCGTTGTCCGGATCCGTTTCGCGGCAGGCGAAGCCGCGCTTCTCCAGACGGCTGATCAGGTGGGACAGCCGCGACAGCTCCGTGTTCGCCAAGGCCGCCAGCTCGCTCATCCGCGCCCGGCGCCCGGGCTGCTCCGACAGGTGAGCGAGCACGTAGTACTCGAGGAAGCTCAGCCGCGCGTCGCGCTGCAGCTGCGTTTCCAGCGACGCCGGCAGGCGCTGGGCGAGCCGCATGAAGCCGCGCCACGCCGACAGTTCGTCGGTGGTGAGCCAGCGCGTCCCGGGTTCCGTCATCGCCCCAGTCTAGCTGACTTGAAAATTCACGTCAGCGTGCTAGCGTCTCGCTTGAAGATTCAAGTGAGAGGAATCCCCGTGAAGATCGCGATCATCCTCGGCAGCACCCGTCCCGGCCGGAAGGGCGAAGCCGTGGCGAGGTGGGTGCTGGCCAAGGCCGAGGAACGCCCGGATACCGACTACGAGCTGATCGACCTGCTCGACCACCCGCTGCCGCACTTGGACGAAGCGGTGTCCGCCAGCCGGGGCTTCTACGCCAACGAGCACACCAAGGCCTGGTCCGCCAAGATCGCCGAGTTCGACGGCTTCGTCTTCGTCACCCCGGAGTACAACCACTCCACCTCGGGTGTCCTGAAGAACGCCATCGACTACCTCTACGCCGAGTGGAACAACAAGGCCGCCGCCTTCGTCTCCTACGGCGCGCTCGGCGGCGCTCGCGCCATCGAGCACCTGCGGGCGATCTGCAGTGAGCTGCAGATCGCCCATGTGCGTCAGCAGTTGTCGTTCTCGCTCTTCACCGACTTCGAGAACTTCGCCGAGTTCGCCCCGTCGCCGATGCACGACGACGCGGCGTCGGTGCTGTTCGACCAGCTCGAATCCTGGGCCGGCGCGCTCAAGACCGTCCGGTGAGGCTCTACGGGCTCGAGGAGCACTTCGCCACGAGCGACGTGGTCGCGGCGTGGCGGCGGCACGATCCCGCGCTCGCCGCGCCGATGATGAGCCGGGCCGTCGCCAGTGCCGCGCTGCTCGACCTCGGCGAAAACCGCGTCGCCGCGATGGACGACGCCGGGATCGACACCGCCGTGCTGTCGCTCACGACGCCCGGCTTGCAGGACCTCGACCCCGCCGAAGCCGTCGCCCTGCAGCGTCCCACCAACGACGTCCTCGCCGACGCCGTCGGCCGGTTTCCCGGGCGGTTGCGGGGGGTTCGCGGCGCTCGCGACGTCCACACCGTCGGCGGCGGCCGACGAGCTGCGGCGGGCCGTCGCGGACCTCGGGTTCGACGGGGCGCTGGTGAACGCGAACTCCCGCGGCCGGTCCCTCGACGAGTCCCGCTTCTGGGACATCTTCGAGGCCGCCGAGGACCTGCGCGCCCCGGTGTACCTGCACCCGAGCGTGCCGGTCCCGGTGGTCACCGGCGCCTACTACCGGCGCTTCGGCGGCCCGGTGGACGAGCTGCTGGCCACCGGGACGTTCGGCTGGCACTACGACGCCGGGCTGACCGCGCTCAGGCTGATCGTCGCCGGGGTCTTCGACCGGTTCCCGGGGCTGCAGCTGATCCTCGGGCACTGGGGCGAGGTCGTGCTGTTCTACCTCGATCGCGTGGCCGCGCTGGACGCGGTAACCGGGCTGGAGCGGCCGATCGCGGAGTACTTCCGCACGAACGTCTTCGTCACCCCGGGCGGCATCGCCAGCCACCGGTACCTGCGGTGGAGCGTGGAAACCGTGGGTGCGGACCGGATCATGTACGCCTCGGACCACCCGTTCAACCGCGAGCACGGTGGTTCCGCCCGGCGGTTCGTGGCGACCGCGCCGATCGACGAAGCCGACCGGGCGCGGATCGCCTACGGCAACTGGGAAAACCTGATCGCGGGTATCCGGCGCCGCTGAGAGTCGGGCGCGAGGCTGCCGGCGGGTCAGTCGTGGTCCGCGGGTGCCGGAAATGCGGCCAGTCCTGCTTCGGCCAGGCGGGCGGCGCGGCGGACCTCCCGGCGCACGGCGTCGATCGCGTCCGGCAGGGGGTGGCCGGGGCGCACGTGGGTCCGGAGGGCGCGGAACTGAACCCGCCACAGGCCGAGGAGCGTCGCCGCGGCGATCTGGGGTTCGGGGTCGTCGGGGCGCAGTGCGGTCCGGGTGGCGAGCGCTTCGGCGGCGATGTCGACGAACCGGTCGGCGATGTCGCTCTGGTAGGCGCGCAGGGACGGAGTGGTGCGGATCAGGTCGCCGAACTTCCGGTACCGGGCCAGCGCGCGGTCGCCGTCGGCGGCGAGAGCCGTGGTGAGGCCGTCCAGTTCGTCGTCGAGGATCGTCAGCATCGCGCTGACCGGCGTCAGCGCCGGGTTCGGCAGGTGGGTGCGCAACGCGTCGGCCGTGGCCTCGAGCCGGTCCAGGAGCAGCGCTTCCTTGCTGGGGAAGTAGTTGAAGACGGTCTTCTCGGACACCCCGCACGCCTCGCCGACGTCGGCCACCCGGACGGCGTCGAAGCCGCGTTCAAGGAACAGCCGCGCGGCGGTGTCGGACAGCTGCCGGCGCATCGCCCGCTTCTTGCGCTCGCGCAATCCTTCGGCGGCCGGCCGGCCGGTGCCCGTTGTCGTCATGGTGGTCATCCTACTTCAGCCACACGAAAAGTTCTGCTACTGTATTTTTACAGCAACTGAAGTTAGGAGCCTGCAGTGTCCGAGATCCACATCGTTCGCGACTACCCGCACTCGCCCGTGAAGGTCTGGCGGGCCATGACCGACCCGGAACTGATCCCGTACTGGACTTCGACGGGGAAAGGAGCCCGCGCGGAGGGGTTCGAGCCGGTGGCGGGGAACAGGTTCCGGTTCGTCGCCAAGCCGATGCCCGGCTGGCGGGGCATCGTCGACTGCGAGGTGCTGGAGGTCCGCGAGCGCGAACTGCTGCACTACACCTGGATCGGCGCGCCGGGGGAGCCACCCAGCCACGTCCGCTACCGGCTCGAGCCCACCGCCGAAGGAACCCGCTTCACCTACCACCACACCGGATTCACCGGCATCGGCGGTTTTGCCATGGCCAAGCTGCTGGGGTCGGTCCGGACCAAGATGCTCACCGTCGGCGTCCCCGCCCTGTTGGCCGAACTCGACGAGACCGGCGCGCTGCTCCCGGGCGCGCCCTCGCGGCTGGCTCGCTCCCGATGAACGTCCCGGCCCAGCTGTTCGCGCTCGCCGCGGCGCTGACGCACCTGTGGATCTTCACGATGGAGAGCATTCGCTTCAGCCGCCCCGAGGTGCACGCCATGTTCGAGGTGTGCGCGGCGGATCTCGCCGCGGTCCGCCCGTGGGCGTTCCACCAGGGCTGCTACAACGCACTCCTGGCCCTGCAGGTGCTCGCCGGGCTGACCGCGGCCCGCTCGGGCGCGACGGCGGCAGGTCAAGCCCTCGTTGTGGCGGCCAGTGCGTCCATGCTCGCGGCGAGCGTGGCGCTGATCGCCTTCGATCCACGCAGAGGGCGGATCAAGGGCCTGATCGGCCAGGGCTCACCTGCCCTGGCCACCCTCATCGCGCTGATGGCCTGAGTGATTCCGGCCCGGCAACCTCGGCATGGGCTGTGTCTGTCAGTGGAGGTCCAGCAGCGTCTCGAGGCGAGCGGCAAGGACGTCGTCCATCTCACCGTCGATGATCACGCTCAGGATTCCGGCGTCATGATCGCGCGCGATGCGGAGGGTGAGTTCCGGGGTTCCGGCGACCGGATACGCAAACCACGTGTCGGGCGGAAGGTCGGCGTCCGTCTTCGGGACACCGGCTTCCAGAGCGCCGTCGTCGAGCTCGTCCCAGCCATAGCCGACCAACGCGGCGGCGTACTCCACGACCTTGGTCAGGTTTCCCTCGAAAATCCAGCCGGCTACCCGATGCGTGCAGGGATCATGCTCTGCCGAGTGTCCCTGTCGTCGCCGGGCCGGGGGATGAGACCGAAGGTGGTGCCGAACCGCTCAGCAGCGAAGCGCGATCGCCGAGCTTGCGTTCGAGCGCGCTCGAAGCCTTAGCGTCGCTGCCATGACGACACAGACACAGACCTGGATCATCACTGGCGCGACCCGCGGCCTCGGGCGCGCCCTGGCGGAATCGGCGCTCGCGGCGGGTGACAACGTGGTGGCCGCGGTGCGTCGGCCGGAGCGCATGGCCGACCTGGAAACCAAGTACCCCAACGCTTTTCAAGCCGTGAGGTTCGACGCCCGCGACACCAGCGGGGCCGCTGCCTTGGTACAGACGGCGATCGACCGTTTCGGGCAGCTCGACGTGCTCGTCAACAACGCCGGCCGGGCCGTGGTCGGCGCGATCGAGGAGGTCGGTGACGAGCAGCTGCGTGAGCTGATGGAGCTGCACCTGTTCGGCCCGGCCGCCCTGGTCCGTGCGGCGCTGCCCGTCATGCGCGAGCGCGGGACCGGGACGATCGTGCAGATGAGCAGCCAGAGCGGGCGGCAGTCGTTCCCGGGCGTGGCCGCGTATTCGGCGTCGAAGTTCGCTCTCGAAGGCTGGTCGGAGTCCCTGGCGGGGGAGGTCGCGGGGTTCGGGATCCGGGTGATGCTCGTGGAGCCGAGCCGGTTCCGCACCGGGTTCAACGAGGACGGCGTGCTGGAGTTCGCGGAGCCGTCCGAGACCTACCGCGACGTGCTCGCCAGGGTGCGCGCGGACATGGCCGGTGCGGACGGCCGCCAGGAAGGCGATCCAGTGCGCGCCGCGGACATCATCGTGTCCCTGGTGCACGGCGACGACGTGCCGCTGCGGCTGCCGCTGGGCAGTGAGGCCGTCGAGCGGCTCACCCGCGCCTACCGGCGCGACCTCGAAGGCGTCGAGCGGTGGGCCGAGACCGCTCGCAGCGCCGATTTCGCCGACGTTCCGCCCTCGTCGCGGCCGATCTAGGCTGGACGGCATGGCCACGGACGAACTGCTGACCAGGGCGCTGGCGATGCTGGGCGACGACGACGTGTTGGTGGAGGCCATCCATCGGCTCACCGACGTGGGCGGGATGACCGAGCCGATGACGATCGCCGAGGTCGCCGACATGCTCGACATCTCGCCGCACACGCTCCGCTACTACGAACGCGCCGGGCTCGTCGAGGTCGGCCGCGACAGCAGCGGATACCGCGTCTACGACGAAGAAGCGGTGCGGCGCCTGGTGTTCCTGACCCGGATGCGGCTGTCCGGGATGCCGATGCGCGACCTGCAGCACTACATCGAGCTCGTGGACGCGGGGGAGGACACCGTGCCCGAGCGGCTCGACATGCTCGTCGAGCACCGCGACACCATCCGGCGGCGCATCCGCGAGCTGACGCTGTCCCTCGCCGCGACCGAGTACAAAATCGCCACATACGGCGGCTCGGCCGGGCCGGAGACGACCTCCGGCCCGGCGCGATAACCGGTGGACCGGCACGGGCGAGCCGCCTGGCCTTCCGTCGAACCGTGTGGCCTTCCGTCCGAAGAAGTGCTTCGGCGCAGCCTGCGGCCCGGCGGCACGATGCTGGGGTGTCTTCGCGCTGATGGACCGCTGACCCCAGCGGCCGAGTGAGTCCCGGTGACCCGGCACCGGGACCCATTCACATCGGCCTCGCCACGCTTCCGGGACGTCCGCGGCCCCCGGCGGTGCCGTCACAGTCGTGAGGCTGTCCGGATCAGCTCGGCGAGGACGCGGGACCGGCTGTGCGCCGGCCAGACGATGTGGGTCGTGACCGGCGGAGCGTCGCTCAAGGGGACGGCCGCGTGCTCCTCCCACAGCCACGTGCGGGCGGACTCGGGGAAAACCGCCACCGTGCGGCCGAGGGCGATCAGCTGGGCCAGCTGGGTCTGGTCGTGGATTTCGGGTCCTGGGCCGAGCGCGTGGGTGTCGTTGCCGACCCAGCGGGCGAGGGGAAGATCGGGCACGTCCGCGATGTCGTTCAGGGACAACGTCTTCCGCTCGGCCAAGGGGTGTCTGGCGGGCAGGATCGCCACCTGCGGCTCCGTCATCAGCGCGACGCTGTCGAACCCGGTGAGGGAGTTGAACGGCGTGTGCATGAGCGCCACGTCGGCGCGGCCGTCGCGCAGCATCTCCTCCTGCTCGCACGTTCCGCTCGGCAGGACCTCGATCTCGGCGGCGCCGGGCTCGGCCGCGTAGGCGTCGAGGAGCTTGTTCAGCAGTTCGTGGAACGCGCCCGCCTTCACCGCCAGCACCAGCCGGTCGCGGGAGCCGCCCTGGTGGCCGGCGCGGCGGGTGCGACGGACCGCGGCGGCCGTCGCGTCGAGCGCCACCCGGCCCTCCTGCAGCAGGATTTCCCCGGCGCCGGTCAGCGAGACACCGCGGCGGTTGCGCTCCAGCAGCGTGACGCCGAGACGTCGCTCGAGCTGCTGGATCGCCCGGGACAACGGGGGCTGGGCGATGCCGAGGCGCTCGGCGGCCCGGCCGAAGTGCAGCTCGTCGGCGACGGCGATGAAGTACCGCAGCTCGCGGGTCTCCAAAGTGTCCATGCCACAGCGTACCCGGCTGTGATACCTCGCGAGTATCACAGTGCACCGGATCGGTGTTGGCCGCCGCGCCCGCCGGGGGGTGAGGATCGACGGCATGAGCACTGATCAACTCGAACTTTCCCTGCCCGGTGGCACCTGGTCCCTGGGCGAGCTGACCGTGACCCGGTTCGGCTACGGCGCCATGCAGCTGGCCGGCCCCGGGGTCATGGGGCCGCCCGCCGACCGCGAAGGCGCGCTCGCCGTCCTGCGCAAGGCCGCCGAACTCGGCATCACCCACATCGACACCTCCGGCGTCTACGGCCCTCGCGTCACCAACGAGCTGATCCGCGAGGCGCTGCACCCCTACCCCGAAGAGCTGCACATCGTGACCAAGGTCGGCGCCCGCCGCGACGAGCAGGGCGGCTGGCCCCCGGCGCGGCAGCCGGCCGAGCTGCGCCGGGCCGTGCGCGAGGACCTGGAGACCCTCGGCGTCGAGCGGCTCGACCTGGTCAACCTGCGCCTCGGCAACGCGCAGGGGCCGCAGCCCGGCTCGCTCGCCGAGGCGTTCGAAACGCTGGTCGAGCTGCAGCAAGACGGCGTGATCCGGCACCTCGGCGTTTCCAACGCCACGCCGGAGCAGGTCGCCGAAGCGCGGGCGATCGCGCCGATCGTCTGCGTGCAGAACGCCTACAACCTCGCCCATCGGCATGACGACGAGCTGATCGACGCCCTCGCGAGCGACGGCATCGCCTACGTGCCGTTCTTCCCACTCGGCGGCTTCAGCCCGCTGCAGTCCTCGACGCTGTCGGCCGTCGCCACGCGATCGGGCACGACGCCGATGTCGGTCGCCCTGGCGTGGCTGCTGCACCGGGCACCGAACATCCTGCTCATCCCGGGTACCTCGTCGGTCGAGCACCTGACCGAGAACGTCGCGGGCGCGGCAACCGCCCTGTCCGCCGACGATCTGGCCGAGCTGGACCGGATCGGCCGGCCGTGACGCTCAACGGCGTCGGCGTTCAGTATCCAGAAGGATGTTCCGAAAGCCAGTCGGCATGGGAGTGCTTGATGGTGTCGCGTTCGCCGATCGTCGGCAGCAGGACGTCGGCGCCACTGTCGTAGGGATGGTGGATCCGGTCGAAGGACGAACTGGCGATCATCACCCCGACGGCGGCGTAATCGGCCGCGGCGCGGAGCAGGTCGTCCACGAGACCGGATCGCCAGGGTTTGCGGTGACGAGCACCCGGGTTCCAGAGCGCGTGCTGCGCGGACGGCGCCGGGGGTTCGGAAGCGTCCGACCAGTCGGCGGTGACGATCCGGACGTCCTGTCCGTGGAACAGCTCGTCCAGAACCGTGTTGTAGCGGTGGAGCACGATGCCGTACTCGGAGTCGGTGTCCCGGATAGCGCTTGGAGCCGGGCAGGCTGTGGAATCGCACCCACCGGTCGTTGTAGGCCTGCTTCAGGCGATCGGCCAGCGGGGGGCATGCCGGCCACTGACGCCGCCACAGAGTTGACAGGTCTTCGGCCGGCACGGGATCACCTTTCTCTGCGGGCATGAGGGGACGCGGATTTGGTTAGTGTTCCTCCGAGGACGACGGGGCGGCTGGACGTCGTTGGTTCAGTCGGCGGTCGGTCGTGGTGAGGGCTGGACCGCGCCGCGCCAGGCCGTCCTGAGAACTTCCAGTTCGTGTCGGGGGAACGGACAGCCCCAGAGAGTCTGGTAGCCGGCGTCGCCCAGGTCATGGGCGACGGTGTCGAATGCCCTGAGTACGGTTCTGGCGAGCGTGGTCGTTGGCTGCTCGCTCTGCCAGAGCAGACTTCCCTCGTGTTCAGGTGTCGTCCGGTCGGCTGCTTCGATGAGGCGGATCGCGATCGTGTTCGCGCGACGATGGAAGAACCAGCGGTACACGGTGGGTTCGGCCTCGAACTCGGCCTGGGTGTGGGTGTTGTGGAGCATGATGCTGGCTACGGCTCTCAGCAGCTGCTCGGGACCGTCGGTGACGTAGGAAGCGAACGCCTCGGCGCTGGTGTGCTCGTCCTCGACGGAGCAGAGCGCCCAGCCGTGGTGCTTGATCGTCCAGGTGAGTCGCACGTCCGGCATTCTGACCGGAACCGAAGCGCGCCGTCATCCCATTACCACGGTCAGGGCCAGGTGTGCGCCGAGGCGGCGAACGTCTCGGGCTTGCTGTGCACGGGCACCACGCAGAGCAGGTGACCGCCCGGCGCTCGTAACGTGTGGGCATCCAGCCAACGGGATACCGGCTCGGCACCCAACGCTGTCAGGCGGGCAACCTCCGCGGCCAGGTCGTCGGTCTCGATGTCGACGTGGTAGCGCGGGGCACCGTCGTCGACGGCCTGGACGACGGTGAACAGGTCGGGCACGGCACCGGCCAGGACGGTGAACTGTTCCTGTCCCGGCGCGGGATGGGCCGGGACGCCCAGCGCCGCGGACCAGAAGTCGGCTGCCGCGCCGGCCTGGGAAGCGGGTGTGTCGATGAGGATCCCGACCAGTCGGCTGCGATGCATGGTCTCGACGCTATCCACAATTCAGAAGCCTGCAAAGCCGCGTGACGCGGCGGCCAGCAGGATACTGGGGAGATGGTGACCGGCGAGCGCGCTCGAGACGTGACTTTCCCCAGCGCAGGCGCAAAGCTGGCGGGAACGTTGGCCGTACCCGACAGCCGCGACCCGGCGCCGGGAGTGGTCATGGTCGGCGGCTCCGGGCCGTCAGACCGCACCAACGACGACTTCTTCCCGCCGATCCAGCGGGGACTCGTGGAGGCCGGGTTCGCCGTGCTTTCGTACGACAAACGCGGTGTCGGCGGGTCGTCCGGCGACTGGCTCGCGGGCACGATCGACGACTTCGCCGTCGACGCCGTGGCAGCGCTGGGCTTCCTCCGCGCCCAGCCTGAGGTGCATGCCGAGACCACCGGTCTGTTCGGGCACAGCGAAGGTGGCTGGGTCGTTCTGCGCGCCGCGGCGGGTGGGGATGTGCCCTGGGTGATCACCAACGGTTGCCCCGGCATGACACCCGCCGCTCAAGATCGTTACGCGCTCGCCACCGCTCTTCAGGCGGTTGACGGCATCACCGCCGACGACGCCGACGTCGCCTTGGCCGTGTACGACCAGCTCGTCGAAGCCGGTCGTCGCGGCGCGGACTTCGCCGAAGCGACGCGGTTGGTTCAGTCTTTCTCGATCCCCGCCTCCGTCGAGGAGCTGTTCGGCGAATACTGGTCAGAGACCGATGAGCGCCTCTGGGAGTTCACCAAGCGCAAACAAGACCACGATCCGATCCCGGACGTGCTTCGGTTGCGCTGCCCGCACCTGGCGACCTTCGGCGGCGCCGACGAACTGGTTCCGGTCGCGGAGAGCATCGGCATGTTCGCGGCGGCTGCCTGCCGTGCCGGACGGCATCCGCGAGCCACCCTGACCGTCGAGCTGTTTCCCCACGCCGGCCACCGTCTTCAGGTGCACGGCGGGCCCACCCTGGTGCCCGGCTACGTCGAAACCTTGGTCCGGTGGATCACCGTGGGTTCGTGGCCGTGATCACGAAGTTGTGGGCGACCTCGTGCAGCTTCACGTTCTGCTCTTGTGACGCCTTGACGAGCAGCTTGAAAGCTTCGTCGGGCGGGATGCAATGCAGGGCCATCAGGATGCCCTTCGCCTGATCGATCACCGCGCGGGAGGTCAGGGCGGCGCGCAGCTGGCCCATGGTCTCGCGGGCGGCTTGGTGCCGGCGGGTGCTGCGCAGCGCGGCTTCGGCGGCGGCGGTGTACAGGTCCAGCAGTGCTGCGTCGAGCGCACCGAAGCTGTTGCCGCCGGTGTCGTACAGGTTGAGCGAGCCGCGGTACTGGCGGTCGACGAACAGCGGAGCGGACAGGGAGGCGACGACCGCGGACTCCTGCGCGGCGGTGGCGAACTCGGGCCACCGTTGTGCCGCATCGGTCACCTTCACTCGTTGCACTTCGCCGGTTTGGGCGGCTTCCAGGCAGGGCCCTCGCCCGGCGTCGTACTGTGCCTGATCGACGCGGTACGCGCTGTCACCGGTCGCTGTCGCGGTGTAGGGGGCACCGTCGCGCAGCAGCGTGATGCTGGCGATCTCCGCGTCCGGCACGGCGTGGATGACCTGCTGGCACACCCGCTGCAGGACCACCGGCAGTTCCTCTTCCTCCGCGAAGGTGTCGGCCAGCCGATCCAATGCGGCAGTGACCTCGTCCACTCTTCGCGCGGCGTCCCGCTCGTAGAGCAGGTCTTCGTCCATGTGGCGCTCCTCGGGGTGGTCTGCGCAGCGTCCCGGGCGATCGAGCGTTCACCAGGGTGCAGGCATGGTGGCGGCCTGCTTGCTGCATCACACAGTAGGCGTCGCCGGGTGACCTGGCAGGCCTGGAGCAGGCTGTGCTGTCATGGCGGCTGAAGGGACCCCAGGGCGCGAGACCGATCGCCTTCGGCCGTGGCGGGTACGCGACCAAGTCGCCGCGGACCGTTGCGCTGATCGTCGCTTGCCTGCTCGCCCGGCGGCCGGGATGTGCGCAAGATCGGCGTCACCCGGCTGCGCCACCGACGGCAACGATGCTCTTCCGGCTGCTGCTGACACCTACGACAGGCTTCGTCGAGCACGCGGGCGCCGTACTCCTCGCTGGGCCTGGGCTCATCGCGAAAGCAATGAAAACTGCTCAACTCGATAAGTTCTGCCGATGCTCGCCGCGGTAGCGGAACTCGCGCAGGGTGACCATTCCGGCGAGGGCTTCGACGCCGATCATGCGACCGGTGAACCCGGCGGCGACCTCGGTGGAGAGGTAGCGGCCGTCGAACGCGCCGAGGACCCGGTCTTCCTCGCCGAGCACCGACAGCTCGAGGAGGTCCGGCTCGTCGGCTTCCTGCAGCGGGCCGGACGGATCCGGCCGGAGCGCCCGGATCCGCAGCGACACGACCGGCCCCGCCGCCACTTCGGTGACGGCCTGCACGACCGGGCCGATCGCCAGCGTGGCCGTCACCTTGGCGCCGTCGGCGATCAGGCCGTACCAGTGGCGGTCGTCGAGGCGGACGACGAACGCGGCCGTGCCGCGGGATGCGTCGAGGTGAGCCACCGCCGTCCAGTACTCGTCGAGGGCGCGGGTCAGCAGGGGGCGTCCCGTCGTGAGGACCAGCTCGCCCGGGCGGACCCGGCGGGTGAAGGTCTCGGGCCCGGCGCCCGGGGCCACCCAGCGCGGGTGCGGCTCGGCAAAGTCGTCCGTGAAGCCGTTGTCCGACGGCGGGACCGGGTACCGGTCTTCGGCCACGACCGGCCAGCCGTCGACCCAGTCCACCCCGGCCAGGAAGGTTTCGCGGCCGTTGACGTGGAACTGCGGGGTCTTCCCGCGCGGCCGGACCCCCAGGTACACCATCGCCCAGCTGCCGTCGGGGCACTCGACCAGATCGGCGTGCCCGGTGTTCTGCACCGGGTGGGTGCTGCTGCGGTGGGTCAGGATCGGGTTCGCGGGCGCCGGTTCGTACGGGCCCTCCAGCGCGCGGGCGCGCGCGACGGTGACGGCGTGGCCGCGTTCGGTGCCGCCTTCGGCGAGCAGGAGGTACCACCAGCCGTCGACGCGGTAGAGGTGCGGGCCTTCCGGCGCGGCCATGCCCGTGCCGTTCCACAGCAGCCGTGGCTCGCCGAGCATCGCACCCGTTTCGGGGTCGATCGGGACGCTCGCGATGCCCGGCAGGTCCGGCCGGAAGGACGCCCACGTGAGGTGGCAGACGCCGGCGTCGTCCCAGCAGAGGTCGGGGTCGATGCCGTCGGTGCCGGGCACGTGCACCGGGTCGGACCACGGGCCGGCCGGGTCCGCCGCCGTCACGATCAGGTGGCCGCGGCCTTCGAGGACGTTCGTGGTGACGAGGTGGAACCGGCCGTCGTGGTGCCGCAGCGTCGGCGCGAAGATGCCGGTGTTCGCGGCGCCTTCGCTCGGCGGCAGCTGGCCGGGCCGGGTCAGCGCGTGGCCGATGAGCTCCCACGAGACGAGGTCGGTGCTGCGCCGGATCGGGACACCCGGCACGTACTCGAAGCTGGAGTTCGCCAGGTAGTACGTGTCGCCGACCCGGCAAATCGACGGGTCGGGGTGGAAGCCCGGCACGATCGGGACCGTCATCGTGTCTCCTCACGGGTGCCCGCCGCCGTCCGCGGCGGGCACCCCGCGGGGGTCAGGCGGTGCAGGTCTTGTTGCGGTTAATGCAGTTGACGACCTGGTTCATGATGCTCTGGGACATCACGTTCGCGAAGTCGTCGTGGTCGGACAGGGGATTGTGCTTTTCGGACGGAAACGAGTCCACTTTGTACTGCTTCTTGACCTGGATGTCGTGCGGGATGTCGTAGACCAGCGTGGTCCGCAGCTGCGGCACCGCCGTGAACCCGGCGGCGCAGCGGCCGTTCTTGTCCGGGAACACGATGTGGGTGCGGTGGTTGGCGCTGTCGGTGTTCTTGCCGTCCCAGCAGCTCGGGAAGTCGTGGATCCGCTCCACCTTGCTGCCTTCGGGGCAGATCGGGTACTTGTCGGTCAGCCGGTTCTCGAAGCCGGTGCAGGTCCACGCGGCCCGGGTGTTCTTGGTGCCGTTGATCGACGGCTTGGCGTCACCGGACAGCGCGCGCAGGAACTTCGGCATCGCGACGACCTTGCCGGCCGCGCTGCCGCGGAAGGTGATGCCAACCTTGGCCGGGCGCTGGATCTGGCCGTCGTTGTCCGGCAGCTCGTTGTTGGCGTCCGGGCCGGGCAGCGGCGGTGTCGCCGTCGCACCGCCGTTGTTCCCGTTGTTGCCGCCCTGGCCGAGGCTGCAGGGGGCGAGGGCGTCGAGGCCCTGAGGTTTGGCGGCGGTGCGCCCGATGGCGATGGCCATCCGGTCGATGGTGGCGACGCGCTTGTCCTTGAGCGGGCCGAGAATGGCGTTCTGGACGAAGTTGGGGCCGCCTTGGCCCTGGGTGCTGACCAGCCGCTGGTTCGCTTCCTGGAGCTGCGTGTTCAGCAGCTGGAGGTTGCGGTCCACCTCGGCCTTGGCCGACGCCGGGACGGCGGGCAGTTTGCTCGCGACGTCCGGGCAGGTGATCTGCTGGGCCGCGCCGCCGGGGGCGCCGCCGCCGTTGCTCGCGGGGTTGCCGCCGGTGCCGGCCTGTTCCTTGAGCGTGCAGGGTGCGAGGGCGTCGAGGCCCTGGGGTTTGGCGGCGGTGCGGCCGATCGCGATGGCCATCCGGTCGATGGTGGCCACGCGCTTGTCCTTGAGCGGGCCGAGGATGGCGTTCTGGACGAAGTTCGGGCCGCCCTGGCCGCGCGTGCTGATCAGCCGCTTGTTGGCCTCGTCGAGCTGGGTGTCGAGCAGGTCGAGGTTGCGGTTGACCTCGGCCATCGCCGAGTCGGGGACGTCCGGGAGCCGGCTGGCGACGTCCGGGCAGGTGATCACCGGGGAGGCACCGGCCTGGGCCGCCTGGTCGCGGTCGCCGTCCGGGGACTTCGCGGGCGGGTTCTTCTCTTCGTCACCGGTGTCGATGCGGACGACCGGCCAGAAGTAGGCGGATTTGTCGCCGTTTTTGCAGGTGGTTCCGGCGGCTTCGAGACTCTTGTTGTTCGAGTCCGCGTTCGACGAGAGGTTGCCGACGTAGTCGTGCAGGTGCTGGGCACCGTTGCGGACGCCGGGCTGCGCGACGAAGTTGTCCGGGTTGAAGTGCTGGTTTTCGTTGCGGCCGCAGTCGACGGTGAAGGTGCCGGTGGACGCGCCGCGCGAGTTCGCGGGCTCGAAGTTGTTCGGCTTCACCTTCAGGATGTCGATGTAGAGCGCCGGGTCGGCTTCGTCGGCGCTGGCCTGGTCGGACGCGCCGAAGGTGGTCGCCGCCGTGATGCCGCCGGCGGCCACGGCCAGTGCCATGACGCCGGTGGCGATCTTGGTTCGTCGGGAGATGCGGTGCTTTCCCGCGGTTCCGGGCATGCAGGGACTCCATGGGGTTCAAAGGGAAGAGATTCCACTGGCCCGACACCAGTGGAGCGGTTCTCTGTTAGCGATAACAATGTCCACCTCGTGAAGAGTCGACGGATTCTTTCCGGGAGACTCAACGGGGGGCGGGCACGGCGTAATCGTGACCCGTGCGCGTCCCGTTGTCCAGTGCTTTGTCGCGTGAGGAAAGAGTTCGGAAATGTGGTGAACCGCCGTGAACCCGCAGCCGTGTACCCCGGTGAAGCGTGGAGTGCGGGCCTCAGCTGTCCAGCATGGTCAGGGTGGGCGTCTCGCCTGGTCCGACGGGGAAGTAGGCGAGGAACGTGACGCCGTCGCCTTCGGGGTCGAACCGGGCGATGCGCGCCGATTCGGGCTCGTGGAAGACGTCGCCCGGCGTGAGCACGGTTTCGGGTTCCCCTTCGATCTGGTAAACGGCCGAGCCTGTTTCGATGCTGCCGAACACCGGTCCGTTGTGGACGTGCGGGCCGAGGTGTTCGCCCGGCGCGATGGTGATCCGGCGGATTTCGACGTGATCGATCACGCGGGGCGCCGCGAGCTGCTGGTCGACCAGCAGCGTGCGGGTGAAGGCCGGAACGGCGGCGGGCTCGCCTTCGCCGGCCGGGTCGCCCAGTTCGGTCGGGGTGCCGTCGGCGGGGAGCTCCTCGATCGCCAGGTGGGTCATCGGCGTCGTGTCGGTGGCGCCGTGCCAGTGCCACTCACCGGCGGCGACGCGGACCGTGTCGCCCGGCCGGATCAGCTGGGCCGGGCCGCCGCGGCGCTGGACGTACCCGGTGCCTTCGGTGACGACGAGGACCTGGCCGAGCGGGTGCCGGTGCCAGCGGGTGCGGGCGCCGGGGGCGAACTGGACGCGGTCGACCCGGGTGCGGGACGGCCCTTCGGGGACGGCGAGCGAGGTGATCCAGGCGCTGCCGGTGACGGCCTCGGCGGGGGCGGCGGTGCTGGTGGCCGGAACGCGGCGGACGTGCATGACGGGTCTCCTCGGATCAGTGGGCGGCGAGCAATGCGAGCACGCCGGAAACGGCCTGGTCGAACGGCTCGGGGGAGCCGGCGGCGCGGGCGAGCACATATCCGCCCTGCAGGACGGCGACGATCGTGGCGGCCAGCGCCGCGGTGTCCAGGGAGGCGGACAGCTCGCCCGCTTCCCGGCCTTCGTCGAGGACTTCGGCCAGCCGGGCGCGCACGCGGGTCAGCGTCTCGTCGACCGGGGCGCGCAGCTGGGGGTCGGCGATGACGTCGGGGTCCTGGGTGAGCCGGCCGATCGGGCAGCCCCTGAGCACTTCGCGCTCGCGCCGCAGGTACGCGCTGATGCGCTCGACGGCGGTGCCGGGCGTGCGCAGCTGCTCGTCGGCGGCGGCCAGCAGTTCTTCCGCGCTGCGCCGCACGGCGGCCAGCGCGAGATCCTTCTTGCCGGCGAAGTGGTGGTACATGCTGCCCTGGCCGGCGCCCGCGCGCTGCTGGATGGCCTTGGGGCTGGTGCCGACGTAGCCGCGTTCCCACAGCAGCTCGCGGGCGCTCTCGACGAGTTCGTCCCGGGTTCCCATGGGCCCTGACTGTACATACTAGTAGGTACAGAATCAACGTTGTCACACGTTTCCGCCGGGCGGTGTCTTGAGGCCGGACACGCTCGAGAGGAGAACGTCGTGGACTTGGCCCTGTGGATCGCGGCCGGCCTGCTGGCCGTCGTGGCGCTGACCGGAGGGGTCAGCAAGGTGTTGGTGCGCAGGGAGAAACTGGCGGCCGCGCCGGGCGGGGAGTGGACCGCCGACGCCGCTCCCGGCTTCGTCAAGGGCCTCGGCGCGCTGGAACTGCTCGCCGCGCTCGGCCTCGTCCTGCCCGCGGTGACCGGCATCGCGCCGGTGCTGGTGCCGGTGACCGCCGCCTGCTGGGTACTGCTGATGGTGGGTGCGATGATCACCCACGTCCGCCACGGCAGTGCCGGGTTCGCCGTGCTGAACCTGGCCTACCTGGCCGTGGCGGCGTTCGTGGCCTGGGGCCGGTTTCCGGCATGAGGGGAGGAGACGGGATGACCGAGGCGTTCGTCGCCCACCGGAACCTGTTGTTCACGGTGGCCTACGAGATGCTCGGCTCGGCGGCCGACGCGGAGGACGTCCTCCAGGAGACATGGCTGCGCTGGGCCGAGGTCGACCTCTCGGAGGTGCGTGACGAGCGCGCGTACCTGGTCCGGATCACGACCCGGCTTTCGCTCAACCGGCTGCGCACGATGCAGCGCCGCAAGGAGGCGTACGTCGGGCCGTGGCTGCCGGAGCCGCTGCTGACGACGCCGGACGTGGCCGAGGACGTCGAGCTCGCCGAAAGCGTGTCGATGGCGTTGATGCTGGTCCTGGAGACGCTTTCGCCGACCGAACGCGCGGTGTTCGTGCTGCGTGAGGTGTTCGACGTCGGCTACGCCGAGATCGCGGAGGCGGTGGGGAAGACCCCGGCGGCGGTCCGCCAGATCGCTCACCGCGCCCGGCAGCACGTGGACGCGCGACGTCCGCGCGAGGTGGTTTCGGCCCAGGAGACCCGGGCGGTGCTGGAGTCGTTCCAGCGGGCGCTGGAGGGCCGCGACCTGCAGGGGTTGCTGGACCTGCTGGCGCCGGACGTGGTGCTGCTGAGCGACGGCGGCGGCGTGAAGCAGGCGGCTCTGCGCCCGGTGTCGGGAGCGGACAAGGTGGGCCGCTTCATCGTGGGCGGAATCGGCAAGACGGAGATCGAAGTGACCGGCGTACCGATGACCGTGAACGGCAACCCGGGCCTGGCCCTGCATGTGGACGGCGCGTTCGACGGCGTCATGGCGGTCCGCGTCGAAGGCGGCCGGATCAGCGGGCTGTACTTCGTCCGGAACCCGGAGAAGCTGACGCGGGTGGCGTCGGAGACGCCGTTGACCCTGCGCTGAGGGATCCACTGAGCACGGGAGCCGGCGGCGTGCTTCCCCGCACACCGCCGGTTCCGCTTCACCCCAGCCGCTTGTCCCAGTCCTCGAACGCGTTCACCAGGTCGTCCGGCGCCCCGGTGTCCCGCAGGCGGCGGACTTCCGCCTCGATGTAGGACCGGTACAACGGCACCAGCCCCGCCGCCAGCTCCGGCTCCGCCTCGGCCGGGTCCAGCGGGTGACCCGCGCGCACCTGCCGCGCCAGCCGGACCAGTGACGCGGCCGGGGCGTTGGCCGCGCTCAAGTACCACTCGATCGCTTCGTCGTTGTTCGCCGCGCGGCCCGTCGGCGTCGTTCCCGAGTAGCGGAACCGGACCGGGAACAACACCGCCTTCGTGAACCAGACCTTGTCCACCAGCAGCCGCTTCGGCGTGCGGAACTCGGCCGTCACCTCGTCGGTGGCCAGGACCGCGATCGCGAAGCGTGCGCTTTCCAGCACCAGCTCCGCCGCCGAAGGGCGGGCGACCTCCGTGCGGACGTCGTCACCCAGCAGCACCCGGCCGTCTTCGGCCAGCTGCAGGCGGTCCAGCGCCGGGAAGCGGCCGTCGTCGCGGCCTTCGCGCAACGCCGGCAAGGACGCCCAGAACACCGAAAGCTTGCGGTGCACCGGGCTTCGCTCCTGCAGCTCCTTCGTCGTGTTCTCGACCAGCGAGCCGCTGTCGCTCTCGGTGAACACCAGGGCCAGGTCGATGTCGCTCGCCGCCGCGGAGTAACCGCCGTAGGCCAAACTGCCCAGCAGGTAGGCGCCGATCAGGCGCTCTCCCAACGCTTCCCGGTACGCGCCGGCGGCCTCGAGAGCGATTTCCCGGGCGGTGTCGGCCGGTTCGGTGGTCGTCACGCCGCTACCGTATCGCGGCGAGCGCACTCCGCGATGCGGTCGGACACCACGCCGATCACCTGCCACGCCCGGTCCAGCACGGTGATCGCCGCTTCCGGCGTCCAGTCGGTGCGCCGCCGCAGCACTTCGTAACCCATCTCGAGGTGCTCGACGTCCGCTTCGTCGTGCAGCTCGAAGTATTCGTCGTCGGGGAACGCCTTCGTGCCCGCCTGGCTGAACACCAGGCTGCCGGCCTCGAGGGCCAGGTGGGCCAGGACCGCGCGCTGCACGCCGGGCAGGATCGCGAACTGGTCGACGAACCAGGACGCGCCCATCTCGATCACCGGGTCCCAGACGAGCTCGCGGTCGTCGGCGCGGCTGCGGGCCAGGATCTTGTCGTGCCCGACCTCTTCGGCCTGGTGCTCGCACGCGAGCGCGCGCAGCTCCGGGTCGCTCTCGAAGGTCACCCGGGCGCTGATCATCCGCTGGAACGCGTTCGACCACGGCTGGAGGTAGGTGAGCACCGCCTTCTTCGTCTCGGCCGGCGTGCTCTCGTCGGTCAGCAGCCGGATCAGGTCCGACCCCTCGTACTCCCGCTGCCGCTGCTCGTTGTGGCGGGCCACGCGCTCGACGTCCTGCTCGGTCACGATCTGCTCCTCAAGGTCGGTCTATCCGAGGTCGACGGGCGAAAGGGGGGAGGGCGGCGGCCGGTCGAAGACCGGGAAGCGGAAGTAGGTGGTCACGTCGCCGGCCCGGCCCGCCGCGCGGAAGCTCACCAGTTCCAGCACCCCCCGGCTGCCGCTCAGCGGCCCGGGCGCCAGCGCGGCGGCGAGCGCGCGGAACCGCCCGGGGTCCACGCCCTGGTCGTGCAGCAACGCGGCCGTGCGCTCCACGGCTTCGCGGTCGTCGGGCACCAGGGCGGGCAGCCGCAGGTAAGTGGTGGACTCCGCGGCGCGGTCCACACCGGACCGGAAGGCCAGGCAGCTCAACGCCGCCTCCCCGGCGCCGTCGCGGTCGCCGGCCAGCGTCCGGTAAGCGCTTTGCGCGCGGCGGGAGTCGTGGTGCAGGGCCGCCGAGGCGACCCGCTCGACTTCGGCGAGGCCCGCGTCGTGGTTGCGGTAGTAGATTTTGACCCGGGCCTGGGCGTCGTCGTTCAGGTCGACCGCGAAGAACTCGATCTCGCGGTCGCCTTCGACAGTTTCGACACGGCGGCGCGTGTCGGCCCAGGCTTCGCCGAGACCGAGCTGGGCCATGGCTTCGGCCACCGCGGCCTCGCGTTGCGCATGGGGCCACGAGTACAGGCCGAAGTACGTCTTGTGCACCACTCCGGACGGTGGCCGCCAGGCGATCGAATGCCACAGCGGGGCCGGCGACGGGCGGCCCGCGCGCGGGGTGAACGTCTCGCGCACGTGGTCGAGGCGCCGGGTCCGGAAAACGCTGTCACCAGGCCAAACCACCTCGTGGCCGAGGCTGTCGAACAGCACGCGCAGCTCCGGCCGGTCGCCGGCCCAGTTGACCGACATCTCGGCCGGGAACCCGTCGTCCGCCACATAGGACGGCTGGACGGGGGCCGGGCCGATCCGCTCGTGCGCCCACGGCGGCAGCAGCGACCGCAACATCCGGGTGGTCCGGACGGACTGCTCCACCGGAACCTCGAGCGCTTCGCACGCGGTGGACCACAACCCGCACAAGAAGTCGCCGAAGAGACGACCCTGCGCCGGATAGTTTTCCCTTATATATTCAGGAAACTCCGGCGCGCGACTCGTCACGACCGGATGCTATCAGTTGGATGCTTGCTCAACTAAAAGGCTGCACCCGGGTGGTCCAGTCAATTGCGCCATGTGGGTACGCCGGTGCCCGCCGCGGCCACGGAGGGCCACAACGGACACCGGCGTTGTCCTGTCAGGACAAGACCGGACAACGCGCAGGTCTCAGACCCGCGCGGGCACCACGGTCATCGCGTGCTTGACGAGCCGGATCAGCGCGAGCTTGCTGGAGTCACGGTCGCGTGCGTCACACATGACGATCGGCACACGGTCCGGGACCACCAGCGCTTCGCGGATCTCGTCGGCGGTGTAGCGGGGTGCGTTGTCGAAGCAGTTCACCGCGACGACGAACGGGATCTTCCGGCGCTCGAAGAAGTCGATCGCGGCGAAGCTGGTCTCCAGCCGCCGGGTGTCGACCAGCACGACCGTCCCGATCGCCCCGCGGGCCAGGTCGTCCCACATGAACCAGAAGCGCGCCTGGCCCGGCGTCCCGAACAGGTACAGCACGTGCCGCGGCGAGATGGTGATCCGGCCGAAGTCCAGCGCGACCGTCGTGGTCGTCTTCCGCTCGACGCCGGACAGGTCGTCGACGCCGGCGCTCGCCTCGGTGAGCACCTCTTCGGTGGTCAGCGGGGGGATCTCGCTGACCGAACCGACCATCGTGGTCTTCCCCGCGCCGAAACCGCCCGCGACGATGATCTTGACCGGCGTGGGGACCATGTCCGCCCCCGTGCCGTCAGTACTTGATGAGGCCATCGAGAACCGCCTGGAGTGTTTCGAGGTCCGGCGACTGCGCCGGGTTATGGGTGGGCGACCGCGTGATGACGAGGCCGCGTTCGATCAGGTCGCCGACGAGCACCCGCACGACCCCGAGCGGGATCTTGACGTAGACGGCGATCTCGGCGACGGACACCGGGTGGCGGCACAGCTGCACGATCGCCACGTGCTCCGGGCCCAGCCCGGCCGGTTCCTGCTCCGACCGCAGGGTCATCACCTGCGTGGACAGGTCCAGCCGCGCGGCGCCGGCCGGGGTCCGCCCGCTGGTGATCGTGTACGGCCGGACCAGCGGCCCGGCGGCTTCGTCGTACCAGCCGTCTTCGGCACTCATGTGGCCTCCCGCAGCACCGACGCCGCTTCTCGCGGCGCGGACGCCATGTAGTCACCGACGCGCTTGACGAGCCGGCTCATCTCGTAGGCGATCATTTCGACGTCGACGTTGTCTGCCGCCAGCACGGCGAGGCAGGCACCCTGACCGGCCGCGGAGACGAACAGGTAACCGCGTTCCATCTCGATCATGTTCTGCAGCACCGGACCGCGGTTGAACTGCTTGCTCACCCCCTTGGCCAGGCTCTGCAGGCTGGAGGCGATGGCCGAAAGCTGGTCCGAGTCGTCCTTGCTCATCCCGGCCGACTTGCCGATCAGCAGCCCGTCGGCGGACAGCACGATGGCGTTCTGCGCGCCGACCACGCGGTTCACCATGTCGTCGAGCAGCCAGTTGAGATCGGGTTTGGGGCTCCCGTACTCGTTCATTCGACTTCAGACCCTGACTTTCCTTTGTGGACTTTCCGGTGTGTGGTCGGGGATTACGCGTCGTCCGGTCCGCCGCGCCCGCGGCGGGTGCCCTTGTGGAACGCCGCGAGCGTGCGCGCGGTGCCTTCGCCCGGGGCCACGACCTCGTCCTGGCTGTCGTCGGGTTCGTTCTCGAGCTGGGCGACGAGGTTCTGCTGCGGCTCCCGCCGGGGCAGCCGGGGCCGGTTGTCGGTCGGCTGCACGTCCGTTGCCGGGGTGATGGCCGCCGGCTCCGGCGCCGCCGCCGGCACGGAGGGGAGGGCGTCGGGCGGGGTGAGGGCGCGTGCCGGGTACGGCCTCGGTTTGGTCTCTCGCTTCATCGGGATCTGACCGCTGAACGAGCTGGGTGTGTCCATCGTGCGGAGCTGGCTTTCTTCCGCCTGCGGCGCCGGCGCGCCCACCGGAGCGAGGACCGCGGTGTCCTCCGCGGGGGTGGACCCGGGGCCGCCGTCCTCGCCGGCCAGGTGCTGGGTGGGGATCAGGACGGTGGCGCGCAGGCCGCCGTAGCGGGACGGGTCGAAGGTGACGGTGATGCCGAGCCGGGCCGCCAGCCGCGCGACCACGAACAGGCCGAGGCTGGAGTCCGCGCGCAGCGCCATCGCGTCGAACTCGGGAGCTTCGGCCATCATCGCGTTCGCCCACTCGCGGACGCCGTCCTTCATGCCGAGCCCCTGGTCCGACACGTCGACGACGACACCGCGCGCGACCATCCGGCTGGTCACCTCGACCGGCGAGCCGGGCGGCGAGAACGACGTCGCGTTGTCGACCAGCTCGGCGACGAGGTGGATCGTGTCGGCCACCGCGGCGCCGACGATCGAGACGTCGGGCACCTGCTCGACCTGGACCCGCGCGTACTGCTCGGTCTCCGAGACCGCGGCGCGCAGGACCTCCATCAGCGGCACCGGCTTGCGCCAGCGGCGGCCGGGCTGCTTGCCGCCGAGGATGATCAGGTTCTCGGTGGTGCGGCGGGCGCGGGCGGCGAGGTGGTCGAGCTGGAACAGCGACGCCAGCTGCGTCGAATCCTCTTCGCGGGCTTCCATCTCGTCGAGGATCTGCAGCTGCTGGTGGACGAGGACCTGGTTGCGGTGCGCGATGCCGAGGAACACGTTGTGCACGCCGCTGCGGGCCTTGGCCTCGCTCGCCGCGGCGTTGACCGCGGTCAGCTGGGCGACGTTGAACGCCTCGGCCACCTGCCCGATCTCGTCGCGGCCGTGGTCGAGCCGGGGGAGCTCGTCCTTCAGGTCGACCGGTTCGCCGCTCTTCAGCCGCTCCACGATGTCCGGCAGCCGGTTGCGGGCGAGGTCGAGGGAGTCGTTGCGCAGCCGCGCGAGGCGCGTCATCAGGGCGCGGTCGACGAGCGAGCGGGACACCCGCACCGCCACGATGATCGCCGCCAGCGAGGCGAGCAGGGCGACGATGGAGCCGATGATGACGTTGCGCAGCTGGGCGTCACCGGCGTCGATCGCGGCGGCCGAAACCTTGTCGGCCTGGGTGATCGCCAGGTCGTTCAGGCCCTGGGCGACCTGGGTCGTCGCGTGCTCCCAGTCCGTTTCGGACACCGGCACGGACTTCTGCTCGCCCGTCGACCACGGGCCGTGCTTGACGAGCGCCTCCTCGGCCGTCGCCAGCTGCCGCCACGCCGTCCCGGTGGCCAGCGCCTGGTACTTCTGGCGGACGCTCGGGTCGAGGAACGGCTCGATCTGCGCCAGCTGCGTCCGGTAGAGACCGGACAGCCGCGCGAACTGGGCGAAGTCGTCGGGGGCGAAGGTCCCGGCGGAGAAGGCGGTCGAGACCAGCGACGTCTCGCGCGACATCATGTCACCCGCGCGGAACACCGACGTCGCCGTGATGCCGCCGGTCGCGGCCTCGGCGTCGGGGACGATCCGGGCCTGGGTGTCGAAGAGGTTGGACGCGGTGTCCATCACGCCGTTGTAGTAGGCGTTGACCTGGGCGCGATCGATGCTGCGGAAGCTGATCTGCGAGCGCAGCACCGGCAGCTGGTCGAACTGCGACTTCAGCGCGTTCACCTTGGACGCGATCTCGTCCGGCGCGTTGGAGATGGTCGCGGCGAACGCGTCCTTCAGCTCGGAAAGCTTGGCGTCGGTGGCCTTCTGCTGCTGCTGGAGCCGGGCCGGGCCGAGCGCCGGGTCGTCGAGGTACTGCAGCGCGGTCTGGCGTTCCTTCTGGAACTCGGCCAGCGCGGTGGCGGCGGGGATCGAGACCTCGCGCACGGAGGCGGCGACGAGGCGGACGTAAACGCCATTGAAGAGGAAGTAGGACGAGACCGCGATCCACAGCACCAGCAGCGTCACGCTGGGAATGAGAACGGTCCTGGTCAGCCTTTTGCGGATCGACTTGTCGTACGGCTTGTCCGACTCGTCCCTGGGGTCTTTGTTCAGCACGGCGGTTCACGAACTCCTGAGTGACGGTCGGCGAGGAAAGGGGACCCGGACGAGGAAGCGGACACGACGATGGGACACAGCGGCCGCCGTCACCCGTCTTCGCCTCACCCTCCGTGTTGCCGCGGAATCGATCAGGGTCCGTTTTTTACCACGAACCCCTGACACCCGGTCGGTGCGACCCGGCTTCCGGACACTCGTCCGCCGTGCGGCGAACGGTGTTTACTTTCTGTTCGGATGCGATTACCGCCATTTGCTCTGGTAGCAGGCCTGGGACACATTTTGACGACTTGCACACTGGGCCGAACGGGTGAAAGTCGGGGCCGCCGGTTCGCCGCGCGCGGCCAGCGTCGGTTGCAGTGAATGACTCATTCCTGGCATCCGGCGCCAGGAATGAGTCATTCACTGCGATCCCGGCGTCCCTCTGAGACAGGCCCTTGACAGAGAAGTCCTCCTTGTCGACTCAGCTTTACAACCGCTACTCTCCTGTCAACTCAGCCGCCAAGGAGGGTGTGATGAGCGAAGCGACCGGGACCCTGCCCGCCGGTTCCACCGAGCTCTGGCGCGACCGCAAGCGCTACCTCTGGCTGATCGGCCTCGTCGTGCCCTCTCTGGCGTTCCTGGCCATCGGGTTGCACGCCGCCACCGGGTGGGGTGGCTGGTTCTGGATCGGGCCGGTGGTGATCCTCGTGATCGTGCCGGTCATCGACCTGGTCACCGGGCTGGACCGGAGCAACCCGCCCGACGACGTCATCGCGCGGCTGGAGAACGACCGCTACTACCGCTGGATCACCTTCACCTTCCTGCCCGTCCAGTACCTCGGCTTCGCGGCGGCGTTCTGGCTGATCGCGCGGGGCGAGCTCACCGTGGCCGACAAGATCGGGCTCGCCGTGTCGATCGGGTGCGTCGGCGGGATCGGCATCAACACCGCGCACGAACTGGGCCACAAGAAGGAGAGCCACGAACGCTGGCTGTCGAAGATCGCGCTGGCGCAGAGCTGGTACGGCCACTTCTACATCGAGCACAACCGCGGCCACCACGTCCGCGTGGCGACCCCGGAGGACCCGGCGAGCAGCCGCGTCGGCGAGAGCTTCTACCGCTTCTGGCCGCGCACGGTCTTCGGATCGCTGAAGTCGGCGTGGCGGCTGGAGCGCAAGCGCTACGCCCGGCGCGACCGCCACCCGTACCGGCTCGGCAACGACGTGCTCAACGCGTGGCTGATGTCCGCGGTGCTGTGGGCGGCGATGGTCGCCTGGCTCGGCGTGGCGATCCTGCCCTACCTGGTGCTCCAGGCCGTCGTCGGGTTTTCGCTGCTGGAGGTGGTCAACTACATGGAGCACTACGGCATGCTGCGGCAGCGGGTCGGCGTTCCCGGGCGGCGCCGGTACGAGCGCGTCGACCCGAGCCACAGCTGGAACTCCAACAACATCGCCACGAACGTCCTGCTCTACCACCTGCAGCGGCACAGCGACCACCACGCCAACCCGACGCGGCGCTACCAGACCCTGCGCGACTTCGCCGAATCGCCGGTGCTCCCCACCGGGTACGCCGGGATGATCGTGCTGGCGCTCGTGCCGCCGCTGTGGCGCCGGGTGATGGACCCGCGCGTGCTCGCCCACTACGACGGGGACATCTCGCGCGCCAACATCCAGCCCGCCCGGCGCGAGAAGGTACTGGCCCGCTACGGAACCCGCGTCACGGCGGCCGCCCCCGAGGCCGCCGACACCCGCGGCGACGCCACCGAAGGCGGCATGTGCCCCGGCTGCGGGTACGTCTACGACGAACGGCGCGGCGACCCGCGGGAGGGCTTCCCGGCCGGCACGCCGTGGACGGCGATCCCGGATTCCTGGTGCTGCCCGGACTGCGGAGTGCGTGAGAAGGTCGACTTCGTCGCACCGGGGCGGGTGGGCCCGGCCTAGAATGCGGATCATGAGCAGGGCGGTTCCGGTGCCGGCGGAAGGTGGTCAGCACCGGCAGCCGATCATCGCCGCGGCGATCGAGCTGACCGCGCGGTCCGGCTGGCAGGCGGTGACGATGGGCCGGCTGGCCGAGCTGGCCGGCGTCAGCCGCCAGACCGTGTACAACGAGATCGGCTCCAAGGCCGCGCTGGCCGAAGCGATGGTCGCGCACGAGCTCGGCCGGTTCCTCTCGGTCGTCGGCACCGCCTTCGACCGCCACCCGGACGACCTGATCGAGGCGATCTACGACGCCGTCCGCGGGGTCCTCGAGCTCGCCGACGACAACACACTGCTGCGCGCCATCGCCTCCGCGACCCACGGCACGGCCCCCGAGCTCCTGCCGCTGCTGACCACGGATTCCGGAGAGCTGCTCGGCCGGGCGAAGGCCGTGGTGGCCGCGCGGGTGGCGAGCTACCGGCCGCCGCTGACCGCCGAGCAGGTGGACGTGGTGATCGACCTGGTCGTCCGGACGGTGCTGAGCCACGTCATGCAGCCATCGGAAACCCCGGCCCGCACGGCCGACGGCGTGGCGTGGGTGGTCGCCCGGGTTCTCGGGGTGACGGCGAATCCTCCGCTGCGGCACACCTAGGTGTTGCGGGTCTTCGGGGGACACCGCCGCAATGCCCCGCTGCCGGACAGTCGTTTGTGGACATACCTGATCGAGTGATGACATGTGTTCGAATCTCGGTAGCTTGGAGGTATGACCAGCGACGCGACTGTGTGTTCCGCCGAGGCGGTGGCTTTTGCCGACCGTATCGGTGAGTTCGTCGCGTGTATGCGGTCGGCTGAGGCGGGGCTTGGGGCGTTGCTGGTGGAGATTGAGCAGCGTGGGGTGATGGAGGTGTTCGGGTATCGGTCTGTTGCTCGGTTGTTGGAGCATCTTGCCGATATTCCCAAGGCTGCTGCTGAACGGTTGGTGAAGCGTGCCCGCTTGCTGAATCCGGGCCGGAACCTTGATGGCAGCCCGATTCCTGCTTTGGCACCCGCTACCGGAGCCGCTGCTCGCGCGGGGCAGTTGAGCAACCCGATGATCGATGTGATCACGGGTGTGCTCGCCGAGGTTCCTTGCGAGCACCGGGAGAGCGCCGAGGCCAACCTGCTGACTTTCGCCGAGGAGGCCGGGCACAAGCAGGTCGCCGCGCTCGGCGCCCGGATCCTCGGGCATCTGAACCCCGACGGTCAGGAACCCGTCGACACCGAACCGGTGGCGCCGATCCGGGAATTGTTCCTGCGGCGCAAGAGATCCGGGTTCTGGGAGCTGAGCGGCAGGTTCGATGACGAGACCGGCACCCGCGCCAGTGCCTTATTGGATGCTCTGGCCGAACGCCGGACCGGTGATGAGGGCCCGGACTTGCGGACACTGCCGCAGCGGTACGGGGATGCTTTCTCCGACGCGGTCGACCTGGCTTTGAACTCTCCGGAGTTGCCGATGCAGGCCGGGGAACGCGCCCACGTCATGGTCGCGGTCTCCCTCGATGACCTGAAGTCCGGGGTCGGGACCGCCACCCTCGGTGACACCGGCACGATCTCGGCTGCTGAGGCGCGGGTGCACGCCTGCGACGCCATGATCATCCCAGCGGTCCTGGGCGGGAAGAGCGAACCTCTGAACCTCGGCCGCCTTCGCCGCCTGATTTCCGCTGGGTTGCGGCGGGCGTTGTTCCTGCGGGACCGGGGTTGCGCGTTCCCGGGCTGCCATCGGCCACCCCGGCACTGTCAAGGGCACCACATCCGCCATTGGGCCGATGGCGGCCCCACTGACCTGAGCAACTTGGTGTTGATGTGCGCCCACCACCACCGCTTGCTGCACCGATCGGGGTGGGAAGTCCGCATCGCCGCCGACGGCCTACCGGAGTTCCTTCCGCCAGAGTTCATCGACCGCCGCCGAAAACCTCGGCGCAACAACCTGCACGAACCGCTGCCTTTCGCAGCGTGAACATGGGACAGGCCCGCAGCCGCAACGGCTGCGGGCCCCAAACCCGTGCCTTCGGGGCGTGCCGCCGGACAGCCTCAGAAACCGCCGTCCACGCCCTGTACCCGGTTGGCACGGCGCACCGGTGCGGACGCCCTACCGCAGCCCGTGCCGGTCGAGCCACGCCGCGATTTCCGCGGCGATCTCCTTCGGCCGGTCCTCCTGCGCGTGGTGCCCGGCTTCCCCGCACGCGACCACCTCGAGCCCGGCGATGTTCTCCGCGCACCACTGCGCCATCTTCTCGCCGATCAACAGCGTCGGTGAGCCCTCGAACGTCATGAGCAGCTTCGGCGTGCCGTCACTGGTGGCCAGCCACTCGTCGTAGGCCTCGATGCGCGAGACCAGCTCGGCCGGGTCGCCGCCCAGCGGCAGCTGGCGTGCCCAGGCCAGCACCGGGCGGCGGCTTTCGGGGGTCGGGAACGGGGCGAGGTAGGCGGCCAGGTCCTCGTCGCTCACCGGGGTGCGCACGCCGCCGGTGAACGCCTGGCGGATGAACAAGTCCTGGGTCAGCACCATGTCTTCGCCGACGCCCGGGGTGCGGATCTTCCGCGACCGCTCGGCCGCCTGCGGCGACAGATCCTCCCACGCCATGGGCTTCACGATGGTTTCGAAGAACGCGAGCCCGCGGACCCGGCCGGGATTCCGCGCGGCCCAGTCGAAGGCGAGCGCGCCACCCCAGTCGTGGCCGACGAGGACGACGTCGTCCAAGCCGAGCGCGTCGAACCACGTGCCGAGGTGGCGGGCGTGGTCGGCGAACGTGTACGCGATGTCCGGCTTGGGCGAGCGGCCCATGCCGATGAGGTCGGGGGCCAGCAGCCGTCCGCCGCCGATGTGGGGGAGGACGTGGCGCCAGCTGTGCGACGAGCTCGGGTTGCCGTGCAGGAACACGATCGGGGTGCCGGTGCCGGTTTCTTCGTGGTGCAGCATCACTTCAGGACTCCAACGGGGTGTCGAGGAGGAGGGTGAGCTCGCGCGTCAGCGCCGCGGTGCGCTCGCCGCGCCGGCCGCCGAGCGGGGCGAGGAGCCGGTCGAGCAGCTCGGCCACGGTGGCGATCGCCGGCTCGGTCACCTCGCGGCCGTGGGTGGTCAGGCGCAGCCGGACGGTCCGGGTGTCGGCCGGGTCGCGGGTGCGCTCGACGAGCCCCTCGGCGTCGAGCGTGCGCGCGAGTTTGGAGACGTAGAGCGCTTCCAGTCCGGTGTGGTCGGCCAGCTCCCGCTGGCTCGGGTTCGCGCCGGCGCGTTCCAGGCCGAACAGCGAGGACAGGAAGACGTACTGCGCGTGCGTCAGCCCGACGGGGGCGAGGGCGCGGTCCACCGCGACCCGCCACTTCGTGGAAAGCCGCCAGACCAGGTGTCCGGGAGTGCTCATGGCAGATACTGTACATGGCTACTAAGTACATGGCTACTATTTCGCGAGCCATGAGCGCCGGCCGGTGCGACGCGGTTCAGCCGGCGAGCTCGCGGATGCGGTCCATGGCCCGCCGCACCTCGGCGAAGCCGGTGGTCAGCGGGCTCAGCCCGATGCGGATGCCGTCGGGACGCCGGAAGTCGATGAGCACGCCGTGCTCGATCAGCACCCGCGAAAGCCGTTCGGCGTCCGGGTGGCGGAGGGTGACGTGGCCGCCGCGACGGTCGTCCTCGCGCGGCGAGGCGACCGTGAACCCGAGCGGGGCGAGCCACGCGTCCGCCAGGGCGATCACCCACCGGCCCAGCGCCACGGCCTTGGCCCGCATCCGGTCGATGCCCGCCTCCGCCAGCAGCGCCACGCCTTCCCGGACGCCCACCATGCCCAGCACCGGCGGCGTGCCGGAGAGCGCGCGCCGGATGCCGGGCGCGGGGACGTACTCCGCGGCCATGCCGAAGGTGTCGGCGGCGCCCATCCAGCCGGTGATGGGCTGGCCGAACGTCTCGTGGTGGCGCGCGTTGACGTAGAGGAACGCGGGCGCACCGGGCCCGGCGTTGAGGAACTTGTACGTGCAGCCGACGGCGAAGTCCGCCTCGGCGGCGTCCAGCTCGACCGGGATCGAGCCGACGCTGTGGCAGAGGTCCCAGACGACGAGCCCGCCGCGTTCGTGCACCAGCCGCGTGACGGCGGCCAGGTCGGTGATCGCGGCCGTCCGGTAGTCCACATGGGACAGGGTGACGACCGCGGTCCGCGGTCCGACGGCGGCGCCGACGTCTTCGCTGCCGGCCCACCGCACGGTCAGCCCGAGCTCGGCGGCCACGCTCTCGACGAGGAACCGGTCGGTGGGGAAGTTCGCGGCGTCGGTGACGATCTCGTCGCGGCCGGGTCGGAGGGCGACGGCCGCCCGCAACGCCTTGTAGAGGCAGACGGACGTCGAGTCGGCGACGATGGTCTGCCCCGGAGCGGCCCCGAGGGCGACGCGGCCCAGCTCGTCCCCGATCTCCTCGGGCAGGCTCAGCCAGCGTTCGTCCCAGGACCGGATCAGCCGGGCGCCCCACTCGTGCGCGACGAGCTCCTGCAGCCGCTCGGCGGTGGCGCGCAGCGGACGGCCCAGGGAGTTCCCGTCGAGGTAGGCGACGACGCCGGGATCGGTGATGGGCACGAACCGGTCGCGAAACCCGGCGAGCTCGTCTTCGGCGTCGAGGCGGTCTGCGGCCTCGGGCGAGAGGTCGGCGGCGGTCAGCGGTTCTGTTCCTTCACCCGCACGGCTTCCTTGCGCACCTCGGCCTGGGTGGCGCGCTCCCGGACCAGCCAGTCGGGGCTTTCCGCCTTCAGCGCGTCGATCTGCTCGGTCGTGAGCGGCTCGGTGATGCCGCCGCGGGTGAGGCCGCCGATCGAGACGCCCAGCTTCGCCGCGACCACCGGTCGCGGGTGGGGGCCCGTGCGGCGCAGCTCCCGCAGCCACTCCGGCGGGTCGGCCTGCAGCGCGTTCAGCTCGTCGCGCGTCACGACGCCCTCCCGGAACTCCGCGGGGGTGGCTTCGAGGTACACACCCAGCTTCTTCGCCGCGGTCGCGGGCTTCATCGTCTGGGTGGTCTTGTGCGACGTCATGCCGTCCAGGGTAGCCAGCGTCACTCCCGGTAACCTGACCCGGTGACCTCTTTCAAGCTCGCGTACGTCCCGGGAGCGACCCCCGCCAAGTGGGTGCGGACCTGGGGCGAGCGGGTGCCGGAGGTGCCGCTGACCCTCGTCCCGGTCGCCCCGGCCGACGCCGCGGCCCTGCTGCGCAGCCGGGAGGCCGACGCGGCGCTGCTGCGCTCTCCGATCGACCGCGACGGCCTGCACGCGATCCCGCTCTACACCGAGACCACGGTCGTCGTGGTGCCCAAGGACCACCTGATCGCGGCGGCCGACGAAGTGTCCACCGTGGACCTGGCGGACGAGGTCGTGCTGCACCCGCTCGACGACACGCTGGAATGGGACGCTCGGCCGGGGCGCCCGGCGGTTTCGCGGCCCGAGACGACGGCGGACGCCATCGAGCTGGTCGCGGCCGGCGTCGGGGTGCTCGTCGTCCCGCAGTCGCTGGCCCGGCTGCACCACCGCCGTGACCTCACCTACCGGCCGGTCGAGGACGCGCCGCAGTCGAGCGTCGCGCTGTCGTGGCTGGAGGAGGAGACGACGGACCTGATGGAGCAGTTCATCGGGATCGTCCGCGGCCGGACGGTGAACAGCACGCGCGGGCGCCCGCAGGCGCCGGCGGAGCGCAAGCGCCCGCAACGCAAGCCCGCCGCGGCGAAACCGGCCCGGCGCACCGGCGGCGCGGGGAAGCGGCGCCGGCGGGGCTGAGCCGCTACGAGGTCGTGCAGACGCAGTTGCCGTCGGCGCGGTCGGGCAGGTCGGGGTCGTCGAACCAGTGGCCGTTCTCGCCGAGGTAGCGGAACTGCAGCACGGTGCCCGGCGCCACGTCGACCGAAGCCGACCGGCGGCCGTTCGACCGCGGCGTGAGGTGGTGGCGGCCGGGGGTCCAGTCGTTGAACGAGCCCACGACGCTCACCCGGCCGGGCGGTGCGCCGACCGGGAGGCTGAAGGTGACGCGCTGGGTGCCGGCCCGGCTCTTGCTGATCTTGATCACTCGGGGACCTTTCGCGGAAGGGGTTTCGGGAGGGCGTGCTCGGCACTGAGCGCCGACATGGTCGCACAGCTGTGACGATTTGGTCACGCCGAGTACCCGATCGGGTTACGGCGCCGCTCAACGGTTCGCCACCGACCGGGTGGTCCTCGGGTGAACCATGATCATCTCGGGGTTGCCCGTGCGCGGCGGTGGGAAACTGACTGCCGTGACCGTCGCCGCTGATCGTCAAGTCAAGGACCCGTGTGCCTGGCTCAGCGCCGTTACCCACGAGCTCGCCGACGCCCCTCCGGCCGACACGCGAGCGGTGCTCTTGACGGTGTGGGACGGGTTGGTCGCCGCCCGCCTGGCCGGGCTGTACGCCGCGGCCTCTTCACCCCGCTGGCGAGCCAGACAGCGTCACGCCGAAGCGGTCGAGTTCGATCTCGCCGTGCAGCTGGCGCGCAACTGCACCGTCGGCACCGGCCTGGCCATCCCGGCTCGGCTGCCCGGAGCCGCGGTCGCCTGGCCCGGAGAGCGGGCCGATGCGGCGATCGCCGCGGTGGTTTCCTACTGCGGCACCGCGGAATCGATGCTGCGCCGGGCGGGTGAACTGACGCCGGTGTGGGAGGACAGCCTGCTCGGCCCGGTGGCGCTGACCCGCTGGCTGGCGGACTGCTGGACCGGTCGCCACACCGGCTGCCCCCTGGTGCTCCCGGTGCCCCCACCGCCGTGGTGGCGCTGACCGCGTGTCCGTCAGGGGAAATCTGGTGCGAGGGGAGAGAGGAGGCCGAGGGTGACCGACCCCTGCTCGAGACTCCCGGAGGCAACCCGCGCGGCCGTGCGCGCGCTCCTGCTCGCCGAGCTGACGGCGGCGGGACGGCGCGTGCGAGCCGCGGGCTGCTCGCCCGAGGCGCTGACGGCGGTGTTCGAGGCTCGGCGCCGCGCGGTCGAAGACGGCTGACCGGCGCACCGCAAGCGGACGCATGAAGAAGGCCCGGTTCCCCCTCCCAGGGAACCGGGCCTTCCTTCCCCCCTCGCCGGTGGATCAGCTGGTGGTCAGGGTCGTGGCGATGACGTCGTTGGCGGTGTTGGGGTCGGTGCTGCCGAACAGGCCCTTCCACGCGGTGAGCTTGATCTCGGCGGCGGACAGCGGCTTCTCGACGACCACCCGCGCGCCGACGAACTCGTACGCACCCGGGTAACGACGGTCGTAGAAGAACCCGGTGACCTTGCCGGCCGGCTCGGTCGCGTAGTACTGCGGCATGCCGCCGAGGCGCTCGACGACGCGCAGGCCGTCCGGCAAGGAAAGCTGGCCGCCGAACTGGTCGTAGACGTTGCCGACCGGGACCGCGGAACCGACGATGTCGATCACGTCGCCGACCTTCGGGGCCGTGTTGCTGATGATGATCTGCCCGGCCTGGTAGTCGACTTTGGCGGTGGCGAAACCGCTGTTCAGGCCCGTCACCCGCTGGCCGGCGGTCAGCACCACCGGGTTCCCGAGCGTGCCGTTGTCGCCGCGGAACTTCGAGTCGCCACCCACCGTCGTCCAGCCCTGGCCGGCCAGGAGGGACCGGTCGGTCGACTTCACCGAGTAGCTGCCCGCCGGGAGGTCCTTGAACTCGTAGTGCCCCAGGGAGTCCGTCTTCGTCTGGAGGTTGGTGCCGTTGATCACCATCCAGTGCCCCGCGATGGCCGGCTCACCGGCGTCCCGCAGGCCGTTGCTGTTGCTGTCGAGCCACACGTCCCCGGAGATCGAGCCGGTGTCGGCGGCGTGCGCCGGGCCGGCGAGGGCGAGCGGTGCGGCGACGGCGAGAGCGAGAGCGGCGAGGCGAGCGAGGTTCTTCATGTGCGGTTTCCCCCTCGGGACTTGGTCGGCTGGTTCCGACACCGAGAACTCTGCCGGGCGGCCCTCCACGAAACCTCCAAGCGGCTTTTCAGCTTTTCTGGAGGCCGCCGTGTGCGGGAGGATCACAGGATCGTCACAGGGGGATGATCGGGACAACGGCACCGTGCGGTTTCCGTCTGTAGGGAGGGTTTCTCGGACTGTGGGGGCGAACGTGGAATTCCGGCTGCTGGGCTCGATGGCGGTCCTCGTTGCGGGGGAACAGGTCTCGCTCGGTGGCCCGAAGCCGCGCACCCTGCTGGCGGCGCTGGTGCTCAACGCCGGCCGCGTGGTGCCGGTCGACACGCTGATCACCGCGCTGTGGGGCGAGAAACCGCCGAACAGCGCTCGTTCGGTGGTCCACACGTACGTTTCCGCACTGCGCCGGATGCTCGGTGCGGGGGACGACGTGGTGCGCCGCCAGGCGCCGGGATACCTGCTCGACGTGGCTCCGGAGTCGATCGACCTGGTCCGGTTCGAGCGGGCGGTGGACGCGGGACGGCGAGCGCTCGCGGCCGGTGACGCCCCAGGGGCTTCGGAGACGCTGGCCGACGCGCTCGGGCTGTGGACCGGGTCCCCGCTCGGCGGAGCCGAGGGGGAGTGGGCGGAGCGGGAGCGGACGAAGCTGGAGGAGGCCCGGCTCGTCGCGGTGGAAGCGCGGCTGGAGGCGGACTTCCGGCTCGGCCGCGGCGGCGCGCTGGCCGGGGAGCTGACCGGGCTGGTCGCCGAGCACCCCCTGCGTGAACCGTTGCGGGCCAAGCTGGTGCTGGCGTTGCACCAGGCCGGCCGCCAGGCCGACGCGCTGGCCACCTTCCACGAAGCGCGCCGGCTGCTCGACGACGAACTCGGTGTCGCACCGGGACCGCAGCTGCAGGCGGCCTTCCAAGCGGTGCTCGCCGAACCCGCGGCCGAAGCGGCGCCACCGGATGAGCCGCCGCCGGTCGTGGCGCTCACGCCGGGCCTGCTGCCCGCCACCATCTCGGACTTCACCGGCCGGCGCGAAGACGTCGACCACGTGCTGAAGGGATTGCGCCCGGCCGGCTCGGCCGCCCGGATCTGCGCCGTCTCCGGCAAGCCGGGGTCGGGCAAGACCACGCTCGCCGTGCACGCTGCCCACCGGATCCGCGACCAGTACCCCGACGGGCAGCTCTACGCCAACCTCCACGGCAACCACCCCGACCCGGCCGACCCGGCCGAGGTGCTCGCCCGGTTCCTGCGGGCGCTCGGGGTGGCCGACGCGGCGATCCCCGCCGGAACCGCCGAGCGCGCCGGCCTGTACCGGTCGCTGCTCGCCGACCGGCGCGTGCTCGTGGTGCTCGACGACGCGGCGGGCGAAAAGCAGGTGCGGCCCCTGCTGCCCGCCGGTGCCGGCTGCGCGGTACTGCTCACCAGCCGGGTCCGGCTGGCCGCGCTGGAGGGTGCCGCGCTGCTCGACCTGCAGGAGCTGCGCGAGGAGGAAACCCTGGAACTGCTGGCCAAGCTGGTCGGGCCGAGGCTGGCGGCCGAACCGGCGGCCGCGCTGGAGATCGTGCGGCTGTGCGGGCACCTGCCGCTCGCGGTCCGCATCGCGGGCGCCCGGCTGGCCGCCCGGCCGGACTGGACGGTGGCCCGCCTGGCGCAGCGGCTGGGCCGCAAGCAGCGGCTGCTCAACGAACTCGTGCTCGGCGATCTGGAGGTCCGGGGCAGCCTCGCGGTGAGCTACGACGGCCTCGGCGGGCCGGAGCGCACGCTGCTGCGCCGCCTCGGCATGACGGGTGTCCAGGACTTCGCCGGCTGGCTCGCCGCCCCGCTGCTGGACATCCCCGTCGACGAGGCCGAAGACGTGGTCGAAAGGCTGGTCGACGCGCAGCTGCTCGACCCGGCGGGCACCGACGTCACCGGGCTGAGCCGGTACCGCATCCACGACTTGACCAGGGCGTATGCCCAGGAGCTGTGCGACGCCGAGGAATCCGCCGCCGACGTCCGCGCGGCGCTGGACCGGGTGGGCCGGGACGCACTGGAGCTGGTCCGCGGCGCGTCCGGCCGGACACCCCAGCCGTCCGGCTCCGGGCGGCTGGACCAGGCCGCCGTCGAAGGCATCCGCACTAATCCGGACGCCTGGTTCGAGGCCGAAGAGGAGCTGCTGGTCAGTGTGGTCGAGCAGACCAGCGAACGGGACCTGGTGGCCACCGCGGCCGCGCTGGCCTCCGCGCTGTCGTCGTCGAGCTTCGCGGCCCGCAACCAGTTCCGCCAGTGGCGGCGCACCCACACCGCCGCGCTGGCCGCGGCCCGGCGGGCCGGCGACCGCGCGGCCGAGGGCCTGCTGCTGAGCGGAATGGGGACGCTGTACTTCGAACAGGACCGGTTCGACGAGTCGCTGGCGTACTACCACCAGGCGCTCACCGCGTTCGCCGAAGTCGGCGACCGGCTCGCCCAGGCCAGGACCTGGTTGAGCATGAGCGTCGTGCTTCGCGAACACGGCTCGTTCGCCGACGCCGAGCGGGCGCTGACCGAGGCGGTCCCGGTGTTGCGGAGCGAAGGAACCGACGAGGAGCTCGCGCAGGCCGAGCACAACCTCGGCATGATCCTCACCGAATCCGGCGACCTCGACCACGCGGCGGCGTCGGTGACCAAGGCACTCGAATACTGGCGCGCGTCGGGCAACCGCCGTGGCGCGGCGCTGGCCCTGCGGTCGATCGGCATCATCCACCGCGCCGCGGGCCGGCTCGGCGAAGCCGCCGACTGCTGTGCCCGGGCGGCGGCCGAACTGCGGATCGTCGGCAGCAGGCTCGTCGTCGCCTACGCCGACCAGGCGCTCGCGAAGGTGCGCATCCGGCAGGGCCGGGGCGAGGAGGTGCGGGCTTCGCTCGAGGAGACCCTGAACACCTGCAACGAGCTCCAGGACGGTTTCGGACAGGCGCTGCTCCTGCGCACCCTCGGCGAACTCGAGCTCGCGGCAGGCGACCCGGCGGCCGCCAAGCCGCACCTGCAGCGGTCGCTGGAGTGGTGGCAGGCGCTCGACCTGCCGGTCTGGCAGGCCAGGACCCTGCGCGACCTGGCGATCGCGGCGGCGTTGTCCGGGAACGAACGGCGCGCCGTCGAACTGCGCGACAAGGCACGCGCGATGTTCGAGCGGTACGGCTGCCGCGAGGCCGGCGAGCCGCTGCTGCTCCCGAGCCCGGTACCGCCGGAAGCGCGACTGCGGTAGGGCACGCTGGGGCTGCCCGGCCTCAGCGGCCCAGGATCGCCAGGACCTCGGCCACGATCGCGGCCAGCCGTTCGTCGTCCGCCAGTGCCGCCGTCAGCCAGTCGTCGTGGGCCGGCCCGGCCGGTGCGTGCTCGCCGAACACCGTGCGGACCACCGTCGTCACCGCCTTCGCCGGTGCTTCGCCCCGGTTCAGCCGGGTCTCGATCGCCCGCAGGGCCCGCTCGGCCAGGTCCGCGAGCCGGGCGTCCGCCAACTCGTGCCCGGCGACCAGTTCCAGCGCCGGGAGCTCGGCCGGCATGGGGGCGACCGGGGCCTGCTTGTGCCCCAGCGGGCGCTCGACGTGTTCGGCGTGCCACGCCGGCCGGGTGCGCATGGCGGTCAGCACCCGGTCGACCTCGCGGTCGAGCGTGTCGCGGGTGGCCGGCGGCTCGCCCGTGACCTCCGTGCGCCGCGCCGTCCAGCCGTCCAAAGGCCACAGCTCGGCACCGGCCGTGGCGGGCACGCCCACCCAGACCAGGATCTGCACCGCCAGGTCGCACAGCCACGGGTCGCCGCCGAGTGCGTCGCCCAGCCACGCGGGCAGGCGCGGCCGCTGCAGCGCGCCGATTTCGCCGCGGCGACGGCGGTGCGCGTCGACCGTGGCCGGGGTGAGGCGGGTCGCCAGCCAGCCCTCGAGGTTCTCGATCGGGCCCGTCGCGCGCCGCAGCGCGTGGTCCACCACGGCCTCGACGTCGTCGTGGAAGCGGTCGAGGCAGTCGGGCCGCAGCCATGCCAGCCCGCGGGCGCAGTCCGCGTGGCGGCGCCGGTGTTCCAGCGGCTTGGTGATCCGCGTGAAGACCAGCGGCCACGCCACCGTGTAGACCCCGCCGCGCAACCGGGCCAGTGCGCGGGGCCGTGCGGCCGCCGCCGCGTCGGCGAGCAGGCCGTCGCGGGCCAGCCGCCGGACCCCGGCGACGTCGGCCGGGCCGGTAGTGTCGAGCACCCATCCTCCCCGATGCCGACGGAAAGTCGACGGGAGAAATGGTCGGGCAGCCGTCGATGCGGAAAAGGCCACTCGCGGGCCGAAATCGCGGGAAACTGGCCAACGGCAGGCCACCGCGGAACACCCGATCGGCCCAGCCGGTGCCGCCGATCGCGCAGATGTGCCCGTGTCAAAATAACTGGCCATGGCACAGGACGGGGTGCTCGGGGAACTCACCACGTTGCGGCGTGGCTGGGGATTGGAGGCCGATCGGCTGCGCAGCAGGCTCGGCCCGCTCGTTTCCGGCTGGTGCGAAATCCACCGGACGACGAGCGACCGCGATGCCCGCCGGGTTCTGCGCGAAGCGATTTCGGCCGCGATCGCGGAATTCCCGGCCGACGACCGGTTGGCGGTGAACGTCGCGCTGGGCATTGCGCCCGGCGCGCAGCACGCCTTGCTGAGCGACCGGATCGGGGTGCTCGCGGATCGGTTGCGCGTCTCGGAGCGCACGGCCCGGCGCCGCGTCGACCGGTCGTTCGCCCGGCTCGCGGCGGAGATCGAGGCCGGCGCGCGGCCGGGCGACGGCCGGCCCGACCCCGACGAGGGCTGGTTCGTCAAGCAGCTCAAGGTGCTCGTCCGGCTCGACACCGGCGAGCCGGAGGTGACCGAAGAACGGTTGATCGTGGCCACCCGCGATGCCCTCGACCGGATTTCGGCGCAATTCACGGTGCCCCGCACCGAAGACGGGAGCGACGGCGAGCGCGACGTCGCCGCGGACGCCCGGCACGGCGTGCGGATCAGCGACGGCACCCGGGACGGCCAGCGGCACTTCCGCTGGCTGCTCGACCTGCCGCGGCCCCTTTCCCGCGGGGACGACCACACGTACTCGCTGGTGTTCCGCATCCGGGACGGCCGGCCGATCCGGCCGTCGTACGTGTTCGTGCCGCTGGTGACGTGCGAGTCGTTCGAGGTGCGCGTCCGGTTCGACCCGCGACGGCCGCCGCGGGTGGTGTGGCGGCTGGACCGCGTCCCGCCCTCGGTGCTCGCCGACCCGCCCCAGCCGGGCGAGCCGCTCCCGCTGGACGGCGCGGACGAGGTCGCGCAGGAGTTCACCGCGCCTCAGCTCGGGTACGCGTACGGACTGCGCTGGCTGCCCGGCGAAGATATTCCTTGACGTGAATATTCTTCCGTGTGAATACTGTAAGTATGGATCGGATTGCCGCAGCTCTGGGGGACGCCGCGCGGTGGCGCATCGTCGAGCTTCTCGCCGAGCGTCCCCGCTCGGTCGGGGAGCTGGCCGAGCTGACCGGGCTCCGGCAGCCCCAGACCACCAAGCACCTGCAGACCCTCGCCCGCGCCGGCCTGGTCACCGTTTTCCCGCTCGGGCAGCGGCGGGTTCACGCGCTCGAAGCCGGACCGCTGAAAGCGTTTGCGGGACGTCTGCGGGAGCTGGCCGACGCCACCGAGGCGCACGCGGGTGAGCGCGACGCCGTGGCGCGGTACCGGGCCGCCATCGAGGCGGAGGCGGCGGCCGCGGGCGGGGACCGGTGGGCGGACGGGCGCACGTTCGCGTTCGACCGCCTGCTGCCCGCGCCGTCCGCCGAGGTCTGGCGGCACTGGACGGACGCGGAGCTGCTGGCGTCCTGGTGGGTTCCCCCGTCGATGACGGTGACCGCTTGCGTCCTCGATCCGCGGCCGGCCGGCCGGGTCGTGCTCGGGTACCGCGACGCCGACGGCGAGTACCACGCCGAAGGCCGGGTGCGCGTCGCGGAGGAGCCCGCTCACCTCGGGTTCGAGCTCGCGGTGACCGGTCCTGCTTCGTTCACCGGCCACTACGACCTCGAGCTCCGCCCGGACCCGGCCGGTACCCGGCTGCGGCTGGGCCTGCGCATTTCCGCGACCACGGTCGGGGCCGTCCCCTTCGTCGCCGGGATCGAAACCGGCTGGGGTCAGGTGCTCGACCGCCTCACCGACGTGCTTTCCGGACGAAAGGGCTGAAGCCATGACCGAACCGACCGGCCGCCGGGTGACCGCGAACCTGAGTCTCACCCTCGACGGGCGCTACCACGGGCCCGCGGGGCCCGCCGACATGGCCGCGATCCTCCCGTACGCGACGACGGAAGTTGCCCGGCGGCACCTGGGCCGGATCTGGGCGGGCGCGACGACGGCGGTCCTCGGCCGCCGCAACGCGGAGGGGTTCCTGGGGTTCTGGCCGACGGTCGCCGCCGACGAGAACGCCGACCCGCGCGACCGCGGCTATGCGCAATGGCTGGTGGACGCCGAAAAGGTCGTCTTCTCCACCACGCTGTCCGACGCCCCGTGGGAGCGCACGCGGCTGGTGAACGCGCCGGCCGCGGACGTCGTGGCGAAGCTGAAGACGACGGCCGGGGGCGACATCCTGGTGAACAGCAGCGCGAGCATCATCAAGCCGTTGCTCGCGGCGGACCTGCTCGACCGCCTGTACCTGATGGTCTGCCCGGAAATAGCGGGCGGCGGCCCCCGCCTGTTCGACGACGGCCTGCCGTCCTCGAAGTGGCAGCTGACCCACCACGAAGCCGGGGACCTGGGGGAGACGGCAGTGGTCTACGACCGGGTGCGCTGACCCCGGCTCTGACTGTCCACTGAGGAGGGAACACCGGCGAGCGAGGACGGCATGCGCGGTTCGCGTGCAGACCTCACCCAGCTCGATCCGGTAGGGCGGGCGGGGCTCGAACCCGCGGCCAAGGGATTATGAGTCCCCTGCTCTAACCAACTGAGCTACCGCCCCCTCACCTCGCACCCAAGCGGGACGAGGTTTGCATGTGCACAGAACACTCAGTTCGCTTCAAGTTATCACAGCGGCCATCCGGGCAGATCCGGTAGGCCAAACAGGTTGAAGTGGCCGCCGACCGGCGCACGCTCGTCTAGGTTGCAAGGGCGTCACCGCTGACCGGAACGGCGGGAGGAAGCAATGGTCTCTGCCACTCCGTCCCGTTCCCGGGCGGCCTGGCTGGCGTGGCTGGACGCGTTCGCCGTGGGGGCCGGGCTGGGTTACCTCGCGCACGAGTACCGGGAGGTCGTCGTGGCGAATCCCGGGGTCATCGGGTTGACGCTGCTGCTCGTGTTCGCGGCCGGCTACATGATCCGCGCGGCCGTGCGGGCGTTGCGCCGCGCGGGGTCGCGCGTCGACAGGATTTTCGCGGAAGAGCTGGAAAAGAAGCCTTCGCCCCGCCCGCGGTGACGAAAAGCCTTGGCGGGCCGGGCGAAAGCCGCGGATTCCGGCGGTGACGCCGCCGGTGGAGAGCGCTTCCCTTCGTCGATGATCCTCCACAAAGGACTCGACGCACCTCGTCAGGCCGGCACCGGCTCCCGCTCTTCCTCGGCCGCGTACCGCCGGGCCAGGGTGGCGCAGACGATCAGCTGGATCTGGTGGAACAGCATCAGCGGCAGCACGATCAGCCCCACCTGCGCGTGCCCGAACAGCACCGTCGCCATCGGCAGGCCGCTGGCCAAGCTCTTCTTCGAGCCGCAGAACACGATCGTGATCCGGTCCGCGCGGGCGAAGCCCAGCAGCCGGGCGCCCCGGCCCGTCGCCGCCAGCACTGCCGCGAGCAGCGCGCAGCACACCGCCACCAGCACCAGCAGGTGCACCGGGCCGAGCCGGTGCCAGATGCCCTCGGTCATGCCCGCGCTGAACGCCGTATAGACCACCAGGAGGATCGAGCCGCGGTCGACCAGCTTCAGCGGCGCCGCGTGACGCGTGATCCAGCCGCCGATCCACCGGCGGGCGAGCTGGCCGGCCACGAACGGCGCCAGCAGCTGCAGCACGATGCCGAGCACCGCCGAACCGTCGACGCCCGCGCCCTTCCCGGCCAGCAGCAGCGCCACCAGCAGTGGCGTCAGCACGATGCCGGCCAGGTTGGACAGCGACGCGCTGCAGATCGCCGCGGCCACGTTGCCGCGGGCGATCGAGGTGAACGCGATCGACGACTGCACCGTCGAGGGCAGCACCGCCAGGAACAGCACCCCCGCCGCCAGCTGGGCGGGCAGTACCGACGGCGGCAGCAGGAACAGGGCCAGGCCGAGCGGCGGGAACAGGACGAACGTCGCCGCGAGCACCACCGCGTGCAGCCGCCAGTGCCGGAGCCCTTCGAGGGCTTCCTGCGTCGACAACCGGGCGCCGTACAGGAAGAACAGGAGGCCGACGGCGATCGTGGTGGCGACGCCGAAGCCGTCGGCCACCGCGCCCGAGGCGGGCAGCAGGGTGGCGACGCCGACGGTGGCGAGGATGGCGAGGACGAACGGGTCGAGCCGGATGCGGGACATGGATCTCCTTCCGCAGCCATTCTCGGCGACGCCCCGCTCATTGTGAACCCCGATGACCGGACTGACTGTCATCGTGAATCGCGATAAGCTGCCCCGGTGCTAGACCCCCGCCTGTGCCGTTCGTTCCTCGCCGTCGCCGAGACGCGCAGCTTCACCGCGGCCGCGCGGCGGCTCGGGGTCGGGCAGCCGACCGTCAGCCAGCACGTGCGACGGCTCGAGCGCGACGCCGGCGGGCTGCTGTTCGCCCGCGACACCCACACCGTCGAGCTGACCGCGCGCGGGCAGGCGATGCTCGGGTTCGCGCAGACCGTCGTCGACACCGAAGAACGCGCGGAGCGGCACTTCCGCGGCGCCGAACTCCGCGGTCGCGTGCGGTTCGGCGTCTCGGAGGACTTCGCGCTCGGCGAGCTGCCGGAGATCCTGCACCGGCTGCGCCGCAGTCACCCGCTGGTGGACGTCGAACTGACCGTCGAGCTGTCGGACGTCCTGGCGCAGCGGCTGCGCTCCGGGCAGCTCGACCTGGTGCTGGGCAAACGCCGTCCGGGCGCGCACCACGGCCGGCTGCTCTGGCGGGAGCCCCTGGTCTGGATCGGGTCGGCGGCCACGGCGCTGGAACCCGGCCGTCCGGTGCCGCTGGTGCAGTACCCGATGCCGTCGATCACGCGGCAGCTGGCGGTGGAGGTGCTCGAACGCGCGGGCCTGGAGTGGCGCGCGGCGTGCCAGACGTCGAGCTTGACCGGCCTGCGCGCCGCGGCGGCGGCCGGGCTGGGCGTCACCCTGCACGCGCGCAGCCTCGTCCCGGCCGACCTGACCGAGCTCGACGGCCTGCCCGAACCGGGCGACATCGAGTTCGTGCTGCTGGCGCGCGAGTCGATGGAGGGCCCGGCGGCGGCGCTCGCGGAGTTCATTTTGGAGCGTGTCGGGCGTTAATTCTCTTCACCCGTGAGCAGCCGCCGCAACCGACCCAGTGCACGGTGCTGCGCCACCCGCACGGCCCCCGGCGTGGACCCGACCGCAGCGGCGGTTTCCTCCGCCGAGAGCCCGACCACCACCCGCAGCACGACGATCTCCCGCTGCTTCGGCGGCAGCACGTCCAGCAGCCGGCCGAGCCGCTCGTTCAGCTCGAAGCGCAGCACCCGCTGCTCCGGGCCGACCGTGTCGCTGACGCCGTCCGGCACTTCGGGCACCGGGTCGGCGCGGTTGCGGGCCGCCGCGCGGTGGGCGTCGGCCACCTTGTGCTGGGCGATGCCGTAGACGAACGCGAGGAACGGGCGGCCCTGGTCGTGGTAGGACGGCAGCGCCGTCAACACGGCGAGGCAGACCTCCTGGGCGACGTCGTCGGCCGAAGCGAACGACCGCTCGTGCCGTCCGACGCGGGCACGGCAGTAGCGCACCACCAGGGGGCGGATGGTGGCGAGCAGGCGCGCGGTCGCGGCGTCGTCACCGGCGGCCGCGGCGGCGACCGGCTCGTCGTGGCGCCGCCAGTGCGGCGGGAACGCTTCGGCGGGCTGCGTCGCCGCGATCTGCCGGACCAGCGCCCGGCTGCGCACCCGCAGCAGGGTGCCCTCCACGTCGAGCCCGGCGCGCAGCGAGTCGTGCAGGGCGGCGTTGGACTCCCGCAGCTGCTCGGTGATCGCCCGATCCCCGTACTCGGTTGCCGGCATTTCGCTCACCTTTTCCTGTCCCGCTGGTCACCGGGCCGGGCGGCCCGGAGTCGCCTGAGGCGTTCCCGCACGTGGCGGAGGGTGGACCGGACGGTCGCGGGGGCGACGCGGAGCGCCTCCGCGATCTGGGACGGCGTGAACCCGTCGAGCGACCACGCCAGGACCATCCGCTGCTTGCCCGGGAGGGCGGAAAGCAGCTCGATGAGATCCGCGTGCTGCTCGACCAGCCCCGCGAGCTTCTCGTCGTCCCGCGGGTCGCCCGCCAGTGCCCAGTCCGTCCGCGCGTCGCCGGGGGCGTCGATGAGCCGCCCGGCGACCCGGCGCACCCAGGCCCGCGGGTCCTCGACGATCGGCCACGCCTCCAGCGCGTGCAGCATCGCCTCGGCGGCGACGTCCCGCGCCGTCTCGACCTCGAACCCGGCCTTGCAGAGGAACGCGACGAGGGCCGGGAAGTCGGCGCGGAAGAACGCGTCGAACTCGTCGTGACCGCACACGGCACCCCACCACCCCTCGCCCTCACAAGGACAGGTGCGCTGAGGTGACCGCCACGTGTAACGATCCGGTCAAGACTGCTCGGGAGGAGTAATGCACCGCGTTGCTTCGGTGACGGCTGGTGACGAAGGGCGCGGGCACGTCCGTGCTCCCGGCCGCGAACGGCGGGTTCCGGACACGCGGCGGACCGCGTTCCCGACGGCCACGTTTCGATCACTCCCGACCGGAAACCCCTCCCGGACAACAAGGAAGCGGACCGGTGACGACCGGTCCGGAGCCCGTCGGCGGCCGCAGACCTCGCCGATCGGGTGACGTGATCGACATCGAGATCCCCGGAAGAAAGGCGTACTCTCATGTGTTGCAGTCTTGGTTGCCCGGAGGGTGAGCCGGGGACCGAAGCCAAAACCCCCTTGACCCAAGCGGATACGCTCGCGCGTCCGCCGCGGTTAAGTCGGTTGACGCGCCCCAACAATGGGAAGCAGTAAGAGAAGGAGGTGAACGAAGGAAATGGAAGCCACGATGACGGGCTGGGCGGAACTCGCGGCCTGCAAGGACGAGGACCCGGAACTGTTCTTCCCGATCTCCGAGGTCGGCCCCGGCGCCCGGCAGACGGCGCAGGCGAAGGCCGTGTGCGCGCGCTGCCCCGTGCGCGCCGAATGCCTCGGCTACGCGCTCGACAACGGCCTTGACCACGGCGTCTTCGGCGGCACCACCGCGGACGAACGCCGCAGGCTGGTGCGCACCGCGCCGGAGCGGCACCGAGTGGCCTGACCGCCGCCCCGGTGACCTCTTCCCGGCGGCCTCGAGCACAACCCCCCGAAAACGGAGTAAATCCGAATCGGCCGTGTGCGCGCCCGGGTGGGTGATTCCGCGTGAATCACCCACCCGGGCTTTTTCTGCGCGCGATATCTATGCGCGGTTTTGCATCTTTTCCCCGGGCGCGTGCTCTCCCGGCCACGTCTCCGGCAGGCCCCACGCCGCCGCCGTGGCCGACTCGAACGCGGCCATCGCCGTGATCAGCCCGTCCTCGATCGTGAGCAGCGTGACCCCGAACCACCGGTGATCGTGCTCTCCCGGGCGCCGCAGGTAAGTGGCCACCGCCGGCTGGCGATTGGCGCGCACCGGCCGCATCCGGAACCGCCCGACGCAGTCCGGCGACGCCGGGTCCAGTGAGAACGAGAGCGCTCGGGCGATCGACGCGCGGTTGCCGAACCACAACGTGTACGGCGGCATGATCGCCTCGGCGTCTTCGTGCAGCAGCTGGGCCACCGCGGACACGTCGCCGGCCTCGTACGCGGCGATGAACCGCTTGAGCAGCGCCGTTTCCTCAGCCGTCGGGTCGCCGACCGTCCACTCGGCACGCCGCGCGGGCAACCGCTCACGCAACGTCGCCCGAGCCCGCTGGAGCGCGCTGTTGGCCGACGCCACGCTCGTCTCCAGCGACGCCGCCGTCTCCTTCGCCGACCAGCCGAGCACGTCCCGCAGGATCAACGCCGCCCGCTGGCGCGGCGGCAGGTACTGGACGGCGGCGAGGTAGGCCAGCTCGATGGTCTCCCGCTCGACGACGGCGTCGTCCGGGCCCGCGCTCTCGAGCAGCCGGTCCGGGTACGGCTCGAGCCACGGCAGGTCGGCGGCCTCGATCGGGCCGACCGGCTCCCCGGCCGGGCCGAGCTGGTCGGGCAGCACGCGCCGCGGACGGCGGGCGAGCACGTCGAGACACGCGTTCGTCGCGATCCGGTAGAGCCAGGTGCGCACGCTCGCCCGGCCCTCGAACCCGTCGCGGCCCTTCCACGCGCGCAGGAACGTCTCCTGCGTGAGGTCTTCGGCGTCGGCCAGGGAACCGAGCATCCGGTAGCAGTGCACCTGGATCTCGCGGCGGTGCTGTTCGACGAGCGTCTCGAAGTCCTGACCCACCCCGGCACGCTAGCGCACCCGGGCTGGGACACTGCTCGGGTGAGCGGAACGGTATTGGTGCTCGGCGGACGCAGCGAAATCGGCCTGGCCGTGGCGAAACGCCTGGTCAGCGGGGACGTCCGGCGGTTCGTGCTGGCCGCGCGGCCGGGTGCGGACCTGACCGCGGAGGTCGCCGCGCTGCGCGAGGCCGGTGCCGAGACGGTCGAAACGGCCGAGTTCGACGCCGACGACCTCGCCGCGCACGAGTCCTTCCTGGAGAAGGTGGCGGCCGAGCACGGACCGCTCGAGACCGTCGTGCTCGCCTTCGGCATCCTCGGCGACCAGGCGCGGGCGGAGCGCGACGCCGCGCACGCCGCCGCGATCGTGCACACCGACTACGTCGCCCAGGTCGGCGTGCTGACCCACGCGGCGAACCTGCTGCGCGCGCAGGGGCACGGCCGGCTCGTGGTGTTCTCCTCGGTGGCCGGGGTGCGGGTGCGCCGCGCGAACTACGTCTACGGCTCGGCGAAGGCCGGCCTCGACGGCTTCGCGAGCGGCCTCGCCGACGCCTTGCACGGCTCCGGTGTCCGGCTGCTGCTCGTCCGACCCGGGTTCGTCATCGGCCGGATGACCGAAGGCATGCCGCCGGCGCCGTTCTCCAGCACCCCGGATCAGGTGGCCGAGGCGACCGTGGCCGCGTTGCGCCGCGGCCGCGGGGTCGTCTGGGTGCCGGGGATACTCCGTCCGGTCTTCTTCGCCATGCGCCTCCTGCCGCGCGCGATCTGGCGCAAACTGCCGCGGTGACGCGATTGCGCGGACCACTGTGGCTGGCGCCACAGCACTTTCCCGTGCGCGTGTCCTCACCGTGCGTGCAAAATCGGGCCAGGCGCGGCGATTCCGCTCGGCCGATCGGCTAGCGTCACAGGTTTCCGACAACTTTCTCAGCTGATTCCCAGCTAACGCGGTGATCCTCGAAGAAGGGGATCCACCACAGGGAAGCAAGGGGAAAGCCGTGCTGTTGTCGTCGCGGGGGCACCGGATCGGCCGCCGGGTCGCGCTCGGCGTCGTCTCGACGGCGGTGCTCGGCGCCACCGGCTACCTGTGGACGCAGCTGAGCACCCTCGACGCCGGCATCGTCACCGCCGACGTCATCCCGCCGGCCGCGCAGGTCGACACCGACGACACCCCGGCCGGTGAGCCGCTGAAGGTCGCCCAGAACATCCTGCTCGTCGGGATCGACGCGCGGACCGACGCGTACGGCAACCCGTTGCCACAGAACGTGCTCGACGCGCTCCACGCCGGTGGCGGCGACGACGGCGGCGACACCACCGACACGATGATCGTCGTCCACATCCCGGCCGGCGGTGCCGCGGCCACCGCGATCTCGATCCCGCGCGATTCCTATGTGGACATCGCGGGCGGGTACGGCAAGCACAAGATCAACTCGGCCTACAGCCGCGGCAAGAACGCCGCGATGTCCGGTCTGCGCGCCCAGGGGCTCTCCGGCGCGCAGCTGGAGGTGGCGGCGAACGAGGCCGGCGCGAAGACGGCGATCCAGACCGTCGAGAAGTTCACCGGACTGACGATCAACCACTACGCGGCGATCAACCTCGCGGGCTTCGACGCGCTGTCGCAGGCCGTCGGCGGCGTCGAGGTCTGCCTCAAGGCGCCGGTGCACGACAGCTACTCCGGCGCGGATTTCCCGGCCGGTCCCCAGACGCTGTCCGGGTCGCAGGCGCTCGCCTTCGTCCGCCAGCGCCACGGGCTGGCCAACGGCGACCTCGACCGCATCGCGCGGCAGCAGGCGTTCCTGTCGGGGATGGCGAAGAAGGTGCTGAGCGCGGGCACGTTCACCGACCCGGCGAAGCTGGGCTCGCTGGTCGGCGCGGTGCAGGGTTCCGTGGTGCTGGACAGGGGGTGGGACATCCTGAGCTTCGCCCAGCAGCTGCGGGGGATGACCTCGGGCGCGATCGCGTTCGCCACCATCCCGGTGCAGAGCCTTTCGCTGGCCACGCCGTCCGACGGCGACGCGGTCAAGGTCGACCCGGCGCAGGTCCAGCAGTTCGTCCGCACGGCGATCAGCACCGCGGCGGTCCAGGCTTCGGGCGACGACACCCCCGGCGGCGTGAAGCCGGTGGCCGCCACCGGCACGAAGGCGCCGGGCGCTTCGGACACTTCGAGCAGTTCGGACACGAAACAGCCGGCGGCCAGTGCGGCCGCCGGCTGCGTGAACTAGAGAATCACACGAAGGCGCTCTGCCCGGTGATCGCCTTGCCGACGATCAGGGTGTTCATCTCCCGCGTGCCCTCGAAGGAGTAGATCGCCTCGGCGTCGGCGAAGAACCGCGCGACGTCGTAGTCGAGCACGATCCCGTTGCCGCCGAAGATCTCCCGGCTCCAGGCGACCACCTCGCGCATCCGCGCGGTGACGAACGCCTTGGCCAGCGACGAGTGCTCGTCCTGGAAGATCCCCGCGTCCTGCAGCCGGGCGAGCTGCACCAGCATGCCCCAGGAGGCGGTGATGTTGCCGAGGCTCTTCACCAGCAGGTCCTGCACCAGCTGGAAGCGGGCGATCGGACGGCCGAACTGCTTGCGCTCCTTGGCGTAGTCCAGCGCGAGCTCGTAGGCGCCGATCATCACGCCCAGTGCCTGCCAGGCCACGCCGCCGCGGGTGGCGCGCAGGATCTCGGCGACGTCGCGGAAGGAGTTGATGCCCTGCAGGCGGTTCTGCTCCGGCACCCGGACGTCGGTCAGGGTGATTTCGGCGTTTTCGACGATCCGGAAGGCCGTCTTGCCCTGGATCTTCTCCGCCACGAAGCCCGGGGTGCCCTTCTCGACGACGAAGCCCTTGACGTGGTTGTCGTCGAGGTCCCGCGCCCACACCACGACGTAGTCGGCGAAGGTCGCGTTGCCGATCCACTTCTTGGCGCCGTTGAGGACCCAAGAATCGCCATCACGCTTCGCGGTGGTGCGCATGCCGCCCGCGACGTCGGACCCGCCGAGCGGCTCGGTCATCGCGAACGCGCCGATCTTGTCCATCGCGGCCATCTCCGGGAGCCAGCGATCACGCTGCTCCTGGCTGCCGCCGCTGTAGATCGAGTACATCGCGAGTCCGTTGTGGACACCGAAGAAGGTTGCCACCGACGCGTCCGTGCGGCTCATCTCCATCGCCATCATGCCGGTGAGCAGGTGGCTGACCTCGGGCTTGTGGTCGCCGTAGCCCTCGTAGGGCAGGCCCGCGAGACCGCTGTCGCGGAACATCCCGATGAGTTCCTTCGGGAAGGTGCCGGCTTCCCAGTTCTCGTTCACCAGCGGCTTGACCTCGGTGCGCATGAAGTCGCGGGCCTTCACCAGCAGCTTGCGCTCTTCGTCGCTCAGCAGCGTCTCGTAGTTGTAGAAGTCGGCGGTCAGCTGGCCTTCGAGTGCTTCCATGGTCATGTCAGTTCTCCTCCAATGCCTTCAGGACAGCGAGCTGCTTGCGGTCGCGCGTCTCGGCGAGTTCCGAGTACGTGGAGGAGCCGTAAGCCTTTTCGACAGCTTCGATGAGCTGTTCCTGCTCTTCGGGGCTCTGGCTGGGGTTGCCCAGGCCGGCCCACATCTTCTTCATGGACTTGCCGATGTGCTCGGCCATGTGCCGGTAGCCACCGGGGCCACCGCCCAGGTGCGAGCCGAGGAACGGCCCCACCGTGGCCCAGCGGATGCCGAGCGAGTTCGTGATCACCTTGTCGAGGTCCTCGGGCGTGACGACTCCCTGCTCGACGAGGTAGATCGCCTCGCGGCTCAGCGCGTTCTGCAGCCGGTTGCCGACGAACCCGGGGATTTCCTTGCGTTCCACGACCGGCGTGCGGCCGAGGAAGGTGTAGAAGTCGACGGCCTGCTGCACGGACTCGTCGCTGGTGCGCTCGCCGGGGACGACCTCGACCAGCGGGATCAGGTGCGGCGGGTTGAACGGGTGTCCGATGAGGACACGCGATCCGTCGATCTCTTCGGTGAACGCCGTCGAGGGGATGGCGCTCGACGAGCTCAGCAGCAGCGCGTGCTCCGGCGCTTCTTCGGACAGCTGCTTGAACAGGGCCTTCTTGAACTCGACGTTCTCGGGTCCGTTCTCCTGCACGACATCCGCGTCTCGCACGGCTTCGGTGACGTCGGCGGCGATCTGCACGCGGCTCGCCAGTTCGGCGGCGGTGGTGCCGAGGTGCGGGGCGAACTGGGCCAGCGCCTGCGAGACGGCCTCGGCGAGGTCGGGGCGGGGGTCGGTGACCCGGACGGTCAGGCCGTGGTGGGCGAACAGCGCCGTCCAGGACAGGCCGATGGTGCCGGCGCCGATGACTGCGGCGTTCTTCATGCCCGGTCTCCCTTCAGGTAGTCGAAGACCGGCTTGACCGGGGCGAGCGTCAGGTCGGTGAGGATGTGGCTCGCGGAGACGACCTCCAGCACCGGCAGGTCGGCCAGCGGGGCGAGGACGTGCTGGAACAGCTGCAGCCGCGCGGGACCGGTGTAGGCCTCCTTGACCACGACGTCGGTGATCTCGGTGCGGACCAGCTCCTGCACGCGCGGGGCACCGTCGTAGCCGGGGATCGTCTTGAGCATGAACGTCGGGACCGTGATCTGGCGTTCGGCCTCGCGGGCGTCCAGCTCGTGGTGCTTGTAGCCCATGGTCGCCGTGGCCACCCGCAGTGTCCCGTAGTCGAGCGTGCCCACGAGCACGCCGTTGTCGACATAGAGATCCGGGCTGCCGACGGTCTTCGGGTACGCGCTGACCTCGCGCCCGGACGCGGTGGCCGGGAAGTTGTCGAGGTACATCGCGTGCAGGTACTCGCCGCGCTCGCCGTCGAAGCCGACCTCGATCGCCTGACCGGACTCGGTGTACGGGCCGTAGCCGGAGACGTCGCCCATCTTCATGACTTCGAAGCGCACCAACGGTCCTTCGACCCGCAGCGGCTCCGGGACGACCGCGCGCAGGGCGTCGGCGTCGGTGCGGTAGACGATGTTGAGGTACTCGCGGTTCGTGAACCGCGGGACGACGGGCGCGAACGCCGGGGCGGTCAGCGGGGTCGTCACGTGACGGCGGACTTCTTCGATCTTCATTCGCCTGTCCACTTCGGAGCGCGGCGCTCGGCGAAGGCGGTCATGCCCTCGCGGACGTCCTTGGACTGCATGAGGTTCTTGATTTCTTCGCGCTGTGCGGCTGCCGGATCCGCGGCGCGCACGATCTTCTTGACGGCGGCGAGGGCCAGGGGCGCGTTCTCCGCCAGCTTCTCGGCGAGGCCGACCGCGACGGCGGCGGCGTCACCGGGCGCGGTCACGCGGTTGACCAGGCCCAGCTCGCCCGCGCGGCGGCCGGTGACCGGCTCGCCGGTGAACAGGAACTCCATCGCGAGGTGGTGGGGGATCCGCTTCGGCAGCCGGATCACGCCGCCGCCCGCGGCGATCAGGCCGCGCTTGACCTCGGGGAGGCCGAACTGGGCGTCTTCCGCGGCGACGATCAGGTCGCAGCCCAGGGCCAGTTCGAACCCGCCGCCCATGGCGAACCCTTCGACCGCGGCGATCAGCGGCTTGGACAGCTCGGCTTCGGTCAGGCCGCCGAACCCGCGGCCCGGGATCTCCGGCGACTCGCCCTGGAGCGCGGCCTTGAGGTCCATGCCGGCGCTGAAGGTGTTCTCGGCGCCGGTGAGGACGCCGGCGCGGAGAGCGGGGTCGCTCTCGAGTTCGTCGAGAGCGGCGGCCAGCTGGGCCGCGACGGCGGCGTTGACCGCGTTGCGGGCCTGGGGCCGGTCGATCGTGATCAGCAGGGTGCTGCCGATCCGTTCGGTGCGTACTTCGGTCATGATCTGCTTCTTTCAGAGTTCGGCGAGGACTTCGGCGGTGTCCTGGCCGGCCAGCGGGGCCAGGCGGCGGATCGAGCCGGGCGTCGCGGAGAACTTCACCGGGATGCCGACCGTGCGGATGGTGCCCTCGCTCGGGTGCTCGACGGTGTCCAGCAGGTGGCCGTCGCGGACGTACGGGTCTTCGTGGGCGTTGTCCAGCTCCAGCACCGGGGCCATCGGGATGCTGTGCTTGGCGCACACCTCGGCCCACTCCTCGGTGGTCAGCGCGGGGGCGCAGGCCGCGATCTGCTCGGTCAGCCACTCGTTGTCGGCGCGGTTGATGGCGTCGCCGTTCACGCGCGGGTCCTCGGCGAGGTCCGGGCGCTCGGCCGCGGCGAAGAAGTCGCGGAAGTTCTGCGGGTTGTAGGGGATGACGCAGGCGAGGCCGTCCTTGGTGCGGACCGCGGCGTGGCCCTTCGTCATCGACAGCGCGAAGCCGGTGGGGCTCTCGGCCGGCTCGAAGGTGTGCCCGGCGAGGTGCTCGACGAGGTTGAACGCGATCAGCGTGTCGGTCATCGGGATCTCGATCTGCTGGCCCTGGCCGGTCTTGTCCCGGTGGACCAGCGCGGCGAGCACGCTGTAGGCGATGGTCAGCGACGAGACCTTGTCACCGATGATCGTCGGCAGGTAGACCGGCTCGCCGAGCGCCCGGTTGGCCACGTCGACCAGGCCGGAGGAGGCCTGCACGGTCTCGTCGTAGGCGGCGTTCCCGGCGCGGTCGGAGTCACTGCGGAAACCCTGCGCGTGGGCGTAGACCAGGCGCGGGTTGCGCGCGGCGACGTCGGCGTAGTTCAGGCCGAGGCGGGCCAGCGCGCCGGGGCGCATGTTGGTGATCAGCACGTCGGCCGTGTCGATCAGCTTGAGGGCCCGCTCGCGCTCGGACTCGTCCTTGAGGTTGAGGGCCACGCTGCGCTTGTTGCGGTTGACGTTGAGGTTCAGTGCCGTCATGCCCGGCGTGGTGCGGTACTCGCCCACCCGCACGGTGTCCGCGGGGGACTCGATCTTGATCACGTCGGCGCCCAGGTCGCCCAGGATCTGGGCCGCGTACGGGCCCATGACCACGGTCGAGAGGTCGATCACGCGCACGCCGTCCAGCGGTCCGGTCGTCATCTTTTCCGTCCTTTCGCGCCTTGGATGTTTCGCTCTACTTACGAACGTAGGCGTGTGCGGCGTGAAAGGGAATGATCATGATGCGAACAATGGTATGACTCTGACGGTCATACAATTTCCTAGGTGCTGAGCGGCGTCGCGAAGATCTCTCGCGCGGCGGTGACCAGCTCGCGCAGGTCGCCGTCGGTGCGATCGCGCCGCCAGAGCAGGCCGGTGTCCAGCTGGGGGCGGAAATCCGTGAAGGGGAGCACGGTGACGTTGTCGAGCCGGTAGCCGTGCATCGGGCTCTTGGCGTCGAGCATGGAAATGGAAAAGGCTTCGCCGCTGGAGATGATTTCCGACGTGCCGCCGTAGCCGGTGTTCGTCAGCCTGATGCGTTTCTTGACGCCGAGTTCGCTCAATTGGTGGTCCAGCTGGTCGAAATAGGCGGGCGTGATTTCCTCGGGGGAGGCCACGTACGGGAAGTCGGCGAGTTCGGCGAGGCTGACGGAGTCCCGCCCGGCGAACAGGTCGGCGGGCACCACGGCGCCGAGCCGTTCGGTCATCACGGGCAGCTGTTCCAGCGCGGGATCGGTGACCGGCAGCCGGGCCAGGGTGAGCGCCAGCTTGCCGTCGTGCACGCCCTGCACGAGATCGGCGGTGGTGCCGGGCCAGCGCTTGAGCTCGTACCGTTGCTTGACGCGTTCGGCGAGGGCGTTGACGCGTTCCCGCAGGTCGGGGTGCACGCCGGCGGGCATGCCGAGAAAGAGCGTGCTCCGCTGCGGCCGCGTCGCCTCGGCCAGCTTCCACGGAATGGCGCTGACCTGCTCGAGCACGTCCCGCGCGAGCGGAAGCAGCGCGGCCCCGGCGTCGGTGAGGGTGACGTGGTGCGTGCTGCGGTCGAACAACTGCTGCCCGAGTTCGTGCTCCAGGTCCTTGATCCGCTGGCTGAGCGGCGACGCGGCCATGTGCAGCTTCCGCGCGGCCGCGGAGAAGTTCAACTCCTCGGCGACCGCAACGAAATAACGCAGGTGCAGCATCTCCATACCCCGACCCTAACCACCCGACCCTCCAGGTACGCAGCCCGACGCCCCAGGCACGCACCCCGACCCTCCAGGTACGCGAGATGCCCCTCCAATCACGAGTGATGCCCCCTCAATCACGAGTGATGCCCCCTCAATCACGCGAGATACCCCTCCAGTCACGCGAGTTACGCGCCCAATCACGCGAGTCCCGGCCTCGATCAGGGACTGTTCCAGGATCGGTGTTTCCGGCCCGACACGCCGGGCCGAGGTCCGGCGGGATGGGCACTGTGAGTGATGACATCGGACCTTGTGAGTCCACGCAAACGCGACCGGAAGCCGGCGCAGGAGCTGTCGCCGGAGCAGGCCGCCGCGGCCGCGATGGTAGCCGAGGCCAAGGCCCGCGGTCTGGCGTTGACCGGCCCGGACGGCCTGCTGAAACTCTTCACCAAGAACGTGCTGGAAACCGCCCTCAACGAAGAGATGACCGAACACCTCGGCCATGAGAAGAACCAGGCCAACCCGGATCGCGAGTCGACGAACGTGCGCAACGGTACCCGGCCGAAAACGGTGATATCCGACGCCGCTGGCGAGGTGCGGATCGAGGTGCCGCGGGACCGGGAGAGCACATTCGAGCCACAGATCGTGAAGAAACGGCAACGGCGGCTCACCGAAGTGGACGAGATCGTGCTGTCGCTGTATGCGAAAGGAATGACCACCGGCGAGATATCCGCGCACTTCGCCGAAATCTACGGATCCTCGGTCAGCAAGGAAACGATCTCACGGATCACCGACAAGGTCGTCGCCGAGATGCAGGAATGGTCCAACCGTCCCCTCGATACGGCGTATGCGGCGGTGTTCATCGACGCCATCTATGTCAAGGTCCGCGACGGCCAGGTCGCCAACCGGCCCGTCTACGCCGCCATCGGCGTCACCATCGACGGTCACAAGGACGTCCTGGGCCTGTGGATGGGCACCGGCAGCGAGGGCGCGAAGTTCTGGATGAGCGTGCTGATCGACCTGAAGAACCGCGGCATCCGGGACGTGTTCTTCCTCGTCTGCGACGGCCTCAAGGGCCTGCCCGAGGTGGTGACGAACGTGTGGCCGAAAACTATTGTGCAGACCTGCATCGTCCACCTCATTCGCAACACGTTCCGGCTCGTGTCCCGCCGGGACTGGGAGGCGGTGAAACGCGACATCAAACCCATCTACACCGCACCCAGCCCGGACGCCGCCGCGGTCGCTCTCGACGAATTTGAGGAGAAATGGGGGGCGAAGCATGGAGCGGTGATTCGTTTGTGGCGCAACGCTTGGAATGAGTTCACGCCGTTCCTTGACTATGACGTCGAGATCCGGACGATGATCTGCTCCACGAACGCGATCGAATCATTGAACGCCCGTTACCGGCGGGCAGTCCGTGCACGAGGGCACTTCCCGACCGAGCAGGCCGCGATGAAGTGCCTGTACCTTGTGACCCGCAGCCTGGACCCGACCGGGACAGGCCGCGCCCGGTGGACGATGCGTTGGAAGCCAGTGATCAACGCGTTCGCCATCACGTTCGGTGACCGCTGGCCGGGAGCCGAAACCTACTGATCAACAACGCCGGAAACACCGATCACGGGATAGACCCCGCGTACCCGGTTGGACGATTCGCGTTCCCGGAGGGTCGGTCTGCGTACCTGGAGGGTCGGCTTGCGTACCGGAAGGGTCGGTTGGCGTGAGTGGAGGCCGAGCTGGCGTGATTGGAGGCGGAACTCGCGTGATTGGGGGCGGAACTCGTGTGATCCGCCGGGTATCTCGTGTGATTGGGCGGGCATCACGTGTGATTGGCGGGGCATCACTCGTGATCAGGGGGGTGAGACGCTGCGGCGGACCAGGTTCAGGAGGCGGGGGGTGCGGGCCGGGACGTTGGCGAGGGCGACGCCCGTGGCCAGCAGGAGGAGGTCCAGCGGGTCGGTGTCGGGGGCGATGGCGCCGGCGGCCTTCGCGCGGTCGACGAGGGCGGCGGCGGTCTCGTTGACCGTCGAGTGCCAGTGGGCGAAGAGGGTCTCGTGGTCGCCGGCCGGGGTGGTCAGGGACAACGCGAGGTCGCGCTTGGTCCGGACGTGCTCGACGAACGCCGTCAGCCAGGCGAACAGCTCCGCGCCGGGGTCGGCCGCGTCGAGACGCGCCGCCGAAATCAGCGAAGCGACTTCGCCCGCGTACACCGCGATGACCAGCTCGCGACGGCTGGGGAAGTGCCGGTACATCGTCGCGTTGCCGATGCCCGCGCGCCGGGCGATCCGGTCCAGCGGGGCGTCGGGCCCCTCTTCGGTGAACACCTCGCGCGCCGCCGCCAGCAGGAGCGCGCGGTTGTCCCGGGCGTCGGACCGGCGGGCTCGTGCGGGCATCCGTGCTCCTTGCCAAGCGGGGAGTTCCCCGGTTAGCCTAGCGACATCTAACCGGGGAACTCCCCACTTAATGGAGGCGCCGATGACCCCGTCCGAAGTCCACGCGCGGCTGGTCGAGCTCTGGACGGCCGGACGCTTCGAGGAAGGCCTGCGCTACATCGACCCCGACGTCGTCGACCACCGCGGCGGCAGCGCCGGCGACCACCACGGCATCGACGCCTGGCGCGCGAAGTGGGACCAGAAGGCCGACGTCACGGTGAAGATCGAGCAGAACGTCACCGAAGGCGAGTTCTCGGTGAACCGCTACACCAGCTCCGGCCCCGGTTACGCCGTCACCAGCATGGACATGATCCGGGTCCGCGACGACCGGGTCGTCGAGCACTGGGCCCTCATGGACGTCACCGCGCGGGCGGCGCAGCTGAGGGGAACGTGAGGGTGAACGCCGCGCCGCCTTCCGGGGCCGGGCCGGCCGTCAGCGTCCCGCCCATCCGGGTGACCAGGGCGTGGACCAGCGCCAGCCCGATCCCGGAGCCGACCGGACGGCGGTCGCGGTAACGCGCGTTCAGCACCCCTCGCTCGAACGCCACCGGGTAGTCCTCGGGCGCCAAGCCGGGACCGCCGTCCCGGACGGCCAGCGAAGCCGACGAATCGGACACCGACAGTGAGAACACCATCGGCGCACCGGAAGGCGTGACGCGCAAAGCGTTCTCCGCCAGCCCGTCGACCACCTGACGCAGCCGCCGCGCGTCCGCCACCACGAAAACCGGCGCCGACGGCACCGAAACCGACAGCCGGACGTCCTCACCCGCGCACCGCAGCTGCCACACCTCCGCGCAGTCGCGCACCAGCGCGGCCAGGTCCAGCGGAGCCGGGTCCAGCCGGAACTCGTCCGCCCCCAGCCGGGCCAGCTCCAGCAGATCCTCGACCAGCCGCGAAAGCCGCGCCGCCTCCCGCTGGATCGTCTGCCCGGCCCGGACGGCGTCGGGCCCCGACGCGACGCCGTCCGCGATCGCCTCGGCGAAGCCCGTCACCGCCGTCAGCGGCGTCCGCAGCTCGTGCGACACCGACAGCAGGAACTCCCGCTGCCGTGCCTCGCTGACGGCCAGCGCGTCGGCCAGCGCGTTCAGCGACCCCGCCACCTCCGCCACCTCCCGCGGTCCCTGCACCGGCACCCGCACGTCCCGCCGTCCCGCCCGCAGCGAGCCCGCGGCCAGTGCGGCCCGGCGCAGCGGACGGCCCAGCAGCCGCCCCGAGACGAAGCCCGCGACCGCCGCCACCAGCAGGCCGATCCCCAACGCCAGCAGGATGTTGCGCACCAGCGCGCGTTGCGTCGCTTGCGCGTTCCGCGCGGGCAGGACCAGCGCGAACGCCGCCCCGCGCGCGCCGACCACCCGCGTCTCGACCAGGTACTGCGACCCCGCGACCGTGACGCGCCCCGAGTGGTCCGCCGCCAGCCCGAGCTTCCCGGCGGCCTGCACGGCGACGGCGTCCCCGAGTGCCTGCCCGCCCGCGCGGCGGACCACCACCGAGATGCCCTGCCCGCGCACGACGTCGGCGACCTTGCCCACGCCCAGCCGGTTGCCGATGCCCGTTTCGTCCAATTGCGACGCCACCACGTCGGCCTGCGCGGCCAGTGACGACTGCAGCGCGTTGTCCGCCGTCGTCCGGATCAGCCGGGCCCCGACGAGCCCCGCCACGATCACCGCCACCCCGGCCACCGCCAGGCAGACCAGGGTGATCCGGCCGGCCAAGGTGCCTCTCATGCCGGGTCCGCCGCGTACCCGATGCCCCGGACCGTCCGGATCGGACTCGACGCCCCCAGTTTCGCCCGCAGCTGCGCCACGTGGACGTCCACCGTCCGCGTGCCCGCCGCCGCGGCGTACCCCCAGACGGCGCTGAGCAGCTGGTCGCGCGAAAGCACCTGCCCCGGGTGCCGGAGCAGGTGCGTCAGCAGGTCGAACTCGGTCGACGTCAGGGAAACCTCGACGTCGCCCGCCCACGCCCGGCGGCTGGTGAGATCCACCCGTGCGCCGCCGACGGTCAACACCGACGCGGCCGGGGCCGCCCCGGAGGCGCGGCGCAGCACGGTCCGGACCCGGGCCGCGAGCTCGCGCGGGCTGAACGGCTTGGTGAGGTAGTCGTCCGCGCCGATCTCCAGGCCCAGCAAGCGGTCCAGCTCGTCGTCGCGGGCGGTGACGAACAGCACCGGCGTCCAGTCCCCGGCCGCGCGCAGTGCCTTGCAGATCTCGATGCCGTCCATTCCGGACAGTCCGATGTCGAGCACGATCGCCACCGGCTTGAGGCGCCGGACGGCGTCGAGGGCCCGGCCGCCGTCGGCCTCGACGTGCACGCCGAAGCCGTCGCGCTTGAGGTAGAGCGCCGCCAGCTCGGCGATCGCGGCCTCGTCCTCGACCACGAGGACGAGGCCGCGTCCCGGTGACCCCATACCTGCTCCCGTCTCCGCCGGACTTCAGAGGGGAGACGCTAGCCGGTCAGGGCGAGCCATCGCTGTTCATGTCGGATTCGATGCCGTTCAGCGTCGACTCGATCCCGCTCAGCTCGGAAGACGGCGAAACCGGCGACGTCGACGGAGCCGGCGAGCCCATCAGGTTGTCGCGGCACGCCGAACAGCCGAGCGTGATGAGCGCGGCGGCCCCGACCGCCGCCGCGACCCTCGCGCCCCTCACTTGGCCGGCTTGCAGTGCGCGGCCGCGAAGGCGTCCAGCTTCTGCTTGGCCGTGTTCAGCTCGCCGATGCGGCCCTGCCGCTTGGTGGCGCGCTGGTCCAGCTGGTCGGCGCGCGCGGTGTGCCCGGCCGCCCGCTGGTCGGCCGCCCGCGCCTTGAGGTTGGCGACCGAGCCCTTGATCTCGGGACCGCCGTTGATCCGCTTCTCCAGGTTGGCGGCGCGCTTCTGCAGCTTCGGCACCCAGTCCCCGCAGACCTGCTGCGACTCCTCGGGGCTGAGCGTGATCGGCGCGACCGGCGCCGGTGACGTGGTCTGGGCCGACGCCAGCGGCGCCGCCACCAGCAGGCAGGCCGCGCTCGCCCCGCCCGCCAGCGCCAGCCGGGTCCAGGTGGTTCCTCGCATCGTCTCTCCTCGTCGGTGTTCCGGGTACGAGGAGAACTTTGGCCGGGTGGTGTTCGGAGGGCGTCCGCCTAGTGTTCGGGCTTTGTAAGGCCGACGGTGACCGACATCCGCGCGAGGTCGAACGTCAGCGTTTCGCCGAAGTCCGGCAGCGCGGGGTCGAACAGCAGCCCGTCGGTGCCGCCGAGCAGCAGCCCGAGCCGGTGCCCGGCCGGGACGACGTGGTCGAGCGCGGTGAGGGCGAACGTCATCGTGTAGGGCCGTCCGGGCACCAGGGGTTCGCCGTGCCGCAGCGACGCGTGGTGCCCGAGGTCGGCCCAGCCGGCCGCGACGATCCGGTGGTCCACCCCGACCACGTCGGCGACCGTGTCGAGGAAGCACGCGCTGTCACCGCCGGTGCTCGAGCCCCAGCACGACCGCGTGGCCAGGTTCTTGACCCCGCTGCCGTATTCGGCGGTGTTGCGCAGCTCGGCCGGCCCGTAGTCGACGAGCGCGACCCCGAGCCGGGCGGCGGTCTTGTCCGACGCCGCCGTGATCGTCACCGACGGCGACCCGGCGATCCGCACCGGCGCCGGCAGGGGCGCCCCGGTGAACTTCGCCGCCGACACCCCGGCCGCCCACTGCTCGCGCGTGACGGCGGGGTCGTCGGCCACGGTGGCCGTTCCGGATCCGCGCAGGCCCAGCGTGCCGTCGCTCGCCGGGCGGAACGTCGCCGGGACCGTGGCGGGCGGCCAGCTCCGGACGTCGGTCCACCGGTCCGGCGCGGTCTCGAGGTGCACGGCGGCCTCGCGCTCGATGCCGTTGCGCAGGCCGAGCAGCCAGCGGTCGAACCAGCGGTGCAGCGTCTCGACCCACTGCGCGCGCTGCAGGTCGAACGGGTCGGTGTGGCCGGCCTGGCTCAGCCACGCCTTGCGCGGGACGCCGGCCCGGCCCAGGGCGTCCCAGTAGCGGGCGAACTGGTTCGGTGCCACGACCCAGTCCCCGAAGCCTTGCGCGATGAACACGCTCGCCTGCCCGGCGCGCGGCACGTAGTTCACGCTCTCCCAGTACGCGTTGTAGTCGCCGTTCGTGCCCGCGCGCGCCTTCTGCTCGGCGTCGAACGGCCGGCACAGCTCCGCCGCGCGCTCGTTGTAGGTGAAGGGCGACCCGGTGTTCTCCGGCGTGGCGAAGGGCGCGCCGTTGCCGATGACCTGGGCGTAGTTGTCCGCGACGCCTTCGATCGGCACGATCGTCTTCAGCCCCGCGACGCCCGAGGCGGCCATCCCGATCGCGGCGGCGCCGTCCTGCGACTTGCCGATCGCGCCGACGTCCCCGGTCGCCCAGGCGGCCGAAACCGGACGGCCGCCGTCGGGGGCGTCGAAGGCCTTCGCCCGGCCGTTCAGCCAGTTCACCACCGCGATGCCGGACGCGACGTCGTCGAAGCAGCCGGACGAGCGGTTCGTCCCGCCGACGTCGGCCAGCACGACGGCGTACCCGCGCGGCACGAAGTAGTTGTCGTAGAACAGCGGGAACTGCTGCGGCGTGCCGTCCGGCGCGTACGTCTTCTTCTGCGATTCGTTGCCACGCCCGCAGCACGCGTAGTACGGGCTGACGTCGAGGATCACCGGGACGCGCACCCGCGCGTCCGGCCGGATGACGTCGGCGGCGATCCGGTCGGGCCTGCCGTCGTGGTCGTTGTCCGTGCCGGTCTCCACCCACGCCGTCTCGCGGATCGCGTCCGCGTAGGAATAGGTCGGGCGGCTCTCCGCAGGCGATGCGGAAGCCGTCGGCGTGAGCGCCGAAGTCGTGAGCAGTGCGGCCAAGAACCCCAGTACCAGTCGCATTCCGACAGGGGATCACGGTTTTTCGTAGAGCGCCAGGAACTTCTCCATCGCGGCGTCGACGGCTTCGCGGTCGCCGGTCGTGACGAGGTCGAGCAGCAGCCCGCGCGCCACGGCGAGGCCGAGCCGGGCGTGGGCCGGCCGGTCGGCTTCCGGGACGCCGAGCCGGCCGAGCCGGGCTTCGATCGGGCCGAGCCAGTCTTCGATCACGCCGTCGAGGAACTCCGCGGTGCCCGGGGTGCCGCCGAGGGCCTGGCCGTAGAGCTGGAAGAACAGCTTTTCGTTGGCGCGCAGGTCGTCGTCGGTGAGCCGGCGCCAGAAGTCCGCCGGGTCCAGGCCATCGAGCGCGGCGCGCTGGCGGGCCTCGACCTCCCGCGCCACCGCCGTGAGCAGGCCTTCCTTGGAGCCGAAGTGGTAGATCAGCATGCGGTGGCTGGTGCCGAGGTCGGCGGCGAGCGCCCGCAGGCTCCGGTCGGCCCCGCCGTGGTGGGCGATGTGGTCGATCGCCGCGTCGAGCAGCTGGGCGCGCGGGCTTGCGTCGATCATGTACCAGATGGTACACGTACCAAATGGTACAACGCATTTCGGTTCACGTCCGGTCGGCGGCCCCGGCCGATGCCGTGTACAAGCTGCTGCGAGACGGCGCGAGCTGGCCGACGTGGTCGCCGCTGGGGTCGTTCGAGCTGGTCCGCGAAGGAGAGGGAGAGCCGGAAGGTCTCGGTGCGGTCCGGCTGTTCAAGACCAACGGCATCAGCTCGTACGAAAAGATCGTCGCGCTGGAGCCCGGCCGCCGGTTCGGTTACTCGCTGGAGCGCGGCCTGCCGCTGCGGGACTACGTCGCCTACGTCGACCTCACGCCCCGCGACGGCGGCACCGACATCCACTGGCACTCGACGTTCACCCCGAAGATCCCCGGCACGGGCTGGTTCTACCGGCGGTTCCTCGGCTCCTTCGTCAAGAAGGTGGCCGCCGGGCTGGCCGCCACCGCCTGATCGGCGTGTTACTCTCCCCGGGAGAGTGAGGAGGCACGCCGTGGGGCCCGATCCGTACGACCGCAACTGCCCGACCCGCCAGCTGCTCGACCGGATCGGCGACCAGTGGACGGTGCTGATCGTCGGCGCCCTCTCCGGCGGTCCTCTGCGGTTCACCGAGCTCGGTCGCCGGGTGGACGGGATCTCCCAGAAGGTGCTGACGCAGACGCTGCGCAGCCTGGTCCGCGACGGCATCCTCACCCGCACGGCGTACCCGACGATCCCGCCGAAAGTCGAGTACGAGCTCACCGCGCTGGGGCGCAACCTGTCCGAGCCCCTGGACATGCTGGACCGCTGGGCCCGGCAGCACATGTCCTTGGTCCAGGAGGCCCGGGACGCCTACGACGCGGAGCACACGCCCGCGTCGGCGTAGCGCCGGTGGACAGCTCCTGGACAATCCGTCCCGGTACGGGTTCCGCCGGCCCGTCCGCAGGGACACTGTCGCGGTGCTCAACGAGACCGTCCCCGCGCCGGGCGGGGGAGTCGTCGTCCTCACCGCGTTGTTCGCCATCGCGGTGTCGCTGACTACGGTCGTCACGGCGCCCAACGGGCGGCGGAGCCTGCTGCGCAACGCGAACGTCCTGGCTACGCTGTTCCACGAAGGCGGCCACGCGGCGATGGCCCTGCTGATGGGCGGAAACGTCTCCCGCATCAAGATCGAAGACGCCGAAGGCGGCTTCACCGCGTTCGGCGGCAATGTCGGCTTCGCCAGAGTCCTGGTCTACGCCGCCGGCTACGCGATGCCGCCACTGGCCGGTCTGGGCGCGGCCGCCCTGCTGCACCGCGGGCACGTCCAAGCCGTGCTCGTGCTGACCCTCGTCGCGATGGTGTTCCTCCTGCTGCTCGCCCGGGACCTGCGGACCTTGATCATGATCATCCTGGTGGGGGCGGTCGTGTACGCGGCCCTGCGCCATGCCCCGGCCTGGCTCCGCACCGCCATCGCCTACGCCGAAGCCTGGCTGCTGCTGATCAGTGAACTCGGCGGCGTGCGGATCCTGGTCGTCAACCGCAAGCGGAACGGGTACAAGGACTTGAAGGACGACGCCGCCAAGCTGGCCAAGCAGACCAAAATGCCGTCACCGCTGTGGATCGGCGGGTGGTTCCTGCTCAACGGCTGGGCGATCTGGCACGCCGCGCCGCTGCTGTTTCACTGACGGGCGACCAGCCCCGCCTCGTGGGCCAGTAGTCCCGCCTGGGTCCGGTTCGCGCAGTCCAGCTTGACGAGCATCCGCGAGACGTAGCTCTTCACCGTGGCCTCGGCCAGGTGCAGCCGGGTGGCGATGTCCGCATTGGACAGTCCTTCGCCGAGGCAGGCCAGCACGTCCCGCTCGCGTTCGGTGAGGCCCGCGATGCGGCGGCGCGCGTCTTCGCCGCGTTCGCGGCCGTCCGCGGACAGCGCCACCAGCCGGCGGGCGGCCGACGGCGAGAGCACCGTGTGGCCGTCCGCCGCCACCCGGACCAGGCCGATCAGGTCCTGCGGGGGCGTCGATTTCACCAGGAAGCCCGCCGCGCCCGCGCGCAGCGCCCGGATGACGTAGGTGTCCGCGTCGAAGGTCGTCAGGGCGACCACCGCCGGTGGCTCCGGCAACGCCGTGATGCGGGCGATCGCCGTCAGCCCGTCCACGCCCGGCATCCGCAGGTCCATCAGCACCACCCGCGGCCGGTGCCGGATCACGGCCTCGACGGCTTCGGCGCCGTCGCCGGCCTGGGCGACGACCTCGATGTCGTCCGCCGAACCCAGGATCGTGCGCAGGTGCGCGCAGACCATCGGCTCGTCATCGACCACGAGCACCGGGATCACAGTGCGTGCCTTCCGCCGTCGGGACGTAGGCGGGCAGTATCGCACCGACCCGGAACCCGCCGCCGGGTCGCGGGCCCGCGTCGAACCGCCCGCCGACCAGTTCGACGCGCTGCCGCAGGCCGGCCAGGCCCGCGCCGGAGCCGCTGCCCGCCAGCGCCGGGTCGGGCGGGTGCGCCGCCGCCGTGCTGTCGACCGAGACGTCCAAACCGCCCGCGTGGTAGCGCAGGGACACCGTCGCCGACCCGCCCGGCGCGTGCTTGCGCACGTTCGTCAGCGCCTCCTGCACGAGCCGGTACGCGGTGCGCGCGACGGTCGGCGACACCTGCGCCGGATCGCCGTCCACCATCAGGTCCGTCACCACCCCGACCGACCGGGACTCCTCGACCAGCCGGGCCGGGTCACCGGGCTCCTCCGGGCTGAGCGTCCGCGGCCCGGTTTCGGCGCCGTTGCGCAGCACACCGACCAGGTCACGCAGTTCGTCCAGGGCCAGCGCGCCTTCCCGGCGGATGTCCTCGGCCGCCGTCCGCGCGGCCGGGTCCGCCGACGTCACGCCGAGCGCGCCGGCGTGCAGCACCATCAGGCTGAGCCGGTGCGTGACGACGTCGTGCATCTCGCCCGCGAGCCGCCGCCGTTCCGCCGCCCGGGCCTGCTCGGCGAGCAGGTGCTGTTCGCGCTCGGCGCGTTCCGCCCGGTCGCGCAGGGACTGCAGCAGCTGCCGCCGGGTCTGGAAGTACAGCGAGGCCAGCGCCGGCAACGCCGTGTTGAGCAGGCCGAACGGCGTGATCGCCCAGGTTGGCGGCCAGGGCCGTGCGGCGATCACGGCCAGGACGCCGGCCACCAGCAGCACGCTCCGCCGGTCCAGGACGCGCGCGGCCTGGGACAGGACCACCGGGGTGATCGTCGGCACGGTCGTCAGCGCGAGCGGGTGGAGCGGCATGAGCAAGCCGGGCGCGAAGGTGTCGGCCGCGAGCATCGCGACCGCCGCCGCGGTGAGGAACGCGCACACCGGGCCGGGGAAGCGGAACAGCAGCACCAGGCTGAGGTCGCAGGCGATCTGCAGGACCAGTCCGGCGGCCGGGCCCCACGCGCCGGTCGTCCGGTCGCCGAGGGCGTAGAGCAGGACGTTCATCCCGGTGAACACCAGGGCCGCGAAGATCAGCCAGCAGGCGTCGGAGCGGCTCGGCCACAGCGGCCGCCGGGCAGGGGTCACGCGGTCACGGTAACCGCTGCCGCGGGCCGCTGCCCCCAATGCGCAACTTTGGTTGCGCCCGCTCGTGCGGGCGCGCAACGTTCGTCGTCGCGATCACCCTCGTCGTCCGGTTCCGCCCGCGGGGTGGTCCGCGGTGGACTGGGGGTATGAGCGAGCTTTCCCTCCCCGCCCGGGCGTACCTCCTGGCGTGCGACACCGTGCGCGACCGGCTGCCGGACCGGGAGCGCGTGGCGCTGCTGGTGCGCGCGGCCGCGCTGACGGACCTGGTGCTGCGCGGCCGGATCACCGACGACGACGGCCGTCCGGCGGTGACCGGCACCGGCGGCACCGGCCACCTGGTGCTCGACGACCTGCTCGCCGAGCTCGCCGCCGACCCGCACCGGAAGTGGGGTGCCCGGGTGCGCCGCGGAGCGCGCGGGACGCTGCAGTCGCTGGAAGCCCAGCTCGACGCGGCGGGCGTGATCACGCTGCGGACCTCCCGCGTGCTGGGGCTGTTCCCGCGCCGGCGGCCGGAGGTCCGCGAGCCCGCGGCGGCGGCCGCGCTCCGCGACGAGGTGCGGGCGGCGGTGCGGAGTGAGGCCCCGGTGTCGCCGGACGTCGCGGCCCTGACGTCGCTGGCCGCGGCGGTCGAGCTGGGCGCGGTGCTCCCGCGCGCCGAGCGCCGCCGCCACCGCGACCGGCTCGCGCGGCTGGCCGAGCAGGCGGGTGCCGCGGTGCCCGCCCTGCGCAAGGTGATCCGCGAGCTCCGCGCCGCCCGCACGGCGGCGATCTCCGCGGCCTCCGGAGGCGGCGGCTGACCGTCCGGACGACCCGGGGTCAGGGGGTGAAGAGGCGGTCGAGGTAGTAGTCCACTGTGGAGATCGCCTCGGCCGGGGTGCGGTGGCCCATCAGGATTTCCGAGCCCTGGGAGTCCGCGATCGCCCACAGCAGGGCCGCCTCGGTCGCCGGATCGGCCGACGCGGCGACGTCACCCGCCTCCTGGGCCTGGCGGACCTGGTCGGCGAAGAACTCCAGGAGTTCGGGCATGCCCTCGCCGAAGGCCTTCGCCATCGCCGGATCCGCCACGGCGCGGATGAAGTACGCGACGCCGATGAGGAAGTCGGCCTCGCTGCCGGGGTCGCGCGGCAGGATCTCCACCAGGCACGCGCGGAGGATCGACCGCGGCGTCGGCGGACCCTCGGCCAGCACCTTCGCGGTGATCCGTTCACTGCGCAGCTTGTGGCGGTGCTCGAGGGCGTACCGCAGCATTTCGTCCTTCGTCTTGAAGTAGTGCTGCACCGACCCCATGGACATGCCCGCTTCGGCCGCGACCTGGCGCAGGCTGACGCCTTCCAGCCCGGCGCGCGTGGTCAGCCGTTGCAGCGCCTCGGCGATCTGCACCCGGCGCTGCTCGTGGTCCACCTGTTTCGGCACGTCCGCTCCCGTTGTCATGCGATCGCATTGCGAAACCCGGGCTCCGCCGTTACGATGCGATCGCATTGTAAAACAACTTCGGGGGGAACCGGTGGAGACCGGAGAACTACGGCTGCGGCCGCCGCGCCACGCACTCGACCGCCGCGCGATCGCCTGGTGGCGCACGCAAGGAGCGCTGGTGTTCGGGCCGGTCGCGCTCGTGCTCGCCGCCCTCGGCCTGCTGATCCCGCCGGCCGCGGTCTGGCTGCTGGTGCCGGCCGCGGTGGTCGCGGTGCTGGGGGTGGCCTGGTGCGCGGTCCTGCCGGGCTGGTGGTTCGGCCTGCACCGCTGGGAGGTCACCGAGACGGCGGTCTACGTGCGCTCGGGGTTCCTGTGGCAGGAGTGGCGGGTGGTGCCGCTGTCCCGCATCCAGACGGTCGACACGCTGCGCGGCCCGCTCGAGCAGCACTTCGGCCTGGCGACGATCACGGTGACCACGGCCTCGGCTCGCGGCGCGGTTCGCCTCCGCGGCTTGGATGCTCAGGTTGCGGCGGACGTGGCGGAGCAATTGACGGAACGCACGGACGCCACCCCGGGGGACGCGACGTGAGGGGCGGGCACGGGCTCGGCTCCGGCGGCGCGTGGGCTGATGGTGGTGAGTGCCCACCCGACCCCAACGCCACCGCACCCCGCTGGCGCCGCCTCGACCAGCGCACTCTCGCCGTCACCGCGGTCCTTATGACCGGCGTCGCCGTCTCCGCCGGTACCCCGATCGCCATCGGCACCCGCTCTCTATGGCTCCTCCCGGCCGCCGCGCTGCTGATCCGAACGCATCCGCACCGCCGACCTGACCGCCAACCCGCTGCACCGCGCGTTCGGCGTCGCGGCGCTGGCCATCGGCACCGGCGGTCGCGAAACCCTTACCCTCTCCCCGCTCGCCAGAGCCGACGCCGAAGCCCTGCGCACCGAGCTGCTGCTCTCGAAGCAATCCACTGAGGACAGTCCACTCGCGACTTTCAACCCGCGCTGGATCCGTTACGCACCACTCTCTTTTGTCGCGCCGACGATCGGCCTGGCCGCGTGGGGATCGCTCTTCAAGGTCGCGGACTGGTTCGGCGCCGGCGGCCCCCTGCTGAAGTGGCTCCTCGGAAACCTGCCCCTCGCCATCGGGGTCACGGCTCTCGCGATGGTCGCCGGTGCCGTGGGCCTCTCCGCCGAAATGTGGTGGCACCACCGCCTGGACCGCGAACCCGGCGGCACCCTGCGCGTCCGCCGCGGGCTGCTCACCACCCGGTCGACCACCCTCGAAGAACGGCGCCTGCGCGGCGTCGAACTGGTCGAGCCGCTCGGCGCCCGGCTCGCCGGGGCCGCCCGCGTGGACGCCGTGACCACCGGCCTGCGGCGCGAAGACGGCAAAACCGAGTCCAAGACGCTCCTGCCCGCCGCACCGAAAGCCGTCGCGCGGGACGTCGTGCACCACGTCCTGGGCGAACGCCTCGAGGCCGTCGAGCTGGTGCCGCACCCCACGGCCGCCCGGGCACGGCGGCTGCGGTGGGCCGTGCTCGCCGCGAGCACGCCGGTGCTCGTCGTGGCGGCGCTCGGCGCCCCGCTCGCCGCGGCCGTCGCCGTCGTCGCGCTGCCGGTGGCCGTCCTGCTCGCCCTGGACGCCTACCGCGGCCTCGGGCACGGCTCGCGCGGCCGCTACCTGGTGACCCGCGCGGGTTCCCTCCGGCGGAGCACGGCCGTGCTGACGCGTGACGGGGTGATCGGCTGGATCGTGAAGCAGTCGGTCTTCCAGTGCCGCCGTGGCCTGGCGACGTTCACCGCGACCACCGCGGCGGGCTCCGGCGCGTACGCGATCCTCGACGCCGACACCGACGAAGGCCTCGAGTTCGCGGCGGCCGCGGTGCCGGGGGTGCTGACGCCGTTCCTCCGGACTTCGGCGCCCGCCGAAGCTTCCCGGCTCTAGGTTCGGGACATGGACGACTTCCGTGCGCTGCACGTCCCCGGATCCCCGCTGCTCCTGCCGAACGCTTGGGAGTTCGGCGTCGGCGCGTTCCTCGCCGCGCAGGGCTTCCGCGCCCTGGGCACGACCAGTCTCGGCGTCTCCGCGGCGGCGGGGGAGCCCGACGGCGCACCGTCGACGCGCGACGCGACCGTCGCCCTCGCCCGGCGCCTGACCCGGCTGGACGCGCTCGTCAGCGTCGACATCGCCGACGGCTTCAGCGCGGACCCGGCCGCCGTCGCCGACCTCGCGGCCGAACTGGCCGACGCGGGCGTGGCCGGGGTCAACCTCGAAGACGGCCGGGCGGACGGCTCGCTCGCCCCGGTCGACGTCCAGTGTGCCCTGGTCACGGCGGTGAAGGACCGCGTGCCCGGCCTGTTCGTCAACGCCCGGACGGACACGCACTGGGCCGGCGACCGCTCCCTCGCCGAAGCCGAGCGGCGGGTGCGGGCGTACGCGGCGGCGGGCGCGGACGGCGTCTTCGTGCCCGGCCTCGCCGAGCCCGCGGACGTCGAGCGGATCGTCGCCGCCGGCCTGCCGCTCAACCTGCTATTCCTGCCGGGGAAGGTCACCGTGGCCGGGCTGTCGGAGCTGGGCGTCGCGCGGGTCAGCCTGGGGTCGCTGCCGTACCGGATGGCGCTCGCCGCCGCGGCCGGGACCGCGCTGGCCGTGCGCGACGGCCGTGACCTGCCGCTGACGCCGCCGTCCTACGCCGACGTCACCGCCCTGCTGCCGTGAACCGGGCGTAAATCGGGTGAACCGGCCCGCCCCGGTCTGCTTGGGTCGGGGTATGCGTGCCTTCGGAACCGACTTCGCCGCCCCGTCCGGATACCTGAACACGCCCAGCGTGGGCGTCCCGCCCGCGCCGGTGGCCGCGGCCGTCGCCGAATCGGTGGAACGGTGGCGGACCGGGGCGACCCGGCCGGGGGAGTTCGACGAGTACGTCTCGCGGGCGCGGGCCGGGTTCGCCCGGCTGCTCGGCGTCGAACCCGGCCGCGTCGCGAGCGGCGCGTCGGTCTCGCAGCTGATCGCCAACGTCGCCGCGGCGCTGCCCGGCGGCACCCGCGTGCTCGTCGCCGAGGGCGACTTCACCAGCGTGACGTTCCCCTTCGCGGCGAACCCGGGTATCACGGTGACGGAGGTGCCGCTGGACGTGCTGCCGTCGCGGGTCGAGGGCCACGACGTCGTCGCGGTGAGCGTCGTTCAGTCCGCCGACGGCCGGATCGTCGACCTCCCGGCGCTGCGGGCCGCGGCCGAGGCCGCCGGAGCGGCGGTGCTGCTCGACGCGACCCAGGCGGTCGGCTGGCTGCCGCTGGACGTCGCCTGGGCCGACTGGGTCCTCGGCGCGGGCTACAAGTGGCTCTGCTCGCCGCGCGGCAGCGCGTGGCTCGCGGTGCGGCCGGACGCGCAGGAGCGCACCCGCGCGGTCGCGGCGAACTGGTACGCGGGGGAGGACCCGTGGGCCACCGTCTACGGCCTCCCGCTGCGCCTGGCCGGCGACGCCCGCGCGTTCGACCTCTCACCCGTCTGGCTGGCCCAGGTCGGCTCCGCGGTGGCCCTGGAGTACTTCGCCGGCCTCGACCTCGCCGAGGTCCGGGCGCACAACACCGGCCTCGCCGACACGCTGCTGGAGAAGCTCGGGCTGCCGCCGCGCGGCACCGCGATCGTCTCGCTCGACGCCGACCCGGCGCGGGTGGCCGAGGCGGGCGTCGTGTCGAGCGTCCGCGGCGGGCGGGTGCGGGTCGGCTTCCACCTCTACAACACCGCTGACGACGTCGAACAGGTTTTACGCGCGTTCGAGTGAACCGCCGGACGCGGGTGAACTACCGTATGGCCCCGTGGTTGGTGCGCATTTCACCCCAGGCCCGTCCGACACGGCCCCGCTGGGCGCGGTGCCCCCGCAGCCCCGCCCGCCCGTGCCGGGGCCGCCGGCTCGCGACACCCGGTCCCTGCTGCTCAGGGGCGCCGGGCTGGTCGCGATCGCCGTCGTCTCCGGGCTGCTGTGGTACCTGATCCGGCACGACTCGGCGCCGGACCGGCCGGTCGCGCAGCCGCCGGCGCAGAACACCGGGCAGTTCGAGTTCACCCTGGTCTCGGGGCCGGCGAAGACGACGGACTGCGTCGAGAAGTCCTACGGCAAGACGAAGGCCTTCTTCCAGGACAACCCGTGCCAGTCGCTGGTGCGGGCGCTGTACACGACGGAGTCGGGCGGCGCGAAGGCGCTGGTGTCGGTGGCGGTGGTCGGCATGCCGGACTCGGCCAAGGCGAAGGCGCTCAAGACGCTGACCGAGCAGGACGAGACGGGCAACGTCACGGACCTGGTGAAGGACAAGACGTTCGCGGGCACCGGCACGCCCAGCGTGAGCGGCGCGGACGCGGCGTACTCCTCGAAGGTCGACGGCACGAACACGACGATCGTGCTGGCCGACTTCTACGCCAAGCACAAGGACAAGGACCTGATCGAGAAGATCGCCGACGACGCCCTGCGCCTCTCGGCCGACCTCCACTCCTGACCGCCCCCTGCCGCAGCCCTCGTGAGTGAGAAACAGTGTTCTAACACTGTTTCTCACTCACGAGGCCGGGTCAGCCGGACTGGCCGGGCAGGGCGATCGCCACCGGCTTCTCGCCCGCCTCGGCCCGCCAGGGGGTGCCGCGGCGGGAGGCGGCGATCAGCGCGTGCAACGCCGTGGTCCGCAACCCCGCGTCGTCGGTGTGGTCGATCACCGCGAGCCACGCCGACGCGCAGTCCGCCTCGGCCGTCGCCACCACCTGGGACGCCGACTTCGCGTCCGTCACCGGGTTCTTCGGCACGTACGCCGCTTCCGGGGCCACCGGGGTCGCCCCGGCCGCCGAGAGCGCCGTCTGCAGGAAGTCCCGGCGCACGGCGTGCTCGGCCGCGCCGCTCTTCTCCGCGTCGCCGAACTCGTCCGGCAGGAACGCGCTGACCAGCCCGTACACCCACACCGCCGCGTGCTCGGCGGCCAGCGCCACCTGCAGCGGGTCCACGGCCTCCGGCGGCACCGCGCCGGCCGGGGCGGTGCCCACCTTCGGGGCGTCCTCGCCCGGCCCCAGCGCCGGGGCGGTGCGCTGCAGCGCCGCACAGCCCGCCGCCACCGCCGCGGCCAGCCCGGCGCGGTAGCGCGGCAGCCCGCCGACGAGGTCTTCGGCCTGCTTGCGCGCGGCCGCCAGCCGTTCCTTGAAACCGCCCAGCGCGGCCGGGGCGGGCGGGTTGGGCGACGGCGACGGCTTGGGCCGGTTCAGCCGGTCCACTTCGGACTTCAGGGCGGCCGCGTGTGCCGCGCGCGCGTCGGCCAGCTGGCCGGCGGCGTCGGCGTCCGCGCCCTTGGCCAGCGCCCGCGCGGCGTCGGCGTCGGCCTGGGCGGCGGCCAGCAGGGGCTGCAGGGGGTCGGGGCTTTCGTCGTAGCCGGGCCCGCAGGCGGCGAGGGGAACGGCCAGTGCGGCCAGCGCCCCCGCGCGGAGGGCGCCACGGCGGGTCAGCTCGGTCGGTCTTCCGGTCACGCCGCCCCATCCTGCCAGGCCCCGGGGCGGCCCCGCCGCTCGCGCGGGGTGAGCGGGCGACCGGATAAGCTGGTCCACCACCGACCCGACCACCCAGCCCGAGCAAGGAGACCCCCACGTGCCAGGAGAACTCGCCAGCCGGCTTCAGCCGATAGTGGCCGAAGCCGTCACCGCCGCGGGTTTCGACCTCGATTCGTTCGAGGTGCAGCAGGCCGGCCGGCGCCAGCTGGTCAAGGTCGTCGTCGACTCCGACGACGGGGTCGGGCTGGACGAGATCGCCGAGATCAGCCGCACGGTCTCGGCGACGCTCGACGAGAACGAGCACGTGCTCGCGAGCGCCTACACGCTGGAGGTCACCTCGCCGGGCCTCGACCGCCCGCTCACCCAGCCGAGGCACTGGCGGCGCGCGCGGTTCCGCCTGGTGAAGATCAGCCCGGTGGAGGGGGCGCCCTTCGTGGGCCGGGTCGGTCACGCGGGCGAGGACGCCGCCCGCGTCCTGGCCGGCGGCAAGCTCCGCGACGTCCGCTACGCCGACGTGGCGAAGGCGGTCGTGGAGATCGAGTTCAAGCAGCCGCCCGCCGAGGACCTGAAACTGCTCGAAGACGACGCGTCCGGCATGATCGGCGCCGGTCAGGCCGAGACGGAGAAGGGGTCGAAGTGAACGTCGACATCGCCGCACTGCGGGCGATCGAACGGGACAAGGACATCCCCTTCGAAACGGTGATCGAGGCCATCGAGACGGCCCTGCTCACCGCGTACAAGCACACCGAGGGCCACCAGCCGCACGCCCGCATCGACATCGACCACAAGACGGGCCTGGTGCGCGTGCTCGCGCACACGCTGACCCACGACGGCCAGGTCGACGAGGAGTGGGACGACACCCCCGAGGGGTTCGGCCGGATCGCCGCCACCACCGCGCGCCAGGTCATCCTGCAGCGGCTGCGCGACGCCGAGCATGAGAAGACCTTCGGCGAGTTCTCCACCAAGGAGGGCGAAATCGTCGCCGGTGTCATCCAGCGCGACGCCCGCGCCAACGCGCGCGGCATGGTCGTGGTCCAGGTGGGTGACACCGAGGGCGTGCTGCCCTCCGGCGAGCAGGTCGCCGGGGAGTCCTACGAGCACGGCAGCCGGATCAAGGCGTATGTGGTCACCGTGTCGCGCAGCAACCGCGGCCCGCAGATCACGCTCTCGCGCTCGCACCCGAACCTGGTGCGCAAGCTGTTCGCGCTCGAGGTGCCGGAGATCGCCGACGGGACGGTCGAGATCGCCGCCGTCGCGCGCGAGCCCGGGCACCGCACGAAGATCGCGGTCAAGTCCACCGTGCCGGGCGTCAACGCCAAGGGCGCCTGCATCGGCCCGGTCGGCGCGCGCGTGCGTAACGTGATGAGCGAGCTGGCCGGCGAGAAGATCGACATCATCGACTACTCCGAGGATCCGGCCCGCTTCGTCGGGAATGCGCTGTCGCCCGCGAAGGTTGTTTCGGTACGAGTCGTGGACGAGCGGGCGAAGACCGCCCGCGTCGTGGTGCCGGACTTCCAGCTGTCGCTGGCGATCGGCAAGGAGGGCCAGAACGCCCGCCTCGCCGCCCGCCTGACCGGCTGGCGGATCGACATCCGCAGCGACGCCGCACCGGCGGACGACGAGGGTGATCAAGACCACGCCCGTCCGCCGCGGCCCGCCGCGACAACCGGTTCGGCTGAGTGAAGGTCGAAGCGCTAGACTCAGGAGTGGTTCGAAGCCCGCGGCGGGTAGCCGAGCACCAGCCCCACCGGAATTCCCCGGTGCGGACTTGTGTCGGCTGCAAGCGGCGGGCCTTGATCGGTGAGCTGCTGCGCGTGGTCGCGGTGGCCGGGCGGGTGGTCGTCGACGAGCGTCGGCGGCTGCCGGGCCGGGGGGCTTGGCTGCACCCCGACCCGGACTGCCTGGCCAAGGCCGAACGGCGGCGAGCCTTCCCGAGGGCCCTGCGGGCTCCCGGGGCGCTCGACGCCGCGGAGGTCCGCGAGCACGTCGGGCGCACCGAAGCCCCACGGACCACGCACCACGAGCCCGGGACGTCCCCGGGGTCGCGAGGAAGCAAGGAAGCAGGTCGACCCGTCATGAGTCAGCCGTGAAGCTGAAGCCATGAGCGTCAGACAATAAGGACGAGGTCAGCGGGTTTTCCGCCTGGCCTCCCCTAGATGAGGAGAGTTGTGCCAGGCAAGGCCCGCGTACACGAGCTCGCGAAAGAGCTCGGCATCACCAGCAAGGACGTGCTCGCGAAGTTGAAGGAACAGGGCGAGTTCGTCAAGTCCGCGTCGTCCACGGTCGAGGCGCCCGTCGCCCGCCGTCTCCGCGACGCGTACGCCCCCAAGGGCGCCAAGAAGCCCACCCCCGGCCCGTCGGCGCGCCCCGGTCCGCCGGCCGCCAAGCCCGGACCCGCCGCCCCGAAGCCCCCCGCGCCTGCCCCGCAGGCTCCGGCGGCCCAGGCGACGCCCACTCCGGCTCCGGCCGCACCCCAGCAGCAGGCGCCCGCGGCGCCGCGGCCCGCCACCCCGGGGCAGCGCCCCGGCCCGCGGCCCGGCCCGCGTCAGCAGCCTGCCGCGCCGGCCCCCCAGGAGCAGGTCCCGGCCGCGAAGGCGGAGGCTCCGGCCGCTCCCAAGCAGGACACCCCGGCCACGCCCTCGGTGTCCTCCTCGGGCGGCACCGGTTCGGTCGTCCCGCCGAAGCCGCAGGGCCCCAAGCCCGGCGGTCCCAAGCCCGGCCCGCGCACCCCGCGCGTCGGCAACAACCCGTTCGGCGTCGGTTCCGGCGCCCCGGCCCCGCGTCCGCAGGCTCCGCGCCCCGGCGGCGGCCAGGGCGGCGACAACCGGCCCCCGCGTCCCGGCGGTGGCGCCGGCGGTGACCGTCCGGCCCCGCGGCCGGGTGGTGGCGCCGGTGGCAACCGGCCGAGCCCGGGCAACATGCCCCCGCGGCCGAACCCCGGCATGATGCCGGGCCGCACGCAGCGTCCCGCCGGTCCCGGTGGCGGCGCCCGCGGTGGCCCCGGTGGCGGCGCGCGTGGCGGCCCCGGTGGCGGCGGTCGTCCCGGTGGCGGCGGCGGCGGTTTCCGCGGCGGTCCCGGTGGCGGTGGCGGCGGCGGTGGCTTCCGCGGCGGCCCCGGTGGCGGCGGCGGTGGCGGCGGCTTCCGCCCGGGTGGCGGCGGTCCCGGTGGCGGTGCCCCGGCCGGTGGCGGCGGCTTCCGCGGTGGCGGCGGCGGTCGTGGCGGCCCCGGTGGCCGTGGCGGTACCGCGGGTGCCTTCGGGCGTCCCGGTGGTCCCTCGCGCAAGGGCCGCAAGTCGAAGCGGCAGAAGCGCCAGGAGTACATGGACAACATGCAGGCGCCCAGCGTCGGCGGCGTCCGCCTGCCCAAGGGCAGTGGCGAGACGATCCGGCTGCCGCGCGGTGCCTCGCTGACCGACTTCGCCGAGAAGATCGACGCCAACCCGGCTTCGCTGGTGCAGGTGCTCTTCCACCTCGGCGAGATGGTCACCGCGACGCAGTCCGTGTCCGACGACATCCTCGAGCTGCTCGGCGGCGAAATGAACTACAACGTTCAGGTCGTCAGCCCCGAGGAGGAGGACCGCGAGCTCCTGGAGACCTTCGACATCACGTATGGCGAAGACTCCGGCGAGGAAGAGGACCTGCAGGTCCGGCCGCCCGTCGTGACCATCATGGGTCACGTCGACCACGGTAAGACCCGCCTGCTCGACACGATCCGGAAGACGAAGGTCCGCGAGAGCGAGGCCGGCGGCATCACGCAGCACATCGGTGCGTACCAGATCGAGACCGAGCTCGAGGGCAACCCGCGCCTGATCACCTTCATCGACACCCCGGGTCACGAGGCGTTCACCGCCATGCGTGCCCGTGGTGCGAACTCGACCGACATCGCGGTGATCGTGGTGGCGGCCGACGACGGTGTGATGCCGCAGACGGTCGAGGCGATCAACCACGCGCAGGCCGCCAAGGCCCCGATCGTGGTCGCGATCAACAAGATCGACAAGGAAGGCGCGAACCCGGACAAGATCCGGCAGCAGCTGACCGAGTACGGCCTGGTCGCCGAGGAGTACGGCGGCGACACGATGTTCGTCGAGATCTCCGCGCGGCAGAACATCAACATCGACGGCCTGCTCGAGGCGATCCTGCTGACCGCCGACGCCGCTCTGGACCTCCGGGCCAACCCGGACATGGAGGCCCAGGGTGTCGCGATCGAGGCGCACCTCGACCGCGGCCGCGGCCCGGTGGCCACCGTCCTGGTCCAGCGCGGCACGCTGCGCGTCGGTGACTCGGTCGTGGCGGGTGACGCCTACGGCCGCGTCCGCCGGATGGTCGACGAGCACAACGTCGACGTCACCGAGGCGCTGCCGTCGCGGCCCGTCCAGGTCATCGGCTTCACGTCGGTGCCGGGCGCGGGCGACACCTTCCTGGTGGTCGACGAGGACCGCGTCGCCCGGCAGATCGCCGAGCGCCGGTCGGCTCGCACGCGCAACGCGCTCAACGCGTCGCGCCGCAAGCGGGTCAGCCTCGAGGACCTCGACTCCGCCTTGAAGGAGACGAACAGCCTCAACCTGATCATCAAGGGTGACAACTCGGGTACGGTCGAGGCCCTCGAAGCCTCGCTGCTCCAGCTGGACGTCGGCGACGAGGTCGAGCTGAACGTGGTCCACCGCGGTGTCGGTGGCGTGACCGAGTCGGACATCGACCTGGCGACCGCGTCCGACGCGATCGTCCTCGGGTTCAACGTCCGCGCCCAGGGCAAGGCGACCGAGCGGGCCACCCGCGAGGGCGTCGACGTCCGGTACTACACGGTCATCTACCAGGCGATCGACGAGATCGAGCAGGCCCTCAAGGGCATGCTCAAGCCGGAGTACGAAGAGGTCGAGCTGGGCCGCGCGGAGGTCCGCGAGGTCTTCAAGTCCTCCAAGATCGGCACGATCGCGGGTTGCCTGGTCATGTCCGGCGAGATCCGGCGCAACGCCCGGGCCCGTCTCCTGCGCGACGGCACGGTCGTCGCGGAGAACCTGCCGATCAGCTCGCTGCGGCGGTTCAAGGACGACGTGGTCGAGGTCCGTGAGGGCTACGAGTGCGGTCTGACGCTCGGTTCGTACGGCGACATCAAGGTCGACGACGTGATCGAGACGTACGAGCAGCGCGAGAAGCCGCGGGCGTAATGCCTGTGTCCCCGGGTGTGCGGCTTACCGCCGCACACCCGGGGTTCCCATCCCTACGACACCACCCCAAAATTTGCCTATGTTCGTCGGAGCTCTCGAGCTCGACATCCTGCTCGGTGACGTCCATTCGCTGAAGCAGAAGCGATCCGTGGTCCGTCCGGTGCTGGCCGAGGTGCGCAAGCGCTTCGCCGTGTCGGTGGCCGAAGCCGGGCACACCGACCTGCACCGCCGGACCCTCATCGGGGTGGCCGTGGTCGCCGAAGGTGGCGAGCACGTCCGGGACGTGCTCGACTCGTGTGAGCGGTACGTGGCGAGCCGGCCGGAGTTCGAACTGCTCGCCGCCCGCCGCCGGTTGCTCGGCCCCGATGATTAGATCTTCCTAGGAGAACGACATGGCCGATCCTGCTCGGGCTCGCAAGCTCGCCAAGCGGATCTCGCAGATCGTCGCGTCGGCGATCGAGCACGAGGTCAAGGACCCCCGGCTGGACTACGTGACCATCACGGACACGAAGGTCACCGGCGACCTGCACGACGCGACGGTGTACTACACGGTCCTCGGCGAGAAGCTGGACTCCGTCCCGGACTTCGCCGGTGCGGCGGCGGCGCTCGAATCGGCGCGCGGGGTGCTGCGCACGAAGGTCGGGCAGGGCACCGGCGTCCGCTACACGCCGACGCTGACCTTCGTCGCGGACACGATTCCCGAGGAGTCGAAGCGCATCGAGGACCTGCTGGCCAAGGCCCGCGAGGCCGACGCCGAGGTCGCCCGCCGCGCGACCGGCGCCCAGCACGCGGGCGACGCCGACCCGTACAAGGCGCCTCGCGAGACCGAAGACGCCGAAGACGACGAGCTCGCGGAGGAGGAGAGCCGGGGCTGACCCGTGCTCTCCCGCCGCGGTCTGCTCGCCGGCAGCGCACTGGCGCTGCTGGCGGGCTGCTCGGCTGCCGAACCCCCGCCCGGACCGCCCCCGGTGCCGGCACCCACCCGGCCGGTCGCGCCGCGTGACCCGGTGACGGTCCAGCGCATGCCCTCGGCGGCCCGCGGCACCGACGTCGACCTGGTGCTGATCACGCCCGAAGGCGTCCCGGCCGGGGGCCTGCCGGTGTGCCTGGCCCTGCACGGCCGCGGCGCCCGGGCCCGGACGTTCCTCTCCCTGGGGGTCCCGGCGGTGCTCACGGCGGCGGTCCGCGCCGGAACGCCGCCGTTCGCGATCGCGGCCCTCGACGGCGACCACTACTGGGTGAGAACCGGCGGTGCCGACGACCCGCAGCGCATGCTGGTCGACGAAGTCCCGGGCTGGCTGACGGCCCGCGACCTGCGCCCCCCGTCGGCGGTGTTCGGCATTTCGATGGGCGGCTTCGGCGCCCTGCGGTTCGCCCGCGCCCACCCGGAGCTGAAGGCGGTGGCCACGGCGAGCGCGGCGCTGTTCGTCAGCTGGCCGGACGCCCGCAGCCGCAAGGTGTTCGCGGACGAGGCGAATTGGCGCGACGCGGAACCCCTGCGGCACACGGCCGAGCTCCGCCCCGGCGGCTTGGGCGTGTGGTGCGGCGAGTCGGACCCGTTCCTGGCCGCCGACCGGCGGCTGGTGAAGGCGGTTTCGCCGGAGGTGTCCCGCTTCTCGCCGGGCGGCCACGATGACGAATACTGGCAAGGCGTACTACCGGAGATCGTGAAGTTCGTGGGGGAGCGCCTGTCGTGACCGAGGTGTCCAAGGCCGTCTGGACCGACGCCGACTTCCCGCAGATGGGCTGGCACGACAGCCACATCCACGCGCTCAGCGTCCTGGAGGACGACGACCCGCTGCCGGGCCGGCTGGTGCTGGACCTCGACTACATCGTCCGCTGGGTCGATCCCGCCCGGGGCGAGAAGCACTTCACGTTCTGGATCGCCCCGGCGACCCTGGTCTTCGACGAAGCCTGGGACATCACCGGCGAGCTCGGCCCCCTGCACGGCGGCTTGGAGCTCTCGGACCTCCACCGGCTGGCGCCACCGGACGACCGCCCGTACCCGGGATGGCACCTCGAAGGGCACGAGTTCGACCTCAGGTTCCGGGCCCGCGGCTTCCGGCAGTACCTGCGCACACCACCACAGCACGTCGACCGGCAGGTCTTGACCATGGCGCAGCGCGGCGGCCTCAGCTTCGCCGAGCAGGCCTTCGCCTAGCGGCTGAGCACCCAGGTTCCCTCGCTGTCGACGGGCGAGGCCTGCCGATGCGGCTCCTGCTCACGCCGGGCCGGCTCGCGGGGCGCGGCTTCACGACGCCCGCCATACCGCCGCGACAGTACTCCTGCTGCAGGAGGTCCCCGAGCGGACCATGAAGTCCATCATGGGGTACTCCAGCACGGCCATGGCCGCGCGTGATCAGTCAGGCCGCGGACGGTTGTGCCTTTGATCGTGTGACACAACCGTCCGCGGCCCCGACGGTCGGCGACAGGTTCGTCTATGCGGCACCGCACGTGCCGATGCTCCACGCGTTGCGGACTTCCCCGATGCCAGAGCCGTACTCTCCCAAGAAGGTGTCCGACTTGCGCGCGATGCAGACATTCCGGTCCCTGGCAAGGGACACGTCGACGTGCACCAACGTCGGATAGTACGAACAGTTGTTGAACCATGCACTCGAGTAGACGGGGTTCCCGGGATCCTTGACGTGGAAGCCGCACCCTGAGGGTGGCGTGTCAGCCAGCGCTACCCCGGCCTCGGCACCGGTCAGCACCAGCGCCGCGGCGGCGACAGCTGCCGCCAGTTTTCCACCTGTTCGAATCGTGAGCAATTCAGGCATCCTTTCTTGTCTGCTTGAGATCGTGTCAAATCAACAAACGTAAAGCGACCATGCATTCTGGATCCGCCCGGGAAGAATTGTCCCGTACGTTCCCAATCGGTAATCGTTCTTCGCTGACACGCAGAACTCTCGGTCAGGGTCCAAGACGACGTCCACGTGGATCTTTACGGCATATATGCTGCAGTTGTTGAAGTAGGCGAGCGCCCGGGTCCCGCCGACCTTGTGAAAGCCGCACCCTGACGGCGGTGTGTCGGCGGCCGCCACTGCCGGTGGTAGGACCGTCAAGACGGCGGCAGCGATGCCGACGATGAAGGTGGACCACGTCCGAAGTCGGCTCGTCACTGAATCTCTCCATTCTTGGAACATCCGATATGTCTCAGTCCATTGAATTGCCGAGCGCGAACTGTGCGCAGCCGGCGCGCGGGGCGCGAGCGATCGGCTTCTCCCTCGGTTCGCACTTGTCACATTGCGGAACCGACACGCCCACCTGCGACCGCCGGTTGACGCGGATACCTCGCATCACCTGATCGGCGTAACGCTGCGCGGCCGCGAGACCGTCAGGCATGCATCGTCACGGACCGGCGGCTCTGCGCGACCGGCTCCTAGCCGCGCCGGGCGAACAGGATCGCCTGCGACACCGGGTTTTCCGGGTCGAGCGACCACTCCGCCTCGACCGTGAACCCGGCCTCCCGCACCCGCCGCGCCAGCCACCACGGCTGACGCAGGTGGACGTGGACCCGCATCGGGTGGCCGTAGCCCTGGGTCTTCAGCCGGGTGCCCGCGCCGACGTGGTAGCCGATCACCAGCAGGCCACCCGGCCGCAGGACGCGGTGGAAGTGGCCCAGCGCGGCCGGCACCGCGTCGTCCGGGACGTGGATGAGCGACCAGAACGCCAGCACCCCGGCTACCGACGCGTCCGGCAGCGGGAGGTCCGTCATCGACCCCACCTCGAACCGCAGCTCCGGGTGGGTTCGCCGGGCCAGGTCGACCATGCCCGGGGACAGGTCGACGCCCGACGCGTCGACCCCGAGCGAAGCCAGGTGCGCGGTGAAGTGCCCCGGGCCGCAGCCGACGTCCACCGCGGGCCCGTCGACCTCCGCGGCGAACAACGCCAGGGCCGCCCGCATGTACGGCTGCTTCTCCAGCGCGTCCGAGACGAAGTCCGCGTAGCTCGCAGCCACCGTGTCGTAGGAGGTGGCGGTGTCGGCGAGCCAGGTCATCGCGCGCGCAGGCCGTCGAGGACGATGCCGAGCGCGCGCCGCCAGTCCGGGGTGGCGGTCGCCGCCGCGAACACGATCGGCAGGTCGGTTCCCCGGAAGTCCTTCCGCAGCGCACCGGCCTCCTGGGCGCGCGTGATGATCCGGTGCATCCGGGAACCGTTGGCCTGCTTGGCTTTCTCCAGACCCGATCCCGGGTCGAACGTCCGCGAGCACACCTCGGTGAAGCCGCGGTCGGAGACCTGCATCAGCACCGAACGTTCGAGGAACAGGACGAAACCGTCCCACGGGTCCTCGCACGCGAGGGCCTCCTCCAGCACGGCCTGCGCCTCTTCCAGCGTCGGCAGGAACGCGGCTTCGACGAGGTCCGCCCGTGTCGGGAACCGGTTGTAGAGGGTGCCGATCGCCACTTCGGCGCGCCGGGCGATCTCGTCGAGCGGGGCGTCGACCCCCTTGGCGCCGAACACTTCCCGCGCCGCCGCGACCAGCGCCTCGCGGTTGCGCCGGGCGTCCGCGCGCAGGGGACGTTGCTCGACGGTCACAGTCGGCGAGTATAGCGACGGCTGTACGCCCGGGCGGCTCGCCCGGTTGCCCGCCTGATCGGAACCTCACAGTGCCCACCGGGTGCGCCCGGCGGGAGCACAATGGGACGGGCGGGGGTTCGCCCCGCACCGAGACGGCCACCGAGGGGAGGTCGGCACCCGTGCACTCCGACCTTTCCCCGTCCGGCCGCACCGGAGTCCTCCTGGTCGGCACCCGCGGGCAGCGGGGCCCCGGGGAGGTGCTGATCAGGATCAGGGGAGGCCTGGAAACCTTCCTTGCCTGGTCCGACACGGAGCTGCCGAAGGGCACGACCGTCCTGGTCGTGGAAACCCGGGGACGGCGCACGGTCGACGTCGTGGCGTGGGACGCCTCGGATCCCGCTTCTTAGTGCTTTCCAAAGGACAGCCGATGTTCGGTTATCGCGTGCCTGCTCCCAACGAGGCGATGCTGATCTCCGGGGGCAAGAACAGCAAGGGCGCGTCGCCGTTCCGGGTCGTCACCGGCCACGGTGCCTTCGTCATGCCGGTCTTCCGGAAAGTCCGGTTCCTCACGCTCGCCATGTGCGAGGCGGAAGTGACCGAAGTGTGCGTGACGAAGCAGGCCATCGCCCTCACGGTCCGGGCGGTGATCGCGTTCAAGGTCGGCAACGACACCGAGAGCATCGTCAACGCCGGCCAGCGGTTCCTCTCCGACCAGGACCAGATGTCCGTGCTGACCGGCCGGATCTTCGCCGGGCACCTGCGGTCCATCATCGGGTCGATGACCGTCGAGGAGATCATCACCGAGCGGCAGAAGCTCGCCACCGAGGTGCTGGACGGCTCCGCGGTGGAGATGGCGAAGATCGGGCTCACCGTCGACGCCCTGCAGATCCAGTCGATCGACGACATGAAGCTCGGCTACATCGCCGCGATGGCCGCACCGCACAACGCCGCCATCCAGCGGGACGCGCAGATCGCCCAGGCCGTGGCGAACAAGACCGCGGCGGAGGCCGAGCAGGAGTCGCAGCGGACGCAGGCCGAGTACGCCCGGCAGACGTCGATCGTGCAGGCGCGGTACCGCGCCGAGGTCGAGGCGGCACAGGCGCAGGCCGCCCAGGCCGGTCCGCTCGCCCAGGCGAAGGCGCAGCAGGAGGTCATCGACGCGCGCACCGAGCTGGCCCAGCGGGAAGCCGGACTGCGGCAGCAGCAGCTGGTGGCCGAGGTCATCAAGCCCGCCGACGCCGAGGCCGAGCGGATCCGCATCCTGGCCGTCGCCGAGGCGGAGAAGATGCGCATCCAGGCGGAGGCGGCGGCGTCGCACAACCGGGTCGCGCTCGACCGGATGCTCATCGACCAGCTGCCGCAGATCGTCAAGGAAGCCGGGCGGGGCCTGTCGGGGGCGAACGTGAACATCCTCAACGGCGCCGACGGCCTCGGCGAGATGGCCGCCGGCCTGGTCGGCCAGGGACTGTCCATTCTGGACTCGGTGAAGCGCGGCCTGAGCACGCCGCCCGCTCCGGCTCCGGCGGCAGCACCGGAAGCGAACGGGCAGGCGCCGGTGAAGCCCGAGCTCACCGCGTAGCGCTTTGTCGACTCAGGACGCGGGTTTCACGGCGACGACCAGGTCACGCAGGATGGCCTGGTCGACGCGGTGGGCGAACTCCTCCCACGGCCCGCCTTCGCGCACGTCGAGCCCGGCCTTCCGGAGCACCTCGACCAGCTCTTCCCGCGGCAGCACGGTGGTGTTCCACGAAATGCCGAGCGCCCCACCGGGTTTCAGCACCCGCGTCCACACCGGGACGGCCGCCGCGAGCAGGTCGCGCGGGCTCCGCTGCAACCCGGCTTCGCGGTGGCTGCCGTGCTGCACGCCGTACGGGGCGTCGGTGACGATCACGTCGCAGGAGTTCGCCCGCAGCACCTCGTCGGTCGTGAGCGTGTCGGCGTTGAAGTAGGTGAGCTTGCGCGTGTCACCCGCTTTGTACGCTTCCTTGTCCAGTGCGTACTCGATGTCGAGGCGACGGCCGAGCCGGACCTTGTTGCGCCGCAGCTGGCCCGACTCGGCGGTGTGCTTCACGCGCTTGTTCCGCAGCCACGTCTTGATGAACGCCTCGTAGGCCTCGAAGTCCTTGGCGTCGACGTCCAGGCCGGTCGCGTGCAGGCCGTACATCATCGCCTGGTTCAGCGTGGTGCCGCGGCCGCAGAGCGGGTCGAGCAGGTACTTCGGCCGGTCCGAGAACGGGTCCGCGGTCGCCAGCAGTGTCACGTTCACCAGCAGCTTGGTGAACAGCTCGTTGGTCTTGCCCGCGTACTTCTGGATGGTCAGCAGGTCCGAATCGGCCTTGGCCAGCGGTGTCACGCGCACCGGACGGAGGACGCCGTCACCCAGCTCGAACAGGGCATACAGCGACGAGAGGTTGGACAGCAGCGCGAGGTCGCGCTCGCCGAGGGGTGCCGAGCTGGTGAAGCGCACGTAGCCGACGCCGCCGAGCTCGACCTCCTCGATGGCGGACAGCTCGGCCGCCAGGGCCGCGCCGAACACCGCCAGCTCGGCGCGCAGCAGCGCGGGGGAGGAGGCGGCGTAGACCCGGTTGGCCGAGGGGTAGACCAGCATCGCGTACTCAGGCATCCCGCAGAGCGTAGCGTGACGCACCGTGACCCCTCCTTCGGTGCAGCACATCCGGGACGCGGCGGCCCTGCTCGCGTCGGCCGGCGACGTGACGATCCTCGGCCACGTGCGGCCGGACGCGGACGCGCTGGGCAGCGCACTGGCCCTCGGCCGGGCGCTGCGGCAGCGCGGCGCCCGCGTGCGCGTCTCCTTCGGCGAGCCCGACGAGGCCCCGGAGACGCTGCGGTGGCTCGACGAGGACGGCCTGCTCACCCACCCGGACGCACTCCCGGACTCCGAGGAGCTGCTGGTGTGCGTCGACACGCCGACGCCGAAGCGGCTCGGCCGGCTCGCCGGGCGCGTCGAGCTCGCCGGCGCGGTGCTGGTGATCGACCACCACGCGACCAACACCTTCTACGGCACCTGCCACGTCGTGGACGAGCACGCCGAGGCCAGCGCGGTCCTCGTGTTCCGCGTCCTGGAGGCACTGGGCGCGGAGCTGGACGAGCCGATCGCCCGCGGGCTCTACGCGGGGATCGTCACCGACACGAGCGGGTTCCGCCGGGCGAGCCCGGACACGCACCGGATGGCGGCCCGGCTGCTGGAAGCGGGGGCCGACCCGGAGGTGATCGTGCGCCGGATCGTCGACGAGCGCCCGTTCGCCTGGCTGCCGATGCTCTCGTCCGTGCTGCGCGAGGCGCGGCTGGAGCCGGAAGCCGCGCAGGGCCGGGGTTTCGTGCACGCGGTGGTTTCCGTCGAAGCCGCGCGCACGGTCCGCGGCGAGGAGGTCGAGTCGGTCGTCGACGTCGTCCGTTCGGTGCGCGAGGCGGCCGTCGCGGCGGTGCTCAAACAGGACCCGGCGCACCCGGAGCAGTGGCAGATCTCGTTGCGTTCCACCGGGATCGACGTCTCGGCGGTGGCGGCCGAGTTCGGCGGCGGCGGCCACCGGCAGGCCGCGGGCTGCACGATCGCGGGCCCGGCCGACGAGGTCGTCGCGGGGCTGCGCGCGGCTTTGGAGCGGGCGCCCCTGCTGTAGCGCGCCGGTCCCGGTGCAGTGAATGACTCATTCCTGGCGTCCGACGCAAGGAATGAGTCATTCACTGCATTCGGTCGCGCTCTCGCGCCTTCCCGGCCGCCGCGGCCGACCGGCTGCTGCTCGACCTCCGCACGCCCCGCCGGTGGTCGGTCTCCGCGCGCCGGCGACTGCGCGATCGCGTGTGCCTGGACCCGCTTCCTCGCGAGCTCCGCGCCGAACAAGGTTCCCGACGGCCGGAACTGTCGGTGGCGGCGGTTAGAGTCCGGATCGTGGCGAACGTGGAGGAGATCGAGCGGGTCCCGGCGAAGCGCGTGCTGGGCTTGGCCGTGCCCGCGCTGGGGGTGCTGGCCGCCGAGCCGCTGTACGTGCTGGTCGACACCGCCGTGGTCGGTCACCTCGATGCCTTGTCGCTGGCCGGGCTCGCGCTCGGCGGCGTCGTGCTGGCCCAGGTGTCGAGCCAGTTGACGTTCTTGTCCTACGGCACGACGTCCCGCACCGCCCGGCTGCACGGCGCCGGCCGCCGGGCCGACGCGGTGCGCGAAGGCGTGCAGGCGACGTGGCTGGCGGTGTTCGTCGGGCTCGTCGTGCTGGCCGCGGGGCAGCTGCTGGCCTGGCCGATCGCGCGGGTCCTTTCGGGGAGCGACGAGATCGCCTCGGCCGCCGTGTCCTGGCTGCGGATCGCGTTGTTCGGCGCGCCGCTGATCCTGGTCACCATGGCCGGCAACGGCTGGATGCGCGGAGTGCAGGACGCCGCGAAGCCGTTGCGGTACGTGCTGGCGGGCAACGGGATCTCGGCCGTGCTGTGCCCGGTCCTCGTCTACTGGGCGGGGCTGGGCCTGGAGGGTTCGGCGATCGCGAACGTCGCGGCGCAGGTGATCTCGGCGTCGCTGTTCATCCTGGCGCTGGTGCGCGAGAAGGTGGGTTTGCGGCCGGACTTCACGGTGATGCGCGCCCAGCTCGGCCTCGGCCGCGACCTGGTGCTGCGCAGCCTGGCCTTCCAGGCGTGCTTCGTCTCGGCGGCGGCCGTCGCGGCCCGGACGTCCACCGAAGCGGTCGGCGCGCACCAGGTGGTGCTGCAGCTGTGGACGTTCCTGGCACTGGTGCTGGACTCGGTGGCGATCGCCGCGCAGTCGCTGGTGGGGGCGGCGCTGGGGGCGAACTCGGCCCGGCAGGCGCGCGGGGTGGCGTCGCAGATCACCGGGTACGGGCTGCTGCTGGGGTGCTTCCTGTGCGTGCTGTTCGCGGCGCTGTCGTGGGTGCTGCCGCACGCGTTCACGTCCGACCCGGGCGTGCTCGCCGAGATCCCGCACGCGTGGTGGTTCTTCGTGGCCCTGCAGCCGATCGCGGGCGTGGTCTTCGCCCTGGACGGCGTCCTCTTGGGCGCGGGCGACGCGGCCTTCCTCCGCAACGCGACGCTCGGCAGCGCCGCCCTCGGCTTTCTCCCGCTGATCTGGGCCTCGCTCGGCTTCGGCTGGGGCCTCACGGGCATCTGGACCGGCCTGTCCCTCTTCATGCTCCTCCGCCTGGCCGCGGTCCTGGCCCGCTGGCGCTCCGGAAACTGGGCCGTCACCGGCGCCACCCGCCCCACCTGACGTGCGCAAACCGGCCTCGCACGTGTCCGGAGGGGCATCACGCGTGATCCGGCGGGCATCACGCGTGCTCGGAGGGGCATCAGCCCGATGCCCCCTCAATCACGCGTGATGCCCCTCCAAGCACGTGTGATGCCCGCTCAAGCACGGGTGATGGGGGTTACCTGTGGGGAAAGCCACGCGGGTCGTGGCTATGGTTCTTGGTTGCTTAGGCGCTACAAGTAGTAGGTACGGCAGCGTGGGCGTCCTGCGCCCCGAACCGCCCACCCCTGGAGGAACCTGTGCCCGCCACCGGCCGCGCCACCGCCCGGTCCTGGCTGATCTGGCTCGCCGCCGTCACCGTCTACCTCCTCGCCGTCTTCCACCGGACGTCCTTCGGGGTCGCCGGGCTGCAGGCCGCCGAGCGCTTCGGCGTCGGTGCGGCCGCGCTCGGCACCTTCACCGTCCTGCAGGTCGGTGTGTACGCCGCGATGCAGATCCCGACCGGCGTCCTGGTCGACCGCTACGGCCCCCGCCGCGTCCTCACCGCCGCCGTGCTGATCCTCGGCGCCGGCCAGCTCCTGCTCGGCGTCGCCCACTCCTACGGCCTCGGCCTGCTCGCCCGCGGCGTCCTCGGCCTCGGCGACGCGCTCACCTTCGTCAGCGTCCTGCGCCTGGTCGCGGCCCACTTCCCGGGCCGGCAGTACGCGCTGCTGACGTCGTTCACCGCGGCCGTCGGCTACATCGGCAACCTCGCCGCCACCGTCCCGCTGGCCCTGGTCCTCGACGGCGCCGGCTGGACGCCCACCTTCCTGGCCGTCGGCGCCATCACGGTCCTCTACACCGCCGTCGTGGCCCTGCGGGTCCGCGACGTCCCGGCGGGCGAACAGCCGCCCGCCCGCGAAGAAGTCCGCCCCCGCGAGCTTGCCGGCCAGGTCGCCGAGGCCTGGCGGACGCCGGGGACGCGCCTGGGTTTCTGGGTCCACTTCAGCACGATGTTCGCCCCGAACGCCCTGACGCTGCTCTGGGGCGTCCCCTGGCTGGTCCAGGGCCAAGGCCAGTCGAAGGCGACGGCGAGCGCGCTGCTCACCGTGTTCGTCTTCGGCTCGATGGCCGGCGGCCCGGCCCTCGGCGGCCTGATCGGCCGCCGCCCGTCGCTGCGGATGCCGCTGGTCGGCGGCTACATCGGCGGGGCCGCGCTGGTCTGGGCGGTGCTGCTGGGCTGGCCGGGCCAGGTGCCCCTGCCGGTGCTGGTGCCCGCGTTCGCCTTCCTCGCCCTCGGCGGCCCGGCCTCGATGATCGGCTTCGCGCTGGCCCGCGACTACAACCCGCTCACCCGCGTCGGCACGGCGACGGGCGTGGTCAACGTCGGCGGCTTCGTGGCGACGACGATCGCCGCGCTGGCGGTCGGCGTTCTCCTCCAGGTCACCGGCGGCAACTTCCGGCTGGCGCTGCTGGCCCTGGTCGCCGTGCTGGCCTTCGGCACGGTCCGGATGCTCGTGTGGTGGCGCCGCACCCGCACCCACCTGTTCCTCGCCGAGGCCCGCGGCGAGGAGCTGCCGGTCCGGATCACCCGCCGTCGCTGGGACGCGGCACTGCCGGAGACGCCGATCGTGGCCGCCTGATCGGTGCCTGCAGGAGTTCCGGCGCCACCGCGAACCCGCGCCGCTCGTAGGCGGGCACGGCCCGCGGCGACGAGTGCACGGTGACCCGCTCCAGGCCCAGCTCCCCGGCCAGCCGCAGGACGCCCTCGATCAGCTGTCCGCCGAGGCCGCCGTCACGCGCTTCCGGCACGACGTACACGCTCTGCACGTCCCCGGCGGCCCGCGACGGCGCAGCCGGTGTCGGCACGCGCGGGGTGATGGCCAGGAACGCCATCCCGAGCACCTGGTCACCGCACACCAGGACCAGGCAGCGGTGGCTGGCCGCGTTCTCCCGCGCCCAGGCGGCGAATTCGCGGACGAACGCCTCGCGGCCCGCGTCGGGCAGGCCGTCGCGCTCGGCCACCCAGCGCCACCGCAGCGCGGCGACCGCTTCCAGCTCGGCGGGCCGGGCGGCCCGGACTTCGATCTCCGTCACGCCTCCATCGTGGCCCGGACCGCCCACTTTCACGGGAAAGCGGCACTTTCACGTGAAAGTGACCGTCATCCGGTCCACGATCAGCGGCCGCTAGGGTTGCCGCGTGTCGAGCCCCAAACCGCCCCGCCGCCCCGCGCCGCCCCCCGGCCTCCTCATCGTCGACAAGCCCGCCGGCATGACGTCGCACGACGTCGTCGCGCGCGCCCGCCGGATCATGGGGACCCGCAAGGTCGGGCACGCCGGCACGCTCGACCCGATGGCGACCGGCGTCCTCGTGCTCGGCATCGAACGCGCCACCAAGCTGCTCGGCCACCTCGCCCTGGACCGCAAGACCTACCTGGCCACCCTCAGCCTCGGCAGCAGCACCACCACCGACGACGCCGAAGGCGAAGTGCTGAGCCAAGCCGAGACGGAAAAAGTCACCGACGAGGACATCGCCCAAGGCGTCGAGAAGCTCACCGGCGACATCCAGCAGGTGCCCAGCGCGGTCAGCGCGGTCAAGATCGACGGCAAGCGCGCCTACGCCCGCGTCCGCGCCGGCGAGGACGTCGTCATCCCGGCCCGCCCGGTCACCGTCTACCGCTTCGACGTCCTCGCCGTCCGCCACGAGGAGGACCACGTCGAGGTCGACGCCGTCGTCGAGTGCTCCTCGGGCACCTACGTCCGCGCGCTGGCCCGCGACCTGGGAGCGGACCTCGGCGTCGGCGGCCACCTGAAGGCCCTCCGCCGCACCACGGTCGGCCCGTTCACCCTGGCCAAGGCGAGGACGCTCGACCAGCTCGAAGAACAGCCCGAACTGAGCCTCGACCTCGACGCCGCCGTCGCCGCCGCGTTCCCGCGCCGCGACCTCGACGCCGCCACGGCGAAAGCGGTCCGCCACGGCCAGCGCATCCCGGCGGCCGGTGTCGAAGGCACGTACGGGCTCTTCGGTCCCGACGGCCGGGTGCTCGCCCTGGCCGCCGACGAACAAGGCGTGTCCCGCGCGGTGGTCGTGTTGCTGCCCGCCTAGGGTGGGCTCGAGAGACGGGAGTCTGACGTGCTTCGGTGGCGTGGGCTGGGGGACCTTCCCGGCAGCTGGGGCCGGTGCGTGGTCACCATCGGCGTGTTCGACGGTGTCCACCGCGGGCACCAGGAGCTGATCAGCCGTACGGTGGCGGCGGCGGCCGAGCGCGGCCTGCCGAGCGTGATGCTGACGTTCGACCCGCACCCGTCGGAGGTGCTGCGCCCGGGCAGCCACCCGGCGCAGCTGACGACGTTGCGGCGCAAGGCCGAGATCGTCGAAAGCCTGGGTGTCGACGTCTTCTGCGTGCTGCCGTTCACCCTCGAGCTGTCCCGGCTGCAGCCGGAGGAGTTCGTGCACGAGGTGCTGGTCGACCGGCTGCACGCGGCCGCGGTGATCGTCGGCGACAACTTCACCTTCGGTGCCAAGGCGGCCGGCGACGTCGCCATGCTGCGCACCCTCGGCCGCCGGTTCGGCTTCGCCGCGTTCGGTGCCGAGCTGCAGGGCAAGGAACTGTCCGAAGAGGACCAGTCGGCGATCACCTTCTCCAGCACCTACGTCCGGTCGTGCATCGACGCCGGTGACGTGGTCGCCGCCGCCGAGGCGCTCGGCCGCCCGCACCGCCTCGAAGGCATCGTCGTCCGCGGCGACGGCCGGGGTCACGAGCTCGGCTACCCGACGGCGAACCTGTCCACCCCGCGGTTCGCCGCCGTCCCGGCCGACGGTGTCTACAGCGCGTGGTTCACCCGTTCGGCCGACCCCCGGCGCCGGCTGCGCGCGGCGGTCTCGGTGGGCACCAACCCGACGTTCTCCGGGCGCGAGCGGACCGTGGAGGCCTTCGTCCTCGACGTCGACGAGGACTTCTACGGCCAGCACGTGGCCATCGACTTCGTCACGCGGCTGCGGGACCAGGTGCGGTTCGCCGACTCGGCCGGGCTGGTCGCGCAGATCGACGACGACGTGGTGGAGACCAGGAAGGCACTCGAACTGCCCCCGGACGCCCTGACCGGGGACGAATAGGGGATTCCGCGTCCACGAACCGGGCAGCGATGGCAAGATGCTCACGGACGGTGCGCGCGAAGAAAAAGGGGAGCTGGTGGAGGACCACAAGATCGTCCAGCGGAACATCGCGTTGCAGCGCGAGTGGTACGGGGAGCCGCTCGGTGACCGCGTGCGCCGGCTCGTCGTCGCGTTCGACGTTTCGCAGGCGTTCCTGGCCGAGGTCCTCGGCATCAGCGCCCCCATGCTCAGCCAGGTGATGAGCGGGCGGCGCGCGAAGATCGGCAACCCGGTCGTGTTGGCCAGGATGATCATGCTCGAGCGCAAGATCCTGGTGCCCGAGGTCGCCGCCGGCAACCGCGACGCGATGCTGGCCGCGATGGAGGACGTCCGCGACTCCCGCCCCACCGTCGGCCGCGACAACATCCCGGTGGTCAACGAAGACCAGAAAGTCCTCGCCTACCTGCGCGACCTGGCCGAGGACGAGGACCTGGGCGAGGCCGCCAAGCGCCTCGACGACGACTTCCCGGCCATCGCCGACCTGCTGCGCCGGGCGGGCAACAGCGCCTGATGCCGGTCCTGTTCAGCGCGCTGCTCCCGCCGGAGGACGTCGTCGAGGAGATCGCCGCGGCCCTGGGCGACCCACGATCAGGCCTGCGCTGGGAACCGCCGGAGCGCTGGCACATCACCCTCGCCTACTACGGGCCGGACGACGTCGGAACCCGCGCCGCCTGGCTGGGCGAGCGGCTGGCCGGGCGCGGGGGCGTCGACGTCCGGCTGGAAAAGGCCGCGACGTTCCCCGGGGTGCTGTGGTTGACTGCCGTCGGACCGGAGCTGACACCGCTCGCGAACGCCGCGGGCGCCGACGCCGAACCGAGGCCGTACCGGGCGCACCTGACGCTCGCGCGGTTCCCCCGGGAAGAACCGGGGCTCGCCGCGCGTTGGACCGAGAGCCTCCAGAGCTTCACCAGCCGGAGCTGGCGGGCCACCGAAGTGGTGCTGATGACCAGCGAGCGCGAGCGGGGCGGTCCCCGGTACTCCGTGGCCCGCGCCTTCGAGCTGGACCGCGGCTGAACAGGCAGTTCAGCGGGCTGGTAACCTCAACGACCGGGTCCGGCTGCAGTCCGTGGCGGCCGTGACCGTCTTCCCGGCGTGCATCCGGCGTCCGGGGCCGCACGGCACTGATTATTTCGAGGAGCAACACAAGTGGCGCTGTCCACCGAAGAGAAGAAGTCGATCCTGGCCGAGTACGGCGTGCACGACTCGGACACCGGATCCCCCGAGGCCCAGGTGGCGCTGCTCACCAAGCGCATCGTCGGCCTCACCGAGCACCTCAAGGCTCACAAGCACGACCACCACTCGCGTCGCGGGCTCCTGCTGCTGGTCGGCCGTCGCCGCCGGCTGCTGAACTACGTGATGAAGGTGGACATCGAGCGTTACCGTGCGCTGATCCAGCGCCTCGGCCTGCGCCGATAGCTTTACCCGAGGGGGAGTGACCACGAGGTCGCTCCCCCTCGCCACAGAACACGGCGCGAGCGCGCACGAGGGTCCGTCCGCCGGTCCTCGGTAGTGGCTTCCGGGAAGCGTCCCGGGGGCTTCGATCGAAGACCGGCCTCATTCCTCGAGCGTCCTCAGGCGAAACGGGTCCCAGGGTGGGAGACTCGCGTCGTACGAAGGAACCAAAGAGGAGAACAATCTATGACCGACTCCACCGGAGTCACCGTGCACGAGACCGAAGCCGTCATCGACAACGGCCGGTTCGGCACCCGCACCGTCCGCTTCGAGACCGGCAGGCTGGCCCGCCAGGCCGCCGGCGCCGTGGTCGCGTACCTCGACGAAGAGACCATGCTGCTCTCGGCGACGACCGCCTCGAAGCACCCGAAGGAGCACTTCGACTTCTTCCCGCTGACCGTCGACGTCGAAGAGCGCATGTACGCCGCGGGCCGCATCCCGGGCGCGTTCTTCCGCCGCGAGGGCCGCCCGTCGACCGACGCGATCCTCACCGCCCGCCTGATCGACCGCCCGCTGCGCCCGTCGTTCGCCGACGGTCTCCGCAACGAGATCCAGGTCGTCATCACCGTCCAGAGCCTCAACCCGGACGACCCGTACGACGTGCTGGCCATCAACGCCGCGTCGGCGTCGACCCAGATCGCCGGCCTGCCGTTCTCCGGCCCGGTCGGCGGCGTGCGCGTCGCCCTGATCGAGGACCAGTGGGTCGCGTTCCCGACCTGGACCCAGCTGGAGAAGGCGACCTTCAACATGGTCGTCGCCGGCCGCATCGTCGGTGACGACGTCGCGATCATGATGGTCGAGGCCGAGGGCACCGAGCACACGCTCGACCTGATCGCCGCCGGCGGCAAGGCGCCCGACGAGACCTCGGTCGCCGAGGGCCTCGAGGCCGCCAAGCCGTTCATCAAGGTCCTGTGCGAGGCGCAGCAGCGCCTGGCCGCCGACGCCGCCAAGCCGACCGGCGAGTTCCCGGTCTACCCGGCCTACCAGCCGGACGTCTACGAGGCCGTCGCCGCCATCGCGACCGATGACCTGGCCCGCGCGCTGCAGATCGCCGGCAAGCAGGACCGCGACGCCGCGACCGACGAGGTCAAGGCCGCCGTGATCGAGAAGATCGGCCTGGGCGAGGGCGAGGCCTTCGAGGGCCGCGACAAGGAGATCGGCGGGGCGTTCAAGGCCCTGACGAAGAAGATCATGCGCCAGCGCGTCCTCACGGAGAAGATCCGGATGGACGGCCGTGGCCTCACCGACATCCGGTCGCTCTCGGCCGAGGTCGCGGTGATCCCGCGGGCGCACGGCTCGGCGCTGTTCGAGCGCGGCGAAACCCAGATCCTGGGCGTCACCACGCTGAACATGCTGCGCATGGAGCAGCAGATCGACTCCCTTTCGCCGGAGACGACCAAGCGCTACCTGCACCACTACAACTTCCCGCCCTTCTCCACCGGTGAGACCGGCCGCGTCGGTTCGCCGAAGCGCCGCGAAATCGGCCACGGCATGCTCGCCGAGCGCGCCCTGGTGCCGGTGCTGCCGAAGCGCGACGAGTTCCCGTACGCGATCCGCCAGGTCTCCGAGGCGCTGGGCTCCAACGGCTCGACGTCGATGGGCTCGGTCTGCGCGTCCACCATGGCGCTGTACAACGCCGGGGTGCCGCTGAAGGCGCCGGTCGCGGGCATCGCGATGGGCCTGGTGTCCGACGAGGTCGACGGCGAGACGCGGTACGTGGCGCTCACCGACATCCTCGGCGCCGAGGACGCCCTGGGCGACATGGACTTCAAGGTCGCCGGCACCAAGGACATCATCACCGCGCTGCAGCTCGACACGAAGCTCGACGGCATCCCGTCGGAGGTCCTCGCGGCCGCGCTGAAGCAGGCGAAGGACGCCCGCAGCACCATCCTCGAGGTCATCGCCGAGGCGATCGACGGCCCGGACGAGATGAGCCCGTTCGCGCCGCGCGTCACCTCCGTGAAGATCCCGGTCGACAAGATCGGCGAGGTCATCGGCCCGAAGGGCAAGATGATCAACTCGATCACCGAGGAGACCGGCGCCGACATCTCCATCGAGGACGACGGCACGATCTACGTGGGCGCAGCCGACGGCCCGTCGGCGGAGGCGGCGATCGACAAGATCAACGCCATCGCCAACCCGCAGCTGCCCAAGGTCGGCGAGCGCTTCCTCGGCACCGTGGTGAAGACGGCCGCGTTCGGCGCGTTCGTCTCGCTGCTGCCGGGCAAGGACGGCCTGGTGCACATCTCGAAGCTGGGCAACGGCAAGCGGATCGCCAAGGTCGAGGACGTGGTCAACGTGGGCGACAAGCTCCGCGTCGAGATCGCCGACATCGACAACCGCGGCAAGATCAGCCTCATCGTGGTCAAGGAAGACGACGCCAAGCCCGCCGAGGGTGACGCGCCCAAGGCCGACGCCGAGAAGGCCGACGCCAAGTAACACCAGTTCCGCCGAAGGCCTCCTGACCGCGGTGGCGGTCGTGAGTGGTAAAGCGGGTTAGAACCCTCCTTACCACTCACGACCCCGGCGGTAGGGGGCCTTCGCGGCATCGTGAGTAAGGAACCCATGGCACGGCAGGTTTCCGGGCACGAGCAGCCCGTCGGCACCACCCGCACGCTGGAGTCCACTTCGGACGGTGCGGTCGTCAAGCGCAGCGTCCTGCCCGGCGGCCTGCGCGTGATCACCGAGCACGTCCCCGCGTCGCGCTCGGCCACGGTCGGGCTGTGGGTCGCCATCGGCTCCCGCGACGAGCCGGTGGCCGTCGCCGGTGCCGCGCACTACCTCGAGCACCTGCTGTTCAAGGGCACGAAACACCGCGACGCCACGCAGATCGCCGAGGAGATCGACGCGGTCGGCGGCGAGTTCAACGCCTTCACGGCGAAGGAACACACCTGCTACTACGCGCAGGTGCTCGACGCCGACCTCCCGCTCGCCGTGGACCTGGTCACCGACGTCGTCTTCGACGCGCTGTGCACCGACCGCGACATGGACATGGAACGCAGCGTCGTCCTCGAAGAGATTTCGATGCGCGACGACGACCCCGAGGACCTCCTGCACGAGACGTTCGTGACGGCCATCCTCGGCGACCACCCCCTCGGCCGCCCGGTGCTCGGCACCGAGAAGTCGATCATCGAGATGTCCCCGGCCGCCCTGCGGAACTTCTACAAGCGCCGCTACACGCTGCCGCGGATGGTCCTGTCGGTGGCCGGGAACATCGACCACAACCAGGTGCTGCGCCTGGTCCGCAAGGCCCTCGGCGAGCGCCTGGCCGGCACCGCGACACCGATCGCCCCCCGCGAGGGCCGCGCCCGGATCAAGACCCCGCCGAAGCTGGCCCTGCACACCGACGACACCGAGCAGGCGCACGTCATGCTCGGCCTGCGGTCGCTGTCCCGCCACGACGACCGCCGCTTCGCGCTGTCGGTGCTCAACGCGGCCCTCGGCGGCGGGATGAGCTCGCGGCTGTTCCAGGAGATCCGGGAGCAGCGCGGGCTGGCGTACCAGGTGTACTCGTCGGTCGCGAGCTACGCCGACACCGGGCACATGGCCGTGTACGCGGGTTGCCAGCCGGAGAAGCTCGGCGACGTCGCCGGCGTCATCCGCGAGGTGCTCGACAAGGTCGGCGTCGACGGCCTCACCGACGCCGAGGTGGCCCGCGCCAAGGGCCAGCTGCGCGGCGGGCTGGTGCTGGGCCTGGAGGACACGTCGTCGCGGATGTCGCGGATCGGCAAGAACGAGTTGAACTACGGCCGCTACCTGGGCGTCGACGACACGATCGCCCGCATCGACGCGGTCACGACGGACGACGTGTGTGCGCTCGCTCGCACTTTGTTCGCCCGGCCCGGTGGCGTCTCGGCGGCGGCGGTCGTCGGCCCGTACGCTCACGCCGACGACCTTCCTGACGACCTGCACGAGGTGATCGCTTCATGACCATCAACGTCGGTGTGCTCGGTGCGCGCGGCCGGATGGGCGCGACGGTGGTGAACGCCGTCGAGGGCGCGTCGGACCTGAAGCTCGTGGCGGCCCTGGACGCGGGCGACGACTTCGCGGCGCTCGCCGACGTCCAGGTGGTCGTCGACTTCACCCACCCCGAAGCCGTCATGGGCAACCTGCAGTACCTGGTCGAGCACGACATCCACGCGGTCGTCGGCACCACCGGCTTCAGCGAGTCACGCTTGGCCGAGCTGCGTGCGCTGCTGGAGCCGAAGCCCTCGCTCGGGGTGCTGGTCGCGCCGAACTTCGCGCTCGGCGCGGTGCTGGCGATGCGGTTCGCGGCCCAGGCGGCCAAGTTCTACGCCTCGGCCGAGATCATCGAGCTGCACCACAACCGCAAGGCCGACGCGCCCTCGGGCACCGCCGCCCACACCGCGCGGATGATCGCCGCCGCGCGCGCGGAAGCGGGCGTGACGCCGGGTCCGGACGCGACGACGGACGAGTTCGACGGCGCCCGCGGCGCCACGGTCGAGCAGGTCCGCGTGCACTCGGTCCGCCTGCCGGGCCTGGTCGCGCACGAGGAGATCCTGTTCGGCGGCGAGGGGGAGACCCTGACGATCCGCCACGACTCCCTCGACCGGACGTCCTTCATGCCGGGTGTGCTGCTCGGCGTGCGCGAGGTGCTGAAGCGCCCCGGCCTGACGGTCGGCCTGGAAAACGTCCTCGACCTGTGAAGGCCCGCAATGTGGCGCTGCTGCTGACGGCGGCGCTGATCGTCTACCTGTTCCTGCTGGCGGACCGGGCGTTCGCCCTGTTCAAGACGGGCACCGGGGCCGGGATCGCGCTGGGTGCGGGCGTCCTGCTGCTGCCGGTGCTGGGCATCTGGGTCGTGGTGGTGACCTGGCGCAACGGCCTGCAGATCCAGCGACTGTCCCGCCGTTTGGACGCGGAGGGCGCGCTCCCGGACGTCTCCGACCTCCCGCGCCGCCCCTCGGGCCGCGTCGATCGCGAAGCGGCCGACGCGTGGTTCGAGCAGCGCCGCGCGGAGGTCGAGGCCGACCAAGGGAACTGGCGGGTCTGGTACAAGCTCGCGTACGCCTACGACATCGCCGGCGACCGGCGCCGGGCCCGCGAGACGATGAAAAAGGCCGTCGAGCTGGAGGCCGCCGACCGCTGAGACGGGCACTTTCACGTGAAAGTGCCCTGCTCTGGCAGGCTGGACGCTGCTGGTGGTCGGCTCGTCGCCGGCCGGACGGCGCTGGGCGCCCGGCCTGACGGGCCTGCTGGGAGCCCCTCCGAAGAGAACGCTGCCGGTCGTTGCGGGGCCCGATCCTGCTGATCACCTACGTGGGGCACGGCCCGGCGTTCGTCGCCCGGGCGGCGACGGCGTCGCTGCTGGGGCTGGTGGTCGCTGGCCGCGTTCACCGTTGGTGTTCGTGCGCGTGTCCCGGGCCCGCGGCTGGGTGGACGCACTGGTGGTCGGCTGGCTCGTCTGCCTGGCGCTGGATTTGGCTTTGTCCTTCGCGCCGGTGCCGGTGTGGGTGGCGCTCGGGCTGGCCGGGCCGGTGCGGCTGCCGTGGTGGGATCTGCCCGCCCGCGCGGTGGCGACGGCCGTGCTCGTGCTGGCTCTGACGGCCCGGACCTGACGGGCGTGCTGGCGCTCTTCCCGACCGGGACGAGCGTGGTGGCGGTGTTCGCGCTGGCGCAAGCCGGTCCGGCGGCGACCACGCGCGGAGTGCTGCGCGGGCTCGGTGGGTTTTCGGCGTTTCCCGATCGCGGTGTTGGGAACCGGGGTGTGGCAATTCGCTGACAGTTGTCGTTCATTCGGGAAATGAGCGCGGTTCGTACTATCGGCCGCATGAAACCGACTTCGTCTTCTCCGGGTTGCCGGGCGTTGTCCGCGTCGCTGCGTGAGGTGCGTGAAGCGCGGAAGTTCGGGCTGCGCGAGCTGGCCCGGGCCCTGGAAGTGGATCCGCGGTTGCTGTCGCAATGGGAGCTGGGGATCCGGGTGCCGCCGATCGAGGAGGTGGCCCGGATCCTCGGGTACCTGCGGGTGGATCGGGTGGTGACCAACCGGATCTTGGCCTTGGTGCAGTACGCGAAGATCCCCAACTGGCTGGATTCCAACCCGTCGGACCTGCCCGCGGCGCTCACCGCGGTCATGCAGTGTGAGCGCTCGGCGAGCCTGATCACCAACTGGTCCCCGCTGATCATTCCGGGGTTGTTGCAGACCCCCGACTACGCCCGCGCTTTGCTCGCTGCCTCCGAAATCAAGGTGGAGGAAGCGGATGCGCGCTTGGTGGCGCGCCTGAAACGGCAGCGCATTCTTTCCGGCTACGGGTCGGTTCGGCTCGTAGCCATCATCTCCGAGCTGGCGATCCGCGAGGTGGTGGGCGATCCGGACATCATGTCCGACCAGATCGACCACCTGCTCCGGTTAGCTGTTACATCTAACATTTCAGTGCGGATCGTACCTGCCGATGTGGGATATCACCCTGGCAAGGGCGGCATGTTCGCTCTTTACGAGTTCCCGAGCGACCCGCCGATCGTCCTGCTGGAGCATCACCACGCCAGCGCCTTCATCAACGAGTTGGACGCTATCGCGCCCTATCGGAAGCTGGTAAAGCTCTTACTGGGCAAGGCATTGCCTGAAGATGCTTCGCAAGCTCTGCTTCGCGAGGTGGTGCGATAGGTGGGAGGCAACGTGTACAGCTGGCGCAAGTCGAGCTATACCGCGAAAGACGAGTGCGTTGAAGTGCTGCTCGCCGAGACCGTCGGCGTGCGAGACACCAAAGCCCGTCACCTCGGCCAGCTCGCCGTCTCGCGCGCTGCCTGGTCCGCCTTCCTCTCAGTGGTGGAGCCACCCCGCGAAGACCGCAGGTGAAGCCGCTATCAAACTGAAGCGGATCCACCTTCCGGCGAGGCCCGTCGTCAAGAACATCGCCAGGCGCATCCGCACCAGCCCCGCGAGCACGCTCGTCGCCATGAACGGGGGCAACCCCACCAGGGAGCTCACCCCGTACGTGCCGGCCATCCAGTGCGGGTGCCGGTGGCATCGCTCGCGCAGCCGGTCGACCCAGCCGCGCACCCGTTTCGTCCGCAGCTGCCAGCGCACGCGCCGGGGCGTCAGCGGGCGCTCCCGGTGCAGCCGGTCGTGCAGCGGCTTCGGCAGCTTGATCGTCCCGCGGGCGGCCAGGTAGTACAGCGTCTTCCCGGCGATCTGCCCGACGGCCACCGCCGCCCCGAGCCACAGCCAGTGCAGCCCGGGCTGGCTCGCGCACAAGCCCAGCAGGAACACCTCGGCGTTGATCAGCGGCACGATGGCCGAACCGAACGCGACGCCCAGCGTCAGCAGGATCCAGCTCATCGTGTCACCTCCTGAATATCGCTCGCGTTCTTCCAAGTTATCAGTTCGAAATCACCGCGCACGGGGGTTAGCCCCCGTCTTCGGCGGGTGGTCCGCACCAGAAGATCACCTGCCGGACGGCTTCCGGCCACCTCCCGCCGGAACACTGACGGGGTGGCCGCCGACCGACCCCGTACGCCCGCTGACCGATTCGGCGCCCTCTGCCGGACCGTCGTGCGCTTCCTGCCGCTGGGTCTGTCGCGGATCGTGGCGCCGACGTTTCTCGGGTTCTGCCTGATCAACGGGTTCACCTTCGGCGTCGACCTCGGGCTGCTCACCGTCTTCCACGGCGTGCTCGGCTGGCCGGTATGGCTGGCGATCACGCTGGCGTACGTCTGCGCGTTCGGGCTGAGCTTCGCGCTGAACCGGACGTTCAACTTCCATTCCCACGCCGCCGTCGGAATCCAGCTCGGGCTTTACATCGTGGCGATCGCTGTCAATTACGCGGCATTTCTGCTGGGTGTGGGCGCGGGGCTGACGGCGCTGGGCGTCGAATACCACGTCTCGCGGCTGGTCGCGGGCGCGTGCGAGGGCGTGTTCATGTACGCCGTGATGCGGTGGGTGATCTTCCGCGACTCAGCTCAGGGTCAGGTCGAGGGTGCCGGTGAGGCGGACCTCGCGGACCATGCGGTCGCCGGTGTCGAGGGTGCGGACGGTGCCGTCGGGGTTCCAGCCGGCCCGGCGGTAGAAGCCGAGGGTGGCGTGGTCGCCCTGGGCGACCCAGGCGATGCCGCGGGAGGCGCCGTCGGCCCGCAGGCCCGCGGCGGCCGTCGCGAGTAGCCGTCCGGCGTGGCCCCGGCGGCCCCACCGCGGCTCGACGAGCAGGGTGGCGATCAGGCCCGTCGTGTCCGCGTCCTCGGGCAGGCTCCCGTCGGCCTGGGCGACCTCGTCTTCCGGAGCGCGGCCCGCGACGCAGAAGCCGACGGTGAACTCGCCTTCGGTGGCGACGTAGACGAGGCTGCCGGGGTAGTCGATCGTTTCGGTCCAGGTGCCGGCGAGGTCGGTGGCGTCCAGTTGCGCGAGGGCCTGCTTGCCGAGCAGGTCCTCGTAGGCGGCGTGCCAGGTTTCACGCTGGATGCGGGCGATCTCCGCGGCGTCGGACAGATCGGCGGGACGGACGGCGGCGTCGCTCATGTCGCTGAAGATATCGGGGCGCCGGTTTTTGTCGGTGGTGGGTGGCACCATGACCTCACCATGCAAACGATCAGCGTCTCGACGGCCCGGAAGACGTTCCTGGCCGCACAGGGCTTCACCGACCCGCGTCCGTCCGGCCTGCCTTCGCGGCAACACCTGAAACGAGTGTTGTCGCGAGTCCAGCTGCTGCAGCTGGACTCGGTGAACGTGGCCGTCCGGGCCCACTACATGCCGGTGTTCGCGCGGCTGGGCGCGTACGACCCGGCGTTGCTCGACGAAGCGGCGTGGGCGCACTCGACGCGTCGCCCGCGGATGCTGGTGGAGACGTGGGCGCACGAGGCGAGCCTGCTGCCGATCGAGGACTGGCCGCTGATCCGCTCGGGCGCCAAGCGCGACGGCTGGTGGCGGCACTACGGGTCGCTGATCGAGAAGTCGCCGGGCCTGGTCGACGAGATCCTGGCGGTGGTCAAGGAGCTGGGCCCGATCGGCGCGGGCGGCATCGAGCGCGCGGTGGAGGCCGACGCCCAGCGCCGCGGCCCGGGCTCGTGGTGGGAGCGGTCGGAGGTCAAGCGCGTCTGCGAGTACCTGTTCGGCATCGGCCAGCTGACCACGGGCACGCGGCGCTCCTTCGAGCGGCTCTACGACCTGACCGAGCGGGTGGTCCCGCCGGAGATCCTGTCCCGGTCCGTGTCGGCGGAGGAAGGCGCGCGGGGGTTGATCTCGCGGTCGGCGCGAGCGCTGGGCGTGGCGACGGAGACCGACCTGCGCGACTACTACCGCCTCGGCCCGGCCCCGGCCCGCCAGGCGGTGGCGGAGCTGGTGGAGGCAGGGGAGCTGGAGCCGGTCGCGGTCCGCGGCTGGAAGCAGCCGGCCTACCGGCACACGTCGGCCCGGACCCCACGGGCGGTGATGGGCCGGGCGCTGCTGTGCCCGTTCGACCCGCTGATCTGGGAACGGGCCCGCACCGAGCGGTTGTTCGGGTTCCACTACCGGATCGAGATCTACGTCCCGGAGCCGAAGCGGGTGTACGGGTATTACGTGTTCCCATTCCTGCTCGACGGTGAGCTGGTGGCGCGGGCGGACCTGAAGTCCGACCGCGCGGCGGGAGTGCTGCGGGTCCAGGGAGCGTTCGCCGAGGAAGGCGTCGACGTGGCGCGGGTACTGCCGGAGCTGGCCGCGGAGCTGAAGCACATGGCGGAGTGGCTGGGGCTGTCCGGCGTGGCGGTGGGAGAGCGCGGCGACCTCGCTGCGCCGCTGGCGAAGCTGGTCCGCTGAGGTGAACTCCGGAATGGCCCGCACTCTGCTTCGCTCGGTGGTCCCGGCGGTCGCCCTGCTCGTGCTGGCGAGCTCGTGTGCCACGGGCAAGGATGCCGTGGCGCAGGAGAACACCTTCGAGTTCGTTTCCCCGGGTGGGGAGACGCAAATCTTCTACCCGCCCGAGCAACGCAAGAAGGCGGCCGAGCTGTCGGGGCCGAACGTGGTGAACCCCGGTGAGACGGTGTCCCTGTCCGACCACGCCGGGAAGGTCGTCTTGCTCAACCTCTGGGGTGCGTGGTGCGGGCCGTGTCGCGCGGAAACGCACACCCTGAAGGCCATCGCGGACGCGGGCAGGAGCGAGGGCATCGAAGTCCTGGGCATCAACGTCCGCGACAACCGCCAGTACGCGGCCGACTTCATCGGCAACTTCGGCGTCGGCTATCCGTCGATCTTCGATCCGTCCGGCCGGGTCGCCCTGCAGTTGCGCGGCATCCCGCTGGCGGCCATCCCGGTTTCGCTCATCGTCGACAAGCAGCAGCGGGTGGCGGCGGTCTACCTCGGCTCGATCCTGGAAGAGGACGTTCGCCCGGTCCTTGAACGAGTGCGGGCGGAATAAGACCCGCGCTTTCTCTGGTATTTCGCGCGAACGGGCCGTCCCCGGCACCCCCTACCGAGAACGGCCCGTTCTTCCCCCTTACTCAGCCCGCCGCGCGCGTCACCACGGCGTTGCCGGTGCCCGTGCGGGCGCGGACCTTCAGCTTCACGCCACCCTCGGGGGCGGTCTCGGCCACGTCCAGTTCGCTGGACACGCGGCCGCTGCTGGAGGTCAGGTCGACCTCGGCGGACGTGCCGCCGCGGATGCCGACGCGAACCTCGCCGGAGCCGGTGATCAGGTCGAGCGTGCCCGACGCGGCGTCGGCCACCGACAGGTCGCCGCTGCCCGTGCGGGCCATCACCTCGCCGGAGACCGCGCCCAGCCAGACGTCACCGGTGCCGGTGGCCAGCGTCGCGGACCCGCTGATCGACGACGCCTCGACGTGCCCGCTGCCGCTGCGCAGCTGCAGCCCGCCAAGCGTCGGGCCGAGCTTGACCGCGCCGCTGCCGGTGCGGATCGTGGCCGAGCCGTCGGCGCGGTCGAGCTTCACCTCGCCGGAGCCGGTCAGCAGGTCGACGCGGCCGGCCGAGCCGGTCACGGTGACGTCCGCCGCGCCCGCCCGCACCTCGACGTGCGAGCCCGCCGGCGCGTGCACCTTCACCGCGAGGGCGACGTTGCGCAGCTGCCAGGCCTTCGGGGCGCTGACGACCAGGCGGTTGCCCAGCTTCTCGATCCGGCTCTGCCGCACCGCCTCGGCGGGGGAGGCACTCGGGTCGACGCCCAGCTGGTCGCCGAAGCGCTCGCCGACCCAGGACAGCAGGCTGTTGACCCCCGCCACCCACGGCTGCTGCTCGCCCTGGTCGTGCCGCAGCTCGACGCGCGCACCGGAGTCGCCCTCGAGGACGACCTCGACGCGGCCGATCGTGACGCTGAGGTCGAGCTCCAGCGGGACGTCGGTCTCGAACTCGTCGACCCGGACCAGTTCGTCGTTCGGCTCTTCGGTCGGTGTGGTCTGTTCTTCGCTCATCGTCTCGTCCCCTCAGCCTTCGACCCAGCCGTGCAGGTGCGATCCGCTCCCGCCGCCCTTGCCGTGGTGCTTGTGGCTCCCGCCCCCGCCGAGCGCGCCGTGGCCCAGCGCCCCCTGGACCGCCTGCGAAACGAAGGTGTTCAGCGAGACGCCCTGCGCGGCGGCGGCGCGTTCGGCCTGGCCCTTGATCTGCTCGACCAGCCGGAGGGTGATCCGGCTGATGTCACCGCCGTCGATCGGCGGCGGCGGTGTGGTGTCACGTGGTGTCGCCCGTGACGTCGTCTCCTCGGCGTCGCCGGTGACGACCACCCGGACGTCGCGCCCGTCGAGCCGGACGTCCACCACCTGGCCCGGCAGCGCGGCCGTGACCTCGGCGGCGAGGTCGGCGAGGGCGTTCATCAGGGTCAGGCGGACGGCGGGCTCGAGCGCGGAGGACAGCAGCGCGGCCGCCCGCCGGGTGTGCTCGTCCCCGGCGGCAGCCGTGTTCGCGAGGTCCTCGCGAAGGTTGGCGATGTACGGCGTCAGGTCCATGACACCACTATGACGTCATCCGTGGTGTCAGTCAAGGACGGCGTGATGTCACGTGTCCCCCGGGAGTGATCGCCCTCACGCGGTTAGGCTGCGCGGGAGCCGGGAGAAGGAGTGCCGAGTGACCGGAACCGTGTCACCCCGAGTGCAGCTGATCGCGAAGACCGAGTTCTTCCCGCCCGGGGACGTGCCGTGGTCGACCGACGCGGACGGCGGCGAAGCGCTCGCCGAGTTCGCCGGGCGCGCCTGCTACCAGTCGTGGAAGAAGCCGAACCCGGCCACCGCCACCAACGCCGGCTACCTCGAGCACATCATCGACGTCGGGCACCTTTCGGTGCTGGAGCACGGTTCGGTGACCTTCTACATCACCGGTATCTCCCGGTCGCTGACCCACGAGCTGATCCGGCACCGGCACTTCTCCTACTCCCAGCTCTCGCAGCGGTACGTCCCGGAACGCGACGCCGAGTTCGTCGAACCGGAGATCATCGCGAACGACCCGGTGCTGCACGAGAAGTTCGTCGCCGCGACCCGGGCGAGCGTCGAGGCCTACACCGAGCTGCTGACCGGGCTCGAGGAGAAGTTCGCCGACGTCCCGAGCGCGACCCTGCGGCGCAAGCAGGCCCGCCAGGCCGCCCGCGCCGTGCTGCCGAACGCGACCGAGACCCGCATCGTCGTCACCGGGAACTACCGGGCGTGGCGGCACTTCGTCGCCATGCGCGCCACCGAGCACGCCGACGTGGAAATCCGCGAGCTGGCCGTGGAGTGCCTGCGGGAGCTGCAGAAGGCCGCGCCGAACGTGTTCGCGGACTTCACCATCTCGACGTTGCCGGACGGCACCGAAATCGCCACGAGCCCGAAGGTGCTGGAAGCCTGATGAAGCGACTCGCGATCGATGTCCGGCCCGGCGAGTACGCCGTCGTGCGGCTGCCCGCGGACGCCGCGGTGCCCGCCGAGCTCTTCGAGCCGGGCGACGGCCTGGTTTCGGTGACGCGGACGCCCCAGGAACTGTCGGTGATCTGCCCGGCCGGCCGCGAGCCGGGCGGGGCCACGGCGGCCGAGGACGGCTGGCGGCTGCTGTCGGTCCGCGGCCCGCTGGAGTTCACGCTCACCGGCATCATCGCCGCGCTGGCCTCGGAGCTGGCCGCGGCCGGGGTCGCGCTGTTCTCCATTTCGACGTTCGACACCGACCACATCCTGGTCCGCGCCGCCGACCTCGACCACGCGGTCGCCGCCCTGCGCGAGTCCGGCCACGAGGTCGCCTGACTTTTTTCGCACTTTTCACCGCCGTCGAACCGGGTATCCGGGGTCGAGGGTGGGAGCCGTCACCCTTGAAAAACAAAGTTCGGCGCTCCTAAACTTCGGTTTAGGGTCCCCGACATCCGGTTTTCGAGAGGTGGGCGTCAATGGCTGTGACCGAGGCTGTCCGGCCGAGACTGGTGACCCGCCTGCGCACCGGATCGGCCCTGCTGGGCCCGGCGTTCGTCGCCGCCATCGCCTACGTCGACCCGGGGAACGTCGCCTCCAACATCAGCGCCGGCGCCCGCTACGGCTACCTGCTGGTCTGGGTGATCGTCGCGGCGAACCTGATGGCCGTGCTGGTGCAGTACCTCTCGGCGAAGCTGGGGCTGGTCAGCGGGCGGTCGCTGCCGGAGGCCCTGCGCGCCCGGCTGTCCCGGCCCGCGCGGCTGGCCTACTGGGCGCAGGCGGAGATCGTCGCCGTCGCCACCGACCTGGCCGAGGTGGTCGGCGGCGCGATCGCCCTCAACCTGCTGTTCGACCTGCCGCTCATCGTGGGCGGTTTGATCACCGGCGCGGTGTCGCTCACCCTGCTGGCGGTCCAGGACCGCGGCGGCCAGCGCACGTTCGAGCGGGTCGTCACCGGCCTGCTGGTGGTGATCGCCGTCGGCTTCCTGGCGAGCCTGTTCGTCGAGCCGCCGTCGGCCGCGGCGACGGCGGGTGGCCTGATCCCGAAGTTCGACGGCTCGGGCAGCGTCCTGATCGCGGCGGCCATGCTCGGCGCGACGGTGATGCCCCACGCCGTCTACCTGCACTCGGGCCTGGTCCGCGACCGCCACGGCCGTCCCGACGGCGTCCGGCGCCACCGCCTGCTGCGCGCGACCCGGGTCGACGTCGGCTTCGCCATGTTGCTGGCGGGCGCGGTGAACCTCGGCATGCTGCTGCTGGCCGCGACGAACCTCCAGGGCCAGGAGGGCGTGGACAGCATCGAGGGCGCGCACGGCGCGGTCGCCGCGGCGCTCGGCCCGGGCGTCGCGCTGCTGTTCGCGATCGGCCTGCTGGCCTCGGGCCTGGCGTCGACGTCGGTGGGCGCGTACGCGGGCGCGATGATCATGCAGGGGTTGCTGCACAAGCGGATTCCGCTGGTCCTGCGCCGCCTGGTCACCCTGACCCCGGCGATCGTGGTGCTCGCGCTGGGCGCCGATCCCAGTGCGGCGCTGGTCGTTTCGCAGGTGGTGCTGTCGTTCGGGATCCCGTTCGCGCTGGTGCCGTTGATCCGCTTGACGGCCGACCGTGATCTGATGGGGGAGGACGTGAACCGCCGTTCGACGACGGTCGCGGCCTCGGTGATCGCGGCGATCATCATCGCTCTCAACCTGGTGCTCATCTACCTCACGGTCACCGGTTGACCCACGGAACGGGGACACGCGGCCATGGCCTGGATCTTCGCCCTCAACGCCGAATGCGGGGAGCGCGAGACCCACGCCCGCGACCTCGCCCGGCACTTCGACGGCTGGCCGGTGCGGGTCTTCTCCGACGGCCCCGGCTGGTGGTGCGGGGTGACCCCGGAAGGTCTCAGCCGGTCCGGAATCGGCTCACCCGAGGACGCGACGGCCATGACGGCGGCCGGGCGCCGGCTCTACTGGCTGCTGCGGACCGCGCCGCCGGTGTACCGCTACGCGCTCGCCGGGGTCGAGACCGGCGGGTTCCGCAGTTACGACGAGCTCATGGCGGAGCCGGACCTGACGATCTTTCCCGGTCTCGTCGTGTCCGAGGACATCTGGGCCGCGACGGGCGAGCGCGCCGAGTTCAGCGACTTCGCGCCGGGCTACCGCTGGCTGCCCTACCGCGGCGAAACCCACCCTCCGGCACCCTAGGGGTAACTGTCTCAGTGTAGTGGCACTTATTTACTGCCTCATCAATGTGACAATTAGCCCTAGGGTCCGCGAGCCGACCCTCGAGCACGCCGGTCTGGGGCACGAATTCCGCGGAACCCGCGGCGCTCCGCGGCGGTCCGACTAGCATCTGCGCGACCGCCGCCAAAAGGAGCACCGTGACCGACGAACAGACCCGGCCCTATCCGCCGCAGGCACCCATCACGACTGGTCAGCGGGTCGTCGCGGGCCGCTATCTCCTGCTCGGCGAACTCGGCCGGGGCGGCATGGGCGTCGTGTGGCGGGCGCAGGACCAGGTCATCGGGCGGCAGGTCGCGGTCAAGGAACTGCGGCTGCCCGACGCCGAGTCGGCCGCCGTCTTCTCCGAACGCGCCCTGCGGGAGGTGCGCACCGGCGGGCGGCTCAACGATCCCGCGATCGTCACCGTCTACGACGTCGTCACCGATGGCGGGACCACCTTCATCGTCATGGAGCTCGTCGAAGCGCCCAGCCTCGCCGACCTCGTGCGGCAGCGCGGCCCGATGCCCGCCGCCCAGGCCGCCCGGCTGGGGGAGCGGGTGCTCGCCGCCCTGCAGGCCGCCCACGCGGCCGGGATCGTGCACCGGGACGTCAAGCCGGCGAACATCCTCGTCGCGCCGGACGGCCGCGTGAAGCTCACCGACTTCGGCATCGCCCACGCCGTCGACGACCCGCGGCTGACCACCAGCGGCATGATCGTCGGTTCGCCCGCGTTCATGGCGCCGGAGCGCGTCGAGGGCCGGGACGCGACGCCGGCGTCCGACCTGTGGTCCCTCGGCGCGACACTGTTCTTCGCCGTCGAAGGCTCGATCCCGTTCGAACGCGCGACCACCGCCGCGACCCTGCACGCGATCATGACCGAGATCCCGTACCTGACCCGCGGCCAGGGCCCGATCGCGGCGGCCATCCTCGGCCTGCTCGTCACCAACCCCGACGCGCGGCTGACCGCGGCCCAGGCCCAGAACCTGCTGACCACGGCGCAGGGCATGCGGCCCACCCCGCCCCACGGCACCGCGATGCTCGGTGCTCCGGCGCCGCAGGCGCCCGCGAAGAAGCCCCACCGCGCGCTGTGGCTTGCGGCGGCCGCCGTGCTGGTCGTGGCGGCCTTGATCGGCGGGTTCTTCGCGGGCAAGGCCTACGAGACGCCCGCCGCGGACAAGCAGAAGCAGCCGACCATGACCTACGGCGTCGGCGGGCAGCTTCGCACCGACATCGGCGGCTACTTCCGGTGCTTCAACACCACGGTGCAGGACGGCTCGATCATCAGCGACGACGACAACAAGTCGAGCGAGTGCAGCAAGAGCCACACGCTGGAGGTCTACGAGATCGGGAACCTGCTCTCGGTGGAGAACTGGAGTTCCGAGGACGCCAAGATCGCGGCCTATCCGGGCCTGCCCGCAGTGACGGCCAGTGCCGAGGCGGCGTGCGCGACCGCGTTCCGGTCGTCGATCGTGCCCGAAGCCCGGCGGCCGGACCTCACCTACCGCGCCATCGTCCCCACCCAGGCCGAGTGGGAAGCCACGCCGGTCAAGAACGAGGCACCCGCGCGGGAGTACTACTGCCTGCTCGCCCGCGCCGACGGCGGGCCGATCACCGCCCCGATCGTGACCAAGGTCAAGTAGAAGTTCCGCGACGAGCGGCCGACTCCGGGAAATCCTCCTGGTGACCAGGTCGACGCGGTTTTCGTCCGACCCTCGGGGTACCTTCTCTCCATGTCCAACCCACCTACCGCAGCGCCCGGACGGCCGTTCGGGCGCGTGCTCACCGCGATGGCCACCCCGTTCGACGCCGAGGGCGCGCTGGACCTGAAGCGGGCGCAGGAGCTGGCCGAGCACCTCGTGGAGCTGGGGAACGACGGCCTCGTGGTCAACGGCACCACCGGCGAGAGCCCGACCACGAGCGACGCGGAGAAGCAGGACCTGATCCGCGCCGTGGTCGAGGCCGTCGGCGACCGCGCGACCGTCGTGGCCGGCGCGGGCACCAACAACACCGCGCACAGCATCGAGCAGGCCAAGCAGGCCGAAGAAGCCGGGGCGCACGGCCTGCTGGTCGTCACGCCGTACTACTCGCGGCCCAGCCAGGCCGGCCTGTTCGCGCACTTCACCACGGTCGCCGACAGCACCGGGCTGCCCGTGCTGCTCTACGACATCCCGCCGCGCTCGGTCGTCCCGATCGAGGTCGACACGCTGCTGCGGCTGGCCGAGCACCCCCGGATCGTCGCGGTCAAGGACGCCAAGGGCGACCTCATCGCCGGGTCCGAGGTCATCGCCAACACCCACCTCGCCTACTACTCCGGCGACGACGGCCTGAACCTGCCGTGGATCTCCGTCGGCGGCGTCGGCGTGGTGAGTGTGATCGGTCACGTCGTCGCGGGCCGGATCCGCGCGATGATCGACGCCTACGAGAACGGCGACACCTCCACCGCGCGCACCAACCACCGCGGCATGCTGCCGGTGCTGCGCGCGATGTCGCGGGTCGGCGGGGTCGCGTTCAGCAAGGCGGCGCTGCGGCTGCGCGGCTTCGACATCGGCGACCCGCGGCTGCCGATCGTCGCCCCGACCAGCGAGCAGACGGCCCTGATCGCCGCTGATCTTGCCCAGGGCGGCGTGCCGCTGGGCGACACGGCGGCTCAGGACTGGCATGGTGAGCGGGTGGCACAAGCAGATTCGCGAGCGGCCTACGTCGCGCCGACCTCGCACACCAGCGTTGGGACCCTGCCTCGGTGAGCGCACTTCCCCCAGGTCCAGGCCCCACCAACGCCCCGCCCGCACTGCCCGAGGGAGCCTTGCGCGTCGTCGCGCTGGGCGGCATCGGCGAGGTCGGGCGCAACATGACCGTCTTCGAGTACGGCGGCCGGCTGCTCATCGTCGACTGCGGGGTGCTCTTCCCCGAGGACGACCAGCCCGGCGTCGACCTGATCCTGCCCGACTTCCGCGCGATCGAGGACCGCCTCGACGACATCGACGGCCTGGTGCTCACCCACGGGCACGAGGACCACATCGGTGCCGTCCCGTTCCTCCTGCGCCTGCGGCCGGACCTGCCGATCTACGGCTCGAAGTTCACCAACGCCCTGCTCGCGGCCAAGGCCAAGGAGCACCGGCAGCGGCCGAACCTGATCCAGGTCCGCGAGGGCGAGCGCCGCGACGTCGGCGTGTTCAACCTCGAGTTCTTCGCGGTCAACCACTCCATCCCGGACGCGCTCGCGGTGGCGATCCGCACCCCGGCGGGCGTGGTCCTGCACACCGGCGACATCAAGCTCGACCAGCTCCCGCTCGACGGGCGCCTCACCGACCTGGCCGGCTTCTCCCGGCTCGGCGACGAGGGGGTCGACCTGTTCTGCGTCGACTCGACCAACGCCGAGGTGCCCGGGTTCGTCATGCCCGAGCGCGACATCGGCCCGGTCCTCGACGACGTCGTCCGGCGGGTGGACCAGCGCGTGATCGTGGCCTGCTTCGCCAGCCACGTGCACCGCGTCCAGCAGGTCCTCGACGCCGCCGAGCGGCACGGCCGCCGGATCGCGTTCGTCGGCCGCTCGATGGTCCGCAACATGGGGATCGCCGCCGAGCTGGGCCTCCTGAACGTGCCGGACGGCCTGCTCGTCGACCTCGACCAGGCGAGCACCCTGCCGGAGAGCAAGGTCCTGTTCGTCTCGACGGGTTCGCAGGGCGAGCCGCTCTCGGCGCTGTCGCGGATGGCGCGCGGCGAGCACCGGCAGATCTCGATCCGCGCGGGCGACACGGTCGTGCTGGCCAGCTCGATGATCCCGGGCAACGAGACCGCGGTGTTCGGCGTGGTCAACGGCCTGACCCGGCTCGGTGCGAACGTCGTCCACCAGGGCAACGCGAAGGTGCACGTGTCCGGCCACGCGTCGGCGGGGGAGCTGCTCTACCTGTACAACGCGGTGCGCCCGAGCAACGTCATGCCGGTGCACGGCGAGTGGAAGCACCTGCGCGCGAACGGCGAGCTGGCGATCCGCACGGGTGTCGCGCCGGAGAACGTGGTCATCGCCGAGGACGGCGTGGTCGTGGACCTCGTGGACGGCAAGGCGTCCCGCACCGGCCGCGTCGAGGTCGGGCACGTCTACGTCGACGGCCTGTCGGTCGGTGACGTCGGCGAGTCGACGCTGTCGGATCGCCTGGTCCTCGGCGAAGGCGGGTTCATCTCGATCAGCGTCGCGGTGGACTCCAGCACCGGCCGCGCGGTCAGCAGCCCCACGGTGTCCGGCCGCGGCTTCTCCGACGACCCGAAGGCGCTCGCCGCCGTCGTGCCGCTGGTGGAGATGGAGCTGGCGCGCACGGAGGCCGAAGGCATCACCGACACGCACCGGATCGCCCAGGCGGTCCGCCGGGTCGTGGGCCGCTGGGTGGCCGACACCTACCGCCGCCGCCCGATGATCGTCCCGACGGTCATCCCGGTCTAGACCGGATCCGTCCGTGAAGGCCGCACCGGGGAATCCCCTCGGTGCGGCCTTTCGGCTTGTTACGCCGTCCGGCCCACTGGACACCGCTTTCCCGCGGGATAACCTTGATCCCACCCCGCCTCGCGCAGAGAGGCCGCGCCGATGGGACGTCATTCGGACGGTAGACGACGCCGGCTGCTCGTGCCCGCCGTCGCGACCGGTCTCGTGCTCGTCCTCGGAGCCGCCGCGTGGGTGACGGTGACGACCGTGCGTGCCCGGCCGTCGTGCGAGCAGCCCGCGAAGGTCCTCGTCACCGCGTCCGCGGACATCGCGCCCGCGCTGTCGCTCGTCGCGCGCGGTCTGGGCCTGGGGTGCGGCAGCATCGAGATCCAGACCCGGGAGGCGACGCAGGCGGCCGAGCGGCTCGCCATCTCGGACGGCAGCCCGCGGCCGCAGATCTGGGTGCCGGACTCCACCCTCGCGCTGCGTCGCGCTCACCAGCTCGGCGCCTCCGACGTCCCCGAAACCGGGGCGTCGGTGGCGAGCTCGCCGGTGGTGCTCGCGGTCGCCGCCGACGTCGCCAAGGGCCTCGGCTGGCCGGAGCGGGTGCCCACCTGGGCGGAGGTACTGGCCGCGCCGGGCGCCGTGCCGGGGATGCCGGACCCGGCTCGCGACGCGGTCGGCGCGCTGGCGCTGCTCGGGTTGCGGGACAGTGTCGCGGCGTCGCCCGAGCCGTCGGCCGCGTACGTGGCGACGCTGCGGCGGTTCTCGGCCAACACGCTCGGCGCGGAAACGGAGCTGATCGCCCGGCTGCCGGGCTCGAGCGACGGCGGCGGCACGGCCGCGGTGACGGCGTTCCCGGCGTCCGAGAACTCCTTGCTGCGCCACAACGTCGAGGATCCCAAGCCCCCGCTGGTCGCGGTCTATTCGGCGGCGGTGCCCACTTTGGACTACCCGTTCGCGGAGCTGGGCGGGATCACCCCGCAGCAGCGCCCGATCGTCGAGGCCTTCCGCGACGCGGTGCTCGGTGACATCGGAGCGGACGCGATCGCCAGCACGGGCCTGCGCGCGGCGGGCGGCCAAGCCCTGCGCAACCACTCCGACGACCCGCGGGTGCAGCCCCAGGGCATCCGGACGGCGAACCTCCCGCTCGCGCCGGCCGTCGACGAGCTGCTCAACCAGTGGGCGGGGGTCAACCTCAGCGCGCGGGTGCAGGTGCTGGTCGACGTGTCGGGCTCGATGAACGCTCAGGTCCCGGGAACGGGCCTGAACCGCATGCAGGTGACGATGCAGGCGGCGGCGAAGGCGATGCACCTGTTCAAGCCGGCGACCCAGCTGCGCATGCTGGCGTTCTCGACACGCCTGGACGGCGACAAGGACTACCGCGAGCTGCTCCCGATGGCCCCGGTCGCCCAGCACCTGGCGAGCGGAGCCCTGGAGAAGCTGGACCAGGTGAAGGCCACCCCGGACGGCGGAACGGGCCTCTACGACAGCGTCCTCGACACGTACCGCACGGCCCGCCGCGAGTGGGAGGCGGGCCGGTTGAACGTGGTGATCGTGATGACGGACGGCCGCAACGACGACCCGCACGGCATTTCCCGCGAGGACCTGCTGGCCGAGCTGGCGAAGCTCCAGGACCCGCGCCGCCCGATCCCGCTGATCGGCGTGGGCATCGGCCCGGACGCGGACAAGGCCGAACTCGACCAGCTGACCGCGGCCACCGGCGGCCAGGCCTTCGTGGCCCCGGACCCGGCGAAGATCACGGACGTCTTTTTCGGGGCCCTGTCCCGCATCGCCGGCGGCTGAACCCGTGCGCCGCCGGGCATCACGCGTGTCCCGAGGGGCATCACGCGTGATCAGCGGGGCATCAGCGCGATGCCCCTTCAATCACGCATGATGCCCCTTCAATCACGCGTGATGCCGGTTGGCGCACGGCGGGATCGCCGGCGGATGAGGGCGTAGACGCCGAGGATCACCGCCAGGCTGATCAAGCTCAGGTACAGCTGGGCCCGCGCGTCCTCGTCGACGAACAGCATCGAGGCCACGACCACGAGCGTCAGCACCAACGTCACCCAGCTCAGCCACGGATAGCCCCACATCCGCAGCTTCAGCTTCTCCGGCTCCGAAGCCTCCAGCCGCCGGCGCATCCGGATCTGGGAGCCGCAGATGATGGCGTACACGAACAACGCCACCGCGCCCGCCGAATTGATGATGAAGTAGAAGATCTTGTCCGGGGACACGTAACTCATCACCACCGCCACGTACCCGACCGACGTCGACGCGAGGATCGCCTTCCACGGCACGCCGCGCGCGTTCGTGTCCGCGATCCAGCCCGGCGCCCAGCCGTGGCGCCGCAGCGCGAACAACATCCGGGATGCCGTGTACAGCCCCGAATTCAGCACCGACAACGCCGCGGTCAGGACCACCGCCGAGACGATCGTCGACGCCGCCGGGACGCCGAAGCGGCCGAACGCGGCCGCGAACGGGCTCGTTTCGCTCGGGATCTCGCGCCACGGGGTGATCATCACCAGCAGCGCGACCGAACCGACGTAGAACACGATCACGCGCCAGACGATCGTCGAGGTCGCCTTGCGGACCGCGGTCTCCGGCTGGTCGGACTCCGCCGCCGCGATCGTGACGATCTCCGCGCCGAAGTACGAGAAGATCACGATGACCACGCCGTGCACCACCGAAAACGGGCCGTTCGCGACGAAGCCGTCGAGCCCGATGTTGCTCATCGAGAAGTGCGCGTCCGGCCAAAGGCCAAGCACGAACAGCGTCCCGAGCAGCAGGAACACGACGATGGTGGCGACCTTGATCGACGCCAGCCAGAACTCCGTCTCGCCGAAGGACCGCGCCGACGCCAGATTCGTCGCCGTCAGCAGCAGCATCAGCGCCAGCGAGAACACCCACTGCGGGACGCCGGGGATCCAGCCCTGCAGGATCTTCGCGCCCGCGACGGCCTCGAACGCGACCACGCCGACCCAGAAGTACCAGTACAGCCAGCCGATGGTGAAGCCCGCCCAGCCGCCGAGCGAGTCGCGCGCGTACTCCATGAACGAGCCCAGTGACGGCGCCGCCGTCGCCATCTCGCCCAGCATCCGCATCACCAGCACGACGAGCAGCCCGCCGATGGCGTAGGAGAGCACGGCGGCCGGGCCGACGGTGTGGATCACCGCGCCACTGCCGATGAACAGGCTCGCGCCGATGATGCCGCCGAGGGCGATCATCCGGACGTGCCGCTGCCGCAGGTCGGGCCGCAGCCCGGACTTGGTGGTCAAGGTGCTTCCTCCCCGGGGACGTGGGTGGCGGAATTTTCGCACCCGCTCCGCACCCGGTGCAGAATTTGCGCAAGCTCAGCGGGCGATGACTTCCGAGTTCCGCTGCACGAAGTACGCCCCGGCCAGCAGGATCGCCGAGCCGAGCAGCTGCGGCCAGGCGAGCTGCTCGCCGAGCAGCAGCCACGCCGCGACCGTCGTGATCACCGGTTCGACCAGGCCGAGCACGCTCGCCACCGACGCGGGCAGGTGCCGCAGCGACGAGGTCCCGCAGACATAGGCGAGAACCGTCGCGACCAGCACCAGCAGCGTCAGCAGCAGCCACACCGGCGGGTGCCAGACACCGAACCCGACTTCCGCGCCGAGCAGCCCGACGGGCCACGTCCACGGCGGCGCGACGAAGCTGATCGCGAGCGCGCCGATCACCATGCCCCAGGTGACCAGGCCGAGCGGATCGATGCCGGCCACCGCGCGTTCGCCGAGCAGGAAGTACCCGGCCGAGCACAGCGCCGCGCCGAAGCCGGCCAGCAGGCCGAGCCCGTCGAGCGTGACGCCTTCCCAGACCTGGGCGACCAGCGCGAGCCCGGCCATGGCCAGCGCGATGCCGCCCCACACCGCCCGGGGCAGCCGGTGCCGCCGCACGAACCGCACCCACAAGGCGATGAGCACCGGCGAGACGAACTCCAGCAGGATGGCGATGCCGACCGGGAGCCGGCCCGCCGCGACGAAGTAGAGCAGCTGCACGCCGGCCACGCCGAGCAGGCCGTAGCCGGCCAGGACGGGCAGGTCGGCCCGGCGCACCCGCAGCTTCCGCGGCGCCACCAGCGCCACCCCGGCGAGCAGCACGACACCGGCGAGCGCGATCCGCGCCGCGGCCACCTGCTGCGGCGTGATCCCGGCGGACATCGCGGACTTGCCGAGCGTGCCGGACGTGCTGAAGAACAGGGCGGCGAGCAGGACATAGGTGGTCCCGCGGCCCCGGTGGGCAACTCGGGGCGGCGCGACGACGGGGAGTTCGGTGGTCACCGTCGCGACTGTAGGTGCCCCGGCGTCACCGCCGAAACGATTATCCCGGTTACTCGGGTCACGAGGGTGCCGAGTCCGTTTCGTTACGTCCGGGTGGGAACCGGGTCTGGGGGTGGACGTCTTCCGGATGTCTCAAGAAACAGGGGCCCCGCGGTTGATCCGGCGGGGAATGAGTTTCTTTTGAATCCTTGGAGGGGAAAATGCTGGGGAAGATTTCTGCTGTCGTGGGTGTGGCCGCCGGGTTGGCGCTGCTGTCGCCGGTCGCGGCTTCGGCTGGGGAAGCGCGGATGATGGGCGACCCGACATCCATGGTGGTCACGGTGTCGGGCAGCACCGTGACCATCACGGCGACGTGCGTCAACAGTGGGGTCAAGGCGGAAGTGGGTATCGGTCTGTCCGAGGGGCAGAAGCACATCGACTACCACGTCATGAAGGTGGACGGGAAAAAGCAGTCGTTCACGTTCACCGGCGTGCGGCCGGGACGCTACAGAGCCAACCTGTCCTGCATCGAGCACACGGAAGGCTTCGGCGGCCTCATGCGGGCTTTCACCGTCGAGAAGCCCGCCAAGCCGGCGCCGAACCCCTCGCCGCAGGTCGGCGTGAAGCCGAAGGGTGCGCCGCAGACCGGTGGTGGCCCGGCCGACGACGAGTCCACCGCCACGCCGCTCGTCGCGGGTGGGGCAGTTGCTCTCGTGGGCGCAACCGGCGCCGGTGCCTGGGTGCTGCGCCGCCGCGCTGCCCGGCGCTGAACCGAAGTTCTCGATACAGCCGTGCATCGCACGTATTCCGCGTGCGGTGATTTCTTGGAGGGGAAAGACAATGTTGCGGGTAATTGCTGCTGCCGCGGGTGTGGCCGCCGGTTTCGTGGTGCTGTCGCCGGTGGTGGCGTCGGCCGCGGAAACGCCGACGGGTACGCCGACGACGATGAAGGTCACCGTTTCGGGGAGCACGGTGACCATCACGGGGACGTGCGTCACCAAGGGTGTCCAGGCCGAAGCGGGTTACGGCACGCACAACGGGCACGAGCCGCTCGGCTGGAACGTCATGAAGGCGGACGGGAAGAGCTATTCCCTGACCTTCACCGGGGTGCGGGCGGGGACCTACGAAGCCATCATGTACTGCGTCGAGGGCGGGCCCGGCGAGCACCCGGGCGGCATCCGGGCCTTCACCGTCGGGAAGCCCGCCAAGCCGGCCCCGTCGACGAAGCCGGCGCCGTCCAAGCCGACCCAGCCCACGCAGACCGCGCCGCAGGTCGGGGTGAAGCCGCAGGGGGCGCCGCAAACCGGTGGTGGCCCGGCCGACGACGAGTCCGGCGCCACGCCGCTGCTCGTGGGCGGGGCGGTCGCCCTCGTGGGGGCAACCGGCGCGGGTGCCTGGGTGCTGCGCCGCCGCGCGGCTCGGCGCTGATCCGGAGGGTCCGGGTGCTTCGGCACCCGGACCGTCACTCCGCGCGCTTCAGCCCGGTCGCCACGTGCGTGGTGATCGTGGCCAGCCGCCGCCCCTGGAGGCGGAGGGCGTCGAGCGCGACGTCGTCCGGCGCCGCCGACTTCCGGGACACGAACGAGCCGCCGTACGGGTTGCCCGACTCCTTCAGGTGCGGGTCGGTGTAGCCGAGCGGCACGACGATCGCGCCCCAGTGGTAGAAGACGTTGTTGATCGCCAGCAGCGTCGACTCGAGGCCGCCGTGGGCGGTGGACGCCGTCGTGAACGACGTTGCCACCTTGTCCGCCAGCTTTCCCTGCGCCCACAGGCCACCCGTGCCGTCCAAATAGGACTTGAGCTGGGCGGCCGGGCCGCCGAACCGGGTCGGGCTGCCGACGGCGAGCCCGTCGGCCCACTCGAGGTCGCCGAGCGTGGCGAGTTCGTGGTGCGGGCCCGCGTCGACCCAGGCCTGCCAGCACGGGTTGCGCGCGATGGCGTCGGCGGCCACGGTTTCCGGCACCGTCCGCACCCGCACGTCGGCGCCGGTCTCGCGCGCGCCCGCGGCGAGCGACTCGGCCAGGGCGGCGGTGTTCCCGGTCGAGCTGTAGTAGACGACGAGTATCCGTGTGCTCACGTCGCCGACTTTAAGGGTGTGCGCGCCCGTGTCTCACAGTGCGGACGGCGGCTTCCAAGGGCTGACCGTGTCGGTCGGCCGGGTCGGGTCGTGGAACTTGGGCCGGTCGAGCTCGTCGCGGCGCAGCGGGACGAGGCCGTCGGTGATCGCCTGCATGATCTTCGCATGCGCACGCACCCCGGCCCCCGGCCGCTGCGTGTCGATGTCCGACAGGTCGACGGGGTCGCCGAAGTGCACGCGGAACCGCGGGCGGCGCAGCGGGGCGCTCAGCCCGGAGCGGGCCAGCGGGACCAGGTCGGCCGGGCCGGTGACGGTCTCGGTGCCCCAGTAGACGGCCTCGTGCGCGCCCCACTGGCTGATCGGGATCACCGGCACGCCCGCCGCGAGCGCCAGCCGCGCCGCGCCGGTCTTGCCGCGCTCCGGCCACAGGCCCGGGTCGTGGCTGATCCGGCCCTCCGGGTAGACGATGATCGGCTCGCGCGTGGTCTTCATCGCCTCGACGGCCTCGGCGAACTGCCCCACGGCGGTCCCGGCGTGCTTGCGGTCGACCCGCAGGTGCCCGCTGACCCGCAGCGCCGGCCCGATGACCGGCGCGTCGAGGATGCCGCCGGCCAGCATGAACCGGGGGTTGATGCCGATCCGCTTGCAGGCGGCCATCAGCACGAAGGCGTCGAACACGCCGATGTGGTTCGCGGCCATCAGCAGCGGCTTGCCCCGCAGCTGCGCGGGCACCCGGCCGGTGACCGTGAGCCGCCCGACGAGGTTCACCAGCCCCCGGTCGATGTTCAGCATCGTCCGCCAGATGGCGGGCGCCCGGCGGGCGGTGTTGTCGGAGTTCAACGCGACCATGGGGCAGAGCATGGCAGACGCCGTTTTCACCCGTTTGCGCCACTGGGCACCGGGCGCAGTGAATGACTCATTCCTGGCGTCGGACGCCAGGAATGAGTCATTCACTACATCGAGCCTCCCGGCCGGTTCACCCGGATGGCCGCTCAACCGCCGGTGTGAGGCAGAAGTTCACCCTGGGCCGAGAGTGGCGCGTGGGACGAACCGCGATGGCCGGTTACCGTAAACGGCATGGCTGGGTCGGCGACGAGGAAGAGAAGCACGGGAAGCGGCGCGAAGGGGGCAGCGGCGCGTAAGCCGCGTACACCCGCGAAGTCACGCCCGGCCGCTCGCAAGCCCGCACCACGCGCCCGCCGCAAGACACCCGGGATCTTCGGCAAGGGCGTCCGCGGGACCTGGAACCTGCTGGCCAAGGGCATGGGCACGCTGGCCCGCACGGTCGGCCGCACCCGCGAGCTCGAGCCGGAACACCGCCGTGACGGGCTCGCGCTGGGGCTGATGGCCCTGGCCATCGTCGCGGCCGTCGGCGTCTGGTGGCGGGCGGCCGGCCCGATCGGGGCCGGGGTGGAGATCGCCACCCGGACCGTCCTCGGGGCCGGGGCCGTCACCCTGCCGCTGGTGCTGGTGGTCGTCGCCGTCGCGCTGATGCGGTCCGAGCCGCACCCGGAGACGCGGCCGCGGATGGTCGTCGGCACGATCATGGTCGTGCTGTCGGTGCTCGGGATGCTGCACATCTTCACCGCGCTGCCCGAGACGAACGACGGCCGGATGTACGCCGGCGGCATCGTCGGCGCGTTCTCCGGCGGCCTGCTCACCATGGGCGTCACCACCTGGGTCGCGGTGCCGCTGCTGATCCTCGCCCTGTTCTTCGGCGTGCTGGTCTTCACCGGCACGCCGGTCCGCGAGATCCCGCACCGGCTGCGCAACTGGGGCCTCGACGAGGAGGAGATCGCCGAGGCCGAGGCGCAGCGCTCGGGCTTCGCCACCGACGAGGACACCGTCACCGAAGCCGACCCGAAGTCCGCGCGGCTGCGCAAGCCGTCGCGGCGGCGGCAGGCCACCGACGCCAACCCCGAGCAGCTGGACATCGACGCGATGCTCGCCGAGGCGCCGACGCCGATCAAGCCGCCCAAGCCCAAGCCCGCACCCGTCGAAGTCCCCGAGAAGAAGCCGAAGAAGGCTCCGGAACCGCCGCTCGCGGTCACCCGCACGGTCGAGGGCGACTACCAGCTCCCGCCGCCCGACCTGCTGAAGCTCGGCGACGCGCCGAAGTCCCGCAGCAAGGCCAACGACGCCATGATCGAGGCGATCACCGGCGTGCTGGAGCAGTTCAACGTCGACGCCCAGGTCACCGGCTTCACGCGCGGCCCGACGGTGACCCGCTACGAGGTCGAGCTCGGCCCCGGGGTGAAGGTCGAGAAGATCACCGCGCTGACCAAGAACATCGCCTACGCGGTGGCCACCGACAACGTCCGCCTGCTGGCGCCGATCCCGGGCAAGTCCGCGGTCGGCATCGAGGTGCCGAACTCCGACCGCGAGATGGTCCGCCTTGGCGACGTCCTGCGCGCGCCGACCACGGTCAAGGACAACCACCCGATGGTGATCGGCCTCGGGAAGGACATCGAGGGCCACTTCGTCACCGCAAACCTGACGAAGATGCCGCACCTGCTGGTCGCCGGTTCGACCGGCTCCGGTAAGTCGAGCTTCGTCAACTCGATGCTGGTGTCGCTGCTCGCCCGCTCGACGCCGGACGAGTGCCGGATGATCCTGATCGACCCGAAGATGGTCGAGCTGACGCCGTACGAGGGCATTCCGCACCTGATCACGCCCATCATCACCCAGCCGAAGAAGGCGGCCGCCGCGCTGGCCTGGCTGGTGGAGGAGATGGAGCAGCGCTACCAGGACATGCAGGTCAACAAGGTCCGGCACATCGACGACTACAACAAGAAGGTGCGCTCTGGCGAGATCACCGCGCCGCCGGGGTCCGAGCGCGAGTACCGGCCGTACCCGTACATCATGGCGATCGTCGACGAGCTCGCCGACCTGATGATGACTGCCCCGCGCGACGTCGAGGACGCGATCGTCCGCATCACGCAGAAGGCGCGCGCGGCGGGCATCCACCTGGTCCTGGCCACGCAGCGGCCGTCGGTCGACGTCGTGACCGGCCTGATCAAGACGAACGTGCCCTCGCGGCTGGCGTTCGCGACGTCGTCGCTGACCGACTCGCGGGTCATCCTGGACCAGCCGGGCGCGGAGAAGCTGATCGGCATGGGCGACGCGCTGTACCTGCCGATGGGGGCGGGCAAGCCGGTCCGCATCCAGGGTGCGTTCGTCGGCGACGAAGAGATCGCCGCGGTCGTCAACTACGCGAAGGAGCAGGCGCAGCCGGAGTACCAGGACGGCGTCACGGCGGCCAAGGCGGGCGAGAAGAAGGAGATCGACCCGGACATCGGCGACGACCTCGACGTCCTGCTGCAGGCGGCGGAGCTGATCGTGACGTCCCAGTTCGGCTCGACGTCGATGCTGCAGCGCAAGCTGCGGGTCGGGTTCGCCAAGGCGGGCCGGCTGATGGACCTGCTGGAGAGCCGCGGGGTGGTGGGCCCGTCGGAGGGCTCGAAGGCCCGCGACGTGCTGATCAAGCCGGAGGAACTGGAGTCGGTCCTGTTCATGATCCGCGGCGGCGGCCCGGTGGACGCCGATACGAGCGACGACGACGAGTAGCAGACCCTGGTAGATGCTTCGAGCCGTTCTGTGCGGTTTACTGGTACAGAACGGTTCGAAGCACCGTCAGGGAGGTGGTCAGGATGCTGCGGAGCTTCCGGCTCGGCAATCACCGCTCGTTCCGCGACGAGCAGGAGCTGCTGCTCATGCCCGCCATGCCGGGGGACGAGCGCCCAGTGGTCCCGGTGACCGCCATCTACGGGGCCAACGCCTCCGGCAAGTCGAACCTGTTCAAGGGGATCGACCTGGTGCGGTGGGCGGTGCTGAACAGGCATCTTCGAGATGCCGCGACCCCGCACGACCTGAGTGCTCTGCAAGACCCGTTCCGGCTTGACCCGCAGTCGCCGGAGCGGCCATCGACCTTCGTGTTCGAACTGATCGCGGAAGGCACTCCATACACCTACGGATTTCTCCTGCGGGACAGCGAAATCCTGGAGGAGTGGTTGTACGCCTACCCCGAGAAGCGGAAGCGAGTCATCTTCGAGCGCGATCGGGACGCGATCAAGTTCGGCAGCACGGTGGCTGATTCCAAGACGAAGTTCGAGGTCCTGGAAGAACTGATTCGTCCGACCGCCTTGTTCTTGAGCGTGTGCGACCGCCTCGAACTCGGTCCCCTGATGCCGGTCTACCGGTGGTTCGAGGCCGGTGTATTGGCGAGTGGCTTCGACGGCCCGTCGCCCGGCGCGGACTTCGTGCAGTGGAGGGTCGGCGATTACCTGCGCCGGAATCCGGCGGCCCGGGAACGGATGGTTGCGCTGCTCCGGGTGGCGGACGTCGGCATCGTGGACTTGGTCGTGGTGGACCGCCGCCATTCCGGGCGGTTCGATCTCGAACTCAAACTCCTGCACGGGTCTGCTCGCGAGCCGTTCGACTTCGGCGACGAGTCGTCCGGTACGCGCAATTGGATCGGTCTTCTTCCGATGGTGCTGAGGGCGCTGGACGGCGGTCTCGTCCTGCTCGTCGACGAAATCGACGCCAGCCTGCATCCGCTCCTGACGGCGAAACTCGTCGGGCTCTTCCAAAATGGCGAAGTCAACGCCAAGGGCGCTCAGCTCGTCTTCACCACGCACGACACGAGCTTGCTCGGCACCATGCTCGGCGAACAGGTACTCGAACGGGATCAGATCTGGTTCGTCGACCGAGGCGCTGAGGGAGCGAGTCACCTCTACCCGCTTACCGACTTCAAGCCGCGGAAAGATCAGAACACGGAACGGCGCTACCTGGCGGGCAGCTACGGTGCCGTGCCCGTACTGGGTGACTTCACGGCCGCGGTCGGCCACGGATGACGAGACGGGAGAACGCCGGTCGCCGGCGTGGTGCATTCCGGGAACCACGAGCGTGCCTGCTGGTCGTGTGCGGCGCGGAAGCGACCGAGCCGGCTTACTTCCAAGGCCTCAAGGAATCGAGGCGTAACCCGGCGGTGGCGATCAAGGTCAAGGCGAAACCCGCCGATCCCGAGACGGTCGTGCGTTACGCCGCCGGCTTGCGGGACACCGCCGCGGACAGCTATGACGAGGTTTGGTGCGTCGTCGACGTGGACGAGTTCGACGTGGCGAAGGCGGTCGTCACGGCACGACGGGTCAGGGTCAACCTGGCGATCTCGAACCCGTGCTTCGAATACTGGCTCCTGCTCCACTTCGAGGCTTGCGTCGCACCGTTGACCTGTTACTCGGAGGTGGCGAGGCGCCTTCGCAGGCACGTTCCCGAGTATGACAAGTCGGCGTTGCGTTTCGCTGACTACGCGAGCGGCGTCGAAGCGGCCGTTGATCGGGCGCTGGAACCAGGCCACGCGCTCACCACCGAGCACGAACACAATCCCGCCACCGGGGTCGGTGCTCTGGTGAAGAAGGTTCTCTGAGCGCGTGCAACCCGTTGCGGCTCGGTTCCGTCCTGAGCGCGTGGACCTACCGCGATTCCTAGCCGGACTGTTCGCCTTCGCCGTCGTCACGGTGGGCTCGGTCGCCGCCGGGCAGCCCGCTGTCTCCGGGCCGGCCGCGTCGCCGTCGACCGTCAGCGTTCCGGCGGGGCAGGACGTCACCCTGCGCCTGGGCCAGGAGGCCGCCGTGCAGGGCAAGGACCTGACCGTGCGCTACCTGCGGGTCGTCGCCGACTCGCGGTGCCGTCCCGGCATGCAGTGCATCTGGCAGGGCGAGGCGACGCTGGCGTTCCTGCTGAAGCAGCCCGGCCACGGCGAGAGCACCACGGCCGAGCTGCACAGCGGCGTGCGCACCGGCCCCCAGGCGACGTCGTTCGCCGGCAGCCGCATCGAGCTGGTGGCGGTGAGCGAGGACGCGGGGGAGGCGACGGTCCGGATCAGCTGAGCGGCGTGCCCCACTGGTCCAGGTAGGCGACCTCGGACAGCGGGGTGCGCGCGGCGGCCTTGAAGTCCGGCACCGTCGTGTAGGCGACCGGCAGCAGCCCGGCCTGCGTGTGGCCGTCGGGGATGCCGAGGATTTCGGCGGCTTCCGCCTCGCGGGACAGGTGGTAGGTCGTCAGCGTCGAGCCCAGCCCGCGTGAGCGCAGCGCCAGCTGGAAGTTCCACACCGCCGGGAAGATGCCGCCGTAGAAGGCCGCGTCCGTCGCGTTGTCGCCGGCCGGGCGGCCGGCCAGGACCGGGATCACGAACACCGGGACGCGCTCGATGACGTCGATCAGGTGCCGCCCGGACGCCAGCGCCCGCGGTTCGGCGTGCTGCGCGAGGTTGGCGAGGTAGGCCTCGCCGACTTCGCGGAACAGCACGCCGAGCCGGTCCTTGACGGTCTGGTCGCGGACGACCAGCCAGCGCCACGCCTGGACGTTGCCCGGTGTCGGTGCCTGCAGCGCGAGGTTCAGGCACTCCTCGAGGACTTGCGGCTCGACCGGGCGGTCGAGGTCCAGCTTGCGCCGCACCGCGCGGGTCGTGCTGAGCAGGTGATCGATCTCCATGATCACCATCCTGGCTCAGCCGCCGAACTTGCGCACCGCCTCGTAGTACGTCCACGCCGCGCCCTTGCACGCGATGTTCGACCCGCAGACGCTCTTCAGGTCCGTGTACAGGTTGTCGTCGATCTTCAGCCGGTTCGCCGAGGTGAACCGGCCCTGCTTCTTGTAGTTGCGGTAACCGAAGTCGTGCCGGTGGCAGCCGGGCAGGAACTTCCAGCCGAACGGGTTGTCCGGCGCCCACGAGCAGCCGTCGGACGACCAGTCGAGCTGGCCGTTGTAGGGCGCGGAGTTCCGGATCGTCTCGAAGTTCGAGAGCGAAGTGCTGAAGAGGTACTGGTCGGTGACCGCCGGGATGTCGACGGCGGCCGCGGTGCCGGTGCCCAGCAGGGCGCCCGCGCCGACAGATACGGCCACCGTCACGGTGGCCCCCAGGTTCCGCAGTGTCGTGCGCATCGTGTGCTTCCTTGCCGATCAGGGGAGAGTGCCCGATCAGCTTCCGGCAGCGCGGTGGCGCACGTCACCGCCCGAAAGGAGGTTTTCACTCACAGTTCGAGCAACATGCGGGAATTTCCCAGAGTATTGGGCTTGGCGTAGGGAAGATCGAGGAATTCCGCTACGCCGGTGTCGTGTGACCGCCGCATCTCCTCGTAGACCTCCTGCGAAACGGGTGTGCCGTCGATCTCCACGAACCCGTGCCCGGCGAAGAAACTGGTCTCGAAGGTCAGCACGAACAGCCGCTTGAGACCGAGCTCACGCGCTTCGTCCACCAGCCGGGCGACCAGCACGCGCCCGACGCCCTGACCGCGGACGGCCTTGTCGACCACTACGGTGCGCAGCTCGGCGAGGTCCTCCCAGAGCACGTGCAGCGCGGCCGCGCCGACCACTTCGTCACCCACTTCGGCGACCCAGAACTCCTGGACGTCCTCGTACAGGGTGACCAGGTCCTTCTCCAGCAGGACGCGGCCCGCGTCCGCGTCGACCAGGGCCTTGATCTTGCGGACGTCGGCGATCCGGGCGCGGCGGACGGTCGGGCGGGGCGAGTCGGACGGCACGATCGTCCACCCTGCCACATCGCCCGGCACGCGCGGTGACACCATGGGGCTACGCCGTCGTCGGGCCGCCCGGGACCGGCGGCTACCCTGAACGTCGTGCCTTCCCCTGCCGCGGACCCAGCTGCCACCCGACGCGTCTCCCTCCTGACCCTGGGCTGCGCCCGCAACGAGGTCGACTCGGAGGAGCTGGCGGGCCGGCTGGCGGCCGGCGGCTGGGAGCTGGCGGCCGACCCCGAAGAGTCCGACGTCGTGGTGGTCAACACCTGCGGCTTCGTCGAGTCGGCCAAGAAGGACTCCGTCGACACGCTGCTCGCCGCGTCCGACACGGGCAAGAAGGTCGTCGCGGTCGGCTGCATGGCCGAGCGCTACGGGCACGAGCTCGCCGACAGCCTCCCGGAGGCCGACGCGGTGCTGGGCTTCGACCACTACGCCGACCTCTCGGCCCGGCTCGACGACGTCGTCGCCGGCCGCAAGATCGCCTCGCACACCCCGGGCGACCGCCGCAAGCTGCTGCCGATCAGCCCGGTCGAGCGGCCCGCCGCCGCGGAGACGGTCGAGGTCCCCGGCCACGCGCAGAAGGGCTGGGGCCCGCGGGTGCTGCGCACGCGCCTCGACGACTCGCCGGTGGCCGCGCTGAAGATCGCCTCCGGCTGCGACCGGCGCTGCTCGTTCTGCGCCATCCCGTCGTTCCGCGGCTCGTTCGTCTCGCGGCAGCCGGACGAGATCGTCGCCGAGGCGATGTGGCTGGCCGAACACGGCGTCAAGGAGCTGTTCCTGGTCAGCGAGAACTCGACGTCCTACGGCAAGGACTTCGGCCGCGACGGCGCCACCGCGCTGGAGCGCCTGCTGCCGCGCCTGGCGGACATCGACGGCATCGAGCGCGTCCGAGTCTCCTACCTGCAGCCGGCCGAGACGCGCCCGCAGCTGGTCAAGGCCATCGCGACCACGCCGGGCGTCGCCGAGTACTTCGACCTGTCGTTCCAGCACTCCAGCGAGCAGGTGCTGCGCCGGATGCGCCGGTTCGGCTCGACCGACTCGTTCCTCGCGCTGTGCGAGCAGATCCGCGAGTACGCGCCCGAGGCCGGCATCCGCACCAACGTGATCGTCGGGTTCCCCGGCGAGACCGAGCACGACCTGAGCGAGCTCGAGCGGTTCCTGACCGGCGCGCGCCTGGACGCCGTGGGCGTCTTCGGGTACTCGGACGAGGACGGCACGGAGGCCGAGACCTTCGACGGCAAGCTCTCCGCCGAGGAGGTCGCCGCGCGCGTCACCCGGATCTCCGCGCTGGTCGAGGAGCTGACCGCGCAGCGCGCCGAGGACCGGATCGGCACCTTCGTCGACGTCCTGGTGGAGCTGGACGACGACGGCGAGCTCACCGGCCGCGCCGCGCACCAGGCGCCGGAGGTCGACGGCGAGTGCGTCATCCTCGACGCCCCGGAGAAGGCGCAGGTCGGTGACTTCCTGCGCTGCGAGGTCGTGGACTCGGCGGGCGTGGACCTCATCGTCCGCGCGGTACCGGACGCCGACCGGTGAGTGCGCTCCCCAGCGACGCCGCCGACGAAGGACTCGCGCGCGACGCCCCCGCCCAGGTCCCGGAGCCGACCCCGGTCCCGACGCTCAACGTCGCGAACCTCCTGACGCTGTCGCGCCTGGTCCTGGTGCCGCTGTTCGTGATCGCGCTGTTCGTCGGCGACGGCCACGACACGACCTGGCGGGCGCTCGCGACCGGGCTGTTCGCGATCGCCTCGGCCACCGACCAGCTGGACGGCTGGGTGGCCCGCAAGTACGGCCTGATCACCGACTTCGGCAAGATCGCCGACCCGATCGCGGACAAGGCGCTGACGGGCGCGGCGCTGGTCGGGCTGAGCGTGCTGGGCGAGCTGGGCTGGTGGGTCACGATCGTCATCGCGGTCCGCGAAATCGGCGTGACGCTGCTGCGGTTCTGGGTCATCCGGCACGGCGTGATCCCGGCCAGCCGCGGCGGGAAGGCCAAGACGATGGCCCAGATCGCCGCGATCGTGGCGTACCTGCTGCCGCTGCCGGCCGGGGCGGACCCGGTGCGGTGGTCGCTGATGGGGCTCGCGCTGGTGCTGACCGTCGTGACCGGCGTCGACTACCTGGTCCGCGCGGTCCGGCTCCGCGCCGCCGGCCGCCGGGTCACCGGGTCGTGAGTGAAAAGGAGGGTTCTAACCCTCTTTCCCACTCACGACCGGCCGCGGGAGACGAGCAGGCCGCGGCCCTCATCGGAGCGCTCACCGCGCGAGGCGAGACGGTTGCGGCGGCCGAGTCGCTGACCGCCGGGCTCGTCTGCGCCACCCTCGCGCGGGTGCCGGGGGCGAGTGCGGCGCTGCGCGGGGGACTGGTCGTCTACGCCACCGAGCTGAAGGCCGCCCTGGCCGGCGTCTCCGCGGAGCTGCTGGCCGAGCACGGCGCCGTCCACCCCGAGGTGGCCGCCCAGCTGGCCGAGGGCGCCCGCGACCGGTGCGGGGCGACCTGGGGCCTCGGGCTCACCGGCGTGGCCGGTCCGTCGGCCCAGGACGGCGTCGATCCGGGCACGGTGCACGTCGGGCTCGCCGGGCCGGGAACACGCACAGTCCGTACGCTGGCCTTGGACGGCGATCGGGATTTGATCAGGACCGAGTCGGTCTTGGCGGCGTTTGCCCTGCTCGGGGAACATCTGGCGTGAAACGGGCGTTCGCCCTTGGCGTACGTGCACACCAACTCCTGCGCCCGGGGCGCCGCTCTGGGTAACGTAGGGGGTACTTGTTCGGAAGGGAGGCGCGTGATGACCGTGCTGTTGCGTGAGGCGATCGGTGATCGGCTCCGTCATGCCCGCACCAACCAGCGTCGTACGCTGCGCGACATCTCCCGCGCCGCCAGGGTCAGCCTCGGCTACCTCTCGGAGGTCGAGCGGGGCCAGAAGGAGGCGTCGAGCGAGCTGCTCGCGTCCATCTGCCAGGCCCTGGACCTTCCGCTCGGCGAACTGCTGCACAACGTGGCGGCGGACGTTTCGGCCCTCGACAACGTCGAGGTCCCACCGGTCGACGAGCGGATCGTGGAAGGCGCACCCCGGGAGAAGCGGGGCGCGGAAGCTTCGTCGGCGGGCATCGAAGGCGGTCGCCTGATGTCCGAGCTGATCGGGAACGACCTCGCCGACCTGCGGGTTTCCCCGGCACCGCGGATGAACACGACCTTGCGGACGACGATCGGCCAGCCCAAGCTGGCCTCCACGATCGCCGCGTAGGTCCAGAGCAGATCGACCGACGGCCCCGGGCAACCCGCCCGGGGCCGTCCGCGTTGTCTACGGGTAGTGATCGGGGGCATCCCTGAATTCGGCCGGGTCGCCTGGAACGGACGTGGCCGACCTGACACGATGGAACCCGACGCCGGGGTTGGTGCGTTGGAAGAGGCAGCAGGGGAGCGACGCCCCACACCCCGAGTACCTAAGGCCCGTGGGACGCAAGAAGGCAGGCGGAGGAGATGGCCAACCCGTTCGTGAAGTTCTGGAAGTACATGATGGCGGCGTTCTCGTCGAAGATCGACGAGCACGCCGACCCGAAGGTACAGATCCAGCAGGCCATCGAGGAGGCGCAGCGCAACCACCAGGCGCTGACGCAGCAGGCCGCCTCCGTGATCGGCAACCAGCGGCAGCTGGAGATGAAGCTCAACCGGCAGCTCGGCGACGTCGAGAAGCTGCAGGCCTCGACCCGGCAGGCGCTCGTCCTCGCGGACGAGGCCCGCGCCAAGGGTGACGAGCAGAAGGCCGTCGAGTTCGAGAACGCCGCGGAGAGCTTCGCCACGCAGCTCGTCACGGCCGAGCAGAACATCGAGGACCTGAAGACGCTGCACGACCAGTCGCTGCAGGCCGCGGCGCAGGCCAAGCAGGCCGTCGAGCGCAACTCGCAGATGCTGCAGCAGAAGCTGGCCGAGCGCACCAAGCTGCTTTCGCAGCTGGAGCAGGCGAAGATGCAGGAGCAGGTCTCCGCTTCGCTGAACCAGATGAGCCAGCTGGCCGCGCCGGGCAACACGCCGTCGCTGGAAGAGGTCCGCGACAAGATCGAGAAGCGCTACACCACGGCTCTCGGCCAGGCGGAGCTCGCCCAGAACTCGGTTCAGGGGCGGATGATGGAGGTCCAGGCCTCCACCACGCAGCTGGCCGGCCACTCGCGGCTCGAGCAGATCCGCTCGTCGATGCGCGGTGAGTCGGTCGCCCAGGTGACCGACGGCGGCAAGACGGCGGCCCAGAAGCCGGCCAGCAGCTCGGCCGACATCCAGCGGGAGATCCAGGCGCGCGTGCAGGCCGAGCAGGGCAAGAACCCGGCCTGACGCGACACCGAAGGGGGCGTGCACCATGGGGCAGCAGGGCAGGCGGCGTGACTTCGGCGAGCTGAGCGCGAAGCTGGAGAAGCACATCGAGAAGCTGCCCGACTACGCGGTGCGCGCCCAGGAGAAGCTGCAGAAGGTGCAGAAGTACTTCCCGCCGGCCGACCAGGCCGGCGGGAAGCCCGCCCGCCCCAACCCCTTGCAGCGGCCGCCGGTGCGGCGGCCCGACATGACGGCCTCGCTGTCGTCCATGGCGAGCCAGGTCCCGGCGTTCGCCGAAGCCCGGGCCAGGTGGGATCGCTGGAACCACCCGGCCGCGAAGCTCGAACGCCGCAAGCGCCGGACGTCGAAGGCGCTGACGCTGTGGATCATCCTGACGATCCTGTGCGGCATCGTCACCGTGGCGGCCGCGCTGGGCTGGATCAGCCCGACCCACGCCGCGATGATGCCCCAGGCGATCACGGCGTTCGCCGGCGTCGTCATCTTCGGCACCTTCAGCGTCCGGTCCGGCATGAAACTGCGTGAACTCAAGCGCACCCCGATCCCGGCGGCCCCGGCCGGCCCGCCGCCGCTGCCACCCGCCCGGTCGGCGGCCCGCGAGCCGATGGAACGCCTCGCCGAGTGCGAAGCCTCGCTGACGGAGCTGCTGCGCCAGCTCTCGGTGCCGTCTTCGCTGGGGGCGCCGCCGGTCTCGGAGGTATCGGTCGCGGACGCCCGCCAGACGGCGACCGAGGCGGCAGCCGCGCTGCGCGGCCTGGCGGCCCGCATCCAGGCGATCGAGCGCGGCCGCGACTCGGCGCCCGCCCGCGAGCAGGCGGCCCTCGACGCGGCGGTGCGCAAGCTCCGCGAGCAGCTCGACGACGGCCTCGAGGGTTACCGCGGCCTGGTCGCCGCGGCCGGCCACACGGTCGCCGCCGCCGGCGACGGCCTGGTGACGTCCAAGCAGGCCCTCACCGACGCCACCGACCGCCTGGCCGGCCTCGCCATGGCCCTCCGCGAACTCTCCTGACCCGAGCGGAAAGAGGCATCACGCGTGTCCCGAGAGGCATCACGCGTGATCCCAGGGGCATTACCCGTGATCAGCGGGGCATTACCTCGATGCCCCGCCAGACACGCGTGATGCCCCGCCAGACACACGTGATGCCCCGCTGATCACGCGAGATGCCTCTCCCGTCACGCGAGTTCCGGCTCCGATCACGCGAGTTTCGGGTCTGATCACGCGGATTCGGGTTTTGCTGGGCCGTTTGGGCTGGGGACTCGGCCGTTCGGGTGCCGCCGACCGGGCGTACCGGCTGGTCGTCACCGCGCGTGCGTGATCGTGCGTTTCACCCCGGCGTCGCCCCCTGTTCACCTTCCGGGGCCGAAACCCGCGCGTAATCGGAAACTGATGGCTACGGAAACGTCCGCGCCCTAACGTTTCTGTCATGCATGCCGAGGTGTCACTCGCCGGGAGGCCCGCCGTGCACTGAGGATCGCCGGCGCCGACCGTACACAGTGGACTTTCTCGACCGCCGAGGAAAGGACGCCCCGTGAACACGCTCCCGCCGGACCCGGACCCCGTGCCGATCACCCCGCCCACTGCCTCCCAGCGCGTCATCGCGGCCTTCGAACGCCTCACCGAGGCCGGCCGCCCCGAACTCTGGACCACCCTGCGCGCCGTCGAAGACGTCCTCGTCGACGCCAAGGCCGTCGACGAACGCGTCAAAGCCGGCGAAAACCTCCCGCTGGCCGGCACGGTCATCGCCGTCCAAGACCTCATCGACGTCGCGAAACAGCCCTCCGGCCACGGCGTCCCGGAAACCAGCGCGCCCGTCGTCGCGCGGCTCACCGCCGCCGGCGCCGTCGTGCTCGGCAAGACCGGCGCCGCCCTGATCTCCGGCGCCTGGGACCGCACCAAGGCCGGCGGCAACGGCGCCGCGGTCGCCGTCGCGCTCGGCGTCGTCGACCTGGCGCTGAGCACCGGGGGCGCCGTCCCGGCCGCGCTGAACGCCATCGCCGCGGTGAAGCCGACGCGCGGCCTGCTGCCCGCCGCCGACAACGTCTCCGTGTACGCGAGCGGCCTGGTCGCGGCCCGCCACGCGCTCGCGCTGATGACCGGCGGCGACCGCTCCTGGCCCGCCGACGTCCGCCTCGGCGCCGGCGAGCACCCGCGGATCGCCTACCCGTCGGACCTTCCGCTCGGCGAGGCGGCGACCCTCGCGCTCGACACCGTCGTCGCCCGGCTGACCGCGGCCGGCGCCGTGCTCACCCCGATCTCCCTTCCGGAGCGCGGTTTCGACGGCTTCGACGCCCTGCTCCTGCCGACCGTGCCGGAGCACCCGGGGATCGCCGAAGCGCTGGCCGACCCGGCCGGCGTGGGCCACCGCCTGGCCGCCTGCACGGCTTTCGCGAACCTCCTCGACGTGGCCGCGGTGACCGTCCCGGTGCTGCCGGGCGACCGCCGCCCGTTCGGCGTCACCTTCCTGACGCGCGCGTTCGAAGACCAGATCGCCCTCGACCTGGCGACCGTCTGCACGGACGAGCCGATGACGCCCTACCCCGAGCTGGGGGAGGACGTCGTCGTGTTCGGCGCCCACCTGCGTGGCCAGCCGCTCAACGCCGACCTCGTCGCACTGGGTGCCCGGTTCACCGGACCGGTCCGGACCACCGAGGGCTACCGGATGGTGCTGTTGGACACCGAACCGCCGCAGCCGGGTGTCGTCGAGGGCAGCAGCGCCCTCGACGGCGAGCGCTGGCGGCTGTCCCCGGCCGCGTTCGAGCGGTTCGCCGCCACGCTGAAGGAGCCGTTCGTGCTCGACCGCGTCGTGCTGGACGACGGCACCGCACCCTTGGCCGTCCGCTGCGTGACGGCGGACGGACCTGGTCTGGACCGCTACGAATCCTGGCGCGGGTACGTGCGCTTCGCGTCTACCGCCGGGCTGCGAGACCCCGGCTGACGCGGCGCACCAGGCCCGGCCCGTGCAGCGCGAAGCCCGTGTACAGCTGCACGAGCGACGCACCGGCGTCGACGAGCCGGATCGCGTCGTCCGGGCCCAGGATCCCGCCCACGCCGATGATCGGCAGGTTCCCGCCGGTGTGGTCGTGCACGAACCGCACGACCTCGGCCGCGCGGGTGGTCAGCGGCCGGCCGGACAGCCCTCCCGCCTGTCCGGCCAGGCCGCTTTCCGCGGGCGTGACGCCGTCGCGGGACAGCGTCGTGTTCGTGGCGATGATCCCGGCGACGCCGTGCTCGAGCGCGACCTCCAGCAGCTCGGCCAGCGCGTCGTCGGTCAGGTCGGGCGCGACCTTCACCAGCACCGGCGTCGGCGATGCCCCACCGGCGAGCTCGAGGGACGTCGAACGCAGCTCGCCGAGCAGTTCGGCGAGCGCGGTGCGGTCCTGCAGCTGCCGCAGCCCCGGCGTGTTCGGCGAGCTGACGTTGATCGCGAAGTAGTCCGCGTACGGGTGCAGCGCCCGCAGCGAGAACCGGTAGTCCTCGACGGCTTCTTCGAGCGGCGTCACCTTCGACTTGCCGATGCTGATCCCCAGCGGGACGCCCGGCTTGCCGTCGCGGGCGAGTTTCGCCGCGAGTGCGGCCGCGCCGTCGTTGTTGAAGCCCATGCGGTTGATGATCGCGTCGCTGGTGGGCAGGGTGAACAGCCGCGGTTTCGGGTTGCCCGGCTGGGCGAGCCGCGTCACCGTGCCGACTTCGACGAACCCGAAGCCCAGCGCGGCCCACGCCGGCAGCGCGCGGCCGTTCTTGTCCATCCCCGCGGCCAGGCCGACGCGGTTGGGGAACCGCAGGCCCAGCACGGTCACCGGGTCGTTGACGCGAAGAACGCCGCGAGGTGCGAGCTTGCCGAACCGGGCCAGGACGCCGATCGTGCGCTCGTGCACCAGCTCGGGGTCATGGTAGGACAGCCGGTACAGCGCCGGGCGGACGATCTTGTCGAAGAACACGCCCCTATGCTGCCAAATCGCCCGGAACCCGCGACCCCAGCCCTCAGTCGCGGTCCTTCCACTCGTCTTCGAGCATCGCGTAGATCAGCTCGTCGGTCCACTCGCCCTTGACGATCTCGTTTTCCCTGAGGTGCGCCTCGCGGCGCATGCCGAGGCGTTCCATCAGCGCGGCGGACGCGGTGTTCCGGCCGTCGCAGCGGCCGATGATGCGGTGCAGGCCCAGGTCTTCGAAGCCCAGCCGCAGCAGCTCGGTGGTCGCCTCGGCGGCCAGGCCCTTGCCGTGGTGGTCCGGGTGGAAGACGAACCCGATCTCACCCTGGCGGTGTTCGCTGCTCAGCCACTCCAGGTTCAGGTCGCCGATCAGCTGGCCGGTCGCGGCCAGCTCGACCGCCACGGCCAGGAACTGCCCTTCCTTCGTCAACGTCGAGCTGTGCACCCGTTTGGCGAGCGCCGCGGCCGACTCGGCGCGGCTGCGCGGACCCCAGTAGAGGTAGCGGGCGACATCGGCGCGGGACTGGAAGGAGTTCAGCGCGTCGAGGTCCCCGGACGTGAACGGGCGCAGGATCAGCCGCGCCGTGGTGATCGGGTAGTCGGGCCTGAGCATGCGTCCAGGCTAGCGAGCTTCAGCCGTCCGGGGGACAGAACACCGGAACGCTGATCGCCGGACGGTCGTCTTGCTACGCCGGGTGGCACGACCTGCACGAATGAGCGAAATAAAGGGGCCCCCGGGGGTGCTCTCAAGCGCCGTCAAACGCCTGAGCCCGAGCCGGACTGGTGCTCGGGAACCCCGGGGGCACGGTGACTGCCTGGTATTCGCTATCAGGCACCACGTGAAGCAGGCGATGAGCCGAAGGTGGCTCGGTTGTATCGCTGCTCAAAGTCCTCCACGTGCCATCCGCTAGCGGACAGCCACCTCACGAGTCCTGTTGGAATACAACTTAGGACCACCTCCTTTCTCGTGTACTGCCACGCTAGGTGAAGTTCGGCGTGCCGTGCAACGTCATTTCTGTGATCTCGGTCCGCAGGACGGCTTTCCGCTGCTCGTCGAGGAAGGAGGCGTCGACGGCGTTCTCCGCCAGCCGGCCCAGTTCGGCCGCGGTGAGGCCCAGCGCCTCGGCGACGGCGACGTACTCGCCGGTGAGCGTGGCGCCGAACATCGGCGGGTCGTCGGTGTTGAGCGTCACGACGACGCCGTGGTCGAGCATGCGCCGCACCGGGTGCGCGGCGATGCCGGCGACCTGCCCGGTCCGCACGTTCGACGTCGGGCACACTTCGAGCGGGATCCGGTGCGCGGCAAGGTGTTCGAGCAGTGCCGGGTCGGCGGCGCAGCTGGTGCCGTGGCCGATCCGCTCGGCGCCGAGGTCGTGCAGCGCGCTCCAGATGGTGGCCGGCCCGGTGGTCTCCCCGGCGTGCGGGACGCTGTGCAGCCCGGCTTCCCGCGCCCGGGTGAAGTACGGCTCGAACTGCGCCCGCCCGACGCCGAGCTCCGGGCCGCCGAGCCCGAACGACACCAGGCCTTCGGGGCGTTCGCGCAGCGCGAACACGAGGGTCTCCTGCCCGGCCCGGCGGCCCTTTTCGCCCGGAATGTCGAAGCACCAGGCCAGTTCGACGCCCAGTTCGGCGGCGCGGGCCCGGCCGGTTTCCAGTCCGGTCAGCAGGTCGTCGCCGGACACGCCGTCGAGCAGGTGGTTGTACGGCGTCACGGTGACTTCGGCGTAGCGGCAGTTGTGCGCGGCGAGGTCCGCGGCCAGGCCCGCCACGAGCGTGTGGACGTCGTGGCGGTCGCGCACCAGCGAGGTCACCGCGAGGTAGACGGTGAGGAAGTGGGCGAAGTCGCGGAAGGTGAAGAACTCCGCCAGTTCGCGTTCGTCGGTGGGGACGCCGGCGGAGGGACGTCTCCGCGCGAGCTCCAGCACGGTCGGCAGACTCGCCGAGCCGACGAGGTGGACGTGCAGTTCGACCTTGGGCAGGGCGTGCGCGAACGCGCGCAGCGCCTGCCCGGAGAGGATTCCGGGCATGACAAAGCTCCCTGGGTGTTCGGGTGAGGTGACGGAAGGAGCGCGCGCGGCTCAGGGAGCGAGGTCGCCGCGTTCGGCGTCGGCCCCGTAGAGCGGGAGCTTGAAGGTCGTCACGTCACCCAGCTTACTGCTCGGGGTACGGGCCTGCCTGGTCCTTCGGGCAGAACCACGTCGGCCGCTGCCGGACGTCGTGGCCCTGGGTGCGGACCAGGAGCTTGCCGCCGCAGCGGAAGCAGCCCTGGCGGGTGCGCTCGTACACCCAGTTCTTGCGGTTGCGGTCGAGGTGGCCGGTGGTGCTCTGGTCGAAGCGCCCGGCGAGGGCGTTGGCGAGCAACAGCCTGCGGGCCAGCGCGACCGTGCGCGCGGCGTCCACTTCGGACACCGGCGTCCACGGCGTGACCCCGAGCAGGAAAGCGATTTCGCACTTGTAAAGGTTGCCGACGCCCGCCATGACCCGCTGGTCCAGCAAGGCGAGCCCGAGCTCGCGAGCCGGGTCGGCCGCCAAGGCCGCGGCCGCGCGGGCCGCGTGTTCCTCCGTCCACTCCGGATCGAGCAGGTCCGGGCCGAGGTGGGCGACGAGGTCGTGTTCCTTGCTCGTGGCCACGAGTTTCAGGTCGTGGACGCGGAAGCCGATCACCTGGACGTCGGCCGCGGTGAAGATCACGCGGGCGTGGTGGCCGGGCCGCCGCCACTTGGCGCCGGCCGGGTAGACGTCCCACATCCCGTCCATCATCAGGTGCGAGTGCAGCGTCAGATCGCCGGAGAAGCGGGTGAACAGGTGCTTGCCCACCGTCCCGACCCCGAGCACCTCGCGGCCGGAAAGGTCCACAGTGGCCAGCTGCGGCACGCGGAATTCGCCGCGCAGCAACGTCTTCCCGGCCATCGCCTTCGCGAAGCGCTTGGCGACCAGGAAGACGGTGTCACCTTCGGGCACGGCTCACCCCGCGGATTCGGACACCTCGGCGGGCGTGTCGGGGGCCTCGGGGGTCTCCGGGGCCGGGCCTTCGGGCCAGTCCGGGCCCTCGGCGTCCTCGCCGGCGATGCGGTGCCGGCCCGCCCGGTTGGAGCGCAGGATCTTCGCCAACACCATGTTGAACGTCAGCGCGATCTCCTGGGCGCCCGGCGAGTGCCACTCGTGGATCGGGCTGCAGGCGCCCTGGGCCTGCTGCACCGCGAGCCGGTCGGTGATCGCCGTCGGCATGACCAGCGAGCCGAAGTTCTCGCGCAGCTCGGCGATCCGGAACTGGTGCTCGTAGGAGCGCACGCGCAGCTTGTTCACCAGAACGCCGATCGGCCGCAGGTCCGGGTTGAGCTCCTTGCGGATCTTCTCGATCGCCTCCAGGGCGCGGCCCGCGCCGGCCACGGCGTACATCGTCGGCTCGGTGACGATCAGGGCGCTGTCCGCGGCGACCAGCGCCGACTTCGTCAGGCGGCCCAGCGACGGCGGGCAGTCGAGGATCACCAGCTCGTACGGCGTTTCGCGCAGCGGCGTGCGGTGCAGCTCGTCGAGCGCGCGAGAGAAGTTCGCCAGGCGCTGGCTGTCGGCGTCCGGGTCGTTGAGCAGCTCCAGCTCTTCGGTGCCGACGAGGACGTCGACGTCCTCGCTCCAGACGCTCGGGGCGATCGCGCGCTCCAGCGTTTCGCGGGTCGGGGTCTCGAGCACGTCCGCGAGGGTCGCGTCGGTGAAGGGCGGGTCGAGCGAGGTGGTGGCGTTGCCCTGCGGGTCGAGGTCGACGACCAGCGTCCGCGTGCCCCTACGCAAAGCGGCGGACGCGATACCGAGAGCGACCGTCGTCTTGCCGACGCCTCCCTTGAGGCTGAGTACGGCGACCGTGTGCACGGTCTCCAGCCTACGGGTGCGCGGGAAAGGCGCCGCCGGGCAAGGGCCGTTCACTCGAAGGGAGGAGCTCGGGAGGCGGGTGGAGGCGGGCACTACCCTGTGCGACATGAAGACGGAGACCGTGGCCGCCCGGGGTTCGGGCGCCGTCCGCCGGGTGCTCGAGGCCGAGCTGAAGGCCGCCCGCGCGCGGGGCGCCGAGCACCCCCGCGTCGTCGACGTGGGCGGCGGCAGCGGTGGCTGGGCGGTGCCGTTCGCGGCGGCCGGCTGCCGGGTGACGGTCGTCGAACCGAGCCCGAACGCGCTGGCCACACTGCAGCGCCGGGCCGAGGAAGAAGGCGTCTCCGAACTGATCACGGTGGTCGCGGACGACTCGGACGCCCTGGGCCGGCACGTCGAGGCCGGCTCGGCCGACCTGGTGCTGGCGCACGGGCTGCTGGAGATCGTCGACGACCCGGCCGCGGTGCTCACGGCCCTCGCGACGGCGGTCGCGCCGGGTGGCGCGGTGTCGGTGCTGGTCGCGAACCGGCACGCGGTGGCGTTCCACCGCGCGCTGGCCGGCCGGGTCGGCGAGGCCCGGCAGCTGCTCGAGAGCGCCGACGGAGTCGTCGCGGGCGACACGGTGCTGCGCCGCTTCTCCGCCGACGGCCTGCGTGCCGGCCTGGAGGCGGCCGGCCTGGAAGTCACGCTGCTGCAGGGCGACCGGGTGATCTCGGACCTGGTCACCGGCGACGTCCGGGACGACGAGCTGGCGGAGTTCGAGCGGGTCGCGGCGGGGACGCCGGCCCTGCGGGACATCGCGGGCCGGCTGCACGCGGTGGCGCGTCCGGCCTGACCCCTTCCGGCGGGTTTCCGCCGTCGCGCTGCCCGGTGATCCGAAACTGTCGGGGGTGGCCGGTAGCGTCCTCGGGTGTGGGGCGAAATGCCGAGTTGCCGGGCGGGATGGGCCGGTTCCGCGTCCGGCCGGGAGAGCCGGTGCCGGACGACACCGGGTGCGGGATGCTGCACGTCGACATGGACGCGTTCTTCGTGTCGGTGGAGCTGCGGACCCGGCCCGAGCTGGCGGACAAGCCGGTCGTGGTGTCCGGGGGCGGGCCGCGGGCGGTCGTGGCCGCGGCGAACTACCCGGCGCGCAAGTTCGGCGTGCGCTCGGCGATGCCGTTCTCGACGGCGAAGCGGCTGTGCCCGCACTTGATCAACATCCCGCCGACGTCGGGGCTGTACAGCTCGGTGTCGCGCGGGGTGATGGGGATCTTCCGCGAGCTGACGCCGCTGGTCGAACCGCTCAGCCTCGACGAGGCGTTTCTGGACGTCAGCGGGGCGCTGCGGCGGCTGGGCGCAACACCGGCGTCGCTGGGCGCGGAGATCCGCTCGCGGGTGGCGGCCGAGCACGGGATCACCTGCTCGGTGGGGGTGGCGAAGGTCAAGTTCGTCGCGAAGCTGGCGTCGGGGATGGCGAAGCCGGACGGCATGGTCGTGGTGCCGGCGGCGGAGACGCTGGCGTTCCTGCACCCGCTGCCGGTGTCGGCGCTGTGGGGCGTCGGCGCGCGGACCGAGGAGCACCTGCGGCGGCTGGGCCTGGCCACGATCGCCGACGTCGCCGCGTTCCCGCCGGAGCGGCTGAAGAAGTCGCTGGGCGTGGCGGCCGGGGAACACCTGTACCGGCTCGCGCACGGGGTCGACGAGCGGGCGGTGGTGGTCGACTCGCCGGAGAAGTCGATCGGCGCGGAGCACACCTTCGACGTCGACCGGCACGACCGGGCTTCGCTCGCGCTGGAGCTGCTGCGGCTTTCGGAGCGGGTCGGCGCGACGTTGCGGGAGCGTGGCGTGCGCGGCCGGACGGTGTCGATCAAGGTGCGGTTCGCGGACTTCCGCACGATCACCCGGGCCCGCACGCTGGTCGCGGCGACGGACGTGGCGCGCGAGATCCACGCGGTGGCCGTGGCGCTGCTCACCGAGCACGCGCCGACCGGGGCGGTGCGGCTGATCGGCGTCCGCGTCGAAGGGCTCGACACGGGGGAGGCGGGGGAGCAGCTGGTGTTCGAGTCCCCGGCACCCCGCTGGCGCGACGCGGAGGTGGCGGCCGACGTCGCGCGGTCGAAGTTCGGTTCGGCGGCGGTGCGGCCCGCGTCCCTGCTGGGGCCCCGGGAGCACGGACGGTGATCTTCCGCTTGGCGGGGTTCCCCCACAACGGCGGTCAAGCTGCAAAACGGTCACGATCGGCGACGGTGACGGTCCGCAACGCCCTTCAGTCTGGATTTAGCCCAATTCGATCCCTTCTGGATGCGGGATCGGGTAGTCGTGCGGGCGCGGGCCTCGTATCCTGGACAGTGCCACCCCGCCTGGGGTTGGCTGTTGGGTCCAGGACGTTGCGCGGCCCGGCGCCCGCGACAGCTGTGCCGGAGGAGGAAAGATGCCACTCTCCGAGCATGAGCAGCGGCTGCTCGATCAGATCGAGCGCGAGCTCTATGCCGAGGACCCCAAGTTCGCATCCACGGTGCGTGGCACCCGGTTGCGTCGCCCCGCTCGCCGACGGCGTATTCAGGGCATCGCCCTGTTCGTAGTGGGCGTGGCCCTGCTGGTGCTGGGCGTGGTGGTGCCGCAGTTCCGGGTGGCCGACATCCCGCTGATCAGCGTGCTCGGGTTCCTCGTGATGTTCTTCGGAGTCATGATGGCCGTCACATCGATTCGGCACGGCGCCGACGGAGACGGCAAGGGCGGTGGGCCGGCCACCCGCGGCGGCAAGCCATCGGGCCGCCGGAGTTCCTTCACCCAGAGGATGGAGGAGCGCTTCCGCCAGCGCTTCGAGGAGCAGTAGCGCCGCAAGACCACGAGATCCGCGTCCCGCCCTGTTCGGCGGGACGCGGATCTTCTTGTGTGCTCAATCAGCCCACGGCATCCCACCCGGCCGCGGTAACACCGGGTGACCCCCACCCGGGTGACCCACCCGTGACTGAAGAGGCATCACCCGTGATTGAAGGGACATCTCGCGTGATTGGAGGGGCGACACACGTGATGCCCTCCAGACACGCGAGTTGACCCTTCAATCACGCGAGTCGACCGTCCAATCACGCGAGTTGACCCTTCAGACACGCGAGTTGACCGTTTGGGGCGAGGGCTTCGGGGTGGGTCAGGTGCGGTTGCGGAAGATCGAGCGGGGGAACAGCTTTCCCTTCCACGAGAGCGGCGCGTTGCGGCGAAGGCTCTGCCGCAGTCCCTCGAACGCCGGCGGGAGCTCCGGCTGCGGGGCGTCGTCTTGGCCGTACCAGGACCTCTCCAGTACGCCGATGACCGTCCGGAGGCTCTGGCGACCGTCGTCGTCGAGGTGGTGCTTCGCCGCCAGCTTCTGGCCCGCCACGCGGACCGTGTCGCTGCTCGGGATCGGGAGGCCGCGGTCCGCGCACTCCGCTCGCAGCTCCGCCCAGGCCGCGTCCGACGCGCCCGGCTGGTGCTGGACGATGCGCTGCAGGCGCCGTCGTCGGACGACCTCGCGGGCCATCGCCGGGCCCGCCAGCAGGAGCTGCAGCACCACGACCAGCAGCCCGAGCCACCAGACCACCGTCGCCGCGAGCAGGCCCAGCGCGGTGATCCAGAGCGCCACCGCCAGCAGCGGCAGCCAGCCGACCAGTGCCTGGAACCGGGACGGTGCCGCGACCGGCGCCGGCGCTCTCACCAGCAGCGAGCCCTCGCTTCGGTCGCCGTCGGCGGGCCCGGGCGCCGGACCGCCGTCCCCCGGCCGTGGACGTCCGCGATCCAGCACCCGCCGCAGCAGCGCCGCGGCGGCCAGCGCGACCGCGCCCAGTGCGGCGAGCGCCACCGCGACGTCGAACAGCCAGTCGTCGCCGCTCGACGTGTCCTTGGCCGCCTGCGCCGGGAGGTTCGGCTCGTTGTCGCGGGGGACGCCGGTCGGCGCCGCGCTCGACTGGACCGTGCTCGGCGCCACCTGGGTGTCGTCCGGCTGGTTGCCGTTCTGCGGGCCGGCCTGCAGGTACGACGGGGTGATGCCGCGGCCGTCGGACAGCGGCGTCGGGTCGAACGTCACCCAGCCCTTGTCACCGAAGTAGGCCTCGACCCACGCGTGCGCGTCCTGGGTGGTGATCGACAGGTAGTCGTTGACCTGCACGCCCGGCGTGAAACCGATCGCCACCCGCGACGGGATGCCCGCCACCCGCAGCATCACGCCCATCGCCGAAGCGAACTGTTCGCAGAAGCCGCGCTTGCCGTTGAGGATGAAGTCGGCGAGCGCGTCGGCGTCGTTCGCCGGCGCGGTCTTCGTGTCGTAGACGAACCCTTGCTGCGCGGTGAAGTAGCGCCAGATCGCCGTGGCCCGGTCGAAGTCGTTGGACGCGCCGGCGATCAGCTGCTCGGTCTTCGCGCGGACGCGGTCGTCGACCCGGTCGAGCTGGGTGTAGCGCGGCGGCAGGTCGTCGACGCGCGGCGTCACGCGCAGCTCCGCGGCCGTCGGTTCCTTCAGCGACGCGTATTCGGTGTACGCCGGCGGCGCTTCGCTGCGGGTGGTGAACACCGTGCCGCTGATCTGGTCGTAGAGGTAGCCGGTGCCCGCGCCGTCGATCACGCGCGGCGCGCCGTACACCGGCAGCCAGTTGTCCCGCCAGCTGGCCGGCTCGACGTCGATCCGGCGCGCGGTGCCGGTGCCGTCGTCGCCGGGGGCGGGCGGCAGCTGCGGGCCGACCGGGACGCCCTGCTGCGAACGGCCTTCATCGTGCAGGCCCCAGCCCTTGTTGGGGTAGTAGGTGTCCAGCGTCATCGCGCGCAGCAGCCGCCGGTCGGTGCCGAGGCCGCGGACCTTGAACAGCTCGCGGTTCGACCCCTGGTCGAGCATGCCGCGCAGCTCGGTGAACGGCTGGATGCCGAAGCCGCCGGAGCCCGTGCCGGGGCCGTTGCCGCCCTCGCCGAACGGCATCCGCCCGATGGTGCCGACCCAGGAGATCGCTCCGCCCAGCAGGCCGAGCACGATCGCCGCGCAGACGACCGCGACCGGCGCGGAGAGCACGCCCGGCTTGCCGCTGCGCCCCGGGGCCTCCCGGGTGCGCCAGCGCCGATGCCGGTGGTTGCCGTCGACGGCGAGCAGGCCGGCGAACGCCGCCCCGCCGAGCAGGAACGTCCACCACGGCAGCATTTCTTCGCTCAGCGCGGCCGGCACGGCGTAGACGCACAGAAGCACGAGCCCGGTCGCCGCGGGCGCCGCGGCGGCGACGGTCAGCGTGTCGACGAGGACGGCGACCAGCCCGATGAGGATGGTGACGAGGCACAGGATCGGCTGGCTGCCCTCGACCGGCGGCAGTCCGACGCGGATCTGCTCGGCGGCGCTCGACAGCGTGGTCCCGATCTCGGAAAACGCTTCCGGGCCGGGGATGACCTGCAGGATGCCGTGCGTGGTGAAGGCGCCGGTGATGAGGAAGAGCAGGACGAGCAGCTGTCCCAAGCCGACGAGGACGGTCGGCGCCTGCAGCGAGCGCAGAGCCAGCCCGGCGGCCCCGATGAGCAGGACGGCGACGAACAGGTACCCGAACCAGGCCAGCCCGGAGACGACGCTGGTGACCGAGGTGGCGGCGCACAGGGTCGCAACCCCGGCGGCGACGGGCGCGAGAACGCTGCTGCGCCAGGCGGAAAGCGGCCGCTCCGGCCGGGGCGCGGGCCGGTCTAACTTCCGCGGCGGGGCGGCGGTGCTCATCGCGGACCCCCGATCAGGAAGTGGTGGCGGGCGGTGCTCGGCGTGGTTTGGCGCGGGTTGCGGGCGAGCTCGGCGCGCGGGGCGCTGCTCATCGCGTGCCGCTGCCGCACAACCCGGCGCGGATCGCGGGCTGGCGCGTGCAGGGTGCGGCTGATGGCGGGCCGCCGCTCGGCGTGCGGCTGCTGCGCGGGTTGGCGCGGGTCGCGGTCCGGTGCGTGCCGGGCGGTGCTCATCGCGGACCCCCGATCAGCGTCCCGCGGCGAGCTCCGCTGCGGCACAGCTCGGCCCACACCTGCGGCATCGGCGACCCCGGCCCGGCGACGATCACGCCCCACCCGGCCGCGCGCAGCAGCGCCGCCGAGTCCTCCGTCGCCGCGGCTCTCTGCTCGGGGGCCGAAACCCCCGCCGACCACGTCGGCGTGTCCAGCAGTACCGCCAAGCTCCGGATCCCGCGCGGGCGGTACTGGGTCAGCTCGTGCACCGCCTCCGTGCTGACCGTGCCGAGCACCGCGATCAGCTCCTGGCCCTCCGCCGGGTCGCCGGCCAGCGTGATGTCGCGCTGGTGCGCCGGCTGCAGCGCCGCCAGTGCGTCCAGCACCACGTGGTCGTAATGGTCCCCGCCGTCGCCCGGGGTGTCCGCGAGCGTGACGCCGTGCTCGCTCACCAGCCGGACGCGGTGGCCCGAGCGGCGCAGGTGCAGGGCCGCCGATGCCGCGAACGACACCGCCCACTCCAGACTCGCCGCCGGGCCGGCGCCGTGGTGGGCGGCCGCTCGGTGGTCCAGCAGCACCGTCGTGCCGCCGCGCCACGGGCGCTCCTCGACGCGGACCATGATCTCGTCGCGGCGGGCGGTCGAGCGCCAGTGCACCTTCCGCAGGTCGTCGCCCTGGCGGTACTGGCGGACGATCACGTCGGCCTCACCCTGGCCGGCGTGCAGCCGGACCGTGCCGTCGTCGCCGACGCCGATGCCCGCGCCGCTCGGCAGGCCCCACAGCGACACGACGCGGGGCACCACGACCAGCCGCGAGTGCCCGATCAGCTCGCGCTCGAACTCGCACAGCCCGAACGGGTCGGTGATCGTCGCGCGCAGCGGCCCGACCTGCTGGATCCCGCGCAGCACCGGCTGCAGGGGGTAGCGCAGGGCGACGCGCCGGTCGTGCGGGAGCCGTTCGACGACGAACCGCGGCCGTGAACCCAGCGCGTACGGGACGCCGTCTTCGAGCAGGATCTCGCCGGCGGGCAGCCGTCCGCTGCGCCACAGCTCCAGCTGCACCTCGCTGCCGCCGCCGACCGCGACCCGCTGCGGGCGCAGGGTGCGGGTGGCGCCGATGCGCAGCCGCGTCGCCGAGATGAACGCGGCGACCAGCAGCGGCAGCGCCACCACGAACACCGCGACCCGCAGCAGGTCGCGTTCGTTGAGCACGAACGAGCACACCGCGGCGGCGATCCCCGCGGCCAGGAGGCAGCGGCCGCGGGTGGTCAGGCCGGACAGGGCACGCAGCATGCCGTTCTCTTCCCCGTTGGAGGTGAAAGCTAGGGCCGGGCGCCCTGCGGCACCGGCACCCGGTGCAGCACCGCGCGCACGACGTCGGTGGCCGACCGGCGGGCCGCGTGGGCTTCCGTGGTCAGCACCAGCCGGTGCGCCAGCACCGGGACGGCCACCGTGTGGAGGTCGTCCGGCACCACGTAGTCGCGGCCCGACAACGCGGCCTGCGCCCGCGCCGCGCGGACGAGGTGCAGCGTGGCCCGCGGGGACGCGCCGAGCCGGATCTCCGGCACGCCGCGGGTGGCCGCGACGACGTCGACGGCGTACCGGCGGACCTCCGGCGCGATGTGCACGCCGCGGACCGTCTCGATCAGCCGGTGCACGGTCTCGCCGTCGGACACCGGCTGCAGGTCTTCCAGGGGGTTGTGGCCGGCGTGCTCGTCGACCATGGCCAGCTCGGCCTGCTGGTCGGGGTAGCCGATGGAGACGCGCGCGGTGAACCGGTCGCGCTGGGCTTCGGGCAGCGCGTAGGTGCCTTCCATCTCGATCGGGTTCTGGGTCGCGATGACCATGAACGGCTGCTCGAGGCGGTAGGTCGAGGTGTCGACGGTGACCTGGTGCTCTTCCATGCACTCCAGCAGCGCCGACTGGGTCTTCGGCGAGGCGCGGTTGATCTCGTCGCCCACCACGATGTTCGCGAACACCGGGCCGGGGCGGAAGTCGAACTCGCCGGACTGGCGGTTGTAGATGGAGACGCCGGTGACGTCGCTCGGCAGCAGGTCGGGGGTGAACTGGATGCGGCTGACCGTGCAGTCGATCGACCGCGCGAGCGCCTTGGCCAGCGACGTCTTGCCGACGCCGGGCACGTCTTCGACCAGGAGGTGGCCTTCGGCGAGCAGGGTGACCAGTGCGATCCGGATGACGTCGGGCTTGCCGACCAGCACGCGCTCGACGTTGGCGGCGATCCGCCGGGCGGTGTCGTGCAGCTCGTCCAGCGGCACTCTGCCGGGGTGGCCGTGGACCCGGCCGTTGCCCGAGGGCTCCGCCGGGTAAGGCGGCCGCCCGGATGCCTGCTCGCCCGATCCGGGCGCGGCAGACTGGATTCTCGACGTCACTCGACCTCCTGGTGGCGCATGGCCGCGCGCGTTGTGCGCACCGCCGGGCCGAAATGGCCCCCTCGCTGCTGTCCGCGCGCAGCGACCAGCCTTCCACCCAGTGTGTCAAACCCGGGCGAACCGGGGGGTGGAACCCCGCGATGACACTGCGCAAGCAGCGACGATACCCCGAACGGGTGGGTGTTCACCCGATTCTGGGTGCTCCCGCTGACGCCCCGCTCTGTCGTATGCTGCGGTTCGAGGTCGCCCGGCTACGGAGAGGCGTAACCGCATATGAGCGAGGTGCTGCCCCACGACTTGCGCGGCTTCGCGGTCGCGCCGGAGCTGGCCACGGACGCCTACGCGAAGCTCGGCCGGCTGCAGGACGTCGTCGGCGAGATGGTCCGCGAGGCCAAGGTGCTCGGCCGGACCGTGCCGCTGGGCGGCGGGTACGCCGGGGAGATCGGCGCGTTCATGGCGGAGTACGGCATCGGCGGACAGGGCTCGGCGGTGCAGCAGCTGACGGCGTTCGGCAAGGAGCTGGAGACGCTCAAGCGGCGGATCGGCGAGGCGCTGGCGAAGTACCAGCACGCCGACGAGCAGGCGGCCGAAGGGGTGGACTGCACGGGTGGGTGAGCGGCGGCGGACGGTCCGGTGGCTCGCGCCCGTCCTTCTTCTCTGGCTCGGTGGCTGCGGGCAGCACCCCGCCGAGGCCGGGCACACCTCCGCGTCGTCCCGGTCCGCCACGACCGCGCCACCGCCGGTCGCCTGGACCGGCCTCGCCGCGCTGGACCCCTGCACGCTGCTCACCCCGCAGGACCGGTCGGCCGCCGGGATCGGCGTCCTCGGCAAGCCCAAGGAGATCGCCGGCGCCCGCGCGTGCGACTGGACCGTGCCCGGCACCTTCGGGGTGACCGTGACCCTCAGCGCCACCGACGGCCTGGCCGATCTGGAAGTCGCGAAGAAGAACGTCACCAAGACCACGGTCGGCGCCCACCCCGCGCTGAAGGTCGCCGACAAGAAGGCCGCCGACGGCACCTGCGCGGTTCTTCTCGGCGTCGGCGACGGCGCCAGCGTGCAGATCGACGTCAGCAACACCGGCTTCTCGGACACCCCGCTCGCGTGCCGCCGCGCGGGCACGGTGGCCGGGCTCGTCGAACCCAAGCTGCCCTGACCAGGAGGTGCGCCGTGCCCGAACCACCCGTCCCGACCGCGCGGTACGAGGCCTACAGCCACGAGGCGATGGCCGCGGAGGTCGAGCGCGGCAACGACCCGGTCGCCGCGGGCGAGGCGGGCGCGCGCTGGGACGGGCTGGCGAAACGGCTGCAGGAGTCCACCGCCGACGTCGCGGCGCTGATCGCGTCTTCGGACGAGCACTGGCGTGGCCAGGCGGGCGACGCGGCGCGCGCGGCGCTGGGCCGGGCCGCGCAGTGGCTCTCGCACTCCGCCGCCGTCTCGGCGTCGGTCGGCCAGGCGGTCGGCGCGCAGGCCGAGGTGGCCGCGCGGGCCCGGGCCGACATGCCGCCGCCGGTGACCTACGACCCGGCGTCGATGATCCGCGACGCGGCGTCCAGCGGGAGCGTGTTCGTGCTCGCCGGGCTGGCGGGGGAGATGGCGGCGCGCCGGGCCGAGGCGGAGGCCGCGCGGCAGAAGGCCATCGACGTCCTCCGGACCCGGGACACCGCGCTGCGCGGGCACGTGCCCGCCGAGGAGTTCCCCGCCCCGCCGGCGCTGGGGCGGGCTTGATCCGGATTTCCGCGTCGGCGTTCGACATCCTGTGGACCGACCTCGGCCACGACCGCCCGCCGGAACCGCTGAGCGTCCGCAGCGTCGGCGTGACCGAGGCCGAACGCGCCGAGGTGCGGAAGGCCGTCTACGAGAACCTTGCTTCGCGGGGCCTTTATGACGGGTCCCGGCTGGAGCCGGCCCTGGCCGCGCGGCTGCACCTGCTGGCGGACGCGGACGTGTTCGTCGCGTGCGAGGCGCTGGCGGACATGACGGCGTCTTCGCCGTTCCGGGCGGTGACGGCGGTCCGCGGTCGGCGAGGGGTGCTGGCGACCCAGCCGGAGCAGACGATCGGCCTGGACTCGATCAGCTCGGGCGAGCTCGCGACGGCGATCGTCGACGTCCTGCCGGAGCTGTCGGCGGGTCCGGGGTACGGCATCAGCCTGCCGGCGTCGACGCTCGCTTCGGAGGTCGGGTCCGGAACGGCGTCGGCGCAGCTCGAGGAGGTCCGGGCAATCCAGGCGCGCCCGGTGTACGCGGCGGGGCAGTTCAGCGTGCTCCGCCGGTCGGCATCGGGCCGGGTCGCGCGGGTGGGCGGCTTGACGTGGTTCGACACCGACGTCGGGGCCTACTGCGCGACGAAGACGCCGGGCCGGGGTGGGGCGGAGTGGGTGACGGTCAGCCCGGTGGACAGCACCCGGCTTGCGGCCCGCGTCACGGCCCTCCTGAGCCCGGAAGACTGAGCCGCTTTAACGCAGTGAATGACTCATTCCTGGCGTCCGACGCAATGAATGAGTCATTCACTGCGGCCGGCGAGCTTGACGGGCGGGCGCGGGCGGGTCGCGGCGGTGCGATAGGCCGAGACCAGCTCGGCGACCACCGCGCGTGGCTCGCTGCGCAATCGGCTCGGCACGGTCTGGACCAGGACGATCCCGGCGGCGGCGTACCGGTTGTTGCGGGCGAGGGTGGCCGCGTAACCGGGTTGCCCGAAGTGGAACTCGTAGGAGTCGATCTCCCAGGCGAAGGCCACCTCGTCGCACCAGGCGTCCGGGGTGGCGATGTAACGGCCGTGCTCGTCGTGGACCTCGAAGTTCCAAACCGGCTCCGGCAGCCCGGTGCGGCGCCACAAGCCCATCGCCAGGCCTTCCGCCGCGGACCGGGCACCACGAGCGATCTCCCGGAGGACCGCGCGAGGCACCGCGGTTCCCCGGCGGCTGCCGGTTTCCAGCTCCGCGCTCAACTCGGCCGGGTCGAGTCCGAGCTGCTGGACGGCTTCGGCGAGCAACGCCCGGATGGGCGGGTGTTCGCGCAACCGCCGGCACTCGTCCAGCACCGCTCGCGGTGCGGGGGCCAGCGGGAGCCCGTCGCGGTGGACCGGGACGGGCATGCGGGTGGTCCGCTCGACGAGGACGTAACCGCAGCTGGTGGTCTTCAAGTGGGCGGGCAGGAGCAGGTGGACCGGTTCGTCCGTGCCTGCCTCCCGCCTCAGGCCCTGACGCCGGCATGACTCCATGCCGGTGATGATCGCGTTGTCACCGCAGTGGAGAAGGGCACCTTCGAGCAACTGCCGGCGCGTCGGCTCACCGGTGCGGAGCAGCACCACCCCCGGCAGGAGCCGCTGCCAGGGGCGACCGGGAAGGCACCGCCGGTAGCTGGTCTCCTGTGGCACCCCCAAGGCTTCCAGCTGGGTCACGGTGATCACGCCACGGCGGCTGGCGGCGAAGAGTCTCTCCGCGTCGCGAGTCCAAGATCTTCTGTCCACCCGCCGATCGTGACGGATCGGGCCGCTCCGGGAGGTGCCGTTGTGTGATCTGTGGACTACTCGGGGTATCCGCGTCCGCCTGTGGACAACTTCGCGACGCAGTGAATGACTCATTCCTGGCGTCGGATGCAGTGAATGACTCATTCCTGACGTTGGGGCCGGCGCCGGGCTGCTCTGGTTCCCCACTTTGGGCCACGTGCGTCCCCCACGGGGCCCCACTTCGGGGGTGCAGGGTTCTGTCGCGGCCGTTATGCGGACGCATGGGGAACAGCTGAGGTTGCTCCGGACCCCGGTGCGGGGGATCTTGGCCACCGTCCCCCACCACGCCCCCCACCAGGCCCCACCCGGCTGACCTGCGCAAACGGAACACACGACGGAGTGGTCTGCCCGTTTGTCGCGTTGACTGTGGTGAAAAGTGGGGTACGGTGGTGGCCAGTGGGGCGGAAGGGAAGCCCCGTGGCCGTCCGGGGTGGTTCGCCACCGTGGACGGTAGGGAGGTGGAGGCCGTGTTCCTCGGCACCCACACCCCGAAGCTGGACGACAAAGGGCGGCTCGCGCTGCCCGCGAAATTCCGTGACGCCTTGGCGGGTGGGCTGATGCTTACCAAGGGGCAGGACCACTGCCTCTTCGTCTTCCCCCGCGCCGAGTTCGAGCAGATGGCGCGGAAGGTCGCCGAGGCCCCGTTCACGAACGAGGCGGTTCGGGCCTACCAGCGCTACCTGTTCGCCGGCACGGATGAACAACGCCCTGACGGGCAGGGGCGCATCACCATCGCGCCCGAGCTCCGCCGCTACGCGGGGCTCAGCAAGGAGTGCGTGGTGATCGGGGCGATCACCAGGCTGGAGATCTGGGACGCCCAAGCGTGGCAGGGCTACCTGGAGGAGCACGAAGACAGCTACGCGAAGGCTCGAGAGGAAGTACTGCCGGGCGTCTTCTAGGCGTGCGGTCGCGGTGCACCTTCGTCGTCGGGGGACGAGAGGTTCGCCGGTCCGCGCGAGGAGGGGAAGCCCACCCGGATGCCGTGAGGCCTCTGTCCGCTCAATGGCCCTGGTGCACCTTCCCCGGTACCAGGTCAGCAGCGGGCGGACAGGGACCTGACGGCATCCGTCATATTTCCCCCGGGCCGCCCAGGCGAGAGAGGGGGAGACCACGATGACCGAGCACGTCCCGGTGCTGCTCGACCGGATCGTCGAGCTGTTCACCCCCGTGTTCGCCGACCGCGACGGCGTCCTCGTCGACGCGACGGTCGGCCTCGGCGGGCATTCGGATGCCCTCCTGGAGGCCTTTCCGCGGCTGCGGCTCGTCGCGCTGGACCGCGACCCCGCCGCGCTCGAGAAGTCGCGAGAACGCCTGGCCCGCCACGGCGACCGCGTCGACTTCGTGCACACGGTCTACGACGGGCTTCCCGAAGCCCTCCGCGGCGTGGGCCTGAGCCACGCCGACGGCATCCTGTTCGACCTCGGCGTCTCGTCGATGCAGCTGGACCGGACCGAGCGCGGGTTCGCCTACGCCAAGGACTCCCCGCTCGACATGCGGATGGACCCGACGACCGGGTTCACCGCCGCCGACGTCCTCAACACCTACGCGCCCGGCGAGCTGGTCCGGATCCTGCGCGACTACGGCGAGGAACGCTTCGCGCAGCGGATCGTCAAGAGCGTCGTCAAAGCCCGCGAACAGGAGCCGTTCACCACCAGCGGGCGCCTGGTCGAGCTGCTCTACGACGCCGTCCCGGCCGCCACCCGCCGCACCGGCGGCCACCCGGCCAAGCGCACCTTCCAGGCGTTGCGGATCGAGGTCAACGGCGAGCTCGAGGTGCTGCGCCGTGCCATGCCGGCGGCGCTGGGCGCCCTGAAGGTCGGCGGCCGGATCGTCGTCGAGTCGTACCAGTCCCTGGAGGACCGGCTGGTCAAGCAGGCGCTGGCCGAGCTCGCGAAGTCCCGCACCCCGGAAGGGCTCCCGGTGGAGCTGCCGGGGCACGGACCGGAGCTGAAGCTCCTCACGCGCGGCGCCGAGAAGGCCGGCGAAGAGGAGATCGAACGGAACCCGCGTGCCGCCTCGGTGCGGCTGCGGGCCGCAGAGAGGATCGGAGAGCCGCGATGACCGCTCCCGCGAAGTCCCGCCGCCGGGCCGCGCCGGCGACGGGGAGCCGTCGCACCGAAGCCGCCCGCACCTCGACGACCGTCGAGCCGGACCAGCAGCCGGCGCCGGCGCCGGCGCCGGCACGGCGTGGGTCGCGAGGCCGCACGTCCGCGGCCGAGCGCGCCTACGCCCGCCGGGCGCAGCGCGCCGACCTGCTGAAGGAACGCGAGGCGCGCCCGGAGCCGAAGGCCCGGCCGGCCGAGACGGTGGAGAAGCCGAAGTTCCAGCTGAAGCTGCTGCTGCCGAAGTCGCGCGCGTCGTTCGTGCTGATGATGATGGCGCTGCTGGCCGCCGGCGTGGCGACCACGCTGTGGCTGACCACGCAGGCGATCGCCGACTCCTACCGGCTCGAGCAGCTGCGCACCACCAACGCGAACCTGGCCGAGCAGAAGGAACAGCTGCAGCGCGACGTCGCCAAGGCCGAGTCGCCCGCTTCGCTGGCCCCCGCGGCCCAGCAGCTGGGCATGGTGCCCGGCGGCGACCCGGCGCGGATCGTCGTCGGCCCGGACGGGAAGACCTCGCTCGTCGGCGAGCCCAAGAAGGCCAAGGCGGAGGCCCCCGTCGTGCCGGCCGCGCCGCCCGCCGCGCCCGCCGAGGGCACGCAGTCGCAGCAGGGCGCGCCGATCGAGGGCGACCAGCCCGCCGTGCCCGCCGAGGAACAGCCGCCGGCCCAGCCGGGAGGCGGCCAGTGATGGCTTCGGGCCGCAACCAGGCTCGCGCGCGCGCCGTGGGCAGCGCTCGGCGGACCTACGCCGCCGGCACCCGCAGCGCGGCCGCGCGCCGGGGGAACGGCGGGCACCGGAGCCGGTTCTCCGCCGTGCGCCTGCTGCTGGTCGCTGTGCTGCTCGTCGCCGGCGTGAAACTGGTGCAGGTGCAGTGGTTCGACGCCGCGGCGCTCTCGGCCGCGGCCGAACGGCAGCGCACCCAGACCATCGACATCCCCGCCCAGCGCGGGTCCATTGTGGACCGCAACGGCGCGAAGCTGGCGTTCAGCGTCGAGGTGCGCACGCTCTCGGTGAACCTCAAGGCCCTGCACAAGAGCATGGACGACTTCGCCGCGAAGAACCCCGGCACCAAGAAGACGTTCGACAGCGAGACCGCCGCGGCCGCGAAGTACATCGCGGCCAAGGTGCCGAACCAGCTGAACGAACAGCAGCTGCTGGAGCTGTTCCACAAGCAGGCGTCCTTCACGTACCTGCTGAACAACGTCGAGCCGTCCGTCGCCGCCGACATCGTCAAGCACTTCGCGTGGATCGGCGTCGAGAAGCGCGCGCTGCGCGAGTACCCGGGCGGCGGCCTGGCGGCCAACATCGTCGGCGCCGCGAACTGGCGCTCCGAAGACAAGGACGTGTCGAAGCACAACCTCCACGGCCTGGTCGGGCTCGAGCTGCTGCGCGACAACGACCTCGCCGGTACGCCGGGCCGGATGATGGTCAACACCAAGAACGGCAGCGACAACGTCGTCATCCCGGGCACCGAGCGCGACCTGCAGGCCGCCGTCCCCGGCTCCGACCTCGAGCTGACCATCGACTCCGACCTGCAGTACGAGGTGCAGCGGCAGCTGGCGGACTACGTCCAGCAGTCGCACGCCAAGGGCGGCCAGGCGGTCGTCATGGACGCCAAGACCGGCGAGGTCTACGCGCTGGCCAACGACAAGACGTTCGACCCCAACGACCAGAGCACCTGGAACACCGACGACCTGGCCAACCCCGCGGTCACGACGCCGTTCGAACCGGGGTCGGTCAACAAGCTCGTCACCGCCACCGGGGCGATCGACTACGGCATCGCGACGCCGGAGTCGACGGTCGAGGTGCCCGGCGCGCTGCAGGTGGCCGACAAGACCGTGCACGACGCCTGGACGCACGGTACCCAGACGTTCACCACCACCGGGATCTTCGCCAAGTCGTCCAACATCGGCACGCTGCTGCTGGCGCAGAAGATCGGCGAGGAGCGCTACGCGAACCTGCTCAAGCTGTTCGGCCTCGGCCAGCGCACCGGCGTCGGCCTGCCCGGCGAGAGCGCGGGCGTGGTGCCCGCGCGCAGCCAGTGGTCGGCGACCACCTTCGGCAACCTGCCGATCGGGCAGGGCCTGATGATGACCGTCCTGCAGATGGCCGGGATGTACCAGACGATCGCCAACGACGGCGTGCGCGTCGAACCCCGGATCGTCAAGGCCAAGGTGAACCCGGACGGCACGACCGTGCCCGAACCGGCCCCGAAGTCGGTCCGGGTGGTCAGCCCCGAGACCGCCAAGACGGTGCGCGACATGATGCGCGCGGTCGCCCAGAACGGCAAGGGCCTGCAGAAGGGCACCGCGCCGACGGCGGCCGTCGAGGGCTACCAGATCTCCGGGAAAACCGGCACCGGCCAGCAGGTCGACCCGCGGACGAAGGCCTACAGCGACCACCTGTACAACATCACCTTCGCCGGCATCCTCCCCGCCGACCACCCGCGGTTCGTCGTCGGGATCCGGCTGGACGCGCCGGACACGACGCTGCCGGTCGGGCACTCCGCCGCGCCGCTGTTCCACACCATCGCTTCCTACGTGACGCAGCGGTACCAGATCCCGTTGTCCGACGGCCCCTCGCCGGAGGTCCCGCTCATCATCACCCCGTAGGCACCCTCGCGGGAGTGCAGTGAATGACTCATTCCTGGCGTCGGACGCCAGGAATGAGTCATTCACTGCGTTCAGGCGGGCGTCCACATGGGCCGGCGTGGGGGAAAGTGTTGCGGGGCAAGGAGGAGCGGGCGGGGGCCTAGCACATGTGCCCGGGCCGCACGCAATCGCCGTACCGCGTGCGGGGGCCCGGACCGGCCGCCGGTAGCCTCTTGGCCGTGTCCGTGTCCTCGTCCAGTTCCCAGGTGCCGGAAAGCCCGGTGAAAGCGGTCCCCGCGCCGCCCCGCCCGGCGCGCATCGACCCGGTCCCGCTGGCGACGCTGCTCGCCAGGGCGGACGCTCGCCTGATCGCGGAGAGCCCCGACGCGGCCGAGCTGACCGTCACCGGCACCACGCTGCGCGCGCAGCACGTGCTGCCCGGTGACCTCTTCGCCGCCCTCCCGGGCGCCCGCGCCCACGGCGCCGACTTCAGCGACCAGGCCGTCGCGGCCGGGGCCGTCGCCGTCCTCACCGACGCCGCCGGTGCCGAGCGGCCTGCCCTGCGCGACGCCGGCGTGCCGATCCTGGTCCACGCCGACCCGCGCGCCGCCCTGGGCGAGATCGCCGCCTGGATCTACGGTGAGCCCTCCCTGAAGCTGTCCGTGCTCGGCGTCACCGGCACCTCCGGCAAGACCACCACGTCCTACCTGGTCGACGCCGGCCTGCAGGCCGCCGGGCTGACCACCGGCCTGATCGGCACGGTGGAGACCCGGATCGCCGGCGAACGCCTGGTCAGCGGGTTCACCACGCCCGAGGCGCCGGACCTGCAGGCGCTGCTCGCGGTGATGCTCGAGCGCGGCGTCACGCACGTGCCGATGGAGGTCTCCAGCCACGCCCTCGCGCTGGGCCGGGTCAACGGCACCCGGTTCTCCGTCGGCGCCTTCACCAACCTCTCCCAGGACCACCTGGACTTCCACAAGGACATGCAGGAGTACTTCGAGGCGAAGGCCCTGCTGTTCGACGGCCGCTCGACGCACGAGGTCGTCGTGGTCGACAGCGCGTGGGGGCAGGCCCTGCTCACGCCGCAGACGATCACCGTCACGACCGACCCGGGCACCGACGCCCTGTGGAAGGCCACCGACCTGGAGGCCACTCCGCAGGGCGAGCAGACGTTCACCCTGCACGGCCCGGGCGGCGTCCGCGCCGCGGCCCGCATCCCGCTGCCGGGCGAGTTCAACGTCGCCAACGCCGTGCTCGCCGCCGCGATCCTCGGCACCGCGGGTGTGTCGCTGGAGCACATCGTCACCGGCCTCGCCCAGGTGCAGGTGCCGGGCCGGATGGAACGGGTCTACGTCGGCCAGGAGTTCACCGCCGTCGTCGACTACGCCCACAAGCCGGCCGCCGTCGCCCAGGGCCTGGACGCGCTGAGGGCCCGCACCGAGGGGCGGATCATCACCGTGCTCGGCTGCGGCGGCGACCGGGACACCGCCAAGCGCCCGATGATGGGCGAGGCCGCGGCCCGCCGCAGCGAGGTCCTGATCGTCACCGACGACAACCCGCGCTCCGAGGACCCGGCGGCGATCCGCGCCGCCATGCTGGCCGGCGCCCGCGCGGTCGGCCCCGCCGAGGGCGGCGAGGTCATCGAGATCGGCGACCGCCGCGAGGCCATCGCGCACGCCGTTTCCCTGGCCGAGCCGGGCGACATCGTCTTCCTCGCCGGCAAGGGGCACGAGTCCGGCCAGGAGGCCGGCGGTGTCGTGCACCCGTTCTCCGACCGCGACGAGCTGGCCGCGGCCATCCGCAACAAACTCGAGGTGAGTGTGTGATCGTGCTCAGCCTGGCCGAGATCGCCGACGTCGTCGGCGGCCGGCTGCACCGCGCCGAGCCGGGCGCGCAGGTGACCGGCACCGTGGAGTTCGACACCCGGAAGCTCACCCCCGGCGGCCTGTTCGCCGCCCTGCCGGGGGAGAAGGTCGACGGCCACGACTTCGCCGCGCAGGCCGTCGAGGCCGGCGCGGTGGCCGTGCTGGCCGCCCGCGAGGTCGACGCGCCCGCGATCGTCGTGCCGCCGCTGCCCGCGGGCGAGGCCCACGAGCGGTCGGTCGCGCTGACCGGCGACAAGGACGGCTCCGGCGCCGCGGTGCTGGCCGCGCTGGCCAAGCTCGCCCGGCACGTCGTCCAGCGCCTGGCCGAGGGCACCCTGACGGTCGTGGGGGTCACCGGCTCGTCCGGCAAGACCTCGACCAAGGACCTGATCGCGCAGCTGCTCGAGCCACTGGGCCCGACGATCGCGCCGCCCGGGTCGTTCAACAACGAGCTGGGCCACCCGTGGACGGCGTTGCGTGCCGACGCCGGGACCCGCCACCTCGTGCTGGAGCTGTCCGCACGCGGGCCGGGGCACATCGCCCACCTCGCCGAGATCGCCCCGCCGCGGATCGGTGCGGTGCTCAACGTCGGCAGCGCGCACGTCGGCGAGTTCGGCTCGCGCGAGGGCATCGCGAAGACCAAGGGCGAGCTGGTCGAGGCCCTTCCCGAGGACGGCGTCGCGGTGCTCAACCTCGACGACCCGCTGGTCGCGGCCATGGCGAGCCGCACGAAGGCCCGCGTGGTGTTCTTCGGCGAAAGCGCGTCGGCGCAGGTCCGGGCGACCGGCATCACCCTCGACGACGAGGCCCGCGCGTCCTTCCGGCTGATCACCCCGGCCGGCGAGGCCGACGTCCAGCTGCCGCTGCACGGCGAGCACCACGTGAGCAACGCGCTCGCCGCCGCCGCGATCGCCCTGGAGCTGGGCTCGTCGCCGGACGAGATCGCCGCGCGGCTGTCCGCCGCCGAGCGCCGCTCGGCGCGCCGGATGGAGGTCGTCACCCGCGAAGACGGCGTCACGATCCTCAACGACTCGTTCAACGCCAACCCCGAGTCGATGCGGGCCGGCCTGAAGGCCCTCGCGGCGATGACGCGGGACACCGGCCGCCGGTCCTGGGCCGTGCTCGGCGTGATGGGCGAGCTCGGCGCCGACTCGGTCAACGCCCACGACGAGATCGGCAGGCTCGTCGTCCGGCTCAACATCTCGAAGCTCGTCGTCATCGGCCCCGAGGCGGCGGCCATGCACCAGGGCGCGCACCAGGAAGGCTCCTGGGGCGAGGAGTCCACTTTGGTACCCGACGTCGAGGCCGCCGTCGCCCTGCTGCATGATCAGCTCCGCCCCGGGGACGTGGTGCTGGTCAAGGCCTCCAAGGCGGCCGGCCTCTGGCGGGTCGCGGAAGCCCTTCTTGAACCAGCCCTGCTCGAACCCCGGGAAACCGACAACTCCGAGAATCGCTCGAACGGTGGTGACGCGTGATCAGCATCCTGATCGCGGCCGCGGCGGGCCTGCTGATCTCCATCCTGCTCACGCCCTACCTGATCCGGGTCTTCTCCCGGCAGGGCTTCGGCCAGGAGATCCGCGAGGAAGGCCCCCAGGGACACAAGTCCAAGCGCGGTACCCCGACCATGGGCGGTGTCGCGATCATCATCGCGATGGTCGTCGGGTACTTCGCCGCGCACCTGATCAACTGGATGTTCAACTCCCGCAGCGGCGCGCCGACGGCGTCGGGGCTGCTCGTCCTGATGCTCGCGGTGGGCCTGGGAATCGTCGGGTTCCTCGACGACTTCATCAAGATCCGCAAGCAGCGCAACCTGGGGCTGAACAAGACCGCGAAGCTGGTCGGGCAGCTGGTGGTCACCATCGCGTTCGCGGTGCTGGTGCTGAACTTCCCGAACGAGCACGGCATCACGCCGGCGTCGGAAAGCCTCTCCTACGTCCGCGACCTCGCGCTGATCACCTTCCCGTCGGTGATCTTCGTGATCTTCTGCTACATCGTGATCTCCGGCTGGTCGAACGCGGTGAACTTCACCGACGGCCTCGACGGCCTGGCCGGCGGCGCGGCGGCGATGGTGCTGGCCACCTACGTCGTCATCTCGTTCTGGCAGGAGCGGCTGTCCTGCGCCAACGCGCCGGCCGCCGCCTGCTACGACGTCCGCGACCCGCTGGACCTGGCCGTGGTCGCCGCCGCGGCGACCGGCGCCTGCGTCGGGTTCCTCTGGTGGAACGCGGCCCCGGCGAAGATCTTCATGGGCGACACCGGCTCCCTGGCCCTCGGCGGCCTGGTCGCCGGGCTGTCCATGACGACCCGCACCGAGCTGCTCGCCATCGTCATCGGCGGCCTGTTCATGGTCGAGATGATCTCGGTGGTCGCGCAGATCGCGGTGTTCCGGACGACCCGGCGGCGGCTGTTCCGGATGGCGCCGTTCCACCACCACTTCGAGCTCGCGGGCTGGGCCGAAACCACGGTGATCATCCGGTTCTGGCTGCTTTCGGCGATCTGCTGCATGTTCGGGCTCGGCCTGTTCTACAGCGAGCAGCTCGGTCTCGGGGGCTGACGTTGAACGTCGAGGGTCGTCACGTCCTGGTCGCCGGGGCCGGGGTCACGGGCAAGTCCGTGGTCCCGGTGCTGGTCGAGCTGGGCGCGCGCGTCACCGTCACCGACGGCAACGCCGAGCGCCTGGCCGAGCTGGACGGCCTCGGCGCCGAGCTGGTGCCGGGCCTGACCGAGCCGCCGTCGGACGTCGTCCTCGTCGTCACCAGCCCCGGCTGGCGGCCGACGTCGCCGCTGCTGGTGGCCGCCGCCGAGGCGGGAGTCGAGGTGATCGGCGACGTCGAACTGGCCTGGCGGGTCGGGCAGCTGCGCGAGCACCCGCCGTGCTGGCTGGTGATCACCGGCACCAACGGCAAGACGACCACCGCGGGCATGCTGGAGTCGATCCTCAAGGCCGCCGGCGCCAACGCCGTGGCCTGCGGGAACATCGGCTACGCGGCCCTCGACGCGGTCCGCGCGGGCTACGACGTGCTGGCCGTCGAGCTGTCGAGCTTCCAGCTGCACTGGTCCTCGACGCTGGCCCCCGACGCGGCTGTGGTGCTCAACCTGGCCGAGGACCACATCGACTGGCACGGCTCGATGGCGGAGTACGCGGCCGCGAAGGGCCGGGTCTACACCCGCGCCAAGGTCGCGGTGCACAACGCCGACGACGACTGGTCCACCCGGATCGCCGCCGAGCACGCGCCCGAGAGCGCCCGCCGGGTCGGCTTCCAGCTCGACACCCCGCGCGCCGGGGAACTCGGCGTGGTCGAGGACCTGCTGGTCGACCGCGCGTTCGTGGCCGACCCGGCGAACAGCGCCGAAGCACTGGCCACGCTGACGGATGTGCGCCCGGCGGGCCCGCACAACGTCGCGAACGCCCTCGCCGCGGCCGCGCTGGCCCGCGCCCACGGCGTCACGCCCGAGGCCGTGCTGAAGGGCCTGCGCGAGTACCAGCCGGCCCCGCACCGGGCCGTCGAGGTCGCCGAGGTGGCCGGCGTGCGGTACGTCAACGACTCGAAGGCGACCAACCCGCACGCGGCCGCCGGGTCGCTGCGGGCGCACGAGTCGATCGTGTGGATCGCCGGGGGCCAGCTGAAGGGCGCTTCGGTCGACGAACTCGTGAGCAGCATCTCGGGCCGTCTGCGCGGGGTCGTGCTCCTCGGCGTGGATTCACCCGTGATCGCCGCCGCGGTTGCGCGACACGCGCCGGATGTCCCGGTGAACAGCCTCCGTCCGGGTGACGATGAACCCATGACTGCGGCGGTGAGTGCGGCCAGCGCGATGGCCCGACCCGGTGACGTGGTGCTGCTGGCACCCGCCGCGGCGTCGTTGGACATGTTCTCGAGCTACGGCGAGCGCGGCGACGCGTTCGCCGCGGCCGTGCGTGTCCTCCGCGACGACGCAGCGGGGGAGCCGAGTGACGACAGCTGAAAACAAGCCGGAACCGCCGCCGAAGCGGCCGCGCCGCGAGCGCAAGGAGAGCGGCTTCGTCGCCTTCCGGACCGCGCTGACCGCGTGGCTTTCGCGGCCGCTGGCGTCGTTCCACCTCGTGCTCGCCCTCACCGGCGTGCTCACCGTCATCGGCATCGTCATGGTGCTCTCGGCGTCTTCGGTCGCCTCCTACAACCCGAAGACCGGCAGCGGCGTGTACTCGCTGTTCATCAAGCACCTGGTGTTCGTCGCGCTCGGCTCGGTCGTGTTCTGGCTGGGCCTGCGGGTCAAGCTGGAGCGGATCCGGCGGATGTCGGCGACGGCGACGGTGATCTGCCTCGGCCTCCTGGTGCTGGTGCTGACCCCGCTCGGCTCGACGGTCAACGGCTCGCAGGGCTGGTTCAAGATCGGCGAGTTCACCTTCCAGCCGGTCGAAGCCGCGAAGGTCGCGCTGGCCTTCTGGGGCGCCCACATCCTGGTGATCAAGTACAACGTGATCCACCAGTGGCGGCACCTGCTGGTGCCGGTGGTGCCGATCGCGCTGCTGATGTTCGCCCTGGTCATGCTGCAGCCCGACCTCGGCGGCACGGTCACCCTGGCGGTGGTGCTGCTGGCGCTGCTGTGGTTCGCCGGCGCCCCGAAACGGCTGTTCGGCGTCATCCTCGCCGGTGGCCTGGCCGGGGTGCTCGTGCTGGCCGTCATCGCGCCCTACCGGCTCGCCCGGGTCATGTCGTTCCTGTCGCCGGACGCCGACGTCAGCGCCGAGGGCTTCCAGGCCAACCAGGCCAAGCTCGCGCTGGCCGACGGCGGCTTCCTCGGCAAGGGGCTCGGCCAGGGCACGTCCAACTGGGGCTACCTGCCGAACGTGCAGAACGACTTCATCTTCGCCCTGATCGGCGAGGAGCTCGGGCTGATCGGCTGCGTCGTGGTGCTCGTCCTGTTCGGCGGGGTCGCCGTCGTCGGGCTGCGGATCGCCACCCGCAACATCGACCCGTGGATCCGGATCGTCTCCGGCACGCTGACGGTGTTCCTGGTGGCGCAGGCCGGCATCAACATCGGCTACGTCGTCGGCCTGCTGCCGGTCACCGGCGTCACGCTGCCGCTCATCTCCTACGGCGGCACCTCGCTGGTGATCACCATGCTCATCATGGGCGTGCTCGCGAACGCCGCCCGGCACGAACCGGAGGCGGTGGCCGCGCTGCGCACACAGGGGCCGGGTAAATTCGGGCGTCTGCTGCGGCTGCCCGCGCCCGACCCGTACCGCCCGCCCGCCACGCGCAAGGGGGCGGGGCGCAGTGGGGCGAAGGCGGCCCGGCCGGCGCCCCGTGCGGCCCGGCCCGCCCCGGCGCAGGAACGACGCAGGTCGGTCCGCGAGCCGGTGCGCCGCAGCGCGGCACGGACGAGCACGGCCACGTCTCGCGGCGGGGCCGCGCGGACAACAGCGAGCCGTGGTACCCGGAGTACCGCGAACCGGAGAGGTCATAGGTGAGTAAGCCCGTCAAGGGAACCGAGCGGTCCGCCACGGGCAAGGCGCCCGTGGTGGTGGTCGCCGGAGGTGGCACCGCAGGACACATCGAACCCGCCCTCGCCCTGGCCGACGCCGTCGTGCGGCTGCGCCCGGACGCGAAGGTCGTCGCGCTCGGCACCGAGCGCGGCCTGGAGAACAAGCTCGTCCCGGCCCGCGGCTACCCCCTCGAGCTGATCCCGCCGGTGCCGCTGCCCCGCAAGCCGACCCCGGAGCTGGTGAAGCTGCCGCTGAAGGTCCGCGACTCGGTGCGCAAGACCCGCGAGGTGCTGGAGCGCGTCGGCGCGGACGTCGTCGTCGGCTTCGGCGGGTACGTCGCGCTGCCCGCCTACCTGGCCGCGCGCGGGCGCGTGCCGATCGTCGTGCACGAGGCCAACAAGTCGGCCGGCCTGGCCAACAAGGTCGGTGCGCGGTTCGCTCGCCGGGTGGCGGTCGCCGTTCCAGGGACGACGCTGCCGAACGCCGAGGTGGTCGGGATCCCGCTGCGGCGGTCGATCACGACCCTGGACCGGGCCGCGCTGCGGGCCGAGGCGCGCGAGTTCTTCGGCCTGGACCCGGACGCGCCGACGCTGCTGGTCTTCGGCGGTTCGCAGGGCGCGCAGTCGATCAACGCCGCGGTGTCCGGCGCGGCGAAGGACCTCGCGGACGCCGGTGTCGGCGTCCTGCACGCGCACGGGCCGAAGAACACCCTGGTCGTGCAGGAGTTCCCAGGCAAGCCGGCGTACGTGCCGGTGCCGTACCTGGAGCGGATGGACCTGGCCTACGCCGCGGCCGACGTCGCGATCTGCCGGTCGGGCGCGATGACCGTCGCCGAGGTGACTTCGGTGGGGCTGCCCGCGGTGTTCGTCCCGCTGCCGATCGGCAACGGCGAGCAGGCCACCAACGGCCGTCCCGCGGTCGACGCCGGGGCCGCGCTGATGATCGACGACGCCGAGCTGAGCCCGGCCAAGGTCGCCGAGCTGGTCGTCCCGCTGGTCACCGACGCCGACCGCGTCGCGAAGATGAGCGCGGCGGCGGTCGGCATGGGCCACCGCGAGGCCGACGAGACCCTCGCCCGGATCGTCTTGGAGGCTGCCGGTGCTTGAGTTGCCCGAAGAACTGCGCCGGGCGCACCTGATCGGAATCGGCGGGGCCGGGATGTCCGGGATCGCGCGGATCCTGCTGGCCCGCGGGGCTTTCGTGTCGGGTTCGGACGCCAAGGAGTCGCGCGCGCTGCTGTCGCTGCGTGCCCAGGGTGCCGAGCTGTTCGTCGGCCAGAGCGCCGAGAACATCGCGGCGCTGTCCGAGCCGCCGTCGGCCGTGGTCGTCTCGACGGCGATCAAGGAGACCAACCCCGAGCTCGCGGCGGCGCGGGCGGCGGGCATCCCGGTGCTGCACCGGGCGCAGGCGCTGGCCGGGCTGATGGAGGGCCACCGCGTCGCCTGCATCGCGGGCACGCACGGCAAGACGTCGACGACGTCGATGCTCACCGTGGCGCTGCAGCACTGCCGGCTCGACCCGTCGTTCGCCATCGGCGGCGACCTCAACGAGTCCGGCGCGAACGCCCACCACGGCGAGGGCGGTGTGTTCGTCGCCGAGGCCGACGAGAGCGACGGGTCGTTCCTGACCTACTCGCCGTCGGTCGCGGTCGTGACGAACGTCGAGCCGGACCACCTGGACCACCACGGCACGGCCGAGGCCTACACGAAGGTGTTCACCGAGTTCGTGAGCCGGATCGTGCCGGGCGGGCTGCTGATCGTCTGCGCCGACGACGCCGCGGCGGACGAGCTGGGGTCGCAGGCCGCGGAGCAGGGTGTCCGGGTCCGCCGCTACGGCCGCACGGCCACCGACGCGCGGGTGCTGGACTACGCCCCGGCGCCGGACGGCGGGGTCGTGCGGCTCGAGCTGGACGGGGCCGAGGTTTCGGTGCGCGTCGCCGTGCCGGGCGAGCACATGGCGCTGAACGCGGTCGCGGCCCTGCTGGCCGGGATCGAGCTCGGGGCGCCGGTCGACGGCATGGTCGAGGGGCTCGCGGCGTTCGGCGGGGTGCGGCGGCGGTTCGAGTTCAAGGGCCGGGCCGGCGACGTGCGGGTGTACGACGACTACGCCCACCACCCGACCGAGGTGGCCGCGCAGCTGCGCGCGGTGCGGACGGCGGCCGGGTCCGGGCGGGTGATCGTGGTCTTCCAGCCGCACCTGTACTCGCGGACCAAGACGTTCTCGGCGGAGTTCGCGTCCGCGCTCTCGCTGGCCGACGAGGTCGTGGTGCTGGACGTCTACGGCGCGCGCGAGGAGCCCGAGCCGGGCGTCACCGGCGCGCTGATCGCGGACCAGGTGACCGCGTCGGTGCACTACGAGCCCGCGTTCGACGTCGCCGCGCCGCTGGCGGCCGGGCTGGCCAAGCCCGGCGACCTCGTGGTGACCATGGGCGCCGGCGACGTCACGCAGCTGGGGCCGGAAATCCTCGCCGAGCTGGACAAGCGCTGAGGCCATGAGTCCGACCAGGGAACGCCGTCCGCCGTCCGCCTCCTCCGCGGAAGAGGATCGCGCGTCCCTGGCCCGGCAACGGCGGGGGCGGCGCTCCGAGGAGGAGCGCCGCCGGACCCGCGCCGCGCGGGCCAAGCCGTCGCCGCGCAACCGGCCCAACCGGCAGGCGGAGATCCGCCGCCGCTGGGTCGCGCTGCTGTCCGTGCTCACCGTGGTGGCCCTGGTCTACCTGCTCTTCTTCAGCTCGATGCTCGGGGTGCAGGACGTCTCGGTCAGCGGTGCCCGCACGGTGCCCGCCGACCAGATCCGCGCGGTGGCGGCGGTGCCGGCGGACAAGCCGATGCTGCGGCTGAGCACCGACGAGATCCGCGACCGGGTGGCGGAGATGCCGGGCATCGCGACGGTCGAGGTGTCCCGCTCGTGGCCGAACACGGTCGAGATCACGGTGACCGAGCGGACGGCGATCGCGTTCTTCGACAGCGGCCCGGGCGGCGACGGCGTCCACCTCGTCGACGGCGGGGGCGTGGTGTTCAAGACGGTCGCGGCGCGCCCGCCGGGCCTGCCGGAGCTCAAGCTGCCGAAGGTGTCGGCCGACGACCCGGTGACCCGCGCGGTGACGGCGGTGCTCGGGGTCATTCCGGAGCAGCTTCTCAAGCAGGTCACCACGGCGACGGCGAAGACGCCGGCGAGCGTGGAGTTCACGCTGGCCAACGGGAAGATCGTCCGCTGGGGGACGGCGGAGCAGACGGACCGCAAGGCGAAGGTCCTGGCCGCGCTGCTCACCCAGGACGGCAAGGTCTACGACGTCGCGGCACCGGAACTGCCGACCATCACCTCCTGACCGCCCTCCGGGCCCGCGTACCCGAAGGGTCGGCTTGCGTACTCCGAGGGTCGGCTTGCGTACCCCGAGGGTCGGCTTGCGTACCTGGAGGGTCGGTTCGGTACCCGACCCTCCAGGTACGCAAGCCGACTGTTCCGGTACGCAAGCCGACTGTTCCGGTACGCAGGCCGACCCTCTGGGTACGCGGGTGGGTCTCCTTCCTGTGGTTGCGTAACCTTGTGCGGCGGGTTTTCGTATGCCGTACGATCTCGTATGGCATACGAGAACGAGGGAGGACGCTCATGACGATCCTGGTGACCGGCGCGACCGGTAGCGTCGGCCGGCTGGTGGTCGACGAACTCGTCGCGGCGGGCGTGCCCGTGCGGGCGCTGACCGTCGATCCCGGACGTGCGCAGCTGCCGGGCGAGGCCGAGGTGGTCGTCGGGTCGCTGGCGAGGCCGTCGACCTTGCCGGTGGCGCTCGAGGGTGTCTCGGCGGTGTACCTGGCGCCGATGGCGCGGACCGTCCGGCGGTTCTGCGAGCTGGCGGCCGACGCCGGGGTCGAGCGGGTCGTCGCGCTGTCGGGCAGCAGCGTCGGGGACGAGCACGAGGGGTCCAGCGGGCACGAGTACGCCGCCGTCGAAGCCGCCGTCCGGGACGCCGGGTTCGCCTGGACGTTCCTGCGGCCCGGCGTGTTCATGAACAACACGCTCGACTGGGCGCCCATGGTCCGCGCGGGTGAGGTCGCGATGGCCTACGGCGACGCGACGCAGACACCCATCGACCTCGGCGACATCGCCGCGGCGGCCGCCCGGGTGCTGACGACCGAAGGGCACACGGGCGCCACGTATGTCCTCAGTGGACCGGAAGCGATCAGCTTGCGCGGACAGGCCGAGACCCTGGGAACGGTACTGGGCAAGGAAATCCGGTTCCGCGAGCTGACCCCGGCCGAGCAGCGCGCGCAGTGGATCGGGTACGGCGTCCCGGAAGACACCGTCGGCTGGCTGCTCGAAGGCTTCGCGGAAACCCTGCGGCACCCGCAGGTGCCGACCGGTGTCGTCGAGGACCTGCTGGGCCGTCCGGGCACGACGTACGCGGAATGGGCCGAGGCGAACCGGGCGGTCTTCGCCTAGGCCGGCTGCCCGGCCGGCTCCCGCGTCCCCGTCCGCTCCGCGCCGATCCCGGCCGCCACGACGAACACCACGCCCGCCGCCGCGCTCGCGTCCGGGACCTGGTGCAGCACGAGGAACCCGATCAGCGAGGCGATCGCCGGCTCCAGGCTCATCAGCGTCCCGAACGCGGGCGCGGTCAACCGCCGCAGCGCGAGCATTTCGAGCGCGAACGGCACCACCGGCAGCAGCACCGCGAGCCCGAGGCCGGTGACCAGCAGCGGCCACGTCAGGTGCTCGACCACGCCGGGCCCGTAGACGAGCGTCGCCACGATGCCCGCCACCGGCATCGACACCGCGAGCCCGCGCACGCCCGCCACTTCGTCACCGACCCGCTGCGTCAGCACGATGTACCCGGCCCAGCAGACGGCGGAGCCGAGCGCGCAGCCGATGCCCGCCAGGTCCGCGCCGCCCCGCCACGGCTGGGTCAGCAGCACCACCCCCGCCGCGGCGAGGGCGGGCCAAAGCCGACGGCGGCCACGGGTGGCGGCGACGGTCAGCGGCCCGAGGAACTCCAGCGCACTCGCCGTGCCGAGCGGCAGCCGGGCGGCGGCCGTCATGAACAGCATCGTCATCCCCGCGGTGACCACGCCCAGTGCGCAGCAGGCGGCGAAGGTGCTGCGCCGGAAGGACGACGGACGCGGCCGGACCACGACGAGCAGCAGCACCCCGGCCCAGGCCAGCCGCAGCCACGCCGCGCCCTCGGGGCCGATGCGGTCGAACAGGCCGACGGACACGGCGAGACCGAGCTGGACGCAGAGCATGGCGGCGACGGCGAGGGTCGCTCCGGTGCGGGACGAGGAGGGCACGGGCCCAGCAAAGCCCACGGTGACCGTTCACGTCCACGTGGCAATCATGGACATTCCGTTCGCCATTCCTGGACAATGACGCCGTGGACACCCGTCGGCTCCGGTTCCTCCTCGAGCTGTCCCGGCACGGCTCGATGCGCGCGGTGGCGGACGTGCTGGGGACCACGACGTCCACGGTCTCGCAACAGATCGCGGTGCTGGCCCGGGAAACCGGCGTGCCCCTCCTGGAACCGGACGGCCGGCGCGTGCGGCTCACCCCCGCGGGACGGCGGTTGGCCGAGCACGCCGTGACGATCCTGGCCGCCGTGGAGGCCGCCCGCGCCGACCTCGACCCGCACGCCGAGCCGGCCGGCACCGTGCGCGTCGCCGGGTTCGCCACCGCCGTGCGGCGCTCGCTGCTGCCGGCCGCGGCCGCGCTCGCCGCGCACCACCCGCGGGTCGAGCTGCGGATCAGCGAGTACGAACCGCCCGAGGCGTTCGCCGCGCTGCTGGCCGACGACATCGACCTCGCCCTCACCTACGACTACGAACTCGCCCCGGCGGGCACCGAAGCCGCGGTCATGGCGCGTCCACTGTGGACGGCGAAGTGGGGGCTCGCCGTCCCGGCTGCCGACGCGGCCCGCGTGCGTGGTGACGGGACGGTGGCGGTCTTCGAGACGTTCCGCGACCACGGCTGGATCGTCAACTCCCGCGACCGCACGGACGCGGACGTGGTCCGCAGGCTGGCGGCGATGGCGGGGTTCGAGCCCCGCCTGACGCACCGCGCGGACACCCTCGAGCTGGTCGAGGACCTCATCGCGACCGGCCCGGCCCCGGCGGTCGGCCTGCTGCCGGCGGACCGCGCCACACGGGCGGGGGTGACGCTGCTCCCGCTCGCGGGCCCGGACGTGCGGCAGCGGGCTTTCGCGTGCACGCGCCGGGGACGGGAGGCGTGGCCGCCGCTGGCGTTGGTGCTGGGTCTGCTGGCCCGTTAGACGCGGGTGCGGGTCATCCCGGCCAGGCCGAGCAGCGGGAGCGCGCCGGCGAACACGACGACCGCCGTCCAGCCGCCGAGGTGGTAGGCGATCGACCCGGCCTGGGAGCCGATGGCGCCGCCGACGAAGAACGTGCCCAGGTAGACGCTGTTGACGCGGGCGCGGGCCGACGGGTCGAGCTGGTAGATCACGTGCTGGCCGGTGACCAGCGTCGCCTGGACCGCCGTGTCGATGGCGATCGCCGCGATCGCCAGCAGGATGACGCTGTGCGCGCCGAACCCGGCGAGCGCGAAGGCCGCCGCGCAGAGCACGAAGGCGCCCGCGGTGAGCCGGCGGCCGTGGCCGTGGTCCGACCACCGCCCGGCCAGCGGCGCCACCGCGGCCCCGGCCGCACCGGCCAGCGCGAAGAGGCCCACGCCCAGCTGGGAGTAGTTGAAGGGCGGTGCGGTCAGGACGAACGCGATGGTCGTCCAGAACGCGCTGAAGGCGCCGAACATCGCCGACTGGTAGAGCGCCCGGTGGCGCAGCGGCGGGTGCTTCCGCGCCATGGCGAACGTGGAGCGGAGCAGTTCGCCGTAGCGGACGTCGGTCTTGGGCGCGCGCGGCGGCAGAATGAACCGCAGCACCAGGGCGAGCGCCGCCATCGCCCCGGCCGAGATCAGGAACACGACCCGCCAGCCGGTCACCTCGGCGAGCAGGCTGGCGACGACGCGCGAGAGCAGGATCCCGAACAGCAGCCCGCTGACGACCCGCCCGACGATCCGGCCGCGGATGGCGTCGGGGGAGATGTCGGCGGCGAACGGGATGAGGATCTGCACGACGACCGACGCCGCCCCGACGGCCAGCGAGGCGATGAGCAGCACGGCGAACCCGGGCGCGATCCCGGTGGCGACCAGCCCGGCGCAGGCGACCGCCAGCAGGGTCGCGACGAGGCCGCGGTTCTCGAGCCGGTCGCCCAGCGGCACGAGCAGCAGCATCCCGGCGGCGTACCCGATCTGCGTGGCGGTGACGACCCCACCGGCGGCGGCCTCGCCGATCCCGAAGGTCTGCCGCAGCTCGGCGAGCAGCGGCTGCGCGTAGTAGAGGTTCGCCACGGTCAGTCCACAGGAGACGGCCAGCAGCAGCACGAGCCAGCCGGGCGGGGCCTTCTGCTCGGTCTCGGTCATGCGCGCCCCCATCGTGGAACCGGTTTGATCGGTTCCCGACGGTACCAGTCAAACCGGTTCCGGCGTACTGTGACGCGTATGACGGACAGATTCCGCTCGGGAGCGGGGCGCCTGTGCCTCGACTTCATCCGGACGCTGCGGTACCGGGGCACCCCGTCGGAGACCGAGGAGCTGCCGGACGCGTCGGCGTGGGGCGCGTGGATCGACCGGTTCGGCCCGTTCGCCGCCCCGGTCCGGCCGGAGTCGGCCGACGAGGCCCGTGCCGTCCGCGAGGCGATCCACGAGCTGCTGACGACCTCGGCGCGCCCGTCGACGCGGCAGCGGCTCAACCGGGTCGCCGCGCTGCCGGTACCGGCGCCTTCCTTGACCCCGTCGGGTGAGTTGCGCTGGCAGGCCGCGGATCCCGCGTCGGCGATGCTCGCGCTGCTGGCGCGGGACGCGCTGGAGCTGGTCACGTCACCGGAGTTCGCGCGGGTCCGGAAATGCGCGGGAGCCCGGTGCGGCGCGTTGTTCCTGGACACGTCCCGGCCGGGGACGCGGCGGTGGTGCTCGATGGGGGTGTGCGGGAACCAGGCGAAGAAGTCGACTTATCGAGCGAAGGTCACCACCGGTTCCCAGGCCTCGGGTGGTGCGGACGAGCCGGCGACGACGTTCAGCTCCTGAACCGCCGTCACCGGCGTCGGCTCAGCTGGGGTCGGCGGGTTCGTAGAGGCTGAACGGCGTTCCCTGGTCGTCGTGGCAGTGGGCGATCCGGCCGACCCCCGGGACCGTCTGCACGTCCTCGCTGCGCCCGCCGAGTTCGTGCAGGCGCTTGACCGAGGCGTCGACGTCTTCGGTGGCGAAGTAGACCCTCGGGTGGGTGAAGCCGGCGTCGGCGGCCGTGATGGCCCCGGCCGGGCCGTTGCCGATGACGTGGTAGTCGCCGCCGAACTCGCTGGTGTCCCAGCCGAACAGGGCGCCGTAGAACGTGCGCGCCTTGGCGGTGTCGGCGGCGGGGAGCTCGATCCAGTTGACCTGTCCGGGCATGTCGGTTCCTTCCGGTGCGTCGGTTGACTCACCCGAGGACGAACGGCGGCGGCCAGACTCGACAGGGTCACACCCCGGCCGCCCGGCGGCCCGCCTCGAAGCTGGTCAAGGCGGCGCCGACCGCCGCGGCCACGGTGACCTCGAAGATTTCGTCTTCGCTGTGGCCGGCGGACCGGAGCCGCTCGACGTCGGCGTCGGTGATGCGGTGGGACGCCTCGCGGACGGTCTGCGCGTACGCCCGCAGGGGCTCGGGAAGGTCGCCGTCGAGCCGGGCGGCGACGTCGGCCAGCTCGGTGCGGGGGCCGTCGGCGAGCAGGAACCGCGGGAAGCGGTAGCCGGACCGGTGCAGCGACCGCGTCCCCGTCTCGAGCTGGCCGTCCCGGAGGACGAAGCCGAACGCGTTCGCGAGGCGGTTGACGACGTTCCACACCAGGTTCACGCGCAGCGCGTCGAGGACCGCCTGCCGGGGCAGCCCGGCGACGGCGGTGGCGTCGACGTGGGCGGGGTCCCGGCTGACGTTCTCGAGGAACACCCGCACGGCGGCCAGCTCGGGGCGTGCCGAAGCGGGGTCGCTGGGGTCGATTTCGCCGGTGCCGGCGATCCGGGTGAGTTCGGCGTGGGTGACCGCGCAGAACGGGCACTCGTGCACCTGGGCGGTGGCCATGGCGAGGTATTCGCGTTCACCGGCGGTCCAGTACGACGGCCCACGCATCGCGTCCGCGGTGAGTTCGAGCAGCGGGCGGCTGCCGAACCCGGGCCGGTACAACAGCATCTTGACGATGTCGGGACTGTCCACTCCGGACGATCTGGAGGTCAGGGCGAGGAACAGCTTGGCGCGGCGGCGGTGGCCGTGGTCGAGAACGGACAGTCTCATGTGGACTCCAGGGCGTGCAGCCGCCCGGCGAGGTAACGCCGGTCGGCCGGCTTGGTGGCGAGGTCGTGGGCGCGCCGGTACGCGGCCGCGGCTTCGGTGGTACGGCCGACGCGGCGCAGGAGGTCGGCGCGGGCGGCGTGCAGCAGGTGGTAGCGGTCGAGACCGCCGATCCGGTCGATGAGCGCGAGCCCCTCGGCCGGGGACATGGCCATCGCGACGGCGACCGCGTGGTTCAGCGCGACCACCGGGGACGGGTTCAGCTCCAGCAACCGGCCGTAGAGACCGGCGATGCCCGCCCAGTCCGTCCGGGCGGTGTCCGGAGCCTGGGCGTGCAGGACCGCGATGGCGGCCTGCAGCTGGTACGGCCCGGGCGCACCGAGCCGCAGGGCCCGGTCGAGCAACCCGGCCGCTTCGGCGATCTCGGCGCGGTCCCAGCGCGTGCGGTCCTGGTCTTCGAGCAGGACGACGTCGCCGTCGGCGGTGTAGCGGGCCGCGGCGCGGGAGTCCTGGAGGAGGAGCAGGGCGGCCAGGCCGAGCGCCTCCGGTTCGTCCGGCATGAGGGTCGCGACGAGCTTGGCGAGCCGGATCGCCTCCTGCTGCAGCTCGCGGAACTCCGGCTGGTCCGGGCCCGCGGTGTAGCCCTGGGTGAAGATCAGGTACAGCACCGCGAGGACGCCCGAGAGCCGCTCGGGCAGCAGGTGGTCCGCCGGGACGGCGAAGGCGATCCCGGCGTCGCGGATCTTGCGCTTGGCGCGCACCAGCCGCTGGGCCAGCGTGGGCTCGCCGATCAGGAAGGTGCGGGCGATCTGCCCGGCGGTCAGCCCGGCGACGGCTTGCAGCGTCAGCGCGACGCGCGCTTCCTCGGCCAGTGCGGGGTGGCAGCAGGTGAAGATCAGGCTGAGCCGCTCGTCGCCCACGCCGAGCAGGCTTTCCGCGCCGGGATCCACGGTCGTCGCCTCCGGAGGCAGGTCGAGCTCGGCGAGTTTCTCCCGGCCGCGCCGGGCCCGGCGGAGCCGGTCGATCGCGCTGTTGCGGGCCGCGGTCAGCAGCCAGGCGACCGGGTCGTCCGGCCCGGCGTCGTCCCACTTGCGCAGGGCCAGCGCGCACGCCTCCTGCAGCGCGTCCTCGGCGAGTTCGAAGTCGCCCAGGACGCGGACCAGCGCGGCGAGCATCCGGGACCGGTGCTCGCGGTAGGCCGCCTGCAGGACGGGCGCGGCGGTCATGCGCCCGTCGTCGTCCGGTGGTTCAGGCCCGGGACGCCGGCCAGCGGCCGGACCTCGATGGTGCCCTGCGTGGCCATCGGGCACAGCGCGGCCAGTTCCAGTGCCTCGTCGAGGTCGCGGCAGTCGAGGACGTAGGCGCCGCCGAGGTGCTCGTGGGTCTCGAGGAAGGGACCGTCGGTGATGAGCGTCTTGCCGTCGCGGACGGCCACGGTGGTCGCGGTGTGCTCGCCCTGCAGCGGGTGCGCGGCGACGAAGGCACCCCGCCGGCGGCATTCGTCGGCGAAGGCGTTCACCCTGGCCAGCGCCTCGGGGAAGCGCGGGTCGCCGGGTTCGGGGCGGTCGCAGTCGAAGATCAGCAGCATGTACTGCACGTGTCCTCCAGCTCGGGCGGTGGGGCCGGCGTCGAAGAGGATGACGAACAGCGCAACCGTAACTCGACAGGCGCACCGGGGCCGGGGTGATGAGTTCCCGCGCTCACGGCCGTCATACCGGTGACGGGCTCACGAACCGGCGAAAGGATGACGTGATGGGTGCGGACACGCGGCTGGAGGAGCCGGCGTCCTCGGGACTGGCGGAGCGGCACCGGCGGGACACGTCCGCAGGGCGGTCGACGTTCCGGGCGTGGCTGTACCGGATCGCCACCACGCCTGCCTGGCCTGCTGGCCCGCTGCCGCCCGGAGCCGGCGACCGGCGGGGAGGTGCGCCGGCTGCGGCCCTACCCGGACCGGCTGCTCGACGAGCGGCCGGGGGCGGCGCGGAGGAGCCGGAGGCCTCGCCCTCGCGCGGGAAACGATCGAGCTGGCCTACGTGGTCGCGGTCCGGCACCTGGCGCCGCGGCCGCGGGCAGGTGTTCCCGCATCCGGGCGCAAGCCCGCTGCAGCGCGCTGTTCACCGAGTTGACCGAGTCCCCGAGCGGTAGGTCAGAACATCGTGTTGCCGTTGCGCGAGGTGGGCGGGATGACCTGCAGGACGTCCCAGTGCTCGACGATCTTCCCGGCTTCGTCGAAGCGGAAGATGTCGATGCCCGCGTACTCCTCGCCGGGCCAGGTCTGGTGGCAGTGCAGGACGACGTGGTCGTCCTCGGCGAAGACGCGCTTGAAGGTGACGTGCTTGCCGGGGTACTCGGCGGCCATGCGCTCGAAGTAGTCGACGAACGCCTGCTTGCCGTCCGCGACGTGCGGGTTGTGCTGGGTGTAGGTGTCGCCGGCGTAGCGGTCGATGGCCTCGGCGGGGCGGCACTGGTTGAACATCAGGTCGTAGAAGGCCTGGGCGGTGGCCTTGTTCTGCTCCGGATCGGTCACGGGTCTTCCTTGTCTCTTTCGGACGGCTCCTCGTCAAGCTATCCGCGAAAATCCGACGTGGACGGATACGCTGGCGACCAGTGATGGCCAAAATCCGACAGATTCCCGAGATCTCCTTCACCGCGCCGGCCGGCACGCCCGCCGGGGTCGAGGTGCTGTCGCTGGCCGACCTGCGCCGCCGGGTGCCGGCCGAGGAGCTCGCCGTCCCGCGGCGGCCGGACTTCCACCACCTGCTCACCCTCACCGCCGGCCGGCTGCGGCACACGGCGGACTTCACCGGCTACACCCTCGACCCCGGCTCCTGGCTGTGGGTGCGTCCCGGCCAGGTCCACCAGTGGGGCGACCTCGGCCACGCCGAGGGCACGCTGATCCTGTTCCGGCCGGACTTCCTCGCCCCCGCCACCGCCGGCATCGACGACCCGCACGCCCCGGTCCTGCGCCGCCCGCAGCCGGAGGACGCCGCCGCCCTGGACCTGGCGGCCGGCCACCTCGCCGCCGAGTTCCACGCCCTCGGCCGGCTGCCCCTGGCGGTCCACACGGCGGTTCTGCGCCACCTGCTGGCCGTGCTCGTGCTGCGGCTGGCCCACCTGACCGCCGGCCGCCCGGCTCCCGAGCCCGATCCCACCTACCTGCGGTTCCGTGACGCCGTCGAGCGGGACTACGCCCGGACGCGCCGGGTGGAGGACTACGCGAGCGCCCTCGGCTACTCGGCCCGGACCCTCTCCCGGGCCACGCTCGCCGCGGCCGGGATCGGCGCGAAGGAGTTCATCGATCGGCGCGTCGTCCTCGAAGCCCGGCGGCTGCTGGCCCACAGCGAGCACACCGCGGCCGGGATCGCCGTCCGGCTGGGATTTCCCAGCGCGACTTCAGCAAGTACTTCCGCGCCCGCACCGGCCAGACGCCGATCGGGTTCCGGGTGATGGTGCGGCAGCGGGCGTAAACCGATTGCCCGGGTGCGCCGGCGCGGCGATCATCGGCCGGTGTACTCCGACGTGCGGCTGGAAGAGGTGAAGTCCGGGCTCCGCCGCGCCTTCGCCTGGCGCGGGGACCGCACGGACGAGAACTGGTACGCCGACGTCACGGGCTGGTGGCGCCGTCCCGAGCTGCTGGCCGGCCTCGGGCCCGCGCTGGCGCGGCTGTTCGCCGACCGGCCGCCCACCGTCGTCCTCGGCCCGGAGGCCAGCGGGTGCCTGCTGGGACCACTGGTCGCGCTGCACTTCGGCGTCGGGTTCGTCGAGGTGTGCAAAAACCGGGGGACGCCGGTCGACAGTGACGCCTGGCTGCGGCGGACCACCCCGCCCGACTACCAGGACCGGCACCTCAGCCTCGGCTTCCGCCGCCGGCTGGTCGGCAGCGGCGACCGCGTGCTGTTCGTCGACGACTGGATCGAGACCGGCGGCCAGGCCCACGTCGCCCACCTGCTCACGCAGGACGCCGAGGCCACCTGGCTCGGCGCCGCGACCGTGGTCGACGCGCTGGACAGCGCCCGGGTGCGTCGGCACCTGAACGTGCGGTCACTGCTGCACGTCCGGGAACTCTGACGCGCATGCAGTGTTGCTAATGATTCCGCCGTAACATCAACGTGTGTGATGACAGATCTGCCCCTGGATCAGGTCAGGACGTTGCTCGCCGTCGTCGACGCCGGCACGTTCGACGCCGCCGCGGCCGTGCTGCACGTGACGCCGTCAGCGGTGAGCCAGCGGGTCAAGGCGCTGGAACAGCGGACCGGGAGCGTGCTGGTGACGCGCACGAAACCCGTGCGGGTCACCGGCTCCGGGCAGGTGGTGGTCCGGTTCGCGCGGCGGCTCGCGGCGCTCGAGCGGGACGCGCGAGCCGAGCTGGGCATGAGCGGGGAACCCGTCCGGGTGCCGATCGCGGTCAACGCCGATTCGCTGTCCACCTGGTTCCTGCCGGCGCTCGCCGGCGTGGTCGCCGACCCGCCGATCTGCTTCGAACTGCACCGTGAGGACCAGGAGCACACCACCACCTTGCTGCGGGAGGGCCGGGTGATGGCGGCGGTGACGTCCTCGGCCACCCCGGTGCAGGGCTGCTCGGTGCGCCCGCTCGGCGCCCTGCGCTACCTGCCGCTGGCCAGTCCCGGGTTCATGGCGCGGTGGGTGACCGGCGCGCTGCGGGCGGACCTGTCCGCGGCGCCGGTCGTCGTGTTCGACGACCACGACGACCTGCAGGACGCGTTCGTGCGGTTGCTCGGCGGGGCCGGGGCGAGCGCGCTGCGCCACCACGTCCCGGCGTCGGAGATGGTCGTCGCCGCGGTGGCGGCCGGCCTCGGGTGGGGCATGGTGCCGGAAGTGCAGGCGGCGCCGGGGCTGCGGGCCGGGACGCTGGTGCCGCTGGTGCGGGACCGGCCGGTGGACGTGCCGCTCTACTGGCAGCAGTGGAAACTGGACCTGCCCGCACTGTCCACAGTGGCTGAAGCGGTCGCGGCCGCGGCGGCGTCGTCGTTGCGCGGCCCGGGTTCCTGAACCCGCCCGGTCAGTGTTCGCGCAGCAGCCGGCGGACGGCGGCCAGGTCGCCCTCGATCGCCAGCCGGCCGTCGTCGATCGCGCCGGCCAGGTGGGCGGGGCGTTCGAGCAGGGCGTTCAACGTCGGCGGATCGGTGCGGACCGTGGCGTCCGGGGCGGCGGGCTCGCCCGGCTCGACGGTGAGGCGGCCCGGCTCGGTGCGGACCGTCCACACGCGAGCGTCCAGTTCGAGGCGGTAGCACGCGGTGCCGCGCGGCCGGGCGGACTCGCGCAGGTACAGCAGCACGGAGACGGCCCCGAGTGACGCCGGCTCGGGGCGCGGGAGCCGCGCGCCCCACGCGCCCAGCGCGAGCACGACCGGCTCCAGCTCGCGGCCCCGTTCCGTGAGCTCGTAGACCGTCGCCGCGGCCGGGGGCGGCAGCTTCCGGCGCGCCACGACGCCGTGGCCCTCGAGCTCGCGGAGCCGGTCGGTGACCAGGTTCGAGCTGGCGCCCGGCAGCGCGCGGCGGACGTCGGAGAACCGCTGCGGCCCGAGCAGCAGCTCGCGCACCACGAGCAGGGCCCAGCGCTCCCCGACGACGTCCAGCGCGCGGGCGATCGTGCAGGCGTCCCCGTAGCTGCGGCTCGTCGGCATGCTTTCAATGTACAACTGCGTAGTTGTTTTTAACAACTACACCGGCGTACGGTGGGCCGCGTCCGGACGTCGACGGGAAGGAACGGTCATGGGCCGACCGGTTGTGCACTTCGAAATCATCGGCACTGACCCGGCGCGGCTGCGCGGATACTACGGCGAGCTGTTCGGCTGGGAGTTCGACACCTCCGGCCCGGTGTCGGAGCGGGTCTCGGAACCGGGCGGCTACGGGTTCGTGGAAACGGACGGCATCCCGGGCGGCGTCGGCGGTGGTGCGGCCTACGAGCGGCACGTGGTGTTCTACGTGGGCGTCCCGGACGTCGCCGCGGCGCTCGCGGAGGCCGAACGCCTCGGCGGCACCCGCCGGATGGGACCGGACCGCGCACCGGGGCGCGACCTGGTGGTGGCCCACTTCACCGACCCGGAGGGCAACCTCGTCGGCCTTGCGGGCCCGGCCTGACGGGGCCGCCGGTACCCGTGAACCGGCGGCTCAATAAGGATTGCCGGGCACGTCGAGGTGCGTCCGGTAGAGGCCGAACGCGCCGGACACGCCGGAGGTGATGTACAGGGTTCGCCCGTCCGGTCCGCCGAACGCCGCGTTGGTCGTGTTGCGCCCGGCGGAAATGGTGCCGAGCTGCGTGCCCGACGGCGAGAAGACGTGGACGAGCCCTTCGTCGTAGGAAGCCCAGTACAGGTTGCCCGCGCAGTCGATGGTCGCGCCGTCGGGGGTCTTCATGCTCGCGAACGTCGTGCGGTTGCCGGTGGTGCCGTCCGGGAACACCGTGTACTTCATGATCGCGTTGGCGCCGGTGGCTCCCACGTAGAGCGTCTTGCCGTCGGGGGACAGGACGATGCCGTTCGGCTGGGGCAGCGTGTCGTCGACGAGGGCGACCACGCCGTCGCGGACGCGGAAGACGCTGGTGTGGCCGCCTTGTTCGTCCGCCCGGTTGCCGCGCTGGTAGTTCGGGTCGGTGAAGTAGGTGGTGCCGTCGCGGCCGGTGGTCAGGTCGTTCGGCGAGTTGAACGCGTGGCCGAGGTAGCCGGCCGCGACGGTCGTCCGGCTGCGGTCGGCCAGGCGGTAGGCGGAGATGGTGCGGTTGTCGTGGGTGGCGGCGAGCACCCGGGTGCCGTCGGCGCTGATCGCCAGGCCGTTGCTGCCGGAGTCGGCGATGAACGTCTCGAACGTGGCCGGCGGCGTGAACCGGAGCATCGACGACGGCTGCACGCCCTGCGGGCCCGTCGGATTCTGCATGTTCGACAGCAGCAGGGTGCCCGTGCCCTGGTCCCACGTGGGCCCTTCCAGGAAGCTGAACCCGCTCCGGATGAGCTGGGCGGCCACCGACCGGCTCGGCAACGGCGAGCCGTAGGTCGCTCCGGGAGTGCACGGTGAGGCCGTGGTGGCGCCGGAGGCCGCGGGGGCCACCGCGCCCGCGAGGACGACCGCCGCCGCTGTCACTGTCCACTTGCGACGGTGACGCGCTGTCCCGTGGTGAGCCATGGCGGCTCTCCTTCCGTGCTCGGCCGGATCCTGGGAGCGCTCCCAATCGCACCGTAGCGTAATCCGCTGGCCACCGGCAAGACCGGTGAGTGGGTAACTCACCGCCGTCGCCGGAGGGCATTCACCCCGGTCGAAACTTTCTCCGAATTTCTCGCCGGCTCGTGTCGAGAACGGGAAACCGGCTCCGATTGGGGGGTATCGGCGGCCGGAAAGGGGCCGCCACCACGAGTGGAGCGCGAACGATGACCAAGGTGACCGCCCAGATGTCGGTTTCCCTCGACGGCTGCTACACCGGGCCGCGGGACCCGCGGGGCGAGCAGGACATGACGGGCTGGATGCGGGGCCCCGAAGCGCCCGGGTTCTTCCGGGTGACCCGCTGGGCCGTCGACGCCATGGCCTGGCGGGAGCGGCAGGGCTTCGCCGGCGGCGAGCAGTCCGCCGATTCGGAGATCGTCGCGGAGATGTTCGCGTCCGCCGGGGCCTATGTCATGGGGCGGCGCATGTTCGACGCCGGCGAGGTGCCCTGGGGCGAGGAACCACCGTTCCGCGCCCCGGTCTTCGTCGTCACCCACCGGCCCCGGGAGGTGCTCGAACGCCGGGGTGGCACGTCCTTCACCTTCGTCACCGAGGGGCCCGAGCGGGCCGTCGAGCTGGCCCGGGCCGCCGCCGGGGACAAGGACGTGGCGGTGGCCGGTGGCGGGGAGTTGCTGCGCCAGGTGCTGGCCGCCGGGCTGCTCGACCGGCTCGACCTGCACATCGCGCCGGTGCTGCTGGGCGAGGGGCAGCGGCTGTTCGGCCCCGGTCTGGGCCTCGGCCCGGGCGAGGGCATCGAGCTGGCCCCGGTCCGGGTCGTCGAGTCGCCCGGGGTCACCCACGTCCGCTATACCGTGACCGGACGGTCGGCGCTGGTGCTGGACGATCGCGGTGCGAGCGGCGAGCTGGTCGGACCGGCCACGACCGGGCAGTGAGAGAGGAACGTCCCGTGAAGTACATGCTGCTGATCTACGGCAACGAGGAAGCCTTCAACTCGGTGGGTGCGGAGACCCTCGCCGAGATCATCCGCGAGACCGACGCCCTCAACCAGGAGCTGTTCGAGTCCGGGGAGCTGGTCGGCGCCTACGGCGTCGCCGACGAGGAGAACACCAAGATGGTCCGGGTCACCGGGGGGACACCGGTGGTGACCGACGGTCCCTACGCGGAGGCCAAGGAGTTCCTGGGCAGCTTCATGATCGTCGACTGCGACGGCATGGACCGCGCACTGGAGATCGCCGCCCGCGCCCCGTCGGCGCGTTACTGGGGGGTCGAGGTCCGGCCGTTGATGCACGAGGCGAACGTCGAGCCGTGACCGGCTGGCAGGCCGTCCGACGGCTGGTCCCGGAGGTGCTCGGCGTGCTGGTGCGCCGCTACGGCCGGTTCGATGCCTGCGAGGACGCCGTCCAGGAAGCGCTGCTGGCGGCCGCGGCCCAGTGGCCGGCGGAGGGGTGGCCGGAGAACCCCCGGGCCTGGCTGGTGACGGTGGCCTCGCGCCGCCTCGCCGACCAGGTCCGCAGCGACGCCGCCCGCCGGCGGCGGGAGGAGGCCGACGCGCTCCGCACCCCTCCCGCCGGCGGCGAGGCCGAAGCCGGTGACGACACCCTCACCCTGCTGTTCCTGTGCTGCCACCCGGCGCTGACGCCGTCGTCGCAGATCGCGCTGACGCTGCGGGCCGTCGGCGGCCTGTCGACCGCCGAGATCGCCCGGGCCTTCCTCGTGCCCGAGGCGACCATGGCCCAGCGCATCAGCCGGGCCAAGCACCGGATCAAGGCGGCCGGAGCCGGCTTCGAGCTGCCGCCGCCCGCCGAACAGGCGGCGCGGCTCGGCGCCGTGCTCCACGTGGTCTACCTCGTCTTCAACGAGGGCTACACGGCGACGTCGGGGACGCGGCTGGTGCGGGCCGAGCTGACGGCCGAGGCCATCCGGCTGGCCCGCGAGCTGCACCGGCTGGTCCCCGGCGACGGCGAGGTGGCCGGGCTCCTGGCGTTGCTGCTGCTGACCGACGCCCGCCGGCCGGCCCGCACGGCCCCGGACGGGTCGCTGGTGCCGCTGGGCGAACAGGACCGGACGCGCTGGGACGCCGAAGCCATCGCCGAGGGCGTGGCGCTGGTGACCGGTGCCCTGGCGAGCGGCCCGGTCGGCCCGTACCAGCTGCAGGCCGCGATCGCCGCGGTCCACGACGAAGCACCCACGGCCGAGGACACCGACTGGCCGCAGATCCTGGCCCTGTACACGGTGCTGGAGCGCGTGGCCCCCAACCCGGCGGTGACGCTCAACCGGGCGGTGGCGGTGGCCGAGGTCCACGGACCCGCCGCCGGGCTGGCGCTGCTGGACGCCCTCTCCGCGGACGAACGCAGCTCGTTCTCGCACCACCTCGTGTCCGTGCGGGCACACCTGCGGGAAATGGCGGGCGACCACGCGGCGGCGCGCGCCGGCTACCAGGAAGCGGCCCGGCGCACCACCAGCGAACCCGAGCGGCGCCACCTCCTCGCCCGCGCCGCGCGGCTGAGGTGATACCCCTGACCCGACCGACGACACGGCGAGGACGGAGCGGCCGGCGATGAGCACGAGCAGAGCGGTGGCCTGGGAAGGCTTCTTCAACACCAGGGACCTCGGCGGGCTGCCCACCAGGTCCGGCGGCACGACCGCCTTCGGCGCCTTCTTCCGGGCCGCGGACCTCCGGTTCGTCACCGAGGCGGGCTGGGCCCAGGCGCGCGAGTCCGGCGTCCGCACGATCATCGACCTCCGGAACGCGGACGAAATCCGGCCGGCGCACCGTCCGGTGACTGCGCAGGCGGGCTCGGCGCAGTTCGCCGCCGCCCCGGACGGTCCCACCACGCCGGCCGCCGTCGGCCGGGTCGAAGTTCCGCTCGACGACATCGACGACCTCGAGTTCTGGCAGCGCGTCAACCGGGAGGGACTCAACGGCAGCCCGCTCTACTACCCCGCCTTCCTCCGGCAGAAGGCGGGGAGGTGCGCCGCGGTCATCAAGGCGATCGCCCGCGCCGAGCCCGGCGGCGTCCTGTTCCACTGCGGCGGCGGCCGGGACCGGACCGGTCTGGTCGCGCTCTTGCTGCTGGCACTGGCCGACGTCGAACCCCGCGCCATCGCGGCGGACTACGCCCTGTCCGCCGAGGCGCTCAAGGCCTTGTACGCGGCGATGGGAACCGAAGACCAGCAACCGGTCATCCAGGCGATGCTCGCGACCCACGGGACCACGACCGAGGAGGCCGTCATGGCAACCCTCGACGGTTTCGATGCCGAGCGGTACTTGGTCGCCGCGGGGGTCACCGGGAGCGAACTCCAGAGCGTGCGGGGCCGGCTCTTGGGGCAGCCCCGGCACTGAGGCGCCGAACGGCCCTGCCCGCGCGCTCGGCGCGACCTCCGTCGAATCACGGTGGCGGGCTCCGCGTCGACGCCGACGGCCCGAAATGCGGCAGGATGTCCGGCATGACGTTGCCAGTCCTGCCCGAAGAGTCCTTCCGGCGCGTGCTCTGCGTCGTCGCGCATCCCGACGACATGGAGTACGGCACGTCCTCGGCCGTCGCTCGCTGGACCGCCCGCGGCATCGAGGTCGGCTACCTCCTGCTCACCCGTGGCGAGGCCGGCATGCCGAACCCGCCCGAGGAAACGGCCCGCCTGCGCGTGGCCGAGCAGCAGGCCGCCTGCGCCGCGGTCGGCGTCGAGCACCTGACCGTCCTGGAGCACCCGGACGGCGTCCTCGTCCACGGTCTCGATCTGCGCAGGGACATCTGCCGGGAGATCCGCCGCTTCAAACCCGACGTCGTCTTCGGCAGCAGCTTCGAAGTCGAGACGCCGTACGGCTTCGACCAGGCCGACCACCGCGCGGCCGGACTCGCGACGCTGGACGCGATCCGGGACGCGGGCAACCGGTGGGTCTTCCCGGAGCAGATCGACGACGAAGGCCTCGAACCACATTCCGCGCGCTGGTACCTCACCCCGGGCATGACGGACCCGACCCACGGCGTCGACATCACCGGCGAACCCCTGCGCCGCGGTGTCGCTTCACTGGAGGCGCACGCGGCCTACCTGGCCGCCCTCCCGGACCACCCGGCGCCCGCCGACTTCATCCCGCAGTTCGCCGCGATGGGCGGCAAAGCCCTGGGTGTCGAGCACGCCGTCCTCTTCCGCGCCCACGACCTGCAGGCACCGCCGGAACTCCCCACGGAAACCACCGAGGACTGAGTCGGGTCCGGCCGGCGGGAGGAGCTGGGGTGGAGTACGTGTCCCGGGTGCCGCGGCCGCCGCTGAACGGGCTGATCGACGACCTCTACTACTTGGAGGGCGCGCCGCCGTACGCCCGGCTGACGCTGCCGCCGGCGCCGACCGCGCTGCTCGTCGTCAACCTCGGGGCGCCGTTCCGCATCCGAGGCGGCACCGACGCCGAGCCGGCCGAGTACGCCGACGGCTGCGTGATCAGCATGCCGACCCGCGCGTTCGAGTTCGGCTATCCGCCGGGGACGCGGTCCGTCGGCGCGCACGTCAAGCCGTGGGGACTGGCGCCGTTCCTGCCGGTGCCCGCGGCCGAGCTGTGCGACCGGCCGGTGACGCTGGAGCAGATCTGGGGCCGGGCCGCGGTTGCCGGGCTGCGGGACCGGCTGGCCACGGCGGACGGACCGCACGAGATGCTGACGCTGTTCGAGGAAGAGCTGCGGCGACGGCTGCGTGAGACCGCCGGCCTGGGGTTGGTCAGCCGGACCGGCGGCGTCATCGCGGCGGCCGGCGGGGCGGTGGCGATCGGCGACCTGAGCGCGGCCGCCGGGGTCAGCGGCACTCAACTGGCGAAGCGGTTCAAGGAACTCGTCGGCGTCACCCCGAAGCGGCTCGCCCGCGCCCACCGCTTCACCGCCACCGTGTTCGCGATCGACCCCGCCGGACCGATCGACTGGAGCGGCCTCGCCGGCGGCGCGGGGTACTTCGACCAGGCCCACTTCGGCCACGAGTTCCGGGCGTTCACCGGGCTCACGCCGACCCGGTACGTCGAAGTCCGGCGGCGGTTCCTGCGCGAACACCCCGGCCACGTGCTGAACGGCTGGCCGCTGCCGTCCGATTGATTTCTTACAAGAGCCACCGCGCGCGAGCGGCTAATTTGGGCACCCCGCAAGCAGAGGAGAGTGCCGTGGGCAAGGTGGTCATGTACAGCTCGGTGTCGGTGGACGGCTTCGTCGCGGACGAGAACGACCAGCCCGGACCGCTGTTCGACTGGTTGTCCGGAGGTGACGTCCCACTGGACGACAGCGGCGTGGTGAAGGTGTCGCAGCAGTCCTACGACTACCTCCGGCCGTACTGGGACGAAATCGCGGTGACCATCGCCGGCCGCCACGTCTTCGACATCACGGACGGCTGGGACGGCAAGCCGCCGAGCGGCGTCGGCCACGTGGTCGTCGTGACGCACCGGCCGCCGCCCGAGGGCTGGGACCCCGCGGCACCGTTCCACTTCGCCGGCGGCATCGAGGCAGCCGTGGCGAAGGCCCAGGAGCTCGCGGGTGACCGCGTGGTCGAGGTGGCCGCCGGCGACGTCGGGGGCCAGGTGCTCGCCGCGGGATTGGTCGATGAAGTGCGCATGGACGTCGTACCCGTGGTGTTCGGGTCCGGCAAGCGGTACTTCGGGCGGGTCGACGCGCAGCATCTGCTGGAGGATCCCGACGTGGTGATCCGGGGCAACCGGGTGCTTCACCTGCGCTACCGGGTGCGCGGCGCCACCGGCGGCGAAGGCTGATCCCGCGCCTCCTCACCACCGGCGGAGTCGGTGCCCGGCGTCGCCCCAGAACGAGGTCAGGCGCACGCCGTCGTCGGTGCAGAAGAACGTGGCTCCCGCCACCGCCGCGCCGAGGCCCAGGACTTCGGCCAGCATCGGCAGCACGTACGGCAGCGCGGCCGGCTCGCCGAGTGCGTCCAAGGCGACCAGACGGCCGGTCGACGGCGTGGCGATCAACGCCCCCAGCAGGAACAGGCCGAACCAGGCCAGCTTCCCCCGGCGGCGCCGCGCGCGGCTGAACACCCGCACCCGCACCCGGCTCCCGCAGGAGCCGCAGGTCACCGTGGCTTCGACGAGTCCGGTGGCGGGCCGCGGAACCGGGATGTCGCTCAGCGAGTACCGGACGGTGGTGACCGGCGCCAGGTACTCGCGGTTTCGCTCGCTGTGGACGCAGGCCAGACGCACCCGCGGAAATTCGCCTGTCTCGATCACTGCTCCCTCACGACTTCCCGCACCGGGTGCTGCTCCCGGAGTATCGAGCGGGGCCTCGGGGACCGGTCCCGGACAACTGCGCCGGTGACGCGGGGTCAGCGGTCCGACACGGAATTTCGTACACTCCATGGGTGGGCATGGGGAGGGTCGTGGCCAACCGTTACCGGTTGGAGGAAGAGCTCGGCCGGGGTGGGATGGGCGTCGTCTGGCGGGCGGTCGATCTCGAGCTCGGCAGGCAGGTGACGCTCAAGCGCGCGCTGGGCGAGGACGCCGGGCAGATCCGGCGGGAGGCGCGGATCGGCGCCGGGCTGCTGCACTCGAACGTCGTCACCGTGTTCGACACGGTCGTCGACGGCGACGCCCGGTGGCTGGTCACCGAGTACCTGGCCGCCCGGACCCTCGAAGAGCTCGTCGACGACGACGGGCCGCTGCCCGAGGAGCGGGTCCGGCGGATCGGCGCGCAGCTCGCCGCGGCGCTGGCGGACATGCACGCGCGCGGTATCGTGCACCGCGACGTCAAGCCGGGCAACGTCCTGGTGACCGCGGACGACGTCGCCAAGCTCACCGACCTGGGCATCGCCCGCTGGACCGAGGTCACCCGCACCGGCGGCGCCCAGCTCACCGGCACGCTCGGGTACGTCGCGCCGGAGGTCGCCGACGGCGCCGAAGCCGGGCCCGCCTCGGACGTCTTTTCCCTGGGGGCCACCCTTTACGCCGCGATCGAAGGCCGCTCGCCGTGGGGCACGGGCGAGGACGGCCCGTTCGCGCAGGTGCGCCGGGCGGCCGCCGGGCGCACTGCGCCCGCCGAGCGCGCCGGGCGGTTCGCGCCGGTGCTCGAGGCGCTGATGGCCCGGCACCCGGCGGACCGGCCCACCGCCGCCGAAGCGGTCACGCTGCTCGCGGCGGAGCGCCCGCGCCCCGGCGCCCGCGACGCCACCTGCGCCGCCGGGTGCTCGCCGGGGGCGCGGTGGCGGCGGTGGCCGCGCTGGTGGCCGGGTTCGTCCTCGCAAAGCCCCTCTGGACCACCACCGCGAGCGATCCGGCCGGGCCGAGCGGCCACGGCGTCCCGGCCGGCGCGAACACCCTCGGCCCCGACCCGGCCGGGACGGACCCGTGCGCGGCGATCTCGCTGAACTCGCTCACCGGTTTCGGACAGCCGTTCGTGGACCCGGAGGTGGCGAACTTCGGCACCTGCATCGTCACGACCACGCTGCCCGCGAAGGGCGGGAAGGTGCAGACCCGGCTCGACCTGACCGGACCGCTGCGGTACCCGCCCCGGCCGCCGGTGCCGGGCAAAATGGGCGAAATCGAGTATCCCGAGATGCACGACGGCTCGTGCGAGCGGGCCATCTCGCTGGCCGACACCAACCGGATCGTCGTCACTTCACGCGCGCTGGAAGGCGCGCGTGAGGCGCCGGTGTGCTCCTACTCGGACTCGGTGCTCTCCGGCGTGCTGACCAGTCTCGCCAACGGGCCGCTGCCGCGGCGTACCCCGCTCCCGAAGCAGTCACTGGCGCACGTCGACGCCTGCGGCCTGCTCGACGAGGCCACGACGACCCGCGTGCTGGGCCGGGTCACGCCGCCGGACCACGCGTTCGGCGGCTGGGGCTGCACGTGGGAGCACGATCCGCGCACGATCACCATCGAGTACAGCCGGGAATGGCCGATCGAGGAGGACGACGAGGTGCCGGGGGCCCGGATCCGGATCGGCAACCGCACCGCCGTCGTGGCCCCGGTGCCCGGCGGGAACCCGGAGTGCTCCGTCAAGGTCGTGCACCGCTCGTACACCCCGCCCGCGCCGATGACGCGCGGTACTCCCCAGGACCGGGAGGAGGTTGCCGCGGTCGCCATCGAGGACACCACGGCGGCCAATGGGGACGCGTTGTGCGCAACCGCGCGCTCATTGGCGGAGGTCCTCGTCCGGCGGCTGCCGTGAGCCGGGGACCGGTCCCCGGCTGCCCCGGCTAGAAAGGGAGCCGGGGCCGGGTACGCGGGCCGGAGCAGACAGGACGAGAAGTGGCGATACGGGTACTGGCCGGTGGGGCGCTCCTGGTGGTGGCCATGGCCGGTCCGGCAGCCGAGGGGGCTGCCGGACCGGTCCCGCGCACCTGGCACGTCGGCCCGCACGGGTACTACGCCACGGTGCAGGCCGCCGCCGACCTGGCCCGGCCGGGTGACACGGTCGCGATCGAGGCCGGTACCTACCCGGGCGGGCTGACCGTCCACCGCGACGGCGCCCCGGGGCGCCCCATCCGGTTCACCGGCCTCGGCGGCACCGCCGTGCTGACCGGCGCCGGCGGCCTGGCGGTGGGCGGGCACAGCTGGCTCGAGTTCACCGACGTGACTGTGTCCGGCTCGGCCGGCTTCGGCGTGTACGCCGTGGGCGCGCACGACCTCGTGTTCGACCGGTTCGGCGTCGACGGTTCCCGCGACGGCGGCCTCGTGCTGATCGGCACCCGGCGGGTGCGCGTCACGCAGTGCGACATCCACGGCACCAACGCCCGCGGCACCGCGGCCGACCACGAGGCGCTGAGCATCGCCTCGGGCTCGTCGGACGTCGACGTGTCCGGCTGCCGCGTGCACGACAACGGCGAGGAAGGCATCGACGTCAAGTACGACGACGCCGCGCGGGTGAAGACCCACCACAACGTCGTGACCGGCAACCGGGGCCCGGACATCTACGTCGACTCTTCGTCCACTGTGGACGTCTACGCCAACGTGGTCGGCGGGACCCGCGAGGCCACCAAGGCCGGGATCGGGCTCGCCGTCGAGGACTACTCGGGAAGCCGGCTGCTGTCGGACGTGCGGGTCGTCGGCAACCTGTCGGCCGGCAACGCGCAGGCCGGGCTGAGCCTCTGGGTCGAGTCGACCGGGACCATGCGGAACCTGGAGATCGTCAACAACACCTTCGCCGGCAACGCCCGTGGTTCCCTGCGGATCGACGCCGACCGGTTCACCGGGGTGAACCTCCTGCGCAACAACGTCTTCGGTGACGGACCGGTCGACACCGGGCCATTCGCCGCCGACCACAACTTCGCCGGGGATCCGGGGTTCGCCGATCCGGCCCGCGGCGACTACCACCTCGCCGCGGGCTCAGCCGCGATTGATGCCGGCAGTCCCGTGCACGCGCCCGCGTTCGATCTCGACGGCGTCCCCCGGCCCGCCGGCGCGGGCTTCGACATCGGCGCCTACGAACGGAGGTGGCCGTGACCACCGAACGCCTCGACCCGCACCGCCGCCGCAGCCTGCGCCACGGCGTCCCCGCCACCGTGCCGGGCACGTTGAGCGCGCTGACCGTCACCGGCGGCGTCGCGGTGCCGCCGTCGCCCGGCCGCCGGGTGACCTTCGGGCGCAACCGGCTGGAGGTCGACGTCTGCGTCGGCGAAGAGGACGTGCGGATCAGCCGGGTCCACGGGCAGCTCGTGCGCGAGCGGGACCGCTGGTGGCTCAGCAACACCGGCCGCTCGCCGATCCGGCTGTCCGACAACGTCCTGCTGCACCGCGACAGCGAACCGCTGCCGCTGGCCGACGGCTACACCGCGCTGTTCCTGCGCGGCACCCGCGAGCACGTGCTGGAGCTGCTCGTCTCCGACGGCGAGACGGGGGTCGCCACGCGCCGCCCCACGCACCCGACGGCGCCGCCGAAACGCTGGCGGCTGTCCCCGGAGGAGCACCTCGCGCTGACCGTGCTCGGGCAGCGTTACCTCGGTTACGACCCCCACCCGCTGCCGCTGTCCCGCCAGCAGGCGGCCGCCGAGCTCGCCGAACGACGGCCTCGCGAGAATTGGACCGCCAAGCGCGTCGAGCACCTCGTTTCCCGCGTCCGGCAACGGCTTTCCGACGCCGGGGTGCACGGGCTGCGCCGGGACGAGGTGGGGGAGCCGGTGGGGTTGACGCTGACCGTGAACCTGCTGCGCGAGCTGGTGCTGTCGACGACGCTGGTGCCGATGGACCTGGAGTGGCTCGAGCTTTCCGAGCCGCCGCTGTTCCCCGGCTGAGGGCGGGCCGTAACTTTCAGTTTTCCGCGAAAGGCGTGCGACGGCTGTGAACTGGCCCTTCGACGGAATCGGCCCGGCCCGGCGCGTGAGCGAGTTGTGGCGTTCGAACCGGTGGCATTAGCGTCGATCTCCCCGGCTGGGTCGTGCGAGGAGGTAAGGCGATGCGACGCGTTCTCTTCCGAGCCGCTGCCACCGTCGCGGCGGTGCTGAGCCTGGCTGCCTCGCCGTCGCCCGCGGTGGCCAACGCCTACCAGCGGGGGCCCGATCCCACCCTCGCGAGCGTGGCGGCGCCGTACGGGCCGTTCGCGACGGCGCAGGCGAAAGTGCCGCCCGGCAACGGGTTCAACGGCGGGTACGTCTACTACCCGGCCGACACCGGCTTGGGCACGTGGGGCGCGGTCGCGATCGTGCCCGGCTATTCCGCTCTGTTCGCCGACGAAGAGGCGTGGATGGGGCCGCGGCTGGCGTCCTTCGGGTTCGTCGTCATCGGCGTCGAAACCCTCAGCCGGACCGACAGCGCCGACGCCCGCGCCACGCAGCTGCTCGCGGCACTCGACTACCTGACGCAGAAGAGCCCGGTGCGCACCCGCGTGGACGCGAGCCGGCTGGGCGTCATCGGGCATTCCGCGGGCGGGGCCGGCGCCCTGCTCGCGGCGCTGCGGCGCCCGTCGCTGAAGTCGGCGGTCGGGCTGGCGCCCGGCTCCCCGGTGGGCACCCTCGACCTGGCCGGCGACCAGGTGCCGACGATGTTCATCGCCGGGCAGCGCGACCCGGTCGTCACCCCGGCGTACCTCGAGAAGCTGTGGGCCACACTGCCGGCGGCCCTGAAGAAGGCCTACGTCCAGATCACCGGCGTGGACCACCTGTTCGCGACCCGGCCGAACACAGTCGAAATGCGCACGCTCGTCCCGTGGCTCAAGCTGGCCCTCGACCGGGACACGCGCTACGAGAGGTTCCTGTGCCCGATGGCGGCGGACCGGACCGGGATCTCGATGTACCGCAGCAACTGTCCACTGTAGACCGAAGGGGTCCGGCCGGGGCTCAATCCAAGCAGAACTCGTTGCCTTCGGGGTCGGTCATCACGATGAACCCGGCGCTGAGCGGCGGCTCGGGCTCGAAGCGGCGTACCCGGGCCGCGCCGAGGGCGACCAGCCGTTCGCACTCCGCTTCGAGGGCCGCCATCCGCTCCTCGCCCTGCAGGCCCGGGGCGGCCCGGACGTCGAGGTGGACCCGGTTCTTCGCGGTCTTGCCCTCCGGCACCCGCTGGAAGAACAGACGCGGCCCCCGGCCCTCGGGGTCCTCGACGGCGGAGCTGCTGGTGCGCTGGTCTTCCGGCACGCCGGCCCGCTCGAGGAACTCGTCCCACGCGGCGAACGGGTCGGCGCCTTCGGGCAGGTCGACCCCGGGCGGGGCCGGGTGGACGTAGTCCAGCACCTCGCGCCAGAACGCCGAAAGCGCTCGCGGGTCGTGGGCGTCGAACGTGACCTGGACGTGTCGGCTCATCAGGGGTTCTCCGTTGGTCGTCGGGCTGACGTCGTCCACCTTGCCAGTGAAAGCGGACAGCTGCGGTCCTCGATTCCGCGGCCGTCAGCGGACGAGGCGGAAGAACCCGCGCACCTGCTCGACGAGCGACTCGGGCTGCTCCAGGGCGGCGAAGTGGCCTCCCCGGGGCAGTTCCTCGAACCAGCGCAGGTCGGTGAACCGCAGCTCGGCCTCGCGCCGCGACGGGCGGGTGATGTCGCGCGGGTACACCGATAGCCCGGCCGGTGCGGTGACCCTGTCCCGGAAGTGGGCGAAGCTCTCCCAGTACAGGCGCGCCGACGACGTCGCGGACGCGGTGAACCAGTAGACCGAGATCTCATCGAGGATCTGCTGCCGCGTGACCGCGTCCTCGTGGTTGCCGTCGTGGTCGGTCCAGGCCCGGAACTTCTCGGCGATCCAGGCGGCCTGGCCCGCCGGGGAGTCGGTGAGGCCGTAGCCGAGCGTCTGCGGCCGGGTCGCCTGGAGCGCCGAGTACCCCCGCCCGGTGCGCTGGAACTCCTTCTCGGCCTCGAGGTTCGCCAGCTCGGACGGGGTCGGGTCGTCGAACGTGCCCGCCGCCACCGACCCCAGGTTCAGGTGCACGCCGGCGACCCGCTCGGGCGCCACCTCGCCCAGCGCGCCGGACACCGCCGAGCCCCAGTCACCACCCTGGGCGCCGTAGCGCCGGTAGCCCAGGGAAACCATCAGCGTGTCCCAGGCGCGCGCGATGCGGGTGACGCCCCACCCGGTCGTCGCCGGCTTGTCACTCCAGCCGTAGCCGGGCAACGACGGGGCGACCACGTGGAACGCGTCCGCCGGGTCCCCGCCGTGCGCGCGCGGGTCGGTCAGCGGACCGATCACCTCGAGGAATTCGAGCACCGAACCCGGCCACCCGTGCGTGAGCACCAGCGGGAACGCGTCCGGCTCCGGCGAGCGGGCGTGCACGAAGTGGATGCCGAGCCCGTCGACGGTGTCGCGGTACTGCGGGAAGGCGTTCAGCCGCCCGGCGAACCCGAAGTCGTAGTCCTCGGCCCAGCTGCGGCAGAGTTCCTGCGTGTAGGCCAGCGGGATGCCCTGTGACCAGTCGTCCACCGGTTCGGGCTCGGGCCACCGCGTCCGGCGCAACCGGGCACGCAGGTCCGCGATCTCGGCTTCGGTGACGCTGACCTCGAACGGCTCGGCCGTCACAGCGGATCTCCCTTCCTCGGCGCGGCTGTCGTTGCGCTGAACCGGCTTACCGGAGCAGTGCCGCGACCGCGTCCGCGAACTCCTCCGGCGCTTCCTGGGGAGCGTTGTGCCCGATGTCCCGCAGGAGCCGGTGTTCGTACGGTCCGGTGAAGTACTCACGGTCGCCGGCCGCGCTCGGGCCGGGCAGGCCGTCGGCGCCCGTTTCCAGCACCACGGTCGGAACCGTGATCGACGGCTGCTTCGCGATGAGCTCTTCCGTCCGCTGGTACCGGGGATCGCCTTCGGCGAGGCCGTAGCGGTGCCGGTAGGAATGGATGACCACGTCGACGAAGTCCGGGTTGTGCAGGCTCGGCGCGCTCGCCGGGAAGGCGGCACCGGCCCCTTCCCACTTCGGCGACCAGGAGCGCCACAGCAGTGAGCAGAGCTCTTCGCGGTTCTGCTCGAGCCCGCGGCGGCCGCGCTCGGAATGGAAGTAGAACTGGTACCAGAAGTACTGCTCCCAGTCCGGCCTCGTGGGTTCGTCCGCGGCGGCGATGTCCTGGACGTTGTAGCCGTCCACGGTGACCAGGCCACGCACCCGCTCCGGCTGCAGGGCCGCCGTGACGCAGGCGGCCCGGCCTCCCCAGTCGTAGCCGGCGAGGACCGCGGAGTCGATCTGGAGTGCGTCCATGAACTCGACGAGGTCGTGCGCCAGCGCGGCCTGCTGTCCCGAGCGCATCGCCGATTCCTCGCGGAACGACGTCGCGCCGAAGCCCCGGAGGTAGGGGGCGAGCACGAGGGCGCCCCGGGCGGCCAGCCGGGGCGCGACCTCGTCGAACGCCCGCACGTCGTAGGGGAAGCCGTGGAGCAGGATGACCGGCGGACCGTCCGGCGGACCCGACCGCTCGTACGCGATGTCCAAAGTGGAGGTGACGGCCCGCCCGGCCGAACTGAAGATCATGCGCCGATTGTCGCACCCTCGTCCACCATGATCGCGGCTCAGTCCTGGTGGCCGGTCATGTACCGGGCGTACCAGACGGGCCACTGCTCGTCGTACTGCCCGGTTTCCTTCTCGTGCTCGCCGTGCGCGGCCGCGGCTTCGCGCAGTGCCTCCTCCAGCTGCTGCGCCGAGTCGTACGTCACGCCGGTGACGCGGCCGGGGAAGCGGGTGGTGATCTCCTGCAGCAGCCAGGTGTTGCCGTCCGGGTCGCTGAACGACGCGAACGACGAGTAGGTGCCGTGGTCGGGGTGCACGCCCGGGGCGAAGGCGCCGGTCTCGTCGCGGTGGAAGACCTCGCTGACGTCGACGCCGTGGCCGGCCAGCTCGGCGCGCGCCGCTTCGATGTCGTCGACGACGAGGTAGGTGCCGCGGACCGAGCCGGGGGTGGCGTCGGTGAGGCCGGTGCCGAAGTGCACCGACGCCGTCGATCCCGGCGGGGTCAGCTGCACGATGCGCGAGGTGCCGAACCGGACGTCGGCGTCTTCACGCCAGCCGAGGGTCTTGTAGAAGTGTTTGGTCCGGTCGACGTCGGTGACGGGCAGGACCACGACTTCCAGCTTCATGTCCATGATCGGACTCCTTCTCGGGACGGCGGCGGGGTTCGCCGCTCGCCAACCACAGTCGTCCCCCGAACGCTCCTTCGCCCCCGTGAGACACCCTGGTCCTTCCCCGGGCCCGGGGCCCGGGGATCGCGCTAGGGTTCCGGGTGATGTCCCGGGAGCTGGAGCTGATCGGACGCGGCGACGAGCTCGCCGCCCTCGACGGCGTGCTCGCCGCAGCGCGGACGGGGCAGAGCCGGGTGCTGGTGCTGCGCGGTGAGGCCGGCAGCGGCAAGACCGCGCTCCTGGAGCACGTCGCGGCCCGGGCAACCGGGTGCCGGATCGCGCGGACAGCCGGCGTCGAGGCGGAGCGGGAGCTGCCCTACGCCGGCCTGCAGCAGCTGTGCGCGCCCTTCCTCGACCGGCTCGAACACCTGCCCGCTCCGCAGCGGGCCGCGCTCGGCACCGCGTTCGGCGTGGCCGCGGGGGAGCCGCCGGACCGGTTCCTGGTCGGGCTGGCCGTGCTGACGCTGCTCGCCGGAGTCGCCGAGGACCGGCCCCTGGTGTGCCTGGTCGACGACGCGCAGTGGCTCGACCGGGTGTCCGCGCAGACCCTCGCGTTCGTCGCCCGGCGGCTGCTGGCCGAGCCGATCGCCCTGGTCGTCGCCGTGCGCGAACCGGCGGCGGAACCCGACCTGGCCGGGCTGCCGGAGCTGGCGGTCCGCGGCCTCGGCGCAGCGGCGGCCGTCGCCCTCCTGGATTCGGTGCTCAAGGGCCCGCTGGACGTCCGCGTGCGCGACCGGATCGTCGCCGAAACGCACGGCAACCCCCTGGCCCTGGTCGAGCTGCCCCGGTTCTGGACCGCCGCCGAGCAGGCCGACGGGTTCCGTCGCCCGGACGGGGACGCGCTGGCCGGCCGCCTCGAGCGCTGCTTCCTGCAGCAGCTCGCACCCCTGCCGGCCGACACCCGGAAGCTGCTGCTGGTCGCGGCCGCGGAGCCGCTGGGGGACGCGACCCTGCTCTGGCGGGCGGCCGGCGAGCTCGGCCTGGGCGCCGACCCCGCCGCGGCCGCCGAGGCGACCGGGCTGATCGAGTTCGGGCCGCGGATCCGCTTCCGGCACCCGCTGGTGCGCTCGGCCGTCTACCGTTCCGCCGACGCCCGGGAGCGGCGGGAAGCGCACCGGGCCCTGGCCGAGGTGACCGACGCCGCCGTCGACCCGGACCGGCGCGCCTGGCACCGCGCGCAGGCGACCCTCGCCCCCGACGAAGACGTCGCGGCCGAGCTGGAGCGCTCCGCCGGCCGGGCCCAGGCGCGCGGCGGTCTCGTCGCCGCCGCGGCGCTGCTGCGGCAGGCGGCCATGCTCACGCCCGATCCGGCGGTGCGCGCCCGGCGCGAGCTTGCCGCGGCCCGGGCCGAACGCGGTGCCGGCGCGCTGGAAGTGGCGCTGAGCCTGCTGGGCGCGGCCGAAGCGGGGCCGCCGGATCCGGCGCGGGACGCCGAGGCCGAACGGCTGCGCGGGCAGATCGCGTTCGACCAGCGGCGCGGCGGTGACGCGGCGGAGCTGCTCCTGCGTGCGGCCGGACGTCTCGACGGTGACCGGGCCCGCGAGACGTACCTGGAGGCGCTCGGCGCCGCTGTGTGGGCCGGATCCGGCGTCGTCGAAGCCGCGACGCGGGCGCTCGCGGCGCCCGCCGCCCAGGGACCACCGACCGCCGTCGACCTCGTGCTGGACGCGCTCGCCACCCGGCTCACCGACGGCTACGCGGCAGCGGCCCCGCTGATGACGAAGGCGGTGGACGCCGTCCGGGCGCTGGGCACCGGCGGCGAGAACGTCGGGCGGGTGCTGTGGCTGCTGGGCAACCGGGCCGGCGGCACCCTCGCGACCGAGGTGCTGGACTACGCCGCCGGCCGCGCGCTCGCCGAACGGCAGGCCGGGCTGGCCCGCGAGACCGGCGCGCTCGTCCAGCTGCAGTTCGCCCTCAACTTCCTGGCCAACCAGGAGCTGGTGGCCGGCGACCTGACGGCGGCCCAGGCACTCGTCGACGAGGACCGGCTGCTCGCCGAGATCACCGGCGGCCGGCCGGTCGGGTACAGCGCGATCCTGCTCGCCGCCCTGCGCGGCCGGGACGCCGCGGCCGCGGAAATCACGGCCGCGGCGGCGGAGGCGGCCGAACGGGGCCAGGGCCGGGTCGTGCGGTTCGCCGACTACGCCACCGCCGTGCTCGCCAACGGTCTCGGCCGCCACGACCTCGCCCGCGAGGCGGCGCGCCGGGTGTTCGAGCACGACACCATCGGTCACCAGGCCCTGGCGACCGCGGAACTGGCGGAAGCCGCGTCGCGCACCGGCGACGGCGACCTCGTCACGGCCGCGCTGGACCGGATGTCCGAACGGGCGCGGGCCACCCCGACGGCGTGGACGCGGGCGCTCGAGGCCCGCCTGCGGGCGCTGGCGGGCGAGACCCCGGACGAGTGCTACGCGGCATCGATCGCGTTGCTCACCGGCACGCCGTTGCGGGTGGAGCTGGCCCGCAGCCACCTGCTGTTCGGCGAATGGCTCCGGCGCGAAGGACGCCGTGCCGACGCCCGGGAGCACCTGCGCACCGCGCACACCATGACTTCCGCGATGGGCCTCGAAGCCTTCGCGGACCGTGCCCGCCGCGAACTGCTGGCCACCGGCGAGACGGCCCGCAAACGCACCGCCGGGACCACGGAAGAGCTGACCGCGCAGGAGTTCCAGATCGCGCGCCTGGTCCGCGAAGGGCTGTCCAACCCGGAGATCGGCACGCGGCTCTTCCTGAGCCCGCGCACCGTGGAATGGCACCTGCGCAAGGTGTTCGGCAAGCTCGGGATCAGCTCACGACGTCAATTGCGCGATACGGCCTTCGACGCGGTGGGAACACGCTGAGGGGCCGGGCGTGGTCAGCGACCTGCCCGCGCTTCCCACTGCCGGCAGGTACCGGGTGCTGCTTGATCCGGTGTCCGCGGGGACCGGTTCGATCGCGGTCGGCCCGGCGATGCCGATCTGGGACGCGGAGCCGGTACCGGTCCAGGAGCGCGTGTTCGGCCGCCACAAGGACTCCGGTGCGCCGTTGGGGCAGGCGGACGAACGCGCGAAGCCCGACTTCGCCGGCGACCCCCAGGGCCGCGTCATCGCCCTCGACGCCCACATCCGCCGGGCGGCGGGCAGCGAAGAACACCGCATCCTGCGCCGTGGTCACTCGTACCGCCTGTCGGACGAGGACGTCGGCCAGATCTTCGTCTGCTACCAGCGCGACCTGGAGTCGGGCTTCGCCACGATCCAGCGAAGGCTCGCCGGAGAGGCCCTGGAGAAGTACACCCTCCCCTTCGGCGGCGGCTATTTCTTCGTCCTCCCCGGAAGCACCGCAACGGCCGGCGACTACCCGGGCCGCGCCATGCTGGCCACGTAAGCTGGCTGCATGCGGATCGGCGAGCTGTCCAGGCGCACGGGCGTGAGTCAGCGCTCACTGCGGTATTACGAAGAGCAGGGCCTGCTGACCAGCTCACGCTCCGACGCTGGGCAGCGGCACTATTCCGAGGCCGCGGTCCAGCGCGTGGCGCTGATCCGACAGCTGTTCGACGCGGGTCTGTCCAGCCGGGTGATCGCGACCGTGCTGCCGTGTGTGGACATCCCCGGTGACCTGGACGTCGCCGAGGAGACGTACACGGCGATGACGCGGGAGCGCGACCGAATCGACGCCGAAATCGCGCACCTGATCGAGACCCGGGACGCGCTCGATGTGCTGCTCCGGGCCAACAGCCGGCACCGGGCGGAGCTGTCCAGGGCCCCGGAGCCGGTGACCCGGTCGGCCTGACGCTGTGACCTGCACCTCAGCCGCTTGCCCCTGACACCAATGTCAGAGGTGACGATGGCGACAGCGCCCGGAACCACCGGGCCGGTCATCAAGGAGGCGGCGAAAAATGGGGCAGGCATGGGGTTTCGGCAGGTACGGCGGGCCCGAGGTGCAGGAGTTCTTCGATCGTCCGGATCCCGCCCCCGGTCGCGGTGAGGTGCTGATCCGGGTCACGGTGGCCGGCGTGAATCCCCTCGACCACCTCCTGCGTGCGGGCCTGGTCCCCGGCCTCGACGGCGGCCGTCCGTTTCCCCGCGTGCTGGGCATGGAGGCAGCCGGAATCGTCCTGGCCTTGGGCGAGGACGTCGAAGGGCTCGAGGTGGGCGACGCGGTCTTCGGCTTCGCGCTCACGGGCGGCGGCACGTACGCCGAGACGACGGTGCTGTCGGCAGCGAACACCGCGCGCATCCCAGCGGGCCTGTCCGCAACGGTGGCGGCAACGCTGCCGGTCGCCGGAACCACCGCGGTGGACGCGCTCGACCAGCTCGGCCTCCCAGCCGGGGCCTCGCTCCTGATCAACGGCGTCGGCGGCGGAGTCGGCCTGGCCGTCGCCCGGCTCGCCGTTGCGCGCGAGCTGCGGGTGATCGGCACTGGGAGCACGGCCAAGCGCGAGCACGCTGAAGCTGTCGGGGTGCGGTTCATCGACTACACCGCCGAGGACGTGGTCGCTGTGGCACGCGAGCTGGCTCCAGACGGCTTCGACGGGATCGTCGACTTGGTCGGAGGCACCTCGCTGCGCACGGTTGCGCCGCTGGCCCGCGATCCCCGCAATGTCATTGCGGTGGGGGATCAGTCAGTGCCCGAAATCGGCGGCCGTTTCGTGGAGCGTCGCCTCGACCGCGAGAACCTGGACCGATCCGCCCGGCTGGCCCTCGACGGAGTCCTCGCACCGGTGATCACGGAGGTTTTCCCGCTCTCCGATGCCCCGGCTGCGCTCGCGGTGGTCGAGAACGGTCACACTGCGGGCAAGGTCGTCATCAAGGTGGCGTGAGAAGCGCTCGATCGCTGCGTCGGCGGGGGCTGTCAGGCGGTGTGTTGTGCCGTCATCACCGACTGGGTCACCGCGGACGGGCTTAAGACGCCGCGTCAACGGCGCAAGGCCGCGAGCTGTCCGCAGCCGCGGAAGTCCGCTTTTACGCCAAGGCGCGCCCGCTGCCGCTCGTCACCGGTCCCGGCAGTCAAGTCAAACCCACAACTGTGGCCGGCTACCCGGCCGTGAATGGGTGCTCAGCAAGGGAGAGGACGGCAGCTTCACGTCCTGCCAGGTGATCGTCGACGTCGCGTCCAGCCAAGGCCTCGCAACGCTGTACAACGGCCCGAGCGGCGAACCGGTCACCGCTTCCTGCGCCAAAGCGACGCAGCTCGTCGAGGGCGTTATCGGGGCGACGGTCCCCGTGGGCAGGTGCAGGGCTGCCCGGATCTCGGCGAGCAACCCGTCCCGGCCCGCGAGCTCGGTCGTCGGCCCGGGGAGCGGCCGGGATACCGCCCGGACCGGCGCGGCCGGGCCCGTCAACCGGTGCCGGATCTGTGTTCTCTCCGCGGGACATCGCCATCACCTCCCCTCATGGAATAGATCTGTGCCGGGCGGCTCCTTGTAACGGAGAGTGCCAACAATATCCCGAAAGGAGTACGGGAAACGATTTCCGGCCTTCGGCGGAGGCATCTCTGGTGACTTGGTGGTGGGGCCGAGCTGCTCGCACGCAAGGGCGGCATTGCCCGCCCGAAAGGGCCGGATCGCCGCTGTGACGGCTGCCGAGGGGGACACTGGCGCGTATGGAGTTCGCTCAGGAAAGGCATGTGCGCGACCGCCCCGAGCGATCGCGGACCACACCTGGGCGGGCGGTGCTCCCGATAGTCGCGTTGCAGCAGTCGGCGGGAAACCGAGCCGTGGGAATGCTGTTCCAGCGGATTCACGGCGAGGGCATCACCGTCCAGCGACAATCCTTTCAGCCGTCGACCGGTGCTCCGCCGACGCTGGAACCGCCCGCTGTGCCACTGGAGGGCATGCCGCCCGAGGTGTTCGAGCTGCCTCCCCTCGGCAGTCCCGCCGCGCGGGTCGCGGAACGCACCGCGGTCGAGGCGGCGGCGTCTCAAGCCGAGCGGGTCGTGGCGGAACGAGTGGCAGAGGAAGTCGTCGTCCAGGTCGGTGAGCGGATCGTCTCCCGTCGGCTGCTGGCCGGGCTCACCGCGGTGGCCATCGCGGACGAGTGGAACCCGGTCGGCTGGTTCCTCGACGGGGTGATCGTCGGGCTGCTGATATACGACGCCGTCGAGGGCTACCAGACGATCCGCACGTCCGCGCAAACGCGGCCGGCGCAGTCCCCGCCTTCCGCCGAAGCGCCGGGCGCCACGTCCGGTGTGCGGATCGTCGACCCCGTCCCGGTTCGGCCCGTCATAGCGCCGCACTCCGGCCCGTCCGCGCCCGTGCGCGCCCCGGGAACCGGTGGTGGCGCGCCGGTTACCGAGCCGGCCACCGACACGACTCCGCTTGAAGCCGCCCGCCGCGCCGATCCCGAGCTGGACAGGCTTATGGACATCGCCATCACGTTGCAGCTCGAAGTCGGCGCCGTGCCGGACGGCTCTCCTGTCACGGCGGTCTCGCGCGGTGGCCCCCGTACGCGCAGCCAGCGGGACCCCATGAGCTCGCCGATGATCCAGTCGATCCGCGAGTTGATGAGCCAGGCGGGCCTCCTCAACCCGCGAGATGGCACACTGCCTTATCACGCGGAGAAGAAGATGGTCGTCCAGTGGGGCGGCCCCTTCGCGGTCAACCAGAACATTTGCCCGAACTGCTGGCGGTTCCTCCGGTGGTTCGCGGGAACGATGGGACGGAGGATCGTGGTCGCCGACCCGGCGGGCGTCCACGTCATCATGCCCAACGGCGGGTTCTTGACGGGCCCGCTAGTGGTCCGGGTCCCCGCCAGCCGTTGACGACGCTCTCAGTCTCCTTGACTTCCCCGGAACTCCAACTGCTACGAGTAGCCGGCACCCGGGGCACAGCCTGCCGTTGGCCCGGCAGCTCCTGCTGCCGGAGCTGGACCCGGGACCCGACCCAGGCACGGCCGCGTCGGTGTTCGCGGACGATGATGCGGCGCGGGTACCTGTTCGGCCACCGCCGGATCGACCTGCTCACCCCACAGCTGGATCAGGCCGACGATCGGAAACGCACCGAACGGCGCGAGCGTCGGGCTCGGCTGGAGAAGCGAGCCGCGGACTTCGCGCGCAAGCAAAGCAACATCCTCAGCCAGGCCGAGGACGCCGACCCCACCGATCCAGATCACCGAACTCGATCAAGACGACCAGCGGTCACCGGCCACGACCACCCGTGAGGATGTCCAGGTCCGGCTCTACGAGCTCACCAAACTCCGAATCAGCATCGACCACGAAACGGACCACGCCATGATCGACATCACACTGCCCGGCGACAGGATCGAGGAGGTGGCCACAGCGGCAGCGGACGCGGAAGTCGTCAGGATGGCGAAGCCGCAGGTCGACGCTGGTGTGATTGCTGCGGGTGCCCCCGGTGAGATTCGAACTCACACTGGACGGGTTTTGAATCCGTTGCCTCTGCCAGTTGGGCTACGGGGGCGCGACGTGGTGACTCTACGGGATCACCGGACCCCGCCAACCTCCGGGTCTGACCACCGCCGACAAGCGAGTGTCATGCCCGCCACTACGTGGTGAACGCCATCTCTGCTTCTGGATCGTTCCCGGTAGGCTTCAGGTTCGCGGACCGCCGCGAGTCGACCACGCCCCGCCGAGTCTTCAGGAGGACCCCGGTGACCGATCAGGCTACCGAGGCCAATGGTGCCGACACCGTTCCGCAGCGTCGGGTGCTCGTTGCGGAAGACGAGGCTCTCATCCGGCTCGACCTCGTCGAAATGCTGCGCGAAGAGGGCTATGAGGTCGTCGGGGAAGCCGGGGATGGTGAGCAGGCCATCTCCCTCGCCACCGATCTGAAGCCCGATCTCGTCATCCTCGACGTCAAGATGCCGAAGCTGGACGGCATCGAGGCCGCGGCGAAGATCACCGGGGACCGGATCGCTCCCGTTGTCATCCTCACCGCCTTCAGCCAGCGTGACCTCGTCGAACGGGCGCGGGATGCCGGCACCATGGCCTACCTCGTCAAGCCCTTCGCCAAGCGGGACCTCGTTCCCGCCATCGAGCTCGCCGTCAGCCGGTTCTCCGAGCTGCAGGCCCTTGAGGCCGAGGTGGCCGGGCTCACCGACCGGCTCGAGACGCGGAAGGTCATCGACCGCGCCAAGGGCCTGCTCATGAGCCGCCAGGGGCTCACCGAGCCCGATGCCTTCCGGTGGATCCAGCGCACCGCCATGGACCGCCGGACCACGATGAAGGCCGTCGCCGAGGCCGTTGTGGAAAGTATCGGCAGCTGATCCACTCGAAAAGGGGGTAGCCGTCACCACGGTTACCCCCTTTTTCGTGACGCTCCGGGTGCCCGAAAGGGCGTACTTGGTACCTTTGCGAGCCTTCCCGGCGTGGCCGGGCGCAATGATCGACATCGGAACCCGTAGAGTCTGCACACCTTGAACCGGGCGTCAAGAGGCTCTCTGCGGGCTGATGCACACCGAGAGTCACGACCCGCTGGTCTGATTACGACGAGCGGGTGTAAATCATACGTTAATACTCGTGACGACCGTCACGATGTGGCTACAAGAGCACGTGTGACTCTGTGCAACGGCTCCCGGGGCGGCTACTTTCAGCGGCCAGTCAGGTCCCACGCCGGGACAGCCGCCCGACCGGGCGGCCAGGTGGCATTTGGAGGAACGAGTGCAGAAAGCACGACTTGCGAGGGTCATCGTGCTGGCCAGTGTCGGGGCCATCGCCCTCAGCGCGTGTTCGGCCCGGACCGACAGCGGTTCGAACAACAACAGCTCGAGCTCGCAGTCCCAGGCCGCGGCGCCGTCCGCCGCCGCCGACGCGGCCGACCCGGCCGGTGACGGCAAGGCCCAGTGTGCCCCGACCTCCATCGCGTACGCGGGCACCATCAACGGCGCCAACGCCGCGCTGGGCGTCAACATCCTGAACGGCGCGAAGCTCGCCGTGGACCAGCACAACAAGGCCAACCCGGGCTGCCAGGTCAAGCTGGAGCAGTTCGACACCGAGGGCACCCCGGACAAGGCGCCCGGCATCGTGACCCAGATCGTCAACACGCCGGCGATCATCGGTGTCGTCGGCCTGCCGTTCTCGGGTGAGTCGAAGGCCGCCGGCAACATCTTCAACGGCGCGGGCCTGGTCACGGTCACCCCGTCGGCCACCAACCCGACCCTGTCCCAGAACGGCTGGAAGACCTTCTTCCGCGGTCTGGGCAACGACAACACCCAGGGCCCGGCCGCCGCGAAGTTCATGACCGGCGAGCTCAAGGCCGCCAAGGTGTGCGTCATCAAGGACGACTCCGACTACGGCACCGGCCTCGCGGCTTCGACCGTCCAGGCGCTCGGCGACAAGGGCACCTGCCAGGACAGCGTCAAGACCAAGCAGACCGACTTCTCGGCCGTGGTCAACAAGATCAAGAGTGAGAAGCCGGACGCCGTCTTCTACTCCGGGTACTACCAGGAAGCCGCGCCCTTCGCGCAGCAGCTGAACGACGCCGGTGTCACGGCCAAGTTCGTCGGCCCGGACGGCGTGAAGGACGACGAGTTCGTCAAGGGTGCCGGCGAGGCGGCCGCGAACGCGTACTTCACGTGCCCGTGTGTCCCGGCTGACCAGTTCACCAAGTTCACCGACGCCTACAAGGCCGCGGTGGGCAAGGACCCGGGCACCTACTCGCCCGAGGCCTACGACCTGGCGACGATCCTGCTCAAGGGCATCGACGCGGGCAAGAAGGACCGCGCGGGCCTGCTCGACTTCGTCAAGAGCTACGACGGCCAGGGCATCACGAAGCACTTCAAGTGGGACGACAAGGGCGAGCTGGCCAGCACGACCGTGTGGACCTACAAGGTCGAGGGCGGGAAGATCGTCCGCAACACCGAGATCAAGTAGCGCAACGCTTCCGTTCTGATTACCGGGGTGCACGTCCGGCGGCTGGATCCCGCCGGGCCTGCACCCCGGTCCCACATGGAGAACTAGTGTGTCATTGACTCATGACCTGAGCTCGGCCGTGCTGGTCCACAGCGACAGCTGGATCACGTTCAACGTGGACGCGTTCCTCGACCAGTTCTGGAACAACACGTTCGACGGCCTCGCCTACGGCAGCATCTACGCACTCGTGGCGCTGGGGTACACCCTCGTCTACGGCGTCCTGAAGCTCATCAACTTCGCCCACTCCGAAGTGTTCATCTACGGCGTCTACGCGACGTGGTTCACCTTCTACGGCCTCGGCTTCCGGCCCGGCAAGACGCCCACGCTGACGGTGGTCGAGCTCGTCGGCTTCCTGTTGCTGGCGTTGCTGGCGTCGATGGCGATATCCGGCGGCACGGCGGTGGTGCTGGAACGCGTGGCCTATCGGCCGCTGAGAAAACGCGGGGCGCCCAAGCTGGTCTTCCTGATCACCGCGATCGGCGCGTCCTTCGTGCTGCAGCAGCTCATCTTCATCTGGCGCGGCGGCAACCCCGAGCTCGGCATCCGCCTGATGCGCAACGAAGAGGTCTTCACGATCTTCGGCGGCAGCGTCACCAACGTCACGATCATCACGGTGATCGCCTCGATCGTGCTGATGCTGGGCGCCAACTACTTCGTCAACAAGACCAAGTTCGGCCGCGGCATCCGCGCCGTGGCGCAGGACCCGGACACCGCGACGCTGATGGGCGTGAACAAGGAACGCGTCATCATGCTGACCTTCCTCATCGGCGGTCTGCTCGCCGGTGCGGCAGCCCTGTTCTACATGATGAAGATCCCGCAGGGCGCGTGGTACCAGGGCGGCTTCCTCCTCGGCATCAAGGCGTTCACGGCGGCGGTGCTCGGCGGGATCGGCAACCTGCGCGGCGCGCTGCTCGGCGGCTTGCTGCTCGGTATCGCCGAGAACTACGGGCAGTCGCTGTTCGGCGGAGGCTGGCGCGACATCGTCGCGTTCGCGCTGCTGGTGCTGGTCCTGATGATCCGTCCCACCGGCATCCTCGGTGAGTCGCTCGGAAAGGCCCGGGTATGACGACGACCACGACTCCTCCGGCGGCGGCGACCGCCCGCAAGCACTCGCTCCGCGAGCGCTGGAACAACCTCAGCCGCGTGCAGCAGTGGGTGATCCTCATCCCGCTGGTGGTGCTCATCTACTTCCTGCCGGTGCTGAACCCGCCGATCATCAGCACCCAGCCCGGGTACGACTTCCCGATCGCGATGTTCGAGGTGGCCCGCTACGCGCTGGTCGCCATCGGCCTCAACGTCGTGGTCGGCCAGGCGGGCCTGCTGGACCTCGGCTACGTCGGGTTCTTCGCCATCGGCGCGTACGTGATGGCGCTGTTCACCAGCCCCGACTCCTCGCTGTCGCACCTGCCGTTCCTGGTCGTGCTCCCCATCGCGATGGTGGTCACGATGGTCTTCGGGGTGATCCTCGGGACACCGACACTGCGGTTGCGCGGGGACTACCTGGCGATCGTGACGCTCGGGTTCGGCGAGATCGTCCGCCTGCTCGCCGACAACGTCGGCCCGCTGCGCGGCAACTCCGGGTTCAAGGAGGTCGGGCACCCGCCGGGCACGAACGCCGACGGGTCCGCGCTGTTCAACAACTCGAACGGCATCCCCTGGTACTGGCTGTGCGTCACGCTGATCATCGCCGTCTTGTTCCTGGTCGGGAACCTGGAGCGCAGCCGGGTCGGCCGCGCCTGGGTCGCCATCCGGGACGACGAGGACGCGGCGGAGATCATGGGCGTGCCGACCTTCAAGTTCAAGATCTGGGCGTTCATCAGCGGCGCGGCGATCGGCGGCCTCTCCGGCGCGCTCTACGCCGGCCAGCTCGGCTTCGTGAACAACCAGAAGTTCGACGTCGTCACGTCGATGCTGTTCCTCGCCGCGGTGATCCTCGGCGGCTCGGGCAACAAGGTCGGCGTCCTGCTGGGCGCGTGCGTGGTCGCCTACGTCCCGCTGCGCTTCCAGGCGATCGCGGAGTACAAGTACCTGATTTTCGGTCTGGCGCTGATCATCCTGATGATCTTCCGCCCGCAGGGCCTGCTCGGCGCTCGCCAGCGGCTGCTGGCCTACGGCAGGCAGGCGTACCAGCGCCTGCTGGGCCGGGGCGAGCAGATCAGCAGTGACGGCGCGCTGCAGACCGAATCGACCCCGGGGAGCAAGTCATGACCGACCCCCAGAACGGCGGTCCCGAGGTCGCCGCGGAGGGTGGCCTCGTCGCCGAGCTGCAGCACATGACGGCCGAGGAGCGGGCCGAGCACGACGCCGAGGTCGCCGAGGTCGTCGCCACCGACCGCGACATGGAGGTCGAGGTCGGGCAGACGCTGCTCGAGGTCGACGACGTCACCATGCGCTTCGGTGGTCTGGTCGCGCTCGACCAGATCTCGTTCACCATCCGCCGCGGCGAGATCCTCGGCCTGATCGGGCCGAACGGCGCGGGCAAGACGACGTGCTTCAACGCGATGACGGGCGTCTACCGGCCGACCTCGGGTGAGGTCCGGCTCGAAGGCCACGCGCTGGGCAAGACGTCGCGCCACGGCATCACCCAGCTGGGCATCGCGCGGACGTTCCAGAACATCCGCCTGTTCAGCGAGATGACCGCGCTGGAGAACGTCGTCGTCGGCACCGACGCGCGGCACAAGACCAGCCTGCTCGGCGCGCTGGTGCGCTCCCCGCGCCACCACCGCGAGGAGAAGGCCGCCGTCGAGAAGGCGATGGCCCTGCTGGAGTTCGTCGGCATCGCCGACCGGGCGGCCGACCGGGCGAAGAACCTGCCCTACGGCTACCAGCGGCGCCTGGAGATCGCGCGGGCGCTGGCCACCGAGCCGAAGCTGCTCTGCCTGGACGAGCCCGCGGCGGGCTTCAACCCGGCGGAGAAGGAAGACCTCATGGGTCTGATCCGGACCATCCGCGACGACGGCTACACCGTCCTGCTGATCGAACACGACATGAAGCTCGTCATGGGCGTGACCGACCGGATCGTGGTGCTGGAGTTCGGCAAGAAGATCGCCGAAGGACTGCCGGCCGAGATCCGCGAGAACCCCGCGGTGATCGCGGCCTACCTGGGGGTGCCTGACGATGACGTTGCTTGAGTTGTCGGACGTGTCCGTCCACTACGGACGGATCCAGGCGGTCTCCGGGCTGTCCATCACGGTGAACGAGGGCGAGGTCGTCACGCTCATCGGTGCCAACGGCGCCGGCAAGTCGACGACCATGCGGGCCATCTCCGGCATCCGGCCGATCTCCTCCGGGAAGATCACCTTCGCCGGCGAGGACATCTCCAAGCTGCGCGGTGACCTGCGGGTGGTCCGCGGGATCTCCCAGGCGCCGGAAGGCCGGGGCATCTTCCCCGGCATGACGGTGCTGGAGAACCTCGACATGGGCGCGTACGCCCGCAAGGACCGCAAGGACCTCGGCGCGGACCTGGACCGGGTGTTCGAGCTGTTCCCGCGGCTGGCGGAACGCAAGACCCAGATGGGCGGCACGATGTCCGGCGGCGAGCAGCAGATGCTCGCCATCGGCCGCGCCCTGATGGCGAAGCCGAAGCTGCTGCTGCTGGACGAGCCGTCGATGGGCCTCGCGCCGCAGTTCATCCAGCAGATCTTCCGGATCATCACGGAGATCAACAAGCAGGGCACCACGGTCCTGCTCGTGGAGCAGAACGCGCAGCAGGCGCTGTCCCGCGCCCACCGCGCGTACGTGCTCGAGACCGGCCGGATCACCAAGTCCGGCACCGGCAAGGAGCTGCTCGCGGACAACAGCATCAAGGAGGCGTACCTGGGCGTCGGCTGACGTCCAAGACGGCTTCGCACCGGCCCCGCGCGCTCCGGCGTGCGGGGCCGGTGTGCGTCCGGCACCACAACCGTCGGTTGTCGGCGACGCCGGAACGGCTGTTGGACCCGCCCCGCTCTCCGGCGGTTTGCTTGTGGTGAACCGAAGAACGAAGGAGAGCAAGATGATCGAGGGTGTTGCCGCCGGGGTGCCGTTCGTGGCGGTGCCGCCGGCGGACCAGGACACTCCGGCGGCGCTGGTCGCGGGCTGGCACCTGATGGACGAGCCGTCCGGTGAGCGGGCGATGGCCGAAGCCGTCCCGATGGCGGGTCTCCAGGCGTGGCGCGTCTACTTCGGACTCCCGCTGTCCGGGGCGAGGCTGCCCGAAGGCGGCCCCGAGGAGGTCTTCCGGCGGGCGAGCGAGGACGCCGTGCTGAATGTGTTCGAGCCGGTGACCGAGCAGGCGGCGGGCGAGTTCCCGGCCGCGCTGGCCGAGCTGCGCGACCGGCTGCCGGGCGCGACCGGGCCGCTCGGCGTGTTCGGCGGCTCGGCGGGTGCGCTCGTGGCCCTGGAGGTGCTGGCGCGCGGGGACGCCGAGATCGCGGCCGCCGCGGTGGTGAGCCCGGTCGTCCAGCTCGCGCCGATGATCGCCGCCAACGAACGGCGCTTCGGGGTGACGTACACGTGGACCGAGCGCTCCCGCGCCGTGGCGGCGCGCTACGACTTCGTGGACCGGGCCGCCGAGCTGACCGCGCCGCTCCTGCTGGTCGCCGGCGCGGACGACGACGTCGCCGTGCGCGAGCCCGCCGGGGCGCTGCACGCGAAGCTGGGGGGCGAGCTGGTGACGGTCGAGGGGATGGCGCACGAGTTCCCGCCGGGGACCGCGGCAGCGAAGGCGGTCGACGCGGCGTTCACGGAGTGGTTCGCGCGGCGGCTGCGAGGCTGACGTCCCCGGACGGCAGCCAGGCGTGCTCCGGGTCGTAGGCGCACCAGCCCTCCTCGCGGCTGGTGCGCCCGGCGACGGCCAGGAGCCGCCGCAGCGCCGGGCTCGCCTTGCCGCGCCGCCAGACCAGCGACCACGGGAACAGCGGCGACGGCTCGAACGGCAGCACCTTGAGGTTCAGGTCGGGCGCCAGTTCCATGTCGGCGCCGGCCAGGGTGACGCGCCGCTTGCCGTACCGCGTCTGCTCCAGGGTGTGCCGCAGGTCGTAGCTGACGCCGGAGTCGTCGATCGGCACGCCGAACTCCTCGCACAGCTCGTGTAGGTAGGACAGCCATTCGGCGGGGCCGCCGAGCCCGGGCAGCCAGATCCCGTCGGCGCGCAGCTCGTCGAGGCGTATAACGTCCTGCACGGCCAGGGGGTGCTCCGGCGCGAGCAGGGCGACCAGCGGCTCGAGCCGGACGGGCCGGTGCTCCAGCTCGTCCGGCAGCGGCCGCCCGCAGCCGGACACCCGGCCGAAGGCGGCGTCGAGTTCCCCGGACAGCAGCGGGTCGATCGCGTTGGCGAACCCGCGGCCGGCGACCCGGTCGATGCGCAGGTCCGGTTCGTGCACGGCCAGCCGGCGGAGCAGGGACATCGGGGAGAGCCGGTGGTCGACGAGGTCCAGCCGCAGCGGCCGGTCCTCGGCACCCATCGCGGCCACCGCGGCGTCGGCCACCCGCACCAGCTCACGCGCGTGGGGGAGGAACCGTTCGCCGTCGGCGGTCAGCTCGACCGCGCGGGGCGTGCGCACGAACAGCGGTGTGCCCAGGGCGTCTTCGAGCTTCTTGATCCGCTTCGACAACGCCTGCTGGGTGAGGAACAGGGCCTGCGCGGCCCGCCCGAAGTGCCGCTGCTCCGCGGTCACCACGAACGCCCGGATCTGGGCGAGGTCGAGGTCCACGGGGCTCAGGCGCCCGGCGGGCGGTCCCGGACCACGCAGGTGAGCCGCGCGGTGCAGGTGCGGCGGCCCTCGTCGTCGGTCAGCACGATCTCCGCGGTGATCGTGCCGCGGCCGACGTGCAGCGGGGTGGCCACGCCGGTGACCGTGCCCGAGCGGACGGCCCGGTGGTGCGTGCAGGACAGCTCCAGGCCCATCGCCGCGCGGTCCGGGCCCGCGTTCAGCGCGGCGACCGTCGAGCCCAGCGCCTCGGCGAGCACGGCGTTGGCGCCGCCGTGCAGCAGCCCGTACGGCTGGAGGTTGCCCTCGACCGGGATGGTGCCGACCACGCGTTCGGCGGTGGCTTCCAGGAGCTTCAGGCCGACCTTGTCGTTCAGCTGCTGGTCCGCGGCGGCCGGATCGATCCCGGCGTAGTCCTCGACCGCGACGTCTGCGGCGCGTTCGGTCACGCAAAGCTCCTCTTCCTATGCGACACGTAAGAGTGTCGGACCCTCAGCCTAGACTCGGCCTCGTGAGCCCGAGTGAGAAGACGACCGTTGCCAACGCCACAGGATCCACCAGCCTCGCCGACCGGCCGAAGCTGCTGCTGATCGACGGCCATTCGATGGCCTACCGCGCGTTCTTCGCCCTGCCCGCGGAGAACTTCAAGACGAAGACCGGCCAGGTCACGAACGCGGTCTTCGGCTTCACCTCGATGCTCATCAACCTCCTGCGCGACGAAGCGCCGACCCACCTCGCGGTGGCGTTCGACCTCTCGCGCAAGACGTTCCGCTCGGAGACCTACGCCGACTACAAGGCCAACCGCAGCACCACGCCGGACGAGTTCCGCGGCCAGGTGGACCTGGTCAAGGACGTCCTCCGGGTGCTCGGCATCCCGTCGCTGGTCAAGGAGAACTTCGAAGCCGACGACATCATCGCCACGCTCACCTCGCAGGCGACGGCGGACGGCTTCGACGTGCTCATCTGTACCGGCGACCGCGACGCGCTGCAGCTGGTCACCGACCAGGTCACCGTGCTGTACCCGAAGCGCGGCGTCTCGGAGATGACCCGGTTCACCCCGGACGCCGTCGAGGAGAAGTACGGACTCACCCCGCAGCAGTACCCGGACTTCGCCGCGCTGCGCGGCGACCCGTCGGACAACCTGCCGAGCATCCCGGGCGTCGGCGAGAAGACCGCGGCCAAGTGGATCAAGCAGTTCGGCTCGCTCGCCGACCTGATCGACCGCGTTGACGAGGTCAAGGGCAAGGTCGGCGACGCGCTGCGGGCGCACCTGTCCTCGGTCCAGCTCAACCGGCAGCTCACCGAGCTGATCCGCGACGTCGAGCTGGAGGTCGCGCCGTCCGGGCTGGAGCTGCGCCCGTGGGATCGCGAAGCGGTCCACGCCCTGTTCGACGAGCTGGAGTTCCGCGTGCTGCGCGATCGGCTCTTCGCGACGCTGCAGAGCGCCGAGCCGGAGGCCGACGAGGGCTTCGAGATCTCCGGATCCGCGCTCGCGCCCGGTGCGCTGGGTGCGTGGCTGACCGAGCACGCGGGCGCGGGCGAGCTGGTGGCCCTGTCCTTCCGCGCGGTCGGCACGTCCGTCCGGTCCGACCTGCGCGCGGTCGCCTTCGCCACGGTCGACGGCGAAGGGGCGTATGTCGACGTCACGGCGATGGACCAGGCCGACGACGCGGCCCTCGCCGCCTGGCTCGCCGACAGCGGTATCCGCAAGGTCGGCCACGACCTCAAGGTGCCGTTGCACGCGATCCGCGCCCGCGGCTGGGCCCTCGCCGGGCTCGCCATGGACACCGCGCTCGCCGCCTACCTGGTGCGGCCCGGGCAGCGCACCTTCGAGCTCGACGACCTCGCGCTGCGCTACCTGCACCGCGAGCTGCGCTCGGAGACCGACGGCGGCGACGGGCAGCTGTCCCTGCTCGACGGCGGCGCCGAAGGCCTGGAGCAGAAGGAGATCCAGGACGAGCTGGTCAAGGCCCGCGCGATCTTCGAGCTGGCCGGCGCGCTCGAGAAGGAGCTCGAGCAGATCGGCGGCGCGAAGCTGCTCGCCGAGCTGGAGCTGCCGCTGCTCGAAGTGATCACCGAGGTGGAGATCGCCGGCGTCGCCGTCGACCTCGAGCAGCTGACTTCGCTGGAGGCGCACTACCTTTCGCGGGTCACGCAGGCGGCCGAAGAGGCGTACGCGGTGATCGGCAAGCAGATCAACCTCGGGTCGCCGAAGCAGCTGCAGGTCGTGCTGTTCGACGAGCTCGGCATGCCGAAGACCAAGCGCACCAAGACCGGCTACACCACCGACGCCGAGGCGCTGCAGGGCCTGTTCGAGAAAACCGAGCACCCGTTCCTGCAGCACATGCTGGAGCACCGGGACGCGACGAAGCTGCGCACGACGGTCGAGGGGCTGATCAAGGCCGTCGCCGACGACGGCCGCATCCACACCACGCTGCTGCAGACGATCGCGGCCACCGGGCGGCTGTCCTCGACCGAGCCGAACCTGCAGAACATCCCGGTCCGCACCGAAGAGGGCCGCCGCATCCGCGACGCCTTCGTCGTCGGCGACGGCTTCACCGAGCTGATGACCGCGGACTACAGCCAGATCGAAATGCGGATCATGGCGCACCTGTCGAAGGACGAAGGCCTGATCGAGGCGTTCAACTCCGGCGAGGACCTGCACACGTTCGTCGCGTCGCGGGCGTTCTCGATGCCGCCGGAGGAGATCACGCCGGAGCTGCGCTACCGCGTCAAGGCGATGTCGTACGGCCTCGCGTACGGGCTGTCGGCGTACGGGCTTTCGCAGCAGCTGCGGATTTCCACCGAGGAAGCCAAGGAACAGATGGAGGCGTACTTCGCCCGCTTCGGCGGCATCAGCGACTACCTCCACTCGGTGGTCGGCGAAGCGGCGAAGTGCGGGTACACGGAGACGATCTTCGGCCGCCGCCGCTACCTGCCGGACCTCAACAGCGACAACCGCCAGCGCCGCGAGATGGCCGAGCGGATGGCGCTCAACGCCCCGATCCAGGGCAGCGCGGCCGACATCATCAAGGTCGCGATGCTCAACGTCCACCGCGCGCTGGTCGAGGCGAAGCTGAAGAGCCGGATCCTGCTGCAGGTCCACGACGAACTGGTGCTGGAAGTCGCGGAGGGGGAGAAGGAACAGCTGGAGAAGCTGGTGCGCGAGGGCATGGGCTCGGCGTACGCCCTGGCCGTGCCGCTCGAGGTCTCGGTCGGCTACGGCCGGTCGTGGAACGAAGCCGCGCATTAGCTTTTGCTCACTCCGCGTTACGGCCCGGATCACCGGGTCGTGGCGCGGATGTACTCGGGCGGACGTCGTCGGGCGTCCCGTGCGGCGACGATGCTGGGCGCCATGGCCAGTGACTTCCAGCGGCGCAAGATCTCCGGCGTCTTCGGCGCCATGGACGCCGACGGCGACGGGTTCCTGACGGAGGCCGACTTCCGGGCGCTCACCGCCCGGTGGCTCGAGCTGCGCGGCACCGACGCGGGCACGCCGGACGGGCAGCGGCTCGCCGCGGTCATGATGGGCTGGTGGAGCACGCTCGACACGGCCGCGGGCGGAGGCGGCCGGGTCAGCCTCGACCAGGTGCTCCAGGTCGTCGACGCCTTGCCTGCCATGCCGGACGCGGTCACCGGCACTGCCGAGGCGATGTTCGAGGCCGTCGACGAAAACGGCGACGGCGTCATCTCCGCCGCCGAGTACGACCGGCTCATCGCGGCCTGGAACGGGGTCGGCACGCCGTCCGGCGAAGTCTTCGCCCTCCTGGATTCCGACGGCGACGGCGGGCTGTCCCGCGACGAGTTCGCCGGGCACTGGTTCGAGTTCTGGGCCGGCGACGACCCGGCCGCGCCCGGCAGCCGCGTGTTCGGACCAGTGTGATCCGACGTTGCGTCGAACGGATGACTCCGTTCGGGTGAGCCATTACCCCTGGGTAGGGAGGTCGGCGGCGGCACGCGGCGATCACGGCGTAGGGTCCGCCGAATGGGGTTCGAGCGTGAGCGACGACGCTGGCGGGTCCGGTTGCACGACGAACTCGGCCGGGTGTGCGGTGCGGGCACGGTACTGGACGAGTACCACGTGCTCACGAGCGCGCACGTCGTCGAGGCCGCGGGTGGGCCGCGAGCCGCGCTGAGCGTCGACTTCGTCGGCCTGGCCGAAGCCTTGCCCGGCGCCGCGACCGTCGTCGAAGGCTGCTGGGTGCCCTCCGACGGCGGCGGCCACGGCGATCTGGCGCTGCTTCGCCTGGAGCGTCCCGAATCCCGCGTGTTCCGCGCCCCGCTGCACCGCATGCCCCTCGGTGAGCACCAGCTCGTCCGCGCGTTCGGGTTCCCGCCGGGCTCGGTCGGCCGCTGGACGCACGCCCGGCTCGGCGGCCCGGAGCAGACCGGCGGCGAGTGGGTCCGCCTCTTCCGCACGGCCGAAGCCGAGCCGCTCGGCCCGGGCTTCGGCGGCACGGCGGTGATCGACGAGGCGACCGGCCACGTGGTCGGCATGGTCGTCGGCAAGGACACCGGCACCTGGATGGTGCCGGTGGAGACCATGCTCGGGCACCTGCCCCAGCTGAGCATCTGGACGTCCGGCAGTCCGGCCGTCGACGCCAGCTTCTCGCGCCCGGTCGGCGAGGCCGTCGACGTCTCCTTCGTGCAGCGCGTCGCCGACTGGTTCGCGAAGGCCGAGCCGGGGACGGTCTGGGTCGTCGACACCGGCGAGGCCGGCTCGCCCGTCGCCGCGGCCTTGCGGTTCGGGATCGTGCTGGCCGACCGGGAACGTTCCCTCGGCGTGCCCGGCCTGCCGCCGTCGTTCGGCCAGATGCCGCCGGCGGGCAGCGTGGACCTCGCGGTCGACGCGACCGGCCGCACGGCGGACGCCGTCCGCCACCGCATCGCCGACCGGCTCACGACCGGCGTCGCGGGCCGCACCCTGGTCGTCGACGCGATCGACGACTCGGCGGAGCCCGACCGGCTCGTGGGCGAGGTGCTCGCCCCGCTCGCCGGCCGCGCGGCCGAGCTGGGTCTGCGCCTGCTGCTCGGTTTCCGCGAGGAGACCTCGCCGGGCGTGGCGGCGGTGCGGGCGAGCACGGGCCAGGCCCGCCCGGCCCCGGACGACCTCGCGGGCCGCCTCGAGGTGCTCACCCAGGCGGTGGCGGAGCTGGCGGAGATCGAGGCGTACCAGCTACGCGTGGCAACCCGCTTCACGGGCGTCGCGATGCTGCCGGCTCGGGCGCAGCGGTTGAAGGGCGCGCTCAAGCAGCTGCGGTCGGCCGAGGTGGACGGCGACGCCGAGTGGGTCGAGCGCCACATCGACAGCCACGAGCACGCGGTGGCCCCGGCGGTCGAGGACGGCCGCCGCCAGCGCGCGGTCCTCGACGGCCTGGTCGCCCGCCGCGAAGAGCTGCGCACCCGCTTGGCGGGCGACCTCGAGCTGGCCCGCGAGCACGGTTTGGTCGGCGACCCGGAGATCGAGCAGGCGTACATCCCGGCGAAGAGGCTGCTGATCGACGGCCCCTGCGAGCTCACGGCAGCGGCGACGGCGGTGGACACGTACGCGGCGGCGGTCCGGGCGCGGATCGAGGACCGCGGCTGAGCGGGCTTCGCGTACCCGGACCGTCGGTTCGCGTACTTGGTGGGTCGGCTTGCGTACCTGGAGGGTCGGTTCGCGTGCTTGGTGGGTCGGCTTGCGTACCTGGGCGGTCAGGTCGCTGCGCCAAAACTGTCGGTGTCGGCCGGTAGCGTAGGAAACGGGGGGCGCCCCCGCGGCCGGGGCGAAGGCGGCGGCCGAGCGGCTTTCCGGCGCCCGGAATTGTCGGTGCCGGCTGATAGCGTGGAAACCGGGGGGCGCCCCCCGCGGGCCCGGTGGGGTCAGACGGTCAGCACCACCTTCCCCCGCAGGTGGCCGCGCTCGATCAGCCGGTGTGCGTCGGCGATGCGCTCGAACGGGAACGTCTCCTGCACACTCACCCGCAGCCGGCCCTGCTCGACCAGATCGGCCAGCCCGCGCAGCGCCACCGGATCCGGTTCGACCGCGATGCCGCTGAACCGCCGCCCGGCCGCCTCGAACTTCGCGATGAGCGCCTGGTCCTCCTCCGCCACCGCCGTCACGAAATGCCCCCCGGTCCGCAGCACCTCGAGCGAACGCGAAGCCACCTCCCCGCCGAGCGTGTCCAGCACCAGATCGACGTCGCGCACCACCTCCGCGAAGTCGGCCACCGTGTAGTCGACGACTTCATCGGCGCCCAAGCCCGCCACGAATTCGCGCTTGCCGCCGCTCGCCGTGGTGATCACGTGCGCGCCGAGAGCCTTCGCGAGCTGGATCGCGACGTGCCCGACCCCGCCGCCGCCACCGTGGACCAGGACCCGGTCGCCCTCGCGCACGCCGCCGACGTCCACCAGGCCCTGCCAGGCCGTCAACCCCGCCACCGGCAACGCCGCCGCCTCGATGTGGGACAGCGACGCCGGTTTGCGCGCCAGGTGCAGTCCCGGCGCCGCCACGAATTCGGCGTACGCGCTCGCCGCCCGCGGGAACAGCGGCATCCCGAACACCTCGTCGCCGGGACGGAACCGCCACGTCAAGGACTCCTCGACCACGCCGCTGATGTCCCAGCCGAGGACGAACGGCGGCGGCCCGAGCAACGGGAACTCGCCCGCGCGCAGGCGCGGCTCCAGGGGGTTGAGCCCGATCGCCTCGACCCGGACCAGGACCTCGGTCGGCAGCGGGCGGGGCTCGGGTGCGGCCACGACGGTGAGGACCTCCGGGCCCCCGAACTCGTGCTGGGTGATCATTCGCATGCCGCCACGATGGCTGCCGCGCCCTCCGGCGCACCACCGTTGTCCCGCCGGGAAATTCCGGAAACCCGCCACGTACGGTGAGAAGCATGTGCGAGCCCTTGGCCCACGGCGACGACGTCCCCGCGCACGCCCACGACTTCGGTCAGCTCCGGTACGCCGCCTCGGGGGCCCTGGTCACCACGACGCGGGCCGGCACCTGGGTGGCGCCGGCGAACCGGATCACCTGGGTGCCGCCGTTCCACGTGCACAGCAGCCGCGCGCACGGCGCCACCGTCGTCCGGCTCCTCGGCGTCCCGGCGGCCGAATCCGGGCGCCTGCCGTCCGTGCCCTCGGTGTTCGTGGCCAGTCCGCTGCTGCGCGAGGCCTACCTGGCGACGGCCACCGAGCCGGACGGCAGTCCCCGGGCCCGGCTGCTGCTCGAGGTCGTCCTCTCCGAACTCGCCCGGGCGCCCCGGGAACCGCTGCGCCTCCCGGAGCCCGGCGACGCGCGCCTCAAAGCCGTCACCGACTTGCTGCACGCCGATCCGGCGTGCCCGGCCACCCTGGCGCGGCTCGGGCGCCGGACCGGCACGAGCGAACGGACCCTCAGCCGCCTGTTCGGCCGCGAGCTGTCGATGAGCTTCCCCCAGTGGCGCACGCTGCTGCGGGTGCAGCGGGCCCTGCTCGAACTCGGCGACGGCACCTCGGTCACCGACACGGCGACGCGGCTGGGCTGGGCGAACCCGGCCAGCTTCATCGACGCCTTCACCGCCCTCGTCGGCCAGACCCCGGGCCGCTACCGCGCCACCGGCTAGCGGCGGCCCAGGCCGCGGATCAGCACCATCACCGCGTCCCGCACCTCCGCCCGCGTGCGCTGCGGCCCGAACACCTGCCAGTCCAGCGCGACCACCAGCATCGTGCCGAACAACCCGGCCGCCGCCGTCGGGATCTGCACCCCTTCCGGCAGCCGCCCTTCCGACTCCAACCTCGACAGCTGCTGCTTCACGATCGAGATGATCTCCTCGCGCAGCAGCGACAGCGTCCCGTGCCACTGTCCCGGCGTCCGCCACAGCTCGCTCACCAGGATCTGCGAGAACCCCGGGTACTGGGCGATGAACTCCAGCGTCGTGTCGACCTGCGCCTCGATCACGTCCAGCGGATCCGCCTCGGAAACCGCGTCGCGCAGCCGGACGGCGAGGATGTCCACGCCGTAGCGCAGCAGCGCGTCGACCAAGCCGTCCTTCGAGCCGAAGTTGTAGTACACCGTGCCCTTCGCGACGCCGGCAGCCGCCGCGATGTCGTCGACCGTCAGGCCCACCAGGCCGCGGCTCTTCGAGAGCTCCAGAGTCGCCTCGAAGAGCTTCTGCTTCGTCGCGCCGCTCACAGGCTCAGCTCGGGCTTGAGCGCGGACACCGTCCAAACGCGACGCTTGCCGGCGGCCAGCGTGGACACCAGGATCCCGCCCACGAGGTAGGCCAGCAGCACGCCGATGTCACCGAGCAGCCGTCCCGTCGAGGCGCCGCTGTAGAACAGGTGGCGGAAGCCGTCGATCGCGTAGCCCATCGGCAGGACCACGTGCAGCGGGTAGAGCGCGTCCGGGATCGTCTGCCAGGGGAACGTGCCGCCCGCGCTCACCAGCTGCAGCACCAGCAGCACCAGGCCGAGGAACTTGCCCACCGCGCCGAAGAAGGCGTTGAGCGCGTGCACCACCGACGTGAACGTCAGCGACACCAGCACGGCGAACCCGATCGCCTCCAGCGGGTGGGCGATGTGGATGCCGACCAGCCACGTCACCGCACCGAACAGCACGACCACCTGCGCGATGCCCAGCAGCGCCGAGGACAGCCAGCCGCCGACGGCGACCCGGAACGGGGCCGCGCCCGCGGTCAGCGCGCGCGTCGAGAGCGGGCGCAGGATCAGGAACAGCACGAACGCGCCGATCCAGGTGGCCAGCGAGATGAAGAACGGCGCGAGACCGGCGCCGTAGGTCCCCGCCGACGCCTCGCCGTTGGCGTTCACCGCCACCGGGTCCGCGATCGTGCTGGCCGTCGCGTTGCGGGTCGGGTCGTCCGGGTTCGGGATCTGCTGCAGCCCGGCCGCGAGCCCGTCGCGCAGCTTCACCGCGCCGTCCGCGAGCTGGTTCGTGCCGTTGACCGCGGTCTTCTCGCCGTCGCTCAGCTGCGACGCCCCGTCCTTCAGCTGGTTCGCGCCGTCCGACGCCTGCGCGATGCCGCTCGCCAGCTGCGGGGACGCCGCGGCGAGCTTGGCCGCGCCGTCGGACACCTGGCGGGCGCCGTCGGCCAGCTTCGCGAGGTCGCCGTTGGCCTGCTGGATCTTGCTGTTCGCCTGGTCGACGGGGGAGCGCAGCTGGTCGGCGCGCGCCAGGATCTGCTGGACCTGCGCGTCCGGCACGCCGGCGTTGCGCAGGTCGGTCTGCAGCTGGCTGCGGTAGGAGTCGAGCTTGCCCTGGATGTCGGACGACGCCGTGGCGGCGATCGAAGCCGCGTCGGCGACCTTCTGGTCACCGGCGGCGACCTGCGAAGCGCCGTTGGCGAGCTGCTGGGTCTGCGAGGGCAGGGACGCGGTGGCGCTCTTGAGCGTGCCGAGGCCGGTCGCCAGGGTCGACGAGCCGTCCGCGAGCTTCGCCGCGCCGTCGGCGAGCTGCTGCTGGCCCGACTTGAGCTGGGTGGCGCCGTCGGCGAGCTGCGCCGCGCCGGTCGAGGCCTCCTGGATCTTGGCGTAGATCGTGGAGAACCCGACCAGGAACCGGTCCGCGGCCTCGCTGCCGACCTTCTCCGCGATCGTCTTGCGGACCTGCTCGGCGACCTGCTTGGCGATCGTGCCGGACAGGTAGTTGTTGGCGTCGTTGGTGGTCAGCGTGATCGTCGCCTGCTGCGGCTGGAAGTTGCCGACCGAAAGCAGCGCCGCGGAGAACCCGCTCGGGATGCCGATGGCGAACGAGTACTTGTCGTCGCGGACGCCGTCGCGGGCCTCCTGCTCGGACACCTCGTGCCACTGGAAGGTGCCCGACTTGACCAGCTCGTCGGTCACCTCGCGGCCGACGTTGCGCTGCTGGCCGCTCGAGTCCTTCGCGCCGGCATCGCTGGTGAAGACCGCGGCGGGCAGCTTGTCGAGCCGGCCGTACGGGTCGTAGTTCGCGTAGAGGTAGAAGGACGCGTAGAGCAGCGGCACCAGCACGAGCGCGACCAGCGCCAGCTTCGGCAGGGTGCCGGTGGAGAGACGGCGCAGCTCGTTGCGCGCGATCCGGAAGGCGTTCATTCGGGGACTCCGTCAGTGCTCTCGGTGAGCTCTTCGGTCGGTTCGGGGGTGGTGGGGGACGCGCAGTGCTGCGGCGCGGGCTGCTCGGCCGCGCCGACGAGCGCGGGCGTGAAGGGCAGGGCGGACAGCGGGGTCGTCGCGGCCAGCACGACCACGGCGAGGCCGCGTTCGGCCTGTTCCCGGGCCAGCCCGGCCCAGCTGCCGACGTCACTGGTGTGCCGGTCGGGGGTGTCGAGCACGAGCACGCGCACGCCCTTGCGCTCGGCGGCCAGCTCGGTGAGCAGCCGCGTGCGCAGGGCGGGCGCGAGGTTCTCGAAGCGGGTGCCGGCGAACGGCGCGGCGCCGTGGTCGGCGAGCCAGCGGGCGACATCCTCCTTGCCCGCCGGGCGGTGCGCCAGCGCCAGCTCTTCGCCGGCGACCACGCGCAGCGGCAGCGCGTCGTCGGGCTCGCTGACCCCCGGCGCGTCGACGACCGCGACGAGCTCGGTCAAGGGCGCGTCGACCCCCTCGGCGTGCACCGTGCCGGTGGTCGGCTTGAGCCGGCCGGCCAGCGCGAGACCGAACGCCGTGACGCCGACGCCGGGTTCGCCGTGCACGATCGCCAGGTCGCCGTCGCCGACGGTCAGGGACGTGGGCGGCAACAAGGTGCCGTGGTGCCCTTCGAGGGACACCCGATCGGCTCGGACCTGCACGGTTTCTCCCGCTTCGCGAACTTTTGAACTGACCGGTCAGTTCAAAAGCTAGTCCCGACGGGAGGGCGCGGCAAGATCACTGGACGCACGTCACACTTGTGGGTGGTTCACCGCAGCGCCGTCGCGGGGCGCACCTCCCACGTCGTCCACAGTGGACGATAACCCTGCCGGTGCCAGAACACCGAAGAAAGCGGGTTGGTCGGGTTGTAGTACAGGTACGTGCGGGTCGCGCCGCCGCGATGCAGCTCCCGGTGCACGTGCGCCATCAGCGCCCGCCCGACCCCGCCGCCGCGCTCACCGGGTGCGGTCACGACGTTGTTCACGTACCCCCAGCGCCCCGGCGGCAGCAGTTCGCCCGCCTCGCTGCCCGGAACCGCGTCGAGCCACGCGCAGTGCGCGAACGCGCGCAGCTCACCGCCGGTCTCGGCCAGCCAGACGGCAGGCTCGTCCGCGGCGAGGGCGTCGCGCAGGGAGGGCGCCAGCAGCTCGGCCGTGTTGTCCCGGCGCGGCGAGGCGACGAGCCCGGTGTAGTCGAACGTCGCCGTCGCCAGCTCCAGTGCCGCGTCGAAGTCGGCGGGACCGGCCCGGCGGACGGCCACGCCCGGCTCCGGCTCGGGTGGGGGAGCGGTGCGCACGCCGACCGCCGACAGCGGCACCAGACCGTGGTCGAGGAAGGCTCGGATCGCCTCGGCGTCGCGGCTGGGCCAGACGACCACGCACGCCGAGTCGTCACCGATCGCTTCCGAAGACAGCCGGCCCTTCAGCGCGCGCAGCAGGAGGTCCACCCCTTCGGTGCCGGTGTCGCCGAAGTAGGGGAAGAGCTGCCAGGTGTCGGCGGCCGACCACAGCATCGGGACGTCGCCGGGGGCGAGCCGCTGCCGCTGCAGCACCCCGGTGACCTGCGTGCCGTCCGCCGTCGCCGCGTCGAGGCGTTCGCCTGCGGCCGGTGGTGCGGCGGGCGGCAGGAGCGCGTCGACGGCGGCGAAGCGCGCCCGGTGCGCCGCCAGCAGCGGCTCGGCGATGTCCATGGTTCCCCCTTCGATCGTGCGGTCAGGACCAGGCGGGACGCCGGAGCCACATGGTCCACAGTGGACGATAGCCCTGCCGGTGCCAGAACACCGGCGAAAGCGGGTTCGCCGGGTGGTAGAACAAGAACGTCCCGCGCACGTCGTGGCCGAGCAGCTCGCGGTGCGCCACCGCCATCAGCGCCCGGCCGACCCCGCCGCCGCGGGCCGCGGGGGCGACCGACAGCGTGTCGACGTATCCCCAGCGGCCCGGGAGCAGCCGTCCGTGGACGGAGTTGCCCGGCGAGGCCGAGGCCAGCGCGCAGGAGGCCAGGCCGGCCGGCACGCCACCGTCCTCCGCGAGCCAGACCAGCCCGCTGAAGCGCAGCGCGCGGACGACCTCGGCGCGCAGCAGCTCCCGCGCGCCCGGCCGGGGCACGGCGGTGCCGACCAGCGAGGTGTAGCGCCATTCGGCCAGCCGCAGCTCGGTCAGCGCGTCGACGTCGCTCTCCCCGGCCCGGCGGACGGTCACCGGCGCCGGTCCGGGGCCCGCGGGCGGATCCGGGGCGCGCACGGCCAGGCACGTCATCGGCGCGAACCCGTGCGCCAGGAGCACCGCCGAGGCCTCGGCGTCGCGGCTCGGCCAGGTCACCGAGCAGCCCGAGTCCGGGCCGGCCGGCGTCCCGCGCAGCCGGTCGCGCCACGCGCCGAGCAGCGCGGCGAGGCCCGCGGCCCCGCTGTCGCCCGGCACCGCGGTCAGGTCCCGGATGTCCGACGGCCCCCAGAGCGCGGGCCAGGACCCCGGCGCGTGCACGACCTGCGTCAGCAGGCCGCCCGCCTTGCGGCCGCCGACCGTCACGACCAGCGGCTCGTTCGACGGCGACGGCGGGGCCGCGATCGGCGGGAGGAGCGGGTCGAGCGCGGCGAACCGCGCGTTCTGCTGCTCTTCGAGGGTGCTCACGAGCGGTGCGTGCGGAAGATGGCGGTGCCCGGGAAGAGCTTGCCGCGCAGCGGGCTCCACTGGCCCCACACCCGCGTGTGCCCGGCCGGCCACTCGGGCTCGACCAGGTCGGTGAGGGTGAACCCGGCCCCGGCCAGCGCACGCACGTAGTCGCCGAGGGTGTGGTGGTATTCGACGTAGGTGGCGGTGCCCTCGTCGTCGACCTCGACGTAGGGCGTGCGGTCGAAGTACGGCTGGGTGACGGTGAGCCCCTGCGGGCCCGGGTCGTCGGGGAAGATCCACCGCATCGGGTGGGTCACCGAGAACACCCACGGCGCGCCCGGCCGCAGCACCCGGTGCACCTCGGCGAAGACCGCGTCCACCGAGGCGACGAACGGGATCGCGCCGAAGGCCGAGCAGGCCGCGTCGAAGCTGCCGGACGCCAGTGGCAGGTGCTCGGCGTTCGCCTGGACGAGGGGGACGTCGAGGCCGGTGCGCGCGTTGCCGTCGCGGGCGTGGCGCAGCATGCCGGCGGACAGGTCGGTCGCCACGGCGTGGGCGCCCTCCGCGGCCAGCCAGCGGGCGCAGGCGGCCTGCCCGCAGCCGACCTCCAGCACGCGCTTGCCGCGGACGTCGCCGAGCAGCCGCGCGTCGGCCTCCCGGACGCCCTCCGGGCACCAGACGAAGTCGGCGTCGCCGAGGAACCCGCCGTGCTCGGCCTGGTAGTCGTCGGCGTCGGCGTCCCACCAGGCGAGGTTGGCCGCTGCCGCTTCGGCGCCGCCGACCTCGCGGTAGGCGACCGCCGCGGTGCCCAGCCGGTGCTCGGCGGCGTCGTGGCGCCCCGGCGCGGGCGCCTGCTCCGGTGGCATGATGGGGTCTCCGGTCCCGGTGGCCGCGAGCGGCTCCACCTGCGTCCTCGTGCGTGCGGTTTGCTTCCGCGAGGACCTTAGCGAGCCAGGGGGACCCTGATTGTGCCGCCTAGCGGCTGCCGCGTAGGATAAGTGTTAGCGCAGTGGGTTCGCGCTGCCTTCCGCTCAGCTTCTGGTTGGGACTCGGGTCGCGCACCGTATGCGGGGTCATGCCGCGGTCGTTCACTGGTGGACGTTTGCTTGCAGGGTCGTCGCATGCCGCCCATCGCGCCGACAACTGCCAACCCTCGATTCCCATCCACCGGAGCAACCCGCCTAATGACCACCGACACCGCCACCGCCCCGACCGCCCCCACCGGGCCCCAGCAGGTCGCCATCAACGACATCGGGTCGGAGGAAGACTTCCTCGCGGCGATCGACAAGACGATCAAGTACTTCAACGATGGCGACATCGTCGAGGGCACCATCGTCAAGGTCGACCGCGACGAGGTCCTGCTCGACATCGGCTACAAGACCGAGGGTGTCATCCCCTCGCGTGAGCTCTCCATCAAGCACGATGTCGACCCGGCTGAGGTTGTCACCGTCGGCGATGAGGTCGAAGCCCTGGTTCTCCAGAAGGAGGACAAGGAAGGCCGTCTGATCCTGTCCAAGAAGCGCGCGCAGTACGAGCGCGCCTGGGGCACGATCGAGGAGCTCAAGGAGAAGGACGAGCCCGTCAAGGGCACCGTCATCGAGGTCGTCAAGGGCGGCCTCATCCTCGACATCGGCCTGCGCGGCTTCCTCCCCGCGTCCCTGGTCGAGATGCGCCGCGTGCGCGACCTGCAGCCGTACGTCGGCCGCGAGCTCGAGGCGAAGATCATCGAGCTGGACAAGAACCGCAACAACGTGGTCCTGTCCCGCCGCGCCTACCTGGAGCAGACCCAGTCCGAGGTGCGCAGCGAGTTCCTCAACGCGCTCGCCAAGGGCCAGGTCCGCAAGGGCGTCGTGTCGTCCATCGTCAACTTCGGTGCCTTCGTGGACCTGGGTGGCGTCGACGGCCTGGTGCACGTCTCCGAGCTGTCCTGGAAGCACATCGACCACCCGTCCGAGGTCGTCGAGGTCGGCCAGGAGGTCACGGTCGAGGTCCTGGACGTCGACATGGACCGCGAGCGCGTCTCGCTGTCGCTGAAGGCGACCCAGGAAGACCCGTGGCGCCAGTTCGCCCGCACCCACGCGATCGGCCAGATCGTGCCGGGCAAGGTCACCAAGCTGGTTCCGTTCGGTGCGTTCGTGCGCGTCGAAGAGGGCATCGAGGGCCTGGTCCACATCTCCGAGCTGGCCGAGCGCCACGTGGAGATCCCGGAGCAGGTCGTCCAGGTCAACGGCGACGTCATGGTCAAGGTCATCGACATCGACCTCGAGCGCCGTCGCATCTCGCTGTCGCTGAAGCAGGCGAACGAGGGTGTCACGCCGGACACCGAGTTCGACCCGACCCAGTACGGCATGGCCGCCGAGTACGACGCCGAGGGCAACTACATCTACCCCGAAGGCTTCGACCCGGACACCCAGGAGTGGCAGGAAGGCTTCGACAAGCAGCGTGAGGAGTGGGAGCGCCAGTACGCCGAGGCGCACACTCGTTACGAGGCCCACATGAAGCAGGTCCAGAAGGCCGTCGAGGCCGACGCCGAAGCGGCGGCGGACGCGGCGACCGGCATCGAGGGTGGCGCGGAAAGCTACACCTCGGGCTCGGCCCCGGCCGACTCCAAGAGCAGCGGTGGCACCCTCGCCTCCGACGAGCAGCTCGCGGCGCTCCGCGAGAAGCTCTCCGGCGGTGCGTGAGCACTAGCTCGCCGAGCTGAACGAGAGCCCCCGGTCCACTGAGGACCGGGGGCTCTTCGCGTTCCCCCGCGCCCTGCCCGGCCCAACGCAGTGAATGACTCATTCCTGGCGTCAGACGCAAGGAATGAGTCATTCACTGCGCTGTCGGCGCTGGTTGAGGCGAGTCAGTTGCGCAGGCCGAGGCCGGTCATCATCGCGGTGACACCCGCGCGGTACATCTGTTCGTTGGCTTCGTCGGTCGGCGGGATGAACCAGTCCGGCAGCGGCCGCCGCGAGGCCATCAGCAGCTCCGCGCCGACCAGGCCGTGGATGGCCGTCCACAGCTGGTAGGCCGCCGACCGGGCGTCCGCTCCCGGCGGGCAGACCCGCTGGACCCGCGCGATGAACAGGGTGAACGTCGTCCGCAGCACCGCCGACCGCAACGCCGGGTCCGGGTCGAACCCGGGCACCGGGCGCTCGAACATCAGCGCGTAGCGGGTCGGGCTTTCGCGGGCGAAGCGCCGGTACTCCAGCGCCAGGTGCAGCAGGTCCGCGACGCCGTCCTGGCTCGAGGGCGGCAGGCCTTCCAGCAGCTCCCGCAGCGAGTCGAACGTGCGCTCGTACAGGGCGTCGAGCAGGCCCGCGCGGCCGCCGAAGCGGGCGTAGACCGACAGCGTCGACGCGCCGGCCGCCTCGGCCACCCCGCGGACGGTCAGTCCCGGGACCCCGCGGTCCACCAGCACCGACAACGCCGCGTCGAGGTAGCGCTCACGGCCACCCTGGTCGGCCGGACGCATCGGCAAGTGCCTGGTAGCCACGGCGCACCCCCTTCGCGGCAGCCGGGCGCAGGCGGCGTCCGGGTGACCCACTCGCAGCAGAAGATACGATATCCGCCGCGTCTTGGGAATGCGCCGGATGTCCGGATCGGCCGCCTCCCGCTACCCGAGAGGATTTCCGGCGGATGGATCACCCCGCGCCCGGCACGGTCGTCGTCACGGCGAGCGGCGACGGCACCTACACCCAGCAGGTCATCACGGCGACCCACACCTTGCTCGTCGACGAACCGGTCGCGGTGGGCGGTGCCGACGCCGGCCCGAACCCGTACGAACTGCTGCTCGCGTCGCTGGGTTCGTGCACGGCCATCACGCTGCGGATGTACGCCGACCGCAAGGGCATCCCGCTGACCCGGGCGACCGTCCGGCTGCGGCACGACCGCATCCACGCCGAAGACTGCGCGCGGTGCGAAACCGAGCGCGGCCTGCTCAGCCGGATCAGCCGCGAGATCGAACTCGAAGGCGACCTCGACGACGAGCAGCGCGCCAAGCTCATGCTGATCGCCGACAAGTGCCCGGTGCACCGCACGCTGTCGTCGGAGATCGTGATCGAGACGCGCGAAACCGGCCGCTGATCCGCTTCTCCGGGTCCGGGTGGCGAAGTCCCCGGTTTGTCACAGCCGAAGGCCGGTCAGGCGGCGCGCACGGTCACCGCGGCCGGCCGGGCCGGGCTGACCGACGGCACCCAGATGCGCTCGAGCGCCGCGGCGCGGGCCTTGCGGCGGAGGCCGGCGAAGCTGTGCTTGGCCGGGACCAGCAGCGTGCTCAGCCAGGTCCGCCGGTAGCCGGCCAGCGCCTCGGCCACCGAGGGGTGGACCGTGCAGGGCACCAGCCCCGGCGTGCCGAACCGGTGCCTCCCGGCGTGCTTGCTGTCCGCCATCGTTCCTCCGCGTGGGCGACGCTGTCGCGCGCACCGTACGCACTGGCGCGGGGCCAGGTGGGTAAGCAACACGGCGTGTCCGGATATCGGTTGAGTCACGCGTCACGATCGACTTGCGGATCACCGGGTTTTGAGGCATGGCGACGTGGGGAACGGGATCCACGCGCTGTGCACGACGTACAGCCGATGGGACGGCGTGTACCGGCTCGTCACCTGCACCTTGCGGATCCCGGACAGGCAGTGCCCCGGCGCCGCGGCCACGCTCGCCGCGGCCGCGCGTGGTGCCGCCGCCGCTTCGGGCGTGGCCACGGCGAGCCCGCCCGCGCAGAGCACGGCCGCGACCGGCCTTCTGATCTTCGGCATCCTCACGAGCCCCCCTCGATGACGCCACCTATACCGGGTAAATCGGCCAGACCGGCGTTGTGTTACGACAATTTCCCACTTGTCACACAATCGGCGCGGATCTGACCGAACGTGTCCCGCGGAGGGGACGGCCGCCGCGTGACTAGGGTGATCGGCATGTTGCGTGTGGGGTTGACGGGTGGGATCGGGGCCGGGAAGTCGACCGTGGCGAACCGGCTCGCCGAACACGGCGCGGTGCTGGTGGACTCCGACCGGATCGCCCGTGAAGTGGTCGAGCCGGGGACCGAGGGGCTCGCCCGGCTGGTCGCGGAGTTCGGGGACGGCATCCTGGCCGGGGACGGCTCGCTCGACCGGCCCGCGCTCGCGGCGAAGGCGTTCGCCGACGACGAATCGCGGCACCGGCTGAACGCGATCGTGCACCCGCTGGTCGGCGCGCGGACCGGGGAACTGATGGCGGCCGCGAAGCCGGACGCGATCATCGTCCACGACATCCCCCTGCTGGTCGAAAACGGGCTCGCGACGGCCTACCACCTGGTCGTTGTCGTCGACGCGCCGGTCGAGGTGCGCGTGCGGCGGCTGGTGTCGGCCCGCGGGATGGCCGAGGAGGACGCACGCGCGCGGATCCGGGCGCAGGCGAGCACCGAGCAGCGACGCGCCGTCGCGGACGTCTGGCTGGACAACGGCGGCGCCGAAGACACCGTGCTCGCCGAGGTCGACGCGCTGTGGGCGGACCGGCTGGTGCCGTTCGAGGCCAACGTCCGGCTGCGCCGGCCGCGGCCCCCGATGTCGCCGAAGATCGCCGAGTACGACCTCACCTGGCCGGCCCAGGCCGAGCGGGTCCTGGCCCGGGTTCGGACCGTGGCGGGGGAGCTGGCCCGCCGCGCCGATCACATCGGGTCGACGGCCGTGCCCGGCCTGCCCGCCAAGGACGTCCTCGACCTGCAGCTCACGGTGTCCACACTGGACGACGCGGACACGCTGGGCGGCCTGCTGGCCGACGCCGGCTTCCCGCGGCTGGACGGCGACTGGGCCGACGACGCCCAGGACGGCACCGGAACGTGGCCCAAGCGCCTGCACGTCGGCGCCGACCCGAAGCGGGCGGTGAACCTGCACGTCCGGTCGCTGGAGACGCCTGCGTGGCGGCTCGCCCTGCTCTTCCGCGACTTCCTGCGGGCGGACCCGGACGAGCGCGACGACTACCGCGACGTCAAGCTGCGGCTGGCCGAGGCGCACGCCGCCGACGGCTCGGTGGCCGCCTACGCCGACGAGAAGCAGGAGTGGGTCAACGGCGTGTTCGCCCGCGCGGAGAAGTGGGCGTCGGCCACCGGCTGGACGCCTTAGCCGCGTCAGGCATCGGCCTTCCAGGGCTGGCGGCGCCAGGTCAGCGCGATGTCCTTCGTGGACAGCCAGCCGGCGAGGTCGTAGCCGTGCGCGGCCAGCCCTTCCACGGCGGCGTAGGTCGTCTTCAGCGCGTACTCGGCCTCTTCGGCGGTGACCAGGCCGGCTTCGAGGGCCTCCAGCAGCTCGTCGGTGTCGATCACCTCGACCGAGAGCTTGTCGATGAGCACCAGGTCGATGTAGAGGTCGGTGGCGACCCAGCGCGGGCCGTCGCGGTGGACGCGGACGACGTCGAGGTAGAAGTCCTGGTCGCGTTCGTGGCCGGGGGAGAACCAGAAGTCGGTGAAGCGCAGGCCGAGCCCCGGCACCAGCCACGACTCGAGGTAGTGGAACTGGGCGCGGCCCGGGGTCGGGCGGGCGAGGTACAGGCCGAACGGCTCCTCGCGGAACTCCTCCACCTCCCGCAGGATGCCCTTCGGGTCGATGTTCACGCGCGCGGCGGGGTCGAAGACCTCGACCTTCGGGGGGTGCAGTGCGGCCATGCGGGTCATCCTGCCGGGCCCGTCACGAAACGCGTACTCCCGCCCCGGGCGTCACGCGTTCGGGCTAAGGTGCGCCGAGCTTCGGAAACGAGGGGGAACTGGGGATGTTCGGGATCATCCGGCCGTGCGGGCACCGGTTGGCCGAAGACCTGCACGCGGACTGGCTGGCCCACCTGTGCGGTCTGTGCCTCACGCTGCGCGACGAACACGGCCAGTTCGCGCGGGTGGTCACCAACTACGACGGGCTGATCATCTCGGTGCTGGCCGAAGCCCAGACACCGCGCGCGGACGGCCGGCGCGAGGCGGGCCCGTGCCCCCTGCGCGGCATGCAGACGGCGTCGGTGGCCCACGGCGAGGGCGCCCGGCTGGCGGCGGCGGTGTCCCTGGTCCTGGCGGCGGCCAAGGTCGGCGACCACGTCGAGGACGGCGACGGCGCGTTCGGCAGGCGCCCGGTGGCGGCGGCCGCACGCCGGGTCGCGGCGCGGTGGGGCGCGCAGGGTCGCCGCACCGGCGGTCAGGTGGGGTTCGACACGACAGTGCTGACGGAGGCGGTCGAGGGCCAGGGAGCACTGGAGGCTTCGATCCGCCTCGGCGACTCGCCGCTCCTGGCGACGGAACCGGCGGAGAGAGCCACGGCGGCGGCGTTCGCGCGGACGGCGGAGCTGGCGGGCAAGCCGGCCAACGCGGCGCCCCTCGCCGAGGCGGGCCGGTTGTTCGGCCGGGTGGCGCATTTGCTGGACGCGGTCGAGGACTATGCGTCGGACGCGGCGGCGGGGGTGTGGAACCCGCTGCTGGCGACGGGGACGGGACCAGAGGAGGCCCGGCGGCTGTGCGATGACGCGGTGCTGGGGGTGGAGCTGGCGCTGCGCGAGGCGGAGTTCGCCCGGCCGGCCCTGGTGCACGCGTTGCTGGTGCACGAGCTGCGCCAGGCGGTCCGGCGCGCCTTCGGCCACGGCTCGTCCCACGGCCACGGCCCGGAACAGCATGAGTGCCCGGCTTCCGGGCCCGGCTCGGGGGCGACCGGGAGCTCCCCTTCCGCGGACGATGCCTCACTCGAGTGCAGCTCGTGGCCGGGCGGTCCGGCCGGGCAGCAGCCGCCGCCCGGGTGGATCGGGCCGGGGCCCACTCCGCAGCAGCACCCCCACCAGCCGCCGCCGGGGTGGATCGGGCGCGGGCCGGCGCCCCAGCAGCACCCGCACCAGGTGCCGCCCGGCTGGACCGGCTCTCCGCAGCCGCACGGGTCCCCGCCTCCGGGGCCGGTCCCGCCGCCGGGTGCGCCCGGTGGCCGTGGCCCGGGCGGCCCAGGTGGGCCCGGTGGCCGCGGTCCGGGCGGCCCCAATGGCCCCGGCGGCCGTGGTCCCGGTGGGCCCGGTGGCCCAGGCGGCCCCCGAGACCCCAAGGACCCCGGCAACTCCGGCAAACACGGCAAATCCGGCCCGTACGACGGCAAGGGCGGCGGCCTCTGGTACCCGAAATTCGCGGTCCCGCCGAAGAAGCGCACCGCGTTCCTCGGCTGCGCCCTGATCCCCTACATGTGCTGCACCTGCCAGTTCTGCTGCCGCGATCCCTACCCTGGCCCCTTCAGCGGAAAGCCCCACGATGCCTGGGGATGCGACTGCGACTGCAGCTGTTGCGAGTGTTGCAGCTGTTGCGATTGCGGCTGCTGAGAGGGGAACGCACCGCGCCGTCGAGGGCGGCGATGTCACCTCCATCACGCTGTCTCGCCCCCGCTGACCAGGGCGGACGGAAATTGTCGGTGGGTCGGCCTACTCTGGTCCACGTGGCTTTCGCAACCGAACACCCCGTGCTCGCCCAGTCCGACTTCCGGCCCGTCTCGGAGATCCCGCGGACCGGCGGCCGGTTCGAGGTGGTCAGTGACTACCAGCCCGCCGGCGACCAGCCGGCGGCCATCGACGAGCTCGAACGCCGGATCAAGGCGGGCGAGAAGGACGTCGTGCTCCTCGGTGCCACCGGCACCGGCAAGTCGGCCACCACCGCGTGGCTGATCGAGCGCGTCCAGCGGCCGACGCTGGTGATGGCGCCCAACAAAACCCTGGCCGCGCAGCTGGCGAACGAGCTGCGCGAGCTGTTCCCGCACAACGCGGTCGAGTACTTCGTCAGCTACTACGACTACTACCAGCCCGAGGCGTACATCGCGCAGACGGACACCTACATCGAGAAGGACTCGTCGATCAACGACGACGTCGAGCGGCTGCGGCACTCGGCGACGATGAACCTGCTGTCGCGGCGGGACGTCATCGTGGTCGCCAGTGTCTCCTGCATCTACGGCCTCGGCACGCCGCAGTCGTACCTGGACCGGTCCTCGAAGCTCGCGGTCGGCATGCAGCTCGACCGCGACGTCTTCCTGCGGGCGCTGGTCGACGTGCAGTACACCCGCAACGACATCGCCTTCGCGCGCGGCACGTTCCGCGCCCGGGGTGACACGGTCGAGATCATCCCGGCGTATGAGGAGCTCGCGATCCGCGTCGAGTTCTTCGGCGACGAGGTGGAGAAGCTGTACTACCTGCACCCGCTGACCGGGGACATCGTCAAGGAGGTCGACGAGGTCCGCATCTTCCCGGCGACGCACTACGTCGCCGGCCCGGAGCGGATGGAAAAGGCGATCCAGGGCATCGAGAAGGAGCTCGAGGAGCGGCTCGCCGAGCTGGAGCGGCAGGGCAAGCTCCTGGAGGCCCAGCGGCTGCGGATGCGCACGTCCTACGACATCGAAATGATGCGCCAGGTCGGGTTCTGCTCCGGCATCGAGAACTACTCGCGCCACATCGACGGCCGCGGTCCCGGCTCGGCCCCGGCCACGCTGATCGACTACTTCCCGGACGACTTCCTGCTGGTGATCGACGAGTCGCACCAGACGGTCCCGCAGATCGGCGGCATGTACGAAGGCGACATGTCCCGCAAGCGGAACCTGGTCGAGTACGGCTTCCGGCTGCCGAGCGCGGTCGACAACCGGCCGCTGACCTGGGAGGAGTTCTCCGACCGGATCGGCCAGACGGTGTACCTCTCGGCGACGCCGGGGCCGTACGAGATGGGCCAGGCGGGCGGCGAGTTCGTCGAGCAGGTGATCCGGCCGACCGGCCTGGTCGACCCGAAGGTCGTGGTGAAGCCGACCGAGGGCCAGATCGACGACCTGGTCCACGAGATCCGCGAGCGCGCGGACAAGGACGAGCGCGTCCTGGTCACCACGCTGACGAAGAAGATGGCCGAGGACCTCACCGACTACCTGCTCGAGCTGGGCATCCGGGTGCGCTACCTGCACTCGGAGGTCGACACGCTGCGCCGGGTCGAGCTGCTGCGGCAGCTGCGGGCGGGCGACTTCGACGTGCTGGTCGGCATCAACCTCCTGCGCGAGGGCCTCGACCTGCCGGAGGTGTCGCTGGTCGCGATCCTCGACGCGGACAAGGAGGGCTTCCTCCGGAGCGGGACATCGCTGATCCAGACGATCGGCCGCGCGGCGCGAAACGTCTCCGGCGAGGTCCACATGTACGCGGACAAGATCACCGACTCGATGCGGCACGCGATCGAGGAGACCGACCGCCGCCGCGAGAAGCAGATCGCCTACAACAAGGAGCGCGGCGTCGACCCGCAGCCGCTCCGGAAGAAGATCGCGGACATCCTCGACCGCGTGTACAGCGAGGCGGAAGACACCGAGCAGGTCTCGGTGGGCGGCTCGGGCCGCAACTCCTCCCGCGGCAAGAAGCCCGAGCAGGGCGACCGGGTCCGGAGCTCGGGCATGCTGGTCGACAAGGACGTTTCGGCAATGCCGCGCGCCCAGCTCGCCGACCTGATCCAGCAGATGACCGACCAGATGATGCAGGCGGCGCGTGATCTCCAGTTCGAGCTGGCGGCCCGCTTGCGCGACGAGATCTCGGACCTGAAGAAGGAGCTGAGGGGAATGGACGCAGCAGGGATCAAGTAGCGATCAGGCCGCCGGGGCAGGCCCGGCCGGATTGGGGAGAAGGCCCGGGGCGGCGGCAAAGGGTTCGCCGGAACCGGGCCGGGGAGCGGCTCCGGCGGACCGCAGCCGGGGCAGTGGTCCGCCAAGGCCAAGGCGGGCACGCGAGAACCGGCAGCCAGATCCCGCCCTGCATCCCGATCCGCAGCCCCAACACGGCTGGTGGCACCGGGTCAAGGCACGCTTTCCCGCCTTGACGCGGTGCCACCAGCCGTAGTCACAATGGGCGTTCGGGATGAAGGGCCCCACCGGCGGATCACCAGTACCCCGTGCAAGACCGGGGATCACTCAGGCGCAGGAGCATTCTCATCCGCCTGCAGCATCCCGAACACGTTCCCCTCCGTGTCCTTGCAATAAGCCAGCCACCCCACCCCCGGCACCGGATTCTTCGGCAGCGCCAGCGTCCCCCCGGCCCGGTTGACATCACCCAGCGCCTCATCCAGGTCCGCCACGTCGATCGTGTTCACGAATCCGTGGACCGGCGCCGATGCCTCCGGAGCCGGGCCTTGGCGAGGCAACAGCCCGCCGTCGATTCCGGCTCCTTCGCCGGTCGTGATCATCCAGTAGGGCACTTCGCCCCAGCGCTCGAACTTCCAGCCGAACACCGCCGTGTAGAACGCCACCGCGCGTTCGGGGTCGCCCGCGTGGATCTCGAAGTGGACGGGACGAGGCATGCGTGCCTCCTCAGGCCGGGCCGTCAGGTGTGGTGAGAGTACGCCCGGCCTGAGAAAAGTTACAGCCGCGTCCGGGGCGTCAGGTCCCTGTCGAAGTCCGGGAAGCCGGCCGGTGCCGAGCGAAGCGCCGACGGCGGAACCGGTGGCAGGCCGGCCCAGCGCCGGACCGTCGCCGTCGCCGCCGCGGCTTCGGCCGGGGCCAGCTGGGCGATCTTCGACCCGTGGTTGCCGCCCTGGACGTAGTAGCGGTACGAATCCCGGCTGCCGAAGCCCAGTTCGAACGGCTCCGCGCCCCACGGGTCATTCGACCCGTACACGAACAGCAGCCGGGTGCCGCGGGACTTCACCCAGAAATCGATGTCGGGCATCGCCAGGTAGTCGAAGCGCGGCAGGCGGATCGACGCCGGCACGAACGTCTTCGGCTGGTCGGCTCCCGGGTAGCGCAGCAGGTCGCGGAGGTAGCCGTCGTACGCCTCGGGCGAGCCCAGCTGCACCGCGGCCTGGTAGTAGTACGGGATGTAGGGCGCGAGGTCCTGGTCGGAGTAGGTGTTGAGGCTCTCCACCTTCTCGTACCAGGCGTAGACGTCGGCCGCGGGCGCGCCCGGCGGCGGCACCGTCGCGCAGTCGGACTGCTTCTGGTACTGCCAGAACGCGAAGTACGAGTCAATCACCGAGATCTCGAGGGACTTGTCGGCCGACCCGACGATCGAGAACGTCAGCCCGCGCTGTGCCGCGTCCACCGCGGCGATCGCTCCCAGCTCGTCACGCCGCTTCAGCGCGTCGCGCTGGATCGCCTTCAGGGCGTCGCGGCACGCCGGGTCGTTGCCCACGCGGGAAAGGAACCGGTTGTAGACGTCGATCGGGTCGATGACGTCGTTGGGCGCGACGTACGGGATCGTCGCGTCGACGTCGTCCGGGAAGAAACGCCGGAAGTACGTCGCGGTCATGCCGCCCTTGCTGCCGCCCGTGGCCAGCCACTTGCCCGGGTAGATCGCCTTGAACGCCTGCACCGCGCGGTGCTCGTCCGCGGCCGCCTGCCAGATCGTCAGCTGCTTCGCCCAGTTCTCCGGCTCCGGCCGGGAGGGGGTGAAGTAGCGGTACTCCATCGACAGCTGGTTGCCGTCGACGATCTGCGTCGGCTCCGAGCGGTTCGGTGAGCCGCTGACGTTGTAGCCGCTCGTGTAGGCGACCGTCGGGGCGGCGAAGTCGCGGTGCAGCAACGTGAACCGCTGCTGGAACGTGCCCGCGCCGGGGTGCCGGTGGTCGGCGGGCTGGGTGTAGGTCAGCTTGAAGAACCGGAACCCGGCCGGGGCGGCGTCCTCGGACACGATCGTCAGCCCCGGGATCCGCTGCAGCTGCGCCTTGATGTCGGGCGCCGCCGCGGCCGCCGGCGCCAGGCCGGCCAGCGCGAGCAAAACCGCACCCGCGGTGAAAAGTCTGCGCATCGAGCACCACCCCGTCGTCGGAACCCTCGGTGGGACCCTCACAGAACCGGCGCCGGTCGGCAATCGGCTGTCCGGGCGCAGAATCGGTCAGGATCCGACTTTCGGCGGGTGGCGCCGCTTCCGCCGGCGTGCGCAGCCGCGGGCATTGTGCGAGTTGTCCGGCCGATCGGCGCCGGGCTACGGTCCGAATCCGTAGGCACACCGTCATCGAGCGAGGGGTCCGCCATGAAGGTTTCCGACTGCCCTACGACGCAGGTCGAGATCCGCATCGAAGCGCCGCCGGCCGAGGTCTGGTCCTGGTTGCTGGACGTCGACCTGCCGGCCCGGTTCTCCACCGAATTCCAGGGCGGCGGCTGGGTCGACGGCGCCGAGCCCGGCCTCGGCGCGCGGTTCCGCGGCCGCAACTCCCACCCGATCGCCGGGGAGTGGGAGACGGTCTCGACCGTCACCGGCTACGAGCCCGAGCGGCTGTTCGCGTGGGCCGTGATGGACGTGACGAACCCGGCCGCGTCGTGGCGCTTCGAGCTCGTCCCGGACGGCGACGGCACGATTCTGCGCCAGTGGGCCCAGATCGGTCCCGGCCCGTCCAACCTCACGACGATCATCGGCTCGATGCCCGAGCACGAAGAGGAGATCGTCGCGATGCGGCTCGGCGAGCTGCAGGCGAACATGCAGAAGACCGTCGAGGGCATCAAGGCGCTCGCCGAAAGCGGCGTGCACGCCTAGCGGAGCACCCTGTCCACATAGGACTTGACCGCGGCGAGCGCCTCGGCGGACCGCCAGAGCCGCTCCACGTGCGGGTCGTCCGAGTGGCGGTTTTCGGCGATCCGCTCGTGGAAGGGCTGCCGGATCTGGGCCTTGGTGTGGGCGAACGGCTCGGCGGGCAGCTCGCCGAGCCGGCGTGCGACCGCGACGGCCCGCGCGAGCACCTCCTCCGGCGGCGCGACTTCGTCGACCAGCCCGCGGGCCAAGGCGTCCGCGCCGCCCCAGGTTTCACCCGTGTAGGTGAGCGAAGGCAACGGCGCCGTGCCGTAGGCGCAGCGCAGGATCTCCAGCGCGGCCACCGGGAACGGCACGCCGACGAGCAGCTCGGTCACGCCGATCCGGCCGGCGCCCAGCACCCGGTGATCGCAGGCCGCGGCGAGCACCGCGCCGCCGGCGACGGCGTGCCCGTTCAGCGCGGCGACCACCGGACGCGGGCAGCCGAACACGGCCAGGAGCGCGTCCGACAACAGCGGCAGGAACTGCGTCACGTACGGCGCGCCGCCCCGGTCGACCCGCTTGAGGTCGACGCCCGCGCAGAAGATGCCGCCGGTCCCGGTGAGCACCACGGCGCGGGCCTGCTCGGCCTCCCCGAGCCGCCGCACGAGCTCCCGGCACGACTCCGTGTCGAGGGTGTTGCCCCCGCCGTGGTCGATCCGGAGCACGGCGACGTCGCCGTGGCTGTCCAGGATGATGGGCACGGCGCGACCGTACCGCGGGGGAGGCCGCCGGTCAGGTCCGGACGCTCAACCGGACGACACCGAAGTGCTCCCGCCGTCCGGCCCGGTCAGCGTCACGTCGACGTCCGCGCCGCCCCGGAAGTTGAGCCGCCGGCACGCGGTAGCGCTGCCCGGGCCGGCGGCCGGCGAAGGCGAGCAGCATGAACTCGCCGACACCGCGGCCACCGTGGTCATTTCCGCATCGTACGCCGCCCGCTCGCCTCAGCTGGTGATGTCTTTTCGAGCGAACCGCCGCCCGGCGAAGAGGAAGAACACCGTCCCGTAGATCGCCGCCGACAGCATGCCGCTCGCCAGGTTGGTCCAGTCGACGTCGGTCGAGATCAGGTCCATCCAGGAGAACGCATAGTGCGTCGGCAGGTAGTTGCGGAGCCCCTCCAGCGCGGTGATCTGGTCCAGGATCTGCGACAGGATCGCCACCAGCACCGCGCCGCCGACTGCGCCGAGCGGGGCGTCGGTCGACACGCTCAGCGCGAGCGCGAGCCCGGCCACCCAGGCCAGCTGCAGGATGATGTACACAGTGGACAGCGCGATGGCCACCAGGCTGTCGCCGAAGGACACCGCGTCACCCGTCGGGCTGATCGCGTCGCCCGCGCCGTACCAGAGCACGCCGACGCCGAGCGACACCAAGGGCAGCAGCACCAGCGCGAACGCCGAGAGCAACCCCGAAACGATCGCCTTCTGCCGCAGCACCCGCTGCCGCGGCACCGGCACGGCCAGCAGGTACTTCAGGCTCGACCACGACGCCTCGCTCGCGATCGTGTCGCCGAAGAACAGCGCCACGATCATCGGCAGCAGGAACGTCCCCGACACGAACAGCGCCAGCACGACGAAGTTCGGCGCGGACGCGGTGGCCAGGTCGACGAACCCGCCGCTGCGCCGGTTCGGGCTCGACTGCCCGAGCTCGAACGCGATCACCAGGATGAACGGCAGGAGCGCGACGAACCCGAGCAGGAACTGCGTGCGCCGCCGCTTGAGCTGGCGCCGCAGCTCGACGCCGAGCCGCAGTGTCCGCCGCGCCGAGTACCCCTCGACCGCGCCGTCCGGCCCGACACCCGCGTGCTCGGCCGACGCGATGTCGCTCAGCTCGTCCAATGCGTGCGGATCGGTGTGCACACCCTCGCTCATGCTTCCTCTCCGACCAGTTGCAGGAACGCGTCTTCCAGCCGGCGCCGGGGCCCGGCCTGCTCCACCGCGACCCCGGCGCGCACCAGGGCGGCCACGCCTTCGGCCCGCGGCAGCTCGCCGAGGTTCGCGTGCACGAGCTCGCCCTCGACGTCGACGTCGGTGACCCCGCTGAGCGCCTTCAGTGCCGCCGCGGCCGCTGCCGGGTCGTCGACCCGGAACGTCGCCTCGCCGCCGGCCGCGGCCAGCTCGCCGACCTCGCCCGAGGCGACCAGCGAACCGCGGTGCATGACCACGACGTGCGTGCAGGTCTGCTCGACCTCGGCCAGCAGGTGGCTCGAAACCACCACGGTGCGGCCGGTCGCGGCGTACCGCTTCAGCACCTCGCGCATCTGGTGGATCTGGGGCGGGTCGAGCCCGTTGGTCGGTTCGTCGAGCACCATCAGCTCCGGCAGGCCGAGCATCGCCTGCGCGATCGCCAGCCGCTGCCGCATGCCCTGGCTGTAGGTCCGCACCCGCCGTTCGACCGCGGTGCCGAGCCCGGCGATTTCCAGCGCCTCCGCGAAGTGCGCCTTCTCCGCCGGACGCCCGGTCGAGGCCCAGTACAGTTCCAGGTTCGCCCGGCCGGACAGGTGCGGCAGGAAGCCGGACCCCTCCACGAACGAGCCGATGCGCGAGAGCACCGGCGCGCCCGGGGTGATCTTGTGCCCGAACACGCGGATGCTGCCCGCCGTCGGCGAAATCAGGCCCATCAGCATCCGCAGGGTGGTCGTCTTGCCCGCGCCGTTCGGCCCGAGCAGGCCGAGCACCTGACCCGGTTCGACGCGGAACGACAGGTCCTTGACCGCCACGAACCCGCCCGCGTACTGCTTGCGCAGCCCCTCGATGACCAGCGGGGTGGTGGCCAACTCGGGGTCGACGTCGGTGGCGCGACGGCGGCGCAAGGCCGCGAAGAGCACCGCCGCGAGGCCGATCGCCAGCGTGACGCCGATGCCCACGAGCTGCCCGATCGGCGCCGGGGACCCGACGGACTTGCCCGGTACGACCGGCACGGCCAGCGCGGTGCCGCCGGCGAGGCCGATCCGGAACACCGCGGGCGCGGCCGGCGCGGCGTACCCCTGGTCGGTGGTGCCGACGACCAGCCGCAGCGAGTGGCCGCCCTCGATCGGGCGGACGATGCCGGGCAGGGTCACGGTGACGTCGACCGGGGTGCCGTCGGCGGGCAGCCCGCTCACCCGGAAGGGCGCGATGGCGTTGGCCGGCAGCACGCGCGAGCCGTCCTGGCCGACGTCGTAGAGCTTCGCGAACAGCACCGCGTCCGGCTGCGGGTGCGCCGGGTCCGCGGCGACCTGCAGCCGCACGGTGGACGAGCCGCTGATGACGACCTGGCCGTCGAAGGGCGCGGTGGCGAACTGCGCGGCTTGGCCGGGCGGGTCGTTGCTGAACAGCGCGCCGAGCCGCGACGAACTGCTCGCGACGCCGTTGAGGCCGGGGATCCCGCTGACCGCGGCCGGGTTCGCCCCGGCCGGGCGCACCACCGGCTGCGCGGGCCCGTTCAGCGCCAGCAGCCGCCGTTCCGTGGCCGGTCCGGTCAGCCCGGGGTAGGCGACCGCGTTGACCGTGCGGACCGACGGCGTTCCGTTGGCGCGCAACGTGCCCTGGACGTCGTAGCTGAAGCCGGTGCCCGGGTCGCCGCCGTCCAGCGCCGTCTTCAGGAAGTCGGCGATCTTGGCGCGCAGCTGCGGGCCGGGCTTGCCGCCGTCGTGGCCGCCGGTGTACCAGATCGTCTTGACCTTGCCGCCCGCCGCGGTGATCTGCCGGGCGTTCGCGTCGGACTGGTCGAGGCCGAACAGCGTGTCGCTCTCGCCCTGCACCAGCAGCGTCGGCACGGTGATCTTGTCCGTCACGGACGCGGGGGAGACGCGGCGCAGCAGGTCGACGCTCGCCTGGCTCGCCTGCCCGGTGGTGCCGAGTTCGGTGTAGGCGCGGCAGACCGCGGCGGTGAACCGGCCACAGGGGTCGGCCGGCGCGTTCCGCGGCCCGCCCGCACCAGGTGGCCCGGCCGGCAGCGCGGCCCCCGCGGCGGCCGCGGTCCCGGCGGCGCCGGTGGATCCCGTGTCGGTCTCCTGCCCGGCTTCCGGTGCTTCGGCGGACGGCGAGCCGCTCGCCGCGGCGCCCGAACCGGCCGAGAAGAAGATGCCGGCCCAGCTCTTCTTGAAGACGCCGTCGGCCGAGAAGGCGCCGGCGGACGGGGTGCCGGGAGCCGCGGACGCGGGCGTCGCCGCGTTCGGGATCAGGCCCTGGGCCAGGTCGTTGTAGGTGATCACGGGCGCGATCGCGTCGACGCGCTTGTCCGTGCCCGCCAGCAGCAGCGACAGCGCGCCGCCGTAGGAGGCCCCGGTGACGGCGACCTTCGGGTCGCCCTGGGCGTCGAGAGTTACCTGGTGCTGCGCGACGAGCCGGTCGATCAGCCGGCTCGCGTCGGCGACCTCGCCGTCGGGATCGTTGAGCCCGATTTTGCCGGTGCTCCTGCCGAAGCCGCGCGCGGACCACGTCATCACGACGAAGCCCTTCCGCGCGAGCTCGCGGGCGTCGTCGGCGACGCTGTTCTTGTCCCCGCCGAAGCCGTGCGCGAGCAGGACGGCCGGCGCGGGCACGGTCGCCGGGAGGTAGGTGGTCGTGTCGATCTCGACCTGCTCGGCCGAGCCGGGCGCGGCGGGCAGGTCGAGCAAGGCGTCCTGAGTGGGCACGGCGGGCGGGGCCGTGTCGCGCGTCGCCCAGAGGACGGTCGCGGCGGCGAGCACCGCCACGACGGCGCCGAGCGCCGTGAGCCGGGCTCGGCGGGTGCGCGGGAGCGGGAGTCGGGGCACGACGTGACCGTAGGTGAAGTTTCCTGAGAGTGTCCTCCGCGGCTCACAGTGATCACACGTCGGGGACCACCTGGTGGACCGAAGTGACCGGAATTACAGACCCAACCCGGTGACGTGCGCGATCCCGGCTGGCTTTCGGTGGGAGGAACCGGCAAACTGGACGCGCTGTGAGGGGAGTATTCCTTCGCGGCGGTGTCGTCAGCACGGTGGCCCTGCGCCCCCGGCACCGTCGGCCGGTGTTTTCACCGGCGGGAGAGACCTCCGGTTAGTTGCTGCTGCGCGCTATCCGGAGGTTCGAGTTCCATGACTGTCCCCCTGTGGCTGTGGATCGCCACGATCGGTGGCCTGCTCGCGCTGATCGCGCTGGACCTGGTCATCGTCGATCGCAAGCCGCACGAAGTGACCACGGGGGAAGCGGCTCGCTGGGTCGTCTTCTACGTCTCGTGCGCGATCGCCTTCGGCATCGGCGTGTGGATCTTCGCCGGGCACGACCCGGGCGTCGAGTTCTTCACCGGGTACATCACCGAGTACTCGCTGAGCGTCGACAACCTGTTCATCTTCATGATCATCATGGGCTCGTTCAAGGTGCCCGCCATCCACCAGCACCGCGTGCTGCTGGTCGGCATCCTGCTCGCGCTCGCCATGCGGAGCGTCTTCATCGCCATCGGGGCCGCGCTGATCGCGCAGTTCGTCTGGGTGTTCTTCCTGTTCGGAGCGGTGCTGATCTGGACGGCGATCAGCATGCTGCGCGGCAAGGGCGAGGAAGAGGAGTACCACGAGAACGCCGTCACCCGGCAGGTCCGCAGGTTCGCCCCGGTGACCGACGACTACCACGGCCACCACTACACGGTGAAGATCGACGGCAAGCGGATGATCACCCCGATGCTGCTGGTGATCGTGGCCATCGGCTCGGCCGACCTGCTGTTCGCCGTCGACTCCATCCCGGCGATCTTCGGCATCACGCAGGAGGCGTTCCTCGTCTTCACCGCCAACGCGTTCGCCCTGATGGGCCTGCGGCAGCTGTACTTCCTGCTCGGCGGCCTGGTGACCAAGCTCGTCTACCTCAGCTACGGCCTCGCGGTGATCCTCGCCTTCATCGGCGCGAAGCTGTTCCTGCACGCGCTGCACGAGTACCACGTCGTCCCGGACTGGCTGGACATCAACAACTGGGTCTCCCTGGGGGTGATCGTCGTCGTGCTCACCGTGACCACGGTGGCCAGCCTGGCGAAGGCCCGGCGCGACGAGCGCAAGCAGGTCGTGGCTTAGCGTCCGGCAAAATCGTTCGTCTCGCTAAGGATTTCCGGTACCTTCGGTGACGTGCGTCCTGCCGACATCGAAGCCCTCGTCGTCCCCGGCCGTCCCGCCCTGCGCGGGAACCTGCTGCTCACGGCGCTGAAGAGACCGGATCTGAAGACGAACGCCACGCACGGCGAGATCCGGCGCGTGTCGCTCGACGGCGGTGAGTCCGCGTGGACCCACGGTCCGCGCGACTCGGCGCCGGCCATCTCGCCGGACGGGCGCTGGGTGGCGTTCCTCCGCGCGGGGGAGGGCAAGGGCGCGGAAAGCCATCCGCAGCTGCACGTGATGCCGTCGGACGGCGGGGAGGCCCGCCGGCTGACGTCGCTGCCCCTCGGGGCCGGGGAACCGGTGTGGGCGCCGGATTCGCGCCGGATCGCCTTCACCGCCCGCGTGCCGGAGGCCGGCCGCTACGGCACGCCGGACGCCGACGGCGAGACGCCGGAGCCGGCGGCCGAGGCGCCGCGCCGGATCACGCGCATGGACTACCGGCTCGACGACGTGGGGTTCGTCCAGGACCGCATGCAGCGGCTGTTCGTCGTCGACACGCTCGAACCCGGTGAGCCCGAGCCGCTGACCGGCGACGGGTTCGACGCGGCCCACCCCGTCTGGACGCCGGACGGCACGCGCGTGGTCTTCACCGCGCCGCCGGACTGGGGCGCGGCCGAAAGCGACTTCCGCGACATTTGCGCGATCCCCGCCGACGGTGGTGAGCCCGAGGTCCTCGTGCGCGGCGAGGGGTACTCGGAGCGGCCGGTGTTCGGCCCCGACGGCACGTTGTTCTACTTCGGACAGTCCTTCGAGGAGCACCGCGAGGCCGCGCCCACCGGGCTCTACGCGGCCACGCCGGAGTTCGGCGCGGGCCCGGTGAAGGCCCGGCGGCTCACCGGCGCCGAGACGGTGGACTGCGAGGCCGCGGCGGGCCCGCCGGCCCCGCGCGGCGACGACGTCCTCGTCGCCGTCCGAAACCGCGGCGCGGTGGAGCTGCGCGCGGTCGCCGTCGACGCCGTCGAGGCGCCGCTGGCCGACCTCGCGGTGGTCCACGCCGGCCAGACCGCGGTCCGGTCGTTCACGCTGGACGGCTCGGTGCTGGTGGCGGTGATCGCGACGCCGTCCACCTCCGGCGAGGTCGTGCTGCTCGGCGACGGTGCGCCCCGGGATCTGACCGACTACTCGAAGCCGTTGCGGGACAAGGGCATCCGGCCGATGATCGAGCTGGAGACCACCGCCCCGGACGGCTACCCGGTGCACGGCTGGCTGGTGCTGCCCGAGGGCGAAGGTCCGCACCCGGTGCTGCGCGTGGTGCACGGCGGCCCGTTCACCCAGCAGGAGTGGGCGCTGTTCGACGAGGCACAGGTGTACGCGGCGGCGGGCTACGCGGTGGTGGTCGGCAACCCGCGCGGGTCCGCGGGCTACGGGCAGGCGCACGGCCACGCGATCACGCACGCCTACGGCACGGTCGACGTCGACGACGTCCTGGCCCTGCTCGACAAGGCGCTGGAGCGGCCGGACCTGGACGCCTCCCGCGTCGGCATCATGGGTGGTTCGTACGGCGGCTTCATGACGAGCTGGCTGGCCGCCCACCACGGCGAGCGCTTCAAGGCGGCGTGGAGCGAGCGCGCGGTCAACGCGTGGGACTCGATGGTCGGCAGCTCCGACATCGGCTACTTCTTCGTCGACGCCTACATCGGGTCTTCGCCGGAAGAGCAGCGCCGCCGGTCCCCGCTGTACCACGCGGACAAGATCAAGATCCCGTTCGCGGTGGTGCATTCGGAGCAGGACTGGCGCTGCCCGCTGGAGCAGGCGGAGCGGATGTTCGTGGCGTTGCGCCGCGCGGGCGCCCCGGCGGAGATGCTGATCTTCCCCGGCGAGGGCCACGAGCTGAGCCGCTCGGGCCGGCCCCGGCACCGCGTCCAGCGCTTCGAAGCGGTCCTCGAGTGGTGGTCGCGGCACCTGTGACGCGCGGGCTGGTCTGCTTCGACGTCGACGGCACCCTCGTCCCGGGCACCAGCTCGTGCGCCTGGGCGGCCGCCGCGCTGGGGCACGAGGCGGAACTCGTCGCGGCCGAGGCGGCGTACGTGGCCGGGGCCAGCGCGAAGTGGCGCTTCCCGTACTCGTCGAAGTGCTCGGCGGTGCCGGAGGCCGAGGGCGGCCGCTACACCGGCCGGGTCGCTTCGCGCCGGAGCGGTGTTCCGCGGTCGGGGACAGCCGGTCGGACCTGCCGCTCTTCGCCGCCGTCGGGACGAGCATCGCCTTCAACGCGACTCCGGCCGCCCGGGTCGTCGCGACCCACGTCGTCGACGGTCCGGACCTGCGGGCGGCTCAGTTCAGGAGCGTGTAGTTCAGCTCTTCGCAGACCCGGCCCAGCGGGACGTCCAGGCCCGGGTGGTCCAGCGGCAGCAGCACGTCCGGCGCGATCGGGAGCGCGGCGCCCGCCGGCGGGTCCCACAGGCAGATCGCGGGGTCGCCGGAGTCCATCGACGAGCGGTACCAGAGGCCGTCGAGGTCGCTGAAGGCGCCGCGGATCGCGCGGGCCCACGCCTGCGTGAGCTTCTTCGGCCCGCTCGAAATCTCCTGGGAGGCCCCGACCCGCGTCGGCCAGAGGCCGGTCAGGTCGAGCAGGCGCAGGGTGCGCGTCGGGCGGACGACGACCAGCCGGGGACCGCGGGTGCGGCGGTCGACCGTCGAGCTGGTCTGGAAGACCTCCGCGACCGATGTGCGCACGGTGAGGCCGAAGTAGAGGACGCCGTTGGCGGGATCGGTGACCGGGGCGCCGCCGCGGCCGGGCGACTGCTGGTCGAAGCGGCCGTGCGGGAGCGGGCCGGTGTAGCGGAACGAGTTCCACTGCTGGGGGTGTCTGCCGTGCGCGGTGAAGATCCGTACCAGCCTGGTCGTGGGCTGGACCGTCACCACGTCGTCGGCGCGGTTCAGCTGCCGGACCAGGACGGATCGGGCGGGCGGCAGCGGGAGCCGGGCCATGGGTGGGGGTTGGTCCGTCCTTGTCGGTGATCTTGCTCGGGGGGGTCCAGCCTAGAGCGGAGTGCCGAGCGTGGCGATGAGGCGGGCGATGTGGTCCGGGTCACCACCCGAGAGGAGCCATTGGCGCGGGGTCGCGGGCTGGTCGTTGATCACCAGGTCGGCTTGCGGAGTGCTCATGAAGGCGGCGACCACGAGGGCGGGCTGGTCGTCCGGCAGGGCTTTCAGCACGACTTCCAGGCCGGGGAGGACGCCGGAGCCGGCGAACTGCCACGCGGGGAGCCGCCACCCGCCGTCCTTCCAGCCGGTCAGCCGCCCTTCCTTGAGCCGGTGCCGGATCCGGCTGTCGTCGACCCCGAGGGCCTTGGCGGCTTCGTTGACGCTGAGGGCGCCTTCGGCGAGCACGGCGTGGGCGGCGACGGTGCGGGCTCTGAAGTCCGGTTCGTCCTCCCGCCTGGGTGAGAGGTCCAGTCCGACATCGGCCAGCGCGGCGCGCTGGTCGGCCGAGAAGTAGTGCGACGGATCGGGATTCGGTGGGGACAGTCTGCGCGCCGCGTCTTCGACGAGAGTGAGGAACTCGTTCGCGTCGACTTTCAGGCCCGCCTTGGCGAGGATGTTCTCCAGCGCTACAGACATGTGGCTCAGGTTAACCCGAAACAGCGCGGATGTGCGGGTTCGTGCGCTTTCTTGCCCTGTCTGTGGGTGAATTCACCAGAGATCGACACTCCGGGCACATCATCCAACACGTTGAGTAGGCAACTTCCGGTCAGTTTCCCCGGAACGGCCGCGGTTGTCCAGACCCGCTCCGGCTTGACACGGTTTTCCCGTGGACCTACGTTCCGGACTGGTAAACGATTTCCGCTCTGGGCTCACAGGACCCGGCGTTCCGGCGCCGGCGATGGGGGACACAGGGGGTGGGGCGTGCCTGGGGGGCCCGGCACGAGCCGGCCCCCAGGCACGTCGCTCGCCGCCCTCCAGTCGCGCGACCCGACCCTTCGGGCACGCGACCCCGACCCTCCGGGTACGCGACCGACCCTCTGGGTACGCAGGCCGACCCTCTGGGAACGCGGCCCGGCCCTCCAGGTGCGCGGCCCGACTTGCCTGATGCGTGTGCCGCCGGGGCGTGTCACCTGGGCGCGCGGGTCAGCGGCGGGAGCTCTTCCGGACGATCAACCGAGCCTCGAGCGTCGTCGTGGTCGCGTCGCGGCTGCTGTCCGAAATGCGGGCCAGCAGCAGCTGGGCCGCCACCCTTCCGACTTCGTACGCCGGCTGGGCGACGACCGTCAGGGGCGGGTCGATCAAGGTTGTCCACGGGGCGTCGTCGAACGACACGATGCCCACGTCGCTGCCCGGGCGCAGGCCGCGGGCCGACAGGGCCTCCAGCACCCCGATCGCCATCGTGCTGTTCGCGACCAGGAGCGCGTCCGGCGGCGATGGCTCGTCGAGGAGTTCCAGCGCGGCCAGCCGGGCGCCTTCGGCGCGGTACTCCGCCCGGCGGAATCGGACGTTCTCTTCGCCGACGACGTCGGCGTACCCCGCCAGGCGGTCTTCGGCCGTGCGGACGCCCGGGGGGCCGGTCAGGCAGCCGACGCGCCGGTAGCCGCCGTCGAGCAGGTGGCGGGTGGCTTGGGCGGCCGCGTGGCGGGTGTCGACCAGCACCTGGTCGCCTTCCGCCGCCTGCAGCGGCCGGTCCACCGCCACCAGCGGCGTGCCCTGGCGGCGGAGGCCCTCGACGTTCGTCGACCGGCCGGTGGGCGAGAGCACCACGCCGGCGACCCGCTCCTGCAGCGCGACCTCGATGTAGCGCCGCTCCTTGTCCTCGTTTTCGTCGGAGTTGCAGAGCACCACCGAATACCCGGACCGCTGTGCGAGGTCCTCGACGCCCCGCGCGATGGCGGTGAAGAACGGGTTCTCGACGTCGGAGATGATCAGCGCGAGCACCGCGGTCTCCTGACGGCGGAGGTTCCGGGCCAGCCCGTTCGGGTGATACCCGAGCTCGGCGGCGGCCTCCTGGACCCGCGCGGCCAAGGTGGGGTCCACAGTGGACTTGCCGTTGAGCGCGCGCGACACGGTCGCCGTGGAGACGCCGGCCCTGGCCGCGACGTCGCTGATGGTGGCCACACGCCCTCCCTGATCACTCGTCGAGGGGGAGGATAGCGCTCTTGGTAGTCGTTTACCGTCTGCTTACCTTTTTGGGTGAACGCCCACTTCCGGTTGACCGCACGGGTTACGCCGAACGGAGTCGATCACGCACGGCAACGTCCACAGTGGAGCGCCGAGGGAAGTAGTCGCGCGGGGTGAGGCCGGTCAGTGCCCGGCACTCCCGGCTTAGGTGCGCTTGATCGGCGTACCCCGCGGCGGCGGCCAGCGCGGCCAGACCGGAGATCCGCGGAGCCAGCGCGACGGCCCGCTGGAACCGGCTGACCCGGAGGTAGGTGGCCGGCCCGTACCCGACGGCTTGGACGAACCGCCGCCGCAGCCGCCGCTCGCTCACCACGCCTAGCCCGGCGATCGCCGCGGCCACTTCGGTGGATGGCTGGGCTGGCTGCCCGCCGCCACCGGACCGGGCCAGCGTGGCCGCTTCGCCGGCTCGGGCCAGCTCGGCTGCCGCCTGATCGACTCTCGCCGGTCGAGCCGCCGCCTGATCGACTCGCGCCAGTCCTGCTCCTGCCTGGTCGACTCGCGCCAGCCCCGCCGCCGCTTCACCGACCCGGGCCGCCCCAACCTCCAGTCGTGCGATCAGCTCCGCAACCACCCGATCCTCCGCCGGCAAGTCCGCCATCCGCCCCGCCACCGCCGCCACCGGGGACAGCGATCCCTCCAGCAGCCGCTCCGCCACCGACCGCCCCCACAGCTCGCCGAGCGGCACCCGCCGGTCGCGCAGCTCGTCCGCCGCCACGCCCAGGACCGCCGCCGCGCGGCCCGGGACGAACCGGACTCCGCTCACCACCCCCGCGGCCTCCGAAGACCACGCCGCCGTGTCCGGGCCGGCCACGAACACCGAGCCGCCGCCCACCACGAGGTCCACGCACCCGTCCGGGACGATCCGCTTCGGGCCCTCCGAAGCCGACCGCCACACGCACCTCGCCACGCCCCGCAATGCCGCCGGCGCCGCCACCTCCTCGTACACGACCCCGATCATCCTCCGGACCACCGACAAAAACCGCCGCCGAGCGAGACACCCGTCCGGGTGAACATCGAACTTCCCGCGAAGAGCTGCTAACACCGCGTTAGGTCACGGCGAGATAGAGGTCGACGCACTCGACGGAAGTGCGCGCGACGAGAGAAGACCTCTCCATGGGCGTTCCCACCGCGATCCGATCCGAGCGCGACTGCGCCGGACGGGCTCGGTCGGCCGGCAGCTTCGTCGTCGTCCTCGGCGTGCTCGCCGCGGCCTTCGCCGTGACCGCCTACGTCGTGCCCCGGTCCGCGCGCGGCCCCGGCACCGGACAGCCCGCCGCCGCGTCCGTCGCCCCGGCCGCGGTCCGCACCGTCGACCACAGCGTCGTCTACGAACTGCTCGGCGCGCACGGCGCCCGCAACGTCACCTACGCCGCCGCGGGCTCCACGCTGACCCAGCAGACCGAGGTCGCGACGCCGTGGTCGACGCAGTTCACCCGGGTCGGCCCGGCCGGCCGCACCGAGTTCTACAGCGTCGCCGCCCGCAACCCCGGCCCCGGCGCGCTGCGGTGCCGGATCGTCGTCGACGGCGTCGTCGTCGCCGAGAAGACCGAGACCCAGCCGGGGCGCCTCTTCAGCTGCGCCGTCTGAGCGGCAGGATCGGCGGCGTGAACGCCGCGATCACCTTCGGCCCCGCCCTGGTCGCTGTCCTCGTCCTGCTCGCCGTCGCCGGCGCGGCCGTCGTCCGGGCGGGCGGCCTCGGCGACGGGCGGGCGGTGCTGGTCGCCGCCGTCCGCGCGGTCGCCCAGCTCGCCGTCGTGTCGCTGGTGATCACCGCGGTCCTGCGGTCGGCGCCGCTGACCGGCCTCTTCGTGCTGCTGATGTTCGGGATCGCCGCGGTGACGTCGGCGCGCCGCGTCGGAGCGCGCCGGAACCTCCCGTGGACGGCACTGGCCATCGCCGCCGGCGTCGCGCCCGTGCTCGCCCTGGTTCTCGGCGCTCGGGTCGTCCCGCTCGAGCCGATCGCGGTCGTGCCGATCGCCGGCATCGTGATCGGCGGCGCCATGACCGCGACGTCGCAGGCCGCCCGCCGCGCCCTCGACGAGCTCGAGTCCCGCCACGGCGAGTACGAAGCCGCGCTGGCGCTGGGCTTCCTGCCGCGGCCGGCGGCGCTGGAGATCTGCCGCCCGTCGGCCGGGCACGCCCTCATCCCGGCGCTCGACCAGACCCGCACGGTCGGCCTGGTGGCGCTCCCGGGTGCCTACGTCGGCGTCCTGCTCGGCGGCGCGGGGCCGATCCAGGCCGGGCTGACGCAGGTGCTGGTGCTGATCGGGCTGCTGGCCGCGGAGGCCGTCTCGATCCTGGTGACCGTGCAGCTCGTCGCGGCCGGGAAGCTCAGCCGAGCGGGGCGGCCAGGTGCGCGGTGTCGTTGAAGCGCCGCACGATCCAGCGGTCGCCGTGCAGCACCAGGTGCGAAATCGACCCGTTGTCGGCGCCGAGGAACGCGAACCGCTCGACCGAGCGGCTGGCCTGGGCGAACACCTCGCCGATCACGCCGCCGTGGGTGAACACCGCGACGCGCTGATCGGGGTGCGCCGCGGCGATCCGCGTCAAAGCGCCGCGCAGCCGGGCCCCGAACGCCTCGTCGGACTCCGCGCCGGGGATCACGTCCCAGCGCTGCTCGGCCCACAGCCGGTCGACGATCGGGTGGCCGTCGGTGGTGTACTTCCGGAACAGGCCGTTCTCCCAGTCGCCCAGGTGGATCTCGCGCAGGTCCGGCTCGACGACCGGGGTCAGCCCCAGCTTCTCCGCCAGCGGCGCGGCCGTCTGCACCGTGCGGCGCAGCGTCGTCACGTAGATCGCGTCGATCCGTTCCCCGGCGAGCCGGGCGGCGACGCGCTGGGCGTGGTCGCGGCCGTCCGGCGCCAGGTCCGGGTCGGCCTGGCCGTCGACCAGGTCGAACGGGTCGTCGCCGCGGGCCGGGGCCGACTCGCCGTGCCGGACCAGGAAGATCTCCGTTGCGCCCGGAGGCGGGCTGAAGCGGAACTGGCGGTACTCGATCTCCTGCTCCGGGGTGCTCATGCTTTGACGGTACAGCGGCGCGGAGCGCCTCCGTTGAGGGTGGTGGTGGGGAGGAAGGCGGAGCTAGCCGAGTTGCTTGTCCACGAAACACCAGCGCCACGTCTCGCCCGGCTCGAAGCTGCGCATGACCGGATGACGGGATTCGTGGAAGTGCTGCGTCGCGTGGCGGCGCGGCGAGGAGTCGCAGCAGGCGACGTTGCCGCACTTCAGGCACATCCGCAGGTGCACCCACGTCGTGCCCTCTTCGAGGCAGGCGGCACAGCTGTCGGCCGAGCTGGGCTCCTTGTCCACCCACTCGTGGGCCAGGTGCTTGCACGACCCCGCCGTAGCGGCCGGGGTGCGCAGTTCGCGGCCTTCGACGTCGGGCTCGGCCTCTTCGCGGTCGAGCATCGACTCTTCGATGTCGAGCCGCTCCAGGACCCGGCGCAGGACGTCGTCGTCGGCGCTGCCGCTGGCGCGGGCCTTGAGGAACTGGTCGCGCTCGACGTCCAGCAGGGCCAGCCGCAGCCGGCGGTAGGCGTCGCTCGGCGTCTCGGCCAGCGCGCTCTGCCTGCCGAGCTGCTCCCACGCCGAGTCGGCGCGGTGCTGCAGGCGGTCGCGCAGGCGCTGGATGATCTCCGGCGGGTCGTCGGGCTGCCGGATCTCCTCCAGCTTGGCCAGCGCCGCCCGGGTCATGTCGTGCAGGACGGCCGCCTCCTGCAGCGCGTCCTCCGCGGGGTCCGGCCGGGGCAGGCGCAGGCGCCGGATCAGCGGGGGCAGCGTCATGCCCTGCACGGCCAGGGTGCCGGCCACGACGACGAACGCGGCGAGCACCAGCACGGCCCGCTGCGGGGTGTCCGCGGGCAGCACGAACGCGGCCGCCAGCGTCACCACCCCGCGCATGCCCGCCCACGCGATGACGGCCGAGTAGCGCCACGGCCAGATCTTCACCTTGACCTTGCCGGGCAGGAAGCGCCGTTTGACGCGCTTCACCGTGCCGATGCCGATCAGGTACAGCACCCGGGTGAGGATGGTCGCGGCGAGCACGGCGACGCAGATCCAGGTGAGCGTCAGGAGCGACAGCCCGCTCTCGCCGACCTCGGCGAGGATCCGCCGCAGCTGCAGGCCGATCAGCAGGAAGACCATGTTCTCCAGGAGGAACTGGATGGTCTGCCAGTTCAGCCGGGACGCCAGCCGGGTGGAGCCGGACAGGATCTGCGGGGCCTTGTGCCCGAGGATCAGCCCGGCGATGACGACCGCGAGCACGCCGGAACCGTGGATCGCCTCGGCCGGGATGTAGGCGATGAAGGGGACGGCGAACGACAGCGCGGTGTCGAGCACCGGCTCGTCCATCCGGGCCCGGATGAAGGCCGCCGCGAACCCGACGACCAGCCCGACCACGGCCCCGCCGATCGCCGCGCGGAAGAAGTCCGCGCCGACCTGCCAGAGGCTGACCGACCCGGCCAGCGCGGCGATGGCCGTGCGGAGGGCGACCAGCGCGGCGGCGTCGTTGAAGAGGCTCTCGCCCTCCAGGAGCCGGATCAGCTTGCGGGGCATGCCGACCCGCCGGGCGACGACGCTGGCGGCGACCGCGTCCGGCGGCGCGACGACGGCGCCGAGCGCGATGCCGCCGGCCAGCGGGAGCCCGGGGACCACCGCCCAGGCGACCACGCCGACACCGAGCGCGGTGAACACCACCAGCCCCACCGACATCAGCCCGATCGCCCCGCGGTTCTTCCGGAAGTCGACCAGCGACGTCTGGATGGCCGCCGAGTACAGCAGCGGAGGCAGCAGGCCGAGCAGCACGACCTCGGGATCGAGGTGGACCTCGGGCACGCCGGGGACGTACGAGCCGGCGACGCCGACGACGATCAGGCACAGCGGAGCGGACCAGTCCAGCCGCCGCGCCACCGCGCTGACGACGAGGACGGTCACGACCAGCGCCACTATCTCTGCCGCGATGTGCACGGGGTAATCATCACCCGGGCGCCGTGGCGCGTGTCAGCGGGCCAGCTCCGAGAGCACCTCCGCGACCAGCTGGGTGTCCATGTACTCGGTGATCTCGCGGATGCGGCCGTCTTCGACGCGGAAGACGAAGCAGTACTTGTTGTCGTACCGCGCCCCGGCCTTGGTCGCGACGCTGCCCTGCGTCTCGACCACGACGACGTCGTCCTCGGCGACGAACCGGCTCGCGGTGCTCGTGTACGTGCCGTCGAACTGCGCGCCGAGCGGGCCCAGCAGGTCGCGGCGGACGGCGTCCTTGCCGCGGAAGGTGCCGGACCAGCTGTTGTGGCCGCTGACCGTCCAGGTGACGTCGTCGGCCATCGCGGCGAGCAGCGGCCGGATGTCGCCGGTGGCCCAGGCGTCGAACGCCGTCTTCAGGAGCTGCTTGTTCTCGGACGCGGTCATGGGCCCAGTCAACACGCTGGAGTGCACTCCAGCGCAAGCTTTTAGGCTGGAGTCGTGACGACGGTGGAGATCGCGGCCGGCGCCCTGCGCGGGTCCGAAGGGGACGGTGTCCAGACCTTCCTCGGTGTGCCGTACGCCGAGCCTCCGGTGGGGGAGCTGCGGTTCCGCGCGCCGCGGCCCGCGAAGCCGTGGGCCGGGGTACGGGACGCGGCGGAGTGGGCCCCGCGGGCGCCGCAGCCCGCGCTCACCGGGCGTGGCTTCACCGGCGACGAAGACTGCCTCTACGTCAACGTCTACGCCCCGGCCGCACCCGGCTCGTACCCGGTGCTGGTGTGGATCCACGGCGGCGGTGGCGTGATGGGCGCGCCGCACCAGTTCGACGCGTCCGCGTACGCGCGGCGAGGGGTCGTCGTCGTGACCGTCGCCTACCGGCTCGGGGTGCTCGGGATGCTGCACCTGCCCGGCGTCGCCGACTCGAACCTCTCCTTGCGCGACCAGGTCGCCGCGCTCGAATGGGTGCGCGACAACGTCGGCGCGTTCGGGGGCGACCCGGGCCGAGTCACGCTGGCCGGGCAGTCCAACGGCGGCCGCACGGTGGGGACGCTGCTGGCCGTGCCCGCCACCCGCGGGCTCGTCCACCGGGCGATCGTGCAGAGCGGCACCGGCGTCGGCTCGGTCGTGCACACCCCGGCCGAAGGCACGGCGGTGGCCGAAGCGGTGCTCACCGAGCTGGGGGCCGGGCCGGACGACCTGGCGAAACTGCCGGTGACGCGGATTCTCGAGGCGCAGCAACGGGTTTCGGCGGTGTCGGGCACCAAGGTGACCTACCGCGTGGTCGTCGGCGACGAGCTGCTTCCGCGCCGGCCGCTGGACGGCGTCCGCGAGATCCCGCTGCTCATCGGGACCACGGCCGACGAGGAAGACCTGTTCAGCTGGCTGCAGTCGGGCGGCGCGAAGCTGCTCGGCGTCGGCTCGACGATGCTGGACGCAGACGAGGTCGAGAAGGCCGTCGCACTGTATAACGACCTACTCGATTGGCCGCCGGACCAGGTCCGCAACCGCGCCCTGACGGCGGGGGACTGGTGGATCCCGGCGATCCGCTTCGCCGAGAAGCAGCCGGAGGCCTGGATGTACCGGCTGGACTGGCGGATCGCCCCGCGCGGCCGCGGCCTCGGTGCCGCGCACGGGCTCGACCTGCCGCTGGTGTTCGACGACATCCGGAACAAGAACTGGCGATTCCTGTTCGCCGGCCGGACGTTCCCGGCCGAGCGGATGCAGGCGGTGGCGACGGAGATGTTCGGCGCCTGGGTCCGCTTCGTCACGACCGGCGACCCGGGCTGGCCGAAGTACACGACGGCGGACCGCGTCACGCGCCTGTTCGACGACGTCTCGACGACGGTCTCCGACCCGGACCGCGACCAGCGCCTGCTCTGGAACTGACCGAGGGCGGCACTTTCCCTATGAAAGTGCCGCCCTCGGCCCGGAGCTAGACGGTGATCTTGTCGACGTTCGGGCCGCCGTTGGCGGTCGTCGCGGTCGCCTTGATCTTGTTGGGGCCGGCGGCCAGCGGGACGGGCAGCGTGACGGTCTGCCACGTGTCCCAGTTCCCGGTGCCGCCGAACGCCACGGCCGAGGCCACCTTCGTGCCGTTGACCGTGATGTCCATCGGGCGGTTCGCCGTGGTGCCGTTGGCGAACCGCAGGACGACGTTCGCGCTCCCCGCCGCGGCCGCGTTGACGGTGAACTCCACCGCGCTGCCGACCGCGTTGTCGTAGTTGACGAACCCGCTGCCGGTGTAGCCGAGGTGGTTCGACTCCGCGACGCCGTTCGTGATCGTCGCGTCCTCGGCCTGGTAATCGGCCGGGGTGCCCGGGTCGGGCGAACCGTTCGCCGGGATCGTCTTCGTCCCGGTGTTCCAGCCCGCGATCCGCACCGATGGCGCCGCTCCGCGCAGGTCCGCGGTCCGGTACGTCGCGGTCAGCGTGGTCGACTCACCCGGCCAGAGGGTGACCTGGTTGTCGGTCCACCGCACCGGCAGCACCGGCGCGCCCGCCGCGCCGACCACGTGCGCGTCGACGAAGAACGCCGGCACCTTGCCGGAGGAATCGTTCTTCAGCGTCACCTTGGTCGTCGTGGTGCCGTCGCCGTTCGCCGTCGAGGTCGCCGAAGACCCGAGCGGGACCGAGGCCAGTGAGTTCAGCCCCGAAAGGTCCGCGTAGGCCGACTGCGGCGTGTAGTACCAGTCGCTGTTGCCCCAATCGAGCGTGTCGGCCTTGGTGGACAGCCAGTACACGTTCCGGCTGACCTCCTTGCCCGACGAATCGGTCAGGACCAGCTTCGCCAGGTACGTCGTCGACAGCCCGCTCACCGAACCGATGGTCAGCGCCGTCGTCTTCGCGCCGTCGCCGCCCACCGAAACGCTCTTCGTCTGGTCGAACTTCGACGTTCCATCGAGGTTGAACAGCTGCACGCGGGCGGTCAGCCCCGAAGCGGCGTTGTGGTTGTGGTTGACCACCACGACCGACTTCGTGTCGTAGGAGTACTGGATGTGCAGCGGCTCGTTCGCCTTCTTCGCCCCGAAGTAGGAGCCGTTCTGGTCGAGGTAGGCGTCGAACAGCTGCCAGTGCAGCGACGTCCAGCCGCTGTTGAGCATCCAGTAGATGATCCCGGTGGCCGGGTTCGAGCTGTCGCTGAAGTTGCGCGAGTGCGACTCGAACTCGGCGCGGACGTTCTCGTACTGCGCCAGCTGCGCCTTCCGGACGAAGTCGTCGAGGCTCCCCGGCTTGCCGTAGCGGGCGGTGAGCGCGTCGCCGAAGAGCTTCAGGTTGGCGAACGTCGAGGACGACGACCGGTGGTACTGCGGGGTCGAGGGACTCTTCCACATCGTGTCGAGCTCGCTCGGCGACATCATCCGCTTGAGCGTGTCCATCGTCGGGATGTCCGGCCCCGCGCTGGTCTCGGAGTTGAAGCTCCACGCGCCGCCGAGGTCGCTGTGCGCCTTGTCGTACCAGTAGTTCGGCGGGACGTAGTCGTACGGCCCGTTCATCTTCATCCCGGACGACCCCAGCTGCGGCGACGACTTCGCCGACGCGGCCGGGACCACCGGCGTCGCCCAGTCCGCGGCGGACAGCGCGTCGAGGTAGTTCTTCTCGATCGTCGCGTCGGGGGCGAAGTCACTGCCGATGAGGAAGGAGATGACGCTCGGGTGGTCGCGCAGCCGCTCGGCCTCCGCGGTCATCGACGCCTTGGCGATCGGGTAGTCGGCGGCGGTCCAGGGGTCGCCCTTCTCGTCCCCGTTGACCTGGCCCTCCCACTTGTCGCAGCACTCCCAGCCGGGCAGCGTCAGCACGCCCATCCGGTCGGCGAGGTCGAAGAACTCGTCCGGCTCGATGTGGCCCTCCAGGCGCACGGTGTTGAGCCCGAGGTCCTTGACGTAGGCGAGCTTGTCCGCGGCGAACTGCTCGTTCCAGCGCAGGAACAGGTCCGGCGAGTAGCCGCCGCCCTTGATCAGCAGCGGACGCCCGTTGATCGTGTACGCCCGGCCTCCGCTGGCGTTCTTGTTCGCCGTCACCTGGCGGATGCCGAAGGTGGAGTGCGAGGAGTCCGACGCCGTGCCGCCGACGCTCGCGGTCAGGTCGAGGTCGTGCAGCGGCTGCCCGCCCATCCCGGCCGGCCACCAGACCTGCGGGTTGTCGATCCCGATCACTCCGAACGTGACGGTCTTCTTCTCCTTGGCCGCCAGGTTCACCGTCTGGCTGATGGCGCGCCCGGCGACCGTGCCCGAGACCGTCGTGGAGACGGCGGCCGCGGAGTCGTTGCGGACGTCGGCCTTCACCGTGAGGTCGGCGTGCGACGTCCCGGTCAGCTTCGTGACGACGTGGCCGCCGCGCAGCGCCACCGGCCCGCTGCGCCGCACCAGGACGTCCCGCACGATGCCCATGTTCTGGTCCGGCGGGGTCTGCGCCCAGTCGATCCAGCCCATCGACAGGTCCTTGTTCGGGTCGTTCGGGTAGACCTTGAACGCGATGCTGTTCGTGCCGGCCTTCACCTGCGCGGTGATGTCCAGGTCGTGGCGGGTGTAGGCGCCGTTGACCTGTGTCTTGTCGGCGATCCGCGTCCCGTTGACCCAGACGTCGGCCTTGGACAGGACCCCGCTGAAGTCGAGGTACGTGCGCTGCGTGGTGTCGGCGACGGTGAGGTCGGTGCGGTACCACCAGGGAACCTGGAAGTCCGCCGTCGGCACGTTCTTCATGTTCGTCGAGTAGAACGGGTCGGCGTACTTGCCGTTGGCCAGCAGCCCGGCGTAGACGGTCGAGCGCGGGCCGACCGGATACCAGCCGGAAGTGTTGTAGCCGGGCTTGGAGACCGCGGAGTCGTCGCTGACCTGCGCCGACGTCTGGATCAGGAAGCCGGGGACGGCGGTGGCCGGGGCCGCGGCGGCGAGCACCGCTCGGGCCGGTTGCTGCCCGGTCGCGGCCGGGACGGTCGCCCCGGTCACCGCGACGGCCAGCACGGCCGCCGCGAGGAGAGTCCGGGTTCTTCTCTGCCGATAGCTCACTAGCGCGCCTCCTAGGCACCCACGGCGGCGGGGGACAGCGGACCATCGTTAGGGAACTTTCCTAACAATTGCGACGATGGTAGCGGCCCGGTCACGCCGGGAACAGAGGCCGTTTCGTCAGACCCGGGCCGCCTGCCACGCCGCGGCGGCCCGCAGGGCCAGCAGGAGCGGCAGGGAACCGTCTTCCCAGAGCCGTTGAGGAAGTGCCTCGCTGAGCGGGACACCGCCGGCCAGCGCGGCGCCGATCGCGGGGAGGTCGACGTCGAAGAGCGTCAGGCCGGCACTGTAGAGCCGCTCGCCGCTGACCGGGCGGCGCCGGGCGACCTCGGCGCTGTCGACCGCGAGCTCGGTCAGCCCGAAGAACTCGGGCTTGGCGCCCCGCTCCATCCAGCGCGCGAAGCCGACCAGCTTCGTCTCGCGGACGTCTTCGGGGGTGAGGCCGCTTTCCTCGCACAGCTCGCGTTCCATCCCGGCGCGGACCGCGGTGTGCAGGAACCGGCGCGGGCTGCCGTCCGGGGTGCGCAGGTCGCGTGGTTCGAGCGAGCCGCTGCCCGAGGGGGCCAGCAGCAGCCCGCTGACGGAGTTGAGCGGCGACTGCCGGACGGTGACCAGCTTCCCGTCGGTGGTGAACGCGACCGTCGAGACGCCGACGAGGTCGGCGAGCGTGCTGCTGCTCAGCTCCCGGAGCGCGCCGGCGGTGTCGGTGAGCTCGGCCTTGCGCAGGTCGTACTCTTCGCCGGTGTCGGTGCGGGTGATCCGGAGCGCCGCGAGCTCGTTCGAGCAGACGGCGTCGAAGAACCGCGCCCGGTGCAGCCGGATCGGCGCGGGCCGGGCCCCGGCGGCGGGCAGCGGATCGCCGCGCATGCCGACGATCGGGCCGTTGAACAGCAGCCGGCCGCGCGCCCGCAGCGGCAGCACGTGCGGCGCGGTGGCCTTGAGCGACGGCGGCAGCCGGTAGGGCTCCTCGGCGACGTCGACGGTGTGCCGTTCCTGCCACAGTGCGCGGTCGATCGCGGCGCTGACCAGCGCGGTGCCGCGGGCGGGCACGGCGAGGTAGGCCGCGTCTGGGTACGCGGGCGGCGGCGGCAGGTCCGCGGTGGGGAAGGGGGCGGCGATGGTGGTGAACTCGAACCCGGCCCACCGGCGGCGCAGCAGCCGCAGGTCACGGGTGAAGGTGGCCGTGCCGAGCGCGAGAGCGACGACGGAGAGCACGACGCCGACGGCGCTGGGGAGGATGGTGACGACCCCGAGCGCCACACCCAGCCCGGACGCGGCGAGCGGCCACTCCCGGGCCCCGATGAAGCCGAGGTAGTCCGCCTTCGCCCGGGCGCGGCGCGTCAGTTTTCCCATCGCCGCACTGTTTAGCACGACGGCGGCGGTGCGCGGGCCGGATTTCCTGCTTCAGCTTGCCGAGCGCATCTGCCCGCTGCCACCGGCGGGTGCGCAGCTGGAGCAGACCGCCGACGAGGAGCGCCTCGCGACGCCGACGATCGCGGTCCCCATCAGGCGTCCGCGTCGAGGTACACCCAGTGGCCGTCCTCGCGGCGGAAACGGCTGTTCTCCTCGAGGAAGCCGTCTCGGCCCCGGTGGCGGTAGTGGGCCCGGAACTCGACGGTGCCCTCGGTCTGCAGCAGGCCCCCGCCGGTGCGGCCGAGGATCTCGAGCCGCGTCCACTCCTGGCCGGGATCGAGCCGGAGCTGCCGCGGCCGGGTGCCGGGGTGCCAGGTGCGGAGCAGGTAAGCGGTGTCCCCGACGGCGAAGGCACTGAACCGCGAGCGCATCAGCAGTTCGGCGGTCGGAGCGGCCAGCCCGCCATCGTGGAACCGGCCGCAGCAGGCGGCGTAGGACTCGGCGAGGCCGCACGGGCACGAGGCGGGAGGCATCGGGGAATTCTGCCACGATCGATCCCGGGTCCCGGGAGCCCGCGGCCGTCAGGGCGCCGGGAACTCCACGGCGACGTCCGCGGCGTCTTCGAGCACCGCCGGGTCCGGGTGGCCGCCGCCGCTCGTCGCCTCGGCGATCACCAGGCGGGGGCCGTCGAGCCGGGACTCGTAGTGGTCGCCGGTGAACCGGACGCCCGCCCGCTTCAGCAGGGCGTCGGGCACGGCGTAGATGTTCCCGGTGCCGTCGCGGTCGGCCAGCTCCCGCAGGTCGCGGGCCTCGGCGGCCTTCGGCATCCGGACCCACGCGATCGTGACGACGACCGTGTTCCCCCGGCCGTCGCCGACGGCCAGCAGCATGCGCGAGAGCGCCTTGCACGGATGGCGCACGAAGAACTGCTGAACCTGCCCGAACGCGTACGGCGCGCACTTCAGCTCGCGCTTGACGACCTTTTTGATCGTCTTGAGACCGAGCCGTTTCATCGCGTCTTCGTGCCGGCCTTTGCGGGCCGATTCCTTGCTGGAATTGCGGGCTTTCAGGGTTGATCCGCCGCCGGATTCGAGCGAAGCCGCGCCACCGCCGGTGCCCAGCGCCGTCCCGCCGGCCGCGGCGGCGCCGACGACCGCGGCGGTGAGCAACGCAGCTTGCCCTTTCTTCGGTTTGTCCGCCCCGAACGGCCTCGGCTTGCCGCCGACCATGCGCACCATCGCGAGCTCCCGTTCCCTCCCCGGTCCGGAAGGTCCGATCCTGCGTCGGAAACCGGAAGAGGGGAATGGTCGTCGCCCGAACGGCGCAGCGACCGTCCGGGCTAACCCGCGTTGACCGGTTTCCCGCTTTCCCGCGCCTCCTGGGCCCCGCGCACCGCAAGCCGGTCGGCTCGCTCGTTTTCCGGGTGCCCCGCGTGGCCCTTCACCCACAGCCATTCGACCGTGTGGCCGCCGATCGCCGCGTCCAGGCGCTGCCACAGGTCCGCGTTCTTCACCGGGGCGCGCGCCGCCGTCTGCCAGCCGTTGCTCTTCCAGCGGGGCAGCCACTGCGTGATGCCGTTGCGCACGTACGTGCTGTCCGTGTACACCCGCACCTGCGACGGCCGGGTCAAGCTCTCCAGGGCGCGGATCGGCGCCGTCAGCTCCATGCGGTTGTTCGTCGTCGGCGTGGCTTCGCCGCCGTACAGCTCGCGCTCGTGCCTGCCGTAGCGCAGCACCGCGCCCCAGCCGCCCGGTCCGGGGTTCCCGCTGCACGCTCCGTCGGTGTAGATCTCCACGTCCACGGCGGCGACCCTACCGGTCGCGCCCCTCGCCGAAGACCGCCACGCCGGGTTACGGTGAACCTCCGGAGGGGAACGATGAGCGGGCACGACGACGCGGGCGAAGGGGCGCTCCTGGCCTACCTCGCCGAAGCCGATCGCGAGTACCTGCTCGCCAGGGGCACCCGCCGCCGGTTCCGCGCGAACGACGTCGTGCTCATGGAGGGCGACCCGTCCGACCACGTCCACGTGCTGGTCTCCGGCTGGGTGCGCGTCTCCACGATCGTCGATGACGGCCGCGAAGTGCTCTTCGGCCTGCGCGGCCCCGGCGAGGTGCTGGGCGACCTCGCCGCGGTCACCGGGCGGCCGCGGTCGGCGTCGGTCCGCGCGATCGAACCCTGCACCGTCTTCCAGCTGAAGGGCGCCGATTTCGTCGACGTCCTGCACGCCCGGCCGGCGATCGCCATCGCCACCATCAAGACGGTCGCGGCCCGGCTCCGCAACGCCGAGTCCGCGCGCGTCGACGCGGCCGCCTTCGACGTCAGCCGCCGGGTCGCGGTGGTGCTGGTCCGGCTGGCCGAGGAGCACGGCCGGACCGTGCCGGACGGCGTCGTCGTCGACGCGCTGTCGCAGGAGGACATCGCCGCGCAGATCGGCGCGGCCCGGCGTACCGTCGCACGGGCGCTGCGCGTGCTGCGGGAGCGCGGGATCGTCGAGACCGGCCGTCGCCGGTTCCTCATCCGCGAACCCCGCGTCCTGCGGGCCTTCGCCCGTTCTGAGCCAAACGGCACACAACGCCCGTGACAGCGGGCATCTGAGGAAACCCGTCGCCCGGCGATCCTGGAACCCGGCCGGAAAGAATGCGATGCCCACCGGCCGGATTCCATTTCGAGCGAGGTCGGGGAGTCCTTGTCGTGAACGTCTACTGCCGGATTTTGACCCTGGTGAAATCGGTCTTCGCCGCGTTCTTGGTCGGTGCCGTCGCGGGTTTCGCGGTGGCCGCCGGAACCGCGGCGGAGCCCGCCGCGCCGGCGTTGCACGGTTCCGCGCCGCTTCCCGCCTCGGCCTGGGTACAGCGATGAGGAGGTGTGTCTGATGGAGAGTCACTCGATCTGGGCCCTGATCTTCGGGGTCAACTGAGCCGCGGGTGAGACCCGGCCGGCCGGCTCGTGGGGGGCCGGCCGGCCGGGTATTCGCCGAATGGCGGTGTCCGGATTTTGTCCTGCTTTCGGAGAACGGAAACTGCTAACGTGGGCAAATCTTCCGCGCGGGGACGAGGGGGTGGGACGACGGAAGAGCACACCCTCCCGTTCGTGCGCGAGCTCAACGAACTGCGCCGCGGCCGCGGCCTCGACGCGGCCGACCTGCACCAGCGGATCGGCCCCTGCCTGCGGGCGGCGTGCGCGATCACCGAAACCGACCAGCCGGTCGCCGCGCGCCAGAAGCTCGTGCTGCGGCTGACCGAGCTGTGCGGACGGCTGCCGCCGGACCTGAAGCTGGCCGCGCTGGCGGCGCTCGGCCTGCACGAGGAGGCGGCGGGGGAGTTCCTCGACCGGCGGATCTCGTGGCTGGCCAGCGTCCTCGACCGCGACCCGCGCACCGCCCGCCGCCGGATCGACCTGGCGTTCCGCCGGCTCGACGAGCTGCTCGGCGCGCCCGGACCCCGCAGCGACCTGCACCCGCTGGCCGGCTGGTACGTCGAGTCGATGAAGGCGATGCTCCGGCTCGACCGCGACCCGCCGGAACTGCAGGAGGAACGCCGGATCGTCGCGGAGGTCGACGAGCTCGACGAGCTGGTCCTGCCATTCAGCGTGCCGGCCGAACCGGGCAGCGACCCGGTGCCGGACATCACCGCCGACGCGCTGTTCGGCGGCGAGATCGTCGAAGCGCGCCAGGTGTCGGCGAGCCACGCCCAGTTCGTGATGCGGCTGCCGAACCCGCTGCGGCTCGGCCAGCGCCACGAGTACGGCATCCGGTTCACGCCGCGGCGCACGGAACTGCGGCCGTACTACGCCATGACGCCGTTGCGCCGCTGCGAGCACTTCGCGGTGCGGGTCCGGTTCGACCGGGCGGCACCGCCGTCGCGGGTGTGGCGCCTCAACGGCGTGCCGGGCCGGGTGGTCGACGACGGCGTCGACTCGGGCGACGCGCTGATCGTCAACCGGGTCGGCGAGGTCGGTCTCGAGTTCCACGACCTGCACCAGGGCCTGAGCTACGGGCTGCAGTGGTCCTTCGACCCGCCGGCGGGCTGAACCGTCCGGATGCTGGGACCCGGAATAGCGGCGCCCGCGGCGGGTTGGCACCGTCGTAGCCGACGGAAGGGGCCCGCGATGAGCACGTTCACGAGCGAGTGGCAGGACTGGAAGGCCCGGCGCGAGGCCGACCTGGCCGAGCCGCACGGCTGGCTCGCCCTGGTGTCGCTGGACTGGCTGACCGACGCCCCGCGCGAGTACCCCGGCATCCCGGGCCGCTGGTGGCAGGACGCCGACGCGGCCTACGTCGACCCGGCCGGTGCGTCGCTGGCGCACGAAGGGGAGCCGATCACCGGCGTCCGGCGCTTCGAGCTGGTCAACAGCGGCGCGGGCACGCGGGTGCTGGCCGGCGACGTCGAGATCGAGGTGGCCCGCCGGTCGGGCTACCTGATCCGCGTCCACGACCCCAAGGCCGAGGTGCTGCGCGAGTTCCGCGGCGTCCCGGCGTACGAGCCGTCGCCGTCCTGGGTGCTGTCCGGACGGTTCGAGCCGTTCGAGGCGCCGCGCCCGACGACGGTCGGCGCCGTGGTGGAGGGCTTGAGCCACGTGTACACGGCACCGGGCGTGGTCCGCTTCGAGTACGAAGGGGCGTCGCACACCCTGACCGCGTTCAACGGCAAGGACGGCGGCCTCAGCATCCTGTTCACCGACGGGACGAGCGGCGTGACGACCTACGCGGCCAACCGGTCGCTGCCGGTCGGCGCGCCGGCGGCGGACGGCTCGGTGACGCTGGACTTCAACCGCGCGGTGAACCTGCCGTGCGCGTTCACCGACTTCGCGACGTGCCCGCTGCCCCCAGCGGGCAACCACCTGCCGTTCGCGGTCGAGGCGGGGGAGAAGACGCCGTACGAGCGCGGCTGACTCCCCCGCCTGCCGGGTTCAGTGCGCTACGTCGATGACGACGCGGTTGGGACCGGTGAGCGTGAAGACGTTCACCGCGGTCCGCGTCCGCACCCCGATCCCGATCGAAGTCTGCGCCTCGAAGTCGCCGGTGAGGGCGATGGCCATGACGTTGGTGAGGTTCCGCGTCCGGAACTTCTGCAGCCCGGTGTAGGTGGGATTCCCGTTCGCGTCGTGCGCGACGAGCGGGAAGGCGGAGACGTTGATGAAGTACTCGCCGGTGAGCCACACGATCTCCCCGGACGGGTCGGCGGTGAGCTCGTCGACGAGCTGGTAGTTCAGGTTGCCCGGCACGGTCCCGGCGGACAGGTCGAGCACGATCCGGTCGAACCCGGGGTTGAGCCCGGTCCGGATGTTGATCAGGGCGGGCGTGGTGGCGGCGGCCTGGGCCGCCCCCGCGGCGGCGAGCGTCCCGGCGAGCAGCAGCGTGACGGCGACGAGCGCACGCCGGACGGGTCTGGACATAGGGGCCTCCTGGCGAAGCGAACCGATGGAAGTCCCAGCGCTGGGTTCGTGGAAGACGCCCGGTTCGTCCGGGAAGTTGTCCCCGTGCCCCCTATCGTTACCCGGCTGCTCCGAACGTGTCCGTGACCTCGTCGACGACACCCCACCAGAGGAAGTCGCGGGCCCGCGTCGCCGCGACGAGGCGCTGCCGGTCGCGCAGCTCCGACGCCTCTTCCGCGGCCGCCCCGCTTTCGCCCGCCCTGGCCGGGAACTCGACGACCAGGACGGCCTGGAAGTCGAGCCCCTTCGCCCGGTGCACGGTGCCGACCTTGAGGTGGTCGTCCGGGGCGCCGGAGTAGTCGTCGAGGGACAGGACGGGAACGCCGGCCTCGCGCAGGATCCGGCGGCACCGCACGAGGTCCTGGCGGTGGAAGAGGATCAGCGCGGTCTGCCCGAGCGGGACGGTCAGTCCGGCGATCCGCCGGGTCAGTTCGGCCGCGAGGTCCGCTTCGGTGCCACGCCAGGACACCGCCGTCCCGCCGGTGTTGCCCGCTTCCGCGTTCTTCAGCGCGATCCCGGACGCGCCGTCGAGGTCGTCGACTTCGTTGCGGGCGTCGAACCGCTGGGCGAAGGCCAGCACTTCGGTGCGGTTGCGGTAGTTGACCCGTAGCACCTCGCCCCGGCCCAGGACCGGGATGCCCGCGTCGGAGAGCCGCCAGCCGCCCGGGTACACCTGCTGCTGGCCGTCGCCGACCAGGAGGAGCTGGTTCGGGCCGGTGCCGGCGAGCTCCTTGATCAGCCGCAGCCCGTTCAGGGTGATGTCCTGCACCTCGTCGACGACCACCGCGGCGTACCGGGTTTCCAGCGGCTGCCGCCGCAGCTCGGCCAGCGCGATGTCGATCACGTCGTTGTGGTCGTGCAGACCGCGCTCGGCGAGCATTTCCTGGTACGTCTCGTAGAACTGCCACACCGCCGTCTTCTGCTCGGCGCCGAGCCGGACTTCGCGCCCGCGCCTGGTCGCCGGACGGCGGTACTCCTCGAGCGTGGTGAATCCGCGGCCCTTGATGACGCGGTCGAGTTCGGTGCGCCAGTACTCGTCGTGCCGCTCGATCGGCTCCAGCACGGCGCGGTGCCGCGACCAGGCGCGGCCGAACGCGGTCCGCACCCCGCGCGCGTCGACCTCGACCGGCCGTCCGCGCGCGGTCAGGAACCGGCGCACCCAGGCGTGGAGGTGGAGGAACTCGGCCCGGTCGCCGAATTCCGGAGCCAGCCGGCGGAACGCGGCTTCGTGGACGGGCGGCAGGGTGCGCACGAAGGTGGTGAAGAGCACGGGGCCGGAAGTCCGCCGGGCGACGTGCCGCAGCCGGTGCAGCGCCACGACGGTCTTCCCGGTCCCGGCCGGCCCGCTGATCCGGGCGGGACCGCGGTAGTCACGCGTGACGATCGCCCGCTGGTGCGGGTGCAGGAAGGTCAGCCACGAGTCGAACGGCCGCAGCTGGGCGGCGGCGACCTCGGCTTCGACGAGCCTTCCGGCGTCGAGGAACCCCTCGGCGGCCTCGGTGCGCCCGGGCGCTTGGACGCGCAGGGGGACGTAGCCGGTGAGGATCTTCCCGGCCTGCGCGGCGATCGCGTCGATCTGGCGCCGGTTGAGGTGCGGCGCGGACGGGGTGAGCAGCTTCGCCAGCTCGGTCTCGGCGACGACCCGGAACGGCCCGGGATCCCGGAGGGAGGTCCTGGGGCCCGGGGTGATGAGCACGAGGTGGACGGCACTGCCGGTGAGTTCCCGGCCGCGGCCGTCCCGGATCCCGGCGCAGCTTTCCTCGGCGTGCCGGACGAGCGCCTGCCGGTGGTCCGGCGGACGGGCGGCGATGGTGACGGCGAAGAGTCCTCCGGGGCCGACGAGGAAGGCGTCGGCGCGGGAGTCGGGTGGATCGGCGCGCACGAAGAGGCGCCAGTGGCCTGCGGTCTCGACGAGGAGGGCGGTGAGGATCCGGCGCCGGTCGGGGCCCAGCCGGGGGACGTGCTCGGTCAGCAGCGCCGACGCCTGCTGCTGGAGCACCCGCTTGGCGTGCTTGCCGATCCCCACCGGCCCTCCCCGTCGAGACTTCCGGTCACCAGCCGCGCTCGCGCCACTCCGTCAGCTTCGGCCGCTCCGCGCCGAGCGTCGAGTCGTCTCCGTGGCCCGGGTAGAACCACGTCTCGTCCGGCAGCTCCCCGAAGATCCGCGTCTCGACGTCGTCCAGCAACGAGGTGAAGTTCTCCGGCGACGACGTCTTGCCCACCCCGCCCGGGAACAGCGAGTCCCCGGTGAACAGGTGCGGGTGCCCCGCCGGGTCGCGGTACAGCAGCGCGATCGAACCCGGGGTGTGGCCCCGCAGGTGGATCACCGACAGGGTGACCTCTCCCACCGCCAGCGTGTCGCCGTGCTCGACCAGGAAGTCCGGCGGGACCGGCAGCGGTTCGGCGTCCAGCGGGTGGGCCGCCGTGTTCGCGCCGTTCGCCCCGGCCACCGCGCCCAGCGCCTGCCAGTGGTCCTGGTGCTGGTGGGTGGTGACGACCGTCTTCAGCGACGGCCGGTCCGGGCCGTGGCCGATCAGGTCCGAGATGCGCTCCGGGTCGTTCGCCGCGTCGATCAGCAGCGCCTCGTTCGACGAACGGCACACCAGGAGGTACGCGTTGTTGTCCATCGGGCCGACGGACAGCTTGGTGATGGTGAGCGCGTCCAGGGTGCGCCGGGTGGCGTCGCCGCCCGGGTCGACGTGCCCGGTGTAGGTGTCCACGATGTTCACCGTGCACACGGTAGTCGTTTCGTTCCAAGCGGTTCCACCCGCACAAGCGCGCGGCTGCCCCGCCACGTAGGCTCATCGCGAACCCCGCCAGCCCCGACCTCAGGACGACCGTGCCCACCTCCCCGACGCCGCGCCGGATCAGCTGGGACCTCCTCCGGGTCGTCGCCGTCTTCGCGGTCGTCCTCGGGCACGTCACCCACCAGGGTGCCCTCCTGCACCCGGAACTCACGGGGTACCCCATCAGGGTGACAGCGCAGTTCGGCGCCGCGATCCTGCTGGTGATCTCCGCCTTCTTCGTTTGCGCCAGCCTCCGCAAGGGCAATCCCGGCCGGTGGCTGTGGAACCGCGTCGCGCGCCTGGTGCCGGCGTACCTGGTCGCCGTCCTGGTGACGTACGTCATCACGCGGTGGGCCGCCATCTCCTTCAGCGGCCTGCCCTACCCGCCGGGCGTCACCGGGTTCCTCTTCGGCGTTCCGCAGGGGCCGCCGACGAACCCGTCGCCGTGGTACATCCCGACCTGGCTGGACCTGGTCGCCAACCTCGGCATGGTGCAGGAGTGGGGCATCCGCTGGGACGCCTTCTACTACCTCGACGGCTCCTACTGGACGCTGCCGGTGCAGCTGCTGGCCTTCACCGGCGCCGCCCTGCTGTGGCCGCGGTCGTGGCGGACCCACCGGCTGACCGTCGCCCTGCTGTGGGCACTGATCCTCGTCCCGCTCGCGCTGCGCTTCCTCGTCTTCCCGCCGGGGACGGCCGGGCCGGTCGTCGAGACGTTCTTCTACGGCCTGGGGCTGCACCGCCTGCACGTCTTCGCGATCTGGCTGTGGGCGCAGCGGCGGCTGAAGACGTGGCACATCGCCCTCTTCGTGGTGGCCGCGGTCGCCGCGCAGGACCTGCAGGTATTCCCGTTCCACGTCGCGCTGCCGCAGGACGCGCTGCGCTGGCCGTCCACGATCGGGTTCGCCGTGCTGCTCCTGCTGGTCTGCGTGGCCGCCCGCGGCGCGGACTGGCGGTTCCCCGGGCTGGCCCGGATCGCCCCGGCCGTCACCTGGCTCGCGGGCATCTCGTATGGTCTTTATCTGGTGCACCAGGAACTGGGTTACATCCTGGCCCGCGCCCTGCTCGACCTCGGCCTCCCCGGCTGGCTGCGGCTCCCCGCGGTCGTCGGCGCCGCCGTGCTGGCCGGCTGGGCGGTCACCGCGGGGGTCGAACGCCCGGCCCACCGGTGGCTCACCAGACGCCGGAAGCCAGAAGAACCGCAGGTCAAGGACGCGGAACCCGTTTTTGTCGGTGGTGGCTCGTAGCATGGATCGCGGCCACCCGTGCAGCCGTTCCAGGCGACACAGACCGGGTCGGCGACCGCACTGAAGAAGACATTGAGAGGACCCTGGCGTGGCTGATCGCCTCGTTGTTCGCGGTGCCCGCGAGCACAACCTCCGCGGCGTGGATCTCGACCTGCCCCGCGACAGCCTGATCGTGTTCACCGGCCTGTCCGGGTCGGGGAAGTCGAGCCTCGCCTTCGACACCATCTTCGCCGAGGGGCAGCGCCGCTACGTCGAGTCGCTCTCGGCGTACGCCCGCCAGTTCCTGGGGCAGATGGACAAGCCGGACGTCGACTTCATCGAGGGCCTCTCGCCCGCGGTGTCGATCGACCAGAAGTCGACCTCGCGCAACCCGCGCTCGACCGTGGGCACGATCACCGAGGTCTACGACTACCTGCGCCTGCTCTACGCCCGCGCCGGCAAGGCGCACTGCCCCCAGTGCGGCGAGGCGATCAGCAAGCAGACCCCGCAGCAGATCGTCGACCAGGTGCTGGAGATGGACGAAGGCGTCCGCTTCCAGGTGCTCGCGCCGGTGGTGCGCGGGCGCAAGGGCGAGTACGTCGACCTGTTCGAGAACCTGCAGCAGCAGGGCTACGCGCGCGTGGTCGTCGATGGCACGGTCCACGCGCTCACCGACCCGCCGAAGCTGAAGAAGCAGGAAAAGCACCAGATCGCCGTGGTCATCGACCGGCTGAGCGTCAAGTCGAGCTCGCGGCAGCGGCTCACCGACTCGGTCGAGACGGCGCTGCGCCTGGCCGACGGGCTGATCGAGCTCGAGTTCGTCGACCTGCCGGAGAACGACCCGCACCGGATCCGCGGCTTCTCCGAGAACCTGGCCTGCCCGAACGGCCACCCCCTGGCCATCGAGGACCTCGAGCCCCGCTCGTTCTCCTTCAACTCGCCCTACGGCGCCTGCCCCGAGTGCACCGGCATCGGCATCCGCAAGGAGGTCGACCCGGAGCTGGTGGTCCCGGACGACGAGCTGTCGCTGGCCGAGGGCGCGATCGCGCCGTGGTCGGGCGGGCAGAGCGCGGACTACTTCGTCCGGTTGCTCGAGTCGCTGTCGGAGACCATCGGGTTCCGGATGGACACGCCGTGGCGGAGGCTGCCGGCGCGCGCCCAGAAGGCGGTCCTGCACGGCGTCGACGAGCAGGTCCACGTCCGCTACAAGAACCGCTACGGCCGCCAGCGCTCGTACTACGCGAACTTCGAGGGCGTCATCCCATTCCTCGAGCGGCGGCAGGAGCAGACCGAGTCCGAGTACATGCGCGAGCGGTACGAGGGCTACATGCGCGAGGTGCCGTGCCCGGCCTGCCAGGGCACCCGGCTCAAGCCGGAGATCCTCGCGGTGACGCTGGAGCACAAGACCCGCGGCGACATGTCCATCGCCGAGGTCTGCGCGCTGTCCATCGCGGAGGCGTCGCAGTTCCTCGACGAGCTGGAGCTGGGCCAGCGCGAGGCGATGATCGCCGGCGCGGTGCTCAAGGAGATCCAGGCGCGCCTGCGCTTCCTGCTCGACGTCGGCCTGACGTACCTCTCGCTCGACCGCGCGTCGGCCACGCTCTCGGGTGGTGAAGCGCAGCGCATCCGGCTCGCGACGCAGATCGGTTCGGGCCTGGTGGGCGTGCTGTACGTGCTCGACGAGCCGTCGATCGGCCTGCACCAGCGCGACAACCATCGGCTGATCGAGACGCTGACCCGGCTGCGGAACCTGGGCAACACGCTGATCGTCGTCGAGCACGACGAGGACACCATCCGCTCCAGCGACTGGGTGGTCGACATCGGGCCCGGCGCGGGCGAGCACGGCGGCCACATCGTCCACAGTGGACCGTACAAGAAGCTGCTGAAGAGCAAGGAGTCGCTGACCGGGCAGTACCTGTCCGGCCGGCGCAAGATCGAGGTGCCAGCCATCCGGCGGCCGGTCGACAAGAAGCGGCAACTGACCGTCGTCGGCGCGCGCGAGCACAACCTGCGCGGGCTCGACGTCTCCTTCCCGCTCGGCTGCCTGGTCTCGGTCACCGGCGTCTCCGGCTCGGGCAAGTCGACGCTGGTCAACGACATCCTCGCGACCGTGCTGGCGAACAAGCTCAACGGCGCCCGCCAGGTGCCGGGCCGCCACACCCGGGTCAACGGCCTGAACAACGTCGACAAGCTGGTGCGGGTCGACCAGTCGCCGATCGGGCGGACCCCGCGGTCCAACCCGGCCACCTACACCGGTGTCTGGGACCACGTCCGCAAGCTGTTCGCGGCGACCACCGAGGCCAAGGTGCGCGGCTACCAGCAGGGCCGGTTCTCGTTCAACGTCAAGGGCGGCCGCTGCGAGGCGTGCGCCGGCGACGGCACGATCAAGATCGAGATGAACTTCCTGCCGGACGTCTACGTCCCGTGCGAGGTCTGCAAGGGCGCCCGGTACAACCGGGAGACCCTCGAGGTGCACTACAAGGGCAAGACGGTCTCGGACGTGCTCGACATGCCCATCGAGGAGGCCGCGGAGTTCTTCGAGCCGATCAAGGCCATCCACCGCCACCTGCAGACACTGGTGGACGTCGGCCTCGGCTACGTCCGGCTCGGCCAGCCGGCGCCGACGCTGTCCGGTGGCGAGGCGCAGCGCGTCAAGCTGGCCAGCGAGCTGCAGAAGCGCTCGACCGGCAAGACGGTGTACATCCTCGACGAGCCGACCACGGGTCTGCACTTCGAGGACATCAACAAGCTGATCGGCGTGATCAACGGCCTGGTCGACAAGGGCAACTCGGTGATCGTGATCGAGCACAACCTCGACGTGATCAAGACCTCCGACTGGATCATCGACATGGGCCCCGAGGGCGGCTCGGGCGGTGGCACGGTGGTCGCCGAGGGCACCCCGGAGCACTTGGCGGACATCGAGGACAGCTACACCGGCCAGTTCCTCAAGACGGTCCTCTAGGCCCTGATGCAGTGAATGACTCATTCCTGGCTTCCGGCGCCAGGAATGAGTCATTCACTGCGTTTCCTTGCCGGTGCTCTGGTGGACCACGGGGGAGAGCGGGCCGTAGTGCAGGGCGCGCAGCTGGAAGGCCGAGCCCGCTTCGCCGGGCAGGAGTGACAGCGCACACGTCGTGACGTCCGGCCCGGTCACCTCGACCGGGTCGAACTCCGGCGCGCCCGGACGACGGATTTCCAGCAGGAAACCGGCTTCGTCGCTCGCGCGGTCGGCCCACGTGAACGTCACCGTGTCCCCCGAAACCACCGTGCTCAGGTCCGTCGAGACCGGGCCGGTGAACGGCTGCACCCGGTAGTAGAACGGCGTCTCCGGGATCAGGTCCGGGTGGTGGTAGCTCGTCGTGTGCGCGGGGAGGAACCGCAGCGTCGTCCACGGGCCGGCCGGGTCGTTGGCGTACTCGACGCGGTGGCCCGCGCCGTCGTCCGGCCAGCCGAGCACGACGTCCGTCGGCGAAGTCAGGGTCGCGGTGAAGGAAGGTGCGGGCGCGGAACAGCCCGCGGCCAGCAGCGCCACCAGGACGAGGGGTTTGACGGGCACGGCGGCCTCCCGGACGGGCGAGGGCGGCGGTGCGGACGTGCTCACCTTAGGAACCCCGGCCGCACGGCGACAAGATCGTGCCGATCACCGGGACACACCAATCCGGCGGCGAACCGGCACCGAATGGCGCGAAAACCGGGCTGAACCGTTTCGCGCCTGCCTCCGTGTTCTGGGTGTCGAGGTCCACCGGACGGTGGAGCCGCCCTCACCGAGGAGAGAACGTCATGAACCGTATCCGGCCGGTGGTCGCCAGCGCGGTGGCGCTGTTCGCCGTCGCCTCGTTGTCCGCCTGCGGTGACATGGCCGACGGCGCCCAAGGGCCGCAGCACGGGGAGCCGGGGCACAAGATGCTCCAGGTCGCCACGGTCGACGGGGTGGGCGCGGTGGTCACCGACGCGGACGGCAAGACGCTCTACCGGTTCGACAAGGACATGTCCTCGCCGCCGACGTCCAACTGCGACGGCGACTGCACGAAGTCCTGGCCGCCGATGCTCGCCGGGGTGGCGACGCCGATGCTCAAGGGCATCCAGGACACCCAGGTCGGCACGGTGACCCGCAAGGACGGCAGCAAGCAGATCACGCTCAACGGCTGGCCGCTGTACGAGTCCGCGAGCGACAAGGTCACCGGTGACATGAACGGCCAGGGCGCGAACGGCATGTGGTTCGCCGTCGCGCCGGACGGCAGCAAGATCACCGCGAAGAGCAAGGCCGGCGGCGCCGGGTACTGACCTACGACGGGTTTCCGGGCAAACGAGGAAGGACGGGCAGCCGATGAACACCATGGTCGCGCTGCGCTCGGCGCACGCACCGCCGGTGGAGCTGAGGGTTGCACTACTGTCCTCGACGACTCAGAACACCGTCGGGAGGACGAGGGTGGCCATAGGAGGCAGGCGGCCTAAGAAGGCCAAAGGCGAAGACCTCATTCGGCAGCTGTACGCCGAACACGGGCGAAGCCTGCTGGCCTACGCGACGAGGCTGACCGGGGATCGGGCGGCGGCCGAGGACGTGGTCCAGGAGACGCTCGTCCGTGCTTGGAAACACGCGGACGATCTGCAGAACGACGGGAAGGGCTCGGTGCGCGGCTGGTTGCTGACCGTCGCGCGCAACCTGGTCACCGACCGGGCGCGAGCACGGGCGGCGCGGCCCCAGGAGGTGGCCGAGCCGGCCGAAGGCGTGCCGACCCCGGCCGTCGAGCGCGACCACGCCCAGGGCGTGGTCGACTCGATGACCGTGCTCGGGGCGATGGACGGACTGTCCAACGAGCATCGAGAGGTCCTGGTGGAGATCTACTACCGGGGACGGACGGTGGCCGAAGCGGCGAGAACACTGGGCGTCGCACCGGGTACCGTGAAATCAAGGTCTTACTACGCACTACGAGCACTCAGAGCAGCGATGATTTCGAGCGGAACGGAGGTGGCGCGATGAACTCGGTGGACGAGAGTCACACGCAGCTCGGCGCGTACGCCCTCGGCGCGCTCGATCCCCACGAGGCGGCCGACTTCGAGCGGCGGCACCTGCAGACCTGCGCGCAGTGCCGGTTCGACCTGAACGAGCTCGTGGCCCTGCGCGACTCGCTCGACGAGGTGCCGCCCGAGGCGTTCCTCGACGGGCCGCCCGAGGGCGGGGACCTGCTGCTGCAGAAGACCCTGCGCCGGGTGCGCGACGAGGAAGAGCGCGTGGCGCCGGCTCGCTCCGGTGGACGCCGGGGCCTGGCCCTGGTCGCGGCGGCGGTGCTGGTGGTGGCCGCCCTCGGTGGCGGTGTGCTGGTGGGCCGTCAGACGGCCGAGCCCCCACCGCAGGCGCTTCCCGCGCCACCGCCGTCGGGCGTGCCCGGGACGAAGACCGTCGAAGGCCGGGATCCGACGACCGGCGTGCAGCTGGCCGCGTCCATCATCCCGTTCCAGGGCTGGGTCAAGACGGACGTCAGCGTCAAGGGCGTCAAGGCCGGCGAGAAGTGCCTGCTCCAGGTGGTGACCAAGGACGGCAAGGCGGTGACCGCCGGCAGCTGGCAGGTGTCGGAGAAGTGGGAAAGCCAGGGCTTCAACCTCGACGGGTCGGCACTGGTCGCCCCCGACGACGTGAAGTCGATCGACATCGTCACGGTCGACGGCCGGAAGCTGGTCTCGGCCCAGGTATGACGTGACGGGCGCGTTCTACCGGTTCCACAGCAGGTGGCTGCTGCCGACGAGCGCGCCCGGGCGGGTGTTCGACGTGGTCACCGACCTCGCCGGCTACCCGCGGTGGTGGTCGGACGTCCGCGCGGTGCGCCGCGTGGACGACGACACCGCCGAGCTGGTTTGCCGGTCCCGGCTGCCGTTCCGGATCGTCGTCCGGATGCACCGGGACCTCCAGGACGAGCGCAGGGGCCTGATGCGGGTCAGGCTCAGCGGCGACCTCGACGGGACACTGGCGGGAGCGGTCCGCGCGGCGGGCGCGGGCACGCTGCTGGAAATCACCCAGGACGTCCAGGCCCGGAAGGAGTTGCTGCGGCGCTTCGACACGGTGGCCCGGCCGCTCTTCCGCGCGAACCACGCGCTGATGATGCGGCGGGGCCACCGTGGGCTTTCCGCCTACCTGACCTGACCCGCTTGGGTCAGGCCTGACCGGCGATGCAGACCTCCTGCTCCGGAGCCGCCGGAGCCGCGGAAGCGGGCTTGCGGGTGCGGCGGCCCAGCACCAGCCCGCCGAGCACGACCGCCGCGATCAGGAAGCCCGCGCTCACCCCGTAGGCCAGCCGGTACCCCGCCGCCAGCGCTTCGCGGTGGTCCAGCGCGCTCAGGCTCTCCGTGCGGGCCGCGGCCACCGCGGCCAGCACCGCCGTGCCCACTGCCGCTCCCACCTGCTGAGTCGTGTTGATCAGGCCCGACGCGACACCCGCGTCCTCCGCCGGGACGTCCGCCATCGCCAACCCCATCAGCGCCGGGATGGCCGCGCCGGCGCCGAGGCCCATCAACAGCAGCGGGGGCAGGACACTGGTGAAGTACGAGCCGGACACCTGCGTGAGCAGCAGCAGGCCCACGATCACCAGGCCGAGGCCCGACAGCAGCACCGCGCGGGGGCCGAACCGCGCCGCGAGCTTGTCCGCGAAGCCGAGCGACGCCACCGCGATGACCAGCGGCACCGGCAGGAACGCGACGCCGGTCCCCAGCGCGTCGAGGCCCAGCACCTGCTGCAGGTACAACGCCGTGACGAACTGGAAGCCGAGCATCCCGGCGACCATCAGCACCATCACCACGTTCGCGCCGGCCACCGCGCGGATCCGGAACAGCCGCAGCGGCAGCAACGGCGTCCGCGCCTTCGCCTGCCGCACCGCGAACGCCCCGAGCAGGACGACCGCCGCGGCCACCGCGCCCCAGGACGACGCCGAAATGCCGTACACGCCCAGCATCACCGCGGCGGTGACCAGGAGCGCGCCGAGCACGTCCAAGCCCGCCCGCAGGCCCGTCCCGCGGTCCGGCGCGACGACCCGAACGGCCAGCAGCAGCGCCGCCACGCCGATCGGCAGGTTGACGTAGAACGTCCAATGCCAGTTCAGCGCCTGCGTCAGCGCACCACCGGCGATGAGCCCGATCGACGCGCCCGCCGCCTGCGTGAAGCTGTAGACGCCGATCGCCTTCGCCCGCGCCCGGGGCTCGGGGTACATCATGACGATCATCCCGAGCACCACGGCGGACGCCAGCGCGCCGCCGACACCTTGCGCGAACCTCGCCGCGACCAGGATGCCCGCGTCGGCGGCCAGGCCCGCGACCAGGGAAGCCAGCGTGAACAGGCCCAGCCCGCCGAGGAAGACGCGGCGGCGGCCGACCAGGTCGCCGAGCCGCCCGGAAAGCAGGAGCAGGCCGCCGAACGCGACCAGGTAGGCGGTGAAGACCCACGAGAGCCCGGCGGGCGTGAAGCCGAGGTCGGCCTGGATCGACGGCAGCGCCACCGCGACGATGCTGCTGTCCAGCACGACCATCAGCGAGGCGGCGCACAGCACCGCCAGCGCGAGGCCGCGGGAGCGGGTGGGGTGGTTCTCGGCCATGTCAGGCCCCTCCAGTCGAGAGTTCCCCTGGTCGTCGCCAGGGCACTTCTTGTAACAGTGCCCATCATGTGTGACCATGGGGACGCGCGTAAGGAGGCACTTCCATGTCCCAGGGGAACATCGGTGTACCTGTCCAGGTCACCGAGATCGACCCGGAGAAACTCGACGTCTGCACGGTGCTGGAGGTCATCAACCGGATCAGCGGCAAGTGGGCGATCGGCATCCTGCTGGAGGCCATCCGGGGCCCGGTGCGGTTCACCGAGCTGGAACGCGCGGTCGAGGGGATCAGCCGCCGGATGCTGACGCTGACCCTGCGCAACCTGGAGCGTGACGGCCTGCTGGTCCGCACGATCTACCCGACCGTCCCGCCGCGCGTGGAGTACGAAGCCACGGCGATGGCGAAGGAGCTCTACCAGTCGCTGAACGGCCTGCTCGGCTGGGCGGAGCAGCACCGCGACGACATCGCGGCCGCCCGCGTCGCCTACGACGCCAACGCCTGAGACGCCACTTTCATAGGGAAAGTGCGGCTTTGCCGCGCAAAGTGGAACGGGCCGCGGTGCGAGGTCGGGGAGACTCGCACCGCGGCCCGCGGTGGCTCGTGCTCAGCGGGGCGTGAGCACGAACGTGTTACTTGGCGGCGACTTCCTCGGGCTCGGGTTGCCGCTCCTCGTCGATCAACGTGGCTTCGTCGAACGGCGCGGTCCCGGCGAACACGCGTTCCGCCTGGTCGCGGTCGAATTCCTTCGTCCAATTTCCGATGAGGACGGTCGCGACGGCGTTGCCGGCGAAGTTGGTCAGCGCGCGGGCCTCGGACATGAACCGGTCGATGCCGAGGATGAAGCCGACGCCGTTGACCAGTTCCGGCCGGTGCGACTGCAGGCCGCTGGCCAGGGTCGCGATGCCGGAACCGCTGACCCCCGCGGCACCCTTCGACGCGATGATCATGAACACGAGCAGGCCGATCTGCGCGCCGATCGACAGCGGCTCGTCCTGCGCCGCGGCGATGAACAACGTCGCCATGGTCAGGTAGATCGCCGTGCCGTCCAGGTTGAACGAGTACCCGGTCGGCACGGTGATGCCGACGACCGACTTGCCGACCCCGAGGTGCTCCATCTTCGCGATCAGCCGCGGCAGCGCCGATTCCGACGACGACGTCGAGAGGATCAGCAGGAACTCGCGGCCGAGGTAGCGCAGCAGGTGCCAGATGTTCACCCGCGCGCCGAGCCACAGCACCAGGCCGAGGACGACGAACACGAACACCAGGCAGGTCGCGTAGAAGCCGATCATGATCACGGCGAGGCTCTTCAGCGCCGCCCAGCCGGTCGCGCCGACCACCGCGGCGATCGCGCCGAACGCACCGATCGGCGCGGCCCACATGATCATCGCCAGGATGCGGAACACCAGCCGCTGGATGTGCTCGACACCGCGCAGGATCGGCGCGCCCTTCGGTCCCAGCTTCTGCAGCGCGAAGCCGACGAGCAGCGCGACGAGCAGCGTCTGCAGGACCTGGCCCTCGGTGAAGGCGGACACGAGCGTCTTCGGGATGATGTGGAGCAGGAAGTCGACCGGGCCGTCGGCGCCGGTGGCGGACTTCTGGACGCTCTTCACGTCGGCGGGGTTGAGGTGCAGCCCCTCGCCCGGGTGCAGCAGGTTGCCGACGACCAGGCCGATGGCGAGCGCGAACGTCGACATCACGATGAAGTAGACCAGCGCCATGATGCCGACCTTGCCGACCTTCGCCGCCTTAGCGACCGAGCCGACACCGATCACGATGGTGCAGAAGATGATCGGCGAGATCATCATCTTGATCAGGTTGACGAACCCGTCGCCCAGCGGCTTGAGGCCCTTGGCGAAACCGGGGAAGAGAAAGCCCACCAGGATCCCGAGCAGGACCGCGACGATCACGGCCAGGTACAGGTAGTGGGTCTTGTCGCGGCGGCGCGGCGCCGCGTCGGGGGTCGGTGTAGGCACCGTTGCCTCCAGCTAGGGGTGTTCGGGTTGCGGCACACTGTAGGCCGAGTCCGGTGATCCGGCTCACTTGTGTTCATTGAGTTCGTGTGATGATCGCACCGTCCCGTTCGGACAGCCGCCCGCGCGATGTGCTGGTATGAGGAGGTGCCCCCGACCGTGCGGTCCCGTTGGAGCCTGGCGCGCCAGCTGCTCGTGCTGCAGCTGGCGGTGCTCTGCGTGCTGGCCGGCGCCGGGATCACCTTCGCCTGGCTGGACGCGCGGCACGCGGTCGAGCAGAACGCCGAGGATCAGGTGAGCGCGATCGCCCGGACCGTCGCCGACGCGCCGACCGTCGTCGCCGCGGTGACCACGCCGGACCCGAGCGCCACGCTGCAGCCGTTCGCGCTGCGCGTGCAGGACGACACCGACGTCGACTTCATCACGATCATGAGCCCCGCCGGGATCCGCTACACCCACCCGACCCCGGCGCTGATCGGGCAGCGCTACATCGGGACCATCGCCCAGGCCCAGCAGGGCCACGACCTCACCGAGACCTACACCGGCTCACTCGGCCCGTCGGTGCGCACGGTCGTCCCGGTGTTCGACGCCGGCCACCGGGTCGTCGCGCTGGTCGCGGTCGGGATCAAGGTCGCGGCGATCTCGGCCGAGCTGCGCGAACGGCTGTGGCCGCTGTTCGGCGTGGCGGGCGCGGTCCTGCTGGTCGGGGCGCTGGGCGGCTGGCTGATCAGCGCCCGGTTGCGGCGCCAGACCCGGGGTGTCGCGCCGGACGAGCTGAGCAACCTCTTCGAGTACCACGAGGCCGTGCTGCACTCGGTCCGCGAAGGCGTGCTGCTCGTCGGCCGTGACGGGCGGATCGGCCTCTGCAACGACGGCGCCCGCACGCTCCTCGGCCTCGACACCGACCCGGTCGGCCGCGACCTGGCGACGCTGGGCCTGCCGGACGGGCTGGCCGAGGCGTTCACGTCGGCGGAGAACCGGGCGGAGGAACTGCACTTGACGGACTCCCGCGTGCTGCTGGTCAGCACGAACGCAGTCCGCTCGGGCGGGCGGGCGCAGGGCACCGTCGTCGTCCTGCGCGACCACACCGAACTGCAGTCGCTGACCGGCGAGCTGACCACCGCCCGCGGTCTCGCCGAGGCGCTGCGGTCGCAGGCGCACGAGGCGGCGAACCGGCTGCACACGGTCGTTTCCCTCGTGGAGATCGGCAAACCCGAGCAGGCCGTCGAGTTTGCCACGGCGGAGCTGGCGTTCGCCCAGGAGCTGACCGACCGGGTCGTCGGTGCCGTCGCCGAGCCGGTGCTCGCCGCGCTGCTGCTGGGCAAGGCGGCCGAGGCGAGCGAGCGCGGGGTCGAGCTGACGGTCACCCCGGACACCGTCATCGACGACGTCTCGCTCGGGATCGAGGCCCGGGACCTGGTGACCATCCTGGGGAACCTGATCGACAACGGCCTCGACGCGGCCGTGCGCGGCACCGGGCACCCGAAGGTCGTCGTCACCGCCCGCTCCGACGAGGACGGCCTGCTGCTGCGCGTGGCCGACAACGGCCCCGGGGTGCCCGAGGACGCCGACGTGTTCCGGCGCGGGTGGTCGACGAAGGCGGAGGACGGCCACGGGCTCGGTCTCGCGCTCGTCGGGCAGGCGGTGCGCCGCTACGGCGGCACGGTCGACATCGGACGGGACGAGGGCGCGGTGTTCACCGTGCGGCTGCCGCGGCAGGCGGTGGCCCGGTGATCCGCGTGCTGGTCGTCGAGGACGAGCCGGTGGCCGCCGAGGCCCACCGCGTGTACGTCGAGCGGCTCCCCGGGTTCGCCGTGGCCGGCGTGGTCCACTCCGGCGGCGAGGCACTGCGGTTCTGCGAGCGCGAGCCGGTCGACCTGGTGCTGCTGGATTTCTACCTGCCGGACACGCACGGCCTGGCGGTCTGCCGGTCCCTGCGCGCGGCCGGCCTGCCGATCGACGTCATCGCCGTGACGTCGGCGCGCGACCTCGGTCTGGTGAAGGCGGCGGTGTCGGTCGGGGTGGTGCAGTACCTGCTCAAGCCCTTCACCTTCGCGACGCTGCGCGAAAAGCTCGAGCGCTACGCGGAATTCCGCGACGCGTCCGGCGAGGTCACCGGCCAGGCGGAGATCGACCGCGCCCTCGGCGCGCTGCGCACGACCGAGCAGCCGCCGTTGCCCAAGGGGATGAGCGTCCAGACGCTGGAGGCGATCACCGACGCCCTTTCCGGCGCGGCGGAAGGACTTTCCGCGGGCGCGGCGGCTTCGGCGATCGGTGCCTCCCGCGTGACGGCCCGGAGGTACCTGGAGTACTTGGCGGACAACGGGATGGCTCACCGCGAGCCGCACTACGGCCAGGTCGGGCGCCCGGAGGTCTGGTACCGCCTGACTCGCGTATAACGGCCTATACTCTGCGGCAGCCGACTTCTGGCGGTTCCCGTGCCGCTTCCGGTGCGGTAGACCGAGAAGATCACCGACCAGGGGAGTGCCGCCATGCGGAAGTGGGCCGGGTTCGTCGCAGCGTTCGTGCTTGCCCTGGGAACGGCCGCCCCGGCGCAGGCGGCCGAGCCCACGGCCACCGTCACCGAGGTGCAGGTCACCGGGCCGGTCGCCCAGCGGTTCAACCTCGTCGTGCTCGGGGACGGCTACACCGCCGCCGAGCAGCCGAAGTTCTTCGCCGACGTCGAGCGGCACGTCAGCACCCTGTGGTCGCTCGAGCCGTTCAAGTCCTACCGCAGCTACTTCAACGTCTACGCCGTCTCGATCGCCTCGCCCGAGTCCGGTGTGGACTGTGATCCCGGCCTCGACGCGCCGAAGCGGGACACCCCGCTGAACATGGGGTTCTGGGGCGGCTGCAACCCGCAGAGCGTCCAGCGGCTGCTGACCGTCGACGACGCGGCCGCCCAGCGGTACGCCGATCTCGTGTCCGGCACGACTCGCGCGAACCGCCAGATCCTGGCGCTGGGCAACAGCGCCACGTACGGCGGCGCGGGTGGCACCTACGCGACGGCGTCCGGCGGGAACGCCCTGTCCGCGCTGATCTCGCCGCACGAGCTCGGCCATTCCCTCGGCGGCCTCGACGACGAGTACGACTACTACGCGCGCAATGTCCCCGGTGGCGCGTATGAAGGCGGCGAGCCCGACTCGGTCCACCACACGTTGCTCACCGAGCCGCAGATGCGTGCCCAGCACGCGAAGTGGTGGCGCTGGCTGGGCGAGCCGAGCGAGTCCGGTGGCCGGATCGGCCGTTTCGAAGGCGGCCTGTACACCCAGACCGGGGTCTGGCGGCCGAGCGAGCACTCGATGATGAAGACGCTCGGGTACGCGTTCGACCAGGTCGGCCGCGAGCGGATGACGCAGCGGATCGCGGCGAAGGTCCCGCTCATCGCGGGCGGCACCCCGGCGGGGACGATCGGCGCCGACCGTGTCGTGTGGGTGCGGCCGATGCACCCGGCGAGCCACCGGCTGGACATCCGCTGGACCCTCGACGGCGTGGCGCTGCCCGGCCGCGAGGCGGTCGACCTGCGGACCGCGCACGTCCGGCCCGGCCGCCACACGTTGACGGCCACAGTGACCGACCCAACGCCGTTCGTCCGCGACCCGGCGGTCCGGCCCGCCGCGACGCGCACCTGGACGGTCGACACGTCGGTGGTCACACCCCCGGCGGGTGGCCCGGCGGTGGTGGCCTCGACGCCGACCTCACGCCCGGTCGGCGGCCACGACGTGGTGTACGTCGAAACCGGCGAGCCGACCGGCTCGATCCCGCAGGTCCGGTGGACGCTCGACGGCCGCTTCGCCGGAACGGGCCCCGACTTCGCCCTCGACGCACCCCGCGGCTCCCACCGGCTCACGGCGACAACCGGCGGCACGACGGTGACGTGGACGGTGGACGCGACCGGCCCGGCGACGACAGCGGAGCTGCCCCCGGGAACGGTGTACCACGGTTCGTTCACGATGCGGCTGTCCTCGCCCGACGGAATGCCGGAGTTCCGCGTCGACGGCGACGGCTGGCACAAGTACTACGGCTGGCCGACGGACCCGAACGCGCCGTACCTGTTCACGCCGCGGGGCACGGAGATCGACAGGCTGGCGTACGGCAACCTGGGCGACGGCGGGCTGACGGTGTCGCCGTTCTCGGAGCGGAAGCCGGGGTATGGCATGCACCGGATCGAGTACCGGTCGATCGATGCGGCGGGGAACGTGGGCCCGGCGAAGTCGGTCACGGTGACGCTGCTGCCGTGAGCTGTCCCCATCCGGCGGCGGCTGTGGACTACTGCGCCCGCTGACCGGTTGCCGGCCGGGTTTGTCGGCGGCGGCCGATAGACTGGACTTGGGGACGCCCCCCAGGGAGGGCGGGGGAGTTTCCGGCGAGGTCGGTCGCTACAAGTCGGGGTACCCCGAGTCGACTGGCAGTTCAGCGTCCACCACCCCGAAGCCGCGATTGTGACGACGGCCGGCCGACCCCCCGTCACGGTGACGCTGCCGTAAATCGGTCGCCGCAGTGACCGCGGGCTTGTAAAGTCCGCGCCCATGGGAACATTGTGGATGCCCGCCTGCGGGCGTAAGACTCAGCGGCCCCGCCGCGCCTGACGGCGCGTCTCGCTGAAGATCCGATCGCGCCGTACTTCCGGATGCCCCGGCACCCGGAGGCGGTCGAGTGACCATCCCCGGGTGCTCCATTCCGTAAGTCTGGAGTGCCTCCCTTGTCCCGCTCCGTCCATGGCGGCCGCCATGAGCTCGGCCAGAACTTCCTGCACCACCCCGCCACCATCCACACGATCGTCCGGCTCGTGCGTCGGACCGAAGGCCCGATCCTCGAGATCGGCGCCGGCGATGGCGCGATCACCCGGCAGCTCGCGGCGCTCGGCCGTGACGTCCGGGCCGTCGACCTCGACGAGCACCGGGTGCGCCGGCTGCGGCGCCGGCTGCCGTCGGTGTCCGTGGTTCAGGGCGATGCCCTGCGGATCCCGCTGGACCGGCCGGTCGTCGTCGGCAACCTGCCGTTCCACCTCACCACCCCGATCCTGCGGCGGCTGCTCACCGACGGCAGCTGGAACGACGCGATCCTCCTCACCCAGTGGGAGGTGGCCCGCAAACGCGCGGGCGTCGGCGGCCGCACCATGCTGACCGCCCAGACCGCGCCCTGGTTCGGCTTCGCCCTGCACGGCCGCGTCCCGGCCGACGCCTTCCGGCCGAAACCCGGCGTCGACGGCGGACTCCTGACCGTCGTCCGGCGGCGTGAACCGCTCGTCGATCCGGCCGAGCGCGCGGACTACGAACAGTTCGTCCGCGCGGTCTTCACCGGACGCGGCCGCGGGATCGGCGAGATCCTCCCGAAACGACGGCGCGCCGCCCTGAAGGCCGCCGGGATCCCGCCGTCGGCCCTGCCGCGCGACCTCAGCCCCAGCCAGTGGGCGGCACTGTGGCACGGCTAGCGCGGCCGGCCCGGCACCCCCGGCCGGGTCTGCCAGGGGTGCGGCCCGTCCAGCGGCCGGTACTCCACCCCGAGCGCATCCAGCCGCGGCAGATGGTGGTCGCGCAGCCGTGGCAGGAACTCCGTGTAGTCCCGCGGCCCGGAACTCCAGGCCACCTCCGCGAACGCCGACAGCCGCGGGAAAGCCATGTAGTCCACCCGCCGGACGCTGTCCAGGTGCTCGCTCCACACCTGGGCCTGAACGCCGCGCAGTCGCGGGCCCTCCAGCGCCGGCGAATACGCGTACACGTCCTCCAGCGTGTGGACCCACCCCACCGGGATCGGCTCGCCGGGGTCCGCGGACTGCCGGTGGTCGAGGTAGACGTGCTGCTCCGGGCACATCACCACGTCGTGCCCCGCCGAAGCCGCCCGCACGCCCGCGTCTTCGTTGCGCCAGGCGCCGATCACCATCGGGGGGAGACCGTCGATGTCGAGGACCTCGTCCCAGCCCATCGGCGTCCGCCCGCGCGCCACCAGGTGCTCGGCCAGCAGGCGGACGAACTTGCGGTGCTCGTCGGTGGCGCCCGGCGTCTCGTCGCCGCCCAGTGCGATCACCGGGGACGGGAAGATCTCCAGCAGGTGGTCGAACACCTGCCGGAAGAAGTCCAAAGTGGACGAGCTGGGCGAAAGCAGCGAAGTGCTGATGCCCCAGGAGTCCCAGACTTCGTAGGACGAAGAGTCACCCAAGGAGGGATAAGCCGCCAGCGCCGCTCGCGCGTGTCCCGGGATATCGATCTCGGGCACCACCGTGACAGCCCGCGAAGCGGCGTAGGCGACGATCTCCCGCAGGTCGTCACCCGTGTAGAACCCGCCGTGCGGCCGGCCGTCCTGCGCGCCCCCGCTGCCGACCATCGACGACGGCCGCCAGCCGCCCACCGAGGTCAGCCGGGGGAACGCCGGAACCTCGAACCGCCAGCCCTGGTCGTCGGTGAGGTGCAGGTTCAGCACGTTCAGCTTGTGCGCGGCCAGCAGGTCGACGAACCGCAGCACCTCCGCCTTGGTCCGGAAGTGCCGGGCGACGTCGAGCAGGCAGCCGCGCCACCCGAACCGCGGGTGGTCCTCGACGACCCCGCAGGGCAGCGACGACGGCGTGAACCCGGCCGCCCGGAACGCGGCCGGGCCCGCCAGCTGCCGCAGCGTCTCCCGCCCGTAGACCTCGCCGGCGGCGTCCGCGACCTCCAGGACGACACCGGACGGGGAAATCGAGAGCCGGTACCCCTCCGGCGGCAGCGAAGCAGGCCGGACGTCCACTGTGGACGGCCACGGGCAGGAACCCGGCGCGGGGGTCACCGAGACCGGACGGGGGAGCAGGGTGTCGAAAGCCATGTCAGCCCTTCACGGCGCCGGCCATGCCGGACACCAGCCGTCGTTGGACGAGGACGAAGAACACCAGCACCGGGATCGTCATCAGCGTCGACGACGCCATCACCGCGCCCCAGTCGGTGTCCTCCGGTTTGAAGAACACCAGGATCGCCTGCGGCAGCGTCTGGTTCTCGGTCTTGGACACGATGAACGTCTTGGCGAACAGGAAGTCGTTCCAGGCGTGGATGAACGCGAGCACACTCACCGCCACGAGCCCGGGCGCCACCAGCGGGAACAGGATCTGCCAGGTGAACCGCACCCGCGACGCGCCGTCGAGCTTCGCTGCCTCTTCGAGTTCCACCGGCACCGCGGCGACGAAGCCCCGCAGCATCCAGATCGCGAACGGCAGGCTGAACGCCAGGTGGACCAGCACCAGCGAACCCAGTTCGTTGAGCCCGAGCGCCGGTACCGCCCCGCCGAGGGATCGCATCAGGAAGAACAGCGGGATGGTCAGCGCCTCCACCGGCACCATCTGGGCGACCAGCGTCATCACCAGCAGCACCGTGCGCCCGCGGAAGCGAAACCGTGTCAGAGCCACCGCCGACAGGAAGGACAGCAGCAGCGACAACGCCACGACGACCAGGGCGACGACCAGGCTGTTGATGAAGTACCGCCCGAAGCCCGACACGGTGAGCACGCGCGAAAAGCTGTCGAACGACGGATTCAGCGTCCACGGCTTCGGTGAAGCCGACTGGATCTCGCCCGCCGGCTTCACCGCCGACAGCACCATCCAGTACAGCGGGAACGCGACGATCCCGGCGATCACGACGGTGACGACTTCGGCGATCAGCCGCCCAGGGCGTTTCACAGCCATGCCGCACTCCGGCGTTGCGTCCGGACGTACAGCCCGGTGACCGACAGCAGCAACAGCGTCATCACGACTCCGATCGCCGAGCCGAGGCCGTACTCCTGCCCGGCGAAAGCCTGTTGGTACGCATACACGTTGAGGACCAGGTTGCGCCCGGCCACGCCGCCGCCGTTGGTCATCACGTAGATCTGGGTGAACACCTTGAAGTCCCAGATGATGCACTGGACGGTGGCGATCATCAGCAGCGGCCGCACCATGGGCAGCACGATCGTCCACGTCGTGCGCCAGGCCGACGCGCCGTCGAGCGACGCCGCCTCAAGCACCTCGTCCGGGACGCCCTTGATCCCGGCGTACATGGTGACCAGCACGAAGGGGAACGAGCACCAGATCACCTCGGCCGCGACCAGCCCGAACGCGCCGAGCGTGCCGAACGTCCACGAGTGGTGCTCGAACGGCAGGCCCAGGCCCGACAGCACCTCGTTGACCAGGCCGAAGTCGGTGTCGAAGAGGAACAGCCAGACGTAGGAGCCCGCGATCGCCGGGGTCGACCAGGCACCCAGCGCGGCCAGGAACAGCAGCATCCGCGGCAGCGAGCGCACCCGCGAAGCCAGCACCGCGAGTCCGGTGCCGACGATGAGCGAACCGACGACGCAGGCCGCGGCGAACCCGACGGTCTTGCCGAGCACGGTCCAGAACTGCGCTTGCGACAGCAGGTCCGCGTAGTTCGCGAAGCCGAGGAACACCAGTGGCGCGTTGCCTGCGGCCTGCGGCTGGCCGTAGTCGTAGAACGAAATCAGGATGAGCTGGTAGATCGGGTAGGCCAGCAGCGCGGCGAGCAGGATGCCCGCCGGGGCGAGGTAGAGCGCGGCGGCCCGGCCGTCCCCCTTCCGCCGCGGCCGCCGCGCGGGCGCCGCGACGGGAGGGGACTCCTGGAGCGTCACCACTAGCCGAAGGCCTTGTTCATCGCGGCGGCCGCGTCGGCCAGAGCCGCCGCCGGGTCCTTGCCGCCGGTGGCGATCTGCTGCACGGCCGTCGGCAGCACGTTCTGGCTGTCGATCTTCGACCACGCCGGAGTCGCCGGGACGAACTTCGTGCCCGCCTTGAGCGTGTCGACGAACGGCTTGAGGAACGGGTCGTTCGCGGCCAGCTTCTGCTGCACGCTGCCCAGCGTCGGCAGGTTGCCCATCGCGGTGTACATCTTCTCCTGGTACTTCGCGCCGCCGAGCAGCTCGACGAACTGCAGCGCCAGGCTGCGGTGCTTGCTCGCCTTGAACACGCCCAGCAGGTTGCCGCCGGCGAACGCGGGCGCGGTGCTGCCCGCGGTGGTTCCCGGGATCGGCACGACGGCGTACTTGCCCTTCACCGCGCCCTGCTCGACGGCCTTGCGGTTGAAGTCGCCGCCGATCGTCATCCCGGCCTTGCCGCCGGCGAACGCCGTGACGCTCTGCGTGCCGGTCAGGTTCGCGCACTGCGCCGGCGGGCAGATGTCGTCCTTGAGCAGGTTCGCGTACTGCGTGACGCCGGCCTTGGCCTGCTCACCGGTGACCGCCGACGTCCACTTGCCGCCCTGCTCCTGCGCCAGCTCCCCGCCGTTGGCCCAGAGGAAGGGCAGCATCGCGTAGGTGTACTTGCCGCCGACGGAAATGCCGTAGAGGTCCGGCTTGGCCGCCCGGATCCGGCGGGCGGTGTCGGTCAGCTCGGCCAGCGTCGCCGGGGGCTTGAGGCCGAGCTCGGTGAAGACGTCGGTGCGGTAGTAGAGCGCGCGGATGCCGGTGTACCAGGGCAGGCCGTAGGTCTGGCCGCCGGATTTCGCAGTGTCCAGCACGGTCGGGATGAGGTCCTTGCCCTCGGGCCACGCCGCGAGGTCCCCGGTCAGGTCGGCCAGCGCGCCGGTGGCCGCGTAGTTGGAGACGTCGGTGTTGCCGAACTCGGCGACGTCCGGGGCGTTGGCCGGGTCGTTGAAGGCACCCGAGAACTTGTCGGCGCGGCCTTCGACCGGCACCCACTGGACGTCGACCTCGACGCCCTGGTGGGCCGCCTTGAACTCGGTGATCGCCTCCTTGACCGCGGCCTCCTTGGGCGCGCGGTTGGCTTCGTCGAACAGCCAGACGCGGACGGTGCCGGTCTTGTCGTCCCCGCCGCCGCCCGCGGGGGCGGACTGGGTGGGGGCGCAGCCGGCCAGCAGGGCCAGCCCGGCGACGACGGGCAGGGTGCGGCGCAGTCTCATGAGGAACCTCCCGTGGATACCCTCGTGAGTGCGTAACAGTGTTCTAACACTGTTACGCACTCACGAGGCGAAGTAGACGGAGTTGACGCTGCCGACGGCGAGGCTCCCGGCGACCGCGCCGGGCAGGCCGGTGGCCGGGTCGCGCGGCAGCCAGGTGACGGTGCCGGAGCGCTGGTTCGAGACGTAGAACCAGCCTTCGGTGGGGTCGAGCGCCACGTGCCGCGGCCAGTTGCCGCCGGTCGGCACGGTCGACACCAGCTTCAGCGAGGCGGCGGAAACGGAGAAGGTGGCCAGCGTGTTGGGGCCGCGGACGGTGGCGTAGGCGAACTTCCCGTCCCGCGACAGGATGATTTCGCCCGGGTACAGCTCGCCGGTGCTCCCGGCGGGCACGGCCGGGACGACCGAGAGCGCCGTCAGCTTCCCGGCGGCCGCGTCCCAGCTCGCCACCGTCACCTCCGCCCGCAGCTCGCCGAGGATGTAGGCGAACTTCCCGGTGCGGTCGAACGCGAGGTGCCGCGGCCCCGCACCCGAGGGCAGCTTCAGCTGCTGGTGCAGCGAAAGCTTCCCGGCGGCGAAGCCGTAGACGTACACCGAGTCGGCGCCGAGGTCGACCGCCAGCACCCAGCGGCCGGTCGGGTCGTTGACGACCTGGTGCGCGTGCGCGTCCCGCTCGGCGCCGTGGTGGGTGACGAGGTCCGTGGCCGCGCCGAGCTTGCCGCCGGCCAGGATCGGCAGCACGACGACGCTGCCCGAGCTGTAGTTCGCGGCCAGCACGTACTTCCCGCTCGAGTGCACGCTGAGGTGCGTCGGTGCACCACCCTTGGACGAAACCTTGTTGAGCAGCTTCGGGTTCGCGGGGTCGGCGATGTTCAGCGCCGAGACGTACCCGTTCGGGTCGCCTTCGTTGGTCACGTACAGCGTCTTGCCGTCGGCACCGCGGTCGAACCAGGAGGTGTCGGTGATGCCGGGCACCGTGCGGACGGGGTTCAGCGCGGCGCCGGACCGGCTCGTGACGTCGAGCCCGTGCCCGGTCGCCCCGCTGGTGTAACTGCCGATGTACACGGTTCCTCCGGCGAAGCAGCCTTTCGGCGTGGTGGCGGCCGACGCGACCTGGCTGCCGAGAACGGTGGCGGCGCCCGCGCCGGCCGCAGCGCCGAGGAACGTACGACGGGTGAGTCCGGTCATCGTCTTTGTCTCCCAACGGGTTTCGGCGGTGACAGGCTCCAGTATGGTCTAGACCACGGCCATGAGCAATGCCGAAACCCCGAATCCCGAAAGGGAAAGCACGGTTTCCAGCGCGGTCCAGGACTTCAGCGTCTGCGGCACGGTCAGGTTGAAGTACCGCGAAACGATCCAGAAGCCGCCGTCGTTGACGTGCGAGGCGATGATCGAACCGGCCGAGATCGCCATCACCAGCAGGGCGAGCTGGATCTGCGAATATCCGAGCTGGGCCACGGTCGGCGCGATGATGCCGCTGGTGGTCACGATGGCGACGGTGGCCGAGCCCTGCGCGATCCGCATGCCGCAGCTGATGACGTACGCCGCGAGCAGCACCGGCAGCCCGGCGTCGTGCAGCGAGTCGGCCACGGCCTTGCCGATCCCGGTCGCCGACAGCACCGCGCCGAAGAACGCGCCCGCGCCGACGACCAGCAGGATCATCGCCACCGGCCGCAGCGACTTGGCGGCCAGCTCGTTGAGGTCCTTGCCGGTGAACCCGCGCCGCAGGCCCAGCAGCCAGGACGCGAGCAGCACGGCGACGGTCAGCGCGACCGCGGGCGTCCCGACGAACGCGGCGACACCGGCGAGCGCGGACCCCTTCGGCAGCCAGATGCTGCCGAACGTGCCGGCCAGGATCAGCACCAGCGGCACGGCGATGATCGCCGCGACCAGGCCCAGCGACGGCGGGTTCTCCTCGCGCTCGCCCTCCTCTTCGGCGAACACCATGTCCTCGGGCACCTCGACCGTGATGCGCTTGCCGATCCACGTCGAATAGAGCACGCCACCGATGAGGAACGCCGGGATCCCGCAGGCCAGGCCCATCAGGATGATCCAGCCCAGCTCGACGTGCAGCAGCCCGGCGGCGGCCACCGGACCGGGGTGCGGCGGCAGGAAGGCGTGCGTGATCGACAGGCCGGCCAGCAGCGGCATCGCGTACAGCACCAGCGACTTGCCGCCCTGCTTCGCGGCGACGTAGACCAGCGGGGCCAGCACGAAGATGCCGATGTCGAAGAACACCGGGATGCCGAAGACGAACCCGGCGACACCCATGGCCAGCGGCGCCCGCTTCTCGCCGAACGACCGCAGCAGCGCCCCGGTCAGCACCTTCGCGCCGCCCGAGCGTTCCAGGATCGAGCCGAGGATCGTGCCGAGGCCGATGATCGCCGTGATGTGCCCGAGGATGCTGCCGAACCCCTTTTCCAGCAGGGAGTCCGACGCCTTCTGGGCCGAGCCGACGATCGTCCCGACGGGCAGGCCGGCGGCCAGCGCCGTCAGCAGGCCGACGACGATCAGCGCGATGAACGGCTCCAGCTTCAGCTTGATGATCAGCACCAGCAGGACGGCGATCGAGACGGCGGCGAGCGTCAGCAGCCCGCCCGTGGTGTGTTGCAGCCAGTGGATCATGCGGCTCTCCGGGGGTTGCGCAGGGAGTGTCCGGCGAGGGCGCCGGTGGGACTTCCGTCGTCGAGGGCGGCGACGCCGTTGACGAAGACGTGGGTGATCCCGGCGGCAGGCTGCCGGGGATCGTCGAAGGTGGCGGTGTCGGTGATCGTTTCGGGGTCGAACAGCACCAGGTCGGCGGCGTACCCGGCGCGGACCAGGCCGCGGTCGGCCAGCCGCAGCCGCCGCGCGGCCCGCCCGGTCAGGTGGGCGACGCACTCGGCGAGGTCCAGCACGCCCAGTTCGCGGACGTACCGGGCCAGGTAGCGGGGGAACGTGCCCCAGGCCCGCGGGTGCGGCCGGGCGCCGACGAGCAGCCCGTCGCTGCCGCCGGTGTGCGTGGCGTGCCGCATGATGGCCTGGACGTTCTCTTCGTGCCCGACGTGCATCAGGCACGACGTCCCGAGCCGTTCGTCGAGCAGGGTGTCGAAGTACAGCTTCGCCGGTTCGATGCCGTGCGTGCGCGCCGACGCGGCAACGCTGTGTCCGACGAGATGGGCGTTGTCCTCGTTGCGGACGCCGTTGATTTCGATGGCGTCCCAATCGATCGGGACGCCGTGCGCACCGTCCGAACCGGACTCTTCGATCTCGGCGCGGATCCGCTCACGCTCGTCCACATCGGACAGCCGAGCGAGGGTGGCGTCCAGCCCGCCTTCGGTGGCCCAGCTCGGTAGCAGCGCGCTCAGGTAGGTCGCGCCCGGCAGGTACGGATACGTGTCGAGGGAGATGTCGCAGCCGTCGGCGAGGGCGTCGTCCAGCAGCTTCAGCAGGTCGGGCGCCTTGCCCTTGTTGACCGAGAAGTTCATCGTCGCGTGGGCCAGGTGCAGGGGGCAGCCCGACCTTCGCGAGACGTCGATCATCTCGGCGAAGGCTTCGAGGGCGCCCTTGCCGTAGCTGCGGTGGTGCGGGCTGTAGAACCCGCCCAGCTCGCCGACCACCCGGCACAGCTCGACCAGCTCGCTCGTCTCCGCGTACATCCCGGGCGTGTAGGTGAGGCCGGACGACATCCCCATCGCGCCTTCGCGCAGACCGGTCGCCACCAGTTCCTTCATTCGGTCCAGCTCGGCCTCCGTGGCCGGGCGGTCGTCCCAGCCGACGGCGAGCATCCGGACCGTGCCCTGCGGCACGAGGTAGGCGGCGTTGACGGCGATGCCCCGGTCCAGCCGGTCGAGGTACTCACCGACGGACCGCCAGTTCCAGTCGAACCCCGCCGGGTCGTCGTTCCAGCCCGCGAGCTGCTGCCGCAGGGCGTCGAGCACGACGTCGTCGACCGGCGCGTACGAGAGGCCGTCCTGGCCGAGGACCTCGGTCGTCACGCCCTGGGTGATCTTCGCCGGGTGCTCCGGGTTGGCCAGCAGCTGCAGGTCGGAGTGCGAGTGCATGTCGATGAACCCGGGTGCGAGCACGAGCCCGTCGGCGTCGACGGTCCGGCCGCCGGTGAGCGAGCCAGGGGCGGCGACGTCCGCGATCCTCCCGTCGGTGATGCCGACGTCGTGGCGGGCGAGCGGCGCACCGGTGCCGTCGGCGACCAGCGCGTTCCGGACGACGACGTCCATCAGAACCACGTCCGGACGTAGTCGACGACGGTTTCGCCGTCGGCCGCGGTCACCGGCAGCAGCGGCCACTTGTCGAACACCGTGCACGGGTGCGAGAGGCCGAGCCCGATCCAGTCGCCGACCTCGACCGGCGAGCCCGGCGGCAGCGTGAGGAACGCGTGCTGGTCGTTCATCTTCGCGACGACGTGGCCTTCGAGGGGGTCGGCGGGGCCGTCCGGCGTCCGGCGCAGCTGCGGCTCGGGCATGCCCTCGTCGAAGGACGCGTCCCGCTTGCCGAGGGTGAGCAGCGCGAGCTCGTCCGACGGCTTCGACGTCACCTGAGCCCACGCTCGCAGCGCGGGCCGGAAGGAGTCGACGCCGTCGATGCGCGGGTGGTCGCCGAGCGGGGAGATCTGGCGGTAGAAGCCGTCGTCGTGGGTGAGGTAGGCGCCGCTGCGCAGCACCGGCAGCACGTCGAGACCGTCCGGCCACGGCTTCGGCAGCTCGTTCGCGACCTGGTCGAAGTAGGCGCTGCCGCCGGCGGTGACGATGATCTGCCCGTTCAGGAGTCCCTTGTCCGCGAACGAGATCGCCAGGTCGCGCAGGCCGTCCACATAGGAACTGATCTTGGCGAGCGCGGCTTCGTCGGTGTCGTGCGACAACGCGCCTTCGTAGCCGCCGGTGCCGCGCAGGCGCAGCGCCGGGCTCGCGTGGACCGCTTCGGCGATCGCCAGCGCGGTGGCGGTGTCGCGGACGCCGGTGCGGCCGCCGTCGGCGCCCAGCTCGACCAGGACGTCCACCGGGCGTTCGGCCCCTTCGAGGGCCGCGGTCATCAGCTCGACCCCGCGGACCGAGTCGGCCCAGCAGACGAACTCGAACGCCGGATCCGCCGCCAGCTCGGCGGCCAGCCAGCGCAGGCCCGACGGGTCGAGGAACTGGTTGGCCAGCAGGATCCGCGAGACCCCGAAGGCGCGGTAGATCCGGAGGTGACCGGCGTTCGCGCAGGTCACACCCCACGCGCCGTGCTCGATCTGGCGCGCGAACAGCTGCGGTGCCATGGTCGTCTTGCCGTGTGGCGCGAGCACCACACCCCGGGCGGCGCACCACGCGGCCATCGTCCGCAGGTTGTGTTCGAGCGCGTCTTCGTCCAGGACGACGAAGGGCGCGAAGAACCCGTCGGTGAACAGGTTCAGCCTGCGGTCCGCGGCCTCGTCCAGCGTGAGCCCGGACAGCGCGGGAGCGGCCGAGCGGAAGCGCCAGTCGATCCGCTCCTGGCGGAGGGCGGCGAGCGCGGCGGGGTCCATCTGGCAAGGGTTCATCGGCGGCGACCTCTGTGTTGCGAATGGTGCAGTGTTGCGTATCTTGCAACGACTGTTGCGCATTTTGAGTGTCATAGGTGTAGCATCCGGGTCGCCACAGGTCAACGGGGTGAAGGGCAGGGAGACGGAAAGTGACGAGCGGGCCCGAGGTGTTGTGCGTGGGCGAGACGATGGCGCTGTTCGTGCCCGCCGAACCCGGCCCGCCGGACGAGGTGAAGCACTGGGTGCGCACCATCGGCGGCGCCGAATCGAACGTGGCCTGCAACCTGCCGACGCTCGGGGTGCGCAGCGGCTGGGTGAGCGCGGTCGGCGACGACCCGTTCGGCCGGGCGATGCTGCGCGAGGTCGCCTCCCACGGCGTCGACGTCAGCGCGTGTTCCGTCGACCCGCTGCGCCCGACCGGGCTCTACGTCAAGGAAAGCGGCGCCGGCGGCAGTCCCGTGCGCTACTACCGGGCGGGCTCGGCCGCGTCCGGGATGGGGCCCGAGCTGCTGGACCGGCTCGATCTCGACGGCGTCCGCGTGCTGCACCTGTCCGGCATCACGCCCGCGCTGTCGGACAGCTGCCTGGCCCTGGTGCGGGCGCTGCTGGCCCTGCCCCGCGGCGACCGGCTGATCTCGTTCGACGTCAACCTGCGGCCCGCGCTGTGGGCCGGCCGCGACCCCGGCCTGCTCGCCGAACTGGCCGCGCAGGCCGACATCGTCCTGACCGGCGACGACGAGGCCCAGCGGGTCTGGGGAACCGGCGACCCGGAACAGCTGCGGGCGTTGCTGCCGGGGCCGCGCACACTCGTGGTCAAGCACGGCGAGCGCGGCGCCACACTGGTCGAGGGCGAGCCGCTGTTCGCGCCCGCGCTGAAGGTCGACGTCGTCGAGCCGGTCGGTGCGGGTGACGCGTTCGCCGCCGGGTTCCTCGCCGCGACCCTGCGCGGCGCCACGCCACTGGAACGGCTGCGGCAGGGGCACCTGCAGGCCGCGGTCACCCTGCTCACGCACGACGACGTCGGGGTGCCGCTGCCGCGGGAGGTCGTGGATACCCTGCTGCACGCGGACCCGGACGAGTGGCGTTCGGTGCGGCTGACCGGAGAGGGCGTGGTGCTCCCATGAGCCAGAGCTTGGACCGCGCGCTGACGTTGCTGACCTCGATCGCGCAGGACGCGCGCACCCTCGACGACCTCGCCGACGAGATCGGCGTGCACAAGTCGACGGTGCTGCGGCTGCTGCGCACCCTCGAGCAGCACCACTTCGTCCGCCGCGAAGGTGCCCGGCATTACCGGCTGGGCAGCGCCATGTTCGACCTCGCCAACCAAGCCCTGGACTCCTTCGACGTCCGGCGCAGCGCCCACCCCGCGCTGGCCGCCCTCAACGAGCGCACCGGGCACACCGTCCACCTGGCCAGCTACGAGGATGGCGAAGTCGTCTACATCGACAAGTTCGAGGGCCGGCACTCGGTGCGGATGTACTCGCGCATCGGCAAGCGCGCGCCGCTGCACTGCACGGCGGTGGGGAAGGTGCTGGTCGCCGCGATGCCCGTGGCCCGCCGCGAGGAGATCGCGCGGTCGATCGAATACCCGGTGCGGACGCCGAACACGATCACCACGCCCGCGGAATACCTGGCGGAGCTGGAGCGTGTGGCCCAGCGCGGGTACGCCGTCGACAACGCCGAGCACGAGGACTTCATCCACTGCATCGCGGCGCCGGTCCGGGGGACCGGCGGCGAGGTGCTGGCCGCCGCGTCGATGTCGGTGCCGAAGGTGCTGCTCGATTACGACGGCCTGCTGGCGCTGGTGCCCGAGCTGCGGGCCGCCACGAAGGAAGCTTCCGTCCACAGCGGATGGACGGAGAACGGAAAGGGGCACTGATGAGCAAGACGGCAGTTTCCACCGAGAACGCGCCGAAGCCGCCGGCGAAGTTCTCGCAGGCCGTCCGCAAGGGGAACCTGCTGCAGGTCGCCGGCCAGGTCGCCTTCGACCCGGCGACCGGCGCGATCGTCGGCGACGACGTCGCGGGCCAGACCCGGCAGACGTTCAAGAACATCGAGGCCGTGCTGGCGGAAGCGGGCTCGAGCCTCGCGGACGCGATCATGGTCCGGGTGTACCTGACCGACACCGCGCACTTCGCGCCGTTCAACGAGGTCTACAACGAGCTGATCGGCGACGCGCCGCACGCCGCCCGCACGACGGTGTACGTCGGTCTCCCGGGCGAGCTGCTCGTCGAGATCGACGTGCTCTGCGTGCTGGACTGAGCCTTCGGCGGGCGGTCAGCCCAGGACGCTCGTGTAGCCGTTCAGGGCCGGCTGCCCGCCGAGGTGGGCGTAGAGGACGTTCGCATCGCGCGGAATCTCGCCGTTCGTGACGAGGTCGATGAGCCCGGCCATCGACTTGCCCTCGTACACCGGGTCGGTGATCATGCCTTCCAGCCGGGCGCACGTCTCGATGGCGTCTACTGTGGACTTGTCCGGGATGCCGTAGATCCCGGCGTGGTAGCGGTCGTCGAGTTCGACGTCGGGGATTTCCCCGGCGCCGATCAGTTCGGCGGTGTTGCGCGCGATGCGGGTGACCTGCTCCCGTGTTTCTGCGGGCTTGGCGGACGCATCGATGCCGAGGATCCGGCGCGGCTTGCCGCTCAGCGCGGTCCCGGCGACCATCCCGCCCTGGGTGCTGCCGGTGACCGAGCAGACGACGACGGTGTCGAAGAAGACACCGAGTTCTTCTTCCTGCTTCTCGAGTTCCACGATCCAGTTCGCGAAGCCGAGCCCGCCGAGCCGGTGGTCCGACGCGCCGGCCGGGATGGCGTAGGGCTTCCCGCCGCGCTCTTCGACCTCAGCGACGGCGTTCTCCCACGCCTCCTTGAAGCCGATGCCGAAGCCGGCCTCGACGAGCCGGACGTCGGCGCCGAGGATGCGCGAGAGCTGGATGTTGCCGACCTTGTCGTAGAGCGGGTCGTGCCAGTCGACCCAGCTTTCCTGCACCAGCACGGCCTTCAGTCCGGCCCGCGCCGCGGCGGCGGCGACCTGGCGGGTGTGGTTGGACTGGACGCCGCCGATGGAGACGAGCGTGTCGGCGCCCTGCTCGAGTGCGTCGGCGACGAGGTACTCCAGCTTGCGGGTCTTGTTCCCGCCGAACGCGAGGCCGGAGTTCACGTCCTCGCGCTTGGCCCAGATCCGCGCGCCGCCGAGGTGGGCGGTCAGTCGGTCCAGCGGGTGGACCGGCGACGGGCCGAACAGCAGCGGGTAGCGGGGGAAGTCGGCGAGGGTCATCGGTCCTCCAGCAGTTCGGTCCAGATGGTCGAGATCACCGCGACGGCGGTTTCGGTGTCGTGCTTCTCCAGCGCGTCGATGAGCTTCGTGTGGCGCTCGACGGAGTTCCAGGCGAGCGTCGAGCTGAACCGGGCGTGCTCGAGGCGGCGCAGCAGCGGGGTGTAGCGGTCGAGGGTCGCGGCGACGGCGGCGTTGCCGGCCAGCCGGACCGGGACGTCGTGCAGCTCGTCGTCCGCCTGCACGGCGGCCGCGATGTCCCGGGCCACGATGGCTTCGGCGAACCGGTCGTTGGCCGCCCGCATGGCGGCGATGTCGGCCGGGCGGCACTTCGCGGCGGCCTGGCGGACGGCGAACTCGTGCAGCACCCGGACGATCTCGCGGGCGTCGAGCACGTCGGGGGACATGACGTCGGAGACGCGCGTGTAGCTCTGGGGCTTCTGGTCGACGAGCCCGTCGTCGGTGAGGCGGCGGAGGGCGTCCCGGACGGGAGCTTTCGAGAGCCCGAGCTGGTCGGCGAGGTCGCCGTCGCGCAGGGGGGTGCCGGGCGGCAGGGTGCCGTCGACGATCGCCCGGCGGATCCGGTCGTAGGCCTCGTCGCGGAGGAGCGGGCGGGTGACCTTCGAGAGACTCACATCTAACATGTTAGATGTCGCGAAGGCTGGTCCACAAGCGCTCCAAGGCGGCCCTCGGTGCGTCAGACGCAACCAAGGCCGCCTTGGAGCGCTTGAAGCCGGTGGTCAGTAGACCGGGCCGGTGTACTTCTCCCCAGGCCCCTGCCCGGGCTCGTCCGGCACGGCCGAAGCCTCCCGGAACGCCTTCTGCAGCGACTGCAGACCATCCCGCAACGGCCCGGCGTGCAGGCCCAGGTACTCCGCAGACGCGGTCACGAGCCCGGCGAGCGCGGTGATCAGCCGCCGCGCTTCGTCGAGGTCGCGGTGCGGGGAGGTCGCCGGGTCGGCGTCGGCGAGGCCGAGCCGCTCGGCGCCGGCCGACAGCAGCATCACCGCCGCGCGGCTGATCACCTCCACGCTGGGGATGTCCTCCAGGTGGCGGGCTTCGGGGGAATAAGGGGGCTGTTCGGAGGGTTGTTCTGACACGTCTGGTACCCTTCCACGTGCGACCAGCCCCCGAGTGATCGGGGGCGGCAAGTGGAGCCCCGCTCCCACCCGCGTCACCGTACAGGTGGCCGGGTCCGGTCTCACCCGTCCAGGGTGAAGGAGTGTCCTCCGGGGCACGATCGGAAACAGAGTGGGCCCCGCGCACCGAGACGGTGTCGGGGCCTTCGCTATGTGGGCACCAGGTCGAAACGAGAACAGGAAACATTCCTCGGACCAAGGAGGCCCCATCAGCTCCGAGACACGCATCAACGACCGAATCCGGGTGCCGGAGGTCCGTCTCGTCGGACCCGCCGGCGAACAGGTCGGCATCGTCCGGATCGAGGATGCGCTGCGCCTGGCGCAGGAGAACGACCTCGACCTCGTCGAGGTCGCGCCGCAGGCCCGCCCGCCGGTGTGCAAGCTCATGGACTTCGGCAAGTTCAAGTACGAGAGCGCGCAGAAGGCCCGCGAATCGCGGCGCAACCAGCAGCTGACCGTCATCAAGGAACAGAAGCTGCGCCCCAAGATCGACCAGCACGACTACGAGACCAAGAAGGGTCACGTGTCGCGCTTCCTGGCGGCGGGCAACAAGGTCAAGGTCACGATCATGTTCCGCGGCCGCGAGCAGTCCCGGCCGGAGCTCGGCTACCGGCTGCTGCAGAAGCTCGCCGAGGACGTCACCGAGCTCGGCTTCGTCGAGTCGTCGGCCAAGCAGGACGGCCGCAACATGATCATGGTGCTGGCCCCGCACAAGAACGTGAAGCCGAAGGCCAAGGCCGAGCCCGCCCCCGAGCAGGCCCCCGAGGCGTAGGCGCCGACCAGCACGAGTCAGCGGCTCACCGGTTTCTCCGGTGAGCCGCCGCACGAAAGAGGACAGAAATGCCGAAGATGAAGACCCACAGCGGGACGTCCAAGCGGATCCGCAAGACGGGTTCGGGCAAGCTGCGCCGCCAGATGACCGGCCGGCGCCACCGCATGGAGAAGAAGTCCAGCCGCGTCACCCGCCGTCTCGAGGGCACCACCGAGGTGTCGAAGACCGAGGTCGGCCGCGTCAAGCGCCTGCTCGGCATCTGATCCCGCAGAACTTGCTGTAACCACCCGGGGCGTCCCCCTCGCCCCCTGAGATCGACAGGATGGACCCGTGGCACGCGTCAAGCGGGCGGTCAACGCCCAGAAGAAGCGTCGCGCAACTCTCGAACTGGCCAGCGGCTACCGCGGCCAGCGTTCGCGGCTGTACCGCAAGGCCAAGGAGCAGACGCTTCACTCGCTGAACTACGCCTACCGGGACCGCCGTGCCCGCAAGGGTGACTTCCGCCAGCTGTGGATCACCCGCATCAACGCGGCCGCTCGCGCCAACGGCGTGACCTACAACCGGTTCATCCAGGGCATCAAGGCCGCGGGTGTCGAGGTCGACCGCAAGATCCTCGCGGACCTCGCCGTCAACGACGCCGCCGCCTTCACCGCGCTGGCCGAGCTCGCCAAGGCCAACGTCAACACCGGCGAAGCGAAGTCGGCCTGACCGGCAGCTTTCCACGACCCGGGGCGGAACCGTTCACCGAACGGACCCCCCGGGTCGTTGCTGCGCGCAAGCTGACGCGGCGCGCGGAACGCGACAAGACCGGCCGGTTCCTGGCCGAAGGCGCCAACGCCGTCGAGGCCGCGTTGGCGGAGGGAACGGTGCACGAGCTGTTCGTCACCGCCCGGGCGTCGGAGCAGCACGCGGACCTGGTCGACGCGGCCCGCGCGGCCGGCGTCGGCGTCTCGCCGATCACCGACCGCGCCGCCGACGGCCTGTCGGAAACCGTGACGCCGCAGGGCATCGTGGCCGTCTGCGCGCTGCTGGACCGGCCCCTCGAGGAAGCCGTGACCCCGGCCGCCCGGCTCGTGGTGGTGCTGGTGGACGTCGCCGATCCCGGCAACGCGGGCACGGTCATCCGCGTCGCCGACGCGGCCGGCGCGGACGCGGTCGTCCTGGCGGGCGACACGGTCGACCCGCACAACGGCAAGTGCGTCCGCGCGGCCGCCGGCAGCCTGTTCCACCTGCCGATCGCGCGTGTCCGCGACGTTCCGGCCGCGCTGGCCGCCTGCTCCGCCGCGGGCCTGCGGACGTTCGCCGCCCACGGCTACGCCGACGCCGAGCTCGATCGGGTGGACCTCACCGCGCCGACGGCGTGGGTGTTCGGCAACGAGGCCCACGGCCTGCCCGCGGACGTCCTCGACCGCACCGATCTCGCCGTCCGGATCCCGCTGTACGGCCGCGCCGAGAGCCTCAACCTGGCCACCGCGGCGGCGGTCTGCGTCTACACCAGCGCGATGGCGGCGCGGCGCTGACCAGCGCCGCCCGGGCCGCCGGCCGGACCGGCGCGGAGCCTGCGGGGCGACCGGGGCCGCGCGGAGCCGATCCCATAGACTTTTCCCGCCTTTGACCTCTCGCGTGCCGTGTGCGGCGGAGCGCGAACGACCAGTCCCAGCGGACGCCGAGGAGTTATGTCCGGAGCCACGGAGAAGGAAGCACAGGGCGCGGTACTCGCCCCCGAGACGCTGCAGGAGGCGGTCAAGGCCGCCGAAGCGGCGTTCGCCGCCGCGACCGGGCTCGAAGGGCTGGCCGAGGTCAAGCCGGCCCACCTCGGTGACCAGTCCCCGGTGGGCCTGGCCCGCCGCGGGATCGGCGCCCTGCCCAAGCAGGAAAAGGCCGAGGCGGGCAAGCGCGTCAACGAGGCCCGCCAGGCCGTCCAGGCGGCCTTCGACGCCCGCCGCGCCGAGCTCCAGGCGGAGCGCGACGAACGCGTGCTGCGCGAAGAAGCCGTCGACGTCACCCTGCCGTGGGACCGCGTCCCGCGCGGCGCCCGGCACCCGATCAGCACCATCTCCGAACGCGTCGCGGACGCCTTCGTCGCGATGGGCTACGAGATCGCCGAGGGCCCCGAGCTCGAAGCCGAGTGGTTCAACTTCGACGCGCTGAACTTCGGCAAGGACCACCCGGCCCGGCAGCTGCAGGACACGTTCTACGTCGGCGAAGAGGACTCGGGCCTGGTGCTGCGCACGCACACCTCGCCGGTCCAGGCGCGCACGCTGCTGCACCGCGATCTGCCGGTGTACGTCGTCTGCCCCGGCCGGACGTACCGCACCGACGAGCTCGACTCGACCCACACGCCGGTGTTCACCCAGGTCGAGGGCCTGGCGGTGGACAAGGGCATCACCATGGCCCACCTCAAGGGCACGCTGGACGCCTTCGCCCGCGCCATGTTCGGCGAAAGCTCCAAGACGCGGCTGCGTCCGCACTTCTTCCCCTTCACCGAGCCGTCCGCGGAGGTGGACGTCTGGTTCGAAGAGAAGAAGGGCGGCCCCGGCTGGGTCGAGTGGGGCGGCTGCGGCATGGTCAACCCGAACGTGCTGCGCGCCTGCGGCGTCGACCCCGAGGTGTACTCCGGGTTCGCCTTCGGCATGGGCATCGAGCGCACCCTGCAGTTCCGCAACGGGATCCCCGACATGCGCGACATGGTGGAGGGCGACGTCCGCTTCACCCTTCCCTTCGGAACGGAGGCGTAGTGCGAGTCCCAGTCAGCTGGCTGACCGAACACCTCGAGCTCGCTGAGGAGGTCACCCCGCAGGACCTGGCCGACGCGTTCGTCCGGATCGGCATCGAGGTCGACGACCTGCGCGAGCTCGGTCCCGTGACCGGCCCGCTGGTCGTCGGCCGGGTGGCCGAGATCGAGGAGCTCACCGAGTTCAAGAAGCCGGTGCGCTTCTGCCGCGTCGACGTCGGCGAGCCCGCCGACGAAGCCGAAGAGCTCGACGAACTCGACGACGAAGACGACGAGGACGACGACGAAGCCGGCGAGTTCGACGAGGGCCCGCACGGCATCAAGACCCGCGGCATCATCTGCGGCGCGCGCAACTTCGTCGAGGGCGACCTGGTCGTCGTCGCGCTGCCGGGCGCCGTCCTGCCGGGCGACTTCGAGATCGCGGCCCGCAAGACCTACGGCCGGATCAGCGACGGCATGATCTGCTCGGCGCGCGAGCTCGGCCTCGGCGACGACCACACCGGCATCCTCGTGCTGCCGTCGGGCACCGCGAGCCCGGGCGACGACGCGAGCGAGCTGCTCGGCCTCGACGACTCGGTGATCGAGCTCGCCCCGACCCCCGATCGCGGGTATGCGCTGTCGATCCGCGGCCTCGCGCGCGAGCTGTCGAACGCGCTCGACGTGCCCTTCGGCGACCCGGCCCTGCTGGAGGTCCCGGCGGCCGAGGGCGACGCCTGGCCGGTCCGCGTGGAGGACCCGGAAGGCTGCCCGCGGTTCGTGCTGCGCCGGGTCACCGGCCTGGACGCCACCGCGCCGACCCCGTGGCGGATGCGGCGGCGGCTGATGCTGGCCGGCATCCGGTCGATTTCGCTGGCCGTCGACGTCACCAACTACGTGATGCTGGAGCTCGGGCACCCGCTGCACGCGTTCGCCACCAAGGCCATCCAGGGCGATCTGGTGGTGCGCCGGGCGAAGGCGGGCGAGAAACTGACCACTTTGGACGACGTCGAGCGCACGCTCGACCCGGACGACGTGGTCATCGCCGACGACAGCGGCGTCATCTCGCTGGCCGGCACGATGGGCGGCGCGAGTACGGAGATCACGCCGGAGAGCACGGACGTGCTGCTCGAGGCGGCGCACTGGAACCCGGCCGCGATCAGCCGCACCGCGCGGCGGCACAAGCTGTTTTCGGAGGCCGCCAAGCGGTTCGAACGGTTCACCGACCCGCAGCTGTGCGCGGCCGCGGTCGAGCTGGCCGCCCGGCTGCTGCGCCAGTACGGCGACGCGGCCATCCAGCCCGGCCGCACCGACGAGGGCGTGGTCGAGCCGAACCCGGCGGTCGTGATGCCGATCAACCTGCCCGACAAGGTCGCGGGCGTGAATTACCAGCGCGGGGTCACCGTCCGCAGGCTCACCCAGATCGGCTGCAAGGTCTCGGTCGGCACGGGCGACGACGGAACCGGCCTGGTCACGGCGATCCCGCCGAGCTGGCGCGGCGACCTGCGCCAGCCGGCCGACCTCGTCGAAGAGGTGCTGCGGCTGGAGGGCTACGACAGCATCCCGTCGACGCTGCCGGCGGCCCCGGCGGGCCGCGGCCTGACCGACGCCCAGCGTCGCGTCCGCGGCGTTTCCCGGGCGCTGGCCGAGGCCGGGTACGTCGAGGTGCGTCCGTTCCCGTTCATCAGCGACACCGTGTGGGACGCGTTCGGCCTCCCGGCCGACGACGTCCGCCGCAACACGGTCGTGGTCCGCAACCCGCTGGAAGCCGACCGCAACCGCCTGGCGACGACGTTGCTGCCGGGCCTGCTGGACACGATGCAGCGCAACGTGTCCCGCGGGCTGAAGGACGTCTCGCTGTACCACATCGGCCAGGTGGTGCTCCCGGCGCCGAACCCGCTGAAGGTCCCCGACCTCGGCGTCGACCGGCGGCCGTCGGACGAGGAACTGGCCCTGCTGGAGGCCGCGGTGCCTCAGCAGCCGCTGCACGTGGCCGTGGTCCTGGCCGGAAACCGCCGCCGCGCGGGCTGGTGGGGCGCGGGCGAGCCGGCCAACTGGGCCGACGCGGTCCAGGCGGCCCGCACGGTCGCGCAGGCGGCCGGCGTCGAGCTGACGGTCCAGGCGGCCGACCTCCCGCCGTGGCACCCCGGTCGCTGCGCCCAGCTCCGGGTCGGCGACTGGCCGGTCGGCCACGCGGGTGAGCTGCACCCGAAGGTGGTCGAGGCACTCGGCCTGCCGCCGCGCACGGTGGCGATGGAGCTGGACCTCGACGCCATCCCGCTCCCGGACGACCGCCCGGCGCCGAGCGTGTCGGGCTACCCGCCGGTGCTCCTGGACGTCGCCCTGGTGGCGGCGGCCGAGGTCCCGTCGGCGGACCTCGCCGCGGTGCTGCGCGAGGGCGCGGGCGACCTCCTGGAGGACATCACGCTGTTCGACGTGTACGCGGGCGAGCAGGTGGGCGAGGGCAAGCGATCGCTGGCGTACAAGCTGCGCTTCCGCGCCCCGGACCGCACGCTGACGGTCGACGAGGCCACCAAGGCCCGCGACGCGGCGGTGGCAGCGGCAGGCGAGCGCTTCAACGCCACCCTCCGCGCCTGACGGCCAAGTCCGGCCCCTCCCGCGCACCAGCCCGGGAGGGGCCGGACCCCGTGATGGCCCAGCAATCACGCAAAAAGCCCCTCCAGACACGCAAGATCCCCCTCCCATCACGCAACCGACCCTCCAGGCACGCAAGCCGACCCTCCAGGCACGCAGGCCGACCCTCCAGGCACGCAGGCCGACCCTCCAGGCACGCAAGCCGACCCTCCAGGCACGCAGGCCGATCCTCCAGGTACGCGAGTCGACTGCCTGGGTACGTGATCCGATCCTCCCGGCCCCCGGCCCCCGGCCCCCGGCCCCCGGCCCCCGGCCCCCGAGGAACCTCACCTCACCCGATGTGCTTCAGCGCCTCCCGCCTCGACAGCCCGGACAACCCCGGGTGATCGTCCACAAAGCACCGTACCCAGTCCGGCGCCGTCTTCGCGTAGTCCCGTAGCGCCCACCCGATTCCCTTGCGCAGGAAGAACTCCGGCTCGGCGATCGACGGCTCGATCGCCCGGGTGAGCAGGTCCGTGTCCGTTTCCCCCTTCGCGCCCACCTGGCAGATGATCGCCGTCCGGCGGCGCCAGAGGTCGGTGTCGTGGGCCCACGCCAGCATGATCGGGGTCATCCGGGGGCGGTACTCCCGGAGAATGGGGCCGATCCGGCGGATGGCGAGCTCGTCCACGTAGTCCCACCACGCCCCGCCGACGATCATTTCCTCGTACAGCGGGACCAGGTCCGGGGCCTGCCAGCGCCGGTACGCCCGGTATCCGGACAGATCGATCGCCGCGTAGCGCTCCTCGCGGAATTCGGCTGCTCGCCACAGCGCCAGGACGGCCGCCGAAAACGTCACCCGATCGGTCAATGTGTGGTCGGCCAGCACTCGCTTGAGGAGCGCGCTGCGCTCGGGTTTCGCCACCCCGCGGAAGGGCATGGCCGACTTCATGTACGCCTGCATCGCCGGCGCTTCGCCGGGTCGGCCAGCTCCGCCAGCCCGGCGCGGATCGCCGTGACCAGCTTTTCCGCGTTCATCTGTCCTCCCGTGGGGCTCCGGCGATCCGGAGCGTACTGCCGGCCACCGACAGTTCCGCCGCCGCGCGGCCGCGCCAGGTACCAACGAAAGGCGGATGGCGAAAGTCGCGTCGGTCAGCGAGATTGTCCGGGGTTGCCGGTAGTTTCGTCGAAATCTGGCGAACGCTGTCGAATGCGGACGAAAAGGACGACTGTGAAACGAATCGTTGCCGCCATCGCCACGGCGGGGCTCGCGGCCGGGCTGCTGGCCGCCGCGCCCGCCGCCTCGGCGGAAACCGGGGTGCAGTTCACCCCCGCGCCGATCGCCTGGGGCCCCTGCGCGTCGGCGAGCCTCAAGGCCAACGGCGCCGAGTGCGGCTTCCTCGAAGTGCCGATGGACTACGCGAAGCCGGGCGGGGCGAAGGTCTCCGTCGCGGTCTCGCGGATCAAGCACAAGACCGCGCAGTCCCAGGGCATCATGCTGGTGAACCCGGGCGGCCCGGGTGGCTCCGGCCTCGGCCTCTCGGTGCTCGGCAAGTACGTGCCGAACCACGCCGGGGACAACTACGACTGGATCGGCTTCGACCCGCGGGGTGTCGGGTCCAGCAAGCCCGCCGTCAGCTGCGACGGGAACTACTTCAGCTACAACCGCCCGGCGTACGTGCCGACCACGCCGCAGCTGGAGAAGACCTGGCTCGACCGCTCGAAGGGGTACGCCGACGCGTGCCGCAAGAACGGCGAGATCCTGAACCACCTCAAGACGACCGACGTCGCGCAGGACATGGACAGCCTGCGCAAGGCCCTCGGCGAGAAGCAGATCAACTACTACGGCTTCTCCTACGGCACCTACCTCGGCCAGGTGTACAGCACCCTGTACCCGAAGAACGTCCGCCGGATGGTGCTGGACGGCAACGTCGACCCGCGGAAGGTCTGGTACCAGGCCAACCTCGACCAGGACGTCGCGTTCGACAAGAACATCAAGATCTACTTCGACTGGCTCGCGAAGTACGACGACGTCTACCACCTGGGCAACACCGGCGACGCGGTCGAGAAGCTGTGGTACGCCACGCAGCACAAACTCGCCGAGAACCCGGCGGGCGGGGTCATCGGCGGCGACGAGTGGACCGACATCTTCCTGCAGGCCGGCTATTACGTCTTCGGCTGGGTCGACATGGCCAAGGCCTTCGACGGCTACGTGCACCGGGGTGACTGGCAGACGCTCAAGGACCTCTACGACAGCTCGAACCCGCCGGGCAACGACAACGGCTTCGCCGTGTACCTGGGCGTGCAGTGCACCGACGTGCAGTGGCCGACCGACTGGAACCGGTGGCGGGTCGACAACTGGCTGACCTACTTCAAGGCCCCGTTCGAGACGTGGGGCAACGCCTGGTTCAACGCGCCCTGCGTGTTCTGGCCGGCGAAGGCGGGCAAGCCGGTGAACATCGACGGCCGCAAGGTGGCCGGTGCCCTGCTCATCAGCGAAGAGCTCGACGCCGCCACGCCGTACACCGGCAGCCTCGAGGTGCGGAAGCGGTTCCCGAACTCGAGCCTGATCAGCGCGCCGGGCGGGACCACGCACGCCGGTTCGCTGTCCGGGGTGTCCTGTGTGGACGACAAGATCGCCGACTACCTGGCGAACGGCACCCTGCCGAAGCGCCAGCCCGGCAACCACTCGGACGTCCAGTGCAGCCCGGTGCCGCCGCCGGTGCCCGACGGCGCCGCGGCGCAGAAGTCGGACAACACCGCGAAGGCCGCCCAGGAGAAGCAGAGCACGCTGGCCCAGCTGCTGCACTTCTGAGCGAAACTGCTTCACCCCGCTGCCCCGGCCCGGTTCTTCCGGACCGGGGCAGTGTCCTGTCCGCCGGTGTCCCATCGTCGCCTCCTCGTGACGGTTCGTGGTCATCGCCGACGTTAGGGGAGGGGTCCGACAATTTCGGAGCGGAGTGGGCCGTGAGCAGCGCGTGGCCGAAAATTGTCGGGGGTGCGCGCTAGCTTCGTGGCATGTCGATCATCGAAGAGCGCCGGACCGAGATCCGGGCAGCCGACAACATCTACCAGATCGTGGTCTCGACCAGGACGGACGTCGACCGCGCCGAACCCACACCCCGGGTGATGATCACCCTGGAAGCCGGCGGTCCCGGCGGCGAACCGGTCGCCGAGGGCAGCCTCGACGTCGACGTCGCGGTGGCGGACACGGTGGCGGAGCTCGTGGCGGACGGCTTGCTGTCCGCGACCGGCGCCGGCCGCGGGCCGCGGCGAAGATCCGCGGACCGGCCCGCCCAGCAGGGCCGCCCGTGGAGCGAGGAGTCGGACGCGGAGCTGGAGAGCCGGTGGATCGCGGGGGAGAGCGTCGCGCAGCTCGCGGCGTACTTCGAGCGCACCCCCGGCGGCATCCGCGCCCGGCTGCCGCGAGTGGGCTGCGACCCGGAGAACCCGGGCTGCTACCTCCCCGTGCCGCCGAGCAGGCGCACGGACCTGGACGGAGGTGAGCCGGGCTGACTGGTGGCGGTGGGCCGGTCCGCAGGGTGGACCGGCCCACCGCCGGGTCCGGTGAGCCGATCAATCAGGGGAGGATTCAGTGAGCAGGTCACCGAAGGCGGTGCGCCGGAGCACGTCGGCAGGCGGGCGAGGAAAAAATCGCCGGTCAGTCCGGCACGGCCGCGGTTGCGCGGGCGGCGAGCACCTTCAGGTGTGCCACCAGTTCTGGCGGTTCCTCGACCGTGAACGCGCACCCCAGGCCCAGCAGCCGGAACGCGAGCCAGTCCACCGTGTCCGTGTGGCTCCGCCACCGGCAGCGGCCGTCGCCGAGGTCGGTCAGTTCGCCCATCGCCGGTCCCAGCCGGGGAGCGATCTGCGACGCCGGTTCCGCCAAGACCGCCACCGCCCGGTACGACGGCGCCAGGTCGTAGAACCGGTCGAGGACGTAGGCCGCCAGGTCCGTGGCTGGTGGCTCGCGCGGCACCGCCCGGCCACCGGTCGCCTGAGCCTCGGTGACGCGGTCCGCGCGGAAAACGCGCCAGTCGGCCCGGTCGAGGTCGTAGGCGACCAGGTACCAGCGGCGGCCCGCGGCGACCAGCCGCAGCGGCTCGGCGCGGCGCCGGGTCTCGGCGCCGTCGTGGGCTCGGTAGCGGAACCGGACGGTCTCGTGGTTGGTGATCGCCGCGGCGAACACCGTCAGCTGCGCCGGGTCGACGACCGGTCCGGTGGCCGGCACGGCGACCGTCGCCGTGCCGATCGTGCCCACCCGCCGCCGCAACCGCGCCGGCAGGACCTGCTCGAGCTTGGCCAGCGCCCGCACGGACGCTTCCTCGATGCCGTCGACCGTCTGGCCCGCCGCCGTCCGCAGCCCGACGGCGATCGCGACGGCTTCCTCGTCGTCGAGCACCAGCGGGGGCATCGCGGTGCCGGCGACCAGCCGGTACCCGCCCGCCACACCGCGGCTGGCCTCGACCGGGTAGCCCAGGTCGCGCAGCCGGTCGATGTCGCGGCGGATGGTGCGCGGGCTGACGCCCATGCGCTCGGCGAGTTCGCTGCCCGGCCACTCGCGAGGTGTCTGGAGCAGGGAAAGCAGGCCGAGCAACCGGGCCGGGGTGTCCGTCATGGGCCCAGCATCCCAAGGTGGCGGCCACCACTCCGGGTTTGTTTAGACTTGCAAGGGCGTGCATAATCATGCGTATGACGGTGAACATCGCGGTGGCCGGAGCCAGCGGGTACGCGGGTGGTGAGCTGCTGCGCCTGCTCCTGACCCATCCCGGGGTCGAGATCGGCGCGCTCACGGCCGCCAGCAGCGCGGGCACGAAGCTCGGCGTCCACCAGCCCCACCTCGTCCCCCTCGCCGACCGCGTCCTGGCCGAGACGACGCCGGAGACGCTCGCCGGCCACGACGTCGTCTTCCTCGCGCTGCCCCACGGGCACTCGGCGGAGCTCGCGGCGCAGCTCGGCCCGGACGTCCTGGTGGTCGACCTCGGCGCCGACCACCGCCTGGCCGACGCGGCCGACTGGCAGCGCTGGTACGGCGGCGACCACGCCGGCCAGTGGCCGTACGGCCTGCCCGAGCTGCCCGGCGCCCGCGAACGGCTCGCCGGCACCAAGCGCATCGCCGTGCCGGGGTGCTTCCCGACCGGCGGGTCGCTGGCCCTGGCGCCCGCGTTCACCGCCGGGCTGATCGACCCCGACGTCACGATCGTCGCGGTCACCGGCACCTCCGGCGCGGGCAAGAGCCTCAAGCCGCACCTGCTCGGCTCCGAGGTGATGGGCTCGGCGAGCGCGTACGGCGTCGGCGGCGCCCACCGCCACACCCCCGAGTTCGCGCAGAACCTCTCGGCCGTCGCGGGCGAGAAGGTCACCGTGTCCTTCACGCCGGTGCTCGCGCCGATGCCCCGCGGCATCCTCACCACGGCGACCGCCCCGCTGAAGGACGGCGTCGACGAGGCCGCGGCCCGTGCGGCGTACGAAAAGGCCTACGACGCGGAGCCGTTCGTCCAGTTGCTGCCCGCGGGCGCCTGGCCGACGACCGCGGCCACGCTCGGCTCGAACAACACCCAGCTGCAGGTCACGGTCGACGCCGACGCCCGGCGCCTGGTCGTCGTCGCCGCGATCGACAACCTCACGAAGGGCACCGCCGGCGGTGCCGTCCAGTCGATGAACCTGGCCCTCGGCCTCCCGGAAACCACCGGGCTTCCCACCGTAGGAGTGGCACCGTGACCGTCACCGGCCCCCAGGGCTTCCGCGCCGCCGGCGTCGCCGCCGGGATCAAGGCCTCCGGCGCGCTCGACCTCACCCTGGTCGTCAATGACGGGCCGCTCGACGTCGCGGCGGGCGTGTTCACCCGCAACGTCATCAAGGCCGCGCCGGTGCTGTGGTCGCAGGAGGTGCTCAAGCAGCAGCGGCTGAAGGCCGTCGTCCTCAACTCGGGCGGCGCCAACGCGGCCACCGGCCCCGGCGGTTTCCAGGACACCCACGCCACGGCCGAAAAGGTCGCCGGAGTCCTGGAGGCGGGCGCGATCGAGGTCGCTGTCTGCTCCACCGGCCTGATCGGCGAGCGGCTGCCGATGGACGCCGTCCTGTCCGGAGTGGACACCGCGGTCAAGGCTCTCGACGCGAGCCCCGAAGCGAGCCTCAACGCCGCCAAGGGCGTGATGACCACCGACACCAAGCCGAAGCAGGCGTTTGCCAAGCACGACAGCGGCTGGAGCGTCGGCGGCTTCGCCAAGGGCGCGGGCATGCTCGCGCCGAACCTCGCCACCATGCTCTCGGTCCTGACCACCGACGCGGTGGTGGACAAGGAAACCCTCGACCGGGCCCTGCGCGCGGCGACCCACATCACCTTCGACCGGCTCGACGTCGACGGCGGCACGTCCACCAACGACACCGTCCTGGTCCTGGCGTCCGGCGCGAGCGGGGTCGAACCCACCGAGGCCGAGCTCACCGAGCTGCTCACCGCGGTCAGCCACGACCTCGTGCTCCAGCTGCGTGCCGACTCCGAAGGCGCGACCAAGGACGTCGACGTCACCGTGCGGGGCGCGGCCACCGAAGCCGACGCGATCGCCGTCGCCCGCACGATCGCCGAGGACAACCTGGTCAAGACGGCGCTGTTCGGCTCCGACCCGAACTGGGGCCGGATCGCCATGGCACTCGGCCGGGTGCCGGCCCGCATCGACCCGGACGCCGTGTCGATCGCGATCAACGGCGTCACCCTGTTCGCCCAGGGCGTGCCCGCGGCCGACCGGTCCGAGGCCGACCTCACCGGCCGGGCCATCGAAATCGTCGTCGACCTCGGCGTCGGCATGAGCACGGCGACCATCTACACCACCGATCTTTCGCACGGTTACGTCGAAGAGAACAGCGCGTACTCCTCATGAACCAGGAGGCTCTGATTTCCGCGGACGAACGACTCGCGACGGCGGCCGAAAAGGCCGGGGTGCTCATCGAGGCGCTGCCTTGGCTGCAGCGGTTCCACGGGGCCACCGTGGTGGTGAAGTACGGCGGCAACGCGATGATCGACGATCAGCTGAAGTCGGCCTTCGCCGAGGACATGGTTTTCCTCCGGCTGGCCGGCCTGCGCCCGGTCGTCGTGCACGGCGGCGGCCCGCAGATCACCGCGATGCTCAAGCGCCTCGGCGTCGAAGGCGAGTTCAAGGGCGGCCTGCGGGTCACCACGCCGGAGACGATGGACATCGTCCGGATGGTGCTCACCGGGCAGGTCAGCCGCGAGCTCGTCGGGCTGATCAACGCGCACGGGCCGTACGCGGTCGGCATCTCCGGCGAGGACGCCCGGCTGTTCACCGCCGAGCGCAAACAGGCCACTGTGGACGGTGAGCAGGTCGACATCGGGCTCGTCGGCGAGGTCGCCGAGGTCAACCCGGACGCGGTGCTCGACATCGTCAACGCCGGGCGCATCCCGGTGGTCTCCACCGTCGCCCCGGACGTCGACGGCGTGGTGCACAACGTCAACGCCGACACGGCCGCCGGTGCGCTCGCGGCCGCGCTGGGCGCCGAAAAGCTCGTGGTGCTCACCGACGTCGAAGGCCTGTACGCCAACTGGCCCGACCGGTCGTCGCTGATCGACCGCATCCGCGTCGACCGCCTCGAGACCATGCTGCCCGGCCTGGCCAGCGGCATGATCCCGAAGATGGAGGCGTGCGTGCGCGCCATCCGCGGCGGCGTGCGCCGGGCGCACGTGATCGACGGCCGCCTCGCCCACTCGGTGCTGCTGGAGGTCTTCACCTCGCGCGGCATCGGCACCATGGTCTTCCCCGAAACGGAGCTCCCGTGACCGACCTCGAGTCCAATGTGGATGGCCAGGCGCACTGGCAGTCCGCCCTGATGGACAACTACGGCACCCCCACGCTGACGCTGGTGCGCGGCGAGGGCGCGAAGGTGTGGGACGCCGACGGCAAGGAGTACGTCGACCTGGTCGGCGGCATCGCCGTCAACGCGCTCGGCCACGCGCACCCGGCCGTCGTCGAAGCCGTCACCGAGCAGATCAAGCGGCTCGGCCACACCTCGAACCTCTACGTCAACCCGGTCGCCGTCGAGCTCGCCGAGGCGCTGCTCGACGTCGCCGGCCTCACCGGCCACGGCAAGGTGCTGTTCGTCAACTCCGGCGCCGAGGCCAACGAAGCCGCGCTGAAGATCAGCCGGCTGACCGGGCGCACCAAGGTGGTCGCCGCCGAAGGCGCGTTCCACGGCCGGACCATGGGCGCGCTGACCCTCACCGGCCAGCCCGGCAAGCGCGACGCCTTCAAGCCGCTGGTGCCCGGGGTGGAGCACGTCCCCTTCGGTGACGTCGCGGCGCTCAAGGCCGCCGTCGACACCGACACCGCGGCCGTGTTCCTCGAGCCGGTGCTCGGCGAAGCGGGCGTCATCCCGGCGCCGGACGGCTACCTGCAGGCCGCCCGCGAAATCACCAAGGCCACCGGCACGCTGCTGGTGCTCGACGAGGTGCAGACCGGTCTCGGCCGGCTCGGCACCTGGTTCGGCTACCAACAGGCCGGCGTCGTCCCGGACGTCATCACGCTGGCGAAGGGCCTCGGCGGCGGGCTGCCGCTGGGCGCGGTGATCGGCGTCGGCGCGGCGGGCGACCTGCTCAAGCCGGGCCAGCACGGCACCACCTTCGGCGGCAACCCGGTCTGCTGCGCGGCCGGCCTGGCCGTGCTGAAGACCATCGCCGCCGAGGGCCTCCTCGACCACGTCGCCTCGCTGGGCAAGGACATCGCGGCCGGCGTCGAGGCGCTGGGCCACCCGCTCGTCGCCGGCGTGCGCGGCGCCGGGCTGCTGCTCGGCATCGCCCTGAAGCAGCCGGTCTCGGCGGCGGTGGCTCAGGCCGTCCAGGCCGCGGGCTACCTCGTCAACCCGGTCGCGCCGGACACCATCCGCCTCGCGCCCCCGCTCGTCCTCGACGGCGACCAGGCCGAAGGCTTCCTCGCCGCGCTCCCGGACGCGCTCGACTCCACCACGAAGGACTCCGACTGATGCTGCGCCACTTCCTCCGCGACGACGACGTCAGTCCGGCCGAGCAGAAGGCCATCCTCGATCTCGCCGACGCACTCAAGGCCGACCCGCTCGGCAACAAGACCCTCGCCGGCAAGTCCGTCACGGCGATCTTCGAGAAGAACTCGACGCGGACCCGGTTCTCGTTCGAGGTCGGCATCAGCCAGCTCGGCGGCCACCCGGTGATCGTCGACGGCCGATCGATGCAGCTCGGCCGCGAAGAGACCATCGAAGACACTTCGCGGGTCCTCTCTCGTTACGTCGACGGGATCGTGTGGCGCACCTTCGCGCAGAAGCGCATCGAGACGATGGCGTCGGCCGCGTCGATCCCCGTGGTCAACGCGCTCACCGACGAGTTCCACCCGTGTCAGGTGCTCACCGACCTGATGACGATCCGCGAGCGCAAGGGCAGGCTCGCCGGCCTCACCCTCGTCTACCTCGGCGACGGCGCCAACAACATGGCCCACTCGCTGCTGCTCGGCGGGGTCACCGCCGGGATGCACGTCCGGGTCGTCTCGCCGGTCGGCTTCCAGCCGGACCAGGGCGTGATGCTGGACGCGAAGAAGCGCGCGAGCGAGACCGGCGGCACCGCCACCGTCTTCACCGACCCGTACGCGGCGGTCGACGGCGCGGACGTGCTCGTCACCGACACGTGGACGTCGATGGGGCAGGAGAACGACGGGCTCGACCGGGTCGGCCCGTTCCGCGCCCTCCAGGTCAACACCGAGCTGCTGAAGAAGGCCGCGGACGACGCGATCGTGCTGCACTGCCTGCCGGCGCACCGCGGCTGGGAGATCACCGACGAGGTGATCGACGGCCCGGCCAGCGCGGTCTGGGACGAGGCCGAGAACCGCCTGCACGCCCAGAAGGCGCTGCTCGTCTGGCTGTTCGAGGAGAGCCGACGATGACCGGCAGCCGAGTGGGCAGGCAGGCCCGGATCACCGAGCTCGTGTCCACCATGACCATCCGCAGCCAGACCGAGCTGGCCAAGCTGCTGGCCGCCGAAGGCATCGAGGTCACCCAGGCGACGCTGTCGCGCGACCTCGACGAGCTGGGCGCGGTCAAGCTGCGCGGGCCGGACTCGGGCGCGCCGGTCTACGTCATCCCCGAAGACGGCAGCCCGGTCCGCGGTGTGCAGGGCGGCACGTCCCGGCTCTCCCGGCTGCTGGCCGAGCTGATGGTCTCGGCGGACTCGTCCGGCAACCTGACCGTGCTGCGCACCCCGCCCGGGGCGGCCCAGTTCCTGGCCAGCGCGATCGACCGGGCGGCCCTGGAAGAGGTCGTCGGGTCGATCGCGGGCGACGACACGGTCGCCGTGATCGCGCGCGAGCCGTTGACCGGCAAGGACCTGGCCGAACGGTTCGCCGCCCTCGCCCAGCGGTCGGCGGACGAAGGACCACCATGATCGCCGACATCTTCCCGGCCGAGGGCGAGTTCCTCGCGCCGGACGAGGTCGTCGTCACCTACGACGGCGGGGTGCCGGTGGCGATCGACGGCGAGACCGTCTCCGTCGCCGAAGCGCGCCGGATGCTGAGCGTGCGCGGCGAGGCGCAGAGGATCTCGCGCCGCGAAGCGTGCGCCGCCCTCGAACGGCGGGCCGGCCGCGGATGCGCCAGGCTGACCGACACCGTTTCGGGCGAAGTCCGCCTGGTCCTGTACGACGGCCGGATCACCGTCGCCTGACATCGAACGAACACCGAGGAGAAGCGAGAACAGTGAGCGGGAACGAGCAGCCGGTGCAGCTGTGGGGCGGCCGGTTCGCCAGCGGTCCGGCGGAGGCCATGGCCGCGCTGAGCGCGTCGACGCACTTCGACTGGCGCCTGGCGCCCTACGACATCGCCGGGTCCCGCGCGCACGCTCGCGTGCTGCGCAAGGCGGGCCTGCTCACCGAAGACGAGCTCGCCGGCATGCTGGCCGCGCTGGACACGCTCGCCCAGGACGTCGCGTCGGGGGCGTTCACCCCGACGATCGCCGACGAAGACGTGCACACGGCCCTCGAACGCGGCCTGCTGGAGCGGGCGGGCACCGAGCTCGGCGGCAAGCTGCGCGCCGGCCGTTCGCGCAACGACCAGGTGGCCACGCTGTTCCGGATGTGGCTGCGCGACGCCGCCCGCCGGGTCGTCGCCGGCACCCTGGAGGTCATCGACGCGCTGGTGTCGCAGGCGAAGCGGCACCCGGACGCCGTCCTGCCCGGCCGCACGCACCTGCAGCACGCTCAGCCCGTGCTGCTCGCGCACCACCTGATGGCCCACGGCCAGGCGCTGCTGCGGGACGTCTCGCGCCTGCAGGATTGGGACGCCCGCACGGCCGAGTCGCCGTACGGCTCGGGTGCGCTCGCCGGCTCGTCGCTGGGCCTCGACCCCGAGGCCGTCGCCGAGGAGCTGGGCTTCGCCACCAGCGTCGAGAACTCCATCGACGGCACCGCTTCGCGTGACTTCGTCGCCGAGTTCGCCTTCGCCGTCGCGATGCTCGCGGTGAACCTGTCCCGGATCGCCGAAGAGGTGATCATCTGGAACACCGCCGAGTTCGGGTACGTCACGCTGGACGACGCCTGGGCCACCGGCAGCTCGATCATGCCGCAGAAGAAGAACCCGGACGTCGCCGAGCTCACGCGCGGCAAGGCGGGCCGGCTGATCGGCAACCTCACCGGCCTGCTGGCCACCCTCAAGGCGCAGCCGCTGGCCTACAACCGCGACCTGCAGGAGGACAAGGAGCCGGTGTTCGACTCGGTCGAGCAGCTCGAGCTCCTGTTCCCGGCGATCGCCGGCATGCTCCAAACGCTCACCTTCCACACCGACCGGCTCGCCGAGCTGGCCCCGGCGGGCTTCACCCTCGCCACCGACATCGCCGAGTGGCTGGTGCGCCAGGGCGTCCCGTTCCGCGTCGCGCACGAAGCGGCGGGAGAGAGCGTCCGCGTCGCCGAGTCCCGCGGCGTCGGCCTGGACGAGCTGACCGACGAAGAGTTCGAGAAGATCAACCCGGCGCTCACGCCCGCGGTGCGCGAAGTCCTGACCGTCGAAGGTTCGGTGAACTCCCGCGACGCCCGGGGCGGCACGGCACCCGTCCGGGTGGCGGAACAGCGAGCGCGGCTGGAAGAGCGCGTCACCGCGGCCCGCCAGTGGCTCAACTGAGGGACTTCCGGAGCTTGGCCCGGACGGCCCGCGTGGCCACCGGGCCGAGCCCGTCCAGGACGTCGACGAGCACGGCCAGCTGCTCCAAGGCGGTGACGGCCTGCTCGGCGCCGTCGGGGTCGACCGTGTCGAACAGCGTCAGCCCGAGGAACCCGGTGGACACGGCGTGGGCCAGCCCGTCGGGGTCCGCGAGCTCGGCCAGCGGCGAACCCTCGAGCACCCGCTCGAGGGCCGTCCGCACCTCGGTGATCCACTTGTCGAGGCCTTCGCGGGTGGCCTCGGCGAGCCGTTCGCTGCCCTGCGCCCCGGCGAGGGTCTGGGCGAGGAGGGCCAGGTTGCCTTCCGCGCGTTCCGCGGTCCGGATCTCCCGGCCGAGCGCCAGCAGCTCGCCGACCGTGGCGACGGTGGCGAACCGGTCCCGGTAGAGGGCGACCCGCGCCTCGGTCGCGGAGACGCACGCCTGGTTCGCGCCCGCGGCACTGGCCACCGACCGCGCGGAGACGGCGGTGATGCCCTGCTGCCGGACGACTTCCAGCACGCCGTCCACGAGCCGCTGCTTCGTGTCCTGCGAACTGGAGTTCCGGCCGGTGCCCATCAGTCCATGACCTTCTCACGGAGTGGCTTCACCGCTCCGCTGACGCCACCGCCGACGTCACTCAAGGGTTAAGGTGGCCGGGCCAGGCAGCCGAGGAGAGGAAACCGTTTGAGCGGCGACGCAGGCCGGTTGTTCACCCGCGACGAACTCGCGCTCGACCCGGTCGACCTGGCCCACCTGCTGCTCGGCTCGGTCCTGGAGGCCGACGGCCCGGACGGCACCGTCGGCGTCCGGCTGGTCGAGGTCGAGGCCTACCGCGGCGAGGACGATCCGGCGTCGCACTGCTACCGCGGTCAGACCCCGCGCAACGCCGTCATGTGGGGTCCCGCCGGTCACCTCTACGTGTACTTCGTCTACGGGATGCACTTCTGCGCGAACATCGTCGGCTCGACCGACGGTGTCGCCGGCGCGGTGCTGCTGCGGGCGGGCGAGGTCGTCACCGGCCTCGACGTCGTGCGCAAGCGGCGGCCGAACGCGCGGGGGACCGGCGAGCTGGCCAAGGGCCCGGCGATCCTCACGTCGGTGCTGCGCATCGACCGCGACGAAAACGGCGTCGACCTGACCGACCCGGCGTCGCCGGTCCGGCTGTACGTGGGCGAACGGGTGCCGGCCGAGCAGGTCCGCAGCGGCCCGCGCGTCGGCGTCGCGATGGCGATGGACACGCCGTGGCGGTTCTGGGTCGACGGCTCACCCGCCGTGTCCACCTACCGCCGCGGCGGGAAGCGGCGGGTCCGACCCGCCAGTTAGTCGGTTGACCTGGTGCGGGAGGATCTACAGGCGTGAGCGAACACATCCTCGACGAGCTGTCCTGGCGCGGCCTGATCGCGCAGTCCACCGACATCGACGCCCTCCGGCGCGAGCTCGACCAGGGTCCCGTGACGCTCTATTGCGGTTTCGACCCGACCGCGCCCAGCCTGCACGCCGGCAACCTGGTCCCGCTGCTCATGCTCAAGCGCTTCCAGCGCGCGGGGCACCGGCCGATCGTGCTGGCCGGCGGCGCGACCGGGATGATCGGCGACCCGCGCGACACCGGCGAGCGCACGCTGAACACCCTCGACGTGGTCGCCGAGTGGGCCGGGCGCATCCGCGGCCAGCTCGAGCGGTTCGTCGACTTCGACGACTCGCCGACCGGCGCGATCGTCGAAAACAACCTCAACTGGACCGGGCAGCAGACCGCGCTGGAGTTCCTGCGCGACGTCGGGAAGCACTTCTCGATCAACGTCATGCTCAACCGGGAGACGGTGAAGCGCCGGCTCGAGGGCGACGGCATGTCGTACACCGAGTTCAGCTACCTGCTCCTGCAGTCGCAGGACTACCTGCAACTGCACCGGCAGTACGGCTGCAAGCTGCAGGTCGGTGGCTCCGACCAGTGGGGCAACCTCGTCGGCGGGGTCGACCTGATCCGCCGGACGGACGGGGCGGCCGTGCACGCGCTGACCGCGCCGCTGGTCACCGACGCCGAGGGCCGCAAGTTCGGCAAGTCCACCGGCGGCGGGAACCTCTGGCTCGACCCGGAGATGACCTCGCCGTACGCCTGGTACCAGTACTTCGTCAATGTGGGTGACGCCGACGTCGTCCGCTACCTGCGGATGTTCACCTTCCTCGGCCAGGAGGAGATCGCGGCGCTGGCGGAGGACACCGAACAGCGTCCCCAGCTGCGGGCCGCGCAGAAGCGGCTGGCGGAGGAGTTCACCACGCTGGTGCACGGCGAGGAGCAGACCCGCCAGGTGATCAACGCGAGCCAGGCGCTGTTCGGCCGCGGCGAGCTCGGTGAGCTGGACGAACGCACCCTCGACGCGGCGATGGCCGAGGTGCCGAACGGCAAGGTCGACCCGTCCGGGGACGCGACGATCGTCGACCTGCTGCTCGCCGCGGGCCTGGTGGACAGCAAGGGCGCCGCGCGCCGCACCCTCAAGGAGGGCGGCGCGTACGTCAACAACGTGAAGATCGCGGACGAGGAGTGGAAGCCGTCCCGCGAGGACGCCCTCCACGGCAAGTGGCTCGTGGTCCGCAAGGGCAAGCGGAACGTCGCCGGCGTCGCGCTCGGCGGCTGACCCGCTCCGGCGACCCGAAAAAGACCCCTGACCTGCGGGAACGCGGTTAAGGGACCCCCCTGTTCCGGGCCTCCGGAGGGGGTGTAAAGTTCTCCAAGTCGCCAGGGAAACCGGGCGGCCACCGGGAACACGAACCAAGCTCTCGCGGATCGCGATTGAGTGGGTGTCCCACCAAAAACTGCTAGGAATGACTCGCTTCGAGCGAGCCGCTTGGTCGCGGCGGACTCGGGGTGTGTTGCTTGAGAACTCAACAGTGTGCTAGTGAACTAAGCCAGTAGAGCTTATATGAAACCCCCTCGTCGGGGTTTCCTTTGAGAGCAATACATTTGCCTCGATTGAATTCGAAGACATTGTTGGAGAGTTTGATCCTGGCTCAGGACGAACGCTGGCGGCGTGCTTAACACATGCAAGTCGAACGCTGAACCACTTTCGGGTGGGGATGAGTGGCGAACGGGTGAGTAACACGTGGGTAATCTGCCCTGCACTCTGGGATAAGCCTTGGAAACGAGGTCTAATACCGGATATCACCTTTCTAGGCATCTAGATTGGTTGAAAGTTCTGGCGGTGCAGGATGAACCCGCGGCCTATCAGCTTGTTGGTGGGGTAGTGGCCTACCAAGGCGACGACGGGTAGCCGGCCTGAGAGGGTGACCGGCCACACTGGGACTGAGACACGGCCCAGACTCCTACGGGAGGCAGCAGTGGGGAATATTGCACAATGGGCGCAAGCCTGATGCAGCGACGCCGCGTGAGGGATGACGGCCTTCGGGTTGTAAACCTCTTTCGCCAGGGACGAAGCGCAAGTGACGGTACCTGGATAAGAAGCACCGGCTAACTACGTGCCAGCAGCCGCGGTAATACGTAGGGTGCGAGCGTTGTCCGGATTTATTGGGCGTAAAGAGCTCGTAGGCGGTTTGTCGCGTCGGCCGTGAAATCTCCACGCTTAACGTGGAGCGTGCGGTCGATACGGGCAGACTTGAGTTCGGTAGGGGAGACTGGAATTCCTGGTGTAGCGGTGAAATGCGCAGATATCAGGAGGAACACCGGTGGCGAAGGCGGGTCTCTGGGCCGATACTGACGCTGAGGAGCGAAAGCGTGGGGAGCGAACAGGATTAGATACCCTGGTAGTCCACGCTGTAAACGTTGGGCGCTAGGTGTGGGCGACATCCACGTTGTCCGTGCCGTAGCTAACGCATTAAGCGCCCCGCCTGGGGAGTACGGCCGCAAGGCTAAAACTCAAAGGAATTGACGGGGGCCCGCACAAGCGGCGGAGCATGTGGATTAATTCGATGCAACGCGAAGAACCTTACCTGGGCTTGACATGCGCCAGACATCCCCAGAGATGGGGCTTCCCTTGTGGTTGGTGTACAGGTGGTGCATGGCTGTCGTCAGCTCGTGTCGTGAGATGTTGGGTTAAGTCCCGCAACGAGCGCAACCCTTATCCTACGTTGCCAGCGCGTTATGGCGGGGACTCGTGGGAGACTGCCGGGGTCAACTCGGAGGAAGGTGGGGATGACGTCAAGTCATCATGCCCCTTATGTCCAGGGCTTCACACATGCTACAATGGCTGGTACAGAGGGCTGCGATACCGCGAGGTGGAGCGAATCCCTTAAAGCCGGTCTCAGTTCGGATCGCAGTCTGCAACTCGACTGCGTGAAGTCGGAGTCGCTAGTAATCGCAGATCAGCAACGCTGCGGTGAATACGTTCCCGGGCCTTGTACACACCGCCCGTCACGTCATGAAAGTCGGTAACACCCGAAGCCCATGGCCCAACCCCGTAAGGGGAGGGAGTGGTCGAAGGTGGGACTGGCGATTGGGACGAAGTCGTAACAAGGTAGCCGTACCGGAAGGTGCGGCTGGATCACCTCCTTTCTAAGGAGCACAACACATCCCAGCTCATAGAGCTGGGAGTGGCTGGAGCTTAGGCCTCGAATGCAGGTCTGCTCTGGTTGCTCAAGGAATTGTGGAACTACTGGTTATGGTCATGGTTGGTAGGCAATGCCTGCGGTAGTACTGATCGCTTGCGATCGTGGAACTCGCGGCCGGCGCCTGGGGCCGTGGTTGTTCACTTGGCACACTGTTGGGTCCTGAGGCAACACGCCTTGGGGCTACTCGCCCCAGAGGGACGTTTGTTTCTGGTGTGGTGTTTGAGAACTGTAGAGTGGATGCGAGCATCTTTGTGGTCAAGTTGTTAAGGGCACATGGTGGATGTCTTGGCTTCAGGAGCCGATGAAGGACGTAGGAGGCTGCGATAAGCCTCGGGGAGCTGTCAACCGAGCTGTGATCCGAGGATTTCCGAATGGGGAAACCCAGCACCAGTGATGTGGTGTTACCCGCACCTGAATATATAGGGTGTGTGGAGGGAACGCGGGGAAGTGAAACATCTCAGTACCCGCAGGAAGAGAAAACAACCGTGATTCCGTGAGTAGTGGCGAGCGAAAGCGGAAGAGGCTAAACCGTTTGCATGTCAAGCTGTCAGGCGTTGTGCAGACGGTGTTGTGGGACCCGCCTTGAAGGGACTGACATTCCTTCGGATTTGCGCAGTGGTTAGTGGAACGCCTTGGGATGGGCGGCCGGAGTGGGTGAGAGCCCCGTACGCGAAAACTGCTGTTGTTGGTCTTGGTGGTGTTCCCGAGTAGCAGCGAGCTCGTGGAATTTGCTGTGAATCTGCCGGGACCACCCGGTAAGCCTAAATACTTCCTGAAGACCGATAGCGGACGAGTACCGTGAGGGAAAGATGAAAAGTACCCCGGGAGGGGAGTGAAAGAGTACCTGAAACCGTGTGCCTACAAGCCGTCAGAGCCTACTTGTTGGGTGATGGCGTGCCTTTTGAAGAATGAGCCTGCGAGTTAGTGCTGCGTGGCGAGGTTAACCCGTGTGGGGTAGCCGTAGCGAAAGCGAGTCTGAATAGGGCGCCCATAGTCGCGTGGTCTAGACCCGAAGCGGAGTGATCTACCCATGGCCAGGGTGAAGCGACGGTAAGACGTCGTGGAGGCCCGAACCCACTTAGGTTGAAAACTGAGGGGATGAGCTGTGGGTAGGGGTGAAAGGCCAATCAAACTCCGTGATAGCTGGTTCTCCCCGAAATGCATTTAGGTGCAGCGTCACGTGTTTCTTGCCGGGGGTAGAGCTACTGGATGGTCTAGGGGCCTTACCGGGTTACCGAAATCAACCAAACTCCGAATACCGGTTAGTGAGAGCGTGGCAGTGAGACGGCGGGGGATAAGCTTCGTCGTCGAGAGGGAAACAGCCCAGAACACCAGCTAAGGCCCCTAAGTGTGTGCTCAGTGGGAAAGGATGTGGGATTGCCCAGACAACCAGGAGGTTGGCTTAGAAGCAGCCACCCTTGAAAGAGTGCGTAATAGCTCACTGGTCAAGTGGTCCTGCGCCGACAATGTAGCGGGGCTTAAGCACACCGCCGAAGCTGTGTCATTCACACATATACATCGGCTTCCGTATTCGTACGGTTGTCTAGTGGTGTGGATGGGTAGGGGAGCGTCCTGCATCCAGGGAAGCGGCGGCGGAAGCCAGTCGTGGAGGGTGTGGGAGTGAGAATGCAGGCATGAGTAGCGAATGCAGAGTGAGAAACTCTGCCGCCGGATGACCAAGGGTTCCTGGGCCAGGCTAATCCGCCCAGGGTAAGTCGGGACCTAAGGCGAGGCCGACAGGCGTAGTCGATGGACAACGGGTTGATATTCCCGTACCCGAGCATGTGCGCCCATGACGAGGCGTTTGATACTAACCACCCAAAGCCATCAGCCAATGTCTTCGGACGGAGGTTGGTGTGTGGAGCGTGGGACCTGATTTCGTAGTAGTCAAGCGATGGGGTGACGCAGGAAGGTAGCTCCGCCAGGCGATGGTTGTCCTGGTATAAGCGTGTAGGCCGTCATGTAGGCAAATCCGCATGGCAATAGGCTGAGACGTGATGTGTAGCCGTTTGAGGCGAAGTAGAGTGATCCTATGCTGCCGAGAAAAGCCTCTAGTGAGTGCATGCACGGCCCGTACCCCAAACCAACACAGGTGGTCAGGTAGAGAATACCAAGGCGATCGGGTGAACTGTGGTTAAGGAACTCGGCAAAATGCCCCCGTAACTTCGGGAGAAGGGGGGCCAAACATCCTGAAGCTCTTTACAGGCTAGGGGTGGGTGGCCGCAGAGACCAGCGGAAAGCGACTGTTTACTAAAAACACAGGTCCATGCGAAGTCGCAAGACGATGTATATGGACTGACGCCTGCCCGGTGCTGGAACGTTAAGAGGACCGGTTAGCCTTTCGGGGCGAAGCTGAGAATTTAAGCGCCAGTAAACGGCGGTGGTAACTATAACCATCCTAAGGTAGCGAAATTCCTTGTCGGGTAAGTTCCGACCTGCACGAATGGCGTAACGACTTTCCGGCTGTCTCAACCACAGGCCCGGCGAAATTGCACTACGAGTAAAGATGCTCGTTACGCGCGGCAGGACGGAAAGACCCCGGGACCTTTACTATAGTTTGGTATTGGTTTTCGGTTCGGCTTGTGTAGGATAGGTGGGAGACTGTGAAGCTGCAACGCTAGTTGTGGTGGAGTCGTTGTTGAAATACCACTCTGGTCGAATTGGGAATCTGAACCTCGGGCCATGATCTGGTTCAGGGACAGTGCCTGATGGGTAGTTTAACTGGGGCGGTTGCCTCCTAAAGAGTAACGGAGGCGCCCAAAGGTTCCCTCAGCCTGGTTGGCAATCAGGTGTTGAGTGCAAGTGCACAAGGGAGCTTGACTGTGAGACAGACATGTCGAGCAGGGACGAAAGTCGGGACTAGTGATCCGGCACCTCCTGGTGGAAGGGGTGTCGCTCAACGGATAAAAGGTACCCCGGGGATAACAGGCTGATCTTGCCCAAGAGTCCATATCGACGGCATGGTTTGGCACCTCGATGTCGGCTCGTCGCATCCTGGGGCCGGAGTAGGTCCCAAGGGTTGGGCTGTTCGCCCATTAAAGCGGCACGCGAGCTGGGTTTAGAACGTCGTGAGACAGTTCGGTCCCTATCCGCCGCGCGCGTAGGATACTTGAGGAAGGCTGTCCCTAGTACGAGAGGACCGGGACGGACGAACCTCTGGTGTGCCAGTTGTTCTGCCAAGGGCATGGCTGGTTGGCCACGTTCGGAAGGGATAACCGCTGAAGGCATCTAAGCGGGAAGCCTGTTCCAAGATGAGGTATCCCACCCCATGTGGGTTAAGGCCCCCAACAGACCATTGGGTTGATAGGCCAGAAATGGAAGCACAGTAATGTGTTGTCGAGTTGACTGGTACTAATAGGCCGAGGACTTGCCTACGAAGATGTTACGCATCCACTCTACGGTTCTGAAACACCACACCAGGTGTGTTGTTTCGTAGTGTTTCGGTGGTTTTAGCGTCAGGGAAACGCCCGGTCCCATTCCGAACCCGGAAGCTAAGCCTGACAGCGCCGATGGTACTGCAACCGAAGGGTTGTGGGAGAGTAGGACACCGCCGAACTTACCTTCCGTACGGCCCGTTAGGATAGCCAGTTGGCTGCCCTAGCGGGCCGTACGCGTATGTCCAGAACAAGATTTTTCACGGCAGGAGGCCAGGTGTCCGAGTTCGGTCGACGAGACTCAAGCGATGATGGGTCCGGCCGGTCGGCACGCCGGGACGAAGGCTCCCGGGGCCGGTCGGACGGACCCCGGAAGAGCCAGGGCGGCGCGCGGCAGGACCGCGGCGGCCGCGACGGCGGTTACCAGGGGCGCCCGCGCCGTGACGACCGCGGCGTCCGCGGCGGCGGCAAGCCCTTCCGCGGCGGCGACGGTCCCCGCGACCGCGACCAGCGCGGAGGCTACGCCGGCCGCAGCTTCAGCGACCGCGACGACCGCAAGGGCGGCTACGGCAGCCGCGACTCCGCCGGCCGGCCGGGCGGGCGCTACGAAGACCGGGGCAACAGCCGGTCCGGCACCCGCAGCGACAGCTCGGGCCGCGGCTACGAGGACCGCGGCGGCCGGCCGCAGGGCAAGTCGTCGTACGGCGACCGCAAGCCCCGCTGGGACAGCAGCCGCCGTGACGACGACCGCGGCTTCCGTTCGAACGACCGCCGCGACGATTCGCGCGGCGACCGTGGCGGCTACCAGCGCCGCGACGACGACCGCGGCGCCCGCACCGGCGGCTTCCGTTCCGGCGACCGGGACCGTGGCGGTTACCAGCGCCGTGACGACGACCGTGGCGGTTTCCGCTCCAACGACCGGGACCGCGGTGGCTATCAGCGCCGCGACGATGACCGTGGCGCTCGGACGGGTGGTTTCCGTTCCGGTGACCGCGACGGCGGTGGTTACCAGCGTCGCGACGATGACCGCGGTGGCTTCCGCTCCAACGACCGGGACCGCGGTGGCTATCAGCGCCGTGACGACGACCGTGGTGCTCGGACGGGTGGTTCCGGCAACCGGGGCGGCGGCTACCAGCGTCGCGACGATGACCGTGGCGGCCGCACCGGCGGCTTCCGTTCCGATGACCGGGACCGGGGCAGCGACCGCCGCGACGAATCCCGCGGCAGCTACCAGCGTCGCGACGATCGCGGTGACCGGGCCGGTGGGTTCCGCTCGGATGACCGTGGTCGCGGTGGCAGCGACCGCCGCGATGATTCGCGTGGCGAGCGGGGCAGCTACCAGCGTCGCGATGATGACCGCGGTGGCCGCCCCGGCTACCAGCGGCGCGAGGACTCCCGCGGCGAAAGCCGGGACAACCGGGGCGAGCGCACCGGCGACTCCGGCAAGCGCAACGACCGCGACACCACCAGCCGCAGCCACGGCGACCGCAAGGACCGCCGTGACGACCGCCCCCGCCGCGACCCGCGGCCCAAGGTCGGCGCCCCGCTCGACGACGAGGCCCTCGCCAAGGAGCTCCTCGAGGCTCCCGAGCTCCCCGAGGACATCGAGTTCTCCGACCTCGACGAGGAAGCCCGCCGCGAGCTGCGGACCCTGCCGAAGGGCCTGGCGGAGACCGTCGGGAAGCACCTCGTCGCCGCCGGTGGGCTGATCGACAGCGATCCCGAGGCCGCCCTCGAGCACGCCAAGTACGCCAAGGCCAAGGCCTCGCGCGTCCCGATCGTGCGCGAAGCCCTCGGCCTGGTCGCCTACCACGCCGGCAACTGGTCCGAAGCCCTCTCCGAACTGCGGGCCGTCCGCCGGATGACGCGCAGTGACGACCACATCGCCATCATCGCCGACGCCGAGCGGGCGCTCGGGCGTCCCGAGCGGGCCCTCGACCTCGCGAAGGAGGTCGACACGGCGAAGCTCACGAAGGCCACCCAGGTCGAGCTCGCGATCGTCGCGGCCGGGGCGCGGCGGGACCTCGGGCAGCTCGACGCCGCCGTCGTCTCGCTGCAGGGTGACGACCTCAAGGCCGAGAAGCGCGACCCGTGGAGCGCTCGCCTCTTCTACGCCTACGCCGACAACCTCGAGGCGGCCGGGCGCAAGGACGAGGCCATCCGGTGGTTCCTCAACGCCGCCGAGGCCGACGCCGAAGACGAGACCGACGCCGCCGAGCGGGCCGCCGATCTGTCGAATGCGGAGAACGACGAAAAAGACACCGATGAGTGACGCTCTCCTCGCGGCCTACGACGCGGTCCTCTTCGACCTCGACGGCACCGTCTACCACGGCACCCGGGTGATCCCGGGTGCCCCGGAGACGGTGCGGGCCGCGCGGGAGCACGGCACCCCCGTCCGCTTCGTCACGAACAACGCCTCGAAGGCGCCCGACGAGGTCGTCGCGCACCTCACCGGGCTCGGCATGCCCGCCGAGACCGGCGAGGTGCACACCAGCGCCCAGGCCGGTGTGCAATTGCTGAAGGAACGCCTGGACGCCGGCGCCGAGGTCCTCGTCGTCGGCACCGAATCGCTCGCTGCCGAAGTCGCCCGAGCCGGGCTCGTGCCGGTGCGGGAGAACGCCTCGAGCGTCCAGGCCGTCGTTCAGGGGCACTCGCCGGACAACACCTGGGCCGCGCTGGCCGAGGCCTGCCTGGCCATCCGCGCCGGCGCGCTGTGGGTGGCCTGCAACGTCGACGCGACGCTGCCCAGCGAACGCGGTCTGCTGCCCGGCAACGGCTCCATGGTCGCCGCGCTGCGCACCGCCACGGACGTCGAACCCCTGGTCGCCGGGAAGCCGCAGCCGCTGCTGTTCGAGACCGCGGCGAGGTCGGCGGGTGCGGACCGGCCGCTGGTCGTCGGCGACCGGCTCGACACCGACATCGCCGGTGCGGTCGCCGCGGGCATCGATTCCCTGGTCGTCCTGTCCGGCGTCGCGACGCCGATGCAGCTGATCAAGGCAGTCCCCGCCGAGCGCGGCACCTACCTCGCCCAAGACCTGACCGCGCTCACCGAAGCGGCCGAAGACCTCAAGATCGGGCCGCGGCCCGGCTGGACCGTGACCGTCGAGAACCAGACCTTGACGGCGGAGGGCGACGGTGACGAGCTGGACCTGCTGCGCGCGCTGTGCCACACGGCGTGGGAGACCGGCGTCACCGAACTCGGCGAGCGCGCCAAAGCAGCACTGTCCTGACTGATACCGTCTGCACTGTGCAGGACCATCCCTACCCCGTCCCGGGCCCGCCGCCCGGTTCGTTCTCGCAGCAGACCGACCCGCGGGCCGGCATCGACGAAGCCGTCGCCGGGCTGGACGACCTGGACGCGCTGCCGCTCGCGGAGCACGTCGAGCGCTTCGACGCCGTGCACACCGAGCTGACGGTCGCCCTGTCCAGCATCGACAAGGTCTGATCGGCGTGCCCAAGCGGGCCCGCCTCGACGCGGAACTGGTTCGGCGCGGCCTCGCCCGGTCGCGCGAGCAGGCCTCGGCCCTGATCACCGGCGGCAAGGTCACCGTGCGCGGCATGGTCGCGACCAAACCCGCCACCGGCGTGGAAACCGACGCCCCGATCGTCGTCAAGGACGAAGACGACCCCGGCTGGGCCTCGCGCGGCGCGCACAAGCTCCTCGGCGCCCTCGACGCGTTCACGGACCTGAGCGTCGAGGGCAAGCGCTGTCTCGACGCCGGCGCGTCCACCGGCGGCTTCACCGACGTCCTGCTGCGCAACGGCGCCGCGACCGTGATCGCCGCCGACGTGGGCCGTGGCCTGCTCGACTGGCGGATCCGCACCGACGAACGTGTAGTGGTCATGGATCGCACCAACGTTCGCAACCTCCGCCCCGACGACCTCGGCGGCCAGGTCGACCTGATCGTCGGGGACCTGAGTTTCATCTCCCTCAAGCTCGTGCTGCCCGCGCTCGCGGCCTGCGCGCGCGAGGGCGCCGATCTGGTGCCGATGGTGAAGCCGCAGTTCGAGGTGGGCAAGGACCGCCTCGGCAGCGGCGGCGTCGTCCGCGACCCGGAGCTGCGCGCCGAGTCCGTGCTCACCGTCATCGACGAGGCCGCGAAGCTCGGGCTCGCGCTGCGCGGGGTGACCGCCAGCCCGCTGCCCGGGCCGTCCGGGAACGTCGAGTACTTCGTGTGGCTCAAGAAAGAACACGTGGCCGAATCCACTGTGGACGCGGTAGACAGGTCTGAGGCCGAGCGGCTCGTCCGGACCGCCGTCGAGGAAGGGCCCGCATGACCACCGAACGTGAAGTGCTCCTGATGGTGCACCCCGATCGCGACGCGACGGGCGAAGCCGCGCGCGAGGTTTCGGCGCGCTTCGCCAAGGCCGGCATCCGGATCCGGGTGACCGAGCACGACGTCTGCGCGCTGATCAACCCCGAGCAGCACGGCGTCGGCGCGAGCTGCACCGTCGTCGACCCGGACGACAACCCCGCCAGCGGCGTCGAGCTGGTCTTCGTGCTCGGCGGCGACGGCACGCTGCTGCGCGCGGCCGAGCTGGCCCGCCCGGCCGGTGTGCCGGTGCTCGGCGTCAACCTCGGCCGCGTCGGCTTCCTCGCCGAAGCCGACTCCGACGCGCTCGCCGACACCGTCCAGCGGGTCGTCGACGGCGACTACCAGGTCGAAGAGCGGATGACCATCGACGTCACCGTCACCCACGACGGCGAGGAGGTCGCCCGCACCTGGGCCCTCAACGAAGCCAGCGTGGAGAAGAGCACCCGGGAGCGCGTGCTCGACGCGCTGATCGAGGTCGACGGCCGCCCGGTGTCGGCCTTCGGCTGCGACGGTGTGCTCTGCGCCACACCGACCGGCTCGACCGCGTACGCGTTTTCGGCGGGCGGCCCGATCATCTGGCCGGACGTCCAGGCCCTGCTGGTGGTGCCGAGCAACGCGCACGCGATGTTCGCGCGGCCGCTGGTCGTCTCCCGGAGCTCGGTGATCACCGTCGGGATCGACCCGGACGGCTCGTCCGCGGTGCTGACCTGCGACGGGACCCGCCCGATCGACCTGCCGCCGGGGGCGCGGGTGCGCGTGACCTGCGGCAAGACGCCGGTGCGGCTGGTCCGGCTCTGGGACGGCCCGTTCACCGACCGTCTGGTCCAGAAGTTCTCGCTGCCGGTGAAGAGCTGGCGCGAGCGCCACGCGCGTCCGTGTGAATAAGCGCCGCTCGCCGATTCATTCGAACATATCGGCGACGCGCCGGGGTCCCGGGCGCGCAGAGTGTCGGTGGTGGCCGCTACCGTAGGCGGCGTGCTGGCCGAGATGCGCATCCAGGGCCTCGGAGTCATCGAGGACGCCCTGCTGGAACTGCACGCGGGCTTCACCGTCGTGACCGGTGAGACGGGTGCGGGCAAGACCATGGTCGTCACCGGGCTGCACCTGCTGTCCGGGGGCCGCGCCGAGGTGTCCAAGGTCCGGACGGGGATGCTGAAGGCGTTCGTCGAAGGGCGGTTCACCTACTCCGGCGTCGAAGGCGCCGAGCGGATCGTCGCCGATTCGGGCGCGGACGTCGACGAGGACGGCAGCGTGATCGCGCTGCGCGCGGTCGCCGTCGACGGGCGGTCCCGTGCCCACCTCGGTGGCCGGTCCGTGCCCGTCGGCGTGCTCGCGGAGCTGTCCGAACAGCTGATCGCGGTCCACGGGCAGAACGACCAGCTGCGGCTGCTGCGCCCGGCCGAGCAGCGCGCGGTGATCGACCGGTTCGCCGGCGACGCCGTGGCGAAGCCGCTGCAGGCCTACCGGGAGATCCGGTCGGAATGGCTGGCGGTGATCGCCGAACTCACCGAGCGGTCGACGCGCTCGCGGGAGATGGCCCAGCAGGCCGACCTGCTCAAGCACGGGCTGACCGAGATCGACGCCGTCGCGCCGGAACCGGGCGAGGACGTCGAGCTCACCGAGCAGATCAAACGGCTCGCGGCGGTCGACGAACTGCGCGCGGCCGCGACCGAGGCGCACATCGCGGTGTCCGGCTCTCCGGACGGCGACCCGGACGCGCCCGGCGCGATGGGCCTGGTTTCGGAGGCGCTGCGCCGGCTCTCGACGTCCGAGGACTCGGTGCTGCGGGAGCTGGCGCCGCGGCTGGAAGAGGCGTCGGTGCTGCTCACCGACGTCGGAGCCGAGCTGGGCAACTACGTCGAGACGCTCGACGCCGACCCGGCGCTGCTGGAGAAGGTGCTGGCCCGCCAGGGCGACCTCAAGCGGCTGACCCGCAAGTACGCGGCGGACGTCGACGGCGTGCTCGCCTGGGCCGACGACGCCCGGCGCCGGCTGGAAACCATGGACACGTCGGAAGAGGCGCTCGCCGAGCTGGCGTTGCGGCGCGACCAGCTCGCGATCCAGCTGGCCGCGCACGCGGCCGAGGTGTCGGCGGCCCGCGAGACGGCGGCGGCCGAGCTCGCGGCCGAGATCACCCGCGAGCTGTCCGGGCTGGCGATGGGCCAGGCGGCGATCGAGGTGACGGTCGAGCAGCGCCCGGCCGAGCACGGCGACACGCACGCGCTGACCATCGACGGCCGCGCGGTGCACGCGGGCCCGGACGGCGTCGACGACGTCGAGCTGCTCCTGCGCGCGCACGACGGCGCGCCGCCGCTGCCGGTCCACAAGGCCGCCTCGGGCGGTGAGCTGTCGCGGGTGATGCTGGCGATCGAGGTCGTCCTGGCCCACGCGGACACGGTCCAGACGCTGGTGTTCGACGAGGTCGACGCGGGCGTCGGCGGCCGCGCGGCGGTCGAGATCGGCCGCCGGCTGGCCCGGCTGGCGCGCACCCACCAGGTCCTGGTGGTCACGCACCTGCCGCAGGTGGCGGCGTTCGCCGACCAGCACCTGGTGGTGGACAAGGGCCACAGCGGCGGGGTCACGCGCAGCGGCGTGAAGAACCTGAGCCAGACCGAGCGGGTGAGCGAGCTGGCCCGGATGCTCGCGGGCATGGACAACGAGACGGGCCGCGCCCACGCGGAGGAACTGCTGGCGACGGCCGAGAAGGACAAGACGGAGTTCGAGCCGAAGAAGAAGCGGTCGGCGAAGAAGAAGTAGCCGCCGGGGAATTACTTCTCGCCTCCCCACAGTTGTCGTGACGACTGCAGGTGGCGAAAGGAATCCGATGCGCGCGGTGGTGCTGCGAGAACCCGGTCCGGTCGAGAACCTCGAGCTCCGCGAGCTCCCGGTGCCGGAGGTGAAACCCGGCTGGGTGCGGATCGCCGTGAAGGCGTTCGGCCTCAACCGGTCGGAGCTGCACACCCGGCTCGGGCTGGCCGAAGGCGTCACCTTCCCGCGCGTGCCCGGCATCGAAGCCGTCGGGGTCGTCGACGCCGGCGGCGATTTCGCGCCGGGCCAGCAGGTCGCCACCATGATGGGCGGCATGGGCCGCACCTTCGACGGCGGCTACGCCGAATACACGCTCGTCCCGGAGAACCAGGTCATCCCGTTCCACAGCGACCTGCCCTGGGAGGTCATCGGCCAGGTGCCGGAGACGCTGCAGACCGCGTACGGCTCCCTCACCACCGGCCTCGACCTGCAGCGAGGCCAGACCCTGCTGATCCGCGGCGGCACGTCCGCGCTCGGGTTCGCCACCGCGGCACTGGCGAAGGACCTCGGCGCCACCGTCTTCGCGACCACCCGGCAGCCCGGCAGGCTCGAAACCCTGCGCGCCCACGGCGTCGATCACCCGATCCTCGACGACGGTGACGTCGCCCAGCAGGTCCGCAAGATCGTCCCCGAAGGGGTGGACGCCGCTCTCGAACTCGTCGGCACCCCGACCCTGCCGGACACCCTGAACGCCACCCGCGTGCACGGGACCGTCTGCTTCACCGGCATGTTGTCCAACGAATGGACGATCTCGAACTTCTATCCGATCGGATACCTTCCCGCTGGGGTCCGGTTGACCGCTTATGGTGGTGAGGCGGACGACCTGCCGGCCTCCGTTCTCCAGCGCCACCTCGACCGGATCGCCGACGGCGAAGCGAGCCTCGGGCCGGTCAAGGTGTACTCGATGGCGGAGATCCGGCAGGCGCACGACGACCTGGAGCACAACCGGACGGCGGGCAAGCTCGTCGTGCTGACCGGCCGAGCGGAGGGAGCCGCCCCGTGATCCTGCCGCCGTCCGCCGATGTCGAAGCCCGGCTCGCCGCCGCGCGGCGGGACAGCGACCTCGATCGCTACCTCGGCCTCCTCGCCGGCGAGGAGCTGTTCGTGCCGATCCGGCGGGTGGACGCCCGGAGCATCCTCGACGAGCGGGCGGAAACCTTCCCGAACGTCTACTTCGAGACCGGCGGCGACGAGTTCCTGCAGGTCTTCACCCGCGGCGCGCTCCCGGACTTCGGCCCGGACGTCGTGGCCATGAGCGGCGCGCTCGACTGGGCGGTGGACGGGGTCGGGCGGCACGAGCGCGTCGTGTTCAACCGCGGCACCCGCAGCGAATGGCGGTTGTCCGGCGCGACGCTGCAGCCCTGGCTCGACGCGCACGCCGACGACGTCACGCCGCTCGAAGAGCAGGTCGAGCGGCTGATCACCGCGCCGTACGGGCACCTCGAAGGGCCCATCGCGCACGCGCTGGCCTGCGGCGCGCACCTGGCCGTGCTCAACGCCGCGCCCTGGAACCTGCTCGACGGCCGCTACCACGACTACGTCGCCGAGGTGCGCAGCCTGCGGGACTGGTGGGGCGTGCCCGACCCGCCCGGCTGGCGCGCAACCATGACCGGCCTCATCGGCGACGGGTACGCGCTGACCCCCGGCAACCTCGTCCTCATGCTGCGCCTGCGGTTCGCCGCCGAGTACGGGCTGCCGGGTGCCGAGTTCGATCCGCTGACCTGGGCGCAGCTGGTGGACCGGTGGTGCGCGGAGAACGACGCCGCGGACCAGGCCGACGAGCTGCGCGACACCGTCCGCCGGGTGTCCCGCTGCGAACGGCGGCTGCGCGCCGACGGCCTGGTCGACGCGGACGGCTGCGTGACGACGGCGCTGTCCTGGGATGTCGGCCGCGCGGTCACGATCGCCCGCGGCGGGCTGGCGGCCGGGTACTGCGACGCGCTGAGCGCCGAGCTGATGGTGCTCGAAGCCGGTTCGCTCGCCCGTCGCTACCACCAGTCATGGGCCGACCTGTCCGCGGGGTACGTCATGGGCCGGGTGCTGCACGACGACTCCGGGGAGTTCGGCGAGTGGTACCCGGCGGCCGTGCGCGTCCACCACCAGCTCCTTCAGGACCCGGCCAGCCCCTGGCTGAACCTCGATTTCGGCTCGCTGTCGGAGGAGTCGGACGCCTGACCCGTGCGGGGGAGGTCACCACAACGAGTCACCCCGGCTACGGCGTGGCGAGCCTCGTCCCATGAGCAAATTTGTCACCATCGGCCACATGAAGCTCACCGGTCTGCTCACGCGGAATCAAGAACCCCTGCCGGGGATCACCGGGGTCGCCCGGGTCGACCGCCGCACCCGGGAGCTGCTGCGCCGGATCAGTCCCGGTGACATCGTCGTGCTCGACCAGCTGGACCTCGACCGCGCGACGGCCGACGCCCTGGTCGAGGCCGAGGTCGCGGGCGTGGTCAACGCGTCGCCGTCGATCTCCGGCCGGTTCCCCAACATGGGACCGGAGATCCTCGTCGCCGCCGGCATCCCGCTGGTCGACTCGGTCGGCGGCGAGCTGCTGCGCTCGATCAAGGACGGCACGAAGCTGCGGCTGCACGACGGCGTCGTCTACGTCGGCGAGCGGCAGGTCGCCTCCGGCATCCTGCAGACCGCCGAGAGCGTCGCCGACCAGATGATCGAGGCCAAGGCCGGGATGTCGACCCAGCTGGAAGCGTTTTCGGCGAACACCATCGAGTTCCTGCGCCGTGAGCGCACGCTGATCCTCGACGGCGTCGGCGTCCCCGAGCTGAAGGTGCCGCTGCGGGACCGGCACGTGCTGGTCGTCGCGGGCGGCAACGGGCACGCCGAGGACCTCAAGAAGCTCAAGAAGTACATCGCCGAGCACCGCCCGGTGCTGATCGGGGTCGACGCCGGTGCCGACACCCTGCGCGTGCAGGGTTACCAGCCGGACGTCGTCGTCGGCGACCCCACCGGCATCGGCACCGCGACCCTGCGCGGCGGCGGCGAGGTCGTGGTGCCCGCGCAGCCCGATGGGCACGCCCCCGGCGTCGAGCGGATCCAGGACCTCGGCATCGGCGCGGTGACGTTCCCGGCGTCGGGCAACGCCGAAGACCTCGCGCTGCTGCTGGCCGACGCGCACGGCGCGACCCTGGTCGTCACCGTCGGCTTCCAGGCCACCCTGCGCGAATTCCTCGACCACGGCCGGTCCGGCTCGAACCCGTCGACGTTCCTGACGCGGCTGAAGCTCGGCACGAAGCTGGTCGACGGGAAGGCGGTGGCGACGCTGCACCGCAACCGGGTCTCGATCGGCGCGGTCGTCTTGCTCGTGCTCGCCGCGGTCGTGGTGGTCGCCGCGGCTCTGCTGGTGTCCGACGTGGGCTCGGTCTACCTCGACTGGCTCAAGCACACCTGGAATTCGTTCTACGCCTGGGTCAAGGGATTGTTCACGTGATTTCGCTGCGCTACCACGTCGTTTCCATCGCCGCCTGCTTCCTCGCGCTGGCCGTCGGCGTCGTGCTCGGCTCGACGGCCCTGAACGGCACGCTGCTGTCCGGGCTGGCGGGGGAGAAGAAGGACCTCGGCAGCCAGGTCGCCGACCTCGAGGCGCAGCGCAACGCGCTCAACGCCCGGCTGACCGACGCCGACGCCTTCGCCGGCTCGATGGGCCCGAAGGTCGTCGCCGGCACGCTGGACCAGCGGTCGGTGGTGCTGGTGACCACCGAAGACGCGCGCCCGGCCGACCGGGACGCGCTCAAGCAGCTGGTCGGCCAGTCCGGCGCCGCGGTGACCGGGGAGATCCAGCTGACGTCGGCGTTCGCCGACCCCGAGAAGGCCGACCACCTCCGCGACGTCGTCACGCGGCTGCAGCCGGCCGGTTCGAAGTTCCCGACGGCGGGCGACTCCGGAACGCTCGCCGGCGCGCTGCTGGGTTCGGTGCTGCTGCTGGACAAGACCACGGCGAAACCGCAGTCCTCGCCCGAGGAGCTGGCGGCGGCGCTGGGCGGGCTCACCGACGGCGGGTTCGTCAAGGCGGGCCAGGACGTCAAGCCCGCGCAGCTGGCGATCGTGCTCACCGGCGCTCAGGCCAGCGGTGACGGCGCGGGCGACCGCGCGGCGACGATCGCCCGGTTCGCGACGCAGCTCGACCGCAGCGGCGCGGGCGCGGTGCTGGCGGGCGACGCCGGTTCCGCGGACGGCACCGGCGCGCTGGGCGTGGTCCGGGCGGACACCTCGGCGACGTCCATCCTGTCCACTGTGGACAATGCGGACACGTCGGCCGGGCGGGTGAGCACCATCCTCGCGCTGAAGGAACAGCTCGACGGCGGCGCCGGCCGCTACGGCGTGGCGGGCAACGCCCAGGCGCCCGCCCCGGGCGTCACCGCCCCCGCCGGCAACTGACCTCGGCCCGACGTGCAGTGAATGACTCATTCCTTGCGTCGGACGCAAGGAATGAGTCATTCACTGCGTTCACCGCAGGGGTGGGTCGAGCGGGAAGCAGGACACCCGCACCGGCCAGGAGTCGCCGCCCGCGGGCAGCGGCATCTGCTTGAGCGCCGCCGCCGCGTCGGTGTCATGGGCTTCCTCGGCCGCCGCGTGGAAGATGTCCGCCGCGATCGACTGGTCGAACACGCCGATCTGCTGGTGCGGCCAGGCCGCCGCGCCGTGCAGCGCGCCCGGGATCAGCTGGTCGACGACCTTCCGCAGCGTCACGCCGTTCGCTGCCCGGTACTTCCAGACGTCGACGCCGAGGTTCTTCCCGACCTCCGCCATGCGGCCCCACGCCGTGAGGTTGAAGTTGACGTAGTGCCACGACATCGTCCGCGACAGCTCCAGGGGCTGGCTGCCGTCGGCGGCGAACTGCACCGGGAACCGCTTCTGCTCCGCGTCGAGCACGATCTTCCGGGCCGCGTCGCGGTGACCCAGGTACGCCGAGATCGTCGCGTTCTGCATGTCGAGGAACGTGCCGTGGTTGTTGGTGGCGGCCAGTTCCAGCTTCGCCTGCGGGCTGGTCTGCATCCAGCTCAGGTACTGCGTGAGCCACGCCTTGATCCCGGACCGGTCTTTGCCGGTCCAGTCCGGCGCGCCGCCGTCGAGCAGCGCGAACGCGTCCATCAGCTGGCTGAACGACTGCGTCGAGTCGATGATGCCGGTGCCGCTGATCGTGGTCTTGCACGGGATGATCTGCGAGTACGTCATGTTCGGGTTCATCCGGGTGGCCGGGTCGAGGAACCACGTCCGGATGTCCAGGGCCGCCCGCTTCGCGTACTTCGCGTCGCCGGTGTAGTACCAGGCCAGCGAGAGGTAGTACATCGCGTCCCACGCCCACATCCGGTAGGTGTGGTCGGTGATCGCGTCGGCCTCCGGGTTGCGCTGGCCGTCCTTGCTGACGTACGGGCAGCCCTGCGGGTTCTCCGGCGTCTTCGGCTGGCTCGCCCACCAGTAGGGCGCCTGGCTCAGGTAGTCGTGCTTGTCGCCGCTCGGCGGCGCGGACGGCTTGTCCATGACCGACCACGGCCCGTCGGTCAGCGCGGTGTCCGCCTTGGCCAGCACGGCTTTCAGCGCGTCCCGCTGGGCCTTGGTCGCGTGGCCGCTGCGGATGGCCTGCTTGATGTTCGCGAGCTTGGCGCCGTCGGTCACGACGGTGTGCGGTGGAGACGCGGCCACTGCCGTCCCGCTCATCGGGACCACCACGCTCACCGACAACGCCAGTGCGCAAAGAACTCTTCGCACGTCGACCGCCTTCCGGGGACGTCGAAATCCCCACGTCGTCACCGGGCGGCGGTACGGCTGCAGGGATTCTGACGTCCTCGGAAGGCAGGTGTCAATGAGGCCAGGTGCGCCGCTTGTCCAGCGGACGCGCGTACGACCCCGCGCGGCTGGTCTTCAGCCCCAGTGCCACCAGGGATTCCGCGAGCCGGACCGCGGCCGCGACGCCGTCGATGACCGGGATGTCCAGCATCGCCCCGATCTTCCGGTCCAGCCCGGTCATCCCGGCGCACCCGAGCACCAGCACCTCCGCTCCGGCGTCCCGTGCGCGGCGGCCGGCGGTGAGCAACGCCGACTCGGTGCGGCGCTCGTCGGTCAGCTCCAGCACGCCGAGCCCGGCGCCGGCGACCGTGACGCAGTTCTGCGCGACCCCGGCGGCGTGCAGGCTGTCCTCGATCAACCCGCACGTCCGGTCCAAAGTGGTCACCACGCCGTAGCGGCGGCCGAGCAGGCAGGCCAGGTGGGCGGCGGCTTCGGTGATGTCGACGACCGGGACGTCCAGCAGCTCGCGCGCGCCCTCACGGCCGTGCTCGCCGAACCCGGCGAGCACGACGGCGTCGAACGGTTCGTCCAGGCCCCGCAACAGGTCCAGTACGGCCGCCGCGGACAGGAAGCTGTCCAGCCAGCCCTCGGCCGACTCCGGTCCCCAGCGCGGTGTCCGGGCGAGGATCTCCGTGCCGGGGCTCGCGGCCGCGCGGGCCCCGGCTTCGATCTCCTTCGTCATCGCCTCGGTGGTGTTGCAGTTGGTGACGACGATCCTCATCGGTGCTTCCTCGACACCGCGTAGTAGAGCGCCGCGGACGAGGCCGTGCCGATGAACCACGAGTACGGCGCGGCCGGCGCGAAGAACGGCACCAGCGCGATGACGGCGGACAGCGCCGCGGTCGGGAAGAACGTCACCAGCGCCCGCGGGTTCACGCGGGGGTAGCTGCCGCCGTCGACGAACAGCTGGGCGACGTCGACCTTGCCGCGCCGGATCAGGTAGTAGTCGACGATCATGATCCCGAACAGCGGGCCGAGGAACGCGCCGAGCCCGCCGAGGAAGTAGTTGACCACCGCCGGCGAGGAGTACAGCTTCCACGGCAGCACGCACAGCGCGGCGACCGCGCTGATCATCCCGCCGATGGTGAAGGTGATCCGCTTCGGCCAGATGTTGGCCAGGTCGTAGGCGGGGGAGACGAAGTTGGCGACGATGTTGACACCCATGGTGGCGATGGCGAAGGTCAGCGCGCCGACGATGAGCACCGGCGTGTTGTGCACCTTGGCCAGCAGCTCGGCCGGGTCGGTGATCGCCTCGCCGAACACCTGCATGCTGCCCGCGGTGACGATCACCGACAGCAGCGCGAACGCCGTCGAGTTGATCGGCAGGCCCCAGAAGTTGCCGCGCTTCACCGTCTTCTGGTCCGGGGCGAACCGCGAGAAGTCGCAGAAGTTGAGCATGAGCGTGCCGTAGGTGGCCAGGATGAGCCCGGCCGCGCCGAACCACTGCCGGATCTGCTCCCCGGTGGACAGCTGTTTCGGGCTGCTGGTGAACGAGATGTTCCAGTGCCCGGCGGCGAGGATCCAGACGGCGAGGGCGATCATCACGACCCAGATCGCCGGGCCGCACCAGTCCTGGAACTTGCGCACCGACTCCATGCCGCGGGTCAGGATCAGTGCCTGGACCGCCCACAGCGCGACGAAGCAGATCCAGCCGAGGGCGTGCAGGCCGAGGAAACCGTGTTCGGTCAGCGGTTTCAGGCCGGGGTCGATGGCGAGCACGAGCAGGGTGATGGCGACGCTCGCGAGGTAGGTCTGGATGCCGTACCAGAAGATCGCGATGATCGCGCGGATCAGCGCGGGCAGGTTGGCGCCGAACGTGCCGAAGCTGATTCGCGCCACGACCGGGAACGGGACGCCGGTGCGCTGGCCGATCCGGCCCATCAGGTTCATCCCGGCGTAGATGATGATGAACCCGAAGAGCAGGGCGGTGAACACCTGCCAGGCCGACAGGCCGAGCACGAACAGCCCGGCCGCGAAGGTGTAGTTGCCGAGGTTGTGCACGTCGGACATCCACAGCGCGAAGATGTCGTAGACCTTCCACCGGCGTTCCTTCGCGGGCGCGAGGTCTTCGTTCCACAGGCGGGGGTCCGGCGGCGGGGTCGTGTCTTGAGACGGTTCGGTGAGCGGGGCTGCGGTCATGCGGGCCCTCCGATCGACGTGCAGGGACGGCGATTTGGGATACCAAACTTTGGAATCCCAAATATCACCCCGGCGTCCACGCGAGTCAACCCTCCGGCCGATAAACTCGTGTAACGGCCGGTTACGGCGGTGTTGAAGGAGGGGGCGCGGTGAACGAGCGGCAACCCCTCGCGGCCACCCGGCAGCGGGTGCGCGAGGAGCTGCGCGAACGGATCCTGACCGGCCGGCTTCGCCCGGGCGACAGGCTGGTCGAACGCGAACTGGCCGAAGACCTCGGCGTCTCGCGGGTGCCGGTCCGCGAGGCCATCCGCAGCCTGGAGGCCGAGGGGTTCCTCGTCGTCCAGTCGCCGCGGCGGGTCGTCGTCCGGCAGCTGGCGCGGGTCGACGTCGAGGAGCTGTTCGACGTCCGCGAGGCGCTCGAAGGGCTGGCCGCCGGCCTGGCGGCGACCCGGGCGGGCGCGGCCGAGCTGAAGCGGCTCGAGCGCGTCCTGGCCGACGCCGCCCGGGCCACGGCCCGTGGCGACGCGGCCCGGATCACCGTGCTGAACTCCCGCTTCCACGACGAGATCGTGGCCATCGCGGGCAACGCGCTGCTTTCGACCATGCTGCAGCCGCTGGAGGGCAGGCTGCGCTGGCTCACGAGCCAGAACGAGCACTGGGCCGAGCTGCTCGACGAGCGCCGGCGACTCTACGAAGCCATCGCCTCGGGGGACGCCGAACGCGCGAAGGCGTCCGCGGTCGAGCACGTGCGCGTCAACCGCGAAGTGACGCTGCGTTCCCTCTTCGGGGAAGAACCCGGTCAGCGGCCCGCGGGCTGAAGTGCCCGTCCGGTTTGGCGACGAATGCGCCCGGGCGCCCGGTTTTTCAGCCATTCGCAGCAACGGCGACCCGACTTTGGTCTGTGTCACGCGTCCGAACGGCTGCTTACGGTCTTCGTTCACCGGTCTCGCCGACCGGGGTCCCTGCCGTCCGGGAGGTTCACCGTGCGTAGTGCACCAGTACTGGCTGCCGCCTTCACCCTCGCCTTGACCGTCACCGGCGTCGCCGAGGCGGCGCCCGCCGGCCATGGCCACGCCCAGCGCGTCTGCTCGGTCGCGCCCGCCGGGTTCGCCGCGTGCAACGCCTGGATCAACACCGACACCGCCTTCGCCGCGGCGGCCACGCCGTCCGGGCTCGGCCCGGCCGACCTGCAGTCCGCGTACAACCTCGCCTCCCTCGCGGGCAGCGCCGGTGCGGGCCGCACGATCGCCATCGTGGACGCCTACGACGCCCCGACCGCCTTCGCCGACGTCAACGTCTACCGCGGCCAGTACGGCATCCCGGCGCTCGCGTCCTGCACGCCGACGTCGATCGACGCCAGCACCACCCCGTGCTTCGCCAAGGCCGACCAGAACGGTGGCACCAGCTACCCGCGCAAGGACGGCGGCTGGGCCCAGGAGATCTCCCTCGACCTCGACATGGCCTCGGCGATCTGCCCGAAGTGCAACATCCTGCTGGTCGAGGGCACCTCGTCGAGCTTCGCCAACCTCGGCACCGCGGTGAACACCGCCGTCCGCCTGGGCGCCGAAGTCGTCAGCAACAGCTACGGCGGCGCCGAGTTCTCCGGCGAGGCGAGCTCCGAAGGCCAGTACTTCAACCACCCCGGTGTCGCGATCACGGTCAGCTCGGGCGACTCCGGCTACGGCGTCGAGTTCCCGGCCGCGTCCCGGTACGTCACCGCGGTCGGCGGCACCAGCTTGAAGAAGGCGTCGAACAGCCGCGGCTGGAGCGAGACGGCGTGGAGCGGCGCGGGCAGCGGCTGCTCGGCCTACATCACCAAGCCGTCGTGGCAGACCGACAGCGGCTGCGGCAGGCGCACGGTCGCCGACGTCAGCGCCGTCGCCGACCCGGCCACCGGCGTGGCCGTCTACGACAGCACGGCCTACCAGGGCCGCTCCGGCTGGATGGTGTTCGGCGGCACGAGCGTGGCGGCCCCGGTCGTCGGCGGCGTCTACGCACTGGGCGGGGTCGGCGGCGTCGCGGGCGCGAACACTGTGTACTCGCACACTTCGTCGCTCAACGATGTGAGCGGTGGCAGCAACGGTTCCTGCGGCGGCAGCTACCTCTGCACCGCCGTGACCGGCTACGACGGCCCGACCGGGTTCGGCACCCCGAACGGGGCTACCGCCTTCTGAGTGCTTTTCACGTAAGGGCCATCACGCGAGCGGCGTCACGCCCGCGTGGTGGCCCTTCACGCTGAGCACTAACATGATCACGGTAATCACGCAGCCCCAGCAAAAGTGGCATATCCGACACGCCCCAGAGGTCCCGCCAACAGGCGCTTCCCAGGGACTTCATGGGAAATTCACAGAATGGGTGGTAAGTCTGACAACGTGAACCACGCCGACGACGGTGCCGGATCGGCGGCACGATGACGACTGCCCAGGCCACGCTCGAGGCTCCCGCCCGCCCTCCGAGAGCGGGCGGCAAAGCGCCCTACCTCCACCAGATCGACCTGTTCCGGTTGATCACGTTCGCCTGCGTCATCCTCATCCACGTGGTGGGCGCGACGAACTTCGCGCAGGACGTCGGCGCCAACGCCGTCGAGACGCCGCTGCACTTCACCCGCGAGGCCTTCTTCGCGCTCACCGGGTTCGTGCTGGTGTTCCAGAACCGCAGCCGCGAGTTCACCGCGGGCGACTTCTGGCGGCGGCGGCTCCCGCTGGTCGCGACGCCCTACCTCGCGTGGTCGATGTTCTTCTGGGCGTACGGCCTGGTGACCGGGGAGCAGCAGCCGGGCTCGCTCGAGGCGTCGATGCGCCTGCTGCTGAAGGACCTCCTCACCGGCGGGGCCTGGTACCACCTGTACTTCCTGCTCGTGACGATGCAGGTCTACCTGCTGTTCCCGGTGCTGATGAAGCTGCTGCGGGCCACCGAGGGCAAGCACAAGTGGCTGCTGCTCGGCAGCGGGCTGGTGCAGGTCGGCGTGACGCTGTTCATGACCTACCAGCCGTTCGGCGTCGGCTACGAGACGATCACCCACCTGTACGGCACGCTCCTGCCGTACCAGTTCTACACGCTGTTCGGCGCCGTGGTGGCCATGCACTTCGAGGCCGTGCACGCCTGGGCCGGGCGGCACCGGCTGCTGCTCGGCGGGGTGTTCCTGGCCGTGCTGGCGGGCACCGAGTGGTTCTACTTCCGCACTGTCCACAATGGAACTTTTCCGCAGGTGGCCAGCGACCCGTTCCAGCCGTACCTGATCCCGTGGTTCCTCACCGTGATCGCGGCGATCTACGCGCTGGCGACGCGGTGGGCGGCGCGCCGCCGGGAGGGCAGTCGCGGGGCCCGGGTGGTCTCGTGGGCGGCGAACCGGTCGTTCAGCATCTTCCTCGTGCACCCGCTCGCCCTGGCGCTGCTGGGCCCGGCGATCCCGCACGTGGCGGAGCGCTTCGGGGCGCCGTGGCTGAGCGTGCTCATCTACCTGGCGACGATCGTGCTGACGATCCTGATCGTGGAGACCCTGCGGCGGCTGCCGGGGAGCCGGGCCCTCACCGGCCGGCCGCGGCTGCGCCCGGCGAAGGCCGCGGCTTGAGTCACCCGCCCGGGTGGCTCAGGCCGTAACCCGCGGGTCGGGCGAGTCACAGCGCGCGGATCCGCAGTCGTGGGATATGCTGGCGGCCCGTGGGACTTCAGTCACGGGCAACCAAGTACGTCTTTGTCACCGGAGGCGTCGCCTCCTCTCTGGGTAAGGGACTCACGGCTTCCAGCCTGGGTCAGCTCCTTACCGCGCGCGGGCTTCGCGTCACGATGCAGAAGCTCGACCCCTACCTCAACGTCGACCCCGGGACGATGAACCCGTTCCAGCACGGTGAGGTGTTCGTCACCGACGACGGCGCCGAGACCGACCTCGACATCGGCCACTACGAGCGGTTCCTCGACCGCGACCTCGACGGCAAGGCCAACGTCACCACCGGCCAGGTCTACTCCGAGGTGATCGCCAAGGAGCGCCGCGGCGAGTACCTCGGCGACACCGTGCAGGTCATCCCGCACATCACCGACGAGATCAAGGCCCGGATCACCGCGGCCGCCGGGCCGGACGAAACCGGCCAGTCACCGGACGTCGTGATCACCGAGGTCGGCGGCACGGTCGGCGACATCGAGTCCCTGCCGTTCCTGGAGGCCTGCCGCCAGGTCCGCCACGACGTCGGCCGCGACCACTGCTTCTTCCTGCACGTCTCGCTGGTGCCGTACCTGGCGCCGTCGGGTGAGCTGAAGACGAAGCCGACCCAGCACTCCGTCGCCGCGCTGCGCAACATCGGTATCCAGCCCGACGCGCTGGTCTGCCGGGCCGACCGGGAGATCCCGGAGGACCTCAAGCGCAAGATCGGCCTGATGTGCGACGTCGACACCGAGGCCGTCATCGCCTGCCCGGACGCGCGGTCCATCTACGACATCCCGAAGGTGCTGCACCGCGAGGCGCTCGACGCCTACGTCGTCCGCCGCCTCGGCCTGCCGTTCCGCGACGTCGACTGGACCGTGTGGGGCGACCTGCTCGACCGGGTGCACAACCCGAACGAGATCGTGCGGATCGCGGTCGTCGGCAAGTACATCGACCTGCCGGACGCCTACCTGTCGGTCACCGAGGCCCTGCGTGCGGGCGGGTTCGCCCACCGCGCCAAGGTCGAGATCGTCTGGGTCGCCTCCGACGACGCGCAGACCGCGTCCGGCGCCGCGTCCGTGCTGTCCGATGTGGACGGTGTGCTGATCCCCGGCGGGTTCGGCATCCGCGGCATCGAGGGCAAGGTCGGCGCGATCGAGTACGCCCGCACCCGCGGTGTCCCGCTGCTCGGCCTGTGCCTGGGCCTGCAGTGCATGGTCATCGAGGCCGCCCGGCACCTGGCCGGCATCAAGGACGCGGGCTCGTCGGAGTTCGACGAGAACACCAAGCACCCGGTGATCTCGACCATGGCCGACCAGCGCGACGTCGTCGCGGGGGAGCGGGACATGGGCGGCACCATGCGGCTCGGTGCGTACCCGGCGAAGCTGAAGCCGGGTTCGCAGGTCGCGAAGGCCTACGGCACCACCGAGGTCTCCGAGCGGCACCGGCACCGCTACGAGGTCAACAACGCCTACCGCAAGCAGCTCTCGGACGCGGGTCTCGTGTTCTCCGGCACCTCCCCGGACGATCACCTGGTCGAGTTCGTCGAGCTGCCGGCCGACAAGCACCCGTTCTTCGTCGGCACGCAGGCGCACCCCGAGCTCAAGAGCCGCCCGACCCGGCCGCACCCGCTGTTCAGCGCGTTCGTCAAGGCCGTGGTGGACCGCAAGGTCGCCGAGCGGCTGCCGGTCGAGCTGCCCGAAGCGCCGGTGGCGGCCCGATGACCGCCCCGGGCGAGCACGAGTTCAGCGTCGCTTCGAGCCGCGACGTCCACATCGGACGCGTCGTCGGCCTGCGGATCGACGACGTCGTGATGCCGGGTGGCGACACCGCGGTCCGCGAGGTGATCGAGCACCTCGGCGCGGTGGCGATCGTCGCGCTGGACGACGAGCAGCAGGTCACGCTCATCCACCAGTACCGGCACCCGATCGGGCACCGGCTGTGGGAGCTGCCCGCGGGCCTGATCGACCACCTCGGCGAGGACCCGGTGGGCACAGCTCGCCGGGAACTGGTCGAGGAGGTGGGGCTGGCCGCTGACGACTGGGTGACCCTGGTCGACGTCGCGGCGTCGCCCGGCTTCACCGACGAGGTCGTGCGGGTGTTCCTCGCGCGCGGGCTGTCCGAAGTGGACCGCGAGGTGCTCGGCGAGGAGGAGGCGGACCTGGTCATCCGCAAGTTCCCGCTCGCCGAGGCGGTCCGGATGGCCCTGGCGGGCGAGCTGCTCAACGGCGCCACGGTCTCGGGGGTGCTGGCCACGCACGCGGTGCTCACCGGCGTGGCTTCGCCGCGGCCGGCGGACGCGCCCTGGGAGGACCGCCCGACGGCGTTCGCCAAGCGCAAGCAGTCCTGACCACCGCAGTGAATGACTCATTCCTGGCGTCCGACGCCAGGAATGAGTCATTCACTGCATCCGGCGAGGGTCAGGGGCGCAGGGGGCGGCCTTCGGCGTCGGAGCCGCCGTTGACCAGGAGCACGATGCCGTCGATGAACGGCCACACCGTGCCGGCGCCGACGGTGATCACGCAGACGAACAGCTGCAGCAGGCCCAGGCCCACCTGGCCGGTGTAGAACCGGCCGACGCCGAAGGGCAGCACGATCTGCAGCACCCCGGCCACCGTCTTGGACCGGCGGGAGTACGGGACCGAGTACGGCACCGGGGCCGGTGGTGGCGCGTACGGGTCCGGCCCGTGCACCGGCAGCTGCGCGGTGGGCTGCGCGTAGAACGGCGCCGACGGCGGCCCGAAGAACCCCGGGTGCGGCGGCGGCAGGTCGCGGAACAGCGGTCGCAGGTCGCCCAGCGTCGCCGCCGCGTAGGCGTCGGCCACCCTCGTCTCGTACTCGTCCGGGGTGATGCGGCCCATGCCGAAGTGGTCGGCGAGCAACCTCGCCGCCTCTTCGCGCTCGGCCGTGCCGATGCGCAGCTCCTCGGACCCCATGGATCCAAGGTAACCGAACGGGGTTTCTCCCGGGTCACGAGCGCTCGGCGGCCTAAGGTGACGGCGTGGCAGCCCCGGGCAGCACCGATGGCGTGATCGCCGCGTACCTCGACCACCTGGTCGTCGAACGCGGGACCGCGCGCAACACCCTGGACAGCTACGCCCGCGACCTGCGCCGGTACGCCGCGCACCTCGACGGCCTCGGCGTCGCGAAGATCGCCGACGTCACCTCCGCGCACGTCACGGCGTTCGGTGCCGCCCTGCGCGAAGGCGACGACGTGCACCAGCCACTGGCCGCGTCGTCGGCCGCCCGTGCCCTGGTCGCCGTGCGGGGCCTGCACAAGTTCGCGCACGCCGAGGGCCTCACCGAGCACAACCCGGCCCGCGAAGTCCGGCCGCCGACCCCGGCCAAGCGGCTGCCCAAGGCGCTGCCGGTCGACGACGTGCTGCGGCTGCTGGAGACCCCGCCGCCGGACGGCGAGCGCCCGCTGCGCGACCGGGCGCTGCTGGAGCTGCTCTACTCCACCGGTGCCCGGATCTCCGAGGCGGTCGGCCTAGACGTCGACGACGTGGACGACGCCGAGCGCACGGTGCTGCTCGACGGCAAGGGCGGCAAGCAGCGGCTGGTGCCGATCGGCCGTCCGGCGCTCGCCGCGCTGCACGCCTACACCGTCCGCGCCCGCCCGGCGCTCGCCGCCCACGGCCGCGGCACGGCGGCGCTGTTCCTCAACGCCCGCGGCAGCCGGCTGTCGCGGCAGAGCGCGTGGCAGGTCCTCAAGGACACCGCCGAACGGGCGGGGATCACGGCCGCGGTGTCGCCGCACACGCTCCGCCACTCCTTCGCCACGCACCTGCTCGAAGGCGGCGCCGACGTCCGGGTCGTCCAGGAACTTCTCGGCCACGCCTCGGTGACGACGACCCAGGTGTACACGCTGGTCACGGTCAACACCCTGCGCGAGGTCTACGCGACGGCGCACCCGCGCGCGTTGGGCTAGACGGCCCTAGAAACGGCTAAGGGCCTTGCCAGCCTGCACCGACGGTCGAGTGACATTGCCCCGTCGAGTCCGGCGCGTTGCTTTGCCGGGGCTCGGACTCCGGACATAGGCTGCGGCGGACGCGACGAACAAGGAGCCTTCTCGCCATGTCGACACCGAACCAGCCGGCCCTCCCGGCCGAGTCCGCCGGGTCGGCGGCGGCGAACCTCAACGACGTCAAGATCGCGACGCCGGAACTCCACGACGGCGACGAGCCGCAGGAGCGCAACGGCAAGAAGGTGAAGCTCGAGGGCATCGGGCCGACCGGCCGCCCGATCCGCGAGCACCCCGACCCGGCGCCGCTGGACAAGCACGGCCCGGCCAAGATCATGGCGATGTGCAACCAGAAGGGCGGCGTCGGCAAGACGACGTCGACCATCAACCTGGGTGCCGCGCTCGCCGAGTACGGGCGCAAGGTGCTGCTCGTCGACTTCGACCCGCAGGGCGCGCTCGCGGTCGGCCTCGGCATCCAGCCGCACGAACTGGACCAGACGGTCTACAACGCCATCATGGAGCGCTCGGTCAGCGCCACCGACGTGCTGATGAAAACCCGCGTGGACGGCGTTGACCTGCTGCCGAGCAACATCGACCTGTCCGCCGCGGAGGTCCAGCTCGTCGCCGAGGTAGGGCGCGAGCACACGTTGTTACGGGTCCTTCGTCCGGTCATGAACGACTACGACTATGTTCTTGTCGACTGCCAGCCCTCGCTCGGCTTGCTCACGGTGAACGCGCTGACCGCCGCGGACGGCGTGATCATCCCGCTGGAGTGCGAGTTCTTCAGTCTGCGAGGCGTCGCCCTCCTGATCGACACCATCGAGAAGGTGCAGGAACGCCTCAACCCCAAACTGGACATAGTCGGGATTCTCGCCACCATGTACGACCCGAGAACCCTGCATTCGAAGGAGGTCATGGCTCGCGTGGTGGAGGCATTCGGCGAGACCGTGTTCGACACGGTCATCAACCGCACCGTGCGGTTCCCCGAGACGACGGTCGCGGGTGAGCCGATCACGACCTGGGCGCCCAAGTCGGCCGGCGCGGCGGCGTACCGCCAGCTGGCCCGCGAGGTGATCGCTCGGTGAGCAGGCGCGCCTCCCTGCCGGGAGCGTCGGAACTGTTCAGGATCACCTCCAGTCCCGCCCTCGATCTCCCTCCCCAGGCACCCGCCGAGCCCGTCGAGCCCGCCGCGAAGCCCAAGCCCTCGGGCAACGGCCGCGCGGACCAGCTCGCCCGCAGCGCGGCCCCGCACGGCTCGGGCCGGACCAAGCACGACGCCAAGATCACCGTGTACGTCTCCGGCGACGAGCTCGTCGCCATGGAGCAGGCCCGGTTGACGCTGCGCGCGAAGCACGACCTGGTCGTCGACCGCGGCCGGCTGGTCCGCGAGGCCGTCGCGGTGCTGCTGGCCGACTTCGACCAGAACGGCGAGGAATCGGTGCTGGTGCAGCGGCTGCGGGTGGTCGGCTCAGACGGCGGCGAAACCGAGGGCTGATGGACGAGCCGGCACCGGCTCCGGAGGAACAGGTACCCGAAGAGCACCAGACGGTGCACGGCGGGATGATCCCCGAAGGCGTCAACACCGAAGAACTGAGCACGTCGAAGTTCAAGGTGCGGCTGGCCAACTTCGAAGGGCCGTTCGACCTGCTGCTGCAGCTGATCTCGCAGCACCAGCTCGACGTCACCGAAGTGGCGCTGCACCAGGTCACCGACGACTTCATCGCCTACACGCGTGCGCTGGGCACCGACTGGAACCTCGACGAGACGACGGAGTTCCTGGTCATCGCGGCCACGCTGCTGGACCTGAAGGCGGCCCGGCTGCTGCCCTCGGCCGAGGTGGAGAGCGAAGACGACCTCGCGCTGCTCGAAGCCCGCGACCTGCTGTTCGCGCGGATCCTGCAGTACCGCGCGTACAAGCAGGTGGCGGCGCTGTTCGGTGAGCTGGAGCAGAACGCCCTGCGGCGCTACCCGCGGTCGGTGGCGCTGGAGGAGCGGTTCGTCGGGCTGCTGCCCGAGGTGATGCTGGGCGTGACGCCGCAGAAGTTCGCCGACATCGCGGTGGCGGTGTTCCGCCCGAAGCCGCCGCCGACGGTGTCGATCGCCCACATCCACATGGGCCGCATTTCGGTGCGCGAGCACGCGGCGATCCTGCGGGTGATGCTGGCCGAACGCGGCCAGGCGACGTTCGGCGAGCTGGTCGACGACTGCGAGCACACGGTGGAGATCGTGGCGCGCTTCCTGGCGCTGCTGGAGCTCTACCGTGAGGCGACGGTCCAGTTCGAGCAGAGCGAGGCGCTGGCCGAGCTGCACGTCCGCTGGACGGGCGGCTCGAAGGAAGAAGCCTCCGCGGCGGCCGAGCTGGACCGCGCGTTCGGAGACGAAGAGGAGTACGGGTGAGCAACGAGCAGGTGTCCCCGCCCGAGCCGCCGGAACCGCCGGTGGGCGAGCCGGCGGAGGCCGCGGCGGAGCTGGCGCTGGAGGAGGCGCTGTCCGGCGAGCCGGTGACCGAGGACGGCGACCCGGTGGAGCCGTTGGTCGGGCAAGCACCCCCGGAGCCCGAGCCCGAGCCCGAGGGGGCACTTTCACGTGAAAGTGCCCCGTCTTCGGAGCCGGAGGCGCCTGCCGAGCCCGAGCCCGAGCCGGGGCCGGAGGATCCCGAGTCCGATCTGGTCGCCGCCGGTGACTCCGACTCCATGCCGGACGTCACCTCCGACGAGGCCCTCGAAGCCGCTCTCGAGGCGCTTCTGCTCATCGTCGACTCGCCCGCCGGCGAAGAACTGCTCGCCGAGACCCTCGGCCAGCCCAAGTCGCGGATCGTCGTCGCCCTGCGCACCATGGCGCAGAAGTTCACCGACCGGGCGTCCGGGATCGACCTGCGGCGCGTCGGCGAAGGGTGGCGGTTCTACACTAGGGACGTCTACGCCCCGTTCGTGGAGAAGCTCCTGCTGGACGGCCAGCGGTCGAAGCTGACCAGGGCCGCGCTGGAGAGCCTCGCCGTGATCGCGTACCGGCAGCCGGTGACCCGCGCGCGGGTGGCCGCGGTGCGCGGCGTGAACGTGGACGGCGTGATCCGGACGCTGCTCGCGCGCGGCCTCATCGAGGAGATGGGGACCGATCCCGAGACGACCGGCACGCTGTACGTGACGACCGAGCTGTTCCTGGAGCGACTGGGGCTGTCGTCACTGAACGACCTGCCCCCGATCGCTCCGCTGCTACCCGAAGTGGACACCATCGATGACATCCAGTGAACACCCCGACGGCATCCGCCTGCAGAAGGTGCTGTCGCAGGCCGGGGTCGCCTCCCGGCGGGCGGCGGAAGACCTGATCGCGGCCGGCCGGGTGGAGGTGGACGGCGAGGTCGTCACCGAGCTGGGTCGCCGCGTCCACCCCGACGAGGCGATCATCCACGTCGACGGCACCCGGGTGAACCTGCGCGACGACCTGATCTACCTCGCCCTGAACAAGCCCAAGGGCGTGCACTCGACCATGTCGGACGACCGCGGCCGCCCCTGCGTCGGCGACTACCTGCGCGGCCGCTACGAGGAGACGCCTGGGGTCGTACACGTCGGACGGCTCGACGAGAACACCGAGGGCCTGCTGCTGCTGACCAACGACGGCGACCTCGGGCACCGGCTGATGCACCCGTCCTACCGAGTGCTCAAGACCTACCTCGCCGAGGTCGACGGCCTCGTGCCGCGCGGGCTCGGCAAGGAGCTGCGCAAGGGCTGGGAGCTGCCGGACGGCATCGTCAAGGTCGACCAGTTCCGCGTGAAGGACATGCACTCCGGCAAGTCGCTGGTGGAACTGGTCATCCACGAGGGCAAGAAGCACATCGTGCGCCGCCTGCTCAAGGACACCGGGCACCCGGTGCTGAAGCTGGTCCGCACCGCGGTCGGCGACGTCCAGCTGGGCAACCAGCGCGTCGGCTCGATCCGGCGGCTGACGAAGACCGAGGTCGGCGCGCTTTACCGCAACGTCGAGCTCTGAGCCGCGGCCACCCTCCGCACGCCCGACTTTCCGCCGTGGTGAGCCGGTGTGCCGAGTCGCTAGCGTGACGGGTATGCGACTCGGAGTGGTGAGCGGGATCCTCGCGGTGCTCCTGTCCGGTGCGGTGGTCCCCGCCGCCGCGGCCGCGCAGGGGAGCGAACCGATCTACGACTACGCGAAGGCGATCCGCGAAACCGTCTGGGTCGACATCGGCCGCGACGGCGACGGCGACGGGCGCTCCGACCGCGTTGCCGCCGACATCATCCGGCCGGGTGATGCGACGTCACGCGTTCCGGTGATCATGGACGCCAGCCCGTACTACTCGTGCTGCGGGCGCGGCAACGAAAGCGAGCTGAAGTCCTACGACAGCGCCGGGAAACCGGTGAAGTTCCCGCTGTTCTACGACAATTACTTCGTGCCGCGCGGCTACGCCGTGGTGCTGGTCGACCTGGCCGGGACGAACCGGTCGGCCGGCTGCGCGGACGTCGGTGGCGCCTCGGACGTCGGCTCGGCGCGCAGGGTCGTCGACTGGCTGAACGGCCGCGCGACCGGCTACAGCGCGAAGACCGGCGGCAGCGCGGTGACCGCGGAGTGGACCACCGGGAACGTCGGGATGATCGGCAAGTCCTACGACGGCACGATCGCCAACGGCGTCGCGGCGACCGGGGTCGCGGGCCTCAAGACCATCGTCCCGATCTCGGCGATCAGCTCCTGGTACGACTATTACCGCTCGGACGGCGCGACCTTCGGCTTCAACCCGGACGGGCTCGCGCGCACGGTCGAGGCCCGCAACAGCGGGCAGAACTGCGCGGCGCAGAACCAGGTCCTGGCCTCCGGCGCCACCGCGAACGGCGACTACGGGCCGCTCTGGGCGGACCGGGACTACGTGCGGAACGCGGCCAACGTGCGGGCCAGCGTGCTGCTGTCCCACGGCGTCAACGACCTCAACGTCAAGACCATCCACTTCGGACAGTGGTGGGCCGGGCTGAACGTCGAGAAGAAGATCTGGCTGGCGCAGACCGGGCACGTCGACCCGTTCGACTACCGGCGCGCGGACTGGGTCGACCTGCTGCACCGGTGGTTCGACCACTACCTGCTCGAGATCGACAACGGCGTCCAGAACGGGCCGCAGGCCAGCGTCGAGCGGCAGCCGGACCAGTGGGCGGACCAGAGCGCGTACCCGGCGGCCGGTGCGGTGGCGACGGTCCTGCGGCCGCACCCGTCCGGCACGCTCGGCACGTCGGCGGCCTCGGGCACGGCGTCGTTCACCGACAACCCGAGCGTCGGCGAGGACACCTGGGTGACGAACCCGGGCAGCGCCGCGCTGACGTACTCGACCGGGACACTGACCTCGGACCTGCAGGTCTCCGGCACCACTTCGGTGACCGTGACGGCCACGCCGAGCACGTCGTCCGCCCGGCTTTCGGCCCTGCTCGTGGACCTCGGCCCGGCCACGATCCGCAACTTCGCCGGCAGCGGCGAGGGGATCAAGACGGGGACGTCGGAGAACTGCTGGGGCTCGTCGTCCGCCGGTGACGACGCCTGCTACCGGATCGCCTCGGCCGACGTGAAGAAGGTGAACTACACGATCCTCAGCCGCGGCTGGGCGGACCTGGCGAACTACGCGTCCCTGTCCCAGGAACGCCCGCTCCTGCCGGGCACGGCCTACACGATGACGTTCCGGCTGGCGTCGACGGACCACATCGTGCCCCGCGGCCACGCACTGGCGCTGATCATCGGCGGCACGGACGGCAGCTTCATCCGCGGACCCGCCCAGCCGGGCCGGGTGACGCTGGACCTGGCCCGGACCTCGGCCGCGGTCCCGCTGCTGGGCATCCCGCCCGCGGCGACGACCCACCCGGCCGTCACCGGCGGCGAGCACGTGCCGTCGGCGGGCCGGGCGGACCTGCGCTAGTTCGCTTCCACCGGGGCGGTCTTGGTGGCCGTTCTCCGTTGCAGGGCGCGGACGATCGGCTCGACGACGCGGGCCGCCGTCGGGCCGAGGATCGCCATCAGCAGGACGTACGCCGTCGCCAGTGCCGCCAGTTCGCCGTCCACCGCGCCCGCCGTCACCGCCAGTCCCGCGATCACAATCGAGAACTCGCCGCGCGCGACCAGGGCCGCGCCGGCTCGGGCGCGGCCCATCTTGCCGATGCCCTGGCGGCGCGCCGCCCACCAGCCGGTGGCGACCTTCGTCAGCGTCGTCACCACCGCCAGCACGATCGCCCAGCCGAGCACCGGCGGGATCGAGGCCGGGTTCGTGTTGAGCCCGAAGACGACGAAGAACACCGCGGCGAACAGGTCGCGCAACGGCTCGAGCATGCGGGTCGCGTTCTCCGCCGTCGAACCCGAGATCGCGATGCCGAGCAGGAACGCGCCGACCGCCGCCGACACCTGCATCGCCGAGGCCAGCCCGGCCACCAGCAGGGCCGCGCCGAGGACCTTGAGCAGGAACACCTCGCGGTCCGGGCTGTCGACGGCCGCCGAGACGTACCGGCCGAACTTGAGCGCGACCACCAGCACCACGGTGATCACCAGCAGCGAGATGCCGACGGCTTCCAGGCCGCCGAGCAGGGAGACCCCGCCCAGCACCGCGGTGAGGATCGGCAGGTAGAGCGCCATCGCGAGGTCCTCGAACACGAGGATCGACAGCACCACCGGCGTCTCGCGGTTGCCCAGCCGGCCGAGGTCGCCGAGCACCTTCGCGACGATCCCGGACGACGAGATGTACGTGACGCCCGCCATCACCATCGCGCCGACCGGGCCCCAGCCCAGCAGCAGCGCGACGGCCGCGCCGGGCGCCGCGTTGAGGACGATGTCGAGCAGGCCGGCCGTCCAGGACCGGCGCAGCCCGGTGAACAGCTCGGCCGCCGAATACTCGAGGCCGAGCAGCAACAGCAGCAGCACGACGCCGATTTCGCCGGCCAGGTGCGTGAACCCGCCGATGTCGGTCAGCGGGATCAGGCCGCCGGAGCCGAAGCACAGGCCGCCGAGCAGGTAGAGCGGGATGGGGGAGAGGCCGATCTTGCCGGCCCGGCGCCCGAGCGCGCCCAGCACGAAGAAGACCGCCCCCAGTTCGATCAGGGACAGCGCGGTGTGGTCCATCGGCCGCTCAGCCGTACTTGAGGATCTTGGCGGCGGCTTCGAGACCCTCGCTCGTGCCGACCGCGACCAGCAGGTCGCCCCCGGTGAACGTGAAGTCCGGCGTCGGCGAGGGGTGCACCTGGCCGGCCCGCGCCACCGCGACCACCGAGACGCTGGTGCGGGTGCGCATCGCGGTGTCGCCGAGCGTCCGGCCGTCGAACGGGCCGGACGGCTGGATCGGCAGCTGGCGGGTGTGGATCCCCGGCAGGTCGCGGTGCTCCTCCGTCAGCTGCGCGACCAGCTGCGGCGCGCCGAGCAGGTTGGCCAGTGCGCCCGCCTCGTCCGCGGTGAGCGGGATCGAGGCGGCGCAGGCATCCGGATCGTCCGATTTGGACACGATCAGCTCGATGTGGCCGTCCCGCTGGGTGACGACGCCGATGCGGCGGCCGGTACGGGTGGCGAAGTCCTTGCGGACCCCGATGCCGGGCAGGGGAGTTACTTCGACGTTCACCCAACCACCGTAACCCAGGTGTCCGATTCGCGGGGTTCAGCCGAGCAGCAGGAGCAGGGCGGCGACGACCATCACGGCGGCCGTCACGCCGTGGACGCCGAAGGCGATGGCCTTCTTCCCCCGGTGGCGCAGGATGAGCAGCATGTCGAAGACCGGCCAGATGGCGGCGGTGAGCATGACCCAGCCCAGTGCGTGCGCGTCGCCGTAGATCATCAGGGCCAGCGGGATCAGGCCGGCCCCGATGTCGCGACCGCCTTTGACATTGAGGAAGGTCTCCGCGTTCTCGGGAACCTCGTTGAAGCCGAAGCCCGCGGCGATCTTCTTCGGGGCGAAGAGGTAGTTGAGGCCGATGTAGATGATGCCGAGCGCGACGATCGCGGTGAGGACGTAGCCGGTGACGAGCATGGTGTTCCCTCCAGTTTTCTAGCATCGCTAGGATTGCTAGCAACGCTAATCTAGCGGCGCTAGTTTGTCTAGCAGTGCTAGCATGTGACGTATGACCCAGCGACAACGGCGTGTGCGCGACCGGACCGAACGCGGGCAGCGGATCGTCGCCGCGGCCCGGGAGCTCGCCGAGGCGGAGGGCTGGGACGCGGTCACCACCCGGAAGCTCGCGGCGCTGATCGAATACAGCCAGCCGGTGCTCTACAGCCACTTCCCGGGCGGCAAGGACGCGATCATGGCTGCGGCCGCGCTGGAGGGCTTCGCCGAGCTGGCCGCGGTGCTGGCGGAGGCCCGCGACGGCGGCCTCGCGGGTGTCGTCCGCGCTTACGTCGAGTTCGCCGAGGCCAAGCCCGCGTTGTACGACGCGATGTTCACGCTGGCCTCGGAGCTGCCGTTCGCCCGAGACGACACCCCGGAGGTGATGAAGGCGAACTTCGCGGAGCTGCTCGCGGTCATCGAGCCGGTGGCGGGCAAGCAGGACCCCGGCCCGCTGACCGAGGTGTTCTGGAGCGCCCTGCACGGCCTGGTGACCCTGGACCGCGGCCACCGGCTGTCCCCGGCGCACCGTGACGAGCGCCTCGCGCTCGTGGTGGCGCGCTTCGGCGCGCGGGCCGACTGATCTCCTCCACACCCCGACCGGCAGAATGGACCCCGAGCCGACCGAGAGACGAGAACGCGAGGAGAGTGCCGGTGAGGGGAGCCCTACGTGGTGTGGTCGCGCTGGACGGCCCGTCGGGGACCGGGAAGACCACCGTCGCCCGCAAGCTCGCCCAGCGCCTCGGGGCCGGCTACCTCGACACCGGTGCCATGTACCGGATGGTCACCCTCGCCGTGCTGCGCGCCGGCGTCGACCCGGCCGACGCGAGCGCCGTCGCCGCCGTCGCCGACCGTGCCGAGTTCAGCATCGGCACCAGCCCCGACCGGCCCGAGATCCGCCTGGCCGGCGAGGACGTCGCCGCCGACATCCGCGGGCCCGAGGTCACCAAGGCCGTCTCGCCCGTCTCGGCCGTGCCGCACGTGCGTGAGCTGCTGGTCGCGCGGCAGCGGCGGATCATCGACGAGGTCGTGGCGCACCGCGGCGGGATCGTCGTCGAGGGCCGGGACATCGGCACCGTCGTCACGCCGGACTCGCCGCTCAAGGTCTTCCTGACCGCCTCGGCCGACGTCCGCGCGTCGCGCCGCAGCACCCAGGACACCGCGGCCGGGCGGCAGTCGTCGGTCGCCGACGCGCTGGCCTCGGTCGAGCGTCGCGATCGCCTCGACTCGACCCGCGCCGCCTCGCCGCTGCGCGCGGCCGACGACGCCGTGCACGTCGACACCTCCGAGCTGTCGATCGACCAGGTGATCGTCGCCCTCAGCGAGCTGGCCAGCCACCGCGGCATCCTCGAAGGCTGCAACGCCGAGGTCGCTCGATGAGCGGTGACGGACTCCCCGAGGGATCCGTCGGCACACTCCACGACGCCGGGCGGGTCTTCGCCCGGTACTATCTGCGCTCGGCCTTCCGCATCCGGGTGCACGGCCGCGAGCGCGTCCCCCCCACCGGGCCGCTGCTCGTGATCGCCAACCACAGCTCCATGATCGAGCCGCAGCTGATCTTCGGAATGCTTCCGCGGCGTTCGGCGTTCCTGGTCAAGGCCGAGATGTTCGGCGGGATCGTCGGCAAGTTCATGCTGGCGATCGGGCAGATCCCGCTCAAGCGCGGCGAGATCGACCGCAAACCGCTGATGACCGCGGTCGGCGTCCTGAAAGACGGCGGAGTCGTCGGGATCTTCCCCGAGGGCACCCGCGGTACCGGGGACGTCGGCGCGGCCGAACGCGGCGCGGCCTGGCTGGTCCGGGCCTCCGGCGCGACCGTGCTCCCGGTCGCGACGCGGGGCACGCTCAAGCCGGCGGACGGCAGGAGGCGCTGGCGCCCGCGCGTGGACATCCTCGTGGGGGAGCCGTTCTCGCCGAAGGTCGGCCCCGGGAAAACCGGGCTCGACCAGGGAACCGAAGAGCTGCGCGGTGAGCTCGCGGCGCTCGTGAAGACTTTGGACGACTGGCGTGCCGAACACGGATTCGGCGCGGTATAAGGGAATCGGGTAGTGATGGAAGAGTTTGACGGCGTCGGCGAAGTCGACGGCACCTGGTCCGATGAGACCGAATTCGCCGCGCTCGACGCGCAGATCGAGGCGGCGGAAGCGGCCGAGGAGGCCGCGCTCGGGCAGCCGGTGCTCGCCGTCGTCGGCCGGCCCAACGTGGGCAAGTCGACGCTGGTCAACCGCATCCTCGGCCGGCGCGAAGCCGTCGTGCAGGACGTGCCGGGCGTCACCCGCGACCGCGTCGCCTACGACGCCTACTGGGGCGGGCGCAAGTTCACCCTGGTCGACACCGGCGGCTGGGAGCCGGACGCCACCGGGCTGCAGGCCTCCGTCGCCGCGCAGGCCGAGCTGGCCATGCAGACCGCGGACGCGGTGCTGCTGGTGATCGACGCCTCGGTCGGCGCGACGGCGACCGACGAGGCCGTCTCCAAGGTGCTGCGCCGCTCGAAGAAGCCGGTGCTGCTGGCCGCGAACAAGGTCGACGACGACCGGCTGCTCGCCGACACCGCGTCGCTGTGGTCGCTCGGCCTCGGCGAGCCCCACCCGGTCAGCGCGCTGCACGGCCGCAGCTCCGGCGACCTGCTCGACGCCATCCTCGAGGCCCTCCCCGAGTCGCCGCGCGAAGGCGGCCCGGTGACGTCGGGGCCGCGGCGCGTCGCGCTGGTCGGCAAGCCGAACGTCGGCAAGTCGAGCCTGCTGAACAAGCTGTCCGGCGAGGAGCGCTCGGTCGTCGACTCGGTCGCGGGCACCACGGTCGACCCGGTCGACTCGCTGGTCGAGCTGGACGGCGAGACCTGGCGGTTCGTGGACACGGCGGGCCTGCGCAAGCGCGTCAACTTCGCCGCCGGTGCCGAGTACTACGCGTCGCTGCGCACCAAGACCGCGATCGACGCGGCCGAGGTCGCGATCGTGCTGCTGGACGCGGCCGAGCCGCTGTCGGAGCAGGACCTGCGGGTGCTGACCATGGTCGTCGAGGCCGGCCGGGCCTGCGTGCTGGCGTTCAACAAGTGGGACCTGGTCGACGAGGACCGCCGCCACGCGATGGTCCGCGAGCTGGAGCGCGGCCTGGTCCGCGTGCCCTGGGCGGAGAAGGTCAACATCTCGGCGCTGACCGGCCGTTCGGTGCGCAAGCTCGCGCCGGCCCTGCGGACCGCGCTGAAGTCGTGGGACCAGCGGGTGCCGACCGGCCAGCTCAACGCGTGGCTGTCCGACCTGATCGCGGCCACCCCGCCGCCGGTCCGCTCGGGCAAGCAGCCGAAGGTCCTGTTCGCGACCCAGGCCGGCATCCGCCCGCCGACGCTGGTCCTGTTCACCACCGGCTTCCTCGAGGCGGGCTACCGCCGGTTCATCGAGCGCAAGTTCCGCGAGCAGTTCGGCTTCACCGGCAGCCCCGTCCGGGTGAATGTCCGCGTCCGCGAAAAGAAGGCGAAGCCCAAGGTCGGCGGAAAAGCCGCTCGAACCCGGTGACGCGACGGGCATCACGTGTGTTTCCAGGGGCATCACGCGTGATTGGAGGGGCATCACTCTCGATGCCCCTCCAGTCACGCATGATGCCTGCCCAATCACGCGTGATGCCTCGTCAGTCACGGGTGATGCCCCTGGTGATCGTGAGGTCCGACACTTGGGCGTGACCCTGGGGATACCTTTTGGTGATCCGTAGGTATGGTGGAAGGTCGTTGCGGGCGCCTCAATCGGAGAGCAAGCCCGGTTGAGGCTCCCGAGAGGTGAGTGGTGGGCTTGCGCGCCCATGGTTCGTCCCTGCACGTCTTCAGCACGGTCGAGGTGAACGCCCGATGACCGTCACGATCGAACCCACCGGTGCCACCCCCGAGGTCACGCTCGCCGACCGGGCGCTGTTCCGGTCCGGCCCCGGCGCCGGTGAGCGCACCCTCCTCGACGTGCTCTCCGCCACCGCCGAGCGGCACCCGAACGCCGCCGCGATCGACGACGGCACCACCACCCTGACCTACCGCCGGCTCCTCGAGGAAATCGACGCCTACGGGCGCCGGCTCAAGAGCTACGGCGTCGGCCTCGGCGACCGCGTCGGCATCCGGATCTCCTCCGGCACCGCCGAGCTGTACATCGCCATCCTCGCCACCCTCTCCGTCGGCGCCGCGTATGTGCCGGTCGACGCCGACGACCCGGACGAGCGCGCCGAGCTGGTCTTCGAAGAAGCCCAGGTCGCGGCGGTCGCCACCGACGGCAAGATCAACGTCCACAGCACCCCGGGTGGCCGCGAAGGCCGTCCCGGCCCGGCCGACGACGCGTGGATCATCTTCACCTCCGGCTCCACCGGCAAGCCCAAGGGCGTCGCGGTCACCCACGCGAGCGCTGCCGCCTTCGTCGACGCCGAGGCCGAGCTCTTCCTCACCGACGAGCCGATCGGCCCCGGCGACCGCGTCCTGGCCGGCCTTAGCGTCGCCTTCGACGCCTCCTGCGAAGAGATGTGGCTGGCCTGGCGCCACGGCGCCTGCCTGGTCCCGGCGCCCCGCGCGCTGGTCCGCACCGGCGTCGACCTCGGCCCGTGGCTGGTCGCGCAGCGCATCACCGTCGTCTCGACCGTGCCGACGCTGGCCGCGCTGTGGCCCGCCGACGCCCTCGAAGACGTCCGCCTGCTCATCTTCGGCGGCGAGGCCTGCCCGCCGGAGCTGGCCGAGCGCGTCGCCGTCGAAGGCCGCGAAGTCTGGAACACCTACGGCCCGACCGAGGCCACCGTCGTCGCCTGCGCCGCGCAGCTGACCGGCGACGGCCCGGTCCGCATCGGCCTCCCGCTCGCCGGCTGGCAGCTCGCCGTGGTCAACGACGAGGGCGAGCCGGTCGCCATGGGCGAGACCGGCGAGCTGGTCATCGGCGGCGTCGGCTTGGCCCGCTACCTCGACGCGGCCAAGGACGCCGAGAAGTTCGCGCCGCTGCCGTCGCTGGGCTGGCAGCGCGCGTACCGCTCGGGCGACATGGTCCGCGCCGAAGAAGAAGGCCTGCTGTTCCTCGGCCGCCTCGACGAGCAGGTCAAGCTCGGTGGCCGCCGCATCGAGCTGGGCGAGGTCGACGCCGCGCTGCAGGCCCTCCCCGGCGTGCAGGGCGCGGCCGCCGCGATCCGCCGCACCAAGGCCGGCAACCAGGTCCTCGTCGGGTACGTCGTGCCCGCGGACGACAGCTTCGACCACGACCAGGCTGCCACGCGCCTGCGTGAGCACCTGCCCGCCGCGCTGGTCCCGCTGCTCGCCGTGGTCGACGACCTGCCGACCCGCACGTCCGGCAAGGTCGACCGCAACGCCCTCCCGTGGCCGCTGTCCACAGTGGAGGCTTCGGGGCTGACCCCGACCGAGACGTGGCTCGCCGAAGGCTGGGCCGAGATCCTCGGTGTTTCGGTCGACAGCCCGAAGGCGGACTTCTTCACCCACGGCGGCGGCAGCCTGACCGCCGCCCAGGTGGTGGCCCGCATCCGTACCCGGCACCCGCAGGTGTCGGTCGCCGACATCTACGCCCACCCCAAGCTGGGCGCGCTCGCCGCGATGCTGGACGCGCTGAGCGGCCAGGCCACCGAACGCCGGGACATCGCGCCGACCAAGCGCCGCGCCGGAGTCGTCCAGACACTGCTGATGGTCCCGCTGATGGGCCTGGTCGGCCTGCGCTGGGCGACCCTATCCGCCGCGCTGTCGAACGTCCTGGCCCTGCTCGGGTTCGCCTGGGCGCCGACGCTGAACTGGGCGTGGATCGGCCTGGCCTGGGTGGTGCTCTTCAGCCCGGCGGGCCGGATCGCCATCGCCGCCGGCGGCGCTCGCGTGCTGCTGTCCGGGGTCCGCCCCGGCACCTACCCGCGCGGCGGCAGTGTCCACTTGCGACTGTGGACGGCCGAGAAGCTCGCCGAGTTCTCCGGCGCGGACAGCGTCGCGGGCGCGAACTGGATGACGACGTACGCGAAGGCGCTCGGCGCGCGGATCGGCAAGGACGTCGACCTGCACTCGCCGCCGCCGGTCACCGGCTTCCTCAAGCTGGGCCGCGGCGCCGCGATCGAGCCCGAGGTCGACCTGTCCGGCCACTGGGTCGACGGCGACGTCGTGCACATCGGCAAGGTCCGCGTCGGCGCGGAAGCCCGCGTCGGCGCCCGCAGCACGCTGTTCCCGGGTGCCCGCATCGGCAAGGGCGCGGAGATCGCGGCCGGGTCGACCGTCCGCGGCGCCGTCCCGGCCGGGCAGCGCTGGGCCGGTTCGCCCGCCGCCCGCGTCGCGAAGGACGAGCGGGACGCGCTGAAGTGGCCGTCGAGCCGTCCGCCGCGCTCGCACTTCTGGGCCGCCGTCTACGGCGCGACCTCGCTGGTCCTCGGTTTCCTGCCCGGGATCGCGGCGCTGGCGGGCGTCGCGGTGCTCGGCGGCGCGATCTCCGGCGCGACGACGCTGTCGGACGCCTTCACCCGCGCGATGATCTTCGTGCCGGTCGCGACCGTGGCCTACTTCGGCGCGTACATGCTGCTCGTGCTCGTCGGCGTCCGGTGCTTGAGCATCGGCATGGTCGAGGGCTACCACCCGGTGCACGGCCGCGTCGCCTGGCAGGTGTGGGCTACCGAGCGCCTGATGAGCATGGCCCGCGAAGGCCTGTTCCCGCTGTACGCCAGCCTGTTCACGCCGGTGTGGCTGCGGCTGCTCGGCGCGAAGGTCGGCCGCAACGTCGAGGCGTCGACCGTGCTCGCGCTGCCGAAGATGACCAAGGTCGACAGCGGCGCGTTCCTGGCCGACGACACGATGGTCGCCACCTACGAGCTCAACCACGGCTGGCTGCACGTCGCCCCGGCGCGGATCGGCAAGCAGGCCTTCCTCGGCAACTCCGGGATGACCGCGCCCGGCCGCTCGGTGCCCAAGCGCGGCCTGGTCGGCGTCCTGTCGTCGACGCCGCTGAAGGCGAAGAAAGGCTCGTCGTACCTCGGGATGCCGCCGCTGCCGGTCCGCCGCGCGGTCGGCGAGGCCGACACGAGCCGCACCTACACCCCGGCGCTGCACCTCAAGGCGGCGCGGGCGCTGGTCGAGCTGTGCCGGATCATCCCGGTCATGTGCGGCGTCGCGCTGACCGTCGTGGTCGCCTTCGCCCTGCTGTGGACGGCTTCGGCGTTCGGTTTCGGCGTCGCCGCGCTGCTGGCCGGGCCCGCCCTGCTGGCCGCCGGGATCGTCGCGGCGCTGACGGCGACGGTGATGAAGTGGCTGCTGGTCGGCAAGTTCCGCGAGGTCGACCACCCGCTGTGGAGCTCCTTCGTCTGGCGCAACGAGCTGGCCGACACCTTCGTCGAGGCCTTCGCGGTGCCGTGGCTGATCGGCTCGGTCGGCGGTACCCCGTTGCTGACCGCGTGGCTGCGCACGATGGGCGTCAAGATCGGCCGCGGGGTCTGGCTGGAGACGTACTGGCTGCCCGAGGCCGACCTCGTCTCCCTCGGCGACGGCGCGACGATCAACCGCGGCTGCGTCGTGCAGACGCACCTGTTCCACGACCGGATCATGAGCATGTCCCGGGTGACCCTCGGCGAGGGCGCGACGCTCGGCCCGCACGGGATCGTGCTGCCGGGCGCGGGCATCGGCGCGCGCACGACGGTCGGCCCGGGCTCGCTGGTGACCCGCGGCGACGAGGTGCCTGCCGACACGCGCTGGCTGGGCAACCCGATCTCCGCGTGGCCCGGTAAGTAACGAAAGCGGGACCAGGCGCGCCGGACTCACCCGTGCCGTGCGAGCCTGGTTCCAGCACGCACGACGAAAGGTTCGCCACGGGTGATTTCGAAGGCTCCCGCTCCCGGCGCGGACACCTCCGGCGACCCCTACCTGCCCGCGCACGGCAACGGCGGCTACCGGACCCGGCACTACGACCTGAGCCTCGACTACAAGGTCGCGCCGAACCGGCTTTCGGCGTCGGCGGTGATCACCGCGGAGGCCACGCAGGCGCTTTCCCGCGTCAGCCTCGACTTCGGCGAGTTCCGGATCAACCGGGTGCTGGTCGACGGGAAGCCCGCGAAGTACCTCAAGCGCGGTGCGAAGCTGCACGTGAAGCCGGCGAAGTCGATTCCGGCGGGCGGCGTGTTCACCGTGGAGGTCTACTACGTCGGCAACCCGCGGCCGGTGGGGAGCCGCTGGGGTGACGTCGGCTGGGACGAGCTCACCGACGGCGCGCTGGTGGCGAGCCAGCCGGTCGGGGCGCCGTCGTGGTTCCCGTGCAACGACCACCCGTCGGACAAGGCCGCGTACCGGGTGAGCGTGACGACGGCGTCGCCGTACCTGGTCGCGGTCACCGGCACCCTGGTCGAGCGGTCGACGTCGGCGAGCACGACCCGCTGGGTCTTCGAGCGGCCGGAGCCGACGGCGACGTACCTGATGAGCGTCCAGATCGGCCGCTACGACGACGTCGAGCTGACCGGCCGCGGCTGGGGATCGCCCGCCGGCGTGGGCGCGCGCCTGCTGACGCTCGGCTTCGGGCGGGGCGGCGTCGAGTCGGTCGCCCCCACCGTGCCGCAGCACGCGGCCGTGCCCCCGCGGCTGCGGCGCGCGTTCGAGCGGGACTTCGGGCGGCAGGGCCGGATGATGGAGTTCCTGCAGCGGCTGTTCGGCCCGTACCCGTTCGGCGAGTACGTCACGGTGGTCACCGACGACGCCCTCGACGACCCGATCGAGGCCCAGGGCATGGCGATCTTCGGCGCCAACCACGTCGACGGCCGCCGCACCCACGAGCGGCTCGTGCTGCACGAGCTGGCCCACCAGTGGTTCGGCAACAGCCTGACGGTGGCCGACTGGCGCCACATCTGGCTGAACGAGGGCTTCGCGACGTACGCGGAGTGGCTGTGGTCGGAGGAGTCGGGCGGTGCCCCGGCCGCGGCGCTGGCCCGCGACTGGTACGCGCGGATCAAGGCCAAGCCGGCGGACGTCCGGATCGCCGACCCGGGCGTGGCCCGGATGTTCGACGAGCGGGTCTACAAGCGGGGCGGGTTGACGCTGCACGCGCTGCGGGCGGAGATCGGGGACCCGGCGTTCTTCGCGTTGCTTAAGTCGTGGGCCGAGGAGCACCGGCACGGGCTGGTGACGACGGAGCTCTTCGTGGCGGCCGCGGAGACACACGCCGGCCGGTCGCTGAGCGCGTTCTTCACCCGCTGGCTGTACACCCCGGCGCTGCCTCCACTTCCCTGATTCATCGGATGTCTCTGCCGCTTTCCGGGTGAACCTCCCTGGTATTTTGCGCTGTCGTCTGCAAGTATGACCGGACGCCGCCGCATGATCTCGCCGAAACGTCGTATGAGTTCGGAGGATGCGTCATGGACGCAGTGTCCCGGCGGACGGTGCTCCGCTCTGCCTCGGTGCTGGCCGGGGCCGCCGCCTTCGGGGGTCTATGGGCCCGGGCCGCCCCGCCCGCGTCAGCCAGAATCGACCCGCACCGGGACGTCGCCACCGATGCCCGGATGGTCTGGCGGCGGCTGCCGAAGAACTGGCAGGAAGGCCCGTTCCTCGCCAACGGCTACCTCGGCGTCCAGGTCTACGCCGGGAAGACCCCGAACACGCTCAAGTTCATGCTCAGCCACACCCAGGTGCAGGACCAGCGCATCCAGTGGGAAGCCGGCATCGGGCTGTCCCGCCTGCCGATCGGGTTCCTCACCCTCATCCTGGCCGGCGCGATCACCGCCGTCGACTGGACCCTCGACCTCTACAACGCCGAACTCGGCGGCACCATCACCACCACGCAGGGCTCGGTCGCGTTCTCCGCCGTGGTGCACAACGACCTCGGCGTCCTCCTCGTCTCGCTGACCCCGAACGCCGGGGAGACGAACGCCGCGTGGGCGTTCCAACCTCTCGAATCCGCGACCACCCGGACCGTCCGCAAGCCCCCCGAGTACGTCGCCAACCCGGCGCCGGAACCCGGCGACGGCTACTGCGCCCAGCCGATGCTCGCCGGTGGCGGGTACTCCACGGCCTGGCAGGAACGCGCGATCGGCACGAAACGACTGCTCGCCGCCACCGTCGCCTACAGCTTCCCCGGCGTCACCCACACCGCCGACGCCCGAAAGGCCGTCCGGAAAGCGCTTGCCGCCCGCCCGGACGCGCTGCTCGCCCGGCACCGCCGCTGGTGGAACGACTACCACCGGCGCAGCTTCGTCTCGGTGCCCGACAAGCAGGTGCAGCGGTTCTACTGGATCCAGCTGTACAAGATCGCGGCCGCCACCCGCGCGGACGGCCCGGTCGTCTCCGAATGGGGGCCGTGGTTCCCCGAGGTCGGCAACAGCTGGACCGCGGTGTGGTGGAACCTCAACGTCCAGGTCACCTACCCGATCGTCAACAGCACCAACCACCCCGAACTCGACGCCGTCACCGAGACCTTCCGGCGTGACCACGCCAACCTCGAGGTGTCCGTCCCGCCCGCGTACCGCGACGGTGACACCTACGCCCTCTCGCACCCGGGCGACTGGCGGCTGCGCCCCGGCGGCACGCGCTCGGTGGGCGTCCCCGGGACGACGTCCAAGACCGACCAGACCGGGAACCTCCTGTGGGGCCTGCACAACGTCTGGCTGGCCTACCGCCACCACATGGACCGGAGCGTGCTCCGCGACGTCCTGTACCCGACGCTGGCCAAGGCGCTGAACTTCTACCGCCACTTCCTGTTCACCGGCCCGGACGGGTGGCTGCACCTGCCGCTGACCCGGTCACCGGAGTACGCCGACGCGCCCGACTGCACCTACGACCTGTCGCTGATCCGGTGGGCGGCCCGCACGCTCGTCGACACCGCCCGGATCCTCTGCCTCGACGAGCCGCGCGTGCCGATCTGGCGGGAGATCGGCGCGAAACTCGTGCCCTACCACGAAGATCCCGCCAACGGCGTGCTGATCGGCGACGGCGTCCCCCTGTCCGCGTCGCACCGGCACTTCTCGCACCTGCTGTGGCTGTACCCGCTGCGGGAGAAGGTCTGGGACGTCCCGGGCGATCGGGACGTCATGACGCGCACCTTCGACCACTGGGCCGCCGACCAGTCCGCCTGGCACGGCTACAGCTACGCGGCCGCGTCGTCGATGAAGTCGGTGATGGACGCGCCCGAGGAAGCGTTGCGGTACCTGAAGTTCTTCCTCGACCGGAACGTCGTGGCCGACACGGAGCTGACCGCGAACACGATGTACCGCGAGGGCTCCAACTTCGCGATCGAAAGCCCGATCACCGCCGCACAGTCCGTTGTGGACATGCTGATGCAGGGGTCCGGCGGGGTGCTCAAGGTCTTCCCGTCGGTGTCGGCGACCTGGCGCGACGCCTCGATCGCCGGGCTGCGTGCGGAAGGCGCGTTCCTCGTGGACGCCTCCCGCCGCGACGGCCGGACCGAATTCGTCCGTGTGCACAGCGAAGCCGGCGAGCCGCTGGTGCTCCAGCACGGCGTCGTGGGAGACGTCGACGTCCGTGACGAGCACGGCCGCCGGCTGCCGTGGCGGGCGGCCGGGCCCGGACGGATCGCGGTCGGGCTGCGCCGCGGCGGCACCGCCGTCGTCACCCCGCGGGGTGGGCGGCCGGACTTCGCGCCGCGGGACGTCCCCGCGCTCGGCCCGGCGCCGGCGTGGGGCCTGCCGAGCTGAACCCCGCTCTTCGACGAGGAGGTCGCATGGACATCACCCGCAGAACCGTGCTCGGCGGAGCGCTCGCCGGGATCGCCGCCGCCGGCTTGACCCCGGGGATCGCCGAGGCGGGCAGCGACGACTTCTCCTGGGCCGGGTTCCTGGGCACCGCGGACCTGTACTGGCGGCGGCTGCCGAAGACCTGGTACGAGGGCCCGTTCCTGGGCAACGGGTTCCTCGGCTCCGGCAGCTACGCCGAGCCCGGGCAGAACGCGATCCGGTTCAACGTCCAGCACAGCCAGGTCCAGGACCACCGCCCGGAGTTCGGGTCGCTGTTCGGCCTGGCCCGGCTGCCGATCGGGTACTTCACGCTCGAACCGGTCGGCGCGATCACCGCGATCGACTGGCGGCTGGACCTGTGGAACGCCGAGCTGACCGGCACGATCACGACGTCCGCCGGCGGCCTGAGCCTGCGCGCGATCGTCCACACGGGACAACCACTGCTGGCCGTCGAAATCCGGCCGTCCGAAGGGGAACGCGGGTTCAAGTGGGTGTTCCACCCGGCGGTGGCGGTCAGTCCCCGTGCCGATCCGGTGTGGAACAAGCCGCCGCCGGCGGGGTACACCGCGAACCCGCCGGTGCAGCTGTCGGGAAGCGGTGACGCGCAGCTGGCCGTCCAGCCGCTGCTGGCCGGTGGCGAGCACGTGACGGCCTGGCGGGAGGTCACGCGGGGCGGCGCACGCACGCTGTACACGTCGGTGGCCTGGTCGCACCCCGAAAAGACCTCGGTGGCGCGGGCACTGGGCACGGTCCGCCGGGCGCTTCCGTTCGCCGCGTTGACCCAGGACCACCGGCGCTGGTGGCACGACTTCCACCGGCGGAGCTTCCTGTCCATTCCGGACACCCGGTTGCAGAGCTTCTACTGGATCCAGCTGTACAAGGTCGCCTCGGCGGCCCGGCGCGAGGCACCGGTGATGGCGACTTCGGGGCCGTGGCTGGAGAACACGCCGTGGCCGGCGACCTGGTGGAACCTCAACGTCCAGCTCGAGTACTGGCTCATCCACGGCTCGAACCACCTGGAGCTGGACGCCGTCAGCTACGCCCTCGACAGGTACCGGGCCCACCTGATCAGCCAAGTCGCCTAGCCGTACCAAGGTGATTCGGCGGGCATCCCGCGGACGACGGACATGACGCTGCTCAACGGCGTCTCGAACGCGACCAGCGGGTTCCCGGTCGGGATCCCGGGGCAGGACACGCCGACACCGGAGGTCGGCAACCTGACCTGGGCCCTGCACAACGTCTGGCTGTCCTACCGGCACACGCTCGATGGCGTACTGCTCCGGGACACGCTGGTTCCTTTGCTGCGGCGGGCGATCAACTACTACCTGCACTTCCTCGCGCCGGGACCGGACGGGAAGCTGCACCTGCCGCCCACGTTCTCGCCCGAGTACGGCGTCAACGCCCCGGACTGCAATTACGACCTCTCGCTGATCCGCTGGGGGTGCAAGACGCTGCTGCAGCACGCGCCCGGCGATCCGCTGGCGCCTCGCTGGCGGACCGTCCTGGAGACGCTGGTCGACTACCCCGCCGACGCCAACGGCTACATGATCGGGGCCGGGGTGCCGTTCGCCAAGTCGCACCGGCACTACTCGCACCTGCTGCAGATCTACCCGCTCCACGACGTCACGTGGGAGCAGCCGGAGCACCGGGCGATCATCGAGACGTCGCTGAACCACTGGGTCGGCTTCGAAGGCGCGCTGCAGGGCTACACCTTCACCGGGGCGGCGTCGATCTCGGCGCAGATGCTGCGGGGCGACCAGGCCGCGTTCTACCTCGGCGAGCTGCAGCGGCGGTACATCCAGCCCAACACGATGTACAAGGAGTCGGGGCCGGTCATCGAGACGCCGTTGTCGGCGGCGAAGTCCCTGCAGGACATGCTGGTGCAGAGCTGGGGCGGGGTCCTGCGGCTGTTCCCGGCGGTGCCGGCGGCCTGGGGTGACGTCGCGCTGCGGGACTTCCGCACCGAGGGCGCGTTCCTGCTCAGCGCGTCCCGCACGGGCGGGAAGACACGCTGGCTGAAGGTGCACAGCGAGGCCGGCGCGCCCTGCGTGCTGCGGCCGGGCATCGACGGCGACCTCGCGGTGACGGACGCGCGGGGCCGGGCGCGGCGCTGGCGGCGGCTGGCGAACGGGGACGTCCAGGTCGAGCTCGGGTGCGGTGAAGACGCGTTCGTGTACCGGAAGGGGGACCGGCCGGACTTCGGCGTCCGGCCGGTGGCGGCGAGCGGGCCGAGCGCGCCGTGGGGCCTGCCGTGATCGGCGTTTCCGCCTCGGAGCGGCGGTCCTGACGGCAGTATGGTGCTCTCCGACGAAGGGGGGCGCGGATGAGCGAGCCGGACCGGTACCCGCCGTGGCAGCCGCCGGTGCCGCCGAAGCAGACGTCACCGGCGGCCATGGTGCTGATCACCGGGTCGGTCGCGGTCGTCATCCTGATGGTGCTGGCCTTCTTGGCCTGGGGGTGGCCGGGGTTCCTGCGGGAGGCGGACGGGCGCGCGCAGGTCGCGCCGGGACACTTGCCCGCAGGCTCGGCGACGGTCGTGACGCCGACGTCTCCGGTGCCGAGCACCCCGGTGACGCTGCCGGGCGGCCGGGCCCCGATGCCGAAGCGGGCGAAGCCGCTGGCCGACCCGATGACGTGCGCGTTCACTCCGGACCCGAGCGCACCGGCCCCGAAGAAGGTCGCGCTGCCGCCCGACGGCCCGGCGCCGTCGAGCGGCACCGTCGACGTCCGGCTCGCGACGACCGCCGGCGACATCGGGCTCACCCTGGACCGCGCGCTGGCGCCGTGCACGGTGGTGAACTTCCTGAGCCTGGCCCGGCAGGGGTTCTACGACGGCACGTCGTGCCACCGGCTGTCGGTCACCACCGGGCTGCAGATGCTCCAGTGCGGCGACCCGGCCGGTGACGGCACCGGCGGCCCCGGCTACACGATCCGCGACGAGGTGTTCCCCGAGCTGACGTACGGCCGCGGCGTCCTCGCGATGGCGAAGACGACCGCCCCGGACTCCGGCGGGTCCCACTTCTTCCTCGTCTTCGGCGAGACCGACATCCCACCGGAGTACACGGTCTTCGGCAGCATCGACGACCCGGGCCTGCAAATCCTCGACGCGATCGCCCGCGCCGGAATCGACCCGGCCAAACCGGGCATCGGCGACGGCAGCGGCCCGCCCAAAAAGCCCGTAACCCTCACCCACGTCACCACGTAACGGTCGGCTTGCCGACTCTCCAGGTATGCAAGCCGACCGTTGTGCGCTGCCCGCGCTGGCCGTCAGGCGGGTCCGGTCAGAGGTCCAGCACCAGCCGAGGTGACAGCGCGCGTGAGACGCACGGGTACATCCGGCCCGCAGCGGCGCCGATGTCGTCGCGGTGTTCCGGTTCACCCTCGAGAACCCGGACCTCGCAGCTGCCGCACACTCCTTCCCGGCACGCGGACGGCACCGGCTTCCCGGCGTGGTTCAGCGCGTCCAGCAGGGATTCGTCCGCCGGGACCTGGATCGTGCCGCCGGATCGTGCGCAAGTCACCTCGAACGGTGTGTCCGGCCCGAACGTCCGCCGGGTGGGTTCGAAGCGTTCGGTGTGCACTCCCGGGAACACCGCCTCGGCCGCGTCCACCATCGACGCCGGGCCGCAGCAGTAGACCTCCGCGGCCGGGAACTCCCGCGCCAGGGCCGCGAGGTCCGGGCGCCCGAGCCGCACGCGTTCCCCGTACTCGGAGGCAAGTTCCGCGGCGAACGGCCGTCCCGCGTACGCCAGTGTCACCGCGGCGCCGGAAGCGACTGCGGCACGCAGCATCGGCACGATCGGCGTGATCCCGATGCCGCCCGCGACGAACAGGTACTCCGCCGCCGGCTGCAGCGGGAAGTGGTTGCGGGGCAGGGAAACCGTGAGGGTCCGGCCCGGTTGCAGGAACAGGTGGACGTACTCCGAGCCGCCGCGGCTGAGCGGGTCGTGGCGGACCGCGATGCGGTAGGCCGACAGGTCACCGGGGTCGCCGCACAGCGAGTACTGCCGCGTCAGCCAGTTCGGCAGCTCCAGGTCGATGTGGGCGCCCGGCTCCCACGGCGCCAGCGGGCCTTCGTCGCCGCGCAGGACCAGGGAGACGACGTCATCGGTGACGCGCTCGATGCGCTCCAGGATGGTTTTCTGCATGTCAGTACAGCTTCCGGTAGCCGTCTTCGAGGAGCTGGTCGAGCAGCGCCGGGTCGACGTTCATCTTCTCCCCGGCGATTTCGCCGGCCGACGGCAGTTCCGCCGCGAGCGCCTGGCTCGCCGGGTCCCACAGACGCGACCGGATCAGCGCACGGCCGCAGTGGAAGTACACCTCGGCGACGTCGACGACGATCGCCAGCATCGGGGCCTTCGCTTCGGTGCGCATCCGGGCGAGCACGTCGGGGGCGTCGGTGACGTAGGCGCTTCCGTTGACCCGCAGCGTTTCCCGCATGCCGGGGACGAAGAACAGCAGGCCGACGCCGTCGTTTTCGGCGATGTTGCGGAAGGAGTCGGCGATCTTGTTGCCGGGCCGGTCGGGCAGGGCGAGGGTGCGCTCGTCGAGGACCTTGACGAAGCCGGGGTAGTCGCCGCGGGGCGAGCAGTCGGCGCGGCCTGCGGCGTCGGCGGTGGCCAGCGTCAGGAACGGCGAGTGCGCGATGAAGCGGCGGGCGTGGGCGTCGATGCGGTCGCCGATCTTGGCCTTGAGCATCTCCTCCGGCTCGCCCAGCCGGGCCCGCACCTCGGCCGCGGAGACGCGGGGCAGAGTATTTGTGCTGGTCATGGCATAATTATGAGCAAATATTCAGATCTTGACTACTCGCTTTCGCCAGGGGAGCCGTGCCGTCGGACCAGCGCCGCATCCAGCCACGTAAACAGCCGCGTCAGGTGCGCGCCGAGCTGACCCGGCAGCGGATCCTGACCGCGGCTGCTCACGTTTTCGCCGACCACGGCTACGCCGCCGGCACCACCAACCGCATCGCCGAGCGGGCCGGCATCTCGATCGGCTCGCTGTACCAGTACTTCCCGAACAAGGACGCGATCCTCGCCGAGCTGCTGACCCGCCATCTCGACGACGGCACGGCCGCCGCGGCGAAGGTCCTCACCGGTCCGCTGCCCGATTCGATCGAGGACGTCCTCCGCGTCTTCGTCCGGCTCGCCGTCGAAGCCCACCTCGACGACCCGCACCTGCTGCGCATGCTGATCGAGCAGGCCCCGCGATCGGACGAGCTGCTCGAGCGGGTCGGCCGGGTGAAGCGGGCCATGGTCGGCCACACCCGCGCCCTCCTGGAGGGCCACCCCGAGGTCCGCGTGGCCGACACCGCCACGGCGGCCCGCCTGGTCATCGCGACGGTCGAGCTGGCCGTGCACGACCTGCTGGCCGAGCCCGACCCGATCGACGCCCGGCGGCTCGAAGACGAGATGGTCGCGATGCTGACCCGGTACGTCACGGGGTGACCTGCCGCCGGCCGCCGGAGAAGACGTTGTGGTCGGTCGCGGTCGAGCCGTGTCGGCGTACCCGAACCCAGGTCAGCCGAGGCGGTTCATGATCCGTTCCGCTTCGGCCGGGCTGAGGGCGAGGTGGTCCTCGTGGCGGAGACCGCGCCAGATGTCGTCCAGCCTGCGGGTGGGCTCCCACCTGCCCTGCCCGGCGTACCGCCGTCCGAACCACTTGCTGCCCGCGTCGGTCGCGATCAGGAGGCGCGTGGCGTCGATGTCGAAGGTCTCTTCCAGCGTTTCGTAGATTCCGAAGTACCAGACTTCGCCGCCCCATTCGTGGCGCTGCTTGACGTGACGCACCCGCCGGGCCAGGCGGTGGGCGAGGACGAGTCCGGCGCCCGGGGAGATGTCTCGGACCGTCCGGTGCGGACCGATCGCTTCGAGCTCACGCCCCGGGGGAACGGGTTCCCACCGGAGATTCGACGTGTAGGCCTCGGCGGCGCCCGCCATGCGCCGCACCACGGCGACGGGTTCGGAGCGCTCGTCCTCGGCCACGAACCACTGCGACCCCGCGATTTCCCGGCGCGGCCGGCCGTGTCTCGCTTCGCTGATGGCTGCTCCCTCCTATCGCCGAGGTCAGCTGGTCATGCGTCGGCTCAGAACGAAATCGCGTTCAGCGATCCCTCGCCACCAGCGCCGCCTGGGTGCGGCTCGTCACGCCCAGCTTGGCCAGCACATTCCCCACGTGCACCTTCACCGTCCGCTCCGCCAGCCGCAGCCGGGCGGCTATGTCCCTATTGGACAACCCCTCGCCCAGCAGCTCCAGCACGTCCCGCTCCCGCGGCGTCAGCGTCCCGCCGCCGGTCAAGGCGGACGCCGCCGCCGGGCTCAAGGCCGTCACGCCCTGGTGCGCCGCGCGGACCGCTGCCGCTAGCTCGGCGCCCGACGCTTCCTTCAGCACGAATCCCGCCGCGCCCAGGCTGAGCGCTTCGCGGATCTCCCGCGGCCGGCCGACCGTCGTCAGCATCAGGACCCGGGGCGCCGAGGAACCCAGGCGGCGCAGGACTTCGAGGCCGTCCATGCCCGGCAGGTACACGTCGAGCAGCACCACGTCCGCCGGCACCGGTGACGCCAGCAGCTCCGGGCCGCTCGCGTATTGCGCGACCACCTCGAGGTCCGGTTGCGCGCCCAGGATCAGGGCGATGCCCTCGCGCACCAGCGCGTGGTCGTCGACGACCTGAACCCGGATCATGCCCGCACTCTACTGTCGGCCCATGCGTCAGTCTCTCGTCACGACGGCCGCCGTCGCCGCGGTGTTCTTCGCCAGCGGGGCGTGGACGCCGCAGCAGGGGCTGGTCGCGGCCGGGCTCAGCGCGGTCCAGCTCGTCCCGCTGCTGTGGTCCCGCCGCGCCCCCGCCGTCGTGCTCGTCGTGGTGACCCTCGCGACGGCCGGGCACCTGCTGCTCGACCAGCCGCGCAACACGATGTACGTGCCGGTGCTGCTCGCCCTCTACAGCACGCCGCAGCGGTGGCTCGCGGCCGCGGCGGCGCTCGCCACCGGCGCGGCGGTCTACCCGGCGAAGGGCCCGGTCGACGGCACGCTCCTCGTCGTCACGATCAGCGCCGTCGCCTGGCTGCTCGGCGCCGAACGCCGTCGCGCGCTCGCCGACCGGGCCGAGCGCGCGGCCCGGCGGCTGCACGACACGCTCGCCCAGACCACGGCCGTCATGCTCGTGCAGGCCGAGACGCTGCGCGCGGTCGGCGATCTGACCGACGCCGACCGGGAACGCCTCGACACGCTCCTGGCGGCCGGCCGGGGCGCACTCACCCTCGTCCGCCGCACGCTGGACGACCTGCGCGACGACGCCGAACGCGCCCCGGACCTCGCCGAGGTGCTGGCCCGGCTCCGGACCGCCGGCCTGGTCCTCGACAGCGACCCGGTGCTGCCCGCGCTGCCGCGCCCGGTGCGGGAGCTGGCCGAGCGGTTCGTCGCGGAGGCGGCGGTGAACGCCTTGCGCCACAACGGTCCGGGCGTCCGGCTGCGGCTCGACGTCGAAGCCGGTGACCGGGTGACGATCACCGCGCGGAACGCGCTCAAGGGAGCGCCGCCCGAAGGTGGCGGCTACGGGCTGGCCGGGCTCGCGGAGCAGGCCGCGGCGGCCGGGGGAGCGCTGGCCCACGGCCCGCGGGACGGCGAGTGGGTGGCCCGGCTCGAACTGCCGGCCGTCCGGGTCGCGCACTGACCGCGGTCAGGGGATCGCGGCCTCGATGTCGGCGAGCTGGGCGGCGATGATTTCCTCGAACGCCGCGCGGCGGTCGGCCCCGAGTGGACGGACTTCGCGGGCGAAGTGGGCCAAGGCGGGGAAGCGGTCGGGATCGGCGCCCAGCACCGCGACGCGGAACAGCTCCATGCCTTGCTCGTGTTCCTCCGGGGTGACCGTGCTGACGCCGGCCTCGGACGCGATCAGCGCGGCGAAGAGAATCGCGATCCGGTGGTAGCGCACCGGGATCTGCGCATCGGGCAGGCCTGAGGCGCGCAGGGCCTGCAGCACCTCTTCCATCACCAGCCGGGAACCCGCGCCGCTGGAGGCGTAGCGGCCCCAGACCATGGCGATCTGCGGCTGCTCGCCGAACGCCTCGCGCAGGCGCAGGGCCAGCGCGGTCAGGCGCTGCTTCCAGTCGCCGTCGGGACGGTACCCGGCCATGGCGCCCAGCAGGATCCGGTCGGCGAGCGCGCGCAGCAGCTCGGTCTTGGTGCGGAAATGCCGGTAGAGGCTCGAGGAGTCGGTCCCCAGCTCCGCGGCGAGCTTGCGGACGCTGAACGACTCCGCGTCGCCGCGGCGCAGCAGCTCCGCCGCCGTGTCCAGGATTTCCTCGGTCGTCCAACGCCTTCGGTTCGCCATCTCGTCCCTTCGCCGACGGCCAGCATAGCTTATGCACTTGCTGCTGCACGCACTGCGTGCATAATGAGGACACTTCCGTTCCCCCGAGAGGTGTCCCCATGGATTTCGGACAGCTGGACGCGGCCCTCGACGCGGTCCACCGGGCCGGCGTGCCGGGCGTGTTCGCCGAGGTGCGGGCCGGTGACCAGGTCTGGCGTGGTGCGGCGGGGGTCGCCGACACCGGCACCGGCCGGCCCGTTTCCGCCGGAATGCGACACCGCGTCGGCAGCGTCACGAAGACGTTCACCGCCGCCGCGGTGCTGCGGCAGGTCGAGCGGGGCCGGATCGGCCTGGACACCCCGATCGGTCACTACCTGCCGAAGCTGGTTCCGGGCGAGCGCGGGCGGGTGATCACCGTCCGGATGCTGATCGACCACACCAGCGGGCTCGCCGAATACCTCCCGTACGCCTACCCGAGCCTCAAGGCGTTCCCGGACCTGGCCGCCACCCGGCCGGACAGCCTCGACGAGCACCGGTTCACGCGGTTCGACCCGGTCGAGCTGATCGCGATGGGCGTCGGCGCGCCGGCGGTGGGCCCGCCCGGGGTGTACTCCAACACCAACTACCTGCTGCTCGGGCAGCTCCTGGGGCACGTGACCGGCGGCCGCGCGGAAGAGTGCATCACCCGCGACGTCATCGACCGCGCCGGGCTCCGTGACACCACCTTCCCGGCCGGGACGCACGTCGAAGAGCCGCATTCGAAGCTGTACGAATCGTGGTTCGGCATGATCGACCCGCCGCGGGACTACAGCGTCTTCGACATGTCGTGGGTGGGCCCGGCCGCTTCGCTGATCTCGACGGTCTCGGACCTCAACCGCTTCTACGAGCTGTTGCTGGCGGGCGAGATCGTCTCACCGGCTTCGCTGGCGGAAATGCGGCGGACGGTCCGGATCGTTTCCCAGGAGGGCAAGCTGATCGACTACGGCCTGGGCCTGCACCCGGTGGAGTCGACGGAGTTCTGGGGCCACGGCGGCACGGTCTGGGGTGGCGGAACCCTGGCGGCGGCCCGCGCGGACGGCACGCGGCAGTTCGCGATCGCGGTGAACGCGCAGCGCTGGAACCGGCTCGACGAGTCGGGACGCCCCCAGCCGCACCCGATCGACGGCGCGCTGGCCGCCCTTCAGCGGCTGGCGATGAGCTGTGACACGGTCACGAACCGGTAGCCGCGCTGCTTGAGCCCGTCGAGGATCGGCCCGATCGCCTGCCGGGTCTGCCCGCGGGAGGCGTACATGGCGTGCAGCAGCACGATCGAGCCCGGCCGGACCTGGCCGAGGACAGCGCTTTCCACGGTGGCCGCGTCCGGGGTGCCGTCGGAATCCGGCGCCACGTCCCAGGTGATCGTCGTGCGGTGGTGGGACGCGAGGTAGTGCGGCAGCGCGAAGAGCTTCTTGCCGTTCGGCGGCCGGAAGAGGATTTCGCCGGTGTAGCCGGAGGTGCGGATGAGGGCGTCGGTCGCTTCGACCTCGTCGGCGACCCAGGACGGCGTCACGCCGATCATGCGGTCGTGGCTGAAGCTGTGGTTGCCGATCTCGTGGCCTTCGGCGGCGATTTCGCGGGCGAGGTCGGGGTGCGCGGCGATGTCCCGGCCGATGAGGAAGAAGGTCGCGGGCACCTGACGGCTTTTCAGCGTGTCCAGGATCGTGCGGGTGCCCGCGGGATCGGGCCCGTCGTCGAAGGTGAGGGCGACGACCTTCTCGGTGGTGTCGACGCGGTCCACGAGGGTGCCGAAGAACTGGAAGGTCCGCGACTTCGACACCTCGAACAACGTGACCGCACCGGCGAGCACGACGACCAGCACGCTCGCCACGACGATCGCCCGCTTCCGGGCGCGACGGGATTTCAAGATCATGGCGCCACCCTGGCGGTGGCGGTGGGGCGGCGGAAGCCGCAAAAGTACTAGTACCCGTCAGCATATGTTGACGACGTCGCCGGCGTCAGCATATGCTGACACGGTGAGCCTGACGACCGATCTCGACCACGCCGTGCGCAGTGCCGATCCGGACGTCGCGCTGCGGGCCGTCGCGCGGCTGCGGCGGCTGACCGAGCAGCTCGAGGCCGATCAGGTGGCGGCCGCGCGGCGGGCCGGCTGGTCGTGGCAGGACATCGCCGAGCGGCTCGGCGTCACCAAGCAGACCGTGCACCGCAAGCACCGGAGCCGGGAGGGCTGATGTTCCAGGGGGACGATCCCGCAGTGGGGCGGGTGATGCGCCGCGCGGGCGAGCTGGCGCGGGAGTTCGGGCACGCGCGGGTCGGCAGTGAACACCTGTTGCTCGCGCTCACCGAAGGGCCGTTGCCGGGGCTCGGCGACGTCGAGCGGGCCGTGCGCCGGGCCGCCCCGGACGGCGCGGGCGCGGCGGCCGACCGGGAAGCCCTGGCGGTGCTCGGTGTCGACCTCGGGTCGCTGCCGGGTGCGCTTGCGGACCGGCCGCCGGCCAAGGAGTTCCGGTTGCCGCTCGGAGCCGGGAAGGCCCGGCGGCGGTGCGCTCGGGCGGTGCCCCCGATCGGCCTGGACCTCCAAGCCGCGTACGGCGCGTCCCTGCGGCTGGCGCTCGCCCGCCGGGAACGTCGGCACCGCGTCGAGCACCTCGCCTTGGCGCTCGTCGCGCTCGATCCCGGCGCCGACTGGGTGTTGCGTGCTGTCGGTGCCGACCGGGGAGAAGTGCTCGCGCGGCTCGCCGCCGCGTTCCCGCCGCCGCGGCGCAACCGGCTGCTGCAGGCCGAACGGCGGGTGGGGTGCCGGACCCGGTGCCGCGACATCGTGCGCCGCTACCAGCACACGACGGGCCGGATGGCGGTGGCGCCGTCGGCGCTGGCCACGCTGGTGCACTGACCCCGGCTCAGGTTGAGGCGGCGGGGGACTCAGAGCGGGTTGATGACGCCCAAGGGGGCTGTGCAGAACGGGCCTCCGACGTACTCGGCCGCCGGGCCCGTCGGCGCCGGCTTGTCGGCCAGCTGGTCCGCGTACACCTCGGCGTCGTCCAAGGACTTGTAGCCCAGCGCCTCCGCCTCCTCCAGCGAGTAGATCCGGCGCGTGTTGTCCGAGACGCCCCAGATCAGCCGGTACCCGGGCGAAGGCGCCGAAAGGCACGCCTCGAACAGGCGCGCGCCGTCGTCGGGGGACAGCCAGGTCGTCAGGCCGCGGGGGCCCAGCGGGAGCGGTGTCTCGAAGCACGAGCCGATCCGGATCACGATCACGTCCATGCCGAACCGCGAGTGGTACAGGCTGCCGAGTGCCTCGATCGCCGCCTTCGAGACGCCGTAGTACGTGTCCGGCCTCGGCGAGGAGTCCGCCGGCAACTCCGAATCCACCCGGCGGAAGCCGACCGCGTGGTTGCTCGACGCCAGGATCACCCGCCGGATCCCCGCGGCCTGCGCCGCCTCCAGGACCGTCTGCGTCCCGTTGATGTTGACGTCGAGGGTTTCCTCCCACGAGTTCTCGCGGCTGTGCCCGCCGAGGTGGATCAGCGCGTCGACGCCTTCGCACGCTTCCGCCATCGCCGCCCGGTCGGTCACCGACGCCGTCACGACCTCTTCCGAGGCATCCGAAGGCGTCTGCGGGGCCAGGTCGAGCAGGCGCAGCACCCGGCCCGGGCGCCGCAGGCGGGGGCGCATCAGGGTGCCGACGACACCCGCCGACCCGGTGATGAGCACGCGCTGGTCCGTCATGGGGTTCCTCTCACGCAGAAGGGTTAACGGATGCCGGCCCGGCGCAGCTGCTGCCCGAGCTCGGCGGTGGTCTCGGCGAGCAACTCGCCGACGCGGCGGGCGTCGTCGTCGGTCACCTGGTTGATCGGCATCGAGCAGCTGATCGCGTCGGTGCCCGGGATGCGGTAGGGGATCACCGCGGCCACGCACCGCACGCCCAGCGTGCCTTCCTCGACCTCGGCGGCGTAACCGCGTTCGCGTGTCGCGGCGAACTCGGCGTGCAGGCCTTCGAGGGTGGTGATGGTGTTCGGCGTCAGCGCGGTCAGCGTCGACGGCATGAGCGCCTCGATCTCGTCGTGCGTCAGTTCGGCCAGCAGCGCCTTGCCCAGCGCGGTCGCGTGCGCTGGCAGCGTGCGCCCGACGCGGGAGACCAGGTGCGTCGACCGCTGCGACTCGCGCGTCTCCAGGTAGACGACCTCGGTGCCGTTGCGGCGCGCGAAGTGCGCGGTGAAGCCGGTCTTCTCCCGGATGCGCTCCAGCGCTTCGGTCGCGAACGGGACGACGGCGTCCCGGTCCAGGTACGCCGTGCCGCAGATCAGCGCGCGGACGCCGAGGCGGTAGCGGGCGGTGTTGGTGTCGGCCTCCAGCCAGCCGGCCTCCAGCAGCGTCCGCAGCAGGCCGTGCAGCGACGAGCGGGGAAATCCGGTGCGCGCGTGCAGGTCCGACAGCGACAGCCAGACGTCGTTCGCCGCGAACGTCTCGATGAGGTCGACGGCCCGGCGCGCGGACTTCACGCCCGAAGACTCGGCCGGGGCGCTCTCGGCCGCGTTGTCCACCTTCTGCGGCATTTGTGCTCCTCCGTCCGGCCGTTGACTTGTGACCCCGGCCATATTAGCGTCCCGAACAACGTTCTTATGGATGAACATAATCACTATAACAGACTCCGTTCATAGATGTGAACAGTTGGACCGCATCGACGTGGACGCGGAAGGGAGCCTGCGGTGCACGCACTCGACTGGACGATGATCTGCGCGTACTTCGCGCTGATGATCGTGATCGGCTGGTGGTCGCACAAGAGAATCAGCGACGTGAAGGACTTCTTCACCGCCGGCGGGCGGATGCCGTGGTGGCTGGCCGGCATCTCGCACCACATGTCCGGCTACAGCGCCGTGCTCTTCGTCGCGTACGCGGGCGTGGCCTACACCAGCGGCGTCACCGTGTACTTCTGGGGCTTCGCCAGCATCGGTATCGGCGTGGGCATCGGCAGCTGGCTGTTCGCCGCCCGCTGGAACCGGCTGCGCTCGAAGCTCGGCGTCGCCTCGCCGCTGGAGTACCTGGCCAAGCGCTACAACGTGCCGACGCAGCAGGCGCTCGCCTGGAGCGGCAGCCTGCTGAAGATCTTCGACATCGCGGCCAAGTGGTTCGCCGTCGCCACGCTGCTGCACGTCTTCGCCGGGCTGGACTACAACCTCGGCATCCTGATCACGGGCGCGGTCACCCTGGTCTACTGCACCATCGGCGGCCTGTGGGCCGACGCGCTCACCGACTTCGGCCAGTTCGTCATCCAGGCGATCGCCGCCGTCGTGATGATCGTCGTAGTGCTGGGCAAGCTGGGCGGGATCTCCGCGCTCTGGACGATGTGGGACAAGCTGCCCGAGGGTCACGTCGACCCGGTGACGTCGAAGTACACCACCATCTTCCTGCTCGTCTACGTGCTGGTGAAGACGCTGGAGTACAACGGAGGCATGTGGAACCTGGCGCAGCGGTACATGGCCGCGCCGAACACCCACGAGGCCAAGCGGGGTGCGCGGCTTTCGTCCGCGTTGTACCTGTTGTGGCCGCTGGTGCTGATGTTCCCGATGTTCGCGGCGCCGCTGCTCATCCCCGGCGTCAAGGACCCGACGCAGTCGTACGCGATCATGACCACGACGTTCCTGCCGCCGGGCCTGATCGGCCTGGTGCTGGCCGGGATCTTCTCGCACACGATGGCGATGGTCTCCTCCGACGCCAACGCGATCTCCGCGGTGATCACCCGGGACATGATCCCGGCGATGTTCCGCCGCACCCGGCAGTGGACCGACGTCCAGGGCCTCAAGGCCGCACGGATCACCACGGTGATCTTCGTCGCGCTCACCATGCTGGTGGCCACCCAGGCGCAGAATCTCGGCGGCGTGCTGCAGATCGTCGTCAACTGGGTCGCCGCGCTGATGGGCCCGATCTCGATCCCGCTGCTGCTGGGCATGCTGCCGTGGTTCCGCAAGTGCGGCCCGCGCGCCGCGCTGGTCTCCTGGGCGGGCGGCCTGATCGACTACGCGCTGGTGTACTACGTCTTCAAGGCGAACCAGACCGTGCTCGTCGCGACGCCGATCCTGGTTTCGCTCGCGCTCTACGTCGGCCTCGGGCTGCTCGCTCCCGAGCGCAGCGCGGCCGCCGACGAGATCGTCGACACCGTGAACACCGCCGACGACGACGTCGACCGGAAGCAGGAAGGCACGACCGTGCCCGCCTGACGCAGGCCTCACCCGGCCGAACCCGAAAAAGGACGAGAGAGCAGAAAACTGATGGCACAGAACGAGATCGAGCTGGACGGCCTGCTGGCGTTCCCCCTCACCCCGTTCACCGAGGACCTCGAGGTCAACCTCGACGCGCTCGCGGAGAACGTGGAGAGCCACATCGCGGCGGGCGCCGGTGCGCTGTTCGTCGCGTGCGGCACCGGCGAGTTCAGCTCGCTCTCGCCCGCCGAGGTCACCTCGGTGCTCACCCGGGCCCGGGAGGTGGCCGACGGCCGCGTCCCGGTCTGGGTGGGTGCCGGGGGCGGCGCGGCGTCGGCGCGGGCCGGCATCGCGGCGGCCCAGTCCGGGGGCGCGGACGGCGTCCTGCTGCTGCCGCCGTACCTGGTGACCGGCCCGTCGGCGGGCCTGGTCGATTTCGTGCGGTACGCCGTCGGGGACTCGTCCGTGCCGGTCATCGTCTACCACCGCGGCACCGGCGTGTTCACCGCGCCGGCCGCGGCGGCCCTGCTGGACATCCCGTCGGTCGTCGGCCTGAAGGACGGCTACGGCGACGTCGAGTGCATGACCCGGATCGTCACCACCATCCGGTCGCTGGACACCGAGCGGGCGCGGAAGTTCCTGTTCTTCAACGGGTTGCCGACCGCGGAAGTCTCCGCGAAGGCGTACGCCGCGGTCGGTGTCGCCCGGTATTCCTCGGCGGTGCACTGCTTCGCGCCGGAGATCGCCCACCGCTTCCACCGCGCGCTCGGCGAAGGCGACACGCGCGTGATGGACGCCCTGCTCACTGGGTTCTACCTGCCGCTGGTGGCGTTGCGGGACGAGACGCCCGGCTTCGCCGTCTCGCTGGTCAAGGCCGCCGCCCGGCTGCGCGGCGACAAGGTCGGCCCGGTCCGGCCGCCGCTGGTCGAGCCGACCCCGGAGCAGATCCACCGGCTGGAGAAGGTCGTGGAGGACGGCTTCGTGACGCTGAAGGGGCTCGGCTGATGCAGATCCTCGACGTGGTGCTGACCCCGGTCGCCTTCGCCGATCCGCCGCTGCTCAACGTCATGGGCGTGCACGAGCCGTTCGCGCTGCGCAGCGTCGTCCAGGTCAAGTGCGAGGACGGGATCGTCGGGCTCGGCGAGTCCTACGGCGACGAGGCCTTCCTCGGCGAGGTGCGCAAGGTGCTGCCGCGGCTGCGCGGCCACGACGTGTTCGACCTGCCCGGCCTGCAGCGGCTGGTCGCCGAAGCGCTGTCGGACACCGTGCTGACCGACGCGCACGGCCTGATCGGCGGGTTCTCCATCCGCAAGACGATCGCGAGCGTGTACTCGCTGTTCGAGGTCGCCTGCCTCGACGCGCAGGGCCACTTCCTCGGCCGTCCGGTGACCGACCTGCTCGGCGGCAAGGCCCGCGACGCCGTCGAGTTCTCCGCCTACCTGTTCTACAAGTACGGCAAGCACGTCGAGGGCCGCGAAGACTCCTGGGGCGAGATCACCACGCCCGAGGCGCTGGTCGGGTCGGCGAAGCGGATGTTCGACGAGTACGGCTTCCGTTCGATCAAGCTCAAGGGCGGGGTCTTCGAGCCCGCCCAGGAGGTCGACGGGGTTCGCGCGCTGGCCGAGGCGTTCCCCGGGCACCCGCTGCGGATCGACCCGAACGGCGCCTGGACGGTCGAGACGAGCATCCGGGTCGCGTCCGAATTGGACGGCGTCCTGGAGTACCTCGAGGACCCGACGCCGGGCATCGACGGCATGGCCCAGGTGGCCGCCGAAGCGTCCATGCCGCTCGCGACCAACATGTGCGTGGTCAACTTCGGCGACATCGAACCGGGCTTCCGGGCGCGGGCGATCGGCGTGCTGTTGTCCGACCACCACTTCTGGGGCGGGCTGCGGGCGACGCAGTCGTTGTCGGTGACGTGCGAGAGCTTCGGCGTCGGCCTGTCGATGCACTCCAACAGCCACCTCGGGATCAGCCTGGCCGCGATGGTGCAGGTCGCCGCGGCGACCCCGCACCTGACCTACGCGTGCGACACGCACTGGCCGTGGAAGGTCGAGGACGTCATCGAGCCGGGCGCGCTGGAGTTCCGCGACGGTGCCGTCGCGGTGCCCACGACCCCGGGGCTCGGGATCACCCTCGACGAGGACGCGCTGGCCCGGCTGCACGAAAACTACGTCCGATGTGGACTGAACAAGCGCGACGACGTGACGTACATGCGGAACTTCGTCGCCGGTTTCGAGCCGAACACGGCGAGGTGGTGAGCCGGTGAAGGTGACGGGATACGCCTACCCCTGGGACGTCCTGGAACCCGATTTCGTATCGCGGGTCCAGGCGCTCGGCGTCGACGAGGTGGCCGTGGCGCTGTCGTACCACAGCGCCCGCGCGGCGACGCCGTGGTCGCCGTCCCGGACGGCGGTCGTGGCGCGGCACGCGGCGTTCTACCGGCCGGTGGCCGACGGGTGGGGCGTCCTGCGTCCGTCCACTCCGGACTGGGTGCCCTCCGGTGACTCCGGGGGCGACGCCGTCCGGCTGCTCACCGAGGCCGGGATCCCGGCCGCCGCCTGGATCGTGCTGACCCACAACTCCCAGCTCGGCTACGAGCACCCGGACGTCGTGGTGCGCAACTGCTTCGGCGAGGCCTATCCGTGGGCGCTGTGCCCGTCGCAGCCCGCCGTGCGCGAGTACGCCACTGCCGTGGTGGCGAATTCGGTCGCCGGGCTGGAGCTGTCGTCGGTGATCCTCGAGGCCTGCGGGCCGCTCGGGGCGATCCACCAGCACCAGCACGAGAAGACCGACGGCGTGTGGGCGCCCGCGGTGGCACGGCTGCTGTCGATCTGCTGCTGCGAGGCCTGTGCCTCGGCGTGGGACATCGACCCGGACACCGTCCGGGCGCAGCTCGTCGAGGAGGTCCGGCGGCTGATCGCCACCGGTGATCTGGGGATCACCGGCGACCGGCTGCCGCCGGAGCTGACCCAGATGCTGCTGCGGGTCCGGCAGGACGCCACCGATGCCCTGCGGGCCGCGGTTTTGGCCACGCTGCCGCCGGGCACCCGGGTCGTGCTGCACGGCGCGCTCGACCCGTGGGTCACCGGCGCGCTGCCCGGGCTGACGCCGTCGGCACCCGAAGACGTCGATACGGTCGTATTGTTCGGGTGGGCCCCCGCCACGGGGGCCGAGGCCGTCGCCGCGGCCCGGGAGGCGTTGCCCGAACGGGTCGCGATCGCCAGCTACATCACGGCGGTCGCCGCCGCGCCGGTGCCGGACATCGCCGCCTACGTCGGCGAGCTGGCCAAGGCGGGTGCCGCCGAGCTGCACCTGTACCACCTCGGCCTGGCCGGTCCGGGTCGCTGGCCCGACCTGGAAACGGCCACCGCCGCCGCCCATGAGAACTGAGGAGCTGTTCCACCGATGAGCCAGGCCACCGACGCCGCCACGCTCGAGAAGATCCTGGCGGGAGCCGCCGAAGCCGCCCGTCCCGCCGCCGAGGCGACCCCGGCCGAACGTGCCGGCTGGCTGACCGCCGTCGCCGACGCCCTCGACGCCGCCGCGGGTGAACTGGTCCCGCTGGCGCACGCCGAGACGCACCTGCCCGAGTCGCCGCGGCTGGCCGGCGAGCTGAAGCGCACGACGTTCCAGCTGCGCCTGTTCGCCGAGGTGCTGTCCGACGGCGAGTACCTCGGTGCCACCGTCGACCACGCCGACCCGGACTGGCCGATGGGCCCGCGTCCCGACATCCGCCGCGTCAAGACCGCGATCGGACCGGTGCTCGTGTTCGCGGCCAGCAACTTCCCGTTCGCGTTCAGCGTCGCGGGCGGGGACACGGCGTCCGCGCTGGCCGCGGGCTGCCCGGTGGTCCTCAAGGCCCACCCCGGGCACCCGGAGCTGTCCGCGCAGACGGGCTCGATCGTGCGGGAGGCGCTGATCAAGGCGGGTGCCCCGGCCGCCCTGTTCAACGTGATCTTCGGCCAGGAGGAAGGTGTCACCGCGCTGAAGGACCCGCGGATCGCGGCGGCGTCCTTCACCGGCTCGATCCCCGGCGGGCGGGCGCTGTTCGACATCGCCGTGTCGCGGCCGCGGCCGATCCCGTTCTACGGCGAGCTGGGCAGCGTCAACCCGGTGGTGGTCACCGAGGCCGCGATCGCCGCGCGCGGGGAAGCCGTGGCCAAGGGCTACGCCGGGTCGTTCACGCTCGGGGCCGGGCAGTTCTGCACCAAGCCGGGCCTGCTGTTCCTGCCGGAGGACCACGGCCTGACCGACACACTGCGCGCCGCCCTCGACGGCGCGGCCGCCCAGCCGATGCTCAACGACCGCATTGCGTCCGGGTTCTCCGCCCAGCTTTCGAAGCTGCGTGAGGTTCCGGGCGTCGAGGTCGTGTCGTCGTCGGATTCGTCGTCGCCCGCGTTCACCCCGACGCTGCTGGCCACCACGGCCAAGCAGTTCCTCGAGGGTGGCGCCACGGTGCACGAGGAGTGCTTCGGGCCGGCGTCGCTGATCGTCACCTACGCCGACCAGGCGGAGCTGCTGCGCCTGCTGGAGGTGATCGAACCGGGACTCACCGCCACGATCCACGGTGAGGAGTCCGATGTGGACTGGCTGCGGCCGGTGCTGCCGTCGCTGGCCCGCATCGCCGGACGGCTGCTGTGGAACGACTGGCCCACCGGGGTCACGGTGAGCTGGGCCCAGCAGCACGGCGGCCCGTACCCGGCCACGACGGCCCCCACGACGACGTCGGTCGGCACCGCGGCGATCGAGCGGTTCCTGCGGCCGATCGCCTGGCAGGGCTTCCCGGACGCGTTGTTGCCCGAACCCCTGCAGGAGGCCAACCCCTGGCAGCTGCCCCGCCGCACCGACGGCTCCCGCTGAGGCGCTGACCCCGCGGGGGCGCCCCCCGGTTCCAGATTACCGCTCGGCACCGACAGTTTTCGCTGACCCGGCGCCCCGGACCCGCGGGGGCGCCCCCCGGTTCCACTTTATCGCTCGGCACCGACAATTCCGGGGCCGAGGACCCCGGGGGTCACCTATAAAGCCACTCCTGTAGGTGACCCCCGGACAACTGAATCCGCCGCCGCACAACCGAAATTCCCCCCGTAAGCCGAGGATGTCTTCCTGGGAGGCTTTGCCATGCCCGTGAACCGGAGAAATGCCCTGCGCGGTGGTGCCCTGGCGGCCGCCTCCACCGTGCTCCTGACCCGGCCCGCGTTCGCCGAAACCGCGACCGCAGCCGCGCCCGCGCCGAATGCCGCGAGTCCGGTGCCCGCCGCGACCGCGCCGATCGTCGCCGCGTACCGGCAGCTGCAGACCGGGATCAACCGGCCGTCGCCGGAACGCGCCGCGGCGCTGGCCAACCTGAGCCGCGTCGCCAAAGCCTACAACGCGAGCCTGTCCGTGGCCGGCGGCGGTACTCCACTGTGGACGGACCTGCCACTCGGCCCGGGCAGCGACTACACGACGTCGATGTACGCGCGGCTGCGCGCGATCGCCGTCGACTGGGGCACCCCCGGCGGTGCGCTGTCCGGTGACCCGGTCGTGCTCGACCGCATCAAGGCCGCCCTCGAGCTGATCTACGCCAGCCAGTACAACGAAAACGTCGGCGAAATCGGCAACTGGTATACCTACGAAATCGGCATCCCGTACTACCTGCTGCACACGCTGTCGGTGGTCGCCGACCAGCTCACCGCCGAGCAGCTCGCGCGCTACCTCAAGCCGGTCAAGCGGTTCGTCGGCAACCCGAACCTGCGCGCGAACAACGCCTCGGTCGTCGAAACCGGGGCCAACCGCGCGGACAAGGCGCTCATCTCGATCGTCTCGGGCGCGATGCTCGGCGACACGGCGTGGATCAAGACCGGCATCGACGCCCTCACCGACGTCGCGGGCGGCGGCGCGGCGAGCGTCGTCGCGAAGTTGGACCGCGCGGCGGGCGACGGCTTCCACGTCGACGGCTCGTTCATCCAGCACGACACCATCCCGTACCCCGGGCACTACGGCATCGTGCTGCTGACCGCGCTCGCCGGCGCCATCCACGTCACGCAGGGCACCGAGTACGCGCTCCCGCAGCCGCTGAAGGACAAGATCTACGCGCTGGTCGCGGACAGCTTCGCGCCCTTCGTCTACGCGGGCGCGCTGATGGAGCCGGTGCGCGGGCGGATGCTGTCGCGGCAGGGGGAGACCGGCCACGACATCGGCCACCAGCTCACCGTCGCGACGCTGGTGCTGGCCCGGACGGCGGCGGGCAAGACCAAGACCGACCTCAACGCCCTCGCCGCGAAGTGGATCAAGGAAGGCGGGTACGCGCCCTTCCTGAAGATCCCGGACCCGGAGCGGTTCGCGCCCGGCCCGGACCTGGTGGCGACGCCGGGCATCGAGTTCGCGCAGGACATGCTGGCGTCGGGGGCGCGCCCGGCCCGGGTCGAGGCGGCGCACCGCGTCTTCGGCCAGCAGGACCGGCTGGTGCACGTCACCACCGGCTGGTCGGCGTCCCTGGGCGTCAGCTCGACCCGGATTTCGCGCTACGAAGCCATCAACGGCCAGAACCTCAAGGGCTACCACGTCGGCGACGGCGTGCTGTACACGTTCCTGCCGAACGCCAAGGGCCACTACACCGACGCCTACTGGCCGACGGTCGACCCGCTGCTGCTGCCCGGCACGACCGAGCACGACGGCCCGGTCGACCCCAAGTTCGGCGGGGTGCCGGTGGGCCCGAACGCGCACACCGGCGGCGTCCGCTGGGACGCCCGGCACGGCGCGCACGCGTTCGACTTCAAGAACTGGGACGGCTCGCTGGTCGCCAAGAAGTCGTGGTTCTTCACCCCCGACGGGGTGGTCTGCCTCGGCGCCGGGATCACCAGCACGTCGTCCTCTGCGGTGCGCACGACGATCGAGAACCGCAACCTCGGCGAAGGCGGCGGAGGGACGCTGCTGGCCGACGGCCGGCGCGTGCCCACCGACCTCGGGAAAGCCTCCGCGTTGCGACGGCCGCGCTGGGCGCACCTGGAGAACGTCGGCGGGTACGTGCTGCTCGACGACGCCTCGGTGACCGCGCTGCGCGAAGACCGCACGGGCGCGTGGCGCGACATCGACACGGGCGCCAACACGAAGGGCACCACGACGCCGAACACGCGCCGGTACCAGAAGCTGGTCCTCGAACACGGCGTCGAGCCGACGGACGCGAAGTACGCGTACGCGGTGCTGCCGGGTGCTTCGGTGATCGACACGCTCACCGCGTCCTGGGCGTGGCAGGTGCTGGCGAACACCCCGGTGGTGCAGGCGATCCGGGCGGCCGGTGGCACGGTGCTGGCGAACTTCTTCGCGGCGGGCTCGGTCGGCGACCTCAGCGTGTCGGGCCCGGCGTCGGTGGCGATCGGGCGCTGCGGGGCCCGGACCCAGCTCGCGGTGTCGGATCCGACGCAGCTGCAGGACAGCGTCACGGTGACGGTCCGTGGCCGGGCCGTGGTGGTGCCGCTGAAGGGCACCTTCGGCGCGACGAAGGTGCTCGCGGTGTGAGCGGCCTCCCCGTCGGACCGGTGCCCCGACCCGGTCCGGCGGGGTCCCCAGCTCGGTTGGGCTGCAGGGCAAGACGTACGCGGTGCCAGAACTACCTGCTGGACCTGGCCGACATGCGGTTCACCCGCCTGAACGACGGAGTGCTGCGCTTCGGCGGCCGAGCCGGATCGCGACCAGGCGCCATCCGTCGTAAGCGGGACGCCGCTGAACGGCGTACAACGTGAAGTTCTTGTTAGGTCATTCGAGTGGTCGTGATTTTCCCAGCATGCCCCGGTCGATCATCCCCGGCTAGCGTGGCGAGGTCTGGCGGCGCCAGGCCGCCAGGGGTGGAGCCATCGGCTCCGAGGGGAGATTCACCTTATATGCAACGGAAATCGTTGCGGCACTTCGTGCTGCGCACGATCACGTTCCTTTCCGCGAGTACCTTGATCGCCGCGGTTCCGGCGACCGCGTCGGCCGCTCCGCGGTCCGGTCAGGGCGGTGTGCCGCTGCCGGTCTCGTGGACACCGCCCGAGCGGGTGAACCGCACGCCGACCGGGGTTCCGGCCGACCAGGTGGCCGTGAGACCGGCGCCGAGATCGGGTGCGTCGGTCCAGTCACTGGTGTGCGACACCACCCAGTCGGGCAGCCAGCCGTGGTTCGCGATGGACCGCTACGCGATCTCCGACCGCACCGAGTTGCTGGTCAACCGCTACAGCGGGAACGCGCTCATCACCGACCGGGCGCTGACGGTCAAGGGCACCGGCCTCAACATGTCGTTCGACGCCGTCTACAACAGCGCCAATCTCACCCGGGGCGGGGCGCTCGGGACATTCTGGACCGTGTCCGGCGGCCCGGACGTCAAGCTCATCATCTACCCCGACCCGGACAAGCGGATCGTGTACTACGACCCGACCGGGTACTGCGCGGAGTTCACGAAGAACGACGACGGCAGCTACACCGAGCCGGACGGCATGCACGTCACCTTGACCAAGCTGCCGGACGGCAAGTACTCCCTGTCCCAGGACTCCTCGGGGGAGACGAAGCTGTTCACCGGTGACGGACGCTTGTTCTCGGAGGCGGACCGCAACGGGCACACGATCACCTACCGGTACAACGCCACCGACGGCACCCTGGCCTCGATCACCGACACCCAGGGCCGGGTGACGACCGCCGCGTACACGGGCGGCCGCATCACCGCGGTGACCGACCCGACGGGACTGACGGCCGGGGGCTACGGCTACGACGGCAACGGTCACCTCACGAAGATCACCAACCGCAACGGCGACAGCATGAACTTCGGGCTGGACGCCAACGGCCGGATCACGACGCTGACCACCACGCTGGGCCGGGTGTACACGCTGTCCTACGACGCCGGTGGCCGCGTGACCCAGGTGACCGAGCCGAACTACGGCGGCGTCGCCAGTGTCACCGGCTACGCCTATGGTTCCAGCACCACGACCGTCACCGACCCCAACGGGCACAAGAGCACCTACACCTTCGACAGCGGCGGACGGCAGACCAAGGCCACCGACGCCCTCGGGCACTCCCGGGACCAGGCCTGGTCGGCCCACGGCGACGTGAATTCGCTGACCGACGCGACCGGCAACTCGGTGACCTACGACTACGACCCGCTCAACAACCTCAAGGGCGGCAAGCTGCCCACCGGCGCCGCCATGAGCGTCGGCTACACCGACACCGCGCACCCGCACCTGCCCACGCAGGTGGCGGACTTCTCCGGCAACAAGGTCAACAACAGCTACGACAAGGCCGGCAACGTCACCAACGTGCACTCCGACGCGTTGAACACCGACGTCGCGAAGTACACCTACACCACCGGCCTGGTCGCCACCGCCACCGACGGCAACGGGCACGTCACGAGCTACGGCTACGACACCGCAGGGAACCTCACCAAGGTCACCCCGCCGCTGCCGCTGAAACCGACCACCTACACCTACGACTCGCTCTCACGGGTCGCGACTGTGACCGACGGCAACGGCGTCAAACTGGTCTACGGCTACGACAAGCTCGACCACGTCGTCTCCGTCGCCAAGGCCGACGGCACCGGCCTCGCCGCCTACACCTACGACCCCACCGGCAACCGCATCACCGCCCGCTATCCCGGCGCCTCGTTCACCAACAGCTACGAGCGGCGCCTGCTGACCCGCGTCGTGCGTACCGCGGGCGGTGGCACCGGAACCGCGACCTATCACTACGACCGGGCCGGGAACGTCACCGCGGTCGACGACCCCACCGGCTGGATCTACTACGGCTACGACGCCGCCGACCGGCTGACCTCGGTCAAGGACCAGGCGAACGCGACCACCACGTACGGCTACGACAACGCCGACCACCGCACGTCGGCCACCCTGCCCGGTGGCAGCACGCAGACCATCGGCGTCGACAAGTCCGGCCGCCAGACGGGGATCACGGTCAAGAACTCCGCGGGCACGACGCTGCTCTCGGTCAGTTACCGCTACACCAAGCCGGACGGCACCGACACCGGCCAGATCCAGTCCCGCACCGACTCCACCGGCACCGCGGACAACAGCTACGACGGCTTCGGCCGCCTCACCAAGGCCGGCGCCCGCACCTACAGCTACGACAACGCCGGCAACATCACCTCCGGCGACGGGCGCACCTACACCGTCAACGACGCCGACCAGATGACCAAGATCGACAGCATCACAGTGGGCTACGACGGCGCAGGGAACCTGACCACCACCAACCCCGGCGGTGAAGCCCACTACAGCGACACCAACCAGCGGACCTCGGTCACGTCGAGTTCCGGCACGCTGTTCACCGCCGGCTACGACACGCTCGACCAGACCCAGCCAGCCTCGATCACCGAGCGGGTCGGGTCGAGCGATGTCACGCACGTTTTCACCCGCACGGCGTTGGGCATTTCCCGGACCGTGGACAACGGCGCGGGCACCACGTACGCCCACGACATCGACGGCAAGCTCACCGGGCTGGTCGATGCCGCGGGTAAGCACCACAACGCCATCACCGATTACCAGGGCAGCGTGATCGCCTTGGTGGACGATGCCGGGGCGGTGACCGCTGGTTACACGTACACGCCGTACGGGTTCAACACCGGCATCACCGGGGCGGCGGGCTCGGCCAACCGGCTGCGGTGGCTGGGTACCTACCAGCTGGCCAGCAGTGAATACTTGACCGGTTACCGGCACTACAACCCGGCCTACGCCCGGTTCACCCAGCCTGACCCGACCGGTCAGGAAGCGAATGCCTACGCCTACGGCAACGGCGACCCGATCAACAGCAGCGACCCGAACGGCGACTACAGCATGGGCGACCTCGGGCAGAACCTCGGTGGCCAGATCGGCGGCTATGTCGCCGGCGTCGTCACCGCTGCGGCCTGCGGCGCGACCGCGGGTGCCGGCTGCCTGGTCGCCGGGGTGGTGGGGGGTGCCTTGCTGGGCGCTGCCGGCGCCGGCATCGGCGCGGCTATCGGCGGCGCTCGCGGAGCTGATGTCGGCGACGCCCTCATCGACGGCGCGATCTCCGGCGCGACGAAGGGCTTCGCCGGCGGCGCGGTCGGCAAGGCCTTCCGCTTCCTGCGAAAGTAGGCAGGAACCGCATCCAGGAGAGGAAACGTGAGCAAGAACCAAAAGAACTGGATCATCGCCCTCACCTTGATCCCGGTGGCGGCAGTCGGCTTCTACTACACGCTCTCGGATCCTCCGACCTGGTGGGTGGGCATCCTGGCTGCGGTCGTCGGGCTTGCCCTCATGCTGCTGATGGCCTGGATCGCCGTCCGCCCCGAGAAGTAGCCTGAGGCCGCCGACCGGCCGCCGGCTCGGCGGGCTCGCCAACCGGCTCCGGTGGCTGGGTACTTACCAGCTGGCCAGCAGTGAATATCTGACCGGTTACCGGCACTACTTGACCCCGGTCGTCATCGTCGCCGTCATCGGTGTCGGCAGCGGTGTCGTGGGCCGCTTCCTCGGCCGGAGCCGAAAGGAAGGATGAGCACCACCTGGGCCCGGAACCTCGCGAGGTTCCGGGCCCAGGTGCGTCGCGTGCCGGTCAGCCCTGGCGGGCCTTCGAGCGCGGGTTGTCCTTGTTGATCACCACGACCTTCGTCCCCCGGCGGATGACCTGGGCACCCGGCTGGCGGGCGAGCGAGCGGAGCGAGCTGCGGACCTTCATGGTGAGCCGTCCTTCCTGCGGGACCGTCTTCCCCGCACTCGCTTCAACCGCTCACCCGTCGGTTTCATTCCGCAACTCAGCTGGTCTCCCGGGCCACCCAGCTCTGGAGGTCGTCGCCGCGGATGGCGGCGGCCATCAGGTCCGGGAACTGGTCGGGGGTGCATGCGAAGGCCGGGATGCCCAGCTCGGCCAGGGCCGCCGCGTTCTCGTGGTCGTACGCGGGTGCGCCCGAGTCCGACAGCGCCAGCAGCGTCACCACCTGGACCCCCGCGCCGGCCAGCTCGGCGATGCGGTGCAGCAGCTCGTCTTCGTCGCCGCCCTCGTAGAGGTCGCTGATCAGCACCAGCAGCGTCCGCTCCGGGCGCTCGACCAGGCCCTGGCAGTACGCGATCGCGCGGTTGATGTCCGTGCCGCCGCCCAGCTGGGTGCCGAACAGGACGTCCACCGGGTCGGCGAGGTGCTCGGTGAGGTCCGCGACCTCCGTGTCGAACGCGACGAACGACGTCTTCAGCGCCCGCATCGACGCCAGTACCGCGCCGAACAACCCCGAGTACACCACCGACTCCGCCATCGAGCCGGACTGGTCGACGGCCAGGATCACGTCCCGCTGCACCGCCTGCTGCCGCCGTCCGAAACCGATCAGCATTTCCGGGACGATCGTGCGCAGGTCGGGGGAGTAGTGCTTGAGGTTCGCGTGGATCGTGCGCGCCCAGTCGACGTCGCCGGGACGCGGCCGGTGCGTGCGCGACGCCTTGTCCAGCGCGCCGCGGATCGCCGCGCGGGTGCGTTCGGCGAGCCGTTCCTCCAGCTCCGTGACGACCTTGCGGACCACCTCGCGGGCGGTCTCCTTCGTCTCCTCCGGCAGCACGCTGTTCAGTGACAGCAGCGTGCCGACCAGGTGGACGTCCGGCTCGACCGCCGACAGCAGCTCCTTCTCCAGCAGCATCCGGGTGAGCCCGAGCCGGTCGACCGCGTCGCGCTGCATGACCTGCACGACGGTGCTCGGGAAGTAACGCCGGATGTCGCCCAGCCAGCGGGCGACCCGCGGCGCCGACGCGCCCAGGTTCGCGCTGCGCGGTCCGCCCGCGGCCTCCTCGTCGGGTTTGTCGTAGAGGGCGGCCAGCACCGCGTCCACCCCACTGTCCTCATCGGACAGCTGAGCGTCCTCCAGGCCCGATCCCGGCCCGGCGCCGTCCCCGCCCAGCACCAGCCGCCAGCGCCGCACGCGATCGGTATCGGTGCTCATGCTCCCACCCCCAGCAGCGTCGCCAGGACCGGCAGCACGCGCTCGGCCCGGTCCTCGTCCAGTTCGTCGGCCACCGCCACGACCCGCGCGGTGCCGGTGAGCCCGGCCGCGCGCTGTCCGATCGCCCGCTTCTCGGGCCCGCTGAACGCGCCGAACGTGCGGCGCAGCAACGGGAGCACCTCGGTGAAGACGTCGTCGGCGATCGCCGCCAGCCAGGCGTCGATCACCCGCAGCAGGCCTTCGTCGTGCACCAGCAGCAGCGCGCCGCCGTCGAAGAAGCCCTCGACGTACGCCGCGCCGGCCGACGGCGTGACGCCCGGCGTGAGGGCCCGGCCCAGCCGCAGTTCGATGTCGAGCGCGTCGAACAGCCCGGCGTCGTGCAGGATCCGGGTGAGGCGTCCGGCCAGGAGCGGGGGGAGTGACGGCCGTTCGGCCAGCCGGGCCAGCGCCGCCAGCCAGCGTTCCTTCGCCTCGTCGCCCAGCAGGGAGGTGGCGTCGTGGACGCCGTCGACGAGCTGGGCCAGCCGGGCCGCGGCGTCGTCGTCGATGCCGTGGGCGGCCGGGGGCAGGCCGGCGCAGATCCGGTCCAGCATCCGGTCGGCGACCGCCCGCAGCGCGCCGGTGTCGGTTCCGCGGACGTTGCCGTACCGGGTCGCCCTGGCCAGTGCGGGCAGGGCCGACATCAGCCGGGCGACGTCCGCGTCCGCCGCCGCCCGGGCGTCGAGCGCCGCGAGCGCTTCGGGCAGCGCCTCTGGCAGGTCGGCGAGCAGGCAGTTTTCGACGGCCGTGGTGACCTCGTCGAGCGGTGGCGTGCCTTCGACGGTGCCGCGGATCACCGCGGTGGCCGCCGACGGCACGGTGGTGCCGTACACGGCCGCCGCGACGAGGTCGACCTCGAACGACGGTTCCCAGGCCAGCGCCCACGTCTCGCGGAAGGTGCCCTTGTTCCGCCGGGCCGACGCCTCCCGGCTGCCCCACTCGATGCCGAGGATCCGCAGCCGGTGCAGCAGCTTCGACCGGTCGAGCCCGCCCGGGGTCCGCAGGTCGAGGTCGAGCTCCTTGACGACCGGGTCCTTCTTGAGCCGCAGGCGTTTCGCGGTGGCGGTCAGGTCCGCGGCCAGCGGCGGCTGCGGGACGCTGTCCGGCACTTCGCCGAGCCGTTCGCCGACCACCAGCCGCCGCGTGACGAGCTCGACCTGCACCTCGTCGCCGCCGCACAGCACGGCCCGGGTGGCTTCGGTGACCTCCGCCAGCCCGGCCGACGACCGGCCCCGCAGCGTGGCCAGGGTTTCGGCCAGGCGGACCGCCTCGATCACGTGCGCGGTCGAGACGGGCAGGTCCTCCTCCCGCAGCACGCCCGCGACCTCGGCGAGCCAGCGCGCGGTGACGTCGTCGGCCGTGGTGAACAGGTGGTGGTACCAGCCCGGCGACCGCACGCCCGCGCCGTAGCCGCTGGCCGTGGCGAGGCGCCCGTGAGTCCACGGCACCCAAGTGCACGCGACCTTCCGCTTCGGCAGTCCCTTGAGGACGGCCTGGTCGTGCGAGGCAGGCGGCAACGGGTCGGCCAGCGCGGGCACGTGCCAGGCGCCGCAGACGACGGCGATGTTCTCGAAGCCGTCCTTGCGGGTGCGGCGCAGCACCGAGCGCATGTAGGCCTCGCGACGGGCTTCGTTGCCCTGCGGGGGTTTCTCGTCCTCGCGCACCGCGGTCATCGCGTCGGCGATCACCTCGAACGGGCTTTCGCTGTCCCGCCGCGATTCGACGACGTCGTCCCACCAGCGTTCCGGGTCGTCGTAGCCGCCCGCGGAAGCCAGCAAGGCGAGGGGATCGACCGGCGGGCCGGCGTGCTCGTCCGGCGGCGCGGCGAACGTGTTGGCGGCCGGGAGGTCGCAGAACCGCACCGGAATCCCGGCCTCGCGGGCGTAGGTGAGCGCCTGCCATTCGGGGCTGAAGACGGCGAACGGCCAGAACGCGGCCCGCGAGACGTCGTCGGTCGCGTACGCCAGGAGCGCGACCGGCGGCTGCATGGCCGGGTCCTCGGTGAGCTCGACCAGTGCGTCGGCCTCGGGTGGCCCCTCGATGAGGACGACGTCGGGTTCGACTTCGGCGAGCCGCGTCGCCACGGCCCGGGCGGACCCCGGGCCGTGGTGGCGGATGCCGAGCAGGTGGGTGGTCAAGAGATCTCCTGGCCCGCCCGGTAGAAGTCGGCCCAGCCGTCGCGTTCGCGGACCACGGTCTCCAGGTATTCGATCCAGATCGCGCGGTCGGCCACCGGGTCCTTGACCACGGCGCCGTGGATGCCCGCCGCGATGTCGTGCGGGCGCAGGACGCCGTCGCCGAAGTGGGCGGCCAGGGCGAGCCCGCCGGTGAGCACGCTGATCGCCTCTGCGGTGGACAGCGTGCCGGACGGCGACTTCACCGCCGTGCGGCCGTCTTCGGTGCGGCCCGAGCGGAGCTCGCGGAACACCGTGACCACGCGGCGGATCTCGTTCAGCTCGGCGGCTTCGGCGGGCAGCTTCAGCGACGCGCCCAGCTCGGCGACCCGCCTGCTGACGATCTCCACCTCGGCCTCGGCGCTGTCCGGCAACGGCAGCACGACCGTGTTGAACCGCCGCCGCAGCGCGCTGGACAGCTCGTTGACGCCCTTGTCTCGGTTGTTCGCCGTCGCGATCAGGTTGAAGCCCGGCCGCGCCTGCACCTCGGTGCCCAGCTCGGGAATCGGCAGCGTCTTCTCCGAGAGGATCGTGATGAGCGAGTCCTGGACGTCGGCAGGGATGCGCGTCAGCTCCTCGAGCCGGGCCAGCTTGCCGTCGCGCATCGCGCGCAGCACCGGGCTTTCGACCAGGGCGGCGGGGCTCGGGCCCTCGGCGATCAGCCGGGCGTAGTTCCAGCCGTAGCGGATCGACTCCTCCGACGTGCCCGCGGTGCCCTGCACCAGCAGCGTCGAATCCCCGCTGATGGCGGCCGAGAGGTGCTCGGACACCCACGTCTTCGCCGTGCCGGGCACGCCGAGCAGCAGCAGCGCGCGGTCGGTGGCGAGGGTGGCGACGGCGACCTCGATCAGCCGCCGCGGGCCGACGTACTTCGGGGTGATGACGGTGCCGTCCGGCAGCGTGCCGCCGAGCAGATACTCGACGACGGCCCACGGCGACAGGTTCCAGTTGGGCGGCTTCGCCCGGTCGTCGGCGGCGGCCAGGGCGGCCAACTCGGCGGCGTGGTCCTGTTCGGCGTGCGGCCGGAGGACGGTGGGGGCGGTCATGCGAGCTCCTCGTACATTTCGCGGCGGAAGTTCAGCGTTTCGGTGAGCGCCCGGCGCCACGGCCCGGCGTCCATGGTCAGGCGGGTGGTGGCCAGCGGGTGGCGCAGGCACTCCGCCGGGACCGCACGGGCGATCACGACGGCGGCGTGCGAAACCAGGCGGTGGTCGTCCTGGCGGGCGATCCAGTCGAGCAGCGCGGTGCCGAGCTCCTTCGTCCACGGCCGCGGCAGCTCGTGCACCAGCCGCGCGAAGGATTCGACGGGCAGCCGGCTGATCAGGTGCCCGGCGGTGGCGGCCTGGCTGCCCGGGCTCAGCACGCCGAGCAGCGGCGGGGTGGTGCGCCCGCCGGGGTCGGCGCCGATCAGCGCCTGCGCCCAGGTTTCGTCGCGCTGGCGCAGGGCAGCGGTGGCCCACGAGTCCCGCAACACGGCGGCCGGGCAGCCTTCGACGGTCATCCGCACGACCTCGGCCGGCGGGCCGAACTCCGTCCAGAACGCCAGGGGAGCGGACGCGACGAGGGTGCGCAGCCGGACCGTGCCGTCACCGCGTTCCCCTTGCGGGACGGTGACTTCGAGGACCCGGCCCCGGCGGCGGACCAGCGGACGCAGCCGTTCGGCCATGCTCTCGCCATAGCGCGTGCCGGGCAGCCGGCCGAGCAGATCGGCGGCCTGTTCCCGGACGGCGGCGGCCCGATCGGTGAGCGCGGCTTCGAGGAAGGCTTCGTCTTGGGGGCGCACGTGTCCGGAGAGGACACCGAGGAAGTCGGCCCGGACGTCGGCGGGCTCGGTCTTCCAGGAGGAGGTGAGGGCTTCGCGGGCGGCGTCCGGGTCTCGGGCGAGCCGGTCGGCGAGCCACCGGCGGCGCTGGGCGAGGCTGCCGTACTGCCAGACGTCGCCGGATTCTTCCGGCGGCGCGGCCAGGAACGCCCAGTCGGGGTTCCGCTGGCCGAGCCAGGCCCCGACAGGCCCGGCCACGGCGGCGAGCGGCCCGCGCAGGGCGGCTTTGGTGCGGGCGGCCTCGGCGAGCAGCGGCAGGGCTTCCGGCGGGACGCGGTAGCCGGTGCCGGCCACGATGCCGAGCCACTCGAGGAGGAGATCGGGGTGGCTGGCGGCGAGCAGGCGCCCGAGCCGGTCCCGGGCGAGCGCGGGGACGAACGGGCGCTCGTCTTCGGGTGCCACGGGCAGCGGCCGGACGTCGCGCAGCGGCTGCCGCCCGGCCCGCCGAAAGGTGGCGAGCACGGCCGCGGCGGCGAGCAGCTGCTCGGCCGGATCGCGGCGATCGGCGACGAGCTCCTGGACGGCGGCCGGCTGCGCGGACGGGTCCAGGGTGCGCCGGCGGGTGCCGAGGAGGGCGGTGCCGACGAGATCTTCCCAGGCTTTCACGGCTTCACCGCCTTTCGGAGTAGATGGGTTCGGGATGGTCGGGGCTTCGAGGTGCGCGGCCGCAGCGCCGGACACGGGTACCGCTCGGCGTTTCGGAGTGGGGACGGTTGGGGCTTCGAGGTGCGTGGCCGCAGCGCCCGACTCGGGCGCGGATCGGGACCACTCGGCGTGGCTTCGGAATTCACAGCCGCACCGCCCGGCCTTCGTGCCAGCAGGTCAACGGCCGCAACCCCGCTTGGCTCCACTCGCCAGCCACCGTCAGCGGACGGCCCGCCGACAGCGCCAGCAACGACCAGGGGAACGCGGAGGGCACCAGCGGCAGCGCCGTTCCGTCCGGTTCGGACAGACACCAGCCGCCCGCGTGTTCGGCCGGGGTGACGCCCGACAGCAGCACCGGCCAGCGCTCCAGCCAGGGGTCCGCCGCCATCGCCCGCGCGTGGGCCGCCAAGGCGTCCGCGATGGAACCGCCTTCGGCCGTGGGGGACGGCAACGGGATGCCGCGCTCCGCTACCAGGGCGCGCATCGGGGCCGCGCCCGGGTAGAACGCCAGGTGCGCGGTCAGCCGGTGGCCCGGTGGCAACGTCGCGTCGAGGGGACGGCCCGGCGGTGCGAACGACAGCACCAGCGCGTCCCGGCCCGTGGCGAGGCCGCGCAGCCACGTCCGGCGGGTGAGCAGGCGGTCGTTCTCCTCGTCGGCCGCGCCCGTGATCAGCCATTCGTCCGCGACGCGCTCGCCGCTTTCCAGGACCCGGGCCGTTTCCACCGAGAAACCGAGCCTCGTGCGGACCGTTTCCGCCAGCGCGGGTGGCAGCGAGTCCAGGCGGGTGGCCGCGTCGGCGAGCAGGTACAGCTGGGACAGCTCGGCCAGGAGCGCTTCCGGCCAGTCGCGCCGGCCGACGAGGCCCGCCGCCCGGCGCAATCCGCCCGCGAGACCCGACGCCTGGGCGTCGACCATCCGCGCCGCGACCGTGCGCAGCTCTTCGCCGCCGGTGCGCTCGAAGCCCGCGAAACCCGCGCCGATCCGGTCGGTGAGCCAGACCTTCAGCTCCGCGACACCGCCTTCGACACGCGCCGCCCGCTCGGCAGCACGCCGGGCGGCCGCCTCCTCGTCTTTCGGCCCCGCCGCCTCGGCGCGTTTCTCCGCTCGCCGTGCGCGGTCGGCGCGTTCGGCCAGCCACGTGTGCACCCACTCGGGTGGTTCCGCGGCGTCGACCTGGCCGGCCGCCCAGAGCAGCAGCAGCCCCAGCGCGTGCTTGCACGGGAACTTCCGGCTGGGACAGGAACACCGGAACGCGGGCTCGGCGAGCTCGACGCACGTCTGGTACGGCTTCTTGCCGCTTCCCCGGCAGAAGCCCCACACGGCGTCTTCGGACGCACCCGCGCCCGACCACCTCGCCGGCGTGGCGAGCGCCCGGCCCGCCTTTTCCGACGCGGGATCCGGCGCCAGCCCGGCCACGCGTTCCGCGGTCCACGGCACCGCCGTCACCACCTGTCCCCCCACTGCTCTCCCTCGCTTTCCGGTACGAGGTGAAGCATGCCAGTCGCCACCGACAATTTCGGGAAGGCGACTATTCTAGTGCTAGAGTACGACCGTGCTGACCGATGCGGAGCTGACGGTGCTGGGCCTGGTGGCCGAGCGGCCGAGGCACGGCTACGAGCTGGACGAGGTCGTCTCGGAACGCGGCATGCGCGACTGGACGGCGCTCGGCTTCAGCTCGATCTACTACGTCCTGGGGAAGCTCCGCGAGAAAGGCCTGGTCGCCGAGGTCGAAGCGGAACGAGCGCACGCCAAGGCCAAGAAGACGTTCACCGTCACCGAAGCGGGCCGCCAGGCGTGCGCGGCGGCCGCCGAAGCCGCCATCGCGGAGCTGCGGCCGGTGCACCCGCCGGTGCTGGTCGGCTTGGCCAACAGCCCGGCCGTCCCGCCCGAACGGCTCGCGGCCGCGCTGGCCCGGCGCGCGGAGGCGGTCGGCGAGCGGCTGGCCGAGGTCCGGCGCGCCGCCGCGGCCCAGGACCACGCCCCGCCGTTCGTCCGGGCGATCTTCGACTACTCCATCGCACAACTCGAGGCGGAAGCCCGCTGGCTGGAAGGAATGACCTGATGCCGTACGACCTCAAGAAGGAACTCAAGGAGCTCTACGCCCCGAAGAACCGCGACTGGGCGTTGCTCGACGTCCCCGAGCAGCGGTTCCTCGCCATCGACGGCCGGGGCAACCCGAACACCGCGGAGAGCCACCGGAAGGCCGTCGAAGCGCTCTACGCCTTCGCGTACACGATCAAGTTTTCGGCGAAACAACGCGGTGAGGACTTCGTCGTGGGCCCCCTGGAAGGGCTGTGGTGGGCGGACGACTACACGGCCTTCACCGTGCGCGCCAAGGACTCCTGGCAGTGGACGATGCTCATCGCGCAGCCGCCGTGGATCGGGGAGGACGCGGTCGAGGAGGCCCGGGAAACCGTGTGGCGCAAGAAGAAGATCGATGCGCCGGTCCGGTTCGAGAAGCTGCACGAGGGCCGGTGCGCGCAGGTTCTCCATGTCGGCTCGTACGACGACGAAGGCCCGCTATTGGCCCGCCTGCACGACGAATACGTTGTGGAGCACGGATTGAAGCTCACCGGGTTGCACCACGAGGTCTACCTGGGCGACCCACGGCGTGTGGCGCCCGCGAAGCTCAAGACCGTGCTGCGTCAGCCGGTCGGCTGATCCAGCTCGGCCAGGCCGCGCTCCCACCGCGCCCGGCGTTGTGCGGACGTCTGCTCCCACCACGGCTCACCGCGCTCGCCCAGCGCGACCTTCGCCGCCTGGACGCGGGCGCGGTCCTGCACGCGCCGGGCCGCCATCAGGTGCTTCTGCAGGCGGTCGCGGACGTCGGCGGGGATCTCCGGGTCCGTCGCGCGCCAGCGGCGGCCGTTGACGATGATGTACCGGCCGTCCGGTGTGTGTTCGGGCATCAGTATTCGCTGGTCGCCGGCCAGGTGTCGTCGTGCAGCAGCCGCTTGAGGATCTTGCCCGTCGCGTTGCGCGGCAGGTCCGGGACGAAATACACGTCCCGCGGCACCGCGAACCGGGCCAGCCGGTGGTGGATGTACTGGCGGATGTCCTCCGCGTGCAGCGACGCGCCCCGGCGCGGGACGACGTACGCCGCCAGGCGCTGGCCCCACTCCGCGTCCGCCACGCCGACCACCGCCGCGTCGTGGACGCCCGGAAGGGCCACCAAGGCCTCCTCGACCGGCCTCGGGAACACGTTTTCGCCGCCCGAGACGATCATTTCGTCGGCCCGGCCGGTGACGAACAGGCGGCCGGCCGCGTCGAGATAGCCCACGTCGCCGCTGGCCATCATGTCGGCCGCACGGGCCGGGTCCGTTCCGCTCGTGTAGCCCTCGAACAGCATGTCGTTGCCGACGAAGATCTGGCCTTCGCCGCCCGGCGGCACCGGCTTGCGGTCCTCGTCCAGGATCGCCAGCCGCGTGCCGAGCGGGCAGCGGCCGGCCGTCGTCGGCGCGGCGCGCAGGTCGGCCGGGTCGGCGATGCTCGCCCAGGACACCTCGGTCGAGCCGTAGAAGTTGTAGAGGACGTCGCCGAAGGTGTCCATGAACTGCGTGACGAACGACCCGGACATCGCCGAGCCGCTGCTGGCCACGATCCGCAGCGACGACACGTCGTAGCGCGCGCGGACGCGTTCGGGCAGGTCCATGATCCGCTGCAGCATGATCGGCACGGCGAACAGCGCGTCGCACTTCTGCTCGGCGATCGTCCGCAACGTCTCTTCGGCGTCGAACTTGCGGATCAGCGCGAGCGACGCCCGCAGCGCCATCCCGATCTGCATCGCGGCGAGGCCCCACGTGTGGAACAGCGGCGCCGCGACGAGCAGCCGGTCGCCGGCCCGCAGCGGGATCCGGTCGAGGATCGCCGCGGCGGTGCCCAGCCCCTTCGGCGTGGGGCGGCGCGCACCCTTCGGCGTCCCGGTGGTGCCGGAGGTGAGCACGATCAGCCGGCCCGGCCGCTCGACCGGCTTCGGGCGGTCGGCGGGCGCGGCCTGGATCAGCTCGTCGACGGTCGGGTAGCCGGCGTCGGCGTCCGGCCAGGTGCTGATCCGCGCGAAGTCGCCGGGCACGTTCGCGATGGTCTGCGCGAACTCGTCGTCGGCCAGCACGGCGGAGGGCCGGTGCTCGGCGAGCACGTCCTTGACCGAGGCGGCGGACAGGCCGGTGTTGAGCAGGATGACGTCGGCACCGAGCTTGCTGGCGGCGACGAACGACTCGATCATCGCGGCGTGGTTGCGGCACATCAGCGCGATCCGGTCGCGCTCGACGACGCCGAGTTCGCTCAGCGCGTTGGCGAGCCGGTCGCTGCGCTCCTGGACCTGGCGGAACGTGCGGACGCTGCGTTCGTCGTGCAGGGCGAGCTCGTCCGGGACGCGGGCCGCCGCGGCCTGGTAGCCGCCCGCGACCGTGGCGCCCCACTGGGCGAGGGAGTTCAGCTGCCGCGCGAGCTTGTCCGGCCGTCCGGCGCTGAGCACGCCGGCGCGCAGCAGGATGCTCGTGGTGCGCAGCTTGGTGGCCTTGTTGGTCTCGCCGTCGGTCTCGGGGTCGTGCTCGCCGGCCAGGTGCAGGTCGAGGCGGCGGGCGAGGGCGCGGACGTCCTTTTTGATCGACGAGACGAGTTCCAGGTGCGACGGCGGCAGCATCATCCGCACGAACAGCTCGGTCTTGCCGCCGGCCAGCGGTCTCAGCTCCAGGGAGACCCAGGTGCCCTCGTCCGGGACGCCGCACCACACGACGTGCTCGCCCGGCCGGTAGACGACGGCCTGCATCTGGGTCTCGAGCATCGGTCCCCGCGCGGGGACGATCCGGATCACGCCCCGCGGGCCGCGTCCGCGCGCGGCCGGCTCCTGGATTTCGCACCAGCTGATCTCCGGCACGAACCGCGAGTACCACTCCGGCGATCCGACGATCTGCCAGACCACGTCCGGCGGGTGCCCCACCACGGCACTCGCTTCGACCACATCGTCACGCATTGTCTGCCCTCACCGAAGTGTCACCGAACGCACGTTCAGATAACGGAGGCGTCACAATAGCAGCAAACGGGTGATCGGGGATACTCCGAACGGCCAGATACCAGCGGGTAACGGACACTCGCAGTAGGTCCTCCGCGTGTCCAATGTAGACCCATGAAGGGCGTTCACCATGCATAGTGGCGGTCCGGCCGTTCGACGTGATCGACAGTCGGGGTTCGAAGACGTCGTGGGCGCCCTGGAAGAGGGGGAGATGTCGAGTGGGACATTTCCGACATCATGGCCAAAGTGGACCGGCGGGCGCGTGATCACGTTCCGTAGCGGGCGACGAGTTCCGCGCCCAGCCGCGCCAGCTCCGCCTTCACCGACTCCGGGCCCTCCACCTCGACCAGCGCACCCCACCCCGCCAGCTCCTGCGCGATCATCACCGGCGCCGCCGCGGCCACCCGGGCGCGGACCCGCTCCCCGGGCAGCTCCGCGACCAGTTCGCAGTGCCGCCCGAACCGTCCCTGGAACACCCCGAAGTGCCGCCGGTCGAGCACCACGTCCGCGCTGAGCAGCGAACGCCGCTGTTCCATCTCCTCGACGACGTCCCGCCACACCCGGGCCAGCTCCAGGTCCGACGGACGGTCCGCGGGCTCATCGGTCGGGGTGGCCGAGACGATCCGGTCGACGCGGAAGGTGCGCCGGCCCTTCGCCGTTCCCGCGACGAAGTACCAGACCTCGTCCTTGTCGACCAGGCCCCACGGGTCCACGAGCCGCTCGGACTTCTCGCGCCCGGCGTACGCGAGGCGGACGCGGCGGCGCGCGATGACGGCGTCCCGCAGCAGCGTGACCATCGGCGGCCGTTCCTTCGGCCGTTCACCCCAGCCCACCTGGTCGACGACGACCGCGTCCGCCGCCGCCTCGGCGTCCGCCCGGAACGTGCCCGGCAGCGCGCCCATCAGCTTCCGCAGCGCCGACTTGACCTCGGGTGCGGCCGCCGCGGCCGGGCCGGCCAGCAGGAACAGCGCCTGGGCCTCGCGCGCGCTCAGGCCCGAGAGGTCGGTGCGTGCCCCGCCGACGAGCTGCCAGCCCCCGCCGCGGCCCGGCTGCGGGTAGACGGGCACGCCGGCGGCCGAGAGGGCTTCGAGGTCGCGGCGGGCGGTCGCGACGGAGATCTCCAGCTCGGTGGCCAGTTCGGCGGCCGTGACGCGGCCGCGCGTCTGCATCAGCAGGAGGGTGGCCACGAGGCGGTCCGCGCGCATGGGAAAAGTGTCGCAGGAAAAGTAGTCACTCGATGAGCACTTTTCCGCCGCATGATGGCTCCACACCGCTGGAGAGGAGCAGGACATGCTGCGAGGAATGGCCACCGTCACCTACTACGCCGAAGACCACGAGGCCGCGAAGGCCTGGTACACGGAGTTCCTCGGGATGGCGCCGTACTACGAGGTCCCGGGGTACTTCGAGTTCCGGATCGGCGACTACCGGCACGAACTCGGGATCATCGACCGCACGTACGCCCCCTTCACGCACACCGAGCCGGGCGGCGAGATCGTCCGCTGGCACGTCGACGACCTCGAAGCGACCTTCGCCCGCCTGCTGGAGCTGGGCGCGCAGGAGTACGAGCCGATCATCGAACGCGGGCCGGGTTTCGTGACGGCCTCGGTCGTCGACCCGTTCGGCAACGTCCTCGGGATCATGACGAACGTGCACTATCTCGCGGTGCTGGCGGAACGCTCATGAGCCGGTACGCCTCTTTGACGCACTTCTCGCACCGCTCGTGCCGCGCGGTCTTGCCCGCGGGATCGGTGCCGTAGAAGGGGAAGCAACCCGCGCCGCAGCTCGCGAAGTAGATGAGGCCGAGCCGCACCTCGCCGCGGCCGACGTAGTGGCTGAGCCGGCGACGCGGTTCCGGCCCGCACTCGGGGATCCAGCCGTGGGAAGGCAGCCGGGCGGCGGCGATCTCGTCGAGGACGCCCGCGCGGCTGATCAGGTCCGCGCCGAGACAGCTCAGGCGCTCGCCGAGGTCGCGCAGGCCGTCGGCGCGCAGGGGCGGGCCGGTCAGCCAGGTGACGTCGCCGGGGAGCGTTTCGGCGAGGTCGCGAAGACGGGTCAGGAGTGCGTGGTCCGGGTCCATGACCAGCAGCGAAACTGACGCGGATCCGCGACACCAGCCGACGGGCGGGGCAGCGGAAATGTCGGGCCCCGATGACACAATGCGGTCATGGCAACACCCTTCGCGACACCCCGGGCGAGAGCGCTCGGGTTCGGGCTGCGCACCTGCCGCGAGGCAAAGAACCTCGGTGTGCGGCAGCTGGCCCGGAAGATCGGCGTGCATGCGCAGGAACTGTCCAATTGGGAGTACGGAAAGCGGATTCCCAAGGTGGAGCAGGTGGCGCTGCTCTTGGGGTTCCTCGTGGTGGAGCCGGGGGAGCGGGCGAGGTTGCTGGACCTGGCTCGGACCGCCCACGAGACCAGTTGGCTCACGTCCTCGAAGAACCAGGTCTATGTCCAGTACGAGCGGGAGGCGAGCGAGCTGTTCGGGTGGGAACCGGTGCTGGTTCCCGGGCTGCTTCAGACGCCCGCCTATGCCCGGAGGGTGCTGGGCGACCTCGGCGTTTCCGGTGATGAGCTCGAAAAGCTGCTCTTGCTCCGGCAGGTGCGTCGCGACTTGCTCAGTGGGCCGAGGGCGACTTTTTTGCACGTGGTCATCGGCGAGGCGGTGCTGCGGCCGCCCTTCATCGAGCCTTCGGTGATGGTCGAACAGTTGCGGTTCATGCTCGGCCTGATGCGGCGGCGGAACGTCAGCGCGCAGGTGTTCCGCGGCAGTTCGAGCTACCAGCCCGGACTTTCCGGGCCTTTCGTGATTTTGGACTTTCCGCAGCTGCCGCCGATCGTGTTCCTGGAGCAGTACCAGGCGACCGGATACCTCTACGCTGAGGATCAGGTCGCCGACTACAAGGCGGCGGCGAAGAACTTAGCGGCCCTCGCCCTCAGCGAGCAGGACAGCTGCGCGCTGATCAGGGAGGTGATCGCCGAACTCGGAGGGCCGGATGAGTGAGTGGCGGACTTCCCGCTATTCCGAAGACATCAACTGCGTCGAAGTGGCGCTGGGACCTGCGGCAAAAATCCGCGACACCAAGGACCGCTCCGGCGGCACCCTCGAAATCTCCACCCGATCGTGGGAAGCCTTACTCTCCGCACTGTGTCGCCCGACCACACTGGATCTTCCGAAGGTGTAGTTGCCGCACACATAGCTAGCGACCGGGGTCACGCTTACCGTTCCCGTCCATGACCAGCGATCTGGACGGGCGCACCGCCCTCGTCACCGGCGGTGCCGGCGGTATCGGCCTCGCCTGCGTCCGCGCCCTCGCCGCGGCCGGGGCCAAGGTGCACGTCGTCGACATCGACGAGCGCCGCACCGAAGCCGCCGCCGCCGAGGTCGGCGGGTGGGCGCACGTCGCCGACCTCACCGATCCCTCCTCCGTCGCCGGTCTCCCCGCCGAGGTCGACATCCTGGTCAACAACGCCGGGATCCAGCACGTCGCGCCCCTCGAAGACTTCCCGCCGGAGGTCTTCACGCGGATCCAGACCCTGATGGTTACCGCTCCCTTCCTGCTCGTCCGGCACACGCTTCCGGCCATGTACGCCCGGGGGTGGGGGCGGATCGTCAACATGTCGAGCGTCCACGGGCTGCGCGCCTCCGCCTACAAGTCCGCGTACGTCGCCGCCAAGCACGGGCTCGAAGGCCTGTCCAAGGTCGCCGCGCTCGAAGGCGCTGAGCACGGCGTCACCAGCAACTGCGTGAACCCGGGTTACGTGCGCACCCCGCTCGTCGACGGGCAGATCGACGCCCAGGCCGCCGAGCACGACATCCCGCGTGAGGACGTCGTCTCCGAAGTGCTCCTCAAGCGGGCCGCGATCAAGAAGCTCATCGAACCCGAAGACGTCGCTTCCCTGGTGGTGTGGCTGTGCTCGCCGCACGCCGGTCACGTCACCGGGGCCTCAGTTCCCCTCGATGGCGGTTGGACCGCCGCTTAACCGCCCGCACAACCACAAGGAAGTGGAGCCCGCAGTGAGCCAACCCCATCGGTCGGCGATCGCCAAGATCGTCGGCGCGAGCCTGATCGGCACCACCATCGAGTGGTACGACTTCTTCCTCTACACCTCGGCCGCCGCCCTCGTCTTCAACAAGCTGTTCTTCCCGACGGCGGACCCGCTCACCGGCACGCTGCTGGCGTTCCTGACCTACGCCGTCGGGTTCCTGGCCCGCCCGATCGGCGGGCTGGTCTTCGGCCACTTCGGCGACCGGCTCGGCCGCAAGAAACTGCTGGTCGTCAGCCTCGTGCTGATGGGCGGCTCGACCTGCCTGATGGGTGTCCTGCCGACGTACGCGACCGCCGGTGTCGCGGCCCCTCTGCTCCTCACGCTGCTGCGGCTCGTGCAGGGCTTCGCGCTCGGCGGGGAATGGGGCGGGGCCGTCCTGATCGTCTCCGAACACGGTGACGACCGCCGCCGCGGGTTCTGGGCGAGCTGGCCGCAGTGCGGCGCGCCCGGCGGGAACCTGCTGGCCACCGCCGTGCTGGCCGTCCTGTCGGCCACGCAGTCCGATGCCACGTTCATGTCGTGGGGCTGGCGCGTCCCGTTCCTGCTCTCCGGGGTGCTGCTGCTGATCGGGCTGTGGATCCGGCTGGCCGTCGCCGAGTCGCCGGTGTTCCTCGCCGCGCAGCGCCAGGCCGAGGCGCGCGCCGACAAGCACGTCCCGGTCGTCGACGTCTTCCGCAACAGCTGGCGGCAGGTGCTGATCACCATCGGCGCCCGGATGGCGGAGAACGTCTCGTACTACGTGATCACCGCGTTCATCCTGGTGTACGTCACGACCGGGCTGCACCTGCCGAAGGGCGTCGGCCTGACCGCCGTGCTCATCGGCTCGGCCGTGCACTTCGTGACCATCCCGGTGTGGGGTGCGCAGTCCGACCGCGTCGGCCGTCGTCCGGTCTACCTGTTCGGCGCGATCGGGATGGCCGTGTGGGGCTTCGCGTTTTTCATGCTGCTGGACACGAAGTCGTCGGCGGTGATCGTGCTGGCCGCGACCATCGGGCTGGTGCTGCACGGCGCGATGTACGGCCCGCAGGCCGCTTTCTTCGCCGAGCAGTTCCCGACCCGGGTGCGCTACACCGGCCTTTCCGTCGGCGGGCAGCTGTCGTCGATCGCCGCCGGGGCCGTCGCGCCGCTGATCGCCGTCGCGCTGTTCTCGGCCTGGCACAGCACCGTGCCGGTGTCGCTGTACGTCGCGGCGATGTGCCTGATCACGACGATCGCGCTGCTTGCCGCCCGCGAGACCCGCGGCGAATCGCTGCACGACGACGTCGAGGCCGAGAAGGCGGCCGTTTCGCCCTAACATGACGGCCGTGACCGCACCCTCGGACGCGCTGCGCCGGCTGCTCGACCTGCTCGCCTCCGGGGCGAGCACCGAGCAGCTGGCGCACGTCGTCGTGGCCGCCCGCGCCGAGGGCGCCCTCGACGCGGCCGACCTGGCCGCGCTGGCCAGCGCGGGCGAGCTCGCCCTGCGGATCCGCGAGACGCTGGCCGAGCACCGGCGGCGCGAGGCCCAGCTCACCGCGCTGTTCGAGACCGCGAGCGAGCTCGCCGCACTGTCCGATCCGGACACCGTGCTGCGCTCGATCGTCCGGCGGGCGCGGGCGCTGCTCGGCGTCGACGTCTCCTACCTCAGCCTCAACAACGAGGCCGAGGGCAAGACCTACATCCGGGTCAGCGACGGCTCGGTGTCGGCGGAGTTCCAGCAGATCGTGCTCGGGATGGGCGAGGGCCTGGGCGGGCTGGTCGCGCAGACCGCGCGGCCGTACGCGACGTCGGACTACTTCAACGACGACCGGTTCAAGCACACGCGGCACATCGACTCCGGCGTCGAAGACGAGGGCCTGACCGCGATCCTCGGCGTCCCGCTGGCGATCGGCCCGAAGGTGCTGGGCGTGCTCTTCGCGTCCGACCGGGCCACCCGGGAGTTCTCCGCGGACGAGGTGGCGCTGCTGTCGTCGCTGGCCGACCACGCCGCGATCGCCCTGGACAGCGCGAACCTGCTCGACCAGACCCGCCGCGCGGTCGCGGAGCTCAACGAGGCCAACGCGACGATGGAACGCGCCGAGGACGCCCACGACCGGCTGACCGACCTCGTCCTGCGCGGGGGCGACCTGCCGGACGTCGCCGACGCGGTCGCCGCCGTGCTGCACGGAGACCTCACCGTCTACGACGCCGACGGCACGCTCCTGGCGAGTTCGGCGGCCCCGGTGCCGCTCGACCCGGACGCGCTCGCCGCGGCCCGCACCACCGGGCGCGCGGTGTCCACAAAGGACAACTGGGTGTGCGCGGTCCAGGCCGGCCCGGAACTCCTCGGCAGCCTGGTGCTGGCCGGTCGCGCGGGCCTCGGCGATCCCGACCGGCGGCTGTTCGAACGCGCCGGCGTCGTGACGGCGTTGCTGCTGATGCTGCGGCGGTCCGTGGTGCGCGCCGAGGACGAGGTCCGCGGCGAGCTGCTGACCGACCTGCTCACCGCGCCCGACCGCAACCCGCGGGCGCTGCTGGCCCGCGGCCGACGGCTCGGGATCGACCTGTCGGCCCCGCACGCGGTCCTGGTCGCCCACGCGGACGGCGGCTCCCGCCGCCGGGTGGCGAGCGCGGCGGCCCGGCACGCGACGCTGGTCGGGGTGCACGCGGAGGAAGTCGTGCTGCTCGCGACCGGCGACCCGGACGAGCTGGCCCGCCGCGTCGCGGCCGACCTCGGTTCCGCGACCGGCCGCCCGGTCACGGTGGGCGCGGCGGGCCCGGCGAGCGGCCCGTCGGCGATCGCGGACGCCCACGCGGAGGCGGCGCGCTGCGTCCGGGCGTTGCTGGCGCTCGGCCGCACGGGCGAAGGCGCGGCCATGGCCGGGCTCGGCTTCCTCGGCCAGCTCCTCGGCGACCGCGCGGACCTGGACGCGTTCGTCCGCCAGACGCTCGGACCGGTGCTGGACTACGACTCGCGCCGAGGCACCGAGCTGGTGGCGACGCTGCGGGCGTACTTCGCGAACGGCTCGCAGCTGGCGCGGACGAAGGACGTGCTGCACGTCCACGTGAACACGGTGGTGCAGCGGCTGGAGCGGGTGGCGTCGCTGCTGGGGGAGGACTGGCAGGCGCCGGACCGAGCCCTGGAAATCCAGCTGGCCCTGCGGTTGCACCGGCTCGCGTCGCCGCGCTGACTCCGCCGGGGCGCAGTGAATGACTCATTCCTGGCGTCCGCGGCCAGGAATGAGTCATTCATGACGCCGTGGCCGATCTTCCGCTGGCTCTACCCGTCTAGCACTGCCCGTCGGCGAGGACCCAGTACCCCGGAGACGTCTCCCTCAGCGCGTGGACGGTGAAGGTGTTCCACAGCCCCATGGCCTGGTTCGAACCGTTCGCGTAAGTCTGCCCGGCGCTCTGGTGCGCGCGGCCCGCCTGGGTGTGGGCGTAGTTGCTGGCGCTCACGCAAGTGCCGGCCGGAGCGGTGGTGGTGGTCGTCGTCGTGGGTGGCGGCGGGGTGGTGGTGCCCGATCCGTTGTCCAGGCCGAAGAACACGCCCGTGTAGTAACTGGAGCAGATCCCGGCCAGGAAGTACGCGCCCGTGCTGCCGCACTGCGCCGGGCCGCTTCCGGGGTCGACCGCGGTGCCGTGGCCCATCCCGGCGATCGAGTACAGCTGGACCTTGTCCGCGTACGTCGTCAGCGTCGTGCCGCCGGGCAGGGACTGCGTGCTCGTCGGCGTCTGGGACACGCCGTGCACCGCGGTCCACTGGTCGCGCAGCTCGGTTCCGTTGACCGGGTAGACGGTGTAGTCGCCGGTGCCCTGCCAGATCGCCACCCGCGGCCAGGGCCCGCCGTAGCCGGGGTACTGCGCCTTGACCTTCGACGCCCACTGCGCCGGTGTCAGGCGCTGGTCGTTCTGCTGGCAGCTCGAGGCCTGCGTGATGCTGGTGGCGCACTGCGCGGGCAGCCCGGCGTCGATGCCGCCGCCTGCGAAGACGTCCGGGTAGGCGGCGAGCAGGTCGGCCGCCATCCCGCCGCCGGCCGACAAGCCGGTCACGAACACCCGGGAGCGGTCGGAGCCGTGGTCGGCGACCGCCTTGTCCACCATGGACTTGATCGACGCGGCTTCGCCCTTCCCGCGCGTGTCGTCGGCGGGGTCGAACCAGGTGAAGCACTTCAGCGAGTTGTTCGCCGTCGACGTCTGCGGGAACACCACCTCGAACCGCCACCGGTCGGCCAGCTCGGGCCAGCCGGAATGGGCGTGGTAGTCCGCGGCGCTCTGCGTGCAGCCGTGCAGGGCGACGACCACCGGACGGCCGGTCCCGAGCCCGGCGGGGGTGTAGGTGTACATCGCCAGGTTGCCGGGGTTGGCGCCGAAATCCGGCACCTGGACCAGGGACGACGGCGGCGGGTCGGCGGCCGCCACCCCGACGGTGGTGAGCACGGCCGCGGTGATCGCGGCGAGTCCCGCGAAGGCGAGCTTGCGCATGTCAGTTCCTTCTCGTCGTTGAGAGGGGTTTCAGCGACGCTAAGACGGCTTCGCGGCCGAGACCATGTGGCCGTCCACCACAACGGCTCGCCGCATCATGGTGACCGGCGGGATGGCTCGCGGGCGCGGCACGCGCTTGGCTTGGGGACAGTCGAGACCGGAGGTGAACCGTGCGGGGTTGGCTGGCTTGGGTTCTGGCGGGCGCGCTCGCGGCGGCGCTGCCCGCGCCGGCGTCGGCTTCGGCTTCGGCCGGGGGCTGCTCGGTGCGGGTGCCCGGCGCCCAGCTGTCGGTGGCCGCGTGCCTGGACGACCTGACGACGACCGGCACGCTCGCGTCCGGGCACACCGTCGAGGCGGACTGGGCCGGGCTGACGTCGGCGGGGCTGCCCACGTTCGGCGCGGTGCCCGGCGTCCAGGTCGACGGCTACTTCCCGGATTCCTCGACGGCGAACACCAACCACGGCTGGAACCACGACGCCCAGTTCGTGCTGCGCCTGCCGGACCGGTGGAACGGCGGCCTGGTCGTCTCCGGCTCGCCCGGCGTCCGGCGCCAGTACGCGAACGACCGCGCGATCGGTGACCAGGCGCTCGCGGGGGGCTACGCGTTCGCCGCGACCGACAAGGGCAACACCGGCGCGGCCTTCTTCACCGACGGCGTCCGGCCGGGCGACGCGCTGGCCGAGTGGAATTCGCGCGTCACGCAGCTGACGCTCGCCGCCCGGTCCGCGGCGGCCCGGCACTACGGCCGCCCGGTCACGAAGACCCTCGCCGCCGGGCTGTCCAACGGCGGGTACCTGGTGCGGTGGCAGCTGGAGAACCGGCCGTGGCTCTACGACGGCGGGGTCGACTGGGAGGGGACGCTGTGGCGGCCCGACGGGCCGAACCTGCTCACGTTCCTGCCGCCGGCGCTGCGGGCGTACCCGGCCTACGCGGCCGGGTCGGAGGCCGCCCACCAGTCCATTTTGGACGCCGGGTTCGCGCCCGGGTCGGAGTTCCTGTGGGACTACCACTACCGCGTCTACTGGGACCTGACCCAGCGGATCTACCGTGAAGAAGTCGATCCCGCGTTCGACGGTGCCCTGGAGGCCGGGACCCCGTTCTGCGCTTCGGGAACGCCGGCCTGTGACGCCGACTACGAGTACGCGTCCCGGCCGCCGTCCGTGACGCGCGCGGTGGAGCGGATCTCGCTGACCGGGCGGATCGGCAAGCCGCTGCTGACCCTCCACGGCACGCTCGACACGCTCCTGCCGATCACCCGCGACTCCGACGTCTACGACCGGATGATCCGCGATTCGGGACGCGGGGCACTGCACCGGTACTACCGCATCGAGGGCGGCAACCACGTCGACGGGCTCGTCGACGCCTTCCCGGACCGCCTGCGCCCCCTCGGCCCGTGCTTCCGGACGGCGTTCGACGCCCTCGCCGGCTGGCTGCGCGGGGTGCGTCCGCCGGCCTCGGCGACGATCGCCCGCCCGGCCGGAGCGACCCCGGCGGAACTGGCGCGGTCGTGCGCATTGGGCTGACCGGCGCTGAAGTTGTGAATGGACGTAAATTGCGGTGAACCGGATCGAACCAGCAGCCGTATTAGTGGGTGAGGGGCGCGGTGTACCCGCCGCGCATACCCGCTGAGCTGCAGTTTCACCGTCCGGACGGTCGACCCCGTTCGGCCGCTTGCGGGAGCGGTGGCCGTCATTCATGATGGTCTTCGGGGTTCGCGAAATTCGTTGATGTCGAATATCCAGGTGTCGGCCATGCTGCGGAAGAATCGTCCGTCCGGAAGTGAACGTCATGCTCCTACCTGTGCCCGGGGCCGCCTGATGGCCGTCGACCTGCCGGGCCTCGCGATCGTCGCCGGGCTGCTGCTGCCTGCCTTCGCCGCGGCGGCCTGGGCGATCAGCCTGGAACGCCGGCGGCCGGGGCGTCCCCCGGCCGTCCCCGACCCGGAACCGGACTTCACCGTGGCCGGCATCCAGTCGCGCCTCCGCCGCGAGGTGGCCGCGCGGAAGCTGGCCGACGCGGGCACGGTCGCCCTGCCGACGTTGCCGATCCCGGCCCAGACCCGCCGCGAACCGGCCCCGACCCGCCTGCCGTGCCGGGTGGCGGGCATCCTCCCACCGCCGGCCCCGGTGACCGTCGGATTCCCGGCCCCGCGGTTCGCGTTCGCACCCCCGGACACGGACCTGATGCGCCGCATCCTCGACGGTCTGCGCAAGCTGGATTAGCCGCGACGTTCGGGGCCGTTGCCGCGCAGGGCGCGGATCTCTCCGAGTAGTTCCGCGTTTTCCCGGCGCAGCGCGGCAAGATCGCGGTTGACCGAGGTGAGTTCGTCGAGCAAGTCGCGGGTGTAGGCGGCACGCTCGCGGAGCAGGTTCTGGTATCCGGTGTGGAGTGCCGCCAGTGCCTGTCGCTCACCGGCGCTGCGCGCGTTACGCACGGCACGGCGGGCGGAGAACAGGCCGGCCAGGACGCCGGAGAACGGGCCGAGCAATGCGGCTATGGCGGTGAGCAAGTCGGGAGTAATCACGTACGCGCTAGTAGCCCGGTGACGCAAGGCGCCGCGCTGACCAGGGAGGTCGTGGCATCTTCCCTGGCCGAGCAGTGGCGTGACTCGCTCGTGAACACCTCGACCAGGTACTCCGGGCGTCATGCGATCGGCCAGACGGTGAGGCCGTTTCGACCGTCCGGCCCGGCGAGACAGTCGGTAGGCCGCCGTGTTGGGGCCTGGGTGGCAGCGGTCAATCGGGCCGCCGAGGCTGTACCGCGATCACGGCTGCAGCGCGGCCGGCGACTCGGCGTCCGGGATCAGCAGCCGGGGCGGGCCCGAGCCGTCCGCCGGGGCCGACCAGACGTCCGCGTGGCCCGGGCCGCGGGGGAGGCCGTAACCGATCGTGTGGTCGTCGAGCCAGGCGGGCTGGTCGTCGACGCTGCGGGTCTCCGCCAACGGCGTCACCTTCGACGCCGCCAGGTCCAGCACCGACAGCCGCCAGCCGCGGGCTGGGTCGCCGTCCACAGCGGACTTGAACGCCACCCGGGTTCCGTCCGGGGACAGCGACGGGCATTCGACGTTCTCGCGCAGGGTGCGGATCGTGTGCGCGGTGAAGTCGCCCGCGACCAGGTAACGACGGCCGGCCGTCGACATCGTCGCGTAGAAGTGGCGGTCGTCGCCGGTGAACGTCACGCCCCAGAAGTTGAGGTCCGCGGCCTGGTACGGCCGGCCGTCGAGGGTCACCGCGTAGTCCTCCAGCGTGCCCGCGAGGTCGCCGGTCGCCGTGTCGAGGATGCCGGCGCGGGTGGAGAACATGCCGCCGTTGTAGGAGTCGCCGGTGACGAAAACCGTCCACGCGAGCATCCGGCCGCTCGCCGACACCCGCGCCCGGTTCGGCAGTCCGACCAGCGGGATCTCGCGCTGCACTCCGAGGCCGGAGTCGAGCACCGCCAGCTGGTAGGTGGTCAGGTCGCCGTCCTGGCGCAGGCACAGCCCGGTGCCGCCGGCGGCGTACACCCGCGCGCACGACAGCGGCGACACCGTCCGCGGTCCGCCGGGCTCGGCGGCGGACACCGTGGCGACGTGCCCGCGGTCGGCGTCGGCGGTGCTGCGGAACAGCAGCCGCGGGCCGGGGGCGAGGCTGACCGCGCCGGTCGCGGTGACGTCGTGGCTGCGCGCGCTCGCGAACCCGACGTACGCGATCGCGGCCCCGGCCAGCACGAGCACGCCGACGACCGCGACGATGATCCGGGTCTTCACGCCGTCGCCTTCCGCAGCACGGTGAACGTCACGGCGATCGCGACCACCGCGCCACCCGCGGCCACGGCGATCGCGAGGTCCGCACCCCAGAACTGCCAGGCGAGTCCGAACAGGACGGACGAGGTGAAGTAGGCGAGCGCCTGCGCGGTCTGGACGAGCGAAATCCCGGTGGTGCGCAACGATTCCGGCAGCAGCGGGCCGGCCAGGGCCATGAGCACGCCGTCGGTCGCCGCGTAGAACGTGCCGTACAACGCCGGCGAGAGCGCGATGAGCGGCCACCCGGACACCGGGCCGGCCAGCAGCAGGTAGACCAGCGCGAGGGCGCCGTACCCGCCGAGCACCACCGGCAGCCGCCCGATCCGGTCGGCGAGCGCGCCCAGCGGCGCGGCGAGCAGCAGGTAGCCGAGGTTCGTGCCGACCGCGAGCAGCGGGAACCAGCCGGTGGCGATGTCCTCCTTGTGCTGCAGCAGCAGGTAGACGAACCCGTCGCCGACCGTGGCCAACCCGAGCACGCAGGCGGCCACCAACAGCCGCCGCACGCCGCTGCCGCGCAGCAACGCGGCCGCCGCCCGCGGCGAAACCGGTGTCGCGGCCGCTTTCGGCGTCCGGCGGTCGCGGACGAACAGCACCAGCAGCAGCACCCCGATCGCGGCGATGCAGAAGCTGACGACGAACACGGCGTCGAACGCCTCGGGATCGGTGGCCCCGACGGCGGCCAGCACGGCGAGCGCGACCAGCGGCCCGGCGAACGCGCCCACGCTGTCCATCGCGCGGTGCACACCGAAAGCGCGCCCGAGCAGCGGTTCGGGCGCCGACAACGTGATCAAGGCGTCACGCGGCGCGGTCCGCAGGCCCTTGCCCGTGCGGTCGAGGGTGATCACCGCGCCGATCGCGGCCGCCGACGCCCCCGCGGCGAGCAGGCCGAGCTTCGCCACCGCGGACAGCGCGTAGCCGGCGCCGGCCACGACCTTGCGCCGCCGGATCCGGTCGGCGACGTACCCGCCGACGATCCGCAGCAACGCCGTCGCGCCGGTGTAGAGGCCGTCGACCAGGCCGTACGCGGCCGGGCTCAGGTGCAGGCCGAGGACGAGGTACACGGGCAGGACCGCGGTGACCATCTCCGAGGAGACGTCGGTGACCAGGCTGACGGCGCCCAGCGCGAAGACGTTCGCGCCGACCGCCGAGAGCTTGCGCCGGGACACCGTCCCAGCATGCTCCCGGCGGCCGATGGTGGACAGGTACACGCGGTTACTGCCAGACGTCGAGGATCGGCGACTTGCTCGCGGCGTTGCCGATGCCGGGCAGGCCGTAGGACGCCTCGATGGTGCGCAGCACGGTGTAGTGGTTGATCGTTTCGCTGTAGCTGCCGACCTTGACGTGCGCGCCGGTGAAGCTCGTGAAGATCTGGTTGACCGACGTGTTGCTGTCTTCGTCGAACGTCGTGATCAGCAGGCTGTTGTGCGTCTTGGCCCACTGGGCGTAGGCGTCGAGGTTCTGCTTCAGCCAGGTGTCGCCGGTGCCGATGCTGCAGTCGTGCATGTCGTTGCACATGTCCGGCGTGACGAAGGAAACGGTCGGCAGCTGGGTGAAGTCGGACGGGAAGCTCGAGAACCGGACGTTGCTCGCGGCCGGGACGTTCGAGAAGTCGACCCAGCTGTTGTGCTTGCGGCGGTAGGTGCCGCTGGAGCAGCCGGTGTAGCCGTCCGAGGGCATGGCTTCGGAGTAGCCCTTGAAGGTCTTGCCCGCGTCGAGCAGCTGACGGCCGAGGTTGGCCTTCGCGCCGAGGTTGGCCGGGCAGCTGTCGTCGGTGACGCCCTGCGTCGCGCCGGAGAAGAGGGCGACGTAGTTGGGCTGGCTCGGGTGGGTGATCGCGTAGGAGCTCGTGAACTTCGCGCTCTGCGAGGCGAGGGTGTTGAAGTAGGGCGCGCTGGAGCTGCCGTTGATCGAGGAGTACTTCTTGTTCTCGAACATCACCAGGACGATGTGGTCGAACGACGGCACGACCGCGGCGGCCGGCCGGACGGCGGCGGGTGCGTCCGGTCCGGTCACGACGGCCGCGGTGACCGCACCGGCGGTGACCAGGGAGGCCGCGGCGAACGCGGCGAAGATCCGCTTGCGGATCATGGGTCCTCCAGCACTGAGGGGGTGGGCGCCTCATGGTGCCCACGGCAGGGGACCGGTTCGTGAGGTGCTGTGGTCCGGCGCGTGAACACCAGGAAACCTCCGGCGGACAACGGAAAGAGTGGGTGAATGGCTTTCCGGTGTCAACCTCCTTTGGTCGGGGGCGCCAGGGCTTTGACAGGCCGTTCCCAGCTCGTTCAAAGGAACGGCGCCGACACTCGGTGCCATGGAACCCACTACCCCGGCCGGACCCGCCCGCCGCGAGCACGGACGCCGCAAGGCCGCACTGGCCACGGCGGCCGCCGCGGTACTGGGCGCGGCCGCGGTCGGCGCCATCGGCTTCGGCCTCTCGACCGCTTCGGCCACCACCTCCACCTCGGATTCGACGGCCACCGACCCGACCGGCTCCTCGGACGGCCTGCAGGCGCCGGACAGCGGCTTGAGCAGCGGATCCGGGCACGCCCACACCGGCTCGGGTGCGTCGTGACCACGGCGTTCCCGGCCCTGGGCACGACGGCCGAGCTGGTCGTCACGGATCCCACCCGGCTGGGGGAGGCCCTCGCGGTCCTGCGCGAGGAGCTGGCCGCGATCGACGCGGCCTGTAGCCGGTTCCGGTCCGACTCGGAGATTTCGCGGCTGCACGAGACGGCCGGGCGGCAGGTCCGGGTGGGGCCGTTGCTGGCGGAAGCGCTGGGGGTGGCGTTGCGGGCGGCCCGGCTGACGGACGGCCTGGTCGACCCGACGGTCGGGACGGCGGTGCGGGCACTGGGCTACGACCGCGACTTCGCTTCGGTCGCGCAACGGCTCGTGAGTGAGAAACAGTGTTCTAACACTGTTTCTCACTCACGACCGGGGGCGAGTGCTGTGCCTGGCTGGCATCGGGTTCTCTTCGATGCCGCCCAGCGGCTCGTCGTCCTCCCGCGGGGTGTCCACCTCGACCTCGGCGCGACCGCCAAGGCCCTCGCCGCCGACCGGGCTGCCCGGCGGATCCACGGCACCGTCGGCTGCGGCGTCCTGGTGAACCTGGGCGGGGATCTGCGCGCCGCCGGGCCCGCTCCCGCCGGCGGCTGGCAGATCGCGCTCGGCGACGACCACACCGAGGCCGTCGCCCGGCCGGACACCACCGTCGCCCTCCAGCGTGACGGCGCGCTCGCGACCTCCGGCACCGTCCGGCGGCGCTGGCGGCACCGCGGCCGGACCGTGCACCACATCGTCGATCCGCGCACTGGCGACGTCGCCGCCACGCACTGGCGCACCGTCACCGTCGCCGCGAAGTCCACTGTGGACGCCAACACCGCGAGCACCGCGGCGATCGTCCTCGGCGCGGACGCACCCGGCTGGCTCGAGCGAAGGCACCTCCCCGCGCGGCTCGTCGGCGTCGACGGCGACGTCGTCACGACGTCCGGGTGGCCCGCGGAACGGCAGGCGGCATGAGCTCCGCCGTGTGGTACTTCAGCCGCGCGAGCGGGCTCGTTTCGCTGGTGCTCTTCACCGGCGTCGTCGTCCTCGGCGCGCTCGGCGCCGGCCGGTTCGCCACGCGCGAATGGCCTCGGTTCGCCGTCGCCGCCGTGCACCGGAACCTCGCGCTGACCAGCCTGGCCTTCCTCGCCGCGCACATCGCGTCGGCGATCCTCGACGGGTACGTCCCGCTCGGCTGGCTCGACGTCGTCGTCCCGTTCGGCGCCGGTTACCAGCCGCTGTGGGTGGGGCTCGGCGCCGTCGCGATCGACCTGCTGATCGCCATCGTCGTCACCAGTCTCGTGCGCACCCGCCTCCCCGCGCGGGCTTGGCGGGCGGTGCACTGGCTGGCCTACTTCTGCTGGCCGGTCGCGCTGGTGCACGGCTTCGGCATGGCCGAAAACGACGCCGCCTTCGGCTGGATCGTCGCGCTCGACGTCCTCTGCGTGCTGGCCGTGCTCGGTTCCGCCGGCTACCGCGCCACCCGCGCCCGCAAGTTCGCTGCCCTGGGAGGCCTCCGATGAGCATCCTGCCCCCGCACCGGCTCGACCTGGCCGGCCACCGGCGTCGCAACGGCGTCGTGCCGTGGGTCGCCTACCACGGCGACGACGGCCGCGACCGGCTGATCGCCGCCGTCGAGGCGGCGGACCTGCGCGGCCGCGGTGGAGGCGGGTTCCCGACGGCGGTGAAGCTGCGCGCGGCCTGCTCGAACCGCTCGATCGTCGTCGCGAACGGGTGTGAAGGCGACCCGCTCAGCCGGAAAGACGTTGTCCTGCTGACGCTTTCGCCGCACCTCGTGCTCGACGGCCTGCAGCTCGCCGCGCACGCGACCGGTGCCGCCGAGGCCGTCCTCTGCGTGCACGCGGGCAGCCCGGCGCTGCCGAGCGTGGCCGCCGCGCTCGCCGAGCGCGAAGACCGGGTGCCGGTGCGGATCGCGGAGGTGCCGCGCCGGTACGTCGCCAGCGAGGAGACCGCGCTCGTCCGGTACCTGACGTCGGGCGACGCGCGGCCGCTGGGCAAGCGGCCCCGGCCCGCCGAACGCGGCGTGCGCGGGCGGCCGACCCTGGTGTCCAATGTGGAGACCCTGGCGCAGCTGGCGTCGGTGGTTCTCCTGGGCCCGCACCACTATCGCGCGTCCCGGACCGAACTGGTCACGGTGACCGGCGCGGTCCGGCGGCCCGGCGTCGTCGAGGTGGCCCCCGGGACGTCCCTGGCCGGCGTGCTGGCCGCGGCGGGCGGCGAAGCGGAACCGGTGCCGGCGGTGCTCGCCGGCGGAACGTGGACCGCGGACCTCGGCGGTGGCCTGACCGGGCTCGCGGCGGTCTACGCACTCCCGGCGCGTGCCTGCGGGCTGGAGTACACGGCGAAGGTGCTGGCGTTCCTGGCGGCCGAGTCGGCCCGGCAGTGCGGCCCGTGCACGTTCGGCCTGCCGTCGATCGCGGCGGACTTCGCGGAGCTGGTCCACGGCGGCCCGGCGACGGCCCGGCTGGCCCGCCGCCTCCCGCTGCTCACCGGCCGCGGCGCGTGCGCCCACCCGGACGGCGCGGCCCGGCTCGCGGCGAGCGCCCTGCAGGTGTTCGACGCCGACGTCCGCGCGCACCAGGCCGGCGGCCGGTGCCGGGTCCCGGTGGGTGTGGCGTGAAGGTGACGGTGGACCCGATCGGGTGCCGCGCGCACGGCTTGTGCGCGGACCTGCTGCCGGAGCTCGTGCGCCTCGACGAATGGGGCTACCCGGTGGTGGCGCCGGGCGAGGTGCCGGCGGAACTGGTGACCGAGGCCCGGCGCGCGGCCGCGGCGTGCCCGGCACTGGCGTTGCGGCTGCAGCGGTAAACCGGTCGTGCGAGGATCGCGGTGCCGTTAGCCTTCGGCACCATGGACGGCAAGCTCATCGACCGGATCCGCGGCGCCCGGCGCGTCGCCGCGCTGACCGGGGCGGGGATTTCCACCGCCTCCGGGATCCCCGACTACCGCGGTCCCGAAGGGGTGTGGACGCGCACGCCCAGCGCCGTCAACGCCTTCACGCTCGAGAACTTCATGGCCGACGCCGCCGTGCGCCGCGAATTCTGGCGCAGCTACGCGGAGCACGCCGCTTGGCGCGCCGAACCCAACGCGGCCCACCGGGCGCTGGCGGAACTCGACGGCGCGGGGCTCGCCGTCCGCGTGCTCACCCAGAACGTCGACGGCCTCCACCAGCGGGCCGGGCTCGCCGCGCGGAAGGTCCTCGAACTGCACGGCAGCATGCACACCACGCGCTGCACCGGCTGCGCGGCCGGTTTCCCGACCACGGAGATCCTCGCGGTCGGCCAGGACGACCCGGCGTGCCCTCGCTGCGGCGGGATCCTCAAGCCCGACGTCGTCCTCTTCGGACAGTTGCTGGACGCCGAAGTCCTCGGGCGGGCCAGGAGCATCGCGGCGGCGAGCGAGCTGTTCCTGGCCATCGGCAGCACGCTGCAGGTGGAGCCGGCGGCGTCGCTGTGCACGGTCGCCGTGCAGGCCGGAGCGACGCTGGTCGTCGTCAACCGCGACCCGACCCCGTACGACGAGGACGCCGATTTCGTGCTGCGGGAAGACATCGGGGAAGCCGTGCCGGAACTCTGCGCGGCGGTGACCCGGTGATCCGCGAAGCCCGCGGCGACGACTGGCCCGCGATCTGGCCGATCATCCACGACGTCGTCACCGAGCAGCGGACGTTCCCCTACGACCCGGCGATGACCGAGCGCGAGGCGCGGGAGACGTGGCTGCGCGACCCACCGGCCCGGGTGGTCGTCGCCCTCGACGGCGACCGCGTGACCGGGACGGCCAACATGTACGCCAACCGGCCGGGACCCGGCAGCCACGTGGCCTCCGGCAGCCTGATGGTCGCGAAGGAGGCGCGGGGCACGGGAGTCGGGCGGGCGCTGACGACGGACCTGATCGAGTGGGCCCGGCGGAGCGGGTTCGCGGCCATCCAGTTCAACGCGGTGGTCGAGGTGAACGTGGCCGCGATCCGCCTGTACGAGAGCCTGGGGTTCGTGACGCTCGGAACGGCGCCCGGCGCGTTCCGCCACCCGTCCGCGGGCGACGTCGGGCTGCGCATCATGTGGCTGGACTTGCGGTGACCCGCCCGCCGAACCGCCAGGAGTGAACCTCGATGGCGGCGTACCGGCCTTGCGTGAGGAGGCTGCGGGCCGCGCCGGGGGTGGCCGCCCTGGTCAGCGCGGCCGTGCCGAGCCAGGTGTTGCCGTCGTCGGACAGGAGCGGACCGTAGGCGATCAGGTCGTGCCCGTCCGGGCGTCCGGCGTCGGCGGGCGGCCCTTCGGCGAGGCCGAGGACCAGGTAGCCCGACGGCTCGCCGGGGGAGTCCCACATGGTGGTCCCGAGGGTGTTGCGCCACCGGCGCAGCAGGACGTCCCGGTAGCCGCCGGCCTGGTAGGTGGGCTCGTCGAAGGCGAACGCACGGGCGGCGGCCGGGTCCGGCAGGTCGAGGACGTGCACGCTGCCGGTGGGGGTGCCGTCGCTGTCCAGGGTCGGGCCGCGGGCGATCATCCGGTCCGCGTAGGTGTCCATGTAGGACCAGTGCGCCTCCAGCGTGCGCTGCCGCAGCGCCGAGGACCCCGGGCGGTCGCGGTGGTAGCAGAAGAACTCCATGGGACGAGTATCGCGAGCTACGCGCTCGCTTGATCGACCGGATCCCCGGACTCCTCCGACAGTTCTTCGGCGAAGATCGTGTCGATCTTCCGGCTCGCGGCCCGCAGTTTCGCCACGGCCGCGACGAGCAGCACCACTGCGGCGGCGGGCACGACCAGCAGCACGGGCGGCCACCCGAAGCCGGCCACCGCGGCGACGCAGAACAGGGCGGAGAGCAGGAAGACTGCCCGCCCGGCGACCCGCGGCCACGCGGGACGGGGCTTGGCGTGCCGGCCGCTCGGTGTGCGGAAAACCGGCCGCGCGAGGGCAGCGTGGACACTCATCCAGACCTCCGGGAATGTTCGTCGAACCAGCCGGGAGGGGATTCCCGGCGGCGGCACCGTGGAGTCAGTCGGGCCGGACCGGCTCCCGGTTACCTGTCGTTATTGGTTCGAGTCCCAATTCACGAAATCGAATTACCCGCCATTCCCGGCCGTTTTCCGCACCAGGGCCGTTCGGCCCGGATCCGCGCGCCGGAGGTCCCGCTCAGGAGTCGTGGCCGGGACCCTTGCCCTTGGTCTTGCCGGGCGGATCGGTCTTCGGCGGCTTGTCCTGTTTCGGCGGCTGCCCGGCCTGGGACGGCGGCCCGGCGGCGGGCGGCTGCGCGGTCGTGGCCGGGTTCTCGTGGGTGACGGCGGCGGGTTCGAGCGGCTCCGGCCCGCCGGTGCCCGGCCGCGAATCGGAACCGGAGTGCGGCGCGGTGCCGCTGTCGGCGAGCGGGGTGGACGACGCGGGCGTGGCGGAAGCGGCGGGCGGGTTCACCGCGGGCTGAGCGGGGGAACCGGTCCCGCTTTCCTGCTCGAACAGCACCATGGCGGCCGCGGCGGCCACGGCGGCGGCCGTCAGCCCGGCCGCGGCGGCCCACCGGCGGCGGTTCGGGTTCTCGGCCGGGGAAGAAGCGACGGCTGCGCCTCGGCGGGTGGGGCTGGGAACCAGGGGCGCGCCGACCGCCGGGGCGGGGATCAGCGCGCCGCGAGCGGGGCTGAGGGCGGTCGTGTCGTGCTGTGCGGAACCGGCGACCGTTGCCGGGGCGTCGCCCGCCGCGGGAGCTGGGCCGAGGGCGGTCGCGTGGCCCGCAACCGACGCCGGGTCGCCGCCAGCTGGGCCGAGGGTGCTCGCGTGCCCCGCAACCGACGCCGGGTCGCCAGCTGGGCCGAGGGTGGTCGCGTGCCCCGCTGAACCGGCAGCCGATGCCAGGTCGCCGCCAGTTGGGCTGAGTGCGCTCGCGTGCCCCGCTGAACCGGCAGCCGATGCCAGGTCGCCGCCGGCCGGGCCGAGGGCGCTCGCGTGCCCCGCAACCGACGCCGGGTCGCCCGCTGGGCCGAGGGCGGTCGCCTGCCCCGCTGAACCGGCACCCGACGCCGGGTCGCCGCCAGCCGGGCCAAGGGTGGTCGCGTGTCCCGCTGAACCGGCAGCCGATGCCAGGTCGCCTCCCGCAGCGCCCGCCACCGGGACCGCGCGGCGGCGCCAGCGCGGACTGCGCTGCGTTCTGCTCCACGGCAACGTCGGCGGCGGCGCGTGCAGCATGTCCAGGACCTTCGCGGCCGTCGGCCGGTCGGCGGGTTCGCGCTGCGTCATCCGGCGCAGCGTGTACGCCAGCGTCGCCGGTGCGTCGTCCGGGATCCGCGGCGGTCGCGTCAGCCGCGCCATGGCCGCCTCGACCATGGTGCCCGGATACTCCCGTTGGCCCGTCAGGCATTCCAGCAGGATCAAGCCCAGCGCGTACACGTCCGCCGGCGGGCCGGCCGGCTCGCCCGACACCTGTTCCGGCGCCAGGTACGCCGCCGTGCCCGGGATCAGGCCGGTACCGGTGATGTGGGTGGTGTCGAGGGCGTGGGCGATGCCGAAGTCGCCGATCAGCGGACCGTCCGCGGACAGGAACACGTTGGCCGGCTTCAGGTCGCGGTGCACGATCCGCTGCGCGTGGACGTGCGCCAGTGCCTCGGCGAGCCCGTCGGCCAGCGCCGTCACGTCCGCGGCCGGCATCGGGCCGCCCAGCAGGCGCTCGGCGAGGTTCTCGCCCTCGACGAGCTGCATCACCAGGTACGTCCGGCCGTTCTCGGTGCCGCTGTCCAGCAGCGCCACCACGCCCGGGTGGCTGATGCTGCCCTGGATGGTCAACTCGCGCAGCCGGCGCCGCTGGTCGAGCGCCACCGCGTCGCGGTCGTAGATCTTGACGGCGACCTCGCGGGTCAGCCGCACGTCGTAGGCCCGGTAGACGCGGGCGGTGCCGCCGCTGCCGATCAGCCTGCCGACTTCGTAGCGGCCGCCCAGCAGGCCCGGCGGCCGCTCGTCGTCGAGAGCGCTGCGCGGGGTGATGGTGAATTCCCCCATCGCGTAACGGCCACGGGTGACCTCCGCCCCGTCGTCAGTCGGCGGGCGCCCCGTTCTCCCGGCTTCGTCGGCCACGGGCGCCAGGTACCCCGGCACGGTGGACGGCAAACGTCGGAAGATCACGAAGAAAGTATCGTCCGGGGGCCCGCCGGCGTGACAGTCAGGGCCGCGCGAACGCGTCCACGCCGGTGAGCTGGGCCGACAGCGTCCACAGGCGCGCGGCCTGCTCGCGGTCGACGGCGTACCGGCGGACACCCGAGGCGGCGAGGCCCTCGGCGTCCTCCGGCGCGAGCTCGGCGACGTCGCAGTCCTCCAGGTACAGCCCGCCGAGCCCGGCCAGCTGGGGCGAGGTGGCGGCCCAGACCGTGGTCGCGGCGCCCTGCTCGGGCGTCTTGAACTGCATCAGGACGTTCCCGGCCTCGTCGATCCAGCCGCGTTCGATCATCTCCTCCCGCGGCAGGTGCCGCTGCAGCGGCGTCATGATGCCGCCGGGGTGCAGCGCGAACGCGTGGACGTCCTTCTCCGCGCCCAGCTGGTCGAGCTGGACGGCGAAGAGCACGTTCGCCGTCTTCGCCTGGCCGTAGGCCTGCCACTTCTCGTAGCCGTGCTCGAACTGGACGTCGTCCCAGCGGATCGGCGAGTAGTGGTGACCGCGCGAGGACAGCGAGACCACGCGGGCGCCCTCGGCGACCGCCGGCCACAGCCGGTTGACCAGCGCGAAGTGGCCGAGGTGGTTGGTGGCGAACTGGGCTTCCCAGCCCGGCCCGACGCGGGTCTCGGGGCAGGCCATGATGCCCGCGTTGGCGATGAGCAGGTCGATCCGCCGCCCGGTCGCCAGGAACCGGTCGGCGAACGCGCGGACGCTCTCGAGGTCGCCCAGGTCCAGCTCGTCGACCTCGACGTTCCCGATCCCGGCGAGCGCCTCCCCGGCGGTCTCGCGGCGGCGGGCCGGGACGACGACGTGGGCGCCGGCGCCGGTCAGCGCGCGGGTGGTTTCGAGGCCGATCCCGGAGTACCCGCCGGTGACGACGGCGAGCTTCCCGGTGAGGTCGACGCCTGCGACGGCTTCGGCGGCCGTGGTGGTGGCGCCGAAGCCCGAACCGATCTTGTGCTGTGCGGTGGTCATGAATCCGACGCTACGAGCTGGAGTGCACTCCAGCGCAAATCGCGGACCGGGCCGAAACGGGGGACAATCGCGGGGAGAGGCGCAGCCGACCCAGGAAGGCTCTGATGTCCGACTACTACGGGAACCAGCCCCAGGACGTCCGCCCGGGGATCGACGCGCGCCGCCTGTGGGCGGGCGGCGTGGCGACGGCGGTGGTCGCGGCCCTGCTCGCGGTCGTCGGGCTGCTGGTCGCACGCGGGATCTTCGAGGTCGAAGTGCTCGCCCCAAAAGGCGAAGGCGTCTGGGGCAACGCGAGCACCACGACGTACGCGCTGGTCGCCGCCGCGGTGGCCCTGCTCGCCACCGGGCTGATGCACCTGCTGAGCGTGGCGACGCCGGCGCCGTCCCAGTTCTTCGGCTGGATCATGGTGCTGGTCACGCTGATCGCGGTGGTGCTGCCGCTGACCCTGACGGTCGCACCGAGCGCGAAGATCGCCACGGCGGTGATCAACCTGGTGATCGGCCTGGTCATCGCCGCGGTGGTGAACAGCATGGCGGCCAGCGCCCGCACGCTGCACCGGCGGCGCACCCAGCAGAGCGCGGCGCCGCCGCCGACCCGGCAGTACCCGCAGCAGCAGCCCCCGCCGACCCGCTACTACGACCAGTGACCGTGGACACCGCCGACGTGCGGGCGACGAACCGTCGCGTGATCGAGCAGTTCCGGGCGGGCGGTGAGGTCGAGGGCATGCACCGCGAGCGGCTGGTCCTGCTCACGACGACGGGCCGCCGCTCGGGCGAGCCGCGCACGGTCCCGATGATGTACCACCGCGACGGCGACCGGCTGCTGGTGGTGGCGTCGAACATCGGGGCGCCGAAGCACCCGGACTGGTACCTGAACCTCGCGGAGGATTCGCGGGTGAAGGTGGAGGTCGACGGCCGCGAGTTCGAGGCGGAGGCGCTGCCCCTGCTGGGCGCGGACTACGTGCGGATGTGGGCCGAACTGGAGCAGCACTACCCGTTCCTGGCCGACCACCAGGCCAAGGCGCGGAAGGCCAAGCGGGTGATCCCGATCGTGGAGCTGTCCGAAGAGGACTGACACCGGTCGGCCGGGTGCAGTGAATGACTCATTCCTGGCGTCGGACGCCAGGAATGAGTCATTCATTGCGTTGCGGCGAACGCCTACTTGCTCGCCACCCGGCGGTACCGGGCCGTGGCCAGCGGGGCGAAGATTGCGATGATCGCCAAGCAGCACAGGATCGCGTACAGCGCCGCGTGCTCCGCCGGCCAGCCCGTCGGCGGCGCCCCGAACCGGTTGCCGAACAGGTCGCGCGTCGCGTTGATCACCGCCGTGAACGGGTTCCAGTCCGCGATCGCCTTCAGGAACGCCGGGAGCGTGTCCGTCGGGACGAACGCCGAGGAGATGAAGCTCAGCGGGAACATCCAGATCAGCCCCGCGCTCTGCGCCACCTCGACGCTGCGCGCCGCCAGGCCGATCAGCGCGCCGACCCAGGACAGGGCCCACGCGAACATCAGCATCACCAGGTAGCCGAGCAGCGCGTCCCAGAAGCTGCCGCGGATGCGCCAGCCGACCAGCAGGCCGCACGCCGACATCACCACCAGCGCCACCACGCTCACGACCAGGTCCGACGTCGTGCGGCCGAGGACCACCGCGATGCGGGACATCGGCAGCGAGCGGAACCGGTCGATGATGCCCTTCTGCAGGTCGTTGGCGAAGCCGATGACCGTGAACGCCGAGTTGAACGCCACCGTCTGGGCGAAGATGCCGGCGATCAGGAACTCGCGGTACGCGGCGCCGCCCGCTTCGCCGCCGATCGCGTTGCCGAAGACGTAGGCGAACAGCAGGACGAACATGATCGGCTGCAGCGTCGCCGCCATCAGCCAGTCGGGGTTGCGGCGCACGTTCACCAGGTTGCGCCACGTGACGATGCCGCCGTCGGAGATGCCTTTGGCGATCGCGTTCACTTCGCGGCCTCCTCAGCCGAAGCACCGTGGCCGGTCAGGGACAGGAAGACGTCGTCCAGGGTCGGGCGGTGCAGGCCGACGTCCTGGACCGTGATGCCGTGGGAGTCGAGCCGCCGCAACGCCTCGATCAGCGCCTTCGGCCCGGTGTCGACCAGGATCTCGGCCCGCCGCGTGTGACCGTCACCGGACGGCTCGCCGGTGCCCACCTCGCGCAGGACCTCCAGCGTCGCCGGCAGGTCCTGCGCCGACGCGACGACCAGCTCCAGGCGCTCCCCGCCGATCTGGGCCTTGAGCTCGTCCGCGGTGCCGCGCGCGATGACCCGGCCGTGGTCGATCACCACGATGGAGTCGGCGAGGTGGTCGGCCTCTTCGAGGTACTGCGTGGTCAGCAGCACGGTCGTGCCGTCGGCCACGAGCTCCTTGATGACCGCCCAGGTGTCGAGCCGGCCGCCCGGGTCGAGGCCGGTGGTCGGCTCGTCCAGCACGACGACGGTCGGCTCCGCGACCAGCGCGCCGGCCAGGTCGAGCCGGCGGCGCATGCCACCGGAGTAGCCCTTCGCCGGCCGGTCGGCGGCCTCCTCGAGCCGGAAGCGGCTGAGCAGCTCGCGGGCTCGCGAGCGGGCCGCGGCCTTCTTGCGGCCGTAGAGCCGTCCGACCATGTAGAGGTTCTCGAAGCCGGTGAGGTTCTCGTCGACGGCCGCGTACTGGCCGGACAGCCCGATCCGCTGCCGCACCTCGTCCGGCTCGGCCAGCACGTCGTACCCGGCCACGTACGCCGATCCGGAGTCCGGGCGCAGCAGCGTGGTCAGGATGCGCACGGTGGTGGTTTTGCCGGCGCCGTTCGGGCCGAGCAGGCCGAGCACCTGCCCGGCCGGGATGTCGAGGTCGACGCCGTCGAGCGCGCGCGTCGAGCCGTAGGTCTTCACGAGCCCGCGTACCCGGACGGCGGTGTCCGGCTCCGGCTGTGGCATGTCGGCTCCCCCTTCACGTGACCCCGACAAGCTAGGCCAAGCTGCCCGGTTTGTCCTCCGGGTTTATCCCTGGTTCGCGGCGAGCGTGACGGCGAACTCCGGCGGCGTCCGCAGCGTCTGGAACACGACGCAGTAGCGCTCGGTCAGCTTCTTCAGCGTGGCGAGCTGCTCTTCGGAAGCGTCGGTGTCCAGGTCGAACGACAGCCGGATGGCCCGGAAGCCCACCGGCGCGTCCTTGGCGACGGCCAGCGTGCCGCGGAAGTCGAGATCGCCCTCGGCCCGGACGCGCCCGCCGCGGACGGCGAGACCCAGCGACGTCGCCACGGCCCGCAACGTCACCCCCGCACAGGCGGCGAGCGCTTCGAGCAGCATGTCGCCCGAGCAGGCGAGAGTGCCGTCGCCGCCGGTGGCCGGGTGCAGGCCGGCCTCGACGACCGCGCGGCCGGTTTCGACCTTGCAGGAGATGCCGAGGCCGTCCAGTTCGGCGTCGGCGTGCAGCGTGACGAGCGCGCTCTCCGGCCGCTCGCGGTACTTGTCCTTCAGCGGTGCCTGTGTCGCGCGCAGCTCTTCGGTGTCCATCCGCCGATTCTGCTCCGGAAACGCCGAAGCGGGGAGACCGCGTGGTCTCCCCGCTTCGGATCAGTGGTTCAGCTTCAGCTCAGGGTCACGGCCACGTCGTCGATGACGAACGAGGTCTGCAGCGAGCTGTCTTCGGTGCCGCTGAACTTCAGCGCCAGGGTGCCACCGGCGGCCGACGAGACGTCGATCGTCTTGAGCGTGTACCCGGTGCCCTTGTTCAGGTTGGAGTAGCTGCCCAGAGTCGTGCTGCCGTTGGTGACGGTCAGCTTGTCGTAGGCAGTGGTGGTGGTCGTCTCCGCGGTGTCGATGTGCAGGTAGAACGTCAGGCTGGCGTGGCAGCCCGCCGGGATGCTCACCGACTGGGCGACGGCTTCGGTGTGGGTCGAGCCGTAGCCGTCGAGGTAGGCGCTGTACGTGCCGCCGTGCGCCGCCTCACCCGAGGACGCCCACTGGCCGATGGCGCCGGTGTCGCCGGTCCAGCTGGAAGCACCCGACTCGAAGCCGCCGTTGGCGATCTTCTGGCCGGAGCAGCCGCCGGTGGTGCCGACGGTCCAGGTGAACGACGCCGAGCCGGTGCGGTTGGCGCTGTCCTTCGCCGTCACCGTGACGTTCGAGGTGCCCGCGGTGGTCGCGGTGCCCGAGATCGTGCCGGTGGAGGCGTTGATCGACAGGCCGGCCGGGAGGCCGGTGGCCGACCAGGTGTACGGCGCGGTGCCGCCGGAAGCCGACAGCGGCAGGTTGACCGAAGCGCCGGTCACGGTCGACTGGTTGCCCGGGTTGGAAACGGTGACCGTGCCGGTCGCCGAGCAGGTCGGGTCGGCCGACTGCGCCGGCACGCTGATCGCGTCCCACGCCGCCTTGACGGTGTTGAACTCGGTGCAGCTGCCCGGGAAGAGGTTCTTCGCCGCGGTCAGGGTCCAGGTGCGGTACTTCAGGTACGAGCTGCTGGAGGTCTTGAGCAGCATCGCGTTGTAGAAGATCTTCACCGCGGTCTGGACGCCGAGGCCGGTGATGGTGGAGTTGTTGCACGTGGTGCTGGTCGGCTGGCCGTTGCTCGGGTTCGTGCCCTCGGCCAGCAGGTAGAACCAGTGGTTGCCGGGGCCGGCGGCCGCGTGCACCTCACCGTTGGGGACGCTGCTGTCGTAGCAGTTCTTGTCGCCCAGCGCCGACGGGTTGTACATGTTGCGGATCGGGCCGGAGCCGACCAGGTTCACCTGCTCGCCGACGAGGAAGTCCGGCTGGTCGTAGGGAGCCGGCTCGTTCGCGAACCACTCGGTCGAGGCGCCGAAGACGTCCGCGACGAACTCCTGGGTGCCCGCGCCGGAGATGCCGCCCGGGGTGTGGTCGTCGATGCCGTGGCCGTGCTCGTGCGCGACGACGTCGATCGAGCCGATCCAGCCGCCGGCGGTGTTCTTGCCGATCTGGACCTGGCTGCCGTCGTAGTAGGCGTTCTGGTCGTTGAGGCCGACGCGGATCGGCCAGCCGCCGCCGTTGCCGTCGAAGCCGTTGCGGCCCAGCCACTGCGAGAGCATCTTGTTCTCGGTCTGGGCGGCGAATAGCGCGTCGACGCAGCCGGTTTCGCGGTTGCTGGCGGTGCCGTTGCCCCAGAGGTCGTCCGGTCCGCTAAAGGTGGTGTTGTTGGCCGCGTCCTGGCAGGACGTGTTGGTGATCGTCGGGTCCTTCATCGAGTACGTGCTGCCCGAGTGCGTGGTGTCGAGGTGCACCGTTCGGGCCGTTCCACGCGCTGGTGCCGTCGCCGTTGAGGACGTGCTCCTGGGTTTTGAGCACCTTCCCGGTGGCGGCGTCGACGATGACGTCGAGCCGGCTCGGGCCCTCGGCGTCGCGGCCGACGACCGTGCTCTTCCAGGCCAGCGTCGGCGTGCCGAGGGCGTAGACGACCTGCTGCGCGGGGCTGACGCTGTCCACCGCGGACAGCTGCTGCCGGGCGGTCGCCTCGGCGGCGTCCTTCGAGACCTTCGCCGTGGTGGTGGCGAGGTTGATCGTCTGGTCCTGCGCGACGGAGGTGCCGAGCACCTGGCCCGTCGAGTCGGTGGCGACGACGAAGTCGCCGCCCACCACGGCCAGGCCCTTGTAGCTGCGCTCGTAGGGGATGTACTTCAGCCCGTTGGTAGCGGAAATCGCTTTCTGGGCCACGAAAACGTCGTCCGCGCTCGCGTGCAGCGCGGCGGGACGGCTCGCCACGAGCCCGGCCGCCGCCGACACGGCCAGGGTCTGGGCGTCGGGGACGGCGTTCGGGGTGGTGGGCTGGGCCTGGGCGGTGGTGGTCGTGCACACCGCGGCGATGAGGGCGCCGCTCGCGGCCAAGACGAATGGACGTCTCAGTTGCATCGAAGGATCTCCTCCGGGCAGGGCGAACCGGCCCGGGGTCGAGCCGGGCCGAGAACGGGGACGACGGGGAAAAATGGTGCGGCTTAGCGAAAATCAGCATCCGGGGTGGAAGGCTCGTGAACAAGCGACGAACGTACGGTCTTATCGGCATGTCGCAATACGTCCCAAATAGGACATTCAACGCTATTGGGATTCCACGTGTTCACTGTCCATTGTGTACTGAAGGAAGATCACCGCCGTTCGGACGATCTTTCCTGCGTCCGAGACGACGAAGGCCCCTTCGCCGGATGGCGAAGGGGCCTTCGGGGTGCTGAAGGTCAGGCGGTCTTCTCGCGCTTCGGGAGCTTCCAGCCCGGGCGCACGAAGTGGCACGTGTACCCGTTCGGGATGCGCTGCAGGTAGTCCTGGTGCTCCGGCTCGGCCTCCCAGAAGTCACCCACCGGGGCGACCTCGGTGACGACCTTGCCCGGCCACAGCCCCGACGCGTCGACGTCGGCGATCGTGTCCTCGGCGACCCGCTTCTGCTCGTCGTTCTCGAAGAAGATCGCCGAGCGGTAGCTCAGGCCGATGTCGTTGCCCTGGCGGTTCTTCGTCGTCGGGTCGTGCACCTGGAAGAAGAACTCGAGCAGGTCGCGGAACGTGGTCTGCGCGGGGTCGTAGATCACCTCGATGGCCTCGGCGTGCGTGCCGTGGTTGCGGTACGTGGCGTTGGGGACGTCGCCGCCGCTGTAACCGACCCGGGTCGAGATCACCCCGGGCTGGCGGCGGAACAGCTCCTGCATGCCCCAGAAGCAGCCGCCGGCCAGGACGGCCCTTTCGGTTGACGTGGTCACGGCGTCACTCCTTCTTCTCGTGCGGTGCTACCGACCGTTACAACTGTCCCGGACTCCCGATGATTCCATGCGGGTATTACGGAAGCCTGACGTCACGTGGGACGATGGTCCCGGGACGGGATGACTCCCGGGAGGCGCGATGCGCGACGACATCGCCTCGGAACGCTCCGCCGGCGTGCTGGTCGTCGAGATGCGCGGTGAGCCGGGGATCACGACGCTGCTGCGCTGGGCGACGGTGCTCGAGACCGCCGTGTGCGAACTGCCGTGGCCCCGGCTCCTGGTCATCGACCTCGGCCGGCTGGACTTCCTCTCCGACGGCGGCGTCCGCGGCCTGCTCGAGGCGTTCGACCGCTGCCGCGACCGGGGCCTGTCAGGATGCCTCGTCGCCCCGCCCGGGACCGGCGTCGAGCGGGTGGTCCGCCGCACCCGGCTGGTCGAGCGCGTCCCGGTGTTCCCGGACCGCCTGGCGACGATCGTCGCCTACCAGCCGGTCGAGGTGCGCTGGCTGCCTTGCTGAGCGTCATCGTAACGTCACAGGCCGGTGCGCGGCTGCTTCACCTGGTGAAACGTCACCTGAACTGCGCCGCCTGAACTTCGCGGATCAGTGCGCGGCTCTCGTCGGGCTCCAGCGAGGCGGCTACGAGGGCGTCGTGGTAGCCGCGGTAGTACTCGACCGTCTTGGCCGTCTCGATGTGCCGGAACCCGGCGTGGGTTTCGATGTGCACGATGTCCCGGTCGAGCTCGTTCTCGAACTCGAAGTAGGCGTACATGCAGCTCATCGAGAACAGCGGGGGATGGGCGAAGGGAAAGACGCGCAGCTCGATGTTCGGCGCGGCCGACCGTTCGACCAGGTGGTCCAGCTGGGCGCGCATGATCTCGCGGGAGCCGACGAACTGCCGCAGGGCGGCCTCGTGGGTCACCGCGACCAGTCGCAGCGGCTCCATGTCCTCGCGCTCGGCGAGCACGTGCTTGCGGTGCTCTCGCAGGTCGACGAGCCGGTCGACCTCTTCGGCCGACCACCACGGTTCGTGCGTCGAGTACTGGGCGCGGGCGTAGTCCGGGGTCTGCAGGAGCACCGGCAGCAGCGGGATCGTGTAGATCCGAGCCACCGTCGCTTCGGACTCGTAGGCGAGGTGGGCGTCGAGCCCGGGGGTTGCCGTGATCTGCGAGTAATCGGTCCACCAGCCCTGCCTGCCGGAGGCCTTCACCCAGCGCATCAGCCGCTCGGCCAGCTGCGTGTCCTCGATGCCGTAGAAGCGGATCAGGTCGCGGACGTCCCTGGCTTGCGGGCTGCCCTGCGCGTTCTCGAACCGGGACAGTTTCGACGTCGAGATCAGCAGCGCCTCGGCCACCTCTTCGAGAGTGCGCCCGGACTCGTCGCGCAGGCTCCTGAGCGTGTCCGCGATCCGGCGGCGCGGCACGATCGGACCTTGCGTGGGAGCCATGGGACCTCATTCTGAGCTGCGTGAGGGCCGGTCGACGGGAACCCGCAGTGGGATTCCCGTCCTGCAAGAAAGCATCCTAACACTTGCACGACGCGCGCTGTGCCTCCGAAACTTGCGAAGAGAAACCCTACGTACCTTGTGCCCGTTGCTTGAGTGTCGAGGTCAGGACTGTTTCATCACGAATCCGGCATCCTTCTTTACTTTTCGAGCTTGCCGTCGATTACTGGTGATCAGATGTGGTGCTGCACGAGATGGGGTCGGTCGATGATGAACATCCTGGTCTCCTGGATTTCCCTGATGGCTTCTATCGGCGCTGTCGGGGTGGCAATCTGGGCCACCCGTCGAAACAGTCGGTCTTTGCTCAAGGCGAATTCTCTCCGTGTGACGACTGAAATCTTTCAGCAGGTCCGCTCGGTGGAATTCCGTGGGCACTTGACCACGGTGCTGGCCGGAATAGACGAGGAACCTTCCGAGCGAGAGGGGATCGAAGCCCTGTCGTCGAAATATCGCGACAGCGTGTATACGGTTTGTTACTTATTTGACTACTTGGGCGTTCTCCTGGCTTTCGGCATGATAGAGAAAGACGTCATCGTGAGCGCCTTGGGGACGCATATCATGCGCGTCTGGTACCTGCTGCAGCCTTACATCGTGGCGGAACGCGTTTACCGGGAACGCGTGTGCCCGGTAGACGCGCCGGTCGGCTTCCTCGTTTACTTCGAATACTTGGTGGTTCTCGTGCGGAAATCGGGCGGACGCAACGCCAGCGAGGTCATCGTGCGGCGGCTGGGAATCCCCCATTTCGAAACTCCGGCCGCCACCGGCGCGGCAAGGACGTAGGGGCCTCGCCGGCCATGATCACGGCTGAGCCGGTGAGCGGGCGGTCACTCACCGACACTCACTCGCCGCGCATCGAGCGGCGGATCTCGGCCAGCCGGTCTTTCGCCGCCTGGTCGCGGTCGGCGATCTTCTTGTCGAGAGCCTCGGCGGTGTTCTCGGTGCCGAGGCCGGCGACGTCGACCGAGCCGAGCGAGCTGGTGTACCGGTTTTCGATCTTGTCGCGGACGAAGTCGAAGCTGGGCACGCCGCCCTCGCTGTAGTCCGGGTCCGGCAGCGGCGGCGACGGGATCGCCAGTGCCGCGGTGGGGGTGTCGTCGACGATCTCGCCCTCGACCACGTTCGGGTCGCCGTCGGGTTTGCTCATCTCCCGACCTTAGCGCCGGTGTGGGCAGTCCTGCCGTGACCAGTGGGTAATTCGGCCGTGGACCGGGGTGGCGCGGTGGGGAACCCTCGACGCGAACAGCCGGTGTCCGGAGGGAGCAAACCATGAGTGCCGGGGCCTACCGCGCCGAAACGGCGGAGATGGGGTCGGTCGTCCGCGCGGTCGAGGACGTCGGGTCGTCCTTCCTCTCGGCCACCCGCGACCTGGAAGGCCTGGTGCTCGACGCGTTGTCCTTCGCCGGGATCGGCAGCGGCGTCGCGGCCGCGAACTCGGCCCTGCACTCGACGCTGGGCAGCGCCCTGCAGAAACTGCTGCACCTCCTGACGAACGTGAACCAGAACGTCCAGACGGCCGCGGACGGCTACCGCGCCGCCGACTCCGACGTCGCCCAGGCCTACGGCGGCGGTGGGCAGACCGGGGGAGGTGCCGCCGCCGTGGCGGCGCCGCAGCAGCTGGACCCCCGGGTCGTCGACTCGATCATGCGGTCCGAAGGCGCGACGGGGGAGCAGGGGGGCGTGCCCGAGGCCTACGGCTTCCGGCAGAACATGCACAACGGCTACGACCGGATCATCGCCGCGCGCGAGCAGTACGGGATCGGCAGCGCCGAGGAACGCGCGGTCGTCGCCGACCTGATGACCGCGAACGCGCGCACGGCCGGCGCGCTCAACTTCACCGATCCCGGCACCCAGGCGGCGATCATGTCCGGCGCGCACATGCGCGGCGCCGGCGGCGTGCGCGCGATCCTCAACCACATGGCGGGCGAGGACATCGTGCGCAGCTCCCGGACGCTGAGCGACGCGACCATCCAGCACGTCCAGGGCCTGACGCCGGAGCAGTTCCAGCAGGAGTTCCGCGACGCCCGCGTCGAGTACGACCGGCAGGTCTACGGCGGGACGACGACCACCCAGGGCGGCCACACGCAGAACTGGTGGGACCGCTACGGAAACGGCCTGACTCGCCGCTACGACCGGGAGCAGACTGAGTTCCTTCGGCTTTCGCAGCCCCAGGAGTGATTCGAAGATCGCCCGAGTGGGCACTCTCGTTGGGTAGCCGAACGACAACGGGAGGCACACGATGAACCGGAGGATGATCGCACTTCTGGGCGGGGTCGCCGCGATGGCGGGGACCGTGGCGTTCGCGGGTACGGCCGAAGCGGCGTCGACGCCGTGCAGTGCCGAAGCGAAGGCCTGCGTCCAGCGCAGTTCGAATACCGCGTGGCTGACCGACGGCGCCGGGAACGTCACCTACGGCGGCGTCCCGATCACCGTGGGGCTGCCGAAGTACCCGACCCCGCTGGGGAAGTTCCACGTGCAGTACAAGGACATCGACCACTACAGCAAGCAGTTCAACGGGCCGATGCCGTACTCGGTGTTCTTCACCACCACCGGGGTCGCGTTCCACCAGGGCAGCCTGAAGGCCAAGTCCCACGGGTGCGTGCACCTTTCGCACGACGCCGCGGTGACGTTCTACAACTCGCTGCACCCGGGTGACGTCGTCGAAGTCGTTTCCTGACGGGTGCGTTCCAGCAGCGCGCCGGCGACGGTACCGAACACGAGGTGATCCAGGATCTGCGGCCCGCGCGGCAACACCCGCACGGCGGGGTATGCGCGGGCCGCGATCCCGAGATCCAGCGCCGCGATGGCCAGTCCCGCGGCGGCGCCACCACCGGCCCTGAGCGGGTGGCGCCGCGAGAGCGCGGTGAGCACCGTGGTCCAGGCGGCGGAGACGAGGAGGTGCGCGATCAGCCCGGCGGCGATGCCGGGCCGGTTGCGGCGGCCGGGCAGGAGGGTGCCCGCCGCTTTGGTGGCCGCCAGGACGTCGGTGCCGGTGAGGAGCGCGTGGGCGGTCGAGGGGATGCCGCTGACTACTGCGGCGATCGCGCCGGCGGTGGCTGGTTTCATCTGAAGGTCACCTCCGGTCGACGGTATATCTCGGACCGATGCGGCGCCTGCCGCAAGTCATGTGCGGCAATCGTCGTCCAGGTCGGTGAGGGTAAGCCGGGTGGCCGAGGCGAAGTCGACTGTGAACCTGGCCAGGACGACGATCTGCATGATCCCTGTGTCAGTCAGGTTGTCGACTGTGAGCGGTGTCGTGGGTACTGCGAGCCGTACGTACGGCCCGGATGAGTCCTTCCAGTCGTAGGCGTAGAAGCCTCGGGCCGCGAGATCCCGCCAGTCGGTGTAATCACCGGTTTCGCTGGGCTGACTGATGGAGTCACCCACCTGGGGCCAGGTGTTGATCCGTTCCAGCGCCGCGTCGACGGCCTCAGCGTGCTCGCTGACTGCCTTGGGAACCGGGCCGTAGCCGGCGGAAGTGAGCACGGCAAGAGCGCCGGAGGAGTCGACTGCGAGCCAGTCGAACTCGATACCCGCGCGAGGGTGCGCGTACTCGTCTTTCATCGGAGGCTCCTAGCCGACTCACTGAGCGGCGGCCAGGCTAACCCGTCAGAGCCGGATGGGCTTCTTGTTCATGAACTCCTCGATACCCAAAGCTCCCAGCTCCCGCCCCATCCCCGACCGCTTGATCCCCCCGAACGGCAGATCCGCCTCCGACCCGCCCGACTTGTTCACGTACACCATCCCCGCCTCGATCCCCCGCGCCACACGCGCCGCGCGCGCTCGGTCGGTGGCGAACACGCTCGCCCCCAGTCCGAAAGGCGTGTCGTTCGCCAGCTCGATCGCCTCGGCTTCCGACGACGCGCAGAACAGCAGCGCCACCGGGCCGAAGATCTCCTCGTGGTACGCCGCCATTTCCGGTGTCACGTCCGTCAGGACCGTGGCCTCCACATACGCGCCCGGGCCCGGAACCCGGCGGCCGCCCGCGCGCAGGGTTGCCCCTTCGCGGATCGCTGTCTCGATCTGGCCCGCCACTTCGTCGGCCGCCGACGTTGAGGCGAGCGGGGGGAGGGTTGTCGACGGGTCCGCCGGGTCGCCCGGGACGTAGTACTCCGTCACGCGCTTGGCGAACCGGTCGGCGAACTCCTCGTACAGCTCGCCCAGGACGATGATGCGCTTCGGCGCGTTGCAGGACTGGCCGCCGTTGCGCATGCGGGCCGTGGCCGTGATCTTGACCGTTTCGTCCAGGTCGTCGGTGTCCAGGACGATCAGCGGGTCGGAGCCGCCCAGTTCCAGGACGCACTTCTTGAGGTTCCGGCCGGCCTCGGCCGCCACCGAGATGCCCGCCTGCTCACTGCCCGTGAGCGACACCCCGGCCAGGCGTGGGTCCGCGAGCATCCACGGGACCTGACGGCTCGACGCGAACACGTTCACGTACGCGTCCGCGGGCACCCCGGCGTCCCGCAGCACCGACTCGATCGCGACCGCCGACCGCGGGCAGATCGACGCGTGCTTCAGCAGGATCGTGTTGCCCAGCACCAGGTTCGGCGCCACGAACCGGGCGACCTGGTAGCACGGGAAGTTCCACGGCATCACGCCCAGCAGCGCGCCGATCGGCTCCTTCGTCAGCACCGCCTCGCCGCCGCGGAGCGTCAGGGGCTCGTCCGCCAGCAGGTCCGGACCGCGCTCGCCGTAGTACCGGAAGATGTCCGCGACGACGCCCACTTCGCCGCGGCCTTCGTTGATCCGCTTGCCCATCTCCAGGGTCATGATCGCGGCGAGCTCGTCCGCGCGTTCGGCGAACAGCTCCGCCGCACGCAGCACGATCGCGGCCCGCTCGGCGACCGGCCGGGCCCGCCAGGCCGCATACCCGCGGTGCACCTGATCGATCGCGACGCGGACCTCCGCGTCGGCCGCGTTCGGGATCTCGTCGACCAGCTCGCCCGTCGCCGGGTTGGTGACTGTGTACAAAGCGGCCTCCTCTGCCAGGCTACTGGATACTGTATACAGCATGTGAGCCGTCGTCGACACCCGCGCGGCGGTACCCGTCACCGCTTGATCGACCATCGTTCCCCCATGACGCTGGAACTCACCGGCGGACCCGATTTCGCCGCGCAGGCCCCGAAAACGCCCGCTGGACCCGGCAGTACACGGCCACGGCAGTCACGTTCGGCTGCCCGGCACGCACGTCGGAACGCACGCCCCGGGTGTGGAGCGGACGCGGTCTCGGCCTGCCGGAAGCGGAGTTGGCGGGGTTCGCCGGGCAGCTGAGGCGTGTCATGAAGCATGAGGCTTACTGGATCGCCCGGGCTCGTCACGAGGGTGACACGGCGGTCTGGACGCCGGGCCGCTACGACGATGAGGACGGCTTCGTCTACTTCGCCGGCCCTTGCACCCACGGCGACCCGTGGCCCGGCTATCGCCCGGCGACGGCGTTCACCATCGCGCTGCCGCACATCCGCGGTCTGCGGATCCGGGTGGCGGCGTACCTGGCCGGATGAAGGCAGCCACCGCCTCAGCTCTCGGCCAGCAGGGCGCGCACCTCCTCGGCCTCCGGCGCCCCCAACTCCGTATACGCCACCAAAGCCGCCTCCAGGTGAGCCACGGCCTCGGCGTCGTTCCCCGCTGCCCGGTGCGCCACTCCCAGCCCGTGCTGCGCGAAGGCCTGCTCACGAAGGTGACCAGCCCGGCGCGCCAGCGCCAAAGCCTTCTCGTACAACGGAATCGCCTCAGAACCAGACTTCGTCGCCGCGAAGTCGTTCAGTGCCGTCACCTCGAGGTTCGTGTTTCCGCCCTCTCGGGCGTACTCCAGCGCACGGCGGAAATACGCGTCAGCGTCCTCCGGGCGGCCCAACCCCGCATACGCGCTGCCCAGCGCCGCCAACACCGGACCACCCAGGCCTGCTGAACCGAGGTCTTCCGCTATGCGGCCGCTCTGGTGCAGGTACTTCGCCGCCTCCTGGTGGTTGCCGCACCAGCGGTGGTGCTCTCCCATGTTGCACAACGCGATTCCCTCCAGCAGCGCATACCCCGTCCGGCGCGCTGCGGCCAAGGCCGCGTCGTACTGCCTGCGAGCCTCCGGGCGGCGGCCTCGGATGTCCTCGATCGTGGCGATGCTGTTGCGGGTCATGCTCTCCAGCAGATCGTTCCGAAGCCGCAACGCCAGGGGAAGCGCCTGCTCGAGATGCGCGGCGGCCGCGTCGAACCGGCCCAGGAAGATCAAGGTCATGCCCACCGCGTGCTGCGCGAAGCCCCACTCCTTCGTGCCGGGCGTGGCCAGCGCGAGGGCGGTCGTGTGGAGGGTGAGCGCCTCGTTGTGGTGCGCCGCGACGTACAGGTAGCGCCACAGCGTTGCTGCCAAGCGGACGACGTGGTCCGCCAGCGCCTCCGGGGCGCTCGTCGCCAACGCCAGCATCGACGCCCGCTCGGCGTCGAGCCAGGCTCGGTCGGACTGGACTTCCGCGAAGTCGGGACGCGGGCCGTCCACCCGCGGGCGCACGTAGGGCTCGTGCGGGGAAAACCGGTCCATCGCCGCCGAGGCCCAGCTCAGGTAGTGGTCGAACAGCCTGGTCGACGCGGCCAGGCGGGTGGCGGGGTCGTCGGCGGCGACGAGCTCGGCCGCGTACAGCTTGACCAGGTCGTGCATGCGGAAACGGCCCGGCTGGTGTTCCTCCAGGAGGCGGGCCGCGCACAGCACGCGCACTGCCCGCGCGTCGCCGAGCAGGGCCGTCGCGGCCGCGCGGCCGATGTCCTCGGTGGGGACCAGGCCGAGGAGGCGGAAGGCCGTTGCGGCGGCCGGGGGCAGGGCACGATAGGACGCGTCGAACACCGCGCGCAGGCTCGCCGTCAGCTCCCCGGTGTCCAGGGCGTCCAGCCGGCTTTCGCGCAGCTCGGCCGCCAGCGCGGCCAGCCGCCGGTCCGGGTGGGCCGCGACGCGCGCCGCGACGATGGCCAGCGCCAGCGCCATTCCGCCGCACCGGGCGAGGATGTCCTGCACCGCCTCGGGTTCCGCGGCCAAGCGGGCGGCGCCCAGCCGGTGCGCCAGCAGTTCCCGCGCCTGGCCCTCGTCGAGGGTGCGCAGCGGCAAGGCGCGAGCGCCGTGCGTGGTGAGCAGGCCGCCCAGCTCGTGCCGGCTGGTGACGAGGACCGAACACGACGACCCGCCGGGCAGCAACGGCGTCACGTGCCGGGTGTCCTGCGCGTTGTCGAGCACGATCAGCAGCCGGCGCCGGGCCGTCAGGCTGCGGTAGAGCGCCGCCTGCCCGTCCGGCTCCGGCGGGAGCGACGCCGGTGCGACACCCAGCGCGCCGAGGAACCCCCGGACCGCGCGCTCGGCCGGCACCGGCTCGTGCGCCGGGTCGAAGCCGTGCAGGTCGACGTACAGCTGGCCGTCGGGGAACCGGCTCGCGTGGTCGGTCGCCCACCGCACCGCCAGCCACGTCTTCCCGAGGCCGCCCGCGCCGGAGATCACCGCGACCGCGCCGTCCGGGGCCAGCAGGCGGTCGAGCGCCGCCAGCTCGGCCGCACGTCCGGAGAACGACGGCGCCGCGGCCGGGAGCTGCCGCGGTTCCGGGCCGCCGCCGGTCAGGATCCGCTCGTGCAGGCCGCGCAACCGCGGACCCGGGTCGGCGCCGAGCTCGTCGGCCAAGCGCGACCGGACCTCTTCGTACTCCCGGAGCGCGTCGGCCGGACGCCCGTCGAGGAACAACGCCTCGATCCGCTGGGCCGCCGCCCGTTCGCCGGCGTCCGGGGCAGGCTCGGCGAGCACGGCGGCGTGGGCGCCGGTGCGCAGCCGCAGGTCGTCACGGTCGAGCACGGCCGTCTCCCGCTTGCGCTCCAGGGCAGCGCGGACCTCGGCCACCCACGGCGAGTCCAGCTCGCTGAGCGGCGTCCCGCGCCAGAGCGCCAGTGCTTCGTCGTACAGGGCGAGCGCGGTGTGGTCGTCCGTTGTCTTCTTCGCCTGCTGCAGGAGGCTCTCGAACCGGTGGACGTCCACCGTCTGCGGGTCGGCCACGAGGACGTAGCCGTCCCTCTCCCGCTCGATCGTCACGCCGTCCAGCGCACCCAGCAGCGTCCGCAGCCGCGAGACGTAGGCGTACAGCGAGTTCCGCGGCTGCCGGGGCGGCCGCTCGCCCCACACGCGGTCGACCAGGCGGTCGACCGGGACCGCCCGGCCGACGTCGAGGAGCAGCACCGCCAGCACGTCACGCTGCCGCGCGTGCCCGATGTCGAGCCGGGTGCCACCGGCCAGGACCTCGACCGGCCCCAGCACCCGCAAATCCACCACGCCACCCTCCCTCGCCTCAGGCGTAGCGGATCCGCGACACCCTGGCAAGGTCTGTTCAAGATTTCCCCAACGGCCCCCGCGCACCGTGACGGCACGGACGACCGAGGGGAGCCCCGAGATGATTTCCGACGCCTACCTCCGCGCACGCATCGCCGAGGTCCAGCAGGAGTTCGCCGCCGCGCGGGCCTGGCTGCGCAGGCTGCGGGTCCGCCGCCGGAAGGCGCCGAAGCCGGCGGAGTTGTCAGAACACTGATAATCCGCCTGGATGACCTTCCTCCCTCGGAGTGGTGTCGGTCAACGGCGCTGCTCCGACCTGCAGTTTACCGTCCGTTAGCCTGTTCGGACGATTGCGGTGGAGTCGATCACGGTGTCGAATAATCGCCTACAAGGATTAATCGCCGTGAGGAGCTGGCTGTGCACTGGGGGACCGCGCTCGAAGACGGAGGGGCGGCGGGGCTTGTCCGTCCGTACTTCCGCACCCACGGCCGGACGCGCCCGACGCGCGACCTCCCGGTCGAGACGCTCGTCTCGACCACGCCGCGCGGGCGGGCCATGACGCGCAACAGCACGGCGGAGGAGTCGGAAATCTGCGTGCTGTGCTGCACTTCGCAGTCCGTGGCCGAGGTGGCCGCGCGGCGGCGGCTGCCGCTCGGCGTGGCGCGGGTCCTGCTCTCCGACCTCGCCGACCGCGGGCTCGTCGCCGTGCACACCGCGAAGAAGGGCAACGGCAACCGGCCGAGCATGGACCTGATGAAACGCATCCTGCACGGCCTCAGCCGGCTGTGAACTCCCGGACCAGCCGCGCGAACTCCACCGGCTGGTCGAGCGGCAGCAGCGTGTAGCTGTCGGCCACCTCGGCGAGCTGCCCCTTGGGCAGCAGGGCCGCCAGGCGGCGGCCGTGCTCGAGCGGCATCACGCGGTCTTCGGTGGCCCAGACGACCAGCGCCGGCCGGTCGAAGCCTGGGAGCCGTTCGGCCGCTTCCCGGAGGATGTCCGGTGTCGCGGCGGCCGCCCGCAGGACGCGGACCGTGTCGCGGCGGACGCCGGCCTGGCTCAGCAGCGGCCGGAGCCAGCGGGCCGTGGCCGCGTCCCCGCGCTTCGTCAGCCACCCGAACGCGATCGGGAGCCGCCGCACCGCGCGCAGCCGCAGCTGCTGCACGAACACGCCGAACAGGCGGGGCGGCAGTTTCCCGGCCAGGAACAGCGTTTTGCCGGTGAGGCCGGGCGGGAAGTTGTCGAACGCGTCGCATGAAGCGAGCACGACCCGGCCGACCCGCGGGGCGTCTTCCGTCATGAGCAGCTGCACCAGCGCGCCGCCGGTGTCGACGCCGACCAGGGTGACGTCCCGCAGGTCGAGCCGCTCCAGGAACTCCCCGAGCAACCGCGCGAGTCCCCGCATCGACAGGTCGGCGCCGTCCCGCATCGGGTGCCGGTGCGCGCCGAACGGCAGCGTCGGGACGACGCAGCGCAGGCCGTCGAGGGCGGCGACCGGGCCGTCCCAGAGTGAGCCGTCCATCAGGAGGCCGTGGACGAAGACGACGGCCGGACCCGTCCCGCCCGTGTCGGTGTACTCGACGGTGCCCGCGGACAGCGCGACCTGCATGCCAGCCTCCCAGTGACGTCCCCCCCCGGGCAGAAGTGAACCACGTGGTTCGCAAACTGTCGAGGCTCAGGGAGCCGCTTCCTCCCGTTCGACCGCCCGCAGCAGGGCCGCGACGCCGGCCTCCGCGCCTTCGCCGTCCGGGCTGGTCAGCAGATCCACCAGGAAACCGCGCAGCGTCGCGAGGATCATCTCGGCGACCTCGAGCTTGCGCCGCTCCGGCCAGTGCGGCGGGCAGAACGACACCAGCGTCGGCAGGTACTGCTGCGACGCGCCGCGGCCGAGCGCGGCGTACCGGCCCGGGTCGTACATCGCCAGGCCCATCGCCTGGTCGAGGACGCGCCGCAGCTGCGTCTCCTCGTCGCGGAGGCTGGCCCAGGCGGCCCGGACGCGGCCGGCGAGCGTGGGCGATTCCGCGGCGACGGCCGTCAGCGCGTTGCCGATCCGCCGCTCCCGCAGCGCGAAAACCACCTGCCGCAGCAGGTCTTCGACGCCTTCGAAGTGGTAGAGCAGCACCTTGTGGGTCGTTCCGGCCGCCCGCGCGGCCCTTCGCAGCGAGAAGTCGACGAGCCCGTTCTCGGCGACGTCGTCGGTGATCTTCGCCAGCAGTTCCCGGCGCCGGGCCTCGCCGCGGGGCGACCCGGCCGACCGCCGGTACCCGGCCCGGGCCGGTTCGTCGGTAGCGTTGTCCACGACGGACAGCTTGGCACGGGGAGGGTGCGGCGATGCGGGTGCTGGTGACCGGGGGCAACGCGGGGATCGGCTACTTCGCCGCCGAGCAGCTGGCTTCGGCGGGCGCGGACGTGGTGATCGGCAGCCGCGACCCGGCCAAGGCGCAGGCCGCGACCGCGTCGATCCGCTCGCGAGTCGCCGGGGCGAAGGTGGGGCACGTCCGGCTGGACCTGGCCGACCTGGCCTCCCTCGAACCGGACGTGGGTGTGCTGGACGCCGTGCTGTGCAACGCCGGCGTCGCGCTCGACGCGCCGCCACGGCGGGAGACCGCGGACGGGCACGAGCTGATGTTCGGCACCAACCACCTCGGCCACTTCGCGCTGATCGCCCGGCTGCGGCCGGTGCTGGCCCCGGCCGCCCGGATCGTCACCATGGGCAGCTTCGCGGCGAAGTCGGCTCATCTCGACTTCGCGGATCTCCAGAGCTCGTGCGACTACCACCCGAAGCGGGCCTACGAGCGGTCCAAACTGGCCCAGATGCTGTTCGCGCTCGAACTCGACCGGCGGCTGCGGGCCGCGGGCTCCGCGCAGCTCAGCGTGCTCGCCCACCCCGGCGGCGCGCTCGACTCGCTGACACCGTCGCGGCCGCCGGTGCACACCCGCACCACCGGCGCGTGGCTGCGCGGGCTCCCGGCCCGGATGCTGTTGCAGGGCAAGGACGCCGGGGCCCGGCCCGCGGTGCGCGCGGTCCTCGACCCGGACGTCGAGGGCGGCCAGCTGTGGGGCCCGCGCGTGTTCGGCCTGCGCGGGCGGCCGCGGCCGGAACGCCGGTGGGCGAACCTGGCCGACGACACGGCCGCCGCGCGGTTGTGGACGGAAAGCGTGGCGCTGACCGGGCTGGACCCGCTCGGCTAGCTGTCGTCGTCCCCGCCGGTGACGTTGCCGATGCTGGCGGGCACACCCTTGATCATGTCGACGACGGTCTTGCCGGCCAGGCCCGACTTGCCGAACCACGGGTCGGTCATGACCTTGATGGCCGACTCGAACTTTTCCGCGCCTTCCTTGCCGAAGAGCTTGCCGAGCTCGTGCACGGAGAAGTTGCTGATCTTGTCGAACTTCTGCATGATCTCGGGCGTCACACCGTCTATTTGGGACAGCTTGGTCTTGATGACGTCGGTCATCTGGTCGGTGAACGGCTTGTGCGGCTTGGGGTCGGGTGTCGGTGCCGGGTCCGGAGTGGACTGAGTGGTGTCCGGCTTCGGGTCCGGGGCGGGGTCGGGCTTGGGCTCCGGGGTGGCCGACGAGGGCGCGGGTTCCGGCTTCGGCTCGGGCGTGGTGTCCGGCTTGGGCTCGGGCTTCGGTTCGGGTGTGGCCGACGAGGGAGTGGTGTCCGGTTTGGGGTCGGGTTTCGGGTCCGGGGTGGCCGACGAGGACGAGGGTGCGGGTTCCGGCTTCGGTTCCGGTTTGGGATCGGGGGTGGGGTCCGGCTTGGGTTCCGGTTTCGGTTCGGGTGTGGCCGACGAGGGTGTGGTGTCGGGCTTGGGGTCCGGTTTGGGGTCGGGTTTCGGGTCCGGGGTGGCCGACGAGGACGAGGGTGCGGGTTCCGGCTTCGGTTCCGGTTTGGGCTCGGGCGCGGGGTCCGGCTTGGGCTCGGGCTTCGGTTCGGGTGTGGCCGACGAGGGAGTGGTCTCCGGCTTCGGGTCCGGAGTCGCCGACGAAGGCTTCGGGTCGGGTTTCGGGGCCGGGGTGGCGTCCGGCTTCGGGGTGGGCGTCGGCGTCAGGCTGCTCGTCGGGGGCTTGGCCGCCGCCAGGTCGTCGCCGGCCTTGCCCAGCTTCGTCAGCGCCTGCAGCAGGTCGCCCAGCTTCTTGGCCAGCTGGGCCAGCTTCGCACCGATCTTGCCCAGCGCCGTGGCCACCGTGCCGATCGTCGTGCCGATGAAGATCGCGATCGACGCGCCGAACGTCACCGGGGCCAGTGCCGCCGCGATCAGGGCGCCCTTGATGATCGTCGCCAGGAGCATGGCGATCAGGTCGCGGAGGATGCCGCGGAACGCGCCGACGATGCCGCCGGCGATCTTCATGTTCTTGCCGGCCTCGTCGAGGTAGCCGCCGAGGGCACCCAACTGGTCGGTGACCGCGTCCATGTCCTTCTTGAACGCGTCCGCGGCCTGCCCGCTCCACTCCTCCAGCAGCTTGTCGAGCGCCTGCTGGTGGTCGGCCGACCACTGCTCCAGCTTCTTCTTCTCCGCCGTGAGCGCTTCGCTCGCCGCCGCGATGCCGATCGGGTCGCCCATCAGGATGTCCAGCGGCCACCGCAGGATCGTGATGTGCTCGATGAGCCAGCCGATCCCGGCCGTCAGCAGGCTGCCGATCGGGTCCAGCACGAGCCCGATCGTCTCCAGCGCCATGCCCGCCGAGCCGATGCCGATCGCGACCTTGTCGTGCTCCTTGACGGCCTTGTCCAGGCCGATGGCCGCCTCGAAGAAGCCCGCGCCGGCCGAGGCGTTGTCGCTGTTGAACAGGTCCGAACCGTGGAGGCTGACGTCCTTGCTCCGGTAGTCGTCGCCCACTATCCGAACCTCACGATCGAGTTCACGGCGTCTTCTTCGCCCGACTGGTAGCGCTTCGCCGCCTCGGTGACCTTGTCGGCGAACTCGCCGATGGTCTTGGCGTACTCGCCGAACTGGTGGTGCGCCTTGTCGGTCCAGGTGCTCGCGCTGGCGGCCATCAGCTGGCACGCCGGGTTGATGCCGAACATGCCGGGGTCGCAGACCATGCCGCCGACGAGGTCCGCGGTGCTCTGCAGGTTCTTCTGCAGCTCGTCGAGGTGCTTGCCGAACTCCGCCAGTGGCTCCGAAGAGACGCGGAAGCCGCCGCCGGTCACCAGGGGTTCGATTCGTCGTCGGCGCGGTCGTCGGCCGCAGGACGGCGGCGCGGCGCGGACGGCGGCGCCGGGGGAACCGGGGGAGCAGGCGGCGGTGGGGCAGCCTCGGCGCTCTCCGGCGCCGCGAAGTCCCCGTCCGGCGGCGGGTCCGGCGGCAGGAAGGACCGGACCATGGCGGTCGACTCGCCGTCGCCGTTGATGGTCGCGAAGGAATCCGCGACGGCGCGGGCTGTCTGGCGCTGCGCGTCCCGCACCGCGCTCATGATCGCCGCGGTCAGCCGCGCCGGGCCCAGCTCGCACGCCCGGGACCCGAGCTCGAGGTTCGTGAGCGCGCCGTTCGGGGCGAGGGTCACGGTGACCGAGCCGTCGCGGGTGCGGACCGTCGCCCCGGCCGAGGAAAGCGCTTCGTTCAGCGCCGCGGCCTTCGACTGCATCTCCCGGACCTGCCGCTCGAGCAGGAGCTGGAAGTCTTCGCCTGGCCCCAGGTTCGGTTGCACGAGATCGACTCCTCGACGTGCCGGCGCGCGCGGCCGGATCATGAGCGGCAGGTTAGCGCACACCTGACGTTCATCCGTCGCTCACCGGAGGTATGCCTGGATGTCTCCTCGATGATGCCCCCGAACACCCGATGGTGACCTGACCACCGCCCGCGCCCCGGATGCAGTGAATGACTCATTCCTGACGCCGGACGCCAGGAATGAGTCATTCACTGCGTCCGGCCGGTGGCGGCCCGGGCGGCCCGGTCGACCTCCGTGCGGCGGGCCGCCCAGTGCTCCGCGTCGCGGTGGCCGTCGGTGGCCAGGGCGCCGTCGAGCTGCTCGCGCAGGATGTCCGCGTGGCCGGCGTGGCGGTTGGTCTCGGTGAGCACGTGGACCAGGATGTTGAACAGCAGCACGTCCGGCCGGGGCCACCAGGGGACGTGGCCGGGCGCGTCGACGGGCAGCTCGGTGATCGTCGCGTCGGCGTGGGCCCAGGCCCGGCGGTAGCGGTCGATGATCTCCTGGCGCGTCTCGTGCTCGGTCGCCCACATGTCGGTGCCGCGCACGGTCAGGTCGTCCCAGCGGGGCAGCGGCTCGGGGAACGGCCTGCCGAAGATCTCGCCGAAGTACCGGGCCTCGGTCAGGGTCAGGTGCTTGACCAGGCCGAGCAGGTTGGTACCGGTCGTGGTCAGGGGACGGCGGATGTCGTACTCGCCGAGCCCGTCGAGCTTCCCGACCATCTCCTCGCGGATCTCACGCAGGTCACCGTGCAGGTAGGTCTTCGCGAAGTCGTCGATCATGGCGTCCAGCTTGTCAGCCCACGGGCACCCCGCGCACCGAAACCGGACCCCGGGTCGGGTCCAGCTCCAGCTTCTGGTCCACGCCGGACGGCGTCAGCACGTCGAACGCCTTCGGGGCCGTGGCCGGGTCCGCCGCGCAGATCGGTGCCGTCCCGCCGGCCGGGCACAGGCCGAACGTGTACTGACCCGCCGTCGGCGTGAACGGCCGGGCCTGGTCGGGGGAGTTGCCGTCCTGCCCGGTCAGCACCACGGCGAACGTCCAGCCCGGCCCCGGCGTCCCGAAGGCCGCCTTCGCCACGCTGACCGTGATGTACCGCGTTGCCTGCGAAGCCTGCACCGACGGCGTGGCCAGCGAAGCACCCGAAGCATCGACGAGCGCCGGGTCCGCGAAGCCTTGGACCTCGATGCGCCGGCTCCACGCGTCCTGCGCCGCAATCGTGTACGCCCGGCTCGGGAACGGCGCCGCGGTCGACGTCGCCGTCGCGGCCGGGTCGTGGCCGTAGATCGTCAGCAGCTGGGCGCCCAGCGGCGAGCCGAACGTTGGCGACTCGCGTCGAACCGCACGTAGACCTTCAGGTCGCGACCGGAGTCCTTCAGCGGCTCCAGCCGGGTGCGGATGAGCACGCCGGTCCGGGCCGGGTCGGCCAGGTACTCGGTGACCAGCCGGTACCGGCCGCTGCGCGGGGTCGACGTCACTTCGCACGCCATCCCGCCCGCGCTCGTGCGGACCGTGTAGGTCATGTCCCGCGTCTGGAGATCGGTGAAGCTGCGCCCGTCGGTGACGGCGAACTGCAGGGTTTCGACGTTCGTGTTGTCGATCACCGGCGCGTAGACGTCGGAGAGCACACCACCCGCCACGGTGAACCACGCCTTGCTCGTGGTGTTGCGCGCGGTGCCCAGGCAGTCCTTGCGGGCCAGGCCGAAGTGGGAGACGGCGCCCGGTCCCGGCGCCGCGGCGGCCGCCTCGGAAACAGCGGGCAAGAGGGCCGCGGCCAGCACCGCGCACAGCACCACGGACGACGTCGACCGAATCATCCGCCCATCCGACCACGGCGGGCCGGGACGCACCAGGTCCGAACGGCGCCAGGGGAAGCCATTACCGGTGATTGAGAATCCGAACCCGTGGGTAGCAAACCAGATGTCCCCCGAGGAGGTGAACGTGGAAGAGCTGGAATCGGACGGCTGGCGGTACCGCGGCACGATTTCGCCACGCACGCTGCCGAGCCTGCGCCGGCACCTGGTGTCCTGGTTGCGGCGGCGCGCCGGTGACGAGGTCGGGCGCCAGGCCGACGATGTCGTGCTCGCCTGCTGGGAAGCGATGGCCAACGTGCTCGACCACGCCTACCACGGCCGGCCCGGGCTGATCGACATCCGCGCCCGGATCGACCGGGACGTGCTGACCGTCACCGTCGCCGACCAGGGCCGGTGGGCGACCCTCGAAGAACGCGCGGACGGTGGCCGCGGGCTGCGCCTGATCCAGGCCCTGGTCGACGGCCTCGACCTCCGCACGACCGACGGCGGCACCGTCATCACGCTCACCTGGCCGTTCCCGGCCCGCCGCACCGCCTGAGGTTCAGGGCGACCCGGCCGAAGACAGGTCTTCGACGAACCGCGCGGCGATGTCCCGGAGCTTCACGTTGGTCCGCTGCGATTCGGTGACCAGGCGCTTCATGGCGTCGTCGGCGCTGATCCGGTGCACGGCCATCAGGATCCCCTTGGCCTGCTCGATCACCGCCCGCGACCGCATCGCCGCTTCGAGCTCGATGGCCCGCTGCCGGGCGTGGTGGTAGCGCCGCGTCGTGCGCAGCCCGAACGAGACGACCGTCGTGTAGAGCCGCAGCAGCCGTGAGTCGGTCTCCGCGAAGCCGTGGTCGCCGTAGCCGAAGAGGTTGAGCGCCCCGGACAGGCGGTCGTCGACGCGCAGCGGCGCGGCCAGGTAGCTGCCGACCCCGAATTCCCGGGCCCGTGCGGTGAACTCCGGCCACTCCAGCCCGGCCGTGGCGAGCGGCACCCGGACGACCTCGCCGGTTTCCGCGGCCTGCAGGCAGGGACCGGCGGCCGCCGCGTACTGGGCCCGGTCGATCTCGACGGCGCGCTCGTCCGTGCAGGCCGCCGTCGTCGGCTCGCCGTCGCGGATCGCGGTGATGCTGGCCATGTCGGCGCCGGGGACGGCCCGGACGGCCTCGGCGCAGACGGCGTCGAGGATCTCCGCTTCCGCCGGTTCGGTTTCCAGGGCACCGGTGAGGTCCGCCATGGCGGCGGTCAGCTCGTCGAGGTGCTCGGGGAGGATCGGCTCACCGGTCACTGACGTCATCTCCGTCCCGGACAGTTGCGGCAGGTGCCGAACCGCTGCTGCTTCAACGGAACGGCAAAACCTTACCCGCGCCGACCGCGCCGGGGGCAACACCGGGACCGAGGGGGGCGGTGGCTCCGGCCCGGCGCTCACTGCTGAACGTCGTGGGTTGGGCGCCGGGGCCACCTCGCGACGGACGGCAGCACAACCCACCCGGCGTACCGTCGCTGCGGCACGCATACCCCGTGCACCGGCGGTCAACCGTTCAGCGGATCATGACCTTCACGACCTGGGGCAGGCCGGACACGCGCAGGACCCGGTCGAGCAGCCGCGGCGCGACCAGCCGCAGGTCGTGCGCGTCCGCCCGGTCGAAGAGCACCGCGACGCCGGCGCTGTCGAGGTAGGTCACCGCGGTGAGGTCCACGGTGACGGCGGTGCCTGCCGCCAGCTCGCGGTCCAGGGCCGCGCCGAACTCCGCGGCGTTGCTCATGTCGATCTCCCCGGTGACGGACAGGACCCGGGCGCCGTCGTCACCCGGGCCGCCGACCAGCGTGAGTGCCGTCGTCACGAACCGATCCTCCATTCCAGCGTGACGGTGGTCCCGGTCTCGTCGTGCCGGAAGGCGACCGCGTCGGCCAGCGCTTCCATCATCGGCACGCCGCGGCCGCGCAGCACTTGGTTGTCCGGCGGCGGCTGCTTCCAGTGCCCGTTGTCGGTCACCGTGACGACCAGGTGACCGCCGGTGAGCCGGGCGGCGAGGTGCGCGGTCTCGCCGCTGCCGTCGCGGTAGGCGTGTTCGACGGAGTTGGCGCACGCCTCACCCGACGCGACGAGCACGTCCTGGGCGAGGTCCGGATCGAGGCCGGCGTTCTCCAGCCAGGCGCGCAGCCAGTGGCGGGTCGACGCGAGGTGGTCCGGGTGCGCCGCGAACTCGAAGTCCAGCGGGGGGATGGGCCGGCGGTAGAGCAGCAGCGCGACGTCGTCCTCGTAACCCTCCGCCGGGCGGAGCCGGTCCATCAGGACGGCCGCCAGGTCGCCGAGCTCCGCGTCCCGCGTGTCGTGCGCGACGGTGGTGGCCCGGTCCATGCCGTCGTCGAGCGGCTCGTTGCGGCGCTCGATCAGCCCGTCGGTGTAGAGCATCAGCAGGGAGCCGATCGGCACGACCGCCGTGGCTTCCGGCCGCGGCACCCCGGCCCGGACGGCCAGCGGCAGGCTGCCGCCCGCGTCGAGGAATTCCGCCGTGCCGTCGCGGTGCACGAGGGTGGCGGGCGGGTGCCCGGCGCTGCTGTAGGTGAGCGTGCCGGTCGCCGGGTCGAGCACCCCGCAGAACACGGTGGTGCACAACGCACCCGGCAGCCGTCCGGCGAAGCGGTCGAGCGCGCTGAGCGTGTGCGCCGGGCTGCTGGCTTCGAGCAGCAGCGCCCGGCAGGCGCTGCGCAGCTGGCCCATCACCGCGGCCGCGGCGAGCCCCCGGCCGACGCAGTCGCCGACGACGATGCCGATCCGGTCGCCGGCCAGCGCGATGACGTCGTACCAGTCGCCGCCGACCTCCAGCGGCGGGTTCGCCGGCTCGTAGCGCACCGCGAAGCCGTCGGGGAGCCGGGCCGGGCCGAGGATCGAGCGCTGCAGCGCGAGGGCGACCTCCCGCTGCCGGTCGTCGCGGTGGGCGCGGCGCAGGGCGTGCGCGAGCGTCCCGGCCAGCAGCGCCAGCAGCGTGCGGTCCTCGGTGCCGAGCGGGCGGCCCGGCGCGGGCTCGACCCACAGCGTCAGCCGGCCGCCGGGGTGGTCGACGGTGGTGCCCGCGCCGGTGTCGGCCGGGGTGGCGTGCAACGCGGGCAGCGAGCGGACGTGGTCGAGCGTTTCGCGCAGCGGGGCGGTGAGGTCGGCCCAGCGCCGGTCGGCGGGGTCGGTGGACGCGAGCTCCGGTTCGCCGTCGCGCGGCCAGGTCACCGCGACGACGCGCCGGGCGTCCCACAGCTCGCGCAGCAGCTCCAGCGCGGTGCGGAGGACCTCCGGTGCCCCGCTGATCCCGGCGAGGCGCTGGTTCATCGAGGCGAGCGTGCTTTCGCGCTGCACCGCGTAGCGCTCGGCGGTGACGTCGCGCATCGTGCCGACCAGCCGTCGGCGGCCCTCGTCGTCCTGCAGCTGGTTGTAGGCGAGCGCGACCCACAGCCGGTGCCCGTCCCGGTGCCGCATCGGCAGCACGAAGCTGCCGCCGGGCTCGTCCCACGCGCCGCCGAACGCCTCGGCGACCTGGCGGTGGGCGGCCGGTTCGGCTTCGGGGTCCGGCCACCACGGGAACGGCGGGTCGTAGGGCAGCCCGCCGGTGCCGTAGCCCAGCAGCTCGGTGAACGCGGTGTTGATCTCCACGACCCGGCCGTCGGCGTCGCAGACGAAGAAGCCTTCCTGCAGTGAGTCGATCATCGCCGCGCGCCACCGGGCGTGCTGTGTGCGCAACCTCGCCAGCTGGACGGTCGTGCGGACGCGGGCGAGCAGCTCCCGCGCCGAGAACGGCTTCACGAGGTAGTCGTCGGCTCCGGCGGCCAGCCCGTCGACGGCGGCCTCCTGCCCGGCCCGCGCCGACAGCAGCAGGACCGGCACGGCGGCGGTGCGCGGGTCGCCGCGCAGCTCGGCGAGCAGGCCGAGCCCGTCCAGCCGCGGCATCATGACGTCGCTGATGATCAGCTCGGGTGGCTGGGCGCACGCGGCGGCGAACGCCTCGACGCCGTCGCGCACCGCGGTCACCGCGTAGTCGTCGCGCAGCAACCGGACGAGGTAGTCGCGCATGTCGGCGTTGTCGTCGGCGATCAGCACCCGGGCGCCCGCCGCCGAGGCGGGCGCGGGACGGGTGTCTTCGCCGGTGTCGGGCAGCCAGCGCAGCGCCTCCTGCACGTACGGTTCGGCGGCCTGGGCGGCGAGCTCGCCGGTCGTGGGCCCGTCGACGACGTGCTCGGCGGGCAGGTGCCGGGTGCCCAGCGGCACCCGCACCCGGAACGTCGTCCCGGCGCCCGGCGTGCTCTCCACGGTGACGCTGCCGCCGTGCATGCCGACGAGCTCGCGCACCAGCGCCAGGCCGATCCCGCTGCCCTCGTTCGACCGCGCCCGCGCCGACGGGATCCGGTGGAACCGCTCGAACAGCCTCGGCAGCTCGGCGGCGTCGATCCCGATCCCGGTGTCGGACACCGCGATCACGGCGTGGCCGTCCTCGACGGTGCTCGTGACCCGGATCGCGCCGTCGAAGGTGAACTTGACCGCGTTGGACAGCAAGTTGAAGACGACCTTCTCCCACATCCCGCGGTCGACGTGCACCGGCTCGTCCGACGGTTGGCAGTCGACCTCGAACACGAGCCCGGCCCGCTCGACGGCGGCGCGGAAGACGCTGGCCAGTTCCGCGGTGAACGTCCCGAGGTCCACCGGCTCGAAGCGCGCCTGCATCCGGCCGGCTTCGATCCGGGAGAAGTCGAGCAGGTTGTTCACCAGCCGCCCCAGCCGCAGCGCGTTGCGCTGGATGACGTCGACCTCTTCACGCACCCGCTCGCCGGCGCCGTCCAGTGCTTCCCGCAGCTCGGCGGCCGGGCCGAGGATCAGCGTGAGCGGGGTGCGGAACTCGTGGCTGATGTTGGCGAAGAACGTCGTCTTCGCCGCGTCCAGCGCGGTCAGCTCCTCGGCGCGCTGCTGCTGGACCTGGTAGGCGATCGCGCCGTTGACCAGCGCCGTCGTCTGCTGGGCGACCAGCCCGAGGAACGTCCGGTAGGACTCGTCGAGCGCGCGCCCGGCGCTCGCGGCCAGCACGATCACGCCGGTGGCCGCGTCCTCGGCGTCACCCGGCAGCGGCAGCACCATCGCCTCGGTGGGCGGGGTGGACCAGCCGCCCGCCGGCAGGTCGCCGACCGCTCCGTCCGACACCGTCCGCGGGACTCCGTCGGCGAGCACGTCCTTCAGCGGCCAGGCGGTCGCGTCCCCCGCGCCTTCACCGCCCGGGGTGACGGCTGCGAGCACGAGGCCGCCGTCGCCGTCCCGGAGGTGGATCGCGGCGTAGGGGACATCGGCGCCGGCGCGGCCCAGCACGCCGGCGACCAGCTCGCAGGCCTCGCCCACGGTCCGGGTGACCCCGGCCTGCGCGCCGAGCTCGCGCAGCGTCGCCAGCCGGCGTTCGCCGATCACGCGCTCGGTCGTGTCGGTGACCGCGGTGAACACCGCCCGCACGGCGCCTTCGTCGTCGTAGACCGGGCTGTAGGAGTACGTCCAGTACGTCTCTTCCCAGTAGCCGTGCCGGTTCATCGGCAGCAGCATGTCCTCCGACCAGGTCGCCTCGCCGGTGGACATCACGCTGTCGAGCATCGGGCCGATGATGTGCCAGATCTCGCCCCAGACCTCCGCGCCCGGCTTGTCCAGCGCCGGGTGCTTGGTGCCCAGCAGCGGCAGGTACGCGTCGTTGTAGAGGAAGCGCAGCTCCGGTCCCCACCAGACGATCATGGGGAAGCGGGAGGTGAGGCAGATCCGGACCGCCGTCGCCAGGCTCGCCGGCCAGTCGCGGGGTTCGCCGAGGGGGGACGTCGCCCAGTCGAAGTCCCGCATCCGGGCGGCCATCCGGCCGGTCCCGGGAAACACGGCGCGGTGGCCGGCCTCTTCCCCGACGCTCATCACACTCCAGGTTCGCGCGGCCTGCGAGGAGCCTACCCGCCCCGGCACCGGCTCGCCCGGTGTGCGGGACGCCGGTGCAGTGAATGAGTCATTCAAGACGTCGGTCAGGCGGTCAGCCAGGTCATGGTGACCGTGGTGCCGTCGTCGCGGTGGATCTGCGCGCTGTGGTCGGCGAGGGTGTCGATGAGCAGCAGGCCGCGGCCCCGCAGCCCGTTCGAGCCCGCCGGCGGGCGCCAGGTGCCGTAGTCGGTGACGGTCACGGTCAGCCGCCCCGGCAACGCTTCGGCCCAGACGTCGACCGGGCCCGGCTGCCCGTCGGGGTAGGCGTGCTCGGCCGAGTTGGCCATCGCCTCGTACCCGGCGAGGACGATGTCCTCCCGCCGCTCGAGGCTCAGCTGCTGCGTGTCCAGCCACCGGGCGAGCGCTTCACGCAGGTCCGGCAGGCCTTCGGCGATCGCGGCCGCACGCCGGTGGAACGAGGTCGGCGGAGCGGGCGCGTCCGGGTGGAGGGGGTCCGTCATGGGGTGTCCTCTCCGCGGTGGTGCACGTGGATCACGGCGATGTCGTCGTCGTGCCGTCCGCGCGTCAGTTCGTCGACGAGCTTGTCCCAAGCCGTTTCCAGGTCGGCGGCGGCCAGCAGTCCCGGGATACCCGCCAGCAGCCATTCGATGCCCAGGGTGAGGTCGCGGGTGCGGCTTTCGACCAGCCCGTCGGTGTACAGCACGAGATCCGCGCCCACCGGGAAGCCCGCGGTGCGCTGCGGGAAGACCGAACCGACGCCCAGCGGTTGCGCCAGCGCCTCGCCGATCTGCTCGGGCGGCTCGCCCGGGCGGATCAGGATCGCGGGCAGGTGACCGGCGTTCGCGTAGGCCAGCGTGCCGTCGGCGGGCCGGTGGACCGCGTAGAAGCAGGTCACGAAGCTTTCGCCGAACAGCCCGGCGGCCAGCTCGGAGACGTTGCGCAGGACCTCCGACGGCGGCAGCTCCAGCAGGGCGTAGCTGCGGACGGCCGTGCGGACCTGGCCCATCACCGTCGCGGCGGTGACGCCGTGGCCGACGACGTCGCCGATGACGAAGGCGGTGGCCCCGGACGGCAGCCGGAGCACGTCGAACCAGTCGCCGCCGACCTTGCTCCCGGTGGCCGCGGGCACGTACCGGGTGAACACGTCGAGTCCGGGGGTGGGCGGGGCGACCGGCAGCATGCTGCGGGACAGCTCGGTGGCGAGGGTGCGCTCGCGTTCGTAGAGCCGGGCGTTGTCCAGCGCGATGGCCGAATAGGCGGCGATGCCCTCGGCCAGGTACTCGTGCCGTGCGGTGAACCGGTCCGGCTCGGGGTGGCCGAAGAAGAACCCGCCCAGCACCTCCCCGGAGGTCGGGCTGATCACCGAGACGGCGAGGTAGCTGCACACCGGCAGGTGCCCCTCCGGCATCCCGTGGTGCGGCGCGTTCTTCCCGAACCGCGGGTCCTTCGTGATGTCGGGGCTGCGCACGGTACCGGCGCCGTCGAAGGTCGGACCGAACACCTCGGTGTTGCGCGGCATCGGGAACCGGGCGAACGCCTCTCGCGGTACCCCCGAGATCGTGTACAGCGTGTACGACTCGCCCAGCTCGTCAACCAGGTTGTAGAAGAACGCGCCGAACGCGGCTCCGGTCGCCTTCGTGGCGGCGTCGGTCGCGTCCTGCACGATCCGGTCGATGTCGAGCTGCGCGGTCAGTTCCCGGCCGGTGGAGTGCAGCGCGTCCACGACCGCCGCTTCGCCACGCAGGCGCCGGACGGTGGCGGCCAGGCCGGCGGTGGCGGCTTCGATCGCGGCGGCGACGGCCGAGGGCGCTTCGCCGACGTGCTCGGTGCTGTAGACCAGTGCGCCACGCTCGCCGCCGTCGGCCGCGACGGCGACCGCCTGCGTGATCTCCTCGCCCGGCACCAGGTCCGCGAGGACCGCGCGGTCGGTCACCGCCCGCGCGACGTGGTCGCCGAGCACCGCGCGCACCTCGGCCGGGCCGAGGGCGCGGACCGCGGTGGCCGCCGGAACGCCGTCGCCGCCGACGAAGGCTCTGCGCACCGCGTCGAGGACCGTGTCGAACTCCGGACGGGACGTCATTCGGCAGCCAGCGCTTCCGACAGCGACGGGTAGATGGCGAACTCGTCGACCAGCCGGGTCAGTTCCAGCGGACGCAGGGTGATCCGGCCGCTCGCCACCACCCGCAACGGCGCCGACGCGGTGGGCCCGCGGTGCGCCCGGACGAGTTCGGCCATGCCCGCCGAGGCCAGGAACGTGACGTCGGTGAGGTCGATGACGAGCAGCGAGGGCCGCAGCCGCGCCGCCCGTTCGGCCAGCTGGCGCAGTTTCGGGGCGAGTGCGAGGTCGAGGGCGCCGTCCACACGCAGCACCGCGACACCGTCCCGGGCCTCCAGCGCGACCGATCCCGCGGAACTGGCGGCGTCGTCGAGTGAGTCCCCGGTCACGTTCCCTTCTCCCATGGCGCCCATCCTGCCTGCTCGGGGCCGTGGCGGAAAGCGGAGGGGGTACTGACACGGCGGCGTGTCGCCGGGGCAGGCATGATTGACGGCGGGGTTGAGCAAACAGCCTTCGTGATCAAGCACGCCCACCGCAGCCCGGTGGTGCCTGCCGAAGGCGAGGAGAATTCACATGACCGAGCACACCCACCTCGAAAGCTCGGCCACCGCTGTGCCGTTCGGGGAGTTCCGGATCGCCCGGACGGAGGAAGGTGAGGCGGTGGTCGTCGAGGTCGCCGGAGACGTGGACACGACCACCGCGCCGGCGCTCGTGCAGGCCGCCGACGAGGCGCTGGCGGAGCAGCCGCCGGTGCTGGTGGTCGACCTGACCCGGGTCGAGTTCCTCGCCTCGCCCGGACTGACCGCGTTGCTGACCATCCACCGCAACGCCGGCACCGCCACCGCGGTGCGGATCGTCGCGTCCGGCCGGGCCACCCTGCGCCCGATCCAGCTGACCGGCCTGGAGGAGAGCCTTTCGCTCTTCCCGACCCGGGAAGCGGCGCTCGCCGGGTCCTGACCCGGATCGTCCCGGCCGCGTCAACTGCCGGCCGGGACGGCATGGCGCTGGATGGCCAGCACGGCGACGTCGTCCTGGGCCGCCCGGTTGCCGATCATCGCGGCCATGGCCTGCGCGCAGACCCGCTCGGGGTTCCCGGCGCGCACGGCGGCCGCTAGCTGCGTCATCCCGACGTCCACGGGCCGGTCCCGGCGCTCCACCAGGCCGTCGGTGTAGAGGACCAGCACGGCGTCTTCCGGCAGGTCGATCACGGTCGTCCGGCGCTCCGGCACGCCGATGGTCAGCCCGATCGGGGGATCCGGGGGCGAGTCCACCAGCCGGCCCGCTTCACCGGGCAGAGCGAGTACCGGGGGCAGGTGCCCGGCGAGCGACAGCGTCAGCGTCTCGCGGTCCGGGCCGATGATCCCGTAGGCCACCGTGGCCATCGCCCCGTGTTCGAAGTGGTTGGCCTTGCGGTCGAGCTTGGCGAGCACCTCGGCGGGGCTTTCGGAGTCGAGGGCGTAGGCGCGCAGGGCACTGCGCAGCCGCCCCATGATCACGGCCGCGTCGAGGCCGTGGCCGGAGACGTCGCCCATCACGACGCCGAGCCGGTCACCCGGCAGGGAGAACAGGTCGTACCAGTCACCGCCGAGCCCGGTCTCGGCACCGGGCACGTACCGGGCGCCGAAAGCCAGGCCCGGCACGTCCGGCAGGCTGCTGGGCAGCAGGCTGCGCTGCAGCGCCATGGTGGCGGTGCGGTTCTCCTCCTGCGCCTCCAGCTGGATCGCCGTCGCGAGCCGGTCGGCCACCAGCTGCATGAGCGCCACTTCGGGCTCACCGAACCGCCGGACCGCCTCGGAACCGATGTGCAGCACGCCGACGAGTTCACTGCCGGCGAGCATCGGGACGCCGAGCATGGAGTGCAGCCCGCGTTCCCACAGCAGGGAGTTCACGACGGTGGTGTCGTCGACGTGGTCGAGGATGACCGGGGCCCGCTCGAGCGCGACCCGGCCCGCGAACCCGCTCCCCACCGGCACCCGGACGCCCTGGTGGACCTCTTCCTCGATGCCCGCCGCCGCGAAGGCCACCAGCTGGCGGCCGCTGTGCTGGTACCGCAGTACGGTCGCGGTGTCGACCTCCATGACCTCGCGCAGGCGCTGGAGGGTTTCGGCGAGCAGCTCGGCCAGCCCGAGGTGCGCGGCCGGGGCTCCGAGGATCGCCTCCAGCTGCTGCAGCCGGTTCTGGGCGTCGAGACTTCGCGACATGGGAGAACCCTAGCCGCAACTGGTTTGCGGGCCTAACCATCCCGGGTTTCGGCGGCGGGTCTCCCGGGGTATCCAGGCCGTCGTGAACGTCGACTTGGACTGGGTGGGTGTGCTGCGGCACGGCCAGAGCACCGGGAACGTAGCCAGGGAAGAGGCGGAGTCGGCCGCCGCGGACGTGATCGACATCGCCGAACGCGACGCCGACGTGCCGCTGACGGATCTGGGGCGGGAACAGGCTTCGGCGGCCGGGAAGTTCCTCGCGGAACGCCCGCCGGACGTCGTGATCACCTCCACTTACCGCCGTGCCTGGGACACCGCGCGGCTGGCCACGCCCGACGGCGTGCCGATCGTTCCCGACGAACGGCTGCGCGACCGGGAGCTGGGCGTGCTGGACCTGCTGACCTCCCACGGCGTGGCTGAGCGGTGGCCCGACGAGCTGCGGCGCAAGCGGCGGCTCGGCAAGTTCTACTACCGGCCGCCGGGCGGGGAGTCCTGGGCGGACGTCGTGCTGCGCCTGCGATCCCTGCTGACCGAGCTGAGCGTGGAGCACGCCGGAAAGCGCGTTCTGCTGGCGGCCCACGAGATGACCGTCTTCGCCCTGCGCTACCTGCTCGAAGGCCTGCCCGAACCCGACCTGCTGCGCGCCGCGAACGCCACCGAAGTCCCGAACGGGTCGGTGACGGCCTGGGAGCGCGACTCCGACGGCGGGTTCACCATGGTGCTGGCTCAGGAGGTCGGCCACCTGCACGCCACCGACACCCCGCCGACGGCGGACGACGATGCCGCGCAGCAGCTCTCCTGACCCGGCGCCGATCAGCCCGGCCCTGCTGCGGGACTGGCGGATCGGCCCGGACGACCGCGGCACCGTGCTCGTCGTCGGGGGTGCCCGGACGGTTCCGGGGGCGCCGGCGCTGTCCGGAACCGCCGCCCTGCGCGCCGGGGCCGGCACGCTGCAGCTGGCGGTCGCCGAACGGCACGCGACCGCGATCGGCGTCTCGGTGCCGGAGTCTTCGGTGTTCGGGCTGCCGGAGACCGAGACCGGGGCGATCGCCGACGGCGCCGTCGACCGGCTGGCCGACGTGCTGCCGGACGCCGGCACCGTCGTGGTCGGCCCCGGCCTGACCGGCGCCCCGGAGACCGAAGACCTGCTGCGGCGCCTGGTTCCCGCCATCGCTCCGGACGCTCGGGTGGTGCTCGACGCGTTCGCGCTCGGAGCGCTGAGCCGGGATCCCGCGCTCGCGGAGCCCCTGGCGGGCCGTCTCCTCCTCACGCCGAACCGGGTCGAAGCCGCTTTCCTCGACGGCTGCGAGGAAAAGGACGTCGACGACCTGGAGACGGCGGTCCGGATCGCCGGGCGCTACGGCGGCGTGGTGCTCCTGATGGGCGTGGTCGCCGCACCGGACGGCCGGGCCTGGCGCGACGGCAGCGGCCACGTCGGCCTGGCGACGTCGGGCAGCGGCGACGTCCTGGCCGGCCTGACCGGCGGCTTCCTCGCCCGCGGCGGCGCGGTCGAGCAGGCGGCCTGCTGGGCCACGCACGTCCACGCCGTGGCCGGCCAGCGCCTGATCCCGGACACCGGCAGCACCGGCCTGCTGGCCCGCGAACTGGTGGCCGAGATCCCGCGGGTCATCGCCGAGCTCGAGCGCTGAGCACCCTGCCGCACCGGTCGTGAGTGGTAAGGCGGGTTAGAACCCGCCTTACCACTCACGACGGGCCGCGGCAGACTCCCTAGCGCTGGGCGGTGGGGCGGACGATGATCTCGTTGACGTCGACGCCGTCCGGCTGCCCGATCGCGTAGGCGACCGCTCCGGCGATGGCGTCCGCCGGGAGGGTGACCGCGCGGTAGGTGCGCATCGCCTCCTGCGCGCCCGGTTCGGTGATGCTGTCGGCCAGCTCGGACTCGGTGACGCCGGGGGAGATCGTCGTCACGCGGATGCCGGGGTCGGCTTCGAGGCGCAGGCCTTCGGTGATCGCCCGGGCCGCGTACTTGGTGCCGCAGTAGACCGCGGCCGTCGGCACCACCTCGTGCGCGCCGGTGGAGGCGATCGTCACGAAGTGGCCGCCGCCGGCGCGGCGGAAGTGCGGCAGGACCGCCGCGATCCCGTGCAGCAGCCCGCGGACGTTCACGTCGATCATCCGGTCCCACTCGTCGACGTGCAGCGAGTCCAGCCGCGACAACGGCATCACGCCCGCGTTGGCGACGAAGGCGTCGATCCGCCCGTGCGCTGCGACGGCCGCGTCGGCGAAGGCGGCGACGTCCGCGCGGTCGGTGACGTCGAGGCGGTGCACGTCCGCGGTGCCGCCGGAGTCGTGGATTTCCTTGGCCAGTTCGGCCAGCCGGTCTTCGCGCCGGGCGCCGAGCACGACGTGGCAGCCTTCGCGGGCCAGGCGCAGCGCGGTGGCGCGGCCGATGCCGCTGCTGGCTCCGGTGATGAGGACGGTCTTCACAGGGTTCCTTCCGGGAAATCGGCGGCGAGAGTGGTCTCTCGCCAGGTGTCGAAGGTGGTGCGGAGGGTGTCGAGCCGGGCGGTGGCGATGTCGTAGGCGGCCCGGCCGAGGAGCAGGCGCAACGGCGGTTCGTCGCTGCCGACGGCGGTGATGATCGCTTCGGCCGCGCGGGCCGGGTCGCCCGGCTGCCGCCCGTACGTCGCGAGCGTCGCCTCGCGGCGGGCGCCCGCGGTTTCGGCGTAGTCGCCGATGCGGATCGCCGACTGCCGCATCGACGGACCGGACCAGCGGGTGCGGAACGCGGCGGGCTCGACGATGGTCACCTTGATGCCCAGCGGCGCCACCTCCGCGGCCAGGGACTCCGAAAGGCCTTCCACGGCGAACTTCGTCGCGTGGTAGTAGCCGGTGGCGCCGAACGCCGCCAGCCCGCCGAGGGACGACACGGTGACGACGTGGCCGCTGCGCCGCGCCCGCATGCCCGGCAGGACCGCGCGGGTGACGTCGGCGAGGCCGAACACGTTGGTGTCGAACAGCTTCCGGATCTCCTCGTCCTCGCCTTCCTCGACCGCGGCGAGGTAGCCGTAGCCGGCGTTGCCGACCAGGACGTCGATCCGGCCGAACGTCGCTTCGGCCCGCTTCACGGCGTCGACGACCTGGGCGTGGTCGGTGACGTCGAGCGGCAGCGCCAGCGCGCGGTCGCCGTGGGCTTCGGCGAGGTCGGCGACCCGCTCCGGATCGCGGGCGGTGACGACCGCACGCATCGACGGGTTCGCGAGCACGGCTTCGGCCAGTGCGCGGCCGAGGCCGGTGGAGCAGCCGGTGATGAACCAGACAGCGTTTTCGGGCACGACGAAGTACTCCGTCCATTGTGGAACGATGAAAAGGGGTTGCTCAGGAGGCGGCGAGACTGCCCAGCAGGGCCAGTGCCGCCTCCGACGGGCTGCCCGGCTCGGCTTGGTAGACGATCAGCTGCTGGCCCGGGGCGCTGTTGACGGTCAGCGCCTCGTAGCTCAGTTCCAGCTCGCCGACCAGCCGGTGCCGGAACCGCTTGGTCTCGTGGGTCTTCTGCCGGATGTCGTGGCGCGCCCACAGCCGGCGGAAGTCCGCGCTCTTGACCGACAGCTCGCCGACGGTGTCGATGAGCTGCGGGTCGTCGGGGTCGATCCCGGCGGCCGCCCGCAGGCCGCCGACCGTGTTCACGGCCACGCGCTCCCACTCCGGGTAGAACTCCCGGGCGTCCGGGTCGAGGAACACCAGCCGGACGAGGTCTCCACTGTGGGTGTGCCCGGCGAACAACGCCTGGCCCAGCGCGTTGTGCGCGAGCACGTCGAGACAGCGGCCGAGCACGAGCGCCGGCGTGTCCGGCCAGCCGTCCATCAGGCGCAGCAGGTTGGGGCTGACCTTCTCCGGCCGCCGGGCGCGCCGTCGCCGGACCGGCTCCGGCCGGGCGAGCCGGTGCAGGTGGGCGGCGGCGTCCTCGTCCAGCGCCAGCCCGCGGGCGAGCGCGTCGACGACCTGGGCCGACGGGTTGCGCTCCCGGCCCTGCTCGAGCCGGACGTAGTAGTCGGTGCTGACCCCGGCCAGCAGCGCGACCTCCTCGCGGCGCAGGCCCGCGACCCGGCGCGACCCGCCCGCGGGCAGGCCGAGTTCCTCGGGGCCCACCTGTGCGCGGCGGGCCCGGAGGAACTCACCCAGGGAGTTTTCCGCGGCCATGATCCGAGGCTAACCCGGATCCGGCGCGCGAGGGTGGCCGCGGCGCACCCACCCTCAGACCAGCCGGATCGGCTCCTCGTCGTCGCCCGGGTCGGCCCGCAGCAGCGTCGCCGTGGCGGTGCGCCCGTCGACGTCCAGTTCCATCACCGCGTTGCCGAAGTGCGGCCCGGACACGCAGTGCCACGACAGTGGCGCGGGCGGGACGCCGGTGCGGCGCGCCAGCCACTCGCTCACCCCGGTCAGCGACCGCGCCCAGCCGGCCCGGAAGAGCCGGTTCATGTACCACGGCACGGTGTTGTGCACCGGCGAGCAGGTCAGCTGGTGGACCGGTGCCGCGGTGCCCCCGGGGATCTCGGCCTGGGCCACGTAGGCGTGGTGCACGTCCCCCGAAAGCACGCTGACCGACGTCGGGCCGTCGTCCGCCACCCGGGCGACGAGCTTCGCCAGCCGCTCGAACGACGCGCGGAACGCCGGCCAGTGCTCCAGGTCCACCAGCTGCCGGAACCACTCGCTCGCCCGTCCCACGAGCCCGGGCCGGGCGCAGAGCCGCTCGTTGACCGACTGCGCGGCCGACAGCGCGGTGGGCAGCAGCCACGGCAGCGACGTGCCGATCAGCAGGTGGTCGAACTCGCCGGACGCCTGCTGTTCGATCCAGCGGAACTCCTCGTCGCCGATCATCGCGCGCTGCCCGCCTTCGAGGATCCGCCCGGCCCGCGAGTCGATCACCAGCAGCCGGACCGGGCCGAAGTCGCGCCGGTAGGACCACCGGGTGCCCTTGGCGCCGTCGGCCTCCCGGTCGGCCCGGTCGGCGAACTCGCGCAGCAGCTCGGCGTTGTCCTCGCCCGACGTGCTGACCCGCTGGTAGAGGTCGTCTTCGGCCAGCTCCCGGGGCCCGAGGTTGCCCAGGTGCTGGTAGACCCAGTAGGAGACCAGCGCGCCGCGGATGCGCTCGCGCCACCAGAACGTCCGGGCCATCTGCTCGCGCCAGGCCTGTGAGGTGTTCCAGTCGTCGCGGACGTCGTGGTCGTCGAAGATCATCGACGTCGGCACGGTGGAGAGCAGCCAGCGGACCGCGGGGTCGCACCAGGCCTCGGAGTACAGGTGGCAGTACTCCTCGAAGTCGGCGACCTCGGTGCCGGGCGGCTGCTTCGTGTCACGCCGGGTGGCGAGCCACTCCTGCGTCGCGTCGGTGGTCTCGTCGGCGTAGACCTGATCGCCGAGCAGCAGCAGCGATTCCGGCCACTCGGCTTCGTCGAGGGCGGCCATCCGGTGGGCGTAGGCGGCGAGCGCGTCCGGGCCCAGGGCGTCCTGCTCCCGCGGCTTGCGGCAGGACCCGAACACGAGCCGGAACCGCGGATCGCCGGGCTGCAGCGTCCGGATCCGGCTCGGCGGGAAGTCACCGTCCGGTTCGGGCCAGACGACGGCGCCGTCGAGCCGCACCTCGTACGGCGTGCTCCGCCCGGGTTCCAGCCCGGTGAGCACGACCAGCGCGTAGTGGTGGCCTGCGACCTCGAACGTCCGGGCGTGCACCTCGCCGATGCGCACTTCGCACGGGCCGCCCGTCTCGACCCAGATCGTCGCCGAGGTGGCGTCGACGTGCCGCAGCAGCGGGCCCAGCAGCAGCTCGGTCATCCCGGAATCCTGTCAGACCTCCGGCGGTGCGGCCGATCCGTGAGTTCCTCGAAAGTTCCCGAAACGTTTCGATAATCGTTGACCGGCCGGGCGTGCGGGACGAACGATCGTCGCAGCTGCGCTCCCGCCCCCGGAAAGGATTCCCTCGAGTGCGAAGACTCCTCACCGCCCTTTCCGCCGCCGTGCTGGCGATCGTCGCGGCGATCGTGCTGGTCGTGGCGGCGCAGCCGGCGTCCGCGGCCACGTTGACCCGGGTGACCGACTTCGGCAGCAATCCCAGCAACCTCAACATGTACACCTACGTCCCGGACCACGTCGCCGCCCGCCCGGCGCTGCTGGTCGCGATCCACTACTGCACCGGTTCGGCGTCGGCGGTGTTCAACGGCCCGGCCCGCGACTACGTCACCGCGGCCGACCAGTACGGGTACGTCATCGTGTTCCCGGAAGCCACCCGCAGCGGGCAGTGCTTCGACGTTTCCTCGCCGCAGGCCCTCACCCGCGGCGGCGGCAGCGACCCCGTCGGCATCCTCTCGATGGTCGACTGGGCCAAGCAGCGCTACAACGTCGACTCCTCCCGCGTGTACGTCACCGGGTTCTCCTCGGGCGCGATGATGACGAACGTGCTCGCCGCGGAGTACCCGGACGTGTTCGCGGCCGGCTCGGCGTTCATGGGCGTGCCCGCCGGCTGCTTCGCGACCACCGACGGGTCCAGCTGGAACAGCCAGTGCTCGGGTGGCCAGCTCATCAAGACCGCGCAGCAGTGGGGCGACCAGGCCCGCCAGATGAGCGGCGGCCGCACCGGCCCGTTCCCGCGGATGCAGCTGTGGCACGGCACGGCCGACGACACCCTGCGCTACCCCAACTTCGGGGAGGAGATCAAGCAGTGGACCAATCTGCAGGGGCTCTCGCAGACGCCGTCGTCGAGTGATTCCCCGCAGTCCGGCTGGACGCGCACCCGCTACGGCAGCACCGGCACGCAGGCGCCGGTCGAGGGGATCAGCGTGCAGGGCGCCGGGCATTCGCTGCCGCAGAACGGGATGATCCCGTACGCGATCGCGTTCCTGGGCTTGAACAGCGGCGGTTCGACCACCACCACGCCGACCACCACCACGCCGACCACCACGACGTCTTCGGTGCCGCCCGCCGGGACCACGCTGGGCAGTGCGGCGGCGCGGACCGGGCGCTACTTCGGCACGGCGGTCTCGGCGAGCAAGCTGTCGGACAGCGTGTACACCGGCATCCTCAGCCGCGAGTTCTCCATGATCACCCCGGAGAACGAGATGAAGATCGACGCGACCGAGCCGTCGCAGAACCAGTTCTCCTACGCCAACGCGGACCGGATCGTGAACCAGGCGGCGAGCCAGGGCGCCCGGATGCGCGGGCACACGCTGGCCTGGCACCAGCAGCAGCCGGGCTGGATGCAGAGCATGGAGGGTTCGGCGCTGCGGCAGGCGATGCTCAACCACATCACCCAGGTCGTGACCCACTACCGCGGCAAGATCTACGCGTGGGACGTGGTGAACGAGGCCTACGAGGACGGCGGATCCGGCGCCCGGCGCAGTTCCAACCTGCAGCGCACGGGCGACGACTGGATCGAGGCGGCGTTCCGCGCGGCCCGGGCGGCCGACCCGGACGCGAAGCTCTGTTACAACGACTACAACACCGACGACTGGAGCCAGGCGAAGACCCAGGCCGTGTACCGCATGGTCCAGGACTTCAAGTCGCGCGGCGTGCCGATCGACTGCGTCGGCTTCCAGTCGCACTTCAACCCCAACAGCCCGGTGCCGTCGAACTACCGGACGACGCTGCAGAACTTCACGGACCTCGGGGTGGACGTCCAGATCACCGAGCTGGACATCGAAGGTTCGGGGACGGCGCAGGCGGACAACTACCGCACGGTGGTTTCGGCGTGCGTCGCGGTGGCGCGGTGCACCGGGATCACGGTGTGGGGCATCCGCGACACGGACTCGTGGCGGGCGTCGGCGACACCGTTGCTGTTCGACGGCAACGGCCAGAAGAAGGCGGCCTACACGGCGGCGCTCGACGCGCTCAACGCCGGAGCCCCGCCGGACGGCGGAACACCCACCACCACGCCGACCACGCCCACGACGCCCACCACGACCACCCCCGCGCCCGGTGGCTGCTCGGCGGCCTACGTCAAGACGGCGGAGTGGAACGTGGGCTTCAACGGCCAGGTGACGGTGTCCGGAACGAACAACTGGACGCTGACGATCACGTTCCACGCGCCGCAGAAGGTGATCGGCAGCTGGAACTACACCGGAACGTGGGACAGCACCGGGTACGTGCTGACGGCCCGGCCCAACGGAAGCGGCAACGTCATCGGCTTCACGGTCCAGCACGGCGGCAACCTGACGGCCCCGACGGTCACCTGCACGAGTCCATAGTGGTCATGATCACAGACTTCCGGGGCCGTTCGAGGTCTTGCGAAAACTGTCGGTGGTGACGGATAGCCTCAGCACATGAAAACGGACGACGCGACAGTCCCGGCGCACCAGCTCACCAAGGGCCAGTGGTTCTGGCACGAGCCGGCGCCGGGGCTGCCCGCGTGGCAGCTGCAGGTGAACTCGGCGGAGTTGCTGGAGGATTCCGTCGAGATCTTCACGACGGATGGGGAGCGGGAGCTGGTTTCGTACCCGAGGAATCGGCTGGTGCGGCTGGCCGAGGTGGCTTGAGGGGGTTGCTGGGGGAGGGTTCGGCCAGGGTGAACCCTGAAACTCGGCCGATCCCACTGTGTTCTTCACGCTGTCCTGCCGCGCAGAAACCCGCCGGCGCGCTGGTGGGCGAACCGGCGGGTTTCGCGTGAGTAGGCGCTTCCCAGATCTGTCGGCGGTTGCCTAACGTGTCGGCGGGTGCCGAGCGGGCTGGTAGTGCCGAGCGGGTCCGACCCGACCGTCGGTGTGATCGAGGCCGGTCGAGGCGCGGCAGGCCGTTCAGCCTGCGTCGCGGAGGGCCGGCGGGCGCCAGGTCATGCGGACCGTCGTGCCCGATTCGCCCGTGTCGATGTCGGTCTGGTCCGCCACCTGGTCGATCAGCAGGAGGCCGCGGCCGCCTGAGGTGCGCAGGCCCGCCACGCGCGGGCGCGTGGCCGGGATGCCGCAGCCGGTGTCCGTGACGGTGACCGTCACCGCGTCGCCCTCCCGGCGGGCCTGCAGGCGGGCCCAGCCGTGGCCGTCCGGGTAGGCGTGGGCCGCCACGTTGGCCAGGGCTTCGTAGGTCGCCAGCGTGATGTCGTGCTTACTGTCCGGATCGAGGTCGAGCTCGCCCAGCCACTGGATCAGCTTGCGGCGCAGGCCGGCCATCTCGTTGGGCAGGGCCGGCGCCAGTTCTTCGAAGGTCGAGGCGACCACGGATCCGGCGCCGAAGCGCTCCGGGGCCGTGGTCCCGGCTTGGTCGGCGTCGGTGCTCTCGCCCGTATCGACGCCAGTTTCCGGGGTATGTCGATACACGATCCGCTCCCATCGTTCAGCCGCGGTTCCCCCGTTTCAGCGGGCTTCTCCGATGGACTACCCACCGCCACGGAGTCTTACCCGTTGTGCTTCGTGAGATGTGTCGCTACAGTGGAGACGCTCCTCGCGGATGCCGGCCCCTCGGTCGCCCGGAGGCAGCTCCCCGGATCCAGGCCACTCGGCCTCTTTCCTTCTTCCCGGCCTCGCCGTCCGTGCGCAGGCCCATCACCACCTCAGGAGACACCCATGTCTTTTCACGGAATCCTCGACCTGTCCGGCAAGACCCCGTTCGTCCGGCCCGGCTACCGGCCCGCGCCCGGCGATGTCGCCATCCCGATTTCCTTGGTACGCAAGCACAATCTCCGGCCCGGCGACGAGATCGCCGGCACCGCCGAGGAGATCGTCAGCGTCAACGGCCACGATCCCCACGAACCGCGTCCGCGGTTCGCCGACCTCGTGCCGGTGCACCCGGACCGGCGGCTGCTGCTCGAAACCTCCCCGGCGCGGCTGCTGCCGCGCGTCATCGACCTCGTCACCCCGCTCGGCCGGGGGCAGCGCGCCCTGGTCGTTTCGCCGCCGAAAGCCGGGAAAACCACGGTGCTGCAAGAGATCGGGCACGGGCTGTCGGTCAACCACCCCGACTGCCGGCTGCTGGTGCTGCTCGCCGACGAGCGCCCTGAAGAGGTCACCGAGCTGAGCCGGACCGTGCGCGGCGAAGTGATCGCGTCCACCTTCGACCGTCCGCCCGCCGAACACGTCGCGGTGGCGGAACTCGCCGTCGAGCGGGCGAAACGCTTGGTGGAACACGGCGAAGACGTCGTCCTGCTGCTCGATTCGCTCACCCGGCTCGGCCGTGCGTACAACCTTTCGGCCCGCCCGTCCGGCCGCACGCTGTCCGGCGGCATCGACGCGGCCGCGTTGCAGCCGATGAAGCGGATCCTCGGCGCGGCAAGGAACATCGAGGGCGGCGGTTCGCTGACGATCATCGCCTCGGCGCTCGTCGAAACCGGTTCGCTGGCCGACACGGTGTTCTTCGAGGAGCTCAAGAGTACCGGCAACGCCGAACTCAAGCTCGACCGCAAGACGGCCGAGCGTCGCGTCTTCCCGGCGGTCGACGTGGCGGCCTCAGGCACCCGGCGCGAAGAACTGCTGGTCACCCCGGGGGAACTCGCGGCCATGCGCGAAGTCCGGCGGGCGATGCCGGGGCCGCACGCGATCGAGCAGCTGCTGGAGCAGCTCCGCAAGACGGGCTCCAACGCCGAGTTCCTGCTCCGCGTGACGGGCGCGGCGGCCCTGCCGGAAGCGGCCTGACACTCAGCTGCCGCGACGCTCCCGCAGTTCGCCGATCACTTTCGCCCCGGTGCCGTCGGCGTCTTCGGGGTGGTCCGGCGGTTCGCCCTGGCCGGGACGGTAGAGCCGGTCTTCGGCACGGCCGGGATCGGCGGTCTCGGGCCGCGCGATCTCGGGTTGCTGTTCGTTCGGGTGGGACATGCCCGGGAGATACCCAGCAGCCCACGGTTCATTCATCGCGGCGGCTGGTAGGGGGTCGCCTGCGGGTAGGACGGCCGTTCGGGCCCCCGGTTCAGGGCGGCGACGAGAAAACCGAACCCGACGACGACGAAAACGAGCGGCGCGGCTCCCGGAGCGACGGCCCACCACCCCACCCCGGCGGCCGCCACCACCCAGGCGGCGACAAGGGCTCGCTTGGCGGTGAGGGGATACGGCTTCGGCAGCTCCCGGACGGCAGCCCCGCCGAGCACGAGCAGCCCGGCAAGGGCGACGAGCAGCACGGTCAGGTACACGGGATGTCCTCCTTCGGGGAGTAGGGCATCTCCGGGTGGACTACCCGCGCGGGCGGACGGCAAGCCGTGGCGTCGCGCACACCGCGGGCGCGGGCCGCCTCGCGAGTGCCCGCCCGCTTACCCGCCTGGTGAGGCGCCAGCGGATGCGGCCGCCGGGGCGGGCGACGTGCGCGATCGACTGCTGCTCGGGTGCCCGCCCCACCGGCCCACCGGCCCCGATCAAGGCTTCAGCGGGTGCAGGCCGGTGTGTGCGCGGGGATCTCCTGCGGCCCTCAGGCCCGGCCCAGGCCAAGCGACCTGCGCGGGCGCGGATGAACTGGCCGGGGAGCAGCCCACCGCCCCAGGCCCAGGCCAGGCGGCCAGCGGGTGCGGGGCTCCGGAAACCGGGGCACAGTACCCCCATGGCCCTTCCGTCCGCACGTCCCGCGGCCGGGGCCCGGTCACGCCGGGTCTGGTTGCGCATGTTCCTGACCGGTGCCCTCCTCTGGGTGCTCGCCGTGGTCGTCACCTTCGTCACCGGCAACCCGAACCTCGTGCCCACCGTTGTCCTGCTCGGCAGCTTTCTGGTGCCCGTCACCTTCGTCGCCTGGGCGTTCGGGCGGCGGCGGAGCGGGGAAGTGACCTCCGAACTGCTCTTCAGCACCTTCGTCGCCGGTGGGGTGCTCGGGGTCTTGGCCGCGTCGCTGCTCGAGTCTTACCTGCTCCACCCCTCCGCCTGGCTGTTCGCCGGGGTCGGGCTGATCGAAGAAGCCGTCAAGCTGGCCGTGCTGGCCGTGCTCACCCGGCACCTGCGGGTCAAGTTCGCCACCGACGGGCTCGTGCTGGGCGCCGCCGTCGGGTTCGGGTTCGCCGCCTTCGAATCCGCCGGCTACGCCTTCACCGCGCTGTTCACCGAACGCGGGCTCTCGCTCATGGACCTTGTGCAGACCGAGCTGCTCCGCGGCGTGCTCGCGCCTGTCGGCCACGGCCTGTGGACCGCGATCCTCGGCGGCGTGCTCTTCTCCGCCAGCGACCACCGCCACTTCGCCCTGACGCTCCGGCTGCTGCTCAGCTACCTCGGTGTCGCCCTGCTCCACGCGCTGTGGGACGCCATGCACGGCATCGCCCTGGTGCTGACCCTGCTGCTCACCGGCACGCCGTGGCAGTACGTCCAGCTGGAACAGGGCTACCAGCCGCAGCCGACCGCGCTGCAGGCCGACGTCTTCACCCTGCTCTCCTGGGGTGGCCTCGCCCTGGTGTCGGTGATCGGTGTCGGATGGCTGCTCGCGGTCCGGGCCCGGGCCCGGCGCGGCGAGCGGCCACCCACCGTGCTGTGGCGGATCCCGGCGAGGTGACCCCTCACGCGCCGCGGCCGGTCGACTTCTGCAGGGCGTCGATCCGCTCGGACGCCTCCGCCTTAGTCAGGTTGTCCGGCACCTCTTCGCCGGCTTCCTGCGCCAGCGTCTGCAGGTACGACTTCTGCGGCCCGGTCATCGGCTCGTCGCCGGTGGTCCAGTCGCTCGGGTCCTTCTCGGGGTTCGGCTCCACCTGGTCGGTCATGTCAGCTCCAATCGAACGTTTGTTCGTCTGCGGTCGACTCTAGCGCAGGGGTCCGACAATCGCCGGTCACGAGCCGGCCGGAGGCTTGCTCGGGGCGCCGGCCTCGTGGCCGGGACGCCCGTGCGTCCGGCGGTCGTCCTTCATCTGCTGTTCGTGCAGGTGGCGGCGGCCGCCGGTGAGCGAAGTGAGCAGCTCACGCTCAAAGTCGCGGCACGCCTTGTAGTAGCCGTCGTCGTATTCCTCGACGACCTGGAAAGTCCACCGATCGGGTAATACGTTCAACCCGATGAGCTCTTCGGAGATCCGCCGCGCCCAGTCGCCGTGCCCGGCCTTCTCGAGCTGCTCCACGGCCTCGCCGAGGGCCAGGTCCGCGCTCCCGGTCAGCTGGTGGAAGGAGTAGAGGTGCCCGCGGGCGCGCTCGATCGTCTCGAGCGCCTCGGTCACCTTGCCGACGGCTTCGACGGTGGCGGCGTCAGGGTTGTCGTCCATGCGCGAAAAGTGCCCCGTTCCGCGATTTCTACACGTCGCGGAACGGGGCACCGGCCGGGAAACGTCACGCCGTGGGGCGCGTGGCTCCCGCGTACTGGCTCATCAGCGGCGAGATCTTGACGACGTCGCCGCTCGTCGGCGCGTGCACCATCTTGCCGTCGCCGATGTACATCCCGATGTGGGACACGGGGGAGTAGTAGGCGACCAGGTCGCCGGGCTGCAGCTGGCTGCGCGACACCGGCGTGCCGAAGCCGGCCTGTGCCGCGGAGTTGCGCGGCAGGGTGATGCCGGCCTGCTTGTACGCCCACTGCATCAGGCCGGAGCAGTCGAACGTGCTCGGCCCGGTGGCGCCCCAGACGTAGGCGCTGCCGAGCTTGCTCAGCGCCGCGTTGACCGCGGCCTGCGCGGCCGCGGTGGGCGCCTTGACGTTCGGCGCCGCGCCACCGGTGTCCTTCTGGGCGGCCTTGTCGGCATTGCTGAGGGTCCGGCTCTGCGCCTCGATCTGGTCGATCTGGCCCTGCAGGTCCTTCTTCTTGGCCTCGATGTCCGAAGCCAGCTTCGCCGCCGCGTCCCGGGCGTCCTGCGCCCGCTTCGCCGCGTCGGCGGCCGACTTCTCGGCTGCCGTCGCCTTGGCCGCCGCGCCGCTGAGGTTGTCCATCGCGGCGTTCTTGTCGGTCGCGATGACCTCGAGCGCCGCCGAGCGGTCCAGGAAGTCCTGTGTGGACGTTCCGGCCAGCAGGGCCGACAGCTTGTTCATCTGCACGCCGCCGGTGAACGACGCGCCGGCGAACTTGTCCACTTCGGACTGGTACTGCTGCTTGGCCGCGATGGCCTGTGCACCGGCGTTCTTCGCAGCCTCGACGTCGGCGTTGGCCTTGTCGAGCTGGCCTTGCTTCGCGGTCAGGTCGTCCTGGGCCCGGAGCAGGTCTTCGTTGAGCTTTTCCGCCTGTGCCGCTAGTTCGCGGTACTTGGCGAGGGCGTCCGACCCGGCGGGGGGCGCCTGGAGGACGGGGACGGGGGCGGCGGTGGCCGGCTGGGCCATGGTGACGACGGTGATCACCGAGGCCGCGGCGAGGGCACCTGACACCACGCGCTTGACGGGATGCGAACGCATTCTCGCGCGGGTCTCCTTTGCTGATCGGCCGCCGTCGGGTACCGGCACGGCGAGCGGGGGTCTCGCCCGTGCCCGGGGCGCGCTCGACCGCAACAGGAAGAGCCCGCGGTGGGGTCCGGCACCCGGCAGGGGGGTATCGGCGGCGATCTCGCGTCGCCGTCTGGGGACGACCGGGGGCCGCGAGATCTCGAACAGGTTACGAAACGAGCACGGGCACGTCCAGGGCGGACCCCTGGAAACTCTCCGTGACGCCGATCAACACGCCTGGACCAGTGTGAACGTCACCGAATGTGGCTGAGATTACAGGCCGTCACGGCCTTGTTTACCCTACCCCCCTAGGGTATCTATGGGGCATGACGAACTCGACCTACGCCGTCACCGGCATGACGTGCGGCCACTGCGCCCGGTCGGTGGAAGAGCAGATCCGCGAACTCGACGGCGTCATCGGGGTCGCCGTGGACCTCGGTACCGGCGCGGTCACCGTCCACAGCACCGCGGCCCTGTCCGTCGACGACGTGCGCGGTGCCGTCGAAGAGGCGGGATACCGGCTGACATGAACACCGCAGCGAAGCTCTCCGCCTACGGTGCGGCGCTCGCCCTGGTCGCCGGTGGCGCCTGGGCGGCCGGCACCGCCGCCGGTCCCTTCTCCGACGCCGCCGAGGCGCCCGCCGGGCACGGGGACACCCACGGCGGCGCCGTCGCCGAGGTGGCGGACCACCAGCCCGGCGGGCTGGCGTCGGCCGCGGGCGGCTATACCCTCACGCCCGCGACCACCACGCTCACCCCGGACACCACCACCCGGTTCGCGTTCAAGATCACCGGCCCGGACGGCGCCCCCGTGACCGCCTACGACGTCGAGCACGAGAAGCGGCTGCACTTCATCGTCGTCCGCCGCGACACGACCGGCTACCGGCACCTGCACCCCGACCTGGCCGCCGACGGCACCTGGACCGTGGCGATCCCGGTTGCCGGAGCGGGCAGCTACCGCGCTTTCGCGGACTTCACGCCGTCCGGCGGGACAGCGCAGACGCTCGGGGTCGACCTCGTCGCGTCCGGGCCGTTCCAGCCGGTCGAACACCGCGAGTCGCGCACCGCCGACGTCGACGGCTACCAGGTCCGGCTCGACGGCGACCTGGTCCCCGGCCGCGCGTCCCGGGTGACGGCGACGGTGGCCCGGGACGGCCGCCCGGTCACCGACCTGCAGCCCTACCTCGGCGCGTACGGCCACCTCGTCGCCCTCCGCGGCGGCGACCTGGGGTACCTGCACGTCCACCCGGGCGACGACGGGAACACCAAGGCCGTGACGTTCTTCGCCGAAGTGCCCTCCGCCGGGACCTACCGGCTGTTCCTGGACTTCCGCCACGGCGACGTCGTCCGCACCGCCGAATTCACCGTCACCACCGCGGCAGGAGGCCGGGCATGACCGCGCAACTGGACAAAGCCGAGGTCGAGCTGGCCATCACCGGCATGACCTGCGCGTCGTGCGCCATGCGGATCGAGCGCAAGCTCAACAAGCTGGACGGCGTCACCGCGACCGTCAACTACGCCACGGAGAAGGCGAAGGTCGTGTACGCGGGCGACGTCGCTCCGCAGGACCTCGTCGCCCAGGTCGAAGCGGCGGGCTACGGCGCCACGTTGCCCGCCGCGGAACCCGAACCGGGCGAACCGGCCGAAGAGGACCCCACGCGCTCCCTCCGCCAGCGCCTGCTCGGCTCGGCCGTGCTCAGCGTCCCGGTGATCGTCCTGGCGATGGTGCCCGCCTGGCAGTTCACCTACTGGCAGTGGATCTCGCTCGTCCTCGCCGCACCGGTCGTCACCTGGGGCGCGTGGCCGTTCCACCGCGCCGCGTTCGCCAACCTCCGCCACGGCGCGGCCACCATGGACACGCTCATCTCGATCGGCACGCTGGCCGCGTTCGGCTGGTCGCTGTACGCGCTGCTGTTCGGCAGCGCGGGCACGCCCGGCATGACGCACCCGTTCGAGCTGACCATCGAACGGCTGGCCGGCGACGGCGCGATCTACCTCGAGGTCGCCGCCGGCGTGACCACGTTCATCCTGGCCGGCCGCTACTTCGAGGCTCGCTCGAAGCGCCGCGCCGGCGCCGCCCTGCGTGCGCTGCTGGACCTGGGCGCCAAGGACGTCGCCGTTCTGCGCGACGGCCGGGAACAGCGGGTCCCGATCGGCGAGCTCGCCGTCGGCGACCGGTTCGTGGTGCGGCCGGGGGAGAAGGTCGCGACCGACGGCGTCGTCGAGGACGGCGGGTCCGCGGTCGACGCGAGCCTGCTCACCGGCGAGAGCGTGCCGGTGGAGGTCGGGCCGGGTGACGCCGTGGCCGGCGCGACGGTGAACGCCGGCGGCCGGCTCGTCGTCCGGGCCACCCGCGTCGGCGCCGACACGCAGCTGGCGCAGACCGCGCGGCTGGTCGAGGAGGCGCAGACGGGCAAGGCGCAGGTCCAGCGGCTCGCGGACCGCGTCTCGGCGGTCTTCGTCCCGATCGTCATCGCGCTCGCCGTGGCGACGCTCGCCTTCTGGCTCGGCGCCGGGGAGACGCCGTCGGCCGCGTTCACCGCCGCGGTCGCCGTGCTGATCATCGCCTGCCCGTGCGCGCTGGGCCTGGCGACGCCGACGGCGCTGCTGGTCGGCACCGGCCGCGGCGCCCAGCTGGGGATCCTCATCAAGGGCCCCGAGGTGCTCGAATCGACCCGGCGCGCCGACACCGTCGTGCTCGACAAGACCGGCACCGTGACGACCGGGAAGATGGCGCTGGTGCAGGGCGACGGCGAAGTGCTGCGCCTGGCGGGCGCGGTCGAGGCCGCGTCCGAACACCCGGTGGCGCAGGCGATCACGGCCGCCGCTCGCGAGCGATTCGGCGACCTGCCGTCCGTTGTGGACTTTCGCAGCACGCCGGGCCTGGGCGTCGAAGGCGTCGTCGAAGGACGCAAGGTCGTCGTCGGGCGGGCGGAGTTCGCCGGCGACGAACCCGCGGAAAACCCGGGCACCACGGTGTCCGTGGCCTGGGACGGCGAAGTCCGTGGCCGGCTGGTCGTCGCCGACACCGTGAAACCGACGTCGGCCGCGGCGATCCGGCGGCTGCGCGGACTCGGCCTGACCCCGGTGCTGCTGACCGGGGACAACGAAGCCGTGGCGCGGGCGGTCGCCGCCGAGGTCGGCATCGAGCGCGTGATCGCCGAGGTGCTGCCCGCGGACAAGGCCGAGGTCGTGCGGCAGCTGCAGGCGGACGGCAAGGTCGTGGCCATGATCGGTGACGGCGTCAACGACGCCGCGGCGCTCGCGCAGGCCGATCTGGGCCTGGCCATGGGCACCGGCACCGACGCCGCGATCGAGGCGGCCGACCTGACGCTCGTGCGCGGTGACCTGCTCACCGCGGCCGACGCGATCCGGCTGTCCCGCCGGACGCTGCGGACGATCAAGGGCAACCTGTTCTGGGCCTTCGCCTACAACGTCGCCGCGCTGCCGCTGGCCGCCGCGGGCCTGCTGAACCCCATGCTCGCCGGCGCGGCGATGGCGGTCAGTTCGGTCTTCGTCGTCACGAACAGCCTGCGTCTGCGGGGGTTCCGGGCCGGGTGAAACCGGTTTGTACGTCCCTTGTATCCGGTTGCGTGATTCTCCTCCTCGTAGCGATTCCGACCCATGGAGGACAAGGATGTTCACGAAGGCCGCCGTGCTCACGGCGCTCACCGCCGCTGCGTTCGCCGTGGCCGCACCGGCTCAGGCCGAGACTGCGGCCACGACGGTGCTGCCCGGTGCGAACATGGAGGCCGTGCTGAAGGCGGCCCAGATCGACCCGCGCCGCGCCGACGACACCCAGACCCCGGGCGCGCACGACAGCGTCCTGCTCGTCGAGCAGGCGCTGCAGGCGAAGGGCCTGCTGGCGAGCCAGTACGTCGACGGTTACTTCGGCACCACGACGATCACGGCGTACTCGCAGTACCAGAAGTCGTTGGGCTACACCGGTCTCGACGCTTCCGGCCTGCCGGGCAAGACCTCGCTGGAGAAGCTGGGCGAAGGCCGCTACACGGTCACGAACCCGGTCTCCGCCGGCAGCCAGGTGACCTACCACGGCAAGACGCTCAACACCCGCACCAAGGCGATGCTCGTTGCGGCGGAAGGCAAAGCGGGCTTCCAGGTCACGCTGACGCAGGGCTCGTACAACCCGGGTGGCGTCGACGCCTCGGCCGGGACGCACGACGGCGGCGGCGCGATGGACATCTCGGTGTCCGGCATGTCGTCGACCAACCGCAACAACCTGCTGAAGGCGCTGCGCAACGTCGGGTTCGCGGCCTGGTACCGCACGCCGGCGCAGGGCTTCGACTACCACATCCACGCGATGGCCATCTCCGACCCGGACCTGTCCTCGGGGGCGCAGCACCAGACCGGCGACTACTACCTGGGCATGAACGGCCTGGCCGGCCACGGCGCCGACGACGGCCCGCAGGTCGCGAAGGTCACCTGGGAGGAATACCAGCGCGGCTGACCCCGCGGGTGCGCCCGGCCGTGGTGGCACGACCGGGCACACCGGTGGTTTGATCGAAGGACCAACGACGTGGGGGTGTTCCGATGCCGCAGAAGGCGTTCCGGTTCGGCGTGGTCGCGGGGGCGACCGAGGGCGGCGCGAAGTGGCTCGCCACCGCTCGCCGGGCCGAAGAGCTCGGCTATTCGACGCTGCTGTGCCCGGACAACCTGAACATGCCGACGCCGACCGCCGCGCTCGCCGCGGCCGCGGCGGCGACGACCGAGCTGCGCGTCGGCTCGTTCGTGCTGGCCAGTCCGCTGCGCACCGCGCGGGCGGCGGCCTGGGAAGCGCACAGCCTGAGCGTCGTCACGAGCGGCCGGTTCGAGCTCGGCCTCGGCACCGGGCGGCCGGAAATGCGGCAGCAGGCCGGGGAACTCGGCCTGCCGTACGGGTCGGGGCAGGAGCGGCTCGACGCGATTTCCGAGACGGTCGACCACGTCCGCCGGCTCGACGGCGACGGGCACACGCCGGTGATGATCGCCGCGGGCGGCCCCAAGGCGCGTCGCCTCGCCGGGCTGAAGGCCGACATCGTCACGATGGCCGGCGGCGTCCTGACCACCCGGGAGGAAATGACCGGGCACGTCGAGGAAGTCCGGTCGGCGGCCGGGGACCGCGAGATCGAGTTCGCGATGAACATCTGGGTGGTCGGCACCGAGGTACCGCCGTGGATCCGCGGCTTCATCGGCGTCGACGCCGAAACGCTCATCGAGCACGACTCCCTCGGCCTGCTCCGCGGTGACGTCGACGAAATGGCGGCGGAGCTCGAACGCCGTCGTGCCGAGCAGGGCGTGTCCTACTTCAGCGTCAACGGCGCGTTCCTCGAGGAGTTCGCGCCGGTGGTGGCGCGGCTGTCGGGGAAGTGAGCGTCGCCGGATCAGTGTTGGCGCCGCAGAGCAGGACGGCGACCCGCTCGCCCGGCGCGGGCCGGTAGGCGCCGGAGAGCAGGGCGGCGAACGCGGTCGCCCCGCCGGGTTCGACGGCGAGGCGATAGCGGTCCCACAGCGCCGCCCGCGCGTCGACGATCGCGGCGTCGTCCACCAGCACCGAGCCCGCGTTCGTGCGGGTGGCGACGGCGAAGGCGATGTCGCCGAGCCGGGTCGCGCCGAGGGAGTCGGCGGCGGCACCGGAGACGTCGACCGCGACCGGCTCCCCGGCGGCCAGCGCCGAGTGCAGCGTGGGGATGGTGCGCGGCTCGACGCCGACCACGCGCGCCCGGCCCTCGACCGCGGCGGCGACGCCGGCCAGCAGCCCGCCGCCGCCGACCGCGACGAGGACCGTGTCCAGGCCGCCCGTCTGCTCCAGGAGTTCGAGGCCGAGGGTGCCTTGCCCGGCGCAGATGTCCGGCTGGTCGTAGGCGTGGCAGAAGAGCTCGCCGGAGTCGGCCGCGTGCTTCACGGCCGCGTCATAGGCGTCGGCGTACTTCTCGCCGGTCAGTTCGACCGCCGCGCCGAGCTGTCGCAGCTTCGCGACCTTCACCGCGGGCGCGGTCGCGGGGACGTACACCCGCGCCGGGAGGGCGAACTCCCGGGCGGCGTAAGCGACGGCCAGCCCGGCGTTGCCGCCCGAAGCGGTCACCACCCCGGTCTGCTCGCCCGCGGCGAGGATCCGGTTGAAGGCGCCCCGGGCCTTGAAGGACCCGGTGTGCTGCAGCTGCTCCAGCTTGAACCACACGCCTTCGTCGGCGGCGAGCACCGGTGTCCGGCGGACCCGGCCCTCGATGCGCGCGGCCGCCCGTTCCACATCCGCAGTGCTGATCATGGCTCCAGCATGCGCGCGGGCCGCCGTAAGCACCAGCGGCGTCTCCTATGCTGGATTAAGCAGAACTTACGGCTGGAGGCTCCCGTGCTCGACGCCCACCGCCTGGCCGTGCTGGCCGAGGTCGCGCACGCCGGCTCGATCGCCGCGGCCGCCGAAAGACTGGCCTTCACGCCGTCCGCCGTCTCGCAGCAGGTGGCCAAGCTGGAGCGGGACGTCGGTGCCCGCCTGCTGGACCGCCACCCCCGCGGCGTCACGCTCACGCCGGTCGGGGAGGCGCTGCTCGTGCACGCCGAGGCGATCGTCGGGGAGCTGCGCACGGCCGAGCGGACGGTCCGCGCGCTGCTCGAAGAGGAGCTCACCGTCGGCACGTTCGCGAGCGCGGGCATGACCCTGGTGCCCGCCGCGCTCGCGGAGTTCCGCCGCGACCACCCCGGCGTGGCGCTGCGGCTGCTGGACCTCGAGCCGCCGGACGGGTACGGCCTGCTCAGCTCCCGCGAGCTGGACCTGCTGATCACCCACCGCTATCCCGGCGCACCACTGCCCGATCCGCGCGGTCTGCAGCGGTCGCTGCTGCGCTCGGAGCGGTTCCGGCTGATCCTGCCGAAGGGACACGAGAAGGCGCGCACCCGCCGCCTCACTCTGCGGGCGCTGGCCGCGGAGGACTGGATCTCCGGTGGCCCGGGCGTCCCCAACCGGGCGTGCCTGGAGCAGCTCGCCGACGCCGCCGGTGTCCGGTTGCGGGTGGCCTACGAAACGCGGGACTACCAGGTGATCGTGGCGCTGGTCGAGGCCGGGCTGGGTATCGCGTTCGTTCCCGAGAGCGTGCTGGAGCGGGTGGGCGCGGCCCGCGTCGAGGTCCGCGACGCGGCGGACGCCCGGCCGGCGCGGGAGATCTTCCTGGTGCACCACCGGCGGCCCGGCCGGCTGGTCACCGAGATGGTGGCGCTGCTGAGCCGGTGACTCAGCCCACCGGACGTCCCGCGCTCTCGAACCGCGCCGACGCCGCCCGCAACGCGTCCAGGCACGCCCGCACCGCCCCGCGGTCTTCTTCGCCCGCCCGGCAGATCGCCTGGATCGTGCGGCTCAAGGCCGGCCGCGTGGTCAGGATCCGCACCCCCTCGGGCAACCGGTCGCGAGCCAGCCGGGGCACCAGCGCGGCGCCGACGTTGCCCGCCACCAGGGCCAGCTGGGTGGGGTAGCCGCCGACCGTGCAGCTGATCCGCGGCTCCAGCCGCTGCTTGCGCAGCACCTGCACCAGCCATTCGTGACACCCGGACCCGGCGGTCCAGCCGATCCACGGCAGATCGTCCACTTCGGACAGATCGACCGCCTTGCGGTGCGCCAGCCGGTGGCCGGACGGCAGGGCGAGGTCCGCGACGTCGGAGAACAGCGTGATCCGCGTCGTCGACGGCGGGATCACCGTCGGGCGGTCGGTCCAGCTCTCCAGCACCGCGACGTCGAGGTCGCCGGCCAGCACGCGGGGCATCGTCTGCTCGGCCTCGCCCTCGTGCAGGGTCACTTCGAGCCGCGGGTGCTGCGCGGCGAGGGTGGCCAGCGCCGGCGGCAGCAAGGCGTGGACCGTCGTCGGGATCGCGCCGATCCGCAGCGGGCCGATGACGTCCTCGCGCAGGAGCTCCAGATCCGCCTTCGCCGCGGCGACCTGGGCGAGGATCCGCTCCGCGTGCCCGGCCAGCACCTGGCCCGCCTTCGTCAGCCGGATCCCGCGCCCGCGCGGCTCCAGCAGGGGCTGGCCGGCCTCGCGTTCCAGCTTCGCCAGCTGCTGCGACACCCCGGACGGGGTGACGTGCAGGGACTCGGCCGCCGCGGCGACCGAGCCGTGGGCCGCGACCGCGTGCAGCGCCCGCATCCGCTCGAGTCCGAACACGGTAGGAATGCTACCGAATTCCGCGCAGAAACATTCGCTTGTTCTTGATAGTCGGCGCCCGCAGGCTGGAGACGTGCTCACGACCGCGCCCGCTTCGCCGTTCACCCGCCGCCTGGACCCGCGGCTGCTCGCCGCGCTCGGCAGCTTCTGCATCTCGCTGTCGTCGGTCTTCATCAAGGTCTCGCACGCCAGCGGCAGCACGAGCGCGTTCTGGCGGTGCCTGCTCGCCCTGCCGGTGCTGCTCCTGCTGGCCGGGCGCGAACGGCGGAAGGACGGCCCGGCGCCGCGCCGTCGCGTGCTCTTCCCGCTGCTGGCCGGCACCGGGCTCGGCCTGGACTTCGTGCTCTGGGGCGAAGCGATCCCGCGGGTCGGCGCCGGCATCGCGACCGTGCTCCTCGCCGTCCAGGTGGTGATCGTGCCGCTGCTGGCGTTCGCGTTCCTGGCCGAGCGGCCGTCCAAGCGGTTCTTCGCCGCGGTGCCGGTGCTGCTCGGCGGGATCGTGCTGGCCGGCGGGTTCGCCGGCACCGGTTCGTTCGGGCCGGATCCGGTCACCGGCGCCGTCGCGGCGCTGCTGGCCGGCGCCGGCTACGCCGGTTACCTCTTCCTGATCCGGCTCAGCGGCGGCACCGGGACGCAGGCGCACTCGCTGGTGCTGGCCACGGTGTCCGCCGGTGCGGTCGCGGTCGTGCTCGGCGTCCCGACCGGCACGCTCGACCTCACGCCGGGCTGGCCCGCGTTCGGCTGGCTGATCGCCCTCGCCGCCGTCGGCCAGCTGACGGGGTGGCTGCTGATCTCCGCCGCGCTGCCCCGGATGTCGGCCACCACCGGGGCGACGCTGATGCTGCTGCAGCCGGTCGGCGCGGTGCTGCTGGGGATCGGCCTGCTCGGCGAGACACCCGGGTGGGCCCAGCTGATCGGGTGCGCGGGCGTCGTCGCCGCGGTGTGCTTCGCCGGGAGCGGACGCGCTGCGCGTGAGGGCCGTCCCGGCTAACGTCGCGGGCATGCGAGTGCTGGTGGCCGGGGCGTCGGGGTTCGTCGGCAGCCGGTTGTGCCCGGCTCTCGAAGCGGCCGGGCACGAGGTGCTCGCGATGACCCGCCACCCCGCGAAGTACCGCGGCGCCGGGAAAGCCGTCCGCGGTGACGTCGCCGACGTCGGTTCCCTGCGCGACGCGCTCAAGGACGCCGAAGCCGCGTACTACCTCGTGCATTCACTCGACAGTGCGGACTTCAAGCGCCGCGACGCCGACGCCGCGCGTGCGTTCGCCCGGGCCGCGGCCGGCGCGGGCCTGCGCCGGATCGTCTACCTCGGCGGGCTCGGGGACGACGACGACACGCTGTCCGAGCACCTGGCCAGCCGGCGCGAGGTCGAGCGGCTGCTGGGGGAGACCGGCGTGCCGGTGACGGTGCTGCGCGCCGGGATCGTGATCGGGCACGGCGGTACGTCCTGGGAGCTGACGCGGCAGCTGGTCGAGCACCTGCCGGCGATGGTGACGCCGCGCTGGGTGCGCACCCGCACGCAGCCGATCGCCGTCGCCGACGTCGTCCGCTACCTGGTCGGCGTCCTCGACCACCCGGAAGCCGCGGGCCGGGCGTTCGACATCGGCGGCCCCGAAGTGCTGGCCTACCGCGACATGCTGCAGCGGGTCGCGGCGATCGAGGGACGGCCGCTGCTGCTCCTGCCGGTACCGCTGCTCTCGCCGCGGCTGTCGTCGTATTGGCTGTCGCTCGTCACGGACATCGACGTCACCACCGGCCGGGCCCTGATCGACTCGATGACCAACGAGGTCGTCGTCCGCGACGACGCGATCCGCCGGATCGTCGAGTTCGAGCCGATGGGCTACGACGAAGCGGTCCTCCAGGCACTGGGCGAGCGCGCGAAGAGCAGGCGGACGCCGTGAAGCCGGTCCTCGCCGCGGTGACGGCCGCCGGGTCCGCCCTGCTCGGCGCGTCACTGGCCAGCCGCCCCGGATCCCGCCGCTTCCACGTGCTCACGGCCTCGGTCGCGGCGACGTGGCTCGCCGGCGCCCGGACGGCCGGACCGGTACCCCGGGGCCGCCCGGACGTCGTCCAGCCGGTGGCGGTGGGCGCGGGCGCGTTCGGCGTGTTCTACGGGTGCGCGCTGGTGGCCCGCCGCATCCCGCCGCTGCGCCGCGCGATCACCGGAGTGCTGGACCACGCTCATCGCGGCCCGACGGCCTCGGTGGCGGCAACGGCGTTGGTCACGGGAGCCGCGGAGGAGGCGTTCTTCCGCGGCGCGCTCTACGACGCGGCGGGAGCGCGGGCTTCCACCGCGGTGTACGTGCTGTCCACGGTGGCGACGCGGAATCCCGCGCTGGTGCTGGCCTCGGCGGCGATGGGGACGGTGTTCGCGTGGCAGCGCGGCCGGTCGGGCGGGGTGCAGGCGCCGGCGCTGACGCACGTCGTGTGGTCGGCGCTGATGCTGGCCTTCATGCCGCGCCTCTTTCCGCCCGAACCGCTCGACACGCCCGGAGCGCCCACGCCAGGATGACCGCTTGTGCGGATCTTCCTCGCGGCGGTCGCCATTCTCACCGCGGTCGCCGGGTGCCAGGCCGGAGCCTCCGGCAAGGACGGGACACAGCTGCGGTTCCGGCCGGTCCTCCGCGCCTGGCCGGCCGGTCCGGCGGTCGGCCCGCCGGGCCGGCGGCAGAGCACGAACCCGGGCACCCAGGAAGCCGCCGCGCGAGCGCTCTCCTGCGCACCGGAGCAGCCCGACGACCTGGACGGCCGTGACGACCCGGTGTTACCGCTGGTCAGTTGCGCTCGCACCGGGCGCACCCGGTACGTCCTCGGCCCGGGGTTCCTCAGCGGTGCGGAGGTGGGCTCGGCGGAGGCCCGCCTCGACCCCGCGACGGGCGAGACCGTCCTGGTGCTGTCCTTCACCGATGCCGGAGCGGACACCTGGGCGGAGTGGACCCGGCGCAACGTCGGCCGGGAGTTCGCGGTCGTCCTGAAGAGCCGGGTGCTCGCCGCCCAGCGGAGCAATGCCGTGGTCACCGACGGGGCCGTGCAGGTCGGGCTGGCGGCCTCGCTGCCGGAAGCGCAGCGGCTGGCGCGGGACATCGACGGCGCCTGACCGTTCAGCAGGGTGGCGTCTCCCGGCAGGCTTCCACGCCCGTCTTGCTCGTCGCCTGCTGCAAGAGCGTGTAGAGCGTCTCGCGCTGCTCGTCGCTCAGTCCGCTGAACACCTCGTCCTCGACCGCCGTCAGCGCGAACTCCGCGCGCGCCAGCAGCTTCGCGCCGACGTCGGTCAGGTCGACCAGGTGGCGGCGGCGGTCCTCGGGCGACCGGCGCCGCTCGATCAGGTTCTCGGTCTCCAGCTCGTTGAGCAGGGTGACCACGTTCGTGCTGTCCATTTCCAGGATCTTCGCCAGGTCCTGCTGCGAGCTGCCGCCCGCGTCGCGCAGCACGGTGAGGGCGATCAGGTGGCGGGGCCGCAGCCCGAGCGGGGCCAGCACCGACTCGCTGCGCAGCCGCAGCCGGCGCGCGAGGTGGTCGATCAGCGCGCCGCAGCGGTGCGGGGGCTGGTTGACGACCGGAAGCGAGGTCATGCGCCCAGTATATGGGCAGCCCAACGGTCGATGTGCTATCAATAGTTTGTCTTACACCAACGATCTATGGACGGCTAACGACATGGCTCATCTCCTGCACATCGACTCGAGCATCCAGGGCGACGCCTCGGTGAGCCGGCGGCTCAGCGCGCGGGCCGCCGCGGCGTGGCGCGAAGCGCACCCGGACGGCACCGTCACCTACCGCGACCTGGGCGCGAACCCGATCCCGCACATCGACGCGGCCGGCGGGCTGGCCGGCCGGGTGCCACCCGCGGAGCACACGCCGGAGCAGGCGGCGGCCTGGGCGCGGACGGTCGAACTCGTCGAGGAGGTCAAGGCGGCCGACACCGTGCTGCTGGGCCTGCCGCTGTACAACTTCGGGCCGCCGAGCAGCGTCAAGGCCTGGGTCGACCACCTGATCGCCCCCGGCCTGTCGATCGACCCCGAAACCAACGCCGGCCTGCTCGGCGGCCGTGAGTTCGTCGTGCTGGCCAGCCGGGGCGGCGGCTACGGCGAAGGCACGCCCCGCGCCGGCTGGGACCACGCCGAGCAGTGGCTGCCCCACGGCGTCAGCCTCACCGGCCTGGAGCCGCGGTTCATCACGGCGGAACTGACGCTGGCGGCGGTGAACCCGGCGATGGCCGAGCTCATCCCGCTCGCCGAGGCGAGCCTCGCGGCGGCCGAACGCGCCATCGACGAGCTGTGGGTCCCGGCCCGGGTCTGATCGACGAGGGTGTCTCGCACCACCCGACGGCGGTACCGCCCGGCCCGGGCGGTACCGTGCCGCGGCGGGCGGACTGGCGTGGTGCGGGCACAAGCCGCACCCGGGGCGAGGAAGGTCGGGTTTGAGCGCGCACACCTCCCAGATGGACGACATCCGGCTCGTCGCGCAGCCCAGCGCGCTGCCGGTCACCGAGCTGTTCGTCCGCCTGATTCTCACCGACTGGTCCCTGCTGCCGATGCTGGAGCAGGTGACCGCCACCGCGAAACGCCTGGTCGAAGCCGTGGTCGACGCCAGCGACCCGAAAGCGCCCGCGTTCGTCACGCTGCGGCTGCGGCTGCGCGCCGAGGTGCTCTCGATCGAGGTCGACGACGACGTTCCCGGGCGCCCGGACCCGCAGGCCCGGCCCGGCGAGCGGCTGGGCGTCGAACCCGCCGAGGGCGGCGGCCGCACCACCTGGTGCGAGCTGCCGCTGCCGGGCGGGATGACCGCGCGGCAGGTGCGCCTGCCCCGGCGCCAGGACCGCCGGACGCTCGTCGACGAGCCCGTCTCCGGTGATCCGGTGGCCGCGGACCCGAAGGTCCTGGAGCGCCTGCTGACCCGGCTGAGCGGCTGGTCCGGCCAGAGCTGAACGCTTTCCCTCGCGCATCCGTGCATCCAGACAGGAGCGACGGGGACGCGAGGAGGCAGCCGCCGTGCGGATCGTGATCGCGGAGGACGACGCCCTGCTGCGGGAAGGGCTGGTGCTGCTCCTGCGCAGCGAGGGGTTCGACGTCGCTGCCGCCGTGGACCACCCCGGCGACCTGCTGACGTCGGTCGCGACGATGGCGCCGGACCTGGCCGTCGTCGATGTCCGGATGCCGCCGACGTACACCGACGAAGGGCTCCGCGCCGCCCTCGAAGCCCGGCGCCGGGTGCCCGGACTGGCGATCCTCGCGCTTTCGGCGTTCGTCGAAGACGGCTACGCGGGCGACCTCCTGGCCGCCGGCGGCGGCGGAGCCGGGTACCTGCTCAAGGAGCGCGTCGGCAAGCCCGAGGAGTTCCTCGACGCCCTGCGGCAGGTCGCCGCGGGCGGCACGGTCCTGGATCGTGACGTGGTGGCCGTCCAGCTGGCCCGGCCGCGGCCCGGTGACCCGGTCGCGACGCTCACCGAGCGCGAACGCGAGGTCGTGGCGTTGCTGGCCGAGGGCCATTCGGTGCCGACGATCGGACGGCTGCTCGGCATCGGCACCGCCGCCGCCCGGCGGCACGCCGGGGACGTCAGCACGAAGCTGCGCGTCCCCGACGGTGCCCAGGCGATGCTCAGCTACCTGCGGGCGTGAGGACCTCGGCCTGCTTTTCGCGGTACCGGGCCACGTTCGACAGCTTGACGTCTTCGTAGCCGCGGACCAGGTCGGGCAGCTCGGCCAGGATCCGCGCCCGGCCGGCGTCCCCGGCGCGCAACGCCTGCAGGACCACGCTGCGGTAGTCCTCGATCAGCTCGCGCTCGACCTGGCGCACCTCGGCGCGGCCGAACGGGTCGAAGCGGGTCCCGCGCAGCCGCCGCAGCGCGTGGAGCAGCCGGAACGCCGGGCGGAACCACGGACCGAGGCTGATCTTGCGCTGCATCCCGAGCGCCCGCAGCACCGGCGGGTGCAGCTTGTAGGCGTACTTCGTGCCCGCGCCGAACTGGTCCTCGAGCCCGTCGGTGAACGCCGGGTCCAGCGACAGCCGCGCCACCTCGTACTCGTCCTTGTAGGCCATCAGCTTGTACAGGTGCTTCGCGACCGCCTCGGTGATCTCCGTCGGGCCGCCTTCCAGCACCCGCACCCGCTCGACGAACTCCGCGTACGCGCGGGCGTAGGCCTTGTCCTGGTAGGCGATCAGGTCGGGGATGCGGACGTCGAGCAGCCGCGCCAGTTCGGAGCCGGGCTCGGCGTGCACCAGGGCGCGCATGGCGTGCGGCTTCTTCGGCGCGGGCTCCGGGGCGTCCACCGGGGGCTCGGCGACGAGCAGGCGGCCGCGGCGGAACGCCTGCAGGTTCGCGGCGACCTGCGTGCCGTTCAGCTCGATGGCGCGCTCGATCACCGACGCGGGCAGCGGGATCGCGCCGGCCTGGAAGGCCGCGCCGAGCTGCAGCACGTTGGCGAACTGGTCGTCGTCGAAGAACTCCTCGGCCAGGCCGCGCGCGTCCAGCGACACCGTGCGCGCCGCCGCGGCTTCCAGGGGCGCGAGCACGCTGCCGGGGTCCGGGAACGACACCGTCGTGTCGACGACCATCCGGCCGGTCGGGACCTCGGTCGTGGAGACGACGGCGATCGTGCGGGCCGGGTCGGCGACCACCAGGTTCGCCGCGTCCGCGCCGACCAGCGCGTCGCAGGCCAGGTAGAGGTCGCACTCGCCGGCGGCGAGCTTCGGGGCCTGCTCGACCGGTACCGCCGTCACCTTGAGGTCGGAGACGACCGCGCCGCCCTTCTGCGCGAGCCCGGTCTGGTCGAGCGTGCGGACGTGCCGCCCGTCGAGCACCGCGGCGGTGGCGAGGATCTGCGTCACGGTGACCACGCCGGTGCCGCCGATCCCGGTGATCCGCACGGTGAAGTCGGTCTTCGGCGTTTCCGGCGCGGGGACGGCGTCGGCGGCCAGCTCGGCGGTCTTCCGGCGCCGCTTCTTCCCGGACGGCACCACGGTGACGAACGACGGGCAGTCCCCGGCCAGGCAGGAGTAGTCGACGTTGCACGACGACTGGTGGATCACGGTCTTGCGGCCGAACTCGGTGTCCACCGGCTGCACGGACAGGCAGTTCGACTTGGTGCCGCAGTCGCCGCAGCCCTCGCAGACGCGTTCGTTGATCACCACGCGCGTCGCGGGCGCGGTCTGCTTGCCGCGGCGGCGTTTCCGGCGCTTTTCGGCCGCGCACTCCTGCTCGTGGATCAGCACGGTGACGCCCTTGACCGCGGCCAGTTCCTCCTGCGTGCGCAGGAGCTCGCTGCGGTCGCGGACCTCGACACCGGCGGGCAGCTTCCGGTGCTTCGCCGGGGCGTCACTGGTGATCACGACCCGCTTGGCGCCTTCGACGAGCAGCAGCTCGGCGACCTTCCCGACCGGCAGCCCGCCGACCGCGTCCTGGCCGCCGGTCATCGCCACGGCCGAGTTGTACAGCAGCTTGTAGGTGATGTTCACGCCGGCGGCGACGGCCGCGCGCACGGCGAGGCTGCCGGAGTGGGTGAACGTGCCGTCACCGATGTTCTGGACGAAGTGCTCGGCGTCGACGAAGGGGGCCATGCCGATCCACTGGGTGCCTTCGCCGCCCATCTGCGTCACGCCGAGGACGGTGCCGACCTGGTCGGGTTCCATGAACAGGGCCATGGTGTGGCAGCCGATCCCGCCGCCGACCAGCGTGCCTTCCGGGACCTTCGTCGACGAGTTGTGCGGGCAGCCCGAGCAGAAGTACGGCGTGCGGGCGAGCAGCGGGACGGCGATGCGCTCGCGACGGCGGCGGCCCCGGTAGGCCTCGACCGAGGGAAGGCCGTCCGGCAGGATCCTCGCCAGTCCACCGGCGATGCCGTCCGGGTCCAGCTCGCCGAGTTCGGTGAACAGCGTGCGGCCGTCGCGGTCCTTCTTGCCGATGATCCTGGGCGCGTTCGCCACGCCGTACAGGACCTCTTTGAGCGCGGTTTCGACGAACGCGCGCTTCTCCTCGACGACGACGATCTCGTCGAGACCCTCGGCGAACTCGCGGACGATCGCCGGTTCGAGGGGGTGGATCGCACCGAGCTTGAGGATGCGGATGCCGTGTTCTCCGTCGTGCAGGCCGAGGGTGCGCAGCGCCTGCTGGAGGTCCAGGTAGGACTTGCCGGCGGTGACGATGCCGATCCGGTCGGCCGGTCCGCGCCGGGTGATCCGGTTGACGGTGCTCGCGCGCAGGTAGTCGAGGGCCAGCGGGAGGCGGACGGTGAAGAGGCTGCGTTCCAGCTCGGCGAGGCTCGTGCCGAGCAGCCGTGACGTGGGCGTGTGGCGGTAGGCGTTCCGGATTTCCGGTGCGGTCCACCGGGGACTCACGGTGGCGGTCCCGGACGCGTCCGCGACGTTGGCGACGATCTTCAGCGACGTCCACAGCCCGCTGGCCCGCGACAGCTCGACGGCGTGCATGCCGAGGTCGAGGACGTCCTGGGCGTCGGCGGGGAAGAGCACCGGGACGGCCAGGTCGGCGAGGGCGAGCTCGGAGGCGCACGGCACGGTGGAGGACTTCGCGTTCGGGTCGTCGCCGACGAGCGCGACGGCGCCGCCCCGCGGGTCGGTGCCGGCCAGGTTGGCGTGGCGGAGGGCGTCGGTGGCGCGGTCGAGACCGGGTGCCTTGCCGTACCAGAAGCCGGTGACACCCCTCCGCCCGCCGGCGCCCGCGACGAGCTGGCTGCCCATGACCGACGTCGCGGCCAGTTCTTCGTTGAGGCCGGGCCGGTGCACGACGTCGTGCTTCTCCAGCAGCGTCGCGCGGCGGCCGAGTTCGAGGTCGTAGCCGGCCAGCGGCGAGCCTTCGTAGCCGGAGACGAAGACGGCGGGGTCGCCGCCGCGGGCGCGGTCGTGGCGCACGCGGTCGAACAGCAGCCGGACCAGGGCTTGCACCCCGGTCAGGTGCACCGTCCCGGCCTCCCGCAGATAGCGGTCCTCCAGCGTGAACGTCTCCACGGCGGGGCTCCCTTCGCCTTCGTTTCGGGCACGATGCGACCTGCGCCACAGTGACGCAACAGGCGGTGTCGCAGTCGGGCCCAGGACGCAAAAGTCAACGAGTCCCGAAAGGTTTTTGCGCGCTTTTTTGCGCCGAGTTACGCTCCCGCGCATGCCCGAAGAGCTGCTCGACGCCACCGACCACGAGATCCTCGGCCTGCTTCGCGAGGACGCCCGCCGCACGCTGTCGGACATCGCCGACCGGGTCACGCTGTCCACGGCGGCGGTCAAGCGGCGCATCGACCGGCTGCGCGAGAGCGGCGTGATCACCGGGTTCACGGTCCAGGTCGACCACGCGAAGCTGGGCTGGGGGATCGAGGCGTTCACCGAGCTGCGGTTCGTGGGCAACACGAAGGTCGACGAAATCCTCCACACGACCACGCGGATGCCGGAGGCCCAGGCGGTGTTCACCATCGCGGGCGACCCGGACGCGCTGGTGTGGCTGCGCGTCCGGGACATGGCCCACCTGCAGAAGACGATCGACGAGATCCGGCGGCACCACCAGGTGACGGGGACCAAGACGTTGATCGCGCTGGAATCCTGGTCGCGTTGACGTGGAGATCGTGACGCTGGCGCAGCGGCCGGACCTCGTCGAGGCGGTGTATGCGATCCCTTATCCCCCGGGATCGCCGCGGTTCATGCAGGGCAGCCTGACGAGCCTCCTGGTACGGGGGCGGCGGGTGGCCCGGCGGTGGCCTCATCTGGTGGTGGCGCTGCTGGAGGGAGGGTCGCCGGTGGCGCGGGGCGTCATGGTGCCGTTTCGGGAGCGTTCGCCCTTTCCGGCTCGGGGGTGGGATGAAGTGGCCGTCTGGGCTGCCGAGGATGCCCTCGACGGGGTTGCGCCCGATACCGCTGGTGCTCTGGAAATCGCGGTGCATCCTTCGTGCCAGGGGCGTGGGCTCTCTTCGGCCGTGCTCGCCGGTATGCGGGATGCGGTTGCCGCGGCGGGGCTTTCGTCGCTTGTCATTCCGGTCCGGCCGCCCGACAAGGCTTCGGTTCCGTTGGTTTCCATGGGGGACTATGCCGCTGCTACCCGGCCGGATGGGTTGCCCGTTGACCGGTGGCTGCGTACTCATGTCCGGGCCGGGGGCCTGATCGCGGGAGTCGCTTCTTGCTCGGCGACCGTGCAGGCCCCGTTGGCCGACTGGCGGGAGTGGACCGGGTTGCCGTTCGATCGGGACGGTCCGGTGGTCGTCCCCGGGGCCCTCGCTCCGGTCCTGGTGTCCACTGTGGATGATTATGCCGTCTATGTCGAAGCCAACGTCTGGGTTTCCCACCGGGTGCCGGAACACCCGGCGCGGCTGGGCTAGCCACGCAGGAGGACGCCCGAGGTCCGCTCCCGCTCGAAGAACGCCTCTGGCCACTCGATCGAATCCGGCGGCGCATCGATCGCCGTAGCGCGACGGCGGAGCTCCGCCAGGTATCCCGCGTCCAAGACGGCCCGAGCCGAAAGCGGCTCGCGCAGCAACAGATCCGCCGGCCCTTCGTACAGGTACGCGTCCACGCCCGGGTAGCCGCGCGTTCCCGGCGGGTAGTCCCGGTTGACCGGGAAGAACGTCGTCTCCAGCGATCCCAGCCACGAACCCGGCAGCGGCACCAGCTGCGGCCACGAACCCAGCCGCTGCTCGAGGCGCGCGTTGTCGGCGGTGAACCCGCGGTGGTCCGCCACCACATACGCCGCGCCCGGGTACTCGCGTTCCAGGCGGGCCACGGCTGCGCTGCCTCCGTCGTGCGTCAGGTGGCCCAACCCGAACAGCAGCAACGCCTTGCGGTTCTTCTGCAGCACCTGCGTCTTCACCACCGAGGCGATCGAGGCGTCCCGGTCCAGGAACGGCTCCAGGTCCGCGGGCGACTGAACCCGGCTCCAGTCGACGGGCGGATCGGCGGCCAGCACCCGGATCTTCCGCGACGCCGGCAGGGTGGTGTTGACCTGCCGGACCAGGGCGAACAGCTGCTCGTAGAACGTCGAGAACCCACAGCTCGGCTGCGTGGTGTCCCGCCACACGCTGCTGATCTCCGGGACCGGGGCACCCGCGGTGTACGCGTCCAGCAACGGCTGGAGGCGCGCGTTGCCGCACTCCACCGCTATGTCGTTCACCCGGCCCGGAAACCGCGGGTCGCGGATCAGATCGAACACGAACGTTCCGACGTCCGGGCTGGACTTCGCCACGATCGCGTGGCTGTCGAAGGCCGCCAGCAGCGCCGTCGCCGCGTCCGGGCGCCGCTGGCCCGCGTCCGCCGGTGAGACGAGCAAGACCGCGGCCGCGAGTACGGCCAAGAAGAGTCGACCTGAGCTCCTCGGATAGTTTCCCCACTGTCTTACGACTGTAAGACAACTAGGTCAGCATCCCGGGCGGCCGGGGACCGTGTCAAGGGTGGGTCAGTGGCGGAAGGCCTCCGCCAGCCACCAGGATCCGCCGTCGTCGGCGATCTTGGCGTCGATCACCAGCGGGCTCGTGCGCGGCCCGGCGAGCCAGTCGCGCACCGGGGACAGGTCCGCGGCCGAGCGCACCGTGACGCCCGCGCAGCCGAAGCCGCGCGCGATGGCCGCCAGGTCCGAATCGGGGAAGCGGACCGTGGTCATGTCCGCGTCGCCGAAGTGGTGGATCTCCGCGCCGTACGCCGCGTCGTTGTACACGATCACCACCAGTGGCAGGCCCAGGCGGACCGCCGTGTCCAGTTCGGACAGTGCCATGTGGAACCCGCCGTCGCCCGTGCCCAGCACCGGCAGGCGGTCCGGGCGGGCCAAGGCCGCTCCGATCGCCGTGCCCAGGCCCAGGCCGATGCTCTGGAACGCCTGCGTGAAGCAGAAGCCCTGCTCGTCGGGCACCGACAGGTACGCGCTCGGGTAACCCATGAAGTTGCCCGAGTCGATCGAGACGATCCGCTCGGCCGGGAGCAGCTCGTCGAGCAGCCTGCTCAGCGTGCGCGGGTCGATCCGGCCGTCGCACGACAAGTCCTCGTGCTCGACGTCGGTCCACCGGCCCGTCGCGATCCGGGCCGCCACCTCGTCCGTGCGGTAGCCCCGGTGCGACGGGGTCAGCGCGAGCACGTCCGCGGCGGTGCACGCGACGTCGCCGACGACGCCCAGGTCGATCGGGCGGTGGGCGCCGAGCGCCGCCTGCTCGACGTCCACCTGGACCAGTTTCGCGTGCGGGCTGAGCAGCTTGCCGTGGCGGGTCGTCCACATGTTCAGCGCGCAGCCCCAGCCGACGACCAGGTCGGCGCCCACGATCAGCTCGGCCGCCACCGGGGAGGCGAAGCCGCCCGAGATGCCCACCGCGAACGGGTCGTCGTGGAACAGCCCGTGCGCCACCGCGGACGTCGCCAGCAGCGCGCCGCACCGGGCGGCCAGCTCCCGCAACGGTTCCCGGCTCGAGCGGGCGCCGCGGCCGGCGATGAACACCGGCCGCTCGGCCGCCGCCAGGAGGTCCGCGAGAGCGGCCACCGACGCGCTGTCCGGCCGCACCGGGGCGGGGCCGGCGAGCACCGGCGGCGAAGGCACGGCGGGTGCCGGTTCGGCCTGCACGTCGAGCGGCAGGTTCAGCACCACGGTCCGGCGCTGCTGGCGCGCCGTCCGGAACGCCCGCACGGTGTCGGCCACCGCGCTCGCGGCCGAGTGGACGCGCTCGGGCACCGCGCCGACCGCCGTAGCGAGGCCGTCCTGGTCGATGCGGAAGTTCGACAGCACCGACGCGGCCGCGGAGTCCGCGGTGAGCACCAGCATCGGCGTCCGGCCCTTGGCCGCCTCGGTGATCCCGGTGACCGCGTTGGTCAGCCCGCACCCCTGGTGCAGCGACAGCACCGACACCTTCCCGCTCATCCGCGCGTACGCGTCGGCCATGCTCGCCGCCCCGCCCTCGTGGCGGGCCGCGACGAACCGGACGCCGCCCGCCCGCAGCGCGTTGGTCACCTCGAAGTTGCCGCTGCCGACCACGCCGAACGCCGTGCCGACGCCGAGGCCGGCCAAGGTCCGGCCGACGAGTTCGGCGACGTTCACCGCTCCACCAGGGCCAGCACGCGCGCGGGGCTGCCCGAGCCGCCGACGATCGGCAGCGGCGAGACCAGCAGCAGCACACCGGTCGGCGGCAGCGAGGCGAGGTTCTGCAGCTGCGTCAGGCCGTGCTTCCCGGCGCCCAGCAGCAGCTCGTGGCAGGGGAACATCGGCTCGAGGCCCGGCGCCTGCCCCGCGTCGGTGCCGACCGTCTCGACGCCGAGCCCGGTGATCGGCGTTTCCTCGGCGAGCCACCGCGCGCACTCGGGCGAGACGCCCGGGGTGTGCGAGCCGGCTTCGTCGGCGTTGAGGAACTCCTCCTGGTCACCGCTGCGCGCGTCCCAGCCGGTGCGGTACAGCAGCCAGCCGCCGTCGGGCAGCGGGCCGTGCTCGGCCGTCCAGGCGCGGACGTCGTCGATGGCGAGCAGGAAGTCCGGGTCCTCGGCCGCCCGGGCGGAGAAGTCGAGAACGACCGCGGGCGCCACCAGCGTCTTCAACGGCACTCGCGAGACGTCGTGACCGTCCTTTCCGGACACCCAGTGCACCGGGACGTCGAGGTGGGTGCCGGTGTGCTCGCCGGTGTGGATGTCGTTCCAGTACCACCGCGGGCCGCGCTCGTCGTAGCGGCTGATCTCCTCCAGCCGGAACGGGATCGTGTTGGCGAACGGCTCCGGCAACCGCAGGATCGGCGTGCTCGAGCTCAGGGGAGCGGTGAGGTCCACGATCTCGATCGCCCCGCCCGCGATCGCCTTGCCGAGCTCGTCCAACAACGCCATGCCTGCCTCCCGGTGCCGAAGTGCCCCTCGGCTCCCGACCCTATGCCTTGACAGGCGCGCACCGGGAGGTGTTGTCTTAATGTCGTAAGACAATAGGAGGGTGGCAGGGTGATCGAGTTCGTGCTCGACGGCCGTTCCCGGGTGGCCACGTACATGCAGCTCGTGGTCCAGGTGAAGCAGGCGCTGCGCGTCGGGCTGCTGCGGCCCGGCGACCAGCTGCCGAAGGTGCGGGACGTGGCCGAGGCGCTGGCGATCAACCCGAACACCGTGCTCAAGGCCTACCGCGAACTGGTGCTGGAGGGGCTGGCCGAAGGCCGCCCGGGGGTGGGCACGTTCGTCACCGGCAGCCTGGCCGGGCCCTCGCTGGGCCACCAGGCGCAGCTGCGCGACGAGCTGGTGGCCTGGCTGGAACGCGCCGAAGCCGCGGGGATGTCGCCCGACGACGTCGCCGCCCTCATCGAAACCACGATCCGCGGCACCCGGGTGCCGCACGACCTGTCGTAGGGAGTCCGGAATGGAACTGGCGGTGGAAGCCGCGGCGCTGGGCAAGCGCTACGGCCGCACCTGGGCGCTGCGCGACTGCGCGCTGGCGGTGCCTGCCGGGCGGATCGCCGCGCTGGTCGGCCCGAACGGCGCGGGCAAGACGACGCTGCTGCACCTGGTCGTCGGCCTGCTGAAACCCGACGCGGGCGAGGTGCGCGTCTTCGGGCGGCCGCCGCGGGAGGCGCTCCCGGACATCGGGTTCGTCGCGCAGGACACCCCGCTCTACCGCGACTTCACCGCGGCGGAGCTGGTCACCATGGGCGGCAAGCTCAACCGCCGCCGCTGGGACGCCGCGCTGGCCCGCGACCGGCTGGGCCTGCTCGGCATCCCGCCGGACAAGCCGGTGGGCAAGCTGTCCGGCGGCCAGCGCGCCCAGGTCGCCCTCGCGCTGGCGCTGGCCAAACGGCCCCGGCTGCTGCTGCTCGACGAACCCATCGCCAGCCTCGACCCGCTGGCCCGCCGCGAGTTCATGCAGACGCTGATGGGTGCCGTCGCCGAGAGCGAGACGACCGTGCTGCTGTCCTCGCACCTGCTCGCCGACCTCGAACGCAGCTGCGACCACCTGATCGTCCTCCAGCGATCGCGCGTCCGGCTGGCGGGCCCGGTCGACGAACTGCTCGCCGGCTTCCGCACGCTCACCGGCCCGCAGGCCGGCAGCGCCGCCATCGACGGGGTGGCGGAAGTGGTCCGCGCGAGCCACACCGAACGCCAGTCGACGCTGCTGGTCCGCCGCGGCGACGGCCCGATCGATCCACTGTGGACGGAGCACGAAGTGACCCTGGAGGACGTGGTACTGGCGCACCTCGCCGAGGCGGAGCCCCGCGTCCCGGCGTCCGCGTGGGAGGTGACGGCATGAGCTGGCTGGTCTGGCGGCAGTACCGCAGGCAGGCGCTGTTCACCCTCGCCGCACTGGCCGCGCTCGCCGCGCTGATGGTGCCCACCGGCTTGGCGATGCACGCGAAGTTCGACGACCTCGGCCTCGGCGCCTGCCGGGCCGCGCTCGGCAGCGCGTCGATGATCACGCAGACCGATGCGGTCTCCCGGTGCGAAAGCCTCGGCCACCAGTTCCAGCAGGAGTTCGGCGGCATGGTCTTCGTCGCGATCCTGTTCGTGGTCCTGCCGGTGCTGGTCGGCGTGTTCTTCGGCGCGCCGCTGGTCGCCCGCGAAGTCGAGCAGGGCACCCACCGGCTGGTGTGGACGCAGGGGGTGACCCGCCTGCAGTGGGCGCTGGCGAAGTTCGGGCTGGTCGGAGCGATGACCGCGGTGCTGTCCGTCGGGTATGCGCTGGGCGTGTCGTGGTGGTTCCGGCCGCTGGTGAGCGCGAGCACCGGCCGGCTGAACTACCTCTCGTTCGACGTCCAGGGGATCGTCCCGATCGCGTACACGCTGTTCGCGCTCGCCCTCGGCGTCTTCGCCGGGACGTACTGGCGGAAGGTCCTGCCCGCCATGGGGATCTCCCTCGCCGGGTTCGCGGTGGCCCGCGTCGCGATCGAAGTCCTCGCCCGCCCGCGGTACCTGCCCGCGCGGAGCCTCACGTTCACCCCGGCCGGCGGGCAGACGCCGAATCCGGTGTCGGGCAACTGGATCATGGACGTCGGCGTCCGCAACGCGGCCGGGGACCTGGTTCTGCCGAACGCCCAGCTCGGCCCGTGCCCGCCCGGCGGCTGCTTCGACACCCAGGCAGGCCCCGGCGCGGTCAACTGGGTGCGGTACCAGCCGGGAGACCGGTTCTGGCTCTTCCAGGGCATCGAGACCGGGATCTTCGTGCTCTTGGCGGCGGCGCTGGTGTTCTTCGCTCTCCGCCGGCTGCGCACGATCGCCTGACCGGGCCGCGGGTACGTGAGTTTTCCACGGTGCCGGGCCGTTCTGCGGCCGATCGGGTGATCTGCGGGGGTAAGCGGGGGAACCGGCTCCGGAGTGCCGGTGCCGGGTCGTAAGGTCGCACCCGGTGAGGGAGCACAACGGTTCTGCCGAGGGGCGCGCGGGGGATCCGGAACCGTGGCGGGTCTGCCTGGTGAACTCGTCCGGCCGGGCACTGGGCGCCGGGATGCTGCTGGGCGAATCCACGGTGCTCACCTGCGCGCACGTCGTGCAGGCCGCGGGGGAGGAAGCGCTTTCGGGGGCGCACGTGCTCGTGCGGTTCGTCGGGCTGGCCGGCCTGCCGGAGACGCTCGCCACCGTGCGACCGGGCTGCTGGGTGCCGCCGTCGGACGACGGCCGGGGCGACATCGCGCTGCTGGACCTCGCCGAGCCCTTCCCCCACGTGCCCGGCGCTCCGCTGGTGCGCCTCGGCGCCGTCCGCGACCGGGTGGTCCACACCTACGGCTTCCCGGCCCCGCACCGCTACGGCGTCTGGGTGAACAACGCCGAACTGGCCGGCCCGGCCGGCGCCGCCGGGGAGTGGATCCAGCTCAACTCGCCACTGCCCGGCGAACGCGTGCGGCGCGGGTTCAGCGGCGCGGGCGTGATCGACAAGGCCACCGGTGCGGTGCTCGGCATGGTGGTCACCGAGTACACCGACGAACGCGCCGGGCTCGCCTACCTGATCCCGGTCGAGGTGATCGTCCGGCACGTGCCGGACGTCGCCCGGTGGGTGGGCGAGCCGCCGCGGCCGTCGGCGGGCCCGCTGATCGTCGTCATCGGGGACCGGGATTCCGCCGTCCGGGACGGTTTCCTGGCGCAGGTGCGGCGCGAGCGGGTCCCCGGCGAGCGGCTCGCCGCGATCGTGGACGCGACCGGCAAGACCACCGGCGAGGTGGCCGAGCACGTCAGCGCCGGGATCAGCACCGGCGAGGTGCTCACCGTGCTGGAGACCAACCCGGCGGACGTCGCGGTGGCGGTGACCGGCGTCGAGGACGCGCGGGCGCCGGAGGAAGTGCTCACCGACGTCGTGCGGCCGCTGGTGGACAAGGGCGCCACCGTGCTGGTCCAGTTCAGCAAGCCGGACTCGCCCGGCGTGCGCCTGGCCCGGCGCTGGGAGGACGAGCGGAACGCGCGGCGCCTGGACCGCTTGGCGCTGCTGGTCGACATGGTGGAGCACGAGGAGGACCGCACGCGCGAGCGGGCCGCCCGGCTCGGTTCGCGCGCGGCGGTGCCCGGCAGCTCCGCGGATCTGCGCCTGCGGCTGGCCGCGCTGCGCTCGGCGGGCGAGCGGATCGAACCGGGCCGCGTGCGGCGGGCCCTCGCGGCGACCGAACGCGACGCGGAAGCGGCCCGGTGGGCACTGGTCCGGCGGTACGCGGAGCTCGACGCGCTGGCCGCCCGGCACGACGAACTGCACGGACGGCTGCGCGGCTACAACGCCAAGGCGACCGACGCGGGCCTGATGGAGGACGAGGAACTGGCCGAGCTGTACCGCCCGGCCATGGCGGCGCTGACCCGGCGGCCGGACGAGCCGGAAGCCGCCGCCGGGCTGGTCGAGCGGTACGTGCAGGCGGTCCGCCGCCGGCTGGAGGGCGCGTGACGACGGGAACGGCGTGGTGCCACGGCCGTCCGGTCGGGCCGATCGGGTTCTGCGAAGTGTGCGGCCGCCGCCGGGTGCCCGCCGAACCGCCGTCCGCGGCCGCGCCGGCCCCGGAGAGCACCCGCCGCAGTGTTGAACTGTGGAGCGGCGAAGCGGATTTCCAGTCGCTGCCCGCGATCGAGGTGCCGGACCCGGAGAAGCTCGTCCTCACCGACCCGGACTACCCCGAGCAGCACCGGTTCTGCGGCCACTGCGGGGAACCCGTCGGCCGCGCCTACGCCGGCGAACCCGCGTTCGCCGAGGGGTTCTGCGAAAACTGCGGCGAACGCTTTTCCTTTCTGCCCAAGCTGAACCGCGGCGAGCGGGTCGGCGACCGCTACGAGGTCCTCGGCTGCTTCGCCCGGGGCGGGCTCGGCTGGGTGTACCTGGCCATCGACACCGCGCTGGCCGGCCAGCACGTCGCTCTCAAGGGCGTGATCAACAGCGGCAACGCCGTGCTGCGCGCGATGGCCCGGGTCGAACGCGATGTGCTGGTCCGGCTCGACCACCCGAACATCGTGCGGATCACCGACTTCGTCGAGCACGTGCCGCCGGGGGGCGGCGCACCGGACACCTATCTGGTGATGGAGTACGTCGGCGGGCGGTCGCTGCGGGACCTGCTGAAGCAGGGGCCGCCGCCGCGGGTGGAGCACGTGATCGTCTACGGCCGGGCGATTCTCGGCGCGCTGGACTACCTGCACGGCGAAGGCCTGCTCTACTGCGACATGAAGCCGGAGAACGTGATCCACGGCGACAAGCGCGTCAAGGTGATCGACCTCGGTGCCGCCCGCTCGCTCGAGGACCCGGCCGGGCCGAGTGTCGGCACCGAAGGGTTCCAGGCGCCCGCCCACGAACTCGCCCGGCACGGGCTGACCGTGCGCTCGGACCTGCACACCGTGGGCCGGACGCTGCAGGTGCTGCTCGAAGCCGCGAGCGAAGACGCCGACGCGGACCGCATCGCCGGCGGGCTCGACGCGCTGAAGCGGGTGCTCGAGCGCGCCGTCGCGCCGTTCGAGCGGCGGTTCGCCACGGCGTCGGAAATGGCCGAGCAGCTCGACGGGGTGCGCCGGGAAATCCTTTCGCTGCGCGACGAACGGCCGCGGCCGGTGCCGTCGGCGTTGTTCGAGGACACCGCGGAGCTGCTCGACGACGGCCTCGGTGCGGTGCCCGGACTCGGCCACTGGCTCACCCTCCCCGCCCAAGGGGCACTTTCACGTGAAAGTGCCCTGGAGGGGGGAGTTCCGGACCGCGGGCTGGACCTCGGCCTGCCGGGTGCCGCCGACGGGGCCGGACGGCTGCCGATCCCGCGGGTCGCCCCGGAAGACGCCGCGGCCGCGTTCATCGCCACCGCGGGCGCGCCCGGGCCGCACCGCTGGCTGGACAAGCTCGCGATGTTCGGCGAGCGCTCGGTCGAGATCGCGTTCGCCCGCACGCGGGCCCTGGTCGCGCTCGGGGACGCGCCCGCCGCGGCCACGGCACTGGCCGACGCCGAAGAACAGCTCGGGGCCGAGGCCGCGCGCGACTGGCGGGCGGCCTGGCACCACGGGCTGCTCGCGCTGGCCCGCGACGACGCCGAGCAGGCGTCGGCCGCGTTCGACCGGGTGCACCGCAGCTGGCCCGGGGAGATCGCGCCGAAGCTCGCGCTCGGGTTCTGCGCCGAACTGCGCGGGCGGACCGCCGTGGCCGAACGCTGGTACCGCTCGGTGTGGCACCGCGACCACGGCCAGGTCAGCGCCGCGTTCGGCCTGGCCCGGTGCTCCCTGCGCACGCACGGCCGGGACACCGCGGTCGCGCTGCTCGACGCCGTGCCGCCGATCTCGCGCCACTACGACGCCGCCCGGATCGCCGCCGTGCGGATCCGGGCCGGGCGCCTGCCGTCCGGGTCACCGGGCCGGGACGACTTCGCCGACGCGGCGCGGCGGCTGCCCGAGCTCTACCTCGACCGGGAAGCCCAGGACCGGCTGGAGGCGCTCGTCCGCGCGGCCGCGCTGGCCGGGCTCGGCGGGAACGAGGGCTGGGACGGCGGCGAGCTGCTCGGCGAGCGCGTCACCGAACGCGGCCTGCGGTCGCTGCTGGAGCAGTCCCTGCGCCGGCTCGCCGAGCGGGCACGCGACCGCGACGAACACGGCGTGCTGGTCGATCTCGCGAACTCCGTCCGGCCGAAGACGAGAAGGTGATCGGATGCCCGACCCGTCGTTCGCCCTGCAGCTGAGCCAGAACAAGTACCTGGCGCCGAGCGACGACCGGATGGACGTCGTGCTCACCGTGCGGGTGGGGGACGCCGGCGTCCCCGCGGCCGGGCCGCCGCCGACCGCCGAGCTGCTGCTGGTGGACTGCTCCAGCTCGATGGACTGGCCGCCCACGAAGATCGAGGCCGCGCGGCACGCCTGCCGGGCGGCCATCGGCTCGCTGCGCGACGGCGTGCTGTTCGGGGTGCTCGAGTGCACCGGCCGCGCCCGGCTCGTCTACCCCGCCGAGCCGCCTCTGGCGGTGGCGAGTGAACGGACCCGGCACGAGGCGAAGGCGGCGGCGTCCGAGCTGATCGCCGGGGGCGGCACGGCGATGAGCACGTGGCTGGACCTGGCCCGGAACCTGTTCGAGAACACCCCGGCCGACATCCGCCACGCGGTGCTGCTCACCGACGGCAAGAACGAATCCGACCGCACCGGTGCGCTGGAAGCGGCGCTCGACCGCTGCCGGGGCCGGTTCGCCTGTGACGCGCGGGGCATCGGCGACGACTGGGACCCGCGGGACCTGCAGCGCATCGCGTCCGTCCTGCGCGGCAGCGCGGACGCCGTCCTGGAGGACGCCGAGCTCGCCGGGGACTTCCGGCGCCTGGTCGAGCGGGCGATGGGCCGGACCGTGCCGGACGTGCGGCTGCGGATGACCACCCTGCCCTACACCCGGCTGAGGTTCGTCAAGCAGGTCTTCCCGACCGAGGTCGACCTCACCGCGCAGTGTCACGCCGCGGGGAGCGCGATCGAGCTGCCCACCGGGGCGTGGGGCGACGAACTGCGCGAGTACCACCTCTGCCTCGACGTCGAGACGGAAGAGCTGACGCGGTACGAGGATCGGTTGCTGGGCACCATCACGCTCTTCGCCGGCGCGGACGTGGCGGCCGGCGAACCGCAGGCCGTCGTCGGGTACCTGACCGACGACCTGGCGCTGTCCAGCGTGCCGGACGACAACGTCGCCCGCGTCACCGGGCAGGCCGAGCTGGGCCGCGCGGTCCGGGCGGGCTGGGACGCCTTCGAGCGCGACGACCGGGTGGCGGCGGCGCGCGAATGGGGCACCGCGGTCCGGCTGGCGACCGAGCTGGGCAACGCGGAGATCCTCAAGCGCCTGGGCCGGTTGATCGACGTGCGCGACGACGGCACCGTCGCGATCAAGGACGGCGTCCGCCCGCGCGACGGCTTCTCCCTGGTGCTCGGTTCGACGATCTCGGCCTACACCGGTTCGGCGGAACCGGCCGCCGCTCCGGCCGAAGCGGCGGGCGCGCCCCGCGAATGCGTCCACTGTGGACACAAGGCGCGGCCGACGGCGAAGCGGTGCGGGCACTGCGGCCGTCCGTTCGAAGCGGGAGCGCCGTCGTGACGGCGATCAGCACCACCCGCAAGACCCTGTGGTGGCTGCGATTCGGGCTCGTCGCCGCCAGCGTGCTGGTGCTGGGGACGGCGCTGGGGACCTTCCTCGGCGTGCGGGCCGGCATCGCCGAGGTCCGGGAGCGAACCGCGCCCGCGGTGCTCGAAGTGTCACTGGCCAAGGAGGCGATCGTGGCCGCGCACCGGGCGGCGGTGACCGCGTTCGAGGCCCGGCAAGCGCGCCTGACCGGCCCCAGCGAGCAGTACGAGGACGAAATCGCCCGGACCAGCCAGCAGCTCGCCCAGGTCGCCGAGCACAACGCGGCGGGCGAGGCGGGCAGCCAGACGCTGTTGCTGATCGAAGGGCTGCTGCCGTCGTACAACGGCTTCATCGGGCAGGCCGACGCCCACTTCCGGCAGGACGCGGGCGGCCCGCTCGCCGCGAGCAACCTGCAGTCGGCGTCGGACCTGCTGACCGCGCCGGAGAACGGGATCCTGGCCCGGCTCGACGCGCTCGAAGCCGCTCAGCGCGCCGCCCTCGACCGGCAGCTCGCGACCGGCTGGCTGGCGCCCGCGATCACCGCGCTGTGGGCGGTGCCGCTGGTCCTGCTGCTCGCCACGCTCGTCGGGACCCAGCGGTTCCTCGCCCGGCGGTTCCGGCGCACGGTGAACCCCGCGCTGCTGGCCGCCACGGTGGCCTGCGTGCTGCTGGGCGCGGGAACGGCCCTGCTGCTCGGCATCCGGTCCGACGCCCGGGACGGCGGCGCCGCGCTGGAGCACACCGTCGACGCGCGGTCCGCGGTCACTTCGGCCGCCGCCGGCCAGGCCCGGTGGACCCTCGCCCACGTGCTGACCGCCCAGTGCGGGATCGAGGGAGCGGCCGCGTGCGGCGACACGGTGACCGCGTTCGCCGCCGGGACACCCGTCCCGGCGGACCTCCCGGACGCGCCGCCGGGCGCCGTCGACGAATCGGCGCTCCTGGGCCCGGGACTCACCGAACCGGGCTGGACGGGGGTGCTCGGCTACGGGATCCCGCTGCTGGCCGCCGGGATCGGCGTCCTGGCGGTGGGTGGCCTGCAACCGCGGCTCGACGAATACCGGTTCCGCGCGAGGAGAGAGCCGTGATGAAGCGCTGCGCCGGGGTGGCGCTGGTCCTCGTGCTCCTGATCTCCGGGTGTTCCGCCGGGACCGGCGCGGAGCCGGTGACCGTGCTGGGGGCGTGGACCGGCGACGAGCAGACGGCGTTCCTGCGCGTCCTCGACGGGTTCACCCGGGAGACCGGGATTCCCACGCGCTACCAGGGCACCCGCGCGCAGAACCAGGTGCTGCGCGGCGACCTGCAGCAGGGCACCCCGCCCGACGTGGCGGTGCTGTCCAACCCGGCCGAGCTGGCCGGCTACGCGCGTTCCGGGCAGCTGAAACCCCTCGACGACGTCCTGGGCGCGGACGCGACCGCCGCGTACAGCCCGCAGTGGCGGAAACTGCAGCAGCTCGGTGGGAAGACCACGTACGCGGTCGTGGTGAAGGCGGATCTGAAGAGCATCGTCTGGTACGACCCGAACCGGTTCCGGGAAGATCCGCCGGCCACCCTGGACGCGCTCGTGGCGGTCACCGGGCGGCTTTCCGCCGCCGGGCAGCAGCCGTGGTGCCTCGGCATGGGCGCGCCGCCGAACTCCGGGTTCCCGGGCACCGACTGGCTCGAGGACATCCTGCTGCACCTGGCTCCGGACCAGTACGGCAGGTGGGCGGCAGGGGAGCTGGCCTGGACCGACGAGGTCGTACGCGACGCGTGGCAGCGCTGGGGCACGCTGGTCCTGGCGCCGGGCGCGGTCCGCGGTGGCAGCACGGCGGCCCTGCTCACCTCGTTCGCCGACGCCGGCCGGGGCCTGTTCGCCGATCCGCCCCGCTGCCTGCTGGAGCACCTCGGCTCGTTCGCGATCGGCGGCTACCTGGCGGTCCCGCGGCCGTCCGGGCCGCCCGTGCCCGACCGGGACTTCCGGTTCTTCCCGTTCCCGGGCACCGGGAAGACCGCGCGGTCGGAGGTGTCGGCCGACCTCGCCGGGATGTTCCACGACACCCCGGACGCGCGCCGGCTCATGGTGTACCTGGCGGGGGAGCAGGGGCAGCGGATCTGGCCGTCCGGCGGGACGACGTTCTCGGTGCACCAGCGCCTGGTCGGCCAGGACGTCTACCGCAACGACGTGACCCGGCGGATCGCGACCACCCTGGCCAAGGGCACGGACCTCTGCTTCGACGCCTCGGACCTGATGCCCTCGGCGATGACCAGCGCGTTCTACCAGGCGGTGCTGGAGTACCTGGCCCACCCCGACCGGCTCGACACCCTGCTCGGGGAGCTGGAGCAGGTGCGCCGGGGCATCGGCCCGGAACAGTGGCTCAAGCTGCCCTGCTGAACCCGTGCGAGAGAAGGAGATCCGGTGCAGGAGTTCGTGCGTTTCCCGCTGGCCGACGGCGGTTCGGTGGTCGTCGAGGTCGAGGGGGAACCGGGCCTGGAACAGGCGTCGGCGCCTTCGGGGGTGCTCCGCAAGGCGACCACGACCTTCGAGCACGCCCTGCACGAGGTGCGCGCGGCCGCGGCGGCCGCGCTGGCGCAGTTCCGCGACCTCGGCCCGGACGAGGTCGAGCTCAAGTTCGGCGTCAAGCTCGACGCCCAGGCGGGGGCGGTGATCGCGCGCACCGGGCTGCAGGGCCAGTTCGAGGTCAAGCTGAAGTGGCTGCGCGACGGGGCCGCCCCGGCCGAAGAGGCGGCCGAGGAGCCGGAAGGGTGAGGCGTTACGGCTTGTAGCCGACGATCCCGGCGACGCACTTGGCCGAGTCGCTGAGCGGCGTGAGCCGGGGGCCGTCCGGCCACCACTCGTCGCAGACCGCCATGCCCGGTTGCGAAGTCGCGTTCGGCTGGACGAGTTCGAGGCCGTCCATCATCGCCTCGATCTCCGCGCGGGTACGGAAGCGCCCGGCGCCGAGCGGGCCGGAGACCAGGATCTGCTCGATGCGCTTGGCGATCGCGGTCAGCTCCGGCACTTCGGGGTCGAAGAAGTGCGACAGCACCACGTACGAGCCCGACGGCAGCGCGTCGATGTAGGCGCGCATGACGTCGAAGACGCCATCGCCCTCGCAGTGGTGCATCGTGCCCACCTGCAGCAGCGCGACCGGCTCGGTGAAGTCGATGTGCGCGAGCACTTCCTTGTGCACCAGCACTTCCTGCGGCTGGAAGATGTCCGCCTCGACCATGTGCGTGAAGTCGTTCTCGACCAGCAGCGCCCGGCCGTGGGCGAGGACCACCGGGTCGTTGTCGACGTAGACGACCGTGTTGTCCTTGTCGATGCGCTGCACGATCTGGTGGGTGTTCTCCGCCGTCGGCAGCCCGGACCCGCAGTCGAGGTACTGGTGGATGGCCGTCTGGTTGGCCAGCATCCGCAGCGCCCGGTTGTGGAAGCCGCGGTTGCCGCGGGCGATGTCCACCGCTTCCGGCACCGCCGTGCGGATCTTGTCCATCACCGCCCGGTCGACTTCGTAGAAGTTGTTCCCGCCGAGGAACCCGTCGTAGATCCGCGCGATGCTCGGCCGGGCGGGGTCGACCCCCACCGGCGTCTGGCTCGGGGACAGCGCGGACGGCGTGTCGGACATGGCGACCTCGCAGGCTGGTGTGCGGCGCGGTGGGCGGCGTTGGGCCACCCAGCGTAGTAGGTCGCGTTCCCGCGGTGAACCTGAGGTGGGCCGGTCAGCCGCTCGGACGAAGCCGCTGGCCGGGGATGTCGGCGGCACGCTGGGCGCGTTCGCGGCGCAGCCGCTCGAGGTGCTGGTCGATCCGCCGGTCGAGGTCGCGCGCGGCCTCGGACAGGTCCGTCAGGTCGCGGCGGGACGCCGGGCGCCCGACGGCGGCGGTGTCCCTTTCGTCCCGTGCCCTGTCCACTTGCCGCACCTCCCGCGTCGGCCCTGGGTTTGCTCTCTTCGCCTTACTGCCCCATCGGCCGGTTGCCAAAACGCGGGCTCCCGTGAGCCGTCGCACGGCCGTCCGGTGGAAATCCCTGGTCACAATTTTGACCAGGTGGTAGAAATTGAGCAGCCGTGGCGGACGGCCGCCAGGGGGAACTGGAGGAGCCGGTGATGAGCGTGCCTTCCGTGCAGCTGTATTCGGTCCGCGACGCCTTCGCGGCCGATCCCGCCGACACCCTGCGGCGGCTCGCCGCGATCGGCTTCACGCAGGTCGAGCCGTACGGCGTCCTGGAAAACGCCGAAGCACTGCGTGCCGGGCTGCCCGCCAACGGCCTGACCGCCCCGACCGCGCACGCGCAGCTGCTCGGCGCCGACCAGCCCGCCGTCTTCGCCGCCGCGGCCGAGCTCGGCATCGGCCTGGTGATCGACCCGTTCGTCCCGGCCGAACGGTGGCAGGACCCGGCCGACATCGCGGCCACGGCGGACGGGCTCAACGCCGCCGCGAAAACCGCGGCCGAGCACGGTGTCGCCGTCGGCTACCACAACCACTGGTGGGAACTGGAATCCCGGATCGACGGCCGCAGCGCCTTCGAGGTGTTCGCCGAGCAGCTCGACCCGGCGGTCGCGCTCGAGGTCGACACGTACTGGGCCACCGCGGGCGGCGAGGACGCGCCCGCCCTGCTGCGGCGGCTGGGCGACCGGGTGCGGGCCATCCACGTCAAGGACGGCGGGCTCGCCACCGACGCCACCGGCCAGGTCCCGGCCGGCCAGGGCCGGGTGCCGGTCGCCGAAGTGCTCGCCGCCGCGCCGGACGCGCTGCGCGTGGTGGAGTTCGACGCCTTCAACGGCGACTTGTTCGAGGCCCTCGCCGCCAGCCACGCCTTCCTGACCGGCGCGGGCCGGTGACCGGCGGGCCGGTCGGCGTCGGGGTCATCGGCACCGGCGTCATCAGCGGCACCTACCTGGAAAACCTCACCGCCTTCCCGGACGTCCGCGTGGTGCGGGTGGCCGACCTCGACACCTCGCGCGCGGTGGCGCGCGCGGCCGAACACGGCGTGCCGCGCGCGGGCACGGTGGCGGACCTGCTGGCCGACCCGGACGTCGAGCTGGTCGTCAACCTGACCGTCCCGGCCGCGCACGTCGAGGTCGGGCTCGCCGCGCTCGAAGCGGGCAAGCACGTGTGGACGGAGAAGCCCCTCGCCCTGGACCGCCAGACCGGCCGCAAGCTGCTCGATCGCGCACGGGAGAAGAACCTGCGCGTGGCGAGTGCTCCCGACACGGTGCTCGGCGCCGCGCTGCAGACCGCGCGCCAGGCCGTCGACGCGGGCCGGATCGGGCGCCCGCTCACCGCGCTGGCGCTGTTCCAGGTGCCGGGGCCGGAACTGTGGCACCCGGCGCCGGAGTTCTACTTCCAGCCCGGCGGCGGCCCGCTGCTCGACATGGGCCCGTACTACCTGACGATGCTGGTCCACCTGCTCGGCCCGGTCCGGCGCGTCACCGGGGCCGGCGGGCGAGCCCGCGACACCCGGGTCGTCGGGTCCGGGCCGCGGGCGGGCACGGAGTTCCCGGTGTCGGTGGCGACCACGGTCACCGCGCTCGTCGAGTTCGAAAGCGCTTCCGCGCAGCTGGTGCTGAGCTTCGACTCGGCGCTCCGGCGGCCGGCGCTGGCCGAGCTGACCGGCACGCTCGGCACCGCCGTGCTGCCGGACCCCAACCGGTTCGACGAGCCCACCCGGCTGCACCTGCTCGACCGGGACGAGCCGGAAGAGCTGGCGCCGCAAGGACATTCGGCTTCGCGCGGCACCGGCGCGCTGGAACTGGCGCGGGCGATCCGGGCCGGGGTGCCGGAACGCGCGTCCGGCGAACTGGCCTACCACGTGCTCGACGCGATGCTGGCCATCGACGAATCCATGACGCGCGGGCAGAGCGTGGAGGTGGCGAGCACCATCGACGTCCCGCCGCTGCTGCCGGCGGGCTGGGACCCGTACGCGAAGACCCTCTAGAGCGGGACGGTGAGCAGGTTCTGCAGGTAGAAACGCAGCGAGCCGACCAGGTCGACGTCGCCCGGCACGGTCAGCCACTGCACCTGCAGGCCGTCCATCAGCGCGATGAACGTCAGCGCCGCCATCGCGGGCTCGACGCCGCCACGCAGTTCGCCGCGGGCCGCGAGGGCTTGGAACGACTCGTGCACGCCGTCGCGCGCGGCGCGGTAGTGGCGCAGGAAGTACTCGTGCGCGGGGTGGTCCGGGGCGACCGCTTCGGCGGCGAGCCGCGAGTAGAGGTCGACGATCCCGGGGTGGCGGACGTTGTGCTCGGCGAGCGCGACGAAGTGGCGGAGGACCTCGAGCCCGGGTGGCACGGTCAGCTGCTCGCGCTCGGAGTCCTCGGCGTCCCGGCGTTCGAGCACGGCGGCGAGCAGGGCTTCCTTGGTGGGGAAGTAGTAGAGGAGGCCGGCGTGGGAGATCCCGACGCGCTTGGCGATCTCTCGCAGCGACGAGCCGTGGTAGCCGAGTTCGCCGTACGCCGCGGCCGCCGCCGTGATGATGTCTTCGCGGCGGATCCGGCCCTTCAGGTAGCCCCCGGTCACGGGGTCGCGGTGGTCTCGGCGGCGTGCACGCGACCATCATGCCTCAGCGGTAGTTCGCACATTCGACGTGAGCGAACGAACAAATCGGTTGTGCGACCGCGCCGGAATTGCGAACATCGCGGGGTGAAGAGCGCGGAACGGCAACGGGTGATCGTGGAGCGGCTGCGCGACGCCGACCAGGTGGGCGTCGCCGAGCTGGCCGAGGCGACCGGCGCGTCGGAGATGACCGTCCGCCGCGACCTCGACCACCTGGCGTCCCGGGGCGTGCTGCGCCGGGTGCACGGCGGCGCGGTCCCGGCGTCCCCGTCGGGGGTGGAACCGCCGTTCGCGGCCCGCGCGACGACCGGGATCGCGGCGAAGCGCGCCATCGCCGCCGCGGCGGCCGAGCTGATCCGCGACGGCGAGACCGTCGTCCTCGACAGCGGCACGACGGCCCTCGAACTCGCGCGGCTGCTGCGCGGGCGTCCGATCACCGTGATGCCGCTGTCCCTGCACGCCGCCCGCGAGCTGGCCGAGGAACCCGGCGTCCGGCTGCTGCTGCCCGGCGGTGAAGCGCGGCCGGGGGAGCAGGCGCTGGTCGGCCCGCTGACGCTGGCGTCGCTGCGGGCCCTGCGGTTCGACGTCGCCGTGCTGAGCCCCTGCGCGCTCGGCGTCGAGTCCGGGCTCACCGCCTTCGACCTGGGCGACGCCGAGGTCAAGCGGACCGCGCTCGACGTCGCGGCCCGGACGATCGTGCTCGCCGACGGCGCCAAGTGGGGCCGCTGCGCGCTCGCCTGCATCTGTCCCGTCGACCGCGCCGACGTGGTGATCACCGACCCCGGCGCGCCCGAAGACCAGCGCGCCGCGCTGACCGAGCGTGGCGTGCTCGTGCACGTCGCCGTCCCCTTGGAGAACCGATGACCGCCCCGCCCCACCCGCGCGCCGCCCGGTTCGCGACCTTCATGTTCTTCGGCCTCAACGGGTTCGCGATGGGCATGTGGGTGGTGCACATCCCGAGCATCGAGCGCGCCACGGGCATCTCGCACAGCACGCTGGGCGCGCTGCTGCTGGTGCTCGGCGGCGCCGCGTTCACCGGCATGCAGGTGGCCGGCCCGCTCGTCGACCGGCTCGGGCACCGCCGGCTGGTGCCGGCCGCCGGGATCCTGCTCGGCCTGGCCGTGTGCGGGCCCGGGTTCGCGGACTCGTGGTGGACGCTGGGCCTGTCGCTGATCTTCTTCGGCTTCGGCAACGGCGCGATCGACGTCGGGATGAACTCCCACGCGGTCGTCGTGGAGCGAGCTTACCCGCGTCCGATCATGGCGGCCTTCCACGCGATGTGGTCGATCGGCGGTGCGATCGCCGCGGTCATCGGCGCGGCGACGCTCGGCGCGGGCGTGGCCACCGGCGTCACGCTCACCGGCACCGGCTTGCTGTGCGTGCTGCTTTCCGTGTTGTCGGCGCGGTTCCTGATGGAGCCGTCCGACGCCCCGGCCGCCGGCGCCTCCGACGCCGCCGAGCCGGTCGTCACGCGCCGGCCCCCGCGCCGCATGGTCTGGTTGCTGGGCCTGCTGGCGCTGGCGCTGATGCTGTCGGAGGGCGTCGCGAACGACTGGGCGGCGCTGCACATGGAGAAGGTGCTCGGCACCTCGGCCTCGACGGCGGCGCTGGCCTACGGCGCGTTCGCGGTGGCGATGACGACCGGCCGGTTCCTGACCGACCGCGTCGCGGCCTGGGCGGGCCCGACGGCGATCGTCCGCTACGGCGCGACCCTGGCGGCAGTGGGCCTGACGACGGCCGCGGCGGCGCCCTGGGTGCCGGTGTCCTTGGTGGGCTGGGCGCTGTTCGGCCTGGGCCTGTCCGGCGGCGTCCCCCAGCTGTTCACCGCGGCGGGCAACCTGGACACCCGGGCGTCGGGCGCGCTGATGGCCCGCGTGGTCGGCCTCGGGTACGTCGGCCTGCTGGCCGGCCCGGCCGTGATCGGCGGGCTGACGCGGTGGATGCCGCTCAACGTGACCTTCGCGGTCCCGGTGGTGCTGTGCGTGGTGGCGGCCGTGTTCGCCGGCGTGCTGAACCCGAAGCCGGAGCCGGCGGAGCAGCCCGTCGGCTGACCTCCGTCAGCGGTGGTGGGCGACGGTTTCGTGCGCGCGCTCCGCGCCGGTGGCCGGCTCGGTGTGGATCACCACCGCCGTCAGGCGCGGGATCGTGTGCAGCAGCCGGTGTTCCACCTCGTGGGCCAGCGCGTGGGCGGCCTCGACGGTCAGGTCCGCCGCCACCGTCACCGCCAGCTCGGCCCGCAGGTGGTGCCCGATCCACCGCATCCGCAGGTCGCGCGCGCCCAGCACGCCGTCGACGGCACGGGCCGTCCGCTCGGCCAGCTCGACCGATGCCGGGTCGACGGCGTCCAGGAGACGCCGGAACACCTCCTTCGCCGCGTCGCGCAGGACGAACAGGATCGCGACGGTGATCAGGAGCCCGATGATCGGGTCGGCCGCGGGGAAGCCGAAGAAGACACCCGCCGCGCCGGCGACGACGGCCAGTGACGTGAAGCCGTCCGTGCGGGCGTGCAGCCCGTCGGCGACCAGGGCGGCCGAGCCGATCTCCCGGCCGATCTTGATCCGGTACCGCGCCACGAGTTCGTTGCCGGCGAAGCCGATCACCCCGGCCGCCGCGACCACCCACGGGTGCCCGACCGGCCGGGGATCGAGCAGCCGCACCACTGATTCGTACCCGGCCAAGGCCGCCGAAGCCGCGACGACGAGCACGACCACCACGCCGGCCAGGTCCTCGGCGCGGCCGAGACCGTAGGTGTAGCGGCGGGTCGCGGCGCGGCGGCCGAGCAGGAACGCGACGCCGAGCGGCACGGCGGTCAGCGCGTCGGCGAAGTTGTGGATGGTGTCGCCCAGCAACGCCACCGAACCGGTGATCAGCACGAGCACCAGCTGCGCGACGGCGGTCAGGGAGAGCGCGGCGAACGACCACACGAGCGCCCGCACGCCCCGACGGCTGGTTTCGAGGGCGTGGTCGACGCGGTCGGCGCTGTCGTGGCTGTGGGGCCGCCATTTCGCATGGCCGTGACCGTGACCGTGACCATGGCCGTGTCCTGTCATGCGGCCAGTCTATCTGCGCAGGCATGCAGATACGCAAGTAGTAGGGTTGTGGTCATGCACGCGTCGCTGGAGTTCGACATGCCGACCGAAGAGCAGGTCCACCTGGCCGCGGAGTCGTTCCGGCTGCTGGCCGACCCGACCCGCATCAAGGTGCTGTGGGCGCTGCTGCAGGGCGAATCCTCGGTGGCCTGCCTGGCCGAACTGGCCGGCGCCGCCCCGACGGCGGTCAGCCAGCACCTGGCGAAGCTGCGCTTGGCGGGCTTGGTGAAGGGCCGCCGGGAAGGCACGTTCGTCTACTACTCCGCGGCGGACAACCACGTGCGCGGCCTCCTGGCCCAAGCCCTGCACCACGCGGAGCACGTGGACCGCGACCTGCCTTCGGGCGACCACGCCCACCACCCGCGCCCCTAGCCGATCGGCTCCTGCAGCTCCGTCACCCAGCCCGCCGGATCCTCCGGGCAGTCCAGGTACACCTCCCGCTGCGGCCCGGCCGACCGGCCGCCGTGGTCGGAGATCCAGCGCACCACCGCCTGCCAGGAAGGCAGGACGCCGTCGATCGCGCCGCGGTGGACCAGCGTCGCCGCCCGGGTGGGCGGGAGGTCCGCCACCGTCAGGCCGTTGAGGTCGCCGCTGCCGACCGACGCCGGAAGCGCGGCGTGCACGACGACTTCGTCCTCCGCGCGCTGCTCGTAGTAACAGGTCAACCGTCCGGCCGGGGTGACGTCCGCCTGCGGGAGGCGGCGGCCGAGCTCCGCGCACAGCGGGTGCACGACCGGCCCGATCGCCTCCGGCGCGAACCCGGCCGCGACGCCGGTCAGCTCCACCACCCGCATGCCGGGCAGCTCCTTGACCACGACGTCGTGGGCGGGTGGCCGGCCGTCCGCCTCGATCGTCCGCAGCCGCGCCTCGACCTGCGCGAGCCGGGCCGCGCCTTCGGCCAGCGCGGCTTCCAGCTCCGCGCGCCGCAGGGCGAGCATCCCGCGCACCTGCTCGACCGTGACCTCGTCGGCCAGCAGCGTGGCCACCTGGTCGAGGGTGAACCCGAGGTCCTTCAGCGCGACGATCCGGTTGAGCCGCGCCAGCTGGCCCGCGGTGTAGCTGCGGTAGCCGGTCGCCGGGTCGACGCGCGCCGGGCGCAGCAGGCCGAGCGCGTCGTAGTGGCGCAGCATCCGGACCGAAACCCGGCCGTGGCGCGCGAAGTCACCGATCGAGAACACGGCTCGATCCTTCCCGAGGCGGGACGAATCCGCCGACGACGTCCGCGGCGAGTTCCGCGAACGTGATCGCCGTGTCGTCCTCGTGCGCTGGCCCGACCACCTGCAGCCCGGCCTGCCGCACGGGAACACTGACCGCCGGCAGCCCGGGCAGCGACGCCTGCGCGATCCAGAACACCTGGTCGTCGTAGCGGTTCCGGTCGTCGTGGGCCGGCGCCGCGGTGAACACCGTCGGGCAGAGGAAGACGTCGACGTCGGCGAAGTAGCGGGCCCAGGCGGCGGTGAAGGCGGCCCGCCGCCGCTCCTGCTCGGCGGCACCGGCGAGATCTCGTCCTTCCTGGCTCGCGAAGAACAGCTCCACCTGGAAGCCGAACGCCTCGGCCTGGGCGGCCAGGTCGACGTCCGCCGGACGGCCCTGGCGGACCCGCACCCCGGCGCGGGCCAGTGCGTCGACGGCGTCCGATAGCACCGCGCCGACCTCGCCGGTCACCGGGCAGGCCGGATCGTCGAGGACGACGCCGACGCGGAAGTCCGACAGCCGGGACCGCCGCGACGGCCGCGCCGGCCCGCCGGTGACGCGCAGGGCGAGCCGCAGATCGGCGGCCGACCGGGCCAGGGGACCGACCGCCAAGGGGAACTCCCGGGCGGGCGAGGCCGGCGGCCCCGGCGGCTGGAACCCGCGCAGCGGCACGGTGCCCGGCGTCGGCTTGAGGCCGTAGATACCGCAGTACGCCGCCGGGATCCGGATCGATCCGGCCAGGTCGGAGCCGTATTCCAGGTACGTCAGGCCGTCGGCGAGCGCGGCCGCGGCGCCGCCGCTCGAGCCGCCCGGCGTCCGGGCGGGGTCCCTCGGGTTCAGCGTCCGCCCGTGGAGCGGGTTTTCGGTCCGGCCGAAGTCCGCGAGCAGGTGGTGCACGTTCGTCTTGCCCACGACGATCGCCCCCGCGTCCCGCAGCCGCCGCACGACCGCCGCGTCCTCGTCCGCGACGCAGGCGGCGAACGCCGGCTCACCCCATGTCGTCGGCAGGCCCTGCACGGCGAAGGCGTCCTTGACCGTCATCGGGACGCCGTGCAGCGGCCCGGCCTCGTCTCCCCGGGCCACCGCACGATCGGCCTCCGAAGCCGCCTCCAGCGCGGACTCGCGGCAGGTCGCGATGACGGCGTTGACGGTCGAGGCGTCGATGCGGGCGAAGAGCTGTTCGGTCAGTTCGCGCGCCGAAAGCTCGCCGCGGCGGATGCCGTCGGCCACCTCGGTCGCGGTTCGGAAAGGCGTCATGGGTCCGGGATAGGGCCTGACACGGTGTCAGGGTCAACCGCAGCGGGTAGCCCTCCAAGTGATCGCCGCCCGAACCGCGGGTGGCGCAGCCCGGCGGAGGGAAGCCCCGATGACCGCACCCCCGGTACCGCCCGAACCGGTCCAGCCCGCCCCCGTCGGCCCGGCCCCCGCGCCGGACCGGCCGCTTCCGGACCCTGGGGTGCCCGTCCCGGACCCGGTACCGCCGGAACCGAAGCCGGGGCCCGAGCGAGACTGAAACTCAGATCATATGAGTTTCGTATGACTTGGTGTACCGTCGGAGTATGACAACAGCGCAGAGCTACCGCCGGATGGTCAACGCCGGCAACAAGATCGTCGTGGGGCTGCAGCGGCTCGGCGTCGCCTTCGGCCCGATGCAGCTGCTCACCGTCCCGGGACGGCGCACCGGGGTGCCGCGGACGTTCCCGATCGCGGTGCTGCCCATCGACGGGGCGAGCTACATCGTCCAGGCCTATCCGAAGGCGGCTTGGGTGGCGAACGTGCGGGCCGCGGGCGAGGTGACCCTCACCCGCGGCCGCCGCTCGTCGGCCGCACGGCTGGCCGAGCTGCCGGTGGAGGCGCGGCGGCCGGTCCTGCGCCGGCTCGTCGAGACGAGCCCGCCGAGCGTGGGGAAGCGGTTCGTGACGACCGGACTGGCGGACGCGCCGACGCCGGACGCCGTCGCGGCGGCCGCGGACCGCATCGCGGTCTTCCGCGTCGAACGGTCCTGAGTCAGCGGCGGTTTCTCCAAGGCCCGCAGCACCTGCCGGGCCGCGCGGCGGGCGGCCGGGGCCGGGGCACCGGCCAGCAGTTCCACCAGCGCGACGGCGAGTTCGCGCACCTTGACGTTGAACTCCTGGCTCGCCCGCCACAGCGTGTTCCACGCTTCGTCGAGGCCGCAGCGGCGCAGGGCGACGACGATGCCGCGACCCCGCGCACCCGCGGCCCCAGTCCGCGGTGAGGCCGGGGTGGTGCTCCAGCAGACCGCTCAGCGTCAGGGGCCGCCGCGGTGGTGCACGGACACCGCCGCGCCGAGGGCGCCCGGCGCGTCGGCCGCGATCCGGGCGAGCAGCTCTTCGAGCAAGGGGGTCACGCCGCGTGTCGCGGGAAGGACGGTCACCGCACACCCCTCCTCGGCGGGGTGGGAGCGGGGCCCGGGCCCGGCCCCGCTTCGCTCGGGGTCAGGCCTTGATCTCCCGGCGGTCGCCGGCGCCGTCGATCTCGATGCGGCGCGGCTTCGCCTTCTCGACGATCGGGATGCGGACGGTCAGCACCCCGGCGTCGTAGTTCGCGGTGATGTGCTCGGTGTCGAGCGTGTCGCCCAGGAACAGCTGGCGGGAGAACACGCCGAGCCGCCGTTCGGAGACGTGCATCCGGACGTCGTCACCGGTCGGCAGGGGCCGTCGTTCGGCCTTGACCGTGAGGACGTTGCGCTCGACGTCCAGCTCGACGGCGTCGGGATCGACACCGGGGAGGTCGAAGCACACCACGAACTCGTCGCCGGCACGGTAGGCGTCCATCGGCATCGCGGCCGGCTTCGACCAGGTGCCGGCGCCGAAGACCTGCTGGGCGAACCGGTCGAGGTCGCGGAACGGGTCGGTGCGCATCAACATCGGGATCCACCTCCTGGAACTCGTCGACTCTGGTGTCAACACGCAGGTCTGTTCTAGCATGTCGTCAAAACGATGACAAGAACTGGGTCGTCGAAAGGATGACGTGATGGACGCAACCGATCCGTCCGGCGCGCTGCGCCGGATCCAGGAGGTGGTCGCGGCCGCCCGCGGCGGCACGGGGGACCAGGGGCAGGTGCTGGACGCGCTGTCCGGCCTCCGGCTGCTGCGCGAGGAGCTCGCGAGCTGGGAACCGGAGCTGATCGCGGCGGCCAGGGCGGCCGGCGCCAGCTGGGTGGCGCTCGCCCCCGCGCTGGGTGTCGCGAGCCGCCAGGCCGCGGAACGGCGTTACCTGCGGCTGCAGCCCTCGCGCACCGGGGAGAAGACCGGCGAAGCGCGGGTCGACGCGGAACGCGACCGGCGCGCGGGCGACCGGGCCGTCGCCGACTGGGCCCGCCGCAACTCCGCGATCCTGCGCCAGCTCGCCGGCCGGGTCAGCGCGCTCGACGGGCTCGGCCCGGCCGCGCAGGAGAGCGCCGACCGCCTCGGTGCGGCCCTCGGCGACGACGACCCGGCGACGCTGCTCCCGCCGCTGGCCGCCGCGCGGCCGCACCTGACCGGCGCGCACGCCGGTCTCGCCGAGCAGCTCGGCGAGATCTCCGCTCACACCGACCAGCTCCGCCGCGACGCCGCTGGCAACCGCCGCTCCCGGGAGTGAAGCGGGTTTGCCCGGCCGCCCACCGGGCACCCGCTGCGCGAGCGACGGAAGGACGGTGCCGCCATGACCGCCGAACCCCCGGATCCGGATCCCCGCCGGACCCCGGACCTGGAACCCGGAGGCGGCGTGCCCCCGGGCAGCACGCCGCCCGACTCCGGCCAGACGTCGGGGCTGTCGCACCCGCAGCCCATGCCGTCCAAGGCGATGCCGGTGCTGTGGCTGGTCCTCACCGGCGTGCTCGTGCTGATGGTCGCCGGGCTGGTGGTCTCGCTCGCCTTCGGTTGGCTGAGTGTCTGAGACCGGTCCGGACCGGGTACTCGCGACGCATGGACGACACTCCTGACCGGACCGAAACCCGCGCCGAACTGCTGCCCGAAGAACAGGCCGTGGCGAGCGCGGACCCCGAGGCCCAGGCCCGCGAGGTCCTGCGCGACTCCGACCGCCGCACCGAGCACCCGGAAGCGACGCTGGGGCGCCGCAAGCCCGAGGACACGGTCTAGTCGCCGCCGCGGAAGTTCTCCTGCGTGGCCGGGTGTCCCGGCCGCGCCTTCGCGTCTTCGTCTTCCAGCGGCCCGTCGGGTTCTTCGCGGCGAGGTGGCTCACCGACCGGGTTTCCGCTCGAGTCCACTTCGCCGGCTTCGTCGTGGGGTTGTGACATCGTTCCTCCATAAGATTGTTGGTGTTCAGGACGGGATGTTCTGGATGCCCAGGGCGACGGGGTGTGGCTGATCGTTTCTTGCCGTTGGGTGGCTCCGAAGGAGTGGCCGCCCTGTCGTTCTGGACGCCCTGGCCGCTGATTGAGATCTGCGCTTGGTCGCTGTTTATGGAGATGCCGGCGGGTCGTCCACGGGGTTGAGCTGCGAAGACGAAAGGGCCGGCTGCATGGCCGTGGGGAAGGTGTGGGTCGGGATTGATGTCGGCAAAGGCTTTCACCACGCTTGCGCGGTCGACGTGGCCGGGAAGGTCGTGTTCTCGCGGAAGGTCGCCAACGGCCAGGCTGCGATCGAGCAGCTGATCACCCGCACCACCGCCAAAGCCACTGGTGGGGTGGTGTGGGCGGTGGACATGACCTCTGGCGCGGCGAGCCTGCTGATCACGCTGCTGCTGGCCACCGGGCAGCCGGTGGTTTACGTTCCGGGCCGGTTGGTCAACCGGATGGCCGGCGCGTTCGCCGGTGAAGGCAAAACCGACGCCAAGGACGCCCGCACGATCGCCGAAACCGCCCGAATGCGCAGCGATCTGACCCTGATCACCAGCCCCGATGCGATCGTCACCGACCTGCAGGTATTGACCGCGCGTCGGGAGGACCTGATGGCCGACTGGGTCCGCGGGGTCAACCGCCTTCGCGAGCTGCTGGCGAGCATCTTTCCCGCGCTGGAGCGGGCGTTCGACTACTCCACTCGCTCGGCCCTGGTCCTGCTCACCGGGTTCCAGACCCCGGCCGGCATCCGCGAGGCCGGGGCAGCCGAGCTGCAGTCCTTCCTCATCGGGCAGGGTGCCTGGGCCAAAGGTATTCCGGCCATGGTGGACAAGGCCCTGGCCGCGGCGGCCGAGCAAACCGTTTCCCTGCCTCAGGAATCGGTGACCGCACCGCTGATCGCCCGGCTCGCCGGGCAATTGCTGGACTCCGACCGGGAGATCAAGGACCTCGATAAGCAACTCGCTGCCAGGTTCGCCGAGCACCGGGATTCCGGGCCCATCACCAGCCTCGACGGCTTCGGGCCCGTCCTCGGTGCCCAGCTGCTCGCCGATACCGGCGGCGACCTGCAAACGGCGTTCCGCAGCTCCGCGCACCTGGCCGCCTACGCCGGCCTGGCCCCGGTGCCCCGCGACTCCGGACGAGTGCGCGGCAACCTGCACCGCCCGAAGCGTTACCACCGCGGTCTGCGCCGGGTTTTCTACCTGGCCGCGCTCTCGGCGATCAAACGGACCGACAGTCCATCCCGGGCTTACTACCTGCGCAAACGAGACGAAGGAAAACGGCACACCCAGGCTCTGATCGCTTTGGCCCGCCGCTTGGTCGACGTCATCTGGGCGCTGCTTCGCGACCGCCGCGAGTTCCACCCCTCACCACCGGCCACGGCCACAGCCGTCGCTTGACACAGTCATTGAGACTCCTCCGGTGGCCGATCTTTCGCGGCTACCCGGCGGACACCGGTGTCAACCGCTCCTCGGCCGGCGTCTCGCGGCGCAGCAGCAGGACCGCGCCCAGCCCCAGCGCGGCCACGACGGCGAAGAACCAGAACCCCCACGGGTAGGCGACTCCGGCGGTGACCAGCGCCCCGGTGACGAACGGGCCGAGGATCGAGCCCAGCCGCCCGACCGCCGACGTCAGCCCGAGCGCGGTGCCCCGGGCCTGCGCCGGGAACGCGTGCGCGACATAGCCGTAGATCAGCACCTGCGCGGAGAACACGAAGACGCCAGTGAGCAGCACGACCGCGTTGAGCACGACCGCGTTCCCGATCTTGAGGCTCAGCGCCGCCAGCAGGACCGCGCCGGCCCCGAACCAGATCCGGGCGATCCGGCGGATGCCGAACCGGTCGGCGATCGTGCCGGCCAGCACCAGCCCGAGCACCGCGCCGATGTTGAGCACCAGCAGCAGGGTGATCGACGTCGAAATCGGGTAGCCCGCCGTGCGCATCAGCTGCGGCAGCCAGGTGTTGAGCCCGTAGACCAGCAGCAGTCCCATGAACGAGCCGGTCCACACGGCGATGCTGATCCGCCGGAACCGGCCGCCGAGCAGGTCTTTTAGACCCACGCGCTCCTGTTCTTCCCTGGCCGCGAGGTAGGCCGCGGACTCCGGCAGCTTCCACCACATCAGCGGCACCGCCAGCAGCCCGACGATCCCGCCGCCGTAGAACAGCAGGTGCCAGTCCTCCTTGGCGTACAGCGCGAGGACCGAGGTCAGCACCGCGCCGACGTGGTAGCCGGTCATGGTGAACGTGCTCGCGCTGGCGCGCCGCCGGGCCGGCAGGTTCTCCGACATCACGGTCAGCGCCACCGGCATGCACGCGCCGAGGCCGAGCCCGGCGAGGAACCGGAAGACGCCGAAGGTCGCGACGTTCGGCGCGAGCGGCGTCAGCAGGGTGAACAGCGAGAACAGCAGGACCGAGCCGATGAGCAGCACGCGGCGGCCGAACCGGTCGGTGAGCGGGCCGAGGCCGGCGGCGCCGACGGCCACGCCGATCAGCGACACCGTCGCCACCGCGGTCGCGCCGGCCGCGGTGAAGCCGAGGTAGCCGCTCTTGAGCAGGGTCGGGATGGTGGCGCCGAGCGCGACCAGGTCGTAGCCCTCGAGCAGGACGGTCAGCCAGCAGAGGACCGCCGTCCACGCGCCACGAGACGTCGTTGTCATCGTCTTTCTCCTCAGAACGGGTAGTGCGCGATGTCCGCGCGGATGGTCAGCCACTGCGTCTCGGTGAAGGCCTCGATGTTGGCCTTCGCCCCGCCGAAGCGGGAGCCGTTGCCGGAGTCGCCGACGCCGCCGAAGGGCGCGGTCGGCTCGTCGCCGACGGTCTGCTCGTTGATGTGCACCTTGCCCGAGCGGACCTCCTCGGCCAGCTGCATCGCCGTGCCGACGTCACCGAGGATGCCGACCGACAGGCCATATTCGGAGTCGTTGACCAGGCGCGCGGCCTCGTCGAGGTCGCGGTAGGCGCGCACCGGCGCCACCGGGCCGAAGATCTCCTCGCGCCAGGCCGGGCTGGTGTCGTCGAGTCCGAAGAGGACGGTCGGCGGGTAGAAGGGCGCGTCGGGCTTGCCGCCCGCCAGGACCCGGGCGCCCGCGGCGACGCTGCGGTCGACGACGTCGGTGACGTGCGCGAGCTGGCGGTCGTCGATGATCGGGCCGAGCGCGACATCGCCCTCGGCCGGGTTGCCCACCGGCAGCCGGCGCGCCTTCTCGGCCAGCGCCTCGACGTATTCGTCCACTTGGGACTCGTGGACCAGGTGCCGTCCGGTGGTCATGCAGATCTGGCCCTGGTGCAGGAACGAACCGAACGCGCCCGCCGATGCCGCCTTGGCCACGTCGGCACCCGGCAGCACGACGAGCGCGTTGTTGCCGCCCAGCTCCAGGTGGACGCGCTTGAGCGAGCGCGCGGCGGCTTCGCCGACCTTGCGCCCGGCCGCGGTCGAGCCGGTGAACGACACGACCGACACCTCCGGCGCGTCGACCACCGCGGCGCCGACGGCCGCGTCCCCGGGCAGCAGGTGCAGCAGGCCGTCCGGCAGCCCGGCCTCCTCGAAGACGCGCAGGATGCTGACGCCGCCGCACACCGCCGTGCGCAGGTCCGGCTTGAGCAGCACGGCGTTGCCGAGCGCGAGCGCCGGCGCGACCGAGCGGATGGCCAGGATGAGCGGGAAGTTGAACGGCGAAATCACCGAGACCACGCCGGCCGGCACCCGGCGGGCCAGCGACCAGCGGGGTTCGCCGGTGCTCAGCACCTCGCCGAGCGGGTGCGTCGGCAGGGCCGCGGCCTCGAAGCAGATCCCGGCCGCCATCTCCGTCTCGATCCCGGCCTTGGGCCGCGTCGAGCCGGCTTCGCGGACGATCCAGTCCTGCACCTCTGCGGCGTGCGCCTCCCACAGCTCGCCCGCGCGGCGCAGCACGGCGGCGCGTTCGGCGGGCTTGCGGCGGGCCCAGTCGCGCTGGGCCTTCGCGGCGGTGGCGGCGGCGGCCGCGACGTCGTCCGGCGTCGCGACGCCCACGCTGCCCAGCACGTTCCCGGTGGCCGGTTCGACGACCTCGTGGGTTCCCCCGGTGCCGCCTCGGAATTCGTTCTCCAGCAAGGTCATGATCACTCCGGTGTGGTCGGTTCGGTGTCGACCTGGATCAGCCGGGGGCCGTCCGGGGTCGCCTTGAGCTGGGTGCGCAAGTCTTCTTCGTCGCGGGCGGTGGTGGCTTCGACGCCGTAGCCGGCCGCGATGGCCGTGAAGTCGAGGCCGGGAATCTCCGTGCCGGGCACGTCCGGGGTCCCGAGCAGCTCGCCGAACCACCGCAGGGCGCCGTAGACGCCGTTGCGGAGGATCACGAAGGTGACCGGGACGCGGTAGTGCGCGGCGGTCCACAACGCCGTGATGCCGTAGTTGGCCGAGCCGTCGCCGATGACGCCGACGACCGGGCGGTCCGGGCTGCCCATCGCGACGCCGACCGCGGCGGGCAGGCCGAAGCCGAGCCCGCCGGCGGCCGGGAAGAAGTAGGACCCTTCGCGGCGCAGGTCCATCTGCCGCCACCAGGCCGAGTTCGTCGAGGTCGACTCGACGACGTACCGCGTATCGCTCTCCTGGGTGCCGCGGAGGGCGGCGAACACCTGCTCCGGGTGCAGGGCCTTTTCGCCGGTCCTGGGCTCGGGGTTTTCGACGTGGTCCTTCTCGAAGGTCCGGGCGGGGACCTTCGACAGCAGCGCCTCGATCACCGGCCCGGGGTCGGCGACCAGCGCCTCGCCCATCGGCGCGCGGGCGGCGGCGCCGAAGTCGTCGGTGACCTGGATCAGCCGGGTGCCCTCGGGCAGGTAGGCGCCGGGCACGTGCTGGTGGTAGCGGAAGACCGGCGCGCCGAGCACCAGCACCAGGTCGTGCCCGGTCAGCGCGGCCGAGACCGGCGCGATGCCGGCGGGCAGCACGCCGCGGAAGAGCCGGTGCCGGTTGGGGAAGGGCAGGCGGTGCGGCGACGGTGCCACCCAGGTCGGCAGGCCGAGGTGTTCGGCCAGGGCGACGGCCCGGTCGAAGAGCCCGGTGGCGTCGATGTCCCCGCCGAGGACCAGCGCCGGGTTCTTCGCCGCGGCGACGCGCTTCGCGAGGTCGTCGAGCTGGGCTTCGCTCGGCGTCAGACCTCGCTGGACGTGCCGGTCGAGCGTCGCCGTCTCGGTCAACTCGACGGCCCAGTCGTCGTAAGGCACCGAGAGGTAGGTCGGACGCCGGTGCAGCTCGGCCTCGAACACCGCCTGCGCGAGCGACCGCGGGACGTCTTCGGCGCAGCTCGGCTCGCCGGACCAGGCGACCAGCGGGCGCATCAGCTGCGTCGCGTCGACGTTGGCGAGCATCGCCTCCAGCCCGATCGCCGTCCGGACCTGCTGGCCGGCCGTGAGCACCAGGGGCGAGCGCGAGTAGACGGCGTTGGTGAGCGCGCCCATCGCGTTGCCGGAACCGGCGGCGGCGTGCAGGTTGACCAGCACCGGGCGGCCGGTCGCCTGGGCGTAGCCGTCGGCCATCCCGACGACGGCGCCTTCGTGCAGGCCGAGGACGTAGCGGAAGTGGTCGGGCAGCTCGGCGAGGAACGGCAGCTCGTTGGAACCGGGGTTGCCGAAGACGGTCGTCAGGCCACGGCGGTCCAGGAATTCGTGGGCGAGCCGGCGGGCGGTGGGCATCGGTGGGGCCTCCTCGAAGTCCGCCCGACCCTATGGAGCTGCGCGGCTGTGTTCCAATAAATGTTGCCTCGTTGCTTCATCGATGGGATCGATATGGCGGACTTCGACCTGAATCTCGTGCGCACGTTCGTGCTGCTGTACGAGACCCGCAGCGTGACCGCCACAGCCGAGTCCCTGCACGTCACGCAGCCGACGATCAGCTACAGCCTGCAGAAGCTGCGGCGCCGGTTCTCCGACGAGCTGTTCCGCCGCACGGGCGGCGGCCTGGTGCCGACGACGACCGCCCGCGCGCTCTACGAGCCGCTGCACAGCGCGCTGTCGGAGATCGAAACGGCGGTCAGCGGCGCGAAGGCGTTCTCGCCGTCGACGGCCCGGACGGCGTTCACGCTGGCCCTGTCGGACCTGGGCGAGATCTCGCTGCTGCCACGACTGATGGCGGCGCTGCCTTCGCACGCGCCCGGGGTGACGCTGACCGTCCGGCCGCTGGACGTCGACCGCGCGGCCGACCAGCTCGGCCGCGGCGAGATCGACGCGTTCATCGCGTCCTCGCTGATCAGCTCCCAGCGCGTCGCCCGGGTCCCGCTGTTTTCCGAGGGCTACCTGGGCATGGTGGCTGCGGACCACCCGCGGCTTCCGGCGGCGGTCTCGTTCGGCCGGCTGGCGGCGGAACGCCATGTGACGGTGTTCGGCCCGACGGGCCACGACGGCCCGCGTCGCGCGCTGGAGGCGTGCGGCCTGCTGGACCGCGTGGTGCTCGAGGTGACCCGGTTCGCGGCGCTGCCGTACCTGGTCCAGGACGGCGAGCTGGTGGCGATGGTCCCGCGGCTGGTGGCGCAGATGTTCGCGGCCGAGCACCGGGTCCGGCTGTTCGACCTGCCGCTCGAGGTCGAGCCGGCCCAGGTGTCGGTGTACGCGCGGCACACGCACGCCCGCAGCGCGGCCCAGCACTGGCTGGTGGGCTTCATGCGCGAGGTGCTGGGCTAGGTCGTCTGGCAGCGGGCGCCGTTGAGCGTGAAGCCGACAGCGGCGGGGTTGCTGCGGCTGAAGGAGCCGTTGAAGCCGATGTCGATCGTCGTGCCCGGGGCCATGCTCAGGTTGTAGGAAACCGCTTTCATGGTGACTCGCGAGCCGCTCTGCGAGAAGTCGCCGTTCCAGCTGTGCGTGACCTGCTGCCCGGCGGTGAAGGTCCAGGTGGCGGTCCACGGGTTGAGCGTCTGGTTGCCGGTGTTGGTGACGTAGACGTTGGCGGTGAACCCGTTCGGCCACGAATCGGTGATGTCATAGCGGACGGAGCACGAGGCCACCGGAGCCGGCGGCGGGGGAGCGGCCTGCGTCGAGCTGGTGGCGGTGGTCTTGGGCGCCGTCGTCGTGGGAGAAGCGGAGGTCGAGATCTGCCGCAGCACGGTGGGCACCGGCGTCGGGCTCGGAGCGGTGGTGACAACGGTCCGCGGAGTGGTGGCGGGAGCCAGCGGATCAGGAGCCACGGCGGCTTGCCGCCCGGGCGAGCTCTCGGAGGTGACGGCAATGATCACCAGGCTCCCGGCGACGACGAGGGCCCCGCAGAGGGCGGAGACCCACCGAATCCGCCGCCCGGCCCGCTGCTGAGCGGCGGCGGCCTCCCGCGCCCGCTGTTCGAGGCGCTCCCGGTACCCCTCATCGATGTCTTCCTCACGGGGCCGCGTGAGGGGAACGTAGGTACCGAGCGACCGAGGCATGGCCCCGGTCTCCCGAAGAAGCTCATCAACGGAAAGCTCATCATCCGACCGGCCGGCGCGCGCCATACCGCAACCTCCACTCCGCGAGGGCGCTCGAACGCGCTGGCTTGCCCGGCGAATCCTAGGAAGCAGGGACGGTCTTGTAAACCATGCGAGCAACGCAGTTTCGCCGGCTTTCGTACTGGCTGGAGCCGCCTGGATCGATGCAGAGGGTCGAAACCGGTCGATCTTGCCAGACGGTCTTGAGGGTGGGATCCCCACCCCCCTGAACGAGGGGTGGGGGTGGCCGTATACTCTTTCTTCAGCAGGTCCGAGTGGCGGAATGGCAGACGCGCTAGCTTGAGGTGCTAGTGCCCTTAACGGGCGTGGGGGTTCAAGTCCCCCCTCGGACACAAATACGTGGGAGATCTCCCAAACCACAGAGTAACTGGCCCGCCACGGCGGGTCTTTCTCGCGTTCAGCTCCCGTCGATCTCGGCTACGCTGATCTTGACCGCGCCCTCCCCTCGCGCAGCACGTCGGGGAGGTGTCGCATGACCGGCATCCCCTCCTTGGCCGTACCCGGCCGGATCACGGCACCTGACCCGGAACGCGTGGCCTCCCCGCCTGTCCCGATGGGCTTGCCGCCGTTGCGTGATCTCCATGCTGCGGATGGTCCGCGGCTGTCGATCGCGCTGATGGACGGGGGAGGGCGGCTGCAGGACCGCGGCGCCGTCGCGGCCCTCGGCTGGAGGCCAGGCGACCGCCTGCTGATCACCCTCGTCCGGAGCTCGGTGGTGATCCGCCGCCGTCCGGACGGGGTGTTCGTCATGCCCCGCAAGCCCTACGTCGCGCTCCCGGCTCCGGTGCGCCGTGGCTGCGGAGCCCTGGCGGGCAGCCGCCTGCTGCTGGTCGCCGACCCCGTCCACGACGTGCTCATCGTTCACCCGGAAGCCGCCGTGCAGGCGATGCTGCGCACCTTCCACACCTCGCTGGCCGCCCCCGAGGAGGCGTCATGACCGCGACCACACAAGATCTCGAAGCGGCGCGGCTGCTGTTGTCGCGCCTCGGCGTGGATCCCGCCGACCTCATCGGTGACGCAGCCACCGGCAACACCGACGACGAGCGCCCGCCGATGCCGACGCTGGCCGAATGGATTTCCGTCGTCGCGGGCCTCGTATCGCCGAGCACGGCCAGCTCCTACGGGTCGTACTGGAAGAAAGCCGAAGCCAGGTGGGGCGAGCGGCCCATGGACACGATCACGGCCACCGAGATCAAGGCGATGGCCGAGCACGTCCGCAGCACCGCTCGCGTCCGCCGCAACTCCCGCGGCGGCCGCAACGCGGCGGAGAACTTCATCGCCGCCATGCGCTGCCTCTACAAGCACCTGGTCAACGACCAGCGCCTCGACGAGCGCGCCAACCCGGCCATGCGGGTCACCAAACCACGGCGCAACGCCTCCACACGCCGAGCCCTCGCGCCGGACCGGGTCGGCGAGCTCAACGACATCGTTTCCAGCACCGGCGACGACCCGGAGCTGGACGCTTTGATCTGCCGGCTGCACGAGGAGAGTGCCTGCCGACGTGGCGGCGCACTCGCCTTGCGCCGCCGCGACCTGGACCAGACGCAATGCACGATCCTGCTGCGAGAGAAAGGCGAGACCGAACGCTGGCAACCGATCTCGCCGACCCTGATCCGGCACCTCGTCGCCCACTTCGACGAACGCGGCGACGGCAACCCCGAAAGCCAGCTGCTGCGCTACGCCAACGGCAACCCGATCACCAAGCGCCGCTACGATTACATATTCGGCCGTGTCCAGAAGGCACTGGATTGGGCACGGTCACTGCAGGTCAGTGCCCACTGGCTGCGCCACACCACACTGACCTGGGTCGAGCGCAACTTCGGCATCGGCGTCGCCCGCGCCTATGCCGGACACGCCGAGTCCGGCGGCGACCTGACGACCACCACCTACGTCAAGGCCGACATCACCGAAGTCGCCGAAGCTCTGGCCGCACTCACCGGGGAACCACACCCCCTTGCACCGGTCCGCGTGCCGCGGACGACGACAGAGTGATCGAAGGCGGGCGCGGTCGTGCAGCCCGCGTCCGCCTTAGTCGCTGTGAGCGGTCCTGTCGGGGATGTCGACGAGGTTGTCGTGGAAGGCGGTGACCATTGTGTACAACACGTGCTGCGGGTAGACGACCAGCAGGTCGTGCTCCAGCACGGCAGCGAGAAGCACCTGATCCTCAGCCCGGATGCGGCACCGCGCCCGCAGCCGAGCCGGCAAGGTCAAACTCATCCTTGGCGGAACCGACGTACCCGACGGCTTCTCGCTCGGCGCTACGACGAGCAGACCCGAGGACACCGAGAGCCGCAGCGGCAGGCCCGGGGCCCAGCGCAGCCGCTCCAACGGGACCCGTGCGGCGACCACTCCATTCATGCCGACCCGGACCAGGCTGAACGCGACCGACCCACGCTCCACTGCGGGGCCGAGATCGGCAACCTGCAGGGGAATCACGGGTTCGGTAGCGTGCCTCCGCTCCGGTAGGAGCAGTGAAGCGACGATCCTGTTGCCTGCTCCCTCCGATGTCAAGCACGGAACCGCTTTGGCCGCGTGGGCGGCGACAACCGTTGGTTCTTGGCCGGCTCGACGTTCCCGATCGTGTGACATGAACTGTTCCCAGAACTCTCGCGCGGGGAGGGCGAGGCGAAGCAGCGTCCGACGGCGTAATAGCGCGGAGCTGACCAAATTCGAGTCTAGTCGTGATTGGCCCATCCGTGAACCTGAGCGTCGGAGCGACGTGAGTGGGCGTCAGCGCGACCCGCCCACCAGGGGGTCTGCACCCGGTGGAATTCGAACCTGCGGCTCCTGCTTTGTGGATCATGTCTCTCGTCGATCATCGAGGCTGATCGACATGCGCCTCGACCAGCTGATTCAGTGCCAGCGGCGAAGGCTGGTGCGGGTTATCGGCGGTCGTCTCGCGATCATCCGGTGTCGATTCCATCACGGAAAACATCGGGCGGCAGCAAAGCTGCGCAGTGACGTAAGTATGTCGGAGGGCATCTCTACTATGGACGTATGGCGCAATGCACAGCACCGTCCCGAGGCCATCGCACCGCGAGCGGGGCCGCGAACTGCCCTGCGTGCAGCAGCCGTGGAAGGTCGTCCTACCGCTCGTCCTACTCCTACTCGTCGCCCCGTCCTTCTTACGGCGCTCGCGGCGGGTCGAGCTACGGCAGCTGGTCGGGCGGTAGCGGAGGCTCCCGTCGGACCAGGACCGGCAGGTCGGTGTCGTACACGCCGACGGAGTGGCGCACCGTCGAGCCTTTCACCCAGAAGGCCAGCGAGCAGGCTCAAGCACATCCGGAACGCCGCGACCTCTTCTTGTGCCACGCTTGGCCAGACCGAGAAGGTAGCGCGAAGGAGCTGCACGCCCACTTGAAGTCGAACGGTGCGTCGGTGTGGTTTAGCGAGGAGGATCTGCCTCTCGGCTCGCTCATGATCCGCGAGATTGACAAGGGACTACGGAACTCCCGCGTTGGCATCGTGCTGGTCACGCCCGCGCTGCTCAAGAGCATCAACGACGAGGGCGTAGCGGAGAAGGAACTCGCCGTGTTGCTCTCCACCCGGCGCGTCATTCCCGTCTTACATGGGGTGGGCTTCAACGACCTCAACGACGTCAGCCCGATGTTGGCCTCGCACGCTGGGCTGAGCACCGCGGAGTCGTCGCTCGACGTTGTTGCAGCCAAGGTCGCTGCCGCTGCCGCCGCGCTCGCGGACTGAGGTCAGCCGAGCCTGCATGAGCAGGCGAGCCCCGTTTGCCGCGAGAAGTGCTGATCCTCGCCGACCGGCAGACCGGGGATAGGGCTGTGCTGCGGTTGCAGAATGAGGTACGGGCTCGGAAGGATTCGAACCTGCGACACCCGCTTTTGTGGATCAAGTCTTCCATCGATCACCACGACTGATCGGCATGTGCCGTGACCAGCTGATCTGGCAGCAGTACCAATGGCGGACCCGTGATCATCTGCGGTCGTCTCGTGACCATTGGCGAGGGTATAGCAGGGGATGGGCGCCGTACCAGGGCTGGTCAGGCACGTAACGATCCGACGAACGCCGACGGAGAACATAACGCGGAGTTTGTCCAGGCCGAATCCCTTGTATGACGAGTTGGGCTGTGCGGGCTTTGCTGGGGACTGCCGTAGGCGTTGTCGTGGCCGCGTGTGGCCAGCCCTCAACGCCGGCGCCCGTTTACTCGGTGATACCTCAGGCGTCGTCCAGTCCGCCAACGACACGAACGCCGTCGACCTCTTCTTCGGTGGCGCCGACGCCGTCCGCGCCGACGACATCGGCAATAAGCACTCCTTCGCGACCCACTACGAAGCGCCCGAGTTCTTCCAATGGGCCAGGCTGTGGGCAGCGGGCTGTTGCCGCGGGCAAGTTCAACCCCAAATGCCACGAATACCAGGGGTACCTCGATCCTGGGGGACCAGGACGGCAGAAGACCTCGGGCGATCTACAACACGAGTATGGGTGCCAACAGGGCTACATCCCGAAGGACGAGTGTTGACCGAAGGTCCCCTTGCACTTACTCGGTGTCTCTCCGGCCTCTTGGTCTTCGATGATTTCCCTTCCTGGCAGTAGGAAGCCTCATTCTCGATCATGGTCTTTGGTGGTCGTTCGCCGGTACGGTGCGGGCAAATGTGGGCTGCGGCAGGCAGGCGGTATGCCGATCTTGGTCGGAGCCGGGAAGCTCACTGCCTCGATCGAGACCGGCTCCAGCTCCGGCTGTACGAAGAACTCGACCGGTAGCTGGAATGTCAGGAATTGCCCTCGGGAGCGCAGGTGGCGGGAGCAGGAAGGGCGTTCGCCGGGAAATCTCGGGCCAGCGTCGTGCAGAGCTGCGTTGTGGCTTGAACGAGGTCGACGGGCCAGAGTGTGACCGTGCCGTCCAGTGCTGCGGTCGCGAGCACTTTCTCGTCGGGGCTCCACGCGCTGCCGGTGACGTTTGCGCTGGACCCGGTGAGTGTGGCCCAGCGTTCCCAGCCTGCGACCTGCCAGACGACGAGCTTCTCGCCGCTGCCGGTGACGAGGAAGCGGCCAGTCGGGCTGAAGGTAAGCAGGCCGGCCGACGTGGCGGACGTCGCGAGATCGGTGACGTGCTGGTCCTGCGCGATGTCCCAAACTGTAACCGTCGCGTTGCCCCGGGCGATCGCCAGCATGCTGCCGTCCGGGCTGTAGGTGAGTGCGTTCAGTGGTTCGGGGCCGCGCGGCAGGGCGGAGACAGGTGAGCTGGTCGTGAGGTCCCAGATCCTGAGCCGAGTGCCGTCGTCAATCGCCAGGTGGCGTCCGTCGGGGCTGTAGGCAAGGTGAAGAGCCGTCACCGGCAGATCGGCGACGAGGTGCCGGTCGGCGATGTCCCAGACCACCGTGTGCTCGGTGCCGTTATGGGATCCGACGGCCGGCATGATGGCGGCCGCCAGTTGGGCGCCATTCGGGCTGAACGACATGGAACTGCTGGTTAGGCCCGTGGCGGTCGACAGCGTGACCGGCGGGGTAAACCCGACGACGTCGTGGATGGTCAGGCCGTGGTCCGGGTCGAGGACCGCCAGTCGGGCTCCGTCGCGGGAGAACGCGTAGTGACCGTTGTCCGGTTGCGGGGTCGTCATCAAGTCGTCGTGCGCGCGGTCAGTCAGCCGCCACTTCTGCAACTGTGCGCCGTTCGGGGCAGTCTGGCCGGCCACCAGCAGGCTTCGGCCGTCATCGGTGAAGGCGAGGGCCTCTCGGACCCCGTCGGTCCGCAGCGGGAGCTTCGTGAGGTCCCAGATCCAGGTCCCGGCCCGGCCGCCCGCGACCACCGTGCCCGCGGCCGTCAAGACCGCGTTCGCTCGTTGGTCGCTCAGCACCACGGGTTGCTGCTGGTCCACGTTCCAGATCGTGATCCCGCGGCCAGCGTTGGTGACCAGCAGGGTGCGGCGGTCGATGAACGCCAGCGTGTCCACGTCACCGGTGTTCGGCAGCCGCGTGATCACCTGGTGAGTTGTTGCGTCCCAGATCTTGACCTGGCTTTCCCCGTCCGGGATCGCGAACCGCGCGCCCGCCGGGTCGACCGCGACCGGGCGAAGGCCGACCGAACTACCGGGGAACTGAGCCTGCGGCATGCCGGTGGCCGCGTCCCTCAAAACCGCGCGGTCGTAGCCGATCGTCGTGAGCAGGCCTCGGCCGTCCGGGGTGAAGGCTAGTGCGGCCGCGTTTTGGACGGCGCTGTCGCCGGACAGGCGGTAGACGAGTGTGAGCGTCTCGGCATTCCACAGGGACAGCTCTTGGTGGGAGTCGATGGTGCCGATCCGCGTGCCGTCCGGGCTGAAGGCCACGTCGAAGATCGAGGTCGAGCCGGTCGCGACCGCGGCCAGATGCTTGCTGGTGTGCAGGTCCCACAGGTCGAGGCGCCCAGAGGATGTAACCGTGACGAGCCGTCCACGGTTCTTGTCAAACGCCGCGTCCGTCGCCTCGCCGGAACCGGCGCCGGCCCCCTCCGACGGCACCAGCAAGACGTCACGTTTGCGGTGGGGGACGTTCCAGATGACGATGCCGTCGCTTTCCTGTGAGGCGAGGCTCGCACCGTCGTCGGAGAGGGCCAGCGGGACTCGGGCAGGCAGCAGGCCATGCATCACCGGGTGCCCGGCGGCGCTGAGCAGGCTGCTGCGTGTCTCAGCGGTCTCAACAGCGCCCGCGGATTCCAGACTCAGTCGGATGGCTTGGCCTGTGTTCTGGTCGGCGATGGCGTCGGCCTGGGCCGCGAGCTGCCGCGACAGGGCAATGTGCTGCTGTTCGGTGGCCGTCTGCTGACTGTTGCGGGCGTCCCAGGTCATGCCGAGCGCAAAGACCAGCAGAACGGCGAGTGCCGCCGACAGCCAGCGCAGCTGCCGGGCTCGGCGTTGGGTTCGGCGCTGCGCCGCAAGTTCGGCATCGAGGCTCGCCTGGAGAAACTCACGTTCCCGCGGTGTCATGGTCGCGTGGCCGGTTTCGGCCCAGTCCCGGGCGACAGCGAGCCGCGTCCCGCGCGCCAGGGCGTCCGGTTCCCGGTTCGTCTGTTCCCAGGTGGTGGCGGCGTCGGTGAGCTGCCGGTGGACGCGGAGGCCGTCGCGGTTCTCGGCCAGCCAGTCGCGCAGCCGGGGCCAGGCGTCGATCACAGCTTCGTGGGTGAGTTCGACGGTATCGGCGTCCAGGGTGATGAGCCGGGACGCCGCCAGCCGGTTCAGGACGGCCTCGACCTGGGGATCGTCCTGGTCGAGTTCGTCGCGCCGGAGCCGGCGCTTGGTGGCGCAGGTGTCCTCGCCGGGGTCGATCAGCCGCAGGAAGAGCTGCTGCGCAGTCGCCTGCTCGGCCTTGTCCAGGGACGAGTATTCGGTTTCGGCGGTGTTGGCCAGCGCGCCCCGGATGCCGCCGGTGGCGTGGTAGCCGGACAACGCCAGTGTCGCTCCGCGGCGCCGTCGCCAGGTTTCCAGCAGCGCGTGGGACAGCAACGGGAGGACGCCGGGTTGGGCGTGGGCCTCAGCGACCAGCTCGGTCACCAGGGCGCCTTCCACGCTGAGCCCGGCTCGGGTGGCTGGCTTGACGATCGCATCCCGCAGTTCGGCGGCGGTCATCGGGCCGAGCAGCAGCTGCGCGTCGGCGACGGCGTCGGCCAGTCCGCGGTGCTCGGCGCAGCGGGGGTAGAAGTCGGCCCGGACCCCGAGCACGACCTCGGTCGTGCCCGACGCGGCGGTGAGCAGGGCGTCGAGGAAGGCGGTGCGTTCGACCGGATCGGTGCAGAGGGTGAACAGTTCCTCGAATTGGTCGACCACGACCGTGGCGCCGTCGGGCCCGGCCTGGCGCAGCAGCAGCCGGAGGTTGTCCGGTGCAGATCTCAGCTCGTCGAGGACCTGCGCTGCCGTGGTGCCGAGCAGCGGGGCGAGCTGCAGTGCGCATTCTTCGAATGGATGGCGGCCGGGGCTGAACAACACCACTGCGGAGTCCGCGCGGCGGGGCACGAAGCCGGCCCGCAACAGCGACGACTTACCTGCCCCCGATGGCCCGAACACCGTGAGGAACCGATGGTGGGCGAGTTTGCCGTCCAGCTCGTCAAGCACCCGCTCGCGGCCGAAGAACCGGTCGGCGTCCTCGACCCGAAAAGCCCCCAGCCCGACATACGGCACGTCATCGGTCGTTTCCTGCTCGCCGGGTTCGGTGTTTTCGGCGGCCAGTTCTGCGGCCAGGGCGTGCCAGGCCCTCTCCCACTCTGCGGCGTCGCCATCGCAGGCCCGGACGTAGGCGAGGGTTACCGCCAGTGTCGGCAGCTTGCGGCCGCCCGCCGCGTCGGACAACGTGCCCGCGGCGTAGTGCGCACGCCGCGCCAGCTCTCGGTACGTCGGGCTGCCGACCTTCTCCCGCAACCCCCGCAAACCCCGCGCGAACTGCGACAACGCATCGCCGTCCGAAGCCAGCGGACGCTCCCGCCTCGGCATACGCCTTCCCCCTCCCACCCACAGCCCATTGTTCAGGCGATGACGTTCGGAGTCCAGAGACCGACACAGAACAACCTCACCGGGCTAGACAAGACCCCGGCGATACCACCCAGCGTGACCGACTGGACGTCGCCCAGGCAAGAACCAGAGAAGGGATCGATCCGATGATTTCGAAACACAAGGTTATGGCGACCATCGCGGCCGTGTTACTGACACTGGGCATGAGCCTTGTGTCCGGCAGCGTGGCGAACGCGTCCGTGCAGGAGATCGGCCCATGCAGCGGCCCATCGCAGCGGATTACCGACAATTTCAACAACCCGGGGTAAAACTGTGCGGGTCAAGGCACGTGGTAGTCGATTTCGGCCGCGGTAACCTCATCAATGTTGTGATCGGAGTTGTCGGCGACACCCGCCCGGTCTATGCCGACGGCGGGAGCGGATGGCATCGGGTCGGCAACGGCGCGGCCGCCCGCGAGTACACCCAATGTGGACGCGGTCCGGCTGACCTCGGCCTGTGGCTGACCAATGAGGATCCCCACGTAGTTGTCGTTGTCGGCACGGACGGCTACTACTATTTGGTCCGATTTTATGAAGACAACACAAACAGCAACTGGGTAAAGGGCAATGATGCGTGCCCGTGAAAAGCATCGTGGCCGGCAGTCTTGCCACTTCGCCGTTGTCAGGCAGGGCACAGCGAACCACTCCAGTGCGCCCGATCGCTCCGCGGCTGCAACCACAGCCTTGCAGGTCGAAGCCTGACGTCGCGGTGTAATCCGCGCTGCAATCGGACGAGATCCAACACTCACCGTGAAAGCGTCCGGCGCCGACGTGCATGACGACACCCGCGGCGACGGGTGCAACTGAGGCATTTCCGTCGCCGCCAGTCCATAATCGACACACTCCCGAGAGGGCAGACGGATCTGCTCTCTCGGGAGCAGGAAATTTGAGGAACCACCACAAGGTGCGCGAGCATCACGGCCTCCGTCGGACATACAACGTCAGTAATATGCAAGAAAATGAATGAAGGCCAGACGGATGTACCGGCGGCTCGGGGAGCGACGTCGCCGGGTTCGGTGTCCAGCCTGAAGAGGGACGCCGGAAATCCGTCACGAGGCTCGCCCCAGGAGAATGTGCCGTCGTGCAGGCGACACGACGAGCGAGTGGAGGAGCGCGGATGCGTCACCGAGCGGCGAGACTCGTGGGGCTTGGGCTTGGCTGGAGAGCCGCGGAGATCTCGAAGCCGTAGCCGGTCCAGCGCACGGCGCGCAAATCGGCGACGGTGACGTCGGGTTGGTCGTAGCCTTAGGATCAGCCGCTGGCTCCGACCACGAAACTCACCTCGGCCACACCGGGTGGCACAGGCACCTACTGCGATGTTTCGAAGATCGCGCACTGCGCTGGCGGCAGGCCGAGCCGCTGGGCTCCAACATGCAGCCGTGGTCACCGCCGTTGGGATCGGCGGCTCGACCCAAAGGCTGCTGCTCCTGAGTGCGTTGAGGCGGAACGACCTCGGTCCGCCCGCGCAACCGTCGTCTGTAGACGCCATCTATCGCTTGTCGTCACAGCCCGCTCTTGACTTGACAGCGGCCGCGCCGTCTCGCGGTATCCGAACAAGCGTTCGATGTTTCGGGTTCGTTCGCGACTTCCCCTCGTGGGCGTCTCCGGTGCGTGTTCGGGGTGCTGGAGGTGCGTAGTGGCGGTGCCGGACGTGGTGGCCGGGCTCGCGGCGATCCCCGGCGTTCGCACGGCCGCGCAGCTCGGCGAGCCGAGCCCGGAGCCTTCGGCGCCCGTCGGGTCGCTCCCGGTGACGCCGACGTTGGCCAAGCTAGTGCCCGACGGTCTGCGGCGCGGCACGGCGGTGTCGGTCTCGGGCTCGACCGCGCTGGTGCTGGCGTTGCTCGCCGAGGCGACCCGGGAGGGCTCGTGGGCAGCGATCGCTGGCATGCCCGAGGTGGGAGTGGCGGCCGCCGTCGAGCTGGGCGTCGAGCTGGAGCGGCTCGCCCTCATCTCCGACCCGGGGACCGAGGCCGCCGCGGTGCTGTCGGCGTTGATCGACGGGTTCGACCTGGTCGTGCTCGGCCCAGCCGTCACCCGAGTGATGCAAGCGCCGCTGGCGCGCCGGCTGGGAGGACGGGTCCGCAACCTGGGCGCGGTTCTGCTTGCCGCCGGCCTGTGGCCGGGCGCGGATCTCGAACTGAGGGTGTCGAACCGCCGGTGGCGCGGTCTGACCGACGACGGCTTCGGCCCCTGGAGTTCCGTGGCGTCGTCGCGACCCGCCGTGGCCGCGGCGCCGCTGCGCGTCCACGCACCGTCGCGCTGCAGCTGCCGGGCTCCGGCAATGCTGTCGCGGCTGGCGAGGAATCTGCTGGCCGTGGCCTGCGTGAGGTCGCCGGATGATCCGCACATCGCAGCGGCGTTCGAGCGGGTGGGCATCGTCGCGAGGTGCCTGGTGATTGGCGAGGCCGTCCGCTCGGGTGCGCGCGGTGAGTTCGGTGCGCTGGTCCCAGTCCGGCCGGCAGTTAAGGAGGTCTAGAGGTGCTTGCGTGGCCACTGGTTGACCCTGGACCTCTACGACAAGCTCGCGCCGTTCAGCCAACGCTACCGGCTGCACGGCTGGCTGGGCGAGGTCTGCCGCGGTCTTGAAGCGTGCTCGGCGCCTCGCCGAGTGGGCGCGCCTCGACGTCACCGTTCAGCACTCGCCCGACGCAGCGCCGACCGGCGGGCTCGTCCTGGTCGCCCATCCGCCGGTCGCGGGAACGCTGGCCGGTCGGATCACACTCCACCTGGACGGCACTGAGGTGGGAGCGGTGACGGCGAGCCCGTGCGGGGGTGCCGGACGGCGACCCTCGACTACGTCCACGTCGCCGCCGAGTACCGGCGCCTGGGCTTCGGTCGCACGCTGGTGGCGGCCGCGGTCGCTCGGGCGCCGTCGTACCGGTGGACGGCTCCGTTGCCGGACGGCCCGGTGGCGCAGTCGTTCCGTGCCCGGATCGCCATGCGCCGTGCTGGTCCGCCGTGCGCCCACGTCGGAAGCGCGGAGTTCAGGCGATGAGGGCGAAGAGGAATGAGCGGGAACCGATCGTCGAGTAGCGCTTTGCGTTAGAGGCCGGCCGCTCGGCGCGCAGGAGCTTGCCGTGAGACGTCGCGACCGTGGCCGATCACCAGCGGCGCTCAATTGCCCCGCGATTCGCGTAAAGCTGCCATAGAGGAGGGGTTAGGGCTCGGCGGCACATCGGGGGACGTTGTGCCGCCGAGCCAGGACTGGCGATGATCGGGACGGTCGGGGGGCGTGCCGGACCGATCACCTCAGCAACCAACAAGAGGGCGTTCGGCGGCCACAATGACGTCCGGCGCTGGAGATCACCGAGACGGGTGACGCGCTGGTGTCCGGGTCGCGGAGGCGTGCTGGCGAGGAACCTCCCCGGCATCCGGCGTCACCCGGCAGTTCGTGTCGCCATCGGTGGAGACGCGTCGGCGGACTTGAGCGTTCGGAAGCCGGGTGTGTCCGCGCGGCCGCACCGAAGGCGCGAGCGAGGTGTAGCGGAATATCCGCCATCAAGGCACCGCGACGGTCTTCGGGTGCAGCTCGTCTTGCGGTGACGTTGTGGGCGTGCCGGACAAACCATCTGGTCGGTCCGAGCGTAACGTCTGCCGAGGCCCGGCCTTGGTCAACGGGGCGCGGGTTGATCGTGGAAATCGGTGAAGGGGTTCGATGATGGCGCAGAAGGTGCGTGTCGAGGTGCTCGACGATCTGGACGGCGGCGAGGCAGCGGAGACTGTCGCGTTCGGTCTGGACGGGGTGTCGTACGAGATCGACTTGTCGGCGGAGAATGCCGAGGCGCTGCGCGGTGAGTTCGAGCGCTTCGTCCAAGCTGCGCGGCGAGTCGGCGGCCGGCGGATGAAAGTCGCACTCGGCCAGTCCACCAGCGAGGCCACCACCAGGTCATCGGGAACCGGCAAGGTCAACTCTCGCGAGTACAACCAGCAGGTGCGCGAGTGGGCCGCGGCGAACGGGTACGAAGTTGCTGAGCGTGGTCGGTTGTCGAGCGAGCTGATCGAGGCCTACGAGACCGCTCGCACGACGCCTGCCGAGGTTGAGGCGGAACCGGCTGAGAAGCCGGCGCGCAAGCGGGCACCGCGGAAGAAGGCGGCGGTCTGAGGCGGTACGCCGGGCGGCGATGACGTCTCGCGCTGGCGGGGCACATGAGTCAGGTGGCGCGCCGGCGCCCGGTGCCTGGCAGGGCATCGGCCCCCCGAACCTGCCGGGCAGCCGGACACCGACGGGGTCCTTGTATCGGGTACTGGACAGTCGAGACGAGCTGTGGGCGCAGGCGTCCCTCGTACGTGATTCTGTTCCTCTCGGCCAAGTGATCCGCGAGTTGGTAGTCAGCCGCTGTAGTGACGAAAGACGGCGATGTCTGGGCTGCGTGGGTCGGGTGTCCCGGCCAGACATCGTGGGCAGGTCGGGGTGGGGCCCGACCATCCGACCTTCCCCACCTCAACCGATCGCGACGTCATGACGATCAGCCTATCGGTTGGCCTCACCGGTCGAGCACATGTGCGGTCACGTCTCACCGAAATTGATCATCAGTCCAGGCGTTCACTGCGGTCACAGCAGGCGAGCAATCGCGGCCCCTTCCCGCAGTGGCTGCCACCGACGTTTGTCAGGACCGAATCCGGAGACCTGACTGTTGGTTCCTGTCTTACGCACCTATTTCTCAGCGCGGCCGAGGTGCTTGTCGGCGCCGCCCGACCACGTCCCGGTCTGAAAGTGCGTTGACCTTAGAGCTTGTCTCATGTGGTGAGTTTGCGGAGTTTCTTGTAGCAGATGAGGCTGGCTCCGAGGAGGAGGAAGGCGAGGAAGTGTTCGGCTTTGCGTTCGTAGCGCAACGTGAGGCGGCGGTATCCGGTGAGCCAGGCCACGGTTCGTTCGATCACCCAGCGGTGCCGGCCGAGTTTGTCCTTGGCTTCGATGCCTTTGCGGGCGATGCGGACCTTGATGCCGCGGTCGCGGACCCAGCGGCGCAGGCCGGGCTGGTCGTAGGCCTTGTCGGCGTGGAGCTTGGCCGGCTTGCGCCGGCGCGGGCCACGGCGTGATTTGATCGCCGGGATCGCCATCACCAGCGGTTTGAGCGCGGCCGAGTCGTGCGTGTTCGCGGCGGAGACCGCGACGGCCAGCGGCAGTCCGGCGCGGTCGGACAGGGCGTGAATCTTCGAACCGGGCTTGCCGCGATCCACCGGGCTCGGACCGGTCAAAGATCCCCCCTTTTGGCCCGCACGCAGGCACCGTCCACGATCGCCCGGCTCCAGTCGATGAGGCCCTGGCTGCCGAGCTCGTCCAGCAGCGCGTGATGCAAGCGCCGCCACAGCCCGGCTTTCGTCCACTGACTGAAGCGGCGGTGCGCGGTCTGAAACGGCACCCCGAACGACGGCGGCAGATCCCGCCACGCACAACCGCTGGTCAGCACGTACACGATCGCCGTGAACACCGCACGAGCATCCACCGGCGCCGTGCCACCACCCTGCGGACGCGGCGCGAACACCGGAATCAACGGCTCCACCAACGCCCACAGCTCATCCGGCACCAACCGCAACGACAACCGATCAACCACAGCAAAGATCATCGCTCACCAGCGACCGATCACCACGTAAGACACGCTCTTAGACGCGGTATCAGTGTTCTGCTCGCCGGTGAGAAGCATCGGTGCGACGGCGTTACGGCCAGGAGGTGATGAACGATGATGTGGGTGTGTCTTGCCGTCGCTGGGTTCCCTGGGTTGTTACGGGTGCTGTGATGGCTGTGGCCGGTGGTGGGACCGTGTGGTTTGGGCTGGAGGTGGCGGACAAGCTCGGCAGTGTGATCGGGGCCGTCTGTGGCGTGCTGGGGCTGGGGTTATCGGGCTACGGCCTGTTGCGAGTCCGAGACGCAGCTCCTCCGGTCGCCGCGGGCGCGGTGTCGGTGACGAACTCGATCACCGATACGATGACCAGTCAGTCGATATTGCAAGCTGGGACCATCGGCGGCGCGGTCACGGCCGGTGACGGCAACGTCGTCGGAGACCACAATCTCGTGGCCGGACCCGGCGGGATCGTTGCCGGGCCAGGCGCCCACGTAGTGCTCTCCCTGTTGAATTCTCCGGCTGAGCCTCTACCACCACCAGCCGTCGACCTGTGTGTTGGTCGCGACACTCAGGTGGCGGAAATCGTGACCGGCTGGAACGCGGGCCAGTCGGTGGTGCTCACTGGTGGGCCGGGGATCGGAAAGTCGACTGTGCTGGGCCGCGCAGTCACCGACCCGGCGATCGTCGCTTCCTTCGGGGCGCGCCGGTTCGTGGTGTCGTGTGACGGCGCTGAATCAGCGAGCGCCGTCGTGGACAAGATGGCTCTCGTGCTCGGGGTGGCTCCGGGTGATCACCTGCGGAATCGGGTGCTGGCGTTCGTGCGGGAAGCGCCCTGTGTGCTGATTCTGGACAATTTCGAGACGCCCGCGGACTCCGACCCCGGGGGTGCGATCGAACTGGTTGCGCAGTTGCGCGCCGGTGTTGCTAACCAGTCGGCCATGGGTATTGGTTACCGCGGCGGCGGCGCACCGGCCGGTCTGGCTGGCATGGCTGAAGCCGTGCTGGGACCGCTTCCTCCTGCCGCTGCCGCTGAGGTCTTCATCGAGGTTGCCGGTGACCGGCATCGCGGCGATCCCACGGTCGATCAGCTGGTAGCCGACCTGGACGGGGTGCCGCTGGCGATCACCCTGTTGGCCACCCTGGCGCGTGCGGAGACCGGCTTGGGCACGCTGGTGTCGGCTTGGCGAACGAAGTGCACCGACCTGCTCGCCCATGCCGCCCGTCCGGACCGAACCTCCAGTTTGCCGGTGTCGATCGAACTATCGTGGGACCGGCTGAGCCCGGATGCTCGCACCGCGTTGTCACTGGCGGCGCTCCTGCCCGACGGTTGGCCAAATGACCGGTCGGACCTTTACCTGGCCGACGAACTCGCCGCAGGTGTGATCGAACTGGGCAGTCGGGGACTGTTATACATCGACCATTTGCGTCAACGTTGCCTGGCGCCGATCCGCCGGCACGTAGCCGCTCACCACCCACCAGAGCCCACGGCGCTTCGTCAGCTCACCGGGCGTGTGTGGGCCCTCATCGAGCTGACCGGCCGAGTCGGCGGCTCAGACGGTGCCCATGCACTCAAGACCGTACTGCCTGAATTTACCAACATCACAGACGTCGTTCAGGCTGCGCTGCCCCACGATCCCGACCTGGCACCAATAGTACCTGATCTGCTGATGTTCCAACGATTTACCGGGCTCGGTGACGACCAGCTCGTCCGGAGCGCGCTGGCCTCCGACCTCGAGCCACGCGTCCGGGCCGATATCGCGTTCAACGCTGGCTCGCTCTACGTCACGCGAGGTAAGAACAGTCGCGCCCGGGAACTGTTCAATCAGACGCTGCTGTTGTACCGGAGTCTAGGTTCGGTGCTGGGGGAAGCGAACTGCTTACACGGTCTCGGTGATCTGGAGTTCCGCGAGTCGAACACTACTCGCGCGCGGGAACTGTTCGAGCGGTCGCTGCCACTCTACGGACGCGTCGGAGATGTGTTGGGTGAAGCCAACTGCTTGCGCCGCCTCGGCGACCTGGATTTCCGCGAGTCAAATCATATCAGCGCGCGCAACCTGTTCAAGCGGACTCTGCCGCTATACCGAAGAGTCGGGGATGCTCTGGGCGAAGCTGATTGCCTACGCGACCTCGGCGGACTGGAGTTCGTCGAGTCGAACAATATTCGCGCGCGAGAGCTGTTCGAGGACGCGCTGACTCTGTACCGAAGCATTGGCTCGGTTCTGGGCGAGGCAAACTGCTTGCGCCGCCTCGGTGCAGTGGAGTTTTCCGAGGCAAATAATGTACGCGCCCAGGAATTATTCAGGAATGCGCTACTACTTTATCGGCGAGTCGGAGACGCGTTAGGTGAAGCCAGTTGCCTACGTCGCCTCGGTGGCCTTGAGCTTCTTGAGTCAAGAAATGACTGCGCGCGAGATTATTTCGAGCAGGCCTTGCTGCTCTATAACCGCGTCGATTCGATGCTGGGCGAAGCTAACTGCTTGCGCGGCCTCGGCGAGCTCGAGTTCCGCGAAAAGAATATTGTTCGAGCCCGGGATTTGTTCGATCGGACACTGTTGCTCTACCGGCGCATTGAAGACCGGCAGTCCCAGGCGGTGATCCATGCCTGGCTCGCGCGCCTGAACACGGGTACACTGCAAGTCGAGCACAGAAACAAAATGAACTCACTCATTCAAGAACTCGGCCTCTCAAAGTCTGTCGCTACTTTGAATAGGATCGCCGGTGGCTAAGCGGGCTCCGATCACTGCGGGTGAGGAGTGGCGATCGCCGACAGCGGGGCCCGACGGCTGGCGTCGATCGCCACGGCATCGGGTGACACGCTAGTTGGCCATCCGACAAGCATCGGGGCGGTGTTCGGCGGTGCTGCCAGGTTCGGTGGGGCGTTGTTCGCCGACGAGGCGAGGTTCGGTGGGGCGTTGGTCGGCGGCCACGCCGTTTCCGCGAGACGAGGTTCGCCGGCGAGGCGATGTTCGGTGGGCGGTATACGACGGACGACTATTCGATCCAGTTGAGCTTGGCATACCTCGACGCTGACGATCCTGATCGCGTTGGAGAGGTACGCCCGGCTTAGCAGCGCCGGAGACCGCCCTCATGGACTGTCAGTGGCGGGGTGCACCACCATTTCGGCCGGCGGGGTTCAATGTTCAGACTGGCGGCCTCCTGGTGCGAGCATGGGCTCGCCGGCGTCTTGACGGACGTGCTCGCGATTGCTGCCCAGGGGGAGAGAGTGCTTAGCGGGATCGCGGGATGCGGGGCGGCCGTTTGAGTGGTGCGGCCAGTGCATCCCGGAGTTGCAGCCACATCTGGATCTCGTCACGGTCCGTGATATTGAGAGCCGGCAGTAGCCCTTCGAGGGCGCGATGAGTCGGCAGGTGCTGTCCTGTTAGGTAACCAGCGATTGTCGATCTCGGGACGCCACTGCGTGCCTCCAATGCCCGGATGGAGAGGCCGGTTTGCTCGCGGAGGCGACGAAGTGTCTCGGCGAATTCCTGGCGCGCCTGCTGATGAGCAACGGGGGATGGGGCCAGGTGCTGCTCGCTGCGGCTGACCGCCACGGCGGCTTGCTCAGGCGTGGTCTGTCATCGCAGTTCACGGGCCTCAGGGGTACGGAGAGTCGTCCCCTCCAGCTGATGTAGTCGGGTTTAGTCCACAGGTTGTGGTCGAGCACGAATTGGCGCCGATCGCGCTCATGTTGTGATCGCAGCCTGAGGGTGTTCGCTTGGCCGCGGTTGGGGGTGTACAGAGTGGGGGAAGTTAATTCTGTGTTGTATTCGGTTGCTGAGCTTTCGCTCAAGGCGAATGCGTCGCAGTCCGCCTCGCCTCCGGTGTAGCGACGCACGCGTTCGAGGATTCCAAGGTCGAGTGCGGCGTCGCGGGCTCGGCGGACCGTCTTGGGATCGAGACCTGCCCGCTCGGCCCATTGGCGTACGGAGATCGAGCCGTAGGTTGTGAGTACGGCGTGCGCCAAGGCGTCGAGGGCGGCGTACAGGCTGCTGACGCGTACGCCTGCGATCGTGTCGTTGCGCCCTCCGGGACCGGATCTCTGTGCCACATGGCGGTCTACGGCCGCGTGAAGTGCCGCTTGGACCTGCTGGAGTCGGCGAGGTGAGGGTTCACGTACGCCGCCGGTAGCTTGGTGAGGTCCGAGGCGTATCCGTCGCGGCCGGGTTTCTGTCGCTTCGCGGAGGGCGGGTAACCAGCGGCTGCGGCGCCAGGCGTTCCTTCCGAGGTGGGCAGCCTGGGTGGGAGAAGCCTGGTGGAAGAGGTTCCATGCCTGCTGTTCGGTGAGGCCACGTTCGGCGGCGGCGATGGTGGTGGCGGGCGCCCAGAACCAGCGTCGCCAGGCGTTCTGGCCGATCTCGCGGGCTTTGGTGCCGCTGAGGTTGGCGAAGGCCCAGGCGTACGCGGTGCTGTGGCCGGCGCGGGCAAGGGCGAGGGCGTGGCCGTATTCGGATTCTGATCTGCTGCGGCCGGAGCCGCGTCGCTGGCGCGCGGGTCGCGCTGTACGCGTTGTTGTGGACGTGACGGGCCTGTCTGCGTCGGCCGTCCTGAGCGTGCAGCTCAGGACGGGACTGGGCAGGCCGTGCCGGTGCGGAGAGGAGGTGAGCCGGAGGGTGGAGCGGGCGGTAGCGGAGACGTTCTGTCGGCTGGCGACGGTGCGGACGACGAGCTGGAGCTCGTCCCGCAGGGACGGCGGTGTCTTGATGATGAGGTGGGTGTGGCCGGGGCGGCCGGAGTCGCGGCGCAGCCAGGGCAGCCCGTGGCGGTCGGCCCAGAGGAGCAGCTGTTCGGCGACCACGTCGCTGGCGTCGACACCGGCGCCAGTGTCTTCGGGGTCGATGTCGATGGCGAGCAGAGGTGGCCGGAGTGTGCCGACGATCGCGCGTGCCGCACTGTCGGTGTTGAGGATGTCGGTGGCGTCGTCGAGGTGGTGGGTGATCGTGTGTGCGGCGTTGTCGGTGTCGATGACGATGAACGGGGGGCCGAAGAGTGCCTGGTCGAGGCGTGACGGGAGGTAGGCGTCGGGCATGGGAAGTCCTTGGGGGCTCGGCGTGGCGCGGCGAGGTGTTGGTCAGGTCGGGACGTCGGCTGGAGCGCGCCAGGGCCAGCGCAGCGGCGGCGCGAGGGCACCCAGGCCTGTCGCCGAGGTATCGATGCGCAGGACGACGGCGGTCCAGGTCATCCCGATGCCGATGCCGAGCAGCGCGACGTAGTCGCCTGGGCTGACGGCGCCTCGGGCGAGCAGGTGAGTGAGGCCGATGATCTGGTCGTTGGGTCCGATGTGGCCCCATTGGTCGCCGGCGTGGCAGAGGGTGCGGTCGGCGGTGATGCCGAGCGGTTGCAGACATTGGGTGTTGAGCAGGTGTCGGCCGTAGTGCGGCAGCAGCACCCAGCGCAGCTGGTCGAGGCCGAGGTCGGCGTCGTGGAGCGCTTCGTCGATGACGGCGCGTATGCCATCGTGGTTGCGGCGGATGACCGAGTCAGAGCCGACGACATCGGTGTACTGGCGTTTGCGCTCGCGGATTCGTTCGATGCCGAGCTCGGTGGTGCCGGCGGGGGCGAAGTGGTGGTTGCCGCGGTGGAGTTGTTCGAGGGTGGGGTCGGTGTAGGAGCTGGTGGCGAGGATGTGGGCGAGGCCGGGGTGGCGGCCGAGGATGAGGGCGGAGCCGCCGTCGCCGTAGGCGATGCCGTGGTCGGCGGTGAGGTGGTCGAAGGCGGGTGGGCCGAAGGTTTCGCCGCCGGTGAGCAGGACGGTGTCGAGGTCAGGGCTGCCGGCGAGGACGCGGGCGGAGATGTCGATGCCGCCGGCGAGGCTGTTGCTCATGGCGTTGAGCTCGGTGGCGATGCCGCGGCCGGCTGGCAGGCCGAGCCGGGAGCGGACGTAGGCGGCGCGGGACCAGAAGTCGATGCCGCGGCTGCCGCGCCAGATCGCGGCGTGGAAGTGCAGGTCGGGAACGGGCAGCGGTCCGGTGGTGGTCATGGCCATGCTGGCGAGCGCGTTGCGGCCGGCCCGGACCGCGAGATCCATCCCGGTGCTGTCGCGGGCGATCGACACGGCGCGCTGGCTGGTCGCGCCGCGCAGTGTCCGGCTGGACTCGAGGTCGTCGATGGCGACGATCTCGCCGAGCGCGGCGCCGACGCCGCGCAGGTGGAGGTTCTTCCAGCGCATCGTTAACACCGCCCCGTCTGGCTGGGGCGTGTCGAGGTGTCGGTGTGGTCGGTGATGATGGCGTCGACCGAGCCGTAGTAGGCCCGGAGATGATGGGTCTTGATTCCGACGCAGGCGGCGATTTCGTCGAGCGTGAGCGGTCCGCCGGGCGGTGGGTGGTCGAGTAGGTCGCGGGCGGTGTCGGTGATCCAGGTGCGCATGACGTCTTCCTGATCGAGCCGGTCGGTGTGGCACGCCAGGTGACGGGGAGGGCGCCGAACGGGTCTGGTCGGCGGTGGCGTGGTGCTGGACGGAGGTGAGAGCGTGTTCAGGTGCGGCGGGCGCGGCCGCTGCGCCGGGTGAGCAGGGCTTTGTGGTGGGCGCGGCGCAGGTCGGGGATCTGGTCGCGGGCGACAGGGTCGAGTTCGGGCATGCGGTGGACGTCGGTGTTGAAGCCGGGGTCGGTGCGGAAGATCAGCGCGAGGACGGAGGCGTTGTTGCTGAGGTTGACTACCGCGTAGGGCAGGGTCGCGGGGATGTAGATGATGTCCCCGGCGCGGGGGTGGAAGGGTTGCATGGCGTTGCCGGAGAGGACGGCGACGTGGCCGCTGATGATGGCTATCGCGGTTTCGGTGGTGTCGTGCCGTTGTGGCGCGAGGGTGGTGGCGCCGGGCAGGTGCATCCGGCCGCCGGACAGCGCGCGGGTGGGCACGATCCCCGTGCGCAGGAGCGGGGTGAGTGTTTCGTCTTCGCCAGCCAGATCCCCGGCCACGGATGGGGTCTGCGTGGTCGTGGTGTCCATCTCGTCAGTCCTTCTAGGAGGGTCAGCGGGCCGGGGTGTCGGTGGTGTGGTGGGCGAGTTCGCAGGCGAGCGCGGCATTCGCAGTGGAGGCGGGGATGGTCCGGCGGCCGTGGCCGCAGGCCGCGGCGACCGCGAGCACGGGCCGGTCCAGTTCGGTCTCGACCAGCCCGAGCGCAGTGCGGGACTCCTTGGGATGGGTTTCGTCGACGAGGCCGGCGATGACGTCGATGTCGCGGCGCAGGTGCCGCAGCGCCCGGTAGAACCGCGGATCCGTCGGGGGTGCGTCGGTGCCGGTGCACATCGGGATGTGCGCAGGAGGCATCGGGATCCGCAGCCGCTGCAGCTGTTTGTGCAGCGCGTTGAGGAACTGCACGGCGGGCACGAGGTCGGAGAGCGGGAACAGCGGCTGGTTGCCGAGGTCGCCGTGGCAGAGATGGATCCGCCACGTCGCCTCGCGCGGTCCGTCGGCGAAGACGCGGGCGACTTGCTTGGCCAGCGCCCGTACGGCGGCGGGCCATAGTGGCCGTGGTGTGCGGTCCAGCGTCGCGAGGACGGCGGGGGTCTCGAGCTGGAAGACGACTTGGTGGCCGTGCTGGTGGTGGATGGTGTGGACGTCGTCGAGCACGGCTTGGCGGAACACCGGCAGGTGCGTGATCGCGGCACCCGGGCTGCCGAAGGTGAATAGTGACAGGTCGTACGGGTTCGGGATCGACACCTGATGCGGTGGGAAGTCGCGGTCGTCGTGCAGCTGGGCGCGGGCGGCCATGACGGCGTCGGTGTGGGCGGCGCGGCCGAGGGACAGGTCGTCGGGTTCGAGCCAGTGGCCGTGCTTGAGGCGGTAGGTCGGCATGTCGTCGTAGTCGGCGGAGTGGCCGGTGCGGACGGGTTCGAGGGCGTCGACGGCGGTGAGGCCGTCGAGCCAGTCGATGATCCATCGCGGGTCCGGGTCGCACGGCAGCCCGGTCAACGCAGTGTTGGGGGTGTGGTCGAGGAACCACTGCATCGTGGCTCGGTGGTCTCCGGTCAGGGTGGCGGGCAGCGAGCCGACGAAGTGCACGGCACGGACGTCCTCGGAGGATGCGTTGTCGAGCTGGTCGTTGCTGGGGTGGCTGAACACGAGCGTGGACATGGGAATCTCCCCTGGTGGGCGAAGTCGGTTGAGTTATGCGGGGCGTGGGGAGGGCCGCCGGCGGGGACATGGGGAGCGGGAGGGGTGCGCGGGCCCGCAATGGAGGGTTTGGGGGTGCGGGCCCGCGCGGTCTGGTTGTCAGCCGGTGACGGCGACGTGGCCGGGCTTGGGCTGCGGCTTGGGCGCGGTCCGGTCGCTCGGGTTGTCGCCCTGCTGGTGCCGCTGGCCCGGCACACCCGGCCGGGAGCTCCCGGGGGTGCCGGGCTTGTGCGTCGGGGCCGGGTGGGTGTCAGTGGGCGGGTTGCCCGTCGGTGGCGGAGGGGTTCCGGTGCCGCAGCTGACCGTCGCCACCGTCACCGTGATCGCCGTCGCTGCGGTCGGCTTGCTCGACGTCGGCGCGCCGGACTCGTTCGTGCGGGCGGGGGCGGTGCTGGTGGTCACGGTGATGACCCCGGCGGTGCCGTGGCCGCCGGGCGAGACCTTGAGGTTGCCGCTGCCGCTCTTGGGTGCGCTGGTGGTGATGGCGCCGTTGCGGCAGGTCGCGGTGAACGGCCCGACCGTGGTCCCGCCGACTCGAACCGAGGCGACACGGGCTTCGGCAAATCCGGCGCCGGCCTGCAGGCTGATGCCGTTGGCCACTACGGCACCGCTGGGACTGGACACCGAGCCGCCGGCGGAGGTGATAGCACCGCTGCTGGACACACTCGGCCGGGCGGGCTTGAGGGTTTCACCGCCGGAGACCGAGATCCCAGTCGCCGTCGACGTCGCCGCGGCGGCCGCGAGGGCCGGCGGTGCGGCTGTCGCGGGGGTGCAGCTGGAAGCGAACGTGGTGAGGGTGCCGATGAGCAGCGCTCCGGCTCCGGCGGCCGCGAGGGCGCTACGGGTGGTGTTCATAGCGGGCTCTCCAGATATGTTGACGCGGTTGGGTTAGCGGATGAGGACAGGGGTGCCGATGGGCACCGGATCGGCGGGATTGGTGAGGGTGGCCAGGGCGTCGGCGGGGACGCGGATGCAGCCGTCGCTGGAGGGGCGGCCGAAGACGTCGGTGGTGGGCCAGCCGTGGATGCCGGTGGTGCCGGGCCCGCCGCCGTAGGTCGAATAGGTCGTGGAGTGGATCCCGAGCGGGAAGATCACCGGGCTGAACTTCTGCGTCGCATCGGTCATCGAGGCCAGCACGAAGGTCCGCCCCGTCGGGGTCGGCGCCGCCGCGGTGCCGACTCCGACGCTCCAGGTGCCGATCTGCTGGTGACCGCGGTAGAGCGTGAGCCGGAACGCGGCCCGGTCGATGACGATCCAGTCGGACGTCGATCGGATCGTGAGCGTGTTGTCCTGGGTGGACAGCCAGCCGGTGGAGCCGTTGGGCCGCGACGGCAGCAAGACCTGCACCCAGCCCGGTTCCTCGGCGATCACCGGAACCCAGGTGTCGGACCCGAGCTGTGTGGTCGGCAGGACGGCGATGGCCGCCCCGCCGGGCTGGTCGAACACCGGCACCGGCTTGGTGGGGTGCACGAGCTGCCCGTCTGGGACCTCCGCAGCTGTCTCATCCAGGGGAGCGGTCGGCACCGTGCCGAAGGTGCTGGCCTCGGGTAGCCCGGCCAGATTCGGGACCGCGCGGGCCGCCACGACCGGGACGTGCAGCTCGACTCCCAGCTCGACCGGCTCGGCTCCGTGAGAAGCGTCGGGCGTGGGGTGCGACGGTGCGAGGAGTACTCCCGCGGTGGCGACCATCGTGATGGCAGCCAGCCAGAGCGCGAGCACCCGCCACCGGTTTGGTGCCGGTCGTAGCGTCTCGGACATGGAGTAGTCCTTCCAAAGGGTCGTTGAAGGCCGTGGTGGGCCCGCCCGCTGTGGAGCGGGCCCACCACGAAAGCGGTCGTGGCTACTGGGAAAGCGCGGTGATGAAGCCGTCGGCGGGGGTGCCGAGCCCGGTGACGGGGTCCCAGCCAGGGCTGCTTTGCAGGTTCTGTGGGCGGGCGTCGAAGTCGATCAGGTAGCTGCCCTGCCCGCCGGGGACGGCGACGCCGCCGAAGGCGTGCATCATCGGCGTCCATACCCCGGCCTTCTGCGGGACGACGTCGGCGATGGCGCTGGATCCGCCCAGGCTGTATAGGATCGGGGTGAGCATCCCTGCGCGTGCGTTGCCGGAGCGGGCCTGCTGGGCGTCGGCGACGAGCCCGGCGATCAGCGGCGAAGCCAGAGAGGTGCCGCCGTAGGAGCCGATACCGAACTGGCCCTTGATGGTCTGCCCGACCAGCATCCCGGTGTAGGAGTCGGCCAGCGCCGCGATGTCCGGGACCCCGCGCTTCTCGCCGTTGCCAGGGACGAAGCCCACCTGCCAGTTCGGCATGTAGTAGAGCGCGGAGCTGCCGCCGCCGGCGCCGGAGGCGAACGGGCCGTCGGTATCCTGCTGCGGTGCCCAGCTGCTGCCGGACTGGGTGTTGCCGCTGTTCTCCCACCCGGTCAGCACCGTGGGCTGGTTGTTCTGGTCCAGCCCGACGCTGGTGCCACCGACCGCGACGACCCACGGGCTCGAGGACGGGAAGCTGGCGGCGGGGTGGCCGACGGGGCCGGAGTTGTTGCCGGCGTCGCCGGTAGAAACGGTGACGGTCTGGCCCTGGATTGCGGCCTGCAGCGCCATCGCGTTGAACTGATCCCGTGCCATCTGCGGCAAGCTGTTCTCGCCGTCGGCGTTGCCGTAGCTGTTGCTGATCACGTCCACGGCGTTGTCGGCGACGGCCAGGTTGAACGCTTCGTAGATCCCGGTGCCCTTGCAGGTCTTCCCGGCGTAGTAGCGTATCTTCGCTGCCGGAGCGACGGTGTGGGAGGCCTGCACGTCCAAGGTCTGCTCGGCCGCCCAGCCCTCGGCGCCGCACTCGGCCGCGTCGGTGAACCCGCCCTCGGGCAGGACAGCGCTGTACTGGCCGTCGGCCAGCGGCGGCACGCCGAGCTGGCCGGCGGCCTGGTTGGTGTCGGCGACGATGGTGTCGGAGTTGTAGGCGCCGACGACCCCGATCGTCGTCCCGGCTCCGGTGCTGCCGTTGCTCAGCTTGTACATCGCGCGTACCTGGGTGCCGGTGTAGCCGCAGAGTGCGTTCGATTGGAATCCGGACGGGTATTTCTGCGGGACGTCGGTGTTGTTCTGCTCGCCCCACCAGCGGGCGCAGTGCTGTTCGGTTGCCGCCGCGTTGGTGCGGGTGTGCTGGGGTTTGAGCAGGGTGGCGCTGTCGTCCAGGCCGAGCACGGCAGTGATCGAGGCGCGCAGCGATGTCGGCACGGTAACCGGCGACGCCGGAGCGGTCAGAGTGCGGACCGCGCCGTCGATGCGGGTGCGGAACGCGGCGATCCTCGTCCCGAACGCGGACTCCAGCGCTGCGGTGGAAGCTTCGGCATTGACGAAGTGCCTGTTGGCGCTGACCCCGGTCACGTGCAGGCCCTGCGTGGCCAGCCACTGTGACACCTGATCGACGGTGTCCTGGGTGGCGGCGAATCGGTCGAGGAACTCTTTCGAGGACAGGAACTCGCCGTGTTCGGCGCTGCCCGGGGTGGCCAGCTGTGCGGCGAGGCGTTCGGCACCGGCCTGGTCACGGATCGCGAGTGCGACCTTGATGTGCCGGACGGTGTTCCCGTCGGCGTGGGCGACTTCCGTGTGCGGGGTGGCCCAGGCGGGGGTGCTCCCGGTGATCGGAGTGCGGTCAGCGGTGTCGCCGCTGGGGGTACTGGGTGCCGCGACGGCGGTGGCCACAGTGGAGGCTAGTAGAGCCGCGGTCGCGGCGAGGGCATGCCAAAGACGGCTGTGCATCGAGGTTTCTCCTTGAATGAAAGGGAATGCCATCCAGCACGACGTCTGTCGGGTGACGGGCGTGCTGAAAGGCGGGCCTCGTGCCGCAGCCAGGGATACGCGAAAGGGCTGAGCGGAGACTTCGGACGGGCGGACCGGCCGTGCAGGCCTGGTCCTTGCGCCGGTCGCTGCGCGACCGGCGAGAATCTAAGTCAGGTGGTCGCCGGATCGAGATCGCTACGGCGGTCCGCGAGCCGTTACGTGGCATACAGCAAATGGTGTGAGCACGGATACGTCCCAACGTGTCGGCTGACCGCACCTGCACCACGCCTCCCCGACGTGAGCGCGATCCGCCTTGCTGACACGAACAATAACTCGATCTTGGCAAAAGTCAACAACCGTTGCGAGCGTCGATGGATGCATGTGGGTGCGACGACTGGCTTTCCCGGCCGTCGCCGCCATGAGGGTCTCGGTGGACGCTCTTTGTGAGCCCTGACGCGCGACCTTTTGGTCGGTCCATCGAAAAGCGACTATATTACTTAGAGTAGTCATCTGCGGGCTATCTGGTTGTTGACGATTAACCCGATTGAGTGTTCCCTGATTAATGCTTGAGGATCACTGTGTTGCCCGTGGTACGAAACATGACGCGGAGGGCGGTACACCTGGGATGAACGCAGCGCTCGCCGGGCGTGGGCGGGACAGCGCAGATCGACGCCTGTGACGAGCAGGGACAGCTGAAGGAGGGGCAATGTCGGAGTCGCGCACCGCGGCACCATGCGCCAGGGTGACCAATGGTGCGACCCCCCGGCGCTATGGCGCGTAGAACATCGGCGAGTGCCGGTCCTCCGGGCGCGGCCTATCCGACGACGCTCGTCGGTCAAACACACAAGGTGACCGAGGTCGAGGCGTATCTCGACGACGGTGCCCGTCTGGTGACAGTGACTGGCAGCGGCGGAGTGGGAAAAACACGACTAGCCGCGGAAGTCTTCCGGCAGCGACGCGACGCCTACGACATGGCGGCCTTCGTTCGCCTCGCCGAAATGAGCGACGAGGCGGACGACGAAACCACCCTTGAGCGAATCTGCAACTTGCTACTCGCAGATCTACGCGTCTCCAATCACCAGCCTGACGCCCAACCAATGGACGTACTGATCGGGTTCCTGCGTGACCAACGCGTCCTGCTCGTACTCGACAACTGCGAACAACTGCTCGGCTGCGTCCAGGAACTTGTGGACCTGCTGATGAACCAGGCGCCGCAGCTGCAGATCGTCGCGACCAGCCGAGCTTGGCTGCAGATTCACGGCGCGCGCATCGTGCACCTCAATCCCCTCCGCGTCCCGGAGGAGGGCGCCGACCGCGTCCAGGCCGAGGAGTGCGACGCCGTCCGGTTGCTGCAGGACCGCGCAGCCCTGGCCGGGCGGCCGCTGACCGCCGACGATGACTGGTCGGCCATCGTCCGGCTCGTGCGCTGGTCCGACGGCATTCCGCTCATCCTGGAATTGGTCGCGGCCCAGCTGAGCACAGGTCGCTCGCCGGCTGTGGTGTTCGAACGGCTGGAAGGCGGGCTGTCGCTGCGATACGCCCCGGGCACCCGCGGAGTCCAAGCCCATCACCTGGCCCTGGATGTGGCAATCGGTGAGTCCTGGAAGCTGTGCAGCGAGGTGCAGCAGCGGGTGTGGGCCCGGCTGACGGTGTTTACCGGCGGCTTCACCCTCGAGGCGGCCGAGCAGGTCTGCGCTGACGAGTGCGTCGACCGTGCGAAAATCCTCTCGACGCTGGACTACCTGGTTACCCACTCGATCGTCGACGGCGCGTCCGCGGACGGCCGCTACCGCCAGCACAATTACTTACGCGAGTACGGTCGGCGACGCCTGCGGCACTTCGGCGGCCAGGACACGGTCGAGGAACGCCATTGCGCGTGGATCGCGCAGCTGGTGCGGGACGCGGCCGAACGCTGGTTCGGGCCGGACGAGGTGACCTGGCTGCAGCAAGTCAACGCCGAGTCCGGCAACATCACGGCGGCGGTGAGCTGGTGCGCCGACCACGGGCAGGCGGAGCGCGGACTGGCGATCATGGTCGACCTGCTGCGCACCCGCGCGCCGTATTTTTTCGCCACGGAGATCCCCGTTTGCCGCCAGGTGGAAAAGCTGCTGCGGGCGGGGCCTGCGGCGCCGTCGCCGTCGCCGGTGCGGGTCTCGGCGCTGGCGATGGTCGGCTGGATCTGGATTGCACTCGGTACCCGCGAACGCGGCAGGGCCCACCGCGACGAGTGCGTGGACCTCGCCCGGCAGATCGGCATGGAGAACGCGCCCGCGGTGCAGTTCATCGACGGCACCTACGACACGCTGGCTCTGGGGCTGCGCAGCGGATACGTGAAGCTAGAGGCGGCCCGGGAAGGATTCCGTGCGGCTGGCGCCCACGGCTCGGCGTACATGGCGGGGCTGTTTCACGCGTTCACCGCCGGCCTGCTCGGCCCGGTCGAGGAGGCCGACCGCATGTCGCAGTGGTGCCTCGACAAGGCCCACGCCAGCGGCGCGGAATGGGCGATCACCTGGGCAGAATGGACCCGCGGCCTGCCCGAGGGGTCGCAGCCGCAGGCCAGTGCTCGCAACGCGCTGCGCGCGCAGGTGAAACTCGGCGACCTGTGGGGGCCTGCCTGGGGTGTCGAAGAGGAAGCACGCAAGCGCGTGCTCGCAGGCGATCTTGTCGGCGCGGCGCACCTGTATGGCGGCTCGGACAGCCTGCAGGCCCGCCACGGGGTCTGGTTCAACGGCCTGCCTGGGTGGCGCCGTCACCGGGACGTTGCTATCGCCGCGATCATCGATGGCATCGGCGAGGAGGCTTTCGAGGCGGCCCGCCGGGCCGGTGGCCGATGGCGGGACGACCGGATCGTGGCGTTCGCGCTCGGCGACACCGACCCCGCGTCGCCGGCGTTGACCGAGCGGCAGTGGCAGATCGCGCGAATGGTCAGCGAAGGGATGTCGAACCCGGAAATCGGCGCCGTGTTGCATAACTCGGCGCGGACGATTGAGGGCGACCTGACGAGGATCTACCGGCTGCTGACCTTGCGCGGCCGCAGGGAGCTAGCCGAGTGGTATCGCGCGTACGGCGCGGCTAGCGACGGCTCCACTGCACCGGTAACGCCGCTACACCGCGGGTGACCCCGAACGTGCGCCGCGCGGTGGCGTCTGGCTGAAGCCGGAAGTCGGGGAGCGCGCGCAGCAACTCCTCCAGCATGACCCGCAGTTCGACGCGGGCAAGGTGCCGGCCGAGGCAACGGTGCTCCCCGGTGCCCCACCCCAGATGCGGTGTCCGGCTGCGTTCGCGGTCGAGGCGGAAGACCTCGCCGTCGTCGAAGTGGCGTTCGTCGCGGTTGGCGCTGCCCCAGGCCAACAGCAGCCGGTCCCCGGCTGAGAGCGGGATCCCGCCGAGCTGGGTGTCGGCGGTGACCGTGCGGCCGGTGGCAGTGACGGCCGGCTCGTGGCGGACCAGTTCCTCGACGAACAGCCCCAGCAGCTCCGCGTCACCTGCCGTGCGCTCGCGCAGCACGGGGTCTTCCAGGAGTCGCAGGATGGCGGTGGCGCAGGCGTCGGCGGTCGTCAGGTGCCCGGCCGCGACCATCAGCATGGTCATCTTGACCAGCTCGTCCTCGCTGGCGGTGCGCCCGTCGGCCTCGACGGTGACCATGCACGAGAGCAGGTCACGACCAGGATGACCGCGGCGTTCGCGGATCTGTCCGAGCAGGAAGTCCGCGTACACCCGTCCGATCTGGTGAGCCTCGGTCAACGTGTCGGCGGCGTATAGCGCCCGGACATGCTCCGAGAGCCACGCCCGCTCCAGCTCGGCCAGCCCGAGGACCCGCCCGATCACCAGCGGTGGCACCTGCTGGGTGTAGCTGGCGACCAGGTCCGCAGCACCGCGAGGGATCAGTCCCTGCAGTGTCTCCCGGCAGATCGCCCGCACGTACTGCTCCTGGGCCGCAGCGGCCGCCGGTGTGAAGAAGTCCGTGAGCGCGCGCCGCCACTGATGATGATGCTGGTCGTCGGTTTCGAACATCGGCGCGATTGCCTCCCGCATCTCGGTGACCACGGCCGCCGCGCCCAGCCCGTCGACGTAGGCGCTGAACCGGTCCGGAGCCTGGGCAACCTCCCGGATCTCGTCGTAACCAGTGATCAGAACAAACCCATCCAGCTCACCGCTGCGCGCGACCGGACACCCCCTTCGGATCGTCCCCAGCGTCTCGTACGCCCCCTCGGCGATGGCGGGATCGAGATGGTTGAACTGCCGTGCCAACGCCGTCGGATCAGTGTCAGTACCGCGCGTCGGCGCGTCCCCCGAATTCAGCACCATGACCTCCTGACTAGTCGTCCGCAGACCAGGGAATCAACCCTCCACCAGGCGAGAATGCGGCCCGCGCGAGAAATATGCGGTCCCGCACCGACCCCGCCACGACCGCAAGCACCCCCGCCTGACCCCCGCACACGAATATTGCGGGATCCGGCGGGCGTGTCCGGGCGTCTGAGATGTATCGCGTCCGTCAGTATGGCGGCAACGCTCTGACCTGCTGCGATGAAGATCCACCGCGGCAGCGTCGACTAGGGGGCCGGTGGGGACCGGCGGGATCGACACGACATCCAGGGGACAACGTTGACCAACACAGGATCCGAAGATCAGGAGTTCATCCGGCGCTGCGAAACCCTCATCGCCACGCTGCCGATTCGGTACCCCTTCGAGCTACGCGCGTTTCTGAACGCCGTCGGAAAGCAACGGGGAATGACCGTGGTCCTGGGGAGGATGCCGAGCGGACGCGGGACTAGCGGGCTGCTGGTGCGCATGCGGACACAGTGCTGGCTCGGCGTCGCGGCTACCGCCGTCCCGGCGCACGTGTTCCACATCGCTTTCCACGAGGTCGGGCACTGGCTCCTCGGCCACCCGGGCGACTACGTCTGCGGACGCCGCACGAGCACCGACAACCGCCGGGAGATCGAAGCCGAGCAGTTCGCCGACCTGCTGCAGGCGCACGTGCGGGCCGGGACCGCGCGCCACCGTGATCGCCACCTCCCGCCAGGCCGCACGGCCCTGCGCGCGGCTTTCGGAGCCCGTCGCCACCTGTGCGCCGATGCCTGACGCGGTTACCTTCCTCTGGTACGGCGCTGCAGCCGCAGGCGTCGCCGAATCGGCACGGAAGGTGCTGGTCAACCGCGGCGTCGGCTACACCCTCAGCCGCCACCTCCTGACCGCCGGCATCGCGAGTATGGCCCTATCGATGGCGGCCGGTAACCCGATGACCTTGGACTGGGCCGACCACCTGACCGGGCTGCACAACGTCGCGATCGTGGCCCACCACCTGCTGGCGATGCTGGCGATGGTCTTCACCGCCGCGTTTCTGCACACCCTCGGGCAGCTCCGCCTTCCCATGCCCGGCGTGGTCACGATCTTCCTGATCTGCGCCACGGCGATGGTCACCCTCTACGTACTGGCCGGCGCGCACACGTCTTGGTTCGCCTCGCCCAAGAACCCGGCCCTGCCCTCCCAGCTCTACAGTGCGATCTACCTCGGTTACATGGTCGGCTGGCTGGCGCTGCTGCTGCTGGGACTGACCGTGGTGGCGATGGGTGAGGTGGCCGCGGTCCGCGGCGGCGTCGCCCTGGCCCAGCTGGGTATCGCGGTGTCGCTGGTCGGGCTGTGCTGGCGGTTCGGTGGTGCTCTCCGGCTGCTGGCCGACCCGGACCATCTGTCCCGGGGCAGCCACTTCGGGGTATTCACCGACGCCGCCGGGCTGCTGCTGTTCGTCCTGGGCTCGCTGTTCGCCGCCGCGACCCGCTCGGTGTTCGACCGACGCGACCGGCGCCGCACAGCACGCCAGGACGCCGCGATCGAGCGCCTGTGGCGGCGGGCGCGGATCCTGCTCGCCAGCCGCCGCCGGCCGCCACTGACCCAGGCTCAGCAGCTGGTCGAAATCGAGGACGCTCTACTCATCGTCGACCAGATGATCGGCTCGGCGACGCGCTGCACGATACGCCAGGGCCTGCGGAAACTCACGCTCGTCTATGGCATGGACATCGAACCGATGGCCACCGCCGTCGAGATCGAGATCGCGATAGCCACACTCGTCGCGCAGTTGTCACACCCATCGCGGAAGCGCACCCGCGATGGCGCCGACGATGCTGAGGATGGCGAGGCGTGGTGGCCGGAAACCGAGCACTTGCGCGTCGATGACGGCACACGACTTGCCTATCTGGCAGCTGTCGGCGAGGCTCTGAGCGACCGTCGGGTACAGCGGCTGGCGAAGAAGATGGGACCGACGCAGTCCGTCGCCGGCAGCCGGAGGTGATGACGGATGGTCCGGCTGTCGGACCGTCAGCCGGGCCGCCCGTGGCCGGTGTCGCGGGCGGTCTGGGCGATCCGTTCCAACACCTTCAGCAACTGCTGTTTGTCCGCTTCGTGGGCGCCGTCCAGGTAGCTGGTGATCGTGCGGGCGTCGACCCCGACCCCGCCGAACTCGGTCATCAGCTCGTGGGCTCTGCGGTCGGTTTCGTCGTAGGGCAGCGCGAACTCCGCGGCCGCAACGTGGGGGTCGAGCAAATCTTGGTGAATGCGCCAAAACGCGGCCAAGGCCCGGTTGATCGACGGGCGGGTATTTTCGCGGACCCCGCCCTTGAAGTTGTGAAGGGCCTGTTTGGTCAGGGTGACCCCGCTGCGGGCCTGAACCCATCGCGCCACCAGCGGCACCCGCGCAACGAAACTTCGGAACCCGGGCGTCTGGTCGGCGGCTAGGCGGGCGATCTCGTCGGGCTCGACGACGGCCTCGCCCTCGAGCACGTAGTAGGTCGACTCGTGGTCGAACAAGTACGTCAACCGCTCAGCGAAGGTGTCCAGGTTGAGCAGTTCGAGGGTGAGCTGCTGCTGCCCGGCGTAGGAGCGATGCGGGATCGGCGAAGCCAGGTACTCCGGCGCAGTCGATTCCCAGCTGTCGAAAACCGGCTCATCCTCATACCGTCGGCCCACACCACACCCCCTCAGCTTCGTCACCCCTGGCGCTGACTTCGTCGTAATGGCCCGTGTTGACACATCCCGAGTTACGTCTACCATCGAATGCAAAGAGCCACACTCGTTGCGAGTATCTTCGGTTTACCGAGAGAAAGCAACCCATGCCATCCCGTACACGGGGTTGGAGCACGGTCCCACTGTGACCGCCGCACCCTTCACCGGCGCATCACCGCTGAGGGGAAGCCCGTCATGACTAGATCCGACCTATCTGCGGGTGTCCGCGCTGGCGTGGGGGCACCGGCTACAGGGCGATACCCGCCCGTTCCCGCGGAGGGAACGGCCGGGCTGATCGATTGGTCACCGTTTGGCCGCGTCGTGGCAATCATGGCTGCCTCTCCGGGAGCCGGCGCAACGAGCACCGCCGTCGCGATCGCTGACGCCCTCCAGCTGGCGGCCCGATCGGTGCTGCTCGTCGATGCCGGCGATCCGGTCCGATCCGGACTCGGGCGCGCCGCGCGAGCCGACGGGCCCCGGCGGGATCGACCCGGCCCCGCAGCCGGGATCCGGTTCTCACGGCGAGCCCGCGCGATACTTGCCCGCCTCGACGTGGCAGAGTCCGCGGCCGAGCCGGTGATGTTTCCGCCGCCGCCGTACTGGCACCCCGGCGGTGGCCGCGGTGTCGACGTGACCGTGGTCGACATCGGCCACGACCCCTGGCGGCTGGCAACTGACCCCACACTCGGGCCAGGGCAATGGCTGCGCGTCGGCAGCCCCTCACCGATACCCGCACTGGTAGTCCGGGCGACGGTGCCTGGACTCGCGCACGCCGAACAGGTCCTCGCCCGCCTGGAGCCGTGGGTGCGCGCCTGTGCGGTGACCCCACCCACGCAACTGCTCGTCGTGGGTGCCCGCCGATGGCCGAAAGGCGTGGCCGGCACCGCGGGGCGCCGCACCAGCGTCCTGCTACCCGACGCTGTCTTCTTCCCGCACGAGCGTAACGTCGCCAGCCACGGCATCACGGCCGAGGTGACACCTGCGGCACTTCGCTCGCAGGCCGAACAGTTGCTTCGTTCCTGGCGCATGCTGCAGCCGCCGACACGCCGCCCGGCACTGCGGTGGCCCCGGATCAGCCGCGGTCGCGTCTCCAAGCCCGACACCGGCTGAGGCCGCCCACCATTCAGCTGAGAACGACTTCAACGCCCTCCCACCTGACCCGCCTGACGAGACGTCGGGTGGTGCGATGTGGAGGGCGCGATGTCCGCGCACAGTGTCATCGACTGGGTCGTCCAGATCCCGAATCCGACACCCGTGCAGCCCGAGGTCGGTGGCGACAAGATCCTGGGGCTGCTTAACAACGTCAAGTGGGGCGCGGGAGTCGCGCTCGTCGCCGGGTTCTTCATCGGACTGATCGTGTGGGTCGGTGGCCGTTGGGTCGATCATCACCGCGCCGGGAAAGTCGGCGTCGTCATGATGCTCTGCGCCATCGCTGGCGCGATCCTCTACGGCATCGGCTGGTCCCTCATCAATTCGTTCGCAGGCAGTTGAGCCATGTTCACCACCACGCCATCCCCACGCGCCCGTACTCGTGCCCGCCGCTGGATCACCGTCACCGCCGTGCTCGTGGCCGCGATCGGGGTCGTCCTCATCGCTCGGCACGCAACAACTCCGCTTGCGCCACCGGCGACGACGTCCCCGCCCGGCGTCGCGCCCACGGCCACACCCACGGCACCGGTTGACGAGGCGACCGCGCTGGCCAGCCGTCCCATGCTGACACTGCCACCGGAGGCGGCCCTGCCGCACGCGTTCACCACCGCAACGGCCGGCCCGCCGATCACCGTGCCGCGACCGGCGCCGTTGGCGGACCGCGTGATCTCCGATGGATTCCCGGCGTCCGCGGAAGGCGCGCTTGGCTGGCTGACTGATTTCAACGAAGTTGCGCTGCGTGGCGGCGACCCAGCGACGTATTTGCGGGCCTACGTCGAATCGGCGCTGCCGCACGCGCCGGCGCCGCAGGGGAGTGGCCTGTACGCGCTGCTGACCTCCTTCCGCGACCGCGCCGGCATCCGCCCTGGCGAGCTTAAGCCCGGCTTGACCGTGACCTACGAGGTCACCCAGGGGCTGATCAAGGGAACCGCCGACGCCGGCCGGTTCGCGGTGGTGTGCACGCTCGGGCAACTGAGCTTCGACTACCAGGGGCAGGCCACGAGCATGGGCATCGGCGACTGCCAGGCTCTGCGCTGGACCGGCACTGCCTGGCGCATCGCTCCTGGCTCGCGCGCCGCGTACGCCACCTGCGCATGGCCGGGCAGCATCGAATCCGTCACCGCGGGGTACCGGCCACTGAACCGGGACGGTGCCCGGTGAATCCCCTCGAGTTGCTGGACAAGCTCGGTGAACTGGCCGGCGGGGCGATCAGCGCGACCGCCGCAGGAATCCTTGAGCCGTTCATGGCGGCCACCTGGGCCGCGGCCTTGTTTATCCTGCGTACCGCGTTCGAGCTGGTGGACCAATTCTCCATCTTCACCGTGTCCACCACGGACGGACCGGTCTCGGTCTTGTGGCCGATGACGCTCTGGATCTCTGGAGCCATCGCGCTGGGTATGTTCTTCTGGCAAATCATCACCACGGTCGCCCGCGGCGGCCGCGGCTTCCTCCGCTTGATCACCGGCCCGATCCAGTACGGGATCGCCCTCGCCCTCACCGTCAGTGTGGTCGCGGCATTCCTCGTCGCCGCCGACGGCCTGACCGAAGCTATCCTGTCCACCGGGCTGCGGGTGGGCAACTTCCGGGACGCGTTGAACATGACCGGATTCACCGACGCCCTCTCGGACGAGGTCAAAAACGTCGTGCTCGGCTTGGCCGGTGCTTTCGGGGTGATCCCTGCGGGCTTGGGGTTTGCGTTCGAGGCGGTGTTCCGCGAGGCCGCGATCTACGTACTGGTCGCCACGATCCCCATCGCCGCGGCCGGGCTCGTGGCCGATGCGAGCGCGCGGTGGTACTGGAAAGTCGTCCGCTGGGGCCTGGTCGCCATCGTCATGAAGCCCGCCCTGGCGTTCGTCGTGGTGCTGGCCGTCGCGATCGTCGGCGGTGCGCAGGGCCTGTCCGGGCTGCTGGCCGGCATCGGGGTGCTGTTCGTCGCACTGTGCGTGCCGCTGGTGCTGTTCAAGCTCTTCGCATTCATCGATCCCAGTGCCGACCCGCAAGGGGTGTTCCGCGACAAGCTTTCAGATGCTGGTCTGGACTCCTACGGCGCCAACAGCATCGTCGGACGCATAGCCGGAGCGTTCGGAAACAAGGCACGTCAAGAGCTGAGTGGCAACGGAATCAACGGGGAAGAAGACGGGGGCGACGGCCAGGAGCAGGCGAACGTCGACCGCTTCGACCAGGCCGCCGCCGAAGACGACATGTCCCTCGGCCCGTCCGACGCGACCGACGACGAGCACGCATCCGGCACTGCGGACGCGACCGGCGCTGCTCCAGGCGGCGACGCGTCCGCGGGCGAGAAATCCGGCGATGGAGAAGAATCGGGAGCCGACTCGGCTGCGGAGACCATAGCTGCGCCTGTTGCCGAGGCCGGCGGCACCGGTAATACGAGCATGGCCGGGCATGTCGACGACAGCGGTGACGACGGGAATTCGCCACCGCAGGACCCGCCCGACGACCCGGGGCTACCCACACCACCAGCGCCCAAGCCGCCGGGAGGTCCGCCGCCGGATGACGGCGGCGGCGCCGCGGCCAGTGGAGCTGGGGATGCGGCGGCGTTGCTGTGAGTACCGCGACACGCATCTATAAGGGGCTCTCCCGCAAGGAACACGCGGGCTGGATCATCGGGCTGACGCCAGTGCAGGCGTTCGTGTGCGTCGGGTTGGCCGTGCCGGTGATCCTCGCACTGGCGGCCAAGCAGTTCGGCCAGGCATTGCTGCTGGGCGCGCTCTGCGGCACGGCGGCGACGCTGGTCGTCGTGCCGGTCCGCGGGCGTCCCGCGCTGCGCTGGCTCGGGCACCTGCTGCTCTACCGAGCCGGCTTCGCGCTGGGCTGGTCGCGGTGGCAGTCCCGCGCGGTCACCGGGCAAGCCACAGACCTGGATGAGCCGGACCTGCCCGGGGTGCTGGCCCGGCTGCGGTTCCCCGACGGGCCACCGCTACGCGACGTCGGCCGCGTCTGCTTGATCCACGACACCGGCGACGGGCGGTGGGGTGCCACCGCCCGCCTGACCCACGCCGGTGTCGGGATGCTCTCGGACGCCCAGTGCGAGCGGCTGGCCAATCGGCTGGGCAATCTGCTGCTGTCGATCGGGCACCGCGAGGTCATCGACCGGATGACGCTGCTGGTGCGGACCGTGCCTGACGACGGCGCCGACTACCAGGCGTGGCGCGCCGAACACGATGTCCCGCATGCGCCCGCGCTCGTACGCCAGGCGGCCGAGGAGCTGGACAAGCTGGTCGGGGCGGTGTCGGTCCGGCACGAAGTGTTCGTCACCCTCTCCGGCACCGAAGACGCTCTCCGCCGTCCGGCCGCCGCAGCCGGTGGCGGGGTCGCCGGCCGGGCCGCGGTGCTCTACCGGGTGCTGGACGGACTCGAGGACAAGCTCAAATCCCTCGGTGCCACCGCCGTCAAGTGGCTGTCGGGTCCAGAGCTGGCAGTGGCGATCCGCACCGGGTTCAACCCGGCCAGCGCCGCAGGCCTCGCCGCGCGCCGCCACCGCACGGGCACCGAAGTGGGTGTCCGCTGGGCGACCGCCGGACCAGTACACGCACCTGCACCGTCGGCGCGGGCGTACTACCACGACGGCTTCGCGACCGTGTCCTACTCGGTGCTGATGCCCGAGGCCGGGACGGTGTTCGGGTCGCTGGGTGGGCTGCTGGCGGTCAGAACCGCAGGCGAGCGACGCAGCCTCGCCATCCACTACGAGACCCTGTCCCAGCACCGGTCCCGCAAGGCGGTGCGCCGGCTGCGGTTCCGCACCGGTGTGGTGCGGGACTGGAAGTCCTCGAAGGGCTTCAACTCCGGCGCCGCCGAGGCCCGTGAGGCGGGCGGGGCGCGAGCGCAGGAGCACGCGGTCGCAGCCGGGCACGGGATCGTCCGGTTCGCCGTCGCCGCGGCGGTCACCATCCCGGACACTTGGAATGTCGAGGACCACGCGGCCAAGCTGGAGAACGACATCGCCGGCCGCTTCCAGCTGCTGCGGATGGAACTGGCCCAGGACGCCGGGTTCGTCGCCGCAGTCCTGCCCGTCGGTGTCGGCTTGCCCCGATTGCGCGGCGGTGCGTCATGAGCCGCCGCACCGACGAGCGGACCGCCGCGGAACTGCTCGCTACCTTCGGGCCCGCACTCGGCACGCGACCGACAGGGCACCGACATGCGGACGGCCGTACCGGCCGCGTGAACCGGCGTGCGGCACCGCAGCGCGGGTTCGCCCGCCCCGGGTACGGCTGGTCGCCGGTGCCGGCGCCCTTGCAGGTGTATCAGGCCGGCACACACGTGCTCGGTGGGTTGTTCCCGCTGCTGGCGGCGAGCCCGCTGCCGGCGGTCGGGGCGCGGATGGGCTATGACGTCCACTCCGGCGGTGCGTTCTACCTGCATCCGGTCGAGTTCGTTCTGCGGTCGATCTGCACCAACCCGAACATGGTCCTGTTCGGCGAACCCGGCCGAGGTAAGTCCTCCACGGTGGTGGCGTTCCTGCTGCGGATGATGCTCACCGGCGTCCGAACCCTGATCTCCGGCGACGTCAAAGGCGAATACACCCCGCTGCTGCACGCCCTGGGCGTCACGCCGATCATGCTCGGCCGCGGCAGCACCGCCCGCCTCAACGCCCTCGACCTCGGCCCCCTGGCCGCCCGCTGGGACACCTGGTCGACCGACCGGCAACGCGACGAGCTCGACGGGGTCCTGGGCCGCTGGGTGCAGCTGCTGGTCGCGCTGGCCGAAGCCCAGGGCTACCGGCCCACCGTCACCGACGAAGCCGCCCTCTCCGCCGTCTTGCGGCAGCTGCTCGGCGTCACCGACGGCTACTCCAGCCTGACGCCGATCACCATCCCCGACGTTCACCGGGCGCTGTCGGATCCGGATGAGCAGCTGTGGCAGGAACTGCGCTTCGTCGGCCGCCGCCAATTCCTGGACCACCTCCGGTCGATCACCGACGCGCTGGCCAACCTGATCAGCGGACCACTGGCAGGGCTGTTCGACGCAGCCACGAACTTCACCGTCGACTGGGACGCCCCGATCCAGAGCCTCGACCTCTCGCGGTTACGCACCCGCGGCGATCAGGCGATCGCTGTCGCGTTGACCTGCCTGGGCTCGTGGTCGTCGCTGGCCACGGATCTGCAAGAGGACGGGGAGCTGCGGATCGTCGTCCGCGACGAGATATGGCGCCAACTCCGTCTCGGGCTGCGCGCGGTGCAGGCCGTCGACAGCGAACTGCGGCTCTCGCGCGCGGAACGCAAGATCCAGGTGCTGGTCAGCCACAAACCCGGCGACTTCCTCTCCGTCGGCGCCACCGGATCACAAGAGGTCGCCATCGCCCGCGACCTGCTCGCCCTCTGCTCGATCCGGATCCTTCTTGGACAGTCCACGCGCGTGGCGAACGAACTGGCTGATGTCCTTGCGCTCTCGGAGAAAGAGCACGAGGCCACAACCGGATGGGCGAACGATCGCCAGGGCCGCGCATTGTGGAAGATCGAGAACCGTACCGGCCTCAAGGTGCAGACTGTGCTTAGCCGGATTGAGCGGCAAATTTTCGATACCAACACCCAGCTGGTCCGGAAATCGCATCGGCTGCCCGACGGTCAGTCGCCGGCGGTGTCGCTGTGAAGGCAAGCGGGTTGCTCTCCGGCGTGGCGGGTGCGCTGGTCGGGCTGGTGATGCTGCCGATCCTCGCGCTGGCGCTCGTCGTTGTACCGGCCGCGACCGCGACGGTCGTGCAGCTGAGCGGCTGCGAGCAGGGCGGTCCGGGCGGCGGGTCGATCGTGGTCGACCGGCAGCAGCTGGGCGCCGACGAGATGGACATCGCCCGCACCATCGTCGACGTCGTCCAGCAGCGCCGCCTGCCACGGCGTGCCGCAGTCCTCGCGATCGCCACCGCGATGGTCGAGTCCGGGCTGCGCAACCTCGACTTCGGCGACCGCGACTCACTCGGGGTATTCCAGCAACGCCCCAGCCAAGGCTGGGGCACCCGCGAGCAGATCCTCAGCCCCGTCTACGCCACCGGCAAGTTCCTCGACGCCCTCATCGCGCTACCCGGCTGGGACACCGTGCCGCCGGGGCAGGCGGAGCAAGCGGTCCAGCGCAGCGGATTCCCGGACCGCTACGCCCCACGCGAACCCACTGCCGCTGCGATCGTGGATCGCTTCTGGACCGGCCCCGACAACCCCACTCCTGCAGCACCCGGCGGCGGCACGCAGGCCGTGCAGGCGAAAACGCTGTGCCCAGACCAGGGCGGATCCGACGTCCCCCGCGACCCGGGCCGGGTCGACCCGACCAAGCTGCCACCCGGGTTCACACTGCCGGACGATGTCCGCCAGCGCGCCGCAGTCGGCTTCGCCCTGGGGCAGCTCGGCAAACCCTACGTCTGGGGCGCGAAAGGCCCGGACGCCTACGACTGCTCCGGGCTGATGCTCGCGGCCTGGGCCGCCGCCGGGATCGGGATCCCCGCCGGCACGGTGAGCCAGGTCCACGCCGGGCACGCCGTCTCTTCGATCGAGCAGGTGCAGCCGGGGGATCTGCTGTTCATCCCCGGGGCGCTCGGCACCGCAAAAGTACCGCGGCACGTCGGGATGTACGCCGGACACGGCCTGATCGTCGACGCCTACGACACCGACACCGGCGTCATTCTCGAGTCCCTCTCCGCGTGGACCTCGAAGATCGTCGCGATCCGCCGGATCGCCGACCCCAGTCTGCCCTCCCCGCCACCGGGAGGGAGCCCACTCCGATGAACGTCGCCGTGGTGCCGCTCTCCCGCTGTCCGGGAGGAGCGGCCGATGCCGCGCACACGCACCGACACCCTCGACCTCGACCGCGACGTCGCCCTGATGGGCCTCGCGGTCGCCGCCCTGGCAATCCTCTGCACCCTGGGCGCGATCGTCGTCACCGCCGCCGTCCTGGTGACCGGCTTCGCCGCCGGAACGTGGACGTGGCCGCCGATCATCGCGTGGCCGGGCTTCGTGCTCACTGTGGCTTTCCACGCCGCTGATCCCGGTCCGGCGTTGCCGGTCCCGTGGTCAGGCGCGGTCAGCGATCACCAGCTGGCGTTCTACATCTGGTTCACCACCATCACCATGCTCACCACCGGCCTGACCGTCGGCGCCGCGATCCCGGTCTGGCGACGGGTCGCGCCGACCGACGCCGGGCACGCCACCCGCCGCGACATCGCCAAGACCTTGTCGATCGAGGCCGCGCGCAGAACTGCGGCGTGGACCCGGGGCGACCTCACCGACGAACAACGCCAGACCGCACCCGTCGAGGAGATTGCAGTACCCCTGCACCGCGGGCCCCGTCGTCTGCAGCTGGTGACGTCGCTGGAGACCCCGACCGGGACGATCGCCCCGACTCGCTCGGGCAAGAGCCGCACGGACCTGGTGCACAAAGTGCTCGCGGCGCCGGGCGCGCTGGTGGCGTCGACGACGAAGAACGATCTCGCCGAGTGGTGCCTGCTGGCCCGCACCCGCCGCCCGGGAGCCGGGCCGGTGCTGGTGATCGACGCGACCGGGACGCTGCCCTGGCCGGCGCACGCGCGCTGGTCCCCGGTCACCGGCTGCGCCGACCCCGCAGTCGCTCTACGGCGGGCGGAGACGCTGATCGAAGCGTCGTCGCTCGGGCTCGAGAACGTCGGCGGCAACGACGCGGTGTTCCGCGGCCGGGCGACGATCGTCATGCAGGCCTACCTGCTTGCCGCCGCCACTCACCACCGGACCGTAGATGACCTCGTCCGGTGGTCGATCGCCAAACCCGCCGACCGGGAACCCGTGGAACTGCTGGAGCAGCAGTATCCCCAGCTGGCGCAGAACCTGGAGTCGGAGATCGGCATGGTCGCCGAGACTTCCGACGCGGTCTGGATGTCGGTCCGCCGGGCCATCGAGCCGTTCATGAACCCCGCCATCCGCTACTTCGCCACCCCCAGCCCGGCCGACGAACTGGACATCGACCAGTTCCTGCAACGCCACGGCAGCCTGTTCATCATCGCCGGGGAACACCAGGCCCCCCAGGCCCGGCCGGTCCTCACCGCGCTGGTCGAGCAGATCCTCACCACCGCCCAGGACACCGCACTACGCCACGAACGCCGCCGGCTGGAACCGCCAACCACCGCCATCCTGGATGAGCTGTTCGCGGGGACGCCGGTGCCACGGCTGCCGGCGATCATCGCCGACTCCGCCGGCCGCGGGGTGCTGATCCACTGGTCCGCGCAATCCCGCTCCCAGCTCGACGAACTCTATGGCGAACCCGGCCGGCTGCAGCTGATCGACAACACCCTCACCCTGACGGCGTTCCCGGGGTTGAAGGATGACAAGACGCTGGAGTGGTTGTCCACGCTGTCCGGGCAGCACCGCCGCCGGACCCATCAGCACCACAGCGACGGACTGCTCAGCGTCGGCCGTGGCGCCAGCGGCGAGGAAACCGTCCCGACGCTGCGCGCCGGCGACATCCGCACCCTCGACCGAGGCCGGGTGCTGATCCTGCACGGCAATCTCCGCCCGATCCTCGGCCGCACCGTCGACGTCGAACAACGCCCGGACTGGCTCCAGCTCAAGGCCGATATCACCGTGATCCGCTCCGGGCAGGCCGCAATTGCTCCTGACGGCTACCCACTGACGCTTCCCGGCGTGGGTGATTTGCGATGAACGACGACGACATCGCCGCACGTCCTGACGACGCCGCCGATCACGACGGGCAGCCGACGGACGAGCCGGAAGAACCGCAGCCGCGATCACTGGACGAGATCAACAGGGTGGTCGCTGGGCTGGAGACCGTGGCGAAGGTCCTGGGCCGGCAGATCGAGCAGGTGTCGGAGAAGCTTGCGGAGCTGACTGAAGAGCCGGAGAGCGATCCGCGGCTGGCGCGGTGGCTGACGTTCCTGCCACCCGAGGCGGCCGAAGACAAGGAGCACCGCGGAGAAACGCCGCTGTTCACGATCGCGCACTTCGTGCAGTACTACAACCAGACCTACGTCGGCAATCCCGGCACACGCGCCCTCGCCATTCCCGACTGCTGGCTGGACCACCCCGGCCTGGTCGCCGAGATCGCCACCCTCGCCTACACCTGGCGCGAAGCCCACCTGGGCAAGAAGGCCACCGCGCGCGATGCCCAGTACTGGCACGACCACTGGCGACCCGGTTTCGCCGAACGCATGGCCACCGAGTGGGTTCATCAGCGCTGCCGCTCCGACGGCCACAAGACCGCCGGCGCACCGGCCCGTCCCGATCGCTTCACCCTCGAACATCGCGAACGACGTGCACAGGCAGCTGCCGAGAGCGCTGGTACGGAGCCAGAAAGCGTGCCTGGACAGTCGTGATCGCGCACGTGCGTCGCTGATCGTGATGCATACGGGGTGCGTCGTCGGCGCGAAATAGTGGCCGAGCACGTCGGCGCTGTCGGTGTACTCGGTGGATTGCGCTTGTGATCAGGGACTTCTAACGCCTCGCAGACGTGGGGGCTTCGCTGATGGCTGTCGCCTTAGGTGCTGTGCTGTCGTACCTGGTTGCACGTCCGGCTAGTAGCGCTACGTTTGCGATGTCCGCGACTACTGGCTCGTGCGAACCTGAGCACGGCCAGGAGAACAGCCGTTGTAGGTGCTGAGGTTCTCGGCGGTGCGCTGGTGGCCAGCTATGCGGCTAGGGGATTCGGGGCATACCAGGAGATCGATCTGCGAAGACCCAATGGCGGCACGTGATCACCGGAACCCCGTTTGCCGACGAGGCACTGACGTGCCAATATCGTCAACATGACGTTCAGCGACGCCAGGATGTCGACCTTTGTATTCTTGAAGGACCGGGTCGCCAGCGTGTTGACACCCGCTGGCTGCGGATTTGACATCTACATGCACGGGTCCTATGCGAAGGGTACTCAAGTTGACCCTCACGGCGACATCGACATAGTAGTTGAACTGTGTCATCCGATCGTGTCCGAGTGGCGGAGAGGCTTGAGTGGCCCAGAGTACTCCTGGTTCAGGGACGCCGTTGCGGAAGGCCTGAGCAATGACCTCGAGATGATTTCGCCGGGGCTGAGTTCGATGGTCATGTGGGGGAAAAATCGAAGCGTACTCAAAGTTGCACCGGTCCTTCCTGGCCACGTCAATGTCGATCTCCTTGTGTGTCAGCGGTACTTAGAAAGTTCCCCTGTTTCGATGAACACGGCTGGCCAGGGAGTCATTTTCTGGAATGGGTACGGCGTGCAGGTCAGTCATCCCAAAAAGTACATTGCGAAGTTCGGAGAAAAAGATCAGCGCACTGATGGTATGTTCAAGAAACTCGTCCGCCACCTAAAAGAGAACCACGTCGATATCAAGTACCGCGGGCCAGCAACTAGACGTTCGACTATCCCGGGTCAGAGTATTCCCATGGATTCGTCAATAGGTGTTTCCTCGGCGACCTTGGAGATGGTTGCATATGGAGTGCCTGATGTCTATTATTCATCGCGAAGTCTGAATAAAACGCGAAAGAAGGTTGGATCTTATCTTCGCGGTGTCGCGGAGACAGAACGTCGGCGTCAGTCATTCGTGCCCTGGGATCTCGTCAACGACACAACCTATCGGCAATGGATGGAGTTCATGCACGGAGGGTTCAGAATGATGCTCTCAAACGAGCGAATGTGGACATGACGGCAGACGTGCGAGCGGTTGGCTTACGTCGGACCGAAATGCGGGAAAGGCTCATAGGTGTTGCTGATCGCGTCAAAGGTGAACGGTGTCCACCTTCGGTGCTCTGGCGAGGCCAGTCTGGCGCCGAGTGTGAGTGCGATTGCAACTGGACCGCTCAGAAAGATCGCGTGGCGACCGGTTCGCGCGTCGGCGGTCAGAGGTGCTTCTCGTCAGGCGCGGCAGGTCTGCTCCACTGCTCCTGTAAAGGTGGCGGTGTTCTCGGCCAGTCTTGCTGACGGGCTCCAGAGCCGGAGGATGCGCCCAAAGCCGTGGAGGCGGCACGCCGCTATCACCTGGTCGAAGAACTGATCGCCGCGGCCCTGGAGATCCAGTGCAAGGGCGACCTTGTTCGGGTCGCCACGGTTGACGGCTTCCAAACGGTCTACGTTCAGGGGTTCGACTCTGGAGTCGATTGCGCGTAACAACGTGGCAGGAAAATATGCCGGTGCGCCATCCGCCTGCCGAATAGCGTGTACCACTACCTCACGGGCGTGGGTGTGCCCCAGTCGGGCGCCGAACCAGAATGCGACGTGTAGCGGCATGGTAGGAATGAGGTTGATTCGGGCCGCGTCAGGTGTGAGGCGTTCAGCCATCATGGTGGCCGACAACGTCTCGTCGGCGAGAGCGTCGATAAGTTGGTGACGTGAGGTGCTGTCGCCGGTCAATTCGATGCCAGTCTTCAGAGTTATCGTGCATGTGCGCTGGCTGAACGTCTCCGCTTGTTGTTCCAATTGCCGGCCACGTGCTTGCCCGCGCCGATCGTCCGACGCAGTGACTACGATGCCGACCCTCACTCGGCGATGTGCGCGATTCCTCAGCCAGAGGCCCAAGGCAACGAGGACGATCCCGCTCGCGAAAGCTAGCACGAACCACCATCGCCCAGCGGGCTCGCTAGCCAGGAACGACTTAGCGGCCTCGACCCCAAACCCGCCTGCGGCCATCCCGCCCACAGTGAGCGGTGCAGTGCCATCGTTGACAGGTACCCACTTCCCCGTGGAACCGCTGGAACCAGAACCAACGACCGTCAGCCGAGCTGAAGTCGACCGTCCTGAACCTGTCATTGCAACCGTCCGTTCGGAGCCTGTGCTGGGGCGTGGGCGACTCGCCAAGGTAAAACTACCCTATTAAGCTGGGCGCCAGGCGACGTTGGCGGCGCGCCGGAAGTCGAGTTCGAGTCGCTGCCGTCGAAGTCGAGCTACTGGAGGCCCCGATATGGCGCAGAAAGTCCTCGTGGAAATGGTCGACGACCTCGACAGCGAGGTGGCCAAATAGACGGTCCCCTTCGACATCGACGGCGTGAGCTACGAGATCGACCTCTCCGACGCCAACGCGGCCGCGCTACGCGACGAACTCGCCCGCTACGTCGTAGCGGGGCGACGCATCGGCGGCCGTAAGGTGCGGCTTGCCGCCGGGGAGTCTACCCGACTGAAGAAGCCTGGCACTGCGGCTGAGGATCGCGAACGTTCACGCCAGATCCGCGCGTGGGCGACCGCCAACGGCTACGCGGTCTCCTAGCGCGGCCGTCTGCCGGCTGAGATCATCGAAGCATTCGACGCGAACGACGGTCAGCCCATCGTCGTCGAGGAGGGTGTACCCGTAGCGCGGAAGCGTGCTCCTCGCAAGAAGGTCGAGGACGCGAAGAAGTAACGCTGGCAGCTGAAAGCATTGCAAGCAGTGCCTGGTGGAGATTACGGGTGAACGTCGATGTCCGGCGAGGACGTCACAAGACCGATTTGTGGTTGTCCTCGCCGGACGTCGTCGATGGGTGGATTCAGTAGCTGAGCCCGCGGTGGGTGCTTTCGCCGTAACCGTGGTCCTGGCCGTCGACCAGTTCCTCTTCCAGTTCGGTTCGTCGCGCGGACGCGACCGGCTCTTCCTTGGCGTCCTCTTCCTGTGCCTTGTCGGCGGCGAGTTCAGCGTAGAACCGTGCGGCGTAGGCGTCGGCGGAGTCGCGCAGCGATTCGCGGGTCAGCATCGCGTCTGAGGCGGCGTCTTCGTGGTCTGGTGTGGTCATCAGGTGCCTCCATTGCCGGGTGATATCCCGCCAGGCGTCGGCGCGAAGGTCGTTGCCGGCGGGTTGGCGGCCGAGTGGGGAGGCGGCATCGGCGGTGGTGATGCCGTAGGTCTCACGATACGCCGCAGCCAGCCCGACAACCTGATTCCACTGCCGCGCGAGCGCGGCATCCTCGGGACGTGCACCAAAATGCGCAAGCCACGCTGGTTGCTCCCGGACGGCCTGGTCCCGCAGCTGGTCGGTTCGTGCGGTGATCTCCGCGTTCATGGTTGCCAGTCGTTCCAGCGAACCGTGGTAGTTCGCCGCGTGCGCGAGATCGGGTTGGGCCTGCCAGGGCAGCGCGGAGTGGTGCCCGTTGCCGGCGTCGTGCTGGCGGACAAGTGCGCTCACCAGCGCGACCCCGGTTGTCCGGGGGGCGGTGTTCTCGGCACCGGTCGTGGTCGCCGCGATCTGGCGGACGGCGTCGCTGAGCGCGGTGTCGGGGTCGAGTCCTGCGGTGGCGCCGCCGCCGGCGTGGCGCCACACGATGCCCCAGCGCTCCTCGGTCACGACGGCGTCGGGCAGGTGCGCGGCGACGATCTGCTGCCAGCGGCCGATCTGCTCGTCGGTCGCCGGGGCGATCCGGGCGGGAGCATCGTGGGTCCTGACGTGGTCGTTGATGCGCTTGGCGAGCATCGCGGCCGGGTCGTGGGCCCAGCTGAATCCGCAGTCGTCGACGAGGTCGCGGACGAGACGTTCGGCCTGCCATCCGCGGTCCTGGGCGCGAGCTAGCGCCGCCAGAGCGGCCGGTTCGGCAGCGGCGTTGATGGCGTCGGGGACGTAGCGGGCGAGGACGTCGAGGTAGCGGTCCTCGTCACCGTCGCGGGCCAGCAGCTCGTAGCGACGGATAAGCACGTTCAACGGCTCGAGCGCGACTCTGTCCTCGGCGTGATCGAACTCGGCGAACACGTCGTCCAACTCGGTGGTGTGAGCCGTCGATCGTGGCTTCGTGGGCGCGGATGACGCGGACGCTGGCGTCTGCCCGAAGGTGTCCCAGCGCTCGCTCAGGGTGCGCCAGGCGTGCGCCCTCGCGCCGTGACTATCGGGCTCCTCACCTAGCGGCTCCTCGCCCTCGATACGGAAGGTCTCACGGTAGGCGGCGACCAGGCCGACGAGGTCGTCCCAGTCCTCGGCGGCAATCAAGTTATTCGGTCGCGGCTCGAGGCTGGCGGTCCACTCCGGCTGGTCCCGAATCGCCGCGGCGCGCAGCTGCTCGACGCGATCGGCGATCGCCTGGTTCATCTCGTGCAGGTACTGCGCGTGCCCGGGGTGATGGCGCACGTGGGCGAAGTCGGGACGGGCCAGCCACGGAACGGCGCGCTGATGAGCCTCACCACGCTCACCTCGGCGCTGCAGCTCGGCGGCCAAAGCCGCGTCGGCGTAGCGGTCATCCGGCATCGGATCCGGCACCACCGGACGCGCAGCGAGCTGATGGGCAACGACGGTCAGCGCCGCGTCGACGTCGAACCCGACCGCCACCCCGCCGGCGGCGCGGTGCCAGACCTTGTCCCACTCCGAGTCTTCGACAGCCGCGTGCGGGGCGATCGCGTCCACGATGCCCCGCCAGCGAGTGACATCCGCGGGTAGCGGAGGTGCCGTTGGGGAGGGTGGCTTACGGCGCTCAAGGTGTTTTCTGATCCGGGCTTGCAGCGCGGCGCCCGGGTTGTCGGCGTCGTCGAGCGCCTGGCGCCAGCGCATGACGGCGGCGACGAGCGGGTCGGGTTCCCAGCCGAGGTCGTGGGCGTTGCGCAGCGTCTGGATCAGCGTCGGTTCACTGTCGAGATCGACGGTGGAGGGGGCCCTGCGCGCGAGGATGGCGCGGTAGCGGTCGTCGTCGCGGTAGGTGGCGGTGTAGTTGTAGCGCAACACCAACGTGCCCATCGACACCGCCTCGTCCTGCGCCTCCCGCATCGTCTCGGTGGCCGAGACTTCGGCGCCGGAGTGGTTCAGCACACCGGTGAGCACCGACTCCGGGGACACCGGTTCTGGGGTTTCGAGGTGCTGGTCGATGACGTGGTGGTGGGTGACGACATAAAGGTAGTTGCCGAGCATGGCGCGAGTGATGCCGGGGTAGAACTGCTCCCTAGTCATCGTCGGCGGCACCAGCAGGTGAGCGTTGCCGGTGCTGGTCATGCCCTGAACCCGGTTGACCGTGGCGGCGTAGGCGAGCTCGACGTGGGCCTGGACGTACCCGGCCGGCAGCGTGATGGCGGCCTTGTGCACCTGGTGCCGGACGGTGATCTTGCCGGAGCGGTGCACGTCGGTGATGGTCCAGACGTCGCCGTTCTTGACGAAGTCCTTCCCACCGAACAGCGACAGGAGTCGCTGGTTGTGCCGGGTGACGACCCAGTCCCCGACCCCGGCGGTGGTGGCGTCGTGCAGCTCCACCTCCCGGCCACGATCGACCAGGCCGCGGTTGAGGCGCCGTTCCCGGGCGTCGACGTTCAGCGCGACGGTGTCTTCGTTGGTCGGCACGATCAAAAGCGATTGCACGCCGGCGTCGAGGTCGGCCTGCCAGTGCGAGCGCGCCGCGTTCCGCATCGTCTCCAGCGACCCGTTACTGACCCGGCCCGACTCGAAGTAGTACTCGAGTCCCCTCGGGTTCGCGGCCCGAATCTGCAACGACGCCGCGGCCTGCTTTTGCCGATCCTCGCCGCGGAACCGCACGATCTCCCGGAACCGCACCGCACCGATGTCGTGGGCGATCAACCGGATCGCCCCGCCGGCTTCGACCGCGGCCAGCTGCGCGTCGTCGCCGATCAGCCGCACGTCCGCGCCCTTGTTCAGCGCGTACTTGACCACCTTCTGCAGAGTGTGGGTGCCGGCCATCGCCGCCTCGTCTACGATCACCAGGTCGCCGGCCCCCATCGGGAATGCGCGATGGGCGAACCCGAATCGCAGCGCGGTGGTCAGCTGGTGCAGCGTGTGCGGCTTCGCCCCGATCGACGCGCCCAGCTCCTGCGCTGCGCGGGCGGACGGGCCGAAGGCGTAAACGCGGTGCCCGGTGCGCCGCCACGCGGTCGCCAGGACCTTCATCGCCGAAGTCTTCCCGGCCCCGGCCGGCGCGAGTGCGAGCTGCAGGCGCCGTCCGGAGCGGGCGAACTGGCGCACCATCTCCGTCTGCCCGGCATTGAGGCCCTGCCCGGCGAGGGCCTTCTCGACGGTGTCGACGCGCAGCCGGTGCCCGCCGCCGCGGCGAGCCCAGGCGACCAGGTCGCCCTCAGCAGCCAGTGTGGCGGTGGTGGTGTAGCGGGTCGAATTGTGCTCCACGAACACCGACTCGCCGTCCCGTCGACGCAACGAGGCCGGCTCGTTGACCGCGGTCGGGCCGACGAGGGCGAGGGTGTCAGGCTGGGCCAGGACAGTGTCGACGACATCGACGATCAGCTGTCCCCGCTTGTCCACGGGCAGTCGGAGGTGCGCGGACTGGCGGTGGGCTTCGGCGGCGAGGTTCCACCAGGAGAAGTGCGCGTAGTTGTCCGACACCACCTCCCGCGTGACCTCGGCGAGTTTGGCGATGTCGACCGCGTCCGGCTCGGCGCGTCCGCTGAGGAACACCTTCCGGCCCAGCCCGTCCAGGACCGTGGCGGGAACGATGCTGAGCGCGTGGTCGCGCCACGCCGCGAGGTGTTCGGGCAGGGTCTTCGGGGGTTGTTTGCCGGGGCGGTTGTCGTACTGGGCGGCATTGTCGATGGCGAAGATGTCCTTCGGCGTCGGCTCCTTCCCGTGCTTGGCCCTGAACTCCACGATGCGTTTCGCCCGGGCGGCTTCGAACTGACGATGCCGCTGGGAAAACAGCTTCACCAGCTCGACCGGAATCCCGTCGAGCTGCCACACCGGGCGTTTCATGTCGACGCCTTCGGCGCCCCGCTGCACCCACGAGGCGCCCTGCTCGCGGAAGAGGTCGCGCAGGCGGTTGTCGAAGTACTCCGACGCGGTGACGGTCGCGGCCAGCACGGTGCGGCCGTCGAGGGCGGTCCATTCGCCGTCGTCGCTGCGCTGCACCTTCGAGGAGATCAGGGCGTGGATGTGCAGGTGCGGGTCGGAGGCGCGGGAATCCCAGTGCTCGAACAGCGCCGCGGTGATCCCGTTGACGTCGACCTGCGCTTCGCCCATGTTCCCGCGGCGGGTGAACGCGACGTTGTCCTCCACCCAGGACAACGTGTCGCGAGCGGCTTGGCGGACCAGACCGGCGATCAGCTCCCGCTCCGTCGGCTGCACCATCGCCCACGCAATCGACACCGACTTGTCCGGCGCGAACACCATCTCGAAACCCGACACCGCCGACTTGAGATCGCGCTTCTGCTCCGCAAGCCACTCGTTCAGCTCCGTGTCACTGGCAGGTCCTTGCCCGTCGTGGGCCTTGCGGTATGCCTGTAGCTGCACGCCGCGACGCAGCTCAGCACGTTTCTGCGCGGATATCGGGGCGCCGATCGGACGCCCGTGCAGGCGGTTGTGGTCCTTGTACGCCTGCGACACCTGGAAGCGCAGGTGATCCAGCGCAGAGTACTGCGGGAACCGGCGCCCCAGCCGGGTGGCTTTCAACGCTTCTTCGGCGGTGGCGCCATCGGCGATCATCTCGGCTTCGATGGCGTCGGCGTCCGGGTGCCGGCCTTCGCCGAACAGGGCGTTCATCTGGGCAGGGGTGACTGCGCCGGAGAGTCCTAAGTGCTCTGCTCCGGCGCCGAACCATTGGCCTGCCGGGTAACCACGGGAGAGGTAGTAGTCACTCAACAGCTCGCCGGGTGCGAGCTCACGGCTGCGATCGGCGCACGCCACCGTGTTCGTGAGGTACTCATGACCACCAGGGCTCAGCTTCCGCAAGCCCATCATGTCCACACCAGACTACGCCGAAAAGGCGGCGGCGCCCACCCGGTTCAGAACGTCTGCAAGAGGTGCTGTGTGCGGGGTAGAGGGCAGGCAGGGTGAGGTGGCGGCGGTGGCGTGGTCGGCGGGGTGAGTGGGTGGCGGGGAAGGTGCGGGGTGGGGTGTGGTGGTGGGCGGGGTGCGGCGGATGGGTGGAGTTGGTGAGGCGGGCTGGTGGTGAACCGAAACTGCGGTCGAGCGCCGGCGCCTGCACTAAGGCGCCCCCAGCGCCGTCTGCCGGCGCCTGCGCGGTCCCCTGACTGTGCCGACACAGCAAAGCGGCCGCCGATCGTGAGATCGGCGGCCGCTGTGGGCGGGGCGGTCGTTAGGGCCGGGCGTTGTGCGTGAGGTGGTCCAGCTCGCGGCGGATGGCGGCGGCGGGCACGGTGTCGACCGTGTCGCCGTTCGGTGTGGTGAGCGTCTGGACCTCGCGGGCCAGCAGTTCGCGCAGGAATGCCGCGACGGAAACCGGTGCGTCGGTCGGGATACTCTCGGCGGCGGCTAGCTCGCGGTCGATGTCGGCGAGGATGTCATGGAAGGTGCGCACGGTGGCGGCTCCTCGTAGGCAAGGCGGGGGCACCCGGTCCGGGTGCCCCCGCTGGGTGCGGGGTGGTCAGGCGACGGCGGCGAGTTCGCGTGAGAGCCTGAGCGCGGACAGCGAGGGCATGTCTCGGTCGCGGCACGCCTCGCAACGGCGGTCGGTGCTTTCGGACCGCTGTTCGAAGACGGAACGTTCCAGGTGGCACGCGACACACAACGCGCCCGGCGCGACCGGGAGCAAGGCAAGCCGCTCGTAATGCTCGTCGGACACGGCGTACCCGGTCAGGTCGCTTGCGGCGTCGCTGCTGTCGTCCAGGTCGGAGTGACGCTGGCGCTCCTGCTCGTAGAGGTCCACCCCGCGCTCGTCCTTGCGCACGAAACCAGCCGTCGGGATCGCCTGCTGAATTTGGCGCCACTGCTGGTCGTACTGGGCTTCGATTCCGCCGACGACGTAGCGACTGGCCGCCTTCTTCTCGATCGGCTCGTGACCGGCCTTTGCCGGGCGCTTGCGGTTGACCTTCGGTGTCACCTCGGCGGCTGGCGCGGGCACCGGTGCGGGCTCGGTGACGTCGGCCGTGGTGGCATGCTCGGCCGGACCCTCGGTCGCGGTGTGCTCACCCAGCATGGGGCGCTGCGCTGACTCGGCTTCCCGGCGGCAGGCATCGGAGCAATACGGGAGTTCCGGCGTGTCGGCAAGGTTGCCGTCACAACTGCCGCACCGGTGCGGCTCGGCCGCACCGGCGGTGGCCGCCTGCTGCCGGGCGGCGGTGCGGCGGCGGGCGTGCTCGGCGCGGGCCTTGCTGGCGTACACGCACGTCATCAGAAGCGTGCGCAGGTCCTCGGCGAGACTCGGCCACAACCGGTGAGCGGTCTGGATGGCTTCCACAATGGCGGGGTGAGTCGCGCTGGGGTTCTTCAGCAGCGTCGCGCACGCGGTGAACACGTGCTGCTGGGTGCCGCCGGTGGCGGCGTTGAGCCACCGCAACCCGTTGAGCGCCTCGGCGATACGCGGCGGCTGCGACCGCAACAACACCGTGACGTCGTTGACCTCGGACACGGCGACGTTACGGCGGCTCTCGCTGCTGTAGACGCACCGGTTGAACAGCTCGCGCTCGGTCTCGCCGTAGCTGTCCCACTCGGCGTGAGCGGCGCGCACGGCGGCGAGGACGTCACCGCTGATCGCGGCGTCGGTGTTGAGCAGCGTTGCGCACGCGGCGAGGATCGCGGGCGGGTTCTCCCCGCTGTCGGTGAACATCTTGCGCAACTCGGTGAGCGCGGTCCGTTCGCGCGGCGGTTGCGCCTGCAACGCCTGCACGGCGCGTTCGATGCCCTCACGGTGAATGGCTGAAATCATGATAATGCGTCCCTTACGTGTCGGATGAGTGCGGCTCTCGGGTTTGCGGTCCCGATTACCTTGCATCTCGATTCTATCGTGCTCGCTTGTGTTGTTCCAGTCGAAATGGCGTTAATGCCCTCCTGTTTTGACGAATTTCTGGACGCGTATTGATGCGGGGTACTGATTTACTGGGGCGGGCGGGCTACGGCTTCCGTCGTGTACGCTGACCTGCCGCAAGGTGGGCTGTGCGTGCCGGTCAGTGCGGTGAAGGTGGCCATCTGCTGAGTGGGTGGTGGGTGGCCCCGAAGCAACCAGGGCAGGCCCCTGGCCTGCCCTTAACGCCTGACCTAGGGAGTAGGGGCCCCGAATGCAAGGGTGGGGCCTCGAAATATTTTTGGCCACGCTTTTCGGTCAAAAATATTTTGGGGTGCCCTTGTATTTGGGGGGACGACCGATACAATTTCGGGGCCACCCACCACCCGCGGACGCAACATGAAGACGGAGAGGCGCCACGGCCGGCGTGCTGTAGAGGTGAGCGCTTGGCCAGCCGATGCGGTAGAGCCCCGCCCTCGGCGACCTCGTGTGCTGACCTGCCGATATGCTGCTTGCAGCGCTCCGTGGGCCTACGTGTCCCTGAGGCGGAGCGTCAGCGGGCCGCCGCGAGTTTTGCGGCTCGCCACTTCGGTGGCGTGGCCCTTCGGGGCTGCTGCGGCGGTACCGCGCCACTTCCCCTGCCGGTCGTCGGCCGTCGTCGTGTGCGGGTAGGCGTCGCCGGGGATCAGCTCGCCGGCGTGAGCGCGGCGCCGCCGATCCGCCGGGGACCGCCATGGCCGCGGGTAGGCTGGCAGTGTTACCGCTGCCCTCCCCGCGCGGGAGGTGCGTCATGGTTGAACGTCAAATAACAGGGCCGGTGCGGAAGCGCCGGTCGTCGGCGACGCTGCAGCGACTGGAGGCGGCGCGCAGTCGCCGTGCGGAGCAGCTGGAACGCGAGCGTGAGAACGAGCGCCGGGTGGATGCGGCGCTGGGGCCGTTCGCGGAGGCGGTGACGGCGATCGAGGCGGTGGAGCGCCGGCGCGAGGACCGCGTCGCGGCGCTGCAGGCTCAGCTGGAGCGGAGGCTGGCGGAGCTGGACCGGCAACGCGCAGCGAAGATCGAAGAGTTCGAGCGGCTGGCCGAGCAGGTCCGGACCGACGCCGAGATGGAGATCGGCGAGTGGCGCGCGGTGATGGCGAGGTCAGTGGCGCAGATCCGCGCGGCGGACGTCGGCGCGTCCGAGACGGCGGCGCTGCTGGGGATCTCGCCGAAAACGGTGACGGTGCTGTCGCGTCTCGCGGTGGAGGCAAGAGGCCACACCAGCGACGGTCCCGCCTCAGTCTCGGGCGCAGACGCGGATTCGACAGCAGGACTCGCCGAGCGGCTCGCGGAGAGTTCGCAGCACGAGCCGACCCATGTGCCATACCCCGATGGTGAGGGAGACGTTCCGGCGGACTAGCTCAGAAGATCGCCATGCAGAAGGGGGCGGTGGCACCGATAGGTGCCACCGCCCCCTTCTGGCTGCCGGAGGGTCAGCGGGTCGCCGACTGCCGGTCGGCCTGCTGCTGGGCGAGGCGCCGGGCGCGCTGAGCGAGGACGAGGCGTTTGCGCCGCTGGTAGTAGGCGATCATGGAGGCGATGCCGCAGCAGAAGGCGATCCCGACGGCCCAGTGGCCGGCGGTGCCGCCGTCCTCGGCGCCCGGGAAGTGCCCGACGAAGACGTAGCCGGGCAGGGTGACGGCGCCGAGGATGGCGCCGAGCCGGTAGCGCTTGGCGCGGTCGAGCTTGGGCTTGACGCGGTGGCGGCTGAGGTAGGCGACGACGCAACCGATGAGCGCACCGAACAGGAGCGCGCCGGGGAGGGCGAGCAGCCCAGCGGGGTCGGTGAAGGGCGTGACGAGGAGTCCGATGTAGCCGAAAGGCTGGATGCCGAGGTAGGCACCGGTGCCTCCGGCGAGGACGAGCCCGGGGATGGTGACGCCGTATCGAATGCTCATGTTCCGAGCGTAGGGCGATTCTGCTACCCCAAAGGGTGATTTCCGGGCCAGGGCACGCAGTCGCTCGCGCGCGACGCGAGTCCGGGCCGTAGATGGGGTTGCCGTGGACGAACGGTGGGTGTGGGTGGTGGGCATCGGGGCCTCCGGGATGTGTCGGGGTGACATGAGAAAGGCCGGGGCCCGCCGTGAGGCGGGCCCCGGCCTTCGGGGGTGGTGTCCGGCCGGAGGGGAAGGTCCGGCCGGACACCGGGTTTCATCAGAAGGGCGGCTCGTCGCTGAACCCACCGGGGGTCGCGCCCACCAGTCCCGGCTCGGCGGCCGCGGCCCACGGGTCGCCGGCCGGCGACGCGCCGGTGTGCGTGCTGGTGGCCAGGTCCGGGTTCACCGTCGAGGCCGCGTTCTTCGCGTTCTTGGTGACCGTGGCGGTGGCGTAGCGCAGCGACGGCCCGATCTCGTCGAGGTCCAGCTCGACAACGGTGCGCTTCTCGCCCTCCTTGGTCTGGAAGGAGCGCTGCTTGAGGCGGCCCTGAACGATGACGCGGGCGCCGCGGGTCAGGCACTCGGCGACGTTCTCGGCCGCCTGCTTCCAGATGGTGCACCGCAGGAACAACGTCTCGCCGTCCTCCCACTCGCTGGTGGCGCGGTTGAAGGTCCGCGGGGTGGAGGCGACGGTGAAGTTCGCGACGGCCGCACCGGCCGGGGTGAACCGCAGCTCCGGGTCGGAGGTGAGGTTGCCGATGAGGGTGATGATCGTGTCGCCGGCCATGGTGGCCTCCCTGGTGCTCGTTGGGGTGTGGAACGCGGCGCAGCCTGAGCACGCGGCGGCCGGGGGTCGCCTTCAGGCGACGTCCCCGGCGCGGCTCATCCGCCCGCGCGTGAACCAGCCGGCACCCGACCGGAATCGGAGTTCGCGTGGTGCGGGGGCTGGTTCACCCGGGCGGATCGGGCCGGGCTTCGGGGACGCATGGCCCCCGGCCGCGGTGTGCTTACCTTCGGGCGATCCACGGCCCAGCGAGCCGGGCGAGGACACCGCTGGTGAGACAGCCCGCCCGCCATCCGCCTTCCGCTCCCCGGTGACCGTCGAGGGTGAGCGACCGGCTCGTCACGGTGTCGGCTCCACCATCACGAGCGGTGCCGGGGCTCAGGCTCGGCACCGCTCGGAGCGGGATTCGAGCGTCAGGACTTGTCGGTGGGCTGGGCGCCGAGCAGCTTGTCGCGGGTGTCGCGACTCATCTCCTGGGCCAGCGTGCGGATCTGGGTCGGCGGTACGCACCGGTCGAGCATTTCAAGCAGCAGCCGGGGCAGCGGCTGCTGAAGGTCGGCGGTCTCGAGTGCGATGCGGGCGGTGACGCCGTCGCCGCGCTGGTAGGCGTGCATCGCGATGACCGTGGCGAGCCGGCTGGCGCCCGGGTCGCAGGCGTGGCGCCACAGATGCATGACCAGGTTCTCGACACCGAGATGCAGACCGCCGTCGACGGCGATGAGAGCGTCGAAGAACGGGATCGTGACGAAGGTCGCGACGAGGTCGACGATCGCGGTCTCGTCGGTCGGCAGCGTGCCCTCGCTGGCCGCGCGGATGGCCGCGTCGGCGCGCGCGAGGCGCGCAAGCGCCGCGGCCGGCTTATCCGCGTCGAGGCCGGCGTCGACGATGGCGGCGGCGATCGGGTGGTGCAGGCGTTCGCGCAGAGGTGCGGGGGCGGGGCTGAAGCGGGCGACCAGGTCCTGGCGGCGGTCGGCCACGATGCGGCCTTCGGCCGCGGCGGCGGCCGCGAACACCGTGCTGGCGGGGTCGGGCAGGACGCCGGTGCGTCCCGGGGTCTGGTAGGAGCGCCAGCGGGCACCTGCGGCGATGTCGGGCACGTGGACGACGTCGATGTCGGTGAAGCCGTGGTCGTTCAGCAGCGTGGTGATCGTGTCGGCGGTGTCGCGCCGCGGCAGGTCGGTGTCGTCGGCGGGGTTGGTGGAGGGGCGGATCATCGCCGCGAGAACGTTCTGGACGGGCAGGTCACCGACCTGACGGGCGAACGCGTCGACGGCCGGTGCGGGGTCGGCGACGACGTAGCCGAGGTCGGCGCGGTTCATCGGGCCGACCTTGGTGAAGCGGTCAGTGTGGTGCAGGGTGGATAGCAGCACCAGCGAGTGGCGCGGGACGAACCCGAAGATTGCGGGCAGTCCGGCGAGTACGTCGCTGGTGCCGTCGATGGTGAGTGCCATTGCAGGACGTCCTTTCAGATGAAGAACACGGGCGCGGGCGGCTGGGGACCGGGAATAGGCCGCCCGTCAGCGGCCGAGCTCGGTGCGCAACGTGGTTGTGGCGGTGTGTGCGATCCAGGGCGGCGACGGGCGGCGGACGTCGTGGCTGGCGGCGGGGATGAACCCGTTGACCGCGATGCTCCAGAACTCCGGCCAGGGTTCGGTGTCGCTGCGTTCGCTGCGGTAGATCACGCGCACGTCCTGCCCGTCGGCGCGCCGGGCGTGCGCGGTGATCCGGATCGCGATCCGCGTGCGGTCGCGGCGCTGCACGGGCTCGTCGTAGAGCAACGAGACCGGTACGCCGGGCAGGGCGCGGCACAGCTCGACCAGGACACCGCGCGCGACGTTCCAGGCGCCGTAGCCGTCGAGGCTGCCGCGGTGGGGGATGTTGCAGGCGACCGACTCGGGCAGCACGTAGGAGCGGCTCCAGTCGTAGGGGGTGAACCACATTCGCTCGTGGGACATGGTCAGGCCACCGCCGCGTTCGCTTCGGCGAGTGCGCGGTTCAGGCATTTGCCGGTGAAGCTGCGCCGCTGGTCCTGCAGCTGTGCGGGCCAGGTGCCGGCATCGGGTTCGAGGATGTTCCAGGCGGCGGTGAGCGCGGCCTCGGTGCAGAGCCCGGCGGCGTCGAGGAACGGGTAGACGGCTTCGACGACGCGGCAGGCTTCCACGACACCGGAGGGGAAGCAGGTGTTCCAGACTGCGGTGATGAACGCGGTCTTGTGCCGCCGGGTGCGAGCGAGGTCGTCGAGCCAGGTTCGGGGTTCCGGAGGGAGCCGGCGGCCGCCGAGTTCGGTTTCGATCAGCCGGCACGCCCGGCTGTAGGCGGACTCGGTGTCGTCGGCGGGTGCGGTGTGGACGGTCGTTGTGGTCATGGGTACCTCCGTGTCGGGTGCGGGTGAGCCGCCCGTTCCCAAGCACACCCGCGGTCCTCGGGCGCCTGCCCGCCCGCGTGACGTGGCGCGGGAGTCGGCGCCCGAGGGCTCGGGTGTGCTGTGCTGGCGGCGGTCGTCCGCACCGGCCGGAGTGCCTGATCGCGGCTGCGGTCAGTCGGCAGGCGGCCGTGAGGTGAGGTCCCCCTCTTCTTCCACCACCTGCAGGGTCCGGCGCACGAAGTCGAGCAGTTCTCCCCGGGTGCCCTCGACGGTGATCACCGTGTCGTTGCGATCATCGGTCAGGACGAGGGCGAAGTCGCCGTCGGCGAGCAGCTGGAGACCGGCCTCCTCGCCTGGGCGTGCCAGCGTGATGTCGCATCCTGCGGGGATTCCGGCGTAGTCGCTACTCATCGTGGGTCTCCTCGGACTCGGTGGCGTCGGCTGGTGCTGTGGGTGAACCCGCGAGCGTCCGGTGCAGGGCGCGGATGTCCCGTAGCTTCTGCGGATCAGGGGCGGGGTAGGTGTTTTCGGTCAGGTAACGGATCACGGTGTCGACGTGGATTGGATCGTCGGTTGCCAGGACGGCCAGTGCCGCGTGCGCGGTGTCGTCGAGGTGTTCGATGGTGGCGTCGTGTTCGTGCCACAGCCAGGTCGGGAAGACGTACCGGCCGTCAGCGTCGGGCTGGAGGCGCTCGATGGCGGGACCGCTTGTCGGATCGGTGTCATCGTGGAGTGCGTCGTGGTCGGTGACGATCAGGTCGTCGCCGTCCCAGCGGAAGCGCAGATGGTCGGAGGTGGCTTCGACGGTGATGGCGATCCACTCGGTGACGACACGACGAAACCGCGGTGTCACGGTGTATAGGCGGCGGCCGTCTTCGTCGTGGGCCGCGAACTTCGGCTCGCCCAGTTGTGCCGGGAAGTAGGGCTGGTCGTCACTGCACACCAGTCCTTCGTCGACGCAGAGAACGTCGGCGGGGAAGCCGTGGGGCGGGATGTTGTCGGGCATCTGGTCACCTGCCTGTGTCTGAAGTGGACGTCGCGGTATCGGTTTCGCCGGCGTCAGGTGCAGTCCAGGCCGCATCGGCGGCACAGCAGCGCGACACCGTCGGACGCCGTGCGGTCGGCACTGTGGGGCTGTGGGGTGCCGGTGGCGTCGAACCAGAGCCCGGTGGAAGTCTGGTCGTCGCAGTCCTCCGGGCGCCCGATCGGCCAGGGCCGGTTCGGCACCTCGATGACGGTGCGGCCCGGGTGAACGTACTCGCGGGCCGTCTCGTCGCGTCCGTGCCAGCGAACCGGTTCGTCGCGGCGGCGCAGTACCCCGAGCCCGCCGTCAGCTGTAGCGTCCGCGAGCCGGCGAGAGGAAGCGGGTCCGGCGGCGCGGTCGAGAACGTCGGGCGGAGAAGGTGCGGACATCGGGTTTTCCTTTCAGCGGGTGCAGAACGCGTGGTGGATGACGCGGACGAGCGCGAACCGGGAACGGCGCCACCGGCAAGAAACCGCGGCGGGGTAGCGCAGTTCCGGCGGTGCGGGAGCTGCACCGGGCGATCCCGCCGGCGGCGTTGTGCTGTCGTAGCGGGGATTCCACGGTGTGCGGTGGGTGGTGCGCTGCGCGTTGTCCCAGCGGATCGTGATCGACCAGTCCGGTTCGGTCAGGTCGCCGTCGCGGAACCGGAAGGTGACGGTCTCGACGAGGTACCGGCGATGCCAGTACCCGTCCCAGTAGATGCCGCCGACTTGGCGCGGGCCGATCGCGTCGAAGACCTCGCGCATTCGCTTGCGGTGACGCCACAGGCGGGTCTGCGCGGCGTTGAACGCGCGTAGCTCGTGCGGCGGCGGTGCCCAGAGACAGTCGCAGGGCTGCGGGTACCACGGTTCGGGCTCGTCGCCATCCGACGGCTCGATGGGGTCGTCGCGATCGCTGACCAGGAATTCACCGTCGCCGCCGCACACGAGACAGCCGATGAGCGCCCACAGCCCGCGCAGGCGGGTCGGGCAGTACCCCTCGGGAACGTGGATCGTCGGCTCTGCCATGCGTCCTCCGTGAACAGTCGGTCACCGGCGGACGGGGCCGCCGGTGGTGAACGGGGCCTGTCGAGCACGGCGCGGCCCGGGCTGACCGCGACCGGACGGTGAACCGGCACTCTGGCAAGGTCCGGGCCGCGCCGTGCTTTTCTGGTGACCGGGCGCGCCGCGCGGTGTCCCGGCCACGAGTCGACCACCTGCTACTTCTCCTGCGCGGCGGCCAGGATCGGGACGAAGTGGGCGCACACCACCGGTTGGCGTTGCCCGGCGGCGGAGATCAGGATCTCGATGGCGTCGCGCAGGCAGGTGCGGACGGCGTGGTGGCTGGGGCGGCGCGTCGGGTGGTGGTGGACGACGACGGGGTCGAGGTGCCGCTGACGTTCGCGGTGTTCGCCGGCCTGGTCGCGTTCTTCGACGCTGGAAAGGGTGGCGACGAAGCCGATGTCGGGCTGGAAGGCGACGTGTAGACGGGCCCAGGGCAGCCAGCCGTCACCGGCCGGCCGGCCGAGGTTCCAGTACGCGGTCGCGGTGTGGCCTTCCCGGCGCACGACCGGGTCGGGATGCGGGTCGATCGCCGAGACGATGATCGGGTCGGCCGGTGCTGCGGGATCGGCGTCGTGCGGTCGGATGTCGGTTTTGTGGATGGTGAACCCTGAGCCGGGGCGTTCGCCGGCGATGGCCACGTACATGCCTTGGTCTTGCACGACCGTGCCCAGCTGCTTGTTCCCGTCGTAGTCGAACTCGACGCGGTCGCCTTCGGTGTAGCGGTGCTGGAGCATGGGCAGCCACCCCGCGGGGACCAGGTGGGCGGGGATGAGGGCCTTTTCCAGGTCGGTGCTGTCGGGTTGGCGCTGCCAGAGCCAGGTGAGCCTCGATGCGGCGTCGGGTTCGGACGGTGTGGTGTCGGGCATGACAGGGTCCCTTCGGTCAGCGGGCGCCCGGCTGCGGCCGGTGTCGGGGCGCTGGGCGGTCGGTGAGGATGCGGGGGTTTTCGCGGCCGGCGGCGATGCCGTCGCGGATGGTGGTGGTCAGTTCGTGCCAGGTGAAGTCGGCGACGCCGAGGTGCCGGCGGGCGGCGTCGGTGAGGTAGTGGGTGATCGCGGCGGCGCTGATCCAGCCGTTGCCCAGCAGTTCCCCGAGGGCCGCGGCGGCGGCGTAGACGGCGATGTGGCGGTGGCCTTCGGTGGCGGTGGCGACGTTGCGGCACTCAGCGGACAGGGCGGCCTGGACGTAGGCGGTGACCCGGCGGCTGGTCGCCGGCAGCACCGGGACCACGGCGGGGCGAGGCGGCGGCGGTGGCGGGGTGAGGGCGGTGACCAGCCAGCCCGGCAGGTCAGCGACGGGCAGGTCCCAGGTGACGGCGTACGGGACCGGCACACCTTTGACGACGGCGATGGATCCCGGGGCGGTGATGAGTGCGCCGGGGCCGCGGGTGTCGACGTGCCAGCCGAGCCCGCGCCCGCGACCCCCGACGGTGCTGCGCAGCTGCGACCCGGGCGGCCGGTGAAAGTACCGGTGCTCGCCCCCGCGCGGGGTTGAGACGGTGAACGTGTCGACCGGGTCCGGTTCGCCGGCCTGCTGCGCCAGCTGGGCTAGGACGTCGCGGCCGTGGCGGACGCCTCGGCGGCCCCACGGAATGGGGATCGGCCCGTGGGCGGCGTCGAGGTCGAGCACCAGCAGCCCGGCTGGCCCGCAGGCGATCCCGACGTTGCACAACGGGTGGCGGCGCCACCAGCGGCGGATGCGGTCGGGATCGCAGGTCGCCCGTTGCTGCCAGTGGGGAATGGCGGGCCGCTTCCCCCGCGGAACGAGCGGGAACACCGGCCACCCGCGCCCGGCGGCGTCCAATGCGGCGCCGAGCAGGCCGTTGGCGCCGGCGACGAGTGCGACCGCCGCGGTTGTCGTGGGCGTGCTCATGGCACCAGCTCGGCGGCGATCGGGGCGGGGACGGGGTCGATGACCATGGCGGCGGCGTTGTCGGTGCTACGGAAGTACCGTGCGGCGAGCGTCAGCCGGTTCGCGCAGGCGGCCGGGTCGCTGAACGTGCGGAGCCCGCGGACGAGCGAGGCGTGGGGCACGTGCTGGTGGACGCCGTCGCAGGTCAGCAGCAACCGGCGGCGCGGGCCGGTGGTGGTGACGCGGCCGACGGTGTCGTCTTCGGCGGTGGCGACGGAGGTGGTGACGGCGTGGTCCTGCCCGGCGGCCAGATCCTCGAGATCGGCGGGTCGGCCGCGGTAGCGCTCGGCGAGGGTGTCGCGCAGCTGCTGGCCGGTGGTGTGGTCGACCGTCAGCTGGGTGAGGACGTCGGTGTCGGCGTCATATTCGTAGGCGCGGCAGTCTCCGGCCCACGCGATGTCCCAGCCATCGCCTCGTTCGGGCGGGATTGGGGTGGCGACGACCATGACGGTGTCGCCGTCGTGGACGGCGGCGAGGGTGGCGGTGGCGGCGAGCAGCCCGGCGACCGCTCCGCGGTCGGCGGCGGCGTAGGCGGCGGTGGCCGCAGCACTGCCGGCGGCGTAAGCGGCCAGCGGGTTGTCGCCGATGCCGTCGGCGAGGGCCCAGCCGTGGCGGGTGCCGGTGATGGACCCGTGGGTGCCGGTGGCGTCGGCCTGGTGGGCGCGGCCGCCGATGTGCAGGGCCGTGCCGGGCAGGTAGGCCGGGTGTTCGGCGGCGTAGCGGCGGTGGTGGCGGGCCAGAGCGCGGGCGTCGCTGGGGGACTCGGCGATCTCGGCCCAGCCGCAGCGGCAGGTGGCATGCGTCCAGGCCGGGCCGGACGGGAGCGGGGCGTGCGGCCAGACGGGGTGGTGTGCGGCGGCGTAGGTGCCGGTGCGGTGGATGTGGTCGAAGACCGGCGGCAGGTGCGGATGCATCGAGAAAACTCCGTTCACGCACGGATCCGGTGCTGAGCCCGGGGCGGAGGCGAGGACGAGGCGGCACCGGGGCGGGCCCGGCGACGCAGTTCGCGGGCCCGCCCCGGCGAGGAATCGGGTGCGGTGGTGTCCGGGCGCCTAGATCGCGGCGCCGGTCAGTTCCGCCCCGACCTCGGTGTCCGGCTGGATCGGTGCTTCGTCGCTGGTGAGGTCGTCACCGGTGGCCTCGGTCGCTGTCTCGTTGCGGTCGTCGGTGTCCGGGGCGTCGTCTTCGTCGCCCTCGGCGTCCTCGTCGAGGTCGTGCAGGTCGGCGACGATGTCGGGCCCGCCGTCACAATCGGAGTCGTCGGCCAGGTCAATGTCGGCGTCCTCGCCCGGCTCGCGGCCGTGCACGTCGCTGTCGTCGCGCTCGCCGCCCTCGGTGGTCACTCCGCCGTCGCTGATGGCCGGTGTGTCGAGGTCGCCGAGCTGGGCGGCGAGGACGTCCCGCTCGGTTTCCGGGTCGAGCACCTTCCGCTCGACGTCGGAGGCCGGGTAGCCCCAGCGGATGATCGCGGCCATGTACGCCTTCGCCGAGCCCCACGGGGTACGCCAGGGGGTGCGGGGGCGGGAGAAGTCGGACTCGATCGCGCAGAGGGTGAGGAACAGGTCGTAGAGGGTGGCCTTCCCCGGTGTGGGAGCCTTGGCGACCTTGTCGGTCAAGTCGGCGAGAGTGGCTCCGACCGGCAGGCCGAGCAGCTTCATCGCGAGCGGGTGGTTGCGTTCGAAGGCGCGGCGCAGCTCGTAGCCGCCTTCGGCCTTCTGCAGCGCCAGGAACAGCTGTGCGCCCTGCGGCGCGGTCTTGCGCTGCACCAGCCCGGCCAGCCATTCCCGCCGCGGTGCTTCGGAGGCGTCCCAGTCCTTGTTGTTCTGGATCACCCACTTGCGGATGATTCCCGCCTTCCTCCGCTCGAGTTCCGCGGTGGCCTGCGCGGCGCGGGCGGCCGCGACCTCGTCGTCCTCGCTGGTCGCGGCCAGCGCGTCGGGGTTGTCGAGGTGGACGGCCTCACCGGAGGCGCCTGCGTTTGTGGGGCTGGTGGCCACGGGAGTGAAGTCCGCGCGGCCGGCCGGGGCGTAGCTGAGGGCGTGCCCGTGGGCCAGGAAGTCGGCGCAGCCGTAGACGGGCACCGGGATCCGCTTGTTGTCCTGGTCGTATTCCTCCTCGATCCAGGCACCGTGGCCGGAGCAGGACGCGTGCTCCTCGGCGGTCAGTTCGGTGTGGGGCTCGTGCTCGGGGGTGGGGCGCAGCCGGTCGAGCGTGCGGGCATCTCCGTCGTAGGTGGAGAGGCCGTTGTCGAAGATCGTGACCCCGGCGTTGGTCAGTTCCTCGGTGAGGTCTTCCGTCAGCGCGGCGAAACGCTGGTTTTCGGCGCTTTCGGCGCGCTTGCGCTCGGCGACCATGGCGAAGTTGTTCGGCGCCTCGCGCGCGATGCGGATGAGTTCCTTCGCGGTGTCGAGGTCACCGGCTTCGTCGAACTCGGCGACCACCGCGGCCTGCAGGAGGTCCAGCTGGAACCGCTCGGTGGCCTTGATGGCCAGCTCGCTGCGTCCGGCCTGCAGGACGTTCTCGACGTAGGCTTTGCCCTTCTTGCCCAGCGCCAGCTTGCGGGCGATACCGGTGGGGGTGAGGTTGAACGCGGCGAGCTGCTGGATGCCGCGGGCCTTGTCGCCCAGGGTGAGCCCGACGCGGATGTCGTTCTCGATGAACTGGTTGACGATCCGCTCGATGGTGGCCTTGCGTTCGTCGGCCATCGGCGGGGTCTTCATCCAGACCGGCACCGTGCAGCCGGCTTCGCGGGCGTTGAGGACGCGGCGCTGGCCTTCGGTGACCACGATGGCGCCGGTGTCGTAGTCGCGGTAGCCGTTGGTGGCCGTCTTCACGCCGTGGGTCTTGAGGTTCGCCGTCGTTTCCTCGTCGGCTTCGGCGTTGTCGGTGCGCACGTTCTCCGCGAGCAGCACCGTGTGCGGGTCGACGTGCTTGACGGTGTCGACCTCGGCGTCCCATCGGGCGTGCAGCACCGCGCGCTCCTCTTCGGACAGCTCGTCGAGCGGGGTGTCGCCGACATCTTCGGACTCCGCGTCGTCGATGACGGGCGGCTCGATGGCGGCGCTGTCGAGGTCGGAGGGCGTGAGTTCGGTGCCCGGCGTGGGGGTGGGGTCGTCGGTGTCGCGCTGGGTCGGCAGATCCATCGTGCTGGTCACGAAGGGCTCCTTCACACGGGCCGGCCGGCCACCGCCTATCTCGGTGACCGGCCACGAACCCCGCACCGCTCGTTCTCTACCGCCGTGACGCGGTGGAGAACGAGCGGAGTGCGGGTGTCCCGGTCGGGACGCACTCGGCCAAGCGGGGCCGCCCGCGTCGGCGACAAGCCCGCCCCGGCCTGCTCATCCGCAGCCGAGAACCGTGAACGGGCGGACTTGCGCCGACGCCAGGCTCCGCTAGAGTGCGTCGGCCCGACCGGAACACCTGCACCCGCTTTTTCGGCGCTGCAACAGCTTCCTCACGATCCCTCTCCGGGTGTCGTGGAAGGTGAATGGCTCGGCGCCGGCGCGCGAGAATCAGCTCGATATCCCCGATATTGGGGTGTGGCCGCGAGAGGCCGCTGTTGCGGATGGCCGCACGCACCCGGTCACGAGTCTCGTGCGAGGTCGTCGAGTTCAGGCCGTGCAAGCCCGGAGTCGCCGACGCTGAGGTCGGCGCGGACGTCGACGATCCCGGGTTGCTGGTCGGAGAAGGTGACTACGCGGGTAAGGGCCTGCACGAGCGCGTCCTTCCGGGAGAGAAACGGAATTGCGGTCAAAGAGAGGACCGGATCGGCTGGCGTGGGCTCCGACGCTGCGTGGACGGTCAGTGGTCAATCGAGGAGACGCGGTTGCCGAGCAGCGCGGCGAGCGCGAGAGCGTGCTCGAGCCTGGCGTCGATGCTGAAGCGCACTCGCCGCTGACGGTCACGCCAGATCGGCTGCAGCACCTGCGCCGATGTTATGTCAACGGATGAGGTGTCGCAGCTGCGTCTGTGTCGCCGAACCCTAGTCAAGCCAGTGGCCGTTGGCCAGACGTAGCTTCGCGGCGCGGGCTGACCAACTCCGCGGAGGAGGGGCAGCTCGGTCTCCACGTAGACCGTTCGAATACTCGTCGGCTCCGGAGCCTCAGCCCGGAGCAGCCGGATCATCGTGCTGGCAGTCAGGACCACGGAAGTGGACACCTGCGTCATCGGCGTCTGGACCAAGATGTCCGACCAGAGCCGGGCTCACGGCCCAGCGGGACCACCCCGCGGCTACGGGGGTGGAGTCGAACCGGACCGACTTGAACCAAGCCGACCTGGACGTCGTCACCATCAAGACCTGTTTGTGAGAGTCCACATCGCGATGATCGAGCAGACACGTCTGGATTACTCCACACCGTGCGGTGGGGGACGTGTAACGCCTCGCCACCAGCGCTCGACTACCGGATGGAGTCTGGAGATGCGAGGACTCGAGTGTAGGGCGCGGAGGTGCTCTACATTTGAGTAGATGCCGTACCACAAGTGCACCGATGGAGCAGATTGTGTCTAAGCCTCACTTTAAGTACAACTTGAGAGCTCTCAATGTCTCACCTCAACGATTTCCGGATTTCATTGAGCGATGCTTAACATTTGCTGGCGCCCAAGAGTTGGCGTCACACTTAAGTCAGACCAAGGCCGGTGATTACGTTGTGGCAGCGGCACTTAGGCTCTTAGATTTTGCAGCGTTGCTTGACTCAATCAATACAGGAGGCTACGAAGGCGGTCTCTGTGTCAAGTTGAGCGACGGTATCGGCAAGTCGGTTCTCTTTTCATTCCCGTTAATTGGAGGAGACGTTCGCAGGTTGAACGTCAGTCTCATGGCCACGGAAATAAGTCGTCCAATACTCTCGAGTCTGGCCAACTCGCCGGCCGGACGGCAACTTTCAGTGAAACTCATGACTGGCGACTGGGATTGGGCGTCGAGAATCTATCTAGACTCCTTGCGAACGGAGGAAACGGGCCGGAACCTAACCTTCCTGGCGAATTCGCCAGGCGGGCAAGAACTGGCACGTGCATTGGCCGCCACGGATGGCGGTGTTACTTTCCTTCGGATGTTGTTAGGAGACCGAAGGTTCGTTGGACTTGGAGCGGAACTGCTCAAATCAGATGAGCGTAGGCGCTTCCTTGTTGATTTTTGTGGAACCCCGGCTGTTGTAGGGTTTGTAGAACGGCTTGTCGCCAGAGACGATGCGTCTGAACTAATGCACGACGTCCTCGACTCAAGGTATGTATCCGACATCCTGAGCCCCTTGCTGGCAAACGGTGGTTTGCAGTCGCTACTTGACGACTTGAGCGACAGTGCACGCAGGAGTTCCACGGCGCGAAAGATTGCCGATCTCCTCGCCGAGGATATCGACGATGAGGTGAGACTCGCCTTCGGTCAAGCATTGTTGGCGACCTTCTTCCCCTCGGTCATGGCGATCTGGCTGGCGGGGTTAGGCGTGGTAGTCACAGTGCAGGTGGTTTACCTTGCGGCGGTGATAGCCGTGACCGATCGTGACGACGTCTCCAATGGTGTTGCAGAAACGGATAGCAATGAAGAGGACTTATGGATTCCACACGCCGCCGGTGACCGACCTCCGCCGGACTCGGACACTTGGCGGAAGGTAATCGGCGCAAGACTCGACGAGCGCGGAGCGCCTTCTGTCAGTCCAGCTGACCTGGAAAATAATGAACTGCTGGCGGGTGCGATTTACCGGTTCCTTGCAACAAAGAATGTGGGTCGTCCGTCGTCTTCACACCAGGATAAGGTTCTACTCCAACTCCTGGTTGACTGGTACCTAAGGGGTGAGAGCGACGTTGAGCTTAGCCAAGGTCAACGGCTGCACCGCATGGTAAATCTCCTATACGCAGACCTGGCAGACCGGGCCGGACTCGGTGAAGATCAGATCTTGGATACCCGTCAACAACTGGCAGATCAGACGGGCATGCCTGTAGACGAGGTAATGATCGTCGATTTAGCTCGGAGCATCGCCGAAAACGCAGGTTTGCCATTCGATGACGATAGTGGATCGCCCCAAGATGAGCCTCCCGCTTGGCTCGGCGCGGTCGAACGTGCCGTACAAGCAGCAGTTAAGGGTTCTACAAGAGATCGCTGGGTCCAGCGGCTTGACGGCCTATTGGTTAACTTGGCAGCGTCTGGCATCGGAGGCGCCATCGGGGCTGCTGTAAGCGCTTTGATGGGACTAGCCCCTTACGAGGAGGCTCAGATTTTCGAGATCGACGCAAGGGTCGCTTATGAACTCCCGCGTTGGCGCCAATCTATCATAAACGAAGACTCGAACGACACGTGGACGCAGGAAGATGAGTTGGCGCTTATATTCGCGATTCATGCGTTGAGTGTTATCACGATATGTGGAGCTTATGCTCGCCGCGACGCCCCAGCCGCTAAAGCGGAAGTCGAGATGTTCACGCCACCTCTCCGATTGAACACGGAGTTCGTGAAGGTGGCAGCCGAGAACATGGGAATGAACGTTTTCCACACTGGCTAGGTTGGGAGCGCACCGCGGCGGTGTTCGCACAGTGGGGGAAAGATCTCGACGATCTACGATTCTGTCCCAGCTGGGGCGATGGCGTCGACGCCGGCCTGCCACCGGCTCCAGCGCCGCCCGGCTTGCCGAGCTTTGAAGTGCGCGATGTTGTTGGCCGGGATCCCCACCGGTGTCGGCCCGAGGGCCGCCAGCAGGTCGGACTCCTCTTGCGAGTGCCAGCCCGCCGCGGCGATGGACTGCTCGTCGGGGAAATACATCGGCGACACGGTCGACAGTCGAGTCCAATGTGGAGTCCTGGGTGCCGCCGTAGGAGTAGACCCACCAGAAGTTCCGGGGCGGGTTGGGCTCGACCAGTTCGCGGAACGCCGCGACTTCCTTGGTGTAGGCGTAGAACCGGGTGCGTTGCCGGGCCCGCATGATCTCCAGCCAGGCAGTGAGGTAGGCGCTGGAGTAGAAGTCGCCGCTGTCGTGGATCCGCACCCACGCGTCGAGGAAGCGTTTGTGTGATAGTTCATCCAGCATGGCGTGTTGCCAGCCGGGCAGGTCGTCCATGGTCCAGCGCAGGTTCTCTTGGTGGCGTGCTTTCACCTGAGGGAAGAGATAGGTGCCGTTTCTGGCGTACCAGGCTTGCGCGCATACGCCGGCGGAGGGGCACGCGTTGTAGTTGCGGCCATCCGGTAGCTTCCCGGCGAACGCTGGTAGGCACCAGTTCCAGATGCCCAGTCGTTTCAGTTCGCGGTTCTGCCGCAGCAGGGTCATCGTGACCGCCGTCCTCATGCCAATCGATGCATGGGGAGGCCACACCAAGATCCGGTTCTTCCACCGTACACCTGGCTGTGGGACGGCGACGAGAAATGGGCAGCGGCGGAGGGACTGTCCTATAGGGAAAGTGTGGCCGCGGGTAAGCGGTTAGGTCAGCTCGGCGAGTTTGCGGCGGCGGGATGCCCACTCCGACGATGTCCACGAGGATGGCATTTCGGCAAGGCAGTCACGGGCGGCCTGGCCGGCGGCGGCGTGGTCGCCGAGGGCGCCCAGGACGAACGCGCGCTGGCCGAGGAAGAAAGGCGCGGTGTACCAGTAGCCTGAGGGCGGCAGCTCGTCGGCGGGTGGCAGGCGCTCGATCATGCCGTCGGTGTCGGACAGCAGCCGAACCGCCTCGGCGTCTTCGTGGCGCTGGGCGAGGATCTCGGCGCGCTGGAAGGTCTCGTAGGTGCGCAAGCCGAGGTGAACCCGCGTGTCGCGACGAGCGGCGTCGGACAACGCGTCGGCGGTGCTGAATTTCCGGCGCCGGATGGCTCGGTAGGCCGAGAACGACAGCGCGGTGGACAGTCGCAGCGGATCGTCGACCGCTAGCGCCAGCACGGCCGCGCGGTCAAGGTGCGCTCCGGCCAGCCTCCACTGCTTGCCGGGAATGGCCAGCCAGCTCCGGTACTGCTCCAGCTCCGACAGCAGCCCGACCGCCACCGACCGGACGCTCGCGCGTGCTTCGTCGGCGGACTGCTCGACCACCCGCACCTGGGCATCCACCATCGGGATCACGTGCTCGGCGCCGGCGTCGTCTTCGAGCCGGCGCACGACGGTCAGGACGTCGGCGAGCGTGCCGAAGGCGGCCTGGTCGACGGAACGGGGATGGTCCAGCAACGCGGTGACCCGGTCGCGCTCGGCCTCGCCCGGTAGGTCGTCGCGGGCGTCCCAGAGGGTCCACAACGGTTCCAGCGGCGAGCCGTAGAGCGCCTCGACCGCGACGCCGAGGGCGGTGGCGTAGGCGGCCACGTGCTCGGGTTTGACGACGCGTTCACCGGCCTCTAGCTGCCAGAGGTAGGTCTTGCTGTAGTGAGTCCTGGCCGCCATGGACGACAGACTGACCCCCGGCGGCGTCCCGCGCCATCCGCATCCGCACGTCCAGCTGACTCATCGCCTGCCCTGCCTTCTCATTGGCTCGCGCCGACATGCACCTATCACTGTCAGTAACCATTAGTTTACGGGGACACCGGTGTGGTCGGTCAGCGCGCGGAACCGCCCGCCGCTCACGCTGGGGCTGCGGAGGCGGCGGAGGAGCGGATCGGCCGTAGAGCCAGGTCATCGACGTGGCCAGCCACTTGGTGGCGGTCCCCGCGTCGGCGGCGGACAACATCGCGTCGCCCCGCGCGATCAGCGCTGCGTCCGCCGGATCCCGCCTGAGGAGCTGTCCGATGACGGTTTCGGCGTCAGCGCCGATATCCGCGTCGTCGATGACGAGCAGCAGATCCGGGCTGTCGAGGTAGGTCGGTGCGGCGGTACGGCGACTGGAGTCGGTCATCGTCGTCCTCCCGTAGTCGGTTTACGTGGCACGGAGCGGCTGGCAGTCTTGGTGGTCGCGGCGCTGTCGCGTCGGTGTGGTTGGCAGGTCGGTGGAGAGGATCGCCGTGGTACCGGCTGTGTCAGCGGCAGGTGCGGGCGCCGGCATTAGAGGATGCCGGTGTCGTAGGCGATGGCGACGGCGTGCGCGCGGTTGCGGGCTTCCAGCTTGAAGAAGATGTTCTTCATGTGGGTGCGGATGGTTTCGGCCGAGCGAAATTGCTTCACTCCGATCTGGATGTTGTTCAGTCCGTGTGCGACGTCGTGGAGGACTTCTCGTTCGGTGGCGGTTAGTGCAGTCGTGCGGGGCATGGTCGGACCTCCGAGGACGTGTGGTGAAGGCGAGGGGTTGGCCAGGTCAGCGCGGCGCGTGCGCTGACCCGGCCAACCCCGAACCGGGGTTCGGCCGACCGGGGGGACGGCGTGGCCGAACTCGGGGATTCCCGGTTCATTCAGGTGGCTTCGCGCGGGATGGGGTGCGGACGACCCACCGACATCCAGGTCCCGCCGCGGCACCGGTCAAGGCCCCGTCCTGCGGGCGCGTGGTCGACCTCCCCGGAGGGCCTTGACCGGTGCCGCCGGGCCTGGTCGCGTGATGGAGGCCGCGCGCCAACCCGCGAGGTCACGCGTGGTCGAGAACCATGACACCGCCCGCTGCCTGGCGATCCGCCGTCCACGCGATCAGAGCGTCGGCAGCGTCGTGGACGGAGCTGTAGCAGGGCTGCTCGTCGGAGGGCAGGTCGGGACGCAGCACGGATCCGGTGCAGGTGCGGGGCTCGTAGCGATCGAAGTGTCCGGTGGTGACGTAGTGGACGGTGCCGAGGACGCGGCCGCCGACCCGCACCGGCCAGAGGTGATCGAACCGGTAAGCGGCACGGGCTGGTGCCGTGTGGGGGTGGTGTTCGGGGTGGCGGTAGGCGGCCCACCAGTTGGTGACGGAGCAGTCGATGACCTGGTCGCCGGCGTCGACGATCGCGGTGACCGCGTCGCGGGCCAGCGCCGGGCCGATGAGGTCGGCCAGCACCGTGAACGCATCCCGCGCCGCATCGATCGTGGCCAGCACCGGTGCGGGCTGTTCTCGCAGCGCCGCCGCGTTCAGGTGCCCGAGTTCGGTGTTGCGGTCGGCGTAGGCACGTTCGTCGGTGAACCCACGGATCCAGCGGGGGGCCCAGGGCGTCGAGGCAGGCGATGCAGTCGTGGCAGCGGTAGACGCTCGGGCGGGACACGGCGATGGAGATGCCGTGTCCGGAGTTCGTGCAGCCGTCGGTGCCGCACACGGCAGCGGCGGAAAGGTGCTGGTGCCCATGGCGATAGTCCTTTCGTAAACCGGAAAGAAAGCGAAGGGTGGGGACCGGCGGCAGCTCAGACGGTCGCGAGGACCTTGTGCAGGGTGGTGGTCGTGGCGCGGTCGTGCTTGGCCAGCTCGCCCTTCAACACCCGGGTCATGTTCCGTTCGGCGCGGGTGGCGCCGTGGATGACGGCTTCGTGGTGCAGGTGGGTGTTGACGGCCTGGACCACGCCCCAGCCGGTGTTCTTCCAGGGGCTGACGCGGCTGTCGCTAGTCCATAGCCGGGTGAGTGCGGAGCGTTTGGTGGCGGCGTTGGTGCGTGCGCGGCCCGGCTCGTCGGGGATCGGAGTGTGAGCGTCCAGGAACGCTTTCCAGGCCCGGTCGGTGACGGTGGTCTGACAGAGCTTCTTGACTTCGGCGGCGAAGTCGTCGGAGACGGTGTGCACGATCTGCAGCGCCTCGCGGGCGTTGAGCAGTTGCAGGTTGCTGTTGCGCTTGTGGACGATCGCGTGGTCCTGGCCGTCCTCGCGTAGGCCGATGTTCATGGTGTTGTCGCAGACGACGTTGGTGACCACCCGCTTGTAGCGGGTTTTCAGACTGGCGTCGTGGCTGGAACAGGCCAGCAGGTTCGGCCGGAACTCGACGCCTTCGGGGGTGACGATGTTGTCGGGGACTTCGACGCTGACCCAGGCTTGCCTACGTCCGCGCAGCAGTCCGGCGGAGCCGATGCTGAGGCCGTCGTCGAGCAGGGCGGCGACGTTGTCCAGCAGCCAGGTGTCGTACTGGTGGATGCCGTATTCGTCGGTGTGGATGGCGAGAATGTCGCCGGTGTCGGAGGTGGTGACGCCCAGGTGGTGCTCGGCGAGGCGAAGCCCGAACCGGTCCTCAACGAACACCCGGGCCGGCTCGGCGGTCCAGCCGAACAGGCGCCGTTTGACCTCGGCGATGGGGATCGGGCCGGGGTAGTGGTTGGGCTCGGCGCCTTGGTCTTCGGCGCGGTAGTGCCAGGCGTGGCCGCGTTTGTCGGTGAATCCGACGAGGACGTTGGTGTTGAGCCACTTGCTGGTTTCCTTGGACACGAGGAAAGCCTCTCTGCGCAACGGGTGCGGGCCTGGTGCCGGAGGCGGCGGGCTCGCGGGTGGACGGCCACGGCTCACCAGGCCGAGCGCCGGCGGTGCACGAGCCCGTCCAGTACGGCGACGTTGCTGTACGAGCTGGTGGCTGTGCACCGCCGGCGCGGGCCTGGTTCCCTCGGCTCGCTCATACCGCGACGGCCGAATGCCGGCCCGCCGGCCCCGCGTGATGCGTCGAGGGCGCGATGGCCGCGCTGAGACGTCATCCAGCTCGGTCCCGTGCTGGAGCAGTGATCCCACTGGAGGCGGCGTGGACGATTCTCAGGCCATTTACCCAGGCTGGGGCGCACAGGAGATGCTCGATGTCGAGCTCGATCGGGCCGTGGCGAGAACGGAGCCGGATGCAGGTTGCGCAGCGGCCGCGCCTGAGCCTGGCCGTGAAGGCGGCGTTCGAGGATCGCCACTTCGCACTGGACGTCCCGGAAGTCCTGCTTGACCTGGATATACCAGGCGAACCGCTCAGGGAAGACGTCGCGGTCGCTGGGCCAGAGGGCGTGGCCGACGCGGAGACATAGACCGCAGTGACTTATGCGGACTGAAAATTTTGTTCACAACGGACCTCAACGAACTGGCTGTCGAAGTTGAAAAACCCCGCTGTTAGCGGACGAGGACGCATGCGTACCGGCGATCGTACATATGCGCCATCAAGCCGGGAATTGGTCGGCAGGGCTCGGCTGGGCACGTCAGTGGCGCAAGAGGCCAATGCAACGAATCATCGTGGCAGTGTAGTCGATATTGCAATGGTTACAGCGAGGCCGGCTAGCCATTGGCAGAAGCAGACTCGCGGTCGCGATGATTGCGTGTCGACCGTGCCATGACCTCTAGTTCCGAGTATAAGCTGGGGCTCCGCAACTCGTCTCTGCGGAGGTTGATGTACGGCATATAGTTCTCCGTCACCGCGAGGATCCTCCCGTCGACCATCCTGGAAACTGTGTCGATATCGAATACGCCACTGTTCACGCCGACGGCAACTACTTCGAGGAAATCAAGATAGTTGCGTACCGGTGCGCGCGCGGCGGGCTTCCTTTCTATGTGTTGTAGGTATGCCTGTACATTCTCTTTGTCTCTGTCGTTCCACGGGAGTGCCATCCTGAATTCCTCCCATTGTCGCGAGGAGGACACCATCGCATCGATCGTGTCTTTCTTTCGCTGTCTACGTCGCTCGTCCTCTAAATTTCTGTCAGCACGGAGCGATTCGCGAGCGGCATGACGAACCTGCATTCCTACGAAGAAGAGAGCGCATACATTGACCGCCGCTGCGACTGCTGCAATGATCAATGTTGCCTACTGGAAGTTACTCATGACTCCTACCCTGAGGACTTTGTTTGAAAATTACAAGGATGGTCGCCTGAAGTTAGGTTCAGGTTGCCGATGGGTAGTCGCAGCGCGGAGCGAGCTGTTACGACCTGACCGTCGTAGCATCATGTGACTGATGTTCGTCTTCCATTCGCCACCCTGCGTAGGCTTACGGTGAGCGACGGGGCTTAGGTGTCGATCTGGTCGCGAGCGCTCACTGATCGATACGAACAGACGTCGCGAAGCAGCGCTCCAAGTCTGAAATTTTCCCTCCGTGTCCAATAGGTCGAGGCGGCATGGATTCGTGAATGTTGCGTTTCGGCACGCGAGAGCGACTGGGGATAGGCAGGTATCGGTCGAGTTGGACGGGTGAACTTGATGGAGTTAAGCAAGGGTGCGGTGCTCCAATTATTATCGGCGTGGGCGGCTGCAGAAACATCACAAACTCAGAGGGCACTGCATCGAATTGCCGATAAGGATGTCGATGCGCGTGCAGTAGCGGCCGCTGACCGTCTGTGTTCAATTGTAATGGGTCGCCTGATGGATGAACCCTCGATCCGTGGTCTGGATCTCAATGTCAACGAACTGAGCGAAGTTGAAGTGGATATTCGCCGCCAGATTGTCAACATTGTTGGGCGGATCGCTCGAGACGACCTGGGCTTTAGGCGAGCATTGAAACGTGTAATTAGATACACGGTCAAAGACGATGCTCAAGATGGGAGTTCGGAAGACGGCGACCCATCCGAACGGGTAAAGGCCGACGGGGGCAACGCGAAGAATCCCGAGGAGGTCTTCATTAACGGCCGAATGGTGACTTATATCAAGCTCTCCTTATCGGTTTCGATAATATTCATGTTTGTCATATCTGTCTTAATTATTCGTGGTTCCGGCCTGGATTCCGCTGGGATTGAGTCTGATGTCGCCGTTATCGTCGGAATGATTCTCTGGGGTGTCACGGTCATGCGTGCTACGACTGCGTGCTTCGTCAGGCTGATCTTCAGGGTACCTGATCCGCCCTTGACTGGGCGACGCGACGGCGTCCTGCTCGTGTCACGGCAAGTGCTGTCCCGTTGGATTAACGTGCTAGTTGCTCTGCTTTTGGCCTGGGTGGCCGTATACCGTGGCTCAACGCTGGTCGCATCGGCTGTTGTTGCTGGAATTTACTGTCTCGGTTGGGTGTGGGCGCTGGGTGCAAAGGTAATTATGCTCGACCCGAGCGATGACGCTGCTGGGCAAGTGGGGCCGGGACGCAATGCGCGGATTAGGCGCGAGTTCGAAATACTCGCCTCTCAGTGGCTCTCCGGTATTTCAACTGCCCTGGCTGTTGGTCTAGTCATTTTCACGATGGAGGCAGTGACGGAACCAAGTCCGCGCCACACGTGGCGCCTGGCGTTACTTTTTGCGATCGCATATTTGCTGGTAGGCAGTCTTCTTAGAGCTGCTGCGAGAAGTAACATTCGCTTATGGATTGATGTCGACATATTGTTGTTGTGGAAGGTGACAAGGAAGAGTGCGGCATTAGCCAGCGCCTCAATGGGGATAGGTGCACTATTGGGGGTTTTGACTGGTTTTTGCATCTGGCTCTCCAGTCAAGCTGACTTCGATGATGCAACGCTTGATATGATCGGTCGATGGGTTACTAGCGGGTCCGCGCTGGGGGCCGTGGTGGGTGTTCTAGCGGTGCCGAGGCTTGCCGTTGTTCGGCGCAGAGAGTTGCGACAAAATAATCGCTAGTCAATACTTTCGCAATGGTACAGTGTTTCGGTGTTGGCCAGACTGGGAGTTGGAGTCGAGGGCCTGAAAGTGAGCGCTGCAGGCGCAGGAGGTGTCGAGACGTCCCGGAGTAGTGGAATGACGCTCGAGACGCCGCGACCCAGCTGAATGTCAGGGGCGTGGGCTACCAGCGCGTCGCGCCGACCCGGCCGACGATCTCGTCGAGCTCGTGCTCAACAACGTCGGCGCTGGCGTCCTGCTGGAACAGCAGCCCGACGGTGGCTGCGCCCGGCGCCCCGTGGGCGTGCACCAAGGCACAGGCGGTGAGTGGGTCGTCGCCGCGGCGCACGGCGCTGGCGGCGATCAATGTGGCCAGCCGAGCACGAGCGTTGTGCTCGGTGCTGCCGCGGTAGAGGGCCATCCACAGTTGCTCGATTCGCTGCGGGTCGAGATCGGCCGGTTGCAGCAGCAAGGGGCCGTAAACGGCGTTGTCGGCCAGCGCGGTCGTGACCGCCAGCGCCGCGGCATCGTCGACGAACTCGCCGCGGCCAGCCTGGGTGATGGCGTGGGCGACGATCCGGTTGGCCTCGTCGCCGCGGCGCACCAGAAACGGCACCACCCGGCGGGCGAATCGGCTGACGCTGGCCGGCAAGGTTTCGCCGGGCGCGGCGAAGGGCAGGGCCCAGGTCGGGGTCGGGGCGTCCCCGCCGAGCTGGAGGGGCCCGGCGAAGTCGAGATCCGCGCGTGGCGCGATGACGGTGCCGAGGTGGGTGGGGCGGCGGTAGTCGCGCCACGGGGCGCCGGGGCGGGTGTGGGGCGCCCAGTAGCGGCCGAGGACGGTGTGCCCGGCGGGATGCAGGTCGGCCTCGAGCGCGGCGATCGCGGCCCGCAGCGGCGGCCCCTGTCGGACGCAGTCCGCGGCGATCACGACGACGACCAGGTCGGTATCACGCTCGGCAGGGAGCGCAGCTTGTACGTGCGCGGCGATCTCGCGGGTGGTCAGGCCGCGCACCCGGGTCGCGGGGAACGCCGCGCCGGTCGGTGCGGTGAGGCGCCCGGGGCTGGTGCGTGGGTGGGATGGCAGGGCGATGACGTGCAGGGTGTCGGCGCAGGTGTCGGGAACGGATCCGATCAGTTCACCTGGGGTCAGGTAGGTGGTCACTCGGCGCTCCTCGGATCGGCCTCTCCGGCCGTCTGGGCCGTGGGAGGCGGTGGCGGCCCACGCAGGTGTGAGCCGCCACCGCCCGAGCGCGCGTCCCGGCGGCGGCCTGTGACAACCGCCCGGTCGGCAGGTCCGCGTCAGGTCCGGGTTGCCGCCGGAGCGTGCGCTAGCGTCGGCCGGCCTCAGCTGCAGGGACGACCCGTCTCCGGTGCCGTGTCGGCGTCGTTGCCTTCCTCGATGACGCCGATGACGTCATCGACGGAGGTGACCAGGCGGGCGGTGCCGTCCTGGATCAGCTGGTGACACCCTGCCGATGTCGCCGAGGACACGGGACCGGGCACGGCGAGGACGGGCCGGCTGAGCGTGTAGGCCAGGCGCGCGGTGTGCCGGGCGCCGCTGCGCCGCCCGGCCTCGACCACCAGGGTGGCCGTGGTGAGGGCGGCGACGAGCCTGTTGCGGTCGAGGAACCGGTGGCGCGCCGGCGGGGTGCCGGGCGGGTATTCGCTGACGACGGCGCCGCCGGAGCGGACGATCCGGTCCAGCAGACCGACGTGCCCCGCCGGGTAGCCGACATCGACAGCGCAGCCCAGCACCGCGACGGTCACGCCGTCGGCGGCGAGCGCACCGCGGTGCGCTGCGCCGTCGATGCCGTAAGCGGCGCCGGAGAACACCGGCACGCCGCGGGCGGCGAGCCCGTTGGCGAACTCGGCGGCGTGGTGTTCGCCGTACTCGGTGGCGGCGCGGGAGCCCACGATCGCGATCGAGGGAGCGGCCGCCAGCTCGTCCAGCCGTGGCTCGCCCTGAACCCACAGACCCACAGGGGGTCCGACATAAGTGTCGCCGTTGGGGGCCAGAGTGCTGAGCCCGGCGAAGGCGACGGCCGGCCATTCGTCATCTTCGGGGATGACGAACCGGCCACCGAGACTGGCCGCTGTCTGCAGGTTGGTGTCGACGAGCGGCCAGCTCGCGTCGCGGCGAGACTCGGTGAGGACATCGGCCGGTGCGCTGCAATCGGCGATGCGGTGGGCGGCGTCGACGGGCCCGACGTCGGCGATGTAGCGCGCGAGGACCGGGTTGGTGGGTTCGGCGACATGCTGGAGGAACGCGCGGGCGCGCCGCGCGTCGGTGGAACTGGACATGAGCACTCCTTCTAGCGATGTGCGGGGCTGGTGGTTGCGGTCAGGTCAGGTCGCGGCGGGGAATTCGCGCACGCGGATCTCGTGGCATCGGCGTTTGACGACGGTGCCGACCGGCCACACCGCCGCCAGCCGCAGCAGCTCCGTGGCGTCGTTGCCGACCTCGGCGCGCATTTCGGGAGTGTCGGGAAATCCCATGGCCACGAAGGCGGCGTGGAAGCGGGCGACGAATTCGACTGCTGTCATGTCGGATTCAACGATCTCGGCGGTCGTGGTGGTCTGGCGGCTGGCGATGCCGACGAAGCTGCGCGCGCAGCCGCAGTACGGGTGGTCCGGATCCTCGTGCGACAGGCTGGCCAGGTCGACGATCTCGGTCTCGGGGATGCTGTTGGAGTCGTTGTCCCGTTCGCCTTGGGTGCGGTGGGTGGAGACGAAGTACTTCAACACGGATTCCTCCTCGGTGGACACGCCCGGGGTGGGCGGTGGACGCGGCCTTCGCCCGCGGGCCCCGCGGGCCCGGGGCAAGCCGGCCGCAGGGTGACGGTGGCGTCCCTGGTGGACTGTGGGCTTGCCGCGGGCCGCGGGTCTGCTGCACTGAGCTGCAGCCAGGCCCAGCCGGCGCTGGCATAGGGGAGGAGGTTGTCGGGCGCTGCGTTTCGCGCACGCGCTGACACCCAAAGTTATTACCAGAAAATCCGCCACAGTTGTGGCGAATTACTGGTTTGTGGGGCACTCTGGTTTCAGAAGGTGATCCACGGTGGTCCACAGGGAGCGGCCACAGTGGACCCTTCTGGGGATCCGGTCCGCGTCAACCCCAGCGGTAGAAGGGTTCCCGGCTCGGGAGAGGGCACTGGGGAGGGCACCTCTCCCGAGCCAAAATCTCCCTGTCCGACGTCGCCCGGCCGGCTTTACCGCCGGCCACGCCTCGGGCTGAGGTGATCGGACGGCCTGGATCGGCGGTTGGGTTTCCTTGCACACGTTGATGAGCCGTTGCCTGCACGCTCGAATGAGCATTCTGTTCAGGCGGCCGTGAGCGCGCCCCTTCAAGGCTGGAGTCTTTCCATGACCGCGAGTCTTTTGTGCGCGAAGCGGATCGCGGCGTCGTTGCTGACATTTGGAGCGCTTGCGAGTGCGACGATGGCGGCCGCGGCGTCGGGTCAGGCAGCGGAGCTCTCGCCCGCCGGCGGCATGGTGTCCGAGCAACCGGACGTCGGCGCGGTCGGCGAGGGTGAGGCCAACGCGGACACGCCGGCGGTCGCGCCCGACGGAACCCTCACCTGGTCCACGCCTAAGTCGTCGCACGCTCGGCCGATGTCGGCCGCGACGGCTCAGGGCTGGATCGCGGTCATCGCGACCGCGGACGGCGCGCGCATCCGGTCACGGCCGGTGGACGGTCCGGTGCTCGGCACGATCGGCTACGGCGCCGGGTTCTGGGTCTCGTGCACGCGCGGGGCCTCCGATGGACACGCGTGGGGGTGGTCCTACCGCGGCGGCACCTACGGCTGGGTCCGCGGCGACCTGTGGGAGGTCGAGCAGCACACCGGTCCAGGCGGAGGCGGCACCCCGCAGGTTCCGCGGTGCCCGTGACGTCACACACGCCCTGATATCCGCCGGGTGTCGTGCGTGGGCGGGTCGGTCCGGCCGGTGTCCAACGCTGGCCGGGCCGACGTCCCGCCCTCACTCGATCTGGCGAACCGGCGTGCTGTAGCACATCGATCTCGCAACCACGGACTGTTCGTGCTCACCGGTTACCGAGTCTGTGGATCCAATCGCGGACGACGTGCTCGGGCACGCCGAGCCGCGCGGCGATCTGGGGCCACCGCACATAGCGGGCCCGCAGCTCCATCACCTCCCACACCCGATACGGAGTGCGCTCGCCCCGCGGTAGCAGCAGCGGGCAGTTGCGGGCGGTGGGCGGCCAGGGAAGCCAGTCCGGGTCCGGCACGCCCTCGGCTGCGGATCGTCGGTGCACTGCGGTGATGTGCTCACCGATCGTCGGCCAGCTTCCGCCGCCTCTTGCCGACTTCGGTGGGTGCTGACGCGCGTTCGGGCTTGACATCTATCGTGGATTCCTTCCTGAGCTGGCGTATCCCGGACGTGAACAACGCGCCACCCCAGCCGATATCCAGCGATCACCGCCACCCACGTGGCGACGGCGCCGGAGACGGGGTTCCAACGGGTGAAGACCATGGCGATGATCGGAATGACCAGCGCTGCGACGCACGGCACTGCGATGGCGTCGCCGAGGATGCGTCCCAAACCGGAGGGTTGCGGGGATGGCATTCAACGCTCGGGCGGCAGGATGTCGAAGAACGCTGTGAGCAGGACCGGATCGCGCCCGAGAAAGTCCCGGACCTGATGCCACAGGTGCTCAGCGCGCACCCAGTCGTGATGCTCGTGCCGGGGGATGTCATCGTCGTCGCGTTGGGAGAGGTGTTCCTCGACGTAGGCGTCGAAGGACTGTCGGCCGTCTCCGGCGTCGCGGGCGAGCAGGAAGATCGCCCAGTCCCAGTCGAGTGCTTCGTGTCCGGGTAGGTCGTGTAGCCACGTCAGCGAACGCTGCTGGCCGTCGCCGTCCTGGCGTTGCATCCGTAATGCCCACTCGCGGCGTATGTGCCCGCGGCGCTCGAACGTTCCAAGCTGCCATGAGAGGCAACGGATACGGTAATTCTGGGCGAAGTCCAGGCCGGGCATCTCGTAGGTGCGGTCGTGGCAGGTCATCGGTCGGTCTCCGAAGGCCCTGTTGCACCGCAGCACAAAGCATGGCGATCGCGCCCCCCGTCCAGTACCGGAGCAGAATCATCGGTGCCGGTGAGATCGGATGCGACGTATGTCGCGTATTGCCCGCCGTCCCACCGGTGGTAGAGAGGGCTCAACGCGGCCACGCCTGCCTGCACTCCGGCGTGGTCGTGGTGAGTCAGCGCGAGCTTGAGTATCCGGACCCGGCCGGACTCGGCTAGTGCCCTGTCGCCGTCGTGTTCCGCGCAGTCGACCGCCCGTGTCAGCAGTTCGATGATCGCTGCGGGTTCATGGGTATCGATCACTGCCTGCTCGCGTACTGCAGCAAGGGCCGTGTGCCATGCCGCGTCGCTCAGCAGCGCGCGAATCGGTTGCGCAGTTTCGGTCACCACTGTGACTTTCGCAGTCATGCCCTCATGCCCTCACGCCTATCGACATGGTCGATCGCTTCCCGCTCTAGCTTCTTGAAGGTCGACCGGTAGCTCTGTACGAGGTTTCGCTCACTGACGAAGATGACGTTGTCGTGGTGGGGAAACGCGACAGTGAAGGCCTTGCTATCGGTCTCGTAGATCGTGAAAGGCTCGATCGTTCGCACTGTGCCGGTGACCGGTACGAGCATGATCCTCAGCTGGGGACGATCTGACATCGTCTTGATCGCGTGTAGCTGTGACTCGGGTGCTGGCGCCAATGCTGCATGGCTCAACAGGACAGTCCTGCATCGTGGCTGCTTACGGTCCAACTGTCGGGCTTGTCGGAGGAAGAGTTCGACGTCAACGTCGTCAAGCGGTGTCTGGTCACGCTGCAGGATCGCGCGGGCGTACTCCACGGTCTGCAACGGTTCCGGGACAGTGTGCGGTGCCCATTCCCAGACGCGGACGGCGAATTCATCGAGCTTCTGCTGCAGACTGGTGTCTGTGCCCGGGATTTCGATGAAAGTCGGGGAGTCGAGTTGGTGCCAGAGCCGCATGACGCGTTGGTGTTCAGCGGGGCTGACGCGGAGAAATCCGAGCAGGTGCGCCACCTCGTCGATCGCCGGCGCCCGCTTGCCGGTTTCCCAGTTCGACAAGGTCTGAGCAGAGACTCCCAGCTTGTCTGCGAACCTGCGCAGGCCTTGCTCTCGATCTGTTCTGACCGCCCGAAGAGCGCTACTGAAAGCGAGCAGCGCCGGGAGCGATTTAGGTGTGGTCATGCATTCTCATTCCAGGTGGCGGAGGCGTCGGACGGGCTCGTCGAGGGACTCCTCGCGTCGTCCCGGGTCAGAGCTGGTCATGTAGCGCGACGGCGGCTGCGAGGTCACCTGCAGCACCGGGGCCGGCGCGGTCAAGCCGGGTGATGAGGTTCTCGGTGAGGCGGCGGGTGATCGTGGTCTCGCCGAGGGCGTAGCGGGCGCGGGCGGCGGCCAGGTCAAGCCCGGTCCGATAGCGCGGGGCCGCGGAGTTGCCCAGCAGAGCGTGAGCGCGACCGAGGGCCGACAGTGCGTTGGACGGCTGTCGGTCAGCGGTGAACGCGTCGGCGAGGTAGGTCAATGCGCGCGCCGCCCCCAACCGGTGGTCCGCGCGGATCAGGGCGCCGATCGAGGCGTCGAGGTAGCAGAGGGCATCGGCGGTGTAGCCGAGGGCCAGGTGGGCCTGGCCGATGCGGCGGCGAGTGAGGGCGTGGCCGTGGTCGTCGACGACGTTGCGGTAGTGGCGTAGGCCAGTGGTGAGTTCCCGCAGCGCCTGGTCCGGGTCGCCGGCGACGAGGTCGACGCGACCGCTGTGGGAGTGGGCCAGCGCGAGAATGCCCGGTTCGGCAGTGTCCCGGGCGAGTGCGGCGGCTTCGGCCGCGGCGTTGAGCGCGTCGGTGATGTGTCGGAGGTCGGCCAGGGCCTTGGCTTCGCGGGCGCGGAAGACCGCAGCGATCGGGTGTCGGGTCTGGTGGGTGAGGGTGTGGCCGGTGTGGTGGGCGTGAGCGAGGTCGTCGTGGTGGTCGGTGGTGCGGGCCAGGTGCCAGATAGCGTCGGCCAGCTCGACGGCGACGTCACTGCGCCCGTGATCGACAGCGGTGGTGAGGACGTGGCTCAGGACGCGGTGTTCCCAGGTGTACCAGCGCAGCGCACGGTGCCCGTCCACGTGATCGTGGGGCACTGCCTCATGCGTGGCAGAGGCGCTGAACCGCAGTGCTTCGGGGGCCATGAGCAGGACGGCGGCGCAGGCGGTGGCGGCGTACCAGTCGATCAGACGGCTGTTCTGGCCGGATCGAGTCGAGTCGGGCACCCGGGCGCGTTGATGGGTGGCGTGCTGGCGAGCCCAGGGCGCGAGGGCGTACCGGTCGCCGGGCGGGAGCTGGTCGAGCAGGCGTGCGGCGTGCAGCCGTTGCAGCGCCGTGGCCGCGTCCAGCTCGCTGATTTCGAGGGCTGCAGCAATCGGGGGCGCGGTGGTGTCGGGGCCGGGGTGGTCGGCCAGGAGCTCGTAGACCCGCTGAATCGCGGCAGGAAGCTGTGCGTACGGGATGCTCACCGGCGCCCACGATGAAGATCGAGCGCCCACAGCAGGATGCAGCAGCCGAGTCCGCCCATCACAGCGACGACGACGTTGACTGGGTCGGTCCGGCGTCGCGGTTTCCTCTGGTGCCCTCCACCGGTCACCGGCAACCTCCCGTCGCCGCGGAGCCGGGATCGGCGGGCCTGCCGGTGAACTGATCAGCGGAGGCTGCCGCGTCCTGGTGCGCTGCCTGCCGGTAGAGACCGGCCGTGATCTGGCCCGTGGTGTGCGCCCACCAACGCAGGTATCCGGCGAGCGTTCCTGGAGCCGTCTGTGTCGGCGGGTTCTCGGCCACCTGCTTCTCCATCAGCGCGAGAGTGACCCGTAGCCGCCGCAGGATCTCCTCGATCCCGTCGGCCGTCCCAGCTGCGGAGGAATCGGCGTTGTGCCGACGTAGGTGGAGCTGGGCCCCGAGCGCGAGCGCTTGGAACGCCGCGTGCTCGTAGGCCGCGACCGCCTCCTGGGCCGTGGCGGCCTCGACAATCGCCAGAACGGCGACGCCGCAGGGGCAAGCGGTATTCGAGGTCACCGGCCTTCTCTCCGCCCACCGAGGTGGATGGCCCGCTCGCTGCCCGGGCGGAGCGCGACGGTGGAACTGCGCGGGTCACGGTGTCCGAGCAGTGCAGTGCGCATGAGGGGGCTGGCCGCATCCTGGTCCAGCGCAGCCGACATGACGGCGTCCGTCGTGATGTGCGCAAAGTTGCCGAGCAGCTGATCGGCGGCGAGCCGGTTCTCGACGGCGAGCGGGATTCCGGCCTCGGCGAAGCGCGCGACAAGTGATGCATAGATGTGGTCCTGATCGTTAGTTCCGTGCGTGATGAGCTGGGTGGTCGCGGCGCGACTGCCGGAGGGCGCGCTGTTCAGCAGGGCGAGGATGGCGGCGAGGCAGATCCCGGCTGGCCGCAGCAGCCCGGTGGCGAGGATGCCGAGCGGCGCGCCGGCGGTGAGCAGGTGCGTGACCGCGGGTGTTGCTGCGAGATTGTGGTGGCGGTGGGTAGGCAGGCAGAGGACGTGGGCGCGGCCGGCGGCGGCGCCGTGGTCGATGCAGCTGTGCAAGTGCTGGGTGACCGGGTCGTGTTCGAACAGCAGGATCCGCGCGCCAGCGTTGTGCAGGTCGGTCAGCGTGGACGAGTGAGCCCAGATGGACAGTCCGCCGGTGCCGAGGACGAGGAAGTGGCGGAGCCCGTGATCGAGCATGGCCGCTGCGGCGCGGCGATCCCAGGTTGCGGCCGCGATCGCCAGCCGGGGCAGCTGCGGGTAGTCGGCGAGGAGGCGGTCGGCGAAGAGGCGGTCGACGGTGGTGTTGAGGTGGCCGTCGAGCAGGTAGTCGGCGACAGCGTCCCGGCGAGGACTTTCGATGTCGACGTGCACGCGTTCGCCATCGTGCGCGTGCGGGTGAGCGGGTGTGGCTGCGGTGCGTGGTGGCATGTCGAGGTGCTTTCGAAGCTGGTCAGGCGCTCGCGCAGTGGCGGGGCGTCCGTTGGACCGGGGGTAGTCGCGGCATCGGATCCGCCGCGACCACCCCGAGAGCAGGTGTTTGTGTGTCAGCCGACGGGCGTGGCCGACGCGGTGTGGATCGTTGCGCCTGGGGCGCCGGGCAGTAGCTTGCGGATCTGCTGGTTGATCCACCACTCGTAGGCGTGGAGGTTGGTGTAGATGGCCGCGCTGCCGCAGAACTCGGCGATGGTGCGGGAGGCCGCGCCGAGCAGGTACCAGTCGCCGCCGTGGCGTTGCAGGAGCCCGGAGCCGGAGTCGCCGTTGCAGATGCCGCCGCCGGTGGGCGGGACTCCGGCGCACAGTTCGCTGGTGCCGATGCCGCCGGGGGCGCATTTGGCTGTGTGCAGGAGCGGGACGTCGAGCTGGCTGAGCTGGGCCGGTGCGGGGCCGGTCCAGGCGGCGGGGTCGGTGGTGATGCCCCAGCCGATCGCCCGCGCGGGTTGCCACAGCCAGGTGGGGGCTATGCGGGCCGGGCGGACGCCGTCGACGTGGCCGGTGAAGCGGATGAGGGAGACGTCCCAGATCTTGCCTTCAATGTCCGGCAGGCCCCAGGCCCAGCGCGGCGGGACGACGATCTTGGCGCCGGTGCGGACGACGCCGCCCTGCAGCCGGTTGGGCGAACCGAACCGCGCGTGATAGATCGCGGGATTGCTGCGGTCGATGGTCGGGTTGCGCAGGTCGGTGCGGAAGCTGGCGAAGATCTTCTTCGCCGCGGGGCTCATCCGCGCTTGCTCTTCGGGACTGGGGGTGTTGCTGAGGCAGTGACTGGCGGTGACCGCCACCGCGGCCGGCTTACCGGTTTCGTCGTAGCCCTGGGCGAGGAGGGTAACCCCGCATGAGTGCCAGTCGGGATCGCCGTGGTCGAGCAGCTGCAGGGAACCGGCGCCGGCGTAGGCCACGGGGGCGGGGTCGCCGCCGACGATCCGCGGCGACGCCGTGGCGGTAGACGGTGAGGGCGGGGGTGTGCCGGTGTCGGCGGTCGCGGCGGAGATGCCGAACAGCATCGGCAGCAGGGCGAGCGCTGCTGCGGCTGTTGTTCTGAGACGCACGAGTCGAATGTCCTTTCTCAACGACGCTTCGGCGCAATTCGGATGTGCCCGGTGCGGTGTGGGTGCCTGGCCGTGCGTGGGGGGCGTGAGCACGGCCAGGCACCGGTGGTCACCCGCGATCGGGGTAGGCCGGTTGCTTGACCTTGTGATCGCGGGCAGGTGACCGGCCACCCCGGTAGCCGGTCGAATCCGGGCAACCGGTGCCCTCGCGCAGGTATCCCGTTCCATACGAGGACGCCGGCCCCGGTTCCCTGACAGTCGGCGACATCGGGGCACGGACGGTCAGGAAGTCAAGGGCGTGCCGACCGCCACGGGGGTTCCGGCAGGTCGCGGTCCGATCCAGGCTTCTGGGTGAGGACCGCGGCGGTGAAGTTCCCGCACAGCGGCGTGTCCGTGGGTGGCCCGTCGGGAAACCAGGCGAACGCGGGGACGATCCCAGGCGGTAGAAGGGTGGTGCCGTGGATCATCGCTTCGATCTGGGCTTTGGTGGCGAGGCTTCCGGTGCCGGTGCCGGTGCCGGCGCCGGGGCCGCGGCGCTGCAGCGCAGCTTCGAACTCGAGTGCCTGGACGGCGAGGTCGGGATGCTCGGGCTGCAGCAGATGGGTCATGGCCAGGAACGCATTGGCGGGTAACCGGGCGAGATGATCTTGCACGACCTGCGCGGCTTCGGCGCGGCTGCCGCCGTGGAAGGACATCACCCCGCCCAGCAGCAGCGCCACGCGGTCGTGGTCAGGTGAAACCAGGCCCGGGGTTTCCTTGCCGGTGTTGTATAGCGTGTTCCACATGGCGTGGGGATCCCAGGGGTCGGCGTCAACGACGTGGACGCCGTTGTTCTCGTCGGCGAGAGTGCGCAGGTGCGCCAAGACCAGAGGGTCGTGATCGACATAGATCACACTCGCGCGAGCGATGGTCTGCTCCCGCGTGCGGTTAGTTTCCTCGCTGCGGCGGATGAGCGAGTGCAGGTCGTGTTCGCCAGCGATGTTGGGCAGTCCCGCACCGGCAACCACGATGCTGCTGATGCCTTGCCGGGCAACGAGGTAGGCGGCTGCGCGATCAAGGAACGAGCGTTCGGACCGGAACACGAACCCTGCGTCCGGCACCTGGGCTTCGAGCAGGAGCGCAGCGTCGAGTTCGTTGTTGTGGGCGAATTTGACGCAGGGGACATCGCGGTTGTCGCTATTTTTTGCTGTGCGGAGAGCATCGAGAAGGAAGGCGAGGTTGACCCGGTCGGGATTCGTCCCGACTGGTCTTTGCCACCAGGGCTTCGCAGTGTCTGTGGGTTGGTGGATCGGGGTGGTGTGTGTCGTTTCTGTGGGCGTCATGGGCGTGCCGGTGATTCGGTGGACAGGAGGATGGTCAGGTGCGCGATGCTGAGGCGACATCGATCCGGCGAGCCGCGCGAGGTCGACGGTGCCCAGACCTTGAAACGGGGGGCCGCCAGCGCTGAGTTCCTCTCGCGCCCAGCGGGCCGCAGGACGGAGTGCGTCGAGCTGGGTGACGGCCAGGACAGCGAGATCCACGGCCAGGTCGGGATCCCAGGCGATGCGGCGCTCAGCGCGGGCCAGCAGCTGCGAGGGACGGATCAGGTAGATCCGGCTAGCGTCGCCGAGCTGTCGCAGGGACATCGAGCGGGTGGCTTTCTCCCACGTGATGAGTGTTCGCGCGTTCGCTCGGCCCTCGGACCATGCGGCGAGAGCAGGGCGGGACCAGCCACGGTCTTCCCGCTGCCGCTGTAGTTCCTCGCCCACGGCGTGGGCGAGCTCGCCGGTGTCGGTCGTGGTCATCAGGGTCATCCAAGGCTTCCTGGAGCGGGTGGACGGTGTGCGGATAGTCGGGATCGCGAGTCGGCCAGTGCCGTATCCGAGCCGTGGGTGTGCGGGAGTCGAGGTAGTCGTGCAGTGGCCGCGCGCGCACGGTGGTCCACCAGTAGGTGTGGGGTCTCGCGCCGTCGGTCACGGGCATGGTGGCTCCGCGGTAGCTGGAGAGTGGGTCACGTCGGCCGGTGGGTCGGTGCTTGCGTCGTCTGCAGTGCATCGAGGTCTTTCGCAGGTCACGGCGGCTGAGGTGTCTCGGTAGCGGGGCCGACGGGAGTGAGCGGCATGGACGGTGTCGCGTCGGGAATCCGCTGACGCGCACGCGGGTGCGAGCACTCCTGTGGATTCGAACGTGGCGTCGTCGACGCGGTGGATCCGCGGGTGGTTGGTGGACGGCGACCGTAGAACGGTCGCGGTCGGCCGACTGGCTGAGGATGCCGTCATGCCGCGGCCTCGCGCTTCCACTGGTAGTCACCCTTCGAAGCGGGATGGTGTCGCGGTCGCTTCGCCGTGCTCGGCGTCGCTCGCTTCTTCTTGTTGCTGGCGAGTGGATTCTCACCTGGGTGGGTGCGCCAGTGGTGGGTGTGCACCGTGCTGTGGTCGGTCATGTGGGTTCACCATCCGACCGTTGGCCGTCGTCCTTGTTGCCGATGGCGTTGTCGTGTTCGTCGCCGAGGGGGTTGATCTCGGCGATGGTCGAGGGGGACAGTCCGGCCGCAAGTCGGTACAGCCGACTGGTGGCCTGCGCGCAATCCTCGGCCAACGCCTCGATTTCCATCGCCACTGAGTCCGCGCTTGCTGAGCTGCCCGCAACTTGCTCGGCGAGGCCGAGGGTGGTCTGAAGTTCCTGGGCAACTTCCGCCGCCACCTGCCGCGGGTTGTCGACTGGCTGGTCACGGCGAGCGCAGGCGTGGATGAGGACCTGTGCTCCGGTCCCGATCAGGTCGTAGCCAAGTTTCCTGTAGGACGTCCAGTCATGGCGGTCACGCTCGGCGTAGGCTAGTCGTACCAATGCATCGGTGTAGGCGTCGGTGATCAGGCCGAGCAGCTTGATCGGCGGTGTGCCGGGCTGATCCGGCGATCGTTCGGAGTCTGTCATTAGTGTGTTCCGGTGACGTGGTCAGCTAGACGGTGAGGCGAGCAGTTGTTGCGTGCGAGACCGATGAGGGGCGGGCGGGAGCCCGCTGGCACGAGTACGTCTGCGGTGTCGATGGTGACGAGGTCGCCGCGGCGGATTCTTGGATGGCTCCGTGGCAGCACGGTGCTGTTGTTGAGGTGTCGTGCATGGTGATCACGTTCCAGGTTTGGGGATGAGCACGTTGGATGCGCCTCGACCGCCCGGATGTTGGAAGTTCGCGTTCGGTCGAGGCGCGCAGACCAGACGGAAGGGAGGTACGCACACTGCCTGTCCGGACTGGGATTGCGGAGGGTTAGGTTCGAGGGACGGGATCGTCGGGGTCCACGGGCGGATCGGCGTTTCCGTTCGTTGCCAAGCGGACGGAAAGGGCGCGCAGTGCATCCGTGAGGCTCCGGTACATGGGGGCGAGGTGTGTCGGTGCGATCAGGTCGGGGTCGCCCCAGCCCACGAGAAACGCTGTCAACCTCGCTTGCGCGTATTTCAACGCCTGCGCTTCGTCCGATGACGCGTGAACTCGCCGCAGTGCGCGGTCGACGATCGCGCCAATCTCTTGCAGCTGGGTGCGTGCCTGTTCTTCGGACTCGGGATCGTGCCAGCGGACGTCCGGCAGCGAGACCAGCGCCTGCCGGGCGTGAACGATGGTGAGCTGTCGTCGCGCGCATCGTTGCGCCCCCGGCCATTTCACGGTGTCCACAGCCGCGGGGCCGAGCCGATTACGAGGCGGGGCGCGCGGGGGTCGCTGGGCTCGGGAAGTTCGACGAGCTGGTGCAGGATGGTGAGGGCGTCGCCCTCGCGTTCCCAGACTTTCCCGCTGGCACGATCCATTCGGATGGCGGCGGCGTCGGTCTCGCTTTTGATGCGGAGAGCGTCGACGAAGCCGTCCGCATCCCACGTGAAGGCGCCGGCCATCTTCTCGACGTGGCCGTCGGCGTCAAACACGGGGAGGACCTCCCAGCGGCGGCGCAACAAGGTCCTGAACGGCTCGATGGCCGGCTCGTCCCGGAGGAACGCGAACGGGCTCTTGACGGGGATGGTCATCGGAGGCCGCGTCCCAGGTCGTCGAGCTGGCTACGGCGCAGAGAAGCGTTCCGACCGGCGGTTGCGCGCGCTCGCTTTCGACTTGCTGCCCATTGCTGGGTCAGGCCAATGGCGAACGTGATGGCGAACAGAGCGGTGAAGGTGATCGGCAGCAGCGTTGCCAGCGATTGGTAGTCCACTGTCATCGTGCGCATCTCGCATTCCGGGGGATTCCGCAGCTGCGAGGGTGAGGTAGTCTCCGCCGCAGCCAGTCCGTTCATAAGATCGTCACCGAGCGCGACAGCGACAGATGACATTCGATGACATTCGAGGAGGAGCAGGCGGGCGTGACCCGACATGTAACGATCACCGGTACTCGCTCGGTCCCCGACGAGTCGCAGCTTCCCGGCCTGTTTGACGACTACCTTCGACCGTTCGCCGCCCCGGACACGCACTTCTACCTGGGCGGTGCCGTCGGCATCGACACCGCCGCTCTGGATTGGCTGGACGAGAACAGCCAGGCATCGCTGATCGTCGTGGTGCCCTGCACAGTGGCTGATCAGCCGGCCGCGGCCGTGGCGTCCATCTGCCGACATCGGGACGCGGTCCGACTCGCCGAGGTCGTGGAACTGGGAGCTGACCGACTGGGCACCGCCGCGTACTACGCCCGCAACCGCTGGATGGTCGATCGCAGCGAATTCGTGGTCGGCTTCCCCCGAGGCACCGACCCCACCAGGGGTACCTGGTACACCGTGAATTACGCAGCCGAACAGGGCAAACCCCGGCTGATTGTACCCGTATGAGATCGTCCGAATGGTGTAATGGCCATCGCGACCACGACTGATCGGGAATCCGCGGCCGTGCTGCTGCGCCGGCTGCGCGAAGGACGCGGCTGGTCCTGGGCTGACCTCGCTCGGGCGCTGCGGGACACTGCACGCCAGCTCGCGGTCACTTCGCTGATGGACAGGCAAGTCGCCAGCATTCAACGCGCGGTCGCCCGCTGGGAGAGCGTCTCCGACCGAACCAGCCCCAGCGACCGCTACCAGTTCCTCGTGGCACACCTCCACGCGCGCACCCCAGCCGGCGACCAGGCGATCGGACCCGGATCTGATTTCGCCATCCTGCTCGATGCCCTTCGCCTCTTCGGGACGCCGCCGGAGCGAGTGCAGCAGCTCAGAGCCCTCGTCACACACCGCACGCACGGCGACGATGGAAACCTGAGTGATCCTTCGCAGCTCAACCACGAGGACGTTAGCCGTCTGAACGAGGCGGTCACCGCGATTAACGGACAGATCGGAGCCGTCCCGTTCGTCCGCCTCCAACTGCAGCTCGCGCCCATCGTCGAGTCTTGCCGACGGCTCGTGCGGCGTGATCAGTTCGGTCGGCGGCAGGAACTCGTCTTGCTCGCGGCAGCCGCATATTCGCTGGCCGGTCGGCTGGCCTTTGAAACCCGTGACGACGAGGCGGCCATGGCCCTGTACATAGAAGCGACCGAGGTCGCCACGCACCTCGAGGACCGCAGCCACCGTGCCGCGATCCAGACGAGCCACACCATGGTGACTCTGCATGCGACTGACGACCTGGAAGCGGCCTGGACGATCGCCCGCGCCGCGACTGTCGACGCTCACCGGGGTCCCAGCTACGCGATTCGTGCTCGTGCTCATACCGTGCACGCGGAAATTTGCGCTCGGGCTGGCCACGCCGGTAAGGCGGCTGCTGCCCTCGACCGTGCTTGGAAGACAGCGGAACAGCTGAGCATCGACGACCCGCATAGTGGCTTCGCCACCGACCGGATGGACGGATTCGACGGCTTGCGTGCCCTCCATGCAGGAGACGCCAGCCACGCACATGACCGTCTTGACCGGTCGATCTCCGCGTTGCGGTTCTCGCGAGACGCCGTGCAACGCGGCATCGTCAGCACCGACTTGGCGCTCGCGCGGCTCCGTCTGGGCGACCCGGCAGCCTGCGTCGACCTGCTGTACGAGGCCGTCGACATCACCGCCGTGACGGGCGGCCGAGTCGCAGCGCAGCGAGTCCGCCTTGCTCGGCGTGACCTCCGACCATGGCGAAACGAGAACTTCCTGGCCGATCTCGACGACCACATCCACGACAGCTTGATCGGGCGCTAACTGAGGCGGCCAAGCTTGGGGTGCTATGGGGGCGGTTGCATTCATCGTTGACGCCCCTTTCAGCGTGCACGTTGAAGACGGCGGGAAGCTCCAACACCCCTTCAGGCGACTGTGGTAGCCGGTCGTCGGGGTGCTGGTGACCACAAAACCGCAGCTCAGGGCGAGAGACCACCCCGTTCAGTCGTGATCTTGCGACGCAGTTTGTCCCTGTTCAACGGGGAGATCCTGAGTCATAATCCCGGTCGGATACGGTGCAGCACCGCACCGAGCAAAGGAGCGTGCCCGAGATGTCACCTGCGCCCCGTAGCCTTCGGCAGGAGCAGCGGCAATTGGCTGTCGAACTCCGTGGCCAGTCAAAGACCTGGGTGGAGATAGCGCAAGTGTTCGCCGAGCGCTACAACGTGAACATGCGGGTGGCGTTGCGGCTGGTGCGCGATTGGAGTCAGCGGGAAGTCGCTGATCGCTGGAATTCGCGGTGGCCCGATGATCCTAAGACGTTTAAGAATTTCTCGTATTGGGAGTTGTGGCCGTCGGACACAGGGCATGCGCCTTCTCTTGCAGTGCTTGGGCGGATGGCGGCGCTCTACGAATGCAGCGTTGCTGACCTCATCGCAGACGGTCCCGACTTCGGTGCGTCAGACGAGGCGCGTCGGACGCGCCAGCAGCTCGTCGAGCTGAAATCCACGGGTCCGGACGGGTTACAGGAAATCGCGGCCCGGCTCGAGGGCATCGACGTGCGTGACTTGGCGCAGATGGCTTCGACGTGGTCCCGCGCCGGGGCTAACACCGTCAGCCGAAGGTCTCTACTGCTGAAGGTGAGCGCGGCGTTGTCCTTGGCGTCAGCCGGCTGGGCACTGGCGACCGATACCGCTGCCGCCCATCCTGTGACCGGAGTACCAGAAGGTGGAGGCACTTTGACCGGAATCTGGCACAGCCAGTACAAGTATCCCAGTTCTGGTCGCCGCAAAGTCCTGACGGGAGAGCATTACGTGGTGCTGCGCACGCACGGTTCTCGGCTGCTTGGCCGGAGCCTGCCGCATTCGAGTGGCTCTCACTTGCATCTTGATCTGAGCAAGGACATGGCGGTCGCGACTGGTACGTGGCGGGAAGAAACCTCGCCGACTGGTTACTACAAGGGAGCTTCCTACCACGGCACGCTTCAGATGGTCGTCGACCCTGCGGGACGCCGGATGAGCGGGATGTGGCTCGGATTCGGCCGGGATTTTGCGATCAATAGCGGCGAGTGGCGCCTGGAGCGGTGTGGCACCGATGTTTCGGAGGCTGCCCAGCATGCCTACCATGGCAAGGCTTGACCGCTAGCTCAACACCGCGATGATTCGGGTTCCCGACGAGAAGGCCCCTGCCTCGATGTGGGCGAACAGTCCGCAGAGCATCTTCGCCTCGTACACCCAATCCGGCGTGACGCCATGGCGCTCGTGGAAGTCGGCGATGAAGGTGTCGAGCGCTAAGGTGCGCTTCGCGTAACCGCCGAAATGGAAGTCGACCTCGATGGTCCAATTCGCGGTAGCCACGCCATAGGCTTCTCGTTGCAAGCGACGGACTTCCTCTTCCAGGAACTGTCCACCCTTGAGTACCGCGAAGCCGAGTGCGCGTTGCTGGCCGGCCAACCCGGCGGCGATACCAGCTAGTGTGCCGCCTGTTCCGGTCGCACAGCAGATGATGTCGAAGTCCGTGGTGATCTCGCTGACGAGTTCCGCGACGCCACGTACGGCAAGACCGTTGCTGCCTCCCTCGGGGAGGAGGTAGCAGGGACCGAACCGGTCCTGCAGCGCGGCGAGCACGTCGGGTTCGGTCTTGCGGCGGTAAGTGGCGCGGTCCAGGTAGGTCAAGACCATGCCGCGTTTAGTGGCGTAGGCGAGCGATTCGTTGAGCGGGTTGTGCTCCTCGCCGCGGATGACGCCGACAGTTTCGAAGCCGAAGTGCTGGCCGGCGGCTGCTGTCGCGCGGATGTGGTTGGAAAACGCGCCGCCGAAGGTCAACAGCCTGGAGAAACCTTCTTCCCGGGCCGCCTGGAGGTTGTATCGGAGCTTGCGCCACTTGTTGCCCGGTATCTCCGGGTTGATGAGATCATCTCGCTTCAGTTGGAGGTGGACCCCGTGACGTGTCAGCCGCTCGTCGTGCAACTCTACGAGCGGCGACGGGAGGCTCGCAAAGCCGACCTGCTCGTCTTCGCTGGAGCCCACCCGACGAAGCCTAGTACATCCGCCGAGAAAGCCGTGTGCTCGACCTCGCCGGCAACGCGCTGGCCTACGCCGCATACACACCAGCAGATCATCACAGCTCAGTGGAACGGCGCTGGCGACCGACTCGTGCGAGGATGTGCGGTCGATAGCCACCAAAGGTGAATGCGCTGCTGCTCGAGCGGAAGGCGTGGGCGCACGCGACAGCGCGGCCACAAGAGACCGATCGCGCGCTGAACGGGGCCCGCGAAGCCCTACGCGCGCGCGTCGACCGGGAGGATCCGGACTGGGTGTTCTGGGTGAACGACGCAGAGAGCGACGTCATGGCCGGCCGGTGCTCATGCTCGGGGGCACCAGGCGAAAGCCATGCCGGCCGAGATTCTGCACGACCAGCGGATGAGCCAGTGCGAAGCGCTGGTGATCGGCGAGGGCGAAACGCGGGTCGCCGCCCTGCTCGATGCGATCAACGCTGCGGCCGATGCGCCCGATCTCGCGGTCATCCTGCAGGCTTCGCCGGAGGTGACCGCGGCCCGGTCGCCGAGCGCGGCGCACACGATCGGTTCCACACCGGCGAAGACAGCAGCCGCCGGGAGCTAGCTCTACGAACTGGCCGCGCAACGGCTGGCGCAGCTGTGGCGCCAGCCGGTGCTCGACTTGGATACCGCCGAGGCCGCACCGCGCGAGGTCGCCGCGTATCTCGCACTCGAATCGCCACGTTGATGGACGGTCCCACCACGGAGGCGGCCTCGGCGTAGCCTGCCCTGCGAACCCGCGGCAGTCTCGCGGTCTCGCAGTTCCAGCGCACGTCACCTGTGAGGATCTCGCCGGATGCCCAACGACCAGCACACCGTCATCGACGTGCACGTCATCCTCGCCCGCGGCGACGACCTGCTGCTCATCCGGCGCCGTGGAAGCTACGGCGGCGGCATGTGGCATCTTCCCTCCGGCAAGCTCGAGGCCGGGGAGTCTCTTCCTGCTGCCGCGGCTCGCGAGGCCGGGGAAGAGGCCGGCGTGCACATCGACCTGCCCGACCTTCGGCACGTACACACGCTGCACGTCACCGGCTCCGGGCCGGTGCCGCGACTTGGCGTGTTCTTCGAGGCTCGACGCTGGTCGGGAGAGCCGTACAACCGCGAGCCGGACAAATGTTCGGCAGTGGAGTGGTTCCACCGCGACCGCCTGCCCGAAGACGTCATTCCCTACCCGCTTGCCGGCATCCAAGGCTATCTCGAAGGCCGGACCTTCGACGTGCTCGGATGGGCCGACGAAAGCAGTCCGGTCCTGACCTGAGGATGAGGAGTGACGTCGTGCACGTCGAGTCCAAGTCGACTTGTCCACAGGTGGGTCGAGGTGTGGACAACCTGTGGGCAGCCGGTGGACGTTCGCGAAGGCAACGTATCTTGATCCCGGTCACATAAGGCCGGTCTGCTTGCGCTAAGCTTCTTCGACTTCGTCGAGCCCTGCCGGCTGCCGGCAGCCGGAGCCGTACCTACGTCGACGGCGCATAGGCATGAAGGACCACGGCAACCTGGAGCAGCGCAGCAGCGCCCTGAACAGGGCCTTCACCTGCGCGTCCCAAGAATTTCAACCCCTTCGGTCCGAAACCTGATCGCCGCCATGCTCGACACGCCCGGCTAGACCGCAGCCGCGCTTCTAGCGCTGGCGGCCCACGCCGGACTCTGACGAACCTGGTCGGGAACGGCGTCGGCTTCGCCCTGGCCATTGACGCCAGCCTGCGCACGGCCTGTTGCCATTGCGGGCACAACTGCCGCCCGTACGGTGGACGGCGTCTCGACCGTCCGCACCGGCGACTGGCCGCGATCGATCGGATGAGTGGATCGAGGACCAGATGACGGCTGTCCGCGAGAACTCGAGGATGACTACTTCAGCCGAAACGGATGTCGTTGTCGTTTACCTGGCGGTGGTCGTGGCAGGCTTGGTCAGATGGAGCTGGTTTCGGCGCATGTCCATCGCGCGTTGGCGTATCTGCGGATGTTGAACGACAACGGCGTCCGGTGCAGAAGGATCTCGACTCCTTCGCGGTGTCTCCATCTCCGAAAGACGCTGAGTATGGCGCACCGTTCCTCGGAGCGAGTGCTCTCGCGTTCTTCCAGCAGCTGGTGCGCGATCCGGAGCCGGTGGTCAACTACCTGGTCAAAATGGGTTGGGCCAAGCTTCTGGAAGACGAGCGGGTGCAGCTAAACGAGCTGGGCCGCATCGTTCTCTTCGGACTGGGGCAGGAGGGGCTGACGGAGCCCCAACCGCCGGTGGTAGCCGACGTCATGCTCGAACCGAAAGACCCGCTCGCGTGGCTCAACCTGACCCGCATCGTGGCGACGGCCGGCGAAGGCTTGTTGGTCGACGCGTTCTTCAAAGCCGACTACGTGCACTGGCTCGTCGATAGCACCACGATCCGTCGACTGCTGATCTCGTCCAAGCACCCCCAGGGCCAAGCACGACCTCGCCTTAGTGGCCGTGGCTCTCGGGACCGTGCCCAGAGCGGAAATCCTTGAGGTGCGCGCGACCAGCAGTCCCGAGTTGCATGACCGGCGCATCATCGACGCCGACGGCGATGTTCGGCTGCTGGGCTCATCGGTCAACGGCGTCGGCCGAAATCTCACCGCGATCATGAAACCGGACGCAGAAGTGACGCGGCTCTATCGCGACCGCTACGAATCCCTCTGGAAGAACGCGACCGTCGTCGACCCCAAAAATCCCGCCGCCGGTGCGCCGCCCGCTCCTCTGCCGCAGCAAAATTCCTAAGCCGGCGACCATGACCGACGACACGTGCCCAGCGAAAGCTGACCGCCGCGTGGTGCGTGACGGTGTCACTTGCGCTCAGCGGGTAGTCGGCGTAGCTAGGCAAGGTAGGAGCCAACCGGTTCCGAGAAGCCCGGTGCGACGGCACCGCGCCCCGATCGCCGCAGCGTAACGTCGAATAGCCACCTGGTCGCGAGGTCGAAATCAAGAGCGTTCGCGAGCGTTGAACTTCTTCTCATTTGGTCGGGACAGCAGATGCAGCAGTGTTGGCTGTGGTTCCACCGGAGCGTGACCTCGAAGATGGAGGCGCGTCGTCGCCGGATGGAGAACGTGGTGACGCTGCGGCGGCTGGCCGAGCGGCCCAACGGCCCGATCGCCGCGTTCGTGCCCAAGGGCGGCTGTGCGCTGCAGCTCGACCTCGTCCACCTCGTCCGCGCAGGGGTGACGGCCATGTCAGAAGCCGACCTCGACCCCGGCAAGCGTCGGCTCGAGCGGGACGTGGTCTCGCCGCGATTCGAAAGCGGGGTCGATGCCGGCTCCTAGCGCCTGATCAGCCTCGACTGGCCTACCTGACCCTCGCCATCACCGCCGGGGACGGCCACGAGCTCGGCATGCGGCTCCAGCTGCCGGAAGGCGACGTTGGTGATGCCGGCCATGGGCGCGAGCACGACCGGCGGATCGACCTCGTAGGGCCGATCTTCAGGGCGGGCTCAGGGTGGCGGTCACGTCCTCCATTGTCCGTGGTGACGGCAAGCACGGTGACCTAGTGTTCTACGAGACGGTGCCCTTCGAGACCAAGGCGTGGCACGCTGTTACCGTGCGCGATTCAGAGCGGCCGCCGGGTCCCACTTGCTCTCATCACGGTGGCTTTCCGCCGCGGTTGAGGGATCGATTGCTGGGACGGTCGGGGCGGTGCACTGCCCTTGGCGCGGGTGGTACACGGTGCATGATGAGAGTCGATCGTCGAGGTCGTGTCCGGAGGATCATGGGAGATCGGACGGAAGACGTTATCGATGCTTGGAGGGTGGTTATGGCCAGCCAGCAAGACCAGCCGGTGAAGCAGCGGTCGCCATGGATTTCGGGGTCGTTCTATCTGGCGGTCTTCCTTGCCATCGTTGCGATTCTGCTTGTCGCCGGTCGCGTGTTGTCGATCTGGGTCGTGCCGGTCATCGTCGTAGGCGGCCTGCTTGGCGTCTCGGTCGTGGGTGCGCTTCAACTCCGTCATGATGACCGGCTCAGTGAACGCGGGTTCCTGAAACTCATGGTGGTTGCTGTAGGCAGGCTGCCTGCAACGCTGGTTCGACGTCCTTCGCCCGTGCAGCCAACGGCCGAGAGTGAGGAGGGCGTCTAAGTGCTGCCTTGAGCAGGCGCAATCCGAGTTCGGCCAGCGGGTCGGAGGATTAGAAGCTCAGCTGCGGGCCTCTGCCCTTGATCCGGCGCCATGTCTGGGCCGCGAGTTCGCCGACCCACGTGGAATCAGCCCGGAGCCCGTCGCTGTGGGCCCGGACGATGAATGCCGGGGCGCGGGATCCGCAAAACGGGCAGTCGCCACGCAGTTGGTGACTGGTGCGCGGCGCCAACGCGACGTGTCGGCCGACCGCGACGATGTCGCTGGGATCGTCGGAAGCCGTGCAGAACGTGGTAGGCAGGCCGTTGGAATTACCTGTGAGGGCAGAACAGCCCATCTCGGAGTGGTGGCAACGCCACGCACGTGGAGGATCGCCGGGATGCGATCCTGTCCGCCGCCTGGCCAGCGATAGAGGCGAGAATGTGAGGTAACCCGACCGCGCACTATGGTCGTCCCGCACACGGTGGGATAGAGCAGCCAGCAGCGGCTCGTCGATGGCACTCGGCGGCATGGAGTTAGGGTCGAGCCACTATGAGTCGGAAGTCCAAGATCCAGGTGCTCACGTGCAACGTTCAGCGAGCCAGCGTAGCGAGGACTCGCCGGCAAGTCGCTTGGTTGGTCGCGAGCGGTGCTGACGTGCTTGTTCTTACCGAGGTGTCCGCGGGGGAATCGGGCGAGGTATTGGCGCAGTTGCTGGTGGACCGGGGCTTTGGCGTGGTACTTCCCAAGCCGAGTCGGGATGATCGATATCGGGTACTTGTGGCCGGTCGTGAGGTCGAGCCGACAGGTGTCGATGTCGGTGTTGGCTCGGTGCGGCACCGTTGTGTCGCAGCGCGCATCGCACTGCCTGCCGGCGAGATCGGAGTGACAGGCCTGTACGTGCCCTCGCGAGGCTCGGCAGATCGCCGCAATCACGATAAGCGAGCATTCCAGGATCGTGTCACGGCTGCTCTACCAACGATTGTGCCAGCGCTGGACGTGATCGGGCCCACCGTGATCACCGGTGACCTCAACGTGGTGGAACCAAGCCACCAACCACGCTATACGGTGTTCGGTGAGTGGGAATACGACTTCTACCGGGCATTCAATGAAGCGGAATTCGACGACGCTTTCCGTCTCAAAGAGCCGACCGAGATGGACTACTCCTGGTTCGGTCGACCGTCCCGCGAAGGCAGACGTAACGGGTACCGGTTCGACCACGCGTTCGTCAGCCGCGCCCATCGCGACGCAGTGGCTGCGTGTCGCTACGACCACTCGGTGCGCACAGCTGGACTGACCGACCACTCCGCGTTGACCTTGGTGCTCGACCTGGCCGGTGTAGAGGCGTAAGCCTTCCGGTGGATGAGACAGGCGATCGGCGTGGGCTGCAGAAGGTGATGACAGAGCGCTGCTAGGGTCCGCCTCGCGCCGCTGGGCGCTGGTAATCGTCGTTGCTGAGAGCGGCGGTACCAACTGAGTGCGATCGTGCTGGAGGGCTTCGAGATGACGGTGGTTCAAGATCCGCGTGGCGTCGTGCACGACCTCGTAACAGGGGTGACTCCTCTCGACGAGCACGAGGTTCAGGACAAGGCCGCCACCTTGCAGTGGATCCGCTCCGGTGCACCGCTGTTCCGAATCGCTCGTCCGGCCACACCCGATCAACACCTGTGTGTCTACTTTGCTTTGTTGGACGACGCCCGCCGTTCGGTTCTGCTGGTCGATCATGTGAAAGCTGGCTTGTGGTTGTTCCCTGGCGGGCACGTCGACGATGGCGAGGACCCGCGCACGACGGTGCTGCGCGAGGCCGCCGAGGAACTGCGTATCGATGGTGAGTTTCACTCGCGTTTCGGCGATGAGCCGCTCTTCCTGACCGTGACGAAGACTCGTGGCGAGCACAGTCACACCGACGTGTCGTTCTGGTTCGTCCTCGCGGCCGACCAGGACATGCGGATCGAGGCGGACCCTCGCGAGGCGAATGAGGTTCGCTGGTTTAGCCTGGACGACCCCGCGCAGTGGGCCCACGATCGCTTCGATCCGCACATGGCGCGCTTCCGCAGCAAGCTTCTGGCCTGCCTGGGCACTCCGGCGCTGGTCGGCTAGCTGCGACCCTGACCTGCTGATCGCCTACTGGGACGGAGGGGTCTGCCCAGGGTCTGGTTGACACCTCACCTGTGAGGCTTCAGCCTCACCTGGAAGGATGTCACCGTGCCCAAGCCCTACCCCCGCGAGTTCCGTGACGACGTCATCGCCGTGGCCCGTCGCGGCGAGGCCCCGTTGAAGCAGGTCGCCAAAGACTTCGGGATCTCCGAATCGTGCCTGGCCAACTGGCTGCGCTCGGCCGACGTCGAGGACGGCGCGCGGCCCGGCGTAACCCGGGACGAGTCCGCCGAGCTGCGGGAACTGCGGAAGCGGAACCGGCTGCTGGAGCAGGAGAACGAGGTCCTGCGCAAGGCCGCAGCCTATCTCGCGCAGGGCAACCTGCCGGGAAAATAGCGTTCCCGCTCGTCCGTGAACTGGCCGCGGCCGGCGCCCCCGTGCGGGTGCCGGTCGCGGTGACGTGCAGGGTGCTGGGGTTCTCCCGGCAGGCCTACTACCAGTGGTGTTCGTCCCCGGTCTCGCAGCGCGACTTCGACGACGCGCATCTGATCAACGCCGCCCTGAAGATCCATGCCGATGACCCGGCGGACGGGTACCGGTTCATCGCCGACGAGCTCGCCCGACAGGGCTTCGCCGCGTCGGAGAACCGGGTGTGGCGGATCTGCTCGATGCAGCAGATCTTCTCGCTGCACGCCAAGAAGAAAGGCCGTACACGTCAGGCGGGGCCGCCGGTGCACGACGACCTCGTCCGCCGCGACTTCACCGCCGCCGCACCGAACACCAAGTGGCTGACCGACATCACCGAGCATCCCACCGGCGAGGGCAAGCTGTATCTCTGCGCGGTCAAGGACTGCTACTCCAACAAGATCGTCGGGTACTCCATCGCCGACCACATGCGAGCCTCACTCGCCGTTGGCGCGCTGCGCAACGCCATCGCACTGCGCGAGCCACACGGCGTCGTGGTCCACTCCGACCGCGGAGCCCAATTCCGATCAGCGGCCTACCGGCGCCTGCTGCACGCTCATGGGCTGACCGGGTCGATGGGGCGGGTCGGTGCGTGCGGTGACAATGCCGCGATGGAATCGTTCTTTTCATTGCTGCAAAAGAACGTTCTCGATACCCGGCGGTGGCGCACCCGGGAGGAGCTCCGGTTGGCGATCGTGTCCTGGATCGAGACGAAATACCACCGCAAACGCCGGCAACGCGCCCTGGGCAAGCTCACCCCAGTCGAGTTTGAGACCATCTACACAGCCGCAGCAGCGGCCTGAAAATAGTCAGCTCCGGTGTCAACCGAAGTCTGGGCAGCCCCGAGCTCCGTTTGTTGTCACACGGTCCGGTCGCAGCCCGATGGTGGTGAGCAGGGCGGCATGGTCGCTGAGGTCGTCGCTGCGGGTGGTGTGGTCGTAGGCGCACGCGCTGATGTCTCCTGCACCGTCACTGACCAAGCTGTGATCGAGCCGTTGGCTGCCGAAGCGCGGGTTGATCCAGCTGTGGTCGGCGCCGGTGGGGTTGAGTTCGCGGTAGGCGTCACGCAGGCCCAGTGCGAGCAGACGGGTGTAGAAGGCGTAGTCGTGGTCTTCGAAGGCGGGCAGGTGGGGCCGATGGTTGGGCTCAACGATGTTGAGGTCACCCATGACGCACAACGCTGAGTTGTTGATCTCGGCGAGGTAGCCGAGGAATCGGCTCTGGAATTCGCGACGACGCTGGCTGCTTTCCGCAGTCATGCCGTTGGTCGGGCCGTAGAGGCCAACGAGGCGGACTGTGGTGCCGTCGGTGGTGAGGTCGACGGCGGCGACACGGGGATCGAAGCCGGCCGGCTGAACCGGTGTGGCCTGGACTCCTCGCGTGGCCACGACGGCGCAGTACCTGGCGTCGTTCCAGCCTGGTGGACAGGTGGTGGTGAATCCTTCCGCCTGGAGGGCGGCCAGCATGTGGCGCCCGCCTTCGGAGGGCTGCATCTCGGTCAGTACCAGCGTGTTGCTCTTGGTGGCCAGCAGCCAGTCCACGATGCGTTGAGCGCGACTGGGATTGGGACTGTTGACGTTGAGCGCACACACGCGCAGCTCGTCTACGGTGCCGTCCTCGGCGGTGGTGCTCTCGCTGGTTGTGGCGCCGAAGAGCATGCCCTGCCAAGCATCGTCGGTCACGGTGTGTCTACCTTCCGTCGTGAACTGCGGATCCGCTCACTGAGCTGGGGGCTGCGATGAGGTGTTGGATGCGGGTGATGGTGGCGGCGAGCTGGTCGGGGGTCAAGCGTTTGCTCGCTCGTTGTTCGGGTGATTCTTGGGCTGCGCCGTGAACCCAGAAGAAGCTGCCTGCGGCAGCGTCGAGGATCAGGAATCGCTGCTTGGCGGCTGGGCCGCGGACCAGCAGGGAGATCGTGTCGGCTTCGGCTTGCACGGTGTGCACGCTGGTGTGGTGGAGGGCGTAGGTCGAGCTGGGTTGTTCGAATCGCTCGTGTATCGGGACCAGGCTGTCGGGATCGGTGTCTTCGCCGAACTGGTCGTCGCGGCCGAAGACGCGGTGGGTGTAGCCGCCGCGGAAGATGTGGGTGGCGAAGCTCCACCGGTGGTTGTGAGGCCGGTCGAAGAATCCTGCCTGGTAGACGTGCAGCCGGAGCCGGACACCGAGGTCGGCCGCGTCGTAGAGGACCAGCTTGTGCATGAAGTCGTATCCCTCGCACATGCTGGCCAGGTGGGGGTCATCGGCGACGGCGGCGACGAGGGTGGACAGGAGTGCAGGGTCGCCGGCCAAGGTGCGGAACAGGGGTGTGCAACCGCGCAGGATCGAGGTGGTGTTGTCCCAGTCGATGTCATCAAGCGCGGCGAAGCTGGGATGCGGTGGGATAGTCATGGCTGGATCACCGTCCGTCGAGGTCGTCGTTGCAGGCATAGGGGGAAGCATCGAGCACGCGTTTGAGATGCGGATGCAGGCGGTAGAACTGCGTGCCGGCCGCAGGTTGAGGGGTGAGATCGGGTAAGGCTCCGGTGTCTGCGACATGCGCGGCGCCGGCCAGCAGGAGCCGTACCTGAGTGGTTTTCACTCTGCCCGCCAGCGTGGCCACCGGGGCAGTCGGTACGGGATGCGCTGCGATGACCTCCCCGGCGTCGACGACGGTACGGGCCAGGTGAAGGCTGCACACGACTGACTGGTTGTTCAGCAATGCCCATCCGACGGCGTCCATCCCGCGGTGGGTGGGCAAGGCGCCGTTGTGGGCGTTGAGGACACCCAGCCTGGCGGCACCGAGCACGCGGTCGGGAACCACGGGCATACCCACCAGAAGCACCACGTCCGCCTCGACGGCGCGGATCACTGCGACCACGTCGTCCCACGAGTCGGCCGTAGTGGTGGGCACACTGCTCGGCACGCTGGGCGAGGCCGAGGGGCCGGGCGACGAGGGTGGATACCAGGCGCTCGAGTAGTTCGAGGGCTGCGACGGACCGGTGTGCGAGGCGTACCAGCACACAGCCTCGATTGGCAGGCCCGCGGTGGTCGCTGTGGTCACCAGACGTCCGGCGCTGCGGGAACCAGCACCTGCCAGCACGGCGATTCGTGCCCGGCTCGTCCTGGCGAGCGGGCTCACCGATAAGGCCTCGTCACCGGCGCTAGCGGCCGGAGGGAGGGTGATCCGGTTGGCCAACCTGCGCCGAAGCCGGTCGGTTGCCTCACCGAGCAGCCGTGCGACGGCCGCCAGCTGGCCGGTGACGCCCGCCTCGTGCCACGGCCCATCTCCAGGGCGGTTGTGCTGCGCCCACACGGCACCGGTGAGTTTGCACGCCGTGTTGAGGAAACGCAGGTCGCCGCTGGACTGGGAGAGGCCGACCCAGCGTGCGGCCAGCGCCAGCCAGGCCGCGCCGGCCTCAGGGGTCAGGTGGGCTAGCCGCGCGCGAACTGGAGGTCGGAAGAGGCTGCTGGCCTCGATGCGGTGGAGGAGGACAGCGTCGGCCTCGGTCGGCCCTGGTGGCGCGGCTACGGGACCGTTTTGAGCGCTCGGGTGGTGGGCTGTGCGAAGCCGCCGCAGCGCAGCCAGGGTGGTCGGAACGGAGTGCAGGCTGCGTGCGGGGCCGGTGACCGGAAGGGCAAGCAGGTCATCGAGGGTGAAGTCGCCGTCGACGTCGACCCGGACGGGATGGCGTGTGATGACCGGCCTGCGCGGGCCAGCCGGCTCGGCGGCGGGTGGGGCGGTCATCGGGTCACCGCGGCGGAGACCTTGACGAGAGCGTCGAGGTAGCCGGCCACGAGCGGCTCGTCACCTTCGTAGCCCCAGAGCGGGAGCTTGATGAAGGTGTCGGCGAACGCGGTCACGCCGGGCACGTCGGCGGTCGGTGGCGTGCCGGGTACCCATGGCGCGAACGGGTCCCGGCGGGCGAACAGCGGCTCGGAGCTGATGTCGCGAGTCGATCCGGGGGCGTCGACGTCGGCCGCGCCCTCGGCGTGGCACAAGGCCACGAACTCGTCGCGGGTCACCGAGGCATTTGTCGGGTTGAAGCGCAGCCCGAGCACATACAGGCCATGCTGGCCGTCTGTCTCGGGAACGACCGCGGGTTCGATCACGGGGTTGGCGGCGAGGCTGGCGGCGTAGCGGGTGAGGATCGCGCGACGTCGGCGTTCGATGTCGGCCGCATGGTCGAGTTGGTGGACTCCGATGGCAGCGCCCAGCGTGGTGATGCGGTGTTTGAGGCCCATCCCGGTGAAGGCGTACGGGTAGTACTCGGCCGTCGGGTCGATCTCCTGTTGGCAGCGCTTGTTGTAGTGCCCGAACAGCAACGCCAGCTCCCGGTACCGGTCGTTGTTGGTGACTAGGACTCCGCCTTCGCCGGTGGTGATCGCCTTCTGGTTGGTGGAGAACACGGCCATGTCTCCGAACGTTCCGACCCGCTGCCCGCGCCACGTGGCGAAGTGGGCGTGGGAGCAGTCCTCCAGCAGCATGAGGTCGTGGGCGCGGCAGAACTCGACGATCTCGTCCATCGGGCATGGGTTGCCCCACATGTGCGTGACGATGACCGCCCGGACCGATGGGGTGAGTTTCTTCGTCAGGGTCGCGGCGGTGAGGTTGCCGTAGCGGTCGGCATCGGCGAAGCGGACCTCGATGCCGTCGTGGGCAAAGGGGGTGGCCGTGGCGAAGAAGGTGTAGGCGGGCGCGAGAATCGCGTCACCGGGCTGTAGGCCGGCGATGCGGCTCATTGCGTGGATGGCTGCTGTGCCGGACGCGAACGACACCGCGTGTGGCACTCCGACGAATCGCGCGAAAGCCGACTCGAACTCCCCGATCACGCCGGAAGCGTCCCGGTCGGATAGCGACCGGTGTAGTTGCCTGCGGACCGTCTCTTCCAGGTCCGGGGTGACGGCGGGCCACTGGTAGTGCGGTCGCGGGAGGTCGAGCACTGGTGTTCCGCCATGGACAGCGAGCGGACTGGTTGTGGTCATCGTGGCACCTCTCGGTTGCTCGGCGTAGCCGCCGTCGCCGCGGGCTCGGGATGGGTCCGAAGCTCGGCGACGATGGGTGCGAGCCGCCGAGCGGTGTCAGAGATGGGCTCGTCAGGGTCGAGCTGAATGGTGTGCCAGCCGTGTCGGTCGGCGAATGCCTGCAAGTTCGCGGCGGTTTTGGTCTGGTAGTCGACGAACGTGTCGCGTCCCAGGTCATCGAGGCCGCCGTAACTGGCGTGCATCCCCAGCTCGGCTGGCCGGAATTCCTGGCGACGGTCGTAGACCGCGCCGGCATCGGCGCACAGCAGCACCACCGCGTCCGGCATCCGGACGCGGTCGAAGAGCACGGCGAGATCGGGTTCAGTGAATCCTTGCAGGAGGAGCTTGGCGAAAAACTTGTACAGCCAGCCATCGACGATGACATCGAACCCGGCCTCCAGCAGAGGTCCCACGACCGTCTCGGTGTGCGCGGTGAACCACGCAGCCTGCAGCGACACCCAGAACGCGTCGGAGAGGTCGGGGGCGTCGCCACTGTGCCACAGCATGGTGGACACGTGTTCCATCAATGTGGCCGCGTAGGCCGAGGTCGCGGAAATTTGCCTACGCGAGACAAAAGCCAACGCTTCGTAGGTCTTCGGCAGATGCGATGCCGGAGGCTCGAGTCGAGCGACGGCGGCTTCGTAGCCGATGTCGGCGAGGGTGCGCGCGAGGGACGTTTTGCCGACTCCGTCGGTCCCCTCCAACGTGATGAAACGGCCAGGCACGCGTGCGTCTCCTCCCCGTGGGTGGCCGTGACCCCGTGGGGCACGACCACCGATTCTCGTGACGGCTGATGAGCGGGGCAACACCCGAACTCCGGCGACTTTGTCGGCGGGTGAGGCGTCATCGGAGGTCAGGTACCGCATGGGTCGTTTGCGTTGATCAGATGCCATCCCTCAGTGCCACTCCATCGGGTGAACTCGTGATCGAGCAGGTGGAGGCTTGTCACCGGTAGGGTCGCGCGCACGTGCTCGATCGCGAGCGACAGCGTGCTCGCCAGCTCGCTGGCTGCGGTGTCCAGGAGGGCGAGAACCGCCGTGTCCAGCGCCTGATCGGGGACGTTCGGCCGGTAGCTGTGGATGAGTCCGAGCATTCCGGTGAGTACGTGGAACGCGCCGTCTTTCAGTACGACCCGCGCGGCGCGCACCCGACGTCGTGGCACACCGTCGAGGATCTTCTCCAGGCTCTTGAGGGTGTAATCGAGGGCGAAGTGGCGATCGACCCACATTTGCGCACGGCGAGAGCAGACGCCGATCCGCCAGTCCGCGAACTGGGCTTCGACCCGCCCCATTGTGGGGTCGGCAGGGCCGGCGAGTCCCCGGGATTGCACGGCGCGGGTGTACGGGGCGCCGATCAGGCACTCCATCGAGACCAGCATGTAGGAGATCTCGGTGTAGAACGGCCGCCCGGTCGAGTGCTTGGCCGCGAAGGCCGGGTCGGTGACGCCGTCCACGATCTGGGCGACCGACAGTTCAGGTAGCGGAGCCAGCAGCAGGTCCGTGCGGGCCTGGAAGGCGTGGCTGGCTGCCAGCTCGTGTTCGGTCATCAGGTGGTCGAAGGTGATGTAGGTGAATCGCGTCGGTACACCGAGGGCCGAGAGGGTGCGAATCGCCACGGCGTTCTGCTCGGCGGTGCTGTCCTTGGCGAACCGTTGCAGGATCGAGGTCACGCCGGACTCGACTCCGAACAGCATCCTGCGAAGACCGGAACCGAGCAGCTCGCGCCACATCGAGGCGCGCTCGATGTGCCAGGCGCGATCGCGATCCGGGCGGACGACTTGGTCGATCCTGCACGAGGATTCCCAGGTGAATCCCGAGTCGCTGATCGTGGTCGCGACGGTCAGGGCCCGGTCGACGGCGTCCTCGCCGCGGCCGATGAACTCCTCGTCGACCACGTAAAGGGAGCGCGAGATCGTCGGGTGCCGGTCGGCGACCTTGCCGATCTCGGCCAGCATCCACGGCAAGCTGGTGGCGTTGCCGCCGGACCAGGAGCCTTTGTGCCCACGGGGACAGAACGAGCAATGGCTGGTGCATCCGCGGGAGATCTCCAGTTGCGCCACACCGTTGTGCGCGAATGTGGCGTCCAGCAGGTCCAGTTCGGGCAGGAAGTCGTCCCGGAGCCGGTTCGGTTGCACGGCTGTGCGCCGTGGCGTGGTGCCGATCGCGAGGGCGCCACCGCGCGGTGCTCCGCCCGGAGCCGGTTCGGTTGCACGGCTGTGCGCCGTGGCGTGGTGCCGATCGCGAGGGCGCCACCGCGCGGTGCTCCGCGATAGCCCAGGCCGCGCACAGCCGGGAGGTCGCAGTCGCCGTGGTAGTGCGCAATAGCGTCGGCGATCGTCGGTTCGCCGGCCCCGCGGGCGATCAGGAGCTCGGGGTATTTGTCCAGCAGCATGCCCTCGTTGCGGACGGTCAAGCTGCCACCGGCGAGCACCAGTGGCGGGGCCGACATCTGCATTAGTTGGTCGAGCAGTTCGATCATGAGGTCGTGCTGGCCGAATGTGGCCGAGATTCCCACGATGTCCGGCCGTTGATCCTGAACCCACCGGGTGATGTCGTCGAGCGACGCGCCGAGTTGCATGTCGATCAGCTGCACCTGCCCCATCAGTGTGAGCCGTGCCGCCCGGGCAAGGTCGGAGATCGCGAGCGGAAAGCGGGGCAGAGGGAACCACTCCGGGTGATACAGCGAGGTCAGCAAGATTCTCGGCCGGGCCAAACGCTCGGGGGCGTCGCCGGCCAGGTCGGCGGTGGACAGCCAGCGCTCCGGCTCGGCGACGGTCACACGGCCGGCCGTCCACGACGGCCATTCACGGGTGCAGTGCGGCTGTCCGGATAGGTCGGCGACCACCCAGCCGCCCAAGGCGACGGGCCGTTCGGCGAACAGGACTCGGCGATCCAGTCCTCCGGTGAGACTGAACCTGCCCGGCACAGCCTCTGCTACGAGCTTGCCCAGCCTGCTCAGGTCCGTCTCGGGGATTTCCGGCAATGCGGCCACGATGTGATCCGGGAGGTTTCCGTCGGCTGTGCTGGCGCGCATCGCCTCGATGAGCCGACCGTAGAACGGGGAATCGTGCCCGCGCCCGAGGGCGGTTGTGGTGCGGATGTCGTGCAACATGCCCATGCCGTGCCTCCCACCAGGATGTGCCGTGGACCAAGCACACCTGCTAGAGAACCTGGCGGACAAGCGCGCCGGACACATCCGGACTGTTCGGCCAACTGCAGGCCCCTCACCTGCATTAATGTGCGGCCAACGGTGCCGACACGGGTAAGGTTCGGACAGTATGGGACACGTGCCGATCCACCCCAGAGTTCGATGACAGCGCCGCCCGACGACGTGGACCCGCTCGACGCCAGCAGCGTCGCCGAGTTCGCCGCATGCCTTCGTGCTGTTCGTCTGCGCGCAGGCAACCCGTCCTACCGGACCTTGCAGCAGTGGGGCGCGCGCAACAAGATCCCCCTGCCACGCAGCACCGTCCAAGACGCTCTCGCCGGCCGCCGCCTGCCGCGCAAGACCCTCGTTCTCGGATTCGTCCGCGCATGTGGCGTCCCCACCAGCGATCGTCGCTGGGAAATCGCCTGGACCCGGCTGGCTGCAGATTACACGGGTACAGCCACTGCCCCTCGGACACGCATCCAGCAGAGCCTGACTCGCGACTTCGCGCCGGCAGGCTTGCTGCGGATCGGCTCAACCTACCTCGGCGAGCTGGAGTGGAAACAGCTCTTCGCCGAAGTCACCGAACTCGACATCGTTGTGGCGTACGGACAAACCTGGCGCAACATGCACGCCCGAGAACTCACCCAAGTGGCAGCCAGGCCCAACAGCCGGATCCGCGTGTTCCTGGCTGACCCCGAGGACGAACTCACCGTCGCGGTCCTGGCGGATCGTTTCGACACGACGCCCGGCGAACTGCGATCACGCATCACAGCAACGCGCGAAGCGTATGAGGCCCTCGGCCAGTCCGGTCGCACGCGTGTCGAGGTGTACTACCGACCGGGTGATCGTGTCTTCAGCTTCTACCGATTCGATGACATCGCCGTCGTCGGGCTCTACAGTCACTCCCGCACTCGCGGCGCCGCCGTTCCGGTATTCGTCTGCGCACGGCCCGGCGAACTCTATGAGTTCATCCAGGACGAACTCACCGTCATCCTCGAACAGAGCAGGCTGGCATGACCACACCCCACACTGACGAACACGCCGATCGCCCGCTGATCCCGACTCGTCAGCTAGGTGCCACCGGCATTACCGCACCCGCCGTCGGCATCGGCTGCTGGGCTATCGGCGGCCCCGACAGCAACCTCGGGATGCCGATGGGGTGGTCCACTGGCGACGACGACGCACGCTCACTCTCTGGGCTGGAAGCAGCGTGGCAGCACGGCGCCCGCCTCTACGACACCGCCGACGTCTACGGCCACGGCCGATCCGAACGCCTCGTCGGTCGGCTGGTCGCGCAAGTGCCCCGCCATGAGATCGTGCTCGGGTCCAAGGTCGGGTACTTCGCCGGCACCGCCGAGCATGGCTTCGAGCCTCGTCACATGCGGCGTCAGCTGGAACAATCGCTGGACAACCTCCGCACCGATCACCTCGATATCTACGCGTTCCACCACCCCAACTTCGGCGTCGACGATCGGTGGCTGCATCCGGCGCTCGAGGCCATGCGAACGTTTCGAGACGAGGGCCTGATCAACGCCATCGGGATGCGGGGCCCGCATCGTTTCGCGCTGGACCGGCTCAGCACCGGCCCTGATCAGCGCGGCGACAAAGTGGCCCGATTTCGAGCCCTGTTCGACATCGTCCAGCCCGACATCCTGGCGATCCGGGACAACCTGTTGACCCCGGCGTCTCGGTCGGAGGGCGTGTTCTCTTTCGCCGACGAACACAACGTCGGAGTCCTGATCAGCAAGCCGCTCGGCCAAGGACTGCTAACCGGCACCTACCGTTCGGATGTGCAGCGCGTGTTCGGCGACGGAGATCACCGGCTCCGGAAGCGTTGGTTCCAGCCTGACGCAATTCAAATCATCAACGCGGGACTTGATCGCGTCCGCGCCCTTATTGGCCCGCGCAGCGAAGACCTCATCCGGGTCGCGTTGTGGGGATGCCTGAACCGCTCACCCAACGCAGTCGTGCTCGTAGGATTCACCACACCCGATCAGGTTCAGATGAACATCAGCTCACTCGGGCGACGGCCGGACGCTGCGGAGATCGCTGCAGCGCGGGACATCATGGCCGAAGTGCAGACGCGCCTCGATGCTGCCGGTGAAACTGTTCTGACTACGCCCACGCCTTCGTCCCTCGCTGAATGACGGCCACGACTTGCCCTGGGTCGTGGTGGTCACCCGGCTACGCGAGACCGCTCGCCGACATAAAGGCCCTCTGGTGCTCGGAACCCCGGACCACACAGCGCTCAGCTGAAGCCGCAAGCTGAGCGTACCGGCCATCACCCGAGCGCCACCTCGAGTCGCGAAGCCGGTCGGCGGCCGCTGAGCAGCGTGGACGTCCGGAGACGGTTGGCCGCAGTACTGCCCGTGCCCGCGACGGCGTTCAGACTAGCAACCCCGATAGCGTGGCGGCCGGGCGCATCGACCCGACCCCTTTTAGGGTGGGGAGCAAGCCGGCCCCGGAGGAGGACGACGTGCGCCGACGCAGCTTCTTGAAGGCCGGTGGCGTGGCCATCGGTGCCGCTGTCACCGGCGCCCCGGCCGCAGAGGCCGCGTCGGCGATGCCCGTGGCACTACCGGCCCCGGCTGTCGTGCTCACTACCCAGCTGTCCGACGTCCTCATCGGTGCCCGAGCTTCCATTGGTCCGGCGCTGCCAGCTGCCGGCCTGACCCGCGCACTCGCGGCAGCACGCGCATCCTTCGGCAAGTCCGACTTCCTGGCGCTCGCCGACCAGCTGCCGGCGTTGGTCCGAGCTGCAGAAACCGCTCAAGACGCCGGAGCTACAGCCCAGGCTTACACGCTGGTCACCCGCGCGCTGGTCAAGCTCCGCCCCGCGGGGCTGGAGTGGATCAGCGCCGACCGCGCCGTGCGGGCTGCGGAAGCAGCAGGTCAGCCGCTCATTCTCGCCGAAGCCGAGCGCATGCTCTCCGGTGTGTGCCGCCGCACCGGTGACCACGACCGGGCGGGCACCCTCGTCGTGCAGGCAACCGACCGGCTGGCGCTCGACGGCCGAGACCCGCGCCACCTCCTGCTGCACACCAGCCTGCTGTGCACTGGCGGATATTCCGCCGCGCGGGCCGGCGACGGCGCCCGAGCGCGTAATTTGCTGACGGAGGCGGCTGCGACCACGAACCGGCTCGACGGCGCCCTGGCTGCGCGGGCTCGGGCGAACCTGCTGAGTCATCGCGTTTCGGTGGAGCAACTGCTCGTGAGCCGGGGGCTGCGCTGCGGCACGCTCGCGAGGTTCGCGGGTGCGGTTCCCTGACGTCGAGCGGGAGGGGCGTTACTTGGTCGACCTCGCCGCAGTCCAGCTGCAGCTCGGTCAACTCGGGCCGGCGTACAGCACGTTGCTGGCCGCCGAACGCCGCGCACCCGGTGAGGTGCACACCCGCGCTGCCGTCCGCACCATCGTCGACGCGCTGCTGGACCAGAATCGAGCAGCCGTGCCGGGAATCCGAAACCTCGCCGCCCGGGTGCACGTACCAGCCTGACCAAGGCAATGCCGCGACCGCTCCCTCGTCGGATCTACCCGATGAGGCGGATCAGGCGCACATCGCGGAGGTTCGCCATCAATTCACCCACACAACACGGTTCGATGACGAATAGCCGAGGTAAATCGAACGGAGGTACCGTGACCCACCACACCGGTCCCTGGACCGAAGTCGACCTCCTCGCCATCGACCTCGAAGGCAGCGGACCTCAGGACCCCGCCGGCGAAGCGATCCTCGAAATCGCCCTCGTGCCGATCCGCCACGGTGCACCCGACCTCGATCGCGCGTTCAGCTCCTTGATCAATCCGGAGCGAAAGATCACCCGCGGTCTGTGGACGTCCCCGGGGATCACCAACGCCGTACTCGAGCACGCACCGACCTTCGACGAGGTCGCACCGAAGATCATCGAACTCGTCGCCGGCGCATGGCTGGTCGGTCACAACGTCCGCGTTGACTGGCGCTTGCTGAACAAGGCGCTGCCGGCCGCCGAACCTGTCGGGCTTGTCGACACCCTACGCCTGGCTAAGCATCGCCGACCCGAACTCAAGAAGGGCCACGGGCTCCAAGCTTGGGTCGAACGTCTCGACCTTACTGACACGATCACGCAGGCGGCGCAGAGCAGCCAACCGCACCGCGCGCTCTGGGACGCCGTCGCGACGGCGACGGTGCTGGAAGCCTTCATGCGCGACCAGTCGGCTAACGACGCGGATTTCGACGCACTCCTGACTATTGCCGGACTCGACCTGGACGGGAACCCGCATCCGACGAAACCCGCCGATCAGCAATCCCTCTGGGATTCCTTCTAGTCGCCCAAGTCCTCCCGATCGGCACGACTTCAGCCCGCCACTTGGGATTGGATCCATGCAGCTCACCGGCCCCGGACACTGGGACTCACCGCAACACCCCCGACGAGGCCATCGGTCTCTTGGGCGCCGCGGTCGACCAAAGCGTCACACAGATCGACACCGCCGACGCACTACGGGCCCCACGTCGCCGAGACGCTCATCCACGACGCGGTGCACCCTAAGGCTCGATAGCCTGCCTCTTCGACTCCGCCGAACAGCTCAAGGAGACTTACGGTGTCCTACACCAGCTTCGTTGACGTCCTGATCATCCTGGAACGTGACGAGCACGTCCTGCTTGCTCAGCGCGCGGGCACCGGGTACGCGGACGGCCAGTGGAATCTGCCCTCGGGCAAGCTCGAAGACGGCGAGGACATGGTCGCCGCCATCATCCGGGAAACCCGCGAGGAGATCGACGTCGAGGTGGACCGCGATGATCTGGAGATGGTCACCTCGGTCCATTACCTGAATCCTGAAGGTCAGGCGAGGGTCGGGTTTTTCTTCCGTACGCGGCAATGGCGGGGAGAACTACGCAATGCCGAGCCCCACAAGTGCTCGCAGATCGCATGGTTCCCGAACGCCTCGCTGCCAGCGAACACAGTGCCATACACCCACGCGGGTGTGGAGCTCTACCGTCGTGGCGAGCGGTTCGGGCTGCAAGGTTGGCCTCCTCCAGCCGGGTCGGTGTTGGCGGGGCGCTGACTCCGGTGGCGTGCTGGTCCGGTTGGCTGAACGATTCCCATGTCGTCGTGGGGTTCTCGTCAGGGCGTCCTCTGGTCTCGCATGTGCGCCATACAGGCGGACCTTTCCTTGACGAATCGGTACTTGCGCCGCGGGCGGCTAAGGTGCCACCGACGGGCTCGGTCGTTCCCTCCCCCTCGGCGACCGAACTCGCTCGTCTACCAGGTGCACCTGCTACGAGCCCGGTTCGTGGGTAAGCCGTGCCGGCCGGTCGTGAGGGGCCTGCCTGGGGTCGGGGTACTCGGTCACAACGGAAAAACCTGCCGATCCTCCAGGTGGCTGAGGGCGGCAGCGCTGACCGGCTCGTCGTTGCCTCGTCCGGCCTCATCTTGCAGTGTTACGCCGCTGCCGGGACGGTGAACTCACCGTCCGCTGCGCCAGCGGTGAAGGCGGCCCATTCATCGTCGGTGTAGGTGAGTGTGGTGGTTCCGTCGAGGCTGTGCAGGCGCGCGCCGCCGGTGGAGGAGTGTTCGATGCGCAGGGCGTGGTTGCTGCCGGCGGCTGCGGCGCCGGTGACTTCGGCGATGAAGCCGGGCCAGGCGGCGATGTCGACGTTAAGGACGGGGCCGGTGCCACCTCCGGCGAGGTCGGGGCGGCGCGGACGTCGCTAATGGTTTTGCGGTGAGAGCCTGGCCGGCGAGGGCGACGACGAGCGCAAACCAGCTCCAGGTCCAGACTCGACGACGACGTCATGATCAGCCCGCAGGCCGTGCTCACCGAAGACCGCACACACCGGACCACCCACCCTGACGGCCAACGTCAGGGCTCGGGCGACTGGACGTCAACGCCGGCCACCATTCACCGCGGCGCGACCATCGGCGCTGGCGCTCGCCCCGCACCTGGTACCGAGATCGGGCCGTACGCCTGGTCGGCATCGGCTCCGTAGTCTCGCGCGACGTCGCCGCGCACGCCCCTGGTTCTGGGCAATCCGGCGCGCGAGGTCGGCTGGGTCTGCGGCTGCGCGGGCACCTTGCACGACCGACTGCGGTGTCCGCGGTGCGAGCGGGCCTACGACCTGGTCGCCGACCGGCTGACCGAGATTCAGACCGGCCGGTAACCCGACGCCGGTCACCGACGGTCCCTGCGGGGTGGGTAGCGTCGCCGCGATGACCCAGGGATGGCTACCGCCCGCCGAGTACTACGCCACGCTGCCCAAGCAGATCGCCAGCGCCGGCCTGATCTTCCGTGACGCCACGGGCCGCGTTCTGCTCGTCGAGCCCACCTACGGCGCCGAATCCTGGGAGATTCCCGGTGGCGGACTGGAGGAAGGCGAGTCCCCGTGGGCGGGCGCGCGCCGCGAGATCAAGGAAGAGCTCGGGTTCGACCTGCTGCCCGGCCGGCTGCTGGTCGTGGACTGGGTTCCGCCGCAGCCGGACGGACGTCCCGCCCTGACGAACAATCTGTTCGACGGCGGCGTCCTGGCCGAGGACCAGATCGCGTCGCTTCGGTTGGCCGACGGCGAGCTGAAGCGCTCAAAGTTCGCCACCGCGCCGAGGCTGCGGGAATGCTCCGGCCGCACATGGCACGCCGCGTCGCCGTGTGCCTCGACGTAGTGGACACAGGCCGCACCGCCTACCTCGAAACGGGTTCGATCCGCTTGGGCCGGGCGACGTCTCCTAGCCAAGCTGCCAAGCGCAGGGTCGGGCACCTGGCCTGATCGAGGTGGGTGTCGCGGTGGCTGACATGGCGACATCGGTGCGATGCTAGGGCGATGTTGGCTACCGTCGATGTTCGCCGAACGCCGGGTGGACTCCAGTTGACGATGACCGCGCCAGGTGTTTCGGGTGGGTGGACGATGCGGCTGCGCTACGACCAAGCAGAGGAGCTGTCGACCGCGCTGAGGACGGATTCTCCCGCGTTCCTGGGTGGCGCCGTCGGCGCCGGACTGGCCTATATCCCGCACTATCCCGAGGCCGAAGACGGAGTACTCGCTCGCATCGAGGGCGAGATCACCGAGGATCTGCGCAACGCCACGCATCTGGTCCGCACCGACCTCCAGGCGATGCGCGGCATCGGGGATGCCCTACGGGCGCACATGCCCGATCGGCTGGAGCCGATTCCCTCCGATCCGGCGGCGCCATGGACGCCGACTCCATTGACCTGATCAGCGGGTGGCTGGGAAGGCCGCGAAGTCGGTCTGCGCTTGTCCGACGGCTTCGGGGTCGCGCTGGCGAATAACATTGTGTTTGCTTGAGGCGACCGCGGATGTTCGCCAGTTGTGACCGCGGTTGCTGGTCGAGTCCACGATCAACCTCTGTGGGAAGTGCTCATTTCTGCGAGGTGGCGACCTCGATGGGATTTCGCCCCACGCACCCTCCCCAAACCCGGCAAGCGCATGCGGCGTCGGCTGATCAGGGTGTTGGCCCTAGAGGGTGAAGAACAGAGGGCAGTCAGTACTTCCAGGTCGATCCGGTGCCGCGGTACTGCTCGACCGGGATCGGCTCGACGCCTTGGCGCATCTGGTCGATGTATAGCGTGCCGTGCAGGTGGTCGACCTCGTGAGCGACGAGGCGAGCGACCCCGCGCTCGAACACGGTGATCTTCGTCAGACCATCGATGGTGGTGTGCTCGACGTGGATCAGGGTTGAGCGCGGGACCTTCCCGCGGACGTCGAAGAAGGACAGACAGCCTTCGTACTGCTCGTCGACGTCTCCTCCGGACTCGACGATGGTGGGGTTCAACAACGTGATCGCGTTGCCGTCCGGTGTGCGCACGATCGCCGCGGACCGGTCGATCCCGATCTGTGGCGCGGCAAGCCCCATTCCTTTGCCGAACGTGTGGGTCTGGGCGACGCGGTCGCATGCCGAGTTCAGCCTCGCCACCACGTGGCGGGCGTCCTACGCCTCGGCAGGAAGAGCAAACCGGCGGGCGATCCGGCGTAGCGCCGGGTCGGTGTCCTGCACGATGCCGAGTGAGGCCATCACGGAGCTGGGCGTGGGCGGCGGACTACCGCCGGCGAAGACGTTCGCTTCGGCGTCCGGTCCGCCGGTGTTGGTCGTGCCCGTCGTAATCGCCGCCTCTGTTGATCGAAACCGTGAGCATACGCGGATGCACCGTGAGTCGTCTCTAAGTCTTGTTGGCACTCCGATGTCGCGGTGTTCTCGATCTACCACTGCTCGGCGGCGCCCCCAGCCAGGCCGACGAGCGGTGATGAACTGCTAGGAGTAGTGCTACCGCCGCACAGCACGCTGACGGTCTACGGGACTGACGGCTTCAAGAAGGTCTACAAGGGAGGCGCCACACCGTGGTGGAGATAGAAGTTTGGTACGAGCCCGGCCAGGCCGAGCCACTGTCGTTACGCGAGCCATCCGCGGTGGATGAGCTGCTGGATCGGATGGTCGCCGAGTCGACCGAGGCCGAGCTCGGCGTGATCGCCGAAGTCGCTCGCCGTGACGACGACCGGTGGGCGATTATGCAGATTGGCGTGCGCTCCTCGGCGTTCGGCTTCGTCGGCTACGCGGGGCCGGACGGAAGCGTTATCAGCGCCAGCGGGGCGACGTCGCCGGAACTGGTGGCTTACGACTATCAGAATCACGAACGGGAAATCCCGAGTACCGCCGAAGTGTCCCTGGCAGCAGTTCGCAAGGCACTGCACGAGTTGGTGGCCTCGGATGGCGCCCGGCCGGCCGGAGTGACATGGCAGAACCTGTGACCGGACCGACTCGGCAGGGGTAGTCATACCGACGAGGACAGCACCCGGCCGGCCCGAAAGCGGCCACCACGAAATTCCGCGGACCCGGCACGGCAGGCCCACGAACGCCCTCGTCCGGCCGACGTGGGCCGAGTCGACTGAGGAAGGCTGTTGATCCGACAGGGTGAAGAACGGCCGCGGGCGCGCATTGAGGTGCGCCGGATCGTCTTCCGAGTATGAGCCTGTCCCGAATCGACACCCGACACAGCGAGCCGGACGTCGGCGACCTCGGCGCCCGTCTTGCGGACCTGCGGGACGCGATGTTCCGGGCATCGCGTGCGCGGCACGATCCGGCAGCGCAGAAGATCTTCTTGGAGGCCCTGTTCGCCCACACCGACACGCCGACCTCGTCCTTTACAGCAATCGTCGAAGCCCGTGATCTGCCGAGCTGGCACGTCGGCAGATGACGTCCAGAAAGCTGTCCGGGTGCTGGCCAGCCGGCACACGGTCTCGTGGCGCTGCCCGTGCCCGCGATTGTTCTTGAGCAGCCGCAACGGGAAGCCGACCTGGCTGGTGATCGGGTGCCGTCCGAGGAGATGAGAACGGCCCACGACGGGGATGGTGTCGTGGGCCGTTGACCTTGGTGGCGCTGATCAGCTGGTGGGCTGGCGGACGATCATGCGGCTGGCGTCGATGGCGGACGGGATGATGCCGAGCTGGAGCAGGGTGTCCGGAACGCGCTGCAGGCGGCGGGCGTCGAGCGTGGCGCCGTAGCCGGGGAGCTCCATCAGCGCCGCGGTGGCCTCGGTGACCTTGGCGTACTTCACGACGAGGCGTTCGACGAGGCCGCGGTCGTTGAGCGCGTTGCGGGTGCCCTTGGCGATCGCCCGCTGGAACGCCGCGATCGTCTTGGGGTTGGCCTGCGCCCACTGGGCGGTGGTGGCGTAGCCGGTGAGCGGGAAGTTCTGGGTGCTGCCGGTGCCGCCGACGTCGACGATCGGGATGGCGCCGACGGTGTGGGCGGACTCGGTGACGAACGGCTCCGGCATGTACGCGGCGTCGACCCGGCCCTTCTGCAGCGCGTCGGCCATGTTCGGCAGCGGCACCGGCACCCACTCGACCTTGGACCTGTCGAGGCCGCGGTCGCGCATCACCGACTGCGTCAGGACGTCCGAGGCGGCGTTCTTGCTGGTGATCCCGATCTTCTTGCCGGGCAGATCTTCGACGTGCTTGACCGGCGAGGTCGGGACGGTGACGATCTTGTTGCTCTTCGGCGTGGCCGTGGTGGCGTCGGCGACCAGCCGGAAGTCGGCGACGCCTTCGCTCTGGGCCTTGAACAGCAGCGTCCAGGTGGTCAGGGCGATGTTGGCTTCGCCGGCGATGACCTTCGTCATCGTCTTGTCGCCGGACTGCGCGACGTCGATCTTGACGTTGAGGCCTTCGGCGGCGAAGTAGCTGGCGTCCTGGGCGGCCCAGAGTGGGGCGAGGTCGACCGTGCTGATGATCGACACCGTGAGCCCGGAGGTCTCCAGTGGGCTGCCCGCGACGTCGGCGGGCTTGTCCCCGCCGAGGGCGCTGCAGCTGGAGGTCAGGGCCAGTGCGGCCGCGAGGGTCGTGGTGAGGGCGTTGCGTTTCGCGTTGCGCACGCGTGCGCTCCTTCGAGGGTGGTGGGGAGGGGACGAACCGGGTGTTCAGGCGCGGCTGCGCAACAGGCTGCGGAAGCCCTCGTGGAAGGCGTCGTCGGTGACGACGAGCAGGCGGGTGCGGGTGTGGACGAGCCAGTCCCCGGCGCCGAGCGTCAAATCGGGCTCGGGCTGTCGGGGCTGGCGGATGGTCGCGGTCTCGCCGTGGACGGCGATCGCGGTTCCGGCGCTGAGCACCGCTTGAGCGGTGAGCTGCTCGACCCAGCCGCGGATCACGTCGTCCAACATCTGCGGACCGGCGTTGCGGACGACCTCGACCACCTGCCCGGCCTTGAGATCGTGGATGTCGTCCGCGCGGACGACCCGGTAGAGCTCGATTGCGGGCATCAGCGGACCTCCGGTGAGGTCGGGGCGGCGCGGACGTCGCCGATGGTGGTTCCGGTGACGGCCTGGCCGACGAGGGCGACGACGAGCGCGAACAGCGGCCAGGTCCAGGTGCCGGTGGCGGTTTCGAGCAGGCCGATGCCGAGGGCCAGGACGCCGGCGAGGGTGTAGCCGAGGCCCTGGACGACCGACGACAGCGCGGCGGTGGTGTCGGGGTCGTCGCCGGTGCGATGGCCCAGGTCGACCAGAGCGAGCGCGAGGGCGCCGAGGCCGATGCCGAGCAGCCCAGTCCAGAGCCAGGTGACGGTGGCGGGGCCGATCAGCAGGCCGGTGACGCCAGCGATGCTGGCTCCGGCGAATCCCACGGCCGGCGGGGTGTGCCGGACGCGACGAGCGAGGTACGGGACCGCAAGGGAGACCGGGACGCCCAGCACCATGACCGCGGCGAAGTGGTACCCGGCCTCGGCTTGGGTGAGTCCGGCGGTGTGCAGGATCGCCGGCAACCGGCCCATCAACAGAAACGTCACCGCAGACAACAGTCCGAAGTGGACGGTCAGGGTGGCGATGGTGCCGCGCGGGGTCAGCGCCCGGGGGCTGACCCACGCAGCTGGCGCCGCCGCTGCTAAGTGGCGGCTTGTGCCCTGCCAGACGAGGAGACCGATCGCGGCCAGCAGCGCCCAGCAGCCGAGCCCGAGCTGCCACGCCACCCCGGTCGGCGTGAGCAGCGCGCCGACCGCGGATCCGGCGCCGAGGCAGGCGGTGTAGCAGGCCGCGGAGCCGGGGGTCGCTGTGCGGACGATGACCGGCAGCAGCGTCCCGAGGACCGCGATGGCGAGGCATGCTGCGGTGGTGCCGGCGACGATGGCGACGTCGCCGGGCAACGTCCGGGCGATCAGCGAGACGGCGAGGACGCCGAGGGAACAGGCGACGACGGCGCGGATCCCTAACCGGGCCCGCAGCCGCCACGCCGTCGCACCGCCGACCGCGAAGCACCAGGTCGGCAAGGCGACCAGCGTCGCGGCCACGGTCGGCGACAGAGCTGCCGCGGTCTCGAGGTGGGCGAGCAGCGCTCCCATGCTGGTGACGGCGGGCCTCAGATTGAGCGCGAGGACGGCGACCGCGAGGCCGGTGGAGACCGGGCTGTCGATCGCGGCGCGGGAGACGTGGGCGGTGGTCACGCCACACCACCGGAGCCGGCCGCCAGGATGCTGGCCAGCCGCGTCCGGGTCGGGCACGGCACGGGCCGTGCGCACTCGCGGCACCAGGCACCCATCGGCGAGTGCGCGTTCCACTCGGCGGAGAAGGCGTCAATGAGGGTTCGCAGGGCGCGGGGACCTTCGACAAGGAGGTCGACGAGGTCGCGTCCGTCGAGGACTGCGACAAGGTGGCCGTGACCGATAAGGCGGACGCCGGGCCGCACCTCGATGCCGGCGTGCGTGGAGTCCGTGGCCACGGCCAGCGGGCCGCGGCGCTCGGCCCGGATGCTGAGGTCGCGCCAGTGACTCAGCAACGCGGGTGAGGTTGCAGGTGGTGAAGGCGTCACCTGATCGAATGTAGGTTATGCTCGACATTTTGTGCAAGATATCCGACAAACTCGGGGATGATCGTCCGGCCCGGTAAGGTCCTCGGGCGATGAACCAGCGCGACGACGGCCCGCCCGATCACAAGCTAGAGCAGCACCTCGCGGCGACGGGCTTGCGTCTGCGAGCCGCGCGCCGACGGGCAGATCTGACCCAGATCGAGCTCGCCGCGCTCAGCGGCGTGGATCGAGGCAACATCAGCAGGGCGGAGCACGGCGGCAACATCTCCCTGGAGACCCTGTGGCGCCTCGCCATCGCGCTGAACCTGCACGCCGCTGATCTGCTGGATGACCGCCTGCCCGGCAACGGCTAGTTCGGCTGGTCGCCGGCGGGGCGCAGCGTGGGCGGCTGGTCCGTCAGCCAGTCCTGCGCGCGCATCACCACCCAGACCTCCGCGGTGAGCAGCTAGGTGTCGACGAACTCGTACTGGCCGGGCGACGGTTGGAAGACGTGTCGGCGGCGCGGTGCCAGGAGGTGACGGTGTCGGGCCAGTTCGGTCCTCCGCGCCAGCCCGCGGTCTACCCCGCCATCATTCTCCGTCCATGTGGACCATGATCCGGGCGACCGAAACGTCCACCGATGAGGAGCTGGCGATGATCTGCTCGTCGGGCATGCCCAGCCGGCCGCTGGTGGCGTACCAGCCGCGCATGTCCTCGGGAGTGAACTCGCTGGCCTGCGGGCGCGTGGTGTGGCGGCGGACGGTTTCGGAGAACGGTACGTCGAAGTAGAAGAAGGTGGTGCGGCCGCGATGGTCGGCGCCCAGCTGGTGCAGATTGGCCCGTACCGGGCGGCGCTGAGGATGCCCTCGAGGATGACGTGGTAGCCGGCGTCGAGACTGAACCGGCAGACCGTCCGTGACCATAAACGTCACAGATACCGGATAAGTCCTGCGACGCTGGAAGCAACCGTCGCAGCAGGCTGTTCGGGTCGGTCAGCGGCTGGCCGTCACGGGTGCCCAGCTTGCAGGTCCAGGGCTCGGCCCGAGATGACGTCGCCGATGGTGCGCGTCGGATCGCCTCGCCTGCTGGTGGGCGATACCGGCGTGATGATGAACGAGGTAGTTCAGGGCACTCGGCGTGGCGAGCTGACCGGCCTGCTAACCGGGTTGCACCACGATGCGGCGCGGTTCTTCGTGGCTGAACACGTACTGGACGAGAGGGAGCGGGATCTGTCGGCGGAACGTGGTGTCGCCTCCGACTGACTGTGACGCGGTGGCGCACCCTGTATCTGCCGTGCACCGTCGTGGTGAGGTGCCTTCGATCTAGGGTGAGGGGGATGACCGAGCCCCGCGTGTCGCGGAGCGGCATCCAGTCAATCTGCCTACAGCTCGTCTCGCCTCCGCTCTTGCACCTGGGGTTTACTGGCCGAGGCGGTCGAGGGCACGAACGACCTGAGCAACGCCGTCACGCAAGCGGCTGGTGATCTGTCCGCCTACGTCAAATTCCTCGGCGGGAAACGGTCGACGACCAGCGAATAGGTCGACCGTCGGGACGCACGCGGAGGCCTCTCCGGCCAGCAGAACTCACGATCCAGTCGAGGAGCTGCGGCGGCAGCTGCCGCCGCCGAGTCGGCGGTGGCGGCTGGCCAGCGGACGCTCGGTGGGCTCGGCCGGTAGGGAGGCCGGGTTCGCGGGTGAGCGACTACGATCCGTGGGTATGCCCCGTCGCGGCAAGGTCGTGCAAGATGAGGTCGTCGCGCGCCGGATGTGGAATGTATTCGGCGCCATCAAGGCTCAAGGAGCCCTCTATCATGCGGAAGAGGTATTCGGCGCGATGTTGCCGTTCATGCCGTCGTCTCGCCGTTGGCGCTCGGGGTCACAGTGGGTGGCGGAGGAGTACGGCCGGCTCATGTGGGATGCGGCGACGGAGAATGTGAGGGATGCGGAAAGCCTGTCTCGGTCCCGGTTCAACGTTGGCATTGCGGCCGACGTGAACGATTTCGAGTTTCTGACCAAACGTGCGACGTTGGTGTCGGATACGCTGCTGCTATCGGATGCCTGGGCAGGCCGGCCCAATGTCTTGGTCGAGCAATGGCACCGGTTGGACGCGAGTAACACCGCGACTACGCAACGTTGGCCTGGCTGCCCTTAATCGGATCCGGGAAGTGGCTCGTGTAGTGGCACCGATGATGATCGAGCAAAGCGTGGGCCTTCCTGGGTACGTCTTCGAGGACCTCCTTCAGTCCGGCAAGAGCGTGCGGGTCGGGATGAGGTGCTCCGACCTTGAGGGTTTGGGCCGGTGGTTACTGGACGCGCAGCCGTTGCTCAAGGCTGGGGTGGCATGGTACTTGCCCAGTTACACGACCTTCTCCTATCGCAGATCGTGGCGTGGTGAGGAGTGCGAGGTGGAGCCAGAGTTGCCAACGTCGGCCATCGACTTCCTCGTTCGTGACCGGCGGGCGGTGAACGCGTCAGGCGTCGAGCCGATCAAGAGTCAGCTTGTGCGGCCAGTGCTACGAGTGGAGCTTCCGTTCATTGAAGGGGTCGGGCTGCGGCAGTTCAGTAAGATCACGATGGGGGAGTTCAATTCATTCTCAGCGTTTCGCGATTTCCTGCGTCTGAGTTTTCTGGAGATGGACGAGTCGCTCAACGCGGTTCAATCCGAACGTGAACTTGTCAAGCTGGGCCTGCAGATCAAGGACCGGGTCCGGTCGGCGCATGCGGAGATGCACAAGGTGCGCCGCAAGAGAGCGGTCGCGGTCACCGGTGCGGTTGTCGGCTCGGTCGGTGCGGTGCTCGTGGCTGTGTATGACCCGCGCTAGCGGCGGCGGTCACCGCTTTCGGTGCCGGCACCGGCAGCGCGTGGAGTATCATCCACGCTTTCGCCGACAACTCTCTACGGACTCTGCGCGAGGACAAGTGGTACTACGTGTGGGTTATGGAACGCAACAGTAGGACCTACCTTTAAGGAGCAAGGCTGGTCGAGGACCGGGCTAATACGACGACACTGCCCAGTTCAGGTGTCTGGCCGGCGTCTGGACGGCGCGCAACCGCTTCTCGCCCATCACCGGCTCGTAGACGTCGTGGGCCGTGGGTGAGCAGCGAACTCGCGCATACCACGGTCGGTGGCGTGCTGATGATGGCGGGGGCGGTCAGCTGGTATGAGCTGCGAGACCGCGTTGCGTCGCTGCAGGGGCATCCCGGCCCCTGTCATCCTCACCCTGCGCGACAGGGTCTGTGCGCCTCGCTGGCAGCGTCAGCTCGGCGCCCGCACCGTCGAACTGCGGGATGACCATGACATGCCAGTGGCGCGGCCCGACGGCTTCGCCGCCCGCAGTGCTGAAGGGAGTCAGCGGCATCCAGGAAGGACTCCTGGGCTGACGTGCCGAGCCGGTCAGCTGGGTTTGTCGTCGACGTGCGCACGTGTCCAGCGCATGGCCTCGTGCAGGGCGGCGATGAGTGTCTCGTCGTCGGCGAAGGTCGGTTCCTCGCCCATCGGCAACCAGACCTCTGCAGCCGGGACGTCGCCCTCGAGACGGGTCAGCAGCATCCCGGCATAGAAGACGGTGGTCTGCTCGCATCGACCGCCGGTCGAGTCGTGCGGGGACAAAGTCACGCTGCGGTGTTCGGTTCGCAGGGTGACCCGGCGCGGCGGCGTGGCCATGGCGGTGGTGCTCCCGTGCTCGTGGTCAGGGCCAGGCGGGCTGCTTCACCTGCTCCAGGAGCAACGCGCGCCCCCGATAGCCGGTTACCACGGTGGGCAGGGCCGTGATCGAACGGTGATCAGGAAGCCTCGGTGCGGATTTCACCGCCGAAGCGAGTCGCGCGGCGGTGCAGGTGCCCGTCGATGTCGTGCTGCAGGCGCAGGATATTTGCGTGCAGGTCGTTTAGTGCTTCGCGAGGCTCGGCGGATTGGTTGTCGACATCGTCGTTGTCGCCGTTGTCCGCGAGGTCGGTGCCGGAAGCGGTGGTGGTCATCGTGGCCGTCTCCGTAAATCTCCCACAGACAAGTGCATGACTTGGGGAGAGCATGCCCGATGCGTCTGATGCTGAAACCCGATGCCGGGCGGGAGTTCGTGTGCGGACGTGGGCCGCACACGAACTCCCGCCGGCAGCGTCGGTCAGCGGGTGGGGTAGTGGGGCCCGTCCTGCTCCGGCGGACCCTGGTGGAACTGGCCTTCGGCCCGCAGGTACGTCGTCCCGCCGTCGAGGCCGCTGGCTCCGGATGCGGGTCCGGCGGCCGGGATCGGGCTGGTCGGCGGGGTAGCGGCGGCCTGGCCCTGAGCCGGGCCGGCGGGCGTGGCGGCGCGGGCGAACTCCCCTTGGGCCTGCTCGGCCTGGCGGCGCGCCTGGCCGGACACTCCGCCCTGGGCATCGGCGTGCTCGCGCATCCGCGGGATCTCGTGCTCGGCCTTGTTCAGCCAGCTTTCCCAGCGCGACCGCATCGGGCCGATCAGGCCGCCACCGGCACCGACCACGGCGATGCCGTCGGCGGTGGCGGTCGTGGTCTGCCGCTGATCCGTGAACTGGCCGACGAGGCAGCGGTTGAAACGAGCGCTGCCGGCACGACCGTGACGATGACCTGGGCCCGCGAACCCTAGTTCAGAGCAGCGAGCATGTCGGCTGCCTTACCGATTGTGCGCCCCCCGGAGGGCGGGCTGGGCGGCCGGCGGTGGGCTCGTGGCTGAACCGTCCGCTGGCCTGGGCCACGAAACCAGGGCCGTGGCCCGCTGTCTGGTGACTTGCCGTCCAGTCTGTCCCTTCGGGAGGGCGTTCGCCAGGGCCGTAAGCCTGTAGCGGTTCGCTTCTGCGTTCGGGGTGATCGGCCGCCAAGGCCGTTCATTCCACGCTGGCTCAGGCTGGAGGTTGTAAGGGAAGCACGTTGTCCAGTCCCAGCAGGGTCAGCTTCCGGTGGACGGGTGCCGAGGTGGTGATCGCCAACGGTCGGCTTTCGGCGTGGCACCGGCGGGTCAGGGTCATCAGCACGGCCGCTGATTCGAGGCTCAAGCTGTCAACCGCCGTGAGATCGATCAGGATGGCGGCGCCGGGTGGACCGGCCAGCGCCGACGCGGCGAGCTGCGCGGCGGCGTCGGCGTTGAGCTCGGCGGGTGCCCGCACCTTCATCGGTTCGGTCGCCGTTCCTGAGGCTGATTCGATGCCGTGGTCGTGGGGTTCGGTAGTTGTGCTCATCTACGTATTCCCGCTTCGAACGGTCACGGTGACCGAGCTGTGGTGCCCATCCGCCTGTTGGTTGTCGTCTCTGGCGTAGCCAGGATAGCGGCTTCCGGAGTCAGCCGGAGGTGCTGTGGAACATGGCCGCGGAGGCGGCCCGGCTCACGACCGCTCAGTCGCGGTGACCTCGCTAAAGCTGGATGGCTGCTGCCGCGACGTCGGCCCCAAGCGGACGCCGTCGCAGCGCGGCGGGCGCTGCCGGAAAATCCGACTTCCTCCTCGTTCCCCTCCAACCACGCCACTGTCGCAGCGGCGTTCACCACGGCGACCGCGTTGATCGCACCCTCGACTGCGCTGATCACGCTGCCGTTGACGGCCGTGGTTTGTTACGGACGGCTGCGCACCCGGTGCACTGGCCCGGCGACGTCGCCGCTGGACTGGCTCTGGGCACCTCGATCGCAGTGGGCCACCACCGGCTGCTGACCTACGCCACGAAGGTGTCCCGCCCACGCCGACCAGGCCCTGCACGGCCACTACGACGGGCGCGAGTACGTCACCGCTCTGCTGCTGGCTGCTCCCGGTGACCGGCTGGTCTTCGTCAGCGACGGCGTCTACGACGCCATCGGCCCCACCGGCGACCTCTACGGCGAATCCGGCCTCGTCCGCACGGTCATCGACACCGCCGAACTCGCCGCGGCGCGGGTTCCGGGCGCGGTTCTGGCCGACCTGGCTCTCCGCCGCGCAGCCGCCGGGACCGCCGATGACGCCATGGTGGTCTGCCTCGACTGGTTCGGCCCCGACCTGAGCCGCGTCACTGCCGCCGCGCCTCGACCAACGGCACTGCGGTGCTTCTGAAGGCCGCGTCACGGTCGCTGCGGTACTTCGGGCGAAAGGAAATTCGGATCGGCATGCTCGCCGCTTTACACCGTGACCGTCGTCGATTTCGGTCCCCGAGAAGAACGTGAGCCGGCCGGCACGCGGCAACGCAACGTGCCGCATTCCGCCCGTGCTTCAAGCGATGACGGCTGTAACAATGCGCACGGCTTCGGCGTCTGGTCGGGTGTGCGGCGTCCGTCCACGTCGTGCTCGCTGGAAGGTGGTCGCTGATGAGCTTGTCATCGATCGGGCGTGTGCTTCCCCTGCGGATCGAAGGCTGGGCCGGCGCATTGCCGTTGATGATCGCGATGGTGGGAGCGTTGCTGCTCGTATGGTCGCAGTCAACGGCCGCTGGGTGGGTGATGACTTCGGTGATAGCGGTGACCGGGGTGGCCATCGCTTTCAAGCGCGCCGCGCGCCGCGTCGACGCAATTCTGCACGAGGAACTGGACGAGGGTAGTGCTCGACTGGGGAAAAGGCGCTCGGCGTGGCCGGGCTCGAGCCGCAACTGGTGAGGGGCCTGCACGGCGCAACCGATGGTCTCCGGCTGCGGTTCAGTCCGTGTGCTGAATGCGGGCCCTCGCGGCGTCCGCCGGACTCGAAAGTGCCTGTCGATTCCTTATTGCCGGACAGACCGTGGCGATTTGACTGTAGTTCCCGGACCGAGCCCTCCCGCAGCTCTGTCCGGAGGCCGCCTCAGCACGCCGCGCGGAGGTATTCGTTCAGGGCCCAGCCGGCCTTGCCGTCGGTGGTGTGGACGTAGGACCAGGAACCGGAGTCCTGGTGGTGGTCCAGGGTGACCACGTCGCCGCGGCGGAGCTGGCCGATCGTGCGGCCGTGGCCTCCGGGCTGGTCGCGCAAGGTGGCCGACTCCGCACATTCGGACCTGGTCACCGACGCCGACGAGTCGGGTGTGGGCCGCAGCAATGCGTAGCCGCCGGCCGCCGCGAGCACTACGAGCAGGCCGATGCCGACCATGATCCACCGGCGACGGGACGTTCCGGCACGGGCGACGCGGCGACCTTCGGCAGCGTCGGTGAGCGCGGCGATGAAGGCGGGCACGTCGGCGTAGCGTTGCGCGGGATCCTTGGCCATGGCTCGCTGCACGACGGCGTCGAACGCGGCCGGAGCACCGGATCGGCTGGGCACCGGTGGCTGATGGGTGGCAACGGCCAGCGCGAGCTCGGTCAACGATCGCTGGGGGTACGGGCGGCGACCGGTGAGGGTCGCGTAGAGCAGCCCGCCCAGCGCGTAGATGTCGGATCGAGGCGTCGCCCGTTCCCCGCGCCACTGCTCGGGAGCCATGTAGGTGACCGTACCGGCCATTTCGGCCGGCTCGTCGGCGGTGGGATCGAGGCTGCGCAGCCAGTCGTCTCGGGCCATCGAGCCGGTTCCGAGGGTGACGTCGACCGTGGAGACGTCGGCGGCGAGACCGAAGTCGGTGAGCCGGGCGCGCAGCCCGTCGGGCGGCCCGGTGAGCAGGACGTTCGCCGGTTTGAGGTCGCAGTGGACGATCCCGGCGGTGTGCAGCGCCGCGACCGCGTCCGCCACCTGCCGGACGACCGCGACGGCCGCTGCGGGGTCGAGTGGTCCGTCGTCGAGCGTGCGCTGCAGGTCAGGGCCGTCGATGCGCTCCATGGCCAGCCACGCGCCGGTCTCCGGGTCGACGTCGAGGATGCGCACCATGCCGGGGTGGTTGATTGCGCGGGCGCGGTCGGCTTCCTCCCGCAGGCGTGTGCCGTGGCCGGGCTGTGTCGTCAGCTCCGGGCGCAGCACCTTGAGGGCGACGTCGTGGCCGTCTGCCAGCCGGGTGGCCGCGTACACCACTCCGGTGCCGCCTCGGCCGAGTTCAGGGCCGAGCCGGTAGCCGGCGATCACGGGGTGCGGCGATGCGGACACAGGGGGAAGGTTATCCGTTCGGCACAGTTTCGTCCGCGCGTTCGCCGTTCGCCTTCTCGACCAGCTGCGCGAGCGTGGGCAGGACGTCGGCGAGCCGGGTCCGGAAAGTGGCCGGGGCGCTGTCGCCGGCCAGTGCGGCGAGCACGGCGCGGGCGAGGCGGCCGTCGTCGTCATCCAGGGTGGCTTCGACCGCCGGAGCCAGTTCCTGCACCGCGCCGACGGCTTGGGCGAGCAGTTGCGGCCGTGGCCGGTCTTCCAGCAGCAAGGCGAGCAACCGCAGTACGCGGCGGGCGAGGCGGGCGGCCAGCTCGGGGCTGATCGGAGCGGCCACGCCGTCGCCACGCCGGGCGCGCAATCGGTCGATCCAGGGCTCGATGACCGCGCCCTCCCAGATCGGCCCGGACGACAGCTCGGCGGTCGGTTCCGGGATGTCGTGACTGCGGCGGCGGCGCCACACGGTCACGAGCTGGCGGCTGAGGCCGAGCGCGTCCGCGATCTCGGCCAGGCCGTAGTACGCCCGCCGCGGCGCCGGATCCTGCTGCCTCACGCGATCAATGTAGCTGCAGAAGTCGTCACTTGCTATTTGCGATGACAAGCTTTACCGTCGGCTTGTCATCCAAAATAACACGAAGGGATCGCTAAGATGACACACCGAACGATGTCCGGCGGTGTCGCCGTCGCCGTGTCGGCACTCGCGATCGCGGCTGCGGCGCCGACGGCGTCGGCCGAGTCGATCACCGAGCCGGTGACCGTGCACTGCGATGTCGCGCACTACTACGCCAACTACGACCAGGCCAACGACAAGTTCTACGGCGAGCAGGCCGACTCCGTCCCGCGCGGCGGCACCATGAACCGCCGCATCAAGACCCCGTTCGAAGGCCCGCGCGGCGTCGTGGTCTTCCACGTCGACCAGTGGTACTTCACCACCCGCGCCTGCCTGGGCTGACCGGAAGGAACTCCGCATGAACCGCAAGATCACGTTCGCGGCCGCGGTGCTGGCCGGCGGGCTGGCCACCGCGCTGAACACCGCCCCGGCCGCGCAAGCCAGCGAAGACGTCCTCTACGTCTGCCACGCTCAGGACACCTACGTCCGCGCCCAGCCGGTGGGGGAGATCGTCGGCACGATCTTCCACAGCCAGACGTTCCACCGGCTGGCGCCGACCACGCCCGGCGGCTGGATCAAGGGCTACGCGCCGGCGGTGCTCGACGGGCCGGCCGCCCAGCAGCACGGCCGCATCGACGGGTACGTCGACCACGACTACGTCTGCACGGGACCGCAGGACTGATGCGCGCCGCAGCCCTCACCACCGCGCTCGCCGTCGCCCTCGTCACCGCGGCCTCGCCCGCGCAGGCGGCTGACGACGAGACCCACTACACCACCTCGGCGACCCTGACCCAGGCGTCCTGCACGATCTACGAGAACTACCCGAAGACCGGTGTGCCGGACCGCCACTGGGTCAAAGATCGCGCCACCGCCGACGGCACCCCGTACCACCTCGGGGTGCGCTACACCGTCAACGGCTACGCGCTCGTGCTGGACTACGCCCGGTCCGACGCGGCCATCCACTGGGGTTTCACGCCTTCGAGCTGTGTGGATCCTGGGTTCGCGAAGGATACCCACGGCGCCCGGATCCCGGAGCTGCACGGCCTGGACAGCCACGACGCCGTGGTCCCCATCCCGTTCCAGCCGGCGCACGACGGTGACTCGGTGGCCACGATCCACGCCACGAGTGCGGGCTCGCTGCGCAGCGCCCCGCAGTCGTTCGTGATCGGCAACGTCCGCGAGGGCGACGAGTTCCGCATCACGACGGCCCACTGCGGGACGCACGCCCCGACGGCCTGGATCCTCGGGTATGCCCCGAATTCCGGACGGTGGGGGTACCTCGAGGCGATGCACCTGGCCGCCTGCACCTGACCTCCGTGCCCGTGCCGGCCGAATCCGGCCGGCACGGGCAGCTCGTCACACACTCTGGGCCCCTGACCCGACCTCCGGACGACGGGGGCACCTCGCATCCATCGCACGGTCAGGACGGGAGCTACTCCGGCACTCGCCCGCGGGCGTAGTCGTACGACTGCAGGAGCACCCGCCACACCACCTCGATCTCGTCGCGGTCGCGCGGGCCGTACACGAGCTGAGTGTTCTGGATCGGATGCGGTACACCCCAGCCCGCCTCCGTCACGATCTTCTTCACCGTTGACGGCAAGGTCATGTGCAGGCTGCCGTCCTGCTGCGGGTGCAGGTGGGCGAATTCGCGGCTGTTCTTGATGAAGGCGTCGGCCGGGCCGGTGCCGAACTCCGGGGCCAGGTGGATCGCCCTGGCCTCCGGGTACGGTACGTGGGTCGGCGCGACGTACACGCCCGCCAACGAGCGCATCCGCTGCCACAGCTCTTCCTGCAGTGTCGTCGGCGCGACCTGGTTGAGCTGGCCGTGCGGGATCGGGCCGCGGGTGCGTGGGGCCGGGCCCGGGCGGTCGGGGATCTCGAACATCGGTTACCTCCGGAATCGTTCAGACGGGCTGGACGCGCTGGTAGCGCCGGCCGTGGTAGACGAGGGGGTCGCCGGACCGGGTGCGCACCGCGCACACCTCGCCCAGCAGGAGGCCGTGGTCGCCCGCGTCGACGGTGTCGCGACGGTGGCATTCGACGGTCGCCAGCGCCTCCGGGTGCAGCAGCGTGCCGTGCTCGCCCGGCTCGAAGCCGGTGCCGCGGAACCGGTCAGCACCCGGTGTCGCGAACAACGCCGCCAGCTCGGCCTGCTCCGCCGTCAGCACGTTGACGCCGAAATGCGTGCAGCGGGAGAACACGCCGTAGGAACCCGACGTCTTGGCCTGGCAGACCAGCAACAGCGGCGGGTGCATCGACACCGACGTTACCGACGTCGCGGCATACCCGCGTGGCGTGCCGTCGTCGGCGACCGCGGTCACCACGCACACGCCGCCGGCCAGCGCTGCCATCGCATCCTTGAATTCGTCGAGCAGCGCCGCGGTCATCGGAGGGCTCCCACGGCAGACGGCGTCAGCCACTCGCCGTCGGGGGCGCCGAAGCCGCCGGCACGGGAGAACACCGTGCGTCCCTGCCGGATCGTGCGCTCGACGCGGCCGGTGAACAGCCAGCCCGCGTACGCCGTCCAGCCGCACTTGGACTGGATGTCGCCCGGGCCGAAAGACCAGTGCCGCGCCGCGTCGAACAGCACCAGGTCGGCGTCGAGGCCGGGAGCGATCGTCCCCTTGCGGTCGGCGATCCCGAACAGGCGGGCGGGCTCGGTCGCCATGAGGCGGGTGACGATCGGCAGCAGCTCGTCCGGGGTCGCGTCCGGCACCCGGCGGCGCAGCCCGGTGTAGAGCGCCGGGAACAGTTCCTGCACCCCCGGCAGCCCGGGCGGGGCGTCCGGCGCGTCCAGGACCTTGTCCTCGAATGCGTGCGGGGCGTGGTCACTGCCCACAGTGGACACCTCGCCGCGCAGCACCGCGTCCCAGAGCCGGTCCTGGTCGGCCTGCTCCCGGATGGCCGGGCTGAGCCGGATCCGGGCGCCGTAGCGGGCGGTGTCGGCCGCGGTGAACGACAGGTGGTGCGCGGTGACCTCCCACGTCACCGGCAGCCCGGTCGCGCCGGCCGCGGTGAGCAGGTCCGCTTCCTCGCGGCTCGACACGTGCAGCACGTGCACGGGCGTGCCGTGCCGCCGGGCCAGCTCGATCAGCTTGGCCACCGCGACGATCCCGCCCGAACGCGGCCGGAACCGCTCGTATTCGCGGTAGCTCGCGGGCTCGCCCTGCCACTGGTCCAGCAGCCGGAACACCGCGTCGTCCTCGGCGTGGAACAGAAGCCGCAGCCCCTTGCGCTTGGCGACGGCGAACAGCTCGTCGAGCCGTGCCGGGTCGCGCAGCACGTGCGGCGCGGTGTGGTGCCCGGTCAGGAACGCTTTCGCGGTAATCGCCTCGACCGGTGAGAACGCCTCGAGCGACGAGACGTCGTCGGGGTTGACGCCCGCGTGGAAACGGTAGTCGACCAGGCTGGTGCCGCGGATCTCGGCGTCCTTGGCGCGCGCGTCGGCCGGGGTGAACGTCGCCGGGCGCGTGTTCGGCATGTCGAACACCGTGGTGACGCCACCGGCCACCGCCGCGCGTGAGGCGTGCGCCCAGTCCTCCTTGTGCGTCAGGCCGGGCGTGCGGAAGTGCACGTGGGAGTCGATCAGGCCGGGCAGCACGTGCCGGCCGGTCGCGTCGATCTCCTCGGTCCCGGACACACCGCTGCCGGCGGGGAGCACGTCGGCGATCTTTCCGCCGGTGACGGCGATGTCGGCGACGCGGACGCCGTCGGGTCCGGTCACCCGGCCGCCCCGCACGATGAGGTCGTAGTTCTTCATGCGGCCCATGACAGGCTCACCAGCTCTCGGCTCAGGTCGTTGGTCGGGCCCATCAGCGCGACGGCGCGGGCGTCGCGGGCCATCCGGTTGATCGGGTGGGTCACCACGTACCCGGTGCTGCCCAGCAGCCGCGCGACCGCCGCGACGACCTCCTCGGCCACCTGGGAGGCGTGGATCTTGCTGTGCAGCGTCACCTCGCCGGGGTCATCGCCGTCGCGGCGGCCGGCCCGTTCGACGAGCGCGCGGGCGGACTCCACCTGCCCGCGCAAGTCCACCAGCCGGTGCCGGACGGCCTGCAGGTCCAGCAGGGACTTCCGCTGCGCCGCCTGGAAGCCGAGGTCCCAGGCGGCTTCGGCGATGCCGACCGACACCGCACCGAGCGTCGCCCCGGACCGCCGGACGCCGGCGATGATCGTGCTGGCGGCGTCACGGGGCCCGAGCAGCGCCTCCGGACCGAGCCGGCAGTCCTTCAGCTCGACGAACCCGGTCGCCGAGGCCCGCATGCCGACCAGGTCCAGGCTCAGGTCCGGCTCGATGCCGGGATTGGTCGCGGGGATGAGGAAGAAGCTCTGCCCCGCGGAGCCGTACGCCGAGCCGTCGTCGTCGGTCACCGGGGTGGTCTGCGCGAGCACCAGGTAGACGTCGGTGACGCCGGCGCCGGTGGTGAACGCCTTGCCGCCGCTGACCGTCCAGCCGCCGCCGGGCAGCTCGTCGGCCACGGTGGCCAAGTTCTTCTTCGCCGCGCCCGCCCCGGATTCGCTCCACGCCGAGGCGGCCAGCCACGCACCGGAGGCCAGCTTCGGCAGCAGTTCGGCGCGCTGGGCGTCGCTGCCCCACTCAGCGATCCGGCTGCACACGGCCAGGTGCTGGAACGCGATGATCGCGGTCGACGGGTCGTGCCGGGCGATCCGCGCGATCATCCGGTTGGCTTCCAGGGAACCGGCTCCGGCCCCGCCGTAGCGGCGGGGGACGATCAGGCCGGGCAGCGGCGAGTTACGCAGCGCGGCCAGCACTTCGGGCTCCGGCCGCCCGGCCTCGTCGGCCGCGGCGGCGTGCTTGTCGAGCACGTCGATCAGCTCGTCGACGCCGAGGCGCGTGGGCGCGGTCAGATCGACAGCAGGCACGAGTCCTCCTTCTGGACGTGGGGCTCGAACGAGTCGATGGACACGGTGCCGGTGAACGACACCGCCTTCTCCGGGACGCTGACCCAGGCCAGTTCGCTGTCGCGGTCGTGGCCGGTCACCGCCGCGGCGGAGGTGGTGCAGCCGCCCGCGGTGCGGATCCGCAGCGGCGCGGTGCGCCCGGTCTCACCGCCGGCGAGCTGAAACGGGATGGTGCCGCGGATGCGGCGGGCCGCGCCGAGGCAGACGGCGCCGGTCAGCGCGATCGTCGGATGCCAGGACGGCACGGACACCGCGCGCACCGCGAGGCCGTCTTCTCCGTCCGGCAGGACCGCGGCCACCTTCGGGAACGCGCCTTCGACGGGGTAGCCGTACTGGTGCGCGGCCGAGCGGCGGATCGCGGTCATCGTGCGGAACAGCGGTTCTCCGGCGGCGAAGAGCTCCTCCGGGGTGCCGACGCCGAGGTCGTGGCCGGACAGGAACAGGTACGGGTTCCCCACCGAGACCGCGCTGACCCGGATCATGCCGTCCTCGTAGGGCAGGTCCGTGGTCGGCTCGCCGAACGGCAGCAGCTCGCGCAGCGGCACCGCGGGATGGTTGAGGAAGTGCGCGGTGAACGTCGTGCGGTCGCGGACGCACTCGTCGACTTCGCACACCACGTGGTCATCGGTGTTGAGGACGCGCACGCGCGTGCGGTGGCCGGGGGCGAGCCGGGGCAGCCAGCCGAGCCTTGCGGCCACGACCACCGACGAAAGCACCGAGTGCCCGCAGCTGCCGCGGAAGTCGAACCGCACGGGATCGCCGGGAATCACCTGGACGAACCGGTAGTCGAGGTCGAACAGCGGGTGTTCGGACGCCGATACCAGCGCGATCTTGGTGACCGCGGACAGTCCGTGGCCGGCGAGCCAGGCGACGCCGTCGCTGAGCGCGCGGGACAGCGCTTCTTCCGACGATGGCAGCTGCTCGGCCGGCAGCACCAGCGTGGAGCTCGGGCTGCCGTGCGCGTGGGCGATGTGGGCCAGCATCAGGCGGCCCTCCTTTCCTCGGCGCCGGCGCGGCCGAACTGCTCGCACCAGATCCGGTGGATGAGCAGCGCCCAGATGGCCAGCGCCGATCCGTCGCTGGGCCGGGCGGTCTGGGCGTCGAATAGCCTCGCGACTGCCTTCGGGTCCAGCCGCCCGTCACGGGCGAGCGCCGGGCCGCACATCACGTCGCGGGCGTAGGCGTGCAGCGGCTGCCCGGCCGCGAGCATGGCGGTGATCGGCAGCGTGAACGGCTGCTTCGGGCGCTCCAGCACCGAATCCGGAACGAGGCCGCGAGCGGCCGCGTAGAGCGCGCGCTTGACCTCCTGGCCGCGCACCCGGTGCTCGGTGGGCAGCCGCCGCGCCAGCCGGGTCACCGACCGCTGGCAGAACGGCAGCCGCACCTCGACCGCGTGCGCCATGCTGAGGTGGTCGACCCGGCGCAGGTGGTAGGCGGGCAGCCGCTCGTCCACTTCGAACTCGGTGATCGCGGCCAGCCGGTCGCCGCCGGCGGCACGCAGGCGGTTCTCGATCCGCTCGGCTTCGGTGCCTCGCTGCCGCAGCAGGTCCCGGTAGTCGTCGGTGTATAGGCGGTCGCGCAGTGCCGACGGCACCGCGGCGAGCGCCTCCACGTACCCGTTCGGCCAGTCCTCGGTGCCGAGCAGCGCGTCGCGAATCCTGTTGTAGCCGCCGAAGATCTCGTCCGCCGCGTCACCGGAGAGCGCTACCTTGAACCCGGCGTCGTGCACGCCCTTGAACAACAGGTAGGTGCTGAGCGTGATCGGGTCCGCGTTCGGCTGGCCCAGGTGCCACACGACCTCCTCGAGCAGGTCCGGGAACGTTGCCGGGTCCGCCTCGATCTGGTGGTAGGTCGCGCCGCAGCGGGCGGCGACTTCGCGGGCATACTTCTTTTCGTCGAACGGCCAGTCACCGGTGTAGGCGATGTTGAACGCGTGCACGTGCGGCACCTTCTCCGCCAGCAGCGCTGTCACCAGGCTCGAGTCGAGGCCGCCGCTGGTGATCGTGGAGATCGGCACGTCGGCCAGTGCGAGCCGATGGGTCTCTGTGCGCAGGATGTCGCGCACCCGGGTCCCGGCCGCCTCCAGGCTGCCTCCGTCGGCGGCCGGGAGTTGGCTTTCCGCACGCCGCGAAATCTTCAGCCCGCTCGAGCGCGTGTAGACGGCGGTGACCGCCCGCGGCAGCACCCGGACCCGCTCGAACATCGTCCGCTCGCCGAACGGCGTCTTGGTGGTCAGGTAGCTGTCGAGCCCCTCCTCCCACCGCGCCCACTGCACGCCGGGGACGCTCAGCAGCGCGGGCAGCTCCGAGGAGAAGTGCAGCTCCTGTTTTGCCGGGTCTTCGTGGTAGTACAGCGGCTTCATGCCCGCGTCGTCGGTCGCGAGCACCAGCTTAGGCTCCGCCCGCAGGTCGAGCACCGCGATGGCGTACATCCCGTCGAGGTGGTCGACGAAGTCCAGGCCGTACTTGTGGTACAGCGCGGGCAGCACGTTGCCGTCACAGTGGTCGTGGAACACGTATCCCGCCGCGTGCAGCTTGCAGCGCAGCTCGGCGTGGTTGTAGATCTCACCGTTGAAGACGACCTTGATGTCGCGGCCGAGGCGGTAGGGTTGCTCGCCGCCGTCGAGGTCCATGATGGCCAGCCGGTTGTTGCCAAGAGCCCAGCTGTCCCCGATGGCGCTGAAGCGGGCATCCGGGCCGCCGTGCCGCTGCAGCGCCGAAACCGCGCGCAGGTGGTGGTGCGCCAGGTTCCCGCCCAGGTGTCCGTAGATCCGGCACATGAGGACTACTTCACCTCCGCGGAAACGCCCGCCCGGGCGTAGAGGACAGGGTCGAACGGGGTGGGACCGCCACAGGTGGCGAACCGCCGCGTGGCAGATTCCGGGTTGCGGGTGCCGTGCGGCACGCCGGGCGCGGCGAACAGCACGTCGCCGGGGGAGACGTCGTGCCAGCGGTCGATCAGGTACATCTGGCCTTCGCCTTCGAAGGCGATGAAGGCCTCTTCGCTGTCCGGGTGCTGGTGGACGTTGAAGATCTGTCCCGGCTCCTGGATCCCGCAGTGCAGGCACAGCCGCGCGCTGCCGGTGCCGGGCCAGAACAGGAAGTTCATCACGGCGGTGCGCTCGTCGGCGGGTACTTCGCCGGTGCCGGTGAAGCCGTGCAGCTGCGTTTCGGTGTTCCACAGCTCGTTCTCCAGCCGCGGCGCGGTGCCGACAGGCTCGCCGCCTTCCAGACGGGTCCGCCACACGTACGCGGTCAGGCCGTCGTCGCCGGCTTCGAGCTCGAGGGTCCGGCCGGTCGGGGAGTGCAGCGCGGACCCGCGTGCGACTTCGGTGCGGTGACCGGTGACGTCGCCGTGGCCGGAGCCGGCGAAGACGACGGCGACGTTTTCCTCCTCCAGCGCCCAGCCGAGCCGCCAAGCCTTGCCGGGGGCGACTTCGACGACGAGCAGGGTCACTTTGCGCGCCCCCATGGCCGGGCCGACGGGCTCCGCGACGCGGCCCCAGTCGAACGGGGAGAATACGAAATCCGCAGCGCGGACGATCGTTCCTTGAATCTGGTCGGTGAGCATCCCCAGGTTCCAATCAGGTTGCTGACGATTGCCGTTTCGATGGGAAGCGGAAATGATCAGTTCGTCGCGGATCCCCGCGGTCGCTTCCGGAAGTGACCGTACTAGACGTGCGCCGGACATCGCAAAGCCGTAAAGGAGCATGGAACGGGTATCTAACGGAGTAACTATATGGAACGAATCGATTCAGAAGATTTGCGATACCGCCGAACGATGGAACCACACCGTCGTCCGAAGCGAGCAAAGTTGCCTGGAAGGGCGGCGGGTCCGACGGTTGTGAACGTTGTCACATTTGAGTGGCCCAGATTCTGGGTACTACCGTGCGATGCGTTGCGCTGCAGAGTCTTCGTGACAAGGATCGGGCACGACGGGAACTTATTCAAGTTCTGGTCACCTGGCGGCAAGGAAATAATCGCCGCGGGGGCAGAGGCCGATTCCGATCGGTGAAGTGAAAACGTGCTCTGCCGTGCACACGTCAGGGGTGAGTCATTCGCGGCGAGCACGCCGGAAACGAGCGAGAATTCCCGGTGGAACTTATTGCGGGATGACGAGCAGTGCCGTGTCGACGACCTGAGCCAGCATCGCCTTGTCGCGGCAGACCGCGCTCATCACGCGCAGGCCCTGAATCATGGTGACCAGGAAGTTCGACACCGCGGGAATGTCGGTTTCCGGCGGGAGCTCGCCCATGCTCCGGGCCAGATGCAGGGTGCCGAAGAAAGAGTCCTGCAGAGCCGCGATGGCATCGCGCACGATCCGGTGGGTCACCTCGTCGTGCGGCACCCGCTCGGTGATCGCCATGACGAGCAGGCAGCCGGGCCGGCCCGGCTCCTTCAGCGCGTCGTCGATCCGGCCCAGAAGCAGGTCGCGCACCACCTGGCGGACCGGCACCCGTTGCATCAAAGACACTCGGGTCGCATCGGTCGTCAGTTGCACGTACCGCTGCAGCGCGTGCTCGTAGAGCCCGTGCTTGCTGCCGAAGGCGGCGTAGAGCGAACCACGCCCGAGTCCTGTCGCCTCGGCGAGGTCCTGGATCGAAGTGGCTTCGTAGCCTTTGCGCCAGAAGACCTCCATGGCCTTCTGGACCACCTCGTCGGTGTCGAACTCGCGGACGCGGGACATGACATCAGTCTAAAGACACTGGAACGGGCGGTCAACAATTGGACCCCTTATCTGGACCGATTGATCAACAAAACAGGCCGCACGACCTCTCATCTTCGCTGCATACGGGCAGAAAGCTCACTCGAGGCGGCTGACTTGTCGTCAGGTTCTTTACTGACCGATCCAGTTTTGCTACCGTCGGAGGCGACCGCCGGATGCGGTCCGTGTGCGGCCAGTGCCGGTGCGCACCCGCGCCGTGGTCCGGCGGTGGACCGAACAAGCAGCCGATCAGACTAGGAGTTCAGTCATGCCTCACGTGCAGCGCCGGTCGTCCGTCAGCGACGAGCTGGCCTGGCAGATCGTCCGCGCGGCCGACGAGGCCGCGAAGGCGACCGACAAGCGTTTCGCCATCGCGGTGGTGGACGAAGGCGGCAATCTCAAGGCGTTCCTGCGTCAGGACGGGGCGAAGCTCAACGCCGTGCAGGTCGCGCAGGACAAGGCTTACACCGCGGCGTCCTCGGCGATGCCCACGCAGAAGTGGTCCGAGGTGCTGGAGGCCGACCCGGTGCTGCGGGCCGGCGCGCCCACCGCGATCGACCGCCTGGTCAGCATGGGTGGTGGCCTGCCCATCGTGATCGACGGCGAGCTGGTCGGCGCCGTCGGCGTCTCGGGCGCTCACTGGAGCGACGACGTCAAGATCGCCGAGGCCGGCCTGGCGGTCCTCGCCGCGAAATCCTGATCGCTCGCCGAGACCTCCGGGAGTCCACGATGCCCATCGCCCTGTTCGTGCTCGGGCTTACGGTCTTCAGCCTGGGTACGACCGAGTTCATGATCGCCGGCCTGCTGCCGGAGCTGTCCGATGCCTTCGGCGTTTCGCTGCCGCAGGCCGGGCTTCTCATCTCGCTGTTCGCGCTCGGCGTCGTCCTCGGTGCGCCACTGATCACCGCGGCGACCACCAAGGTGCCGCGGAAGACGGCGTTGGTCGCACTGCTCGTGGTGTTCGTCGCCGGTGAGGTGCTCGCCGCGCTCGCGCCCTCGTTCGGGGTGCTCATGGCCGCCCGCGTGGTGACCGCCGTCGCGCACGGCTCGTTCTTCGGCATCGGCGCGGTGGTCGCGGCCAATCTGGTCGAGCCGGGCAGGCGAGCCCGGGCCATCTCGATCATGTTCGGCGGCCTGACCATCGCCACCATCGCCGGGGTCCCGCTCGGCACGTTCATCGGCCAGCACTTCGGCTGGCGCGCGACGTTCCTGGCCGTCGCCGTCCTCGGCGTGATCGACCTCGTCGGGGTCGTCGCGCTGGTTCCGCACCAGCCGCGCGCCGGCCACCTGGGCGTGCGTCACGAGCTGGCCGCCTTCCGCAGTCCCAAGGTCTGGCTGGCCCTGGGAACGACCATGCTCAGCCAAGCGGCGCTCTACACCGCCTACACCTATATCTCACCGCTGCTGACCGACGTCACCGGCTTCTCGGCCGGTGCGGTGCCGCCACTGCTGGCGCTGTTCGGGATCGGGACGTTCCTCGGCAGCGTGCTCGGCGGCCGGTTCGCCGACCGGTCCCTGATGGGCACCTTGTGCGTCGGCCTCCTGGTGCTCGCGGTGATGCTCGGCGCGTTCTCCCTGACCGCGCACACCAAGCCGGTCATGGTCGTGACGCTGTTCCTGTTCGGCATCGGCAGCTTCCTGATCAACCCGGCGCTGCAGACGCGGGTGATGAACGAAACCGAGGGGGCGCCGACACTGGCCAGTACCAGCAACATCTCGGCGTTCAACGTCGGCAACGCGCTCGGCCCGTGGCTCGGCGGCCTGGGCATCAGCGCCGGCGCCGGCCTGCTCTCGCCGAGCTGGATCGGCGCCGGGCTGGCCGTGGCGTCGTTGCTCGTCGCGCTGGCCGCGGTGGGGCTGGACCGCCGGGGAACCGACAGCGGAAAGGAGGTGGGCAACGATGCCGGTCGTGCACGTGAGCTGGTGGAGGGGAGCCGGTGAGGCCGAGCGCCGCCAGCTCGTCGAAGAAGTGACGGGCACCGTTTCGCGGATCGCCAACTGTCCCGAAGCGGCGGTCACGGTGATTGTCACCGACGTCGAAAAGGACCACTGGGGCCTCGGCGGGAAGCTCGCCGCGGACCTCTGAGCGGAGGCCGGGACAGCGTCGTCCCGGCCTCTTCCCGCAGGGAGGAGTCATGAACGTCATCGGCCCGGACGACCCGCGCTACGCGGACTTAACGGCCGGGATCAACCAGCGCTACGCGGCGAAACCGTCGGCCGTGCACCTGCCGCGGACCACCGCCGAGGTCGCCTCGGCGGTCTCCGCCGCTGCGGGACGGCGGCTTTCGATCCGCAGCGGCGGCCACTGCTTCGAGGATTTCGTCCACCACGAGGGGGTGGATGAAATCCTCGATCTCACCGCATTGTCCGAGGTGAACTTTTCCGACGGTGTCTTCTCCGTCGGGGCGGGTGCACGCCTGCACGACGTCTACGAGAAGCTGTACCTCGGCTGGGGCGTGACCATCCCCGGCGGGATCTGCTACTCGGTCGGCGCGGGCGGCCACATCACCGGCGGCGGCTACGGCCTGCTTTCGCGGCGGGACGGGCTGACCGTAGACCACCTGTACGGCGTGGAGGTCGTGCTCGCCGACGGCCGGACGGTCGTCGTCACCCGCGATTCGGCCGGTGCCGAGGCCGATCTGTTCTGGGCGCACACCGGCGGCGGAGGCGGCTCGTTCGGCGTGGTGACACGGTTCCTGTTCGAGGCGCCGCTGGTCACGCCACCGTCCGAGGTGCTCGTGGCGGCGCTGTCGGTGCCGTGGACACACCTCGACGAGCGCGCGTTCGCCCGGCTGCTCGGCGGGTACGCGCGCTGGCACCACAAACACCGTGCGCCGGACGCGCCGGGCAGGGCGCTGTCGAGCCTGCTCATGCTGAACCACCGCTGCAACGGCACGGTCGGCTTGGTGGCGCAGATCGACGCGGCCGCACCGCACGCGGCTCGCGTCCTCGACGAGCACCTGTCGGCCGTCCTCGGTGACCTGGTGACCCGGGAGTTCGCCGCGGCCGGCGAATTCGGCCCGATGCCGGGGCTGTCCCGCCCACGGCGGCTGCCGTGGTTGCGGGCGACGCGGTTCCTGGGCACGAACACACCGGTGCTCAACGACCCGACGTTGCGTGCGGAGCACAAGTCGGCTTACGTCCGCAGCACGTTGCCGGAGTCCCAGCTCCGGACGGCATACGAGTTCCTGACCCGCCCGGACGTCACGAACCCGAACACGATGCTGGTCGCGTTCTCCTACGGCGGCGCGATCTCGGCGGTCGACCCGGCCGTGACGGCGGTGGCCCAGCGGGACAGCACGTTCAAGCTGCTGTACCAGGCTTTCTGGTCCACTGTGGACGCGGACGCGGGCAACATCGCCTGGGTGCGCGACTTCTACCGCTCCATGTACGCGGAGACAGGCGGGGTCCCGGTGCCGGGCGAGGTGGTCGACGGATGCTACGTCAACTACCCGGATGCCGACCTGTCCGACCCGGTGTGGAACACCTCGGGCGTGCCGTGGCACGACCTCTACTTCAAGCAGAACTACGCGCGCCTGCAGCGGGCGAAGTCAGCGTGGGATCCGCGCGACTTCTTCCATCACCGCCAGTCGATCCGCCCGGCCTAGCGGATGCACGTGAAGGCCACCATCACGGCATCCGATGCCGTGATGGTGGCCTTCACACGTTCACCGAGGGCCGAACCAGGTGGTGAGGGCAGCTATCGCCTGCTCCGCTCCCCGGCCGGCCCAGGCCACATAGCCGTCCGGGCGAACGAGAACAGCCGGGGCGCCCAGATCGTGCTGATGCTCCACGACATCCACGCCGTCCTTCCAGCCCGCTGCCGCGTCGGCCAGGCCGTGCATCCCTGAGCCCAGCAGCAGCACTGGGCGGCCGGGGGACAACAGTTCCGCCACCGACTGCTCGCCCAGGACGAAGTTCGGCAGGAACGCGCCGTCCAAGCCGGGGCCGGCACAGTACCGGACACCCTGGCCGCTGATCCGGTCGCTGAGCAGACGGTTGCCGTCGGGTGTGGACAGCAGGTCCGCGACCAGGGCGCGCAGCGGCTCGAACTCCGGGCCCGGCCGCATCAATGCCGCCTGGGCACGGGTGTTTTCGATGACCGCTTCGGCGACCGGGTGCCGCTCCGCGTGGTAGGTGTCCAGCAAAGTCTCCGGCGCAGTGCCCGCGATCACCATCGCCAGCTTCCAGCCGAGGTTGATTGCGTCCTGCAGGCCGAGGTTCAGGCCCTGCCCACCAAGCGGCGCGTGCACGTGGGCCGCGTCCCCGGCCAGCAGGATCCGGCCGCGGCGGTAGGTGTCGGCCAGCCGTGTGAAGTCGCTGAACCGCCCGAGGAACACCGGATCGCTCATCGGCACGTCGCGGCCGAGGATGCGGGACGCGGCCGCACGCAGCTCCTCGAGCGTCACCGGCGCGCCGCGCTCCGGCAGCGGCTCGGGGAACTCGTGCGTGAGGACCCGGCTGTACCCGGCCGCGTTGACGTTGATCAGCGTCCAGCCGGTCGGCCCCTGCGTCCAGCCACCGGGCACCCGCGCCGGGTCCGCCAGCCGCGCGAGGCCGAGGATGCCCGCAAAGGTCGCCGGATGGGTGGTCCCGGTGATTCCCGCCGCCTCCCGGACGGTGCTGCGGGCGCCGTCGCAGCCGACGACGTACTCGGCGGTCAGCTCACCGTGGTCGGTGGTGACCGTGACACGGTCCCCGTGGTCGCGCACATCGGTGATCCGGTGACCGCGCCGGACCTCGACCCCGCGAGCCCGCGCCTGCGCTTCGAAGAACCGTTCGATGTCGGACTGTGCCTGGTTGATCATCGGCGCACCCTCGATGGCGGGCGATTCCACCGTCAGCACCGGGCGGCCGCCGAAGTGGAACGGGACCTCGACGACGGCATGCGGGTCGCCCGGCCTCGGCGGTGGGGGAAGATAACCCCGGCGCAGCAACGACTGCGCGGTGCGCGCGTGCAACGTACCCGCGCGGGGTTCGTCATGGGTCTCGGCCAGCTTCTCGACGACGGTGGTGGGCACCCCCAGCCGGCCGAGTTCCGCGGCCAGCAGCATGCCGACCGGTCCGCCACCGGCGACGATCACTCCACGCATCTTCCCTCCCTCGCTCCGGGGTTGAAAGGTACGATGTCGTACTGTCCATCATTGTAGAGTACGGGAATGGAGCGCGATTTCGTCGACGACGTCCTGGACCAGTGGCGTGCGCAGCGCCCGGACCTCGACCCGGCACCGCTGTCGGTGCTGGCCCGGCTGACGCGGATCGCCCGGCGAGTCACCCGCCGCCTCGACGACACGCTCAAGGATTACGGCCTGCTCCACGTCGACCTGGACATCCTCGCCACGCTGCGGCGCGCAGGGGAGCCGTACGAGCTGACGCTGGGCGAGATCGCCCGCTGGATGCTGGCCGGCAATAGCACGATGACGAGCAGGCTCGACCGCCTGGTCGCAGCCGGGCTGGTGGACCGGCGGCAGAACCCGGCCAACCGCCGCACCGCGCTGATCCGTCTCACGCCCGCGGGCCTCACGCTGGCCGATGAGGCGTTCGCCGCCGAGCTGACAGCCCAGGAAGACATGGTGAGCGGCCTGAGCGAGCCGGACCGGCACGAGCTGGCCGACCTGCTGCGGCGCCTGTGCCGCTCGATGGGCGAGATTCCGGATTGAGCGCGCCAGGTGGGCCAGCTCGTGGCGCCGCCACCGAGGATGAGGCTGTGAAGTCAGCGGAGGGCGAGGAAACACGCATCCACGGTCGCCGGTCCGGCCCGGTCATCAGCGGGTGGGCCGGCGGCACACGTGGATGATCGGGGCCGAAGCTGGACGCGCCCAGGGCGACTGCGGCCGACCATTCGGCGTCGCTGCCCGCCGAACCTGCTGTGGTGAGACTGCCGCCGTGACAGTGCTGTTGCCTTCGGCCGAGCAGGCCACCGCGATCGAGGCGCGGGAGGTGTCCGCGTGATTCGGCGAGCGGACCCCAACCGCGCCCGGTCTTGGACACGCCCGCCGTACTCGGCCCTGGACCCGACGTCGTGCCCTTCCGGGCCGGTGATCGCGAAGGTCTCGAAGCTGAGCCGCAGCACGCCCAGCCCGTCGACGCGCCGTCGCGGGACACCGGGGGATCGGGGCGAAGTCGGCTTCGGTGAGGTCCCATGCGGGGCGCAGGGCAGGGGAGGATGTCGGCCGCGGTGGGTCGGTGACGAATTCGTGTGCGCTCTCCGCCGCAAGCCGCACGGCGCAGGCCAGCCCGATTCCGATGCTGCCGCCGGTGACGAGTGCGGTCGGTAGTGTGTTTAGCATCGATCGATGCGGAAAAGGGTAGGCTGGCGCCGTGGAGACTGAACGGCGCCGCCGGAGTGGGCGGCCACGGGGATTCGACCCCGACGAAGCGCTCGAGCGTGCCCTGCTCGTGTTCTGGGAGCGCGGCTACGAGGGAGCAAGCCTGGCTGAATTGACCGAGGCCATGGGGATCTCCACCACCAGTATGTACGCGACTTTCGGCAACAAGGAAGAGCTGTTCGGCAAGGCTCTGCAGCGCTACACCGAAGGCGCGAGCGCGTACGTCGCGCGCGCCTTGGAAGAGCCCACCGCCCTGGAGGTGGCCACCGCGATTCTCGCGGGCACGATCCGGACGACCACCCGGCCGGTCGGCCCCCGCGGATGTCTCGGCGTCCAGGGCGCGCTGGCCACCGGGGACTCCGCTCGTGGCGCCCGCGACCTGCTCATCGGCTGGCGCGATGACGGCTACACCGCCCTCCGCGAGCGGTTTGAGCGAGCTGTCGATGACGGCGATCTGCCTTCGGAGGCCGATCCGGCGCTGCTCGCCCGCTACGTCACCGCCTTGGGGTACGGCATCGCCGTGCAGGCCGCGAGTGGGGTCCCGTGCGACGAACTGCAGGAGATGGCCGACGCCGCCCTGCGTGGCTGGCCGCTCTCGTAGGTCACCCGGACTTCTGAAGCGATCGATGCGAAACCTGCTACAGTCGAGTTGTGCATCGATCGATGCACAACTCGACGATCAGGGGCATCCGATGTCCACCAGCGCTTTGCGCGCGTTCTACCTGCGCTACCTGCACGAGCTCAACGCCCACCGGTTCCATCGGATGGACGGGTTCATCGCCGACCGGACCACCTTGAACGGCGAGCCCGCCACCCGGGACGACCTTCTCGCCGTCCAGCGGGCCGACGTGGACGCGGTTCCCGACCTGCATTGGGACCTGCAGGAACTCCTCTCCGACGGCGACCGCCTGGCCGCGCGCCTGGTCAACACGGGCACGCCGGTGAAGGAATGGCTCGGCGTGGCACCGACCGGTGCCTCGTTCAAGATCGTCGAGTACGCCATCTACCAGGTCCGCAATGGACGCTTTGTCCACATGACCGCCTTGCACGACGCCGGCGAACTGCGCCGGCAGCTGACCGACCGAAAAGGACACTCATGACCGTCACGTTGATCACCGGAGCCAACAAGGGCATAGGCTTCGAGACTGCCAAACAGCTCTTGGCCGAAGGGCACACCGTCTACATAGGAGCCCGTGACGTCGAGCGCGGCGAGAAGGCCGCCGCGGACCTCGGCGCACGGTTCGTGCAGCTCGACGTGACCGACGACGACTCGGTCGCCGGCGCGCTGGCCGCCATCGACTCCGCCGAGGGCAAGCTCGACGTGCTGGTGCACAACGCGGGTGTCCTGGGCGGCGAAACCCTCGACGGCCCGACCGCGCTGCGGGTCTTCGACACCAACGCGGTGGGGATCGTGCGCGTGACCGAAGCAGCCCTTCCTCTGTTGCGCAAGTCGTCGAACCCCACCGTGGTCACGGTGTCAAGCAGCGCCGGATCGTTTTGGGCGGTGACCAACCCCGACCGACCGGAATTCGGGCTGCCGCTCGCCCTTTACTCCGCATCCAAGGCCGCGGCGACCATGCTGACCGTCCAGTACGCGAAGTCCCAGCCGGGTATCAAGTTCAACGCCGTCGAGCCTGGCACCACCGCCACCGACATGACCGCAGCCTTCGGGATCGGACGCTCTCCGGAAGAAAGCGCGAGGGTCGTCGTGCGCCTGGCAACGCTCGATGTCAACGGCCCGACCGGTACCTTCAGCGACGAAACTGGGGAGCTTCCCTGGTAAACCAGTCTCGCGCGACGACTGGCCGTCAGGAAGCCCGACGCTGCGCCGATGCTACGGGCGAAGTCGAATTCGCCCGTGGCATCGGCGCAGCCTGGGCGGGCGGTCACAGCTGTCTCCACAGAATGCGGCTACGGCACGACAACGACCTTGCCGGCCACCGTCCGTGACTCCGCGAGTGTGAGCGCCGATCCGACCTCGGACAGCGGAAACTCCGCCGCGATCTGCGGGACCAGGACACCCTCGTCGACCAGGCGAAGCACCTGGGTCAGGTCTTCGGTGAGCCGGGCCCGGAACGCTGCCGGCCGCCGCTTGCCCGCCCAGAAGTTGTAGAAGTACGCACTCCTGCCATTCGGCGGGTAGTTCCAAGCCAGCAGCCGCGCAACCGACTTCAGGACGGGCAATCGTGAGTTCCCCGCTTCGTCCTTGGTCGCCGCTGATCCGTAGGAAACCAAGGTGCCGCCGCGCCGGAGCAGAGCCCAGGACTGCTTGAGTGCCGCCCCGCCGACGTGATCGAAGACCGTGTCCACCCCGTCTGGCGCAAGTTCGCGAATCCGCTGGTAAATTGCCGGGTCCCGGTAGTCGATCGGGATCGCGCCGAGGTCGCGAACCGTCTGGTGGTGCCGCGGCGAGGCCGTGCCGATCACCTTGACGCCGGCTCGCTTCGCCAGTTGCACCAGGGGGGGGAACCGACGCCGCCGTCAGCAGTATGCGGCAGAGCGACCTCGAGCCGTTGGCGTGGATCATGCGGCGGCACAAGTACGTGACACGACTACGCCCGGCGCGGACTCTGCGCCGACCTCTATCTGAAGGCTGACGGGCACCGCCGGTCGCGGCCGGTAACGGTGTTTCGGCGGTGTTCGAGCCGACGCTGACCCGTGCTCGGCGAGCAGCGGAGCGGACAGTCCCTGCCGGTTGAGCTCGGCTTCGGCCGCGGCCTGGGCGTCGGCGCCGAAGGTCCGGACGACGATGATCGACAGCAGGAACGGCAGCACAGTCAGCTGCTGAGTCGCGACGACGGCGCGAGGTCTCCTAAGCGGTGGCAGCATGGCACCTCCCTTGCCGGATTCCGCCGAGTGTGCCGGGCCGCCTGGCCTGGCTCGGTGACGCCTGCGCACCACGGCGTCGAATGCCGTGGTGGGCAGGCGGGGATTCGTGTCAGCCGAAACAGGCGCGGACGGCCACTGAACGCGCACCCGTTGAAGTTCACAGTCCCACCAAACTGTGCCCCGGCGAATGAGACAGAGCCACTATCGAAGACGCTTTCGGAGAAGGTCACGTCGCCGTCGAACTGGGCGTGGGAGGAATCCAGAGCCCCGCCGGAGAACGCGCAGTCAGCGAATACCGTGTGACCGCTGAACTGTGCGCCGGCGAACGACACCTTCCCGTCGCCGAACCGGCAGCCGGTGAAGTCGGCAATACCATCGATCACCACGCGTGAGAAGTCCAGGCTGTCCACCAGCATGCCCATGAGCGTGAACACACAGTGAGACCAGGACTTCACGGCGTGCCCGTTCAGGCGAGAAGCGATGATGTCGAGCAAGTCACTCCGAACATCCTGCTCTGCGGACGTCGAACCGCTGGCGGCAGCGGTGGCGCGGAGGTATGCGCACAAGACGTCCACGCAAGCCTGTCTCAGCTGCTCGTGCTTATCGGCCAGCGCCACGGGATCCGCGATCGCGAGCCATCGGCTTCCCGTCCGCGGTTCAGCGACGAGTTGTTCCGCCGCCGTCGTGAACCGCTTGGCAAGCTCCGGCCATGCCGTGTGCCCCCGTGGCGGTATTCGCCGGCGACCGGCATAGCCGAGCGTGTCAATGCTGCCCAGACACGGGCGCCCTGGCTCGCATCGGGGCGACGAGCATGCGCACGACGCAGAGGCGGCACGAACAGTTGGCCATGCTGGTCAGAGCCAGGTGGAAGCCGCGGCGAAGCGAGTGGACCGTGCCCTGCCGCGACCGCGACGGCCGCCGGTCCCAAGCCGAGGTGCTGATCGGTGAACGAGGCCCGACGCTGGCGATCGGCTCCACCGTCGCGGTGCTCGACCCGATGGACGCAGGCCGGTTGCGTGCTGCGCTGCGGGAGGCGATCGAGCCACCCAGTGCCGCGCTGGCGGCGCTGCGACACGAGCTGATCGAACGCGCGGCCGCGGACCAGCACGCCCGGGCCCAGCTCGACCCGGCGGGCCCCACGCCGCATCAGTGGGCTGCCGTGCAGCGCGTCGACGAGGACAACCTGCACTGGCTCGCACCGATCGTAGCGGTCCACGCTGCCTGGATCCTGGCCCAGCACGCGCCCGCCCGGTATCGCGCCTGCTGGCTGCCGAAACTGCGCGACGCAGTCGCGTGCGGGGACGCAAGCCCGCGTGATCTGGCCTACCTCTCCGACCGGGTCGCCACCGACGAGAAGCGGGGCCAGCGCTACGGCACCCAGTGGCTGCACCTCGGCGGTGTCAGCCGCCTCTACCCGCTGCACCGGCCGGCCGAGGTCAATCTCGCCCGCGCGGATGTCGGGCTCGACTTGCTTCCCGACGCCGACCTCGACACCGCCTACGCCAGCTTCGAGGAGATCACCGCCGCAGTCGAAGGAGCCCCGTCATGACGACCTCCCTGCAGTGGGGCGTCAGCCCCTATCACCGCGAACGGGCCCACACCGCCCTGCCGGGAACCGACGTCTCGGTCTGCACCCGGCATCTCCGCCAGGGACAACTCATCCTCGAGTCCCTGACGACGCACCGCCCCGCAGATTTGCGGATCTGTCCGGAATGTGCCGTCGACACCCTGGCGATGCTCTGCCTCACCCCGTCACCGCACCCGCGTAGCCCCGCGCACGCGATCGTCACCCCCACGTGCCGGCGTCCGTCGCCCGGTGAGGACGACGATCGTGGATGAGGTGCTGAACGCGACGTTGCGGACGGCGGTGCCGTCGCCGGCAACATTCCAGCAGCGCTCGGCGACGTTACGAGCATGACCGACAATGCCCCTCCTCCGGCCTCCACTACTGACGTTCCTACGCCTTCGTTGCCTGTCGCGCCGGTGCGGGCGGTGCGGTTGCGGGAGCTCTCACCGAAGACCATGTGGCTGACGGCGGCCGTTATCGCGGTGTTGACCGCGGGGGCGGTAGTGGTGTTGTGGTGGCCGGCGACCGCCGGGCTGAACGGGGCCGAGCTGGTGACGGCACGGCTGGATGCATTGAAGATCGGGTTGAGCATCGGAGTAGGCAGCGGCGGCGTGGTCGCGTTGTACCTGGCTTGGCGTCGCCAGCACTCCACCGAAGCCGATCTGGACAACCGCGAACGCTCCCTCGCGCACCAGCAGGAGGTCGCCGCAGCCACCATCGCCCACCAGGACCGGATCGCCCGGGCCACCGAGCACGACGCAGCCGAACGGCGACTGACCGAGCTGTACCTCAAAGCGGTCGAGCAACTCGGCTCCCCGCAAGCCGCGGTTCGCCACGGTGGCCTCTACGCCCTTGAGCGCGTCGCACAAGACAACCCAACCCAGCGGCAAACCGTGGCCGACGTGATCTGCGCTTACCTCCGCAATCCCTTCACCCCGCCACCCGACACCGGTCGACCTCGCCCTCTGGGAATACGACGCCCACTGCTGCGATCGACCACCGCTCACCACACACCCGCACCACCCTTGGGTACAGGCCATACCCGGGAAGACCGGCAGCAGGAACGCGAGGTGCGCCTCACCGCTCAACGCGTCCTGCATCGTCATCTTCAGCCGGGCGAGGATCAACCGCGTGACACCTTCTGGGCCGACATCGATCTGGATCTCACCGGCGCCACCCTCATCGCGTTCACCCTCAGCGGCTGCCGCGTCCGTACGGCCACCTTTCACGGCGCGACTTTTACCGGCGACGCCGGGTTTGACGGCGCGACTTTCACCGGCGACGCCGGGTTTGACGGCGCGACTTTTACCGGCGACGCCGGGTTTGACGGCGCGACTTTCACCGGCGACGCCGGGTTTGACGGCGCGACTTTCACCGGCGACGCCGGGTTTGACGGCGCGACTTTCACCGGCGACGCCGGGTTTGACGGCGCGACTTTCACCGGCGACGCCGGGTTCGACGGCGCGACCTTCACCGGCCACACCCGCTTCGTCAGAGCGACCATCGCTGGCCGCGCCCGCTTCGACGGAGCGACCTTCACCGGCGACGCCCGCTTCGGCTGGGCGAGCTTCGGCGGCTACGCCGGGTTCGTCAGGGCGGCTTTTGACGGTTCCGCCGGATTTGGTGAGACGACATTCACTGGCAACGCCCGGTTCGTCGGGACAACCTTCGCCGACCACGCCTTGTTCGTCAGGGCAACCTTCTCAGGCCACGCCGAGTTCGCCGGGGCATTCTTCGCTAGCCACTCTGGGTTTGCCGGGACGACCTTCGCTAGCAGCGCCGGGTTCGATGGGGCGAACTTTGCTGGCCACGCCGGGTTCGCCGGAGCGACCTTCACCGGCGCCGCCCGGTTCGCTGGGACAACCTTCTCCAGCTATGTCATTTTCGCCGGGACGACCTTCTCCAGCGACACCATGTTCGACGGGGCGACTCATCGAGGACTTGCCTTCGATCCAGTCGAGTAGTCAAACGGCCGGCCGAAGGTGATCGACGAGGACATGCTGCTCTTCGCCCGCGCCCTGCGAGACGAGGGCACCCCGTGCCAGAGATCGCGACGAAGCTGACCATCCGCACCGACAAGACGCCGGGGAAGCACCCCTCAGTGGCCTCGCCCGACTGCGCCCTGGCCGACGTAACGCTTAGCGGCCGAAGCCCGTCACACGCGGCGAATGCCCGACCCGCGGGACCTTCCCTGAAGCTGCGTGTCGGGAATGTGTCCGGGTTTGTCATGCCGATCTGGCTCGCCGGTCGGTCACCAGCAGCGACCAGGCCTTGAGGGTCTGGTTGCTCCTGTCGAAGATGGTGGTCGGTTGGCCGAAGGCCATGTTTTCGGGTAGCGCGTGACGGGGGCACGGATGGTGAGCTCGTGCACCCGGGGTGAGGTGAACATGGCCAGGGCGGCGGCGCGGCGTTGGTGATCGCGCGGGACGGGGTTGCTTTCGATCAGCCGCAGCTGGTTGATGACCAGCTGGCTGGAGAAGGCGCGGCGGCCGCTGTTGACGGTGCCGAGGTCGACCAAGACCCGCAGGTTCAGCCGGTCTGCGTGGCAGGCGTCGTTGGTCGCCAGGGCCCGCTGGATCCGCATGGTCAACGACGCACGTAGCCGGGGGCCCAGGTGTTCAGGTTGGCGGGGCAGCAGCCGTCACCGGTAGGGGTGGCAAAGCCACCGTATGCCGACAACGGGCGGTAGGAAAGTAACTGTGGGTGGGTGATAGCCCGGTGGGGGTGACCAGGCGTGTACCGGAACGCGTGTCACCTGCGCCGACAACGATGCCCGCACCTGCCGCCCCGCGGTGGCCGCCGGCGCGCCGCTGGCTGCTGCGGCTGGGGATGCTGACCGGGTTCCTGCTGGCCGGCTGGCTGCTCTTCGGCGGGTCGGCCCACGCACAAGACACCCTCATCCCGACTGATCCGAGCTTGATCGCCGACGCCACCGCCGACGCCCAGCCGATACTGCGGCCAGCGCCGTCGGCCCCCATTGCCGTCCGCCTCGACACGCACGTCGCATCCGCGGCTCACGCCTTGGCGCCGGTGAACATCCACCCCGCACCACGGCCGCAGCCACGACCGCAGCCCGCGGTGTTCTCGCTGCCGCGCGGAACTCAGCCGCCACCACAGCAGCCGAGGTCACCGCGACCGTGCGGATCTCGGCTACGGCGGTGGCCACCACAACCACCACGGCGGTCACGACCGTCGTGACTGCCGTAGTGACCCCGCCAGCGTCACTGCCATCCCCGCTGCCGTGGATGTCGCCTACAGCGCGCTCGCGGGACGATGCAGCAGCACCTTCTGCCACCGTGGCGTCCACGTCCGGCACCGCCGGGCCGCACATGAGCATCCTGGGGCCGACGCGCGTCTCGGTCGCGCCGGCAGCACAGCTGGTCTCGACTTGGCCCGCGACGCACGCGTCCCGCCGTATGGCGGAAGCGATGCCCGGCAACGCCGTGACCGGTGACGGGTCGTGGCCGCCGGCCCCTGCGCCCTGGGTGCCGTGGTCGGCCCCGGGGGCTGTGCCCGGCGTGGCGGGACACCACGCGGCCAACAGCGGCGCAAGTGCTGTACTGGGCACCGACCAGCGAGCCTCGGACTTGCGGGCCGCCGCGGCGGCTAGTCCCCGTGTCACCCGCCGGGTTCGTCGACTCCTCACATGTCGAAGCCAGCGACGGTCACACCGACGGCTGACACCTCAACGGAAATCGGCCGAACGGGTTCATTCAGGTTGAGTCCTCGCGAGTATACGTCATCTAGTACGTGGCTGACGCTAACTTTAGCCGCATGACACCGTTAGCGGCCGCCACATGGGGCCTTGTCGGCGCGCTGGTTGTCGAGGTGCTCGAATTGGCTGCGGAGATCCGCCGCAGAAAGGGTCGCTGGCCTTGGACAGGTCCACGGCTGTGGCCATCGCTGCTGGCGGTGGGCTTGCGGTTGACTGCGGCGGCGCTCGTTGCCGCCGCGATGTCCGAGCAGTTCGCGGGTAGGTGGCCAGCATTCTGCGTCGGGATCTCAGCGCCTTTGATCGTTGCGCGCATCGCGCAAGAGGTGCCACCGTTCACCAGTGGTCGCGATGTGTCGGATGGGAAGTCGACCACATGACATCCGCTGAGTTCCGCCGCTTCCTTGACCGACTCCTTGACGCGCTCTCCCATCACCGAAGGGGACAAGTGGTCGAGTCCGGCTTACCAGCCGCGGGCTTCGGTCAGCGACTTATCCGTGCTGTCGGCAGGTTGCCCATCGAGCCGCCTGACCTTGCTACAGGTGAGTCGGCGACCCCGGCATCCCACCGTGATCTTGAACGAGACGAATCCTCCGCATCGAGCTCGTCTGCGATCGACGCGCATCCGAGCGCGAAAACGGAAATTCGATCGCTGAAAACGGGACATGACAGTCTGGCGTATGGGGTGCCGAACGCGAAGCCCGGCACGATCTTCGTGCTCAGCCGAGCTGGGGGGGTTGCCATCGAACCAGGCGAGGGCCGAACGGTCGCGTTCGGACGGCACCCGTTGGAAGTGGACGTTCGCGTAGGCGAGGATGACCCGTACGTGGGTCGCCGTCAGGGGATGCTGACCTACCGCCAGACCAGATGGTGGTTGACTAACACGGGCCGGTTGCCTATTCGAATGCCATATTCGCGCATGCTGCGGAACACTGACGAACCGGTGCCGCTGGAAATGGGATACACCCCGTTGTTTCTCAGCGGGCGAAGCGGTCGTCAGCATCTGATCGAGGTGGTCGTCACCGACTCACAGGTACAGTCCGAGGTTGTTGACTCCGTGCCAGTGGGTTGGCGTCTCGTCGAGGACGAACGGCTGGTGCTGGCCACTCTCGCCCAAAAATACCTATCTTATGAAGCATCTCCACTGCCGCTGTCATGGCAACAAGTCACCGAGCACATGAACCGATTGCAACCCGGCGCCGGATGGACGCCACGCCGGGTGGAAGAAGTTGTTGACGGGGTGCGTACACGCCTCTTGCACGCCGGCGTCCCGGGTTTGGCCCGAGAGGAAATCGGAGATCAGCCCCGCTACGCAATCCTCGACAATCTCATAACGGAACTGATCCGGTCTACCACCCTCGTGCCCACCGACCTCGCCCCGCTCAAGTTGGCCTGAGCCACGCCTGCAATCATCACGCATAGCGGTGAGCAGATCGGTGTGCCGCTCACCGCGAGGTCGGCCTCGCACCAGCGCATCACCGGGCCCGGAAGAGACGATGGATCACCGCTCACGAGACCAGGCAGGGACGCCCCACATGTGAGACCAGTCCAGTAATAGGTGCATGCATACTGGTGGCATCCCCAGCGGCGCAGTTCCACGTTTGTCTGCACGCCCAGCCATGGTCAGCCTCCCGAGGTCGAGCCATCATCGCCCGCTTCGACGGTAACCCGGCTGGCCTAACCTCGCCGGGTTTGCGCTGGTCACCGCCCTGGTTGGTGACAGTCGGTGCGAGCGCGAGTGCCGGGCGCTGCAGGAGCGGCCATGGCGGGGTGAGCTTGCCCGGCTCGGCTTGACAGCGTCCACGCCATCTCGCAGTATCCGAACAAGTGTTCGATGAGTTCGGGTTCGCTCGCGGCTTCCCACGTGGGCGTCTCCGGTGCGTGTTCCTGGTGCTGGAGGTGCGTGGTGGCGGTGCCGGAAGCGGTGGCCGGGCTCGCGGCGATCCCTGGCATCCGCACGGCCGCGCAACTAGGCGAGCCGACCCTCGAGAGCTCAACGCCGACCGGGTCCCTGCCCGTGGCGCCGGCCCTCGCCGAGCTGGTGCCGGGCGGGCTGCGGCGCGGCAGTGCTGTGGCCGTCCGCGGCTCGACCGCGCTGGTCTTGGCCTTGCTGGCCGAGGCGACGCGGGAGGGATCGTGGGCGGCGATCGCCGGTATGCCGGCCGTCGGGGTGGTGGCGGCCGCCGAGCTGGGCGTGGATTTGAACCGGCTCGCGCTCGTGCCGGACCCGGGAGCAGAGCTGGTCGCGGTCGTGTCAGCGTTGATCGACGGGTTCGACCTCGTCGTGCTCGGCCAGGCGGTCGCCCGCGGGATCCAGCCGCAGCTCGCGCGCCGGCTGGCCGGCCGTACCCGCAATCGCGGCGGGGTCCTGCTCACCACCGGCCCATGGCCCGGCGCCGACTTGGAGGTCCACGTCTCGAAACGCCGGTGGCGCGGCCTCGCCGACTACGGATTTGGTCATCTGGAAAGCCGGGAGGTTGTCGCGACCTGCCGTGGCCGTGGGGCCGCGGCTCGCCCGCGCGCCGTCGCGCTGCAACTCCCGGGTGCCGGTGGTGCCGTCGTCGCCGTTGACGCGACCGCCAATCGCCGGCTGTCGGAGGCCGCCGGATGATCTGCATGTCGGAGCGCCGACACACGACCCGGTCGAGACTGTTGCGAGATGTCCGGTGATCGATCAATCCAGCGGCACGGTTCGGTCAGGTGCGCGCGGCGAGTTCGGCGGGCTGTTTCCGTCCGGCCGGCGACCGGCGAGCTCGTGGTCTGCTTGCGTGGTCATCGGCTCGACCTGGACCTCTACGGCAAGCTCAAGCCCTACAGTCACCGCTATCGGCTGCACGGCACGCTGTGCGAGGTCTGCCGCGGGCAGGAAGGCTGCGAGCCTACGGCCCGGCGCCTCGCCGAGTGGGCACACCTCGACGTCACCGTTCAGCACGCGCCCGAAACGGCCCCGGGCGATGGACTCGTCTTGGTCGCCTGCCCACCGGCTGTGGGGATGCTGGCTGGTCGGATCGAACTCCATCTCGACGGCGTCGAGGTCGGCGCGGTCACCGCGAGCCCTTGCGCGAGTTGCCGAATGGCCACCCTCGACTACGTCCACGTCGCCGTCGAGTACCGGCGCCTCGGTTTCGGCCGCACGCTGGTCGCGGCCGCGGTGGCCCGTGCCCCCGCCTACCGGTGGACGGCCCCGCTGCCCGACGGGCTGGTGGCGCAGTCGTTCCGTGCCCGGATCGCCATGCGCCGACCCGGCCCACCCTGTCATCACCCGTGACAGGTGAGATCAGAGTTCGAGCCTGAACCGAGCCCACGATCGGGCGGCCACGGTAAGAGCGGCGCGGTGGGCCAGCGGCTGATGGCGCTCGAGGTACTCCCAGATGCCCCAGATCGCGACTGCGAAAGCCGTCTTGGTCTCGAGGGAGATCTGCCGCCACAGCGGGAGCCGCTGCGCCAGGTCTCCGCAGCCGCGGGATCGTGGCTGGGCTCGATGAGCCGGGTGATGAGGAAGGCCGGATCGACTGCCGGGTGGGCGTTTCGTGACCAGGCCCAGTCGACGATCTGAACCGTTGCGTCGTTGCCGAGCAGGTTCAAGGCGTGCAGGTCGGTGTGGGCGAGCGTGTTTCCCGAGACGTACTCAACCGCGGTGGCCTCCCAACTCGTCAGCTGGTCGATGTGGTCGCGGGCCCACGAGTCGAGATCGTCGGGAGCATCCTTGGCGAGTCGACGGCAGAGCTGATGAGGCAAGATCGCGGCATGATGTCCTCGCCGAATTGGCTCGGCCGCTACCACAACGGGCAGCGGGAACAGGTGTGGCAGGAACTGCGCGGGCTCGGCAGTCGGGTCCGGGAGCCCGACTGGGCCTACGAGGCACAGCTGGTCTGCGACGAGATGGCTCGACGCGCCCGTCACAACGTCGAGCTCATCGTCGAGCGGCTGTCCGAGGACGGCTATCGTTTCCACACCAACGACGACGAGCGGGCTCCGGTACTGGGCCATATCCCACCGACTCCGGCGGCTGCGGCGCACGCGGACTGGTTGCAGCAGCGGTTCGACACTGTGCCGATGACCTTGTTGTCCTGGTTGCGGATCGTCGGGGACGTCTGGCTCGTGGGCACGCACCCAAGGTGGCCCGCGTCGGCGGCCGCTGATCCGCTGGTGATCGAGCTGGAGGGGTCCCGCCACGCCGGTGACGCGTCGATACGCGAGTACGTCGAAGAGGAGTGGGCCGAGTGGCTGGATCGCCGGACGGAGGATCCCGGCGCGGCCGGCCTGTTCGAATTGCCCGTCGCGCCTGACCGGCTGCACAAGGACAACACCAGCGGCGGCTCGCCCTACGGCATCGTGCTGCCCGACGACTGCGCCGACGGGTTGTTCGCCTGGGAGTCCCGGATGCCGTTCGTCTCCTATCTGAACTGGGTCTTCAGCAACGGTGGATTCCCCTGGCCGTCGGGTGAGCAGGGCCAGTGGGAACTGAAGCTCCGCCTCGTCGGAGACATGTTGCCGCTGTAGTTAGGCGCTCTCGGAGGAGACTCGGCTTGGTTTCCTCGTTCAGGTGGCGGCATCCGCTTGTGGGTATGTACATGCGTCGAGATCGGTCGCACGGCGGCGCGGCTGGTCGGGTGATCTACTCGGTCGTCCAATTGTTGGCTTTGTTCACGGTCTTGAGCGCCCGGGCGTGCGCTACCAGGTCACGCAGGGAGGCCGGAGCGAACTCGGCGACGCGGCGTGCCCAGTCGGGTCGCTCGGCCGGTTCGCCGGTGGGGTCGATGAGCCGGTCGGCGTGGGCGAAGGGAGGGCTTCTGGGTAGCGGAGCATGCCCGCTTTGCTGAGCGCCAGGCGCAGCTGCTGACCGGCGAGGGCCCGCCGTGTGCGGTGGTGGAGTACGAGACGACCGACACGGGTTTGCCGGCGGCCTCGGTGGCGAGGAAGTCCAGGGCGTCCTTCAGCGCTGCCGGCAGTGCGTGGTTGTACTCGGGTGTCACGAAGACGTAGCCGTCGGCGGCCGCCATGGCCATAAGCCAAGCCCTTACAGCCGCCGACGGTCGGCGGTCGGGGGTGGCCAGCGGTGCACATGGCATGGTTGCTCAAGGGGAACGCGCCGGTCGTGGTCGGCTCATCGATCCGCTCGTTGCGCGGGTACCGCATGCCGAGGTTGCGTGCTGGGTGCGGAGAAGTTGCCCGGTTCGGGTCGTTCGGGCGGGAAGTCGGGTAGCTCAATCCAAGAGCGCTCGGACAATTCAACCGCGGTGATGGGAGCGCGGGGCGGGATGTGCAGACCGTTGAACAGGTAGCGGCGGGCTACTGGCAGGGCGGTGTTGTCGGCGAGCAACCGGATCTGGAGCTGGTCAGCGGTGTGAACGAGGGCCTGCATGACGGCGCGTTCGGCGTCGACGCCGTCGGGGTGGCGATCTTCGAGCTTGGCCAGCACGGTGTGGGGGAGGACCGCGAGGTTCCAGCGGCGACGGGTGAGGACCGCGAGCGGGGTGTGGGTGTCACCGTAGCCGGTGATGGCCAGCTGCACCCCGACGTCGCTGAGCTGGTGCAGGTGCTCATCGATACCCTCGACAGTGGCCAGAGCCGCGGCGGGGATGCCGAGGATCAGCAGCGACGGCGGCACGGGCCCGGCCTGCAGGACCGCGGCCAGCCGGTCGGTCAGGTAGCGCTCCCGCAGCAGCTGCTCGGGGACCTCCAGCAGGACGTGCGGGGTGCTTCGGCGCCGGGCGGCCCGCCACAGCAGCAGATCGCGGCAGAGCGCGGGCAACATGTGGTCGAAGACCTCCCGGGTGAGTCCGGTCGCGTCGGCGATAGCGTCGAGCTCGGTGAAGGTGTGCTCGGTGCCGTCGGTGTCAATCCACGCCGGGACCGCGCGGCCGCCGGCCACGCCAGGCTCGCCGATGCTGTGGATGTCGCGATAGAGGAGCACGAACCGCCCCGCCGCGATGGCCGCCCGCGCCCGCAGCAGCAACTCCGCCTGTTCCGTGAGATCGCCGCGGGGCCCGTCGGCCGCTGGGACGGGCGACATCCAAGTGAGCGGCCCAGGCCCGGGCAGCCTGGTCCTAGCCGACTGCAGAGCCAGGGCCGTGGGGATGTCCGCGTCGGCTGCGAGCGGCACGAGCGCCAGGTGCGCCCGGACTGGCGCGTGGCGCCCGGCGATCGGAACCGGGTCAGCCAGAGCATCAGCAAGCCGGGACAGCCGGAGCTGGAGGTCCTGGCCGATGAGCCGGCCGGGGACCAGGGCAAGCAGGTCGGGGCCGTGGCTGCCGAGCCGGACTTCGCCCGGGTCGCCCAGCGTGGCGGCGACCCGCTCGGCGGCCGCGGCGTGCAGCTGCTCGACCTCGGCGGCGGACAGCGGGCCGGCCGCAGTGCGATCGGGGAGCCGGACCACCACGACAACCGTGCCGCCGGGCACGGTGCGCGCGGCGTCGGCCAGCGCGAGGAAGTCCTCGTCGACCGCGCCGTCGCAGACGTCGGCCGGGCCCGCAGTGTGCAAGGTCAGCGGGAGCGCGGTCGGGTCGAAATGGGCAAATTGCCCGCCGATGAGGCCACGCTGGGCGAGCCGGAGCACGATGTCGCCGTCGGTCAGCGGTCGTATCGCCGCCGGCTTCGGGAGCGACCCGTCCGGCACAGCGGGCTTGTCACCGGGGAGGGCGCGCAGCAGCCGGCTTCGCAGCTGCTGCAGCGCGGTCTGGCTCAGATGCTGGAACGTGGACGGGTTCATCGAGGTGTTCCTCCTTCCCGGCCCGGTGCGTGGCTGCGGGCGGCCGCAGGCGCGCCAGTCCTCCAGCTTCTTGCGCCCGTCGCTGCGGTAGCGGCGGACCGAGTCCGACTGGGCGCCGACCTTCTCGGTGACCTCGACTGTCGTGTAGCCCAGGACCTGCAGCAGGATCGCCGCGAACTGCCGTGGCGGGAGTTCCTCTGCCGCGTACTGCAGGGTCTCGCGCAGCTCGAAGTGCTGTTCGGCGTCCACGGGGGTCGTCCACAGCGGGACGGTGTCCTCGAGGACCTCGTCGGCGAACTCCCGTGTCCTGCGCAGGACGTCGCGAGCGAGGTTGGTCGCGATCGACATCGCCCACGCCAGCCGTGGTCCCTCCGGTTGCCGCCAGGTCGCCCAGACCCGCACCAGCGCCTCGTCGGCGACCAGGACATGGTCGTGGCCGGGGATGATCCGCTTGACGTGCCAGAGAAGCTTGCCGCGGTTGTCGCGGAAGAACTGCTGGTACTCGGCCAGTTCCTCGGGAGTTCGGGCGCAGTGCTCCAGAAGCGCATGGTCATCGCCGTTCACGTCGCAGTCGGGGGCCCGCCCGGGCCAGCCGGGCGGGTGCTGATCCGCACGTCGAGGTCACGGCGGCGGATGCGCCACTCGACGTCGCCGCCGGCGGCGAGTACACGCACGGCGAGCAGGACGACGTCTGCGTGTGCGGCCAGCCGGTGTAGCGCGCGGACCGCGCCGACGAGCGTCCACCACAGCCAGCGGCCGGTCAGCGACGTGACGGCTGCGGCGAACGCGGTCACCAGGTACGTCACCGGGTGACCCTCCTTCCCGAGGGAACCGGGGCGCGCGCCGTATCGCGCGCCCTTCACTTCCTCTCACGCCATCCAGGCCATGATCGTGAAGGTGGTTCACCCGAAAGTGTTGCTGTGGGGTGATCCGGCCTATTTGCCTCGCGTAGGAACTTCCCATACCGGGGGGTGATCATCGGTACTAGGGATCGAAGTCACCACCATTTGCCCTTTGTTGTGGCATCGGTGATCGCACCTTCGACGATGACGCCGTCGTGTTTGATGCCATCGAGGTTCGCCCCGCGCAGGTCCGCCCCGGTGAGGTTCGCCCAGCGCAGGTCCGCCTCGGTGAGGTTCGCCGCGCTCAGGTCCGCCCCGCGCAGGTCTGTAGATATCAGGTGCGCCTTGATCAGGTTTGCTTCGCGTAGATTCGCCCCGCCCAGTGTCGCCACGCCCAGGTCCGCATTGCCCAGTTGCGCCCCCTCAGGTCCGTGCCACGCAGGTTCGCCCCCAGCAGGTTCGCGTCGTCCAGGAGCGCAGCATTCAGGACTGCAGCGCCAAGGTCTGTGTCGAGCAGGTCGGCCCCGTCAAGGTCCGCTCCACTCAGATACGCATGGCGGAGTTGGCCGCTGCTGAGGCAGGCCCCCGGCAAACGCATTCCATGGTCAGGCGTGGTGCCTGCGTCGAGTTTGCGGTCACGTTCGATCAGCACGGTAAGGGCCGCTTGAGTGTCGGGAGCCGTGGGCTCCGCGCAGGAAGGGGGGTCAACGACGCGATGGATGGTGGAGATGATGAAGGTGACCAGGACGTTGATGATGGTGGGTTGGTCGCGGGGTGAGTCGATGGCCAGGCGTTGCAGCGCGTAGATGCCGCCGAGGCGCGTTTGTAGGTGTTCGGGTCCTGTTTGGTCGAGTTGTTCGACGGCTTTGGTGTAGCGGTCGGTGTACTGGCCTTGCTGGGCGACCTCGACTTGGTCGCGGGTGGCATTGAGGGATAGACCGGTGAACACCAGAGCGCCGATTGCGGTGAAGGCTGTGATCAACGTACTGACTGCCTGCACCGTGGAATGCGACGCGGCTGGGGCAGCGGTCGTCCGGGGGCGAGGACGTATGCGGCCTCGGGCGATACCAGGGGCGAGACGGCGGCGCGGCATGTTGCTCATGTCTTGAAGGTCGCAATCCAGGCCTAAACCGTCACTTCCATCGATCGGCCCGGCAGGGCTCTGGCGCGCCGGCCGGTTCGCCGGGGCGGCATAGTCGAGTTCGGGAGAGGCTGACCAGCGGAGAGGAACGCGTCAACTACCGGATCCCGAAGCCTCGGCCCCTCTGACGAACCGCTGCGTGCTGCGCCGAGGATCGCTGCGGCTGGTGGCGAAGTAAGCCTTGCAGTTCCGATCGCCTATCGGGCGAGTCAGCGTGTTCCCCAAGTTCTCGCTGGCGATGCGGGGCACAGCTTAACCGCCGTCGCCGTCCGGGCAGCGCGCCAGCCTGACGAACCGTTCCATACTGGGCGGGTGAGCGGGCCGATTCCGCTGTTCCCTGTGGCCCGGGTAGATCCGGTGCGGTTCGCTACGGCGCAGCACCGGCCGTTCACCGGGATGAGGTTGCACATCGGCCGCTCCGACATCGCCCGGGTCGCGTGGGTGCCGCGGATCAACAGCTTCGCCCTGCCCGCGCCTGCCTGCCATCAGGGTTGGTCCGGGCTGGGCGCTGGCGGCGAGATCACCCCGACCAACCAGCCGGTCAGCTGCCGCAAGTGCCAACGCTTGGCCGGCGAGCCGGACGATCCGGCCCAGCACATCCTGTTCGCCCTGCCGGAGCCGAGCGCCCCGTAGCCCGGCTGCGTCCTGGAGGAGGGCGCCGCACGCGAGCCTGAGCGCGCGTTCCGACGGCGAGTTGCCGGTTCATCGTCGCGATCAGGGACAGGTTTGGCGGCAGTTCTACCGGCTGGTGCCGGTAGAGCAGCTGAACCGACTCGTTGCGGTGCTCGAGGAGGAAGTTGAGCTCCCCGAAGACCTGGACGACGTTCGCCCGGTTCAGCTCATCGATGACCAGGACGTACTGGTCGTCCGGGTGCGCGGCGCCTTCTTCCGCGATGCGCAGCAGCGGCCCTTTGGTGAGATCGAACCCGCTGCCGTCCTGCCGTGGCCGGTAACCGTCGACTAAGTCTTCGTATGAGTAGGTCGGGTTTGGACGCCGTGGGTATCGCGAGCGAAGATGCCGCGTTCGCGCGATTTGTGCAGCACGGTGGTGTGGTTGACGTCCGGGTGTTCGCCGACTCGTACCAGGGGCCAGCCAACGTTGTCGAGGGGCACAGTATCGTCGACTTGTTCGGGAGCTGCGGCGGCAGATCGGTACTTGGGACGCCGTTCGTCACGGCCCTCTTCGTCAACCGTTCGCCCATACGCCGCGAACCAGCTGGTCAGCACCCATGACAGCGTTTCCGCGTCCACAGGATCGCCGCCGACTATGAACGGGCGCGCCGTACTGGCGTTTTCATGCGGCGAGTGATCCGTCGATCCGCATCGCGTGTTCGGCGAGGTCGACGAGCGCCTCGGCGACGTCGGCGGCGGCGCGGAGCTCGTTGACGAGCGCACCCACAATGCGCCTCAACTGGTCCAAGAGCAGGTCGATGCGCTGCGTGTCCGGTGCGTTCAGATCGACCGTTTCGCAAATGCCGTGGAGATGGAACAGCAGGAAGTAGAGCGGGTCGTGGCTGATCGCGGAGCTGTCCAGGCCGTCGGAGTAAAGCGAGAAGAGGCCGCTGCTCTCGGGGAGATCCAGGGTCGTGAGCGGCATCGAACGCTCCACGAGCAGTCGCTCGACGATGGTCGTGTCGGTGTGGTGCACCCAGCCGAGCAGGACAGTCGCCCGGATCCGAAACGTGTGTGCGGCGGCCGACATGCCGGTGTCGGGTGAGCTTTCCACCAGCGCGAGGTCGTCGATCAGCCGGGCGAGGTGGATGAGCCGCCGCCGGCGTCCCCCTTCCGCGGCGTAGTCGCCGGCCAGCTTCCAGCGAAGGTTCTGCAGGACGAGAAACGCCGCGAGTTGCGCTACTTCCGGCGCACGGACGGCGTCCAGCCCGGTCGCCGTCTTGCGCCAAGCCTGGGCCTCGGTCCTCAGTGTTTCCACGCTGTTCCGGTCGATCCGGATGTCCTCGGGTTTGGCGCCTTCGCGGTCCTCCGACGGCACGTGGCTCCACCCGCTCATCGCCAGGGCCATGACACTGCCCTGGCCGAGGACATGGCGTCCGTGCGCGCGGCGCAGCCGAGCCGCGTCCTGATGGTTCTTGATCGCCGACGTGAGGAACGCGAGTAGGGCGGCGAGGAACCCGTTGCGGACGAAGTCCTGCGTCACCTTGACCCAGTCCCAACGGGCAGGTCCGAGCCACACCGCGATCACCTGCTCCAGCACCGCTGCTAGGAGCGCGAACGCCACGGTCAGCACCACAAGCGCGAGCGGGTTGCGCAGGATCCATCTCATGGGGATCACGACCTTTTGGATGGTGGTGCGGCGTTTCTAGCGGCAGTCGCAGGCGTTTGACCTGGCGTTACACGCGCCGTCTGTGTCGGGTGACAGGGGATTGCGGGCGGCGAGGTCGTCGAGTTGCCGCCACACGCGGGTAGCGTCGTCGCGGGTGCCTGGTACAGCGACAGTGCCTCGTACCAGGCCTCGCCGGCCTGCTCGTACTACCCGAGGACGGTGTGGGGTGGCCGAGCCGGTTGAGAGTGTTGCCGAACTTGGCAGTGAGCGCTGATGTCGTAACTCAGGTCGGGGCGACGTCGTCCCACGTCTGCACTTGCCCCGAGCGAGTGAACTTGAAGTTTCAATTTTTTACCCTAGGTAACTGTGGTGAGCCAGTCGCTCACTGCGGTTACCAGCGGAAATGATCGTGGAAATCGGCGGCTGAGTCCTTTCGTGGCTTCGAACGGGGTACCCGTGCCCTTGATCGTGATGGCCCGGCCGCCCGGGTCGACGATCCGCGAAAAGCTGACGAGCCCGGCCAGCCGAGCACCTCGGTCATCGAGGCCCCGGGCAGGAGACATAGGTCGCCACCGTCCTTGGAGACGCCCTTGGCGAGAGGGCGGTGGGTCGGCGTCGGGAGCGCGGCCGCGCCGGAGCGCTTCCCCACGAGAATTGCGCGGGGGCGGGTCCGGGGACGCCGAACTCCTCGGCCCGCCAGTTCGCGGCCAGGTGCTCGTCGTGCTCGTTGGCGGAGGCGAAGGCGCGGATCTCGGCGACGCGCGGTGTCCGATGTAGAGGTCGGAGGTGAAGCGAACGGTCACCATCTGGACTTCTGCGAGCTGTCCGGACAGTGCTCAGTTCTTTTCCGCCACTTCGCGGCGCCGGCGAAGCAGAATGGAGCCGGCTCGCGCGGCGGCACCCGCAGGTGCGGCGGACAGGGCGGCGATGCCGAGCGCTGGCTGCGCGAAGCATGCGAACGAGACGAGCGCGGCTGCGCCCAGCGTGGCAAAAGCAATTCCCCAAGCCGGGCTCGGCAGGAGGTGAAAGATCAGTCGCCAGGCGGCCGAGTCGTTCGGTGTTGCGCCGGGCCTCCCGCTCGGCGAATGCTCACAATCTGTCATAGATGAGAGCATGGCCGTCACAGAGCGAGAACGTCCATCCGGCCAATGTACGTTTATTATTCACGGTAGCGAGCGAGTTAAAGACAAGACTTCACGGGAAGTCTCGCAGCGAGAGACACGTGCCGCGTTCCCTGAGTTAGACCCAGCGCAGCACAGCGTCGACGTTGGCCAGCTTCAGGCAGTAGTCGTGGGGTGACGAGTCCTGCGCGTTGGGTGTGGGGCACCATGGCTTTATGGAGAATTCGCTCGCGACGGCTGGAATGCCGTCAACGTCCGTAACCGGTCTCGACGAGCTGGTTGGGCGTCTAATGGACCCTGTGGATGTCGCAGCCGACGTCGCAGCCCTGCAGTCGGCCCTCGCCGCGGCGGCCCCTGCCGACGTCACTGCCGTGCTGGAACGCGAGCTGATGCGCCGTCGCCGTGCGCTGCTCACCGCGATCGCGGACGCGGCACGTCGCAGCGCGACTGACGGCACTGAGCCCAGCTACGAAGTCGGGTCGTTCCTCGATGTGGCCGAATGGGTTGAAGCTGGCCTCGCCCGCACTGCCTGACCTCGAGGCTGCGGGCAGCGCCGAACGCCGAGCAGAACGGCTTGGGTGCGGGAGCCCAGGCTGTGCAGCCGGTGGAGTCGTGGCGCAGGCTCAGCGGCCTCGACGGCCGAGCAGGCGGACGGTGAGGTGCTGACCAATTCCGATGCCGACGCCGGTAAGAATGGTGTAGCCGACCGCACGCAAGAGCTCTGGGCATCGTCGCCGATGTGGAGATAAGACGGGTGCCGGTTCGGGAAACGCGCTGATGGCGCTGTCGGGGCGGGCGAGCCGATGGGTGGCGTGTGCGACGTTGGTTAAGCGGTCGGCGACGGGTTGGCCTTCCCAGGCCAGTACTCGGACGCGGCAGCGGTGAGTCTGCGGCTACTACGCCTGGGTCTGCGCAGACACCGAACGGCCGTGGCGGGTAGCTGCCCGCCACGGCCGCCGACGTTTGCTATTAGAAGCAGCCCAGGTACGTCCAGTTCAGGTAGGCACCGTTGTGGTAGAGGTGGGTGCCGCCGCAGCCGACCCGGTTGGCCATGTTGAACAGCTGGTAGGTGTAGGCCGAGGTGCTGTCGGAGTAGGCGGTGTAGAGGTTAGTCCCGGACTGGTTCTGGAGCCAGACCGACGGCGAGGCCGAGTACCCCGGGAGGAAGTAAACGGTGACCCACTGCGTGCCGCAGTTGCGGCTGTAGCGCAGGTGGGCGGTGGCGGCCCGGGTGCCGCCGTCGTAGATGTCGGCTACGACCTCGCGCGACATGCTCGCCGCGCACCCGCTCGTCTGCGGGTTGGGGTCGGTCGTTGCCGCCGACGCCGTTCCGGCCGTGAACAGCAGCCCGATGGCTGCCGCCGCGATCGCCATTACGCCGGCCCTGCGGCGGAGCGCCGCGAGCAACTTCTGCAGGATTTCCATGGGTTACCTTTCGCTGAGCGTTGATGGCTGCCGCTGGTCGAGCGGCAGATTCAACGTCAGCAGCAGCTGCGGCGAAGGTCGATAGATTCGCTGTCCAGCAAGTGTCCCGGACAGCGGTGGACACCTCTCACCTGCAGTTTTAGTGGATCAGCACGGAGGCAGCGCCAAACCTCCTCGATATGCAGGTGCCAGGTAGACCTCGGAGATGTAGCCGCGTCGGCCGTCTGGCCAGATGATCTCGTACCAGAGGGCAGACGCTGAGGCGTTGGGATTCGTCTTGATGCCAGGTGACGAGATGTCGGCGTTGGTGAGCAGCTCACCTTGGATGTGACAGATGGCCGTGATCGCGGCCCCGGTGCTCATCTCGGTATCCGGGAGTTTGCAGCCGATGTTGGCGCAGCGCGCGACCGGGCGCGAGGACAGGTAGGACGGGGACCGGTCTTCGTACAATCCGGATGGGCCGCTGGCGTACATGTTCTGCACTATCACCGTGCTGTGTGGCTGTCCTCGTAGGGCTGCCGCTGAGTCCTCCAGGCTATGGTTCTCGTCTGATCCATTCGGCGAGTCGTCGAGTGCGAGCCACAACCAGATGCCTCCAGCGATCACGGCGGCGGCGCCAGCTGCGGCGCCGAGTGCCTTGCGGGAGACGCGACGGCGTGGCGCGGTGCCGGCAGCTGATGCATCAGGTGACCGCTGGTTGTTTCCATTTTCTGAACTAGACAGCTGGTCGTAGCGCGTTAGCCAGCCCTCGAGCTCATCGTCGACGCCGAGGCTGCGCAGTACGTCTTCGACCAGGTCACGTTTGGGCAGTTTGTGTCCGCTGCAGGCGAGGGAGATCGTCGACTTCCCCCAGTGCGACAGTTCGGCTGCCCGACGCACCGACACTCGACGACGACGGAGTTCGGCCGCGAAGTCGGAGCAGAAGCTGGCAGGTGAATCAGGATTCTGCGATGCGGGACCGTTGTCCACGAGTACTGCTCCCTCTGCAGCTCGCGTTAGAACAGCTACGGTAAGAGAGGGCTGACGCAAAGTCACTACGGCATTAGGTGCGATTGGTGTCCAGAGCCGGACGAATGCTCCGCGTCGGCTGTTCGTAGCCGACGCGGAGCATGTGACCGGTTAGAGACTCGGGACTCGTCCGCGCCGAGGGCGCATCGCCCACGCGCCAAGCAGGCTAAGGCCGCCGACGAACGTACTCACCGACGCCCCGAATGCTGGCCCGCTCGTCTTGAACACGGCCACGATGATTCCGCCGGCCACCGCGAGCAGAAGGCACACCCGCAGGGTCGGTGCCCAGCCTGCGAGGACGGCCATCGCCAAACACAGCCAGTTGTCACCGGTGCGACGTTGGCGCCGAACGAGGCCGCGACGGAGCATGACCCTGTCGGCTGCGGCCAGCATCTCGTCGCGAGTAGCGATCCGTCGGGGCTGAACTTCATCGGCGGGTTTGGGAACGATCTTGACCCGACGAGGTTCACCTTCGTCTAGCGCCTTACCAATATCAGGTTGTACAGTCACTGGGTCCCATTCCTTGTGTCGCAAGCGAGTAATCGGGCAATCCGCATGGCCCCCTGGTGCAACAGGGGGCCATGCAGCACCGTCTCGGGTCTCACCCCCAGATCGGTACAAGACATCATGACGAAGCCGGTTGGTTACCTTCGCGTAGTACTCAGGGTGTCGCGCTGAGTGGTAGCGAGTGAGCGGTCAACGGTTGAGTGACAGCGGTGACTACCGTCCGCAGCCAGCGAGGCAGATCTTCCTCGACCGCGCCCGCCGCTTCATGGTGGCATTCATCATGGCTGGCAGTGCTCCAAGCCGGCGAGGCTCGGACGATGGGCCTAAGCAGGAGGCTGTTCTCTTAGCTTTCACCCACTCGCCGGAGTGAACCTTGCGGCTACGCCATTCCCACGGTCGGCATTGATCATCTGGTGTCGGCGGCGGCGCGAGTCTGACGGGCAACGGGCTCGGGGAGCTCGCCTTCGGTCCGGGTGACGAAGCCGCGTCGGCGTGCCTCCTTCCAGGAGAGCCGCTCGCCATCGGACAGTGACGGCTGGTCGGGTGAGAGACGTCTTCTCGTGTGCGGCGCCATCGAGCCGCGATCGGCCTGGGCGGCAGGGAATCCCGTCCTTGTCACCCGGGACCGTGACTACATAGGTCCGGGAGGTCGTAGCGCTGCGTCCGTGTCAGGTTCAGAGCGGGCGAAGGCGCGCAGGACGCGTGGCTCGCGGATGAGGATCCGGCGGCGGCCGGTCTCGATGATCCCCCGCTCCCGCAGGACGCGCAGGGCTCGCGCGACTGTGCGTCGGGCGGCGCCGACCTGTCCGGCGATGTCCTCCTGCGACAAGGCGGCCTCGATGATCACACCGTTCGGGACGCGCCGGCCGTGTTCCTCCGCCAGTCGGACCAGCTGCGCGGCCACGCGGCGGCTGACGTCGAAGGCTGCGGAATCGACACGTGCTGACTCGGCGGCACGTAGTCGCACGGCGACAGTCTTGATCGTGGCGATGGCGATGGCGGGCCGGGCGTTCAGAATGTCGACGAACTCCGCCCCGGTCAGTTGGAAGACGGTGCAGGGTTCGATCGCGCGCACCGATGCCGTCCGCGGCCGCCCGGTGACCGCGGCGAGGTCGCCCAGCACCTCGCCAGGGCCGCGCAGGCCGAAGAGCACTTCGCGGCCGTCCTCGGCGATCGTGGAGACGCGTACCCAGCCGGAAACCAGCACGTGGACGTGGTTGGACGGATCACCCTCCATGACCACGACGTCGTTCGCGCGGAACCGGCGGCGCGTGCCCCGGGCGAGCAGGTACTCGCGATCGGCTTCGGCGAGGTAGGCCAGGAGCGCCCCGTGGTGTGGCCTGGTGGCGGTCGCCACCGTGCTTGTCTTTTGAGCCGAATGTCCGTAGTGCACGCGCTCGGGCTCCCTTCGGCGAGGAACGGCCGCCGATGCCTGCGAACGCTCTACCGCTGGCTCGCTGACTCGCGATGCTGCTGCCCGGCCCTTCACCCGCTTGAGCATGGCCTCGACGTCCGTGCGGGCGCTCAGCTCGCGGCCTAGCTCGGCGTCGGCCTGCCGCAGGATTGCCTCCGCTTCGGCGTGCTCGTTGTCAGTCACGACAGACCTCCTTCCGACCTCAGCTTTTTGGCAACGTCGGCGAGGCCGTAACGTCTGTGCGAGCGGACGGTCGCCTCGCTGATCCTCAGCTCCGCGGCTATCTCCTGATCGTCGAGGCCTCCCAGCCAGGCAGACAGCACCGCCCGCCGTCTGGGTGACAGCCCGGACAAAAGCTGAGTGATCCTCGCTTTCGACTCCTGCTGGATGATCGGATCTTCATCGTAGTGCCGAAACGCTGGATTCTGGCGCTCGATGTCGTCAGGCATGACAGCGAACTGCCGCTTGGTGATGGTCAAGGCGTGACCCCGTGCGGTTGCCCGGATCCAACCTCTCGGGTTCTCGATCTCTGCCCAGCGTACGTATAGGGTCAGCATGGCTTCCTCTACCGCTTCCGTCGCGCTGTCCGGGCTGAAACCGCATCGAACGAGGTGCTGGACCTCTGCGAGCACGTGCGTACGGAAGAACGCGTCGAACGCCTCGTCATGTGACACCGCAGGTCCGACCTCCTCGGCCTCGTTCAGCTCCTGCGGATTCCCGCGCCTCGCTCACGGCTGCGGCTTCCTCGCCGTTCTCGGTCGTCGTGCAAGGCGGCTCGATGCCCGCAGTCGCCGCCCGATGCGGCATCCGGATGCGGGAGGTGGCACCCCGGCCCTGGGTGCTGGGCATCCGCGTGAGCGAGCAGCTGGACGGGCGCGCCGCTTCCGGATCGCCACGGGTGCCCCGGCGGCGATCTTCACCGGCCGCGGCTGGGCGGTGCTGTCGCCGCCGTTGCCCGCCCGGCCGGAGTTGCCGCCGGTGGTGGTGCTGCTGTTCCCGGAGTTTTCCTCGGTATTGCTCACGGGTACTTCGGCGCGCTGTCACCCACACGGGTCTGACAGAAACGCACCGATCCGCTCTTTCCTTGACGGTTTTCCTTCCCGGCAAATACTCTGAAACCATGCGGCGACGCGCAGAGGAAGACGCGAGCGGGCGTAGTTCCGGCGTGAACCGAATCCGCCGTCAGAGTGAATTTACGCCGTCGCAAGCCGCCGTCCTCGCACTGCAGCGCATGGCCGGGAATCAGGCGGTGAGCATCGTGCTGCAGCGCGATTTCCTCGATTCCGGCGCGGCCGAAGCCGCTTTCGGCGATGCCTTCTCCGCGGGCGCGCTCGGCAAGGTGCTACCGGAGGTCAACGAGCTCGTCGCGCAGCTTCCGCCGCGGCCACGCCGGTGGATGGAATCGCTGAACAACGCCACCAAGCACAGTCTCCTGCACCAGGCGGGCGTCGAGGGAACGAAGATCGTCGCTCGGATCGTGGAAGGATTCATCGAACGGCCGCCGGCGCGATTCCCGGATCCCGCGGACGACGCCGTGTGCTGGCGATTCCTGCTCGAGGTCGCGCGCCCAAATCCCCTCCGTGAGGGGCTGGTAGGGCGGCTGCCCGAGTGGGTGGGCAAGCTGCGGGAGATTTACGCCGAGGCGGACGAGCACGCTCGCGAGCCCGATCCGGCGGCCTTCCACCGAGCGACCGAGGCGGGCCGCAGGCACCTCGCCGAAGTGCGGGAGTACGTGCGCGACCTGGAAACCGATGGCGTGCTCGCGGCGCCACAGCTGGTGATGAGCTACTTGACCCGTGAGCTGTCGAGCTGGCTGCGCACGCTGTACCAGGGCGCAGCGGCGGAGCTCGGGCTGACCGACTACGTCCTCCTCGCGGTCGGCTCGGTGGGCCGCGAGGAGATGTTCCCGCACTCCGACGTCGACTACAGCGTGCTGGTGCGGAAGGTCACCGCCAAGGTCGCCGCGGTGGACGCGCTGATCGGGCTGCAGCTGAAGGAGATGGGCGAGCCTGACCTCGACGAGCTGAGCAAAGGCCCTCCCGGCGCCGTCGCGCGGGAGCACCTCGTGACCAAGCGCGATGTCCTGCTCGATGCCCGGACCCTGCACACCGAAGGCCGCGGCCCGGAACTTGAGAACGCCTACTACGCCGCACGCCGCCGGCTGGCGGCCGACGACGTGTGGCGCCGCGAGATCGCCACCTCGCTGATCGACGCCCAGAGCACCAAGTTTTCGCCGACGAGCGTCTACCTCAGCCACGAGGACAAGGACGTCAAGAAGGGGCTGCTGCGTCTGCCCACGTTCATCGTGCGCAACCTGGCCCTCTACCACGGCCGCACGACGACCGACCTCAGCGTGTGGGCCCGGACCGACGACCTTCTCGAACACGGCGTCCTGTCCGCGGCAGTCGCCGCCGACCTGCGCTTCGTCGTCGATTTCGCGTCGACGCTACGGATCAAGCTGCACAACTTCTACCGTTCCGAGAACGAGACCTTCCGCCTCGCGGAGGACGCCGACCCGGAATACCGGGGGTACGTGCTGAGTACGGCCGAGGAAGCCGATTTCAGGCGGGCGTCCGACATCAACCGTGATCTGTTCGCCCGCTCGAAGGGCTTCACCCTGGCGCGCTCGATGACGCTCGGCGCACTGCGCAAGGCCGCAACCGAAGAAGCTCCGACCGAGGCGCCGGGTACTGGCAAGGATCGTGACACGACGGTACGCACGACGCTGCTGAAGCTCGGAGACGGACGCGTCGCCAAGCTGGAGGAGATCCTCGTCGAGAGCTACCTCGTTTATCAGCGGGTGAAGCTCGACGGCGTGGAGTACCTGGTCGAGTCGGGAACCGGCGTGCTGAAGAACGACAGCGGGGCACTCCCGGCGCGTTCGGACGAGAACCCGTTCGCTTGAGGCGGCCCCGGCGCCGGCCAAGCCGTCCGCGATACCGCGGAGGACCGGGATGACAGCTCAGTCCAGGCAGAACTCGTTGCCTTCGGGATCGGTCAGCACGATGAACCCGGCGCTCAGCGGCGGCTCGGGTTCGCTGCGGCGGACCCAAGTCGCGCCGAGGGTGACCAGCCGTTCGCACTCCGCTTCGAGCGCCGCCATCCGCTCGTCGCCCTGCAGGCCGGGCGCGGCCCGGACGTCGAGGTGGACCCGGTTCTTCGCGGTCTTGCCCTCCGGCACCCGCTGGAAGAACAGGCGTGGCCCCTGCCCGTCGGGGTCTTCGACGGCGGAGCTGCTGGTGCGCTGCTCTTCCGGCACTCCGGCCCGCTCGAGGAACTCGTCCCACGCGGCGAAGGGGTCGGCGCCTTCGGGCAGCTCGACGCCGGGTGGTGCAAGGTGGACGTAGTCCAGCACCTCGCGCCAGAACGCCGAAGCCGAGGCTGTTGAGTTGCTCGACGGTGATCGCGGCGCACGGGTCGGTTCGGAAGCGGCTGGCTCCGGGCAGACCGGCGCCGGGGATCGGCGGGACGGACACCGACGGGTCAGCGGGCCGAGGTGGCGGGCCGGGTGCGCACCCGCCGGCCAGACCCAGAGCCAGGATGGCGGCGAGAGCGGGGAGGGTGTGGCGGCCGGTCATGGCTGGCTGGCTCCTGGTTTGACGTGCCACCGCGCCGGGTCGCTGATGACTCCGGTGCTGCCACCGACTTCGGGCAGGGCGGTGAAGGTGTTCTCGATCGTGGTGAGCTCGATGCGGCTGCCGATCAGTTTGCCGATGTCGGTGATCATCCCGCTGAGGAGGTTGAGGCGGTCCTGCCAGAAGGTCGCGAAGGCGGTGTTGAGTGCGTCGGCGATGTCTTTGAAGCTGATCGGCGCCAGCGGTGGCAGGACGGCCGAGGTGGCGATGGCGATGCCGATCTTGCCGCCCAGCTGGTTGATGTTGATGGCGCATTTGCCGAGGACGACGAGCAGGTTCTTGTAGGTGTCGATGATCGTTTCGGCGATGGAGGACATGGTCTTGGTCAGGGTGGCCAGCGAGGCCTGGTTCTGGGTGAGGATGGGTTTGGCCATGCCTGCGTAGGTGGCGAACTGGTCGGCGGCGTCGCCGTGCCAGGCTGTCGAGAGCGTCAGCTGCGCGGTGTTGAGCTGGTCGACGGCGTCGGAGAGGGCGCTTTGGCTGGCGAAGGTGTCGGCCAGATGCTGGACTTTGCCGATGTCGCCGGCGATGAACACGCGGAGCTTGTTGAGCAGGGTGATGATGCCGTCGGCGCAGATGAACCCGGCGGCGCGCCGGATGACCGCGTCGGCGTCCTCGGGGTAGGGCAGGGCGGCCGGGTCGGAGGGCCGGGAGGTGGTGGGGGAGTGACGATCACCGGGTGCCTCCTTCGAGCTTCTTCAGTCGCTCGCGCTCGGCGGCGTCCTGTTTCTCGTAGTAGCCGGCGCCTTCACCGAGTTCCGTCGAGCCCAAGCCGCGGAAAGGCCCGGTCTTCAGCCGGGTGGCTCCCCTCAGCTTCAACAGGATGCGGGTGTCCAGTTCCTCGACGTCGGCATCTCGGAGCTGAGGCTCTATCTTCTCGATGAGGACGCCGACGCGCCGTTCGTGGATGCGTCTGGGAGAGGAGGGTCCGCCGTCGCGTACGCGGTGGCAGCGGCCACCGAGACGAGAGACGTTGCGTCGAAGTCGCGAACTGCGGCGGTCACGGCGGCTTCGTGTACGAGAGGAGGCTCGCTGAGTGCCGCGATTGCCGTGGCATGTTCAGCCGCGGCCTTCCGCATCGCGCGAAGGGCGACGCCGTCTTCTTGCCAGTAGTTCGGCAACGACCTGGCGACCTTCGCGACCCGTAAGAGTGATAGCCCCAGCTTGACTTTCGAAAGCAGTGCTCGCAGCGGAGGTGTCTTGAAGTGGTCCGGGGCGGGCAGGTCTTTCCGAATTCGATCAAAGTCTCCACTCTGGTCTCGTGCGGCGGCCAGGCCTCGTTGCATGCCCCAGAGATCTTCGAGTTGGTCGTCGTCGAAGTCCAGGGTACGCATGGACGCACGCAGTGCGGCCTCCAGGTCATCGAGTACGACGGTGGCGAAGATCGTATCGATGCTGAGAGGTGCCTTGGAGTTGCGTCGCTGCAGCTCCACAGCGGCTCGGGCAGTCCGCAGGAGGTCGCGCGGAAGACCACCGGACCAGGCATGGCAGAGCATTGCGACGATGGGCGGGAAGCCGGTCGCCCGGGCACGCACGATGTCCAGGGACTCGTCGAGCTCCAGCCGACGAGTGTGCACGACGGTGTCAAAGGCGGAATCGAACGCGTCCCGGCCGGCCAGCCCACGCCGCTCGAACGAGTCCAGGGCGTCTGTCGACACGGTGACGAGGAAGTGGACTTTCTCGATGTGGAAGAGATCTTTCAGCTCGTTGACATCGCCACGGCAGCTGCAGACCACGACAGGTGCGCGGCCGACGTCGTTCGCTTCGGTGGTGTCTGAGTGAGCGTCGAGATGTCGAGGTAGGGGCATATCCGCGGGATCCTCGCCGATGCCTGCCGGGCTGGCTTCCATGTCAGCTCTCAGTGCCGTTGCCGTCTCATCGTTCCAGGTGCGGGTTTCCCAGCTCCTGTTGTAGTGCGCGTATCCGCCTGGCCCACGCGCGTGGTGCTGCCCCTGCGCGTACTGCTGCCCCTTCTCGGTGAGCCCGTAAGCGCCGGGGACTCCGTGCAGGTAGCCGTACTGCTTGAGCAGCGCGTTCATCCCGCGAGCCGTCCGCCCGAACTCCCAGCCCAGCACCCGTGCCGATTTCCCCATGAAGCAGAACCCTTCTCCCGTTCCAGGCTCAGCCTGGGCGAATCGTTCATCGTCTCCAGTCGCCTCGCAGTTACCCCCCTTCGAAGACCGGTTGCGGAAGCGCACCGTTTCCCGGTGCCAGCCGACGGGCACGTTCGCCTTGGCGTCCGGCGGTTGCGGGAAGACGGACGAAGCTGGCTGGAGCAGGTCACGGCTGGTAGACCCTCTAAGGAGCCTGCGGAAGGTGGGTGAGCTGGGCTCTTGCGGTGGTCTGACCAGCGAATATGTCGTGGCGTGTCGAAGCGGGGCGGTTGAGGGCGCACTTCATCGCCGTTGGTTTGCCCTTTCTGAGTCGGCTCGACCTAGCTCAGGAATCACCCCTACCTAGCTAGACTTCCGAAGTCTAGTTAGGTAGATTGATTGTTGTGACTGGACCACGGATGACGCCGCAGACGATCGCGGTGCTGCGCGTACTGCTGGAAGACCCCGCGGCGCCGCGCTACGGACTCGACATCGCCCGGGTGTCCGGGTTGAAGACCGGCACCCTGCACCCGATTCTCCGCCGCCTGGAGCAGGCGGGGCTGATCGAGAGCTTCTGGGAGGACCCGGCCGACCACGAGGACGAAGGTCGGCCCCGGCGCCGCTACTACCGCTTCGCCGGCCACGGAGCCACCGTCACGGCTTACCGGGCTGTCGCCCGAGCTGACTCCGCCCCCGCGGCGGCCGGCGATGTCCCGACGCTGAGTCCCCAGCATGGAAGCTGACGGGAGACGCCGATCGTGCCGCAAAACAGGCCTCAAATCCGATTACTTCTTGGTTTCGCCGTCGCTGGCATCTTTACGGTCGTCGGCGCCGTCATTGCCCTCCTCGCACTTGTCTTCGGCGACGACTCCGCCGCCACCGCCGCCGTCATCTCCGGCGTCGGTGGTATCACCTTGAGTATCCTTGCCATCCTCATCAGACGTGGAATGAAGGTGACGCGAAGAGAAGTGGCCTCCAAAGTGCACGCCTTCGGAAGCGTCGGCCAGCTGCTTCCCGCCGAAGTCAGAGACGAATACCGCGAGGAATGGGCCGCGTGGATGGCGGACCTGCGGGCCGACGGGACGCCACGTCTTCGACGGTGGATGGAGCTGCTATCCCTGGTGCTGATCGCGGTGCCCCGGCTCGCCATCAGCCTGCGGTGGGCGGCTGTCCGTCGGGCGGCGGACCGGTGAAGCACCTCACGGCGGTGAAGACCGTGAAGGTCGTCGGCGTTAGCGGGCTCGTGGTCACCGTCGCTATGAGGGACTGGACCGGGATCGCGTTGGTGGTCGTCGCCATCATCGTCGCGTTCTGCTGGGTGCTGGACGATCATGACCGCGCGAAGCGGCTCACGCTGCTGGTGTCCACCTGGCGCCACGGTACCTCCACCCCGCCGCGGCGCCGCGCCGTCTCCACCGTCCCCCGCACGAAACCACCCGCCACCGGCATGACGGGGCCACGTAGTACACCTTCAGCAGGTCAGGACACCAAGGCACGGCCGCGGCAAAGGACAGGTTGATCTCTGTGTGGAGGGCTTGACCCCGGCCTGAACGGCCTGAAGATCGGGCTGAGCATTGGGGTAGGCGGCGTCGTCGCACTGTACCTGTCCTGGCGCCGCCAGGCGTCCACCGAGCGCACCCTCGCCCACAAGCAAGAAGTTCACACGGCCACGATGGCTCACCGAGACCGGGTCGCCCGCGCCACGGAACACGATGCCGCCCAGCGGCCGGCTGAATGAGCTGTACCTCAAGGCTGTCGAGCATCTGTGACATGCGGGCGAACTGGGTCCCCTGCGATTTCACGCCAGTTCGGGGAGGGGCTGTCCTTCCAGGGACAGCCCCGACTGCCTACGAGGGAGGAAATCGATGTCGACACACAGGCGAGGGCTGTCGAACGGAACGTGATGTTGCGAAAGTGGTTTAGCTGCTGTCACTGATGCCGAGTCGGTCGGCAAGCCAGTTTTGATCGAGCCATAGCGGTCGGCCGGCAAGCCAACTTTCTACGATCTCGCTCAGTTCCTGGCTTACTTCCCTTCGCGGCGGGTTGAGTTTGCTCATGGCGACGTCTCTGGCTGCGCCGGCGACCCAGTCGGCGATTTTGAGTTGGGCAATATTTTTGCTGTCGCCGAAATCAATTTGTTTGACGCCAGAGGTCTGCATCGGACAGTCGGGGTCGGAGGGGTCCGGGAACTGGTCCATGGTGAGGAGGAGCTCCTTATTCCGGTCGATCACCTTCGACTCGTCATGGACCAGGCGAAGAGGGCCGATGATCTCGAAGAACTCTCGGCATAGAGCAACGATCGCTGGTATCGCTGGATCGAGTGTGTCTGGATGGAGACCACTGTTTCGCTCCGCCAGGACAGTGTCGAGCCAGTCCGGGGTAGGCAAGAGAGCCGTCCGAATGCTTGATCCATTTGACTTGTCGACGGTGGCGAGGTATTCCTCTGCTGCCGATACATACGCCTCGGGGCCAACGAGGTCGCGTTGTAGCACAACCCGGACGAACGCCTCAAGGACCTTCGTGAACTTGTGGCTGTCGCCAACGACCGGTCCCACGAGGGCAACCATATGGGCAAGAGCGCGCGCTGATTCATCGGCGTGCATGTTGTAGCCGTCGGCGAACATCAACGGCTCGATCCCCAGATCGACAATCTTCGACACCGTCATGAATTTCTTGTCCGCAACGAAAACTTTCACACTATCGTCAGGTAGCGCAGCGAACGCGGACATCAACAGGACGCGCCCACGCGGACGCCTGGCCAGGAGGCTGTACTTCGGTTCGCCCGCACCTTTCTGCATCGCTCCCACCACCGTGTCGACGATCTCGTTGGCACGGTCGTCGTCGAGGTGCACGCCGGCGACAGTGAAGACGGGTTGGTCTTCGTCACGGAGATTCTCACCGGTGTTGTTGCTCTCATCCGCATACACGACCGGTAGCGCTGCATCGTTCACCCGGCGAGTCTGCCCCACGCGATGAACCGGGGCCACCTGGTTTCCTTCAGGCCGTCGTGGTGGTCGAAGACCTCCGCAAGCCACTTGCTTCGCGGGACGTCTTTGGCAACGCCAGGCGACGCTCGCGACAGGACGCTCTCCGTCTCGGCGATGCCATCGTTGCTCTGGGCCAGGCTGAGCGGCTTGCGGTCCCGCGGAACGCGTCGATCAGCCGCCGCCGTGCCATGGCGAACAGCAGTCTGTGCGGCCCGACCAGGCTCCTACCGTGCTGCCGCGTCTTGACCACAATGAGATAGGCCTCTGAGACAACGCCTCGGCGTCCGACTGCGCGACCCGCGCCTCATGATCATGGCCCAAGCGGCGTTGCCGTAGTGGATTCTTGGACCACAGGTCCCTGGCGAAAACCGCCACCGAGATGCCGAACACGAGGACGGCCGCGGCGGCGAGGGCGCCCAGCCGGCGGCGCGTCCGAGGCGAAAGGCATCCTGATGGCGGCCTGGCACATCACCGCCGACGAGGCGTTCGGCCTTCTCGTCCAGCGTGCCCAGAACGACAACGTCAAGCTTCGGGTCGTCGCGGAGCAGCTGATCGAGCACGCCTGCTGGCCCGGCCAGTGACCCCCCCGGGGCCAGTGTTCATCCGGACGGTGACCTGGGCTGTGCTGGGGCTCGGGCAAGGGGTATCTGGTCGTGTCCGAAATCGTCGCGGCGCGGGATGCGTTGGTCGCCGTCGGGATCGAGGTGGGCGAGTTCTTCCACATCGGTCGGGCGGACCGGTGCGGGCGCTGGCCCCGGAGTGCACCGGACGTACTGTTCGTGGGCGACGTTCGCCGATCCTGATGGGGACGTCTGGCTGTGGCAGGAGATCACCACCCGGTTGCCTGGGTGCATCGGCATCAAGGATCCGGACTGGTCAGATTGGTGAGGACTAGATTACGACTGCGACTGCAAGGGTTATCGACGCAACCGAGGGTGCGGGCATCCAAAGATCAAAGAAGGTGTGATGGCGCTTGTGTCTGGACGCGGTTTACGGATAGAAGTAAGATCTACCGCGACCTAGGTATCTCGGTCAGAGAAGAGGTCCTTTGATGAAGGTGGTGATCCATCGATGGATCCTCGATGGCTTCATGATGTAGAGTCCATGGTTTCCAGTAAGATCGGTTGGCTTTCAGGTCGACTGAAGCGTAAAGCAGAAAGTGAAGTTCGCGAACTTCGGACTGAATACCGGGCTCGAGTGGAAAAATGTGGTCCACTGGAATGTGGCTCGGTCATCGAGGAGATCTGTGCCCACGCTCAGGAGAGTTTTCGACTGTTGGCGGAAGATTTGCGAAAGGGTGTCGATCAAATCGAGTCGATGATTACTGAAAAGTTGCAGGAATCTGGCGGCGACAGCAAAATCGCCAGGTTCTCCGCAGATGGTTCTTCGCAAAACATGAATGTCAATTCTGGTACAAGTTTTGTGGCCGATGAGATTGCTCCGGAGATACTTACCAATCTCCTCGCCGGAGTCGGGGCTGCAGCCGCAACCAGGGGATTATTCATGGGTGCCCTAAATGTGTCAATGGCTGGCGCCGTCAGGCCTATGTTATTTCGGACGGCCATGACTGGCCTGGGTAAGAGAGCTTTTATTGCGGGCTTTGGTGGAGCCGCGTCCGGAGGAGCCGCAGGAGTAAGTTCAGCGGCGGGGGCGTCCATTATTTTTGGTCCTGCTGGCTGGATCATAGGTGGCGCGACAACGGGATTTACCGTCTATCGCAGCTGGCGAAAAGCCAAACGTAAGCAGGCGCAGATGGTCTTGGATCAGGCATGTGAAGATATAAGAGGTTTAGTTGATGAATGGCGCCAGGCTCTCGAGGATGCTCAGGATCACGTCCTTGCGGCACTTCGAGAAAGCTAACCCGGTGGCCCCATATGCCTTCGAGCGGCGCTCGCCGACCGCGGCTAGTAAGGATCGCAAACCGACGCTGCTGTGATGTGCTGCTGAGCTCAGGCGGAACGTCGTCCGCCGATGCGCCCTTTCGAGATCGGTGGCGGACGGTCGGTGATCAGCACCGCGCGTGGAGCGCTTTACTCGAATACCGAATCGCCGCCACCTGGGTAGACCTCACGCAGGGCGTGTCGGCACACCTGTCGGTGTTGGCGGATGACGACCGCTGGAGTCCGCGGATTTCCGCTGTCCCCGACGGGACGCCTCCACATGCATCCTCCAAGTCGTCCAATGGCTGCTCGACGAGGCACGCGCGGACCGGGCTCACACTCCGGCTACGCTCGCTGTTGCCATTCAAGGTCCGGCCAGCGAGTTCGAATGTCCGCGAGGTAGGGCGGCACTTCCAGGTACAGATGTTGTTTGGCCTTGTCAGGGTAGCGGATGTGATGGCGACGGTAGCGGTGGTAGCCGATCAGCACGGCGGCGTGCGTGATGGCTGGCAACAGCAGATCCCACTCCTGGCCGGACGGCGGCCAAACCTCCGCATATCCGGACAGTAGTTGCCGGGCGCGGGCGAGGTCAAACCGGCCGTCGGTGCGGCATAGAGCGTAGAGCGTCATGCCCAGGTCCACCACCGGCAGGTCCAGGGCTGCGGTCTCCCAGTCCAGCACTGCAAGTCGCCCGTTCTCGCCGAGCACGAGGTTGTCCCCGGCCAAGTCGCCGTGCACGAGAACGGAACGCGATTGGTTCGCCGCGGGTAACCTGCCCAGGGCCGCGTGGGTGCGCACCCAATCGGCAAAATCGTGGTCGGCGAATTTTTCGGCCAGTTCGAGCGCGTCTGCGGGTAGTCGGCGGCCGACCGGGAGGTCGAACGCCGGTGGTGGCACTTCGCGCAGCCGGGCAAGCAACGCCCCAGCAGCGCGCAGCGCGGAGGAGGGCAACTGGGTTTGGCAGGTACCGGGCAGATAGTTCTTGAGTAGGAACAGCCGGTTCGCCAACGTCGCCACCGGCTGGCCTGAGCGGTCAGGTAGCGGTTCACTGGTGGGCACTCCGCAGTCGACGAGGTGGCGTAGCAACCGGGCCAAACGGGTAGCCGAAACCGTGTCGTGGTTGTCCAGCACGGTTAGCACATACTGCCGGTCGTCGACGGTGGTAATCAGGTAGCTGGTGTTGGCCGCGCCGCCCGCAAGCGGTTCGGCAGTCGCACATGACAGGCCGAAGCGTTCGTAGAGCTGGGCGAGCGTGTCCGTCGCCAGCGGGCTATAGGTGGCCACTATCGCGCCAGTACCGCTCGCCAGGCGCGCGCGGTGTCGGCGACATCAGCCAGCCAGTCCACCTCAGCCGGCGCCGGGTCGCCGGGCTTCTCTTGCCAGAAGTCGATGATGGCCAGCAGATAGGCGAACTCGGCGCCGTGTACGTAGCGGAGCACGCCGGCACGGGCACGAGCCACGGCGTTCGCATCACGGCGCAAGGCGCCGTCGAGGGCGCGGGCGAGTTCGGCATAGGCACCGATCGAGGTGAGGCCGTGCCGGTCAGCGGCCGCGACTACCTCGTCGCAGTCCGCCGACTGACCGGTGCCCGCTGCGGCCAGCAGTTCAGCGTTGCGCACCTGCAGCTCGGCCCAGGTCAGGTTGATGCCACGCAACAGGTCACGGGCCGAGTCCGCCGCGACCCGTGCCGCGGCCGGGTTTGCGAACCCGAGCGCGAACGCGCGGCACGCCTCGGACAGCGCCGCCTCGCCCTGCATGCCAGCTCCGAGCGCGAGATCGCGGGCTGCCGCATAGGCCGCGTCGGCTTCCTCGTACCGGGCTTGTGTCCACTGTAGATCGCCTAGCACGCGAGACCAGGTTGCCGTCCGCTCCCGGGTAGTGAGCAGTTCAGCTAACTCACGGAACCGGCCCTTTCGGCGGAGGACGTGGCTCAGTCCGCGGGCGGCCGTGTCGGCCATCCGACCGTTTGCCTCAACCAGCGCCCGCATCCCGATCTCGGATTCGGTCTGCCGGCCCAGGTCGCGCATGCACTCTGCGTGGTAGTAGCGGAGGAGTTCCACTGCTTCTTCCGGTAACTGGCCGGAATCCAGGCAGCGGGTGAGTTCACGCGCGGTGTGTTCACGATGCTCCTGCTGTCGCCGGCAGATTATGAGTAGGGCGTAGGCCAGAGTTGCCGCCGGAGTTTCCGGCGGTCGTCCGGTGTCGAGTCCGTCGATCTTCGGCGCGAGGGTTGGTTCCCACACATGGTCGGCTACGAACCGGTACGCCGCATCCACCAACCAGCCAGGCTGCAGCTCGAACTCGTGAGCGAGGCGCAACCCCTGGTTCAGACAAGAGATCAGGGCCGCGCGATGGCTGTGCGCCGTGTAACGTTCAGCGGCCGCACCTAGGTGGCGCAGGGCGCGGGCCGCGGCGCGTTTCCAGTCGTGCGCGCTCCACGAATCGTCCAGTCCGTGGTCGGCGGCCGCGACGTGGCTGCGGATCAGCTCGTCCAGATGGTACGGCCACGGTTCCCATTCGGTGAACTGTACGAGCGGCCGATCAATCAGGCGCAACGAGCCGGATTCGCCAAGCAGGCCTGCGGTCTCGGTTAGTAGGCCTACGTCAAAGGCGTCAAGCAGACTGGCCGCGCGCAACGCAGCGCGCTCCTCCTGTCCGAGATCGCGGAAGACCCTGGCAATCAGGCCGGGAAACTCGACGTTGAACTCCTCGGGCCTGACCGGCCGCCGGTCCTCGTAGAACTGCAGGTAGCGCATGACGGATAGATCGAGATAGAGCGGTAGGCCGTGCGCGTTGGCGACGATGCGCTCCCTGATGTCCTCGGCGATGAGCGGACTGTTGTCTTGGCGCAACCGATCGCGCAGGAATCGATCGGAATCGTGCGGGGATAGCGCGCCGACCAGATGTTGCCGCGGGTCCCCCTCACTCCCCGCAGCCAGGCCCGGCCAACTCACCGGGCCGGCCCAATCGAATACACCGTCCACGTCGTCATCAGCCCATGTCAACCGATTGCGTCCGGTGATGACGAAGAAAACGTTCGGCATCAACCACACCAAGCGCTGAAGGTAGCGCTCGAATTCCCGGTTCGCCTCTTCGAAGGTGTCGACGAAGACGACTAGCCGGACCGGGCGCGTCGTAGACTGGCGTTGTTGTTGGTAGCAGTCCCAGGCCAGCAGATACGGGTAGTAGCTGAGGGTCTCCAGGTCTGGTTCCGCCTCGAGCAGCTCGGTCAGTCTGGTGCAGGCGGTCAGCACGCGTTTGCGGTCTGCGCGACCGCGCAACGCCTTGACAAGTGCTTTGCCAGTCATTGTGATCAGCGAGACGCCCGGTACCTGCAGGTCAAGCGCCCTAGCCACCTCATCGAGAGAGTACTGCAGGGCCTCCGGCAGTCTCGTGGTGTTCTCCCCCCGCAGCAGAGCACCCCGGTTGGTGAGATATTCGGCGATGTTCTCGTGCGGGTGGACTCGGCTCCAGTATCGGGAGAGTGCAAGGTCGAACGCGATGGTGCGTCGCTGCGCGCCGATCAGGGCAGCGCGCAAAAGTATCATGATCGCTTCAAGATCTACGCCGGACTCGCGGGTCAGGTCCAGCCGAGCGGTGTGGATCAGGCCGGTGTCGTGCGGAAAGTCAGGCCAGGTCGAGGAATCGGGCCGCTTTCGGCCGGAAGCCCAGGCTTGCAACTGGTGGGACAGGGTGGTCTTGCCGACTCCGCCCATGCCATAAAAGGTGATGACGTTGCGCCTGGGTTCCAGCACGTCCACTGGATCGCAGCGACCGGCAGATACAGACGCCCCGTGCACGGCGAAAGCGCGTTCGAAGGCAGCGCTTTCGGCGTCCCGGTCTACGAATATCTGCCGAGCATCGATGCTGCTGAGGTTGGTGCGGAACAGCACCCGGAGGTCTGAGCTCATAGTGAGTGGTCCCGGTGTTGTGTAATGGTTATGACGCCGTGCGGAAGCCCAGCAGCAGAGCATCGCGCACGGCGGTGCCCCCGGCGGCCGGTGTGATTGGTTCTGTGTAGTGCGACAGTTGTGTGTCGTTGACGAAGACGGAGTCCAGCGGCCGGGTTAACTCGGCGGTGACCAGTTGTTCTGCGCCGCGATACAGCGAGGTGCGCCCGCCTGCGGCGTTGTCGCGGGCGATGAGGTGCACAGAGATAAACTCGAGCCCGTCCTGGTGTGGCCCCTCCGGCGCCGGCGCGCCCGGCTGGTCAGCTGTGCCGAGAATGCGGATCTGGTGCACGTCGACCAGCCAGGACGGCTCCGGGGCGTCTGCGGCTGTCGTGATCTGCGTGGTCGCATGACGCAGGAGCGCCAGCAGGAACGGGTTCCGCTGCGCGTCCCGCGTAAGTCCGGCGAACTGGCGTCGAATGCCGCCGAAGAGCGGGTTCGCCGATTTCTGCTGGTAGTAGTCACGGTTGCCGAGCACCTGGATGTCCGTGCCGGATGACGGGACGAGGTAATGGCCATACCGGCGGAGCCGGTAGGCCGAACGAACCTGGCTAGTGAGCACGTAACTGTCCGGTTGTAGGCGATCCCAAGTCGCGGCGAACCGCCGAAAACTATCCCGCAGTTTGGGTGATAGCCGAATCCGGACGCCAGGCACCACCGCATATCCCCGTCGACGGAGTTCGACGCCAGGATCGATTTCACAGTAGATCGGGGGCTGATGAGGATCGGGGGCGACGTCCGTGCTCAATTCCGTCATCGGTGGACGCTCCTGCTCAGGTCGACGTGGTCTGGCGTGCTCCGATGTACTGCTCTATCGCTTTCACGAAACGGTCGAGTGCGTTGGGCGAGGAGGGCAGGAACAGGTTCGGCTCGATGAGTTCCAGTTCCATCAGCGTCGAGTCCTTGCCTGCGGTCACCATGTCGATCCTGGCGTAGAGCGGGGTACCCAGCCGAACAGGAATAGCGGCCAGCGTCTCGGTGGCGAGCCGAATCTCGCCGGCGGTCGGTTGGTAGGGCTGCAGGTTCGGGTGGGGGAAGCGGCTGTTGTCGATGCCGTTGGCCGCGGTGAGCACCGCACCCTTTGCCATGGCGTGGCTGAACTCGCCGTCCAGGAAGACCAGTGCGTGTTCCCCAGCTGTGTCGATGGTCTCCAGGTAAGGCTGAACCATCACCGCTTGGCCGTGTCCATGTAGCATACGCACGTGCTCCGCGGCCCTCGGGTCGCCGGCTCGGTACCGCCCGGTGTTTAGTGCGCCGGCGGAAATCGCAGGTTTCACGACGATGTCGTGATCGAAGTTCGGCAGGGCCTGGCCGGGGTAGAGGTAGCTGGTGTTCACGACCGGCAGAGCGGCCGCCGCCAGTTCTCGCAGGTAGTGCTTGTCCATGTTCCACAGCACGAGCTCGGCCGGGTTGGCCAGCAGGGTTTCTCGGGACACTGTCCGCGTCCAGTCCCGGAACTCCGCGATCCTGATGGCGTAGTCCCATGGCGAGCGAATGAGCACGAGATCGAATTCTGCCCACGACCGCTGGTCATGCCAAAAGGCCGCTTCGGCGCGGAAACCCGCATCGGCCAGCTTGCGTAACAACAAGGGGGTGTCATGGTCATCATCGTGGGCGCAGGTGGCAGTCGCAATGGCCACGCGGTGGGGGTGCAGCATGGCGCCGAAGGCTAGCACCCCCTCCCGACCCCTGGACGAGGAGGCAAATTGGTCCAGCTGTCTGTCACCCGGTTCGGTTGGTTTCGACATGTGCCGGGTTCTCCCCTGTGTGCGGCCATGTCATCTGAGGCTGGCACGGCCAGAGTGCCCTGGTCAAGGGAGGCAGAGTGCTGGACGTGGGGGCAACGTCCAGTCGAGTGATTGTGGCTGGCCCTGTCCGCCGACCACCCCACCGGGCGCCAGCCAATGCGGCGCGGTGGGCGGCGTAACCAGGCCGAAGAAGCAGCGCCGGGCTGTTCGTACGTCCGGCGCCGCCCGCGTCACACGTGAGTGTTCCTTGATGCCCTGACCGGGTGGATACGGACCGACGTGAGTGACGAGGACGCGGACTGGTTGTTCTGTTCGGGAGGTTGCGACCCGACAACGTGCGATCAGGCGTCTTGTATGAGGGCGACTGAGGGTCGGCACGGTTCTCTGAGGTTCACCCCGGTAGCGGGCACCGAGTTAGCAGGGCCCAGCCGTCCCGCTGGAAGAATGTCCCTATGTCTCTGCGCAGGCGTCGGCCGTCATGCCGGAGTACAGAAGGTCGAGGCTGCTCGCCGCGTGATCGATTTCGGCCGCAGATCGCCAAAGCCGGCTGAGTCCGCGATGGAAGTCGCCCTCGAGCCTGGTCCCCAACGCGACCGTGCCTCGAAACTGGAACTTGCTGCCTGGTCAATTTACGAGCAACTTCTGCACCACTGGCAGGCTGGTGATCAGGACCGCGAGGTCCGCCAAGCAGCCCGTGAACGGCTCGCTCAGCATCTCTGGCAGCGCGTCTCCCCAACACGCGACATCGTCGCGAGCGCCGAGGAGGGGCTTCACGGCCGCCGTGGCAGCGCTGACCGCGAAGCCAGGTCTGAGCCTGCGGGCGTAGCGAAGCGACTCGAGATCTTGACGGCAAACATCTCTAGAGGCCGTGCTGGCGTGTAGTTCGTGTCATGCAGACCTAGTCAGCTAAGGCGTGATGGTGCCAAGTGGCTTCCATGTCGAGTTGACCAGCAGGAATAGGCGAGTGGCTGGTGCCCATAGCCGGTAGGTGTCTTCGAGTACCAGCCGCTCGCCTGCTGATGTCGCCCATTTCCATGCCCCGGCAGGAGTGTCAAACAGAGGGAACAAGTCTGACCAGGGGCGTTACATGGGCACCTGGGCAATCCGTGGCGAGCTTCGAGTTTTGGGCGCGGGAAGGGACCTTGTCATGACCCACTACGTCGTGTTTCAGGTCACCGCTGCAGTCCCGGCACCGGAAACGTCGGGGATGCTGGGAGGAGAAGCCGCTCATTGCCCCGCCCGCGGCCCCGAAGTTCTCATGGCATCCGCCGGCGAGCGGCTGGTCGAGACCGAGGCCGCGGGGATGAGACCGGCAATGTCGTATTCGTCGTCGTTGGCCAGGTCGCAGCCGATGAGATCGACGCGTTCGTGGCGGGGGACGGCGTAGATGTGGGTCGGTGAGCTGGCGGTGGTGTAGTGCGGACACACGGCGGCGGTCAGGCGCGCGCATTTGAGTGAGCAGACGGCGCCGCCGTACATTTCGACCATCGTGCCGGTCTGGTTCGCCGGGGCCAGGACGTACACGACGTCCGTCCGCGGTGTGCCGCAGACCTGGCGAAGGTCGCCGTGGCGCATGCGCTCGGCGCGATCGTCGTCGAACTTCCACGGATCCCACCCGGCCCGGCGTTCACCGTCCCTCGAAGTAGCGGCGAGCCACGGTTGCGGGCGTGACTGCGGCCGCTGGGGGAGCGGGGTTCCGGCGTTGTCGAGGTCGGCCGTGCACTGCATACGTGGTCTCGGCCATCGGCCCCTCCCCGCAGCGTCCGCTGCTGCACCTGCTCTGTCGTGCTGGCCTGGGTGGACTGTCACGACCGTTTCATGCCCTTCACCCTGGATGATCAGCCGACGGCTCCGCGCCGGCGTGCAGGGTAGCCGGTCCGTCCCAGCGGTCGCGGATGATGGTGGCCAGTTCGTCCAGGTGCGCTCGGGCATCCTCCGCGGCCTGAATGTCGGCGGTCTCGAAGAGCCGATCGAGTTCGAGGAGCGTGGCCTGCGCCTGGCTGGCGGCCTGCTGTGGCGGCGCCGGCTCAGCAGCTCTCAACCATTCCTCGCCCCACAGCGCGGATCCGGCCTGGCTGATGGCCGAGTGGAAGATCAGCTCCTCCACCTTGTCCGCGGTCAGGTCGAGTTGTGCCGCCCATGACGTCAGCAGCGCGACGTATCGGTCGTAGGTCGAGGGCCGCCAGTCGTCGATGTTCAGGGGCGTACGTGCGTGGGTGACCAGCCAGCGGCGGACGTCGGCGTCGTGTCGCTCGGCGGTCGGCAGGCCCAGCCGCTGCGGCCTCCTCGCGCACCCGCGCCGCGGGGTAAGTGTCGGGGGCGAGGTAGACCGCCTTCCCGACGCCTTCGTTGAGGGTGCTCTGCGCGATCAACAGGCCGACCACCGTCTTGCCGCCGCCGGTGTTCTGCTTGATCGCCACGTCGCGGTCGTCCTTGCGGGCGAACCAGCCCTCCAGCACCTCGCCCTGTTCCTGGCGCAGGTAGGAGAACTGCTTGTTCGGCAGCGCGGCGAAGATGTCGCGCGGCTGGATGACCAGCTGCGGGCTGGACGAGCCGATCCGGTTCCAGTCCAACGACACGAGAGCGGTCCTTTCGCCTCGGCGAGGCGTCGACTTTACCGGGCGCCAGGGACGCTTCGGCGGGCCGCTCCCGCTGTTGCTTCCTCAGCGTATGGCACCTGAGCAGGTAAAACGATTACCGTCCTGGGTGGGGCGAACGCGCGCTTCCCGGCGTCGGGTCACCGGCACACCGTCGGCGGAGGCTCGCTGAACCCAGGGGACGACCAGGTCGAGAGCCTTCCCTCAGGGGCCCTGTTTCAGCAGCAGCGGTTGCGCAACTGCGCGAACGTCTTCCACTAGCAGATGTCTGCCCGTCGGGCCTGCGAACGGACGGTGGGCACGCCGCCTGGCGCGCGGAGTCTACGGCTAACCTCTCCGACTCATGGAGCCACTACTGGACGAGGAACGGCTGGCGCTGACCAGCTTGTGTGAGGAACTGCCGACCCTCCGCGAAGAGTGCTCCGCCCTGGGCGGGAACGAACTACGCCTGCTGGCCCGCATCGAGACCGAGGCGCGGGCCCGTCGGCCCGTCGCGGCCTTGCTGCGGGAACTGGACGGGCAGGACGTCGTGCGTGGCGTGAGCACCGGGCTGCCGGGAGCGGGTCCGGGACGCGCCGACGACGAACAGTTCGGGTGTCCGGACGGCGCCTGCGACCGGCTGGCGCACACCGTTCCGGCGGGTCCGGCGCCGCAGTGCCTGGTCATCGGCCGGCCGATGATCCGTCGCTGACGGCCCTGCTGCCCGACCTCGCTTCCGGCAAACGCCACCGACGCGGCACGGGGGCCACTAGGCTCGTGCGGTCTTGCAGGTGCGGAGGTGAGGCGGCGGTAGTGGGCAGGTTCTTCGAGGAGCTGGCGAAGAAGCTGGCGGAGCGGTGGCTCGCGCTGCTCGTGCTTCCCGGCGCGGGGTTCCTAGCGGTCGCCATTGTGGGCGGGTGGCAGCGGCATCGGGCCGCCTTGGACTGGTCCCGGTTCCGGCAAGGGGTGGACACCTTCGCGGCGACGGCTTCGCGGCTGCCGGTGGGTCTTCAGCTCGTGCTGCTAGTCCTCGCGCTGCTCGGCACGGCCGGGGTCGGCCTGGTGGTGCAGGCCTTGGCGGGTCTGACGCGGCTGGTCTGGCTCGGCCGCTGGCCGGCGCCGCTGCTGAAGTGGCGGGTGCGGGCGCGCCGCCGGCGCTGGCTGGACTTGGTCGGCCAGCGGCGAGCCGTGAGCGGGGAAGAGTCCGAGCGCCGGGCGGCCGCTGATCGCCTGGCCGGGAAGGCGAACCGGATCGCGCTCGCCGAGCCGGGGCGGCCGACGTGGATGGGCGATCGCGTGCACGCGGTGGAACAGGTCGCGCTGGCCCGGTACGGGCTGGACCTGACGTTCGGGTGGCCGCGGCTGTGGCTGGTGCTGCCGGACACCGTGCGAGCGGAGATCACGGCGGCCGAGGCGAGCTTCGCGGCCGCGGTCGCGACCGGCACCTGGTCGCTGCCGTACCTGGTACTGGCGGTTTTCTGGTGGCCGGCGGCGGTGGCGGGGCTGGCGTTCGGTGTCACGGGGTGGGCTCGCGCACGTGCCGCGATCGGCGACCTGGGAGCACTGTCCGAGGCCGCCGTGGACCTGCACGGCACGACGCTCGCGCGGGCGCTCGGGGTGGACGATCCGGAGAAATCGGGAGTGCTCACCCTCGAGCAGGGCAAGAAGATCACCGAGATCGTCCGGAAAGGGCGATGACGTTCGCTGGGGGAGCCGGTGGAAGCCGAGGACAGCGGGGCACCGCACCCGCTCATGCAGTGGAAGCTGACCGACCATGGCCCGCTGGACGAGCAGGTGCACATCCAGGTCGGCACACTGGAACGCGGGTACTACGTGGACCACACGGGCTTCGGCCGCCGGTTGTTCCCGGACAAGCGCACGGCCTGGGAAGCGATCAAGGACTTGATGCGCCGCCACCGCGGGACGTGGCGCGAAACCCCGTGCGACCGCGCGCCGTTCGACGAACTGCGTCCGCCGGATGCATCGCGGGTGCTCTACGACACCGGGGGAAACTGCCTGTTCGGGCACTGGGGCGAGGACAAGGACGAGCGGTGGGACCGGTATCTGGACGCGCTGGCCGACGGCCGCCGTTTCCACGAGACCGAGGCGCACGCGCTGTTCGGGGGCGCCATCGAGGCGGTGACGTTCATGGATCCGGACACCGGTGCCGAGCGGCACGCGGTGACGATCGCGATCGATCCGGGCTCGGACTACCGCGTCGTCGACTACCCGGACCGCGATGCCGCGGCCGCGGCATACGAGCGGGAGGTGCACGACCACGCGGACGAAGAATTCCGCTACCGGTGGAGTGATCTGCCCGAGGTCCCGGTTGATCCCGCCTCCTCGCTCCCGAAGGGTCTGAAGGTGCTGGGCGACGGCACGGTGATGAACGAAGACGACCACGAATACCTGTACGGCGCGCCGCCCAGCCGGATGACCTGGCCCCGCACACCCCCCTCTGCAGCGCCCCGACGAGTGCGCGGCATGACGGCCGCGCCCCGGGACTGGGGACCGGGGGAGGCCCACCTCGAGGACGTCACCCCGGCAGAGTGGCAGGACGAGAACCCGGAACTGCGGGCCAACGCCCTGGTACTCCTCGCCCTCGCCGACGGGCGGGTGCTGCTCGCCTCAGCGCACGACGGCGCGGCACGCATGTGGAGCGCCCGCGACGGCCGGCAGCTGCGCAATGTGGTCGGCCACAGCGAATGGGTGCTGTCGGTCGGGCTGGTCGCGCTCGAGGATGGCCAGGTCGTGCTGGCCACCGGCGGGAAGGACGGGCTGGCCCGGGAGTGGACAGCGCAGGAGGGGAAGCCGGTGCGAGAGATCGAGGCGCACCGCTCGCCGGTGAACGCGGTCGCGTGGGTCTGCCCGCCCGACGAGATCCCCTGGCTGGTCACCGGCAGCGACGACGCGACCGTGCGGGTCTGGGAGCCGGACACCCGCGGGGAGATCGCTGTGCTGGAAGCGGGCCGGCCGAGCGTCGACATCGTGTGGTCGGTCGCCACCGCCGTGCTGCCCGACGGGCACGTGTGCGTCGTGGCCGGGACCGACGACAGCATGACCGCGTCGGTGCACGTGTGGGACGTGACGGCCGGGCAGCGGCTGCACCGATTCACGATTGAGCGGGACGACGCGGATATCCGGGGGCCGCAGGTGGCCGTGGTGACGCTGGCGGACCGGTCCTTCCGGGTCGCGGTGGCGGTGGGCGCCACCGTGCGGGTGTGGGACGGCCTGACCGGCGAGCCCGTGCGGACATTCTCCCTGCCGGACGCGCGCGAGTCGGCGGTGGCCATGGCGGTGCTGCCCGACCTGCGGGTGGCGGTCGCGGCGACCGACGGCGGCCGCACCGTCCTCTGGGACGCGGAATCCGGGGTGGAGCTGGCCACGGCGACGAGCGGGCGGCCGGATTTCCCGCACGCGGTGGCCCTCGCGGCCCGGCCGGACGGCGGGTTGCTGCTGGCGGTGGGCCGTCAGGACGGCGCGCCGGCGCGGATGTTCCGGCTGGATCTCTGAAGGGAGCGGCCGATGCTGATCGACGAGCAGATCGAACTCCTCCGGGACTTGTTGGAGCCGGGCGCCCCGGTGTTCGAGCCGGCCGCGGAAACCGAGTCCGCGGCACTGTGGCAGACCGTGCGCGCGATCGACCGCGGCACGGCTCCGCCGCCGCTCGCCCACCGGCTCGAGGCGGCCCACGTCCTACTCGGGCGGTTCCACCACCTGCGGTACCGGCTTCGCCGAGAGCCCGTGGACCTGGCGAAAGCCGTAGTGTGCCTGGAGTTCGTCGCCGGCGACCACCGGCACGTGCCACCGGACCTGGAAGCCCTGATCGGCCGGTTCACCGACCCGCACGAGCAGGCACGGGCCGGTACCGACCTGCTCGCGGCGTCCCTGGCGAATCCAGACGAGGCGTTGCTGGACGCGGGCATCCAGCTCATCACTCCGTCCGCGCCAGGCCGGCCGGACCTGTTGTCCCTGCTGTGCCTCGCGCACCGCCGCCGTTACGAACGGTCCGGCTCGAGCGACGACCTCGAGCGGGCCATCGAGACCGGTGAGCAGGCCGTGGAACTCGCGCCGGACGCCGAAACCCGCGACCGCCTGGCCGAGGCCTATCGCTGCCGCTACGCACTGCACGCCGACCTCCAGGACCTGCAGCGCGTGATCGACCTGCTCGAACAGGTGGAACCCGCGGACGAGCAGGCGTCGGCGAAGCTGGCCACCGCCTACCGGCTCCGCTACGACCGGACCGGCGAGCCCGAGGCGCTGGACCGAGCGGTGGCCCACGCCGAGCGGGCCGCGGACCCCGTCGAACTGAGCGTCACGCTGCTGCGCCGCTTCCGCCGGGACAGCTCTCTGCCGGACCTGGTGCGCGCGGCCGCGCTGGCCGCCGGCGAGCCCAAGGTGGCCACCGAGCACGCAGCCGAGATCGCTGCGGTGTTCCTGGCGAAGCACGAGTACGGCGGCGAGCGGGCTGACCTCGAGCATGCGGTGCGTATCGGTGACCAGGCCCTGGCCGCGATCCCGGACGACGACCCCGGCCGGCCGGAACTGCTGCGCATGGCCGCGGTGGCCCGGCATCGCCGCTACCTGACTGAAGGGTCCGAACCGGACTTGGAGCGCGCGACCACGCTGGCCCGGTGGGCCTACGAAGGCTTCCCTGCCCACCAGCCCGGCCGGGCCGAAGCGGCGGTGACGCTCGCCGCGATCCTCCTGACCTGGCACGCCCGCAGCGGGGTGCGCGCCGAACTGGACCGCGCGGTGGAGCTGACCGAGCCACTCGTGACCGACGGCTGCCCGCCGGAGTGGACGGCGACGCTCAGCCGCGCCTGTCAGACCCGCTACCTGGTGACGTCGGCCCGGCCGGACCTGGACCGCGCAATCGAGCTCGGGGAATGCGCGGTGGCCGCGACTGCGGCCACCGACGTGTCCCGCCCCGCCCGCCTCGCCGACCTGGCCGCGGCCTACCGCACCCGCAACGGTTCCGGCGCGGACCCGGCCGACCTGAGCCGGGCGGTCGAACTGAGCGCCCAGGCCGTCGACGGAACGCCGGAAGACCACGTCGACCTGCTGTGGCGCCGGTCGGCGCTCGCGGAGGCCCGGCTCGACCGGTACCGGGTGGAGCGGGACGCCGCCGACCTCGACGCGGCCGTGGAGCTGAGCGAACGCGCCTGGCGGCAGGCGGGCTCGAACGGCACTGAGCACCCCGGAGGGATGCGGCTGGCCGCCGTCTTCGCCGGTGCCCTGCTCGCCCACGTGGAAAACGGTGGGCAGCTCGAGCCGGAGCTGCTTGAGGGACTCGTGCGGGATGTCACCGGGTCGCGCGCGGCGTCCCTGGTCGACCAGGTGGCTGCCCGGCACGCGGTGGGTGACCTCGCGCTGGCCGCCGGGCAGGCGGGCATCGCGGCGCCGGTCCTGGACTCGGCGATCGCCCTGTTGCCGTCCTTGCCGCCCCGGGAGGCCGGCTGGGCGGACCGGCAACAGCGGGTCGGCGACAGGATCGGCCTGGTCGAAGCGGCGGTGTCGGCGCACTGCGCGATCGGCGACCCGGCGGGGGCGATGGAGACGGCTGAACTGGGCCGCGGGGTGCTGCTGGCCGCCGAGGCGAACACCCGCGTCGACCTCGCCGACCTGGCCAAACGGCAGCCGCGGGTGGCCGACCGGTTCGAGTGGGTGTGCGAGCGGCTCAACACCCCCGGCTTCCCGGCCGACGAGCGGAAGCGCTGGTGGTCGGACTACGACAATCTCCTCGGCGAAATCCGCGCCTTGCCGGGCTTCGAGGAGTTCCTCGCCGCACCGCGGGAGTCCGACCTGCGGCCGGAGACGGGCACGACAGTGCTCATCAACGCGGACCGGCACGGCGGCAACGCGGTCCTCGTCCGCGCCGACGCCGACCCCAGCATGGTCGCGCTGACCGGCCTGCGCGACGGAGACGCCCGGGTGGCGGCGCTGCTGGACGCGTTCGCGGACGAGTCGCGGGCCCGCCGGTTGCGCCGCCGCCGCGTCGTGCCGGAGACGCTGAAGTGGTTATGGGACGCCGTCGTCGAACCCGTAGTGCACGCGTTGCCCCCGTCCGACAGGCCGCATCGGGTGTGGTGGGTACCGACCGCTGCACTCGGCCTCTTGCCCCTGCACGCCGCGGGCCACCCGGGACAACCCGGAGCCCTCGACGCACTGGTGTCGTCGTACGTCCCGTCGCTGCGCGGATTGCGCGACGCCCGCAAGCGACCCCCGGCCCAGGCCCGCCGCGGGCTCGTCGTGGCGATGCGGCACACACCGGGCCACCCGGACTTGGCAGGCGCGGCGGCCGAAGCGGAGTCCCTGCCCGGAATCCCGCTGCGCGACGCCGACGCGGTCACCGACGAGGTGCTCACCGCCTTGACGAAGTCAACGTGGGCCCATTTCGCGTGCCACGCGGTCACCGACCCGATCTCCCCGGCCGAAGGTGGCTTGATCCTCCACGACGGGATCCTGAAGTTGCCGAAGATCGGCGGCCTGCGTCTGGAAGAGGCGGAACTGGCATACCTGTCAGCGTGCGCGACCGCCAACCACGGCGTCCGCCACGCCGACGAAGTGCTGCACCTGGCATCGGCGTTCCAGCTCGCCGGATTCCGGCACGTCGTGGCCACCCTCTGGCCCCTCGCAGACGAGATCGCCATGAAAGCGGCCCAGGCGTTCTACGACGGCCTGCCGGACACCCCGGTCGCCGACAACGCGGCCACGATCCTGTACCGGGTGACCCGCGAGCTGCGCGCGGAACACCCGGACCGCCCAGACCTCTGGGCCGCCCTCGTCCACAGCGGCCCCTGAGCGGCCGGTAACGCGTCTTTCGTCGGGACCAGCATGTGCTTGTGCTCCTGTGGTTCGAGTCCGGCCCTCCTGGCGTTCTTGGCTGGTGTCGAGTTGCAACAAGGGCAAGGGCGGGAAATGTCACCGCTGGAGCCTGCTCGTCGAGGCTGAAGATAACGTCGTGGACGGGTGGCAGTCGTCATCATCCGCTTCCCATCGACACCTCGCTGAGGAAGTAACCGATGTGACCCGTCCGTTCATGGCCCGGACTCCCGGCGCCTGATGCCGGCGGGTAAGGTGGGCGAGTGCTCTGATTCTTCTGTATAATGTCCTATGTGGCGAGCCCTAATGAAATTAAGTTCCCTCAAATCAATTTCGATCAAAGATTCCAAGAATAACAACATAAGGAACGCGTCGCCCTTTTCGAGCTCACGATTCGCCGACAGGTAGCGTTCGGGTCCCCTCCGCTTGAATGCCGGAATGAGGTGAGCCGGAGCTGAGTTGAGCCGAACTCGGCGGGGAGTGCTGAGGGGCTGGTCAAGCTAAGTCGTCCAAGGGATGTCTCGTGACCCGGTGTTGGGCTGGCCAGTTCGGTAGTTGATCACGTTGGCATGGTTGACGTGATCGCAGCGTCGCCGCGTGGATTGCCCCGTTCACCGGTCTGGACCGAAACAGTCTTTGCCTGATATGCACGGCGTCACTTGCGACCATCGTGCGGTTCACCTAGTACAGCCCGGTGGAGGCGAGCCCTGTGCTTTCGGTCCGATCCGGTACTGTGGCCCTGTGTGGCACGATTGTCCGGTTCGGCGCTGCGCCGGGCACGGTTCTCACCGGCGGGCGGCAGGCCGAGGTGAAATCGGGGCAGTGGACCTGGCCGTTGCGGACTCCTGCCCCTGATGAGTGGTGCACATGAGCCCCGACCCGATCGAAGTTCTACGACGTCGGCTGCTGCGCTTCCGCTGCACCGAAGACGCGGACGCCGTCATCGACCCGGCGGCGCTGGCCGAGGCCGACGAGGTCGAAGCCGCGATATCGGGTCTCCGACGACGCGATAGTCCGGAGCGTATTTTCGACGGAGTCGTCGTCATGGCGAACCTGTACCACTTCCGGGGTCGTTTGCTCGGCGAGCGATCGTCCGAGGGCGACCGGCGCTTCGCGTTCGGGCTGTTCAGCATCGTGCACGAAGTCTTGCCGGACACGGTCCCCGAAGCTCTTGGCAACATCTATGCCCCGCCTCGGCGGGGCGCGCTACCCCTCGATGCCGTCGTTGACTCGAAGAACGAAGAAGCGTGCAAGCTCCTCGAGATCGTGCGGTCGGAAGGCACCGTAGCTCTGGCTGAGCAAGCCATATACGGCTTGCGGGGGCTCGTCGAGCTGACCGACCGGCACTCCGATATGCAGGCCATGGTCATGGCCAATTTGGCGCGGGCGCTGCTGTTGCGGTTCGAACTGGGTGCGCCGAAAAGCGTGCTGGACGAGTTTCTGATGGTCAGCAGGGCGGTCGTGGCCAGAACGCCGCGAGGTGACTCTTCCTGGCTAGGACGGGCATCAGACCTCGGCGTGGCCCTTATCCGTGCGTACGAGCTCACCGGCGAGGGTGCATTGCTCCGGCAGGCGATAGCGGTGTTCCGAGAGGCCGTGGACGACGCTGCTGCGGACGGTCCCGATCTGGCGGTGTGCCTGGTGCACTTCAGCGATGCGCTGAACCTGGCCTTCGACCTCGAGGGAAGGGCCGAGCACCTGGAATCGGCGATCGAGGTCGGTCGCCGGGCGGTTGAGGCCACGGCCGGCCGCCGCGACGACTACGCCCTAGCGCTTTCGAACCTCGGTAACGCGCTCGGCAAGCGAGCGGACCGGTTCGACGACGCCGAGTCGCTTGTCGAAGCGATCAGCCTGCAGCGTCGGGCCGCTGAGATCACCCCCGAGGGGCATGCGCGTCGCCCCTTGTACCTGGCCAATCTGGGTTCCGACCTGCAGCGGAAGTACTTTCGCTCCGGGGACCTGGCGACCTTGGAAGAGGCTCTGAGCGCGCTCCGGGCGGCGGTGGCGGCGACCCCGGCAGGGCACCACCAGCGACCACAGCGGTTGAGCAGTCTCGGCACGGCCCTGCGCATCAAGCACGACAGCGTGGGCGCCACGGGGGCACTCGACGAAGCAATCGAAATCCTGGGTGCTGCCGTGGAAACGACGAGGCCTGACGACGTCTACCGGCACTCCCGGTTGCGGGCATACGGCGCCGCTCTTCTCGGGCGTTCGCAGTCGGCCACTGACCCGGACGATCTCGACCGGGCGATCGAAATCTTCCGGACCGCTACCACCATCGGAACCGACGACAGCGGCGCAAAAATAGGCATCTCCCAGCTGGCCAATGCCCTCCGCGAGCGGTACCGCAAGACCGGTGACGGATCCGATCTGGAGGAGGCGATCTCACTGCACCGGCAGGCTGTCGAGACCGAGGACGCCCACGGCGTCATGGCCGGATTTCACTGGAGCAGCTTGGCAGAGGCCCTCGTCGACGAATACCGGGCCACCGGGGACCCGACGACGCTGGACGAAGCGATCGGCGCCTACCGGACCGCGCTTGACAACTCTCCCGGCGAACGAGTCGAGCGGGCGACACACCTATACGACCTGGGGCGTCTGTTGTGGACCCGGGCGCGGGTGACCGGCGACCGGGCCACGGCTGCAGCGGCACTGGGGTCACTCCGTGACGCGGTGGCGGTGGAGACCGCACCGGCGTGGACGCGGGTGCTGGCTGCGGAGTTGTGGGGGCAGGCCGCCGCACGAGCCGGGCACCTTTCGGAGGCGCTCGACGGATACGCCGCCGCGGTCGAACTGATCGACACGTTGGTGTGGCGCGGTCTTGGCCGAGCTGACCAGGAACGGCAACTCGCGCGTGTGGCCGGTCTCGCGCGCAACGCGGCAGCGTTCGCCATCGCCTGCGGCCGGCCCGAACGCGCGGTCGAGTTGCTTGAACACGGCCGAGGTGTGTTGCTGGCCCGCACGCTCGATGCCCGTACCGCCTATGACGATTTGCGTCTTCACCTGCCCGAACTGGCCGATGAGCTGGCCGACGTGTTGGACGCACTGCAACATGGCTCCTTTGCCCCCGGTGCCAGCGAGGACGTGGCCGACCGTGACGACGGACGGTCGAAACTCGCGGTCCGCCGGGACGAGCTGCTGGCGCAGATCCGCCGATCGAACGGATTCCAGGACTTCATGCGCCCGGCCCGGTTCGAGTCGTTCCTGCCCGCGGCCTCTGGCGGCCCGGTGATCGTCGTCAACACGAGCGACTACCGGTCCGACGCCCTGATCGTCACCGCACTCGGTGTCCGAGCAGTGCCGCTGCCGAAACTCACCGAGACGAAAGCGGATGCCGAGGTCACTCGATTCACCAAGGCCATCAACGCCCTGCACAGCTCCTCGGCTACGTTGACAGCGGTACTCGCTGCGCGCGGCACGATCACCGACGTCCTCGGCTGGCTCTGGGACGCGATCGCCGCACCCGTCCTCGACGCTCTCGGCGACCACCACGACGGCGGCCGTGTCTGGTGGTGTCCCACCGGACTGCTCACCCTGCTGCCGTTGCACGCCGCAGCGCGGGGAACGGCGCCCGGTGTGCTGGATCGAGTAATCTCCTCCTACACGCCCACCTTGCGTGCTCTCATCCACGCGCGGCAACGAACCGCCGAACCGGCGCCGAACCGCCTGCTGACCGTGTGCGTCTCCGTTACGCCCGACCACCCGGAACTACCCGGCGCCGCCGCCGAGGTCGCAGCGATCGCCGCGCACACCGAAACCACCCAGCTCGCCGATGGCAACGCTAACGTGCCGACCGTGCTGGAGCAGCTCGGCCGACACTCCTGGGCGCACTTCGCCTGCCACGGAGTCCAAGACCTGGACAACCCGTCCCGTGGGCGCCTCGTGCTACACGACCGCCCCTTGATGATCCGAGAGATCACGACCATGCACCTGCGCAGCGCCGAGTTCGCCTTCATGTCCGCGTGTGACACCGCGCGTGCCGGAACCCACCTGGCGGACGAAGCCATCACCGTCGTCGGCGCGATGCAACTGGCCGGCTACCGGCACGTGGTGGGGACGCTATGGTCGATCCAGGACGCCGTCGCCACCAAGGCCGCAACCCGGCTGTACAAGGGGATGCCCCGGCCGGGTCAGCCCGCGGCGGCGGCGGCCGCCGCACTACACGACACTGTGCGTTCGCTGCGCGAACTGTTCCCCAGCCAGCCGGCCTTGTGGGCCGCCTACGTTCATCTCGGCCCGTAGTCGCGCGCGACGACCCGCGCGAGAGGAACGGAAGCCCGTCTTGGTTGAGCTGGCGCCTGCAGGGAAACCGGCTCAGTGCGGTATCTCAGTTGCCGCAGCTGCTCGCGCGGCACACCGAGATCGCGCAGGTGCCGGCGACTGTCGCGCCGAGGTAGGCCGAGCGCGGTGATGGCGATATCGGCCCGTGCCTACTGCGGTCCCACGTTCCCGCTGGGCGGCTGCGGATCGCCACGAGGGAACCATGTTGAAGCTAGGCAACGGAGAGAGCGGTCGTTGGACCTCGGCAAGGAGCCGAATGCGCCTAGACGTCGCCGTCAGACCCGGGTGGCGACGATGACTACGTAGGTCCGGGAGGTCGTATTGCTTGCTGCTTCCGTGCCTGACTAAGAGCGGGCGAAGGCGCGCAGGACGCGCGGCTCGCGGATAAGGATCCGGCGCCGACCGGTCTCGATGATCCCACGCTCCCGCAGGACGCGCAGGGCGCGCGCGACCGTGCGTCGGGCGGCGCCGACCTGCCCGGCGATGTCCTCCTGCGACAGCGCGGCCTCGATGACCACGCCCTCCGGGACGCGCCGGCCGTGTTCCTCAGCCAGTCGGACCAGCCGCACGGCTACGCGGCGGCTCACGTCGAACGCCGCGGAATCAATACGTGCTGACTCGGCAGCACGCAGCCGCACGGCGACAGTCTTGATCGTCGCGATGGCGATGGCGGGCCGGGCCTGCAGAACGTCGACGAACTCCGCCCCGGTCAGCTGGAAGACGGTACAGGGCTCGATCGCCCGCACCGACGCCGACCGGGGCAGCCCGGTGACTGCCGCGAGGTCACCCAGCACCTCACCGGGGCCGCGCAGCCCGAAGAGCACCTCACGTCCGTCCTCGACGATCGTGGAGACGCGTACCCAGCCGGAAACCAGCACGTGGACGTGGTTGGACGGATCACCCTCCATGACCACGACGTCGTTCGCCCGGAACCGGCGGCGCGTGCCCCGGGCGAGCAGGTACTCGCGATCGGCTTCGGCGAGGTAGGCCAGGAACGCCCCATGGTCTGGCCTGGTGGCAGTCGCCACCGCGCTTGTCTCCTGAGCCGAATCTCCGTAGTGCACGCGCTCGGGCTCCCTTCGGCGAGGAACGGCCGCCGAGCCCTGCGAACGCTCTACCGCTGGCTCGCTGACTCGCGATGCTGCTGCCCGGCCCTTCACCCGCTTGAGCATGGCCTCGACGTCCGTGCGGGCGCTCAGCTCGCGGCCTAGCTCGGCGTCGGCCTGCCGCAGGATTGCCTCCGCTTCGGCGTGCTCGTTGTCAGTCACGACAGACCTCCTTCCGACCTCAGCTTTTTGGCAACGTCGGCGAGGCCGTAACGTCTGTGCGAGCGGACGGTCGCCTCGCTGATCCTCAGCTCCGCGGCTATCTCCTGATCGTCGAGGCCTCCCAGCCAGGCAGACAGCACCGCCCGCCGTCTGGGTGACAGCCCGGACAAAAGCTGAGTGATCCTCGCTTTCGACTCCTGCTGGATGATCGGATCTTCATCGTAGTGCCGAAACGCTGGATTCTGGCGCTCGATGTCGTCAGGCATGACAGCGAACTGCCGCTTGGTGATGGTCAAGGCGTGACCCCGTGCGGTTGCCCGGATCCAACCTCTCGGGTTCTCGATCTCTGCCCAGCGTACGTATAGGGTCAGCATGGCTTCCTCTACCGCTTCCGTCGCGCTGTCCGGGCTGAAACCGCATCGAACGAGGTGCTGGACCTCTGCGAGCACGTGCGTACGGAAGAACGCGTCGAACGCCTCGTCATGTGACACCGCAGGTCCCACCTCCCCGTCCTCGTCCACTACTCAGTCCACCATCGAGAGTCGCCTCGTTACGGAATCTCCGATCACAGTCCGAACTCAGCGTCGCCGGGTGTATGCAACGACGAGCGCCAAGACGACAAGAACGCCCGCGGCGATGGCGACCACCGCAACCGACTGGGTCGTGACATAGAGGCTGGTCAGCCCCGCGATGACCGCGTTGCAGACGATGACGAAGGCGCTGTTGCTGTCCCCGGGGCCTGGGGCCTGCGGAGTGCGGTCTCCGCCGTTCAATTCGAGGCTCATGGAGTGCTAGATGCGAAAACGCGAGTTCTGTGCAATCGCGCGGTGCGCCTGCTGGACCCACTGGGGTGCTGGCTGACCCGATCCCGGTGCGCAGGCGGATCACCCATCGCGAGGGCCTGCAGGACCGGCCGGCGGCGCTCGCAGGCCGAAACCATCCGGGAGGCAGCCGGCGCCTCACCGCCTGCGAGAGGGAATGGCATGCCCAGCAGAAAACTCCAGCGAAGGTCACGCTGCTGCGGGCTGTCGCCGAGGACCGCGTCGACCGGCGCGTGCGCGTACTACGCCACGATCAACGGATGCTGGCAGTTGACCGAACGGGTCCGCACACTGGACGAAGCCGGGGTAGCCAACTCGTTCGGAGTGGCGATCAAGCATGGGAAGCCATGTCGTCGCCGGACGAGCGGGTCCCCGACAAGCACCAGGTCACCCCTCGCGACTGCGGGGCAACACGCCCTCGCCACGGTGCGGACCTGACCAGCACGTTCAGCCCTCATTGCCCCTTTCGCGCGTGTCCCTGGCCCCTCGAGAGGACGCGCCGCCGATCGCCGGCGTCGAGCTGCGGTTCGAGCAGCAACGAACCCGGCCGGTGAAGAGCCTGCGCCACAACGCGGACGTGCCCCGTCGCCCCCTGCTGGGAACCGGAACCGCCACGGAGCCACCCCGCACGAGCCCGGAGGTCGCGGCTAATCGTGCCCGAGAGGTGCGGTGGGTCAGGTGCGGATTTCGGCGATGACCGCGTCCGTGTTCTGACGGTTCATCCGTGCGACTGCCGATAGCTCGGCCGCTACAGTTCTGCTGTGAGCACATCTAATAATCACCACGTGCGGCAAGGACCGGACCTTAATTGGCTGGCCGACATCGTACTGAATGTCTACGGCAGGCCGAACGAAGTGCTGCTGCGGGTGACCCCGGCCTATGCCGACGAGTTGTGTGCGCTACTCGAAGCTGAAGGTCTTCGTGCGTACCCCGCGCTCGAACATTCGGTGGTCAACGGCCCCATGCTGGAGATCCTGTCGGTGCCGGCCGCCGGGGCTGTGGCGTGGGCCGTGCGGGACGTCGTACTGGCGTTCATGGCCGGGAACAAGGACAAGGAATTCACCGTCGTCACCCCGAACTACATGGTCACGGTCAAGGGGACTTCCGGAACGGAAGCTGTGCGCACCGTCGAGGCAATGACGGATAAATTGGAACGGCTGCAGCAGGCGATCGAGGCGGAGTGTGCAAAAGTGACGAACTACCACGGCCCAGTGTTCAACGGAGACATGATCGGTGCGCAGGTGGCGTGGGGACACGAGGCGGTCACGCAGAACCAGCAGAACGCCAGCCGCACCGTAGCCCCCGGCTATGAGGCGCTCGCCAAGCTGGTCACCGACCTGCTGCAACAGTTTCCGCAGGTCGGGCTGGCAGAGGCCGAGCTTCGCGATGCCGAAGAAGCAGGGAATGAGGTGCTGGTGGAGATCACTGGCACCAAAGCACCCGAACCGGGGCGCCTGCGACGGGCCGTCAGGGGGTTGCGCGGCATCCTCGCGCCGATCGCCACCGGGGTGGTCGCGGGTACGGCTGCCGGTGCGCAGGACTGGGCAAAGGCCAGCATTGAAGCCCTGCACTCCATCACATTCTGACCCGTTTCCCAGGAATCCACGATGCCGAACACAAAACACGAACAGCACCGAGCCGCGGTGCTCCTGTACTTGACCGAGCCGGGCCAACGCGATGTGGACACCGTCCTCGCCACGCGAGGTTTCGACGTAGAACGCATCGCGAACTTCTCGATGAGCTTCAGCTCGACGGCCTGGCGAAAGTCAACTTTGATCTCGCCGACACCTCGAGCGCTACTGGGCTAGCGGCGAGCGACGATCTGGCCGTCGACGACCTCGATCCAGGCGCACACGTCTTCGGACAGCTGGTCGTACTGGGTGGCGGTGATCCCGCCGGGCGGCAACGCCTGCCGGGCTGGCATCGCCAGCGCTTGCGCCACCCCGGTCGACGTGAAGCTGCGAAATGCACCGGCGAGCTCGTCGGCCGTCATCCCGGCGGCCGCGCGTGCCCGTACCACGGCGACGGGCACGGGCGGCCAGCCGATGCCGGGCAGCCCGTCGAGCACGCTGGCGTTCACGACGATCTCGTCGAAGCTCACGCCGTGAGCCTAGGTGTGATGTCCAGGGACGTTGTCCCGAGTTGGGGTGACCACTGGCGGCCTGTCGTGCAGACAGGTGAAGGCCTCCGGTTGTGAAGTGGAGCTGTCTAGGAACCACACACCTGCCGGAGGCCTTCGTGTCCCACCCTAACGCCACCCTGACCCCACGCACCCGGCTACGGCTCGCCCGCCTGATCGTCGAGCAGGGCTGGACCCATGCCGAAGCAGCGAAGATGTTCATGGTCGCCGCCAAGACCGCCGCGAAGTGGGCCGAGCGCTACCGCGCCGAAGGTGTGGCCGGGATGAGGGATCGCAGCAGCCGCCCCCACCTCAGCCCCGCCCGCACCGCCGGCCCGGTGGTGCGGGCGATCGTGCGGCTGCGCTGGCGGCACAGGCTGGGCCCGGTCCAGATCGGCGGCCGGCTCGGCCTGCCCGCCTCCACCGTGCACGCGGTGCTGACCCGTTGCCGGATCAACCGCCTGTCCCGCATCGACCGGGTCACCGGCGAACCGCTGCGCCGCTACGAACACGACCACCCCGGGTCGCTGCTGCACGTCGATGTCACCAAGTTCGGCAACATCCCCGACGGCGGCGGGCACCGCTATGTCGGCCGGGCCCAAGGCCAGCGCAACAAACGCGCCACCCCAGGCCTGGCCCGCGGTGCGGACTACAAGCCCCGCACCGGGACCGCGTTCGTGCACATGGTCATCGACGACCATTCCCGCGTCGCCTACGCCGAAATCCACACCGACGAAACCGCGGTGATAGCCACCGCCGTGCTGCGCCGGGCAGTGGCCTGGTTTGCCAACCGGGGCGTCACCGTCGAACGAGTGCTCTCCGACAACGGCTCGGCTTACCGGTCCCACGCTTGGCGAGACACATGCGCCGAGCTGGGGATCATCCCGAAACGGACCCGGCCTTACCGGCCGCAGACCAACGGCAAGATCGAACGTTTCCACCGGACTCTGGCCGAGGGCTGGGCCTACGCCCGCTTCTACCCTTCCGAAGCTGCACGCCGAGCAGCACTACCGGGCTGGCTGCACTTCTACAATCATCATCGACCCCACAGCTCAACCGGCGGCAAACCACCGGTCATCCGGCTGACTAACCTCCCTGGACACCACACCTAGGGCTGGCCGTTTCTGTCGGTGCTGGTCGCTACCGTGCCCGGCGAGGTCTTTGTCAGCCTCAACGGACGCGGGCCGCTGCCCGAAGGGGCTGGACAGCGGCCCGCGTCCGGTCAAGGTCAGATGACGCCCATCTCGTGCAGCTTGGCCCACGCGTAGAACGCGCCGCCGCCGCCGAGAAGGAGCCAGCCGAGGTACCTCAGCACGGCGAAGGCGCGCGTCCCTTGCTCGGTTTCCTTGCCGAAGATCGAAACATAGCCAGCGCACGCCAACAGGATGATGAGCAGGCCGATCAGGGTGTACAGCAGTGCCGAAAGCACGGTCGCTCCACTCGCGCTGACCTATCTGCCGCTGGGCTCGGCTTCAGGTCAGGCGCTGGTGGTGTCGGTGCTCCTGGCGCGCTGCGCAAAGCGGAGTGTGATGGGTGAGGAAGCCCAGTTCCTCAATCATCACTGTGCGTAAAGGTAAAATCACAATTTACGCAGGTACACCGCAGAGTTCCGACTCCCGGCACGCTCAGTGACGATTTGAGGCATTTTTTCTTACTTTACTCGCCGGCCAAAGGGAATCCACCTACTCGGCGCCTCCCTTTTGGTGCCCACATAAGCTCTCGGGGCTGCCGCCGGGCGGCACCCCCGAGGCACCCCCGCGGCAGCCCCGAGACCCAACTGCTCGAGCAAGGGGGTGGCCGGTGAGCAGCATCTACGTCACGACCCGGAACATCCCGCTCGGCAAGCTGACGAAGTACCCGGGGAACGCCAAGTGCGATGACTTCGGGAAGATCTGAGAGTCGATCAAGCTACGGCCAGTACCGGGCGCTGGTCGTGCGCCAGGCCGACGACAGGCCCTCCGGTCGATCCCTGCCACGGCGAGCGCGCCAGGTCCCGGCCGGCCACAGCCTGCCGCCGAAGCCGGCCCGCCCGCCCCGGCCGCGGGCGGTGCCCGAGCCGCACACGTGCCCGAGGCCACGACGCCGGGTTCCGCGGGAGCTGATCGTGGTGCTGACCCTGATCAGCGCGGTGGGGATCACCGCCGCGATCATCGTCGGCCAGGTCTTCCACAGCACCTGCACTCGCGGCACCCGAAGGCAACGACGACAAGGCAGCAGCCGTTCGGCCGCGGTTCCCTTACCGATGATTACCCCCAGCCAGGCCGCACCGCCGCACAGCTCAGGCGAGCCAAGTCCAGCCTCTGTCAGCATGGATCAGAGCAGCTTGATCAGCAGCATCGACCAGCTCAAGATTCTTTGCGTTTCTTGTAGACGCGACACCGTGGTCCTCCGAGTCTTCTGCAGACAAGGCCAAGAGGGGATCACGAGAATGAGCGCCACTCCGCTACTCACCATCGCTGCTGTCTCGGCGCTCAGCATGCTCATGCGACAGGTGGTTGCCCTCTTGAGATACCGCGTACGCCGAGCCAGCATCGAACGGGTCATCTCCCGTGCAACACCTGGTAGCCGAATCATCGACCGTGACTCGGACGGCGCAGTAGTTGAGGTCACGGTCTGTGACACCGCCGCGGAAGACGCTCCCATGTACCCCGTTGGCCGACACGACCAGGGAACATGAAGCGTATGCGAGCGCCGGTGCTGTCTGCAGAGAGCTTCGAGACGTTCTACTGCTCGACTGCTCCCCGCGTTCTGCGCGCGGTTCAGCGCATAGCTGCCGGTGATCACCACATCGCTGAGGACGCGACGCAAGAGGCATATTGCCACCTGTGGAGACTCTGGTCGTGCAGGGAATCCGAGCCTCTCGACGACAACCGCAGGTACGTGGTAGGGATCGCTGCTCACAAAGTCATGGACGTGTACCGTCGCCAGCGCAGGCTCACGGAACTTGATGCCGAGCTTGCCGAGGCCGTGGAGGACAGCAGGATAGACGACGTTCTTGACGAACTCGTAGTGCTCAAGACCGTGCGAGAGCTCATCGCCAGGCAACCGCCCCAACGGCGCGCTGTGGCAGTGCTGTTCTTCCTCGAAGAACTAAACTATGACGAGATCACAGCTAACCTCGAGATCAGCAAGTCCACCGTTCGAACCCACGTGCAGCGCCTGCGTGCTGTCCTCAAACCGCAGCTTGTCCGGCTTAGCCAGGTCGACCAAGGAGGCGAGGGGCGATGACCGAGCCACACGACCCCATTCGCGATCTGGTACAGCGCGCCCATGAGCAAGACACTGATCGTGTCGAGTTCGACCCCCACGCTGGCCTGGCTGATCTTCAGCGTCGGCAACTTGTCGACCACGATCCCGCCCCACGGGGGGATCCTGGTCGCGGCGTGCATTCTTATGCGGCCGCGCACCACAAGACGATCATGGCCGTCGACATTGCCGGCTACAACGACCCCCGGCGGACGATGGCGCACCGGCTGGTCATCCACGACGGGTTCTGGAAGATCATGCGCACGGCGTTCGCGGACGCCGGCATCCCGTGGGACGCGCTCTTCAGGGAGAACACCGGCGACGGCGTGATGATCCACCTGCCGACGGAGGTAGCGAAGGCGGACCTGGTGGCCGAGCTGCCCGAACGGATGCTGGCCGAGCTGCGCCGCTACAACGAGGTCCACGCCGCCGAGGCGAACGTGCGGCTGCGGATGGCCCTCCACGCGGGCGAGGTGTATCAGGGCAGCCACGGAACGATCAGCGACGCGACCAGTCACGCGTTCCGGCTGCTCGACGCGCCCGAGGTCAAGGTCGCGTTGAAGGAGTCGAAAGCCGTGCTGGCGCTAGTCGTGTCGAACACGTTCTACCAGGACGTCGTCCGCGCGGACCCGGCCGCGGACACGCTCCCGTACCGCCGGATCCCCATTGAGAACAAGGAAACGAAGACCGAGGCCTGGCTGCGGCTGCTCGGCGCCGCGAACGACGTTCCAGTCTCCGTGTCTAACCGCGGGGACAGGGTTGCGTTCCCGGCGTTGATCGACGCGCTGCTCGCGGTCCCCTGCGTACGCAGTCCGGAAAGCCGCAAGTTGCTGCTGGAAATGTTCCCCCGAAGGGAAATCGCCGACATAGTGCCGTATCACGCCGAAGACCGCCTGCACGTGATCGCGCTTGCGCGAGCTTGCCTGCGGTTCGACGGCGGCCTCGTAGACCTCCTCAACACTGTCCGGGCCATCGAACCGGAATCCCCGCAGGTCATCGCCCTGGCTGCGACCATCGGCAAATGGGTGGAACTCCATGCGCCCCCAACCCGCGGGTCCGCGCCACCACGATTGCTCGGGTCGTCGGGGGCACCGCCCCCTACCGCGTAGTCGGGCGCGGACTCCGGCGCCATGGACCGCTTTCTCGCCCAGGCTTTGCAGCCGTCGGCGGCCGTGGGCGAGGTAGGTGTTACAGCTTGCTCACGCCAAGTGACTTCGACCGTCCGCCTCGTCGAAGTACTGCGGCCGGAGGCAAGGGCGCGCGGCCCCACTGGCGTACTCGCCGCGCATGAGAGAGCGGGTACGGTTCAAGCCCATCGAGGTGGCGAGAATGGTCGGCTGATCGGCGGTCATGGCTGTTCATGCTTCCGCAGCAGCACCGGTGTGGTGCGGCCCCGACCGTGGTAGTCCGGGCCGCACGGCGAGACCGCGTGGACGATGTCACCGTTCATGTGGGTGTCGGTTCCGTTCGGCAGGTTCGTCGATCTCCACGTGGCGGCTATGATGAATCTTGAGGTGCAGCCGCTTGGCTTCGTGCTCTCCCGGATGAAGCGTCGAGGTGGCCCGGAACGCCGTGAACAACCCGAGGATCCCGGCCAACAGCTTGATCGCCTCGTCACCGGACAGGCCGTCCGCCAGGTAGTCGATGCCGCACCCGACGACGGCCAGCTCAGCGAGCCCGCACCCGCCCGTTTCCTCGGCGGGAGCTCGTCCACTACCGGGCCGAGGGCGCGATGCGTGCGCGAGCGACACGCGACCGGAGGTGAGGACGCCATGATGACGCTGGCCGGACCAATAGCCCGGCGCAGCTCTTTGCGAGCGCGGGACAGCTTCTCGCCGACCGACTTCTCCTTGATGCCGAGGATGTGCGCGATCTCTGCGTGGCTGAGCCCCTGCGCGTCCAGGCGGACGATCTGTTGCTCCCGGGGTTGGAGGCTCTGGACTGCCTCGCTGGTCGCCAGCAGCTCGATCCGGGACTCGAGGCTCGTCTCCCGCGGCCGCGCATCCGCCGAGCGGAGGTGTTTCTGCCGGGTGATGGCCCGGCGCACCATCGAGACGTACTTATTGCGCGTGATCGTGTAGACCGTCTCCACGCGCTTGTCCTCCGCGATGGAGTCCCACTGCTTGAACATCTCCTGCATTGCCTCGGCCGCGGCGTCCTCCGCATCGTGGTAGCTGCGGCCCCGCGTCTGCGCGAACCGGCTCACCGCCGCGAAGTGCTCGTGGTAGAACGCCGTGAACTCCGCCTTGCGTCGCGATGCGAGGTCCGGGCAGCTGCGGCTCAACGTGGGCGCGAACCGGCTCACCGCCGCGATGTGCCGGTAGTAGAACGCCGTGAACTCCGACTCGGGTGGCGAGGCGGCGTCCGGGCAGCTGCGGCTCAACGTGGGCGCGAACCGGCTCACCGCCGCGATGTGCCGGTAGTAGAACGCCGCGGACTCCGACTCGGGTGGCGAGGCGGAGTCCGGGCGTGACTGCTCGTCGGTCACTGCGGGTCGTCGGGCCGCTGGTCGGGGATCCACGCGGACCAGCCGCTCTGGTCGACCTCGATCGACCCGCCCGTGCGGGTGAGCCGCTCGAGCGCCGAGGTGATCGTCGCCCGGCGGGACCTCTCCCGCATCACGTCCGCGACAACTGACTGGCCGCGCGCCGGCGTGGTGGACGCTTCGTCGTTCTCGTTCATCCTTAACTGCACCCTTCGGTGTAGGACGCCGCGCCCGGTGCTGCTGCGTTCATGGAGAAGTCGTTCGAGGCCCCCACCTCTTGATTAGTGACCTGGGTCACTTCCTGGCAGTGGGTGGCGGGGACGCCGGTGGACGACGGGAATCAGGCGGCGGCCCGTGCTGCTGCAGGCGGTCGGCGAGGGCCCGGCCGGCGCCGCGGTGGGCGTAGAGCAGTTCGTCCAGCTTCGCCGGCGCGGTGTGGTCGGCGGCGACCGCGGCGAAGGCCTCGCTGACCGCGGTCGGGCTGGTCGTGGAGATCTTGCGGACCGTCGCGACGAGGGTCTCGAAGCCGGTGGGCGTGCTGGTGTCGTCGGTGACGAACTCGTCGGCCAGGGCTCCGGGGGAGTCCCGGTGCAGCAGTGTCTCCATCGTCGCCTCCAGCTGCGCGGGCGGCGCGTCGGCGGGCAGAGTCCAGGTCACGGTGTCGACGCGCTGGGCGTTGTCCGACGGCGCCGGGTTCGCCGCCGCCGTCAGCCTGTTCATGGGGCGGATAAAATACGTGATCGACGACGGCAAGTAGCAGTCAACGTGCCCGGGTTCTTCCGCTCCATCCGCCATTCACTTCGGCAGGCGCGCTGCCACAGAGTAGGCGGGGATGATCCGGTCGCCGGTGAGCTTTTGATACGCCAGTTGCTGCGCGACGGCTTGCTCTTCGCGCCACAGGTTCTGTCCTTGTGTCAGGGCGGTGGCGAACGCGACGATCGCGGTCTTGAACTCCTCGAGCTTGGTCGGGGTGATCACCCGCATCTGCGGAATCGGGATCGCCCGCGCCTCGTACACGTCGACCGGGTGGACCATGACCGGCACTGCCGTGACGGCGCCGTAAGTGTCGGTGTTCCACTGCAGGCCGCCGCGTAGCTGGTCGGCGTCCTTCTTCGCGATGCCGGTGCAGGTCAGCTCCACGCCGGTCTTCAGCTCGATCACCGCGTTGCTGGTGGGCGTGAGGGTCCACAGGTTGTCCGGGCCGGTGTTGGAGAGCCGTTCCGGGCGGGTGCTGCCGAATCCCAGGTGCAGCCCGAGCTTCTCCCAGGCGGCTTCGGCCTGGTCGGTGAGTTCCTCGGCCCACACGATCTCGTCGAGCACGGCGCGCACGCCGAGCACAAGCGCGGTGCTATCGGCGTAGGTGGCGCCCAGGAACTCCGCGGCCGCGCGAGCCTGCACCGCGGCCGGGCGGGATGGGCGGAGGTCGACGTTGACGGTGGGGCGCAGCACCATCGGGTTCTCCCGGCTCGCGGCGCCGAGCTGCTGCTGGGCGATGTCCGGGTTGGTGAAGTGCAGGTAGCCGGCCTTCTGCTCGCGGACCCAGCCGCGTAGAGCGGGGTCGGTGAGGTCGTTGATCGCGGTTTGCAGTCGGTCCGCGGCCTGGGAAGTCTGACCGGCAACCGCGAGGTCGAACGCCTCGCGGGCCGCGACTGCTTCGGGCCGAACGGCGCCGATGTTGCGGTAGCGCACGGAGGCGAGCGCGAACCGGCTGCGCTGCACCCACTCGGGGTGGCGGTCCAGGCAGACCGACAGCGCGCTGCGGATGCCGTCGAGTCCGTGGCCGTAGAGCTGGATGGCGACGTCGCGGCTGAGTGCCAGCTGCGCGCGGGTGGCGGGGGAGAACAGCTCCAGTGAGGTACTGTCGTGTACCGCCATGGCCAGCCCGGCGCCGAGCAGCAGCACCGCGCAGTGGTCACCGACGTCGCGGACGCCGCGGCCCATGCCTTGTTCGATGCGCTGGGCGTCGCGGGCCCGGCGGGTGGGGCTGTCGACGAGCGCGGCGGCTTCGCGGCGGTCGGCGGCCGACATCGGCCGGGGGATGCCGTCGATGACCAGCATCTCGCACGCGGTGCCGGGCAGGTCGATGCCGTCGTACTTGTTGACCAGGACCACCAGGCCGACGTGCCCGGCGCGCAGTTCGGCGACGCCGGCTTCGAGGTCGCCGACGTAGTGGACGCGGTCGGCCAGGCCCCGCCACCGGGCGGCCTGTGCGCCGCTGGGTACGAGCACCACGACGTTGACCGGCCGGGTTTCCGGGATGCCGTCGCCGTCGCGGTCGCCGAGGGAGAACTGCTTGGCCAACTGCCGGATGGCATCGTCGGTGAGGTTCGGGTTGAGCTGGACCGGCGCGAGCACCAGGCGGTCGCCGAGATCGGCTGCGCTGCCTGGGGTGACGACGTGCTCGAGGTTCTTTGGGGCGGCCTTGAGGTTGGTGACCAGCACGCTGTCGTCGGACAGGGTCGCGGTGAGGTACACCCGGCGGCGGGCGCCGACGAACGAGGGGATCTTGTCGATCGGCGGGCACGGCGGCTGGATCTCGATGCCGCGGCTGCTGAACATCACGGTGCACAGCTGCAGGCAGTCGGCGATCAGCGGCCAAGCGAACTTGAACGCCTCGTCCCGCGCGGCCGCGAAGGTCTGGAGGATGCTCCAGACCTGGTCCTGCTTGCTCGCCCACGCCCAGAACGGCACCGGCACCGCGGCGCTGACCTCGCCTTCGCTGATGTCCGCCACCGCCTTGCGGTTCTGCTGCACCAGTTCGTTGACGAACAGGTTCCACAACGGCGCGTACGCCGCGTGGTCGACCGGGATGGTGAGCCGAAACTGCCCTTCGGTGGTGGCGAGCGCGGCGTGTGCGTCGTCGACGACCACGACGCCGAGGTCGAGCGGGGTATGCCGGCCGCCGACGACGCCGAAGACGGACTGGCCGTTGATCAGCTTCTGGAACGTGGTGACGAGGGTAGCGCGGGCGGCCAGGAAGTTCGGGTCGTCGTGTCGCTCGGCGGTCGGCAGGCCCAGCCGCTGCGCCTCCTCGCGCACCCGTGCCGCGAGGTAGGTGTCGGGGGCGAGGTAGACCGCCTTCCCGACGCCTTCGTTGAGGGTGCTCTGCGCGATCAACAGGCCGACCACCGTCTTGCCGCCACCGGTGTTCTGCTTGATCACCACGTCGCGGAGGTCCTTGCGCGCGAACCAGCCCTCCAACACCTCCCCTTGCTCTTGGCGCAGGTAGGAGTAGGAGATCGGCTTGTTCGGCAGCGCCGCGAAGATGTCCCGCGGTTGCACCAGTAGCTGCGGGCTCGACGAGCCGATCCGGTTCCAGTCCAGCGACACGAGAGCGGGTCCTTTCGCCTGGGCGAGGCGATGACTTTACCGGGCGTCGGGTGCGCTCCGGCGGGCCGTGCCGCCTGTTACCTGACCAGCGCCTGGCACTTGACCAGGAAAAACGATCTCCGTGCTGGCCGGGGCGAACGCGTGCTTCCCGGCGTTGGGGCACAGGCACCAGCGTCAGCAGAAGCCGGGACCGACGCCGGCAGACTTATCTCCCGGGGAGCGAGCCGTGGGTCGGGGTCGTGACCGAGGAGGAGACCGCCGACGCAACGCCGGCCGAGGGGCGAGAGCCTCTTGCCGAGGCGCGCGTCGCGACGCCAGCCGACGCGTTCAGGCTCGTTCGGCCTGTCGTCGGGCGTCCTGCAGTCGCGGGGCGGGATCCGGCTGGTCGGTTCTGGCGAGAGCCTGCGCGAGGTCGGTGTGCCAGCCGCGGAGCTGCCGAAGGAGCCCGCCCACCCTGCGGCTCCTGCTGTTCGGCAGGACGGGGAGCAGGAGCATCGCCGCCCCACACCGAGCAAGGCGTGGTCACCGCCAGCCAGCCCGGCGATTCCGGCGAGATCATCACCACGCGGGTGTTCAACCGCGCCGAGGACATCCCCGAGGGTCCCAACTAGCCGAGGCGCGGACCAGGTGCCGGCCCTAGTGCGGCGCGGCCACACCGGTCGTCGTCAGCAGCAGCACATGCTGAAGGCCCGCGACCCGACGACCGGTTTGACCAGGTAGTCGACGCCGCGCGATCGGTTCGGACCCAGCGCGGGTGCCCGCTCGGTACCCTCATCACCATGTCGGACCGTGTCACCTGCAGCGAGCACACCGAGCGCCCCGGCCCGTCTGCGGCACCGCCTCGTGGCGTCAGGTGGCCTGCGTGACCTTCTGGCGAACCCAGCAGGGGCCCTACACCGAGAAGGACATCCCCGCGGGCTCAGGTGATCGACGGCTCATCGCCGAAATCGTCTGCCCGGAGTGCAACAACATCCTCGCCCGGCTGCGCGACCGTGACGACGGCGTCGGCCTCACCTCTTGGATGCGAGGCTCGTCTGTGGCCAACCCGCAGAGCCTGATCGTCGGGTACGCCTTCTACACACTAATCACGGTCGCCGAACCGGCCGATGACGAGACGGCGGACCTGGTGTGCTGGCGCGGCCACGGAGGCTTGCGGATCACCGGCGCGGACTGCCGGGGAATCGTTGACCGTTACCGGGCCAAGGGCCGGAAAATCCGACACCCCGCCACCCGCGTTTCGCAATCAGACGACGAGGCTCCGGTATCCTGATCGCACAAACGCATGCCTGAGGCGGGACCGCTCGCCACGTCGGGTTTGAGGCACCCGGCACGTCATCCTCACCTGGAGGAGCCGTGTCGGCTGTCCAAGTTGTTTTCGTCGCCTTCATCGCCGCAGTTGCCGTGTCCACCCTGATTCGCTGCGCCCTGGTCGTCTACACCGTCGTGATCGCGCTCAACACCAGCAACGCCAAGCGTCGCCAGGTCGCTGTGCGTGTCCTGCGGATGCTGAGCCCAGCGCTGTCGATCAAGCTGGGCCACCTGGAGGTCACCCGAGCGCAGTTGGGAGACACACCCGAACGTCGCGAGCTGAGCGAGTAGCGACCGTTCGCGGGCGTCGGGCCGTGGCGGACGACGGTGAAGACAGCTGTTGACACCGAACGGTAGCCGGGCGGCCCGGTCTTCGGCTGCTCCGGCGGCAGGCATCACAGCGTTCACCCTGGCCAAGCTGACCGCCGGGCAGCCCGCGCGGCTACGGCGACGCGACGGCGCGGAACCGGGCCGTGACGTCCACGCCGAGCCGGAGGCCGGCGGTGATCCTGATCAGGCGTCCGTTGACGTGGGCGGAGTGCCGGCCGGCCGTTTCGAGCTCTGCCACCGGAACCTCACGGGCCTCGCGCAGCGCGTAGGTAGCGCTGTCGAAGGTGATCAGCACGGCGATGTCGAAGTCGAAGGACCGGAAGACCGAGAACACGGCACCCGCGCCGGTGTCCGGCCCGACGGTGCGGGCCTTCACCTGGATCCGGCGGCCGTCGGCGTCGATCAGGTCGTAGGACTTGACCGAGTTCGGCTCGAGCGTCCCGCGATAGACCTTCTCGGTGAGGTACTCGGCGTAGTCGCCCAGGGGCGCATTGCGGGTCCGTACGACGCCGCGGTCGCGCAGCTCGGCCAGGATTGCGGCGTACCGGCCCAGCAGCTCCGGAACAGACGCTCGACTCAGGTCGTCGTGTGCTGCTCTCACCTGGTTTTCCTTTCGTGACAACGCGATCGGCTGCGGGACCGTTGGGTGCAACGCAGCGGCCACTCGGGCGCGGCACGTTCGGGCAGCCCGGAGTGCAGGATGCCCGAACGCCTTGCCTTGCCTGCTACGGCACGTCGCCCGCCGTGGTGGCCGGCGCCAGTGCCGCACAGCCGACGATGCTGCCCGGCCCGGCCGTCACGTCGGCGTTCAGCACCTTCAGCCCGACCACGATGCCGCCGACCGCGGTCACCACGACGACCCCGACGATGACCAGCGCGCGGACGGTGGTCGACCAGCTCGCCACGATCTGTCCCAGCAGCCCGAACACGTCGCCTCGACCCGGCCCACCGCCCCGGGTTTCGGCGGGCGCTCACTTCAGCACCACACCGGGGTTGCGCCGAGCCAGGAGCACCTCCGCGATCTCGATCTGCCGGTGGCGGTGCTCCCACGCGGACATCTCGGCGTTGCCCTCCACGCCGAGGGCCAGCAGAAGGGCGCGGAGCTGGTCGAAGCCGCGATCGCCGCCTGGAACGCCCGCTCCGCCAGCTTGAGCAGCACGGCCGCCTGTCCCTCGTCGTCGACCGCGCGCGACCGGCGGAACAGGAGGAGGCCGAGCAGGAAGCTGGGCAGCACCACGTGCCCTTCTCTTCGGCCTGCGCGGCGCGTGGCTCAACCGCCTGGAGCGCGGCGGCGTGATCCCCGGCCTCAACAGCGCGCATGATCGCGCAGTCCAGCTCACTGCCGGACTCGACGGCGTGAGCTGCTCAACTCAGCTGACGTGGTCGTGAGCGAGCGGAGTTTTACGTGGCGGGTGGGTTCCGCCCGGCACCGCGGCTGAGGCCGGCACGGTGACCGACCACCGGTCGCCGTCGGGGCCCTGGCTGATCACACGGCCGCCGCGGTCCGAATCGCTGAGGACCTGCGCAACCTCGGTGATCGTCGCACGACGTTCGCCGGCCTTCAGCCGGTCGCTCCGTAGCCGCAAAAGGCCGAGCAGGATCCTGAAGACGCTCTTCGCCGCAAGACCCGGATGACGTCGGCGTCCGGGTCGATCATGTCGATGGGGTCCGCCATGGCGGGGACCTCCCTCCAGCTCGTTGACCGCTTCTCCACCGGAGGGGCCCGCCAGGATGAAAACTCGGCGAAAACTTCGAGAGATTCACCTTTCGCAGCTCACGGGGGTTGGAACACCGTACTCGGACGCTTCGAGGACCCGGTACGTCAGGCCACGAGCAGCAACATGACCCGACGGGCAGGAGCGTAGGGCGCTGTCCGTCGGGTCACGTTGCCGCGCAACCCCGATCGACCAGGAGTCAGCCGCGGAGGCTGTGTGGTGTATAACGGCCTATGCAAAGGAGCGACGGCGTCCAACCGGACCCGGATATCGGACGCCGACTGGGGGAAGACCGACGCTGCTGGCCCCATGCTCGCCCAAACTGACTGGTTCGGTATGGCCGCCCCATATTTGCCCCAGGATGAGCTCGTTGGTGCAGGTCAGCCGAGTATGTAATGAACCACTGGGATGTCCCCGTCGTTGGCGGAGCCGACGGCTGGGGCGAAGTGCTGGTCTTCAGCGGAGTAGGCATTGCCGACCGGCGTGTCGTGCTGTTCGAGTCCGTGAATTGGCAGCGCCGGCCGTCTGGGCGCGTCTCTTGCCGTGCCGCTCGCCCCTGGTCGTCGTCGCTGGTTGGATCGCGGTCGCCGTGTCGCGTCGGCGGAGGGCGCGGTTACCGTCGGGCTGGGGGCGGGAATGAGGTGGCGGTTCGTGATCGCCGCCTGTTCAAGCTCCTGGTGTTCCAGAGGCTGCGCTGGGACGCCTCGGAGCAGGGTCGCCTACCTTGAGCGCTCCAGCACTGAGGCTGTGGTCGGTGTTCCCCGCGCCAGCCGCTGGGCTGTGCAAGAGTCGTGACTGTGCGCTACTGTGGCGGGATGATCTCCCCAAACACGGGAGATATCCCACGCGTGGGGGTTCAAGTCCCCCCTCGGACACACACGTTACCCACACGGGGAGAGGCAGTCACAGCGACTGCCTCTTTTTTGTTGTCGTAGACCACCTGTAGGCCCAGATCGCGGTAGACCTGCGTGATCCTCTCCGGGCTCCGCGAGTTGAGGTGCCTGGCGACGTCGCCGAGCTGGTCGAGCATCGCGTACACCTCCGCCACGTCGACCGCCTGCGTATCCGGCAGGTGCTTCAGCTCCTCCATCGCGGCCTGCCGCTCGGCCTGTGCGCGCTTCATCGGCTCGACGAAGTTGACGGGGTCCACGCCGGCCTCGATGGCTGCCAGGTGCCGCCGTAGCTTCTCCTCGGCGCCCTTCAGCCGCTTCTCCGCGTTGGCTCGACGGCCGTCCACCCGGCCGTCCTGCGACCCCGTGAGCAGCCGTACCGTTTCGTCGCGGTTGTCTGGGGCGAAGATCTGGCACAGCCAGTCGTTGATTGGCGGGACCACGACGTCCTCGCGTAGGTTCACCGTCTTCGGGTGATCGGCCAGCGCCGCCGAACCCGGTGCCATCGTTCGAGCGATGCACCGGTAGTAGACGCCCTTCCTGATCGCCGCACCCTGCATCTTCCGGGTGCAGATCTCGCAGCGCACCAGTCCCTTCAACAAGTACGTGTGCTTGGTGGCCGCCCGATTCCGTTCGAGCTTGGCAATCCCGGGCAGTCCGCCGGCCGCGCGGGACCGGCGCATCAACTGCGCTTGCGTGAACGCCTCGACAGAAACAATCTCCGGGTGCGCGGGGCGTCGCGAACGGACAACGCGTTCCGGCGCTGCCCGCTTGAACCGCACGACGTGCCCGGCGCCGACGTCGTCCGGATTCAGAAGCGTCTCGTGCTTGGTCCAACGCCCGAAGATCGCGTACCCGGTGTACCGGGGATTCTCCAGAATGGATCGGACGGTGCTCCCTTGCCAGCCGTCAGCGAGCCGGTGCCGGTTCTGGTCGGGCCGGCGTTCGGAAGGACAGGGCACGCCGTCCTCATTGAGCCCCTTCGCGATCGCGCGGTCACCGACGCCTTCCATGTACTCGGCGAATATCCGCTGGACTACCTCGGCTGCGTCGGGATCGATGGCCAGCACGCGCAGCCGGAACCCCTCGGCGGCCTTTCGGGGGTTCGGGTGCGGCCCGCCGTCAACGACGACGTAGCCGTACGGCGCCCGGCCGCCCTGATGTCGCCCTTCGTTGACAACCTGCGCGTCCATCGCCGCGCGGACACGCGCCTGGACGTGCTGGCGCTCCGATTCGCTCATCCCACTAAGCACGCTCATGAGCATCTTGTGCGACGGATTCCGCGCGTCGTACTTCCCGCCCAGCTCCGGCACCCACAGGTCGACGCCGTACGCGGCGAACCGAGGCGCGATGAGCGAGAACTGATTCCCGAACCAACAGCGCGTGCCCTCGCCGACCACGACGGCGTTCCACGTCCGCCGCGGGTTCTTCAGTTCGGCGAGCAGCCGTGCGGCCTCGTTCCGGCGCTCCCAGGGGACCGACCGCGACTGCCCGATATCGAAGTACTCCGCCACGATCCGGCCGCCCAGCGGCTCGACGAACTTTCGAGCGTTCCCGAACTGCCAACCGCGGGAAGTTTCCGGGTCCTGGTTGTCCTCCGTCGAGCACCGGCCGTAGACCGCCAGCTCACCGATCCCGTCGTCGACCGGCTCAGCCACCTCAAGGCCCAGGATCTCGTCCAGCGTCGACCACGGGTCGCTGCTGATTTCAGCCGTCACGGTTCCTCCTCTGCCGGTCCGTCCAGCACCGGCACCTCGGTAAGCTCGATCAGAACGGCCAGCAGTCCGCGTGCCACGGCTGGCGTCAGCTCTGGCAACCCCGCAGGTAGGATAACCCGGATCGGTCGATTCTCGGAGTGAGTGGCGCTCATGATCGACCTTCCTGCCCGGTCGATTCGCTGCCTTCCCTCGCGCGGTCGATTGCACTCCTGATTTCAGCCGTCCGGTACCCACGGACCTGCCGCGTCTCGCCGTCTTCGCCGGTCACGCGGTCGCGGGTCGGCCGGCATCCCACCTCGGCCATTTGCTGCGCGAATGTCCGGGAGTCGATCTCCAGGACGTCCAGCAACTCGGCTGTCGGCACGAAGTCCCTGCCGTCCGGCCTGAGATCGTCTCCCAAGCACTCGACAAGCGACGCGAGTACGTCGGGCAGCTCACCAGGCGACTCAACCGCGTGACCTGCACCGATAGCCCTAACCGCGGCGGCGTGGTCGAGCACCGGCATGGTGTCCTGCCCGGCCGCGTGCCCGGTGAGCGTCCCGGCCGCCTCGCGTAGCGTCCGGCCCTGCTCGCAGATGGTCCGCCAGTCCTCGTTCGGCATGTAGTACGTCCGGACCGTCATGGCCAGCACATCGGCGCCAGCTGACGTGTCGCCGTCCGGCCGCAGGATGCCCACGCCCTTGTGCGAGGGCAATAGCCGGCTGGAGTCGAACCCGCGCGTGTTCATCTGCTCGCCGAGCACGATGTTCGAGTCGCGCCAGTCCATGACTCGCAGCGCGAACCGCGACCCGAGCACCGCCCGCAGCCCGGACGGGATCGTCTTCGAGTCCGGCCGCTGAGTGGCGAGCACGAGCACGATCCCAGCGGCCGGTCCCTTCTTCGCCAGCCACGTCAACAGCTCGCCGACATACTCGCCCGCGGTGAGCTTCTTGCCTTGCACGTCGACGGGCGTGCGATCCTCCAGAGGAACCTGAATCTCATCGATGAAAATGGCCGTGATCGGCATGTTCAGCGCCTTGTCGCGGGACATCTCCGGCGTGACCTTCGATTCCGGACACGTGAGGTCGTCCAGATCGCGCATCCGCCGAAACCGCGTCTGAACTTCGCCGACCAGCTCAATAAGCCAGTCCACAAGCGCCAGAACGTGTTCAGGTTCGTCGCCGGACATGAACCGGTGAGCCACTAGGCCAGCCGCATCCCAGTCCTTCCCCGCCTTGAAGTCGGCCACGTACAGCCGCACCCAAGCGTCCAAGATGAGCCCGGCCGCCGCGAGCCGGGCGGCGAAGGTCTTGCCCTGACGGGGGATGGCACCGACCAGCAGGGACGTCCACACCAGCGGCAGGTCAATCCGCCGGTCCCGCGCATCCCGCCCGAACGGGATCGGCCGCCACGCATCCCACCGCGCCACGCCGAGCAGCGGCGTCCGCAACGGCGGCGACGCGTACGGGTCCTCATCTGCCACCCACATCGACACCCGCCCGGCGTGCCCACCGTTGCCACGGACCCGTTCGACGATCAACTGGACCTCATCGATGGCGAGCGCCGACGCAAGTGCATCCCGATTCTTCACCACGTCAGCCGCCTTGCGCGTGGCCGGAAGGTCGACGGTGACCGCCCACCCGTCCCCGACACGCGTCGCGCGCTCGACGAGCCGCAGCACCTCGTCCTTGCCGATCAGCTTCGCGTCCCGGAATGCGTCCACCAGTACCTGGGGATCCATCGTCCAGGTCAGCGTCCGCGGCCCGGCGAGCGCCGGCTTTCGGCCGGGACTGCCGTCCTTCTTGCGCCCAAGGATCGCAAGCGCCAAGGAGGCCGCGGCCCCGCCGATCCACAGAGGATCGGTGCCGTACACCAGGTCAACGATGGCCACCCCGACGATCGCGACGATCAGGACGGCACCGGTCACCTTCCAGCGGAAGAGCGTGAGCGCCCGAATTTCAGTGAACTTGTCGGCCAACTTCTCCGACTCCTCGGCCGCCGTCCGGTAGTCCCGGACGGTGACCCACCCACGCCACCATCGCACCCCGACGACCAGGCCGCGAACAACCGCACCGACGTACCGCCACGGGGATTTCACCAGCCCGACGACGGCGTCCTTGCCTGCCTGGATGGCCTGAGGCTTGCTCTTCAGCCACAATGGCACCCGCGGCGACTGTCGCCACCACCGGACGAAGCGGTTCGTCTTCGGCTCCCGTCGACGCGGCTGAGGCAACGTGTCGTCGATCAACTCGCCGTCGAACACGGGATCGGCCTTGACCGGCAATGAGTCAGCCATTGCCCACCTCCGACCGCAGTGCCCGCGCCAGTCGGGGCGACAAGCCACGCGAGCAGCCAGTAGCCCGCCGCACCCACGCCGGGGTGATCTCGACGTCCGGCGTCCAGGTCTCCCGAGCGATAGCGAGGTAATCGGCGAACAACACCCGTCGCCCGGTCTCCTGCTGGATGGGACGCCGTTCAGCCGCGACCAGCACGGCATCGGTGAGCTTGTCCCGCAGGTCAGTGATTGCCTCGACAGCGACGAACACGACGAGCGGCGGCACCGAGTGCAGCACGATCGCCGCAGCCTCTCCGACCGCAAACGATGTCCACGTGTTCATGACGTAGGTGGCCGCGAGCGTGAACCACTTCGCCCGCCGCACCCAGACGCCGGTCCGGACCTGGTACCGCGCCGTGACCTGCTCGGCCCGCAGGATCGCCAGCAGAACGAGGGAGACGGTCGGGTCCAGCACCCACGCGGCCAGCCAAGGCAGCGACCCCGGCCGCGTCCCGGCCGACGCGAAACCCTGGACGTTGGTCATTGTGAAGGCGAGCCCGAGCACGATTCCGGACCAGCACATCCAGTCGACCTGCCGCCGCACGCGCTCGATCCGCAGCGCGACGACGTCCGGATCGGTCTGATAGGCGCGCACCTCGGCGGCCTCGGCCGCGTCCTGCGCGAGTCGTTGCGCCCGGTTCATCGCCGACCACCCCGCTTTGACGTGTCGACGGTGGTCACCGTCATTGCGCGGGTCAGTGCGTAGGACGCGAACAGCGCCGGCAACCCGAGCACGGCGAACAGCAGCCACGGGCTACCCGGATGAGCGATCACGACCCACTGAACAGCGACGATCAGCCCGGCGTTGAACAGCACCCGCCCGGCGAGCGACACGAACCGTGCCCCGCTCCGAGCTGCTTCGGCAGCGGCTTTCGCCCGGCGAGCACCGGCCCGCCAGACCCAGAACAGCACGAGCAGCACGCCGACACCGGCGAGGATCTGCGTGGGCGTCACGGTGAGTCCGTTCATCGCGCGCCCCGATCGGTCCGCTCGCCGCGCCGCAACCAGAGCGGGTACAGCGCGCGCCGGTCGTCGTCGGTCATCCCGCCCCAGACGCCAACCGTGTCGAGGCCAGCCGTCCGCAACTCCAGTTCTAGGCACTCGTCTTGGACGGGGCACCCGCCGCAAAGCCGCTCGGCCAGCTCGCCGTCGCTGTCAGCGTCGGGTGGCCCGTCCTCCGGCGGGGGCCACATGCAGACTCCTTCGCTGGTCACGATGTCGGTCAGGATCTCGGTTGGAACCCAGCGCAGCCGGTCCAGCTGCCAGGCGATCCCGACCAGGTGAAGGTCGTCGGCGCTCATTCGGCACCTCCGGCCTGACGCGACCCGAGCAGGCGGGCCAGCTCGGTCGATGACACGCGGAGGCCGGAACGGCAGCGGGTGGCGCGCAGCTCGCGCGTCCGGATTGCCCGGCTCACCGCGGCGCGGGAGACGCCGAGCAGCCAGGCCGCTTCTCGAATGGTGTGAAAGGTGATGTGCGAGTTCATGAGAAAGACCAATCTGATGATTTCAACACTATGTTGTTGATTTCAGCTCTTCGTCGGGCGCGTTTGTCCGACGCGCCGCCGACGAAGTGCTAAGCGACGTGGTGAAGGCTTGAAGAACCGCTAATCTCGGCGCTGAGGCGGAGCGCGGAGGAATACGTGACTGAGGACTGGGCGGCAGTCGCCAAGGCCATCAACATGCGCGTGAACGAACTCGGCTGGCGACAACGCGAGCTGGCCGAGCGGTCGCACGTGTCGCAGGCGATCGTGCGCGAGCTCCAGCACCACACGGTCGAGCGCCGCCGGAGCGCGCGCACGCTCGAAGCGCTCTCGACGACGTTGGGCTGGCATCCGCAACATCTGTTGGCCGTGTTGCAAAACCGCACACCGCCGCACCCGGACGAGCCGGCCGACGACGGCCACGAGCTGTGGTCCCGGCTGGACGCGCTCGAACAGCGCCTGGCCGAGATCACCGACCGGCTGGAGGACGTCCAAATGAGCCTCGCGACCGTGGTCGAGCACGTGAAGCCAAAGCGTTAGCAGAGGGCGATTCGGGCTGGTGAACCAGGTGATTTCCATACCTAGAATTCAAGGCCGAAACGACGTCCGTTCCCATGCACAACCAGTGCAGAAGCAGTGCGCAACCACTGCATATCCGCTGCACAAGAGCGCTTTGGGGCGGCAATGAGTGGGGTAGGCGGCTGGACCGGACGATCAGCGTCGGCGCTGCAATCCGCGTTGCGGCTGAGCAATGAGAAATTCGCCGAAAAGCTCGGAATCGGTGCGCGTACGGTCGCGTCCTGGCACCAGAAGCCGGACCTTCGCCCGCAATCGGAGATGCAGCAGGTCCTCGACACCGCGTATGAACGGGCGTCCGACGCCGAGCGAGCCCGCTTCGCCGAGCTGACGGGCGACGGGCCGGCCGCTCACACCAGGCCCGACACGAAGGAAGCCGATCGACGACTGGCCGCGGATCCCCACATCGGCGCGGCTCTCGAATGGCTCGACCAGCACGCCTACCGAAGCCCTGGTGCCGCACGCCGCGCCGTCGCCGAGCAGGCCGCTCGCGTCGACGCGCAGGAGGCGTACGCCCGGGCCACTCGCCGCGCGTGGGTCGATCAGCGCGCCGTGACCGACGCACTTGCCGACTACTACGGCCGACGCCACGGTGACCACGGCTTGTACGCCGGAAGCTGCGGTGACCAGGCTCTGAACACCAGCGTCCTGACCTGCGCTGATTGGCTCGACCTGGCGTGCGAACTACGCCCGCCGCACGACGGGCTCACGATTGCGAGCGCCCGACCAGACCCGCGGGAAGTGCTGGACGAGCACGCGACGAATGCAGCGGTCAACCGGCTGGCCGAGACGGTGGCCATGAACACGCGGCTCATGAACGCGCCGCTCTACCGACTGCTGAGCACGGACATCCGTGAACGCCACCTCGGCGGCACGTTCGGGGTGGACCACTTCGTCCACTACGCCCTGACGATGGACCTGCTGGAAGGCGAGCTGCTCGACGCGCTCGCGGCCGGCGACACGACGTCGCTGCCCCTGCGTGATCGCTACCTCCCAGACGTCGGAGCCGTCCTGGACGTCGGCGGCCGACTCTGCGCAGGCGGAGCCCTCGCCTTGACGGCCATCGCTCGGCCGGCCGACCCGTACCGCGGCGAAGCGGACTACGTGCTGCTGGTCCAGGAACGCTCCGGCCACGTACTCAACGCCACGCGCCGGTTGGCCGTCATCCCGAAGGGCTTCCACCAGCCGCTCACCGACGTCCGGCGAGAAACCGAGATCGGCGCCACGTTGCGCCGAGAGATGGAAGAGGAGCTGTTCGGCCGGCCGGACGCCGACAACACGGTCGCCGACACACTGACCGCGGACCCGATGCATCCGACCAGGCTCACGAAGCCGATGCGTTGGCTCCTCGCCCAGCCCGGCCGGCTGCTGATGGAGTGCACTGGCTTCGGCTTGAACCTCGTCAGCGGGAACTACGAGTTCGCCAGCCTCATCGTCATCGACGACGAAGAATTCTGGACACGCTACGGCGGAGTGGTCGAAGCAAACTGGGAATCCGCGACTCTTCGTCAGTATTCGACTACCGATGCGGAACTCGTCACCGAGTTGTTGGGTGATGTAGCGTGGAGCAACGAAGGACTGTTCGCCATGACGCAAGGACTCCGACGCCTTGCGGAAATCGGCGGAGAGCGCGTGAAACTGCCCGCGATCGAATGGGAGATAGGCCAGTGAGCGACGGTTGGACCGCTGGCAACGCCAACGAAGACGCGGCCGACACGCGCGGCTGGTTGGTCGGTCACTTCATCGACCCGTCGCAGGGCGTCCGAGCCTCCAAGGACGTCGAAGTCAAGTGGGCCAACCATCCTGCGGGGGACAAGCGCCCAGAGTGGACGTCCGACGACCAGCGAACCACACTGGTGATGCTGATCTCCGGAGAGTTCCGTGTGGAGGTCACCGGCGGCGGCAAGATTATGACGCGCCAGGGTGACTACGTGATGTGGGGCCCGGGCGTCGACCATTCATGGGAAGCGTTGGCGGATTCGGTCGTCCTGACCGTTCGCTGGCCTTCAGCAACTTAATTCGATGGCGGGAATCTTCACTCGATCACCGCCGATCTCGGCGAGTCGACGTAACCCCTGGAGAAACGCGAACAGTCCTTCGTTGCTCCAGTTTTCGTCGCCGATCAGTTCGGTGACCAAGTCGCCGTCGAGCGTCGAATACTGCTGAAGCCCGGCTGCCTCCCAGTTGGCCTCCACGTCGCCACCGAACCGCGGCCAGAACTCCTCATCCTCGATCACGACCAGGCCGGCGAACTCGTAGTTCCCGCTGACCAGGTTGAACCCGAACCCAGTGCACTCCATCCGCAGCCGGCCGGGCTGCTCGGTCAGCCACCGCATCGGAGCGGACAGCCTGGTCGGGTGCATGGGATCGGCGACCCTGAGGTCCCCGGCGGACCGGTCGACGTCCGTCCTGCCGAACAGCTCCTCCTCAAGCTCACGGCGCAGGGTGACGCCGATCCGGGCGTCCGCCCGCCGGTCCACGAGCGGTCCATGGAAGCTCTTCGGGATCACCGACAGACGGTTGGCCGTGTTCACGACCTGCGTGGACCTCTTCTGAACCAGCAGTACGAAGTCGGCGTCACCACGAAACGGGTCCGCTGGCCGCGCAATGGCCGTCAACGCCAGCGCACCACCCGCGCAGAGGCGCCCGGGCAGGTCGAGCACAGCGGCCACGTGAGGCAGCTGACGGTCGCGGAGCGGCATGTGCCCCGGACGTGCGGTGCGACCGCTCGCCAAGTACTCGATCAACTCACGTTCCAGCAGGTCGACGCCCAGTGCGTACTCGACGAACGACGCGATCCCGACCTTCGCCCGCAGTGCTCCGGGCTGCGGGTCGACCTCGAGCAGCCGGTACAGGGGAACGTCGGAGATCCGGATGCCGGACGCTGCTGCGTCCGCAAGACGCTGCACCGCAGCTCGCTCATCAACCGCCGTCGGCGGCCGCGCGGCGCCACCCTCGAAGGCGGTCTGCTCGCCCGTGGCCGTCAGCGAGCAGGCGAGATCCAGCCACGCCGGCCGCGTAAGAACGCTGGTGGTCACCTCCACCGGACCGCAGCGGGCGGCGTATGGCCGGTGGTCGCTGGGAAGCGGCGCGTAGTAGTCAGCCAGGGCATCCGCGATGACGCTTCGCGGTGGGCTTGGCCGGTTCCGAGGTGAGGCCGCTGCGCTCGCGTACGCCTGTTCACGGGCTCGCCCCAGCGGCCACCCGGCGTGCCGATCGAGCCACGTGAACACCGGCTCGAACGAGTCGTCAGGGCTGAACTTCCGCGCGACAGCGCTCGGGCCGATCAAGGCCTGCAACTCGTCTCGCGAACGACCGAGCACCCTCGCGAGCTTCGGCCAGAGGTAGGGGAGTGGCACGTAGTCGCCCGCCTCCCAGCGAGCAACGGTCGACCGGTCGACATGGAGAACGTCCGCCAGACCCTCTTGAGTGAAGCCGGCGACCTTACGAGCTGAGATCAGCCCATCCCGACGTCGCCCAACGGGCATGACCGACCTCCAACCCTGCGTGACCAGATCAATGTAGCAGGAGTAACCGCAGATCAGACCGGCTGGTGCGACGTTCGTGCCCCACAACTGCCGCAGTGCTGCTCTGGTCGTCGAATCTGACTCCCGATTGACTGATTTCATCAGCTCACGAGGTCGAAGGGAGGGGACGTGACAGGTACTAGCTGCAGGTCGCTGCACTCAGCGCTCTACATCAGCTGGTACCGGTGCGTACTCGACGGCCTGACGCACGCGGTCACGGACGACGAGTTCCTGCGCGGCATCCGCCTCCAGGAAGGCCGGTACTACTCTCTCTGCGGGCACGAAGTGCTGATTCACTCCTGCCTGGCACCGGCCGACCGTTCATGTCCGACGTGTCGTGAACTCGTGAACGCCTCCGCTCGCGTCGCGGTGAGACGGCGATGACGCCGATCTCGCCCACATTGCGTACGGACCTCGACGCGCTGTTGCTCCAGCCGGTCCGCCTGTTCATCGCCTGCCTGCTGGCCGACACCAGCTGGCGTTCGCAACTGGCCGTTCAGCAGGCTCTGGGGCTTCCCACACCCGACCTGGAACTGCACATCGAGTTCCTGCGCGCGGCTGGCTACCTCCGGTGCCGCGCCGAACCCCGCGAACTCCGCCTGACCCCGCTGGGTCTGAACCGGCTGCTGGAGCACATCGGCGCGCTGAAGACGGTCGCGGCAACAGCCGGCGCTCTGGTCGCAGAGGTGCGAGGTGCGCTTCCCGCCGAGAGCCCGCCCTGACAGCAGGTCACCCAACCGCCGTCCTCAATCCCGCTCACGTGCGCGTTCCTGCCACCCACAGCCCTCAGCAAGGACTCGAAGATGCCCAAGCCGATCATCCGTCCGCCTGCGACTGTTGCTGTCAGCAGCAGCCTGCGTGACGCCCGCAAGCGCCGTGGAATTGGCCTGCGGAGGCTGGCCGAGAAGATCGGGGTTCATCCCGCGACGCTCTCGGCGTGGGAGTTGGGCATCAAAGTGGCGCCGGAGACCGCCGTGGCGTGGATCCTCGGATACCTCCGGGTCGAGTCGGCCGAGTACGAGCGGGTGATGGCGCTCGCCCCGGACGCCGGCGCCGCCAACATGGTCGACCAGTCTGACCCGCAGCTAGGGCACTTGCTGTGGACGTACGAACAGCTATCAAGCCGGGTCGTGGAGTGGGCACCGTCGTGCATTCCGGATCTTCTCCAGACGCGGGCGTATGCCGAACGAGTGTTAGACAAGGCCGTGGTGCAGGACGACCGCAGGGACATGGACCTGCTGAGCCGCCAAGTCCGCCAGCAGGCCCTGAATGACGGGTCACGTCGCTACGTCTTCCTGGTCGGTGACCAGGCGCTTCACGGCTTGGACGACCTGCGCAACGAGCAGGTCGAACACCTCCGCGCGGCGGCGCAGCTCAAGCACGTGACTGTCCGGATCGTGCTGCCAACGGAGATCGCGCTGAAGTCGATCGGCGCCTTTACGCTCTTCGAGGACCGATCCGGTCCGATCGCCGTGGTGCTCAGACACCAGCACTGCAACACTTACCTGACCGACCGGACGATGCTGGCCCGCTACCACGACGCAGCAAATGCCCTACTGCGGCGCGCGTCCAATGAGCCGGCGAGCCCGTCCGCCTTGAGCGCACCCGCACTGATTCGAGCGACGCGGTGACGGCGACGATCTACATCGACCCCCTTACGATCCTCCCTGTGATCGACGGTGAATGGCATCGAACCCGCCTGACAGAAATCCCGGAGCCGGGGCAGGGCATCACGATGCTTTGCGGAGCCTCCGGCGCAGCGGTGTTCGAGCTATCCGGGGGCCGTCGACAGCGGCGGATTCCCCGTCAGTGCGAACGCTGCGACGCCATCTATGGGTCTGCCCAGGGTCTGGTTGACACCTCACCTGTGAGGCTTCAGCCTCACCTGGAAGGATGTCACCGTGCCCAAGCCCTACCCCCGCGAGTTCCGTGACGACGTCATCGCCGTGGCCCGTCGCGGCGAGGCCCCGTTGAAGCAGGTCGCCAAAGACTTCGGGATCTCCGAATCGTGCCTGGCCAACTGGCTGCGCTCGGCCGACGTCGAGGACGGCGCGCGGCCCGGCGTAACCCGGGACGAGTCCGCCGAGCTGCGGGAACTGCGGAAGCGGAACCGGCTGCTGGAGCAGGAGAACGAGGTCCTGCGCAAGGCCGCAGCCTATCTCGCGCAGGGCAACCTGCCGGGAAAATAGCGTTCCCGCTCGTCCGTGAACTGGCCGCGGCCGGCGCCCCCGTGCGGGTGCCGGTCGCGGTGACGTGCAGGGTGCTGGGGTTCTCCCGGCAGGCCTACTACCAGTGGTGTTCGTCCCCGGTCTCGCAGCGCGACTTCGACGACGCGCATCTGATCAACGCCGCCCTGAAGATCCATGCCGATGACCCGGCGGACGGGTACCGGTTCATCGCCGACGAGCTCGCCCGACAGGGCTTCGCCGCGTCGGAGAACCGGGTGTGGCGGATCTGCTCGATGCAGCAGATCTTCTCGCTGCACGCCAAGAAGAAAGGCCGTACACGTCAGGCGGGGCCGCCGGTGCACGACGACCTCGTCCGCCGCGACTTCACCGCCGCCGCACCGAACACCAAGTGGCTGACCGACATCACCGAGCATCCCACCGGCGAGGGCAAGCTGTATCTCTGCGCGGTCAAGGACTGCTACTCCAACAAGATCGTCGGGTACTCCATCGCCGACCACATGCGAGCCTCACTCGCCGTTGGCGCGCTGCGCAACGCCATCGCACTGCGCGAGCCACACGGCGTCGTGGTCCACTCCGACCGCGGAGCCCAATTCCGATCAGCGGCCTACCGGCGCCTGCTGCACGCTCATGGGCTGACCGGGTCGATGGGGCGGGTCGGTGCGTGCGGTGACAATGCCGCGATGGAATCGTTCTTTTCATTGCTGCAAAAGAACGTTCTCGATACCCGGCGGTGGCGCACCCGGGAGGAGCTCCGGTTGGCGATCGTGTCCTGGATCGAGACGAAATACCACCGCAAACGCCGGCAACGCGCCCTGGGCAAGCTCACCCCAGTCGAGTTTGAGACCATCTACACAGCCGCAGCAGCGGCCTGAAAATAGTCAGCTCCGGTGTCAACCGAAGTCTGGGCAGCCCCTATCGACGTGAGCAGGGGATCCCACTTCGCCAAGATCGGATAGGTCGCCCTTGAGCTGCTGATCGCAGACTGCGTCGAGATGTCCGGCGTCAGTAAACCCCGATCCATCGGTCGCGGGCTGGGACAGGGACAGGTGCTCCTTCCTGGACTCGGACTCGATGCCGCTGAGTCCATACGTGACGGCTGTGACGGGCTCAAATGGACCCTTCACAGCCGTCACAAGCAACGTTTGCGCAGGTCGACGCGCCTTCGTGGCTGTCCTAGTGCATGTGACGTTGGGACGCATAGTTACACGAGTGTGAGCGCGGTCGAGCTGCAGGTGACGGCTCACGGTCCGTAGCGAAATGGTGATGCTGGCTGCAGCACCGCGTTCCAGGTGCCGTCGCCGGCCATCCGGCGATGCCAGGTCCAGATCGTCTGCCACGGACCAAACACCGCCGGAACATGCCGCCACGCGATCCCGCAGCGATAGCGGTAGATGATCCCTCGACCATTGCCCGCGCATCGGAGAACGGCCGACCACGCTTACCCGTCCGAACCGGCAGCAAGTCCTCGATCAACGCCCACTGAGCATTCGACAGCAACTGAAACCGCGACACGACCAGCAGCATCCCAGCTATCAACCGGAACGTTTGTCAGACACCTAGGTGTACTGCTAGGGGAGGTTGCGATCGTGGCGACACGCGATCGGATGATCTTGGCGTGAAGTAGGGCCTCCGGGTTCGGTGAATTGTGACATCTGCACCGGCGACCCGGAGGCCCTCGTGTCCCACGTTAAGGCACCTCTGACCCTGACCGGCAGACTCCGCCTGGTCCGTTGTGTCGTCGAGGACGGCTGGGTGCTGCGGCGGGCGGCGGCGCAGTTCCAGGTGTCGGTCTCCACCGCCGCCCGCTGCCACAACCTGGGCGAAGCCGGCATGGCCGACCGGGTCCAGCCGCCCGCGCACCAGCCGAATCAGACTCCACCAGGACCAGTGGCGAGTCGTCAAGGTCCGGGTGATCCGCCGGTGGGGACCCGCGCGGATTGCTTACCTGCTCGGTCTCAACCCGTCGACGGTGCACCGGATCCTGACCGCTACCGGCTACCCCGCCGGGCCGACCTCGATCGGGCCACCGCCGCCCGGTTCGCCACTACGAGCACTGCGATGATCCCCAACCCGCGCTCGCCGACCTGGCCTCTGTTCCTGACCTGGTCCACGTCCGCCATGCGGCCGAAGTAGACATCACACCTTGTGCGGACGTCGAGCGCACGTCCCTGACCGCTGTCAACAGGCGAAGGTCACGAATTCCGTCACGAATCCGGCGGTACAAACAGCACGCCTGCAACGTCGCTCACTGTGCCCAGCGGACCGTGGCGCTCACGCCAAGACGCCCTAGTTGAGTGCTCTTCAGTGGCAGTATACGAACGAACCTCGACCATCCGTCATAGAGTTTGTGATGGTTGCGTGCCGCGCGCTACCAAACATCTTTGATCACCATGCGGGCGACGCAAGGTCCTCACTGTCACTGGGAGGGACGTCTCGACACGCTGAGCTTGGCCAGCTGGTATGTCTCGCGTCTTACGTCCGGCAGAATTTAGCGCTTTTTGCGTCCCCTCTTCTTTTGTGACTTCTTCACGGCCGGCCTTGAAAAGCCTGTCTTGCTCCGCCGGAGCCACTCGGCTGCTTCGCGTCCGCGTCCGGTGGATCTGCATATCTTCTCGATGTCCTCAGCGACATGAGTGTGACCGGCAAAGTATGCGGCCTTATAACGTTCGAGTGCGGCGTCAATGTCGCCGCGATATAAGAGGCTCGAGCCATGGTTGCAAGCGGCGTGAGCGTGTCCGGCATCAGACGCGGCACGAAAGAGTCGGTCGGATTCGGTGTAGTTTCCTAAACGGTAATGAACCCATCCAAGTGTGCACATGGAGGGAATATCGCCGCTTTCCGCGGCAAGTGTGAGCCATTCCACTGCATCTTCATAGTTTTCAGTTTCGGACAAGAGTTCGCCTAGTTGAGCCTGGGCGTCTCTGTCTCCATCTTTAGCCGCTTGCTCCCACCATGATATGGCCTCGCCTTTCGAGTCTGGGATCTGTTCGAGTATCGAAGCAAGTAATCGAGGGGAGTGTTCTTCCTTGAGTTCGGCCGACTTGCGCGCCCACTGCACTGCCTCTTCGTAGCGATTTTGTCGGAAGAAGAACACCGCATAACTGTAGCTAGCGCCCTCAATCTCGAGTTCGATGGCCCTCTTGAATAAGTTCTCAGCTTCGTTGTGGCGACTTTTATCAGAGGTGTCGAGCATAATTGCGAGGCGCATAACGGCTGGTTCGAAGCCTAAGTCAATAGCCTTATTCCACCAGGTTTCGGCGGCGCTGTAATTATTTTCTACCTCGGCGTCTAAGGCTAGGTTTGCGGCCGCGCTTGCAATGCCCTTTTCCACGGCCTCAAGCCAGAGTCTCCGTGCCTCCGTTTTCCTTCCTGAGCGTGCTAGCAGGTATCCGAGTTCGCTAAGAGCTTCGTCTTTACCACTCTCGGCAGCCTGCCTGTAAATGGCTTCTGCCTCGTCTAGGCGGTCCGTCTCGGCGAGCAGTTGTGCCAAGTTAATTGATGCGTCAAGCGGGTACTCTCCGTCGCTCTTGGTGATTACTGCGGTGCGATACCAGTGCTCAGACTCATTTACCTTACCTTTCTTGCGCAAGAGCAAGGCTAGATGATTCATGCCATGAGCGTCGCCTGCGTCTGCCGCCCGCCGGTAGAAGTCTTCAGCGCCGGATGTATCGTGCAAGTTCTCATGTGCAATACCAATATAGGTGAATCCATCCGGATTCCCCAGCTCGGCTGCTTTTTCGTACCATTTATACGCTGATTCACGCTCTTTAATGTGTGTGTATAGATGGCCTAGCTGCATGGCTCCCAAAGGGTTTCCGGACTTGGCGAGTAGGCTCCATGATTTCGCTTCGATGTCAACTGCTGAGTGGCGCCTGGCGGCGTATGCAACTCCAGTAAGGTCCTGGGTTATCTGCGCAAGTTCGACGGATTTTTCCCATACTTCTTGCGGGATTGGCTTATTGGAATCATCGCGCATCCACGAGTCAACTAAGTAGTCAAAGGCTCGGTAGCTCCGTCCTTCGTTGACTGAAATAAGAGGACTTGCCACCCCAGACCGTCGCCTGGTCGACCAACTGAAAGCCTGATCAATCCCTTCTGGTCGAAGTAAAGCTCCTCCTGCATTTTCTAGATACAAGCCGTGTAAGTCTACTAGAAGGGAGCGGGGAATAGATTCACTGATTCCTGCCCTGGCGAAGTCGACGGCAACCGCGATTAAGCTGGCGCCGCGAGGGTTCATTTCTGCTCCCCAGGCGACCATCCATTCCTCAAGCAGACGAGGTCCGGCAGCCAAATATTCTGCTACGCCGAAAGAGTCGGAGTGCTTAACTGCTTCAATGACGCGAGAGTCATTAGACTGAGCCGCGCGCGCAAGTTCCGTGTCGCTCCATCGTCGAGGCACCAAGACGGATTGACTCAAATCGAGTATACGCTGAAAGTCGGAACGTAAGTCCAAATCTTCGTGTGCATGACTTAAGGGTGAATATACAAATTTTCGGTACTGCTCCCCGCGGATTGTCGCAACAATTGCTACTCCTGCGCGCTTCAGATAAGCAACTGCAGATGAAGTTAGACCTGCAGGGCCTAGGTATTCCTCGAGGTCGTCAAGCCATACCACGCAGTCTTTTCGATGACTAATTACTGTCATCAATGATGACTGTAAGTCAGCTTTGTTGAAAGGTCTGAACACGCGTCGTGTTGGTACAAGCGATAGCAGCGATTCATATGCGAGTCGTGTTTTTCCGGCGGTTGAATCTCCTATAAGTAGTACCAGTCCGCCAGTTTTGCAAGAACGCTTCAATCTTTCGCGCAACTCCTCGTCAATGTCGCGCGCTATATAAGGCGGTACCGCATTCCCTTGGTGAATAGGGGCACGATGTACGCCGAATTCGAGCGGGTCAATCTCGCGTAAGAGTGGCCATCCCTCGTACTGCGCTATCCAGGGCGGGGCTGACGTGTGCCCTGGGCCGAGGATGACTTGGTCAATGTTGAATTGATAACCTTGGCCTTGCTGGCTCAGATGAGCTGCGTGAGACACTTCGCCCTGAAGTGAGAATTGAGGGTCGCGGTCAAAATTCATCTGTGGCCTCAAGAGTTGTACTGTGTTCCGGAACCTTGCTGGTAAATTCGACCATGACCGCTCGCCTTGCCCTTTATTGAGATCCTTGTTTGCGATTCAAGTCGCCCGTCAATACAATCTTTATATTGTTCTACAAAATCTCTTAATTGATCGAGTAGGGATTCGTCGTTCTCGACCGCCCTGCGAAGGCGGCTACGCCACTCTGTGGCGATCTCGTTTTGCGTGTCAGTGTCGTCCGAATCAAAGGCAATACGGAGACGTCTACTTGTTTCATCAAGTTCAGATTCAACCGAGGAGGCAACGTCTTCATTGTGGCTAAAAAGCCTGGACGCTGTCTTTTTGGATCTTGCCCACGCGTCTTTAATCATTAGGCCAAGCAATGTAGTTGCGCCAGAGTTGATCAAGGCTACTAAATCCGCGTCCATCTCCGCCTCCGGTCGATATTTTTGGTCCGATAGCTGGTGTAGAGTGCACCCTGTCGTGGCGAGTCGGCGGCGCTCTGGGGCGAAGATGCCCAGATCGCCTGCTACGACTTCCGCGGCGCGACCGCAGGTCGTCGCACGCTCGACAAGATGCAGGGGGATCCGCCAGATCTGATCATGTCGTGATCGTCGTTGGGCGCCGTCAGACTGTTACAGGTTGTGATGAGATTGTGTCCGTGGTTGGAGAGGGCGGGTGATACCACGATCCGTGGAGATGTTCTGCTGTCGACGGTCCCGGCGTAATCAATATCTACGGTCCTGCGGTCGGCTACGAACAGCAGCGTTGACGTGCGTTGGCGGCGCAAGACAGGACTTCCTGCGACGATTATGTGGTCATCGCCGGGTTGATGGCATCTATCGTGCACTGATCCGGACGCTGAAACAGAGAGGGCGGGTCGGCGAGCGCGCTGATAACATGCTTCCGTCTCCGCCCGTGACGCCTGACTTCTCGGACTACTTGCTCACTCTGAGAGTGTCTTAGAAACTGAGCGTTGTTCTACCGAGCAAGATCGTCCGCGGCTACGCCAGTTATTCGCCTGGCGAGAGGTGTTAGCTCGACGCTCCGTGGTGGTTATCTCCCAGTCGGAGGACTGCAGGTTCCTCGCGCAGGGCGTGGCTGGTCATTCGGTGTGGATTTGCATGGCCCTGTAGTGGGTTCTGCGAGGGTTAACAGTCCGCATCCGTAGGCTTTGGCGTGGTCGCTGGGCAGACCCGGGTCCCCCGATCGGACGGTGGTCGGCGTGATCGTGACACCCTTGGTCCGGGCGCGGCTCCTGACGGCCTCCCGGACCGCGTGGCATCTTCTGCAGTGGCTTTGCCGTTGCCCGTGCTTTTGCCGGACCGGACCCGGACCCGATCTGGCTTGGACTACGCGATCGCGCAATCAGCACATCAGGCCACGTCTGCACGTGACCGCTGCTGGATCGTGTCTCCTCGGCGGGCCGGTGTTACGGAGTGTGGCTAGTATCTCGGCAGGCCAGCGACCAGTTGTGCGACGAGTTCCGCTGCAACTTTGGCGACGTGCGCTCGGAGATAGCCGAGCGAAATACTGTCCGTGCCAGGGGTTGTCGCGTGACTTTCGCCTCCGAAGGCCCACGGCAGTGTCGCGCTGGATGATCCGCCCTGCAAAGTGTTGGGATCGCCTGGTGAAACCGAATGGAGGGGGCCGAGCCTCAGCAAGGGGACCACGTCGTCCGGACAGACGTCTAGTCCGGTCGCGGTGGTGATCAGCTCCGTTGTGATGCGTTGCAGGGATCGGTCATCGACCTTGGCGCTGATTGAGTCGCGACGCAACCGCATAGCGGCAACGACAGTCCGATCTCGGTAAACATCCAAGTATCGGAGGAAATCCGGTGATACACCGAGCCCTGCGGCGCGAATCAGCGGATCGGCCAGAACGGACACGGTTTCAGCCTCCACCCAGTTGCGGATGCTCCAGTCGTCTCCGGATCGACCGCCGAGCGGGCTGAGGGGCGGAAGAGAAGCTTTGAGGGTACTTTCGAGGTCGCCCACGAGGTCACGCAGCCTGGCTGTCGGAAGGTTTCGCACCGGGCCGTGAGGCTGGAGCTGAAGCTCGAGAACCGGTCCACCGAGAGCGTCGGGCGTCCGGTCGAGCCTGGTACCGATGGGCTCGATCGCTACCGGCAGTCCGTGCCACCCGTCTTCCGGCCGGTCTTCGGTGGGCAGTTCGGGCGGCAGGTCCGGGACAGGCCCCAAGGGCGGCAACAGGTAACGCGGGCTTCCGTAGAGCGTGCGCAGGAGGTCTTCCATGCCGTCCTGCGTGAAGTCGGTGATGTAGAAGCGCGTGACGCGCCGCAGATCGGCCGGGATGTCCTGGTCGTCGGCGCCGGGCAGCACCACTAGCTTCACTGTCTTTTGGAAGTGCTGCTGATCCGCGTCGAACCGGCCGTGCAAGAAATCGGCTTCCCTCGCGGCGCCGGCGCCTTCGAGCGGGGAGTTGCTGCCCTCCCAGCGTTCTCGCCAAGCCCGCGAGATTGCGATGATGGTCGTGTCGGCGTGCTCGATGGCCAGGGTCCCGTAGCGGGTCCAGTCGACCTCGTCGTCGTGCTGGTGGAAGAGGTCGACGTCGGCGTCGACACCCGCCTCTCGGAGCGCGGCGGCGAACCTATGGACCGTGCGCAGCCACTCCTCGGTCTGCTCGGCCGTCCAATCGCTCGCCCGATGCGCCCAAGTGACGAATGCGGTGGGCCGTTCCGTTTCAGCCATCGGCTCATCTTACGTTCGTTGGGACAAGCAGCCGCTCGAGGCACGGCCGAGCCGCCGCCCGGCGAGTCCACTCGGAGCTCTTCGGTGTGTACCTCGACGACGCTGGCGGCTTGACGAGGAGTTGCTCGCCGCTCTCTCTGGTCGCCGATAGGAGGATGAGGAGCGTGATGGCCGGCATCGGCGCCCGCTCGCACCTCAGGCTCGAGCCGGCCGTGCTGTCGCCAGGGATTCCGACCACGTGAGCTCAACTGGCCTGCGAACTGGTTCCGTGAAGTCCTGCCGGGTCTTCCCCAGGCGCGCGGTAGCCGTTCCGGGCGTAGCGGACGAGCCAACCTCGCGGCGTCATCACGATCGTCTTCCGGCGCTTATCGGTGTCATCGTTGACCATGGTGAAGACGAGGTTTTCCCGCTCCAAGTTCCTGATGTGCGCGCGCATGGCTGCGGTCGTCTTGAAGCCGAAGGCGGGGAAGTCGCTCGGACTGCAGCTTCCCCCGCGGCCGGCCAGGTTGTCGAACACCTGCCAGGCGGTGTTACCCAGTTCGGTCTGTGCTCGGTGCTTGTCGGCCTGCATCGTGAGCCAGACTTCGAATAACCGCGCGTATTCGACTGCATCCTGCGAGATCGCGCCTTCATCCTTCAGCCAGAGGGAGAAGTCCTCGGCATACTTGAATGCATTTCTTAGGTTCCTGTTTAGGATCTCATAGAGTTGCGTGAAGGTCGTCGAGCCGACGGGTGCCACAGCGTCGATGGGTGAACGGCAGGACGCGATGCGTCGCTCGATTGCGGCTGCGATCGCCGAATCCGAGAGTGGTGCAATATCGATGGGATCCGAGATCCGGCCTTCGAGCCGGGGAGACGACACCGATGTGCGGACGATCCCGCGCGCGCCGCACAGGATCCATCGCAAGCCTCGCCGATTGAAGAGAGGGTCTCTCACTTCTTCGAGGAGCTTACGGGCTTCCTGGGTGGTCTCCAGAAGTTCCAAGTTGTCGATGACGCAGATGAATCCGCCCGCTTGGGTGCTCGGGAACAGCTCCCTGAGCCAGACGTCGATCGTCGACCTGAAGCCTGCCTCGGAGAAACCTTCACTGCCGTTCGACGATCGCCCACGGGTGAATCCCGCGCCGAACCCTGCCAGGGATGCGCTGCCGCCAAGTGACGAAATCAGCGGTGATCTCAGCCATGCCTTGACATCTGCCACGTTGGGTACTTTGGCTGCGTGTTGCTTCAGGCTATCGAACTCGTCGACTATCGTGGATGCGACCTCGAAGTACACCTTCTTGATGAACTCGTCGACTGATTGGGCCGAGGTGGGCTGGAAAAAGTTCTTCAGCGGAATAAACAATTTCGAGGACTGTCCGCTCTCGAACGCGTTTCGAAGTCGATAGCAGGTAACCGAAAGAAGACTGGTCTTGCCGACGCCGTTGTCACCCTCCAGAGTCGGGTGGTTACCGCCTGCGAGGATCCTCGACTCGAGCATTGATATCTCGGCCTCACGGCCGACCAGGATGTGATCACCTTCCCGAGTGGGCGGAACTGGCTCGGTCGCATATGGACTCTGCTGGAAGCCGAATTCTTGCCACATTTGATCACGTTCCCTCGACGGCGGTGTTCTGTGTGTCGAAGAGTCGTAACGAGCGCAGCGTTGTTACAGTAGGTAACGCTAGGGCCTCACTTTGAGTGCATAGTGTTACATTCTGGTGCCGGCGGGCGCTGTTCCTGGTGTGGCCGTGATCGCGTGCGGCACCAAGGTGCTGCTGGAGAATTGATCCGAGATGACGCAAGTGGCGGAGTATGTGGGTCTTCGTGGCCGGGCGTCCGGAGCCGGGCTCTGGGCCGTATGTCAGCTTGCTTGAGTAGGCCCCTATCAATTTGGGCACGCAAACTCTTAGAGGCTAAGGGTTGTTGCGATCGAGCAAGATCGTCCTCGGACACACATTCGTGGCAAGCCTGCCACATCTGACGTATCAGTGCTCGAACGCACTTCAATACGCTGATCAAGCGCCTTCCCAGTTGCCCCGCCCGTCGGTGGGGTGGTCGTCATGACCGGCGTCGTGATCAAGCCGCTGGTCTTCCCAGCTCTTCCTGACGGTGGGCGTCCCACGGGCGCACCGGCTGGTCCGCAAACCGGTCGGCGACCGCTGCCACTGCCTGTTGTCCCGACGCCGCGCACCAGCAGCGTCGTGTATGGGTTGGCGGCCGTGGACTGCCGAGGTCGCGTTGCCGATCACGCGATCATTGCCGCCCTTGGCTGGCTGCCCGGCAGCCGCCTCGATATCCACGAGGCCCACGGACTACTCGTCATTCGCCCTGACGCGCACGGCGTCTTCAGCGTGACCAACCAGGGGCACCTTCGGCTGCCCGCCGCAGTCCGGCACTGCTGTCGCCTGATTCCCGGGGATCGTGTCCTCCTGGCTGCCGATCCCGCGCGTGACGTGCTGATCGTGCATCCGCCGGCTGTACTCGACGACCTACTCGCCGCACGCCACTCGGAATTGCTCGGTGGGCGGACACCGGCGGCCGTGAGCACGTCGACGTCGCGCAGGTCGATGACCACCAAGTGCGGTGGCGGCAGGGCGCCGGTGGCGCCGAGCAGCCGGGCCAGCTTGGCCGCGGCGGTGTCCGTGCCGAGCGCTCCGCTGACCCGCAGGACGAGCTTTCCTCGGCACGATTTCGATCTCGGCTGCCATGGCGCACGTCCCGTCCGGACGGGGCTACCCGATGAGGCGCGGCCGCAACCGCCGGGTCACGACCGGCCCGGTCGTCAGCGAGGTGCCACGTGATCAGGGCCCCGGGATCGCGGGCGGTGGAGGCGGGACAGCGGGACTTCGCGTAGGGCATCGGCGAGGACGGGTAGATCCGGACGCGGCTGTCGGAGACGATGCCGATCCGGCGGCGCTCGGCGCAGGCGCGGCTCACCGCGCCCTCGAGTGCTCGCACGCCTGCCGCCCCGAAGTACCGCTTTGGCTCCGCCTGTCGCGACGGCGGGCGGGAAATGACCTTCAGCTTTGCCGGTCGTCCCATCGCCTGCGTCGATCCCGGTTTCAGGTCGGCTTCGCGGAAGGATCGCCGACCATGGCTGGCAAGGAAGCCGGTGCTAGGACCACTCGTCCGGCGCGTTCGATGTGTTGAGCGCATCAGCGCGCCGACGGTCGACGACGGCGTCCGACCGGTGCGTCTCCGCTTTGCGGTGGTGTTCCGCTCCGGTGGCACCGCCCGAGTGAGCAGCGCGCTCGTGTGCTTCGGCAGAGCGCTGCAACGCGTTCCGCAGGCGCGTGCGCGCGGCTTCTTCGCGCTGCCGGGAAACATCCGAAGCCGGGAAGGCCCGCGACGGCTCGTCGTCTTCGACGCGCCGTTCTCGTCGCGGTGGGCCAGCGCGTGCCGCCGATGCCTGGCGGCCTCGGCGCGCTCGGCGGCACGCCGCCCGGCTTCCGCCGCGGCCGCGCCAGGGTCGTTCGGAACGTCCACCCACCCGTGTTCCACCGCCCGGCTCCCGTGCCGAGCCTCGCTCACGATCCGGCGGCCGCGCGGACCTCCTCCAGCACCCGGCGCAGCGGCTGCCCGGTGGCGGCCGCGGCGGCCTTCACCTCCTCGTACTCCGGCTGCGCGGTCACGACGACTCCGTCGAGGTACCCGCGCTTCACGCTCACCGGGCGCCCGCGGTAGTCCACGGTCACGCTGTCGCGCGGCAGCGACCGCCGCTCGATGGGGGACAGGCGCACGCCCAGGGTCGACGTGTGGGCGAACACCGCCGCGCAGATGCCGTCGACGCGGTCGTCCGCCGCCAGTGCCGTCAGGACCATGCCCGGCCGGCCCTTCGGAGCGGTCACCGGCGTGCACCACGCGTCGGCCGCGCCCGCGGTGCGCAGGGCCGCCAGGACGTCGGGCCACAGCCGGGGATCGAGGTCGTCCACCGTCGTCTCGACGACGGTCATCTTCGCGCGCACCCACGTCCGGTCCGGCTCCGCGGCCGACCCGACGACCACCCGGACGATGTTCGCGTGCCCCGGCGGATCGGCCGTTCCCGCGCCGACGCCGACGCCGACCGGGACGCAGGCCGGCATCGGGCCGTACGCGTCCGCCAGCGTGACGAGCAGCGCGGCCCCCGTCGGTGTGCACAGCTCCCGTGCGGCGGGGTGTGCGGCGACCGGTGCGCCCGCCGCGGTGAGCAGCGAGAGCACCGCCGGTGGCGGCACGGTGAGCCGGCCGTGCGCCGCGGTCACCGTGCCGCCGCCGACGGCGATCGGCGACACCGTCACGGTCGCCTCGAGCAGGCCCAGCGCCTGCAGGCCGAGCGCACAGCCCACGATGTCGACGATCGCGTCGAGCGCGCCGACTTCGTGGAAGTGCACGTGGTCCCGCTCGATGCCGTGCACGGCGGCTTCCGCGTCGGCCAGCGTGTCGAACACCCGGGTGGCGAAGCGTTGCGCGGCACCGGGCAGCGCGGCGGACGCGATCAGGTCGAGGATCTCGGGGAGGTGGCGGGCGTGCCGCGTCTCGGGCGCCTCGACCACGACCTGCCGCGCCCGAAGCCCGTGCCGCCGCACCACCTGTTCGGTCAGCCGGACACCCTCGACGCGGAGCCGGGCCAGGCCGTCGACGATTTCGGCGAAGTCCGCGCCCGCGTCGACCAGCGCGGCCAGCAGCATGTCGCCGGCGCAGCCGTTCCCGGCGTCGATCCACGCGACGGTCACGACGCCACCGACTGCCGCGCGACGCGGGCGGCGGCGACGCCCGCGCCGAAGCCGTTGTCGATGTTGACCGTCACCACCCCGGGGGCGCAGCTGTTCAGCATGGTCAGGAACGCGGTCAGGCCGTCGAGGTGCCAGCCGTAGCCGACGCTCGTGGGCACGGCGATCAGCGGCGTGCCGCACAGTCCACCGAGGACGGTGGGCAGCGCCGCCTCCATCCCGGCGATCGCCACCACGGCGTCGGCGCCGGCGATCCGGTCGCGTTCGGCCAGCAGGCGGTGCAGCCCGGCCACGCCGACGTCGACGACGAGATCCGGCTCCGCGCCGAACACGGCCACCGTCGTGGCGCATTCGCGGGCGACGGGCAGGTCCGACGTTCCCGCGCAGACCACGGCCACCCGGCCGCGCGGTGCCGGTACGGGCCCGAGCGTCACCGTCCGGCCGGCGTCGTCGACGCCGGCTTCCGGCAGGCGTTCCCGGCACAGCGCCCGCGCTTGCTCCCCGACCCGCGTGGCGAGCACCGCGCGGCCGGGATGGGCCTCGTGCAGCCGCGCCAGCGCGGCCGTGATCTGCTCCGGCGTCTTTCCCGCGCCGAACACCACTTCCGGATCGCCCGTGCGGGCGGCCCGGTCGAGATCCAATCGCGCGAAGCCCAGATCGGCGGTCGCCGCCGTAACCCCAGTCGTTACCACCTTCGAGACGTTAGCGTTCCGGCGCGCCGTATGTAAACTGTTTCGCGGGTGCCGTACGAATCCGGGAATGGAGTCGACCTGTGGTGATCGGCTCGTCACGCGCAAGGCACATCGAGTGGGGGAAAAAGTGCTGTTATTCGGCCGCAGAATGATCATCGCGAACGCGCGACCAGCGGAGAAAGAGTAATGGGCGCCGGAATCGAAGATCGGCTGCTGGGCCGGGTCCGCGAGCTCGGGAGCGTCGCGGTCGCGTTCTCCGGCGGCGTCGACTCGGCGCTCGTGCTGGCCGCGGCCGCGCGGGCCCTGCCGGCCGGCCGTGCACTCGCGGTGATCGCCGACTCACCCAGCCTCGCACGGGCGGAACTCGGCGCCGCGCGGGGGATCGCGGCCGGTCTCGGCGTCGAACTGGCCGAGGTCGCGACCGCCGAGCTGGCCGTGCCCGGGTACCGGGACAACGCCGGCGACCGCTGCTACTTCTGCAAGCAGGCGGTGCTCGGCGCGGTCGGCGACCTCGCGCTCCGGCGCGGGTTCGCGCACGTCGCGACCGGGACGCACGCCGACGACCACCGCGCCCTGCACCGCCCTGGCCTGCGCGCGGCCCGTGAACTGCGCGTCGTCGAGCCGCTGGCCGAAGCTGGGCTGGGCAAGGGCGACGTTCGTGCGCTGGCGGCCGAGTGGTCGCTGGCCGTCGCCGACAAGCCGTCGACGCCGTGCCTGGCGTCACGTATCTCCGTGGGGGTCCCCGTCTCTTTAGGAAGGTTGGGACTGGTGGAACGCGCCGAGATCGCGGTGGGCGCGCGGCTGGCCGAAGCGGGGATCCGCCCTCGTGACCTGCGCGTCCGCTTGCTCGGTGCCGGGTTTCGGGTGGAGGTGGATGGTCCTGCGCACGCGGCCGTCGAAGCGCGGCCGGGGCTCGCGGCCGCGGTCGTCGGCGAGCTCGGTGGTCTGGGCCTGAGCGGCCCGGGTGTGGTCGCGGCCTATCGTGCGCCCGCACTCGCGCCGCCGCCATAGGCGCTATTCGACCGCGCGTTCGGAGTAGTCATTTGTGCCGACACCGAACGCCAAGGAAAAGTCGTCCGACCGAATCCGCCGCTATAGTGTTGGATCCGTTCATCGACCCATGGTTGTGATTCGGATGCGGTCCGTGTCGATCATTCGACGGGATACCGTGCCGAAAACGCCGTGTCGATTATTACGTCTCGCCGAATGCTTTCTTCGGCTAAGTTTTCCGGTTCGGCGTGCGCTGCCGCGTACGGTGGCCGCACGCGTACGGTGGGGGAGGATCGGATGTACTTCGAGTTGCTCGGCACCCTGCGGGTCCAGCGCGACGGCGAGCGGGTGGACCTCGGCGGCCCGCGCCAGCAGCGGCTCCTGGTGATGCTGCTGCTCAGTGCGAACAAGGTGGTCGGCGCCGACCGCTTGCTGGAGGCCATGTGGGACGGTGAGCCGCCGGTGACGGCGCGAAGGCAGCTGCACAACGCCGTCGCGGCGCTGAGACGCAGCTTCGGGACCGCCAAGCACCTCGTCGTCAAGGACGGTCCCGGCTACCGCATCACCGTCGACCCGCACGGCGTCGACGCGCACCGGTTCACCGCGATGGTCGCGTCGGCGTCCGCGGCGGCGGCCGCCGGGCGCGCCGCCGCGGCCGTCGAGCTCTTGGAGGCGGCGCTCGCGCTCTGGAACGGGCCCGCGCTGTCCGGACTGGACAATCCCGTGTTCGAGATCGCCGCCGCGCGGTTCGAGGAGAACCGGCTGACCGCGACCGAACGGCTCGCCGCGCTGCGCCTGGACGGCGGGGAGGCGTCGGCGCTCGTGCCGCAGCTGGGCGAGCTCGTCTCGCGGCACCCGCTGCGGGAAGAGTCCCGCAAGCTGCTGATGCTGGCCCTGCACCGGTGCGGGCGCACGGCCGACGCGCTCAACGCCTACGAACAGGGCCGCCGGATGCTGCGCGACGAGCTGGGCGTCGACCCGGGCGCGAGCATCCGCGAGCTGTACGAGCGGATCCTGCGCGACGACCTGCCGAAGCGGCGGCCCGAGCCCGCCCCGGGCCGGTCGTTCCTGCCGTACGACACCGCGCACTTCACCGGCCGCGCCGAGGAGCTGCGGTCCCTGTCGGTGCACCGGTCGGCGGGAACCGCGCTGAGCATTCTGGCCATCGACGGCATGCCCGGCGTCGGCAAGACGACACTGGCCGTCCGGCTCGCCCACCAGCTGGCGCACCGGTTCCCGGACGGACACCTCTACCTCGACCTGCACGGGCACACGGCCGGCCGGGAGCCGCTCGAACCGGACGCGGCGCTGGAGCGGCTGCTGCTGGACTTCGGGCTCGCGCCGGACCGGATCCCCGGCGGCTGCGGCCAGCGCGCGGCGCGCTGGCGCGCGGAACTCGCCGAGCGGCGGGTCCTCGTGGTGCTGGACAACGCCCTCGACGCCCGGCAGGTCCGGCCGCTGCTGCCCGGCACGGGAAAGGCGCAGGTGATCGTCACCAGCCGCCGCCGGCTGGCCGGCCTCGACGGGGTGACAGCCCGTTCGCTGGACGTGTTCGGTCCGCCCGACGCGGCGGCGCTGTTCACCCGGATCGCCGGCGTGGACCGCACGGCGGGCCGGGCGAACGCGGTCGCGGAGGTGGTGGCGCTCTGCGGGTACCTGCCCCTGGCGGTCGCGATCGCGGCGTGCCGGTTCCACAATCGGCCGGCGTGGTCCCTCGACGACCTGGTGTTCCGGCTGCGCGACCGCGTCACGCGCCTGGCCGAGCTGAGCCTGGAGGACCGCAGCGTGGCGTCGCGGCTCGAGGTGTCCTACGGGAGGCTGCCGGCCGGGCAGCGCCGGCTGTTCCGGGTCCTGGGCACGACCACGCGCCCGGGCGAGGAGTTCGACGCCGCCGATGCGGCGCGGCTGGTGGGCCGGCCGGTGCCGGAGGCGGAGCGGTCGCTGGAGGCGCTGTTCGACGCCCACCTGCTGCGCCAGCGGGCGGCGGGGCGCTACCACTTCCACGACCTGGTCCAAGAACACGCGCGGACGACGGTGGAGGAACCGGAGCTGGGCGACGGGCTGCTGACCACGTTCGGCCGGACCACGCTGGCCGCGGTCGGCGACCTGGAGTGCAGCATCGGCTGAACCGCTTGGGCCACAACGATCCGTCCGTAGCCGACCGGCTCCGGACGGTTTTCCTTTTGCCCGCCGGTGACCGGGTGAACGCGCTGTGCGACTCCGATATCCGTTGTCTCGCAACGTCGTCTTCGCTGATGCAGCACTGATGCGTCGCCGATGGACGGACCCGGCAGCCTCGGTGGCGGAGTCGAAAGCCCGCGGTCCCGCAGCAGAAAGTGATGCCATGGAGTTCACGCACAAGACCGTCCTGAGCCCGGAACTGCGGGCACAGGTCCTCGTCGACCCCAGCATCGGCGGCGGGAACCTGCTGCCCGCCATGCTCGAGCTCAACCCCTGCCCGGACGAGCCCTTCATCCATTCGCTCACGCCGATCCCTTACACCGACGGGGAAACGAAGCACTGGTTCAGTCTCCGCGACCTCGACCACCTCGTGCAGAGCTGGTCGGTCTGGTACCTCGAACGGGGGGTGCGGCCGCACGACCGGGTCGCCGTCTTCCCGCCCGACTCCATCCAGTACTTCCTGCACCTTTCGGCGCTCGCGCAGATCGGCGCGATCTCCATGCTCATCAACAGCAACGCGAAGCGTGACAGTGCCGCCGCTCTGATCGAGCGCAGCGGCGCCACCGGCCTCTACACCGACGCCGAGCGGCTCGCCCGGATCGCCCCGGACCTCGACCGGCTGAACCTGAAGTGGGTCCACACCGACCAGTCCGGGCCGCCGTCGGCCGTGCTGCCGGACGCGGACCGCTTCCGGCACCACCCGGACGACCCCGTGGGCCTCATGCACTCCTCCGGTACCACCGGCCTTCCGAAGCCCGTCATCCACACCCACAAGACCATTTTGGACGGTCCGAAGTGGCGTGCGGTGAACTACAAGGAAGAGCCGGACGCGCTCATCCTGAACGCGCTTCCGCAGTCGCACCAGGGTTGTGTGTCCTTCAACGCCTACGCCGTGCTGGGCGGGCAGCCGATGGTCGTCCACCGGGACGTCTCCGGCGCCGAGCTGGCCGAAGCCGTCGAGACGCACCAGCCAACCATGGTGATGGCCTTCGGCCACGCCTACCCGGAGCTCGCGGCGATCGAGACGCCGAAGGGCGCGCTCGACTCGGTGAACATCTGGGTGTCCATGGCGGACGCCATCCACGAGCGGCACCTGAAGAACATCCTCGGGCGGCGGTCGCCGGAGCTGCCGCCGGCCGCGTTCCTGGACCGGCTCGGCACCACCGAGCTGGGCTGGGGCGTGCTCATGCAGCCGCGAACCCTCGCCACCGAGCGCAACGACCGCTGCGTCGGCAAGTCGGTCGGGTTCGCCGACGTCGCGATCGTGCGGGAGAACGGGACGCTCGCCGAGCCGTACGAGTACGGCTTCCTCGGCGCGAAGCCGCCGTCGATGACCGTGGGCTACTGGGGCAACCAGGACACCTACTACCGCAGCAAGCTCGCCGGCTACTGGCTGACCGGCGACGTCGCCTACCGCGACGAAGAGGGCAACTTCTACCAGGTCGACCGCGCGGTCGACGTCGTGCACACGGCCGCCGGGCCCGGTTACTCGGTGCTGATGGAGGAGCTCATCCTCAACGAGGTCGCCGGCATCGAGGACTGCACCGTCGTGGCGGGCGGCCACGACGGGGAACAGGTGGCCGTGGCCGTCGTGACGGGCCGGGACGTGGACGCGGAGAAGGTGCTGTTCGCGGCCAACGAAGCCCTGCGGGCCAACGGGAAACCCGAACTGTCCGTCGTCGAGGTCGCCACCGGCGGCGACGACTTCCCGCTCGGGGTCACCGGCAAGTCGCTCAAGCGCTTCCTGCGCGACAAGTACAAGGACCTCGCCGTCCACGTCCGGGACCGCCGGGGCAAAAACCTCGCGACGAGCGACGCGCTCGCGTGACCACTGGAGAAGAGACGATCGCCGTGATCCAGCAAGACCAACTGCTCGTGTTCGACGAGACCGTGACCCGCGCCCGGGTCGACGGCTGGCTGCGGTACCTGGAGTCCGCCGGCACGCCGACGCAGGTGTACCGCCTCGGCGCGAGCCACGTCCTCCCGGTGTCCGGAGTGGACAACCCCGAGCTGCTCGCCGCGGCGGCGGACCTGCCGTCGCCGACCCGGCGCGTGCCGCGGGGCGGCGAGGCGTGGCTGGGCCGCCGGGAGCTGCGCCCGGCCGGGACCGAGGTCACCCTCGGGCCGACGACGATCGGGGACGGCTCGGTGGCGGTGATCGCCGGACCGTGTGCGGTCGAGACGCCGGAGCAGATGCTGGCCACGGCGGAAATCGTCGCGGAGCACGGCGCCGTCGCGTTGCGGGGCGGGGTCTTCAAGCCGCGGACGTCACCGCATTCGTTCCAGGGCCTCGGGTTCGGCGGGCTCGAGCTGCTCGTGGAGGCGCGGAAGCAGACCGGCTTGCCGTTCGTCACCGAGGTCGTCGACGCGGAACACGTCAAGCGGCTGGCCGAGGTGGTGGACGGCTTCCAGATCGGCGCGCGGAACATGCAGAACTTCGCGCTGCTGAGCGCGGTGGGCCAGAGCGGCCTGCCGGTGGTGCTCAAGCGCGGGTTCGGCTGCACCGTCGAGGAGACGCTCGCCGCCGGGGAGTACCTGCTGCTCGAAGGCAACGACCAGGTGGTGCTGTGCGAGCGCGGCATCCGCACGTTCGAGCCGTCGTCGCGGTTCACGCTCGACCTGACGGCGGTGGCGCTGTGGAAGCAGCGCACCCACCTGCCGGTCATCGTGGACCCGAGCCACTCGGGCGGACGGCCGGAGCTGGTGGAGCCGCTGTCGCTCGCCGCGGTCGCGGCCGGGGCGGACGCGTTGCTGATCGACGTCCACGTCCGGCCGGAAGAGGCCCTGTGCGACGCGAAGCAGGCACTGCGGCCGGAGCAGTTCGCCGGGTTGACGACCCGGCTCGCCGGCGTCGCGGCCGGGCTCGGCCGGAGCCTGCAGAGACGCTGACCAAGTCACCAGTACGGGAGTGGGAGACAGTGTTCGGGGAGACGTCGGAGATCGCGGTGGTCGGGCTCGGCCCGCGCGGGTTGTCGGTCGCGGAGCGGTTGAGCGCCAACGCCGGCGCGCTCGTGCCACCCGGCCACCGGCTCGTGGTGCACCTCGTCGACCCGCGGCTGGCCGACGGCGGCCAGGTGTGGCGCAGCACGCAGGACCGCCTGCTGCTGATGAACACCGTCGCCGGCCAGGTGACCATGTTCGTCGACGAGACGGTCGACTGCGCGGGCCCGGTCGTGCGCGGTCCCAGCCTGTACGAGTGGGCGCGGTCGATCGCGCTGCTCGGCAGCCCGGACGTGCCGGACGCCGTCCGGGCCGAAGCCGAGGCGCTCGGCCCGGACGACTACCCGTCACGGGCGTTCTACGGCAACTACCTGCGCTGGACGCGGCGGCGGATCGCGCGCACCGCGCCGCCCGCGTTGCGGTTCGTGGCCCACCAGGCGCGGGCGGTCGACGTCCGGGACGGCCGCGCCGGCCGCCAGGACGTCGTGCTGGACGACGGCACGATCCTCGCCGGTCTGGCCGCCGTCGTGCTCGCGCTGGGGCACCAGCCGCACGAGCTCACCCCGGCCGAAGCGGAGCTGAGCCGGTACGCCGGACGCCACGGCCTGCGCTACTTCGGGCCGGGCAACCCGGCCGACGAGCCGACGGACGACGTGCCCGCGGGGGAGCCGGTGCTCCTGCGCGGGATGGGCCTGAACTTCTTCGACCACCTGGCCCTGCTCACGCTCGGACGCGGCGGCCGGTTCACCCGCGAGCCGGGCGGCGCGCTGGCGTACGTGCCCTCCGGTCGGGAACCGCGGCTGGTCGCCGGGTCGCGGCGCGGTGTCCCGTACCAGGCGCGCGCCCGCAACGAGAAGGGCGCGTCGGGCCGGCACGAACCGCGGTTCCTCACACCCGCGGTGATCGGGCGGCTGGCCGGCGGCGCCGATTTCCGCCGTGATGTCTGGCCGCTGATCGACCAGGAGGTGCGCACGGTCTTCTACGCGGCCGTGGCGCGGGAGCAGGGATGTGCTTGTGACGCCGAGGAGTTCACCGAGGCGTTCGCGGCGGCCGGGCCCGCAGAGGTGTCCGCGGATCCCCTGGTGGTGCGGGAAACCGAGGCCCAGCGGATCGTGCTGGCCAAGTTCGGCATCGAGCGGACCTGGGACTGGAGGGGGGTCGCGGCGCCGTACTCGGCCGCCGACGTCGCCTCAACGGCAGCGTTTCGCACCTGGCTTCGGTCCTATGTGGACGCCGAACTGGCCGAGGCGCGCACGGGCAACGTGACCGGCCCCCTCAAGGCGGCGACGGACGTCCTGCGCGATCTGCGCAACGAGATCCGCATGGTCGTCGACCACGGCGGGATCTCCGGCGCCTCCTACCGCGACGACCTGCGGCGCTGGTACATGCCGCTCAACGCGTACCTGTCGATCGGGCCGCCGGCCGAACGCGTCGAGCAGTTCGGCGCGCTGCTGGACGCGGGCGTGCTCGAAGTGCTCGGCCCGGACCTGCGGATCGCAGGCACCGGCGGCCGGTTCGCCGCGTGGTCCGCCGCGTGCCCCGACGTCGTCATCCACGCGAAGACGCTGATCGAGGCGCGCCTGCCGGACACCGACCTGCGGCACACGACGGACCCGCTGCTGCGGACGTTGCTCGCCCGCGGGGAGTGCCGCCCGTACCGCATCGGCGAGTTCGAGACGGGCGGGCTGGCGGTCACGCGGCGGCCGTACCACGTCGTGGACGCGGGAGGCCGGCCCCACCCGCGGCGGTTCGCGTTCGGGGTACCGACCGAGGCGGTGCACTGGGTGACCGCGGCGGGCATCCGGCCGGGCGTCAACTCGGTGATCCTCGGCGACTCGGATGCCATCGCGCGGTCGTGCCTGGGGATCGCGCTGGAACACGACGACCTGGGGAGGACTGCATGAGCGAGCTGCTCGCTCCCGCGTGGGCCGCGACCGGTGCCGGCGCGCTCGTCGACGACCACGCGCTGCTGACCGCGATGCTCGACGTCGAGGTCGCCCTCGCCGAAGCCCAAGCCGAGCTGGGCGTGCTCCCCGAGGAGGCGGCGAAGGCCATCCGAGCGGTGACCGTGGCCGACCTCGACCCGGACGCGATCGCCGCCGGCGTGCGCGAGACGGCGAACCCCGTGGTCGCCTTCGTCGCCGGGCTCACCGCCGCGGTCGATCCGGCCGCCGCCGAGTACGTCCACCGCGGCAGCACCAGCCAGGACATCCTGGACACCGCCCTGATGCTGCTCTGCGCCAGCACCTTCGAGCGCGTCGAAGGCGATCTGCTGGCGACCGCCGCGAGCCTGGCGGACCAGGTCCGGACGCACCGGGACACGCCGATGGCCGGGCGCACCCTGACCCAGCACGCCGTGCCGGTCACCTTCGGGCTCAAGGCGGCGACCTGGCTGCACGGCGTCCTCGACGCCGTCGAGCGGGTGCGCCGGGCGCGCGCGGCCCTGCCGGTGTCGATCGGCGGCGCGGCGGGGACCCTCGCCGCGTACGAACAGTACGGACCCGGTGCGCTCGCCCTGCCCGACCGGGTGGCGGAGAAGCTCGGCCTGGCCCCGCAGGCCCTGCCCTGGCACGGGATCCGGACGCCGATCGCCGACGTCGCGTCGGCGCTGCTCGGCACCACGGGCGCGCTCGGCAAGATCGCCGCGGACGTCCTCGTGCTGTCGCGCACCGAAATCGGCGAGGTCACCGAAGAGCGGGCGCCGGGCCGCGGGGCGTCCTCGGCCATGCCGCAGAAGCACAACCCGGTGTTCGCGACGCTCGTCGCGACCGCGGCCCGGCAGCTGCCGCCGCTCGCCGTCGTCCTCTTCCAGTCGATGACGGCCGAGGACGAACGGTCCTCGGGCGGCTGGCACGCCGAGTGGCAGCCGTTGCGGGACGCCCTGCGCGGCACGGCCGGCGCCGCCGCGAACGCCGTCCGCATGGCCGAGACGCTGCAGGTGCACCCCGAGGTGATGGCGGCGAACCTGCGGCTCACCCGCGGCGCGATCGTCTCCGAACGCGTCAACGCTTTCCTGGCCCCGAAGCTCGGCAAGGCCGCGGCCAAGCGCCTGCTGGCCGAGGCGGCCGCCGAAGCCGAGCGCACCGGGGCGGACCTGGCCGGCGTGCTCGGCGCGGACGTGCCCCCGGGCCTGCTGGACCCGGCGAGCTACACCGGCCTCGCCGGCCCCCTGGCCGACCGGGCCCTGGCCCGCTTCGAACGCGAGGAGTTCTGATGACCACCCTGGAGTTCGCGCCCGAGCGCGTCGAGCCGATGCTCGCCGAGCAGCGCGAAGAACTGCTCCGCACGCCCGGGTTCGGCTCGCTCTACTCCGACCACATGGTGACCGCGCGGTGGACCGCCGGCCGCGGCTGGCACGACGCCCGGACCGGGCCGCTGGCCGCGTTCACCCTGCACCCGGCCACCATGGCGCTCCACTACGGACAGACCGTCTTCGAAGGGCTGAAGGCGTTCTGGCGCCCGGCCGGGCAGCGCGTGCTCTTCCGGCCCCGCGACCACGCCGCCCGGTTCGCGCGCTCGGCCCGCCGGATGGCCATGCCCGAGCTGGCGGAGGCCGACTTCGTCGCAGGCGTCGAGGCGCTGCTGCGGGTCGACGGTGCCTGGGTGCCGAGCGCCCGCGGCCACAGCTTCTACCTGCGGCCGTTCCTGATCGCCGCCGAGACGCACCTGTCCAACCGGCCCGCCGAGGAGTACCTGTTCGCCGTCATCGGCAGCCCCGCCCGGCCCGCCGCGGCCGAGCCGGCGCCGATCCGGCTCTGGGCGTCCCCCGAGTACGTCCGCGCGGCCGACGGCGGGACGGGCACGATCAAGTGCGGCGGCAACTACGGCGGGTCGTACATCGCGCAGCGCGAGGCCGCGGCGCACGGGTGTGACCAGGTCGTCTGGCTGGACGCGCGCGAGCGCCGGTACGTCGAAGAGGTCGGCGGCTCGAACCTGTTCTTCGTGGAGGGCGACCGGCTCGTCACCCCGCCGTTGAGCGGAACGCTGCTGGCCGGCATCACCCGGGACTCGATCCTGCGGCTGGCCGGGCGGCTCGGCCTGACCGTCGCGGAGGAACCGGTCACCCTCGACGGCTGGGAGCGCGGCTGCCGCGAGGGGCGCATCACCGAGACGTTCGCGTGCGGCACCGCGCGGGCCGTCGCGCCGGTCGGGCACGCCGTCACCCCCGAGCGCGAGTGGGCGATCGGCGACGGCACCACGGGCCCGGTCACCCGCCGCCTGCTGAACGCGCTGCTGGACGTCCAGTACGGCCAGGCACCCGACGAGTTCGGCTGGCTGCACGCCGTCACCCCGGAGTGAAAGGAATCCCGTGTCCCTCAGAGTCGACTTCTACTTCGACCCGGCCTGCCCGTTCGCCTGGATCACCTCGCGGTGGATCCTCGAGGTGGAACGCCACCGCGACCTCACCCTGCGGTTCCGGGTGATGAGCCTCGGCGTGCTCAACGAGGAACGCGAGCTCGAGCCGTGGTACCGCGAGTTCTGCGACCGCTCGTGGGGCCCGGTCCGCGTCTGCGTCGCGGCTGCCCAGCACCACGGCGAGGAGGTGCTGCGCGACCTCTACACCGCGCTGGGCACCCGGATCCACAACGGGCGGAACAAGGACTTCCCCGAAGTGGTCGCCCAGGCGCTGGCCGAGGTCGGCCTGCCGGCTTCCCTCGCCGACGCGATGGAGCGCACGGACCACGACGAGGCCCTGCGCAAGAGCCACGCCGAGGCGCTGGCGCCGGTCGGTGCGGACCTCGGCACGCCGGCGATCCACGTCGACGGCACGGGCTTCTTCGGCCCGGTGCTCAACGCCATCCCGCGCGGCGAGGAGGCGCTGAACCTCTTCGACGGCGTCGTCGCGCTTTCCCGCAATCCCCACTTCTTCGAGCTGAAGCGCGCCCGGACGCCGGGCCTGGACTACGAATGAGGGAACGGACATGAGACGCATCGGGTTCGTCGAGTCGAACCGGTCCGGGTCCGGGTTCGACGCCCTGCGGGCGGCCCGCGGGCTGGGGCTGCACGTCACCTTCTTCAGCTGCGGCCTGGACCGCTACCACGCGACGCCGGGCGGCACCGAGGTGCTCGAAACGTGCGTCGACGAGGTCGTGGCCTGTCCGACCCACGAGCTGGAACCGCTGCTGGAGGCGGTGAAGGCGGTCGACGCCGCGAAGCCGCTCGACGCGCTGCTCTCGGTGGCCGAGTACGAGGTCATCCAGGCCGCCGAGGCAGCTCGTCAGCTCGGCCTGCCCGGCCCCGACCCGGCCGCCGTCCGGATCGCCCGCGACAAGGCCGCGCAACGGCGGCGGTGGGCCGAGCGCGGGGTGCCCGTGCCGGAGTTCCGCGTCGTCACGACGACCGGGCAGGCCGCACGGGCCGCCGAGGAGATCGGGTTTCCGTGCGTGGTCAAGGCGGTCGACGAGACCAGCGGTGCGCACGTCGTCCGCTGCACCACGCCGGACGAGGTCACCGCGACCTTCACCGCGATCCGGTCCGCCACGACCAACCGCCGTGGTCAGGCCCGCTCGCCCGAGGTGCTCGTCGAAGAATGCCTCGTCGGGTTCGAGGTCAGCGTGGAGGTCCTGGCCGAGGCCGGGGCCGTCCGCGTGCTCGGGGTGACCGACAAGATCCTCGGCGGGCGCGACCGGTTCATCGAGCTCGGGCACAGCTTCCCGACGGCGCTGCCGGACGCGGTCCGGTGCGAGCTGGAGTCGGCCGCCCTGGCCGCGACGACGGCTGTGGGCTTCGACCTCGGCATCGCGCACGTCGAAATCAAGTACACCGGCGCGGGCCCGAAGCTCGTCGAGATCAACCCGCGCCCGGCGGGCGACCGGATCACCGAGCTGATGGACCACAGCTTCGGGCAGTCCACGATGGAGCTGCTGATCCGCCAGTACCTTGGCGAGTCAGTCGGCGACGCCGGCCTCGAACCGCGGGGTGGCGCGGCGATCCGTTATCTCACCGCCGATCCCGGCGTCGTGACGGAGGTGACCGGCCTGGGCATCGCCGCCGCGCTGCCCGGGGTCCGCGAGGCCGTCGTGTCCGTCGCGCCCGGTGGGCGGGTGGATCCGTTGCGGGTGAACGAAGACCGGGTCGGTCACGTCCTGGCGACGGCCGGTGACGCCTACCTGGCGGGCCGGATCGCCGAAGCCGCCGCCCAGCAGATCGTCGTCGGCACCCGCGCCGATGCGTCGCCGATGGTCCGCTGATGGCCGCGTCGGCGAGGCTGGATCACTCCGAGCCCGGACAGGAGCAGACATGCCCAACCTCGTGATGGTCATGCCGTACAAGGCATACCTCGGCAAGGCGCGGGCGGAGGGCTTCCGGATCACCGCGATCTGGGACCCGGCCGAGGCCGCGCGGCTGTTCGGCGCGGACGCCCCCGAATACCTGAAGGAGGTCGAGAGCCTCGCCGAGAGCCTGTGGCTGGTCGACTTCACCGACCGCGCGGCCTACGCCGAAGCGATCCGCGCGGCCGTCCGGGACACCGGTGCCCGCCACGTCTGGCACGTCGGCAGCGAGGAGAGCATGCAGCTCGCCTACGAGGTCGCCGACGAACTCGGCGTGGCGGTCAATTCGCCGCGCTCGGTGTTCCTGCTCAACGACAAGCTCGCCATGCGCACCCTGTTGCGCGACAAGGGCATCTCGACCGTCCGGTTCGCCGTCGCGGACCGCTGGCAGGACATCGAACCCCTGCTGGTGAACTTTTCCCTGCCCGTCGTGGTGAAGCCGGCCGCGCTGTCGGCCAGCCGGGGGACGCGGCTGCTCACCGACCCCGCCGATCTCCCCGCGTGGGGCGACGAGCTGGCCGCACTGGCCTACTCCGGGCCGCTGCTGGTCGAGGAGTACCTGCGCGGACCCGAGTTCAGCGTCGAGACGATGACCGTGCGCGGCGAGCACCACGTCCTCGGCGTGACGCGCAAGCTGCTCGGCCCGCTGCCGCACTTCGTCGAGCGCGGCCACCTCTTCGGCGAGCCGGAGACGGCCGGGACGCGGGCCGCCGCCGCGCTCGCGGTCGAGCTGCTCGACGCCGTCGGCTACCAGTGCGGGCCGACGCACACCGAGGTGATCCTCACCTCGGACGGCCCGCGGATCGTGGAGTCCCAGGCGCGGCTGGGCGGGGACAAGATCCCGGACATCATCGGGCACGCACGCGGCTTCGACGTCAAGCGGGCGATGTTCGCCGCGCTCGCCGGGCGGACGTCGCTGCCGGAGCCGGGCGGCCTGGTCGGGCACATCGCGTACTTCTCCTTCCCCACGGGGGTGCTGCGGTCGGTGACCGGGCTCGGCGAAGCCCGCGCACTGGACTACGTGGACACCCTCAGTTTCCCGTTCGTTCCCGGTGACGTCCTGCCGGAGACGGTCAGCTCGAAGACCCGGCACGGGTTCGTCATCCTCACCGGCTCCGCGAACGCGGCGGAGGCCCAAGCCCGCGCGGACCACGTCCGCGCCCTGATCGAAGTGGAAGTCCGATGAGGGCCTTCTTCGCCCTGCACCGCAACGTCCGGGTCCGGATCGGCCTCGCGTTCGTGCACAAGCTGATCGACGCGATGATCCTCACCTTCATCGCGATCTACCTCGCCGCGCACGTCGGCGTCGCGGTCGCCGGCGCGCTGATCCTGGTGTTCGCCGCGTTCGCCGTGGTCGGCATGCTCGCCGGCGGGCACCTGTCCGAACGCTGGGGACGCCGTCCCGTGCTCGTCATCGGCGACGTCGTCGGGACCGGGTTCCTCGCGCTGATGGCGGTCGCCTACTACTCCGGCTGGGGCGCGCTCGCCGTCTACTTCAGCTACGCCGTCGTGAAGTTCGGGACGAACCTCGCGCTGCCCGCCAACGACGCGACGATCATCGACGTGACGCCGCCGGAGGAGCGCAAGTTCGTCTACACGGTCAACTACTGGGTCATCAACCTCGCACTCGGCACCGGGGCGCTGCTCGGTGCGTTCCTGTACAGCGCCCACTTCGGCGCGGTGATCCTCGGCGGCGCGATCGGCATGGCGTTCGCCCTCACCGTCACCGTCACGCTGGTGGCGGAGACCAAGCCGGAGACCCCCCGGCCGGCCACCAAGCTCACCGGGGTCGCCCAGTTCGTCCAGGGCTACCGGGTGGTGCTGGCCGACTCGACGTTCCGCCGGCTGATCATCGCCGCCACGCTGATCCTGACCCTCGAAGGGCAGCTCAGCACGGCGATCGGGATCCGGCTGGCGACGGACTTCCCGGTGCAGCCCGTGTTCCCGTTCGGCGAAGTCACCGGCGTGGAGATGCTCGGGGTGCTCAAGGCGGTCAACACCGTGCTGGTCGTCGCGTTCGCGCTGGTCGTCAACACGCTCCTGAAGCGGATGCCCGACCGCGCCCGGCTCTACGCCGGCATCGCGCTGTACGCGGGCGGGTTCGCGGTCCTCGCCGTCACCGACGACGCGTGGCTGCTGCTCGTCGCCGTCGTGGTGCTGACCGCCGGTGAGCTGATGAACCTGCCGGTGCAGCAGGCCCTGCTGGCCGAGCTGGCCCCGGACGACGGCCGGCCGCGCTACCTGGCCGCGTACTACCTGCACATCCGGTTCGGCCAGATCGTCAACTCGATCCTGATCAGCCTGAGCGCGATCGTCAGCACGCAGGGCATGGCCGGGATCTACCTGCTCTTCGGCGTCGTGATCATCCTCCAGTACCGCGTGATCCTGGCCCGCCGCGAGACGCCAGTCGCGGTCTCCGCCTGAACCCCTGGAAGGTAACCATGTCGGCACGGTCCGATCGGATCACCGAGTCCTACCTCGCCGCGTGCGCGGAACCGGACAGCCCGTTGCGCCACGCCCGGGCGAGGCTGGAGCTGTCGGAGACCAAACGGCTCTCCTGGCCCCGGTTGCTGCCGCGGCCGGTCGTGGTCGACGAGGCGGAGTACCGCGCGTTCGGCCGGGACCTCGTCACCGTCTACGAGCTCGTCGGCGGCCTGCCGCGGCGGCTCTTCGGCGGCGACTTCGACCGCTTCCGCCGCTCGCTCGGCATCGACGACCGGCACGCGGCACTGATGACCCGGCTGCTGGGCGAGGAACCCCCGCCGCTGTACGGCCGCGCCGACGTCTACTACGACGGCACGGCGTTCAAGCTGCTGGAGTACAACATCGGCAGCGCGCTCGGCGGCCTGGACATGGTGGGCACGCTGCCCAAGGCGTACCTGCGGGTCCCGGCGGTCGCCGAGTTCGCCGCCGAGCACGGCCTCGGGTTCCTGGACATGGGCTCCGACCTCGCCGGGGCGCTGCGCACCGCGGGCAAGTCGATCGGCGCCGGTGAGCCGGTGGTCGCGATCGTCGAAGGCCCCGGCGGCATGACGACCTACGGCCACCAGCGGCGCGCGATCGCCGAACTGCTGGAGGAAAACGAAGTCGTCTGCCGGGTCGGGGAGATCGGCGACCTGGAGTTCCGGTCGGGCAAGCCGTACCTCGACGGTACGGGCGTCGACGTCATCCTGCGCTACTACGGCCTCGAGGAAATGCTGGCGCACCCGGACTGCGACGCGCTGCTGGAACCGGTGTTCCGCGCGCACGAGAACGGCCAGGTCGTCGTCTGGACCCCGACGAACGTGTTCAGCAACAAGGGAACGCTCGCGATGCTGTCCGAGTTCCTGGACGCCTTCGAGCCGGCCGAGCGGGCGGCGATCGAGCGCGTGCTGCCGTGGTGCCGGATGCTCGGCCGCCCCGGCGCCGGCCCGGACGCCGACCGCATCGAGGAGTGCCTCGAGCGACAGGAGCAGCTGGTGTTCAAGCCGACCGGCCTCTACGGCGGCCAAGGCGTCGTCATCGGCCAGGAGGTCGACGCGGCGACCTGGCGGGAAACCCTGGAAGCCGGTTCGCGGACCGGGTCGCTCGTCCAGGAGATCGTGCGGCCCAACCTGGAGACGGTGATCGACCCGGACACCGGCGAGCGCACCGAGTGGTACGCGCTGTGGGCGGCGTTCATGACGCCGACGGGGCTGTCGGGCGGCGGCGTGCGCGCGATCCCGCCCGGCGGCACCACCGTCATCACGATGATCAACAACCCGGACGTCCGCAACACCTGTCTCTTCACCTGCTGAGCAAGGAGAACCCCGGTGCCCCGATTCGTCGACCTCACGCACGGCTTCTACGACGGAATGCCGTCCTACCCCGCCGACTGGTTCCCGAAGTTCGTCAGCGAACGCTCGATGACACCGGAGACCGACCCGTACGGCACCAAGCGCACGTTCTCCTACCTGCACGTGTTCCCGCACAACGGGACGCACATGGAGTACAAGCTGCACTTCTTCCCCGGCACCGAAGGCATCGACGAGGTTTCCCTCGAGACGCTGATCGGCCGGGCCTGCGTCGCCGACCTGTCCCACAAAGGCGAACTGGACGAAGTCACCGGCGAAGACCTCGAGAAGACGCTGCGGCCCGTGTGGCAGCCCGGCGACCGGCTCCTCATCCGCACCGACTACCTGCGGCACAACTGGGGCCGGCCCGACTACTGGGACCGCCCGCCCTACCTGACGCCGTCAGCCGCGCGGTGGGCCATCGACAACGGCGCCGTCCTCATCGGCTTCGACTGCCTCACCGAACGGCCCGGCGACGCGGAATCCCCGGTGCACCACGCGCTGCTCGCCGCCGGCATCCCGCTGCTGGAGTACGTGACCAACATGCACGAGCTGACCCGGCCGGTCGTCCAGCTGATCGCGTTGCCGACCAAGGTGGCGGGCGCCGAGGCCGCCCCGGCGCGCGTCATCGCGGTGGAGGACACCGATGACTGAGGCGGTCGCCCTCACGGCCGTCGGTGGCGACACCGACGTGCCGGCGGGCCTGGACCGGCTGCTCGCCCTGCTCGGCGGCCCGCTGTCCGGGCTGCCGGCCGGCGCGGAGGTACTGATCAAGCCGAACCTGTTCCAGACGGCGCCCGGGTTCCACGTGCGGCCGGCGCTGCTGGCCGCGATCGCCCGCGTGGTCGCCGAGCACGGGGCACGCCCGGTGATCGCCGAGCGCACGCACGCCATCTACGAGATCCTGCGCGACCACGAGGCCGCGAAGTACGCCCGGGTCGTCAGCTTCGACGACCTGCCGTTGCGCATCACCGGCATCCCGGAGGCGACGTCGCTGCGGGTGCCGATCGCCGTCCCCGAGGTGATCCTGGACTGCGACTACTTCATCGGAGTCCCGCAGCTGCGCACGCACGCGAGCGTCGTCTACTCGAACGCGATGAAGAACCTGGTGGGGCTGCTGCCCGGGTACACGACCCGGATCGTGCACATGGCGGGCGTCGACGAGTCCACCGTGGACCTGAACCTGATGCGCCCGCAGGACCTGGTGGTGTGCGACGGGACCACGGTGATCGAGGGCAACTACCCGATGGACGGGCAGGCGCGGAAGGTCGGCTTCCTGGCCGCGAGCCGCAACGCCGTCGCGCTCGACGTCGCCGTCGGGACGCTGGCCGGCTTCGACCCGGACAGCGTCGCCTACCTGCGGGACGCGCACGAGCGGGGCATGGGACCGGTTTCCCCGGACGACATCGAGCTGCTCGGGACCCCGCTCGAGGACCTGGCGTTCGACATGGTGAAGGCGCCGGTGGAGATCGTCGTGCCGCGCGAGGGGATCCACGTCTACGCCGAACACGCCTGCCCGGCGTGCAGCCGGTTCGTCGCCGGGGCGATCAAAGCGCTGGCCGGGGAACTGTGCGAGTGGGACGGGGAAATGACGATCATCTCCGGGCCGCAGGTCTCGCACCCGCCCCTGCGCGGGGAGGTCGTCCTCGTCGGCAACTGCCTGTACGAAAGCCGGGACCTGGGCATCTTCGTCGAAGGCTGCCCGCCGCGGGCGATCCAGCTCGCCGCGTTCCGCTACGCCATGGGCAAGCCCGTCGGCGCCCACGAGCGGACGCAGTTCCGGGTGCCGGCGGGCGCACGATGATCGCGTCCGAGCTGTCCCCCGGAACCCGGCTGCACCGCCACGTCGTCCCGCTCGTGTCCACGGTGGACCCGGTGGCGGCCGCCGCGGCGTTGCGCCCGGCGGGGCGCGTCATGCTCACCGCCGGGCCGGGCGGCCGGGACGCGGTGCTGGCCGCGGGTGAGCTCGCCGTCCTTTCCCACCCCGGTGGCGAAGGGCCCGCGCCGCTCACCGCGGCGGTGGACCTGCTGGGCGGGCTGGACCTGCCGCCGGACACGACCGACGCCGAGGCGGCCTGGTACGGCTTCCTGGCCTACGACGCCGCGCGCGACTTCGAGCGGCTGCCCAGCCGCCACCCGTCGGGCGGCCGGCCGGTGTACGAGTTCTTCCTGCCCGAGGTGCTGGTCACCGAGGGGCGGGTGATCGGCCGCGGCACGACCCCCGCGGCCGCGCGCAAGGCGGCCGAGCGGGTCGCCCGGACGCTCGACCGGCTGGTCGTGACCCCGCTCGGGGCCATCGCGGTGGGCGCCGGGACGTTCGGCTTCGGCTACGACGAGTACGCCGACGCCGTGCGGCGCGCGCAGCGGCACATCCTCGACGGTGACGTCTTCCAGCTCGTCCTGTCCAACCCCTGGACCGCACCGGCCACTGTGGACGGATTGCGGGTTTACCACCGGCTGACGGAGATCAACCCGTCGCCGTACCACTTCTGGTACGGCGGCCCCGAGTTCGAGGCCGTCGGCGCCTCGCCGGAGCCGTGCCTGACGCTCTCGGGCGGCCGGGCGCTGATCCGCCCGCTGGCCGGCACCCGGCCGCGGGGCCGCGACGGCCACGCCGACCGGCTCGCCGAGGACGACCTGCGCTCGTCGGTGAAGGAGCTGGCCGAACACCGGATGCTGGTCGACCTCGCTCGCAACGACCTCGGCCGGGTCTGCCGCCCCGGCAGCGTGTCGGTGGAGCGGCTGCTGGCCGTCGAGCGGTACTCGCACGTCATGCACCTGACCTCGGATGTCTGGGGCGAGCCGTCGGGGGACCGCGATACCGCCGAGCTGATCCGGGCGACGTTCCCGGCGGGGACCATGACCGGGACGCCGAAGGTGCGCGCGATGGAGATCATCGACGCCTTGGAGCCGGCCCGGCGCTGGCTGTACTCGGGTGCGGTCGGCTCGTTCGGGGTGTCCCATGTGGACCTCTACCTGACCATCCGCAGCATGGTGTGGTGCGACGGCGAAATCCGGCTCCAGGCCGGCGGCGGCATCGTCCACGACTCCGACCCGGCCGAGGAGTACGCGGAGTGCCTCGCGAAGCTCGGGTCCGGCGCCCGGGCCCTCGGCGTGACGGTGGAAGGGGCGGCGGCATGATCTGCGTGCTCGACAACTACGACTCGTTCGTCTACAACCTGGTGCAGTACCTGGGAGACCTCGGCGCGAAGTGCGAGGTCTACCGCAACGACGAGGTCTCGGTGGCCGACGTCGCCGCGCTCGAGCCGGAGCTGGTGCTGATCTCACCCGGCCCCGGCGCCCCGGCGGACGCGGGCATCTCGGTGGACCTGGTCCGCGGCCTGGCCGGGCGGGTACCGATCCTCGGTGTGTGCCTGGGCCACCAGGCGATCGGCGCGGCGTTCGGTGCCCGCATCGTGCACGCGGCCGAGCCGATGCACGGGAAGTGCACACCCCTGACCCACGACGGCAGCGGTGTCTTCGCGGGCCTGCGTAGCCCGCTCACGGTGGCGAGGTACCACTCCCTGGTGATCGACCCGGCTTCGCTGCCGGACGACCTGGTCGTCACGGCCTGGTCGCCGGCGGGGGAGGTGATGGGCGTCCGGCACCGCGAGCTCCCGATCGAAGGCGTGCAGTTCCACCCGGAGTCGCTGTTCACCGAGGAGGGCGTGGCGATGGTCGCGAACGCGATGCGCTCGCGGGCCCTCGTGCGCGGGTGAGCACCCGTTCCGGGCAGCCGGTGCACCTGTTACTCGCGGGTGTCCAGGACGACGCGGAAGCGTGCGTTGCCCGACATCATCCGTTCGTAGGCCTTCGGCGCCTCCGACAGCGGCATGATCTCGTTGCGGCTGCGGATTCCTCGGTCGTGGCCAGCCGGACGCTGTCCTCGTTCTCGGTGGCCGATCCGGTGAGGGCGCCGACGACCGCGTGGGTGCCGAAGATCAGGTCCGGGGTACGGATCTCGATCGGGTCGGGTGCGGCCCCGACGACGAGCAGCTGCCCTCGGGTGCCGAGCCCGGCCACGAGCGGTGACATCGACGCGCCGCTGGAGGCCGTCGCGATGATCGCCGCCGCGCCGCCGAGGCGGGTCAGCTCCTGGCCGGGGTCGAGGGTGGTGCTGTCGATGTACTCGGCCGGGCGTCGGCGGTGAGCAACGCGCGGTAGACGGTGGTCACCGGACATCACCTGTGTCGGACTATACCGCATTCTGTCGACGGGTACGCCACTTCTCGGGCACGTCCGTGCCGGATTCTGTCGGGCTGTCCGTGCAGGTCGACCGTGGTTCGTGGTGCGGACGCCGGTAGGCTGCATGCAGTGGCCAGGTTCCCGCCACCCGCCGATCGCGGTGCAGCGGATTCGTGGGCTTTGCCTCTGTGAGCTCCTGCGGCGATGGGCACGGTCAACGGGGAGAGCATGATCGCCGGCCGTGGTGCTGCGCCGAAACAACCCGGAACCTGGCCCGGACTGCGGAGTCGGCCGTTCGGGTATAGCCGGATTGCCACCCCGGAGAGGCCATCCCCGGTGCGTTGACCGGTGTCACAATGAAAGTTCTGTCGAAAGGGGTGCGAGATGCGCGTGCTGACGGCCGTGACCCTGCTGAGCATGTTGTTCGTGACAGCCTGCGAACCGACGTCATCCGGGTCCGGCGGCGGATCGAAAAAATGCTCGACCTCGGTCGCCAAACCGCAGATCACCGAGCGGGACGACGGAAAAACGATCTGCATGGGCCGCAAGGCGCCGCTGACCGTCACCCTGCACGGCACCAAGGCGGATCCGTGGAAATCGGTGTCGGCGAGCGGGGGCGTGCTGAAGGAGACCCGGGGACCCACCGTCGCCGGCGGGGTCACCACCGCGGTGTACCAATCCGACCGGTCGGGTAGCGGAACCCTGTCCGCGTCCCGGAAAGCGGGTCGCTTCCGGGTCACCATCGTGGTGCGCAGCTGACGCCGGCTGCCGGCGGTTCAGATCACCGGCATGAGCGTCGTGAGCCGGCTCGTCACCCTGGCGGCGTCACCGACCACGACGGTGACCGCCTGGGCCGGTGCGAGGTACCGCGCCGCGGCCTCGTTCACCTCCGCCACACCGGCTTCGGCGAGGCGCTCGGAATGAACGTTCAGCCAGTCCAGCCGCAGGCTGTGCGCGGCCAGTTCGGAAACCAGGTTCGCCAGCCCGGACTGCGTGGCCATCCCGAGCCGCTGCACGCCGAACAGATACTCGCGCGCCTGGTCGACCTCGGCTGTGGTGACCGAGGTGCAGGCCATCCGCCCGAGTTCGTAGCGGATCTCCAGCACGGCGGGCGCGGTGACGGCGGTGGCGACGTCGGCCGTGACCGCGATCGCGGCGCCCGCCTGCGGGAAGACCAATGTGGACTTCGCGGAATACGTGTAACCCTTGTGCTCCCTGATGTTGGTCGGGAGCCGGGAGGAGAAGATGCCGCCGAATATGATGTTCGCCAGATCGACAGCGGCGAGGTCCGGCGCGTCGAAACCCGCGCACGGCAGCGCGAGCCGCACCGAGGACTGGACCGCGCCGGGCGCGTCCAGCACCTCGATCGTCTCGGTGGCCCGGTCGTCGGACAGCGGCTGGTGCCGCTTGGGCACCTCGCCACCGTCCAGTCCGGACAGTGCGTTGCCGGCCGCTCGCAGCGCCTGTTCCGGATCGATGTCGCCGGCCAGCACCAAGCAGGCCGACGTGGCCCGCACCCGATCCGCGTGCAGCGCGAGCAAGTCCTCGGAGGTCACCGAAAGCACTTCTTCGGGGGACGGGCTCGGCCGCCCGTAGACGTGCTTGCCGTACAACCTGCGGTTCAACGCCTCGAGCGCGCGATGGGCGGGCTGCGTGGTGACGATCCGGAGCATGCCCGCCAGCCTGGCCGCTCGCTGGGCGACCTCGGCCTCGGGATAACAGGCACCGGTGAGGATCTCGCCGAGGATCCCGAGCAGGTCGGCCAGGTGTGCCGCCAGCGCGCTGCCGACGACGAGCAGGCGGTCGGCGTCGACGCCGGCGGTGAGCGTCCCGCCCATCCGCTGGAGCCGGCTGGTGAGCTCGACGGCGGACGTGGAAGCAGTCGTGGCGCACAGGGACTCGGCGAGCAGGGCGGCGCTCGCGGGATCGACCTCCACCAGCGGAATCCGCAGCCGCAGCTCGACCAGGGGCGCCGAGGGGCGGCGCACCGCCAGCACGGTCAGCCCGTTCGGCAAGGTCGTCTCGGCCGACTCCGGCAGGGACAGCCTGCCGCGCGGCTGCAGCGCGGGAATGTCCGTTCCGGACAGTTCTACGGTCATCAGGTCCGTCCTGGCAGGATTTCGGCCAAAGCGCGGTGCCGGCCGCACACTGCCGCGGCGGCGGCGGCGATCTCGCCGGCGGTGATGGACGCGTACCTGGTGGCCAGCTCCGCGAGCAGGCCGGCGTCCCCGCGTTGCTGTTCGAACACCCCGAGCAGCTTCGCCCGGCCGGCCAACGGATCCAGTTCGCGCAGCAGCCGGCTCCGGGCCATCGTCCGCAACCTGCTCAGCTCGTCGCGGTCGAGGCCGTCGGCCGCGATGCGTGCCAATTCCTCGTCGACGACCCGGACGACCTTGTCCACGTCACCGCCGGGCGGCAGGAACCCGGAGACCACGAAGGCCCCCGGGTCGCGCACGGCCAACGCGTCACCCATCAGGCCGAGCCCGGCGGAGACGCCGGTGACGAGGTTCTCGTCGGTCACCAGCCGCCGGACCAGCCGGGCGGGTTCCCCGCCGGCGAGCAGGTCTGCGAGCAGGTGGTGCGCGAGGTACGCGTCGAGCTCACCGATCGGGTCGGGAACCCGCCAGCCGGCCGCGAACGCGGGCAGCGGGGCCAGGCGGTCCCGCGACTCACCCCGCCGGGGTCCGGTGAGCGGTGGCTCGGCGAAGCCGGGCCGCACGGGCGCGGCCCGGGCGGGCACGTCGCCGAAATGCCGGGTGACCAGCTCGACCGTCTCGCCGACGTCGATCTCGCCTGCCACGCACAACACGGCGTTGGACGGGGCGTAGTACCGCTCGAAGAAGGCGCCGGCCTCGGCGACGGTCGCCGACTCGAGGTCGACCTGCGAGCCGTACCCGTCGTGGGTGTTGGCGAAGCTGTCGAACAACAGCGGTGGCAGGTGCAGCCACGGGAAACCGCCGTAGGCACGGTTGGCGACGTTGGTGTTGATCTCCTCGGCCACCACGTCGACCTGGTTGCGCAGGTTCTCCTCGGTGATCCTGGGCCCCCGCATCCGGTCGGCCTCGAGGAAGAGCCCGCGCTCCAGGGCGTTGCCGGGCAGGGTCTCGTGGTAGACGGTGTAGTCGAGGTGGGTCGACCCGTTGAACGAACCGCCGGAACTCTGCACGTACCGGGCGTGCGCGAGTTTCGGCACCTTCGCCGAGCCCTGGAACATCAGGTGTTCGAAGAGGTGCGCGAAACCCGTGCGTCCCGGTGGTCCGAGCGGATACCGACGTCGTACAGCACGGCGATGGCGGCGACCGGTACCGCCGGGTCGGGCGCGAGCACGACGCGCAGCCCGTTCGGCAGGGCGAACCGTTCGAGTCGGGCGCCGATCAGCGGTTCCGGCATCGTCTTCCCGTCCTTCGAAGCCACCGGACCATCAGCCGTAGACGGTCACGTCGACCTGTTGCCCGCAGGCCGGGCGCGCGCCGGCCTGGCACACGTTCAGGTCCGCGCTCCAGGTCACGAACAGGGTGGTGTCGGACAGGCTGATCGGGATGCTGCCGGGCCCGCACTGTTGCGGTGACTGGTGGAAAACGGGCACCAGGTCGTGCGAAACGATCAGCTGGACGTAGTAGCAGCCGTCGCTCGTCACGGTCAGCGTGCCGTCCACGACCAGCTTGCCCGAGATGCTGTTGATCCGTTCGTAATGCGCGGTACCGGCGGCCGTTCCGTTCCGGTAGGAGGCCGACCAGCTCCGTGGCGCCGCGTCCGCGATCCCGCCCGTGAACAACACCGTCGAGATGATCGCCGCCAGCAAAACCAGTTTGCGCATGGTGCGGTTCCCTCCGTCGGAAAGAATGCGATCCGTTGACAGCGACACGATTCCGCAAGCCGGGTTCGGGACGCCAACCGCTATCGGCCTCCCAGTCGGGCCTAGCCAGGTGGCTACGTCACGGTAGCCACCTCGAGCGTCCTCAAGAGCCTTATCCGGACAATGAGATTGGGTAACGCTACCGGGCAGGTCGGCGTCCGCATTCTGGTGGATGCTCACCGAATCGGGAGGCAATAGTGTCGGGCTCGGCAATTACCCGGATAGCCGAAGGAGCTGACCATGAACCGAATCGAGTGTGCTGCCGCCAAGTCGACCCTCGAGGCGCTCGAAATCAACCACGAGATCGCCGCGCCGGTGTTGACGCCGGTCCTGGTGACCGTCACGGTTGCCGGGTTCGCCGGCGGCGCGGCCGTCGGCTACGTGCAGTGCGCGCGGCACGGCTGCATCGACGAGAGCGGCGACGGCATCCGCATGACCGACATCCGCGAGATGTCGGTCAGCGAGCTGCTGCAGGCGCGGCAGGACGCCGCCGTCGCGTAAGTACAGGCAGGGCAAGCGGATGCCGGAAGGGTGTACGCGCTTCCGGCATCCGCCTCGCAACGAATCTTGGGGGAACACATGGCGCAGCCGGACACTTCGCAGGTCGACAAGGTCCTCCGGCAGACGGAGGTGATCACCGCGGCGGGCATCGCGCTCGGGTCACTCGAGTACCTGATGCGTCCCAAGCACTTCGAGGAGTCCGGTCTGCTGAGCTGGCAGGTCGGGCGGACCAAGTACCGCTGGACGTCGAAGAAATCCGCTGACGTGCTCAACCCGCTGTTCAAGCCGCCGGGCATCCAGTGCCTGATCGGCATCCGCCTGGCCGCGGCCTCGGCACTGGTCGCACCGCGGGCCACGCCCGCCGTGCGGACCGCCGCGGTCGCGTACCTCGCCATCACCAACTGGCTGCTGCACATCCGCAACAGCTACGGCACCGATGGCACCGACCACATGAACATGCTGGTGTACGCCGCGCTGACGGTGAGCAAGCTGTTCCCCCACGATCGCAAGGCGAAAGAGCTCTGCACGATGTTCATCGCCGCCCAGTCGGTGTTGTCCTACGTGGCCGCCGGCGCGGCGAAGGCCGTCTCGCCGTACTGGCGGGACGGCAGCGCGATGACCGGGGTCTTCCGCACCCACACCTACGGTCAGCGGCACGTCGGCCGGCTGTTCAAGAAGTTCCCGCTGCTGGCCAAGGCCGGCGGCTGGGGCACGATCGTCGGCGAGATGTCGTTCCCGCTCGCCTTGCTCGGCGGCAAGAAGGCCGCGGTCGCCACCCTGGCCACCGGCGCGGCGTTCCACGCCGGCAACGCCGCGTTCATGGGCCTCAACCGGTTCCTGTGGGCCTTCTGCGGCACGTACCCGGCCGTCATGCACCACTCTCGCAGTTTTCGCAAGAGCTGACCCACCGAAACGAGGCTCGCCATGACCGGTCCCGCGGCCACCGGCGTCTACCGCCGGTTGTCAAGTCTCATCAAGCCGTACCGCGGCGGCTTGTCCGTCGCGGTGGTGCTCGGCGTGTTCAGCAGCGGACTCGCCCTCGCGCAGCCGATGGTGATCGGCTCACTGGTCGGCAAGATCACGGCCGGCGCGCCGGCCACCGTGCCCGCGCTGTCGCTGGCGGCTCTCTTCGTGACCGATCTGGTCCTCGGCGGGGTCGAGGTCTACCTGCTCGGCCGGGCCGGCGCGACGCTCGTCCTCGACTCGCGTCGCCGGGTCGTGCGCTCGTTGCTGCGGGCACCGCTCGGGCTGCACCTCCGGCGCCAGCGCGGCGACCTGTTCAGCGTCGCCGTCGCGGACACCGACCTGCTCAAGACGTCGTTGATGCAGGGACTGCTGAACCTCGTGGTGAGCACGCTGATGGTGGTCGGCTCGGTCGTCCTGATGACCATCATCGACCCGGTGCTCACGGTGTCCACCTTGGGGGTTCTGCTGCTGGCCGGCCTGGCCACGATGGCGGTCGCCAGGCGGGTCCGCGCCGTCGGGGTGGAGACCCGGGAGCGGGTCGGCGCCTTCGCGGGCGCCCTGCAACGAGCGATCGGCGCGATCCGCACGGTCAAGCTCAGCCGCGCCGAGGACCGGGAGGAAACCCGGATCGGGCAGTTCGCCACCGACGCCTACGGCATCGGCATGCGCGGCGTCCGGCTCGAGTCGCTGATGGCCCCGATCATGAACCTCGGCATCCAGGCCGCGTTCGCCGCCGTGTTCACCGTCGGCGCCTTCCGGCTCGTGGGCGGCGCGATGGACACCGCGCACTTCTCGTCCTACCTGCTGTACCTGCTCTACCTCATCGCCCCGCTGATCAGCCTGTTCAGCGCACTCGCGCAGATCCAGCTCGGGCTCGCGGCGATGATCCGGGTGGACGCGCTGGCGGCGGAACCGGAGGAGGCCGGCGGCGCCGCCGACGTGGTGCCGATGACCGACCCCGCGTTGTCCTTCGACCACGTCACCTTCGGCTATCAGCCTGGTTCGCCGACCGTACGTGGACTGACGTTCGACATTCCGCGCCGGGGGTTCGTGGCCGTCGTCGGCCCGTCCGGCGCCGGGAAGTCGACGATCTTCGCGCTGGCCGAGCGGCTGTGGGACGTCGACTCGGGCCGGATCCTGCTGGCCGGCCAGGACATCCGTGACCTGCCGTTGCGCGCGCTCCGCGGCCGCGTCGGCTACGTCGAGCAGGACGCTCCGGTGGTCGACGGCACCATCCGCGAGAACCTGGTCTTCGCGAAACCGGACGCGACCGAGGAACAGATCGCGGACGCGATCGACAAGGCCAACCTGCGCTGCTGGATCGACAGCTTGGACAACGGTCTGGACACCGAGGTCGGCGAGGCGGGCACGGCGATCTCCGGCGGCGAACGCCAGCGGCTCGCCATCGCCCGGATGTTGTTGCTGCGCCCGGACGTCCTGCTCCTGGACGAGGCCACGTCGCAGCTGGACACCGAAGCCGAGATCGCGCTCGGCAACTCGATCGCCGCGGCGTCCACGGACTGCGCGGTGGTGGCCATCGCCCACCGGATGGCCACCGTCGTCGCCGCCGACCGGATCCTCGTCGTCGACGACGGCAGGCTGCAGGCCGTGGGCGATCACGAGTCACTGCTCGCGACCAACGAGCTCTACCAGCGCCTGGTGCACACGCAGCTGGGCGGGACGGACGACTGGGACCCGGACGCGGCCACCGGTACCGAACTCGCTGGGAGGATCTGATGAAACCGACAGTCTTCAAGCTCTGTGCCGGCGCCGGTGTCCTGGCGGCACTCGCCACGCCGGCCGCGGGCGTCGCCTACCAGTGGCGGACGACCCGGCGGGAGGACGAGACCGTCCCCGGCCTCGGTGAGCGGGTCGACGTCGGGGGCTACCGGTTGCACGTCCGGACCGAGGGATTGGCAGGCGACGGGCCCACGGTCGTGTTCGAGAGCGGCATGTCGTGCCCGTTGGAGGTGTGGTCGTGGATCCAGCCGGAGATCGCCCGGGACGCCCCGGCCGTCGCCTACGACCGGGCGGGGCTCGGCTGGAGCGAGCGCGGTCCCCGGCCGCGGACCGCCGACGAGATGCTCGCCGAACTGGAGACGGTCCTCGAGGTCTCCGGCGCGAAGCCGCCGTACGTGCTGGTCGGGCATTCGTTCGGTGGCCTGCTCGTGCGCCACTTCGCGCAGCGGCACCCCGAGCTGACCGCCGGTGTGGTGCTGGTCGACGCCAGCCACCCCGAGCAGCTGGTCCGGTCGGCCCGGCAGGCGCTCGGCCTGCCGCTGATGAAGGCGACCATCCAGGACTCGACCGTGCTCGCGACTTTCGGCGTGAACCGGCTGTCCAAGCGGTACGTCGTGTCCGATGTGGAGTATCTGCCGTCGGCGGCGCGGGCGGCCGCGTGCGCGCGGATGCTGACCCGCCGCACGTGGCGGACCACCGGTGAGGAGCTGCGCAGCTGGCTCACCGACGTCAACGACAAGGTACGCGACGCGAAGCTCCCCGCGGACCTCCCGCTGGCGGTGCTCACCGCCGGCGAGGTCAGCCGGAACGACCCCGTGCACAACGAGCTGCAGGACGACCTGGCCGCGTTGTCCGCCAACAGCAGGCGGCTGGTCGTCTCCGGAGCCAGCCACCTCGGCCTGATCATGCGGGAACAATTCGCGAAGTACGTCACCGAAGCCGTCGCGGACGTCGTGCGGGCCGCCCGTGCCGGCGGCCGGATGGACTCCGAACCGACGCAAACTGGGAGTGGACGATGAACGGTTCCGGCCGGGTAGCCCGGATGGTGGTGGGTGGTTTGCTGGGTTCGTGGTTCGTCGCGACCGCACTGAGCCAGGACCCGTTCCGCAAATTCCCCGGTGCGCGCCGGTACGACCCGTCCGGCGCGGTGGTGCCGGACTGGCGGTTCTTCGCACCGCGGCCGGGTATGCACGACTACCACCTGCTGTTCCGGGACGAGCTGCCCGACGACTCGGTGACCGAGTGGCGCGAGATCCTCCCGGTGGAGCAACGGGTGCCGCGGCATTTCGTCTGGTACGCCAACAGGCGTGCGGAGAAGGTGCTCGGCGACTCGGTGGTCGGCATCATCGGTTTCTCCAAGGAGGCGGATCGCAAGAAGGAGGACATCCAGCTTTCGATCTCGTACCTGACGCTGCTCAACTACCTGACCTACCAGGAGAAGCACCACCCCGACGCGAAGCGGACGCAGTTCCTGATCGCGGCTTCGGCGGGCTATGACGAAACCGAGGAACCGATGATGATGTTTCTGTCCAACCTGCACCCGCTGTCGTGAAGCGGTAGCCCGCGATGATCAGGCTGGTCCTGGCGGGGTCGTTCACCGTGGATGCCGCCAACCTCAAGAAGTTGCTGTCCGTCGCGCCGGATATCGAGACGGTGGAGGTGGTCGGCTCGGTCGACCACCTCCGCCTGCTGGCGAGGGCCGGACGGGCGGTGACCGCGCTGCTGTACGCCGAACTGTCCGAACCGGACATCGCGGCGGCCGCGCGGGCACTGGCCGAGCTCGACGAGCGCAACACGCTGATCGTGGTGGTCGAGTCGGCCACCGTCGCGAAGGTCCGTTCCGTCCTGAGCGCCGGCGCGCGCGGGATCGTGCTGCCCGACAGCCCGGTCGAGGAACTGCTCACCGCCGTGCGCGCGGTGGCGGCCGGCCACCCGTTCGTGCCGGCGCCGTTCCTGACGTCGTTGGGCGAACGGCTGTTCACCGTCACCGCGCAGGCCGGCCAGCAGCGTGGCGGTCACCGGCTCACGCCGCGGGAGATCGAGGTGCTCCGGTTGATGGCCGTCGGGCTGCCGAACTCCGAGATCGCCGAGGAGCTGTTCATCTCCGAGGCGACGGCCCGCAGCCACGTGCTGAACATCCTGCGCAAGCTCTGCGCCCGCAACCGGACCGAGGCGGTGGCGAACGCCTATCGGGACGGCCTGCTCGCCGCCGAGCACCTCCTGCCCGCCGCGACGGAATGAGAAGATGTGAGCTATCGACGTCCTGAGGAACTGCCGCTGCTCGTCTTCGACGGTGACTGCGGTTTCTGCACCCGCAGCGTGCTGTGGCTGTTCGCCAGGGCCGCGCCGGCGGCCGAGGCCGTCCGGTACCAGCAGCTCGACCTCGCCGCCTACGGCACCACCGTGGCGCGGGCCCGGTACGAGGTGCTGTGGTTCCCGCTCGCCGGACCGGTCAGCGGCGGGCCGTCGGCACTGGCGCGGCTGCTGATGACCAGCCCGAAAACCGGCTGGCGGCTGGCCGGGCGTGCGCTCGGCGCCGTCCCGCTGCGTTGGGTCGCCGTCCCGGTCTACCGGCTCGTCGCGCGCAACCGCCACCGCCTGCCGGGCGGTACCGAAGCCTGCGCCATCCGCATCGTGTCGTGAGTTCCCGAGCTTCCGGCCGGTGTCCGAGATTCCCGTATCCGGGCACCGGCCGGACACCCAATTCCGTTCAGTGCGCATCGCCCGGTGTCTCCTTGCCGCCGATGATCCGGTTCAGCGTCCGAACGTATTCCCGGTACGCCTCGGCCCCGGGCTTGGTGAGGCTGAGCCAGGTGACCGGCCGGTTGTCCGCGACTCCCTTGGCGATTCGGACGTAACCGGCGGTATTGAGGACGGCGACGTGCTTGGACAGCAGCGAATCGCTCACCTCGACGACTTCCTTCACGTACCTGAAGTCCGCTTCGGTGGTCGTGGCCAGTACCGCCATGACCGACAGCCGCACCGGGGAATGGATGACTTCGTCGAGCTTGCGGCGCGGGTGCGGCTCGTTCATTTCTTGCCGAGCGCCACTGCGGCGGCGAAGCAGACCGCGGCCGGCAGCAGGCCGGGCAGTGCCGCGGCGACCGTGCCCTGCCTGAACACGAAGATCTCGAGCGCGCCGGCGACGACCATGGCCACGATGTAGCCGGCCGCCAGCCGTTGTTCGGTTCGCAGCACATCCCGCGCCGACGTGCTCGCGCGGCGGATGCCCACGACCACGAAGAACAATACCACCGGGAACAGGATGAGCAGGGAATCGTACGGTTTCACGACCGCCCGGGGGATCGCGCCGACCACCGCGAAGTAAGCCAGCGTGATGACGCCGAGCAGGATGATGCTGCCGACGTAGACACGCTTCATACGGCCTACCCGATTCTCCATCCGGGTGATCCTGCTCGCGGCGGCGTCATGGTCGAGCGGACTGTCCGCGGTGCCGTCCATGGACTTTCCTTTCTCGTGAGAACGGGTCGCAGTGACCAGGATGCCACGCGCTTGAAGACTTTTCAAGTGACTGAATCCGCAGATTTGTTGATGTCTCGCCCGTCGGGCCGTCCTAGATTTGTGGGGAAAGAGTTCCCGGTCGAAAGGAATGACATGAACCGCATTGAACTCGCCGCCGAGAAGCTGGCCGGAAGCATGGTGCCGCTCCAGGAAGTCACCCCGGAGCAGCCCGTCGTGTGCACCCCCGTGGTCACCGCGGGCTTCGCCGCGTTCGGCATCGGCTACTACGTGGCGAAGGCGTTCGGGCCCTCGGAGGAGGCCTCCGCCGAGGCGTCCGGCGCCGGGATCGAGGCCATGAGCGGCAACGACCTGATCCAGTTCCGCCGTACCGAGGTCAGCGCCTGAGCCACCTGAATGAGGAAGGTTCTCCCACCCCCAGGGAGAACCTTCCGTTCGCGTTCTGCCCCTGCTCGACAGCGCAGCTGACGTCCGCGGCCGGCAGCGTGCCCGCGGCGAGGTACGCGGTCACCTGGGCGTCGACGCAGGGGTTGGCGCGCAGGAAGGACACCGCCGGATCCAGGCCGCCCTGCTCGGTGACCAACCGCGAACCCGGCACCGTGGCGTGCAGCCGCTGGGCATCCCGGTAGGCCAGCGCGATGTCGTCGGTCGCGTGCACGATGAGCGCCGGGGGCAGGCCCGCCCCGGTAATGGCGACCGGGTGCTTGGGGAACGGCGGCCAGAACGCGCACGGCGCCAGGTACCAGGTGTTGTTCCAGGTGGCGAACGGCGCGGTCGCGTGCAGCCGAGAGGCGTCCGCGTGCCACCGGCTCCAGTCACGTGGCCAGTTCGTGTCGGCGCACTGCACCGCGGTGAACGCCGCGTAGTCGTTGTCGCCGTGGTGTGCCGCGAGCGCCTGGTACGCGGTCAGCAGGGCCTGTTCGTCGCCGTTCTGCCGGTAGGCGGCCAGCGTGCCGGCCAGGAACGGCCACAGCCGGCTTTCCCAGGCCACGTTGTGGAACGTCGCTTCGAACTCGAACGGGCCGACCACCCCGGCCGCCGGCTTGTCCCGCACCGCGCTCCGGGCGCGGTAGTACGCCGTGGAAACGGCTTCGGCCGTCGTGCCGAGGTGGTAGCCGGCGTCCTGGCCGGCGATCCAGGCGAAGAAGTCCCTCGACCTGGCGTCGAAGCCGGGGTCCTCCTGCTCGACGTAGTGCCGGTACCAGTCGGCGTCCGGCCGTGCGACGCTGTCGAACACCGCGCGGCGCAGCTTCCCGGGGAACAACGTGCCGTACACCGCGCCGACGTACGTCCCGTAGCCGTAGCCGAGGAAGTCGATCCTCCGCTGCCCCAGCGCCTGCCGCACGTCGTCGAGGTCACGGGCACTGTCCTGGCTGCTCATGTGCGGCAGCAGCCAGCCGTGGCGGGTTGCGCACTTCAGCGCGTACCCGAGCGGGCGTGCCACCAGCCGCAGCTCCTGCCCGGGATCCGCGGGGACCGGGTCCGGCCACGGTGGGCTGAAGTACCCCTCGTCGCAGCTCAACGACGGAGCACTGGCACCGACACCGCGGGGGTCGACGCCGACGATGTCGTACGACGCGGCGAGGTCGGCCGGCATGGCGCCGGCGACCATGCCGGCCACCGCCCGCCCGGTGATCCCCGGCCCGCCGGGATTGACCACGAGCACGCCCTGGGAGCGCACGGCTTTCTTGCGGCTCAACGCGAGCGTGATCTTCCGGTCGTGCGGGCGGGTGTGGTCGAGCGGGACCGCCAGGGTGGCGCACTCCAGGCCGAGCTGGGTCAGGGACGGTTCCGCGCAGGGCGTCCAGGACAGGCCGGTCCGCGCCGCGGCCGGAACCACGGGCACCGAACCGGCCACGAGCACGGCCGTGACGACGGCCGCCGTTCTCTTCACGGTTTCCTCCACAATGGATAGTCAGCCGACCGGGGCGAGCCGGGTGCCCGCGCGCCGGGCGGTCCACCGCAGCACCACCGGCGCCATCAGCGAGGTGGTGATGGCCAGGAGCAACACGGTGGCGTCCATGCCCGGCGTGAGCAGGCCGAGGCTGCGGCCGACCGAAGCGACGATGATGCCGACGACCCCGCGCGCGTTGAGCCCGGCACCGACCGAGAGCGCGTCCCAGTGGCCCAGCCCGCCCACCCGGCCACCGGCGTAGCCGCCGCCGAACTTGCTCGCCACCGCGATCAGGAGGACCACCGCGGCGACCGCGAGCGCGGGCCCGTTCATCAGGTCGGCGAGGGTGACACGCAGGCCGACGGTGGCCAGGAAGAGCGGGGCGAGCACGGAGGTCACCATGATCCGCAACGGTTCCAGGCGCGTGCGGTCGAAGCCGGGGCAGGTGCCCACGACCACGCCCGCGACGAACGCGCCGAACACGGCCTCCAGCCGCAGTGCCTGGCCGGCCGCGGCGCCCAGCAGGACCACGGCGGCCACCGTGACGATCACCGGCCCCGGCCCGCTCGACCGGCCGGCCCGGCTCAGCGCCAGCCGCACCAGCGGCCGGGCCACCAGCGCGGCGGCCAGCAGGAACCCGGCGAGCTGACCGAGCGACAGCAGCACCGGACCCGCGTGGACGCCGGTCACCGCCATGGCGGACACGATCGACAGCAACAGCCAGCCGACCGCGTCGTCGAACACCCCGGCGGTCAGGATCAGCCTGCCGACCCTGGTGTGCACCAGGTCCATGTCGGTCAGGGTCTTGGCGATCACCGGGATCGCGCTGACCCCCATGGCCACGCCGACGAACAGCGCGAACACCCCGCGGTCCACCCCGGCGGGCACGACCGAGGCCGGCAGCAGGTACCCGGTGAGCACGCCACCGCCGACCGGGATCAGCACCCCGCCCACGCTCACCCCGATGGCCGGCTTGATCTGGCGGCGGAGCTGTCCGAGGTCCAGGGAGAACCCGGTGAGCCCGACCAGCAGCACGACCCCGATCTGCGCGACCGAGTCCAGCAGGTGGGCCTGCTGGGCGTCCGGCGGGAAGAGCCACGACGTGAACGAGGGCGCCGCGGCGCCCAGGACCGACGGGCCGAGCACGATCCCGGCGAGCAGTTCGCCCACGAGCGGCGGCAGGTGGAAGCGGACCGCGAGCCTGCCCAGCAGCAGCGCCAGCGTGAGCAGGACGCCGACCTGCAGCAGGAACAACCACAGCGAGTCGGCGGCGATGGGTGGCGGCAGCGAGGCGGCCGCCGTCGGCGCGAGGCTCACGTCTCGACGCTCCCGGCCAGCGCGGTCTCGTCCGCCCGGGGGATCCGGAACAGCTCGGACATGGCCAGCCGGCCGGAGATCACCGCGACGAACGCGGCTCGCGCGTCGGGGTAGCGCTCGTTGAAATCGGCCATGGACCGCGCCTGCTGGAAGTAGTCCTCGCGGTCACGGGTCGGGTCGTAGAAGAACCGCACGTAGTCGAGGAAGCTGGACACCATGTGGTCGATGCCAGTGGCGTAGGCGCGCATCGCGCGGTCGGCGAGGTCGGGCCGGCGCAGGGCCGTGTCGGCGGCGGCTGCCGCCGCGTCGGCGCCCAGCACGGCCAGGCACACGCCACCGGAGAACAACGGATCGATGAACCCGCTGGCGTCGCCGGTGGACAGCCAGCCCGGTCCGGTGACCGCTCGGCCGCGGTAGGACCAGTCCCGGGTGGACCGGTAGTCACCCACACGGGTGGCACCGTCGAGCAGCAGCTTGAGCTGCTTGCTTTCCGCGACCCCCGCGTCGTACAGCTCACCGATGGCCGGGCCGCCGGCGACCAGGCTCGCGGTCGGCGTCACGTACCCGACGCTGAGCCTCCTGGTCACGGCGTCCACCGGGATCGCCCAGAACCAGCCGTGCGTGACCCGCTCGACCAGGATGTTGCCGAGCTGGCCCGCGGGCAGATCCGCGGTGTTTTCGAAGTACGTCCAGTAGGCGATGTTGCGCAGGTCCTCGGCCCACTCGACGGTGGTCAGCCGCCGGGACAGCACCCGGGACTGCCCGGACGCGTCGATCACGAGCGGCGCGGTCACCTCGACGTCCTCGCCCCCGCACTCGTAGCGGACCCCGGTGACGTGGCCGCCGTCGAGGATCGGCTCCTTGACGGTCGCCTCTTCGACGACGGTGACGCCGAGCTGCCGGGCGTGGTCGAGCAGGATCTCGTCGAATTCGGCGCGCCGCACGTGGTACGAGTAGTCGTACGGGCCGTCGATCTCGGCGAAGTTGACGTTCCACAGGGTGCGGTCCGCGCCCCAGACGATGCTGAGCCCGTTCTTGCGCGGGAAGCCCGCCCGTTCGATCCGTTCCCGGACGCCGAGCTCGTCGAACACCGAAAGCATCCCCGTGATCAGCGACTCGCCGATGTGGTAGCGGGGGAAGCGTTCCCGTTCGAGCACCAGCACCCGGTGCCCGCGCTGGGCGAGCAGGCCGGCTGTGGTGGACCCGGCCGGCCCGCCGCCCACGACCAGCACGTCGAATTCCTCAGCCATCCCAAGCCCTTCGTCGCAGGTTCGTCGCCTTCGATGCATCCTCATCCGGACCGGAGGCGTGCAGAAATCCCCAACCAGCCCAGTTGAGCTGCGCGGTCGGGGTAGCCGGGCGGCTACGGTGGCGGAGAAACGGCGGTACGTGCGGTAGAACTGTGGGGTGTCGCACCTGTACCACGATCCGCCCGCCTACCGGCGCCACATGTCCGTCCCCTTCAGCGGTCTGCACACCCGCGCGGCCGCGCACGTCCGGGCGGCGGCGCCGGAGTCGGGTGCGGTGCTCGACATCGGCTGTGGCCCCGGCTCACTGGCGCTGCGGATCGCCCGGTCCCGCGCCGACCTGCGGGTGTTCGGGGTGGACCCGGTGCCCGAAATGGTCACGTACGCCACCGGTCTGGCGGCCCGGCGTGGCCTCTCCGGCCGGGTCCGGTTCGCGGTGGGAGAGGCCGCCGCATTGCCGTACGAGCAGGGCGTGTTCGACGTTGTGGTCGCCACCATGAGCCTCCACCACTGGCACCCGCTCCCGGCCGCGGTGCGGGAGCTGCGGCGGGTCGTCCGTCCCGGCGGCTCGATCTTCGTCTACCACCTGCGGTCCGCCGACTTCGCGGGTCTGCGCGCCGCCGTCAGGGCCGTCGCCCCGGAGTGGGCGTACCAGCGGAAGTTCCTGTGGATGCGGGTTCTGCCGTCGCTGCTGTTCGGCTGCGCGAGGATCAGCGTGCCGGGTCGCCGGTGATGGTCAGGACGGCGCTCGCCGCGTTGTAGCCCTGTGTCCCGCCGACCAGGAGCACCCGGTCCCCGGCGGAAAGCCGGTGCGTGGCCAGCAGGTGGTGCAGGGACACGACCTGGTCGCACGCGCCGAGGTGGCCGACCGTGCGACCGAAGTCCCAAGTGGACAGGGCCATCGGCAGGCCGAGCGGCTGCATGACGCCCGCGTCGACGGCCGGGGCACCCGCGTTGACGAAGATGACCCTGGCCAGCTCGCTCGTGCCGGTGCCGGCTTCGGCCAACGCCTGCCGGGCGACGGAGAAGTACATCGAGGCGAACATCCGCCGCAGGTCCAGCGGGTCGTAACCGGCGCCGGCCACGAACTCGGCGGACCGGGTGGCGACGTCGACCAGCCCGTGGCCCGCGGTTTCCTCCGACGGCGGTGTGCCGCCGCGGTGCAGCCCTTCCAGCTCGGGGAACGTGGTCGAGCAGACCGCGTCCACCCGGGCCAGGCCGTGGTCGCGGCCGAGCACGAGCGCGCAACCGGCGTCACCGGTGCACATCCCGAAGCCCGCGCTGCGCCACCGGTCCATGATCGGGCTTCCGCCGCGCAGCGCCGTGGTGAGCAGCGCGGTGGCCGGCGAGGCGGACATCCCGAGCCACCCGGCGGCCAGTTCCAGCGCGGCGAACATGCCGTTGCAGCCCTGCCGGACCTCGTGTCCCGGCCGCGGCCCGCAGCCGAGTTCGCGGAGCACGTAACCAGCGGGTGACCAGCCGTCCGGGCCTTCCGGGAGCATCGTCGCGTGCACGAGGAGATCGACGTCGCCCGGCCCGATGCCCGCGTCGGACAACGCGCGCCGGCCCGCGCCGACCGCCAGGTCGACCCCGCTCGTGCCGTCCCCGGCGGCGACGCTGACCAGGCCGCTGTACGCGATCTGGCCGGCATCGCACAGTCCGGCCGCGACCGCGTCGTCCGCGCTGATCCGGCCGTCGGGCAGCAGGACGCCGATCCCGCGGACGAAGAGCGACCGCGGCTTCAGGACGTCACCGGCTCTGCCCACACACCACCGAGGTACGGGTGCCAGACGTGGTCCGGGTCGTCCTCCACCGCCCGCAGGATGGTCCGCATGTCCTTCAGTGCCTTCGGCGGTTCGCCGTCGTAGACGTCGCCCTGCAGCATCCGCAGCACGTCGATGCGGTAGCGCGGGTCCTTCACGAACGCCGTGAAGAGCACGTTGAGCCGGTAGAAGATGGCGATGAACTCGTACCAGTAGCCGACCGCCTTCTTCAGCTTCTCCTCGTAGCCGGCGAAGCTGGGCCGGCCGTAGCCGCGACCGGACCGGTGGGCGGCGATGATGTCCCGGGAGACGAGGCGCGCGCTGTTCATCGCGACGCTCACCCCGCTCGAGAAGATCGGGTCCACGAACCGCGCGGCGTCGCCGATCAGTACGAACCGGTCACCCGCGATCTCCGTCATCCGGTAGCTGTAGTCACCTTCGGCCTTGAACGGGCGGACCTGGCGGGCCTTGCGCAGTGCCTTCGACAGCTCCGGCCGCGTGTCCACGAAGTCCCAGAACAGCTCGCCCGGTGCGGAGCCGGCCGAGCTGAAGTTCTTCTTCTGCGTCACGACACCGAAGCTGGTGATGGTGTCGGTGATCGGGATCTGCCAGACCCAGGAGTCCCGCATGGCCAGCCAGTGCACGAAGATGAAGTCCAGTTCGTGGTCCTCGGTGACGAACGCACTGCGGTCGAAGTCCTCGAACCACGCGTGCAGGGCGTACTGGTTGAACACCGGGTCCGGAACCTTCGTCTTCAGCTGCTTGCCGAGCAGGGTGTGCCGCCCGGAGGCGTCGACGACCATGCCGGCGGTGAAGTCCACGTTCGCGCCGGCGATCCGGCAGCTCAGGGTGACCTTCTCCGGGTCGTCGAAGTCCACGTTCAGCACGCGTGCGCCGCAGACCACCCGCGCGCCGCGTTCCTCGGCGTTCTTCAGCAGGATGAGATCGAACTTGCCGCGGTCGACGTGGTAGGTGTAGTCGCGGTCGACGCCCTCCTGATCGCGTTCCACGAACTGCACCACCGCGGGCAGGTTGTGGCTGAGCCCGGCGAAGCCGTTGTTGGGCAGGTTGACCGAGTGCGCGGTCGTCCAGGCGGCACCGTACTTCCGCGGGAAGCCGGCGGCGTCGACGGCGGTGATCGCGCCGGTTTCGACGAGCGGTGGCGTGGCGGCCGGCACCAGGGACTCGCCGACGTGCGGTCGGGGGAATATCTCGCTTTCCAGCAACAGGACGGAAAGGCCGGCTTGGGCGAGATAGGCGGCCGCCGTCGAGCCGGCCGGACCACCGCCGATGACGGCCACATCGAAGTTGGCTTGCATGAGTCCCAGTCTTCGGGCGGCGCCAAGGACACGCTGACGACCCGCTAAAGCGCCCCGGCCACGGCCTTTGGCGGTCCCTTGGCGATCTGTTGGCCGTTGCCGGTCCGATGGGTCCCGTTATGGACTTCGACGTGACTCCCGAGCAGCAGAAGCGGATCGACGCGCTGCGCACCGCCGTGCGCTTCCGCCTGCCCGGCGTGGCCAGGAACTCGCCGGACGCGCACTATTCCCGGGACGAGTGGTCGGCCGCCGCGGCGCTCGGGCTGACCGGCTTGTGCCTGCCGGCCACCGCGGGCGGCGGCGGTCTCGGTGCGCTTGACGTCGCACTGTGCCTGGAAGCGTTCGGCGACGCGTGCACGGACACCGGCCTGGTGTTCGGCGTCGCCGCCCACTTGCTCGCCTGTGCCGTGCCCATCCGGGACTTCGCGTGCCGGAGCGTCCTCGACGAGCTCCTGCCCGGCCTCGCGGACGGGACGCTGATCGGGGCGAACGCGATGACCGAACCGGAGGCCGGTTCCGACGTCGGCGCGCTCACCACCACGGCCAGGCCGGTGGCCGGCGGATACCTCCTCGACGGTGTGAAGTCCTTCGCCAGCAACGGCCCGGTCGCCGACGTGTTCGTCACCTACGCGGTCACCGACCCCACGGCGGGTTTCCTCGGGATCAGCGCGTTCGCGGTCCCGCGCGACCTGCCGGGCCTGGAGGTGGGCGGGCCGATGCCGAAGATGGGCCTGTGGGGCTGCCCGGCGAGCTCGGTGGAGTTCACCGGGTGCCTGGTGCCGGCCCGGTACCGGCTCGGCGAAGACGGCCAGGGCTCGATGATCTTCCAACACTCGATGGGCTGGGAGCGGGCCTGCCTGTTCGGTCTCTACCTCGGGGTGCTGGCCCGCCAGCTGCGCCAGTGCGTCGAGCACACCAGGACTCGCCGTCAGTTCGGCCGGGCGATCGCCGGCTTCCAGGCGGTGTCCCACCGGATCGCGGACATGCGGGTGCGGTTGGATGCCGCGCGGCTGCTGGTCCACCGCGCGTGTTGGCTGCTGGACGCGGGCCGGGACCATCGGGCGGCGGCAGCCGTGTCGAAGGTGGCCGTTGCCGAGGCCGCGATCGCGAACGGCCTCGACGCGGTGCGCGTCTTCGGGGGCGCCGGGTACCTGGCCGAGGGTGGCGTCGAGGCCCAGCTGCGGGACGCCGTCCCGGCGGCGATCTTCTCCGGCACGACGGAGATGCAGAAGGAGATTCTGACCCGGGAGATGGGCTTGTGACCAGGCTGCACGAAGCGGTGCGGGCCGCGGCCCGCCGATATCCCGACCGGCCGGCCGTCACCGGGCCCGACGGCTCGCTGACCTACGCCGAGCTGGACCGGCGGGCGGACGCGATGGCCGCGCGCCTCGCCGCGGCGGGGGTGGGCCCGGGGGACCGGGTCCTGATCTGGGCCGCCAAGTCCTGTGCCGTGGTGACCGCGATGCAGGCGGCCCTGCGCCTCGGCGCGGTCTACGTCCCCTTGGACAGCACGTCTCCCGCGCGCCGCGCGGCGAACGTGGCGCGGTCGTGCACACCACGCGCGGTGTGCACGACCCCGGAACGTGCGCGGGAGATCACGCCCTGGCTCGAGGGCACGACTGTCGTCGTCGACCTCGGCGAACCGCTTCCCGCCGCCGTGCCGCCGCCCGTCGAGACCGGCCAGGACGACCTCGCGTTCATCCTCTACACGTCCGGCTCGACCGGTGACCCGAAAGGCGTTTGCCTCAGCCACGCCAACGCCTTCGCCTTCGTGCGGTGGGCGATCGCGACGCTGGCGATCGGACCGGACGACCGGCTCGCCAACCACGCACCGTTCAGTTTCGACCTCTCCGTCCTCGACCTGTACGGGGCGCTGTGCACCGGTGCCGCTGTCCACCTGGTCGAGGCGGAACTCGCCTATGCCCCCGTCCAGCTGGCCGAGTTCCTGCGGGAGCGGGAGATCACCGTGTGGTACTCGGTTCCCTCGGCGCTGATGCTGATGCTGCGCGAAGGCGGTCTGCTCGACCGGCCGGCGCCGCCATCGCTGCGGGCCGTGCTGTTCGCCGGGGAGGTCTTCCCGATCGGTGCGTTGCGTGAACTCGCCGGCTGGACCCGCGCGCGGCTGCTGAACCTCTACGGTCCCACCGAGACCAACGTGTGCACCGCGCACGAGGTCCGTGCCGAGGACCTGCTGCAGGACCGGCCGGTGCCGATCGGCACCGCGGCCAGTGGCGACACCGTGTGGACGGTCGCACCGCCAGGGGAGCCGGGTGAGCTGTACGTGAGCGGGCCGTCGGTGATGCGCGGCTACTGGGGCGAGGAACCGCACCGGGGCCCGTACGCCACCGGCGATCTGGTGACGGTCCGGGACGACGGTGCTTTCGAATACGTCGGCAGGCGCGACACGATGGCCAAGGTACGGGGACACCGGGTCGAACCGGGCGACGTGGAAGCCGCGCTGCACACCCACCCCGCGGTCGCCGAGACGGCCGTCGTGGTCGGTGGCCAGGAGCTCGAAGCGCGGCTGGTGGCGTTCGTCGTACTCCGTCCCGGCGCCCGGACGGGAGTGCTGGCGATCAAACGCCACTGCGCGGAGCGGCTGCCGACGTACATGATCCCGGGCGAGGTGCACACGGTGTCCGCAATTCCCCGTACCAGCAACGGAAAAATCGATCGGACCGCGCTCATCGCCACCTTGCGGGAAGGCAGCGCGGTATGAGAGGAGCACAGCATGCAGGCGGACGTTGAGCAGCGGCTCATCGAGTTCATCCGGGACAAGTTCCTGGCCGGCGACCCCGAGGGAGAACTCGGCGCGGACACCCCGCTGCTGCAGTGGGGGATCCTGGATTCGCTGAAAGTCGCCATCCTGTTGACCTTCATCCGCGAGCGGCTCGGCGTGATCGTGCCCTTCCAGCACCTGAGCGCCAAGAACTTCGGCACCGTCAGCGGGATCGCGACGCTGGTGCGGGAACTGGGCGAACCTGCGCCGGACTACGCCGACTCCGTCCACTCGCTGCCGCCGGCGTGACAGGTCGCGAGCAGCTCGTCGTCCGCCCGGAGGATTGCCTGCTGAACCCGCTGCAGCATTCGGCCCGGGCGGACGCCGAGCTGGTCGTCCAGTGTCTTGCGGGCGAGGTGGTAGACGTTCAGCGCGTCCGCCTGCCGGTCGGAGCGGTAGAGCGCGATCATGAGCTGGCGGTGGAAGGTTTCCCGGGTCGGGTGCTCGGCGACGATGGAGTGCAGTGGCCCGACCAGCTCCCGGTGCAGCCCGCTGGCGAGCCGGCAGTCGATCAGCGTTTCCAGGCACGCCATCCGGGTCTCCTCGAGCCGGGTGACGAACCCGTCGACGAGGTGCCCGGCGCGCAGGCCGCCGAGGACCGGGCCGTGCCAGAGGGCCAGCGCGCTCTCCAGTGCCCGGATCGCCTCCGGGTACCGGCGGTGCCGCGACAGTGCCCGGCCGTTCGCGGCGAGGCGGAGCACGATGTCCGCGTCGCACTCCTGGGCGCCCTTGTGGAGCACGTACCCGGCCTGGTGGGTGACCACGGTGGTCGCCGGGAACCCCGCGGCCGCGAGGATCTTGCGCAGCTGCGAGACGTAGACCTGCAGGGCCGCGGTGGCCCGGCGGGGCGGGTCGTCGGCCCAGATCTCCGCGATCAGCTGGTCCCGCGTGACCAGCTCACCCGCACGGATCAACAGCACGGCGAGCACCGCCTGGACCTTCGGCGGCCCCACGGCGGTGACGCGGTTGCGGTCGGCCAGGCGTAACGGGCCGAGGACTTCGTAGCGCATGGTGTGAGTCTCGTCTCGCGATCGTGGTTGCGCCATGCTGGAGTGGGCCGCTGATCGGGCACCGCACGGCATAGCCGTCCGGGTAGCGTGCGGCAGTGGCCGCATGGGTCAGGACGCGCTGTCCAACGCGGCCAGGTCGATCTTCCCGTTCGGGGTGGCCGGCATGGACCGGTGCGCGCGGAACGCCATCGGCACCATCTGCGGTGGCAGCACGCCGGTGGCGAACGTGCGGAGCTGCTCACCGGTGACCTCCGCGTCGCCGGACCGGGTGTAGTGCGCGGTGAGCAGGGGTTCGCCGTGCTGGTTCGCGGCCACGGTCACCGCGCACTGGGCCACCAGCGGGTGCCGGGCGATCGCGGCTTCCACCTCGCCCAGTTCGACCCGGAACCCGCGGATCTGGACCTGGCGGTCCTTGCGGCCGATGTAGTGCAGGTCGCCGGCGGCGTCCCGGACCGCCCAGTCACCACTGCGGAACGTTCGCACACCGGCGCGGACGGTGAAGCGCTCGGCCGTGAGGTCCGCGCGGCCGAGATAGCCGTGGCTGACTCCGGAGCCGGAGACGAGCATCTCGCCGGGCGTGCCGGCGGGGACCGGTCGCAGGTCCTCGTCCACCACGGTGATCTCCAGGTGCGGCAACGGCACCCCGATCGGGGTCGTACCCGGCCACCCGTCCCCGGCGTCCGGCGCCAGCACGTGCCAGGTGGCGTGCACGGTCGTCTCGGTGATGCCGTACATGTTGACCAGGGTCGCCCCGGTGGCCACGGCCAGGTCGTACCAGCGCCGGATGGCGGGCGGGTGGATCGCCTCACCGGAGAACATCACGTACCGCAGTGCGGGCAGCCGCGCACCCCGTGCCGCCAGTTCGTCCAGCAGGTAGTCGAACGCGGTCGGCACCTGGTTGAGCACGGTCACGCCCTCGGCCCGGAGGACGTCGATGAACGCGCGCGGATCGGTCGCGGTCTCGTGGGAGATCATCACCGCGGTGCCGCCGTTCAGCAGGGCGCCCCACAGCTCCCACACGCTGACGTCGAACCCGTACCCGCAGAACACGGACCAGACGTCCGTCGCGTCGAAGCCGAAGACCTTCTTGCCGGCGTCCAGCAACGCCAGGACGTGTTCGTTGCCGACGAAGACCCCTTTGGGACGGCCGCTCGAGCCGGACGTGTAGATCACGTAGGCGACGTCCGGCGGGGTTTCGTGCCGGACGGTCCGGGGGCCGGTGACGACCACGTCCGGCCGCCAGGCACCCCGGTCCGCCGTGACGACCACGGTCACGCCCGCGTCCTCGGCGATCAGCTCCCGGCGGGCTGCCGGATACGCCGGGTCCAGTGGCACGTAGGCACATCCGTGCGCGAGGATGCCCAGGATCCCGACCGCGACGGGCACACCGCGGGGCACGCGCAACCCGATCAGGTCCCCGGGCCGCGCGCCCGCGTCGGCGAGGCGGTCGCGCAGGTCCTCCGCGGCAGCGCGCAGCGCGTCGTAACTCAGGGACAGTTCACTGTCGACCACGGCGACCTGGCCGGGGTCGAGGGCGGCCTGCGCCGCGAACCTCTCGTAGAGCGTCATGGCGTCGGGCTCCCTATGGTTTCCGGGATTCGTGGGTGAACAGCACGTCGAAGCATCCGTCCGTTCCGGACCACGTGAGGACGGCCCGGTAGCCGAGCCGCGCGCCCAGCGCGCACATCTGCGCCGGGTCGGTCCCCGGCGGCGGGGGCGGCCGGGACTCCAGTTCCGCGAGCACGGCGAGCTCACCCGTGAGCCGCAGGTTCGGGATCCCGGTGACGGCGAGCCCGCGGCCGGCCACCTCGGCGAGGTGGCCGGTCAGCTCGGTGGTGCTGGTGACGTCGACGCCCCACGCCAGCCGGCGTGCCACCGGGTGCGCCGGCCGCGGCGCCTCGGTCAGGATGACGTCGTACCGGTGCCTGCTCAGTTCGTTGTGGTACTCGGCGTTCTTCAGGCGGACGTCCGCGCCGTACGGCAGGCCGGTGAAGAAACCCGGGTCGACGAGCAGCTCCTTTTCCAGCCGCAGCAACCGTTCCAGTGTCGTGCGGTCGCCGCCCTTCGCGACCGCGACGGCGGCCAGCAGGCACCGCTGGGTCCGTGGGTTGCGGACGTCGCCGACGAACACCGCGCCGCCGGGCGCCAGCAGCCGGAACACCCCGTCGAGGACCTCGCGCAGGTAGCCGGTGCCGGGGAAGTACTGCACGACGGAGTTGAGGATCACGGTGTCGAAGAACAGCTCCGGCAGGTCGCCGAGTTCGTGGGCGGCGCCCTGCCGCAACACGACCCGGTCGGCGATGTCGTCACCGAGGGTGTCCTCCAGCCAGTCGATCGCGGCACCGGACGCGTCGACGCCCCAGTACGTGTCGCAACGTCCGGCCAGTTCGGTCAGCAACAGCCCGCTGCCCACGCCGATCTCCAGCACGCGCCGGGGGGTCAGCGTGCTGATCCGCCGGACCGCGGCGTCCCGCCACTCCCGCATTTCCGCGAGCGGGATCGGCTCACCGGTGTAGCTGCTGGTCCAGCCGGCGAACCGGCTGTCCGGGTCGCCCGTCAGCGACCCGGTGTAGAGCTCGTCGTAGAGCGCTTCCCAGGTGCGGACGTGTTCGGCGGGCGTGGTCATCTCCCGTCCGCCCCGGCCGCGGCGAAGGCCGTCACCGCCCCGCGGAGGTACTCCGCGTCGATCGGGCCGCAGACCACCGCACCGGCCAGCGCCGAGGTGGCCAGCGACGTGTCGTACTCCGGTTCACGCCAGCCTTCCGCCACGTGCCGCTTCCAGGCACCGACCACGGCGAGCACCAGGTCCCAGCGCGAGTCCCGGTCCGCCGCGGACCGGCGGACGAGTGCGGAGTACCAGGTGTCGATGTCCACCGGTCGCACGTCGTGCCCGGCGAGGGTCATCGCCTCCCCCAGGACGCGGAAGCTGAACGGTTTCGGCGCGACGAGGTGGTAGTGCCCGCCAAGGGACTCCCGCCGGCGCGCCAACGCCGTGATCGCGTCCGCGACGTAGTCGACCGGGGACGCGGGCATGGGCACGTCCGAGTCGGGCACCAGACCCAGGTACGTGCACGCCCGCACGATCTCGCTGGTGGCGTCGGCCGGTTTCCAGTAAGCGGGCGAACTCGCGCCCATCAGCCTGGTGGCGCGGTAGACCACGGTCGGGACACCCCGCTCGTTGGCCAGGTCCAGCATCCGCTCGGCCACCCATTTCGTCGCCAGATAGCCGTTGCGGACGTCCGGTGGGTCCTCGCCCAGCGGCAGCTCACGGCCGGCGACCGCCGGATCGGGGTGCTCGGTGAGCCCGGCGAACGACGGGTAGTGCACCGGTTTGGTCCGGCCGGTCGCGGCGAGCCGGAGCACTTCCCGGGTCCCGCCGACGTTCGCCGGCCGCAGGCGCCGGTAGCTCGGCAGGATGTTCAGGTTCGCAGCCGCGTGGTAGATCTCGGCCACGTCGTCGCCCAGTGCGGCGAAGTCGGCCTCGGCCAGCCCGAGCAGCGGCTTGCCGAGGTTCCCGCACATCGCGGTGACCCGGCCGTGGTACTCGTCGCGCCACAGCCCGGCCGAGCGAAGGGTGGCCCGCAAGCGCGCCGACCCGTCGTCCGCGGTCTGGTCCCGGACCAGGCAGGTGACGGTGGCGGTGGTGGTGCGGAGCAGCCGGTCGAGCAGGAACGTGCCGAGATACCCGGTGGCCCCCGTGAGCAGCACCCGGTGCGGGGACGCGGTCCACGCGCCGGCCCCGGCGCCGGTGATCGACTCGTCCAGGGTGACGTCCGCCCGGAGGTCCTGGTGCCCGCGGGGCGCGGGCTGGGTCTCGCCGCCGGCCTCGACCAGCTTCGCCAGGTCGCGCACGGTCGGGTGCTCGAACAGCGTGTGCAGGGTGACCGTGATGTTCCAGGCGTCCCTGATCCGGTTGATCGCGCGGGTGCCGAGCAGCGAGTGCAGGCCCAGTTCGAGGAGGTTGTCGCCGGCGCCGATCCGGTCGACGCCGAGGATGTCGGCCATGAGCGCGGCGATCGACTTCTCGGTCGGCGTGCCCGGCTCGTCGTCCGGTGCCCCGCCACGGGCGGGGTCCGCGCGCCGGGCGCGGTCACCGAGGTACTCGATGTCGCCGTGATCGGTCACCCTGGCCCACATCCCGGACCGCGTGCCGCCGACCTCGACCAGGCCGGGTGCGCCGAGCGGGACTTCGCGCCCCTGCCGGTCCACGAGCCGCAGCGGCCGTCCCGGCGCCGCCCGCAGCAGGCCGGCCACCCGGGTGTCCGCGGCGGCGAGCAGGTCCAGGTTGACCGTGTCGGCACAGGCCCGTTCCGTGCGCCGCCGCTCGTCGCCGGTCCGGACGTCGATCTCGTCGAGTGTCGTGCCACGGCTCGTACCGACGATCGCCCGCAGCGTCTCGCGCACCCGGCGCAGCAACAGGTCGGCCTGGTGTGCGCTGAACCGCCGCCGGTCGTGCACCAGCCGCATCGGCATGGTGCTGCCGGGCATCACCATCAGCACCAGCGGCAACTGCGGCCGGGTGTCCACCGTGTAGCCGCGGATCGTCACGTCCTCGCCCGGCAGCGAAAACTCCGGGATCGGGATGTTCTGGTACGTGACCAGGGTTTCGAAGAGGCGCTCCGGCTGCGGCAGCGGGCTCCAGCGGTGGATGTCCACCAGGCTGTTCCCGGAGTGTTCGTGCGCCGACAGCACGGAATCCTGGACACGCGCGAGGTAGTCCAGCACCGGCTCGCCGGGCCGGACCGCCGTGCGGATCGGGAACGTGCCGACCAGGCAGCCCACGATCGACTCGGCGGCGGGCACGTCCCGCGGCCGGTCGGCGAACGTCGTCCCCACGGTCAGGTCGTCGGTGTGCTGGCAGCGGGACAGCACCAGCGACCACGCCCCGTGGACCAGGGTGTTCGCGGTCAGGCGGTGCTCGCGGGTGAAGGCCCGGATGTCGCCGGCCAGGTCGGCCAGGTCGAGATCCGCCCCCTCGTACGGGACCTCGCCCCGGTCGGCGGCCGGGGGAGTGCCGAGGTCGAGCGGTGCGGGCGGGACGTAGCCGGCCAGTTCGGCCCGCCAGTACTGTTCGGAGCCGGTGCCGTCCGGCTGCCGCCACCGGGCCACGTAGTCCCGGTATCGCCCGGCGCGTGGCAGTTCCGGTTCCCGGCCCTCGTGGTAGGCCCGGTAGGCACGCATGAACTCGGCGAGGATGATCCCGACCGACCACCCGTCCAGGATCAGGTGGTGCACGCTGAGCAATTGGTACTGCCGGTCGTCGGAGACGCCCAGGCACAGGTCCATCGGCGGCCGGTCTTCCAGGTCGAACCCCTTGACGCGCGCCGGACGCAGGTAGTCCTGGATCCGTTGCCGCTGTTCGGCCTCGCCGAGCAGCCGCAGGTCCAGCTCGGTGCGCGGCAGCGTGATCCGGCGGTGCACGGTCTGCACGGGCTTCTTGATGTCGTTCCAGTGGAACGTGGTGCGCAGCGCCGCGTGCCGGTCCACGATGTGCTGCCACGCGCGCCAGTAGGCGTCCCGGTCGAGCGACCCGCCGAACTCCAGCACGGACTGCTCGACGTAGGTGCCCTCGCCGGGCGCGTACAGGTTCTCGAAGAGCATCCCGTGCTGCAGCGGCGTCAGGTCGTAGACGTCCTCGATATCCCGTGCGCTCACCGGCTCGTGCTCCGTACTGTGTCGTAGTGGTCTGCGGGGCCGCGGCTCACCATGGCGACACGCTTTCCCGCTCGCCGGTGCCGAGGTGACCGGCGGCGATGGCCCGCAGCTGGATGTTCGTGGTGCCCTCGTAGATCTTGCCGATCTTCGCGTCCCGGTAGAACTTCTCCACCGGAAAGGCCGTGCTGTACCCGTTGCCGCCCAGGGTTTCGACGGCCTGCGAGGCGGCTCGCTCGGCGACCTCGGCGGCCAGCAGCTTCGCGGTCGCCGTGGCGGTGAGCCTCTTCGCGAACGGCAGCGTGTCCAGCACCGCGATCGTGTGGTACAGGTACGTCCGGGCGGCGTCCAGTTCGGCGGCCAGCCTGGCCAGGGGGAACCGCACGCCCTGGAACGAGATGATCGGTTCGCCGAACTGGCGGCGTCGGCGGGCGTAGTCGAATGCCGCGTCCAACGCTCCCTGTGCGAGCCCGACCATCTGCGCGGCGATACCGATCTTGCCGATGTTGAGCGTCTCGATCGCGTTGGTGCGCCCGTTGTGCACCCCACCGAGGACGTCCTCCGCGCCCACCAGCACGTCGTCGAACTCGACGGCACACGTCGAGCTTGCCCGGATGCCGAGCTTGGACGCGCGCTCCCCGACCCGGAGCCCGGGCGTGTCCGCGTTGACGAGGAACGTGCCGACACCGGCGTCGCCCACTTTCGCGAACACGACGAACAAGTCCGCCTCGGCGGCGTTGGTCGTCCAGTGCTTGCACCCGTTGATGCGGAACCCGGTGCCGTCCGCGGTGGCCTCGGTGCCCATCGCGAAAGCGTCGCTGCCGGACTCCTCTTCGGACAGTGCGTAGGCGCCGACCGCCGACGTGGCCAGCCGCGGCAGGTACCGGCGTTTCTGGTCACCGTCGCCGTGCCGCAGCACCGCGCTGACCACGAGCGCGTTCTGGACGTCCACGAGCACCGCGACGCCGGGATCGACCCGGGAGAGCTCTTCGATCGCCACGGCCGAAGACAACAGGTCACGTCCCGCGCCGCCGTAGGCCTCCGGGATCTCCACCCCCATCAGGCCTTCGGCGAACAGCGACGCGACCAGGCCGTCGTCGACGCGTTCCTCGGCGTCCATCTTGGACACCAGGGGGGCGACGGCGCGTTGCGCGAAGCCGCGGATCTTCGCTCGCCAGGCCGGATCGGGTTCGATGGGACTGTTCACCGGTACTCCTCGAACAACGCGACCAGGTCGTCGTCGTCCACGTCGGCCAGCGGGAAGTCGCCGGCGTCGACGTGGATCTCCGCGTGCCGGCTGCGCTCGCCGACCCGGCGGACCGCGTCCGCGAACCCGTCGGCCGCCGAGTCCCCGTTCCCGGTCCACTCGGTGACCAGGCCGCCATCGACGAGCGCCCACGTCATCTCGGTACGGGGTGGTCCACCGGACCCCCAGTGCGGCCACGGGATCGCCGCCGTCCCGATGGCACCGAGGGACCGCACGAGGACGTCCACCGGCCCGGTGGGCTGCCCGGACGTCGTGGTGCGATAGGCGCGTTTGACGGCGGGCAGGTCCCCGCCGTCGGCCCGGATCTCGGCTGGGGCGCCGAACGCCCCCACCGGCCCGTCGGCCCGGCCACGCCGGTCTTGCTCGAACCGGACCGGACCGTCGACCAGGTCGAGCACGGCAGCGAGGACGACTTCCTCGGCGGACATCCGGTACGTCTCGGCCGCGGCTGCCAGGATCGCGCTGGTCTCGTCCGGGCCCAACTCCACCCGGGTGCGGCCGGTTTCCCCCGCCGGGACGCCCCCGGCCAGCGCCGCCAGCTCGCCGAGCAGCACGCCCCAGCTGCGGGAGTCGGCCACCAGGTCGTGGGCCAGGCACACCAGGTGGCGGCCGGCGCTGAGGTCGAACAACGCGAACTTCACCAGACGACCACCACGCGGGTTCGTCTCCGCGCGCATCTCGGTGATCATCTGCCGCATCGCGCCGCGCTGCCGGTCCACCGGCAGGAAGTCCAGCTCGATCCGCGGTACGTAGGTGTCCTGCGGGCGGACCGCCCCGATCCGCTGCGTCCAAACCGCCCCGTTCTGTTCGAAACCGGCCCGCAGCGCGGGATGCTTCCGCAGCAGCGTTTCGATCCACTCGGCGCAGACGGTGAAGTCGTCCGCCACCGGGAGCTCCACCCAGTTCACGTCACCGTGCGAGCCGTCGAGCAGCCGGAGCTGCGCCGCGGTCAGCGGCACCTCCTGCTCCTGGCCGTCCGCATCCGCACCACGAGCCTCGATGAGCGCGGCCGCGTCGGCGATGGTCTCGGCCTCGAACAGGTCACCGAGCACCACCTCCAGCCCCTCTTCGACGGCGCGGGCCGCGATCCGCACCGCCGCGATCGAATCCCCGCCGGCTTCGAAGAAGCCGGCGCGGGGGTCGATCCGGGCGACCCCGATCACCTCGGCCGCGATCTCGGCCAGCCGGACCGCCAGCTCGCTCACCGGACGGTCATCGTCCGATGTGGACGCTGACGGGGTGGTGGGGTGGGGGAGGTTGTTGCGGTTGATCTTGCCGTTGGGAGTGAGGGGGAGGTGGTTGACGATGGTGGTGGTGTGGGGGTGCATGTAGGGGGGAAGGGTGTCGGCGAGGTGGTCGTGGATGCCGGCGAGGAGTTCGTCGTGGGGGACGGTGGCCGCGGGGTCGGGGTAGATGTAGGCGTGGATCTGCTTGTGGTGCGAGGGACCGGTGGTCGTGGTGATGACGGTGTGGATGCCGGGGTGCCGGCCGAGGGTGGTTTCGATTTCGCCCAGTTCGATGCGGTGGCCGTTGATTTTGACCTGGGTGTCGTTGCGGCCCTGGAATTCGATGGTTCCGTCGGGGTGGCGGCGGGCGAGGTCGCCGGTTTTGTAGAGGCGTTTTCCGGTATCGGGGTGGGTGAAGAAACTGGCGATGGTTTTTTCCGGGTCGTTGTGATAACCGGAGGCGAGCCCGGTCCCGGAGATGTAGAGGTTTCCGGTGGTGTGGATGGGGCAGGGTTGGAGCTGGTCGTTGAGGATGTGGAGCTGCTGGTTGGCCAGGGGTGTGCCGTAGGGGATGGATGGCCAGTCGGTGGGGGTGGTGTCGGTGATGGGGTGGTAGACGGACCAGATGGCGGCTTCGGTGGCCCCGCCGAGGCTGATGATCCGGGTGCGGGGATGGGTGGCCTTGATCTTCGGTGGCAGGGTGAGCGGGATCCAGTCGCCGGAGAGCATGACGAGACGCAGGGTGGCGGCCGCCGTGGTGGGTGGCAGGTGGTCGGTGTACATGGTCATGAGGGCGGGGACGGAGTTCCAGAGTGTGACGTTTTGGGTGGTGATGAGGTGATGCCAGTGGGCGGGGTCCCGGTTGGTGTGGGGGAGGACGAGGCTGCCGCCGGCGCCGAGGACGCCGAAGATGTCCCAGACGGACAGGTCGAAGCTGAGGGAGGAAAGGGCGAGGGCGCGGTCGTGGGGTGTGATGGCGAATCGCTGGTTGATGTCGAGGCAGGTGTTGGCGGCGGCGCGATGGCTGACGGCGACACCTTTGGGTTGGCCGGTGGAGCCGGAGGTGTAGATGACGTAGGCGAGATCATCGAGGTCGGCGAGGGACTCGGGCGGAACAGTGGTCTCGGTCGGGTCGATCGGTGCCGTGTCGGGACGTACCACTTCGGTACCGGTGGGCCAGGTCAGGTGCTGTTGGTCGGTCACGATCAGCCGGACACCGGCGTGGGTGACCATGTGGTGGCGGCGTTGTTCGGGTAATTCCGGGTCGATGGGTACGTAGGCGCCGCCGGCGAGCAGGATGGCGAGTACGGCGGTGATCTGTTCGGTGGACTTGTTCATGGAGACGGCGATGCACTGTCCTGGCCCGACACCGTGGGAGCGGAGGGTGCGGGCGGTACGGCAGGCGCGGACGTGGAGTTCGCCGTAGGTGGTCCAGGTTCCGCGGTCGAACACCGCTGGGGTGGTGGGGTTGGCGCGGGCTCGAGTGAGCAGCGGTGTGTGGAGAAGTTCGACGTCGATGGGTGCGGCGGTGTCGTTCGCCTGGTCGATGATGCGTTGTTGCCAGGAGGGCAGCAGCGATCCGGTGCCTTGTTCCCACCCGGTGTCGTCGTGGGCGAGGGTGGAAAGCACGTCGCAGTAGGCGGCGAACATCTCCTCGATGACACCCTCCGGGAACAACCCCGCCACCGCGGGCCAGCTCAGGTAAAGCCCGTCGGACACCTCGAGCACGCCCGCGTCCAGCCAGACCTGTGGCGTCTGGATGACTTCGTACGTCAACCCGCCGATCCAGTCGACCATCGAGCGTTCGCTCTCGCTCTCGTCGACCAAGGTGCTGGTGAACACGAACGGCATCACCGAGCCGGTGGTGCCGCCACGGGCCCGCGCGAGCTCACGCAGGACATCGACGCCGTTGACGTACCTGTGGTCGAGGTCCGCCCAGCTCTGCGTCTGGATCGCGACCGCGACCTCGCCGAGCCGGGTGTGCTCGGTGAGGTCGACCGGCACCAGGTTGAACGATGCGAACCCGCCGACCAATCCGGGAACGTCCTCGTGCACCGGGAATCGGTTGTTGGTGGTGACGTTCAGGGTGAACTTGCCGGAGGTGCTCCACGCTCCCAGCACGAGCGCGTACGCCGCCAGCAGCACCGATGACGGGGTGACCCCGTGCTTCCTGGCCCGGTCCTTGATCTTTTCCCACTGCTCGCTCGGCAGCGTCCGGCTGCACGGCACGAACCGGGGCTCGGTGATCGTGTCCGGTGTCGTCGCGAGCGGCAGCTGCGGCGCGGGCGGGAGATCTTCCACCCGGTTCCGCCAGTACGCCAGCGAACGCTGGTACAGTTCGGTTTCCTTCAGCCGGCCGACGGCCACCAGGTAGTCGCGGAAGGAGATCCGCAGCGGCGGCAGCTCGGCCGCGGGGTTCTCGTAGAGCGCACGCCAGTCGCGAAGCATGACCCGGACGCTGCCCATGTCGGACACCATCAGATCGAACCCCAGGAACACCCTGGTCAGGCCGTCGGGGAGCAGCGCCGCACGGATGTTGAACAACGGCCACACGTCACTCTGCCGCACCTCGTGCGACATCCGCGCCCGCACCTGTGCCAGTTCCGCGGCCACGCGGTCGTCCGGGACGGCACGCAGGTCCAGCACGTCGAACTCGTACGGCCCGGTGTCGGGCAGGATGCGCTGGGTGCCGTCCGGGGTGATGATCGCCCGGAGCATGTCGTGCCGGTCGAGGATCCGGTTGAAGGAGCTCTGCAGCCGGTCGAGGTCGATACCGTCGTGTTCGACCTCCCAGTAGATGTGCGCTGCGACGTTGCCGACGCTGAAGTTCGCCGACCGCCCGATCCACTGGGCCTGCTGGATCTCGCTCAGCGGGAACGGCTCGCAGCGCGACTCCGGGTCGGGCACCGCGATGGGCAGCTCGTCACCGCCGTGCGCGAGCGGCACGCCGCCGGCCTTGACGACCAGCTCGGCCATGGCGGCCACGGTCGGGGCCGTCATCAGGTCCCGCAACGGGACGTCCACCTTGAACTCGGCCCGGACCGCGGCCACGACCTTCGTGGCGAGCAGCGAGTGGCCGCCGAGCTCGATAAAGCTGTCGTGCACGCCGATCGGCCACACGCCGATCAGGTCCTGCCAGATGCCGGCCACCCGGCGCTGGGTCTCGGTCTCCGGCGCGGCGTACTCGGTCAGCAGGTCCGGCCGTGAACCGAGGGTGGCCTCGCTGCCGGCGTGCTGGTCGCCCTTGGCCGACACGATGGCGGCGTCCAGGGACCGAGCCGTGGCGCCGGAGGCCGGTGCGTCGATCCAGTACCGCTTCGGGTCGAAGGGGTAAGGCGCGAGACTGCGGCGACGGCGCTGTTCGCCCTGGTGCATCGCGGCCCAGTCGACGTCCACGCCGGCCACCCAGAGCCGGCCGACCGCGCTGAGCAGGAACCGGGTGTCGTCATGCGTCTCCGCGGGCGCGCGCATCGTGTTCACCAGCAGGTTGCCACGCAGCTCGGGGTCCATTCTGGACAGACTGCCGAGAGTGTGTCCCGGCCCGACCTCCAGCAGCACCACGCCGGGTTCGCCGGCCAGCTTTCGCAGGCAGGCGTGGAACCGCACGGTGTCCCGGACCTGCCCGGCCCAGTACGCCGGCGCGGTCGCCTCACCGGCGGTGATCCAGTCGCCGGTGCGGTTGGCCAGGAAGGGCGCGTCCGGCGGGGACAGCGGGATCCGGGCGATCGCCTCGGTCAGCGGCGCGACCGCGGAGTCCATCATCGAGGTGTGGAAGGCGTGGGACGTGTGCAGCCGGCCGAAGTCGATCCGACGGCCCGTGAGCAGCTCGGCGAACGCGTCGATCGCCTCGTGCGGCCCGGCGACGGCGCACTGCCGCGGCGCGTTGACCGCAGCGATCTCCACACCGGGAAGCAGGATCCCGCGCAGCTCGTCCTCGGCCAGCGCGACCGTGAGCATCGCCCCCGGCGCCTGTCGCTGCATCAGCTTGCCGCGCACGGCCACCATCCGCAGCGCGTCCGGCAACGTGAAGACACCGGCGAGGCAGCCGGCGACCACCTCGCCGACGCTGTGCCCGAGCATCGCCTGCGGCTTCCCGCACCACGACTCGAGCAGCTTCGCGAGCGCGTACTCGACGGTGAACAGCGCGGGCTGCGCGAACTCGGTCCGCTGGATGTGGTCGGCGTCGTCGTCCGGGTACAGCACGGTACGCAGGTCCGACCCGAGGTGTGGGCCCAACAGCTCCGCGCATTCGTCGACGCCCGCGCGGAACGCAGGTTCGTCCTGGTAGAGGCCCCGGCCCATGGCGGTGTACTGCGTGCCCTGTCCCGGGAACAGCCACGCGACCTGAGGCTTGTCCCGGACCTGCCTGCTGAACACCCGTTGCGGGTCGTGGCTCTCGACGGCCTCGATCGCGTCCTCGGTGTCGGAGCAGACGATCACCCGCCGGTGGGGGAGCACGGTCCGCGCCGTCTGCAGGGTGTACGCGGTGTCGGCGAGCGGCAGCTCGGCGAGGTCCTGACCGAGCCGGCGGGTCATCTCCTCGAGCGCTCCGGCCGACTTGGCGGACAGCACGATGGCCTGCACCGGCTTGCCGGGTGCCGGCTCCACCGAGGCCGATGCTTCTTCCAGAACGCAGTGCGCGTTCGTGCCACCGAAGCCGAACGAGCTGACGCCGATCCGGCGCGGTACCCCGGTCGCGTGCCACGGGCGCAACTCGGTGTTCACGAAGAACGGTGTGCTGTCGAAGCCGATGTCCGGGTTCTCCTGCTCGAAGTTCAGGCTCGGCGCGATCTCCCGGTGCTGCAGCTGGAGAATTGCCTTGATCAGCGCGGCGACACCCGCGGCGCTGTCCAGATGCCCGATGTTGGACTTCACCGAGCCGATCGGGCAGCCCCCGGGGTGGTACGGGCCGAAGACCTTGGTCAGCGCGGCGATCTCCACCGGGTCGCCCAGCGCCGTGCCCGTGCCGTGCGCCTCGATCGCGCCGATCGTGCCCGGGTCCACCTCGGCCGCGCCGAGCGCCGCGGCGATGACCGTGGCCTGTCCGACGATGCCCGGGGCGGTGTACCCGACCTTGCGGTCGCCGTCGTTGTTGATCGCGGAGCCTTTGATCACGGCGTCGATGCGGTCGCCGTCGGCGATGGCGTCCGCCAGCCGCTTGCACACCACGACCCCGGCGCCGTTGCCGCCGACCGTGCCACTCGCCCTGGCGTCGAACGGACGGCAGTGCCCGTCCGAGGACAGGATCATTCCTTCCTGGTAACGGTAACCGTGCTGCGGCAGCCGGATCGTCACCCCGCCGGCGAGTGCGATGTCGCAGTCGTAGGACAGCAGCGCCTGGCGGGCGAGGTGGACGGCGACCAACGAGGTCGAGCACGCGGACTGCACGCTGACCGCCGGGCCGTTCAGGCCGAGGTGGTAGCTGATGCGGCTGGCCAGGTAGTCCTTGTCGTTGGCGATCAGCATCTCGAAGCCGTCGGGCGAGGTGTCCATGGCCCGGCCGGGCAGCAGGTTCGCAATAAGGTACGTCGACATGCTGCTGCCTGCGAAGACACCGACTTGCGCGTCCGGGTCGAAGAGGCGCTGGCCGGCGTCTTCCAGGGCCTGCCAGGCGGTCTCGAGGAACACGCGGTGCTGTGGGTCGAGGATCGCGGCGTCCCGCGCGCTGTAGCCGAAGAAAGCCGCGTCGAACAGGTCGATGTCGTCGAGCGCGCCGAAGGCGCCGACGTAGCCTGGATCGTCGGCCAATTCCCGGCTGATCCCGGCGGCCAGGAGCTGGTCCCGACCGAAGAAGGTCACCGACTCCCGGCCGGCCCGGAGGTTCGCCCAGTACTGCCGCTGGTCCCTCGCGCCAGGGAACCGGCACGCCTTCCCGATGATCGCGATCTCGGTGCCCTCATGCGTGGAAGTCATGCGAGTCCCCGCTGTCGTTCGTGATGGTCTGTGGATGTCTGCGCGCACGCCGTCGGCGGGCACGGGCGAAGGTCGCGGCCACCGCGTCCTCGGTTTCGTCGCTGCCACCGAAGTGCGCCGCCAGGTGCCGCATACTCGGGTTTTCGAACAGTGCGGTCAGTGGGAATTCCCGGCCGAGTTTCTCGCAGAGCACCCGATGCACCTTGACCATGACCACCGAGTCGAGTCCGATGTCGAAGAAGTTCGCGGTCACGCTGATCCCGCGTGATTCCAGCACCTCTTCAAAAATGGCGAGGATGCGCTTCTCCACTGCGCCGGCCGGTGGATCAATGGAGGTCGTGGTGGTGGGGTGGGGGAGGTTGTTGCGGTTGATCTTGCCGTTGGGGGTGAGGGGGAGGTGGGTGAGGATGGTGGTGGTGTGGGGATGCATGTGGTGGGGGAGGGTGTCGGCGAGGTGCCGGTGGATGGTGGCGAGGAGTTCGGTTGTGGTCGTGCTGGTGGGGTGGGGGTAGATGTAGGCGTGGATTTGTTTGTGGTGCCGGGTTCCGGTGGTGGTGGCGATGGCGGTGTGGATGCCGGGGTGCCGGCCGAGGGTGGTTTCGATTTCGCCCAGTTCGATGCGGTGGCCGTTGATTTTGACCTGGGTGTCGTTGCGGCCCTGGAATTCGATGGTTCCGTCGGGGTGGCGGCGGGCGAGGTCCCCGGTTTTGTAGAGGCGTTTTCCGGTATCGGGGTGGGTGAAGAAACTGGCGATGGTTTTTTCCGGGTCGTTGTGATAACCGGAGGCGAGCCCGGTCCCGGAGATGTAGAGGTTTCCGGTGGTGTGGATCGGGCAGGGTTGGAGCTGGTCGTTGAGGATGTGGAGCTGCTGGTTGGCCAGGGGTGTGCCGTAGGGGATGGATGGCCAGTCGGTGGGGGTGGTGTCGGTGATGGGGTGGTAGACGGACCAGATGGCGGCTTCGGTGGCCCCGCCGAGGCTGATGATCCGGGTGCGGGGATGGGTGGCCTTGATCTTCGGTGGCAGGGTGAGCGGGATCCAGTCGCCGGAGAGCATGACGAGACGCAGGGTGGCGGCCGCCGTGGTGGGTGGCAGGTGGTCGGTGTACATGGTCATGAGGGCGGGGACGGAGTTCCAGAGTGTGACGTTTTGGGTGGTGATGAGGTGATGCCAGTGGGCGGGGTCCCGGTTGGTGTGGGGGAGGACGAGGCTGCCGCCGGCGCCGAGGACGCCGAAGATGTCCCAGACGGACAGGTCGAAGCTGAGGGAGGAAAGGGCGAGGGCGCGGTCGTGGGGTGTGATGGCGAATCGCTGGTTGATGTCGAGGCAGGTGTTGGCGGCGGCGCGATGGCTGACGGCGACACCTTTGGGTTGGCCGGTGGAGCCGGAGGTGTAGATGACGTAGGCGAGATCATCGAGGTCGGCGAGGGACTCGGGCGGAACAGTGGTCTCGGTCGGGTCGATCGGTGCCGTGTCGGGACGTACCACTTCGGTACCGGTGGGCCAGGTCAGGTGCTGTTGGTCGGTCACGATCAGCCGGACACCGGCGTGGGTGACCATGTGGTGGCGGCGTTGTTCGGGTAATTCCGGGTCGATGGGTACGTAGGCGCCGCCGGCGAGCAGGATGGCGAGTACGGCGGTGATCTGTTCGGTGGACTTGTTCATGGAGACGGCGATGCACTGTCCTGGCCCGACACCGTGGGAGCGGAGGGTGCGGGCGGTACGGCAGGCGCGGACGTGGAGTTCGCCGTAGGTGGTCCAGGTTCCGCGGTCGAACACCGCTGGGGTGGTGGGGTTGGCGCGGGCTCGAGTGAGCAGCGGTGTGTGGAGAAGTTCGACGTCGATGGGTGCGGCGGTGTCGTTCGCCTGGTCGATGATGCGTTGTTGCCAGGAGGGCAGCAGCGATCCGGTGCCTTGTTCCCACCCGGTGTCGTCGTGGGCTAGGGTGGAAAGCACGTCGCAGTAGGCGGCGAACATCTCCTCGATGACACCCTCCGGGAACAACCCCTCCACGGTGTCCCAGTTGAAGTGCAGTTCGCCGTCCTTTTCGTACGTCTGGTTGTCCACCCACACCTGCGGGGTCTGCGAAATCGCGTACACCGGCTCGCCGATCCATTCGCCGGTCAGGTACCCGCGACCCTGGCCGCGGCCGCTGGCGAACACGACCGGAGCGATCGCTCCCGTGGCCGTGCCGTCGCGCAGGGCCAGTTCGCGCAGCACTTCGATCCCGCTGAACTCGCGGTGGTCCATGTCGGACAGCAGTTGCCGCTGGATCCGCGCGGCGTACTCGGTGATCCCGCAGTCCCCACTCACGTCCACGGAAAGCGGCACGATCGTGGTGAAGTCGCCGATCACCTCGTCGATCCGGTCGTGCACCGGCTGCCGGTTGAACATCGGGATGTTCACCAGGAACCGGCTCGTCCCACTCCACGTCCGCAGCACGACGGCGTAGGCGGCCAGCAACACGGCCGACGCCGTGACGTCGTTCTTCGCCGCCCGCTCGGTGATCGATGTCCACATGCGGCTGTCGAGTCCGGACTCCAGGCGCCGGAACCGGGGCACGGCGGTCCGCGCGCGCTCGACGAGCGGGAGGTTCGGTGCCCCGGGCATCGACTCGATGCGCCGCAGCCAGTAGTCGCGGGCCGCGTCCCCGGCCGGTTCCTCCACCGCGAGCAGGTAGTCGCGGAACGCCACCTCACCCGTCAGCGGTGGCAGTTCCTTGCCGTTGTACAGCTGCTCCCAGTCGTCGTAGAAGATCTGGATGCTGCGCACGTCGGCGATCAGCAGGTCGACCCCGATGTGCACGCGGACCTTCGTGTCGGTGACGCGGGTGATCCTGACCTCGAACAACGCACCCCCGTCGAGCGGCAGCACCCGGTGGGACATCGCGCTGCGGGTCTCCTCCAGGTGCCGCGCGGCCTCGGCGTCGTCCAGGTCGCGGATGTCCTCGACGGTGACGGGCAGGGGATCGCCCTCGCGGAACGGGAGTACCCGCTGTGTCCCGTCGGCGGAGACGGTGGCGTGCAACATGTCGTGCCGCTGCACGAGCTTCGCCAGCGAGCCGACGAATCGGTGGACGTCGAGGGTCTCGGAATCGAACTCACGGTAGTAGTGCGTCCCCACGCCGCCGAGTTCGTAGGCTTCACTGCGGCCGGTCACGTACGCCTGCTGCAGATCGGTGAGGGGGAACGGGTCGTACCGCTGTCCGGTGTCCACCGAGAAGGCCGAGGCCGGCGCAACGGCGCCTCCGCCGGACTGCGCGAGGATCTTGCCGATCACGTCCCGTGCGCTGCCGAGCAGCAGTTCGTCCAACGAGAGCCGGACACCCGTCGCACGTTCGAGCTGATAGCGCAGCATCATGCCGCGCAGGGAGTCCAGCCCGAGCCGGGCGAGCGTGGCCCCGGACGCTTCGAGGTCCTCGGGCGCACCGCTGCCTAACGCCGCCCTGACCTGCCGCGTGATGGTTTCGCGTACCTCTGCGGCCGGTACGGCGTCGCCCGCGGGCATGCGCACGTCGCCGGGCTCGCTCGTCGCGAACGGGTGCAGGTGGCCGTCGAGGTAGAGCTTGCGGCACTCGCCCCGGCGGATCTTGCCCGCGCCCGTCCTCGGTACCGCGGCAGCGTCCACGACGAGCACCTCGGCGTCCACCCGGTGGTGGGCGGTGACCGCGGCCCGCAGTTCGGCGGCGATCTGTGCGGCGCCTTCGGCGGTGCCGACGGCCTGGACCAGGACGAGACGTTCCCCTTCGTCCCCTTCGACAGCGAACGCCGCGGCGGGCGCTGCCTGGGTCGCCACGTGCACCTCGGCCGCGGTGGCCTCGACGTCCTGTGGGTGGATGTTGCGCCCGCGGATGATCAGCAGTTCCTTGAGCCGGCCACACACCACGATCTCGTCGTGGTGGCGGAAGCCCAGGTCACCGGTGCGCACGAACGGTCCTTCGCCGGTCGAGAGGTGGGCGCCGAACACGGCCACGGTCTCCTCGGGCCGGCGCCAGTACCCGGGAGCGGTGAACGGTCCCCGCGCCCAGATCTCCCCGACCCGGTCCGGCGCGACCTCGGCGCCGGTCTCCGGGTCGGCGATCCGGACCGTGGTCGCCGGACCGGGGTCACCGCAGCTGACCAGTTCGATGCCGTCCGGCGCCACGCGGACGATGTCGGCCTCCAGCGCGGCGCGGTCGACGGTGATGCTGCCGATGTCACCGGCGCGCCTGCCACTGACCAGCAACGTGGTCTCAGTGAGGCCGTAGACCGCGAACATCGCGTGCGGGGAGAGCCCGCTGGCGGCGAACCGGCTGGTGAACCGTTCCACGGTGTTCTTCCGGATCCGCTCGCCGGCGACCAACGCGGAGTGCCAGGTGCTCAGGTCCAGCCCGGCCGTTTCCGTGTCCGTGACGAGACTGGCGCACCTGTCATAAAGGAAGTTCGGCCCCCCGCTGTAAACCGGGGAATCCGTCGAGGAGATCGTTTCCAGCCAGCTCGCGGGCCGGGCCACCACGTCCTCGGTGCGCAGCAGTGTGCAGTCGCCGGCGATGTACTGCGAAAGCAGCACGTGGCCGATCAGGCCGATCCCGTGGTGCACCGGAACCCAGTTCACCACGCTGGAATGATCCGGGATCCCGGTCATCCGGACCATTTTTTCGATCCCGGCCACCATGCTCGCGTGCGAGTTCATCACGCCTTTGGGGGAAGAGGTCGACCCCGAGGTGTAAAGCAGCATCGCGAGACCGTCCGGCCGGCACACCATCGGCGCGGGCTCCGCCGTCGACGGCCGTACCTGCTCGTCCACTGCGATCCACGCGACCGGGTACCCGTCCGCCGACTCCCACTGCAGCTGGGCTTCCGAGGCCTCCGCGGCCGTGGTCAGGATCGCCGAGACCGCCGCGTCACGACCCGCCCCGGCGATCATGGCGTGCGTCCCGGGCTGCTTCCCGACGGCGGAGAAGCCGAGCGGTACCGCGCACATCGCCGCGTACAGACAGCCACACACCGCCACCAGGTAGTCGGGCATGGAGGAGGTGAGGACGAGAACTCGCTCGTACGGCTTGCTGACCGCTCGCAGTGCTTCGGCCACGGCCAGCGCCCGGGTGTGCAGCTCCGAGGTGGTCAACGAGCAGGTGATCGAGGAGCCGGGTCCTTCGCGGAAGGATAAGGCGGTTCGATCCGGTTCGTCGTAGGCGTTCCGAGTGAGCACATCGACGATCGTCGGGGTGTTTCCGGCACGTTCAGACATGACCCTCGATGCCTTTCCTCGGTTGGGGTCGAGTCTTCAGCGAGCGCAAGGGTGACGACAGGCGCGGACGGCCGGTCCGGACGGCACTCGGGTGGCGTGCCTGAATGGCTACGCCGGCGCTCTGATGGGCACGAGCCGACTGCCCGAGACACAGTGGCTTGACACGGATCGTCTCGTAGCGAGACAGTATGTATCGCCCGCTTCCTCCGTGATGAGCCACGAAAAGCGCAGGTGTCTCCATGACAGCGACTTCGGTAGCGCCGCCCGCGGCGGTGACCGGCCAGGTCCCGGCAGTCCAGACGACCGGTCTGAGAAAACGGTTCGGGGACAAATGGGCTGTCGACGGCGTCGACATCGCCGTGCCGCCCGGCCAGATCTACGCCTTCCTCGGTCCCAACGGCGCCGGCAAGTCCACCTGCGTCCGGATGATGTGCACCCTGCTGACGCCCACCGAGGGGAGCGCACGCGTGCTGGGGTACGACACCGTGCACCACCAGCTCGCCGTCCGGCTGCGGGTCGGCGTCGCGCTGCAGGCGACCGCACTGGACGACAAGCAGACCGGCATCGAGCTGCTTCGCCTGCAGGGGCGGTTCTACGGCCTGGGCAAGAAGATGATCGACAAGCGGGTCGACGAGCTGACCGAGCTGATCGACCTCGGCGACGCGGTGCGCGACCGGGTCGGCACGTACTCCGGCGGCATGCGCCGCCGGTTGGACCTGGCCATCGCCCTGGTCCACAACCCGAGGGTGCTGTTCCTGGACGAGCCGACCACGGGCATGGACCCGGGCAGCCGGATCAAGCTCTGGGCCGAGGTCAACCGGCTCAACCGCGAGCTCGGCACCACCATCTTCATGACCACGCAGTACCTGGAGGAGGCCGACCAGCTCGCCGAGCGCGTCGGCATCATCAACGCGGGCAAGGTGGTCGCGGAGGGCAGCCCGGAGGAGCTCAAGCGCTCGATCGGCAAGGACCTGGTCGTGGCCACGACGAAGGACGCCGAACTCGCCGCGCGCGCGTTGCGCGGACTACCGGTGGCACAGCGCGTCGACGTCAACGGCGACGAGGTCAGCGTGGTCGTCGAGCACGGCCCGACGGCGATCAGCCCGATCGCCATCGCGCTGGCCGAGAACCAGGTGACCGCGGCGAACCTGGTGCTGCGCCGGCCGACGCTGGACGACGTGTTCCTTTCGCTCACCGGCCAGCACATGTCCGAGAAAAGCCGAGAAAACGCTCTCGCGGACGCGAAGGGGCGATGATGACGTCGACATCCGGGGTCGCCGATCTCGCGGTGCCTCCCACGCCGGACCTGGTCGGCAAGCCGGCCGGTTTCGTCCGCGACCTGGTCAGCGTTTCGGGTCGATCGCTGCGTCAGGTGCTGCGCGAGCCGGAGACCCTGATTCCGCCGATGCTCATCCCGCTGTTCTTCTTCACCGTCTTCGTCGGTGCCCTGGAGAAGGTCGGAAACCTCGGCGGGACCGCCGACTTCCGGGCGTTCCAGTTCCCGGTGGCGATCGTGATCGCCTCGACCGGCACGACGAGAGCGACCTCGTTGGTCAACGACATCAACAACGGCTACTTCGACCGGCTGCTCATCGCGCCGACGAACCGGCTGTCCTTGCTGCTCGGCCTCATGGTCGCCGACCTGGCGACCGTGGTGATGCTTTGTGTCCCCACCGTGATTCTCGGCTTCATCCTCGGGGTCCGCTTCGCGTCGGGTCCGCTGGGTGTGGTGGTGTTCATCGCGATCGCGGCGTTGTGGGGGCTCGCCTTCGCCGGTCTTCCGTACGCCATCGCCCTGCGTAGCGGTAATGCCACCGTCGTCGCGCAGAGTTCGCTGCTGTTTTTCCCGTTCGTGTTCCTGACGACGACCCTCATGCCGCTGGACCGGTTGAGTGGCTGGCTTTCCGCGGCTGCGCACGTGAATCCGGTTACCTACCTGCTGGACGCGCTGCGTTCGCTGCTCACCGACGGGTGGAACGCCGAGAAGCTGTTGCTGGGCCTCGGGGTCGTCTGCGCCGTCGCGGCCGTGACGTTCAGCATCGCGCTGCTGGCCCTGCGAAGCCGTGTGTCGCGGTCATGAAGTCGCCACCGGCTCCAGTGAGCCGAAAAGGTTCGATGGGAGCGCCGTTCCCCAGTGGTGGAATTCGAGGCCCCGGACTTCGTCTGCTGCCCAACGCTCCCATCGAACGCATCTTCCCCAGGTCCGTCCCTTGGGACGGGTCAAACGACGATATTGTCACGCAAAGCCACCGCGACCGCGAGGGTCCTGTTCGGGCAGTTCAGTTTGGCCAGCACGTTGGCCACGAGACGTTTGGCCCCGTGCTGCGAGATGCGCAGTTGCTTGGCGATCTGCTTGTTGCTCAACCCATCGATCAACAGGCGCAAAGCCTGCTGTTCACGCGGGGTGAGACTGTTGCTGAAACCGTGGCGTTGCGCATTCGGCTCATCGCGCAGCCGGCGCAGCATGCGGGCAGCCAACGTGGACGGGATGACTATTTCGCCTGCGATCACTTCCTGTAAAGAATGCTCCAGGGAGCCAGGTGTGACTTCGTGCAAGAGGAGGAATCCGTTGGCCGATATTTTCAATACGGTGTCGAACAGGTCTGGATCCTGGACAAGGAGGAGCAAGATCACTTTGCTGCCAGTCGCCTGGATGCGTTCTGTCAACAACCGTACGTAATCGGTGTTCAGTCCATCGCAACCCAAGATCGCAACGTCTGGGATGCAGCGCTCGGCGGTGTCGAAGGTGTGCGCCGTGTAGTCAGTCTTCCCCCATTCTGTTACGGTGTACAAATCGGCGGACTCGATCATCGACGTCAGCCCACTGCGGATTACGTCCCCCTCCATCAGGACAGCAACCGATGATGGTCTCGCGCGGTTCTGTGACTGGCCGGTTAAACGATCTTCGCTCATGCCTCCTTGAGCCTCCCCCGGTGATGTGACGATGTGACGATATATCGCAGGCGTAAAATAACATTTCCTTCCTGACGCGTGCAAGGGACTTAGGTTGACTTGATTAACATTTAAGATTGCGGCCGTATGCGAACAGCCGTTTGGCGGCATAAGTTCGGATGGTCGGGCACTCTGTTCTTTGTGTGCCGGTGGTCAAATTGGCCAAACAATTTAGGATTCAAGTATCCCCCCTGTCGTAAGCGACCAGAGGGTGTTCATGGCGTCGGTTGCGTTGAGCGTTTCGTCCGCGATGTCCTCTTGCATGCTGGCCACCATCTTGAAAATCAGCTTGCCGTGCCGCTGCGGGTCGAGTTCGCCCCGCAAGCGATTCGTGGCTATTCCTTCACTGAGCGTGACAACAAAAGGCTGATGCAGTCGGGTCATTCCGCTGCGCAACCTGGCCATCGCGGCGGCGGACAGGTCGGCCTTGTCCAGGCTCGCCCAGCCGACGCGGTGCCGTTGGCTCGCGAAGTAGTCGAGCATGGTGTGCATGCAGGCGTGGAGCCGGTCCAGCGGGTCGGCGTGCTCGGTGGTCGCCGTGGCGAGTCTGGCCGCGCACTCGTCGAGCTCGCGTTCGACGTGGGCGAGCAGCGCCGACTCGACATCGGAGAAGTACTTGTACAGCGTCGCCCGGCCGACGCCCGCGTGCTGCGCGAGCTTGGCCATGGACGTTTTGGTGACACCTTCGGCAGCAACGAGTTCGATCGCAGCATCGATGATTTGCTCGCGGTAGCGGGCCTTGTGTGTCTCGACTGCGGCCTGCCATTGAGACATCCGAATCCTCTCCGACCGTGAAACCCCAGGCTCAGACGACGACCTGTCTTGACCCCATACTGATTGTATCGCGGTATCGCGCCGGCCGACGGTTCGCGAACCTGGCGGGCGGGGTCCCGGTGGCCTGCCTCGGCACACGCCGCGCGGAGAGGCTCGGCGGTGATCGGGTTGACCGTGCGGTCATCGGCCACGAGCGCCGCGGAGCCGGCGCTTCACCTGGCTGCCGGGGCCAGTGACGAGGGGAGCGGGCGGGTTCGGGGCTGGATCCGACCTCGGCCGCGGCGGACAACGGCGGTCCGCTCGAGAACCGGCACCGGGACTGGTCGCCGGCCCCCGGCAAGAGGGGTTGTCGTGCGCGTCTTCTTGCTTTGGGCAGGCCGCGCTGTGCGGTGAGGTCGGCGGGCGCGCCGGAACAGGGGTTGCGGGAGGTCACGGGCGACATCCAGAGGTGCCCGGGTGATCGGAGCCGGCGCCGCTGACGTGGTGGGTGCGAGTGGTTCGTCGTGGCCGTCACAGGCTGCCGTGGTCAAGGTGAGGGCCAACGGCGCCCGGCGCGGCCCACCGGGTGTCGCGCCCAGCGGGTTGCTCGATCAGTTTCCGGTGTTCCTGATCGGCCTTCGGATCGAACTCGGCGGCCGGCCGAAGCGAAGTCCACCCGGCCAGCCCGCTGAGGCTGGAGGAGGTGATCACCCGGGCCCGCGGTGAGGAGGAGTGACCAGGCTCGGTCCTGGGCGGTGTCATCGGATTCCCCGGCCGTTCCGGTTCGTCACACAGCGGTGGCGACCTGCCATCCGATCGCCAGCAACCCGACGACGATCGGGTGCACCTCAACCGCGGCGCGGGCCAGCGAGCGCAGCACCAGGATGACGCTGCGATCGCCCAGGCAGGCCAGGCGGGCGACCCCGTCGCCGTAGGCGTACGCGAACGGGGACGGGGTTCCGCCGTCCCGGCGACGGGTGCGGCTGACCCAGTACTCCGGGAGCACCAGCACGGCCGCCACCAGGGAAATCGCTTCGCGGACGGGCTCGACGAGCGTCCGGAGGACCACAGGAAGAGCGAAACGGACGGCGAGGCAGGCCACCACGACGACGAATGCCGACGTCGCCAGTGCGTGCGGGAAAGCCGGCCACATCAGGCACCGCCGGCGACGTCTTCGGCGGTGTGCGGGCCCTCCTGGTCCGACCGCGCGGTGGCGCCGTTGTGGCCCGGTTCGAACGGCAGCCGCCGCGCCGCGTCAGTGCCGGTCAGTACGCGGCTGATGGATGCCTGCATCCACTGGATCATGACCCGGACCTCGTCGTCGATCTGCCAGCGGTCCAGCGCGTCGGAGCCGATCAGCTCGGTGACGAAGTTCAGGACGTCCTTGCGGTGCGTGTCTCGCTCCGCCACCAAGGCTTCGACGACCGCTTGGACGTTCCGCGGATTCTGCGCCAGCTGCAACGCGAACTGGTCGAGGTCGCCCTGCTCGATCAGTTTCTTGAACGCCCGGACCTCGGCGTCGAGCCGGAGGGCGCGCTCAGTCTGGGCGTCCATCCTCAGGCGCACCAGGACGTTCGTCGAGAGCCCGTACTCCGCCCGGAGCCAGCGTGAGTCGAACTGGGCGGCGTTGGCCGCCTTCTCGGCGGTTTCGACGTCGGAGGTCTCGAGGGTCCGGCTCGCTTGCCGGAGCCCGGCCAGCAATTGGGGGACGACGAGCGGGCGGATGTCCCGGAGTCCCTTGGTCACGACGGTTTCCGGGTTCTCGACCCGCCACTGGACGTCCACCTCGGTGCGGAAGACGAACGCGTCGCCGGCACTCGGCAGAGTGACCTCCAGGCTGAGGTTGCGCAGCGAGAGGTCGACGTCGAACACCGACCGGTAGCCGCCCCAGAGCAGTTCTCCGGTCGTCGGCTGGTTGGTCCAGGAGAAGACGTCGAGCCGGCCGTCTCGGCCGACGAACACGCGGGCGACCCAGGGCCGCTGGGCCTTGTGCCGCCGGAGCAGGCTCAACCGGCTGACCCGTTCGGCGCCGACGATCGGCGCGTAGGCGGACGAGGCGAGCGTCCGCACGGTCGACTCGTAGTTCCGCTCCGCCGCCTTCTGCCAGCCACCGTCGGCCGGCGCCTCCGTGGGGGTGTCCGCCGGCGCGCTGGGACGTGGCGTCGCGGTCCGTTCGCGTTCTTTCCCCCCGGCCTCGGGGCTGATCGTCTTTTCCGTCATGCCGCCACCCTCGTTCCTTCACCGTTCCGGAGCGCTGCGCTCAAGCGAGCCGTGACCTCGGGCCGCAGCGGGTCCGCCCAGTCTTCGGTCAGTCGGCCGAGCAGGTACTGCAACCGTTGTGCGTCGCCGTCGTGGATCACCAGTCTGGCCATGAACCCGGCGAGCACGTCGAGCAGAGCCGGGTCGCGTTCGCTCGACCGAACCCAGCGGGCCAGGAGGAACCTGGCCAGATCGTCGCCGTCCCGGGACCGGAGGGCCTTGGCCAGCAGCTCGGTGACCCGCCGGGTGGTGTCGTCGTCCTGCGCGCACAGCGCCAGCAGCAACGGCCAGCGCTGCGCGCCGTGGGGCAGGACCGGCCGGTCGTTCTCCATCGACACGGACAGGTGGTCGAGTTCGAAACCGTAGAAGCTCGTCAGGTGCCAGAGACTGGTCAACGCGAGCCTGCGCAGACTGCTTCGCTTGCCGGCCAGCCACCGGCGCAGGTGGTCGAGCACCTCGGTCACCTTGCCGAAGGCCAGCAGCTTGGCCACGCTGAAGCCGGCGATCCAGACGACCTCGTAGTCGTCGCCGCGGTCCAACGGGTTGGCGCGCTCCGACGGCGTGCCCAGCACCCGCAACTCTTCGAGCGCTTCGAGCACCCGGCCGCGCCCGAGAGCGAAACCGTAGGTCGCGGCGGCTGTCCAGCGCTGCTCCGCTGTCCCGTACCGGCGCCACTGGCGGAGCCGCTCGATGACCGCCGGGCGGACACCGTCGTCCTGAGCGGCCTGGTCGAGGGCGATCGCGGCGGATCGCCGGCGGAGGGACTGGAAGTCGTCCCAGTCGTCGGAGCAGGCGTTCGGTTCGATCATCTTCGTGAACACACTGACGAAGTCCAGCCGGCCGAGGTACCCGGTCGCCTGGGCGGCCCGGACCCACATCATCGGCCTGCTGTCCTTGCCGACTTCGGCGAACCACGGCTCCAGCGCGGTGCGCAGCCGGTGGTGGTGGCGCCAGACGTGGTCCAGTACCGCGGTGGGGTACCGCGGGTCGTGGAACTCGATCAGTTCCATCGGGATCAGCTCGCGGCCGAAAGTCGCGTGTCCGCCGACGATCTTCGCGCGCAGCGCCGGCAGCCGGTTGCTCCGATCGTCCGCGAACAGTGACATCTCGCGTTTGTCCTTGTCAGTCCCCTTGCCGGTGAACTTGCGGCTCAGCGCCTCGGCGGCGTCGGCGACCAGCGTGTATGGCGACCGGTTGAACACCGCCAGCGCGATCCGGAACGCGGCCAGCCGCAATGCCTCGTTCAGTTCGGCTCCGGGAGATAGGCCGAGCAGTTCGCCGAACCACTCGGTCACCTGATGGCCCACCGCCTCTTTGGCGTCCTGTTCGACTTCCGCCCGGGTGCTTTCGCCGCGGGCGTGCTTGGCGAGGAGAGTCGCCATCCAAGCCGATTCGGACGGGCGGGGGCACGGCCCCAGGGCTTCCGCGGTCCACGCGGCTTCGCTCAGGCGGCGCAGTTTCCGTCCGAAATCTGCGGGGTCGGTGGGCCGGACCTCGTGTTCGAGGTGCTTCCGGAGCAGGTCCTTCGGGTCCGGTGCCTGGTAGTTGAAGGCGTACCGGCCGAAGGCGCTGACGTGCCGCGGGTCGTCGGCGGCGACCAGGACGCCGTAGCAGCGGGCTTCCTCGAGTTTGCCCCTGAACTCGTCGAGGATGGCTTCGGTGAGGCCGCCGCTGACCCGGCTCGGCAGCTCCACCACGTAGCCGGCGTCTTCCTCCCGGAGTTTCCCGGAGGTGAGCGACTTCGCGGTCTTGCCACACCCGAGCCGGAACACCCGGTTCGGCGCGAGCCGGTCGAGCAGGTGAATGGCCGTGGTCGTGCGTCCCGTTCCCGGCTGACCCCGCAGGAGGACAACGCGCCGTTTCTCCAGCGCGTCGTACATCTCCGGGTACCGGTCGATCGCGAAGTACCGTTCCCTGACCCAGCGGAGGACGTCTTCGGGCACGGGCCCGGCCGCGGGCGCCGCTTTCTCACCGAGGAAGACCTCGTACCGATGCCCGACGTGAACGTCGCGGAAGGTGCCCTCGCCGATGTTCGCAGTCGGTCCTTTCGGCGCAAGTTCGGGCGAGTAGTACTGCGCACCTACGACGAGGGCGTCGTTCACTTCCCGCCCGTTGTCGGCGGAGAGCCGCTTGTCGGCGTCGCGGCCGCCGTCGGCGGTTTCCTTGCTCGGCGGCTGGCCGGACCCGCCGGTGCCCGGTTCCTGCTGGTTCGTCCCCTCGCCTTCGCCGCCGCTCATCGGACCGTCCCGTGGCTGTGGTGCACAGTGCCGTTGACGTACGAACCGTGGATGACGGCGCTGCCGATGTTCGAGACCGGCCCGTTGACCACGCCGGCGGTGTGGGCGGGAGGCGCCGCGGCCTTCGTCTGCCGGGCGCTGCTCGCGTGCGGGGCCATCGCGTAGCCGGGCACGCGCAACCAGGATTCCGGGTCGGTGCCGGTGCGGCGGTAGCTGTCGGGGTAAACCATGCCGGCGTGGGAGCCGGCTACGAACCGCCGGTGGACGTCGTCGGACACGACGACGACCACCGGCGCGTCGGCCACCCCGGCGAGTACGGCCGAGGCCTCGTCGCCCGTAGCGAGCCCGTGAGCCTCGCCGAGATCGCGGCCGGCCGCGATGCCGACGGACACCGCGACGCGCCCCGATGTCCCGATTGCCTCCTGCAGGTGGCGCAACCACACCCCGAGCACGAGATCGCCGGAGACGGTGGGGGAGAGGGGAACGATGAACGCGTCGCCGGTGCCGGGCACGCAGTCCGGACGAGGGATGCCTGCTGCGGCGAACGACGCGAGCGCCGCCGCGCGGGCGTCGTCCGATCCCGCGGCCGGGGCCACCCAGATCGTCAGGGCTTCCGGTTCGGCCAGCCCCGACAGCCGTTCGGTGGAGACGCCGGGTACCCGGATCCACGCCTTCTCCCGGAAATCCTTCTCCGGCTCGTCCACCAGGACCGGTGTGAAGTCCGCGGCGGACAGGGTGGTGAGCCGCTGCCGGACGGAACCGAAGATCGGTTCGGAGAGGACCTGGACGAGGTTGGCTTCGGGAACCAGCGTCAGCGCGGCGCGAGCCGGCTTGGCGTCGCGCAGCCGGCAGACGTGCACCGGTCCGTCCGAGGCGTAGCCGCAGGCCGCCGGGATCGCGCCGCCGTGGTGCATCGCCAAGCGCAGCCGCAGCCGCGCGTTCGGCAGCCGGTCGTGGTTGAACCGCCCGAGCCACGCGTCGAGCTCGCGCACGAACGGATCGACCAGCGCGAGCTCGGCTCCGCTGTCCGCGATGAAGTCCAGGAACCCGTCACCAGCAGGCTGCCGGTGCCACGCCGCGGGCTCCAGGCCCGCGCCCGCGCCCGCCGCGTCCACGGCGGTGGTGAGCGCTTGCTGGAGATCGAACTGCTGCTGCCCGTCGCGGCTGCCGTACCGCCAAGCATCGACGGCGAGCAACAGCATCCTGGTGAAGTCGATGTGGTCCGGCAACCCGTCCTCCTCCGAAGATCGGTGACCCCTCCGGTGGTCCCGAGTCACTAACTGTGAGCCACGTCCTCGTCCCCGATCCCGTATTGATACGGGTTCGGCCGGTCGGCTACGCCGAACCGGGACAGCCCGGCGAGATCGTCGACTACGATCCGTCGGGATTTCCGGTGCACCAGACCGGATCGGTGCAACCGGTGCAGAGCTTTCTCGAACGTCGCCAGCGCGACTCCGGCCAGTGAAGCGATCTCGGTCTGGGTCAGCCCGACGTCGAGATCCCAGCCGTCCGGTGTCCGGACCCCGTAGGCCCGCGCGATTTCGGCGAGGACCCGGCCGACCCGCACCGGCGCCGGGCACGCGACGAACTCCGCTCGGCGGACGTTCGCTCCGGACAGCCGCTGGCTGAGCGAGCCGGCCATCGCGGCCCACGCGTCGGGACTGCGGTCGAAGAACGTTTTCAGCTGCGCGTTCCCGATCAGCTTGACGCGGGCGGGCGCGCAGGTCACCACGTCCGCGGAACGCCGGCGGTGCTCCAGCATCGCCATCTCACCCAGCAGGTCACCGCGGCCGCGCAGGCCGAGGAGAACCGGCCGGCCGAACTCGGTGTCCACGAACACCTTCACCAGCCCGTCGAGCACGACCAGTACGTGGTGGCTTTCCTCGCCTTGCCGGAAGACGTGCTGGCGTGGTCCGTAAGTCACGGTGGTGCCGAGTTCGAGGAACCGTTGCCGGGTGCGGGCGGACATGCGGCCGAGGAGGCTGCCGTCGGGCCAAGGCTGCTGATTCAGCTCCACTCCCTCCCTCGAGTGCCGCGGACGTCCATTGCGCCCTTCTCACGACGGGGCTCACCACCTCAAAGGACGGGATCGCGGGGGAAAAGACACGAGGGGAGAAACCCGTCGGAGGACGGGATGACCGGCCGGCGGGAGCGGGAAGCTCGGCGGGAACGAGGGGAGCAGCGCGATGCGCAACGGCAGCACCAAGTCGCCGGCCGGGCTGAAGGGCGGGGCGGGCCGCTTGGAAGCGGAGCTCGGCACGGCGTTGACGACGGTTTCGTTCTTCCAAGGCGCGGTCCAGCACGCGGACGACAAGGTGCGGACCGTCGTGGCCGTGCAGACGATGATCACCGCGATGGTGACCGCTCAGGCCGGCTTGTTCGGCGCACCGCGGCCGGCGTCCGTACCGCGGTTCGCGGTGTTCGCGGTCCTGCTCTGTTTCGCGATCGCTTACGCCTACTCGTCGTTCCACCTCGTGCAGGCCTTCCGGCCGCGGACGCGCGCGCCGTCGGAGCGGAACCGGTTCGCCTTCCCCAGTGTCGCGGCCGGCACCGCAGATCCGGTTCTCCGGACCCTGCGCGACCAGTGCGCCCAAGCCCACGAGCTGGCCGGGCTGCTGGCGGCCCTGGCGCTGCGCAAGCACCGACACCTGCGGTCCGCGCTGGCCGGAACCTGCGTCCTGTTCGCCGGGGGACTGGGGATGCTCGTTCTGACGGCGCTTTTCTGACGCGGCGGTCAACCGCCCGCCACGGCGGCGAGCCGCGCCTGGTCGCGGACGCACAGCCGGCGGTACCCGGTCTCGATGATGTTCTCGCGGCGCAGGAGCGCGAGTGCGCGGTGCACGGTCGGCTCCGCCGCGCCCACCAGGGCCGCGAGTTCGGGCTGGGTCAGCGAGACGCCGAGTTCGACGGCCGAGCCAGCCGGGATCCCGTAGGACGCGGCGAACTCGACCAGCACCCGGGCGAGCCGGATCTTGACCTCCCGGCTGCCGAAGTCGATCCGACGGCGGGTCGCCCAGCGCAGCTTGGCCCCTACGCTGCCGGACACCGCCAGCGCCAAGGCTGGGGTCTCCGCCAAGCACCGCCGGAACTCGGCCTGTCCGGAGGATCGTGCCCGCACGCGGCCGGCCGTGGTCACCGTGGCGATCCGCGGTTGGCCGTCGAGCGCCGCCAGTTCGCCCACCAGGTCCCCGCCGACCCGGATGGCCAGCAGCGCCAGCCGGCCTTCCGGTGTCATCCCGGTGACCTTCACGCAGCCTTCGACCAGCAGCAGCACGTGAGTGCTCGCCTCGCCTTCGCGGAGCAGCACGGTCTCGGGGCCGAAATCGCGCGCGGTGCCGAGAGTCAGCAACGCCGAGGCGGCCTTCGGTGGCAGGCCCGCCAAGAGGCTTCCCGGCGGGAACGGCGTGCGATGATCACTCAACGTCACACTCTCCTCAACCTATCGCATACTAGTAGGTCGTCGCTGCTAACTCTTGGGGTATGGGTGGCGGAGTTGTGCGCGTGTCCACACCATCTGAGAAGCAGTCCGGGGGTTCGTCCGGCGACGAGCAGCCCGACCCCGCGCCGCGTCCGTCGCGGCGGGTGTTCACCCCGGAGTACAAGTTCGCCGTGGTCGCCGAGTACGAGAACGCCCCGAATGGAGAGAAGGGCGCGATCCTGCGCCGGGAAGGCTTGTACTCGTCTCACATCATCGAATGAACACGAGCTCGCGACGCGGGATGCCTGGACGATGAAGAAGCCGAGTCGGGGACACCGGCGAAACGGGCGAAGAAGTCGGCCGAGCGGATCGAGCTGGAGAAACTCCGCCGGCAGAACCAGAAAACTGAACGCCGACTTGAGGAAAACTCGGATGGGTCGCATGCATCATCTTGGGGACTGCGCTCGAATCGCTAACCCGATCCAAACAGTCAGACAACATTCTTGCGGAACGGGTCTCAGATGCTGTAACGCTCGACAACAAGTTCACGACTACGTATCTGACAAGACGGTCCAGAAGCTTCATTCGAGGACGAGTACATGCTGCGCATTTCGCTGCTTATTTCCTCGGTCGTACTGCTGGTCATGTTAACAGCTTGCGCCTCTCCTGTCAGAGGCCGACCTGCTCCGACAATGGTTTCGACCACAAACCCGCAGAAACAATCTCCGGGTGCGCGGGTCGCCGCGACCGAACAACGCGATCCCGTGCTGTCCGCTTGAACCGCACAACATGCCCCGCGCCGACGTCATCCGGATTCAGGCCCTGTGCGTCCGCTCTTCCGCGTCGAGATCGAGCGGCGGGAGGCCCGCGGCCCAGTCCGTTGGATCCTTTGGTGGATTCTTGCGTGCCTGCACTTGGCCTCGTCGTGCGGCGATGCCATCGAAGCCGATCCTCCTGATGCTGGTTCTTGAATCGGACGCCGTCAGCTTGGCCGAGGCTGGGGGTGTACAAAATGGGGGGAACTTGAAGTGAGACTCGCGTGAGATTCTATGGAGACGAATGCGTCGCAGTCTGTGCGTCCGCCCTCATATTGATGCACTCGCTTGATAATCCCGAGCGGCAGAGCGACGTCTCGAGCCCGTCGGACGGTCTTGGGGTCGAGGCGTACGTGCTCCGACCATCGGCGTACGGAGATCGAGCCTGGGGTCGTGGCGATGGCGTGCGCAAGCGCATCGAGCGCGGCGCGCAGGCTGCTGACGCGCACCCCCCGATAGTGTCGGCTCGCACCCTGGCCCTTGACAAGCGTTGGTCGAGGGCTGTTTGCAGTGGTCCCAAGCTTGCTGCTCAGTGAGATTGGATTCGGCCGCGGCGATCGTGGTGGCCGGCGCTCAGAACCATCGTCGCCACGCCTTCTCGCCGATCTCGCGGGCTTTGGTGCCGGTGAGGTTGGCAAAGGCCCAAGCGTGCGCGGTGGTGTGGCCGGCGCGAGCAAGCGCGAGGGCGTGACCGTACTCGGCCGAGCTCCGGTTCCGGCACGTTGCTGGCCGAATCGGCGCGGATGGCGATCGGCTCACCGTCGGTGACCACCCGCCACGCGGCCGACTTGAAGAACAACTCCGGCCGCTTCGCGCAGTACACCCGTGCGTAGACGTCCTCATCGGCGCTCTCCTCGCGGCGCGCCTCCTCGTACCGCAGATAGGTCACCCCGGCGGCCTCGGCCAGCTCGCGGATTTCGGCTACGGGGCGCCGAAGCAGATCACTCATCGACGCCACCGCGAGCGGTCGCAGCTGCTCACCGGTGAGCAGGCCGATGCGGACCGCGCCGGTTCCGTCGGCGAACCGCACCAGATGGCTCATCCGGACCTCCTTCGTTCAGGGACGAACCCACGGAGTGCCGAGCGTGGCGGTCAACGAGTGCCGAACCGCCGGGAGCCGGGGCAGGCGGACGCGCCCGCCTGCCCCGCGTGCCCACCCGTCAGGGAACGATCTCCATCTGCGCCATCATGCCGAGGGTCGAGTGGTCGAGGAAGTGACAGTGGTACACGTACCGGCCGACGTAGTCGGTGAAGGTGGTCTGCACCCGGACCCACTCACCCGGACCGAGGAAGACCGTGTCCTTGCGGCCCACGTCGTCCGGTCCCGGCGGGCCGCCGTTGCGGTCGAGCACGCGGAATTGCTCGAGGTGCAGGTGGAACGAGTGGGGCGCACCGAAGACGGTGTCGGTGTTGCGGACGGTCCAGATCTCGGTCGCGCCGCGCTTGACCGTGATGTCCACCCGGTTGGGGTCGTAGACCTGCTCGTTGACCAGGCCGGTGAAGTTCGTCTCGTCGAACCGCATGGTGATTTCCCGCTGGACGGTCGCCGTCCCCGGCGCGGGCAACGGCCGCAACGTGGCGGGCACGCGGCTGCTGTCGACCGCGAGGCGCGTCACGTCGAACCGGAGCAACGGTCCCGAGATGTCCTTGAGCACCAGGTGCGAACCCAGGGGCACCTGCGAGAAGTCGACCACGATGTCGACCCGCTCCGCGGATCCGAGCAGGATTTCCGACCGCGGCACCGGCGCCGGCAGCAGCCCGCCGTCGGAGGCGATCTGCGTCATCTGGACGCCGCCCAGGGTGAGGCGGAACTGCCGCTCGTTGGAGGTGTTGAGCAGCCGGAACCGGTACTTGCGGGCCGCGACCTGGAAGTACGGGTTCACCACACCGTTGACGAGGATGGTGGTGCGGTCCGGGGGGAAGTTCGGGTAGACCATGGCCCCGTTGGCGTCGAGCTGGATGTCGCGGAGCATGATCGGCACGTCGTACTGCCCCGAAGGCAGGTTCAGGCCGCGCTCCGCCTCGTCGTCGAGGATGTAGAAGCCGTGGAGTCCCCGGTAGACGTTCTCGGCCTCGAGGTGGTGGGCGTGGTCGTGGTACCAGAGGGTCGCGCCCTGCTGGCGGTTCGGGTAGTGGTAGGTCCGGCTCTGCCCCGGGTCGAGCAGGTCCATCGGGTGGCCGTCGTCGGCCTGGGCGTTGTGCCCGCCGTGCAGGTGCACGTTGGACGGGACGTCCAGCTGGTTGGTGAACGTCACCTCCACGGGCGTGCCGGTCTTGGCGCGGATCGTGGGCCCGACGAACTGGCCGCCGAACGAGCGCACCGGCGCCGGCTTGCCGGGCAGGAAGGCGTGCTGCGCCGCCTTGATCGGGATCTTGTACACGTCGACGCCGTCGCCGCGCCGCATCGGCGTCAGCTGCTGCGGTATCGGCAGCCGCTGGGAGAACAAAACCCCCAGCCCCGCCGCCGGACGGCCCCCGCCCGCCGCGGAGCCGGCGGCCGGGGCGTGCCCGGTGTGTTCCGCGGCGCTCGGTTCCCGGGTCAGTGCCGAAGGCAGCAGCGCCGCCCCGCCGACCACGCCTCCGGCCGTCGCCCACCCCAGTAGTTTTCTTCGGTTCAACATCACCGCTCCTCGGAGCTCATGGTTTGCTTCGGCACCGGATTCGGCGCTTCTCCCCGCAGCGATACTCTGTCGTGAGGAGCGAGCGGGCATCTCCGTAAATGCGAAATCTTCACCGCACGGGTGAGAGCCCAAAGAAGGAATAGATCGGCTCACCGACCGGGCGTGATGTTTAGGTCACTGTGCCGAACGGCTGCTCCACCCTTTGGTCGCGGGTAATTTTCCCACCGGCGCGACCTGCTCACCAACCCGATCATTCACTCAAAAGGGACAACCGCTGAATGTCGCGGAATATGGAGAAGTGCTCGATGAGGTGATTCGGGATCAAGAGGCGATGCGGAAAGTAGCCAGGGGATCGCCTTGTGCAAGCGGAACGGGACGAGGCAACACAAAGGGTCCGTGAGCGGCGGTGTGCTGCTCACGGGCCCTGCAAGTGTGTCCGTCGGGCTGACAGGATTTGAACCCGCGACCCCTTGACCTGCCGCCGAGACCGGGTCGGCAGGCACGAGCGCCGGTGAGGGGACGGGCAAGCGTCCCGGCCATGGGCGGTCTTCGAGCACGGGGCGTCGGGGTTCGCCCCATGGAATGAGCCGGACGCGCTCGCCGGGGCCGCGGCCGCCGTCCAGCAGCGGGGTATACACCGCGTCGGGCGGCACCGCCACACTCGCACCCGCTGCTCACCGGCCTCGGGTGAGCGCGGTGATCGTCAGCCGGGTGTAGGCGAGCCCGTGTCGGGCGAGTCCGGCGAAGAACCGTTCGCCGAGGGTTTTGGCGACGAACGCAGCTTCGCCGACCCGCTGCAGCGGATGCTCGAAGGTCTCGGTGATCGCCAGATCTGGCGGGAGAGCTCGGCGGACCGGCGGTCGCTGCGTGAGGCCCCGGGCGAGCCCCTCCACGCAGGACGAAGGTTGCACGGCGGGCGGCGAGGGTCGCGGCGAACAGCCCGTCGGCGATACCGACCTGGCCCTCGACACCAGCGCGGGCTTCGACCTCGGTGATCGGCAGCTCGGCGAGGGCTTCTTCGCCGCCGAAGTACCCGGCCACACCAGCGACCGGGACGGCGACGATCTCGCGCCGGCCTACTTCCGCCGTGCCGCGGCTCCCGGTCCGGCACAGATGAAGAAGCTTGCCGTCCATGGTGACCGCTACGGTGGCGCAGGCCTGACTGGGAGGAGAAGTCGTGGACGTCACGATCACCGGAGAGCAGTGGGCGGCGGCCCGTGCCGCGCTCGCCGACGCGGGACAGCGGTTCGCCGACCTGGTCGAATCCGCCACGGTCCCCGGCGCCCTGGCCACCAAAGCATGGTCGATCGCCGAGACCGCGGCCCACGTCGTCGGGATCGCGTCCTCCTACACGGTGATGATCGACCCGCACTCCCCGCCCTCCGCCGGGTACGAGTTCCTGGACCTGGTGCCGGGGACGACCATCCATTCGGTGGCCGAGCTCAACCGGACGGCGCTGGACGCCTTCACCGAGCGGGACGTGGTCGTGCTCGCGCGGGGGATGCGGACCGCGGTGGCCGAGATCCTCGCGCGCAGCGAGGGGATGGACCCCGCCACGCCCATCGACTGGCTCGGGGGCTCGCGGGTGCCGGTCGCGGGAATCCTTGCCCACCTCGTCAACGAGCTGCTGATCCACGGCGGGGACATCGCGCGCGCAGAGGGGCGCGCGTGGGCGATCCCGTCGTGGCAGGCGGCATTGTTCGTCGAGCTCTTCCTCGTGGGGATGGTCCGCACGGACCCGGGCGGGCTCCTCGACGCGCGGAATCCGCCGGCGCGGCGGATCGCGATCGAGTTCCGCTCCCGCCACACGACCACCGTGACGCTGGTGCTCCGCGGCGGCCGGCTCACGGTCGAAGGCCCGGGCAGCGATCCGGACGCGATCGTGTCGTTCGAGCCGGCGGCGTTGAACCTGATGCTGTTCCACCGGCTCGGCAAGCTGTCGGCGATGTGCCGGGGAAAGGTACGGGTGCACGGCAGGCGGCCGTGGCTGCTGGTGCCGTTCATGCGCGTCCTCCGCATGCCCTGACGTGCGGTGGTGGGCCGAGCCGATCCCACCTGGTGCGTGTACGGCGCACCCGGCCGCCCGGCCCGCGGGAGACCCGGACCGGCGCGCGCTGGCGTGCGCCGATCTGCGAACGAGCGGCAGTTCGTCCGCACCACACGCAGTCAGGTCTTCTTCAAGGCCCTGGCGAACATGCGTACGTCCTCGACGAACAGGCCAGCCCACCTGACCCGGGCGCTGGCCGCGGCTCGCGTGTCTTTCGGCCAGTCTGATTTCTCGCTCTCGCCGGGACGCTACCCACGTCGGTACAGGCTGCGGAGGCCGCGCACGATGCCGGAGCGGGCGCAGGCCTACACACTGGTCACCCCGGCGCTGGGTGAAACTGTGCCCGGGCGACGTCGACGAGCAGTACGAGGGCTGCCTGTCCTTCTTCGATGTCCGCGGGCAAGTCCCGCGCTCGCACGTGATCCACGTCGAGCACACCACCATCGACGGCCGGACGAAGATCACCGTGTTCGAGCGCGGCGTCGCGCGTCTCGTCGCCCATGAGGCCGACCACCTGCACGGCACGCTCTACATCGACCAGATGCGTGACTGCGTCGACCCGATCCCGGTCGAGCAGTATCGCGGCACCGGCTCGGCCTAGAGGTACTGACGGCGCGACTCTGGCGCTACTGCTCTAGCAATGTTGTTCACATTGTCCTCTTTTGTCGTACCGCTTTGCGGGATTCGCCATGGGGCCGAGCGAGATCACGCGGATGAGCTGGGCGGCGGCGTCGGCGGGTGGCGGACCTCGTCGGGGATGCGGTCGGGCGCAACTGCCGCACAGTGATCCCACGCTGCCGGAACGGGGCGTCGAGGGGCTCATCGGAACTTGCTCGTGCGCGGTGGGTGGGTGATGAGCAGGTGCAGATTCGGGATGGGTGTGCATGCCCGAGGGCCCTACCGGACGTCGGCCAGCGTCAGCTCGGGGTCGCGACTGTCCTACCGTGGCGCTGTGCCGCAGGTCATGGCCTTCAGTTCGCGCCGCGTGCGGTATTACCCTGGTTAAACGGTCGCCCTGGCCCACGGGGATGCAGACGGTGGCCGGATACCGTGCCCGGCGCAGTTCACATCACCGGTGCGCCGGCGAGGATGCCCAGGTTCTCGCAGGTGGAGACCGGACTCGGCGGGTACGACGGCATGGGCTGCTTCTTGTATTTCTGGCACGAAAGATGCGCCCGCGCTGGGGGTTCGCCGGCGCCGAAAGCTCAGTAGATGACGGCCGGCGCCGGGCGTCAGCTGCTCGGATCGCCGGCGGGTGCTGCAGGTGGCCGTCGATGTCGTGTTGGAGCCCCACGATGCGTCGATGCAAGCATTAAAGTCGGGGCATGAGGCTTCTGCCCGCGCTCGTCGCCGCCGTCCTGCTCGCCGGGTGCTCGGCCGGGACCGGCGGCGCGCCGTCGCCCGCCGCGGCGACGCCGTCCTCCGCCGAGTCCAGCGCTCCCTCGGCGCAGCCGCACCGGCTCGAAATCAAGATCGACGGGACGGCGGTCCTGACCACGCTGACCTACAGCATCGACGGCAAGACGACGGAGGAGAAAAACGTCAAGTTGCCGTGGGACCACACCTTCAGCTTCGCACCTCACACCGGCAAGCACGTCTACAACGTCGTCATGCGGTCCGGCGGCGGCGACGTGAACGCGACGGCCACAGTGGACGGACAGCCGTGGGGCCGGAGCACCGGTAGCGGGGACGGCGAGTCGACCCAGTCGCTCAACGGCGACTTCAGCGACTGAACCCCTCCTCGGTCACGCCGTGGTCGAGGGCATCGATGCCGAGCACGAGCGCTCCGCAGGGCTCGGCGGACACCACGACGCCGACCACCTCCCCAAGGTCGTCCGGCGCCGCCTCCCCGCGTCCGCGAGCCGGAGCCGGACGTGGAACAGCCGGGCACCGGCGACTGTGCCGAAGCGGTCGACCAGGCCGGTGTCGCCGCCGTCCGTCCGCAGCGGGTCGCCGATCCCGTTCGGCGAGACGAGGGTGGCCGACTGCGGTAGCAGGCCAAGCGTTAACCGCCGGTCGTGGTGGGTGGTGCCTCACACCGGCGGGTCGCGCGAGACGCACCGTCACCGTCTGCATGTGCTGACAGGAATCAAGCCGAGAAAACGAGGCACGTCGCCTGAACGGAGCGAAGCCATCTGCGGACCGACCTTCACCCTGGCCCGCGCTCGCGGTCACCCGCGACGACGGCAGCGCCGAAGGCGTGCACGCTGCGGACACTCCCGGCCCCGGCCACCGCACCGAACCGGGCGTGTATCCAGGACCGCAGCGGCGCGCCATCCCCGCGGGCGCGAGGATCAGCTTTCACCACGTGATAATTACCGTCATCGGAAAGCCGCGAGGGCAGCCGAATGCCCGATGTATGCCATCCGGGCGTTTCTTATGCTTTTCTGGCCATTGCCCGATGAATCAGGAGCTGTTCGTGTCGATGAGAAAACTCTGCCCACCGGTCCGGCGCGCGTTCACCGGAGCCGCGGCGGCCGCCCTCGCCACGGCCGCACTGGCTGCCGTGGCCCCGCCGGCGTTCGCGGACAACTCCGCCTGCCCGGCCGACCGTGTGTGCTTGTTCCGCAACAGCAACTTCTCCGGCGGTCGCTACGTCGACAACGGGCAGATCTTGCGGCTTTCCCTGGCCCGCTGGGACAATGGCGGAAGTGTCGACAACTCGGCGAGTTCGGTGATCAACAACACCGGCCGGACGTTCCAGCTCCACGAGAAGTACTACGTCCCGTGCCAGGGCCCGACGCTGTCGGTCGCCCCGCACACCGAGTACGCCGACTTCTCCGCTGTCTACGTGGACTACCCGAACAACACGAAGACCTTCAACGACATCTTCAGTTGCCTGGTCGGAGTGTAGCTGCCAGTCCGAAGACCCGGCCCGCCGCGCGCAGCGGGCCGGGTCTCGGCATTTCCGCCCGCGCGTTACGAACGGTCGCAGTCGCCCTCTACCCCGCCGGAAACGTCGTCGGCTGGACCTCGGTCACCGGCGTCTCAACTCGCTGCGTCTACGCCGGGGGCGTCGAGCACAGCGTCTACGTCAACCCCGACGCGCGCGGTCGCGGAGCCTGCTGCGCGTTGCTGGCCGCGCTCGTCGCCTCGACCGAAGCCGCCGGGACCTGGACCATCCAAGTGGAGTGTTTCGCGAAAACACGGCGAGCAGGGTGTTGCATCGGTACATGGGCTTCCGCGAACTCGGTACCCGCGAACGGATCGGCCGACATCACGACCAGTGCGCGACGTCGTCGTGATCGAACGTCGCAGCCCGGTCGCAGGCACCATCGCCGGCGAATAGCGCCTATCGCGCTCCCGGGCGTCACAACGCCTTCACCTCGATCAGGCCGGGTGTCGACCGGCTGGAAGCGCCGCCGAAGGTCGGGCGGGAACACCGTGGTCGGCCGGGCCGGTTGTTCTGGCGCCGTGCCGGTTCCACACCTGCCGCCCCGTGTACCGCGGATTTTCGAGGATCCCGACGACGGTCCGGACGATCCACTCGTGCTTCGTCCGGTGTCGGTTGCGGTCCCGGTCGGCGCTCGAGGGACACGGGACGCCGCGGTCATTCAGCTCCCGCGCGATCCCGGCCACACGGAACCTGCCTTGACCACATGACGCCGTTGCGCGCCGGGCAATCGCCGTCGGTCCTGCATGGACCCGTCACACGGCAGCGTGCACATCGGTCAGCAAAGTGATGACCCCGGCACTCACAGCATGGTTGTCCCTCCTCCTCGTCTTGATCGATGGCTGGGGCAGCTTCACACCGGGGATTGGAACGGGCCTGAAACCGACGGCGACCCGGCCTCGCACAAACGCCACCAGCGAAAGGCGTGTCGCCGTGTTCGCCACGACGAGCGGCGCGAGCCGGATCATCCAGCCACACACGCCGACCTCGCCGCCGCTCAGGCCGGTGGCGACTACGTTCCCCTGAAATGACGGACCGAGGAGCAGCCGTCAAGCCCGGTTCTTCGCGATGTTACGGATCTTGCGGGTGTGCCCCGACTCGGCGAGCAGCGCCAGGACCGGCTGCGACGTCGATTCTTCGGCCAGAAGCCGCTGCATCCAGGGCGTGGCTTCGGCCAGTTCCGCCTCGGTCGGCACGTGACCGGCCTTCACCGACGAGTAGAGCAGCCAGTCACCGACCCGGCGGCGGACGAAGGCGCGGTTGCCTTCGGACCGGAGCCGGTCCGCCTCCGGCAGGATGCCGTCGGCCCACTCCCGGAACCCCGCCGGGCTCGCGGCCTTCGCCGCGACCCGGTCGACGAGGTCGACCACCGCCGACTTGGCCGCGAGCTGGTCGGGGTCGCGCACGAGTGCGGCCACGAGCTCGCGGTCACCGTCACGGTTCTCGCCGGCGGCAGCGACCGCGACGACGCGCCGGTAGGCGGACGACCGCACGTGCTCGTCGGCGAGGGCCTCGTCGACGTCCACGTCGACGAGGCCGGCGTTCGCCAGCAATGCGGTCAGATCGCCGCGCAGGGTCGCGGTGGGGTCACTTGTCACAAGGTTTGGCCTTCGCTTCGCGTTGTGCCCTCTGCTCCGCCTCCTGCGCCTGGTTGCGCCGGCCGAGCTTCCGGACGGCCTTCCGGATCTCCTTCTTGAAGTTTTCTACCACCTGCCGCTCCACGCGGCTGAGTTCCGGCTCGTCTTCCATCGGATGGCCGTTCGGGCCGATCCGGATGTTCCGCCTGCCGTTGAAGACGTGGGCGTGCGCGGGCCAGTCGTCGTCGTACTCGTGGACGACGATCCGGACGCCGTTCTTGATGACGTCGAGCAGGGAGAGCCCGAGCGGGTCGAGCCACACGAACGGGTTCGGCACGTAGCTGTGCGGTGCGTACCCGCCGACCAGGCCGATCGGGTCGGCGCTGAGGTAGCGGGCGGATTCCGGGTCGTAGTACCGGAAGTAGTTGTAGTTGAGCCCGGATTCCGGATCGGCGTACTGGCCGGGGAACCGCAGCGGGGTCGACGCGCCGCCGCCGTGGGCGACCGGCCGTCCCCACACCGTGGTCTGCGCGAACCACGCCACGTTCCCGTGCTCGTCCAGCAGTTCGGTCGGGGTGCCGACCAGGTCGGTGACGATCGCGTAGAACTTCTCGTCGGTGCTCCGGTGGTCGTCTTCGGTGCGCTCCACCTGGACGAGCGGCCGGTGGGACGACGGGTCGTAGTCCCAGGTCACCGAGCGCCGGTGGGTGACCTGCTCGGCCAGCGTCGTTCCGTCCCAGACGAAGTCGACCCGCTCCACGACCTGGCCGTGGGCGTGCCGCTCCTTCGCGATCCGCCGGCCGAGCGCGTCGTAGCGGTAACGCCAGTCGGCGCCGTCCGGCGTGCGCACGCCGAGCAGCCGGTCGTCGGCGTTCCAGGCGTACTGCCAGACGTCGGCGCCGCGCTGCTTGCGGACGACCCGGCCCTGCCGGTCGTACTCGTACCGCAGGGGACCTGCTTCGTGCAGCAGGGTTCCGGTGTAGCGCCACGGCCGGTCCGGCGCCTCGCCCTGCCTCGCCGCACCGGCCAGGTTGCCGGCGACGTCGTAGCGGTAGTGCTCGGACCACCGCCGGCCGTGCACCTGCTCGACCCGGCCGTACGCGTCGAGGTCGAAGCTGCGCGCGCCGGCGAGCCGGTCGGTGACGGCGGTGAGGTTGCCGTCCGGGCGGTAGCGGAAAGTGCGCTGCTGCACCGGTTCGGCCGCGCTCCCGCCCAGCACGGTCTGGCTGAGCAGTTGGTCGTTCGCGGTCCACGTCTGGGCGAGGCGCAGGCCCGCCGGGCTCCTCCGCGCGGTTTCCCGGCCCGCGGCGTCGTAGCTGAACGCCAGGGTGCCGGCGCCGCTGTGCAGGGCGACCGCCGAGCCGGCGGCGTCGAACTCCCACGCCGACACGGTGCCGCCCGGCGTCCGCCGGCGGACGCAGCGGCCGAGCAGGTCGTATTCCGACGTGACCGTCCGGCCGTTCACCGTCTCGGCCACCACCCGGCCGAGGGCGTCCCTGGTCAGCGTGATGGCCGAGTCGCGGCTCGACGCGGAGACGAGCCGCCCGGCGGCGTCGTAGGAGAAGCTCATCGTGTCCGCCGGGGACTGCGTCGCCACCACGCGGCCGCACGGGTCGCGGTGGTAGGTGGTCGTCTCTCCGGTGCCGTTGGTGTGGCTGACCAGCCGGCCGGCCGCGTCCCGTTCGTAGGTCGTCACGCGGCCGTTGAAGTCGGTTTCGCGCGCCAGGAAACCGGTCGCGTCGTACTCGTACCGCCACACCAGGCCTTGCGCGTTGGTGACGGTGGTCAGGTTCAGTTCCGTGTCGTAGCCGAACTCGACGCGGCTGCCGTCGGCGTTCACCTGGGCCACGGGCAGGGCGAAGTGGGTCGTCGCGATCGACAGGAAGGGGCCGTCGCCGACGGAGTACTCGGCGAAGTTGCCTTCCGGGTCGTGCCGCCACCGTTCGACCGTCCCGTCCGGACGCGTCCTGGTGAGTGGTTTCCCTTCCACGGTCCACGTCGTCCAGGTCGTGTTGCCCAGCGGGTCGGCCTCTTCGGTGATCCGGCCCAGCTCGTCCCGGCGGATCCGTGTCGTGTGGCCGAGCGGGTTGATCACCGCGGTGGGCAGGCCGCGGGCGTCCGTCTCGATCCGGTGCACGTTGCCCAGCGCGTCGGTTTCGCTCCGGCGGTGCCCGAGTTCGTTGTATTCGTAACGGGTGACCGCACCGGCGGGATCGGTTTCCTCGACGACGTTGCGGCGTTCGTCGCGCCGGTAAGTCCAGCGCGCGCCGTCGGGGTCGGTGACCGCGACGGTCGATCCGTGTTCGTCCTCGGTCCTGGTGGTGCTGGCGCCGTCCGGGTGGACGACGAGCGTGGGCTCCCCGGTCCGGCCGTACTCGTACCGCGTGGTGCGGCCCAGCGGATCGGTTTCCGCGGTGACCCGGCCGTAGGCGTCGCGTTCGTAAGAGGTCGTCGCGCCGAGCGGACCGACTTCGCGGACCAGCTGCCAGTCGTCGTCGAAGTGGTACGTGGTGACCGCGCCGAGCGAATTGCGGTAGGTGGTGACCCGGTTCCGCTCGTCGTACGCGATGGCGCAGGCGAGCGCGCCGCCGCTGCCGTCGGTTCGGACCACCCGGCCCGCGTGGTCGTAGTGGTAGGCGTACCAGTGGCCGTTCCGGTCGGTCCAGCGCGTGACCCGGCCGTCGCCGTCGTATTCGAACCGCATGGCGCGGCCGGACGAGTTGGCGACGGCGGTCAGCCGGCCGGCGTCGTCGTATTCGTAGCCGGCGAGGGGGATGTCGCCGCCGGATGCGCGCTTCAGGCGCAGTCCCGTGATCCGGCCGGCCACCGAGTCGACGGCGACGTGGTAGCCGCCGGAGTGGTCGATGGCCGTCGGCGTCCCGGCTTCGTCTCGGAGAATGGCGACGCGGTTGCCGTTGCGGTCGGTGATCACGGAGAGCAGTCCGCCTGCGACCGGCCCGGTTCCCGCCGGAGCCGCGAAGTGGCGAATCTGCCCGTCGCCCGGGCTGGTGACGGTGAACTCCCCGGCTCCGGTCGCGCGCAACGGCCAGCGGGCGCCGTGCGAGGGGAACACCGGGCTGCCGTCGGTCGCGGGCAGGGGGTAGGTCAACCGGACGCCGTCCGCCCCGACGTAGCAGACGCCGTCCGCGTCGACCTCGATCCGCTGGTCCACCGTGGACGCCCAGGACCGGCCGAACGACCGGCCGAGGCGGTAGGTCGAGATGTGCGTCCGACGCAGCACCAGGGGGAGCACGCCGGGCAGGTCGACGTCGGTCTGCGACATCAGCATCTCGCCCGTGGCGAGGTCGACCGGGTCGCCGCCGGTGCACTTCTCTTCGTTGGGCCGGCCGTCCTTCGCCGGGTCGGTGTTCTCGCGGGCGTCGGGCTCTTTCGGTTCCCCCGGCCGGTCGCCGGACGGGGTGGTGCCGTCGTCGCCGGCCTCGGACGGGTGGGTTTCCTCGCCGGCGGGCGTCCGCGGTTCTTCCCCGCCCGGCTTGGCGTGGGGTTCCTCGGCGGCCGAGGACACGTGGGTGGAGCCCTCGCCGTTCAGGTGGGGTTCGGCTTCGCCGGGACGCCCGTGCAGCTCGCTCATGATCTTCTTGACGGCGGCGAAGATCTCTTCCAGCTTGCTCATCAGCGGCCGCAGCTTCTCGACCGAGTTGATCAGCTTCTTGATGGCGGCGCCGATCTTCTCCATCCACGCCGAGACCTGCTCGACCACCTGCGCCACCACGACCGGCGTGCCCAGCCCGAGCGAGCAGACCTCCTCCAGCGCGTCCTGGATGAAGTCGCCGACGGCCTGGGTGACCATGTCCCGCACCAGGCCGCGCACCATGCCGGTGAGCACCCCGACGATCTCGACCACGGTGCTGATCGCGTTGGCGCAGGTGGCCGCCGCGGTGATGTGGTCGAGCTTCTTCTTGATCCCGGCGCGGTAGGAGTCCGCGGCCGCGCCCGCCCAGTGCGCGGTGTCCTGCTGCACCGTCGTGGCCAGGTCCTTCGCGGCCTGGCCGACGGCCTGCCCGACGTTCTTCCAGGTCTGCGCGTACGCGGCGATCTGGTCGGCGTCCCCGGCGAGGTGGTTCAGCGCGTCCTGCAACGGCTTCACGTGCTCGATCAGCCAGTTCAGCCCGTAGGAGATCAGCGTGCCGACCGGGTTCATCGCCATCGTCAGCAGGTCCAGCCCGGCGCCGATGGCCGCGATCCCGCCCTCGATCCAGTTCCCCGAGGAGATCCCGTCGTAGGCCCCGGCGGCGTCGTCGATGACGTTGATGCCGGTGTGCCAGTTCGTCGAGTCCTGCTTCTGCGCGACCAGCGGGTTGCTCACGACAGCCCCTTGCCGAGATCGGTCAGGGTCTTCGCGTGCGTCCGCTCGGCCTCCCGGTATTTCTCCGCCGCCTTGTCCACGGACTGCGACACCGAGCCCATCGCCTCCTTGGCCGCGTCGAGCGCGAGCAGCCCAGGCGCGCTCACCGCGAGCACCATCGGCACGAACAGCGGCCCGCAGATCAAGCCGTAGGCCTGGACGCCCATGGTCACCTGCTCGGCCGCCGACAGCGCCTGCCCGAGCGTGCGGGAGACCTGCTCCACGGCCTTCGCGTGCTTCGCCAGCTCGTCCGGCCGGACCTGGTAGCCCTCTCCTGCCATCGTGCCCCCTCGCTCACTCGCGGACCATGAACGAACCGCCGAAATCCTCGTCACCGCCGTCGTCCTCCGGCGGGCGGCGGGCCGGGCGCGGCGGCGGTGGCGGCGCCGGCTCGGCCGCGGTTTCCTCGATCCCGCCGATCCGCCGCACGTTCTCCGCCGCCGGTTCCGATTCTTCCGGTTCCGGTTGCGGTGCCGGGAATTTCGCCCGGTAATTGCCGACGATCGTGTCCACCGTGCGCTGGTCGTCCCCGATCGTGTCGGCCATGACGTCGGCCAGCCGTTCCGGCAACCGCGACTGTGCCCGGCGCAACGTGGTCAGCACGGCTTTCGCGACCTGCGCGCCGGACAGCTCGCGGACCCGGTCGGTGAGTTGCAGGTCGGTGACGTTCCCGGCCGAGTCCACGGAGACCGTGACCAGGCCGTCCCCGCCCGATTCGGTCACCGACACCTGGCCGACCGCCGCCTGCATCGCCTGGTAGCGCCGGGCTTTCTCCTTCGCCTGCGCCACCCACTGATCCACCTGCGCGGCCGGATCGCCCGTCGCGTCCGAAAACGGACCACTCATCGCCACCGTCCTGTTCTCTCCGGCCGTTCGACGCGAAGAGCAAACCACCGAGTTCCGGCCGGGTGGCCCGGACGGCGGGAATTACCCCGAACAGCGCAAGCGATTTTTCCCGGATCACCGAAATGTCTGTTTTCCTATTCTCTGGGCCTCTCCGTGCTGGTCTGTACCCGAGTGGGCGCATTGCCGCTCATCCCCAGATGCAGTGGGGTAGCTACTGAGGGACATTTGGAGCAGTGCCCACCATGGGAGCTTCGCGGCCGAAGCTGCGGCGGCCATCTCAGTCGAATCGCCCGCATGGCATGGTCCGCGACCTGCTAATCCGCCTTGAAGGTCATCGGCAATTGAGCGCGACCTGTGGGGACGAGAGCGAACCGGAAACCAAGTTCAACTCAGTTTCGTCGTGCGCCGCGCAGGAACATCGCTGGTGGCAGGTGACGCGTCGCTTGTCGCGCCGCTGCTCGGGCGTGAGGGTTGAGCAAGGAAGGCGAGGTCCTGACGCGGGGGGAGTACGCGGGTCGCCGACCGGCACAAGTTCAGATCAGAGGGCATGCACTGGTCGTTTGTGGGCCGCTGTGCACACGGGCGTGGTGGTCGCTGGCTGGGTGGTGCTGCTATCTGTGGTGTATGTCTTTGGGGCTGGCTCTTCAGAGCGCACTCGTCAGCGTCGCCACGACGACCGTAATCACATTCTTCTTTGAGTATGCGGCGAAGCCGCGGCTGGAAGCCAGGAAGGAGCGTATTCTAGCTAGGTGCAAACAACGGCGGGAGCTGGAGGCAAAAGTTCTCGTTATTCATCTTACCCCGAGTTGCGCCGCGAATCTCCGGAGCCCGAACTGCTGATCGATTCGATGCAATCAGCTTACGAGTGCTTGGCGGCGTGTGTGCTGCACCTCCGCCCCAGCGGCCGGATGACAATGTCGATGCGCTGGCGGTTCCGGAATTTTGAGCAACTCCGCTGGAGGAAGGTCTTGGAGGAGCTCAACGTTTGAAAGTAGGCTGCAAGCGGCCAGTGCTTCATCAAGCAACGTTGAGGTAATCGGGGGCGGCGGATGCTTCGAGCGTCGCGACGACCAGGCGCCGCTTGCGAGCTTTCCATGTGCGACATCGGCCCGGATTATGGTGGGCCTCTCTGTGACCTTGGGTGCAGTAAGAGGTCTGCTCAGGGTTGATTTGGCACCTTGCGTCTCAGTCTGCGGTCTCACTGCCTGTCGAAGATGAAAGCGAGCTTCCGTACCATGAAGCGGGCGTCGTGTCGTGGTTGATTCGCTCCTCGGACTCGCCGACTGCAGGCCCGACGAGATCAGCTCCATCGCCGGAGATTCGGCCAGCGTCGACATGTCGCCGCCCCGCTGGTTGTCCGCTTCCCGGCATACGCTGACGAAGGGGTCCGAAGGCCGGAGTGCCCGAACCGTAAGGTGCCAGGTGCGGGTTCGACTCATGGAGGTGGAGATCGAACTGGCCGCCGCGGTGACGGCGTTGCGCTACGAGTTGATCGAGGCGGCGGCACGGCACGAATCAGGTCAGCAGGTCGGTTTCAGGGTCAGCCCGATCGAGCTGGAGTTCGCCGTCGAGCTGAGGGCGGACGCGAAGGCAAAGGCCGGGTTCAAGGCCTGGGTGCTCTCCGCCGATGCCGAGGTGGGGGTCGCGCGCGCCCGGACTCACAAGGTCAAGCTCACCGTCACGCCAACGACGCCTGACGGTGGCGACCTGATGATCGCCGGCGACCCGGCCCGCGCACCCGGTCCCGGTGTCCTGGACCAGGACGAGTTGCACGCAGCCGCCCGCCGCCGGTGACGAGTTCGGGGCTGATATGCACCCGATTGGCCGCACTGTCGCTGCCGGCCGTGGACGGCGATCTGGATGCGGCTCATCAGGTGGCCTGGGTGAGAAGATTCCGGTCGCCGGCCCTGAGTCGGTGTCACCTAACGAGTCGGATTGATCACAGCTCGGCTTGCTAACGTTTTCGCTCGCGTCGATTCGCCCCCGAAGATGGCCTTGGTTCCCAGGTCGGAGCTGGCCCTGGGCGGCAAGTAGAGCCTACATGTTGGTAAGTAACCGGCAATCGCGTAAACCCGTCTTGGTGAATCCTTGATTTGCTGCTAGAAGTTCTCGGGGATCAAGATCGGGTTCGGTCGACGCAGTTCGGCCGGAGGTGGGGGAGTCTTCGTGCGCTTACTTCGTCGTGCCGTGTTGCCTGTCTTCGTGGCCGGCATCTTGGCGGCTTCGGTTTCGCCTGTCGCCGCGGCGGCCGAATCAACCGGTGAGTCGGCGGCGGTGGCTGCTGGTCTCGCTGCCGCGAAGCGGTCCGGTGTGGCCGTTGGTGTTCCCGCGGAGACCACTGAATACGCGGAAGTCTTCGCCAACCCGGACGGCACCGTGACCCGGCGGGAGAGCTTCGAGCCCCAGCGGATCAAGCGTGCCGGCTCGTGGGTTCCGGTCGACCTCACGCTCACGGCGCGGCCCGACGGCACGGTGCGTCCGAATGCCGCTCCTGTTGAAGTCCGGCTTTCCGACGGCGGTGCCGGCGAGATCCTCGCGGCCGCGACGAAGGGCGAGCACGAGATCGGTCTCGGGTGGCCGGGGACGCTGCCCGCACCGAAGCTGGACGGTCCGGTCGCCACCTACGCCGAGGTCATTCCCGGCGTGGACCTCAAGGTCACCGTGACGACGAAGGGGTTCAGCGAGCACCTCGTGGTGAAGACCCCGGAAGCCGCGCGCGATCCGAAGCTGCGTGAGATCAAATTCGGCAACCACACTCGCGGGCTGACGCCGCGCAAGACCGGCACGGGCACCCTCGAAGCGGTGGACGCGGACGGTGAAGTCGTCTTCCGCGGTGACGCTTCCAAGATGTGGGACTCGTCCGGCGGAGCGACGCCGAGTGTCTCGGCGCGCTCCGCGACGGTGCCCGAACCGGTGCAGCCGCCGAAGAAGGCGACGATGGACGTCGTCGTCACGCCGGAGGCGACCGTGGTCAAGCCGGACACCGCCTTTCTCACCGACCCCGCCCGGGTCTTTCCCGTGGTGATCGACCCGGAGTACTCCTGGCCGGGCGCCAAGCAGAACCACGTCGTGGTCCAGGAGCCGTGGCCGGAGGAGCACAACTTCAACAAGACCGACGGAGAGCTGGGCGACTTGAAGGCGGGCTATCAGGGCGGGTACCGGTCGCGGTCCTACTTCAGCGTCGACGTCTCGGCGATGCGTGGGAAGGTCATCCACCGGGCCACCATGCGGACGCGGGTCGTGCACTCCTACTCCTGCAACGGCGGATCGACCGAGCTGTGGCGCACCGGCGGCATCGGCTGGGGCACCACCTGGAACGCCCAGCCCGGCTGGGAGGTCAACCTCGGCGGGATCGGCAAGTCCAACAACGCCAAGTACTGCCCGACCGACGGTGCGGCCGAGGTGCGCATCGACGACACCGCGCGCCAGGCCGCGAACGGCGGGTGGACCACTCTGACGTTCATGCTCAAGGCCGCCAACGAAGGCCAGCAGAACGACTGGCGGCGGTTCGCGCTCGACCCGGTGATCGACTACGTCTACAACTCCGTGCCCGGCCTGCCCGCCGACCTCGGCATGGAAGGCGGCCAGATCCCGTGCGCGTCCGGCGACTCCCGGCCGTACGTGTTCACTGCGACGCCGCGGCTGCGTGGCCGGGTGTCCGACCCCGATGGCGGCATGCTCACTGCCCGGTTCTCCCTGCACAAGGGAAAGCTCGGCGCCAGCAGCGAGGTGTGGTGGACGACGACGTCGAACATCCCGTCCGGCTCGTTCGCCGAGGTGACCGTGCCGTCCGGGGTGGTGACCGGCGAAGGTGTCTACAACTGGTCGATGTACGCCAGTGACGGCGGCAGCAACTCCGTCTGGGTGGGCAACTGCGAGTTCGAAGTGGACAAGACGCCACCGGGAACGCCGACCGTGACATCGGCGGACTACCCGGTCGGTGGTGACGTCGCAGCCGGCGGTATCGGCCAGACCGGCGCCTTCACCGTGACGGCGAACAACCCGGACGTCCAGTACTTCCTGTGGTCGGTGACCGACCAGCAGAACGACGACCCGAAGAACCGGGTGACAGCCGACCGGCTCGGCGGCAGCGGCGTGTTCCGCTGGACGCCCGCCACCGACGGCCCGCAGACGGTCTTCGTGCGCGCCGCCGACCGCGCGGGCAACCTGTCGCCGATCGTCAAGTACTCGATCCTCGTCCGGGCCGGTGATCCGCTGACCGGCAACCTGAAGGCGCACTGGAAACTCGACGGCGACTTCGCCGACGCCTCGGGTGCGGGACAGCCGCTGACCCCGATCGGCGGCGCGGCGCCCACCGCCCCGGGGTACCTCGGCAACGCGGTCGCGCTCGGAACGGGCAAGCGGCTCTCGGCCGCTGGCCCGGCCGTCGACACGGCGAAGAGCTTCTCGGTGTCCGCGTGGGTGCGGCTGGACCAGATCGGCGCCTGGCCGGCGGCGGTGTCGCTGGACGGCAAGCGCACCAGCGGGTTCCAGCTGCAGGGCTCGCCCGAGGGCAAGTGGTCCCTGGCGATGTTCGGCGCCGACGCCGACGGTGGGGGAGCACCGCACTCCCGCGCTATCTCGGCCCAGTCCGTGCAGACGGGCGTCTGGACCCACCTGACCGGCGTCTACGACCAGGCCGTCGGCAAGCTCCGCCTCTACGTCAACGGCGCTCCGGCCGCCGAGATCGCGCACACGAGCACGTGGTCGGCGACCGGCGACGTCCAGATCGGCGCGGCGCTCTGGAACGGTAGCCGGGTCGACTACTTCCCGGGCGCGGTCGACGACGTCCGTCTCTACCAGCGGGTGCTCGTGGGCAGTGAAGCCGCGGCCCTGGCCAACGAATCGGTGCTGCGGGCGCACTACCGGCTCGCCGAAGGCAGCGGGACGACGACCAAGGACGCGGTCAGCGGCCGGGACGCCACGTTCCAGGGCAGCGCCGCCTGGACCCAGACCGACGGTTTCCCCGCGGCGAAGTTCACCGGCATGCCGGACGCCGGGTACGGCTCGGTCGAAGGAGCACGGCCCGACCTGCGCACGGACCGGTCGTACACGGTGTCCGCGTTCGTGCGGATGGACGCGGCGGACGAGGCACCTCGCACCGCCGTGAGCCTCCGCGACACCCGGTTCTCGCCGTTCATGCTGCAGTACCGGCCCGAGGTCAAGAAGTGGTGCTTCTTGATGTCCCTCGGCGCGGACCAGGAAGGCGGCTGGTGGGTGCCCGCCGAAGCCGACGTCGCGACGCAGCAGTGGGTGCACCTCACCGGTGTCTACGACCTCGCTGCCAAGGAGGCCCGGATCTACGTCAACGGCCGGTTCGCCGGCCGGCTCGGCGGGGTCGTCGGCTGGAACGGCACCGGTGGCCTGATGTTCGGCGGCAGCCGCTGGGTCGGCCGGGACGTCGATCCTTTCAACGGCGCCGTACGCGCGGTGCGGGTCTACTCCGGCACCTTGACCGACAACCAGATCCGGCAGCTGCCGGTGCAGGACTGACCCTCCACTCTCCTTCCCTTCGCGACCCGAATCTGGAGTTCGGCATGTCCGGAAGACGTTTCGTGCCCCAGCTCGCCCTCGTCCTGGCCGCGGTGATGGCCACGACGACGGTGCAAGCCGTTCCCGCCGCGGCCGGCGAACCGAGCTTCGTCCACCTGCCGGATCTCCAGCAGGAGAAGTCCGTCCCCGGCGGCCCGGTGCCGGTTCGCCCGCTGCCGGTGAACGCCGTCGACCAGGCCGTGGCCCGGCCGAGCGCGGAAGTGAAGTGGCCGGGTGCGGCCACCGCGGAGACGACCGCACCTGGGCCAGCCGCGAGATCGGCCGCGGCGCCGGGCTTCCGGCAGGCCGGCTCGCTCCCGGTCGCGGTGGCCCTCGATGAGCCGCCGGCACAGGCTCGGTCGGCCGCGCCCGCGGCCGACGCGAAGGTCCGGGTGGAAACGTACGATCAGCGCCGCGCGGAGAAGGCCGGCGTCACCGGGCTGGTGCTGGCGGTCGAGGACGCCGGCGGCGCGGCCGGGCGGTCGATGTCGGTCCGGGTCGACTACCGCGGCTTCGAAACCGCCTTCGGTGGGGACTACGGCTCCCGGCTCAAGCTCGTCCGGCTGCCGGAGTGCGCGGCGCGGACCCCGGAACGCGCCGAGTGCCGCACGGCGACGCCGGTGGAGACGATCAACGACGCCGCTGCGCGAACAGTGACCGCCAAGGTCACGTTGCCCGCTGAACAGCGCGCCACGACATCCCGGGTCATGCTGGCCGCCGCGGCCGCGCCGTCCGGTGCGGGTGGCTCGTTCGAGGCCACCGGGCTGTCCCCGGCCGGCTCGTGGTCCGCCGGAGGTTCGAGCGGCGACTTCACCTATTCGGTGCCGCTGCGCGTGCCGCCGCCCAACGCCGGTGTCGCCCCGAAGCTCGGCCTCGGCTATTCCTCCGGCACGGTCGACGGTCGCACCAGCGCGACCAACAACCAGGCCGCGGCCCCGGGCGACGGCTGGGAGCTGTCCGCCGGCGGGTTCATCGAGCGCCGCTACAAGGCCTGCGCCGACGACCTCGGCGGGAGCCAGGGTGACCGCAAGACCGGCGATCTTTGCTGGGCGACCGACAACGCGGTCATGAGCCTCAACGGCGTCTCGGCGGAACTGGTCCTCAAGGACGCCAAGGCCGGTCTGTGGGTGCCGAAGCACGACGACGGTTCCCGCATCGAACACCTCACCGGCGCCACGAACGGTGACGACAACGGCGAGCACTGGAAGATCACCAGCAGCAACGGCACGCAGTACTTCCTCGGCCTCAACCGGCTTCCCGGCTGGACGCAGGGCAAGCCGGAGACCCGCTCGACCTACACCGTGCCCGTGTTCGGCAACAACGGCGGTGAGCCGTGCGCCAAGACCGCGTTCGCGGACTCCTGGTGCCAGCAGGGCTACCGCTGGAACGTCGACTACGTCGTCGACCCCAACGGCAACGCGACGACGTACTACTACGAGCCCGAAACGAACTTCTACGGCCGGGACATGGCTGCGGACAAGCAGACCTCGTACGTCGCCGCCGGCCAGCTCCGCCGGATCGAGTACGGTCTGCGCGCGAACGCGCTGTTCGCTCCGGCGCCGTCACGCGTCTGGTTCGACACCGCCGAGCGGTGCCTGCCGACGAGCACCTTCGCCTGCAACGCCGACCAGCTGACCAAGGACACCGCCAAGAACTGGCCGGACGTGCCGTTCGACCGGATCTGCAAGGCCGGCGAGAAGTGCGACAACCGGACCTCGCCCGCGTTCTTCAGCCGCAAGCGACTGGTCAAGGTCCTGACCCAGATCCGCCGCGACGACGTCACCGGCGACGCCCAGTGGCGAGACGTCGACGCGTGGACACTGCGTCACCAGTTCCCGGACACCGGCGACGGGCTGTCCCCGGCGCTGTGGCTGGCCGGGATTACCCACACCGGACTGGCCGGGGGCACCGAAGCCCTGCCCGAAATGGTGTTCCACGGCCTGTCGATGCCGAACCGCGTCTCGACCGGCGACGGCCTGCCGCCGATCACGCGCTACCGCATCGAGCGCGTCCAGAACGAAGCCGGCGGAATCACCGAGGTCAAGTACTCCGACCGCGAATGCGTCTGGGGTTCGGCGATGCCTGCGAACCCGGAGAGCAACGGCAAGCTCTGCTTCCCGAGCTGGTGGCTGCCGGAGCACGGCTACGACGCGGTGCTGGGCTGGTTCCACAAGTACGTCGTCAAGGCGGTCACCGAGGACGACCGGACCGGCGGTTCGGCGCTGAAGAAGACGGCTTACGACTACCTCGGCGACGCCGCCTGGCACTTCGACGACGCCGAATTCAGCGAGCCGAAGCACCGGACCTGGTCCCAGTGGCGTGGGTTCGGCGAGGTCCGCACGATTACCGGCGAGCCCGGCACCACGCAGACGGTGACGGTCGAGCGGTTCCTGCGCGGCATAGACGGTGACCGGTTGCCGAGCGGGACCCGCTCGGTGCAGGTGGCGCCGTCCGAGGGCGCCAAGGTCACCGACGCGGAGGCGCTGGCCGGGTTCACGCTGGAGTCGCAGTCCTACGAGGGCGGCAAGCTCGTCTCCTCGTCGGTCAAGGTGCCGTGGCTGCACGGTCCGACGGCGACGGCGGGCGAGGACAAGGCGTACATGACGAACGTCGAGACCACCCGCGGGCGCACCCTGCTCGGCGATGGGAGCTGGCGGCGCACCGAGGTCAAGAACTCCTTCGACGGCCACGGCAACGTCGTCCAGGTCGACGACGCCGGGGACCTCGCGGTGACCGGCGACGAGACCTGCGCCCGCACCGAGTTCGCGGCGAACGACACCGCGTGGATCCAGGACCGCCCGTCGGGCGTGCGCACGGTTGCGCTCCCGTGCTCGGCCGACGAGAACACCCCCGGCAAGCTGATCGGCAAGGTCCGCCAGAGCTACGACGGCCTCGCCTCCGGCACCGCGCCCACCAAGGGCAACCTGACCGCGACCGAGCGCTGGACCGGCACGGATTGGCAGCTGACCCAGGGCACGACCTACGACGACCTCGGCCGGCCCGTCAAGGTGGTCAACTCCGTCGGCGACGAGGTCACCTCGGCCTACGAGCCGGGACCGGAGTTCGGCGTCCGCAAGGTCACCAAGACCGACCCGCTCGGCTACCAGTCGGTGACCACCATGGATCCGGCGCACGGGCTCACGACGTCTGATGTGGACATCAGTGGCCGTCGCGCCGACATGGAGTACGACGCGCTCGGCCGGCTCGTCCGCGCCTGGGCGCCCGGTCAGTCCAAAGCGGACAAGAAGGATCCGACCAGCACGTTCGGCTACCGTTATCGGACCGACGCGCCGACCGTCGTCACGACGGGTTCGCTGCGGGAGAGCGGCGGCTACACGACCTCGTACACGCTGTACGACGGCCTGCTGCGCGAGCGGCAGACACAGCTGCCCGCCGTCGCCGGCGGCCGGATCGTCAACGACTGGTTCTACGACTCCCGCGGGCTCAAGGCGAAGGTCAACGGCTCGTACTACAACGACCAGGCCGCGGGCGACGCGCTGCTCGGCGTGCTGGACAACGCCGTGCCGAACCAGACGGTCACCGAGTTCGACGACCAGCAGCGCGAAACCGCGGTGATCTTCCGCAAGCTCGGCGTCGAGCAGTGGCGGACGAGCTCCAGCTACGCGGCCGACCGCGTGACCACCGTGCCGCCGCTGGGCGGGACGACCACCACGGTCATCCGTGACGTCCACGGCAACGCCGTCGAGAAAATCCAATACCACGGCCGTGAGGCGACCGGGGACCACGACTCGACGAAGTACAAGTTCGATGTGCGCGGCCTGATGACCGAGCTCGTCGGACCGGACAACGCGAAGTGGACCTACGAGTACGACCTCCTCGGCCGCAAGGTCGCCGACCACGACCCGGACGCCGGCGAGCGGCGGTACACGTACACGGCACTCGACCAGCTCGAGACCTCGACCGACGGTCGCGGGGTCCGGTTGCGGACCGAGTACGACAAGCTCGGCCGCCAAGTCGCGCAGTTCGAGCGGCCGGCCGCCGACGCCACCGAGACGAAGGTGGCCGGCTGGTCCTACGACTTGGTCAAGCGCGGCACGGTGGACGCGTCCACCCGCTACGCCGGCGGCAAGGCCTACACCAAGCAGGTCGTCTCCTACGACACGGCGAACCGGCCCACCGAGACCAAGGTCGTCATCCCCGACGGCGAAGGCAAGCTGACCGGCAGCTATTCGTTCAAGACCTCCTACGACGCCAAGACCGGCCAGGTCACCTCACGCACCCAGCCGGGCGCCGGCGGCCTCGATCCGGAGCTGATCAGCTACTACTACAACGACCTCGGGCTGCCCACCGAGACCCAGGGCACCGACACCTACGTCCCGGAGCACCTGTACTCCAAGTACGGGGAGACGCTGCGGCTGACGATGGGCTCGGGCAGCAAGAAGGTCTACACCTCGATGTTCTACGAGGAGGGCACGCGGCGCCTGGCCGGCGTCGACGTCCAGCGCAACCTCGAGAGCGGTGCCTACCTGGCCAAGCGCAGCTACGGCTACGACCCGGCGGGCAACATCACGAGGCTGGCCGACACCCCGCCGGGCGCGGTCGGGGACGTGCAGTGTTTCGGCTACGACTACCTCAAGCGGATGACCGGCGCGTTCACCCCGAAGAGCGGGAACTGCGGCGAGCAGCCGTCGGTCGCCGGGCTGGGTGGGACGGCACCGTACTGGCGCGAGTACGCCTACGACAAGGGCGGCAACCGCGTCTCCGACGTCGAGCACACGGCGGCGGGGGACAGCACGCGGACCTACGCCTACGGCGGCCCGGACGGCGCCCAGCCGCACACGCTCCGGACAGTCACCCAGACCGGGCCGACGGGCACGGCGAAGGACGAGTTCGCCTACGACCCCACGGGCAACACGACCAGCCGCAAGGTGTCGGGTTCGTCGCAGACCCTGGAGTGGGACGCGAGCGGACGCCTGGCGAAGCTCAAGGAGCACGACGGGCGTGAGTCGTCGTTCGTCTACGACGCCGACGGCGGCCGGCTCATCAAGCGCGAGTCCGGCACCACGACGCTCTACCTCGACGGCATGGAGCTGGTCGTGCGCAACGCGACCCAGGAGCTGACCGGGCGTCGGTACTACGACCACGGCGGCTCCGAGGTCGCGGTGCGGACGTCCGGCTCGGGCGGCGGCCTGTCGTGGCTGCTGGGCGACCACCAGGGCACGGCGTCGATGACCATCAACGCGTCCACTTTGGAGGGCAAGTCCCGCCAGGCGGATCCGTTCGGCAACCCGCGGGGGAAACAGCCCGCCTCGTGGGCCGACGACAAGGGGTTCGTCGGCGGTACGAAGGACGACAGCGGCCTGACCCACCTCGGCGCGCGGGAGTACGACCCGGTCACCGGCCGGTTCGCCTCGGCCGATCCGGTCCTGGACGTCGACGATCCGCAGCAGCTCAACGGGTACGCCTACGGCAACAACTCGCCGGTGACGAACTCGGATCCGAACGGCCTTTACTGGAAGACCGTCTCGGTGGCCCAGCGGACCGCGGTGACGACGGTTCTCTGGACGCTTTTCTACGTCGGGCTGTTCATGCCGATCGTGATGTTCGTGGCCGTGACGTATTGGGTCGTGCAGGTCTTCTACTACCGCATCTGGATCGACCCGCCGTGGACGGGCGGCGGCGGTGGCGCAGGCGCGGGCGACGCGAAGCAGCAGGCGCTCAAGGAAGCGGGCCTGAGCCAGGCGGAGTACGAGGAAGCCAAGAAGGCGGCGGCGGACAAGCGCAGCTGGATCGACGTGGCGATCCAGGTGGGCGGCGACATCCTGCAGGAGATCATCGGCGTGAAGGGCGTCGTCGACAACTGCATCAAGGACTTCAACCTGGCTGGCTGCGCCTGGGAGATCCTGACGTCGTTGCCGTGGGGCAAGGTCCTCAAGGGCGGCAAGATCGTCGACAAGATCGTGTCGGCGTTCAAGGACACATTGACGTGGATGCGTCGCCGCGACAAGGCAGCGGCGGACCTGCGGCGGGTCGAGCAGGCCGAGGAACGGCTGTCGAAGGTGACGGGGTGCAACAGCTTCGCGCCGGGGACGTTGGTGTTGATGGCGGACGGGAGCCGTCGTCCGATCGAAGAGATCCGGCTTGGCGACCGAGTGTTGGCGACGGACGTCTCGACGGGGCGCAGCACGTCGCGCGAGGTGGTCGCGACGATCATCGGGCAGGGTTGGAAGCACCTCGTCCGTATCACGGTGGCGGGCCAGGCGCCGATCGTGGCGACGGACGGTCATCCGTTCTGGGTGCCCGACCAGCAGCGGTGGGTCCCGGCCAGGGAACTGAGCGGTGGGAGCCGGCTTCAGACGAGTTCCGGGACGCTTGTCGAGGTGGCGGCCGTCCGCAGCTGGGACCAGCACACCCGCGTTCACAACATCACCGTCGATGCCGATCACACGTACTACGTTGTGGCCGGAGATGAGGCACTTCTCAACCACAATTCGACTCCGTGGAGTTCCTGCGGCCGGTTCGATCCGGACGGACATCCGGTCGACGGCACGAAGCTGCCGACCAACAGGGCGCTCGACGCGGCCGAGAAGTGGTTGGGCCCCGGCTATCGCGAACCTGTTCCGGGTAGCGGGAGATTCGTCTCTCAGGACGGATCCAGGGTAGCGCGCATGGGCGACTCCGATATTCTGGGCAGGCACGGCGGTGGTCCACACATGAACTTCGAGCGGCTCGCGCCCAATCCGCAAAAGCCGGGAAGAAGCATGGTTGTCGAGAACCGACACATTTACATCGATTAGGAGTGCGTTTTGGAGCAGTTGATCGGTTTCGAACGGTATGATCCGGCCAGCGGGCTCACGCTTCGTTGGGAAGAGGGTTTCGAACTGGACGTGAATATCGATTCAGGCGAGGTTCTGCTGAGAGGGAACCCGGCTGGCTTGGTTTCGCTGGCACGGCATCTGCTCACCCTCGCGCAGGAGGGAGTCCCGTCCGGGGCGCACGTTCACCTGACCGCCGGGCAGGAGGTTGACGGCGAGGTGGACTTGATCGTGGAGCGCGTGGACGACTGACCCGCCGGACTCTTGCGATCGTCGTCCGGCTGAGGAGCTTCGGCCGATCGACCCGGAGCCGGAGCCGGATCCGCGCCGGCTGGTCTTCTACCTGAGCGAGGTGGCTGATGAGGGGCCGAGTGCCGTACGGTGTGGGGGCGCACGACGACCTTGCGGCCCTTTCGCGCGTGACGCGCTCGCCGATGGCTTTGGCATCGTCGGCGCGGAGCTGGCCGCGCGGGCGGTGGTCGATGCGGTCGACGAGGAGTTCAGGTCGGTCACCGAACCGGACGGCCGGAAGCTGCTCGCGCACATCGGCGACGCGGTCGAGCCGGGTGCGGGCTGTTGGTGGACGAGGATCCCGGTCGGCGGTCCGGCACGCCGGGAGATGGACACGGTCGTGAGGAACCTGAGCTGAGCAGTGGAGGTGCCGCCCTGTACCGGTTGGTCGATGAGAGCCGGGCCATCGTGCTGGTCGAGGCCGAAGAACTGGAGGGGTTCTTCGCCTCTCCGGGTGACGATGCCCCGGAAGTCGTCTTCCGCCGGGCGAAGTTGAGTGACGAGCGGCCGCGGCAGGTCGAGGATGCGGTTCTCGAGATAGTGAATGGGCGGCGGGACAAGGTAGGCGAGTATCTCGTCGGACGGGTGATCTTCGGTGGCTTCCACCCGAAGCGCGTTGCGTTCCGTTTTTTCGGTGACCGGTGTGAATTTCCTGAAGCGGCCGCGATCTGGCGACGTTGGGCGTCGGGGCCGCCGCTGCGAGCCGGAGAGTGGCTTCGGCTTCCGGTCCGCCACCACCCGGCGTGGCTGCACGTCGTGCAGAACTCGTGGTTCGCCACCGGGCACGGTTCTGGTGGTTGCGCGGACGCTGAGATGATGACACTGAACGGCGCCTCGGTCGTGACGAAGGCCGGCTTCTACTGTGCGCTGGGTGAGGCGGCCAGGGGCCCGGGCGGCTACTTCGGGTCGAACCTCGACGCACTCGTCGACTGTCTCCGCTCCGCTCCGGCCGGTAAACGGCCGGCCACGCTGTTGTGGAACGACTTCTTCTCGTCCGAAGAGGCGCTGGGTGCGGAGTTCCTCGATGCTGTCACGGCCGTTCTGGAGGAGTTCGGCGTGATCGTCGAGGCTCGGTGAACGGTCCGGGCCGAGCAACCAGTTCGGCCCGGAGACGTTGGTGCTTTTGGGCCGGGGGATGTTCGAGCGGCCTGGTCCGGCCTGGCGCAGTGACGAGCTGACTGTCGACTACGAGCTTTCGTCTGCTATGAAGACGACCAGCTCCCGGTGGTCGAAACCGCAATCCTCCAGCAGCTTCCGCGCGGCGCCATCATCCCCCGTCTTCGGCGTCGGCTGAGCTTGAACCAGTTGCGGCGTGAGCGTCCGGGCCGGGCAGCGGTAATACTTACTGTGCTTTCGTGGGCTGCCTTCCATTTTCTTCCTCGGGAAGGACGGTTCGACGATCGTCATCCACGACCCCACGCACCCCGACGGCGGAACGATCTTCCGAGGGGATCCGAGCAAGGTGGACGACTATTGGGAGGGGCTGAATTGAATCCGGTGACCCCGGGCGACTTGCTCGCCTCGGACGAGATCGCGCTGCTGGACCGGGCGCTGCTGGAGTGGGATGGTCCCGCCCGGTGCAGTGACGAGCTGGCGGCCGGCATGGGGTTCGCGACTTTCGATGACCTGATCATCCAGTGCGAACGGCTGAGAGCCGCGCTGCGGGCGGGGAGTGCGTTGGCCCCGGTCGACTGGGCTCGGGTGCTGATGGCAGCGGAGATCGTCTTCGTCAGCGATCTGGCGGGCACGGGGTTCGAGTGGCCGACGACGACCGGGCTCGACGACGTGGTGACGCTTCGGACCTTGCGGGGGATCCAGCGGAAGCTGGGGAAGGTGGTTCGCGCGTATTACGGGAAGCGGCCGAGCGAGGCGTGACCGAAGAGCCGGTGGCTGATCGAGGGGATCCCGGCGGTCCGGGTGACTGCTCGCCGCGTTGACTCGCAGAGCGGACAGGTCGTGGTCGGGCGGGCGAGTTGCTCGCACAGGGCCTCCGGAGTCGTGTCCGGTCGGTGCCGATGTGGACCGGCGCCTCAGCTCGGGCTGGGGTGTCGTTCGCCGAGCAGGTCGAGCAACGCCGTGGTGGCCGCGCCCGGTCGCCGCGCCGATGCCGTGGCGACGGCGAGCCGCCACCGCAGTTCCTGGTCCGCGACCTGGACGGTGTCGAGGCCGGTGAGGTCGGGCACCAGCCGCTCGCCGAGGAACCCGATGCCCAGCCCGGCCCGGATGTAGTCGGCGATGGTTCCCACGTCCGGCACCTCGAGGGTCACCTCCCGGTGCACTCCCGCTGCGGCGAACGCCTGGTCGGCGATGGTGCGGTTGGTGAAGCCGGGTGGGGAGTCGATGAACGGGAACTCGGCCAGCCGCGCCAGTGACGCGCGGCCCTCTCCGGCCAGCGGATGCGAACTGGGAACGTAGACGACCATGGGAGCCGAGGCCAGCAGCCGCGTGTCGAGGTCGGCCGGCGGGGGACCGGGCAGGGAGAGGATGGCGACGTCGAGCCGGCCTTCACGCAGGTGCTGGGCCAGGCCCGCCGATCCCTCCATCGCGGTCCGGAGCCGGACGGTGACCCCGGGGTGGCGGGTGCGCAGCTCGGCCAGCAGTCCGGGCATGCCGACGAAATCGACCGAAATCTGGGTGCCGACCGTGACCGTGCCGTGCACCGTGCCTTGCGTCCGGTGCACGGCGTCCTTGGCCGCGCGGGCCGCGTTGAGGGTTTCCCGCGCCCGGGGCAGCAGGGCGTGTCCGGCCGCGGTCAGGGTGACGGCCTGCGGGCTTCGGGTAAACAGCGCCGATCCGAGCTCACGTTCCAGTGCCTTGATCGTCGCCGACACCCCCGACTGCACGACGTGCAGCGTTCTGGCCGCCGGGGTGAAGCCGCCGGTGTCGGCGACCGCGACGAAGTACTCGAGATGACGGAGTTCCACACAGCATTATCACTGATCATGCTGGCATTCATCAACATGAATCGTTGGACATGATGATCTGCTCAGCGTGAAGGTGGAAGCGCAAAGACCTGTGACCGTGACGAGGAGACCGGCGTGACTGTCGACGAAGCCAAGGAAAGCCCCTGGCGCTACACCGAACTACCCGACCGGGCTCGGCAGGCGATCAAGCGCTTCGTGCCGCCGGACGCGCTGCTGGCCGAGCGCCTCGAGCGCTACGCCGACGTGCGGCCGCGGCCGGCGGACCACGACGGGGACACCGAGGTGCTCGACGGCCAGGTGTTCACCCACCGCTTCGTGGACGCCCCGGGTGACCAGGAAACAGTGCGGTGGCACTACGTCGAGACCGGCAGCGGCGAGCCGGTGGTGTTCCTGCACGGCATGCCCGACTCGTGGTTCATGTGGCACCACCAGATGGCCGCGCTGTCGGACTCGTACCGCTGCATCGCCGTCGACCTCAAGGGCTACGGGCAATCCGGGAAGGATCGGGGCGACTACAGCCAAGCCGGTGCCGCCGCGCAACTCGTCACGTTGCTCGACACGATCGGAGTGGACCGGTTCGTCCTGGTCACGCACGACCGGGGAACCGTGCAGGGCGACCACATCGCGGCCGCCCACCCCGCGCGGGTCCGCCACTACGTGCGCGGCGAAGGGCACCTGTACCACTTCCACCCCGACCTCGCCCCGCACGACGAACTGCTCGCCGAAGCCCCGTGGTCCGGGTTACTGGAGGACCCGAACCGGTTCGTCGTCTGGGCCTACACCATGATCGGCGAATTGCCGGTGGCTGACGAGGACATGCGCCGCGTCATCCAGGAGTTCTCCTATCCGGGCATCACCCGGGCGGTCCCGCGCTACAGCATGGCCTCCACCTTCCGCAAGGAGTGGATCGAGCGGCGTAGCGACCTGATTCCCCGCTGGCGCTCCCCGGTCACCATCATCCAGGGCCGGGACTCCCGGACCCAGCCCCGCGAGTTCTTCACCGACGCCGCCGAACGCATCCCCCGTGCGGCCCGCGTCGAGGTCCGCTACGTCGACGGCGGGCACTTCTGGCCGCTGGAGAACCCCGGGCAGAGCAGCACGGTCCTGCGCGAGGTCCTGGAGCAGGCACCGGAACACTGACCGAGGACGAGCGTCGCTCTCGTCGATCGGACCTTGGACGTCGGCGGCGGCGCTTTAATCCTGGCCTCAGGTTGGCCGGGGAGGATGAGCGGCGAAGCGTCGACGGGAAGGGTGGGCCGGCGTGCGGATCATGATCGCGGATGACGAGGCGGCCATCCGTGAGTCGCTGGAGCGGGTGCTCCAGGTCGAGGGTTACGACACCAGCACCGTCGCCAACGGTCTCGCCGTGCTCGACGGGGTCGATGCCGACGCGCCGGATCTGCTGATCCTCGACGTGATGATGCCCCGCCTCGGCGGGTTGGAGACGTGCCGGCGGTTACGGGCGGCCGGCCGGGATCTGCCGGTGCTGATGCTGACCGCCCGGGATCAGGTCGTCGACCGGGTCGCGGGGCTGGACGCGGGCGCCGACGACTACCTGCCCAAGCCGTTCGCCACCGAGGAGTTGCTGGCCCGGGTGCGGGCCCTGCTGCGCAGGCGGACGCCGGCCGACGACGAATCGCAGATCCTGTCGTTCGCCGACGTCCGGCTCGATCCCGACCGGTTCGAGGCGTGGCGTGGCGGGCGGCCGCTGCACTTGACCCGGACCGAGTTCTCCCTGCTGCAGGTCCTCGTGCGCAACGCGACCCGGGTGCTGACCCGCGACGCGCTGTTCGAGGCGATCTGGGGCTTCGACATGAGCGCCACCGCCAACAACCTCCAGGTCTACGTGAGCTACCTGCGCCGCAAGATGGAGGCCGGGGGTGAGCCGCGGTTGATCCACACGCGGCGCGGCTTGGGGTACACGTTGCGGGAAACACCTCCGTGAGCAGGCCCGCACGCCGGCTGACCCGGTGGTGGCGACGGCGGTCCCTGCGGACCAGGATGACGGTGATCGCCGCGACGGCCATCGCGGTCAGCGTGTTCGTGGCCTTGCAGGTGGCCATCGAGCTGATGGTCGGGGAGCTGCAGAGCACCGCGAAGGATCAGCTGCGCGCCGAATCCCACGTCGTGGCGGCGGACGCCGAGCGCGCCGGTCCGGCGCGGGTCCAGCTGCCGCCGTATCCCGGATCCGGCCGGCTGGTGCGAGTCATCCTGCCCGACGGGGCGATCCGGACGCCGGCGGGCCAGCCCGCGCTGCCCCCGGTCAGCGAAGACGCGTGGCGCGTGGCGCGGGGCGCGTCGGCCGACCTGATGGAGTCGGACGACAACGACGACGACGGCTATTTCGTCTACACACTGCGGGTGGGCGGCGGCGCGGTCCAGGTGGCCCGCGCCGCCGACAACAGCCCGATCAGCGAGTTCGGGCTGGGCATGCTGCTGATCGGGGCGCTCTGCGTGGCCGGTGGCGCTCTTGTCGGGCGGGCCGTGGCCCGGACCGGGCTGGCCCCGATCGACCGGCTGAGCGCCGCCGCGGTCCGGGTCGCGCACACCCGGGACCTCGACGCCGACATCCCGGACGAGGGCGGTGGGGAGATCCGGCGGCTGATCCGGTCGATCAACGCCATGCTCGCCGCGCTCCGGGAATCCCGCCGGGCCCAGCGGCTGCTCGCCGAGGACGCCGCCCACGAGCTCAAGACCCCGCTCACCAGCCTGCGCCTCAACGTCGAGCTGCTGATCCGGCTCGATCGGCGCGGCACCCTGGACAGCGCACTGCCGCCGGAGAGCCGGACCCGGCTGCTCGACGACGTCGGCGCCCAGGTGGCCGAGTTGAGCACCCTGGCCGCCGAGCTGACCGACCTGGCGCGCGGTGACGTCAGCGACGAGAGCACGGAGGTGCTCGACTTCGCCGACGTGGTGGTGGCCGCCGCGGCCCGGGCGCGGTCCCGGGTGCCCGACGTCGAGGTCGCGCTCGACGTGAGCTCCGTGCGGGTGAGCGGGCGTCCCGCCGGTCTCCAGCGGGCGGTGCTCAACCTCATCGACAACGCCGGCAAGTGGTCGCCCGCGGGCCAGCCGGTCGGAGTCCGGCTCCGCGCCGAGGGCGAGTCGGCGGTGCTCGAGGTCGACGACGCCGGGCCGGGCATCGACGCCGCCGACGTGCCGCGGGTGTTCGACCGGTTCTACCGTGCCGACAGTGCCCGGGCGCTGCCGGGATCCGGTTTGGGGCTGTCGATCGTGCAGCGGGTCGTCGACGCCCACGGCGGCCGGGTCACCGTCGCCCGGTCCGCCCGCGGTGGCGCCCTGCTCCGGGTCGACCTTCCGACGGCGGCCCCGCCCGCCCCGGACGCGCCGCTCGCCGCCGGGGACGACGCCGCGGCGCGTTGACGACGGCCCGGCTCAAGCGCCCCAATGTGGCCTTCGGTGCGTCTGACGCACCCAAGGCGGCCTTCGGCGCGTCAGACGCAACCAAGGCCGCCTTGGGGCGCTCGTCGAGCAACCTGGGACGCGCTCACCGCCGCAGCGCGGGCTCCTCGTCGGCGGCGAGGGATCCTCGGCCGTCCGGCAGCTCCGCCGGCCGGGACAGCCGGCTCGGCCACCAGATCCGCCGGCCGAACAGCAGGGTGAGCGCGGGCACCAGGACCGACCGGACCAGCAGGGCGTCGAGCAGCACGCCGAACGCGACCAGGAACCCGACCTCGACCAGCATCACGAGCGGAAGACTGGTGAGGACCGCGAACGTGGCCGCCAGGACCAGGCCCGCCGAAGTGATGACGCCACCGGTGGCGGAGAGGGCTTTGAGCATCCCCTTTCCGGTGCCCAGCCGCACGGTCTCCTCCCGGGCCCGGCTGGCCAGGAAGATGTTGTAGTCGACGCCGAGCGCCACCAAAAACAGGAAGGCCAGCAGCGGCACCGAGTCGTCGAGGCCCTGGAACCCGAGGACCGTGTCGAAGACGAACACGCTGCCGCCGAAAGCCGCCGCGAACGAGACGATCACGGTGGCCATCAGGACCAGCGGGGCCACGATCGCCCGGAGCAGCAGCCCGAGGACGAGCAGGACGACGGCGAGCACCAGCGGGATCACCAGCAGCTCGTCGCGGCTGGTGGTCACCTCGGTGTCGAGGTGCTCCGCGCTCGGCCCGCCGACGATCGCCTCCGCCCCGCTCACCGCGTGCACGGCGGTGCGCACCCGCTTGATCGTGTCGTACTCCGCGACGGTGTCCGGCGCGTCCGCCGGGAACACCGAGATGTCGGTCCAGCCACCCCTGGTCTCACCCGGGACGGCCACTGCCACCCCGGGAGTGCCCTTGACGACGTCGAGCACCCGCTCCTGGTACGCCGGCCGCGTGAAAACTGTCATCGGCTGGCCGCCGAGCTCCGGGAAGTGCTGGCGGAGAACGGTGAAGCCGCTGACCGACTCCGGCGCGGACAGGAACTGGTCCTGCTCCCGCAGGGCGCCGGTGTTGCCCGCCAGGCCGATGACGAACACGCCGAGGACGCCGAGCGAGCCGAGCGCCGCCACCCACCGGCGGCGGCTGATGGCGGCGCCGAGCCGTCCCCACAGCCCCGGCTTCTTTTCCACGGCCGTGCCGAACCGCGGGATGGCCGGCCAGAAGATCCGCCTGCCGAGCACCACCAGCATCGCCGGGAACAGCGTCAGCATGGCCACCAGCGCGCACACGATGCCGGCCGCGCCGATCGGGCCCAATCCGCTGGTGCTGTTCAGGTCCGCGGCGAGCAGGCAGAGCAGGCCGGCGATCACGGTGGCCGCGGACGCCACGATGGCCGGCGCCGCGCCGCGTAGCGCGTGGACCATCGCGACCCGGACATTCTCGTGGTGGTGCAGTGCTTCCCGGTACCGGGCGATGAGCAACAGCGCGTAGTCCGTGCCGACGCCGAACACCAGGATCGTCAGCAGCGCCGAGTTCTGGTCGTTGACCACGATGCCGAAGCCCTTGACGAGCAGGTAGACGGTCGCCATCGCGGTCAGTGCGGCCGCGCCCACGGCCACCAGCGGGATGAGCCACAACACCGGGCTGCGGTAGGTGAGGATGAGCAGGAGCGCGACGACGAGGAGGGTGGTGAGGAGGACCTGCAGGTCGATGCCGTCGAAGACGGCCTCCATGTCGCCGTCGACCGCGGCCGGCCCGGTCACGTCGAGTTCCAGGCCGGCGGGGCGGTCTTTCGCGGCGTCGCGCAACGGGCCGACGATGGCCTCCGGTGCGCCGTAGGTCGTGCTCACGTCCAGGGTGAACATCATCGCCGTGCCGTCGGCGGAGGGTTTTGCCTGTGGGCCCTGGTCTTCCGGGGCCGCCGCCTGCGGTGGGTATCGCTTGGCGAGGGTGTCGTAGTGGCGCTCGACCGTCGCGCGGTCGGCGTCGGTCAGGCCGCCGGCGCGGTGGTACACGAAGACGAACGTGTTGTCCTCGCCGCCGGGGAGACTCTCCTCCAGCGCCGCGACCTGGGTGGACTCGGCGCCGGCGGGCAGGGTGTCCACGGCTCTGTCGGTGGTGACCGAACTCAGCTTCCCGCTCAGCGGCCCCATGAGCACCGCCAGGGCCACCCACAAGCCGATCACCAACCACGGCACCCATCGCCCTGTCGACCGACCGGGTGGCGTTGCTTCGAATGCCATCATGAGCCTCCTGTACGCGTTGGATCGCTTATCCGACGCCGACTTCCTATCGAGCGAATCTGAAAGAACCGTTAAACCTCCACTATGGACATAGAGGAGTACCGTGGTACCACTGCCCTTCCGGAAATGACGACCGCAGTACGACGAAACGGGACGGAATCGGGCCTAGCGTTCAGGCCATGACGAAATCTGACATCCCACTGCGGAAGCTCGGGGCGGCCGTCATGGCGCTGACGACGGCGTTCGCCGTCGTCGCCTGCGGATCGAACGCCGGCAACAGCGCGGCGCCCACCGCGGTCGGCCCGCACAGCGCACACGCGGGCGGGGCATCGGCTCCACCGCAGCCCCTGCGTGCCGGCGAGCGGTTCCTCGACCTGAAGCTGACCGAGGCCTACACACCCGCGCCGCCGGCGGGCGGCGGCACGGACGAGTACCGGTGCCAGGTCATCGATCCGGGCCTGACCAAGACGGCGTTCCTGACCGGGACCCAGGTCTTCCCGGAAAACGTGGCCATCGCGCACCACGCCATCGTGTACACGGTGCCGCCGGGTGGCGCCGCCGCGGTGCGGGCGCACGACGCGAAGACCCCCGGCCCCGGCTGGCAGTGTTTCGGCGGGACCGGCGTGGACGGCGCCGAAGTGGAAAAGGGCGAAGCCACGTGGGCGGACACCTGGGCGCCGGGCGCCACGGAGACGCTGTTCAGCGAGGACGCCGGCTTCAAGCTGGAGCCGGGCAGCCTGATCATCCTCCAGATGCACTACAACCTGCTCGCGACCGACGGCAAACCGGCCGGGTCGGACCGCTCCGCGGTGCGGCTGCGGCTGACGGACGGCACGCCGCAGACCCGGGAATTCGACACCTTGCCGCTCGACGCGCCGACCGAACTGCCTTGCACCGCCGAGGAGTCGGGTCCGCTCTGCGACCGGGCGACCTCGATCGCGGACGTGACGAAGCGGTTCGGGCCGGACGTCGGCGGCACCGCGGACCGGCAGGTGGCGGAGTGCGGCCAGGGCACCCCGAAGCCCGGTGACACCCAGACCTGCGACCACCGGGTGGAGGCGCCGATGACGCTGTTCGCCGGTTTCGGCCACATGCACCTACTCGGGCGGGCCATCAAGGTCGAGCTCAACCCCGGCACGCCGAACGCGAAGGTCGTGCTGGACGTGCCGCAGTTCGACTTCGACAACCAGCGGCTGGTGAAGCTGCCGTCGCCGGTGGAGATCGGTCCGGGGGACACGCTGCGGGTGACGTGCACGCACGACGCGGGACTGCGCAAACGGCTGCCGCAGCTGAGCAAGCTGCCGGCCCGCTACGTGGTGTGGGGCGACGGCACCAGCGACGAAATGTGCGCGGGAATCCTGACGGTCTCGCCCCGCAAGTCCTGACGAAGCGCCGCACCGCCACACCTGCGAAATGAAGGGAGAATTCTCTTGTCCCTCACGGCTGCTCCCGGCGAAACAACGTCGCCGGCCGATGCGTCACCACGGAGACCCACCTGGGCACTCCTGCCGCTGCGCGTCTTCCTCGGCGGCACATTCCTCTACGCGGGCCTTTCCAAGATCTTCGACACCCACTACCTGGACCACACTTCACCCCTCGGCGTCCACGCTCAGATGCTGCACGCCGCGGCCACCTCCCCGATCGGCCCGCTGGTGTCGTTCGCCGCCGAGCACCCGACCGTCATCGGCCTGGCCATCGCCTTGGGCGAAGTGGCTGTCGGGCTGGGTACTCTGCTCGGGCTGTTCACCCGGATCGCCGCGGTGGGCGGGTTTCTCCTCGCGCTGAGCTTCTTCCTGACCGTGAGCTGGACGACCCACCCGTACTACTTCGGCGCCGACATCGTCTTCGCGGCCGCCTGGACCCCGCTGTTGATTGCCGGCGACGCAGGCCTGTTCTCCGTGACGGCCCGCCTGCGCGCCGCGCTTCGCCGTCGCCGCCCGCCGAACCACGCCCCCGACGACGGCGAGCGACGCATTCTGCTCTGGGGCGGCCTGATCACCGCGACGGCCGCCGCCATCAGCGGCGGCGTCATCGCCCTCAACCGCCGCACGACCGCCGATCCGGAACCGAGCCGGCCGGCGGACCCGGGACCGAACTCCGGAACGGTGATCGCCGCGGTCTCCGCCGTCGCCGTCGGTTCGTCGACGAGCTTCACCACACCGGACGGGTCCGCCGCCTATCTGGTGCGCCCCGCGACCGGCACCTTCATGGCGTTCCTCGCCGCCTGCACACACCAGGGCTGCCCCGTCACGCCCGCCGGCTCCGGCTTCCGCTGCCCGTGCCACGGGTCCACTTTCGACGGCAACGGCCACGTCACCGGCGGGCCGGCGACGAAATCACTGACCACCGTGCCGGTGCGCGTCGTCGACGGGCAGGTCACCACCGCATGACCAGGCGGGACGAAGCGTCAAACCGGGCGGGTGAGTCTCAGGTCGTAGGCGAGGATGAGGGCCTGGACCCGGTCCCGGGCCCCGATCTTGGCGAGGACCCGCCCGACGTGGGACTTCACCGTCGACTCCGACAGCGTGAACCGTCGCGCGATCTCGCCGTTGGTGAGGCCCTGGCCGATGGCGACGAGGATTTCGCGCTCGCGGCCGGTCAAGGAGTCCAGCCGGGGATCCTTCCGTACGGGCTCGCAGGCGTCATCGTCGAGCCTGACGAACGCGTCGAGCAGCCGCCGGGCCAGCGCCGGCGCGATCACCGCGTCCCCGGCGGCGACGGCCCGGATGCCGGCGAGCAGTTCCTCCGGCCGGGTGTCCTTCAGCAGGAAACCGCTCGCCCCGGCCCGCAGCGCGGCGAGCGCGTACCGGTCCACCTCGGACGTCGACAGCACCAGGATCCGCGAACGCCCACCGGCGGCCACGATGCGCCGGGTGGCCTCGATCCCGTCGGCGCCCGGCACGCGGATGCCCATCAGCACCACGTCGGGACGCAGCTCGGCGGTCCACCGAACGGCCTCGGCGCTGGTTTCGGCCTCGCCGACGATCCTGGTGTCGGGGGTGTTCTCCAGCAGCATGCGAAACCCGAAGCGCTGCATCGGCTGGGCGTCCACCGCGAGCACGGAGATCATGAATGGCTGCCTTTCAGGGTCGCGTGGACGGTCCGGCCGCCGTCCGATCCGAGACCCGCGTCGCCCATTCGTACCGAGCGAACCTGAAACGACCGTTAGAAGACGGCACTGATACGCGGGCGAAACCGGGCTGACTTGTATGGGACGTCCAGTCGCTGCAGCTGATTTCGCTGGGAGCGCAACCGATTCCCCGCACGCTGCCGCAGACGTTACCGTGGCCGCATGCATTCACCGATCACGGGCACGGCGGCCGGCGTGCCGTTCACCGCTCTGCCGCCGGCCGACGGCGGCCCCGCGCCGTTGGTCGTCACTTGGCACATGCTCGACGCGCCGCGGTCGGACGCTGCGTTCGCTGCCGCGTTGCCGATGCACGGCCTGCCCGCGTGGCGGGTGCACCTGGGATTGCCGATGTGCGGGGCGCGGATGGTCGACGGCAGCCTGGACGCGGGTTTGGAGCTTCTCCGCAAGGACGTCCTGATGGCCGCTCTGTACCCCATCCTCGCGCAGGCGACCGAGGAGTTCCCGGCCGCGCTGGCGTCGATCCGTGCGCAGCTGCCGGTCGATGACGGCCCGATCGGCGTGCTCGGTGGCTCGCTGGGTGGGGCCGTCGCGCTGCGGATCCTCGCCGACACCGACATTCCGGTCTTCGCGGCCGCGGTCGTGAACGCCGCCATCCGGATGCGGTCCGTCGTCGGCCTGTTCCCGGGCGACTATCCCTACGACGCCGAGTCCGAGAAGGTCGTCGACAGCCTGGACTTCGTGGCCCGGGCTGGTTCCGTCGCCGGTCGCGCGCCGCTGCTGGTCGTCAGCGGCGAGCTGGATCACCCGTCGCTGCGCGCCGATGCGTTGGACCTCGTCGACGCTGTAGGGGATGGCGCCAAACTGCTGTCGATCCCTCGGCTGGCCCACCCGCTCGCCGACGAGCCCGGCATCGAGCCCGCACCCCAGCTACCGCCGGCTCGCGAGGTGGACGCCGGCTTGACCACGTGGTTCCGACGCTGGTGCTGCTGACCGAAGTGCCACCGGAACGAGCCCGGCGAACCGCATCCCGAGGCCACGGCCTCATGACCGGTCTCCTCCAGGCTGTGCCGGGTCGAGGTGGGCGGGGTGGACGGTGGTGCTGAGCAGGCGGCCGAACGCGCCGAAGGTGAAGTGCGTGGTGTCCTGGCCGGTCTCGGCCAAGCCGAACAGCGCTCCGTGCGAGCGCAGGTCGTGGACGTTGCGGTGATCGGCCACCGTCACCGCGGCGCACGGGATCACCTTCTCCCGCCAGGTGAAGACGTAGATGCCGGGGCGCAGCTGGTAGGCGGTGTTTTCGTCGGTGTCGGCCAGGCCACGCTCCGGCCCCGCCAGGCACTGCCACGTGTACCACTGCGGGCTGAGGTAGACGTGCTCGTAGGCGTGGTCCTCGCTGTACACCCACAGCGCGCGCCGGCCGATCAGCGCGGTCGTGGGCGCCGGGGCCGGCCCGCTGATCGGCATCCCGTCGATGTGGCCGGGCACGAACACCTGCCGGACGCGGGTCCGGCCCGGCACCGGCTCGGCGATCGTGGTGATCACCGAAAGGGCGTGCCCGGTGGTGAAGTCGAGGAAGAGGCTGACCGCTTCGTTCGGCTCGTGCGTGTGGTGGAACTGCGCGTAGACGAGCCCCTCCGCGACGTCGAACGCTTCGTAGTGGTCCGTCCCGGTGGCCGCCGGGAGCGGGTCCGCGGCGCCGGGGGCGTAGTCCCAGCCGACCGTGTCGGCGCCGAAGCGGTGGGTGATCCGGGTGCCCCGTTCGTCGGTGACCACGATTTCGCGGTCGGCCAGCGCGGTCGAAGGCTCCGCCTTGTTGGCGTCGAAGCCGGGTTCGAGCCCGTCGAGGGGCAGCCAGTTCGCGGTGTCGGAGAGGTCGGTCACGCGGTTTCCTCCATGGTGTGTCCGGCGGGGGTGGTGGCCGGTTGGCGTTCGAGGTCGGCGTCCAGGGCCCGGTAGACGGCCGGGCGGCGCTTGCGCAGCCAGGCGGCGACCACCAGCCCGGCCAGTGCGACGATCAGGAGCAGCCAGGGCAACTGGGGGACGAGGCCGTTGCTGGAGCCGGCCAGGGTGGGGAAGTTGATGATCGCCAGGGTCACGATGAGCCCGAGGCCCACCGCACCCAGGCCGGGCGCGATCAGCGTCCGGGTGAGCCGGGGGTCGTGGGTGCGGCGGAAGTGGACCAGGATCGCCAGCGCGGCGAGCAGTTGCAGGGCGAGGATGGCGAGCGTGCCGAAGCCGGTCATGCTGGCCGTGAGGTCGGCGACCGGGTCGAGTCCGGCGAGCCGGAACAGCAGCGCCACCACCGAACCGAAGACCAGCTGGGCCAGGGCGGCGTGCTGGGGTGCGCCGGTGCGGGCGCGGGTGCGGCCCAGCAGCCGCGGCAGGACGCCGACCCGGCCGAGGGCGTAGAGGTAGCGGGTCGCCGAGTTGTGCAGGGCCAGCAGGGCGGCGAACAGGCTGACCACGAGCAGCAGCATCATCACCTTGGTCAGTACGTCGCCGAGGTAGTTCTGCGACACCGAGAACACCAGGTCCCCGGCGGACAGGTGCGCGGCGGCGACGTCCTGGGCCCGTGCCACGCCGATCGCGGTGACCACGGCCCAGGTGGTGAAGGCGGCGAAGACCCCGATGAAGCCGATGGCGAGGTAGGTTGCCCGCGGGATCGTCCGCCGGGGGTTCTTCGCTTCTTCGCCGAACAGGGCGGTCGCTTCGAAGCCGATGAAGGCGTTCGCGGCGAACAGCAACGCCAGCCCGCTCGCGCCCTGGAGCATGACGGACGGGGTGAAGACCACGAAGGAGAAGCCGTGCCGGAACAGCACGCCGAAGTCCATGACCAGCAGGATGGACACCTCGAGCACCAGGGAGACGCCGAGGACCTTCGCGCTGACGTCGATGCCGCGCCGGCTGAGCAGGAAGACCAGCGCGACCGAGACCGCGCTCCACACGATCCAGTCGAGGTCCACGCCGAAGACGTCCTTGAGGACCGTGCCGGTGAAGAAGCCGCTGGTGCCGACGGCGCCGGCGACGAAGCAGTTGTAGCCGAGCAGCGCGACGAACCCGGCGACCAGGCCCATGGTCTTGCCCAGGCCCTTGACGACGAAGGCGTAGAAACCGCCCGCGCTGGTCAGGACCTTCGACATCTGGGCGTAGCCGACGGCGAACAGCAGCAGCACGACCGTGGCGAGGACGAACGCGGCGACCATGCCGCCGCCGTTGCCGACGGCGATGCCGATGGCCGCGATCACGACCATCCCGGTCAGCGGCGCCACCGCGGCCAGCACCAGGAACACGATGCCGGGCACACCCAGCACGTTCTCGGCGAGCGAGGTGCTGCCCCGCCCGGGACCCGATCCGCTCATGGCTCCTCCTCGGAGGTCAGACCTGCTCGCCGAGCTTGAATTCCGCCTGCCCGGACGCGTAGGAGAAGCCGTCCGCACCGATGGTGACGTCGGCTTCGCGCGGCTCGGCCCGTTCGACGACCGGCTGGACGCGCCCGTCGAGGTCGAGCACGACCGACGCGTCGGTGTACCAGCTCGGCACCACCGGGTTGCCCCACCAGTCGCGGCGCTGGTTGTCGTGGACGTCCCAGGTGATCACCGGGTTGTCCGGGTCGCCGGTGTAGTAGTCGTGGGTGTAGATCTCGATGCGGTGCCCGTCCGGGTCGCGGACGTAGAGGTAGAACGCGTTCGATACCCCGTGGCGGCCAGGTCCGCGCTCGATCATCCCGGACTTCCGCAGCGCGCCCAGGTGGTCGCAGATGTGCAGGATCTGGTGCCGCTCGTGCGAGGCGAACGCGATGTGGTGCAGCCGCGGGCCGTCGCCGCCGGTCAAGGCCACGTCGTGGACCGTCGGCTTGCGGAACATCCAGGCCGCGTACACCGTGCCCTCGGCGTCCTGGATGTCCTCCGAGACGCGGAAACCCAGGCCCTCGTAGTACTTCCGGGCCGCCGGGACGTCCGGGGTGTCGAGGTTGAAGTGGTCCAGCCGCGACAGTGCGCCGGCGCCGTGGACGTCGTAGCGCTGGGTGAACCGCTCGACGTGCTCGGCCTCGTGGAAGAACTCCACCGGGAAGCCGAGCGGGTCGAGCACGCGCACCGCCTCGCCGATGCCGCGGGTGGCGCCGGCCGGCCGGCGGGAGACCGGGCAGCCGAGCCCGCGGTAGTACGCCTCGGCCAGCTCGAGGTCGGCCGGGGTCCGCACCCGGTAGGCCAGCACGCCCAGCGCGGGTTCCGGGCCCTTGCGCAGCACCAGCGAGTGGTGCAGGTACTCCTCGAACGCCCTGAGGTACAGCGCGGAGGAGTCTTCGTGGGTGACGACGAGCCCGAGCACGTCGACGTAGAACGCCCGCGAAGCGGCCAGATCCGTGACGACGAGCTCGGCGTACGCGCAGCGGATGACGTCCGGCGGGGTGGCGGTCATGCGGTTTCCTTCCCGGCGCCGAACCGGGCCGTGTGCACCGGCCCGAGTGAGACGTGGATGGCCTGCTGATCGGTGTAGAAGTCGAGGGAGCGGTAGCCGCCTTCGTGGCCGAGGCCGGACGCCTTGACCCCGCCGAACGGCGTCCGCAGGTCGCGGACGTTGTGCGAGTTCAGCCAGACCATCCCGGCTTCGACCGACTGCGCGAAGGTGTGCGCCCGCGTCAGATCGGACGTCCACAAGTACGCGGCCAGGCCGTACTTGACGCCGTTGGCGAGCGCGAGGGCTTCGGCCTCGGTGTCGAACGGCGTCAGGGCGACGACGGGGCCGAAGATCTCCTCCTGGAAGATCCGCGCGGTCGGGGGCACGTCGGCGAACACCGTGGGCGCCACGTAGTTCCCGGTGTCCAAACCGGACGGACGACCGCCGCCGGCGAGCAGCCGGCCCTCGGTCTTGCCCAGCTCGACGTAGCTCATCACCTTGTCGTAGTGCTCGGGGTGGACCAGCGCGCCGACCTCGGTGGCCGGGTCGTGCGGGTCGCCCACGACGATGTTGGCGGCCCGTTCCGCGTACCGCGCGCAGAACTCGTCGTAGATCGGCCGCTCGACCAGGATGCGGCTGCCCGCGGTGCAGCGTTCGCCGTTGAGCGAGAACACGCCGAACAGCGTCGAGTCCAGTGCCGCGTCGAGGTCGGCGTCGGCGAAGACGATCGCCGGGGACTTGCCGCCCAGCTCCATCGACATGCCCTTGAGGTGCGCCGCGCAGTTGCGGTAGATCGTCTGCCCGGTCGTGGTCTCGCCGGTGAACGAGATCAGCGGCACGTCCGGGTGCTTGACCAGCGCGTCACCCGCTTCCTCACCGAAGCCGTTGACGAGGTTGAACACGCCGTCCGGCAGCCCCGCCTCCGCGAAGATCCCCGCCCACAGGCTCGCTGAGAGCGGCGTGAACTCGGCCGGCTTGAGCACCACCGTGCAGCCGGAGGCCAGCGCCGGCGCGAGCTTCCAGCTCTCGAGCATGAACGGCGTGTTCCACGGCGTGATCAGCCCGGCGACGCCGACCGGCTTGCGGTGCACGTAGTTCATCTGCCGCCCGGGCACCTGGTAGGTGTCGTCGGCCTGGGCGACGACGAGGTCGGCGAAGAACCGGAAGTTCTCGGCGGCGCGCTGCGCCTGGCCGAGCGCCTGGGTGATCGGCAGGCCGGTGTCGAACGTTTCCAGCTCGGCGAGCCGGGCGTCCTGGGCTTCGACGGCGTCGGCGATCTTGTTCAGCACGCGCGCCCGCGCTCGCGGCAGCATCCGCGGCCACGGACCGTCGGTGAACGCCCGACGCGCCGCCGCGACGGCGCGGTCGACGTCCTCGGCCTGGCCCGCGGCGGCGGTCACGTAGGGCGTGTTCGACACCGGGTCGAGGACGTCGAACGTCTTGCCGGAGACGCTGTCGACGAGTTCGCCGCCGATGTAGTGCTTCAGCTCGCCCGGCAGTCCGTCCGGGACGTGGTGGCTCATGGCTTTCCTTCCACGGTGTAGCCGTCGGCCGGCGTGAGGTACTGCGCGCCTTCGGCCATGAGGTCCTTGATCCGGGCGAGGCCGGATTCGGTCGGCGGGATCAGCGGCGGCCGCACGTGCCCGGACGCGATCAGCCCGCGCTGCTCCAGGACCCACTTCCCGGGCGCCGGATTGGTTTCGACGAACAGCAGGTCGACCAGCGGGTGCAGGCCGTAGTGGATTTCACGGGCGCGCTCGTGGTCACCGGCCTGCCAGGCCGTGTACATCTCGGCGCACGCGGCCGGGGCGATGTTGGCCGTCGCGCTGACGAACCCGGCGCCGCCGAGGGCCAGCAGCGGCAGGCAGAGCAGCTCGATCCCGGACCACACGACCAGGTCGCGGCCGCACAGGTGCAGCACCCGCGAGAAGTGCTCGAAGTCCTTCGTCGTCTCCTTGATCCCGGCGAAGTTGTCGCACGAGCGGTAGAGCCGCGCGACGGTCTCGGGTGCGAGGTCGACCGCGGTCCGGCTCGGCACGTTGTAGGCGATGATCGGCAGGTCCGGGAACTCGCGGCAGACCGTGCGGTACCAGACGAACAGGGCGTCCTGCGTCGGCCGCGCGTAGTACGGCGTGATGACCAGCGCCGCGTCGACCCCGGCGGCGCGCGCGGCCGCCGTGAGTTCCAGGGTTTCGTCGAGCTTCGCCGAGCCGGTTCCGGGGACGAACGGGACGCGGTCGCCGACCTCGGCGGCCACCGTCCGGATCGCCTCGGCGCGTTCGGCCACCGTCTGGGAGCCGGGCTCGCCGGTGGAACCGCCGATCGAGATGCCGTGCGTACCCGAAGCCAGCTGCCAGCGCACGAGGTTCTTCAGGCCGTCGTGGTCGACGGCCCCCTCGGCGGTGAACGGCGTGATCAGGGGCGCGATCGACCCGCGGATGGCCCGGGGGTCGGAGCGGAATCGCATAAGTTTCCCTTCGTGCGTCAGTGGCGGCGGTAGGCCAGGTAGGCGTCCAGGGTGGCCAGCCGGTGGGCGCGGACGGCCTGTTCGATCTCCGGGCCCGGCGCGCCGCGTTCGAGCAGGCCGAGGATGGTTTCGTGCTCGGCGACCGAGTCGCGGGCGCGGCCGGGCACGAAGCTGAAGGTCGAGCTGCGCAGGCGGCCGAGCCGGTCCCAGCCGCGGCGGACGAGGTCGAGAATCTGCGGGTTGGGGCAGGCTTCGAACAGCACGGCGTGGAAGTCGCGGTTGAGGCCGGTGAACTTCGCGGGTTCGAAGTCGCCGAGGCAGCCGGCCAGCTCGGTGTTCAGCGCGCGGGCCTTCGCCAGCGTGCCCGGCGGGAGGACCGGCGCGGCGAGCGCGGCGGCGTAGCCCTCGACCAGCGCGAGGGTCTGCATCGTGTGCTGGTACTCGCTCTCGTCGACCATCGCGACCTGGGCGCCGACGTTGCGCTCGAAGGTCACCAGGCCCTCGGCCTCCAGCAGCCTGATCGCCTCGCGGACCGGCACCACGCTGACGCCGAGCTCCTGGGCGAGCTGGCCGAGGACCAGGCGGTAGCCGGGAGAGAAGGTGCCGTCGGCGATCCGGGCCTTGATCCACTCGTAGGCGATCCGCGACTTGCTCATCGTGGTGCCGTTCACCGGTTCGCGCGCCATGCCGCGTACCTCCCGCGCCAGTGCTCGCCCATCGGGTAGAGGCCTTCGACGCGCTCGCCGTCGGCGACCCGCTCGGCGATGAACGTCTCCTGCAGCTCCTGCTCGATCGCCGCGTCGACGACTTCTTCGACGAGGTCCGGCGGGATGACCAGGACGCCGTCACCGTCGCCGGCGATGACGTCGCCCGGGCGGACCGCGGCGCCACCGCAGGCGATGGCGACGTCGACGTCCCACGGCACGTGCCGACGGCCGAGCACCGCCGGGTGCGGCCCGGCGTGGTAGGTGGGAATGTCCAAAGCGGACACCGCGGCCAGGTCGCGGACCCCGCCGTCGGTGACTATCCCGGCGGCGCCGCGCACCTGGGCGCGCAGCGCGAGGATGTCGCCGACCGTGCCGGTGCCGCGTTCGCCGCGGGCCTCCATGACCAGGACGTCACCCGGGCCGAGGCTGTCGATCGCCTGCTTCTGCGCGTTGTAGCCGCCGCCGCGGGCGGTGAACAGGTCCTCGCGGTACGGCAGGTACCGCAGGGTCCGCGCGCGACCGGTCAGCCGGGCGCCGGGCCTGGTCGAGGTGAGCCCGTCGATCGACACGGCGTTGTACCCGCGCTTGCGCAGCTGGGCCGACAGGGTGGCGGTGCCGACGGATTCGATCCGCTGCTTCAAGGAGGCCGTCAGCTCGAACCGCGGCTCGGCGGTCCCGTACGCGTCCGCGCGCTGCTGCTCGTCGATGCGGGGGAGCGCACCGTACGGTCCGAAGGGGACGGTCCCCTCGGTGATCGGGGTGACGAGCCGGCCGGTGGTGTGGCCGCCGCCGTCGACCTCCACTTCGACCACGTCGCCGGGGACCGCGACCGACGCTCCCGCGGGCGTCCCGGTCAGGACGACGTCGCCGGGTTCGAGCGTGATCAGCTGCGAGAGGTCGGCGACCAGCCGTCCGAAGCCGAAGAGCAGGTCGGCGGTGGTGTCCTCCTGGACGAGTTCGCCGTTGAGCCAGGTCCGCAGCCGCAGGGCCGCCGGGTCGACGGCGGCCGCGGGCAGGACCGACGGCCCGAGCGGGGTGAAGCCGTCGCCGCCCTTGGCGCGCAGGTTGCTGCCCTTGTCGGCGTACCGCAGGTCGTAGACGCCGAAGTCGTTGGCCGCGGTGACGCCGTCGACGTGCGACCAGCCCTCTTCGGGCGTGACGCGGCGGGCCGTGCGGCCGATGACGAGCGCGATCTCGCCTTCGAAGCCCAGCAGCTCGGTGCCGGCCGGTCGTTCGAGGGCGGTGCCGCTCGCCGCGACGGACGTCGGGGGCTTGAGGAAGTACGACGGCTGCTCCGGTACCCGGCCGCGCTGGGCGGCGCGGGAGCGGTAGTTGAGGTGCAGCGCGATGATCTTGCCGGGCCGCTGCGGGGGAGGCGTCATCGGTGGTCCTGCCTGCCGGTTCGAGATAAAGTATTTCAAATAATATACGATCTACGGCGCGGGGAGACCCCCATCAGTTGCCGTAGTGGAGCCAGACAGACTTGGTTTCGGTGTACGCGTCGAGAGCCCACGGGCCCATCTCGCGGCCCCAGCCGGACGCCTTGTACCCGCCCCACGGCGCCGCCATGTCCGGGATCGGGGGCATGTTGACGAACACCGCGCCGGCCCGGAGGCCGTCCGCGTAGCGCTGCGCCGTGCGGATGTCTCGGGTCCACACCGTGGCGGCCAGGCCGTATTCGGTGTCGTTGGCGCGGGCCAGTGGCTCGTCGCCGTCGTCGTAGGCCGTCACGGCGAGCACCGGGCCGAAGATCTCCTCGCGCATGATCGCCATGTCGTCGCGGACGCCGGCGAACAGCGTGGGGGTGTAGAAGTAGCCGTCGCCGTCGACCGGGTTCCCGCCGGTCACCAGGTCGGCGCCCTGGTCGCGGCCGGTGCTGACCAGGAAGTCGACGTGTTCGCGGTGCTTCTCGGACACGAGCGGCCCGACCTGCGTGGTCTCCTCGGTGCCGGGCCCGAGCCGCAGACCTTCCAGGCCGCGGGCCAGCTTGTCGACAAATTCCTGCTCGCGCTTGCGGTCGACGTAGAAGCGCGTGTACGCGGCGCAGACCTGGCCGGTGTTGAGCGTCGCGCCGGCGAGGTTGCCCGCGACGGCGGCGTCGATGTCGGCGTCGGCCGCGATGATGCTCGGGGCCTTCCCACCGAGTTCGAGAGTGAGCCGCTTGAGGTTGGACGCCGCGCTCGCCGCCGTGATCAGCTTCCCGACCGCCGTGGACCCGGTGTAGGAGACGTGGTCGACGTCCGGGTGCTCGGTCAGGAGAGCGCCGACGGCGCCGTCGCCGGTGACGAGGTTGACCACGCCCGCCGGAATCCCGGCCTCGTGCACCAGCTCGACCAGCCGGATGCTCGTCAGCGGCGTGACCTCGCTGGGCTTGATCACCACGGTGTTGCCGGTGGCCAGCGCGGGGGCGAGCTTCCAGGCGAGGATCATCAGCGGGAAGTTCCACGGCGTGATCAGCGCGTTCACCCCGACCGGCTCGCGGCGGGTGTAGTGCAGGGTGTCCGGGAAGGACACCGGGTTCGTGGTGCCCTGCAGCTTGGTGACCCAGCCCGCGAAGTAGCGGAAGTGCTCCGCCGCGCCGGTCACGCTCACCTGCCGGGACACCCCGATCGGCTGGCCCTGGTCCAGGGTTTCCAGCCGGGCCAGCTCCTCGTGGTGCTGCTCGACGAGGTCGGCCAGCCGGAACAGCAGGGCGGCGCGCCGGATCGGCAGCAGCCCGGCCCACCCGGGCGCGGAAAGCGCTCGCCGGGCGGCCGCGACGGCGGCGTCGACGTCGGCCCGTGAAGCCGTGCCGACCTCTTCGAGGATCCGGCCGGTGGCCGGGTCGCGGGTCGGGAGCGCGCCGCCACCGGCTTCGGTCCACTGTCCGTCGATGCAGAGGCGTGTCGCCATCCCGGTGTCCTCCTCGGCCTGGGGTGAACCGAGTATCGGCCGCCGGCCCGCCACGGGTCTTGTCCGCTCCCGCACGCCCGTTGACCGACCGCGAAGGGATCCCGCGCGGGTTCCGGGCCGCGCGCCACGCTGGGCCGCATGGACGTGATCGTGGTGGGCGCCGGCTCGGCCGGCTCGGTGGTGGCGCGGCGGCTGGTGGACGCGGGCGCGGCGGTGACGCTGCTGGAGGCCGGGGGCGAGGACGTCAACCCGGCCATCCACGACCCGGCCCGGGCGGGGGAGCTGTGGCACGGTCCCGAAGACTGGGACCTGTACACGGTTCCGCAGGAGCACGCCGCCGGACGGCGGCTGCACCTGCCGCGCGGCCGGGTGCTCGGCGGGTCGCACGCCCTCAACGCGATGATCTGGGTCCGCGGCGCCCCGGCCGACTACGACGGCTGGGGCCTGCCCGGCTGGACCTGGGCCGACGTCGAGCCGGTGTTCGCGCGGATCGAGAAGGACCTCTTGGAGGTCGTCCCGAACGAGCCGCTGCACCCGATCCAGCAGTCCATAGTGGACGCCTGTGTTGCGACCGGATTGCCACTGAACCCGGACTACAACGCCGGGGTGTTGGACGGCGTGTCCGTCGAACGGATCACCCTGCGCGGCGGGCGGCGGTTCAACACCTGGCACGCCTACGGTTCGCCGGTGGCTTCCCGGATGACCGTCCACACAGGAGCGCTGGTGCACCGGCTGCGGTTCTCCGGCTCCCGCGTGACCGGTGTCGTCGTCTCGCTCGGCGGTGTGCTGCAGGAGCTCTCCGCGGACCTGGTGGTGCTCGCCGCGGGGGCGCTGGCCTCGCCCGCGATCCTGCTCCGCAGCGGTGTCGGCCCGGCGGACGAGCTGCGCGCGCTCGGCCTCGACGTCGTCGCGGACTTGCCGGGTGTCGGGCGCAACCTGCACGATCACCTGCTCTCGCCGGTCATCTTCTCGACCACCCGCGAGGTCGTGCCCGCGCCGGGCCGTCCGGTGACGCAGGTGCACTGGTTCTGGCGCAGCCGGGACGGCCTCGCGGTGCCCGACACCCAGCCGATCTGCTTCAGCGTGCCGATGTACGAGCCGTGGATGTCCGGGCCGCCGACCGGGTTCTCGCTGATGGCGGGCATGGTCACGCCGGAGAGCCGGGGCAGCGTGAAGCTGTCCGGGCCCTCGCCCGACGACGAACTGCTGATCGACCTCGCCGCCCTGTCCGCACCGGCGGACTTCGAGAGCCTGGTGGCGTCGGTGCAGCAGTGCCTCGAGGTCGGCCGCGCGCCGGCGCTGGCGGGGGAGTGGGGCGCCCGGCCGCGGTACCCGGCGCCGGGCACAGACGTCCGCGAGTACGTCCGCCGGACGGCGATCACGTACCACCACCAGGTCGGCACCTGCCGGATGGGCACCGGCCCGGACGCGGTCGTGGACCCGCGGCTGGCGGTCCACGGCCTCGAGGGCCTGGTGGTCGCCGACGCGTCGGTGCTGCCCCGCGTGACGACGGGCAACACCAACGCCCCGGCGGTCCTGGTCGGCGAGCAGGCCGCCCACTTCCTCCTCGGCGCAAGCCGGTCGTGAGTGGTAAGGCGGGTTCTAACCCGCCTTACCACTCACGACCCCCGGGGTGAGCAGCCGCCGCAGCCAGGAGGAGCGCGCGGCCAAGGCCGCGCGGGTGACCTCCGCCTCCGGGGCGAAGCGGTCGAAGCCGTGGTGGGCCTCCGCCCAGACGTGCAGCTCGGTGGGCACCCCCGCTCGGGCCAGCCGCTGGGCGTAGGCCGCGTCTTCGTCGCGGAACAGCTCTGCGCCGCCGACCTCGACGAAGGCCGGCGGCAGGCCGCTCAGGTCCGCCATCCGCGCCGGGGCCGCGTACGGCGAAACCTGCCCGTTCAGCAGGCTGCGCCAGCCGAAGTCGTTGGCTTCCTTCGTCCACACGAGGTCCGGGAGGTCGGCCGACGTCCGGTCGTCGAGCATCGGGCACAGCAGCAGCTGCCCGGCCAGCGCCGGCCCGCCGCGGTCGCGGGCCAGCAGCGCCACCCCGGCGCTGAGCCCGCCGCCCGCGCTGCCACCTCCGACGACGAGCCGCTCGAAGCCGAAGGCCGAGGCGAACCACACGAGGCCCGCGTAGCAGTCTTCGAGCGGCGCCGGGTGCGGGTGCTCGGGCGCGAGCCGGTACTCGACGGTCGCGCAGACGAACCCGAACTCCTCGATCAACGGCACCAGGCGCGGCAGGTCGGCGAACCGGTCGTCCATCACCATCCCGCCGCCGTGGATGCTGTACAGGCCCGGTGCGTCCGGCCGCGGGTGCCGGGGCTGCAGCACCGTGACCACGACCCCGCCGTCCAGCGTGTGGTCCGACCAGGTGATGTCCCGGTCGCCGATGGCCTCCGGCGGGGTGGGGTTGCGAAAGGACGCGCGGATCGCGGGGAGCGTCTCGGCGGAGAGGTTCACGGCCCCTCCGGATCGACGGCGTCCCGATCCGCCCAGAACGGTTCCACCAGCGCCCGCAGCGCCGCCGCGCCCACCCGCTCGGCCAGCGCGACCGCCTTCAGGTTGTCCTCGAGCTGCCGCACACTCGTGGCGCCGAACAACGTCGTCGTGTTCGCCGGGTGCGTCAGGGTGAACGCCAGGCACAGCTGGGCCGGGGTCGCTCCGACGCTCTCGGCCACCTTCGCGAGCTCCCCGGCCGAGTCCGCGATCCGCTGCCGGACGTCACCGGGGTCGCGGCCGACCTGGCGCCCGCCCTTCCCGAGCAGCACCCCGCCCTCGAAGACGTCGGACGCCTGCAGCGACACCCCGAGCTCGAAGACCGAGGCGAACGGGGCACCGTCCGGAATGGACCGCCGGGCGACGCTGTACTTCAGCTGGGCGATCGCGGGGCCCGGGACACCGTCCGCGGCCGCGAAGCCGTGCACGGCCTTGATCGCCGACGCCGACCAATTGTTGACGCCCCACTGCCCGATCAGCCCCGCGTCGTGCAACTCGGCGAGGTCGGTGACGAGGGCGTGCAGGTCGGTGTCGGCGCGCCGGAGGTCGCCGAGGATCACCAGGTCGGCGTGGGTGACACCGGCGCGGAAGAACGCGTTCTCCAGCTGGGCGCGCAGGCTGTGCTCCGGATAGCCCTCCAGCCACAGCTTGGCCGAGAGCAGGTAGTCGTCCCGGCGCAGGCCGGCGGCCCGGACCATGGCCGAGAACAGCACGTCGGTGAACACCGGCGGGCTGCCGGGCAGGCCGTACACCCCGACGTCGAAAAGCGTGATCCCGGCGTCGACGGCGGTCCGCAGCAGCGAAACGGCTTCGCGGAAGTCCATCCGGTCGTAGGTGTGCCACGAGCCGAGGGACAGCACGCCGGTGCGCGGGCCGTCGCGGCCGATGCGGCGCTGGGGGATGGGCACGGGGAACCCTCCTAGGGCAGTCGGGGGTCGATGACGGCTTTGAGCTCGCCGAGCCGGGACATCGACTCGACGGCGGCGGACGCGCCGGCCAGCCCGACCGGCGGACTGAACAGCTCGTCCCACGGCATCCGATCGGCGAAGGCGCGGAAGAACCCGACCGAACGGTGGTAGTCGGCGATGTCGCCGTTGAGGGAACCGGCGAGGGTCAGCTCCTTGCCCATCACCGTGCCCAGCGGCACCGGGACGGGCACCGGACCGGTCGACCCGACGAGGGCGACCGTCCCGCGCTGGGCGGCGAAGGCGACGGCCTCCTCGCCGATCGTCGGGCCGCCCGCGAAGTCGAAGACGTGGTCGGCGCCGCGGCCGCCGGTCAGCTCGCGCACCCGCTCGACGCGTTCGTCCGGAGTGGACTCGACGGAGACGGTCGCGGTGGCGCCGAACCGTTCGGCCACGGCCAGCCGCGACTGCGGGCCGCCGACGGTGATCACCACCCCGGCGCCGCAGAGACGGGCGACCGCCGTGGCGAACACGCCGAGCGCGCCCGCGCCCTGGACCACGACTGTCGCGTTCGGACGGATGCCGCCGGACCGGGCGACCGCGCGCAGCACGGTCTTGCCCGCGCAGCCGGACATCGACGCCCACGTGTCCGGGACGTCGTCCGGCAACAGCAGCTTCGCCGCGCCGGGCGTCACGTAGCAGTACCGGGCCAGGCCGCCGGTGGCGTACGGGAACCGGTCGGCGCGCTGGAGGAAGCCGTAGCCGCGGTGCTCGCAGGCGACCGGCTCGCGCAGAACCGCGCAGCCGTAACACCTCCCGCACGTCGACTCGGACCAGCCGATGCGGTCGCCCGGCTTGATCTCCCGGCCGAGGGTGTCGGTGGTACCCGGCCCGGTGGTGACGACTTCGCCGACCATCTCGTGGCCCAGCACCATCGGGAGCATGCCGGGCAGGCTCATCTGCCCCGACCACAGGTGGACGTCGGTGCCGCACAACGTGGTGCAGGTGAGCCGCACGAGCGCGGCACCGGGCTCGGGCTCTTCGGGCAGCGGGAGCTCGCGCAGTTCGAGGGGAGCGCGGTGGCCGGTGAGAACGGCGGCCTCCGTGTGGGTGGGCAGGGCCATCTTTTTAGTCTACAGTCGTGGAAGAAAAAGTCCAGGGCCGGGAGGAAACCATGACGGCGCAACGGAACCACCCGGCGGACCTGGTCGTCCACGGCGGGGTGGTGCACACCTTCGGCCCCGCGGGCACGGTCACCGGTCTCGCGGTGCGCGACGGCCGGATCGCCGCGACCGGCGGCGACCTGACCGGCCACATCGGACCGGGCACCGAGGTGCTGGACCTCGTCGGCCGCACGGTGCTGCCGGGCATCAACGACGCCCACCTGCACGCGACCTGGCTCGGCGCCCGGTGGCCGCACCCGCTGCTCGGCGTGCCGTACGAGGAAACCCCGGTCGTCACCGCGGAAGACCGGCGGGCCGCGATCCTGCGGGCCGGTGACGTCTGTGCGGCGCTCGGCATCACCAGCTACACCGAGCCCGGCCTCGGCCCGGGCGAGACCGGCTGCTTCTCGGCGGACGTCCTCGACGAGTACGCGGCCCTGCACCGCGAAGGGCGGCTGCGGGCCCGGGTCACCGTGCTGCGCCTGTTCGGTCTCCTCGACGGCGCCAGTTCGCTGGGGGACTTCGAGCGTGGCCTGGCCACGCCGGTGCCGACGGCGGACCCGGAATGGCTGGCCGTCACCGGCGTCAAGATCTTCGCCGACGGCATCCCGCCGATGCGCACGGCCTGGACCCACCACTGCTACGCCGACGGCACGCGCGGAACCCTGCTCGTCGACGGTCCCGACGACGACGGGCGCGCGGCCAACCTGGCGAAGATGATCTCGCTGGCCCACGAAGCCGGTCTGGTGGTCGGCGTCCACGCCACCGGCGAACGCAGCATCGAAGCCGCCCTCGAGCACCTGCGGGCCGGCGACCACCTCGTGCACGGCGACCTCGTCACCCCGGCCCAGCTGCGGCGGATGGCCGCCCGGGGCGTCGGGCTGACCACGCAACCGGCCATCGCCACCGCGATGCGGCCGATGGTCGCCACCGCGCTCGGCGAGGACGTCGCCGCGAAGGCGTGGCCGTTGCGGGACATCCTCGACCTCGGCGTGCCGCTCACGCTGAGCAGCGACGCGCCCGTCGTCACGCCCGACTGGCGCGTCCACCTCGCGGCCGCGGGGGAGCTGCTGGGCGCGCGAGGTGTCACGCCCGGGCTCACCGCGCGCCTGCTCCGCTGCTACACGACCGAAGCCGCGGCACAGGACGGATCCGCGGCGTGGAAGGGGTCCCTGGAACCGGGCAAGGTGGCCGACTTCTGCGTCCTCGGTGCCGATCCGCTGGGTGTCGCCCTGGCGGACCTGCCGTCGGTCACCGTCGAGCTGACCGTGACCGGCGGCCGGATCGTCCACAAGGGATAGTCAGGTGAGCAGCTGGCCGCCGTCCACCGCCAGGCTCACCCCGGTGATGTGCCCGGCGGCGGGCGAGGCCAGGAACACCACCGCCGGGACGATGTCGCCGACGGCGGCGATGCGGCCCAGCGGGATCCGGGCCTCCCAGGCCGCGCGGGCGGCGGGGTCCGCGGCGAACCCCGCCGTCATCGGCGTCAGCACCGGTCCGGGTGCGACCGCGTTGACGCGAATCCCGTGTGGAGCCAGTTCCAGGGCGGCGGACCGGGTCAGGGCGTCGACGGCCGCCTTGGTGGCTTCGTAGTGGCCGAGCCCGGGCGTCGGCTGCCGGGCGCCGATCGAGGAGATGTTCACGATCGCCCCGCGCGTCCCGGCCGCGGCCATGTGCGCGCCCACTGCGCGGGTCATCAGGAACGTGCCGCGGAAGTTGACCCGCAGGCAGCGGTCGAAGACCTCGACGTCCAGGCCGGTCAGCGGACCACCGCCCCCGGCCAGCCCGGCGTTGTTGACCAGCACGTCCACCGGCCCGAACCGGTCCGCCACCAGGGCGGCCGCCGCCTCGACCGACGCCGGGTCCGCGATGTCCAGTTCGACGTGCTCGGCGCCGATCTCGCGACCGGCGTCGTGCGCGGCCCGGGCGTCCACATCGGCCAGGACCACCCGGTCGCCCGCGGCGAGAAATCCTTCGGCGACCCCGCGGCCGATTCCGCTCGCGCCACCCGTGACCACCACAACCCGTGTTTTCATTCTACAATCGTAGATGAAAGATGTGCTGCGGCGAAAGGAAAACCCGTGCTCGGAAGATCGGCCTTCGGCCTCGGCTCGTGGAACACCTGGGACCGGATGGACTTCGGCGACGCCGTCCGGCTGCTCAGGACGGCCGTCGACGCCGGCGTGACCCTGTTCGACGTCGCCCACTACGACTTCGGCCCGCACGCGGAGAACTCGCGCACCGACATCCTTTTCGGCGAGGCCGTGCGGCAAGCCGGGATCGCGCGCGAGGACTACGTGCTGTGCGGCAAGCTCTGGCTCTGGGACTACCCCCGCAGCGGCTTCGCCGAGCAGCTCCGGACGTCGCTGGGCCGGATCGGCACGGGGTACGCGGATCTGGTCGTGGTGGGCGACTACCGGGAGCGGCCGGACGTCCCGCGGGTCGTCACCGAGGTCGCGGAGCAGATCCGGGCCGGGCGGATCGGCGGCTGGGGCGTCAACAACTGGCTCGCCGCGGACCTGGACGCGGCACTGGAGTTCGCGGATCGCGAAGGTCTCCCGGGGCCGGAGTTCGCCCAGCTGAAGTACTCGATCGCCCGCCGCTCGATGGCCGAAGGCGAGCCCTACCGCAAGCACTTCACGAGTGGGCGGCTGGCGCTGCAGGCCTCCGACGTCTTCGAAGGCGGAGTGCTGCTGGGCAATGCGTCCCCGAGCCGGAAGATCGGCGCGGACGTCGGCGGCATCCGGTCGGCCATCGTGGACGCGTCCGCGGAGGTCGGCCGCGTCGCGGCGGACTTCGGCGCCACCCGCGCCCAGCTCGCGCTGGCCTTCTGCCTGGCGTACGAACCGGTGGCGAACGTCCTGTTCGGAGTGAGCCGCGTGGAGCAGCTGACCGACAACCTCGGCGCGCTCCTCCTGGCTCGCGAACACGGCCCCGAAATCCGCGCGGCCCTCGACCACCTCCGTCTCGACCAAGCCGTCAATCCCGACGGCTCCTGGTGAACCCTCGTGAGTGAGAAACAGTGTTCTAACACTGTTTCTCACTCACGAGGGCGGTCAGGGGTGGTGAGGAAGGTGAGGGCCGCGGTGCGGAAGGGGGCGCCGCGCAGGGCGCCGCCGTGGTCGCCGGGGACCGTCAGGAGGTCGCTGCCCGGCACCAGGGCGACGAGGGTTTCGATGCCCTGGCTGACCGGGTCGTCCCGGCCCGCGACGAACCGCGTCGGCACGGTGAGGGTGCCCGCCTCCGGCGCGAACGGCTCTCGCCGCAAACCCTCGATGCACCGGGCGAGGGCGGCCGGGTCGCGGCCGGGCGCGGTGATCATCCGGGCGATCGCCGCCGTCAGCGGGTCGGCCGGCAGCCGCCCGCCGCCGGCGAAGGCCAGCGCGGCCTCGACGTCGACCGCGCCGAACGGCTCGTGCGGGCTGATCCCGCCCAGCACCAGCCGCCGGACCGGCAGCACCGCGGGCAGTTCCCACGCCAGCCGCGCCCCGAGCGAGTAGCCGACGACGTCCACTTCGGACACATGGCCCACCGCGGCCGCGAGTTCCCCGGCGATCGCCTTCGGAGTCGTGTCGGCGAGCGCCGGACTGGAGCCGTGGCCGGGCAGGTCGGGCACCAGCACCGGACGGCCCGCGGCGGTGAGCGCCGACGGCCAGCCCGTGCTGATCCAGTCGGTGGGCCCGTCGGAGGCGAACCCGTGCAGCAGCAGCACCGGCGGCCCGACGGGCGGGCCTTCGGGGGCGAACCGGCGGACGGCAAGGGAGGTGAGCGTCAAGGAGGTCCTTTCTCACGAAGCCCGGCGCAGGCGCTGCAGCTCGCCGAGCGTCCGGGCACGGGTGTCGACGGCGATCCGCAGCGCGGAGCCGGCGAGGTTGAGCAGCAGCACGCAGACCATGATCGTCACGCCGGGCACGACGACCAGCCACGGCGCGGTGACCAGGTACGACCGGCCCTCGGCGATCATGTTGCCCCAGGTCGGCGTGGGCGGGGCGATGCCGAGGCCGAGGAAGCTCATGGCGCCGTCGACGAGCATCGCGGCCGCGGCCAGGATCACCACCTGGACCAGCGCCAGCGGCAGCACGTTGGGGAACACGTGCACCAGCAGGATCTTGCCGCGGCTCATCCCGGACACGCGGGCGGCGCCGATGTACTGCCGCCCGGCGATGCCGAGCACGCGGCTGCGGATCACCCGGGCGGTGAACGGCGTGAAGATCACCGTCAGCGCGATCAGCTCGGTCCAGATGCTCGCGCCCAGCGCGATGGCCAGTGCCATCGCCAGGATGATCGCCGGGAACGACATCCACGCGTCCATCAGCCGCATCAGTACCGCGTCGGCGGCCCGGTAGAACCCGCTCACCAGGCCGATCAGCATCCCCGAGAAGGCCGCGCACACCGTGATCAGCGCCGACAGCCCCAGCGACGCGCGGCCGCCGGACACCAGCCGGGCCAGCACGTCCCGGCCGAACGAGTCGGTGCCGAGCGGATGCGCGCCCGAAGGCGGCAGCAGGCGGTGCACCGGATCGGTCGCGCTGACGCTCGGCAGGAAGAACGGCAGCACGACCACGGTCAGCACGATCAGGCCGAGCAGGACCGAGCACACGACGAGGGTCCGGTTGCGCCGGAACACCCGGGCCGCGCGCCCCGGCGGGGGAGCGTCCACCGCGGTGGCGGGTTCGGCGACGGCGAGGCTCATGCGACACGCACCTTCGGGTCGAGCAGCGCGTACGAGAGGTCGACCAGCAGGTTGACCACCACGAACAGCACCGCGACGAACAACGTCACGCCCTGGATGAGCGGGAAGTCGCGGGTGGACACCGCACCCATGAGCAGGTGCCCGAGGCCGGGTACCACGAAGATCGACTCGATGATCACGATGCCGCCGACGAGCATGGCGAAGTTGCTCCCCAGCTGCGTCACCAGCGGCATCAGCGCGTTCGGCAGGACGTGCTCGAGCATGACCCGCCGCTCCGGCAGGCCCTTGACGCGGGCGGTCCGCAGGTAGGCGAGCGGCAGCTCGCCGAGCACGCTCTCGCGCAGGGTGAGCACGAACAGCGCCGTCTGCCCGATGACGAGCACGGCCACCGGCAGCACCAGCGCCGGCACCGCGGCCACCGGGTCGGTGAGCAGGTCGTGGTAGCCGCTGGAGGGGAACCACCGCAGCGTCACCGAGAACACCAGCACCAGCACCAGCGAGATCCAGAAGTCCGGCATCGCCATCCCGAGCGAGGACAGCCGGTCGAGCGCGCGGGCCACGAGGTTGCGCGGCGACACCGCCTGCCACGCCGTGATCGCCACCGACAGGACGAAGCTGATGATCGTCGACAGCACGGCGAGCGTCAGCGTCGGCACGATGTGCGCGGCGACGACGTCGAGCACCGGCTGGTGGTAGGTGATCGACGTGCCGAAGTCGCCGCGCAGCACGTGCCCGGCCCAGCTCAGGTACTGCTGCCAGAGCGAGCCGTCGAGGCCCAGGCTCGTGCGCAGCGCGGCGACGTCGGCCGGGCGCGCGGTCGGGCCGAGGATGGCCTGGGCCGGGTCGCCCGGGATCAGCCGGATGACGAAGAACATCATGGTGCCGACGATGACCAGGATGATCGCCAGGTCGCGCAGCCGGCGCAGCAGGACCCCGGTCATGCGGCCAGCCAGGAGTTCCAGAACACCCGGTAGAAGTCGCCGTAGCCCTTGAGCCGCGGGGTGTAGGCCGCCCAGAGCTTCGACTGGCTCAGCGTGATCACCGACAGCTGCTTCCAGGTGAACGCCTGGAGCTTGTCGATGACGGCCTTGGCCTGCTCGGGTGTGGTCGAGGCGTTGAACTCGGCCAGCAGCCCGTCGAGCTCCGGCGACGACGAGCCATTCAGCGTGCCGAGGGTGAGCGCCGGCATCTGGGCGGGGGAGGTCAGCGACGAGTCGAAGAACAGCGTGGTGATGTCCCAGCCGCCCGGGTCCTTGGTCAGGGTGCCGAGCATGGTGGCGAAGTCGAAGGTGTCGATCTTGGTCTGCAGCCCGATCTTGCCCAGCGCGTCCTGGATGAGCACGGCCCACTTGCCGAACTCGGGGTAGGAGTTCGTGGTGACGATGTGGATCGTCGCGCCGGTCGTGATCCCGGCCTCGGCGAGCAGTTCCTTCGCGCGCGCCGGGTCGTACTGCCGGTAGACCGACTCACCGGCCGTCGAGTAGGACGCCTTGTTGTCCGGCGAGGCGAACGCGCCCGTCTCGATGGTCAGGTCCTTGCTGCCCCCGGTCGCCGCGTTGATGGCGGGCTTGTCCAGCAGGAGGTTCAGCGCCTGGCGGGCCCGGGGGTCGGCGAACTTCGAACCGGGGTTGAAGTTGGGGATGACGACGTTCTCGTTGCCGCCGGGCAGGTTGTGCACCACCAGGTTCGGGTTGGCCTTGAGCTGTTCGTACTGGTCGTTGGCCGGCATCGCGTGGTCCCACTGGCCGGTCTGCAGGCCGTTGATCAGCGCGTCCTGATCACCGACGACCTTGTAGGTGACCGTGTCGAGGTAGGCGTGCTTGGCGCCGGCCTGGCCGCCCCAGTCCTCTTCGGGCCGCGACTTGTAGCCGTCGTAGCGCTGGAGCACCAGCTGCTGGCCGATGTCCCAGCTCTTCAGCTTGTACGGGCCGGTGCCGACGGCCTTGTCCTGGCCGAACCCGGTGGCGGGCAGGCCTGCCAGGTTCTTCGCCTCGTAGATCTCGGTGCCCGCACCGGCCAGTTCGTCGATCAGCGGGTAGCGCGGCCGCTTGAGCTTGATGGCCACCGTCGCCGGGTCGGGCGCGGTGATCGCGTCGATGTCCGGGGTGACGAGCTGCCCGGTGCGGTGGCTCTTCTGCCAGCGCTGCAGGCTCGCCACGACGTCGTTCGCGGTCAGCGGGTTGCCGTCCTGGAACGTGACGCCCTGGCGCAGCTTGAACGTGTAGGCGAGCCGGTCCGGGCTGGTCGTGTAGGTGTCGACGAGCATCGGCCGGGCGACGAAGTGCTGGTCGACCTCGAACAGCTTCTCGTACATCATGTTGCCGATCTGCGCGGTCACCTGGCCGGGGTTGGCGACCATGTCGAGCGACTGCGGATCGGTCGGGACGGCGACGGTGAGGTTGCCGCCGCGGACCGGCGGCCCGTCGGCGGCCGGGGCCGTTCCGGCGCTGCCCATGCAGCCGGCGAGCAGGGTGGCCGCGGCGGCGAGGGCGGCGAGCAGGGGAGTTCTCTTCATGGGCGCGTCGATCCTGTGTGGGGGAGGGCGGGCAGGTCGGGGTTGGCGGCGAGCAGCCGCCGGGTGTAGTCGTGCCGCGGGGAGAGGCGGATCTCGTCGGGGGTGCCGGTCTCGATCAGCTCTCCGCGGTACATGACGCCGACGCGGTCGGCGACCGAGAGCACGAGGCTGAGGTTGTGGGTGATGAACAGCAGGCTCAGCGTGCGGGTGCGGCGCAGGTCCAGCAGCAGGTTCATCACCTGGCCCTGCACCGAGACGTCGAGGGCCGACGTCGGCTCGTCGGCGACGATCAGCTCGGGCCCGGCGGCGATCGCCCGCGCGATGGAGACGCGCTGCCGCTGCCCGCCGGACAGCTGCGACGGCAGCTTCCCCGCGGTGTCCTTCGGCAGCCCGACCTCGTCGATCAGGTCGGCGACCCGCCGGTCGAGCTCGGCACCGCGCAACGGGGTGAGCTCCTTGAGCGGCTCGGCGATGATCCGGGCGGCGGTGTGCCGGGGGTCCAGGGAGCTCTGCGGGTCCTGGAAGATGAGCTGGACGCGGCGGCGGAACGCCCGTTCGTCACCGGCGAGCCCGGCCGGGGTGATCCCGTGCGCGCCGAAGGCGACCGTGCCGGACGTCGGCGGTTCCAGCGCGCTCACCAGCCGGCCGAGGGTCGACTTGCCGGAGCCGGATTCGCCGACCAGCCCGAAGAACTCCCCGGGCGGGATCTCCAGGGAGACGTCCCGCACCGCTTCGACCCGGCGTCCTTTTCGTCCGTACACTTTGGACACCGCGGTGATGCTCAGCGCGGGCCCTTCGTGGTTCCTTTCCGGACGCGCCTTGAGCGTCCGGGTTTCGACGGCTTCGGTCGCTTCGCCCGCCATGGCCGATTCGAGGAGGGCGGCCGAAATCGTGGGGAACCCGTCGCGGCGGTCGACGCCGAGCTGCGGCACGCACCCGAGCAGCGCCCGGGTGTACGGGTGCTTCGGTCGCGTCAGGACCTCGTCGCGCGAGCCCACCTCGACCAGGCGCCCGCGGTACATCACCGCGATCCGGTCGGCGACCTGCGCGGCGACGCCCATGTCGTGGGTGATGAACACGCAGGCGGTGCCGTGGTCGCGGCGGACCCGGTCGAACAGCGTGAGGATCTCCGCCTGCGTGGTGACGTCGAGCGCGGTCGTCGGCTCGTCGGCGATGAGCAGGTCCGGGTCGGCCATCAGGGCCAGCGCGATCATCACGCGCTGCTGCATGCCGCCGGACATCTGGTGCGGGTACAGCCGCAGGATCCGGTCGGTGTCGGTCAGCCCGACTTCGGTCAGCAGCCGCTTCGCCTTGGCCTCGGCCCGCTTGCGCAGCGGGCTGCCGCGGCGGGCCGCCCGCCCGGGCGGCGATCCCGGCTCGCGGTAGGCCTCGGCCAGCTGGTGGCCGACGCGGCGGCTCGGGTTCAGCGAATCGAGGGCCTCCTGGAAGATCATGCCGATCCGCGGTCCGCGGTAGGCACGCATCGCGTCGGCGGGCAGCTTCGTCACGTCCACGCCGTCGAAGGCGATTTCGCCGCGGGTGCGCACGGGGGCGACGAACTCGAGCAGGCGGATGATCGACAGGGCGGTCACGGTCTTGCCGCTGCCGGACTCGCCGACCACGCAGAGCGTCCGCCCTTGCCCGAGATCGAGGGAGAGCTCCCGCACGAGTTCGCGTTCGGTGTCGTCGGTGACGACGCCGACGGTGAGCTCCCGGATTTCGAGCAGCGTCATGGATTCCCCTTCCTCGTGCCCGCCGCGAGGGGGCGGGCCGGACTGCCGGGCACCGGCAGGGGTAGTTCTACGCATGTTGACACTGGCCGGGGACCATGTCAATGGTTTTATTCTACGAACGTAGGAAGTTGAAACATCACGGCTTTTTGTTGCTGCACGGGGAAAATTCGTCTCTGGAATCTTTTATCTACGCATGTAGAGTGTCCGGGTCGAACACAAGGAGGACGACGTGACGCCCACCCCCGCCGCGCCCGACCGGATCGTGGAAACCGCCATCGGTTACATGGCCGCCCAGCAGCTCTTCGCCGCCAACCGGATCGGCCTGTTCCCGGCGCTGGCGGCCGGGCCGCTCGGCCCGGCCGAGCTGGCGGAGCGCACCGGCAAGCCGGAGAACATCGTCCGGATCCTCGGCGACGCCCTGGCCGCGCGCGGCCTGCTGTCCCGCGTGGACGGTCGCTACGCGCTCACGCCCGACACCACCGAGTACCTCGGCGGAGGAGGTCTGGACCTCGCGCCGTTCCTGACCTTTCTCGAGACGATCAGCTACCCGCACTGGCTGCAGTTCGCGCACACCACCGACACCGGCGAGCCCGGCGAACTCGACCTCGGCGGCGACCGCTGGACCACCTTCCTCGGCGGGGTCATGGTGTATAACGCCCTGCACGCGCGCATGCTGGCACGCGAATTCGACTTCGGCGGGTACAAGAACCTCTTGGATCTGGGCGGCCTTTCCGCCGAGTTCGCGCTCCAGGCCCTCCATGCGAACGACGTCCTGCGGGCGACCTTCGTCTACGACCCGCGGTCGGTGGACTCGGTCACCGCGGCCGTCGCGGAGTTCGCCGGCCGGACGACCGTCGTCGGCGCACCGACCCCGGGCGCCGAACCCGAGGGCGAGTTCGACCTCGTCATGGTCAACCACGTGGTCCACCGGTTCTCCGTCGAGGAGAACCGGGCCATCCTGCGGCACGCGCGGGCGGCGGCGGCGCCGGGTGCCCGGCTGCTGCTGCTGGACTTCTTCCTGGACGAGGACGACTCGCCGCGGGCGCTGGACGCGCTGCACGCGGGGGAGTACCTGGTCATCGACGGCACGGTCGTGTACCCCGAGCGGGACGTCCGGGGCTGGCTGGCCGGGGCCGGGTGGCGGCCGGTGAACCGGCTGACGCTGCCGGGTTCGCCGCGGGTCCTCGTCGCGGAGGCGGTGTGAGCATGGGGCTCGACCCCGCGGTGCGGGAGCTGCTGGCCCGCAGCCCCGACGCGCCCGTCCGCCCGATGACGGCTGTCGAGCTGCGGGCGGCGTTCGCGGCGTCGCGGCCGGAGCCGGGCCCGCTGGCGCCGGTGGCTTCGGTGACCGAGGTGTCCGTGCCCGGCCCGGGCGGCGACCTGCGCGTCCGGCTGTACCTGCCGGACGCGCCGGGCCCGGTGCCGGTGTTCGTGTGGATCCACGGCGGCGGCTGGACGATCGGCTCGATCGACGAGAACGAGGTCGCCTCCCGCGCGGTGTGCGCGGCGGCGTCGGTCGCGGTCGCGGCCGTCGAGTACCGCCTCGCACCGGAGGACCCGTACCCGGCGGCGCCCGAGGACTGCTACGCCGTGCTGGAATGGCTGGCGGCGGGCGGCGGGGGACCGGCGGTTTCGCCGTCCCGGATCGCGGTCGGCGGCGAGAGCGCCGGCGGCAACCTGTCCACAGTGGTCTCCCTGATGGCCCGCGACCGCGGCGGCCCGCCGATCGCGGCGCAGGTGCTGATCTGCCCGGTGTTCGGCCACCCCGACGACGGCCATGCGTCCTATGTGGACTTCGCGACGGGTTACGGCATGACCGCCGACGCCATGCGGTTCTTCTTCGCCCAATACGCTCCGCCTTCGCTGGACGACCCCTACGTGCTGCCGTCGCGGGCCGGTGACCTCACGAGCCTGCCGCCGGCGCTGGTGCTGACGGCGGAGTACGACGTCCTGCGTGACGAGGGGGAGGCGTTCGCCCGCCGGCTGGCGGAGGCCGGGGTGGCGGTGGACCTGCACCGGTACGCCGGGCAGATCCACGGTTTCTACGGCCTGTACACCGGCCTGCCCGCGTCCGCGCGGTCGCACGCCGAGGTGGCCGCGTACCTGCGGGGGATCTTCGCCTGAGGTCAGGGGCGGGTGAGGCGGTCCAGGAGGGACTCCAGGTGCCGGTGCTGGAGGTCGATCGTGGAGAACTCGCCCGCCACCAGGCTCATCACGTTGGCGCCGGCGTTGAGCAGCACGATCTCGTCGACGATCTGCTCGTCGGGGGTCGCGGTGACGATGTCGCCGTCTTCGCGGCCCTCGGCGAGGAAGCGGTGCAGCAGCCCGCGCCACTCGCGGACGTGCTCGAGGTACTTGTCGTGCATGGTCCGGTTGCCCAGCGACATCTGCCAGAAGATGAGCAGCACCCGCCCGGCGGTGATCCGCTCTTCGTCGATCGGCATGGACGAAACGCAGATCTCGCGCAGCGCGGTGAGCCCCCGCAGCCCGTCGAGCTCGACGTACTGGCGCATCATGTCGAGGGCTCGCTCGTAGGTGGCCGCGATGATGTCTTCTTTGCTGGGGAAGTAGAGCTTCAGGGCCCCGTTGGCGAATCCGGCGGCGGCGGCGATCTCCCGCATGGTGGCGGCTTCGATCCCGCCCCGCACGATCAGGTCCCAGGTGACGTCGACGATGTCGCTGCGCCGCTGGTCGTGGTCGATGATCTTGGGCACCCGGCACCTCCCGCACTGTTTTCTCTACCAGTGTAGGAGAAAGTGTGCGTGAGGACGGCGCCGGGGGTCAGCGGCGGAAGACGCGCCGCCCCGCGAACCACGTCTCCACGACCTTCGTCTCCGCGACCTCCGCCGTCCGGAAGGGATTGCGGTCCAGGACCACGAAGTCCGCCGATCGCCCCGGTGTTAACGCGCCCGTCACGTCGTCCAGGCCGCACGCCCGGGCGCCGCCCAGGGTGAACACCTCGATCGCCTCGGCCAGGGTGATCGCCTGCTCCGGCCAGAGCGCCCCCGGGCGGCGGCCGTGCGGGTCCGCACGCGTCACCAGGCCCGCGATCCCCTCCCAGGCGTTCGGCGACTCGCTCACCGGCCAGTCCGAGCCACCGGCCACCAGGGCGCCGGTGTCCAGCAACGTCCGGTTCGGCTGCATCCGCGCCGCCCGGGCGGCCGGGAGCACCTCCGCGATCGCCTCCGGGATGACCCCCGGCACCCACAGGAACGGCGAGATGTCCGCCGCCACGCCCAGCGCGGCGAACCGCGGCAGGTCGTCCGGGTGCACGAACTGCCCGTGCGCCACCTGGAACCGCGTGTCGGCGTACCCCGCCGCGCGCACCTCCTCGACCGCGTCCAGGAACTGCCGCACCGACGCGTCGCCCGTGCAGTGGACCTTCGCCGAGAAGCCCGCGGCGGCCGCCGTGAGGAGCCACTCGGTCAGTTCGGCCGGGGGCATCGTGGTGGCGCCGTGGAAGCATCTGCCGTGGGTGTCGTCGGGCAGGTACGGCTCCAGGAACGCCGCCGTGCGGGTCGGTGGAACGCCGTCGAGGAAGATCTTCACGAAGTCCGGCCGGTGGTGCTCGGTGCGGTACTCGACGGCGAGCTCCAGCAGGGGCGCCCCGATCGGGTCGAAGCCGAAGATCGGGTCGTTGACCAGCAGCGACGACACCACCCAGGCGTCGAGCTCGTCGGCCAGGTCCAGCGAGCGGAGTGCACCCAGGATGTCGGTCGAGACCCCGGCGTCCTGGAACGCGGTGACCCCGAAGCCGTGCAGCACCTCGATCGCCCGCCGGGACGCCCGCCGGTGCTGCTCCGGGGTCAGCCCGGCGATCACGCGCTCGACCAGCACCCCGGCGGCCTCCAGCAGCAGCCCGCTCGGCTCGCCGCCGTCGCGGACGACGACCCCGCCGGGCGGGTCCGGCGTCGCGGCGGTGATCCCGGCCAGCTCCAGGGCCCGGCTGCTCACCCAGCGGTTGTGCCTGCTGTCGTCCGACAACGACACCGGCCGTCCGCCCGCGGCCTCGTCCAGCGCCCGCCGGGCCGCCGGAACCGACAGCTCCGCGACCAAAGTGGACGCCCAGGCACCGCCGGTGAGCCATTCGTCCGGTCCCAGCGACGCGGCTCGCGCGCGGACGGCGGCCAGGATGTCCTCGATCCCGGCGTCCGCGCCGAAGGTGAGCTCGAACAGCTCCGCCCGCCCGGCCATCGCGTGGTGGTTGTGCACGTCGACGAGCCCGGGCATGACGAACGCACCGCCGAGGTCGAGCACCTCCGTGTCCGGGCCGGCGACGTCGTCGACGACCTTGCCACCGCCCACGGCCAACGAGGACGCCCACGGTCGCGCCTTGTCCAATGTGTACACGACGGCGTTCGTCAACACCAGGTCGGCGGCCATGGTCAGCTCTCCGCCGGGTCGTCGAGCGGCAGCCAGGTCGAGGTGTCGGAGATTGTCATCTTGTCCTCAGTGTGCGCAGTGGTCGCCGGACGGGAGGTCGAGCGCGGGGTTGCGGTCGAGGAACCCGGCCGGCCGGAACAGGAACCCCGAGCGGTCGACCGGCATCACCGGCCAGTCCTCGGGGCGGGGTACGTGGGTCGGGCCGAAGACGTGCCACAGCACGAGGTCGGTGTCGACGAGGTCGCGGTCGGCGGCCGTCCACGCCGGCAGGCCCGCGCCGCCGGGATGGGCGTTGGGGCGCTCGCCGGCCGGGAACCGCTCGTCCGCGCGGTACGGCGTCGCCCACAGGTGCTGCGTGGCGAAGGTGGCGCGGGCGTGCACGGTCGCCTCCGGCTGCGCCATCAGCGTCGCCGAGGGCCGCGGCACCAGCTGGTAGGCGGTCGGCTTGCCGAGCCGGTTGACCCGCGACGCGCTGCGGACCTCCCAGACGCGGGCGCGGGCCGGATCGGCCCGGCGCATCGCCTCGCGTTCGGTCCGCAGCGGTGTGGTCTTCCAGGTGAACGCGTTGCCGTACGGGTTGCGCGGGCCGGTCGGCACGCCTTCGACGTCGACTTCGTGCAGGCTGGTGCGGTCGCCGTCGACCTCGACGTCGAGGCGCGCGCAGAACAGGTGCTGGTGGACCGGCGCGAACAGGCCGGGTGCCAGCTCGGTGGCGTGCGGCTGGTCCGCACCCGGTGTCCCGGCGCCGCAGAAGACGATGCCGGTGGCCTTCGCCTCGAACTCGATCGAGCCGTCGAGGTGGAAGTACCAGTAGTGGCCGTAGTCGTAGTTGCCGATGGTGGAGATCGACGACACCACCAGCCGCCGTGACCGCCGGACCTCGGGCCGCCCGGCCAGGTCGGTGTGCTTCCAGAGGATCCCGTCGTCCTCCTCGTGCAGGCAGACCGCGCGCGGGATCTCCACCGGCTCGCCGCGGTCGTCGGCCACCCAGGCCGGGAAGTAGTGGATTTCGCCGACGCAGTCGCAGCCCAGGCGCAGGTCGTTGCCGTTCTTGCCGAACTGGTACTCGCCGGCGTCGAAGTAGCTGATCCAGAACCGGCCGGGCGCGACGTCCCCGTACGGGACCACCATCTCCGGGACGGAGGCCCGGTACAGGACCGGCCGGCCCTGGAAGCTCACCTGGTGCAGCGTCAGCCCTTCGCGGGCGTTGAAGCCGACGCGCAGCCGCCAGCCCTCCCAGCTCACTTCGGAGCCTTCAACGGTGAAGCTCGGCCCGGCGGGCTGGGTGATTTCGACCGGCTTGAGCGTCGTCCGCGCCGGGACGCCGGTGTACCGCCCGCTCTCGGCGGGCACCGGGACGTCCCCCTCGTCCTCGACGCGCAGCACGCGCTGCTCGGTGAGGTTCAGGTGCACGACCAGGCCTTCGACCGGGTGCGCCCACGGGCTGTCGTCGGCGTCTTCCCGCAGGAAGGTCAGGGACCGCAGGACGCGGCCGGTCTCGTCTTCGCGCCCGAAGTAGCCGGGCGCGAGCGGCGCGCAGAAGGCGTGCTCGATCCGGTCGGCGAGGCCGCGCCGGGCCATCGCGGCCTGCCACTGCTCCGACGCCTTCGTCAGCTGCTCGGCCAGCGCGTATTCCTCGAACAGGTACGACGGCTGCCCGTCGGCCTCGGCCCAGTCGTCCCAGGACAGGAGTTCGCCCTTGGTCACCGAGACGACGGCCTCGCCGGCGCGGCCGGTGGCGGTGTCGAGGAGCGTGTAGCGGATCCGGCGGTCGCCGCCGCCCGCGCGCACCTCCGCCTTGGCGGGTTCGACCGGCAGGACCTGCGGGACCCGGATCGTGTCGCCGGTCAGCCCGGCCGCGGCGAGGATCGCGCGGCCGGCGGACAGCTCGGCGGCGGTCAGCGGGTCGAGGGGGTGCGGCGTGCTCACCCTGACGAGTCTCGGCCCCGGTCGCCGCGGGCGCCATCGACCTTGCGGCGCCGGACAACAACGCTGCGCTCGCGGCCAACCGCCCGGCGGCCGCCCGCGGTGAGGATGGGCGCATGCGAACCGAACTCGCCGGGAAGGCGGTGCTGGTGACCGGCGGCGCGTCCGGCATCGGCCTGGCCTGCGCCGAAGCGTTCCGCGCCGAGGGTGCGCGCGTCGGCGTCATCGACCGCAGGGCCGGTCCCGGCGTCGTCGAGGCGGACGTCACCGACGAACCCGCGCTGGCCGCCGCGGTCGACGCCGTGGCCCGCGGCTTCGGCGGCCTCGACGCCGTGGTCGGCTGCGCCGGGATCTCCGGTCCGGTCGGCACGCCGCTGTCCGCGACCACGGCCGACGACGTCGCCCGGGTCCTCGCGGTCAACGTCACCGGGCAGTTCCTGCTGGTCAAGCACGCGCTGCCGTGGCTGGCCGACGGCGGCGCGGTGGTCCTGCTCGGCAGCGACTCGGCGTTCACGGCGGCGCCGGGCATGGTGCCCTACTGCGCGTCCAAGGGCGCGGTGGTCGCGATGACCCGCGCGCTGGCCGTCGAGGTGCCGGGCATCCGGGTCAACTGCGTCTGCCCGTCGGTGGTGGACACGCCGATGGCGCGCGCCGACCTCGGCGCCCTCCTGGACGATCCGGCGTTCCCGGTGCAGGCGGCCGAAGACGTCGCCCGGCAGGTGCTGTTCCTCGCGTCCCCGGCTTCGCGGCCGGTCAACGGCCAGGCCCTGCTGGCCGACTTCGGGATGTCGGCGCGTTCCGCGTTCCCCGCATAGGAAAGGATCCACAGTGGACTCATCAGGCAAGGTCGTCGCGATCACCGGCGGCGGCACCGGCATCGGCGCGGCGGTGGCCCGCCGGTACGCGGGCGAAGGCGCGCGCGTGGTCGTGCTGGGACGGCGTCGCGAGCCCCTCGAGAAGGTGGCCGCGGAAACCGGCGCGCACGTCATCACCGGCGACGCGAGCGTGCGCGAGGACGCCGAAAGCGCCATCGCCGAGATCATCGGCAAGTACGGACGGCTGGACGTCGTGGTCGCCAACGCCGGCGGCCACGGCCTGTCGTCGGTGGTCGACACCGGCGACGACGAGTGGGAACTGGCCCTGCGCTCGAACCTCTCCAGCGCGTTCGTGTTCTGCCGGGCCGCGCTGCCGTCGCTGGTCGAGACGGGCGGGCAGGTGGTCGTGGTGTCGTCGCTGGCCGGGCTGTTCGCCGGGCCGAACGTCGCCGGCTACACGGTCGCCAAGCACGCGCTGATCGGCCTGACCCGCTCGATCGCCCGCGACTTCGGGCCGCGCGGGGTGCGGGCGAACGCGGTGTGCCCCGGCTGGGTCCGCACCCCGATGGCGGACGGCGAGATGGACCAGTTCGCCGCGGCGGCGGGCTTCACCGGCGGCCACGAGGAGGGCTACCGCCGCGTGACGGCCGAGGTCCCGCTGCGCCGCCCCGCCGAGCCGGAGGAGATCGCGGCGATCGTCCGGTTCCTGGGCTCGGCGGAGTCGTCGTACATCACCGGCGCGGTGCTCGTCGCCGACGGCGGGGCCCACGCCGTGGACCTGCCGACCCTGGCCTTCGAGCGCGCCGGGATGTGACACCACGGCTCGTGAGTGCGTAACAGTGTTCTAACACTGTTACGCACTCACGAGCCCAGGTAGGCGGAGTGCAGGGTGGCGGGGGAGTCGAGGAGAGTCTGGGCGTCACCGGTGTAGGTGACGCGGCCCGACGAGACCACCACCGCCTCCTGCGCGACGCCGAGGGCCAGGTGCGTGAACTGCTCCACCAGCAGGATCGCCGCACCCTCGGCCGCGAACCGCGTCACGACCGGCAGCAGGCGGGTGAAGACCACCGGGGCCAGGCCCAGCGACATCTCGTCGATGAGCAGGAACGCCGGGCGCGCGGCGAACGCCCGCGCCAGCACGACCATCTGCTGCTCGCCGCCGGAGAGCAGGGCCGCGGGGGAGTCGCGCCGCTTCTCCAGCTCGGGGAACAGCCCGAGGACCTCGTCGACGACCGCGGGCGTGCGGGCGGTCAGGCGGAGGTTCTCCAGCACCGTCAACCCGGGGAACACCGCGCGGCCCTGTTCGATGTGGGCCAGCCCGAGCCGGGCCCGCGCCACCCGGGAGTGCCGCGTGACGTTCACCCCGCCCAGGTGGACGCTGCCCGCCGACGGCGGCACCACGCCCGACACCGCCTCCAGCAGGCTCGTCTTCCCGGCGCCGTTGGGCCCGACCAGCGCCGTGATCCGGCCCGGTTCGAGGACCAGGTCGACGTCGCGGATGACCGGGCCGGCTCCGCGCTTCACCGTCAGCCCGTGGACTCGCAACGCGTTCACAGCAGCTCCGTTTCACCCATGTACGCCTTCAGCACGGCCGGGTCGGCCAGGACGTCGGCCTGCGGCCCGCTCGCCAGCACCCGGCCGAAGTCGAGCACGGTGAGCGTGTCGCAGACCGACCGGACGAGGTCGAGGTCGTGCTCGATGAGCAGCACCGACACCCCGAACCGCGCGGGCACCTGCCGCAGCCGCCGCCCGAACGCCACGTGCTCCTCGTGCGGCAGGCCGGCGGCCGGCTCGTCGAGCAGCAGCACCCGGGGTTTCGCGAGCAGGTGCCCGACGACCTCGACGAGCCGCCGCGCGCCCGCGTCGACCCGCGACAGCGGCGTCCGCGCCGCCGGGCAGCCGAAGAACTCCAGCGCGCCGTCGAGCTCGCGGCCGGTGAGCCGCCGCCGGGCGACGAACCGGACGTAGGCGCCGACGGTGAGGCCGGGCGGGACGCGGTCCTGCTGGAACGTCCGCCGCAGGCCGGCACGGGCCCGCCGGGTGGGCGAGCCGGTGAGCGGCCGTCCGCCGAGGGTGGCGGTGCCCGTGGCCCGGGGCAGGAAGCCGCTGATCGCGTCGACCAAAGTGGACTTCCCGGCGCCGTTCGGGCCGATCACGCCGAGGATCCCGTGTTCCGGCACCGTGATGTCCACTTCGGACAGCGCGGTGACGTGTCCGAACGAGACGCTCAGCCCGCGGACCTCGAGCACCGGGCCGCCGGGAGGCAGCGGCTCGACGTCGGTCACGGCTTCGGTGAGCCCGACCCCGGCGGTCCGGCCGGAGCGGCGGCGGTACCAGAGGGCCCGCACGGCGGTGCCGAGGTTGCCGCGGCCGGTGAGAGCCTGGACGCCGAGCACGCCGAAGACGACGAAGCCCCAGTCCTGCGGCACGCCCCAGCGTTTGAGCAGCTCGGGCACGGCGACCCAGAGCAGCGCGCCGAACACGGCCATGTCGATCAGGTGCGCGCCGGACATGATGGCCAGCACGTACAGGGCGAGGGACTGGATGGCGGTGAAACTGGCCGGGAAGGCCAGACCGACCTGCCCGGTGAGCAGGCCGCCGCTGATCCCGCCGAGGGCGGCGCTGACCGCGAAGGCGGTGAGCTTCGACGTCCGCACGCCCGCGCCGACCGCCGCGGTCCCGCGCTCGGAGAAGGCGACGAGGTGCCAGCTGCTGCCCCACCGCCCGCGGCGCAGGAAGTGCACGACCAGCCCGCAGGCGACGAGCACCAGCACGGCGAACAGGAAGTAGGACCGGTCGTCGGAGAACGCTTCGGGCCGCTCGACGGAGAGACCTTCGGTGGCGCCGGGGAACTGGATCTGCACGAGCGTGTGGTCGGCGGCCGCGGCCAGCCCGAGGGTGACGACGGCGAGGGTGATGCCCCGCAGCCGCAGCGCGGGCAGCCCGACGAGCACTCCGGCCACGGCGGCGGCGAGGCCGCCGAGCAGCAGCCAGGTGCCGAACCCGCCGGGCACGCCGGCGACGTTGCAGGCGGAGACGACGAACGCCCCGACGGCGGCGAAGGTCAGCTGGCAGAGCGAGATCATCCCGGCGGTCCCGGTGACGACTCCCAGCCCGAGCAGCGCGATGGCCGCGACGACGGCACTGACCCCGAGGTAGACGAAGTACCCGGCGAGCCCGACGCTGAGCGCGTAGCCGATGCCGACGGCCGCGGCCGCGACGAGGAAGGGCAGGCCCGCTCGCGCGAGACGGTGTTCAGCGAGCCGCACGGCGCACCTCCTCGGCGAGCGGCGACCGGTCGGCGAGCCGCGCTGCCGCCAGGGGCCACCCGAGTGGACTCTCAGCGAGCCGCATCCCACACCTCCTTGCGCTGCGTCCACAGCAGCAGCGCCACGATCACCAGGAACGGCAGGAAGTACCGCAGGACCGACAGCCGGTCACTCTGCGCCACCGCGCCCTGCGCCATGCCTAGCACCAAGCCGCCGAGCACCGCCAAATCCAGCCGGCGGAAGCCGCCCAGCAGGGCCGCCGCCGCGGCCGGGACCACCAGCATCGCCAGCGACGTCGGGTCGTTCGACTGCGACGGCGCCACGATCGACACCGCCAGGGTCGCGATCACCCCGGTCGCCGTCCACACCCCGACCGACAGCGGCCGGGCCGGGATGCCCAGCAGCTCCGCCGTCGTCGGGCGCTCCGACAGCGCCCGCAGGCGAACGCCCAGCGCCGTCCGGGCCAGCACCGCCCGGCAGCCCAGCGCGACCAGGACCGCCAGCGCGACCGTGAGCACCGTGACCTGGCTGACCACCACACCCCCGATCGTGAACGCCGGGCCGGCCAGCAGCGGGTGGAACGGCTGCGGCTTGTTCCCGAAGAGGATGAACGCCAGCGAAATCAGCAGCAGGAGCACCGCGACCGTCGTCGCCGAGCGCGTGCCGGTGTCGGCCTCGGCCAGCCAGGTGGAGACGATCCAGCCGAGCACCGCGCTCAGCGCGCCGCCGAGCAGGATGCCGGCCAGGGTCGCCAGCCACGACGGGACACCGAGGTGGACGGCGAGGAAGACGGCGACGTAGCAGCCGAACATCCCGGTCGCCGACTGGGCGAAGTTGACCACTCGCACCAGCCGCGACATCAGGGTCAGGCACACCGCGAGCACCGCGTAGAGCCCGCCGGCGGCCAGACCGGCCAAAGCGCCCTGCAGCATCGACGTCCTCCTACTGCTTCGGGATCCGGAGCCAGTCCTGCGCGGCCAGGTCCCACTTGCCGGCGCCGGTGGCCAGCTTGATCGGCCAGCCCGCGGTGTTGTCGTGGTGCGCCTGCGCGGGCCCGAACACGTACGGGGTGCCGACCATCGGATCGCTGATCGGCTTCATCTCGCGCAGCGCCTTCGACACCGTCTCGCGCGTGATGTCGCCCTTCATCCCGCGCAGCACGGCGAGGAAGTACTTCGCCGCCAGGTAGCCGCCCTGGCTGAACGACGTCAGCGGGATCTTGTTCTTCGCCATCAGCTCCCGCCAGTCCTTGTTGGCCGGGGCGGCCGCGTCGGTGAACGGGTAGAACTCGGCCGGGACGTACACGCCGGCGCCCGCGTTCGAGATCGCCTTGGCGTAGTTCTCGCTGTAGACGCTGGTCAGCAGCAGCCAGGTGACGTCGGTCCAGCCCTGCGCCTGCGCGGCCTTGAGCTGGCCGATCGAGTCCGGTTCCACCGGGTTGACCGTGATCGCCTTGCAGCCCGCCGCGCGCGCCTTGACGATGTAGGGCGTGTAGTCCGATCCGCCGTAGGGCACGGTCGAGTCGAGGTACTTCAGCTTCTTGCCGGTGATCTTCGTCCACTCGCCGATGGCCGCCTGGTACGCCGGCAGCGTGTTGCCGGCGATCTCCAGCAACGCGCAGATGTCGTCCTGCTTCAGCACTTCCGAGCCGTAGAGCAGGGTGAGCGTCATGTCGTGGAACGGGCCGACGTTGACCGGCGCGATGTTCGGGCTGGAGAAGCACGCCGGGTCGACGCCGATGCCCGGCATCGACAGGATCTTCTGCTGCTCGTAGTACTTCTCGTTGATTTCGCACTCGATCAGGCTCGATGAGCCGACGAGCGCGACGGCCTGGTCACCGCCGACCACTTCGCGGGCCGCCGCCGCGGCGGCCGCCGGGTCGCCCTTGTCGTCGATCGCCTTGTACTCGATCTTGCGGCCGTTGACACCGCCGGCCGCGTTGGCCGCGTCGAACACGGCTTTCGCGGCCGCGGAGGCCTCCGGGAAGGTGGCCGCGCCGGACAGCGCGTTGACCGACCCGACCACGATCGGGCCGTTCGAGCCGGCGTCGGAGCCGGCGCAGCCCGCGGTGGCCAGGAGCACGGCCGCGGACAGGGCGGGGAGGAATTTTCTCATTGCTGCTCCCGGAGGGCGGCCACGACGGGCGCGGAGTCGACGATCTGCTCGAAGGACACGACCTCGCCGCTCGCGAAGCGCCACAGGTGCGCGACGCGGGCGGTGAACGACCGGCCGGTCCGGCGGTGGGTGCCGGTGTAGGTGCCGACGCCGACCACCGCGTCCCCGGCGTCGAGCAGGTCGCCGAGGGTGAAGCGGTAGCCGTCCCAGTCCCGGCCGATGGCCTCGAACACGTGCTCGCGCACCTCGTCCGGGCCGGTGTACGTGCCGGCGTAGGGGAACCCGGCCGCCTCCGTCCACGTCGTCTCCGGGCCGAGCGGGGCGAGCATGCCGGGCAGGTCGCCGCGGTCGCTGGCGGCGTAGTGCGCGCGGATGGTGTCCACATTGGACGCCTTGGGCACGTTGGACACTGTGGACTCCTTCAGACAGGCTGGGCGTCGGGGTAGGCCACCGCGCCCAGTGGGTAGATGTGCCCGCCGGCGCGGGAGTGCTCGGACCGCCCGTCGCCGGTCAGGCCGAGGAAGACGCCGGTGGTGCGCAGGGCGTAGCCGAGGTCGTGCAGCCAGACGCTGGCCACGGCGATCCGGAACTCGCGGAAGCAGAACAGGTAGAGCCCGTCGGCGAACTTCCACACCGTCGACAGGTCCATGTCGCCGTGCCCGCGCTGCACGCCTTCCAGGCACTGCCAGGCGTAGCGCTGCGAAGAGACGTAGACGTGCTCGTAGAGGTGGTCGGGGCTGTAGCGGTAGAGGTTCCGCTTGCCGATCAGGTCGCGCGATGGCCCGGGCACGGCCCCGGACGGCTCGCCGCCGTCGGTGACACCGGCCCGGAAAGTCTGCGAAACGCGGGGAACGCCCTCGACGTCCTCGGCGCCGATCACCGAGCGGACGGCGAGGGCTCGGTGCGTGGCCGTCGAGTACACGACGGTCAGCGCTTCGCCATCGACGCCGGCGAGCGGCAGGTTCACGAAGAAGACGTCGTCGCGCACGGCGACGGCGTCGTACGGGTCTTCGACGCCGTTGCACCGGACGTGCTTGGCGTCGGTGAAGCTCAGGGCGAGGACTTCGCCGTCGTCGAGGGTGATCGTGACGTCCCGGCCGGTGAGGTCGGCGTTCGGCAGCCGGTAGGTGGCGATGCCGGCCGCGAACTCGTCGTAGGTGCGCCAGTCGTCGGAGGGGGCTTCGGGCATGGCCTCATCGTCGGGCGGCCCCGAGGTCCGGGCGAGCGGTCACGCGCTGGCGGGCAACTACCGGACGCTGACGGTCAACTCCCGGCGCACCTCGCTCGGCGCCCGGCCGAACGCGCTCTTGAACACCCGGCTGAAGTGCGCGGCGTCGACGAACCCCCAGCGGGCGGCGATGGCCGCGACCGGGCGGCCGGCGTGCACCGGGTCCAGCAGGTCGCGGCGGCAGTGCTCCAGCCGCCGGGTGCGGATCCAGCCGGACACCGTGGTGCCCTGCTCCTGGAACAGCCCGTGCAGGTGGCGGGTCGAGATGAAGTGCTCGGCGGCGATCCGCGCCGGGGTGAGGTCGGTCGACTGCAGGTTCGCGTCGATGTGGGCGCGGATCCGGCGCATCAGCTCGTGGTGCGGGTCGGCGTTCGCGCGCGCGAGGTCCAGTTCGGTGGCGACCAGGGTGGACAGCAGGTCGACGGCGCTGTGCGCCAGCCGCGCGCCCGCGGGGCCGCCCAGCTGCTCGAGGTTGCCGCCGAGCTGGGCGAGGAACGGCACGACGACGTTGCCGACGCCCTCCTTGCCCGACATCCGCACCGCGGTCAGCCGCCCGACCAGCTCGGCGGGCAGGTCGATCAGCCGCTGCGGGAACATCACGACGAGGGTCCGGAAGTCCTCTTCGAACACCAGCGAGTACGGCCGGTGCGTGTCGTAGAGGGCGACGTCGCCGGGGCGCAGCACGGCCTGCCGGTCGTCCTGCACCAGCAGCCCGGTGCCGGCCAGGATCAGGCTCAGCTTGTAGTACCGGCGCTCACCGCGCGCAATCAGCTCCGGCGTGCGCTCCACGACGTGGGGTGAGGCGGTTACCTCGGAAACCTGCACGTCATCGGCCGCCGAGGAGCGGATCCGGCCGCGGAAGCCGTCACCGCCCGCGGTCACGTGCAGCGGCACGAAGGACTGGGAGACGGCGGCGCGGAATTCGGTGAAGTCGCGGGCGATGAGAGTCGTCGGGGCAGGCACGGTCACCTCGCAGCGTCGGGAGGGGGAAGCGTCGTATACGATAAGCGATACGATCACCGGCGACAATGCTCGGCGGGCTGCGCGTAGACGGCGACGCTTTCGCGGCCGTGCTGAGGGGGCTGGAGGACCACCGGGCCGCAACGGTCCGGAGCGGGACAAACCGAGGCTTCCTAGATTCATGAGACCCGTGGGCTGCCGGACCCCGACCGGCGGCAAGCCTGGTGACCACCGAGGCGGTGAGGATTTCCACGGAAGCGAATTAGGTGACGGTAGTGGAGCGGGACGAGTGGCTGGACAGCCGGCTGAGTCCGGAGCAGGCCGGAGTGTTGCGCGACCTCCGAGTCGTCGTCTCTCCTGAGCGTGAGGCGGACCTGTACAGCTTGATTGTCTTCTGGCGGCGGCAGATCGCGAAGTTGCGAGGGGATCTGTCCCGTCCGGACAGCGACCGGACGGTGTGGGGAGCTCATGACTACGTGGCCGCCCTGTTCACCCGTGACGCGGTTGCCGAAGGTCTCGATCTCGTCCGCCTGGAGCCGTCCACACTGGCGGTGGTCGATGTCCTCGATGGCGAGTTCATGTCCTGCACCGAGCCGGATGACACGAGCTTGCTGACGAAGGTCGATGATTCGGTCGAGCCGGGCAGCGGGTGGTGGTGGGCAAGAATTCCGGTCAGTGGCCCGGCACGCAGGGAAATCGCCCGTACGGCGCGCGGCGTCCCGTCCTGGCGGATCACCCAATCTCAGCCGCGATTGCTGGATGATCCGCCATAGCCACCCCGCAACCCGGGGTGATGGACTGGCCTCATGAAACCGACCTCGGTGATCACGCGGGTGGACGTGCCCGCCAGAGAGGGCCGGGCCGTTCGAGTCGGCGCCGGGGACCTCATACGGGTCAGCACCCCTGAAGGGGCTCAGGTGGGCGACCTCTTCGCGTTCGTCTCGGCCGACGCCGCGGAGCACCTGAGTGCCGCGCACACCCGTGGCCACGTCGACCGGCTGTTCCCGCACGTGCGCGAACAGTTCGTCACCACACGCAGGCGACCCGTCCTGACCCTGGTCGAGGACACCTCGCCGGGCCGGCACGACATGCTGATCCCCGCCTGCGACCCGGCGCGCTACCGGAACCTGGGTCACCACGGCGAGCACGCGTCGTGCGCGGAGAATCTCGTGACCGCCTTGCGCGGACTGGACATCGAGATCACGACGGTGCCACAGCCGGTCAACCTGTTCATGGACATCTCCCCGAACGCCGGCGGCGATCTCGAGTGGCGGTCGTCGCCCGCCGCTCCCGGGGCCGCCGTGTCCTTCCGCGCGGAGCTGGACTGTGTCGTCGTCGTGTCCGCGTGCCCCCAGGACCTCGTCGGCATCAACGGGCACGAACCCGGCCCGCTGGTCATCGAGGTCCACCGAACCGACTCCCACGAAAGGTAGCTCGATGAGCACCACCCACCCCGCACTCACCCCGATCCGTCTGGGGAAGCACGAGCTCTCCTCGCGGTACGCCGTCGCACCGATGACCCGCGTCTCCGCCTCCCCGGAGGGCGTCCCCACCGCGGACATGGCCGACTACTACGCCGAGTTCGCCGCCGGCGGGTTCCCCCTGGTGATCACCGAGGGCGTCTACCCCGACGCCGCGTACAGCCAGGGCTACCTCAATCAGCCCGGCCTGGCCCGCGCCGAGCACGTCGAGGCGTGGCGCGCGGTCACCGGCGCCGTGCACGCGGCGGGCGGAGTGGTGATCGCCCAGCTCATGCACGCGGGCGCGCTGTCGCAGGGCAACCGGTACACCAGCGAGCGGATCGGGCCGTCCGCGGTCCAGCCGCGTGGCGAGATGATGCCCGAATACGGCGGGAGCGGCCCGTGGCCGGTGCCCAGGGAGATGTCCGCACAGGACATCGAAGACGTCGTCGACGGTTTCGCGGCCGCGGCGGGCAACGCGGTCGCCGCCGGCTTCGACGGGGTCGAGGTGCACGCGGCCAACGGATACCTGCTCGATCAGTTCATCACCGACTACACCAACAAGCGCACGGACTCCTACGGCGGGCCGATGGCCAACCGGATCAGGTTGACCGCCGACGTCACGCGGGCGATCAAGGCCGTGGTGCCGCGGGAGTTCGTGGTCGGCGTCCGGCTGTCGCAGACGAAGGTCAACGACTTCACCTACCGCTGGCCGGGCGGGGAACGCGACGCCGAGACCGCCTACACGGCACTGGCCGCGGCGGGAGCGGATTACCTGCACATCGCGAGCGAGGGGCGCAACTGGCTCGATACCGCGCGGCTCGTCAGCGGGCGTACGCTCACCAGCGTCGCCCGCGAGGTCACCGGTCTGCCCGTGATCGTCAACGGCGGCATGCACGACGTGGTGCTCGCCGAGCGGGTGCTGGACGAGGGGCATGGGGACTTGCTGTCGATCGCGAGGGCTGCGCTGGCCAACCCGGACCTGCCGCACCGGGTGGCCAAAGGAGTTGAGCTGGACCGGTTCGACCACGGCATGCTCGACCCGACGGTCACCCTGGACAACGCGCGCCGACGGCGAGCGGGCGAACGAGGATGACCGCCGGTTCGTGGCTGGGTGGCGGCGCCGCGGTCGCCACCCTCACGTTCGACGTGGACGCGGAAACCCCGGTACTGGCGGCGGGGGCGCACTACGCCGGGCATCAGATGACGATGTCGCACCAGTCCTACGGGCCGGACGTCGGCGTGCCGCGCATCCTGGACATGCTCGACGAGCTGGGTGTGCCGGCGACGTTCTTCGTTCCGGGCTGGGTGGCGCGGAACCGCCCGGGGCTCGCGGCTTCCATCGTGGAGCGTGGTCACGAGGTCGCCCACCACTCCTACGCCCACCGTGCCCCGACTTCGATGAGCGAGCAGGAAGAACGCGACGACTTCGCCAAGGCGATGGAGGTCTTCTCCGCGCAGGGGATCGAGATCCGGGGCCACCGCGCGGCGCTGTGGGGCGCGCGGTGGCAGACCCCGGACCTGGTCGCCGAGCACGGCCTGTCCTACGACTCCTCGCTGATGGCCGACGACCGCCCCTACCGGATCGCCACGGCCGGTGGCGAGATCGCCGAACTGCCCGTGCACTGGTCGCTGGACGATTGGGAGCAGTACGCCTTCCTGCCGGAACCGCACATCGGGTCGGTGATCGAGTCGCCGTCGAAGGTCCTGGAGCTGTGGCGTGCCGAGCTGGACGGGATGCGGCACTACGGCTGCCTGTTCAACCTCTGTTGCCACCCGTTCCTGTCCGGGCGGCCCGGCCGGATCATGGCGCTGCGCAGGCTCGTGGAATACGCCCTGGAGTGCGGCGACGTCACGTTCCGGCGTTGCCGCGACCTCGCGGACGCCGTGCTCGCCGACCCGGCGCTCACCGCCCGGCCGGTGCCGGAACCACCGGTCTACCCGTAGAACTCGGCTGCTTCGAGCGCGAGGTAGAGGTCGACCCGGTCCTCGGTGCGGGCCACGTCCCGCCCGGTCAGCTCGGTGATCTTGACGAGCCGGTTCCGCAGGGTGTTGACGTGGACGAACATGGCCTCGGCCGTCGCCGTCCAGTGCCCGCCGTGCTCGAGGAACGTCCGGATGGTGCGGACCAGCTCGCTGCCGCGCTGGGCGTCGTGCTCCCGCAGCGGGCCCAGCACCACGTCGGCGAAGTTCCGCAACGTGTCGGCGTCGTGCAAGCCGAGCAGCAGGCGGTGCGTGCCCAGTTCGGCGAACGTCGCGACCGGGGGACCACCCCGGCGCCGAAGGACGTGGCAGGCCTCCCGCGAGCGCACCAACGGCTGCTTGAGCCCGGCGGCGTTCTCGGCGCTCCCACCGATACCGACCACCGCGGCGCGGCCGGGGAACCGGGTGCCGACGGCGCCTGCCAGCCGGGTGGCGAGGTCGTGGAGATCGGCATCGGGCCGCCGCCACGGCACCACCGCCACGACGTCCCCGGTACCCCCGGCCACCGCCGCCGGAGAGTTCTCGGCCAGGAAGAACTCCATGACCGCCTCCGTCAAGCCGGGCAGGGTCGGCGCCCCGGCGCCCGTGAAGGCCAGGGCCAGCACCGCGAGCGAGCCGCTGGGATCGACGCCGAACGCGCGGAGCCTGCCCGGCACCTCACCGCTGCGCTGCGGACCGGAGAGGATCATGTCCAGCAGCTCACTGGCGAACCGCAGCTCGATCGCGTGCACCGCCTGCTGTTTGGCCGCTTCCAGGCTGAGGAACCGGGCGGCTTGCTCCAGCGCGGCGCGCTCCCCGTCGCCGAGGTCGCGCAGGGGACGCGGGCACAGCAGCGCCGCGTCGAGGTCCCCGATCGCGCCGACGAGGAAGACACTCGCCACTTCCTCGTCCCCGAGGTCGATCTCCAGCGGCGGTGGGTGGTCACCGAGGCGTTCGGCCACGGCGGCGCGCTGCTCCTCCGTCAGGTCCGCTCCGGCCGAGGCCACCGACCGTCCGGCCCGGTCGACCACGGCCAGCGGTACGTCGTAGTCGCGGCGCAGCACCTCCAGCACCCCGGAGGCCCCTGCTCCCCGTGACAGCGCGGTCGCCAGTGCGTCGCCGCGCCGCACCATGCCGAGCAGGCTGGACTGACGCATCGCGGCGTAGTGGCCGGCGGCCGCTCGCGTCACCGCCGTGAACGGCACTCCCGCGCCGATCTCCACCAGAGGCAGCGCGGCCGCGGCGCACGCGTCGATCATCGCCCGCGGCGTCCGCGGCATCTGCCGACGCAGGCCGAACACGATCCCGGCGGCACCCGCGTGCACCACATTGCCGACGAACTCCGCCGCCTCGGCGTGCTCGAGCCACATGCCGTTCGTGAGCACCAGTTCCCGCTCGCCCAGGTACGGCGACGGATCGGGAAGTTCGGTGTTGTGCACCCACACGACAGCCTCGTCGAGCGCCCCGGGCCGGCCCTCCACGAGCAGGTGCAGGCCGAGATCGGCGTTCTCCACCAACGATCGGATCGTGAACACGTTGTGAGCTTAATACAGTGATCGGGCCACAAGCTGGAGTTTCCTCTACTGGTCATGGTGGGGTCCCGGGTGCTTCGGTGAGGCCAGTCACCCGGCGGCCCCCAGGAGGTAGCGATGGCACAGGACACGGCGGACGGTGTGCGCTTCGACGCACACGGAATCGAGCCGATCCCCGACCACGGGCGTGACTCCACGCCGTGGGAACAGTTCTGGATCTGGTCCGGCGCCAACATCGCGCCGATCAACTGGGTGCTCGGCGCGCTCGGGATCACCCTCGGGCTGAGCCTGCTCGAGACGCTGGCGGTGGTGGCCCTCGGCAACCTGGTCGGGTGCGCGGTCTTCGGCCTGTGCAACGTGATGGGCCACCGCACCGGCGTGAACCAGATGGTGCTCGGCCGGGCGTCCTTCGGCCGCCGTGGCGCCAAGGTGCCCGGTGTCGTCCAGGGGTTGCTGGCGATGGCGTGGGTGGGCGTCAACACGTGGGTGGTGCTGGACTTGATGCTGGCAGCGTTGCGGCAGCTCGGCATCGAGGGCGGACCGTGGCTGCGGTACGTCGTCGCCGGCGTGATCATGGCGGTGCAGCTGTGGCTGGCCCTGTACGGCTTCTACGCCATCCGCACGTTCGAGAAGTACACCGTGCCGGTCACGGTCCTGGTGATGGTGGTGATGACGGCGCTCGCGCTCAGCCGGGCGAAGGTGGACTGGACGTCGTCGACCGCGGCCTCCGTGCCCGACAAGGTCACCGCCGTGACCCAGCTGCTCACCGCGATCGGGGTGGGCTGGGGTGTCACGTGGGTGCCCTATTCGGCGGACTACAGCCGGTTCGTCCGTCGTGGCGCCTCCTCGCGTTCGGTGTTCTGGGCCTCGGCGCTGGGCATGTACCTGCCGACCGTGTGGCTCGCGGCGCTGGGCGCGTGCCTGGCCAGCGCGGGCGGGAGCAGTGATCCGTCGGCTCTCGTGGTGAGCGCGTTCGGCTCGATGGCGCTGCCGGTGCTGCTGTTGATCATGCACGGACCCATCGCGACGAACATCCTCAACCTCTATTCGTCGTCACTGGCCGCGCTGAGCGTCGGCGTGAAGGTCGCGCGGTGGAAGCTCACCCTCTTCGCGGGCGTGGTCGCGTCGGTGGTCCTGCTGACGTTGATGGAGGCGGAGAGCTTCGCGCACGCCTTCGACAACTGGATGACTTCGATCCTCGTCTGGATCAGCCCGTGGGCGGCCATCGTGCTGATCGACTACTTCGTGCTGCGTCGCGGCAGGCTGGACGTCTCCTCGCTCTACACAGGTACCGCCTCGGTGAGCTGGCGCGGGCTGCTGAGCCTCGGGCTGGGTGTGTTCGCCGCGTGGACGTGGCAGTACGGGCTCACGCCGGTGATGCAGGGGCCGCTGGCGACCGCGATGAACCACACGGACTTCTCGTGGCTGTCCGGCTCGCTGGTCGCCGGCGGGCTGTACTACCTGTTGCAGAAGACGCGTTCGCCGAACGCGCGGGCGATCGAGGCCGGCCGGTGACCCCGGACGAGGCGCTGATGGCGGCGCGACGGACACCGGACACGTTCCTCCAGCTCATGCCCGCCGCACGGAATGAGGAAGCCACCGGGCCGCTCGACGGCGTGCCGTTCGCGGTGAAGGACATCTTCGACGTGCGTGGGACGCGCACCACGGCGGCGTCGCGTGTGTTCGAGCACCGGCCGCCCGCACGCGAGGACGCGGAAGCGGTGCGGCGCGTCACCGCCGCCGGGGCCGTCCTGATCGGCAAGACCACCATGAGCGAGCTGGCGTTCTCCGGGCTGGGGGTGAACGAAGGGTTCGGCACGCCGACGCTGTGCCGCGCCGGCCGCGACCACGTCCTCGGCGGATCGTCGTCGGGGTCGGCCGCGGCCGTCCGCGCCGGCGTCGTCCCGTTCGCGCTCGCGAGTGACACGTCCGGGTCCGCGCGGATCCCGGCGGCGTGGACCGGCCTGTTCGGGTTCCGCCCCAGCCGGGGGCGGTACCCGAGCGCCGGGATGACCGCGCTCGCCCCCACGCTCGACACGGTCGGTCTCATCGCGGACAGCCTCGAGTACGTCGAGACCGTCGACCGGATCCTCGCGGACGTTCCGCCTCCGGCGAGGGATGTGCGGGCCCCGGCGTTCGTGGTCCCGCACGAGGCATACCTCGCGAGCTGTGACCCGGATGTCCTGGAACGGTTCCACGCCGACGTGTCCCGGCTGCGCGCGGCAGGGCACCGGATCGCCGAGCGGAAGATCGACTCCCTCGACGCGGCGCGCGGGCTTCACCAGCGTCACGTGCACATCGTGGAAGCGGAGGCGTTCGCGGCGTTCGGGGCGTACCTGGAGCAACCGGACCTGCTCGGACCGGCGGTGCGGCGCCGCCTCGAGCGAGCGCGTTCCCGTCTGCGCGCGGGCTCTGCCGACGTGCTCTACCAGGCCATGCCGTCGCTGCGGCGTCAGTTCCGCCGGGAACTGGGGGAGGCACTGCTGCTGAGCCCGGCGGTCGAGATCGACGCTCCCGCGTACGAGGACGTCCGCACGTCGCCGCAGACGCACGACGAACGGAACGGGCGTGCTTTGACCATGACCATGGTGCTGAGCTACCTCGACGCGCCGAGCCTGGTCATTCCCACCGGTACCGGCGAGCAGCCGGCAAGCGTTCAGCTCTCGAGCTGCTCCGGGCAGGACGACTTGGTACTGCGCGCGGCGCGGTTGCTCGCCGGGACCTGAGAAGCGGGAGACGGCGTCGAGCGGTGCGGCCGGTTTCCCATCGCTTCCGGTGCGGCATCCGCGGCTTCCGCGACGCCGACGAGGTCCCGGACGGCACCTTCCACGCCCAGTGCCTCGGCCGCGTCGAGGACTGGGACCCGCACCGCGGGGAGCTCCTCGTGCACCCCATCGCGATCTTCAAGCAGCGGCCAGTGCGGTCCGGACCGCCCGCTCGACCAGGATCGGGACGAAGGCGTGGATGCGGGCGCCGGCGAACCGGGCGCGCTCGCGGTCGATCATGGCGTGCAGCCGGGTGCGGGTGACGTTCGCGTAGTCGCGGCCCAAGCGGTCTTCGAGCTGGGCGAGGTGGGTGTCGAGCTGCTCGGAGGCCATCGTGTCCAACGTGCTCATCGTTCACCTTCCGGTCGGCAGTGGTACGGACAACATGCCCCATGAGACGACCGCGAGATGAACCCGAGGTGAACAGTGAAAATTCACGCGCTGCTCGAGGACTCCGGTACCCGTCGGCGGCGTCGGACGAGCCCGGCGACGATCACCGCCACTGTCCACGGGACCGCCCCCGAGTGCGCTGCGGTGTCGGTGCCGGGCAACTCGGCAAGCCGTGTCCACCCTGCCGAATCCAGACCGGCGCCGGGGGGATCACCGGAGCGGAGGTCCTCTGCCTGAACACCGTTTCCCGATCAGCCGGCCTCGGCGGCGTGCACCGCTTCGGCGACCGAGAGGAGGGTGGCGATCGGGTCGTCGCCGAGGGGGTAGACGCCGACCTGGTCGGCGCCCGCGTCCCGATGGGCCAGCAGCCGTGTCGCCACGGTGGCCGGGTCGCCGTGGGCGACGAGCGCGTCGATGAGGCGGTCGCTGCCCGCGTGGGCGAGGTCGTCGTCGGTGTACCCGAGCCGCCGGAGGCTGTTCGCGTAGTTGGTGACGGCCAGCGCCATCCCGGGTGGGGCGGACCGGGCGATCGCGCGCGCCCGCTCGGCGTCCGGCTCGATGAGTGCGAAATGCCCGGGCAGCAACAGCTTTCCGGCGCCGATGGCGGAACGCGCCCGCCGGGTGTGCTCGGCCGGCACCATGCACGGGATGGTGCCGGCGGTGCGGTCGCGGGCCAGGCGCAGCATCCTCGGCCCGAGCGCGGCCACCACCACTTGGCCGGCCGGGACGCCCGCACGATCGAGCCGGTCCAGATAGGACACCAGCGTGTCGTGGGGCGATGCCCATTCGGCGTGGACCTCGCGGTGCCCGATGCCGATACCGAGCAGGAACCGGCCGGGGTGCTTGGCTTCGATCCGGTGGTAGGAGGCCGCGACGGTGTCCGCGTCGGCCGTCCAGACGTTCACCACGCTCGTGCCGACGACCAGCCGGGTGGTCGCGTCGAGCAGCTGCTCGGCGAGGGCGAGGTCGGCCGGCGGTGAGGCGTCCAGCCAGAGCGTGCCGTAGCCGGCCCGCTCGACTTCCGCCGCGCTTGCCGGGGTCACTTCGTGCTCGCGCAGGTGGGCGCCGAACAGGCCGAGATCGATGTTCATGCCCTCGACTTCAGCACGACGGCGCGTCGCGAACCAGGACCAAGGTGGACGCGCAGCGATAACCTGAAGGCATCGTCGCAGGGGAGGGCCGGTGGAACTACGGGCGTTGCGGTACTTCGTCACGGTCGCCGACGAGCTGCACTTCGGCCGGGCCGCCGACCGGCTGCACATCGCCCAGCCCGCGGTCAGCAGGCAGATCGCGCAGCTGGAACGCGAATTGGGGGTCCGGCTGTTCGACCGGTCACCGCGCCGGGTCCGGCTCACCGCGGCCGGGCACCGGGTGCTCGACGCGGCGCGCGAGGCGCTGGCGGCCGCCGACCGCGTCCGGGTCGCGGCGAGCCCGCGGGCGGGCGTGATGCGCATCGGGACCGGCACGGGGCAGTTCACCGCCCGGCTGGAACGGGGGATCGACGCGTTGCGCGAGCAGGCCCCGGCCTTCGACGTGGTGCTCGTCGACCTGCCGCTGCCCGCGCGCCTGAACGCCCTGCGGCAGGGTGAGCTCGACATGGCGCTCGCGCGGGGCGTGGGGGCGGCGCCCGGGCTGTCGGTGCTGCCGACGTGGACCGAGTCGCTGTTCGCGGTCGTGTCCGCGCGGCACGCCGCCGCCGGTCGCGCGGCTGTCGGCGTGGCGGAACTGGCCTACGGTCCCTTCCGGACTTCCCAGGACCACGACCCATCCGTGGTCACCGCGCTGCGGGAGGCCGGCGCGCCGGCCCCGATGGGGCACCGCGCGGCCACGGTCGGCGACACGATCGTGGAGGTCGGCTCCGACCCGCGCAGCTGGACGGTACTGCCCGCCGACCAGGTGGCGGAGCTCCGCTCGACCCGGGTGCGCGCGATCCCGCTCGACCCCCGCACGACGGTCACCGGCAGCGTCGTCGTCCCGGCCGACCTGCCGTCCCACTGCGCGACGGCGCACCGGGCGGCCTTCGGTGACTGACGCTCGGCCCCGGCGGCACGAAGGTGGCATTAGTCTGCCGGCCACCGACGAGTCCGGGCGGCCGCTGAGCTAAGGCAGCTCCAGGTGCTCGCGCAACGTCGTGCCCTCGTACTCGGTGCGGTAGACACCGCGGTCCTGCAGTTCCGGCACCAGCCGGTCGACGATGTCGTCGAGCGCCGCCGGGACCAGGTGCGGGCTGATGTTGAACCCGTCCGCCGCGCGGGTGCGGACGTAGTGCGCCCACTCGTCGGCGACCTGCCCCGGTGTGCCGACGAAGCCGTGCTGGCGCGGCTGGACCTCCAGGACCAGCTGATGGATGGACAGCTTCTTCGCCTCGGCCAGCTCCCGCCACCGCTGGATCCGGTCCAGCTTCCCGGTCCGGTCGGCGATCGAAATCGTCCCGCGTGACGGGTCGAGCTCCCCCTCGACGGGGTCGATGTCCGGCAGCGGGCCGCGCGGGTCGTACGCCGACAGGTCCCGGCCCCAGTACTGCTCGAGGAACGCCAGCGCGCGCTGCGGCGTGATCTGGCGCCGCCGGATGTCCTCCGCGCGCTCGGCCGCGTCGGCGGGCGTGTCGCCGAGGACGACGGTCGCGCCGGGCAGGATGCGGACGGCGTCGGCGGGCCGGCCGTGGCGGGCGAGGCGGGCGCGCAGGTCTTCGGCGTAGGCGAGGGCCTTGTCGTAGGCGGTGTTGGCCGAGAAGACGACGTCCGCGTACTTCGCCGCCAGTTCACGGCCGCCGGAGGAGTCACCGGCCTGGAACAGCACCGGACGGCCCTGCGGGCTGGGCGGCACGGTCGTGGCCGCCCGCATGTTCACCAGGTCGGTGTGCCGGTCCACCAACCCGCCACCGGACCACAGCGCCAGGGCGGCCTCGACGAACTGCGAAGCCCGTTCGTACCGGCGCTCGTGGGCCAGCCAGCCGCCACGGCGGAAGTTGGCGCCGGTCCAGGCGTTGTCGGTGGTGACGATGTTCCAGCCCGCCCGGCCGCCGGACAGGAAGTCCAAAGAGGACAAGCGGCGGGCGAGGTCGGCCGGGAAGTTGTAGGTGGTGTTCTGGGTGGCGACCAGCCCGATCCGGGTGGTGGCGGCGGCCAGTGCGCTCAGGTGGGTGATCGCGTCCGGGCGGCCGGCGACGTCGAGGGCGTGGACGCGCCCGCGGTTCTCCCGCACCCGCAGGCCCTCGCCGAGGAAGAACGCGTCGAACAGACCGCGCTCGAGGGTCCGCGCCACCGACACGTACGTCTCGATCGCGGTGTGGTCGGCGTTCGACGGGTCGTCCCAGAGGAACTGCGGGCCGACGCCGGTGTAGAACACGCCGAGGTGCAGTCGCGTGCTCATGCGAACACGCTTTCCGCGCGCGGCAGGCCGAGAGACGTACGCAGCGTGTCGCCGGGTCGCGGCGGGATGAGCAGGCCTTCGCCGCGCAGCGCCGGCAGTACCTCGCCGGCCAGCGTCGGCAGATCGGCGGCCTGGTCCGCGAGGTGCAGGCGGACGCCGTCGACGCTCGTGGCCAGCCAGCCCAGCAGTTCGGTGAGGCCGAGCGCGGACCCGGTGTAGCGCAGGCGGTCGTGGTGTGTCCGACGTCCGGTGTCGCCGAGCTGGACCTCGACCTCCGCGAAGACGAGGGGAGCGCCCGTCTCCCGCGCTCGCGCGGCGCGGTTGCGGACGTCGTCGAGCCCGGCGCCACCCACGAGCACGATGTCCGGACGGGCGGCTTCGGCCAAGGCGTCGGAGGCGAGCACCACCGGTCTGCCTTGAGGTGGTCTCGGGGTGATCAGAGGGCCTTTGACGGAGAACCGCGTGCCGGTGAAGTCGACGTGGTGGACCTTGTCCGGGTCGAGGTACCGCCCGGTGGCGACGTCCTTGATGACGGCGTCGTCATCCCAGGAATCCCACAGTTTGCGCACGACTTCGACGACGTCGGCGACTTCGTGGTGCAGCGCGTCCGGGTCGAGCCGGGATCCGCCGACGGTGGCCAGGGCTTCGGCCGAGCCGTCGGCGCCGACCACCCAGGCCGCCCGTCCGTGCGAGGCGTGGTCGAGACTGGCCAGCTGCGCGGCCAGGTGGAACGGCTCGGCCGTGGTGACGTTCGAGGCCGGGGCGAGCCCGAGCCGGTCGGTCAGCGTCGCGACGTACGCCGCGCGTGTGGTCGCGTCGAGCCGTAGACCGCCAGGAGGTGGCAGCGGCGAGTCGTCGAAGGTGGCGAAGGTGAACCCCGCCCGTTCGGCGGTGACGACGATGCCCGCCAACGCGCCGGGCGACAGCTCGCCGTCCAGCTCCGCGGCGAGATGCAGACTGCGAGAAGTCATGTCTCCACAGGTATCCGGTGCGCCGCCGCGACGCACGGACGTTCAGGATGTGGAATCCGCGGCCGGCTCGTTGACCGGGCCCGGCGCGCTTCCTAGGGTTCGTCGGTGTCAGCGGAAAGCGTCAGCGCTTTCTTTTCCTTTCCTTTTCCGGAACAGGTACCCCATGCCCGAATCCGTCTGGGTCGCCCAGTCTGATCCGCGGGTCCGGCCGTTGCTCGCCGACCTGGCCCGCGAGTATTCGTCGCGCTACCACCGCGTGCTCAACGACGTCCACTTCGAACTCCGCGAGTACCCACCCGAGCGGTTCGCTCAGCCACACGGCGGATTGTTGCTGCTCTTGACGGACGGCGCCGCCGTCGCGGGCGGCGCCTTCCAGCGCTACGACGAAGAAACCGCAGAGCTCAAGCGGATCTGGACGCATCGCGCGCACCGCGGCCACGGCCTCGGCCGCCGTGTCGTCGCCGAACTGGAGGCCGAAGCCGGCCGTCGTGGGTACACCCGGATCTTCCTCACCACCGGCCCGAACCAGCCCGAGGCTCGCGGGCTCTACCTGGCCACCGGATACACGCCGCACTTCGACGTCAACGCCGTGCCCCGGACGCGATTGTCCTTTTCGAAAGCACTTCCCGCCGTGGTGGGGGCCAGATGACCAGCGACCTCGGGACACGGCCCGCTCCCGCCGCGACGCCGGAAGAAGCGCTCAAGATCGTTCCCGCACGCCATCCGCTGACCTGGATCGCCGCCGCCGTCGTGGCGGTGCTCGTCGCGATGGCCGGTCATGCGCTGGTGACCAACAAAGCGTTCGACTGGCCGACGTTCGCCCGGTTCGTCTTCCAGAAATCGATCTTGGAAGCGGTCGCGCTGACGCTCGAGCTGACGCTGTTCGGTGTTGCGGCGGGTTTCTTGCTCGGTACTGTGCTGGCGTTGATGCGGATTTCCCGGAATCCGTTGCTGCGCGCGGTCAGCTGGACCTACACGTGGATCTTCCGGTCGGTCCCGCTCATCCTGCAGCTGCTGTTCTGGTACAACCTCGCCATCCTCTACAACGAAATCTCGTTCGGTGTCCCGTTCGGGCCGTCGTTCGTGTCGGTCGGGACGATGAGCCTGATCCCGCCGTTCTTCGCCGCCGGCCTCGGGCTCGCTCTGCACCAGGGTGCCTATGCCGCGGAGATCGTGCGTGCGGGGTTCCTGTCGGTGGACGCGGGGCAGCGGGAGGCGGCCGCGGCGCTGGGAATCCCGGCCGGGCGGCAGTTCCGCCGGATCATGCTGCCGCAGGCGATGCGCACGATCGTGCCGACCGCGGCCAACGAGATCGTCGGCCTTCTCAAGGCGACGTCCCAGGTCTACGTCATGGCCTTGCCGGAGCTGTTCTACCAGGTGCAGGTGATCTACACCCGCAGCGGCCGGGTGATCCCGCTGCTGCTGGTGGCCACCGCCTGGTACCTCGCACTGACCACCGTGCTGTCGATCGCGCAGTTCTCCGTCGAACGTCGGCTGGGGCGTGGCGTATGAGTGCCGAGTACATGGTGGACGTTCGAGGCGTTCACAAGAGTTTCGGCGCGCTGACCGTCCTGGACGGCGTGGACCTCCAGGTCCGCCAGGGAGAGGTGACCGTCCTCTTGGGACCATCCGGGTCCGGGAAGTCGACGCTGCTGCGGCTGATCAACCACCTCGAACGCGCCGACCGCGGCTTCATCAGCGTCGGCGGTGAGCTGATGGGCTACCGCCGCTCCGGCAACCGGCTGCACGAACTCAAGGAACGCGAGATCCTCAAGCAGCGCACCCGGATCGGCTTCGTGTTCCAGAACTTCAACCTGTTCGGGCATCTGACCGTGCTCGAGAACGTCGTCGAGGCGCCGATTTCCGCGCAACGCCGTCCGCGCGCCGAAGCCGAGGCCAAAGCCCGTGAGCTGCTCATCCGCGTGGGGCTCGCCGAGAAGGCGGGCCAGTACCCGCGGCGGCTGTCCGGCGGGCAGCAGCAGCGAGTCGCGATCGCCCGGGCATTGGCGCTCGAGCCGGACGTCCTGCTCTTCGACGAACCCACCTCGGCGCTCGACCCCGAGCTGGTCGGAGAGGTCCTCGCGGTCATCCGCGACCTGGCGCGGACCGGGACGACGATGGTCGTCGTCACCCACGAGCTGGGGTTCGCCCGCGAAGTCGCCGACACCGTCGTGTTCCTCGACGAAGGCCGCGTGGTCGAACAGGGCCCGCCCGCCGACGTTCTCGACAACCCCCGTCACGCCCGGACCCGGGCCTTTGTCGACAAAGTCCTTTGAGGAGAGTCATGAGACTGAGAACACTCCTGCTCGCTTCGGTGTTCGTGCTCGCCGCCTGCGGCAGCCCCGAAGCAGCGACCGCGCCGGCAGCCGACCAGCCCGGCGGCGTCAACATCACCGCGAACCAGAACCGCGTCCGGGCGCAGAAGGTGGACGCGATCGCCGCGCTCGTGCCGGCCGGCATCCGGAACCGCGGCACCCTGGTCGTCGGAACCACCGGCAACGGCACCCCGCCGCTGTCCTTCCGCGCCGACGACGACAAGACGGTGATCGGGGTCGAGCCCGACCTCGCGCAGCTGGTCGCCGACGTCCTCGGTCTCAAGCTCGATCTGCAGGCGTCGTCGTGGGAGAACCTGTTCCTGTCGGTGGAGAACCGGCAGTTCGACGCCGGGTTCTCCAACATCACGGTGACCGAGGAGCGCAAGGACAAGTACGACTTCGCGACCTACCGCAAGGACACCATCGCGTTCGAGGTGAAGAAGGAGAAGAACACTTCGGTACGCGAGCCGAAGGACATCGCCGGGCTCACCGTGGGCGTCGGCGCCGGGACGAACCAGGAGCAGATCCTGCTGCGCTGGGACCAGCAGAACAAGGCCGCCGGACTGGCGCCGGTGAAGTTCCAGTACTACCAGGCGACCTCCGACTACTACCTGGCGCTGCAGTCCGGCCGTATCGACGCCTACGTCGGCCCGAACCCGACCTCGGCCTACCACGTCGCCGTCGACGGCAAGACCAAGATCGTCGGCACGGTCTCCGGCGGCGGTACCATTCCGGCGGACATCGCGGCGATGACCAAAAAGGACGACGGCCTGGTCAAGGCGCTGCAGCAGGCGCTGGACACGGTGATCAAGAACGGCCAGTACGCGGAGGTCCTCAAGCGCTGGAACCTCACTTCGGAGGCCCTGCCGGCCTCGGAGATCAACCCGCAGGGCCTGCCCCGGAAGTGATCCGCTGGGCCGAGCGCGACCGGTCGCGACCGGTCGCGCTCGAGCCGCAGGTCGCGTGACTGTTTTCGCTTGTGTGTCAAGGGTCCGTCGCAACGGTGCCAGGGAATGAGACTCCGGTTCGCACAGTGGGACGGCCTCGAACGCTTGGCTAGCGTCGCACTCGAAGACGCAACCGTTCCCCGCTGGAGGCCGTCCGGTGTTCCCCCTTTCCTCCGCCCGCAACGCCGCGGCCGTGCTCGCCTTGCCCGTGCTGCTGACCGCCTGCTCCGCCGCGGGCACCGAACAGGCCGCCGACGCCGGTCCGCCGAAGCCCGGCGGCACGCTGCGGCTGGGCATCTCGTCCGCGCCCGACTGCATCGACCCGCAGCAGGCCGCCACGAACGCGTCGATCAACGTCGGCCGCCAGCTGGTCGATTCGCTGACCGACCAGGACCCGAAGACCGGCGAGATCAAGCCGTGGCTGGCCGAAAAGTGGGAGATCAGCCCCGATTCGACGGCCTTCACCTTCCACCTGCGGTCCGGCGCGACGTTCAACGACGGCAGCCCGGTCGACGCGGCCGCCGTGAAGACCAGTTTCGACGGCATCAAGGCCCTCGGCACGAAGGCCCAGCTCGGCTACGGCTACCTGGCCGCGTACAAGGCGGCGACGGTGGTCGACCCGCAGACCGTACGCCTCGAGTTCTCCGCGCCCAGCGCCCAGTTCCTCCAGGCCAGCTCGACGATGTCGCTCGGTCTCCTCGCACCGGCCGCGTTCAAGCAGACCCCGGAGCAGCGCTGCCAGGGCACCGGCCTGATCGGCTCCGGGCCGTTCGTCTTCGAGAGCCTGAAGCAGAACCAGGAGATCGTCCTGGTCAAGCGCAGGGGTTACGCGTGGGGCTCGTCGCTGTTCAAGCACTCCGGTGAGGCCTATCTCGACAAGGTCGACTACAAGATCGTGCCCGAGCCCGGCGTCCGCACCGGCAGCCTCGCCTCCGGCCAGCTCGACGCCGCCACCGACATCCAGCCGGTCGACGAGCCGCAGTTCACCGGCAACGGCTTCAGCGAAAACATCCGGCCCAACCCGGGCGTCGTGTTCAACCTGCACGCCAACACCACCCGCGGAGTGCTCACCGACGAGAAGGTGCGCCAAGCCGTGCTCAAGGGCGTCGACCGCGCCGAAGTCGTCAACACGGTGCTGACGCCCAGCTACAAGGCCGCCACGAGCATCCTCGGCTCGGCGACACCGCTGGTCAGCGACCTCTCGCAGCAGCTCGCCCACGACCGGAAGGGCGCGGCCGCGCTACTGGACGGAGACGGCTGGGTGCCCGGACCCGACGGTATCCGCGTCAAGGACGGGCAGAAGCTGAGCGCGTCGGTCGTGTTCTCGCCGGTGTTCAACCAGAACCGCAGCGTGCTGGAGCTGATCCAGCAGCAGCTGCGCAAGATCGGCTTCGACCTGCGGATCGAGCAGCACACCACGGCCGAAACCACGCAGATCCAGCTGAGCGGGAACTACGACTTCCTCTGGTACAACGTGACCCGCGCCGACCCCGACATCCTGCGCGGCCAGTTCTCCACCAAGGCCGGCAACCGCAGCAAGCTGACGCCGGGCAACCCCCTGGATGCCGCCCTGGACGCGCAGTCGTCCACGGTGGACACGGCCAAGCGGAAGCCCTCCGCTGACGAGGTGCAGAGGCTCATCATCGACCACGCCTACGCGGTCCCGGTGTTCGAGCTGACCCAGGTCGTCGCGGTCAGCTCGAAGGCGCACAACGTCGGCTTCGAGGCGTCGTCGCGGCTGCAGCTGTTCGACGCGTGGCTCTCGTGAGGCGCTACCTGCTCCGCCGCTTCGGGCAGGCGGTGTTCGTCCTGTGGGCGGCGTTCACGCTGTCGTTCCTGATCCTCTACCTGCTGCCGGGCGACGCCGTGTCGGCGAAGCTCGCCGGTGGGGAGGCGGGTTCGTCGGCGACGCCTGAACAGCTCGCCGCCGCCCGCGCGGAGTACGGCCTCGACTCGCCGTTGCCGATCCAGTACCTGAAACGGCTGGTCTCGGCGCTGCACGGTGACTTCGGCCGCAGCGTCGCCACCGGCGACGATGCCACGCACATGGTCGTCACGGCGCTGCCGCCGACGCTCGCGGTGACCGGGCTGGCCCTGGTCTTCGCGGTCCTGTTCGGCGGCGGCTCGGCGTTCCTGGGCACGTTCACGCGGTTCCGCTGGCTGCGGCAGGCGCTGCTGTCCCTGCCGTCGCTGGCCATCTCGCTGCCGCCGTTCTGGGTCGGGCTACTGCTCATCCAGTTCTTCTCGTTCCGCTTGCGGGTGTTGCCTGCGCTCGGCACGCAGGGGTTCTCCGCGCTGATCCTGCCCGCGATCACGCTGGCCCTGCCGACCGGCGCGATCATCGGGCAGGTGCTGGCGAAGAGCCTCGCGACCCAGCAGGACCAGCCGTACGCGGAGATCGCGGCGGCCAAGGGCGCGAGCCGCTGGCGCGTCCATTTCGGACACCTGCTGCGCAACGCGGCCGTGCCGACGCTGACCATCGCCGGGGTCGTGGCGGGCAACCTCGTCGCGGGTTCGGTGATCACCGAGACGGTGTTTTCGCGTGACGGCGTCGGCCGCATCACCGCGGCCGCGGTCACCGCGCAGGACGTCCCGGTGGTGCAGGCGGTGATCGTGCTGGCCGCGCTGGTGTTCGTGGTCCTCAACCTGGTCGTCGACCTGCTCTACCCGCTGCTCGATCCCCGCATCGCCCGGACGCCGGAGGTGGCCCGTGGTTGACCTCGCCACCCCGGCGCGCGTGGTGCGCCGCCCCGGTCTCGTGCTCGCCATCGCGGTGCTGGCGTTCGTGCTGCTGGCGGCCTTCGTCCCGGCGCTGCTGACCGGGTACGACCCGATCACCGGCGTCCCGAAGGAACGGCTGCAGGGCCCGTCGCCGCAGCACCTCTTCGGCACCGACGAGACCGGCCGGGACGTCTACGCACGGGTCATCCACGGCGCGGCGCTCTCGCTGCGGGCCACCGCGATCGCCGTGCTCGTGGCCTTGGTTGCGGGTACCGCGCTGGGCCTGCTGGCCGGGTTCCGCGGCGGATGGGCCGACACGGTGATCATGCGGATCGTCGACGTCTTCCTGGCCATCCCGCCGATCCTGCTCTCGTTGGCCCTGGTCACGGCGCTGGGTTTCGGCACGACGAACGTCGCGATCGCCGTCGGCATCGCGAACCTCGCGTCCTTCGCGCGGGTCATGCGCGCGGAGGTGCTTCGCGTGCGTAGCGGCGTGTTCGTGGAAGCCGCGCGAGCCTCCGGTGTCCGCTGGTCGGGCGTGTTGCTGCGGCACGTCCTGCCCAACGCGGCGGGACCGGTGCTGGCGCTGGCGACCCTCACGCTCGGCACGGCGGTGCTCGAGGTGTCGGCGCTGAGCTTCCTCGGTTTCGGTGCGACACCGCCGACACCGGAGTGGGGTGCGCTCGTCGCCGGCGGACGCAGCTTCCTGGCCACCGCCTGGTGGATGACGACGTTTCCGGGGCTGACGGTCGCGGCGGTGGTGCTGTCCGCGAACCGGCTGTCCCGAGCACTGGACGGAGGAGACCGATGACCCTGCTGCGGATAGCCCGGCTGGCCGTGTCGTACAAGACGGTCCCGGCCGTCCGTGACGTCAGCCTGGACGTCGGCGCCGGTGAAGTGGTCGCGGTCGTCGGCGAATCGGGCTCGGGCAAGTCGACCACCGCGCACGCGGCGATCGGTCTGCTGCCCCGCGGCGGCCGGGTCGACGGCGGCACGATCACCTTCGACGGCCGGAACCTGCTCGCACTCTCGGACAAGCAGTGGCGCGGGGTGCGCGGGCGCGAGATCGCACTGGTACCGCAGGACCCGGCGGTGTCGCTCAACCCGGTGCACCGGATCGGCGACCAGGTCGCCGAGGTGCTGAAGATCCACGGCCTCGCGGATCGGCGGTCCGCCTCCCTGGAGGCGATCTCCTTGTTGGAACGCGCAGGCGTGCCGCAGCCGGAGCTGCGGGCGCGCCAGTACCCGCACCAGCTGTCGGGCGGGCTGCGCCAGCGCGTGCTGATCGCCGCCGCGCTGGCCGGGCGGCCGAAGCTGATCATCGCCGACGAGCCGACCAGCGCCCTCGACGTCACCGTGCAGCGGCGGATCCTCGACCACCTGACGTCGCTCGCCGCCGAATCGGGCACGGCGATCCTGCTCATCACCCACGACCTCGGCGTCGCGGCCGACCGGGCGTCGCGGATCGTGGTGCTCTCACAAGGTTCGGTCGTGGAGGAGGGTTCGTCGGTCGTCAGCGCTCCGGCCCACCCGTACACGCGGCAACTGCTCGCGGCAGCGCCGAGCATGTCGAGCGCCCTGCGCCCGGCCGCACCGCCCGCGGATCCGCTGGTTTCGGTGCGCGACCTGGCGAAGACGTTCGACGGCGGCATTCGCGCGGTCGGCGGCGTCTCGTTCGACATCCCGCGCGGGCAGACGCTGGCCCTGGTCGGCGAGTCCGGCTCGGGCAAGTCGACGACCGCGCGGATGGTCCTGCGGCTGCAGCGGCCGTCGGCGGGTTCGGTGCTGTTCGACGGCCAGGACATCACTGCGCTCGGTGGCGACGAACTCCGGCGGTTGCGGCGGCGGATGCAGATCGTCTACCAGAACCCGTACGCGTCGCTGAACCCGAAGTTCTCGATCGAGGACGTGGTGGCGGAACCGCTGCGGGCGTTCGGGGTGTCGGACCGCCGTGCCCGCGTCTCGGAGCTGCTGGAGCAGGTGGCACTGCCGTCGTCGGTGGCGCGCCGGAAGCCGGCGGAGCTCTCGGGCGGCCAACGGCAGCGGGTGGCGATCGCGCGGGCACTGGCGCTGAAGCCGGATCTGGTGGTGTGCGACGAACCGGTGTCCGCGCTGGACGTCGCGGTACAGGCCCAGATCCTGCGGCTGCTCGCCGAGCTGCAGTCCTCACTGGGCCTGTCGTACCTGTTCATCTCGCACGACTTGGCGGTGGTCCGGCAGCTCGCGGACCACGTCGGCGTCATGCGCGCGGGCGAGCTGGTGGAGCTGGGCCCGGCCGCCCGGGTGCTGGAGCAACCGGAGTCGGAGTACACGAAGGAGCTGCTGGCAGCGATTCCGGGGCGTTCGGTGCTGAGTGCTGCGAGAAGGTGAGCGGTCAGCGACACTCAGCTCTGCGGTCCCTCGATGCGGTGGAGTTGAGGATGTTTGGCCGTGCGCTGGTCTCCGGAGGACTGGCCGCGCAGGCGCCTGCCGAGCCAAGGGCCGAGAAAGCTGGTTGCCCAGCGCAGTTCGGCGGTGGCGCGCCCTTGCCTTGACGGTGGGATGGGCGACGATGCTGCGGGTTCGGTCCAAGAATTGTTGCTGCCGGGCAATTGCAGGGCGTGCGCGACCGCGTCGGCGATCAGTTGGTGTCCCAGGGGGCTGCAGTGCAACCGGTCTTCGCTCCAGAAGCGACGGTCGGCGACGGAGGGGTGGAGGGCGATCTCCGCGACGGCGACTCCGTGGCGGGCGGCTGCGGCGCGGATCCGGTCGTTGATGTCGAGGATGCGGGAGCGGACCGGCCGGGCGAGGGGGATGACCCTGGTGAGGTCGGGAAAGGTCACGGTCGCCACGCGGGCTCCGGAACCGGTGAGCGCGGCGAACATCGCTTCGAGGTCATCGGCCACCGTGGAGGTCTTGACCCGGAGCCGGAGCAGGTCGTTGACACCGGCGACGACGGTGGCCAGGTCGGGCCGCAGCGCCAGAGCCGGTCCCAGTTGCTCGGACCGGACTTCGCTGGCGCGGCGGCCACGGACGGCGAGGTTGGCGTACTGGAGATCGGGGTTGTCGATGGTGAGGCGTTCGGCGAGCCGGTCGGCCCATCCCCGCAGGCCGACGAGGTCGTCACCGTCACCGACGCCTTCCGTCTGGCTGTCACCCAAGGCGACGTAGCGCAGGTACCTGCCGTTGACTGTCACGCGGTCCTCCTAGTCATAATGTTGACTAATCATAACCGGGGCTATGATGAGCTTGCTCATGGTCGACGACGAGGAGATGCGCCGGTGAGTCTGCGGCATGCTGTGCTGGCGGCGTTGCTGTCCGGCGAGTACAGCGGCTACGAGCTGGCCAAGGCGTTCGACGTGGGCGTCGCCAACTTCTGGTACGCCCGGCCGCAGCAGCTCTACCTGGAGCTGTCCAAGCTGGAGAAGGACGGGTTGATCAGCGGCCGGGAGGTGGTCCAGCGAACCCGCCCCACCAAGCGGCTGTTCATGGTCACCGACGCCGGTCTGGCCGAGCTGGCGGACTTCGCCGCCGCCGCGAGCAAGCCGTCGTTCATCCGCGATGACCTGCTGGTGAAGGTCCAAGCCGTCGACCACGTCGACGCGGCGCCGGTGATCGCGCAATTGGAGCAGCGAGCCGCGGCAGCCACGGCGAAGGTGGAGATCCTCGACAAGATCCTGCGGCGTTACCGCGGGGACCTCGACGAGGAGACCTACCTGCGTCACGGATCGCCGATCGGGCCCTACCTGACGTGCCTGCGCGGTCGGCGGTTCGAGCAGGAACACCACGACTGGTGTGTGCGGGCCGCCGAACTCCTGCGTGATCGTTCGTTGGTGTAGGGGCGAAGCTTCACTGGCCTGACGGCCACAGCGGTGGGTCCGGCTCGATGGCGGCTGCGCGGGAGGCTTACTGAGGCATCCGGCTCAGGCCGTCGAGGATGAGGTCGAGCCCGAACTCGAATTCGTCGGCGAAGGCGAACCCCGTTTTCGCCAGTTCGGTGGCCACTTCGGCGAGGTAGGGGTAGTCCTCGAGTCCCGACGGTTGCCGGTTCACGACGGCTTCCTGCCGTCGCGCCGCTTCCGCCGGGATGTCGCCGGCGAGGGTTTTCTCCTGGAGGGCGAACCCGTAGACGTAGGCGTCCATCAGGTTGTACGCGTGCACGGCCATGCGGAAGGGAAAGCCCGCGTCACGGCGGAGGCACCGCATCACCGCGTTGTGGTGGTGCAGGTTCGCCGGTCCCGGAGTACCCGTCTCCATCCGGCCGACCGCCCACGGGTGCCGGAGCAATGCCTGCCGCATCGACGCCGCGCGGAGGCGCATGGCGGTCCGCCATTCGACGTCCACCGGGACCTCGACCTCGGCGAAGACGAGGTCGACCATGCCGTCGAGGAGCTCGCGCTTGTCCGCCACGTGCTTGTAGAGCGCCATGGGCACGACGCTGAGCCGGTCGGCAAGCCTGCGCATGGTCAACGCCTCGAAGCCGCCTTCATCCGCCAGTTCGACGGCGGCACGCAGCACCTTGGCGCGGTTGAGCCGCTCCCGGCCGCCGGTCGTGGCGGTGTCCTGCATCGGGGTCCTCCCTCTCGCGCCGGTCTTGACAGGTGTACATCGTACGCCTAGCTTGGGCGCGGTAGAGGTGTACGGCGTACACCTCAGTCATATCCCTCTCGGAGGAGCAAGGCATGAGCGCGACGCGAAGATCCGGCAAGACAACGCAGTTCTCCATGGCACCCAGCACGAGGAGCCTGTCGCGGGCCACCGGAGTCGCGGCCGCGATCGCGGGGGCACTGTTCATCGCGGTCCAGATCGGCCACCCGGCCATGGACGTCTCGCTGGTCACCACCACCGACTGGGCCGTGCGCAGCGCGGCGAAAGCGCTGATGGCCGCGCTGGCGCTCGCCGGCATCACCGGCATGTACCTGCGCCAAGTGCGGCAGGCGGGCATCCTCGGCTTCCTCGGTTACGTGTTGTTCGCCGTCGGCTACCTGTCCATGCTGAGCGTCGAGATCGTCGCCGCCGCCGTTCTGCCCGCGCTGGCGCACACGGCGCCCGGCTACGTCGCAGACGTCCTCGCCGTGGCCTTCGGCGGCATCGCATCCCATGGCATCGGCGCCATGCAGACGGTCTTCGTGGTCAGCTCCGTCGGTTATCTCGCGGGCGGGTGCCTGTTCGGCATCGCGTTGTTCCGGGCGCGTGTCCTCGCCCGGTGGGCCTCGGCGCTGCTCGCCGCAGGCACTGTCGCCACGCTCGCGCTCGCAGTGCTGCCGGAGTCGTTCAACCGGCCGCTGGCCGTTCCGACCGGAGTCGCCCTGATCGGCTTGGGCATCTCTCTGTGGCGGGCCCAACCAGCCCAGTCCGACGACGACACGACGTCTCCCAGCGCGGAATACGCCGCCGCACAATGACCAGTGGGAGCGGCGTCAGGCTACGGCGAGCGCACCACCGTGAGGGTCGCGGGACCGACTCGCAGAACTCCGTCATCGAGCGGGGTGCAGCGGACGCCGCCGTGTCCGCGGAGCGCGCGGAATGCGCCTGGCGCCAGTACCACGTCCATCCAGGCGCAGGGGTGGGCCGGGCGGTAGGCCTGGAACCGGACTTCGCTCGTCCCGGAGTCGAGGGCGAAGACGGTGCCGGTCCCGCCACGCGGGGCGGCGAGCTCGTCGACGGGAAATCCGCGCACGACGATGTTGCGTCGCGGCAGGTGCGGGTCCGGCACGGCGGCGAGGCCGAGGTCCCGTGCGAGAACGTCGAGTGATTCGGCGGCGAAGAGGGTGACGGCGGCCCGGCGGTGGGCGGGCTGGTTGAAGTACCGGTCACCGACGAGCCCGAGCCCGGCGCGCACGGTCACCTCGTCGCGCTCGACGGGTTCGGGGCCGGGCCGCGGACCGTCCGCCGGGCGGCCTTCGAAGGCGTGCACCGGAGACACCAGGAGCGCGACGATCTCCACCGGTGTCGAGATCGTGTCGGGCATGGGTCTCCTCGATCCGGGCGGGCGAACCGCACCTGGACGTGCAGGTGTACAGACGTGCGGCGTGACCGCGCTATTCCGCTGGGCGGCCGAGCCCTCCTCTGAGAGCCTGTCTTGGATCTTGGTTAGGTGGTCCTGGCCCGCTGTTTCTGGCGGGTCAGGCGCCTGGTCATGATAGTGATCATGGAGAGGTTGATGAAGGCTGCGGAGTGCTCGGGCAGGCGTTCGTAGTCGCGGACGTTGCGGCGGGCTTGGGTGATCCAGGAAAAGGTGCGTTCGACCACCCAGCGCCGGGGCAGGATGACGAAGGTTTTCTGACCGACGATTTTCTTGACGATGTCGAGTGTCATCCGCAGGGTTTTCCTGGCCCAGTCGACGAGGTCGGCGCTGGTGTAGCCGCCGTCGGCCCACACCCATCGCACGCCGCGGTGGGCGGCGTGCAGCGCGGGCAGCAGCAACCGGGCGGCAGTGCGGTCTTGCAGGTTGGCCGCGGTGACCAGCACGACCAGCAGCAATCCTTGGGTGTCGGTGGCGATGTGGCGTTTGCGGCCGTCGATCTTCTTCCCGCCGTCATAACCCCGGCCGGCGCGGGCGACGGTCTCGGCGGCCTTGACCGACTGGGAGTCGATCACCGCCGCGCTCGGGGCGGGATTGCGTCCCGCTTTCACCCGGATCCTCTCCCGCAGCCGGTCCCGGATCCGCTCGAACACCCCGGCCTTGGACCAGCGGGTGAAGAACCCATGCACCGTCTGCCACGGCGGGAAGTCCGGCGGCAACGCCCGCCATTTGATGCCGTTGTCGGTGACATAACGCAAGGCGTCGACGATCGCGCGGCGGGGATGTTTCTCCGGACGGCCACCTGCCGCGGTCTCGCACGCGGGCGTGGGCAGCAGCGACTCCAGCAGCGCCCACTCGGCATCGCTGGTGTCGGAGGGGTAGCGACGCGGACGACAGCCCGCTGACGTGGCCTTACCGGCGGCAGGGTACAAAGAAGACCGGGCCTCTGCTGGTCGTGATCATGATGTGGTGTCAAGATCATTAGCAGAGGCCCGACCCATACCCACAGACGGCATCAAAAACAGGCTCTGAGGACGAACGGGTTTCAGACGCCGAGACGGCCGAGGGCGTCCTCGGCCACGCGCGCGACGAACGCGGCGTCGAGCGGCTCGCGGGAGAACCAGCGGCGGTAGAACAGCGGCCGGCGACGGCGGCGGTGACGTCGGCCGGCCCGCGATCCGCGGCGAGCTCGCCGCGGGCTCGCGCGCGTTCGGTCACCACACCGAACGGGGCCATCAACCGGGCGTGCAGATCCGCGTGGAGCCCGGCCAGCTCGGGCTCGCGCTCGGCGGCGTCCACGATGGAGGGCAGGACGGCCGCCCAGCGGGCGCTCCGCAGCTGCTCGGCCAGCGCTTCGGTCAAGGCGGCGAGATCCCCGTCGAAGCTGCCCGTGTCGGGAACCGGAGGCGCCGATCCAATCGTCGAGCACGCCTCGATCAGCAGCGCGGCCCGCGACGGCCAGTGGCGGTAGATCGTGGTCTTGGAGACGCCGGAGCGTCGTGACACCTCGTCGATGCTGACACCGCCGATGCCGCCCGCCGAGAGCAGCTCGTACGTCTGGGCAAGCACCGCCGCTTTGGACCGCTGGACTCGAGCGTCGACCGGCTCGCCGGGAGCAGCCAGGAGAACGCCATGAAGTTCGCCTCAGTCCGCCTCGTCACCGACGACCTGCCCGCCCTGACCGCTTTCTACTCCACGCTCACGGACACCGAGCCGGTGACCCCCTTCGGGTCCGGCGACTACGCCGAACTGCACACCGAAGGCGGCATCATCGCGCTGGCCGACAGCGCGGCGGTCAAGCGGTTCAACAACAACGCCGCCGTGGCCGCCGCCAACCGATCCGCCATCATCGAGTTCGAGGTCGACGACGTCGACGCCGAACGCGCCCGCCTGGGCGACCAGGTCACCGACTGGGTTCAGGAACCCACCGACCAGCCATGGGGAAACCGGTCGATGCTCTTGCGCGACTCCGACGGCAACCTCATCAACCTCTACTCCACCGGCCACTGAACGGCACCGGCAGAGGAAATCAGTGGCAACGCCATCTCCATCGCGCCACATCCGGCGACCTGTGGGGACGGTTCGCGGGCGCCGTTGTGCCGGAGCGGGCAGGATGGGTGCATGGGACGCTCGTCGGTGTTCACCTTCCAGTACATCGCCATCGACACGGAGGCCGGTGTGACGCCGGCGGAGTTCGAGGACTTCGTGCGTGCCGAGGGCGTTCACCTGCCGTTGTACCCGGGGTGGCGGTGGACTCTGCTGCGCGGGTTGCGCGGGGAGCGGACCGGGCAGTACCTGATGTTGTTCGAAATCGACAGTGCCGAGCAGCGCGACCGCTATGTCACGGCCCGGGGTGAGCAGACCGAGCAGGCCCGGCTGTTCTGGGCAGAGCACCCGGAGGCGGAGGCGGTGCTGGCGCGGTGGCGGCGGCTGGGCACGTTCGCCGAGCTGCCGACGCTGTTCACCGACTACCGGCTGCTGGCCGACAATCCGCGGAGCACGGTCACGCCCGGCCCCCGCTACCGCGACCGCCCGGGGGAGGAGCCCGTCGCCCGGGTCGTCGGAATCCACAACCTGGCCTTGCGCGCCGGGGTGACCGAGGAGATGTTCGACCGCTTCATCGCCGAGAACCACCACCGGATCGACGACTACCCGGACTGGCGGTTCCACGTGCTCAAGGGCGAGCGCGGCAACCGCCTCGACCAGTACGTGATGATGATGGAGATCGCGAGCCTGGACGCGCTGGACGTCTTCTACCCCGAGCCCGACATCGCCACCGGCGAGGCCGCGGAGTTCGCGGCCGCCCACCGCGACACCAAGCAGATGTACGAGGAGTGGAAGCAGCTGGCCTCGTTCTCCGGCTCACCGCAGATCTACACGGACTACCTCGCCGTCGCGGAGAACCCGGCGTAGTCCCGCGCGCCCCCCCGCAACCACCTGCCGGGCAAGACCGCCGACCCCGCAAGGACTCCCATGACCCTCATCGCCATCGAAGAGCACTGGATCATGCCGGAGCTCACCGCCGCTCTCAAAGCCGCGCCGCATCCGGACGAAAGCCTGTTCTTCAACGAGATGGGCGACCACGGGCAGCGCCTGGAAGACCTCGGCGACGGCCGGATCGCGGCCATGGACGCCCAAGGCATCGACGTGTCGATCCTCGCGCTGACCCCGCCGGGAACCCACCCGCTGGACCCCGACCAGGCTGTTCGGCTCAGCCGCGCCGCCAACGACATGGCCCCCGCTGCGGTCAACGGCAACCCGGCCCGGTTCCGCGCGCTGTCGACGTTGCCCCTGGCCGCTCCCGAACGCGTCGCCGGCGAACTGGCCCGGGCGGCCGGACTGGGCCACGTCGGCACCATGGTCTACGGCCGATCCGGCGACCGCTTCCTCGACGATCCCGTCTACGAAGACTTCTTCGCCGCAGCCGCGGAGCTCGGTCAACCGGTCTTCATCCACCCCCAGATCCCGTTGTCCACGCTGCGCGACGCTTCCTACCGGGGTTTCGACGAAATGACCGAACTCGGCCTGGCCACCTTCGGCTGGGGATGGCACCTGGACACCGCCACCGCGGCACTGCGCCTCATCCTGCGCGGTACCTTCGACCGGCACCCGCGGTTGCAGGTCGTGCTCGGCCACTGGGGCGAGATGCTGCTGTTCTGGCTGGACCGGGCCAACAGCCTCTCCCGTGTCGCCCACCTGCAACGGCCGCTGACCGACTACATCCGGTCGAACTTCCACATCACCAACTCCGGCATGGTCAACCCCGCGCTGCTCGATCACGTCCTGACGGTGACCACCGCCGACCGGTTGATCTTCTCCACCGACTACCCCTTCCAGCAGCCCACCCGAGACGAGATCACCGCCTTCCTCGGCCACTTCCCGTCCGAAGAGGACCGGCGCAAGTTCTCTTCGGCCAACGCCGCCACCCTCTTCGGCCTCCACATCTGACTCGGCGGACATCAGCCCATCACCGTGCCCGAGTTCGCGCTGTTCCGGTTGCGCTTGCGGGAGAACGCACCCAGGTCGATCTCCAAGCCGGTGCGCGGCGCCGTTCTCGATCTGGTTGATCAGCTCCGTCATCAGCTGCCCCACGACCGGGGCACCGCCAGGTCGGGCAGTCGCCGCGCGGCCCGCGTCACCTGGGCCTCGAAGACCTCGGCCGTCGGGTGGATGTCGACGGCGTCCGGGTCGTCGACCCACTGCAGTGGGTCGCACGCCGGTTCCGCTCCGCCGACGAGCAGGCCCCCGCCGGCTTCACCGCGGAGGTAGGTGCCCAGGTCATGTCCGCCCCCACCGGCCCGTCGTAGGGCACCGCGGTGGCCCTGGCGGCCCGGGCCGGCACCGAGACCGACCGGCGCCGCCGTCCGGGCGCGAAAACCGGTAGCCCGTTCAGGCGATCCACACGGTCTTGGCGTTGACGAAAGCACGCGGCCCGAAGCCGGCGAGTTCGCGGCCGTAGCCGGAGTTCTTGGTTCCGCCGAAGGGAACCTCCGGTGTCGACGCGGTGAACTTGTTGATGTAGATCATCCCGGTCTCGACCTCGGTGACGAACCGCTGTTGCTCGGCCTCGTCGCGGGTCCAGGCGCTGCCGCCGAGGCCGAAGGTCGAGTCGTTGGCGATGCGGATGGCGTCGTCGACGTCTCGCGCCGTCCAGATCAGGGCGACCGGGCCGAAGAACTCTTCGCGGTGGCCGGGGGAGCCTTCTGGGATGTCGGTGAGCGCGGTGGGCTCGAAGTAGTTGCCGGGTCGTTCGATCGGGTGGCCGCCGGTGAGCAGGCGCGCGCCGGCGGCGACGGTGTCCGAGACCTGCTTGGCCAGTGTCTCGACCGCGTCGGGGGAGGCCAGCGGGCCGAGGTCGGTGTCGTCGGCCATCGGGTCGCCGATGCGCAGTCCCTCCAATTGGGACACGAGGCGGCGGGTGAACTCCTCGGCGACGTCTTCGTGGACGATGAAGCGTTTGGCGTTGATGCACGACTGGGCGTTGTTGAGCATCCGTGACGCGACCGCGTTGTCGACCGCGTCGTCGAGGTCGGCCGAGGGCATGACGATGAAGGCGTCGCTGCCGCCCAGTTCCAGAACGCTGGGCTTGACGTTCTGGCCCGCCCGGGCGCCGACCTGCCGTCCGGCGGGCTCGCTGCCGGTGAGCGTGACCGCGCGGACGCGGTCGTCGTCGATGATCGCTTCGATCTTCTTCGAGCCGACGAGCAGCGTCTGGAAGACGCCTTCGGCGAAACCGGCGCGGCGCAGGACGTCCTCGATGGCCAGGGCCACCTGCGGGACGTTCGACGCGTGCTTGAGCAGCCCGACGTTGCCGGCCATCAGGGCCGGGCACGCGAACCGGAAGACCTGCCAGTAGGGGAAGTTCCACGGCATGACCGCGAGGACCGGCCCGAGCGGTTCGTAGCGGGTGAAGACGTTCGCGCCGCTGTCGTCGTCGACGTCGTGGGGTTCGTCGGCGAGCAGGGCTTCGGTGTGCTCGGCGAACCAGCGGCAGCCTTTCGCGGACTTGGCGACCTCGGCTTTCGCCGAGGCGAGCGTCTTGCCCATTTCGAGCGTCGCCAGGCGCGCCAGCTCGTCGGTTTCGGCCTCGAGGATGTCCGCGGCCCGCCGCATCCGTTCGGCCCGTTCGGCGAACGAGGTCCGGCGGTGCTCGTGGAAGGCCGTCACCGCGCGGGCGATCTTGCGGTCGACCTCGGCGTCGGTGAGCTCGTCGAAGGTGCGCAGGGTTTCTCCGGTCGCCGGGTTGACGGTCGCGATGGCCACGGGAGGTCTCCTCGGGTTCGGGTGCGGCTGCACACCGGGTTCCCGCCGTCGAAGCCGGGAAACCCGCCTCGCCCGGCGGCACCGGATCGACGGGGTTACCGCGGCGTGCGTCGGGTAGCCGCGCCGGACACACGGTGACCGATGGGAGTCGAGATGAAGGCAGTGGTGTACCAGGGCCCGCGTCGAGTCGAGGTGCGCGAGGTGCCCGACCCGGTGATCGACCAGCCGACGGACGCCATCGTGAAGATCACGACGACGAACATCTGCGGGTCGGATCTGCACATGTACGAGGGCCGGACCGCGGTCGAGGAGGGCAAGGTCCTCGGCCACGAGAACATGGGCATCGTCGTCGAGATCGGCGCCGGTGTGACGCGGGTGAAGGTCGGCGACCGCGTCTCGGTGCCGTTCAACATCGCCTGCGGGGCGTGCCGGAACTGCCTGGAGGGCTGGACGTCGTTCTGCCTGCGGGTCAATCCTGCCGAGGGCATGGACGGCGCCGCGTACGGCTACGCGAACATGGGGCCGTACGACGGTGGCCAGGCCGAGTACCTGCGCGTTCCGTACGCCGATTTCAACCTGCTCGACCTGCCGGCGGGCACGGAGTACGAGAACGATTTCACGATGCTGTCGGACATCTTCCCGACCGGCTGGCACGGCACGGAGCTGGCCGGGATGCGCCCGGGCGACCGGGTGGTCGTGTTCGGGGCCGGCCCGGTGGGCTTGCTGGCCGCGCACAGCGCGGTGATCCGCGGCGCGGCCGAGGTGTACGTGGTCGACAAGGAACGCGACCGGCTGGCGATGGCCGAGAAGATCGGGGTGCTGCCGGTGGACTTCAGCGAGGCGGACCCGGTGGAGCAGATCATGGCGGCCACCGGCGGGCAGGGCGCGGACTGCGGGGTCGAAGCCGTCGGCTACCAGGCGCACGACCACTCCGGCCGGGAACACCCCGAGCTGGTCCTCGACAACCTGGTGAAGTCGGTGCGGTCGACGGGCGGGATCGGGGTCGTCGGCGTCTACGTCCCGCAGGACCCGGGCGCGGCGACCGAAGGGGCCAAGCAGGGCCGGATCGGGTTCGACTACGGCACGTTGTTCACGAAGGGCCAGCGGATGGGGACCGGGCAGTGCCCGGTCAAGCGGTACAACCGGCGGTTGCGTGACCTGATCATCACGGGCCGGGCGAACCCGTCGTTCCTGGTGTCGCACGAGCTGCCGCTGGAGCAGGCGGCCGAGGGGTACGAGCGGTTCGACCACCGCGAAGACGGCTGGACGAAGGTCCTGCTGCGGCCGTGACAGCACGAGCCGGTGCGGCCGGGGCCGGCACGGTGTCCCGGCCGCCCGCGCCACCGCGTCGGGACCGGCGCTCTCGGCTTGGCGTCGCAGCTGTCGATCGCCGTCACGGCCAGGTGGCGGCGCGGCCGTGCTCGGCCCGGACCCGTTTGCCGGTGCCGTACGGGAAGCCGTGCTTGCCGAGGCGGACTTCGGCGAGCTCGTCCGCGCTGGTCACGGCCAGCCACGGCAGCGCCTCGACGAGATCCGGACGGCGAACCGCAGCAGCCAGGTGCGGGCGGTTGCGTCGTGCAGGACCCAGCCGCGGTACTCGTCCGGCAGCCGCCGTCCGTAGACGTACTGGAGCCATCGCAGCGGGCCCGGCCGGTGCACCTCCATGGGATTCGGGTGCCCGCGCGGGTGGGGGCGAAACCCCAGGCACCCGGGACAAGTGAACCCGATCCGACCGCACCGGACGAGGACGAGCGCCGGGGCAGTGCAGCGCGCCGAGCCCGGCTTGCCGGAGCCACCAGACCGCCGGTGTCCGGCTTCGGCGTGCCGCGGGGCGGGTAACCGAGGTCGGTGACGACGCGATGGCGTGAGCGGCTGCGGGCGACGGCCGCGGCGGTCGCCGGGCGGTTCCGGCGGGCCCGGTGGTCGGTCGCGCAGACCGCCGTCGCGGTCGGTGCCTCCTGGTTCATCGCCCATGACCTGCTCGGTCATCCCCAGCCGTTCTTCGCGCCGATCGCGGCGGCCGTCTCGTTGTCGGCGAGCGATGTCCTGCGGGGTCAGCGGGCGGTGCAGCTGATGACCGGTGTCGCGTTGGGCATCGTGCTGGGCACCGGCGTGGAAGCGCTGGCCGGCACCGGCGCCGCGGCGTTCGCGCTGGCCGCGCTCCTGGCGGTGTACAGCGCCTTGGCCTTCGGTGGCGGCCCGTTCGGCCAGGGCCTGATGTTCGTCAACCAGACCGCGGCGTCGGCCATCCTGATCCTCGCGCTGCACCGGCCGGGCTCCGGCACCGAACGGCTGGTGGACGCGCTGATCGGCGGCGGCGTCGTGGTGGTGATCGGGGTCCTGCTGCTGCCGGCCGACCCGCACCGGCTGCTCGGGCAAGCCACCGGCGACCTGTTCGCCGAGTTGCGCGACGCGCTGACCGGCCTCCGGCTCGAGGGGCCGCCCTCGGCCGGCGACGACGTCGACCGCGAACTGGCGGCCGGCCAGCGGATTCACGCGCGGCTGGCCGCGCTCGCCCAGGCCCAGGGAACGGCGGGGCAGGTGGTGCTCATCGCCCCGCGCCGCTGGAAGTCGCGGGCGAGTGTCCACCGGGCCATCGCCCGCAGCCGGCACTTGACGTTGCAGGCCAACGCGGTCCTCACCCTGGTCCGGGTCACCCGCGCCGCCGTCGACGCCGGAGAGGAGCTGCCGCGCCCGCTGGGCGAGGCGGTCGCCGAACTCGCCCGGGCCTGCGACGCACTGGCGGGCGACGGCAGCCGGGACCGCGCGATCGCGGCCGCCACGCGAGCGCGTGACCTCCTCGACCCGGCGCAGCACACCGGTCCCGGCTACCGCGGTTCCGCGGTCTACGCGGCACGAGCCTGCGCACGCGACCTCTTGGCAGCTCTCGGAACGTGATGCGCACTTGTCGGCAGCGGACCGCACTGAGGGCTCACGGGAGCGGCGACCCGCGGGCGCGTGGCACGCGGCTCGGCGGCCACCTCGAGCAAGTGCTCTTCCCGGACGTAGCCGTGCCCCTGTCTGATCGGAAGCGGGGGAGCCGGGGTTCACGACCGGGTTAACGACACCGCGCTCGGCGGCCCGCGAGTGTCACACGATGGGTTCTGACGTGGTGGGCCGGACGCATACCCCAGTATTTTCTGCTCGCGCGCGACGGACCACCGTCGCCCGGTCAAGCTTTCCGAATTCAAGGAGTCCCCGCATGCTGAAGAAGTTCCTCGTCGTGACCAGTGCGCTCGGTGCCGGTGCGTTCCTGACCGGTGGCGTCGCCGCCGCCGACACCTGGGGCGGTTACGGGTATGAAGACGACTCCGATTCGACCAGCCAGTTCAGCCTGGTCAACCTCGAAAACACCGACGCGCTGCACAACGTCGGCGGCACGGTCGGGTTCTGCGAGAACGAGATCAACGTCCTGCTCGTTCAGGTGCCGATCCACGATGTCGCGAACGGCGTTGGCGTGGGCAACGGCGAGTCACCGGACAGCTGCGCGGGCACCGGCGTGTCCGACGGCGGCACCGGCACCGGCAACTGAGCGACGCGCCTCGAAACCCCACCCGGCGGCGTGGCTTCGGCCAGCATTTTTCACCTCGACCGAAAATTCACTCCATCGAGCTAAGTGGCTCCCGTTTGCCACGGGGGCGGATATAACTGTCGGTCGCGGGGTAACTGCCGATGTGCCGTGTCGCGACCGCAGCAAGGTGGGTCGCGCGAATGTGAATGGGAGTCCAGAGCAGCGTGACCGCTGAACAAGAAATCGCCACCCTCCTGACCGGAACCTTCGGCGTGGAACCGGTTGAAGTCCGGCCCGAGGCGTCGCTGCGTGAGCTCGGCATGGATTCTCTCGCCCTGGAAGAATTGCGCGTGCTCCTCGAGGAACGCCTGCGCATCGACCTCGAAGACGTCCAGCTGACCACCCGCGAAACCGTGGGGCAGCTGGCCACCGTGGTCGGCGAAAAGACCGCGGCGTGACGGCGCCCGGGCTCACCGCGGCGGTGACCGGCCTGGGGCTGGTCACCGCCGCGGGCATCGGAGCCGACGCCGCGTGGCACGGGGTGACCCGGTCCGGTCCCGCGCGGGGTGTCCGGCACCGCGACGAATTGCAGGGACTGTCCTGCGACTTCATGTACACCATCGACGACCTCGACGCGGAAGACCGGCTGGGGGTGCCGGCCATGCGGATGATGGACCGGTTTTCCCAGCTCGCGGTGATCGCGGCCCGGGAAGCGGTGGCGGACGCGGGGCTCGACACCGCCGGGTGGGACACCGACCGGGTCGCGGTGGTCATCGGCTCGGCCCACGGCGGGCTTCCGTTCTACGACGAGCAGAGCGCCGTCCTCGCGGAAAAGGGGGCGCGCCGGGTGTCGCCGAAGCTGGCGCCGATGACCACGGTGAACAGCGCCGCCAGCAGCGTCTGCATGGACCTCGGCGCCCGGGGGCCGAGCCTGAGCGTCTCCACGGCCTGTTCCTCGGGCACGGTCGCAATCGGTACCGCTCTGCAGCTGCTGCGCTCCGGGGCGTGCGACATCGCCATCGCCGGCGGCGCCGAATCGGTGTGTTCCCGGCTGCTGATCTCCAGCGCCTGCCAGATGCGGGCGGTGTCGACGCGCCGCGACGATCCGTCGACGGCGTGCCGCCCGTTCGACGCCGACCGCGACGGGTTCGTCGTCGGCGAGGGCGCCGGCCTCGTCGTCCTGGAGCGAGCCGAGCACGCGGCGGCGCGGGGCGCGCGGGTCCGGGCCGGCATCGCGGGCTACGGCGCCTCCAGCGACGCCTACGCGGCGGTGGCACCGGATCCCGAAGGCGCCGGGATCGAGCGGGCACTGCGGACGGCTCTGGCGGACGCGGACATGGCGCCGGCCGACGTCGGCCACGTCAACGCCCACGGAACCTCCACCGTGATGAACGACCTCATCGAAGCCAGGATGCTGCACCGGGTTCTCGGCGAAGGCCCCCTGGTCACCTCCACCAAGGCCATGACCGGGCACGCGCTCGGCGCGGCCGGCGGGATCGAGGCCGCGCTGACCGTCCTGGCGCTGGAGAAGCAGCTGGTGCCGCCCACCGGCAACCTCCGGACCCGCGACCTCCGGATCCCGATCGACGTCGTCGCCAAGGAAGCGCGGCCCGCGGCGTTCGAGTGCGCCGTAAAGACGTCGATGGGCTTCGGTGGCCACAACGCCGCGTTGGTCCTCACGAAGAGCAGCTGATCACCCGGCGGTGGCCGGAAGCAGAAGGCAGAGCATGTACGAGGAAGTTGTCCGCGCGCTGGCGGTCGACGGGACGCGGTTCAGCTACCGGCGGCTGCGGCAGCCCGCTCCGCGGACCGAGCCGGTGGTCGTGCTCGGCGGCGGGTTCCAGGGCAGTTACGGCTGGCCCCACATGGAGGACCGGATCACGCCGCTGACGGACCTGGTGACCGCGGACCTGCCCGGGATGGGGACTTCGGACCCGCTGCCGGCGGGATCGGGCACCACGTTCATGGGCCAGGCGATCGACCGGATCATCGACGACCTCGGCGTACCGCGGATCAACCTGTTCGGCTATTCCTACGGCGCCGAACTCGCTTTCGGGTGCGCCCAGCGCAACCCGGACCGGATCGCGCGGCTGGTGCTCGGCGGCGTGGTCTCGCACACCAGTGCCGCGCAGCAGGCGTCGTTGCGCGAAGCGGCCGACCACCTCGCCGTCGGCGACGCCGAAGCCTTCGCCACGGTGGCCGCGCGGATGCAGTTGTGCCTCGACCCCGGCCGCCACATCCCCCGGCGGTCCCTGGTGTACCGCTACGTCAAGCGGTCGATGCTGCACGTCGCCGTGAACGTGCCCAACGTGATGGAGTACCTGCGCCGGTCCTTGATCAGCGGCCCGGCCTTCGACGGCGGCCTGACCGGCGTGCCGACGCTGGTGTTCACCGGTGAGCACGACTCGATCACCTGCCCGGACCGGCAGCGGGAGTTCGCGGCCACGATCGCGGGCAGCCGGTTCGTGAGCATCAGGGATGCCGACCACTGGGTGGTCCTGGAGCGCGCGGCCGACGTCGCGGACCTGGCAGTCCGGTTCTTCACCGACGAGCCGGTGGCGCCGGCGTCCTATGTGGCCGACGGGGCGAGCAGGGGCCCCGGGTGCGGCAGCGGAAGCCCGCGGTAAACCAGCCGCATATCCGGAAACTTCGGCTGCCGTACCCTGTCGAAACGGTAAACGGCACTGGACGTCAGCGTTTCGTATACCCTGCAGCCACATCGCCGGAGCCGGTCGGACCGTGGAGTTCCACCCGCCGGACGGTCGGTTCCCGGTGTCCACGTTCGTGATGCTCTTCGGTGAGTCGGACGTGCCTTGGTGGCATGACGCATAGGCAGCCCTGGCGCGCATCAAGCGCGAGTTCGGTCGGTCGGCGGCGCGCACGAAGGCCGCATCCAGGGGGTCAACCCTGGCAGCAGGCGCGGGCACTCCCTCGGTATGACGTCCCGGGCTCGATGGCTGGTTAGGCTCGGACCGTGGAAGGCGCCCGCAGGCTCGTGACGCGCCGGGTCCCGCGGTGGGCCGTCGACGCCGGGGTCGCCGTGCTGATCTTCGCCATGATGAGCCTCGTCGGCGGCGGGTTCCGCGAACAGCCGTGGCGCTGGTTCGACGGCTGGGCCTACCTGCTCACCGCCGCGGTCTGCCTGCCGCTGGCCGCCCGCCGGACGGCGCCGGTGCTCGTCCTGGTGCTGACCTCGGCCGCCTACCTCGGCTACCTCGCGCGGGGTCACCTGCCGGGCCTGCACCTGTGGGGGCCGGTGCTGGCGCTCTACAGCGTCGCGGCCATGACGACGGTGCGCACCAGCCTGGCCGCCGTCGCGGTGGCCGGTCCCGTCCTCTACGCGGGCGCGGCGGCGCTGGGAATTACTTCTGGTTGAAGGCTGACGTTATCAGGAAGGCGGTGTTCGACCGTTTTCGGTTCGGTCGGATTGCCGTGAATCCCGCCAGGCAGGAAATCGCAACGACGACGGAAACCAGGGCGGACCACGCGACTGTAGCCCCTGCCGAAAGGCCTGCTTGCAGCGCTTTGGTGAGAATGGCCAAGACGAGGCCGCTGATGACGGAGGTCGTCACCGTGAACAGCGCCGGCGTTCGATCCCGGTCCAGCCGCGCCATCTGAGACCCTCCCCTTGGCAACGCTGCTCGAAATGATCTTCCCGCCTTCGGCGGTTTGCCTCCCGGCGAACAGGGCACCCTATCGCACCCAGCGTGGTCATTCGCAGGCTCCACGACGGCACGCAAGTGGCATGCGGCTCGAAATACGTTCTGGGCGGCCACGGGTACGAGGCGTGGCTCAGGTGGTCGCTGATTCCGGACCACGGCCGTCGTCGTGTCGGGATGTCGCGGGCCTCAGTTCCACGCAGCATTCGCCGGCACGAGGATCGAGGACGGCTTCGACGGTGGAAGCCTGGAGTCCGTCAAGCAGGCCGCCGAGGAACGCCTGGTTGATGCCGCACACCAGGTCCGGCGCCTTCGCGGCCAGCGGGTGGAACGGGCAGTTGCGCAGCCGCAGGCAGGTCGCGGTCTCCCGGTCCGGCTCGAAGCCGTGGCGCTCGACGACGGCCGAGGTGAGCGTCAGCGCCCGCTCGGTGCCGAGGCGTCCCGGGCGGAGCTGTTCCCGTTCTGTCGAGCCCAGCGCTTCGCCGTGGCGGTGGGCGGCACGCAGGGCCGAGTCGCGCGCGGTTTCGCCGTCGCCTTCCTCGAGGACGGCGTCCAGCAGGATCTCGGCCAGCACGTCGTGCTGGCGGGGCGGGATGCTGACCTGCACTTCGAGGTCGGACGGCTCGTAGACCTTGGGGGCGCGCCCGACCTTGCGGATGCCGCCGACGAACTCGTAGCGCGTGCGCAGGAGTCCGGCGGCGACGAGCTTGTCGAGGTGGAAGGCCGCGAGCTTGCGGGAGATGCCGACCGCTTCGGCGGCTTCGTCGCGGGTGACCGGGTGCCGGGCGTGCCGGATGTGGGTGTACATGCCGCTGCGCAGCGGATCGTCCAGCGCGGCGAGCGCACTGATCGGCTCCTGGTCCATGGCAGCAGGCTAACACCGATAGTCATGGTTGTAACTCCGATCGGGTAGCGCTCACCTGCGCGACTTGACCGCCGTCGCTAATAAGACCAAACTTCGCTGGCGAAAAGGAGTACTCACCATGACCCACGAACTCGAACAGGCGAAGCAGCCGGTGAGCGCCGTGCTCGCCGGCCCCTACGGGCACCCCTTCCACCCGATCCTGGTCACCGTCCCGATCGGCGCCTGGGTTTCCAGCCTGGTGTTCGACATCGGCTCGCGGATCGTCGACGACCCCGGTTTCCTGGCGCGCGGCTCGGTCTGGCTCATCGCGATCGGCGTCGTCGGCGCGCTGGCCGCGGCGCTGATCGGCACCCTCGACCTGCTGGCCATCCCCACCGGCACGCCGGCGTTCCGCACCGGGCTGACGCACATGAGCCTCAACCTCGTGGTCACCGCGGCCTACGTCGCCGGGTTCTTCTGGCGCCGCGCGGCTTCGGACGGACCCGGCCCGGTCGGCATCGGCCCGCTGGTGCTGTCCGCGGCCGCGCTCGTCGTCCTCGCCGCGTCCGGCTACCTCGGCGGCAAGCTGGCCTACCACTACGGCGTCCGCGTCGCCGCCGAGACCACCCAGGCCGAGGGCTACGCGACCCGCCACACCTCCTGAACCGTTCCCTTCCCACTACACCGAGGAGAATTCTCATGGACATCGCCGCGCTGATCGCCTGGCTGGTCACCGCCGTCGGCGGCTTCGTCATGCTGGGCACCTGGATCGCCAAGGGCGGCACCCGCGAACCGGGACGCAGCCGGTTCTCGCCGGGGCTGATCTTCGGGCACTTCGCCCTCGCCGCGGCCGGGCTGGTCCTGTGGATCATCTACCTGATCGCCGGCGGCAAGACACTCGCGTGGATCGCGTTCGTCCTGCTGGTGCCGGTCGCCTTGCTGGGCTTCACCATGCTGGCCCGGTGGATCCCCGGCTACCGCAACCGCACCGCGGCCGCCTCGGCCTCGGACGCGGCGCCCGAGCAGCACTTCCCGGTCGTGGTGGTCGCCGCGCACGGGCTGGTCGCCGTCGCCACCGTCGTGCTCGTCCTGCTCGCGGCCCTGGGCATCGGCAGCTGACCCCGTCGGCCTGCGCACCAACCGAAATCCCATCGAGAAGCTCATCGGTGGTACCGCCGACGTTCGTGATCACCGGAGTCGGCTTGGGGGGTGCGCAGGCCGGCGAAGCGTTGCGGGAAAAAGGGTTCGACGGCCGGATCGTCCTGGTCGGTGACGAGCGCCACCCATCGGGCCCGCGGGCCGGGCATTCGCGTCATTCCCCGCGTGAGCGGATTTCCCCCGGCAATCCTTTCGGTGGTGAGGAAAACCCGATCCGCTCTGGATCTCCGCGGTGGCCGCCGCTACCTTCGGGTGTCCCATGGGCCGTCCTCGTTCCTCGTTTTCCCGGAGGCAAGCCATGTTCGGACATCCGCTGCGGCGGATCGGTGTGCTCGCCGCGGTTTCCGCGGCATTACTGGCCATGGTGGTGACTCCCGCCGAGGCGCTCGCGCCGGCGGACGTGCCCGCCGTCGGCGTCGACACCGGCCGCTTCGACCTGCCCATCAGCTGCGCGATCACGTTGCCCGACGTCGGTGGCGTGAAGGTCTTCGACCTCGGCACCAGCGTCGACGTCCAAGGTGTGGTCGCCACCAGTCTCGGCCCGGGCCAGCAGTTCTTCCTGTCACAGGGATCGGGTGCCATCACGTTCCCGGCGTGGCTGACCGGACTCGCCGGCACCGTGGGCATCGACCGCGCCGACGCCACCGTCTCGGAGTTGTCCATCGGGGCCACCAACGCGACCCCGCCGAGCATCAACGTCACCGAAACCCCGCAGGTCATCAAGGACATCGTCATCAAGCCCGGCGAGCCGCTCACCGTGGGGCTGCCGCTGCAGGGCACCTTCGACGTCGGCCCGTACACCGCGCCGCAAAGTGGCACGGTGACGCTGAAGTTCGAGCAGGCGGTCGCGCACGTCACGCTCAAGGCGTCGTGGGGACTGCAGCTCAAGGTCGACGCCACGTGCAAGTCGACCGCGGGCAACGCACTGCTGACGATCGCCGTCGGCGGCGCGGCCGGGCAGCCGCCGTCGCTGATCCACGGCGCGCCGCTGAACTTCCCGCCGGTGGCGCCGGGGTACCTGAACGGCATCATCAACGCGCCCTACAAGTGTTCCTTCGGCGGCGAGCAGCTCGACGCCGGGATCGCGGTCGGCGGCACCATCCCGCTCACCGTGTCCCGCGCGGGATCGATGTCCTTCACCGACGCTTCCGGCGCGTTGACGATTCCGAAGGCGACGGTGAACAAGCTGCTGGACAAGGGACTCTCCGGCAGTTTCTCCGGCCGGGTCACGGAACTGAACCTGGTCGTGCGCGGTGGTACACCGGCGGTGCAGAACGTCGCGGCGAACGTGGTGATCCCGCCGACGCCCTTGGTGCGGGACAAGGACATCGTGCTGCCGCTGCCCACCACAGGCACGCTTTCGGCGGGACCGTTCCGGCCGGACGCCGGCGCGAGCAGCGTCGCGGTGTCCCTGGGCTCGGCGGCGGCGACGATCACGTTCAACGGCAACGCGGGCGAGCTGCCGATCACGTGCGGCGCGCCTTCACCGGAGGTTTACCTGGTCGAGAACCCGGTGACCTGAGCCGGCCGGCTGGTGCCGCCTCGGACGCGGAGGCGGCACCGGTTTGTGTCGCCGGAAACATCGATCGGCGAGGTTCCCCCTAAAGTGCGCCGTGGGCGTATCGACGGGGATTTCGGATTGCCGGTCGTCTCGTTCTTGCCGACACTCGGTGCATGGAGAACACGGTTTCCGAACCCGAGGCACCGCCGGAGTCCGACGTCCGGTTCCCGATCGTCCTGCGAGGGTACGACCGCAGGCAGGTGGACGAATACGTGCGGCTCGTGGAGAAGCGCGTGGACCGGCACGAGAAGGCGCGGCGGGTCGCCGAACGGCGGCTGGCCAAGGCCCAGGTGCCCGCGCCGCGGGCCGCGGAACCGGACGGTGCCGCCGGGCTGGGGCGGCGGATCGAAAAGATTCTCCAGGTCGCGAAATCCGAGGCCGCGGAGATCAAAGAACAGGCTCGCCGGGAAGCCGAGGCGATCGTGGCGGCCGCGGAGAAGAAGGCCGCCGAGGCGGAGAGTGCGCGCGAAGAAACCGAACGCGCCGCGCAGCGGGAGGCGCAACTCGTCGTCTCCCGCGCCGAAGAAGAAGCCGCGGTCATCCGGGCCGCCCACCGAGCGGTGCTGACCCAGCTGAGCCAGATCGCCGAAGGGGTCGAGGACCTGCGCGTCCGATACGGCGGCGAGGCCGAGGGGGAGGACGCGGCCGAGCCGGAGCCCGCGAAATCCGCGCCGTCCCCCGCCTGACCGGCAAGGCCTGGGGCGCTCGGCGGAAACGCGACGAACTCCGGCGGATCGCGGCGCAGGCCCACGGGAGCCGGTCGCGGCCGGCTCCCGTGGGCCTGCGTTCGGTGGCCGCTCAGCAGTCGGAGTACACCGGCTTGCCCGCGAACCGGTCGCCCAGGTAGTGCACGACATCGCCCGCGGAGAACGCCAGCGTCGTGACGTGCTCGCCGACGTACGTGCGCCAGGTGACGTCGACGCCGGCCGCGCAGTACTCGCGCCGCAGGGTTTGGGCCTGGGAGAGCGGGATGATTTCGTCGAAGCTGCCGTGGAACAGGAAGACCGGCGCCTGCGGCGGGTGGGCACCCAGTTCGTTTTCGGCCAGCCGGGCCTGCCACTTCGCGGTGGTGAGCGGGTTCGACGTCGTGTAGTCGGCGATGTGGCCGAAGGCGTAGCCGAACACCGCGTCGACGCACGCGTCCTGCTGGGTCGCGTACAGCGTCCGGCCGCGGTCGTTGAGGTAGGCCGGCAGGTCCAGCTCCGGGTACGCCGCGTCCAGGCCGAGCGACGCGAGCAGCAGGAACCCGAAGCCGACGCCGCCGTCGAGGCTCTTGGCCACCACGTTCAGGTCCGCGGGGGTGCCACCGGCCGTGATCGCGGCGACGTGCAGTTCCGGCGCGTACGTCGGCGCCAGCTCGCCCGCCCAGGCCGCTCCGCCGCCGCCTTGGGAGTACCCGGAGAACGCGACCGGGCCGCCGGCGGCGAGTCCGGCCGCGGGGAGCCGGGTGGCCGTCCGGGCGGCGTCGATCACCGTGTGGCCTTCCGAACGCCCGACGACGTAGGTGTGCAGGCCGGGCGTGCCGAGGCCCTCGTAGTCGGTGATCGCGACGGCCCAGCCGCGGCCCAGCATGGCGTCGACGAACAGCGGTTTCTCGTAGTCCGGCTGGAACTTCGACGGCGCGCAGCGGTCGCCGATCCCGCGGGTGCCGCTGGCCACCGAGACGATCGGACGCGGCCCCGGGCCAGTCCACGGCGCCGTCGGCACCAGGACCCGGCCCGACACCGCGATCGGCGTGTCCGCCGCGGACCGCGACCGGTACAGCACGAGGTAGCCCTTGGCGCCGCCGGAGTCCGGCAGCGGCCGCCACCAGACGACGTCGCCGTCCGCGCCGTCCGGCAGCGGGCTCGGCGGCGTGTAGAAGGCGTCGCCGTCCGGGCCGCGGGGCGGGTCGGCGGCCGCGGCGCTCGCGGACACCGTGGACAGCAGGGTGACGACGACGGCCAGCAGAACCGTCCAGAGGGACTTCGTGCGCACAGGAACTCCTCGTTGAGTCCGATTCGGGGTTCAGAAGACGCGGTCGACGTCTTCGGCGATCAGGTGGTCCAGCGCGCGCTCGGCGAGGGCGGCGATGGTCATCGACGGGTTGCAGGCGGCGGTCGTGCCGGGCATCAAGGCGCCGTCGAGCACGTAGAGGCCGCGGTGGCCGAGCACGCGGCCGTCCAGGTCGCACACCGAGCCCATCGCGGCACCGCCGAGCGGGTGCCAGGTGCTCGGCACGAGGGCGGTGGTGTCGAGCAGCACGCCGAGCGGGCCGGCGATGCGGGTGATCCGCTCGTGGATGCGGGCGCTCAGCTTCGCGTCGGCGCCGGAGGGCCAGTGCAGGACGGCGTCGTCCTTCGCCGCGTCGTAGACGAACCGGCCGCGGCCTTCGCTGATGCCGTACCCGACGAGCATGGTGGTCCGCAGGTCCGGCAGCGGCGGCAGCGACGCCTGGATGACGGTGTTGGCCGTCGCGGGATCGTCCCATTCCTTGCTGCCGTAGACGACCGGGCCGCCCTGCGGGGCGCCGAAGTCGTCGGCGAGGTTCGTCCAGGTGTAGATGCGGTCGCCGTTGCTGCCCCAGCCGGCGCCCAGCCCGTCGGGCAGGTCGGGGATGTCGCCCTTCGCGCCCGCCCGCATCAGCAGCCGCGTCGTGTTCGCCGTCCCGGCCGCCATGACGAGCGCCTTCGCGGTCAGGACCTTCCGCTCGAGCACGGTTCCGGCGGTGTCGATGCGGTCGGCGCGGACCTCCCACCGGCCGTCCTTGGCCAGCGCGACGCCGGTGACGTTGTGCAGGCTCGCGACGGTGCAGCGGCCGGTGGCCTCGGCGGCCGCGAGGTAGGTGACGTCGACCGAGTGCTTGCCGCCGTTGTTCACCCCGAGCGCGCAGTCGCCGTTGGTGTAGGACGGTTTCATTTCCCCGTCGAGCTCGCGCAGCGCGTAGTCCCAGTCGATCGGCATCGGGATCTTCTCGACGGCGTAGCCGGCGCTGCGTGCGTTGCGGGCGAAGATGCGGGCCGCCTGGTACGGCTTGCTCGCGACGAGGGTGTCCGGGGCGGTGGCGATGCCGAGCATGGCGGCAACCCGTGGGTAGTACTCGGCGTCCAGCCGCGCGTAGTCGAGCTGCTCGGGAAAGCACGCGTGGAACAGCTCGGCCGTCGGCTGCAGCGTCATGCCCTGGTAGACCAGGGACCCGCCGCCGACGCCCGCCGCGCACATGATGTTCATGCCCTGGCCGCTCACCTGCTCCAGGAGCCCGGTGTAGCGCTCGAACGGCGGCAGTGACGGCAGGCCCGGCAGCGCGGGCGCCGAGCCCAGCCAGAAGATCCGCTTGTCGGGCGCCGACGTCGGGTGGGGGAACGTCTCGGCGTCCGGCCCGGTCGGCCAGCGCCGGCCGCGTTCGAGCACCAGCACCGGCACCCCGGCCTGAGCGAGCCGCAGCGCGGTGACCCCGCCGCCGAACCCGGACCCGATGACCACGACCCGGTGCTCCTCCCGGGTGACCGGCACGCGGCCCGCGCCGAGCGCGGCGACGCCCGCAGCGGCCACGGCGCCCTGCAGGACGGTTCGGCGGTTCAAGGTGCGCATGGGCGGGTTCCTCCGGGCAGTGGTCGTGACCCTGGGTGACTGTAGGAACCCGAAACGAGAGATTAAATGGATTACCCGTCTCACTACTGGCGAGTAGGGTGCCGTTCCATGCGCGCAGTGCGACCGTCCGCGGCTGCGCCCCGGCGCGTCGACGCCCGGCGCAACCGCGACGCGATCCTCCGCGCGGCCGACGAGGCGTTCAGCGAAGACGCCGACGTCGGCCTGGACGAGGTGGCCCGCCGAGCCGGCCTCGGCCGCGCGACCGTCTACCGCCACTTCCCCGACCGCGGGGCGCTGGCCCTCGCCGTCGCCGCCCATCACCTCGCCGTGCTCAAGGACCAGGTGCGCAGCCGCGAGCCGTTCCGGGAGCTGCTGCGATCAATGCTCGCCATGCAGGCCCGGCGCCGCCCGCTCGTGCGGCTGTTCCGGGAGCTGCCGGAGCGCAGCCAACGCCAGCACGCCAACGCCGTCGTGTCGCTGCTGCGCCCGGCTCTCGAGGAGGCGCAACGCGAAGGCAGCGTGCGGGCGGACATCGAACCCGCGGACCTGGCCCTGCTGTTCGAGATGCACGAGGCGGCACTGGGGTCGGGACTGGTCACGCGGGAGCCGGCGGAACCGGCGGAGCGATTGGTGCGGGTGTTCCTCGACGGTCTCGCCGAACAGCGGCACCACACGGCGGGTAAGGGCTAGCTTCGCCGCCGGTTCCGTCCGGAGAGCGTGAATTACGCCGCCATGGCCTCGCAGCAGTCCCTTCGATGACGGCCGCGGTGGTTCACAGGCCGCCGACCTTGACGGGGAACTGCTGGAGGGTGGCGACGGTGTCGTCCGGGTTGTCCGGCAGCACCAGGTCGACCGGGTTCTGCAGCTGGTAGATGTCGCCCGACGGGGGGAACTGGGTGAGCTGCCCGATCAGCTTCGCCGGGTCTTTGGTCGTCAGGACGAGGGGCTCGGCGCGGTCGGGCTGGTCGATGGTCATGGTGAAGTTGAGCACCATGATCTGCTCGTACCTGGGCGGGAACTTCTGGGTCAGCTTCAGCAGGCTTTTCGCGTCGACGTCGACGTCGTTCTGCTCGATGGTGATCGTGCCGCCCTGGCGAGCGCGTCCGTCGCCGCCGCCGTCGGCGAGGTTGCCGGTGAACCGCATTCCGGAGACCTGCAGGCGCCGGGAGGTGAGCGGGTCGTCCGGGTCGGCTTCCACCTTGACCCGCAGGCCACCGGTGAAGTGCACCGATTCCGCCGAGTCCCGGATCTGCAGCGGGGTGTCCGGCGCGTCTCCGGTCAGTTCGATTTCCTGGCCGATCGGCGGCAGCACATCATCCAACGGGCGTCCCTGCGCGGCGGGTGCGGCGGCCACCAGCAGCAGCGCGGCCAGTGCGGCCGCCGGATATCGACGTCGAGTCATGTTCCTCAGCGTTGAGGCGAAGCCGATCCGGGACAACCGATTTCCCCGCACCGCCGAGGGACGATCCCTCGTTGGGGAAATCCGCTTGCGCTGTGTCAGCGGCTTCGCGCTGCGATCGACTTCGCCGCCGAAGGCGTACCGGCCACCGAGGCGGGTACGCCGGTGGCTTCCGGCCGAAGGAGGAACAGTGAAGGCAGTGGTCTGGCACGGCATCGGGGACATCCGCATCGACGAGGTGCCCGATCCCAAGATCCTCGAACCCAGCGACGCGATCATCCGCATCACCCGCAGTGCCATCTGCGGCACCGACCTGCACCTGGTCCGCGGCACGATGCCCGGCATGCAGCCCGGCACGATCCTGGGCCACGAAGCCGTCGGCGTGGTCGAGGAGGTGGGCCCGGCGGTGCGCGGGTTGTCGCCCGGTGACCGGGTGGTCGTCACGTCCACGATCGGGTGTGGCACGTGCTCGTACTGCCGGGCGGGGTACTTCGCGCAGTGCGACACCGCCAATCCGAACGGGCCGTCGGCGGGGACGTCTTTCTTCGGCGGCCCGGAGACGACCGGCCCGGTGGACGGGCTGCAGGCGGAGTACGCGCGGATCCCGTTCGCGATGACCACGCTGGTGCGGATCCCCGACGCGGTGAGCGACGACCAGGCGATCCTGGTCTCGGACATCTTCCCGACGGCGTGGTTCGGGGCGCGGCTGGCCGAAGTCGGCCAGGGGGACAGCGTGCTGGTGCTGGGCGCCGGCGTGGTCGGGCAGTTCGCGATCGCCTCGGCCAAGCGGCAGGGCGCGGGGCGGGTGTTCGTCGTCGACGGGCTGCCGTCGCGGCTGGACAAGGCTCGCGGGCAGAACGCCGAGACCGTCGACTTCAACCGCGAAGACCCGGTGGCGCTGGTGAAGGAGCTGACCGGCGGGATCGGGGTGGACCGGGTGATCGACGCGGTCGGCGTGGACGCGCAGCGGCCGTCGAGCGGGCCGGTGGCCGAGCAGCTCGCGCAGCAAGCAAAGCAGTTCGAGCAGGAGCGGCAGCTGGCCGCGCCGGACGCGTCGCCGTCGGGGGAGCAGTGGGTGCCCGGGAACGCGCCCAGTCTCGCCGTGCGGTGGGCGGTGGAGGCCGTCGCGAAGGCGGGCTCGATCGGCGTGATCGGGGTGTACCCGCCGGGGTTCGACCGGTTCCCGCTGGGGGAGGCGATGAACCGCAACCTCACGATCAAGATGGGCAACTGCAACCACCGCCGGTACGTGCCGCGGCTGCTGGGCATGGTCGCTTCGGGGGCGGTCGATCCGCTGGCGTTCATCACCCAGCACGAGGAGACGGCGAACGCGATCGACGCCTACGAGACGTTCGACCGGCGCGAGGAAGGCTGGCTCAAGACCGTCCTGGACGTGTCGGCGTGACGTGCGCGCCGGAGTTCGACGGGCTGGTCACAGCTGCGGCCGGCTTTGCTCCTCCCGGACCGTGACCCACTGCCAGCGGGTGAACTCGTCGAGGTTGACGAACGAGCCGAACCGGCTGCTCCCGCCGGATTCGCCGATGCCGCCGAAGGGGGCGATGGTTTCGTCGTTGACGGTCTGGTCGTTGACGTGCACCATCCCGGCGTGCAGACGATCGCCCACCGCGCGGGCGCGGGCGGCGGATCCACTGTGGACACCGGCGACGAGCCCGTAGGGGGTGGCGTTGGCCAGGCGGACGGCTTCGTCGTCGTCGCCGAACGTGGTGACGACGGCGACCGGGCCGAAGATCTCCTCGGTGAAGGCGGGCATGTCGGGGGCGACGCCGGCGAGCACGGTCGGGCGGACGAACAGCCCGTCGTGGCGGCCGCCGGCGGTGACCTTCGCGCCCGCGTCGACCGACCGCTGGACGACGGATTCGATGTGCTCGGCCTGATTGGAGTTGATGACGGGGCCGAGGTCGACGTCTTCCCGGGGATCGCCGACCCGCAGGCCGTCGGCGATGCGCGTGAGCTCCTCGACGTAGGCGTCGGCGATCTTTTCGGCGACCAGGTGGCGGCCCACGGCCATGCAGACCTGGCCCTGGTGCACGAAACTGCCGAACGCGCCCGCGGCCGCGGCCGCCGATACGTCAGCGTCGTCGAGGACCACGAACGCGTTGTTGCCGCCGAGCTCCGAAACGAACTTCTTGAAGCTGCCGGCCGCCGCCTTCGCCAGTTCCCGCCCGACCGGGGTCGAGCCGGTGAAGGAGATCATGGCGATGTTCGGGTCTTCGGCGACGGCGTTGCCGAGTTCGCTGCCCTTGCCGGGCAGCATGTGCAGCACGCCCGCGGGCAACCCGGCTTCTTCGAAGAGGCGGGCGATGACGACGCCGCAGCAGATCGCGGTGTCGCTGGCGGGTTTGAGCACGACCGCGTTGCCGGTCGCCAGGGCCGGGGCGACCGACCGCATGGCGAGGATGAGCGGGAAGTTCCAGGGCGCGATGACCGCGACCACGCCGAACGGGACGCGCCGGGCGATGCTGGTGCGGCCCTCCTTGGTGGTGGGCAGGAGCGTGCCCCACGGCGCGCTGGCCAGCGAGGCGGCTTCGTGCAGCTCGTCGAGGGTGAGGTTCAGCTCGAGTTCGACGGCGGTGGCGGTGCCGACCCGGCCGAGCTCGTCGCCGGTGGCGGGTTCGGTCGAGGCGGCCGTTCCGCCGGTGGGCGTCCATGCGCCGGTGAAGACCCGGCCGGCCCAGCGTTCGCGTTCGTCGAGCAGTCCCACGTCCGGTCCCCTCAGTCGCCGATGCCCTTGGCCTGGTCGATGTAGGTCTGCCGCTCCGGGGTCACGCGCAGGATGACGCGCTCGGACTTGATGTTGTCCGGCGGGTAGTCCTCGCCGGTGTACTTGCGGGAGAGCCGGTCGACCTGGCGGCGGGCCCGTTCGCCGTTCTCGACGCCGGTGACCTTTCCGCGGACTTCGGCGTAGCGGTAGGGATTCGCCTCGTCGCGGATGAGCACGGTGATCCGCGGGTCGCGGGCGACGTTGTGGGCCTTCGCGCGGTGGGTTTCGGTGTTGAGCACGATCTCGCCGTCTTCGACGTCGACCCAGATCATCTGGGTCTGCAGCCGTCCGCTGGGCAGGACGGTGGTGACCGCGGCGAAGTTCTTGCCGGTGGCCAGTTCTTCGGTTTCGGGCAGCAGCTTCGGGCCGTCGGCGGTGCGTGCGGGCACGGCGGGCTCCTTCCGGTCGGGCGCGGCGCGCAGTGCGTCACAGTGATCGGCTACCCGGGCGAGTGGGGGACAAACGGAGGTGGTTTCCCCGGGCCGCCGCCGGGTACGCGGACGGGATGTCTGTGCAAGCCGTGGTGATGACGGAATTCGGTGGCCCTGATGTCCTGACGCTGAAGGAGGTCGAGCGGCCCGAGCCGGGGCCGGGAGAGCTCCTGGTCCGGGTGTTCGCGTCGGGGACGAACCCGGTGGAGGCGAAGATCCGGCAGGGGGTGGCGATCCCGGACCTCGAGCTGCCCGCGGTCCTCGGCGGTGACGTCTCCGGCGTTGTGGAGGCGGTGGGCCCCGGCGTGACCGATTTCGCCCGGGGTGACGAGGTGTTCTACACGCCGGAAATGGCGTCGCGGGCAGGGAGCTACACCGAGCTGAACGTCGTGGCGGCAACCATTGTCGCGCCGAAGCCCCGCGGCCTGAGTCACGTCGAAGCGGCGGCGATCCCGCTGGCCGGGGGCACGGCGTGGGAGGCGATCGTCCGGCGGCTGGCGGTGCGTCCCGGGGAGACGGTGCTGGTGCACGCCGGAGCCGGCGGGGTGGGCACGTTCGCCGTGCAGTTCGCGACCGCGGCGGGTGCCGGGGTGCTGGCCACGGCGGGGCCGGACAACCAGGACCTGCTGCGGGACCTCGGCGCCGAGCCGATCGACTACCACGAAGCCGACCCGGTCGAGGTGGCGCTGGAGCACACCGGCGGCACGGGCGTCGACGCCGTGCTGGACCTCGTCGGCGGCGAGAACCTGGTCAAGAGCTGCGCGGCGACCCGCCCGTTCGGCCGGATCGCGACGGTGCTGCCACCGAAGGGCGAGCTGAGCGCGCTGTACCAGCGCAACCAGCAGCTGCACGGGATCATGCTGACCCGGGAACGCCGCCGGCTGGAGGAGCTGACGCCGGTGTTCGAGCGTGGCCAGGCCCGGCCGGTCGTCGAAGAGGTCCTGCCGCTGGATCAGGTGCGCAAAGCGCACGAGCGGCTCGATTCCGGGCACGGCCGGGGCAAGACCATCTTGGACCTCACCTGATCGGTGAAGTGCGGTGGCGGCCGGGCAGCGGAACGCCGTCGGCTGCGGTGGCGACGCCGGTTCAGCCGCCGGAGTCCTGGTGGTCCAGACGGGAGACGGTGCAGCCCGACAGCCGGTCGCTCGCGTCCCGGGCGTGGGCTTCGCACAGCCTCGCGGTCACGCCGTCCTGATCGGTCACCACCGCGGTGACCGGCTCCGCGCAGGGTGTGTGCAGCCGGTCGTAGTCCCACGCGGCGGCGCAGCCGGGATCGGTGCACCAGGCGCGTCCTCCGCTCGAGTGCAGCGTGACGCCGTGGGCGGGGCACACGCCCCACGGGACGTCGCACAGGTTGGGGTCGCGGGCCACCCGGACCCGGGCCAGGTCTTCGGCCGTCCGGGAAACCTCGGCGGTGTAGTCGCTCAGGTCGTGGGTGGCCTTCGCGATGGGCCGGGCGAGGCGCTGCAGGTGGCCGTCGGGCGCGGTCTGCAGCCGGGCGGCCACCTCCGCGGTCCGCGCCGCGAGCGCTTCGGCGTCGGCGGCCAGCGCACGCAGCTCGGCCGGCAGGGGCTCGGGCGTGGTCGGCTCAGGCATGCTCGTCCTCGGTGGTCTGGGGTGATCGATGAGCGGACTGCGCAAGTACCCCGAACCCGGTCCGTCAAACCACGGGGCACCGTCCTCAGGCGGGACCCGGCGGGTGGTGCAGGGGTACGAGCCCGACCCGGCAGGCCACCAGCGCCACCTCGACCCGGTTGCGGACGTCCAGTTTGGCCAGGATGCTGGACATGCACGACTTGATCGTGGTCTCGGCGACCACCAGCCGACGCGCGATCTCGCGATTCGACAGTCCGTAGCCGATACCGCGGACCACTTCCAGCTCTCGGGAACTGAGGTCGGACAGTTCGCCGGGCACGGTGGCCGGGTCGTGGTTCGGCAGGAGCGTGAAACGGGAGAGCAGGTGCCGGATCGCCGCTCCGGCGAGGAAGGGCTCTCCGTCCGCGACCGAGCGGATCGCGGTGGAAAACACCCAATCCGGTGAATCCTTGAGCACATAGCCGTGGACACCGGCGCGGACGGCACCCAGCAGGGTGTCCTCGGTGAGCTCCTGCGCCATGAGCATCGTCCTGGTGCCACGGGCCGGGCCACCGAGCCGGCGGATGCCGCGGGTGACCTCCGGCCAGCCTGCCGGGGGGAGAGTGTCGTCCACCAGCAGCACGTCCGGTTCCTCGGCTTCCACCAGGCGCACGGCTTCTTCGGCGTCCTCGGCCGTTCCGACGACCCGGATCTCCGGGCCGCGTTCCAGCAGTGATCTGATGCCGACCCGGGCGAATTCCTGGTGGTCGGCGAGCACCACCCGGACGGGCTCGGCCGCCGCGCTCACCGGCTGCGGGACGTGGGCGAGTACCACGAAGATCCTTTCTCGTCAGCGGTGGTCCGCCGCCGCCGGGGGCGGGCTCGCGCTCGTCGCCGAGCCGGCCGGCCGGTCGAACTGGGCGGCCTGGATCTCGTACAGGGCGCGAAAATGCCCCTGGTCCAGGTCCAGCAGCTCGCCGGGCGGCCCGGATTCGACGAGCCGGCCCCGGTCGAGCACGTGCACGAGGTCCGCGTGGCGCACGGACGCCATCCGGTGGGTGATGAGGATGACCGTCTGCCCGCCCTCGGCCCGCTCGCGGATCTGGTCGAACACCCGCTGTTCCTCACGGGCGTCGAGCGCGGCGGTGGGCTCGTCGACGATGAGGATCGGCGCGACGCGGTAGTGGGACCGGGCGATGCCCAGGCGCTGCCACTGGCCGCCGCTGAGCTGGTGGCCGCCCTGGTACCCGAGGGCCAGGAGCGTGGCCCAGCCACGGGGGAGACCCTGGATCACCGGGGCGGCGCCCGCCTGGTCGGCGGCCTCCCGCAACCGCCGGTCGTCGGCGGGCGCGTGGGAGTCGCCGATGACAACGTTGACGCGCGCGGTGAACGGCCAGCGCTTGAAGTCCTGGCCCACCATGGCGATCCGGCCGAACAGCTGCTCCCGGTCGGCCTGCGCGGTGGGGATGCCGTCCCACCGCACGCTGCCGGTGTCCGGGAGGTAGAGCCCGGCGAGCAGCTTGACGAGGGTGGACTTGCCCGAGCCGTTCTCCCCGACCAGGGCGGTGATCCGCCCGGTGGGGATGCCGAGCGAGACGTCGTCGAGTGTGGGCCGGGCGTTCGCGTCGGTGCCGGGGTAGCGGAAGGTGACCTGGTCGAAGGTGATGTGGTGCGGGCGCCGGGGGACGTCGAGGCCGCCCGCCGGGATCGCCCAGCCGTCGGCCTCGACGCGCAGGCGGTCGAGGTCGCCGACGAACAGGCTCTCGTCGTACAGGTTGTTGATCGCCTGCACCATGCCGCCGAGACTGGCCGTGCCGGTGCGCAGGGCGAGCACGGCCGTTCCCGCGACGGACATCGCCATGGCACCGCCCCAGGCGAGGGCGCCCAGCGTGCAGTAGGTGGTGGCGGCGGCGAGACCGGTCCAGACCGCCACCCACAGCCCGGTGCGCGCGTCGAGCGTGGCCAGCCGGGTCTGTTCGGCCTCGGAGTTGGCCGACATGCTGCGGAAGTGCTTGAGGAGGAAGGGGCCGACCTGGTGGACCCGGATTTCGGGAGCGGCTTCGACGGCGGTGAGTTCGGTGCTCAGCACCCGGCTGGCGCGGGTGTGCTGCACCCAGGTTTGGAAACTGTCGTAACGGCGGCGGGTGGTGACCAGCGTTCCCCACGAACGCGGGATGACCATCAGCGCCAGCAGCGGCAGCAGCACCGGGTGCAGCACGGTCAGCACGCCCGCGGCGGTGGCCAGGGACAGCAGCGCGGTGATGACCCGGGTGCCGTGGCTGACCATCCGGCGGGCGGCCGGCGCGCCGTACTGGGCGGTGTCGAGCAGCCTGCGGAAACGGTCGTCCTCGAGGGCGGCCAGTTCCACGCGCGCGGCCGCCGTCAGGTACTGCTCGGTGGCGGCCCGTTCCATCTTGGGTTCGAGCCGCCCCGCCCCGTAGGTCGAGGCGGCCGAGAACACCGCACCCAGCACCGCGGTCACCGCGACCAGCACGAGTGACGGCAAGGCGTGGCCCAGCCGCTCGGCCGCGTCGCCGGTGGCCAGCACGGCCGCGAGGGCGGAGTTGACCGCGACCAGGCCGACGCCCTGCGCGACACCGCGTCCCAGCTCGGCGGCGGCGACCAGCTGCACCGCCGCCGCGTCGGCGCCACGCGCGAGCCGGACGGTGGTGCGGATGAGCGGCGGCATGGTCCGCACCACCGACCACAGGCCGAGCCGGCCGAAGGCGCCGTCGTGGGTGCTCGAACCGTTGAGGTAGAGCAACGGGCCGCCGAAGAGGAGCTGCTCCGAGGCGGACGTGCCGGACGATGGCCGAGACTTCACAGGGGACCTCACGACGTCGGCGGGGCAGCGGGCCGGGATCAGGTGTTGCGCACCATGATGTCCACGAAGGTCTGCATGAGCCTCAGCTGTGGCACCCACTCCTGGACGAACAGCCACTGGCCGTTCGGGTTCACCTCCAGGAAGATGTGCTCGTCGTCCGGCGTGACGATGAAGTCGAACGCCCCGAAGCGCAGGTCGAACTCGGCGAGCAGCTTGAGGCACGCGTCCGCGATGGAGTCGGGGAGCTCGCCGACGCTCGCTTGGTGCAGTACGTCCTGCCGGCGCCAGTCGTACCGGGTGAGCTCGTTCTTCTGGGAGTCGATCCGGCAGGTGAACACCTGGTCCTCGAAGACGGTGACGCGCAGCTCGTACTTCTTCTCGACGAGTTCCTGGAACATGCAGGCGCTCTGCCGCACGCTGTCGACGTTCTTCATGTCCTCGTCGGTGAACGGCCGGACGAGCGGGAGGCCGGGGACGAAGGTTTCGGCGGTGTAGGGCTCTTCCACCTCCCCGGGCAGCAGGAACGGTCCGGTCATGGACTTGAAGACCATCCGCTGGGAGGTCTCGTCGTAGAACTTGCGCACGTCCTCGGGGTCGTTGGTGATGAGGGTCTTCGGCGACACCAGGCCGTGGGCGGCGCCCTTCTTCATCTGGATGACCTTGTTGCCGGCCCGGCGGATGTTGTGCGGGTTGCTCATCCAGTAGACGTCGGGCTTGTCGAGCAGCAGCTCCCACAGCCCTTTCATCGCGTATTCGCTCTCTCGCCGGGCGTAGGGGAACTGCACGCGGGAGAGCGACTCCGAAGGGCGGGAAACGTAGGGCTTGCGCCACCAGACGGCCTTGATGTCGTCGAGGTCGATCGATCCGTCCTCCGTGTACAGCCGGTTCGCCCACTTCCCCTGCTGGTACTGCATTTCGATCTGCGCTCGCTGCGGGATGTCCTCGGGGTAGAAGAACGCCGCCTCCCGGCCGTTCCTGCGCAGGACCTCGGCCGCGGCGTAGGCCGTCGTGTCCCACCTGGACGTGACAATCAAAATCGTCGCGTTGCCCAAGACGTCTTCCTTTTCTCCTGGATGAAGGCTGGCACTGTCGGGTAGGCGGATCGGGGTGGGCCGTCGGTTCGCGAGGCGGCCCACCCCGACTTGCTCAGGACGATTCCGGACGGGTCACATCACTCGTCGTCCCACTGCCATTCGCTGTCGCTGTCGGCGTCGGGAACGGTGTTGGTGGTCGAGGGACCCGTGTCGGTGCCGGTGTGGGTCTGAGTGGACATGCCGATCGTCAGGAACGACTCGTCCGACTCCGGCAGCATCAGGTACTCGACGAGCCGGTCGAGCTGCTTCCGGGCGTTTTCGTCCGCGAGGACGTCCAGGGTGCCGTGGATCGGCTCCACTTCGCTCAGCAGGTGGCCGGCCATGACCTGTGGTGCTGTTTCCATGCGTGTCTCTTTCTGTGTGTCGGGCTCTGGGACCGATGTTGTCTTCCGGGTTTCTCCTGGCGGGCTCCCTTCGTCGTGGGGCTTCAGCCGCCGGCGACGGCGGCCAGGATCATCACGGTGCTTCCGGGCGCCACGGCGGAATCCACCGGTCCCAGGTCGCGTACGTCTTCCTCGCCGACGTAGACGCGGACGAACGGCAGGGGCTGGAAGCTGTCGTTGACGACGCGCCCGGTGAGGAGCGGAAACGCCTCGTGCATGTTTTCCAGCACCTGCCGCACCGTTTCCCCCGGCACGGAAAAGTTTCGGACGCCTCCGGTGAACTGCGCCAAAGACGAGGGGAGGGCAATGTGGACGTCACTCACGGGATCACCTCGGACAGCTGGAACGCGGATGTGACTGGCAGCCTCCGGGCTCAGGCCGGAGTCCTGGCGGGCATGGCTCGCGGAATGCTGTTCCCGCCCTTGCCGGGGTAGTCGAGACCGGGGCAGACCACCCTGACCACCGAGAAGACCTCGGGCCGGGTGGCCATTTCGGCCACGACCGGTGGCATCCCGGTGAGCTTTTCGACCCGGGCGGCGACGTCCCGCAGTTCCGTGTCGAGATCGTCGTGGGCACCGCCGTACCCTTCGGTCACGTCGTCGAGGGGCTGCCCGGCGGCCTGGGACAACAGGGGATCGGACACGTGGGGTGGCCGGTAGTCGGAGGGCAGGTTGTCCCGCGTCGTACAGATCCGCGTCAGGCGGGTCTGGACCGCTTCGGTGATCGCGCGGCTCATGGCGACCGAGACGTCCATGTGGGCGCCGGAACCGGCCGCGACGAGCGGGTAGAGCGGTGACCAGATGAAGGCCACGAACACGGGGATCGACAGGGCGTTGCGGACCATGGCCACCTCGCACCGCGTGTCCGCGTCGGCCAGCCGGTCGAGCAGCGACACGAGGTGCTCGTCCTCGACCGAGGACAGGTCGACCTGCACGCGGGCGTCGGCGCGGGTGGAGCTGAGACCGGCCAGCGCGTGGCGTTCGATCACCTCGTAGATGCCGTGCAGGCAGGCTTCCGGGAAGGTGTTGCCCGACGCGAGACCGTTGGACGTGGTCTTGAACACGCGTGGTTCCCACAGGCTGCCGCCGACCGACGACAGGCGCAGCAACTGGACGGGCAGCGGCACCGGTTCACCGCCGGACACCGTGCGGCCGTACGTCCAGCCGAGCCGCACCCGTTCGAGCGGCTGGTGCAGCCGGGACACGTTCAGGGCCCGGATCGGATACGGCAGGGCGAGGTCGTGTGCGGTCGCTTCGAAGGCGGGACACTCGAAATTTTCCGCGTGCCACATCTCGATCGACTCCATCGCCGCGGAGATCCGGGCCAGGAGCGGAGTCGCGCCCTTGCCCTGGGACGTGCCGTAGGTCTCCGACAGCGGCCGGACCGCGACCATCACGGGGATGCCGATGTGGTCCAGGTGGGTCACGTCCGCGACCCGGGTGATGCCGAAGTCGCCGAGCATCGGCTCGATGCGCGACCAGGTCGCTTCCGCCGACGCGGCCCGGTGCGTTCCCCTGAGGACGATTTTCTTCGTCATGCTGTTTCCGAGTGCAGGAATTTCTGCTCCTTGATGGCTCCGACGATGAACGGCTGGAGGATCGCGACCGCCGTCTTGATGTTGGGGATGCCCCGGCTGCGGTACTCGCGCGCCAGCTGCCCTGGCGGCACCTTCCAGAGCTCGCCCAGCAGAATCTTGCTGGCGTCCGGGGGCAGCACGGCCGGGGGGTCCTGCTGCGCGGAACCGGGGTTCCGGCGGGTGAACTCCCGCGTCTGCCGGAGGTGCCAGGAAACGGCTTCGACGTCTGACGGCTCCTCCGCGCGCAGCAGGAGCTCCACTTCGAACGGGTCGGTCAGGTCGGGCATCGGGCAGACGAAGTCGAACAGCCAGTCCTTCTTCTCTCGCTCCGCCGAGAGGGGGAAGCCGGTCACGCCGATCCGACGGGCCACGGAGTCCGCGAAGCTGCCCGCGGGTTCTCCGGTCGAAGCCCGGTGGTCCCGCTGGTAGGTCTCCTCCAGATAGCGTTCCCAGACGCGCGGATAATCGGGGTTGAAGAGCTGCTGGTAGGCGATCCGCCGGCCCAGCGGCGGATCGCCGGCCCGGCCGGCGAAGTGGTTGCCCCAGGTGCGGAGGAACACGGTCTTCCAGTCGCTGTCGCCCGCTCCGGTCACCCGGCCGACGGCGCCGGCGGTGATGAGGTCGTGCGCCGCGGCCACCGCGGAGAGGCAGTCCCGGCGCTTCCGGTCGAAGACGTGCGGATCGACGGCCAGCTGCCGCTCGTACCAGTCCGCCAGTTCGGGCCGGCCGGACCCGCGCAGGATCCGCAGGACGCGAGCCGGCGTCCGCGAGGGGTAGTACTCGGCGCGGAGGACGGAGACAACGTTGTCGACGTCCGTGGCCGGCAGGACTCCCGCGACGCTTGCGGCCTGCGCCGCCGCGTGGAGGTTCACGAGGGGAACACTCAGGCTCGAGTACGGCGCCGTGCCCTCGTGGGCTACGGCCACCGCGTCGTCGCCGTCGAACACCCCCGCCCGGTAAAGCTCGTAGACTTCCCCGACGCCCCGCATGCCGAAGGCGTCCAGTTCCAGGGCCCGGAGGGCGCCGATGCTCGCCGCGCCGAGCACGGTCACGCCCCGGTCCAGCGCGTACAGGTATTCCTTGTGCCGCAGGCCCAGCCGGTGGTGGTAGAAACCGTCGACGACGACCGCCACGTCACCGGCGGAGAATTCCGGGGAAAAGAAGTCTCCGTGCACCGCGGGCGGATGGATCACCGTGTCCGGAAATCTCCGGAGTATTTCCTCGGCCGGGCACGTCGGACCGACGTAGACGTGAATCTTTCCCTCGGGCATCGGACATCACTCTTTTCGCATCCGTGACGGATGGTGCGAGGCAATTCGGTGGGCTTTCTCGTAGGGGCGGGAGACGGCCTCAAGGTGATTCCGCCGGCACTCGCCGCCCCAGCACGTCGACCTGCGCGGCCAGCTGGTGCAGCCGCGGGCACTCGTAGAAGGCGTTCAGCGGGACGTCGACGCCGAAACTGGCCAGAACGGCCTCACGGACCCGGGGTACGGTGAGGGAATCCCCGCCGAGCGCGAAGAAGTCCGCCTCCTGGCCCGGCGGCCGCACGGCGAGGATCCGCGACCAGATGAGGGCCAGCCTCCGCTCGGTCGCGCTGCCGACCACGGCATCGGCTTCGCCGGAATCGGACGTCACGGCGGGCAGCCGCCGTCGGTCGATCTTCCCGAACGTCGTCAGCGGCATCTCGTCGAGCACGACGATGCGCGCCGGCACCATGTTGCGCGGCAACCGGTCCGCGAGCGCCGCCTTCAGCCGGTCGGGTCCCCCTTCGGCACCGGCGCTGAGCTGGACGTAGGCCACCAGCTGGGAGCGGCCTTCGCCGGCCTCCCGCAGGACCACGCCGGCGTGCACGACGTCCGCGATGTCGAGGAGCGCGGCTTCGATCTCGCCCAGCTCCACCCGCACGCCGTGCAGCTTGACCTGGTTGTCGAGCCTGCGGTGGAACACCAGGTCACCGCCGGGCCGCCTGCTGGCCAGATCGCCCGTCCGGTACACGCGAAACCCCGGTTCGCCGTGCGGGTCGGGGAAGAAGGCCGCGCCGGTCGACTCGGGGTCGTTGAGGTAACCGGGCGCCAGGAAGCGGCTGCGCACCCACACCTCGCCGGCCTCGCCGTCGCCCACCTCCTCGCCGTCGGGGGTGCGCAACCACACTTCGCGGCCCGGCAGCGGCCGCCCGACCGGCACCGCGGGCGCGCGCTCGTCCTCGGGCGTGACCAGGTAGAAGGTGGCCAGGATGTTCTCGGTCTGCCCGTACATGTTGTAGATGTCGGCCCGCGGGAAGGCGGTGCGCATCTTGGTGACGAGCGAAGGCCGCAGTTCCTCACCGGAGACGGTGAGCACCCGCACCTGGTCCAGCGGCGCCGCCCCGGTGCTGTCCAGGGCGTCGGTGAGCGCGCGGTAGAGACTGGGGGCGGTCACCAGGTGAGTCACCGCTTCGCGGCGGATCCATTCCACGACCGCGCGCACGTCCGACTTGCCCTCCGGCGGCGGCATGACGAGGGCCGCGCCGCTGCGGACCGCGGAGAAGATCTCCACGCAGGCGGCGTCGTAGCTGAACTGCGCCCACTGGAACTGCCGCGCCTCCGGCGACAGGCCGACCTGGCCGGCGTACCACTCGGTGAGCTGGTCGATGTTGCTGCGCGTCAGCACGATCCCCTTGGGGGTGCCGGTCGAGCCGGAGGTGTAGACGACCGTGGCGGTGTCGGACGGCAGTGCCGTCGCACCGCGGTCGCGGCTGACGCGCTCGATGAACGCCGTCGAGGAGTCCCCGATCCGCAGCAGGCCCAGGTTCAGCCCGGCGAGTTCGGCGACCAGCCGCCGACCGGCCGGACCGCTGTCGGTCATCAGGTACTTGGCCGCGCAGTCACGGACCACGTTCCGGTTCCGCGCCGCCGGCTGGGCGGCGTCCAGCCACACGAAGGCCGCGCCGACCTCCAGCGTGGCGAAGATGGCCGCCACCGCGTCCGGTCCGTGCTCGATGCTGATCGCCACGGCGTCGTGCGGGCGCAGTCCCAAGCAGGCCAGCACTTCCGCGTACTGGGCGACCCGGCGGCGCAGGTCGCCGTAGGAACACACGCCGTCGGCGGTGATGATCGCCGGCCGCGGGTCGTCCTCGCGGAACTCGCGCAGGGGGGCCAGGACGCGGGTGGTGTTCGGGTGCACGCTATCGCCCTCCAGTCCGGCGGGCCGGAGAGGTACTCCGGCACCGCGTCAAGTCCGATCGAAGGAGTTCGGTGACGATGTCGCCGAGGCCGTCCGGGACCGCCGAGGCGATCAGGTGGGGTGCCGGCAGCTCGTCGAGGGTGAAGACCGACTCCGTGTAGCGGCGCCACTGCGCCATCTCCGCCGTGCCGATCTCGCGGTCCGCGGCACCGGCGATCGCGTGCACCGGGCAGCCCAGCGCGGGCCGCTCGGACCGCGGAACCTGGTGCACCAGCTCGATGTCGGCCCAGACCGCGTCGAGCACGATTTCCCTGAGCTCGTCACAGCCGAGGACGTCTTTCGCGCTTTCGTCGGTGCGGAGCAGCAGATCCGGCAGCTGCTCACGGGAGATTACGGGCGACGGCGGCAGCAGGTGCGGCGGGCACGCGGACAGCAGCACCACGGCCAGTGCGGGCCGGTCGGCTTCGAGCCGCCTCGCGACCTCGACCGCGAGCAGACCTCCGAAACTCTGTCCCAGCAATGCGATCGGGGGTTCCGCTCCGGCGGCCGCCCGGAGCGCGTCCGCGATCCCGGCGGCCAGGTCCCGCAGGTCGGTCACGGCCGGCTCGCCGATCCGGCCGAACCGGCCGGGCAGCTGGACGGCCCACAGTTCCGCGTCCGGCGGAAGGGCGGCGCTCAAGGCGGAAAAGGACGCCGCCGAACCGCCCGCATGCGCGAAGCACACCAGCCGGAAGCGGGGCGCCTGCCTCGGACGGGGGATGGAGAACCAGGAGCCGCTCACGCCGGAACGCCTGATCACGCCCACCTCCCGGGATCGGTTCGCCGGCTTCCGCCCGGCCCGCCGGCCACGCCGGACCTGACCCACCGTCACGTCCGGTGCACGGGGCGGTCAAGGGAACTGGCGGTTCGTACCGTCGACTGTTGTCCCTTCGTCTAGGAGCCCGGGTACCAATGGTGGGTTTGTTCCCGCCGATGGTTCCACCTGGTTGACTCTTGACAGTCGACGACCTTTAGCTGGGCCTCGCTGGGTGTCTGCCAGGTGAGGAGTTCCCCGGGTATGAACGATATCGACGACTTCGACGAGGGAACCGGGTCTTTCCCGGGAACGCTGGTCGACATTCTGAGAAGGCGGGCGGCCGAGTCGCCGGACGACCTGTTCTGCGCATTCCTGTCCGGCAGTGTGGAAATCGCGGAACAGGCGAGCTGCGCGGATCTCGATCGCTCGGCCCGCGCCTGCGCCGCGCTGCTCCGGAAACGCGGCTTCGCCGGCCGCAATGTCGTGCTCGCCTGCCCTTACGGGCTCGATTTCATCAAGGCCTTCGCCGGCTGCCTTTACGCGGGGGCGCCGGTCGCACCCGTGAAGGTGCCGCGAGGCCGGCGCGACCTCGAACGGTTGCGTCGCATCGCCGACGCGGCCGGGACCCGGGTCGTGCTGATGACCGGTCGGGACCTCCGGGAACTGCGCTCCCGGTTTCCCGGCGCGGAGGAACTGCGGGACCTGATCCTGATCGAGACGGACGACATCGCGGCCGAGCCGGCCGAGGAGTGGACGCGTCCGGACATCGACCCGCAGCACACCGCGATCCTCCAGTTCACCTCCGGTTCCACCGGACGGCCGAAAGGGGTGATGGTCTCCCACCGCAACCTGATCGCCGAGGCCCGGCTCATCGACCGGACCTGGCCCGTGCGCGACGACGGAGTGGTGGCCTCCTGGGTCCCGTTCCACCACGACCTTGGCCTGGTCTACAGCGTCATCGTCCCGATGGTCCTCGGCGTTCCGGCGTACCTGCTGCCACCGGAGCTGTTCGTCCGACGTCCCCGGCGGTTGCTGCAGGCCGTTTCCCGGTACCGGGCCACGCACACGTGCAGTCCCAACTTCGGCTTCGAACTGTGCCTGCGCGACACCGGGACCGACCTGGACCAGCTGGACCTGTCCGCACTGCGGGTGGCGCTCAACGGCGCCGAAGTGGTGCGCGAGCACACCGTGCGGCGCTTCGCCGGCCAGTTCGCGGCCGCCGGGTTCGACCCGAGGGCGATGTGCGCGGGCTACGGCATGGCCGAGTCGACCCTGGTGGTCTGCGGCTCGCGGGGCGACGAACCACCCCGGGTCCGGTGGCTGTCCGCGCCGGCGCTGCGCAAAGGCGAGGTCCTCGCGATCGACCAGGACGATCCCGACGCCGTACCGGTCGTGAGCTGCGGGGCACCGTTGACGGGCGTCGACGTCCGCGTCGTGGATCCGGAGACCCGGCGCGAGCGGCCGGGCGACGAGATCGGCGAGGTGTGGGTGCGGGGTTCGTGCGTCGCGCAGGGCTACTGGAACCGGCCGGACGCGACCCGCGAGACCTTCGAGGCGCGTATCGCCGGCCGGGAGCGCGACGGCGTCTTCCTGCGTACCGGCGACCTGGCGTTCCTCAGCGACGGGGAACTGTACGTGGCCGGCCGGATGAAGGACCTGATCATCGTGGACGGGGAGAACCACCACCCCGAGGACGTCGAGTCCGCCGTGGAGACCTGCGATCCATCACTGGCCACCGTGTCCTGCGCCGCCTTCGCCGTCGACCGGGACGGCGCGGAGCAGGCCGCGGTGGTCGTCGAGATCACGCCGCGCACCCTGGCCGCGACCACCGCCGAGAGGTTCGCCGAACGGGTCAGGGAAGTGGTCTGGGACCGGTGCCGGTTGCCGGTCGCCGAGGTGGCGGTGGTCCGCAGGGGATCGCTGGCCAAGACCTCCAGCGGCAAGATCCAGCGCTCCGAGAACCGGCGCCTGCTGGAGACCGGTGCCTTCGACGGCGACCTCCTGGCTCACCTGCGCGCCGAACGGCCTCAGGCCGTGCCGGGCGTCCCCGACGCCCAGCCGGCCCCGGCGGCGAGCCTGGTCCGGCCAATGGTGCGGCTGACGCTGTCCCGGATCGTCGGCGTCCCCGCCGAGCAGATCACCGACGACCAGCCGTTCGCGCACTACGGGCTGACCTCCCGGGGCGCGCACCAGCTCGCCGCCGCGGCGGAGGTGATCGTCGGCCGGCCGATCGACGTCACCCTGGTGCTCAACCACCCCACCGTCGAGGAGCTCACCCAGGCGCTGGGCCGTGCGGAAGAGACGGTGTAGGAATGGATGATTCGACCGCCGGCGGCCGGGACGGCCGCGACATCGCGATCATCGGCACCGCCTGCCGGTTCCCCGGCTCGGTGCGCACCGCCGAGGACCTCCTGAAGCTCTCGGTCGACGGTGTCGACGCGATCACCGAGATGCCGGAGGACCGGCGGCTCGGCGAGCTCTTCTCGCCCGACATGACCGAACCGGGCCGGATCAGCACCCGCTGGGTCGGCGCCGTCGACGGGATCGACCGGTTCGACGCGGAGTTCTTCGGGATCACCGCCCGCGAGGCCGAGCAGATGGATCCCCAGCAGCGAATCCTGCTGGAGACGGCGTACGAGGCGCTCGAGTCGGCCGGGGTGGCACCGGGGAGCCGTCAGCTGGCGCGCGGCGGGGTGTACGTCGGCGTCAGCGGTAGCGACTACGGACGGCTGCTCGGCCGGCGGCTGACCGAACTCGGCGGGCACTTCATCACCGGGCACGCCGCGTCGATCGTGGCCAACCGCGTGTCGTACCTGCTGGACATGGGCGGCCCCAGCATGGCCGTCGACACCGCCTGCTCGTCCTCGCTGGTGGCCGTGCACCTCGCGGTCCGGGCGCTGCGGGACGGGGACTGCCCGGTCGCGCTGGCCGCCGGCGTGAACCTGGTGCTCGCGCCCGACAACTGGGTGTCCGCGTCCCAGGCCGGGATGCTGTCGCCGACCGGGCGCTGCCGGGCCTTCGGCGCGGCGGCCGACGGGTTCGTCCGCGCGGACGGCTGCGGCGTCGTGGTGCTCAAGACCCTGGCCCGGGCCCGGGAAGACGGCGACGAGGTCCTCGCCGTGATCCGGGGCAGCGCGACGAACCAGGACGGGACCAGCAACGGGCTCACCGCGCCCAACGGCCCGGCTCAAGAAGCGGTCATCCGTGCCGCGCTGGCCGACGCCGGGGTACGCCCCGAAGAAGTCGGCTTCGTGGAAGCGCACGGGTCCGGCACGCCGCTCGGAGATCCGATCGAGTTCGGTGCGCTCGCCGCCACGTACGGGCAGGTGCCGGCGGGAAGCCCGCCCTGCTACGTCGGTTCGGTGAAGTCCACCATCGGGCACACCGAGGCGGCGGCGGGCATGGCCGGCCTCATCCGGCTGACGGCGTGCCTGCGAGCCGGGTCCGTCCCGGCCTCCCTGCACACCGAGGACCTCAACCCGCGCCTGGCCGCGTACCGGACGCGGTTGGTGGTCGCCCAGCAGAACACGACCTGGTCCGACGAGCTCGGCCGCCGGACGGGCGGGGTCAGTTCCTTCGGGTTCGGCGGCACCAACGCGCACGTGATCGTGCAGCAGGCCGAACCCCGCCCGGCCCGGCCCGCCACGCCAGCCCCACCGGTGCTGGTGCTTCCGCTGTCGGCCAAGGGCGAGGTGCCGCTGCGGGAGCTGGCCGGCCGGTACCTGTCCCGGCTGGCCGAGGACGACGGCGCGACGGCGGGGGACCTGTGCTACAGCGCGTCCGCGCGGCGGGCCCACCACCCGGCGCGCGTGGCGTTCAGCGGACGAGACGGCGCCGAGCTGCGTCAAACGCTGGAATCGTTCCTGTCCGGCGGAGGAACGCCCGGCCCGCAGGACACCCCGGTCTGGCGCGACACCGTTCTCGTGTTCCCGGGACTGGGGCCGCAGACGAGCGAGCTGGGCGCGCAGCTCCTGCGCTCGGAGCCCACCCTGGCCGAGCACGTCCACCGCTGTTCCGCCGCGTTCGAACCGTTCCTGGGCGTCTCCCTCCTCGAGCTGCTGGACGACGGCCGTCCCGAGGCCGGCGAGGTGACGCTGACCCGGACGGACATCGCCCAGGCGCTGCACTTCACGGTGCAGAGCGGGCTCGCGGCACTGTGGTCGTCGTTCGGCCTCCGCCCGGCCGCCGTGATCGGGCACAGCGCGGGGGAGCCGACCGCCGCGTACGTCTCCGGCATGCTGGACTTCGACGCCGCGGTGGCGCTGGTCGCCACCCGCGGGGCGGTCATGCAGCACGCCGCCGCGGACCGTCGCATGGTCGCCGTCGCCGCCGCCCCGGACGAGATCGCCGACCTGCTCGCCCGCTGCCCGGAGGACGTCGTGCTGGCGGTGGACAACGGCCCGCGCAACGTGACGCTGTCCGGCCCGACCGCGTCGGTCGAGCAGCTGGCCGCCCGGCTGCAGGCCGACGGCCACCGGGCCCGGCTGCTGTCCATCCGGTTCGGTTCCCACCACCCCGATCTCGCCCCGGTGGGCGAGGAGCTGGCGCGCCGCGGCGCCGGTGTCGCGACCGGTCCCGGGTCCCTCCCGCTGTTCTCCTCGATCACCGGTGCGCTGCTCGACCCCGCGCAGATGGACGCCCGGCACTGGGGCCGGGGCGTGGTCGAGCGGGTCCGGTTCCGGGAAGCCGTGCAGCAGGCCGCCACCATGGGCTTCACCAGCTTCCTCGAAATCAGCCCGCAGCAGGTGCTGCTCGGCCCGGTGCACACGAGCGCGGCCGCCGTCGGCGTGCGGGCGAGCGTGGTGCACGCGCTCGGCGACGACGGGGCCGGCACCGCGAGCCCGCGAGCGGTGCTGCCCGAGTTGTACCGGCGCCGCGCCGACCTCGACTGGGAGGCGGTTTACCCGGGCGGCCGGTTCCTGCCGGGCACGCCGACCTATCCCTGGCAGCGCGTCCGCCACTGGGCGCTGGACGGCCAGGACCCGGCCGAACTTCCACCGGAAACAGTCAGGAGTCGTGCAATGCCAGCAGCACCGGAACAGGCCCTGACGGCGGTGGCCGACGAGGTCGCCGCGGTCCTGAAGTACCCGCGCGAGCAGATCACCCCGCACGCGTTCTTCCTCGAGCTGGGCGCGGACAGCATCCTGTTGCTCCAGCTGGTCAACAAGCTGAACAAACGGCACGGGACGGCCTTCAAGGCGACCGACCTGTTCGAGAAGTACCAGTCCGTCGGTGACCTCGCCGACGCGCTGGCGCAGACCGGTACCTTCCCGGACGACGCGGGTGCGCCCGAAGCCCCGGCCGCACCGGTCACCGCACCCGTCGTCGTCGACGCGGTGCGGTCGCCGGTCCCCGAAGCCGCTCGGACCGGGCTCGACGCGGTGGTGCAGAACCAGCTCGCGATCATGCAGCAGCAGCTGGCCCTGCTCGGCGGGACGCCCGCCGTCGAAGCCCCGGCGCAGGATTCCCCGGCCGTCGAGGAACCGGCCCCGCAGCGCGCCGCGCCCGTCACCGCGGCCACGGTCCCCACGGCCGCCGCGCCCGGCCCGGCCGCGGCCGCCGCCAGGCTGACCGAGCGGCAGAAGTCCCACGTGGACGCTCTGGTGCGGCGCATGGAGGAGCGCAGCCCGCAGTCGAAGAAGCTCGCCGGCCGGCACCGCCGCCGCATGGTGGAAAGCCGTCCGTGGGCCAACTTCCGCGCCGAGACGAAGGAGCTCAACTTCCCCATCGTCATCGACCGGGGCCGGGGCTCGCACTTCTGGGATCCCGACGGCAGCGAGTACATCGACTATTGCGTCGGTTTCGGCGTGCACTTCCTCGGCCACAACCCGCCGTTCGTCCAGGACGCGATCGCCGCGCAGCTGTCGCGTTCGTTCACCCTGGGACCGCAGGTGGAACTCACCTACCAGGTCGCCGAGACGTTCTGCCGGATCACCGGGCACGACCGGGTTTCCTTCTGCAACACCGGATCGGAGGCGGTGATGGGCGCGGTGCGCCTGGCCCGGCTCGCGACCGGACGGCGGAAGGTGGCCTACTTCGAGAAGTCCTACCACGGCATCACCGACGGGATGCTCGCCCGGCGCGGTGAGGAACTCGGCAGTGTGACGGCGATGGTGGACGGGCTCCCGCCCGGCGCGCTGCACGACGTGGTCGTCCTGCCCTACGACGACCAGGCCGCGTTGGACTACCTGGCGGCCAACAGCCACGAGATCGCCGCTGTGGTGAGCGAACCGATCCAGGCGCGGAACCCGGTCTCGCGGCCGGCCGAATTCCTGCGCAAGCTGCGCCGGCTGACCGAGGACACCGGGACGGTGCTGATCTTCGACGAGATGATCACCGGGTTCCGGATGCACATCCGCGGCGCGCAGGGACTGCTCGGGGTGATGCCGGACCTGGCCACCTACGGGAAGGTGCTGGGCGGCGGCCTCCCGGTGGCGGCGATCGCCGGCAAGCAGGCGCTGATGGACGGGCTCGACGGCGGCAGCTGGACCTACGGCGACCGCAGCGCTCCCACCGCGGAGACCACGTTCTTCGGGGGCACGTTCCAGAAGCACCCGCTGGCGATGGCGGCGGCCAACGCCACCCTCGGCTACCTGGAAGAGCACCAGGACACCGTGTACGCCGAAGTGAACGACCGGACCGCGCGGCTGGTCGGCGCGCTCTCCGACCTGTTCGGACGGCACGAGGTGCCGTACTCGCTGGCCTCCATCGGGTCCCTGTGGCGGTTCCAGTACCGCGGGATGTCCAACCTGTACCACCCGCTGCCGCTGGAAATGCTCTACCACAACCTGCTGGCGGACGGGATCTTCATGTGGGAGGGCCGGACGTTCTTCATGTCCGCCGCGCACACCGACGGCGACGCCGAGCACCTGCTCGACGCGGTGGACCGCGGCCTGCACGCGCTGCGGGAGGCGGAGTTCCTGGACCCCGTCGCCACGCCGCCGCCGGTGCGGTCGGCGCCCCGCCACCCGATGTCCGCCCAGCAGCGCGAAGTGTGGCGGATCGACCGGCGGCTCCGGCCGGATTCGGCCGTGTACAACGAGACCGCGGTGCTGGAGCTGACCGGAGCGCTGAACCTGCCGGCCCTGGAAGCCGCGTTGGCGGCGGTGCGGGAACGGCACCCCGCCCTGCGCGCGGTCTGCTCCGCCGACGGGCGCGAGCTGGTCCTCGAGGACGGCGTCGAGACCACCACCCCGGTGCACGAGGTGCCCGCCGGACCCGGCCTGCAGGCCGTGATCGACGAGTACGCCAACACCCCGTTCGACCTCACCGCGGGGCCGCTGTTCCGGCCCACGGTGCTGCGGCACTCGGACACCCACCACCACCTGCTCGTCTCCGCGCACCACGTGGTGTTCGACGGCACCTCGATGGTCGCGGTGCTCGACGACCTCGCCGAGGGCTACACCCGGGCGGCGCGGGGACTGGCCCCGGTGACGATGCGGGGTGCGCGGTGGCAGCCGACGTCCCGGGACCTGCCGCCCGGTGACCGGCAGGCGGCGCTCGACCACTGGCAGCGGCGGCTGCAAGCACCTCCCGCGGCGGCGTGGGACACCCCCGGCCGGCCGGCCGAAGCTCCGGGGGTCCGGCGGGCGCTGGAGTTCGACACGGATCTCTGGGCGACGCTGGTGAAGCGGTGCGCGCACCTGCGCTGCACGCCGTTCATGGCGGCCTTCAGCGCGTTCACCGCGGCGCTGCACGACGTCACCCGGCGCGACGACCTCGTGGTCAGCACTCCGGTCGACCAGTCCCGGGGTGCGACGGACCAGGGCCTGGTGGGGCACTACGTCAGTTACGTCCCGGTGCGCAGCCGGCTCACCGACGGCGGCTTCCCGGCGCACCGCGAGCGGTTCAGCCGGCTCCTCGGCGACGACCTGTCCCACGGGACGCTGCCGCTGGAAGACGTCCTCGGCGAGCTCGCCGACCGGGGAGCGATCGACGACGCCTGGCTCGCCCGGCAGCGGCTCACCTCGGTGGTCTTCAACCTGAACCGTCCGATGCTCCCGCCGGCGATGGGCGACTTGGACGTCCGCGTGCATCTGCCGTCCACTGTGGACGCGATGTTCGATCTGCTCTTCGACGTCGTCCCCATGGAAGACAAGGTGTACGTGGAAATCGTGCACCGCGACCAGGTGCCCGCCGAAGACGTCGAGCGGCTCTGGAAGTGCTGGCTGGAGCTGGTGCGCGAGATCGCCTACGCCGACGGAGCGTCCTGATGGCCCGGCGGAGCGACGAGAGCATCGGCAGCCTGCTGAGGTCGGCGGCGGCCCGCGAGCCCGGCGCGGTCGCGGTCCGCTCGCTGGACAGCGAGCTCACCTACCGTGAACTGCTGGCCCGGGCGGGTGCGATCGCCCGGCGGCTGGACGTGCTGGGCGTACCGGCCGGCGAACCCGTCGGCCTGCTGCTGCGGCGCACGCCCAACCTGATCGCGGCCCTGCTCGCGGTGCTGCTGTCCGGCCGGACCTACCTCCCCCTGGATCCCGCCCACCCCGCGGACCGGATCACCTTCCTGCTGACGGATTCGGGCGCGCGGCGCGTGCTGGTCGACGAGGACTGCGCCGCGGTGCTGCCACCGGGGCCGTGGACGCCGATCGACACCGGCGCGTGCCTGGACGAGCACGAGGGCGAACCGCCCTTCCGCCCGACGGATCCGGCGTCGGCGGCGCTCGTCATCTACACCTCGGGCACCACCGGCCTGCCGAAGGGGTGCTGGATCACCCACCGGAGCCTGGACAACTTCGTCCGGTGGACCGTCGGCCACTGCCCGCGTGAGACGTTCGCGTGCAGCGTGGCCGCGACCTCGCTCTGCTTCGACTTCTCCGTCGCCGAAATCCTGCCGGCGCTGGTCGCCGGCGGCTCGGTGCTGGTGCTGGACAACCACGTGGAGGTCCTGGACCTGCCGGAGCACCTGCGGCCGACGCAGGTGAACGGGGTGCCCAGCGTGCTGAGCGACGTCATCCGCGACCGGCCGCTGCCGAGCAGCGTGCGGCTGGTGACCCTCGGCGGCGAACCCGTGCCACCCAGCCTGGTCGCGAGGCTGCTCGACAGCGGCGTCCCGCTGCTGCGCAACGTGTACGGGCCGACCGAGACCACCGTGGTCGCCACCTCCGCCTACCTCACCCGGGCCGACACCGATCGGGTGGTCTCGCTCGGAGACCCCGTGTCCGGAGTCGACATTTACCTGGTCGACGACAGCTTCCGGCCGGTACCGGACGGGACCGTCGGTGAGCTGATCATCGGCGGCGCCGGCGTCAGCAACGGCTACCCCCGGCTGCCGGCCCTGACCGCCGCCAGGTTCGTCGCCGACCCGTTCTCCGGGAGACCGGGGGCCCGCGTGTACCGCACCGGGGACCACGCGCGGCGCACCGAAGACGGCCGCCTGGAGTTCGTCGGACGGCGCGATCACCAGGTCAAACTCCGCGGGGTGCGGATCGAGCTCAACGAGATCGAGCAGGTGCTGATGAGCCACCCGTCGGTGGCGGCGGCCGCGGTGGTGGTGGCCGGCGCCGAACCGGCGCAGTTCCTGCTGGCCCACCTCTGGCCCGCCGATCACCGGAGGCCGCCGACGGCCGCCGAGCTGAGCGCGCACGTCGAGGCCAAGCTGCCGAGTGCGCTGTGGCCGGCCCGGTACGCGCTGCTCGACGAGCTTCCCCTGACCACGAACGGGAAGATCGACCGTTCGCGGCTGCCCGGTGATCCGCGGCCGCTTCCCGGCGGCGGCCACGCACCGCCCGAAGCCCCGGACGACGAGGCCGCTCTGCTGGAGCGGCGGCTCGCCGAGATCTGGGCGAGCACGCTGAACGTCCCGGCGGTGCGGCGCGACGACAACTTCTACGCCTTGGGCGGCAGTTCCATGGACCTGATCCGGATCCGGAAGTCGATCCTGACCGAGTTGACGATGGACGTGCCGATGACGGTCCTCATGGGACATCCGACCGTGGCCGAACTCGCCGGGGAGCTGGTCGGCGAGTTCCTGCTGAGCCGGACATGACGCGGGAGGTGCGGTGCGCATGAACTGTTTCGACGACCCGGACGGCGCATTCCTGGTGCTGGTGAACGACGAAAAGCGGTACTCGCTGTGGCCGGACACCCTGGACGTGCCAGCCGGGTGGCGGGTGGCCGAGGGGCCGGACAGCCGGGACCGGTGCTTCGCCTTCATCGAGGCGAACTGTGCCGGGGATCTCGCCGAGCCGGCCGCGGCAGGAGGTGACCGATGAACGGCGGAGAACGGACAGCGGTGCTCGCGGGGCTCGGCACCTGCCTGCCCCGGCAGGAAGTGGACAACGCGGCTCTGCTCGCGCGCCTGGACACCAGCGATTCCTGGATCCGCGAGCGGACCGGCATCGCGGCACGGCGGATCGCCGGCGCCGACGTGTCGGTGGGCGACCTGGGCCACGCGGCGGGGGAGAACGCCCTGAAGGCCGCCGGGCTCGCCACGGTCGACGCGGTCGTGGTGGCGACGTCGACGCCCGATCGCCCGCTGCCGGCCGTGGCCCCGCGGATCGCCACCACGCTCGGGCTCGGTGCCGTACCGGCGTTCGACGTGTCCGCCGCGTGCAGCGGGTTCCTCTACGCGCTGGCGGTGTCGGCCGGCCTGGTCGCGACCGGCGTAGCCGGCGACGTTCTGCTGGTGGCCACGGAGAAGTACTCGGACATCGTCGATCCGGCGGACCGGGCGACGGCCGTGCTCTTCGGCGACGGCGCCGGAGCGGCCGTGCTGCGGAGCGGCCGGCGCGGCGACCCCGGCGCACTGCTCGGCGTCGACTGGGGAAGCGACGGAACCGGCCGCGAGCTGATCAGCGTGCCCGAGCGGTACGACGGTTTTCTTGCCATGGCCGGCAAACGGGTCTACCTCAAAGCGGTCGAGCACATGGCGGGTTCGACGCTGCGGGTGCTCGACCGGTGCGGCTGGGCGATCGGCGACGTCGACGCCCTCGTCCCGCACCAGGCCAACAAGCGGATCATCCAGGCCGTGGCGCAGCGGCTGTCGTTGCCCGAGCGCAAGGCGGTGTGCGCGCTGGAACGGACCGGGAACACCGCGGCCGCGTCGATTCCCCTCGCACTGGCGCACGGGCAGGAAGCCGGCACGCTCGGAGCCGGTGACCGGGTGGTGCTCACCGCCTTCGGCGCCGGGCTCGCGTGGGCCTCGGCCGGACTGGTCTGGCCCGATATCACGACCGTACGTTCCGAACTCTGAGAGGAAACCACGTCATGTACGACTACCTGCGCGAACTGTTCCAGGAGACGTTCCGGGTCGACGGCGAAGTCGAGCCGGGCAAGAGCTTCGCCGATCTCGACATCGACTCGCTGACCACCGCCGAGATCTGCGCCAACCTCGAGGACAGGTTCAAGGTGACGATCGACGACGAAGAGGTGACCCCGCAGACCACTGTGGACGAGCTGGCCGAGTTGCTGCGCCGCAAGGGCGCCGTCGTCTCCGCGTGAACCCCGCGGCGGCCGTCCGGGACTCCGGTCCGGCATGACGGCACCGGCAGAAGCCGCGGACGGCACCGTTGCGGTGCCGAGCCGCGGCTTCCGGCGATTCTGGTGCGGCCAGACGTTCTCCCAGTTCGGCGCGCGCGTCGGAACGCTGGCCATGCCGGTCGTCGCGGTCGACACCCTGCACGCCGGCAGCACGCAGGTCGGCATCCTCGGCGCCGCTTCCACCGTGAGTTTCCTGCTGATCGGCCTGCCGGCCGGAACCTGGGTCGATCGATGGCCCAAACGCCGGACGATGATGGTGGCGGCGCTGCTGCGGTCACTGGTCGTCCTGGCGATCCCGTGCCTGTGGTTCGCCGGCCGGCTCGCGATCTGGCACCTCTACGTGGTCGCGGCGCTCGTCGGCCTGGCGACGGTCTTCTTCGACGTGGCCTACCAGTCGTACGTGCCCTTCCTGGTGCGGGAGCGCGACGTCGGAAGGGCCAACGCCCGGCTGGAGGCCACGGCGCAGCTCGCGGCCACCGGGGGACCGGCGCTGAGCGGCCTGCTGCTGCGGGTGGTGAGCGTGCCTGTGCTCCTGCTCGCGGATGCGCTTTCCTACGTCGTCAGCTTCTGCTGCCTGGCTCTGGTCGAGGACTCGGAAGTCCGGCCGCCGCGGACGGCGGGACGGCGGCGGTCCCTGGTCACGGAGATCGGTGAAGGGCTCCGCTTCGTGCGTGACCAGCCGGTCATCAGGCGGCTCGTCCTCGCGATGGGGTTCTCCAACCTCTTCATGGGCATGGTCGTGACGCTGATGCCCATCCTGGTGCTGCGCACGCTCGGCCTCGACGCCTTCGTGCTCGGGGTGGTGATGACCGGTGGCTCGATCGGCGGGGTACTCGGAGCGGGAGTCGTCCCGCTGCTGCGGCGCCGGCTTTCCGAGGGGACCGTCATCGCGGGCGGTCTCCTCACCGCGGCCCTGTTCGTCGCCGTCAATCCGGTGGCCGGCCTGCTGCCGCAGCACCGGGCCCTGGCCACGGCGCTGCTGACGACCGCGGAGTTCGGCATGACGGCGGCGGCGCTGGCCTACAACGTCACGCAGGTCAGCCTCCGCCAGCGGTTGTGCCCCCGGCGCCTGCTCGGCCGGATGAACGCGTCGATCAGATTCGTCGTGTGGGGCAGTATTCCGGTTTCCGCGCTGCTGGCGGGCTGGCTGTCCTCGCTGCTCGGGGTGGTACCCGCGCTGTGGATCGGGGGTGTCGGATCCGTGCTCACCGCGCTGCCCGCGCTCGGCATCGGACGTCTCATCGCGGTCTCCAGCGCTAAGTGAGGCGTTCGGTGACGATGCGCAGGACGGCGTCGGCGTGGTCGTCGAGGTAGAAGTGGCCGCCCGCGAAGACGTGCAGGTCGAACTGGCCGCGCGTGTGCTCCTTCCAGCGCAGGCAGTCCGCTTGGGGCGCCTGAGGATCGTCGTCGCCGGCCAGGGCGACCACCGGGCAGGCGACCGCGGCGTGCGTCGGGCGGCACCGGTAGGTCTCCACCGCCGTGTAGTCGCTGCGGAGGACGGGGAGGACCATGTCGAGGAACGCCGGGTCCTCGAGCACGTCCGCGGCGGTGGCGTTCAGGCGGCGCATCTCGGCGATGAGGGCCTGGTCGCCGGATCGGTGCAGGTTGCCGCCGAGGACGGTCGCGGGGGAGGGCCGGCTCGAGGCGAACAGGACCTTCGGTTCGACTCCGTTCTCCTCCAGCCGCCTCGCCGTCTCGAACGCGACCGCGGCTCCCATGCTGTGCCCGAACAGGGCCAGGGGCCGGTCCGCGAGCGGCAGCAGTTCCGGGAGGATCCGGTCGGCGAGGCCGCCGATGTCCTCGACGCACGGCTCGTGGCGACGGTCCTGACGGCCGGGGTACTGGACCGCCAGGACGTCGATCTTCGGCGGCAGCTGCCGGGCCACCCGCATGAAGTAGGAGGCCGAGCCGCCCGCGTGGGGGAAGCAGATCAGCCGGACGTGGGCGGTGGGCGCGGCGCGGTATCGCCGCAGCCAGGCGCCGGTGCCCGACGCCGTGGTTTCCGGGTGGGGCGGCCGATCGGTCACGAGTGCGCCCTTTCCGACAGCAGGTGCGCGTCGTCGAGCACGACGAACGGGTCGCGCACGACGGCACGGATGATCGCCTGGAACTCGTCGAGCATCGCCCGCATCGTGGCCTCCTCGAACAGGTCCGGCGAATAGACCAGCACCCCGGCGAGCCGGCCCGGCTCGCCGGCGGCGATCTTCAGCTCCAGGTCGTACCGGATCGTCACGTCGGGGATCGGGTACGCCGAAGTGTCCAACCCGGGAAACGCCGGGAGGCCGTCGTCGGTGACCCCGAGGAAAGCCCCGATGTGGGAGCCGGTGTTCTGCAGTTCGAAGAGAATGCCGATGTGCGGCGGCTTTTCCTGCGGGTGCTGCGCCCGCAGCCGGCCGAGTGCGTCGCTCAGGGTGGCGTCCTGGTTGGCGAAAGCCCCCAGCACCGAGGTGCGGACCTCGCCCAGCAGATCGGCGAATCGCGGGCGTCCGGGGAGCCGTGACCGGATGGCGAGCACGTTCATCAGGTTGATGATCAACCGCTCGCGTTCGGCCGAGGTACGCCCGGACACCGGAATTCCGACCGTGATGTCCGCGCGCCCGGTCCGGCGGCGGAGCAGGGCGTGGAAGACCGCGACCGCGGTCATGAAGCCGGTGGCCCCGTGTGCCCGGCCGATCTGCATCAGCTGCGCCGCGTACGGGTCCGGGACGGAGAAGCCCAGCGAGGCGCCCGATCCGCTCGGCGCGGCCGGCCGTGGCCGGTCCGGGGGCAGTTCGCACGGCAGGGCGCCGGCGAGCTGGTCCGCCCAGTACGCGGTCTGCTTTTCCAGGTGACCGCTGTCGGCGGCCGCCTGCTCCGCGGCGGCGAGATCCGCGTAGCCGAAGTCCAGCGGCGGGAGCAAGCGATCCGGATCGCGCCCGTGGCGGGCAGCCGCGTAGCCGATCTCCAGCTCTCGGAGGAACTGCGCCACCGCCCAGTCGTCGAAGACGACGTGGTGACCGACGACCAGCAGGACGTGTTCCTGCTCGGCCAGCTTGACCAGCGCGATCCGGAGGACCTCTTCGGCCAGGTCGAACCGACGCCGGGAGAACGAGACCGCGAAGTCCGCCAGCCGGTCCGCCGCCGCGCCGGTCCCGGTCAGGTCGACGCGTTCGACGGCGAAGGAGTCCGGCTCCCGGACCACACAGGTCAATTCCCCGTCGTCGGCCAGCAGTAGCGAGCAGCGGAGCGATTCGTGCCGGGCGACGATGCCCCGGATCGCCCTGACCATCGCCTGCTCGTCGAGGTTTCCCCGGACACGCAGCCCGATGGGAACGTGGTAGACGCCGTCAGGGGTCATTTCCTCCGCGATCCAGAGACGTCGCTGCCCGAGGAGGGGAGTCGTCCACAGCGGTGCCACAGAGCTGCTCCTATCCGATTTCCTGGCGCGCCCGACCGGTTTTCCGGCCGGGCCGCCGGCCGGAGTCGGCCGGGCGGATCGGCGTGGCGAGACCGAGGCGGACCGCGACCAGGGCGACCTCCACCCGGTTGCGCACCCCGAGCTTGCCGATGATGCTGGACGCGCACGCCTTCACCGTGCTCTCCGAGACGGCGAGCAGCTGCGCGATCTCCCGGTTGTACAACCCCTTGGCGATGGCCTTGAGGACCTGGATCTCCCGGTCGTTGAGCCGGTCCAGCTCACTGGGCAGGTTGCCGGGGTCGTAACCCGGCAGCAGGGTGAAACTGCTGAACACCCGGCTGGTGATCTGCGCGGCGAGAAAGGCTTCACCCGAGGCCACCGCGCGCAGCGCCGTCGACCACGACCACGCCGGCGAATCCTTGAGGATGTAGCCCCGTGCCCCCGCCCGCACCGCCCGCAGCAGAAGTTCGTCGGTGTGCGTTTCGGTGGTGATGACCACGCCCGCCAGCGACGCCGGCGGCCGTTCGAGCAGCTTCCGGCAGAGGTCCAGGCCACCGAGCGGGGGAAACGCGGAATCGACCAGCACCACGTGCGGCTGTTCACCGCGGACGGTGTCGAGTACTTGAGGAACGTTGTCGGCCTCCCCGACCACCGCCACGTCGTCGTCCCGGCCGAGGATCTCCCTGACCCCCGCGCGAGCGAATTCCTGGCGGTCGGCGACGACCACTCTGATGATGTTCTTCCCGGTCACGTCGCTGCACTTGACGAACCGAACACGGACGCTCCCTCCCCGCGGCGACCCTCACCGTCCAGTCACCGATTGATCAATTGACCATATCCGAACGAACATCCCCGGAAGCGGGTGAGAAAGCGGCTTCCGCAACATCGGACATCGACTGGGCAATCGCGATCAACTCGTCGTCGACGAGCTGATCGGCGGACATCGGTCGTGCGCCGCACGCCGCCGGTACTGCGATGGCGAGCACCCCACGTGCCGTCGGAACACCCGGGCGAAGTTCTCCGGGGTGGGAAAGCCGCATCGCCGCCCGACCTGCGATATCGGCTCGGTGCCGACGGCGAGGTGCTGACGTGCGGTGTCGATGCGCAGCTCCGCCAGGTACTGCAACGGAGTTTTCTCCGTCGAGGCAGCGAACCGGCGGATGAAGTGGTAGCGGCTCAGTCCGGCTTCCCTGGCCAACTGGTCGAGGGTGATCGCGGAAGCCAGGTGCTCGTGCATGTACCCGGTCACCGCGCGCAGCTGTTTCGGGCTCAGGCAGCCGCTGCGTGAACGAGTGGCGCGTTGCGGCAGGAGCAGGTACGCGGCCAGGTAACGAGTTGCGCTGGTCGTGTACGGATCGGCTTCGCTCAATCCTCGAGCGTGCAGCAGGGCGGAAGCCATCGATGCGACATGAGGGTCGAAGGAACGGAGGCTGTGCAGCGCGGTCAGATCCTGGGCGGTGGTGCCGGAGCGGGTGCCGATCTCCGAGCGGAGCAGCTTCACGGGCAGCCGGATGTTGGCGACTTCGAAGGGGCGCAGCCCCGGCGAGGCCGGGCTGAGCCGGACCAGGTTGTTGGGCGCGATCCGGGAAATGTCGCCGGGCGCAAGGGTGCTGCTTCGCTGGCCGCGCGAGTCCTGGCCTTCGATCCGGCACGATCCTCGCAAGAGCGTCAGGATGGTGAACCAGTCGCCCGAGGGCTGGTACAGCAGGGTGTCGCTGCCGCCGCTGCTCACCCGCTGATCCACCGTCAGCACGTGTTTCGCCAGGTCCCGTTCCCGGGTCTGTTCCTGGACCATCGTGGAATCCTTCCTCGTGTGCGGTCGTCAGCCCGCCAACGGGACGGCGAGCGGCCGGAATTCGTGGCGCCGGAAATGCTGACGTGACACTGGGCAGCCAGATGTCAATGGTCTGGTCCAGTTGGGTGATCTTTACGGGGATCCGTTCGCGGAAAGCAGGGGGAAGGCGCGGTGAAGTCACATTGACAACGATGTCAAAGGCCGTTGTGAAGCGGCGATGGTCGTCGGAAACCGCTCTCTTGGTGACGCGGCCGCCGCGAATGGCGGAAAGCCCGGGACGGGCGAGGGCGCGGCCGAACGAGCGGCCGGTGCGGTGGACGCCGGTCGTGCTCATGACGGGTGCTCCCCGGTGCAGGGACGTTTCTCCTGGTGAGCGCCGGTTTCTCTCGGGTCGGCCCGGCCGCTGCCCTCAAACATACGATCGCCCATTGTTGACGACAAGTGCATGGTTCTGATGGGTGGGTTTACCGTCGTGCACTTGAATCCGCGGCGGCCTCGCTGCTCGGCGTGCGATCGGTGTCGCCCTCCCGGGGGTACCTCGGACCGTCCCGTCACCTTTTCGTTTATAGCCTACTTGTTGTGAAAGTTCCGACAGTGTGACGTGATGAGTCGCTCCGAAGATCGTTTTCGCGGGCCGCGCGCGTCGTGAAAGGGAAGAAATAGGTCCTGCGCGGACTGCACTGCGACTTCGGCAATGCAGGCGCGGCCGGTCACGCCCGCGGGCTTCAGGCCGAGGTCTCGCGCGCCCGCGCGCGGTACCGGCCCGGCGCGTTGCCGTGGGCGCGGCTGAAGGCCCTGCTGAACGCGGGAAGCGAGGTGTAACCAACTCCGGCGGCGACGCTTTCGACCGTGTCGTCGGTGTCGCGCAGCCGGACCGCGGCGAGGTCCATCCGCCACTGCGTCAGGTAGGCCCCGGGACTCTGCCCGATCGCCGCCGGGAACCGGCGGGCGAGCGTCGCGCGGGACACCGAGATCGCCGAGGCCAACGTGGTCGCGGTCCAGGGGCGGGACGGCTCGCGGTGGATGCGTTCCAGCGCCTCTCCGACGACCGGATCGGCCAGCATGCCGAGCCACGTCCCGTGCTGCTCGGCGGGCCGGGTCGCCAGCCAGGCCCGCAGCACCTGGATGAGCATGATGTCGGTGAGGCTGTTCAGCACCGCGGCCGTCGCCAGCTGCGGGTGGGCGAGTTCGCGGCCGAGCAGGCGCACCGCGTCGTCGAAGCACGCCGCGCCGGCATCGGTGCGCACGTGGACCAGTGGCGGAAGCGCGCGGAGCACCTGGGTGCGCACCGCCGGGTCGTGGTCGTAGTGCATGGTCACCAGCCGGGTCCGCGCCGGCGCCGACCCGATCGTGACCGTCTCGCCGGACCCGCGGGCACGAGCGGCACCCGCCGCGTCGCAGACCTGGGCCGTGGCGCCGGGCGCGCTCGCGAGCGTGTGCACGGTTCCGGCCGCCAGCAGCACGACATCGCCGGTGGCGAGCTCGCGCGGCTGGGCGCCGTCCACGATCAGCCACGCGCTGCCGGACGTGATGGCGTGCATCGTTTCACCGGGGCAGTCCTCCAGGCGGATGCCCCACGTGCCACCGGCCTCGATCCGGGTACCGATCGTGCCCCGGACCCCGGAAACGGCGAGCACGTCGGCCAGTACGTCCATGACCCGCACTGTACGGATGACTCTCGCAAGGTGAGGCAGACGGCTAACAATCTGACTCGATCAGGCATCGTTCGCCGCTTCGCAGGCCCCTACGTTGGCGATACGGCACCACTGCGAAAAGAGGGAACAATGCAACTGAGCGGAGCCACCGCACTCGTCACCGGAGCCAACCGGGACCTCGGCAGGCACTTCGCCCGGGAACTGCTGGACCGGGGCGCGGCCAAGGTCTACGCCACCGCACGCCGGCCGGAGCTGGTCGATCTTCCGGGCGTCGAGGTGCTGCCGCTGGACGTCACCGACCCCGCGTCGGTCGCGGCGGCCGCTGCCGTGGCCGGGGACGTCACCCTGCTGGTCAACAACGCCGGAGTTTCCCACGGAGTCAACCTCGTCGACGGGGATCTGAGCAAGATCCGGGCCACCCTCGACGTCCACTTCTACGGCACCCTGGCGATGATCCGGGCGTTCGCGCCGGTGCTGGGCGGCAACGGCGGCGGCGCGATCCTCAACGTGCTGTCGAACCTGTCGTGGCTGAGCTACGACGGGAACAACGCCTACGCCGTCGCCAAGTCCGCGGAGTGGAGCCTGACGAACGGCGTCCGGCTCGAGCTGGCCGGCCAGGGCACGCTCGTCAGCGGGCTGGTCTTCGGCCCCACCGCGACCGAGACCATGCGCACGCACGCGAGCGACGCGGTGATGAACGACCCGGTGGACATCGTCCGGACCGCGCTCGACGGGATCGAGGCGGGCACGACCGAGATCATCGCCGACCGGTTCGGCGCGGAAGCGAAGGCCGCGCTGTTGGGGCCGCCCCGCGGATTCGTCCTGGAGACGGTCACCCGCGCCGCAGGGTGAGCGGCCTCACTTGCTTCGAATTCGAAGCGGTTGTACTGTCGTCGGTAGATGCTTCAACTTCGAAGCATATGTCGATCGCAGAGGAAAGTCATGAGCGACAAGAAGATCATCGTGGTGCTGGGGGCGACGGGTGCGCAGGGCGGCGGTCTCGTCCGGGCGATCCTGGACGATCCCGACGGCCCGTTCGCCGCGCGCGCCGTCACCAGGAACGCGGGCTCGGCGAAAGCCCGCGCGCTGGCCGAGCGGGGCGCCGAGGTGGTGGAGGCGACCCTGGACGACGAGGAGTCCCTGCGCCAGGCCTTCGCGGGCGCGCACGGCGCCTACGTGGTGACCAACTTCTGGGAGTCCATGTCCGCCGACGTCGAACTGGCCCAGGCCGCGGCCGCCGCCCGGGCCGCGAAGGCGGCCGGTGTCGCCCACGTCGTCTGGTCGACCCTGGAGGACACCCGCGAGGTGCTTCCCGTGTCCGACCACCGGGTTCCGGTCCTGCAGGAGCGCTACACGGTCCCGCACTTCGACGCCAAGGCCGAGGCGGACGCGTTCTTCCGCGATGCGGGTGTCCCGACGACCTACCTGCGGAGCACGTTCTACTGGGAAGGGTTCACCCAGGGCACCGGGCCGATGCGGGGCGAAGACGGCCGGCTCGTGCTCACGCTGCCCATCGGGCAGGCCCGGCTGTCGGGCATCGCGGCCGAGGACATCGGCCGCAGCGCCTACGGGGTGTTCGCCGCGGGCGAGCAGTACGTGGGGGAGACGGTGAGCATCGCGGGTGAGCACCTGACCGGCGCCGAGTACGCCGCCGCGTTCGCCGACGCACTGGGCGAACCGGTCGAGTACCGGCCGCTCACGCACGACCGGTTCCGCTCGCTCGGGCTTCCGGCGGGCGAGGAGTTCGGCAACATGTTCCAGTTCTACGTCGAGGGCGAGCGTGACTTCGTGGCGGCCCGCGACCTGGACGTGGTGCGGTCGCTCAACCCGCGGCTGCAGACCTTCCGCGCCTGGCTGGCCGAGCACGTCGAGGACGTCAGGCCGGCGTGATCGCCCTCGGCCGCCGCGGTTCCCCGGCCTTCGGGCCGGGGGTTGTCGCGGGCGGCAGGGAACCTGGCTTCGGCGGGTCCGTCAGGCTCCGGTCTTGCGGCGCCGCGGTGCGGCCGACCGGGGTGGTGACGAGCGCATGTGGTCGCGTACCGGGGCGAGCAACGCCGCGAGGGTTTCGACGTCGGAACGGGAGAGCGGCTCGAACAGCAGGCCGCTGACCACCTCGACGTGCCCTGGCAGCACCTTCGCGAGCAGCGCGCGTCCGGCGTCGGTGATGGTCACCGTGACGCTGCGTTCGTCGTCCGGGGAAGGGGACCGCTCGACCAGGCCCGCCTTCTCCAGCAGGCCGGCCTGGTAGGTCAGGCCGCTGCGGCTGTAGACGACGCCGTCGGCGAGGTCGGTCATGCGGTGGCTGCCGGTGGGGGAGTCGCCGAGCCGGGCCAGGAGCTGGAACTGCACGTAGCTGAGGTCCCCGGCCTCCTTCAGCTGCTGCTCGACCGCGTGGCGCAGCAGGCTGGTCACCTCGATCAGGTCGAAGTAGGTACCGAGCTGCACGGGATCGAGGGAAGCGGGCATGTCCGCAGTCTACTGCTTCGAATTCGAAATGCCGGGTCTGCCTGGTCGCGGCGTGGGGTGAGCCACCTCGCTTGCTTCGAATTCGAAGCGGATGTACGGTTGTCACCAGTTGCTTCGAAATCGAAGCAAGACGAGGAGAGAGTCCGATGAAGGCAGTGCGATTCCACGAGTACGGCAACCCCGAGGTCCTGCGCTACGAGGAGGTGGCGGTGCCGGTTCCCGGGGCGGGGCAGGTCCGGGTCCGGGTGGCGGCGACGTCGTTCAACTCCGTCGACGGCAACATCCGCGGCGGTTTCATGCGGGGCCCCATCCCGGTGGCGCTGCCGCACACCCCCGGTCTCGACGTCGCCGGCGTCGTCGACGCTCTGGGCGCGGGTGTCGACGGCTTCGCGGTCGGTGACCGGGTCGTCGGCTTCCTGCCGATGGACAAGACCGGCGCGGCGGCCGAGTACGTGATCGCCCCGGCCGAGGTGCTGACCGCCGCGCCGACGAACGTCCCGCTGGCCGACGCGGCCGCGTTGCCGCTGGTGGGGCTGACGGCGTACCAGGCGCTGTTCGACCACGGCAAGCTGACCGCGGGCCAGCGTGTGCTGGTCAACGGGGCCGGCGGCGCGGTCGGCGGCTACGCGGTGCAGCTGGCCAAGCGGGCCGGCGCGCACGTCATCGCCACCGCGAGCCCCCGCAGCGCCGACGCGGTGAAGTCCGCCGGTGCCGACGAGGTGCTCGACCACACGGCCACGAGCGTGACCGACGCGGTGACCGAGCCCGTCGACCTGGCGCTCAACCTCGCGCCGGTCGCCCCGGAGCAGCTGGCCGCGCTCGGCGCGCTGGTGCGGCCGGGCGGGGCGCTGGTGAACACCACGGTGTGGATGCCCGCACCGTCCGATGAGGACCGCGGCGTGCGGGGCATCGACCTGTTCGTCCGCAGCGACGCCGGGCAGCTGGCGACGCTGGTGGCGCTGGTCGAGTCCGGTGAGCTGCGGGTCGAGGTCGCCGAGCGGGTGCCGCTGCCGGAACTGCCGGCGCTGCACGCTCGAGCCGCCGAAGGTTCGGTGCGCGGCAAAGTCGTCCTCGTCCCGTCCGCCGCCTGACCGGAGGCTGGAAGCCTGGTGTCTAGACCTTGCTCGAGACCACCAGGTAGTTCTCGGCCTCACGATCGAAGGTGCTCACCTCCGGCCGGAGTCCGGCCCGGTGCAGCTCGACTTCGAGTTCCTCGTACCGGTAGGGCCAGCAGGACAGCAGTTCCGAGCGGACAAGAACCGACCCGGCCGCATCAACCTGGGCGATCGCAATCTCGATGTGGTGCTCGTCCTCCCAGTTCGGCGCAATGTCCCAGCGGTAGACCACGAGGGCATCGCGACCGTTCCTGCGGACGAGCCGGTCACCGATGTCCAACCGGGAACCTCTGGCCCGCACGAGTTCCCACGTGCGAGAGGTGAGCACCAAACGCCCGCCAGGGCGCAAGAGCCGGGACATCGACTCCAGAGCGGCAACCCTGCCTCTCGCGCCCTCGGCATGGTGCAGCGAGTTGCCCACGCAGAACACCATGTCGAACGTGCCGTCCTCGAAATGGCCGGGCAACTCTTCCCAGCTCGCCCGCACGGCCCGGACGGAGGCCCCGAACTCCTCGGCCAGCTCGGCAGTCCGTCGAACCATCGCGTCGCTGGCGTCAGTGGCGACAACCTGGATGCCACGACCGGCGAGGCCCACCGCCAACTGTCCGGTTCCGCACGAACAGTCGAGCACGTGGGCGTTCGACGGCAGGAGACGGAGGACGTCCTCGAACGACGCAGCGAACTCGGCCGGAGGCAACTTCGCGTCCGAGATGAGCCATTCGTACACGTCGGCGAGCACGTCATAATCCGTCACAACCACGACCTCCGTCACGCAGCAGGCTCCCGGCGGGACGTCAGTCCACCAGCGGAGCATGCCGAGCACCAATGGTTTTCGCGCGGACAGGCCGAAGTCGATCCGGCCGGACGTCAGCCGTTCAGGAAGTGCTCGAGGGGGAGGGTGGCGGCACCACGGGTGGTGGCGTCCGGGCCGAGGCCGCACAGGTCGATTTCCGGACCGTGCCGGCGAGGGTCGATGCGCAACAGCTTGCGCGGCCGGCCGCCGTCGGAGTCCAGCGAGCCGGCAGCGCCCACCGTGCTCGGCTGGCGCTGCGTCATGACTTGGACTCTCCCGGTAACCACTTCTTCCCCGGCGTGAACGAAGACCGTTCACACCCTTGACTCCTGTTGGTCACACGAGTTAAATCAAGGCGCGAATTAAGCTGTGTCCTGAGTCACAGAGACCCTTCGTGGCTCGTCCACGCACCCCGAGGACTTCAGATGCGAATGAGAACCACCGCGTCAGCGCTCGTCCTGGCGCTGGCCGCCGCCACCACCGCCGCCTGTGGTGGCGGTGACTCCACGTCGGCCGACGGCCCCAAGGAACTCACCTACTGGGCCTCCAACCAGGGCACGAGCCTCGACAACGACAAAGCGGTCCTGCAGCCCGAGCTCGACAAGTTCGAGAAGGCCACCGGCGTCAAGGTCAAGCTCGAGGTCGTGCCCTGGTCGGATCTGCTCAACCGGATCCTGGCCGCCACGACCTCCGGCCAGGGGCCCGACGTCCTCAACATCGGCAACACGTGGTCGGCTTCGCTCCAGGCGACCGGCGCGTTCCTGCCCTTCGACGACGCCGCCCTCGAGAAGGTGGGCGGCAAGTCCCGGTTCCTCGGACCTTCGCTGGCCGCGACCGGCGCGAGCGGCCAGCCTCCCGTGGGCGTTCCGCTCTACGGCCAGGCCTACGGTCTCTACTACAACAAGAAGCTGTTCTCCGACGCCGGTATCTCCGCGCCTCCGGCGACGTGGGAAGAGCTCGTCGCGGACGGCAAGAAGCTCACCGATCCGCAGAAGGGGCAGTGGGGGCTGTCGCTGCAGGCGGGCCAGGTGACCGAAAACAGCCACCACGCCGCGATCCTCGGCGCCCAGCACGGGGCGAACTTCTTCACCCCGGACGGCAAGCCGCAGCTGGCGTCGGATCCGGCCGTCGCGGCCGTCCAGCAGTTCGTCGACCTCATGCAGAAGGACAAGATCGTCAACCCGTCGAACGCGGAGTACGCCGACACGGCCAAGTCCCTCAAGGACCTGGCGGACGGCAAGGCCGCGATGTTCATGAACCAGGCGTCCGCCGGTTCGTTCAAGAACATCGGCGCGGACCTGGCCAACATCGGTGTCGCGCCGATCCCGCTGCCGGCCAATCCGCCCGCGAACAGCCGGAAGGTCACCAGCTTCGTCGCGGGCATCAACCTGGCGGTCTTCAAGTCCACCAAGAACCAGCAAGCCGCGCTGGATTTCGTGAAGTTCATGGTGTCGGCACCCGAGCAGGCCCAGCTGAACAAGACCTACGGCTCGCTGCCCACCGTCCAGGACGCCTACGGTGACCCGGCTTTCCAGACCGAGGACGTCAAGGTGTTCCAGTCCGTCCTGAGCACCACGGCCGAGCCCATGCCGCAGGTCCCCCAGGAGTCGCAGTTCGAGACACTGATCGGCACCGCCATGAAGACGATGTTCGCCGACGTCGCGGCGGGCCGGACGGTCGAGCCCGGCAAGATCAAGGATCAGCTGGCTCAGGCCGACCAGCAGATCGCGGCCGGGAGCTAACCCGAGATGACGACCGCTGTGCGGGGGGCGCCGGCCGCGAAGGCGTCCGGTGCCCCCCGGCCCGGGAGCCCGCGGCGCACCCGCCGCCGGCCGGCCCTCCCGTACCTCCTGCTGCTGCCCGCCCTGCTGCTCGAGCTGCTCATCCACGTCGTCCCGATGGTCGTCGGCGTCGTGATGAGCTTCGTCAAGCTGACCCAGTACTACATCCGCAACTGGTCGGCGGCCCCGGGCGCCGGGCTAGACAACTACAAGTTCGTCCTCGACTTCGACACCGCCACGGGCAAGGCGCTGGCGCACTCGTTCGGGATCACCGTCGAGTACACGGTGCTGTCGGTGGGGTTCTGCTGGCTCTTCGGCACGTCCGCCGCCGTCCTGATGCAGCGCAGCTTCCGCGGGCGCGGGCTGCTGCGGACGTTGTTCCTCGTTCCGTACGCGTTGCCGATGTACGCCGCCGTCATCACCTGGTCGTTCATGTTCCAGCGCGACACCGGCCTGGTGAACAGCCTGCTCGGCACCCACTCGTTCTGGCTGATCGGCGACAACAGCTTCTGGTCGCTGCTGACCGTGTCGGTGTGGCGGAACTGGCCGTTCGCGTTCCTCATCGTCATGGCGGGGCTGCAGAACATCCCCGGCGAGCTCTACGAAGCGGCCTCGATCGACGGCGCCGGCTGGTGGACGCAGTTCCGGGCGATCACGCAGCCCATGCTGCGCCCGGTCAACCAGGTGCTGCTGCTCGTGCTGTTCCTGTGGACGTTCAACGACTTCAACACCCCGTACGTCCTGTTCGGGAAGTCCGCTCCACGCGAGGCGTCGCTGATCTCCATCCACATCTACCAGAGTTCGTTCGTCACCTGGAACTTCGGCCTCGGCTCCGCCATGTCGGTGCTGTTGCTGCTGTTCCTGATGCTGGTCAGCGCCGGGTACCTCGCGTTGACCGCCCGCCGGAGGAGGACGGCCAGTGTCTGAGCCCCGTTGGGTCCCCTGGGCCCGCCGCATCGTCCTCGGCTTCCTCGCGCTGTTCACCCTGCTGCCGCTGTACGTGATGGTGTCGACGTCGCTGAAGCCCCTCGGGGACGTCCAGGGGGTGTGGCAGTGGGTCCCGACGACGGTGACGATCCAGCCGTTCCTCGACATCTGGGAGACCATCCCGCTGGCCAAGTACTTCCTGAACAGCCTGGTCATCTCCGGCGCGGCCACCGTCTGCTCGGTGCTGATCGCGATCTTCGCGGCCTACGCCATCAACCGGTACAAGTTCCGCGGCCGGAACTTCTTCGCCATGACCGTCCTGTCGACCCAGATGTTCCCCGGCATCCTCTTCCTGCTGCCGCTGTTCCTGATCTTCGTCAGCATCGGCAACACCACCGGCATCGTCCTCTACGGTTCCCGCCTCGGCCTGACGCTGACCTATCTCACCTTCTCCCTGCCCTTCGCGATCTGGATGCTCGCGGGCTACTTCGACTCCATCCCGAAGGAGCTCGACGAGGCCGCGATGGTCGACGGCAACGGGCCGGTGGGCGCGCTCATCCGCGTCGTCATCCCCGCCGCGGTTCCCGGCATCGTCGCCGTGTCGATCTACTCCTTCATGACGGCCTGGGGCGAGGTGCTGTTCGCCTCCGTCATGACCGACTCGGACACCAGGACACTCGCCGTCGGCCTCCAGGAGTACTCGACCCAGGTGCAGGTGTACTGGAACCAGGTCATGGCCGCGAGCCTGATCGTCTCGGTGCCGATCGTCGCCGGCTTCCTCCTCTTCCAGCGCTACCTGGTTTCCGGGCTCACCGCCGGCGCCGTCAAGTAGCCACCCACACCCTCCCCGAATGAGGTTTTGCCTTGAAGCTTTCCCTGCCCGCGGATTTCGTGTGGGGCGCGGCCACCGCCGCGTACCAGATCGAGGGCGCCGTAGACGTCGACGGCCGCCTGCCGTCCATCTGGGACGACTTCTGCCGGGTCCCCGGTGCCATCGACAACGGCGACACCGGTGACGTCGTGTGCGACCACTACCGGCGCTGGCCCGAGGACCTGGCGATCATGAAGCAGCTGGGGCTGGACGCCTACCGCTTCTCCATCGCCTGGCCCCGGGTGATCCCCACCGGCCGCGGCGGGGTCAACCCCCGGGGTCTCGACCACTACGACCGCTTCGTCGACGCCTTGTGCGAAGCCGGGATCCGCCCGTTCGTCACCCTGTACCACTGGGACCTGCCTTCGGCGCTGCAGGCCGCGGGCGGGTGGCCCGAGCGCGATACCGCCTACGCCTACGCGGAGTACGCCGCGGTCGTCGCCGCTCGGCTCGGCGACCGGGTGCGCGACTGGAGCACCATCAACGAACCGCTTTGTGCCGCCTGGCTCGGCTACCTCGAAGGGCGGTTCGCTCCCGGCGTCAGGGATCTGAAGCAGGCCGTGCCCGCCTCGCACCACCTTCTGCTGGCCCACGGGCTCGGGGTGGAAGCAATCCGGGCGCACGCCGCTCGCCCCGCGAACATCGGCCTCGTCTGCAACCTGTCGGGGATCGAACCCGCCTCGGACCGCGACGAGGACGTGGCCGCGGCGAAGCGGATGGACGGGCACGTCAACCGGTGGTGGCTCGACCCGGCCAACGGCCGCGGCTACCCGGCCGACATGCTCGAGGTCTACGGTGTCGAGCCGCCCGTGCGCGGCAACGACCTCGACGTCATCGCGGCACCCACGGACTACCACGGCCTCAACTACTACTTCCGCCAGATCGTCGAGGACGATCCCACCGGCCCCGCGCCCTTCGCCAGGCAGGTGCCGGCGGAGGGCGCGGGTACCACCGCCATGGGCTGGGAAATCCACGGTCCGGGACTGGCCGACCTCATCCACCGGCTGCACGACGACTACGGCGCGGAAGCCATCTACATCACCGAGAACGGTGCCGCGTTCGACGACAAGGTCGCCGAGGACGGCTCTATCCAGGACGACGACCGCATCGCCTACTTCGAGGAGCACCTCGCGGCGGTCGCGTCGGCCGCCGAGGCGGGCGCCCCGGTCAAGGGCTACTTCGCCTGGTCCCTGCTGGACAACTTCGAGTGGGACAACGGCCTCGACAAGCGGTTCGGCCTCGTGCGGGTCGACTACGGCACGCAGCTCCGGACCGTCAAAGCCAGCGGCCACTTCTACGCCGACCTGATCGCCGAGCACCGAACCCTCTCTTGAGGCGACCAGACATGCGCTTTCTTCGCGGATTGAGCATCATGGCCATGGTATTCGTGGGCGGTTGCGCCACCGGGATGCACAGTCACTCCGGAAATACGTCCACCCCTGCTGCGGCGTCGTCGTTCACCACTACGGACCGCGCTTGGATCGAGATCACCATTGCCATGGACGAGCAACTCGTTCCGATGCTCGGCCTGGTCGACAGCCGCACCGGAACGGCGGCCGTCCGCGACCTCGGTAGAGAAGCCGACGCCTCGACGAAAGCGGAGCTGCTGGATCTCCGGCGGCTTCACGATCAGGCCGGTCTTCCAGCGGAGAATCCCCACAAGGGGATGGAGATGCCCGGAATGGTCTCCTCGGACCAGGTCGCGCAGGCCGGCGCCTTGCGTGACGCGGACTTCGACAGCTACTTCAAGAAGTGCCTGCGTGATCACCTGGAGCAGAAAGAACGGCTGGCGCTCGGCGAGAAGTCGTCCGGCAAAGAGGCGCAGACCGTGAGCCTCGCTGCGCGAGTCCTGCAGGAACAGGGTCGGCTGTCCGCGCTGGCCGGATAACGGCGCCGCCGTGCCGTCCGATCGGGACGGCACGGCGGCCCGCTCGCGATTGTTCTCAGCCGCCGGTGAAGGTCGGCGTGGTCCCGCACTTCGCGTTCTGGTTCAGGCAGGTCTTGACCAGTGCGGCCAGTTTGACGTGGTCCCAGCCGTTCATGAAGTCACCGTGCATCGACGACGCCATGCCCGAGGACAGCGCGAGGCCGTCGCCGCCCAGGATGTCGTAGTTGACCATGTACGACAGGTTCGGCACCGCGACCGGGTAGTTCCCCTGGCACTTGCCGGCGACCGGGTCGCCCATGTGCGACTTGTGGTCGGGCGAGTCGATGTGCTTGCCGTCCCAGCAATCCTTGAACACGAGCTGGTAGATCAGGTTGCCGCCGGGGGCGCAGACCGGCCAGTTCCCGTCGGCGCTGCGCCCGACCTCGGCGCTGCCCGCGCACCAGAACTGGTTTCCCTGGCCCTTCTGGGTGGGCACCTGCAGCTTGGCATCACCCTGCACCATCACCAGCCCCGGCGGGAACGGCCGGACGGCCGACGGGTCGGGGAGCCGGGAGCCGTAGTAGACGCGCATGCTCTTGAACGCAACGGCCACCCCGTTCCGCTGCAGCTGCGGTACCCAGTAAGCGGCGTTGTCACCGGGGGAGTTGCACGTCGTCGATCCGGCGGCCAGGAGGGTTTCCGTGGTCATGAACGCGTCGTTCCTCGGCCCGAAGAACGTGTGCATGTGGGAGGCGCCGGGCAGGCGGGGGAAGACGATCGCATCGTCCTTGGCTTCGTTCGCGATCGTGCAGTCGGTGTGGAACTCGGCGACCCGCGTCGTCCCGGCCGGCACCGGTGGCGGCACGATGCGCTGGTAGTCGGTCAGTTCGCGCTGGTACCGGGCCTGATCGACGTCCACCCAGCCGGCCTCTGCGGCGACGGAGCCGGTCGAAGCTCCGGCGGCCGCGGAGACGGTGCTTCCGGCCAGTGCGAGAGCGAGGGCAGTGGTGAGAACGGCCCGGGTCCGGAGCCGGAACCGTCGAGGTCGCCGACCAGTAGCCCGATCTGGCATATTTCGCATACGGATCTCCTTGTTTGCCGTCGAAATGCTGAACAGGCGCGGTGAGTGCGCTTTGATGGCACGGGAAATCGTCGCCGTGGCAGCGCGAATTTCTCGGATGCCGGGGCGCCGTTCGATGTCGCTCGCGAAGAGCGCGGCCTACTGCCGAGGAATTGTGTTACCGCTCTCGTCGGCGACGACGGTCGAACCGTGGCGCGGAGCGTTGTGGCGCCGAGGCGCGTCGTGGTCGGGAGAACGTCTTTGATCTCATCGGGCCCACCTGGTCGGTCGTGATCCATTCGGGTGAGGTGAGCAGTGGAGCCTCAACCAACCCGAGCTGCTGGAGCGTTCCAGGTGGCGGCCGCGGAACCGGTTCCATCGAGACAATTGCCAGTAAACCGCCCGGATTGGGCGACGTCAAGAAGCTTGACCGGCTTCCGCCGGATCGGCCGTCAGCAGGGCATTCAGCACGTCCTCCGGTACGACCGGCGCCAAACCACCGCCGCCGAGGATGTTGACCACCGGGTTTGCCGCGGCGCGGACCACGCTGCCGCCCGGGGCGACGTCGAGGAGGCCGGTGTAGGTGGAGATGTCGCGGTACAGGACGCCGCGCTCTTCGGCTCCGGGGCCGACGATGCGGGTGGCGAGAGCGCGGGTGGCGAAGACGCGTTCCTGGACGATGAACCCGCCCCCTTCGCGATCGGCGGCCGCGGCGCGGACCCGGCGTTCCCAGTCCTCCGGGGCGAGTTCGGCGCCGAGCGAAACGGACTTCCCGCCGTAGTCCCAGTTCCGCTTGATCACGAAGCTTTCGCGCTCGGCGAGGAGCCGCGGCACCAGGGCGGCGTCGAGGCGGCGGGTCCAGGGCAGCGCCCGGGCCGCGGTGCGCTCGCGGTCGTCCAGGCCGGCCCGCTCGGCGAGCCGTTCGTCCTCGGCGCACTCCGAAAGACGGGCGAAGAGGGCTTTCGCTTCGAGGAGCCCGTTCACCGGGTTGGCCAAGACGTACGACTCCGGCCGGAGCAGGGCGCGGGCGAAGGGCGCGTCGGCCGGGGTCCGGTGGGCCCAGACGTGCCGGTACAGCACGTCGAACGCCTCCGGCGCACACGTCGTGGGCACCAGCGTCTCGGCGTGGTGGCCGCGACGGCGGAAGTGCTCGGCCAGCCGGCGTTGTTCGGCGAGCTGCGCGTCGCCGGGGCGGGCCACCAGCGCGATGCTGGGGTGCTCCCGCCTGCCGCCGCGCACGCGGTAGAAGTGCACGAGCGTCTCGCGCAGTGCTTCCATGTGGCTGCCACAGCGGGCGACGAGGGAATCGGCCAGCCACGGCGGCAGGCCGCGTCTCGCGGCGGCGGCGCGGATCCAGCCGTGCGCCGCCAGATCGGCGTAGGCCTGCATGGCCGGGATGGTGGTGTTGAGTTCGAGCGCTTTCGGGGTACCGCCCGCTTCGGGGACGAGGAAGTCGACCCGGGCCAGGACCGCCGGGCAGGGCGCGCCCGCGAACAGCTTCCGCATCGCCTCCCGTTCGAGCCCGTGGAACGGCCCGAGCAGCGCCTCGCGGTCGCGCGGGTCGCCGACCCGCACGAGGTGCCGGGCGAGCTTCACGGCCCCCGAGAGGATCGTCTTGGCCTCCGCCGCGACGGACCGGAGCGTGGTGCGGGGGAGGACCTGCGGCTCGCAGACCAGCGGGATCGGGACCACCGAGCCGTCGGGCCGGTGGACCGTCATGCCCTGCGACCAGGCGTCCGCGGCGGCGGCGCGGCCGATGGCGCGCAGGTCGACGTCGGTGAAGCCGTGGCGCACCGGCGGAGTGCCGAGTGCGTCGTTTCGTTGCGGGGCAAGGGAATCAGTCATGGGGATCCGTCCTTGGCCGGCGCGGACGCGGCGGTGACGAGCCGGGTCCAAGTGGTGTACAGCCAGTCGCGGTACTGGCCGGGCTCCCAGTGGAGCGTCTCGCGGAGCAGCAGGTAGGTCTGGTTGTGGCCCAGCGCGCCGGCCGTGTCGCAGAGCCAGCCGAGGTCGGCGGGGCCGGCGATCAGCCCGTCGGTGTGCAGCTTGGTGAAGAACGCGCGCATCGATTCGGTCGTCGCGGCCCGCCCGGCCCGGGCGGCCTCGGCGACGGCCGGCTCGACCGGCTCGGCCTGGAGGGCGACCGCGAAGACGTCTCCGGCTCGCGCCATCAGGGCGGCCACCCCGTCCGCGAGCAGGGCGAGGCGTTCGGCGACGGTGGGGGCGTTCAGCGCGAGCTGGTACCAGTCGCGGCTGGGCAGGTCGACGAGCCGGGTGTCACCGACGATGGCGACGTCGACGACCCGCTTGAGCAGGTCGGCCTTGGTGCCAAAGCGGACGTAGACGGTGCGGTGCCCCACCCGGGCGGCGTCGGCGACCGCCTTGAGCGTGGTGGCGGCGTAGCCGTCGCGCACGAAGAGCTCGCGGGCCGCGGTGAGGATGCGTTCTTCGGTGTCGGCGACGCGGGCGGCGCGCAGGTCGGCCGGCGGGGGATTGACGGGCTCGCTCATGAGATGCAGTATAGCTGCAAGAGTGCAGTCTGACTGCAATTACTTTCCGCTTCCACCGGGAGGACGGGCCATGACCACCGACGCACCCCTGCTCGACGGGGTTCACCACCTCAAGCTGCCGGTCGGCGATCTCGACCGGTCCCGCGCGTGGTACGAGTCGCGCCTCGGGTACCGGGTCACCACCGAGTTCGTCCAGCACGGCACGGTCACCGGCCTGACCATGACGCACCCGAACGGCGGACCGATGTTCGCGCTGCGGCTCGATCCCGAGCGCGCGGAGGCCGCCGCCGGGTTCGACTACTTCTCGATCGGTGTCCCCACCAAGGAGGCGCTCGACGCCCTGGCCGCCCGGCTGACCCGGCTCGGCGAGACCCACGCGGGGGTGCACTTCGCCACGATCGGCTGGATCCTGCCCAAGACGCACGACCCCGACGGCCACGAGATCCGCTTCTACACCACCGAACATCACACCGACGCCGGCGACGCCGGGATCCGGCGCGTCGACGACGCCCGCGCCACGGCGGCCCGCCGTGAGCAGTCCTACCTCGCCGACCGCCGCTCCGAGTAGGCGTCGCCATGCCGGGCCACCGGAGTGTCGCCGAACGGCCGCGTCGTGCGGCTGAGCCCTTGGACGACGTCGTGCGGCGAATGTTCCGGCCGGGCCGCGGGTGGCGCGTCGGAGCCGAGGTGGAGCTGATTCCCGCGTTCCCGGACGGTTCGGCGGTGCCGCCGCGGGTGCTGGCCGCGTTGTTCGACCGGCGGTTCACCGAGGCGGCCAGGCCCAGCTTCGAGCCGGGCGGGCAGCTGGAGCTGAGCCCGCCGCCACGGGCGTCGGTGGCGGACCTGGTGGCCGGATTGCGCGAGCTGCTGGTGCACGCCGCCGCGCTGGCCGCGTCCGCCGGGGTGACGCTGACCGCGAGCGGGACCGATCCGGACCGCTGCTGCGCGCAGGTGCCGTTGCGGCTGACCACCGCCCGCTACCTGGCGATGCAACGGCAGTTCGACCGGGCCGGCCCCGACGGCAGGCGGATGATGCGGCTGACCGCGTCGCTGCAGGTGGCCGTGGACCTGCAGCGCGGGCCCGCCGGGCGGGAGCAGTGGCTCGTGGCCAACCTGGCCGGCCCGGCCCTGGCGGCCGCGTTCGCCAACTCGCCCCGGCTGGACGGCGCGAGCGCGGGGATTCCCGGCGCGCGCACCCGGATCTGGCAGGGGATCGAGCCGTCGCGGACCGGCTACGACGGCCGCCACCTCGACCCCGCGGACCCGGTCGGCGCGTACACCGCGTTCGCCTCGGCCGCGGCGCGCCTGCCGATCCCGGAAGCGGCGGCGGGTGCCTACCACCTGAGCACGCTGTTCCCGCCCGTCCGTCCGCGCGGCGGCTACCTCGAGGTGCGCTACTTGGACGCCCAGCCGCCCGAGCGCATCGCGACCGCGGTGACGACGCTGGCCGTCCTGCTGCTCGTGCCCACCGCCCGCCGGGCGGCGCTGGAGCTGCTCCAGCCGGGCATCGGGCGGATGCCGTCGACGCGGCCCGGGCGCCGTCGTGGACGCTCGTCTTCGTCGTGGGGGCGACGCTCGCGCGGCTGGCGCACGCCGTCGGGATGCTGAGGACGCGGACCGTGGCCGAGGCCACCCCGCTGCGCGTGGCCGGTGCGTCCGGCACCTACCTGTTCGCCACGTTGTGACGCAGGCCGAGCCTTGGGCGAAGAAGAGTCGAGCGGTTTCCAAGATCGCGATGCGGTTGCGCGAGGCGGCCTTGCGCTGCGCGCCATAGGTGGTCGGCGGCTGGTCGGCTATCACACCTGGGTGTCCTCTCGTTGACTTGCGGAGAACCCTCCGCTAGTTTGAAGAGCACTTGCGGAGGATTGTCCGCAAGTTCTGCCTCTCAGGAGATCTCCCATGCGTTATGTGAAACTCGGCACCACCGGCCTGGACGTCTCACCCGTCGCGATCGGCGCGATGACCTACGGCGAGCCTGACCGCGGCCACCCCGTCTGGTCCCTGGGCGAGGACGACGCCCGGCCACTGATCAAGCACGCCCTCGAGGCGGGCATCAACTTCTTCGACACCGCGAATATGTACTCCAACGGCTCCAGCGAAGAAATCCTCGGCCGCGCGCTGAAGGACTTCGCCGACCGGGACGACGTCGTGATCGCCACCAAGCTGCGCCACCCGATGCGGCCCGGCCCGAACGGGAAAGGGTTGTCCCGCAAGACGATCATGACCGAGATCGACCACTCGCTGCGGCGGCTGGACACCGACTACGTCGACCTGTACCAGATCCACCGCAACGACCACGCGACGCCGCTCGAGGAAACCCTCGAAGCGCTGCACGACCTGGTCAAGGCGGGCAAGGTGCGGTACCTGGGCGCGTCGTCGATGTTCGCCTGGGAGTTCGCCAAGGCCCTGCACCTGCAGAAGCAGCACGGCTGGGCCCGGTTCGTGTCCATGCAGGACCACTACAACCTGCTGGCCCGCGAAGAAGAACGCGAAATGATCCCCCTGTGCCTGGACGAAGGCGTCGGCACGATCGTCTGGAGCCCCCTGGCGCGCGGCCGCCTGGCCCGCGCGTGGGACGACGCGAAGTCGACGGCGCGCGCCGGCACCGACGGGGCGTACGCGGATCTGCTGTACTCGTCCGCCGAATCGGACCGCGCGATCATCGACGCGGTCGGCAAGGTGGCGGCCGCGCACGGCGTGAGCCGCGCGTCCATCGCGCTGGCGTGGCTGCACCGGCAGCCGGTGGTCACCGCCCCGCTGGTCGGCGCCGGTTCGACGCAGCAGATCGACGACGCCATCGCGTCACTGGACGTCGAGCTCACCGACGAGGACGTCCGCGCTCTCACGGCCCCCTACACGCCGCGGTACGACTGGCAGGGTGTTTCCGACGAGGCGACCATGGACGCGATCCGCGCCCGCGTCCCGGGGATGGCGCTCAAGTGACGCCGATCGTGCGCTCCGGCGGGGCCGCCCGCGCCGGAGCGGTCCTGCTCTTCATCGGTCCGCTCGTGTCGTGGGTGGCCGAGCTGATCACGGCGTCGGCGTGGCAGGAGCCGCACTACTCGCCGTTCTACAACTGGGTCAGCGACCTGGGCCTGACCGGGCCGAGCCAGGTCGCGTTCGGACCGATCGCGATCGTGGTGCTGGCGATCCTGGCCGGTATGGGCGTCTCTCTCGTCGGGATCTTCCAGGGGTCCAACGCGAATGTCGCGAATGGACTGATCGCGTTCCACACCTACGGCGCGCAAGGGGTGATGCTGGCCGGGAACGTCATGGCGATCGTCGTCGGCGTCAACGCGTCCCGGCTCGGGCAGGGCCGTGGTCGCCGCGTCGCGAGCATCGCGCTGGGTGTCTTCGGGCTGGTCGCGTTCGGGGCGTTCATGGCCGACGTGTTCACCGGCTGGGCGTGGAACATCGGCCTGTTCGAACGCGCGGTCATCTACCCGATCATGATCGGCCACGTCGTCCTCGGCGGCGGCCTCGCCGCCGCCCGGACCGCTCGGCAGGCGTTGCCGCATCAGCCGGTGCTCGCCGGCCGCTGACGCGTAAGAGATTCCTAATCCCTTGATCCGCTCGGACATCGGTCGTCCCGGGCTATGGTCGCCCGGTGCTCGGGTCACGATGGCTGCGCGGTCTGCTCTTCGCTCTGCCGGGTCTTCTGCTCGCGGGGTTCGGTGCGGTGCATCCGGCGTACCTCGATGCCGGCACCGCGTCGTGGTGGGTGGCGCTGCACGTCGTCCTGCTTCCGGTCTTTCCGCTGCCGGCGGTGGCGCAGTGGCTGTTGCTGACCTCGGCGCCGCCGTGGCTTCGGTGGCCGGGCCGGGTGGCGGCGTTCGGTTTCGCCACCTTCTACGGCGGGCTCGACGCCGTCGCGGGGATCGCCGCGGGCACCGTGGTGCACGCTCAGCACGGTGCGACGCCGGTCGTCGGTGCCGTGTTCGCCGCCGGCGACCGGCTCGGTTACGTGGGCGCCGCCTGCTTCCTCGCCGCCAATGTCGTGATCATCGGCGCGGTGGTCGTGCGTGCGGGGTGGCGGGCGGTGCCGGGCGCGGTGGTCCTCCTGCTCGCCAGCGTGTCCTTTCTCGACAGTCACATCTTCTGGCCGCGCGGCGTGGTCACGATGATCGGAGTGTCCTTCGGCATGTCGTGGTTGTCCGTCGCCGGCGATCATCGACCGGATCCCATGGAGGAGAACTGATGAACCGCACGCGGAGCAGGCGCATCCGGCCCTGGCTCGCCGGTGTCCTGGTGACGGGTCTGGTCGCGGTCGCGGCGGGCCTGTACTGGTTCCAGCCGTGGCAGCTCTGGGTGGACGCGACGGTGCAGGAGTCGCTGCCGTCCGCGCCGCTCCCGGCTCGGACGTCGCAGCCCGCAGCGGAACCACCCGCCGTGTCGCAGTCCTCGCAACCGGCTGCGCCGACCGAACTCGCGACCGGGTCGCTGATCAGCCACGAGCACCGCACCACCGGTACCGTCCGGCTCCTGCGCGCGGCCGATGGCGCGCTCGTGCTGCGGTTGGAGGGCCTCGAGACCAGCAGTGGCCCGGACGTGCACGTCTGGCTCACCGACGCCCCGGTGAAACCGGGCAAGGACGGCTGGGACGTGTTCGACGACGGCGCGCACCTCGACGCGGGCAAGCTCAAGGGCAACAGGGGAAACCAGAACTACCCGCTGCCGGCGGGCACCGACCTGGCCCGCTACACCAGCGTAAGCCTGTGGTGCGACCGCTTCAACGTGTCCTTCGGGGCGGCGGAACTGACCGGCCAGGGCGCCTGAAACCGAATGTCGGCGACCTCGTCGACCGCCTGGCCGAGGCGCGCTCCAGGGTGGCCAGCGTGGCGGCGGACGTCAGGCTCATGTCCCGGGGCAGGCGCCGCGCGGCCCTGGTGGCCAGGCCGTAGAGGGCCTGACCGGGCCGCGGCGGATCACCGATCTGGCCGCGGTCGAAGGCGTCACCCAGCCCGCGATGACCACCCTGGTCCGGGTGATGGAGAAGTCCGGCCTGGTCGAGCGGCGGGGCGACGTGTCCGACAAGCGGATCACGCTGGTGTGCCTGACCGAGGCCGGCGCCTCCTACGTCCGGGCCCGGCGCCAGGCGGGCGTGCACGCTTTCGAGCGGTTGATCGGCGAGCTCACCGGCGACGAGGTCGAGGCGCTGGTGGCGGCCCTGCCGGCGCTCAAGCATCTCGCCGAGCTCGAAAGCCAGGAACGCGAAGGGCCCAAGCGGTGACGCGTTCCGAAGCGCGGCTGCTGGTCCCCGCCCTGATCTTCATCGCCCTGGTCGTGGCCGCGGTCGCCAGCCTCGGGACGCCGCTCATCACCAGCGTGGCGACCTCGCTCCACGTCTCGCTCGGCAGCGCGCAGTGGACGCTGACCGTCGCCCTGCTCAGCGGTGCCGTCGCCACGCCGGTCCTGGGGCGGCTCGGCGCCGGCCCGCACCGGCGGGTCACGATCCTCGCCACGCTGGCGATCGTCGTCGGCGGCAGCGCGCTCACCGTGCTGCCGCTGCCGTTCGGGTGGCTGCTGGCCGGCCGGGCGGCCCAGGGCGTCGGACTCGGTCTCACCGCGCTGATGATGGGCGTGGCCCGCGACCACCTCCCCGAGGCGCGCAGCGCGGCCGTGATCGCCTTGATCTCCGTGGTCTCCATCATCGGGGCCGGCGTCGGCTACCCGCTGGCCGCGCTGCTCGCCGAGTTCGGTGGGCTACGAGCCGCCTACGGCCTGGGCCTGGTCGTCACCGCCGCCGCCCTCTTGACCGCCTGGCGCACCATGCCCGAAGCCCCCGAAGGCCGCTCCGCCCGCGTGGACGTGGCGGGCGCGGTCGTCCTGGCCGCGGCGCTGCTGCTGGTGCTGTTCCTGGCCGGCGAACGGGAGCTGTGGAGGCGGCACCTCGCCGTGGTGGCGGGCCTCGCCGTCGGCGCGGCACCCGGCGGTCGCCGGGGCGAACCTCGCCATGTTCGTCGGCGGGATCGGCATGTACCTGCTGCTCACGCTGATCACCCGGTACGCGCAGACGCCGCGCGGCGCGGGCTACGGCTTCGGGCTGACGACCTTCGTCGCCGGGCTGGTCCTCATCCCGTTCTCGGTGCTGGGGTTCGCCGCCGGCAAGCTCACGCCGCGCGTCCGGACGCGGATCGCCGACCCCCTGCTCCTGGCCGGCAGCGCCGTCGTGGTCGGCGGCGGGTTCGCCCTCTTCGCGGTGGCCCGCTCGAACCTGACCGAACTGTTCGTGGCGATGGGGGTGCTGGGCTTCGGTGTCGGGGGCTTCTCGGCCGCGATGCCCGGCGTCATCCTGGCCGTCACTCCCCGGAGTGAGACGTCGAGCGCGATGAGCTTCAACTACGTCGTCCGCAGCGTCGGCTACTCCCTGGGCAGCGCCATCGGCGGGCTGATCCTCGCCGCGGGCACCGGCCCGGGCCACCTCTTCCCCGACGACGGCGCCTACACCACCGCGGCGCTGGCCGGCCTCGGCGCCATGGCGATCACGACGCTGATCAGCCTCGCCCTCGCCCGCCGAAGCTCGTCCAAGACCACGCCATAAGTCATTCCGACACTGGAGGTTCCATGCCCAAGGGCTACTGGGTCAGCGTCTACCGCACCATTTCCGACCCCGAAAAACTGGCCGCCTACAACGCCTTGGCCGGTCCCGCCGTCCGGGCCGCGGGCGGCCGGACCCTCGTCCGCTGCGGCCGGGTCACCGCCCACGACGAGGGGATCGCCGAGCGCACCGTCCTGGTCGAGTTCGACAGCTTCGAGCAGGCCGTCGCGGCCCGCGAGAGCGACGCCTACCAGGAGGCGCTGGCCGCCCTCGCCGACGGTGTCGAGCGTGACTTCCGCATCGTCGAAGGCATCGACTGACCGGGCCGGCGCTAGCTCGGGCGGAGGAGCGCCAGCGCCTCCCTGGCGTTGTGCTCGGCGATCCCCTGCATGAGCGCACGATCGGGGAAGTCCCCGTCGAGCAGGCGCAGCGGGCCGGCCACCAGCGACAGGCGCATCGCGAGCAGGTAGAGGTCGAGCCGCCGCTGGTCGAGGCCGGGCCGGGCGAGCGCGGGGTAGTGCTCGCCGAAGCGGAGCCGGAGGAAGACGTGCTCCCACTCGACGTCGAAGTGCATCAGGCCCTCGATGTCGATCAGCACCGGGTGCCCGCCGGCGTCGATGAGGACGTGGTCGGGGCCGAGTTCTCCGTGGATCAGCCCGTACTCCGCGCGAGGACGGACCCGGCCGGCCAATTCCTGCAGCCGGTCGCGCATCGCGGGGGCGGCTGCCGCGATGCGTGCGTCGCGCTCCGCCGCCTCATCGAGGTCTCGCAGCGCGCGGTCGAGAACCCGCCGTTCGCACGAAACCAGTGGCGCCGATTCGAGCCGATCCACCCTGCCGTAGTGCCGGCTCCGGTGCCGGTGCATCACTTCGAGCGTCCCCGCGAGTTCGCCCAGGGCGTTCGCGGCACGCCGGCGATCGGTTTCGAAGAGCGCTTCCAGCGTGCCACCGGAGACGTCCTCGACCACGGCGACGTCGGCCGGGTAGTGGCGCCGGCTGTCGTCCGCCAGGTGTATGCGCGGAGTTCGGACGCCGAGTGCGTCCAAGGTGCGGTGCGCGGCCAGGAAGGGGACCAGCCCCGAGGCAGGCGCGAACGGGTCGGCCGGGTCGGCTTCCCGTTCGCCAGGCCAGAAGTTCTCCGCTTCGGCCCAGCTGTAGACGATCACCCCGGGCATGCGGGTGCCCTCGAGGCGGAACCGGTACACCCCCTTCTTGCTCCCGCCGCGCAACCGCTTGACGGCGACCACGCGGCACCCCGGGCCCAGCGCGTCGCGGACGAGCTTCGACAGGTCTTCGACGTCAGCGAATTGCCGCATCTTCCGAACCTACTGAAGAGGGCTCCGCGCGTGGTCCGGCTTCGGTCTCGAGCCGCCTCGGCCGAAAGTACGAGACGAGCTCGTCTCAGCCGGTGCCGGTGCGCGGTGCGTCCTAACTTCCCGGTATGACTACCGAAACCGCGCGGGAGAACCCGCCCAGCACCATCATCGCCGCCTTTTTCGGCTTCCTGGTGTCCACCGTGTCCGCGATCGCCGGCGGGCTGCTCATCCTGAGTGCGCACGACGAAATCGCGGCGGCCCTGCGGCGGGCGAACCCCGCGCTGGCGCAGGACCGGCTCGACCGGCTCACCCTGCTCGCGCAGGCCGTGCCGGTCGCCATCGCCGTGGTCATCGCGCTGGTCTACCTGTGGCTGTCGTTCAAGCTCAAGGCCGGCCGCAACTGGGCGCGCGTCACGCTGACCGTCTTCACCCTGCTGCAGGCGGCTTCGCTGCTGACCACCGAACCGTCGTGGGCGGGCTACCTGAGCTGCGGGGTGGCCGTGGTCGCGACGGTGCTCAGCTATCTGTCGCCGTCCAACCGCTACATCGCCGGGGTCCGGCGCGCGGGCTGACCCGGGGCGCGGGATCATGACGGCCATGCGCAGAGCGGGGGTCCTGGCCCGGCGCGGCATGCTCGGCACCGAGCTCGCCGCGCTGGCCGCGGCGCTCGTCGCCGACGTGGTGCTGGTGCTGCGCGCACCCGGCGGAAGCGGCGGCTGGGCCGCGCCGCTCACCGGACTCCTGGCTTCCACCGGGACGGCGATCCCGGTGCTGGCCGTGCTGCGGCGGCGCTTCCCCCGCCACGTCGGCGTGCTGGGGAGCGTCGTCGCCGCGCTGTCGGCGATCGGCACGGTCGTGGCGGTCACCGCGCACGCCCGGAGCCAGCCGCCGTTCGCCGAGATCGTGGCCGCCGGGCTGCTCACGGCCGCCGCCGGCCGCAAGCTCGAACCGAAGCACGCGGCCGCGCTGGCGCCGGCCCTCGGCGCGGTGATGATCGCCGCGCCCCTGCTCCGCTACGGCGCCGGCGAGCCGGAGACGCTGCTGGCGGTGGCGGCCGCGGCGTACTGGGGTGCCTGCCTCGGGGTCGGGCTGATCCTGCGGGCGGCGGACGCCCGGCAGCGGGCCGCGCTGGACCGGGTGCGCAGCCAGGAACGCCTGCAGCTGGCCCGGGAACTGCACGACCTGGTGTCCCACCACGTCAGCGGGATCGTCGTCCGCGTGCAGGCCGCCCGGGCGATCGCCGAAGCGAACGCGGACGTCGGCGGGCACGCGGCGGTCTACCGCGAGATCGAGGAAGCCGGCGGTGCGGCGCTGGCCGCCGCGCGCCGGCTGGTCGGGATGCTGCGGGACACCCGGGACGTGCCCCTGCTGTCCGGTGCCGTGCTCGGTGACGCGGTGCGCGCGGCCGCCGGCTCCTCCGCCCGGGTGGACGTCGCCGAGGAGCTGGACCAGCTGCCGGTGCCGGCCCAGGTGGCCACGACCGTGCACCGCGTGGTGACCGAAGCGCTGACCAACGCCCGCCGGCACGCGCCGTCCGCGACCGAGGTGGTCGTCTCCGCCCGCGTCGAGGCCGACGACCTCGTGCTCGAGGTGCGCAACGACGGGGTCACCGCGACGGCCGCACCCGGCGGGTTCGGGATCATCGGCATGACCGAGCGGCTGGCCATGCTCGGCGGCCGCCTGACCGCGGGGCCGGAAGCCGGGGCGCGCTGGCGGGTCGTGGCGCGGCTCCCGCTCGCCGGCGAGGACGCGCCCTTCGACGCCTTGCCGAGGGGGCTCTGATGACCATCCGGGTACTCGTCGCCGACGACCAGGTGCTGGTGCGCACCGGGTTCCGGCTGGTGCTGGACGCCGCGCCGGACATCGAGGTGATCGCCGAAGCCGCCGACGGGGAGGCCGCGGTCCGGCTGGCGCGGCAGCTGCGGCCGGACGTCACGCTGATGGACATCCGGATGCCCAAAGTGGACGGTCTGCGGGCCACCGAGCTGCTGGCCGGGCCGGGGGTCGCGCAGCCGCTGCGCGTGGTGGTGGTGACGACCTACGACGCGGACGAGAACGTCTACGCCGCCCTGCTCGGCGGCGCCAGCGGGTTCCTGCTCAAGGACGCCGGCCCGCAGCTGCTGGTGGACGCGGTCCGCGCGGCGGCCGGCGGGGAGGCGATGGTCTCGCCGTCGGTGACCGTGCGCCTGCTGGCCCGGTTCACCGAGAAGGCGCGGCAGCGCGCGCAGGGGACACCGGGCCTGCTGACCGACCGCGAGTCCGATGTGGTGCTCGCGGTAGCCCGCGGCCGGACCAACGCGGAGATCGCCGACGACCTCCGCGTCTCCCTCTCGACGGTCAAGACGCACCTGGCGAGCGTGCAGCGCAAGCTCGAACTCCGGAACCGCACGGAAATCGCCGTCTGGGCGTGGCAGCGCGGGTTGCTGGGATGACGACCTTGACCGGTGTGCGAGACTCGCCGAGTGTGCGGTCAGCGCGGTGACCATCCCGGCCGGACGGCGAGAAGTGCCCGAGCGGCTGCGGATGGCGGGCCGCCGGGTGGTGCAGGCGGTGCTGGACCAGGCGCTCGCCGCCGGGCTGGGGGCGTTCGCCGCGCTCGCGGCCGGCCTCGTCGTCATCCCGTTGCTGCAGTGGGGATGGGTGCCACCGAAAGCGCTCCTGTGGGGCCCGGCGATCACGTTCTTCGCGGTCAACTACGCCTGTGACGCCCTGATCCACATCTGGATCCCCCTGCGCCGGGGCGGGGTCACCCCGGGCATGCTGGTGATGGGACTGCGCGTGGAAACCCTGCGCGGCGGGCCGCCCCAGGCACGCGCCTACGTCTTCCGGTGGTTGCTGATGACCGTCGACGGCCTGCTGTTCGGGCTGGTGGCCGTCGTCAGCATCGTGCTTTCCCGGCGGCGGCAGCGAATCGGGGATCTGGTGGCGCGGACTCTCGTGGTGCGCGCGGGTCCTCGTACTTTTGGTTGATCCCGGCGCCGGGAATGCGCGCCATACTCCGGGTGATCATTCACCCGGACGAGGGGCGTCACGTGAAAAACAAGACAGCGAGCCGGTTTCTGATCGCCGCCGTGCTGCTCGCGGTGCCGGCGGTTCCCGCGGGAACCGCCGCCGCGGCCACGCCGGACCGCTACACCGGCCAGCAGGTGACCTGGGGAGCGTGCCCGTTCCCCGTCGCCGACGGGGCCAAGGCCGCCGAATGCGCGGTGATCACCGTGCCGCGGGACTGGGCGAACCCGGATTCCGGCGTGGACCTCAGCGTGTCCATCAGCCGCGTCGCGGCGACGGGCGAACGTCTCGGCGCGCTCCTGGTGAACCCGGGCGGTCCCGGCGGGCAGGGCAGTTCCCTCGCGGGTGCGCTGGCGGGCCTCGAACCGAGCGTGAACGAGCGGTACGACTTCATCGGCATGGATCCGCGCGGCACCGGGCACGAAGGGACCGCGGACGCCGGGTTCGTCTGCCAGGTCCCGGCGGGACGGCTGCCGCAGGGGCCGCTCGACGCGCGTGACCGCTCGGCGACGAGCATCGCGGAGCACCAGAAGACACCGCGGGCGATCGCGGAGGCGTGCCAGAGCGACGCGGTCGCGCCGTTCGTCACGACCTGGCAGACCGCGCACGACATGGACCTGATCCGGATCCTGCTCGGGGACGAGAAGCTGAACTACCTCGGCTATTCCTACGGCACCTGGCTCGGCGCCAAGTACGCGTCGTTGTTCCCGAGCCGCGCGGGCAAGGTGGTGCTCGACTCCAGCGTCGACTTCGAAGGCCGGCTCCAGGCCGACTTCGAGGCGTTCCCGATGATCGGGCAGCGGCAGACCGACGAGGTCTTCGTGCCGTGGCTGGCCCGGCAGTTCCCCGAGCAGCTCGGCGCTTCGCCGGCCGAGGTGAAGCAGAAGATCGAGCGCCTGCGCGGGTTCTACGCCGGGCTCGGCGTCGCACCGGACCAGTTCGACGCCCTGTTCGTCGGCAACGGCAACGAGATCCGGTGGATCCTCGACGCCGCGGTCCTCGTCGCCGGCGCGGCCGAGCTGGACGGCAAGCCCGCCCAGGTCCCGGCGGCGCTCGCGGCGCAGCTGGACACCTGGTCCGCGGCCGCGTTCGGCAAGCGGCTGGCCGAGCTGACCGGCGCCGACGTCGCCGCCGGGCTGGCGGCGGCGGAACCGGACTACCGCAAGGTTTCCGGGACGCGCTACGCGGTGGCGTGCGGCGACCAGCCGACGAAGACGGCCGGCTGGTACAAGCGCCTGTCCGACCGGCAGGGCCCGCAGTACCCGATCTTCGGCTGGGCCTACGGGCTGACCGAGCCGTGCGGGTTCTGGTCCGACCGGCCCCGGCAGGACCTGGCCGGGCTCTCGCCCGAAGCGGCGGCCAACGTGCTGGTGGTCCAGGGCGAGTTCGACCCGCAAACCGGGTACGAGCAAGCACGTTCGGCGGTCCGCGCCGCCGGGGTCCCGCTGGTGTCGGTCGACGACGCCGCGTTCCACGGCCAGTACGCCCTGGGCGGCAACCCGTGCGTCGACGGGATGGTCAACGTCTTCCTGATCGCCAATTCCCGGCCGCGCTCGGCCACCTGCCCGGGCGTGCCCCTGCCCGGCGAGGACCGCGTCTTCCCGGTGGCCGGCCCGGTCACCGGCGGCCACGCGGCGACGGCCAGTGCCGCCGACACCCGTGATCCGGCGCTGCGCACCGCCGTGCGCCGCACCATCGGCCAGCTCAACAACGCCCGCTGACGGTAAGCGCCCCCAGGCCTCGTGAGTGGTAAAGCGGGTTAGAACCCAATGCCACTTAGCTTGTGTTGATCATGCGGCGGTGGTGAGGGTGATGGTGGCGGGTCCGTTGTGGTGGGTGCCGGTGTCGGTGGGTTTCTTAATCCGGTATGCGGTGTGGCGGGCTCGTTTGACCACGCGTGGGTAGGTTCTGTGCCGGCGTTGCGGGTTGAGGTGACGGCGGGTGGTGATGGCGGTGGTGAGTGTTCTGGTCTGCTGGTTAGGGGGAAAAGGCCGCCGGGCCGGAGGTGGTCTGGCGGCGAACGAGGCGGACGGTGCGCAGGAATTTGACCCGGTCGGGGTCGATGTCGGCTTCGGTGGCGGCTCGGCAGATCAGTGTGCTGATGGCGTAGTGGGTGAGCAGGTAGCCGTAGATTTCCTGGCGGATCATGTCCGGGCTTTTCGATCGCAGGACCCGGCCGGGGCCGCGGAGGTGGGTTTTGAGCTGGTCGTTGCCGGTCTCGTGCTCCCAGCGCTGGTGGTAGGCCTGGGCGAGTATCTCGGCCGGGGCGTCGGCGGGATCGCCGATGGTGGTGATCACGCGGATCACCTCGTCCGGGTCGGGTCCGCGGTCGGGCACGGTGTACTCGATCACGCGCACCACGGTCGCCTCGGCGGGGTCGAGGTCACCGCCGTCGCGGGCGGTCTGCAGGATCTCGGCGCGGCGGGTGGTGCTGCGCACGGTCTTGTTGATCAGTACCGACAGGTAGGATCCGTCGTCCAGATCCATCAGCTTCGGGGTCTTCACCGTGGCGGGCAGCCGCCAGAGCAGGGCCGCGCCGGTGGCGGCCGCCTTGCTCCAGTCCTGGTAGCTGTAGAAACCGGAATCGGCGATCAGCAGCCAGTCCTCGGCCAGTGCGGGCCAGAGCCGGCGGGCCAGGGTCTGTTCGCCCTGGCGCTTCCCGCCGGTCCCGCGCCCGCCGATCCGGGTGGCCACGACTGCGTGGGAGGCGCACTCGGCGATGGTCAGTACCCGAACCTTTGCAAACGCGGATGCTTTCTCGCCGGTGCCGCCGGAATACCCGAACTCGGCGACGTTGGCGTCGGTGTCGGGGGCGTCCCACTCGAATCCGTCGATGCTCATCAGCCGCCATGGCCCCAGAAACGCGCCCTGGGTCAGCTCATCGGCTACCGGGACCGCGACCGTGTCGAACACCTCCGCCAGCGGCTCGGCGCCCAGCCGCTGGCGGGCCTGGGTGATCCCGCCTGTGGTGGGAATGTCCCAGCCCGGATCCCAGCATCCCCACGAGGCCAGCGTGCCGGCGAGGCAGGTCATGACCTCTTCGTAATCGTCGTCGGCGAACAACGACAGCGCCATCGCGTAGTACACCATCACGTGCGGGGGCAGTTTCCCGCCGGAGCGCTTCGCGCCCCGGCGGGTCACCGCGATCGCAGTGTCCACCGCGTCCCGTGGCACCGCCGTGGCCAGCACCCCCACCGACATCGAGTCCGCCCACCCGCCACCAATCCCGCTCACGGCAGCGACACTAACCAGCCAACCGACACCGCCAGAAGCACCACACCGACCAGCACAACATCAACTTAAGCTAAGCGGCATTGGGTTAGAACCCGCTTTACCACTCACGACCTCCTTGTGGCCCTTACGGGGTGGGCCGGGAATTGGTTGACTCACTCGCGTGCGGATCCCGGGTTTGCTGCTCACCGTCCTGCTCGCCACCGCCGGCCTGGCGGTTCCCGCCGCCGCGGCCGATCCGCCGTCCTGGAGCGGGCCGCTCAGCACGCGCGGCCGGTACATCGTCGACGCGCACGGGGACCGCTTCAAGCTGAAGGCCGCCAACTGGCACGGCGCGAGCGGCACGTGGACCGGTTCCGGCGACGTGAACGACCCGGCCAACCACCACGCCGGCGAGATCGCCCACCAGACTCCGCTCGGGCTCGACCGCGCGTCGATCGACACGGTCATCGACGGGCTCGCGCAGCTGGGCCTCAACAGCGTCCGGCTGCCGTTCTCCAACGCGATGCTCCACGACACCCGGCCCGTCCCGGACCTGGCCGCCAACCCGGACCTGCACGGCCTGACGCCGCTGCAGGTCTACGACCGCGTCGTCGACCGGCTGACCGCGCGCGGGTTCGCCGTCGTTCTCAACAACCACACGACGACCTCGCGCTGGTGCTGCGGGCTCGACGGCAACGAACGCTGGAACACCGCGCAGACCGAGCAGCAGTGGCAGGACGACTGGCTGTTCATGGCGCGCCGCTACGCCGCGAACAAGCGCGTCGTGGGCGCCGACCTGTACAACGAGGTCCGCCGCGACACCTTCGACGACCCCAACTGGGGCTGGGGCAACGGCACCGACTGGCAGCGCGCGAGCCAGCAGGTCGCCGACCGGATCCTCACCGAGGCGAACCGCGACCTGCTGATCTTCGTCGAGGGCATCAACTGGACCGGGCTGCCGGTCGACGGCTTCCCGCACGGCCGTCCGACACTGGAACCCGCCCGGACGCTGTCGCACACGCTCGTGGACTCGGGCAAGCTCGTCTATTCGGCGCACTTCTACGGCTACACCGGACCCAACCACTCCGGCGCGACCGGCCTCGGTGAAACGCACGACCCGCGCTACCGGGACCTCTCGCCCCAGGAACTGCGGGACGTCCTGTACCGGCAGGCGTTCTTCGTCTCGGCCGACACCGGCCGGCACTACACGGCTCCGCTGTGGATCAGCGAGTTCGGCGAAGGCCGCAACACGACCGACCCGGCGTCCCGCGCGTTCTTCGAGAACTTCGTGAACTACCTGGCCGAGACGGACACGGACTTCGCCTACTGGCCCGCGGTCGGCTTCCAAACCGACGGCTGGGCCCTGCTGGGATACGACTCGGCGGGCCGCCGCCTCGACGTCCTCGACGGCTCGGACTGGCGCGGTCCCGCCTGGCGGCGGCTGATCTCCGCGCCGTCGCGGACCGGGCCGATCCCGGACGACCTGGCGCACTGGTCGATGCTGAACCTCGACCACGGGGACTTCCCGGAGTCGCGGCAGGTCCGCGCCCTGCCGGACTGGAACTCCGGCGCCCGCAAGGGCACCTGCCCCGACGGGCAGCGGCTCGCGGGCCTGGCCCACACCGGGAACCGTGGCCTGTGCACCGGGACGCTCACCGCCCCGGCCGGGTACGTGGTCGTGCGCGACGAGACCTACGTCGACACCGATTGGGCGGCCGGCTACACCAAGACGCAGTGCCCGCCCGGGCACGCGGTGGTCGGGTACAGCGTCCAGGGGGCGGCCTTCTCGGCGGTGCTGTGCGGCCGGTCGGTGACACCGCTGGGCCGCACGGGCCGCACGGTGTGGTTCGACCGCGGCGACAACCGGCCGCCCGGTGACCCCGGCGGTGACTTCGCGACCGGGAACTACAAGGGCCAGTGCGCGCCGGGGGAGTACGTGGCCGGTGTCGCTTACACCGGGCGGATCGGTTCGAGCCGGACGCCGGACGCGTTGCTCTGCCGGTCCTAGCGGGATTGGGCGGGGGAGGTCTCGCTCGGGTGCCGGGGCGTGATTCCGTTGGCGATCGTTCGTGCGGTGGGGCCGTTGCTCTGGTGGTCCAGCATCCCCGCCGTGTCCCAGCGGGGTCGCGTTCCCGCTGGTCCGGCCGGGTGGGACCGTCCCGGCGTCCCGGGTCGCCCGCCGAAGGGCGATCCGCGGCCCGGGCGCTGCCAGCCTTCTCGCCATGCAAAGACTCGCTCTGGCCGTCGCGGTGCTGCTGGTGTTCCCCGCCGCAGCCGCGGTCGCGGCCGAACCCGTTGCGGTGTGCGGGCACACCAGTACCCAGCCCACGCTCGCCTCAGGGGCGACCGGCGCCGCGGTCGCCGAGGCGCAGTGCGAACTGAACCTGGCGACCAAGGCGAGCCGGTACACGCCCATCGGCGCCGACGGCTCCTTCGGCCCGGCGACCGAAGCGCGCGTTCGCGTGTTCCAGAAGTGCGCCGCGCTGAGCGTGGACGGCCGGGTCGGGCCGAACACGTGGGCCGCGCTCAACTCCTGGTCCGCGCGGCCGCGCAAGTGCGCCACCCAGGGCACCGCCGACACCGCGCAGAGCGTCGTGTGCGGCCTCTCCACCGCCCGCCCGACCCTGCAAAGCGGCTCCAGCGGCGTGGACGTCAAGGAACTCCAGTGCCGGCTCAACCTCGCCATGGAGCCGGGCCACTACCCGCCGCTGACCATCGATGGGCAGTTCGGGGACGGCACCCGGACCCGGGTGATCCAGTTCCAGCACTGTGTCAACGCCAGTGCCGACGGGGTCGCCGGGCCCACGACCTGGGCGAAGGTCACCGACTGGTCCGGCCGCAACACCTACTGCACGCCGCCGAAGCCCGCCGGGCACCCGATCGACGGCGTCGACACGGCGAAGTACCAGCACCCCGGGGGCGCGCCGATCAACTGGGGCGCGGTCAAGGCGTCCGGGGTCGAGTTCGCGACCGTCAAAGCGACGCGCGGCCTGAACGTCACCGACGACTACCTGGCCACCGACCTGCCCGCCGCGCGCAACGCCGGGCTGGCCGTCGGGCCGTACCACTTCTACACGGGCACCGCGGCCGGCACCGGCGGCGCGCAGGCCGACCGGTTCATCGCCGCCGTGAAGGCCACCGGGTACACCGGCAAGCGCGCCGGTGACCTGCCGCCCGTGTTCGACCTGGAGTGGAAGGACGACGGTTCCGGCGGCTGCCCGCCCTACGTCACCGTCGCCGACGCCAAGGCCTGGCTGGACAAGGTCCAGGCGGCGTTCGGCCGGACCCCGATCATCTACACCCAGAAGTCGTTCCTGGACAGTTGCCTGGGCGGCACCACGGCGCTCGCGGCCTACCCGATGCAGCTCGCCGACTACCGCCAGTCCGTCACGCAACCGGCACTGCCCGCCGGGTCGAAGACCTGGCTGATGTGGCAGTACACCGACGCGGCCATCCCCGACGGCATCCCCGCGCCGGCCACCGGCGACGTCTTCAACGGCACCCAGGCCGACCTCGACCGGCTCGCCAACCGCTGAAAAAACCCTGTCAGGAAAGGACGAGAATGAACCTCCCCATGAGCCGCCGCTCGGTGCTGCGCGGCGCGGTGGTGCTCGGCGCGACCGCGGCGGTCGGCCCGCTGCTGCTGACCGGCACCGCCCAGGCGTACCCGTGGTCCCGCACCCTCACCCAGGGCAGCACGGGCGCCGACGTCACCGAACTCCAGATCCGCGTCGCGGGCTGGGCCGCCGACCACGCGAGCCAGAGCCGCGTCTCGATCGACGGCGAGTTCGGCCCCGGCACCGCGGCCGCGGTCCGCCGGTTCCAGGCGGCCTACGGCCTCGGGGTGGACGGCCAGGCCGGTCCGGCCACCCAGGCCGCGCTCAACGCGCTGGAGCAGAGCGACGGGTCCACCGTCCACTTCAACTTCAGCGAGTTCACCGACCGCGACAGCGGCACGTTCAACGGCGGCAAGGTCAGCGCGGCCACCGCCAAGGAGAACGCCCGGCGCTGCATGTACAAGCTGGAGGCACTGCGCAAGAAGCTCGGGAACAAGCCGATCACGGTGAACTCCGGGTTCCGCAGCATCGCGCACAACGCGGAGATCGGCGGCGCGAGCGACAGCATGCACCTGTACGGCACCGCGGCCGACCTGAACGTGCCGGGCGTGGCCAACAAGACCGTCTACCAGAAGGCGGAGACGTGCGGGTTCTCCGGCCTGGAGACCTACAACACCGACCACCAGCACGTGGACAGCCGGGCCGACCTCGGCCGCTCGTGGTGGTGGGAGAACGGCACGGTCTGAGCCACCGGCCGGGCGCCGGGGAACCTGGGGATTCCCGGCGCCCGGGCCGGTCCTCAGCGCGGTGGCGGGGTGGCCAGCGCCGCCGAACAGGCCGGCCAGTCGTGGAAGTCGTGGCGCACGCTCCACAGTCGGTGCGCCGCCTCGATGTTCCAGGCGGGGTCGAACGCCTGCCGCGGCGTGCCGCCCAGCTCCAGCAGGCGGGCGTCGGAGATCTGGAAGACACCCCAGTTGCGGCTGCCGTTCGTGTTCGGCAGCACCCAGAGCGGATCGAGGAACGAGGCGCAGCGCGCGATGGCGACCGCGGTGTCCGGCGCTTCGGTGAACACGGCCCGGACCCGCTGTTCCACCGCGGCCGCCGGCCAGGTCGCCATGCTGGTCCGGCGGTCGTACAGCGCGGTCTTGGTGGCCTCGTCGACCACCCCGCGGGCGGGCAGGCCCGCCAGCACCTGGAACGCGGTGACCCGGCGCAGCGTCTCCGGCCCGAACGAGCCGTCGACCGAGAGCCGCCCGTGCGCCGCGACCAGCAGGTTCTGCACCTCGGTGACGCACTCGTCGTGCTGGCCCATGCTGACCGGCGGCTCGCAGGCGGCCGAGAACAGCATCCGGTCGGCGTACCGGCCGGTGGCCGGCGGGGACGCGTCGGCGGTGAGCCAGACCAGACCAACCGCCAGCAGCACCACGACCGCGATGGCCGTTGCGGCGTAGGCGCGCCGCCGGCGGGGCGGCGCGGCCTCCTCGCCAGTCTCGGTCTGCTCCGCTTCGTCGACGCGGCCGGCGTCGGCCAGGGCCCACAGCTGGTGCAGTTCCCGCAGTTCCGCCGGGGAAGCGCCGCAGACCTTGCCGAAGGAGTGGACGACGCGGTAGTCGGCGGGGACGCTCTTGCCGGAGCAGTACCGGTGCAGGCTGGAGCCGCTGGCCCCGGCCTGCTTGCCGAGCCGTTCATAGCCCTGCCCGCTACGGTCTTTCAGCATGCGCAGGTAGGCGGCGAACTTGTCCGTGTGCAGTGTCACTGTGACTCGAACACCTCGCTCGGGCAGCGGATGACGGACGGAAGTTAACACCGTCGCGGCGCACTCCGGGGAGAAATTGCCGGATTACGCCACAATTTCCTTCGCGTCACCGAGCGGACCAAGCGCGGCGCCCGCGCGTCATCGAGCCGGGTTCGCCTCGCGGCCGGCGGACCGGATCGCGTCGACCAGCATGCGCACCAGCTGTTCCACGCTGACCTGCCAGGTGTCCTTCGACAGATGGCCGCTGAGTTCCATCCCCGCGATGCCGTGCGCGCTGGACATCAGCAGGGCGGCGTACCGGAGTGCGTCGGCCTCGCCGACCACGCCGGCGACGAGGGTGAGGAACGCCTTTTCGAGGCGGCCCGCCGCCTCGGCGGCGGCCGGTGTGTCCGCCGGCGTGCTGAACATCAGCGCGTAGACGTGCGGCCGCCGTCGAGCGAGCCCGATCAGTTTCAGAACGGCCCACTCGAGCCGCGCCTCGGCCGTGGTGCCGGTATCCGCGCGTGCTTGCTCGACGTCGTCCGCCAGCGAGTGCCACGCGGTGATCGCGAGCTGCGTCAGCAAGTGCTCCTTGTTCTCGAAGTGGCCGTACGGTGCGCCCCGCGAAACTCCGGCCCGCGCTCCGACCGCGCGGAGGGTCACCGCGGCCGGTCCGCCCTCGTCCAGCAGCTCGGAGGCGGCGCGGACGAGAGCCTCTCGCGTGGCCGCGGCGCTCTCGGCTCGTTTCATGCGGGTCAGTCTAGTTGACAATGTCATCCGAAATCCGGAGAGTCGTTGATATGACGTTGTCACATGAATTGCCCGATCTCGCGGGCCGCACGATCGTCGTCACCGGGACGACCTCCGGCCTCGGCCTCGCTCTCTCCGGTGCCCTGGCGGCAGCCGGTGCCCGCGTCCTGATGACCGTTCGCGACGCCGAGCGCGGAGCGGCCGCCGTCGGCCAGGTGCGGGCCGGCATCGAGGGGCCCGGTTCGGCCGAATCCGTGCTGCTCGATCTGGCCGACCTCGCGTCGGTGCGCGCCGCTGCCGCGGAGCTGCGGGAACGCACCGGAAACCGGGTCGACGTGCTGGTCAACAACGCCGCGGTGTCGCTGGGGCCGCACGAACGGACACGTGACGGGTTCGAGCTGCAGTTCGGGACCAACCACCTCGGCCCGGCCGCGCTGACCTGGCTGCTGATGCCGGCGCTGCGGGCCGCCGGAACCGCCGAACGCCTGTCCCGGGTGGTGACGACGTCCAGCCTGGGCCACCGCACCGGTGGGCTCGATCTCACCGACCTGGCCTGGGAGAGACGGCGCTATTCGCCGACGCGCGCCTACGGCGCCTCGAAACTGGCGAACCTGCTGTTCTCCGCGGAACTCGACCGGCGGTTGCGGCTCGCCGGCGACCCGGTGCTGTCGATCGCCGCCCACCCCGGGTTGACGGCTTCGGACCTGCTGAACAACGCCCTCGCCCGCGGCGGCACGTGGAAGGCGCGCCTGCTCGTGCTGCCGGACCGCTGGATCTCCCAGCCGATCACCGCCGGGATCCGGCCTCAGCTGCTCGCGGCCACCGGGCCGGTGCACGGCGGCGATTACCTGGGCCCCACCGGGCCGTTCGAGGTCCGCGGTCCGGCCGGACCCGCGCGGCGCTCGGCCACCGCACAGGACCCGGTCCTCGCCGGCGAGCTTTGGAAAGCCACGGCCGCCGCCACCGGAGTCACCCCGGATCCGGCCTGACGTGCTCATCCAGACGCGAAAGGGTGGTACGCCGTCGATGAGACAGCTCGACCGGGGAGAACTGCGCTAGTTCGCCCCCGTGGACCACCGGACCGCGTGGGTCCAGCCGTCCGCTGTGGTGGCGTAGCCCGCGGCCTGTCCGTTGTTGTTGACCGCGTTGGCGGTGGCGTCCTCGCCGTCCACGAGCGGGGTGAGCCGCGAGACCGTGCCGTCGGCGTCCCACCGCGCGGCGTGGCCGGGCTCGCCCGAGGTGAACGACTTGCCGACCATGACCCCGGAGGCCGAGATGTCCGACGCCCAGCTGGTGGCGTCGCCCGGCAGCGGATTCAGCAGGGTGATGGCACCGGTGCCGTCCCAGCGCGCGACGCGGGAGGTGTCCGTCGTTTCGTAGCCGGCGGTCTCGCCGTTGTCGTTGAGCGCGGTGGCGATGCTGGTCGACGGGCCGGACCCGATGCCCAGCGCGCTGATCGTGCCGTCGGGGGCCCACCGCACGGCCCTGGTGCCGGGGCAGCAGCCGTACGAGTACCCGGCGATCGTGCCCGCGTCGTTGATCGTGTTCGCCTGGCTGCTGCTCAGGCCGGGCAGGGTGCCGAGGTTGTCGACGGTGCCGTCGAGGTTCCACCGCACCGCGTGCCGGACGCCGTCCGGCTGCTGGGAGTAGCCGACGATGACGCCGGCGGAGTTGATCCCGCGTGCCTCGCTGGCGACGTCACCGGGCAGCGTGCCCAGGTCGTCGATGGTGCCGTCGAGGTTCCAGCGCACGGCGTGGGTGTGGAAGTCGTGCGCGGCATCCCGCATGCTGCCCCGGCCGGCGACGACACCGGCGTCGTTGACGGCGTTCGCCGTGCTGTCCACGCCGGTGGGCAGGATGCCGAGGTCGTCGACGGTGCCGTCCGGGTTCCAGCGCGCGGCGTGGGTGCCGAGGCCGACCGAGGACTGGCCGACGACGGTCCCGCTCGAGTTCATCGCGTAGGCGAAGCTGTAGCTGCCGCCCGGGAGGACGCCGAGATCGGTGACCTGCGTGGTGGCGGAGGCCGGCGCCGGAAGGACGACCGTGCCCGCCAGTGCCGCGACGAGGCCGCCGATCAGGATGCCGGCGCGCGGCAGTACTCGTGAACGTGTCATGGACGATCCCCCCGGACGTGACGCGTGCCGCTTGGCCGCACGCGGTGGCGTTGCGCACCAAGTCAAACGGTAACGAGCTGCGGTCGCAATCGGTCATTCGCCGTAACGGCGCCCCGCGATGCGGTCCGGCAGCCGGGCGGCCAGGTACTTGATCAGCTCGCTGACCCGCCGCGGGACGTGGGTGTCGTCGGCGCGGAGGGCGTGGATGTCGGCCGGCGGGGTCGGCACGCCCGGCAGGACGCGGATCAGGGCGCCGCTCTCGAGGTGGGGGCGGACCTGCCACTCCGAGCGCATGATCACGCCGTGACCCTGCAGCGCCCAGCCGGTCACGGTGTCGCCGTCGTTGCTCGATAGGCGGCCGCGCACCCGGACCTGGCGCGGGGTGCGGGCGTCTCCGAAGCGCCAGAGCGCGAAGCCGCCCTCGTTCTCGCGGAGCACGATGCAGTCGTGGCCGGCCAGGTCCTCGATCCGCTCGGGCATGCCGCGTCGATCCACATAGGACGGTGCCGCGCACGGTACCCGGCGGTTCTTCGCCAGCCGGCGCATCCGCAGCGAGGAGTCCGGTGGGGTGCCCACGTGGACGGCCAGGTCGAACTCGTGCCGATGCGGACGCAGCGGCAGCGCGGACGTCCGGAGCCGGACGCTCACCCGCGGGTGCCGGGCGGTGAACTCGCCGAGCAGCGGGGCGACGTGCGCGCGGCCGAGACCGAGGGTGGCTTGGACCACAATGGACCCCCGCAGCTCGCCGGAGCGGTGGCCGACGACGTCCTCGAGTTCGCGGACCCGGTCGAGGATTTCTTCGAGGCGGGTGGCGAACAGCTCGCCTTCGGAGGTCAGCGTGAGCCGGCGCGTGCCGCGGTGCACCAGTTGCGCGTCGAGCCGGCGTTCCAGCGCGCTGAGACGCTTGCTGACGACCGGTAGCGAGCACTGCAGCTCGCGGGCCGCCGCGGTCAGCGTCTGGCTGGAGGCGACGACCTGGAAGAAGCGGAGGTCGTCGATCGAGGTGGTCACCGCGGTTCGTCCCTTTCCATGGGCGAAAGGATAGGTTGCCGCCGGTGCTCTTGTCGCGGCGTTCCGCGGCGATCAGGGTGAAGCTCCCACCGAAACCACAGGAGCGTCTCGTGTCCCAGCGTCACCGCATCGCGGTCATTCCCGGCGATGGCATCGGCCGTGAGGTCGTCCCGGAAGGGCTGCGGTGCCTCCGGGCCGCCGCCGACGCCCACGGGTTCGCGCTCGACTTCGTCGAATTCGGCTTCGCCTGTGCCGGCTACTGGCTGCGGCACGGCGAGATGCTGCCGCCGGACTGGCGGGACGTGCTCGGCGGCTTCGACGCGATCTTCTTCGGCGCGGTCGGGTGGCCCGAGGTGGTGCCCGACCACGTTTCGCTGTGGGGCAGCCTGCTGCGGTTCCGCCGCGGTTTCGACCAGTACGTCAACCTGCGGCCGGTCTGACTGCTGCGCGGAGTCCGCAGCCCGCTGCGCGACCACGGGCCCGGCGACATCGACTTCGTCGTCGTCCGCGAGAACACCGAGGGCGAGTACTCGAGCATCGGCGGCCGGATCTTCGAGGGCACCGACCGCGAAACGGTCCTGCAGGAAACCGTGCTCACCCGGACCGGCGTGGACCGGGTGCTCCGGTACGCCTTCGAGCTCGCCGCCGCGCGCCCCCGCAAGCGCCTGACCTGGGCGACCAAGAGCAACGGCATCGCCATCGCCATGCCGTACTGGGACGAGCGCGCGACGGCGATGGCGGAGCGGTACCCCGACGTCGTCGCGAGCAAGGACCACATCGACATCCTCGCGGCGAAGTTCGTCCTGCGGCCCGGGCAGTACGACGTCGTCGTCGCCGGCAACCTCTTCGGCGACATCCTCTCCGACCTCGGCCCGGCCTGCGCCGGCACGATCGGGATCGCGCCGAGCGCCAACATCAACCCGGACCGCACCTGGCCGAGCCTGTTCGAGCCGGTGCACGGCTCGGCCCCCGACATCGCCGGACGCGGAATCGCCAACCCGATCGGCCAGATCTGGAGCGGCGCCATGATGCTGGAGCACCTGGGGGAGACCGCCGCGGCCGCGGCGGTCGTGGCCGCGATCGAGCGCGTGCTGGCCGGGCGTCCGGACGTGCACACCCCGGATCTCGGCGGGTCCGGTACGACCGAGAGCCTGGGCGCGGCGATCGCGGCCGAGATCACGCGGGGGCAGACCGTGGCGTCATGACCTCCGCGCGCTGCAGCGGCCTGCCGTGGCCAAGGTGATCGAGGAACTGCGCGCGGATGTCGCCCAGCTCACCGCCTCGTGAGTGAGAAACAGTGTTCTAACCCTGTTTCTCACTCACGACGTGTGGCGTGGGAGCGGAGGCAGGTGAGCGCGATGCCCAGCGCGTCCTCCAGGGCCGTGAGGTCGTGCCGGATGTGGGCCAGCAGCAGTCCACCTTGGACGGACGTCATCGCCGCCTGCGCGAGCCTCGCCGGGTCGGCGTCCGGCGCGAGCTCGCCGTTGTCCTGCAAGGCTTTCAGTCCGCGTTCCAGGTGGGACTCCCACGTCCAGTAGGCCTGGTCGACCAGCGGGGCGAGCTTCGGGTTGTCGCCGACCTCGCCGGCGAGGTTGCCCAGCGTTCGACCCTTCCTCAAGCCGGGGTGCCGTCGGCCGGTGCGGCGAGCAGGTCACCCAGCCCGCCGCGCGCGTCCTCGATGACGAGGGCCTCGGCCGCCGCCGAGTCGCCGGTCCGTAGCGCCCGGACGAGCGCGCGGTGGCTGCCGTAGCGGTCGAGGCCGAACCGGTCGTTTCCGGCGATGCGCTCGAGCAGCCTGGCCCGCCGTTCCGGCGAGGGGAACACCCGCGTCTGGCCGAGCAGGCGGACGAGCACCGGGTTGCGGGCACACGACTCGACGCCCTCGTTGAAGCGCTGCATGGTGTCCAGCAGCCGGTCCAGGTGCCGGGTCACGTCCTGCCCCGACTGCTGCCGCTGCTTGATGACGATCAGCAGGTCGTCGGCTTCGTCCAGCACGGCGTCGAGGTGGTCCAGCCGGTCCGGGGTCGCGTGCCGCGCGGCGAAGCGCGCCACCATCCCGCGCAGGGCCACCTCGACCTCGGCGAGGTCCTGGATCGCGGCGTCGCCGAACGCGGCGACCTGGACGGTCCGCGGTCCGGTCCGTTCGAGGAGACCGTCCTGCTCGAGGCGCCGGATGGCCTCCCGCACCGGGGTCGGGCTCACCGACAGCCGCTCGGCGAGCCCGCGCTCGGTGACCTTCTGCCCGGGCCGCAGCTCGCCGGTGGTGACCGCGTCGCGGATGGCGCGGTAGGCGCGGTCGGCCAGCGTGTCGGCCGTCAGCCCCTTCAACGTCTCACTTGCCACTGCGTCACTCTATCTGCCATGGCAAATCAAGTAAGAGACACTTGACGTTCTTGCTATAGCAAAAGTAGCTTGGCGGCCATGACGACGACGTCGGGCACACAGCCGGCGCGGACGGGACGGATCACGTTCTTCGTCGCCCTGGCGGTCTTCGCGCAGGAGTCGACGTGGAACCTCTACGACTCCCAGGTTCCGCCGCTGCTCCGCGAACACCTCGGCAGTGCCGCGCTGATCGGCCTCCTGATGGGGATGGACAACGTGCTCGGCATCTTCATCCAGCCGTGGATGGGCAACCGGTCGGACCGCACGCGCACGTCGTGGGGCCGGCGCATGCCCTACCTCCTCGCCGGGATGCCCGTGGCGGCGCTGCTGTTCCTCCTCATCCCGCACGTCGCGGGCACCCTGCCGCTGCTGATCCTGGTCATGTTCGGCTACGCGCTGGTCGCCAACTCGTTCAAGCCCATCGCCGAATCCCTGCTGCCGGACTTCGTCCCGCCCGAGCGGCGAAGCCGGGCCAACGCGGTCGTCAAGATCGCGTCCAGCCTCACGGTCCTGGTGGCCGCCCTGATCAGCATCTTCCTGATCGACACGCATCCGAAGCTGTCGTTCGCGATCCCCGCGGTCCTGATGGTGGTGTCCCTCGCCGTGCTGGCCGCGAACGTGCGCGACAGCCGCTCACCCGCCTACCGGGCCGCCCTCGACGAAGAACGCGAACAGGCGGCCCCCGCCGCGCGGGTGCGGGACACCGTGCTCGACATCGTCCGGGACCGCGACCGCAGCCGGGTGCTGCTCATGCTGTCCATCCTGCTCTTCGGTGGCGCCTGGGCGGCCTCCCGGGCGCTCATCACGCCCTACGGCATGGAGGTGCTCGGCCTGTCCCGCGGCGAAGCGGGCGGCCTCACGCTGCCCAGCGGGGTGGCCTTCATCGTGGCCGCCTACCCGGTGGCGAGGCTCGCCGAACGCTTCGGCCGGCTCCGGGTCATGACGGCCGGGATGACGGTGTTCGCGGCCGGCACGGCGTTCGCCACCGTGGTGGCGACGCCCGCGGGCGTCGTGGCCGGTCTCTGCGTGGCGTCCGCGGGGGCGTCCTCGTTCCTGGTCAACGCGGTCGTCGTCCTGTGGAACCTCGCCCCGTCCGACCGCGTGGTGGGGACCTACACCGGGCTCTACACCGTCGGCTGGGTCAGCGGCGGCTTCCTGGGACCGGCCCTGGTCGGCGGCTTGGTCGACCTGACCGGCTGGCCCCTCCTGCTGCTCCACGTCGCGATCGTCGCGCTGCTGGCCGTGCTGGCGGTCGTGCGCGTCAGTGCCCTGCAGCGCCGGACGCCCGCGAGCCGTGCGCTGTGACCGGGCGCGTGCTGATCACCACGGACTACCTGCGTCCCGGCGACGACGTCGACCTGTTCCTGCGCGAACGCGGGCTGGAGACCCGGCACCTGCCCCTGTCTGGCCGTCGCGATCCCGGCGAACTCGCCGGCGCTCTCGCCGGGATCGACGCGGCGCTGGTGGCCAACGAGCCGCTGACGGCGGACGTCCTCGCCCGCGCGCCGCGGTTGCGGGTCATCGTGCGGACCGGCGTGGGCTACGACTCGGTCGACGTCGGCGCGGCGGCCCGGCTCGGGATCAGCGTGAGCAACCTGCCCGGCGTCAACGCCAACGCCGTCGCCGAGTACACCATCGGCCTGCTGCTCGCCGGGGCCCGGCGGCTCGTGCAGTCCGCTTCCGGTGTGGCGCAAGGGAACTGGCCGCGCGAGGACGGCCGCGAACTGCGCGGCTCGACACTCGGGCTCATCGGCCACGGCGCTTCCGCGCGGGCCGTGGTGCCGCTGGCCCGCGCGTTCGGCATGGACGTGGTCTGCACGACGAACGTCCCCGCGCGGCTGCGGGAGCCCGGTGTCCGGTTCACCGGGCTGACCGAGCTGCTGTCCACATCGGACTACGTTTCGGTGCACACCGCGCTGACCGGACGAACCCGTGGCCTGCTGGGTAAAGCGGCTTTCGATCTGATGAAGCCGACGGCACTGCTGGTCAACACCGCACGCGGCGCCATCGTCGACGAGGACGCCCTCGTCGCGGCCGTGCGGGCGGGCGAGATCGCGGGCGCCGCGCTCGACGTCGTGGCCGACGAGCCGTTGCCCGCCGGCAGCCCCTTGCGCGGCGTTCCCGGCATCGTCGTCTATTCCCACCTGGCCGGGCAGACGGCCGAAGCACGTGCCGCCGCGGGCCTGCGCGGCGCCGAGGAACTGGTCGCCGCCCTCGCGGGACGGGCGCGGTTCGCAGTGAACACGGAGAAATGAGGGACATGGACACAGTGCGCGTCCTGGCGCCGAGCGGCATGCTCGGCGCCGGCTGGGACCACGCGACGATCGAGCGCGGCATCGCCCTGGGCGCCGACGTCATCACCATCGACGCCGGCTCCACCGACTCCGGCCCGTACTACCTCGGGTCCGCGTCGGCCAAGACGGCCGCCGAGGCGGTGGCCCGGGACCTGCGCAGCCTGTTCACGGCCGCCGCCGGCGCGGGCATCCCGGTGATCGTGGGCTCGTGCGGCACGAGCGGAACCGACCGCGGCGTCGACTGGGTCGCCGGGATCGCCGCCGAGGTGCTGGCCGAGGAGGGCTTGGACCTGCCGGTCGCGCGGATCTACAGCGAGCAGGACGCGGCCGGGCTGAAGGAACACCTCGACGCGGGCCGGGTCCACCCGCTGCCGCCGCTGGGGGAGCTGCGGGCCGAGACCCTGGAGAGCTGTACCCACATCGTCGGGGCGATGGGCCACGAGCCGATCGCCGAAGCGCTGCGGGCGGGCGCCCAGGTCGTGTTGGCCGGCCGCGCGACCGACACCGCGGTCGCGGCCGCGTACCCGCTCATGAAGGGCATGCCGCCCGGGCCCACCTGGCACGCGGCCAAGATCGTCGAGTGCGGCGGCCAGTGCACGAGCAACCCGCGCGCGGGCGGCGTCCTCGCCACCATCGACGCCGGCGGCTTCACCATCGAGCCGCTCGATCCCGCGGTGTCGTGCACGCCGCTCTCGGTGGCCGCCCACATGCTCTACGAGACCGCGAACCCGTTCGAGATGCGGGAACCCGCCGGCACCCTCGACGTCCGGGACGCGCGGTACACCGCGATCGACGACCGGACGGTCCGCGTCGAGGGGTCGCGGTTCCACGTCGCCGACCAGTACACGATCAAGCTGGAAGGCGCGCGGATCACCGGCTACGAGACCGTGTCGTTCGCCGCGATCCGGGACCCGGGCATCCTCGCCGACCTCGACGCCTGGGCGCGGCTGATGCGCACGATGATCACGCAGCGGGTGGGCCAGACGCTCGGCCTGGCGGACGGCGAATACGCCTTCGACCTCCGCCTTTACGGCCACAACGCGGTCCTGGACGAGCTCGAGCCCGAGACCGGGCCGCCGCGCGAGGTCGGCGTCATGCTGCTGGTCAACGCGCCCGGCCAGGCGACCGCCACCGCCGTCGCCAAGGTCGCGAACCCGCTGCTGCTGCACCTGCCGACGCCGGGAATGGACTACCTGCCGAGCTTCGCCTTCCCGTTTTCGCCCGCGGAGATCGAGCGCGGCGCGGCGTACGAGTTCGTGCTGAACCACGTCGTCGACTGCGCCGATCCCGCCGAGCTGTTCCGGACCGAGCTGGGGGAGAAAACCCGTGCCTGACACCACTCTCGCGGATCTCGCCCACGAGGTCCGCTCCAAGAACGCGGGCCCGTTCTGGGTCACCATGGAGCTGTTCATGCGCGACGCCGAGGGCTACCGGCTCGCCGCGGAGCTGGTGGACGAGCGGATGATCGCCCGGCTGTACCGGGTCGCGGAAGACGCCATCCGGATCTTCCGGATCCCTTCGCTCAACGTCGTGAAGATCTCCTTCCCGCGGCCGGTGAGCCAGGGCTCGCTCCGGGACCGCGACGTCCACGCGGGACAGCACCACGTCCCGCTGGCCCGCGTCCCGGTGACCGGCGGGGACCTCGCGTGATCCGGGTCGCGGACCTGCCCGCCACGCACCCGGGCCGCCGGCTGCTGACCAAGCGCACGCCCTTCTTTGCCGCGCCGGGCGAGCCGCGCTGCAGCTACTGCGCCTACGTGCCCACGAGCTGGACCCCGGAGGCCGAACTGCCGGTCCTGGTGGCCGTGCACGGCACCGGCCGCAGCGTCGGAGAGCTGCGCGAGGGGTTCATCCCCTTCGCCGAACGCCACCGCCTGATCGTGGTCTTCCCGCTGTTCCCGGTCGGCATCGACGATCCGGACGACGTCGACGGCTACAAGCGCCTCGAGGCCCACGGCATCCGGTTCGACCTGGTGCTGCTGGAAATCCTCGAGCAGGTCCGGTTCCGGTGGAACGCCCGCGTCGGCACCGTGCTGCTGTGCGGGCACTCCGGCGGCGGTCAGTTCGCCCACCGCTTCCTGTACCTGCACCCGGGCCGTGTCGCGGCCGTCGCGGTCGGTGCCCCCGGCGGCGTGACGTTGCTCGATCGGTCGCTCGCCTGGCCGGAAGGCATCGGCGACACCCGCCGGCGGTTCGGGATCAGGGTGGATCCCACCGCCGTCGCCCGGGTCCCGGCCCTGCTGGTCATCGGCGGCGACGACGACGGCCGCGCCGACCTGGCGGCCATGGGCGATCACGGCCACAGCCGCCCGGAGCAGCTCGACCGGCTCGGGGAGAGCCTGATTCGTCACGGATCGGTGGTGGAGAAGGTGGTGGTGCCCGGCGTCGGGCACAGCGCCGCGGGGACCCGGCCGCCGGTCACCGGGTTCTTCGCCCGCCTGCTCGATCCTGCGTGCGCGCGGACTGCCGGTGGCGGCGTAGCCCCGGAAGACCGGGGTACTCGTTCTCGAACGCGCACTCGAGAGGAACGGGCCCGAATGACGACACGCACCGTGACCAGCAACCGGGCGATGACGGCCGAAGCCGACATCGTGCTCAACACCGCCTCCGACGCCACCCGCGCCCAGGCGTGGCTGCCGGGCGGCGACGACCGCGACGTCGACCTGCGGGCGGACGAAGGCCGGGTGGCGTGGCGCACCGGCGGCTGGGCGGGTGACCTGCGGGTGACCGACAACGGCACCGGGGCCAGCGATGCGGAACTGCGGGCGCAGGTCGACGCCGACGCCGACACCGAAGAGGTACGCGCCGTTCTCGACCGGGCGCTGAGCGCGTTGGCCGCCGAAGTGGACCAGAACTTCAACGCCGGCTGACCGGCTGTCGAGGACACCGGCTGGGCCGGGGCTCACGATCGGGGGATTCGCCCCCACCCGATCGCTGCGGGTACGCCGATCACGGTTTCTGCGGTGCGGTGCCGGGTAGGAGGCAGGCAGACAGCCGGGGCCCGGCCCGCAGGTCGCCCGGCACCGGTTCCCACTTCACGGGAGAGGATCACCGACATGGCTGACAAGGACGCCAAAGAGGTCAACCCGGACGCGCCGGTCTCGCCGGGCACGGCCCCGGTGCCGGACCTGGACGTCGACGTGGCGCAGTTCCTGGCCGACGACCCGCCGTCGCCGGAGCCCGCCGCGGCCGAGCCACCGGACTGATTCCGCACCGCGTCGGCGCGCCGATCGGCCGCGCCGCTGCCAGACTGGCCGCATGGACGACGAGTCCGCGTGGACGATCACGATGCCGCCGGCGCGGACGACCGCCGGCATCGTGCAGGTGGAGATGTCCGGAGCGCTCGGGCCCGCGGCGCACGCCCGGCTGCGCGAGACGCTGCGGATCGCGCTGCTGACGGCGCTGTCACCCGAACCGGCGGCGCTCGGTGTCACGCTGACCGCCGTGACCTCGTGCGACGGGGTCCTGCCGGCGGAGCTGCGGGAGCTGGCGCTCACCTGCGCGCGGGAAAATCTCGCGCTGCGCATCGAAGTCACCCCGGCGCTGCTGCCCGTCCTCGGCAGCCGAGAACTGGCGCCCTTCCTGCACCTTTCCGACGCGCCGGTCGCCGGCGCTTCGGAGGTCGCGGTCGTTCCCACGTGGATCGACCGGGCCACGCTGGTCATCGCGGTCACCGGCGAGCTCGACCTGGTGACGACGGCACGGGCGCGGGACGCGATCGCGGTGATCCTCGCGGCCCGGCCGCTGCGGCTCGTGCTCGACCTGACCGGCGTGAGCTTCCTGGCTTCGACCGGCGTGAACGAGATCGTCCGGCTCGCCCACGCCGCCGCCGACGACGCCGTGGCCCTGCACGTCGCGGCCGGCGTGCACAACCGGCGGACCTTCGAGCTGCTCGGGCTCACCGGCACCTTGCTGCGCGTCTTCGACACCCGCGCCGACGCGCTGGCGGCCTTCGGCGGGTGAGCACCCGGCCGGGGTTGTGTGAACATCATCATGTGGAACCAAACGATCGTGTGCTGCGGGCGGGACCGGCCGGGTTCGCGGAGCTCGCCGAGGTGCTGGGTGACGCCGTCCGCGACATCGGGGCCTGGATGGCGGAGTACGGCGGCTACGACCCGCACCCCGCCCAGGACGTGCCGCTCGAGCTGTTCCGGGAGGCGACGGCGGAGCTGCACCGGCGCCTGCGGGACAACTACCCGTTCTTCCACCCCCGCTACGCCGGGCAGATGCTCAAGCCGCCGCACCCGGCCGCCGTCGCCGGCTACCTCAGCGCGATGCTGATCAACCCGAACAACCACGCCCTCGACGGCGGTCCCGCCACCGCGGCCATGGAGAAGGAGGTGGTCGCGGACCTGGCGGCGATGTTCGGCTTCCCCCGGCACCTCGGGCACCTGACCAGCAGCGGCACGATCGCGAACCTGGAAGCCCTGTTCGTCGCCCGCGAGACGCACCCGGGCAAGGCGATCGCGCACAGCGCCGACGCCCACTACACCCACGGCCGGATGAGCCACCTGCTCGGCGTCGAGGCCGTTCCGGTGGCCACCACCGCCGCCGGAACCCTCGACCTCGACGCGCTCGAGGACCTGCTCCGCACCGGGCGCATCGGCACGGTGGTCGCGACGACCGGCACGACGGGCCTCGGCGCGGTCGACCCGGTCGCCGACGTCGTCGCCCTCGCCCGCCGGTACGGGGCCCGGGTGCACGTGGACGCGGCCTACGGCGGGTTCTTCCGGCTCATCGCCGACGACACGGCCGACGGCGTGGCCGCGGCGCCGTTCCGCGCGATCGCCGACGCCGATTCGGTGGTGATCGACCCGCACAAGCACGGCCTGCAGCCCTACGGCTGCGGTGCCGTGCTCTTCCGCGACCCGGCGGTCGCCCGCCACTACCTGCACGACTCGCCGTACACCTACTTCACGTCCGACGAGCTGCACCTCGGGGAAATCTCCCTCGAATGTTCCCGGGCCGGCGCCGCGGCCGCGGCGCTGTGGCTGACGACGCGGGTCCTTCCCCTGACCCCGGACGGCCTGGGCGCGGTGCTCCGGCCCGGGCGGCGGGCCGCGCTCGCGTGGGCCGGCCTGATCGGCGATAGCGCCGAGCTGGCGGTGTTCCAGCCGCCGCAGCTCGACATCGTCAGCTACTTCCCTCCCCGGGACACGCTTTCCGAGATCGACCGGGTCAGCGCGCACGTTCTCGAGGCCGGGATGCGCCGCGCTCCGGAGGAGGCGTTGTTCGTGGCGACGTACACCGTCAGCGGCGCCGACCTCGCCCGCCGCGGACACGCCGTGCGCGAGGACGTCCCGCGCGGACGGATCCTGCGGAGCGTCCTGATGAAGCCGGAGAGCGAAGCACACGTCCCCGGCCTGCACCGCGAAATCGTCCGGTTGAGCCGCGTATAACGCCCTATTCGGCCACGCTGGTTCGAGTACGAATGGGGGACCGGCGCCCTCCGGCGAGGTGGGGTAGGAACAGGGCATGGTGACCCTGGATCGGCTCGTGAACGTCCTCGGCGGGTACGGCGTCCGGCTGTGCTGCTGCCCGGTCTCGCGGGACGTCGCCCTCCGGGACGTGGTGATGCACGACCCGGCCGAATCCCGCGAGCTGCGCGGGGACGTCCTGCTCGCGGTCGGCGCGGAGTCCGCCGGAGCGGCCGTGGCGTCGGCGGCCGCGGCCCGGGCGTCGGTCGTCCTGGTGCGGGGCCCGGTTCCCTCGGCGCCGGCGGTGATCGCGGCCGCCGAGGCCGCGGGAGTCGCGGTGCTCGCCGTCGACCCGGAGGTGTCGTGGGGCGAGGTCGCCGGGGTCGTCTACGGGCTGGTGCTCGAAGGGCGCGAGACCGAGTCGGGGCGCGGGCCGACCGATCTGTTCGCGCTGGCCGACAGCCTGGCCGATGCACTGGGCAGCACGGTGACCATCGAGGACCAGCTGTCCCGGGTCCTGGCCTATTCCAGCCTGCAGCACGGCGCCGACCAGGTCCGGCTGGAGACGATCCTGGGCCGCCGGGTGCCGGAGCGCGCTCGCGAGCTGTTCGACCGGCGGGGCGTGTTCGCCCACCTCGCCGAGTCCGACGAGCCGCTGTTCGTCGAAGCCGCGCCGGAGCACGGGCTGGGCGGCCGGATGGCGGTCGCGGTCCGGGCCGGCCGGGAATCGCTGGGCTCGATCTGGGTCGAATGCGAGCGTCCCCTCGACGACGCGCGGCGCGCCGTGCTGCGGGACAGCTCGCGCACGGTCGGGTTGCACCTGCTGCGGTCCCGGGCGAGCGCGGACCTCGAGCGGCAGGTCGAATCGGACCTGGTGATCCGGCTGCTGGAAGGCACGCCGGACGCGGCTTCGGTGCTCAGCAGGCTGGGGCTGGCGCCCGGGCGGTTCCGGGTGGTCGCCCTGCAGGCCCACATCGCCGAGGAGCGGCACGCCGCCCTGCTGCTGGCCTTCGAGCGGGCCACGACGGGCTTCGGCTGGTCACGCCCCGGACGCAGCACGTTGTTCAGCAACACCGTCTACACCGTCCTCCCCGGCGAAGACGTCGCCGCGGCCCGGAAATGGGTCGGGACCATGCGCGACGCCCTGCCCGCCCAGGTGACGGTCGTCGCCGGGATCGGTGCCGCCGCCACCTTCGCCGAGCTGCCCGCGAGCCGGCAGGAGGCCGACGAATGCGTCGCCCTCCACGACGCGCACCCGGGCTCCGCCGCGGCGACGGTGTACGACGAGTCCTGGGACGACATCCTGGTGCAGCGGCTCCGGGCGGCCGCGGCGGCCGGCCGGGCCCCGGCCCGGGGGCCGATCTCCGACCTCGCCCGGCACGACGCGGAGAACGGCACCGGCTACCTCGCCACCTTGCGCGCGTGGCTGGAGACCCAGGGCGACCTCGGGCAGGCCGCCGAGCGGCTGGGCGTGCACCCGAACACGATCCGCTACCGGCTGCGGAAGATGGCCGAGGTCACCACCCTGCAGCTCGACGTGCCCGCGAAGCGGCTCGCGATGATCATCGAGCTCGTCGTCGCCGACCCGGCGGGTTGACCGGAACCGACAAACACACCACCCGTGCTTGTCCGGTCCGGACAAGCACCGCCCGCCCGATCCGGGTCATCCTGGCCGCATCCAGCACCACTCGCGCCACGGAGGACCTGATGCCCGAACTCGACCGGTGGGACGGCGGCCCGCGCTCGGCGATCGTGATCGGCGCCGGCGTGGTCGGTTTGTCGACCGCGTGGTTCCTGCAGGAACGCGGGGTCCGGGTGACCGTGGTCGACCGCGCCGGCATCGCCGCCGGGGCGTCCTGGGGCAACGCCGGCTGGCTTTCGCCCGGGCTCGCCATCCCGCTCAACGAACCGGGCGTGCTGCGCTACGGGCTCCGGACGGTGTTCGACCGGCAGGCGCCGCTGCACGTCCCGGCGACCCCGGACCCCCGGCTGTGGGCGTTCCTGGCCCGGTTCGCCGCGCACTGCACCGGCAGGTCGTGGACCCGCGCGGTCGAGGCCAACCTCCCGCTCAACGAGGAATGCCTCGAAGCGTTCGACGTCCTCGCCGCGAACGGGGTCGACGCCCCGACCGTCGAAGCCCCCATCACCGCGGTGTTCGAGACCGCGGGCCACGCGGCCGGGCTGCTGGCCGAACTGCGGCGCCTGCGCGAAGCCGGGCAGGAAGTCGACGCCACCGGGCTCACCGCCACCGAGCTCGTCGCCCGGTTGCCGCAGGTGAGCGCGCGCATCGGGGCCGGTGTCCGGCTCGAGGGGCAGCGGTACGTGGACCCGGGCCGGTTCGCCGAGTCGCTGGCGCGCTCGGTCGTCAGCCGCGGGGGCACGATCCGCAGCCGCTTCGCCGTCACGTCGGTGCGCCCGCACCCGCACGCGGTCGCCGTGCAGTCGGCCGCGGGGCAGACGCTGTCGGCCAACGCCGTCGTCCTGGCGACCGGCGCGTGGCTGGGCGAGCTCGGCAGGCGGTTCGGGGTCACCGTCGGGGTGCGGGCCGGGCGCGGCTACTCGTTCACCGTGCCGACGGACCACCCGGTGCCGGAGCCGGTCTACCTCCCGGACATCCGGGTGGCCTGCACGCCGTACCGCGGTGGCCTCCGGGTGGCCGGCACCATGGAGTTCCGGAAGCCGGACGCGCCGCTCGACGACGCGCGGGTCGAGGCGATCATCGCCTCCGCCCGGCCCTTCCTCACCGGGATCCGGTGGGAGGAGCGCACGGATGTCTGGGTCGGCTCCCGTCCCGTCACACCGGACGGACGCCCGGTCATCGGCGCGGCGGGCGCGCCGGGGGTGTTCGTCGCCGGCGGGCACGGCATGTGGGGGCTGACGCACGGCCCGATCACCGGGCGGCTGCTCGCCGAGCACATCACCACCGGCAAGCAGCCCGAAGCCCTCCGCCCGTTCGACCCGCTGCGGTGAACGCCGTGCATCCGGCCGCGCTGACACCGGGCGAGCGCAGCGAACTGGTCCGGCTGCGCGCCGAAAACGCGTTGCTGCGCATCGAAAAGGACCTCCTGCTGAAAGCGGCCACCGGGTTCGCCGTGGACGCCGGTGCCCTCCCGCCGGGCGCGGCCGGAAAGCCAGAGCCCCGCTGACCGACGCGGGCTCTCCGAAGTCCGTGGGGGCTGGGACCCTCCCCCCACTCGTCCAGCCCCCACGGACGCCCAGCTCGAACCCCTCCGGAAGGAGATCGCATGACCACCTCGGCTCGCCCGTGGCTGACCCCCCACACCCACCGCAGCCTGCTCCGGGAGCGGGCCGACCTGCTGCGCGCCGGGACCGCCGCCGCCGGCGACGATCCCGACGGCGTGGTGCGCGATCGCCACCGCCTGGCCCGGATCCGCCGGATCGACGACATCCTGCGCGAGGCCGTCGTCGGCGAGGACCCGCCCGACGACGGGATCGCCGAACCGGGCATGGTCCTCACCGTCCGGTACGACGACACGGACACGGCCGAGACCTTCCTGCTCGGCTCGCGCGACGAAACGACCGAGGACGAGCTCGAGGTCTACTCGCCGGAGTCGCCGCTCGGCCGCGCCCTGGCCGGCGCCGAGCCGGGGGAGCAGCGGACCTATCGGGTGCCCAACGGTGCGATCGTCCGCGTCACCCTGATCGACGCCGAGCCCTACGGACGCTTCCGGAACGTCACCGGCTGACCGTGGTCCGGACGGCCGGTCCGGTCCGTTTCGTCCACTGAGGACTGGGCGGGAAATTCCTCCATAAGGGACATAACGATCCACGGACCGGCTCCGGACCCGGCTGGAGTCTTGACGCGCCCCTGGGGTTCGTCGATAGTGATGGCTCAATCCCGAAACTGAGCCGAAGTCACAAGCCGCCGGAACTGTTAGCGCTAACATTCGTCATCGATGAACAAGGGAGTTCATGGTGCCTGCGCTGTCTTGTTGCGTCACAATCACCTTCGGCACGGAATGCCGGTTCGGCACCGCGATGCTCACCGCGCCCCGGCCGTCCGGCAGCGCATTTTCCCACCGTGTGAAGGAGATTCGATGACCCGACGATCGTGGATCCGCCGTGCCCTCTTCGCGGCAGGCGCCACCACCGGCCTCGTCGCCGGCCTGCTCGCGGCCACGGCCACGACTTCGCAGGCCGCCGTCCAGGGGCCGTGCGACATCTACGCCGCCGGCGGCACCCCGTGCGTGGCCGCGCACAGCACCACCCGTGCCCTGTATGCGGCCTACGGCGGCCCGCTGTACCAGGTGCGGCGCGCCTCCGACAACGCGACCAGGGACATCGGCGTGCTGAGCGCCGGCGGGTACGCCGACGCCGCCGCGCAGGATTCCTTCTGCGCCGGCACCAGTTGCGTCATCACGGTCATCTACGACGAGTCCGGCAAGGGCAACCACCTCACGCAGGCGCTCAGGGGGTACTGGCCCGGCCCGGCCGCGGGCGGGAACGACAACCTCGCCAACGCCTTCGAAGCGCCGGTCACGGTCGGCGGCCACAAGGCCTACGGCGTCTCCGTGGCGCCCGGCACCGGCTACCGCAACAACCACACCAACGGCATCGCGACCGGTGACCAGCCGGAGGGGATGTACGCGATCTTCGACGGCACGAACTACAACGGCGGCTGCTGCTTCGACTACGGCAACGCCGAAACGAGCGGCAACGACGACGGCAACGGCACCATGGAGGCCATCTACTTCGGCAACAACAACGGCTGGGGCTACGGCAGCGGCCCCGGTCCGTGGATCATGGCCGACCTGGAGAACGGCTTGTTCTCCGGCGTGAACCAGCACTTCAACGCGAACGACCCGACGGTCACCAACCGCTTCCAGACCGCCATCGTCAAGGGCGCCCCGAACCAGTGGGCCATCCGCGGCGGCAACGCCCAGTCGGGCAGCCTGTCCACCTACTACAGCGGCGTGCGCCCCAACGTCGCCGGCTACAACCCGATGAAGAAGCAGGGGGCCATCATCCTCGGCATTGGCGGCGACAACAGTGTCAGCGGGCGCGGCACCTTCTACGAAGGCGTGATGACTGCGGGCTACCCGTCGGACGCCACCGAGAACGCGGTCCAGGCCAACATCACCGCGGCCGGCTACAGCAGCGCCCCGACCGGCTCGGGCACCCTCACCCCCGGCGCCAAGGTGTCCCTCCGGGCGACGACCGCGTGCTGCACCTCCGACTACCTGCGCCACGACGACGCCGACGACAAGGTCGTCATCTCCGCCGTCGACGCGTCCAGCGCGGCCACCCTCAAGGCCGACGCGACCTGGATCGTCCGGGCCGGCCTGGCCAACAGTTCGTGCCTGACATTCGAGTCCGCCGACCAGCCCGGCCGGTTCCTGCGCCACTACGCGTTCCAGCTGCGGTCGAACGCCGACGACGGCGGGACCGCGTTCGCGCAGGACGCGACGTTCTGCGCCACGCCGGGCAACAGCGGCGCCGGGCGTTCGTTCCAGTCGGTCAACTACCCGGCGAAGTACATCCGGCACTACAACTTCACCGGGTACGTGGCGAGCAACGGCGGCAGCAACGCCTGGGACGCCACGACGTCGTGGGCCCAGGACACCAGCTGGCTCACCGCCACGCCCTGGAGCTGACCGGGAATCCCCTCGGCCGCGAGCACGGCTTCCCTGCAATGCCGCAGGGGGGCCGTGCTCGCTTCCACCGCCGCCGGCTCACGTGCCCTCGGGCCGGGCGAGCGCGGCGATGCGTTCCAGCGCCCGCGCGTGGCGGGCGAACGCCTGGCGCCCGGCCGGGGTCAGGCCGACCCGGGTGCGCCGGACGCCGTCACTGCGGCCCTTGTCCACCGTCACGTAACCCGCGTCGGCCAGTGCGGAAATCTGCTTGGACAGCGCGGAATCGCTGGTCTCGGCCGCGTCGCGGAGGAACCCGAACTCGACCCGGCCGGCCGGCGCGAGCAGGGCGAGGATCGCCAGCCTGGCCGGGACGTGCAGGAACTCGTCGAAGTCCGGATCCATCACCGCCCGCGCACCACCGCGCGGAAGCCCGCCCGGAGCGGGGACACCAGCGCCACCATGGTCAACGCGGTCGCCGCCGCCCCCAGCGTGTGGTGCGCGGGCAGCCCGGCCGTCACCGCGAGGACCGCGGCGGCCACCTGGAAGGCCACGCAGAGCACCAGGAACCCGGCCGCGGCCGCGAGGGACCACCCCAGTTCCGCCCCGGCGAGCCGACGGCGCACCCGGGCATCCCGGTGGGCCAGCAGCGCCGCGAGCACGGCGATGCCCAGTCCCGCCGACAGCACCAGCCGGTCCCACGGGGCCGGCAGGTCGAAGGACGCGAACACGACGAACACCGCCGACGCCGAAAGCAGGAGGTACCGCCGGGCGAACGTGTGGTCCACGTACTCGTCGACCGTGCGCCGCCCGAGGCGGTGGATCGTGTCGAGCGACTCCTGTGCGTTGGGTGACGGCATCCGTGCTCCTTCGGCCGGCAGTGACTTTCCTGAGAGGAAAGTTACCACCGGCTTTCCCGGGAGGAAAGCCGGTGGCCCGCCGGCGCGCCGGGGCAGCGGCTCAGGGTTCGGTGCCCCAGGCGAGGGTGCCGGACTGGTAGGCGGTCGCGGTGGCCAGATCGCTGAACGCCGCCGCCGCGCGGTAGCTGTAGTCGTCGGCCTGGTTCAAGGGGGACCAGTCGGCCTTGGCGACGCGGATTTGGACCTCGCCGGTGTTCGCGCCGGCGGCCAGGGTGCCGCCGGTGAAGGCGAGTTCCACGTAGGCGTCGGCGCCCGGGCGTGGCGTGGCGAGCTTGACCACGCGCAGGGTGACGTTGCCGCACCCGGCCACCGCGTAGTCGCACCAGATCTGGTAGCCCGGGTTGGTGGCGTCGCCGGTGAACCAGTAGCGCGCGGTGACGCCGTTCAGCGCGACCGGCGTGCTGCCCCGGTTGACGATCTGCAGGCTGGTGCGGATCTGATTGTCGGAGGCGGCGCTACTGGAGCGCTGCTGGACGGCGAGCGAGCCGGTGCCCGGGTTGCCGCCGCCGGTCGTGGTGGTGACCGAGACCGGGCTGCCGGCCGCGGACAGGTTGCCGGCGGCGTCCCGGGCGCGGACCGAGAACGTGTACGCCGTGCCGGGCGTCAGGCCGGTGACCTGGTAGGAAGTGCCAGTGGTGCTGCCGATCGCCGCGCCGGCCGCATCGAGCACGTCGTAGCCCGCGACGCCCACGTCGTCGGTGGCGGCGGTCCAGGTGAGACCGACGCTGGTGCTGCCGGCGGTGGCGGTGACCCCGGTCGGCGCGGACGGCGGCGTGGTATCCACCGTGGACGGTCCCGGCGGGGTGCCCCACACGACGGTGGAACCCTGGGCGAGCACCAGCCGCGAGGCGTCCGCGGGCGCGGATCCGCTCGGGGCGAGGCCGGTGTGCGACCAGTCGTTCGCGGAGTCCCAGGTGCCGGTGCTGCTGATCCGGAACTGCACTTCCTTGCGGTAGCGGGATTGCCCGCCGGGGGCGACCCCGCCCGAGCACGTCACCTCGACGTAGTACACCGCGCCGGAGAACGGGCGGATGGCCGGCGCGTCGCACTGGTTGTAGGCCGAGGTGACGGAAACCTGGCCGGGCGTGGTGGCACCGTCGAGGGTGAAGTAGTAGCGCAGCGAGCCGGTGAACGTCCGGGCCGGCCACGCCGACTTGTTGAGCACGTACGCCTTCACCTCGGTGAACGTGCCGCCGTCGGGCTGGTTCAGGGCACCCTGCGCCAGCAGCTCCGGACCGTCCGGCGTTTCCTTCGGCGGGAAGGAGGCCAGCGGCGTGCCGCCGTACTCGCCGTAGAGGCGGGCCAGCGCGCCGGTGAAGCCGGCGTTGTAGTCGAGGGCCACCTCGTTCATGGTGTAGTTGGTGCGGTCGTCGGTGTAGGAGTCGTTGGCCGAGCTGGGGCCGCCGACGAGCGCGCCGTAGAGGGTGTGCCGGCTCTGCGCCGGCTCGTTGATGTTGTCGGCCCAGGAGCCGTGTGCGGTGCGGTGGTGCGGGTTGCGGGGCGGGTTGACACCGAATCCGACTTCGAAGCTCGCGCCGCGCGGGTTGTCGCCGAGCGCGTAGTCGATCTGCCGGACGCCGAAGTCGTGGTAGGTCGTGGCGCGCGTGGGATCGGTGGCGCGCAACGAGTCCGCGTACGTGAGGGCGACGAAAGCGGTGTTCGCCGCGTACCGCAGCGAGCCCCACTGGTCGAGCACGGCCTGGCCGCCGGGGGAGTAGGGCACGCGCTGGCCGTTGACGCCGGTGGTCCACCAGTCCAGCCAGCGGTTGGCGTCGGCGATGTACTCGGGGTCGTGGGTGAGCTGGGCGAGCAGGACGTAGGCGCCGTAGGACTTGTCGTCCCAGGCCAGCGTCCAGCGGTAGGAGCGGGTGGTGGTCTGCGGCTCGGTGCCCAGCTTCTCGTACTCGGCGCGCGCCTTCGTCAGGTAGCTGCTGTCGCCGGTGGCCTTGTAGAGCCAGATCGCGCCCCACACGAGCTCGTCCTGGTAGCCGCTCCAGGACTTGTAGAAGCTCTGGGCGTCGGTGATGCAGTTGGAGTAGGCGCCCCGGTGGTTGTCGGCGAAGGAGTACAGCTGCTTGGCGTGGGTGAGCAGGGTGGCCGCGTAGGTGGGGTCGCCGCCCTGGAACACCATCGAGCCGGCGGCCAGCTGCGCGGCGGCCTCGCCGGCGAGGTCGGAGCCGGGGCAGGAGTCGTCGATGCGGTAGGCGGGCCGCGCCATCGTCATCGTTTCGGCCGGGCCCCACCACTTGTGGTCGTCGTCGCCCTTGCCGACCTGGCCGTAGAGCACGTCGGGCTGCGGGTGCGCCTTGATCAGCCAGTCGGCGCCCCAGCGCAGGTTCGACAGCAGGTACGGCCACTGGCCGGAGTTCTGGTAGGCCGTGCGGTTCTCGAGCGCGCCCCAGGCGAGCATGGTCATGCTGAACTCGAACGGCAGCCCGAACTTGACGTGGTCACCGGCGTCGTAGAAGCCGCCGGTGAGGTCGAGGCCGACGTCCTTGCCGTCGTTCAGGGCGGAGGGGCCCCGCCAGGAGACGCGGTTGTCGGCCGGCAGGTTGCCGGAGCGCTGGGCGTCGTAGAACCAGACGGCCTTCTGCAGGGCCTCGCCGTAGTTGAACTTCCCCGCGGCGGCGGACTGACCCGTGACGACCAGGGTCAGGCCGAGCACGAGCACCGCCACGATGGCCTGGGCTGCCGCCTTCGTCGTTGAAGAGCGCACTCCGCCTCCTCGGTTCTGGGAGCGCTTCCAGAGGGAGGGTAAGGAGCGGAGGTCGGGGGTGTAAAGGACTGGTTGCCGAGGTAGGCGAAACGGCGGCTTTGTCACGGCCGTCCGGCGTAGCGCGGGGCGTGGGTGGAGTTGTCAGGAGGCGTGAGAGCAACTCGATTCTGGGAGCGCTCCTACAGACTTCGGCAGCACCGGCGTACCGGCGATGGGCGAGCTCCTCAGCGGGTGGGCAGGTCGATCTCGGCGTGCCGGTCGGCGAGCGTCCGGGCGAGGTCGGCCAGCTTGACGTTGAGGTCCTGGGACGTTCGCCTCAGTACGTCGAACGCGGCGTCCGCGGAGACGCCTCGCCGCGCCATGATGATCCCTTTGGCCTGGCCGATCACGTCGCGGCTGTCGATGGCTTTGCGCAGGTGGGCGGCCTGCAGTTCGGCGCGGGTGACGGCGTCGGTGGCCGCCAGGGCGAGGGAGGCGTGCGTCGCGAGCAGCAGCAGGACGTCGCGGTCGGCTTCGTCGAGTCCGTGCCGGGAGCGGGAGTAGACGTTGAGGGCGCCGCGGGACTCCCCGGTGGGCGGTCCGCTGATGAGCGCGGTGGAGACGACGGAGCCCATCCCGAGTTGCGCGGCGGCCGGGGCCCAGCGGGGCCAGCGCGGTTCGGCCGCCAGGTCCGGGGCGATCGCCACGGCCGGGCCGCCGGGCTCGGCGGATTCGACGCAGGGCCCCTCCCGGAACCGGTACTGCAGCCGGTCGAGTTCGGTGGCGACCTCGTCGGTCTCGGCGGGGGTGTGGAAGTGGCCCTCGGTGTCGAGCACGGTGAAGCTGGCGAGCTCGGCGGCCGGGACCATCACCGTGGTCGCCTCGAGCACGCGCTGCAGGACGTCTTCCACGGTCGGGGCGGTGAGCAGGGTGCGCGTCAGCTGGGCGAACTGGTGGGCCAGCGGCCCCGGCGCGACGGGCTCGAGGCCGGCGGCGAACCGCTCTTTGTCACGCTGCCAATCCTGGTCACTGCTCATGCCGGTCTCCCCGAGTCGCTGTGGAAGACGGCTGCCTTCTCAACCATCGCGACGACCAACGTAGCCCGCCGGGCGCCACGTCGCCACGGGTCGGGCAAGACCGCCCGGGCCACGCGCGACCTCAGCGCAGGCGGGCCACCAGCGCCAGCCAGGTCTCGGCCTCGGCGCGGTCGGTGTGGAGAGGCAGGATGCGGTCGAGCCGCAGCAGCTTGACCGGGCGGATCACCGCCCGCTGGGTGGCGACGATCGCGCAGGGGATTCCGCGGGCGTGGGCGTTGGTGACGGCCTCCAGCAGGGCGGACAGCGCGCCGGAGGAGCAGAACCCGACCGCGTCGAGGTCGATGATCAGCGCGGTGGGCCGTGACTTCAACGCGGCGTCCAGCTGGTTCCGCAGGCGGGGGGTGGTGGCCAGGTCGAGTTCGCCCTCGACCGTCACGATCGACGCGTCCGTCGTGGTGGTCACGGTGATGTCCGTGCGTGCGTGGTGCCCTGGGTCGAGATCGCGGGGGGTGGCGATGCCGGGCATGGTTGGCCTCTCGTCGTGCGGGAGGCCAAGGGTTCACCGTGCCTCCCGCGTTTCCGGCCCGCGGGTGGACGGGCCGGACCGGTGGGGGGCGGCTGGTGGCTCAACCGCTGCGTCGCGTTGGGCATACTGCCCAGCCCGCGGGAAACTCAATCAACACGGCTGCTGCGGCGGGACACCCACAGCAGGACCAGGGCCGCGCAACCGTCGAGGGCGACGCAGATCCGGATGCCGCCGCGGGTACCGAACGACTCGGCGAGCACGCCGCCCGCCACCTCCTTTCCTGCCCGGTGCCCCGGGGTGTGAAGCCCGGTCGAGGAGGATCGTGGCAACGGACGTGGACAATCCGTCGGCAGCCGGTGCAGCGCAGGTCGGCGGCCCGTGGCGCGTGAGCCACCGGCACGGCCCGGCCGCGGCGGGTGGCCCGGCGGCCGATTCCTTTCTCCGGTGGCGGCGGTCTTCCTGTCGGTACGGCCGCGAGCCGGCCGCGAAGCCACCGAAAAGGAGAGCCGTGAGCATTCCCGCCACCATGCGCGCCCTGGAACAGACCACCCTGAAGGGGCCGCAGGACATGCGCCTGATCACCGGCGTGCCCGTGCCGGAGCCCGGCCGGGGCGAGGTGCTGATCCGGGTCGTGGCCGCCGGGGTCAACTTCGCCGACGTCTCGAAGGCCTGCGGCACCTTCGGGGACGGTCCGCAGCCGCCGTACCGGGCGGGTTTCGAGGCGGTGGGCGAGGTCGTCGCGACGGGTGAGGCGGTGACCGGCCCGGCGCCGGGGACGTACGTCACCGGCGTCGGCGACGGGGCCTTCGCCGAGTACCTGGTGCTGCCCGCGGCGGCCGCGATGCCGGTACCGGCCGGGTGGCGTGCGGAGCAGGCGCTCGGCCTCGCCGTGAACTGGCCCACCGCGCTCGCCGCGCTCAAGCCGCTCGGCCGGGTGGCGGCCGGGGAGACCGTGGTCGTCCCCGCGGCGGCGGGCGCGACCGGCCGGGCGGCGCTGACCCTGGCCAAGCACTACGGCGCGACGGTCGTCGCCACCGCCTCGCCGGCCAAGCACGAGACCGTGCTGGCGCTGGGGGCGGACCACGTCCTGGACTCCCGCGACGGCGACTTCGCCGCCGAGGTGCGGCGCCTGACCGGCGGTGCCGGAGCCGACGTCGTGCTGGAATCGGCCGGCGGGGCCGCGTTCGCCGAGAGCCTGGCCGCGGCCAAGCCGGTCACCGGGCGGGTCGTCGTCTACGGCCTGGCGGGCGGGGAAGCATCGCTGACCAACTGGGAGCTCGTGTACCGGCACCAGGTGCAGGTCATCGGCTTGAACATCGGCACGCTGATCCGGTCCGCGCCCGCGATCTTCGGCGAAGTGATGGGTGAGCTGGCCGCGCTGATCGCGGCCGGGGTGGTCGGTCCGGCGGAGCCGGTGGCGTATGAGCTGGCCGAGGGTTCTCGCGCGTTGGCGGACTTGGCTGCTCGGGCGACGGTGGGCAAGGTGGCGCTGCTGCCGTGACCGGGGCGCCCGCGCCCGGCTCCGAGACCGGCCCGCCATGGGCGATCGCGATGCCCGCTGACCTGTGCTTCGATTCCTTTTCCGTGGTGTCCCGGTCGTACCGGAAGGAAGGATGCCGACCGGCGGGAACGAGGAGCAGCGCATGGCAAGCAGGCAATCCGCGGAGGCCCGCGACCAGGACCGGTTCGCGGCCGAGACCGGCGAGTACCGCCGGGAGCTGCTGGCGCACTGCTACCGCATGGCCGGCTCGGCGCACGACGCCGAGGACCTGGTGCAGGAAACCTACCTGCGGGCGTGGCGGTCCTACGCCGGTTTCGAGGGGCGTGCGTCGATCCGGTCCTGGCTCTACGCCATCGCGACCAACGTCTGCCTGACCGCGCTGGAGCCGCGTCGCAACCGGGTGCTGCCCTCGGGGCTGGGCGGTCCCAGCGACGGACCCGATCGGCCGCCGGTCGCGGCCGCGCCGGGTTCGGTGTCCTGGCTGGAGCCGGTGCCGGACCACTGGGTCGCCGACCCGGCGGCGGCCGTGGTCGCCCGCGAGTCCGTGCGGCTCGCGCTGGTCGTCAGCCTGCAGAGCCTGCCGGCCCGGCAGCGCGCGATCCTGCTCCTGCGGGAAGTGCTGGCGTTCACCGCGCCCGAAACGGCCCGCATCCTCGGCACCACCACGGCGGCGGTGAAAAGCGGTCTCCAGCGGGCCCGGGCCCGCCTCGACGAGCTCGAACCCCCGGCCGGGGACGTGCTCGAACCCGCCGACCCGCGGGCGCGGGCGTTGCTCGAGGGCTACATCGCGGCGTTCGAACGCTCCGACGCCGGCCTGCTGGAGCAGGTTTTGCGCACCGACGCCACACTGGAGGCGACCCCGTTCCGCGACTGGTACGCGGGCCGGGTGGCGTGCCTCGCCCTGCTCGGCAGGTACGTCATGGGCGAGCCGGGCGACTGGCGGATGACCGCCACCACGGCCAACGGCCAGCCTGCCGCCGCCGTTTACCACCGCGACACCGGCGGCGTCCACCGGGCGCACGGCATCGTGGTGCTGACCGCGACGGCCACCGGTGTCTCCCGCGTGGTCGAGTTCCACGACCCGGCGCTGGTCACCACGTTCGGCTTTGCCGGGGAGCTCGCTCATCGGCGACCGTAGTGGCGGAGGAACAGCGCTTCGGCCATCGCGCGGTGGGCGGGACCGCCGGTGACGGCCGCGAACGGCTCCCCGATCGGAGACGAGCGGCGGCGGATCCGATGGTGGCCGCGCCCGGTCCCCGGGTCGTCACCCGGCGCGGGCGAAAGCCGGGCCGCGGGGGTACGGGTCCCGGCCGTCGCGCACTGTGACGTAGGTCGCCGCGGTGGACCAAGGGCTGGTAGGAGGGTCGTCCGGCGTTCCGGGAGGGTTTGGGTCGCCCGGCTCCGGAATGATCGGGGCCGCTGATCCGTTCCTGGTTGGGGCAGGGGGTTCAAACCGTGAGCCGGCCTGAGAACCGGTTTTCTCCAGCACGAACGGAACCCCGCTGCATGTCTCCCTTTTCTCCGCCCGCAGGCGTTCGCACCACGAGAACCCGTCAAGGGCCCCCGGTACTGGCGCTGACCGGGGAGTTCGACCACGCGACACTGGGGCGGCCGGCGCTCGCCCTGACCGAATTGCTGGGTGAAGCCGCCGACGTGCTCGTCCTCGACCTGACCGACGTGACGTTCGGGAGCGCGGGCATGGTCACGATGCTGCTGGCCGCGCGAGCCCACGCGACCGAGCGCGGCACCGACTTCCGGGTGGTCACCGGGCGCAACCGGATCGTCGAACGGCTGCTGGACCTGACGGCGTCGCGCCCGGCTCTCGACACCTACCCCGACCTGGCCACCGCGCTCGACGCCATGAGTTCCGCCCGGTTCGTGGAGCTGGCCGAACGGATGTGGACCAGCGCGGCGTAGCCCGCCTGCTTCGGTACTTCCCGATGTGAACGTTCAAAAGCGCGGGGAAATCTTCGAAACTCGTGCCGCGGAATGGGCCGGTTTTGATCGAATTGGTCCGTTCACGGGAAAGCGTGTCCCCGATGGTTTCCCCGTCGCCGCCGGGGGTGCTACCGTGGGCTTCCGCTTCGGCCGCAGGGCCGCGAGAAAGCGCTTACATGCCGAGCCGCCAGGTCTTCGCGCGGACGAATCGCCAAGAGGTACTCGCCACGGAGGTCGTGAAGTGCGGAAAAAGAATTCCCGGCGGACGCTCGCCGCGGTCCTGTTTTCCTCGGCGGTCGCGCTGGCGTCCGCCGGTGGTGTCGCCGCGGCGGCCGCTCCGGAGGTGGCCGCGGCCGCGACGATCCAGAACGACGTTTTCTGGAAGGACACCTCGGGGAACCCGATCTACTCCCAGGGGGGCGGCGTACTGAAGGTCAGTGGCACGTACTACTGGTACGGGGCCAAGTACAACGGCGCGGTCAACTACTACAACAACCCGGGCGGCGGGAAGAACGGGGACACGTCGCTGAGCGCGATCACCATCTACTCGTCGACCGACCTGGCCACCTGGAAGTTCGAAGGCAACGCGCTGACCGGCAGTGAGCTGAGTGGCGGCTGGGTGGGCCGGATCGGAGTCGCGCGCAACCCGAACACGGGCAAGTACGTGCTGGTTTCGCAGCTGGACAGCGGCTTGGTGTTCGCCACGAGCAGCACGCCGAACGGCCGGTTCACCCGGGCGGGCACGCAGTCGAGCATCAGCGGTGTGTCCACCGGCATGTCCGGCGACCAATCGGTCTTCACCGACGACGACGGCAAGGCGTACCTGATCTACAGCAACAAGAGCGGCCGGTCGCACCTGTACGTCTCGGCGCTGCGGGCCTCGGACTACCTGCAGGTCGAGCCGGCGAAGAACGTCTACAACAGTTCCGCGGGCGGGCGCGAAGGCAACATCATGTTCAAATACAACGGAACGTACTACTTCTGTTCCTCCGACCTGCACGGCTGGAACGCCTCGCACACCTACTGCATCAGCGCGAAGAACATCATGGGCCCGTACTCCGCCGAGTTCGTGCTGCAGGGAACCGATGCCGACTTCTCGCACGTGACCCAGACGGGCCTGGCGTTCACGGTGACCGGTTCGCAGGGGTCGTTCGTGATGTTCGGTGGTGACCGCTGGAGCGACTTCGCGGGCAACGGCATCGGGTACAACGACTGGGTGCCGGTGACGTTCAGCGGGACGACGCCGGTGTTCCACTCGCTGAGCCAGTGGACCGTCGACGCGGCCGCGGGCACGTGGGCGGTGGGCCGGGGCAACAACCACGTCCTCAACCCGAGTGCCGAGGCCGACCGGGTGGCGCAGAACGACCTCGCGGGCTGGACGATCTCCGGCGGGACCGTGAACGGCAACAAGCAGGGTGGCCACACCGGACGGTGGGCGTTCGCGCAGAGTTCGTCGTCGGCGTACAACGCTTCGCGGTATCAGAACATCTCGCTGCCGAACGGGACGTACACGCTGTCGGCGTGGGTGAAGAGCAGCGGCGGGCAGAAGAAGGCGACGATCTTCGCGAAGAACTTCGGGAGCAGTGAGCTGAGCGCGTCGATCAGCCAGGCACTCGGGAGCTGGACGAAAGTGACCGTCCCGAACATCGCGGTGACGAACGGGTCGATCCAGGTCGGCGTGTTCTCCGACGCGAACGCGGGCAACTGGGTGAACGTCGACGACTTCAGCCTGGTCCAGACGGGCAGCTAGCGCATCGGGTAGCCGGTGGCGGCGACGCGCTCGGCGACGGCGGCCAGGGTGGTGCCGGAGTTCAGCGCGGTCACGACGCTCGCGGTCACCGGCTGCCCGGCGTAGACGTGCCGCACCGCGTCGAGGTCGATCGGCGTTTCGTAGTAGTCCTGGGCCCAGTCCTGGAAGGCCTCGGGTGTGCGGTCGGACAGCAGGGCGAACAGCCAATCGGCTCCGTCGTCGCCTTCGCGGGGGAATTCGACGACCCCGTGCCGCCACGCGGATTCGTGGTGCTCACGCCACAGGCACACCGTGACGTACGGGGTGCCGAACTCGTCGCAGAACGCCGGCTCGTCGACGTGGTTCCGGAACACCTCGGGCACGGCATCGAGAACACCGGGCCAGGGCTGGTCGTCGTCGGTGGCGAAGGGACTCATCGGCGACTCGTGGTCGAAACCGCGCACGCACGCGCCCGCGGCGGTGAAGATGATGGAGTACTCGTTGCCCGCGCCGTCCCGCATGGACGCCAGCTCGGCACCGGGCGCCCACGCGGTGTCGTAGCTGTGGTGCCGGTCCTCGCTCCCGGGATCCAGCACGACGTCCAACGCGGCCAGCGCACGACACAGCGCGCGCAGGTCCGGAATGTCGGGCAGGCGGTGAGCGAGGTCGTACACGGTCACGCCGATATCCAAGCAGAACGCACGGCGCGGGTCGCACGGGCGCTGCGGCCCGGCACACGTCAACCCGGACGGCTCGGTGGTGGATACTCCGCACATCAACCACAACAACGGGTGGGCGAGCAAGCCGACGCCTGATCAGAAGCCCAGGGGATGCCCATGAGCCGGCCGGACGACTTCGGATTCCTGACCGGCTGGTACGCGAGCCAGTGCGACGGCGACTGGGAGCACGAGTTCGGCGTCCGGCTCGAGACGCTGGACAACCCGGGCTGGCGGCTGCGCGTCGACACCGTGGGGACCGGTGCGGAGGGCCGCGTGCTGCCGAGGTCCAAGGCGGACCTCGGCCCGGACCGGTGGCTCTGGACGGCGGCGGACGGGGAGAGTTTCGAGGCGTCCTGCGATGTGCGGTCGCTGGCGGAGTTGCTCGCGGCGTTCCGCCGGTTCGCCTCGGCCACGGAGGAGGACTCGGCATGACCGGCACCGAGCGCCCCGCGTGTGCGAGGCTCGCTCGGCTCGGAGGAGGGCAAGGCGGTCGCCGCCGATGTGCCGAACTACGCCACCGGCGGTGCCGAGCTGATCCACTACCCGCTCGGCTGAGGGCGGGGGCCGCGCGTGCCGCCCCCGCCGCCCGCCTCATTCCGAGCGTAGGGTGTCCAATCGGGTCACCTGCCGCAGCAGCGGCATGGTCAGCCCGGTCACCAGCAGGACCGCCGCCACCGTCGTCGCCGCCAGGGTGAGCAGCACCGGGACGTCGACGATCATCGGCCGGTCCGCCAGCCGCAGGATGGGCGCGGTCAGCCCGAGCCCGGCCGCGACCGCCAGTGCGACGCCGACCACCACCGGGATCGCCGTCTGCCACAGCGATCCGCGGGCCAGCACCCCGATCGGCACGCCGGCCGCGGACAGCGCGGCGAGCGGCCGCCGCCGTTCGCTGATCTGCTCGATCGACAGCATCAGCAGGCTCATCGCCGCCACCGCGAGCACGAACAGGGACGCGGTGATCAGCACCGAGCGGAAGCTCTCCACCATCCGCCGGTCGCGGGCGGCGAAACCGTCGAGGTAGTTGCTCTTGACGACCGTGGCGTTCCACGCGAGCGGGTTGACCGCCCTCGCGACGTTGTCGGTCAGCGCCTGCAGGTCGCCGGTGCCGGACACGTAGACGGCGACCGACGTGTCCGGCAGTGTGAGCCCGCCGAGTGCGCCCGGCGTGATCAGCAGGGTGCCCTGCTCGGCCAGGGCCGTGTCGTCCGAGCGCACGACCTTGACCGTGCCCGGGACCGTCCACTGCGGACCGCTCACCGTGCTGTCGTGGAAGGAGCTCTGCAGCTGCACCGGGCCGGCCGGGGCGGGCGGGCCCTGCGCGGGCACGACGTAGAAGGTGTCGCCGTCGGCGCAGCCGCCGAGGTCGGCTTCCACCGCGAGCGCCACGCAGTCGCCGACCACGCCGGAGGTCTGCTTCGACCCGGACTGGATCCCGATGGTCCGGGCCGGATGCGTCCCGGTGACCCCCGCCGCCGACCCCGCGAGCTTGACGACCTCGGCCTCGTGCGCGGCGGTCGTGTCCACCCGCACCGGGGCCGCGGTCACCCCCGCCGGTGACGTCTGCCGCGGTGCCCCGCTGCCCAGCGACGTGAGTACGCCCTGGATCAGGATCGTGCCGGCCAGCACGACGACCAGGCCGGAGACCACGCGGCTGGCGGTGCCGCTGTCCAGCTGCAGCCGCCGGATCGCGAGCTGCCACGACGGCGGACCGCCGTGCAGCCGCTCCACGAGCCGCTCGACCAGCCACGGAAGCAGGGCCGCGACACCCACGAGCAGGAACACGCTGCCCACCGAGAGCGCCAGCGCGGCGGGCGTGTCGCCGTTCCCCCGCTCGGAGGCCAGGGTGGTGGCCAGGAACAGCACGCCGATCGTGGCGAGCGTCCAACGCCACCACATCCGCCGTCGCACCGGTTTGCCCTGGCGGACCACGCCGAGCGGTTCCACGATCGTGCGGCGCAGCCCGAACAGCGCCGAGCCGACCGCGAGCCCGGGTACCAGCAGCACGATCACCGCGACCAGCGGCCACGAGGGAACGAAGTCCTCCGGGAAGATCCGCAGCCCGAACGGCAGGATGTCGGCGACGAACGTGCGCAGCACGGCGAAGAACCCGAGGCCGGCCACGAGCCCGATCAGCGCACCGACCAGCGACTCGGCCGCCGCGACGCGCTTCACCTGCCGCGAGTCGAGGCCGATCAGGCGCAGCGCGGCGAGCCGGCGCTCCCGCTGCGCCGCGCCCATCCGCGACGCGGTGGTCACGAAGATCAGCAACGGCAGCAACAGCACCGCGGCGATCGGCAGGACGATCGCCGCCATGGCCGCCGACAACCCGAGCCCGGTGTAGGGCCGGCCGAACGCGTAGACCGCGGTGCCTTCGTCGCCTTCGGCCTGGATCTGCGCGGCGGGCACCCCGTAGTACGCGAGCAGGTCCCCGGCGCCGGACACGCCTTCCCGCGACACCTGGCCGACGATGCGCCCCGGCAGCTGGGCCCGCACCGAATCGCCGCCGGGGGCGGCCAGCTTCGCCGCGAGCTCCGGGGACACGACCAGCTCGCCGGGCGACGGCAGCCGGTCGACGCCGGGCGGCACCGGCGAGCCCGGCCCGGTCGGCGCGACCGCGGTGAGCTTGGCGAAGTCCTCCCCGACGGCCGTGAACCAGTTGTAGGTCAGCAGCGGCGCGACACCCGCACGCGGCTCGGTGACCGGCCTGATCGCCGCCGCGCGTTGCGCCTGCGCCCCGACCAGGTGGTCGACCGCGGCGGCCGGGAGCAGGACGGCGACCGCGAGCGCGATCCCGAACGCCGTCATCGCCAGGCGCAGCAGCGCCGCGCCGGACATCCGGCCGCCCCCGACGGCCAGCCGGAGGCCCAGCGCGAGATCCCGCATCATGCGACCAGCTCCCGGTCGACCGTGCGCCCGTCGCGTACCACGATCTCGCGGTCCGAATAGGCCGCCACCCGCGGCTCGTGGGTCACCAGCACCACCGCGGCGTGCGTTTCCCGCGCGGCCCGGGTGAGCATCTGCATGACCTTCTCGCCGTTGAGCGAGTCCAGCGCGCCGGTCGGCTCGTCCGCGAAGACCACCTTCGGCCCGGTCACCAGCGCCCGCGCCACGGCGACCCGCTGCGCCTGCCCGCCGGAGACGTCCCCGGGACGGCGCTTGGCCAGCCCGTCGACCTCCAGCCGGGTGAGCCATTCGGTCGCCTTGGCCTCGGCCTGCTTCCGCTTGGCCCCGGTCAGCCGCAGGGGGAGCGCGACGTTCTCCAGGCAGGACAGCTCGGGCACGAGCTGGCCGAACTGGAAGACGAACCCGAATTCGGTGCGCCGCAGCGCACTGCGCCCCCGGTCGTCCATCCCGACGAGGTCCGCGCCGCGGTAGCCGATGGTGCCCGAGTCCGGCCGGACGATGCCGGCGAGGCAGTGCAGCAGCGTCGACTTGCCCGAACCGGACGAACCCATGATCGCGAGCACTTCCCCCGCCGAGACGGACAGCCCCGCCCCGTCGAGCGCCCGCGTCTGCCCGAACGACTTGTGGAGCCCCTTGCCGACGAGCAACGGCGTTCCCGGCCCGGTCATCAGCGCACCGCCTTTTCGAGTTCGCCGAGGCGCGCGGCGGTGAGCTCCAGCCACCGCAGGTCCGCCTCGAGGTGGAAGAGCGCGTGATCGCAGATCAGCTGGTCGGCGAGGTCGCCCGCGTTCTTGCGCCGGGTGAGCGAACGCATCGCGTTCAGGTGCTCGCCCCGCTGGACGTCGAGCACCTCGGCGGCGCTGCGGCCGGACAGCAGCGCGAGCACCACCTTCGTGTACAGCGTGTTCTGCAGGTACGGCTGCGGGTCTTCCGGGGTGCGCAGCCACGTCTCGACGTCGGTGATCCCGGCGTCGGTGATCGTGTAGCGCTTCCGCTCCGGCCCGTCGCCGCTCTCGACGCCCGCCACCTCGACCATGCCGTTGCGCAGCAGCCGGGACAAGGTCGAGTAGACCTGGCCGTAGGCGAGCGGGCGATCCTGCCCGAACTGCTCGTCGTACGCGCGTTTCAGATCGTAGCCGTGTCGCGGGCCCGATTCGAGCAACGCGAGCAACGTGTGTGAAACCGACATCCTGCTCGTCCTCCCTTGGCCCCCTGCTGGGGGTTGGGCTCACTATAACGCAGGTGTATACGCCGGGTGTATACGCACGGCGGATAGTGAGTCTTCGCAGGTCACTGGTCTGTCAGCAGACGACTTGCTTGCCGTTCCCGATCTGGACACGGAGAGAGCTGAGCCCCCGGGAGATGTGACTGCGGACGGTGCCGACCGCGCAGTCGAGCACCTCGGCGATCTCAGCGTCGTCGAGATCGTCGTAGAAGCGCAGGACGATCGCGGCCCGCTGCGCTCGCGAGAGGGTGGCCAGCAGCTGGGCGAGCCGGTCGGCGTCGGCGATGCGGTCGGCGTGGTCGGGCGTGGCCGCTTCGGCGAACCTCGTGACGTCCGGGGTGGTGTGCACCGAGCGCTGGTACCAGCGGCGCCGCCACGAGAGGTAGCCGTTGACCACCATCTTCCGCAGGTACAGCTTCGGCCGGTCGGCCGCGGCCACCCGGCGCCACTGCTGGTGCGCGCGCACCAGCGCGTCCTGCACGACGTCCTGCGCCAGGTCGCGGTCGCCGGTCAGGACAGCCGCGAACCGCACCAGGTCGGGCAGCTCCTCGCGCGCGAACTCTTCGAAGTGCACAAGAAATCAGACGCCCGGACCCCGGCGAACTGTTGCGTCGCCACGGGAATTGGCCGGCGAACTCGGAGGATCGGCCCGACCCCGGTCGCTTCCGCAACAGATCACGGAGCAGCCGCATCTTAAGGGGTGTGCAGTCCGAAGGGTTCTCGCGCGGGCCACGGCCCGGGGCACAGGAGAGTTTGATGACCGACCTCGACGCGTTGCGCCGCACCCTGCGCGCACAGGAGTCCTTGGCGCCCGACCCCGACGGCGTGCTCGCCGTCGCCACCCGGCGGCTGCGGCGCCGCCGCATCGCCGGTGTCGCCGCGGTGGCGCTCACCGTGGCCGCACTCGGCGTGGGGGCCGTCGCGGTGCTGGGCCGGGGTACCGCCACGGTGGCACCTGCGTCGCGCGTGAACGCCCCGCCGGTCTCGGTGACCGCTGCTCCGGCCGCCGGCCAGGTGCCGCCGTCCCCGCCGGCGGTGAGCCTCGAGGACGGCTCCTGGGACCTGCTGTTCTGGGCCGTCCAGCCGCACTTCGCCGCCGTGCACTACGGGCAGGCGCATCGCTACGCGTTCGAGATCGAAGTTCGCGACGGCACGGCACCGCGTGGCGCGCCGACGGCGAAACCGTCGGACGCCGGCCAGCTCCGGCACCCGCAGACGGTGCAGTGGCAGGACGCCCCCGGCCGGTGGATCCGGGTGACGACCACGAAACCGGTGACGCCCGCGGAAATGCTGGCCCTGCTGGGGAAGATCCGCACCACTCCGCCGGTGCTCGGGTCGCCGCTGAAGTCGCTGGAGGTTCCCGCGGGCCAGAAGGTCGCCACGTTCACCAGCGAACCCGAGACCAACACCCTGGTCCTCTGCCCCGACCTCGACGCGCGGATGGCCCCGCTCGACAAGCGGTGCCTCTCCCTGACCGTGTCGCTGACCAGCCGGGCCGGCAACGCCGAGGGCGGGACCTTTCCCGAGGACCCGCTTCCCGCACGCCGGTCCCGGACGCTCGGGGCGTACACGGTCGAAGTCCACAGCTCGCCCGCCCAGGAGCAGGCCGCGGCGGCGATGCTGGACTCCGTCCGGCTCAACCGGTGAGCACGCTCGGCCGGTCATCCCGCCCGTTGCGGCCGACGAAGGCGAGGGCGTCTACAGTGGACTTCCGGGGCCGAACCGACAGAAAGGCGTGACGCCGTGCGGAAGCTGGTCTACGGCATGAACCTCTCCCTGGACGGCTACATCGCCGCACCGGGGGACGACTTCGGCTGGAGCGAGCCGAGCGATGAACTGTTCCAGTGGTGGCTAGAGCAGGAGCAGGCGATCGGGTTGTTCCTGTACGGCCGCAAGCTGTGGGAGACCATGAGTTCCTACTGGCCGACCGGCGATCAGCAGCCGGGCGCCACGCCGGCGGAGGTCGAGTTCGCGCGGAACTGGCGGGACACGCCGAAGGTGGTGTTCTCGTCGACGGTCGGCGAGGCCGGCTGGAACACCCGGGTGGTCACCGGCGACGCGGTCGAGGAGATCACCCGGCTCAAGGCCGGGGAGGGCGAGCCGATGCGGGTGGGTGGCGCGACACTGGGCGGCGCGGCCATGCGGGCCGGGCTGGTCGACGAGTACGAGATCGTCACCCACCCGGTGCTGGTGGGCGGCGGCACGCCGTTCTTCGCCGCGATGGCCGGCCAGGTGAAGCTGGACCTGGTGGAGACACGGACGTTTCCCGGCGGGGTCGTGCTCACCAGGTACGCCGTGCGGGCCACGGCCTGACACCGAGGGGGCTGTCGCCGGCGGCGCTCGCCGCCTCGAGGTACCGGCGCAGCCGCGCCGAACACCACAGTTCCGGGGCCACGCCGGGGACGTGCCCGGCTGCAACACGTGGAGCATGACCGACGGGACAGTCACCAAGGGGATCACGGTCGCGGCCAGTCCGGACTTGACCGCTTCGCCCGCCGCGGCCCGCCGGATCCTGGCGATGGTCACGGAGTTCTGCACCCCGGCGTGCCCGGCGCCGAGGCGCGCGCCGCCCGGCTCCAGGCCACGGTGCGGTGACCGGCCCGGAGCTCGCGGCCGACGAGAGCTCATGGTTGATCGCGGTGACTTCCTCGTGCGCGCGCTTCCGGAGCGCCGCGGGCCGTCAGCGCGCGGCGAGCACCCGGCGCACTGCGTCGGCGCCCAGCACCACGGGGGAGCGCAGCGCCCCGACCTCGCCGATCTCGATCTCGACCACGTCTCCCGGCTGCAGCCCGGAATCGAGCCCCGGGACGACGGACGTGCCCGTGGAGAGCACGGCGCCGTCGGGGAAGTCGTTGTCCCGCCAGAGGTATTCGACCAGTTCGGCCGGCGTGCGGTTGAGCTGGGCGGTGTTCGCTTCGCCCGCGAACACCTCGTGACCGTCGCGCAGGATGCGCATGCGGAGGTCGAGCGCCAGCGGGTCCGGCACCTCCCACGCCGGCCGCACCCGCGCCGCCACCGCGCAGGAACCGGTGTAGATCTTGGCCTGCGGGAGGTACAGCGGGTTCTCGCCTTCGATGCTGCGGGAGCTGACGTCGTCGACCACCAGGTACCCGGCGATCTCCCCGCCGGCCGTCAGCAGCAGGCCGAGTTCCGGCTCCGGCACGTTGTTGGCGGAATCGGCACGGACGGCGATCGGCTCGCCGTCGGTGACCACGCGCCACGCAGCCGACTTGAAGAACAACTCGGGTCGCTTCGCGCGGTACACCCGCGCGTAGACGTCCTGGTCGGCGCTCTCCTCGCGGCGGGCCTCCTCGGACCGCAGGTAGGTCACCCCGGCGGCCCACACCTCCATCCGCCCGTCCAGCGGCGGCAGCAGGCGGGTCCCGGCCGCGGGCACCGGCTCACCGGCGTTCGCGGCCAGCTCGCGAATCTCCGCCACGGGCCGGCGCAGCAGGTCGTTCATCGACGCCACCGCGAGCGGCCGCAGCCGCTCCCCGGTGAGCAGGCCGACTCGGATGTCGCCGGTTCCGTCGGCGAATCGCACCAGGTGGCTCAAGCCGGACCTCCTCGTTCGTGTCGAACCTACGGCTGGGCGGGGCGGCCGGCTACTCGAACACCCCGTAGCCCGCGACGGCGTGGGCCCGGACGCCGTCCAGGTCGAGCTCCACGCCAATGCCCGGGGTGTCCGGCAGCGTGATGTACCCGTCCTTGACGATCGAGCCGCTCCCGTCCGGGGCGTGGACGTAGCTGTCCCACACCGCGCGCTCCTCGAGGGCGTGCCATTCCTGGACGAAGAAGTTGGGGATCGCCGCGCACTGGTGGGACGTGGCCATCGTGCCCAGCGGGGTCGACACCAGGTGCGGGGCGAACGGAACGTAGTGCAGCTCCGCGAGGTTCGCGATCTTCTTGGCCTCGGCCAGGCCGCCGCACTTCGGCACGTCCGGCTCGATGACGTCCACCGCGCCGCGTTCGAGCAGTTCGCGGAATCCCCAACGCAGGTAAAGGTTTTCCCCCGCGCAGATCGGCGTGCGGGTCTGCGCGCGCACCCGGGCCAGCGCGTCGACGTTCTCCGCCGGCAGCGGTTCCTCGAGCCACATCAGGTGGAACGGCTCGAGTTCCCAGGAGATCCGGCACGCGCTCGGCACGTCGTAGCGGGCGTGCAGGTCGATGGCCAGGTCGATGTCCGGCCCGATCGCTTCCCGGACCGCCGCCACGCGCGAAACCATCGAGTGCAGCTCGGCGGCGTTGATCGTGTGGTTGAAGGCGTCGTACTTGGCCGGGTGCTGCAGGTTGTCGACGTCGAACTTGAGGGCGGTGAAGCCCTCGGCGACCATCCGCTGGGCCCGGTCGACGCACCCGGCGATCGAGCCGGCCGGGTCGTCGCCGTCGCCGCAGTCGGCGTAGAGCCGGATCCGGTCGCGGAACTTGCCGCCGAGCAGCCGGTGGACCGGCTGGCCCGCGGCCTTGCCCGCGAGGTCCCACAACGCGAGCTCGATCCCGGACAGCGCGATCACGAACACCCCGCCCTGTGAGCCCGCGAAAACGTTGCTGCGGCGGAGTTTTTCCCAGCAGCGCTCGACGTTGCGCGGGTCTTCGCCGAGCAGCAGGGGAGTCAGGGTCGCGATCATGCCCACGACGGCGGCCGCGCCGGCGTCGGGATTGGCCTCGCCGAACCCGCTGAGGCCTTCGTCGGTGTCGATCCGGACCAGCGTGGCCTGACCGTGGTAGGCGACCACCGCCGTCGTGACGTTCACGATCCGCATTGCTCTCCCGCCGCCGGGTGGTGCGTACGAACGGACTAACGCGACGTCCAACTTGTCCTATAAGCTGCTCACATGCCAAGGAGACAAGAGTCTCCGGACGCTGTCAAGGTCCGGACCCTTCCGGTGCAGGTGGCGGCCCACCTGACCCGGCGGATCGTCCAGGGCGAAATCGACGAGGGTCGGGCGCCGTCGGAACTCGAGATCTCGAGTGAGTTCGGGGTTTCCCGGGTGGTCGCGCGGGAGACGCTCAAGATCCTCGCCTCGCTCGACATCGTCGACGTCGCGCAGGGCCGCCGCGTCGTCGTGCGCCCCCGCGCGGAGTGGGACTACCTGAGCCCGTTGCTGATCGAGTGGCTGCCCACGGAGATCGTCGACGAGCTGCTGCAGGAACTGCACCAGATGCGCGTGCTGCTCGAGCCCGAACTGGCCGCCATGGCCGCGGCGAGCATCACCGACGAGACGCTGGCCCGGCTCGGGGACGAAATCGGCCGCATGGCGGCGCTCGAAACGGACCCCGAGGCCTACCTCGAGGTCGACCACGAATTCCACATGGAGATCTGCCGGGCGGCCGACAACCGCATCCTCGACCGGATCATGTACTCCGCCCGCTGGCTCGGTACGGCCAGCCGTCGCCTCACCAACGAGGCGCCGGCCGGGCTGCGCCGCGCCACCGCCCAGCACACCGAGATCTACGAGGCGCTCGTCGCGCGCGATCCGGAAGGGGCCCGCGCGGCGATGCGCAGGCACCTGAGCAACAACTACTCCACGCTCCTCGCGGAGAAGGAGCACCGAAGCAAACGGGCCGCCCGGCGGCGCTAGCCGCCGATCCGGACGGCGCTCGACCCACACACCAGCGTTCGGCATCACTCACCGCATGAACGACCCGCAGCGCGGCGTTCGCCCCGCTGTCCCGCCGGTTGCACCGTCGCCCCGTCGGTCCGCGTCCGCAGCGATCGGACGCGAAAAGGAGTGGTCATGGCAGAGAAAACGGACTGGTCGAGACGCTCGTTCCTGGGGATGAGCGCGCTGGGCGTGCTCGGTCTCGCCGGGTGCGGTGGCGGCCCCGCACCCGCACCGCAGGTCGACGTCCAGGTGCCCAAGGCGCTGCTCGACCAGGCGGCCGCCCTGCGCGGCGGCTCGGTGGGGATGCTCTCGCAGAAGCTGTATTCGGAGGCCGCCAACAAGGCGCTGGACAAGTCGCTGCAGGTCTTCGCGCAGGCCACCGGCACCACGATCCGCAACGACCTGGTCTCCGGGGACGCCGGTGACATGGTCGCGAAGATGGACGCCGAGGTGAAGGCGGGCACCAGCCGAGACCTGGCCTTCGTGAGCGACCGGCGGTTCGTCGGCCAGCTGCACAACCTCGGCGCCCTCACCGACGTCACCGACGTGGTCGAGGAAATGCGCACGCTGTACGGGGAACCCGCCACGGAGGCCGCGGACTACTGCGTGTTCGACGGACGCTGGTTCGCGATCCCGTACCACTTCATCGCGACCGGGATGTACCTGCGCAAGGACTGGTACCAGGAGAAGGGCCTGCCGCTCAAGCCCCACTACACGTGGGAAGAGCTGCGCGACAACGCCTTGGCGGTGTCCGACCCGGCCAAGCGGCGCTTCGGCTGGGGGCTCACGGTGAACCGCTCCGGCGACGCCAACGGCTTCATCGCCAACGTCATCAACACCTACGGCGGGGCGATCGCGGACAACACCGGCACGAAGGTGGTGTTCAACTCGCCGGAAACCGTCGAGGCCGTCTCGTTCATCGGCGACATCTACACGAACCCGAAGTACCGGCCGATGCTGCCGCCCGGGATCGGAAGCTGGACCGACTCGAGCAACAACGAAAACTGGCTCGCCCAAATCCTGGGGCTGACGCTCAACCAGTTCAGCGTCTACGCCGACTCGAAGACCAAGAAGAACCCGGTGTACGCCAACACGCACGTGTTCAACGGCGCCACCGGACCGGCACTCGACCGGCCGCTCGCGTTCGGCGAGTCCAATTCGTTCGTCGTGTTCAAGGGGGCGAAGAACCCCGGCCTCGCCAAGGTGGTGGCGAAGTTCATGGCCGGCGGGAGCGCGCTGCTCGGCGTGGCCAAGGAAGCACCGTGCCTGGTCAACCCGTCGTGGGACAAGGTGTGGGACTCCGACCCGTATTACACCAGCGGTGACCCGGCCTTCCCCGCGTTGCGGGAGCAGACCCGCGCGAAGCTCCCGGTGACCACCAAGACCGGCTACGCGTTCCCGCAGGCCCCGAGCCCTGGCGAGCAGGCCGCCACCGCCGCGTACCTGCTGACCGACATGATGCAGTCGGTCATCCAGGGCACCCGGCCGGCCGACGCCGTCGCCGCGACCCACGCCCGGATCGTGCAGATCTTCGAGCAACAGGGCTATCGGCAGTGACCATCCTGCGTCCGAAGAGGACACCGGCGGCGCCGGTCGTCCCGGCGCCGGGTGCGTCGTCCTCGCTCACCCGGACCCAGCGGCTGCTCGGGCGCGACTGGCGCCTCGCCGCGGTGTTCATCGGGCCGACGCTGGTGCTGGTCGCCGGCCTGATCCTGGTCCCGATCATCGGCTCGGTCCTCACCAGCGCCACGGAGCGGCACGGCGCGGAGACGGTGTTCGTCGGGCTGGACAATTACACCGCCCTCCTCGGCGACGCGTTGTTCCACAAGGGTGTGCTGAACTCGTTCGTCTTCACCGCCTACGCCGAGATCTTCAAGGTGACCTTCGGCCTCATCGCGGCGCTGATGCTGCACCACCTGCGCCGCGGCCGGGCGATCGTCGCCGGGGTGATCCTGCTGCCGTGGGTGATCCCGACGGTCGTCACGGCCTTCACCTGGCGGTCGTTGCTCGACCCGATCTTCGGCAGCGTCAACGTCCTGCTCACCGAGTCCGGGATCGGGCCCGGCCTCGCCGCGATCGGGCTCGTCGACAAGTGGCCCGCGGAGTGGCTGTCCGACCCCGCGCTGGCGATGCCGGCGGTCATCCTGGTCAACGTCTGGAAGGGCATCCCGTTCTTCACGGTGACGTTCCTCGCGGGACTCAAGGCCATCGACGGCAACCTCCACGAAGCGGCGATGGTGGACGGCGCCTCACCGTGGCAGCGCTTCGTGCACATCACGCTGCCCGGGCTGCGTCCGGTCATGATCGTGACGGTGCTGCTGTCGTCGATCTGGACGTTCAACAACTTCGACCTGATCTGGCTGATGACCCAGGGCGGCCCGGGCGACGCCACCGCCCCGTACGTGATGGTGGCCTACTCGAAAGCCATCCAGCAGCTGCAGCTCGGCGCGGGTGCCGCGGCCACGCTGGTGATGCTGCCGATCATCGGCATTCTCGTGGTGATCCTGGTGCGGCTGATGCGACGCGGCGACCTGCCCGGCGCGGCCGACCGCGGCCGACGGCGGCTGACTTCCGGTCAGCGCCGGGTGCTGCCGTGGGTGATCGTCGCGGTCTCGGTGCTCGTGCTGGTCTGGGCGTCGCCGCAGATCGTCTGGAAGGCCGCGCTCGTGCTGGGCGTGTTCGTGGTGCTCGCCGCCGCCGTCGGGCGGGCCGTTTCCGCGCTCGCCGCCCAGAGCAAACGGGTGGCCGCGCGGGTGGTCGGCGGCACCGGCACGGGCGTCGCGCTGGTGGCGCTGCTGGGTTTCGTCCTCGCCCCGCTCTACTGGATGACGGTCACGGCCTTCAAGTCCGACGACCAGATCGTCGCGCGCACCGACGACCTGTGGCCGACCCCGTGGAGCACCGAGCAGTTCACCAACCTGTTCACCGGCCGGGCGTTCGGCACCTGGTACGTCAACACGATCCTGGTGTCGGTGGCGTCCACCGCGATCGCCCTGGTCTGCGCGGCGCTGGCCGGGTATGCGTTGGCGCGGCTGAAGTTCCGGGGTTCGGAGAGCTTCACGGTGACCATCCTGCTCACCTACGTGATGCCGGGTGCGCTGCTGTTCATCCCGCTCTACCAGCTGGTGAGCGGGATCGGGCTCAACGACTCGCTGTGGTCGCTCGTGCTCGCCTACCCCACGTTCACCCTGCCGTTCGCGACCTGGCTGCTCGTCGGCTACTTCAAATCGATTCCGGCCGACCTGGAGGAGGCCGCGCTGGTCGACGGCTGCACGCGGTTCGGGGCGTTCCTGCGGATCGTGCTGCCGCTGGCCAAGCCGGGACTGCTGGCGGTCGCGCTGTTCACGCTCACCAACGCGTGGAACGAGTTCTTGTTCGCCTTCGTGTTCATCACCAAGGACGAGTACAAGACGCTGCCCGTCGGCATGCAGTCGATGATCTTCGGGGACGTCGTGCCGCAGGGCCAGCTGGCCGCGGCCTCCCTGCTGGTCAGCATCCCGGTCGTGCTCATGTACGGGTTCGGGCAGCGGTTCCTGACCGAGGGCCTCACCGCGGGCGCCGTCAAGGGCTGACCCACGCGCCGGGCGTCGTGAGTGGTAAGGCGGGTTCTAACCCGCCTTACCACTCACGACCAGCCGCGGCAGGAGGTCAGGTTCGGCCTTGTTCGGCGCGCCACCGCTCGTACTCGGGCCGGGCTTCGTCCGACAGCGGGTAGTACCGGCGCAGGTCGCCGCCCTCGGCGAGCCGGATGCGGGAGAACTCCTCCCATTCCGCGTGCTCCTGGGCGACCGCCAGCAGGGCGGGGGCGAGCTCGACCGGCACCACGACCGCCCCGTCGTCGTCGGCGACGACGATGTCGCCCGGCTCGACGAGCGTGCCCCCGCAGGCCACCGGCACGTTGACCGCGGCCGGGACGATGTCGGTCTGGGCGTGGAAGTTCGGGGTGGCGCCCCGGATCCACAGCCCGAGGCCGAGCTGCCGGGCCTCGCCGATGTCACGCAGGCACCCGTCGACCACCACACCGACGCCGCCGCGGCCCTTGAAGTAGGTCAGCATCATCTCGCCGAACACGCCGCTGCTCATGTCGCCACGCGCGTCGACGACGATCATGTCGCCGGCCTGCGCGTGGTACATGACGTGCCGGTGCAGCTGCTTTTCCGGTTCTTCGTATTCGTCGACCGGATAGCGGTCTTCGCGCTTCGGCAGGAACTGCAGGGTCAGCGCCGGGCCGGCCACGCGCACGCCGGGGGTCACCGAAACCGGGCCGCGGATGAACGCGCTGCGGACGCCCATGCGGCTGAGCTCGGCGCTGGCCGTGGCGCTGCCGACGGCCGCGAGGGCCGCACTCAACTCGGCGGGCGGGCGAACGATGTCGGGCGTCTCGACCACGTCGGCAAGCTCCCTCGGATCGGCGCTGTGGCAAGCATTCTACCGCGGCGGCGCCCGGAAACCGCCGATCTTTCGCTCGAGCAGTTCGGCCAGCCGCAACGGGGTGCGGTCCTCGAACATCGGGCCGATGAGCTGCACGCCGACCGGCAGGCCCTCGGGCGATCGGCCGGCCGGGACGGCGGTGGCGGGCAGGCCGGGCATGGTGGCCAGGCCGGCCCAGACGAGCTGGTCGAAATAGGGGTGCTCGACGCCGTCGATGTCGATGCGGCGCTCCAGCGGGGTGGCCTGGTGGTCGTGCGGGAACGCCGGTGTCGGCGTGATCGGGCACACCACGACGTCGAACTCGGCGAACAGCTGCCGCCAGCCGTGGCGGTGGACCTCGCGGCGGTGGTTCGCCGCCATCCAGTCGCGGTGGCTGGACACCAGGGCCCGCAGCCGCACGGCGTCCAGGCTCCGGTCGTCGGCGCTCAGCCCGGCGACGCGGGTCCGCAACTCCTCCTCCGAGGCAAGGGGAAACCGGGCCGTGGCGCCGGAAATCAGCAGCCGCATGTACAGGTGCGCGGCTTCGGCCAGGTCCGGTAGCAGCGGGCTGTGCCGTTCGACGCGGGCACCGTCGTCGGCGAGCGCGTCCGCCACGCGGTTCACGGCCGCCTGCACGGCCGATCCGGTCGGGAGGTACGGGTGGTCTTCGAGGACCAGGACCCGGAAGTCGCCGAGCCGCTCGTGGCGTGCGGGCGGCAACGCCAGCCGGTACGCCACGCCGTGCGTCAGCGGGTCCGGCCCGGCCATGACGTCGAGCAGGAGCGTGAGGTCGCGGGCGGTGCGCGCCATCGGGCCGGCCACGGCGAGGTCGAACTCGGCCGGCAAGGCCGGTTCGGACGGTGGCACCATGCCGCGGGTCGCCACCAGCCCGAGCGTCGGCTTGTGCGCGTAGACCCCGCAGAAGTGCGCGGGGGTGCGCAGCGAGCCGGCGAGGTCGGAGCCGAGGGACAGTGCGCCGAACCCGGCCGCCAGCGCCGCCGCCGACCCGCCGGACGACCCGCCCGCCGTGCGCTCGAGGTCCCACGGGTTGCCGGTGGTGCCGTAGATCTCGTTGAAGGTCTGGATGTCCTGCAGTCCCAAGGGGACATTGGTCTTGCCGAGCACCACCGCGCCGGCGGCCCGGACCCGCGACACCTGGACCGCGTCTTCGGCGGGCACGTGGTCGCGGTGCGGCGGCAGGCCCCAGGTCGTGGGCAGCCCGGCGATGTCGTAGCACTCCTTGACCGTCACCGGGAGGCCGAGCAGCGGCGCGTCCTCCCCGCGGGCGCGCGCCCGGTCGGCGGCGTGGGCGGCGGCGCGGGCCCGGTCGAAGTCCCGCACGCAGATCGCGTTGATCACCTCGTCGTCCCGTTCGATGCGGGCGATCGCGTCCTCGGTCAGCTCCACCGAGGTCACTTCACCGGCCCGCAGGGCAACCATGAGTTCTTCGGCCGATGCGTGGTTCCGTTCCATGGATCCGACCGTAAACGCACCCGGATGGAGCCATAAAACCCGAATTCGCGCAACGGAACGGGCGAGGTCAATCCGGGAACCCGTGCACCGGCAACACGAGCCGGAAGCAGGCGCCCGCCCCGACCGCGGTCTCGAGTTCGACGTCGCCGCCGTGGGCGCGAGCCAGGGAACGCGCGATGGCCAGGCCCAGCCCGGCGTCGGCGCCGGGCTTGCGGGTCCGGGAGCGGTCGGCCCGGTAGAAGCGGTTGAAGACGCGGCTTGCCTGCTCGGCCGTCATGCCCGGGCCCTCGTCCGCCACTTCGAGCACCGCGCGGCCGGCCACCGTGCCGACGCCGATGCGGACGCCGGTGCCCGGTGGCGTGTGAGCGGCGGCGTTGCCCACCAGGTTGGTGACGACCTGCCGCAGCCGGGCCTCGTCGGCGTCGACCGGGGCCGGGCCGGGTGGCCCGGTGCCGCCCGGCCCGGTCAGGGAGACGGTGCGGGCCGAGTCGAGCGCCCGCAGGTCGTGCCGGGCGTCGCCGGCCAGGGTGCGCAGGTCCATCGGCGCCCGGTCGAGCTGCTCCTCGGGTGCCTCGTCGAGCTGGGCGAGCAGCAGCAGATCCTCGGTCAGCGCGGTGAGCCGGGTCGCTTCGCCGTCGATGCGGCGCATGGCCTCGTCCACATCGGACGGTTCCGGCAGGGCACCCATCCGGTAGAGCTCGGTGGAACCCTTGATGCCGAACAGCGGCGTGCGCAGCTCGTGGCTGACGTCCGAGACGAACGTGCGCATCCGCGCCTCGGACGCGGCCCGGTCGGCGAAGGCCCGTTCCAGCTGGCCGAGCATGGTGTTGAGCGACGCCGCGAGGTGCCCGACCTCCGTGCCGGGCGAGGCGAGGTCCGGGACGCGCCGGGTGAGGTCGCCGCCGGCGATCGCCGCGGCCGTGTGCTCGATCCGGCGCAGCGGACGCAGGCCGCGGCCGAGGGCGAGCCAGCCGGCCGCGGTCAGCACGACGAGGAGCCCGGCGCCGGTGACCAGGCTGCTCGTCCGCAGCTGGGTGATCGTGGCGTCGGCTTCGGCGAGCGGGGCGGCCGAAACGACCGTCCCGCCCCAGCGCACGGCCGGCCGCGCGACGGCCCGCCAGCGCTGCGAGCCGTCGGCGGCGTCCAGGTCGACGGCCGTCCCGTCGGCCGGCACCGTGCGCAGGGCGCCGACCGGCGGCAGCGCCGCACCGTCCACACGCGACGAATGCAGGCCGCCCGCGACCGCGCCGCCGGCGTCGAGGTACACGACGTACGGCGTGCCGAACAGTTCGAGCGCGGGATCGACCAGCTCGGGCCGCACGGCCGGGTTCGCGGCCGGGGGCGGTCCCGCGGCCCGGGAGATGAGCTCGGTCAGCGAACGCAGCTGGCCGTCGAGCCGGTCGAGCTGGAACCGCTCCAGCTGGGCGGAAACGAGGGCGCCGATCAGGGTCAGGCCGGCGAGCAGCAGGCCGGCGGTGAGCAGCAGCAGCCGGGCCCGCAGGGAAAGCCGCCTCACCGGCGGGGCTCGCGCAGCACGTAACCCACGCCGTGCACGGTGTGGATGAGCTTCGGCTCTGCGGTGTCGACCTTGCGCCGGAGGTAGGAGATGTAGGTGTCGACGATGCCGGCGTCGCCGCCGAAGTCCTCGCGCCACACCCGGTCCAGGATCTGCGCCTTCGACACGACCCGCCCGGCGTTCTCCATCAGGTAGCGCAGCAACCGGAACTCCGTGGCGGACAAGCGGATCACCTGCCCCGCGCGCGTCACCTGGTGGCCCTCGGCGTCGAGCGCGAGCGTGCCCACCGTGTACACGGCCGCCGGGTGGCCGGCCGTCCGGCGGAGGATCGCGCGGATCCGCGCGATCAGTTCCGCCAGGTCGAAGGGCTTGGTCACGTAGTCGTCGGCGCCGAGGGACAGGCCGGTGACCTTGTCGGACTGGCGGTCGCGTGCGGTGAGGAACAGGACGGGCACCGGCGCGCCGGAGCCGGGGTGCCGTTCGCGCAGCCGCCGGACCACCTCGAAGCCGTCCATGTCGGGCAGCATGACGTCCAGCAGCACCAGGTCGGGCGGCTCCGCGGTGGCCGCGGCGACGGCTTCCCGCGCGGTCGCCGCCGACGTCACCCGGAAGCCGGCGAATCGCAGCGCGGCGGAGAGCAGCTCCCGGACGGTGGCTTCGTCGTCGACCACGAGCAGCCGGGACGTCATCGCTTCCATGCCCGCGAGGATACGGAGAGCCCGTCGGCGAGCAGGGAGCCCGCGAAGCCCGCCACCGCGCCGCCCGCGAGCCCGGCCATCAGCGCGAGCAGCGGATTCGCCGTCAACCGCGCGGCGAAGACGGGCAACGAGAAGCCGAACGCGCCGACGGTGACGTCAAGGGAGAACCGCGACAGCAGCGTCACGACGGCGAGCACGGCCCCGGTCGCGGGAGCGAACCACCCCGCGCTCGCGACGGCCCGGCGCCAGGGGGTACCGGGCCGGCGGCGCCGGAGCGCGACGCCGAAGGCGAGCAGCAGCACCACCGCCACCCAGGACGCCGGGCCGCCCGGCGGGAGCTGGGGTGCGCAGGGCAGCAGGCCGGTGGTGCCGACCGTCCACGGCACACCCAGCCCCAGCAGCACGACGCCGGACACCAGCTGAGGCAGGAACAGCAGCACCGCCCCGGCCGCGGCCGGGCCGCCGAACGCCCACGCGAGGATCAGGCACAGGGCGGTGCTCCCGCCCGCGAGCCACGCCACCGTGCGCAGGCTCCCGGCGCGGACGGGGAAACGCCGGCCGGCCCAGCACGCTCCGACCACCGCGAGCGTCCCGGCCAGGGCACCCACCACCGTCGGCCCGACCGCGACGGAGAATCCGGCCTCCAGCGCGGCCGGGAGGGGCAGGCGCGGCGAACCGCCGCTCCGGGCGCAGCCGCCGGTGGCGGCCCCCTCCGGCAGCGGCAGCTTTCCCCGTGCGACCGCGGCGAAAGCGCCCACCGCGAGCGGAAGGGCCACGGCTGCCGCGGCGCCGCGGACCAGGAGGCCGTCCGGACGGCCGCGCAGCAGCACCGAGCCCAGCACCACCGCGCCCACCAGGGAAATCCCCAGGGGCAGCACGTAGAGGCCGCCTCGCACGGCGACCGCGAACCCGGCCGCCGGGACGGCGCCGATCTCCGCGGTGCCGCCCGTCGCCAGCGCGACGGCCGCCGCCGTCAGCGCGCCCAAGTCGCCGACACCCACGAGAGCCAGACCGGTGGCGGCGACCACGGTCATGGCGAGCAGCGCGGCGGCCGCCGCCACCAGGCCCCGGGCAGCCTCCCGCATCACACGTCCCGGCGCTGGAAGACCACGAACGCCACGGCCAGCACGGCGGCCACCCCGGCGCACATCCCGGCCAGGTTCAGCCACGGGTGCGGGAAGTCCGGATCGGGCACCGTCTTGAGGACCGCGGACGCGCCGAGCGTCGGCCAGTAGAAGAACAGCCGCTGGAGCCAGGCGGGGAAGAGGGCCGCGAGGGCGGGGACCAGGAAGACGATCCCGACCAGGGTGGCGAGCGCACCCGCGGTGGCGCGCATGAGCGTGCCGAGCCCGGCCGCCAGCAGCGCGATCGCCGCGAGGTAGAGCCCGCCACCCGTCACGGCCGAGAGCACCCCCGGATCGCCGAGACCGGCGTGCGGCACGCCGTGGGCGGCGAGGACGGCCTGTCCGACGAAGAAGGCGGCGAACATCAGCGCCTGGCCCGCCACCACGGCGACCGCCACCGCCACGACCACCTTGGCCGCCAGCAGCCGGTGCCGTCGCGGCGTGGCGATCAGCGACGTCTGCATCAGGCCGGTCGCGTGCTCGGCGGTGACGACCAGGATGCCGAGCACCCCGATGACGAGCTGCGCGACGATGTACGAGGTCAGGCTGCGGTTGGTCGGATCCCAGGGCCCCTCGCCGGGGTAGTCCTTCGCGGCGGCGTTCATGGCGAGCCCGGTGATGCCGAGCCCCACCGCGAACAGGCACGCCAAGGTGTACCAGGTGGAGCGCAGGCTGCGGAACTTGATCCACTCCGCGTGGACGGTCCGGGTGAAGGGCACGCTCACGCGGCGGCCCCCCGGTAGTCGAGGCTGTCGCGGGTCAGCGCCATGAAGGCGTCTTCCAGCGAGACGCGCTGCGGGGTGAGCTCGGCGAGCGCGACGCCGTGGTAGGCCGCGAGCTTCCCGATCTCCGCGCTGGTCATGCCGGACACGACGAGGGCGGCTTCGGCCCCCTCCCGCACCGCGGCCCCGGCGGTGACCAGCAGCCGCGCGAAGGCCGGCTCGGGCGTGCGGACGAGCACGGTGCCTTCGCCGCGCACGAGTTCGCTCACCGGGGTGTCGGCGACGAGCCGTCCCCGGCCGATGACGACCAGGTGGTCGGCGGTCTGGGCCATTTCGCTCATCAGGTGGCTGGACACCAGCACCGCCCGGCCCTCGGCCGCGAGGGAGCGCATGAACTCCCGGATCCAGCGGATCCCCTCGGGATCGAGGCCGTTCACCGGCTCGTCGAAGATCAGCACCCGCGGGTCGCCGAGCAACGCCGCGGCGAGGCCGAGCCGCTGCCGCATCCCGAGCGAGAACCCGCCCGCCCGCTTGCCGGCCACGCCGGTCAGCCCGGTGCGGGCGAGCACCTCGCCGACCCGGCGGCGGGGGAGGCCGTTGCTCACCGCGAGGGCGAGCAGGTGGTCGTGCGCCTTCCGGCCGCCGTGGACGGCACCGGCGTCGAGCAACGCGCCCACCTCGGTCAGCGGCACGGGAAGGTCCTGGTAGCGGCGCCCGCCGATGGTGACCGAGCCCCGCGTCGGCGCGGCGAGGCCCACGATCATCTTCATGGTCGTGGACTTGCCGGCGCCGTTGGGGCCGAGGAACCCGGTCACCTGTCCCGGTTCGACGGTGAACGACAGGTCGTCCACCACGGTCTCGGGCCCGTACCGCTTGGTCAGGCCCCGTATTTCGATCGTCATGCGGCGAGCGTGGCCCGCCCGCCTGGCCGGATCCTGGGAGGTTCTGGGAGAACTCTGAGAGCCGACGGCCCGGAGCGGGGCCCGGCCGGGGACCATTCCGGAAATTGCAACCTGCGTGTCTTCAGCCGGCCTGGGCCGGTGGCATCGACCGGTACTTCTCCAGCACCGCCGGGTCCTGCAGCGACATCCACTTCGTGACTTCCGCGTAGGTGGCGCAGACCGTCTCCGGCCGGGCGCAGACCCCGCCCATGAAGCCTTCCGCGGCCCGGGAGAACGCCCCGCCGGCCCAGTCGTTGAAGTGGTTGCCGATGACGAGCGGTGCGCGGTTGCCGTCGAAGGCCGCGCGGTAGGCGGTGCGGTAGGTCTCGAGGGTGGCCTGGGTGTACTGCTCGGCGTGGGACGGGTCGTTCTTGGCGTGGTTGAACTGGTACCACAGGTTGTAGTCCATCATGATGACCTTCTTGTGCAGCGCCGGCACCTTGACGTACGGCATCCAGAACTCCCAGATGCCGTCGAGCCGGGTGGGCCACTTGACGCCGTCGGAGGGCTGGCTGGAGTCGAAGGTGTAGCCCGCGTCGCGCATGGCCGGGAACGCCTCGGCCCAGTTGCCTTCGAGGCACGGGGTCCGGCCGCCGGTGACGTCGTGGGCGGACAGGTGCAGGCCCAGGTGGTCGCGGGCGTCGTCGACGAACCGGCTGAACTGGCCGATTTCGTCGGCCCAGCCCTTCGCGGTCCAGCGGCCGACGCTCGGCTCCGCGCCGGTGCAGAAGTGGCCGTTGTAGTGGGTGCCGATCTGGTGCCCCGCGGCGACGGCGGTGTTGAGGTCCTGGACGCGGGTGGCGACTTCCGCGGCACTGCCGCCGAAGCCGATCGAGGCCGCGCCCGGTTTGTGGCCGGGCCCGGTGTAGTGCGGCCGCTGCTCGTCGGTCAGCAGGTAGATGCCGGAGAGGAAGCCGCTGAAGTGCGCGTTGACGGACTTGGCGAGGGCGAGGTAGCGGCTCCAGTGCTCGTGGGAGCCGGCGCCGTCGAAGGAGAAGAGCACGAACTGCGGCGGCTTTTCGCCCGGGCGCAGCGGGCGCATCCATTCCGCGTCCTTGACGACCGGCGGGGCGGTGGTCGAGGCGGTGGCAGGCGGACCGCCGTCCGGTGGGCCGGGCCGGGTCTGGCCACGGCCGGGGGTCAGGATCAGGACGCCGGTCAGCACGAGGGCGAGGGCGACGGTGAACCAGGTGCCCGGCCAGCGCACCCATCGGGATGAACGGGACCTCATGGTAGTGCCTCCCCCTGCTACGTACCGTCACAGAGAAAGACGGGGGAGGGGCGATCCGGGTGCATTCGGGGTGAGATGCGTAACCCACACGCAACTTCCCCGGCACCCGGCAAGGAACGTCCCCGTCCGCGGCCGCGGACGGGGACGTCAGGGAGAACGGGCGTCAGCGGCTGCCGCGCAGGGTGGTCCGCCCGGCGTAGCGCGCCTCGGCGCCGAGTTCCTCTTCGATGCGGATGAGCTGGTTGTACTTCGCGGTGCGGTCCGAGCGGGACAGCGACCCCGTCTTGATCTGGCCGCAGCCGGTCGCGACGGCGAGGTCGGCGATCGTGGTGTCCTCGGTTTCCCCGGACCGGTGGGACATCACGACCGAGTAGCCCGCCTTGTGCGCGGTGTCGACCGTCGTGAGGGTCTCGGTGAGGGTGCCGATCTGGTTGACCTTGACCAGGATCGAGTTGGCGATCCCGCGTTCGATGCCGTCCCGCAGCAGCGTGACGTTGGTGCAGAAGACGTCGTCGCCGACGAGCTGGACCCGGTCGCCGATGCGGTCGGCGAGCTGCTTCCATCCGTCGAAGTCGTCCTGGGCGAGACCGTCCTCGATGGACACGATCGGGAACCGGCGGGTCAGCTCGTCGAGGTAGGCCACGTGCTCTTCGACGCTGCGCTTGCGGCCTTCGCCGGTGTAGTCGTAGACGCCGTCGGTGTAGAACTCCGACGCGGCCGGGTCGAGCAGCAGCGCGATGTCCTCGCCCGGGGTGTAGCCGGTCTCCTCGATCGCGCGGACCACGAACTCGAGCGCTTCGTCGGCCGAAGCGAGGTTCGGCGCGAACCCGCCCTCGTCGCCGACGTTGGTGCTGTGCCCGGCTTTCCGCAGCGCGGCACGCAGGGTGTGGAAGACCTCGGAGCCCATCCGCACGGCCTCGGCGAAGGTCTCGGCGCCCAGCGGGCCGATCATGAACTCCTGGAAGTCGATCGGGTTGTCGGCGTGCGCGCCGCCGTTGACGATGTTCATCATCGGCATCGGCAGCTGGTGGGCGAACACCCCGCCGACGTAGCGGTAGAGCGGCAGGGTGTTCGCCGCGGCGGCGGCCTTGGCGACGGCGAGGGAGATGCCCAGCGTCGCGTTGGCGCCAACGCGCGCCTTGTTCGCGGTGCCGTCCACGGCGATCAGGGCGGCATCGACCTCGGCCTGCGCTTCGGCGGCGAGCCCGACGACCGCGTCGGCGAGCTCGGAGTTGACCGCGGCGACCGCCTTGCGTACGCCCTTACCGTGGTACCGCGACGCGTCCCCGTCCCGCAGCTCGACCGCTTCCCGCGTCCCGGTCGAGGCGCCCGACGGAACGGCCGCCCGGCCGAGCGAACCGTCCTCGAGCAGCACGTCGACTTCGACGGTCGGGTTCCCCCGGCTGTCGAGCACCTCACGACCACGAACACGGGCGATTGCCGTCATCTGGGCTCCTCGAAGCTCGTCCCCGGCGCGCCGGCGGCGGGTGCCGCGGCGCCGTTTCCGGGGGCAGGCTAGCAGGATTTTCTGAATCGATCACGTGCCGTGGGCGGCGAGCACCGCCGCGAGGCCCTCCCGCAGGTCCTCGACGAAATATCCGGGCATTTCCAGCGACGGGAAGTGTCCCCCGCGCTCGGGCGAGTTCCACCGGACGATCCGCCGGTACCGCTCCTGCGCCCAGGCGCGCGGATACTTCTCGATGTCGCGGGGGTAGGTCGTGATGGCCGCCGGGACGTCGACCCGGAGCTCGGGGTCCAGTGCGTTGTGGCTCTCGTGGTAGATGCGGGCCGCCGACGCACCCGTGCGCGTCAGCCAATACAGGGTGACGTCGTCCAGGACCGTGTCGAGGGGGATCGTCTCGAACGGGCTGTCGTCGGTGTCGGACCACTCGGCGAACTTGTCGAGGATCCAGGCGAGCAGGCCGACCGGCGAGTCGACGAGCGAGTAGCCGATGGTCTGGGGCCGGGTGGCCTGCTGCTTCGCGTAGGCCGCGCGGTGGTGCCAGAAGTGGTGGGTTTCCTCCGTCCACCGGCGTTCCTCCGCCGTCAGCCCGTCCGTGGTCATCCCGGGCGGCCCCGCGGCGAACGTCGAGTGGATGCCGAGGACGTGCGCCGGGAACCGGCCGGCGAGCACCGTGGTGATGTTGCCGCCCCAGTCGCCGCCGTGGGCGACGAACTCGGGGTAGCCCAGCCGGCCCATCAGTTCCACCCAGGCGGCCGCGATCTTTTCGGTGCCCCAGCCGGTGGTGGCCGGCCGGTCGCTGTAGCCGAAGCCCGGCAGCGAGGGAACGACGACGTGGAACGCCGGCGCGTCCGCGTCGCCCGGCTCGGCCAGCTCGTCCACCACGCCGGTGAACTCGGCGATGCTGCCCGGCCAGCCGTGCGTGAGGACGAGCGGCGTGGCGTCCGCGCGCGGGGACCGGCGGTGCAGGAAGTGGATGCCCAGCCCGTCGATGGTCGTGCGGAACTGGCCGATCCGGTCGAGGCGGTCTTCGAACGCCCGCCAGTCGTACGCGGTGCGCCAGTGGTCCACGACCTCGACCAGGTCGGCGAGCGGAACGCCCTGGTCCCAGCGGTCCCGGCCGGCCGCGGCGGGGCGCACCGTCTCGGCTTCCGGCAGCCTCGCCGCGGCCAGCCGCGCGCGCAGGTCGTCGAGGTCGGCGTCCGTTGCGTGCGCATGGAATGCCTGGACATCGCTGGTCGGGTGGGACATGAGACCTCCTCGGTCGTCGGAGAACCGGCTAAGACGGTTCTAACAGGGCCCGCGCCCGGCCGCAACCGGCTAAGGTGGTTCCATGCGTGCAGGGTTCCCCGACTTCCGCCTCGGTTCCGTGCTGGCGACCAGCTTCACGGCGACGTTGACCGAGCGTCGTGGCGACGCGGTGGAGCGCATCCCGACACCGCAGCGGCTCGTCGACTGGCTGGCCGTGAGCGGCCTGGCCGTCGAGTCCTGCACGACCGCCCAGCTCGACCTCGCCCGGCAGCTGAGGGAGTCGATCCACGCGGCCGCGACGGCGGCCGCGGTCCAGGAGCCCCTGCCCGAGGCCGCGGTCCGGGTCATCAACGAGCGCAGCGCGCAGGGGCGCGCCGCGGCCGTCCTGACGCCCGACGGCAAGCGGCGGTGGCGGCTCAGTTCGCCTTCCGGCGTGGAAGACGCTCTCGGCGTGATCGCCGCCGACGCGATCAGCATCATCGCGGGCGAGCGAGACGGGAAGCTGGCGCTGTGCGCGTCGCCGACCTGCCGGGCCGCGTTCTTCGACACGAGCCAGAGCCGCACCCGCCGGTGGTGCGACATGAACACGTGCGGGAACCGGCAGAAGAAAGCGCGGTTCAACGCCAAGAAACCCGGCTCGGCGGAGTGATCACCGCGGGCCGTCCGCTTCGCCGGCTCGCCCATATCGATTCGTGTGGCACAGGTCACACGCGTTCGGCGTAAGAGGCTGCGCCGATTTCGCGATAGACCCGCAGATTCGCAGGAAAGCGCTTCGATGAAACATTTGATGCGACAAAAGTAATCGGTGGGGGAGATGGCGGAGACGGCTGAGATATCCGAGCGCATGGGTGCGGAACCGGTCGTTCACGACCGAGTCCGGCGGCTGTACCTGGGCGGCCTCGCCGTGGCGCTCGTGCTGCTCGCGTTCGCGGTGCGGTGGTCACTGATCCGGTACGACACTACCGATTACCGCTATTTCCTCCGCCCTTGGTACGAATTCATTGGTCAGCACGGCGGTTTCCGCGCGTTACGGGAGGATTTCACCGATTACAACGTCCCGTACCGTTATCTGCTGGTGGTGCTGCACTACCTGCCGCTGCCGCCTCAGGGCGGCATCAAGGCGCTGTCGGTGTTGTTCGACGCGGTCGCCGCGTATTTCACCTACCGGATCGTCGCACTGAAGTACCCGTCGCGCTGGACGCCGGCGGTGGCCGCGTTCGTGGTGTTCATGCTGCCGACCGTGGTGCTCAACGGCGCCATGTGGGCGCAGTGCGATTCGATCTACGCCTCGTTCGTGCTCGGCGGGGTGTACCACCTCATCCGGAGGCAGCCGTGGTGGGCGTGCGCCTTCATCGGGCTCGCGCTGTCCTTCAAGCTGCAGGCGATCTTCATCCTGCCGTTGCTGCTGGCGATGGTCCTGCTCGGCCGGGTGCCCTGGCGCGCCCTGCTGGTCATCCCCGCGGTCTACCTGGCCCTCGACCTCCCGGCGATCCTGCTCGGCGCGGACCCGATCCGCTTGCTGACCATCTACCCGCGTCAGTCCGGCCTCTACCCCGAGATGACGCTCAACGCGCCGTCGGTCTGGCAGTTCTTCCGCGGCGTTCGCGACACCAATGTCATGCACAACGCCGGGGTCCTGGTCACCGTGCTGCTCGTCCTGACGCTCTGCCTGCTGCTCCTGCTCGCCCGGGCCGAACTGACGACCCCGCGGATCCTGCTGGTGGGCACGGTTTCCGTCATCCTGGTGCCCTACGTGCTGCCTTCGATGCACGAGCGGTACTTCTACCTCGCCGACCTGCTCACTGTCGTCCTGGCCTTCCACCTGCCCCGGCGCCTGTGGTACGTGCCCATCGGCGTGCAGTTCGTTTCCCTCCTCAGCTCCATCCCGGGGATCTTCGGAACGCCGGGCGGCGAACGCGCCGTCGGCCCGGTCGACTTCCGCGTCCTCGCGGCGCTCGAGCTGGCCATGCTCATCGCCGTGAGCTACCACGCCATCCTGGAATTCCGCCGCCCGGCGCGAGCGGGCGGCCCGCTTCAGCCAGCTGTCTGACGTTTCGGGCCTGCTCGAAACGTTCGCGGGCCCGTTGACGGTGATCAAGTACCGCTGGCAACGTCGCGCACGGCGAGAAGCGCGCACCCGGCTGGGGAAGGCGAGGGGTGGGGCACTTCCGGCTTCGGGCTGAACTTTTCTGGGGAAGGCGGACGCCCGCATGACCAACCACAGTGGACCGACGTGCCCGGCCCGCCGCGGGCCCGGGCGCGCCGGTGACCGTCGGCGAACCCTCCTCCCGCTCCGCTTCGGCGGAGGCGCGGGCTGACGCCTTCGCGTCGTCCGACAGCTATTACACGCCGGCCCGAGCCGGCCGCGGCGGTGCCGCCGGTCCTCGGCATGCCCGCGTGCCCGCCACCCGATCTCGAAGGGCAGGGGATTGCTCGAAGCCACCGTCCTCGGCCCCGTCGGGGCGACGGTCCACGGGACACCGGTGCCGATCAAGGGACGGCTGGGGCGCACGGTGCTCGCCGCGCTGGCGCTCGCCTGCCGCCAGCCGGTTTCGGTGGAGCGGCTGATCGATGCGCTGTGGGGCGAGCGGCCGCCGGCCACCGCGCGGACCCAGGTGCACATCCAGGTCTCCAAGCTGCGTGCCTCGCTCGACCGGGCGGGCGCCGGCGGGGCCGTGGTCACCGTGCCGAGCGGGTACCTGCTGGACTGCGTCGTCGACGTCGACGAGGTGCGGCGGCTGCTGCTGACCGCGCGGGCGGCCGGGGACCCCGCGGACACCGCCGCCCTGCTGCGGTCCGCGCTCGACCGGTGGGCCGGGACGCCGCTGGGCGGGGTCACCCCGCACCTGGCCGGCGCGGAGCTGCTCCGGCTGGACGAGCTGCGGATGTGCCTGGCCGAGGAGTGGATCGACGCCGAGATCGCGTGTGGGCGGGCGGCGCGGCTGCTGCCCGAGCTGAGCGCGCTGGTGCAGGCGCACCCCCTGCGCGAGGGCCTGCACCACCGGCGGATGCTGGCGCTGCACCGCGCCGGACGGCGGGCCGACGCCCTGGCCGCGTTCCACGAGGCCCGGCGCGTGCTGCGGGACGAGCTCGGCGTGGACCCGTCCCGGGAGCTGCTCGCGCTGGAGGCGGAAATCCTCGCCGTCGGGACGCCGCCCGCGGCGACCGTGGTGCCCGCCCAGCTGCCGCCCCGGACCTCCGGGTTCGCCGGGCGCGAAGCGGAGTCGGCCGCGATCAGGGCCGCGGTGGTGCGCCGGGCCGACGCGCCCCCGCTGGTGCTGGTCACCGGGATGCCCGGGATCGGCAAGACGGCGCTGGCCGTGCACGCGGCCGCGGCCGCGGTGCACGCCTATCCCGACGGGCAGCTCTACGCGGACCTGCGCGGTGCCGACGCCCGGCCGGCCGCTCCGCACGACGTCCTCGCCGGCTTCCTGCGCGCGCTGGGCGTGCCGGCGTGGTCGATGCCGGCCACCGTCGAGGACCGCACGGCCGAGTTCCGCAGCCGCACGGCGGGCAAGCGGGTGCTCGTGTTGCTGGACAACGCCGCCACCGCCCGGCAGATCGAGCCGCTCCTGGCCGCCGATCCGGGCTGCGCCACGATCGTGACGAGCAGGTCCGTGCTGCCCGAGGTCGAGCCGGTGGTCCGGGTGCCGCTCGCGCCGCTGTGCGACGAGGTGGCCGGGACGGTGCTGGCGAACGTGGCGGGCGCGGCCCGGCTGGCCGAAGGCGACGGCACGATCGCCGCGGTGATCGAGGCGTGCGGGGGCGTGCCGCTCGCGTTGCGGATCGCCGGGGCGCAGCTCGCCGCGTACCCGAAGCTCAGCGTGGCGGAGCTGGCCGCGCGGCTGTCCGACGAGTCGCGGCGGATGCGGGAGCTGGTGGCCGGGCAGCGCAGCGTGCGCGACAGCCTCGACGCCAGTTTCCGGCTGCTGGACCGCGACGCGCGCGCCGCGATGCTCGCGCTGGCGGCGATCGGGGCGCCGACGTTCACCGGCTGGCCGCTCGCGCCCGTGCTCGGCGTGCCGCTGCACCGCACCGGCGAGGTGCTGGCGCACCTGTGCGCGATGAACCTGCTCGACCAGGCAGGCCCGGGGCGCGACGGCGTGCCCCGCTACCGGATGCACGACCTCGTGCGGGCCTACTGCCGCACGGTCGGCCCGGCACTCGACCCGGGCGCCCTGGACCGGCTGACCGGGTGGGCGGTCGCGCTGGCCCGGCACGCCTACGCGGGCATCCTGGGCACGCCGGTCGGGTACGCGGTGCTCGCCGAGACGGCCGCGCCGCTCGGCCCCGACGTGGCGGAGCAGGTGGTGCGGGAGCCGCTGTGGTGGGTGGCCGCGGACGCCGACGTCCTGCTCGCCGTGTTCGCACTGGCCGTGCGCGGCGGCCTGCCCCGTCGCGCGGCGGCGCTGCTGCTGGTCCTGCGGGCGCCGCTCGTGCGGCTCGAGCTCTACGACCACGGCGCCCGGGCGGCCGCGCGGCTGCGGCCCGTCGCCGGCGCGGACCCGGTGGTGCGGGTGACCGCGGCGCTGGTCACGGCGACGGCCCGGATGCACCGGAGCCGGTACGCCGACGTGATCGCCATCCTCGGTGAGGCGCCGGTGCGGGACGTCGACCCCGCGCTGCGGGCGGAGGTGCTGACCAGTCTGGGCTACGCGTACGAGCGCTGCGGCGACTGGCACCGGGCGGTCACCGCGGTGGGCGAGGCGGTCGTGTGCTTCCGGAAGTCCGGCAACCGGGCGGGGGAGTCGGGCTGCCACGGCACGCTCGCCGCCCTGTACCGCGACCACCTCGGCGACCTCGGCGCGGCGCGGGCGCACGGCAAGAAGGCCCTGCGGCTGGCCGACGCCGCCGGCGAGTGGAAGACCTGCGCCCAGGTGCGGCTCGTGGTCGTGCGCACCGCACTGGCCTGCGGTGACACGGCGGCCGCGGTCCGCCTCGCCGGGCAGGCCCGCGCCCTGGCCGAGCGGAACGGCGACCTGATCGGCCAGACCTGGTGCCTCACCGCCGAAGCCGACGCCCTCCGCGCGCACGGCGACCTGTCCGCCGCCCGGAGATTCGCGGACCGCGCGCTGGGCCTGGCCCGCCGCACCCGCCGTCCGGACGCCGAGTCGGCCGCCCTGCTCGCCCTGGCCTCGATCGAGCTGGCCGCCGGCGACCGGGCCGCGGCCCGCCGCATCGCCCGCGCGGCTCTGCTCTTGCAGGACCGGTTCGACAGCCCGGTCGAGCGGGTGGGGGTGGAGCGGGTGCTGGCGGAGATCGAGTGCCAGTTGCCGTCGGGGGCGGGGCGGTGAGGGCTGCGCCGGTTGCGCTGGTGTCGAGTTGGTGGCCGCCTTGCCCGCGCGGCCCAGCTGCAGCAGGGCGAGTCGGGGGTGGAGCGGGATATTGGCGGAGATCGGACCGTCAGCTGCCCTCCGGCGCCGGCCGGTGCGGGACCGCGCCGGCCACGCTGGCGAGGTCGATGTAGCCGAGCTGGCGGGAATCCTCGCTGTGACCGGTGTTGTCGCCCACGACCACCACCCGGCCGGCCGGGACGACCCGGTGGCCGGTCTCCAGCCAGGCGGGGACCGGGTCACCGGCGACCGCGACGATCCGCTTGATGCGCCACGCGACGTCGGAAGAAGCCGACCGGGGCCGGAAGACGATCACGTCGCCGGCGCGGTACACCCGCCGGCGGGTTGCGACCACGCGCTCGCCGTCGTGGAACGTGGGGGACATGCTGTGCCCCCAAACGCGGGCGACCACGTACCGGCGGCGCAGCACGACCAGCGCCGTCAGCGCCACGACCACCACCACCAGGATGGCGACCATCACGCCTCCACCATCGCGTATCCCTTGGCCTGCAACGAGAACAGCCGGGCGTACTCGCCGCCGGCGGTGAGCAGCTCGTCGTGCGTGCCTTGCTCGACCACCCGGCCGCCGCCGAGCACGACGATCCGGTCCGCGCCGCGCAGGGCGGACAGGCGGTGCGAAATCAGCACGCTCGTCCGGCCGGCGCGGTGGGCGCGCAGGGCCTCGTGCGTGCGGGTCTCGGCGTCGGCGTCCATGCCCGAGCTGGGTTCGTCGAGGATGAGCAGGTCGGCCTCGGCCCGCATCAGGGACCGGGCCAGCGCCACCCGCTGCCACTGGCCACCGGACAGCGCCGCCCCGGCCTTGTCGTCGACGTCCAGGAACGCCCGGGACAGCAGGGTTTCGTAGCCGCGCGGCAAGGCCGACAGCGCGGGGTCGATTTCGGCCAGGCGGGCCGCCGCGCGGATGCGGTCGAGATCGCCGAGGCGGGCGACGTCGCCGATGCCGATGTTGTCGGCCGCGGTCAGATCGTAGCTGGTGAAATCCTGGAACGTGGCGCCGAGGCGCGCCCGCAGCGAGGCGGGGTCGTAGCCGCGGATGTCCACGCCGTCCCAGAGAATCCGGCCGCGATCGGGGTCGTAGAAGCGGCACAGCAGCTTCACCAGCGTCGACTTGCCCGCGCCGTTCACCCCGACCAGCCCGACCGCCGCGCCCTGGGGGAGCACCAGGTCGACCCCGCGCAGCACCCACGGGCCGGTTTCGTCGTACCGGAACCACACGTCCCGCAGTTCGATGCCGGTGGTCAGCGGCGGCACGGGAGCGGTCCCGGACACCAGGTCGGGCCCGGTCGTGACGACGTCGAGGTAGTGCTCGAACACCCCGAGCGAGCCGCCGGCCCGGCCGAGCTGGTTCAGCAGCGTGCTCACCGGCGACTGGATCCCGGCCACCGCGGCGGTGAAGAGGGTGACGTCGCCGATGGACAGCGAGCCCCGGGCGGCGCCGGTCGCGGCGACCACGAGCGCGATCCCGGCCACCACCGCCGAGACGACCGCGGCGGCGATCCCGGCGACGGCGATCCGGCGCTGCATCGCGCATTCGCTCGCGGTCGCCGTGCGGACCGCGGTCACCATCCGCGAGCGGAACAGGTCCGCGAGGCCGAACAGCCGGATCTCCTTGGCCGCCCGGATGTCCGAGCACAGCGAGCGGAACAGGAACCGCTGGCGCTGGGTGGCCATCATCGCCTCGGTCTCCCGCGTGCGCAGGCGGGACAGCGTCAGCTGGGAGATCGCCGTCGCCGCCAGTGACGCGGCCAGCAGCCCGGCCATCGGCGGCCACACGAGCACCACCGCGCCGCCGAAGCCGAGCACGGCGATCAGGGTGCGCACCGCGTCGACGGTCAGCCCCAGCACCGCGGGCGCGGCCTCCTGCGCGCCCTGCTCGGCCAGCCGCACCCGGTCGAGGAACGCCGGGTCTTCGAGCCGGCGCAATCCCGGCAGCGCGCCGACCGCGCCGACCAGGCGGTCCTCGGCCTCGATCGCGGACTTGGCCCGCACGAGCGCGGTGCAGTAGGAGGCGACGGCGGTGATCGCGGCGGTGACGGCGAGCCCGGCCGCCGAGCCGATGGCCAGCAGCACGATCCGCCCGGTGTCCCGGCCGGCGGCCAGCTCGTCGAACAGCAGCTTCCCCAGCCAGGCCGAGGCCGCGGGCACGGCCGAGGCGAGCACCGCCAGCGCGACCGCGCCGGCGGTGGCCACCCGGGACGCGCGCCAGGCGATGGCGAACGCGGGACCCGCCGCGCGCACGAGGTTCATCAGACGTGCTGCGGACGCACGGCGTCGAGGTCGTGGCCGGCGGCGGCGATCCGCCGGTCCCGCACGCGGACCAGGGTCGGGGTCACGTCACCGGCGTTGAACGCGGCCGACGCCGGGCTGCGGTCGCCGACGAAGGCCACGCGCACCGCGGGCCCGAGCCCGGCCGCGTACTCGACGGCCTTGGCCCGGTCCCCGCCGTCGATCACGAACGCGATGGTCGGCTCGGTGAGCTTCCCGGCGATCCGACGGCACGGCCCGCAGGTGGGCGACAGGAACGCGACGAGCGCGTCGTCCAGGTCGCGATCGGTGACGGTCACGCCGTCGGTGTCGGTGACTTCGAACGTCCCGATCTCGGTGCCCACGGCGGGTAGGTCGGGGGTCACCGGCCGGCGCTGCTCGTTCAGCAGCCGGATGATCGCCGAGGACAGCAGGAGGTTGAGCACCGTCAGCACGGCCAGCACCGCGACCACGGCCACCAGGAACGACATGGGATACCTCTTTCAGCGGTTGGCGGGGTCCGCCTTGCCGACCAGGCCGGCCAGGCTGTCGGAGTTGATCGCGACGACGGCGGCGAACGCGCCGACGAGCGCGGCGGCCGCGACACCGTCGAACCCGGGTGCGGGGCTCAGCGGAACGGCGAGCGCGCCGGCGGCCACCCCGGCGAGCAGCCCGTTGCGGACGAGGTGGGCCCGGCCGAGCACCGCCCCGGAGCGGCCGAAGCAGCGGCAGGTGACGCGGCGGCCCAGCCGCAGGGAACGGACGATCGCGGCGCAGAACACGAGCAGAACCACCGCGCCCAGCCCGAGACCGAGCCGGGAGGTGGCGGGGAAGGCGACGAGGACGGCGGTGGCCAGCTCGACGACGGCGGTCCCGGCGGCGACCGGCAGCCAGCCGACCGGCGACCGGCCGAGCGGCGCGAGCGAATCGGCGAACTCCGTCAGCCGCCTCCGGCCGGCGAGCTTGCCGACGGCCGCGACCGCGAACACCAGCCCGACGAGGACACGGGCGGCGAGCACGAACTGAGCGCCGAGCATCGGTGCACCCCCTCTGGCGAGCCTTTCCCGCCGCGACGGGCGCGGCGGGAAAGGCGTGGACACCGGTTACTTGCAGTTGCCGTAGCAGTCGTAGTGGAGCGTCTTGCAGACCTGGCCGTGCTCGGGGATGCAAGCGCCGGCCTTGACCTCGCGCAGGAACAGCCCCAGCAGCCGGTCACCCAGGGCGTTGATCATGCGAGCCATGATCACTCCTCTCATCAGCGGGAATCGACGGGAAGATCGTGACGCAGGCTCGCTATCCGTTCGCTATCGAGGAATCCGCCGTTGCGGTACGCCGGATGGCGGTACCCCACGGGAACCGGAAGTTCGCCGCGAAAACCCGGGCCACGCCGTACCGACCGGATGGTATGTTGGCCCGCGTGATCGAAGCGGCGCGCCGGACCTGGCGAATTCTCGAGCCCTACCACGGCATGATCTACTTCGCCCCGGAAGCCGCGGCCGCCTACGCGGAACTCGGGCTCACCGGCCGCGCCGGCTATTTCGCTTCGAGGTCGGCGGCGCTCGGTGCGGTCCCGGCCCCGGTCGTCATCGCGACCTTCTACAACTTCAACCCGGCTCTCGTCCGGGAATCGATCGCCGCGGCCTGGTCCGTCACCGACCCGGCCGCCGTCCTGGCCGCGCGGTTCGCCGCGGCCGATCAGGCGTTGCGCGGCGTCCTGGGCGACGCGGTCACCGCGCCGGAAACACGCCGGGCCGCCGCGCTCCTGCGCGAAGCCGCGGAGGCGGCCATCGGTGACGTCACCGGTCGTCCCCTCTTCGCCGCCCACGCGGCGCTGCCGTGGCCCACCGAGCCGCACCTGGTGCTGTGGCACGCGCAGACCCTGCTCCGGGAGTACCGCGGCGACGCGCACGTCGCGGCCCTGCTGACGGCCGGGCTGAGCGGCATCGAAGCCCTGATCACCCACGCCGCTTCCGGCGCGGTCCCCGCGGAAACCCTGCGCACCTCCCGGTCGTGGTCCGAAGAGGACTGGAACCGGGCCGTCGCCGGCCTGCGCGAGCGGGACTGGCTCACCGATGCCACCGAACCGGCGTTCACGCCCGCGGGTGCGGCCCGCCGCGCGGAAATCGAGAAGGTGACCGACGAGCACAGCGTGACTCCCTACGCGCACATCGGCGAGGCCGCTTGCACCGAACTGCAAACCCTGGTGCGGCCGTTCAGCCGGGCGCTCGGGGAGAAGTTCATGCCCTGGGCGCTGACGAGGCAGTAGGCCGCCGGGAAACCTGAAAGTTTCACCGGGCGAAAACCGTTGCACCACACCTGAACACGGCATCGGCCGCCGGGCGCTTCCCCCGGTTGACAGTGCGCTCCCGCCGGTTCCAGCATCGCTCTCCTGAGCGCCGGCCGCACCGGGAGGAGTTCCGTGATGGTGAGAAGGGTCGTGGTGGCCGTGGCCGCCGCGCTGCTCGTGCTCGGTTCGGCAGCGGTGGCCGCCGGGGCACCGCTGCAGCCGGCCGCCTCGACGGCCGGCTGTGGCAAGGCGCCGACGTTGACCAGCGGCACCCGGACGATCCAGACGAGCGGGAAGAGCCGCAACTACATCCTGCGGATCCCCGACGGCTACGACCGGAACCACCCGTACCGGCTGATCTTCGGCTTCCACTGGCTGGGCGGCACGGCCACCGACGTCGACACGGGCCGGACCGTGCAGACCGGGGCCTGGGCGTACTACGGCCTGCAGCGGCTCGCCAACAACAGTGCCATCTTCGTGGCCCCGCAAGGGTTCAACAACGGCTGGGCCAATTCCGGCGGCGAGGACGTGACCTTCACCGACGACATCATCCGGCAGGTCGAGGGCGACCTCTGCGTCGACACGACCCAGCTGTTCTCCGTGGGCTTCAGCTACGGCGCCGCCATGAGTTACTCGCTCGCGTGTTCGCGGGCGACGGTGTTCCGCGCGGTGGCGGTGCAGTCCGGTGGGGTGCTCAGCGGGTGCAGCGGGGGCACGCAACCCATCGCCTACCTCGGCGTGCACGGCCTGCGGGACAACGTCCTGAACATCGCGGGCGGCCGGTCGATGCGGGACCGGTTCGTGCGCAACAACGGCTGCACCGCCCAGAATCCGCCCGAGCCGGCGCAGGGCAGCCTGACGCACCGGGTCACGAGCTATGCGGGCTGCCGGGCCGGGTACCCGGTGCAATGGGCCGCCTTCGACGAGGGCCACATCGCCGCCCCGCAGGACGGCGCGACCGGTGACAGCGGTTCCCGGACCTGGGTGCCGGCGTTGGTGTGGCAGTTCTTCTCGCAGTTCGGCACGACCACGCCGCCGCCCGACGACCCGCCGCCGGCCACCGGCGCCTGCCGGGTCGCGGCCACGGTCAGCGCGTGGAACACCGGCCTGACCGAAAGCATCACCATCACGAACACCGGTTCGGCCGCGATCAGCGGCTGGTCGCTCGGGTTCACCCTGCCCGACGGGCAGACCATCACCTCCGGCTGGAGTGCCGCGTACGCGCCGTCGTCGGGGCAGGTGACCGCCACCAACGTCGCCTACAACGGCGAGCTCGCCGTCGGCGCGTCCACCACCATCGGCTTCCAGGCCAACCACACCGGGAACCCGGCTCCGGCCACCGCGTTCACCCTCAACGGCGCGGCCTGCACCACCGGCTGACCCGTGGTGGGGTCACGTCGTCGTGGCGCGCGGGCGTGACCCCAGGTCGGTGTAGGCGAGGTCCTTGCCCTTCCGTTCCCAGACCACGTCGGCGCAGTCCAGGCCTTCGGCGGACAGCTGCCGCTTGAGGACCTTGAACGTCGAGGTCCGCGGGAGTTCCCGGACCGTCCGGACGTACCGGGGCACCTGTTTGGGCCCGAGATCGGGCTGGTCGGCCAGGAACCGGCCGAAGCCGGCGGGGTCCAGTGGCGTGCCGCCGGTGACGACGGCGGCCATCACCTGGTCCCCGGTCACCGGGTCGGGCACCGCGTAGACGGCGGCGTCGGTGATCGCCGGGTGCCGCAGCAGGATGCGCTCGATCGGGGCCGTGCCGAGGTTTTCCCCGTCGACGCGCAGCCAGTCGCCGAGCCGGCCGGCGAAGTAGCAGAAGCCGTCGGCGTCGGCGTAGGCGAGGTCGCCGGTGTGGAACCGGCCGCCACGCACCCGTTCGGCGTCGGCGGCGGGATCGCGGTAGTAGCCGGCGAACCAGCCGGCCCCCGCGGTGTTGACCAGCTCGCCGACGGCCTCGCCGGCGTTGAGCAGGTGGCCGTCGGCGTCGAACTCGGCCGGGGGACACGGGAGTCCGGTGTCCGGGTGCAGGATGGCCACGTCGCCGGCCGGGCGGCCCAGTGAGCCGGGTGGGGTGTCGTCGGTGCGGGCGAACCCCACCCCGCCCTCGGTGGAGCCGAACGCGTCGACGACCTTGCAGCCGAAGCGCTTCTCGAACGCGGCCAGGTCGGCGCTCGCCCCTTCGTTGCCGTAGACCAGGCGCAGCGGGTTGTCCGCGTCGTCCGGACGTGGCGGCGTCGCGACCACATAGGACAGCGGTTTGCCGACGTAGCCGGCATAGGTCGCGCCGAACTTCCGCACGTCGGGCAGGAAACCGGAGGCCGAGAACCGGCGGCGCAGCGCGATGCTCGCGCCCGCCGCGAGCCCGACCGCCCAGCCGGCCATGATGGCGTTGGAGTGGAACATCGGCATCGTCACGTACACGGTGTCCGATGCGGACAGGCCGAAGCGCTCGGCGAGCATCGCGCCGGGGAACGCGATCTTGCCGTGCGTGCAGCGCACGGCCTTCGGGTCGCCGCTGGTGCCGGAGGTGAAGATCAGCATCAACAGGTCGTCGGCGGAGGCGGGGACCGGGTCGATCGGGTCGGCGGACGGCGCCCAGGACTCCAGCTCCCGCACGGCGATCCCGCCGAGGTCCAGGCCGGCCAGCAGGGGCCGGTACTTCCGCTCGGCGAGCACGAACTGGCAGTCGGCGAGCCGGACGTCCCGCGCGAGGGCGGCACCGCGCCGGGTGGGGTTGAGCCCGACCAGGACCGCCCCGGCGAACGCGCAGGCTCCCAGGAGGAGGGAGAACGCGGGCACGTTGTCGGCCAGGATGCCGACGTGCGGCGGTTCGCCCGGGCGCAACGCCGCGCGGAGGCCGCCCGCCCAGCGCGCGGACGCCCGGACGTGCTCGGCCCACGACCACGTTTCGTCCTCGAACCGCAGGCCCGGACGCTCGTCGCCGGCGCGGGCCAGCAGCAGCTCGGTCACCGTCGGGACGCTCATCCGCGCACCTCCCGGCCTCGGTGGTCAGAATTGAAACACGTTCTACTTCTAGCACGGCGACGGCCGCGGGTCCACCGCCCGGTGATCGGCGGAACACCGGCGTCCTCCCGCGGGTTGAGGGTGGCATGACGCAACTCGTGGACCGCACGATCACCGCCCTCCGTTCCGAGCACGACACGCTCGCCGGCCTCGTCCGCGGCCTCACCGACGACCAGCTCGCCGCACCCAGCGGCGCGGCGGAGTGGACCGTCGCCCAGGTCCTCTCCCACCTCGGCAGCGGTGCCGAGATCGGCCGCGCACCCATCGCGCGCGCCACCGGCGAGACCGTGGCGGCCGAAGAGAACCAGGCGATCTGGGCTCGCTGGGACGCCGCCACTCCGCGGGCGCAGGCCGAAGGCTTCCTGGAGTACAACGGCCGCTGGCTCGAGACCGTCGAGGCGCTCACGCCCGAGCAGCGTGCGTCGCTGACCGTCGACCTCGGTTTCCTGCCGGAGCCGGTGCCGCTGGTGACCGCCGTGGGCATGCGGCTGAGCGAGGTGGCCAACCACTCGTGGGACGTGCGGGTCGCGTTCGACTCCGGTGCCGGCGTCGACGCGGACTCGGCCGCGGTGTTGGTCGAGCTCTTGACCGGCCCTGTCGGGTTCATGCTGAGCTTCCTCGCGAAGCCGGCCGAGCTCGCGGACCCGGTGTCCGTCGCGGTTCCCGGTGCCGGGCTGGTGATCGACGACGCGGTCACCGTGGTGGACCACCTCGAGGCGCCGTCCGCGACGTTCACCGGGCCGGCGGAGGCCTTCATCCGGCTGGTCAGCGGCCGGCTGAAGGCGCCGTACGACAAGGACGTGACGGTCGAAGGCAGCGTCACGCTCGACGACCTGCGCCGCGTGTTCCCCGGCTTCTGAGTCAGCTCCGGATGCAGTGAATGACTCATTCCTGGCGTCAGACGCCAGGAATGAGTCATTCAAGACGGCCGCCCCCGCTGCTGGTCAGGGCTTCCGGCGGTGCAGGGCGGGGCCGAGGGCCCGTTGGGCGGTGAACAGGACGATCCCGCCGAGCGCGCACCCGGCCGCGAGGCCGGGTGCGCCGCTCTGTTCGAGCAGGGCGGTTCCGGCCAGCGGACCGAGGACCGCGCCGACGCTCCAGGTGGCCGAGGCCAGGCCCAGGTACCCGCCGCGCACCTCCGCCGGGGCAAGGGCGGCGAAGGTGTCGCCGAACCGGACGGCGATCCCGATCTGGCCGAGCGTCCAGAGCAGGACCGAACCGGCGAAGGCCGCGGTGCCGTGACTCAGGGCGCCGAGCCCGGCGCCGAGCCCGACGAGCAGCATCGAGACAGCCGACACAGTGGGGCCGTGGCGACCGGCGAGCAGCCGGACGGCCAGGGGCTGGAGGGCCACGACGGCGATCCCGTTCAGGGCCAGGACTCCGCCGTAGGCCGCCGGGCCGAGACCGCCGGCCGTCATCAGCAGGGGCAACGTCGTGAACGTCTGCAGGAACAGCGTGAAGTAGGCGGCGTGCAGCGCCAGCATCGCGAGCATCAACCGGTCGCGCCGCACGACGGGCAGCAGTGCCTGCCGGGTCCGCACCGTCCCCGCCGGGCGGGTTTCCGGTACCTGGAGCCAGACGAGCAGTGCTGCGGCCAGCGACGCCGCCACGTTGATCCAGAACAGCAGCCCGTAGCCGTACCGGGCGAGGAACCCGGCGGTGACCGTGGCGACCGAGAAGCCGAGGTTCGCCGCCCAGTAGAGCACGCCGAACGCGCGGATCCGTTGTCGCGCCGGCAGATCGGCCACCGCGGCCGACCCGGCCGGGCGGAACAGCTCGAGCGTGAGCCCGGCGGCGACGGCGGCCACCCAGATCCCGGGCAGCGAATCCGCCGAGCCGAGCGCGACGAGCGCCGCGGCCGACCCCAGGAACCCGGCCAGCATGGTGTTGCGCCTGCCGATCCGGTCGCCGAGCCAGCCGCCGAGCACCTGCGAGCCGACGTCGCCGAGGCCGACCGCGGCGACCACCCCGCCCGCCGTCGCCGGGGAAAGGTGCTGCGCCTGGGTCAGGTACAGCACCAGGAACGACCGCACCACGCCACCCGCACGGCCGACGAAGTGCGTGGCCGCCAGGGCCCGGACGAGCCGGGAGGTCGTGGCGGGCGGAGCCGAAGTCGTCGTCATGGCACTGACGTTAGGGCGGCAAAAGCATCGCGAAAAGCGATGAATTCCGATCGAACCGATCGCCAATGGCTATGTTAGGGAGCATGGCCGACTTCGAACTGCGTCACCTGAGGACCATGGCCGCCATCGCCGAGGAAGGCACGTTCGGGCAGGCGGCGGCCCGGCTGGGCTACACGCAGTCCTCGGTGAGCCAGCAGATCGCCGCGCTGGAGAAAGCCGTCGGCGGCGCGGTGTTCGACCGGCCCGGCGGCCCGCGGCCGGTCCGGATCACGCGGCTGGGCGAAGTGGTCCTGACGCACGGCCGTGAGCTGCTGGCGAAGGGCGCGGCGCTGACCGACGCCGTGGACCGGTTCCGGGCGGGGCACGGCCGCATCGACATCGGCACCTTCCAGAGCGTGTCGAACCTGATCCTGCCCGCGGTGATCCGCCGGCTGCTGGACGAAGACCCCGGCTGCGACATCAGGCTGTCCGACGTGGCGCCGGAAGACCCTCGCGTCGGCGAGTTCGACCTGCTGTTCCACGACGGCCCGGTGGAGGGCGAAGTCGAGCACGTCAACCTGTTCGACGAGCCGTACCTCCTGGTGACGGCCGCCGGCGCGGTGCCGGACGGTCCCGTGCGGGTGAAGGCGCTCGACGACGTGCCGATGGTCGCCTGGCCGCCCACGTACCACCAGCGCTGGCTGGAGCGGACGTTCGCCCGCGCCGGCGCGCAGCCGCGGTTCGTCTTCCGCACGACGGGCCACGAAACCATCCTGTCGATGGTGCGGGCTGGCATCGGCTGGGCGGTGCTGCCGTGGCTCGCGCTGCACGGCCAGGACGCCTGGTCCGACGACCGGCTGAGCATCCGCCCGCTGAAGCCGGCGCCGGTTCCCGAGCTGGCGCTGTACTGGCCGGCCGGGCGCACGGAGTCGCCGCTCGCGATCCGGACCCGGGAGATCGCCGTCGAGGTCGCGCGGGACCTCGCCCGGCGGATGTGATCGTCAGAGATGGATCTACGCGCGGCGGCGTCGGTCAGCCGGACGACCGGCCGGTGCGGGCCATGGCTCCCGTGATCAGCAGGGTCAGCCCCTGCTGGAGCGCGGGCGCCAGGTCGAGGTGGAGCGCGGCCAGCGCCGGATCGGCTTCGTAAGCCGCGAGGGCGCTGGGGGCCGGGCGGCAGTGCGTCCACAGGCCGCCGGTCAGGATCATGGCGAGCAGGCACACCGACACCGCTTCGCCGCCGACCTCGGGGACGGACCGGCGGAGCAGGTCGGCCATCGTGTCCAGCCCGCCGAGCGCGGACCGCTTGAACCGCACCACCACGTCGGTGGACACGTTGTGCTCCAGCACGCCCGCCTGCGCGCCGATGAGGTCGCACAACACCGTCCGGCGGGCCAGCGAGTGGGCGACCACCGCCGCGAACGCCTCCGCCCGCTCGGGTGCCGGGCGGTCCGGGTCGACGCCCTCGGCCACTTCGCCGGCCACCTCGGCCAGCCAGTCGCGCAGGGCGCGGTCCAGCAGTTCGAGCAGCACGGCCTCGCGGGACTCGAAGTAGCGCAGGACGTTCGACTTGGCCAGGCCGACCCGGCGGCTGAGCTCGTTGAGGCTGACCTCGGCCACCGGCATCTCGTCGAGCATCTTCAGCGCCGTGTCGAGGATCGTGCGGCGCCGCTCCTCCCGCTGCTCCGCGCTGCGCGCCCGCTGGAACGTCATGAGACCAGCCTAACGCTCGCCCCGGAAGATTGAAGACCGGCAGTCTCTTGACAATAGACCGTCGGTTCCTTAGCGTCGCAGTCATAACAGACCGACGGTCCGAAAGGGCCGCGAACCCGGAGGACTGCCATGAGCGAGAACTGGACCGAGCGCGAGGTCCCGAGCCAGCGCGGCCGCGTGGCCGTGATCACCGGCGCGAACACCGGCCTCGGCTTCGACACGGCGAAGGTGCTGGCCGAGCGCGGCGCGACGGTGGTGCTCGCCGTCCGCGACGTCGAGAAGGGCAAGCAGGCGGCCGCGCGGCTCGGCGCGGACGCCGATGTCACCGTGCAGGAGCTGGACCTGGCGTCGCTGGAGTCGGTCCGCGCCGCCGCGGCCGACCTGCACACCACGCTCCCGAAGATCGACCTGCTGATCAACAACGCCGGTGTCATGTATCCGCCGCGGCAGACCACCCGGGACGGCTTCGAGCTGCAGTTCGGCACGAACCACCTCGGGCACTTCGCGCTGACCGGCCTGCTGCTGGACCTGCTGCTGCCGGTCGAGGGCTCCCGGGTGGTGACGGTGGCCAGCATCGCCCACCGCATCCGCGCGGGCATCCACTTCGACGACCTGCAGTGGGAGAACTCCTACGACCGCGTGGCGGCCTACGGGCAGGCCAAGCTCGCCAACCTGATGTTCGCCTACGAACTGCAGCGCCGCCTCGCCCCGCACGGCACGACGGCCTCGATCGCCGCGCACCCGGGCGTGGCCCGCACGGAGCTGATGCGCAACTCCCCGGCGGCGATGCGCGCGGTCTTCCCGCTGGTGGCGCCCCTGTTCACGCAGAGCTCGGAGCGCGGCGCCCTCCCGATCCTGCGCGCGGCGACCGACCCCACCGCCCTCGGCGGCCAGTACTACGGCCCGGCGGGCCCGGGCGGCTACCGCGGCCGCCCGCAGGTGGTGGCGTCCAGCCCGCAGTCCTACGACGGGGCGATCCAGCGGCGGCTGTGGGCGGTTTCGGAGGAACTGACCGCGGTGAAGTTCCCGGTCGGCTGAGCACCCGGACGTGCGAAAGCAGTCTGCCGCGGCTTGTCGTGAGTGAGAAACAGTGTTCTAACCCTGTTTCTCACTCACGAGGCTGCCGGGGTGGTGGCCGTTGCCGGAGGCGGGGAGGAGGTGGAAGCCCGCGCGGTCCGGGCGGATGTGGGTTCCGCCGGCCGCCGGGTCGGGGAGGCGGTGGCCGGCCGCCGCGATGGCTGCTTCGTCGAGGTGGATGCCCAGACCGGGGGTGTCGGCGAGGATGAACGCGCCGTCGCCGATCTCGTGGTCCAGGGTGACGCCGACCGGGGGGTGGAGGTCCTGCAACTCCGCGACCAGGTGGTTGGGCACCGCGGTCGCCGCGTGCACCAGGCCGATCGGGGTGGTGCCGATCGGGCTGACCGGCAGGTCGTGCGCGTGCGCCAGGGCGGCGACCCGCAGGAAGTGGGTGACGCCCCAGCCCGCGGCCGTCTGGACGACGTCGACCGCGCCCGCCGCGATCAGCGGCCGGTGCTGTTCCAGCCCGGTGAGGTTCTCCCCGGTGGCGACCGAGGCGCGGACGCCGCGGCCGACGGTCGCGTGGCCGTCGACGTCCCAGCGCCGCACCGGTTCCTCGATCCAGGTCAGGTCGAGGGTCCGTTCGAGCTCGGCGACGTGCCGGACGGCCTGCTTGCGCGTCCAGTTCTCGTTGACGTCCAGCATCAGCCCCGGGCGGCCGCCACCGGCCTCGGCGAGGACGTCGCGGACGAGGCCGAGGCGACGCCGGTCGCGGTCGATGTCCAGCCCGCCCTTGAGCTTCGCCGCCCGCAGCCCGTGGCCGGCGTAGGTCCGGTACAGCTCGGCGAGCTCCTCGTCGCCGAGGGCGATGTCGAGGCCCGAAGCGTAGGCGGGCACGCGGCGGTCCCGCCCGCCGAGCAGCCGCCAGAGCGGTTCCCCGGCCAGCTGCGCCTTGATGTCCCACAACGCCGTGTCGAAGGCGCCGATGGTGCCGAACACCGCGCCGGCGTGCCCCGCCTTGAACGTCCGCCGCAGCATCCGGTCGTAGAGGGCGCTCACGGCGCGCGGGTCTTCGCCCTCCAGTGCGGCGAAGACCGTCTCCGCCTGCACGTGTGAACCGAGCCCGACGCCGGTGACGCCTTCGTCGGTTTCGACGACGACGAGCGGCATCGGGACGACCCCACCGGCGTGGACACCGTTGGCGTCGCCGATCGGGCGGCCCCAGTCCTGGACGGTCGTGAGGGCCCGGAAACCAGTGATGCGCATGTCAACCCTTCGTGGACCCGGCGGTGACCCCGTCGGCGATCTGGCGTTGCAGGAACAGGTAGACGAGCAGCACCGGCACCGCGGCGATTAGCACGCCCGCCGCGAACGTCGGGATGTCGGCGGAGTACTGCCCGCGCAGCGCGGTCACCCCGACCATCAGCGTCCGGTGCTCCGCGGACGGCATCAGCAGCAGCGAGATCAGGACGTCGTTCCAGCAGAACAGCGCGTTGAGCACACCGACCGACAGCAGCGCCGGGGCACCCAGCGGCAGCATGATCCGCCAGTAGACGCCGTAGAAGGTGGAGCCGTCGATGCGGGCGGCGTCGACGATCTCCGGCGGCACGGACGCGTAGAAGGTGGTCATCAGGAACACCGTGAACGGCAGGAACTGCGCCACGTAGGCGAGCACCAGCCCCGGATAGGTGTCGATGAGCCCGGTGCCCGCCATGATCCGCGCGAGCGGGACCATGATCACCTGGAACGGCACGAACAACGCGGCCAGGATGCCCAGGAAGACCACCGACGACCCGCGGAAGCGCAGGCGCCCCAGCGCGAACCCGGCCATCGACCCGAGCAGCAGCAGCACCACGACCGAGCAGGCCACCACGACGACCGAGTTGAGGAAGTACCGCGACATCCCCACGCTCGTCCACGCGCGGGCGATGTTGTCCCAGTGCAGCGACCCGGCGGGCGAGAACCGGTCGAGGGTGTATTCGCGGCGGTCCTTCATGGCGACGTTCACGGTGAACACCAGGGGGTAGATCGTCGCCAGGGCCAGCGCGGCCATGGGGACGGCGGCGAGCCACTTCGTGAGCCGGGACCCCGTCATCAGTCCTCCCTTCCGGCGCGGCGCAGGATGCCGATCTGGGCCAGGCCGACCACGAGCATGATCAGGAACAGCACGGTCGACGCCGCGGAGGCGAGCGCGGGCTGGTTCAGCTGCCCCTGCTGGATCCAGATGTAGTACTCGGGCAGGTAGGTGGAGCCGGCCGGGCCGCCGCTGGTCATCACGTACAGCAGGCCGAACATCGAGGTCAGCAGCCCGATCATGGTGGTGACGAAGACGAACTGGATGGTCCGGGACAGCCCGGGGACGATCACGTGCCGGATGGTCTGCAGCAGGGACGCACCGTCCACTTTGGCCGCGTCCAGCAAGGAAGCGTCCAAAGTGGAGAATCCGGCGAGGAAGACGACCAGTGCCATGCCGAAGGTCGCCCAGACCTGCACCCCGACGACAGCGAAGATCGCCACCCCCGGGTTCCCGAGCCAGTCCACCGGGCCGAGGCCGACGAGGCCGAGAACGGCGTTGACCGGCCCGTCGAAGGCGAGCAGCAGGTTGAAGATCGCCCCGACGATCACCGGGGACAGCACGGCCGGGAAGAAGTAGACGCCGCGGTAGACCCGGTGGCCCGGCACCTTGAGGTGGATGAAGGTGGCGAGCAGGCCGGGGATGGCGACGGCGACCGGGAGCAGCAGCACGAGCAGCCCGACGTTGCGCAGCGCGGTGCGGAACAGCGGATCGCCGAACAGCGTCACGTAGTTGTCGAAGCCGACGGCCGTGCCGTTGCGATCGCCGTCGCCGGTGAAGGAGAAGTTGACGCCGAGCAGCAGCGGCCACAGCCGGAGCAGGAGGACGACCAGCACGGCCGGGGCGACGAGGACGAGCGGCGCGAAGCGTTCTAGCCGCGTTCCGCGCGGAGCACGCCGGGCCGGCGCGGGCCCTCCGGCGGGCCGGGCCGGAGCCCGGTCCACCGGAGCGGGGGAGTACCCGGTCACGCTCCTCAGCCCTTGTCCGACGCGGCGAGCTGCTGCAGCACGTCGTCGACGCCGGCCGAACCGCTGAGCAGCTGCTGCGAGAGCCGCCCCATCAGGTCGAGCGTCTTCGAGGAGAGGGCCACGTGCAGGGCCGGCTTGCCGCCCTTGACCTCCGAGACGATCTTCGCGACGGCCGGTCCGCCCGCCGAGACGTCGATCGAGGTGTCCGCGGCGATCGCGCCGCTGTCGGCGTAGAAGGACTTCAGGGCGTCGGTGGAACTCAGCGACCGCACCAGGTCCGCGGCCAGCTTCGGGTCCTTCGTCCCCTTCGCGACCGCGTAGCCGATGCCGCCGTCGTACGGCAGGCTCGGCGTGGCGGCCGGGTTGACCTGCGGCCCGGTCATCACGCCGACCTTGTCCGCGCCGAGGAACTCGGCGAAGTCCTTCCAGTGCCCGACGTCGGACATCAGGCCGATGACGTTCGCGGCCTTGGCGGACTGGAAGAGCGCGAACGCGTCGTTGAACATCGCCGTGGAGTTGGGGCCGTCGGTGTTCAGCCCGGCGTCACCGGCCTGCTTCCAGAGCTCGAAGATCCGCTTGACGTCCGGCGCGGTCCAGTCGCGCTTGCCGGCGATCCAGTCGGTGTACTCCTGCGGCGTCAGGCTCGCCGAACCCAGCGCCGACAGGAAGAACTGGATCCCGGCGCCTTCCTTGTTGCCCAGCGCGAGGCACTTGGCACCGGTCTTGGCGGAGATGGTGCCGCAGTCGCGGACGAAGTCGTCCCAGGTGCGCGGCGGGGCGTCGGGGTTCAGCCCGGCCTTCTGGTAGAGCTCCTTGTTGTAGTAGACCGGGTGGCCCTGCAGGGTGACCGGCTCGGCGTAGACCTTGCCGTCCTTGGCGAACGCGTCCCAGCCGGACAGCCGCGACCGGTCGTCGGCGACGTAGGGGTCCAGCGGCACCAGGTCGGCGACCCGGTCGCGGATCTGGCCGCCGCCGTTGAAGAGCATGACGTCCGGGCCTCTCTTGGCCTGGATCGCCGCGCCCAGCAGTGTGTAGTACTGGTCGAAAGGCTGGGCCACGAACTCGACGGTGACGCCGGGGTGCTGTTTGGCGAACTCGGCCTTGGCCTTCGCCACGTACCCCGCGGCCTTGGCGTCGCCGGACTTCCAGTCCCAGACGACGAGCTTGCCGCTCGCGTCCCCGGTCGGGGTGGCCGGGCCGGCGGCGCTTCCGCAGCCCGCGGTCAACGCCAGCGCCGCGAGGAGGGCGGCCGAGAATAGTGTGCGCTGCTTCATCGCTGCTCACTTCTCCAGACGGTGGCCGGACGGGAGTGGCCCGGCGCAGTGCGCAGAAACGTAACTCGTATGACGTATGACGTCAACGCTGCCGCTGTGTAAACTTCCCCTGCGCTCGACGGACGTCGGCGCGAGCGCGACCGGAGGAACGATGACGGCATCAGACCGGCCACCCGCGGCCCCCGAATGGGTGCGCCGCCCCGCGAACCTGGCGAGCGCGGTCACTGCCGAACTGGTGGAACGCGTCGTGCGCGGGGTCCACCCGCCGGGGACGTCGCTGCCCGCGGAACCGGTGCTGTGCGAGAGCTTCTCGGTCAGCCGGACCGTGGTGCGCGAGGCCGTCAAGCTGCTGCAGGCGAAGGGCCTGGTCCAGGTGCGGCAGGGCGCGGGCACGGTGGTCAACCCGGCGTCGATGTGGAACATGCTCGACGAGCTCGTGCTGGCCGCGGTGATCGCCGAGGACGAGACCTCGGCCGTCCTCGACGACCTGGTGGTGACGCGCCGGCTGCTCGAATCGGACATGGCGCTGGTGGCCGCCCGGACCGCGAGCCGGGCCGTCGTCGACCGGCTGGGCGCGCTGGTGGACCTCATGGACGAGCTGGTCGGCGAGCCGGACGCCTACCGCGAGCAGGACCTCGCGTTCCACGACACGATCATGCAGGTCTCGGGCAACCGCCTCGCCCGCGGCGTGGTGCGCGCGCTGGAGAGCCAGGTGGTCAACACCGCCCGGTACGTGGGGCCGAGCGAGCGTGCCCTGTGCGTGGAATCGAACAAGGGGCACCGCCGCGTCTACGAGCGGATCGCGGCCGGCGACTCGGGCGGCGCGGCGAAGGCGATGTTCGACCACATCACCGAAGCGTGGCTCGCGCGCCGTCCCGAGTCCGGCGATCCCGGCCGCCTGGAGCGGTGATCGCCATCCCGTCCGGAAGGAGTTCCATGGTCCAGCGTTACGGCATGCTGATCCGCCTGCGCCCGGAAAAGCGCGAGGAGTACCTGCGGTTGCACGCCGCGGTCTGGCCCGGCGTCGAGCGGATGCTGCGGGAGGCCAACATCCGCAACTTCTCCATCTTCCTGCACGACGACCTGCTCTTCGGGTACTACGAGTACGTCGGCGAAGACCACGACGCCGACCAGGCGCGCATCGCCGCGGATCCCGAAACGCAGCGCTGGTGGGCGTTGACCGACCCCTGCCAGGAATCGCTCTCCGCTCGCGAAGGCGGCTCCTGGTGGACGCCCATGGCGGAGGTCTGGCACCTCGCCGCGGAGTCCGTTGTGGACGGTCAAGCCCCCTGATCGCTCAAGCGTTCTGCCACGGCGAGCAGAACCAGGTGGGTGTCTTCTGGCAGACGCGGAAGATGGTCACCGGGTTGGCCGAGGTGCCCGGCACCTTGGCGCTGCACCCGGAGCTGCTGCCGTTGGCGTCGTCCACGCCGCTGCCGCCGCCGCTGCGGGTCCGCCACTCGGTGCGGAACCCGTAGCCGTCGCTGAAGGTGTCGCACGCGTACACCCGGGTGTGGCCGTTGGTCACGCCGCCGTAGCCGCAGCGGATCGCGCCCTGGTAGCTGCAGTTGACGACCTCCGCGTAGGCGTCGTGCGCCGAGGCGGCCGGGGCCACGGCGACGGTGCCGAAGGCGGCCAGCAGTGCCGCTGCGGCGAGGGTGGGCAGGCGGTGGTTGCGCACGGTTCCTCCTGGGGTCGACGGCGGTGCGCACCGTCCACTCCGGAGCTGCGTGCCGGTTGAGTGCCGGCCGCGGAGATCACCCGATCGGCGGCACGTCCGGGACCCGGCGGGCCGCGGACGTCAGCGCGCTTCGGCCGGATGGAGCCACTCGGCGAGGTCGGGTGGCTCCAGCTCGGCCACCCGGCGGTGGTAGTGGTCGAGGGCGGCGGGATCGAGCCGGTCGCGCCACTGGCCGCTGCGGCCGGAGCGGAAGAAGTCCGTGTTGCTGCGCGTTTCGCCGGACGCCGGTGTTTCCGGAAAGTCAATCACCGACGAATCGGCTCGGGAAACGGGCGAAGAACGGGTGGCTTACTGTCCGAAATGGACGAACTGGGCCCACTTGCTCGGCTCGTAGGGCGACCGGTCGCGCAATTCCTTGACCGCGGTGTGCAGAGCGGCGGCCGCCCCCGCCGGGTCGAGGGTGCCGTCCGGCGCGGCGAGGGACCCGTAGAGGCTCGCCGTGACGGCGGCCGCCGTTTCTTCGCCGATGGCCCACAACGTCGAGACGACCTGGCGGAACCCGGCGACCTGGAGGGCCGCGGCGAGGTGGCCGGCTTCGTCCGGCGTGGCCGCGTCGGGCATCGCGGTGTGGCACGCCGACAGCACCGCCAGGTGGGCGTCGGGCAGGTCGAGCCGGCTGAGGCCGGTGCTGGTGAGCGGGCCGTCGACGAGGAAGAGCGCGGCGTCGCCGTCCGCAGCCGTGCCGCCGTGGCACGCGAAGTGGGCACACGAGTGACCGGTCAGCAGGTCCGTCACGGCCGAGGTGGTGGCGGCCGCACCGGCCAGGGTCGTGCCGCCCGGGAAGAGCCCGGCGAGGACCTCGGCTTCGCGGACGGCGGCGGGCAGGTCGGGCAGGCCGGTGACGTAGGCGGGACGCCGCTCGCACACGACGGCGAGCGGCCGGTGCCGCACCGGCCGCGCCGGGCGACGGGCGTGCGACAGCGCCCGGATCGTCGGGGTGCTGGAGGAGATCACGCGGTCGAGCACCGACCGGCCGGGCGGGTCGTCCGGGTCGTGGTAGCCGGCGGCGTGCAGCGGGCTCGGCGCGAGGGGACCGGTGGGACACCACCACAAGCGCGACCCGGGCGGGACCGCGGCCTCGTCGAGCACCGGCCGGGCCACGGTGTCCCACAGCCACTCCAGGTACCCGAGCAGCAGTTGCTCCCGCGGTCCGGAGGAAAGCCCGCCGGTGCCCTTCTTCGCCGTCGCGGCGAGGTACGCCCGGGTGCGGTCCTGCGCCTCGGCGTGGGTCAGGCCCGCCAGCGGGATCACGTGGCCGCGGTCCGGGGCCAGCACGATGGCGTCACAGCGGATCCGGCTGACGTTGACCAGCACGACCGGGCCGTCCGCCGCGGCCTTCGCGAGCTCCGCGAACGGCGTCGGCCGCAGGAAGTTCTCGAAATCGGTCCGCGTCCGGACCTCCGCGACGGCGGCGTCCCACTCGGCCGCCGCGGCCCGCCGGTCCGGCGCGTCCAGGTCCACCGCGCTCAGCCGGGCGGCGAGGTCGGGGTGCGCCGCCCGCAACCCGGTCAGGTCGGTCCGCCGGTCGAGCACCTGGCTCCACCACAGGGAACGGCCGTGCTCCAGCAGTTCGACTGCGCGCTCCGGACGGCCCGCGGCCAGCGCCGCCGCGGCCGCGTCACCGGCGAGCCCCGGCCACTGCGAGACGAGCTGTCGGCGGTCGGTCGCGGAGAGCCCCCGCCACACCAGCACGGGCAGCAGCGCCACGGCCTGCTCGTAGAGGTCGGCGACCGCACCGGCGTCGTCGCCGCGGTCGGCGCGCAGGCCCGCGAGCGTCACCAGGACGCGCATCCGGTCGAACGACCGGCCTTCGGGCAGCGCCGAGAGGACCGCGATGGCGTCGTCCGGACGGCCGAGCGCGAGGTAGGCCTCAGCGAGGCCCTGGACAGCGATCGTGTGCAGCGGCGCCTGGTCGCCGGTCGTCGCGCGGACCGCGGTGAAGGCGGTGATGGCGTCGAGCAGGTCCTGCTGCTCGGGTCGCGTCTGCCCGCGGTCGGTCAGGGCCAGGCCGAGGTTGAGGCGGGTGTGGACGTCTTCTTCGCGGCGCAGTGCGGCCTCGAGGTGCTCGATGGCCGCGTCGATGTCCGCCGGGTCCCCGGTGGCGAGGAAGCGCTGCCGGAGCCGGTTGCCGAGGCCGGCGCGGGCGTTGGCGATCCGGAGCGGCCCGGCGGTGGCCACCGTCTGCTCGCCTGCCGCGATCGCCTCGTCGAGGTCGTGGCGGCGTCCGAGGTGGCGGTAGCGGTAGAACAGGGCGCTGCCCAGGATGGCCGAGCTGGTGGTGCCGTGGGCTTCGTCGAGTTCCACACCCCGGCGGGCGAGCGCGATCGCCTCGTCGAGGTCGGCGCTGTCGCGATCCCGCAGGAACCGGTTGACCAGCGCGGCGGCGAGGTTGCCGAACTCGTCGAGGAGGTCGGCCGGGCCGTCCACCGGCCGGGCGATCGCGGCGCGCTGCAGGTCGATCGCGGCGTCCAGATCGGCGCGGTCGCCGGTGAGCTCGTACCGGAGCATGAGCGCGGGACCCAGCCGGATCTCGATCAGCCACCGGCGCGGGTGCTCCGCAGGCAACGCGGCCAGCAGGGCTTCGCCGTCGGCGCAGATCCGGTCCAAGAGGGTGCGGTCGCGCGACTGCTGGTACTGCCCGAGCAGCCGGGAGAGCCGGTTCCCGTGCCGCACCAGCTCGGCCGGATCGCCGGCCGCCTCGGCGAGCGGGCGCCGGGGATCTTCGGGCCCGGCGACGTACTCGAGGGTGACGCCGGGCGGCGGTTCGTACTCCTGCACCGGGCCGCGGGCCTCCAGCACATCGGCCAGCCCGCGCTCGGCCGCGGCCCGCAGATCGGCGTCCGGCGCGTGCTCGATGGCCTGCCGGAGGTAGTGCGCCGCCGTGTCGAGGTCGGCGACGTCGCCGGTGGACTCGTGGCGCTCGCGGTGGAGCCGGCCGAGGTTGTGCACGGTGATCGTCCACACCGGATGGCCCGGCGGGTGGACGTCGAGGACGTGGCGTTCCGCGTCCAGGAAGGCGTCGAGGGTGGCCCGGGTCCCCTCGAAGTCGTGCCGGAGGCGGCGGACGTCGGCCGCCACGGTGAGGAAGGGACGGCGGTTGGCGTCGTCCGGCGGGCACAGCCGCAGGGCCCGGTCGATCTCCTCCTCGGCCTCGCCGAGGAGTGCGGGGTCACCGGTGCCCTCGATGTGGTGGACCAGGGCCGTGCAGCGCAGCGCGCCGATCGCCGCCCGGTCGGGGTGATCGCCGGGCAGCGCCACCAGCGCCCGTTCCAGCAGCTCGCTCACCAGCGCGAAGAGGTGGACCGCGCCGGTCGACCCGGCCAGCAGGTGCAGTTCCCTGGTGGCGAGCACCGACTCCTCGGCGCGGGACCGGTCGCCGGTGAGCACGCCCAGCCGGAGTGCGCTTTCGGCGATCGCCGCCAGCGAGAACGGGACCAGGTCGGGCTGCTGCGCCCGCACGAGCGGCAGCAGCTCGCGGTAGTGCGCCAGTGCCTGGTCGAGGTCCGGCACCGAACCGGTGGCCTGGTGCCGCCGCATCCGTGCGTCACCGAGGAACATCAGGGTGGCGGGCCGCTCCGGCGCGGCCGGATCGCCCCGCTCGAAGGCGGCCGTGCCCGCGGCGATCGCCTGCTCGAGGGCGGCGAGGTCACCGGAGCTTTCGAAGGCGTCGAGCCACGCCTTGCCCTCCCACAGTGCGCCGCTGACGAAATCGCCGTCCGCCTGACGTCTCTGCCGCCCGAACACTGCGCCCCCTCGCGACCGGTTGACCACCGATCGTAGTGCGGATGGCTAGACTCCGTGATCGTCCGACGTCGGAAGGGGGCGGGGTGGACTCCGAAGCCGATCACCTGGCGCTGTGGTGCCTGCTGCTGCCCGAGCTGCGGGCGGCGGCGCGCCGGGACGGGGTGCTCGACCGGCTCGACCGCGACGCCGACCGGGTGAAACAGGGCGGCCCGGCGAAGACCGCGCTGAAGAAGTGGGGTCCGGTCGGGCCCGACGGCGCGCCGCGCAGCTGGGCGGACCGGCCGGCGCTCGGCATCGCGGCGCTGCCGGGCCGGGGCCGCGCGCCCGGCGTCGGGGCGGGGGAGTACGGCTGCCCGCTCGACCGGTGCGCCCGGGTGGCGTCCCGGGACGAGGACGGCCATCCGCCCCGCTGCGCGGCCTTCGACGCCTCGATGCGGCCGAAGTGACCGGCTTCCTGACCGAGGTGGGCAAGCGGCTCGGCACCCGCTGGGTCACCGCCATCCTGCTGCCGGGCCTGCTCCTCGTCGCCGTCGTGGTCGCCGCCTCCGTGCTGGGGCACGAGCACGCGTTCGGCTACGCCCGGCTGGCGGCCGCGGCCGACCGGGCCGGCCGCGAGTTCACCACCCGGCCCGCGCGACTGGCCGTCTTCGCCGCCGTGGTGCTCGCCGCCGCGGGCCTGGCGGGCACTACCGCGGGCGGACTGGGCGGCCTGGTGCAACGCTGGTGCCTGCGGGACCGGTTCGTCACGGGCGGCCTGCTCCGGCGGTCACGGTGGTCGCGGCGCAGCCGGGCGGTGGCCGCCGCGGAGCGCGCCGGCGCCACGGTCGTGCCGGCCTACCTGCCGCAGCGGCCGACGTGGCTGGGCGACCGGGCCCGGCTGATCGAGGTCCGGGTCCGGGCGCAGTACTACGTCAGCGCGAGCCTGGTGTGGCCCCGGCTGTGGCTGCTGCTGGAGGAGGACGCGCGACGCCCGATCACCGACGTCCGCACCCGGTACGCCGAGGCCGGCACGCTGGCCGGCTGGGGCCTGCTGTACCTGGTGCCGGGGGTCCTGTGGTGGCCGGCGCTGCTGATCGCCGCGGGGGTGCTGCTCACGGCGTGGAGCCGGCTGCGGGCGACCATGGCGGAGTTCGCCGAACTGGCCGAGGCCGCGATCGACCTCCGGTTGCGCGATCTCGCCGCGAAGCTCGGCCTCACCCTCGGCACCGAGGTCGGCCCGGCCGAGGGCCGGACCCTCGACGACCTCCTCGGCAAAGCCGGCTGAGGCGTCTGCAAAGGACTCACGAATGGGACTGTTCTCCAAGCGCCCCAAGGCCTTGCCCGCCGACCTCGACCGCCGGGCCCGCGCCGCGGGCGCGATGTTCGACGCCGGGCAGTTCGCCGCGGCGGAGCTCAGCCTGAGCTCCCTGGTCGCCGACTGCGAGACCACGGCCGGCCCGGAGCACCCGGGCACCCTCGCCGTCCTCGATCTCCTCGGCTCCACCCAGTTCCAGCGGGAGCGGCTCCCCGAGTCGGCGGTCAGCCACCGGGAGGCCCGCCGCCGGGCGGTGGCGGTGCTGGGGCCGGACCACCCGGAAACCCTGAAGTACGGCCACAACCTCGGCTGCACCCTCTCCATGCTGCGGGCGTGGGACGAAGGCCTGCCCGTCCTGCGGGACGTGCTGACCCGCCGGACGCGGAAGCTGGGGGAGCGGCACCCCGACACGATCGACACCGCCAAGACGCTGGGCGCGGCGCTGTACCTGACCGGGGACAAGCAGGCCGCCGCGACCACGCTGCAGGCGGCCTACCACGCGGCGATGAAGGCGTTCGGCAGCGGCGACCCGCTGACCCAGGAAGTGGCGCACAACCTCGAGATCGTGCTGCGCCACTTGTGACCCATGGGGCTCGAACCGATTCGACTGCCTCGGCGCCGGTGTAAGTTTCCCTGCGGGACCACCTGTCGGTGGCGGGTGCGGTGGCGACGCTGCCGAACCACGAGTCTGGGCCACCAACGACAAATTCGCCGCTGATCTGGCTCCCGCTCACGATCCGCGGCACGAGCGGCCTGGCGATCGGGGTGTCGTCGACCGCGAGCGGCGCGCCCGTCGCGCAGCTCGGCGGGACGGGTGCCGCGAACCAGGTGTGGACGATTCCGTGAGCTGCTCGCGAGAGCCGGTTTCCTCTTCCGCCGACAGTATGTGAACGCTAACATTCGCCGGACGCGGCGGCTCGAGGGAGGAAAGAGGCATGCGGGGATTCCGGATCCTGGCTTCGGTGCTGCTGATCGCGGCCGGGCTGCTGACTCCGGCGGGTCCGGCGAGCGCCCACCCGGGGTACGCCGGGTACCTGTTCGCCTACTTCACCGGCGAGGGCACGCCCGACGGCGAGCAGGTGTACTTCGCGCTGAGCCGGGGCAACGATCCGCTGCGGTGGCAGCCACCCGGCGGTGGCCCGGCGTTGCGGTCGGATGTGGGGACGAAGGGTGTCCGCGACCCGTTCGTCATCCGGTCGCCGCGCGGTGACCGGTTCTTCCTCATCGCGACGGACCTGCGGATGTACGGCCGGGACGACTGGGAGCAGTCGTGGCGGCACGGCAGTCGTTCGATCGTGGTGTGGGAGTCGGCGGACCTGGTGCGGTGGAGCGCGCCGCGGCTGGTGCCGGTCGCGCCGGAAACCGCGGGCAACGTGTGGGCGCCGGAGGCGGTCTACGACCCGGCGCGGGGCGAGTACGTGGTGTTCTGGGCGTCGAACATCTACCCGGCCGACGACCCGGGCCACGTGACGACCTCCTACAACCGGATCATGTTCGCGACCACCCGGGACTTCCGCACGTTCAGCGAGCCGAGGACGTGGTTCGACCCGGGCCATTCGGTGATCGATTCGACGGTGATCCGCGACGGCGGCCAGTACTACCGGTTCTCCCAGGACGACCGCGGCCCCGGCGGCGGTGGCTCGACCCCGTGCGGCCGGTACGTCACCGAGGAAAAGGCCAAGGTCTTGCTGAGCCGCAGCTACCACCTGGTGCGGGAGTGCATCGGCAAGGACACGATCGTCGGCGGCGAGGGTCCGCTGGTGTTCCGGTCGAACACCGAAAAGAAGTGGTACCTGTTCATCGACGAGTACGGCGGCGCCGGGTACCGGCCGTTCGAAACCACGGACCTGGACTCCGGCGACTGGCGCCCGGTGGCGGGGGCCCAGCTGCCCGGCAAACCCCGGCACGGCACCGTCCTGCCGGTGACCCGGGCCGAATACGACCGGCTGGCCGCCCGGTGACCGGCCGCAGGCGCGCGGTGCTCGGATCGCTCGTGGCGGTGCTCGTGGTGGCCGCGACGGTCGTCGTCCTGGTGGTGACCCGCGCCGACCGCCCGACCCCGGCCGCCGCGGCAGGCAGATCGGACGTCACGCCGGCGATCGCCACCACCTCCTCGGCGCCGCCTGCACCCACGACGACAACCTCGGCGCCCTCCGGCACTCCGCCTCCGACGTCCGCCACGACCACTGCCACCACCTCGGCCTCCGGGGACGCGCCGCTCGCCGGACGGATCAAGCCCGGCGTGCCCCACTCCGGCGTCGCCACGTTCTACGACACCGACGGCACCGGTGCCTGCGGGTACGACGCGAGCGCGGATCCGCTCAACGCGGCCATGAACGTCGCCGACTTCGAGGGTTCCCTGGCCTGCGGGGCCTACATCCGGGTGCAGGCGGCCAACGGCGCGAACGTGACCGTGCGGATCACCAACCTGTGCCCGGCGCCGTGCCGGGTGGGCCAGGTGGACCTGAACCCGAAGGCGTTCGACCGGCTCGGGGCGCGCAACCTCGGCGAGCTCCGGGTCACCTGGAAGCTGGTGGACCCGCCGTCGGTGCCGGACATTTCCCTGCGCTACAAGGACGGCTCGTCCCAGTACTGGTGCGGGATCCAGGTGATCGGCCACCGCAACCCGGTGGCCCGGCTGGAAGTTCGCGCGGGCGGCAGCTGGAAACGGCTGCAGCGCACCGACTACAACTACTTCCTGTCGGAGAGCGGCGCCGGCTGCGGCGGTTCCGTCGCGGTCACCGACATCCACGGCGAACGGCTCGTCATCGATCCGCTGCCGGTCAAGCCCGGCGTCAGCCAGCCGACGTCACGGCAGTTCGCGCGGCACTGAACCCCTCACTCCTGTTCGGCGGTCGCCGACAGGAAGGCCGCGAGGTCGTCGGTGAACCGCAGGAGCAGGTCGTAGAAGGTGCGGCGATCCGCCGGCGTCCAGCCGGACAGCGCGTCGCCGAACCAGCCGAGCAGGGTGGTGACGTACCGGTCGGCGATCTCGGCGCCATCGGGGGTCAGCTCGACCAGCCGGGCGCGCCGGTCGTCGGGGTCGGCCAGGCCGCGCACGAGCCGCCGCCGTTCGAGCACGTGCAGGTGCCGCGTGACGTGCGGCCCGGCGACCTGCATCCGGTCGGCGATCTCGCCGACGCGCATCGCCTTCCCGGTCATGTGCAGGGCGAGGATGATCGACAGCCCGGGCCGGTCGAGCTCGGCCCCGATCTGCTTCAGCGCCCGTTCGCCGAGGCCGCTGCGGTTCATCAGGGTGCCCAGCTGCAGGAGCCGGGGCAGCACGGTCCGCAGGTCGGTGGCGTCTGTGTCGCCCATCACACCTCTTAGATAGCTAACTTAGGTATATAGTCGGTCGAGTCGGGGGTCGATCACGGGCATTGTCGCACCTCGAACATAGATACCTAACTTAGCTATAGGGGATGTCATGAAGCGAGTTCTGATCTCGGGGGCCAGCATCGCCGGACCGGCACTGGCGTTCTGGCTGCGGCAGGCCGGCTTCGCGGTCACCGTCGTGGAGAAGGCAGCCGAACTGCGGGTCGGCGGCTATCCCATCGACGTCCGCGGCACGGCGCTGGACGCGGTCGGCCGGATGGGGATCCTCCCGCGCCTGCGGGACCTGCACATCTCGACGCGGCGGCTGACGTTCCTCGATCCCGACGGCGGCGTGATCGCGTCGCTGGCCCCGGAGGCGATCATCGGCGCCACCGAAGGCGGAGACCTCGAGATCCGCCGCGGCGACCTGATCCGGACGCTGTACGACCTGGTGCGCGACGACGTCGAATTCCGGTTCGGCGACACGATCGGAACCCTCGCCGACCACGCGGACGGGGTCGACGTGACCTTCCGCGGCGGCCGCGAAGAGCGCTACGACCTGGTGATCGGCGCCGACGGCCTGCATTCCCGGACCCGCGAGCTGGTCTTCGGCGACGAGGCACCGTTCCACCACTACCTCGGCTACTGCTTCGCCGGGTTCACCATGCCCAACGACTTCGGGCTCTTCCGCGAGGGGCTCGCGTGGAGCACGCCGGGCAAGGGCGCGGCCCTGTACGCGGTCCTGGACAGCGAAGAAGTGCACGGCTTCCTGGTCTCCGCCCGGCCGGAACCGCCGCTGGAGGCGTTCCGCGACCCCGAGGCGCAGCGCGACCTCATCGCCGGCACTTTCGCGGGCGACGGCTGGGAAGTCCCGCGCATGGTCGCGGCGATGCGGGAAGCCGACGACCTGTTCTTCGACGTCATCAGCCAGATCCGCATGCCGGCCTGGTCGTCCGGCCGCGTCGCGCTCGCCGGCGACGCGGCCCACGCACCGTCGTTCCTCACCGGCCAGGGCACCAGTCTCGCCCTGGTGGGCGCGTACCTGCTCGGCCACGCCTTGGCCACCATCCCGGACCACGCGGCGGCCTTCGCCGCCTACGAGAACCGGTTGCGGAGCTTCGTCGAAGCCAACCAGGCGCTGGTGACGGCGGGCCAGGCCACGCTCTTCCCGGCGACGGCGGAAGCGCTCGAACGCCGCAACGCCGCGCTCCGGCAGCTCACCACGGTGCCGCGGAGTGAGCCCCGGCCCGAGCACTCGGCGTTGACGCTGCCGGACTTCCCCGTGCCGGTGCGGTGAGGCGGCCGGGCCGCGACCGCCTCACCGAGCGTCAGGCCGGGATCACGAGCACCGGGTAGTACCTCGGCAAGACGCACAACCCGTTGGTCGCGAACATCTCCAGCGAGCTGCCGACGCACCGCACCCCCGGCCAGATTTCCGCCTGGGCCGAGGCGGTGGTCGTGGCGGTGGTGGTGATCAGGACTCCGGTCGTGAATGCCAGCGCAGCGAGCGCGGCCGTGATCCGTCGCATGGCGATCCTCCTGTCGTGGAGCCGGTTTCCGATGGCCGGAGGCTGCCCGGAAGCACGCCGGTTGAACGGGTTCGGGGCGGATGGCACCGGTCCGGGTGACCCCCACAGGGATCCCGCCGCTGCACGGCCGCCCGGGAAAGCACCAGTACGCTCAGGTGAATGAGCACGGTATCCACCCCGGAGCAGTCGATGGTCGAAACCCGGCACCAGACCCGGCTGCTGACCCTGCTCCGCGACGACGGCCCGATGTCGCGGGTAGAGCTGGGCGAGCGCCTCGAGCTGCCGCGCGCCCGGGTGGGTGCCGAGGTGGCGCGGCTCGCCGAGGTCGGCCTGGTCGAGGCCGCGGGGCCGTCGGCCAGCCGGGGCGGGCGGCGCTCGACGCTCGTCCGGCTCGCGGGGGAACTGCGGGTGCTCGCCGTGGACGTCGGTGCCACGTCGGTCGGCGTGGCGGTCACCGACGCTTCGTGCGAAGTGCTCGCGCACGCCGTCGAAGACTGCGATGTGCGGCAGGGGCCGCACCCGGTGCTGCGGCGGGTGGCCGAGCTGGCGGCGAAGGTCCGCGACGAGGCACCCGGCAGGCTGGTCGCGGCCGGCGTCGGGCTGCCCGGGCCGGTCAGTTTCGCCGAGGGCATGGCCGTCGCGCCGCCGATCATGCCCGGCTGGGACCGGTTCAACGTGCGCGACCACCTCGGCGGGCTCTGGGGTTGCCCGGTCGCGGTGGACAACGACGTCAACGCGATGGCGCTCGGCGAGCGGCACGCCGGGGTCGCGCGCTCGACCGACGACCTGATGTTCGTCAAGATCGGCACCGGGATCGGCTGCGGGATCGTGCTCGGCGGCAAGGTCTACCGCGGGGTCGCGGGCACGGCGGGCGACATCGGGCACATCCGGCTCGACGACTTCGGCCCGACCTGCGCGTGCGGGGAGGTCGGCTGCCTCGAGGCCTACTTCGGCGGGGCCGCGCTGGCCCGCGACGGGCTGGCCCTGGCTCGCAGCGGCCGGTCGGCGCACCTGGCCGAGGCGGCCGCCGAACGCGGCGTGGTCACCGCCCGTGACGTCGGCCGGGCCGCGGCGGCCGGCGACTCCGGCGCGGTCAACCTCATCCGCGACGGCGGGCGCCGGCTCGGCCAGGTCATCGCCTCGCTGGTCTGCTTCATCAACCCGGGCATGGTCGTGATCGGCGGCGGCGTGGCCCAGCTCGGGCACCAGCTGCTCGCCGAGGTGCGCAGCGCGGTGTACCGGCGCTCGCTGCCGCTGGCCACCGGCAACCTGCCGATCGTGCTGTCCGAGCTGGGCGAGACGGCGGGCGTGATCGGGGCCGCCTGGTCGGCCACCGATCGGGCGTTCACGCTCAGCAGCTGACCCCTCCCGGGCCCAAACGCAGTGAATGACTCATTCCTGGCATCAGACGCCAGGAATGAGTCATTCACTGCATCCCGGGTGGCTGCGTGGTGACTGGGCGTTGCTGAACGCGTCCACTGTGTAATGCTCGATCCGGACAGACTTTCGCGCGCGTAGAGCGAAAGTCTGTCCGGTTTCGCACGTCTATCCGGGTGAAAAGCCGACTAAACGCACGGGTATCACCTTGACGAGTGATGCCAGTCACCCTACTTTCGCTGCCTGAGCGACAAAGTGCGTTCAGTAGCCAGCGCAAGATGGGGGCACCGTGGCCGTCACCGGAACGAGGCAAGCCGGCTCGGCGAGCCCGCGTACGGCGAACCTGGCCGCGGTCCTGCGGGCGCTGCGCACCGGCCCGCTCTCGCGGACGCAGCTGGCGGCCCGCTGCGGGATCGCCAAGTCCGCGGTTCCCGGCCTGCTCACCGAACTCGCCGAACGGGGTCTCGTCCGCCCCGCCGGGGTCCTCCCCGGTCACGGGCGGCCCAGCCGGCTGGTCGAGCTGCACGGCGAAGACGCCTACGCGCTCGCGCTGGGCATCGAAGCCGACCGGCTGTCGGCCCTGGTCACCGATCTCTCCGGCCGGGTTTTGGCCGAGTGGACCGAGGCCGTCGACGTCGCCGCGCTCGGTCTCCCGAGAGGCATGGACGAACTCGCCCGCCTAGCCCATCGGGTGCTGCCCGGTCCGCCGGTCGGGGTGGCGATCTCGGTACCCGGGCTGGTCGATTCGGCCGCCGCCGTGCTGCGGTTCGCACCGGCGCTGCGCTGGCGGGACGCGGAGATCGCCGGCCTCATGGCGGCCCGGCTGGGTCTCCCGGTCGAGGCCATCGCCGTGGACAACGACGCCAACCTCGGTGCTCTCGCGGAATCGGTCGCGGGCACCGGGACCGACGTCTGCTACCTCGGCGGCGGAACGACCGTCGGCGGCGGGTTCGTCTCCGGCGGCACGATCCTGCGTGGCGCGCGCGGCTTCGCGGGTGAGGTCGGGCACATCGCCGTCGACCCGTCCGGCGAGCGGTGTTCCTGCGGCCGGACGGGCTGCCTGGAGACGAAGGCGAACCTGGCCGCCGTCCTGCGCGCGGCCGCGGCGCCGGGTGACCCGCTGCACGATCCCGCGCCCGGCGTCGAAGCCCGCGTCACCCTGCTCAAGGACCGCATCCGGCGCGGCGACCAGCGCGCGGTGACGGCGGTCCACGAACTCGGGGTCGCGCTCGGCATCGCGCTGTCCACTGTGGTCGACGTGCTCGACCCGGACGTCGTCGTGCTCGGCGGCTACTTCGCCGAGCTGGGCGAGTGGCTGGTCGAACCGGTCCGGGTCGAGCTCGCCGCCCGGCCGCTGGGCCAGGCGCGGGTGGTGGCGTCCCGGCTCGGCCTGCGCGCCCCGCTGCGGGGCGCCGCCCACCTGGCGGCCGAGCGGCTGTTCGCGAACCCGACCCTCGCCGAGGAGGCGACAGTATGAGTCTGCTGTCCGTGCGCGGGATCGTGAAGACGTTCCCCGGCGTCCGCGCCCTCGACGGCGTCGACCTCGACGTCGAACCCGGTGAGGTGCACTGCCTGCTCGGCCAGAACGGCGCCGGCAAGTCGACGCTCATCAAGGTTCTCTCCGGCGCGCACCAGCCCGACACCGGGGAGATCACCTGGCAAGGCGAACCGGTGATGCTCGGTTCGCCGGTCGACGCGCTGCGCCTGGGCATCGCGACGATGTACCAGGAACTCGACCTCGTGCCCGGGCTTTCGGTGGCGGACAACATCTTCCTCGGCCACGAACGCGCCCGCTTCGGCTTCACCCGGATCTCCCAGGCCCGCGCCGAGGCCGCCCGGCTGATGGCCCGGCTCGGGCACCCGGACATCCGGCCGTCGACCGAGGTCGGCAAGCTGTCGGCCGCCGGCCAGCAGCTCGTCTCGATGGCCCGCGCGCTCGCCCACGACGCCCGCTTGCTCGTGATGGACGAACCCACCGCCGCGCTGGCCGGCGAGGAGGTCGACAACCTCTTCCGCATCGTCGGCGAGCTGACCGCGGACGGCGTCGCGGTCGTCTACATCTCGCACCGCCTGGAAGAGCTGCGCCGGATCGGGCACCGGGTGACCGTCCTCAAGGACGGCCGGACCGTCGGCACCGGTCTCGACGCGGCCGCGACGCCGACCGCCGACCTGGTCGCGCTGATGGCCGGGCGCAAGGTGGAGACGGTCTTCGGCCCGCGTCACGACGGACACGCCCGGCCGGAGACCGCGCTCGCCGTCGAGCACCTCACCCGGCACGGCGAGTTCGAGGACGTGAGCTTCACCGTCCACGCCGGCGAGGTCGTCGGCATCGCCGGGCTGGTCGGCTCCGGGCGCAGCGAGCTGCTGGAGACGATCTTCGGCGCGCGCAAGGCCGACCGCGGAACCATTGCCGTCCAGGGGAAACCGCTCGGACCCGGCGTCCAGGCGGCCGTGAAGGCGGGCATCGGCCTCGCGCCGGAAGAGCGCAAGAGCCAGGGCCTGCTGCTGGACCTGCCGGTGGTGCACAACGTGACCTTGGCCAGCCTCGGCCGGTACGCGAAGCTCGGCTTCACCGAGCGGGCCAAGGAACTGGACGACGCCGGCGCGAGCCTGCGGCGGCTCGACCTGCGGCCCGCCGATCCCCGGCGGATCGTCCGCACGCTGTCCGGCGGCAACCAGCAGAAAGCCGTGCTCGCGCGGTGGCTGGTCCGCGGGTGCCGGGTGCTGCTGCTCGACGAGCCGACGCGCGGCGTCGACGTCGGCGCCCGCGCCGAGCTGTACCGGCTGATCGACGAGCTGGCCGCGACCGGGGTCGCGATCGTGCTCGTGTCCAGCGAAATCCCCGAGGTGCTCGGGCTGTCCGACCGGGTGCTGGTGCTGCGTGAGGGCCGTGTCCTCGCCGACCGGCGCTCCGCCGGGCTCACCGAGGCCGAGGTGCTCGACGTGATTCTCGAGGGGAGCGCGGCATGACCGAAACCCAGGCACCGCCCCAGGAAGCGCCGCCCGCCGAACGGAAGCGACGGTTCGCCGTCGCCGCCGACCCGCGGCTGCTCGGCCTGGCGGCCGTGCTCGTCGTGCTGTGCCTGGTCGGCCAGTTCACCCGGCCCGAGCTGTTCTTCACCGAAAGCAACATCTCGACGATCCTGCGGCTGGCCGCGGCGATCGGCGTGGTCAGCGTCGGGATGACGTTCGTGATCATCAGCGGCGGCATCGACCTGTCCGTCGGCTCGATGGTCGGCCTGGCCGGCGTCTGGCTGACGACCCTGGCCACGCAGTCCTACGGGCCGTTCGTGATGGTCCTCTGCGGACTCGCGGTCGGGCTGGGCTGCGGGCTGATCAACGGCGTTCTCGTCGCGTACGGCAAGGTCGTGCCGTTCATCGCGACCCTGGCGATGTACGTCTCGGCCCGCGGGCTCGCCGAGCGGATCAGCGGCCGGCGCACCCAGGTCGTCGCCGACCAGGACTTCCTGGCCTTCTTCCGGGGCAGCTTCCTCGGCATCCCGACGCTGATCTGGCTGTTCGCGCTGGTCTTCGCGGTCGGCTGGGTCGTGCTCAACCGCACCACCTTCGGCCGGCGGACGTACGCGGTCGGCGGCAACGCCGAGGCGTCCCGGCTGGCCGGGATCAACGTCAAGCGCCACCTCGCGCTCGTCTACGGCGTGGCCGGGCTGTGCTGCGGGATCGCCGCGCTCATGGTCGTCGCGCGGACGACCGCGGGCGCGTCGACCAACGGCATGTTCTACGAACTCGACGCGATCGCGGCGGTGGTCATCGGCGGCACGCTGCTGACCGGCGGCCGCGGCTCGCTCATCGGCACGCTCGTCGGCGTGCTGATCTTCACGGTGCTGTCGAACATCTTCACGCTGAACAACCTGGACACCGACATCCAGAACATCGCCAAGGGCGTGATCATCGTGCTCGCCGTGCTCTTGCAGTTCCGGGCCAGGAAAGCCAGGACCGGTCCGTAGTCATCACCGATGGAGGTCATCATGGCCGAACAACCCTTCCTCGGCCGCCGGGGATTCCTGCTGGGCGGGGCCGCCGTCGGCGCCGGGGCGCTGCTGGCCGGCTGCACGTCGAACACGCCCGCGAACTCGGAGGGAGGCGCGCCGGTCGCCAACGCGGGCAACAACACCCAGCCGGGCAAGCCGATCACCATCGGCTTCTCCGCGCCGGCCGCCGACCACGGCTGGATCGCGGCGATCACCAAGAACGCCAAGGCCCAGGCGCAGAAGTTCAGCGAGGTGAAGTTCAACGCCACCGAGGGCACCAACGACGTCAACCAGCAGATCTCCCAGGTGGAGACGCTGATCAACGCGAAGGTCGACGTCCTGGTGATCCTGCCCTTCGACGGCAAGGCGCTCACCGCGGTCGGCCAGCAGGCGATGGACGCGGGCATCCCGGTGATCAACCTCGACCGTGTCTTCGACACCCCGCTGGCGTATAGAACGTGGATCGGCGGCGACAACTACCGGATGGGCGTCAACGCGGGCAACTACATCGCCGCGGAGCTCAAGAAGAAGAACGTCGCGAACCCGATCATCGGCGAGGTCGCCGGGATCGACTCGCTGCCGCTGACCCAGGAACGCAGCAAGGGCTTCTCCGACGCGCTGGGCCGCGCCGGGTTCAAGGTCGGCCCGCGCGTCTCGGCGCAGTTCACGTCGGAGTCGGGCGAGCAGCAGACGGCGAACCTGCTCCAGGGCGCGCCCAAGCTGGACGCGCTGTGGAACCACGACGACGACCAGGGCATCGGCGTCAACGCCGCGATCGACACCGCGGGCCGCAAGGAGTTCATCATGGTCGGCGGGGCCGGCTCGAAGAACATGATGAACCTGATCAAGGCCGACTCGTCGCCGATCAAGGCGACCGTGCTCTACAGCCCGTCGATGGCCTCGACGGCGGTCGCGCTCGCCCGGTTGCTCGGGCAGGGCAAGGGCATCGGCGACCTGGCCGAGCACGACATCCCGGCCGAGATCACCACGTACTCGGCGGTGGTCACCAAGGAGAACGTCGACCAGTACCTCGACGTCGGCTTCGACTCGTGAGTGAGAAACAGGGTTAGAACACTGTTTCTCACTCACGACCACCGGCACCGGAACCAAAGGAGGGGTATGAGCCCGGGACGGGAAACGATCGGGATCGGCATGGTGGGGCACGCCTTCATGGGTGCGGTGCATTCGCACGCGTGGCGCAGCGTGCACCGGTTCTTCGATCCGCCGCTGGTGCCGCGCCTGGCCGTCCTCGGCGGCCGGGACGAGGCCCGGGCCAAGGCCGCCGCGGAGAAGTTCGGCTGGGAAGACGTCGAGACCGACTGGCGCAAGCTCGTCGCCCGGGACGACGTCGGCCTGGTCGACGTCTGCACCCCGGGCGACAGCCACGCCGAGATCGCGATCGCCGCGCTGGACGCCGGGAAGCACGTGCTGTGCGAGAAGCCCCTGGCCAACTCGGTCGCGGAGGCCGAAGCGATGGCCGAAGCCGCGCGGCGGGCCCGGGACCGCGGGGTGCGGGCCATGGTCGCGTTCAACTACCGCCGGGTGCCCGCGCTCGCCCACGCCCGGAAGCTGGTCGAGAGCGGGGCACTCGGCGACATCCGGCACGTGCGGTCGGTGTACCTGCAGGACTGGCTGTCCGACCCGCAGGCGCCGATGACCTGGCGGCTCCGTCGCGAAAGTGCCGGTTCGGGCGCGCTGGGCGACCTGGGTGCGCACATCGTCGACGCCGCCCAGTTCGTCACCGGCGAGGTGATCACCGGCGTCTCGGCGCTGACGAACACCTTCGTGAAGCAGCGGCCGTCCGAGAACGGCGGCACCGACGACGTCACGGTCGACGACACCGCGTTGTTCCTGGCCCGGCTGTCCGGGGGCGCGGTGGCGACCTTCGAGGCGACCCGGTTCGCGCTCGGCCGCAAGAACGCCATGCGCCTGGAAATCAACGGCTCCAAGGCGAGCCTCGCGTTCGACTTCGAGTCGATGAACGAGCTGCAGTGGTACGAGGGCACCGGCACCGAGGCCGGGTTCCGGCGCATCCTCGTCACCGAGCCACAGCACCCGTACGTCGGCGCGTGGTGGCCGCCGGGGCACCTGCTCGGCTACGAGCACACGTTCACCCACGAGGTCGCCGACCTCCTGGACGCCATCGGCGCGGGCACCGACCCCGTACCGAGCTTCGACGACGGCCTGCGCGTCCAGCGGGTGCTGGCCGCCGTCGAAAAGAGCGCTGCCGCAGAAGCGAACTGGACACCGGTGGAGGAAAGATGAGCCGTCCCGTCACGTTGTTCACCGGCCAGTGGGCCGATCTGCCCTTCACCGAGGTCTGCAAGCTGGCGTCGGAATGGGGCTACGACGGGCTGGAGATCGCGTGCTCGGGCGACCACTTCGAGGTCGACCGGGCATTGTCCGAAGAGGACTACGTGCCGGGACGGCTGCGGCTGCTCGCCGAGCACGGCCTCAAGGTGTGGGCGATCTCGAGCCACCTCGTCGGGCAGGCCGTCTGCGACGACCCGATCGACCACCGGCACCGGGCGATCCTGCCGTCCCGCATCTGGGGCGACGGCGAACCCGAGGGCGTCCGGCAGCGCGCGGCGGCCGAAATGGCCGACACCGCACGGGCGGCGGCGAAGCTCGGCGTGGACACCGTCATCGGCTTCACCGGGTCCAAGATCTGGAAGTACGTGGCGATGTTTCCCCCGGTCACGCGCGATGACATCGATGACGGCTACGCGGACTTCGCCCGCCGGTGGCACCCGATCCTGGACGTCTTCGACGAGGTCGGCGTCCGGTTCGCGCACGAGGTCCACCCGTCCGAGATCGCCTACGACTACTGGACGACCCAGCGCGCGCTGGAAGCCGTCGACCACCGGCCGGCGTTCGGGCTGAACTGGGACCCGTCGCACTTCGTCTGGCAGGACCTCGACCCGGTCGGGTTCATCCTCGACTTCGCCGACCGGATCTACCACGTCGACTGCAAGGACACCCGCAAGCGCTTCGACGGCCGCAACGGGCGGCTGGGCTCGCACCTGGCCTGGGCGGACCCGCGGCGGGGCTGGGACTTCGTGTCCGTCGGCCACGGCGACGTCCCGTGGGAGGACTGCTTCCGGGCGCTGAACTCGATCGGCTACTCCGGCCCGATCTCGGTGGAGTGGGAGGACGCCGGGATGGACCGGCTCCGCGGCGCGGCGGAGGCGGTGAAGTACGTCCGCGAGCACCTGTTCGACAAGCCGTCGGCGGCATTCGACGCGGCTTTCAGCAACCAGAAATGAGGGAGTTCCATGTGCGGTGACCGGCCAGAGCAGCACTCCCGACGGAAGTTCCTGAACGTGGCGACAGCGGCCCTCACGGTGGGGGCCGCGGCGGTGGCCCTGCCCGGCACCGCGAGCGCATCCCCCGCCCGCCGCCGCGTGCCGCTCGAGAAAATCAGCATCCAGCTCTACTCCCTGCGTTCCCTGCTCCAGAACGACCCGGAAGGCACGCTCTCCGCGCTGGCCGACATCGGCTACCGCAAGGTCGAGCTCGCCGGCACCTACGGCCGCACCGCGACCGAGTTCCGCGCCATCCTCGACCGCTGCCACCTCGAGGCGTCTTCGACGCACGTCGGCATCGACGGCGACCTGAACCAGGCGATCGCCGACGCCAAGGTCCTCGGCAACCGCTCGGTCGTCGTGCCGTACGCGAATTTCGGCACCATCGCCGAGTGGGAGGCCTTCGCGGGCCGCATGAACACCGCCGCGGCCGCCTTCAAGAAGGCGGGGCTGAACCTCGGCTACCACAACCACGACCACGAGTTCGCCCCGATCGGCGGTGTCGTGCCCTACGAGGTCCTCACCGCGAAGACGGACAAGCGGCTCGTCCACCTCGAGATCGATCTGTTCTGGGCGGTGAACGGCGGCGCGGACCCGGTCGAGCTGTTCCGGCGCCACTACCCGCGCGTCACGCAGTACCACGTGAAGGACCGGACCGCGGACGGGCAGATGGTCGACCCGGGCGCGGGGGTCATCGACTTCCCGCGCATCTTCGCCGCGTCCTGCCACACCATCCGCGAATTCATCGTCGAGCACGACCAGCCCGCCGACCCGCTGAATACGGCGAAGGTCGGCTTCGACTACCTCCGCACCGTCCGGTTCTGAGAGCCCCGGGGGGACTCGACATGCGAGTATCACGTCGGTCGATGCTGGCCGGAACCGCCGCGGGCGTGCTCGCGCCCGCGGTCGGGGTGGCCGGAACAGCGTCGGCCGCGGGCCTGACCCGCCAGCTCACCCTCTACGCCGAAGCCCTGCCCGGCGGCCTCTACGGCTACGGCCTCGAACCGGGCAAAGCCACGATCCCGGGGCCGCTGCTGGAAATCTACGAGGGCGACACCCTCGAAATCGAACTGGTCAACCGGACCGACCAGCGGCTGTCGATCCACCCGCACGGCGTCATCTACGACACCGCGTCGGACGGCGCTCCGCTCAACGCGTCGTTCAACAAGCCGGGCGAGACGCGGACCTACACCTGGCGCACCCGGACCCGCTACGACGCCGGTGGCGGGTTCTGGATGCCCGGCAGCGCCGGCTACTGGCACTACCACGACCACGCGATGGGCACCGACCACGGCACCGCGGGCCTCGCGCGCGGGCTCTACGGCGGGCTGATCGTGCGCAAGCGCGGCGACCTGCTGCCGAGCAGGCAGTACACCGTCGTGTTCAACGAGATGATGATCAACCACAAGATGGCGCCCGACACGCCGGTCCTGGAGGCGCGCCTCGGCGAGCGCGTCGAGTGGGTCTGCATCGGGTACGGCAGCCTGCCGCACACGTTCCACCTGCACGGGCACCGCTGGGCCGACACGCGCACCGGGATGCTTCGCGGCGCCGATGACAACGCTGCCATCGTCGACAACAAGAACCTCGACCCCGGCAGCTCGTTCGGTTTCCAGGTGCTCGCCGGGGAAGGCGCCGGGCCGGGCGCGTGGATGTACCACTGCCACGTCCAGACCCACTCCGACGGCGGCATGGTGGGGCTCTTCCTGGTCCGCAACCCCGACGGCAGCCTGCCCGACGGCGCGCAGGACGCGATCGACCGGTTCAAGCAGCACGGCCACACCGGGCACGACATGAACCCGGACGCCCAGACGCACCAAGGAGGGGAGCTATGAAGCAGCTTTTGGGGGGTCCAGGGGGGCTTGCCCACCTGGCGGGGTCTGGGGCTCGGCCCCAGAAGAAACGGCGATGGTTCGGCAGGCGCGGCGCGGTCGTGCTCGCCATCGGCTCGGTCCTGGCGGCCGGAGCTCCGCTGATGGCGATGCCGGTGGCCCAGGCGGCGCCCGCGGCGAACGTGCCGGTGAACGTCCTGGTCTTCCACGGCGCCGCCGCCGATCAGAAGGACCCGGTGCTCCGCGCGGCGGACGCGATCGCGCGGCTGGGCGGGGACAACGGCATCACGGTGACGGCGTCCTCCGACCCGGGTGTCTTCAGCGCCGCCAACCTGGCCCGCTACCGCGGTGTCGTGTTCCTGTCCGCGCAGGGCGTCGCGCTCAGCCGGGAACAGGAAGGCGCGCTGCAGGCGTACATGAAGGCGGGCGGCGGGTTCCTCGGCATCTCCGACGCCGCCCGCGCGCAGGACTCGTCCCAGTGGTTCACCGGCCTGATCGGGGCTCGCCCGGTCGGGGCGCGGCTCACGCCCGAGGCGGTGGCCGCGGTGACCGCGAGCGGGGAGAACCCGCCCAACGAAACCAAGGAGAAACTGGCCGACAACAACGAAAACACCAAGTGGCTGACGTTCGCGACGACCGGCTGGGCGGCCTACAAGATGGCCACGCCGGTCGCCGTCAGCAGCTACTCGCTGACGTCGGCGAACGACTACCCGGGCCGGAACCCGAAGAGCTGGACGTTGCAGGGCTCCGCGGACGGCAGCACCTGGACCGACCTGGACACGCGGGCGAACGAGACGTTCACCGAGCCCTTCCAGACCCGGACGTTCACCTTCGCCAACACCACGGTCTACCCGAACTACCGGCTGAACATCACCGCCAACGCCGGTGAGCCGATCATCCAGCTGGCGGACCTCAAGCTGTTCAAGGACACCTCGACGACCCCGCCGCCGCCGGAGTCGCCGCCGCAGCAGGCCGTTGTCGACGTCCTCGACGCGCAGCACCCGGCCACCAAGGGGCTGCCGCAGAACTGGACGCGCACCGACCGCTGGCTGAACTGGGAAACCAACCCGGTCGGCACCGTGCACACCGTGGCGCAGGTCGAAGAGAAGGGCTACCAGCCGGGGGTCGGCGCGAACGGCGCGTTCCACCCGATCTCGTGGTGCCGTGACTACGACGGCGGCCGCTCCTTCTACACCGGGATGGGCCGCACCGAGGCCTCCTACGGCGAAGGGCAGTTCCGCGACCACCTGCTCGGCGCCCTGCGCTGGACCACCGGCATGGTCCGCGGCGACTGCCAGGCCGGGATCGCCGCCAACTACAAGATCGAAAAGCTGACCGGCAAGAACGCGGCCGGCCAGCTCGACCAGATCGGAGAGCCGCACGGGCTGACCATCGCGCCGGACGGCAAGGTGTTCTACATCGGCAAGGCGGCCTGCCCGACCGGGCCGGTGGTCAGCTGGGACGACCCGAACGTCGGCCTCGGCTGCGGCACGATCCACCAGTGGGACCCGGCGACCAAGAAGGTCAAGCTGCTCACCACGTTGCGGGTGATGGGCAACCGGGGCAGCGGCGACGAGCTGGTCAAGAACGAGGAGGGTCTGCTCGGGCTGACGCTGGACCCGAAGTTCGCCGAGAACGGCTGGATGTACGCCTACTGGATGCCGCACGAGTCGATCGACCGCGACAAGCGGATCGGCAAGCGGACGGTCTCGCGGTTCACCTACAACGCCACGGCTCAAAGCCTCGACCAGGCCACCCGCAAGGACCTGCTGTCCTGGGACGTGCAGATCCACAGCTGCTGCCACGCCGGCGGCGGGATGGCGTTCGACAAGGACGGCAATCTCTACATCGGGTCCGGGGACAACAACTCCTCGGGCGGCTCGAACGGCTACTCGGGCAACAACTGGACGCTCGACTACAAGGGCCTTTCGTTCCAGGACGCGCGCCGCACGGCGGGCAACACGAACGACCTCGGCGGCAAGATCCTGCGCATCCACCCGGAGGCCAACGGCACGTACACGATCCCGCCGGGGAACCTGTTCGGAGGAGGGCCGGCGGACAAGACGCGCCCGGAGATCTACGTGATGGGTGTCCGGAACATCTCGCGGCTGCAGATCGACCCCGTGCACAACTGGATGACCGCGGGCTGGGTCGGCCCGGACGCGCCGTCGCCGAGTCCCGAGCTCGGGCCGGCGAAGTACGAGACGGCCACGATCATCACCGAGGCGGGCAACCACGGCTGGCCGTACTGCATGGGCAACCGGCAGCCCTACCGCGACCGCAGCAGCACCAACGCCGCGGAGCTCACCGGCTGGTACGACTGCGACCACCCGGTGAACACCTCGCCGCGCAACACCGGCCTGGTGACGCTGCCGCCGATCAAGGACAACATGATCTGGTACTCGCCGGACGGTGGCGGGCCGGTCTTCCCGAAGCGGCCGGGCTCGTCGATCCCCACGTACAACGCGGCGGACGCCACCTACACCCAGCCGTACCTGCGGGGTGGTGGCCAGGCGGTCATGTCCGGGCCGACGTACCACCGCTCGCTGGTCAACACGAACAGCGGTGTCGCGTGGCCGGAGTACTGGGACAACAAGTGGTTCATCGCCGACGAAGCCAACTCGCAGAACCGGGTCGCGGTGGCCGTGGATCCGGCGGGCGTGCCGACGCACCAGCCGCCGGTGTTCGCCGAGACGTTCCGGCAAATCATCCCGGGCGGGTCCGGTGACACGCGGGTGCAGAGCTGGATGGACGCCAAGTTCGGGCCGGACGGCGCGCTGTACGTGCTCGACTACGGCAACGGGTTCTTCTCCCTGGACGCCAACCAGAAGCTGCTGAAGATCAGCTACACCGGTGGCGCGCCGACGCCCGCCCCGGCGGCGTCGTCGACCATGGTGCAGAGCAAGGCGCTGACGGCGGCGTTCACCGGGTCGAAGTCCGGTGGCGTGTCCTACCGGTGGGAGTTCGGCGACGGCTCGGTGTCCACCCAGGCCGATCCGCGGCACACCTACCCGCGCACCGGCCTGTTCACCGCCAAGCTCACCGTGACCTACGCCGACGGCGAAGCGGTGACGACCCGGACCGCGGTCAACGTCGGGTGCGCGGTGGCCGATCCGAGCCCGGTGGTGACCTTGGGCGACTCGATCACGAAGGTGGTCAACCGCAACGCCGGTGGCGGCTGCACGGTGGACGACTTCCTCGACGACGAAGGCACGTGGAGCACGCACGCGGCGTTCGTCAACCACGTCGAGCAGGCCACCGGAACGCTGTCCGACCTCGGGATCCTGACCGACGCCGAGGTGGCGGAACTGAACGCGGCCGCCGAGGCGTCGCCGATCGGGAAGCCGGGCACGACGGGCTACCAGGCGCTCTTCGACGGCACGGCGGAGTCGCTGCGCGGCTGGGAACAAGCGCCGTCCGGGCAGTTCACCCTGCAGCCGGACGGCTCGATCCGCTCGGCAGGCGGGCTGGGCATGCTCTGGTACGCCCAGCGGCAGTTCGGCGACTTCTCGGTGAAACTGCAGTTCAAGGACATCGCCCCCGACCCGAACCGGGCCAACAGCGGTGTGTTCGTCCGGTTCCCGGATCCGCGGACACCCCTCGAACAGCGGCCGCCGGGCAGCTGCGGGACGGTCGGGTCGGCGCGGACGTCGCAGGCGTGGGTCGCGATCTACTGCGGCCACGAAATCCAGATCTACGACGGCGACACCGGTGAGCCGCAGAAGACCGGGTCGGTCTACAACTTCGACCCGCGCCCGCTCGACCAGGCGGGTGCCCGGCCGAAGGGCACGTGGAACGAGTACGAGATCAAGGTCGTCGGGCAGCACTACACGATGATCCGCAACGGCGTGGTGATCAACGAGTTCGACAACACCCCCGGGCAGCAGTCGTCGCGCGCGGGTGACCCGCCGACCGACCTGCGGCAGTTCGTCAGCGGGTTCATCGGGCTGCAGAACCACAGCGACAACGACCTGATCGAGTTCCGCAACATCCGGGTGCGGCAGCTGTAACCCTGCCGCGACCCCTCACTTCAGGAAGGGTCCCGCGATGTCCCCACGACTGATCGCCCTGCTGCTGACTGCTTTCCTGGCGGTGCTCGGGCTGGCGACGCCCGCGGCGGCGGCGCCGGTCCAGACGCTGACCTGGACCGGGAACAACAGCACCACCGAATACGCGTCCGCGCCGACCGGCGCCCGGCCCGGCGAGACCACCATCGTCTTCGAGAACAGCGAAGCGACCGGCAACACGACCGGGATGTCGCACACCCTGACGTTCGACACGACGACGCCGGGCTACAACCACGACGTCTCGCTGAACATCCTGGCCAACCCGTTCGACCCGCAGAACGGGCGGCACGAAGCCGTCGTGACGCTGACACCCGGCAAGTACCGCTACTTCTGCACCATCCCCGGGCACACCGCGATGGTGGGGGAGTTCGTCGTCTCCGACGGCACCGGCGACACGACCGCGCCCACCGTCACCGCGGCGGTGGCGGGCGACCGCGACCCGTCCGGCAACTACGTCGGGTCGGCCACGGTTTCGCTGACCGCGACCGATGCGGGCTCCGGCGTGGCGTCGGTCGAGTACCAGCTCGACGGCGGCACGTGGACCACGTACACCGCGCCGGTGGTGGTGACCGCGGTGGGCATGCACATGCTGCACTACCGCGCCACCGACGTCGCCGGGAACACGTCCGAAGAAGGGATGGCGCACTTCACGATCGTCGAAGGGCAGGGCGACACCACCCCGCCGACGGTGACCGCCTCGATCGCGGGCGAGAAGGATCCGGCGGGCAACTACCTCGACGTGGCCACGGTTTCGCTGACGGCGACCGACGCGGACTCCGCCGTCCGGTCGGTCGAGTACCAGCTGGACGGCGGCGCGTGGACACCGTACTCGGCGCCGGTCGCGGTGACCGGGGCGGGCGCGCATATGGTCCACTTCCGGGCGACCGACGCGGCGGGAAACACGTCCCCGGAGGGCATGGCGGGCTTCACGGTGGTCAAGCGCGACACGACGGCACCGACCGTGTCGGCCTCGGTCGCCGGCACGCGGGACCCCGACGGCAACTACGTCGGCAGGGCGACGGTCACGGTGACGGCGTCCGACGCGGGCTCCGGGGTCGCCGCGGTCGAGTACAAGGTGGACGGTGGAGCGTGGACCGCGTACGCGGGGCCGGTTCCGGTGTCCGAGGCCGGTGCGCACACGGTGGGCTACCGCGCTCGCGACGTCGCCGGCAATGCGTCCGCGGAGGGTTCGGTGTCGTTCACCGTGGTCGCCGGCGGGGACACCACCGCGCCTTCGGTCGCGCTCCAGGTCACCGGGAACCAGGACGGCGGCTGGAACTACGTCGGCTCGGCCACGGTGACGGTGACGGCCACCGACGCGGAGTCCGGCGTGAGCCTCATCGAGTACAAAGTGGACGCATCGGCGTGGACCCGGTACCCGGCACCGGTGGTCGTGTCGGCGCTCGGGGCGCACACCGTGCGGGCCAGGGCCACCGACGTCGCCGGCAACGTCTCGGCGGAGCTGACGGGGGCGTTCACGGTGGTCGCGGCCGCGCTGCCGCCGGACGCCTGCCCGTCCTCGGACACCCGGGAGACGGTGGTGATCGGCGGGGTCGACAGCCAGGTGGAGAACGTCGACACCGGCAACGGCTGCACGATCAACGACGTCATCGACGAGAACGCGGAGTACGCGTCGCACGACCGGTTCGTCCAGCACGTGAAGGCGGTGACCCAGGAACTGGTGGCCGGCGGGGTGCTGTCCACGGGCGACCGCAACCGCATCGTGACGGCCGCGATCGAGTCCGGCGTCGGCGGCGGCGGTTTGGCGCCGGCGGACGCGGGTAAGCGGAAGACTTCCGGCCGCGCCGACTGAAAGAAGTGACGGATGCCCGCCTTGACCCGCGTTCTCGGAGCGGTGACCGCCGCCTACAGTGCCACGATCATCGCCGCGCCGCGCGTACTGGCGAAACCGTGCGGCCTGACGACCCGGGACGGCGGGGTCACCGCGGGCGTCCGCACCTTGATCGCCGGTATCGGCGCCCGCGACGCGGCCATCGGCCTGGCGATGCTCCTCGCCCCCGAGGGCAAGCCGCTGCAGGTCGCGCTCGCGGCGCGGGTGGCGTCCGACGCGGCGGACGCGGTGGTGTTCGGCACGAACCTGCCGGACCGGGCGGCGCGCACGAAGGTGGCGGCGTTCGCGGCCACCTGGGCGGCGCTGTGCGCGGCCTCGGCACTGGCCCCCTGAGCTCGCCGCGCGCCCGAGCCACTGCGGACGCGACCGGCGGGCCGGCCGTGCGGACGCGGAATCGTGCGCCGCGTCCGCACGGCGCCGGCTTCGAGCCCGGCCGGTAGACCGTCTACACAGGACAGTATGTGCCACGCACGGGCACAGCCGTCACACCTCCGAGGCCGACGAATGCTCGGCCGCGAACCGGGCCAGCTCGGCGCGGTCGCGGACCGAGGTCTTCATCAGCAGGGCCGCTACGTGCTTTTCCACCGTGCGCGGGGAAATGTGCAGCCGCGCCGCCAGCGCCTTGTTGCTGAGCCGGAACGCCAGCAGCTCGAAGACCTCGTACTCGCGCAGGGTCACGCCGATCGCGCGCAGGCTTTCGGGCACCCGCTCGGTGCCCGTGCGGCGTTGCTGCACGGACGCGCCGGCCCGCCGCAGCAGCGCGCGGCACGCGCTGGCCACCGGGATCACGTCCGCGCCGTGGAAGTGGCTTTCGGCTTCGCGCAGCCATTCCGCGGGCTCGCCCCAGCCGTCGTCGACGGCGGGCTCCGCGGTCAGGCGCAGGCCCAGCGGCCGGGCGACGCCGAACGGGGCGGCCGCCTGGGCCGCGCGCCGCATCGCCGTGGCCGCCGCCTCGTGCGCGTGGTCGCGGCCGTGCAGCACCGCCTCGGCCAGCAGCACGAACTGGCGGTTCCAGCGCATCCCGCCGGTGGCCCCGCCGGCGACGCGCCGGTGATCGTCCCAGGCCGCGTCGCCGGCGATGACGTCGAGCAGCAGCTTGAGGCCGTGGGTGCCGGCGAGGTGGAACGTGCTCTGCTGGCGCGCCTGGTCGGCGGCGAGTGTGTCCAGTTCGGCGCGTGCGGTGTCGCGGTCCTCCTCCAGCAGCGAGCAGAAGACCTGGGCCAGGCCGCGCGCGAGCGGGGCCTCGGGACCGGCGTCACCGCCGCCGCGCCGGAAGTCGCCGAGCGCGGCCTCCATCGCCCGGCGGTCGCCGCGGTGTCCCGCCAGCACCGCCTGCGCCATCTGGACGTACCGGGTGACCGCGTACAGCTTGATCCGCGACGCCTCCGCGTAGCAGGCGTCGAGCCGCTGCCCGGCCTCGGTGAACCGGCCGCACAGCACGGAATGCAGGCCCAGCACGGCCTCGGCGTTGTAGGCCAGGCTGATCCCGCCGGTGCGCAGGGCCTCGGCCCGCGCGGTCTCCAGCCCGGAGGGGTCCGCCTCGGCCAGCCAGGCGTTGCCGCCGAGACCGACCAGCGCGTAGTTGCGCCAGTTCGTCAGCCGGTGCTCGGCCGCGCGATCGAGCATGCGCCGGAAGCACTCGTCGGACTCGGCCATGTCCCGCTCGCGCACCACGAACCCGACCGCGTAGAGCGCCTGGCACGCCGTCGACGGCGAGCCGATCCGCTCGGCGCCCTCGACCGCGCGGCGGCCCAGCTCTTCGCTACGGCGCACCCGGTCGGGGGCCGGACCGGACATCGAGAGGTACGCGTCCACGGCGTCGACCGCCACGGCCTCCTCGTCCAGTCCGGTCCCGGGCAGCAGCGCCCGCGCGGCGGCGACCTGCTCGAAGCCCTCCGCCCAGCGGCCGGCGACCTGCGCCGCCCAGGCCAGGCGGACGTGGACGCGGATCTGGCGCGCGGGGTCGCGGCCGTCGGCGGGCCGCAGCGAGCGCGCCACCTTCACCGCCCGGTCGAACCGCCCGGCCTCCGCCAGCGCGAACAGCAGCAGCTCGAGCAGGTCCCGGTACCGGCCGGACCGGTCGTCACCGCGATCGGCGTCGTCGCCGAGCAGGTTCACCGCGTGCTCCAGCACGGCGATCGCCGACCCGGGCGCGCCTTCGCCCAGCGCGCGCTGCGCGGCCTCGCGGTAGAGGTCGGCGGCGGCCCAGCGGTCCCCGGCGCCCAGCCGCAGCGACGCGGCCAGGCTGCACAGCTCGCCCGGCAGGTCGGGGTGCAGCTCCACCACGGCGTCGGCCGCTTTCGCCGACAGCGCCACGCGTTCGGCCGGGTTGAGCAGGGTCAGCAATGCTTCGGCGGTGAGCGGGTGGCGGAAGGCGTACCAGTCTTCGCCGCGCTCGTCGGCGATGAGCAGCTGGGCGGCGACGGCGGACTGCAGGTGGCCGAACAGGCTGTGGTCGTCCAGCTCGCTCACCCGTTGCACCACCGACAGCGGGAACCGGCGGCCGAGCACCGCGGCGATGGCGAGCAGCTGCTTGCCGCGTTCGCCGAGGCGGTCGGCGCGGCGGGTGATGATCGTGACGAGCGTCGAGGGCACCGCGCTGCGGCCGTGGCCGGTGAACCGCCAGCCCGCCGCGCTGTTCACCAGCTCGCCCGCCGCCACCATGCTGTGCAGCAGTTCCTCGACGACCAGCGGGTTGCCCGCGCTGTCGGCGAACAGGCGCTCGGCCACGTCGGCCGACACCTGGTCCGGCTCGGCGCCGAGCGAGGACGCCACGACGTCCCGCACCTCGGCGGGCCCGAGGCTGTCGAGCGGCATGAGGAGCCCCTCGCCGCGCCGGGCGACGGCGTGGGCCGCCTCGAGCGCGGGCGAGGGTTCGGCGCGCAGGGTGGCCAGCACGACCACCGGCTGCGTGCGGACGTTGGCGGCCAGGTACTCCACCACGGCGAGGGTTTCCACGTCGGCGTCCTGGAGGTCGTCGACGACGAAGAGACAGCCGCGGCCCGCCCCGGCCAGCCCGGTGAGCCGCAGCGTCGCCTCGGCGAGGACGACCAGCGAGGAGTCGCCGGCGGTGTCGGTGCCGGCGGCCCAGTCCGGGATCAGCCTGCCCAGCACCGACCGGTACGGCCCGAGCTGTTCGACCAGCTCGCGGCCGCCGGTGCGGGCGAGCGACAGCAGCGCTTCGGTGAGGGCCCGGAACGGGACCGCGGGCCCGGTGGTGCTGCCGCGGCCGCGCAGCACCACCAATCCCGCGTCGAGGGCGTGGCCGACCGCCTCGGCGGCCAGCCGGGTCTTGCCGATGCCGGGTTCCCCCGTGACGAACACGGCCGATCCCGAAGAGCGGCGAGCGTCCCGCAACACCCGCTCGATCTCCTCGATCTCCGGTGCTCGGCCGACGAGAGCGGGGGCACGGGTGCGCATGCGCCAACCTTAGAGACCGGAGTCACGAATTCGGTGGTCTTCCGGTGGAGATTCCACTGTTCGGACGGCAGGATTGGGGTTGTTGTCACGCTTTGTGCCGTGCCGAGCACGTCACGCGTGCGTGTGGTTGCTCACCACGGTGCTGATGTCCATCGTGACGACCGCGGCACTGGCCACGCCGAGGGTGAGTCCGGCCAGAATCCCCGCCCGGACACCGATCTTCGTTCTGGCACCAGGGGTGGCGTCGCCGAGCGGGCTGTCCGCCTCCGAGCCGGCGGGGGTCGCGTCGAATTCGCCGGCGTTGGTGTCGTTGCGCATCTTCACTCCTGTGATGAGGTGTGTTTCGGGGCTATTTCCGGAGCTGTCCCGACGGTTCGAGCAGCAGAACCGACGGAACCTGTTCGGCAAAACCGACCCGCAACAACCCGAAACCGATACCCCCGGTTCCGGTCAGCAGGCCTGGGCTCGCTACTCCGTGCGGAGTACCGCACTGGAGCCCGTGTCCTTCGATGGCCCCCACGAGGCGCGAAGTCGCTCTCCGCAGCGCGGAGACCGACGGTTCGTGGCCCTGTCCGGCCAGCACCACGAGTGCTTCGAGGGTGCCGAGCTCGCCGTGGCAGAGCGATTGGTCGGCCGACGGCGGCCGGGCGGCCACCGCGGCCGAGAACGCGTCCGCCGTCCGTGCGGCGAACCCCGGACCGGCGGCCGCGGCGAGGACCCGGCCGGCCAGTCCCGAGCACCAGCCCAGGTCGCCGGCGACCGGTTCCGCCGTGATCCCGCCGCCGCGGCCGAGCGCCCAGTCGACACCCGCCGCGCCCCAGAGGAAGCCGGGTGCGCTGGGGCGCGGGGCGCCGGCGAGCCGCCGGGAGAGCGTCGCGGCCAGCGCGGCCGCTTCGGCCAGCCCGCTTTCGGCGTGCACGGCGTGCATCGCGGCGAGGGCGCCCGCGGTGCCTTCGCCGACGCCCACGGGCGCGGCCGCGTCGGCGGCGGCGGTCGCGGCGATCGCGGCGGGCAGGCAGCCGGCGAGCGTGCGGTCGCCGAGGAGGGAGGCCAGGCGGGCCAGGGCGTAACAGATCCCGCCGAGGCCGAAGAAGCCGCCGGACCCGACTTCGCGCGCCAGCTCGGGGTGTTCGGCGAGGACCTCCACGAGCATCGGCAGCGTGCGCACGGCCTTGGCGGCCAGCTCGGTGTACCGGGACGTGCCGGTCAGCTCGCCCAGCTGGGCCAGGAACAGCGCGGTGCCGCAGTAGCCTTCGGCGAGCCCGGCGCCCATCGGCAGCACCAGCCAGTGGCGTCCGTCGAGGAGTTCGAGGCCGACCCAGTTGGCCCGCACCTCGTCGTGGGCGGCGCGGGCGACGAGGTCGTCGCCGATGGCGGAGGCCAGTGCGAGCAGGTGCTGGCTGTCGGGCACGACGGCGGCGACCGCGCCGGGCAGCGGGGCACCCGCGCCGTGGCGCACCTCCGGGCGGCGGGTGGCGAGTGTGGCCTCCACGAACCACTCCTGCTCGCGCAGGTCCTCGGCGCACAGCTGCGCGATCTTCGCGCGGGCCTGGTCGAGACCACTCGCGGCCAGCAGGCCGGGCAGGACGGCACCGGTGCCGGTCGTGACGTCGACCGACCCCGCGGCGGTGGTGAACACCGGCACGTCGCCGTCGCACAGTTCGGTGATCTCGTGGGGCACGAGGGCGGGCAGGTGGGCTTTCCCGTGGTCTTCGGCGAGTGCGGCGAACGCCGCGGGCCGTGCGGCCCCTGCGGCGAGGTGGGCCGGGTGCGTCGCGTCGGCCAGCAGCGTGGCGTAGACCTGCGTCGGCCGCATGACCAGGCGGATCTCTTCGCCCGCGAACCCTTCGAGCGCGCCACCGAGCAGTTCGGCGCGGCGGTCGACCAAGGACTCGTAGGCGGCGCGGAAGCCGCTCAGCAGGCTCTGCCGGTACGTCCCGGCGTCGACCTCGGCCCCGGCGAGCACCGGGCGGTTCGCGCCGCCGGCGTAGGGCCGCGGCCCGCGGGCCAGGCGCATGTCATCGGTCCCGGCGCCGGTCCAGTGCGGCACTTCCCCGGGGCTCTGCTCCCCGTTGCCGCCACCGAAGGCCGACACGTCGAGCGCGCCGTGTTCGCCGAGCATCAGCGTGGGCAGCAGGGCGGTGCGCGCCACCGAGCGGTGCAGTGCGGCGGCGGCCGGGTCGGGCCCGTTGCGGGTGAGCGAAGTGAAAGCCGGGTGGAACAGGGTTTCGACGTCCACCAGCATCGGCTGGTCGCCGCAGGCGATGAGGTTTTCGCAGTGCATGTCGGTGGCGTCGAGCGCGTAGAGCAGGGCCAGCAGCGCACCCTGGCGGCGGTAGAAGAGCTCGACCCCGGCCTGGTCGGCGCACGGCCGCGCGGGCACGAACTCGGCCCAGCCGTAACCGTCACGGGCGAGCACCCCCACGGGGCGCGGCGCGAGCCCGGGCCGTTCTTCGGCGAACCACCGCAGCAGCTCGCCCCACCGGGCGAGCAGCCCGAGCGGACGCGGCTTGTAGACGAGCCGCCGTCCGTCGGCGAACCCGAGCACGGCGACCGCGCGGCCGCCGGAGTGCACGTCACCGGCGCCGAGGGTCAATTCGCTCAGTTCGGCCGGGCGGCCCGCGAGCAGCCCGGCGCCCAGGTCGGCCCGGTCGGCGGCGAACCGCGTGAGCAGCTCGGCGACGGCGTCGGCGGTGCGCAGGCAGGTCTGGGCGAGCAGCCGGGCCAGCACCGGGTGGCGGCCCAGCACGTCGGTGAGGTACTCGCGGCTGCCGAGCAGGCGCAGGAAGTCGACAAAGCGGTCCCGTCCGGTGGCGCCGCGCAGCCGGCCGGCCTTCTTCGCCGCGTGCAGCTCCAGCACGAAGGTGCGGGCCGCGAGCGCGGTGAGCTGCCCGCACAGCCAGGTCTCGACCCCGGACCACACTCGCTCGGCGGCGGGCTCCCTCTCGACCAGCAAGGCCCGGGTGGCGGCGGCGAAGGGCAGCACGGCGTGGCGGAAGACCCGGTCACCGTCGGCGTCGACGGGGGCAGGCCAGTCACCTTCGGCGGGCAGGGAAGCCAGCACCCCGTCGGCGAGCAGCGCCCAGGCGGGCCGGTCGCCGCCGGCCTCGCCGGGAAGGCGAGCGGCGGTCCACCAGGCCGGTGCCTCGTGGGGGGCCTGCTCGGGGCGCTCTACTGTCTGGCTCACGCCGAAGAGATTCGCACTCCCGGAGATGCGCGTACATGGGTACTCGCTACCCAGATTGGGTATCAGGGGTTGGGGTCTGCCTCCGATCGCGGTGGCTCACGGTTGTGCCGCGAGGCCGGGTGCGGCGAGTTCGGCCAGGTCACGGCACCCTCGCCCCCACCGGCAGGCCCAGCTCCGCCACCGTGCGACGGCGCACCGCCTCAACCGGCACCGTCGTCGCCAGCGCGGCCACGTGGCCGCCCGAAACCGTCAGCGGATCCAGGTACACCGGCTCACGGGGCCAGCCCGGTACGTCCGAACGGGCGAGCGTCCCCCGCACATCCACCCGGGCCGGAGCCGCCGCCAGGCCCAGCCCGGCCAGCTTCATCGCCGCCTCCTTGCGCGTCCACGCCGTCAGCAACCGGCCCGCCCGCTTCGCCGGGGGCGCCGCCGAGAACTGCCGGTGTTCCGCAGCCGACAACACCACCCCGGCCAGCCCCGCCGGGTCGGCGGCCGCGGCCGGGTCCTCGATGTCGGCTCCGATCCGGCCCTTCTCCGCCGCCGCCAGCAGCAGCCACCGGTCCGTGTGGGACACCGAAAACTCCGGGGCGCCGCTCAGCCGCGGCCGGCCGTGGCCCGGGTCGCCGCAGTGCTCGCACGCCCGGTCGATCACCACCTCCGACGGCGGGACCCCGATCGCCGACGCGCCCCAGAGGCGCTGCAGGGCGCGCGAAGCCGTGAACACGTCCGCCACCGGCGCCGGCAGCCGGGCGGCGCGGGCGCGTTCCGCCCCGGAGAGCAGCGCGAGCCACTCCGGCCGGGGGCGGACCGGCACCAGCCAGACGTCGACGATCATGGCGCCTGCGGCAGCAGCAGGGCCGCCCGCGGCGCGGGCAGCTCGTCCGACGGCGAGCCCAGCTCCGCCAGCAGGTGCGCAACGGCCGCGGCGAGCTGGTCGTCCTCGCCCGGCAGGAGCCGGTCGGGGGCCGGGACCACCGCCAGGTCGGGCTCCACGCCGTGGTTCTCCAGCGAAGCACCCGCGTCGCCGAACCGGTAGCGGAACTCCGGCTGCGTGGTCACCGTGCCGTCCACCAGCCGGTGCCGCGGCCAGGTCGCGATCACCCCGCCCCAGCTGCGCCTGCCGATCAACGGACCCAGCCCGAGCGCACGGAAGACGTGGGCGAAGATTTCGCCGTCGGACCCGGTGTGCTCGTTGAGCAGCGTCGCCATCGGCCCGCGCGGTGACTCCGTCGGGTACGGCGCCATCCCGCTCCACCGCCCGTGCTCGGTGCCGGTGCGGCGGCGGGCCAGCCGGTCGAGCAGCAGCGGCGACACGTGCCCGCCGGTGTTGAACCGGACGTCGACGATCAGGCCGTCGCGGTCCAGCTCCGTCAAGAACCCGCGGACGAAGTCGGCGTACCCGCTGCGCGTCATGTCCGGCACGTGCAGGTAGCCCAGCCGGCCGCCGGACACCGCCCGCACGTACGCCCGGTTGCCCTCCGTCCAGTCCAGGTACCGCGCCCGCGCCTCGCCGGCACACGCCCGGACGACGACGCGGTGCTCGGCCCCGGCGCGCCGCACGGTCAGCTCCACCTCCCGGTCGGCCTGCCCGACCAGCAGCTCGCCGGGGCCCGGCGGGCCGACGCGGCGGCCGTTGACCGCGACCACCTCGTCGCCCGCGCGGATGTCCGCGCCGAGCCGCGCGCACGGCGATCCGGCCTTCGGGTTCCACGGGTCGCCGCGCAGGATGCGGGCGATCCGCCAGGACGAGCCGTCGGTGTCCCAGTCGACGCCGAGGAAGCCCTGCGCTTCGTCCGGCCCGGCGCGGTACTCGCCGCCGCGCTCGAACGCGTGTGACGTGCCGAGCTCGCCGTGCAGCTCCCAGATCAGGTCCGACAGTTCCGCCCGGCACGACACCAGCTCCGCGAGCGGCGCGTACCGGTCGTACACCGCGTCCCAGTCGAGGCCGGACATCCGCGCGTCCCAATAGCCTTCGCGCTGCAGGCGCCACGCTTCGCGGAACATCTGCCGCCACTCCGCGGACGGGTCGAACGGGACCTTGACGCGCCCGAGGTCGACCCAGCCCGTCGCCGGGCCCGGTTCTTCACCGTCGGGCGGGTCGCCGGCGACGGCGGCGCGCAGCACCCGCAACCGGCTGTCGGTGCGGTGCAGCACGACGTCGCCGCGCACGTCCAGCTCATCGACCGCGCCGAGGCAGCCCGCGGTGACCCGGCCGGTGCCCAGGTCCACCAGCGACACCGTGCCTTCGGCGCCGGAGTCCGGGTGCGCCGGGTCGGGCGCGGCCAGTGGCACCGACAGCAGCAGCACCCGCCCGGGCAGCGCCGCGATGTCGCTGTAGCGGCCTTCGGGAACGGGGAAGGCCGCCACCCGCCGGGAGATCCCGTCCAGGTCGACCGCCACCCGGCCGTCGCCGCGCGGGGCGGGCAGCGCCTGGCCGGGCACCGCGGACCGCGTCTCGAACGGCGAGGGATCGCCCGCCCGCAGCGTGATCAGGTACGGCCGGGAGCCGAACGGGAACCCGACGTCGAACTGCACCTGGTCCAGCTCCGGCGTGAGGTCGCGCTGGCCGAGGAAGTACAGGTACCGCCCGGACGGGTCGAACGCCGGGCGCGCGTCCCGCACCACCGGCTCGGTGACCCGGTGGGTGCGCCCGGACGCGGTGTCGGCGAGCTTGATCGACGACGTGCGCGGCGACTCCGGGAACGTGTAGGCCAGCCACCGGCCGTCGGGTGACCACGCGAGGTCCTCGATGCGCTCGTGCTTGCTCGCGTCGAGCAGCCGGGGCCGGGGGAGCACGTCGGCGGTGTCCACGATCCACACGCGCTGGCGGCTGGTCGCGAAGGCGACCAGCCCGGACGCCGGGGAGGCGGTCAGCTCGGTGATGTGCCCGACGCCGCCGGCGACCAGCACCGGGGCGTCCTCGCCGCCCTCGGCGTCCATCAGCACGATCCGCTCGTCCGGGCTCTCGTCGGCGGCCACGGCGACGAGCTGCCGCCCGCCGGCCAGCCAGCGCAGCAGCCGGTAGCGGACGCCGTCGGCGCGGCCGTGCCCGCGGACCGGGCCGGACCAGTGCTCGAAGGTGAACGCCTTGCCGCGGGCGGTCACCGCGAGCCGGGTGCCGTCGGGGGACAGGCGCGCGCCGTCGAGGTACTCGCCCGCGGGGGCGAACCGGCGGCCGCGCTGCGGTGCGGCGCCGCCGAGGTCCACCTCGACCGGGCGCGCGCCGCGGGCGTCGAGCAGGTGCAGCCGGGCGCCCGCGGTGTAGACCAGCCGGGTGCCGTCGGTGGCGAGCCCGCGCGCGTAGTGGTCGTGGTGGTCGGTGTGGCAGCGCAGGTCGGTGCCGTCGGGCAGGCACGAGTAGACGTTGCCGATGCCCTCGTGGTCGCTGATGAAGTGGACGCGGCCGCCCGCCCAGCACGGGTCGGCGACGTTCCCGGGCAGCGCGACGAGCCGCGTGAACGGGCCGGCCTCGGCTTCGGCGTACCACAGCTCGCCGGTGCCGCCGCCGCGATAGCGCTTCCACCGCGCGGGATCCGCGGTGTTGCGGCCGACGACGACGCCGTCCCCGAAGGCGATCGTGTCGGCCGGCCCGAGCCGCAGCGGCCGCGCGGGACCACCGGCCGACGGCACCGAGAACAGGCGGGCGCCGAAGCCGGACGGCTGCTCGGCGTCGGTCGCGTAGAGCACTTCGCCGGTGTGCGGGTGCCAGCCGACGGTGACGCAGCGCCCGGCCTGGTAGGTCAGCCGCCGGGGCGGGCCGCCTTCGGCCGGCATGACGTACACCTCGGCCGGCCCGTCGTAGGTGCCGACGAACGCGATTTCCGTGCCGTCCGGGGAAATCCGCGGCCGCCGGGCTTCGCCGGGGCCCGCGGTCAGGCGGTGCGCCCGGCCGCCTTCGGCGGGCACCGACCAGAGGTCGTCCTCGCACGCGAAGTACAGGGTGTCGCCGGAGATCGCGGCCGTGCGCAGGTACCCGGCCCGCCCGGTCACGACCGGGCCTCGATCCGCGCGCGGATCCGCTCGGCCAGCGCCCGGCGGCGTTCCTCGGCGGACGCCTCGTGCTGCCGGATGTCCTCGTCGGACAGGGTCCAATAGCACGCCGTCCGCCATTCGCCGACGGTGTAGGAGTCCCGCTCGCAGCGCACCTGGTGCTGGGCCTCGAGGGCTTCGGCGGACAGGAACATGGTGTTGTGCGTGAGGACCTGGTTGACGATCACGCGCATGTTGAGCTCGTCGCGCAGGTGCTTGTGCACCGCGTAGACGGCGAACGCGCCGAGCCCGCGGTCGCGCGGCAGCACACCGAAGGACAGCTCGCAGCGCTGCGCGCGCCAGTCGATCGAGGTGATCCACGCGAACCCCATCACCCGGCCGTGCGAGCCGCACACGGTGAAGATCCGCTTGGTGCGCTGTTCCTCGGTGATGGTGCGCAGCTGCCGGGCCTGCAGGCCGTCGTCGTCCGAGCCGACGGCGAAGTCCGTGAGGTTCGCCGTGAACCGCGCCTCGCGCAGCAGTTCCGTGCGCAGCGGGACGTCCTCTTCGGTGAAGTGCCGGACGGTCACGATCGGCATGACTCCTCCTTCACCAGGACCAGCACGTCGTGGAACGCGTGGCCGGCGTAGTGGTGGCCGGGCAGGACGCCGCCGCGGGCGAACCCGGCGCCGAGGAAGGCGGCGGCCCCGCCTTCGGGGACCAGCGCGACGAAGGACGTCCGGCGCTGGTAGGTGGTGAGGTGCCCGAGCAGCGCGCGCACTGGCTCCGGGCCGGCGGACGTGCTCGAGACGTACGCCTGGCGCGGCTGCGCCCGGTTCGGCACGCAGCCGACGAGCGCGCCGCCGGCGGCGTACACCTGCGCTTCGCGGCGGATGAGCTCGCGCACGAGCAGGGCGTCGTTCTGCGTCACCGGATCGGTGCCGAGGAACCCGCGCGCGGCGTCACCCGCGCGGCGCAGTCCCTGCGCGGCCTCGGCGGGCGAAAGCGGCCTGAGCTCAGTCATGGCGGATCGTCCCCCAGATCTCCCGTGCGGCGGGTGCGCCGTCGAACCAGGTGGCGGCCGGGACGACCGCTTCGCGCCGGAAGCCCGCCGCGGCCAGCGCGGCCGGGCCGGGCCGGGCGGCCGGGGTGACCCAGCCGTGCAGGCGGCGCAGGTTCAGCCCGGTGAACCCGTGTTCGACGGCGGCGGCCAGTAGCTCGTCCAGTTCGGACAGTCCGCTGTGGACGCCGATTTCGACACGGGCCCGCCGGTGCACCCAGTCGATGGCCGTGTAGCGGACGAAGGCGCCGTCGGTGACGCACAGTTCTTCGTCGTCGCCGGCCGGCGGCGGGACCTCGGTCGGCTCGGCGAGCGCGGGCCAGTCGTCGAGGGGCAGCCCGAGGAGCTCACCGGCGAGCCACGGCCCGCTCAGCAGGCCGCGGTCGGTGTCGCGGTATCCACGCAGTTTCATGACTCCGCCCAAACCTGCGAGAAGAAGACCGTGCCACGGCGGCGGCCTTCGTGGGTGGTCACGCCGGCGAGCGTGCCCTCTTCGGTGAGGCCCGCTTCCCGCGCGAAGGCGAGGCCGGCGGGGTCGAACTCGGGGAACCGGACCGACAGCCGCACCAGCTCGTGACGCCACCGCAGCGCCCGCACGATCTCGCGGTAGGCGGCACGCCACCAGCGGGTCGGGGCGTCGGAGCGCAGGCGCAGGTGCAGGACGTAGTGGCAGCCGTGTTCGCTGCCTTCGTGCTCGAGGGCGTAGAGGCCGACGGGCTCGCCGTCGGCGCAGAGCACGCGGGTGTCGTCGCCGAGGAGCCGCCGGATTTCCCACTCGGGCCGCGTGTCCGGCCGGTCGGAGCGGAAGAAGAAGCCGGGGTCGGCGAACAGCGCGAGCACGGCGGTCCGGTCGGCCTCCGCGCAGGCGCGGGCCGACCAGCGCGGCAGCGCACGGTCCACCGGCGCGGCGGCGGGCGGCGCGACGGGCGCGATCGAGGTCATGGCCCCTCCCGGGCTGATGGGCGGACGGCGGATGCAGTGAATGACCCATTCCTGGCATCCGGCGCGCGTGTGGCGCAGTGAATGACTCATTCCTGGCGTGGGACGCAGTGAATGACTCATTCCTGACGTCCGGTGGGCGTGCGGTGCAGTGAATGACTCATTCCTGACGTTGGGCGGGCGAGCGGGCGGAGCCGGTGGTGGCGAGGGAGCCGCGGGAACGGCACTTTCACGTGAAAGTGCCGCGCCCGCGGTGGCCACGAGACGGGCACTTCCACGTGAAAGTGCCCGGTTCGGCGGGACGGCGGCGCACCCGCGCCGCCATCCCGCCGCGGCGTCACGCCTCCTTGGAAGCGACCTTCGAGGCCTCCTTGGACGCCTCCTTGGAGGCCTCCTTGCTGGCGACCTTCGACGCGACCTTGCTGGCGACCTTCGAGGCTTCCTTCGACATGAGTGCTCCTCATTCTTTTCGGTGGGATTTCCCCCGCAGATCCGGAACGCATTCCGGCGGGCCAACCCAGATTCACCGACGAACCGTTGCGGGTCAAGGAAAACCGTTCGCCTCCCGGTGTCATGTTCGTGCCACGGAGAACGTGCCACCGCCAGGGGCTAACCATTTGCGCCGCGGCCGCCCACCATCGGCGTACGACGATTCAGGGTTGGAGGACACGTGACGAAGAGCGCGAACCTCTGCTGGGGACAGCACCACCACCTGCTGCGGTACCTGCGGGTGCCGGCGCCGTCCCGGCACGAGGCGCACATCGGCACCAGCTACCCGCTGCCCGCGGGCTGCACCGTCGCGGCCGTCCGCACGGCGCTGACGCACCTGGTGCGCCGGCACGAGGTCCTCCGCACCGTCTACGACCTGACCGGCACCGCGGCGGACGGGCGTTCCTGGCCGCGCCAGGTCGTGCAGCCGCCGGCGCCGCAACCGGTGATCGAGGCGACCACCGAGGACGCCGTGGACGTCATCGTGGGCCTCACCCGCACCCCGTTCGACCTGGCCCGCGAGTGGCCCCTGCGGGCCTGCGTGGTCACCGACGGCGGCCGCCTGGTCCGGCTGCACCTGGTCTTCAACCACCTGGCCTTCGACGACGTCGCCCTCGACCGCATCGCCGCCGAGCTCGACGAGCTGCTGGCCGCGCGCACCGAGGGCCGGCCCGCCGTGCTGGACCCGGTCGAACACCAGCCGGTCGACCTCGCGCGCTTCGAAGAGAGCCGCACCGAGGCCGACCTCGAACCGGCGCTGAGCCACTGGCGCGAAGTCGTCCGGAAACTGCCCGCCGACGTCTTCTCGAAGCGCCGCAAGGCATCCGGAGCCGCGCACAGCGCCTCTTTCACCGTCCCGTCGCTGCTGTCCGCCTCCCGGGCCATCGCGGCGCGCGAACACGTGTGGCCCTCGGCCGTCCACCTGGCCGCCTATGCCGTCACGCTCGCCGCCTACACCGGGCAGACGCTGGTCGCGCACCGGATGTACACCAGCCAGCGGGACGCCAGCGGCTTCGGCGGCACCGTCACGTGCCTGTCCTACCCGACGCCGGTGGTCGCCGACCTCGGCGGCGATCCGCGGTTCTCGGCCGTGGTCAAGGAGTCCGCGACCCGCGTCAGCCAGGCGATGACGCACGCGCACGTGCCCTACGACCGCGTGTACGAGCTCGTCGCCGAGAAGAACGTGCGGGTGGTGGCGGAGCTGAACTTCCTCGACAACGCGCCGCGCTCGTGCCGCACCAAGCGCGACCGGTACGCGGTCAGCGCGGCCCCCGCCGACTGGGCGCGCGCCGGCTCCGACAGCTACCTGCGCATCTACGAATGGGCCGACGGCATCACCCTCGCTCTGCAGGCCCTGGACGCGGTGATGGACGCCGACGCCGTCGAACACTTCCTGCGCGGCTACGCCCGGCTCGTCGAGGCCCACCGCGACCCCGGCACCGACCTGCGCGTCAGCGAGGCCGCCGCGCTCATCGGGTTCGCCCCGCCGGAGCCGCGGCGGACCCGGTCCGAAGCCGAACCCGAGCGCACCGGCACCGCGCCCGCCGAGCGGGTGCTCGTCGACGTCGTCGCCGAGGTCAACGGCCTCGGGGAAGTCGATCCGGCCCGCAGCTACCTCGGCGCGGGCGGCCGCGTGCTGCGCCTGCCCCGCGTGGTCGAAGCCCTGCACGAGCGCGGCTGGAGCGCCGGGCTCGTCCCGTTCACCACCACCCGTCCCCTGTCCGCACTCGCGCACGAGCTCGTGCCGGCCCGCGGCTGAGCCGGACGAAGAGGAGGAAATCATGTCCCTGCTCGAAGCACCCCGGCTGGAACGGGTGGCGTCGTTCGTGCCGGAGACGAGCCTGCCGGTCGCGGACCTGGCCGGCCCGCTCGGCCTCGACGCGACCCAGCTGCGCTTCTTCACCCGCTTCCTGGGCCTCGACCGGGTCGCCGTCGCCGACGGCCTCGAACTGGCCGACCTGCTGGCCGGCGCCGGGGAACGGGTGCTGGCCGGAACCGACCGCGACTCGGTCCGGTTCCTGGTCCACGCCCACACCATGCAGCACGTCGCCGTCGCGACGCCCGGCCTCCTCGAGGACGTGCGGACGCGGCTGCGGCTGCACCGCGCGACCGCGTTCAGCCTGTCGCACCTCAACTGCGTGGTCGGCATCCACGCCCTGCACGTGGCTCGCTCGCTGCTGGCCACCGCGGCCCCCGGCGACCGCGTGCTCGTGCTCACCGGCGACAAGGTGCTGATGCACGAGGCCCGGCTGATCCGCGACACCACGATCCAGGGCGACGGCGCCGCCGCGGTGCTGCTCGGGCCGGACCCGCGCGGCGACCGCGTCCTCGGGCGCGCGCTGACCGTGCTGGGCCAGTTCTACCGCGGCATCGACTGCGACGAAGCCCTGCAGCTGCAGTACAAGCACGTCTACCCGGACGCGCTCGCCCAGGTCATGCAGGACGCCCTCGACGACGCCCGGGTCGAGGCCACGGACATCGCCGCCATCCTGCCGCACAACGTCAACAAGCTGTCGTGGAAACGCATCACCGGCACGCTCGGCGTGCCGCGGGACCGCGTGTTCCTCGACAACGTCGGGAAGTACGCCCACTGCTACAGCTCCGACCCGTTCATCAACCTGGCGGCGGCGCGCGCGGACGGGCGGGTCGATCCGGGGGACCTCGTGCTGCTGGCTTCGGCCGGCCTCGGGGCGACCTTCGCGGCGGCCGTCGTCGAGATCGGAGAAGGGAACCAGGGATGAATTTCGTGGCACGGCTGAAGAAGGACCTCACCGGCGACGCCGGTGCGCGGTTCGTCTTCGTCAACAACTTCGAGGTGGAACGCAGCTGGGCGGTGGGCGAGCCGAAACTGCCGGGCGCCGGCATCTCGTTCGCGGGGGCCACGGTCAACCGCATGGAGGAGATGGGCGCGCTGCTGGCCGGCGAGGGCGACCTGGTGGTGCTGAAGGCACCCATGGACGCCGCGTTCGCCGGCTACCTCGCCCGGATCGGCGCGGCCGACGGCACGACGCTGATCGCCGAGCACAACGACCCGGACGCGATGGTGACCGAGGACGCCCTCAACTCGCCGGAACTCCTCGGCAGGCTGCGGGAGCTGGCCGACGGCAACACCTACCTGATGCCGCTGGGCATTTCGGCGTCGGAGGAGGCACTGGCCAAGGAGTCCGGGCTGCCGCTGGCCGGGTCGACCGCGCAGATCTGCAAGGCGGTCAACGGCAAGGTGTTCAGCCGCGGTCTGGTCGACGCCCTCGGCCTGCGCCAGGTGCCCGGCCGGGTGGTGCACACGGTCGGCGAGCTGCGGGACGCCCTCACCGCGCAGCTGGCGCTGGGCGGCCGGGTCGTGGTCAAGGAGTCGCTCGGTGTCTCCGGGCGCGGCATGGTCGTCGTCGAGGACGAGCGTGGTGCGAACCGCCTGCTGCGGCTGATCGAGCGGCGTGGCGCCGACGCGCCCGCGAACCTGGTGGTCGAGTCCTGGATCGAGCACGCCCAGGACCTCAACTACCAGTTCGTCGTCTCCCGCACCGGCGGCGTCCGGTTCGAGACGGTCAAGGCCGCCGTCCTGAAGAACGGCGTGCACCAGGGCCACCGCTTCCCGGTCGAGCTGCCGCCCGTCGCGGCGCGGGAGCTGGCCGAAGCCGTCGAGAAAATCGGCAAGGCGCTGCACGAGGAAGGGTTCTTCGGGATGGTCGGCGTCGACGCGATGCTCGCCGCCGACGGCACCCTCTACCCGTGCCTGGAGATCAACGCCCGGTTCAACATGTCGACCTACCAGAGCCGGATCGCCGAGAAGTTCATCCCGGACGGCCGGCACGCCATCGCGGCGACCTTCTCGCTGAAGCTGCAGCGCGAGCACACCTTCGCCGAGGTCGAAGCCGCGCTCGGCGACCTGTTCTTCACCGGCGCCGGCGACACCGGCGTGCTGGTCAACAACTTCGCGACGCTCAACGCCGCGAACACCGGCGAAGGCTCCTTCCACGGCCGGCTCTACGCGATCTGCGTCGGGGACTCGCCCGAGGAGGCCCTCGCCGTCCGGACCGAGGCCGAGCGCCGCCTCGCCGCCATGGCAGGAGAGGACGCATGACCGACATCGACTACCAGGACCTCGCCGAGCGGTTCGGCACGCCGCTGTACGTCTACGACGGCGACGTCCTGCACGACACCATCACCGGCCTGCGCGCGGTGCTGCACCCGGCGATCGAGGTGTTCTACTCGCTCAAGGCGAACCCGAACATCAGCGTCTTCGCCGCCCTGCACCACGGTGGCGCACGCGCCGAGGTTTCGTCCATTGTGGAGCTGCAGACCGTGCTGAAGGCCGGTGCACGGCCCGACGACATCATCTTCCTGGGCCCCGGCAAGAGCCAGGAGGAGCTGCGGGCGTGCCTGGACACCGGCGTCTACGCCATCGTCTGCGAGTCCTTCGACGAGCTCGACGACATCGAGCGGCTCGGCGCCGAGCTCGGGAAGCAGCAGCGGGTGCTGCTGCGGATCAACCCGACCTGCGCGATCAGCGGCTCCCGGCTGACCATGGGCGGCAAGCCCCGCCAGTTCGGCATCGACGAGGCTCAGGTCCTCGCCGCCGGACCGCGGCTGGCGGAGTACCGCCACGCCGACGTCGCCGGCATCCAGGTCTACATGGGCACGCGCATCCTCGACGCCGAGGTCATCGGCAAGAACACGCGTTACGCCCTGGACCTGGCCGAGCGGGTCGCCGCCGAGACCGGGATCCGCCTGGAAGCGGTCGACATCGGCGGCGGGCTCGGGGTCGCGTACTTCGAGGGCGAGGACGACCTCGACGCCGCCGACGTGGCCGCCGAGATCAACCCGATGCTGGAGGCGTTCCACCGGGCGCACCCGGCGACCCGGCTGATCATGGAGTCCGGCCGGTTCCTGGCCGGCCGCGCCGGGGTCTACGTGCTCGGCGTCCGGTACGTCAAGGAGTCGATGGGGGAGCGGTTCGCGATCGCGGACGGCGGCACCCACCACCACATGGCGGCCGTCGGCATCGGGTCGTTCGTCAAGCGCAACTTCCCGGCCGTGCTGCTCACCCCGCGTGCCGCGGGCGAGGACACCGACGACACCGTCGAGCCGGGCCCGTGGACCGTCACCGGCCCGCTGTGCACGCCCAACGACACCCTGCTCAAGCAGGTGAAACTGCCCGACCTGCGCCCCGGCGACCTGGTCGGCGTCCTGAACTCCGGCGCCTACGGGCCGTCGGCCTCGCCCGGGCTGTTCCTCAGCCACGGGTTCCCCGCCGAGGTGCTCGTGCGCGGGGGTGCGGCCTTCCTGGTCCGCGACCGCGACGAGCCCGCGGACCTGCTGCGCAAGCAGCACCTGCACCAGCCCCTTACCGACAGCATGGGAAGTGAGCCGAGATGAACCGCACCGAGATCGTCGCCCACCTGGAGATCGCCCTGTCCGCCGTACTCAACAAGGAGATCGGCGGCGTCACCCCGGAGCTGCGCCTGTTCGAGGACCTGGCGCTCGACTCCACCAGCGTCATCGAGCTGCTGATGAGCCTCGAGGACACCATCGGCCTCGAGATCGACCCGGACGAGCTCGGCCCGGAGGTCTTCCGCACGGTCGGCAGCCTGACCGACTACATCGAGTCGGCCTTCGCCAGGGCCGCCGCGGCGGTCTGAGCCATGTCCCTGCAAACACTCGCGCCGCCGGGGCGGGCCACGAGCCCCCCGCGCCCGGCCGGGGTGCACCTGAGCGGCGTGACGCACCGGGTGTTCACCGAACGCGCCAAGCCGGTGTTCGGGATGCGCCCGGAACTGGCCCGGCTGATGGTCGAGACCTTCGGCGCCGCGGCGGACCAGGAGGACTTCCTGGCCCGCACCGGCAACGGGTTCATCGAGATGACCGAGGCCCTCCTGGCGGATGCGGGCACCCCGCTGCCGCCACTGGACGCGGTGGTGCTCGCCTACCACTCGCCCGACCTGTACCACTCGGAAGTCGCCGGCTGCTACCTGGCCGGACGCCTGCCCGGGAACCCGGAGCCGTGTTCGGTCGCCGGGCCGGGGCCGGGGGCGGCGTTCACGGCGTTGCGCTTGCTGGACGGCCTGTGCCGGCTCGGCGAGGCGTCCTCGGCGGCGCTGCTGGTGTTCGACCAGAACGCCGTGCTGTGGGACAGCGGCCACCCGGCCACCCACCGCCCCGACGCGGCGGTGCTGCTGCAGGCCGGCGCGACCGGCGACGTCGCCGTGACCGAGCTGGAGGAGGTGCGGCTCGGCGGGACCGGGCCGCACACGGCCACCCTGGCTCTGGCGGACGTGCTCTACCGGCACCCGGGCGTCCGCGTCCTGGCCGGCGCGGGCCTCGCCAAGCGGCTCGACGGCACCCCGTACGCCAGCCGCGTCGAAGCGGTGCCGGACCTGTGGTGCACGGGCGTGTGGGCGGGACTGGCCCGCCTGTGGCCGCTGGCCGAACCGGTCCTGCTGGCCGACTTCGAACCGGCGAGCGGGACGTTCTGCAGCTGCCTGCTCGTGCCGGGGAGGGAGCACTGATGGGGGCGCGGTTGCCGGATTTGGCCCGTGCGCGAAGGGTCGACACGCGTGATCAGGGAGCCGACACGCGTCACCTCGGGAGGGAACGCTGATGGACACGGGGCTGTCCCGGGTCGCCGTGCGGCTGCCCGGCCGCGTCGAGGCCGTCGACGACGTGCTCGTGCGGTCGGGCGCCAAACCGCTGGAGCGGCGCATGTTCGGCCGCATCTACGGCCTGCGCGACAGCCCGGTGCTCGCACCGGGCGAGCGGATGGCGGACCACCTGGCCGAGGCCGGGCGGGCCGCGCTCGGCGGCGGGCCGGCGAGCCTGGTGCTCTACGGCCACACGCTGCTCATCGCCGAGCTGGACCTGTGCGGGGAGTTCCCGGACCGGCTGCGCGCCGCGCTCGGCCTGCCGGGCGTCCCGTTCTTCGGGGTGTCGCACGTGAACTGCACGTCGGTGCTGCGCTCGGTCGAACTCGCCCGGCGCTACCTGGCCCGGCCCGGCGCGGCCCCGGACGACCGCGTGCTCGTGCTCGGCGGCGACCAAGGCAGCGCGAGCGACCGCGGCCGCTACATCCCGGGCACCACCGTCGCGGGTGACACCGCCGCGGCTCTCGTGGTCGGACGGGGGCCCGCCCGCTACCGGTACCTCGGCGGCGCGAGCACCCGCGACACCCGGTTTCACCGCAGCCTGCGCATGACCAAGGAGGAGTTCACGCTCTTCGGCAAGGTCTGCTGCGAGCAGGCGGTGGCCGTCGTCGGCGCCGCGGCGCGGGATGCCGGCCTCACCCTGTCCGATGTGGACTGGGTGCTGCCGGACCTGTCCAACCGGATGTTCTGGCGCACCTTCAGCGGGCTGTCCGGGTTCCCGTTCGACCGGATCCCCCTGGACCTGGTCGCCGAGCGCGGGCACAACTTCGGGGTCGACTCCCTGCTCGCCCTGCAGCACGCCGACGCGGCCGGCCGGCTGCGTCCCGGACAGCGCTGCGCCCTGGTCTCCGTGGGCCAGGGCGCCTACTTCCAGTCGGTGATCGTCGAGGTCGTGGAGGAGAAGTGACCACCAGCCTGCTCGAATGCGAGCGCACCGCACGCAGCGACGGCCTCGCCGCCGGCCTCGCGCGGGCCCTGCCCGCCACCCCGGCCGACCGGCTGGCCCCCGGCCGGTACGCGGCCGTGCCCGCCGCGGCCGTCCCCGAAGGCGCCGAAGTGCGCACGCACAGCCTGGCCGACCGCGAGGACATCGTCTTCCTCGCCACCCCGGGCCGTCCCCGCGAGGAGCGGGACGCCCACGAGCTGGCCGACTTCGGCCGGCACCTGGCCGCGGTCCGGCTGGGGGTGCTGCGCTCGGTGCTCGACCACGTCGTCGAGCACCTGTCGAACCGCACCAGCGGCGACGAACCGCTGATCCGCAAGCAGCTGATCGCCGGCGCGATCGGCGACGTGATGGCCGCGGTGGAACGGCTGCGCGCCCAGGTGCGCTCGCAGCGGCACCCGGTCGCCGTGGCCGACGTCCACCGCGAACTCGACGAGCTGGGCTGGCGGGTGGCCCAGCACCTCGGCGCCTCCGGCTTCCTGGCCACCTCACCCGCGCGGTCGCTCTACGTCTCGGCCCTGGTGGCCGGCACCTGGGTGGACCGGGAACCGGAAGGAGAACCGGCATGATCGAGCTGAGCGAACGCGTCCGCGCCGTCCGCGACCTGAGCCGGGAGGCGGCCGTGGACCTGCGGTCGCGGGCCCTGGCCATCGACGTCGACCCGGACGCGATGGAGGAGCACTACAACTCGCCCGTGTTCGAGATGGTGCGGCAGGCCGACACGCCGCCGCAGTACCGCGAGTCGCTGCCGTCGACGCCGTTGCTGCGGGCGATGGAGCGCGGTTCGTGCCTGGAGAACGTCGCCGGGCTGATCGAACTGGCCCGCGGGGACGTCGGGGCCATCCTGGCCTGCCCGTCACCCGGCCTGGCCGGGGTGTTCGTCGAGCTGCTCGGCACGCCCGAGCAGCAGGAGTGGTTCTTCACCCGGATGCACGGCGGCCGCCGCTGGTCGTTCTTCGCGATGACCGAAGAGGGCCGCGGCAACGACGCGACGGCGATGGAGACCCGCTTCGACCGCGACGGCGACGGCTGGCGGCTCACCGGCGGCAAGTGCTACGTCGGCAACGCCGCCCGCGGCAGCGTCGGCGTGGTGTTCGGCCGCACCGGCCGCGGCGCGCTGTCGATTCGCGCGGCGCTGGTCGAGGTCCCGGCGCCCGGCTGGCACGGCGAGAAACTCGACATGATCGGCCTCCGCGGCGCCTACATCAGCCGGCTGTCCTTTTCGGACGTCGCCATTCCGGCCGGGCGCATGCTGGGCGACCACCTGCCGGCGACGCGGCGGGGGATCTTCGCCGCCATCACGACGTTCAACCACATGCGGGTCCGGATCGCCGCGTCCGCCGTGGGGACCGCGCTGGCGATGGTCGAGTACGTGCTGGAGCACCGGAAGAACGCCCCCGGCGGCCAGCTCGCCCTCGCCCGCGCCGAAGCGGGCCGGGAGCTGGTGTACGAGGCGGCGGCGCGGATCGACCGCGACCCCGAGCGCGGCTACCTCTCCAGCGCGGCGAAGCTCGGCGCGGTCGGCCTGGCGGTGGGGACGGCGCACTGGGCGTCGGCCGCGCTCGGCCCGGCCGGCCTGATCGAGCACCCGCTGCTGGAGAAGTGGACGCGGGACGTGCACGCGTTCGAGTTCATGGAGGGCACCAGCAACATCCACCGCCTGCACGTGGCGCGCGGGTACCAGGCGGGAGACGCCGATCCTCAATGACCTTGTCAAGAGTGATCATGTCAAGCGGCAGTGGCAGTGGTGGACGGCGTTGCTGTCTGGTAGCAGCGGTTGTCGCGCAGCAGTGCCCACAGGACGTTGACGCGGCGGCGTGCCAGGGCGAGCACGGCCTGGATGTGGCGTTTGCCTTCGGCTCGCTTGCGGTCGTAGAAGGTTCTGGACTGGTCGTTGCAGCTGATGCTGACCAGCGCGGAGGTGTAAAGCGCGCGTTGCAGGCCGCGGTGATAGCGGCGGGGCCGGTGCAGGTTCCCGCTGACCCGGCCGGAGTCTCGTGGTGCCGGGGCCAGGCCGGCGTAACCGGCCAGGTGGTCGGCGGAGGCGAACGCGGTCATGTCGCCGCCGGTGGCGGCCAGGAATTCCGCGCCGAGCAGCACGCCGATGCCGGGCATGCTCAACAGAACGGCGGCGTGGCGGTGGCGGCGAAACCGGCCCTCGATGAGCTTGTCGGTCTGCTTGAGCTGCTCATCGAGGGAGATCACTCCCTTCGCCATGTCCGCGACCAGCTGTGCGGCCAGCTGCTGGCCCGGCAGTGTGGTGTGCTGGGAATCAGCCGCTGCCGCGACCGCGGTGGCCAGTGCGGCGGCGCTGCGCACCTTCTGCGACCGCAGCCATTCTTCGAGCCCGGCCACGCCGAGCCGGCGGATCGCATCCGGTGTCTGGACATGGGTGAGCAGGATCAGCGGCCCGCGGTTGGTCAGATCCAGCACTCGCTCGAGAGCGGGGCTGAAGGCCAGCAGCTGATCGTGCAGTCGATTGACCATGCGGACCCTGTCGGCGGCGAGGTCACGGCGGCGGGCGACCAGCATCCGCAGCTCCACGATCAGCTGCTCGTCCACGCGCAGCGCGGTCAGGTCCCGGCGCATCCGGGCCTGATCGGCGATGATCGCGGCGTCTTTCGCGTCGGTCTTGCCTTCACCGCGGTAACCACCGGCGGCGCTGTTGACCTGGTTGCCGGACAGGTAGAACACCTGCTGGCCGTGGGCAACCAGCAGCGCCAGCAGCAATGCGGCGCCACCGGTGCTCACGTCCACGGCCCAGCGCACCTCGGTGGCCAAGGCCGTGACCTGGCCGATCAGTTCCAGCAACGCCGGCTCGTCGTTGATCACTCGGCGCGACAGCATCCGGGCGCCGTCGGCGTCGATCACCACGGCATGGTGGTGTCCCTTGCCGATGTCCACCCCGGCCCACGCACGTTCCACTCGCATCTCCCTGCCCTCGACAGCATGGTCTCCCGTAGACGACCTCGCCGGCCTATCCCTACGCAGCGACCGGATCGCAATTCTCAATCAGCGGCCGGGTCGTCGAGGGGGTGCCGGGCGGCCAATCGGCGGGAGCCATCCCAGCGGCAGATGCCTGAAAGCCATACCCGGCACCCCACGGGTCCCCCGGACCCTACGACTGGCCCGGGCCGACCCAAGAAAGAAGGTAGGGATGCCTGACCTCGGGATCGACACGATCGCGTTCGCCGCGGCCCGGCGCGAGGAGTACGTGCCGCTGTCGACGCTGCCCGGCGCGGCCGACCTGGTGCCGCCGGAGCGGCTGGCCGCCGCCGGCATCCCGCTGTCCCGGCTGATGGTCCGGATCCCGGAGGACGACGACGTCGACGTCACCGCGCAGGTGCTCGCCGCCCTCGGGCCGCCCGCGGTGCCGCAGCCGTTGTTCTTCGTGCGTTCGGGACCGTTGCGCGATCCGAATGTCGCCGCGCTGGCGGGACTGGTGCACCACAGCGGCTGGGAAGGCGAGGACGTCGGCCTCTCCCACCTCGACGAGCTCGGCGGCACGGCCGTCTTCGGGTTGCTGGAGTGGGCGGTCGAGACCGAGGCGACGGCGGTGGTCTGCGACGAGCCGCTGTTCGCCGACGCGGCCTGCGGTCACCCGCGGTTCGCGGCGGTCGGAGTGCGGGTGCGGCGCGGCGCGTCGGCGTTGACGGTTTCCGGTTGCGGGGAAGGGAAACCCGCGTTGACGGGCGGCCACCGGTTCACGGGCCGCGGCCCGTGCGACGCGTGGCTGGCCTTCTGCGCGGCACTGGCCGAAGGCGTGGTCGCCGACGGCGACCGCGTCCTGCTCCACACGCGCGGACCGCTGCGTGAGGGCTGGCTTTCCCTGCTCGCGGTCGACGTCTCCGCGGTGCGGCTGGTGCCCGCGGCCACGGCGAGCTTGCTCGGGGGGCGGAGTGGATGAGAATCGGCGTGGACCTGATGTCGATCCCGCGGTTCGCGGAGGTCGCGGCGCACCACCGGTACCGGACGCTGGTCTTCACCCCGGTGGAGCTCGAGCAGGCCGCCCGGATGGGTGCCGAACGGTCCCTGGAACGGCTGGCCGGGCGGTTTTCCGTCAAGGAGGCCACCTGCAAGATGCTGGGTCGTGGCTTCGGCCAGGGCCTGCGCTGGCGTGACATCGAGGTGACCAACGACGACTGGGGAGCGCCGTTGGTGACCCTGGGCGGCGGCGCGGCGGAGATCGCGGACGAGGCGGGCCTGGAGGAGATCGTGGTGACGCTGAGCCACCAGGCCGACCTGGTGGTCGCGGTCGCGGCGGCGGCCTGCGCCCGCCCGCCCCGCCCGTTCCGCCGCGCGGCCGCGCCTGCTGGTGTCGTCCCGGTCCCGGCTCGCTTCGACGAGCTGGCGGCCATGGCGGCCGACCTGTTCTCGGTCCCCGCCGGCGAGGTGGCCACCGCGACGTCGTTCGCGGGCGATCTGGGGGTCACGTCGGTGGTGGTGATCGAGCTGCTCGCCCGGATCGAGCACCGGTACGGCATCCGCGTCCCGGAGGCCGGTATTTACCGGATGACCGATCTGCCGGGCACCTACGGTGTGGTCGCCGAGGCGGCCGGCTGGTAGGGCGGGCAGAGAGAAGGGGCCTTCCGCGAGCTGCGGAAGGCCCCTTCTCGTGTGTGAGCATCGCGCCGATGCAGTGAATGACTCATTCCTGGCGTCCGACGCCAGGAATGAGTCATTCAAGACGTTCAGGCGAGGGTGAAGCGGGAGGCCGCCTGGACTCCGGCCTGGAAGCGGGAGACCGCGTCGAGGTTCTGGAGCATCGCGGCGATGTGCCGGCGGCAGGTCCGCACCGACATCCCCAGCCGCCGCGCCACGACCTCGTCCGTCAGGCCCTGGGCCATCAGGCGCGCGATCGTCTGCTGCAGGTCGTGCGCGATCTCGCCGCTGTAGCCCTGGTCCTCGGCCGCGAACGGCGTCGCGCCGTCCCACAGCTGGTCGAACAGGCCCAGCAGGAACCGCACCATGCCCTGGTCGCGGACCCGGCGGGCGGACAGGTCGGTGACGTCCAGCGTCACCGCGAGGGACCGGTCGAACACCACCGCCGCCTGCGGGACCCGGCTCAGCGTGCGGATGTTCGCCCCGCGGCCGGCGAGCTGCGTCAACCGCGCCCGTGCCGCGTACCCCGCGCGGCTGCGGTGCGGGCACACGACCCGGACGCCGATGCCGTCGCCCAGCACCGAATAGCACGCGTCCAGCAGCTCGTCGACCAGGTCGTCGGCCGCCTCGCCCGGGTGCAGGACCACCAGCTCGTCGCGGCAGACCTCGGCCGCCAGCTTGATCAGGCCGCGGATCTCGGCGACGCCCTCCAGGCGGTCGAGCGTGCCCGTGGCGCCGGCCGGGGCGCGGGTGATGCCGTCGATGCGCTCGCGCAGGCGGTCGGCCAGCTCGCGCCGTTCGTACATCGCGCGTTCCAGTGGCGTCACGACCAGCTCCGCGGCCGCTTCGGGCTCGCGGGGGACCAGCGCGCCGTCGACCGCGCGCAGCAGGTGCAGGTCCACGAGCCGGGCCGCGGCCGCCTGGACCGTGTCCGCGGGCAGGCCGAGGTGCGCCGCGGCGGTGTCCACGGACGAAATCCGGCCGCAGCGGGTCGCGTAGCGGTACAGCTCGGCTTCGGGATCGGGCTCGGGCACGGAGAACGCCCCGGGCGGCGGGAGTGTGGCCGTCGACATCGTGCCTCCAAAGATCCGGGCTTCTGCGTTTTCCACCGTCGCAGCCGGTGTTCTCGGACGGCTCTCACGCCGCTCTCGCCCGGCGGTGGCGGGATGAGAGCGGCGTGAGAGCCGGGTGAGTCCGGCCGGTGGTGTCCTCGGGAGGACACGGTTGACCGCCGAACGCGAAACAGGGTGACGAAATGCCTGACACACTCCCCATCCCGCCGAGGTTCCTCGAGATCCTGATCGCGCACCTGCCCTACGCGCTCGGGGACCGGCTCGCCGAGGACGACGACCTCGCCGCGCTCGGGCTCGACTCGATGGGCGTCGTGCAGCTCGTCACCGATCTGGAGGAGACCTTCGCCTTCGAGCTGCCCGACGAGCTGCTCACCGAGGACACCTTCGCCACCGCGGGCAGCCTGTGGGCGGCCGTCGCGGAGTTCGTCGCGCCGGAGCCCGCCGATGTCTGAGGCCGCCGCCCCGGTGCGGCTCGATGCGCTCCTCACCCGTGGCGCGCCCGGCGATCCGGCCCTGACGTACAAGGACCGGACCCTGACCTACGCCGAGCTCGCCGACCAGGTCGCGCGCGTCGCCCACGGCCTGCACCGGCTCGGCGTGCGCCGCGGCGACCGCGTGGCGGTGTACGCGGAGAAGCGCCTGGAAACCGTCGTCGCGTTGTTCGCCGCCTCGGCCGCCGGCGCGGTCCTGGTGCCGCTGAACCCGCTGTTCAAGGGACGGCACATCGCCCACGTCGCCACCGACTGCACGCCGAAGGTGGTCCTCACGACGACCGAGCGGCTGGTGACGGTCCGCGAGGCCGTGCCCGAGAGCACCCCGGTCGTCGTGTTCGGCACCCCAGGGTGGGACGCGCTGAGCGCGGTCGCACCGGAGGCGGTGCCCGCCACCGTGATCGACCAGGACCCGGCCGCGATCATGTACACCTCCGGCAGCACCGGCGGCCCCAAGGGCGTCGTGCTCTCCCACCGCAACCTGCTCGCCGGCGCCGCGAGCGTGGCCGAATACCTCGGCCACACGCGCGACGACGTCGTGCTCGCCGCGCTGCCGCTGAGCTTCGACGCAGGGTTCAGCCAGCTCACCACCGCGTTCGCCGCCGGCGCGCACGTGGTGCTCGTGAACTACCTGCTGCCCAAGGACATCGTCCGGCTCTGCGCTCGGCACGGCGTCACCGCGCTGACCTGCGTGCCGCCGTTGTGGCTGCAGCTGGTGACGCAGGAGTGGCCCGCCGCGGCGACCGGGCGGCTGCGGTACTTCGCCAACACCGGCGGCCGCATGCCGCGCGCCACGCTGGCCCGGCTGCGCGAAATCTTCCCGACAGCACAGCCGTTCCTGATGTACGGCCTCACCGAAGCGTTCCGCTCCACCTACCTCGACCCGGCCGAGGCGGACCGCCGTCCCGGCTCGATCGGCAAGGCGATCCCCAACGCCGAAGTCCTCGTGCTGCGCCCCGACGGCTCGCCCTGCCCGCCCGGCGAGCACGGCGAATTGGTGCACCGCGGCGCGCTCGTGGCGCTCGGCTACTGGAACGACCCGGCGCGCACGGCGGAGCGCTTCCGCCCGGTGCCCGGACCGGACGGCCTGGTGCGCCCGGAGATCGCCGTCTGGTCGGGCGACACCGTCTACCGCGACGAGGACGGGTTCCTCTACTTCGTCGGCCGGACCGACGAGATGATCAAGACGTCGGGCTACCGCGTCAGCCCCGCCGAGGTCGAAGAGGCCGCCTACGCGACGGGCCTGGTGGGGGAGGCCGCCGCGTTCGGCGTGCCGGATCCCGTGCTGGGTCACCGGATCGTGCTGGCGGTCGCGCCCGAAGGGGACGCCGAGGCGATTTCCCGCGCGCTGGCGAAGGAACTGCCCGCGTACATGCTGCCGCGGCGGATCGAGGTGCTGCCGAAGCTGCCCCGGTCGGTCAACGGCAAGTTCGACCGGGTCGCGTTGCGCGAGTCGCTGAGCGTGGTGCCCGCCGGCACCGAATGACGGCAGTTTCCTGCCACCGCGGGGAAGCGCCGCCCCGGCCGTCCCCGTGCGACATTGCAAGAGCCGTGAATCGCAAGGAGCGATCCCTATGTTGCAAGCAATCGACCTCCGGAAACGCTACGACGAAGTGCAGGCCCTCGACGGCTTCAGCCTCGAGGTCGCCGCGGGCGAGATCGTCGGACTGGTCGGCCACAACGGTGCCGGCAAGACCACCTTCGTCGAAATGGTGTCCGGGCTGCTGCGCCCGGACAGCGGAACCGTGCTCGTCGACGGCGAGTCGCCGACGCGCGCCCGCGACCGCATCGGCATCTCCCCGCAGCACATCGCGCTCTACCGCCCGCTGACCGTGCGCGAGCACCTGGAGCTGTACGGCCGTCTCGCCGGCCTGCGCCGGGCCGCACTGCGCACGGCCATCGACGACCTCACCGCCGCGCTGCGGCTGGAGGGGTTTCTGAACCGCACCTGCGGCCTGCTCTCGGGCGGCCAGCAGCGGCGGGCGCAGGCCGCGACGGCGCTGGTGCACCGGCCGGCGCTGCTGCTGCTCGACGAGCCGACCGCCGGTGCCGACCCCGAGACCCGTCAGGCGCTGCTCGACGTGGTCAAGCAACGAGCAGGCGAGGGAGCCGCAGTGGTCTACACCACCCACTACCTGACCGAACTGACCGACCTGCAGGCCACGATCGCGGTGGCCGCCGAAGGCCGGGTGATCGCGCGCGGCGGCGCGGACGAGCTGCTGTCGGGCCTGCCCGGCGAGGTCCGCGTGCGGACCGCCGACGAGCAGCTGACCGTCTCGACCACCGACCCGACCGGCACGCTGCTGGACCTGCTGCCCAGCGTGACGCGGCCGGTCGAGTCCGTCGAGCTGCGCAACCCCAGCCTGGACGACCTCTACCACTCCCTGGCGGTGACCGATGTCGACGCGCACTGACTCCCTCTCCCGGGCTGGCGCTCTCGTCCGCTACAACGCGATCCTGCGCCTGCGCGACCCCTCCCAGCTGATCAGCTACCTGATCACGCCGATGATCTTCATGGTGCTGTTCCAGCCGCTGTACGTGAAGGCACTGGGCACCGGGGCCGTCGAGGCCGTCACCGGGCAGCTGGTGATGTTCTCGGTGTTCGCCATGGCGATCGTGGGCAACGCGATCTTCGTCGAACGCGAGTGGCGCACCTGGGACCGGCTGCGCGCCAGCCGGGCCGCCCGCGCCGAGCTGCTGATCGGCAAGGCCGTCCCGGTGTTCGTCGTGCTGCTCATCCAGCAGGGCGTGCTGATCATCTACGGCTGGCTCGTCGTCGGCATGCCGTTCCCGGTGTCGCCGGGCCTGGTCTTCGGGGCGATGTGCCTGTGGGGCTTCATGCTGCTGGCCATGGGTGCTGCACTGTCCACTGTGGTCCGCAGCCGTGGTGACCTGATCGTCGCCGTCGACCTCGGCGCGATCACCATCAGCTCGCTCGGCGGCTCGCTGCTGCCGGTGTCGCTGATGCCGTCGTGGGCGCAGGCGGCCGCGCCGTTCTCCCCGGGCTACTGGGGACTGTCGCTGATCCGCGCGGCGATGGCGGGCAACGCCGAGGCCATGCTGCGCCCGGCGGTGATCGTGCTCGGGATCGGGCTGGCCACCGGGGCGTTCGCGACCTACCGGCTGGCCCACGGCTGGGGCCGCAGCCACCTGCTCTGACGTCGAAAGGACCTGCCATGACGGAACCGGCACCCGAACCGGCCGTGGCGCTCGTCGGAATGGCGGGCCGGTTCCCCGGCGCCGCCGACGTCGAGCAGCTGCGCCGCAACCTCGCGGCCGGGATCCCCGGCCTGCGCGAACTGACCGACGACGAGCTCGCCGCCGCGGGCGTGGACCCGGCCACCCCGGGCCACGTCCGCGTCGGCGGGCCCGTCGAAGGCGGCGTCGAGACCTTCGACGCCGCCGCCTTCGGGCTTTCCGCACGTGAAGCGGAAACCCTGGAACCGCACCACCGGCTCCTGTTGGAATGCTCGTGGGAAGCCCTCGAACGGGCGGGCTACCGGCCGACCGATCCGGGCGTGCCCGTCGGGCTGTTCGCCGGCTGCGCGTTCCCCGACTACCTGATCCGCAACCTTTCCGGCCTCGCCGCGGAACCGGGCGGCAAACCCCTGTTGTCCGCGGGCGTGGAGCGCGATTCGCTGACGTCGCTCGTGTCGTACAAACTGGGGCTGCGCGGCCCGGCGATCACCGTGCAGACGTACTGCTCGACCTCGCTGGTCGCGGTGCACCTGGCCTGCCAGAGCCTGCTGACCTACGAGTGCGACCTGGCCCTGGCCGGCGGCGCCGCGTTGCCGCTGCCGCAGACCGGCGGCCACGCTTTCGAAGAGGGCAGCATCCTCTCGCCCGACGGCCGGGTGCGGGCCCTCGACGCGGCCGCCAACGGCACGGTGATGGGCTCCGGCGCCGCCGTCGTCGCGCTGAAACGCCTGGAGGACGCCCTCGCCGACGGCGACGTCGTCCACGCGGTGATCCTCGGCTCGGCGGTCAACAACGACGGCCGTGACCGCGCCGGCTACCCCGCTCCCGGCGTCGCCGGGCAGGCCGCGGTGGTCGACACCGCGCTCGCCGTGGCCGGGGTGAAGCCGGAGACGGTGGGGTACGTCGAGTGCCACGCCGTCGGCACGCCGCTGGGTGACTCGATCGAGCTGGCCGCGCTGAACCGGGTGTTCGGGCGGGGGCGTGCTTCGCCGTGCGTGCTCAGCTCCGTCAAGCCGAGCATCGGGCACCTGGACCGGGCTTCGGGCGTCACGTCCCTCATCCGGGCGGCGCTGAACCTGCGTGACGGCGTGCTGCCGGGCACCGCCGGGTTCCGCACGCCCAATCCCGCGCTCGGTGACCGGTTCACCGTGCTACCCGCCGACGTGCCCTGGCCGTCCGACGGCACCCCGCGACGCGCCGGTGTCAGCTCGTTCGGCGTCGGCGGGACGAACGCGCACGTGGTGCTGGAGGAGCCACCTCGTCGTTCGCCCCGGCCGCCGGGCGGCCCGCACCTGCTGACGTTCTCCGCCGGTGATCCGGCCGCCCTCGACGAGGTGACCTCGCGCCTGCGGGCGCACCTCGCCGCCCACCCCTCCCTGGAGCTCGGTGACGTGGCTTTCACGCTGCAGGTGTCGCGCGGCCACTTCGCCCTGCGGCGCGCGGTGGTGGTCCGAGACCTGCCGGATGCGGTCGCGGCCCTGGCCGAGCCGGGCCGGTGGATCGACGGCGAGACGCGTCGGCGTGACCCGAGGTTCCGCCTGGTCGCGGGGGCCGGTTCGGACTGGGCGTCGACGGCCTCGGCCGCGCACCGCCTGCTGGCCGGGGACGAGGTTCCCGCGCCGGCGGCCACGCGCGAGGGCGCGCTGTCGGCGTTGACCGCCGGCCTGACCCGGCTGGGTGTCCGGCTCGACGAGAGCGCCACCGACACCCTGGTGGTCGACGGCGGCTCGGATGCCGCGTGGGTCTTGTCCGCCGTGGCGCGGCTGTGGCTCGCGGGCTGCAGCGTGGATTGGGCGGCCCTGCACCGCGGCGAAGGTCGCCGGGTGGAGCTGCCGCCGTATCCGTTCCAGCGCAAGCGGTTCTGGGTGGACCCGCCGCCGAGCTCGGCAGCCCACGTGCCGTCGTGGCGGCTCGAGCCCCAGCCGGTGGCCGGTCTCGAGCGCCGGGTGCGGGCGGCGGGGCCGTGGCTGGTGTTCGCCGGGGATCCGGTCGGCGAGGCGCTGGCCGCACGGATCACCCTGGCGGGGTCCGAAGTGACCACGGTGCGGCCGGGGCCCGGATTCGCGGCGCTGGACACCGGTGACTTCGTCGTGGGCCCGGGCGACCTGCCCGAGCTGCTGCGTTCGCTGGTGGTGGTGCCGCGCACGGTGGTGCACGGCTTCGCCCTGGGCGGCGCCCCGGGCGAGATCGAGACGGCGGCCGGGCTGTGGCCCGGGATGGTCACGCTGACGACGGGCGCGGTCGGCGTCCTCGGACCCGACCTGACAGCCCCTGCGCAGGCGGCGCTCACCACGCTGACCCCACGCCACGTGGACGTGGACCCGGACGCGGCCATCGACCAGGTCCTGGCGGCGATCTTGTGCCGAGAGATCTCCCTGGCGGTCCGTGGCGACCAGTCCTGGCGGCTGCACCACGAGCCGTGCGGCCTGGCGGGGCACGCGGAGGCGCTGCCGGGCCACGCGGGGGCGGCGGTGCCGGGTTCGGCGGCGGACTTGCCGGGCCGCGCGGAAGTGGTGATGGTGCCGGGCATGGCGGAGGCGGTGGTGGTGCACCGCGGTCCCGACCTGCCGGACCTCGGCGGGCGGCGCGGAGTGCTCATCGTCCGGCCGGACCCCGCCGGCCGGGTGCTCGCCGCCCGGGCGCGGGTCGACCGGCTTGCCGGACGTGGGCTGTGGACCACGGTCATTTCCATTTCGGATCCGGCCCCGGCCGTCCTCGCCGCGGTGGCCGCGGCCGACCAGTTGACCGAGGTGGTGCTGTCCGGAGTTCCGCTCGTCCGGCCGGTCCAGGTCGAGGCGCCTGCCCGGCAGGAGGCTGCGGCCCGGCCGCGGCCGGAGCTGGGCACGCCGTTCGTGGAACCGGAGCCGGGCCTCGAGCAGGAGGTGGCGGCTCGCTGGGCCGCAGCGCTGGGCTACACGGAGATCGGCGCGGACGACAACTTCTTCGACCTGGGCGGCCGTTCGGCGGGAGCGGTCCGCATCGCGGCGGAGTGGCACCTCCCCGCGACAGCGGTCGTGGAACTCCCGACGGTCCGCCTGCTCGCCGCTCGCATCGCCGAACAACGCTCCTGACCACATCGAAAGGGCCCCTTCCCCAGACCGGGGAAGGGGCCCTTTCGATGTGGGTGATGGGCCCGCCGCCAGGGGTATTGGCGGCGGACCCACCACGTTCCGGGTGTTCAGTACCCCGCTCGGCGGGGCTTCACACGTGACTGGCCGGGCATCTCGCGTGTTCCAGCGGGCATCTCGCGTGATCCAGCGGGCATCAGCCGTGATCGGCGGGGCATCACACTCGATGCCCCGCCGATCACGCTTGATGCCTTGCCGATCACGTGTGATGCCTGTTCAGGACCAGGGGTGGAGGGCGGTGGCCAGGTGGGCCAAGGTGACGTCCTCCTGCTCCAGCACCGCGAAATGACCGCCGTCGAGGACGTGGCCGCGGAAGGGGCGGACCGTCTGCTCCCGCCAGGCCAGCACCGACTCGACACTCGCGCGTACGTCCGAGGTGCTCGCCAGGGCCGTGACCGGGAGCTCCAAAGGGGGGCCGGGGGTGTAGCCGTACGTGTTCTTCACCGTCAGGTCCGCCCGGATCGGCGGCAGGATGAGCCGCAGGACGCGGGGGTCGTTCAGGAACACCTCCGGCGTGCCGCCCAGCGTGCGCAGCAGGGCCACGATCTCCGCGTCGCCCATGCCCGCCACGATCGGGTCGTCCGGGGTCAGCCACTGCGGGGCCGGGCAGCCCGACACCACCAGGTGCACCGGCGAAGCCGCCCCACGCCGGGCGATCTCCCGCACCAGCTCGAACCCGACCAGCGCACCCAAGCTGTGCCCGTAGACCGCGTACGGCCCCTCATCCGACCCCACGAAGTCCGCGAGATCGGCAACGTAGGAAGACATCGACGTGTGCGGCGAGTCCTTCTGCCGCGTTTCCCGGCCGGGCGGCTGCACCGGGCACACCGTCACCCCGGGCAGCCGGCCGATCCACGAGCGGAACGCCGAGGCCGAGCCGCCCGCGTGCGGCAGGCAGTACAGTCGCACGTTCCCCGCGGTCGCGGGGAACGGCAGCCAGCGGCTCGCGACGGCCGTCGTCACGACTCCACCTCGAGCGTCACGTACGCCGGCGGCTCCTGGATCTCGGCGAGGTCGGCCGCCAGCACCACGTGCGAGCCGTCCCGCGCCACCTCGCGGAACCCGCTGAACGCGTACGTGATCTGCATCATCCGGTTCCGGCCGGTCTCGACGAAGTCCGCGCGCAACCCCGCGCCCGCCGCCCGCGCCAGGCCCATCACGTGACCCAGCAGCACCGTGCCGACCCCGCGCGACATCACCCGGCACGACATCAGCATCATGTTCAGCCGCCAGTCCGGCGAACCCTTCTCCAGCAGCGCCAGCCCGATCTTCCCGTAGGAGCCAAACTTGTCGGTCAGCGACGCGACGAGCAGCACGTGGTCCGGCGACGAGCGCAACGCGTCCAGCTCGTCGTAGGAATACGTCCGCCCGGTCGAGTTCAGCTGGTTCGTGCGGACCGTCAGCTCCTCCGCCCGCTGCAGGTCCTCCCGCCGCGCCGGCGCGATGGTGAACCGCAGGTCCAGGCTGGCCAGGAAGTCCTCGCCGGTGCCGGCGAAGTCCGCCTCGACGTCGTCGCGGGCGAGCTGGCTGAAGTACATCCCGCGCCGCTGGGCCGACTCGTCGGTGACGAACCGGGGCGCGAACTCCGGCCGCCGCAACACCTCGTCGGCCTCCAGAATGTCCACTGTGGTCACCTGCGGCAGCGCGAACGCCACCTCGGCGCGCTCGAACTCCTGGTCGTCGACGAACGCGAAGGCGTCCAGCCCCAAGTTGAGCTTCTGGGCGATCTGGCCGATCGAGACCGACTTCGCGTTCCACGAAATGCGCGGAAACAGGAAGTACTCGTCCAGGCCGAACTCGCGCAGCTTCGCCATCGCGGCCTCGTGGTCGTTCTTGCTGGCGACCGAGTGCAGCACGCCCATCGCGTCGAGCCGCTTGACGTGCTCGACCACCCACGGCCGCAGCCGGACGTCGCCGTCCTCGAGGAGGACCCCGTCCCAGACGGTGTTGTCGAGGTCCCACACCACGCACTTGATCTTGCCCTGCACCGGCTTGCCGACCGCGGGTGCCGGGGAAACGAGACTGGTCACGGTACCTGCTTCCGGTAGGCCTCGGCGGCGATGGTCATCCGCTGGATCTCGGTGCTGCCCTCGATGATCTCCATGACCTTCGAGTCCCGGTAGAACCGGGCGACGGGGTAGTCCCCGCTGCAGCCGTTGGCGCCGTGCACCTGCACGGCCTCGGACGCGTGGCGAGCGGCCGCGACCGACGCGAAGTACTTCGCCACCCAGGTGGCCATGATCGTGGCCGAGTCGCCGCGGTCCTTGAGCCGGCCGGCCTCGGCCAGCAGCAGCCGGGCCGCGCGGACGTCGGTGACCATGTCCGACAGCTTCGCCTGGATCAGCGGGAGATCCTTCAAAAGCGTGCCGCCGACGGTCCGCTTGCTCGTGTAGTCCGCGCACGCGTCGGCGCACGCCTGGATGATGCCGACCGACCCGGCCGCCACGCTGTAGCGGCCGAGGTCGAGCGTGCCGGTGAGGACCATGCCGGACGCGAACCCGCTCGGCCCGAGCAAGGCGTCCGGGCCCAGCCGGACGCCGTCGAAGCCGATCTCGGCCAGCATCGACGAGCGTGTTCCGAGGATGTCGTCGATCGGGGTGACCGTGACGCCGGGTGCGTCGCGCGGCACGAGCAGCGCGATCGTGCTGGCCGGCCCCTTGGCGAAGACCAGGAACAGGTCCGCGCGCTGCCCGTTGGTGGTCCACTTCTTGAGGCCGTCGAGCCGCCAGCCGTCCCCGTCCGGGGTCGCGGTCGTGGTGATCGCGGCCGTGTCGCTGCCCGCGCCGGGCTCGGACAGGCAGAACGCGCCCAGGACGCGCCCGCTCGCCAGTTCCGGGCCCCACCGGTGTCGCTGCGCCTCGGTGCCGAAGCGCAGCAACGCCCAGGAGAGCATGGTGTGCACGGTCAGCAGGCTGCGGACCGACGAGCAGCCGCGGCCGACCTCCTCGTGGATCTCGCCGAGGGTGACCATGTCGAGGCCGAACCCGCCGAGCTCGGGCGGCAGGAACGGCGCCCACAGCCCGGCCTCGGCGATCCCGTCCAGGACGTCCTCGGGGATCCGCCCGGCTTTGTCCCACGCGTCGGCGAAGGGGACGATGCGCTCGTCCACGAAGGCCCGCGCGGCCTCGCGGCCGGGCGCGCGGACCGCGGTGAGTACCTCCGGCACGGGTCAGCCCACCGTCGCGGCCGGGCGCAGGCGGCCGACCAGCTCGGTCATCGCCGCCGCGGTGCGGAAGTTGTCGATCCGCAGTTCCTCGTTCGGGATGGTGACGGCGAACGTCTTCTCCAGGTGCATCACCAGCTCCATGGCGAACAAGGAGTTGATGTAGCCGAGCGAGAAGATGTCCTCGGTCGCGGTGATCTCGGCCTGCGGGAAGCGGCCGGTGATGAAGGCGAGGATGTCGCCGGTGGTCTCGGACATGGCAGGTTCTCCTTCTGGGTAGAGGGGATCAGCTGTAGGTGTAGAAGCCGCGGCCGGACTTGCGGCCGTGCAGGCCGGCGTCGGTCATCTGCTTGAGCAGCGGGCAGGGGCGGTACTTCGAGTCGGCGTAGTGCTCGTAGAGCACCTCGACGCTGTAGAGGATCGTGTCGACGCCGATCAGGTCGGCGGTCTCCAGCGGGCCCATCGGGTGGCCGAAGCAGCCGCGGAACACCTCGTCGACCGACTCGGCGGTGGCGACGCCCTCGTGCACCAGGTAGGCGGCCTCGTTGACGGTCAGCATGAGCACGCGGTTGGACACGAAGCCCGAGGCGTCCTTCACGTCGACCCAGCGCTTGCCGATGCTGGTCAGCAGCTCGCGGGTGCGCAGGATGGTCTCCGGCGTGGTGTGGAAGCCGGGGATCAGCTCGACGACCGGCTTCTGCGGCACCGGGTTCATGAAGTGCACGCCGATGACACGGCCCGGGTTCTTCCCGACCGACGCGATCCGGGTGATCGGCACGGCCGAGGTGTTGGCGATGATGACCGTGTCCGGGCCGCAGACCTCGTCGAGCTCGGCGTGCACGGCGGCCTTGATGTCCCAGTCCTCGGTGACGTTCTCGACGAGGATCTCGGTCTTGTCCAGCGCGGCCAGGCCGACCGCGGTGGTGATCCGGGCGAGGATCTCGTCCGCGTCGAGCGCGGGGCCGCCCATGAGCCGGCTGAGCCGGCAGTTGCGCGTGATCGCGGCCCGCGCCTCTTCGAGGATCCGCTCGTCCTTGTCGACGAGCACGACCTCGTGGCCGGCGGCGGCGAAGTCCTGGGCGACGCCGATGCCCATGACGCCGGCGCCCACCACTCCCGTGACTGCCATGACTGTTCCCTTTCTGCTGTGCGGAGTTGTCGTTTCAGGCCCGGCGCCGTCGGGCGGCCGCGGCCTTGATGCCGGAGCGGCGCAGCTGTCCCTGCGCGCTGCTGTCGGGTGCGGGTTCGGGGGTCTCCGGGCCGCCGGCGACGATCTTCGCGAGCGCGGCGACGGTCGGGGCCTCGTGGATGATGTGCGGCGGCAGCTCGGCGTCCGGGAACGCGGTGCGCAGCGTCGCCAGGAGCGAGATGCCGAGCAGGGACGTGCCGCCGAGCTCGAAGAAGTTGTCGGCCACCCCGACGCGGTCCAGGCGCAGCATTTCGCACCACGCTTCCGCGACGGCCCGTTCGACGTCGCTCTCGGGCTCCTGGAACGGTGTTACCAGCTCCGGCCGCGGGTGCCGGTCGGCCGTTGAGCCGCCGTGCGCGGCCGAGGTGACCGCGTCGACGCTGAACCGGGCCGCCACGGCCGTCACCGCGTCCAGGTCCTGAGTGGACACCACGACGTGCGGTTCGCCCGAGGCCAGCGCCCGCAGCAGCGTGCGCCAGCCCTGCTCGAAGTCGATGCCGAACTTGGCGCGGTGCTCGCGGAAGTAGGTCTGGATGTCCTCCTCGTAGCCGGAAAGCCCTTCGTCCCAGGCGTTCCAGGTCCACTCGCCCCACGAGATCGACACCGTGCGGCCGCCGTGGGAGGCGGCGTAGGCGTCGAGCCACGCGTTGCCGGCGCAGTAGTCGACCTGGCCGGGACCGCCGCCGGTGACCGACGTGATCGAGGAGAACAACGCGACGAAGTCGAGGTCCAGGCCCTCGGTGGCCGCGCTGAGCGCCCGGGAGCCGGGCAGCTTGGGCGCGAGGACCTGGTCGGCGTCGCCGGGCTGCTTGAACTGCATCAGCCCGGTGCCCGGCACCCCGGCGGTGTGCAGGATGCCGTGCAGCGCCCCGAACCGCTCGACCGCGACGGCGACCGCGTGCCGGACGTCGGCCTCTTCGGCGACATCGCCTTCGACGACCACCACTTCACCGCCGAGCGCCTCGATCTCCCGGACGCGGTCGACGCGGTCGCGGATCGTGCCCGGTACCTCGTCGGTGCCGTCGGCGATCCCCGCCCAGCGCTCGCGCGGGGGCAGGCCGCGGCGGCCGAACAGGACGAGTTTCGCGTGGCTGTCGCGGGCCAGCCGCTCGGCCATCGCCAGCCCGATCCCGCCGAGGCCGCCGGTGATCAGGTAGACGCCGTCCTCGCGCAGGACGCTCGCCGCCTGCTCGATCGGCTGCGGCGCCAGGACTTCGTAGCCGGGCAGCCAGCGCCGCGAGCCGCGCAGCGCGACGGTGCGGCCGGGGGAGGGGCGGTGCAGCTCGGCCACCACGGCGGCGGCCCCGGCGGCCGCGTCGACGTCGATCAGCCGCGTCTGCACGCCCGGGTACTCCATCGGGATGACCAGGTTGGGGCCGGTGAGCGTGGCCGCGTCGGGCCGGAGCTCGCCGTCGTGCAGGACGCGCTGGGTGCCGGTGGCGGCCAGATCCAGGGTCCAGCCGCCGAGGCCCAGCTCGCCGGCGGCGCGGGCCAGCGCGACGAGCGTGTGGAGGCCCAAGGACAGCGAGTCGTCGTCGAGGTTCCACAGGTGCACCACGCGGTCGAGCCGGGTCCCGCCGCGCTTGAGGTCGCGCAGCAGGTTCAGCAGGTCGTCGACGTCGCCGGGGCGGACGGTGGCGTCCGGGCCCGGCCGGTACCCCGCGCCCGGCCGGACCACGGTCACCGGGTCGCCGGTGCGGCGGATCCCGTCGAGGACGTCCTCGGCCAGGCCGGGCCGGGCGAACACGAGCCAGGACGCGGGCTGCGGTGTGGCGTGCGCGGCCGAGGTCTGGCGCCAGGTGGGCAGGTTGATCCACTGCTCCTCCGGCAGCAGGGGGATCCGGTCGAACTCCTCCAGGGGCCCCTCCGCGGGGGTTTCGACTCGGGTCGTCCCGGTGGCCGGCGTCGCCTCGATCCAGTAGCGCTGGCGCTGGAAGGGATAGGTCGGCAGCGGCACGCGGCCCGGGGCGGTGCCGCGGTAGACCGGCGTCGCCGCGCCGCGGCCGTGGTAGGCCGACCAGTCGAGGTCCGCGCCGAGCAGCCACAGCCGGGCCAGGCCGTCGGTGAGGACTGCGTCGGCGGGCCGCGGGTCGTCCGCGGCGGGGAGCGTGGCGGTGATCATCGGCCAGCGGCTCGCCGGGCTCAGCCCGCGCAGCAGCGCGCCGAGCGACGGGCCGGGCCCGATCTCGACGACCGCCAGGTGCTCGTCGGCCAGGAGCTCGGTGGCCGCGTCGGCGAACCGGACGGTCTCGCACATGTGCCGCGCCCAGTAGCCGGGGTCGGTGACCAGTTCGGCGGTCGCGGGACCGCCGGTGACGTTGGACAGGTAGGGCAGCTCGGGGGCGCTGAGCGTGACGTTCGCGGCGATCCACGCGGTCAGTCCGGCCGCGGCCGGTGTCAGCATCCGCGAGTGGAACGCGTGGCTGGTGCGCAGCGGACGGCACGGGAGATCCGCGGCCCGCAGGTCCTGCGCGAGCCGGTCGATAGCGGTCGTCTCCCCGGCCACCACGACCAGCTCGGGGCCGTTCACCGCGGCGATGTCGATGCCCGCGAGGTCGAAGCGTGCCGCCAGCTCGGTGCCGGACAGCGGCACCGCGGCCATCGACCCGCCCGGCAGGGCGGCGATCAGCTCCGCGCGCTTGGCGACCAGCGCCAGGGCGTCGGGGAGGGAAAGCACCCCGGCCAGGCAGGCGGCGACGTACTCGCCGAGGCTGTAGCCGAGCATCGCGGCGGGCCGCAGTCCCCAGTCCATCAGCGTCCGGGCCAGGGCGTAGTCGACGGCGAACATGAGCGGCTGCGCCAGTTCCGTCCGCTGGAGCCGTTCGGCGCGCGGGTCTTCGTCACCGGTGCGGCCGAGCAGCGCGGCGAGGCTCGGCCCGCCGCCGCGGGCGCCCGTTACGAGGTCGCCGTCGGCGTCGAGGTGGGCCAGGCACTCGTCGAGGTGGGCGCGGAACACCGGCTCGCGCCGGTACAGCTCGCCCACGAGACCGGGGTACTGCTCGCCGACGCCGGCGAAGAGGAACGCCACCGGCCGGTCCTGCACCGGTTCCACCCGGGTCGCGGGCGCGTCCAGCGCGGTGACCGCACTGTCCACATCGGACGCGACGGCGGCCCGCCGGTGTTCGAAGGTCTTGCGGCCCTCCTGCAGCGTGAACGCGACGTCGGCCAGCCGCGCGTCCGGGTTCCCGGCGAGGTGCTCGCCGAGCCGCCGGGCCGCGGCGTCGGCCGCGTCCGCGGTGCGGGCCGACACCGGCAGCACCTGGTAGCGGCGCTCGGTGTCCGGGTCACCCGGTGTCGCGGCGGGCCGGTCCGGCGGCTGTTCGACGACGACGTGCACGTTGGTGCCTCCCATGCCCAGCGAGTTGAGCCCGGCGATCCGGGGACGGCCGCCGTCGGTGTTCCACGGCGCGAGCTCGGCGGCCACCCGGAACGGGCTGTGCGCGAAGTCGATCTCCGGGTTCGGCGCGGTGTAGTGCAGCGTCGGCGGGATCAGGCCCTCGCGGACGACCAGCGACGCCTTGATCAGCCCGGCCGTGCCCGCGGCGCGGTCGAGGTGCCCGACGTTCGGCTTCACCGAGCCCAGCGCGCAGTACTGCTTCTCGGCGGTGTCCCCGAACGCCCGGGTCAGCGCGGCGACCTCGATCGGGTCGCCCAGCTCGGTCGCGGTGCCGTGGGCCTCGACGTACCCGACGTCCTCGGCGGCGACCCGCGCGTCGGCCATGGCGTCGGCGATCACCCGCGACTGCCCGCCCACGCTGGGGGCGGTGTAGCCGACCTTGAGGGCGCCGTCGTTGTTCATCGCCGAGCCGCGGATCACCGACCAGATGTGGTCGCCGTCGCGCAGGGCCGCGCCGAGCTTCTTGAGGACGACGACGGTGGCGCCGTCGCCGAACATGCTGCCGTGAGCCTGGGCGTCGAAGGTACGCACGTGCCCGTCCGGGGACTCCTGGCCGCCGGGGGAGTGCAGGTGCCCGATCCGGTCCGGCACGCGGACCGAGACCCCGCCCGCGAGGGCCATCTCGCAGTCGCCGGCCCGCAGGCTGCGCATCGCGGTGTGCACCGCGACCAGCGACGTCGAGCAGAACGTCTGCACCGCCATGCTCGGGCCGCGAAGGTCGAACAGGTAGGACACGGTGGTCGTCAGCGCGTCCTTGTCGTTGCCCATCACCAGCTCGTAGATGCTGGCGTCGGCGTCGGAGGTGAATTGGCCGGCGATGCCGAGCAGGTACGTCGAGAGGTTGCAGCCGCCGAAGACGCCGACCCGGCCGCGCTCGTCGCCGGGCCGCGCGTACCCGGCCCCCTCCAGGGCTTCCCAGCAGACCTCGAGGAACAGCCGTTGCTGCGGGTCGGTCAGCGCCGCCATGCGCGGGCTGAGGCCGAAGAACGCGGCGTCGAAGCCGGTGACGTCGTCGAGCACCGGCCGCGCCGGCACGTAGGCCGGGTCGCGGACCTGCGCCGGGTCGACCCCGGCGGCGATCAGCTCGTCGGGGCTGAAGAAGGTGATCGACTCGACGCCGTCGCAGAGGTTGCGCCAGAACTCGTCGACCGTGCCCGCGCCGGGGAACCGCCCGGCCATGCCGACGATGGCGATGTGCCGGTCGAGCTCGTCGTCCTCGAGATCTGCTTCCTGGACCGCCGCGGCTTTCGCGGGTGCCGGTGCCTGGTCGTCGAGGGTGGCGGCGAGGGCCTGGACGGTCGGTAGCTCGAACAGGGTGACGGTGGGGATGGCGACGCCGAAGCGTTCCTTGACCAGGGCGAGCATCTGCAGCGCGAGCAGCGAATTGCCGTTGAGGTCGAAGAAGTTGTCCCGGGTGCCGACCGGTTCGACGCCCAGCACCGACGACCAGACCTCGGCGAGACCGCGCTCGGTGGCGGTCATCGGCGGGGTGTAGGGCTGGGGCAGGTCGGGCCGCGGGAAGCGGTCCGCGGTGGTCGTCTTCGCGGGTTGCGTGGCGCCGGGGAGCCGGTCGTCGAGCCCGCCGGCGGCGACCACCACGGCCGGGCCGGTGAGGCGGTCGAACGCGGACAGTGCCTGGGCCCGGGTCATCGAGTGCCGGGCCATGGACGCGCCGAGCCGGGCGTCGAGCCGGTCGAGGGTGCCGGGCCAGGTGTCCCAGGCGGCGGCGATCCAGCCGGGACGGCCGTGGGCCTCGGCGAGCAGGGCGGCGTTGGCGGCGGCGTAGCTGCCGAAGGTGACGCCGCCGAGCAGCGCCGAGGTGGAGGAGAACAGAAGTGTCCACTCCGGCCGGTCGGCTTCGGGGAGGGTTTCGATGGCCGCGGCGAGGTTCCGGGCGCCGCCGACCTTGGCGGCGAAGTGCCGGGCGATGCCGGACTCGTCCACTTCGGACAGCGGGCGGAACCCGGCCGGGTCGGAGTCGGCGGCGGCGTGCACGATGCCGTCGAACCCTTCGCTGAGCAGCGCCCGCACCGCGGCCGGGTCGCCGACGTCCACGCGAGGGGCGTGCACGTCGGCGCCCAGCGCGCGCAGCCGGGCCACGGCCGCGTCGCTGCCACCGCTGCGGCCGGCCAGGACCAGCCGTCGCGCGCCTCGGGTGACCAGGTGCTCGGCCACGGTGAGCCCGACGCCGCCGAGGCCGCCGGTGATGAGGTAGCTGCCGCCTTCGCGGACGGCGGGCGCGTCGCCGGGTTCCGCGGGCCGGTAGCCCGGGACGAGCCGCTGGTCTCCGCGGTAGGCGACGAGCGGGGTGCCGGGCGCGCGCAGTTCGGCGGCCAGGACGGCGGCGGCTTCGACGGGGGTGTGAGCGGGGTCGAGGTCGACGGCTCCCGCGTCGAGGTTGAGGTGCTCCTGGTTCGCGACCACCGGCAACACGGCCACGGCAGCCTGGGCGGGGCGCACCGAGCGGGGCGCGCCTGCGTGGGTGGCCGGTTCTGCGGGGTGGGCCGGGGCGGATACGGCCGCCTGGCCTGCGCGGGTGGCGACGACCACCCGGACCGCGCGTGACCCGTCACCCGCCGCCGCGGCCAGGGTGCGGGACACCGCGTGCACCGCGGCCACGTCGTCGTCCAGGTCGAGGACCGACAGGTCGACCACCGTGTCCGCCTCGGCCGCGTCCACCACGGCACCGAGCAGCGCGGTCAGCGCCTCGGCGACCCCACCGGAGTCCGGCAGGATCGCCACGCGACCCGTTGTCCCGCCCGCGGCCGCCGGCTCGGGCCGCCACGTCGGGGTCAGCAGCTGCACGTGCTCGTCGGGCTCCGCAGTGAGCTGCGGAACCGAGGGCGTCACCGTTCCCGGCGCCTCGATCCAGTACCGCGAACGCTGGAACGGGTAGCCCGGCAGGCCCACCCGCCGGGCTCCGCGGCCGCCGCGGACCCCCGTCCAGTCGAGGTCCACCCCGGCCAGCCACAGCCGCCCGGCCGCCTCGGCCAGCGCGGCCGTCGCCGTGGCCGGGTCGTCGGCGCCCGGCAGCGTCGGGACCACCGAGGCCCAGCGCGCAGGCGCGCACGCCCGGTGCCCGCGCACCATCGCGCCCAGCGACCGGCCCGGGCCGAGCTCCAGCAGCACCGTGTCCTCGTCGGCCAGCAGGGTGGCCAGCGCGTCGTCGAAGCGGACGGGCGCGCACATGTGCTCGGCCCAGTACCCGGGCTCCGGTGCGGCGGTGACCAGCTCACCGGTCACGTTGGAGACGTACGGGATCGTGGGCGCGGACAGCGTGACGTTCGCGGCGACCCACGCGGTCAGCTCCTCGCGCAGCGACGCGAGCTGCCGCGAGTGGAACGCGTGCGTCGTCGCCAGCGGCCGGCACGGCACGGCACCCAGTGAGCCGCGCAGCGCCTCGATCGCCGCCGGAGTCCCGGACACGACCGTCAGCTGCGGCCCGTTCACCGCGGCGATGTCGAGGTCCAGGCCGTCGATCCGGGCCCGCACGTCGTCGGCCGGCAGCGGCACGGCGGCCATGGCGCCGCCGGGCAGCGCGGCGATCAGTCCGGCTCGGTGGCTCACCAGCGCGAGCGCGTCGGAAAGCGAAAGGACCCCGGCCAGGCACGCGGCCACGTACTCGCCGAGGCTGTACCCGACCAGGACCGACGGCTCGACACCCCACGAGCGCACGAGCTGCGCCAGCGCGTACTCGACGGCGAACAGCGCCGGGTGCAGCACCTCCGTGCGGTCGCCCGCACGCGAACCGCCGTCCGTGCGGCCCAGCAACGCGGCCAGCCCGCCGGAGCCTTCGCGCGAGCCGAGCATCTCGTCCAGAACGGACGTCCCCAGCAACGCGCGGCAGCGGTCCAGCTCGGCCCGGAACACCGGCGCCGTCTCGTACAGCTCCGCGGCCAGGCCCGGGTACTGCTCGCCGGTGCCCGCGATGAGGAACCCGACGCGGCGGCCGGTGCCCGCGTCGCTCGACGCCGACACGACTCCCTCGCGCAGCGATTCCGCGGCCTCGGCGGCCGAGCCGGCGACCAGCATCCGCCGGTGCCCGAACGTCGTCCGTCCACTTTGGAGCGTGTGGGCGACGTCGGCGAGCGCGTCGCCCGAGCCCGAGAGGTGGGCGGCGAGGTTCGCGGTGGCCGCGTCGGCCGCGGCGGCCGAGCGGGCCGACCACACGAGCAGCTCCGGCCCGGTCGCTTCGGTGGCCACGGGGAGGGGGGCTTCTTCCAGCACGACGTGGGCGTTCGTGCCGCCGATGCCGAACGCGCTGACCCCGGCCCGGCGCGGGGTGTCCGTGCGCGGCCACGGCGTGCGCTCGGTGACCACGGTCAGCTCGGCGTTCCCGGCGGTGAGCTGCGGGTTCGGCGTGCCCAGGTTGCGCGTCGGCGGGATCTCCTCGTGGTGCAGCGCCAGCGCGGCCTTGATCAGGTTCGTCACGCCGGCGGCGCGGTCGAGGTGCCCGACGTTCGTCTTCACCGAGCCGATCCGCAGCGACCGGCCCGCGAACACCTGCTGCAGCGCGGCGAGCTCGGCCGCGTCGCCCAGGGCGGTGCCGGTGCCGTGCGCCTCGACGTACCCGATGTCCGCGGGCTCCAGCCCGGCGGCGGCGAGCGCTTCGGCGATCACCGTGGCCTGGCCTTCGACGCCGGGTGCGGTGAAGCCGACCTTCCGGCCGGCGTCGTTGTTGACCGCCCAGCCGCGCAGCACCGCGTACACCCGGTCGCCGTCGGCGAGCGCGTCCTCCAGCCGGCGCAGCGCGACCACGCCGACGCCGCCGCCGAGCGGGGCGCCCAGGCCGGCCGCGTCGAACGCGCGGCACTCGCCGTCCGGCGGCGCGATGCCACCCTGCTGGTAGAGGTAGCCGACGCGGTGCGGCACCCCGATCGACACGCCGCCGGCCAGGGCGACGTCGCACTCGAAGTTCGCCAGGCTGCTCGCCGCGACGCACACCGCGACCAGCGACGTCGAGCAGGCGCTCTGGATGCTGAAGGCGGGACCGGACAGGCCGAGGGTGTGCGAAACCCGGGTGGCCAGCGTGTCCTTGTCGTTGCCGAGGGCGATGGCGATCTCGCCCATCTCCCCGGCCGCGTTCGCCGGGGTGAGGTTGTGGGTCAGGTAGGTGCTCCACGCGCAGCCGGCGAACACGCCGATCGCGCCGTCGAACCGCGCCGGGTCGCAGGCCGCGTCCTCCAGCGCGTGCTGGCTGTGTTCCAGGAAGAGCCGGTGCTGCGGGTCGAGGATCTGGGCTTCCTTCGGGTTGATGCCGAAGAAACCCGCGTCGAAGTCCTCGACGCCGCGCACGATGGCGCCGGCCTTGACGTAGGCGGGGTCGCCGAGCCGGTCGGCGGGGACGCCCGCGGCCAGGAGCTCGTCGTCGGTGAAGCGGGTGATGCCGGAGCGGCCGGCGCGGACGGTCTCCCAGAGCGCGCCGACGTCGTCGGCGCCCGGGAAGCGGCCGGCCATGCCGACCACGGCGATGTCCGTGGGGGAGATGTCGCTGCTGCTGGGGTCGGTCACGGTGTCCCTCATTTCCGGGTGCCGGCCAGGCGGCGGCGCTGGCCCCGCGCGGATCCGGTGGTGGCCGCCCGCGGGGCGGGGGCGTCGGTGTCGGTCAGTGCGGCGGCGAACGCGGCCACGGTGGGGTGGCCGAAAAGCACAGCCGGCGCGATCCGGCGGGCGAGGCGCTTCTCCAGCGCCGCCACCATGGCCATGCCGACCAGCGAGTTGCCGCCGAGGTCGAAGAACGGGTCGTGCACGCCGACGGCGTCGATGCCGAGGAACTCGCCCCAGACACCGGCGATGTCGGTCTCGAGCTCGCCGCGCGGGGCGGCGTACTCGGTGCGCAGCGGCGGCCGTGGATAGCGTGCTTTCGGGGCCGGTGCGGCTTCGAGCAGGCCGCCGAGGTCGTTGAGCGCGGCCAGCTCGCGGCGGGCCGCGGGCAGGTCCTGGCGCAGGGCCACGACCGTGCCGCGGAAGCCGTGCCCGGCCAGCTTGTCGAGGAGCGCGCACCCGGCTTCGGCGGTGAAGCCGTAGCGGCGGCGGTAGGCGAGGCGGGCTTCGCCGGTGGCCGCGTCGGCCCAGGCGTCGTGCTGCCAGTGGCCCCAGGCGACGGTCACCACCTGGGTGTCCGCCGTGGACAGTGCGGCGCCGTGGGCGTCGAGGACGCTGTTGGCCGCGCAGTAGTCGGCTTCGCCGATGCCGCCGACGACGGTGACGATCGAGGAGAACAGGACCAGCCGCCGGGGCCGGGCGTCGAGGAGCGGGCCGACCGCATTCACCTTCGGGGCGAGCGTGCGGTGCATGTCCTCGGCGCTGCGGCGCTGGGCGAGACCGCCACCGGGCAGGCCCGCGGCGTGCACGATGGAGTCGAGCTCGCCGAACCGGGCCTTGGCTTCGGTCAGGGCTTCGGCCAGTTGCTCCGGGACACCCGCGTCGGCCTTGAGCACCAGCACTTCGGCCTGGAGTTCCGCGAGGTCGTTCCGGTCGGCCTCGCCGGTGCGGCTGATCAGCACGAGCTTGCGGGCGCCGTGGCGGACGAGGTGCTTGGCCACGATCATGCCGAGGCCGCGGGTGCCGCCGGTGATCACGTGCGTGCCGCCCCAGTCCGGCGTGACGTCGTCGAGGGTGAGCTCGGTGTACTCCTGGACGCGGCGGCGGCCGCCGCGCCAGCCGGCGAGCACCGGTTCGGCGGCGGCGTCGTCGGTCCACGGCCGGGCCAGCTCGGCCAGGAGGTGCCCGGCCGGGGTGCCGGGTTCGACGTCGACACCGCGCCACCGCAGGCCCGGGTACTCGGCCCGGACACCGCGGCCGAGGCCGTGCACCAGGGCGGCGTCCGGGTCGGTGAGGTCGCCGCCGGTGATCTCGGCCGCGCCGGTGGTGACGGTGAGCAGGCGGACGTCGTGGCCGTCGAGGGCCTGGACGGTCCGCAGGAGGTCGTCGAAGCCGCGGTCGTGGACGACGTGCACGGGCTGGGGGAGGATCGCGGGGTCGGTCCCGACGGTCATCCCCGCCTGCGTGGCCAGCGCGGCGAGTTCGTCGTTCGTGGTGATCAGCGAGCCGTGGGGCGGGGCCGTGGGCCGGGTGGGGTCGAGGCGCCAGACCGGGGCGTAGAGCCGGCCGGCTTCCGCCGCGGGTTCGGCCGGCGTGCGGGTCGCCTGCGGCCAGAACTTCGTGCGCTGGAAGGGGTAACCGGGCAGGGACACGGTCCGGCCGCCGGTTCGCAGCGCTGTGAAGTCGATGTCCGTGCCGAGTTCCCACAGGCGGGCGAGGGTGTCCAGCAGTGCGGTGCCCTCGGCCGGGCGGTTCTCGGCGGGCCAGGGCGCGGGCAGGGTGCCGAGCACGGCGGGCCGGGCGTCGGTGAGGTTCTGGCGGACCAGGCCGCCGAGGGTCTGGCCGGGGCCGAGCTCGACGTAGGCGTCGACGTTCTCGCCCGCGCAGTGCCGGACGCCGTCGGCGAACCGGACGGGGTGGCACAGGTGGTCGGCCCAGTACTGCGGGTCGATGGCTTCGGCGTCGGTGAGGACGGTCCCGGTCGCGTTCGACACGATGGGGATCCGGGGTGCCTGCCGGGGCACCGAGGCGACCAGCTCGGCGAGTTTCGCGCGGGCGGGTTCCAGCAGCGTGGAGTGGAACGGGTGGGCCGAGCGCAGGGTCCGCGCCGCGAGCCCGGCCGTCTTGAGTTGCCCGGCCGCGGTTTCGACGGCTTCGGGGGATCCACTGAGGACGGTCATCTGCGGGCCGTTGAGCGCGGCGACGTCGACCTCCGTGCCCCGGACGGCCGCGGCGACCTGGTCCGCGGAAGCGGCGACGGCGAGCATCCGCCCGGCCGGCGCCCGCCCGATCAGCCGGGCCCGCCCGGTGACGACGTGCAGGGCGTCGGCGAGGGTGAAGACCCCGGCGAGGCAGGCGGCGACGTACTCGCCGAGGCTGTAGCCGACGAGCAGGTCCGGCCGGACGCCCCGGTCGGCGAGGAGCCGGACGAGCGCGTACTCGACGGTGAAGAGGAGCGGGTGCGCGACCTCGGCGCGGTCGAGGAGGTCGTCTTCCTGGGCGGCGCCGAAGAAGGACGCCTCGATGGCTCGGGGTTCCGCGAAGAAGGCGGCTTCGAGGTCGACCCCGCACCGCTCGGCGGCGATGGCGCAGCACTCGTCGACGGCGTGGGCGAAGACGGGCTCGTCGCGGTAGAGCTGCGTGGCCAGGCCGCGGTAGAGGTCCCCGACGCCGGGCAGCAGGAAGGCGACCTTCGGAGCGCTCGGCTTGCGGTGAACGCCGGGAGCCTGCGCGGCCGCGGCCAGCTGCCGGGCAGCATCGTCGAGACCGGTAGCCACGACGGCCCGCCGGTAATCAAGGTGCGCCCGCCCTTCCCGAAGGGTGTGCCCGAGATCGGCCAAAGTCAGGTCCGGGGCCCCACGCGTGATCGCCGGGGCATCTCGCGTGATCGGAGAGACATCATGCGTGATCGGAAGGGCATCACTCGTGTTTGGCGGGGCATCACCAGCGGCTCGAGCAATCTCGCTTGATGCCTCTCCAATCACGCTTGATGCCCCTCCAGTCACGTGTGATGCCTCCCCAGCCACGGGTGATGCCTCTTGAGGCACGGGGGGTGCCTGGGAGGCTTCGGCGGTGAGGTGGGCGAGGCGGGTGAGGTGGGCGCGGAGCGCGGCTGCCGAGGCGGCCGAGACCGGGATCAGCTCGGCGACCGGCGGCACCACCCCTGGTCGTGAGTGGGAAGGAGGGTTAGAACCCGCTTTTTCACTCACGACCGGGTGCGGCAGGGCGGCGAGGGGTGCGGCCTCCAGGACCAGGTGGGCGTTCGTGCCCGACCAGCCGAACGAACTGACCCCCGCCACCGCCGGGCGGCCGTGGTCCGGCAGGGGCGTCAACCCCGTCGCGGGCCGGACCGCCGCGCTCGCCAGCACCTGCTCGGCCGGGTCGTCCATGTGCAGGTTCGGCGGCATCTCACCGTTCTCCAGCACCAGGACCGTCTTGATCAGCCCCGCGATCCCCGCCGCCGTGTGGGTGTGGCCGATGTTCGTCTTCACCGCTCCGACCGTCAGCGGACGGGAACCGGGACGCGCGCCGAACACGTCGCCGAGCGCACCCAGCTCGATCTCGTCACCCAGCGGCGTTCCCGAACCGTGCGCCTCCAGGAAGTCGACGTCACCCGGTTCGGCCGAAGCGTCGGCGAGCGCCCGGCGGATCACGTCGACCTGCGCGCCGCGGTTGGGGGCCGTCAGGCCGTTGCTGCGGCCGTCCTGGTTCACCGCCGAACCGCGGATCACCGCGCGGACGCGGTGGCCGTCGCGCAGGGCGTCGGACAGCCGGGCCAGCACCACCATCCCGCCGCCCTCGCCCATCATGTAGCCGTCGGCACTCGTGTCGAACGTGTGGCAGCGGTCGGTCGGCGACAGCAGCGCGTTGCGGCTGCTGTACACGTACAGGAACGGGTGCAACGCCAGGAACCCGCCGCCGGCCAGCGCGTAGTCGCATTCGCCCGCCCGCAGCGCGCGGGCCGCGAGGTGCACCGCGACCAGCGTCGACGAGCACGCCGTGTCCAGCGAGAACGCCGGCCCGCGCAGGTCGAAGTGGTAGGCCAGCCGTCCGGCGACGACGCTGGCGAGGCTGCCCTGGCCCATGTACGGGTCCGCGTAGACGCCGGTGCCTTCGCGCTCGGCTTCCACCTGGCCGTACTGGAAACTGTCGGAAAACCCGAGCAGCACGCCGGTGCGGCTGCCCCGCAAGCGCGGCGCCGGAGTGCCGGCGTCGTCCATCGCCTCCCACGCCAGCTCCATCAGCAGCCGCTGCTGCGGGTCCAGCCGCAGCGCTTCCTGCGGGGCGTAGCCGAAGAAGCCGGCGTCCCAGCCGTCCACTTCGGACAGGAAGGCACCGCGGCGGCCGGTGCTGCCGGGCACGTGGTCGAACCGGCCGTCGGGGACGGGCCCGACCTCGGCGGCCCGGCCTTCGCGCAGCAGCTTCCAGTACGCCTCGACGTCGGGGGCGCCCGGGAACCGGCAGGACATGCCGATCACGGCGATGGGCTCGCTCTCGCGGGCCTCGTACTCGGCCAGCCGGCGGCGCGCGCCCGCGAGCTCGACCGTCGCCCGCTTCAGGTAGTCGCGAAGCTTGTCTTCGCCGGTCATGATCGAACCCCTATCCGTTCGCAAAACGTCACAGCTTGTCGATGAAGGCGAAGAGCTCGTCGTCCGAGGCGAGGTCGAGCGCGGGCTCCGCGCCGAGCCCGTCCAGGGCCTCCCGCAGCACGTCCGCCAGCCGGGCGCGGTCCTCGGCGCCCGCGTCGGCCAGGACTTCGCCGAGCGTGTCGCGCAACCGCTGCGCGGGGTCCGGCGGCGGCGGGAGCAGCTCACCGAGCAGGTGCGCGGCCAGCAGCTCGACGGTCGGATGGTTGAACAGCAGCGACGCGGGCAGCCGCAGCCCGGTCCCGGCGCCGATGCGGTTGCGCAGCTTCACCGACGTCAGCGAGTCGATCCCGAGCTCGCTGAACGGCTTCGCCACCTCGACCGAGGCCGGCGACCGGTGCCCCAGCGCCGTGGCGACCTCCGTCCGGACGAAGCCGGTCACCGTCGCGGCCGCGGTCTCGCGGTCCAGCCCGGCGAGCTGCCCGGCCAGACCGGCCGGGACCGGCGCGGCCGCGGCGGCCCGACGCACCGGCACGAGACTCCGCAGCACAGCGGGGACGTCGTCGGCCGCCCGCAGGGCCGCGGTGTCCCAAGTGGACGCCACCACCGTGCCGGAGAGGCCGAGTGCGGCGTCGAACGCGGCGAGCCCCTGCGCCTCGGTGATCGGCCGGACGCCGATCAGGCGCGAACGGTCCGTGGCGGTCATCCCGGCGGTCATGCCGGTGGCCGTGTCCCACAGGCCCCACGCGATCGACACGGCGGGCAGCCCGCGGGCCGCCCGGTACTCCGCCAGCGCGTCGAGTGCGGCGTTGGCGGCGGCGTAGTTCGCCTGACCGCGGTTGCCGAGCACCCCCGCGATCGAGGAGAACAGCACGAACGCGGCGAGGGGCTGCCCTTCGGTCAGCTCGTGCAGCAGCCAGGCGGCGTCACGCTTGGGCCGCAGCACGGTCTCCAGCTGCGCCTTCGTGAGCCCGGTGATGGTGGAGTCGTCGAGGACCCCGGCCGCGTGGACCACCCCGGTGAGCGTCTCGCCGGCCAGGACCGCTTCCAGCGCACCGCGGTCGGCGACGTCGGCCGCCACCACGCGAACGCGGGCGTCCAGCCCGGCCAGCCGCGCCGGGACGTCGCCACCGCGGCGCGAGACCAGCAGCAGGTCGCGGACGCCGTGCGTGGTCACCAGCCGCTCGGCGACCAGGACGCCGAGCCCACCGGTGCCGCCGGTGACCAGGACCGTGCCACTCCCGAAGTCCACTGTGGAGGGATCGGTGATGTACCGGGCCAGCCGGGGCACCAGCACCGCGCCGTCGCGGACGGCGAACTGCGGTTCGCCCGTTTCCAGGGCGGCCGCGAGGGACGCACCGGGCCGGGCGCCGGCGAGGGCGAAGCGGCCGGGGTGCTCGGCGATGGCCGAGCGCACCAGGCCCCACACCGGCGCGCCTTCGGGCGAGCCCGGGTCCTGCAGGAACACCAGCTTCGAGCCGTCGCAGCGCTCGTCGAGCAGCCAGCGCTGCAGCAGGTCCAGAACGGCGGGCAGCTCGTGCGCGGTGGTGAGCACGATCGGCGGCACGACCTCGGGCAGCTCGGTGCCGATCACCGTCCACTCGCGATCGGCACCGCTGCCCACCGCGGCCGGCGTCCATTCGACGCGGTACAGCTCCGCGGCGGCTTTCGCCTCGGCGGCGGGCCGCAGCAGCAGCGACTCGACGCCGCCGAGCGGGGTGCCCGCCGTGTCGTAGAGGGTGACTTCGACGCCGGTGGTCGCCGAGCCGGACAGCCGGGCCCGCACCGAGCCCGGCAGGGGCGAGGTGACCCGCAGGCCACCGAAGGAGAACGGGAGGAGCAGCTCGGTGCCGTCGAGCACCAGCGCGTGCAGCACCGCGTCGAGCACCGCGGGGTGGGCGGTGAACTCCCCGTCGGCGGGAAGCTCGACCTCGACGTACCGGTCTTCGCCGTCACGCCACAACGCGGCGAGCCCCTGGAACGCGGGTCCGTACTCGTAGCCGCGTTCGGCGAGCCGCGCGTAGGCGCCGTCGAGGTCGACTGGTTCCGCTCCGAGCGGCGGCCAGGCGGGCAGGGGAGTGCCGGGTGCCTGCGCCGGGCTCACCGTGCCGGTCGCGTGCCGCGTCCACGGTCCGTCGCCGAGTCGCGAGTGGACGGTCAGCGGGCGGCGGCCGTGGTCGTCCGCGCCGCCGAGGCCGACCTGGACTTCGACCGCGCCGGACGCGGGCAGCGCCAGCGGCGCTTCGAGCGTCAGGTCCTCGACGCTCCCGCCGTCCGCCGCTTCCAGGGCCAGCTCGGCGAACCCGGTGCCGGGGAACAGGACCGTGCCGCGGACCGCGTGCCCCGCCAGCCAGGGCAGCGAGGTGAGGGACAGCTTTCCGGTGGCGACCAGGCCGTCGCCCTCGGCGACCGGGGTGGGGGAGCCGAGCAGGCCGCGTTCGCCGTCGGTGAGCCAATAACGCTGCCGATCGAACGCCGAGGTCGGCACATCCGGGTGGCGGGTGACCGGGCCGAGCAGCCGCGGCCAGTCGACTCCGGCGCCCCGCACGTGCGCCGCGGCCAGGGCGAGCAGGAACCGGCGGCGCCCGCCTTCCCCGCGGCGCAGGGTGCCCACGGCGGTGCCGTCGACGGCCGCGTCGGCCAGGATCTCCTGCACCGCGCCCGCGAGGATGGGGTGCGGGCTGACCTCGACGAACAGCGGCCGCCGGTAGCCGGCGAAGGCACGGACGGCGGCGTCGAACCGCACCGGCTCGGCGAGGTTGCGGTACCAGTAGTCCGCGGTCAGCTCGGAGCCCGGGAGGAAGCCGCCGGTGCAGGAAGAGCAGATCGTGGTCGCGGTGTCGGCGGGGGCGAGTTCGCCGATCTCTCGGAGCAGGGCGTCGCGGACCGCTTCGACGTGCGGGGTGTGTGCCGCGTACGCCACCGGGGTGCGCCGGATCTGGACGTCCGCGCAGGCGGCCGCGAACTCCTCGATCGCGGCCAGCTCGCCGCCGACCACGGTGCCGGCCGGGCCGTTGTCCACGGCCGGCCACAGGCGCCCGGCCCACGGGGCCAGGCGTTCCCGCACCTGCGCGACGGGCAGGCCGACGGCGAGGATGCCGCCCGTCCCGTCCAGCTCGGCGGTGAGCAGCCTGCTCCGGACGGCGATGATCCGGGCGGCGTCGGCGAGCGGCAGGGCCCCGGCGACGACGGCCGCGGCCAGCTCGCCCTGGGAGTGGCCGACCACCGCGGCCGGAGCGACCCCGGCGGCCTGCCACAGTCCGGCGAGGGCGACCATGACGGCGAACAGCACCGGCTGCACGACCTCGGTCCCCTCCAGGTCCGGCGCGCCGTCGGCGCCGGTGAGCACGTCGAGAACGGACCAGCCGGTGTGCGGGCGCAGTGCCTCGGCGGCCTCGGTGAGCAGCCGTGCGAAGGTGGCGTCCGCGGCGAGCAGTTCGGCGGCCATGCCCGGCCACTGGGCGCCCTGGCCGGGGAAGACGAACACGGTCTTGGTGTCGCCCCCGGAGGTGCCGGTGACGAGCGCGGGGTGCGGGGCGCCCTCGGCGAGGGATTCGAGGGCAGCCGCCAGTTCCGCCCGGTCTTCGGCGACGACGACCGCGCGGCAGACCCCGGGACGGCGCCGGGCGAGGACCGCACCGGTGGCGGCGATGTCGTGGTCGGTGGCGGTTTCGGCGTAGGCCCGCAGCCGGGTGGCGTGGGTGCGGAGGGCGGCGTCGGTGTGGGCGTGCAGGGGCCAGACGATCGGCTCGGTGATGGCTGTCGTCGGCGCTGCGGCGGGTGCGGTGTCGGGTTCGGCCTGGGCGGCCAGCGGTCTGGCCGGCGCTGCGGAGGCGGTGGCTTCGGTTCCGGCCTCGGCCTGCGCGGGCTCCTCAGCCGGTGCGGCCTCCAGCACCACGTGCGCATTGGTCCCGCTGATGCCGAAGCTCGACACCGCCGCCCGCCGCGGACGGCCGCGGTCGGACCACGCCTGGGCCTCCGACAGGACCTCGACCCGGCCGCTCGCCCAGTCCACGTGCCGGCTCGGCACCTCGGCGTGCAACGTCCGCGGGATCGTGTCGTGACGCAGGGCCTCGACCATCTTGATCACCCCCGCCACGCCGGCCGCCGCCTGGGTGTGGCCGATGTTGGACTTCAGCGATCCCAGCCACAGTGGTGTCTCGCGGTCCTGTCCGTAGGTGGCCAGCAGCGCGTGCGCCTCGATCGGGTCGCCCAGCGCCGTTCCCGTGCCGTGGGCCTCGACCACGTCCACGTCCGCTGTGGACAGTCCAGTGGCGGCCAGCGCCCGGCGGATCACCTGCTGCTGCGCCTGGCCGTTGGGCGCCGTGAGGCCGTTGCTGGCACCGTCGGAACCGGTCGCGCCGCCGCGCAGGAGCGCGAGCACCGGGTGGCCGTGGCGGCGGGCGTCCGACAGGCGCTCCAGCACGAGCATGCCCGCGCCCTCCGCGAACGCCGTGCCGTCGGCGTCCGCGGAGAAGGCCTTCGCGCGGCCGTCGGCGGAAAGGCCGTTCTGCCGCGTGAAGTCCACTAGGTTGCCCGGGGCCGCCATCACGGTGACGCCGCCCGCGAGGGCCAGCGAGCAATCGCCGCGGTGCAGCGCGTCGGCGGCCAGCTGGATCGCGACCAGCGACGACGAGCACGCCGTGTCCACCGTCAACGCGGGCCCGCGCAGCCCATACGTATACGCGATCCGGCCCGACGCCACGCTCGGGGACGTGCCGGTGAGGCGGTGGCCGTCGACCAGCCCGGTCGGCTCGTGCAGGCGCGGGCCGTAGTCCATGGCCATCGCGCCGACGAACACGCCGGTGTCGGTTCCCTCGAGCGAGCCGAGCCCGGCGCGCTCGATCGCCTCGTGGCTGATCTCCAGCAGCACCCGCTGCTGCGGGTCCATGGCCAGGGCCTCGCGCGGGCTCAGGCCGAAGAACGCCGGGTCGAACCGGTCGGCGTCGTGGAGGAAGCCGCCGAACCGGGTGGCGCACGAGCCCGGCCCGGCGTCGCCGAGGAGCGTGTCGAGGTCCCAGCCGCGGTTCGCGGGCAGCTCCGTGACGGCCTCGCCGCCGGCGGCCACCAGGTCCCACAGCTCGGCCGGGGTGGTGATGCCGCCGGGGAACCGGCAGCCCATGGCGACGATCGCGATCGGGTCGTCCTGCCGCGGCTTCATTTCCTCCGGAGGAGCGACGTCGTCCGGCTGCGCCCGCAGGTGCGTGATCAGGTGGGCCGGGGAGGGAAAGTCGAACAGCAGCGTGGTCGGCAGCTTGCGCCCGGTGGTGGCCTGCAGCCGGGTGCGCAGCTCCACCACGCTCACCGAGTCGAAGCCAAGGTCCTTGAACGTGGCCGCGGGATCGATGCCGTCGGCGTCGGCGTGGCCCAGGACGGCCGCGGCCGTGGCGAGGACCAGGTCGGCGACCTGCGCGGGATCGACGGCCACCGGGGCGGCGGCCACCTCTTCGCCGAGCCAGTAGCGGGTCCGCCGGAACGCATACGTCGGCAGGTCCACCAAGCGCGAGCCGGGCACCTCCCACCGCACGCCGGCTCCGGCGACGAACGCCTCGGCCAGGCTGTGCCGCAGGCGATCGCCGCCACCGTCGTCACGCCGCAGCGTTCCGACGACGGCCACCGCGCGGTCCTCGGCTTCGGCGGTTTCCTCGATGCTGCCCAGCAGCACCGGGTGCGGGCTGCACTCGACGAACCGCGCGCCCCCGGCCGCGAGGGCCCCGGCCGTCGCCGAAGCGAACCGCACCGGGCGGCGCAGGCTTTCGAACCAGTACTCGGCGTCAAGCCCCGCGGTGTCGAAGGGCTCTCCGGTGAGTGCCGAGACGAAAGTGACCGAAGTGGACACCGGCCGCACCGGGGCCAGCAGCCGCAGGATCTCCGCCCGCAGCGGGTCGACCGCCGCCGAGTGCGACGCGTAGTCGACCGGCAGGATCTTCGCGCGGTGGCCGTCGGCGGTGAGCGTGGTGTGCAACGCCGCCAGCGCGTCGGACGGCCCGGACAGCACCACCGACCGGGTGCCGTTCACCGCGGCCACCGACACCCCGGCCGGCAGCAGCGGAACGACGGTGTCCTCGGGCGCGCCGACCGACATCATTCCGCCGCCGCGTGGCATCCCGGCGATCGCCCGGCTCCGCAAGGCGACCACGCGGGCGCCGTCGGAGAGGGACAGCGCGCCGATCGCGGTGGCGGCGGCGATCTCGCCCTGGGAGTGCCCGACGACGACCGACGGCGTGAGACCCGCGTCGCGCCAGACCTCCGCCAGCGAAACCATGACCGCCCACAGCGCGGGCTGCACGACGTCGACGCGGTCGAGGTCGGCGGTTCCCGCGCGGAGGCCGTCGAACAGGTCGTAGTCCACGAACTCCGCGAGCGCGGCCGAGCATTCCGCCAGCCGGCGGGCGAACACGGACGAGTCGCGCAGCAGCGCGCGGGCCATGGCCGGCCACTGCGAACCCTGTCCGGGAAACACGAGCACGTCGGTGCCGTCGACGGTCCGCCCGGTCACGACGTTCTCCGACGGCGTGCCGTCGGCCAGCGACGCGAGGTCGTCGAACACGACCGCGCGGTGCTCGAAGAGCTCACGGGTGCACAGCAGCGACCGGGCGACATCGCCGTGGGCGAGGTCCGGGTGCTCGGCCAGGTGGCCGGCGAGCGCCCGGGCCTGGGCGGGCAGGGCGGCGGCCGACCGGGCCGAGAGCACCAGCGGGACGTCCTCGGCGGCGATGTCTTCGGGCGGCGCGGAAGCCGGGGCTTCGGCCAGGACGAGGTGGCAGTTGGTGCCGCCGACGCCGAACGAGCTGACGCCGGCGACGAGCCGGTCCTGCGGCCGCGGCCAGTCCCGGGCCTCCCGCACGAGTTCGAGGTTCAGCGACTCGAACGGGATGGCCGGGTTCGGCGTCGCGAAGTTCAGGCTCGGGCTCAGGCGGCGCTCGGACAGGCACACCAGCACCTTCAGCAGCCCGGCGACGCCGGCGGCGCCTTCGAGGTGGCCGACCACGGTCTTCACCGAACCGACCGGCAGCGGCTCCGGGCGCTCGCCGGCGAACGCGGCGCCCAGCGCCTCCGCCTCGATCGGGTCGCCGACCGGCGTGCCGGTGCCGTGCAGTTCGACGTACTGGACGTCGGACGGCGCGACTCCGGCATCGGCGCAGGCCAGCCGGATCACCTCGGTCTGCGCCTCCGCCCGCGGGACGGTGAGACCGGCGCCGCCGCCGTCGTTGTTCACCGCGCCGCCCAGCAGCACGGCGTGCACGCGGTCGCCGTCCGCGAGCGCGGCGCTCAGCGGCTTGAGGACGACCAGGCCGCCGCCCTCGCCGCGGACGTACCCGTCGGCGCGGCTGTCGAAGGTGTGGCAGCGGCCCCGCGGGGACAGCGCGCCGAAGCGGTCCACGGTCTCGGTGCCCGCGGCCAGGAGGTTGAGGTTCACCCCGCCGGCGAGCGCCACGGCCGCGGTCCCGCGGCGCAGCTGCTCGGCCGCCAGGTGCACCGCGACCAGCGAGGACGACTGTCCCGAGTCGACGGTCAGGCTCGGACCGCGCAGGCCGAGCACGTAGGAGACGCGGTTGGCGATGAGGCTGCGGTGGGTGCCGGTGAGCGTGTGCGGCCCGGCGCCGAGGCGGTCGTGCAGCAGCGCGTAGTCGCCGTTGATCGCGCCGATCACGACGGCGGTGCCGCTGCCGCGCAGGGTGCCGGGCGCGATCCGGGCGTCCTCGCAGGCCTCCCAGGCGAGCTCCAGCACCAGCCGCTGCTGCGGGTCCATCGCCGCGGCCTCGCGCGGGGAGACGCCGAAGAAGGCCGCGTCGAATCCGTCCACATCGGACACGAAGCCGCCGCGCCCGGTGCCGTCGCCGTCCGGCCACCGGCCCGGCGGGACCTCGCCGACGGCCTCGCGGCCCTCGGCCAGCAACCGGCGCAGCCGCGCCGGGCCGGCGGCGCCGGGCAGCCGGCAGGACATGCCGACCACCGCGATCGGCTCACCGGGAGCAGGCAGGGAAGACATAGTTCACCCATCGTCGGAAGGGGCGCGGAAATCGGGAAAACGGTGGTGCTGACCGAATGGCACCGGTTCCCGGGCATTTCCGGGTGGTGCCGGTGGATTCCGATCGTGCGGGCTGCGCACCCCGTTCGTCAAGAGGTGTTTCCGGGGCCGGCGATGGCAGGCAGGCGACGGCAGGAAGCTGCCACCGCGGCACGCCACCCGGCTGGAGCAGCGCCGGTGGGTGACTGCGCCGAACGGTGTGGTCAATCGCCCTGACCTGCGGAAATGACCGTCCAGTCCGATGTGGATGTGTCACCGGAGTGACCGCGCGGACACAGCAGGTACACCTGGGTGCCGCCCTCCCCAGGTGGGTACCGAATCTGGGTGAGGACTACCCATGCCCGGGTGGGTGGGTAGTTGCTTCAGTGGTCCCCGTGCCGCCGGGAACTGCCGGTGGTGCTTTTCCGATAGCCATTTCCCCGTGCTCGAAGAAAAGGAAAGCGATGGCGAACACGACGGAAGCCGCGGCGGCGCCGTTCGGCCGGGCCGGCGGTGTGCTCACCGTGGGCGGCGTGCCCGTGGACCGGCTCGCGGCGCGGGTCGGCACCACCCCCTTCTTCGCCTACGACCGCTCGCTCGTCACCTCGCGCGTCGAGCGGGTGCGGGCCGCGCTGCCCGGCGACGTCGAGCTGAGCTACGCGGTCAAGGCCAACCCGATGCCCGCCCTGCTGCACCACCTCAGCGGCCTCGTCGACGGCCTCGACGTCGCCTCCGCCGGGGAACTGCGGCAGGCGCTCGACACGACCGTCCCGCCCGAACGGATCAGCTTCGCCGGGCCCGGCAAGACCGCCGCCGAGCTGGCCCGCGCGGTCGCCGCCGGCGTCACCGTCGAACTGGAATCCACCACCGAGCTCACCCGCGTCCGGGAGGCGGGCGACCGCCTCGGCCTCACCCCGCGCGTGGCGCTGCGGGTGAACCCGGACTTCGCCGTGCGCGGGTCCGGCATGCGGCTGGGCGGTGGCCCGCAGCAGTTCGGCATCGACGCCGAGCGCGTCCCCGCGGTGCTGACCGAGGTCGGCGCCGCGGGCCTGGACTTCCAGGGCTTCCACGTCTTCGCCGGCTCCCAGAACCTGCGCGCGGAAAGCCTGTGCGAGGCCCAGCGCGCGACGGTCGACCTGGTGCTGCAGCTCGCCGAGGCGGCGCCCGGCCCGGTGCGGTCGGTGAACCTCGGCGGCGGCTTCGGCATCCCCTACACCGCCCGCGACACAGCGCTGGACCTCGACGAGGTCGGCGAGAACCTGGCGAAGCTCCTCGACGTCTCGCTGCGGCCCGCGCTGCCCGAGGCGCGCGTGGTGATCGAGCTCGGCCGCTACCTGGTGGGGGAGGCCGGGGTCTACCTCACCCGCGTGGTCGACCGGAAGGTCTCGCGCGGCACCACGTTCCTCGTCGTCGACGGCGGCCTCCACCACCAGCTGGCCGCGTCCGGCAACTTCGGCCAGGCCATCCGCCGCAACTACCCCCTGGAACTCGCGTCCGCCCCCCGCGGTCCCGAAGAGACGGTGACGGTGGTCGGCTGCCTGTGCACCCCGCTCGACCTCCTCGGCGACCGGGTTTCCCTGCCCGGTGCGGCGATCGGCGACCTGATCGCGATCTTCCAGGCCGGCGCCTACGGCCTGACCGCCAGTCCCACCGCCTTCCTCGGGCACCCGGCGCCGCCCGAAGTCCTCGTCTGACCCCGGAGGGAACACCGTGCAGACCACCGTGCCGACACCCGGAACCCCCGTGCTCCGTGCCGTCCCCGACCAGGTGCCCGAACCCGGGTTCCGCGTCCTCGGCCTGCTCCAGGTCCGCGGCCGCGAGCCGGTGGCCGTCACCGCGCGCCGCCAGCAGGTGGTGCTCGCGCTGCTGCTGCTCAACGGCAACCGTGTGGTGCCCTTGGAAGTGCTGCTCGACGCGCTGTGGGGCGCCGAGCCGCCCGCGACGGCCCGGGCGCAGGTCCAGACCTGCGTCTCGGCGCTGCGCCGGGCGCTGGCCAAAGCCGGGCTGGGCGATCGGATCTCCGCGCGCGGCAGCGGCTACTGCCTCGACCTCGCCCCCGGGGAACTGGACCTGCACGAGTTCGAGACGCTGGTGGCGCGGGGGCGGGCGGCGCGGCGGCCGGAGGAGGCCCGCGCGGCGTTCCGCGAGGCGCTGGCGCTGTGGCGCGGGGAACCGCTCACCGGGATCGACAGCGGTGTCGTGCGCGCCCACCAGGTCCGCATCGCGCAGCGCCGAGTGGAGGTGCTCGAGGACTGCCTCGACGCCGAGCTCGAGCTGGGCCTGCACCGCGAGGTCGTCGGCGAGATCTCGGTGCTGACCGAGGAGTACCCGCTGCGCGAGCGGTTCGTGCTGCAGCTGATGACCGCGCTGCACCGGTGCGGCCGCCGGGTCGAGGCGCTCGCCGCCTACCGGGCCGTGCGCCGCCGCTTCGTCGACGAACTGGGCCTGGAGCCCGGCGCCGCGCTGCGCGAGCTGCACCAGGACATCCTCGCCGGTTCGAGCGAGGCGCCCGCGAGCGCCCGCGCGGTCCCGCGGATGCTGCCCGCCCGCCTGCCGTACTTCACCGGGCGCGAGCGCCTGCTGGCGGGACTGCGGCGCGGCCTCACCGACGACGGGCCCGGCGCGGCCGTGGTCACCGTCCTCACCGGACGCGGCGGGGCGGGCAAGTCCGCCGTGGCGGCGGAGGCCGCGCACCGCGCCGCGCCGGCGTTCCCCGACGGCGTGCTCTACGCACGGCTCGCCGACGAGGACGCCGCCGAGGTCCTGGCGCGGTTCCTGCACGCACTCGGCGTGCCCGCGGGAGAGATCCCCGAGGACCTGGACGGACGTGCGGCGCTCTACCGCAGCGTGCTCGCCGGGCGCCGGGTGCTGACGGTGCTGGAGGACGCGGCGAACCTGGCGCGCGTCACGCCCTTCGTCGCGGACGCCCGGGGCTGCCGGCTGGTCGTCACCACCCACGCCCGCGTGCCGTCGCTGCCGGGCGTGGCGGTGGCCGAGCTCGACGTCCTGGACGGGGCGGAGGGCGTCGAGCTGCTGTCCGCGCTCGTCGGCGAAGACCGCGTGACCGCGGAGCTGTCGGACGCGGTGGAGCTGGTCGAGCTGTGTGGTGGCCTGCCGCTGGCCGTCACGGCGGCCGCGACGCACGTCGCGGCCCGGCCCGGGCGCACGCTGGCCCAGGAGGCGGCGCGGCTGCGGGCCGAGGGCGACCGGCTCGGCCGGCTCGGCGCGGGTGTCCGGGCGGCCGTCGGGCGTGGTCTGGCGGAGCTGCCGCCGCCGGCGCGGGACCTGTTCGCGCGGCTGGCCCTGCTTCCCGCGGGCAGCTGGGCGGGCTGGGCCGCGACGGCGCTGTCGGAGCTCGACCCGGCCGAAGCCGCCGACGCGCTGGAGTCGCTGGTCGACGCCCGTCTGGTCGACGTCGCCGGAACCCGCTACCGGCTGCCGTCGCTGACCCGGCTGCTCGCACTGGAACTTGCTGCGGCACAACCATTCCGGGCGGCGTCGCGGCGGCTGTTCGGTGCCTGGCTGTCCCTGACCGACGAGGTCCGGGGAGTCGAGGCGGGGAGTGCTCCGCGGACGCCGGTTCCGGCCGACCTCGGTGACCTGGCCACCTGGTACGACCGGGAGTCCGCCGGTTTGCTGGCCGCGGTGCGCCAAGCGGCCGACGCGGGGGAGCCGGGGTACTGCGCGGAACTGGCGCTGGCCGTGGCCGACCTGGCGGGTTCGCGCGGCCGGTACGCGGACTGGCGCGAGAGCGGCGAAACGGCGTTGCGCGCGGTGCGGCCGACGGGCGACCGCCGGGCCGAGGCGGCGCTCGAACGTTCGCTCGGTGAGCTGGCGGTCCGGGAGAGCCGGTTCGCCGACGCCGCGGGCCGCATCACCCGCGCGCTCACGGCGGGGGAGCAGGCGGGCGGGGTGAGCTGGGACGAGCTGGTCCGCGAAGTGCTGGCCGGAGTCGGCCGCGCTCGCTCCGCGATGGTGGCGGGGCCGGGGCTGGCGGGGTTGCCAGCCGGAGACCCGGGGACGGGCAATCGCACGGCAGAGCCGCGAATCGCGGTGGGCCGCAACCAGTACGAGCTGGCGGCGGACCGGGGCCAAGTGGACGGCGCATCGAGGCCGGTGGCCCGCGCGGGCCACCGGCGGTTGCCGCGCCCACGCCCGATCTCGTGGCGCCGGGAGTCGGAGTACCCGGAGGAAGCCTGAGCGGGCGTCCGGCCGAGCCGCTGCCTTCACCGCGCCCGCTCCGCCTCCGCCCGAAAGCGTCGTGAGTGGTAAGGCGGGTTAGAACCCGCCTTACCACTCACGACCAGCCGCGGCAGGCTGCTTGGCCGCGGCAGGCCACCTCGCCGTGAGCGTTTCGGCGCCCGTGGTCGCGAGTTCACAGAAGCCCGATCCGCCATCCAGCTCGGAGGAACCCTATGACCATCGGTGCCGCCCTGCCCGCCGGCGATCTGTCCGGCGCCGCCAACAGTGTCGAGGCGCTGCTCGGCCAGACCCGCGAGGCCGCCGACGCCGGTCTGCGTTCCGTCTGGTTCTCGCAGCTCTTCGACCACGATGCCCTCACCCTCGCCGCCCTCGCCGGGCGTGAGGTGCCCGGGATCGCTGTCGGGACCGCCGTCGTGCCGCTCTACCCGCGGCACCCGCTGCACCTCGCCGCCCAGGCGCAGACCGCGCAGGCGGCCACCGGCGGACGGTTCACCCTCGGGCTGGGCCTCGGCGTGCCCGGCCTGCTGGAGCCCGCGTTCGGCTTCGAATACCCGCCGCCGATCACGTCCCTGCGCGAGTCCCTGACCGTGCTGCGCGACATCTTCGACGGCCGCCGCCCCGCCTTCGACGGCGAAACGCTCACCGCCTGCCCGCCGCTGCCCACGGCCGTGCCCGGGGGCGGTGACGTCCCGATCGTCGTCGCCGCGATGGGACCGCAGGCCCTGCGCGTGACCGGCGAACTCGCCGACGGCACCCTGCCCTTCCTGGCCGGTCCGCGCGCGCTCGCCGAGCACGTCGTGCCCACGCTCACCAAGGCCGCCGCCGACGCCGGCCGCCCGGAACCGCGGGTGATCGCGGCCGTCCCGGCGGTGGTGACCGACGACGCCGAGACGGTCCGCCAGATCGCCGCGGTCCACCTGGGCTACTACGGCGACATCCCGTCCTACCGCCGGATCCTCGACGCCGAAGGCGCCGCGCACGCGGCCGACCTCGCGCTCATCGGCGACGAGCGCACGGTCGAGGCGGGCCTGCGCCGGTACTTCGACGCCGGGGCGACGGAGGTGGTCCTGATCCAGTCCGGGATGCGGTCCCCGCGCGAACGGCTGCGCACCTGGCAGCTGGCGGGTTCGCTCAGCTGACTTCGGCCAGCTTGCCCGTGGCGACGTCGAAGACGAACCCCCGCACCGAATCCTTCTTCGGGACGAACGGGCTGTTGCGGATCCGCGCGATCGACTGGCGGACGTCGTCCTCCAGGTCGGTGAACGCTTCGGCCGCCCACGGTGGCTTGATGCCGACTTCGTCCTGAATGGACTTCTTGAAGCCGTCGTCGGTGAAGGTGAGCATGCCGCAGTCCGTGTGGTGGATGAGGACGATCTCTTCGGTGCCCAGCAGCCGCTGGCTGATGGCGAGCGAGCGGATCGCGTCGTCGGTGGCGACGCCGCCGGCGTTGCGGATGACGTGGGCCTCGCCCTCCTGCAGGCCGAGAACGCCATAGACGTTGATGCGCGCGTCCATGCAGGCGAGCACGGCGACGTGCTTGGCGGGCGGCAGCGGCAGCGGCCCGGAGAACCGGGCGGCGTAGTCGGCGTTGTTGGCCAGGAGTTCGTCGGTGACGGACATGCCGGGTCCTTCCGATGGGCGAACGGGCTGCCTCCGAGTGGACTCGTCCCGGGTCGGCCGCGCAAGCGTGCCCACGACGTGGACACAATTCCGGCGGACCGGCGTTTTCCCAGACCGTGGATGCTTTTGCTCAGCCGTGAGCCGTGCTCCATTCTCCGCTCATGACCCAGCTCCACGAACCACTGAAATTCGCCTACTGGGTGCCGAACGTCAGCGGCGGGCTCGTCACCAGCGACATCGAACAGCGCACCGATTGGGGGTACGAATACAACCGGGATCTCGCGGTCATCGCCGAGAACAACGGGTTCGAATACGCGCTCACGCAGGTGCGCTACACCGCCAGCTACGGCGCCGCCTACCAACACGAATCGACCGGCTTCAGCCTCGCCCTGCTCTTGGCGACGCAGCGGCTGAAGGTGATCGCGGCCGTGCACCCCGGGCTGTGGCAGCCCGGGGTGCTGGCGAAGTTCATCGCCAGCGCGGACGTCCTGTCCGGCGGCCGGGCCGCGGTGAACGTCGTCAGCGGCTGGTTCAAGGACGAGTTCACCGGGCTCGGCGAACCGTGGCTGGAGCACGACGAGCGCTACCGCCGGTCCGAAGAGTTCATCCGGGTGCTCAAGGAACTCTGGACGAACGACCACGCCGAGTTCACCGGCGACTTCTACCGCATCCACGATTTCGACATCAAGCCCAAACCCCTCGCCGGGGACGGGCGTCCGCATCCCGAGATTTTTCAGGGCGGGAACTCCACGGCCGCCCGCAAGCTGGCCGGCCGCGTTTCGGACTGGTACTTCAGCAACGGCAAGGATTACGACGGGTTCAGCGAACAGGTGGCCGAAGTCCGCGGGTACGCCGCCGAAAACTCCCACGCCGTCAAATTCGGCCTGAACGGTTTCGTGATCGCCCGCGAGACCGAAGCCGAAGCGCGGGACGTGCTGCGTGAGATCGTCGCGAAGGCCAACGTCGAAGCGGTCGAGGGCTTCCGGTCGGCGGTGCAGCAGGCCGGCAACGCGACGGCCGACAAGAAGGGCATGTGGGCGGATTCGGAGTTCGCCGACCTCGTGCAGTACAACGACGGCTTCCGCACCCGGCTCATCGGCACCCCGGAACAGATCGCCGAACGCGCCATCGAATACAAGCGCCGGGGCGCGAGCCTGCTGCTGCTCGGGTTCCTGCACTTCCAGGAGGACGTCGAGTACTTCGGCAAGCACGTGCTGCCGATCATCAGGGAACTCGAGAAGGACATCGACCGCAGCGCCGCAACGCCCGAACCCGTGGGGAGCCGAGCATGACCGACTGGATCGAACGCGCCCGCGAGGTCGCCGCCAAACTCGCTGTCGACGCCGTCGAGCGCGACCGCCGGGGCGAGACCCCCTACCAGGAAGTGCAACTGCTGAAGGACGCCGGGCTGGTGACCCTCCTCGGCCCGGCCGAGCACGGCGGTGGCGGGCAGTCGTGGGAGACCGCGTACCGGGTGATCCGCGAGGTCGCCAAGGCCGACGGCTCGATCGGGCAGCTGCTGGGCTATCACTACCTGTGGGCATGGGCGGCGCGCCTGGTGGCCACCGACGCGCAGGTGGCGGCGGTCGAAGAGCTGTACACGACCGGCAACCTGTTCTTCGGCGGCGCGGTGAACCCGCGCGACTCCGACCTCACGATCACCGAGGACGGCGACGACATCGTCTACAACGGACACAAGTCGTTCTCCACCGGGGGCAAGGTTTCGGACCTGACCGTGCTGGAAGGCGTCCTGGCCGGGACCGAGGACCACATCTTCGCGATCGTCCCCTCCCAGCAGGAAGGCATCACCTTCCACGACGACTGGGACAACATCGGCCAGCGGCTCACCGAATCCGGCAGCGTGACGATCTCGGACGTGCGGGTGCCGTGGGCGTCGGCCGCCGGCTACGTCGACCGCGAGTTCCGGCCGCTCGTCTACAACACGCTCAACGTCCCGGCGATCCAGCTGGTCTTCACCAACTTCTACCTCGGCATCGCCCAAGGCGCTCTGGAGACCGCCCTCGCGTACACGCGGGACCGGACCCGCCCCTGGCCCTACGGCGGCGACGACAAGCAGGCGGCGTCGGAGGAGTGGTACATCCTCGACGGCTACGGCGACCTGCAGGCCAAGCTGTGGGCGGTCGAAGCCCTGGTGGACAAGGCGGGCGCGGCGATCTCCCGCGTGCTGCACGCCCCGCGCGAGGAGCTGACGCCCGAAGCGCGCGGCGAGGTGGCGGTGCTGATCGCCGCGGCCAAGCAGCGCGCGGTGGACACCGGCCTCGAGATCGGCACGAAGATCTTCGAGCTGACGGGAGCCCGGGCGAGCGCGTCGAAGTACGGCCTGGACCGGTTCTGGCGCAACCTGCGGACGCACTCGCTGCACGACCCGCTGCCGTACAAGCGCCGCGAGGTGGGGGAGTACGCCTTGCTCGGCGCGTACCCGACGCCGACCTGGTACACCTGATCACGCCGGCACGAGCGCGATCCGGCCGAACACCTCGCCGGCGTCGAGCTGCCGGTGGGCGAGCGTGGCGTGCGCCAAGGGCAGCACGTCGTGGACAACGGCGTCCACCTCGCCGCGCCCGGTGGCGGCCAGCAGTTCCCCGGCGAAGGCCCGCCGGTCCTCTGTGGACACGGTGTCGGCGCTGAACGTCGCGAACGACAGCGACTTCCGGAACGCCGCGAACATCCCCGCCGCCAGCCGGGCCGGCGGCGGGCCCGCGACCGCCCCGACCGCCACCAGCCGGCCGCCTGCGTTGAGCTTGGCGAAGAACGACGGCAGCTCTTCGCCGGCCACGATGTCGATGACGACGTCGTAGCCATCGGGGCCCGCCCCGGAGCGGTCCAGCACGTGGGTGGCGCCCAGCGCGCGCAGGCGGGCGCCGCGTTCGGCCGACGACGTCGTGACGGCGACCGTGCCGGTGCGTGCGGCGAGCTGGACGGCCAGCACGCCGATCCCGCCCGCCGCCCCGCGGACCAGCACCGACTCGCCGGGCGCGAAGCGGGCGTGCCGGAGACCGAAGTGGGCCACCACACCGGACCCCGCGACGGTCACCGCGTCGACCGGCGACACACCCGGCGGCAGCGGTACGAGCGCTGCGGCGTCCACCAGCGCCTGCTCGGCGTACCCGCCGCCCAGGCCGGTGGGGGCCCAGACCCGGGTGCCGGTCCACGACTCGTCGACCCCCTCGCCGAGGGCGGTGACGACCCCGGCGACCTCGCCGCCGGGCACGTGCCCGGCGGCGAAACCGTAGGCGGCCAGGTCGCCGCGGCGGATGAGGGCGTCGACGCCGCCGACGCCGATCGCCTCGGTGGTGATCACCACCTGCCCGGGGCCCGGCCGCGGGTCGGGTCGCTCGACGACGGCCAGGCCGCCGGGATCGCCGAAGGTCTGCACGGCCACTGCTTTCACGATCATCTCCTGGGGGTCGGATGCGGCCGCGACCGTAACGGACGCCCCCGTCCGGTACGCCTAAAGTGAGACGATGACCGGTCAAGTGCCTCGGATCCGGCGTTCGGACGCCCGCGATAACCGCGAACGCCTCCTCGAAGCCGCCCGGGCCGTGTTCGCGGCCGAAGGCCCCGCCGCACCGATGCGGGAGATCGCCCGGCACGCGGATGTCGGCCCGGCGACGCTGTACCGCCACTTCCCGACCAAGGATCAGCTGTTCACCGAAGCGTTCGAGGAGCGGCTGCACGGGTGCTACGCGATCGTCGAGGACGCGGTCGCCGATCCGGATCCTTGGCGTGGCCTGCAGACGGTGCTCGAGCGGCTGGGCGAGCTGTACGCCCGCGACCGGGCCATCACGGCGGCGCTCCTGTCGGCGTTCCCGATGGACTTCACCGCCGAGCGGGAGCGGGCGCTGAAGTCGCTCGCGGAGCTGGTGCGCCGCGCGAAGGACGCGGGCCGGGTGCGCCCCGAGACGACGCTGGACGACGTCGTCCTGGTGCTGATGGCAACCGGCGGGCTCCAGGCGGCCTCGCCGCAGGCGCGAGTGGCGGCCGCCCGGCGGTTCACCACGATCGCGATCAACGGCCTGCGAGCCCACCGAGACTAAGTGGGACAGTGTCCCGTATGGTAACCGGGACACTGTCCCATTTAAGGAGCTCTCCATGGCGATCACCTACGTCCTGGTCCACGGCGCTTGGCACACCGGGCAGTGCTGGGCGCGGGTCGTGCCGCGCCTGGCCGCGAGCGGGCGGCCGGTGTTCACCCCGACGCTCACCGGCTACGGCGAAACCCGGCACCTGCTCACCCCGGACGTCGGGCTCCGCACGCACACCGCCGACGTCGTGCGGCTGCTGACCGAGGCGGACCTGCGCGACGTCGTCCTGGTCGGGCACAGCTACGCCGGCCTGGTGATCTCCGCGGTGGCCGACGAGGTGCCCGAGCGGATCGCCCGGCTGGTGTACCTCGACGCCATGGTGCCCGCCGACGGGGAGAACGCGATCGACGTCATGCCGGTCACCCGAAGCATGCTCGGGACCGGCTGGCGCGTCCCGCCGCTGCCCGCACTGCCCGCGCCCTTCGGCCTGTTCGGGGTGACCGAGCCGGGCGACGTCGCGTGGCTGCGGACCATGCTGTCCGACCAGTCGGTCCGGTGCCTCGAAGAGCGGGTCACGCTGGCCAACCCGGCCGCCGCCGCGATCCCGCGCACGCACATCCACTGCACGGTGAAGCCGGCGGGGTTCGACCGGCGCCCGGTGCCCGCCGTGCAGCCGAACGGCGAGCCCGCGGACGTGCGGGAGCTCGCCACCGGGCACGACTGCATGATCACCGCGCCGGGGGAGCTGGCCGGGCTGCTGCTCGACGTCGGCGAGCCGGTGGGGGCCGGTAGCATGCGGTCGTGAGCGAGACGGCGGCAGCGAAACCGCCGCGGCGGGCCGATGCGCGGCGCAACGCCGGGAACGTCCTGGAGGCCGCCGCGGCGGTGTTCGTGACGTCCGGCGTCGAAGCGCCGATCCGGGAGATCGCCGCCCGGGCCGGGGTGGGCACGGCGACCATCTACCGCCACTACCCGACCCGGGCCGACCTGATCCTCGCGGTGTACCGGCTGCAGGTCGAAGCCCTGGCCGAAGCCGGCCCCGCCCTGCTCGCCAGCGAACCCGGGCCGCACCAGGCCCTGGTGAAGTGGATCGACCGGTTCGTCGACTTCGTCATCACCAAGCAGGGGCTGGCGTCGGTGCTGCAGTCCGACGAAGCCTGCTACGACCCGCTGCACGCGTACTTCCTCGAACGCCTCGGCCCCGTGTGCACGCAGTTGCTGGACGCGGCCGCCGCGGCCGGCGAGATCGTCCCCGGCCAGGACGCCTACGAGCTGATGCGGGGCGTCGGCAGCCTCTGCGCCGGCGCCGGGACGGCGGCCCGGTACGACGCCCGGCACCTGGTGAAACTGCTGGTCAACGGCCTGCGCCGGTCAGACGCGCTGTAGCAGGAACCGCTGGTTGGCGCCGCCGCCGACGGCGTACTGGGAGATGCGCGCGCCGTCGGCGGTCGAGGCGCCCCAGACGTCCATCGCGAGACCGCTGGCCCGGTTGACCAGGCTCACCACGCCACCACCCTGATCGGTCACCTTCCACTGCTGGGTCGTCGCGCCGGTGTCGGGTTGCTGGGTGATGTCCGCGCCCGAGGCCGAGCTCGCGACCTGCAGGACCAGCCCGCTGTGCCGGGCGCGGACGCGGTGGTAGCCGCCGTCCGAGGCGAGGAAGTCGAACTGCTGGTTCAGTCCGCCGCCGGACTGCCACTGGATCAGCGCCGCCCCGGCACTCGTCGAGGCGCCGTTGATGTCGGCCGACTTGCCGCTGTGCTGGGCGACGAGCCGGTAGTTCACCCCGGGCTCCACCACCGGCGGCGGCCCGCCCAGCGAAGTGGCCTGGTAGGTGTGTCCCCCCTGACCGGTGAAGCGGACCAGATCGCTCTCGACGAACGTCGGCTGGATCTTGGTGCCGCTCGTGGTGTCCAGGACCTCGTAGGCCGCGGTGAACAGCCGGCTGCGCACCTGGACGTCCCCGTCGCGGTCGGGCGTGACGGTGAGCTGTGTCGCCGCGCCGCTGCTCCAGGTCGCGCCGACGGTGTAGCCGCCGCGGCCGCGCAGGCCCGTGACGCTGCCGTCGGGCCAGGCTGGCGGCAGCGCGGGCAGCACGTGCAGCTCACCGTTGTGGCTGTGCAGCAACAATTCCGCGATGCCGGACGTCGCGCCGAAGTTGCCGTCGATCTGGAACGGCGGGTGGAGGTCGAACATGTTGGGCGCCAGGCGGTCCGTCCGCACGAGGAGCCGGAGCAGGTCGTGGGCCTTGGCGCCCTCTTCCATGCGCGCCCAGTAGTTGATCTTCCAGGCCAGTGACCACCCGGTGCCGTCGTCGCCGCGCAGCTGGAGCGTCTTGCGGGCGGCCGTGAACAGCGTGGGCGTGCCGCGCTTGGTGATCTGGTTGCTGGGGTAGAGGCCGTAGAGGTGCGAGATGTGCCGGTGGGTCTGTTCGGTCTCCACCCAGTCGTAGAGCCATTCCTGGATGTTGCCGCGTGAGCCGACCTTCATCGGCGCCAGCTTCTGCCGGGCCGCCTTGACCTGGTCGGCGAAGGCGGCGTCCACGCCGAGCACCTGACACGCGCCCGCGCAGCCGTCGAACAGGTCGCGCAGGATCTGCATGTCCATCGTCGGCCCGGCGCACACGGAGGCGTTCGTGTGGTGGTTCAGCTCGGGGGAGTTCGACGGGTTGGTGACCAGGTAGCCGAGCGAGGGTTCGGTCACCAGCGCGTCGAGGAAGAATTGGGCGGCGCCCTTGAGCAGCGGGTAGCGGGCGCGCAGGAAGGCGACGTCGCCGGTGAAGCGGTAGTGGTCCCAGATCATGGTGGCGAGCCAGGCGCCGCCGGTCTGCCACATGCCGGCCTGCGCGAAGTCCACAATGGAGGAGCCACGCCACCCGTCGGTGTTGTGGTGGGTGACCCAGCCGCGGGCACCGTACTCGACCTGCGCGGTCCGGGCGCCGGTGACGGCGAGATCGGCGATCATGGCGAACACGGGTTCGTAGCACTCGGCGAGGTTGGTGACGTCGGCCGGCCAGTAGTTCATCGGCAGGTTGGCGTTGAGCGTGTACTTCGACTCCCACGACGGGTTCAGGCTGTCGTTCCAGATGCCCTGCAGGTTGGCCGGCTGGGTGCCCGGCCGGGACGAGGAAATCAGCAGGTAGCGGCCGAACTGGAAGAGCAGGGCGGCGAACTGCGGGTCGTTGACGCTGTTGTGCTGCGCGATCCGGACGTCGGTGGGCTGGTCGGCCGCCGCGGTGCGGCCGAGGTCGAGGGTGGTGCGCCCGAACAGCTTCTGGTAGTCGGCGACGTGCCGGCTGCGCAGGGAGTCGTAGGGGAGCGACTGGGCGGCGGCCAGCCGGGTGCGCGCGATGCCCTGGTAGTCCCCGTTCACCGTGCGGTAGTCGACGTAGCTGGTGCCGATCGAGATCAGCAGCGTCACGGCGTTGGCCCCGGACACCCGCAGCGTGCCGCCGGAACTGCTGGTCGTCCCGCCTTCGGCGGTGGCGTTCGCCAGGGCGAGGAACCGGACCGAGCCGGGGATGCCGCGGCTGTCGGAGGAAACGCCGTCGAGGGCGATCGTGGTGCCGTTCGGGCTGGACGTCGACGCCCGCTGCGGCGTGCCGAACGACGCGGAGAACGAGACCGAGCCGGGTGTCTCCGCCGTCAACCGCAGGACGATCACCTGGTCCACGGCGCTGGCGAACACCTCGCGCCGGTAGCGCACGTTGTTCGCGACGTAGGTGACGACCGTGGTGGCCGTGGTCAGGTCGAGCCAGCGCTGGTACGAAGACGCGGTGGCGCCCGGGAGGGCGAGGCTGAGCGTGCCGACGGGCTGGTACGGCTGCTGGGCGGCCGGCGTGCCGAGCATCTTCTGGTCGATCAGCGACTGCGCCTGGGTCCACTGGTTCGCGAACACGAGCTGCCGGATCTGGGCGAGGGCCCCCGCGCCCTGGGTGTTGCTGTAGTCGTGGGGGCCGCCCGCCCAGACGGTGTCCTCGTTGAGCTGCAGGCGTTCGGTGTCGGTGTTGCCGAACACCATGGCGCCCAGCCTGCCGTTGCCGATCGGCAGCGCCCGCAGCCACTCGGTGCCGGCCGGCTTGTCGTACCACAGCGCCAGGTCGTTCACCGCCCGGACGTCGGACGGCGCGGCCGAGCCGGGCCGGGCGGTCGCCGTCCACACGAGGGGCACCAGCCCGGCACCCAGCCGGATCGCCTGTCGTCGGGTCAGGTCGGGCATCGTCGTCCTCCTCAGGAGCGCTGGAGCTGGAACCGCTGGTTGGCGTTCCCGGAGGCGGCGTACTGCGAGATGCGCGCGCCGTCGGCGGTCGAGGCACCCCAGACGTCCATCGCGAGGCCGCTGGCCCGGTTGACCAGGCTGACCGTGCCGCCCTGGTCGGTGACCTTCCACTGCTGGGTGGCCGCGTCGGTGTCGGGTTGCTGGGTGATGTCCGCGCCGGAGGCCGTGCTCGCGACCTGGAGGACGAGCCCGCTGTGGCGGGCGCGGATGCGGTAGTAGCCGTCGGCGGAGGCCAGGAAGTCGAACTGCTGGTTGGCCGCGGTGTGCGAGGACCACTGGATCAGGGTGGCGCCCGCCGCGGTGGACGCGCCGCTGATGTCCGCCGATTTGCCGCTGTGGGCGGCGACCAGCGAGTAGTTCACGCCGACCTGCACCGGCGAGGTGGGCGGGTTCGGGTCGCTGCCGCCGAACTGGCTGAAGAACTTCCAGATCTCGGCCTTGTCCCAGCTCCGCGCGCCGCTCTCGCAGCCGGTGCAGCCGTCCACCGGGCCCTGCTGGTGGCCGCCGTCGAACGGCGCCCAGACCACCGGGTAGCCGGCCCGGCACCCCGAATAGACGGTGAGGTAGTGCGTTTTGCTGCCCGGCGCGGGTTCCGGGGCGTTCTGCGGGGTGCAGCCGTTGTTGCGGACGAACGTGTCCCGCAGGCCCCGTCCGGCACCGATGTTGTCCGACACGCCGTGGATCCCCATGTACGCGATGGGCTGGGTGCCCCCGCTGCACCCGCTGATCGCGCCGGGCGCGGCGATGGCCACGACCGCGCGGAAGACGCTCGCCCGGGCGCAGGCGAGCGCGTAGCTCATCGCGCCGCCGTAGCTGAAGCCGATGGAGAACAGCTGCGTCGTGTCGACGCACAGGTCGTTCTCGATCAGCCGGACCATGTCGTCGGTGAAGGTGACGTCCTCGCCGCCGGAATTGCCCCAACCGTTGTTGAGGCCTTGCGGGGCCACGAAGATCGTCGAGTTCCCCGACTGGGACTGCATGCCGTAGTAGGCCCAGGCGTAGCCGTCGCTGCCACCCGAGGCGACCTGTTCGGCGGTGCCGCCCAGCCAGTGGAAGCCGAAGGCCAGCCGGTGCGGCGTGCTGTCGTCGTAGGTGGGGGGTAGCTGCAGGATGAAGCTGCGGCTCTTGCCGTTGCTCTGGATCGTGCGTTTACCGCTGGTGAGCGTGGGATTCTTGCCGCACCCGGCGCTGGGCGCGGCCGCCTGGGCCGCCGCGGCGGCGCCCGGGGGAGCGGCGCAGACGGCCAGTGCGAGCAGGGCGGCGGTCACCATGGTCCGGAACGGTGATCCGAACTTGGGCATGCGAAATCCCTTCGGCCGATGGGGAATTCCTCGGGCCTTCGGCGTCGGACGCCTGCTCAAGGTGTTCCGGTTGTAGCACGGGTTTCGAATGGCCGTCCAGCAGGAAATGAAATTTTCAGTTCGTCGAAACAGTCGAAAACGAATTCCGCTATTTGTGGGAAACGATTTCCGATGGCCCTGGTCCCCGGCTCGCCGGAGACGGCACGGAGGGCCGTGCGACGGCGTCGGCCGCGGAAGGGTCGTGACAGCAGAGCTTGTTAGCGCTAACATTCACGCCGCCCGTCCCCCTGTCCCGCTCAATGACGAACGGAGCACCCGGTGACCTCCTCCTTCAGTCGCCGTCGGCTGCTGCAAGCCGCCGGCGCCACCGCCATCGCCTCCGCGGCCGGATCCGCCGTCGGCTGGGCGCCCGCCGCTTCGGCGGCCACCACCGCCGCCGCGGCCGTCGGCCCGGTCCGCCCGGACGCGGGCGTGTCCGCGTTCCCGTTCGAGCTCGGCCAGGTACGGCTGACGGCGAGCCGGTGGCTGGACAACCAGAACCGCACGCAGAACTACCTGCGGTTCGTCGACGTCAACCGGCTCCTCTACGTCTTCCGCGCCAACCACCGGCTCTCCACGAACGGCGCGGCCACCAACGGCGGCTGGGACGCGCCGACCTTCCCGTTCCGCAGCCACGTCCAGGGCCACTTCCTGACCGCGTGGGCCCAGCTGTGGGCCGTCGCCGGCGACACCACGTGCCGGGACAAGGCCACGACCATGGTGGCGGAGCTGGCGAAGTGCCAGGCGAACAACGGCGCCGCCGGGTTCACCGCCGGATACCTGTCCGGGTTCCCCGAGGCCGATTTCGACAACCTCGAAGCCGGGCGCCTGTCGAACGGCAACGTGCCCTACTACTGCATCCACAAGACGATGGCCGGCCTGCTCGACGTGTGGCGGTACATCGGCAGCACCCAGGCCCGCGACGTGCTGCTGAACCTGGCGGGGTGGGTCGACCGGCGGACCGCCCGGCTCTCGGCGAGCCAGATGCAGTCGGTGCTCAACACCGAGTTCGGCGGCATGAACGCGGTGCTGACGGACCTCTACCAGTACACCGGCGACTCGCGGTGGCTGACCACCGCGCAGCGGTTTGACCACGCCGCCGTGTTCGACCCCCTCGCCGCCAACCGCGACCAGCTCAACGGGCTGCACGCCAACACCCAGATCCCCAAGTGGATCGGCGCCGCGCGGGAGTACAAGGCCACCGGCACCACCCGCTACCGCGACATCGCCACCAACGCGTGGAACATCACCGTGGGCGCGCACACCTACGCCATCGGCGGCAACAGCCAGGCCGAGCACTTCCGCGCGCCCAACGCCATCGCCGGGTACCTCAATCAGGACACGTGCGAGAGCTGCAACACCTACAACATGCTCAAGCTGACCCGGGAACTGATCGCGCTGTACCCGGACCGCGCCGACCTGGCCGACTACTACGAGCGCGCCCTGCTCAACCAGATGATCGGCCAGCAGAACCCGGCCGACAGCCACGGCCACATCACCTACTTCAGCTCGCTCAACCCCGGCGGCCGCCGCGGTCTCGGCCCGGCGTGGGGCGGCGGCACGTGGAGCACTGACTACAACTCGTTCTGGTGCTGCCAGGGCAGCGGCCTGGAAACCCAGACGAAGCTGTCGGACTCGATCTACTTCTACGCCGGCACGACGCTGATCGTGAACCAGTTCCTGCCCTCGGTGCTCACCTGGACCGAGCGCGGCATCACGGTCACCCAGACCACGTCCTTCCCGGCGAGCGACACCAGCACGCTGACGGTGACCGGGAGCGTCAGCGGGACCTGGGCGATGCGTCTCCGTATCCCGGGCTGGACCAGCGGAGCGACCATCAGCGTCAACGGCGTCGCGCAGAACGTGACCGCCACCCCGGGCAGCTACGCCACCCTGACCCGGGCTTGGACCTCCGGCGACACGGTCACCGTCCGGCTGCCGATGAAGGTCGCCCTGAAGGCGGCCAACGACAACGCGAACGTCGCGGCGGTCACCTACGGCCCGGTCGTGCTGGCCGGCAACTACGGCAGCAGCACGCTCTCCGCGTTGCCGTCGCTGAACCCGAGCTCGGTCACCCGGACCAGCAGCACGGCGCTGACCTTCAGCGCCACCGCGAACGGCTCGGCCGTCAACCTGGTGCCCTTCTACGACGCCCAGGGCTTCAACTACACCGTCTACTGGAACACCGGTGGCGCCGGTACGATCACCTACCGGCTGGTCAACGTGGGCAGCGGGCTGGTGCTGGGCGTCGAGAACATGTCCACCGCCGACGGCGGCCGCGCGCTGCAGTGGTCCGACAGCGGCACCGCGGACCACAACTGGGAGATGATCACCGACGGCAGCGCCGTCCGGTTCCGCAACGCCAACAGCGGCAAGGTGCTCGGCGTCCTGGACATGTCCACGGCGGACAACGCCCGCGTCCTGCAGTGGTCGGACAACGGCACCGCCGACCACCGCTGGACCCTCGTCGACCAGGGCGACGGGACCTCGAAGATCCGCAACGTCAACAGCGGCAAGCTGCTGACGATCGAGAACGGCTCCACGGCGGCGGGTGCGTATGCCGTGCAGGGCCCGGACAACGGCGCCGCGGCCAACCGGTGGCGGCTGGTACGCAACGGCTGATCGACGCGGCCGGCGTCGCGCGTGCGGCGCCGGCCGGGATCAGCCGGGATTGCTGTCGGCGTACTTGACGGTGATGGTCTTGAAGCCCAGCGACTGCAGCAGGCCGGTCAGCATCGTCCGGGTGTTGCGCTCGGCGTCGGCGATCAGGGAGCTCTTCGCGGCGGCGGCCTGGATCTGCTTCTGGGCGAGCTCGTACAAGGCCTGCTGCGAGTTCGGGTTCCCGCTGAGGAAATCGTTGATCCGGGTGAACAGGCCCTGCTGCTGTGCGTACACCCGGGACTCGTGGACGTTCAGGGTGGCCGGCTCCAGCTGCGCGTGGCCCAGGGTGATCGTGGCGGACTGGCGGTCGTCGGAGACCTGGACGGCGTCGCTCTTCAGCCGCGAGAAGTCGACGAAGGCGTTGTCCGTGCCGACTCCGATGAACAGGGTGTCGCTGCCCACGAGGAAGCTGGGCAGGACGGAGCTGCTCTTGATGTCGACGACGACCTGGAAGGAGCCGCTGGCCGCCTCGTAGCGCGAAAGCTCGACGATCGACTGCAGCAGCACCGGACCGGAGTGCTCTTCGGTCTTCTGGGCGAACGGATTGCGCAACTGGGGTAACAGGTGCACCGCCGATGCGACCAGGATCGCGGCGATCAGCACCACCACAGCCGCCGCCAACGCGATGAGCCGTTTGCCCCAAGCACCCATGTCGGGAGGAATACCCATCCGGCCGCGCGGCCAATCGAGCCGTCTGGAGTGCCGGCCGGGTTCACTTCCGCCGCTTGACGCCGGCCGCCGCCGGCGCGTCGCGGTACCGCAGGATCCCTTCCACGCCACGGAGGAACGTGGCGCAGATCGGGTCTGGGTCGGTAAGGCAGCCCGCGGCCATGGCGCCGTCGCGGAGCATGACGAAGTGCTGGGCGGCCGGCCCGGGAGCGGTTTCCCCGGTGGCGGCGAGCAGTTCCGTGACCGTGTCCAGGAACCACTGCCGATGGGCGAGAACGGCTTGGTGCACCGGGTGGCCGGGGTCGGGGTATTCGGCGGCGGCGTTGAGGAACGCGCAGCCCCGGAACCCGGGTGACCGGATGCCGTCGGCGATCGTGGCGGCCACCGCCAGGACGGCCTCCCGGGGCGAGCCGCCCGCCGCGTTCCGTGCCGATTCCACCTGGGTCCGGATGAGGGCGTCCGCCTCGGTCAGGTAGGCCACCAGCAGGTCGTCCTTGCTGGGGAAGTGCCGGTAGAGCGTGGCGCGGGTGACGCCGGCGTCGGCGATGACCCGGTCGATGCCGACCGAGTGCAGGCCTTCGGTGTAGAACAGCCGGCTCGCCGAGGCCAGCAGCCGCCCTCGTGCTTCGGACAAGGTCACCTCCCGGGACGCAACCAGCCTAGCAGATAGAACGGTCGGTCTTGACGGCATCGGCAAACCGCTGCCATAGTCGCCAACGAGACAGATCGTTCTATCTACCGGGAGCACCCATGACCACCGACACCGTTCCGGCCGCCGGCCACGCCCAGGCTTTGCGGCGGCTTTACTTCGTCCGCTTCGCGTTCGCCCTCGTCTGGGCCGGATTGCTCTTCGCGACGGCCTCGAGTCTCGGACCCGTCAGCATCGCGCTGCTCGTGCTGTACCCGCTGTTCGACGTCGTCGCCGCGGTGCTGGACGCGCGTTCGGCGGGGGCGGGCAGGCCGGTCACGGCGCTCTGGGTGAACGTCGCGATCAGCCTGCTCGCCGCCGCCGGCCTGGCCGTCGCCGCCTCGTCCGGAATCCCCGGCGTGCTGCGCGTGTGGGGCAGCTGGGCGATCGTGGCCGGCCTGGTCCAGCTCGTCGTCGGTGCCGCCCGGCGTGGCCTCGGCGGCCAGTGGCCGATGATCCTCAGCGGCGCGATCTCCGTCGTGGCCGGCACTTCCTTCCTCGTGCAGGCCACAATGGACGGTGCTGCGCTGACGGCACTGGCCGGGTACGCCACGCTGGGCGGCATCTTCTTCCTCGTCTCCGCGCTGCGGCTCAGGAGCAGTACGTCCCGTTGAGCGCCGGCTGCAGGAACGGCGGCGTGCCACCGGTGTAGTTCGCGTTGTAGCCGAGCGTGGCCGTCGCGTTCGTGCCCAGGTTGCCGTTCCACGACGTGTTGGTAACCGTCACGACGTCGCCGCCGTCGCTCCAGGTCCCGTTCCAGCCCTGGGTGACGGTGACGCCGGGTGCGGAGAACGTCAGCGTCCAGCCGGTGAGGGCCGCACCGCGGTTTTCGATGACGATCTCGCCGGTGTACCCGGTCGGCCAGGAGCTGACCACCCGGTGGGTGACCGTGCAGCCGCCGGTCGGCTGCGGGGTCGTGGTGGTGGGCGTGGTCGGGGTCGTCGGCGTGGTGGGCGTGGTCGGCGTCGTGGGTGTCGTCGGGGTGGTGGTCTGGATCGGCCCGGCCGCGACGGCGAGGTCGTAGGCCCGCTGGGGCACGAACTGGCCGGCCGTGGCGATGCAGCCGTCCGCCTCGCCCGGCGGCTTGATCCACAGGAACGCGTCGATCTGGCTGTCGCCGGTCTGGTTGGTGCTCGGCGTGCCGATCGCCCGCCCGCCCGGGTCGCACCACTCGCTGCCCTGCGGTCCGTTGCCGTTGCGGCTGGTGTCGATCACGGCCTTCAGCCGCGAATCGCCCAGCTGGTTGAGGATCGCCTTGTCGTAGGCGACTTCGTCGGAGGTCGCACGGTAGTTGGACACGTTGGTGGAGATGCCGTCGGCGCTGTTCGAGATGTCGGCGGCCCGCAGCCGCGAGGCGGCCTCACCGGCGGAAAGCCACGCCGAGTGCCCGATGTCGAAGTACACCTTCGCCTGCGACGAGCCGGCCTTGAGCTTCTTGCCCGCGTACGCCATCGACGCCGTGGTCTGGCGCTGCTGGTCGCTGTTCTGGCAGTTCGTCATCTGCGGGAGCACGTCGGGTTCGAGCACGATGGCGGCCGGACGGCCCGCCAGCCCGGCCGCCACCTGGTCGATCCACGCGCGGTAGGCGTCGTGCGAGGGCGCGCCCCCGCTGCTGGCGCCGCCGCAGTCGCGGTTGGGGATGTCGTAGACGACCATGATCGGGATTTTCCCGGCGGCGGCCGCGGCGCCGACGTAGGCGTCCACCTCGCCGCGCACGGTGGAGGTGTTGGTGGTGGTGAACCAGCGTGCCTGGGGTACCGCGGCGATCCGGTCGCGGATGACCGCGGCCCGCGAGTCGCCGGGGTTCGCCGCGACCCACTTGGCCGCGTTGGTGCCGGGATCGGTGTAGTACGCCGAGGCGGCGGCCTGCGCGCCGGCCCACGTGGTCGTGGCGACGACGCCGGTCACGGCGACGGCGGCGAGTCCGCCGGCGGCCACTGTCCTGCTTCGCATGCACGTTCTCCTTCGAACGACGGGGCTGGCGCCGGAAAAGTCCGCTGGGAGCGCTCCCAGCAGTCCGAGACTGTAGCCGGGGAATGCGGTCCGGGAAAGGGGCGCGGGCGCCGCTTTCGCCTGCCGTCCCGAAAATTACATCGGGGCGAAGAACGACAGTTGTTCGGCGGCAGAGTGACTGTTAGCGTTAACGCAGCGCGTGGTCACCATCGACGAAGATGGGTTCTCCTGGGCGGATTCCCGGCCGGACGAGGGCGTTCCCCCCTTCGTCGATCGTTCGATTGTTTCGCCGGCAGACCCGGAACTTTCGCCGGGTGCCGCCCTGCGTCGGAAGTGAGGACACCCATGTTCCGGAGCGCGACAGCGGTGGTCACCGCGGTCGTCCTGGCCGTGGCAGGCAGCGTCGTCGCCGCGGCGCCGGCCCAGGCCGCCACCTCGATCACGATCAACGGAAGCTCCGGCGGACGCACGTTCGACGGCGTCGGCGCGGTCAGCGGCGGCGGGGGCAACAGCCGCCTGCTGATCGACTACCCGGAGCCCCAGCGCGGGCAGATCCTCGACTACCTGTTCAAGCCCGGCTACGGGGCCGCCCTGCAGATCCTCAAGGTGGAAATGGGCGGGGACACGAACTCCACCAGCGGTGCGGAGCCGAGCCACGCCCACTTCCGCGGCGATCTCGACTGCAACCGCGGGTACGAGTGGTGGATCATGGAACAGGCCAAGCTGCGCAACCCCGGCATCAAGCTCGTGGGCCTGCCCTGGGGCGCGCCGGGCTGGATCGGCAACGGCACGTTCTTCTCCAACGACCTGACCGACTACTACCTGTCGTGGCTAGGGTGCGCGAAGCAGCACGGGCTGACCATCGACTACCTCACGAGCGTCCAGAACGAGAAGCAGTGGAGCGCGGACTGGACCGTCACCCTCCGCAACGCGCTCAACGCCAACGGGTACAGCGCCATCAAGATCATCTCCGGTGACTCGTGGCCGGGGGACTGGGGCCCGGCGAGCGCGATCTCGACGAACACGGCCTACCGCAACGCCACCGACGTGCTCAGCGCCCACTACACGTGCGGCTACCTCAGCGCGCAGACCTCCTGCAGCGTGCCGTCGAGCGTCACCAACACCGGCAAGACGCTGTGGTCGAGCGAGAACGGCTCCCAGGACTACAACGACGGCGCCAAGCCGCTGGCCCGCGGGATCAACCGCGTCTACCTCGACGGCAAGATGACCGCGTACCTCAACTGGGACCTGATCGCCGCCGTCACCCCGAACATCCCGTGGCCGACCGTCGGGCTGATCCTCGCCAACCAGCCGTGGTCCGGCTACTACTCGGTCGGCAAGGACGCGTGGGCGCTGGCGCACACGACGCAGTTCACCGCGCCCGGCTGGAAGTACCTCGACGCCTCCAGCGGCTACCTCGGCGGGAACCGCGGCAACGGCAGCTACGTCTCGCTCAAGTCGCCGAACAACACCGACTACAGCACGATCATCGAGACGCTGGACGCCACGTCGGCCCAGACGCTGAACCTGAACGTCACCGGCGGGCTGTCCACCGGCCAGGTGCACGTGTGGGCGAGCAACCTCAACTCGAACAACCCGGCCGACCACTTCGTGCACAGCACCGACATCACGCCGAACGGCGGCGCCTTCTCCCTGACCGTCCAGCCCGGCTACCTTTACTCGATCACGACCACCACCGGGCAGGGCAAGGGCACCGCGACCAGCCCGCCGCAGGGTTCGCTCAACCTGCCCTACAGCGACGACTTCGAGGCGTACGCGAAGGGCAAGGAAGCCAAGTACCTGATGGACATGGAGGGCGCGTTCGAGACCGCCGCCTGCGGCGCGGGCCGCGCGGGCACCTGCGTGCGCCAGGCCGCCACGCAGAAGACCATCCCCTGGAAGAAGTTCGTCGATCCCTACGCCCTGCTGGGCAACATCGCCTGGAGCAACTACACGCTCAGCACGGACGTGCTGCTGGAGAAGTCCGGGTACGTCGAGCTGCTCGGCCGGGCCGGCTCGCAGGACACCGGCAACCAGGGCGCGCTGAACGCGTACTACTTCCGGGTCAGTGACACCGGCGCCTGGTCGATCCGGCGCAACAACACCAGCCAGCAGAACACGACGCTGCGCACCGGGACGACGACCGCGCTCGGCACCGGCAGCTGGCACAAGCTGTCGCTGGGCTTCTCCGGCAGCACCATCACCGCCTCGGTCGACGGCACCGTCGTCGGCACGGTCACCGACAGCACCTTCCCGGCCGGCCAGGTCGGCATCGGCACGGCCGTGGGGGAGACCGCGCAGTTCGACAACTTCGCCGTCGCCGGTTCGGGCGGCGGGTCGACGTCGGTGCTGCGCAACACCGCGGCCGGGCGCTGCCTCGACGTCCCGAACGTGTCGCAGACCAACGGCACGCAGGTGACGCTGTGGGACTGCAACGGCGGCAGCAACCAGCAGTGGACCCTGACCTCGGGCAAGCAGCTGCAGGTCTACGGCAGCAAGTGCCTCGACGCCGAGGGCGCGGGGACCTCCGCCGGCACCCGGGCGATCATCTGGGACTGCACGGGCGGCACCAACCAGCAGTGGAACGCCGCCGCGGACGGCACGATCACCGGTGTCCAATCCGGACTGTGCCTCACGCCGAACGGCAACGGCACCGGGAACAGCACGCCGGTGACGCTGCAGACCTGCACGGGCGGCAACGCCCAGAAGTGGACGCGGAGCTAGCGGAATTCCGTCCGGACAAAGGAGTTCGCGATGAGCAAGCGCTGGACGAGGTTGTGGCCGGCCGTGGTGATCGCCGCGGGCGCGGTGGCCGGCACGGCGACGGCGTCTCAGGCCGCCACCCAGGGGCCGTGTGACATCTACGCGGCCGGGGGAACGCCTTGTGTGGCCGCGCATTCGACCACCCGGGCGCTGTACGGCACCTACAGCGGCTCGCTGTACCAGGTGCGGCGGGCGTCGGACAACACGACGCGGGACATCGGCGTGCTGAGTGCGGGCGGCGTCGCGAACGCCGCGGCCCAGGATTCGTTCTGCGCCGGGACGTCGTGCCTGATCACGGTGATCTACGACCAGTCCGGCCGGAACAACCACCTGACCCAGGCCCCGCCGGGCGGCTTCTCCGGCCCGGCACCGGGCGGGTACGACAACCTGGCCAGCGCGACGGCCGCGCCGACCACGGTCGGCGGGCAGAAGGCCTACGGCGTGTTCGTGGCGCCGGGTACCGGGTACCGCAACAACAACGCCACCGGGACCGCGACCGGCGACCAGCCGGAAGGCATGTACGCGATCTTCGACGGCACGCACTACAACGGCGGCTGCTGCTTCGACTATGGCAACGCCGAGCGCAACAGCCGCGACAACGGCAACGGCACGATGGAAGCCATCTACTTCGGCAACATCAAGGTGTGGGGCTACGGCGCCGGCAACGGGCCGTGGATCATGGCGGACCTCGAGAACGGGCTCTTCTCCGGCGTCAACCAGCGCTACAACGCCAACGACCCGAGCATCAGCCACCGGTACCTGACGGCGATCGTCAAGGGCGGTCCGAACCGGTGGGCCATCCGCGGCGGCAACGCCCAGTCCGGCGGCGTGTCCACCTTCTACGACGGCGTGCGGCCCAACGTGGCCGGGTACAACCCGATGCGCAAGGAAGGTGCCATCATCCTCGGCACCGGCGGCGACAACAGCATCGGCTCGGCGGGCACGTTCTACGAGGGCGTGATGACGTCCGGCTACCCGTCGGACGCCACCGAGAACGCCGTCCAGGCCAACATCGTCGCGGCCGGGTACGGCACCGGCGGCAGCACCACGGGAACCGGGCCGGTGCACGCGGTCGGCGCGGGCAAGTGCCTGTCCGCCCCGAACGCCACCCAGGGCACGCAGCTGCAGATCGCCGGCTGCTCCGGCCAGCCGAACCAGGCGTGGACGCGCACCTCGGACGGCAGGCTGACGGCCACCCTCAACGGGGCGACGCTGTGCCTGGACGCGTCCGGGCAGGGCACCAGCGCGGGCACGAAGGTGGTGACCTGGCCGTGCAACGGGCAGGCCAACCAGCAGTGGAACGTCAACTCGAACGGCACGGTCACCGGGGCCCAGTCCGGGCTGTGCCTGGACGTCACCGGTGCTTCGACGGCCGAGGGCGCCCCGGTCGAGTTGTGGACCTGCAACGGCGGCAGCAACCAGCAGTGGACGTTGGGCTGACCCGTCCCGGAGGGAATCGAGGCTTTCGATGATCACCGCTGCACCTTCACGGCGGCGTCTCCGGACCGCCGTCACCGTCCTCGCCGCGGCCGGCCTGTCGGCGACCGCGCTGGTGCTCTCGCCCGGCGTCGCCGGGGCGGCGAGCACGCTCGGGGCCGCGGCCGCCCAGACCGGCCGGTACTTCGGCGCCGCCATCTCGACCGCTCACCTCGGCGAAGCGGCCTACGTGAACACGTGGACGGCGGAGTTCAACGGCGTCACGCCGGAGAACGAGATGAAGTGGGACACGGTCGAGCCCAACCGCAACCAGTTCAACTTCGCGCCCGCCGACCGGATCGTGAGCCAGGCGAAGAGCAAGGGGATGAAGATCCGCGGGCACACGCTGGTGTGGTACCAGCAGCTGGCGCCGTGGGTCGGCGGGCTGGACGCGAACAACCTGCGTTCGGCCATGCTCAACCACATCAGCCAGGTGGCCGGGCACTGGAAGGGCCAGGTCATCGCCTGGGACGTGGTCAACGAAGCGTTCGAGGAGAACGGCACCCGCCGTCAGGCGACCTTCCAGCAGAAGCTCGGTGACGGCTACATCGAGGACGCCTTCCGCGCGGCCCCCGCGGCCGACCCGGGTGCGAAGCTCTGCTACAACGACTACAACACCGACGGCATCAACTCCAAGAGCACCGGCATCTACAACATGGTCCGGGACTTCAAGAGCCGCGGCGTGCCGATCGACTGCGTGGGCTTCCAGAGCCACCTGAGCTCGAGCTCGAACCTCGGCAGCTACCAGGCGAACCTGCAGCGCTTCGCCGACCTCGGCGTCGACGTGCAGATCACCGAACTGGACGTCGGCGGCTCGGGGTCCGGGCAGGCGAACGTCTACCGGCAGGTCACCCAGGCCTGCATGGCCGTGTCGCGCTGCACGGGCATCACCGTGTGGGGCGTGACGGACAAGTATTCGTGGCGCTCCGGCGACACCCCGCTGCTGTTCGACGGCAACTACGGCAAGAAGCAGGCGTATTCGGCGGTCCTCGACACTCTCAACGGCGGCACCCCCGACCCCGGCGGCGCCGGCCCGGTGCGCGCGGTGGCCTCGAACCGCTGCCTGGACGTGCCGAGCTCGTCGACCACGGCGGGGACCCAGGTGCAGATCTGGGACTGCAACAACGGGGCGAACCAGCAGTGGACCCGCGGCAGCGCGGGCGAGCTGAGCGTCTACTCCGGTGGCACGAAGCGCTGCCTGGACACCGCGGGCGGCGGGACGAGCGCCGGTACCGCGGCGGTCATCGCGAACTGCAGCGGCGGGAACGGCCAGAAGTGGACGTTCACCAGCGGCGGGACCGTCACGAACGGCCAGTCGGGGCTGTGCCTGGACGTCAGCGGCGCGGCGACCGCCAACGGCAGCAAGGTGATCATCTGGAGCTGCAACGGCGGGTCGAACCAGCGGTGGGCGGTGGGATAGGCCGTCAGGCCGGCCCGGTGACGGGCCGGCCTGACCGGGTTCACCACCGGCGGCACCGGTGGTTCAGCCGTCGAGGTCGGCCAGGTCGAGGACGAAGCGGTAGCGGACGTCTCCGGCGGACAGGCGGTCCAGGGCCTCGTTCACCTGCGCCGACGGGACGACTTCAACGTCCGCGGTGAGGCCGTGGCGGGCGCAGAAGTCGAGCATCGCCGCGGTGGCGGGCCGGCCGCCGCTGCCCGCCGAGGTCAGTTTCTTGCGGCCCACCAGGAGGTCCATCGCCTCGACCGTCAGCGTGCCCAGGTGGCCGACCTGGGCGAGGGTGCCGTCCAGGGCGACCAGGCGCAGGTACGGGCCGAGGTCGTGGGGCACCGCGATGGTGTCGATGACGACGTCGAAGCGGTCTCTCGCCGCGGCCAGCTGCTGCGGGGCCGTCGACACCAGCAGGTCGTGGGCGCCGAGGCGGCTCGCGTCGGCGGCCTTGTCCTCGGACCGGCTGATGACCGTCGTCTCGGCGCCGAGGGCGACCGCGAACTTCACCGCCAGGTGGCCCAGGCCGCCGAGTCCGGCCACCGCGACCCGGGTGCCGGGGCCCGTTCCGAGGGCCCGCAACGGCTCCCAGACCGTGATGCCGGCGCACAGCAGCGGCGCGGCGGCCGCCGGGTCCAGGCCCGCGGGGAGCCGGTAGGTGAATTCGTCGCGGACGACGTACTCCCGGGAAAACGCGCCCAGCGTGGGGGAGCCGTCGTGGCGGTCGGTTCCGCCGTAGGTGAGCGTCGGGAACGCGGCGCAGAAGTTCTCCTGGCCGCGGCGGCACATCGCGCACTCGCCGCAGGAGTCGACGATGTTGCCGACGGCCACCGCGTCGCCGGGCGCGAACCGCGTCACGGCCGGCCCGATTTCGGTGATGACGCCGGTGAACTCGTGGCCTGGCACCAGCGCGGCGTCCCGGGCGCCGTGCAGTGCGTGCAGGTCCGTGTGGCAGACCCCGCAGTGGTCCACGCGGATCGCCACGTCGTTGTCGCGCAGGTCGCGCCGGTGGATGGTGGTGCGCCGGAGCGTCCGCTCGTTCGGGCCGGCCAGCCAGCCGGTGGTGGTCCGCATCGCAGCTCCTCGAAAAACAGAACAGTCGGTTTACTTTGTCGACGCTAGCTCGCTCGGGCGGACAAAGCAAACCGACTGTTCTGTTGTAGGCTTCGGCCCATGGCCGACAAGCAGCTGACCTCCCGTGGAGCCGCCACGAAGCAGCGCATCGTGGACGCGGCGACCGACGAGTTCGCCCGGTACGGCATCGCCGGTGCCCGCGTCGAGCGGATCGTCGAGGCGGCCCGCACCAACCGGGCCCAGCTGTACGCCTACTTCGGCAGCAAGGACGGGCTGTTCGACGCGATCTTCTTCGCCTCGCTGGAACGGATCGTGAACGTGGTGCCGATCGACGGCGCCGACCTCGCCGGCTGGGCGGTCCGCCTCTACGACGAGTACCTGCGCCGCCCGGACCTCATCCGGCTCGCCACCTGGGCCCGGCTCGAACGGCGGCCGGCCGGGCACCTGGTGGCCGACGCCGACCGGCTGGACGACCCCAAGCTGCGGGCCATCGCCGAGGCCCAGGCCGCCGGGCTGGTCCGGGCGGGGGACCCCTTCGACCTGATGGCGATGGTGATCGCGATGTCCATGGCCTGGTCACCGGTCAGCAACGTCTACGCCGCCACGGAAGCGGAGCCGGCCGAGGTCCACGACCGGCGCCGCGCCTTGCTGCGGGAGTGCGTGCGCAGCGCCGTCACGCCGGCCTGAGTGCGGCACCTTCCGGCACGCCCGGCTCGGGAAGTGCCGCTCACGGCCGCCGGGCGTCGTCCAGTCTCCGGGCTTCCGCGGCCTGCTCGAACGGCGTGTCGCCCGCCGGGTGGCGGTCGCCCAGCCCGGCGAACAACGCCGCCACCTTGGCCGAGTCGTGGTGGTCGGCCAGCTCCGCCAAGGCGGGGTCGGTGTCGGCGAGCACCTGGCGGAAGCGGAACTCCGCGAGCGGGCCGAGGCGGTCGTAGATCTGCAGGAACACCTTCTGGGCCCGGTCGCGCGCCCAGCCGGCGGGCAGCAGTTCGGCCGGCAGGTCCGGGTCGGTCTCCGGGAACCGGCGCCAGTCCACGCGCAGTTCGGTGCGCGTGCGCAGCGCCTGCGCCGGGCTGATCAGGCCCGCGTCCAAGCCCGTCAGCACCTCTTCGTAGCGCTCGACGAACTGCTCGTACTCGCGGGCCAGCGGCCCGAGGTCGAAGGCCGTGGCCGCCGCGGCCGGGCCGGGGACCTCGGTCGCGCGGAACACCGTCGCGCTGCGCAGGTCCAGCTCGCGCAACGCGGCCAGCGCCGGTTCCGCGAGGTCGTGCGGGCTGATCCAGACCCCGTCGTACAACGCGGCGAACCGCAGCACCCGCAGCCGCGAGCGCAGCGCGGTGCGCAGGCCGCGGTCCTGCTCCGGCACGGAGAACGTGACCACCGTCCACTGTCCGTCCCAGTCCGGCGCGGTCGTGCCGAAGGTCAGCATCCGGTGCGTGCGCTCGATGATCACCTCCGACGTCCGCGCCGGGATGCCGTACGCGGTCGTCCGGCCGCTGCGCGAGACCGTCAGCAGGCCCCGGGCGGCGAGCCGGCGGATCGCCGCGCGGGCGCTCGCCGGGCTGATGTCGAACTCGCCGAGCAGCTGGACCAGTGCGGCGGACGGGATGTGCTCGTCGCGCCAGTACCAGAAGTCGCCGAGCAGCGAGGTGAGCAGGAGCTGCGGCTCGGCTCCCTGTTGTGAGCGGGGCAGCGGCCCCGAGGGCGGCACCGTCATCGCGCTCCTGCCTCTCGCGGCGGCCGGTCCGCCGCGGGGGTCCATGGTGGCAGCTCCGGCCGGGCGGCCGAATCGAGGGGTTGAATCACGCGACACATCATGCGACGATCGGCGCCCAGATAGCAACCAATCGTTCTCCCAGGTTTCCGCGCCGCCCGTTTCGGCGGCCTCCCGCAGGAAGAAAACGACATGGGTTCCTCACTTCGTCAATGGCGTCGAAGCGCGCTCGCCGTGGCCGCCGCCGGGCTCGCGGTGGCCGGGTGCACGGTCGACGACGGGGCGGCCGCCGCCCCCTCCGCCGCGGCGCTCACCGCGATCCCGGCGCTGCACGACCAGCTGCCGCCAGCGGTCAAGGACGCCGGCGTCCTCCGGTTCGCCGGCGATTCGCACCCGCCGTACCGCACGGTCGGCCCGGACGGGAAGACGGTCACCGGCATCGACCACGACTTCCAGCAGGCGCTGGGGCAGGTCCTGGGCGTGCGCACGGAAACCACCATCGTCAGCGGGCTCCCGGCCGCGCTGCAGGGCATGCTCAGCGGCCGCTACGACGCCTTCAACGGGCCGGTCAAGGCGACCGCCGAGCGCGAGAAGCAGTTCGACACCGTCACGTGGATGACCACCCGGACCTCCTACGTGGTCCCCACCGGCTCCGCCGCGGGCATCAAGCAGGCGGCCGACCTGTGCGGCAAGCGCGTCGCGGTGGTCACCGCCAGCGTCGTCGAAGACCAGCTCGCGAAGCTGTCCGCGTTCTGTGAGCGCTCACAGAAGCCGGCCGTGCAGGTGGTCGGGCTCGACGACACGAACGCCACCCTGCTGGCCGCGAAGTCCGGCCGCGCCGAGGCGGCCGGGATGACCCAGGCCGCGGCGATCGACGTCACCACCCAGCAGAAGGGGCAGTACGAATACGTGACGCAGAGCGAAGAACAGGGCGCCACGAAGGACAACCTCGCGCTCTACACGCCGAAGGCCGCAAAACTCGGCCCGGTGCTGCAGAAGGCGTTCGAGGAGCTGTTCCGCAATGGCACCTACACCCGGATCATGCAGCAGTGGGGCCTGTCCGAAGTGACCGTCCCGCAGCCGGTGTTCGACGCGGCGACCGCGAAATGACCGCCGTGTCCACAGCGGAGGAGACGACGCCGTCCCGCGACGACGTCGCCGGGGCGCGCGGCCGGTTCCGCCCGCTGCGCTGGCTGTTCGTGCTCGTGCTGGCGGTGCTGGCCGCGCAGCTGGCCGTCTTCCTGGCCGGCAACGACCGCTTCCAGTGGGACGTCGTCGCGAAGTACCTCTTCGAGAAGAGCGTCATGGCGGGCCTGGGCACCACGGTGCTGCTCGCGGTCGCGGCGATGGTGCTCGGGTCGCTGGCCGGCGGGGTGGTCGCGGCGATGCAACTGAGCGGCTTCGCGCCCGCCCGGTGGGTGGCGACGCTGTGGGTCGGGCTGTTCCGCGGCATCCCGCCGCTGGTCCAGCTGATCTTCTGGTTCAACCTGGCCTACCTGCTGCCGAAGCTGTCGCTCGGCATCCCGTTCGGGCCGGTGTTCGGCACCTGGGACGCCAACACGGTCATCACGCCGCTGACCGCCGCGGTGCTCGGGCTGTCGCTGGTGGAATCGGCGTACCTGGCGGAGATCTTCCGCGCCGGGGTGGCGTCGGTCGACCCCGGCCAGCGCGACGCCGCCCGCGCGATGGGCTACCCGCCGGGCCAGACGCTGCTGCGGATCGTGCTGCCGCAGGCGATGCGGGTGATCATCCCGCCCGCCGGCAGCCAGTTCATCAACGTGCTCAAGGGCACCGCGCTCGTCTCGGTCATCGCGATGTCGGACCTGCTGCACTCGGTGCAGGTGATCTACAACCGGACCTACGAGATCGTGCCGATGCTGCTGGTCGCCTGCTTCTGGTACCTCGTCGTGGTCACCGCGCTGACGGCCGGGCAACGCCGGCTGGAACGCCACTTCTCCCGCGGCCACCGGAGTGCCCGATGAGCGGGCCGGTGCTGCGGCTGGACGACGTCCGCAAGCAGTTCGGGCCGGTGACCGCGCTGGCCGGCGTCAGCCTGGAGGTCCGGGAGGGCGAGACCGTCGTGGTCATCGGGCCGTCCGGGTCCGGCAAGTCGACCCTCGTCCGCTGCGCCCACCAGCTGGAGCCGGTCGACGGCGGCGCGATGTACCTCGACGGCGAGCTGCTGGGCCACCGGCGCACGCCGGGTGGGCTGCGCGCGCTCACCGAACGGCGGATCGCCGCCCAGCGGCGCCGGATGAGCATGGTCTTCCAGCAGTTCAACCTGTTCCCGCAGTTCACCGTGCTGCGCAACGTGACCGACGCGGCGATCCGCGTGCACGGGCGCGACCGGTCCACTGTGGAAAGCGAGGCACGGGAGCTGCTGGCGCGCATCGGCCTGGCCGGGCGCGAGGACCACTACCCGCGGCAGCTTTCCGGCGGGCAGCAGCAGCGCGTGGCCATCGCCCGCGCGGTGCTGGTCCGGCCGCGGATCATGCTGTTCGACGAACCCACCAGCGCCCTCGACCCGGAGCTGGTCGACGAGGTGCTGGCCGTGCTGCGGGACCTCGCCGCCGCCGGGACGACGATGGTCGTCGTCACCCACGAGATGGCCTTCGCCCGCGAGGTGGCCGACCGGTGCGTGTTCATGGAGGCGGGCCGGATCGTGGAAGAGGGCCCGCCGGACGAGCTGTTCGCGCGCCCGCGGACCGACCGGCTGCGCGCCTTCCTGTCCCGCCACCTGTCCGAAAAGGAGCGTGTCTCGTGATCACCGTCGGCGCCGTGGGCGACCTCATCCTGGACGAACCGGAGCCGGAGTCCTTCCTCGCCCCGGCCGCGCCGGTGCTGCGGGCGATGGATCTCGCGATCGGGCACGTCGAGGTGCCGCACTCGACCACGGCGGTCCAGCAGAGCACCGACGTCCCGGCGCCGCCCGCGGATCCCGCGGCGCTGAAAGCGGTGGCCGCTGCCGGTTTCGAGGTGGTCACCCTGGCGGGCAACCACGTCCTCGACGCCGGCGCCGGAGGGCTGGCCGACACGATCGCCTACTCCCGCGCGGCGGGCATGGTGACGGCGGGGGCCGGGACGAACCTCGCCGAAGCCCGGCGCCCGGCGATCGTCGAACGCGGTGGCCTGCGGATCGGGGTGCTGTCCTACAACTGCGTCGGCCCGCGTGAGTCCTGGGCGGCTTCGCGTAAGCCCGGGTGCGCGTACGTCCACGTCCTCACCCACTACGAGCTGGACCACGCGAGCCCGGGCGGGCCGCCGAAGATCTACACCTTCGCCGACCCGGACAGCCTGGAGGCGATGGCCGACGACGTGCGCCGCCTGCGTGCCGAGGCCGATGTCGTGCTGGTGGCCCTGCACAAGGGCGTCGGGCACACCCCGGTCGAGGTCGCGATGTACGAGCGCCCGGTCGCCCGCGCCGCGATCGACGCCGGCGCCGACGCCGTGTTCGCCCACCACGCGCACATCATGCGCGGCATCGAAGTCCACCGAGGACGGCCGATCTTCCACGGGCTCGGCAACTTCGCCACCGTCACCCACGCCCTGACCCCGGGTGCCGGTGTCGGCGCGGACGAGCTGCGCGCCTGGGCCGAGCGGCGGACGAAGCTGTACGGCTTCGCCCCGGACCCGGACATGCCGTTCTTCCCGTTCCACCCCGAAAGCCGCAACACCGCCATCGCCTTCTGCCGGTTCGACGAATCCGGGCTGCGCGAAGCCGGGTTCGTCCCGTGCCGGATCGACGACCAGGGCCGCCCGGTCCCGGTCGGCGGCACGCCGGAAGGCGAGGCGGTCACCCAGTACGTCGAGGACATCACCCGCGGGGCCCGGCTCAACGGCCGGTTCACCACCCGCGGCGGCGAAGTGCTCGTCGATCTCACCGAGGGAGTTCCCGCATGACCGACCAGCCACTGGCCGGCCGCACCGTCGTCGACCTGACCACCGCGCTCGCCGGGCCCTACGCCACGCTGCTGCTCGCCGGGCTCGGGGCCACCGTGATCAAGGTCGAGAACCCGGCCACCGGCGGGGATTCCTCGCGCAACAACGCGCCCTACGTCGGCCGCGACGGGCTGAACCTCGCCCGCCGGCACGACGACGACCTTTCGGTGTCGATGCTCCTGCGGGGCCGCAACAAGCTCAGCGTCACCCTCGACCTGAAGAACCCGCGCTCCCACGCGGTGTTCACCGACCTCGTCCGGGACGCCGACGTGCTGGTGGAGAACTACAGCCCGGGCGTCACCGATCGGCTCGGCATCTCCTACGAACGCGTCCGCGAGATCAACCCGCGGCTCGTCTACACCTCGATCAGCGGCTTCGGCGCCCAGGGCGGCCCGGGCTCGGGCAAGGCGATGGACTCGATCATCCAGGCGCTGAGCGGCGTGATGATGACCGCGGGCGAGCCCGACGAGGGCCCGGTCCGGTTCGGGCTGCCGATCGGCGACCTCCTCGCGCCGCTGTTCGCCGTCATCGGCACGGTGTCCGCGCTGCTGCAGGCCGAGCACACCGGCGAGGGCCAGCACGTGGACGTCTCCATGCTCGGCGCGCTGACCTCGCTGGTCGCCTGCGAGCCGTTCGACGCCTTCGAGGCGGTCGGCCTGCCGCAGCGCACCGGGTCGATGGTGCCGCGGCTGGCGCCGTTCGGGATCCTGCCGGCACTGGACGGTCACGTCGCCCTCTGCGCGCCGACCGACAGTTTCGCCCACGGTGTCCTCCGGGCGATCGGCCGTCCGGAGCTGGCCGAGGACGACCGCTACCGCACGCGGGACCAGCGGGTCCGCGCCGCCGACGAGCTGCACGGCCTGATCCGCGAGTGGTGCCGGGTGCGGCCCCTGGAGGAGGTCCTCGCCGCGTTCACCGCCGAAGGCGTTCCCGCGGCCGAGGTCCGCGAGCCGCGCGAGGCCGTCCGCGACCCCCTGGTGCTGGCGCGCGAGGAGGTCGTGCCGCTGCGGCACCCGCGCCACGGCGACGTGGCCGACCTCGCCGGGACCGGGGTGCCGATCCGGTTCTCCGCCGCCCGCGTCGCCCTCGACCGGCCCGCGCCGGGGCTGGGGGAGCACAACGAGCACGTCTACCGCGAGCTGCTCGGCTATACCGAAGAACAGGTGGCCGAACTCGTCTCGGAGGCGGTCATTTGAACGCCGTGGGGTACGTCGGCGCGGACGTCCCGGTCGAGCTGATCACCGCGGCCGGGCTGCGGCCGCTGCGGCTGGCCGGAAAGCCGGGCGGGGACAGCGCTCTGGGCGACCGCTACCTGGGCCGCGGTGTCGACCCGGTCGCCCGGTCGATCCTCACGCGGATCCTCACCGGGGACTACGGGCCGCTCGAGGCGATCGTCGTCTCCCGCGATTGCGAAGCCTCGTTGCGGCTGTTCTACGCCCTGCGCGAGCTGAACCGCGTCGAACCGGAGTGGCAGTTGCCGCCGGTGCGCCTGGTCGACGTCCTGCACCTGCCCCACCACACGACCACCCGGTACGTGCACGCGAAGATCGCCCAGCTGCGCGCCTGGCTGGGGCAGTGGCGGCCGATCGGCGACGACGACCTCGCCGAGGCGATCACCGCGCACGACACCCTCCGGCGGTCGCTCGGCCGGCTCGCCGCGGCGCGCCGGGCGAACCGGCTCGGCGGCACCCGGTTTCTCGAGGTAGTGGCGGAGACCACGGCGTTGCCGGTCACGGAGGCCATCGCGCTCGTCGACCGCCTGCTCGCTTCGGAACTGACGGAGACCGGCGGGGTGCGGCTGTTCCTCACCGGGAGCTCCCACGACTCGCCGGGCGTGTACGAAACCTTGGAGCGCAACGGCTTCCTCGTCGTGGGGGAGGACCACGACTGGGGCGAGCTGCTGTTCGCCCGCACCTGCGCGGCGCCGACCGAGCTGGCCCTCGCCGAGCGCTACCAGTACAACGGCCCGGCCGCCCCGCGCGCGTCGATCCGGCAGCGCGCCGCGCACACCGCGGCCGCCGCCCGCGCGTGCGGTGCCGAGGTCCTGTTGTCCTACGCCCGCGTGCACGACGACGCACCGCCGTGGGACTTCCCGGACCAGCGGGCCGCGACGGGCCTGCTCGCGGTGCTGGCCGAGCGGCAGCCGTACGGCGAGCTGACGCCGGAAGCGCTGGCGGCGCTGGTCCCGGCGGGGGCGGCGGCGTGACCGCCCGGCTCGGGTCGGCGACCACCGCGACCGCCTACCAGCGCGCGTGGTTCGCCGGGCTGCGCGAAGAGGGCGGGCCGCTGGCGCTGGTCAACGCGGACGCGCCGCAGGAGATCTTCCGCGCGATGGGCATCCCGTACGTCGTCAACCAGTGGTGGGCGTCGATCGTCGCGGCGAAACGCCAGACCCAGCGCTACCTCGGCCTGCTGCGCGACCGCGGCTACCCGGACTACATCGAGCAGTACAGCGCCACTTCACTGGCCTCGGCGTTCGAGGACGACCCGGACCAGGCGCCGTGGGGCGGGCTGCCGACGCCGTCGATCGTGCTCGGCGAGACCACCGGCGACGCGGCGCGGAAGATCTTCGACGTCTGGGGCGCGCAACCCGGCGTCACCTACTACCCGCTGGAGAGCGCGGCGGAGAACGAGGTTCCCGAGCGCTGGTGGGAGCTGATGCCGCACCGCTGGGAGGAGGCCATCGGCAGCGACCGCCTCGACCTGCTCACCGGCGAGCTGACCGGGCTGATCCGGTTCCTCGAGCAGACCACCGGCCGGGTGTTCTCCGAGACGCGGTTCCGCGCGGTGCTGGACCTGGTCAACGAGCAGCAGGAGTGGAACCGCCGCACCCGCGACCTCATCGCCGCCGCCCGGCCCTGCCCGATCGCCGTGACCGACGGCATCCCGAGCGTGATGGTGCCGCAGTGGCACCGCGGCACCGAATGGGCGCGTGACGCCGCCCGCGCGTTCCACGACGAGGTCCGTGACCGCGTCGACGCGGGGTTCGCGGTGTGCCCGGACGAGCGGCTGCGGCTGATGTGGATCGGCCGCGGGCTGTGGTTCGACCTGGAGTTCTACCGGCGGTTCCAGGAATCGCACGGCGCGGTCTTCGTGTGGTCGATGTACCTCGCGATCGCCGCGGACGGCTACCTGCGTTACGGCGACGACCCGCTGCGCGCGCTGGCCGCCCGCTTCGCCGCCTTCAGCGACCAGCTCTACACGCCGCCGTGGTCGGCGGAGTGGTACGTCAAGGAGGCCCGCCACCACGGCGTCGACGGCGTGGTGCACCTGGTCTCCGACGACGCGCGGGGCAGCTACTTCACCACCCGCGCCCTGCGCGCGGCCGGGATCCCGGTGCTGGAACTGCACGCGGACAACGTCGACGCCCGCACCGGTGACGGCCTCACCGCGCGGATGACTGCGTGGCTCGACGAACTTCCGTGACCGTCCGGAAAGGACTGACGTGCGATCTCCGCTTCGCCGGCGAAGCCGAAGTGCGCTCCTCGCGACCGCTGCCTTCGTCCTGTCCGCCGGGTGCGCGGCGGGCGCCGGCTCGCCGACGCTGGCCACCGGGACGAACCTGCCGGTGGTGCCGTCCCTGCACGACGCGCTGCCCAGGGCGATCCAGGACGCCGGGGTGCTCCGGTTCGCCGGTGACTCGCACCCGCCCTACCGCACGGTCGCGCCGGACGGCACGGTCACCGGGATCGACGCCGACCTGCAGGCCGCGCTCGGCCAGGTGCTCGGCGTCAGGACGCGGATCAGCGTGGTCAGCGGGCTCCCGGCCGCGCTCGAGGGGATGCTGGCCGGGCGGTACGACGCCTTCGACGGCCCGGTGAAGGCGACCGCCGAGCGCGAGAAGCAGTTCGACACGATCACCTGGATGACGACCCGCACGGCGTACGTGTTCCCCGCGGGTTCGACGGCCGGGATCGCCCGGCCCGAAGACCTCTGCGGCAAGCGCGTCGCCGTGGTGACCGCGAGCGTCGTCGCCGAGCAGCTGACCGCCTTGTCACGTTCCTGCACGGAGAACAAACGTCCGGCCACGCAGGCCGTCGGGCTCGACGACACCGACGGCACGCTGCTGGCGCTCGGCTCCGGCCGCGCGGACGCCGCCGGGATGACCGAGGCCGCGGCGATCGACGTGACGCACCGGCAGGGCGCGTACAAGTACGTCACGCAGACCGACGCGCAGGGAGCGACCAAGGACAACCTGGCGCTGTACGTGCCGAAGGCGTCGAAGCTGGGCCCGGTCCTGCAGAACGCGTTCGAGGAGCTGTTCCGCAACGGGACCTACGTGGGGATCATGGCCCGCTGGGGACTGACCCAGGTTTCCGTGCCCGCGCCCGTGTTCAACGCCGCCACCCGAGGCTGACACTGATCGTCCGGAAAGGACATTCGATGGGAAACGCCTGGCTCAAGCCCGCCCTCGTCGCCGCCGTGACGGCGCTCGTCGCGGTGACCGCGGCCGTCGTCCCCGGCACGACCGAGGCCGAAGTCGCCGCGCCGCCCGCGCCGCCCGCGCCGCCCGCGTCCGAGGTGTTCCACCCGGTCGTCCGCGAAGCCGCCGCCAAGACCGGCGGCTACGCGGCCGAGTACACCGTCTACCGGCCCGCCGACCTCGACCGGGTGCGCGGCCGGCTGCCGGTCGTGGTGTTCGGCAACGGGGCCTGCCGGCACACGAGCAACGACGAGCTGCTGACCCTGGAAACCCTGCTCGCCGCGCACGGGTTCGTCGTCGTGGCGGTCGGCGGGTTCGACGAGCCCGCGCTGACCGAGAACGGCTCGCCGGTGCCTGCGGTGATCACCGACGCGATCACCTGGGCCGAGCGGGAGAACGGCCGCCGGGGGAGCGAGCTGCGCGACAAGCTCGATCCGCGGCGGATCGGCGTCGCCGGGCACTCGTGCGGTGGCCTCGAAGCGCTCGTCGCCGCCGCGGATCCGCGGGTGAAGTCGGTGCTGTCGCTGGACAGCGGCTTCTTCGCCGACGGCACCCTCGGCTACGGCCGGGAGAACCTGCGGAACCTGCACACGCCGGTCTTGTTCGCCGACGGCGGTCCGAGCGACGTCGCCTACGCCAACAGCGGGGAGAACTACGACCTCGTCACCGTTCCCGCGGTCCGCGCGACCAACGCGGCCGCCGGCCACACCGGGTTCGTCTACGGCCAGCGCGACGGTAATCCCGACCCGAGCGTCCGTGAGGAAGCCGTGCGGGTCCTCGTGGCCTGGTTCGACTTCACCCTCAACGGCAACCGCACGGCGCGCGGCTACTTCCTCGGCGCGGGCTGCGGCCTGTGCGGCACGCCGGGCTGGACCGTCACCAGCAAGAACTTCTGACAGGAGCAAGGCATGAGCAAGAGATTCTGGACCGGCCTCGCCGTGGCCGGCTTGGTGGCGACGCTGCCCGCGACCGCCCACGCGGCCTCGTCGTGCCCGGCGGACACGTGCACCGAAGGGCAGCTGGCCGACGGGACGCCGTACGCGTTCGCCAAGCCGGCCCGGTGGAACGGCGCCGTGCTGGTGGACCTCGACTTCGCCGCGGGCGGCCTGACCAGCCCGCTCACCGCGAGTCTCGTGCACCGCGGCTACGCGGTGGGCGGCACCACGCGCACGGTCACCAGCTGGAACATCGCGCGAGCCATCGACAACCAGGCCGAGGCGCTCGGGAAGTTCGAAGCCGCGTTCGGGCCGGCGCGGTACGCGATCGCCGAGGGCCGCTCGATGGGCGGGATGGTCGCCGCCGGGGTCGCGCAGGTGCACCCGGGCCGGTTCGACGCGGCCATCCCGATGTGCGGCGGCCTCGGTGGCGCGGTGGGGCAGTGGAACCAGAAGCTCGACACGGTGTTCACGCTGAAGACGCTGCTGTTCCGCGACACGGCCCTGCCGGTGACCGGCATCCCGGCCGACGTCCCGGGCACGCAGCAGCAGTGGCTGGCGGCGGTGACGTCGGCCCAGGCGACGCCGGCGGGCCGGGCCCGCATCGCGCTCGCGGCGGCGATCGGCCAGCTGCCCGGCTGGGGCGTGGCCGCGGACGGTTCCCCGACGTCCGTGCCATCCGGCGCCGACGGCGTCGAGCAGGGGATGTACCTCGCGCTCGCGGGCGGGCCGCTGCCGTACCTCGGCCAGGCCGTCAGCAGCCGCCGGGCGATCGAGCAGCTGGCGGGCGGGAACCCGTCGTGGAACACCGGTGTCGACTACGCCCGCCAGTTCGGGCTGGCCGCACCGGAGCAGCACGACGCCGTGCGGCGGCTATACGCGCGGGCGGGCCTCGACCTGCAGGCCGACTTCGCCCGGCTCGCCGCGGCACCGCGTGTCACGGCCGACCCGGCGGCGGTCGCGTACCTGCGGAAGGGGATCGTGTTCACCGGCTCGCTGCGGATCCCGGTGCTGACGGTCAACGGCACGGGCGACCAGATTTCGACGGTGGCCCAGCAGTCGTCGTACGGTTCCCTGGTCCGCCGCGCGGGCAACGAGCCCCTGCTCCGGCAGACGTACGTGCAGACGGCGGGCCACTGCACGTACACGACGGGCGAACAGCAGGCGGCGATCGACCGCATGCTCACCCGCCTGCGCACCGGCCACTGGCCGGACACGTCCCCCCGCACGATGAACACCCTGTCCGCGGCCGCGGACGGCGTCGCGGGCCGCTACCTGAGTTACGTCCCGCCCCGCTTCAACCGCATGTACCCACCCACCCCGTGACCAGAGAGGCATCACGCGTGATTGGAGGGGCATCACGCGTGATTGGAGGGGCATCACGTGTGATTGGCGGGGCATCTCGCGTGATGCCCTCCTGATCACCCGTGATGCCCTTCTGATCACGTGAGATGCCTTGCCCAGCACGGGTGAGGCCTGTTGGCGCACGGTCAGCGCCGGGCGACGGGCCTCCGGGTGTGGAGGTGATCACCACCGGAACGGGCCGACGAGTGGGCGGTTCTGCCCTCTCTTCCCGGTCGCGACCGCTCCTAAAGTCACTCGCGACCCGAAGATCCCCGACCGGAAGAGGCGCCATGGACGGGCTGATGCAGCCACGGCCGCTCACCATCGCCCACCTCCTGGAGCGTGCCGAGCGGCTGTTCGCGCACAAGGAAGTCGTCACGGCCGGGGGCGAGCGGCTGACGTACGCCGACGTGGCCGCCGGCACCCGGCGGCTCGCCGCCGCGCTGGACGCACTCGGCGTCCCGGCCGGCGCCCGGGTCGCGACGTTCGCGAGCAACCACCGGCGTCACCTGGAGCTCTACCTGGCCGCTCCGGTCACCAAGCGGGTGCTGCACCCGATCAACATCCGGCTGTCGGCGGAACACCTGGAGTACATCGTCGAGCACGCCGAGGACGACGTGGTGTTCGTCGACCGCGCCCTGCTGCCGCGGATCTGGCCGAGCGCCGAGCGGTTGCCGAAGGTGCGCCACTGGGTGGTGCTGCCGGACGACAGCGGCGAGCCGATCCCGGCGGATCCCCGTGTCCTGCACTACGACGACCTGGTCGCCGCGGCCACGCCCTTCGCGGGCTCGTTCGAGGAGACCTTCACGCTCGCGGACGAAAATCTCGCGTCCGGGCTCTGCTACACCTCCGGGACGACCGGACCGCCCAAGGGCGTGCTCTACAGCCACCGCTCGACGGTCCTGCACTGCCTGGGGACGCTCGCCGCCGGCCTGATCGGCCTCTGCGAGAGCGACGTCGTGCTGCCGATCGTGCCCATGTTCCACGCCAACGCCTGGGGCCTGCCCTACGGCGCGATGACGGCGGGCGCGTCCCTGGTCCTGCCCGGCCCGTCCGCGGACCCGGACCACCTGCTGCGGCTGATGGCGGCCGAGCGCGTCACGGTCGCCGGGGCCGTCCCCACGGTGTGGACGAGCATGGCCCCCCGGCTGCGCGAGCACGACCTCAGCGCCACGCGGTTCCTGCTGGGCGGCGGTTCGGCCGTCCCGCCGGCGCTGTCGGAGACCTACCGCGCCGCGATCGGCGTGCCCATCACGCATTCCTGGGGGATGACCGAGATCAGTCCGGTCGGGGCAATCGGCGGCACCCGCACCCGGCACCGCGACCTCCCGGAGGCGGACCAGGTGGCCGTGCGGGCCGCCCAGGGCCAGCCGCTGCCGCTGGTGAACGTCCGGATCGTCGACGTCGAAACCGGCCGGGAGCTGCCCCGCGACGGCGACGCCGTCGGCGAGCTCCAGGTCGCCGGCCCGTGGGTGGCGGGCGGCTACTACCGGGTCGGCGCCGACGGCAGCTTCACCGAGGACGGCTGGCTGCGCACCGGCGACCTGGCCACCCTCGACGCCGAGGGCTACCTGCGGCTGGTGGACCGGATCAAGGACCTGATCAAGTCCGGCGGCGAGTGGATCTCCTCGGTCGAGCTCGAAAGCGCCCTCACCTCGCACCCCGACGTCGTCGAAGCCGCGGTGATCGCCCGCCCGGACCCGCGGTGGATGGAACGCCCGGTGGCGTACGTGGTGCTGCGCGAAGGCAGCGAAATCACGGACGACGAGCTTCTGGCGCACCTCACGCCGTTGGTCGCGAAGTGGTGGCTGCCGGACGAGATCGTCTTCGTGCCCGCGTTGCCGAAGACCGGCACCGGCAAGATCTCGAAGACCCTCCTGCGCGACTCGGTGCTGCCCGGCTGACCTCTAGGAAGCGGCGGCCCGGAGCTGGTGCAGCCGCAGCCCGAGCTGCAGTTCGAGGTCGTTCTCGTGGCGCCAGTCGGAGCCCAGGACGGTGCTCGCCCGGTCCAGGCGCTTGAGCAGGGTGTTGACGTGCAGGTGCAGCGCGCGGGCGGTCGCCGCGACGTTGGCGCGGTGGACGTAGAACGCGCCCAGCGTGCCGACCAGGTCGGTGCCCCGCCGCCGGTCGTACTCGAGCAGCGCGCCGATCGAGCCGGCCAGGAACCGGTCGAGCTCGCCGGCCCGCTCGGGGTCGAACACCATGGCGTACAAGGCATACTGCCGGGTGGTGGCGCCGCCGTCGGTGTGCCCGAGCGCGCGCATGACGGCGCCGCAACGGCCGGCCAGTGCGTAGGCCCGGGCCCAGTCGTGGCCGCTTGCCGATTCCCCGACGACGAGGACGGGCCCGCCCAGCGTCCGCCGCAGTCTCGTGTGGACGTTCGCGACGGTCGCCTCCGCGTCGGCGCCGGGCAGGATCATCGTGGCGCGGCCCAGGTGCTCGCCGGCCAGCCCGGCGCGGTCCCGGGCGATGTCGTGCAGGTGCCGCGCGAGATCACCCGGCGGCACCGCGGGGGAGTCCGCGACCAGCACCAGGTCCAAGCGGTCGACGTCGATGGCCCGCGCCCGGGCGCGGGCCCGCTGGGCCGGCCCGATCCCGGGACTGCCGACCATGAGCTCGGTCAGCAGCTCGCCGCTCAGCCGCTCGCCGGCCTCGGCCACGGCCTGCTCCTTGAGGATGAGCAGCCCGAGGATGTGCGTGGCGCGCTCGAGGGTGCGCAGGTCCGTGTCGTCGCCGGTGCCCGAGGGACGGCTCCACACGAGCGCGCCGAGGTAACTGTCGCCCGCCTGGACGGCCGCCACGCTGCGGTCCGTCCCGTCGGCGCCCGGCGACGTCCGGCAGCGGCCCGTGCGGCGGGCGGCTTCGACGGCCTCGGCCAGATCGGTCCGAAGTGGACTCTCGGCTCGGTCGAGCAATGTCACAGTGCCGCCCAGCTGGTCGGCGAGGTGCTGCGCGACGTCGCCCGGGGTCCCGCCGTCGAGCACGACACCGGTCAGGGCTTCGTGGATCGCCTGCGCCCGCTCGATCTTCCCGTACGCGACCCGCAGTTCCCGCAGCGCGGTCCGGCTCTCTTCGTAGAGCCGGGCGTTGTCGAGGGCGACCGCGGCGTGGTCGGCGAACGCGTTCAGCAGGGCGATCTCCTCGGCCTGGAACGAGCGTTCGGAGCGGTCCGCGGCGAACAGCGCGCCGACGGCTTCACCGCGGATGACCAGCGGGACGCCGAGCAGCGCGACCAGGTCCTCGGTGACGACCAGGCGGTCGAAGTTCGGGTCGTGCTGGATGAGCGTCGAGGTGGCGTAGTCGCGCACCCAGTGCGGGCTCTTGGAGGCCAGCACCTTGCCGCCGAGCCCCACCGTGGCCGGGATGGCCGCCGCGAGGAACTCCGCGGAGATGGTGCCCTCCGACGCGCGGGCCGACAGCCTGCCGTCCGCGCCGACCAGCGACAGGTAGGTGAAGTCGGTGCCGATCAGGTCGTGGGCGTGGTGCACGATGGACTGCAGCACCTCGTCGAGCTCGCCCAGGGCGGTGAGCGACTTGACGGTCGCGTACAACGACGCCAGTTCGCGCTGCCGGCGCGGTTCCGCCGCAGGGGTCACGGGGCTCGCCCTCCTCGGCATCGAGGTGGGCGAAAGACCCACCGTGGCGGCGGGAGGAGTGGGTGATCCACCCCTCATTCGGCAGCGTAACGCCGTCCTAACATCTCCGCCATCACTTGCCGGCGCTCCTCGACGAAGGCGGCACGCATGGCCATTCCGCTCACCCAGCCCGAAGGGCAGTCCGGCACCGCGGTGCCCGCGACGCCGCGCCGGGCCTTCCGCAAACTGCTCGCGGCCGGGCTGATCGGCAGCTCGATCGAGTGGTACGACTTCTTCCTCTACGGCACCGCGGCCGCGCTGGTGTTCCCCAAGGTGTTCTTCCCGCACGCCTCGGCGCTGACCGGGACCCTGCTGGCCTTCAGCACGTTCTGGGCCGGGTTCGTGGCCCGGCCGGTCGGCGGCGTGCTCGCCGGGCACCTCGGGGACAAGTACGGGCGCAAGCCGGTGGTCGTCGCCTGCCTGGCGCTGATGGGAGCGGCGACCTTCCTGATCGGTTGCCTGCCCAGCGCCGCGAGCGTCGGCGCGCTGGCCCCGACCCTGCTGGTGATCCTGCGGTTCGTCCAGGGCCTGGCGGCCGGCGGGCAGTGGGGTGGCATCGTCCTGCTGCTGACCGAATCGGCCAGTCCCAAGCGGCGTGGTTTCGCCGGGACCTTCGGGCAGACCAGCGTGCCGGTGGCCGTCGTCCTGTCGAACCTGATCTTCGTCGCGGCCAGCGGCCTGATGCCGGACGCGACCTTCCTGAGCTGGGGCTGGCGCATCCCGTTCCTGCTCAGCGTCGTGATGTTCGGCGTGGTGCTCTACATCCAGGCCAAGGTCGAGGACACGCCGGAGTTCCGGCGGCTCCAGGAAGCCGTGGCCGACACCGAAGGCCCGGTGGTCCGGGCGCCGCTCGCCCAGGTGCTGCGCAGCAAGTGGCGGACGATCCTGCTCGGCTGCGGCCTGCTGTCGGCGACCAACAGCCTGTTCTACGTCAGCATTTCCGGGCTGCTGAGCTACGGCACCGGCACGTTGAAGCTCCAGCGTGACGCGCTGCTCGCGGTGGTGCTGCTCAGTTCCGCGGCGATGCTCCTGACGATCCCGTGGTCCGGGCACCTTTCGGACAAGGTGGGCCGCCGCCCGCTGATCCTGATCGGCGGGCTGGGCGTGGCCGTCTGGGCGTTCCCGTACTTCGGGCTCGTCGGCACCGCGTCGCTGCCGCTGATCTTCGTCGCGGTGGCGGTGGGGTTCGTGTTCCAGTGCCTCACCTATGGCCCGATCGCGAGTTTCCTCGGCGAGCTCTTCGCGCCGAACGTCCGCTACTCGGGCGCGTCGCTGGCCTACCAGCTGTCCGCGATCATCGTCAGCGGCGGGACGCCGTTCCTGATGACCGCGCTGATCGCCGAGGCCGGGAGCACGTGGCCGGTCGCCGTCTACATCACGCTGATGGGGCTGATCACCTTCGCCAGCGCGTGGTTCCTGCCCGAGACGAACCCACCCGAGGTCCGGGCCGATCCGCAGGCCGTGCCGGGCGCGCACCTCCACCGGGAGGCGGCCCGATGAGGACGCTCGTGGTGGCGGCCGCCGTGCTCCTGGCGGCAAGTGTTCCCGGACCCGCTCTCGCCTCTCCGGCCACGCCGGACTGCGCCGGGCTCGCCGGGCTGCGGATCCCGGCGTCGGTCATCAGCCTGCCGACGAGCGGCGGCCTGGTCACGGCTTCCGTCGTGAGCGGGGAGTCCTGCCGGGTCGACGCCGACCTGTACCCGGTCGATCCGGCCGCGCCCGCCATCAAGCTGCGCGTCGCCCTGCCGAGTGCGTGGAACCACAAGGCGCTGATGTTCGGCGGCGGCGGGTTCAACGGGACCATCCCCGACGTGGCGGCGAACGTGCCCTTCGGCCCCGCCGACCGGCCGGCGCCGCTGGCCCGGGGGTACGCAACCTTCGCGAGCGACTCCGGCCACCAGCAGAACCCGGCGCGCCCGCCGTCCCTGGACGGCTCGTTCGGCGTCAACGACGAGGCCTTGCGGAACTTCGCCGCCGGCGACGCCTTGAAGAAGACGCGCGACGCGAGCCTGTTCCTCATCCGGCGCGCGTACGCGGCGACACCGGCCGAGGTCTTCTTCGCCGGCGGGTCGACAGGCGGCCGCGAGGCGCTGGTCGTCGCCCAGCGGTGGCCGACCGCGTTCGACGGCGTGATCTCCGCCTACCCGGCCTGGAACAACCTCGCCGAGATCCTGGACCTGGGCTATCTGACGCAGGTTCTGTCGCGTCCGGGGGCGTTCCCCGATCCGGCGAAGCAGACGCTGCTCTACGACAGCGTCATCAAGGCGTGCGACGGATCGGACGGTGTCGTCGACAAGGTCGTCTCGAACCCCGGCTGCCGCTTCGATCCGCGAGTGCTGCGCTGCCCGGGCGGGGCCGACACCGGCCCGGCCTGCCTGTCGGACGCCCAGATCGGGGCGGTGAAAGCGATGTCGTCGCCGTTCCGGTGGCCGTACCGGATCGCCAGCGGCGAAACGCAGTACCCCGGCTTCCCGTTCCTCTCCGGCGCGGACATGCGGACGCCGTTCCTCGGCTTCGGCACCACCGCCCCGGCCGACCCGATGCCGGTGACCAGCGGCTACGGCATGCAGTACTGGGACCAGTGGGTCAAGTACTTCCTGACCCGGGACCCGGGGCAGAACGCGCTGGACATCGATCCGCGGCACCCCGGCCGGTGGCTCGGCCGGATCAGCGCGCTGTCGCTGGTCGAGGACCGCAACAACGCGGACCTGCGCCCGTTCGCCCGCGCCGGCGGCAAGCTGATCCTGCTGCACGGCGCCGCGGACGAGCTGGTCTCGCCGTACTCGACGAGCGATTACTACGAGCGGGTGCGCAGCGTGGTGGGCCCGCACGCGACCGACGGGTTCCTGCGCTACTACGTCGTTCCCGGCGCCAACCACGCCAACTTCGGGACGCCGGCGTTCGCGGCGGGCTGGGACTCGCTCACCGCGCTGGAGAAGTGGGTCGGCACCGGGCGCGCGCCGGTGAACCAGGTCGTCACCGACCTGGCCCACCAGCGCACGCGGCCGCTGTGCGACTACCCGAGCTGGCCCCGGTACCGCTCGGGTGACCCGGACAGCGCCGCGAGCTTCGCCTGCGCCCGCTGACGACCACTTTCCCTGTGAAAGTGGCGCTTTGATGCCCCGGAAGCGGCACTTTCCCTACGAAAGTGCCGCTTCCGGCGCGCGGCTCCCTCGGTCAGCCGATGGCGACGGTGAAGATGTGCATCGCCGCCGTGCCCATGTTCGCGCCGTCGCTGACGTCGGGCAGGGTCAGGTACTGCACGGTCTTGCCCGGCTGCAGCGGGATCGGGGCGTAGTACAGGCTCACCCGCTGGTCCAGCCGCCCGTTGCTATTGTTGAGGTACGGCAGCGTGGTGAGGATGTCGCCGCCGGTGGCCGCGTTCGACCACCAGTCCGCGAAACTCACCGAGTGCGACTCGGTCGTGCCGTCCGTGTACGTCACCGTGGCCGTTCCGCTCGGGCTGCCGTAGTCACCCGCGCCGATCAGGCCCAGCGTCGTGCCGGAGCCGGAGAGCGCGATCGTCTGGCCGCCGGCCGAACTGCCGGCGACCACGTTGTCCGGCTCACCCGGCTTGGCGTCCGGCCAGGTGAACGTCAGCCCGTCGTGGGTGAACGTCGCTCCCGGCGTCAGGCTGGGCGTCGCCGCGGCCAGTGCCTGCGCGGAGAAGCTGGCGTTGCCGCCGTCGAAGTTGCCCGCGCCGGGCGTGGCGTCGTCGCTGATGCCCACGTTGTTGCGGGCCGCGGCCAGCGACGGGTACGGCGGGTGCGGCAGCAGCACGGTGGTCGCGTCGACCGACGTGCCCCGCCCGTTGGCCGACGTGAACGTCGCCTGCGCCGAGACGTCGAACTTGCCGGGTTGCGCCGAGGCCGGCACGCCGATCTCCCACGTCGTGCTCACCGTCTGCCCAGCGGGCACGGTGGCGAAGGTGGACGGCGAGGTGGCCTTCACGGTCCAGCCGGCCGGCACGCTCAGCGTCATGGCGACGTCACGCAGCGGCCGGGCGCCCGCCGGGTTGGGCAGAGTGGTCGTGGCGGTGTACGTCGTCCCCGCCTTGACCTGCGCCGGTGCGGTGAGGGTGAACGGCTGCTCCACGACGACCGGCGTGGTGCCGGTGACGCCGTCGACCGTGACGCTGATGGTCGCGACCCCGGGCGCCACCATGGTCACCTGGCCGTCGCGGTTCACCTGGGCCACGCGCGGATCGCTGCTGCGGTAGGCGATCCGAGCCTTCGCGAGGTCGACGAACGACTGGTCGTCGTGCACCGCTTCGACGATGTGGTCGGCGGGCACGTGCTGACCGGCCTGGGCGGTGTCGTCGGCGATCCACGGGTTCTTCGCGGTCAGGTCGAGGCGCTGGCCGGGCGCGAAGACGACCTGATCGGGTTGCACGGTCACGTACTTCGTCTTCGGCGTGAGGGCACCGGTGACGGCGACCGCGGCGGTGCCGGCGAGGTGCGCCGAGTCGGCGCCCACCCCGAACCGGTACTGGCCGGGATACACCACTTCGCGGCGCTTGCCCTCGTCCCAGAAGGACAGGTCGCTGATCCGCACCGGGATGGCCACGTGCTGGGTCTGGCCCGGGGCGAGCACCTTCGTCTTCTCGAAGCCGGCCAGCCGCTGCCGCGGCAGTTCGACACCGGGCACGCTGAACGCCGTGGCCGCGTACAGCTGGGCCACGGTGGCGCCCGGCGAGGTGCCGGTGTTGGTCACGTCGACGTGCACCGTCACCTGCCCGTTGGCGTTGACGGCCTTCGTGTCCGCGTGCACCCGGGAGTAGGTGAACTTCGAGTAGGAGAGGCCGTAGCCGAACGGGTAGGCCGGCGTGCCGGTGAAGTACTGGTACGTGCGGCCGAGACCGCCGGTCTGCGACGGCGTCAGCCCGTAGTTCTTCATCGCCGGCAGCTGCGAGTCGTCGGCGTACCAGGTGAAGTTCAGGTGCCCGCTCGGGTTCTGCTTGCCGAACAGCACGTCGGCCAGCGCGGTGCCCTGGCTTTCGCCGTTGTACGAGCTGAACACGATGCCCGGAATGCCTTCGGCGTGGCCGAGGGACACCGCGCCGCCCGCCTGGACGGCCAGCGCGGTCCGCGGGTTGCCGGCCGCCTTGACCTGGTCGATCAGCGAGTCGTAGTTGCCCGGCATGGCGATCGTGGTGCGGTCCCGGCCCTCGGTGGCCACGCTCCCGTCGGTGCCCGCGAACACCACGACCAGGTCGGCCGTCTTCATCGCGGCCAGCGTCTCGGCCGAGCAGCTCGCCGCCGTGGTCGTGCCGGTGGACGTGCCGCACGCGTCGAAGGTGACCGTGGCGTCCGGGCGGGCGGCCTTGACCGCGGACGTGATGCCCTGCACCGCGTTCACCTGGAGCGCCGGCTCACCGGAGTAGCCGCCGAGGGTGACCTTGTTCGCGAGATCGCCGACGACGACCACCTTGCCGAGCTTCGCCGGATCGGCGGGCAGCAGCGGGGCCTGGGTGCCCGCGACCGGGTCGTTCTTCAGCAGGACCAGCGAGTTCGCGGCGACCTTCGCGGCCAGCGCTTGGTGCTCGGCGCTCTGGATGACGTCCTTGGTGATCTTCGTGTACGCCACCCGGTCCGGCGGGTCGAACTCGCCGGTCTGCATCCGCGTGGTGAACACGTGCACCAGCGCGTTGTCGAGCACGCCCTCGGACAGCACCCCGGCCTTGATGGCTTCTTCGATGTTGGCCACGGTGGCTTCCGTGCCGGTGCAGTTGAGCTGAGTGCCCGCCCGCAGCGCGTACGCCTGGCCGCCGGCGGCGCCGGAGACCTGCTGCCCGGTCGTGGTGTTCGTCCACCGCGTTCCGCCGTTGGCGGTGGCCGTGGTCCAGCCCGGCGGCGCCCAGTTGTGGCTGCCGGGCGCGTAGACGTCGCCGACCGCGCCGCAGTCGGACGTGGAGTAGCCGTCGAACCCGTAGGTGCGCTGGGCGATGGCGTTCGCGGTGTAGGTGTCGGCCGGTGACGGCGTGCCGTTGATCGCGTTGTACGAGGTCATCAGGCCGGCCACGTGCGCGTCCTGGATCAGGTGCCGGAACTGCCGGGTGTAGTAGTCGCGGATGTTGGCCTCGGTCGTGTCCGAGGAGTCCGCGTGCCGGTCGTTCTCGACGTCGTTGAGCGCGTAGTGCTTGGCGGTGGCCGCGACCTTGAGGTACGGGGTCGTCGGCCGGCCGGAGGCGGTCTGGCCCTGGTAGCCGTTGACGAACGCGCCGGCCATCTTCGCGACCAGGAACGGGTCCTCGCCGAAGCCTTCGTCGGTGCGGCCCCACCGGGGATCGCGGTCGAGGTTCACCGTCGGCGCCCAGTAGGTCAGGGAGCCGTAGTTGTTCTTGTCGGGACCGATGTTGTTCTGCGCGACGCCCCACAGCGACTTGTCCAGCATGCCGCGGGCCTCGTCGGAGATCGCCGTGGTCTCCTGGTGGATCAGCTCCGGGTCCCAGGACATGGTGCTCGCGAGGTTCGTCGGGAAGCTCGTGGCGTGCACGCCGCCGGTCGCCGGGCCGTCGTCGGTGTTCGCGCCGAGCGTGTTGAGCCCGTGCTGGCCCTCGCTCCAGTACGTGTACTGCTGCACGCCGAGCCGCGGGATGGCGGGCGCGCTGTTGGTGCGCAGCTGCAGCACCTTCTCGGGCAGCGTCATGCGGGCGACGAGGTCGGCGGCCCGCTCGGCGAAGCTGTAGTGGGTGTCGCGGTAGACCGGCAGCGTGGCCGCCTGGGCGGGAGCCGCCGACGCGGCCGGGACGAGCGTGGCCGCGGTGACCGTGACGGCGAGCAGGGGAGCGGCGGTCAGCCGTACCCGTCGCCGTCCGGGGAAGCGCAAGGACATCGGATCTCCGTTGCAGAAGGTCGATGGGCTGGGTGCTCCGGTGCGTTGCCGGGCGCGGGGAACCGCCGGTGCACGGGCTGGTCCGTCACCATCGTTCGGAAGGGTTCCGGTTCTGGCAAGCCATCCACCACCGCTGCGGCGTCGCCGCTGGCCGGAGCCCGGCGGCGGCTGAAAATTTCACCGCACACCGCCGCCGGGGGAGGCCGATGCCCTAGCGAAGGTTCCAGTACAGGACGTCGGGAACCACGATCAGCAGCGCCACCGCGAGCCAGTAGCGGCCCCGCTTCAGCTCCGGTGCGCGGAAGGCGAACAAGGCGTTCAGGCCGAAGGCCACCAGCGGTGCCTGGTTGACGGGCGGCGTCCGATCGTGATGGAGTGGCCGACCTCGTCGATCGGCGTGGTCGTGCGCAGCAGCTCCGCGAGCCGGCCGTCCGCCTTGGCGATCGCCGAATCCGAAACCACCAGCAGTCCGTGCACCGCGTCCGGCGGGACGGCCAGCGGGTCGGCCGCGTCGATACCGTAAAACGACGGCACCCCGCTGCCCTTGTACACCAGCCACACCCGCTCACCCGGGTAGTGCTGCCGCAGGCGGTCCGCCAGCCGGCCCAGGTCCTGGCCCCAGTCGACGTTCGAGTCGTGCAGCTGCCGGTGGGTCTGCTCCGGGCCGCCGAACGCCTCGTTCGAATACGGGAGGTAGTACGGGAAGGTCCGCAGCGAGCTGACCGCCGTGAACGCGATCAGGGCCACCACGGCGACCGGCGCCCACCGGCGGCGGACGGCGACCACCCCCGCGGCCGCGATCGCCAGGAACATCGGCACGAAAAGCGCGTACCGGACACCCAGGTCGCGGCTGCCGGTCATGGCCACGGCCAGCAGCACGGCGGCGGGGAGGAGCACGTAGGGGACCGCCGGGCGCAGCCGGGGCACCGCCACGAGCGCGACGACGCCCGCCACCCAGAGGGCCAGCGTGCCCAGCGGCGTCTTCACCAGCAGCGCCGCCGGGAGGTAGTACCACAGCGCACCGACGTGCACGCCGCCGAACAGGAACGTGGTCCACACCTGGTCTTCGAAGCCGAACTGGACGCGCATGCCGTCGAGGTACGGCTCGGGCAGCGGCAGCAGGCCGGCGAGCGCGCGCACCCCTTCGGCCGGCGGCAGGCCGGACGGCGGTGCCCAGCGCAGCCGCGGATCGACGACCAGGTACGAAATCCACACCACGGCGACGGCGACCAGCGCGACACCGGCGGCCGCCGCCACACCGGTTCCGAGGCGCCGGAATGTCCGCAGTGGACGGTAGGCGTGCCGGACGGACAGGACAACCAGAACCAGCGCCACCGGAACCGCGGCCAGCGCGCTCATCTTCGTGGCCACGGCCGCGCCCAAGGCCAGTCCCGCGAACGGCAGGTAGCGGCCCGGACGCTCACGGGCCCGCCACAGCAGCCAGGCCGACGTCACCAGGAAACCGGCCACCGGCACGTCGAGGGTGGCCAGCGATCCATGTGCGATGAGATCGGGGGAAAGCGCATACAGGGCCAGCGCCACCACGCCGCCGGCCGGCCCGGCCAGATCGCGGGCGAAGGCGAAGACGACCAGGCCGAACAGCAGCGTCAGCACGATCACCGGCAGCCGCGCCAGGAGCAGCAGCCGGCCCGGGTCGTGGCCCGATTCGTACAGCACGTACCGGCCGAGCCGGGCCTGGTCGCCGGCGAAACCGGCGTCGACGGGCACATCCGCGAAGGCGAGCCCGGTGGCGATGAGCAGCTTGCCCAGCGGTGGGTGCTCGGGGTTGTACCGCAGGCTGTGGTGCTCCAGCGAGAAGATCGCCGCGCCGACGTAGACCGGTTCGTCGATGGTCGGGGTCTGCTCGACGGCCGTCGTGACCATCGCGATCGCCATCTCGGCGAGCAGCGCGACCACGGCGAAGGCGAGCAGCCACCGCCGCCACCGGCCCGGCGGCCGGGCGCCGTCCGGGGGCGGCACGTCCTCCCGGATCGCTTCGATGATCACCCCCTGGGGACGTCCGGCGGCGGCGGGGGTTGGCCGCGGGTAATTTCCACCGGTTCGGCCAGACGGGGGCGCGCCGATTCGAAAGTCGTTCGAAACTTTTTGCGCGGTGCTCCGGCGGCGTGTTGTCCTGCTGACACGGGGGAACTTTCACGAAGGAGACCACGGAATGGCGGAAAGTTCGTCGGACCTGCGCCGCAGGCGCTGGTGGCGGTCGGCGACCACTCGAGTGCTGGCCGGCGTGGCCAGTGTGGCCGCGACCGCAACCGTTCTGGTGACGGCGCCCGGCGCCGACGCCGCGGCCAGTACGCTGGGCGCCGCGGCCGCGCAGTCCGGCCGGTACTTCGGCACGGCGATCGCCGCCGGGCGGCTCAGCAACTCGGCCTACACCACGATCGCGGCGCGCGAGTTCAACATGGTGACGCCCGAGAACGAGATGAAGCCGGACGCGACCGAGCCCAACCAGAACCAGTTCAACTTCTCGGCGGGCGACCAGATCTACAACTGGGCGGTCAGCCACGGCTCGAAGGTGCGCGGGCACACCCTCGCCTGGCACGCGCAGCAACCGGGCTGGATGCAGAACATGGGCGGCAGCAGCCTCCGCAACGCGATGATCAACCACATCCAGAAGGTGATGGCCCACTACCAGGGCAAACTCGCCTACTGGGACGTCGTCAACGAAGCTTTCAACGAAGACGGCAGCCGGCGGCAGTCCAACCTGCAGAGCACCGGCAACGACTGGATCGAGGTCGCGTTCCGGACCGCGCGCGCGGCCGACCCGTCGACCAAGCTCTGCTACAACGACTACAACATCGACAACTGGAGCTACGGCAAGACCCAGGGCGTCTACCGGATGGTCCAGGACTTCAAGTCCCGCGGCGTGCCGATCGACTGCGTCGGCCTGCAGGCCCACTTCACCGGCGGCAGCTCGGTGCCGGGCAACTTCCAGCAGACGATCTCCAGCTTCGCGGCGCTCGGCGTCGACGTGGCGCTGACCGAGGTCGACGTCACGAACGCGAACACCTCGCAGTACTCGGCGCTGACCCAGGCGTGCATGAACGTCGCGCGCTGCGTCGGCATCACGGTGTGGGGCGTGCGGGACAGCGATTCCTGGCGCTCGTCCGAAAGCCCGCTGCTGTTCGACGGCAACGGCAACAAGAAGGCCGCCTACAGCTCGGTGCTGAACGCCCTCAACGCCGCCGGCCCCGGCCCGACCACGACCCCCACCACACCCACGACCACCCCGACCGACACCACGACCCCGACGACCACGCCCACGACACCGGGCGGGGGCGGGTGCACCGCAACGCTTTCGGCCGGGCAGTCCTGGGGTGACCGGTACAACCTCAACGTCTCGGTCAGCGGCTCGTCGTCGTGGACGGTCACGATGAACGTGCCCAGCCCCGCGCGGATCAGCGCCACCTGGAACATCAACGCCAGCTGGCCCAGCAGCCAGGTGCTGATCGCCAAGCCGAACGGCAGCGGCGACAACTGGGGCGTCACCATCATGGCGAACGGGAACTGGAACTGGCCCAGCGTCAGCTGCAGCACCTGACGCCCGTGGTGCCCTGACCCGCTCGTGAGTGGTAAGGAGGGTTCTAACCCTCTGTGCTGTCTCAGGACCTCACGGACAGATGTGTCTCAGGACTTTCCGGACAGTGTGTGGTTGGTGAGGCGTTGGTAGCGTACCGAGCGGTCTAGTGTGAGCTGGCGGGTGACGGTGTCGCCGATCATGACGGTGACGCGGTCGCCTTGCCAGTAGACGCTGGCGGTGCGTCCGGCCCAGGTGCGTCCCAGGATGATGGAGCAGCCGGAGAACGCGATCACGCCGGTGGCCGAGACCGGTCGGGTGGTCACGCCGCTGGGTCGGTGTGGGCCGGTGGTGGGGATGGCGTTCGGTCGGGCGTCGTAGCGCTGCTGGGGTGTGTCGCCGTTGAGGCTTTGGTGGCGGCGGTGGTTGTAGATCTGTCGGTACTCATCGAGCAGGTCCTGCAGTTCGGTGAGGGTGCTGGCGGGTGGGCGGGCGGCGAGCCATTTCTGCAGGGTCTGGTGGGCGCGTTCGTTCTTTCCGCAGGTCTGGGGGTGGTGCGGGGTGGCAGCGATGGTGGTGACCCCGAGCGCGGCGAGCCGGCGTTCCAGTTCGACCATCCACCCGCGGTGGCGGCCGGTGAAGGCCAGGCCGTTGTCGGACAGGATTCTGACCGGCAGGCCGTAGCCGGCGAACGCTCGTTGCAGGGCGGCCCAGGTGCCGGCGGTGGTTTCACCGGCTGCGGCGTAGGTGCCGACGTCGAGGCGGGAGTGGTCGTCCAGGATCTGGATGATGCAGACGGTGGTGCCGTCGGCGAGGTGGTGTTCCATGCCGTCGATCTGCCAGCAGCCGTTGGGGTCGGCGTAGCTGAACCGCCGCCGGGTCTTGGGGCGTTTGCGTGGCTGGGCCACGATCTGGCCTCGTTCGCGCAGGATCCGGTAGATCGACACCCGGGAAGGCAGGGGGTGGAACCCGGCGTCCTGCAGCCGCCAGCGGATCGAGATCGGCCCGTTGTCCAAGCCTGCCTCGGCCAGCTGCTTGCGGGCCCGCAGCACCGCCTCGACCACCTCCAGCGCGAGCGCGGTGGGGTGATGGTGCGGGGCGGTGCTGCGGCGGGTGAACCCGTCGGCGCCCTCGGCCCGGAACCGGGTCACATACCGGTAGAAGGTGTCCCGGGACAGTCCGTGCTCGCGGCAGAACACCGCGACGTTGATCTTCTCCCCGCCCGCGGCCCGAGCGACCGCGGCGACGAACTCAGGATCCATCGCAAACCCTGCTCTGCCCATCGCCGCATGATCGGTACAACCCACCCGATCACGACACCGACAGGCCGGTCAGTGTCCGTGAGGTCCTGAGACATCAACTGTCCGACAACTCCTGAAACTCAACAGAGGGTTCTAACCCTCCTTACCACTCACGAGGGGCAGCCGGCGGCGGCGACGGCTAGACGGGGCTGTCCGCGGCGGCGCGTTCCGCTTCGGCCACCGCCGCGGCGGTCACCTTCGTCGCGCCGAAAACGGTCGACATGGCCAGCAGGCTCATCACCGCGAACACCGTCGGCAACCCGAAGCCCTGGGCGAGCAGCCCGCCCGCGAGCGCGCCCAGGGGCCGCGTGCCGTAGGCCACCAGGCGGTGGGAACTGTTGGTGCGCCCCAGAAGCCGGTCCGGCGTGATCCGCTGGCGCAGCGAGACCGTCGTGACGTTGGAGACGATGAGGCCGACACCGCCGGCGAAGAAGGCGGCGCCGATCAGCACCGGGTCGGTGGTCAACGCCGGCGCACCCAGCGACGCGGCGCCGAGGAAGAAGGCCAGGCCGATGGCGCGAGCCGGGCCCAGGACGCGCTCGGCCGGCTCGGCGAAGAAGGACCCGGCGAGGCAGCCCGCGGCGATGAGACTGAGCAGCCAGCCGTAGGCCGCCTCCGACAGCCCCATCGCCGAGCCGGGGCCCACCGCGTACAGCACGAGGACGGCCATGATCGCGCTGCTGGCGAAGTTGAAGACCCCCGTCATCACGGTGAACGTGCGCAGGACGCGGGTGCGCCACACGAACCGCAGCCCCTCGGCGATCTCCGTACGCAGGTGCGGGCGCCGATCGGGGGTCGCCGCCCGGAACGAGCCGCGGACGGACAGGAGGACGGCGACCGCTGCCACCCACAGGACGATCGGCGTCGCCAGCGACAGTGCCGCCGCGGCGGCGACCAGCAGGCCCGCCGCCGGGGGACCGGCGAGTTCCAGCGCCGTCGTCTCGGCCGCGTACAGCCGGCTGTTCGCTCTCGGCAGCTTGTCGCGCCCGACCAGCTGCGGCACGATCGCCTGTGACGCGGTGTCGTAGCACGTTTCCGCGATGCCGGTGCCGAGCGCGGCGACGTACAGCAGCCAGATCGAGCCGGCGTCGAGCAGGACGGCCACCAGCAGCCCGGTGAGCAGGGTGGCGCGGGCGGCGTTCGCGAGCAGCATCAGCGAGCGGCGGTCCCGGCGGTCGGCGATCGCACCCGCCGGCAACGCGAAGACCAGCCACGGCATCGTGAACGCGAGCGTCAGCCCGGCGACCAGGGGCGGCGATCGCGTGTAGCCGATCGCCAGCAGCGGCAGGGCGAACTTGAGGATCCCGTCCGCGAAGTTGGACAGCGTGGCCGACGTCCACAGCCGCCAGTACTTCCCGCCGAGCGGTGTCCCCATTGGTGGAGGATTCCACATCGATGGAGAAAAGTCCATCGCGGTGGGCTAACCTTCGCTCATGGCTGAACCCGCAGATGCTTCCTCGTCGATGCCGCGGCGCGAGGCCACGGTCAGCGAGGCCAAGGCCCTGGCGCACCCGCTGCGGCTGCGCATCCTGCGGCTGTGCTGGCAGGGCGAGCTGACCAACAAGCAGCTCGCCGACCGGCTGGGGCGCGACCCGGGGACCGTGCTGTACCACGTGCGCCAGCTGATCGAGGCGGGCCTGCTCGAGCCGGCGCCCGTCCGCACCGGCGAAAGCGGCGCCCTTGAGAAGCCCTACCGCGCGAAGGCACGGTCGTGGTGGCTGGACGACCCGCCGAACACCGAGTTCGACGCCGCCTTGGCGCCCATCGAAGCCGTCCAGGACGAGCTGCGGGCGGCGGGCCCCGACTCCGTGCGCCTCTTCCTCCGCTTCGCCGTCCACCTGTCCGCCGAGGACGCGGCGGAGCTGGAACGCGGGATCCTCGCGCTCGTCGAGCGGTACGTCTCGACCGACGACGAGCGGGCCGCCGAACCCGCCCACGGCGGGATGATCGTGCTGCACCGCCTGGCGGAGTAGTCCCTCACACGACGGCGAGGTCCTCCGGCGGCGCCCACAGCGGTACCCCGTCCGCCCGTTCGGGGTGCAGCCAGTGCTGCCGTGCGGCGACCTCCAGGGCCACGTCCAGGAACGCCCGCACGCTGTCCGGCTGCTCGCCCTCCCGCCACGCCAGCGACCACGGGTACACCGGCTGCAGCTCCAGCGGCCGGTACGCCGGAATCCCGAGCTCGGCGTACCGCCGGGCGTAGCTGGCGAACTCCAGCAGGTAAGCGCTGTCCGTGGCCCGGGCGAGGGCGGCGTGGCACGTGTCGAACGTGCCCGGGTTGCCCAGCCAGCGCAGGGCCAGGCCGGTGTGCTGCTCCAGCGAACTCAGGTACCGGCCGTGGACGTTGTAGAGCGCCGTGCCGGGTGCGTCGGCGAAGACCTCGAGCGGCCGCTCGTGCACCGACACCGCCGGGCGGCGCGGATCGCCCGGGCGCCCGACGAGGCAGAACGGCTCCAGCCGCAGCAGCTCGTGCCGCCAGCCCGCGGGGTTCGCCGCCTTCAGCGCGCTCGTGACGCGGATGATCGCGACGTCCAGGTGGTCCTCGAGCAGCGCGGTGAGCTGGCGGGCGCTGTCCATCTGGCTCTGGACGAGCCGGATGCCGGGGTGCGCGGTGTGGAACGCGTCCGCGACCACCCGGCTCGTGTCCAGCTCGAAGATGTGGGCGATCCGCACGTGGTGCGGGGTGGGTTCGCGCAGCATCAGGTCCGCGGTCGCCAGCAGCTGCCGGGCCAGGTGCAGGAACCGGTCGCCGCGCGGGGTCAGGGCCACGTGGCGGCTGTCGCGGACGAGCAGCGCGCCGCCGACGTCGGTTTCGAGCTTGCGGATCTGCTTCGACAGCGCGGGCTGGCTGATGAAGAGCTTGGCCGCCGCGCGGCCGAAGTGCAGTTCGTCGGCGACGGTGACGAAGTACCGCACCAGCCGGAGGTCGAGGTCCACGCCGACGATGCCACCACGGCTATCGATCCGGGCGCAACAGGTCTTGGACGCGGTGGCCGCCCGTCGGGTTGGCTTCGGGGGCAACCGGGACGAAACTGGAGGATCCGATGGCCGGACCGGGCACCCCCGTCGTGTTCATCCACGGGCTGTGGCTGCACGCCACGTCGTGGACACCCTGGGTCGACCACTTCCGGGCGGCCGGGTACGCGCCCGTCGCGCCCGGCTGGCCGCACGAGCCGGAAACCGTCGAACTGGCCCGGGCGAACCCGGACGCCGTCGCGGACATCGGCATCGACGACGCCACCGAGCACTTCGCCTCGATCGTCGCCGGTCTCGAGCGGCCGCCGGTGCTCATCGGGCACTCCTTCGGCGGCCTGATCACCGAAAAGCTGCTGGGACAGGGGATCGGGCTCGCCGGCGTCGCCATCGACCCCGCGCAGATCAAAGGCGTCCTGCCGCTGCCGCTGGCCCAGCTGCGCGCGGGCCTGCCTGCACTGGGCAACCCGGCGAACCTCCACCGCGCGGTGTCGCTGACCGAAAAGGAGTTCCGGTTCGGCTTCGGCAACGCCCTGACCGACGAGGAATCGGCGGAGCTGTACCGGCGCTGGACGGTCCCGTCGCCGGCCCGGCCGCTGTTCCAGGCCGCGGCCGCGAACTTCGTCCTGCACTCCCAGGCCGCGGTGGACACCCACCGGGCGGACCGTGGCCCGCTCCTGCTGATCTCCGGCACGGCGGACCACACCGTCCCGGACGTCGTCACCCGCTCGACCTTCAAGCAGTACCGGGATTCCACGGCGGTCACCGAGCTGAAGCAGTTCGAGGGCCGCGGCCACTCGCTCACCATCGACGGCGGCTGGCGCGAGGTCGCCGACGCCGTGCTCGCCTGGCTGCGCGAGCAGGGGATCTGAGCCCGTGGACCTGGGACTGGACGGCGCGGTCGCCGTCGTCACCGGAGCCAGCCGGGGCATCGGGCTGGCCGTCACCGAAACCCTCGTCGCGGAGGGCGCCCACGTCGTGGCGGGCGCGCGCGTCCCGGGGCCCGACCTCGACGCGCTCGTCCGGGCGGGGAAGGCGCACGCGCTCGCCGTCGACCTCGGCACGGCGGACGGCCCCGGCCGGCTGGCCGAGCTGGCCGTGGCCGAGTTCGGCCGCATCGACGTCCTGGTCAACAACGTCGGCGCGGTCACGCCGAGGCCGAACGGCTTCCTGCTGGTCACCGACGACGAGTGGACGCGGTCGGTGACGCTGAACCTGCTGAGCGCGGTCCGGGCCACCCGGGCGGTGCTCCCGACCATGGTGACCGCCGGCCGGGGGAGCGTCGTCACGGTCGCCTCGGTCAACGCGGTCCTGCCCGACCCCGGCGTGATCGACTACAGCGCGGCGAAGGCGGCGCTGGTCAGCTTCACCAAGTCGGTGTCGAAGGAGTTCGGGCCACGCGGGATCCGCGTCAACGCGATCAACCCGGGCCCGGTCGCGACGGATCTGTGGCTCGGCGCCGGCGGCGTGGCCGAAACCCTGGCCGCGACGACGGGGGCGAACCCGGACGCGGTCGCCGAGGAGGCGGCCGGGCACGCCGTCACCGGCCGGTTCACCCGGCCCGCCGAGGTGGCGAACCTGGTGGCGTTCCTGGCCAGCGACCGGGTGGCGGGCAACATCACCGGCGCGGCTTTCGCCATCGACGGCGGCTACGCCGCGGAAATCCACTGATCGTCCCGGCGCCGTCTGCCTCGCTTTCCCGGATCCCGGCCGAATCACGGCGAGGCGCTGCCCCGGAAGGGGTGTCCGGGAGTAGGCACCCCGCGGACGGGGTATTTCCGTGACAAGTTCAGAAGGGAATCGCCATGGGAATCCTCGTCGCCCTGCTCGTCATCTGGGCCGTCCTGGTCGTGCTCGGCATCGTCGTCAAGGGGCTGTTCTGGCTGATCATCGTGGGCGCGGTGTTGTTCGTCGCGACCGGCGTGATCGGCTTCGTCAAGCGCGAAGCGCTCGGTCGACGGCGCTGAGCAGGGGCGGTCCGCCGGCCGGACAGCTGTGGGGAACACCTACAATTGTGCCGGCCCGCGGCCGCCCCTATGCTCGCGCGCATGTCCGTCTCCCCGCTCGACCAGCCGCGGGCGCTGCTGCGCTGGCCCACCTACGTGATGGGCCGGCTGCACCGCCGCGGCGTCGGCCGGATCGACGCGGCCCTGGCCGGCCAGGGGGTCGCCCTGCGCGACTACTACGTGCTGGTCTGCATCGGCGAGTCCGGCCCGCCGTCGCAGCAGCGCGTCGCCGACCGGCTCGGCCTGGACCGCAGTGACCTCGTGAAGGTGCTCGACCGGCTGGAGGCGGCGGGCTGGGTGTCGCGGGAGCGCGACACCGAGGACCGCCGACGGCACGTCCTCACCCTCACCGAGCACGGCCGCGCCACGGTCGGCAAGGTCGAAGAGGTCTCGAACGCGGTGAACGGCGAGCTGCTTGCCCGGCTGAGCCCGGGTGAGCAGGAGACGTTGCACCGGTTGCTGCTGAAGGCGCTGGGGGCGCCGTCCGCCTGACGCGGACGCATTTCACTGAGCACAATGGACAGTGCGGTTCCGTGGCGCTCGCATTGTCGGCGGCATTATCCGATTTGCCGTGATATCCTGATGGTGTTCGGACCACTCGATGACCGACAATCCCGCCCGGCCGGCGAGATCTGCCTTCGATCCGACGAACATCCCCGTTTTCCGGCGCCTTCCCTCGGCTTTGAGCCATCTCCGGTGTGACGCACGAGCCCGCTGTTCCACGCGAGCGTGCGCGTGGACCGATGTGAAGGGGAATGTCCATGACCGAAGCTGTTCTGGCCCAAACCGCCAACATCAACCCCGGCCTCGCCGCCATCGGCTACGGATTGGGGGCGATCGGCCCCGGAATCGGTGTCGGCCTGATCTTCGCGGCCGTCATCAATGGTACCGCACGTCAGCCGGAAGCGCGCGGAAAACTGCAGACGATCGGGTATTCGACCTTCGTGCTGAGCGAAGTGCTCGCGTTGATCGGGGTCGTGGTGTATTTCATCGCGTCCAACCGGTGAATCCACCGCCCGCGCCCGGCGCACCCGCCGGGCGCGGGTCAGTCCGCCTGAGGGGCCTTCCGGGACTTGTCCTCGACCGTCTGGACCATGGTTCGCAGGCCGTTGGTGATCGTGGTGAGCTTGCCGCCGCTGATGCGGGCGACCACCTCGGCCTCGGCGGCGTTGAACCGCGGGTAGAGGTCCTTCATCAGGGCCAGGCCTTCGCCGGTGAGCACCAGGTGCACCAGCCGCCGGTCGGCGGCGTCGATTTCGCGGCGCAGCAGGCCGCGGCCCTCCAGGGTCTTGGCGACGCCGGTCAGCGTGCCCTTGGAGATCGCCGCTACGGTCGCCGCGTGCCGGGTTTCGAGGCCGTCGAAGATCCACACGCACCACAGCACGACGAAGCCCGTCCAGCTCAGGTGATGCTCGCGCAGCACCGCGTTGGTGAGGTGGTTGCGGACGGCGTTGGCCGCGCGGTACAGGCTCGACAGGGCCGCCGCGGCGGGCAGGTCGAGCGCCGGCTCGGCGATGTGCGCGGACAACGCCTTTTCGGTTTCGGCGAGGCTGTATCCGTCCGGCATGGCCCGATCGTACGGCTTCAAACGGATGGCAGCTCGCCCAGTCGCCGGCCAGGGGAATGGTCGAAACCGGGACATTGAGGTCGATCGCGGCCGCCGTGCGAGCATGCGGTGGTGGACAACCTGGCGGGCGCCACCGAAACGGCGGTCATCGTGCCGATCCCGGCGGCAGGGGTGGGCCACGAGCTGACGGCGGCACTGGCCGGCCCCCGACCTACCCGAGCCGCTCTGGGCGCTCACCGAACGGGGTTGTTCTCCGCCGTACGGTGAGCTCCCGATCCGGGCCGGCGTCGACCGGGTGCGCCTGATCGCCGGCACCACGAACGCGGGCTCGTGGCGCACGGTGGCCGAGTTCGCCCTCTAGCTCGACTGCATCAGGATGAAGTCGCCGTGGCCGCCGTAGCCGAGGACGTCTTCGGCGTACTGGGTGCCGTTGAACGTCGGCAGCCACCAGCGGTGGCCGATCCGGACCAGCATCGGGTGCGGGATGTTGGTGCCGTAGGGCGCGTTCAGCGTGCCGAGCTTGCGCAGGCTCAGGTCGTACACCGGGTATTCGCGGGCGTCGCCGTCGCTGGCGAACAGGTACCAGCGGCCGCCCACTCGCTGCAGGATCGTTCCCTCCGTCTGCTTCACCGACAGATCGGCACCCAGCAGCGTGAGCCCCTCGTCGTAGTCCGCGCCGCGCGGGGCCGCCGCCAGGGCCGGGTGGAACACGAAAGCCGGTTGCTGCGCCGGGCTTTCGACGAACGCGATGTGCCAGCGGCCGTCGATCTTCGTCAGGGCCGGGTCCCACGAACTGACCGTCGTCGGCAGCGGCAGCTGCTCGGTGGGCAGGACGTGCACGCCCGACAGCACGTCCTCGCGGGTGACCGCGTGACGCACGTGGACGCCGTTGAACGAGAAATCGCCCCAGGAGCTCATCAGCAGGATGAAGCGGTCGCCGTCGCGGACGATCTGGCCGGCGTGGTCGCCGAGGACGACGCCGTCGCGCTCGAAGAACAGCGTCGCCACCTGCTCCAGCCGGGTGGGATCGGCCAGGTCGAGCGTCCACACCGCCCAGTGCGCCTGCTGGAAGAACCCGAGACCGGCGTTCGTCATGGTCAGGTAGAGCTTGCCGTGGCGGATGTAGGGACGGCCGTCGGCGTACTGCACGACGTGCGGATCGCGGACGCCGGCCTGGCCGAAGTACCCGGCCCGGACGCGGCCCAGCCGCGCGCGGCTGCCGTAGGCGTAGCCCAGCCGGCCCAGCACGGCGGGGTCGCGCAGGTCGATCCGGGCCCGGACCTGGTCGCGCTCGGTCAGCAGCGGCTGCCAGCCGGTGCCCCGGTCGGCCAGCACCGTGACCGCGTTCTCGTTGACCACCACGGCGAAGCCGAACGGCGCCCGCAGGTCCGCCGCCGCGGTCTTGACCACGGCGGTGCCGGCGGCCGTGGTGATCTCGATCGCCGCCTGCCCCGCGGCGGCGTCGTAGCGGCCGAGCACCGAGACTCCGGCGCCGGCCAGCCCGGCGACGACCGGCGCGCGGTCGTCGAGCACCTGCACGGTCACCGTCCCGTACGGCGCCTTCGGCCGGATACCGGTCTTGACGAGCGCGCCGGGCCGGGCGGGGGAGTCGAGCTGGACGAACCGGGGCGCGATCAGGTCGAACGGCCGGAACTGCTCGGTGACGGAGAACTTCAGGTCCAGCGGGCTCTCGCCGGCCGCTTCGGTGGCGGCCGGGCCGGCCGCCTCGGCGGTGCCGCCGAACAGGCTCGCGGTCACGCCGGTCACGCCCAGCGCGGCGAGGGCACGCAGAACGTCGCGTCGATCGAAGTCGGTCACCGTTGACCTCCGTGGTGGGGAGCGGGGGACCCCAGTTTGCAACGTGGCATGCAACGTGGCAACCGCCGTCGGGCCCCTTACTCCTCGACGAGGAACTCCAGCAGCCCGCCCGCCAGCTCCCCGGCCGGTCCGGCCCACTGCCGCCGCAGGGCGCGGAACAGGGCCGCCGCTCGCGTGCCCGGCCAGTCCGGCGGCAGCAGCGCTGGCGGCAGGACCGGGTCGCGGCGGATCAGCAGGAGCCACTCCGCGCCGAGGCGGATGCGGCACGTCAGCTCGTCGCCGGGGTCTCGGGGCGCGCTGCCGCCCCAGCGGCGGAGGAACTGCTCGTAACCGGCCGCGATCCGGGGCAGGTCCCAAGCCTCGCGGGCGATGCGCGCCGGGTCGGTCCACAGGAACGGCTCGGCGCGGAACACCTCGGCGTGGTCGAGCAGGTCGAGCTCGGCCAGTGCCGGGGCGATGTCGGCGGCCGACGCCGAGACCCACAGCCCGCTGCGCAGCGGGCCGAACCCGAACCAGCCCAGCCGGGTGCGCAGGGCGTACCGATCCGCCCTGCGGGTTTCCGGTACCGAGAACGTCAGCAGCGTCCACCGGCCGTCCCAGTGCCGGTCGACGACGTCGCCGTCGAGCCTGCGCTGCCCGTCGCGCAGCACCGCCGTGCCGTGCGGGGTCAGGCCGAGGAACGCCTGCCGCCCGCGGCGGACGGTGTGGAGCAGGTCGCGGCGGCTCATCCGGCTCAGCGTGGCCCGGGTCGCGTGCTCGCCGACGCCGAGCCGGTCGAGCGTGGCGATGACCCCGCCGGTCGACACGGCGATCCCGCGGTCCAGCACGTGGTCGCCGAACAGCGTCAGCAGCAGGGCCTCCGGCCGCACGCCCGGCGCACCCTCGCCGTCCGCCTCGAGCATGGGTCCCCTCGCCTGATTCTTCGCTGTTTCCACGACGATCAACAATCGTTTGTCCGGCATTTCGAGGATATCACCGAGTTCGAAAGTTTCGGTGCCGCAGAATGTTTGATGAATTGTTGACGGTCGTTCCGAATTTGCCTAACCTCAAGGCGCGAGGGGGGATCGCCGACCGGAGGTCACCGATGAGTGGATTCAGAACGGCGTTCGTGACCGTGGCCAGTGCCCTGCTGATGGCCCTCACCACCGCCGTGGTCCCGGCCCCGGCGTCGGCCGCTTCGCTGGTGGAAGTGACCGGCTTCGGGAACAACCCGGGCGGGATGCGCATGCACGTCTACGTGCCGGACGCGCGGCCGGCCAACCCCGCGATCGTGGTCGCGATGCACGGCTGCGGCGGCTCGGGGCCCGGCTTCTACTCCGGGAGCGAATTCGCCTCGCTGGCCAACCGATACGGGTTCCTCGTCATCTACCCCAGCGCCCAGCAGCAGGCCGGCTTCGGGAAGTGCTTCGACACCTGGTCGGACGCGGCGAAGCGCCGGGGCGGCGGCAGCGACCCGGTGTCGATCGTCTCGATGGTGACCTACGCCGAGCAGCACTACGGCGGCGACCCGAACCGCGTCTTCGCCACCGGCTCGTCCTCCGGCGGCATGATGACCAACGAGATGCTCGCCCTCTACCCGGACGTGTTCAAGGCGGGCGCGGCGTTCATGGGCGTCCCCTTCGGCTGCTTCGCGAACGCCGCGGACTTCCCGCCGTGGAGCAGCAAGTGCACCGGCAACGGCGGCGCGAACCGCACGCCGCAGCAGTGGGGTGACGCGGTCCGGCAGGCCTACCCCGGCTACACCGGTCCCCGCCCGCGCGTCCAGCTGTGGCACGGCACCGCCGACACGCTCGTGCCCTATGCGCTGCTGCAGGAGGAAATCGAGCAGTGGACCGACGTCTTCGGCCTGAGCCAGACGCCGACGTCGTCGGACACCCCGCAGGCCGGCTGGAACCGCCGCCGCTACGCCGACAAGGTGGAGGCGTACAGCATCCAGGGCGCCGGGCACAGCCTGCCCTCGACCGGGATGGCCGCCGCCGCGATCGCCTTCTTCGGGCTGGGCGGGTGACCGCGACCGGGCCGGTGGGGGCCGCACCCCGCCGCCCGGTGGCGAACGGCTCACCCGGGGTGTTCGGCGGCCGGGAGGTGGACGACGACGTCCAGGCCGCCGGCCGGGCGAGCGGCGAGGGTGATCTCACCCCGGTGCGCGGCGACGATCGCGTCCACGATGGACAGTCCGAGGCCGGCACCGCGGCCGGTGTGGCTCCGGGTGCCGTCGCCGCGGACGAACGGCTCCCGGAGCCGGTCGACGGCGTCCGGCGCGATCGGCGCACCGCTGTTCCCGATGCGCAGGAACGCCCGCCCGTCACCGCCGCCGGTGGCGACCTCGACGTGACCTCCGGAACGGTTGTGGCGGACGGCGTTCTCGACCAGGTTGCCGCACAGGCGTTCCAGCAGGACCGGTTCACCGCGGACCGGCGCCGGCCGCAGGTCGGCTCGCACGGGGAGCGCCACCCCGTCGAGGCTGCTCGCCACGATCCCGGCGAGGTCGACCCGGTCCCGGACGCCGGTGCCGGCCTGGCTGCGGGCCAGCGCCAGCAGTCCGTCGAGGGTGCGCCGGCTCTGCTCGACGGCGGCCCGGATGTCGGCGGCCATGGCCAGCAGTTCTTCGACGTCGGGGCGGTTGTCGAGGGTGACGTCGACGGCGGTGCGCATGGTGGTCAGCGGGGTCCGCAGCTCGTGGGCGGCGTTGGCGGTGAACAGGCGCTGGCTCGCGAGCACCCGGTCGCGTTCGGCGACGCCGTCGGAGATGCGGTCGAGCATCCCGTTGACGGTGCCGGCCAGGGTGGCGAGCTCGTCGAGCGGCCGGGTGACCGGTATCCGCTCGGACAGGTTCTCCGCCGAGAGACGCCGTGCGGTGGTGGAGATCGTGCGGATGGGACGCAGTACGCGCCCGGCCACCAGCCACCCCACGACCGCGGCGAGGGCCGTCACCACCGCGAGCGCGATCGCGGCCTGGCCGACGAAGTCGGTGAGGGTGACCGCGGTGATCGACGGCGGCAACGGCGGTATCCCGGCCGGCTCCGGCGACGGGCCGAGGGTGAAGACCGATATCCGGTGGCCGCCGTCGCGGCGCAGCAGCAAGTAGGTCAGGGTGGTCAGGAGGGCGCCGGCGGCGAGGACCAGTGCGGCGTACAGGAGCGTGAGCCGGCTGCGCGCGGTCACGGGACGAGCCGGTAGCCGGCACCCGGCACGGTCTCGATGGGCGGTGGGTCGCCGAGCTTGCGCCGCAACGTGCCGACGGTGATCCGGACCGCGTTGGTGAACGGGTCGGCGTGTTCGTCCCACACCTTGTCCAGCAACGTTTCCGCGCTCACCACCGCGCCGTCGGCGGCGAGCAGGTGCTCGAGCACGCCGAACTCCTTGGGGGTCAGGTGCAAGAGCCGGCCAGCGCGCTCCGCGGTGCGCCGTGCGGGATCGAGCACCACGCCGGCGGCGCGCAGGACCGGCGGCAGCGCGGGCGCGCTGCGGCGGGACAGGGCCCGTACCCTGGCGACGAGCTCGGAGAACGCGAACGGCTTGCCGAGGTAGTCGTCGGCGCCCAGCGTGAGCCCCGCGACCCGGTCCTCGACCGCGCCGGACGCGGTGAGCATCAGGATCCGCGCCGCCCCGTGCCCGGCGAGCTCGCGGCACACCGCGTCCCCGTGCACGACGGGCAGATCCCGGTCCAGGACGACGACGTCGTAGGGGGTGGCCACGCACTTGTCCAGCGCGGTGCGCCCGTCGAAGGCGACGTCGACGGCGAACCCGTGCTTGCGCAGGCCGGCCGCGACGTACTTGGCCAGCGGTTGCTCGTCCTCGACCAGTAGCACCCGCACCCGCGCAGTGTCCCGCGCGCGGCATATGGATCACGTATGGGCCGTCGATCGGCCCGCGATCGGCCGTGCTCGGTAGACCTTCGGCCATGACCACGACACGACGATCCGCACTGGGCGTGCTCGGCGCTTCCGGTGCGTTGCTGGCCACGGGCGCCGTCGCCCGAGCGGCTTCCGGCTCCGCCGTCACCCCCACCTCCGTCGACGTGCGGGCGTTCGACCGGTTCGTGCGGGAACAGGCGGCCGTGGACGCGTTCTCCGGCAGCCTGCTGCTGGTCCACCGGGGACGGCCCGTGCTGGCCAGGTCCTACGGGCGGGCCAACGACGCTGCTCCCAACGGCCCGGACACGCTCTTCGCCATGGCCTCGGTGACGAAGCTGTTCACGGCGGTGGCCATCGCGCAGCTCGCGCAGGCCGGCCGGCTCGCCTACACCAGCACGCTGGGCACCTTCCTGAGCGGTTTCCCCGCCGGGATCGCCGATACCGTGCAAGTCCACCACCTCCTCACCCACACCTCCGGCTTCGGCGACACCTTCGCCATGCCGGGGTACCTGGCGGAAGCGCTCACCTGGACCGACGTCGACCAGGTGATGAACGGCACGACCGACTACATCCGGCGGAGTTCGCCGGAGTTCGCGCCGGGAGCCGGGTACCGCTACAGCAACGCCGCCTACCACCTGCTCGGTGCGATCGTGGCCGAGGTGTCCGGGCAGTCCTACTACGACTACGTGCGGGAGCACGTGTTCCGTCCGGCCGGCATGACCGCCACGGACTTCCGCACCAGGCCGCAGTGGCACACCGACCCCCGCATGGCCCACCCCTACGCGAAACAGCCGTCCGGCGAACGCGCCGACACGATCGACCAGCGGCTGTACGTCGGCACCCCGTCCGGGGACGCGTTCACGACGTGTGCCGACATGGCCCGCTTCGCGGCCGCGCTGCAGGGTTCGAAGTTGCTCGACCGCGCCTTCACGGGGATCACCCTGGGTGGGAAGGTGCCCCTTCCGCCGCAGCCCGGCGGGCCGCCCGCGGGCCCGCACGCCGGCTTCCAGTGCTACGGCCCGATGACGCTGCTCGTCGGCAACCAGTGGGTGACCGGCCACGGTGGCGGCGCCCCGGGCACGTCGACCGATTTCCAGCTGTACCCCGACACCGAGTGGGTGACGGTGATCCTGAGCAACTACGACTACGACGGCGGACCCCCTCCAGTCGTGAAGAAGGCACGCGACATCATCACCGCGTGAACCGGCGCGCTCAGGCGGTGAGGACCTTCAGCGCGGCGGCGTGCACCCCGGGCGCGGCGGCGAGGTAGCCCTCGCTCGTCAATTCCCACGGCCCGCCCTCGAGGTCCGTGACGACGCCACCGGCTTCCTGGACCAGCAGGACACCGGCGGCGTGGGACCGGACGTTGTCGAACTGCCAGTGCAGGTCCATCCGGCCCGCGGCGACCTGGGCGAGCTGGTGGGTCACCGGCACGGAGATCCGCACGTACAGCGCCGCTTCCGACATCGCGGTGAACGAGCGGCCCATCCGGGCGAGGAAGCCGTGGCCGGGCTGGGCCTGGCCGGTGCCCGCGAGGGCGCCGTCCAGCGCCGTCTTGGCCGACACCCGGAGCCGCTCACCGTTCAGGTGGGCGCCGCCGCCCTCGGTGGCGGTGAACATTTCGTCGAGCACCGGGAAGAAGAGCACGGCCAGCACCGGACGGCCGTCGCGGACGAGGCTCACGCCGACGTTCCAACCGGGCATGCCGTGCACCGCGTTGACGTTGCCGCCCACGGGGTCGATAAGCCACCACTCGCCCGCGGGCAGCGGGCCGGACCCGTGTTCGTCGTCGAGCCAGCGTGCCTCCGGCCGGATTTCCGCCAGTGCGGGCCGGAGCACGCCGGCGACCGCGGAGTCGTTGTCGTCCAGGCTCTTCAGCACCTCGGGCAGCCCGGGCTGGCGGGACGCGGGGGAGTAGCGCGCCAGCATCCGGGCCCCGGCGGCGCGGACGGCGGCGGTGGTGGCGGCGAGCAGGTCCTGAGTCATGATTTTTCTCCTGTGGTTGTCTTGGGTTCGTGCAACTCGACTTGAACTTGCTCACGGTGCTCGACGCGCTGCTCGAAGAGGGCAGCGTGATGGGCGCGGCCGAGCGGCTGCACCTGTCGTCCCCGGCGGTCAGCCGCACTCTCGGCCGGCTCCGCGCGGTGACCGGCGACGACATCCTGGTCCGCACCGGCCACACGATGGTTCCGACGCCGTACGCGGTGGCCATCCGCGAAGACGTGCACGGGCTGGTCCGGCGGGCGCGAGAGGTCCTGCAGCCGGCCCGCGAGCTGAACCTCGGCGAGCTGGACCGCACGTTCACGATCCAGTGCCACGACGCGCTCGCGACGTCGGTCGTCCCGGCGCTGGCCGGCCGGCTGCAGGACCGGGCGCCCGGCGTGCGGCTGCGCGTGCTGGCCGAGCACTCCGCCGACACCGACGACCTGCGGCACGGCCGCGTCGACGTCGAACTCGGCGGTGCCCGCCCGCAGTCGCCCGAGTTCCGGTCGGAGGTGCTCGGCCGCGACCCCCTGGTGGTGGCGATGCGCCGGGGCCACCCGGCGGCCGGGGGCCTCGACCTGCGGGAGTTCGCCGCGCACCCGCACGTGCTGGTCTCCCGCCGCGGCCGGCTCACGGCCCCGATCGACGACGTGCTGGCCGCCGAAGGCCTGCGCCGCCGGGTGATCGCGTCGGTGGCCACACTCGCGACGGCACTGCAGCTGGCGGTGCACAGTGACGCGCTGGTCAGCTGCACGGCGGTGCTCAGCCGTCCGCTGATCGACGCGTTCGGGCTGATCACCCGCCCGCTCCCGGCCGAGTCGCCGGAGGCGGAGATCTGCTGCACGTGGCACCAGCGCTACGACTCCGACCCGGCCCACGCCTGGCTCCGCGACCAGGTCCGCACAGCCCTGACCGAAATCACCACCGGCGGCCCGGTGGCGGTCCGGAAGTCTGCCGCGGCCGGTCGTGAGTGAAAAAGCGGGTTAGAACACTGTTTTTCACTCACGACGGCCGCGGCAGACCGGCGAAGAGGGTCACTCGGGGAGGGGGAGGGCGATCGTGCCCGGGAAGCGGGGGGTCTCGGCCTCGTCGAGCATCGCCGCGGCCACCGTCGCCCGGCTGATCTCCGCGGTGAAGTCCAGTGGTGGCCCGGCTTCCAGGCCCACCGTGCGCCGGCCCGGGCTTTCCGGGCCGTCGCTCAGCAACCCCGCGTGGAACACCGTGCCGCCGGCGGCGAGGATCGTCGCGTCGGCCTCGACCTTGTCGCCGAGCCGGTCGCCCAGCAGTTTCGCGAGCCCCCCGGCCGCTTCCCCGGCCACCGGCGCCGACCGGCCCGTCCCGTAGGCGCCGAGCCAGATGATCCGCGACGGCCCGGCCGCGACCACCGCCTTGGCGCCCGCCGCCAGCACCCCCGCCCGGTCCGTGCCGAGTCCGGAAAGGACGGTCGAGCCGGCGAGGGCGAGGCTCGCCGGGTCCTCGACGTCCCCCGCCACCTTGTGCAACCGGGCCGACGGGGGAACGTCGATGCGCCGGGGATCCCGGGCGATCGCGGTGACGGTGTGCCCGCGCCGCAGGGCTTCCCGGGTGAGCGCGAGTCCGGTCCGGCCGGACGCCGCGAGGACGGTGAGGTTCATGCCGACCACGCTAGGGACGCGGCGGATTGACTACAAATGCCAGTTCGGAAAGGGATGATTTACCGTGACGCAAGGGGGCGGCCGTCGCGGAAGGCGGCCGCCCCCTTGCCTCAGCGGCGGTCCGCGCCGGTGAGTGGCGCCGGGGTGTAGCGGAGGTAGCGGCCCGGGGCGCCGAGGGCGGCCGCGGCCGCGTTGAGGCGTTCCGGCCGGAGGTCGGGCCAGTGCCCGGTGGTGATGCGGGATTCCAGGGCGTGCAACGCCGCCAGTGTCTCCGACGGCTGGAAGGCGCAGTGCCCGGCCGCGCCCACGTACGCCTGGCGCAGCAACGAATCCCGCCCGGCCGCGCGGACCCGGTGGGCGTACCAGTTCTCCTGTTCGACCGGGACCAGGTGGTCCGCGGTGGTGTGGATGGCCAGCGAGGGGACGCGCAGCCGTCCGGTCGCCGTCGACGTGCGGGCCAGCGTGCCGACGGCCTGCGGGTCGGCCGTGACGTCCGCGTGACGGGTCAGCTCGGCCAGGTCGGCGTCGAGGTCGAGGCCCGCGGTGCGGTACAGCGCCCGGACCTGCCGCGCCAGCGGGCTGCCGGACAGCAGGGCGTGGTAATCGACGCCGGCGTTGAACGCGCTGTTCCCGCCGGCCGCCAGCTCGATCTGGTAGCGCCCGGGCACCACGAACCCGAGCACGAACTGCGCGAGGGCCTGCTGCTGTTGCTGTTCCTGGCCCGCGTAGTCGGCGAGCCCGGGCGGGGTGTCCCCGGTCAGCCACGGCGGCATGTTCATCAGCGCGGCACCGAGGGCGATCCGCGCCCGGCCGGCCGCAGTGCCCTGGGCGTCGGTGACGATCTTCGTCAGCGCCGCGCCGGCCGCGCTCGCTTCCTCGGCGCTCGTGTAGCGCACGAGCTTCACCGGCTGGGCCGGGGCGAGCAGGCGGGACAACGCGTATTCGCCGTCGAGCTGGTAGTTGTTGAGGTTCAGCGCTCCCGCGACCAGGCCGCACGTGGTCAGCGCGCCGTCGAGCCGCCGGTTGCCGGACTCGGCCTCCAGTGCGCTGACCAGCCCACCCATCGACGTGCCCCACGCGATGGTGCGGCGGGGCTCGCCGATCTTCCGCACGAGCTGGTCGAGCGAGGCGAACTGGTCCCGCGGCGCGGCGGCGAGCGCCCACAGCGACGGCCCGCTGTAGGACGAGCCGATCAGGGCGTACCCCGCCGCGAGCAGGGCCTGGCCGGTCGGCTCGTCGGGCGCGTTGCGCGCTTCGAGGGGGCCGAAGCCGTGGCTGTAGAGGATGACGGTCCCGTTCCAGGAGGCCGGGACGTCCGCCACCCAGCTCGCGCCGTCGGGCAGCTGCCCGGTGTAGTGCGCCGGGGTGGCGGCCTGCGCCGTGCTTCCCGTGGTGAGGCCGAACGCGGTCAGCGTCGTCGCGACGAGGGCGCCGACCCGGCGCAGCCACCGGCTCATCGGAGTCCTTCCCGCTGGGCGGCCGCGGGCACGCCCGGCTCGGGGGCGAGGTCGCGGCGGTGGGTCTCCCGCAGCGCCAGCACGCAGACGGCGGAGAGGAGGCAGAACGCGGCGATGGTCCACGACACCGGGGTGGTCGAGCCGCCGCCGTTGGCGCGCTGGAGCTCGGCGAAGATCAGCGGGGCGAACCCGGCGCCGAGCCCGGCCAGCTGGTAGCCCAGCGACGCGCCGGTGTACCGGCTTTCGGTGTCGAACAGCTCCGAGTACAGCGCAGCCAGCGGCCCGTACATCATCGGGTGGATCACGCCCTGGCCGAGCACCAGGGCCAGGACCAGCAGGAAGCCGCTGCCGCTGCGGACCATCGGGAAGAGCAGGAACCCGAACACCGCCATCGCGGCCACGCCGGCCAGGACGACCGGGCGGCGGCCGATCCGGTCCGAAAGCGCCGACCACAGCAGGATTCCCGCCACCGCGCACGCCGAGGACAGCGTGAGCGCGTTGAGCACGTCCTGCCGCGGGTGGCCGTGCTGGACGCTGTAGGCGAGCACGAAGGTAGTCAGCGTGGCTTGGACGACGAACGCGGCCAGCCCGACGCCGACACTGAGCGCCAGCACGCGCGGGTGGTCCCGCAGCACGGCGACCAGCGGCAGCCGCCGCCGTTCTTCCTTGCGGGTCGCCAGGAACGCCGGGGTTTCGTCGACCCGGGAGCGCACGAACAGGCCGATCGCGAGCAGCACGATGCTGAGCAGGAACGGGATGCGCCAGCCCCAGGCGAGGAAGTCGGCCTCGGAGGTGAGCCCGGCGGTGGCGGACATGACCAGCGTCGACACGACCATGCCGCTCGGCGCGCCGGCGTTGGTGAAGCCGGCCCACAGCCCGCGGCGGGACCGCGCGTGCTCGGCGGACATCAGCACCGCGCCGCCCCACTCGCCGCCGACCGCGATGCCCTGGACGACGCGGAGCAGGACCAGTCCGATCGGGGCGACCGGGCCGATCTGGTCGTAGCCGGGGAGCAGGCCGATGAGGAAGCTCGCGACGCCCATCAGGGTCATGGTCAGCACGAGCATCCGCTTGCGGCCCAGGCGGTCGCCGAAGTGGCCGAAGATCAGGCCGCCGAGCGGGCGGGCGAGGTAGCCGGTGGTGAACGTGCCGAAGCTGGCGACCGTGGCCAGCGCCGGGTCGAGGTCGGCGAAGAAGACCTTGCCGAAGACCACCGCGCTCGCCGTGGCGTAGAGGAGGAAGTCGTAGTACTCGATGAGACTGCCGAGGAAGCTCGACGCGACCGCTCTGCGGAGCTGAGTGCTCATGGGGTTCACCCTCGTCTTCGGGGGCGGGGCACTGCGGGAGGGGCAGGTTCGTCCGGGGTGGACGACGGGGGAGCGGGCCCCAACGTTAGTCAGGGGCATGACGGCCGTCAACATTCTGCACAACATCAAGTGGCGGGCGTCCGGGTTACGCTGGCGCCCGTGACGTCATCCGCCGAGACCGGCTCCGGGCCCCGCCCGAAGTCCGTCATGCTCACGTTCCTGGGCATCCACCTGCTCGGCCGGGCGAGCGCGATCTACTCGGGCAGCGTGATCGACGTGTTCGGCCGCGTCGGCGTCTCGGAGGAGGCGGTGCGCTCGACGCTGACCCGGATGGCGGGCAGCGGGTTGCTGACCCGCCACCGGCACGGGCGGAAGGTCTACTTCGGTCTCAGCGAACGCCTCGCAACGGTTCTCGAGGACGGCCGTCGGCGGATCTGGGAGACCGGCGCGGTCAACCGGTCGGAGGACGGCGGCTGGACGCTGGTCGGCTTTTCCCTGCCCGACACCCGCCGCGGCGACCGGCACGACCTGCGCCGCCAGCTGACCTGGGCGGGGTTCGGCCTGCTGCAGAACGGCTTGTGGGTCGCCCCCGGCGTCCGGGACGTCGCGGCCATCGTCGAGCAGCTCGGCCTCGACGGGCACGTCACGGTGTTCACGGCGCACCCGGCGAAGCCCACCGAAGCGGCCGAGCTCGTCCGCAAAGCCTTCGACACGGCCACGATCGCCTCGCGCTACCACGACTTCATGGACAAGTGGGACGGCGGGAAGCCGGCGTTCCCGGACGACCTGACCCGCCGGCTGATGCTGCACTCGGACTGGCTGCACGTCGTCCGCCGCGACCCGCACCTGCCGGCCGGGCACCTGCCGCGCGACTGGCCCGCGATCGAGGCCGAGACGCTCTTCCGCAAGCTGGACGCGGACTTCCGCGAAGGCGCGGACCGCCTCGCCGCCGAGACGCTCGAGCTGTTGCCGACGGCGGCTCAGCCCGCCGGGTAGGTGTGCAGGCCCCGGCCGGTCTTGCGGCCCAGCCTGCCGGCGCCGACGAGCTCGGTCAGCAGCGGGCACGGGCGGTACATCGGCTGTCCGGTGCATTCCAGCAGCACCACCAAGGTGTCCAGGATGACGTCGAGCCCGATGAGGTCGGCCGTGCGCAGCGGGCCCATCGCGTGGCCGAAGCAGGTCTCGAAGACCCGGTCGACCGTGGCGGCGTCGGCGATGCCGTCGCCGACCGTCGCGATCGCCTCGTTGATCGTGGCCATCAGCACCCGGTTGGCGACGAAGCCGGGGCCGTCGCCCACCACGATCACGCGCTTGCCGATGCCGGCCAGCAGGTCCGTGGTGGCGCGCAGGGTCTCCTCGCCGGTCGTCGCCGCGCGGACCACCTCGACGGTGTCCTTGAGCGGGGCCGGATTCATGAAGTGGGTGCCGATGACCCGGTCGGCGCGGGCGGTGGCGGCGGCGAGCCGCCCGATCGGGACGGCGGACGTGCAGGAGGCGAGCACCGTCGCCGCGGGACAGACCCGATCCAGCCCGGCGAACAGCGTTTCCTTGACGGCAGGCCGTTCCGCCGCGCATTCGACGACGAACTCGCTGTCACCCAGTTCGCCGAGCCGCCCGGTCCAGCGGATCCGCTCCGGGACCGCGGCCGGCGGGCGGGCACCGAGCAGTGCCGCCATCCGCAGCCCGGCCCGGACCCGCTGCGGGCCCTTCTCCAGTGCCCGCGGGTCGGTGTCGGCGACGACGACGTCGTGCCCGGCCGCGGCGAAGCACTGCGCGACACCGGTGCCCATCACCCCGGCTCCCACGATCCCGATCTTCACCGGTTCCTCCCGTCGACGATCCGGACGTGGGCGGGCACCGCGGGCGGTGGCCGCCCCGGCGCGAAGGTCAGCGTGCCCTCGCCGGCCGGCTCGAAGCCCGCGAACCGCAGGGTCACCAGCATGATCCGGTTCGCCTCCGTCGGGACGAACCGGGCGACCGGACGCCGGCCGCGCGCCAAGACGTCCCGGACGAGGTGGCCGAGCAGCACCGTGCCGATCCCGCGGTTCAGCACCCGGCACGAGGTCAGGAGCAACTCCAGGACGACGTCGGCGCCGTCGTGGCGGAGGACGGCCAGCCCGACCGTGCCGTGCGCGCCGAACCGGTCGGTGACGTCCGCGACGAGCACCTCGTGGTCCTCGGCCGCGCACAGTTCGCGCAGCCGGGCGGCGTCGAGGGTGCGGCCCGTGGTGTTGAGCTGGTGGGTCCGGAGGGTCAGCTCGTGCGCGCGGTCGAAGTCGGCTTCGGTGGCGGCGCGGACCGTCATCGTGAGCCCGAGCGAGGCCAGGAACTCGGGCGGAGAACCGGGGAACGCGCGTTCCGCCGCGGCCCGCGAGCGTTCGGCCAGGTACCGGTGGCGGCGACGGCGGGACTCGCCGGTCACCAGCTCCGGCCGGAACTCCGCCAGGCCGGCGAGCTCGCCGACGCGCTCGGCGGGGTAGCAGCGCACCATCGGCAGCGCGGCGGTGACTTCCGCGCACTCGGCCGGGTCGTTGTCGGCGAAGGCGATGGTGTCCAGGCCGATGTTCAGCTCCGCGGCGATGCGGCGGATCGCCGCGGACTTTTCGCCCCAGCCGACTTCGACCGCGCAGAACAGCTCCGCGAGGCCGTGTTCGGCCAGGTGCCCGGCGGCGCGGGCGAGCTCGCCGCGACCCGCCACGGCGTGCAGGATCCCGCGCTCGTCCAGCGCGTGCAGCGTCTCGAGCGCGGCGGGGAACGGGCGTGGCCGGTCGCCTTCGAGCACGACGCCGTCCCAGAGCGTGTCGTCGAGGTCCCACACCAGGCACTTGACGGTCTTCACGGGCGCCACCGCAGCGCGTACTCGCCGAGCTGCTGTTCGGCGACCTCGTCGGCGCCTTCGATGATCCGCATCACCTTGGCGTCGCGGAAGAACCGGCCCACCAGGCTGTCCTCCGCGCAGCCGGCCGCCCCGAGCACCTGCCCGGCCCGGTCGGCGACGGCGGCGGCCGCGCGGGCGGCCACGTACTTGGCCAGCACGGTCCCGGCGACGGCGTCCGGATCGCCGTTCTCCCGCAGGGCCGCGGCGCGGGCGCACAGCTCGCGCGCGGCGGCGGTGTCGGCCAGGCTGCGGCCGAGCAGGGCGCGCACGGTCTGGTGCCCGGCCAGCCGCACCCCGCCCTGCACGCGGGCGGCGGCGTGGCCCGCGGCGGCGCGCAGGCAGGCTTCCGCCATCCCGACGCAGCCCCAGGCGACGGTGAAGCGCCCGTGGTCCAACGCCGTCGCCGTCACGTGGGACAGGCCGAACCCGGGTGGGGCGAGGAGGTTTCCGGCGGGCACGAGCACGCCGTCGAACCGGACGTGGGCGAGCCGGGCCGCCCGCATCCCGAGCTGGCCGCGCACCGGCTCGGCCGTGGTGCCGGGCCGGTCCGCCTCGACGAGCACGGTGACCGGACGGCCCCCGCAGGTGGCGAGCACCAGGAAGACGTCGGCGAGCTGCCCGAAGGTGACCCACAGCTTCCGGCCGTGCAGGCGCACCTGCCCGCCTTCGCGCTCGGCGGACGTCGTCACGGCGGACAGCTCGCTCCCGGCGCCGGCCTCGGTGGCCGCGAACCCGGCCAGGACCTCGCCCTGCGAGAGCGCCGGCAGCCAGTGTGCGCGCTGCTGCGCGGTGCCCCAGCGCCGGACGGCCGCGGTGACCATGCCCTGCACCGTGATCAGCGCGCGCAGGGCACTGCACACCCCGCCGAAGTCGGCGCAGAGCTCCCCGAGCTCGGCCGGCGTGCGGTCGGGGGACAGGAAACCGGCGTGCGCCACGGCTTTGACGACCTCCGGCGGCAGGGCGCCGCGGGCGTCCCAGTCCGCCGCGTCCGGCCGCACTTCGGCCGCGAAGGCGGCGGAGTCCATTGTGGTCACGGAATTCCGGCCGATCGTTTCCGGAGCACGAAAGCGGTGACGCGGTTCATGGTCCGGAAATGGTCGAGATCGAGGTCTTCCACCGCGACCTCGATGCCGAACCGGCGCTCGATGTGGGCGACCAGTTCCAGGGCCAGCAGGGAATTCACCAGTCCCAGTGCGAAGTAGTCTTCGTCGGGGCCCGGGGTGTTCCCGGCCGTCGCGGAGCTGAAGAACCCGTTCAGTTCGGCCAAGATCTCCTCGGCGGTGACGTCCGCGTCCACCGGCTGCTGGCCTGTCACGCGCCCTCCCTCGACGAAGCCCCCGTTCGAAGCTAACACGGTCCGCGGTGCGTCGACGACGCCGAACGGCGTAATCGTCGGGAAGATTCGTCCATTGTCCTCAATGGACGATCAATTTCCCTTGTGTTCGGCGGCAATTATGGACGGTGACGGCCGGTCCCTCGATCGGCGGCTTGCCGTTCGCGGGAAGCCGCTGGAAGTATCCGGAGTTCGTCACCGCCGGGATTTCCGGCACCGGGCACGGGGAATTCTGGGGATGACTACCACGACCGGACCATTGAGCAGCGTGGGCGATCTGCTGGCCCACCGGGCGGCGCGCACTCCGGCGGAAACCGCCGTGGTGTGCGGCCGGACCCGCGTGGACTACGCGGAACTGTCCGCTCGCAGCGACGAAGTGGCCGCGCGCCTGGCCCTGAACGGCGCGGGCCCGGAAATCCGGGTCGGCCTCCTGGCCGAGCGCGGGGTGGACATGGTGGTGGCGCTGTTCGGCGTGCTCAAAGCGGGCGCGGCGTACGTCCCGCTCGATCCGGCCCACCCGGCCCGGCACCGGGCTGCGCTGCTCGCCGACGCGGGGGTCACGCTGGTGCTGACCCAGCCGCACCTGGCCGACGGGCTGCCAACGGAGTGCGTACCGGTGTTCGTGACGGGCGACCCGGCGCCCGGTGGATTCGGTCGCGATGGCGAGGCGGGCAATTCCCGCAGCGTGTCCGGGGCGGACCCGGCCCGCCCGGTCGTTTCCCCGCCGCGGATCCGGCCCGGCAACCTCGCCTACGTGCTCTACACCTCCGGCTCCACCGGACGGCCCCGAGGCGTGCTCGGCACCCACGGCGGCCTCCTCGCCCTCTTCGCCGCCCACCGCGCCGGCCTCTTCGAGACGGCCGCCGGCGAGCGGCTGCGGGTCGCCCACACCGCCGCGTGGTCGTTCGACGCCTCCTGGGTTCCGCTGCTGTGGATGCTCGCCGGGCACGAACTGCACGTCCTGGACCGGGGCGACCCGCGGGAGACCGTCGCCGCGCTGGCCGACGCGCGGATCGACGTGCTCGACGTGACCCCTTCCCACCTCCGGATGCTCCTGCTCGCCGGGCTGCTGGACGGCCCCGCGCGGCCGCGCATCGTCGTCACCGGCGGCGAGCCCGTCGATCCCAATCTCGGGGCGGCCCTGGACGCCGCCGGGGTCGTGGTCCGCACGGCCTACGGCACCACCGAGACCACAGTGGACAGCCTGGTCTGCGACACGGTTCCCGAAGGCCGCGCGGTGCTCGGGCGTCCCATCGCGGGAACCCGCGCCGAGGTGCTGGACGCCGGGCTGCGGCCGGCCGCCGAAGGGGAGCTCTTCCTGGCCGGGCCCGGGCTCGCGCGCGGCTACCTCGGCCGTCCGGGTGCCACCGCGGCCGCGTTCGTCGCCGACCCGGCCGGGCCGCCCGGCTCGCGGATGTACCGCACCGGCGACCGCGTGCGCCGCCGCGACGACGGGCTGCTGGACTTCCTCGGCCGCGCCGACGGGCAGGTCAAGATCCGCGGCATCCGCGTCGACCCGGCCGACGCCGAAGCGGCGCTGCTGAGCCATCCCGGCCTGGCCGCCGCGGCCGTCGTGGCCCGGCGGGACGGCCGCGACGAGCACCTCGTCGCCTACGTCGTGCCCAAGACGGACCCGGTGACCGGGCTGCGGGCGTACCTGCGCGGCCGCGTCCCGGAGCACCTGGTGCCCGCCCGGTTCGTCGAGCTGACGAGCCTCCCGTTGACCACCGGCGGAAAGGTCGACCGACAGGCCCTGCCCGCGCCCGCCCGCTCCGACGGCACCGCTCCTCGCGGCCCGGCGGAGGAGCTGGTCGCCGACGTCTGGCGGGACGCGCTCGGCCTGGACCGCGTCGGCGCCGACGACGACTTCGTCGAGCTGGGCGGCGACTCGATCCTCGCCATGCGCGTGGCCGGCACGCTCAGCCGGCGCCTCGGCGCGGCCCTGCCCGCCCAGGCCGTCTTCGAACACCGCACGGTCGCCGGGCTCGCGGCCGCCCTCTCCGGCCCACACCCCGGCCACGCGCCGGTCCGCACCACACCCGGCACCGCGCTGCCCCTGTCGTCCGGCCAGGAACGGCTCTGGTTCCTCGACCAGCTCGCCCCGGGCGGCGCCGAGTACAACACCAGCGCGGGGTTCCGGCTGCGCGGCCCCCTGTCCGCCGACGCGCTGGCCAGGGCGCTGACCGCGCTGGCCGCGCGCCACGAGTCGCTGCGCACGACGTTCCCCACCGTGCGCGGGCGGGGCGTCCAGGTCGTCGGACCGCCGCCGGAGATCCGGCCGGACGTCCGGACCGCCGACGACGTCGAACGCGAGCTGCTCGCCGAAGTCCAGCGGCCGTTCGACCTCGCCCGCGGGCCGCTGTTCCGGGCGACGGTGTTCGAGCTGGGGCCGGATGACCACCTGCTCGTGCTGGTGCTGCACCACATCGTCACCGACGGCTGGTCGATGGGGGTGCTCGCCGGCGAGCTCGGCCTGCTGTACTCGGACGCGGCGGCCGAGCTGCCCCCGCTGCCGTTGCGCTATACCGATTTCGCCGCCTGGCAACGCGACCGGCTCGCCGGTCCGGAGCTGGACGACCGGATCGCCTACTGGGAGCGGCAGCTGGCCGGGGTGCCCGCGCTGGAGCTGCCCACCGACCGGCCGCGGCCCGCGGTGCGGGGGACGGCGGGCGCCACGCACCGCTTCACCGTGCCTCCGGCCCTGACCACGAGGCTCGCCGAACTCGGCCGCCGGCGCGGGGCCACGCTGTTCATGACCCTGATCGCCGCGACTCAGGTCCTCTTCGCGCGCTACACCGGGCAGCGCGACATCGCCCTCGGCACGGTGACGGCCGGGCGGTCCTGGGACGAGCTGGCGGGACTCGTCGGCTTCTTCGTCAACACCGTCGTGATCCGCTCGCGCCTCGAGGGCGATCCCGTCTTCACGGACTTCCTGGCCGGCGTCCGCTCGACCGTGCTCGACGCGATGGCCCACGACGACGTCCCGTTCGGCCGCCTGGTCGAGCTGCTCGCCCCGGACCGCGACGCCGGCCGCTCGCCGCTGGTCAACGTGATGGTGGTGCTGCAGAACGCGCCGTCGGCCCGGCCGGAGCTCGCCGGCCTGGCGGTCGAGGAGCTCGACCTGCCCCGGCGGTCGGCCCCGTTCGACCTCACGTGCGAGTTCGAGCCGCGGGACGGCGGCCTGCGCGCCACCGTCGAGTACCGCACCGACTTGTTCGACGCGGACACGATCCGGCGGCTGGCCGAAAACCTCCTGGTTCTGCTGGAGAGCATCGCCGGCGACCCGGGACGGCGGCTGTCCCGCCTGCCCTTCCCGGCGCCCGCGCAACGGCGTGCCGTGCTGGCGGCGGGCCGGTCGCCGGTGGACGGTCCGGGGCTGACCGTGCTCGACGTCTTCGCCGACCGCGTCCGCGAGCGCCCGGACGCCCCCGCGGTTTCCTGCGCCGGTACGGCGTTGACCTACCGGGAGCTGGACGGCCGGGCGAACCGGCTCGCGCACGGCCTGATCGCCCGCGGCGCCGGCCCGGACGTCCGGATCGGCCTCTGCGTACCGCGGGGGATCGACGCGGTCGTCGGCATGCTCGCCGTCCTCAAGGCCGGGGGCGCCTACGTCCCGCTCGACCCGCGTTATCCGGACGAGCGATTGGCGTTGCTGCTGGCCGATTCCGGCGCCACGACGGTGCTCACGACACCGGCCGCGCGTGATCGGGTCCCTCCCGGGGCCCACGTGCTGATCGCCGAGGACGGGCCGGAGCCCGGCGCCCCGCCGTGCCGGGTCCGGCCGGACAACCTGGCCTGCGTGCTCTACACCTCGGGTTCGTCCGGCCGCCCGAAAGGCGTGCTGATCGAGCACCGCTCGGTGACCCGGCTGTGCGCCGACGAGTACGCCCGGCTCGGCCCGGACGACGTCGCGACGCAGTACGCACCCCTGTCGTTCGACGCCTCGACGCTCGAAATCTGGGGCACGCTGCTGTCGGGCGCGCGGCTGGCGATCGACGCCGAGGACGTGCCGTCGGTCGAGGCCCTCGGGGCCTTCGCCCGCGCCGAGGGCGTCACCGCGCTGTGGCTGACCGCGGGGATGTTCCACGAGGTGGCGGCGGCCGACCCGGAAGTGTTCGGCGGGCTGCGCCGGCTGGTCTCCGGCGGGGACGTCCTGTCGCCGCGGCAGTGCGCGACGGTCCTGCGCCGGTGGCCGGACCTGGAGCTGGTCAACGGCTACGGGCCCACCGAGGGCACCACGTTCACCGCCTGCCACCGGGTCCGGGACGGCGACGGCGCGCGGCCGGTGCCGATCGGGCGGCCGATCACCGGGACGCGCTGCCTGGTGCTGGACCGCCACCTCGATCCGGTGCCGCCCGGCGTGCCCGGCGAGCTGTACGTCGGCGGGAGCGGCCTGGCCCGCGGCTACCTGGACCGGCCCGGCCTGACCGCCGACCGGTTCGTCGCCGACCCCTTCGGCCACGGCACCCGGCTGTACCGCACCGGCGACGTCGTGCGCTGGCGCGCCGGCGAGGAGTGGGTGCTGGACTTCCTCGGCCGGTCCGACGACCAGGTCAAGATCCGCGGCTTCCGGATCGAGGTGGGCGAGATCGAGGCGGCGCTGCGGCGGCACCCGGACGTCGCCGAGGCCGTTGTAGTCGCGCGCGAGGACACTCCCGGCCACAAGCGCCTGGCCGGGTACGTCGTGCCCCGCCGTCCGGTCGAGCCCGGCGCGCTGCGGGAATTCCTGGGGCAGAGCCTGCCGGGGCACCTCGTCCCGGGCGCGCTGGTGGTGCTCGACCGGTTCCCGCTGACGCCGCAGGGCAAGGTCGATCGCCGGGCACTGCCCGCCCCGCGGCCGCGCGCCAACGGAACCCGCACGGCGCCCCGGAGCCCGGCCGAGGAGGTGCTGACCCGGGTGTGGGCGGAGGTGCTCGGCGTCGAGCACGTCGGGACGCAGGACAACTTCTTCGAGCTGGGCGGGGACTCGATCCTCGGCATCCAGGTCGTGGCGCGGGCCCGGCAGCTCGGGCTGCGCCTGAGCGCCAAGGACGTCTTCCTCCGGCAGACCCCGGCCGAGCTGGCCGCGGCGGCGGTCCGGGAGGAACCGGCGGCGCGCGCGGCACCCCGGCCGTCCGGTCCGGTGCCGCTGTCGCCGATCCAGCACTGGTTCTTCGAGACGATCACCGAGCACCCCGGGCACTTCACCCAGTGGGTGTCGGCCGAGCTCGCCGCGGACGTCGACGAGGCGGCGCTGCGGACCGCGGTTGCGGCGCTCGTGGACCACCACGACGCGCTCCGGCTGCGCTTCCACCGGGTCGACGGCGAGTGGCGGCAGGAGTACGCGGAACCCTTTCCGGCCCTCCGAGTCGGCCCGCTGTCCACGATGGACTTCTTCGAGCTGGACGGCGGCCCGTTGTTCACCGCGGTCCTCGACGGCGCACGGCTGCTGCTGGCCGCCCACCACCTGGTGGTGGACGGTGTGTCGTGGCGGATCCTCCTGGCCGACCTGAGCACCGCCTACACCACGGCCCGCGCCGGGCGGCCGGTGGAGTTGCCGCCCCGGACCACGTCGTTCGACGACTGGTCCCGCCGACTGGCCGAACATGTGACGGCGGGCGGGTTCGCCACCCGGTTCTGGCGCCGGAGCGCGCCGGGCGCCGGGCCGGACGGCGACCCGCGGCCGCCTCGCGCGGTGACGGTCCGGCTCGCCGCGGACGAGACGGCGGCGCTGCTGCGCGACACGTTCGCCGCCTACCGCACCCGCATCGAGGACGTGCTGGTGAGCGCGCTCGCCCGGGTCCTGGGCGGCTGGCTGGAGCGGGAGAGCGTCCTGCTGGAGCTGGAAGGGCACGGCCGCGAAGACCTCTTCGAGGACGTTGACCTGTCCCGGACGGTGGGCTGGTTCACGACGCTGTACCCGTGCCCGGTGGAGGTGCCCCGGGACGGTGGGTGGGGTGCGGTGCTGAAGGCGGTCAAGGAGTGTCTGCGCGCGGTCCCGGACCGGGGGCTGGGGTACGGGGCGGTGCGGTACCTGGGGCAGGAGCGGCTGCCGGAGCCCCGCCCGGTGGCGGCGTTCAACTACCTGGGTCGCTTCGACGCCGAGCCGGAGCCCGGCGAGCCGTTCCGCGGCGCCCCCTCCGCCATCGGGCTGAGCCGGGCCCCGCACGTCACCGGCACCTCGCGCCTCGATGTCACCGCCGCCGTCACCGCGGGCGGCGAACTCGAATTCGACTGGACCTACTCGCCGGGCGTGCACGAACCCGCCACCGTCACCCGCCTCGCGACCGAAGTGCTCGCCGCGCTGCGGGAGATCGCCGCCCACTGCGCCGAGCCGGGTGCCGGCGGCCGCACGCCGTCCGACTTCCCGCTCGCCGCGGCCACCCAGGCGGAACTCGACCGGCTCCTCGGCGACGGCCGCCACGTCGAGGACGTCTACCCGCTCACCCCGATGCAGGCCGGGATGCTGTTCCACGGCCTTTCGGAACCGGGCACCTACCTCGAGCAGGTCTGCTTCACCCTGACCGGCGTCGAGGACCTCGCTGCCCTCGAGCGAGCCTGGCGGCGGGCCGTCGACGAGATCCCGGCCCTGCGCACCGCCGTCCGCTGGACCGGCGTCCGCGAACCGGTCCAGGTCGTGCACCGGTCCGTCACGCTCCCGGTGACCGTGCTCGACGGGCGCTCGTACGACGAAGCCGGCCTGCTCGCCGCCGACCGCGCAGCCGGGATCGACCCGGCCGTGCCGCCGCTGATGCGGGTCACCCTGATCCGGCTGGACGATCACCGGGTCCGGACACTGTGGACCTTCCACCACGTCGTCCTCGACGGCTGGAGCGTCTTCGAGGTGCTCACCGACGTCCTCGCGCACCTGTGCGGACAGCCCGGCAAGCGGCGCCGCCCGTTCGCCGACCACCTCGCGTGGCTGGCCCGCCAGGACGCGACGGCGGCCGAAACCCACTGGCGGAAGGTCCTCTCCGGGCTCACCCCCACCCGGCTGCCGTACGACCGCCCGCCCGGGCGGGCCCACCGCGCCCGCTCCACGTCCATTGTGGAGCGCTCACTGTCCGCTGTGGACTCGGAACGGCTGGCCGCCTTCGCGCGACGGCACCGGCTGACCGTCAACGCCGTCGTGCAGGGCTCCTGGGCGCGGCTGCTCGCCCGGCACGGCGGCGAGCCGGACGTCTGCTTCGGCGCGGTCGTGTCCGGCCGGCCGCCTGACCTGCCGGGCGTGGACGCGATCGTCGGGATGTTCGTCAACACCGTGCCGGTCCGGGTGACGGTCGCGGAGGCCGAAGACCGGCCGGGCTGGTTCCGGCGGTTGCAGGCCGACCAGGCCGAGGCCCGCCGGTTCGGGCACGTGTCACTGGCCGAGCTGCGCCGCTGGAGCGGGCTCCCCGCCCGGGCGGGGCTCTTCGACAGCATCGTCGTGTTCGAAAACTACCCGTTCGACCGCGACGCGCTGGCCGAGCGCGGGCTGCGGGTGGCGGACCTGACGGCGGTCGAGATCACGAACTACCCGCTGGTCCTCGTCGCCCACGGCAGTGCGCGGGAACCGCTGGGCCTCCGGCTCGGCTACGACCCGGCGCTGTTCGACGACGATACGGCCGAGGAGCTCGCCGACGAACTCGCGGAGCTCCTGCGCGACCCGGCGGGCGGCCGGCCCGCGCAGCCGGTCGCGGCCGGGCCGGTCGGGTCGCCGCGCGACCGGCAGCCCGCCGGTCCGCGCGAACCGGCGGAACCGCCTTCCGCCCCCGCCGAGAGCGAACCGGCCTACCTCGCGCCCCGCACCGCGACCGAGCGCGCGCTGAGCCGGATCTGGTCCGAGGTGCTTTCCGTCGAGCAGGTCGGCGTCGACGACGACTTCTTCGCCCTCGGCGGCGATTCGCTGCTCTGCCTGCGGGTCACCGCCCGCCTGCGCGCGGACTTCGGCACTGCGCTGCCGCCGCGGGCGTTGTTCGACAACCCCACGGTCGGCTCGCTGGCCCTGATGCTCGAGCACCCCACGCTCGCCGCACTGGGCCGGGCGGTGGACCGCGGCCTGAACCCGCCGAAGGACTACGAGCTCTAGGAGGCCGGAGCCGGTGCGCAACGACGACGTGGCGATCATCGGGGTGTCCGCCCTGCTCCCGGGCGCCCACGGGCTGGACGCCGTGCACGACCTGCTCGCCGAGGGGCGCGACCGCACCGGCCAGCCGGCGGAGGAACGGCTGCGAGAGAACGGCTTCCCGCCCGGGCCCGGCTACCTGCCGATGGGCTACCTCGACCGGATCGACCGGTTCGACCACCGCTTCTTCGGCGTCCCGCCGGCCGAGGCCACCTGGATGGACCCGCACCAGCGGCTGATCCTGCAGCTGGCCCACGAAGCCCTCGAGAACGCCTGCTACGCGCCCCAGGCCCTGCGCGGCTCCCGCACCGCCGTCGTGCTGGGGAGTTCGCGGAGCGACTACGAAGACCTTTTCGAGGAGGAAGACCCGCAGCAGATCCTCGGCATCCTGGGCGCGTCGCTCGCCGCCCGGATCAGCTACCGCCACGACTTCACCGGGCCCGCGCTCGTCCTCGACACCGCGTGCAGCGGCAGCCTGGTCGCGGTCGCCCACGCCGTCGCCCTGCTGCGCAGCGGGGCCGCCGACCTGGCGCTGGCGGGCGGCATCAGCGTGCGGCCGGTGCCGATCCGGGCGGCCGGGCACGTCCCGGTCCGCGGGGTCGAGTCGCCCGAGGGCCGGTGCCGCCCGTTCGACGAGAAGGCCACCGGCGCGGTCGGCGGCGAGGGCGGCGGGATCGTCGTGCTCAAGCCGCTGCCCGCCGCGCTCGCCGACGGCGACCACGTGCACGCCGTGCTGAAGGGCATCGCGGTCAACCACAACGGCTACCGGATGGCCAGCATGAGCGCGCCGAGCCGGGCGGCCCAGACCGAGGTGATCACCGCGGCCTGGCGGGACGCCGGCGTCGACGCGGCCACCGTCGGGTACGTCGAGTGCCACGGCTCGGCCACCCCGCTCGGCGACGTCGTCGAGGTGGAGGCCCTGCGCCAGGCGTTCCTCGACGCCGGCGTCACGACGCCGTCCTGCGCGATCGGCTCGATCAAGGGCAACATCGGCCACCTCGACAACGCCGCCGGCGTCGCCGGACTGGTCAAGGTCCTGCTCAGCGTGCGGCGCGGGGTCCGCTACCCGACCGCGCACTTCGAGACGCCGAACCCGCTGATCGACTTCAGCGGCCCGGTGCGGGTCAACCCCGCCTTCGCCCCGTGGGACGGCGACGCGCCGCGGCGCGCGGGCCTGAGCTCCTTCGGGCTCACCGGCACCAACGTGCACGCCGTCGTCGAGCAGGCGCCCCCGGCTCCGGCGCCCGCGGAACCCGACGGGACCGAGCAGCTCGTCACGGTCTCGGCGAAGACGGCTTCCGCGCTCGCCACCTACCGCGACGCGCTCGCCGAATTCGCCGAAGGGAGCGGGCTCGGTGTGCTCGCCATCGGCCACGCGATGAACCGCGGCCGTGACGACCACCCCTTCCGCCTCGCCGTCGTCGCCGACGACCCCGCCGGCCTGGCGGCGGCCCTGCGGTCGGCCGCCGTCCCGGACGCGCCCGCCGCGGACGACCCGCCGGTGGTGCTGCTGTTCTCCGGCGACGGCGGGGTCGAACCGGAAAGCTGGGAACGGCTGTGCGCGGCGTGGCCGGTCCTCGGCGACGACCCGCTGCCCGAGGAGCCGGGCCCGCGGCTGGTCGCCGTCCACCACGCCCTCCACCGGCTGGCCCGGTCGCTCGGCATCCCCGACACCCACCTCGCCGGTTCGGGTGTGGGCAACCTGTCGGTGCGGATCGCGCGCGGTGACCTGTCCCTGGCCGACGGACTGGCGGCCGCGGCGGGCCGGGCGGTGGAGGCCACGCTCGACTCCGGACGGCTGGCCGAGGCGGTGCGCGGGTTCGCCCGGGACGGCGCGGTGCTCGTCGAGCTGGGCACCGGCGGCGTGCTCTCGCGGACGATGCGCCGCCTGGCGCCCGAGCTGGGCTGCGTCGAGCTGATCGCCGGGGCCGGCCGCCGGGCGGTCCTGCGGCAGGTGGCCACGCTGTACCGGCTCGGCGTCCGGCTCGACTGGGACCGCCACTACGCCGGGATGGTGGTGCCCCGGATCGAAGCCCCGGCCTACCCCTTGGAGAGCGTCCGCTGCTGGTGCCGCGCGCCGGGCTCGCCGTCGGTCGAAACCCGGGTACCGGAACCGGTCCCCGTGGTGTCCGATGTGGACACCGAGCGCCGGGTCGCCGAGGTCTGGGCGCGGGCACTGGGCGAGGACGAGCTCGGCCGCGAGTCGGACTACTTCGCCCTCGGCGGGACGTCGATCGCGGCGATCACCGCGCTGCGCACCATGGAACGCGACTTCGGCGTCGAGCTGACGTTCGCCGATCTGTACGGCCACCCCACCGTGCGGGCCTTCGCCGCCCGCATCGAGGCCGTGCGCGCCGAGCGCGGCGCCTCCGAAGACGTCCCCGCCATCACGGTGCTGCCGCGCGGCGGCCCCCTGCCGCTGTCGTTCGGGCAGGAACAGCTGTGGTACCTGGACCGGTTGAACCCCGGCAGCGCGCTGTACAACATCCCGCACGACCTGCGCCTGACCGGCCCCCTGGACGAAGCCGCGCTCGCCGGAGCGGTGCAGGACCTCCTCGACCGCCACGAAATCCTGCGCACCTGCATCCCCGACGAGGAGGGCGTGCCGTTCACCCGGCTCGCCGAACCCGGCCCCGGCTTGGTCGTACACGACCTGAGCGCGTTGCCCGACGCGGAGCGGGACGTGGCGGCGCACCGGCTGGCCGACAAGGAGGCCGTCCGCCCGTTCGACCTGGCCACCGGCCCGCTGGTCCGGATCACCCTGGTGCGCCTGGCCACCGACGACCACGTGCTGCTCTGGACCTACCACCACATCGTCTTCGACGGCTGGTCGCCGACGATCTTCTTCCGCGACTTCACCGAGCTCTACCGGGCACGGCTGGCCGGCCAGGCGCCCGAGCTGCCGGACCTGCCCTTCCAGTTCGCCGATTTCGCGGCCTGGCAGCGAAACCGCCTGTCGGGGGAGACGCTCGAACGCGGCCTGCGGTTCTGGCGCACCGAGCTCGCCGGGCTCCCGACCGTCCAGCTGCCGCTGGACCGGCCCCGCCCGGCGGCCCAGAGCTTCGACGGCGGCCTCGTCGAGTTCACCATCGCCGAACCGGCGGCCGAAGCGGCCCGGAAGTTCAGCCGCGAACACGGCGTGACGACGTTCGTGACGATGCTCGCGCTGGTCGACGCGCTGCTGCACCGCTGGGCCGGGTTCACCGACGTCGTCGTCGGGGTGGCCACCTCCGGCCGGACGCACCCGGCGACGCACGACCTCATGGGGTACTTCAACAACCTGCCGCCGTTCCGCACCCCGGTCGACGGCACGCAGTCGTTCACCGACCTGGTCCGGCGCTGCGCCGACACCGTCGCCCACGTCCTCGACCACGAGGAAATCCCCCTGGAGAAGATCGTCTCGGCCGTGTGCGGGCCGCGCGAGCCCGGCCGCCAGCCGCTGTTCGACGTCGCCTACACCTACCAGAACGTCCCGCAGGACACCGCCGAGCTGGGCGGCCTCGGCTGCTCGCGGTTCTCCGACGCCGGCACGGTCGCCGGGATTGCGCCGGGCACCGCGAAGTTCGACCTGACCGTCGGCGTCATCGACCAGCAGGACGGGCCGATGGACGGCTACTTCGAGTACGCCACCGCGCTGTTCGACCGCGGGACGGCGGAAGCGCTCGCCCGGCTGCTGCCCGGCCTGCTCGACGCCGTGCTGCGCGAACCCGGCCGTCCGCTCGACGCACTGCCGGCCGTCGAGGGCGAGCCGGTCCCCGCCTCCACCCACCGGGAGCCCGCCATGACCGCACCGTACTCTGTGGACAGCGTTCCGTCCGCCCACGCCGAGCGGGTCCTCACCGCGATCTGCGCGGACCTGCTGACCGGCGGCGGCCCGGTCGGCCCGAAGGACAACTTCTTCGACCTCGGCGGCGATTCGGTCCTCGGCGTCCGGGTCGCCGCGCGGGCGGCGAAGGACGGCGTCCACTTCACCCCGCAGCAGCTGCTGCAGTGCCGCACGCTCGGCGAACTCGCCCGCGCCGCGGTCGTCGACGGCCCGGCGCCGGTGCCCGCGCCGCCCGCGGTGACGGCCCCCGAGCCCCCGCGCCCGATCCCGCTCACGCCGATCATGCTCAGCTTCCTGGACCGGATGCCGGACGACGTCGGCGACTTCGTCGACGTGCACACCGTGCAGACCACGCCCGAGATCGACGGGGTCGCGATCCGGACGGCGATCGGCCACCTCCTGGCCCTGCACGAACCGCTGCGCTACCGGTTGCGGCGCAACGCACTGGGCACCCGGCTCGAAGTCGCGGACCTCACCGCGGCGGACGTGTTCGACACGAAGGTGCTGCCACCGCTGGACACCGACGAGGAGCTGGCGATCGTCGCGGACGACTGCCTGGCCATGAAGGCGGAGATGGACCCCGCGCGCGGGCCGCTGTTCCGCGTCCGCCACTACGACCGCGGCCGCACCCGCGGCGGCCTGCTCGTCCTGCTGGTCAACCACTTCGTCTTCGACAACATGTCCACTGTGGTCGTTCTCGACGACCTCGACGTCCTGCTCGCCGACCTCGCGGCGGGCCGCACCCCGGCCCCGGCGCCCCGGCCGCCGCGGTGGCGCGAGTGGGCCGAGCACCTGCGCGCGATGGCCGCCTCGGACGAGCTGGCGGGGGAGCTGACCTACTGGACGGCGACCCTGCGGGCCGGGGAAGCGGCCGGGCGAATCGGCGGCTCGCCCGGCGACGGCATCACCGCGCGGACCCTGGACGACCCCGCCGTCGCGACCCTGCTGTCCGCCGGGGGAGCGCAGGGCCGGGAAGCGGCGCTGTGCGCGGTGTCCTGCGGCCTGGCCCGGTGGCAGGGCGCGCCGAGCGCGTTCGTGATGACCGAGGGGGAGGCCACGCCGAACCCGTTCCGGCTGGCCGGGCGCGGCCCGTCGGTGGGCTGGTTCACCACCCTGCACCCGCTGGTGCTGCCGGTCGAGCCGGGCACGGCGGCGCGGGACTGCCTGCCGGAGATCGCCGACCGGGCGCGGTCGGTGCCGAACGACGGCGTCGGCTACGGGATGCTGCGTCACCTCTCCCCGGACTCGCCGGGGACCGCCCGGCTGCGCGCCCTTCCTGAACCGGAAGTCCTGGTGCTGCACGGGCCGAGTGACACTTCCGCGTTCGACTCCGGCGTCCGGTTGCTGCGAACCCGCTGGGACCTTTCGGTGAACCTCAAGCGGGCGGTCGCGTCCTGGTTCCCGCTGGTGGTCACCAGCGCGGTGCGCGACGGCGCGCTGCGGCTGGCCGTGGCGGGCGGCGTCGGCCAAGAGCGCCTGGACGCGCTGGCCGACGAAATCCTGGGCGCCTTCGGCGAACTCCCGTGATCGCGCTCGCCGCCTCGGCGTGGTACCTGCCGGAGACGTTCCTGACGGTCGCCGAGCTGCCCTCGCTGTCCGACGCCGAACGCGCGACCTGCGCCGCGCTGGGCATCGACCGGGTGCCCGCCGACGACACGCTGACCGCGGCGGACCTGGCCGCCCGGGCGGGTGAGCGGGCGCTGGCCACCGCGGGCCTCGACGCGAACGACGTCGACGTCGTGCTGACGGTGGAGCCGCGGGCTCCGCAGACGCTCGTCAGCTCGGAGGCGACGCGGCTGCAGGCGATGCTGGGCGCGGGGCGGGCGATGGCGTTTTCGGTCGGCGGCCTCGGGTGCGCGTCGCTCACTCCGGCGCTGCTCGCGGCGAACGGGCTGCTGCGCGCGGATCAGGACCTGGCGAACGTACTGGTGCTGCACGGGAGCAAGCCCGCGACGCCCGGGCGGTACCGCCACCCCGTCACGGTGAACGGTGACAGCGGTGGCGCGCTGCTGCTGCGCCGCCGGGGAGAGCTGCGGATCCGGGACATCCTGCTGGAGACCAACGGGGCGTACGCGGACCTGTTCCGGGTCGAATACCGCGACGAGAAGTTCGCCCGCTGGCGCGAGGAGTGCACCGACCCGGCGGCGTACTCGTTCCGGCTGGCCGTGGAGACCCGCAATCGGCTGCGAGCGCTGGTGACCCGCCTCCTCGGCCGCAACGGCCTGACTCCTGCGGACGTCCCGTGCTACCTGGCCCAGAACCTGTCCACGGCCGCGTTCCGGAATTGGTCGGAGGCGATCGGCGTCCCGATCGCGAAGGCGTGTTCCGACAACTTGGCCCGCTTCGGCCACCTCGGACCGAACGACGTCTTCTTCAACCTCACCAGCGCCCAGGAGACCGGGGAGTTCGGCGGCCGCGCGGTGCTGCTGAACATCAGCCCGGCCGCGGCCTGGAGCGCCCTCCTGGTGACCACCGGCGCCACGACGTCCCACGAGCTGTGAAGACCTCCCGGGGCGGGCGGTGGCCACCCGCCCCGGGTGGTTCAGCGGATCACCGCTTGCAGGGGTTGCCCGCCGGGTGCGCGGCGGTGCCGTGCACGTCGGCCTGGGACTCCGCAAGCACGATCTTGGCCAGCGGGGTCTCGAGCGAAACGGCCTGCTGCTTCACGACGCCGTTCGCGATGGTCTGGCCGTTCAGCTTCAGCGAGCCGATGACCAGCGCGATGGTCAGCGGCGCCGAACCCACCGTGACCGGGACGCCGTTGATCTTGAGCGACGCCACGCTCGAGCTGCCGCTCAGCACCGGGGCGAGCCCGCCCGGGGACGGCTGGCAGGTCGCCGCCGCCTGGGACTGGATCACGCCCAGCTCGATGGTCAGCCCGACCGTGCTGATCACCGTCTTGTCGATCCGGGCCGCCGCCTGCGCGTGGTCACCGGCCGCCGGCGCCGCCGACTGGTTGTCGGGGGCCAGGTCGGTCGAGGACGTCAGCGCGTGCGTCTCCACCTTGATCAGGCCGGCGTTGAGCGTCGCGTCGAGGACGCTCTTGCTGTCGTCGGCGCAGGGCAGGTTCGCCGGGTTCGCCACGGCCGCGGTGACGCCGATGACGTTCGCGGCGGTGCCGGTGCAGGAGAACACGCCGTCGCGGTCGTCGTCGACTATCGTGCCGACCCCGGTCGGGTCGACCAGCCCGGCGCCGACCGGAGCCGAGAGCGTCACGGTGAACGTCTCGTCCGGCTCGTCGACGGTGTCCGGGTTGACCAGCACGGTCACCGGCTTGGCCGTCTCGCCGGGCGCGAAGGTCACGTCACCGCTCGCCGCCTGGTAGTCGGCCGGCGCGGTCGCGGTGCCGTTCGCGGTGGCGTAGTGGACCGTCACCGGGTTCGGGCTCGCGCCGCCGAGCAGCGACACGGTGAACGTCGCCGGCACGGCCGCGCCGCCGGAGCCTTCGTTCACCGTGACGTCGTTGATGCTCAGGCCGAGCACGCGCACGGTCGTCGTCTCGACGAACCCGCGGGACACGCCGTCGACGAGGTAGTCGACCGTGCAGTGATAGGTGCCGGGCGCGGCGTCGGCCGCGGCGGCGACGGTCTCGGTGAACGTGGCGACGTCCCCGCTGGGCACCTTGACGCTCGCCGGGTCGTTGGTGAGGGTCAGCTGCGGGTCGCAGCCGGTGACCTTCGGCGTCACCGTGACCTCGATGGACTTGATGCCGTCGAGGATGGCCTGCGACACCTGGTCCGACGGCACGTTGTTCAGCAGCACCCCGCCGGTGGCCGTGGCGATGGCGCTCGCCTGGCCGTCGGCGTCCAGGTTGCCGACGTTGACCGCGACCACGCGGACCTTCGCCGCCTTGAGCGCGTCGATGGTCTGGGTCAGGCTGTGCCCGCCGCTGGGGTCGTGCGACGGTGCGTCGCCGAACCAGGCGATGATCCGGGTGCCGTCCGGGCGGTAGGTGACCGCGCCGGTGGCCAGCTCGTAGAGCGCGTTGAGGTCGGCCTCCGGGAAGTCACCGCCGCCGGACGCGGCCCACTGGTTGATCCCGGCCTGCACCGCGGCGGTGTCGCCGGTGATGCCCTGGTTGACCTTGAAGGGCACGGAGTCGGTGAAGTCCTTGTATTCGGCGACGCCGAACTGGGCGGTCGGCTGCGCGGCGAGCACGTCCCCGGTGATGGCACCGGCGTTGGTGCGGACGTTGGAGATCGCGCCGGCCATGCTGCCGGTGGTGTCGGCGAGGAGCACGAGGTCGGGGTTCGGGGGGACGGGGGAAGTGGTGACGTGCTTGGTGACGGTCGTGCTCTGCCCGGCGGAGAGCGTGAGGTCGACGGTGGCCGGATCGACTCCCGGCGGCGCCGCGGCCGCGACGGCGGCCGGGGTGAGCAAGGCGCTGACCGTGGTCAGCGCGACGAACAAGGATCTCCGCGACATGGACTTCCTTTCCGAAGCCGGATTACTGCGGGTTGCCTCGGGAAGACGGAAAAGCCGGGAATTCGTTAGCGAGCCGGGGAAACGTCACTCGGAGCGCCCTGTGTCAAGGCGCTCAACGGGTCACGGCTCCCGGTTCGGCCTACGGGCACGAGGGTTTCACTGCGCCGGAGTACCGAAGATCGCCGGGCGGAGTTCACTCGATCCAGCGACGGAGAGGGGGTCGAGCGGCACGATGGGTGGGGGCCGATGGCCGGAATCCGGGGCGATTTCGCAGCGTGGGCAGCGAATTTCCGCCCGGATGTCGTAACGAGGAAGGCTCAGCGGCCCGGCCGGCTCGCTGGGCCGAGGTCGGCGAGCACCGCGCGGGCCGCCCGGGTGCCGGACGCGAGGGCGCCCTGGAGCGAGCTCGTGTCCCGGTGGTCGCCGCACACGTACAGCCCCTCGCCCAGCCGCACGTCACGCCGGAGTGCGTGCGGTGGTGGCATCGCCGGGAGCCCGTGGACGATCTCGTACCGGGCGACCAGCGGCCACCGCGTCGCGTCGGTGCGGTACATCCGGCCCAGCGCCCGGCGCACGACGTCCTCCGGCAGCGCCGTCAAGGCAGAAGCGCTCACGAGCGCGGCCCCCGGTGGGGCGTACGTCGGGCACACCTCGCTGACCACACTCGTGTTCACCACCGGCCCGCCGCGGGCGTCGATCACGATCACCGGTTCGCGCAGCGGTGACCGCGGCGGGGCGAAGTACCACGTCGTCCCGCTGTTCCAGCGCGGCTCGGGGACGCCGGTGAGCCGGGCGGCCGTGGAGCCGTCGGTGGCGACGACGACCGCGCGGGCCGTCCACGCCTCGCCACCCGCCGTGCGGACCCGGCCCGGGCGGACCTCCTCGACCGGCGTGCCCAGCCGGACGGCCGAGGTCGGCAAGGCCCGGGCGAGCTGCCTCGGGAGCTCGCCCATGCCCAGCGCCGGCAGCGACGGCGCCGACCGCAGGAAACTGCGCCACACCAGCTGGAAGAACCGGGACGACGTGCTCAGCTCCGGTTCCAGGAACACCCCGGACAGGAACGGCCGGAACACGGTTTCCACGGCCCGCGACGACACCCCCGCGCGGCGCAGTTCGCCGGCCGTCGTGCGGTCTTCGCGGTCGATGACCGCCTGGACCGGTCCCGCCGCGACCCGGGCGGAGAGCGTGCCGAGCGCGGCCAGGTCCTTCGCCGACAGGTAACGCCGGGCCGCGATGTCGCGCAGGGCCTTGGGCGTGTCCAGCGGGTTGCCCAGCAGCGAGACGCGGTCGTCGTCGGCCACCCGCACCGCGCGCCAGAACCGCCCGAGGTCGAGGGCGTCGACGTCCACCAGCCGCCGGATCGCCGGGTAGGCCGGGTTGAGGATCTGGAAGCCGCGGTCGAGGCGGAAGCCGTCGACGACGTCGGTGCGCACGCGGCCGCCGACCTCGTCCGAGGCCTCCAGCACGACGCAGGGCACCCCGGCCCGGTGCAGCGTGACGGCGGCGGCCAGCCCGGCGAGCCCGGCGCCGGCGATGACGACTTCGGGCATCCCGCTCACCGGCCGAAGGACTTCGTCGCGGCGAGCCGGTTCAGCAGGCCGATCCGGCCGCGGTTGGGGACCGAGCGCAGCGGGTGCCCGGCGAGTCCCCACCCCGCGAGGAGTGCGTTGGCCGCGGCCCAGCCGGTCGCGGCCGCCCGTTCCATCAGGGCCACCGGGAGGTCGATCCGCACACCGTCGCCGGCCAGCACCAGCGCCGGGTCCGGCGTGACGACCTTCGGGCGGCTGGCGAAGTCGCCGAGCCCGAAGAGCGGGCAGTCCTCGCGCCACAGGGAAATCGACGCGGTGACCCGTGCGCCCAGGGTTTCGGGGTAGATCGAGTGCAGCCGGTCGTCGACGGCCTTCACCAGCGTCTCCCGGTCGTCGGTGGTGGCCGCGTAGGCGTGCAGCTCCACGACCGAGCCGCCGGTGCGGGCGGCCCACCGCCGTGCCTCGCCCTCGTAGCGGTCGAGCAGGCTGATGTTGTCCAGCGGTGGCACGCTCCCGGTGCCCAGGAACGCCGGCCGGGTGGCTTCGACGGGCCGGTCGAGCCACAGCCGGCGGACCAGGAACGGCGGTGCCGTGCGCAAGCCGGCCACGGCCGCCCGCCAGTCCGGCGTGCCGAGGCTCGGCGACGCGGCGACGATCTCGCGCAGTCCCCGCACGTCACAGGCGAGCACGACGGTGTCGAACCGCCCGGTCTCGTGGGGCGTCGTGACCGCGAACCCGCCGGAAGTGCGCTCGAGGCCCGCGACCGGGGTGCCGGTCCGGATCGTGACCCGCCGATCGGCCAGGTACCCGGCGAGGGGCTCCCACAGCGCCTGCGGGAACGGCTCGGTCGGCACGTCGAACACGAGGCCCTCACTGGAGCCGAGGAAGTACAGGTGGAACATCGTCGCCAGCTCCGCCGCGGACAGTTCGCGCGGATCGGCGAAGAAGCTGCGCGAGAACACCTCGAACGCCAGGTGCTTGGCCGCTTCGGGGAAGTTGATCGCGTCGAGGAAGCTCGCCGCGTCGGTGGTGTCGAGCCGGTGGTAGGTCTCCGGGACGCTGACCGTCGCCAGCGGCAGGGCGCCGCGGCCGTTGATGCGCACCAGGTCCTTCCGCGTGAACGTCGGGCTGCGCCAGGCGAACGCCAGCGCGTTCCACGGCGGCGTCCGGGGGAGACCCGCGAAGGTGTCCGTGCGGCCCTGGGCGTCCAGCAGCGGGTAGTCGGCCAGCGGGGTCAGCCGGTCGAGCCGGGGATCGGTGCGCATGAGCAGCGACCGCAGGTTGTAGTACTGGCGGAAGAAGGCGTGGAAACCGCGGCTCATGGTGACGCCGGTGCCGTCCGGCAGCCGGTCCGCCCAGCCGCCGACCCGCCCGCCGAGGTGGTCGTCGCGTTCGAAGAGCGTGACGGTGACGCCCCGCTCGGCCAGCCCGGTGGCCGCGGTGAGGCCGGCGATGCCGCCGCCGATCACCGCCGCGGTCGGGCGGTGGCCGAGCAGGGTGGCGTCGGCCAGGCCGGGCGGGGCCGGCCGCGTCTCGATCCGGGGGTCGGTGCCGAGGGGGCGGGTCACGGGTGCTCCTGCGGGTTGGTTCCCAGGACGGTGTGGACGATGCCGTTCTGCCAGCCGGGCATCGAGGCGGTGCGGACGTCGGTGAACCCGGCGTCGGCGAGCCGGCCGGCGAGCGCGGCGATCCCGTCGAATTCCAGGACGCTGCGGCGCAGGTGGCGGTAGAGGGTCGCGTCGCCGGTGGTGACCTTCCCGAGCGGGATGATCACGCCCGCGCAGACGGCGTTCCACACCCACCGGGCGCGCCGCGAGTCGTGGACGGAGTACTCGTGGACCGCGATCCGGCCGCCGGGACGCAGCAGGCCGCGCAGCCGCCGCAGCTGCCGAGTCGGCTCGGTCAGGTTGCGCAGCAGGTACGCCGCCAGGATCGCGTCGAACGGGCCCGAGACGCCGTCGAGGTCCTCGACCGGCGTGTGGACGAAGGTGACGCCTTCGGGCCAGTCCTTCGCCCGGGCCTGGGCGAGCATCTCGCCGGAGGCGTCGAACGCGGTGACCTCCGCACCGGGGGCGACGGACACCAGCGCCGCCGTCGACGCGCCGGTGCCGCAGCCGGCGTCGAGCAGCCGCAGGCCCGTCCCGTCCGGCGGCAGCCCGAGCCGCCGGGCCGACAGCCGGAGGTGCTCGTGGTAGCCCGGGTTGGCGCCGACCAGCTTGTCGTACCACCGCGCTTCGGTGTCGAAGGCCGACGGCACCGCACCGCGCGGGAGACCGTCCTTCGCCATCGCGTTCATGCGCGCTCCTCCCGGGCCGCGGATCGTTCCCACACCAACAGCACCGCGGTCACCAGCGCGAAGCCGAAGAGGAAGTCCTCGACCGGGATGTCCCACGGGAAGCGCCGGCCGCTGATGTGCTGCGGGGCGTAGCGCACGATCGGGTCGGAGAGCTTGGTCAGCCAGCCGTCGACCGGGATCTGGAACGCGGTCACGATGACGATCGTGATCCAGTAGGCGGGCCGGCGGAACAACCCCGTGCGCAGCAGGACCAGCTCGGCCAGCACGACCGCGGCCACGGCGGCGACCGCCGGCACGGTGTAGCCCCACGGGATCACCGGCGGGCCTCCTGCCGGACGAGCCGCCGGAGCACCGCGAGGGTGAGCTGGACGATCTCGTAGGTCAGCACCCCGCAGATCGGGATCACCACGAAGAACAGGATTTCCTCCAGCGGCACGGCGAAGGGCGCGCGGATCCCGGTGACGTGCTCGGGCGCGTAGTCCCAGACGCCGCCGGCGATCGCCAGCACGTCCCAGACGAGGAACACGAGCGCGACCGGCAGCACCGCGCGCGCCAGCCGCCGCGGCTGCCGGTAGACCCGCGCCCCGGCGATCTCCAGCGGCAGCGTGACCAGGACGCACGCGGCCAGCACGACGAGGTATTCGGCCTTGCCCACGTCAGCCCACCGCCATCGGGAGCGACGGCGCCGGGTGCCGCCGCCGGGCCCACTGCGTCCGCGCCACCGCCCCGCACGCCACCGCCAGCCGCTGCCCGCGGGGCACCGCCGCGCGCCCGGCGAAGACGTCGTGGCCGGCGTCCTCGATGCGGTCGAGGATGCCGCCGTACAACCGCGCCGCGGTGGCCACGCACGGGCGCGAGATCGGGTGCAGCATGGCGATGCCCGGTGCGGCCTCGGCGTAGACGTCACGGGTGACGGCGATCTGGTTGCGGATCGCCGCCCGCACCGGCTGGTCGGCCCGGCCTTCCTTGGCACACCACGCGAGCCGGTCGCGGTCGACGCCGTGCGCGGCGAGTTCGTCGGACGGCAGGTAGACGCGGCCGCGGTCCAGGTCCTCGGCGACGTCACGCAGGAAGTTGGTGAGCTGGAAGGCTTTCCCGAGCGCCGCGGCCCGCGGCTCGGCCTCCTCGCGCGGGGCGACCGTGCCGAGCACCGGCAGGACCTGGAGGCCGATCACCTCGGCCGAGCCGTGCACGTAGGTGTCGAGCTCCTCGCGGGTGGCGTAGCTGTCGACGGTGAGGTCCATCCGCATCGACGTGAAGAACGCCTCGAAGTACGCCTTGGCGAGGGTGTACCGGGCGGCCGTGTCGATCACCGCGGTCAGCAGCGGGTCGTCGCTCCAGCCGGCGTCGAGGTCGGTGAGGAAGCGCTTCTCGACCTCGTGCAGGCGCGTGTCGAGCGCTTCGGGGGTGGCGCCGGCGTCCGGTTCGTCGACGATGTCGTCGAGCCACCGCGCGAAGCCGTAGAGCGCGTGGATCGCCGGCCGCTGCGCCGGGGTCAGCAACCGCGTCGCGAGGAAGTAGGTGCGGCCGTGCCGGGCGTTGAGCTCGCGGCACCAGGTGTAGGCCGCGCGCAGCCCCGGTTCGCGGATGCCGGCGGCGTCGAGTTCGCGTCGGGTCATCGGGTCCCTCCGGTGAGCCGGTCGGCAGCCAGTCTGCCGGAGACGAGCACGGTCGGCACGCCCACGCCGGGCACGGTGGCCCCGCCGGCCAGGACGACGTTGTCCGTCCCGCGGGGCAGGTTCCGCGGCCGGAACGGGCCGGTCTGGCCGAAGGAGTGGGCGTAGCTGAACGGCGTCCCGGCGACCAGGCCGCGGGCGGCCCACTCGGCCGGGCCGATGACGTGGGTGAAGTCCGGGGTGAAGCCGGGAAGCAGCCGGGCCCGGGCCACGTCGAGGACTTCTTCGGCGTAGGGGCCGGTGTCGGCGGCCCAGTCGGCGGGGCCGCGGTCGAGGTTGGGCACCGGGGCGAGCACGGAGTAGAGCTGGCGCCCGGGCGGGGCGAGCCCGGGATCGGTCGCGGTCGGCCGGGTGATCAGCAGCGACGGGTCGCTCATCCGCCTGCCCTGGGTGATGAGCTCGTCGAAGGTCGACCGCCAGCCGTGCCCGAAGGAGATGGTGTGGTGCGCGACTTCGGGGTCCGTCGCGGGGCCGCCGGCGTGCACGATCAGCGCGGACGGCGCGGCCCGCAGCGGTACCGGCCGCTTCGGCTGCCGTCCGAGCAGGCGGTAGCTCTCGGGCAGTTCGGTGGTGAGCACGACGGCGTCACAGGGATGGCGGACCCCGGCGGCGGTCCGGACGGCGGTGACGCGGGACCCGGCGCGTTCGAGTTCGCTGACGGTGTCGCCGTACTCGAACTTGACCCCGGCGTCGGCCGCGACGCGGGCGAGCGCCTGCGGCAGGGCCGCGATGCCGCCGGGCGGGAAGTACACGCCGCCGACGGTGTCCATGTAGGAGATCACGGCGTACAGGGCCAGCGCGCGCATCGGCGATTCTCCCGCGTAGAGGGCCTGGAAGGTGAACACGCGCTTGAGGCGCTCGTCCTTCAGGAACCGGCCGACCTGGCCGTCGAGCCGCCGGAAGCCGCCGAGGGCGACCAGCCGGGCCAGCTCGGGCCGGAGCATGCCGAGCGGGGAGTCGATGTTCGCGTCGATGAACCGGCCGAACTCGGCCTGGTAGAGCCGGGTCAGCCACGCGCGCAGCCGGGTGTAGCCCGCGGCTTCGGCCGGTCCGGCGAAGTCGCGGACCGCCTCGGTCATCGCGGCCGCGTCGGTGTGCACGGGCAGCGTGCTGCCGTCGGCGAACCGGGCGACGTAGGCGGGATCGAGCCGGGTCAGCGGCAGCTCGGTGGCGAGCTCGGCCCCGACGGCGGCGAAGGTGTCGCTCAGGATCGACGGCATGGTCAGCACGGTGGGTCCGGTGTCGAGCAGGTAGCCGTGCCGCTCGACGCGCCCGGCACGGCCGCCGGGGCCCCGATCACGCTCCACGACGGTGACTTCCCGCCCGCGTCCGGCGAGGTGCAGGGCCGCGGCCAGGCCGGCCAGCCCGGCACCCACGACGACGACGCGGTTCACCGGTCCGGGCACGGTCTTCATCGGTCGCGCTCCGTGCACCGGGCCGCCAGCGCCGCGAGGAGCTCGCCGGCGTGGTGCGGGACCACCGCCGGGTCGATCGCCGCCAGTGCTTTGTCCGCGCGTTCGCGGATCAGTTCGCCCATGCGGTCGCGGGCCCCGGTGGCCTCGATGAGTTCCCGCCAGCGCGCGACCGCCTCGTCGTCCACCGTGTCGAGCTCGATCAGCTCGGCGAACTCGGCCTGCCGTCGCCGGTCGGCCATCGCCGCGGCGAGCACGACCACGCTGGAAGCCTTGCGTTCGCGCAGGTCCTGCCCGGCCGGCTTGCCCGTGACGGCCGGGTCGCCGAACACGCCCAGCAGGTCGTCGCGGAGCTGGAACGCCTCGCCCACCAGCCCGCCGAACTCGCCCAGCCCGGCCAGCAGCTCCGGGCCGCAGCCGGCCAGCGCGGCGCCGAACTCCAGCGGCCGCCGGACCGTGTAGTTGCCGGACTTGCGGCGCAGGACGTCGAGCAGGGTGTCCCAGCTGGGCAGCGCCCGCGCGTCGTTCACCAGGTCGGCGAGCTGGCCGACGGCCAGTTCGGCCCGCATCGCGTCGTAGTGCGGCCAGCCCCGCGCCAGCTGGTCCGCGGCCAGCCCGCTTTCGCGCAGCATCTGCTCGGACCAGACGAGGAAGAGGTCGCCGAACAGGATCGCGGCGGACTCGCCGAACCGCGGCGCCGAGCCCGCCCAGCCCTGCTCCTCGTGCCAGCGGGCGAACCGGGTGTGCAGCGCCGTGCGGCCCCGGCGCAGCGTCGAGCCGTCCATCACGTCGTCCTGGACGAGGGCGAAGCAGTGCAGCAGTTCGAGCGCGGCGGCCGCGCGGATCGCGGCGTCGGAATCCGGCTGCCCGCACTGCCACCCCACGTACGCGAAAAGCGGACGGAGGCATTTTCCGCCCGCCACGAAATCCGGGACCGCGGTTTCCGCGAGCGCCCCTTCGCTGCGCCCGGAAAAGTGCTCCCGCGCCCGCGCGCTCACGAATCCGTGCGCCTCGGTGAGGCAGCGGCGGGCCAGCGCGTCCAGCCGCTCGGCGGGCGTGTGGTCCGCGGGAGCCACCCCCGTCGTCATGGTCGCGGTCATCCGGCGCCCTCCCACTGTCGGCCTATTCGATTCGCAACCGTTTCACATGTGGTGTAGCTTGTCTACTTGAACGCGGTGCACGCTGGTCAGCTCCGCGAGACCACCGGGTTCGCTCGCTGCGTCTCAAGCGCGCTGGATCGATGTTGCATCGGAACAGACCTCCCCGTGGCCGGGTGGCGATGCCACACGCCGTCCCGGCGGGTCCGCGGTCCCACCCCTCGGGCGCGGGCCCCGCACCCGGCGGCGCCTGCCCACACCTGGGCGCCGCCGGGTGTTATTCATGCCTGCGCATGCCCATTTTCGGTGGGCTTAAACTCCGGTTTCGGGGTGTCCGGAAAAATCGCGACCGAGGAGGGCGTGGCTTTCGCGGCCGGTCTATTCTGCCTCCGTGATGGTTTCGCGGACTGCCGCATTCACCCGTCTCCACTTCGCCCCGTCCGCAGTGACCGCCTGGCTCTGCGCCGCGGCGGCGGTGCTCTGCCAGATCCTCTACTCGGTGACCGAACCCGGCGGCCGCACGCCGCTGACGGTGCTCACGGTGTTGTGCTTCGCGGGGGCCTCCCTCGCCGACGCCTGGTCCCGCTGCGGTGCCCGCGCGGCCGTCACGCTGGCCGCCGTCGCGGGCGGCGGCGGGCTGCTGGCCGAGGTGACCGGCCTGCACACGGGATTTCCGTTCGGGCGCTACGAATACACCGGCGTGCTCGGCTGGCCCCTCGCCGGCGTGCCGGGCATCGTCCCGCTCGCCTGGCTGATGATGGCGTGGCCGGCCTTGCTGGCCGGGCGCGCGCTGGCCGGGAAGCCGGCCGGGGTGGTGACGGTGGCGGCGTGCGCGCTGGCGGCGTGGGACGTCTTCCTCGATCCGCAGATGGTGGACGAGGGGTACTGGACGTGGGCCTCGCCGGAGCCGTCGCTACCGCTGGTCCACGGCATCCCGCTGACGAACTTCGCGGGCTGGCTGCTGGTCGCCGTCCTCATCCAGGCGGCGCTGCACCGCTGGGTGCCGCGGCCACCGGACCCGATCCCGGGCCCGGCCGCCGGTCCGGCGCCGTCGCTGTACCTCTGGACGTGGTTTTCGTCGGTGTGGGCGCACTTCGCGTTCTTCGGACGGCCGTGGGTGGCCGTCGCCGGCGGCGTGCTCATGGGCGCGGTGGCCGTGCCGTTCGCGATCCGGCTGGGGAGGGGATTCCGATGGGCTCGCGTGTCCGCGTGATCGTGCGCGCCGCGGCGGTGGCGGCGATCGCCGCGGCCGCCCACGCGGCCTACAACGCGCGGATCGTCCGGGCGCCGAGGGAGGGGCCGGTCCGGTGCCGCGAAGCCGTGTCGATCCTGCTGCCGCTGCGCGACGAGGCCGACCGCGTCGCCCCGGCCCTGCGGTCCCTGCTCGCGCAGCGCGGTCTCGACGACGCCGAAATCCTGGTGCTGGACGACTGTTCCGGTGACGGGACAGCGGAGGTCGTCCGCCGGATCGCCGGGTCACGGGTCACGCTGCTGACCGGCGTCGAGCCGCCGCCGGGAACGCTGGGCAAACCGCACGCGTGCCACCAGCTCGCCCAGCGGGCGCGGGGGAGTGTGCTGGTCTGCGTCGACGCGGACGTCGTGCTGGCGCCCGACGCCGTCGCGGCCGCGGTTGCCCTGCTGCGCGAGGCGGATCTCGACGCGGTGTCGCCGTTCCCGCGCCAGCACGCCGAGGGGCTCGGCGCCCGGCTGGTGCAGCCGCTGCTGCAGTGGTCGTGGCTCGTGCTGCTGCCGCTGCGGCTCGCCGAGAGGTCACCGCGCCCGTCGCTGGCCGCGGCGAACGGCCAGTTCTTCGTCATCGACGCCGCGATGCTGCGCAAGTGCGGCGGTTTCGCGGCGGTCGCGGACGAGGTGCTGGACGACATCGCCCTGATGCGCGCGGTGAAGCGCGCGGGCGGCCGCGGGGTGGTCGCCGACGGCAGCCGCATCGCGGAGTGCCGGATGTACGAGACGTGGCCCCAGCTGCGCGACGGCTACACGAAATCCCTCTGGTCGGCGACCGGTCCGCCCCCCGCGGCGGCGGCGATCGCCGCGGTGTTCGTGATCGTGTGGGTACTCCCGGCCGTGGCGGCGATGGGCGGATCGCGTGCCGGCCTGGCCGGGTACGCGGCCGGGGTGGCCGGACGCGTGGTGGCGGCCCGGCGAACCGGCGGGCGGGTGTGGCCGGACAGCTTGGCGCACCCGGCATCGGTGCTCACGTTGACGGCCCTGATCGGCCGGTCCTGGTGGGCCCGAGCCACCGGGCGGCTGGCGTGGAAGGGCCGCTCGGTGCCGGGCGGGGGTGCCGCGTGACTGCCGTGGCGGCGGGCGGTCGGTCGGCAGGGCTGTCTGGTGGCGTGTGGAGGTGCGGCGTGAGTGCCGTGGCAGCGGGTGGAGGTGGTCTGGTGTTGGCAGCCAACCGCCAACCGATCCAGCCCGGAGGACCCGCATGAGCCGAGTCATCGTGGTGGGTGGCGGCATGGGCGGCCTCGCGTCCGCGGCCCGGCTCGCCGCGGCCGGGCACCGGGTCACCGTGCTGGAACGGTCGGCGTCGTGCGGGGGCAAGCTCGGCACCTACACCCGGGACGGCTTCACCTTCGACACCGGGCCCTCGCTGCTCACCCTGCCTTCCGTCTACCGCGAACTCTTCGCCGCCACCGGTGCGGACCTCGACGAGCTCGTCGACATCGTGCCGGTCGATCCGGCCTGCCGCTACCGGTTCGCCGACGGCACCGAACTGGCCGTCCCGCACGAGCGCGCGGCCGTGCCCGACGCGCTCGATGCAGCCTTCGGCGGCGGTGCCGGCGCAGAGTGGCGCGCGCTGATGCGCGACGCGGAGCGGCTCTGGGGCCTGGTCGGCGAACCCGTGCTGCGCCGTCCGCTGCACGGGACCCGGGACCTGCTCAGGCACGCCGGCGGAGTCCGGGACCTGGTGGCGATCGCGCCGTGGCGCACCCTCCGCGGGATCGGGCGCCGCCGGCTGAGTGATCCGCGCGCCCGGATGCTGCTGGACCGCTACGCCACCTACACCGGCTCCGACCCGCGGCGGCTGCCCGCCGTGCTGAGCGTCGTCCCGTTCGTGGAGCAGGAGTTCGGCGCCTGGCACGTCCGCGGTGGCCTGCGCCGGCTCGCGGACGCGCTGGTAGAGCGGCTCGCCGTCCTCGGTGCCGACGTCCGGACGGGCGCCGAGGTCACCGCGATCGAGACCGGACCGACCGGTGTCCGCGGCGTCCGGCTGGCCGACGGCGAGCGGCTCGCCGCGTCGGTCGTCGTGGCCAACGCCGACGCAGCCCACGTCTACGGCGACCTGCTCGACGACCCCCGCGCCCGACGGCCGCGGCGGGCGCTGCGGCGGACGCAGCCGTCGCTGGCCGGGTTCGTGCTGCTGCTCGCCTTGCGCGGCACGACACCCGACCCCAGCCACCACCGCGTGCTCTTCCCGGCCCGCTACGACGCCGAGTTCGACGCGATCTTCGGCCGCGCGCCGCGCCCGGTCGGCGACCCGGCGGTCTACGTCTGCGCGCCCGAGGACCCGCAGCTGCACCCGCCGGGCTGCGAGGCCTGGTTCGTGCTGGTCAACGCCCCGCGCCACGACCCGCCGTCCGGGGTCGACTGGACGGCGCCGGGGTTGGCGGAGGACTACGCGGACCGGGTGCTCGAGCTCCTCGCGGCCCGCGGGCTGGACGTGCGGAACCGGTTGCTGTGGCGCGAAATCCGCACGCCGGCGGACTTGGCGCGTGACGCGGGCGCGCCCGGCGGCGCGATCTACGGCTCCTCGTCGAACGGCCCGCGCGCGGCCCTGCTGCGCCCCGCGAACGCGACGCCGGTGCCGGGGTTGTACCTCGCGAGCGGGTCGGCGCACCCCGGGGGCGGGCTGCCGCTGGTGGCGATGTCGGCGGAGATCGTGGCGGGGCTGGTCGGGCCGCCCCCGCGCCGCCGGAACCAGCCGGGTACGGCAGCGGGCTCGGACGCAGTGAATGACTCATTCCTGGCGTCGGATGCAGTGAATGACTCATTGCTGGCGTCCGACGCAGTGAAAGAGTCATTCACGGCACCGGCGTCAGCCGCGCTCCCCGCCCCGCCCGAACGCCCGCGCGACACCCACCCAGAGGTGGGCCAAGCCGATGAGTGACAACCCCGTCCCCAGCACCACGCACGTCGTGCCCCACGGCCAGCCCGTCCACGGTGTCCCGGCCGGAGCCAGTGCCGCCCCGGTCACCGCCACCGCCGGCACGATCAGCCGCGTCGGGCGCTCCGACACGGTGATCGCGCCCGGCCCGCGCAGGCCCGCCGCCTGCGCCCGGGCCCGGACGTACTCGTGCAGCAGAAGCAACACCGCCATCGCCGCGCACCACCCCGCCGGCGCCCCCAGCACCAGCAGCACCGCCACGAAACACAGTTCCGTCAGGCGGTCCGCGGCCGCGTCGAGCACCGCGCCCAGCGGGCGGGCGCGGCCGGTGCGCAGCGCCACCGCGCCGTCCAGGCCGTCGAACACCCCGGTCGCCACGATCGCCGCCACCGCGAGCCACCGCGCGTCACCGGCCGGCGAAGCGGCCCAGACCGCGGCCAGCGCGCTGAGCACCCCGCATCCGGTGAGCACGTCGGGCGGCACGCCCAGCACCGGACGGGCCAGCAGGTGGATCGCCCGCAGCCAGCCGACGGCGAGCGCGCTGCCCGACGCGTCGTGCGCGTGCGCCCGCGACCAGCCGGCCACCCCGTCGTCCTCCTCAAGCGCCGGAGGGCCGTCGTGAGCGCCCGGGAGGTGGCCCGCCGGACGGGCGTCGTCCTGCGGGACGCCGCCCGGGAACTCCGCGGCCGGGACCTGTCGCTGTGGGCCGCCGGTGTCACGTTCTTCTCCGTGCTGGCCGTCGTCCCGCTCGCGCTCGTCGCCCTGCGCGGCGCCGCGGTCCTCGGGTCGCCGGAGTTCGTCCGGCACGGCGTCGCCCGCTGGGCGGACGCGCTGCCGCCCGGACACGGGCCGGGAGCGGCGCTCGAAGCCCTGGCCACGGCCGCGCTCGGCACGCCGTGGACCGCCCTGCTCGTCACCCTGCTCCCGGCCACCTTCTACGGCGAAGGCCTGCTGCGCGGCCTCGTCCAGGTCGCCGGGCAGCCCGCCGGGGCCCTCGTCGGCTGGCGGGGACGGCTGATGTTCGTGCCCGTCCTCGTGCTCGGCCCGACCCTGGCGATCGCGCCGCTGGCCACCGCCGACACGGTGGCCGGTCACTACACCCGCGGCGGCTGGGCGACGTTCTGGGGCATCACGCTGTCGTTCCACATCGACTGGCTGATCATCGCCGTGGTCACCGCGATCGTGTTCGCCGGCGGCGCCCCGCGCGGCGTGCGCCGCGGGCCGCTGGTGGTGGGCGCGTTCGCCGTGGCGGCCGTGCTCGCCGGGTTCTTCCACGGGTTCCTCCTGTTCCTGGCCATCCCGCTGGACTGGAGTGTGCCGTTCGGCGGCCTCGCGGCGGTCGGTGCGGTGTCGGCGTTGATCCTCTGGCTCTACCTGCTCCACGTGCTGCTCCTGTTCGGCTACCGGCTGACGCTCAGCGCCGAACGCACCCGCCTGGGCGCGGCGGGGATCGATGCGGAACCGAGCCGGGGTGGTACCCGGTCGCGGCAAAACGACGCGTCCGCCGAATAAACTGTGATCTGAGTCACGAAATTGCTTCTCTGTGGGTGGTTCCCGGGTGGGGGAGTTCCGGACGGACGCCGCATGCCGTATCCGTTGGGGATGGACGTCGACGCGGTGAGTGGCCGGGACGAGCCCCGGGCCGGGGGCTCGTGGACGCCCGGAAAGGTCGCCGAGCTGCTCGGCGTCTCGCCGGTGACGCTGCGCACCTGGGCCGCGCGCTACGGGGTCGGTCCCACGCTGCGGGACGACGGGCGGCACCGGCGCTACACCGACGCCGACGTCCGGCGGCTGCAGTACATGCAGCGGCTCATCGACCGGGGCATGCGGGCCAGGGAAGCCGCCGCCGCGGCGTTCTCCCCGGCCGGCGAAGCGGTCCCCGAGGTTTCCCCCGGACAGCGGGCCGAAGAGCTGGAACGCGCCGCGGCGGGCCTCGATTTCGCGTCGCTGGCCGCGCTGCTCGACGAAACGCTGGACGCGCTCGGCCCGGCCGCGGCGTGGACCGAGGTGCTCGTCCCGGTGCTGCGCCACCTCGGCGGCCGCTGGCTGCGCGGCGACGTCTGCTTCGAGGCCGAATGGGCGCTGACCGGCGAGATCTCCCTGGCGCTGCAGCGTTACGGCGCCGGCTTCGCGAACACCCCGCCCGGCCGGGTGGTGCTGCTGGCCTGCTGCCCGCAGGAGCGGCACAGCCTGCCGATGGAGGTGCTGCGCGCCGCCATGGTGGAGGTCGGCATCCCGGCGGTCCACCTGGGGCAGATGGTGCCCGCCGAGACGACGGTCGCCGTCGCGGCCAAGCTCGATCCGGTCGTCGTGTTCCTGTGGTCGATGTCCGCCGGCACCGCCGACGACCTGCTCGCCCGGCGGCTGCGGCGGCGTGGCTTCGACGTCGCCACGGCGGGCCCGGGCTGGGAGAACCTGATCGAGCGGGACGTCCCCTGGGTCAACGACCTGGCCGCCGCCCTCGAGCTGGCCACCGAACGCCTGAAGGCGTGAACCCGCGCCCGGCACCCGCGAAAGCGTTGCGCAATCGCTCCACATGCCCGAGGATGACTCGCGTGCCGGCCTCCTCGGCCGGCGGTGGCAGGCGGGAGCGCGTCCGGTGGACCTCAAGCGGCAGGTGATCGAGCGCTGGCCGGCGCGGTGGCCGGTGCAGCCGTTCCGCGAGCCGGCGTGGGCGCGCCAGGAGCCCACCTACGCCGACTGCAGTCCCGCGCTGATCGAGGCCGCGGTCAAGCGGGCGGGCGCCCGCCCGTCGGGCAATTGGTTCGTCTTCGCCGCGGCTCGGGAGATCCGCCCCGACCGGCCGTTCGGGGTGCGGGTGGGCGGCCGCGAGCTGGTCGCGTGGCGCGGGCCGGACGGCGCGCTGCTCGTCGGCCCCGGCGCGTGCCCCCACCTCGGCGCGCCCCTCGAGCAGGCGCGCGTGCACTGCGGTGAGCTGGTCTGCCGGTGGCACGGCCTGCGCGTCGGCGCGGGCCGTCCGGGGTGGACGGCGCTGCCGTCCCACGACGACGGCGTGCTCGCCTGGGTCCGCCTGGACCGGATCGGCGGCGAACCGCCCACCGAGCGGCCGATCGTGCCGGTCCGCCCGGCCGGGACCACGGTCGACGCCGTGGCGACGCTGACCGGGACCTGCGAGCCCGAAGACGTCGTCGCCAACCGCCTCGACCCGTGGCACGGCGCCTGGTTCCACCCGTACTCGTTCGCGCGGCTGCGCGTGCTGTCGGCGCCGCAGGGCGTCGACGTCGCCGAGGCCGACGACCGGTTCGTCGTCGAGGTGACGTTCCGGCTGGCCGGGAAGATCGGTGTCCCGGTGGTCGCCGAGTTCACCTGCCCGGGCCCCCGCACGGTGCTGATGACCATTGTGGACGGTGAGGGCACGGGCAGCGTGGTGGAAACGCACGCGACCCCGCTCGGCCCCGGTCCCGACGGCCGCCCGCGCACGGCCGTGATCGAGGCGACGATCGCCGCGTCCGACCGGCCCGGTTTCGCCCACGCCACCCGGTTCGCGCCGCTGTTGCGTCCGCTCATGCGCCGGGCTGCCGCGCGGTTGTGGCGGGACGATCTGGCCTATGCGGAGCGCCGGTACGCCCTGCGCGCACACTGACCTCCCGGCCGGGTCAATCCTTATCCGCCCCGGCCGCCGGCCCGGTGCGCCAGAACCGCTGCAGCGCCGGGAAAGCCAGCATCGCGGCTCGCCTCAGGCGGTCGCGCGGGTGATCAGCGAAACCGGCAGCGAGATCCGGTCGGCGGTGTCCGCCAGCAGGGCGCGCACCAGGGCCCGGCCGTGGTCGTACTTGTCGATCCGGACCGTGCTCAGCGGCGGGTTCAGGTACGCCGACATCTCCAGGTCGTCGAAGCCGACCACCGCGCAGTCCCGCGGCACCGCGCCCCCGCGGGCGAGCACCGCCTGGACCGCCCCGATGCCCATCAGGTCGTTGAACGCGAAGATGCCGTTGACCTCGGGCCACTCCGAAAGCAGCTGCCCGGCCGCCTCCGTGCCGCCCGGGATGGTCGGCGGTCCCTGGACGATCCGCGCCGACACGTCACCGAAGCCCAGTGCCGCGCAGGCGGTGACGAAGGCCAGCCGTCGTTCGTCGACCGCGACGCCGACCGAGCTGTCCAGCATGCCGAGGCAGGCGTCCGGCCGTCGCGCGAGCAGCTCGACGGCCGCCGCGGTGCCGGTCGCGAAGTCGTTGCACACCGAAGCCGCCGTCTCCGCCGGCAGTTCCCGGTCGGCGACCACCAGCGGCACCGAGCGCGCGTAATCCGCCAAGACGTCGTCGGGCATGCCGTAGAAGAAGCCGACGACCCCGCGCGCCGAGCGGGCCAGCGCGTCCTCGACAGCGTCGCGCTCCCGGCCCGGGTCGGCGTCGGTGTTGTACAGCACGACGCTGCAGCCGGCGGCCTCCGCCGCGTCGTACACCCCGCGCGCCACGGCCGGGTAGAACGGGTTCGCGATGTCGGAGACGATCAGGGCGATGACGTCCGACCGCTGGGTGCGCATCCCCTTCGCCAGCGCGCTCGGCCGGTAGCCGAGCCGGGTCGCCGCCGCCAGCACGCGCTCGCGGGTGTCCGGGGCGATCTCCGGCAGATCGCGCAGGGCCCGCGAAACCGTCTGCCGCCCGACGCCGGCCTCCCGGGCCACGTCCTCGATCGTCACGCGCTTGACGCGCGGCAGCCGCCCGCGTTCGGTCACGCCGTCACCTCCCTCCGGGTAAGACGCCGAGCCTAAGGGGTCAGCGCCCGGCGCCACTGGCCGGTGACGCTCCGGCGCAGTGCCTCGGTGTCGACGCTGCCCGGATCGAGCAGCCGCTGCAGCGCGATCCCGCGCAGCTGCCCGACGACCGCGGTCGCGACTTCGCCGGGGGCGGCGCTCGCCTCGATGCTGCCGTCCGCGATCCCGGCCTCGACGTCTTCGCGCAGGTCGGCGCGGAAGGCGGCGTCCCGCTCGCGGAAGATCGGAGCCAGCTCCGGCTGGGTGGCGGATTCCGCCCACAGCAGCAGGAAAGCCTGGTTGAACACGCCGATCCGGCCGAGCTCGCCGAGGTAGCCGTCGATCAGCCGCAGCAGGCGGTCGAGCCCCGGTGGCCGGTCTTCCAGGCCCGGGACGAACCCGGTCTGCGTGGCCCGCGCGAGCCGTTCGACCAGTGCCTGCTTGCCGCCGAAGTGGTGGGTGACGATGCCGCGGCTGTACCCGGCGCGTTCCCCGACGCGGGCGAGGGTCAGTGACCGCACGCCCTGCTCGACGACGAGTTCGGCGGCGGCGGTCAGCAGCGCGGCTTCGGCCTGGTCGCGGCGTTCCTGCTGGGTGCGGCGCATGATCGGAGTCTAGCAAACTAACTTGCGTGTTGCCCAACAAGTATGTGTAGGGTGGGCGCCAGGAGGTCCTGATGATCGAAATTCCAGACCACGCCCTCGACGCCCTGCTCGCCGACGACCCGGGCGGCCCGGTCGTGATGCTCAACCTGCTGCGGTTCCGCCCGGACGGTGGCCGGGAGAGCTACCAGCGCTACGCCGAAGCCCTCCGCCGCGAGCTCAACCCCCGTTACGGCCTCGAAGTGGAGTACCTCGGGCACGGCGGCCCGGCGCTGGTCGCCGAAGACGGCCAGGCGTGGGACATGGTCGTGCTGGTCCGCTACCCGGACCGGCAGGCCTTCGCGGCCATGGTCCGCGACCCCGAGTACCAGGCGATCACCCATCTGCGCACCGAGGCGCTGGTCGAATCGGTGCTGCAGCCGACCACGCCGGTGGGAGCCTGATGCCCGCGGTGTTCGTTCACGGCAACCCGGAGACGGCGGCGGTCTGGGACCTGCTGCTGGCGGAACTCGCCCGCCCGGACGTGGTCTGCCGGTCGCCACCCGGCTTCGGGGCGCCCCTGCCCGCGGGGTTCGGCGCGGCCCACGCGGACTACCGCGACTGGCTGGTGGGCGAGCTCGAAGCGTTCGGCGAGCCGGTGGACCTGGTCGGCCACGACCTCGGTGGCGGGCACGTCGTGAACGTCGTGCTGAGCCGCCCGGAGCTGGTTCGCAGCTGGGTCAGCGACGCGCTCGGCAGGTACGACCCGGGCTACGAATGGCACGAACTCGCCCGCCGCTGGCGGACACCGGGGGTGGGTGAGGCCGACGTCGCGGCGAGGTTCGGCGGCACGGCCGAAGCGCGCACGGCGGTACTGGTCGAGCGGGGGATGGGCCGGGCCGTCGCGGCCCGCGTCGCGGCGGGGCAGGACGAGGCGATGGGCCGGGCGGTGCTCACCGTCTACCGGTCCGCGGGCGAGCCCGGGCTGGGCTTGCCGCTGGAGCGGGCGGCGGCCCGGCCGGGTCTCGCCATCCTGGCCACGGCCGACCGGGTGGCGGGCACCGAAGAACAACGCCGCCGGGCGGCCGCGCGCGCCGGTGCCCAGGTCGCTGTTCTCGAGGGCGCGAATCACTGGTGGATGACCCACGACCCGGGTCGCGCCGCCGCGGTGCTGACCGGGTTCTGGGCGACGGTCCGCTGACGTTCAGCGGGCGGTGCAGGCCAGTTCGGCGAGTGCCTGGGCGGAGCCGGTCACGACGGCACCCCACGTCGTCGTCGCCCCGGCGGACAGGGTTCCGTTGTAGGCCTGGTTGGCCGCCCGCACCTGCCGGCCGGACTGGGTCGCCGCGGCGTTCCAGGAGTTCGTCACCTGCTGGTCGCCCGCGAACGAGAACGCCGTCGTCCAGCCGGTCAGCGGAACGGAGCCGGTGTTCTTCACGGTGAACTCCAGCTGGTGGCCCCCGTTCCACGAGGACGTGACCGCCGAGGTCACCGCGCACGACGCACCGGCCGGGGTGGTCGTCGTGGTCGTCGTGGTGGGAGTCGTCGTCGTGGGATTCGTCGGGGGAGTGCTGGTCCCGGTCGTGTAGTTGATCCCGGTGTAGGCGGCCGCGCAGCCGGAAAGGCATTGGTCGGGCAACGTGAAGCGGTAGACGCGGCCGTCGTTGACGAGCGCGTCACTCGCGTCGCGGACCCGGATCGCGTACGCGGTGCCCGCCGTGGCGGTCGGGCCGATGAGGAAGGCTTGCCCGAGGTCGCTGTCCGGCTGCGCCTGCTGCCAGCTGCCGTCCGCGCCGAGGAATTCGACCCCGTGCACGCCGTTGGGCAGGTGGGACACGGCGATGGCCGTCCAATACCGTTGTGCGCCTTGGAGGAAGCCGAGTTTCAGGTCGCCGGTGTAGTTCGGCGCGGGCACGTAGGACCACGAGACCCGCCGGTTGTTCCAGTGCGCGGGGTTCATGTCGCCGACCGGGACGCCGTTCTTCACGAACCGGTTGAGCGACGCGGTCGAGAGGTCCAGGTGCCCGGGATCGTCGCGGCACCAGGCGTTCGAGTCGCCGCAGCTGTCGGCGACGACCATGGTCAGCTGGGCGCCGGCGTACCCGTCGGTCACCCAGGAACCGTTGCGGCAGAACGGTTGTCCCGGCGCGCCGTCGTTGACGCCGGTGCAGTAGTCGCCGATGGTGACCTGCACGAACCGCCCGCAGTTGCGGCCGTTGTCCCACAGGCCGATCTTCGCGGCCTGCGAAGGCGGGATCGGCCGGGGGTAGAAGCTGTAGTCGCCGGGGGTGTTGTAGACGTTGAGGGCGACGAAATCCGGCGCGTCGAGCACGTCCTGCGGCAGGCCGCAGCCGCCGTAGGGGGCGCCGAGCGCGTCGAAGTGGGTGGCGTTGCCCATGATGGGCGCGGCCGGTGCGGCACCCGACTTCCAGGGCCACAGCACGGAAACACCCACGACGAGCAGGGCGATCACCGCGAGCACACCCGGGCGCGCGGCCGGCCGGCGGGAGGCGGATCCCATGGACTCTCCTTCCGCCTGGCGGGTACCGCGGCAGGCGGAAGCGGCCCCGGCGGCGATCTCTGGAAGCGCTCCCAGAGTCCTCCGCGCACCGGCCGTTTGTCAATCGCCGGTAACCTCACGGCATGCACCGCAGCCGGTTGTTCGGGATCTTCATCGACACGCCCGCCGGCCAGGCCGGCCAGGCCGCGACGTTCTGGTCGGCCGCGCTCGGGGCGCCGGCCCGCCCGGTGGCGGGTGAAGAGCAGTTCACCACGCTGGACGGTGCACTGCCCGGCTTGCTCCTCGACGTCCAGGCGATCGACGGCGAACCCCGCTACCACGTCGACATCGAGACCGACGACGTGACGGCGGAGGTCGCGCGCCTGACCGCACTGGGCGCGGAACCGGTCTCCCGCTGGCTGGAGTGCCACACCCTGCGCGCGCCCGGCGGGCACCTGCTCTGCGTGGTGCCCGTGCACAGCGAGCCGGAGACGTTCGAACGGCTCGCCCGCGTCTGGCCGTGACGGAACCTCAGCCCCGCCAGGCCGGGTCGCGGCCGAGGAAGCCCATCAGCCTGTCCTGCGCCGGAGCGGTGTCGTCCACCGGCACCGCCGGGCCGAACTGGCCGCTGTCGCGCAGCATCTGCTCCATCGGCCGCATCGCCGCCAACGCCTCGGCGCAGCGTTCCTCGCCGAGGTCGGGCTCGCGGCCGAGGGCCTTGGCGAGATCCCAGGAGTGCAGCCAGACGTCGCCCGTGTAGAACTGGTCGATCGCCTCGTCCACCGGCCGGTCGCCGGTGTGCGGGTTGCTGAGCACGCGCCCGGCGGGGTCGTCGAGGATGGCCTGGATGTCGGCGGCGTGCTGCTTCCAGGCGCCGGCCGGGTCGGCGTCGACGTCCAGTGCCGGCAGGTCGATCCCGGCGCCGCGGAGGAAGCCGCGCGGCCACTCGACCAGGTGCCGCACGACGTCGAGCGCCGTCCACCCCGCGACCGGGGCCGGCCGCGCCCAGTCGCCGGGTGCGGCCGACTCGACCAGTTCGGCGAAGCGGGCGGCTTCGGAGGCGTGCTGCCGGGCGGGGCCCGTGGGGGTCGAGGTCATTTCAGGCTTCCTTCGCGAGCAGGTCGTCGAGCTTGGCGTACCCCTCGTTGATCCCGGTGGCCATGCCACTGGCCAGCATGCCGTCGCGGGTGGCGAAGTCCGCCACCACGCTCAGCACCCGCAGCCGGGTGCGGCCGCCGTCGAGTTCTTCCAGGGTCAGGGTTTCCAGTGCGACGTTGTCGGGCTCGCCGTCGTAGGTGAACGTCCACACGATCCGCTCGTCCGGGCGCACTTCGTGGAAGCTGCCGTGGAACGCGGCGATCTCCTCGCCCCCGCGATCGCTGGCGAAAGCCCACTCGCCGCCCGTGCGCGCGTCCCACCGCGTGATCCTCGTGGTGATCGAGTGCGGCCCGACCCACTGCGCGTACAGCTCGGGGTCGACGTGGGCGCGGAACACCTGCGCGGGCGGGGCGTCGAACTCCCGGACGAGCCGGATGGTCGGCACCTTCTCGTCGGCCAGGATTTCGGTTTCGTACTTCGCCATGGTCATGACGCGTCCTTTCGGGGGCGGGCTTCCCGGGGCCCGGCATCCTCGCCGGCCATGCGGCCCAGCAGGGTGTCGAGGCGCCGGTAGCGCTCCTCGGCCTGCCGCCGGTACCGCTCGATCCACTTGGTCATCAGGTCGAACACCTCGGCATCGAGGTGGACGGGACGGCGCTGGGCGTCCTTGCTGCGGGTCACCAGACCGGCCTCCTCCAGCACCTTCACGTGCTTGGAGACGGCCTGGAGGCTCATGTCGTACGGCTCGGCCAGCTCGCCGACGGTCGCGTCCGCGCCGGCCAGCCGCGCCACCAGATCGCGCCGCGTGGGGTCGGCCAGTGCCGCGAACACCCGGTTGAGCCGCTCGCTGTCTTCGTCCACCGGTTCTTCCTCAACTCTTCGTTTGAGCAAGAATGTAGGGCGGGGCTCGCGTGTTGTCAACCTGACGGTTGAGAAGGGGCGGGGTTCCGCGCGCGGAACCCCGCCCGGTGCTCAGAAGTGGTCCGGCGTGGCGATCCGGCTCCGGACCAGGGCGCCCGACGCGGTCAGCCGGCCGGTGCCGTAGTCGCGGCCCGCGCAGGTGCCCGGCTGCAGTGCGGCGCTGCTTTCGTCGGCGTCGGAGTACGTCCAGTTCGCGTAGCTGATCTGCAACTGGTCGAGCAGGTCGAGCCAGGCCGTGGTGCTCGCCTGGTCGAGCGTGCCGCCGCCGGTGGCGGTCACCGTGCCGAACTCCGTGACGAACAGCGGCAGCTTCGTGGCCGCCCGGCTCACCGTGGCGCGGTAGTTGTCCTTGTGGCTGGCGGCGTAGAAGTGGAACGTGTACATGATGTTCGTGGCGTTGACGGGGTTGTTGACGATCTCGGTTTCGTCGGAGCCGTCGGACACGCCGAGCGACGACCACCCGCGGGTGCCGACGATCACGACGGCGTCCGGGTCGGCGGCGCGGATCACCGGGATGACCTGCTCGGCGTAGGACTTGATGGAGGTCCAGCTGACGCCGTTGGGTTCGTTGGCGATCTCGTAGATCACGTTCTTCCGGGCGGCGTTGCGCGCGGCCACCGCGGCGAAGAACGTCTTGGCGCGGTCGAGGTTGTAGTTCGGGTCGCCCGGGGTGAGGGTGTGGAAGTCGACGATCGCGTACATGCCGCGTTCCTCGGCCTCGCCGACGAGGGTGTTGACCCGGTCGGTGAACCACGCCGGGTTCGTCTCGTACCCCTTTTCCTGCACGTACATGGCGATGCGGAGCAGGTCGGCGTGCCAGTCGTTCGCGAGGGCGTCCAGGGACGCGTCGTTGTAGCAAGAATCGAACCACTGGAGGCCGTGCGTGCTCATGCCGCGCAGCTGGATCGCCCGGTTCGCTTCGTTGCACAGGTGGACGCCGCAGACGTGCAGCTGCCCGTTGGCGGCGAGCGGAGTGCCGCCGGGAGACGGCGTGGTGGTCGTGGTGGGGGTCGTGGGCGTGGTCGGCGTGGTGGTGGTCGTCGTCGACCCGGTGCAGGTGACGCCGTTCAGGGTGAACGACGCCGGTGTCGGGTTGGCGCCGGTCGTGGTGCCGGTGAAGCCGAGGTCGGCGGCGGCACCCGTGGCGAGGGTCCGGTTCCAGTCGGCGTTGGCGGCGGTCGCGGTCGCCCCGGACTGCGACCAGGTGGCGTTCCAGCCCTGGGCGACCTTCTGTCCGCTGTCGGGGAAGGTGAACCGGAGCGACCAGCCGGTGATCGGGTCGCCGAGGTTGGTGATCTTGACCCCGGCCTGGAAGCCGCCTTGCCACTGGTTGGTGACGGTGTAGTCGACCCGGCAGCCTTGGGCGGCGGCCGAAGCCTGCGGCATGGCGAGCACGGCCGTGCCGCCGAGAACCGTCGCGCCGGCGGCCGCCAGCGCAGCGATGGAGCGCTTCATTGAACTCCCTTTGATCCGGTGTTCGAAGGTTTCGACTGGCTGGGAGCGCTCCCAGGAATGAGAGCATCCGGCACCGGGGGACGTCAAGGGTGCTCCACCGCTGATGTTCGGCGGGTACCTACGTGCACACCGGCGGCACACGGGTCCACAGCCACACCGGCCGCCGTGCTCGATCACTCCACTGTGGACGATCTCAGGCTTCGGCTTCGCCTTGGAGGGCCCGGTTGAGCCGGCGGGCTTCGCGCAGCTCGTCTTCGAGGATGACGATCCGGCAGGCGGCGTCGACGGCCGTTCCCTGGTCGACCAGCTCGCGGGCCCGCGCGGCCAGGCGCAGCTGGTGCCGGGAGTACCGCCGGTGGCCGCCGGCCGACCGCTGAGGGGTGATCAGGCCCGCTTCGCCCAGGCTGCGCAGGAAGCCCTGGGTGGTGCCCAGCAGGTCCGCCGCGCGGCCCATCGTGTAGCCGGGGTAGTGCTCGTCGTCGAGATTTCCGGGCGCTGCCGGTCTTTCCCCGTCGGGGACCATTCCACCTCCACATCAGAAGGACCCCGGGTGCCGTCGACGGCGCCCGGGGTCCTCGAAAGGTTGGGTTTCACCATTGCCGGCCGGCGTGTCCGCCGGCTTCCCGCGCCCGGCCCGAAGCCGGTCGGCGCGGGGATCGCTCATCCGTGACCGAGCACCACCTCCGAACTCGATGGGCCTACGGCACCCGCGCGGCGCTACCGGGCCGCTGCGGGCGATCCCATGATGGTCCCGTTCCCTTCCTTCCGTGTCTTTCTCGGTACACCAAGAATGTTAACCACGGCCGTCACCGAATGTCTACCTTCGCCACAACAGATTTTCTGCCGCCTGCGGACGCGCAAAAGCAAGACGGAGCAGCTGCTGTCCGGCCACGACCACCAGATCGCCGTGGCAGCCGGCGGGGTCTTCGCAGCTCGGCTCTGCGGGTCCACCCGGGCGTCCGTCGGCGCGCACCGGCCCGAGTGCGTCGAGCCGTCGCCCGGAGGCCAGCCAGAGGTGGACGGCCACGGCGGCGAGTTCGGCCGGAACGCCGTCGACGCGCGCGGTGCCGCCGGACCGGTCGCCGAGCAGGCAGGCGCCGTGGCCGACGGGCACCGCGGCCACGGCGAGCCCGGGCAACCGGGCGAAGGTCGCGGCCAGGCTCGCGTACCCCTCGGCCAGGCACGGCCGGGGCGGCGTCACCACGAGGTCGGCCAGTGTCGCCCGGACGCCGCTGTCCGGGCCGGTGCCGACCGCGGTACCGCGCCGGTGACGCCAGCAGGTGAGCGTGGCCACGGCGTGCGGGTCACGGCGATCCGGTGTTCGTGGCCGCTCATGCCGCCACCGGGACCGGGAGCGGGACGGGCGAAGCGGGGACACCGCGGGCCGGTTCGGGCAGGCCGAGCAGCCGGTACATCGTGCGTCGCAGCAGCCGCCCCGCTTCCCCGGGCCGCGAGCTGAGCAGTCCGCGGATCAGCTCGGGAAGCCCGGTGCGGTCACGGGCTTTTCGCGCGGCGGCCAGCTGCGGCGGCAACGGACGGTCGTGCCGGCGGCGGGGGGTCCGGCGGGCCAGGACCGCGGCCGGCGTGCCGTCCAGGAGCGGCTGGCCCGGCGTGTGCTCGAGCAGGACGGCGGCGCCCGCGGCCGCCGCGTAGGCGGTGACCGAACCGTAGTCGCCGATCACGTGGTCGGCCGCGGCCAGCGCCGCCCGCCAGCCTTCTTCGGGTGGCACGAGCACGAGCCCGGCACGCAGGGCGTCGGCCAGCCAGGACCGGACCTGCCAGGCGCCGTGGTGGGCCCAGATGTTCGGGTGCAGCGCCCCGACCACCCGGAAGCGGTCACCCGGCAGCTCGGCGAGGACGTCGTCGAACAGGCCGGGGTGGCGGCCGAACGCCGAGCGCGGCGACCAGGTGGAGGTGACCACGACGACCTCCTGGTCGTCGGCCGCCCCGAGCGCCCGCCGGTAGTGGCCGCGGTGGGGGAGGCTGGCGGTGAGCCGGTCGAGGGCGATGTCACCGGTCACCACCGCGGCGGGCAGCGCCTGCGGGCACTCCCGGGCCAGCAGGGCGTGCTCGCGGTCGTGGACCAGCGCGAGCGCGTCGGCGCGAAGCCGGCCGTTCCGCATCAGCTGGTCGGGGTCCAGCCCGGTGCCGTGGTGCCGCGGCCGCGGCACGGCGGTGTCCGGCGGGCGCCACGGCCGGTACTGGCCGAGCCCGCCGCCGTGGGGGACCAGCAGGGTGGGTGCGGCGAGGTCGTCGAGACCCCGGGTGCTGCCGGCGAGCACGAGGTCGAACTCGCTGCGCCGCGCTTGGGGCCAGGGCAGCACGACGCCGCCGTGGGAACGCAGGAAGGCCTGTGCCGCCTGCCAGTTGTCGCCCGCTTCGGGGTCGGTGAAGACGACCTGGACGCGGTGGTCGGCTTCGAGCAGCGGCAGCAGGTCGAACAACCGGGTGCCGGCGACGGGGTGCGGAACCAGCACCAGAACGGATTTGGTGCCGCACCGCGTGGCGTAGTGCCGGTCGGCGCGCCCGACGGGACTGCGGACCCAGCTCGTCTCGGTCATGTGTTTCTCCCTCGCTGTCCGAAAACTGTCACCAGACTGCGCGGCGAGCCGGAAAAGCGGGTTTGGCCTGCTGTTCACCATCTTGACAATGGATCGACGAAGATCGTCATTTCCGGACACTTGCGGCCGTGACCTGGTAGTTCACGGTGGGTAATGCGAAAATGCCGTGGGCGGAGAGGGGCGGCGTCACGGCTCGCCGCGGGGAGGGGATCTGATGGAAATCGGGTTCGGAATTCTCGGGCAAACGGCTCTGCTTCTGCACGGGAATATGGACGTGAAACCCGTCCGCGGCCGGCCGGGCCAGGTGCTGGCGGCGCTGCTCGCGAATCCCGATCGGCTGGTTGCGGTGGACACCGTGGTGGACTGGGTGTGGGCCGACCACGAAAACCCGCCGCGGGACGCGCTGGGGGCACTCCGCCAGGCCGGCGCCCGGCTGCGGCAGGTGTTCCAGGCCGACGGCGTCGACGCGGACATCAGCATCGGCAAGGCGGGCTGCCGGCTGGACGTCGACCTCCGCCGGATCGACTACCACCGGTTCCGCGTGCTGATGGCCCGCGCGCGGGAGTTCCACGACCGCGGGCAGCACGACCGCGCGCACGTGGAGGCGTCGGCCGCGGTGCGCCTGCGGCGGGACGAGCCGCTGACCGGCCTGCGCACCGAGGTCGCCGGCGAGTGGCGGCTGAGGTGGGCGCGCAACGAGTGGGTCCCGGCCAACGCGTTCCTTGCGGCGCAACAGCTTCTGCTCGGGCAGACGGAATTCGCGGTGGCCCGTCTGGAAGAGCTCGACCTCACCCATCCGCTGGAGCTGAGCCTGGTGAAGCTGCGGGTCCGCGCCCTCGTCGCCGCCGGGCGGGCGCTGGAGGCGACCGAGTACTTCCGCCGCGTCCGCCGAGAGTTCCAGGAATGCGGCGACCTGCACGCGGCCGACGAACTGCTCGCCGTCTACAACGAGGTGATCAAACCCGGCGCGGCACCGTTCCCCGCGCCCACGGCCCCGGTCCCCGCGGCCGCCGAAGATCCGCGCGACGGCGAACCGGGGCTGCCCGCGGTCTGGCACCTGCCGCCCGACGTCGACGGCGTGGTGGGCCGCGAAGCCGTCCTCGCCGAGCTCGACGCGTTCACCGTGGACTCGGCCGGCCTGCCGCGCGCGGACGTGGTCATGCTGACCGGCGGGCCGGGCGTCGGGAAGACGACGGTCGCGCTGAAGTGGGCCCACCGGGCGGCGAACCGCTACCCGCACGGCGTGGTGCTGCTGGACCTGCGCGGGGACGGCCAGGTCGCGGGCGCGTCGGCGGCCGACGTCGTCGAGCTCCTGCTGGAACTGCTCGACGTGAAGGTCGACGAGATCGTCTCCCCGGTGGCGCGGGCCGCGCGGCTGACTCGTTTGCTGCGGCGCCGTCGTCTGCTCGTGGTGCTGGACAACGTCGCCCGCACCGACCAGGTCGAGCCGGTGCTGCGGGTGCTGGCGGAGTGCACGGTCGTGGTGGTGACACGGCAGCGGCTGTCGGCGCTGCTCGCGGCCCGGCCGAGCCCGGTGGTGACGGTGGCGCCGCTGTCGGCGGACGCGGCGCGGGCGTTGCTGGAGCGGCGGATCGGGCCGCGGGCCCGCCAGGACCCGGCCGGGGTGGCCGCTCTGGTGAAGCTGTGCCAAGGCAACGCCTTGGCGCTGACCCTGGTGGCGGTCCGCGCCGCGGCGCGGACCGGAATGCGGCTGGTGACGCTGGCGGAAGCCTTGCGCGACGCGGACATGCTGCTGGACGTCGGCAACGACGGCGACTGGCCCGGACGCAGCCTGCGCTCGGCGTTCACCTTGTCCTACCAGGGCCTGCCGCCCGCCGAGCGGCGGACGTTCGCGCTGCTGGGTCTGCACCCCGGCGCCGAGGTGGCGTCGGACGCGATCGCCGCGGCGGACGGGCGGCCGCTGTCGCAGGTGCGGCAGTCGCTGGCCGTGCTGGTGGCCGCGCACCTCATCGAGCAGCCGGGCGACCTCGACCGCTACCGCGTGCACAACCTGCTGCAGCTGTACGCGGAGTCGCTGGCGCGGCAGCTGGCGGACAGCGTGGCGGCGCGCCGGAGGCTGCTGGAGTTCTACCTGTTGACCGCCTACGAGGCCCACCGGACGGTGTACCCGGGGCGCGACCGGCCGGAGCTGCCGCGCACCGGTACGGACGTCACCGCGGCGCGGTTCACCACCCCGGCGGCGGCCCGGCAGTGGATCCTGCGCGAACGCACGACCCTCACCGCCGCGGTCGGGCTCGCGGCGGAAGCCGGCCTGCCCGAGATCGCCTTCACCCTGCCGTCCCTCACGGCCGACGTGTTCGACTTCCACGGTCACTTCGGTGACATCATCGCCGGGTTCACGGTCGCCGCGGCCACGGCCGCCAGGGTGGGCAACGCGTACGCGGAGGCCTCGAGCCTCAACGACCTGGGCCAGGTCCTGCTCCTGATGGGCCAGGACGCCCAGGCCGAGCCGTACCTGCGGGCGGCGCTGCGGCTGGTCGACGCCCACGGCATCGGGATCGGCCGGGTGACGGTGATGCTGAACATGGCGCGGCGGCACCTGCACGCCGGCCGGGTGGACCAGGCCGTGACGATGCTGCGCGAAACGCTCGAGGCGGCGCGGGCGCTGGGCGAGCCCGAGCGGTGCGCGGCGGCCCTGCACCGGCTCGCGGACGCGTTGCTGGAGCAGGGCGGCCACCAGCTCGACGCGCTGGGGCTGTACCGGGAAGCCCTGGCGCTGCGGGAGCGCATCGACGACGGCCCTGGCCGCATCCGGACCCACATCGCCCTGGGCGACCTGCTGACCCGGATAGGCCGGCACGGCGAAGCCGGCGACCAGTGCGCCCGGGCGGCCCGCCTGATGGACGAGAGCCAGCACCTCCCGGCGGCGATGAAGCTGAACACCGTCCTGGCGCGGCTGCGCCACGCCGAAGGCGACGACCGCGCGGCCCTGCGCCACGCCCACCGCGCGGTGGAGCTCGCGGAACGGTCGGGGCACGCGACGGGACGGGGGCGGGCCATGGCCTCCCTGGCGAGAATCCTGTTGGACCGCGGCAACATCGACGACGCCCGCCGGTTGTGGCAGCGCGCCGCACGGCTGTTCCGCGACCGGGAACGCGTCGGGCAGGCCGAGCGGATCGAGGCGGTGCTGGCGGAGCTGGATTCGGCGGCGGTCCCGCCGGCGAGGGACGGCGAGCGCGACACGGTGGCGATGCCGTCGCCGCGGTTGTCGTTTTCCGGCGACGAGCGGCTCGAGTCGACTTCTCGACGCGGCCGCTGAGCCATTGCTGCGGAGCGTCATCAAGAACTGTCACCAACAGAATTGATGGCCCACACCGCCGTGCGGCAGAATCACTCGGCAGTGTGAATCAGGTTCATGTTGTCCACGGAATCGTCATCTCGGTGAGTATTGGGTCGCTGGATCGTGCACCGACCCCCCGCAACGGGTGATAAATCGCTGCGCTACTGTCTCGCCACCCCAGTAAAAGCGTGGCTGCCGATACGACAGCCGCCTCACCCCGAAGGTGACGAGTTGAAGCGTGTTCGATCGCATCCGCTGGTGTTGACCGCCATCGCGGGCATGCTCGCTGTGATGCCCGTCGTGATGGCGTGCATGCCGGCGCACTGGCGTTATTACTGAGCGTCGGTGAAATCGGATCCGGTGGACGGCGACCTCGGTGGCCGTCCCCGTCCGCGAAGTTCCACGCCGGCCTCGAGCAACATGCGTTTGGTGATGTCCCGCCCCAAACCGTAGGCACGGCCCGTTTCAATGATCGACTTCCCACTGGCATAGGTCTCGACCAGCCCGGGCGGCGCGGGCGGCGTCATCGGCTGTGGCGCCCGGAAGGTGACCCCCTGCTCCTGCAGGACGGCGCGCAGCGTCCGGTAACTGCCGTCGAAATCCGCCAGCAGGGCGCTCAACGTGGCCCCGGCCAGATACCGGCGTTTCAGTTCGGCCGCTTCCCCGGCCGGCACTTCGGCGGGAAGCCGGTGCGCCCGCCGGGTCGGCTCGTGTTCTTCCCCGGCCTCGGTCACGAGATCATCGCCGCCCCGAACAGCTGATCCGGTATCGCCGGGCGGCGGAGCCGTCCCGGGCGATCTGAGGTGTTCCTCCAGGCAAAGGGATGGACGAGGAGGCGTACACCGCCAGACGTGTTCTACCGGCTCGCCCGTACGAGCGAGGTTGGCGTTTGCCGGGGTCACCGCGGGGTCACCGCGGGGTCACCGGGCTGGGACGGGGAGGGAACGGGCGGCCTTCCGGTTCGGGACGGGATCCGTCGGGGCGGGGTGCTCCTCGATCTTCGCTGTCCCGGAAAAGTGACACCAAGGCTCGCCCGGATGAACGTTGCGGCGGCCCGGTTTCTGGCACAGTGGGTCGCATGGGGGAGGATCTTGCCGCCGCCGTGGCGGCCGCCGTGCCCGTTGTCCGTGCCGTGATCCCGGACGCGCCCGCCGCGGTGCTGGGCCGGCTGCGGTTCGAGCCCGAGCCGCACCGGTTCCCGGACGAGCCCGCACTGGCGGCCGCGCTCCGGGCCCTGCCGGCGTGGGTCGTCGAGCGGGTGCACGGCGCCGTGGAACTGACCGTGGCCCGGCTGGAGGTCCCGGCGCCGCCGGTCGCGAGCGCGCTGAAGCCGCCGCCGGACGGCAGCTTCGGCTTCCTCACCACCGACGGCGAAGCCGAAGCCCTGCGGGAGACCCGCTTGCTCGCGCACACCCGGCCCGGGCTCTTCGAGCTGGTGGCGGAGCTGACCGCGGGCTTCCCGGCCGGCGACACCGCCGAGGGCGACGAAGCCGCGATCGCGGCCGCGCACGGCGCCCACCACCTCGCGATCGCGCTGGTGATCGCGACGATCGCCGCCCGCGAAACCGGCCAGCCCGGCGTCGCGGGCATCGTCGGGATGGCCCTGGGGACGGCCGCCAGTCTGCTGCGTTCGAGGCCGATGCCGGACGGCTACGCGGCGGCCGTCCGGGAGAAGCAGCGTGCCGAGTACCGGCTGCCGCAGTCCGGCGGCGCGTTCGTCAACGTCCGCGAGCACGTTTTCGCCTTGGCCGAAGGCGAGTTCCCGGCCTTCGGCGACTTCGCCGGAAACGGTCTCGCGGAGGCCGCCGACGGCGGTGTGGTCGTCCGCACCGGCACGGAGAACGGCTCGGTGCGGGTGGGAGTCCGGGTGCTGGCCGAGCCGCCCGCCGCGGCGGAAACCCTGGGCTGGGAAGAAGTCGTCGACCTCAGCTGGCACGCGGAGCACGGTTCGGCCGGCGTCGGCGGGGGCGTGACGACGCCGCCGTGGCCCGGCGACTACCGCGTCCGCGTGCACGCCTACGGCCGCGACGACCCCGAGACCGAAAGCTACGACCTCTGGATCTGGACGGCGCCGGCCGGACCGCCCGTGGTGCACGCCCGGGCCGACCGGCTCGGCCACCGCCTGCGCGGCGAGCCGGAGCCGCCGGTCGTGGACCGGCCCGAGGCGCGTTACCGCTGGATCGGGCGGTCCCGCCTGACGGTGGCGGCGACCGTCACCGTGGCCACCGGTCTCCCGGCGGCGGAGGTCGTCCGCGCGTTCGGCGCGGACCCCGCCCGGCCCGAGCCGCTGGACGAGCTGCGCGAGGCGTACGCGGACCCGTGGCTGGCGGTCTTGGACCTCGACGGCGTCGTGGTGGCGATCGAGGAGAACGGCTACTTCGGCTCGCACGCGTCCGTGCTCACCGCCGCGTCCCGGGCCGGCCGGGCGGCGAGCATGTTCTGGAACGTCAACGCGGTGAAGCGGCTGTCGCTCGCCCGCGGCGGCGAAGTGCTCACCTCGTTCGAACCGGGACTGAGCCGGCCGTCCGCGGACGAGGACGTCGCCGCGGCGCTGGCCGGGCTCGACTTGGAGAACTACCGCGACAGCACCGAGAAGGGCCTGGTCGCCGTCGAGCGGTTCACCGGACGGGGGCTGTACCCGGAAGACCTGGAGGACATCGACCGGGCCGGGGTGGCCTACCGGATCAGCGACCCCGGTTGACCGCGCTGATGTCGTCCTGGAGCCGTTCCCGGACACTCGAGTGGGCGTCCCGCGGCGCGGGCGACGCCGCCTGGGACGGCTCGCCCGCCGGGCCCGGCACGGGGTACACCTGGTGCTCCCCGGGCAGCGGGACGCCGGGGCAGATGGTGGCCGCCGGGCGCTTGCCGCCGAGGAAGAAGCCGTTCACCAGATCGTCCACACAGGAATTGCCGCTCACCGCGTACTGGCCGTGGAACGGCGAATCCGCCACCGAGATCATCGGGATCCCGGCCGCCCGCGCCGCCGCCTCCGCCTGCTCGTAGCCGGTCTGCGGGTCGAACTCGCCCTGGACGACCAGGATGTTCTTCGCGGCGGCCGCCGAGAGCGTCGGCAGCTCCTGTCGGGGCGGATCGGACCAGAAGCCGCACGCCTCGCTGAGGCCGTACGCCCAGCCGAACAGCGGGTAGGCCGGCCCCTGCAGGTCGCTGAGCAGCTTGTACCAGCTCGCCGTCCGCGTCGGCTGGTCACCGCACGCCACGGCCAGCCGGGTCCCGGGCACGTCCGCGTAGTCGGGCTCCGGCGGGTCCGCCGCCACGTCGTCGGCGGTCAGCCGGTCCGCCGGGCGGCCGAAGACGGCCCGCGACGCCCGGTCGAGGTCGCTGCGCAGCGCGGCGGGCGGCGGGGTGGCGGCCGCCGCGTCGAGCGCCGCCGCGCCCTTGGTGAGGATCAGCGCGCCGGTCATCCACTGCCGGGTGCTGCCGTTGCCGACGAAGACCGAGTCGAAGTCGTCCGGCGGGATGCCCTTGGTCTTGAAGAAGGCCCGCAGCTTCTCCCACTTGGCCTTGACCTCGCCTGCCGTCTTGCCGAGCTGGTCGGGGAACCGCCGCGCCAGCCACGGCGCGTAGACGCGGTCGAACTGGCGCTGGTCGATCTTCGGGAACGCTTCGAACGCGGCCTGCAGGCGGCCTTCGAAGTTCACGCTGGAGTCGAGCACCATCCGGCCGGCGTGCTCCGGGAACAGCGACGCGTACTTGGCGCCGAGCCAGGTGCCGTAGGAGAAGCCGAGGTAGTTCAGCTTCCCGTCGCCCAGCAGCGAGCGGATCAGGTCCATGTCGTGCGCGGTCTGCCAGGTGGTGATGAACGGCGCGAGCGCGTCGCTCTGGCAGGCCTCGGCCAGCACGCGCGGCGTCCGCTGGTGCAGCGCGATGCTTTCCGCCGAGCGGTCGCGGGCGTCGAGGTCGTCGTCCGCGGGCAGCCGCCCCAGCGGCACCCGGCACACGTACCCCTCGTCGGTGCCGCCTTCCTGGCCGGTGCCGCGCGGGTCCATCCCGATGACGTCGTAGTGCTCGTTGACCGTCGGTTCCAGCCCGGCCAGCGCACCCGCCAGCGACGTGCCCCGGCCGCCCGGCCCACCGGGGTTGACCAGGATCGCGCCCTGCCTGCTGCCGGTGGCCGCCGCGCGGCTGATCGCCACCTGCAGGTCGGTGCCCGCCGACGGGGCCGCCCAGTCGCGCGGGACGGTGATCCGCGCGCACTGCACCGGGTGGGGCTGGCTCCGCTGCTTGAACGGGCAGGTGCCCCAGGAGACCTCCTGGCTCCGGTACGGCGCGAGCGGGTCGGGCGTGGTCGCGGCGGCGGGCGCCGTGGCCGCGACCAGGACCGACACCGCCACCGCCAGCCCAGCTCGGGACGTTCGCACCGCAGTTTTCCTTCCTTGCGCACCGGCCGGGCAAGATCCAATCACGCCCGATGGGGGAGCGGCAGGGTGAAGCGGGGTGGATTCCTTCGATCCGGTGAACGCCGCGGTGCAGGTCAGGTGCGGTACGGGCCGTGGTTGCCGAGATCGGGGGCCACCCGCGGGTGCGGGCCCTCCTGGCCGGGCACCGGGGTGACGGCAGGGCGCCACGCGGGGTCCGTCGCGGCCGGCTCGACGACCACCTCGGTGGCCGGCCGGACGTAGGCGGTCTCGGTCACCGGCCGTTCGGTCTCGCGGTCCTGGAAGTGCTCCTCGACGATCCGGTCCTGACGGCGGCGGGCGAGCACGGCCAGCGTCAGCACGTGGGCCACGGCCATCAGCAGCAGGAACACGCCCAGCCGCCCGACCAGCGCGGCCGTCGAGCCCGACCACTGCGGCCCGACGACCGAGAGCAGCGCGAGCACGCCGAACGAAACCAGGTGGAAGACGGTCACCACCATCCAGGCCAGCGAGCCGGTCCCCTCGCCGCCCTCCGGCCCGCTGAGGTAGCGCCGTCCGCCGCGGTAGAGCACCTGGCCGTCGGCCACCACGAACACCAGGCCGATGATGAGGAATCCGGTGAGGTCGTTGTCGGGCATGCGTCTCCTCCTCGTTTGCGGCGGAGTACCCGGCCGGGCGGCGGACGGGCGGGAATTCACCGGAACGAGCGACCCGTCGGTCCGCTCACACCGGGGAATCAATCCCGTTCGCCGGACGTCTGAGCGGGTGTGAAGAAGATTGGCTTCCTTTCGTTCGGCCACTGGTCGGCGAGCGCGCACTCCGAGACGAGGTCGGCCGCCGACTTCCTGCACCAGTCGATCGACCTGGCGGTCGCCGCCGAGGAGCTCGGCGTGGACGGCGCGTACTTCCGCGTGCACCACTTCGCGCGGCAGGCGGCCAGCCCGTTCCCGCTGCTCGCGGCGATCGGCGCGCGGACGTCGAAGATCGAGATCGGCACCGGCGTGATCGACATGCGCTACGAGAACCCGCTGTACATGATCGAGGACGCGGGCGCCGCCGACCTGATCTCGGGCGGCCGGCTCCAGCTCGGCATCAGCCGGGGATCCCCCGAGCAGGTGATCGACGGCTGGCGCTACTTCGGGTACGCCCCCGGCGAGGGCGAGACGGACGCCGACATGGCCCGGCAGCACACCGAGCTCTTCCTCAAGCTGCTCGACGGCGAAGGCTTCGCGCAGCCGAACCCGCGCCCGATGTTCGCCAACCCGCCGGGCCTGCTGCGGCTCGAGCCGCACTCCGAGGGCCTGCGCGACCGCATCTGGTGGGGCTCGGGTTCGAACGCCACCGGTGTCTGGGCGGCGAAGCTGGGCATGAACCTGCAGAGCTCGACGCTCAAGGACGACGAGACGGGCGAGCCGCTGCACGTCCAGCAGCGCAAGCAGATCGAGGCCTACCGCGAGGCGTGGACCGAGGCCGGCCACGAACGCGAGCCGCGGGTTTCGGTCAGCCGCAGCATCTTCGCGCTGACGAACGACACCGACCGCGCGTACTTCGGCCGCGACCGCCACTCGCGCGACCAGGTCGGCATGATCGACGAGAACACCCGGGCCATCTTCGGCCGCTCCTACGCGGGCGAGCCCGACGAGCTCGTCCGGCAGCTCAAGGAGGACGAGGCCATCCAGGCCGCGGACACGCTGCTGCTCACCATCCCGAACCAGCTCGGCGTGGACTACAACGCGCACGTGCTGGAGAACATCCTCACCCACGTGGCCCCGGAACTGGGCTGGCGGTGAGGCGACGGCGGCCCGGTGGCGGCCGGGCCGCCCTTCGTCAGCCGTGGGTGACCTTCAGGCCGTAGAAGGCGACCCTGGCCCCCTTCGTCGTGCTGTCCGAAGAGGACTGGTTGTACGAGCCGGCCTTGAAGTACTGCTTGTACGGCTTGAACGACGACGGGATGCCGTAGTGCGTGGTGCTCCCGTTGACCGTGAGGTCGATGGTGTTGCCGCCGGAGATGCCGATCGTGTAGGTCCACGTCTTGCCGATGGAGACGTGGCCGACGGTGTGGGCCGTCTGGCCGCCGTCGGGGGAGTTCTCGGTGCCCAGCACGATGTCCCCGCTCGCCCGGTAGTACAGCTCCAGCAGCGGTTTCGTCGACGAGCCGCCGGTGCCGAGGTGCACCTGGCCGACGCACACGTTCGACGTCACCGAGACCACGCGCAGGGTCGCGCTCAGCTTGTGCGACCCGCTCAGCGACCAGTTCGCGGCCGAGCCGTCGCGGTTCATCTCGCGCAGCTCCGAGCGCGCGTAGTTCGAATTCGGCGTGGTGACGCCCTTTTCCGGCGCCCAGAACGTCATCGCGCCGTCGCGGGTGTCGGTGTAGAAGTAGCTGTCCTGGAAGCCGTTCGGTCCCTGGAGCCGGGAGGAGGAGATGGTCGTCGGGCTGCCCGGCGAGCCGACCGGTTCCTGCAGCTGCCAGACCGAGAGGTCGAAGTTGCCGCCCGGGGCCACGGACGGGTCCGCCGCCAGCGCGGGGGAGGCGGTGGCCGCGGCCAGGGCCGGGATGGCCAGGAGGGCGAGCAGGGCACGAACACGCATCATCGGGTGTCCCTTCACGGTAAATGGTCTGGACAACCCGGCGGCGTGGAACTCACGGTAGGTCGGCGCTCACCCGATGTCAAGATCGCGGCGGACGCGAAAAACGGGCCCGGCCGGAAACCGGCCGGGCCCGTCGATGCTCCGATCAGGCGAGGTCGAAGCGGTCCAGCTCCATGACCTTCGTCCACGCCGCCACGAAGTCCGCCACGAACTTCTCGTGGGCGTCGTCGCTGGCGTAGACCTCGGCCAGCGCCCGCAGCTGCGAGTTCGAGCCGAAGACCAGGTCGACCGCGGTCGCGGTCCACTTGACCTCGTCGGTCGTCACGTCACGGATCTCGTAGACGTTCTCCGCCGACTCCGCCGCCTTCCACTTCGTGCCCGGGGCGAGCAGGTTGGCGAAGAAGTCGTTGGTGAGCACGCCCGGCTTGTCGGTGAGGACACCGTGCGCGGCACCGCCGTGGTTGTTGCCGAGGGCGCGCAGGCCGCCGACCAGCACCGTCATCTCCGGCGCGGACAGGCCGAGCATGTAGGCGCGCTCCACGAGCAGCGTCTCCGGCTGCAGCTTCTCGCCGGAGCGCAGGTAGTTGCGGAACCCGTCGGCGCGCGGCTCGAGCACCTTGAACGAGTCGACGTCGGTCTGCTCCTGCGAGGCGTCGGTGCGGCCCGGGTGGAACGGCACGGTCGTCTCGACGCCGGCGTCGCGCGCCGCCTTCTCGACGGCGGCCGAGCCGGCCAGCACGATCAGGTCGGCCAGCGAGATCTGCGCGCCGCCCGCCTCGTTGAACTCGCGCTGGACGCCCTCGAGGACCTCCAGCACCTTGCCGAGCTGCTCGGGCTGGTTGACCTCCCAGTTGCGCTGCGGCTCCAGGCGGATCCGGGCGCCGTTGGCGCCACCGCGCTTGTCGGTGGAGCGGAAGCTCGCGGCCGACGCCCACGCGGTCGAAACCAGCTCGGAGACCGAAAGGCCGGACTCCAGGACCTTCGCCTTGAGGGCGGCGATGTCGGCGTCGCCGACCAGCTCGCCCTCGACGGCCGGGACCGGGTCCTGCCACAGCTGCGGCTCGGCGACCCACGGGCCGAGGAAGCGGCTGACCGGGCCCATGTCACGGTGCAGCAGCTTGTACCAGGCCTTGGCGAAGGCCAGCGCGAACTCGTCCGGGTTCTCCAGGAACCGGCGCGAGATCGGGCCGTAGACCGGGTCGAAGCGCAGCGACAGGTCCGTCGTGAGCATCGTCGGCTTGTGCTTCTTGTTCGGGTCGTACGGGTCCGGGATGATCTCCGGCGCGTCCTTGGCGACGTACTGCTTGGCGCCACCGGGGCTCGTGGTGAGCTCCCACTCGTAGCCGAAGAGGATCTCGAAGAAGCGGTTGCTCCACTCGGTCGGCTTGTCGGTCCACGTCACCTCGAGACCGCTGGTGATCGTGTCCGCGCCCTTGCCGCTGCCGTGCGTGCTCAGCCAGCCGAGGCCCTGGGCCTCGAGGTTCGCGCCTTCCGGCTCCGGGCCCACGTGGTCGTCGGCGATGCCGGCGCCGTGGGTCTTGCCGAAGGTGTGGCCGCCGGCGATGAGGGCGACGGTCTCCTCGTCGTTCATCGCCATCCGGGCGAAGGTCTCGCGGATGAAGTGCGCCGCGGCCTCGAAGTCCGCGCTGCCGCGGGGACCCTCGGGGTTGACGTAGATGAGGCCCATCTCGGTTGCGCCGACCTCGGGCGCCATCTCCGAGTCGCTGACGTAGCGCTCGTCGCCCAGCCAGTCGTCCTCCGGACCCCAGATGATCTCCTCGGGCTCCCAGACGTCCACGCGGCCGAAGCCGAAGCCGAAGGTCTTGAAGCCCATCGACTCCAGGGCGACGTTGCCGGCGAGCACCAGCAGGTCGGCCCACGAGATCTTCTGGCCGTACTTCTGCTTCACCGGCCACAGCAGGCGGCGCGCCTTGTCCAGGTTCGCGTTGTCCGGCCAGCTGTTGAGCGGGGCGAAGCGCTGGTTGCCGTCACCGGCACCGCCGCGGCCGTCGTGGATGCGGTAGGTGCCCGCGGCGTGCCAGCTCATGCGGATCATCAGGCCGCCGTAGTGGCCGAAGTCGGCGGGCCACCAGTCCTGCGAGGTGGTGAGCACCTCGGTGATGTCGCGCTTGAGGGCCTCGACGTCCAGCTTCGCGAACTCCTTGGCGTAGCTGAACTTCTCGCCGAGCGGGTTGCCCTTCGAGGAGTGCGCGTGCAGCACGGACAGGTCGAGCTGGTTGGGCCACCAGTCCTTGTTCGTGCGCGGACGGCCCCCCGTCTTCGGCGTCGGCGAGTCGATCGCCGGGTTTTCGCTCTCGCTGCCGTGCGAAGTCACCGAGTCGTGCGCGACCGGGCACCCGGCCGCCGCCTTCTTGTCCACGCCCTGCGCGCTGGAGGGGTTGTCCTGGGTGGAGCTCATTTACTTCCTTCCGGGAGCGGCGAATCATTTCGGGGTCGGTCGGCCGCGCAGTCGGGGCAGGTGCCCCAGTAGACGACCTCCGCCTGGTCGATCACGAAACCGTGGTCGTCCGAAGCGGTGAGACAGGGGGTGTGGCCGACGGCGCAGTCGACGTCGGCTATCGCCCCGCACGAACGGCACACGACGTGGTGGTGGTTGTCACCCACCCGGGCCTCGTAGCGGGCGTTCGCCCCGGCCGGCTGGATGCGCCGGATCAGCCCGGTTTCGGTGAGCGCCCGCAGCACGTCGTAGATCGTCTGGTGCGAGACCGTCGGTTGCTCGGCGCGCACCAGGTCGATCACCGTTTCGGTGTCGACGTGGGGATGGTCGCGCAGCGCGGCCAGCACGGCCAGCCGGGGCCGGGTGACCCGCAGCGAGACCGCCCGCAACTGCGCTTCGAAGTCTGACATTGCCGCCGACCCTAAGGCCTTTTCTGGAATGGGTCAAGTTTGGGTCCCTCAGTCGAGTGGCGCAACCGGGGTTCACGCTGAGTCAGCGGCACGGTTAGAGTCCCGGGCATGCCGGACACGCAGTACGAAGACCTCCTCCGCCACGTCCTCGAGACGGGGGCCCGCAAGGGCGACCGTACCGGCACCGGCACGAGGTCGATCTTCGGGCACCAGCTGCGCTACCGCCTGTCCGAGGGTTTTCCCCTGATCACCACGAAGAAAGTCCACTTCCGCTCGATCGCCTACGAGCTGCTGTGGTTCCTGCGCGGCGACGCGAACGTCTCGTGGCTGCGGGAGCACGGCGTCACGATCTGGGACGAGTGGGCGGCGGCCGACGGCGACCTGGGGCCCGTCTACGGCGTCCAGTGGCGGTCGTGGCCGATCCCGGACGGCGGGCACGTCGACCAGATCGCCGAGGTCCTGCGCACGCTGCGTGAGAACCCGGACTCGCGGCGGATCATCGTGTCCGCGTGGAACGTCGCCGACATCCCGCGCATGGCGCTGCCGCCGTGCCACGCGTTCTTCCAGTTCTACGTCGCCGACGGCGAGCTGTCCTGCCAGCTGTACCAGCGCAGCGCGGACCTGTTCCTCGGCGTGCCGTTCAACATCGCCAGCTACGCGCTGCTGACGCACATGATCGCCGCGCAGGTCGGCCTCGCTGTCGGCGACTTCATCTGGACCGGCGGCGACTGCCACGTCTACGACAACCACGTCGACCAGGTCCGCACGCAGCTCGCCCGCGACGCGCGGCCGTTCCCCACGCTCGACCTGAAGCCGGCGGACAGCCTGTTCGACTACACCTACGAGCACTTCGCGCTCGACGGCTACGACCCGCACCCGGGCATCAAGGCGCCGGTGGCGGTGTGATCGGGCTGATCTGGGCCCAGTCCGTGAACGGCGTCATCGGGCGCGACGGCGAGCTGCCGTGGCACCTGCCGGAGGACCTCAAGCACTTCCGCGCGGTGACCGCGGGCGCCGCGGTGCTGATGGGGCGCCGCACGTGGGAGTCGCTGCCGCCGCGGTTCCGGCCGCTGCCGGGCCGGCGCAACCTCGTGCTGTCGGCGACCCCGCAGGAGGGGGTCGAGACGTTCCCGGACCTGCCTTCGGCGCTGGCCGCGGAGGCCGGTGACCTGTGGGTGATCGGCGGGGCGGCGGTGTACCGGGCGGCGCTGCCGTTCGCGGACCGGATCGTCGTCACCGAGCTGCGGGAGTCCTTCGAGGGGGACACCTACGCCCCCGAGGTCGGCCGCCCGGCGGACTCCGTGGGGGAGTGGCTCGAGTCCTCGACCGGCCTGCACTACCGCTTCCTCACCTGGGGCTGAAGCCCGCTCCGCCGCTCCGGCCGCGGTGAATGACTCATTCCTGGCGTCGCACGCCAGGAATGAGTCATTCACTGCACTTGCCGACGTGGACCATCGCGCTATACGGTGACTGGAATTAGAACACGTTCCAGTTTTAGCCGGTCGTAGCGAGGAGCGGACATGGCGAAAAGGGCGGCGCGCGGCGACGAGGCCGACTACGTCGTCGTCGGGTCGGGAAGCTCGGGCGCGGCGATCGCGGGACGGCTCGCGCAGGCCGGGGCCAGCGTGATCGTCCTCGAAGCCGGCAAGAGCGACGAGCAGCTGCTGATCAAGAAACCCGGCCTCGTCGGACCCATGCACGCCGTGCCGCAGCTCAAGAAACCGCTCGACTGGGGCTTCTACGGCGTTCCGCAGAAACACGTTCTCGATCGCCGGATGCCGGTGCCGCGCGGGCGGGTCGTCGGCGGCTCCAGCTCCATCAACGGCATGGTCTACGTCCGCGGCAACCGCGCCAACTTCGACTCCTGGGCCGCCGAGGGCAACACCGGCTGGGACGCCGACAGCGTCAACGCCGCCTACAAGCGCATGGAGGACTTCGAAGACGGCGAGAACGCCTTCCGCGGCGCGGGCGGGCCGATCCGGGTCACCCGCGCGAAGAACCCGCAAGAGGGGTCGCTGCAGTTCGTCGACGCCACCGCCGACGCGCTCGGCTGCAAGATCCTCGACGACTACAACGCCGAGTCCCAAGAGGGCGTCAGCCGCATGCAGCAGAACGCCGCCGACGGCCTGCGCTACAGCGCCTCGCGCGGCTACCTCCACCACCTCGCGCCGCCGACCCTGGAGCTCCAGGACCGGGTGCTGGTCGAAAAGGTGCTCATCGAGAACGGCCGGGCCGTCGGCGTCGAGGTCCTCGACCGCGGCCGCCGTCGCACCATCCGCGCCGGCAAGGAGGTCATCCTCTCCGCCGGCGTCATCGGCTCCGCGCAGCTGCTCATGCTCTCCGGCGTCGGCCACGCCGAGCACCTCAAGGAACACGGCATCGACGTGGTCGCCGACCTGCCCGTCGGCGACAACATGCACGACCACATGTTCCACGCCCTGACCTTCCACGTGACGACCAGCAAGAACAAGGGCACGGCACCGTACTTCGCCCGCGGCCTGGCCCGGGAGCTGCTGCGCCCCGGCACCACGTTTCTCGCGAACTCCGTCTTCGAGGCGGTCGCGTTCCTGCGGACCTCGCAGGCGGGGGCGATCCCGGACCTCCAGCTGCACCTCCTGCCGTGGGCCTACGTGTCGCCCAACCAGGACGCGCCGATCCGGCACGACGTCGACAAGCGCCCCGCGCTCACCGTGCTGACCACGCTCATCTACCCGAAGAGCCGCGGCACGCTGCGGCTCACCTCGGCCGACCCCGCCGCGGCACCGGACATCGACTTCCGGTACCTGTCCGACCCGGCCGACCTCGAGCTGCTCGGCGAAGGCTCGGAGATGGTGCGCGAGATCTTCGCGTCCAAGGCGTTCAAGGGGGCGGTCAAGGAAGAGATCCACCCGGGCAAGGACCTCGAGGGCCAGGCCTTGCGCGACGCCATCCTCAACCGCGCGACGTCGGTCTACCACGGCGTCGGCACCTGCCGGATGGGCGTCGACGAGCTCGCCGTCGTCGGCCCCGACCTGCGCGTGCGCGGCGTCGAGGGCCTGCGGGTCTGCGACGCCTCGATCATGCCGTCGATCACCGGCGGCAACACCAACGCGCCCTGCATCATGATCGGGGAAATGGGCGCCCAGCTCGTCCTCGGGAGCCGGTCATGACCGTCACGCCGCTCGCCCTCGCCCGCCCGGCGTCGATCACCGACGCGTTCCTCCGTCAGCTCGTGGCGCGGGTGCCCGGGTCCTCCGGAGCGACCTGGAAGCTCACCGAGGTCTACACCGGCGAGCTGCTCGCCGAGCTCCCGCAGTCGACGCCGGAAGACATCGAGCGGGCGTTCGCCGTCGCGCGCGAAGCCCAGCTGAAGTGGGCGGCCACGCCGGTGAAGGAGCGGCTGGCGGTGTTCCGGCGGGCGCACGCGCTGTTCGTCGGGCACGCGCGGACCGTCGCCGACCTGATCCAGGTGGAGAGCGGCAAGAACCGGCGGATGGCGATCGAGGAGACCTGCGACCCGCCGATGGTGATGAGCCACTACCTGAAGCGGGCGGCGCGGTTGCTGGCGCCGGCCAAGCGCGGCGGCCCGGTGCCGCTGCTGACGTCCTCGACCGAGATCCGGCAGCCCAAGGGCGTCGTCGGGATCATCGCGCCGTGGAACTTCCCGTTCGCCACCGGGATTTCCGACGCCGTGCCGGCGCTGATGGCCGGCAACGCGGTCGTGCTCAAGCCGGACAACAAGACGGCGCTCTCACCGCTCTACGGCATCCGCTTGCTGGAGCAGGCGGGCCTGCCGGAGGGGCTGTTCCAGGTGGTCTGCGGCGAAGGGCCCGAGGTGGGCCCGACGCTGATCGACCACGCCGACTACATCATGTTCACCGGTTCGACGGCGACCGGCCGGGTGATCGGCGAGCGCGCGGGCCGCAACCTGATCGGCTGCTGCCTGGAACTCGGCGGCAAGAACCCGATGATCGTGCTCGAGGACGCTTCGCTCGCCGAAACCGTCCAGGGCGCGATCTTCGGGGCGTTCGGCAACACGGGCCAGATCTGCATGCACATCGAGCGGATCTACCTGCCGGAGTCCCGGTACGAGGAGTTCAAGACGGCGTTCGTGGCGGCGGCTTCGGCCCTCGACGTCCGAGCGGCCTACGACTTCGGTCCCGACATGGGCTCGCTGGTCTCGGTCGACCACATGCGCCGCGTCAAGTCCCATGTGGACGACGCGGTCGCCAAGGGGGCCACCGTGTTGTGCGGCGGCCGGCCTCGGCCCGACCTCGGCCCGGCCTTCTTCGAGCCGACGATCCTCGAGGGCGTCACCACGGACATGCGCTGCGGCGTCACGGAAACCTTCGGGCCGGTGGTGGCGCTGCACAAGTACCGCACGGTCGACGAAGCGGTGGCGCTGGCCAACGACACGGACTACGGCCTGAACGCCTCGGTCTGGAGCGCGGACGTCACGGCGGCGCGCGCGGTGGCGGCCCGCATCGAGTCCGGCAACGTGAACGTCAACGACATCCTCGCGACCGCGTACGCGGCGAAGGGCACACCCTCCGGCGGGGTGAAGAACTCCGGCGTCGGCGCCCGGCACGGCGATCAGGGACTGCTCAAGTACACGGACGTGAAGAACCTCGCCGTGCTGAAGAAGCAGGTGATGGGCCCGCGGCCGGGGCAGGGGTACGAGAAGTACGTCGAAAGCATGCTCTCCGGGCTGAAGCTGATGCGGAAGCTGCGGATCCGGTAGCGCTCACCCGTCGACCAGCAGCCCGCGCAGCGGACCCTGCAGCCGGGCCGCGCGGCGGGAAGCGCCCGGCAGCAGGACCAGCCGGTGGGTGCGCTGCTCACCGCGGCGTTCCCGCTCGGCCTGCTCCTCGGCCAGCGGCCGCCACAGGTTGTCGACGATGTCCGCCGGCTCCCGGTTCTCCAGCTCCGAGACCGGGTGGCCGAGGTGTTCGGCCCACAGCCGCAGCCGCGTGCCGCGGGCGACCTCCGGGTCGTCGGTGGCGATGTTGACCTCGGTGTCGTTGAACAGCGAGTGCTCGTTGAGGTTCGCCGAGCCGATGGTCAGCCACTCGTCGTCGACGATGCCGAGTTTGGCGTGCACGTACACCGGCGCCGAGGCGTCGCCGTCGTGCGCGCTGATCGTCGTCGCGAGGAGGCGGTGGTGGCCGTCGTCGGCGTCGAGCAGGCGGCCCAGCTGGCCGCGGGTGGTGTCCGAGCCGTTGCTCGGCTTGCGCGGCAGCAGCAGGACGACGCGGAACTCGTCGGCAGGCGGGTTCCGCAGCTTGTCGAGCAGGACCTCGGCGATCTCCGGCGACCACAGGAACTGGTTCTCCAGGTAGACCAGCCGCCGCGCCGAGCGCAGCGCGCGCAGGTAGCCGTCGAGGATGGTGAACTCGCCCTTCGGCAGGAAGTCGTAGGTGTTGTTCGGGACGGTCTTCTGCAGCTGCACCCGGCTGGTGCCGGCCGGGTCCGGGACCGCCGGTTCGGGCAGGGCCTCGCCCGCCACCTCCGTCCAGCGCCGCTTGAAGTGCACGGCCACGTCGGCGACGGCGGGCCCTTCGATCCGCGCCATCAGGTCGTGCCACCCGATCGTCCGCGGCGGGTGGTCCGGGCTGTCGTGCCGGTCGCCTTCCAGCGCGGTGAAGTCCACCCCGCCGACGAACGCGACGGCGTCGTCGACGATCACCAGCTTCTCGTGGTGGCAGTGCATCGTCCGCTCACGGGCGTCGAGGACGCAGCGCACATCGGTGCCTTCGGTGAACTTCCGCCGCTCGGACCGCGCGAGCTTCCGCGACGGCTGGAAGGCCGGGAAGGGCGGCCCCGCCCACAGCAGGACGCGCACCTCGACCCCGCGCCCGGCGGCCTCGGCCAGCAGTTCCCGCAGGGTGGGTGACCCGGGTTCCCGCGTCAGCCGGAAGTCGGCGCTGGCGTGCCAGTTGGCCAGGTGCACGTGCGACTTCGCGTTCCGGATGGCCTCGGCCACGGCGGGCAGCGACTCCTCGCCGTCGATCAGCACCTCGACGCGGTTGCCGTCCCGCACGGGCGCCCGGCCGCCGAGCGGGTCGTCCGCGCCGCCCGGGCCCAGCACGTCACCCCAGCCGAGCCGGCTCAGCCGCCGCTGGTGATGGGCGCACAGGACACGCTCGAGCCCGTCGCCGAGCCGCTCGTCCACCTTGTCCACGAAGGAGTGAAACGTCGTCACCTGTCCCATATCACTACAGATCGGCCGGGTTCGCCGTGCAGTGACGCTGCGTCAGAGGTCGAGCACGAGCCGCGGCGAGCACGCCCGCGACACGCACAGCATCATCACCTCGTTCTCCAGCCGCTCCTCCGCCGTCAGCACCGAATCCCGGTGGTCCGGCTCGCCGCCCAGCACGCCGGTCTCGCAGGTCCCGCACGTCCCCTCGCGGCACGACGACAGCACCGGCACCCCGGCTTCCTCGACCACCTCGAGGATCGACCGGTCCGCCGGCACCGGCAGCACCCGCCCCGACCCGGCCAGCTCGACCTCGAACGCCGTCCGCTCACCGAGTTCCGGCGCCGGCGTGAAGCGCTCGACGTGCAGGTCCTGCGGGCCGAGGGCCTCCAGTGCCGCCAGCAGCGGCTCCGGGCCGCAGCAGTACACCGCCGTGCCCGGGCGGGCCGCCGTCAGCAGCGTCGGGAGGTCCAGCAGGCCGTGTTCGTCCTGAGGGCGGAACGTCACCCGGTCGCCGTGCACGGAAAGCTCGGAGGCGAACGCCATCGACGCACGCGTCCGGCCGCCGTAGACCAGCTGCCATTCGCGGCCCGACCGGGCCACCTTCTCGAGCATCGGCAGGATCGGCGTGATGCCGATGCCGCCCGCGATGAACAGGTACCGCTCGGCGTCCACCAGCGGGAAGTGGTTGCGCGGGCCCTCGGCCTGAACCCGGTCGCCCTCGGCGAGGGAGTCGTGCACGTACGCCGAGCCGCCGCGGCCGTCGGGCTCGCGCAGCACCGCCACGACGTACGCCGAGCTGTCCGCGGGGTCGCCGCACAGCGAGTACTGCCGCACGAAGCCGGGCAGGAGCAGGTCGATGTGCGCGCCCGGCTCCCACGGCGGGAGCGAGCCGCCGTCGGGGGCGCGGAGCGTCAGCCGGACCACGCCCTCCGCCGGCTTTTCCTTGCGGTCCAACACAAGTTCGAACGTCATCAGTGTCCTTCGGGGTGGGCGAGCAGCCAGTCCCACAGCTGCACGGGGTCTTCGAACTCACGCTCGGCGCCGCAGTGGCAGACCGCGCGCAGCCGGTCGGTGCCGAGCACCCAGTGGATGCGGTAGACGCGGTCTCCCGCGAGCATCGGCCGGTTCACGATGCCGCCATCCGCTGCAGCATGCGGCGGGCCGCCAGGCCGCCGGTGTCGATGTTGATCGACAGCTCCTGGTACCCGTCCGGTTCGGTGGCGATGACCCGCTCGAGGACGTCGAGGGCTTCGACGTCCTGCAGCACGACCGTACGGTTGTTCTCCGCGAGGAACGCCGAAACCCCTTCGTCGTCCAACGCGAAGTCGCGGGCCACCGCCCAGAAGTCGTGCGTCGAATGCTCGGTCTCGGGCGTGATCGCGTAGACGACCTCGACGTGGAAGGCGTCCGGGTCGCTGCCGTCCGGGTTCGGCACGGAGCCGACCGGCGCGATGCGGCTGTGCAGCTTGTACAGGCACGGCGGCGTGTACTCGATGTCCTGCCAGCGCGTGATGCGGCCTTCGAGGCCGGTCGACTTCGCGTAGAAGGGCGGGCACGCCGCGTCGGCCATGTGCCGCGAGACGTAGACGACGCCGGCCTCCTCGTCGACCTCGGTGGTGATCGGCGTTTCGGCGACCTCCGGGGTGCCGATGTAGCCGCCGTGCAGGTAGGTCTCGTGGGACAGGTCCAGCAGGTTGTCCACCAGCAGCGAGTACCGCGCCTTGAGCGGTTCCATCCCGCGGACGGTGGTGTAGCCCGGCGAGTCGAGCCAGGGCGCCCGCGGGATCTGCGCCGCGTCCGCCTTCGCCGGATCGCCGATGAACACCCAGACGAAGGAGTCCTGCTCCACCAGCGGGTAGCGCGTCAGCCGCGCGGTCCGCGGCACCCGCGTCTGCCCGGGCACGGCCACGCACTTGCCGTCCACGCCGTAGGTGAAGCCGTGGTAGCCGCAGACGACCTGGTCGTCGACCAGCCGGGACGGCGCCTGCGACAGCGGGAAGCGCCGGTGCACGCACCGGTCGGCCATCGCGGTGACGCTGCCGTCCCGGGTCCGCCAGAACAGGATCGGTTCCCCGCAGATGGTGCGGCTGAACAGTTCGGGACCGATCTCGGAGCCGTAGGCGGCGACGTACCACTGGTCGCGGGGGATGGCGCTCATCGGGGTCGTCCTTTCGTGGTGGGCCGGGTCACAGCGTGGGGGAGCGAACCGGGCGCCACGAAGGGCTATTTCATAAGATGGAAAGCGCTCGGGAAATCGCGCGGGCGCTGGTCATCACCAGCGGAGCGAGCGCGTGCGGCGCCACGCTGCCGTACCGGACCACGAGCGACACCGCCGCGACCACCTGCCCCCGCGCGTCGTGGATCGGTGCGCCGACCGAGAGCGCGTCCAGGGTCACCTGGCGCTCGCTGATGGAGAACCCGTGCGTCCGGACGTCGGCGAGCATGTGCCGCAGGCGGTCCGGGTCGGTCACCGTCGAACTCGTGTACCGCTCGATCGGACCGCCCAGCACCTCCTCCTGCACCGCCGAGGGCGCGTGGGCGAGCAGGACCAGCCCGACGCCCGTCGCGGTCAGGGCAAACCGGCCGCCGACGCGGGTCAGGACCGGGACCGCCCCGGAGCCCGCGATCCGCTCGATGTACACGACCTCCGTGCCTTCGCGGACGGCGAGCTGGACGTTCTCGCGGGTGATCTGCGAGAGGTCCTCAAGGAACGGCAGAGCGAGTTCCCGCAGGCCGAGGCCCCGCGGCGCGAGTGAACCCAGCTCCCACAGCCGGAGGCCGACCCGGTAGACGCCGGCCTCGTCGCGCTCCAGCGCGCCCCAGTCGCAGAACTCGCGCAGCAGCCGGTGCGCCGTCGCGGCCGGCAGCCCGGCCCGGCGCGCGACCTCGTTCAGCCGCAGCGCCGGCCGGTCCGGCGAGAAAGCTTCCAGTACCCGCAGCGCGCGGCCCAGCACCGGCCCGGTGGCGCCGGGAACGCGACCTCGGTGCGGCACGGCGACCTCCGGCGGGTGTGTCGTGAGTGGCAAGTAGGGTTCTAACCCTCATTACCACTCACGACCAGCCGCGGCAGGCCTTCGCCGTCGGCCGGCTCAGGCGTCCGCTATGCCCCGCGCGGCCCGGCGCGCCGCGGCGGCGTCCCGGCGTTCCTCGAACCGGGACGCCTGCGTGTCGAGCCCCTTGATGAACGTGGCGAGTTCTTCCCGCGCGGCTTCCCCCGCCGCGCCGAGGCCGGTCAGGTCGAAGACCCTCCAGTACCGCAGCAGCGGCTGGACGACGTCGTCGTGGTGGATGCGCAGGTCGTAGATGCCGGCCTTGGCCATCAGCGCCGCCTTGCGCTGGAAGCTCGGGATCACCGCGCCCGGCATCGCGAAGTTCAGCACCTCGTCGGTGATCGCGCGCATCATGGCGTCCGGCGAGATCTCCAGCGCCGCCTTGACGAGGTTGCGGTAGAAGACCATGTGGAGGTTCTCGTCCGTGGACACCCGGGCCAGCAGCTTCTCGGCCAGGGGATCCTGGGTGTAGCGGCCGGTGTTGCGGTGCGAGAGCCGGGTCGCCAGCTCCTGGAACGAGACGTACGCGCAGACGTTGAGCAGCGGCTTGTCGCCGGTGTCGTAGCCCGCCTGCATGGTCTCCATCCGCATCCGTTCCAGCTCGACCGGGTCGACGGCGCGGGTGACCAGCAGGTAGTCGCGGATGCAGATGCCGTGGCGGCCTTCTTCGGCCGTCCACCGGTGCACCCAGGTGCCCCAGGCCCCGTCGCGGCCGAACGCGCGCTCGATCTCGCGGTGGTAGCTGGGCAGGTTGTCCTCGGTGAGCAGGTTGACCTCGAGGGCCGTCCGCGCGATCGGGCTCACCCGGGACTGCTCCGGATCCCACGCCTCCCCGCCCAGGTCGGCGAAGTCGCGCCCCTGGCTCCACGGGACGTATTCGTGCGGCATCCAGTCCTGGGCGGCGGCGAGGTGCCGGTTGAGGTTCTCTTCGACCGTCCCTTCCAGTTCGTGCAGGAGGCGGGTGGTTTCGGGGACCGGCATCGGGCAACGTCCTTCCGTACCTACGCGACCGTAACTTACGGTGCCGTAGGAAACGACAACGGACGCGGCTGCCCGGGGGTTCCCCTCAGCGCGTGAACTCGAACACGTAATCCTTCAGGATCGGCCCGAAGAAGCTCATCCCGGTGACCCGCACGACGGCCCGCCCGGGCACGCCGTCGGCCTGGGAAAGGACTTCGCACCGCACGCTGGGATCGGACGGGATCACCTTCGTGATCCTCGCCGGAGTACCGGCCGCCAGCGGGACGGTGCTGGACGCCGCCCCCGCGTCGAAGCCGCCGATGGCCCGGCCGCCGACGACGATCTTGATCGACAGCGGCCCGTCGGTCGGAATCGCCCGGCCGCTGAACTGCTGCCAATAGCCCACGCAGGTGTCGCGCCAGGTACCCGCGTCGGCCTCGTGGGCCGCGAGCTTCGCTTTGACTTCGGCGAAGCGCCGCGCGTCGACGTGCCGTTCGAGCGAATCCCAGGCCCGGCGCAGCCACGACACGTAGTGGACGCCGGTCTGGTAGCGGTACACCAGTTCGTCCCAGAAGATCCGGCCGGAGCGCAGCCGCCGGTCCCACGGCACGTGGTGGAACCACATCAGCAGGTTCTCGGGGACGGTGTCGATGTCGGCGTACCGGGCCGCGAGCACCGGGAAGTACTGCGCGGTGAAGCCGCTGCCGGTGGGAGAGCGGTCGTAGCCCAGCCCGGCGGTGTCGGCCTTGTTGTAGTAGACCGGGCTCCAGTCGTCCCGCGCCAGCCGTTCGGCGGGGTTGGGGCCGTAGTGGTCGCTGGACCGGAACTGGTGCGCGACGCCGAGCGGGGTCTGGTAACTGACCAGCGCCTCCCGGGACCCCATCATCATCGCCACGATGGTCCGGACGACGAAGTCGCGGTTGCTCCACGTCAGCCGGACCCAGTCCTCGGCGATGCCGCGGGCGTCGAGGGTCCAGTCCCACGCCAGCCTGCCGAAGGCGTACAGGTTCGCCTGCGCGAAGTGGTGCCCGGTCAGGTTGTCCGCGTTGCCGAAGTTGGCCACGCCGACGATGGCGCTGTCCGGGTGGCCCTGCGCGGTGCCGTCCACGACGTGGCCGACCAGGCGCTTGTCCAGCAGCTTGCCGTGCGCGTCGGTGGCGTACGTGTCGGACTTCAGCACCTCCTCCCACAGCGGGCCGAGGTAGCACAGCATCGTATTCTGGCCGGTGTACTCCTGGGTGATCTGCAGTTCGATGGCCTGGTTGGTGTGCTCCATCCGGCCGAAGAGCGGGTTGGCCGGCTCCCGGGCCTGGTAGTCGAGCGGGCCGTTCTTGGTCTGCAGGAAGACGTTCTTCGCGAACCGGCCGATCGTGCTGTCGGGCTGGCGCTCTTCGTCGATGGGGCCGAACTCGAGGTAGGCGCGCTTGAGCCGGTCGGCGTCGACCTCGGCGTTGTAGACGAAGGTGCGCCAGAAGATCCGCATCCCGAGCGGCGCCACCGCCGCCGCCATGCCGTTGGCGCCGTCACCGTGGTCGTAGCCCAGGTCCTGGGGACCCGGCTGGCCCTCGGAGTTCGCCTTGACGGTGAAGCCCAGGAAGTCGGGGATGGCGGCCTGCAGCTGCCGGGCCCGGCGCGTCCACCAGTCCCGGAACTTGGCGCTGTAGGGATCGAGTTCCTCCCGGGTGAGGGTGTCGGGCGCGAACCGGGCGTCCGTCGGGGCCGCGTAGTTGATGGACACGGCCAGCTTGATCCCGTACGGGCGCAGCGCGTCCGCCAGCGCGGCCTCCTGCTCGATGGCGGCCGGGGTGACGTAGAAGCTGTTGGCGTTGACGTTGTTGATCGTGATGCCGTTGATGCCGACCGAGGCCATCGCCCGTGCCGCCACCAGGTACCGGTCGAGGATCACCGGCAGGTTCAGCGCGGCGGACGCGCCGGTGGCGGTGAAGTCGAAGATCGCGCCGTTCTCGCCGTCCAGCCCGCCGGTGCCCGCGGGGTTGTTCCCGGCGTAGAGGCGCTCGGTCTCCCAGTAGTTCAGGTACCGGTGGTTGATCCGGGGCACCGAAGAAAGTTTCAGGTCGGTGAGGGGTTGCTGCGCCTGGAGACGCCGGAGGAACGCGAACGTCCCGTAGAGCGCGGCGAGGTCGGTGTTGCCGGCGATCACGATCGACCGGTGCCCGCCCCGGGACAGCGCGCGGACGAGGTAGCCGTCGTCGCCCAGCGGCGCCAGGTCGCGCGCGGGAACGAGCATCCGGACCAGCGGTGAGCTGTCCGGGGTGCCGACGATCACCGCGCGGTCGGGGAACCCGCCCTGCACCGGCACGGGCCGCCCCAGCAGCCCGCCGAGGCCCCGGACGAGCTCGTCCCGCGCCGCCTCCAGGGTGCTTTCCACCAGGTGCTCGCGAGATCCGGGGGCCATGCTGAGGTTCGCGGTGTGCCGGTGGACCTTGGTCCGGCCGGCGTTCTCCACGACGATCGCGCCGAGTGCGGCCCGGTAGCGGGCGAGGAGGCCGGGGTCGGCAACCTGCTCGTAGCGCAGCCACAGGTCGGAGCCGTCGTAGTCGGCGGGGAAGGCGCCCGGAGAGGTCGCTCGCGCCGGAACGGCACCGAACACCGAGGTGGCCACGGCAGCTCCGCTGCCGATCAGGAAGGAACGCCGGCGCAACCGGCTCTGCTCGTTCTCGTCGCTGGAAGACACCGTGCCCCCATCGTGTTCACGAGTATTTAGTTCGGTTCCCGCACTATTCCGGCCGGGCGGCCGCGCTGTCAAGAATTGGCGATATACCAGGGAATCCTCGAAAGTTTCGGCGTGTCGGGACGCCGTGGTCCGGCCCGGATGATCGGCCGTGCCAGACTTCGCGGCGATGCTCACCCCAGCCGATCTCGCCGACCTGCTCGACTGCGAGCACCGCAGCGTCCTGAACCAGGCACTGGCCGCGGGCCTGCCGGGAGCGCCGCGGCCCGCACCCGCCGAACCGGATCCGCGGCGCGGGCACCCGACGGCGATGCTCGCCGGGTTCCGCGCCGCCGGGCGCGAGGTCGCCGAGATCGACGTCGAGGACACCGCGCTCGCCGCGAAGGCGACGGAGGAGGCGTTGCGCGCCGGGACACCGGTGATCCACCGGGCCGTCCTGTTCGACGGCGAGTTCTCGGCGCAGGCGGACTTCCTGGTCCAGGACGGCGACGGCCGCTACGAGGTCCACGACGCGAAGCCGGTCCGGCAGGCGACGCCGGCCGCGGTGGTCCGGCTGACGGCGTGCGCCGACGCACTGGACCGCGCCGGGTGGCCGGCCGGGCCGCACCTGCACCTGCGGCTGACCGGCGGCGGCACCCGGACGCTGCGCGTCGAGGACTTCCGGCCGCTGGTGGCCCGGCTGCGGACTCGGCTGGCGAACCGCCCGCCGCGGCTGCCGGTCCCGCTGTGGGCCGACGAACGCCCGGCCTGCGCGGGCTGCGGGTTCGCGCAGCACTGCGCGTCGGCCAGGGAGGCCGACCGGGACCTCTCGCTGGTCGCCGGGATGCGCGGCGACCAGCGCCGCAAGCTGGTCGCCGCCGGGCTCGGCTCGATCGACGCGCTCGCCGCCGCCGGCCCGGAGGACCGGCCGCGGGACCTGTCCGCGACGGCGTTCGCGACCCTGCGCGCCCAGGCCGCGCTGCAGGTCCGGCAGGACACCACCGGCGAGGTCGCCTACGAGGTCGTCGACCCCGCCGAGCTGGCCGCCCTGCCCGCGCCGGCTCCGGGTGACGTGTTCGTCGACCTGGCCGGCGATCCGCACGCCCTCGCCGGTGAAGGCCTGGAATACCTCTTCGGCGCGTTCGGCGACCGGCGGTTCACGCCGTTCTGGGCGCACAGCCGCGCCCAGGAGCGGCGGGCGTTCGAGGAGTTCGTCGACTTCGCCGCGGCGCGCGTCGCCGAGCACCCGGGCTCCCACGTCTACCACTACGCGCCCTACGAGGTCACCGCGATCAAGCGGCTGGCGGCGGTGCACGGCACCCGCGAGGAGACCGTCGACCACCTGCTGCGCAGCGGCGCGGTCGTGGACCTGCACGCGGTCGTGCGCAAGGCGCTGCGCGTGTCGCAGCGGTCGTACTCGATCCGGCACCTCGAGCCGCTCTACCAGCCCGGCGCCCGCGGGAAGACCGCGGTGTCCGACGTCGAGGCTTACGAGGAGTACCTGGCGCTCGCGCAGTCCGGCGAGCCGGAACGCGCCGACGAGGTCCTGCGCCGCATCGGCGAGAACACCGAGGACGACTGCGTCTCCGCGCACCGGCTGTTCGAATTCCTGCACCGGGTCCGCGCCGACGCCGGCATCGAGGTCCCGGAGCCGGCCGAGGAATCCGCCGAGGACGCGCTGCTGCGGGCGGCCGAGGAGGACGTCGCCGCCGAGCGGCGCGCCGAACGGGCCGCGCAGCTGGCGGCGCTGGTCGACCCGCTGCTGGACGGCCTGCCGGACGACCCCGGCCACTTCACCGCCGACGAGCGGGCCCGCGCGCTGCTGGCCGCGTCCGTCGGCTACCACCGGCGTGAGACGAACCCGGCCTGGTGGGAGTACTTCCGCCAGCTCGCCGCCCCGCTCGGGGATCTCGAGGTCGACACCGCCTGCGCGGTGCCGGTCTCGCTGGAAGCGGGGGAGTGGGTGCCCCCGGCCGGGCGGGCACGCACCGCGAAGCGGACGCTGCAGCTGGCGTGCGACCCCGACCGGCCGCACCCGTTCGCCCCGGGCGACGACGTCCGGCTGCGCTACGGCGACACCGCCCGGGACGCGAAAGTCGTCGCCGCGTCGGCCGTGGAGCTGACCCTGGAGGAGAGCTGCCCGCCGGACGCGACCACCAACGACCGGCCCAGCGCGGTGCTGCCGGGCAGCCCGGTGCGGCCGTCACCCAAGGACGAGGCGGTCGCCGACCTCGCGCGCCTGGTCGTCGACGCGCTCCCGGAGCTGCCGCGCCACCCCGGTGTCGACCTGCTCCGGCGCACCCCGCCCCGGCTGCGGGGCGGTGCGTCGCTGCCCTCGCCGGGCGAGGACCTGGTGACCACGGTGATCGAGGCGGTCGAGGCGCTCGACGGGTCGGCGCTGGCCGTGCAGGGGCCGCCGGGAGCGGGCAAGACCTACCTGGCCGGCCGGCTGATCGCCCGGCTGGTGCGGGCGGGGCGGACGGTCGCGGTCACCTCGACCAGCCACAAGGCCGTGGAGAACGTGCTGAGCGCGGCCAAGAAGAGCGCGCCGGAGCTGCCGTGCGCCAAGCGCGCGAAGAAGACGCCGGACCCGGCCGCGCCGTGGGACCAGCCGAAGAGCAACCCCGCGCTGGTGAAGTGGCGCGAGGAGCACGACGCGGGGCACCTGGTCGGCGGGACGGCGTGGACGTTCGCGAACGCGGCGGTCCGCGAGGAGCCGTTCGACCTGCTGATCATCGACGAAGCCGGCCAGTTCGCGCTGGCCGACGCGCTCGCGGTGTCGATGTGCGCCCGCAACGTCGTGCTGCTGGGCGACCCGCAGCAGCTGCCTCAGGTGGTGCAGGGCACGCACCCGGCCGGAGCGGAGGCCTCGGCATTGGGCCACCTGATCGGTGAGGCCGACATCATGCCGGCGTCCCTGGGCTACTTCCTCGACGAGACCCGGCGCATGCACCCGGCCGTGTGCGAACCGGTGTCGAACCTGTCCTACGCCGGGCGGCTGCACGCCCACCCGTCGGCCGCGGACCGCGCGCTGGAAGGCGTCGACGCGGGGCTGTACCTGAGCGAGGTGGACCACCGGGGCAACACGACCCGATCGGTGGAGGAAGCCGCCGAGGTCGTGCGGCTGGTGTCCGAAGTGCACGGTCGCCTATGGACGGACCACAGTGTGACGCGGCCGCTGGGCGACAAGGACGTTCTGGTCGTCGCGCCGTACAACCTCCAGGCGCGCACGGTGACCCGGGCCCTGGAGGAGGCGGGCTACCCGGGCGTCCGGGTGGGGACGGTCGACCGGTTCCAGGGCCAGGAGGCCCCGGTGGTGATCGCGACGATGACGTCCTCGTCGGCGGTCGACCTGCCGCGCGGGCTCGACTTCCTGTTGTCGCGCAACCGGCTGAACGTGGCGTTGTCGCGGGCCCAGGCGCTGGCGGTTCTGGTGTGCTCGCCCCGGCTCGTCGAGGCGGACATCCGGACGGTGGACCAGCTGCGCCTGGTCGCGGGCATGATCGGCCTGATGACGGCGGCGCGGCCGTGGCCGACGGGTCAGCTGGGTGGTTCGATCTCGCCGGCGTCCTCGTCGACGTCCTGAGAGCCGGGCTGCTTGCGCTCTCGGTCGGCTTCGGGGATTTCCACGTCGAGGTCGAGTTCGGGTGTCCCGGGCGGGGCCGGCGCGTCGGGGGTCACGGGGCGGTTGTCGGATTCGCTCATGGGGGGCGGTTACCCCGGGTGCCGGTGATCAAAGCGTCGGCCGGTCAGGGCGGGTTCGACGCTGGGGTGCGGCCGGTTCGGGTGGCGGCGGGCTGTCCGGTGGCCGGGTTCGGGCTGGGGAGCGAGGTGCCGGGCGGACTTCGGGCCGCCGGGGTCAGGGGTGGGGGGCGGGTTCGGCCGGTTTCGGCCGGGAGCGAGGTACCGGGTGCAGTCCTGGCGGCCGGGTCGGGCGAGGGTTTCGGGGTGGGGCCGGGTTCGGCAGGGTTCGGGCCGGGGCGAAGTACCGGGCGCAATCCCGGCGGCCGGGGTCAGGCTAGGTTCCGGGTTTCGGCCGGTGGGCTCGGGCCGGGGAGCGAGGTACCGGGCGCGCTCTCGGCGGCCGGGGTCAGGCGGGGTTCCGGGGTGCCGCCGGGTGCTCGCCCGCGAGTTCGGCCGGGGCCAGGTCGTCCAGGGTCTGCCAGCGGAACACCCCCGCACCCTGCGCGTAGGCCAGGTGCCCGCCGAGCGCGCCGCCGGCACCCGTCGCCGCCAGGCCCAGCGCCGCCAGTAACCGTCCGCCGCGGCCGTTGCGGCGGGCCAGGTAGGACGCGCCGAACAGCGCCGTCGCCGTCGCGTTGGCGGCCGCGTGGATCAGGCCGACCCGGCGTTGCCGCACGTCCAGGTTCGCGTAGTCGGCCAGGCCGAGCACCACCGCCGCCGGCGCGGCCAGCAGGCCGGTCGCGATCAGGCGGCGTGCGGTGTCGCGGCCGTCCGGGAGCAGGTCGAACACCGCCGAGCACAGCCAAGCGCCGATCGGCACCGTCACCGCGATCGGGTGCAGCGGGTGCCCCAGCGCGTGGCCGCGCAGCTGGCGCGTCACGCCGCTCTCGCCGTTCAGCACCCGCCCGAGCCCGGTGGCCGGGCCGTCGAGCGCCTCGGCGTCTTCGGCCTTCTGCAGCACCCGGTGGCCCCAGGCGGGCTTCGACCGGCCATGTCCATCGCGCGTGGGATCCATACCGCTGCGGCTACCCGGTTGCGCGGCCCTCAACCCTCGGCCCTCGCGCGGTGGCGCCGCGAGACCGCCGCCGTGAGCAGGTCACCCGGCCGGGGGAGCGTGCCCACCAGCCTGGTGAACGCACTGCGCCGGAGCACCTTGCCGGGATGACTGCCGTGGACCTGCCCTGGTTCGTCCACAGTGGAGTCGACGTTGTCGGTTCCGTTGTCGGGCAGCGTGTTGCGGAAGCTGCGTGAGCCGATCCGGCGCAGCGAAAGCAGGGCGTCGGTCACCGCCGGGGACAGCCGCTGCCCGAAGAAGAAGCCGGCCGCGGCCCCGCCGACGGGGATTTCGCGGCGGGGGTGTGTCGAGGCGAACACGATGGCGTCGGCGACCGTCTCCGGGGCGTACACCGGCGGCGGGGGCTTCGGCAGCGCGCCGAGCTTGCTGCGCGCGTGCTCGAAGAACGGCGTGTCGATGGCCGCGGGGAGGATCGTGGTGACGGCGATCGGCGCGCCCTCCTGCGCGAGTTCGATGCGCAGGCAGTCGTAGAAGCCGCGCAGCGCGAACTTGCTGGCGGTGTAGGGCGCGTGCAGCGGCACCGCCCGCACGCCCTCGAGCGAGGACACGCCGATCACCGAGCCACCGCCCGCGCGGCGCAGGGCGGGCAGCACCGCGCGCACGCCGTGGACGTGCCCGAGGAAGTTCACCCGCAGGACGCGGTCGAACTCTTCGTCGGTGATGTCCTCGACGCGGCCGAACACCGCGATCCCGGCCAGGTTCACCCAGGTGTCGATCCGCCCGAACTGCGCTTCGGCCGTCCGGACCAGCGCGCGGACGGCGTCCGGGTCGGCGATGTCGGTGGGCGCGGCCAGTGCCGTCCCGCCCGCGGCCGTGATCTCGTCGACCAGCGTGCCGAGGGCCCGCTCGGTGCGGCCGGCGCACACGACACGCGCCCCTTGCGCGGCGAAGGCGAGCGCGGCGGCGCGCCCGATCCCGCTCGACGCGCCCATCAGCACGACCACCTGGTCGGACACCGGACGGGGCATGACGCCTCCTCGTGGTTCGGGGACCCGGAAGGCCCCGGATACCGCCGTGACCGCCGCACAAACGCCGATCCCGGGCCGGACGGATAACCGGCGCCGGCCGCGGGTATCAGCTCCAGGTGTCCCTCCCTGCCGGAATCTCCGCCTTTCTCCCCGGGACGTCGGTCGCCGCGGGCGCGGCCGTCCTGTTCGCCGTCGGATCGGTGCTGCAGCACGAGGCCGCTTCGAGCAGCGCGCACGCGCGGGGCGTCGAACTGAGGCAGCTCGTGACCCGTCCGAAGTGGATGGTGGGGCAGAGCGCGACGGTGCTGGGGACCGTGCTGCAGGTGGTCGCGCTGGCGCTGGCGCCGGTCGCCATCGTGCAGCCGGTGCTCGCCGGCGGCCTGGTCGTCGCGCTGGCGATCCGGTCGGTGCGCGACCGGTGCCTGCCGTCCCGCCTCGACGGGATCGGGGCCGTCCTCACCTGCGGTGGCCTGGCCGTCTTCCTGGTCGCGGCCCGCCCGGCCGCCGGCACCGGCGACCGGCTGCCGCCCTGGTTCGCGGTCGCCGGCGCGGTGCTGCTGGCGGTGGGCCTGGTCGCGGCGGCCAGCCGGGTCGAGCGCGGCCCCTGGGGCGCCCTGGCCTGCGGCGCGGCCGCCGGCGTCGCGGCGGGGGTGGCGGCGGTACTGATTTCGGCGGCGGTGAAGACGTTCGGCGAACGCGGGCTGCTGCCCACGCTGGGCGGCAGCGCGCTGTGGGCGGCGCTCGCCGTCGCGGTGGTCGCGCAGCTGGGCAGCCAGCAGGCCTACGCGCGGGGCGCGCTGGCGTGGTCGATGCCGGCGCTGGTGCTGCTCGACCCGCTCGCGGCCGTGCCCGCCGCCCGGTTCCTGACGGGCGAGCGCCTCGAACCGGGGCACGCGATCGTGTGGGTCCCGGCCGCCGCGGTGGCGGTCGTGGGGGTGATCCTGCTGGCCCGGACCGGGGAAGGCTGCCGACGGCCGGTGTTTCGCCGCCGCGTCAGCGGGAAGCCCGGGGACCATGAGCGAACCGGAGCAGAGCTATGACCCGCCGCAGGACACCGGCGAACCCGACGCCGTCGAGACGGACCCGGCCGCGCTCAACAGCGCCGAGGACCTCGACGAGGACCGGATCCGCGCCGACCCGCTCGAGGAGGGCATGGATCCCCCGGAGCACTGGTCGGGCGTGACGAAGTACGGGATGACCCCGTGGGAGCAGGCCCACCCGCGCGGCCTCGGCGACCGCATCGGCGAGGAGGTCCCGGATCCGGCGGCCGAGGTCTCGACCGGCATCGACAGCCGGGCGGGCGGAGAAACCGACGAGGACACGGGCGAGACCCCGGAACAGCCGGTCCAGCTGGAGCCGGTCGAGGGTGACGGGCCGCCGCTGGACACGGAACCGGACCAGGTGGCCGTGGACGCGGGCTCGGCCCCGGCGGCGGGACCGGAACAGGCCGCGATGCACGTGGAAGAGGAGCCGGGCCGCTGAGCCGGTCGTGAGTGGTAAGGCGGGTTAGAACCCGCCTTACCACTCACGACCAGCCGCGGGAGCGAGGGCGGGGAGGGTGCGGATGGCGGGCGCGAGACCCACCGCGCGGTCGGCCTGGGCCGGGGTGCTCACCGGGATCGGCGTCGCCGCGTTCGTCGACGAGACCGTCTTCCACCAGCTCCTGCACTGGCACCACTTCTACGACCGTTCGACCACTGACGCGGGACTCGTCTCCGACGGTCTCTTCCACGCCTTCGGCTTCTTCTCCGTCGTCTTCGGCCTGGTGCTGGTCGCCGACCTGCGGCGGGGTGACCGGCTCTCCGGCCGCGCCCTCGCCGGTGGCCTCCTCACCGGCGCCGGCGCCTTCCAGCTCTACGACGGCACGATCCAGCACAAGCTCCTCGGCCTGCACCAGATCCGCTACGCCGTGGACCTCACCCCCTACGACTGGACGTGGAACGTCGTCGCGGTGCTGCTGGTCGCGTTCGGCGTCGTCCTGCTGCGCCGCGCGCGGGCGACCGTGTGAGCGTCTTTCACCACGTCCCGGCGCTGCTCGCCTTCGCGGCCTACGAAACCGGCGCGTGGCGGCTGCGGCGGCGCGGTGACCGGTGGCCGCCGATCCGGGACGCCGTCTTCGGCGCCGGCGTCGCCGTGGCGCTCGCGCCCGGCGGGTCCACCTTCACCACGCACGCGCTGCAGCACGTCCTGGCCGGCATGCTGGCACCCGTCCTGATCGTGCTCGCCCGCCCGGTCACGCTCCTGCTGCGCGCGGTCCCGCCCGCGGCCCGCCGCCTCCTCAAACACGCACTGAGGGCGGCCGGCGTGCTGGTGTTCCCGCCGGTCGCGGCCGTCCTGGAGGCGGGGAGCCTGTGGCTGCTCTACCGCACCGGCCTGTTCGCCAGGATCGGCGACGCACCCTGGCTGCACCTCCACGTCTTCCTGACCGGCCTGCTCTTCACCACGGCGATCTGCCGGCTCGACCCGCTCCGCCACCGCGCCGGGCTCGGCGTCCGCGCGGGTGCCCTGATCGGCGCCGCCGCCGCGCACGCCGTGCTGGCCAAGACCTTGTACGTCAGCCCGCCGCCGGGCGTGGTGCTCGCCGTCGCGGACCGGCGCCCAGCTGATGTACTACGGCGGGGACGTCGTCGAGCTCGGGCTCGCGCTGATCGTCGCGCTGCAGTGGTACGCCGCCCGCGGCCGGGCGGAAGCTCGGAGCAGCCGCCGAACGGGGGTGCCCAGCACCGCCGGCAGCTGATAAGCCTCTGCGCGTGACCATGGACACGATCGACCTCCACAGCATCAACCCGTGGGAGGTGTCCTTCCTGCGCGAGGAGGTGGGCGCCTACTTCGCCCACGGCGTCGAGCTCGCTCCCGGTGCGACCGTCCTCGACGTCGGCGCCAACGTCGGCGTCTTCTCCGCCGCCGTCTACGAACGGCTCGACGGCGACGTGCGGATCTACGCTTTCGAGCCGCTCCCGCCGCTGCACGCGACGCTGGAGCGCAACGGCCGCGACTTCTTCGGCGGCCGGCTGAAAGCGCTGCCTTTCGGACTGGCCGCCGCCGAGGACGAGCTCGACTTCAGCTACTTCCCGGCGGCGACCATCTTCTCTTCGTCCTGGCGGGACGCGGAGAACGTCGAGGCCGAGCGGCGGCGGGTCACCGCCAGCGTCGTCGAGATGATCCGGCGCGGCGGGCTGGGCGCCGGGCTGCGTCGCGTGCCGGCGCCGATCCTGCGCGGAATCGTCGGGCGCAAGCTGCGGGTGATGCGGGAACTGGAGACCCACCGCGTCCGCGTCCGCCCGCTGTCGGCGGTGCTCGACGAAGAGGGCATCGAGCGCGTCGACCTGCTGAAGGTCGACGTCGAAGGCGCCGAACTCGACGTGCTGCGCGGGCTCGAAGACCGGCACTGGCCGCTGGTCCGGCAGGCGGTGGTCGAGGTCGAAGGGTGGCGGCGGCACTGGGAAACCGTGCGCGACGTCTTCACCGCGCGCGGCTTCAGGGTCGAGGCCGTGCAGGACCCCGTCCAGGAGGCCGCCGACATCGGGATGGTGTTCGCGGTCCGCTAGCGGCGGTATTCGAGCCAGTCGAGGTTGATCGCGCCGGTGTCACCCGGCGCGTAGGAGAGGGTCACCACCGGGTCCCGGCCGGTGAGCGGCACGTCGGCGAAGGTCGTGGTGCCCCAGGCGTCCCAGCTGTCGGCGACCTTCGGGAAGCCGACCTGCCGCACCGGCTGCCCGTCCACCGACAGCGTCATCGTCCGGGTGTCGCTGTTGGCGTTGGCGTACCGCACGGTGATCGAGCCGCGTTCGGCCGCCGTGGTGGTGCGGTGCACGGTGAAGGACGATGCCGCGCCCTGTGCCCAGAGGCCGTCGAGGAAGGCGCGTCCCGAGTAGCCGGTGTGGTTCACGTTCGCCTTCACCCCGCCGGTGTTGCGGGCGTCCTCGGCTTCGAGGTGCGCCGGGTCCGGGCAGCCGCTCAGCGCGGCCGTGCCCGCGGTGTCGGAGCAGCGGTCCTGTGCGTCGGGTACGCCGTCGCCGTCCCGGTCGCCGGCGGGCGCGCCGGTGAGGGTGACGTCGATCGTGTGGTCGCCGGTGAGCGTGTCCGGGACCGCGGCCGGGGCGGCCCGGCCGTCGAGCCGGAACGACGTGATCGTGCCGCCCGCGCCGTGCAGGGCGATGGTGAGGTTGGCGCCGCGGTAGCGCAGGTTCCGCAGCGTGACGTCACCCCAGCCCGCCGGCAGGCGTGGTGCGAAGGTGAGCCCGCGGTCGGTGAACGTCAGCCCGAACAGGCCGGTGTGGACCATGTCGAGGAACGCGGTGGCCGACCAGGTCTGGTCGGGCTCGGAACCCCAGTGGAACTTCACGGTGTCGCCGAGCCGCTGCCAGCCGCCGTCGACGACGCCGGTGGTCCCGTTGTGGATCTCCCAGAAGCCGCTGTTGCCGTCGGCCAGCTTGGCCAGGCGCGCGGTTTCCGCCGCGAAACCGTTCTGCTCGCCCTGCCCGGCCAGCGCTTTCGCCCACAGGCCCATGACGAGCGGCCAGACGATGGCGTTGTGCCGGCCGGGTTGCGCGTCGCTGTAGCGCGCCCAGTTCGGGAAGGTGTCGGGCATGCCCCAGGCCAGTTCCCGGGCGTGGCCGAGGATCGACCGCGCCTGCGCCGGGTTCGCGATGCCGAAGATCAAGGCGAAAGCCAGCCCGGTGCCTTCCTGGAAGGCGCCGCGGGAGCCGTCGGCGAGCAGCTGGTAGTCGTAGAGGCCGGTGGCGGGGTTCCAGAAGCGCTGGTTGATCGCCGTCCGCAGCGCGGCGGCCCGGCTCCGGTACCCGGCGATCTCCGCCGCCGGGCGGCCCAGCTTGCCGGCCATGTTCGCGGCGTTGACGTAGGCGGCGTAGTACAGCTCGTTCGTGCTGAGGTACATCCCGCTCGCGACCCCGGGCCACGGCATGCTCCCGGTGCTGACCGACTCGGTCGCGTCGGCAGGCGGCGCGGGGTAGCCGGCGATGCCGTCGTTGAAGAAGGAGGCGCCGGTGAACAGGCCGTAGGCCGGGTTGAAGCCGGCCGTGGTGGCGTGTTCGCGGATGGTCAGCGTGGTCGCCGCGGTGCGGTAGGCGTCCTGCAGGAAGTTCCGGTCGCCGGTGACCAGGAAGTGGTGCCAGGCGGCGGTGACCCAGACGACCTGGTCCCACTGCTGGTCGTCCTGCTGCACCCGCAGGGCACCGGCGGCGTCCTTGTCGACGACCGCCCACAGCGTGTTCTCCGCCAGGGCCGGGTCGAGCAGGCTGGTGGCGTTCCAGCTGTTGATCGACGCGTCGCGCGTCCACGGCTGGGCGTAGCCGCCGCCCGCGCGGACGATGCCGGTCGCCGGGTCCAGCAGGCCGCTCCGGTCGTACCGCGCGTCGTAGGCGATCGTGTTGGTGTGCAACAGGTTCTGCAGCGCGGCGGTGTACGCGGTGCCGAACAGGGCCTGGCTGTCCGGGTTCGCGAACTCGAGGGCAGGCGGGGCCGGGCTCGCCGTGGCCGGGACGGCGGCGGCGAGCGTGCCGCCCGCCGTCGCCAGGGCCAGCAGCACGTGGCCGATCCGTTTCGGGAAGCCGTTCCTCATGCGCGTACCCCTTTCGGCGTCGGCGCCAGTGCACCACGAAACGGCGGTCTTTCCCCGGATGCGCCCGGATCCTGTCCGCTTCTGTCCACTACCGCCGCGGACGGGCCCATCACGGCGGGTGATCATGGTCCGGGCCGTTGGACAGCCCAGGTGGCAGGGCGGCGTGCGGCCGTTGCATACTGCTGGAATGGCCCGCAGGAACCCGGAGACCGCACGGTGAGTCCCCGCGAGGGGCCGTCGCGCCCGAAATTCGGCCGGATCGACCCGTTCTGCCTGATGGCGGTGCTGCCGGTGCTGCTGGTCGCCGGCATCCTCGGCGCGTTGATCCACGTGGGACTGGGGATCGGCTTCGCCGCGTTCGCCGGCTTGATCGTCCTGTTCGACTCCTGGGTCAACCGGCCCCGCCCGGTCCCGGCGGCCGAGCGGCCGGTCCGGGCACCCCGCCCGGCGGGCCCGCCGCCGGCGCGTGGCCCCGCGCGGGCACCGGCCCGCGCACCGCGGCCGCAGGAGGGCCGCGGCCCGGCACGGGCTCCGGTCCGGCGCTCCGGCCCGCCGCCAGCCCGGCGATAGCCGACGTCACCCCGGATTTGCCCTCTCCCGCAGCTGGTCGTGAGTGTTCAGGCGGGTTCTAACCCGTCTAAACACTCACGACCGCCGCGGGAGGCTGCAGACGGCCAGCCCTCGTGGGCTGCGGGTCAGCCGCCGACGTGGATGCCCGGGCGGCGGGCCGGGTCCTTCTCCACGCTGCGGATGATCTCCCGGACGACCGGGGCCGTGTCACCCCGGCCGAGGAGCAGGTAGCGGAGCAGGTGGCCGAGCGGGTTGCCCTCGGACCACTCGAAATAACAACGGGGGCGCACGCCTGTCACGTCGCGCAGCGTCAGCAGGATCGCCGCGATCGCGTTGGGGGCCGCGGGACTGTCCGCGCGGAGGATCCGGTAGCCGTCGATCTCCACGCCGCGGACCTGGAGCACGTTGCTGAACTCCGACGGGTCCACGACGTCGATCTCCAGGAACAGGATGTCGGCGGCGCCGGGCACCGGGTTCATCCCGCGCTGTTCGGCTTCCTTCTCGGAGTACTCGGCGTAGTCGCCGCCCTGGCGCTTGTTGGCGACGATGTTCAGGGCGCCGTCGTGGGCCAGGGAATCGGCGATGAACCGGCGGGCCTCGTCGTCGAACTCGATGCGGTCGGCGCGCAGCTCGGTCGTCCGCGACACGCGCGACACCAGCGAGACGACGATGATCCCGAGGATGAACAGAGCCGAGATGGCGATCCCGTCGGGCTTTTCGATGACGTTTTCGACGAGCGCGTACAGCAGGACGAGCGTGAGGACGATGAACCCCACGGCCGCACCGCGGTGGCGGTGCCGGATCGCCGAGATGCTGACCGCGACCGCGCCGGAGACCATCATCGCCAGGATGCCGGTCGCGTAGGCACCGGCCTGGGCGTTGACGTCGGCACCGAACGCGATGGTGATGAGGATGCTGATCACCGTGTAGACGATGACGACCGGCCGGACGGCGCGGCCCCACTCCGGTGCCATGCCGTAGGAGGGCAGGTAGCGCGGGACGATGTTGATCAGCCCGGCCATCGCCGAGGCGCCGGCGAACCACAGGATCAGCACGCTGCTGACGTCGTAGACGGTCCCGAAGACCTCGCCGAGTTCCCGGTGGGCGAGGTAGGCCATGGCGCGGCCGTTGGCCTCGCCGCCGTCCTTGAAGGCGTCGGCCGGGATCAGCACGGTGGTGACGAAGCTGGTCGCGATCAGGAACACCGACATGATGAGCGCGGCGGCGGTCAGCAGCTTCCGCGTGTTGCGGATCCGGGATTCCAGCTTCTCCTCGGCGGTCTTCCCCTTGGCCGCGACCAGCGGCATCATGCTGACGCCCGTCTCGAACCCGGAGAGCCCCAGCACCAGCATCGGGAACGCGATGACGGCCGGGCCGACGATGCCGGAGAACCCGCCACCACCGGCGGTCAGCGCGTCGGTCCAGTGGGAGAGGGCGGCGGAATCACCGAGCAGGTCGAGCACGCCCGCGACCGTCACCACGGCGTTGAGCAGCAGGAAGACCGCGACGAGCGGGATGGCGACCCCGACGGCCTCGCTGAACCCGAGCAGGAACACCCCGCCGAGGATCAGCAGCAGCACGACGGTGATGAGCACCGCGTGGCCGTGCAGGAAGCCCGGCAGGTACGGGTTCTCCAGCATGTGCACGGTGGCGTCCGCCGAGGACAGCGTGATCGTGATGATCCACGACGTCGCGACGAACCCGAGCAGCGTGAGGACGAAGAGCTTGCCGCGCCAGAACGGCAGCAGCGTCTCCAGCATCGCGACTGAGCCCTGGCCGTGCGGGCTCTCGCGGGCCACCCGGCGGTACATCGGCAGCATCCCGAGCAGCGTCAGCGCGACGATCAGCAGGGTCGCCAGCGGCGAGAGCGCCCCGGCGGCGAGCGCGGCGATGCCGGGCAGGTAGGAGAGGGTGGAGAAGTAGTCGACGCCGGTCAGGCACATGACCTTCCACCAGGCCTGCGGCGTCCCGTGGTCCTCGCCGCCCGCGCGGCCGACCGGCGCGACGCGGTGCTCCAGCAGCCACCGCGCCACGGGCGAGGAGGGCGGATGCGGTGGTGCCGGGCTCTCGACGCTCGCCGGAATGCTCAAATCGGGTGAAGCACCCATTTCGCCCTCTCGTCCCCTCGACCTCGGAAAACAGTGGTCATCAGCATGCCCGACCCCGTCGTGGCACCGCACAGGAGGCTCCGCTGCCGCCAGCCGCTCCGGTCCTCTTCGGACGGTAGGAGCGGGCGCGTTCGGGCATCTCGCGTGGTTGGAGGGGCATCTCGCGTGATTGGAGGGGACACGCGGGCGCGCGCTGTTTCGCCGACGGCGGGCGCGGGTAGCCGAGGCGGCATGCCTGGTCGCGAAGACTTGCCCAGCACGCTGCTGCGGTCGCCGCGCAAGGCCCAGGACACCTGGGTCGCCGCGCACGACTCAGCCCTCAAGACCTACGGTCCCGGACGGCGGGCCCAGCAGACCGCCTACGCGGCCTTGAAGCACACCTTCGAGAAGGTGGGCGACCACTGGGAGCCGAAGCCGGAACGCGGTCCCTCGGACGAGCAGGCCGCCGGGGGCGCCGGGCAGCCCGAGAAGCCGACCCACGGCGGCGTCAACGCCACCGCGAGCCGGCAGCACCTCTACGAGCGCGCCAAGCAGCTCGGCATCCCCGGGCGGTCGCGGATGTCCAAAGAGGAGCTCGTCACCGCACTGGAGAAGGAGAACCGGCGCCGGACCGACCGGGCCCGCCGCTCGAAGTGAGCGCGGTCAGAACTCGTCGGTGCCGGTGAGCTCGTGCTCGAAGGCGTCCGCGCGCGCGACGACCGCCTTGAGCGGGCGCTCGAACTCCACCTGGATGCTCAGGTCCTCCAGGGGCACGGTGTGCTTGAGCAGCGCGACGCCGTCGACCACCGCCGCGCCGCCGACGGCCGAGCCGCCCGCCAGCTCGAGGAACCGGCGCAGGTCCACCTTGTCGGCCCAGCCGACCGGGGAGGAGATCTCGAGCCACGAGCCGCCGTCGAGTTCGGCGAGGTGGTGCACCGTCACCTGCTGCGTCCGGTCCCGCGGGCCCTCCAGCCGGAACCGCAGCCAGTCCTCCGACTCCTCGAGGACCTCGTACCGCGTCCGGACAAAGTTGATCACGTCGATCCAGGTGGTCACCCGCTGCGCCTCCCGCCTTCGGCCTGCCTGTGTGGTCGAGCATCTCACGTCCGCGTGAACGACGGTCCGCTGGTGGCCGACGTGGTTCCCGGTCGTTTAGCCCGCCCGGTGGGGGGCTACCCCGGGTAGTGACCGGCCTCCACTACCGTGAGTTCCGGAGTGAGGAGTTGGGCTCGGTGCCACCGCTGGGGTCGAGGTGCTGCAGACGGTCCAGCTCGGGACAACCGGCCGCGCCGGGCAGCAGATGACCGCGCCATGAGCCGTACTCCCGTCCACCTGGCTGTCGGCCGCCACGACCAGGCGACCGTCGTGCGGGTCAGCGGCGAGCTCAACGCCGGCTCGTACCCGGCCCTGCGTGACGGCCTGCTCAAGATCGCGACCGACGCGCCGGACGGGCTGGTGGCGGACATCAGCGAGCTGGCCATCGCGGATCCGTCCCTGGTCAGTGTCTTCTCGCTGGTCGCCGTGCGGATCGGCGACTGGCCGGGCATCCCGTTCACGGTCGTCGCCGGTCCCGGGCACCGGGCGCTCTGAACCGGCACGTGGTCGACCGCTACGTCCTGGTCCGCGCCGACCTCGTGTCGGCGACGGCGGCACTGGACCACCCGGTGCGCCGCCGGTGTGAACAGACCTTCCCGCGTATCGACGGCACTTCGGCGCGGGCCCGCGCGTTCGTGACGGGCCGGCTGGTCGACTGGGAGGTGCCCGAGCTCGCCGAAGACGCCCGCCTGATCGCCACCGAACTGGTCGAAAACGTCCTGCGGCACACCACTTCCGAGCCCGAGCTGCGCCTCGATCTGCGCCGCGGGGTGTGCACGGTGGCCGTGGCCGACCAGGACACGCGGCCGGCCATGCTGCTCGAACGGCTGTCCCCGTTCGAACCGGGCATGGGACTGAAGCTGGTCGCGCAGGTCGCGCGCACCTGGGGTTGCAGCCGGTCGTGGGCCGGCGGCAAGGTCGTCTGGGCGGTGCTGCAGCCCGGCGAGACCAAGAGCGACCAGCTCGCGTGATTGCGGTCGTGCCCGCCGGGTGTTATCCGTTGATCCATGGGCTTGACCAACGTGTGGATCGCGACACTCAGTGACGGCCTGCTCAGGGCCGACCAGATCGTCGGCCTGACGGCGCACGCGACACCGGCGCTGACCGGGAAGCCACCCCGCTGGCTGCTCGACGCGACGATCCGGACCGCGGCGGGCAGCGGCAGCGGGGACGGCTGGGACGTCGGGATCCTCCACCGCACGCTGATCCAGACGCCGGGGGAGCCGGTGGGGGCGCCGGAGGCACTCGCCCGCCTGCTCGCCCGGCTGGATCGTGAGGACGCGGCCGGGCTGATCGCGGCGGTGGCCGACAGCGGGGGACGGACGCCGAGCGTCGTGCGGTTCGCGTTCCGCCCCTTCGAAGACGACGAGAGCGCCTGAAGCAGAAGGGGGCTCCGGCGGCAGGACCGGCCGCCGGAGCCCGCCGCCGCTACTTGGTCAGCGCCGCGATCCGGCCGAGCACCTCGTCCTCGCCCAGCGCCTGCGTGATCGCGTGGAGGTCCGGGCTGCGCGTCGAGCCGGTCAGCGCGATGCGGATGATCTGCGAAGCCTCGCGGATCGACCCGGGGAAGCCCTCGGGGTTCTTCTTGAACTCCTTGGCGTTGCGGGCGAAACCGTGCTTGGCCGCGACCGCGCGGATCTGGTCGAACCACTCCTGGCCGTCGTCGAGCTGGCGGTAGTCGGCCGCGAAGTCGCGCGCCACGGCCTGGACGACCGCCGGGTCGACGCCGAGCGCGGTGATGCGCTCGTCGTCCGGCCCGGTGACGGCCGCGTGCAGCTGCGGGAAGAAGAAGCCGTACACCGCGCGGAACTCGCTCCACTTCTTCAGGTCCTTGCGCGGGTTCTCGGCCCCTTCGCGCTCGACGGCCAGCGCGCGCAGCGCCAGGTCCGGTTCCTCGTCCAGGACCCGGAGCAGTTCGGGGTCGTACCGCTCGGCCCACTCGCGGACGGCTTCGAGGATCCGGGCGCCGGAGAGCGTCGCGATGTGGTCCGCGGCGATGTCGTCGAGCTTGACCAGGTCCACCAGCGGGCCGGCGACGCCGCACTCGTCGAGGTTGATCGGCTCGGTGAGCGCCTGCTCCAAGGGCATCTCCGCGAGCCGGCCGTTGGCCAGGCCGCGCAGGTAGTACAGCACGGCGTCGGCGGGGTAGCCGGCCTCGATGAAGAAGTCGACCGACGCTTCCGGGTCCTTGCGCTTGGAGAGCTTGCGCTTGCTGCCGCCCTCCTGCTTCATCAGCGGCGCGATGTGCGCGTAGGTGATCGGCTCGAAGCCGAGCGCGTCGAACAGCTGCTGGTGCACCGGGACCGAGGAGATCCACTCGTCGCCGCGGATCACCAGGTTCACCCGCATGAGGTGGTCGTCGACGGCGTGCGCGAAGTGGTAGGTCGGCAGCCGCGGGCTCTGGTCGGAGCTCTTGAGGATGACGACGTCGTTGCGGTTGGCCTCGGCTTCCAGCGGCCCGCGGATCGCGTCGGTGAAGCGGGCGCGGGCGCCGGTGTCGTCCGGGGCCCGGAACCGCACGACGTACGGGGCGCCCGCGTCGAGCTTGGCCTGGACGTCGGCGGGGTCGGCGTCGCGCCAGATGGCCCAGCTGCCGTAGTAGCCGGTGGGCAGCTTGGTGGCCTGCTGCCGCTGGGTGATCGCGGCGAGCTCTTCCTTGGTGGCGAAGTCGAGGTACGCCTTGCCCTGGCGCAGCAGGTCGCGGACGTAGGTGAGGTAGATGCGCTCGCGTTCCGACTGCCGGTAGGGGCCGTAGTCGCCGCCGCGCTGGATGTCCTCGTCGGCGGCGAGGCGGAAGTAGCGGAAGCCGCGCTCGAACTGCTCGAGGGCGCCTTCGACCTCGCGGGACTGGTCGGTGTCCTCGACCCGGACGAGGTAGCGGCCGCCGGAGCGGCGGGCCACGTCCTGATCGATGGTGGCGACGTAGATGCCGCCGACGTGCACGAACCCGGTCGGCGACGGGCCCAGGCGCGTGACCAGCGCGCCTTCGGGCAGGTCGCGGGCGGGGTAGCGCTGCTCCCAGTGCTCGGGCTCGGGCAGGTCGGCAGGGAAGAGTGCGTCGATGACCGCTCGGTCCAGCATGGGTTGTTCTCCCGCGTCGTGGTGCGCTTGCTTCGGCGAAAATGGTCGTTTTCGCCGACGACGAGCCTAGCCGTGCGGCCCGCCGCCCCGGCCGGGCAGGTGGTGCTCGGCGGGCCGCGGTGCTAGCTTGCCGGGAATGCGTCGTCGGATTCCTTTCGCCAGAACGCTTTCGGCCCTGGCCGCCCTGCTCGTCCTCCCGCTGACCGCCCCGGCGGCCGCCTCCGCGTCGCCGGGGCGTGAGTGCGCGACCCCGTCGATCGACCGGCTGCAGCAGTGGCTGGCCAGCGGCGAAGGGACGACGGTCCCGGCCACCGGGAGCCTGCTCGTGCCCGAGGGGCGCCGGTACGCCGCGAAGGTCACGTTCGTCGGCGCCGAGTGGCATGTGGCCGTCGTCTGGCTGGGCAACCAGTTCGACGCGCAGGCCGACCTGTCCCGGTCAGCGGGATTCCTGCTGACCTACCGCGCGACCGACGACCTCTACGTCCAGCTGCGCCCGGCGTCGCACTGGAGCGGCGGGGACAAGTGGCTGACGCTGGTCCCGTCCACGGGCGGGCGGCTGGTGACCAGGTTCTTCAGCTTCTCGCCGCGCCGGTGGACCTCGCTGCCGGAGCTGGGGACGCCGTCGTACTCGTTCGCCTCGGCGCTGCGCGAAGCGCGGGGGCTGGTGTTCGTCGGCAAGACGCCGAACGAGCTGGAGTTCCGCGGCCTGCGCATCGACGGCTACCGGCCGCCCTGCCTCTGACGGAAACTGTCGGTGCCCCGTGTGACACTGCGGGCGTGATCATCGTCTTCGAAGCCGAACTCTGGGAGTGGGACGCCCGGCGCACCGACAGCTGGGTCTTCGTCAGCCTGCCCGCCGACGCGTCGGAGGACATCCGCGAGCTCGCCGCCGAGCCGCGGCGCGGCTTCGGTTCGGTGCGCGTCCGGGTGACGATCGGCGCCACGAGCTGGAAGACGTCGATCTTCCCGGACGGTTCGCGGGAGGCCTACGTCCTGCCGCTCAAGCGGGCCGTCCGCGATGCCGAAGGCCTGGGCGTGGGGGACACCTGCACCGTGACCGTGGAGCTCGTCGACTTCTGAACCCGTGATCCGGCGAACCGTGATCGGCCGCGGACCGGATCTGTCATGATGCGGACACAGGCCCCGAACCGCGCAAGGGAGACCCGATGTCCGCCCAGATGGACGAGCTGATCGCCCAGTTCCAGAACTTCCAGAACAAGGTGCGGCAGGCCGAGGCCCGCTTCGCCGGCGTCGGCGACATGCAGGAGCGGATCGCCCGGCTCGAGACCACCGTCACCTCGCCGGACGGGACCGTGACGGTCACCGCGGGCGCCGGCGGGATGATCACCGACCTGCGGCTCACCGCCGGGGCCACCCGGGTCGAGGCCGGTCAGCTGGCGGCGACGATCATGGCCACCATCCGCCGCGCGGCGGCCGGGGCCGCGCAGCAGCAGGCCGGCATCGTCGACGAGACCTTCGGCGACGCGTTCGGCGTGGACGTCACCGCGCAGGTGCGCGAAGCCCAGGCGGAAGCGTTCGGAACCGTGGCGGCCGAACCTGCGTCGGAGCCTCAGCCGCGGCAGCCGTCGCGGCCCGTCCGACGGCCAGCGCCCGGCGACGACGACGACTTCGACCAGGGCCCCATCCTCCGCCGATCCTAGGGAAACCCGCGATGCCAGACGGAATTCAGACGAACATCGGCGCGATCTCCGCCTACGCCAGGCAGCTGCCGTTCTACGAGCAGGAAGCGGACAAGTTCGGCGCCAAGATCGACGCCGCCGACGTGACGAACGAGGCGTGGGGGCTCGTCGGCCTCTTCGCCAAGCAGGGCTACACCGAGCGCCTCACCGAGCTGCGCTCGCTGCTCACCGACCTCAAGGACGGCGTGGACGGCTTCACCACGAAACTGAACAAGGCCGCGGAGATGTACCAGGGGATGGAAGACGCCGGGAAGATCGCCTTCGGCCGGTACGAGGCGGAAATCGACGCGATCGGGCAGGGCGAATGACCGAGCCGAAGAAGAGCATCGCCGACGCGCTGGACGTCTCGGCCTACGACGAGAGCACGGGCGCGAACCTCGACCGCGCCGCCGGGTACGTGCCGGTGGCCGGCACCGCCTACAAGGCGGGCAAGAAGATCGGCGAGCACGCCCGGCAGGCCGCGGAGGCCGACGGCCCGGGTGAGCTGGCGTCCGCGGGGGCGGCGCTGGTGGGTGACGGCGCGGCGTTCGTCGGCGCCGCGGCCGGCGACATGGTCACCTTCGCGATGGACCCGATCGGGTGGCTGGTCAGCCACGGCCTCAACATGCTGCTCGAACTGGTCCAGCCGCTGCAGGACGCGCTGCACCAGGTCACCGGCGACGGCCCCGCCATCGGCCACGCTTCGGAAAACTTCGTCACGATCGCGCAGGGCTTCGTCGCGCTCGCCGACGACTTCGAGCGCACCGGCGACACCGCGCTGGCCGAGTGGGTCGACGAAGCGGGCAACGCGGCGAAGGAAGCCCTCGGCGACTTTTCCTCCGGCATCCGCGGCATCGGCTCGGCCGCCGGTTCGGTGGCCGAAGTGCTGCAGATGTGGTCGATGGTCATGGTGGTCATCGAAGAGGTGATCAAGGGGATCATCACCGAGCTGGTGTCCTGGCTGATCACCCTGTGGCTGCCCGCGCTGGCGGCGTCGGTGATCAGCTTCGGCGGCTCGGTGGCGGCCGCGATGACCGCGTCGATCGCCAAGGCGGCCAGCGTGCTGCAGAAGGTGACGCGCTACCTCGGCAAGTTCGGCAAGCTGCTCGACAAGTTCATGGAGTTCCTGGTCCGGTACTCCGGGAAGCTCGAGGTGTTCGCCCGCAAGCTGCGCGTCGGCGTGATGCCGGGCGAGACGAAGTTCGGCTTCGGCGCGGCCGCCCAGGGCTGGCAGCCGAGCAACCGGGCGCTCACCACGATGTTCGGCACCTCCGCGGGGGTCAAGCCGTTCCTGGCGGGCGCGGGCGTGAAGGCCGGGATCGGGGCGGGCAAGGGTGCCTTCGCCGAAGGCAAGGAAGCCGTCACGCCGGAGGGGGACGAACCGTGGTTCGACAAGAGCGAGATCGGCGGGGACCGGAGTCCGGAGCAGACACGCAAGGACCTGGACATTTGAACGAGCGCCTCGAACGCTGGGCGGAAGACACCCGGGTCCGGCCAGGTCACCGCGAGCGCGTCGAGGCGCTGCTGCGGGACCGCTGGCGCGAGCCGGTCATCGTGCTGCACCTCGGCGACACCGACGTGGGCTACGACGTCCCCGGCCGCCGCCGCGACGGCACCGTCGAAGGGAAACGGCTCGTCCGGCGGTTCTTCTGGAACATCCTGCGCGGGATCGGCGCGGTGGTGTTCGGCGTCTTCGCCCTGGCGCACGGCGAGCGGCCGGGACTGCCGTTCCAGCGCGCGGTCGGCGTCACGGGCCCGGCGAACGCGATGGCGCTCGACCTGGTGGACCGCCTCCGGTCCGTGGGCGGTGCGTGGCTGGCGTGCTCACCGTCGTGCCTGGCGGTGGTGGACACCGGGGCGACGTCGACCGACCCGGCCGCCGCGCCGCCGCCGCGGATCGTCTGGGAAGCGCGCAAGCCGCAGGCGCCGGAGCTCAGCTTCCGCAAGAGCACGCTGACCTGGCCGGACGGCTCGGTCTTCCGGCTCCCCATCCAGGGGCGCGCCGAACAGCAGCACCTGCGGAAGTTCGTCGAGTTCCCGGACATCGTCCACTGGAACGGCCGCTAGCCGGCCGGCTGGCCCGCGCAGGCGAGGCGGGCCCAGACGACCTTGCCGTCGTCGTGGTGGCGCACGCCCCAGGCGAGGGCGAGTTCGTCGACGAGCAGCAGGCCCCGGCCGCCGGTGCGGCCCGGCACCCGCAGCCGCGGTTCCCCGGTCCCGGTGTCGGCGACGGCCACGGTCACCTCGCACGGGTCGTGCGTGAGGTGCAGCCCGAGCCGGCGCGGGCCGGGGGCGTGGACGTAGGCGTTCTCCAGCAGTTCGCCGACCACGATCGTGGCATCGACCCGATCGGCCTCGGCGAGCGACGCGAACTGCGCCTCGGCCCACCGGCGCGCGTGGGCCAGCGCCTTGGGATCCGCTCCGGCGATGTCCAGCACCAGCCATCCCGGCTCAGGTGCCGCGCCCCAGTTCATCTGCACCGTCGAGACCTCTCCTTCTGCGGAGGGCCTACCCGGGATTTCGGCCGATACACTTCCGGCCGGGGTGTTACGGGAGTCCGGTCCGCCAGAGGAACGCCGCGCGCAGGGCTTCGATGAGGGCTTCGTCGTCGACTTCGCTGGGGCGGTCGCCCATCGGCAGCCAGGTGCCTTCCTCCGGGATGCCGGCGATGACGCGCGTGAGCGTGACGCCCGGGTAGGTGAGTGTCTCAGGGCCGCCGTCGTCGCCGGGGAACACGACGTGCCGGGACTCCGCCCGGACGAGCACCTGCCGCTGGTCGTTCATGTCGCGCGTCTTCCCGGAACCGAAAGTCTGGCCGCGGTCCAGCATAGACACGCAAAGCGGCGAACACCTTCGGGCGAACAGCCGATTCTCGTTCACATGAGCTCAAGAACGACTGTGTACCAACATCTCCGCTGGCGGACACGGCGCGCTCCGAGGGGGAGGAGAGCACGCCATGCCCGTACTTCGAACGGTACGCCCCGCACCGGCCGGCGGCGGGGGAACCACTCCGACGCCGGAGCAGCGCGGCGGCCTGCGGTTTTTGTCGGTGGGCGCCGATACGCTGGAGCCGGGGGGGGTGTCCCTATGGGGCTGTCAAGCCGCAGCAGGGGCTGGAGCTGATTCGGGATGGCGGTAGTGGGTGCCGTTGCGGAGCATGGCGTAGAGGACGTCGCAGCGGCGGCGGGCCAGGCAGATCAGCGCAGCGTTGTGCTTCTTGCCCTCGGCTCGGTTGGGTCGGCCCGAGGCGCGGTGCCGGTCTTTCGACTGGTCCGTTTCCTCGGGCCGCCCGCCGAACCCGGCGTGCCCATTGCTGAGCACCGGGCTCTCCACAAGTCCCGGCCGGGTAGCCGGTGGTCCTCAGCTCGTGGCGGTCCACGGTGTCGGGATCTTCGTGCCCCGGTAGCGGTAGCGGATGATCCGCATCCGGCCGGGGTCGAAGAGGTAGGACTGACCGTCGGTGGGCCACCATTCGCCGCCGCAGAAGCGGCGTCGAAGTTCCTTCCAGGTGATCTTGCGGTGTTTGCGCCTGATCCATCCCATTACCCGTTCCCAGGCGTACTTGGACAGGTACTGAAATGTCGAGGCGGACACCCCGGCCCGGAAGTAAGTGGCCCAGCCCCGCAGCACCGGGTTGAGCCGGCGCAGCAGGGCCGCCAAGGGCTCGTTGTTGTTCTGCCGGCAGATCATCTTGACCTTGGCCATGACGGCCTTGAGGGCTTTCTTGGCCGGATAGGTGTAGATGTACTGCCTGTCAGTGCCTCGCTTGCGGTGGCGCTGGATGCGCCAGCCGAGGAAGTCGAGGCCCTCGTCGATGTGGGTGATCATCGTCTTGGCTTCCGACAGACGCAGGCCCATCGGCGCCAGGACCGCCGCCACCACGTCACGCGCTTGTTCGGCGTGCTCGCGGTCGCCGGACACCATGACCAGGAAGTCATCCGCATACCGGATCAGCCGGTAGTTGGCCTGGCCCCGCCGCCGTCGTTTCTGGCGTTCCCACTCGCGGGTGGCCGGGCCGCCCTCGACCTGGGCGAAGTACTCGTCCAGGACCGACAGGGCGATGTTGGCCAGCAGCGGCGAGAGGATGCCTCCCTGCGGAGTGCCGGTCTCGGTGTTCCTGAACTGCCGGTCTTGATTGAAGATGCCAGCCTTCAGGAACGCCTTCACCAGGCCCAGCACGCGTTTGTCTCCGACACGACGGCGCACCCGGTCCATCAGGGCCGTGTGGTCGATCATGTCGAAGCATGCCTCGATATCGCCCTCGACCACCCACTCGTAGGAGTGTTTGGCCAGGAACCATGTCTCGGCGATCGCGTCCTGCGCCCCTCGTCCGGGGCGGAACCCGTAGGAACACGGGTGGAAATCCGCCTCGAAAATCGGTTCCAACACCAGCTTCAGGGCCGCTTGGACCACCCTGTCGGCCGTGGTCGGGATGCCCAGGCGGCGCATCTTGCCGTTCGCCTTCGGGATCATCCGTTCCCGGACCGGAACCGGGCGGAAGCTGCGCTGCTTGAGCTGGCAGCGAAGCTGGTCGAGGAACTCCTCGACCCCAGTAGCGGCTTCGATGTAGTGGACGGTCTTGCCGTCCACTCCGGCCGTGCGCGACCCCTTGTTGCTCCGCACTCGATCCCATGCCACCAAAAGGAAAGCAGGGTCGGTGACGAGGTTGAACAGATCGTCGAACCGACGCTGAGGATCGTCGGTCGCCCATCGGTGCAGTTTGGTCTGGATCTCCAGTACCCGGCGCTCAGCCCAATACAGGACCGATTCCGGATCGCGGGTGTTCACCCGTGGCCTCCCGGCATTCCAGCATCCTCCTTGCTGACTTGCTGGTCTCCTTCCCCATGTGCCGGGCTTTCCCCGGCTCGGAGTACTACGAGACCTCCGTCCCGCCCCACGCCCATCGGTCGGCAACGGACCTGCCCGCCGCCGGGCTGGCTGCCCAGCGGGGAGGGCGAGCGAGGGCGGTTCCCACGTTCACTCGGTGTTCGATCGGCCAGGCAGGCACCCAGCTCTACCCCGGCAGCATCGCCACGCCTACGCCGCAGACTGTCAGCGTGGCCTCCTCGCCACTTGGGAAACATGGCTTCGGAGTCGATTCCCTCGCAAAACAGGAACCGCGCACTGCATCCCGGCCCGCATCCGCCAGGTTGGAGCCGGTACGACGCTTACGGGGCGTCAACCACTGGTTTGCTTGCGCTGTACCCTCTGGCCTCGCTAGCCGGACCCGCACCATCTGGCAGTGCTGGCGCGTCCCGACGTTGTCGGAGCTGCTTCCCACCCTCCCCGGCGTTCCCCGGATCGGGCTGCTCCCAGCTTCAACCCGGCCGCTGCGACGGCCGGGCGGCGAAGGTCTCTCACCTCCACTCGAACATCAAGCGCCTCGTGGCGCACTTTGCGGTCGTAGTAGGCCCGGCTGACCGGGTCGGACAGCGCCGCGAACGCGGCCAGGAAGAACGCGCGTTTGAGCTGGCGGTTGCCGGTCCGAGCGGGATGCTCGCCCTTGATCGACGTGCCGGAGCTGTGGGTGACCGGGGCAATGCCGGCGTAGGCCGCGAGATGTCCGGAGCTGGCGAAGTTGGAGGCGTCGCCGACTTCGAGCAGGATGCGGGCTGCGGTCCTGACGCCGATGCCGGGCATCGAGGTCAGGACCCCGGCAAGAGGGTGGGCATCAAGTATCCCCTCGACCTGCTCAGCCACCTGTTTCCGCTGCTGCAGCACGGTTTTCAAGCTGTCCGCGAGCCGCGGGAGGACGGTGTCCGCGGCGGCGGTTCCCGGGACGGTGACGGTCTGCTCGCCGAGGGCGGTCATGATCGCCTCGACCAGCTTGTCGCTGATGCGCGGCGCGTGAGCCTTGGCGATCGCGGTGAGTTTGCGGCGGCCGGCCTTGGCGATGCCGGCCGGGCCTCCGCAGCGGGAGAGGATTTCCAGCACCGCCGGGTGGTTGATCCGTGGTCCGATGGCGTGTTCGAGGGCTGGGTGGATGCCGGTGAGCAGGCCGCGGATGCGGTTGCTGGTGCGGGTGGCTTCGCCGGCCAGGTCGTCGTCGAACCCGACCAGCACCTCCAGTTCGGCCAGCGCCTCGTCGCCGACATCCACGGGGCGCAGGGTGTGGGGCAGGGAGCGGGCGGCGTCGGCGATGACGAACGCGTCCCGGGCATCGGTTTTGGCGCGGCCGGGGTAGAGGTCGGCGATGCGGCGCATCGCCAGGCCGGGCAGGTAGGCGACCTGGTGCCCGGCGGCGCGGGCGACCGCGACCGGCAACGCGCCGATCGTGGCCGGTTGGTCCACCACGACCAGCAGTGGTCCGTGCGCGGCGAGCTTGTCGAGCAGGGCTCGCAGTTTGGGTTCGGTGTTGGGCAGCGGGGCGTCGTGCAGCCGGTTGCCGTCGGGGTCCAGGCCGACGGCGTGGTGGTTGTCTTTGCCGACGTCCAGGCCGAGAAACACGCTGAAAGTGCTGCTCATCCACCTTGCCGTTCGTTCGCCGCGACGTGGTCACCGGTTGGGCATCGAGTGCCGGCACCCACGTTACGACGAGACCTACCTGGCGGTGGCCGTGTCCCTATTCAGCGGTCCCTCGATGCCACCAGGCCCGGTGACACCACCCCCCGGATCATGGGTTCGACTGGGGGCGCTAGTCATGCCGGACCTGGTGACCACAACTCCCTGGTCGGGAGCCAGGAAAAAGGTAACGGGGGGGGCGGGCCCGAGCGGATTCGACGAGCCGCGGGGAAGGCTGCTTTCGTTGCGGGAGAACGGTTCCAGCAGAGAAGAATCGGCCGCCTGGTCGCCAGCAGGGGATGAGCCGCGCTCGGAACAGACTCGGCCGGGCGAATCAGCCTGTCAGGTGCGAAGGCGACCTCTCGTGCGGCCGAAGCAGTGCCGCTCGGCCGAAACCGCCCCGCTGTCCGGTTGCTCTGCGCAAACCGCCGCTGGGCGAATTGCCCGGTACCTATCTTTTGTCCCGTCCGACGAAAGTCGCTACCGCCCCACCCGGGCCCGGGCCCACCCTCGACCGACCGGATCACCGGTGCCGGCACGGCCACCCCTCGCGCCGGCTTCGCCCGCGACCGCGAAAGTGAGTTACCGGCATGCGCAGAACGTCCCCGGGACACCACCTCCTCGCCCGCTCCGCCACCACCGTCGTGGCCGCTGCCGCGGCCATCGGGTTCTTCAGCCCGGTCTCCGCGACCGCCGCCACCATCGACGGCTACTCCGCCACCGTGCAGCAGGAAGCCGTCGCTTCCCTCCGAGCCGAAGCCGGGATCAGCGAATCCGCCGCCGTCGCCCTGCTGCGGACCCAGGCGGCCAGCGTCGACACCCTGCAGCGCGTCACCGCGTCCCTCGGGGCCCGCGCCGCCGACGGCTACCTCGACGCCGCCGCGAAACCCGTCGTCAACGTCCTGGACCAGGCCGCCGCCGACCAGGTCGAGCGGGCCGGCGCGCAGGCGCGGCTGGTCAAGCACTCCAGCGCCGCGCTGGCGAGCGCGCAGGACGCCCTGCAGGCGCTGCCCGCGGTGGCGCACACCTCGATCGGGCTCGACCCGCAGGCCAACCAGGTCGTGCTGACCGTGGCCGACGCGGCCAAGGGGACCGAAGCCCTGCTGAAGGCGGCCGGGGCGCTCGGCGACCGGGTCCGCGTGGAACGGGTTGCGGGCGAGATGCACACCGCGATCTACAACGGCGAAGCCATCACCGGCGGCGGTACCCGCTGCTCGGCGGGCTTCAACACCAACCGCGGCGGCCAGAACTACCTCATCGACGCCGGCCACTGCACCCGCGCGGTGTCGCAGTGGAACGTCGGCCCGTCGCAGGGTTCGAGCTTCCCGGGCAACGACTACGGGCTCATCCTCAACACCACCGGCAGCGCGCCCGGCGCCGTCACCCTGTGGAACGGCTCCACCCAGCGGATCAGCTCGGCCGGCACCGCGACCGTCGGGCAGCGGATCAGCAAGAGCGGCAGCACCACCCACCTCACCTCGGGGTCGGTGCAGCGCACGAACGTGACCGTGAACTACGCCGAAGGCTCGGTGTCCCAGCTGATCCAGACCAGCGCGCTGGTCAACCCCGGCGACTCCGGCGGCTGCCTGTTCGCCGGCAGCGTCGGCCTGGGCATCACCTCCGGCAAGGGCAGCAGCAGCTCGTACTTCCAGCCGGTCGGCGAGGCGCTGAGCGCGTACGGAGTCAGCCTGAACTGAACCTGGTCCGGCCGGGGCACCGCCCCGGCCGGACGGTCAGTCGCGGCGGTGGAAGATCAGCCGGTAGCCGGCCAGGATGATCAGCGCGCCCAGGATGGCCAGGCCCCAGGTCCGCAGGTCGAAGAACGTGCCGAGCTGGGTGTGGAACAGCGTCTTGCCCACCCAGCCGCCAACGAACGCGCCCGCGATGCCCAGCAGGATCGTGATGATGCAGCCGCCCGGGTCCTTGCCCGGCATGAGGGCTTTCGCGATCAACCCGGCGATGAGACCCAGCACGATCCAGGCGATGATGCCCACGGGGTTGTCCTCTCGTCCGCTACCTCTTGACGGCACAGGATGGCAGGCACCGGCCCCGGGAGCGCGCCGAGCCACGCCGACGTGATCCGGATCTCATCCGGTCGGCGAACGAGTCCGGCACAAGGCCCGCCCGGAGTGTCCCGGACGGGCCTTTCGCGATCGGGCCGGCTCAGCCGCCGCCGTAGGTGGCCTGGGTGACCGCGAAGACGTTGCGGTTGCCCGCGCCTTCCTGCAGCGACCACAGCAGGTCGGCGGCGGTGTCGTCCTCCCAGTAGGAAATGCTTTCGCCGCTGCTCACCCAGGAGAAGGTCTGCGAGGCGGCCGAGGGCTTCCAGTAGTAGAGCTGCTTCGAACCCGACGACTGGAACCACCAGCGGCCGTTGTGCGAGGCCACACCGTTGAGCTTGTACCAGGGAAGCTGCAGCGCCTGGCTCGCCGTCGTCGTCGCGGCGAAGGTGCCGGTCGAGGCGAACGGGTAGCGGATCGCCCGCGGCGCGCGGTTCGGGTAGTCGGTGCAGCCGGAGGAGCAGGTGTACTCGGTCATCACGATCGACTTGCTGACGCGGTCGAGCGAGATCGACGACCACGCGAGGTTGGTTCCCGACGTCGTCTTCGAGGCGATCGTGCCGACCTGCGGCAGGACGTAGGCGTAGTTGTGGGCGTAGTACGTGCTGCCGCTCTGGTGGCCGACCTGGTCGGCGGTCCCGCCGGTGTTCGTCTTGAGGATCTTGCGCATGTCGAACACGCGCATGCCCTTGCCGGTGTCGGCGACGTAGAGGTAGTCGCCGTACCAGGACATGCCGCCGGCGTGGATCGGGATGTCCTTGAAGTCCGGCGCCGCCGCGGTCCCGGTCGGCTCGACCAGGAGGATCTTGCGGTAGGCGTTCGGGTAGTCGGCGTCCCAGTCGACCAGGGTGATCCGGCTGCGGGACTGGTCGCCGTCGCAGCCGTCCTTGGTGTACCAGCTGACCGCGACGACCTGGTGCCCGTCGTAGTTGCCGCCGTTCGCCGTCCCGACGGCGTCGCGGCTGGTGGTGATGCCCTGCGGGTAGCTGGCGCAGTCGGAGTTGTCGCCGCTGTCGAACCGGAACCCGGTCGAGAGCCCGGCGACGGAGAACGACGACGGCAGCGCGGTGCGGTCGTGGTTGGCGTTCTCCATCACGGTGTGGACGGCCGCGGTGCCCAGCGTCGAGACCAGGGCGCTGTTCACCGCGTCGAACTGGTTGTAGTTGGCGGTCAGGGTGTATTGGTCGGCGGGCAGGGTCGACGGCGCGGCCGCGGCGGCGGCCGCCGGGGCGGCGGCCAGGCCCGCGAGCACGCCGGCGGCCAGCGCGGCCTGGGCGAGACGGTGCAGTGACATGGGAGCCATGGTGGGCCGCGCTCGTACAAGAGCCGTACAACCGGTCCACATCGGACAGCTCAGCCCGTCCGCCGGTCGAGCACCTTCAGCGACTGCTCGCACCACCGCAGGTTCTCCCGCTCGAACGACAGGCCCCGCATCAGCGTCAGGTACGGGCCGATCCGCTCGGCTTCGGCGAGGTAGTCGTCTTCGAAGCGGCCGTCCAGGAGCCGCGCGCGGAGCCGTTCGTAGCCGGCGATCTTGGCTTCCGCGCGGGCCAGCCGCTCCACCAGCGCGCGCCGGACCGCCGCTGCGTCGCCGACGTCCACGGCCTGCACCTGCACCAACAGCTCGTCGCGGATCACGCCCGGCCGGGGCGGGCGCGCGGTGAACTCGTGCAGCGTCCGGCGCCCGGCTTCGGTCAGCGAGAACAGCCGCTTGTCCGGGCGGCGCTCCTGGTGGACCACCCGGGCCCGCACCAGGCCGTCGGCCGCCATGCGGTCGAGTTCCCGGTAGAGCTGCTGTGGGGTGGCCGCCCAGAAGTTCGCCACCGAGGCGTCGAAACCCTTCGCCAGGTCGTAGCCCGACGCCTCGCCTTCGAGCAGCGCCGCCATCAGCGCGTTGCGCAGCGCCTTGCTCAACTAGTTGACTGCCTCACGCTGGATCCGGTCGAACTGCGCCGCCATCGCCTCCGCGAGGGCCTGCGCCGCCGACAGCGGCCGGACCATCACCGTGAACTCGTCGATCAGGCCGGCCTCGTCGAGGTGCAGGAAGTCGCAGCCCTCGACCCGCACGTTGCCGATCCGCGCTTCGAAGACGAGCGCGTGGTCCCGGCCTTCGCCGCCGGTCAGCTCGCGCACGTACCGGAAGTCCTCGAACACGCGCAGCACGCCACGCAGGATCGCGGCGGTGATGGCCTTGCCGGGGTACGGCTTGAACGCGACCGGGCTGCGGAACACGACGTTCTCCGCCAGCGTCGCGGCCATGGCGTCGGGATCGCGTGCCTCGACGGCCTTGCGAAAGCTGGTCATGGCCACCTCACCTACTCAATTTGTTGACTACTCAGTCGAGCATACCCGCTTGCCTTCGGTGACCGATCGGCGACGCACAGCTTCAGCACAGGCCTGCCACAGCCGCGCTCGCCACGCTGGCCCAAGGCCGGGTCAGGCGGAAGTCAACCGGCCATTACCCACCACGAAGGGACAGGCATGGGAAACGATCACGAGGGACAGCGCGTCAGCCGGCGCCGGCTGCTGGCCGGCGTGAGCTCGGTCGGGCTGGGTGCGCTCGTCACGGCGTGCGCGGGCAAGAGCGCCGTCACGACGTCGACCGGGGAGACGGTCGCCCTGCAGGCGGTCACCGACGCGGACCTCACCGCCCTGTTCACCGGCGCGCGGACGTGCACCCTTACCGCGTCCACCACGCAGGGGCCCTACTACTTCGACGCCGATAAGATCCGCAGTGACATCCGCGAGGACAAGCAGGGCGTGCAGCTGCGGCTCGCCCTGCAGGTGCAGGACAGCGAGACGTGCCGGCCGATCCCGCACGCGGTGGTCGAGATCTGGCACTGCGACGCGGGCGGCCTGTACTCCGGCGCGGAGGCGGCCTCCGGCGGTGGCGGCGGAACCCCGCCGACCGGCCCGCCGCCCACCGGGACCCCGCCCACCGGCTCGCCGCCGCCCGGCGGCGGTGGGGACGCCGACCTCGTCCCCACCGACGACAAGCGGTACCTGCGCGGCGCCCAGGTCACCAACCAGCGCGGGGTCGTCGAGTTCACCACGATCTGGCCCGGCTGGTACCGCGGCCGGACCGTCCACGTCCACGTGATGGTGCACGTCGGCAACGAGAAGACGCTCACCACGCAGCTGATGTTCGACGAAACGCTGAACGCGCAGGTGCTGGCCACCCAGCCGTACGCCCAGCGCACCGGCCGGGACACCTTCAACGACGACGACTCGATCTACCAGCCGAGCATGCTGCTGAAGGTGACCCGGGCCCGCGACGGCTACGTGGGCTGCATCGTGCTCAACGCCGACCCGGACCACGACGGCGCGTAACCCCTCACGCCCGGGCGAGCCACTCGGCGAGCGTGGTCTCCGCGAGCCGCGCGCCCGGTCCCGGCAGCAGGTCTTCCGGCCCCGGCACCGCACCGAAGTACGGCGCCCGCGGGTCGGTGACCACCTGCCGCGGATCGGAGCGCGCGGTCAGCACGGTCCGCACCCACTCGTCCAGTCCGAAGACCTCCGGCCCGGCGATCTCGCTGACACCGCCGCTGGGCGCCCCGGCGGCGGCCCGGCCCACCGCGGCGGACACTTCCGCGGCCGCCATCGGCTGCACGCCGGCACCGGGCAGCCGCACGACGCCGTCGGTGGTCGAGCCGTCCGCGATCCCGGCGGCGAACTCGAAGAACTGGGTGGCGCGCACGATCGAAAACGGCAGCCCCGACCCGGCGATCAGCTCCTCCTGGGCGACCTTGGCCCGGAAGTACCCGACGTCCGGCTGCCGGTCCGTGCCCACCACCGACAGGGCGACGTAGTGGCCGGCACCCGCCTCCTTCGCCGCGTCGACCAGGTTGCCGGTCGAGGTGCGGAAGAAGGCCATCACGTCGTCGTCGGCGAACGACGGCGAGTTCGACACGTCCACCACGACCTCGGCCCCCTGCAGCACCTCCTTCAGCCCTTCGCCGGTGATCGTGTCCACGCCGGTGCTCGGCGCCGCGGGCACCGCCTCGTGGCCGTGCCCGGCCAGCCAGGTCACCAGGTTCCTGCCGATCAAGCCGGTCCCGCCGATCACGACGACCTTCATGGGTCCGTTCCCTCCGTCCGGCGCCGCCCGGTGGCGGCGCACATCCCGGGGACGAGACTGCTCGCCGGTTCGTGACGACGCAGGGGGCGTCGCTCGAACGGAGGACCGGTGCGGATCAAATGACCTATACGGCCGCTCGCCGTGGCTCGTACTGGGCGCGCAACGCCTTCTTGTCCGGCTTGCCCAGCCCCGTCATCGGCAGGGACTCGGCGACGATCACCTGCTTGGGCACGTGCACCGGGCCCTTGCGCTCCCGCACCGCCGCCTGGATCTCGGCCGTGAGGCGCTCGAGGTCGTGGTCGGCGTCCCGGCGCAGGACCACGACCGCCGTCACCGCCTCGCCCCACTTCTCGTCGGGGGTGCCGATCACGCCGACCTGGGCGACGGCCGGGTGCTCGGCGACGACGTCCTCGACCTCGCGGGGGAACACGTTGAACCCGCCCGTGACGATCATGTCCTTGACCCGGTCGACGATGAACCAGAAGCCGTCCTCGTCCTCGCGGGCGACGTCGCCGGTGTGCAGCCAGCCGTCGCGGAAGGTCTCGGCGGTGATCTCCGGCAGGTTCCAGTACCCGCCGGCGAGCAGCGGGCCGGCCACGCAGATCTCGCCCGGCTCGCCCGGGGCCACCGGTTCGCCGTCCGGGCCGAGCAGCGCCGTGCGCAGGAAGGCCGACGGACGCCCGCAGGAGGCCAGCCGCGCGTCGTCGTGGTCACCCTTGGCGAGGTAGCTGATCGCCATCGGGGCCTCGGACTGGCCGTAGTACTGCGCGAAGATCGGGCCGAACCGGTCGATAGCCTCGCGCAGCCGCACCGGGTTGATCGACGCGGCCCCGTAGTACACCGTCTGCAGCGAAGACAGGTCGCGCGTGCGCGAGTCGGGGTGGTCCATCAGCGCGTAGAGCATCGTGGGCACGAGCATGGTCGCGGTGATCCGCTGCTCTTCGATGATCCGCAGGGTTTCGGCGGGGTCGAACTTCGGCACCACGATCAGGGAGCCGCCCTTGAGCAGCGTCGGGGCGAAGAACGCCGCGCCGGCGTGCGAAAGCGGGGTGCAGATCAGGAACTTCGGCGCCTCGGGCCACTCCCACTCGGCCAGCTGGATCTGCGTCATCGTGGTCATCGCCTGCGCGGTGCCCATGACGCCCTTGGGCTTGCCGGTGGTCCCGCCGGTGTAGGTGATCGAGACGACCTGGTCGGGCGGGAGCACGGCGGGCACGAGCGGCTGCGGTTCGAAGGTCGCGGCGGCCGCGGTCAGGTCCTTGCCGACGTGGGCCAGCGGTTCCGGCACCGGCCCGATGGTGAGCACCTGGGTCAGGCCGGGGACCTTCTCGAGCAGGCCGAGCGCGCGGTCGACGAAGGCGGGCACCGGGTCGATGATCAGCGTGGTGATGCCGGCGTCGGCGAGGATGTAGGCGTGGTCGTCGAGCGACCCGAGCGGGTGCAGTGCCGTGCGCCGCGAGCCCTGCAGCTGGCCGGCGGCGATGATGAGCAGGACTTCCGGCCGGTTCAGCGACAGCAGCGCGACCGGTGCGCCCGTGCCGGCCCCGAGCGCCTCGAAGGCCTGGGCGTACTGGCTGACCTGCTCGGCGGTCCGGCCCCCGGTCATCGTGGTCTCGCCCAGCACCATGACCGGCTTGTCCCGGTGGCGTTTCAGGGCGGAGACGACCAGGTGGCCCAGGTGGTTCGGATACCGCATCGCCTGTTCGTCCATCCCGGCCCCTTCGCGCAGTCAACTCGGCACAGCCAAACTAGAACATGTTACTGTTTTCGACACCATACGCGGATGGCCGCCGGTTTGTCAGCTGCGGAGACGGGTGGAACGGGTTCCAGCGGGCCCGGCCGCCTGGCCGGACCCGCCGGAATCCTTTGTGGACGGTTACGGCACCGGCACCGGCGCCGCCTCCGCCCTGGCCACGGCTTCGTCGCGGTCGGGCTGCAGCAGGTAGCCCGACCGTAGGGCCCGGTCCGCCGCCGCGGTGAACTTCGCGACGTACGTGGCGTGGTCCGGGTACAGCTGCCGGATCCGGTCGGGCGTCAGCGGCGTGGTCGTGCCCAGCAGCAGGCACGCGCCCGGCACGTTGCCGCCGCTGTTGTTCGGCGAGTAGGACGCCACCGGGACGTCGAGATCGGGCAGCCGGACGCCGCCGAGGGCGTTCTGGTCGCCGTCGCGCAGGATGATGAGGTTGAGCAGCATCGAAATCGGCGCCGCCGTGGGCGGGGCCGCGCCGCCGCGCGCCCAGCGGTCGAGGTAGCGGAACGCCGCGTTTTCCGCATACCGGAACGTCATGCTGTTGACCGGCTTGTCGCAGGTCGTCGGGGCGCCGTCGTTGATCGACTTGTCCCGCGCGTTGGCCGCGTTGTACAGGTTCAGGCCGTACTGGTCGGCGTGCGCGGTGCCGGCGACCTCCCAGGTCCGCACCTGCGCGGTGTTCTGGCGGACCGAGGCGGAGGCGATGACGTCGGTCTCCGACTGCAGCACGAACACCGGGACGCCGAGGTCGGTGCGGATCTTCGCCGACAGCGGCCCGTCGCCGATCGGCGCCGCGAGCGCCGCCCGGCCGTGGATCATGAAGCCGTCGTAGCTGCGCCGCACCGGCTGGATCGCGTTCGCGTAGGTGGTCAGCCGCAGTGCCGACTGCGAGTGCCCGGTGCCCAGCACCACGGTCGGCGTCCGGCCGCCCAGGAGCTGCGGGTTCGCCCGGACCGCCTGCGCGGCCTGCGAAAAGACGTCGTAGGAGAGGGCGTCACCGCTGAGGTTCACCGCGGCGTATCGGGCGGGGTCGAGGCTCTTGAGCTTGTCGGCACCGGCTTTCTGGGTCGTCACGCCGACGTAGGCGTAGCCCTCGCGTATGAAGTGCTCGTAGGACTGCGAGAAGTCCACGGGGATGTCGACGCCGAAACTGACGTTGAGCCATTCGACCACGACCGTGCCGTTGAACCGGGCGGCGTCGCGCGGTCGCACCACGACCATCCGGGTGGTGTACGGGTTGCCGGTGGTGGCCACGCGGGTGGCCCACCGGCCGTCTTCGGTCCACAGCCCGACCTGGTCGAACGTGTCGGCCTGGCCGGACAGCAGGTATTCCTCCTCGACGTACCCGCGGGCGGCGAGGTCCAGGACGCCTTGGGCGCCGCTGACCGGCCAGCCCCGCCCGGCGTCCGCGGGCACCGCCGCGACGGTGGGGGCGGCGGCGGACGGCGCGGCCTGGGCGGTCCCGGTCGTCAGGATAAGGGGCAGGAGCACGGTCAGCAGCACGAGCAGGGCTCTGCGCATGGATAAACCCTTCTGGCGGTCGACGGCCCGCGAAGCGGCTCCAGGCTCCCCGTACCGTCCACATCGGACACTGAGGTGGTGACCGGCCCGGTCACCGTCGTTGTCTTTACCCGCCGGTAATGGCCGGGGGCAACGCCCGGTCCGCGAACCGGGGGGATCCCACCCGGGATCGCTCAGGGATGTGACAAGTCCACGGCCCCGCCACTCGCCGGAAAGCGAATTCACAGAAAGTGTTTTCGGCGCCGCAACCTTGCGCAGGAGTCACTCGTTGCGCGACTATCTCGGGACGTTCTGCACGTGCATCCGCACGGCGAGGGGGAGTGGTGACCGAAGTGGCGCCGGCGGTGGCCGGGACGACGGAAGTCCCGAGCGACGCGGCCTTGATCGCGGCAGTCCGCGGTGGCGACATCGCGGCGTACGGCGAGCTCTACGACCGGCACCTCCCCGCCGCCCGCCGGGTGGCGGCCGCGATCGCGGCCGACGGGGCGGAACGGGACGACCTGATCGCCGAGGGCTTCACCCGCGTACTGCGGATTCTGCGCAACGGCGAGGGCCCGGACGAGGATTTCCGGCCGTACCTGCTGACGACCATCCGGAACACGATGATCAGCTGGCGCCGGCGTGACTCGGCCGTGTCACTGGTGGCGGACGTGCCGGACGTCCTGCCGGGTGCGGGGAGTGACGAGCCGGTCGGCGCCCGGTTGCACGCCACGGTCGCCGCGGACGCGTTCGCGAGCCTCCCCGAGCGGTGGCGCACGGTGCTGTGGCGGACCGAGATCGACGGCGAGTCGCCCGCGAAGATCGCCGAGGACCTCGGGATGACCCCGAACGGAGTAGCCGCGCTGGCCTACCGGGCCCGGGAGGGGCTGCGCCAGGCTTACCTGGACCAGCACGTGCCCGAAGCGCGGCGGCGCACCTGCAAGACCATCTCCGGCCAGCTGGCCAAGTTCGTGCGCGACGGCATCTCCGACCACAAGGCCCACCGGGTCGCCGCCCACCTCGAACGCTGCCCGGACTGCCGGGAACTGGCCGACGGGCTCCGGCAGCTCAACCAGGAACTGCCCGCCACGGTGGCCCCGCTCATCCTGGGCATCCCGATCGTCTCGCAGTGGCTGTCCGGCACCGGCTCGCTCGCCACCTCCGGAGCCGCCGCGGGGGCCACCGGCACCGGCGCGTCCGCCTTGTCGTGGGCCACCGCGGCGAAGGTGGCTGCCGCGGGCGCGGCGCTGGTCACGACGGTGACGATCGGCGCGAGCACGGCCGGTGACGCCCCGCCGCCCCTGTCCGGCGGCGACGGCACGACGACCCAGCCCGTGGGCACCGGCCCGCAGGCCGGCTCCCGCGCCGGGATCCCGCCGGGCGGTGTCGTGCCGTCCTCGGACGCGGCGGGGACGTCCTCGCCCGGTGCCGCGGGTGTGGAACCGACGGGTGTGCAGCCCGCGGGCGAGTCGCCGGGGGCCGCCGCCTCCGGCCGTCCGTCCGTCACGGGTGCCGGAAACGGGAACGGCAACAACGGCATCGGGACCAGCGGGAACAACGGCAACGGCAACGGCAACAACGGGAACGGCAACAACGGCAACGGCCTCGGGAACGACCCCGCCGCGAAGTCGTCCAAGCAGGCGGCCAAGGAGTCGTCCAAGGCGGCGAAGGAATCCGCGAAGGAGTCGAAGAAGGCCGAGAAGACGGCGAACCCGGGAGAGTGACCCGGCGCCGCGCGGCGCCGGGTCCTCCTGCTCAGCAGGGCTGCAGCAGCCAGCAGAGCCGGTAGTTCGCCTGGTAGGTCGCCCCCGCCTGCGGCGCGACCACGTTCTGCGTCCGGGCCCCGCCGTGCGCCCAGCTGGTGAAGGCGTACTTCATGTTCAGCGGGGGCAGGTTCTGCGGGCTGTCCGCGCTGATCGAGTTGACCGATCCGGCGATCACCGTCCGGGAGAACGGTGTCCGCTGCTGGGTCCCGCCGACGGTGAGCATCGCCTGGCTCGGGCTCGAGGTGAAGTTCAGCGTCACCGTCTTCGGCTGGAGATCGATCGTCTTCGACCCGGTGCGGCCGGTCGAGTCCGTCGCGGTCAGGGTCAGCTGCAGGTACGACGGGTATTCGTGGTCCGGCGCCACGAACGACCCCGCAGCGACGCCCGGGAAGTCCTGGACGTTGTGGGTGTGGCAGGTGCCGTTGGCCGCGCAGTGCCGGATGGCCAGCCGCCAGGACAGCGCCGACGGCGGCAGCTCGCCGTCCTGCGCGTCGACGGCGCGGCCGGAGAACGGCACCGTCTGGCCGACCGACCAGTTCAGCGTGGGGGCCGGGGTGTCGATGACCGGCACCGGGTCGAGCCCGGCCGGCGTCCCGACGGTCACCCGGACCGTCGTGGTCGCGGAGGCCCCGTGGGAGTCGGTCACCCGCAGTCCGGCGTCGACCGCCGCCGCGGTGGTGTAGGTCCAGGTCGGGCGCGGGGCCGTGGAGTCGTCGTAGGCGCCGTCCGCGTCGAGGTCCCACGCGTACGACAGCGTGTCGCCGGCGTCCGGATCGGTGGAGCCGGTGCCGTCGAACTGGACGTCCAGCGGCGCCGCCCCGCTGGACGGCGTCGCGGTGGCCGCGGCGACCGGCGGCCGGTTGGTGCCGCCCGCGTAGCTCACCCGGCGCAGTTCGCCGGAGCCGAGCGCGACGTAGAACAGGTCGCCGCCGGGGCCGTTGAGCACCTGCACCGGCGTGCTGACGCCGGTCACGAAGGGCACGAGCTTGGTCGGGCTGGGCTGGCCGGAGACGGTCTGCATCGCCCAGATGCAGCCGCGCGAGGAATCGGCGAAGAACAGCGCGCCGGCGTATTCGGCCGGGTAGTTGCTGCCGGATTCGAAGGCGATCCCGCTGATCGAGGAGCCGCCGGTGGGACACGGGTCGGTCGCGACGACCTTGGCGTTGTGGTTGTAGGCGTAGTACGGCACGGTCTGGCCGCCTGCCGAGTACAGCGATTCGCAGCGGTCGAGGTTCGCACCGTCGTAGCCGGCCTGCCGGGCGGTGCCTTCGAAGCAGGGCCAGCCGAAGTTCTCCGCCACGGCGTCGCCGGCGTTCCCGACGCGGTTGATCTCTTCCCAGGTGTTCCAGCCGACGTCACCGGCCCACAGCTCGCTCGTGCCCGGCCGGAACCCGAACCGAAACTGGTTGCGGGAGCCGTAGGCGATGACGCGCCGGGCGTTGGCGTCGGTGCTGCTCGCGAAGGGGTTTCCGGGCAGGCCGTCGCCGGTGTCGGGATCGATCCGCAGCAGCGTCCCGTTGAGCAGCACCGGCTGCCCGGCCGCGCGCCGCGGGGACTGCGAGCGCAGCGCCCCGCCTTCGGCCGACGGCGGGCTGAGGTTCGTCCCGGCGGGCGAGGGCGGGTCGGCGCAGGGGTTGCCGACCTGGCCGTAGTCGGCGAAGTTGAAGCTGGCGCCATCGCCGCCACCCGCGTAGAGGGCGCCGTCCGGGCCGAAGGCCAGTGCACCGACCGAATGGCTCGGGTACTGCTGGCACCACCCAGTGACCAGCGGTTTCTCGCTCACCGCCGTCCCGCCCGACCCCATCGTGAGCCGGGAGACGCGGCCGGTCACGACACAGCCGGCGTCGGTCGCGCCCGGCGGTGTCGGGCAGGTGTCGCCCCAGCGCGGGGCGGTGCCGCCGGGTTCGGCGTCGAGGGTGTAGGAGACGTAGACGTAGGGCCGGGTGGGGAAGGCGGGGTCGACGGCGAGGCCGAGCAGGCCACGGTCCCAGAAGTCCTGGGTCGGCGTGCGCAGGTCGGCGAACACGGTCGCGGTCGGATCCGCCAGATTGTCGAACACCTTGACCAGGCCGCTCTTCTCCGCGACGAACACCCGCCCGTCCGGAGCGAACGCGGCGGCGGTCGGCGAGCTGAGGCCACCGATGGCCACGGTATCGGTGAACCCGGCGGGCACGGCACCAACGGCGGCCGGCGCGGCGGCGACGGCCACGGCGAGGGGCACGATCACCCCTGCCGCCAGCGCACTTCTTGATCTTCGCAGGAACGAAAAACGACGTGAACCCATCACGAACTCCTCGTGCGGCGGGGACCGGACTGGCGCGAACGCCGTCCGTTATGGCGCGCAGCGTCCGAAAGTTGTTACGCCGAAGCGAGAAAGATGCACGAACAGCTCAATCCCGTTAGAGGTCAACGAGTTACCCGTGGCCCGCGCAGCGATCTTGAACCGGCTGCCGGCAGCGAAGGGCGACCACAGGCCACTCGCAAACCGGCGGCCGGGAGCGCAACCGGACCAACGACGTCACCAGACCTCCCCCGCCCCTCATCCCTGCCTTCTCTTCAGTCGACGGGCGGGTTTGTCAAGGCACGCTTTCCCGCCTTGACGAACCCGTCCGGCGGCTGAAACTCCTACCGGAGGGGTGGGGGAGGTCGGACCCGCTCTGCCGCGGCAGAAAAGAAAAAGACTGTCCTCGCCGGACGGGCAGGCTCCGGGATGACCCTCCTCCCCGCTGTCCCCTCACCTTCCCGAGATGGGCCGCAGGGTGGTCATCCCGTCGCCTGAACGAGGCCTATCACTTTGAGCCGGGCCCGCAAGCTTGCGCTGTCCCCTCGCGTTGACCTGTTGGTTGCGGGCCCGGCTCAAAGTGATTTGACGGCCTCAGGCGACGGGATGACCACCCAGCTCCTTGACGAGGGGACCTACCGGATTCCAGTGGTAACCCACACCTGGTATCACTGATGCTAACCTCGGTAGTATCAGTGTAAACATGCAGAGAGGGTTACGTCATGATCGTCATCACCGGCGGAAGCGGGCAGCTCGGCTCGCGGATCGTCGATCGGCTGCTCGAGCGGGTTCCGGCGGCCGAGGTCGGGGTCAGCGTGCGGGAGCCCGGCCGCGCCGCCGGGCTTGCCGCCAGAGGCGTCCGGGTCCGGCGTGGGGACTTCGCTGATCCGGGTTCGCTCGCCGAGGCGTTCGAGGGGGCGGTGCAGGTGCTCGTCGTTTCGACGGATGAGACCGGTGAGGCCGCCGTTGCCCACCACGTCTCGGCGATCGAGGCCGCGCGGGAAGCGGGGGTGAAGCGCGTTCTCTACACCAGTCACCAGGGTGCGGCCGCCGATTCGCTGTTCGCGCCCATGGTCGACCACGCCGCGACCGAGCGCCGGCTGGAAGGGGCGCCGTTCACCGCTCTGCGCAACGGGTTCTACGCGAGCACCGTTCCACTACTGCTGGGTGGGGCGCTCGAGACCGGCGAGCTGGCCGCCCCGGCCGACGGGCCGGTGTCCTGGACCGCGCACGCCGATCTCGCCGAAGCCGCGGCCGTCATCCTCGCGGAGGAGGGCCGGTTCGACGGACCCACGCCGCCGCTGACCGCGCCGGTGGCGCTGGACCTCGAGGACGTCGCCGCCCTGCTGACCGAGGTGGCCGGGCGGCCCGTCCGGCGGGTGGTGGTTGCCGACGACGAGTGGGTGGCCGGGCTGGCCGGGCACGGGGTGCCGGCGGCGCGGGCGGAGTTGCTGCTGGGGATGTTCCGCGCGGCCCGGCGCGGCGAGTTCGCCACGACGGGGTCCGCTCTCGAAACCCTGCTCGGGCGCCCGGCGACGCCGCTGCGGGCGGTGCTGGCCGAGGCGCTCCGGCGCTGAGCCCGGCGCGAGCAGGATCCACAAAGGACGGCCGAGGATACAAGGGGCGTACAAGGCCGGTGTACGGATTTTGGATTGCCCACTGGCGTACTCCTCCCCATGCGAACTCCGAAAGTGATCCTGCTCGCGCTGGCCGTGGCGGCCGGCGCACTGGCGCTGCCCGGCACGGCCAGTGCCGCCTACAGCGACCCGCTGACCACGACGACCAAGCAGAACCTGGTGTGGCACGCCACGCCGGCCGCCGCGCTCACCGCGCTGGACGGCGCGCTGCCGAACGTCAGCCTCAACACCGTCGTCAACGACACCAGCTACGACATGACCGGCTGTACCGCCGCGGAGAAGGCCTCGCTGCCCAAGGCGCCGGTGGCCACCAAGGCGATGTGCTGGGACGCCGACCGCGCCGGGACGACGACGTGGAGCCCACAGGGCATCACGACCTCCGGCGACGCCGACAACGACGGCAAGTGGGGCGACGACAAGATCATCCTGTCCGGCTGGCACGGCACCGACGCGCTCGGCCGCTACAACGACGCGCGGATCCAGGCGATCAACTACAACGACCCGGCCAAGCCGTCGTAGCGGATGATGTACCTGGCCGTGCCGAACAGCACCGGCACCAGCTTCTCCGCGGCGCAGGCCCACATGGGCGGGATGGCCTGGTACGGCGACAAGATCTACGTGACGGCCGAAGGCAGCACCTCGACCGCCATCCGCGTGTTCAGCACCAAGCACATCCTGCAGATGACCGACACGACGTCGAACTCGATCGGCAAGACCTCGGGCGGGTACGCCGCCTACACCTACAAGTACGCGATGATGCAGATCGGCTACTACAGCTACGCGGGCGGCACCTGCGACATGGGTTCCGACACGGCGGTGCCGTGCTTCTCCTCGATGTCGCTGGACCGCAGCACCACCCCGGCCAGCGTCGTGACGACCGAGTACTTCTCCGACCAGAGCCTCCACGGCCGCCTCTACCGCTACCCGATGGGCACGGACTACCTGCTGGCGGCGTCGTCGGGCACGGTGGCCGCGACCGAGGCGGTGCGCAGCTCGGTGGGCAACATGCAGGGCGTGCTGTCCAACAACGGCAAGTGGTACGTGGCCCACAGCTCGGCGACGATCAACGGCCAGCTCTGGTCCCAGACGACAGCGAAGAGCAGTTCGGCGACCTGCGCGTCCGGGACGACGGCCTGCTGGGCGGTCCACCCGGAGGCGCTGACCTACGACTGGTCGACCGGCCTCGTGTGGTCGCAGTCCGAGTGGTCGACGGCCGACTGCACGGCGAAGAACCAGACCTGCGGCCGTGCGGTGTTCGCGGTGCCGCTGTCCTCGCTGCCTGCGTGACCTTCGCCGACCGGCCGCCCCGGGGGTGTTCCGGGGCGGCCTTCAGGCGCCCGGGTGGCCGCAGGCGTAGACGTTCGCCGAAGCCAGCGTCACGCACGCGGGACAGGTGTTGACCGGCCGGTCACGGCGGCCGAAGTAGGGGTGGCTGGCGCCGCACAGGGCCTTGATGACGTCCCCGGGCCGTGGATCGGGGTGGCACCGGGGGCAGTAGGCGTGGGCGGCGCGTTCGACGTCGGCGCTCATGCCACCCGGTTACCCACCCGCCGCCACGCCCACACGGACCGGCCGCCGGCGAAGCACCAGATCGCGATGACCGGGTCGCAGATCGCGCAGCCGAACGACGAATCGTGGGCGAACGGCAGGATCGGCTGCCCCTTGAGGTGGTGGACGACGTCCCAGCCGGTGTGCAGCAGCCAGCCGAGGCCGATGAACGTCCACGAGTCGAGCCCGCGGAAGGCGACGTAGGTCAGCACCGCGCAGAACGCCACCTCCCACGGCCCGAGCGCGCCGCCGGAGAGGTAGGCCGCGCCGGCGCCGCCCACCATCACGGCGTTGAACTGCTGCCGGTGCGGCTCCGGGATCAGCGAATTGAGCATGACGTAGGCGAGGCCGATGAGGATCGGCGCCAGGATCTCGATCACGAGGTCCGACGCTAGGAAGCTTGCGGCTGGGCGGCCAGTGGCTCGATGGTCAGGGAACGCCGGGATGTCGCCAGCACATTCGGTCGAGCGCTGGCCCCGTCACTCCCGCTTCCTGACCTCCATCCGCCCCGGACGGTCGGCTGACGTGCCTGGCCGGTCGGCTTGCGTACCCGGATGGTCGGCTTGCGTACCCGGACAGTCGGTTCGTTCGCGCGGATGGATCGGGCCGCCGGAGTTCGTCGCCCGGTACGAACGGTGGCGGCGGAAATCCTCCTAACGTCACCTCGATCGGGCGGTGACGAGGAGGCGGCGGGTGCGGACACTCTTGCGGGGCGGCCGGGTCGTCGATCCGGGGACCGGGTTCGACGGCGTCGCCGACGTCCTCCTCTCCGGCGGCACCATCGAAGCGGTCGGCGCCGGCCTGACGGCGGAAGCCACCGAAGTCGACGTCAGCGGGCTCGTCGTCGGGCCCGGGTTCGTCGACCTGCACAGTCACGTGCACTCCGTCGCCGGGCAGCGGCTGCAGGCGATGGACGGCGTCACCACCGCGCTCGACCTCGAAGCCGGCCTGATGCCCGTCGAGCGGGCCTACGCCGAAGCCGCCGCGGCCGGGCGGCCGCTGCACTACGGCTTCTCCGCCTCCTGGGGCGCAGCGCGGGCGCAGGTGCTGGCCGGGATCGAGCCCGACGCGAACATCGACAGCGGCCTGGCCGTGCTGGGCAACCCCGCCTGGCAACGGTCCTCCACCCCCACCGAGCTGGCCGCCTGGCTGTCGCTTCTGGACACGGAGCTGACCGCAGGTGCCCTCGGCATCGGCGTCCTCATGGGGTACGCGCCGCAGTCCGCGCCCGCGGAGTTCCTGGCCGTCGCCCACCTCGCCGCGAAGGCCGGGGTGCCGACCTACACCCACGTGCGCGAGCTGGTCGAGGTCGATCCCGCGATCCCGGTCGACGGCTCGGAAGAGATCGTCGCCGCCGCCGGGGAGACGGGCGCCGCGATGCACCACTGCCACGTCAACAGCACCTCCGGGCACCACATCGACCGCGTGCTCGCCACCCTCGACGACGCTCGCCGCGCGGGCTCCCGCGTCACCGTCGAGGCCTACCCGTACGGCGCGGGCAGCACCGCGGTCGGCGCCGCGTTCATCGAGCCGGAACGCTTGCGGCTCAAGGGACTCCGGCCGTCCAGTGTGGTCATCCTCGAGACCGGGGAGCGCGTGCGCGACGAAGGCCGCCTGCGTCAGCTGCGCCGCGACGACCCGGGTGCGCCGTGCCTGCTGGAGTTCCTCGACGAAGGCAACCCCCGCGAGCGCGCGCTCCTGCACCGGGCCCTCGCCTTCCCCGACGCCGTCGTCGCCAGTGACGCGATGCCCGTGTCCTGGCCGGACGGCCGCAGCGAAAGCACGGAGTGGCCGCTGCCACCCGGCGGCCGGACGCACCCGCGCACCGCGGGCACCTTCGCCAAGACCCTCCGCCTGATGGTCCGCGAAACGCACGCCTGGAGCTGGCTCGAGGCGTTCCGCCGCTGCTCGTACCTGCCGTCACGGCTCCTCGACGACGTCGCGCCCGCCGCCCGCGGTAAGGGCCACCTCGGTGCCGGAGCGGACGCCGACATCGTCGTCCTCGACCCGGACCGCGTCACCGACACCGCCACCTACGCCGATCCCACCCGGCCCTCCCAGGGCGTCCGGCACCTCTACGTTTCCGGGACTCCCGTGGTCAGCGACGGAACTCTGAACACCGAAGCGCTGCCCGGCAAGCCGCTGCGGGGTGAGCCGCGGTGATCGACGACATCGAGAGGCTCGTCCGGTGCGAGTCGCCTTCGGCCGACCACGAAGCCGTCGCGCGCAGCGCCGAGGTCGTCGCCGGGATCGGCGGCCGCCTGCTCGGCGCCGAGCCCGAACGGATCGTCACCGACGGCTGCACGCACCTGCGCTGGCGGTTCGGCGACGGTGAGCCGCGGGTCCTGCTGCTCGGCCACCACGACACCGTGTGGCCGCTGGGTTCCCTGCGCACGCACCCCTGCGAAGTCCGCGACGGGATCCTGCGCGGACCCGGCTGCTTCGACATGAAGGCCGGGGTCGTGATGGCTCTGCACGCCGCCGCGGCGCTGCCCGACCGCGACGGTCTTTCGATCCTCATCACCGGTGACGAGGAAATCGGCTCGCCGCTGTCTTGCCCCTTGATCGAAGCGGAAGCCAAGAGCTGCGACGCGGTGTTCGTGCTCGAAGCCTCGGCCGACGGCGGCGCGCTGAAGACGCGCCGCAAAGGCGTTTCCCTGTACCGCGTCGAGGTCGAAGGCCGCGCCGCGCACGCCGGCCTCGAGCCGGAAAAGGGCGTCAACGCGGGGATCGAGGTCGCCCACCAGATCCTCGCGATCGCCGCGCTCGCCGACGCGGACCGGGGCACCACCGTCGTGCCGACCGCGCTGACGGCCGGGACCACGACGAACACCGTGCCCGCCAAGGCGAGTGTCGCCGTCGACGTGCGGGTGTGGGACGCGGCCGAACAAGAACGCGTCGACCGTGCCATCCGAAGCCTCGCACCGGTGCACGAAGAGGCCCGGATCCGCATCGTCGGCGGCATCAACCGCCCCCCGCTGGACGCGGGAGCGTCTTCGGAGCTGTTCGTGCTCGCGAACGAACTCGCGGCCGGGACGCTCACCGAGGCCGCGGTCGGCGGCGCCTCGGACGGCAACTTCACGGCGGGGCTGGGCATTCCGACGCTCGACGGCCTCGGCGCGGTCGGCGGGGGAGCGCACGCCGACGACGAACACGTCGTCGTCGCGGAGCTGCCCCGGCGGACCGCGCTGCTCGCCGCGCTCACCGAAACCGTGCTGGCGCGGCGGACTTCGTCCGGTCCGACGAACACCCCCCGAGAATCCCGTGCGGGACAACGGTGACCGGCGGCGAGCGTCCGAAAAGGATGGTGGACGTGACAGAAGTCGTGACGAACACCGCCCCGCCGCTGCGGGACGAAGCCACCGCCGCCGCGGCCCGCGCCGCCCTCGCTTCGGGCGTCCGGATCCGGACCCTGGCCGAGGTCGCCGACCTGGCCGCGGTGTCCCGGCTCTTCGAGTCGATCTGGCGCCCCGCCCCGGGAAATCCCCTGGTCACCGCCGAACTGCTGCGGGCCATGGTGTCGGCGGGCAACTACGTCGCCGGCGCGTTCGACGGCCCCGAGCTGCTCGGCGCCTGCTTCGGGTTCTTCGGCGAACCCGCGAAGGGAGGACTGCACAGCCACATCGCCGGCGTCGCGACGGCCGGGCACGGCCGCGGCATCGGCTTCGCGCTCAAACTGCACCAGCGGGCGTGGGCGCTGCGCCAGGGCGTCGGGGTGATCTCCTGGACGTTCGACCCGCTGGTGCGCCGCAACGCCCACTTCAACCTGACCAAGCTCGCCGCCCGTCCGGCGCACTACCTGCCGGACTTCTACGGCCCGATGCACGACGGCATCAACGGCGCCGGTGACACCGACCGCCTGATGGTCGCCTGGGACCTGGCGAGCCCGCCCGTGCGGACGGCCGCCGCCGGACGGCCGGACCGGGTCGACGCGGAGGCGCTGCGGGCCGGGGGAGCGGCGGTCGCGCTGTCGGCAGGCCCGGACACCGGTCCGGTCACCGGCTCCGCGGACGCGCCGGTGGTGCTGGTCGCCGTCCCGCCGGACATCGAGGCGCTCCGGCGCACCGACCCGGACCAGGGCGGGGCGTGGCGGGTCGCGCTGCGGGAGGTGCTCGGCGGCCTGCTCGCCGAAGGCGCCTCGGTCACCGGATTCGATCGGGCCGGCTGGTACGTGCTCACCAAGGAGTCGCGATGAAACTCACCGGTGTCGAAGTCCTGCGCGTGCGGATGCCCTTGGTGGCCCCGTTCCGGACGTCGTTCGGGACGCAGGCCGATCGCGAGCTGCTGGTCCTGCGGGCGGTGACGACCGAAGGCGAAGGCTGGGGCGAGTGCGGGGCGATGGCCGGCCCGCTCTACTCCTCGGAGTACACCGACGGCGTCGAGCACGTGCTGCGGACCTTCCTCGTGCCCGCGCTGCTGGCCGCCGGGGACCTCACGGCAAACAAGGTCGCGCCGCTGCTGGCGAAGTTCAAGGGCCACCGGATGGCCAAGGCCGCGCTGGAGATGGCCGTGCTCGACGCCGAGCTGCGCGCGCACGGCCTTTCCTTCGGCACCGCCCTGGGGTCCACAAAGGACTCCGTGCCGTGCGGGGTCTCCGTCGGGATCATGGATTCGATCCCGCAGCTGCTGACCGTGGTCGGCGGCTACCTCGCCGCCGGGTACCTGCGCATCAAGCTGAAGATCGAGCCCGGCTGGGACGTCGAGCCGGTGCGGGCGGTCCGCGAGCGCTTCGGGGACGACGTCCTGCTGCAGGTCGACGCGAACACCGCGTACACGCTTTCGGACGTCCCGCAGCTGCAACGGCTCGACCCGTTCGGGCTGCTGCTGATCGAGCAGCCGCTGGAAGAGGAGGACGTGCTCGGCCACGCCGAGCTCGCCAAGCACCTCCGGACGCCGATCTGCCTCGACGAAACCGTCGTGTCGGCGCGGTCGGCCGCCGACGCGATCCGGCTCGGCGCCTGCCGGATCGTCAACATCAAGCCCAGCCGGGTCGGCGGCTACCTGGAGGCGCGGCGGGTGCACGACGTCTGTGCCGCGCACGGCATTCCCGTCTGGTGCGGCGGAATGCTCGAAACCGGGCTGGGCCGGGCCGCGAACGTCGCGCTCGCGTCACTGCCCGGGTTCACCCTGCCCGGCGACACCTCGGCGTCGGACCGGTTCTACCGCACCGACATCACCGAGCCGTTCGTGCTCGAAGCCGGCCGGCTGCCCGTGCCGTCCGGGCCCGGGCTCGGCGTCACCCCGATCCCCGAGCGGCTGGCCGAGGTGACCACCGCGAAGTCCTGGCTCGCCTAGCGAAACGAGAGGTCCCCATGTCGAAACTCCCCGAACTCTCCGCCTGGCTGCAGACCCGGCTCCCCGCCCTGCTCGCCGAGCACCACGTGCCCGGCGCGGCCGTCGCCGTGTACGCCGGCGGAGAAATCGCCGACCACGCCGCCGGGGTGCTCAACACCGGCACCGGCGTCGAAGCCGACGCCGACTCGCTGTTCCAGATCGGCTCGATCACCAAGGTCTGGACGACGACGCTGGCCATGCAGCTCGTCGACGACGGCGTGCTCGACCTCGACCAGCCGGTGCGGACGTACCTGCCGGAGTTCGTGCTCGGCGACGATGACGCGGCCGCCCGGATCACCGTCCGGCAGCTGATGTGCCACACCGCCGGCTTCGAAGGCGACATCTTCACCGACACCGGCCGCGGCGCCGACTGCATCGAAAAGTACGTCGCCACGCTCGGCGACGTGCCCCAACTGTTCCCGCCCGGCGAGATGTTCTCGTACAACAACGCCGCCTTCTGCGTGCTCGGCAGGCTCGTGGAGGTGCTGCGCGGCAAGACCTACGACGAATGCCTGCAGGACCACCTGTTCACGCCACTCGGCCTGACGCACGCGGCGCCGAGCCCGTACGAGGCGATCCGGTTCCGCGCCGCGCTCGGGCACCTGACGGCCGAGCCCGGCACCGACCCGGAACCCGCGGGCACCTGGGCGCTGGCGCCGTCCAACGCCCCGGCCGGCTCGATGCTCGCGATGCGCGCCCGTGATCTCGTCACGTTCGCCGCGATGCACCTGCGGGACGGCGAAGGCCCCGACGGCACCCGTGTCCTCAGCGCGGACAGCGCCCGGGCCATGCGGGAACGCCTGGTGGAGCTGCCCGACCTCGGCCTCTTCGGCGACGCGTGGGGGCTCGGCTGGTCGCTGTTCGACGCCTCGGGCGGGACGGTGGTCGGCCACGACGGCGGCACCATCGGCCAGTCCGCGTTCCTGCGCGTGGCCCCCGAACACGGCGTCGCGGTGGCCCTGCTGACCAACGGTGGCGACACGATCGCGGTTTACAGCGAGGTCGTCCGGCACGTTCTGCGCGAGCTGACCGGCATCGAGCTCCCCGTGCCGCCCGTGCCCGACCCGGAGGCGCCGCGGTTCGACGCCTCGCGGTACGTCGGCGAGTACTCGTCGTCGGTGGCGGACATCGTGGTCAGCCAGGACGACGACGGCCGCGTCTGGGTCGAGCGCGTCCCGAAGGGCATCTTCGCCGAGCTGGCCAAGCCGGAGAAGACCGAGCTGGTCGCGCTGAACGGGGACACGCTGATCCTGGCCGAGCCGATGCAGGGCATGTACATCCCGCACGCCTTCGTCGGCGACGACGGCACCGGCCGCGCGCTGTACCTGCACACCGGCCGCGCCGACCGGCGGGTGACCGCGTGAGCGCTGTCGAGGCGGAGATCGCCGGGGTCTTCGCCGAGGCGGGCGCGCGCGGGTTCCTGCACGCCCGGGAGATCGGCGGCGGGCCGGAGGTGGCCGTCGGCGCGGACGACCCGGTGGTGCTGGCGTCGGTGTTCAAGATCCCGGTCGCCGTCGCCTACGCCCGCGAGGTGGCGGCGGGACGGCTGGACGAGACCGCCCGGACCCGCGTCGGACGGCGCTACCGCATCGGCGGCATCGGCACCGCGGGCTGCGCCGACGACGTCGAAATGAGCTGGCGCGACCTCGCGCTGTTCATGCTGACGATGAGCGACAACGCCGCCACCGACGTCGTCTACCACCGGATCGGGCAGCAGGCCGTCGACCGCCTCCTGGCCGACCTCGGCCTGCGCCGCACCCGGCTGATCGGCTGCTGCGAGGACCTGTTCGCCTCCGTGCTCGCCGACGTCGGGGCAGCCGAAGACGCCGACATCGACGCCGTGTTCGCCGGCACGACCCCCGAGCAGACGGGGAAGCTCGCGGTGCTGGACCCCGAGCGCACGACGTCGTCGACCCCCCGCGAGATCACCGAGCTGCTCGACGCGGTGTGGACCGACCGCGCCGGCGACCCGGCGGCGTGCGAGCGCGTCCGGTCGATGATGGCCCGGCAGATCTGGCCGCACCGCCTGTCGTCCGGGTTCCCTTCGGACGTCGGTGTCGCGGCCAAGACCGGCACTTTGCCGTCGGTCCGCAACGAAGCCGGTGTCGTGTCCGGCCCGGACGGCCGTCGCTTCGCCGTCGCGGTCTTCACCCGCGCGAACTCCCTGGCCGAACGGCAACCCGCCATCGACGCGGCGATCGGCAAGGCCGGCCGCCTCGCCGTGGACCACCTGCGGAAGGAAAACCCATGACCCAGACACGGACCGCGGTGGTCGTGGCCGGCGCACTCGCCCTCGTGGCCACCGCCTGCGGGGGACCGGGCGGTGCCGGCGCGGCCGGTGGCAGCCTGGCCGACGGCAAGACGTTCACCCTCGGGATCGCCTCCGACCCGGGCAACCTCGACCCGCACATGTCGGTGCTTTCGGTGACCGCCCAGGTCGACCGGTTCCTCTACGACTCCCTGCTCGAACTCGGCCCCGACGGCAAGCCGCTGCCCGCGCTCGCGGAGAAGTGGGACGCCACGAACACGTCAGCGTCGTTCACCCTGCGGCCCGGCATCACCTGCGCGGACGGCAGCCCGCTGACCGCCGCCGACGTCGCCGGGAACATCGGGTTCGTCGGCGACCCCGCCAACAAGTCGCCCTTCGCCGGCCTCACCATCGCGCCCGGCACCAAGGCCACCGCCGACGAAGCCACCCGCACGATCACCGTCACCAGCGGCGCGCCCGACGCGTTCCTGCTCCGCAACGTCGGCAGCCTGCCGATCGTGTGCGGCAAGGGCCTGGCCGACCGGAAGCTGCTGGCCACGGGCGGTAGCGGCACCGGCATGTTCGCCGTCGCCGAGGTCGTGCCGAACGACCACTACACGTTCACCCGCCGCAATGACTACACGTGGGGACCGGGGGACTGGAAAGCGCAGCAGCCGGGCCTGCCGGACAAGGTCGTCGCCCGGGTCATCCCGAACACCTCGACGGTGACGAACCTGCTGCTGTCCGGCGAGGTGAACGCGAGCCAGATCAACGGGCCGGACCGCCAGCGCCTCGAAGCGCGCAAGCTCTTCCACGCCGACTTCCTCGCCCCGCTCGGAGAGATCTTCTACAACCAGGCCCCCGGACGCCCCGGCCAGGACGAGGCCGTGCGCCGCGCGCTGACCCAGGCCCTCGACCTGGCCCAGCTCGGCAAGGTGCTGACCAACGGCACCGGTAAGCCGTCGCAGAGCCTGGTCACCGCCGAGCCGAGAGCGTGCTCGGGCGACACCGTCACCGGCCACCTGCCCGCGCACGACGCGGCGGCCGCCGCGTCCGCTTTGGACGGTGCGGGCTGGAAGGCGGGCGCGGACGGCGTGCGCGTCAAGGACGGCAAGCGCCTGGCGCTCACCGTCCTCTACGGCACCCAGCTCGGCCCGACGATGGCACCGACCGCCGAACTGGCCCAGCAGACGTGGAAGTCGCTCGGCGCCGAGGTCACGCTCAAGGCCGTCGACAGCCCCGGGCTGTCCCAGGTGCTGTTCGGCACCGGCGAGTGGGAGGTCTCGCTCGGGCCGCTCGGGCTCACCCTGCCCAGCCAGCTGGTGCCGTTCGCGTCCGGCCCGGCGGCGCCGGAGGGGACCAACTTCGGCCACATCGCCAACCCCGAGTACGAGCAGAACGTGAAGCAGGCGGCCGCGATGGCCGGTGCGGCCAGCTGCCCCGCCTGGCAGGCCGCGGAGACCGCGTTGGTCAAGCACGTCGACGTGGTGCCCTACATCGACTCCGTCGTGCCGTACTACGCGAGCGGTTCGCGGTTCGAGGTCAGCCAGGGCAGCGTCACGCCGTCGTCGATCCGGATGTACGCACGATGACCACGGTGGCGGCGGCACCCGCGCGGCTGCGCGGCGGCGGCTGGCCGGCGTTCGCCGCACGGCGGCTGACCCGGTTCGCCGTCTCGCTGTGGGCGCTGGTCACGGCGGCGTTCCTGATGATCCACCTGGTCCCGGGCGACCCCGTGCGGGCCGCGCTCGGGATGACCGCCCCGGCCGAACTGGTCCGGGCCAAGCGGCTCGAGCTCGGCCTCGACGACCCGCTGTGGGTTCAGTACGGGCACTACCTGCGCGGCCTGGTCACCGGCGACTTCGGGACGTCGATGGCGAGCGGCCAGCCGGTCACGCAAGTGATCGGCGACCGGCTGCCGGCCACCCTGCAGCTGGCGATCCTGGCCTTCGCGGTCGTGGTCGCCGTCGCCATCCCGGTCGGTGTGGTCTTCGCGGTGCTGACCCGCGGCGGCCGGCGCCGGGGCGGCGAGCTGGCGTTCACGTCGGTGAGCGTCTTCCTCGGGGCCATCCCGGAGTTCCTGGTGGCGGTCGCGCTGGTGGCGTTGTTCGCGGTCGGCCTCGGCTGGTTCCCGGTGGCCGGCGGCGACGACGCGAGCGCGTACGTGCTGCCGGTCGCGGCCCTCGCGGCCGGGCCGTCGGCGGTGCTCGCGCGGATGCTCCGGATCGAGCTCCTCGCGGTGCTCGGCGCCGACTTCGTCCGCACCGCGCGGGCGAAGCGGCTGCCCGCCCGGCTGGTCTACCTCCGGCACGCGCTGCCGAACGCGCTGACCGCGACGCTGACCCTGGGCGGCCTGATGCTGACCGGGCTGGTCGCGGGCACGGTGCTGGTCGAGAACGTGTTCGCGTGGCCCGGCCTCGGCTCGACGATCGTCCAGTCGATCCTGCAGAAGGACTACCCGCTGGTGCAGGGGATCGTGCTGGTCTACGGCGTCGGCGTGCTGCTGGTGAACCTGCTCGTCGACGTCGTGCTCGTGCTGCTCGACCCGCGCTCGGCCATCCGGGAGGCGTGAGATGGCCCGACGTGGTTCCCGGTGGACGGCGGCCGTGCGCACGCCGGTGGGTGCGTGTTCGGCGGTGCTGCTGGCCCTGGTCGTCGTCCTGTCGGTGCTGGCTCCGCTGCTGTGGGGCGACGGCGCGGCCGCGATCGACACCGACGCGATCGGCCAGGGACCGTCCGGGGCGCACCCGTTCGGCACCGACTCCCTCGGCCGGGACTTGCTGCTCCGGACCCTGGTGGCGACCCGGCTCTCGGTCGGCCTCGCCGTGCTGGCCACCGCGATCGGGGCCGGCACCGGCGTCGTACTCGGGACCCTGCCGTCCGTGCTGCCCCGGTGGGCGGCCCGGCTGCTCACGGCGGTCGTCGACATCGCGGTGGCGTTCCCCGGGCTGCTGCTGGCCCTGTTCCTCGCGGTGATCTTCGGCGTCGGCACGCAGGGCGCGGTGCTGGCGATCGGCTTCGCGACGGCGCCGGCGTTCGCGCGGCTCGTGCAGACGCTCTCGGCGTCGGTCAGCGGCCGCGACTACGTGGCCGCGGCCCGGATCGCCGGCGTCGGCCGGATCCGGCTGCTGGCGCGGCACGTGCTGCCGAACATCGGCGAGCCGCTCGTCGTGAACGCGACCATCGGCGCGGGCTCGGCCCTGCTCGCTTTCGCCGGCCTGTCGTTCCTCGGCATCGGCGTGCAGGCGCCGGACTACGACTGGGGACGGCTGTTGCGCGAGGGCCTGGACGGCATCTACGTCAACCCGGCCGCCGCGCTCGCCCCCGCCGTGGCCGTGGTGCTCGCCGGGCTGGCGTTCAACCTGGTCGGCGAGACGGTCGCCGCGGTGGTCGGCGTCCGGACCCGCGTGACCCGGCGCGGGGCACCCCCGCGCCCGGCCGCGCGGGCGGCGCTTCCCGAGCCGCCCGCGGACGCCGTGCTCGTGGTGGACAACCTGCGGGTGGCGTTCCCGGCACCGGACGGCTGGACGGTTCCGGTGCGGGGCGTCAGCTTCCACGTCCGTGCCGGCGAAGCGGTCGGCGTGGTCGGCGAATCCGGTTCCGGGAAGAGCCTGACCGCCCTGGCGGTGTCCCGGCTGGTCGAGGCCCCCGGCGTGGTCACCGCCGACCGGCTCGAGTTCGACGGCAAGCCGCTGGACACCGCATCGGACCGGCAGCTCGGTACGGCGCTGGCCATGGTGTTCCAGGACCCGATGACGTCGTTCAACCCGGCCCGCCGCGTGGGCGGCCAGCTGGCCGAGGTGTCCGAGCAGCACCACGGCCTGTCGCGGCGCCGTGCGTTCGCCCGCGCGGTGGACCGGCTGGCCGCGGTGCGCGTCCCGGCCGCCGAGCGGCGCGCCCGGCAGTACCCGCACGAGTTCTCCGGCGGCATGCGGCAGCGGGCGATGATCGGCATGGGCCTGATGGGCCGTCCGAAGCTGATCGTCGCCGACGAGCCGACGACCGCGCTCGACGTCACCGTGCAGCGGCAGGTGCTGCGCCTGCTCGCGCGGACGCGGGAGGCCGAAGGCGCGGCGATCCTGCTGATCAGCCACGACATCGCGGTCGTGGCCCAGACGTGCGAACGGATGCTGGTGATGTACGCCGGCCGGATCGTCGAAGACCTGCCGACCGGGAGCCCGGCGCAGCACCCGTACACGCGGGCGCTGCTGGCCACGACGGTCGACCTCGAAACCGACCGCGACCGGCCCCTCGAGGTGATCCCCGGCCGCCCGCCGGAACCCGGTCAGGTCCCCGAAGGCTGCGCGTTCGCCGACCGCTGCCCGCTCGTGTCGGACCGCTGCCGCACCGAGGACCCGGTGCTCGAAGCCACGGATCGCCCCGGCCACCGGGTCGCCTGCTGGCACCCCCAGGTCAGTGTCCTTTCCGGACAGTCGCACGAGGAGGGGGCCGCGTGAGCGCTCTGCGGTTCGAAGGCGTCAGCGTCCGCTACGGGAAGCTGACCGCGGTCGACGGCGTCAGCCTGACCGTCCCTTCCGGACAGGTCGTCGGCCTGGTCGGCGAGTCCGGCTCCGGCAAGTCGACCCTCGCCAGGGCGGCCGCCGGACTGGCGCCGGTCAGCGCCGGACGGGTGCTGCTCGACGGCGTCGACGTGCGCCGGCTGCCGCGGCGGCGCCCGCTGCAGATGGTGTTCCAGGACCCGTATTCGTCGCTGGACCCGCGGATGGCGATCGGGGAGTCGATCGCCGAGGCGATGCCCCGCCGCGCCGGGCGCCGGGCCGAGGTGGCCAGGCTGCTCGAACTGGTGAACCTCGATCCCGATCGGGCGGACCTGCTGCCCGGACAGCTCTCGGGCGGCCAGCGGCAGCGCGTCGCGCTCGCCCGGGCGCTGGCCGGGCAGCCGAAGGTGCTGGTCGCCGACGAGATCACCTCGGCCCTCGACGTCTCGGTGCAGGGCGCCGTGCTCAACCTGGTCCGGGACGTGCAGCGGCGGCTCGCGCTGTCGATGCTGTTCATCTCGCACAACCTCGCCGTCGTGCGGTACGTCAGCGACGTCGTCGCGGTGATGTACCTCGGCCGGATCGTCGAGGCCGGCCCCGCCGAGCAGGTCCTCACCGACCCGAAGCACCCCTACACGCGGGATCTGCTGGCCGCCGCGCCGTCGGCGCACGGCACCCTGCTCGACGAGACCGGCCTCGACGCGCTCGCCGACACCGAACCGGCCGACCCGCACCACCCGCCGTCCGGCTGCCGCTACCACCCGCGCTGCCCGATCGGCCCGCTCGTGCACCCCGACCGCGCCGTCTGCGTCACCGCCGACCCGGCCGGCGAGGCCGCGGACCGGCCCCACTCCGCTGCGTGCCACTTCGCCGCCAGCCATCCCACGAGGAGATCCGCATGACCCGACGTCCCGGCATCGACGACCTCCCGGCGTTCGCGTTCCCCGAGCAGCCGGCGATTTCCCCCGACGGCGGCCGGATCGCGTACGTGCTGCGCACCGCCGACCGCGACAAAGACGAGGACACCCGTTCGCTCTGGCTGGTCGGCACCGGCGGCGGCGAGGCGCGCCGGCTCACCCGCGGCCCGGCCGACGTGGCGCCGGCGTGGTCGCCGGACGGCACGCGCCTGGCGTTCCTGCGCGCCCAGGACGGCCCGGCGCAGCTGTGGCTGCTCCCGGCGGACGGCGGCGAACCCGAACGGGTCACCGGCCTGCCGCTCGGCGCGGGCAGCCCGGTCTGGCGGCCGGACGGCGCCGAGATCGCCTTCGCCGCCCCCGTCGACCTCGCCGCGGACGAGGGGGAGGACGACGCCGCCCGGGCCCGCCGCGCCGGCGCACCCGTGGTCGCCGACCGGCTCGACTTCAAGGCCGACGGCGCCGGGCTGCTGCGGAGCGTGCGCAAGCACGTCCACGTCCTCGACGTCGCCACCGGCGAGGTCCGGCAGGTGACGTCGGGGGACTGGCACGCCGGCGACCCCGCGTGGTCGCCCGACGGCTCGCTTCTCGCCTTCCCGGCGGGCCCCGACGCCGACGCCGACCTGACGTTCCGCTCCGGCGCGTACGTCGTCGAGCCCGGCGGAGAGCCCCGCCTGATCGGCTCCGGCGACGGCATGTGCGGCACGGTCACCTGGAGCGCCGACGGCACCGCGCTGCTGGCCGTCGGCCGCCGCGACACCGCACCCGGGCACCTCGGGCTCCTGCGGATCCCGCTGGACGGCGGGGAAACGACCGACCTGGCCGCGCCACTGGACCGCAACGTCATGCCGGGGGCGCCCGGCTACCCCGGCGCGCTTCCGCAGCTCGCGGGCGACTCCCTGCTGTTCTGCGTCCGCGACCGCGGCTACACCCACCTCTACGCCGTCGATCCCGAAGGGGGCGAGCCGCGGCTCGTCGTCGGCAGCACCGGGACCGCCGTGGCGGCGATGTCCGTCGCCGGGAACACCGCGGCGATCGTGCTGGCCACGCCGACGTCCTACGGCGAGATCGCGACGGTCGACCTCCCCGGGGGCGAGATCGAGGTCCGCACCGCGCACGGACCCGCCGACCTCGAGCCGTTCGTCCCCGAAGCGCGCGAGTTCACCGTTTCCGACGGCACGGTGGTGGCCGGCTGGCTGCTGCGCGATCCCGGCCGCTCCGGCCCGCTCCCGCTGCTGCTGGACATCCACGGCGGCCCGCACAACGCCTGGAACGGCACGGCCGACGCCACCCACCTCTACCACCAGGAACTCGTCGCCCGCGGCTGGGCGGTGCTGCTGCTCAACCCGCGCGGCAGCGACGGCTACGGCGAAGCGTTCTACACCGCGGCGCTCGGCGCCTGGGGGGTGGCCGACGCCCGGGACTTCCTCGAGCCGCTGGACACCCTCGTCGCCGAGGGCGTGGCCGACGCGCGGCGGCTCGCCGTGGCCGGCTACAGCTACGGCGGCTTCATGACCTGCTACCTCACCAGCCGCGACGACCGCTTCGCCGCGGCGGTCGCGGGCGGGGTCGTCAGCGACGTCGTCAGCATGGCCGGCACGTCCGACAGCGGCCACTACCTCGGTGTCGCCGAACTGGGCGCGATCCCGTCGGAGAACCGGGGGCACTACGCGGCGCTTTCCCCGCTGTCCCAGGTGGAGAAGGTGCGGACGCCGACCCTGGTGGTCCAGGGCGCCGCCGACGAGCGGTGCCCGGCCGGGCAGGCCGAGCAGTGGTTCACCGCGCTGCGCGAGCAGGGCGTCCCGACCCGCCTGGTGCTCTACCCGGGCGCGTCCCACCTGTTCATCCTCGACGGGAAACCGTCGCACCGGCAGGACTTCAACCGGCGCATCGTGGACTGGGTCGCGCAGCACGCGGGCGAGCCGGGCCAGCCCGCGCGGGTGCCGCTCGACGCCGCGCACTGGCGGCGGCGCCTGGCCGCGCTCGCGCGCAAGCACCGCGTTCCCGGGGCGTCATTGGGCATCCGGCTCGGCGACGACCAGGTGCTCGCGAGCCACGGCGTGCTGAACACCGCGACGGGGGTCGAGGTCACCGACGACTCGGTGTTCCAGATCGGCTCGATCACCAAGGTCTGGACGGCCACGGTGGCCATGCAGCTGGTCGACGAGGGCCTGCTGAAGCTGGACGCGCCGGTCGCGGACGTGCTGCCCGAGCTGCGGCTGGCCGACCCCGACGTCACCAAGCAGGTGACACTGCGCCACCTGCTCACCCACACGAGTGGCATCGACGGCGACGTCTTCACCGACACCGGCCGCGGCGACGACTGCATCGAGAAGTTCGTCGGCCTCCTCGACAGCGTCGCCCAGAATCACCCGCTCGGGGCGACGCTGTCGTACTGCAACGCCGGGTTCGTGCTGATCGGCCGGGTGATCGAGCAGCTCACCGGCCAGACGTGGGACGCGGCCCTGCGCGAGCGGCTGTTCACCCCGCTGGGCCTCACCCGCACGGGGACGTTGCCGGAGGAGGCCTTGCTGCACCGCACCGCGATGGGCCACGTCGCGGCCGGCGACGGCGAGCCGCAGCCCGCTCCGGCGTGGGGCCTGCCGCGCTCGGTGGGCCCGGCCGGGCTGATCACCGCGTCGGCGGCGGACGTCCTCGCGTTCGCGCGGATGCACCTGGCCGGCGGCGGCGAGGTGCTGTCGGAGGCCTCGGCGACGGCGATGACCGAGTGGCAGGCGGACATGCCGGACAAGCACACGCTGGGCGACTCGTGGGGCCTGGGCTGGATCCGCTTCGACTGGGACGGCCACCGCGTCATCGGCCACGACGGCAACACGATCGGGCAGTCGGCGTTCCTGCGGCTGCTGCCCGCCCACGGTCTGGCCGTCACGCTGCTCACCAACGGCGGCAACACGCGTGACCTGTACGAAGAGCTGTTCCGCGAGATCTTCGCTTCGCTGGCCGGGGTGGCCATGCCGCGCCCGGTCTCGCCCGCGGCCGAGCCGCCGTCCGTGGACCTCACGGAGTACCTCGGGGTCTACGAGCGCGCGTCGATGCGGATCGAGGTTTTCGAAGGGGACGCGGGCCTGCGGATGCGCCAGACGATCACCGGCCCGATCGCCGAGCTGGTCCCGGAACCGACGACGGAACACGACCTGATCCCGATGGGGGACTCGCAGTTCGTCTTCCGCGAGCCGGGTGCGAAGTCCTGGATCTCGGCGACGTTCTACACGTTGCCCTCGGGGGAGCGGTACCTGCACAGCGGCGTCCGCGCCACCCCGAAGGTCGAGTAGCCGCGCCGGACTCCCGCTTCCGCTCGCAGGCCTGCCCCCGGCCTTCGCCGAGCGGAAGCGGGACCTTACCTCAGTGGTGCGAAGCCGGCTGCGGAGCCGGCCCGCGCCGGATCAGCCAGCTGCCCGCGAAGGCGAGCAGCCCGATGATCCCGGCGAGGATGAACGCCGCCCGCAGGCCCGAAGCGTCCGGGCTGGCCGCCGTCGTGTCGTGGCTGGCCAGCGTGGCCACGCTGACGAACACCGCGGTGCCGAGCGCGCCCGCCACCTGCTGCAGCGTCGAGAGAATCGCGCTGCCGTGCGAGTACAGGTGTTCGGGCAGCACACCGAGCGACTCGGTGAACAGCGGCGTCATCATCAGCCCCAGCCCGGCCATCATCAGCACGTGGATCCCGATCACCGCGATCAGCGGCGAATCGGCCCCCAGTGCCGCGAACAGCCACAGCGAAGCGGCCATCGCCGCCGCACCGGGGATGACCAGCGGACGGCCGCCGACCTTGTCGAACAGCGCGCCCACCGGGCGGCCCAGCAGGCCCAGCACCAGCCCGCCGGGCAGCACGGCCAGCCCGCTGACGAACGTGCTCGTGTGCAGCACCGTCTGCAGGTACAGCGGCAGCATGATCGCCGCGGCGCCGATCAGGCACATGAACAGCAAGGCGGTCAGCACCAGCGCGACGACGAAACTGCGGTGGGTGAACGGCCGCAGGTCGAGCAGGGCACGGTCCCGGCGCTGCAGCCGCAGCTGGCGCCAGGTGAACACCACCAGCGCGGCGACCCCGACGACGATCGGCACCCACGCCGGCACCAGCGGCTCCGCCCCGGCCTGCTCCCCGCTCGAGGACAGGCCGTACAGCATCCCACCGAACCCGACCGCGGACAGCAGCACCGACGGCACGTCCAGCGGCACCCGGCGGCGTTCGCCCTCGATGCGCAGCAGCAGCCCCCCGATCACCAGCGCGGCGACCGCCAACGGCAGCACGATCCAGAACATCCACCGCCAGCCGAGCGACAGTACCGCGCCGCCGATGGTCGGCCCGACCGCCGGTGCGACGGCGATCACGATCGTGATCGTCCCCATCGTCGCGCCGCGCCGCTCCGGCGGCACCAGCCGCATCACAGTCGTCATCAGCAGCGGCAGCATCACCGCCGTGCCGCACGCCTGCACCACGCGCCCCGCCATCAGCAGCCCGAACCCGGGCGCCAGCGCGCTCAGCAGCGTGCCCAGGCTGAACGCCGACAGCGAGAACAGGAACACCTGCCGCGGCGAAAACCGCTCCAGCAGGAACCCGGTCGTGGGAATGACAACGGCCATCGTCAGCAGGAACCCGCTGGTCAGCCACTGCACGGTGGTCGTCGGCACCCGCAGGTCGACGGTCAGGTCGCGCAGCCCGACACTCAGGATCGTCTCGTTGAGGATCATCACGAACGCGGAAAGCACGAGAACCCAGATGAGGAGTCCCGAGCGCGCCGGAGCGCGGTTCACGTCGACGGGCGGGGTGGACACGGTGTCGGTCATCGGGGTGGGACTCTCCTGGTCGGCCGGGACGCCCGCGGCGAACACGGACGTCCTTCGCAGTGTGCCCGTTTCGGGCCGCTCCTGTCAGGCAGTTTTCCGTACAGCGGACCCCCTGCGAAGCCGCGCGAAGCGTCCGATATGCTTCCGCCAGTACGAAGTTCCGCAGCGCGCGATTAGCTCAGCGGGAGAGCGCTTCCCTGACACGGAAGAGGTCACTGGTTCAATCCCAGTATCGCGCACCACGAGTCCACCCCCGGATTTCGTGGAAGTTCGTACCACGGGCGATTAGCTCAGGGGGAGAGCGCTTCGTTCACACCGAAGAGGTCACTGGTTCGATCCCAGTATCGCCCACGAGATTCGCCGGATGAGCCGTGTTCGCGGAAAACGCGAACACGGCTCATCTCGTTTGTGTCCTGTGGGGGCCGAGCCCCCACGCCCCCGCCGGGGGCACGCCCCGGACCCCCCGTGTGGGTGCGTTTTGGCTGCGGGTGCGGCTTTTGGTCCACTTCGGACTTTTTTTAGAGCAGGCGGCGTTGGATTGCGTCTGCGGTGATCGTGTGGACCGTTTTCGCCAGTTCTTCGGTGTCCGGGAGGGTTTTGCGGGGGCGGCCGGCGAAGATGAGGTGGGCCGAGCCGATCAGGGACAGGGCGAGGGACTCCACGTCGGCGTCGGCGGCTATGCGGCCCTGTTCGCGCTCGGCTGACAAGTAGGCCGCCAGCATCTCGCGCGCCTCCACCAGGAGCGGCAGGCCGTTCCCGCAATGGCGCAATCGGGTGCGGAGCTCGTCGCGGAAGAAGATCAAGCTCGACAGGGCCACCGTCACCGGGTCGAACAGCTCGATGAGGGCGTCGACGAGGTTTTCCGCGACCGTCCGGGTGCCCGCCGCCGCGTGGAGGAGGGCCGCCTGGTCCGCGAGGCGCGCGATCCGGTCGCGGACCAGCTCGGCCAGGAAGTCGTCGAAATCGGCGAAGTGCCGGTGCAGGACACCCTTCGCGACGTCGGCCTCCGTGGTCACCGCCCGGCTGGTCAGCGCGTTCGGGCCATCGCGCAGGAGCACCCGCTCGGCCGCGTCGAACAGCTGCTTGCGCACGTCGCGCAGGTGAACCCCGGTCGGCATGGTGCCCATTCTCCGTTACGCCCGCCGCGAACGCCCGGGCGGTTGCCCGAGTGGGCAAGTGCCCATTAAAGTGGGCGTATGCCCACTCAACCTCACGAAGCGCGCACGATGGCTGAATCCTTCGGGGTGGACGCCGAACGCTACGACCGGGCGCGGCCGGAGTACCCGCGCAAGCTGGTGGACCGGATCGTCGCCGCGAGTCCCGGACCCGACGTCCTGGACGTCGGCTGCGGTACCGGGATCGAGGCCCGGCAGTTCCGCGCGGCCGGCTGCCGCGTGCTCGGCGTGGATCCCGACGCGCGGATGGCGGCTTTCGCGCGTCGCGGCGGAATCGACGTCGAGGTGGCGAAGTTCGAGGACTGGGACCCGGGCGCGCGGACGTTCGACGCGGTCGTCGCCGGCCAGGCCTGGCACTGGGTGGACCCGGTGGCGGGACCGGCCAAGGCGGCGCGGGTCCTGCGGCCGGGAGGGCTGCTCGTCGTGTTCGCCCACGTGTTCCAGCCGCCCGCCGCGGTGGCGGAGGCCTTCGCGGCGGCTTGCCGCCGCGTGCTGCCCGGCTCGCCGTTCACCGGGGAAACACGGCCGGCGGCGGAGATCTACGACGTGATGTTCAGCGGGTTCGCCGACGCGATCGCCAAGGCGGATGGCCTTGGTGGTCCGGATCGCTGGAGCTTCGAGTGGGAGCGGACGTATACGCGCGACGAGTGGCTCGACTTTCTGCCGACCACGGGTGGATTGACTCGGCTGCCGCCGGACGCCCTGGCGGAGGTGCTGTCCGAGGTGGGTGAGGCGATCGACGGGCTCGGGGGCAGCTTCGTGCTGCCGTACACGACCTTGGCGGTGGTCGCGGCGAAGGCTTGACAAAAAAAGTTGTCGGAGAGACGATGGTGGCACCACGAGCGACCCCGAACTTCGTTCGGTGAAACCCAGGAGTGACCATGTCTTTTCAGGCCTATCTCGACAACGCGGAGAAGCAGACGGGGATCACTCCCCGGGCGTTCCTGGACCTGATTGCCGCGCGGAATCTGACGAAGGCGGGCGAGATCACTGCGTGGTTGAAGGCTGAGCACGACCTCGGGCACGGGCATGCCACCGCGATAGCCCGCCTGGCGACTAAGGGGCCGGAGTTCGTCAAGGAGCACCACACCGGGGGAGTTCTCCACCTGGACGGCCTGGCCGCCCGGGAGTGATCGAGCCCTCGTAAACCCTTTCGCCGGCCCGATCGCCGATTGTCGATGTGGCTTCGGGTCGGGTCGGCAGGGGGTGTGCCCGTTGGCCGCCACTTTTCCGCCTCGGTGCACCCCGACCGCCGCGCCGTCGGCGGCCAGTCGCAGCGCGATCGCCCGGCCGAAGGGCGGTCAGCGTGTATCAGCTGCCCGTCACCTGGTGAGTCAGACGCTGCGCAGCACCGACACGACCGCGCCGAGGATCACCGCGCGGTCGCCGTCGATGACGTCGTAGGCCTGGTTGCGGGGCTCGAGGTATACGTGACCGTCGCGGCGGCGGTAGACCTTGACCGTCGCCTCTTCGTCGATCATCGCCGCGACGATCTGGCCCGAGTGGGCCTCGGACTGCTGCTTGACCACGACGATGTCGCCGTCGCAGATGGCCGCGTCGATCATCGAGTCGCCGCGGACGCGCAGGCCGAACACCGTGCCGCGGCCGGTGAGGTCGCGGGGCAGCTTGAGGACGTCGTCGGTGTGCTCGACCGCCGAGATCGGGGTACCGGCGGCGATGTCGCCGACGACGGGCACCGGCACCGAGTCGCCGTCTTCGGCGGCGGCCGTGCCGTTCAGGAAAGCGCGCACGTCGATCGGGCGCGACACCGTCGCGCCGCGGCGCAGGAAGCCCTTGTCTTCGAGGCTGGCCAGGTGCTTCGACACCGACGACGTCGACTGCAGGCCGACGGCCTCGCCGATCTCGCGCGTGCTGGGGGAGTAGCCGTGCTGGACCACCCAGTCCCGGATCGCCACCAGGATCCGCTGCTGCCGCTCCGGCAGGGCCGAGGGGTCGAGGTGTTCGAAGGTGTCGTCGTAGGTGGTCACCGGCGTAATCCTAGAGGCACGCGTCCCGCGCTCCGTCGCCGGTCTCGCCGTCGCGGTCCCGCTCAACGGAACATCGGGTGACAGTTGGCGCCTTACCAACAGCATTCCCGACTTTGCCAGGCGTTGACCTGCGTAACGATTCGACGTATGGTCTAGACCACAATTTTCCTTCGCTCGTAACCCTTCCCGTCGCGGCGGACCTCCCAGCGAGGCCGGGGCCGCGGTTTCGCCGTGCCCGGCGGCGGGGAGGCGAGCCTGTCCCCGAAGGAGCTCGGCATGAATCGCAAACTGGTCGCGGCCGCCGTGGGCACCCTGGTGGCCCCGGTGCTGGTGGTGCTCAACCCCGCCGGGATCGCGAGCGCGCACGGCTACGTCAATTCGCCGGCCAGCCGGCAGGCGCAGTGCGCCCAGCACGTCGTGTCGTGCGGGCAGATCCAGTACGAGCCCCAGAGCGTCGAAGGGCCCAAGGGCCTGCGGTCCTGCAACGGCGGCGTCGCCCAGTTCGCCGAGCTCAACGACAACAACAAGGGCTGGCGCGCGGCGAGCGTCGGCCGCACGGTGACCTTCACCTGGACGTTCACCGCCCGCCACCGCACGTCGAACTACCAGTACTTCATCGGCAGCCAGAAGATCGCGGAGGTGAGCGGCAACAACCAGCAGCCGCCGTCGACGGTCGCGCACCAGGTCAACCTGGGCAGCCACACGGGCCGCCAGACGGTCCTGGCGGTGTGGAACATCGCCGACACGGCCAACGCGTTCTACGCCTGCATCGACCTGCAGGTGAGCTGAGCCGGCGCCGGACGGGCCGGGTCGGCTCCGGCGACCCGGCCCGCCCGGCTGTGCCGTCCACAAAGGAGTGCGTCGGGCGGCGCGGTTGCCTCGGGCATGCTGGTGCCATGGTGCTGCACGATCTCGGCGCCGCGGTGCGCCGGCTGCGGGAGAACGCCGACCCGGGCGTGGCCGGGGCGGCGAGGGGGCGGCGGCGGACCCGCGGGTTGCGGCGCGAGGAGCTCGCCGAGCTGGCCGGGGTGTCCGCGGACTACGTGCGGCGGCTGGAGCAGGGGCGCCGGCACCCGTCGGCCGGGGTGGTGACGGCCATCGCCGGTGCGTTGCGGCTCGGGCGGGCGGACTACGAGCGGCTCTGCGCCCTGGCCGGGTACGCCCCGGTGGAGGGGCGGGTACCGCGCGAGGCCGGACCGGCGGCGCTGCGGCTGCTGGAGCGCTTCGGCGGCACTCCCGCGTTCCTGGCCGACACGGCGTGGAACGTGGTCGCCGTCAACACCGCGTGGTTCGCGCTGCAGGCCGGCGGCCCGACCGGGCACGAGCGGGACTGGAACGTCGCCTGGCGCACCTTCCGCAACGCACCCCGGGGGATCAGCCGGACCGACGAGCGCGCGGCCGGGTTCCGGGCGATGCTCGCCGCCCGGCTGCGAGACACGTCCCTGCGCTTCCCCGCGGACACCTCCGTCGCCGAGCTCGTCGACGAGCTGCGCACGACGAGCCGGCCGTTCGACACCTTGTGGCGCGCGCCGGAAACGGTGACCACGTACGAGAACCGTGCGGTCTTCCGGCATCCGGACGGCGGTGACATCACGCTCGACGGGAATCTCCTGGAAGTGCCGGGCGACGGCCTGATGGCGGTGGTCCTCACCGCGGCACCCGGGTCGCGCGACGCGGCCCTGCTCGGCGAGGTCGTCGGCGCGGCCGGGCCGCCGTCGGTCGTCAGGGTGGGCCAAACCGGCCCAGGCTGATCCGGCTCGCGCCCGCGATCCTGGGGGCGAAGTGGATCACGGACGAAAGCGAGCAACCCGATGAAGGCAGTGCGGTTCCACGAGTACGGCGATCCCGGCGTCCTGCGCTACGAGGACGTGGATCGGCCCGTCCCCGGGGCCGGGCAGGTCCGGATCCGGGTCGCGGCGACGTCGTTCAACCCCGTCGACGGCAACATCCGCGGCGGGTTCATGCAGGGCCCGATCCCGGTCGTGCTGCCGCACACGCCCGGCATCGACGTCGCGGGCACGGTCGACGCGCTGGGCGAGGGCGTGACCGGCCTGGAGACCGGCGCCGAGGTCGTCGGCTTCCTGCCGATGGACAAGCCGGGCGCGGCCGCGGAGTACGTCCTCGCCCCGGCCGAGGCGCTGACCGCGGCGCCGAAGAGCGTCCCGCTGGCCGACGCGGCCGCGCTGCCGCTGGTCGGGCTCACCGCGCACCAGGCGTTGTTCGACCACGGCAAGGTGACCGCCGGGCAGCGGGTGCTGGTCAACGGCGCCCGGGGAGCCGTCGGCGGGTACGCCGTGCAGCTGGCCGAGAACGCCGGCGCCCACGTGATCGCCGTCGACCGCACCACCGGCGACCCCTCGACGGTGGTGACCGAGCCGGTCGACGTCGTGCTGAACCTCGCCCCGATCACGCCGGAGCAGCTCGCGGCGCTGCTCGCGCTGATCCACTCGGGCGGGGTCCTGGTGAACACGACGGTGTGGATGCCCGCACCGTCCGACGAAGAACGCGGCGTCCGCGGCATCGACCTGTTCGTCCGCAGCGACGCCGGTCAGCTGGCGCAGCTGGTGACGCTGGTCGACCGCGGTGAACTGCGCATCGACGTCGCCGAGCGGGTGTCCTTGGCCGACCTCCCGGCCCTGCACGCGCGCGCCGCCGAGGGCGGCGTGCACGGCAAGGTCGTCGTCGCCCCGGAGAGCGTCTAACGGGTGAAGGTGAACCAGTTGACGTTGACGAAGTCCGCCGAGCTGCCGGAGAACGTCAGGTAGAGGTCGTGCACGCCGGTGGCCGGGGCGACGATGTTGGCGGGCACGGTCTGCCACTGCTGCCAGCCGCCGTTGTTCGCGAAGTCGATCTCGGTGATCACCGGGCCCGTCACGCTGTCCAGGCGGGCCCGGATCGCGCCGCTGACCCCGGCGGCCGCGCCCGAGGCGAGGCGGGCGACGAACTGGTTCGGCGAGCTCGCCCCGAAGTCGACGCGGGCGTACTTGAGCCAGTCGCCGTTCGCGAGCCAGCCGACGTCGACCCCGCCGCCCGTGTCGGCGCAGGACTCGTTCTGCGTGCCGCTCTGGGCGTTGTAGGCCTCCGCCTGGATGGTCGAGTACGCGCTCGTTCCGCCCGAACCCGGCGGGGTCGTGCCGCCGCCCGCGCCCGGCCCGAGCGCGACCGTCCAGGACGTCGGGGCCGGGTCCTGGAGGTGGCCGTCGACGGGCTGGGCGCCGGTCGGACCGACGTCGTCGTACGGGAAGGCGTAGCCGATCGAGGCGTACTGGTGCACCAGGCGGGCGTAGTGGTTCGTCGTGGCGTCCCGGTAGTACTGCGCCGGGGCGACGCCGTCGGGCTGGTTGTTCCCGCCGGCCACCAGCAGGCTGCTGCGGTTCAGCGCGGCGGCCAGCCGGGCCGCGACCGCGCCGCGGGCGTCGCTGCCGGAGTTGTACAGCGGGCCGCTCGCGCAGCCGAAGATGTCCGCCGCGCTCGGCTTGGTGAACGGCACGCCGTTGGTGTTCAGGCCGGCGAACACGATCGCGTCCCCGCTGACCGTGCCGGTGTAGGAGCCGGTGCCGCCCTGGCCGTTGATCGTCAGCGGGGTCGAGCGGTAGTGGTCCCAGACGGCGTTGAGGTAGTTCGTCCAGTAACCGCCGAAGTCGACCGGGGAGTGGCCGGGCGCGAGCACCCGCACCACCTGGCCCGCGCTGTCGGTGACGACCAGGCGGTCCCAGGGTGCACCGTCGGCGTTGTGCTGCGCGCGCAGCCCGTCGGCGATGCTGCCGAGGGCGCCGTCCGGCAGCGGGCTGACCGACTGCGCGCCCGCCGCGCCGGTGGTGGCCATCGACACCGGCAGCGCCACCATGTCGACGTAGCTGATGTTCGCGTACAGGTTCGCGCTGTTGTAGGTGAACTCGCAGAACGTCCAGTTCGTCTGCCAGTTCGGGTCCGCGCTCGCGAACCCGGGCTGGACCAGGCCGGGCCCGGGGTTGACGAAGAACTGGATCTTCTTGCCGACCGAGAACCACACCCGGCCGCCGATGAGGTAGCCCGACAGCGGCACGGTGACCTGGGAACCCGGGCCGCCGAGCGGGATCGCGTAGTCCGGGATCGGCGTCACCGGCGCCGACGGGTTGGCCAGCGGCTGGAACCGGCCGTCGGCGGTGACGAAACCCGGGCGGCCCGCGGTGTCCGCGCCGCTGATGTAGGCGTAGACGGTGCCGCTGCCCGAATTGTTCTTGAGCGTCAACGGCAGGGCCGCGGCGGCGCGGGCTTTCGGCGTGGTGACGGCGGACCACAGCGGCGTGCTCGCCGCGGCGGCGACCAGGCCGGCGGTGACGAAGGTTCGCCTCGACAGCATGGCACCTCCTCGAACGGGGGCGGCTTCCGCGCGGCCGGACGGCCCCGCGTCCACCGGAAACGGTTTCCGGACGGTAGGTACGCCGTCCGCCGCGGTCAATGTCCGGCGGCCCGGGACGGGTACGGACGGCCCTCCACACTGCCCTTTCGTAGCCTGGACCAGTATCCGCGGTGGTCCGGTCGGTGTCCGGTGTGGACGGTGGGCTCAGCGGCCGCGCGGCGCGGGGAGCCCGGCCGCGGAGAGGGCGGCCCAGAGCGGCGTCGCACCGATCCGCGAGGTCCCCAGCCCCTCGACGAACTGGCAGCCGTACGCCGCGGCGGTGAGGGACGTCGTCCGGCCTTGAGCGTCGACGAACCGGAGTTCGAAGCTGGGCCCCATGTCGGCGGTGCACGCGATGTCCGACGGCGGTTCCGGCAGGTCGCACGCCGTGGCGGCGATCTTCTTGATAGCGGCGACGTCGGTGGTGCGGCCGCCGGCGGGGACGGCTTCGGAGGCGGTCGGCAGGGGTGGGTACATCGGCCCGCTCATGACGAGTTCGCGGGGTTCGTAGGACGCCGAGCACAGCGGTGACGTCGAGGCGGGCCGGGTGGTGCTGCCGCACGCGACGGCACCGAAGACGACGAGGGCCACGGCCGGGACAGCGGACAGCCTGCGCATGCTGGGTGCTCCTTCGCTTCCGTTGCTTCCCGGACGGAACCACCCGGTCGCCCCGTTGCACGCCGAAGCGCTCGCCCGATCGGGCGGGGGAACTCCCGTCCGGGGCCCCGTGGCGGTGTTCGTGGGTACCGTGGATCGCGGGGGGACCGGGGGAGCGGCCGGTGACCGGCCCGCCCGTGTCGGCGCACGAATCGGCCGCGCACCCGGGAGGAGAAACCCATGACCGCCACCACGGACACCCCGCGCCTGCCGTTCGAACGGCCGAACGTCCTGGAGATCGCGCCGCTGTTCGGGGTGCTGCGCCGGCAGGGGCCGGTGGTGGCCGTGACCACGCCCGCGGGCGACCCCGCCTGGCTGGTCACCGGGTTCGAGCAGGTGCGCGCCGCCTTCACCGATCCGCGGTTCGGGCGTTCGCACCCGGCGCCGGAGGAGGCGTCGGCGCTTTCGGACGCCGCGATCCTCAGCCGCCCGCAAGGTGACCACGAGACCGAGCACGCCGAGCACGCGCGAATGCGGCGGATGCTCGTGCCCGCCTTCTCCGCCAACCGGATCCGGCGGCTCGCCGGGCACGTCCAGGAGCTCGCCGACGGCTGCTTCGCCGCCATGGAGCAGGCTCGCCACGGTGACGACCCGGTCGACCTGCACGAACACCTCTCCTTCCCGTTGCCGGTGCTGGTGATCTGCGAGCTGCTCGGCGTCCCGTACGAAGACCGCGAGACCTTCCGGGTGCTGTCGGACCGGATGGGCCGGATGGACATCGGCGCCGGCGCGGACGCCGCGCTCGACGAGTTCACCGAGTACATGAGCCGGCTCGCCGCCACCAAGCGGCGCGCTCCCGGCCAGGACGTCGTCTCGGACATGGTCCGCGCGCAGGCCGGCGATCCCTCGTTCGGCGACGACGACCTCGCCCGGCTCGCCGCCGGCCTGCTGTTCGCCGGGCACGAGACGACCTCCAACCGGATCGACCTCGGCGTGCTCTACCTGCTCACCGACCTCGCCCGCCGGGACGCGCTGGCCGCCGACCCCGAAAACCGGGTGCACGGCGTGGTGGAGGAGATCCTGCGGCTGTCCGCCCCGAGCGGGCTCGGCGTCCTGCGGTACGCGCACGACGACGTCGAGCTCGGCGGCGTCACGATCGCCCGCGGCGACGCGGTCGTGCTGTCGATCGCCGCGGCCAACCGGGACGAAACCGTGTTCCCGGCCGCGGAGACGTTCGATCCCGACCGCAAGCCGAACGCGCACGTCGCCTTCGCCCACGGTGGCTGGTTCTGCATCGGCGCCAGCCTGGCCCGCACCGAGCTGCGCGTCGTGTTCGGGTCGCTGTTCCGGCGGTTCCCGGGGCTGCGCCTGGCCGTCGGCGTCGATGAACTCCGGATCCGGACCAACCGTGTCACCGGGGGAGTGGACCGCGTGCCGGTCCTCTGGTAGACCAACGGCGGTCGGGAGCGGAGGAAAAGACGTGACGTTGTGGGACAAGCTCGGGATGGACGACAAGCTCATCAAGGTGCTCAAGGAGATCCCGCCGGGTCCCGACGCCTCCGAGTTCGGGCCGGCCTACGTCACGATCCACCAGCTGGCCGTCGAGCTGGACCAGCGGTTCCCCGAGGTCCGCAAGCAGCTGGACGTGCCGCTGGGCGGTGGCGCGACCCGGCACGCCGGGCTCGTCGAACTGCTCGGCAAGGAGCTGGTGGCGAAGATCAAGCGCTACGGCGACGTCTACCCGATCGAAGCCGCGCAGCTGTCGTCGGTGCGGTTCCGGGAGGTGCGGCTGCGCGGCCCGGGCGGCCGGGACCTGGTCGGCGCGTCGAAGACCGACCTGCCGCTGATCCGCCTGCGACCCAAGGACTGACGCGGTGCTCGCGCCGCCACCGGTCCGCGTCCTGGTGGCCGAACGCGATCCGGCGGTGCGAGCGCGCCTGAGCACGGTCCTCGACGGAGCGGACGGCGTCGAGCTGGCCGGGGCGGTCCCCGACGCGACGGCGGCCCGGGTCACCCTCCGCCGCCGGCTGCCGGACGTGCTGCTGCTCGACCTGCGCCTGAGCCCGCCGGAGCAGTTCCCCCGCCGCCCGGCGGTGGTGGCACTGGCGACGTTCGACTCGGACGCGGGCATCCTGCGCGCCCTCCGCGACGGCGCGGCGGGGTTCCTGCTGCGGTCGGCCCCGCCCCGGGACCTGATCAAGGTGGTGCGCCTGGCCGCGGACGGTCACCTGGTGCTGTCCCCGGACGCCTCCCGCAGGCTGGTGTCGGCGGCGAGCCGCCTGTCCGGCCCCCGCGACGACCGGATGGCGGCGGTCGACCGCCTGACGGCCCACGAGACCCGGGTGCTCGCGGCGGTGGGGGCGGCGCTGACCAACGCGGAGATCGCCGAGCGGCTGGAGCTGCCGGAGCCGGTCGTGCGGGAGCAAGTGGCGAGGGTGGTGCGGAAGCTGGGATGCGCGCACCGGACGGGCGCGGGGTTGCTGGCGTACGAGCGCGGGCTGTGCCGCCCGGGGGACGGCCGGGCCTGACGACGCTACCGGGCACCGGTGGCGCGGGCTGTGCCCGCCGAACCGGCCGCGGGCACTGTCCTCTTTGAACTGCCGGGCCAGCGCGGCGCCGTCGAGCCCGCGCCCCGGATAGGGCAGCGCGGTGCCGGGCACTTCGTAGTCGCGGCCGCCGAACCGGCGAGCAGGACCGCGAGCACCGAAATGTTCTTCGCACCGGCACCTCCGTGTGGTGATCGATCACCACTACCGACGAGCCGGCCGCCCGGACCGTTGAGCCCGGATCTCGATCTTCCGCGAATTACCCTGACCGGCCCAACGACGGAACGTCGCGTTGATCAGGACGACTCCGGCGACACTGAGTGCGCCACCCGCGAGATCCACCCAGGTCGGCCGCTCGCCGAGCCAGCCGAATGCCACCGCCAGGGCCACCGCGGGGACGAGGTAGAGGGCGGCCGTCGCGACCGTGAGCGAGTGCCGGGCCACCGCGTACCCCCAGGCGACGAACCCGGCTGCCGACGGGAACGCGCCGAGGAACACGACGGCCAGCGTCGCTTCCGGCGGCGCGGTCGCGAAGGCGTGTACGGCGTCGGGCGCGAGCGGCGTGAGGAACAGCGTTCCGGCCCCCATCGCGTAGCAGGCGACTTCGAGCCCGGTGTAGCGCCGCAGCAACGGCTTGCTCCCGAGGTGGTACACCGCCTGCACCGCCGCCGCGGCCAGCACGACCCACGCGGCGCCCGAGTAACCCAGGCCGCCGCCCGTGGCGATGAGCGCGCTGCCGCCGAGTGCCACCGCGCTGCCCAGCAGTTTCGCCGCGGTCAGCCGCTCACCGAGGAACGCGGCCGCGAGCAGCGCGCTGAACACCGGCGCCACCGACACGAGCAGGCTCGCCGTCCCCGCCGGTACGTGCACCTCACCCCAGTTGAGCAGCAGTTGATAGGCGCTCATCCCGGCCAGCCCGCACCCCGCGATCGCCGGCAGGTCGGCGCGGCGCGGACGGCGGACGCCCAGCACGGGCGCCGCGAGCAGCAGCACGGCCGACGCCACCGCGAGCCGGGCGAACGACAACCCGGCGACGCCGTAACCGTCGAGGCCGACCTTGATCGCGGGGAACGCCGAGGCCCACAGGACGACGGTGACGGCCAGTGCCGCGGTCGCTTTCACCTTCACCCCACCATCGTCGGCAGTAAGATGCAGAAGTACCAGTTACTCTTTCTTGCCCGATCAGGAAGCCGGACTTCATGTTGGAGCTGCGTCGCCTGCGTGTCCTGCACGGACTCGCTCAGCATCGGACCGTCGCCGCGACGGCGGCGGCCCTGCACCTGACCGGGCCCGCCGTCTCGCAGCACCTGGCCGCGCTCGAACGCGAGGCCGGTGTCCCGCTGCTGGAGAAACAGGGCCGCACGCTGGTTTTCACCCCGGCCGGGCGGCTGCTGCTCTCGCACGCCGAGGTCATCCTCGACGATCTCGCCGCCGCCGAATCGGCGCTGGCCGCGGTGGCCGGGAACGGCGGCACCGGCACGGTCCGCGTGGCCGCGTTCGCCTCCGCGGCCCGGCAGCTGCTGCCGCGGGCGTGGGCCGGGCCGGTTTCCCTGCGCCTGGTCGAGCAGGAGCCCGACGCCGCCCTCGAGGCACTGCTGCGCCAGGACGCCGACGTAGCGGTGGTGCACAGCTACTCGCTGCTGCCGCGAGAGGTCCCGCCCCGGTGCGCGGAGCGGGCCCTGCTCGAAGACCCGGTCCTGCTGGTGCGTGCGCCGGGCTCGCCGGGGCCGGCCGACGGCGAACCGGTGGACCTGGCCGCGTTCGCCGACCGGCCGTGGCTGGTGCCGACGGCCGACCTCTCGTGTTACGCGATGATCCAGCGGGCCTGCGGTGCGGCCGGTTTCGTGCCGGAGATCGCCGCGGAGTCCGCCGACTTCGCCGTCCTCGTCGCCCTGGCGGCGGCCGGCGCGGGCGTCGCGCTCGTCCCGGCCATGGCGTTGCCCGCCGGGACACCCGGCGTCAGCCTGCACCCCCTGCGGGAACCGTTGACGCGCAAGGTGTTCGCGGTGACCCGGGCGGGCCTGGCGCGGCGGCCGGACGTCTCGGCGGTGCTGGACCGGCTCGAGCGGGCGGCGCGCGAGCTCACTTGTTCCGGGCTTTCTCCACGGCTTCCAGGAAATCCTTGACCTTGGCGAGCTTCGAGTACTCGTATTCGAAGACGTTGCCGGGCAGCTTGTCGGCGAAGAGCGGCACGTTGGTGACGACCTCCGTGAGCGCGTCCGGGCTCTCGAAGACGACTTGGCCGCGTTTCCACGCGGTCGCCGCGCGGTGCCGGATCCCGGTGATCGCGGCGACCGGGAACCTGTGGTCGGCCCGGTCGGGAATGATGCCCATGGACTTCGTGTCGATCCGGAGGGTGACGGTCCGCCCGTCGAACCGGATCGATCTGCGCCGGGCGTCCACGCGTACGGTGCTCACGGTGCCTCCCGTGGTCAGAGCGTCCGGCAGGTGAGGGCCGGACGGGCGGCGGCACTTCCGTTCTGCGTCAGGGCGATCAGGCCGAACGACGTCGTCTTGTCCGCGTCGAGCTTCGCGTTCCAGGCGGCGTTTTCGACCGTCACCGTGGAACCATCGACCGTGAAGGTGCCGTTCCACAAGCCGCTGATGCGGTGACCGGCGGGCAGCTGCCAGCGGACGCGCCAGCCGGTCAGGCCCGCGGTCCGGTCGTTGCGGACCGTCACCTCCACCTGGTAGCCGCCGGGCCAGGAGTTTGTCACCTCGTAGCGGGCGGCGCAGCCCAGGTCGGCCGGCGTCGTCGGCGCCGGGGTGGAGCTCGCCGGCGCCGCCGGAGCGGAGGAGACCGGTGCGGCCACCGGCGTGCCGTCCGGGACGATGGCCGTCCCGATCACCACGCCGAGGGCGAGCAGGACCGCCCCCGCGGCGCCCGCCAGGACGAGCCGGCGTCGCGGACGGCGGACGCGCAGGAGCCGGGTTCCGGCCCGGGCCCGGGGCCGGGGCGGCGGCAGGGGACGGCCGCCGGTGACCGCTTCGAGCAGCTCCTGGACCTCCGCCATCGACGGGCGCGCCCCCGGGTCACGCTGCAGCATCCGGGTGAGCACCTCGGCCAGCGGCCCGCCGTGCCGCGGCGGGATGGGCTCCTCCTTGGCGATCCGCAGCAACAGCGTGATCGCGTTGTCGTCGTTGCCGAACGGGGGAGTGCCCTCCAGCGCGCGGTAGAGCGTGGCGCCGAGGGAGAAGACGTCGGCCGGGAACCCGGCTTCGTGGCCGCAGGCGACTTCAGGCGCCAGGTAGGCCGGGGTACCCGCGATGAAGCCGCCGCCGGTCACGGTGCCTTCGCCGGTGGCGCGGGAGATGCCGAAGTCGGCGATCTTGACGACGCCGGCCTCCCCGAGCAGGACGTTGCCGGGGGTGACGTCCCGGTGCACGACCCCTTCGGCGTGCGCGGCCGCGAGCGCCGACGCGATCGGCGCGCCGATGCGCGCCACCTCCTCGGCGGGCAGGGTCTCCCGGTCGAGCAGGATCTCCGCCAGGCTCCGCGAGGGCAGGTACTCCATCACCAGGTAGGGCCCCCCGGGCGCCTCGACGACGTCGTGCACGGTGATCGCGTGCGGGTGCCGCAGGCGCGCGGTCAGGCGCGCTTCGCGCAGCGCGCGCTGGCTCGCCTGGTCGGTCGCGGCCGGCCCGATGGCCGCGTCGTAGTCCAGCTGCTTGATCGCGACGACCCGGTCGAGCCGCTCGTCGCGGGCGCGCCAGACGACGCCCATCGAGCCCTGGCCGATCCGCTCGGCCAGCCGGTAGCGCCCGGCGATCAGCTCTCCTGCGTCGGTCACGGCGACCTCCCGGCCCTTCCCCAGCGCACACGGAACACACGGATGCGGGTGGCGATCGGTTCGAGCCTAACGGCCTGCCCGCCGGTGTGCCGACGGACAGGCCGGGCTCAGGCGCCGAGCCGGTGCAGCTGGTCCCACGCCGGGACGTACGGGGTGAAGCGCAGCTTCATCCCGGCCTCGGCCGGCAGCTTGTCCGCCTTGCGGGCGTTGCAGCTGCGGGCCGAGCCGCCGCACGCGGCGACCGTGTTGAGCCAGTCGGTCCGGGCGCCGCCGCGGCTCAGTGGCGTCACGTGGTCGATCGTGGTGGCGCGCTGCCCGCAGTAGGCGCAGCGATGGCCGTCACGGGCCAGCACGCCGCGCCGGGACCAGCGCGGCGGCTGCGTATATCGCCACTTCATGACGACATAACGCAGCAACCGCACGATCTTCGGGCGCGGGAACAGCCCGTAGGCGAGGCCCTCCTCGGCCTCGTGGATCTCGGCGACGTGGCGCACGAGCATGCGGATCGCGTGCGGGACCGAAACGGTCTGCAGCGGCTCGTAACCGGCGTTCAGGACCAGGACCTTCACAGCACACCTCTTTCCTCTCGGCGAAAATGGTCGCCGAGAGGAAAGAGGTGCGTCAATCGCGTTTCACCGCAGGGGATGCGCGCGGAAGAACCGCCAGACGACCGGCGTCGCGTCGATCACCGTGGGCGTCGCGGAATCGTTGTTCGGCCGGGTGCTGGGCCAGACGTGCCCGGCACCTTCGACGCGGTAGTGCACCAGGGCTCCGCGACCGTCGCACCCGAGCCACTTCTCGGCGACGACGCCGTCGACCGGCGTCCACGACACCGGATCGGGCCGGCAACCGTCCCTTGTGGACCAAGCTGCCAGCCAGTCCGGGATCGCGGGCAGGCCCTTCGCGGGGTTGCCGGTGTAGGGGATGGTCGTGTCCGCCGTCCCGTGGAAGTCGAGGATCGGCACCGGACGGCTCGGGTGGCAGGCGCCGCCCTGCGGGTAGAACGCGCCGGACACCGGCGCGAACGCCGCGATCCGGCTCGCCAGCCGGCAGGCCAGCACGCCGACGAACCCGCCGCCGTTGGACTTCCCGGCCGCGAAGATCCGGCCGGCGTCGACGCACAGAGTGCGCTGCAGCGCGTCCAGCAGGTCGCCGGTGAACAGGACGTCGTCCGCGGCGGCCGAGTAGGGCGCGCCGGTCCAGGCGGACTCGCCGTCGGTGCCGATCAGGCCCTGCGGGTAGACCGCGATCGCGTCCAGCGCCGAGAAGCCGGACAGCTCCTCCTGGTACTGCGACGTCCGCTTGTGCCCGTGGAACGACAGCACCAGCGGGTACGGCCGGTGTGGGTCGTAGCGGGCGGGCAGGTGGACGGTGTACTCGCGCTCGAGACCGCCCGAGGTGACGTGCCGGGTCGTCGTCACCCCGGCCGGGAACCCGGCGGGCCGCCCGCAGCCGGTGGTGCGGACGGGGTGGTCGGCGACGCCGGCCGCGGCGGCGGGCGCGGCGAAGGCGGTGGTCAGGGCAGCGGCCGCGGTGAACGCGGCCAGCCACCGGGGTAGACGTCCGGGCACTCGATCCTCCTTGATCGACAGCGGGGCGTGGCCAGCATCACACCGGGAGCCGCCGGGACCCAGATTGCGTTCATAAAGTGCGCGGTCCCGAACTGTCGGACCCGCTCGGTAGGATCGACCCAACAACGGCCGCCGGACACGCGGAAAGGAATGGAAGTGACTGCCCCGATCGAGACGCTGGAGTTCCAGTCGGAAGCGCGTCAGCTGCTCCAGCTGATGATCCATTCGATCTATTCGAACAAGGACACCTTCCTGCGGGAGCTCGTGTCCAACGCCTCCGACGCCCTCGACAAGCTGCGGCTGGAGTCGTACCGCGACAAGGACCTCGAGGCGGACACGTCCGACCTGCACATCGCGATCGAGACCGACCCGGAGGCGCGCACCCTCACGGTGCGCGACAACGGCATCGGCATGACGCGCGACGAGGTCGTCGCCCTGATCGGGACGATCGCCAAGTCCGGCACCGCCGACTTCCTGACCAAGCTCAAGGAGGCGAAGGACGCGGCGGCGTCGCAGGACCTGATCGGGCAGTTCGGCGTGGGGTTCTACGCGAGCTTCATGGTCGCGGACAAGGTCACCCTCGTGACGCGCCGCGCGGGCAGCGCCGAGGGCGTCCGCTGGGAGTCGACCGGCGAAGGCACGTACACGATCCAGCCGGTCGAGGACGCGCCGCAGGGCACCGCGGTCACGCTGCACCTCAAGCCCGAGGACACCGAGGACCACCTCTACGACTACACGTCCGCGGCGAAGATCCGCGAGATCGTGAAGAGGTACTCCGACTTCATCACCTGGCCCATCCGGATGAAGGGCGAGGGCGAGGAGCCCGAGACCGTGAACTCGATGAAGGCGCTGTGGGCGCGCTCGTCGAGCGAGGTCACCGAGGACGAGTACCACGAGTTCTACAAGCACGTCAGCCACGACTGGCAGGACCCCCTCGAGACGATCCGGCTGCAGGCCGAGGGGACGTTCGAGTACCAGGCGCTGCTGTTCCTGCCCTCGCACGCGCCGATGGACCTGTTCCTGCGGGAGCGCAAGCGCGGCGTGCAGCTCTACGTCAAGCGCGTCTTCATCATGGACGACTGCGAGTCGCTCGTCCCCGAGTACCTGCGGTTCGTCAAGGGCGTCGTCGACGCGCAGGACCTCTCGCTGAACGTCTCGCGGGAGATCCTCCAGCAGGACCGGCAGATCCAGCTGATCCGCCGTCGCCTGGTGAAGAAGGTGCTCTCGACGGTCAAGACGATGATGACCGCCGACGCCGAGAAGTACGCGACGTTCTGGCGCGAGTTCGGCCGCGCGGTCAAGGAGGGCCTGCTCGACGACTTCGAGAACCGCGAAGCCATCCTCGAGATCTCGTCGTTCGCCTCGACGCACGACGCGGAGAAGCCGACTTCGCTGCGCGACTACGTCTCGCGGATGAAGGAGGGCCAGGAGCACATCTACTTCATGACCGGCGAATCGCGCTCGGCGATCGAGAACTCGCCGCACATGGAGGCGTTCCGCGCCAAGGGCTACGAGGTGCTGGTGCTGACCGACCCGATCGACGAAATGTGGGTCGACGCGGTGCCGGGCTTCGATGGCAAGCAGTTCCAGTCCATCGCCAAGGGCCAGGTCGACCTCGAGTCGGAGGAGGACAAGAAGGCCACCGAGGTCGCCCGCGAACAGCAGAACAAGGACTTCGAGAGCCTGCTGACCTGGATGGGCACGGCGCTGGGCGACACGGTCAAGGAGGTCCGGCTGTCGTCGCGGCTGACGACGTCGCCGGCCTGCATCGTCGGCGACACGCACGACCTGACCCCGACGCTGGAGAAGATGTACCGCGCGATGGGCCAGGAGCTGCCGCCGATCAAGCGCATCCTCGAGCTCAACCCGGAGCACGCGCTGGTGACCGGGCTGCGCGAGGCCCACGCGGCCCGGCCGGACGACGAAGGCCTGGCCGAAACGGCCGAGCTCCTCTACGGCATGGCCCTCCTGGCCGAGGGCGGCGAGCTGGCCGACCCGTCCCGCTTCATCAAGCTCCTGTCCGGCCGCCTGGAGAAAACCCTCTGACCCACGCTCGTGAGTGGTAAGGCGGGTTCTAACCCGCCTTACCACTCACGACGCGTCAGGGGGCGGCGTTCATCAGGTCCACGGCGCTCTGCTGGCGGGCCGCGTCGGACTGGTCGAACGGGCCCGCCCACAGCAGCCCGTAGGCGTCCGCGCTGGTGCGGTCGTTGGCGTACGCCGAGTTCGCCTGGCGCTGCAAATACCCCGTGTACGGGTGGTCCGAGAGGGCCGCGTTCAGCACCGCCAGATCCCGGGCGTACACGCCCTTGAACGTCGGGCCGTCCGCGCCGCCGCCGCCCGCCGACTCGCCCGGGTCGCGGAGGATGCCGCCCGGGTTCAGCGAGCCGTTCGTCGTCGACGCGTTCGCCATCGCACGGGCCTTCGTCAGCAGGCTCGCGTCGCCGGTGGCTCGGTTCAGCTCGGTCAGCGCCGCCAGTGGCACGCCCTGGTTGTACGACCACACCGCCTGGCCGTTGTTGGCGCACGTCGAGGTCAGGCCGTCGTTGACCAGGTTCGAGCCGTTGATCATCCCGCTGCCGGCGAACCAGGTCCAGCCCGCCCGGGCCCGCGCGAGGTACGCCGTATCGCCCGGGATGCGGTTGTGCAGCGCCGCGTTCAGCTGGATGTACAGCGAGTTCGGGATGGCGTTCTTGTAGGTGCGGCTCGTGCTCCACCAGACCCCGCCGCCGCAGACGCCGTCCCAATAGGCGTACATGTGGTCCGCGTCGGCGCGGGCGGTGTTCAGGTACTTGCCGTCACCGGTCAGGTCGTAGGCGGCGACCCACGCGAGGCCCCACCAGCCGGTGTCGTCGAGGTAGTCGTTGCGGAACTGGCCACCCTGGGCGGCGAGGTTCTTCGTGTACGTCGTGTCGATCGCGTAGCGGTAGCTGTTCATGCCGCTGACCCGGATGTTGCCGATGATCGCGGTGAGCGCGTTGGCCGAGTTCCACCACCCGGTCGTGTCGAACAGGCCGGTGCCGAGGTTGTACCGCTCCATCAGCGCGGTGGCCGCGGCGGTGCGGCGGTCCCAGGCGTTCCACGTCGGACGCGCCCAGCCGGTGCAGGCGATCGTGCCCGACCCCGCGGGCTGACCGCACGCGCGCAGCAGGCCGACGCCCTTGTTCGCCCAGTCGTCGGTGTTGTACATCAGTGTCCGCCAGCCCGTCGCCCCGGACGGCGTGGCGGTGTCGCCGAGCTTGCTGCCCGACGCCCACGTGCGCCCGGCGTCGAACGAGCGGTCCAGCCAGACGTGATCACCGGCGGTGCCGCCGGTGATCGCCGCCCAGCCCATGGCGTCGCCGTCGTCGAGGTGCAGGGAGATCCGGCGGCCGCCGACGCCGGCCGACGGGCCTTCGCGATCGCCCGGCGACGACGCGGGATCTCGCGCGTCGCAGTACTTGTTGCAGATGGCCGCGAGCGGTGCGGCCGACGGCGTCGGCGTCGGAGCGGCCGCCAGGACAGCGGACAACAGGGGAATGAGGAGGTTCATCGGCCACCTTCCGCGCTGAAGGGCGATCATCCCCATTTTCCGGTGCCGATATTATTGGTCCAGTCCTTTTCCGGGACAGGTTGCGGACAGAAAATCACGCCCGCCGCGAGCTCAGCAGGAGCAGGCACAGCACCGCGATCCCGGTGACGAGCCCGGCGACCAGCAGCATCGGGTCCAAGGTGGGCGGGGTGACCGCGGTGGCCTGCTGGACCGCGGGCGGCGGCTCGGCGGCCGGAGCGGCGGAAGCCGCGGGAGCGGCAGAAGCGGCGGCGGCCGCGGACGTGGGGGCCGGGCCACTCGTGGCCGGCGTGGTCGTCACCGGCACCGCTGCGGCCGCCGTCCGCGACGGCGTGGTCCGCGGGGCCGGGCTCGCGGGCTGCGGCGGTGTCGTCGTGGGCGCGGGCAGCACCGTCACCGAAGCCCGCATGTCCGGGTGCACCGAGCAGTAGTACTGGTAGGTGCCCGGCTGCCGGAAGGTGTAGCTCCAGCTCTGCCCGGCCGACAGCTGCGGGCTGCGGAACGCGACCGGCGCGCTCGTCGTGACGACGTCGTGCGGGGCCTCGTCGTGCTGCATCCACGTGACCGTGTCGCCGACGCGCACGGTGAGCGCGGCGGGGGAGAAGGCGTAGCCCTGCATCATCACCTGCTGCGTCGCCGCGGCGGCCGGGCCCGCGAACGGCAGGTTCAGGAACACCAGGAGACCGGCGACGGCCAGGGCGGCGCGCCTCATCGGCGGAACTCGATCGCGATCTCGACGCGCAGCCGGCGCCGGGCCAGCAGCCGGACCAGCCGTCCGGCGTGCGCGGGCTTCCGGCGGGCCGGGAGGACGACGCCCGCGGCCCAGACGACGACGCTCTCGGAGTCCTGGTGCCGGACGTCGCCGCGCAGCCGCACGGCCCGCCCGGCCACGCTGCCTTCGACGACGAACGGGTCTTCGCCGACCTCACCGGCGGTGAAGGTGAGCTCGTCGCCGCGGAACGCCCGGCCTAGGAACGGGATCGGCGTCCGCAGCGAGCCGGGGTCGAGGGTGACGGTGAGCGCGGAGCCGGGTGTCCAGTGCCCGCCGGTCGCGGTCAGGCGGCCGCGGATCAGCGGTGGGCGCGGGGAAACCTCGATGACGCACCGGTCGCGGCGCAGGGCGTAGCCGGCCGCGGTGGGCAGGAGGGCGGTGTCGGACATGGGGATGGCCTCCGGAGAAGGGGGCGGGTGGCCCGGACGGCCGGGCCACCCGCCGGGATCAGCAGCTCGCCTGGTTCAGCAGCGGCGTGAGCACGCTCTCGAGCCACACGGTGTGCGTCTTGATGTACTGGTCGAGGTTCAGCAGGTCGGTCACCTGCTGTCCGAGCGACTCCTCGAGGTGGGCGCTCTTGATGTGCGCGATGATCGGCGCGAGCGTGTCGGTGACGACCTGGCTCGCCGAGCCGTCGAACGCCGGGGCGAGCACGGTTTCCAGCCACACCGTGTGGGTCTTGATGTACTGGTCCAGGTTGAGGATGTCCTGCACCTGCTGGCCCGGTGAGGTCTCCAGGTGCGCGCTCTTGACGTGGTCGAGGATCGGCTGCAGGACCGCCTTCGGCACGCAGGAGCCGCCGCCGGCCGGGGTGGACGGGGCCGGCATCGAGTGGCTCGGTGCCGAGGTCGGGGCGGACGTCGGGGTCGAGGACGGCGGGGCACTGGTGGGGGCCGAGCCGGTCACGGTGACCGTCGCCTTCATGTCGGGGTGGATCGAGCAGTAGTACGAGTACTTGCCCGCCTTGGTGAAGGTGTGGCTGAAGGTCTGGCCGGTCTGCAGGGTCGGCGAGGTGAACTTTTCCGGCCCGTCGGTGACGACGATGTTGTGCGGTGCGGTGTCGTGGTTGGTCCACGTCACGGTGTCGCCGGCGGTGATCGTCAGGTCGGCCGGCGAGAACTTGTAGCCCATGGCCTCGACCGACTTGCCGGACGGCGCCACGGCCGGGGCGGCGGCCCCGCCGGCCTGCTCCTGGACGAGTCCCTGGTACAGCGGGACGGCCAGCGGCCCCTGCTGGGACAGTGCGGCCAGGTCGACGTTCGCGGCCTGGCTCGGTGCGGCCTGCTCGGTCCGGCCGCCGCGCAGCGTCGCGAGGCTGAACAACGCCGTCGCGAGGGCGAGGATCGCCACGGCGAGCGGCCAGGTCCGCCGTCGCCGCACCACCTCCGGCTGCTCGGGGGCGGTGGGGGTGGGGTTGTCCATCGAGGACTCCTTTCGCAGGGCGATCAGCGGCCGGGACTGGCCGTGACGAGGAAGCTCGCCGCGAGCAGGACCACGAGCACGAGCGTGGTTTCGGCGGCGACGGAGTGGACGAAGGGACGGACGGTGGCGGCGTCCCCGCGCAGGACGACGGCGAAGTCGAGGCGGCGGCCCACCCAGCGGCGGCTGAACTGCGCGGCCAGCAGCACGGTGGCGAGCACGGCCAGCTTGACCAGCAGCGTTTTCCCGTAGGTCGTGCCGAACAGGCGGCCGACGCTGCCGACGGTCTGCCACGCGAGCACGACCCCCGCGGCGACCACCACGCCGACCGACGTCATCGCCAGCTTCGAGTAGCGGGGGATCACCGAGGCGAGTTCCCCGGGATCACGGCGGGCCAGGACGCCGAACAGCAGCACGGCCAGCCCGCCGATCCAGGCCGAAGCGCCCGCGAGGTGCGCGAAGTCCGCCAGCTGCGTCAGCCACGGCCGGGTGCTCTCCACCGCGTGGCCGGTGAGCCCGGTCGTGCGGAGCAGGCCGAGCAGAACCGCTCCGGCCCCGACGCGCCAGGCCACCGCCGTGGCCGCGTCCCGGCCGCGTTGCAGCACCCAGGCCAGCACCACTCCGCCGAGCAGCCACAGCAGGGCCCTGGCGAACCAGATCCGCCCGAACTGGCTGTCCACGGCCTGGCTGAGCAGGTCCCAGGCCAGGAAGTCGCCGGGCGGGCGCTGCGCGGCCCACGCCGCCTGCAGGCCGAGACCGGCGAGCGTGCCGAGCAGGCCGAGCACCCAGCCGGTGATCAGCACCGAACGCGCCCCGCGGTGGCCGGCGCCCGCGGGCCAGAGCACGGCGAGGAACAGCAGACCGCCGGCGAAGAGGGTGAGACCGGCGTAGTCGACGGTGCGGGCGAGCACGTACCACGCCTTGACGGGATCCACGTTCACCGTCCACTCGGGACGGCGGGCACCATGGCGGGTTCGAGACCGCCGTCGGCCGTGCGGCAGTAGCCGAGGATGAGCGCACCGGCCCCGTCGGGCCCGGTCACGCCGAGTCCGGTGGTGACGGCGCCGAGCAGCGGCAGGCCGCCGACGGTGTCGAGGAGCTGTTGCGCCACACCGGGTTGGCACGCGGGCACGTCGGTTCCGGGCGGTGGGGGCGGCACCGTCGTCGTCGGCGGCTCGGGGGAGGCCGGGGGAGGTGCGGCGCCGGGATCGGGAGAGCCCGGGTCCGGGACCGGTGTCGCGCCGACGTCGCCGGGCATCGAGGGCATCGTGACCGACGGCGGGGCGTCCACCGGCAGCGCGGGCAGCGGGGACTGTGGACCGCCGGTGGGGAGCGGGCCGGCCGGAAGTGGTGGTGTGCCGGGCGTTTCCGGGGTGACGGCGTGCCCGCCGTCCGCCACCGCGGGCGGGGCGGCGGCGGTGGTGGTGCCCGGGCGCAGCCCGATGCCGGACGCGTAGCCGACGACGACCACGACCGCGCCGGCGAGACTCGCGGCGATGACGTGGTCACGGCGCAGGGCGGGTCCTCGCACGGTTTCGTCCTCCAAAGAAGGAAATTCGCTCCCGGTCCGACCGGCAATTCCGGGATAGTGGGAGAGAACGGGATGTGCGAGCAATAAACCAGCCGGCGCGTTACGCGGGGTGATGTTCACGTGAAGGCCCGGTAACGTTGGCCGGCCTTTTCGCGGCGCGACGCGGTGAGAACCTGGACCGAAAGCCGCATCTGCTGCGCTGTTCGGGTGATCGGCCACACGATCCATCGGAGCAGTGGTCCGATTTGCCCGATTGTGCGGGTGGGTCGGTGAGAATTGCTTAACACAGCCGTTTCACGGTCTTCCGCTGCGGCCCCGTATCCGCTCGTTACGTTCGGCCCATTGCTCGAATTCCCGAGAAGGCGAGAAAACATGACTTCCCGCTGGTCTTTCCCGGTCCGCGTCGCCGCCGCGCTGGCGGCCGCCGGGGGCGCGGTCCTGCTGGGCGCGCCCGCGGCGGCCGCGCACAGTGTGCTGGTGTCCAGCTCCCCGGCCGCGGACGCCTCGCTCGCCACGGCCCCGGCCGAGGTTGTGCTCGAGTTCAACGAACTGGTGGAGAACCGGTTCACCGAACTGGCGGTGCTCGGACCCGACGGCACTTCGCACTGGGAGGCCGGGCCGGCGTCCGTTGTGGACGCCCGGGTGTCCGCGCCGCTGCGTCCCCTCGGCCCGGCCGGCGCCTACACCGTCCGGTACCGCGTCACCTCCGCCGACGGCCACCCGGTCTCGGGCACCGTCCCGTTCCGGCTCACCGTGGCGGGGCCGGGAGCGGCGGTGCCGGCCGTCGCGGCGGTGGCGCGCCCGGACGGCGACGGCCCGGTGCCGCTGTGGCCGTGGATCACCGGGGGTGCCGTCCTGCTCGGCACCGGGTTCGCGGTGGCCCGGCGGCTGAGCCGGGCCGACGCTTGAGGGCGGGGCCTGGCGGGTATCCCGGCCCCATGACCAATCTCGACGACACCACGACCGCGAAGCTCGACGAATTCGTGCTCGCCCGGCTCGCTGAGGACGAAGAGCGTTTCCGGGCGGGGGAGCTGCCGCTGATCGACGAGGCCGAGCGGCGCGGGCGGCTGCGGATCATGTACGCCGACGACGCCGACGGGCTGATCCTCGCCGGCGGGCCGGTCGAGGCGATGGAGGACCGGCACCCGGTGCCGTTCGCCGAAAAGGCCGAGTTCCTGCGCCGCGAGGTCCGCGACACGCACGACGACGTGTCCGTCAAGCTCATCGCGTCCGTGTACGAAGCCCACCCCGACTGGCGCGACGAGTGGCGCCCGTGACCTGATGCCCGTGCGGCCGCGGATCTTCGCCGACCGGGAGGACGGCGGCCGCCGGCTCGCGGGCGAGCTGCGGGACCGGGACTGGACCGACCCGGTCGTGCTCGGGCTCGCCCGCGGCGGGGTGCCGGTGGCCGCCGTCGTCGCGCGGCGGCTCGGCGCCGAACTGGACGTCGCGGTCGCCCGCAAGATCGGCGCGCCGGGCCACCGCGAGTTCGGCGTCGGCGCGGTCACCCCGCACGGCCCGGCGATCTACGACGCGGCCGCCCTGCGCACGCTGGACCTGACCCCCGCGCGGATGGCCCGGACCGAAACCCGCGAACGAGCCGAGGCGCGCCGCCGGCTGGAGCGCTACCGCGCCGGCCGGACGCCCGCCGTCCTCACCCACCGTGACGTCCTTCTCGTCGACGACGGCCTCGCGACCGGGGGCACCGCGACGGCGGCCGTGCGTGACCTCCGCGCGGCCCGTCCGCGGACGCTCGTCTTCGCTGCGCCCGTCGCCGCTCCTGGCGCTGTCACCCGGATGCGGCACGAAGCCGATGACGTCGTCTGCGTCGCCGAACCGCCGGATTTTCGCGCGGTCGGCCAGTGGTACGCCGACTTCCGCCAGCTGGAGGACGACGACGTCCTCGCCCTGCTCGGCCCGGGTTGACCGGCTGGGTGACGGGGTATCACCCGATGGGGGCACCGACCGAAGAGGCGGGAGCGGGATGAGCGAACGGGACGGGCTCGGCGCGGCGGCGCGCGGGCTGCGGCAGTACCTGCTGGCCGTCGCGGCCAAGCTGAACGCGCCCGCCTGGTTCTGCGAGGTGGACGTCCCGGCCGGGGCGTATGTCGCGCTCGAGCGGCGGCTCGCGCGGTTCCCCGAGCACGAGGTGGCCCTCCTCTGGGACGAACGCGACGGCTGGTCCGCGGCGGTCGAGTCGTCGACCGGGGACGAAGTCATCGTGCTGGCGTACCTGGGTGAGGACGTCCTGCCGGCACCGGAAGCGGTCGTGGAATTCGTGACCGGCTTGTACGGCGAGAAGTACCCCGGCCGGCCGGATCCCCCGGACTTCCGCAGACCCGGCACCGGGGACGGCTTCGACGAACGATTGGCCGCCTACGCCGGGGATCCGGTGGGCCGGGCCTGAGTCACCGCGGCGGCAGCACGCAGAACTCGTTGCCCTCCGGGTCGGCGAGCACGATCCACGGGTCGTCGGCCGGGTCGTCGAGGACCTTGGCCCCGAGCATCACCAGGCGCTCGACCTCCGCCCGCTGATCGCCGGCCACCGGTGCGAGATCCAGGTGCAGCCGGTTCTTGACGGTCTTTTCCTCCGGCACCTGCTGGAACAGCACCGCCGGGCCGTCGTCGAAGTCCACCTGGCGGTAGGCGAGCCCGTGTGAGTCGGTCCACGTGCGGGTCTTCCCGCCGCCGAGCGCCGCCGCCCAGAACTCGGCCAGCAGGTCCGGCTGACGGCAGTCGACCGCCACGGCGAGGATGCGGGCCGCCGTCACGAGCCCGCCACGATCCGGTTGATGGCCTCGGCGACCAGGTCCGGTTCGGACACCGTCACCGTCAACCCCGGGTGGCGGACCAGCCCCCACGGGTCGACCCCCCGGACGGGCTCCCGGAACCGGAGGCAGACGCCCCCTGCCGTCGTCGTCCCGAACGTCAGGCCGCGGTCGGCGAGCGAAAGCCGGACGCCGAGGACGCGAAGAGCGTTGTACGGCCCGGTGGCCTCCGCTCCGGCGAGGTTGCTCAACGGGGTCTCGACCAGCCACGGTCCGAACCGGACGCGCAGGCCGGCCGCGTCCAGTTCCAGGCCGGCCCCCGGACCCGCGATCCGGCGCAGCCACCCGGGTCCGGCGAAGTCCGCGTGGAGCCGGTAGTGCACGACGACGGCGGGTTCGCCCACCGCCGCCGCTTCACTCGTGGTCATGCTCCGCCGCCCAGCGGCGGGACGTCCGATTCGTCGTCGGCGGGGAGTTCGGGGTCCCGCCACTCCTCGGCGCGGGAGGGGCCGTTGCCCTGCAGGGTCCCGCGCAGCTCGGCCTTCTGCGCGTCGTCTTCACGCGGCGAGTGCTGGTCGCTTTCGCGATGCATGGGAGCCTCCTTAACGCGGTGTCCCTTTTCCGGCTACCCGGCGGGTGGCCACCGAAACGCCAAGATCACCGCGAGCGCGCGGCCGTCCGGTTGACCGCCCGTGCGGCGACGATGCCGAGCACGAGCCCGGCGGCCGCGGTCAGCCCGTGCAGCCAGTTGTCCGCCCAATTGAGGTTGATCGGGTCCTCGGGGTTGACGAGCGAAGTTGCGAGGATGCCGTACGCGGTCATCCCGGTGAAGCCGACGAACAGCACCCAGCAGTAGATGATCGACCCGGTGCGCCGGAGCGCGGCGAGCAGCCCGAGCACCCCGACCGCCGTGTGGACGAGGTTGAGCAGCGGGGTCACGCTGAAGATCCAGACGGCCCGGCTGGTTTCGTGGCCGACCGCGGCGGTCTCCGGGGTCAGGAACCCGGCGATGCCCAGCGCGAGGTAGAGCAGCCCGAGGACGGCGACGACCGGGCGGAGCCAGGACGCTCCGGCGCGGGAGCGGGGTTCTGCGGAAGACATGGGATTCTCCTTCTCTCCGCGGCCGGATACCCCGCCATGCGTGCGGAAAACGGGCAAGTGGAACGGGCCGGGCGGCGGGCTGGGGTGCCGCCGCCCGGCCCGTGGCCGGGACCCGCGCCGGTCCCTGCAGCCAGGACGCGGGCCCCTGGTCTCAGGGAGAACGCCAGTCGTGATCGCGGTACGCGGTCCCGTGCTGGGCACCCATCAGCAGCAGCCCGCCGTCGACGACCAGCGACGTCCCGGTGATGTAGCCGGCGGCCGGGGTCGCCAGGAATGCGACCGCGGCCGCCACCTCGGCCGCGTGCCCGGGGCGGCCGAGCGGGATGCCGGGCCGGTCCTGTTCGCGCGGGTCGGCGTCGGTCTGTCCCGTCATCGGCGTCGAGATTTCGCCAGGGGCTACGGAGTTCACGGTGATGCCGTGCTCGGCCAGCTCGAGGGCGAGCACCTGGGTCAGCGCGCCCGCGCCGGCCTTCGCGGCGCAGTAGGGCGCGGCGCCGACGCGGGGCACGTGCTCGTGGACGCTGGTGATCGTGATGATCCGCCCGCCGTGCCCGGCGTCGATCATGTGCCGGGCCGCGCGCTGCGAAAGCAGGAAGACCCCGTCGAGGTCGACGTCCAGGACCTGGCGCCACTTCTCGTAGTCGAGGTCCATCGCCCGCTGGCTGCTGCCGGTTCCGGAACAGTTGACGAGGACGTCGATGCCGCCGAGGTCTTCGGCGAACGCGTCGACGACATCGGCGGCGCCGGGCAGCTCGGTCAGGTCGACCTGCCGGACGTGCGCGGCCACGCCGTGCGAGCGGGCCTCGGCGGCGGTTTCTTCCGCGCCGTCGGCGTCCGAGTGGTAGGTGATGCCGACGTCGAGGCCACCGCCGGCGAGGGCGGCGACGACCGCGCGGCCGATGCCGGAGTCGGCACCGGTGACGACGGCACGCCGCGGCGAAGCGGCGTCGGCGGGCAGGGGTGCCGGGAGCGACACGGGCATCTCCTTTCCTTTGGGGTCGGCTACCACCGCCGCGGGGGACTAAACGCGGTGCGCCCGGCTGTGGACGTGCGGCCGGATCCTGCAACCGGCGTCACCCGGCGGGGGAGCAGCCGGTGCCGTTTCGAGCGTGTGTCGGCCGGAGAGTGGGGTAACCGCGCCGTTCCCGAACGGAAGGAGAGCTCCCGTGAGCAAGCCGAACCCGATCGAACTGCAGAAGTACCTGTCCGGCGTCGACTACCCGGCGAAGCGCGACGACCTGGTGCAGGCGGCCGAGAAGAACGGTGCCGACTCGGACACTTTGGACCTGGTGCGCGGCCTGCCGGACCGGACATACGAGGGGCCCAGCGGCGTGAGCAAGGAGATCGGCGGCTGACCCCGACGTCATGAATGACTCATTCCTGGCGTGCGACGCCAGGAATGAGTCATTCAAGACGTGGCCGCCGCCGGGACCGGCGAGGTGACACCTGGCTGGGCGAGCGCCGTCACCGCGCGGCAGACGTCCGCGGGATCGATCGTGTCGAGACAGGGGTGGCCCGGCACCGGGCACACCCGCGCGCGACTGGCGCGGCAGGGCGCCTGCTGGTCCCCGAGCACGACTGTGGGGACGCCGTAGGGCGCCCACCGCTCCTGCGGCACCACCGGGGCGAACAGCGACACCACCGGGGTGCCCGCCGCCGCGGCGAGGTGCGCGGGGCCGGTGTTGGGCGCCACCACGACCCGGGCACCGGACAGCACCGCCGCCAGTTCGGCCAGGGACGTCCGGCCGCCGAGGTCGACCGCCGACGTTCCGGCCACTTCGCGGGTCAGGGTGCGCTCGGACGGCGCACCCGTGACGAACACCCGGTGCCCGTCCGCGGCGAGGGCCCGCACCGTCTCGCGGCTCCAGGCCGCCGACGGCTGGCGGGCGGGCACCGAGGCCGCGGGGTGCACCACGACGTACGCCCCGCCGCCGGTCAGCCGGGCGGTGTTCGGCAGGGGACGCCGCAGCGCGAGGGCGCCGTGGTCGTCCGGCGGCAGCGAGAACCCGGCCGCTTCGGCGAGCGACAGCATCCGGACCGGCTCCGGCGGATCGCCGTCGACGCGGTGGCGCAGGTCGAGCAGGCTGCCCGGGTAGTCCTCGGAGATCGCGCCGATCCACGGCACGCCGGCTTGGCGCAGCAGCAGCGCGAGCGGCAGCGGCGACTGGTGGAACGACGTCAGGATGAGCGCGCGGTCGAACGACTTCTCGCGGATCAGCGCAACGAACGCGCCGGTGTCCTCGGCGGTCACCGGCGGGGGCTCGGGGTCGATCCAGGGTGCGGTCCAGGTGAGCACGTCGGCCACGCCCGGCAGCAGGTCGCCGGCGGCGCGGCCGTGCGGACCCGCCAGCAGGGTCACCTGCGCCCCGGACGCGGCGACCGCGCGCACGCACGGCCCGGCGAGCAGGACGTCCCCGAGGTTGTCCTGGCGGGCGACGAGCACCCGGGTCATCCGGCGACCCCGGCGAGCCGCAGCGCCTCGGACAGGTCCCGCGCGACGGCGGCGTCCCGGCGGGCCCGGGCGATCTCCGGCTCGAGCGTGCGGTCGGTCGGCACGAGCACCGCGCGGGCGCCGGCGGCGAGAGCCGCGTCGACGTCGGCGCCGGTGTCGCCGATGACCACGCAGGACGCCGGGTCGACGCCGAGCTCGCCGGCGGCCCGCAGCACCATGCCGGGGGCCGGTTTGCGGCACGCGCAGCCGTCGCCGTCGTCGTGGACGCAGACCTGCCAGGTGCCGAACGGGCCGAACAGCTCCTGGACGCGGGCGTTCACCGCGTCGAGCTGCTCGGGGGAGATCAGTCCTTTCGCGACACCGGACTGGTTGCTCACCACCCCGACCGGGATCCCGCGCTCCCGCAGCCCGCGGACGAGCTCGACCGCGCCGGGCACCGGGCGGACGCCGTCCGGGTCGTTCAGGTACGGGACGTCGACGATGAGCGTGTCGTCCCGGTCGAACAGCACCGCGACCGGGGGCCGGGGCCGCCGGGCCGCGATCTCTCCGCGCAGCCGGTGGTAGCACGCGGCGGGCGGGATCAGGACGCTGGTGACGGCCATCCGCGCCACCTCACCGGGGGTCCGCGGACCGGGCAGGATCCGGCGGGTGGCGAACTCGGCCGTCAGCCCGGCCCAGACACCGGCCGCGAGCAGGGCCTTCCCGCGTTGCCTGAACAGCGGCAGCGTGAGCGCGGCCAGACCGGCCACTGTGGACAGTGCGTGGAGGCCGAGGCGTCCGTGCCCGGCGCCGGTCCGCTGCCGCCAGAGCACGCCGTGCTTGGCCCGCATCAACGCGTTGTCGGCGTTGCCGCGCTGGGCTTTGAGGCTGTAGAAGAACCCCGCGCGCCGGGCCGGGTGCGTGGTGAGCCGTTCGCCCTGGTCGATCCGGTGCCCGGCTTCGGCGACGCGCAGCGCGAGGTCGGAGTCCTCGCGGAAGGCGCGGGGGAACCGCTCGTCGAAACCGCCCACCTCGACGAGCGCGCGGCGGCGGTAGGCCATGTCCGCGGTGATCCACCGCGCGTGCTCGAGCCCGGCGGTGGAGCGTTCGTCGTCGGTGGGCCGCCGGTCCGCGGGGAGCGGGACGGTGATCCGGCCCTGGGACGCGGCCACGTCCGGCGGCAGCGAGCCGAGGTCGGCCGCGAGCTGCCGCGCCCAGTCGGGGGCGAGCACGACGTCGTCGTCGACGAACGCGATCCACTCGCTCTTCGCCGTGCGCCAGCCGAGGTTCCGCGCCGCCGCCGGTCCGCGCCCGCCGGAGCGGAGCACGCGGACGCCGTCGGGGACCTCCAGTTCGGCCCCCTCCGGGCGGTCGTCGACGACGAGGACCTCCGCCGGCCGCGGATCGGGCCCGCCGAGCAGGGTTTCCAGCAGTGGCCGAAGCGTGTCCCGGCCGGTCGTGGGGATCACCACGGTGTAGTCGAGCGTCACCGGCCACGGATACCCCGGCCGGGGGTGATCAAACGGCGTGTCGAAGTCCACGCGCCCGGGTAACCGGCGGGCGACGACAAGGAGGTGCGGATGACCGCGGGGACGATCGAAATCCGGAACCCGGCCGACGGCAGCGTGGTCGGCACGGTGCCGTCCGCAGGCGAAGACGCGATCGACGCGGCACTCGCGCTGGCTCGCCGGAGCGCGGCGCAGTGGGCCCGGACCCCGGCCGCCGAGCGCGGCGCGCTGCTGCACACCGCGGCGGAACGGCTGCGGGCGCGCGCGGACGAGCTGGCGAAGGCCAACGAAGCCGAGACGGGCAAGCCCCGGGACGAAGCCCGCGAAGGCGTACTCGCCGGGGCGGGGACCTTGGACCAGTACGCCGAGCTGGGCCCGGTGCACCGCGGCCGCAGCCTGCTCGGCGACGTCGGCGCGACGGACCTGATGGTGCCCGAGCCGTACGGCGTCGTCGTGGCGCTCACGCCGTGGAACGACCCGGTGGCGGTGGCCTGCGGGCTCCTGGGCGCGGCGCTGGCCACCGGGAACGTGGTGGTGCACAAGCCGAGCGAGCGCGCGCCGCACACCGGGCAGCTGCTCGGCGAGGTGCTCGGCGACGTCTTCCCGGACGGCGTGCTGCAGACGCTGCACGGCGACGGCGGGGTCGGGGCGCTGCTGGCGATGCGCGCGGACGTCGACGTCATCGCCCACGTGGGCAGCACGGCGACCGGCCGGTCGATCGCGGCGAGCGCGGCCGCGACGGGCGCGAAGACGTTGCTGGAGAACGGCGGCAACGACCCGCTGGTGATCGATGAGGACGTCGACCCGGTGTGGGCGGCCGGTCAGGCGGCGCTGGGGTCGTTCGCCAACTCGGGGCAGATCTGCGTGGCGGTCGAACGGATCTACGTGTGCTCGGCGGTCGCCGAGCCGTTCCTGGCGGCGCTGGTGAAGGAGGCCGAGACGCGCACGCTGGCCCCGCTGGTGGACCGGCGCCACCGCGACCACGTGCACTCCCACGTGGCGGACGCCGTGGAGCGGGGCGCCCGGCTGCTGACCGGCGGCGCGGTCCCGGACGGGCCGGGCGCGCACTACCCGGCCACGGTCCTCACGGACTGCGGGGCCGATCTGCGCGTGATGACCGAGGAGACGTTCGGTCCGGTGGCGCCGGTCCGGGTGGTCTCGAGCTTCGACGAAGGCCTGGCCGAAGCGGCCAAGGGCGACTACGGCCTGGCCGCGACGGTGCTGACGGGATCGATGGCGAACGCGCAGCGAGCGTGGCGTGAGCTGCCCGCGGGAACGGTCAAGGTCAACAACGTGTTCGGCGGCGCCCCGGGCGGAGCGGCGCACCCGCGCGGCCGGAGTGGCAGTGGGTACGGGTACGGGCCGGAGCTGCTCGACGAGATGACCCAGACGAAGCTCGTGCACATCGCCCCACCGGCATGACGGAACAGCGGGAAAGCGGAGGCTCGCCGGCCGAAGCGGACCGCCGTGCCGGGGCACTTTCCCGTGAAAGTGCCCCGGCGGGCGGGTCCGGGCGGCCGAGCGAGGGCTCCGAGCAGGGGGGTGATGGGCGGGGCGGCGGCTCCTCGCGGGATACGCGCTCAGCGAGCCGGTTCGCCCGCCCGTTCCGGCGCACCGACGAAGCTGTCCCCGACGAGGGACGGCGCGACCGCACGCCGATCGGCTGGTTCGCCCGCGCGCTTCGCGTCCCCGGCCGCGAGCGCCGCATCCTCGTCCAAAGCGCCAAAGCCACCCTCGCCGCGACCGCCGCCTGGTTGCTCGCCACCCTCGTTCTCCGGCTGCCGCAACCCTTTCTCGCGCCCTATGCGGCCGTGTTCCTCGTCGAGGCCACCGTGTACCGGTCGCTGCGCGGCTGGCTGCAGCAGGTCGGCTCGGTCGCCGGCGGGGTCGTCCTCGCCGCCGTCGCGGGGCAGCTGATCCCGTGGCAGGCCGTTGCGCTCGCCACCGTCGTCTTCGTCGGCCTGCTCGCCGGGAGCTGGCGGCGGTTCGGCGACGCCGGTGTCTGGGTCGGCGTCACCGGCATGCTCGTCATCTCCTACGGCACCGCGCGCGAGCCCGTCCTGCTCGGCGACCGCCTCCTCGAGACGGCGCTCGGCGCGGCCATCGGCGTCGCGGTCAACACCCTGATCTTCCCGCCCCTCTACGGCGAACGGCTCGCCGCGGCCGCCGGGTGGCTCGGGAAAGCCCTGGCGGACCTGCTGGAGTCGCTGTCCGACGTGATCCGCCGGGAAGAACCGCCGAACGACCTCGACGGCCTGCTGTCGCAGGAACGGGACACGCGCAGCCAGGTCCTGGCGGCCGAAGAAGCCGTCGGCCTGACGCGGGAAGGGCGGATGCTGAACCTCCGCCGCGGGCGCCCCGGCGCCGGAGCGCACCACGAACGTCCCCTGCGGACGCTCATCGGGCTGTGGCCCGCGACGTCGCAGCTCGTCGCCGCCGTGCGGACGACGTCCGGACGGCGGGAGCACCCGTTCGAGTACCCCTGGCCGGACGCGCGCGAGTCGCTGGCCGACCTGATGCACCACCTGGCCGGGGCCGTGCAGGCGGTCGCGGTGGCCGGGGAGCCGGTCGAACTGGACGAATGCCGCGCGCTGCTCGGAGAGCTCGAGAAGCGGCTGGTGACGGCGGAGGAAGACGGCGTCCCGGCGCGGCTCGGCCTCGGCACCTTGACGCTGCCCGCCCGCCTGCTGCTGGAGCAGCTGGAAAAACGGTGAAGGCCGCCTCCGGAGAGACGGCCTTCACCCGGGCAAAAGCTACTGGATCGCGACGGCTTCGGCTTCCGAGCGGTGCCGGCGGCAGGCCGTGCACACCATCGTCTGGCCCAGCAGCGTGCCGTCCCCGGACACCAGGCGCGCGACGTGCAACGTGGGCAGGCCGCACTCCTCGCAGGGGATCGGCTTGCTGTCACGGCTGATCATGACTCGGTTCGACATGGGTGGAGCCCCCTGACGCGGATGGAAGGTCCCGCTGGGTTACCCACGTGTCCTGCACCACACTCGTCCGGCGCAGCGATGTCACTCGAACGGCGTAATCACTTGGCCGGGTACTGCTGCGCGCGCAACAGCTCGGCGAGGTGGACCGCGTTGCGGACCAAAGTCGCGTTCGTCGAGGCCACGGCTTCGGGCGTCTCGTCGAGGTCCTGGTAGTCGCCGCCCTGCATGGCTTCGCCGTTCCAGTAGGTCGCGCCCTGGGCCGGCACCGTGAACCCGACGTCGTTCAGCGCCTGGAACAGGTCCGCGATGATCTTGTGGGCGCCGTCCTCGTTGCCGACGACCGCGGCCACGCCGACCTTGCCGAACATCGCCGGCCGGCCTTCGTCGTCGGTTTCGGACAGCTCCGCGTCGAGGCGCTCCAGGACTCGCTGCGCGACGCTCGACATGTGGCCGACCCACGTCGGGGTGGCGATCAGCAGGATGTCGGCCGCGGCGATCTTCCGCCGGATGTCCGGCCACGCGTCGCCGTTGCCCATGTCGGCCTCCACGCCGGGGCGGACGTCGTGGTCGACCACCCGCACCAGCTCGCCGGTGGCGCCGCGTTCGGCGAACGCCCCCAGCAGCTGCCGGGCGATGAGGTCGCTGCTCGACTTGGCGGGCGACGGCTTGAGCGTGCAGGTCAGCGCGAGAACGCGCAGGGTCATGACTGCCTCCGGGGATGGGTGCCGACGCCGAGGTGGGCGAACCCCGCCTCGGCGAGGACGTCGGGATCGAGCAGGTTGCGGGTGTCGACGACGACCGCCCGGTCCGCCGACGCGGCCAGCCGGGCCCAGTCGAGGTCCCGGAACTCGGGCCACTCGGTGAGCACGACGATCGCGGCGGCGTCCTTGGCCACCAGGTACGGGTCGTCGACCACTTGGACCGAGCTCGTGCCGGGGACGCAGGCGACGGCGGGGTCGTGCGCGGTCAGTTCGGCACCGGCGCGGGCCAGGTCGTCGGCCACCGCGAGGGCGGGGGAGTCGCGCAGGTCGCCGGTGCCCGCCTTGAACGCCAGGCCCAGCAGGCCGAGGCGGGCCCCGGCGAGGGAGCCGGCGGGGGAGCCGGTGACGGCCTGCCGCACGGCCCGCACCACCCGGGCGCGCTGCCGGGCGTTGACGCGGACCGCGTCACGCAGGATGCCGAAGTCGACGCCCGCCGATTCGGCCGCGTGCAGCAGCGCCGAGGTGTCCTTCGGCAGGCACGACCCGCCCCAGCCGGGGCCCGGCGCGAGGAACTCCGGGCCGATCCGCGCGTCGAGGCCCATCGTGCGCGAGACCTCGCGGACGTCCGCGCCGAACCGCTCGCACAGCTCGGCCAGGACGTTCACGTAAGACAGTTTCACGGCCAGGAAGGCGTTGCTCGCGTACTTCGCGAGTTCGGCGCTGGCCGAGTCGGTCGCCACCACCGGCGCGCCGGTCGGCTCGTACAGCCGCGCGACCCGCCGCGCCGCCGGGGAATCCGCCGGGTCGGTGCCGACGACGACCCGGTCCGGGTGCAGGAAGTCTTCGACGGCGTGACCTTCGCGGAGGAACTCCGGGTTGGCCACCACCGGCAGGTCGTCCCGGCCCAGCAGGCGGGGCAGCCGGGCCGCGGTGCCGACCGGCACCGTCGACTTGGTGACCACCACGCAGCCGGGCCGCAGCAGCCGGCCGAGCTGGGGCACGACCTGTTCGAGCACGCCGAGGTCGGGGCGCCCGTCTTCGGCGGGCGGCGTCGGCAGGCACAGGAAGACGAGGTCCGCGCCGTAGAGTTCGGCCTGGGCGGTGGTGAAGCTCAGCGTCCGGTCGGCGAGTCCCTGGCCGACCAGCTCGGCCAAGCCGGGTTCGGCGATCGACACCACGCCCCGGCCCAGTTCGTCCACTTTGGACACGTCGGCGTCCACGCAGGTGACGCGGTGCCCGAGGCGCGAGAAACAGGCGGCACTGGTCAGGCCGACGTAACCCGCGCCGACGATCCCGATGTGCTCACCCATGGGCCACCCGCATCTCCAGGGCCGACCGCGTCGCGGCCAGCACGCGCTCTTCACCGAGCAGCAGCAGTCCGCCGTCGGGTTCCGTGCCGTGGGGGTCGCCGACGTTTCCGGCCCACAGCACGATGTGTTTCGGCGGGGGTTCCGGGTGGCGGAGCCCCCGGCCCGGGGCGGAGCCCCGGATGTCGCCGTGTTGCTGCGCCGACGGCGGCGGGCCCCACAACCGGGGCGGGGTCGGGCCGAACAGCAGCACCGACGGCGTGCCGAACGCCGTGGCGAGGTGCCCGACGCCGGTGTCGCCGCATACGACCAGCGCCGCCCCGGCCACCAGCGCGGCCAGTTCCGCCAGGCCCGTGCGTCCCGCCAGCACGGCGTCTTCGCCGAGCCCGGCCGCTTCGGCGATGGATGCGGCCAGGTCGCGTTCGGCGGCGCTGCCGGTGAGCACGACGCGGTGCCCGCGGGCGGCGAGGTCCCGGACGACGGTCGCGAACCGCTCGGGCGGCCAGCGCCGGGCCGGGAACGCCGCGCCGGGGTGCACCACGACGGCGTCCGGTGCCGGGCTCGGGCCGGGCGGCACCGGCAGGTGCAGGGCGGAGCGGTCGGCCTCCACGTGGTGGTACTCGACGAGCCGGCACCAGCGGTCGACCTCGTGCACGTCGTCGCGCCAGTCGAGCCCGGGTACGTCGGGGAAGTCCGGGTGGCGGTGGGTCAGCAGCTCCGCCGGGTCGGTGTCCAGGAGGTCGTGGATGCTTTCGGGGCCGCTGCCGTGCAGGTTCACCGCGAGCCGCGGCGGCGGGCCGGGCCAGGCGAGTTCGCCGAGCCCGGGCGTGGGCAGCAGCTCGTCGACCGCGTCGATCAGCCCGACCAGGTCGCGCAGCTGCTCCGGCGCGGCCAGCACCAGCCGTTCGCCCGGGTACGCCGCCCGCAGGGCGCGCAGCGCGGGGACCGCCGTCAGCAGGTCCCCGACACCGAGCGCGCGCAGGACGAGGACCGCGGAGCTCACGGCCACGACCCCTCCTCGGACGCGCACACGACCAGTTCGCGCACCTCGGCGCCGGGCGGCTGCTGCAACGCGAAGACCACCGTGTTCGCGACGTGCTCGGGCTGGTTGAGCTTCGCGTCCGGCGGCGGCTTGTACTGGTCGGTGCGGTCGTCGAAGAAGTGCGTCCACATCCCGCCCGGGATGAGCAGGGTGACGCCGACCCGCCCGGCCAGCTCGGCGGCCAGCGCCCGGGTGAAGCCGACGACGCCGAACTTCGAAGCGCAGTAGGCGGTCGCGTCGCTCACCGCCTTGATGCCCAGGGTGGACGCGACGGTGACGACCGTGCCGTGCGAGCGTTCGAGGAAGGGGAGTGCGGCGCGGATCACCGCGGCCGTGCCGAACAGGTTCACCTTGACGACCCGCTCCCAGTCCTCTGTGGACACTTCGCCGAGCGGACCGCAGGCGTCGGTGCCGGCAGCGGTGAAGACGCCGTCGAGGCCGCCCGCGCGCTCGGCGAGCTCCCGGACCGCGGCCTCGGTCGCGGCGGTGTCGGTCAGGTCGGCTTCGACGTACTCCGCCGGGTCCTCGGGACGGACGCGGTCGAGGATGTACGGGGTGCCGCCCGCCTTGCGGACGGCGTCGACGGTGGCGGCGCCGAGACCGGACGCGCCACCGGTGATCAGGATGTTGCCGAGGGGTCGCATCGCTCTCCTTCGCAGGCAGGGGATCAGGCGCTGGGGTCAGGCACTGGCCGCCGCGGCGACCAGCCGGGAGGTCGAGTAGCCGGGCACGGTCGGGACGAGCACGACCTCGCCGCCGTGCCGTTCGACCACTTCGCGTTCGGGCAGGTCCGCGTCCGCGTAGTCGCCGCCCTTCACCCACACGTCCGGGCGCAGCTTCTCCAGGACGGCGGTGGGCGAGGGCTCGTCGAAGACGGCGACGGCGTCCACGAAGGACAACGCGGTGAGCAGCCGGGCGCGGTCGCGGTCGCGGACCAGCGGGCGGCCGGGGCCCTTGAGGCCCCGCACCGAAGCGTCGGAATTGAGGCAGACGACGAGTGCGTCGCCGAGGGCGCGCGCCTGCCGCAGCAGGCTCACGTGCCCGGGGTGCAGCAGGTCGAAGCACCCGCCGGTGGCGATCAGCCGGCCGCCGGTTTCGCGGATCCGCTCGGCGAGGCCGAAGGCGTCGGTCGCCGGCTGCGGGTCGGGCACCGGGCCGTCGTCGGTGGACAGCGCGGTCGCGCCGCCCGCGGCGACGAACCGGGCGGCCGCCTCGACCGCGGTCACCACGGCTTCGGTCGTGTCCGCACCGCCCAGCAGGGCCGCGGTGGCCGCGGCGGCGAACCGGTCGCCCGCCCCGCACGTGTCAGGTGCGGTGTGGCCCGGTGTCCGCGCCGCGACCGGGACCGGGACGGTCGTTTCGCCGAGGCCGTCGGCGAGCACCGCGCCGCGGGACCCGACGGTCACCGCGACCGCGTCGGCGTGCCAGTGGCCGCGCAGCAGCTTGGCGAGCTCGGCCGGTTCGTCGTGGCCGGCCAGCACCGCCCGCGCCTCGACGAGGTTCGGGGTGACCAGCCGCGTGCCGGGCACCGGCTGGGCGCCGCGGGGGTGCGGGTCCCACACGATCGGGATCCGCTCGGCCAGCTCTCGCAGCAGCCGCCGGACGTCGGAATGGCGTGTGAGGCCACGGCCGTAGTCGGCGACGAGGATCGCACCGGCGTCTTCGAGGACTTCGTGCACCCGGGCGGGCAGCGGGTCGGTGGTCGCCGTGCCGTCGCCGGAATCCAGGCGCAGCAACGACTGCCCGCCCGCGCGGACGCGCGTCTTGCACACCGTCGTGCCGCGCAGCGGCAGCGGCAGCACGGTGACGTCCGGTTCCAGCAACCCGGTGAGCGCGTGGCCGCCCTCGTCGTCGCCGAGCGGCGTGACCAGCACGACCTCGGCGGCGGACCGCGCGGCCAGCAGCGCGGCCAGGCCGGCCCCGCCGGGACGCCGTCGCCGGGCCGTCAGGTCGACCACCGGGACCGGCGCCTCGGGGCACAGCCGTTCGGCGGTGCCTTCGGCATCGACGTCCAGCAGCGTGTCACCGAGGACGACCAGCGGCTTCACGCGGTCACTCCGAGCGCGTCGTCGAGCGCCGCGCAGAGGCCGTGGACCAGCACCAGGTGCATTTCCTGCACGGTCGCGACGGTCGCCGCTTCGACCGTCACGGCGTCGTCGCACAACGCGGCGAGCGGGTTGGGGGCCGGGCCGGTCAAGGCCCACGTCGTCACGCCGAGCTCGTGCGCGGCCTTCGCGGCGGCGACGACGTTCTGGCTGCCGCCGCTGGTGGACAGGCACACCAGCACGTCGCCCGGGCGACCGTGCGCGTGCACCTGGCGGGCGAAGACCTCGTGGTCGCCGTAGTCGTTGACGATCGCGGTGGTGGCGGAGGTGTCCGCGTGCAGCGCGATGGCCGAGAGCGGACGGCGTTCGTGGCGGAACCGGCCGACGAGCTCGCCGGTCAGGTGCTGGGCTTCGGCCGCGCTGCCGCCGTTGCCGCAGGCGAGCAGCTTGCCGCCGGCCTCGAACACGCCGGCGAGGTGCCGTCCCCACGCGGTTATCTTGGGGGCGGATTCGCGGGTCCGCTCGGCGGCTTGGGCCAACGCGGCGAGATGGTCTTCCATCACGGCACCTCCTTCTCCTCCGGCGACGCCGCGCCGGTTCGGGTGGATCGGGGCCGCCGGAGCACGAACGGCCCCAGCGCCAGCAGATCGATCGGGGCCGAGCCGAAGCACTCCAGCGCGTCCCGGGGCGAGTCGACCATCGGACGGCCCGCGGTGTTGAGGCTGGTGTTGATCACGACCGGCAGGCCGGTCCGGCGCTCGAAACCGGCCAGCATCCGCGCCAGCACGGGGTTTTCGCGTTCTTCGACGGTCTGCACGCGAGCCGTGCCGTCGACGTGGGTGACGGCCGGGATCCGGTCGCGCCAGGCTTCGGCGACGTCGTGCACGAACAGCATGTACGGGCTGGGCAGTGGGCCGCGGGTGAAGATTTCGGCCGCCCGCTCGGCGCGCACCATCGGCGCCACCGGGCGGAACTGCTCGCGGCCCTTGACGTCGTTGAGCCGCTCGAGGTTCGCCTTGCGGCCGGGGTGGGCCAGCAGCGACCGGTGCCCGAGCGCCCGCGGGCCGAACTCGGCCCGGCCCTGGAACCAGGCGATCACTTCGTCGTTCGCGAGCGCTTCGGCGACGGTCTCGGCGAGGTCGTCCGGCCGTTCGTACGGCAGCTTCGCCTTGATGAGGATTTCCTCGAGCTCGTCGTCGGTCCACCCGCGACCGAGACCCGCGTCTCCCATGGGGGCACCGCGTTCCCCGGCGTCGGCCGCCAGCTGCAGGGCGGCGCCGAGCGCGGTGCCCGCGTCACCCGCGGCGGGCTGCACCCAGATCCGGTCGAAGGGCCCTTCGGCGTGCAGCCGCGTGTTGGCGACGCAGTTGAGCGCGATCCCGCCCGCCAGCGCCAGGTCGCGCTGGCCGGTGGCCTGGTGCAGCCAGTCCGTCAGTTCGAGCAGGATGTCTTCAAGGACTTTCTGGACACTCGCGGCGAGATCGGCGTGCCGCCGGGTGAGTTCTTCGCCGGGTTTACGGCGCGGGGCCAGCGCCTCCAGGTCGACGCCGGCGGCGTTGAAGCCGCCGTCGCCGGTGACGTGGACGTGCTCGCAGAGTTCGTCGAGGAACTCCGGCGTGCCGTACGAGGCGAGGGCCATGACCTTGTACTCGTCGCTGGACCGCGCGAAGCCGCAGTGTTCGGTGAGGTCTTCGTAGAGCAGGCCGAGCGAGTGCGGCAGCTTCTGGGCCGCCAGTTCCTTGAACCGCCCGTCGCGGTATTCCCCGGCCAGGTAGGACGTGCTCTCGCCGCGTCCGTCGGCGACGAGCACGGCGCAGTCGCCGAACGGCGCGGCGAGCGCGGCCGACGCGGCGTGCGCGACGTGGTGCCGGACGAACTTGACGATGCCCGGGTCGAGTCCGGGCAAAGCGGACTTCAGGAACAGGGGCGCCCGCTGGGCGAACTCCGTCCGCAGCTCCTCGCCGCTCGGGTCGTGGCCGGCCAGTCCCGGCTCGACCAGTGCGGGGTCGTAGGAGTACCCGACGGCGTCGAGGTCCTCGGCGGACAAGCCCGCCTGGGCCAGGCACCACGCGGCGGCCTGGGCGGGCTGTTCCCACGTGGAGAACGGCACCGCCTGTTTGCCGTGCTTGCGGCGGCTGAACCGCTCTTCCTCCGCCGCGGCGACGATCTCCCCGTCCACCACCAGCGCTGCGGCCGGGTCGTGGAAGACGGCATTGATCCCGAGTATGCGCATCGACCTGCCTCTGGCGTTTCGGTGCGGACTCGTGAGGCCCGCTCTCACCTATAGCGCTACCCGGCGAAGTCGTTGATAAACGATGGCGCGCAAAAGCCCTGGGCGTCGCTACTCAGCGCGACGGCGCACGCCGGAACCACGCCGCTGTGCGACGGAGGCCGTCGTCGGCGTCGACCTTCGGTTCCCAGCCGAGGGCGTCGCGGGCGAGGGTGATGTCGGGGCAGCGGCGCTGCGGGTCGTCGACCACCGCGTCGATGTACTCGATGGGCGAACCGGAGCCGGTGAGGTCCTTGATGAGCTCCGCCACCTGGCGGACGGTCAGCTCGTGCGGGTTGCCGATGTTGACCGGCCCGGGGTGGCCCGATCGCGCGAGGTGCAGCAGGCCGCGGACGGTGTCCTCGACGTAGCAGATCGAGCGGGTCTGCTCGCCGGTGCCGGTGACGGTGATCGGCTCGTTCTTGAGGGCCTGGTCGAGGAACGCGGGGATCATCCGGCCGTCGTGGGCGCGCATGCCGGGGCCGTAGGTGTTGAAGATCCGCGCGATGCCGGTGTCGACGCCGAGCTCGCGGCGGTAGGCCGAGGTCAGCGCTTCGGCGTACCGCTTGGCTTCGTCGTAGACGCTGCGCGGGCCGATCGGGTTGACGTTGCCCCAATACCCTTCGCGCTGCGGGTGTTCCAAGGGATCGCCGTAGACCTCGCTGGTCGAGGCGAGCACGAACCGGGCACCGTCGCGGCGGGCCAGCTCCAGCGCGTTCTCGGTGCCGTACGAGCCGGCGCGCAGGGTTTCCAGCGGCAGGGCCAGGTAGTCGCGGGGCGAGGCGGCCGACGCCAGGTGGAACACGACGTCGGCCTCGCAGTCCGGCGGCAGCGGCCGGATGACGTCGTGGCGCACGAACCGGAACCCGTCGTGGCGGCGCAGGTGGTCCAGGGTGTCCGCCGAGGACGTCGCGAGGTTGTCCACGGCGATCACTTCGATGTCCTCTTCGAGCAGCAGCTCGCACAGGTGGGCGCCGACGAAGCCGGCACCCCCGGTCACCACCGCACGCTCGAACCGCCTGGTCACTCCCGGATTCGTCATGCCGTGGCGGCTACCCGGCTCCGGCGGCCGCAAAACCGTGTAACGGGGTGGAGAGCGGGTAAGCGTTCACACCATGCGAGTTCTGCTCACCGGTTGGGCCAGTTTTCTGCACGGAGAAGCCACGGCGGGTGACGTCCTGAGCCTGCGCGCGGCCGGGACCGCGCTGGCGGAGGCGGGGATCGACCACCGGGTCGCGTGGAGCCCCGGCTTCCGGCCCGGGACCCTGCACCTGTCCGACGCGCCACCCGACGACTACACGCACGTCGTCTTCGTCTGCGGCCCGGTTCACGGGCCGCAGGTGCGTTCGCTGCACGAACGCTATGCCGCGTGCCGCCGGATCGCGGTCGGCGTGTCCGTCCCGGACGCCGAGGACCCGGCGGTGACCGGGTTCCACCAAGTGCTCCCGCGCGACGACGGCGTCACCGCCGAACTCGACCTCGCGCTGGGGGCACCGGTCTCGCCCACTCCGGTGCTCGGCGTGGTCCTGGCGCCGCACCAGCCGGAATACGGTGGTGCGGGGAGGCACGGCGACGTCCACGAGGCACTGACCGGCTGGCTCGCCGGTCTGGACTGCGCCCGCGTCCCGCTGGACACCCGGCTGGCGCACGAGGACTGGGAGCGGTGCGCCACGCCGGACCAGTTCGCCGCGCTGGTGTCCAAAATGGACGCCGTGGTGACCACCCGGTTGCACGGGCTGGTCTTCGGGCTCAAGACCGGCGTGCCGGTGCTCGCCGTCGACCCGGTGGCCGGCGGCGGGAAGGTGACCGCGCAGGGGAAGGCGCTGGACTGGCCGGTGCTGGCTGCCGAAGACGTCCACGACACCGCGCTGCTCGACGCCCGCCTGAAGTGGTGCCTGCCCGCGCCGGTGCGCCCGCCCGCGCACCCGGCGTCACTGGCCGCGCTGGTCGACGAGCTGGTGGGGCCGCGGTGAGCGCGCGCACGACCGTCGTCATCGCCACCCGCAACCGCGCCGCCGAGCTGGCCCGCACCCTCGGCCGATTGTCCTCTTTGGACCCGCGACCCCCGGTCATCGTGCTGGACAACGCTTCGGAGGACGACACGGCCGAGGTCGCGCGGCGGCACGAAAGCGTCCGCGTGATCCGCCTGCCGCAGAACCTCGGCGCCGCCGCGCGCACCCTCGGCGTCATCGCGGCCGACACGCCGTACATCGCCTTCAGCGACGACGACTCGTGGTGGGCGCCGGACGCGCTGGCCGAGGCGGAGCGGATCTTCGACGAACACCCGCGGACCGGCTTGCTGGCCGCGCGGACCCTCGTCGGCCCGGAATGCCGTGACGACCCGGTGACGCCCGAGATGGAGCGCAGCCCGCTGGGGCACCCGGACGGCGCGCCCGGGCCGCTGGTGCTCGGCTTCCTGGCCTGCTCGGCGATCGTGCGCCGCACGGCGTACCTGCAGGTGGGCGGGTTCAGCCCGCTGCTGCACTTCGGCGCGGAGGAACAGCTGCTGGCCTACGACCTGGCCGCGCGCGGCTGGGAGGTCTGCTACGTCGGGCACCTGCGCGCCCACCACCACCCGTCGCGGTCGCGGCCGCCGTCGTCGTGGCGCCGCCGGGCGGAACTGCGCAACCGGCTGCTCATCGCCGTCCTGCGCCGCCCGCCGCGGGTGTGCCGCCGCGAGGTGGCGCGGACGCTGGTGCGGGCGCCCGGCGCCGTCCTCGGGGCGGTCCCGCGGCTGCCGCGCGCGCTGAGCTCCCGGCGCGTCCTGCCCGCCCACGTCGAACATCAGGCCCGGACTCTGGAAAGGACCGCCGAATGGCGCGAATCTCGGTCGTGATCATCACCTGCAACCGCCGCGAGCAGTTGCGCGAAACCCTGGCGCACATGACGTCCTTACCGGACGCGGCGCCGGTCTTCGTCGCCGACAACGGCTCCGCGGACGGCACGGCCGACATGGTCGCCCGGGAGTTCCCGGGTGTCCGCCTGTTCCGGCTGGCGGAGAACCTCGGCGCGGTGGCCCGCAACGTCGCCGTCGACGAGGTGACGACGCCGTACGTGGCCTTCTGCGACGACGACACGACGTGGCAGCCCGGCGCGCTCACCCGGGCCGCCGACCTGCTCGACGCGTATCCGGGGCTCGGGTCGGTGACCGGGCGCTGCCTGGTCGAACCCGGCCTGGCCGAGGACCCGATCACGCCGGAGCTGCGCGAGTCGCCGGTGCCCGGCCCGGACTGGCTGCCGGGGTCGGCGCTGCTCGGCATCATGGCGGGCCTGACCGCGGTGCGCGTCAGCGCGTTCCGCGAGGTCGGCGGCTTCTCGACGCGGATGTGGCTCGGTGGCGAGGAGGAGCTGTTCGCCCTGGACCTCGCCGCGCGCGGGTGGTGGATGTGCTGGGCGGAGGACGTCGTGATCCACCACGCGCCCTCGAAGCTGCGCGACCCGCGCCACCGCCGTCGCCTGGGCATCCGCAACACACTGTGGACGCTCCTGCTGCGCCGCCCCTGGCCGGCGGTCTTCCGCCGCGGCCGCGACGTCCTGCGCACCGCGCCGCGCGATGCCGCCACCGCGGCGGCGCTCCTGGACGTGCTCCGCGGCCTGCCGTGGGTCCTCGCGGACCGCCGCGTGGTCCCGGACCACGTCGAACACGGCCTCCGCTTGCTGGAAGCCCCGCAACGCGAGTCCAAGGCCCGCCGCTACGTGGGCTGACGCGCTCGTGAGTGAGAAACAGTGTTAGAACACTGTTTCTCACTCACGACGGGGTCAGCGGGCTTCGGCGGTGGCCGCGGCCTGGGGGACGAGCTTGTGGTAGGCGCGCAGCGTGTCGGCGGCGACGCGGTCCCACGAGTAGCGGGCGACCGCGCGGTCGTGGCCCGCGGTGCCGTAGGCGTGGCAGAGCGCCGGGTCGTCGATCAGCCGCCGGACCCGGGACGCGAGTTCCTTCGGCTGGTGCGGGCGGACCAGCAGCCCGGTGACGCCGTCGACGACGGTGTCGGTCAGGCCGCCCACCGCGGCCGCGACCACCGGAACGCCACAGGCCATCGCCTCCAGGGGCACGATCCCGAACGGCTCGTACCACGGCGTGCACACGACGGCGTCGGCCGAGCGCAGCAGCGCCGGCATGCTCTCCCGGGACACCTGGCCGGGCCAGCGGACGCGGTCGCCGACACCGAGCCGCTCGGCCAGCTGCCGCAGCCGCCCGGCCTCCGGGTCCTGGGACAGCCGGCCCCGCTCCGGACCGCCCGCGATGACGAGCTCGGTGTCCGGCAGCTGCGCGAGCGCGGTGATCGCGATGTCGAACCCCTTGCGCGGGACCAGCCGGCCGACGGCGACCAGCCGGTGCGGCAGCCGGCGGCGCGCGATCGGCCCGTCGGGGGAGAAGCGGCCGAGGTCGACGCCGCAGGGGACGACCGAGATCCGCGACCGCGGCACGCCGAGCCGGGACAGCTCGAAGACCTCGTCGGAGCAGGTGGCGATCACCCGCCCGGCCTGCCGTCCGATGATCCGCTCCAGCCGGATGCGGTCGGCCGGGCTGGTGTCCTTGTCGCCCTGGTAGCGCTTCTTGACCACGCCGAGGGCGTGAAAGGTCTGGGCCACCGGCGTCCCGGTCGCGCTCGCGGCCAGCGAGGTCGCGAGCCCGGACATCCAGAAGTGCGCGTGCGCGACGTCCGGCCGCTCGAACGCCCACTGGTCACGCAGGAAGCTGCCGAACTCGCCCATGTGGGGCAGGAGGTCGTCCTTCGGCAGCTTGCGCGGTGGGCCGGCGGGCACGTGCACGACGCGGTAGCCCTGCGGCGTCCGGACCTCCGGCGGCTCGTCGCGGCTCTCCCGGCGCGTGTAGACGGACACGTCGTGGCCGGCGCGCGCCAGTGCGGCCGACAGCTCCGCGACGTGCACGTTCTGGCCGCCGGCATCGGCTTCGCCCAGCGCGGCGAGGGGATTGGCGTGCTCGGACACCATCGCGATCTTCATCGGTGAGGCGTTCCCTTCACAGGTCAACGGGCCGTCTCGGCGAGGAGGTGGTCCCAAGCGGTCAGGAAGGCGTCCAGCCCGTAGTGCTTCAGGGCGTGTTCGCGGGCGTTCTTGCCGGCGAGCGCGGCGAAGTCCGGCTCGTGCAGCAATTCGCGGAAACCCCGCGCCAGCACGGAGACGTCGGTGGAGAGCACGCCCGCGTCGTCCGGCACCGCCTCGACCGCCTCGGTGGCGGCGAAGACGACGACCGGCATGGCCAGGTGCATGGCCTCCAAAAGGGACAGTCCCAGCGACGTCCACCGGGCGGTGTGCAGGTAGACGCGGCGGCGGGCGATCTCGTCGTGCAGCTTCGGCGCCGGGACGTCGCCCAGGCCGCGCAGCGGCGCGCCGAACTCCTCGGTCCCCATGCCGAAGACGTCGACCGGAGCCGCCTCGGCGAGGGTGCCGAGCAAGTCGGCGCCGGTGACGCGCTCCCGCCGCACCGGCTCGTTGATCATCGACACGCCGGCGGCGAGCTCCCCGGTGTAGCGCGGCCCCGGATCGGGGATGCCGTGCGGCACGACGGTGACCGGCGCGCGGCCGCAGTCCCACATCGCCGCGTTGAAGTGGGTCACGTGCGCGACGGTGATGTCGGAACGGCCGGCGAGCGGGTGTTCGCTGGAGGCCGCGTACGGCCGGGGCGCGTTGTGTTCCACGTAGACGGCCGGCACGCCCAGGCGGGCGGCCAAGTCCAGCTCCTCCGGGCGTTGCAGCACGACGACGTCGGGCTCGGCCTCGGCCAGCCGGTCGAGGGGCACTTCGGTCACCGAAGGCCAGTTCCGCCCCGCCTTGCCGAGGCCCCAGGGCGCACCGTCGGGTGACACCGGCAGCAGGTAGTCGTGGCGGCCGCGGACGAAAGCGTCGGTCCACGAGCCGTGCACGTGCCAGAGCAGTACTCTCAGGCGCCGGGATCCGGGATCGGTCATGCTTCCTGATTTCCCGGAGATCGGCTGTTAAACGTACGGCCGGACGGGGTACTCGGCCCCCGACGGGCGTGCGCGAAGAAGGGACATCCATCCATGCGCTTCACCCCACGGGGCACCCGGTTCTTCGACTTGCTCGCCGACGCGGCGAAGAATCTCGTCGCCGCGACCGCGCTGCTCAGGGAACTCGTGGCCGCCGATCCGGCCGAGCGGGAACCGCTCGCGAAACGCCTGCACGAGGTCGAGCACCAGGGCGACGAGCTGACCCACACGATCATGGTGGAGCTCAACAGCTCGTTCGTCACGCCGTTCGACCGCGAAGACATCCAGGCCCTCGCGGCCAAGATCGACGACGTGCTGGACTTCATGGACACCGCGGCGGACCTGGCCGTGCTCTACCGCATCGGCACCTTCCCGCCGGGCACCGACGTGCTGATGCGGGTGCTCTGCCGGGCCGCCGAGCTGACGGCGTCGTCGATGCCCGGCCTGGCCAAGGTGGGCGACCTCGAGCCGTTCTGGATCGAGATCAACGAGCTGGAGAACGAGGCCGACCGGGTCTACCGGCGGATCCTGGCCCACCTGTTCGAGCCGGGCGGGGACGCACTGGAAGTGCTGAAGACCAAGGAGGTCGTCGAGCAGTTCGAGCTTGCCGCCGACGCGTTCGAGCACCTGGCCGACGTGGTGCAGACCATCGCCGTCAAGGAGTCCTGAGTGACGGGGACCGCCGCCCTGGTCACCGTGATCGTGCTGACACTGGTCTTCGATTACACCAACGGGTTCCACGACGCGGCCAACGCCATCGCCAGCGCGGTGTCCACCCGGGCGCTGACCCTGCGCGCCGCCCTCGTGCTGGCGGCGGTGATGAACCTGGCGGGCGCGCTGCTGTCCACCGGCATCGCCGCGACCGTGGCCAAGGGCATCATCGACGTCCCGGCCGGACCCGACGCCCTCACCGTGGTGTTCGCGGCACTGGCCGGGGCCATCACCTGGAACCTGATCACCTGGTACTTCGGGCTCCCGTCGTCGTCCTCGCACTCGCTGATCGGCGGCATGGTCGGCGCGGCGCTGGCCGCCGCGAGCACCGTGCACTGGGCGGGCATCGCCGAAAAGGTGCTGATCCCGATGGTGGCCTCGCCGCTGCTCGGGCTGGCACTGGGGTACGTCGCGATGGTCGCCGCGCTGTGGCTGCTGCGGCGGGCGAACCCGCACCGCAGCGGCCGCGTGTTCCGCCGGTTCCAGATCGTCTCCGCCTCGGCGCTCGCCCTCGGCCACGGCCTGCAGGACGCCCAGAAGGGCATGGGCGTGATCGTGCTGGCGCTGGTGGCGGCCGGGCAGCAGTCGACGTTCGCGGTGCCGTTGTGGGTGACCCTCGCCTGCGCCGGGGCCTTGTCGCTGGGCACCTATTCGGGTGGCCTGCGGATCATGCGCACGCTCGGCAGGCGGGTGTTCCCGCTCGACCCGCCGCACGGGTTCGTCGCGGAATCGGTGGCGTCGTCGGTGCTGTACGTGACGGCGTTCGCGGTGAAGGCACCGATCTCGACGACGCACGTGATCACGGCGGCGATCATGGGGGTGGGTGCGACCAAGCGGCTTTCGGCGGTCCGCTGGGGCATCGCCCGCGACATCGTGATGGGCTGGGTGCTGACCTTCCCCGCCGCCGCGGCGGTGGCCGCGGCGGTGTACCTGGTGGCCGACCTGCTCACCTGAGCCGGGTGGCCACGACGTCAGGAATGACTCATTCCTGGCGTCGGACGCAGTGAATGACTCATTCCTGACGTCCGGTGCCGGAGGAGGTCTTGAATGACTCATTCATGACATCGGCGGCCCCTGACCGGGGCGGGGTTTGTCCGTCGCCACTCCCGGGAAGCCGGGGCGGAGACCATCCCCGCCCCGCGGAAAGGGAGAGCCATGAAGGCAGTGACCTGGCACGGCAAACGCGACGTCCGCGTCGAGGAGGTGCCGGACCCGAAGATCGAGGAGGCCACCGACGCGGTCGTGCGGATCACCTCGACCGGGATCTGCGGCTCCGACCTGCACCTGTACGAGGTGCTGGGCGCGTTCATGACCGAGGGCGACATCCTCGGCCACGAGCCGATGGGCGTGGTCGAGGAGGTCGGGCCGGAGGTCACGAACCTCAAGCCCGGCGACCGCGTGGTCATCCCGTTCAACATCTCCTGCGGCCACTGCTGGATGTGCGAGCGCGGCCTGCAGTCCCAGTGCGAAACGACGCAGGTCAAAGAGCAGGGCAAGGGCGCGGCGCTGCTGGGCTACACCAAGCTCTACGGCCAGGTCCCCGGCGGCCAGGCCGAGTTCCTGCGCGTCCCGCAGGCCCACTACGGACCGATCAAGGTGCCGGACGGCCCGCCGGACGAGCGGTTCGTCTACCTCTCCGACGTCGTGCCGACCTCGTGGCAGGCCGTCGAGTACGCGAACGTCCCCGACGGCGGCACGGTCGTGGTCTTCGGCCTCGGCCCGATCGGGCAGATGTGCTGCCGGATCGCGCGCCACCGCGGGGCCGGCCAGGTGATCGGCGTCGACCTGGTGCCCGAGCGCCTGGCGCGGGCCCGCGAACACGGCGCCACCGCGCTGGACACCCGCGACCACAAGGAAATCGGCGATTCGATCCGCCAGCTGACCAACGGACGCGGCGCGGACTCGGTGATCGACGCGGTCGGCATGGAGGCGCACGGCGCCCCGGTCGGCAAGCTGGCGCACACGCTCGTCGGGTTGCTGCCGCAGCCGCTCGGCGAGAAGATCACCGAGAAGGCCGGGATCGACCGGCTCAGCGTGCTCTACGCCGCCATCGACAGCGTCCGCCGCGGCGGCACGATCTCGCTGTCCGGCGTCTACGGCGGGATGGTCGACCCGATGCCGATGATGGAGCTGTTCGACAAGCAGATCCAGCTGCGGATGGGCCAGGCGAACGTCCGGCACTGGCTCGACGACATCATGCCGGTGCTCACCGCCGACGGCGACCCGCTCGGCGTCGAAGGCTTCGCCACGCACAAGCTGCCGCTGGAGGAGGCGCCCCGCGCGTACGAGATCTTCCAGAAGAAGCTCGACGGCGCCCAGAAGATCCTGCTGCAGCCCTGACCCCCCGGGAGGGAACCGACTCTTGCGAGCCGTCACCTCGCTGCCGTACGAAATCACCGAATCCGACCACGTCCGGATCCCGATGTCCGACGGGACCGTGCTGTCCGCCCGCATCTGGCGGCCGGTCTCGTCGGACACCGATCCGGTGCCGGCGATCCTCGAATACATCCCCTACCGCAAGCGGGACCTCACCGCGCCCCGCGACTCCATCCACCACCCCTACCTCGCCGGGCACGGGTACGCCTGCGTGCGCGTGGACATCCGCGGCACCGGCGAGTCCGAGGGCGTCCTGGCCGACGAGTACCTCGAACGCGAGCAGCTCGACGCCGAAGAGGTCCTCGAGTGGATCGCGGCGCAGCCGTGGTGCACCGGCGACACCGGGATGATGGGGATCTCCTGGGGCGCGTTCGCCGCGTTGCAGGTCGCGGCCCGGAAACCGCCGAGCCTGCGCGCGATCGTGATCTCGTCGTTCACCGACGACCGCTTCGCCGACGACATGCACTACATGGGCGGCTGCCTGCTGTCGGACAACGTCGCCGAGTCCGGCACGATGTTCGCCTACGCCACGCTGCCACCCGACCCGGCCGTCGTCGGCGAACGGTGGCGGGAGATGTGGCTGGAGCGGCTGGACAACTGCAGCCTGTGGATCGAGAACTGGCTCGGTCACCAGCGCCGCGACGACTACTGGCGGCACGCGTCGGTGTCGGAGAACTACAGCGACGTCCAAGTCCCGGTGCTGGCTTCCAGCGGCTGGGCCGACGGCTACTCCAACGCGGTCATCCGGCTGCTGGCCCACCTCGACGTCCCCCGGCGCGGGCTGATCGGCCCGTGGTCGCACAAGTACCCGCACCTCGGCGAGCCGGGCCCGGCGATCGGCTACCTCCAGGAGGTCGTGCAGTGGTGGGACCACTGGCTGCGCGGCGAGGAGAACGGCGCCATGGACGGGCCGATGCTGCGCACCTGGATGCAGGAGAGCGTCCCGCCCTCGACGTCGTACGAAGACCGCCCCGGCCGCTGGGTCGGGGAGGCTTCCTGGCCGTCGCCGCACGTCAAGCCCCAGGAGCTGCCGCTGGCCCGGCACCGCCTCGCGCGGCCCGGCGAGGACGTCGACGACGAAGCCCTGACCGTGTCGTCGCCGTTGTCGGTCGGGCAGTTCTCCGGGAAGTGGGCGTCCTACAGCGCCCCGCCGGACCTGCCCTACGACCAGCGTGAAGAGGACGGCGGTTCGCTGGTCTTCGACACCGACGTGCTGACCGAGCGCTGCGAAATCCTCGGCTCGCCGAAGGTGCGGCTGGAGGTCTCGGCCGACCAGCCGGTGGCGATGATCGCGGCGCGGATCTCCGACGTCGCGCCGGACGGGCGGGCCACCCGCGTCACCTACGGGCTGCTCAACCTGACCCACCGCGACGGCCACGACGAGCCGGCGCCGATGGAGCCGGGGGAGCGGTGTCCGGTGGAGATCGAGCTGAACGCCGTGGCGCAGGCCTTCCCGGCCGGGCACCGGATCCGGCTTTCGCTGTCCACGTCGTACTGGCCGCTGGCCTGGCCGCCGCCGACACCGGTGCTGCTGAGTGTCCACACCGGACAGAGCGCGCTGGAGTTGCCGGTGCGCCCGGTCGCCGAGCCGGACGAGCTGCCGGCCCGGCCGTTCGGCGAACCCGAAGGCGCGCCGCCGATGTCGGTGACGGCGCTGACGCCGGGGGAGCAGCGCTGGACCGTCTCGCGGGACCTGGTCGACTACCAGTCGGCGCTGGACATCGTGAAGGACGCGGGGACCGTCCGGTACGACGACCTGGACCTCGAGGTCACCCGGGACGTCCGCGAGCGGTACACCTGGGTCGCCGACGACTTCTGCTCGCCGGTGGCGGAAGCCGTGTGGGACGTCACCTTCGCGCGCGGTGATTGGGTGGCGCGCAGCGAGACCCGCACCCGCGTGTCGTGCACGGACATCGAGTTCGTCATCGACGCGCAGCTCGACGGCTACGACGGGGCCCGCCGGATCGTTTCGCGGAATTGGCACCGGCGGATTCCGCGTGACCTGGTCTGAGTTTCGCGACCGCGACACCGGGTAAGCCGAACGGGTGCGCATCGTGATCACCGGAGCCACCGGGAACGTCGGAACGGCACTGTTGCACGCGCTCGAGCCCGGCCACGACGTGGTCGGGCTCGCGCGGCGGCTGCCGGACACGACGGCCGAGCCGTACCGGCGGGCGGGCTGGCGGGCCGTCGACGTCGGCCTTCCCGGTGCGGAGGAGGAGCTGGCGGAGGTGTTCGCGGGCGCGGACGCCGTCGTGCACCTGGCGTGGGCCATCTCGCCGGTGCGCGGCGACCCGCCGATGTGGCGCACCAACGACCACGGCACCCGCAACGTGCTCGCCGCGGCGGCGGCCGCCGGCGTGTCGCACGTGGTCGTGGCCTCGTCCGTGGCCGCCTACGGCCCGGCGCCGCGCTGGGAGAAGGTCACTGAAGACTGGCCGTGTGACGGCATCGCCGGCAGCGCCTACAGCCGCGGCAAGGCCGCGCTGGAGACCCTGCTGGACCGGTTCGAGGCCAAGTACCCGCAGGTGAAGGTGGCGCGGATCCGGCCGTGCGCGATCCTGCACCGGGACGCGGCGGGGGAGTTCGCGCGCTGGCTGCTCGGCCCGGCCGTGCCCGCCCACCTCGTCGGCGGGCGGCGGCTGCCGGTTCCGCTGTGGACGGACCTGCGGGCGCAGGTGGTGCACACCACTGACGTCGCCGAAGCGATCCGGCTGATCCTGGACCGGGGGTTCACCGGTGCGGTCAACCTGGCGGCGCCGCAGGTGCTCGACGCCGACGCGCTGGCCGGTGTCCTAGGCGGCACCCGGCTCCCGGTGCCCAAGCCGGTGGTCCAGCTCGCCACCCGGGCGGCCTGGCTGGGCGGGCTGCTGCCGGTGCACCCCGGCTGGCTCGAACTGGCCGACCGCGCGGCGCTGGCGGACCCGGCCCTGGCGGAGAGCGCGCTGGGCTGGCAACCTCGGTATGACGCCGCGGCCGCCCTCGCCGACCTGGTCGCCGGGCTCCGGTCGGGCGCGGGAGCGGCGAGCCCGCCCCTGGCCCCGCCGCGCCGCGACGGGGTCCTGGCCCGGCTCCGCTCGCTCACCCGGGTCGGGCCGAGCCACCAGTCGCAAGCCTGACCAGCCAGGAGGCCGGAGTGAGTACGGAAGCCGTCGACGCGGTGGTGATCGGCGCCGGGCACAACGGCCTGGTGGCGGCGAACCTCCTGGCCGACGCGGGCTGGTCGGTGCTGGTCCTGGAGGCGACCGAGCACGCCGGCGGTGCGGTCCGGACCGCCGAAGTCACCGAGCCGGGCTTCCGCAACGACCTCTTCAGCGCGTTCTACCCGATGAGCGCGGTGTCGCCGGTAATCCGCGGGCTGCGGCTCGAAGAGCACGGCCTGCGCTGGCGGCACGCACCCGAAGTGCTGGCCCACGTGCTGCCCGACGACCGGTGCGCGCTGCTGTCCCGCGACCTCGACCGCACGGCGGCGTCCGTCGAGGAGTTCGGTGCCGGCGACGGCGAGGCGTGGCGGCAGCTGTTCGCGCAGTGGGAAGAGATCCGCGAGCCGCTGGTCGACGCGTTGTTCGCGCCGTTCCCGCCGGTCCGCCCGGCGCTGAAGCTGCTGCGCCGCACCGGGACGGCCGACGCGCTGCGCCTGGCGCGCATGCTGACGCTGCCCGCGCGCCGGTTCGGCGACGAGCTGTTCGCCGGCGAAGGCGCCAAGCTGCTCGTGGCGGGGAACTCCGCGCACAGCGACCTCTCGGTCGACAACGCCGCCAGTGCGGTGTTCGGCTGGCTGCTCGCCATGATCGGGCAGGACGAAGGGTTCCCGGTACCCGAAGGCGGTGCGGGCGAGCTGGCCGCGGCACTCGTCCGGCGGCTGGAATCCCGCGGCGGCACCGTCCACTGTGGACGACCAGTGCGGGAGATCCTCATCGGCGGCGGGCGTGCACTGGGCGTGCGGGACGCGGCAGGCGACCCGGTGCGGGCGCGCAAGGCCGTGCTCGCCGACGTACCGGCGCCGGTGCTGTACCGCGAGCTGGTGGGAGAGGAGTGGCTGCCGTCCCGGCTGGTCGCCGACCTCGGCAAGTTCGAGTGGGACAGCGCGACGGTGAAGGTGGACTGGGCGTTGTCGGGCCCGATCCCGTGGACGGCCGAAGCGGCGCGCGGCGCGGGCACGATCCACCTCGGAGCGGACCTCGACGGGCTGTCCGCGTTCGGCGGCGAACTGGCGAGGGGCCGGACGCCGCGTCGTCCGTTCCTGCTGCTGGGCCAGATGACCACGGCCGACCCGACGCGGTCCCCGGCCGGAACGGAAACCGCGTGGGCGTACACGCACGTGCCGCGCGGCACGGCGGAGAACCGCGCCACCCTGGAGCGGCGGGCGAAGCGGATCGAGGAGACGATCGAGGCGCACGCGCCGGGGTTCACCGGCCTGATCAAGGCCCGGTTCTGCCAAGGGCCGGTGGAACTGCAAGGCCACAACCCGGGCCTGGTCGGCGGCGCGGTCAACGGCGGCACGACGGCGATCCACCAGCAGCTGTTCTTCCGCCCGGTGCCGAGCACGGGCCGGGCCGACACGCCGGTGGACCGGCTGTTCCTGTCCGGCGCCTCGGCCCACCCGGGCGGGGCGGTCCACGGCGGCCCGGGCTCGAACGCGGCCCGGGCGGCCTTGGCCCGCGCCGGAACCCTGGGCGGCGGCTACGCGGCGGTGATCCGCGCGGCCCACCGCGCGATCTACGGCTGAGCCCGCGCCCGGCAGGTGCCTTGAATGACTCATTCCTGGCTTCTGACGTCATGGGCTTGACCCGGTTTGGCGGACACCTCTGATCAGGGGCGGGAGCTCCTGGAAGGGATGTCGCTCATCATGGATCGCATGGCGAAGAAGAAGCCTCGTGCCCAGCAGCGGCCTCGGCGGGTGTTCACCACCGAGTTCAAAGCCCAGATCGTCGGGCTGGTGCAACGCGGCGAGCGGACGGTGCCGGAGGTGGTCCGGGACTTCGAGCTGACCGACTCGGTGGTCCGGAAATGGATCATCCAGGCCGAGCGTGACGCCGGCACCCGCACCGACGGGCTGACCAGCGACGAGAAGGCCGAGCTCGCCGCGCTGCGGCGGGAGAACAAACGATTGCAGGAGGACGTGGAGATCCTGCGGCGAGCGACGGCTTTCTTCGCGAAGGAGACCCGGTGAACGTCTACCCGTTCATCGAGGCGGAGAACGCCAGCGGCGCAGGCACCGTCAAGCGTGCCTGCGCCCTGCTCGAGGTCTCCCGTGCCGCCTACTACGCCCACCGCAACCCCAGCCCGTCGGCACGTGACCGCGCCGACACCGTGCTGACCGAGAACATCATCCGGGTGCACGAGGAGTCCCGCGGCACCTACGGCGCACCCCGCATCCACGCCGAACTACACGCCCAGGGCCATCGGCATTCCCGCAAACGCATCGCCCGGCTGATGCGCCAGGCCGGCTTGGCCGGGCGGGCACCGAAGCGATGGCGGACCACCACCGTCGCCGACCCGGCCGCGCCGGGCCGCCCGGACCTGATCACCCGCGATTTCACCTGCCACCCCGAGAACATCAACACGCGGTGGTGCGGGGACATCACCTACATCCCCACCGGGGAGGGCTGGCTGTATCTGGCCACCGTGATCGACATCGCCTCCCGCAAGGTGGTCGGCTGGGCCACCGCCGATCACCTGCGCACCGACCTCATCGACCAAGCCCTGCGCACCGCACTCGCCCAGCGCCGCCCCGACCCCGCAGTGATCTTCCACTCCGACCGCGGCTGCCAGTACACCTCAGCCCAGTTCGCCCGCACCGCCGCCCAGGGCGGAGTCCGGCTCTCGGTCGGACGCACAGGCCAATGCTGGGACAACGCAGTTGCCGAGTCGTTCTTCGCCACCATCAAAACCGAACTGCTCAACCGCCGCCCCTGGCCCACCAAAACCCAGGCCCACCAGGCCATCTTCAGCTACATCGAAGGCTGGTACAACACCCGCCGCCGACACTCCAGCCTCGGCTACCGCAGCCCCACCGCCTACGAAGCAACAGCCCGGCCAGCTACCACACCTGCGCTAGCCTGACCCCACTCATCAACCCTGTCCGCCCAAACGGGTCAAGCCCAGTCAGGAATGAGTCATTCAAGGCGCTCGGAGAGCCGGCCGCCGAGTGGGCTAGGGGCTGGGGTGGCCGTGCTGGGCGCGGGCGTACTTGCCGCTGGCCAGGTCGTCGAGGCGGGCCAGGGACTCGGTGTTGCGGGGCTTCGCGATGAGGGCCTGCAGCGCCTCCGGGAGCACCTTCCCCGGCCCGCGGACGATGTGCTCGGTCATCCGGACCAGCGTCTGCCCGTCGCCGTGGGGGACCAGGGTCAGGCCGACCGCCGCCGCACCCAGGGGCCAGCCGTGGGCCTCCAGTGACAGCGACAAGCCCGGCTCGACCGCGCGGACCACCGTCACGTCCTGGATGTGCAGGGGCCACGGGCCCACGCTGTGGTGGATCCGGGAGCCGACCGCGGGCCAGTCTTCATCGACGTCGCGGATGTGGGAGCTGCCGACCACCCAGCCGGCGTAGAGCCAGCCGTCGGCCAGTACGGCGAACACGGCGTCGGGTGGTACGTCGATCACGCGGCTGACCTCGGGCACGGCTTCCTCCTGGTTCGGGTGACGAAACAGGCATACCCACTCCCGGACGGGGTATGCCCGCCGGGACTGAGCAGGAGGTGGCTGCGGTGGCCAGACACGAAAAAGAACCCGAAGGACCGGGACAGCTGTCGAAGCGGTCGTGGGGTGCGGCCCTCAAACGGACGTTCAAGCAGTTCAACCGGGACAACCTCACCGACTGGGCGGCGGCCCTCACCTACTACGGCGTGCTGTCGCTGTTCCCGGGCATCATCGTGCTCACCGCGATCCTCGGGCTGCTCGGCCCGGACAAGATCCAGACCGTGATCGACAACGTCAACCAGCTCGTCCCCGGCCAGGGCAAGGACATCCTCGTCGGCGCGATCAAGGAGCTGGCCGGTTCGCGCAGCCTGGCCGGCCCGCTGGCGATCATCGGCCTACTGGGCGCGCTGTGGTCGGCGTCGGGGTACATCGGCGCGTTCATGCGGGCGTCGAACGCGATCTACGGCATGCCGGAGGGGCGGCCGGTGTGGAAGACGATCCCGCTGCGGATCGCGTTGACGATCGGCATCGTGGTGCTGCTGGCGGCGTGCGCGCTGGGCGTGGTGGCGACGGGTTCGGTGGCCCGCCGGCTCGGTGACCTGATCGGTCTCGGCTCGACGGGCGTGCTCGTGTGGGAGATCGCGAAGTGGCCGGTGATCGCGCTGCTCGTCAGCCTGGCGTTCGCGCTGCTGTATTGGGTGGGCCCGAACGTGCGGCTGCCGGGGTTCAAGTGGCTGACGCCGGGTGGGCTGCTGGCGGTCGTGCTGTGGGTGCTGGCGTCGGCCGGGTTCGCGCTGTACGTCGCGAATTTCGGTTCGTACAACAAGACCTACGGCTCGCTCGCCGGGGTGATCGCGTTCCTTGTATGGTTGTGGATCTCCAACCTCGCGATCCTGCTGGGGGCCGAGCTGGACGCGGAGCTGGCCCGCGGCCGCACGATCGAGGCGGGCCGCGCGGACGACCAGGAGGAGCCGTTCCTGCCGCCGCGGGACACGAAGGCGATGGACGACGACGAAGCCGCGGCGGTGGCGGAGTCCGAACGGAAGTGAGCGGATGGCCTGCCGGATCACCGAACTGGTGCTGGACTGCCACGACCCCGACCGCCTGGCGGAGTTCTGGTGCGCGGTCCTCGATTACGAGGTGATCGGCCACGAGCCGGACGGCCTCGCGCTGGGGCCGGCGGGCGCCCGGTTCGGGGAGGGGGCGGTGACGCTGATCCTGGCCCAGACGGACAACCCGCGCGCCGGCAAGCTTCCCCTGCACATCGACGTGAGCCCGGCGGGGACGGACCAGGAGACGGAACTGGCGCGCTTGACGGCCTTGGGCGCCCGCCCGGCGGACGTGGGGCAGACGGGGGAGGAGTCCTGGGTGGTCCTGCAGGACCCGGAGGGCAACGAGTTCTGCCTGCTGCGCAAGGACGTGGGCCCGGCCTGAGCCCGGCTGCGGCGCCAAGCGCCCCAAGGCGGCCTTGGTTGCGTGTGACGCACCGAAGGCCGCCTTGGGTGCGCCTCCCATGCCCCCACCGCCGCCCTCAACGGAGGCGCTTCGCGCCGCAGTACTGATTCAACGCACCGAAAGCCACATTGGGGCGCTTGGGGCGTCGGGGGACAAGGTGGACCGGGGGCACCGAAGGTTGCTTCGGGGCACGTTCCGGCTTCCGGAACCGAGCTCAGCTCTCCCCGGCGGCGCACCGGCGCCACTGGACCTGGTCGCCCGCCCGGTCGGCGTGCCACACCGGCGCCGCTTCCGGCTCCCAGGTGGGGAGCAGCTGGTCCGTCAAGACCCGCCCTCGGGCCACCCGCCCGAACAGCTCGACCCCGTCACTCCGCCGGGCCGCCGGGATCCACGCCGGGAATCGTGTCCGGGGCAGCTTCCGCTCGACCCACTCCCGCGCCGACCCCTCGCTCCCGTGGTCGGATTCGACGATGCTCGACACCGGGCCGTCGCCGCCCACGGTGAGGGCGATCGACGCGCGCCAGCGGACTGCGGAGGTTGTCATCCCCTCCAGGTTCCCCGACCGGAGCCGCCCCGGGCCAGTACACGTTCGGATGGATCCCACCGTTCCTCCCACTCCACACCGTCACGACGCGTTCAGCAGCCGCGCGCACGCCCTCTCCAGCACCGCCCTGGCCTCGTCGCCGTCCAGCCGCGCCGCGCGCTTCAGCGCCGGGGCGATCGTGCGCTCCGCCCGGTACGCCTCCACCAACCGGGGGTCCACATAGGACGACCGGCAGACTGCCGGCGTGTTCCCCAGCGCCGCGGAGACCTCCTTCATCACCTTCGCCTCCGCGCGCTTGCGGGCCGTCTCCGACGTCGGGGGGTCCGCGGCCGCGAAGGCGGCCGCCGCCAGGACCGTCGCGTTCCAGGTCCGCATGTCCTTCGCCGTGCAGTCCTCGCCCGCGAGCTCCTTGAACCGCTCGTTGATGTCGGCCGCGTGCACCTCGTGCCACGTGCCGCCCTCGCGGTAGACCAGCAGGCGGTCGCTGCCGGACCGGCTCCGCAGCAGCGCCTTCATCACCGCCGCCAGCTCCGCGTCGCAGATGGCCACCTCGCGGTTCAGGCCGCCCTTGGCGATGTAGCAGAACCGGCATTCGTCGCCGCGGACGGCCACGTGTTCACGCAGCAGGGTCGCGGCGCCGTGGGTGCCGTTCTCCTCCGCGTACTCCTCGCCGCCGGTGCGGAAGATGCCCCGGTCGAGCATGCGCAGGGCCGCCGCGAGGACCCGCTTGCGCGTCAGGCCGCGACCGGCCAGGTCCGCCGCCACCGACTCGCGCCACTGCGGCAGCCGTCGGGCCATCTGCAGCACGCGGTCGTGCTTCTCCTCGTCGCGGTCCCGCCGCCACTGCTCGTGGTAGAGGTACTGGCGCCGCCCGGCGTCGTCGGTCCCGACCGCCTGGACGTGCCCGTTCGGGTAGGGGCAGATCCACACCTTCTTCCAGGCCGGCGGGATGACGAGGTCCTTGATCCGGGTCAGGATCTCCTCGTCGGTCACCGGCGAGCCGTCGGGCATGGCATAGGAGAACCCGCGGCCGCGGCGGATCCGCCTGATGCCCGGGCCGCGCAGGTCACTGCGCCGGAGTCTGGTGCGTCCCACCGCCGCGAAATACCCGCCCCGCGTACCGGGAAACCATGATTGCCGCCCGCGGCGGCGGGTAGCCGACGACCGAAGCACCGGAAGGAGCACGGATGACCACCGCAACCAAGCCACTGGCCGTCGTCACCGGCGCGTCGAGCGGCATCGGGCTGGAGCTGGCCAAGCAGTTCGCCCGGCACGACTTCGACCTGGTCCTGGCCGCCGAAGACGCCGAGCTGGACACGGCCGCCGCCGAGGTCCGCGCGTGCGGCGCGCAGGTCGAGGCGGTCCGCACCGACCTCGCCGCCCCGGACGGGGTGGAAGAGCTCGTGCGCCGGCTCGCGGACCGCCCGGTCGAAGCGCTGGCCGTCAACGCCGGGGTCGGCGTCAACGGCGAGTTCGCCGGGGACACCCGGCTGGAGGACCACCTGACGGTCGTCGACCTGAACGTCCGCTCGGCGGTGCACCTGACCAAGCGGGTCGTGCCCGGGATGGTCGGCCGCGGTCACGGCCGGGTGCTGTTCACCTCGTCGATCGCCGGTACGTCGCCGGCGCCCTACCAGGCTGTCTACGCCGCTTCGAAGGCGTTCCTGACGTCGTTCTCCGAGGGCCTGCGCGCCGAGGTGAAGGACAAGGGTGTCACCGTCACCGCGATGCTGCCGGGCCCGGTCGACACCGAGTTCTTCGAACGCGCCGGCATGGAGGACACCAAGATCGCCGCCGGCGACAAGGACACCCCGGCCGAGATCGCCGAGGCCGGATACGAAGCGCTGATGGCCGGGAAGGACAAGATCGTCCCCGGCGCGGTGAAGAACAAGCTCCAGGCGGCCGGTTCCCGGTTCCTGCCGGACGAGGCGAAGGCGAAGCAGCAGGGCAAGATGATGCAGCCCGGATCGGCGGACGAATGAGCGTCATCGAAGACGTCACCGAGAAGGCGAAGCAGGTTCAGCGCAGTTACGCCGGTGACGAGGATCGGCCGCTGGCCGGCTATCGGGGCGCGATGGGCGCCTACGGTGCGCTGGTGGGCGGGCTCACCGTGCTCGGCCGCGCGCTCGGGGCCCGGCTGCCGGACCGGTTCGGGGCCGGCGACACGGCGCTGCTGGGTGCGGCGACGTTCAAGGCCAGCCGCATGCTGGGAAAGGCGGCCGTCACCAGCCCCCTGCGGGCCCCGTTCACCCGCTACGAGGAGTCCGCGGGTGCGACCGAGCTGAACGAGTCCGTCCCGGGCAAGGGGCACGTCGAGCACGCGGTCGGCGAGCTCGTGTCGTGTCCGTTCTGCCTGAACGTCTGGATCGGCACCGGCCTGACCGCCGGCCTGGTGATCGCCCCGCGGGCGACCCGGCTGGCAGCCACGGTGCTGACCGTCGTGGGCTTGGCGGACGCCCTGCACCTGCTCTACGACGCGGGCAAGAAGCTGGCTTCCGGATAGCCGGGCGGGCCGGCGGGGGACGTCCCCCGCCGGCTCATTCCGGGCCGCGGCGCAGCGGGCGGACCGCCGGGCCCTGCACCACTTCGCCGTCGACGCCGAAGCGTGAGCCGTGGCAGGGGCAGTCCCAGGTCTTCTCCGCGTCGTTGAACGAAACCAGGCAGCCCAGGTGGGTGCAGTGCGCGCCGACGGTGTGCAGCTTCCCGGCCTCGTCACGGTGGGCCGCGACCAGCTCCCCGCCGACGCGGACGACCTCGGCCTCGCCGGGCTGCAGGTCGTCGAGCTTCTCGGACCGCCACAGCGCGGCGACGTGGTCGCCGACCAGGTACTTCGCGACGGTCAGGTTGTCCTGGGCCACTTCGAGCACGGAACGCGCGTCGAAGCGGTTGGGGTCGAACAGGTCCGCGGCCGGGTGCGGCTCGCCGAGGATCCGCGCCGCCAGCACGTGGCCCGCGGCCGTGCCGCCGGTCATGCCCCACTGGCCGAACCCGGTGGCCACCCACAGGTTCTTCGTCCCCGGCAGGTACCGGCCGACGTAGGGCATCAGGTCGGGCGTGGACATGTCGTGGGCCGACCAGCGGTGGGTGACGCGGTGCAGGCCGGCGTGCTCGTCCGCCCAGTCCGCGAGCCGGCGGTACCGGCGTTCGACGTTGACGTGCGCGCCCACCCGGTAGTGCTCGCCGCCGGCGATCACCATCGGCGTGCCCTGCTCGGTGTACCCGCGCACGGAGTGGTGCGTGTCGGCGTCGAGGAACATGCCCTCCGGTGCGGTGCCGCCGTCCGCCGGGCCCGCGACGACGAGGTCGCGCACCGGGTCGAGCCGGGCGAAGTACAGGCCGCGATCGAGCACCGGGTAGTGGGTCGCGACGACGACTTCACCCGCCACGACGTCACCGCGCGAGGTCCGGACGGTCTGCCCGTTGAGCGCGGTCGCCCGGGCGTGTTCGACGATCGTGCCGCCCGCCCGCTCGATCTCGGCGGCCAGGCCGAGCAGCCACCGGCGTGGGTGGAAGTGCGCCTGCCCGGTGGTTCGCACGGCGCCGAGCGCGGGCACGTCCAGCGCGACGTCCTCGGTGAACGACGCCGGCAGGCCGGCCGCGGCGGCCGCGTCCGCTTCCTCCTTGAGGGAGTCCACGGTCTTTTCCTGCGTCGTGTAGACGTAGCTGTCCGCGCGGGTGAACCCGCAGTCGATGCCCAGCTCGGCCGCGGTGGTCGCGATCCACTCGCACGCCGCCGCCTGCGTTCCGGCGTAGGCCTTCGCGGCGGCCTCGCCGTGGCGGGAGGTCAGATCCGCGTACTTGGCGCCGTGCTGGGCGCTGACCTTGGCGGTGGTGTGGCCGGACACCCCGGCCGCGACCCGCTCGGCCTCCAGCACGACGACCGACCGGCCGGCCCGCGCGAGCAGCAGCGCGGTGGTGAGCCCGGCGATGCCCGCGCCGAGCACCGCGACGTCGGCGGACTCCGGCACCGGGACGCCGGTGCGATCCGGGGCAGGGGCGGTTTCGACCCACAGGGAAAGTGGTTCGGGCAGGGCTGTCATACCTGCGGATGCCCGCTGCGGGCGCCGCGAAACGGGCCATCCGGCCCCGTTTCGGCCGCTCGGTACCTCGGGTAGCCCTTCAGCATGAGTACCGACATCTTCGTGATCGGCCTGGACGAGGAGAACCAGCGCGTACTGGATCGCCTGCCGGGGGCCGGGAGCTACCGGTTCCACGGCCTCCTGACCCCCGAAGAGCTGCAACACGGCGACATCGACTTCGAAGCGCTGCTGAAGACGGCGCAGCACGAACTGGACGCGTTCGACGGGGAGGTCGGCGCGATCGTCAGCTACTGGGACTTCCCGGCCGCGTCGCTCGTGCCCATCCTGTGCGCCCGGTACGGCCTGCCCAGCGTGTCCCTGGAGGCGGTGCTGAAGTGCGAGCACAAGTACTGGAGCCGGCTGGAGCAGAGAAAGGTGATCGACGAGCTGCCGAACTTCGGCATCGTCGACCTCGACGACCGGAAACCCGCCCCGCCGGAGGGCGTCGGCTATCCGATGTGGCTGAAGCCGGTCAAGTCCTTCTCCTCCGAACTCGCCTTCAAGGCGGAGAACGACACCCAATTCGCCGAAGCCGTGGCCGAGATCCGGGCCGGGGTCGGTCGCGTGGGGGAGCCGTTCGGCTACGTGCTCGACCAGGTCGACCTGCCGCCGGAGATCGCCCGCGTGGGTGGCGCGGCGTGCCTGGCCGAAGAAGCGCTGCACGGCGTCCAGGCGGCCATCGAAGGCTATGTCCACCAGGGCGAAGTGACGGTCTACGGCGCCCTCGACTCGATCAACTACCCGGACAGCTCCTCGTTCCTGCGCCATCAGTACCCGTCGCAGCTGCCGGAGGAGCCCGTCCAGCGGATGCGGGACGTCGCCGAGCGGGTGATGAAGCAGATCGGCTTCGACAACGCGACCTTCAGCATCGAGTTCTTCTGCGACCCGGAGTCGGGGCAGGTGGCGCTGCTCGAGATCAACCCGCGGCACTCGCAGTCGCACGCGGAGCTGTTCGAGTTCGTCGACGGTGTCGCCAACCACGAGATCATGGTGCGGCTCGGCCTGGGCCAGGACCCCGGCCGCCGTCCGCACAAGGGCACCTACCAGATCGCCGGCAAGTGGTACCTGCGCCGGTTCGAGGACGGCGTGGTGACGCGCGTGCCGACGCCCGAGGAGGTCGCGACGGTGCAGAACCGCATCGACGGCACCCAGATCGAGATCGTGCCGGAGGTGGGGCAGCGGCTGTCGGACCTGCCGGAGCAGGACAGCTACAGCTTCGAGCTGGCCCACCTGTTCGTCGCCGGGCACACCGAACACGAGATGGTGCAGAAGTACCAGGCGTGCGTGGACGCGCTGCCGTTCGAGTTCGCGCAGGACTGACCCGCGGGTGCGCAAAAGCGGGGGGTCGCGTTCGGACAGTCCGAACGCGACCCCCGCTTCCGTCCTCGTGAGTGGGAAACAGGGTTAGAACCCTGTTTCCCACTCACGAGGGGTGCTCAGCCCGACTGCGGGTCGCTGTCGTCGTGCTCGTCGCCGCCCGACGTGCCCTGCTCGCCGCGGAGGGTTTCGCGCTGGGCCTCCGGCGTGTCGCCGTGCGGGTCGTCGCCGCGGGGGCCTTCCGCGGGATCGGTCGGGTGCTGCGTGCGCTCTTCGGACGTCATCTCATGCCTCCTTCAAGGTCCTTTCCACCCCGGATACCCCGCCGCGCACGGCTCAACCACCGGCGTTTGCCGTGATGATCGCCGGGTAAGCCGAGGCGACGCGGTTGTCCGCCGGCGATCGCGCCGGGACCGCGGCGAGTGAAGGAGACCCAGATGACCACGTCGGCGGAACCCGTCCGCCCGGGCCCCTTGGCCGCCCGGTCCGTCGTCCACCAGCCCGTGCCGCCCGCCCCGCGGATGCTGCGGCTGCCCGGCGTCTACCGTCCCCAGGAAGACACCGCCCTGCTCGCCTCGGCGATCGCGGAGCTGGCGATCCCGGCCGGTGCGCGGGCCCTCGACCTGTGCACCGGCACCGGCGCGCAGGCGATCACGCTCGCTCGCCGCGGCGCGGGAACCGTGGTCGCGGTGGACCTTTCGCGCCGGGCGCTGGCTTCGGCGCGCCTCAACGCGCTGGTCCGGCAGCTCGCCGTGCGCCCGTGCCGGGGAGGCCTCGCCCGAGCCCTGCGCGAGGGGCCGTTCGACGTCGTCGTCGCGAACCCGCCGTACGTGCCGTCCCCGGCGCCGACGATCCGGTCCACCCGGGGCTGGGACGCCGGCCCGGACGGCCGCGCGCTGCTGGACCCGCTGTGCGCCGCCGCGGCGACGCTCCTGCGTCCGGGCGGGACCATGCTGCTCGTCCAGTCCACCATGGCCGATCCGGACAAGTCGCGGGAACTGCTGGCCGCGCGGGGATTGCGGACTTCGGTGGCACGCCGCGCGCGGATCCCGTTCGGTCCGGTCCTTTCCGGACGGACGGAGTTCCTCGAGGCGGCCGGGCTGATCCAGCCGGGTCAGCGGATGGAAGAGCTGGTGGTGCTCCGTGCCGACCGCTGAGCGGGAACCCCGCCGGGTGACCGTCGTCCCGGGCGGCCCGGTCCTGGTGGAGGGACCGGTCGAGCTGTGCACGCCCGAGGGCGAGCTCGTGCGCTCCGACCGGTTCCTGGTCGCGGTGTGCGCGTGCCGGCGCAGCAAGCGGTTCCCGTTCTGCGACACCAGCCACCGCAAACGCGTCCGCACGCAGGCGAACGACTGACCGAAATGGCCTCCCGGCGGACCGGGAGGCCATTTTCGTCACGAGCGCAGGGACGACTTCCCGGCTTTCCAGCGCCTCAGCAGCTGCTCCCCGAAGCGGCCCTCGAGGAACTCGGTCGCCTGGATGCCGAACACGACGTCGGCAGCCAGCTCGGGCTCCTGCTCCAGCAGGTCGCCGAGCACGTCGTGGCGCATGACCTGCTCGTGGACGGCGTCCGCTTCGATGTGCTCGGTGTAGAAGAACCGGCACGCCTCCGGGGCGTCCAGGCGCCGCAGGGCCTGGTCCATCCGCTGCGCGGAGGGCGCCGTGGTGATCTCCGCCGCGGCGAAGTGGCCGCACAGCGCGCCCCGCAGCGACCGGTGCAGGCCGAACAACGACATCATGTTGACCACCGCCAGCATCGCGCCGGGGACCTGGTCGATGAGGGCGAGGTAGCCGTCGGGCAGGCCGGCCGCGCGCAGCAGGTCGGCGTAGAGGCGGGCGTGCACGAGCTCCGCACGGCCGCCGCCGAACTCGTCGAACTCCACCGCCACCAGCGCGGCCTTGGCGCGGCCGCGCAGCCGGGGGATCACCCACGCGTGCGGATCGGCTTCCTTGTGGTGGTAGATCGAGCGGTGCGTGAAGTACTCGCGCATCTGCGTCCAGTCGCCCTGGTCGCGCAGGAAGTGCGAGACGCCTTCGACGTCGATCGGCTCGACCAGCAGGTCGTCGAGTGCCGCTTGAACGTCGTCGCCGCCCGGCACGTTCTCGCGCAGCGCGGCGAGGAACCGGGCCTCGAGCGCGCCGCGCAGGCGGAGCAGTTCCGGATCCCATTCCCAGTCGGGGGACACGCCCGGCAGGCCCTGGTAGTGGAGCTCGTAGCACAGGTGCAGGGCCAGCTGGAGATCGTCGCCGAGCGGGTCGGCGTCCGCGAGACCGTCGAAGTCCAGATCCGCCCGCGGCTGCTCGCGGAGAAGCGTGCCCAGCACCGACGCCGACAGCGGACCCCGCGCGGCGGGCAGGGTGAGCGCCGCAGTGGTGGAAGTCGTCATGATCCCGGCTACCCCGTCAGCAGCGATCCATGCCCCACGGGCACGGTCGCCGCGGTGAGCCACCGCACCGCCTCGGCCGTCCCGCGATCGGCCACCGCGCGCTGCCGCGCCGCGCCGCTGCCGCCGGCGCGCACCGCCTCGACCAGTTTCCGGACCTCCGCCAGGTCACCGCTTTCTTCGAGCGGCGCGCGGACGTGCGCCAGCAACTCCTCGACGAGCGTCCACGCGGGCCGCCGCGTCTGCTCGACGGCGTCCACCAGGCTCCCGGACAGGCCGTGGCGCGCCGCGGCCCAGACCGCCGCCGCGGCTACCTGGGGCGACAGCGGCGCGGCCTCCCGGCCCTCGGCGAGGTCGGTCAGGGCCCGCTGCACCAGCGCGCGGCTCAGCAGGGCCTGCAGCACGGCGTGGTCGACGGTCAGCGCGGTGTCGGCGACCCGGAACTCGACCGTCGGGAACCGGCCGGACGGCCGGGCCAGCCAGAACGTCTGGTCCGGGTCGACGAGCGCGCCGCAGTCGACCAGCGTCTCGACGGCCCGGCGGTACTCGGCGTGCCCGCGCAGGTGCGGGGCGAGGCCGGAGCCGGGGAAGCGCGACTGCAGCACCATCCGCCAGCTGTCGTAGCCGGTGTCGCGCCCGTGGTCGAACGGCGAATTGGCGGACAGGGCGAGCAGCGTGGGCAGCCACCGGCCGAGGTGGTTGACGACGGCGACCGCGGTGTCGGGATCGGCGACGCCGACGTGGACGTGGCAGCCGCAGGCTTCGTAATCGGCGACGACCGCGCCGTACGCGGCGTCGATCTCGGCGTACCGGCCGGTGCTCGGGGGCGGCTGCGTGGCCGGCCCGGGCCCGACCGGCGTGCCGGTGGCCAGGAGCGCGCAGTCCTCGGCCGCCGCGGCCCCGGCCAGCACCCGGCGCGCGACGGTCAGCTGGTCGCGGAGCTCGCCGGCCGTCGTGCACACGCCGCTGGCGGCTTCGAGCTGGGTGAGCCGCAGCTCCCGGTGCACCCGGACGCCGTCGGGCAGCGGCCCGTGGTGGCGGTACCGGGCCAGCACCGGTTCGGCGCACGGCGAAGCGTGCCCGGTGCGGGGGTTCACGAGGAGGAACTCCTCTTCGACACCCATCGTGGGCGGGCCGTCGGACATGGGTCGGGCTCCTTCCGGACGGGCGTTCGCCGGGGTTACCCGTTCGGTGCGCGTAAATGCACCTGGACCCGGGTCTTGTTTCACCGCTCGCGCACGGCGGGTACCTCGCACCCATGACGACTCACGAGCGGCTGCGCGTGATCGGGGCCGACGCGCCGCCGACGCAAGGGCTGCCTGCACCCCGCGCCCCGTCCGACGGCGACCCGGGGAGCCGCATCCGCTGGAAGAGCCCCGACGCGGTCGTCGTGGAGATCACCGGCGAGGTGGACCTGTGCACGGCGGCCGGGCTGGCGGCAGTGCTGGACGAGCACATCCGCGCCCGCCCCGGCGTCCTGCGGGTCGACCTCGGCACCGTCGGCTTCCTCGGTGGCGCGGGCATCCGCGTGCTGCTCCGCGCCCACCGGCACGCCGAGGCGGCGGGCGTCCACCTGGTCGTCGACCCGGGGGAGTCGCGTCCCGCGATCCGGGCCCTCGAACTGCTCGACCGCCTGCAGGATTAGTCGCCCGTCAGCAGGTCGACGACGTCCTCGGCGCGCTCCCGCTCCGCGAACTTCCGCCGCTGGCGGTCCGCGCCGCCACCCTCGGCCGCCAGCCGCGCCGTGCCTTCCCGGGCGAATTCGAGGTCACCGGCCGCTTCGAGCGCGGGGGCGACGAGCTCCACGAGGTTGTCGAGGACCACCTTCGTCGGTTCGAGGTCTCCGCTCTTCGGGTGCGGGCAGCAGCCGGTGACGCCTTCGCGCGACGCCCGCCACATCTGCGCGCGCAGCACCTCGTTCGACAGGTGCGGCGCGGCCGCGTCGTCGGCCAGCGCGGTGGCGACCAGCCCGCGCGCCAGCACGCCGAGCAGCACCGCGTCTTCCGGGACCGCCGCGACGTCGGCGATGCGGAACTCCAGCGTCGGCTGGTTTTCCGACAGCCGGACGTCCCAGTAGATCATCCCGCGGTCGAGGATCGAGCCCGCGCGCAGCCAGCCGTCGACGATGCTTTCGTACTCGTCCAGCGACGCGAACCGCGGCGGCGGCCCGGCCGACGGCCACCGGCTCCACTGCTGGTAGCGCCAGCTGCAGTAGCCGGTGTCGTAGCCGTCGGAGATCGCCGAGTTCGCGGTCACCGTCAGCAGGGCGGGCAGCCACGGCCGGATCCGGTTCAGCACCTGGACGCCGGTTTCCTTGTCCGGGATCGCGACGTGCACGTGGCAGCCGCAGGTGAGCGACGTCCGCGCGGTGGCGCCGAAGTGCTCGGCCATCCGCTCGTAGCGCGGGTTCGGCGTGATCACGGGCGGGTTCGGGTCGAACAGCAGGGGGGCCGCGGCCGGCAGCACGCGGTACCCGCGCCGCCGGGCGGCGCCGTCGAGGTCTCCGCGCAGGCTGCGCAGCTGGCGCAGGGCTTCGGTGTGGGTCCGGCAGACGTCGGTGGCCGCCTCGGCCTGGTGGCGCGTGAGTTCGTGCTGCAGCTCGCCTTGGTCGTCGCCGGCGGCTTCGGCCGCGTCGACGACGTCGTCGCCGGCGTGGGACAGGTGGCCACGGCGGTCGACGACGAAGAACTCCTCTTCGATGCCGAACGTCAGCACATCGCCCGTCGGTTGGTTCACCGCTGTACTCCTGGAGGTCGGGGACCGCCTGAATACCCGGATGGGGGATCCGGCAAACGGCGTTTTCCGGCGTCGCGACTGGGTATTCGCCCGGTCATGTCGACCGACGCGATCGTGCTGCTCAAGAACGACCACAAGACCGTGGAGAAGCTCTTCAAGCAATTCGAGAAGGCGGGGGAGGACGCGTACGACGAGAAGCGCCGGATCGCGGACTCGATCATCGAAGAGCTGACCGTCCACGCCTACATCGAGGAGGAGATCTTCTACCCGGCGGCGCGGGAAGCCGTGCCGGAGACGAAGGACCACGTCCTGGAGAGCGTCGAGGAGCACCACGTCGTGGTGTGGATGCTGTCCGAACTGCTCGGGATGGACCCGAAGGAGGAGACCTTCGACGCGAAGGTCACCGTGCTCACCGAGAACGTCCGCCACCACGTCGAAGAGGAAGAGGACGAGTGGTTCCCCGAGGTCCGCTCGGCGATGGGGCGCAAGCAGCTGCAGGAGCTGGGGCAGCGGATGATCGACGCCCGCTCCCAGGCACCGAAGAACCCCCTGGAACTCAAGAGCGCCAAAGCCTGACCGCCGCCGCCCCGCGCTCGTGAGTGGTAAGGCGGGTTCTAACCCGCCTTACCACTCACGACTAGCGGGCCACGACGCGGATCGACTTCAGCTCGGAGTCGGCGGGGTCGGGCAGCTGCATGCCCGCGCCGAGACCGCTGCGCACGTAGTCGAGCATCGGCCGGGTGATCACCTCGCCGGGCAGCACGCCGGGCGCGCCGGGCGGGTACGGCGTGATCATCTCGGCCGCGATCCGGCCCGCCGCCTCGGCCACCGGCACCTGCTCGGTCTCGCCGAAGAAGGCGTCGCGGGGCAGCATCGCCGTCTCGAGCTCCATTTCCTTCGGCGACGGCAGGTCCACCTTCGGCGGCTTCTCGAACGAAGGCGCGACCTTCTGCAACGCGTCCAGCGCGTCGATCAGCGTGCCCGCCGTCTTCTCGTCGTCGGAGTGGGTGAATTGGGCCACGATCCGGCGGTGGTCGGACAGGCCGACGGTCACCCGGCGGTGTTCGCGCAGCCAGTCGGCCGCCTGGTAGCCGCTGATGCCGAGCGGGTCGAGGTCGAGCACGACCTTGAGCGGGTCGACCGAGTCGGCGAGGTCCGGTCCGAGGAACTCGTCGTGCATCACCGTCAGCCCCAGCTCGGTCAGCCGGCCGCGGACCGCCTCCACGATCGTCAGCGCCCCGTCGATCAGTTCCTTGCCCTGCTCGGCCATCTGCCGGCGCCAGCCGTCGAGGGCCGCGTAGACCAGCGAGCTCGCGCTCGTCGTGCCGAGGAGGTCTTCGCGCGCCTTCAGCACCTTCGGGTCGACGCGGTCGCCCTGCAGGTGGAAGACCGAGCTCTGTTCCACCGCCGCGCCCATCTTGTGCACGCTGGTGACGCAGAGGTCGGCACCCGCGTCCATGCCCCACGGCGGCAGGCCGTCGTGGAACGGCAGGTGCGCGCCCCACGCCTCGTCGACGATCAGCGGCAGCCCGCGTTCGTGGCACCACTCGGCGATCGCCCGCAGGTCACCGCACGTGCCGTAGTCGGTCGGGGTCACCACGAGCGCGCCCTTGACCTCGGGGTCGCTCTCGTAGGCCTCCGCGAACTCCCGCACACCCGGCGGGTGGCTCAGGTGCCGCTCGGCGTCCCAGTGCGGCCGCACCCACACCGGCCGGACGCCGCTGACGATCAGCCCGGAGATCACCGACTTGTGGACGTGCCGCGGCACCAGGAGCTTCTCGTGCGGGCCCGCGACGGCGAGCATCGCGCTCTTCACCGAAAGCGAGCTGCCGCAGGTCGAGAAGAAGGTGTGCTCGGCGCCGACCGCGTCGGCCATGAGCGCCTGCGCGTCGGCGAGCACGCCCTGGCGCATCAGGCGGTCGTCGAGGCCGTTGAGCGCGATGACGTCGGACTTGAAGACGTCGGCGCCGACGACTTCCAGCACCCGCGGGTCGATGCCGCGGCCCTGCTTGTGGCCGGGCGCGTTGAACGGAACGTAGCCGGCGCTGTGGTAGTCGCGCAGCGCCTCGAGCACCGGTGCCTTGCTGTGGTCCATGGCGCCGGAGTAGCCGGACGCGGTCCGCGCGAAACACCCCGGTGGCATGACCGTCCGTGGTTGGGGTATCCCGGAGGGCATGGAGTGGCACGAGGAGCTGCACGAGCGGGCCGACGAGCGCATCGAGCACCTGGACGAGCGGCTGTGGGCCGTCGCGACCGCGCTGCACGAGCGGCCGGAACTGTCCTATGAGGAGTACGCGGCCGCCGAGCGGCTCACCGCCGAGCTGGCCGCCGACGGCTTCGAGGTGGAAACCGGGATCGCCGGGCTCCCCACCGCGTTCGTCGCGCGCGCCGGCGAAGGGCGGCCGTGCGTCGCGCTGCTGCTCGAATACGACGCGCTGCCCGGCCTCGGGCACGCCTGCGGGCACAACCTGATCGCGGCGACCGGCCTGGGGGCCGCGCTGGCCGCCAAGGACGTCCTGGGGGACGCCCCGGGCTCGCTGCTCGCCGTGGGCACCCCGGCCGAGGAACGCGGCGGCGGCAAGGTCGCACTGGCCGAGGCGGGCGTGTTCGACGACGTCGACGCGGCCCTGATGGTCCACCCCGGCGTCCACTCGTGGTCGTGGGCGCCGCTGACCGCGCAGGTCGAGCTGAAGGCGACCTTCCACGGCCGGGCCGCCCACCCGACCGGCGACCCGGAGCACGGCATCGACGCCCTCGCCGCGCTGATCCAGGCGTTCGGCGCGGTCTCCGCCCTGCGCCAGCGGCTGCCGTCCGGCTCGCACGTCCAGGGGATCATCACCGAGGGCGGCGAGGCCACGAACATCGTCCCCGACCGCGCCGAAGGCCGGTTCGGTCTCCGCGCGCTGACGACCGACGCGCTCGACCGCCTGGTCGAGGACGTGACGACGTGCGCGGAAGGGGCGGCGCTGGCGACCGGGGCGAAGGTCGACGTCGAACGCCTCGGACGCGGGTACGCGCACTTCCGCGACAACCCGGTGCTCTCGGAGCGGTTCACCGAGCACCTGGCGGCGTGCGGCATCCACGCGACCCCGCCGGCGCCGGGCGTCTTCCTCGGCTCGTCGGACATCGGCGACGTCAGCGTCCGCGTCCCGGCGATCCACCCGTTCGTCGCGATCACGGCGGAGGAGATGTCGGACCACACGCCGGAGTTCGCGCGGGCGGCGGCGAGCCCACGCGGCCGGGCGGCGATGCTGGCTTCGGCGGCCGCCCTGGCGCGCACGGTGATCGACCTGCGGACGCACCCGGCGCTGGTCAGCCGCGCGTGGGACTGCTTCCGGGACTCGGCACGGAACGGGCGCTGACCGGCCCCGGTGCAGTGAATGACTCATTCCTGGCGTCCGACGCCAGGAATGAGTCATTCACTGCGTTCGGTGGGCGCTGACGGGTGACCGCCGCAGGAGGCGCTCCGGGATCGCCTGCATGAGCCAGTTGTGGAACATGCCGGGGTATTCGCGGTAGTCCAGCTCCGTCCCGGCGTCCCGAGCCCGGGCGCGGAACCGGCGGCAGTCCGGCAGCAGGACGTCCCGGGTCCCGATGAACAGCGTGATCGGGGCGAGCCCGGTCAGGTCGGCGTGGATCGGGCTGACCCGCCAGCGCGAGCGCCCCGCCCGCGGAGTCACCGGTCACCACGACCCGCTCGGCCTCGATCTCGTCGTAGGCCGCCTGGACCACCGGGATGGTGGCGGTGTGGTCGTGGTGGGGGACCAGCGGGTACACCGGCAGCGTCACCGCGCAGCCGAGCCGGGCGACCAGGTCGGCGGCGTACCGCCAGTGGTGCTTCCGCACCTGCTCGACGTACCCGCCGCCGTGCAGGTGCAGCACGTGCAGGTCGCACGCCCGCACACCCCGTGGCCGGAACGTGGAGCAGGGGAAGCCGAGCTCGTCGTGGTGTTCGACGTCGACCCGCCGCCGGACCTTGCGCGGCGGCCGGGCCATCGACGGCTTCTGGTGCCGCGGCAGCCGGTGGTGCAACGCCGAGGCGTTGTCGTAGAACCGTTTCTGGCCCGACGCCCGCAGCACCGCCATCCTGACCTTCGCCTGCACAATGACCACACCACACTCCTTCCCGTCCGCACCCGGTTACCCGGGCGCGGACGGGCGCTGACTACGCGACGGAGATGTAGTGCGACGCGTCACCTTCGAGCGACTCGCTGGACCGCCCGTCGATGCCGGCCGGAACGTCCCCGGCCACCGTGACGCGGTTGAGCCGCCGCGGCAGGCCGTCGTAGTTGTCGATCGCGTAGTGCTGGGTGATCCGGTTGTCGAACAGCACCAGCTGGTCCGGCTCCCACGTCACCCGCACGACGTTCTCCGGCCGCGTGACGTAGGACTGCAGCAGCCGCAGCAGGTCCCGCGACTCGGACACCGAGAGGCCTTCGATCCGCTGCGCGAACCCGCCGATGAACAGGCCGCGCTCACCGGTCACCGGGTGCACCCGCACCACCGGGTGCACGGTCCGGTACTTCCGCGAGACGAATTGCGCCCGGCGCTCCCGCTCCTGCTCGTCCACCGTCTCCGGCGGCTGCACGTAGTCGTAGTCGTTGGTGTGCACCGCCCGCAGCGTGTCGGCGAACGCGCGCAACGGCTCCGGCAGGTCCCGGTAGGCCGCGGCGGTGTTCGCGATCAGCGTCTCCCCGCCGTAGGGCGGCACCACCAGGCTGCGCAGCGTGCTGGCCTTCGGCGGGTTGAGCACGAAGGTGACGTCGGTGTGCCAGTGGTTGGCGCGGCCGCGCTCGCTGTCGACGGGCAGGATCGTCGGCGCGCCGTCGACGGCGGGCACCGTCGGGTGGGCCTTGGTGAGCTCGCCGAAGTGCGCGGCGAACCGCTGCTGGCCCTCGTCGTCGAGCCGGGCGTTCCGGAACACCAGCGCCTTGTGCTCGTGCAGCGCGTCGGTCAGGAACGCCACCTGCGCGGCGTCGAGGTCACCGGCGGGATCGAAGCCGACGACCTCGGCGCCGATCCTCCCCGTGAGCTTGCGGACGTCGGTGCCGATGGTGGTCATGCGGGCTCCTTCACTCGGTTGCGGTTGACCGGCCGCGCGAGGCCGTAGTGCTCGCGCAGGGTGGTGCCGGAGTACTCGGTGCGGAACAGCCCGCGCCGCTGCAGCTCCGGGACGACGAGGTCGACGAAGTCGTCGAGCCCGCCGGGCAGGGTGGGCGGCATGACGTTGAAGCCGTCGGCGGCGCCGCCGCGGTACCACGCCTCCAGCTCGTCGGCGACCTGGACCGGCGTCCCGGCGAAGACCCGGTGCCCGCGCCCGCCGGCCAGCCTTTCCAGCAGCTGCCGGATGGTGAGGTCCTCGCGCCGGGCCAGGCCGACGACCAGGTCGAACCGGCTCTGGCCGCCCTCGGTGAAGCTGCCGACGTCGGGCAGTGGCCCGTCCAGCGGGTAGCGGGTGACGTCGTGGTCGAGCATCTTGGACAGCTGCCGCAGCCCGTAGTCCGGGATGATCAGCGCGTTCAGCTCGGCTTCGCGCGCCCGCGCCTCGGCTTCGGTGCGGCCGAGGATCGGCGAGATGCCCGGCAGAATCTTGATTTCGTCCGGCGTGCGACCGTACTTCGCGAGACGGCCCTTGACGTCGTCGTAGAACGCCTTGCCGTCCGCGAAGGTTTGCTGTGCGGTGAACACGGCCTCGGCGTGCCGGGCCGCGTACTCCTTGCCGGTCTCCGACGAACCGGCCTGCACGAGCAGCGGGTGCCCCTGCACCGGGCGTTCGATGTTGAGCGGGCCCTGCACCTGGAAGTGCGGTCCGTCGTGGGCGATCGCGCGGATCCGGCCGGTGTCGGCGTAGACGCCGCTCGGCCGGTCGACGACCGCGGCGTCGTCGTCCCAGCTGTCCCAGAGCTTCTTGACGACCTCGACGAACTCCTCGGCCCGGTCGTACCGCGCGTCGTGCGACGGGCGCTTGGCGAGGTTGAAGTTGCGGGCTTCGTCGATGCCCGCCGAGGTGACGATGTTCCAGCCCGCGCGGCCGCCGGAGAGGTGGTCGAGCGAGGCGAACTTCCGGGCCAGGTGGTAGGGCTCGTTGTAGGTCGTCGACGCCGTCGCGATCAGTCCGATGTGGACCGTGGACGCGGCGAGCGCCGAGAGCAGGGTCAGCGGTTCGAAGTGGCTGTGGGAGTTGTGTTTCACGTTGCCCCACAGGGCGACTCCGTCGGCGAGGAAGATCGAGTCGAGCCTGCCGCGCTCGGCGGTCCGCGCGATGTCCACGTAGTGCTGCAGCGTCCGGGCCCGGTGCGGGTCCGTCGACGGGTGCCGCCACGCGGCTTCGTGGTGGCCGTTCGGCATCACGAACGCGTTGAGGTGCATCATGGCTTCTCCATAAGATTGTCGGTGTTCAGGACGGGGTGTCCTGGATGCCCAGGGCGATGGGGTGTGGCTGATGGTTTCTTGCCTTCGAGGTGGCTTCCGAGGAGTGGCCGCTCCGTCGTTCTGGACGCCCTGGCCGCTGATTGAGATCTGCGCTCGGTCGCTGTTTATGGAGATGCTGGCGGGTCGTCCACGGGGTTGAGCTGCGAAGGACGGGAGGACAGGCGGCGTGGCAGCGCGCAGGGTGTGGGTCGGAATCGACGTGGGGAAAGGCTTCCACCACGCGTGCGCGGTGGACGAGGCCGGCAAGATGGTGTTCTCCCGGAAAGTGGCCAATGGCCAGGCCGCGATCGAGCAACTGATCACCCGCACCACCGCGAAAGCCGGTGAAGGTGGGGAGGTGGTGTGGGCGCTCGACATGACATCCGGCGCCGCGAGCCTGCTGATCACCTTGCTGCTGGGCACTGGGCAGCCGGTGGTGTCGGTGCCGGGCCGGCTGGTCAACCGGATGGCCGGCGCGTTCGCCGGTGAAGGCAAAACCGACGCTCGTGACGCCCGCACGATCGCCGAAACCGCCCGGCTGCGCCGCGATCTGACCCCGATCACCGCCCCTGATGCGATCACGCGCGACCTGCAGGTGCTCACCGCGCGCCGGGACGACCTGATGGCCGACTGGGTCCGCGGGGTCAACCGGATCCGGGAGCTGCTGGCGAGCATTTTTCCCGCGCTGGAGCGGGCGTTCGACTACTCCACCCGCTCGGCGCTGGTGCTGCTCACCGGCTTCCAGACCCCCGAGGGCATCCGCGCGGCCGAAGCGGCCGGCCTGTCGGTTTACTTGACCGAGCATGGTGCCTGGGCCAAGGGAATTCCGTCCATGGTGGACAAGGCCCTGGCTGCCGCGGCGGAGCAGAATGTGGCGTTGCCGGGGGAATCGGTGACCGCGCCGTTGATTGCCCGGCTGGCCCGGCAGCTGCTGGAATTGAACCGGGAGATCAAGGATCTGGACAAGCAGCTCGCCGAGCGGTTCGGTGAGCATCCTGATGCCGGACATATCACCAGCCTCGACGGGTTCGGGCCGGTCCTGGGCGCTCAGCTGCTGGTCGGCACCGGCGGTGACCTGCAGGCTGCGTTCCGCAGTTCCGCGCATCTGGCTGCTTACGCCGGTCTCGCACCAGTGCCCCACGACTCCGGGCGAGTGCGGGGCAATCTGCACCGCCCCAAGCGCTATCACCGCGGCCTGCGCCGGGTGTTCTACCTGGCCGCCCTGTCGGCGATCAAACGCCCCGGCAGTCCCTCCCGGGCCTTCTACCTGCGCAAACGAGGCGAGGGGAAACGGCACGCCCAGGCTCTGATCGCCCTGGCCCGCCGCCTGGTCGACGTCATCTGGGCACTGCTGCGCGACGGCCGCGAATTCCATCACTCACCACCGATCACGACCGCAGCTGGTGCTTGACACGATCATTGAAACTCCTTGGGACGCCAGGTGGAAAACCGCCGTTCGAGGACGACGAAACCGGCGTTGACGAGCACGCCGAGCAGCGAGACCGCGATGATCCCGGCGTACATCTGCTGGATCTGGAAGTTCACCTGGCTCGTGTTGATCAGGTAGCCGAGCCCGGCCTTCGCGCCGACCATCTCGGCCGCCACCAGCACGAGGATCGAATAGGACGCCGCCATCCGGATGCCGGTGAACACCGTCGGCACGGCCGAGGGCAGGATCACCTTCCGGAACAGCCGCGGGCTCGACAACCCGAGTGAGCGGGCCGCCTTGACCAGCAGCGGATCGACCGTGTTGACCCCGGCGATCGTGTTGAGCAGCACCGGCCACACGCAGGCGTAGACCACCAGGCTGACCTTGGACAGCTCGCCGATGCCGAGCAGCAGCGTGAACACCGGCAGCAGCGCCAGCGCGGCGGTGTTGCGGGCCAGTTCCAGCAGCGGCTGCAGGAACCGCGCCACCGGCCGGTACCAGCCGATCAGCAGCCCGAGCGGCACCGCGACGGCCACGGCCACCGCGAACCCGGCGGCGGAGCGCCCGACGCTGGCCAGCAGGTGGTCGGCGAGCTCGCCGTCGAGGGTGAGGTCCCACAGGGCCTGCAGGTCTTCCGAGAGCGGCGGCAGGAAGGTCCGGGTGCCCTCGTCGAGGACGAACCGGGGGACCAGCTCCCAGAGCAGGACGAACAGCACGACCGCGGCGGACGCGTGCACCGCCCGGGTGAGCTTCTTCGTGAACCGGCGCGGTTCCGGCGGTGGGCCGATGGGTCTGGTGTGGACGGCGGGGGCTTCGAGGGTGGTCGTCATCGGGCCGCGCTCCGTTCGTGTTCGGCCGCCTTGCGGACCTCGTCGTGCAGCAGTTCCCAGAGCCGGTGGCGCTGCCGCCCGAACTCCGGCCCGGACCGCACGTCGCCGGTGCGGTCGCCGAGGTCGACGTCGACGACGGCCTTGAGCCGCCCGGGCCGCGAGGTCAGCACCGCGACCTGCTGTCCGAGGTAGACGGCTTCGTCGATGCCGTGGGTGATGAACACGATGGTCTTGCCGGTGCGGCGCCAGATCCGCAGCAGTTCCTCCTGCAGCTGCTCGCGGGTCTGCGCGTCGAGCGCGGCGAACGGCTCGTCTATCAGCAGCACGGCCGGGTCGTAGGCCAGGCTGCGGGCGATCGCGACCCGCTGCTTCATCCCGCCGGACAGCTCGTGCGGGTAGCGGTCCTCGAAGCCGGACAGCCCGACCAGCGCGAGGTATTCGCGGGCGCGCTCGGTGCGCTCCCGCTTGCCGAGCGGCCCGCCTTCGAGGCCGAATTCGACGTTGGCGCGGGCGGTGCGCCACGGGAACAGCGCGTACTGCTGGAAGACGACCCCGCGGTCGAGGCCGGGCCCGCGCACCGGCTCGCCGTCGATCAGCACCTCGCCCGACGTCGGCGTGGCGAGCCCGGCGAGCAGGTCGAGCAGCGTCGACTTGCCCGAGCCGCTGGGCCCGACCAGCGACAGGAACGTGCCGTCGGCGATGTCGAGGCTGACGTCGTCGAGGGCGGTCAGCGCGCCGAAGGTCTTGGTCACCGAACGGATGCCGATCACTTGGTCACCGCCGGGGCGCCGTCGCGGTAGGGGTTGAACTCGTTGGTGTAGAGCTTCGCAGTGTCGATCTTGTCGTGCTTGAGGTAGCCCTCCTGCTTCAGCCACGGTTCCCAGCGGGTGTAGTCGGCGTCGGAAATCAGGCCGCCGTGGGTGATGCCGACGCTCTTCCAGTACTTGAGGGTGTCGGTGCTTTCGTTGCGGCCGCGGGCCTTGATGATCTTCGTGAAGCGGGCGATCACCTCGTCGCGCGGAGTCGTGCGTTCCCATTCGATCGCCCGTGCCACGGCGGAGACGAAGATCTTCGCGGTCTCCGGGTACTTCTTGATGAAGTCGGTCCGCAGCACGTACGGGCCGCCGTTGTAGGGGCCGAACGCACCGACGTCGGTGAACAGCGGGCGCACGCCGCCGGCCGCCAGCGCGTGGTCCTGCAGGATGCCCTGCAGCGCGGCGACGTCGAGCTGGCCGTTGCGCAGCGCCTGCTCGGCGTTCACCGGCGGGATGACGACCAGCTGGACCTGCTTGATCTCGGCGTCGGAGAGGCCCTGCCCCTTGAGCCAGGTGTCGAGCGCGGCTTCGAGGTTGGCGCCGGCGGTGTTGACGCCGACCTTCTTGCCGATGAGGTCGCGGGCGGTCCGGATCGGACTGTCCTCTCCGGTGTAGAAGCCGATGAAGGCTTTGTCGTCGGAGCCGTAGTAGTTGACGACCGCCTTGACCGGGGCGCCGGCTTCGACGAGCTTGACGACCGCGCCGGTGAACGCGCCGCCGAAGTCGGTCTGGTCGGTGGCCGCGGACTGGATGTCCTGCGGGCCGCTGATCGTGTTGCCGACCCACTTCAGCTTGACCGGCCCGAAGTAGCCGAGGTCCTCGGCGAGCTCGGGCAGGGTCACGGCGTTCGCGCTGCCTTGGTAGCGCAGCTCGAGCTTCTCCGGTTGCCCGGGCGCACCGGTGGCCGTCGCCGAAGCGCAGCCGGCCAGCAGCACCACGGCGGCGGCGAACAGGGGCAGGGTTTTCTTCACGGTGGTTTCGTCCGTTCCGGGAGTCGGTGGGGATGGGAGCAATTGTTCGCAGCACCCGGACGGACGGTCAATTTTGCGAGTTCGTGAAATAACTCGGCCGGTTCACGAGGCGCGCGGCCACCGCGTGAGAAGGGGACCGAGCGGGTCTTCGTAGAGCACGTCCAGGAGCACCGCGCCGCCGGCGGTGGCCAGCTCTCGACCCGGGAAGCTCGTGCCGACAACGGTTTCCGCCGATGCCGGGCCGCGGACCCGGTCACGAACCTCGTTCCGGATCGTGGGAAGGCAGTTCGGCACCCCGGCTACACTGCGGTCGACCACCACGAGCACGGCCGGGTTGAGGACGTCGAGCAGAAGGGCCGCCGCCTGGCCGATCAGCCGCGCGCGTTCGTCGAACATCCGCAGTGCCGCGGAATTGCCGTCGGTGGCGAGCGCGAGCAATTCCGAAAATTCCGGCTCGTCGAGCAATCCGTTTTCCACGGCTTTGCGGGCGAGTGTCGCTTCCGAAACGGCCGCCTCGAGACAGCCGGTGCGCCCGCAGCGGCACGGCTCGGTGCCGCCGTCGACCGGCAGGTGCGCGACACCGCCGGCGGCCGAGCGCGGCCCGTGGTGCACGCTGGCACCGGTGGCGAACGCGGCGTCGACGACGTTGCCGGTGAACAGCTGCACGACGCTGTCGCGGGCCCTCGGGTCCCCGAAAAGCCGTTCGGCGTGCACCAGGGCGCGCGCGTGCCCGTCGACCTCCACGGGCAGCCCGGTGCTGCCGGTCAGCAGGTCGCGGACGGGCACGTCCCGCCAGCCGAGCAGCGGGTGCTCGACCACGGTGCCGGACGCGCGGTCGACCCAGCCCCCGGTGGCGACGCCGAGACCGAGCGGCTCGCGGTCCGGGGCGTGCCCGAGCAGGAGGTCGTCGAAGATCTCGGCGGCGCGGGCCAGCAGGTCTTCGGCGGCCAGGCCGTCGTGGGGTTCTTCGTGCTGCACCAAGACGTTCCCGCGCAGGTCGAGCAGTGCGACGGTGGCGTGGTGCACGGCCAGGTGCAACGCGCCGGCGACGTGGCGTCCGGTGTCGAGGTCGACCGGGACGTGCGGCCGCCCGACGCTTTTGCGTGACTCGGCTTCGGGAAGTTCGCGCAGCAGCCCCAGCCTGGCGAGTTCGGCGGTGTGCCCGGTGACGGCGGCGGCGGACAGCCCGGTGCGGCGCGCGATGGTGCTGCGCGCGATCGGCCCGCCGTCGAGGACGGCCCGCAGCACGGCGCTCGCGCTGGCGCTGCGCCGGGCGCCGCGCGCGTCAGTCCTCTGTGGACTCTCCGCCCGGCTGGTCATCGCCCGATCGTGACAGACGGAGGGGCGGGGGCCCAGCGTGCCCAGGATGCGGGCTTGACGCATACCCATATGGGAATATGATGAGCTGCGTGGCACGAGCAGCGACGACGGCCGACACCTTCAACGCGGTCGCCGAACCCCGGCGACGGCAGATCCTCGACGTCCTGATGGACGGTGAACGCTCGGTCGGCGATCTCGTCGACCTGCTCGGCCTGGCCCAGCCGCAGGTGTCGAAGCACCTGCGGGTGCTGCGCGAAGTCGGCGCGGTGAACGTGCGCGGTGACGGCCGCCAGCGGCTCTACCGGCTCAACGGCGCCGCGCTCAAGCCCATCCACGACTGGGTCAAGCGCTACGAACGGACGTGGGCGGCGCGGTTCGACCTGATGGACGACGTCCTCGAAGAACTCAAGGAACAGGAGCACTGACGTGGAGATCACCACCCCCGCCGACGACCGGATCCTCATCACGCGCGAGTTCGACGCGCCGAGACACCTGGTCTACCGGGTGTGGACCACCCCGGAGCTGGTGAGCCGCTGGTGGAGCGGGCACCGCGGGACCACCACCGAGGTCGAGCTGGACCTGCGTCCCGGCGGTCGCTGGCGGTACGTGCTGAAGACCGGCGACGGCGCCGAGGTCGGCTTCCATGGCGAGTACCGCGAGATCGTGCCCGACGAGCGGATCGTCTACACCGAGGTGTTCGAGCTGCCGGGCGTCGACCCGGACGACGTGGACGGCCCGCTGAACACCGTCACCTTCACCGCGCTCGACGGCGACCGCGCGCGCCTGGAGCTGCTGACCGAGACCGGCAGCAGGGAACTGCGCGACACGATCCTGCAGTCCGGCATGGAGGTCGGCGCGCGAGAGCAGATGGAGCTCATCCAGGAGCTGGCGGACTCCCTGCGTTAGCCGCGCGCAGGAACCGCTCGCCCGTCTTCGCCAGCGCCTCGGCCAGCTCCGGCGCGTCGAGCACTTCGAAGTCCACCTCGAGCAGGCCCAGGTACAGCCCGAGCATCTGCGCGTGATCGGACCCGACCTCGGCCACGCAGACCTCCGGTCCCTCGGGCGTCACGTCGACCGCGATCGGCAGCCGGGCCCGCACGTACTCCACCGAGGCGTGCAGCCGTACCCGGGCGTGGAACCGCCAGGTCGCCGCGCCCGCGCTGCGCTGGACGAACTGTGCGGCATCGCCTTCCGGCGGCTCGCGCGGGGCGAAGCGCGGGCCGCTCGGCACCTTCGGCGTCATCCGGTCGACGCGGAAGGTGCGCCAGTCGTCGCGGGCGGTGTCCCAGGCGACCAGGTACCAGCGGCGCCCCCAGCTGACCAGCCGGTGGGGCTCGACGTCACGGCGGCTCGGCGTGCGCTGGTGGCTCGTGTAGTCGAAGCGCAGCCGTTCGCTCGCCCGGATCGCCGCCGCGATCGCCGTGAGCACGTCCGCGTCGACGGCCGGACCGGCGCCGGGCACCGCGACCGTCGCGGCCTGCAGCGCCCGCACCCGGTGCCGCAGCCGGGACGGCAGCACCTGCTCCAGTTTGGCCAGCGCGCGCACCGACGTCTCGCCGATGCCGGCCACGCCCGCCGCCGTCCGCAGCCCGACCGCGACGGCCACCGCTTCGTCGTCGTCCAGCAGCAACGGCGGCAGCTGCGCGCCCGCGCCCAGGCGGTAGCCGCCCTGGACACCCGGGGCGGCTTCGACCGGGTAGCCGAGCTCGCGCAGCTTGCCGATGTCGGTCCGGACGGTGCGCGCGGTGACGCCGAGCCGGTCGGCCAAGTCGGCGCCGGTCCAGTCACGCCGCGTTTCGAGCAGCGACAGCAGCCGCAGGAGGCGGGCGGAGGTCTGCAACATTCCTCGAGGATCGCACGAATCGCGGAAGGAAGGCTTCCGCAATGACTCATACCGTGCTGCTCATGACGAACGAAATCCGTCCCTTCCGCATCGACGTCCCGCAGGCCGAGCTCGACGACCTGCACCGGCGGCTCACCGACGCCCGGTTCGCCGTGCCCGTGCCCGGCGACGAACCCGACTGGTCCCGCGGCATCCCGACCGCCGAGGTCCAGGCGCTGGCCGAGTACTGGCGCGACGGCTTCGACTGGCGCGCCCAGGAAGCGGCGTTCAACGCGTTCCCGCAGTTCACGACCGAGATCGACGGCCAGACCCTCCACTTCCTGCACGTCCGCTCGGCGCAGGCCGACGCGGTGCCGCTGCTGCTCACCCACGGCTACCCGAGTTCGATCGCCGAATTCCTCGACGTCATCGGCCCGCTGACCGAGCCGGGTCCGGACGCCTTCCACGTCGTCGTCCCGTCGGTGCCCGGGTTCGGGTTCTCGACGCCGTTGAGCGGCCCCGGCTGGGAGCTGGCGCGCACGACCGACGCGTTCGCCGAGCTGATGACCCGGCTGGGTTACGACCGGTTCGCCGCGCAGGGCGGTGACCTGGGTGCCGGGGTCACCGGCCGGCTCGCGGCGGTGTACCCGGACCGCGTCATCGGCACCCACGTCAACAGCGACCGCGGCACGATCGCCCTGGCCGGCGAGCAGCTGCCGCTGCCGGACGGCCTCTCCGAGGCCGAGCAGTCCGAACTGGACGCCGCCCGCGCGGACTGGCAGGCAGGCCGCGGGTATCTCGACCTCCAGTCGCACAAGCCCGAGACGATCTCCGCCGCGCTCACCGACTCCCCGGTCGGGCAGCTGGCCTGGATCGCCGAGAAGTTCGAAGCGTGGAGCGGAGCCGGCGGCATCGATCGCGACCGGCTGCTGACCACCGTCAGTCTCTACTGGTTCACCCGCAGCGGCGCGAGTGCGGCCCGGTTCCTCTACGAGGCCGCCCACGCGGCGCACGGCTGGCTGGCGCCCTCGGACGTCCCGGCGGGCTGGGCGGTGTTCAACACCTCGCCGGTGGTCCGGCGGATCATGGATCCGGAGGAGAAGATCGCACACTGGTCGGACTTCACCGAGGGCGGCCACTTCGCGGCGATGGAGGAGCCCGAGCTGCTCGTCGCCGACATCCGCGCGTTCTTCCGCGGGCTGCGGCCGTGAACGTCCGCGCGCTGAACCGGGCCCTGCTCGCGCGGCAGCACCTCCTCGAGCGGTCGTCGCTGCCGGTCCCGGCGATGCTCGGGCACCTGGTCGGGATGCAGGGGCAGGCGCCGCTCGCGCCGTACGTCGGGTTGTGGACGCGGCTCGCCCGGTTCCGGCCGGAGGATCTCGCGTCCCTGCTCACCGGTCGCCAGGCCGTCCGCGGGCTGCTGATGCGGGGGACCGTCCACCTGGTCCTCGCCGAGGACGCGCGGGTGCTGCGGCCGCTGATCCAGCGCGTGGTGGCGAACGGCTACACCGGCCACTTCGGACGGCGCATCGGCGACGCCGACCTGGGCGCGGTGGCGCGCTTCGGCCGGGTGCTGCTGCACGAGCGGCCTCGCACCCGGCGACAGCTGCAGGACGCGTTGGCCGCGCGGTGGCCGGAGCACGACGCCGAAGCGCTGTCGTACGCGGTCAGCTACCTGGTGCCGACCGCGCAGGTGACACCTCGCGGCGTGTGGGGGTCGACCGGCCCGGCCACGCTGACCACCCTGGACGGCTGGCTCGGCGGTCCGCTGGATTGCCGTCCCTCCCTCGAGGACGTGGTGCGGCGGTACCTGCGGGCGTTCGGCCCGGCAACGATCGCCGACGTCCAGGCGTGGTCGGGGCTGACGAAGCTGCGCGAGGTCGTGGAGCCGATGGGCCTGCGGACATTCCGCGCGGAGACCGGTGAGGTGCTGTACGACGTCGACGACGGCGTGCTGCCGGACCCGGACACCCCGGCGCCGGCGCGGTTCCTGCCGGAGTACGACAACGTCCTGCTCTCGCACGCCGACCGGGCGCGGGTCCTCCCGCCCGGCCGGCGGGTCCCGTTGCCGCCCGGCAACGGCGCTTCCCGCGGAACGCTGCTGGTGGACGGCTTCTACCGCGCGGATTGGCGCCGGTCCGGAACGGTCCTGGAGGTGACACCGCACGGCCGGCTCACAGCGGGGGAGCGGGCGGAGATCGAGGCGGAGGGCGCCCGCCTGCTGCAGTTCCTCGGCGCGGGCGAGCAGTCTGCCGTGGCCCTCGTGAGTGGTAAGTAGGGTTCTAACCCGCTTTACCACTCACGAGGGCGGGGGGTGGGCCAGAATCGGCGGCGTGCAATTCGCCATTCTCGGGCCGGTCGAAGCCCGCCGTCCCGACGGGACCCCGGTTGCCCTCGGCGGCCCGCAGCTGCGGGGGCTGCTCGCCCTCCTCGCCCTCGACGCCGGGCGCGTCGTCAGCGCCGAACGGCTCATCGACGGCCTGCACGGCGAGCACCCGCCCGAGGGCGCCGCCGAAGCCCTCCAGTCCCAGGTCTCCCGGCTGCGGCGGCGCTTGCGGGACGGCGGTGCACCCGACGGCCTCGTCGAATTCACCCCCGCCGGCTACCGGCTGGCCGTCGACCCCGCCGACGTCGACGTCCACCGGTTCGAACGGCTCACCGCGCAGGCGCGGGAGACCGCCGAACCGGCGGTGCAGCTCAGGCTGTTCACCGAGGCCCTCGCACTCTGGCGTGGCCCCGCGCTCGACGGGCTCGCCGACCCGCCGCGCGCGGTCCGGCTCGCGGAGCTGCGGCTGGCCGCGACCGAGGACCGCGTCGAGGCGGGGCTCGCGCTCGGGCACCACGAGCGGCTCGTCGCCGAACTGCGGGAGCTCACCCGCGAACACCCGCTGCGCGAACGGCTCACCGCCCAGCTCGTGCGGGCGCTGCACGGCAGCGGCCGGTCCGCCGAAGCCCTCGCGGTCTTCGCCGGGATGCGGGAACGCCTCGCCGACGAACTCGGCGCCGATCCCTCGGCCGAGCTCGCCGACGCGCACGCCGCGGTCCTGCGGGCCGCGGCCCCCGCTCCGGCCCGCCGAGTGCCGGTGCCGCTGACCGGGTTCGTCGGCCGCACCGAACTCGACCGGCTCACCACGGCCCTGCGCGATCACCGGCTCGTCACGCTCACCGGACCGGGCGGCGCGGGCAAGACCCGGCTCGCCGTCGAAGCCGCGGCCCGGGCGGCGGGCGAAGTGTGTTTCGTCGAATTCGCGACGACCACCGACGTCCCGCGTGCCGTCCTCGCCGCGCTCGGCCTGCGGGAACAGGGCGTCCTGACGCCGGGCGCGGCCGCGGACCCGGCCGACCGCCTGGCCGCCGGGCTCGCCGACCGGCCGCTGCTGCTGGTCCTCGACAACTGCGAACACGTCGTCGCCGAAGCCGCGCGGCTGGTGCGGCGCCTGCTGGGGGAGGCCGCCGGCCTGCGCGTGCTGGCCACCAGCCGTGAAGCACTCGGCCTGACCGGCGAAACCCTGGTGCCGGTCGGCGCGCTGCCCGCCGAGGCCGCGGCGCGCCTGTTCACCGCCCGGGCCGCCGCCGTCGCCCCCGGCGCAGCACCCGACCCGGGCGCGGTCACCCGCATCTGCGCCGCCCTCGACGGCCTCCCGCTGGCCATCGAGCTCGCCGCGGCCCGGCTGCGGTCGTTGTCGGCGGACGACGTCGCCGCCCGGCTCGGCGACCGGTTCGGCCTGCTGTCCCGCGGCGACCGGACCGCCGAACCGCGGCACCGCACCCTGCGCGGCGTCGTCGAGTGGAGCTGGGACCTCCTCGACGCGGACGAACAGCTGCTGTCCGGCCGGTTCGCGGTGTTCGCCGGCGGCGCGCGGCCGGCCGCCGTCGAGCACGTCTGCGCGGTCTCCGACGCCGTGCTCACCGGTCTCGTCGAGAAGTCGTTCATCGAGTTCGACGGAACCAGGTACCGGATGCTGGAGACGATCCGCGCGTTCTGTGCCGAGCAGGGCGAAGACCGGCGTGCGGCGCACGCGCGGTACTTCCTGGACTTCGCGCGCGCCCGCGAACCGAAACTGCGCGGCGCGGACCAGCTGACGGCGCTGGCCGAGCTGACCGCCGAACACGCCGACCTGCACGCGGCCCTGCGCTGGAGCGCCACCGCGGAACCGGAAACCGCGCTGCGGCTCATCGCCGCGCTCTCGTGGTACTGGTGGCTGCGCGGCCTGCGCAGCGAGGCGACGCCGATCGCGGACGCCGTGCTCGCCGCCGTCGGCCCCGAACCGCCGCCGGGCCTGGCCGAGGAATTCGTCCTGTGCGTGATCCAGGCGTCGGACACCGACGTCGCGATCGAGCCGATCCTGCGGGAGCTCGACGGGCCGCTCGAGTACCCGTACCTCTTCCTGCTCTGGGCGTTTTCCCCGCGCACCAAGGCCGAAGACGGCGAGCGGCTGGCCGCGCTGATCGGCCCGGACGCGTGGTCCCGGGCGTTCGCGGGGATCGGCGACGGCCTCGGCGCCCAGTACCGCGGTCGGATCGCCGAAGCCGAAGGGCACTTTTCGGCGGCACTGGCCGCCTTCCGCACCTTGGGTGACCGCTGGGGCGAGGCGAGCGCGCTGGAGAAGCTCGCGGAGTTCGCGGACTGGCGGGGCGACCACGCGCGGTTCCGCGAGCTGATGGACGAGTCCGTCCGGCTGGCCGGCGAGCTCGGCGCGGCCGAAGACGCCGCCGACCTGCTGTGCCGCCGCGCCGACGGCGTCCTGCGGCAGGGCGACGCCGACGCCGCGAAGGCCGACTACGAAGCGGCCGCCGAGCAGGCGCGTGCCGCGGGAACACCGGTGACGCTGGCCCGGGCCCGCGGTGGGCTCGGCGAGATCGCGCGGCGCACGGGCGACTTGGCCACGGCCCGGCGCTGGTACACCTCGGCGCTCGCCCTGGCCGCCGACCCGGTGACCGGCGGCGAGACCCGCATCCGCGTCCACACCGGCTTCGGCTGGACGGCGGCCGCCGAGGGCCGGCTCGACGAAGCCACCGAGCTGCACCAGGAAGCGCTGGCCACGGCGCTGGAGCACGCGAACCTGCCCGGGGCGGCCCAGGCGATCGAAGGACTGGCCGGGGTGCTGGCCGGACGGGACGAGGACGAGCGGGCCGCGTTCCTGCTCGGCGTGGCGGTCGGGCTGCGCGGCGTGCCGGTCACCGGGGACGCCGACGTCGACGGCGTGGCGGACCGCGTCCGCGCGCGCCTCGGCGCCGCGGCTTACGCCGAGGCGTTCGACCGCGGCCGGGAAATGCCCCCGGAGCAGGCCGTCGAGGAGGCCGGTCAGCGGCGGTTCGCGCTCGGTTCGTGAGCGGTCAGCGGCCGCGCCGATCCTTCGGGGCATGACGAAGCACATCCTGATCTCCGGCGCCAGCGTCGCCGGCCCCGCCCTCGCCTGGTGGCTGCACCACCACGGCTTCCGGACCACCGTCGTCGAGCGCGCCCCCAGCCTGCGCGAAGGCGGCTACAAGGTCGACATCCGCGGCGTCGCGGTCGACGTCGTCCGCCGGATGGGCCTGCTGGAGCAGGTGCACGCGGCGAGCACCGACATGCGCGGCGCGGCCTTCGTGAACAAGCGCGGCAAGGAAGTCGCCACCCTCGACGCGGACACGTTCGGCTTCCGCCACGGCGACGACACCGAGATCCTGCGCGGCGACCTGGCCCGGATCCTCTACGACGCCACGCGATCGGACACCGAGTACCTCTTCGGCGACTGGATCACCGGGCTCGACGAGCGACCGGACGGCGTCGAGGTGACGTTCGCCCACGGCGCGCCCCGCCGCTTCGACCTGGTGGTGGGCGCCGACGGCCTGCACTCCGGCGTCCGTGCGCTGGCGTTCGGCCCGGAAGAGGACCACCTGCGCCGGTTCGACGCCTACATCTCGATCTCGACGGTGCCCAACCGCTTCGAGCTGGACCGCTGGGAACTGCTGCACTCGGCGGCGCCGGGCAAGATGGTCAACGTCTACAGCACCGCGCGGGCGGCCGACGCGAAGGCGGCGTTCTGGTTCACCGCACCTCCGCTGACCTACGACCGGCGCGACGTCGACAGCCAGAAGGAACTGGTGGCCGACCGGTTCGCCGGCCTGGGCTGGCAGATCCCGGCGCTGCTGGAGGCGATGCGCGCGGCGGACGACTTCTACTTCGACCCGGTGTGCCAGATCGTCATGGACCGCTGGTCGACCGGCCGCGTGACCCTGCTGGGCGACGCGGGCTACTGCCCGTCCCCGGCGTCGGGCCAGGGCACAAGCCTGGCCCTGGCGGGCGCGTACGTCTTGGCGGGCGAGCTGGCTTCGGACTTTTCGCAGGCACTGCCCCGGTACGAAGCCGCGATGCGGCCGTTCGTGGAGAAGAACCAGGCGCTGGCGAAGACGGCGTTGCGCGGCATCATCCCGCAGTCCCGGGCGTTCGCGTGGTTCAACACCCGGATGATCAAGCTGATGCCGCACCTGCCGGGCCGCAACCGCGTCCTCGAGCAGATGGCCCGCCCCATCCGGGAAGCGGCGAACGCCTTGGAACTGAAGGATTACGCCGCTACTTCAGCGGATCGTGGCCCCAGTTCATGAGCGAGTGCCGCCAGGTGGTGTCCTCGACGTCCCCGGACGGGCGCTGGGCCAGGTGGCGGTGGACGTACCCGACCACCTTCCGCATGTGCGCCAGGTCGTCCTCGCTCAGGTCGTCCTTCTTCTTCCGCAGGATCTCGACGATGCGCCGGCCGGACTTGTGCCCGATCGACTCGCTGTCCTTGTGCTGCCCGGCGGCTTTCGACTCGTCGCTCCCCAGCCAGTCTTCGAGCTGCTTGGCGGTCATGTTGACGCTGGTGCCGAACTCGCGGCGCGTTTCCTCGTCGTCCATCCGGGACGGGTACCCGCGCCGGGCGCGCAGCACGCAGGTCAGCATCGGAAGGGTGAATTCGCCGTCCGCGGTTTCCGGTTCCTGCGCCAGGAAAGCCCGGATGCGGCCGAGTGTGTCCGCTCGTTCCCGCGGTGGCATGACCAGCATCCCGGCCCGCGTGCCGAGGGTCGCCACCAGGGAATCGGCGGTGCGGCGCTGCCCGTGGGGGAACTCCGCCCGCTCCGGCGGACCGAACCAGGCCGTCCCGCGCAGGATCCCCCTTGTCACGGCACGCCAGCCGCCGGGCGTGTCCCGCGGCCCGATCACCGCGGGCCCGGCGACCCGCGCCAGCCCGGTCACCCAGCCGACCCGGTCGTCCACGACGTTCCACAGCCCGGCCAGGACGCCGCCGGGAGCCAGGACCCGGGCGATCTCGGGGCCCGCGACGGCCGGGTCGAACCAGTGCAGGGCGTTGCCGGCCAGGACCGCGTCGACGGACGCGTCCGGCAGCGGGATCGCCTCGGCGCTGCCCGGCCGGGCACGCACGTGCGGCAGCGACCGGCGCAGCTCGGCCAGCATCGCCGGGTCGGGCTCGACCGCGGTCACGCCGAACCCGAGCTCCACCAGCGTGGCGGTGAGCTTGCCGGTTCCGGCGCCGAGGTCGAGCACCCGCGGGCCGGGCGCGGGGCCGAGTGCCCAGCGCACCGCGGTGGCCGCGTAGTCCGGGCGGTGCGCGGCGTAGGCGGCCGCCTCCGCGCCGAACGACAGCCGCTCGTTCGGGTCCACCCGGTCACCGTAGTGGTGAGCGGGCGGATCCGGGGTACCCGCAGGTCATGACCCAAGAATTCAAGAAGGGTGACCGCGTCCGGTGGGACGCGGGCAACCAGAGCTCGGTCGGCACGGTCGAGGAGAAGATCACCCAGGACACCCACGCCGGCAAGCGGGACGTCAAAGCGTCGCCCGACAACCCCCAGTACCTGGTCAAGAGCGAGAAGTCCGGGAAGACCGCCGTGCACCACCCGGACAAGCTGCACAAGGCCTAACGCGCCGCGCGGACCTTCTCCGCGACCTCCGTCAGCTCCTCGCGCGATCGCACCCGCCAGTCCGCCCGCATCACGAACCCGTCGCCGGCGAACCGGGGGATTACGTGCAGGTGGACGTGGGGGATCTCCTGGCCCGCGGCCTTCCCGTCGGCCAGGAACAGGTTGATCGCCTCGCAGCGCAGGTCCGTGCGCCGCAACGCCGCCGCCAGCTCCTGGGCGATGGTGAACATCCGCGCGCCCGCCCCGGCCGGCAGCGAGGCCAGGTCCGCGTGGTGGGTCCGCGGCAGCACCAGCAGGTGTCCGGTGGTCACCGGGCGCAGGTCGGCGACCGCCACGAAGTCGTCGTCCTCGTGCACGAAAGCCGCGGGCGCCCGGCCGCTGCCGATCGCGCAGAAAACGCATTCTCCGGTCGAGGTGGTCGCCGGCATCCGGCGCAGCTCAGCCATGCGGGTGACTTTATCGGCCTCCGAGCCACTGGTGCAGGGCCCACCACGTCCGCACCGCATCGAGCACGCGGCCGCTGCTGTTCTCCGTCAGGGCGACCGGCGTGAGCTCGGCCAGCCGGTCGAGGCGGTAACGGACGGTGTTGGGGTGCAGGTGCAGTGCCTCGGCCGTGGGGCGGAGCCGCTGGCCGTGGTCGAGGTAGGCCAGCGCCGTCGCGGCCAGCTCGCGGTGGAACGTGTTGCCCGGGTCGAGCGCGCCGAGCAGGCCGGCGGTGAGCAGGCGCGCCAGCAGCGGCTGGGCCGTCAACGCGATTTCGCCCGCCAGCTCGGTGAGGTCGTGGCAGCCGGGCCCGGCGATCCGGGCCGCCGCCGTGCCGAGGCGGTGCACCTCGCGCAGCTCGGCCAGTGCCGCCGGGGGCGCGACGACCAGCCGGACGCCGTCGGCGAGCGCGACCCCGGCCGGCGGGCGGGCCGCCAGGCCGGTGAGCCGGCCCTCGACCAGCCCGTACACCCCGCCGAACTCCAGCAGCGCCTGTTCGAGCGTGCGCGCCCGCGCCGGGTCGCTGACGTCGGACACCACGCACGAGTACCGGCCTTCGGGACGCAGCCCGGCCTGCCGGAGCTCCTCCGGCGTGGGCGAGTCGCCGCCGAGCAGCAGGGTGCGCAGGAGCTGCGTCCGCGCGTCGCGCACCGTCCGCGACAGCTGCAGCTCGGCCGCGTGGTAGCCCTTGACGATGTGCCGCTCGAGCGCGCCGGTGTACCGCTCGGCTTCGAGGATGGTTTCGAGGATGACGTCGTCGGCCAGCCCCGCGGCCCGCGCGCGTTCGACGGCGAAGCGGGCCGCGAGGGTGCGGCCGGCCTGGACCCCGCGCAGCAGGTCGGCGAGCGGGACACCCTGCGCGGCCCGGTCGGCGCCCAGCGCCTCGGCGGTGGTGTAGTCCGTGGTGTCGGGGTTCGTCGTGGCGCGCAACGCGGCGGAGAGCAGGAACCGGACGTGCCGCCGGTTCTCGGCTTCGGGCAGCCGCGCGACCTCGGGCGACTGGCTGCGCGCCGCCTTCACCAGCTCGTCGACGACGGCGTCGTCCGCGGCCATCGCGTCCAGCACCTGCCGCAGCAGCGGTGAGGCCGGCACGGCACCCTCCCGTTGTGGCAGGGCCACAACACCGCGTCCGCGATGTTGGGCGAGCGGCCCTACCGGAGCGGCTCCGGTGGCCGGTTATCGTGACAATACCGGACAGTAACCCCGTTCCTCCGCGAAATCCATCGACCGAAGGTCACCGCACCTCTTCACTGCCGAAAGGTGTTCCCCGTGCGCAGTTCCCGTCGGAAACGGTCGTACCTCTCCCGCCTGGCCTTGCTCACCGCGTCCGTCGCCCTCCTGGCGACCGGCGCCGCGGTGCCGGCGACCGGCGCCGCGGCGGCCCTGCGGGAGGTGATGTTCGTCGGCAACAACTGGGAAGGCACGGCCGACGTCATCCAGTCCCGCGGCTCGTTCGCCAAGATCGGCCGGGTGAACATCATCCCCGACAAGGACCAGCGGCTCGCGGAGATCTACCTCAACCCGATCAAGCTGGCCTTCTTCCTCGGCATCCGCAACGGGCCGGGCGAGGGGCACGACCAGTTCGTCGACGACATGTACACCACGCCGGACGGCGGTTCGGTGGTGGCGTCGCGGCCGAGCTTCGCCGACGTCGTCTCGATCAATCTGACGACCGGCCGGATCAACTGGCGCTTCCCGGTGTCGGGTTTCCGCTCCGACCACATGGCGGTCTCGCCCGACGGCCGCCGCGTCGCCGTCTCCGCTTCGACGTCGAACACCGTGCACGTGCTGGACATCGTCACCGGCCAGCAGGTGGGCTCCTTCAGCACCGGCGACAAGCCGCACGAGAACGTGTTCACCGACGGCGGCCGGTACCTGTGGAACATGTCGATCGGCGAGGTCAACACCGACCTCGACGACCCGGGCTGGGACTTCACCAAGGGGGACCGGCGGATCACCGTGGTCGACGCGGCGACCTTCCGCCAGGTCAAGGTGATCGACATGCGCCAGCGCCTCGACGCCTTCGGCCGCAGCGACCTCTCGGACGCCGTGCGCCCGGTCGCCTTCACCCCGGACGAGTCCAAGCTGTACTTCCAGGTGTCGTTCTTCAACGGTTTCGCCGAGTACGACGTCGCCACCGACAAGATCACGCGGATCAAGGAACTGCCCAAGAACCCGGCCACCAGCGACGACCGCAAGACCTTCGTCAACGACTCGCGCCACCACGGCATGTCGATGAACCCGGCGGGCACCAAGCTCTGCATCGCCGGGACCATGGACGACTACGCGACGGTCGTCGACCGCGCGTCCCTGCAGCAGGGCACGCTGGTGCCCGCGGTGAAGCCGTACTGGGCGACGGTGAGCGGCGACGGCAAGGCCTGCGTGATTTCCGAGGCCGGCGCGGACCAGGTCACCGCCATCGACTTCGCGACCGGGCAGAAGCTCGTCTCGGTACCGGTCGGCGACCACCCCCAGCGGGTCCGCATCGGCCACGTGCCCGATGGCTGGACCGGCCCGTCCGCCTGACCCGGTCGTGAGTGGTAAGGCGGGTTCTAACCCAATGCCGCTTAGCTTAAGTTGATGTTGTGCTGGTCGGTGTGGTGCTTCTGGCGGTGTCGGTTGGCTGGTTAGTGTCGCTGCCGTGAGCGGGATTGGTGGCGGGTGGGCGGACTCGATGTCGGTGGGGGTGCTGGCCACGGCGGTGCCACGGGACGCGGTGGACACTGCGATCGCGGTGACCCGCCGGGGCGCGAAGCGCTCCGGCGGGAAACTGCCCCCGCACGTGATGGTGTACTACGCGATGGCGCTGTCGTTGTTCGCCGACGACGATTACGAAGAGGTCATGACCCGCCTCGCCGGCACGCTGGCCTCGTGGGGATGCTGGGATCCGGGCTGGGACATTCCCACCACAGGCGGGATCACCCAGGCCCGCCAGCGGCTGGGCGCCGAGCCGCTGGCGGAGGTGTTCGACACGGTCGCGGTCCCGGTAGCCGATGAGCTGACCCAGGGCGCGTTTCTGGGGCCATGGCGGCTGATGAGCATCGACGGATTCGAGTGGGACGCCCCCGACACCGACGCCAACGTCGCCGAGTTCGGGTATTCCGGCGGCACCGGCGAGAAAGCATCCGCGTTTGCAAAGGTTCGGGTACTGACCATCGCCGAGTGCGCCTCCCACGCAGTCGTGGCCACCCGGATCGGCGGGCGCGGGACCGGCGGGAAGCGCCAGGGCGAACAGACCCTGGCCCGCCGGCTCTGGCCCGCACTGGCCGAGGACTGGCTGCTGATCGCCGATTCCGGTTTCTACAGCTACCAGGACTGGAGCAAGGCGGCCGCCACCGGCGCGGCCCTGCTCTGGCGGCTGCCCGCCACGGTGAAGACCCCGAAGCTGATGGATCTGGACGACGGATCCTACCTGTCGGTACTGATCAACAAGACCGTGCGCAGCACCACCCGCCGCGCCGAGATCCTGCAGACCGCCCGCGACGGCGGTGACCTCGACCCCGCCGAGGCGACCGTGGTGCGCGTGATCGAGTACACCGTGCCCGACCGCGGACCCGACCCGGACGAGGTGATCCGCGTGATCACCACCATCGGCGATCCCGCCGACGCCCCGGCCGAGATACTCGCCCAGGCCTACCACCAGCGCTGGGAGCACGAGACCGGCAACGACCAGCTCAAAACCCACCTCCGCGGCCCCGGCCGGGTCCTGCGATCGAAAAGCCCGGACATGATCCGCCAGGAAATCTACGGCTACCTGCTCACCCACTACGCCATCAGCACACTGATCTGCCGAGCCGCCACCGAAGCCGACATCGACCCCGACCGGGTCAAATTCCTGCGCACCGTCCGCCTCGTTCGCCGCCAGACCACCTCCGGCCCGGCGGCCTTTTCCCCCTAACCAGCAGACCAGAACACTCACCACCGCCATCACCACCCGCCGTCACCTCAACCCGCAACGCCGGCACAGAACCTACCCACGCGTGGTCAAACGAGCCCGCCACACCGCATACCGGATTAAGAAACCCACCGACACCGGCACCCACCACAACGGACCCGCCACCATCACCCTCACCACCGCCGCATGATCAACACAAGCTAAGTGGCATTGGGTTCTAACCCGCCTTACCACTCACGACGCCCGGGGTCAGGAGACGGTGAAGGCCGCGGTCAGCCAGCCGCGGACTTCGTCGTCCACATCGGACACGGCGCGCAGGCTGAGCTTGTGCCCGACGCGCGGCCCGCTCGCCCAGCTCGCCGGGGCGATGCGGGCCGTTTCGATCGGCCGGGGCAGCCACAGGTACACCAGCACGTCCCGCGATCGCGGGCGCAGCTCGGCAAGCTTCCGGTCCCGCTTGAGGAACACCCCGACCTTGACGGCGTCCTCGTGGACGTCGCCGAGGGTGCGCAGGTGGTCGAGCACCGCTTCGTACACCGAGCGCTGCCACGGCGGCTTGCCCGCGAACGTCTCGTCCACCGTGCAGCCGGGGACGCAGGTGTGCCCCTGACCGGCCCGCGCGAACTCCCGGTCACAGCGGGGGCACGTCCACCGGGTCGGCATGCCGTCCAGGATGGCACTCACAGCGCGGCCGAGCCGAGCGCGGGGATGGTGGCGGCCGCGTGCACCAGCTGCCGGGCCGCCTCGCCCGCGGCCTTCCGCTGCGACGGCGGCAGCTTGTCCAGCAGCGCGCCGAGGGCGGCCTGCCGCCGCTCGAGCATCCGCGCCACGATTTCCTGGCCCGTCTCGGTCACCTCCAGCGTGACGACGCTGCGGTTGCCCGGGCTGCGGCCGCGGGCCACGTACCCGAGGGCCTCCAGCCGGTCGGCCAGACGCGTCACCGAAGACGCGTTGACGCCCATCGCCGCCGCCAGCTGTGAGCTCGGGACCCGCCCGAGGCGGTCGAGGATGAGCAGCAGCCGCGTCTGCGGGAAGGACACTTCGGGCGGGGCCGCGTGCGCGCATTCCCACGCGATCCCGACCAGCACCACGGTGAGGCCGTCGAGGGCGGCCACGTCCGGGTCGGCGCCCGGGGCCGCGTCTTCGAGGGGTTGCATGGCGCAATACTTGCCAATCGCAAGAGCATCGGTCAAGATGGACATCCCCGGCGCTCGCCGGCGGTGCCCGGCCGGATCGGCCGCACTCTTCTTTTCGCTGTCTTCGGCGTCCCTGTGGGCTGATTCCGTTGGCAGGCAACGAAAATTCTCCGGATTTTGCTGAACTTCCGCGTGACGGCGTCCGTGTACCCCGTACCAGAACTGTCGTCACAAGGAGGAACCATGCCGGATCACCGTGGCCTGACGGGCCGCGCCAAGGCCCGGACCGCGCTGGTCGTCGTGGCCACGCTCGCCGTCGTCGGCGTGGGCTCGGTCATGGTGCTGAACGCCAACGCCCAGACCACGCCCGGCTCGACGCAGGCGCAGGTCCCCGCCTACGGCCACGACATGGCCGGCATGCAGATGGGCTCGGACGGCGACGCCGCCGCCGGCGCCCCCGTCTCCGGGGCCGGGCCGGTCACCGAGCTCGACAAGACGTTCCTGGTCAAGGTGCGCCAGGCCGGTCTGTGGGAGATCCCCGCCGGCTCCCTGGCGCAAACCCACGCCAGCAGCGAACAGGTGAAGCGTGCGGGGCTGCACCTGCTCGACGGCCATTCGCGCCTCGACCAGCTCGTCCGCGAAGACGCCAAGATGCTCGGGGTGACACTGCCGGAGCAGGCCAGCGCCGAACAGCAGGGCTGGGTCCGGCAGCTGACCGCCGCACAGGGCCTGGAGTTCGACAAGCTGTTCGCGAACCTCCTCCGCTCCTCGCACGGCAAGATCTTCGCGACCATCGCCGAAGTCCGCGCCGGCACGCAGAACGACGTGATCCGGCGGCACGCGAAGCAGGCCAACCAGACCGTGATGGACCACATGGAGGTGCTCGAGGACACCGGCCTGGTCGACGCGAAAACGCTCGCCGACGTCGCCGCGGCGGTGAACCCGCCCGCGAAGTGACTCCGCACGCAGTGAATGACTCATTCCTGACTGGGCTTGACCCGGTTTTGCGGACACCTCTGATCAGGGGCGGGAGCTCCTGGAAGGGATGTCGCTCATCATGGATCGCATGGCGAAGAAGAAGCCTCGTGCCCGGCAGCGGCCTCGGCGGGTGTTCACCACCGAGTTCAAAGCCCAGATCGTCGGGCTGGTGCAACGCGGCGAGCGGACGGTGCCGGAGGTGGTCCGGGACTTCGAGCTGACCGACTCGGTGGTCCGGAAATGGATCATCCAGGCCGAGCGTGACGCCGGCACCCGCACCGACGGGCTGACCAGCGACGAGAAGGCCGAGCTCGCCGCGCTGCGGCGGGAGAACAAACGATTGCAGGAGGACGTGGAGATCCTGCGGCGAGCGACGGCTTTCTTCGCGAAGGAGACCCGGTGAACGTCTACCCGTTCATCGAGGCGGAGAACGCCAGCGGCGCAGGCACCGTCAAGCGTGCCTGCGCCCTGCTTGAGGTCTCCCGTGCCGCCTACTACGCCCACCGCAACCCCAGCCCGTCGGCACGTGACCGCGCCGACACCGTGCTGACCGAGAACATCATCCGGGTGCACGAGGAGTCCCGCGGCACCTACGGCGCACCCCGCATCCACGCCGAACTACACGCCCAGGGCCATCGGCATTCCCGCAAACGCATCGCCCGGCTGATGCGCCAGGCCGGCTTGGCCGGGCGGGCACCGAAGCGATGGCGGACCACCACCGTCGCCGACCCGGCCGCGCCGGGCCGCCCGGACCTGATCACCCGCGATTTCACCTGCCACCCCGAGAACATCAACACGCGGTGGTGCGGGGACATCACCTACATCCCCACCGGGGAGGGCTGGCTGTATCTGGCCACCGTGATCGACATCGCCTCCCGCAAGGTGGTCGGCTGGGCCACCGCCGATCACCTGCGCACCGACCTCATCGACCAAGCCCTGCGCACCGCACTCGCCCAGCGCCGCCCCGACCCCGCAGTGATCTTCCACTCCGACCGCGGCTGCCAGTACACCTCAGCCCAGTTCGCCCGCACCGCCGCCCAGGGCGGAGTCCGGCTCTCGGTCGGACGCACAGGCCAATGCTGGGACAACGCAGTTGCCGAGTCGTTCTTCGCCACCATCAAAACCGAACTGCTCAACCGCCGCCCCTGGCCCACCAAAACCCAGGCCCACCAGGCCATCTTCAGCTACATCGAAGGCTGGTACAACACCCGCCGCCGACACTCCAGCCTCGGCTACCGCAGCCCCACCGCCTACGAAGCAACAGCCCGGCCAGCTACCACACCTGCGCTAGCCTGACCCCACTCATCAACCCTGTCCGCCCAAACGGGGCAAGCCCATGACTTGCGAGGCCAGGAATGAGTCATTCACTGCACCGCGCGGCCCGGTGGCGGTTACCGGGCCGGCGGCACGATGCCGTACTCGTGGATCTTGCGGTAGATCGTCGCCCGCGAGATGCCCAGCAGCTTCGCCGCCCTGACCTTGTTGCCGTCCGCGTCCTCCAGGCAGCGCACGATGGCGTCCCGCTCGATCGACTCGAAGCGGTTCAGCGGCCGCCGGGTCACCGCGTGGAACTCCGCCGGCAGGTCGCCCGGGCGGATGGTGCCCGCCCGGCGGCGCTGAGCCACCTTGCGCAGCACCTGGTGGAGCTGCCCGGTGTTGCCCGGCCACTCCGCCCGCATCAGCAGGTGCAGCGCCGCGGCCGAACACGTGAGCCTGCCGCCGTAGCCGAGCTTGCTCAGCACCAGCGGGACGAGCTCCGCGAGGTCTTCGACGTGGTGGCGCAGCGGCGGCACCCGCACCGTCCGGGGGAAGAACTTCAGCAGCTCGGCCAGCGCCGGCTCGGTTTCGGCCTCCGGCACGAGGGTGACGACGACCCAAGGTGCTCCGGGGTCCTCGCGCAGGGTCCGCAGCACCGCCGCCAGCGCGGCGGCCGCCGGCGCCGTCAGCCGGTCGGCGTGGCGGATCACCAGCGTGCGGATCGGGGCTTCGGCGTGCTCGCGCGGCAAGGCGGACCACTCCGCGCCGAGGGCGGCGTCGACGGTCAGCAGCCGGGCCGCCGGGTGATGACGCTGGTGGAGGCCCTTCGCCAGGGTCAGCTTGCCGGTTCCGGGCTCGCCTTCGAGCGCGACCCACTCGCCGCGCTGGTGGCCGGAGTCGAGGTCGTGCGCGCACCGCAGCCACAGCGGCGCCGAGCCGACGACGCCCGGCAGGTACAGCGGCAGCAGGGCGCCCAGCAGGACGCCTTCGCGATGACCCGGCGGGCCGGGTCGCACTTCGTCATCGGCTACGGCTCGAACATCGAGATCCCGACGATCGACATCATCTCCACCGAACGCAACATCATCGGCAACCTGGTGGGCACCTACAACGACCTCGTCGAGCTGATGGTGCTGGCCCAGGCCGGGAAGGTCACCCTGCACACGAAGAAATACCCCCTGGACGCGGCCCTCGACGCACTGGCCGACCTCGACGCCGGGCGCGTGCGCGGCCGGGCCATCCTCACCCCCTAGGAGCGCCTCATGGCGAAGGAACTGCGGTTCGGCCCGGACGCCCGCGACCTGCTGCTGGCGGGGGTGGACAAGCTGGCCGAAGCGGTCAAGTCCACGCTGGGTCCCAAGGGCCGCAACGTGATCATCGAGAAGATCACCGGGTCGCCGGTGGTCACCAACGACGGCGTCACCATCGCGCGCGAGATCCACCTGAAGAACCAGTTCGAGAACATGGGCGCGCAGCTGGTCAAGGAAGCGGCGATCAAGACCAACGACGTCGTCGGCGACGGCACCACCACGGCCACCGTGCTGGCCCAGGCGATCGTCCGCGAAGGCATGCGGGCCATCGCGGACGGCGGCAACCCGGTGCTGGTCAAGCGCGGCATCGACCACGCCGTGGGGCTGCTGGTGGCGCACCTGGAGAAGCAGGCGCACCCGGTGGTGTCCGAACAGGACTACGCACGGGTGGCGGCGATCTCGGCCAACGACGACGACGCCGTCGGCGCGGTCATCGCCAAGGCCCTGCACACGGTCGGCGACGGCGGTGTGGTGACGGTCGAGGAGTCGCCGTCGATCGGGATGAGCGTCGAGTTCGTCGAAGGGTTCGAGTTCGACAACGGCTACCTTTCGCCGTACCTGGTCACCGACCCCGGCCGGCTGGAAGCGGTGCTCGACGACCCGTACATCCTGATGTGCGCGGAGAAGATCACCAAGGTGCAGCAGCTGATGCCGTTGCTGGACAAGGTGATGCGGAACCCGCGGCCGCTGGTCGTGATCGGCGAGACGGTCGAGGGCACGGCGCTGTCGATGCTGGTGCACAACCACATGAACGGCACCTTCCAGTCGGTCGCGGTCCGCGCGCCGGGCTTCGGCGACCGGCGGCTGCACAAGCTGGAGGACCTCGCGGCCATCGTCGGCGGCGCGGTGCTCTCGCGGCAGTCCGGGTTCACGATGGAAACCATGACGCTGGAGCACCTCGGCCGCGCCAAGCAGGTCCGGGTCACCGAGAACCGCACGACCGTCGTGGGCGGCGCGGGATCCTCGGAGGCCGTGGACTTCCGGGTCGGCCAGCTGCGGGCGGAGCTGGAGCGCGCGCAGTTCGGCGTCGACGAGGACGTCCTGACCGAGCGGATCGGCGCGTTGACCGGCAAGGTCGCGGTGGTCCGGGTCGGCGCAGCCACCCCGGCCGAGCTGAAGGAGCTGCAGCACCGGGTCGAGGACGCCCTGTCGGCGACCCGGGCGGCCATGGCCGAGGGCATCGTGGCCGGCGGGGGAGCGGCGCTCCTGCACGCCGAGAAGGCCCTGGAAGGCCTCGGCTTGGACGGTGACCAGGCCATCGGTGTCGAGATCGTCCGGCGGGCCCTGGCCGAACCGGCGTTCCTGATCGCGCACAACGCGGGCCACCCGGCGCACGAGATCGTCGCGCGGACCAGGGAGCTGGGCGACGACGAGGGCTTCGACGCCCTGCACGACCGCTACGGGGACATGATCGCCCTCGGCGTCGTCGACCCGCTGCGGGTGTGCCGGTCCGCGGTGCAGAACGGCGCGTCGGTGGCGGGTCTGCTGCTCACGACGAACTCGCTGATCGCCGAGGAACAAACCCCGTGGGGCGGCAGCCCGGCCCTGATGACCGAATTCGGCCCGCTGGACGAAGGCCTGCACCAGCCGTCCCCCGACGCGAGCACGCCGCAGTCGCTCGGGATGGGCCCCTCCGTCGGCTGAGCTCTCCCGGCCCGCGGAGTGAGGAGGTCTTCCCGCCGGTGTCCTGAGCGCCGGCGGGGAGACCTCCGGCTCAGGGCGCGAGCCCGTGGCGGGCCAGCTCGTGCCCGGCCAGCTTCTCGATGACGTCCCGGTCGCGCTCCCGCCAGCCGGTGGCCGGTTCGCCCACCGACGCCAGGCGGTGGAGGGGCTGCGTCGCGAGGGCGCGCAGGGCCAGCAGGTCCAGCCCGTCTTCGCCGAGCGCCCGGAGCCGGGCGGCCGCGGTGGCGCGGCGGGTGTAGTGCCAGCGCAGCGGCAACCACGTCACCAGGAGCGTGAGCACGGGCACGGCGATGATGATCGCCGCCAGCCACCAGGCCAGGTTCTCGACGGCCTCGATCTGCCAGCGGCCGGCGTCGGTGAGCTTCGTACCGACGTCCGAACCGCCGTGCAGGGCCTTGGCCAGTGCGTCCCCGACCAGCGGGATGCCGTCGGCGGTGTTCGCCGCGGAGTCGAAGGTGCCGCGCAGGCCGGTGCCGGCGTCGACGAGGCCGTCGCCGGGCGCCCGCAGCTTCATGACCTGGTCGTACACCGAGGTCCCCAGCCACACCGCGAGGACGACGAGCAGCACGGCCAGCAGGTCGCTGACGAGCTGGGCGGTGCGGCGGATCGGCCGTTCGGCGTAGAGCTGCATCGTCGGACGCCTTTCGCGGTGGGGGAGCGCGGCCACGGCAACGTACCCGCCTCCCGGCTGGGCGAATCGGGTGCCGTGGGCTATGACGCCGGTCATAGTGTGGTCCGCGTCGCCGTGTGGTCTCATGAAGCTATGACCACTGTCATAGAGGTCGCGGACGGCTCGCCGGTGGCCACCCTCGTGGCGGCCTGCTCGCCGGACAGTCTCCGGCGCCGCTTCATGATGGGCGGCCCCGCGCGCCCGGCCGACGTTTTCCAGCGCTATCAGCGTTTCCTGCTCGCCGGGCCACCGGACGGCGTCGCGCTGCTCGCCTTCCGCGGGGACACTCCGGTGGGGCTGCTCAACTTCGTCTCGGAGACGCCGGGGGAGGCGGAGATCGGGATCCTCGTCGCCGATGCGTGGCAGCGGCAGGGAATCGGCAGTGCGCTCAGCCGGTGGCTGTGGGCGTCGGGACGCTGGGCGGGCTGGACCGTGCGGGCCACCGTCCAGGCCGGGAACACCGGCGCCGAGGCGCTGCTGCGGGGCCAGGGCTTCCGGCCGGTGCCGTCGTACGAGCGCGGCGAACGCGACTTCGTGCTGGTCGTGCCCGCCTGGGCTACCATGACGGACGTCATGAAGGAGGCAGCCGATGACCAGGACACCGCGCGAGCGGATGGTGCTCAGCGCCGCGCAGCTGGTGCGGATCCAGGGTGTCGGGGCGACCGGCATGCGGGACGTGGTCGCGCACGCCGAAGCGCCGCGGGGGTCCCTGCAGCACTACTTCCCGGGCGGTAAGGACCAGCTGATCGCCGAGGCCGTCACCTGGGCCGGCGACTACGCCGCCCGGCGCGTGGCCCGCTTCGCGGCCAAGCTCGAGGATCCGACACCGGGGAACCTGTTCGCGGCCATGGCGGCCCAGTGGACCGACGAGTTCACGACGTCCGGTTTCGACGCGGGCTGCCCGCTGGTGGCGACGGTCGCCGACACGGCCGCCACCAGCGACAGCCTGCGCGAAGCGGTCGGCAAGGCGTTCGAAGGCTGGCAGCGCCCGGTCGCCGCCACCCTGGAGCAGTTCGGCGTGCCCCCGGCCCGCAGCGCGTCCCTGGCGGTGCTGATGCTGAGCGCGCTGGAGGGCGCGATCGTCCTGGCGCGGGCGCACCAGGACGTCGCGCCCCTCGAGACGGTGGTCGCGGAGCTGCGGCCGTTGCTCGACGGGGCCGTGGATCGCCGCCGCCGCCGGGTTTAGAGGCCGCGGAAGAACTCCCGGATGTCCTCGACCAGTTCTCCGGGTGCCTGCAGCGACGCGAAGTGCCCGCCGGTGTCGTACTCCGTCCAGCGCGTGACGGTGTTCGACAGCTCGGCCAGCCCGCGCAGCGCGTGGTCACCGCGGAAGTTCGCGACGGCGGTGGGCACACCGGAGGGCGCGGGCCGCTCACCCCAGCCGTCCTGCCCGGCTTCGAGGTAGAGGCGCGCGGCCGAGCCGGCGGTGCCGGTGAGCCAGAAGATCGTCACGTCGGTCAGGATGGCGTCCCGGCTCACCGGGGTCTGGTGCGTGGTGGTGGGATCCCAGTCGACGAACCACTCGAGGTTCCACGCGAGCTGCCCGGCGGGGGAGTCGTTGAGGGCGTAGGCGAGGGTCTGCGGGCGGGTGGCCATCTGGGTGGCGTAGCCGGAGTGGGCATACCACCAGGTGGCGTTTTCCTGCGCCTTTTTGCGGTCCTCTTCGGATAATCGCTCGAGGTCGCCGGGAGCGGTCGGCACCCCGGCGTTGGCGACGGCGTTGACGTGCACGCCCAGCACCGCATCGGGGGCTTGGCGGCCCAGTTCGGGGGAGACGATGCTGCCGAAGTCGCCCCCGTGGGCGCCGTAGCGGGCGTAGCCGAGCCGCCGCATCAGCTCGGCCCAGGCCTTCGCGACGCGGCGGGTGTTCCAGCCGCGGTCGGTGGTCGGCCCGGAGAAGGCGAACCCGGGCACCGACGGCGCGACGACGTGGAAGGCGTCCTTGGGGTCACCGCCGTGGGCTGCCGGATCGGTGAGCGGGCCGAGGACGTCCCGGAAGTCGGCGATGGTGCTGGGCCAGCCGTGGGTGATGATCAGGGGCGTGGCGCCGGGTTCGGGGGAGCGGACGTGCAGGAAGTGGATGCGCTGGCCGTCGATGGTGGTCGTGAACTGCGGGTATTCGTTCAGGCGGGCTTCCTGGGCGCGCCAATCGAAGCCGTGCCGCCAGTAGTCGACGAGGTCGGCGAGGTAGGGCTGGTTGACGCCGTAGAACCAGCCGGCGCCGGGAAGTTCGCCGGGCCAGCGGGTCCTCGCCAGGCGGTCGTTCAGGTCGTCGAGGTCGGCCTGGGGGATGTCGATGTGGAAGGGATCCATGGGGCGACGGTCTCGCGGATATAGGACGGGTTCGGTCCTGTTTGCCGGGAGCCCTCCGCTCGCGGGGTGTCGGGGTACGCGGTGGTGTCCGGCAGCGGCTGGGAAACGGTGAGCGCGCTCGCCGCCACCACGAACGCCGCTGCCACCGCGAAGGTTCGTCTCCGAGCCGGGGTGGGGAATCGGTCTCCGGGCCACCGCAGCTTCTCCAGCGCGCTTTGCGCGGCAGCGTCGACCGCGCGCGGCGAAAGAGCGAGCGTCTCGGCGATGTCCGCCGTGCCCAGGGCGAGGCCGTAGCGCAGGACGAGGACCTCGCGATGCCGGCGGGGCAGCCCGTCGAGCGGCGGGTCCGGCCGCGAGCGCCGCCTTCGCACCAGCCGCACTACGCTCGCGCGAAGGCGGCGGGTCACCTGCGGCTCGTCGGTCAGCGGGGCCCGTCGCCGGTGCAGGCGGACGAACGCTTCTTGGGCGACGTCCTCCGCGTCGTCGGCGCCCAGCAGGTGGGCCAGCCGCGTCAGCTCACCGAAGTACCGCTCGAACAGGGCCCGGAACACGATTTCCCGCTCGGCGTTCGGCATGTTCGCAGTCATGAGCAGGCCACGCCCGACCCGCCTCCCCGGTTTAGCCGGCCTCGGCGAGCCTACCGCCGTCGATGCGGATCACGTGCCGTGACGAACTCGCCGACCTCAGAGTGCGGGCACCCGCTCGGACTCGGGCGGCGGGCCCGGCGGTGTCCCGTCGCCGAACGGGCGGCCGCCCAGGTCCTCGCGGCCGTGCGGGGTGAGCCAGCCGGCGGTGTCCGGCCCGAGCGGGACGATCCCCGTCGGGTTCACGTTCTCGTGCACCACGTAGTAGTGCTCCTTGATCTGCGCGAAGTCGATCGTGTCGCCGAACCCCGGGGTCTGGAACAGGTCGCGCGTGTACGCCCACAGCACCGGCAGCTCGGTGAGCTTCTGCCGGTTGCACTTGAAGTGGCCGTGGTACACCGCGTCGAAGCGGACCAGCGTGGTGAACAACCGGATGTCCGCCTCGGTGATCGTGTCGCCCACCAGGTACCGCTGGTCCGCCAGCCGCTCCGACAACCAGTCCAGCCGGGCGAACAGCTTCCGGTACGAGTGCTCGTACGCCTCCTGGGACCGCGCGAACCCGCACTGGTACACCGCGTTGTTGACGTCGGTGAACACCTTCTGCGCCACGTCGTCGATCTCGTCGCGCAGCTTCTCCGGGTACAGCTCGGGCGCGCCGGACCGGTGGTACGCCGTCCACTCGGTCGACATGTCCAGCGTCATCTGCGCGAAGTCGTTGGTGACGACCTTGCCGCTCGGGACGTCGACGAACGCCGGCACCGTGATGCCGCGCGGGTAGTCCGGGTCGCGCTTGAAGAACGCCTCCTGCAGCCGCTCGATCCCCAGGACCGGGTCCTTGCCGCCGGGATCGAGGTCGAAACTCCAGCTGCGCTCGTCGTGCACCGGCCCCGCGATCCCCATCGACAGCACCGGCTCGAGGCCCAGCAGCCGCCGGACGATCACCGCGCGGTTCGCCCACGGGCACGCCCGCGCCACCACCAGCCGGTAGCGGCCGGGCTCGACCGGCCAGCCGTCGCGGCCGTCGGCCGTGATGCGGTCCGGGAGGTAGTTCTGGTCGCGCTTGTACTCGCCCTTGTCGCTCATCGGCGTCCTCAGCAGTCGTCGGTCGGGGGAGCGGTGTCCAGTGCCGCGGCCAGCCGGGCCAGCACCGGCCCGGCCGTGCGGACGTCCTCGGCGCTCAGGTGGTCGAACACCGAAGCCCGCACGCGGGCGAGGTGGCCCGGGTAGGCCGCCTCCAGTCTGGCCAATCCGGCCGCGGTCAGCACGGCGTTGGACGCGCGGCCGTCCTCGGCGCACTTGCGCTTCTCCACCAGGCCGCGGCGGGTCAGGTCGTCGACGACCCGGCTGATCCGGCTCAGCGACAGCCCGGTGGTCGCGGCCAGCGCCGAGATGCGGAGCAGGCGCTCGGGCGCTTCGGACAGCGCGACCAGCACCCCGTAGTCGGTGATCGCGAGGCCGGTCTCGGGGAGGAACTGGTCCTCGAGCGCGCGCGGCAGGGCGGTGACGATGCGCATCAGCGGCCGCCAGAAGGCGGCTTCGTCGGGGTCGAGCGCGGACAGATCACCCATGTCGGCGACTCTACCGAAAGCTTGCTTGCGCAACCAGCCAAAGTGAGTACAGTGTCGTTGAACCCTCAATCACCTGGGGGCGCCACCACGAGGAGAGAAGAACGACGATGACCAGCGCGACCACCTACCCCCAGCTGACCGGCGAATACACCCTCGACGCCGCCCACTCGCGGATCGGGTTCGTCGCCCGGCACGCCATGGTGACCAAGGTGCGCGGCAGCTTCAACGAGTTCACCGGCACCGCGACCATCGACGGTGACGTGCCGGAGAAGTCGAGCGTCCAGGTGACCATCCAGGCCCACAGCATCGACACCCGCAACGCCGACCGCGACGGGCACCTCAAGGGCAACGACTTCCTGTCGATGGACGAGTACCCGCAGGTCACCTTCGCCTCGACCGAGATCAAGCAGACCGGCGACACGAGCTTCGACGTCACCGGCGACCTGACCATCAAGGGGGTCACCCGCTCGGTGACCGTCCCGTTCGAGTTCGAGGGCTCCGCCAAGGACCCGTTCGGCAACGACCGCATCGGCTTCGAGGGCTCCACCACGATCAGCCGCAAGGACTACGGCATCACCTGGAACGCCGCGCTCGAGACCGGCGGCGTGCTGGTGAGCGACAAGGTCACGCTGGAGTTCGAGATCTCCGCGATCAAGTCCGCCTGATCCCGCGAGCGGGAACCGGGCTCCCCGGTTCCCGCTCGATGATCCGCTGCCGGATCGGGGCACCCGCCGGATTCACCGGTTCACCTAATTGGCTGGCCCCGGCCGGGAGAATGGCGGGTATGTCCACCGTCACCCCGTTCGCGGTCCTGGCCTTGATCGGCGCCGTGTCCGGGTCGCTCACGGCGTGGCTGCTCCTGCGCCGCGACCGCCCCGCCGAGGTGCTGACCCCGTCGGCGCCCCCGGAGCCGGTGCCCGACGAGGTCTCGGCGCAGCTGCTGGCGGACGAGCACACCATCCGGCTGGCCGAGCTGGCCTCCTTCGCCGAGCAGGCCGACGGCGACCCCGAGCGGCGCCAGGAATGCGTCCACGCCATCGCCGCCCGGTTCGACGACGACTGGCCGGACCCGGTCGCTTGGCAGGCCGAGCTGTGGCAGCTCCTGCGGCCCCACCTGCATCGCGAGTCCCCGCGGTTCTGGCCCGGGATGGACCTCGACCTGGACGACGTGGTGCTCTACGCGGTGGACCTGCGGGGCTGCGAAGTCCGCAAGGCGAGCTTCGTGCAGGCCTCCTTCGCCGGCCCCGTCGACTTCACGGGCGCGACGGTCACCGAATACGACTTCACCGGAGCCCACGTCCGGATCGACGTGGCCGGGACCTGGCCGCCGGGCTGGGCGCCGGGCGAACCCGAGCCGCAGCCGTGGGTCGAGCTGCGGAAGCAGTGACTACGCGTCGCGGATCGGCAGGTCCGCCCCGTCGCGGAGGAACACCGGGATGCGCTCCGCCGGCGCGGGGGCCTCGACCCATTCGCCGCCCTCGTGCCGGGTTCCGGCCACCGCGTCCGTCCACGTCGCGCCCGCGGGCAGGTATACCCGGCGCGTGGTGACCCCCGGTTCGAGCACCGGGGCCACCAGCACGTCCGGCCCGAGGAGGAACTGGTCGTCCACGTCCCAGGCCGCCGGGTCCGCGGGGAAGTCGACGAACACCGGCCGCATCGGGGGAACGCCCTGCTCGTGGGCCACCCGCATCTGCTCCATCAGGTACGGCCGCAGCCGTTCCCGCAGGCGCAGCGACGCCGTGATCGCCTCGTACGCGGCCTCGCCGAACGACCAGACCTCGTTGGGGCCGCCGGTCATCTCCGGCCCGAACGCCGGACGCGGGTCGCGGAAGCCGTGCAGGCGGAACAGCGGGCAGAACACACCGTAGGAGAACCAGCGCACCATCAGTTCGCGATACTCGGGCGACTCGGGATCACCGCCGTGGAAGCCGCCGATGTCCGTCGTCCACCAGGGGATCCCGGCCAGTGCCACGTTCAGCCCGGCCCGGACCTGGGCCCGCAGCGACGGCCACGTCGCCCCGACGTCACCCGACCACAGCGCCGCCCCGAACCGCTGGCTGCCCGCCCACGCCGACCGGGACAGCAGCACCACCTCGTCGTCGCCCTCGGCGCGGATGCCGTCGTGGAAGGTCTGCGCGTTCGCCTGCGGATAGAGGTTGAACACCTCCGCGCCCGGACCGGCGTGGAAGCCCAGGTTGTGCGGGTGGCCCGGCTGGATCTCCGGCTCGTCGCCGTCCAGCCACCACGCGCGCACGCCGAGGTCGTAGTAGTTCTCCTTGACCTTGTTCCAGACGAACCGCCGCGCTTCCGGGTTCGTCGCGTCGTAGAACGCCACCGGCATCTCGACGCCGAAGCCCTTGTCCTTCCACGGCGCGTGCGCCGGGACACCGCTCTCGGCGGCCACCAGCAGGCCTTGTTCGTGCAGCTCGCGGTAGTTCTCCGAGAGCGGGTTCACCGACGGCCACACCGAGACCATCAGCTTGACGCCGAGGTCGGAGAGCTCGCGCACCAGCCCGGCCGGGTCGGGCCACTCGGCCGGGTCGAACTTCCAGTCGCCGAGGTGCGTCCAGTGGAAGAAGTCCGCCACGATCACCGACAGCGGCAACCCGCGTTCGTGGTACTCCCGCGCGACGGACAGGAGCTCCTCCTGCGTGCGGTAGCGCAGCTTCGACTGCCAGAACCCGGCCGCCCACTCCGGCAGCATCGGCGCGTGGCCGGTCGCGTCGGCGTAGTGGCCGAGGATCTGCCGTGGGCCGTCGCCGGTGGTGATCCAGTAGTCGAGCTGGCGGGCGTCGTCGGCGACCCAGCGGGTGCCGTTCTCGGCCAGCTCGACCCGGCCGACGGCGGGGCTGTTCCAGAGGAACCCGTAGCCGCGGCTGGACAGCAGGAACGGCACCGACACCTCGGCGTTGCGCTGCACCAGGTCGAGCACGAGGCCCTTCTGGTCGAGCCGGCCGTGCGTGTGCTGCCCGAGCCCGTAGATCCGCTCGTCGTCGTAGGCGCTGAAGCGCTGTTCCAGCCGGCCGTAGCCGTTGCGCGAGGGCATGAACAGCCGCGCGCCAGGCCACCAGAAGTGGGCGCGCTGCTCAGAAAGCAGCTCCTCGCCGGTGTCCGTGCGGACGAACTTCAGCTGCGCGTCGATCCCGGTGTCGGTGTCGGCGATCTCGACGATCGCGGTGAGCGCGCCGTTGACCACCCGGCCGGTCCGCCCCTCCACCGAGGCGGTGGCGGCGGACGGCTTCGCGGGCAGCAGCGCACCCGGGACGTCGTCGAGGATGCGGTGCCGTCCGGCCCGCACGCGCAGGCTGCCGTCACCCCACGGCTCGATGCGCAGCACCTCGTGGCGCACGCTGACTTCGAGCGAGCGGCCGTCTTCGGTCGTGGCGATCACGAAATCTCCTTGGAGAGGGGAACTAGTCTTTGACGGCGCCGCTGGTGAGCCCGGCGACGACGTAGCGCTGGGCGACGACCAGCAGGACGGCCGCGGGAATCGCGGCGAGGACGGCGGTGGCCATGATCCCGTTCCAGTCGGCGGACTGGTTGCCGACGAACCGGTAGATGCCCACGGTGATGGGCTCGAACGACTGCCCGGTGGTCAGGGTGACGGCGAACAGGAAGTCCGCCCAGGCGAACAGGAACGAGAACAGCCCGGCGGTGACGAGGGCGTTGCGGCTGACCGGCAGGATGATCGAGCCGAACGTGCGCCAGTACCCGGCACCGTCCACCCGGGACGCTTCGGTGAGCTCCTTCGGCACGGAGATCATGAACGCCCGCAGCAGCAGGATGGCGAACGGGATGGTCGCGGTGGAGTCGGCGAGCACCAGCCCGAGGTAGTTGTCGATCAGGCCGAGGTTGCTGAACACCGTGTAGAGCGCGTTGGCCATCACGATCCCGGGGATCATCTGCACGATGAGCAGCACGAACACCAGCACCGGGCCGCCGCGCACCTTCAGCTGGGCCAGCGCGTACGACGCCGGTGCCGCCACGACCAGCGACACGACGACCGTGCCGAGCGCGACGACGACGCTGGAGAGCAGGTTCGGCCCCTGCGTCGAGACGGCCTTGCGGTAGCCGTCCAGCGTGCCGCCGACGGGGAAGAACGCCGGGTCGGGGCGCAGCAGCGCGCCGCTGGGCTGCAGCGAGGCGTTGACCATCCAGTACAGCGGGAACAGCAGCACCGCGACGATCAGCACGCCGAGCACCGTCCGCGGCCAGTTCGCCGTCTTCATGCCGCCTCCGCCAAGGTCGCCTTCGCCGAACGCAGGTAGAGCAGCCCGAAGAGGGTTGCCACCACGATAAGGACGTTGCCGACCGCCGCGCCCTGCCCGAACGCGAAGTCCTGGAAGGACAGCCGGTACGACCAGGTGGTCAGCGTCTGGGTCGAGCCGGCCGGCCCGCCGCCGGTGACCACCATGATCACGTCGAACACCTTGATCGTGTAGACCAGCCCGAGCATGAGCACGATCCCGGTGACCGGCCGCAGCAGCGGCCAGGTGACGTGCCGGAACCGCTGCCACGCCCCGGCGCCGTCGAGCGCCGCGGCTTCGTAGAGCGACGCCGGGATCGCCCGCAGCCCGCCGTGCAGGATCACCAGGTTGAACGGGATGCCGATCCAGATGTTGGTGACGATCACCGCCGGCAGCGCCCAGCTCGTGCTGCTCAGCCACGGCACCGCGTCGAAGCCCAGGAACCGCAAGCCCGCGTTGAGCACGCCGTGGTCCTGGTCGAACATCCACCGCCAGACCGCGCCGCTGACCACCAGCGGCAGCAGCCACGGCAGCAGGAGCAGCGACCGCAGCAGCGCGCTGCCGAGGAAGCGGCCGTTGAAGAACACCGCGAGCGCCAGGCCGATGCCGAACTGGAAGACGATCGACCCGGCGGTGAACAGGACCGTGTTGAGCGCCGCCGTCGAGAAGAGCGGGTTGTTCAGCACGGCGGAGTAGTTCGCGATGCCGACGAAGGGTGCTTCGCCGGTGTAGAACGACTTCACCGTGTAGTTCTGGGTGCTCATCACAAGGTTCGCGACCAGGGGATAGCCGAAGAACACGATGATGTAGGCCAGGGCCGGCAGCAGGAACGCCCACGCGGCGAACCGGTTGTCCCGGCGGGACCTCCGGTTCGCGCGGGGTGCCGCCGAGACCGTCGGGGCGGCGGCGACCGTCACGAGCCGCTCGCCTGCTGCGCGGTCTTGAGGGCCGCGTCGACCGGCGTCTTCCCGGTCAGCGCCGCCTGCAGCGCGTCAGCGAGCGCCTGCGAGACCTTCGGGTACTTCTCGCCGAGCTCGGCGGTGCGGGAGCGGGCGGTGCCGACCTCGTCGACGAACGCCTGCATCGACGGCTGCTCGGTGCCGAACTTCTGCGCCACGGCCGTCTTCGACGGGATGTAGGCGTGTGCCTTGCTCCACTCGAGCATCGTCGGCTCGGAGAGGATGCACGAGAGCACCTTGCCGGCGGCCTGCTGGGCGGGCCCGCTGCTCACCGGCACCGCGCCGACCTCGCCGCCGAGGGCGACCACCGGCTTGCCGCCGGCCTGCGGTACCGGGATCGGCACGACGCCGTAGTGCAGCGACTTCTGCTCGTCGAGCCGGGCGATGTTCCACGAGCCGTTGATCATCATCGCCGTATTGCCGCTGACGAACTGGTCGGCGACGTCGTTCTGGCTCCAGGTCACCACGGACTTCGACGCCGAACCGGAGTTCACCAGGTCGGTGACGTACTGCAGCGCCTGCGCCGCCTGCGGGGAGTCCAATTGGGAAAGTTCCGCGCCGTTGCTCCAGAAGAACGGCAGGAACTGCCAGGTGCCCTCTTCCGACGAGATGGCGGAGAAGGAGAGGCCGTACTTGCCGTCCTTGGTCAGCTTCGCCGCGGCGGTCTTCAGCTCGTCCCACGTCTTCGGCGGCTCGACGCCCGCGGCCTGCAGCAGGTCCTTGTTGTAGATCAGCGCGAGGCCGTTGACCCCGGGGGCGACGCCGTACACCTTGCCCTGGTAGGTGCCGGCCTTGACGATGCTGTCGTAGTAGCCGTCGGTGCTGATGCCGTAGTCGCTCAGCGGGGTCAGCGCGCCGGTGGCGGCGACCTGCTGGAGCGTCGGGTTGTCGGTGAAGAGCAGGTTCGGCAGCGTCTTCGAGCTGGCGCCCTGGAGGACCTTCGGCAGCATCTGGTTGGTCGGCACCTTCTGGCGCTCGATCTTGATCCCGGTCTGCGTGGCGCAGGTGTCGAGGATCTTCTGCCAGGCGGCGGATCCCTGCTCGTCGGCGTAGTAGTCGAGCTCGGTGATCGACGTGGCGGCCGGGGCGCCGTCGCCGCCCGGCGCGGACGGGGCCGGGCTGGGGCTGCAGGCGGCCAGCAGCGCGGCACTCGCGGCACTCGCGGTCAGGACGAGGGCGCGACGGACTACGGGCATGGTGATTCTCCTTCAACGGCGAAGCAGGACCGAGTCAGGCTCGCGGCGCGGCGGTGCTGTCGCGCCGGGTGAGGCGGGGTCCGAGCAGCCGGACCTCCGGGGTGGTGTGGCCGGCGAGCCGGCGCATGGTCATTTCGACGGCCTGGGTACCGACCTCTTCGGCCGGGATGGCCACGTTGGTCAGCGAGACGACGTGCTGCTCGGCCATGCTGTCCGGGCAGACGGCGATGACCGAGATGTCCTCGGGCACGCGCAGGCCGCGGTGGCGCAGGTCCGACAGCAGCCCGGGCAGCACGGCCTCGTTGTGCACGACCAGGCCGGTCAGGCCGGGATCGCCGGCGAGCAGCTCGTCGAGACAGGCGCTCACCGCCTCGTAGGAGTGGGCGCACGCGTGGGAGGCCGCGCGCACGTCCCGGCTCTTCGTGGCTTCGTCGAAGCCGCGCAGGAACCGCGTCGCGTAGCTCGTCCCGCGCCGGTAGACGGCCGGGGACGGGCCGATCAGCGCGATCGAGCGGTGGCCGAGCTCGGCCAGGTGCGCGACGCACGCCGAGGCCGCCGCGGTGAAATCGAGGTCGACGCAGCTCAGCCCGGCCGGGTGGTCGGGCACGCCGATCAGCACCACCGGCAGGTCGAGGGCCAGCAGCATCGGCACCCGCGGGTCGGCGGTTTCGACGTCCATCACCATCAGCGCGTCGGCGATCGCCGAGGACGCCACCCGCTGCAGCGCGGCCGGTCCTTCGTCCTTGGTGAGCAGCAGCAGGTCGTGGTCGTGCGCGCGGGCCGCGGTGACCGCCGAGGCGACGAACTCCATCACGACGGCGACGTTGAGGTCCGTGCGCAGCGGCACGACCAGCGCGAGCACGTTGGTCTTGCTGCTGGCCAGCGCGCGCGCCCCGGCGTGCGGGTGGTAACCGAGCTTGCGGATGCTGTCCTCGACCAGCCGCCGGGTCTTCGGCGAGATCGAGCGCTTGCCGCTGATCACGTACGACACCGTGCTGGGGGCGACCCCGGCCGCGTTGGCGACGTCGTTGATCGTGACCACGGGCGGCCTCCTGGGGACGGGGAGGAGATGGGGTGTCGAAGCGCATCGACGATGGCACGAAGGTAAGTGACACCCGCCCGAAACACAAGCATCATTCGCCGTTTGCCGGTATTCGACGACTATTCGACGACCGGCGTGTTCGTCGAAAGTGTCGAAAGGCGCTGTTGACGGTTCTTTCCGCAGCTCAGAGCCGGAGAAGCCGAGTTCGATCACGTGTCCTGGGAGCGTTCCCAACGACTCTTGACCGCGCGCTCACACGGCTGTAATAGTCGTCGGGTTCCCCGCCGTTCGACGCGAATGTTCCGCGCCACGCCGTCGAAACGATTCGACGAATCGGAGGCCGTCCGTGCGCCTGTCCCTCTTCCGCCGTGCCCTCGTCCCGGCGGTGGCCGCGACCCTGCTGCTGGCCCCCTCGCCGGCGCTCGCGGCGCCGCCCCCGCCCTTCCGCGATCCGTCGCTGCCCCTGGCCACCCGGATCGACGACCTGCTGTCCCGGCTGACGGCGGACGAGAAGATCTCGCTGCTGCACCAGTACGAACCGGCCATCCCGCGGCTCGGCATCGGGGTCTTCAAGACCGGCACCGAAGCCCTGCACGGCGTCGCCTGGTCGACCGACTACGACAACAAAGGTGCCGTCGTCAAGGCGGACGGCACCGTGTTCCCGCAGGCCATCGGCCTGGCCACCACCTGGGACCCGGCGCTGGTGAAGCAGGTGGGCGCGGCGGTCGGGCAGGAGGCGCGCGGCTTCAACGCCCGCAACCCGACGCTGTGGGGCCTGAACCTCTGGGCGCCGGTGGTGAACCTGCTGCGCGACCCGCGGTGGGGCCGCAACGAAGAGGGCTACTCCGAAGACCCCTACCTGACCGGCGAGTTCGCGACCGCCTACGGCCGCGGCATGCAGGGCGACGACCCGCGGTACCTGCAGGCCGCCCCGACGCTGAAGCACTTCCTCGCCTACAACAACGAGGTCAACCGCGACACCAGCAACTCCTCGGTGCCGCCGAAGATCCTGCACGACTACGACGAGCAGGCGTTCAAGATCCCGCTGCAGGCCGGCGCGGCCAACGCCGTCATGCCGTCGTACAACCTGGTCAACGGGCGGCCCAACCACGTGAGCCCGGACCTCGACGGCAAGCTGCGGAAGTGGGCGCCGCAGGACATCGCCGTCGTCAGCGACGCCGGCGCACCGTCCAACCTGGTCAACTCGGAGAAGTACTACGCCACCAAGGCCGAAGCGGACGCGGCGGCGATCAAGGCCGGGCTCGACAGCTTCACCGACAACGACACCGACGGCTCGATCACCGTCGCCGCGGTCAAGGAGGCACTGGCCAAGGGCTTCCTGACCATGGCCGACGTCGAAAACGCCGACCGCCACCTGCTTTCGCTGCGGTTCCGGCTCGGCGAGTTCGACCCGCCGGGGCGCAACCCGTACGCGAAGATCACCCCGGCCGTCATCGGGTCGCCGGAGCACCAGGCGCTGGTGCGCAAGACCGCCGACGCGCAGATGGTGCTGCTGCGCAACAACGGCGGCGCGCTGCCGCTGAACGCCGCGCAGAACAAGAAGATCGCGGTCGTCGGCCCGCTGTCGAACACGCTGTACGAGGACTGGTACGCCGGCGCGATGCAGTACAAGGTCACGCCGCTGCAGGGCATCAAGGAGCGGCTCGGCTCGGCGGGCACGGTCGCCTCGTCCGAAGGCGTCGACCGGATCGCGCTGAAGGACCTGTCCACCGGCCGGTACCTGACGGCCCCCGCGACCACCGGCAAGGTCACCGCGGGCGGGACCGTGGCGGGCACCGCCGAGTCCTTCGACGTCTACGACTGGGGCGCGGGCAAGAACACGCTGCGCGCCGCCGCGAACGGCAAGTTCCTCAGTTACTCCGGTGGCGCCCTGGTGAACGACGTCGACCAGCCGGCCGGCTGGTTCGTCCAGCAGCAGCTGAAGCTCGACGCGCAGCCGGACGGCAGTTACGTGCTCGAGTACGCGGGCAACGAGGTCAACGAGCCGTGGTTCGGCCCGAACAAGTTCGCGGTCGTCGGCGCGGACGGCGTCCTGACCATCTCCTCCCCGGACGCCGCGCACGCGACGAAGTTCGGCCGGGACGTGCTGACCAGCGGCGTCGGCAGCGCGGTCGCCGCGGCCAAGGACGCGGACACCGCCGTCGTCGTGGTCGGCAGCATGCCGTTCATCAACGGCCGCGAGGCCAACGACCGCACCAGCACCGAGCTCGCCCCGGCGCAGCGCGCGCTGATCGAGGCGGTGCAGAAGGCGAACCCGCACACGGTCGTCGTGGTGGAGAACAGCTACCCGACGACCGGCTGGGACACCCTGTCGGTGCCCGGCATCCTGTGGACCAGCCACGCCGGGCAGGAAACCGGGCACGCCGTCGCCGACGTGCTCTTCGGCGACCAGGACCCGAGCGGGCGGCTGACGCAGACCTGGTACGCCTCCGACGCCGGGCTGCCGAGCATCCTGGACTACGACATCGCCAAGACCGGGATGACCTACCAGTACTACCGCGGGAAGCCGCTGTTCCCGTTCGGTTACGGGCTGAGCTACACCAGCTTCCGCTACGACAACGTGCGGGCGGTCCGGTCCGGTGACCAGGTCCGGGTGAGCGTCGACGTGACGAACACCGGCGCCCGCAGCGGGTCCGACGTCGTCCAGCTCTACTCGAAGAACTCCGGCGTGCAGCGGCTGCGGGACTTCTCGAAGCTGACGTTGAAGCCGAAGGAGACCCGCACGGTGCGGTTCGAGGTGCCCGTGGCGGACCTGGCGTCCTGGGACGTCGCCCGGGAACGGTCCGTGGTCGCGGCGGGGGTGTACGAGTTCTCGGTGGGCCGCAACGCCTCCGAACTCTCGGCGCCGCAGCCGGTGTACGTGCCGGGGGAGCGCCCCCAGCCGCGGGACCTGAGCCGCCTGACCCAGGCCCAGAATTTCGACGACTACTCCGGGACGACCTTGACGGACACGTCCAAGGTCTCGGGCACCTCGGTCGCCGCCGCGGCCGGCAGCTGGGTGGCATACCGGAACGTGGCGTTGAACGGACCGGCGCGGTTCTCGGCCTCGGTGTCCGCGACGGCGTCTTCGCGCATCACGGTGCGCCTGGACTCACCGACCGGCCGCGTGCTGGGCACGGTCCCGGTGGCCTCGACGGGTGACCACTACGCCTACACGACGGTCACCGCGGCCCTGGCGAAGGCGAACGGCAGGCACGACGTGTACCTGACGTTCGACGGCCCGCTCAACCTGGCCACATTCTCCCTGCGCTGAGCAGCCTGCCGCACCGGTCGTGAGTGGTAAGGCGGGTTAGAACCCGCCTTACCACTCACGACTGTTCCGACGCGGCCGTGTTTCGGGCCCAGGAAGCGGCCTATTACGCCGATCAGTCGAAGTTGTCGATGTTCGTGCTGCCCGGCGCGGGCCATTCCGTGGCGCTGCACGAAAACGCCGGCGAATACCGCAGTGCCACCCGGTCCTGGCTGCAGGGCCAGCTGGGTGTCGCTCCGGAGGGTTATCACTCGATCGGACGAAACTGAACCCGTGCGTGTCGCACAATTCCGGGCCAAGATATATCGATTGACCCGAACCGGTGTGTGCACTGAACCCTTGGACAGCCTGAGGTGACTGCTCCCCATCCCCGCGGCGACGACCCGCGGAAGAAACCGTCCGCCGACCACGCGGCGAGACGGCTCGGCGTGGTCGCGCGCAAGTGGGGTTACCTGATCAGCACGACCGCCTACCTGCCGCACACGCCCGAGGAGATCGAGCGTGAGCTGGCCGTCCTGGCCGGGCGGCTGTTCGAGGCGGTGGCGAGCGATCCGCCGGGCACCGAGGCGGCCGCGGCGGCGGGCGGACGGCTCGTCGAGCTGCGCTGCGTCGGCGCCGGCAGCCTGCGCCGCAGCCTGGAGGTGCTGGGCAAGGCGTTGCTGCGCGAACCGGAACTGCGCGGGGTCGACCGGCTGGCCGAGCGGGTCGTGCTGGTGCTCGGCGCCTTCAGCTCCGGCTACGGCGAGATGCTGCGCGAGGACATCCAGAAGCGGCAGGAAGGCCTGAGCCGCGCGCTGCTGAAGGTCGAGCAGGAGACGCGGCAGAAGCACGTCATCAGCCGCGCGCAGTTCGAGGAGGTGTTCGCCGGCTCGGCCAGCGGCGTGGCGCTCACCGAGCTGGACGGCCGGGTGCTGCGGGCCAACACCGCGCTCGCCAAGACGCTCAACCGGACGCCGGCGGAGATCGCCGCGATGACGCTGTTCGACTTGGTGCACCCCGAAGACGTCGCGCAGCTGCGGGAAAGCTACGGCGAGCTGGTGGCGGGCCGGCTGCACCGGCTGCGCGCCGGGCGCCGCCTGGTCGGCCGGGACGGCGAGCCGATGTGGGCGACCTTCTCCGCGTCGGTCATCCGGGACGCGGTCGGCGTGCCCCGGCAGGTGCTCACGATCGTCGACGACGACACCGAGGTCTCGCTGCTGCAGAGGCGGCTGAGCCACCAGGCCCTCCACGACGTCCTCACCGGGCTGCCGAACCGCCAGTTCTTCAGCACCCGGCTGGAAACCCTGCTGCGCGACGCGGACCCGGTCCGCGGGGTCACCCTGTTCCACCTCGACCTCGACGGCTTCTCGCAGATCAACGGCGGGCTCGGCCAGGAGCTCGGCGACCGCGTGCTGCGCGGTGTCGCCGCGAAGCTGAAGACGGTCTTCGAAGCGGAGACCGCGCTCGTGGCCCGGCTCGGCGGCGACGAATTCGGCGTGCTCGTCCAGAACACGGCGGACACCCCGGGCGTCGTGACGCTCGTCCGCCGGATCACCCGAGAGCTCGCCGAAGCGGAGTACGTCGACGGGCAGCGCGGGGTCGCGGTGTCGGCCGCCATCGGCGTCGTCCACCGGCCGCCGCGCGACAGCACGCCCGCGGAGCTGCTCCGGGCGTCGGACCTGACCCTGCGGCGCGCCCAGCGGACGGGCAACCAGTGGGGCCTGTTCGACCGCGAGCTGGACCGGCGCGACCGGCACGACTTCGGCTTGGCCGCGTCGGTGGCGGGCGCGTGGGAGAACGGCGAGGTCGAAGCCCGCTACCGCGTGCTGGTGTCCGCGACGACCGGCTCGGCCGAGGGCGTGGAGGCGCGGCTGCGCTGGAACCATCCCGCCGAAGGCGTGCTGCCGCACGAGACGTGCGTGCGGCTCGCCGCGGAGACCGGGCTGGCGCTCCCGCTGGGCACCTGGCTGCTGCGTACGGCGGCCGAACGGCTGGCCGCGTCCGGACTCGAGGTCCCGCTGGTCGTCGAGTTGACGGCGCAGCAGGCGGCCGACCCGGAACTGGTCGGCGAAATCCGGCGTGTCCTGGAGGACACGGGCCTGGCGCCGGACCGCCTGCGCCCCGGCTTCCCGGCGGCGGCCCTGGACGTCGGCGACGCGGCCGACAACTTCAAGGTACTGGCGGAAATCGGGGTGCGGGCGGAGATCCACGGTCTCGGCGACGTTACCTGCCTGACGGAGTTCTCCGCCCCGGCGGTCCGGATCGCGGCGGGCCTGGCCGCCAAACGGCAACACCCGCTGGTGACCGGGCCGCTGTCGGCCCTGATCGACGCGGCGCACGCGGCCGGGGCGGCGGTGTCCGTCGCCGGGGTGCGGACGCCGGACGAGGCCGCGTGGTGGCAGGAGCACGGCGCGGACCTGCTTTCGGGCCCGGCGTTCCCCGATGTGCCGGGCGGCCTGCCCGGCTGAGGCGGTCAGATCCGCACGAGGACTTCGTCGAGGGGCTTGCGCCGCAGGTCCGGCACGACGCAGTCGTCGGCCGGGTAGCCGACCGGGATCACCGCGAACGCCTTTTCGTTGCGCGGCCGGCCGAGCAGCTCGCCGAGGAACCGCATCGGGGACGGCGTGTGCGTCAGTGCCGCGAGGCCTGCCACGTGCAGCGAGGTGAGGAGCATGCCGACCGCGATGCCGACCGACTCGTCGACGTAGTAGTGCTTGCGGACGCCGCCGTCGTCGTCGAGGGCGAACCGTTGCTGGAACACGACGATGAGGTACGGCGCGTCGGTCAGGTGGGGCTTGACCGCGTCCGTGCCGAGGGGCCGCAGCGCGTCGAGCCATTCGTCGCCGAGCCGTCCGTCGTAGGAGACGCGTTCCTCGGCCTCGGCGGCTTCGCGGATGCGCCGGCGCACCTGCGGGTCCGAGACGAGGACGAACGTCCACGGCTGCTGGTGCGCGCCGCTCGGCGCGGTGGAGGCGACCGCGATCGCGTCGAGCACCGCGCGTTCGGGGACCGGGTCGGAGGAGAACATGCGCACCGAGCGCCGGGTTTCCATCTGCTGCCGGAGTGCGGCGACCCGGGCGAGGGCTTCGGCGTCGGGCAGCCGGGCGGGCCGGTAGGGAACCGGGTGGTAGGTCATGCCGGGATTGTGGCGGGGGACACGGAGGCCGCAGCAGGGCCGAACGTACGATTCGCGAGGTTAAGCGTCCGCTCTACGGACAGTAAGGTGATCCTTCCTCCAAAAATTGCTTCGAACAGCGCAATCAAACTAGGCCGTCCGGTCCTGTCGCGTGCCGTGACCTCCTCATTACCCTCCAGTAGCAGACAGTGGTGCCGATCACAGTCGTCCCGGGAGGCTTCATGGCGTCGCGCGTCCGAGGACCCGGCTCCGAAGACCGGCGCGAACTGCGGATCCGGCACCTCACCGGCTGTCTTCCCTGCACGCTCAAATGCGCGTACTGCGGGCTGCCGGTGCGGCTCGCCGGGCCGGGTGACCACCCGGGCTACGGCGTGGTCGAAGAAGTGACCGGCGATCTCGTGCTCCTGCACCGGTTCTGCCGCACCGCGCTCGGCCGGTGCCGGACGCGGGGGTGCGTGCTGCGGCGCGCCCACCTCGGCCGCGCGACCGAGCAGTACGAAACCGGCCGGCGGCCCGGGCGCTACCAGCGCCTCGGCGTCCGGCGCTCGCCCGACCTCGATCTGTACCGGAAGCACTGGCGGATCGCGAAGATGCGGTACGCGTGCAAGGCGTGCCGGTACTACACCGGCTCGCACTGAGCCGGTCCTTCCATCACGACGCGGAGGACTCGTGCTCGTTCGTCTCATCCTCGGCCTGCTCATGACGGTCGTCGGCCTCGCCGTCGCCGGCAAGCGCGTGGCCTTCCTGTACCGGCTGATCAAGGCCGGCCAGCCCGACACCAAGCGCTCCGACGAGCTCGGTGCCCGGGTCTTCGCGCAGGTGCGCGAGGTCTTCGGCCAGCGCAAGCTGCTGAAGTGGTCGGTGCCCGGCCTGGCGCACTTCTTCACGTTCTGGGGCTTCGTGATCCTCGCTTCGGTGTACCTCGAGGCGTACGGCGCCCTGTTCGACGAGAAGTTCGCCATCCCGTGGATCGGCCACTGGGGGGTGCTCGGGTTCCTGCAGGACTTCATCGCCGTCGCCGTGGCCGTCTCGCTCGGCGTGTTCACGATCATCCGGATCCGGAACGCCCCCGAGCGCAAGGACCGCGCGTCCCGGTTCTACGGCTCGCACACCGGCGGCGCGTGGCTCATCTTGCTGATGATCTTCAACGTCGTCTGGACGATGTTCTTCTTCCGCGGCGCCTCCGCGGCGTCCGGCAACTTCCCGTACGACTCCGGCGCGTACGTCTCGCTCGGCGTCGGGAACCTCTTGGAGCCGCTCGGGCACTCGACGACCGAGGTGCTGGAAACCGTCGGCCTGCTGCTGCACATCGGCGTCATGCTGGTGTTCCTGTCGATCGTGCTCTACTCCAAGCACCTGCACATCTTCGTGGCGCCGATCAACGTCTCGGCGAAGCGGCTGCCGGACGCGCTCGGCCCGCTGCTGCCGATGGAGTCCGGCGGCAAGCCGATCGACTTCGAGGACCCGGGCGAGGACGACACGTTCGGCCGCGGCAAGATCGGCGACTTCACCTGGAAGGGCATGCTGGACTTCGCCACGTGCACCGAGTGCGGCCGCTGCCAGTCGCAGTGCCCGGCGTGGAACACCGGGAAACCGTTGTCCCCCAAGCTCGTCATCATGAACCTGCGCGACAACCTGTTCGAGGAGGCGCCCTACATCCTCGCGGGCACCGAGCACGAGGGCGCGCGCCCGCTGGTCGGCCCGGAGGACGACGGCGGCGTCATCGACCCGGACGTGCTGTGGTCGTGCACCACCTGCGGCGCGTGCGTCGAGCAGTGCCCGGTGGACATCGAGCACGTCGACCACATCGTCGACATGCGCCGCTACCAGGTGATGATCGAGTCGGCGTTCCCGACCGAGCTGGGCGGGCTGTTCAAGAACCTGGAGACCAAGGGCAACCCGTGGGGCCAGAACAACTCCGAGCGGCTGGCCTGGACGAAGGACATCGGCTTCGACGTCCCGGTGTTCGACGGCGAGCTGGCCGAGGACGTCGAGTACGTCTACTGGGTCGGCTGCGCGGGCGCGTTCGACGACCAGGCGCGCAAGACCGTCCGGGCCACGGCCGAGCTGCTGCACATCGCCGGGGTGAAGTACGTGGTGCTGGGCAAGGAGGAGTCCTGCACCGGTGACCCGGCGCGCCGGGCGGGCAACGAGTTCCTCTTCCAGATGATGGCGCAGCAGACGGCTGAGACGTTGAACGCGGTCTTCGAGGGCCGCGAGCCGCGCTTGCGCAAGATCGTCACGACCTGCCCGCACTGCCTGAACACGCTGAGCCGGGAATACCCGCAGCTGGACGGCCACTACGAGGTCGTCCACCACACGCAACTGCTCAACCGCCTGGTCCGCGGCGGGCAGTTGACGCCGGTGAAGCCGGTGGAGGACGGCCCGAAGGTCACCTACCACGACCCGTGCTACCTCGGGCGCCACAACAAGGTCTACACGCCGCCGCGCGAACTGGTCGGCGCGACGGGCGCTTCGCTGACCGAGATGCCCCGCCACGCGGACCGCGCGCTGTGCTGCGGCGCGGGTGGCGCCCGCATGTGGATGGAAGAGCAGATCGGCAAGCGCATCAACCTGGAGCGGGTGGACGAGGCGATCGCCACGGACGCCGAGACGATCGTGACGGGCTGCCCGTTCTGCCGCGTGATGCTGACCGATGGGCTGGTTCAGCGGCAGAGCGAGCAGAAGGCGGAGAACGTCGATGTGCGCGACGTTGCGCAGTTGCTCTTGGAGCGGGTGAAGGCTACGGACACTTCAGCCCCGAAGGTCTGAACGGGTTCACCCGTTCGCTCTATATCCCTCGGCCGCCGCACGGCTCTTCCTTGAAGGGAGCCGTGCGGCGTGAGGAGGGCCGGTGGGCGAGGCGAGGATCGAAACGCTCGGCGGAACCGGGGCGCGCCTGGCGGTGCGCCGCGGCTCGTGGCTGGTGGGGCGCGGACCCGACGCGGACCTGCGGCTGCCGTCGGACCAGGTGTCGATGCGACACGCCTGGATCCGCCAGGACGCGCGCGGGACGTGGGTGGCCGACGCCGGGTCGCGCAACGGCACGTGGGTCAACGGGCAGCGGCTGGCGCCGAGGCAGGACCACCCGCTGCGCAACGGCGACCGGCTCGAGTTCGGTCCGGTCGCCGCGGTGTACTCCGACGGCGGCCCCGGCGCGGCGCACACCAGGACCTGGCAGCGTTCGTCGTCCGGCGGCGTCTCGTTCGGGGACGTGTCCGCCGGGACGATCAACAACGCCGGGCGCGACGTCAACAACAACTACGACAACCGGCAGCACCACCGGTACGAGTTCACCACTCCGCAAGGCGAAGCGCTCTCCCTGATGGCGACCGGGAAGGGGCTCGGCCGGCCGATCATGGTCCTCGGGGTGCTCATGAGCTTGACCGGTTTCGGCCTGTTCGCGTCGGGGATCTTCCGGTTCATGAAGGCGACCGCGGGCGAGATGTCGGCGGGTTCGTTCGCCGCGCCGCCCTCGCCGCTCGGTCCGGACGTCTTCGGCGGGGTGCCCTTGGGCGCGATCGGCTTCGCGCTGGTCGCGCTGGGTGGCGTGGTGTCGTCGATCGGGCTGGTGATGGCCAAGGCGGCGCGCGAGCGGCGCCGCCGGAGCGGGAGGCGCTAGATGGACGGCGTCCACTTCCACGGCGAGGTCAGGGCGGGGACGGTCAACAACGCCGTCCACGGCGACATCAACAACAACTACGGCGGGCACCAGGAGATCCACCGCGGCTTCGACGCGCGGCAGGTCGCCTCGCTGGTGCGGGCGGTCCGCGCGGAACTCGACACGGCCCGGCTGCCGCCGGCCACGAAGGACGCCGTGCACGACGCCCTCGACGAGGTCGACCGGGACGTCGTGCGCGGCGGAGGCGGCGTGGGCGCGAAGGTGCGCCGGGCCCGGGACCTGCTCCGGGACGCCGGCGGCCTCGCGACCGCCGGCGCCGGGCTGTGGACCGCGGTGCGCGCGCTCGCGGCCGCGGTCGGCGTTCCGTTCTAACCGTCCACAGCGGACGCGACCACAGTGGACGGTACCGCGGGTGCCGCGCCGCCCAGTTGCGCGGTCGGCACCCGGTGGGTCTCCCGGGCCGTCGCCGCGGCCAGGGCCGCCACCACACACACCGCCGCGGTGAAGATCGCGACGCCGAGCCAGTCCTGCTTGCCGGAGCCGATCGCCGCCACGACGCTGGGGGCGAAGCCCGCCACCGCGAAGCCGATCTGGGTGCCGATCGCCATGCCGGACAGGCGGACCCGGGCGCTGAACATCTCACCGTAGAGCGCCGGCCAGACGCCGTTGATCCCGGAGTACGCCACGCCGAACAGCGCGATGCCGAGCACGAACAACAGCGCGTACGAGCCGATCGAGATCGACCACAGGTACGGGAAGATCAGCACGCCGCAGGCCAGGCAGCCGGTGATGAACACCGGTTTGCGGCCGACGCGGTCGGCGAGCCCGGCCAGCAGCGGGATGGCCGCCAGCGCGACGATGTTCGCCAGCACGCCCACCCAGAGCATCGGGGTGCGGGACAGGCCGATCGTGTTGACCGCGTAGCTCAGCGCGTAGACGGTGAAGATCGTGCTCACCGAGGCGATCGTCGCCGCGACGATCACGCGCAGGACGTCCGCCCAGTGCTGCCGGAACAGGACGGCGACCGGCAGTTTCGCGACCTCGGTGCGTTCGAACACCGGCGTCTCGTCGAGCTTGCGCCGGATCACGAAGCCGACGACCACCACGAGCGCGCTGCCCCAGAACGGCAGCCGCCAGCCCCAGGTGAGCAGGTCTTCCTGCGGCAGCGCGGCGACCGGCAGGAAGATCGCGGTGGCCAGGATCTGCCCGGCCTGCGTGCCGCTCAGGGTGAAGCTGGTGAAGTAGGCGCGCCGGTGCTCCGGGGCGTGCTCCAGCGACATCGAGTTCGCGCCGGCCTGCTCGCCGGCCGCGGAAAGTCCCTGCAGCAGGCGGAGCACGACCAGCAGAACCGGGGCGAGGACGCCGACGCTCCCGTACGTCGGCAAGCAGCCGACGCAGAACGTCGCGAAACCCATGAGCAGCAAGGTGAAGACGAGCACCCGCTTGCGGCCGAACCGGTCGCCGACGTGGCCGAGGACGAACGCGCCGACCGGCCGGGCGAGGTAGCCGACGCCGAAGGTGGCCAGGGCCAGCAGGGTACCGGTGGCGGGGGAGGAGGCGGGGAAGAACACCTTGCCGAACACGAGCGCGGCGGCGGTGCCGTAGATGAAGAAGTCGTAGTACTCGAGCGCGCTGCCGATCCAGGCGGCCAGCGCCGCCTTGCGGGGCATCGATCCGGTCACGGGAACTCTTCTCCTGACGTCTGTGCTTCGGTGCGCAGAGTTCGGCGGGGAAGCAATGTACGGTCTAGTTAGTTAATAGAGAGTGCGAGACCGGACCCCGGGTGTCAAGAGCGGGATTTCAGGCGGTCAGGTAGTCGATCACCAGGTCGCCGAGCATCGAGCGGTAGTGCTCGCGGCGGGCCGGGTCGAGCATGTCGCGGCCGAAGATCGCCTTGAACGTGTGCCGGTTCGCCAGCCGGAACACGCAGAACGAGCTGATGACCATGTGGACGTCGAGCGCGTCGACGTCCTCCCGGAACAGGCCGGCCTTCCGGCCCCGCTCGAGGATCCGGGCGATCCCGCCGAGGGCCGGGTCGGCCAGTCCGGCCAGGATCTCCGACTGCGAGAGGTGTTCCGCGTGGTGGATGTTCTCGATGCTGACCAGCCGAATGAAGTCCGGGTTCGCCTCGTGGTGGTCGAAGGTCAGCGCGGCCAGCTGCCGCAGCGCGTCCTCCGGTTCGAGGTGCTCGACGTCGAGCTGCCGTTCCGAGGCCCGGAGCGCGGAATACGCCTGCTCCAGCACGGCGATGTAGAGCTGTTCCTTGCCGCCGAAGTAGTAGTAGATCATCCGCTTGGTGGTGCTGGTGCGGGCGGCGATCTCGTCGACCCGGGCGCCGGTGTAGCCCTTGTCCGCGAACTCGCGCGTGGCCACCGCGAGGATGTCGGCGCGCGTCCGGTCCTTGTCGCGCTGGCGCTCGGCTTCCGACGATGGTGCGGCCACCGGGCTCCCTCCGCTGCAGGTGAACGGCCCCACTTTAGCCCAGGGCTTCCGCGGGAGCTGTCGCCGCGCTAACGTGAACGTACTAGTTCGTACATTAGCGATGGAGGGCACCGCGTGACCAGCTACCTGATCGGGCTCGTCGGCACGGGCATCGGGCCGTCCGCCAGCCCGGCCCTGCACGAACGCGAGGCCGACGAGCTCGGCCTCCGCTACCTCTACCGCCGGCTGGACCTCGACGTGCTGCGCCGCCCGGTCGCCGACGTCCTCGCCGCCGCCCGGCTCGCCGGGTTCGACGGCCTCAACGTCACCCACCCGGCCAAGCAGGCCGTCCTGCCGCACCTCGACGAACTGTCGCCGGAAGCCGAAGCGCTCGGCGCGGTCAACACCGTCGTCTTCCGCGAGAACCGCGCCATCGGCCACAACACCGACGCGACCGGGTTCGCCCGCAGCCTCACCCGCGGCCTGCCGGACGTCCCGCTGGACGACGTCGTGCTGCTCGGCGCCGGGGGAGCGGGTGCGGCGGTCGCCCACGCACTCCTCTCGCTGGGCACCGGGCGGCTCACCGTCCACGACGTCGACGACCGCCGGAGCGCCCGGCTGGCCGGGGCGCTGGAGCACAGGTTCGGCGAAGGCCGCGCGCGAACCGGCGACCCGACCGCGCTCGCCCGCGCCGACGGCCTCGTGCACGCCACCCCGACCGGGATGGCCGCCCATCCCGGTTCGCCGGTCCCGGCCGAGCTCCTGCACGAAGACTTGTGGGTGGCCGACATCGTCTACCGCCCCCTGGAAACGCCGCTGCTGGCCGCCGCCCGCGCCCGTGGCTGCCGGGTGCTGCACGGCGGCGGCATGGTCGTGCTGCAGGCGGCCGAATCGTTCCGGTTGTTCACCGGCGCCGAGCCTGACCCGGCGCGGATGCTGCGGCACTTCGACAGCCTGGAAGGGGAGGCCGCCCGTGCTGCCTGAACCGCGCACCGCCATCGCCACCGTCTGCCTGTCCGGCACCCTGGAAGACAAGCTCGCCGCAGCCGCCGCGGCCGGGTTCGACGGGGTCGAACTGTTCGAGAACGACCTGGTCGTCTCCCCGTCGAGCCCGGCCGAAATCCGCCGCCGCTGCGCCGACCTCGGCCTGTCCATCGACCTCTACCAGCCGTTCCGCGACTTCGAAGCCGTCCCGCCGCAGCTGCACGCGGCCAACCTGCGCCGCGCGGCGCGCAAATTCGACGTCATGGCCGAGCTCGGCGCGGACACCATGCTGGTCTGCTCCTCGGTCGCGCCCGAGGCGATCGACGACGACGAACTGGCCGCGGAACAACTGCACGCACTGGCGGAGCTGGCCGCGACCCGCGGGATGCGGGTCGCCTACGAAGCACTGGCCTGGGGCCGGCACGTCAGCGGCTACGAGCACGCCTGGCGCATCGTCCGCCGGGCCGCGCACCCCGCGCTCGGGGTCTGCCTCGACAGCTTCCACATCCTGTCGAAGGGCCACGACCCGGCCCCGATCCGCGCGATCCCCGGCGAGAAGATCTTCTTCCTGCAGCTCGCCGACGCGCCGAAGCTGCCGATGGACGTGCTGCCGTGGAGCCGGCACCACCGGCTCTTCCCCGGCCAGGGCGACTTCGACCTGACCGCGTTCACCGGGCACGTGCTCGCCGCGGGCTACCGCGGACCGCTGTCCCTGGAAGTTTTCAACGACGTGTTCCGCCAGGCCGACCCGCGCCCGGCCGCGGTCGACGCCCTGCGGTCCCTGCTCGCGCTGAAGGAATCCCTGGGCGTGCTCGAGCTGCCGGCCGCGCCGTCGCTGACCGGGCACGCGTTCGCCGAGGTCGTGACCGATCCCGGCGCGGGCCGGGTGCTGGCTTCACTGGGATTCGCGCGCACCGGCGTGCACCGGACCAAGCCGGTCGAGCTGTGGGAGCAGGGCGACGCCCGGGTGGTGGTCAACGAAGGCGGCGCGGCGCACGGTGCCGTCGGCGCGGTCGCGCTGGCCAGCACCGACCCGGTGCGCTCGGCCGCCCGCGCGGAGGCGCTGCGCGCGCCGGTCCTGCCCCGGGTGCGGGGGCCGCGCGAGGCCGACCTGGCGTCGATCGCGGCGCCGGACGGGACCCAGGTGTTCCTCTGCGGCGACGACTGGCGCGACGACTTCGTGCCGACCGGGGAAACGGCCCGCGGCGCCGGGGTTTTCGGAATCGATCACGTGGCCCTCACGCAGCCGTTCGACCACTTCGAGGAGGCGGCGCTGTTCTACCGCTCGGTGTTTGGGCTGGCCCCGTCGCCGGTGACGGAGTTCGCGGCGCCGTTCGGGCTGGTGCGCAGCCGTTCGGTCGCGGCGGGGGAGGTCCGGCTGACGCTGGAGGCCGCCGTGGTCCGCCGCGGTGAGTGGGCGCCGGCGGTCCCCGAGCCGCAGCACGTGGCGTTCGCCTGCGCGGACGCGCCGTCCGCGGCCGCGGCGATGCGGGCGGCGGGCGCGCCGCTGCTGGACATCCCGGGCAACTACTACGACGACCTGGCCGCCCGGCTGGACCTGCCGCCCGCGCGCCTGGCCATGCTGCGGGAGCATTCGCTGCTCTACGACCGGGACGCCCACGGCGAGTTCCTGCACTTCTACACCGCGCTGGCCGGGGCGCGGGTGTTCTTCGAGGTGGTGCAGCGGATCGGCGGGTACCGCGGGTTCGGCGTGGCGAACGCGCCGGTGCGGATGGCCGCCCACCGCGCACGGAGACACGCGGCGCCGCCGGTGAAAACGCCGGCCTGATCGCCACCACCGCCCCGGGAAGTCTTTCCCGGGGCGGTTTTCGTCGTCGGCCACCGGCCTGGGCGAGCGGAATTCCGGTGCCCCACCGGTGAAAAACGTCCGGGACACCTTCCTATCCGGACGACTTCTGGCACGGCTCCCGGGTCGCGCGTAACCGGTCGGCTACTCCTCGCATGCGTTTACAACGTTCCGGCAACCGCCTTGACAGGGCCTGTGGTACGTACCACTCTAACCCCAACATTGGTCTACACCATTTGGGGCGCCTGGCCGCGGTGGCCGGGCATGGAAAGGACGGCATCGAGTGAAACGCTGGCTCAAGCTGGCGGCGGGCGCCGCCGCACTCACGCTCGCGACCGCGGGCTGCGCGGGCTCCGGCGGCTCGGACACCGCGGCCTCGTCGAGCGGCAACGCGCCGCTGAGCGGGACCGTCACGGTCTGGCTGATGACCGGCTCCGCGCCGGCCACCCTGACCGACGCGCTGCACAAGGAGTTCGAGGCCGCGCACCCCGGGGTCAAGGTCAAGTACGAAGTCCAGCAGTGGGACGGCATCCAGCAGAAGCTGACCACCGCGCTGGCCAGCGGCGCGCCGCCGGACGTCATCGAGATCGGCAACACGCAGACCGCCGCGTTCGCCTCGCAGGACGGCGTCCTGACGGACCTGACCGCCGAGAAGGACAGCTTCAACGGTGCGCAGTGGCTCAAGGGCCTCGCCGACTCGGGCACCTACGACGGCAAGGTCTACGGCGTCCCGTTCTACGCGGCCAACCGCGAGGTCATCTACCGCAAGGACATGTTCGAGCAGGCCGGCATCGCGAAGCCGCCGGCGTCGAACGACGAGTGGATCGACGCGATCGGCAAGCTGAAGACCAAGTTCGGCTCCGACCCCGACTTCCAGGCGCTCTACATGCCGGGCCAGAACTGGTACGCGCTGCTGTCGTTCATCTGGGACAACGGCGGTGACATCGCTAAGGCGGACGGCAAGAACTACAAGGCGACCCTGGACACCTCCGAAGCCAAGGCCGGCCTGGAGTTCTACAAGAAGCTCGTCGACACCTCCGGCACCAAGGCGCCGAAGGACGCCGACGAGGCCAAGCCGCAGCAGGCGACCGTCTACGGCGCCGGCAAGGTGGCCATGATGATCGGCCTCCCGTGGGAGCTGGCGACCGCGGCGAAGACCGACCCGAGCCTGACCGACAAGACCGCCGCCTTCGCGATCCCGGGCAAGACCGCAGGCCAGAGCGCCCCGGTCTTCCTCGGCGGCTCGAACCTGGCGATCCCGGCCAACAGCAAGAACGTGGCCGCGGCCAAGGAGTACGTCAAGCTCCTCTCCAGCCCGAAGTACCAGAGCCAGCTCGCCGCGGCGGGCGTCGTGCCCGGCACGTCGACCGACCTCACCGGGCTGGACAAGGACCCGCTGGGCAGCGTGATGGCCAAGGCTTCGGCCAACGGCAAGGCCGTGCCGGCCAGCCCCAAGTGGGGTGACGTGGAGTCCGGCCAGAACCCGGTCAAGGACATGCTGACCGCGTACCTGACCGGCAAGAAGACGCTCGACCAGGCGACCGCCGACGCCAACGCAGCGCTGAACAAGCTCATCGGCGGATGACCGCGACCGCGAATGTGACGATGCCGGCGGGGGCGACCCCGCCGGCATCGCCGCGCGACCCGGGGGTCAAGCGACGCAGGCGGGGCCGGTTCGGCGACCGGGTGCTCCCGTACCTGCTCCTGCTCCCCGCGTTGGCGGCCATCCTGGTGCTGCTCGCCTGGCCGCTGGTCCAGGTGCTCGCGATCAGCTTCCGCAAGCTCGACATCGGCCAGCTCGTCTCCGGCAAGATGGTCTGGATCGGGTTCGACAACTACACGAACACCCTCTCCGACCCGGAGTTCTGGACGATCACCGTCCGGACCCTGGTCTTCACCGCCGCCATCGTGGCCGCCACCATCCTCGGCGGCCTGCTGCTGGCGGTGCTCATGCGCCACCTCGACCCGGTCGTGCGGATCATGGTGCAGGTGACGCTGGTGCTCGCGTGGGCCACGCCGGTGATCGCCACGACCACGGTGTTCCAGTGGATCTTCGACGAGCAGTACGGCATCCTCAACAAGACGCTCGACCGGCTCGGCTTCCACGGTTTCATCGGGTTCTCGTGGTTCTCCAGCGGCGCGAGCACGCTGACCGTGATCGGGCTGCTCATCGTCTGGCAGGCCGTGCCGTTCGTGACGTTCTCGCTGTACGCGGGCATCATCGGCGTCCCGCGGGAGCAGTACGAGGCCGCCGGCATCGACGGCGCCAGCGCGTGGCAGACCTTCCGCGCGGTCACCTGGCCCGCCATCCGGCCGATCACCACCATGGTCACGTTCCTGTCGGTGCTGTGGGACTTCAACGCCTTCGCGCAGATCTGGGCGATCCGGGAGGGCGGCCCGGACGGCGGGAGCACCACGCTGGCCGTCGTGCTGTACCTCAAGGGCATCGCGGGCAACCACTTCGGCGCGGCGGGCGCGATCGCCACGCTGATGCTGATCGTGCTCGCCCTCATCACCGGCCGGTACATCCAGCTGCTGGTCCGGACCCCGGAAGGTGATCTCAAGTGAGGAAGTCGCTGCCGCAGCGGATCGCGCTCTCGGTCGTCGGCGTGGTCGTGGCGCTGCTGATCCTCTTCCCGACGTACTGGATGTTCGTCACCTCCCTGCGCACGCCCGGCGAGATCCTGTCGCCGAAGTACGACCTGATCCCGACGTCGTTCTCCTTCGGCAACTTCGCCACCGCGCTGGGCAAGGACAACTTCCCGACCTACCTGATGAACAGCCTGATCGTCACGGTCGGGTCGGTGCTGTGCGCGCTGGTCGCCGGGACCCTCGCGGCGATCCCGCTGTCGCGGCTGCGGTTCACCGGCCGCAAGGGGTTCCTGGTCCTGGTCATGGTGGCGCAGCTGGCGCCGGTGTCGGCGCTGTTCATCCCGCTGTTCCTGCTGATGAAGGACGCCGGGCTGCTCAACACGCTGCCGTCGCTGCTGCTGATCTACTTCGCCACCACGCTGCCGTTCACGGTGTGGATGCTCTACGGCTTCGTCAACGGGATCCCGTACGAGCTGGAAGAGGCCGCGATGATCGACGGCTGCAGCCAGACCGGCGCCTTCCGGCGGGTCACCCTGCCGCTGCTCGGCCCGGGCCTGGTCACCACGTCGGTGTTCAGCTTCATCACCGCCTGGAACGAGTACCTGTTCGCGCTGGTCTTCATCCGGGACAAGCCGAAGGAGACCCTGCCGGTGTGGCTCGCGTCGTTCCGCACCGCGTTCGCCACCGACTGGGGCGGGGTCATGGCCGCGTCGGTCATCTACGCGGTCCCGGCGCTGATCTTCTTCCTGCTCGTGCAACGCAAGCTGGTGTCCGGCACGACCGCCGGCGCCGTGAAGGGGTAGCCCCGTTGTCCACGCCTGAGACGCAGTCCTCGCCCGAGAAGCTCGCCGAAGCCGTCCTCCTGCCCGGGTTCGCCGGGACCACCGCGCCGGACTGGCTGCGGCGCCGGATCGAGGGCGGCCTCGGCGGGGTGGTGCTGTTCGGCCGCAACGTCGTCGACGACGAGCAGGTCGCCGCGCTGACCGCGCAGCTGCGCGGGGAGCGTGCCGGGGTGGTCGTCGGCATCGACGAGGAGGGCGGCGACGTCACCCGCCTCGACGTCAACACCGGGTCGTTCGTGCCGGGCCCGCTCGCCCTCGGCGCGGCCGACGACCCGGAGCTGACGACGGCGGTCGCCGCGGCGCTCGGCGAACGGCTCGCGGCCTGCGGCGTCACGGTGAACCTCGCGCCCTGCGCGGACCTGACCCTGGCCGCCGAGGACCCGATCATCGGCGTCCGGGCGTTCGGGTCCGACCCGGCGAAGGCGTCGCCGCACGTCGCGGCGTACGTCATCGGCCTGCAGAAGTACGGCGTCGCGGCGTGCGCCAAGCACTTCCCGGGGCACGGCGCGGCGACCGAGGACTCCCACGTGGCCCTGCCGGTGCTGCCGCGCACGGTCGAGGAACTGCGGGAGATCGAGCTGGTCCCGTTCGCCGCGGCGATCCGGGCCGGGGTGCGCTCGGTGATGTCGGGCCACCTGGTCGTCCGCGCCTGGGGCGACGAGCCGGCCACGCTCAACCGGACCGCGCTCACCGACGTCCTGCGCGGCGAGCTCGGCTTCACCGGCGCGGTGATCACCGACGCACTGGAGATGGGCGCGGTGTCCGGGGCCTACGGGCGCCACGACGGCCTCGGCCGATCGGCCGTGCGGGCCCTGGCCGCGGGGGCGGACGCGCTGTGCCTCGGCGGCGCGGCGTTCGAGGCCGAGCACCTGGACGCCTGCGTCACCGCGATCGTGGCCGCGGTCGCGGCGGGGGAGCTGCCCCTGGAGCGGCTGGCGGAGGCGGCGTCCCGGACGGCGGCGCTGGGCACCGACCCGGCGCCGGCGTCGGTGGGCCCGGTGGACCGGCGGCTGGGCCTGGAGGCGGCCCGCAAGGCGCTGCGGGTCCAGGGCGAGCCGCGGCTCGACGGACCGCCGCTCGTCGTCGACGTCCAGACCGAGCCGACCATCGCGGCCGGGCCGATGCCGTGGGGCCTCGGCGCCCACCTGGCCGAGCTCGTGCCGGGCACCCGGGCGCTCACCGTGACCCCCGGCGACGCCGACACGGTGCTGGACGCGGCCCGGGGGTTCCGCAGCGTCGTCGTGGTGACGCGGGAGGCACACCGGCACCCGGAGGTGCGCGCGCTGCTCGACGCCCTGTCCGGGCTGGACTTCGTCCGCGTGGAGACCGGCGTGCCCGGCCCGGGCGGCGACGCCGGCCCGCGGATCGACACGTTCAGCGGCTCCTGGGTCAGCCTGCGCGCGGCGGCCGAATACCTGGCCTGACCGCGGTTTCGTCCGCTTTGCCGCTTCTCCAGAAGTTCGGCCGCGGTTTGTACGCGGCTTGTACCGGCGGTCCCCATGCTGTTCCCACACCGAAAACTGGAGGACGGAACAATGAACATGGGGATCGTGAAGCGGCTGGCCGGGGTGGCCGGCATCGCCGCGGCGATCGTGGTCGCCGGGGCGGGCCCGGCGTTCGCGGCATCGGGCACCGTGCACACCGATTCGGGTGCGCCGCTGACCGTGCGGTCCAGCCCGAGCGCCACCGCGGGCTCGATCGGCAGCCTCGCCGACGGCACCGCGGTGACCATCAGCTGCCAGACCAACGGGTCCACCGTGGACGGCAAGTACGGCACGTCGGACATCTGGGACAAGGTGGGTGACGGCTACATCAGCGACGCCTACGTCTACACCGGCTCCGACGGCCGGGTCGCCCCGGACTGCGCGGGCTCGACCCTGACCTGCTCCACCGCGGGCACCGGAAACCCGAAGACCTGCGCGCAGGCGGTGGCCTACGCCAAGACCCGCATCCACACGGGCGACCTCGACTCCTACGAGGGCTGGTGCGACCGGATCAACGCGCAGAACTACGGCTGGCCCGCGTCGGGCTCGGAGACGGCCTACATCCACTGGACCCAGATCCCGTCGTCGTTCAAGCACGCCGGTGACTACCAGGTCCCGGCCGGTGGCCTCGCCTTCTTCAAGAGCAGCGGTGCCGGCCACACGATGATCTCGATCGGCGACGGCAAGTTCCTGTCGAACGACATCAACGGCTACGGCAGCTACACCGAGACGACCATCGCGCAGATCAAGAGCAAGTGGGGCCAGACCTACCTCGGCTGGGCGCAGCCGTGGTTCAAGGTGAACCACTGACCTCTCGATCGGGCACGAGCCCCTGTCCACCTCCCCCGGACAGGGGCTCGTCCACGTGCCTGCCCAGTCCGGTTCGGACAGTCAGACCTTCATGATCCGGTGGGCCGGGTCCGCCAGGTAGGCCAGCAGGTTCCCGGGCCGGTACGGCGGGCGCATCTGCTCACTGCGGGACAGCGCGCACGATCCCGCGAACTCCGTCGCCGGGTCCACCCCGCCGATGACGCGGTTGGCCGAGCCGAACCACCGGAAGAAGGCATTGAGCGAATCGTGTGCCTCGCCGAGTTCGTCGCGGGCGGCCAAGTACCCGAAGGCGTCCTCGGCGAAGGCGAGGCCGCACTGCTCGGCGCGGTCGGCCATCCACCGCAGGGCGAGGTTCGACAGGGCCGGCTGCCGGTAGCCGCCGCCGACGTCGGAATGGGCGCCGGCGAACCAGACCTGTTCGCGCACCTGGCCGTTGGCGGCCTTCGCCGGCTTCCACACGGCCGGGACGAACGACTTGCGGTGCTCGTCCACCGCCAGCGCCTGGAACGCCGCCTGCACGATCGACGTCAGCTCCATGTCGTGGAACTGCCAGCGTTTGTTCAGCAGGTGGATCAGCCGGCCGCCGCTGAGCGGGATGCCCAGCGCGCCGACGGTGTCCCAGACGCCGACGAACCGGATGGGCGTGCGGTCTTCGTGGGCGTGCTTCGCGCGGAATTCCCGGGCCCGCGGGCTCTCCGGGCCGGAGGTCGCCCGGTCGCGGGCGCGGTAGAGCTCGTAGGCCTCCTCGAGCCGGCCGAGCTCGCCGGGGCGCAGGACGCCGCAGTTGCGGATCAGGCCGACCGTGCTGCGCGCGGTGTAGGCACCGCGGCTGAAGCCGAAGAAGAACAGTTCGTCGCCGGGTTCGTAGTTTTCGGCGACGAAGCGGTAGGCGTCCTGCACGTTCGCCGAGAGGCCCACGCCGAAAGCTCCGCCAATGAGGCGGTCCCACAGCTTTCCCGTGCCGACGCCCTCGTGGTAGTACACCCGTTGTTCCGTGCCCGCCGGGTCCGCGGGCGCGACCACCTTCTGGAGCTGGCCGACGTTGGTCGGGGCGGGCTGGCGGAGGCTGTTCCAGGTCCCGTCGCAGCAGATCACCAGACGTTTCGCCATGCTTCCTCCCCGGTCCGGACGTCCGTGAGTCGCCCGGGCCCGGTGCCGCGTTACGCCGGAGGAATACTCGATCCGGTGACGTTTCCCGATTGCCGGATCGGTGCCCGACCGGTGATTCCCCGTTACCGGGAAATGGCGCGCGCTCCCGCGCGAAGGTCGAGCGCCAGCAGTTCCGAGCGGCCCGGCGTGAGGGCGCCGAGTTCGGCCCAGTCAGGCATCCGCGGTCTCCCGGGTCGCGGCCGACTCCGGAACCGTCTTCAGCCCCCGCGAGGACGACCACCACCAGCATGCAGGACGCGGCCAGGACCAGCCAGGGCAGCCGCGGGCCGGCGCCGAACAGGGCGGTGAACGTCACCGGCGCCAGCACGACGGTGAGCGCGCCTTCACGGTCCAGGTGGGTCAGAGCGGGTGGGTCTCCAGGTACGCGGTCCAGACCTTTTTCGGCACGCACATCCGCCACGCCTCCACGACCAGCTCGCGCAGCTCGTCGGGTTCGAGGGCGGCGAGGCGGCACCGCATCCAGGAGAAGCGCAGGTCGGACGGCTCCGGCAGGAGGAACTTGGCGGGCTCCGCCGCGATCAGCGCTTCCCGCTGCTCGCGGGGAAAGGCGAAGCCCATCAGGGTTTCGTCCGGCGACAGGGCCACGAACACGATCCGTCCCACCCGGAACTTGATCCGGTCGCGCACCACCGCTTCGTACGCACGCGGCAGGGTGGCAGCGAACGCGCGGACCTCGTCACCGGTGACCATCCGCCCATTCTCGCGCGGAACCGGCGGCGCACCATCCCCGGGTGCGCCGCCGGTTCCGCCCGGCTCACGCCCGGCAGGTCCGCCCGCGGTTGACGCAGTTGACCAGCCCGTTCATGATGCGCTGCGACATCACGTTGGCGAAGTCGTCGTGGTCGGAAGCGGGGTTGTGCTTCTCCTGCGGGAAAGCGTCCACTTTGTACTGCTTCTTGACCTGGATGTCGTGCGGGATGTCGTAGGTCAGCGAGATCTGCAGCTGCGGCACGGCCTTGAAGCCGTCGGCGCACCGGCCGAACCGGTCCGGGAACACGATGTGCGTGCGGTGGTTGGCGCTGTCGGTGTTCTTGCCGTCCCAGCAGCTCGGGAATGTGTGGACGCGCTTGACCTTGCTGCCGTCGGGGCAGATCGGGTACTTGTCGGTGACGCGGTTCTCGAAGCCGGTGCACGTCCAGCTCGCCTTGGCGTTGGCGGGCCCGTTGGTCGAGACCTTCGCGTCGCCGTAGAGCACGCGCAGGAAGCGCGGCATCGCCACGACCTTGCCGACCGGGCTGCCGCGGAAGGTGATCTGCACGCGCTGCGGCCGCAGGATCTTGCCGTCGTTGCCGGGCAGCTCGTTGTTCTCGTCCTGCCCGGGCAGCGCCCCGCCGGCCGTGGTGCTCGGGGGCGGCGTCGGCGTTCCGGTGTCCTTGCCCGGCTTCGTCGAGCACGGCGCGAGACCGCCGAGGTCGCCCGGCTTCTGCGTGAACCGGCCGATCGCGTTGAGGATCCGTTCGATGATCGCGGCGCGACGATCCTTGAGCGGGTTCAGGATCGCGTTGCGCACGAAGTCCTGGCCGCCCTGGCCCTGCGTCGCGGCGATGCGCTGGTTGGCCTCGTCGGCCTGGTTGTCGAGCTGGTCCAGGTTGTCGTCCACTTCGGCCATCGCCTGGTCCGGGATGTCGGTGAGCTTGCTGGCGACGTCCGGGCAGGCCACCTGCGCGGTCTTGGCCTCGCGATCGGACTGGGCGCGGTCGCCGTCGGGCTTCTTGGCGGGCTCGTTCTTCTCCTCTTCGCCGGTGTCGATGCGGACCACGGGCCAGAAGTAGGCGGACTTGTCGCCGTTGCGGCAGGTCGTCCCGGCCTTGACGAGGCTCTTGTTGTTCGAGTCGGCGTTCGTCGACAGGTTGCCGACGTAGTCGTGCAGGTGCTGGGCACCGTTGCGGACACCGGGCTGGGCGATGAAGTTGTCCGGGTTGAAGTGCTGGTTTTCGTTGCGGCCGCAGTCGACGGTGAACGTGCCCGTCGCCGCGCCGCTGACCGGGCGCGGGTCGAACTGGTTCGGCTTCACCTTCAGGATGTCGACGAAGAACGCGGGGTTCGCTTCGTCGGCGCTGGCTTCACCGGTGTGGCCGGTGGTCGTCGCGACGACGATGCCACCGACCGCGATCGCGAGGGCGAGGCCGCCGGTCGCGATCTTCGTCCGGCGGGAAAGGCGATGCCGTCCTTGGGTGCGGGACATGGGAAAAATCCTCCGGGGTGTCGGGCTGGCGGGAACGCGCGACACTGAGCCGGGACGAGCCCAGGCTCGTCCCGATCAGGCGGGGTTCTTGCGGGTGCGTGCGGGATGGTCGGCAGGAACGACGCCCGGCTGGTCCACTGACCCGACATCAGTGGATGCGCGCCCACCTGCCCGTGGCCGCGCCGTCAACCGGCTGGTTATCGTTCCGTTATGGAACCTACACGGGCGTTTGACACCGGGCAAGAAGTTCTTTTCGACAGTTACAACCCGTCAGGCCGGGTTCGCGTCTGCGTAGCGAAAGGGGCTCCTGACCTGCGGTTTGTCAGCTGGTGGCTGCCTCGCGGAAAAAAGTTTGAACCGAAGTGAACCGGCATCCGTATCCCCGGGTGAGACCGGTCGAATGCCCGCAGCGCGGACGCTGTCGGGAATTGCCGTGAAATGGGGGAATGGCGCCCATTCACGCCTGCGGACCGTCGATTGCCGAGACGATGAGCGACACCGCGTCGCCCACCGGCCGCCCGGCGGTGTCGACGACCAGCCGCTCGCGGCTCCACGGCTCGTATTGCTCGACGGCGGTGTTCGGCCGGGTCGGTGCAGACGATCTCGGTTTCCAGGACCCGCACCTCCGCTTCGATGCCGGTGGCCCGCCAGGTGTCCCGGGTGACGGCGAGCAGATCGGCGGCGACCTCCCGGGCGACGACGTAACCGACCGGCCCCAGCGGACGGCCCAGTGCGGTGCTGCGCACGATCGCCTGCTCGATCGTGTCGACCCGCAGGAAGGCGAAACCCGTGCGGCGCGCCAGTTCCATGGCGCCCACGACGATCAGCAGCGGTGACACCGGAGCATGGTCGCACGCGCGCTCAGGACGCCTCGTCGTGCGAGAGCAGGCTGCGTCGCAGGGTCGCGAGAGCGCGGTGCTGGGCGACGCGGACCGCGCCGGCACTGCCGAGGCCGACCGCCGCGGCCGTCTCCTCCGCCGTCATGCCGAGGATGATCCGCAGGACCAGGATCTCGCGCTGGCGGGGCGGGAGCGTGTCGAGCAGCCCAGAGGACCAGTCGAGCGCGGCGGAGCGCTCGACCTCCTCACCCGTCGGGTCCACGCCGTCCGCCCGCCCGGCCGGGGGCTCGGCGACCGGGCTGGTGCGGTCGCGGGCCCGGCGCCGGTGGAAGTCGGACACCTTGTGCGCGGCGATGCCGAAGACGAACGGCAGGAACCCGTCGGGTGAGTGCCCGTACCCGGGCAGGGCGCCGACGATCGCGAGCAGCACGTCCTGCGCGCAGTCCTCGGCGTCCGACGAACCGTCCTGCCACGTGCGCAGCCGCCCGAGGCAGTAGCGGAAGACGATCGGCCGCAGCGCGCGCAGCAGCCCGGCCACCGCGGCGCGGTTGCCCTGCACCGCCGACCGGACGAGCGCCGGGTCGAGGGAGAACGTCGCCGTGGGCGTGGCGCCTCCCTCGGCGGAGTGCGGCGGCATCGGCCCTCACCCCCTCTTTCGTGCGGCTCGGCAACGGACCGTCACGACGCTAGGTCACTCCGCGTGGCCGCCACACCGGCCGGGCGGCCGTTGCGGACCGGGTCTTCCGGCCCTGGCCGGAACCGCCCGGATGTGCGTGGGCGCCGCGGTCGCGGTGGCCGGGCCGAACGGCCCTATCGGCGGGCCGGGGGCGGCGATCACGCTGGTGGCCGGGCATTTCACAGGAGAAACACAGGGACGCGATGGTGGACGACGTGGGCTTCGGGCTGCTGCTCGACCGGCAGCAGTGCCTCGCCTTGCTCCGGACGGCGAGCCTCGGCCGGGTGATCTACACCCACCGGGCCATGCCGGCGGTGCGTCCGGTGCGCTTCACGGTCGTCGACGACGCCGTGGTGTTCGCCGTCCCGCCCGGAAGCCCCCTGTACGCGGGGGCGCGCGACGCCGTCGTCGCCTTCGAGGTCGACGAGTTCGCCGCCGACTCCGGCGCCGGCTGGTACGTCAGCCTGCTGGGCCGCGCGACCGAGTCCGGTGCCGTCGACCTCGGCGCGCTCGCCTGCCCGTGCCCGGCACCCGCCGTCGCCGGCCACCGGTTCCTGCGTGTCCCGGCGGAGACCATCAGCGGTCACCGGATCGCGTGCCACGCGGAGTGATCTCCCGATCGCCGTAACGGAGTGGCTCCCGATATCGACCCACCGGATGGACGAACCGGATTGGGCCGGCACGGGCAGTGACCTGTGGGACCCTTGACGGCCCCGGGGCAGGCCCGGGGACACGGCGGACCAGCGGGGTCGACGCGAAGTGGCGGACGAAATCAGCATGCCGGCGATCCTGGCGGCGGTGGGCGGCATCGCCCGCGAGCTGGAGCTGCCCGCGCTGCTGGACCGCGCGGTGACGGCCACGTGCGAGCTGCTCGGCGCCCGGCGCGGCCGGCTGCACCTCGCCGAGGGCGGGACCGCCGAGTACGGCCGGGGCGCGCTTGGCCCCGGCGCGGTCGAGCTGCCAGTCCGCGCGGGCACGGAAACCTTCGGCACCCTCAGCGTCGAGCCCGGCGACGGCGGCGAGTTCGGCCGCCGCGAACGCGAAGTGCTCGGCGCGCTCACCGCGGCCACCGGGATGGCCGTCGAGAAGGCCCTGCTCGTCGACCAGATGCGCCGCCGCGAACGCTGGCTGGAGGCGTCCTACGACGTCACGCGCGCCCTGCTCTCGGCCCAGGACCTGCGGGCCACGCTGCGGCTGGTCGCCGAACGCGCCCGTGTCGTCGCCGGCGGGACCGCGGGCGCGATCGCCCGGCCCGACGGTCCCGGCCGGCTCGTGTTCGACGTCGTCGAGCCGCCGGGCGAGGACGCCGACCGCCTCACCGGAATGACCGTGCCGGCCGAAGGCACCGCCACCGGGATGGCGTTCACCACCCGGCGCCCGGTCGTGGTCCGCGACTACGGCGAGCACGTGCAGGAGCAGCAGCGCCACTACGACGGGCCGATGCCGGCCATGGTCAAGGACCTGGACTCGGCGATCTCGGTGCCGCTGATCGTCGGCGAGGAGACCCTCGGGGTGCTGGTGGTCGCGAAGTTCCGCGACCGCTCGCCGTTCACCGACTCCGACGTCCAGCTGGCCGAGACGTTCGCCGGCCACGCCGCGCTCGCCGTCGAGTTCTCCCGGGCCCAGGAAGCGCGCCAGCAGCTGGCGGTGTTCTCCGACCGCGACCGGATCGCCCGCGACCTGCACGACCTGGTCATCCAGCGGCTGTTCGCGACCGGGCTCGGGCTGGAGGGGGTCAGCAGGCTGATCGCCGACCAGGCGGTCGCCGCGCGCGTGGCCGGGTTCGCCCAGGACCTCGACGGCACGATCCGCGAGATCCGCAACAGCATCTTCTCGCTCCAGGCGCCCGCGCAGGCCCAGGGCAGCCTCCGCGCGGAACTGCTGCGGGTGGCCGTGGATGCCCGGGACGCACCGGGCTTCGAACCGCGGGTCGGCTTCGACGGGCCGCTGGACGCCGCGGTGCCCGACGCGGTCCGCTCCGACCTCATCGCGTCGCTGCGCGAGGCGCTGACGAACGTGGCCCGGCACGCGGACGCGAAATCGTCGTCGGTCGAAGTCACCGTGGACCGGCTCGGCCGCCGGCTGACGCTGGTGGTGCGCGACGACGGGGCCGGCCCGCCGCCCGAGGCGGACCGCATCAGCGGCCTGGCCAACCTCGCCTCGCGGGCGGCCCGGTGGGGCGGCCACTGCGTGCTGGCGGCGGGCGAGGACGGCGGGTCGCGGCTGGAATGGACGGCGGAGCTGCCGGCGATGCCCGCGGAGCAGGGGAGTGGACGATGACGATCGCGGTGTTCCTGCTGGACGACCACGAGCTGGTGCGGACCGGGCTGAAGACCGTCTTCGAGCCCGAACCCGACATCGAGGTGGTCGGCGAGGCGGGGACGGCGGCCGAGGCGCTGGTGCGGATCCCGCAGGCCCGCCCGGACGTGGCCGTCCTCGACGTCCGGCTGCCCGACGGGGAGGGCGTGGGGGTGTGCCGGGAGATCCGGTCCACCGTGGACCCGCCGCCTGCCTGCCTGATGCTGACGTCCTATTCGGACGACGAGGCGCTGTTCGGCGCGATCATGGCGGGCGCGGCCGGGTACATGCTCAAGCAGGTGTCCGGCCGGTCGCTGATCGAGGCCGTCCGCACGGTCGCCGCCGGTGGCTCGCTGCTGGACGCCACGCTGACCGCGTCGGTGATGAACAAGCTGCGCGGTGAGGACGTCGCGGCCCCCGATCCGCGGTACGAGCAGCTCAGCCCGCAGGAGCGGCGGGTGCTGGACCTGGTGGCGGAGGGCCTGACCAACCGGCAGATCGCCGAGCGGCTGTTCCTGGCCGAGAAGACGGTGAAGAACTACGTGTCGTCGGTGCTGCACAAGCTCGGCGTCGAGCGGCGCACTTCGGCGGCGGTGTACATGTCCCAGCGGCGGGCCGGGCCGGGACGATCGGGCTGATTTCCGGGCTGTTCGGACGAAACCGGTGGGGCATCCGACGTATCCAGCCGCCGATGGAGTACACCTGTCGGGTGACGCACGAAGTGTGTGCGCGACAGAGGGGACGACATGTCGGGGTTGTCGGGCGGGGACTATGTCACGCGGCAGATCAAGGCGCTCGCGGACGCGGTGCGCCACGAGGGGGCGGGCGGCGTCGGCACGCGCAGCTTCCAGCTGGCGGAGCACCTGGCGGCGGAGGGAGGCGTCCACCGCGGCGACATCCTGACGGCCACGGCGACGCTGCTGGCGATGACGGCGTGGTGCGACGGCGAGGTGGAAGCGGCCCGCCGGTTCGCGGAACTCGCGGGCGAGCACGACGAGGAGTCGCGCGAGCTGGTGACCCACCTGCTGCGGCTGGAGGCGGGCGCGGATCGCGGCTGGCTGCCGCGGGACCAGGCGGAGGCGCTGCTGGAGTACGCCCGCCGGGAGCGCCGGGGCGACCTGGCGCTCCGGCTGCGCACGATCGCGGGCGCCCGCCGCGGCCGGCACCGCCGGGACGACTGACTTCGCCTTCCGGCTCGTGAGTGGGAAACAGGGTTAGAACCCGGTTAGAACCCGCTTTACCACTCACGAGGGCTTACTGGTTGCGGGAGGCCAGGCCGGCGGGCGCGGACTTGACGGCCGCGTGGATCGCGTCGGCCAGGGCGAGAGCGTCCTCTTCGGTCAGCTCCAGGGCGACGCGCGCGGAAGCGCCCAGGGCCGGGTTCCGGAAGTCGATGTTCACCGTGTGCGCGTAGGGCGCGTGCACCGGGTGGTCGACGTATACGGTCCCCTCGTTCAGGCGGAACCAGCCGCGGGCACCCTTGCCGCTGCCTTCGAGCGCGAACTTCTCCGTCAGGTAAGTGCACATGCGCGGATTCCTCTCAGGCGGTGAGCGTGCGGGCGTAGAAGTCGAGGATGCGTTCCCAGCCGTCCTTCGCGGCTTCGGGACGGTAGCTCGGGCGGTCGACGGCGAAGAACGCGTGACCGGCGTCGGCGTAGGTGTGGAACTCGTGCTCCTTGCCGTGCTTCTCCAGCTCCGCCGCGAGCACCGCGACCTCGTCCGGGCTCGGGAACTGGTCGTCGGCGCCGAAGATGCCCAGCAGCGGGCAGGACAGCTGTGGCGCCAGGCCGAGCAGCGGCTTCATCCGCCTCATGGCTTCCGGCGGGTCGTTGACGACGAACGCGCCGTAGCAGTCCACCGCCGCGTCGAGCTCCAGCGAACACGCCGCCAGGAACGCGTGACGGCCGCCGGAACAGTGCCCGATCACGCCGACGCGGCCGTTCGCGTTCTCCAGTGCGCGTAGGTAGTCCGCCGCGCCCGAGACGTCACCGACCAGCCGGTCGTCCGGGACGCCGCCGGCCGCGCGGACGGTCGCAGCCGCGTCGTCCGGGTCCGCGCCCGGCGCCTCGCGCGTGTACAGGTTCGGGCAGAGCGCGTTGTAGCCCTCGACGGCGAAGCGGCGCACCATCTCCTTCGTCGCCGCGTCGTAGCCGGGCAGGTGGTGGATCACGACGACACCGCCGCGCGGGGTCTCGTCGGTGGGTTTGGCCAGGTACGCCTCGAGCTCGTCCCCGCCGTGGCCGGAGATGGTGACCGTCCCGGCGACGATCTCGTCCTTCATCGGTTCTCCTTCGCTTCTTCGAGGGTGTGGAGGTAGCGCTTGCCGCGCGAAGCGGACGCGATCGCGGCCACGACGGCCATCGCCGCGGCCGTGGTGAACACGACCACCAGGCCGTGGTGGAACGGGCCGGAAACCAGGCGCGGGAAGAAGTCCCCGCCGGTCAGCGTGGCGCGGTCGGCCGGGGCCAGCCCGGACAGGACGTCCGGGCCGAGCAGGTGCCCGACCGGGTTGCTGCCGAGGAACGCGGCGAACAGCGTGCTGACCGGCGGCAGCTGCGCGACCCCGTCCGCGACCGGCGCCGGGACGCCGTGGGCCTGCAGGCCGCTCGTGAGCGTCTGCGGCAGCGACGAGGCCAGCCCGGCGACCATCAGCGAGAAGAACACGCCGATCGACAGCGACGTCCCGGAGTTCTGGAACGTCGCCCGCATGCCGGAGGCCACGCCGCGCTGCTCGGTCGGGACACTGCTCATGATCGCCGAGGTGTTGGGCGCGGCGAACATGCCCTGGCCGATGCCGCTCAGCACGAGCAGGGCCGCGAACGCGGGGTACGGGAAGTCGACCGGCAGGGCCAGCAGGCCGAGGAACGCCGCGGCGACCAGGAGCAGGCCGCCGGTGGCCAGCGGCCGCGCACCGAACCGGTCGGACAGGTACCCGGACACCGGCCCGGCGATCAGGAACCCGAGGGTCAGCGGCAGCAGGTGGATGCCCGCCCACAGCGGCGTCTGCTCGTAGTCGTAGCCGTGCAGGGGCAGCCAGATCCCCTGCAGCCAGATGATGAGCATGAACTGCATGCCACCACGCGCGACCGAAGTCAGCAACGCGGCGACGTTGCCGGCGGCGAACGCGCGGATCCTGAACAGGCTCAGCCGGAACATCGGCGCGGCGACGCGGGTCTCGATGACCCCGAACAGCAGGAGCAGCAGCACGCCGGCGCCGATCCCGCCGAGCACCCACGGGTTGCCCCAGCCGGTGGCGGCGCCGCCGTGGGGCTGGATGCCATAGGTGATCGCGGCCAGCACCAGTGCGGTCCCGGCCGCGAAGGTGACGTTGCCGCCCCAGTCGACCTTCGCGCGCTGCGGGGTCCCCACCTCGCGGAGGCTGCGGATCGACCAGATCGTGCCGAGCAGGCCGAACGGGACGCTCACCCAGAACACCGCGCGCCAGTCGATCTCGGCCAGCAGCCCGCCGGCGACCAGGCCGAGGAACTGCCCGGCCAGCGCGGTGATCTGGTTGACGCCCAGTGCCATGCCGCGCTGCTCGGCGGGGAAGGCGTCGGTGAGGATGGCCGCCGAGTTCGCCGTCAGCATCGACCCGCCGACGGCCTGCACGACCCGCCAGCCGATCAGCCAGAGCGCTCCGGCCCCCGCGTGGAACGGGTCGAACGACAGGGCCACCGACGCGGCGCTGAACACCACGAAGCCGACGTTGTACATCTTGACCCGACCGAACATGTCGCCGAGCCGCCCGAGCGTCACCACGAGCACGGCCTGCACCAGCAGGTAGCCGAGGATCATCCAGAGCAGGTAGCCGATGTTGCCCGGGGCGAGCGGGTCGAGCCCGATGCCGCGGAAGATCGCCGGCAGCGAGATGATGACGATCGAGCCGTCGAGCGCGGACATCAGCACACCGAGCGTGGTGTTGGACAGCGCGACCCACTTGTAGCTCACAGCTCGTCCGCCAGCCGCTCGATCAGCGGGATGGCCGCGATCAGCTCGCGCTGCTCGGCCGCGGTGAACTTCTCCGCCAGCGCGGCCGCCATCTGCCGGGTGGTCTCGGAGCGCCGGTCGGTGAGCAGTTTGACGCCCGCTTCGGTGACCGACATCAGCACCTTGCGGCCGTCGGAGTCGTCCTTGCGCCGCTCGACGAGCCCGCGTTCGACCAGCCCGGCCAGGGTGACGCCCATGGCCTGCGGCTTGACCCGTTCGAGGTCGGCGAGACAACCGGGGGTGGCCGGGCCTTCGCGGTCGAGCCGGGACAGGACCGAGCGTTCGGGCAGGGTGAGTTCGCCGGCGACGTAGCCCTGGCGCAGCCGCCGGACCAGCCGGCCGAGCGCGACGCGCAGGTCGGCGCTCGCCTGGAGGAGCTCCTCGTCCGTCACAATCGTCAACCTAGACTGATAAACCTGGGTTGATCAACTCGGACGGACCGGGCGCTATCGGGTGACCCGGGAGCTTTCCCCCGGCACGTCGTGAGTGGTAAGGCGGGTTCTAACCCGCCTTACCACTCACGACGAGCTGCGGGAGGGGGATCAGCCGAGCGGGATTTGGACGGTGGCCTGGCCGCCGGGCGACTCGACGGCCAGGGTGAGCACCCGGGCCTCTTCCGGTGGGCCGGGTTCGAACGTGCGCCGCTCCACGAGCAGGCCGTGGGAGCCCGACCCGCCTCCGCCGCCGGTGCCGCGGTATTGGGTTCCGGCGTCGTCCCACCCGCGCCAGACGGTGCGAAGGTGAAAGAGCTCCCGCATCCGGCGAGGATCGACGCCGCTGCGGGCCGTGCTCAGGACGACGAAGGTCGACCACACCTCCAGGCTCACCAAGTCCGCCGTCAGCTCACCGGCCTCGAGGGTGCGGCCGGCGAGGGAAACCACGTGCCGCAGCACCGGTGTGGGCGGCTCTTCGATCGCCTGCCGCCACTCGGGCCGCTCGGCGCCCACCCGCCTGGCCACCGGCGCGAAGCCGGCGGAGGCCGACCCCTCCGCGTGCGCGACCTTGAGCCAGCCGGACTGTTTCAGGGTCTCGTCGAGGTCGGCGAGGATCCGGTCGGCGTCCTCCTGCGCCAGCGCCCCCGCGGCCACCAGGCCGATCGCCACCCCGCGGACCTCCCGCCGGTCGAAGCTCAGCTGCCGCCCGTGGGACGGCTGCCCGCGGCCCGCGCCCAGGTGATCGGAAATCAGTTTCTCCAGATATCCCCGCCCGTCCATGCCGCCATTCTTCCGCCGCGGTCAATGGATTTCGACCGGCTCCCATTCCGGGAACGGGTCCGGTCCGCTCGCTTCCCCGGGGCAGTCCCGCAGGGCGGCCAGCAGGGCGTCCCCGGCGAGGTCGACGCCGATGAACACCAGCTCCTGACGCGGTTCGGCCGCCACCCCTTGGGGTTCGAACCGGGCCACCGCGCCCGCCTGGGACCACAGCCCGGTCACCCCCGGCCGCGACGCCAGCGCGAAAAAGCCCTTGGACCGCAGCACGGTCCCGAATTCTCCGGAATCGAGCCGCCGACTGACGAAATTCCACAACCGGGCCGGGTCGAACGGCCGGGAAGCGCGGAACACGACGCTGGAAATGCCGTACTCCTCGGTCTCGGGGACGTGGTCGCCGTTCAGCTCGGCCACCCAGCCCGGCGCCTCCTGCGCCCGGGCGGCGTCGTACCGGCCGGTCCCGAACACCCGCTCCAGCGGCACCTTCCCGAAGCTGCCCGTGACGACGTCGGCGGCCGGGTTGAGCCGCCGCAGCGTCGCCACCAGCCGGTCCACCTCGGCCGGAGGAGTCAGGTCCGTTTTGTTCAGCAGCAGGACGTCGGCGAACTCGACCTGGTCGATCAGCAGGTCGCTGACCGTTCGCTCGTCGCCGGAGTACTGGTCGAGCCGGCGCTCCACCAGGGAGTCGCCGGCCGCCAGCTCCCGGGCGAAGTGCGCGGCGTCCACCACCGTCACCATCGTGTCGAGGTGGGCGACGGCGTCCAGGAACGTGAACGTCGCCGCCACCGGCATCGGCTCGGAGATGCCGCTCGACTCGATGAGCACGTGGTCGAAGCGGCCGTCCGCGCACAGCGCCGCGACCTCCTCGAGGAGGTCTTCCCGCAGGGTGCAGCAGATGCACCCGTTGGTCAGTTCCACCAGGCGTTCCCGCGACCGGACGAGCGCGGCGTCGATGTTGACCTCGCTCATGTCGTTGACGATCACCGCCACCCGCACCCCCGCCCGGTGGGCGAGGATGTGGTTGAGCAGCGTCGTCTTGCCCGCGCCGAGGAAACCGGACAGCACGGTGACCGGGACGCTCACGGCGCGTGGAAGTGCTTCATCAGCCGCCGGGGGACCAGCCGGACCTCGCCGTCGACCTTGATCGGCACCAGGTCCGGCACGGCGGCCTTCCACTGCGCCCGCCGCGAGCGCGTGTTGCTGCGGGAGGTCTTGCGCTTGGGGACGGCCATCAGCGGGTGCCTCGCTTCCCGTAGCGGCGGTGGAACTTCTCGACCTGGCCGGCGCTGTCCATGATCCGCTGGGTGCCGGTCCAGAACGGGTGCGACCACGAGCTGATGTCGACCATGACGAGCGGGTAGGTGTTCCCGTCGGACCACTCGATCGTCTTGTCGGAGGTGATGGTGGAGCGGGTGAGGAAGGCGTCGCCGGTGGACGAGTCCTTGAACACCACGGGGTGGTAGTCGGGGTGGATTCCGGTCTTCATCGTTCTTCCTTTCGGTTCGCCGCGGAGTGCCGCGCCGGGTCGGGTTCGGTGTCCTCGCACGGTTCTTCGTGCCAGTCGCCGAACGGGTCGGGGTAGCGCGCCCACGCTTCGGGCCCGGCCGCGAGCTCTTCGTCGGTCAGTAGAGCGCCGCGCAGGGCCGCGTCGATCTCGTCGGGCGTTGTCTGGTCCGTCACCACGACGAGTTCCTGCGCGCGGTCGCCGTGCACCGGGTGCCACCGCAGGGACGCGAGCGTCCGGCGCTCGGGGGAGACGTCCGTCCACTCCGGACCGCCGGGCGCGGCGAGCCACGGCCCGGCGTGGCCCAGGCCCAGTCCGCCGCCCGCCGACTCGATCCAGAACGCGACGTCGGGCTGGCTCGCCACCCAGGCGCGCCCGCGGGTCCGGACGACGCCGTCGAGCAGCACGTCCAAGGCGTCGTGCAGGCGGGCGGGGTGGAACGGCCGCTGCGCGGTGAAGGTGACCAGCCCGATGCCGCAGTCGACGTGCACCGGCGGCTGGCCGCGCAGCAGGGCGCCGTGCATGTCGGTGACCTCGCCGCGGCGGGCATCGGCGGGGACGGCGTCGAGGACGCTGTGCCCGTCGACGCGCGCCAGCTCGACCCGGGGCACCGACGGCGCGACCCGGTCGAGGACCGCGGCCCCCTTCGCGGCGGTCCACGCGTCGGGCGCCGCGCCGGCCAGCACCAGGACGTCGGCGAACTCCACCTGGGACAGCGCGACCTGGGCGACGGTCCGCTCGTCCTCGGGGCTGCCCTGCAGGTTCCGGTCGGCCAGTTCGTCGTCGCCGGTCGCGTCGGCGAGCCAGGCCGCGCAGTCGACGACGGTGAGGACGGCCCGCAGGTCGACGTCGTCGCGCACCGGGTGGTCGCCGACCAGGACGTTCCGGACCGCCCAGCTCACCGGCTCCGGCTCCATGGCCTCGTCGAGCCGGACGACGATCCGGGACACCTCCGGGCGCCGGGCCAGCCGCCGCAGCAGCGGGAGCAGGTCTTCCCGCAGGGTGCAGGGTACGCAGCCGTGGGCCAGCTCCAGGACGGTGAGGTCGTCGCGCTCGCCGAGCTTCAGCCGGCGGCGGACCACGCCGGAGTGGATCTCGCGCAGGTCGTGGTGGACGACGGCGGTGCCGGGCTCGGCCACGCGCAGCAGCTCGGCCAGCGCCGCGTTCGGTCCGGCGGCCAAGCCGCTCACGAGGACGAGCGGGACGCGGGGGTGGTGGGTCACAGGGGCTCCAGGAATGCGGGCGGGGTGCGGTGCGCTACAGTAACTGAAAACGACAATCACATTCAACTATGCACTATCAACTCGGGAGGGTCCTTGTCCGCCGTGTGCCAGGTCACCGGCCGCAAGCCGGGCTACGGCAAGCAGGTCTCGCACTCCCACCGCCGCACGTCCCGGCGGTGGGAGCCGAACCTGCAGAACCGTCGCTATTTCGTGCCCAGTGAGGGCCGCTGGGTGCGGCTGCGCGTCTCCGCCAAGGGCATGAAGACGATCGACAAGCGCGGCATCGAGGCCGTCGTCGCCGAGCTGAAGGCGAAGGGGGTGAAGCTGTAATGGCGAAGAGCACCGACGTCCGGCCGATCATCAAGCTGCGGTCCACCGCGGGCACCGGCTACACGTACGTCACCAAGAAGAACCGCCGCAACGACCCGGACCGGATGGTCCTGCGCAAGTACGACCCGGTCGCGCGCAAGCACGTCGAGTTCAAGGAAGAGCGCTGATGGCCAAGAAGTCCAAGATCGCGAAGAACGAGCAGCGGAAGGTGATCGCCGCGCGGTACGTCGAACGCCGCCGCGCGCTCAAGGCCGTCATCGCCTCGCCCGGCTCGTCGCCGCAGGAGAAGGCCGAAGCCGTCGTCGCGCTGCAGAAGCTGCCGCGCGACGCGAGCCCGACGCGGATCCGCAACCGGGACGTCTCGGACGGCCGCCCGCGCGGCTACCTCCGGAAGTTCGGGCTGTCGCGGGTGAAGATGCGGCAGGCCGCGCACCACGGCGAGCTGCCCGGCGTCGCGAAGTCGAGCTGGTGAGCCGGATGCCGAAGCCGCACCGCGACCGCCCCGGCAAGCGCAAGGTGAACCTGTTGCACGCCAACAAGATCACCCACGTCGACTGGAAGGACGTCGACCTGCTGCGGAAGTTCGTCTCCGACCGCGGCAAGATCCGTGCTCGCCGCGTGACGGGATTGACGCCGCAGCAACAGAAACAGGTCGCCACGGCGATCAAGAACGCGCGCGAGATGGCCCTGCTGCCGTACCCGTCGGCCGGCCGCGCGAACTAATTCGGATGCGCGCAGCCGGGTGGCGCGCGACCATGGGCGCACGAAAGGGGGCGTCGCACGGGATGTCCTGAAGCACAGGAGGTCCACGCTTGCACGCCCAGCTCACGGTCACGCCCGCCCGGCTGCCCGAGCTCCTGCTCACCACCGCCGTCGTGCGGCCGGTGTTCCTCTGGGGCGCGCCCGGGATCGGGAAGTCTTCGCTGGTGCGCGACTTCGCGGCGTCCCTGGGCCTGGATTGCGTTTCGCTGCTGGGCACCCAGCTCGCCCCCGAAGACCTCATCGGCGTCCCGCAGATCACGGGTGGCCGCAGCCGGTTCTGCCCGCCGGAGCAGATCGCCCGCGCCGAGCCGTACTGCCTGTTCCTCGACGAGCTGAACGCCGCCGCGCCCGACGTCCAGAAGGCGTTCTACTCGCTCATCCTCGACCGCCGCATCGGCTCCTACGAGCTGCCGCCGGGCTCGATCGTGATCGGCGCCGGCAACCGCGCCACCGACCAGGCACTGGCCCGGCCGATGGCCTCGGCCCTGGTCAACCGCCTGGTCCACGTCCACCTGCGCGCCGCGCCGGACGACTGGCTCACCTGGGCCGCCGGCCACGGCATCCACCCGTGGGTGCTCGAGTACCTCACCCAGCACCCCGACCACCTCTGGAGCCCGCCGCCGAAGACCGAGGAGCCGTTCTCGACGCCGCGCTCCTGGCACATGCTCTCGGACCTGCTGCACTCCGCGGGCGACCCGGCCGACGACGAGACGGTCGCCCTTCTGGCGTACGCGACCCTCACCCCGGCCCACGCCGGCGCCTTCCGCGCGTACCTCAAGGTCGCCCGGCACGCCTTCGACCTGGAGGCGATCCTCAAGGGCGAGGCGCGCTGGCCCGCCGAGCCGGCCGACCGCGACCTGCTCTACTTCCTCGCCGAGACCTTCCGCGCCCGGCTGGTCAAGGACCTGCCCGCGGACAAGCGGCACGCGTCGGCGGCCGTGCGCCAGTTCGCCTTCCGCGCGAAGAGCCTCCTGGTCGAGCTGGCCGAGATCTCCCTGGAGATGGCGCAGCTGGTCATCGCCGACGACGAAGCCGGGAACCCGCGGCTGCCGTCGTGGTTCCTGGTCGAAGCGGCCCGCGACCTGCCGCGGCTGGTGGCGGCGCGGGCATGAGCAACGCCCGCGTCGAAGCCCGGCGCCGCGAACACCGGAACAAGGCGATCGAAGACGGCTGGGCTCAGGCGCGGGCGAACACGGTCCTGGACCACCTGGCCCGCGGTGCGCACCTGAGCCCGGAGAGCGCCGGCGCCGGCTGGGCCGTCGTCAACAACCGCGGGGTGATCACGGCGAACCGCGCCCGCGACGCCGAGCCCGGCGAGTGGGCGTGGGTGTTCGCGCACCTGTTGCTGCACCTGGGCCTCGGCCACCTCGACGACGACCGGCTGACGGAGGCCGAGGCGATCATGCCGGACGGCGACGTGGACCCGGTGTACGCCACGGCCTGCTGCGTGGCCGTCCACCGGTTCGCCGCGGCGGTGCGCGTGGGGATTCCGGTCGTCGACCTGCCCGAACTTCCCGGCACCGACGAGCTCGCGCTGACCCGCGTGTGGCGCGAGACGGGAGTTCCCGCGCCGTTCACCGGCGGGCCGGGTCCGTGCCTGCGGCTCGCGCGCTTGATGAGCCACTGGCAGCTGCAGTACCACCGGAAGCCGGAGCCGTGGACCGAGCGGTTCGCCCGCGGCCTGATCGCCTCGGCCACCGAGGCCATGGAACGCGCCGCCGACGCCCGCGGCCAGAGCCGGCACCGGCGGGCGATGGGGGAGTGGGACCGCGCCCTGTCCTGGTTCGTCTCGTCGTTCCCGCTGCTCGCCGCGGTCGCCGCCGGGTTCACCCTCGTCGTCGACGCCGAGGTCGTCCGCGCCTGGAACATCGCACTGGCCGCGGTCGACGCCGAGCACGGCGAAATCCACGTCAACCCGGCCGCCGACCTGACCGCCGAGGAGTGGCGGTTCGTCCTGGCCCACGAAATGCTGCACGCGGCGCTGCGGCACGACCGGCGCGCCTTCGGCCGCGACCCGTACCTGTGGAACGTCGCCTGCGACTACGTCATCAACGGCTGGCTGGTCGCCATGGGCGTCGGCGAGCTGCCGCACGGCGTCCTGCACGACCGGCAGCTGACCGGGATGTCCGCGGAATCGGTGTACGACACGCTGACCACCGACCTCCGCCGCGCCCGCAAGCTGCTGACCCTGGGTTCGCGCGAGGCCGGGGACGTGCTGGGCGAGTGGCTGTCCGAACCGGACGCGGTGCGGCGCCGGGCGTCGAAGCGGAGCTCCCGGCCGATGCCGTGGGTCGACCGCGTCCACGGCGTCGACCTCGACGAGTTCTACCGCCGGGCGCTCACCCAGGGCCTCGAGTACCACCACGCCCAGGGCCGCGGCCTGCTGCCGGCCGGGCTGGAGGAGGAGATCCGGGCGCTCGACCACCCGCCGCTGCCGTGGGACGCCCAGCTCGCGCGCTGGTTCGACGAGCACGTCCGGGTGGAGCTCCCGGTGCGCAGCTACGCGCGGGCGTCCCGCCGCCAGTCGTCGACGCCGGACATCCCGCGCCCGGGCCGCGTGCGCCCGGAACGCCTGGACCGGCGCGTCACCTTCGGCGTGGTCCTGGACACCTCGGGGTCGATGAACGCGGAGCTGCTCGGCAAGGCGCTGGGCGCGATCGCGTCGTACGCGCTGGCCAGGGACGTCCCGGCCGCGCGCGTGGTGTTCTGCGACGCCGTCGCCTACGACGCCGGGTACCTCGCGGTCGAGGACATCGCGGGCCGGGTCAAGGTCCGCGGGCGCGGCGGGACGATCCTGCAGCCCGGCGTCGACCTGCTGCAGCGCGCGGCCGACTTCCCGGCCGACGGCCCGATCCTGATCATCACCGACGCGTACTGCGACCACGTGCGACCCCGCCGGGAGCACGCGTACCTGGTGCCGCGGGGCGCGCGGCTGCCCTTCGTGGCCCGCGGGCCGGTGTTCCGCGTGGCATGACCCACGCTGGGCTGGCGCAGGGCTCCCGCACCAATAAACTCCGGCGCATGGACGACCCGCACTACCTTTCCGGCCTGCAGCTGACCGGGCGCCGCGTCGTGATGATCGGCGGCGGCTCCGTGGCCCAGCGCCGGCTGCCCCGGCTGATCAGCGCGGGAGCCCGCGTCGAACTGGTGTCGCCGCACACGACGCCGTCGGTGCAGGGGATGGTGGACGCGGGCGAGCTGGTCTGGCACGAACGGCCCTATCAGGAAGGCGACCTCCGTGCCGCCTGGTACGCGCTGGCCTGCACGGACGACCCGGCGGTGAACGCCGCCGTCTGCGCCGAGGCCGAGCGGGAGCGGGTGTTCTGCGTCCGCGCCGACGAAGGCGAGTCGGGTTCGGCGGTGACCCCGGCGTCGGGGCGGCACGGCGGCCTGCTGTTCGGGGTGCTCTCCGGCGGCGAGCCGCTGCGGTCGGCGGCGGTCCGCGACTCGATGCTCGACGGCCTGCACAACGGCACCATCGAGGACGGCCGCCGTCCGCACCCGGAAGGCACGCTGCCCGGGGTGGCGCTGGTCGGCGGCGGTCCCGGCGACCCGGAGCTGATCACGGTCCGCGGCCGTCGCCTGCTGGCGCGGGCCGACGTCGTCGTGGTGGACCGGCTGGCGCCCCGCGAGCTGCTCGACGAGCTCGCGCCGGAGGTCGAGGTCGTCGACGCGGCGAAGATCCCGTACGGCCGCGCGGCCAGCCAGGACGTCATCAACAGCACGCTGGTCGAGCGGGCCAAGGAGGGCAAGTTCGTCGTCCGGCTCAAGGGCGGCGACCCGTACCTGTTCGGCCGCGGCTTCGAAGAGGTGCTGGCCTGCGCGGAGGCGGGTGTCCCGGTGACGATGGTCCCGGGCATCACGAGCGCGTTCGCGGTCCCGGCGGCGGCGGACGTCCCGGTCACCCACCGCGGCGTGGCCCACGAGGTCGTGGTGGTCTCCGGCCACGTCGCCCCCGGCGACGACCGGTCCCTGGTCGACTGGGACCTGCTGGCCCGGATGAAGGGCACGATCGTGCTGATGATGGGCGTCGAGCGCCTCCCGCAGTTCGCGAAGGCCCTCCTCGACGGCGGCCGCCCGGCCGACACCCCGGTCGCCATCATCGAGGACGGCACGATGCGCACCCAGCGCTCCCTGAGGTCCACATTGGACACGGTGGTCACCGACGCGGCGGCCTCCGGAGTCCGCCCCCCGGCCGTGATCGTGATCGGCCCGGTGGCGGGCCTCGCCCCCGCGTCGTAACTCGGCTTCCGCGTGATCGAGGAGTCAACACACGTGATTGCGGAGTCGACACGCGTGATTGGAAGGTCGACACGACAAGACTGCGGCCGGACATCGTGTCGACCCTGCAATCACGCGAGTTGGCGTCCCAATCACGCGAGTTGACTCCCTGATCACGGGAGATCAGGGAAGGAGGCGGCGGGCGGTGGCGAGGATCGTGTCGGCGACTTCGGCCAGGGGGCGGGTGCCGTCGACGATCGTGGCGCCGGGGTGGCGGTAGGCGTTGTCCTCGAGGGCCGCGGCCAGTTCCTCCGGGTGCTTGCCGAAGCTGTTCGACGTGCGGGTCCGGAGCCGGTGGCGGAGGGTGTCTTCGTCGATCACCAGCTCGACCACGAGGTCGAAGAGATCGCGCACGTCCTCGTGGTTCTCGGGGCAGCCGCAGAAGAACGCGATCCCGCCGGCCGCACGCGCCCGCAGCGCTTCCACCTTCGCGCGGTCGATCCGCCACCCGAAGCGGTCGAGCCAGCCCGCCGGCACCGGGTCGGGCGGATCGGTGACCACCTGCCCGGTCGCGCGGTCGGCCCAGTGGTGGTACCCCTCGTTGTCCGCGTCGACCGCGAGCTCGCCCCGCTCCTTCAGCACGGCGCAGACCGCCGACTTGCCCGCCCGGCGTTGCCGGTCACCCACACCAGCGGCATCTCAGTCTTCGTAGCAGCTCGCGGCGAAGTCCCGGATCGCGTCCGACAGCCGGGTCGGGTCGAGCCGGAGTTCCACCGGGCTGCGCGCCTGGACGAACTCCGCGTCCGGCATGTCGACGGCCAGGGTGTCCGCGTCGCCGAACGGGTGGATCGGATCGCCCTGGTGGCCGATCACCAGCGCGCGGGTCGTGATCTTGCGGCGGACCGCCTTCGGCGGCGCGATCCGGCCGAACAGCACCCCGTGCAGCAGGGCCGCCATCGGCGCCGGGCGCTGGGACAGCGTGTCGGTGACGACGTCGACCCACTGGTTGCCGTGCGGGACCACCGACGCCGCCAGCGCCACCGCCTGCACGGTGAACGGCAGGAACCGGGCGGCCATCAGCAGCGGGGCGAAGGTGACCAGCCCGGCGACGATCGTGTTGTCCAGCACCGGCATCTCGACGATCAGCCCCCGCGCCCGGGACGGCGCCGACACCGCCACTTCGAGCGAGACGTTCGCGCCGAGTGACGTCCCGCCGATCACCGCGGACGCAACCTCGAGGTGGTCCAGCAGCGCCAGGGTCTGCTCGGCGAACGACGGCATCGAGTACAGCCAGGACTCGGTCGGCCGGTCCGAATCGCCGTGGCCGAGCAGGTCGAGGGTGATCACCCGGAAGCCCGCGCGGGCCAGCCGGCGGGCCAGCGGCGCGTGCATCCGGCGGGTCAGCATGATGCCGTGGGTGAGGACGACGACCTTGTCGCCGCTGCCGAACTCGGTGTACCAGAGCCGGTGCCCCTCGTGGTCGAACGAGCCGGTGAGCTCGATCGGGCGGGAGGCCCGCCGGACGGGGGCGGACGGGGGTTCGGACTCGATCGCGGTCGCGCTGGCCGGGCTCATGTCCCACCGTCCTCCCCGGTCGTATGTGAGTCTCGTTCAGGAAAGCATCCCCCGACCAGGTTGGCACGGTGACGCCGACGTCAATTGACAAGGTGCCAATGGCGGGTGGTCGCGGGCATGGGTCAAGATGACCCCATGACCGCTACTGCTGACAGTCTGCCCGACCTCGTGTCCCTCAAGGTCGACGTCGACGGCCATGTGGCCGAAGTGACGCTTCTCGGCCCGTCGAAGGGCAACGCGATGGGCCCGGACTTCTGGCGCGAGCTGCCGCTGGTGTTCCGCGCGCTGGACGCCGACCCGCAGGTCAGGGCCGTGGTGCTGACCGGCAGCGGCAAGCACTTTTCCTACGGTCTGGACCTGCCCGCGATGATGGGCGACTGGGCCCCGATGCTGGGCGGGGACAACCTGGCCGGCCCGCGGACGGCGTTCCTCGACCAGGTCCGGTCGCTGCAGGCGGCGGTCAGCTCCATCGCGGAATGCCGCAAACCGGTCGTCGCGGCCGTTTCGGGCTGGTGCATCGGCGGCGGGGTCGACGTCGTCGCGGCCGCGGACGTCCGGCTGGCCAGCGCCGACGCCAAGTTCAGCGTCCGCGAGGTGCGCGTGGCCATCGTCGCCGACCTCGGCAGCCTCCAGCGGCTCGCCTCCATCGTCGGCGAGGGGCACCTGCGCGAGCTGGCCCTCACCGGCAAGGACATCGACGCCGCCCGCGCCGAGAAGATCGGCCTGGTCAACGACGTCTACGACAGCCAGGACACGCTGCTGAAGGCCGCGCGCGAACTCGCCGGCGAGATCGCTGCGAACCCGCCGCTGGTGGTGCAGGGTACGAAGCAGGTACTGGCGGCGAACACCGAGCGCCAGGTCGCCGACGGTCTCCGGTACGTCGCGGCGTGGAACTCGGCGTTCCTGCCCAGCAAGGACCTCGGCGAAGCGGTCCAGGCCTTCCTGGAGCGCCGCCCGCCGGAGTTCAAGGGCGAATAGGAGGCAGCGTGAGCGTCCACCACGCGTTCCGCGTCGCGCGGGACTACCTGCAGACCCACCGCGAGGACTACGACACGGCGTACCGCGACTTCGCCTGGCCGGAGTTCGACGAGTTCAACTGGGCGATCGACTGGTTCGACGTCGTCGCGCACGACCCGGCCAACGCCGCGCGGTACGCGCTGTGGATCGTCGAGGAGGACGGCACCGAGAACCGCTGGACCTACCCGGAGATGTCCGGCCGGTCCAACCAGGTGGCGAACTGGCTGCGCTCGCTCGGCGTCCGCCGCGGCGACCGGCTGATCCTCATGCTGGGCAACCAGGGCGAGCTGTGGGAGACGATCCTCGCGGCGATCAAGCTCGGCGCGGTGATCATCCCGGCGTCGACGCTGCTTGGCCCGGCCGACCTGACCGATCGGGTGGAGCGCGGCGCGGCCAAGCACGTCGTCGTTCGCTCGGTGGACGCGCCGAAGTTCGACGGCGTCGAGGGCGGCTACACCCGGATCGCGGTGGGGGAGCCGGTCGAGGGCTGGCACGCCTACTCGGCCGCGTTCGCCGAGTCGCCCGAGTTCACCCCGGACGGTCCGACGAAGGCGGCCGACCCGCTGTTGCTGTACTTCACCTCCGGTACCACCGCGAAGCCGAAGCTGGTGCAGCACACGCACGTCTCGTACCCGGTGGGTCACCTCTCGACGATGTACTGGATCGGGCTGGAGCCCGGGGACGTCCACCTGAACATCTCCTCGCCCGGCTGGGCGAAGCACGCGTGGAGCAACTTCTTCGCCCCGTGGAACGCCGAGGCGACGGTGTTCCTCTACAACTACAGCCGGTTCGACGCGGGTGCGCTGATGGCGCAGATGGACCGCTGCGGCGTGACGAGCTTCTGCGCGCCGCCGACGGTGTGGCGGATGCTCATCCAGGCCGATCTGACGGCGCTGAAGACGCCGCCGAAGAAGGTCGTCGGCGCCGGCGAGCCGCTGAACCCCGAGGTGATCGACCAGGTCGAGAAGGCGTGGGGCGTCACCATCCGCGACGGCTTCGGCCAGACCGAAAGCAGCGTCCAGATCGCGAACACGCCGGGCCAGGACGTCGTGCCGGGCTCGATGGGCCGCCCGCTGCCGGGGTTCGTGGTGGCGCTGGTCGACCCGGTCAGCGGCGAGCGGGCCGCGGAAGGCGAGATCTGCCTGGACCTGGCGCACCGGCCGGTGGGCCTGATGACCGGCTACGCCGACGACGACGAGCGCACGTCGGCGGCCTTCGCGAACGGCTTCTACCACACGGGTGACGTCGGTTCGATCGACGAACGCGGCTACATCACCTACGTCGGGCGCACCGACGACGTGTTCAAGGCGTCGGACTACCGGATCTCGCCGTTCGAGCTGGAGAGCGTCCTGATCGAGCACGAGGCGGTGGCCGAGGCGGCCGTCGTCCCGGCGCCGGACCCGATCCGGCTCGCGGTGCCCAAGGCGTACGTCGTCCTGGCGGCAGGCTTCTCTCCGGACGCCGCGACCGCGCGGTCGATCCTGGCCTACTGCCGCGAGCACCTGGCGCCGTACAAGCGGATCCGGCGGCTGGAGTTCGCGGAGCTGCCGAAGACGATCTCGGGCAAGATCCGCCGCGTCGAGCTGCGGGGCCGCGAGAGCGACCCGGCGCGGGGCACGGGGACCGAGTTCCGCGAGGAGGACTTCCCGGACCTCAAGTCCTGACCGCTGCGCCCCCGAACGCAGTGAATGACTCATTCCTGACGTCCGACGTCAGGAATGAGTCATTCACTGCGTCGGCCGGGTGCCGGTCAGCGGCGGGTGCCCTCGACCTGGCGGCCGTCCTCGGTCGAGCACGCCGTCACCGGGTCGTGGGGCCCGCTGCCGCACGTCCACTCGTCGAGGACGATCGGACCCGGGCCGTCGGCGTCGTTCGCCTCGGCCGGGGTCAGCTTCGCGAAGTAGTCCGTGAGCAGCTTCGTCGCCGCGGCGCAGTCCACCTTCCCGTGCGCGACGACGGCCGTCTTCGCGCCGCCCGTGCCCGTGATTTCGCCGCAGGGCACGCCCGGTGCCGTCGACTCCGCTGCCGCCACCGCGGCCGGGACGGTGGCGGACGGCGCCGCGGGCGCCGGGTCGCCGCCCGCGCAGCCGGCCAGTGCGGCGGACGCGGCGACGAGCAGCAGGGGGTAGGCGAGTGTCTTCATGGGCCCTTCTGGAGCGCGAGGATGAGGAACGGGACTCACTCGGACGGCACGACGGCGGCGAAGACCGTCTGCTCGCCCTTGGTGCAGGTGGTGCCGCCCTGGGCGGCGGGCGGCCCGGACGTGCACAGCCAGCCGTCGACGGTCTCGTTCACCGCGTCGTTCGAGCCGGCGCCCTGGCGCCCGGCGATCCGGTGGTGGAAGTCGCCGACCAGCTTCGTCGCCGCGGCGCAGCTGACCCCGGCCGAGCCGCTGTCGAAGACGTAGAGCGTCAGCCCGCTGGCGGCGGTGACGGTGCCGCACGACCCGGGCACCGACGGCGGCGGCCCGGAGGGCTTGGACGCCGGGGCGGGTGCGGACCCGCTGCCGGCCGGGGGAGCCGGCGACGGCGAGGGAGGTGCCGTGGTCGTCGCGGGCGGCGCGGAGGAGGCGGACGGCGGAGCCGGGGGAGCCGGGGCGGCGGGGTCGCCGGAACAGCCGGCGAGCGCGAGCAGGGCGAGGCAGGCCACGAGCCACGTCCTCGTGGTGGTCGGGTGGGGCACCGCGATCCTTCCTCGCCATCGGTTCCCGTGGTGTGTCCACGGGTGTGCCGGAGATTACAACAGCGGCCCGGCGGCCCGGCCCGGTGGCTGCCGAAACGATGTCCACAATGGACGATTAACATTCCGTTCACGCTCCGAAACCTCCCGCTGTCATCAAGAATCGATCGGTCTAATTCGCGCCGAGACGGTTAACGATCCGGCCTCGCGTGCCGAGAATCCTGGTGGAGGCCGACGAGCTTCCCCGTCCCGAATCCCCGTCCCGAATCCGTGAGAGCGATGAACGCCGACGCTGTGAGCACCGAAGACCCGTCCAGTCCGCCGACCGTCCCGAGCACCGTGGTCTGGTGCTGCGGCCGCCCGTACGTCCTCGAGGGACGGGCCGGCCGCGCCCGCTGGATGGGCACCGACTACCGAGGCCGCCCCGAGTCGCTGACCAGCGCCGAGCTGCAGCGGCGCGGGTGGAGCCACCGCCGCGCGAGCTGAGCGTGACGCCGGGCTGCCCCGATGGGGTGGCCCGGCTGCGTCACTCGGGGAGCGCCCGCGGCTGGGGGCCGCGCCGGGTGCCGGGCCGGTCATGGCACGGCAGGCCCCGGCCCTGGTCGCCGCGGCACCGCAGGCCCGCTTCAGGCGCTCGCAGCGACGCGCCCCGGCATGAGCGCCCCAGTGCAGGCCCCACCTCGGGGGCCCAAAGCCTCGCGCCCCGGCCCGACCGCCCCAGCCCCGCGGCACAGAACACCCCACCCGGCCACCGCACCACCGGACACCCCCACCCCGCTCCGCTGTTTAATGGCCCCGTGAGCACAGCCGCCCCCGAACCCGCCGCTCAGACGGGTCCCGCCGCCGAGCCGTCGCTGCTGCGGCAGGCCCTCAACGTCCCCAACATCCTGTCGCTGCTGCGGCTGGCCGGGGTCCCCGTGTTCCTCTGGCTGCTGCTCGGCCCCGAAGAAGACGGCTGGGCGCTCGCCCTGCTCGTCTTCAGCGCCCTGACCGACTGGCTCGACGGCAAGCTCGCCCGCTGGCTCAACCAGATGTCCCGGCTCGGGCAGCTGCTCGACCCCGCCGCCGACCGGCTCTACATCCTCGCCACCCTGATCGCCTTCCTGGTCCGCGGCATCATCCCGTGGTGGGTCGTCGTCCCGCTCGTCCTGCGGGAGGCCGTGCTCGGCGTCTGCGTCGTCACCCTGCGCCGCCGCGGCTTCGCGCCGCCCGAGGTCACCTACATCGGCAAGGGCGCGACCTTCGTCCTGATGTACGCCTTCCCGTTCCTGCTGCTCGCGCAGGGCGGTTCCGACGTCGCCGCCGTCGCTCGGCCGATCGGGTACGCCTTCACCATCTGGGGTGCCGTCCTCTACGTCTGGTCCGGCGTCCTCTACGTCGTCCAGGCGCGCAACGCCCTGCGCGAAGCGGCCGAGTGAGCTTTCGCCGGGTCGTGGCGGGCGGCTGCGCCGTGTGGGTGTAAGACTTCGCCCAACACTTCCAGTGAGGGCATGAAAGGGGACCGGCGGTGTCCGCTCCTGAAGAGCTTCGCTACACCGAGGAACACGAGTGGGTCGCCACCCGCGGCGAGGACACCCTCGTGCGCGTCGGCATCACCGAGTACGCGCAGGACCAGCTCGGCGACGTCGTGTTCGTCGACCTGCCCGACGTCGGCAGGCAGGTGAGCGCGGGCGACGTCTTCGGCGAGGTCGAGTCGACCAAGAGCGTCTCCGAGCTGTTCGCGCCGGTCGACGGGGAGGTCGTCGCGGTCAACGACGCCGTCGCCGACTCGCCCGAACTCATCAACAGCGACCCCTACGGCGAGGGCTGGCTGATCGAGATCCGGCTCGACGACCCGGCGGGCCTGGAAGCTCTGCTCGAAGCCGAGGCGTACGACGCGCTGACCAAGGGCTGAAGCCCGCTCCGCCGGTTCGGGGAGCCGGGGCTCGGAGAATCGATCAGGCACGGTACGTTGGCAGCTACACGTTCTTGAGTACTGGCAACACAGCATGTGTGGAGGAGAGCTCAGGTGAGCACGAACGACGGGCCCGGCGGCGTTCCCCCGGAGCAGTCTCCGGAGCGGACCTCTGTCTTCCGGGCCGACTTCCTGGCCGAAGCCGAAGGTCGCGAGCCCGCCCCGGAAGCCCCGGTCCAGGGCGTCGACGCCCTGCCCCCGGGTTCGGCGCTGCTGGTCGTGAAGCGCGGGCCGAACGCGGGTTCGCGGTTCCTGCTCGACCGCGACACCACCAGCGCGGGGCGGCACCCGGACAGCGACATCTTCCTCGACGACGTCACGGTCTCCCGTCGGCACGCCGAGTTCCGGCGTGAGGGCGGCGAGTTCGTCGTCATCGACGTCGGCAGCCTCAACGGCACCTACGTCAACCGCGAGCCGGTCGACCAGGCCGTCCTCGCCGGCGGCGACGAGGTGCAGATCGGCAAGTTCCGCCTGGTCTTCCTGACCGGCCCGGGTCACGGGGGCCAGGGGGCGCAGTGACGGCGGCCGGGCGGCCACAGAACCACGGACTGAGCATCGGGGCGGTTCTCGCGCAGCTGCGCGGGGACTTCCCCGACGTCACCATCTCCAAGATCCGGTTCCTCGAAGCGGAAGGCCTGGTCACGCCGGGCCGCACGCCGTCGGGCTACCGGCAGTTCGCCGCGGCGGACGTGGAGCGCCTGCGGTTCGTCCTGGCCGCCCAGCGGGACCACTACCTCCCGTTGAAGGTCATCAAGGAGCAGCTGGACGCGGTGGATTCGGGCGCCGAGCCCACCGCTGCCCTGCCCCGCCCGCCGCGCCGGCTGGTGCCGATCGACGCGCCGGCCGAGAACGTCGGCCTGCCCGTCGCGGACGACTTCGCCCCGGGCAAGGAGCTGCGCCTGACACGCGAGGAGCTGCTGGCGCAGGCCGGCATCGACGCGCCGGCGCTGGCCGAGCTGCAGCAGTACGGCCTGGTCCGGCCCGGTCCCGCCGGGTTCTTCGACCCGGACGCGGTGCTGGTCGCGCGGACGGTCAAGGCGATGACCGAGTTCGGCATCGAGCCGCGGCACCTGCGGGCCTTCCGTGCGGCGGCCGACCGCGAGGTCGGCCTGCTGGAGCAGATCGTGACGCCGGTGTATCGGCACCGCGACCCCGAGGCGAAGGCACGCGCCGACGAGGTGGTGCGGGAGCTCGCGGCCCTGTCCGTGACCCTGCACACGCTCCTCGTCAAGGCGGGAATCCGCGGCGTCGCCGGGTGTTGATCGATAACGGGGCAGTGAGATCCTCTTTGCGGTCCCATGTCAATGACTGAATGTTCGGCACCGCATGCCGTACCGTGAAGGCACGGGTTTGCGGCAGGCGAACCGAGAGAGTCCGGACAGCGAGCACAGCGCACGGATGACGGGTAGCGTCGGGAGTATGGGCGTGAAGCCGGTTCAGCGCTGCAGCCCGTGTGCACGAGAGGGAGGCGAAGCCCGATGAGCGAAATGCGCGTCGTCGGTGTGCGGGTCGAGCTGCCCGCGAATCAGCCGATCTTGTTGCTGCGGGAAACCGAAGGCGAACGGTACCTGCCGATCTGGATCGGCTCGGTCGAAGCCACCGCCATCGCTTTGGAGCAGCAGGGGGTCCGCCCCGCCCGCCCGCTCACGCATGACCTGCTGAAAGAGGTCATCGGAGCGCTCGGCCGGGAGCTCGAGCAGGTCGTCATCACCGACCTGAAGGAAGGCACGTTCTTCGCCGAGCTCGTGTTCGACGGCGACATCCGGGTGTCCGCCCGGCCGAGCGACTCGGTCGCGCTGGCCCTGCGGATCGGCGTCCCCATCCACGCCGTGGACTCGGTGCTGGAGGAAGCGGGCCTGATCATCCCGGACGAGCAGGAGGACGAGGTCGAGAAGTTCCGCGAGTTCCTCGACTCCGTGTCGCCCGAAGACTTCCGGGGTGCCGACACCTGAGGGGTGCGGAGTTCATGCCCCTGAGCGCGTACCCGGTCCGAGCTTCGATCGCCGTGTCCGACATCGAGCGGGCGGTCGCGTTCTACGAAGGCAAGCTCGGCCTGCGGGCGTTGCGGTCCGGCCCCAGCGCGCACATCGACGGCGGCAGCCGGACCTACGGATCCGGTGGCGGACCGGCCCTGAACGTGTACCAGTCCGTCACCGCCGGGAAGAGCCCGGCCACCCTGGCGACCTGGTACGTCGACGACCTCGACGAGATCGTTGACGAACTCACCGCGGCCGGCGTCGAGTTCACCCGCTACGACCAGCTCGAACACGACGCCAGGGGGATCACCGTCCGGGCCGGTGGCGGGCGGATCGCCTGGTTCCAGGACCCGGACGGCAACACCTTCGCCATCGAAGCCGACACGTGAGAACTTGCCTTGACGTGGACGTCAACGTCTAGCGTCGAGGGCATGCGGATCGGAGAACTGGCGCAGCGCACCGGGGTCACCACCCGTGCGCTGCGGTTTTACGAGGACCAGGGCCTCCTGAGGACCCGTCGTGCGGCGAACGGCTACCGCGAGTACGACGAGGACGACCTCCAGCTGGTCAAGGAGATCCAGACCCTCCAGACCGTCGGCCTGACGCTGGAAGAGACCCGCCCGTTCGTCGAGTGCCTGCGCAGCGGCCACGAGACCGGCGACTCCTGCGCGAACTCGATCGAGGTCTACCGGCGCAAGCTCGAAGAAGCCGACGCCCTCCTCGCGCGCCTCGGCGGCATCCGCGGCGAACTGGCCGCGAAACTCGCCGCCGCCCTCGAGCGGCAGGCGCCCGATCCGTGTGTCGTGCCCGCGTCCCCGCGCCCCTGAAGGAGCCCCCATGTCCGCAGTCACCGACGTCACCGATGCGACCTTCGCCGAGGTCCTCGCTCACGACGTCCCCGTGCTCGTCGAGTTCTGGGCCACCTGGTGCGGCCCGTGCCGGATGGTCGGCCCGGTGCTCGCGCAGCTGGCCGCCGAGCGGGACGGCGAGCTCGCCGTCCGCAAGATCAACGCCGACGAGAACCCCGAGACCACCCGCTCCTACCAGGTCATGTCCCTGCCCACGATGATCCTCTTCCGCGGCGGGGAACCGATCGAGACGATCGTCGGCGCGTTCCCGAAGGCCCGCATCGAAGAGCGGCTCGACCGGGCCCTCACGGCGCCGTCGCTTTGACGAACGTGTCCGCCAGCTCGCGCCCGTACTGCTCCAGGTCCAGCTCCGGGTCGGCGGCGTAGGCCGCGGCGACGCCGTCGATGGCCTGGGCGATCGACATCGCCATCACCTCGGGCGTGAACTCGCCGAAGACGCCCTCGGCCTGGCCCTGCTTGAGCTGGCGGGCCAGCCCGTGCACGCGCAGGTCGTCGACCAGCACCTTCGTCATCACCCAGCCGTCGGCGTCGTCGGCGTTGGCCGCGAGCTCCGACAGTGTTCGGACGCACTCGGGGTAGGCACGCAGGAACGCCACCGACGTCTCGATGTGCGCCCGCAGGTAACCGCGCCGATCGGCCGGGTCGAGGCCACCGCCGGTGCGTTCGGTGAGGAAGCCGGCCTTCGTCTCGACGACCGTGCTGAGCACGGCCTGCATCAGGCCGGCCTTGTTCGTGAAGTGGTACGAGATCAGCCGGGTGCTGCTCAGCCCGGCCCGCTCCTTGATCTTGGCGAACGTGGTCCGCCGGTAGCCCAGGTCGGACAGCACGCCGATGGTGGCGCCGATGATCTGCGCCCGGCGCGCGGCCTCGGCGGGGCTGAGGCCCATCTCGGCCATGAGGTCGGTGTTTACTTGCATGAGTAACAAGTTACTTGGCTGAGTAAAACGGGTCAAGGGGTTTGAACCACGCCGCAGGGGGTACAGCAAACGGCTCAAAGGGTCAGCCGACCGCCTGGGCTTGCCGCGCGTCGCGTTGACCGGCACTGTCCGGGCGCTTACCGTCGAAGAAGGGAAATCGCCACGGTGTGATTCACGGTCTGGGGCCGGATCGTGGCGGTTGATCTCCGGCGGGTCCCGCTCCTGGGACTCCTCCGGCTGTCATTCGCCGGCCGCCAGGTCGGGCGAGGGGAGGCTTGCGTGGTCGAGGCTGGTTCCGAGAAGCAGCCTGTCGAGGTCGCGACTGGTGAGCAAGGGGAACTGTTCCCCGACAACTCGCTGCCCGACGAGCTGGTGGGCTACCGGGGTCCGGCGGCGTGCCAGATCGCCGGCATCACCTACCGGCAGCTCGACTACTGGGCCCGGACCAAGCTGGTCGCGCCCAGCATCCGCACCGCGCACGGCTCCGGCTCGCAGCGGCTGTACTCCTTCAAGGACATCCTGGTCCTCAAGGTCGTCAAGCGGCTACTGGACACCGGCGTCTCACTCCAGAACATCCGGGTCGCCGTCGACCACCTGCGCGTCCGCGGCGTCCGCGACCTGGCCCGGGTGACGCTGTTCTCCGACGGCACCACGGTCTACGAGTGCACGTCGCCGGAGGAAATCGTCGACCTGCTCCAGGGCGGCCAGGGCGTCTTCGGCATCGCCGTCAGCGGCGCGATGCAGGAAATCAGCGGCACGATCCACGAATTCCCGGCCGAACGCGCCGACGGCGGCATCGTCGAGACGCACGAACCGGACGAACTCACCCAGCGCCGCAACGCCCGCAAGACCGGGTGATCACCACCGCGGCGGGCAGAGTAAGGTTCACCGTGCGGTCGACGAATCCGCGCGGGAGAGTCCGAGCCACACCTTGAGCTCGGCGCCGAAGGAGCAAGTCCTCCCCGGAACCTCTCAGGCACCCTGGACCGCGCGGACGAGACGCCTCTGGAAAGCGGGTCGTCAGGACACAGCCTGATGGCCCCGCCGACGGTGCAAGCCCGGCTCAACCTGCGGGCGAAACTCTCAGGCGCCCCTCGGGGTCAGACAGAGCGGGGAGGACCAGGACACCGCCGTCCCGGTCCACCCCCGCTGTCTCCAGGAGGCCATCGTGGATCCGTCACTCGCCTCCCTGGAACAGGGCATTCCCTTCGCCGACCGGCACATCGGGCCCGATTCCGCCGACCTGGAGCACATTCTCGACCTCATCGGCGTCGCCTCCCTCGACGAACTCGCCGAGCGGGCCGTCCCGCGGTCGCTGCGGGACTCCGCCCAGCCGCTCGAACTGCCACCCGCCGCCTCCGAGGCGCAAGCCCTCGCCGAACTCCGCGCGCTGGCCGCCCGCAACCGGCCGACCGCCGCCATGATCGGGCTCGGCTACCACGACACGGTCACCCCGCCCGTCATCCGGCGGAACGTCCTCGAAAACCCCGCCTGGTACACCGCCTACACGCCCTACCAGCCGGAAATCTCCCAAGGGCGGCTCGAAGCGCTGCTCAACTTCCAGACCGTGGTCGCCGACCTGACCGGGCTGCCCGTCGCCAACGCCTCCCTGCTCGACGAGGCCACCGCGGCGGCCGAGGCGATGACCCTCGTGCGCCGGGCCGGGCGGGCGACGTCGAACCGGTTCGTCGTCGACGAAGACACCCTCCCGCAGACCCTCGCCGTCCTCCGGACCCGGGCCGAGCCCCTCGGCATCGACCTCGTCGTCGAGGACCTCTCCCAGGGACTGACCGGGCTCGGGCTCGGCGGCGACTTCTTCGGCGTGCTCCTGTCCTACCCGGGCGCGTCCGGCGCGGTCCGCGAGCTCGACCTCACCATCACCGAGGCCAAGAAGCACGGCGCGGCCGTGATCGTCGCCGCCGACCCGCTCGCCCTCACCCTGCTGCGGCCGCCGGGCGAGCTCGGCGCCGACGTCGCCATCGGCTCGACGCAGCGCTTCGGCGTCCCGCTCGGCTTCGGCGGTCCGCACGCCGCCTACCTGGCGGTGCGGCAGGGCCTCGAACGGCAGCTGCCCGGCCGGCTCGTCGGCGTCTCGAAGGACGCCGACGGCGCGCCCGCGTACCGGCTCGCCCTGCAGACGCGCGAGCAGCACATCCGCCGCGAGAAGGCGACGTCGAACATCTGCACCGCCCAGGTCCTCCTCGCCGTGATGGCGTCGATGTACGCGGTGTACCACGGCCCCGAGGGCCTGCGGTCGATCGCGCTGCGCACCCACCGGATGGCCACCGTGCTGGCCGCCGGCCTCGCCGAGGGCGGTGTCGAGGTCGTGCACGGCGAGTTCTTCGACACCGTCGTCGCGGCCGTGCCCGGCCGGGCGGACGCGGTCGTCGCCGCGGCCCGCGACCTCGGCATCTCTCTGCGCCGGATCGACGGCGACCACATCGGCATCGCCTGCGACGAGACCACCACCCGCGAGCGGCTTTCCTGCGTCTGGAAGGCGTTCGGCGTCTCGGTGTCCGATGTGGACGGCCTCGACGCGGACACCGCGGACGCGCTCCCGGCCCCGCTGCGGCGGACGAGCGAGTACCTGGCGCACCCGGTTTTCCACGCGCACCGCTCGGAAACCGCGATGCTGCGCTACCTGCGGCAACTGGCCGACAAGGACGTCGCCCTCGACCGCAGCATGATCCCGCTGGGCTCGTGCACCATGAAGCTCAACGCCACCGCCGAAATGGAGCCGGTCACCTGGCCGGAGTTCGCCGGCCTGCACCCGTTCGCGCCGGCCGAGGACGCCGCCGGGCTCCTGGACGTCGTCGCCGACCTGAGCGCCTGGCTCGCGCGGATCACCGGCTACGACGCGGTTTCCCTGCAACCCAACGCCGGCAGCCAGGGGGAGTTCGCGGGGCTGCTCGCCATCCGTGCCTTCCACCGCGCCCGCGGCGAGCACGCGCGGGACGTCTGCCTGATCCCGGCGAGCGCACACGGCACGAACGCGGCCAGCGCCGTGATGGCGGGCATGCGCGTGGTCGTCGTCCGCTGCGACCACGAAGGCAACATCGACCTCGCCCACCTCAAGTCCACAGTGGACGAGCACCGGGCCGATCTCGCAGCGATCATGCTCACCTACCCGTCGACGCACGGCGTCTACGAAGACACCGTCGGCGCGGTCTGCGCGGCGGTGCACGACGCGGGCGGCCAGGTGTACGTCGACGGCGCCAACCTCAACGCGCTCATCGGCGTCGCCCAGTACGGCCGCTTCGGCGCCGACGTCTCGCACCTCAACCTGCACAAGACGTTCTGCATCCCGCACGGCGGTGGTGGTCCCGGCGTCGGCCCGATCGGCGTCCGCGCGCACCTGGCGCCGTTCCTGCCGAACCACCCGCTCCAGCCGGCGGCCGGCCCGGCCACCGGCGTCGGCCCGGTCACCGCGGCGCCGTGGGGCAGCGCGTCGATCCTGCCGATTTCGTGGGCGTACATCCGGATGATGGGCGCCGAGGGCCTGCGCCGGGCGACGCTCGTGGCGGTGGCCAACGCCAACTACGTCGCCCGCCGCCTCGCCGGCCACTACCCGGTCCTGTACGCCGGCCGTGACGGCCTGGTCGCGCACGAGTGCATCCTCGACCTGCGGCCGCTCACGAAGGCCACCGGCGTCACGGTCGACGACGTCGCGAAACGGCTCGCGGACTACGGTCTCCACGCCCCCACCATGTCGTTCCCGGTCGCGGGCACCCTGATGGTGGAGCCGACGGAGAGCGAAGACCTCGCCGAGCTCGACCGCTTCTGCGCGGCGATGATCGCCATCCGCGGCGAGATCGACCGCGTCGCGGCGGGGGAGTGGCCCCTCGAGGACTCGCCGCTGCGGCAGGCCCCGCACACGGCCCGGTGCGTCACCGGCGAGTGGAGCCGCCCGTACAGCCGCGAAACCGCGGTGTTTCCGGCGGGGCCGACGGCGGCGAAGAGCTGGCCGCCGGTCCGGCGGATCGACGGCGCGGCCGGGGACCGGAACCTGGTCTGCTCCTGCCCGCCCCCGGAGGCGTTCGCCTCAGCTCCGTGAGAGGTGAATCATGAGCTCGGCACGGCTGGTCAGGTCCAGCTTCCGGTAGATCTGCTGAAGGTGCTTCTGCACCGTCCGCGGGCTGATTCCCAGCAGCCGGGCGACCTCCCGGTCGGTCGCCGCCCGCGCCACCGCCTCGGCCACCTCGCGCTCCCGCGTGGTCAGCACGTCGAGCGGCACCGCGGTGACCGGCCGGACCGGTGGCGGCTCCTCGCGGGCGAACGCCTGGGCCACGTGCGGGGCGAGCAGGTCCACCAGCTCGCGGTCCCGGGCGGAAAAGCCCGGCCGGGACCGGTTGAGCGTCAGGATCCGCCCGTGCCGGTCGTCGGCCTGGACGACGCAGAGCAGCTGGTCGGCCGTGCCCTGCGGCCGGTAGAAGTCCGTGTACAGCGGCAGCGCCCGCAGCGTGCGCTGATCCGCCAGGTCGGTCAGGGCGGCCGACGTCCCCAGCGGAAGCCGGCCGCCGCGGTGGGCCGCGAACGCCGGGTGCTGGTGGGCCTGCGCGCGGAACCGCGGGTGGCGCAGCAGGTTCTGCTCCGGACGGTCGATCACCGTGCCGGTCAGCCGCCGGGTCGTGTGCTCGGTGCTCGTGCACGCGACGACGTCGCAGCCGACGAGCCGGCCCAGCGCGGCCAGGCCCGCCGCCGGTCCCGCCTTCAGTTCGTGGACGACGTCGAGTGCGCGGTGCAGGCACCGCGCGGTCAGTTCACTGCTCATCCCGCATCCCCCTCGGCTCTCCCGGTCGGAAAAGACCCGGGAAAGCCGAAGGAGATACGAACCGGACGCTACCGGGCGATCCGGACGTTCATCGTCGTGTTCGACCCGGCGCTGACCATCGACTGCGCGATGCTGCTGATCCCCGCGGGTGCGGAGTACTGGTTGTTGTTGCTGTCGCTGGAGTTCGGGAAGATGTTGCCCGAGAACGAGTTGCGGTTGCTGTCGTCCTCGTTGTCGAACCGCCGCGAGAACTCCTGGGAGCCGTTCGGGCAGTTCGCCCCGAGCTTCAGGACCGCGTAGGGCCGGAACGAGCCGGACTGCACGACGCCGCGGAACGCGGTGCCGTTCACCCGGCAGAAGAAGAACTCCGTGGTGCTCGTGCTGCTGACCGCGCCGATGAACCCGCCGCGCGAGTTCGTGTTGCCGGAGTCCTCGTCGTCCATCCGGATCACCACGGCCTCGGTGCCGGCCGGGCACGAGCGGCTCGCCGGGATGACTCCGACGTCGGTCGTGGCCGCCTGGGCCGCGGCCGGGGCGCCGAGCAGCCCGGCGACCGAAGCGAGCAGGAGCGCCGGAACGGTGAAGAGTCGTTTCATGGTGTGCCTTCCTCCCCATTGCTGTGACCGGTCAAGGACACCAACCCGGGGCCTCGGGCGGCCATACGCACTTCTGCGTATGCCCACTGCGGGCGCACAGGAACGGCAGGTAGGTTGACGCCCATGGCGAATGGGCACGGTCCTGATCGGACGTCCGTGGTCGTGACCGGCGGCAGCGGCTTCATCGGCCGGGCCGTCGTGCGCGCCCTCCGCGACCGGGGCGTCCCGGTCACCGTCGTGGACCGGGTCCCCTTCCCCGAAGACACCGACGGCGTCCGCGTCGTCACCGGCGACCTCCGCGACGCGGCCGTCCGCGAAGCGGCCGTGGATCGCGGAACCGCAGGCATCGTGCACCTCGCCGCGCTGACGTCGGTGCTCAAGTCGGTCGAGCTGCCCGAGGACACCTTCGCCGACAACGTCCTGGTCACCCAGGAGCTGCTGGAGCTCGCGCGGCGCCACGAGGTGCCGAAGTTCCTGCTCGCCTCGACCAACGCGGTGATCGGCAACGTCGGCACCGCGACGATCACCCCGGACCTGCCGCTGCGCCCGCTGACGCCGTACGGCGCCACCAAGGCGGCGTGCGAAATGCTGCTGTCGGGCTACGCCGGGGCGTACGGCATGACGACGTGCGCGTTGCGGTTCACCAACGTCTACGGTCCGGGCATGTCCCACAAGGACAGTTTCGTGCCGCGGATGATGCGGGCCGCGCTGACCGGCACCGGGGTCAGGGTCTACGGCGACGGCCGCCAGCGCCGCGATCTCGTGCACGTCGACGACGTCGTCCGCGCGGTCCTGCTGGCCCTCGACAGCGGCTATTCGGGCCACGCGATCGTCGGCGCCGGGCGCTCGGTGTCGGTGCTGGAGATGGTCGAGGCCGTCCGCGAGGTGACCGGCGCCGAGCTGCCGGTCGAGCACGTCGACGCCCCGGCCGGGGAGATGCCCGCGGTCGTCGTCGACGTCGCGGCGAGTGCGGAGACCATCGGCTACCGGCCGGAGGTCTCCCTGACCGACGGCTTGGCCACGGCGTGGAAGTACTTCTCCGGTCTCGCGAACCGGTGAGGGCTTTCCTCAAGCGGCACTGGCTGCTGCTCCTGCTCCTCGTCCCGGCGGTCACGCTCCGGGTGCTGACTTGGCTGGCCTACCGCCCGGCGCTGCTGTACATCGACTCCTTCCGCTACCTCGACAACCTGCACGCCCTGCGCGCCGACCAGCTCAACCCGATCGGCTACGACCTCGTCCTGCGGCCGCTGCTGGCGGTCGGGGGGCTCGCCTGGGTCGCGGCGGTCCAGCACGCCGGCGGCATCCTCATCGCGATCGGCGTCTACGGCCTGGTCCTGCGCCTCGGCGGCCGTCCGTGGGTGGGCGCGCTCGCGGCGACCCCGGTCCTGCTCGACGCCTACCAGCTGCAGATCGAGCAGAACATCATGTCCGAGGTGACGTTCGAGGCCGTGCTTCTCGGGCTCCTCTGGGTCCTGCTCGGCTGGGGCACCCCGGGCTGGAAGCGCGCCGGCGCCGCGGGCCTGCTGCTCGGCTTCGGCGTGCTCACGCGGCTGATCGGGATCTCACTCGCCCTCCCGCTGCTGGTGTTCCTCGTGGTTGCCGGGGAAGCGTGGCGGCGGTGGGCCGGCTGGCGCCGGGCCGGCGTCGGCCTGCTGGGCCTGCTCGCCGTGCTCCTGCCGTACTCCGCCCGTGTGCACGCGGAGACCGGGAAGTGGGGACTGACCGGCCCCTCCGGGAACATGCTCTACGGCCGCACCGCCGCCGTCGCCGACTGCGCGAACCTCCACCTCGCGCCGGAGCTGCAGGTGTTCTGCCCGGCCGAACCGCGCGAGAAGCGGCTCGTCGACAACTACACCCACGCCGACCTCGACCCGAACTGGCCGGGCCCGCTGCCGCCCGGCGTCGACAAGGCCGCCCTGGCCCACCAGTTCGCCGTCGAAGTGCTGAAGGCACAGCCCGGCGACGTCGCCGAAGCGATCCTGGACGACTTCGCGAAGAGCTTCGCCTGGACGCGCGAGCAGGACCCCACCGACGTCCCGCTGGACCGGTGGCAGTTCCAGCTGACGTACCCGCAGTGGGCCGACCAGTCCCTGATCGACCTGGTCACGCTGCAGAACGACGGCGTCGTCGCGAGCGTCGACCGGCCGCCGGCGCAGTTCCTCCGCGACTACCAGCTCGGTGGCGGGTACGTCGCGGGCGGCGTGCTCGGCCTCGGTGCGCTCCTCGGCCTGCTGACGGTGTTCCGGCGCAAGAAACCCCTGGACCGCGCCCAGGCCGGGGCGCTGTTCGCGGCGTCGAGCGGGCTCGTCCTGCTGTTCGCCTCAGCTGCGTTCGAGTTCTCCTGGCGCTACCAGATCCCGGCGCTCGTCCTGCTGCCGGTCGCCGGGGCGCTCGGCTTCACCACGCTGACCTCGGCGAGCCGGAAGCGGCTCGCCGCCTTCCCCGACGACGTCGACTCCGGAGCCCTCGACGACTTCCGCGGCCGCCACCCGGGACTGGCGCTGGCGCCGCTGACCGTCGTCATCGCCGCCTACAACGAGGCCGGCGGCATCGGCGAAGTCCTGGAGAAGATGCCGGACCAGTGCCTCGGCATGCCGGTGGACGTCCTCGTCGTCGTCGACGGCGGGACCGACGACACGGCCGCGATCGCCGAGGCGCACGGCGCGTACGTGTGCGTCGCGCCCCGCAACCGCGGACAAGGAGCCGCACTGCGGCTGGGCTACCACCTCGCGGCCGAGGCCGGCGCCGAGTACGTCGTGACGACCGACGCCGACGGCCAGTACGACAACAGCGAGCTGGAAACGCTCGTCCGCCCGGTCGTCGACGGCACCGCGGACTTCGTCACCGGGTCCCGGCGGCTCGGGCACGAGGAGGCCGACAGCCGCGTCCGGTGGCTCGGCGTCCGGGTGTTCGCGGCGCTCGCGTCGGTGCTGACCGCGCGGCGGATCACCGACACTTCGTTCGGCTTCCGCGCGATGCGGGCGGACCTGGCGTGCGCGGTCCCGCTGCGCGAGCCGCAGTACCAGTCCTCGGAGCTGCTGCTCGGCGTCACCGCCCGCGGCGCCCGGGTGGCCGAACTGCCGATGAGCATGCGGCTGCGCAAGGCGGGCAAGAGCAAGAAGGGCGGCAGCCTGGTCTACGGCGCCAACTACGCCCGGGTCATGACCGGGACGTGGTGGCGCGGGTACGTGCTGCGCCGCGGCCGAACACGACCCGGTCGAGCAGCGCGAACTTGACCAGGAACACCAGCGCGTAACTGGCGACGTACGCGCCGTCGACGAGCACGACCCACCAGAAGTGCGGCAGCTCCAGCGGGGTCAGCAGCGAACCCGCGAGGGTCGTCAGGCCGATCGACGCCAGGCCGCCGAGCCCGACCACCGCGAGGTAGGGCAGCAGCTCGCGGCGGACGCGCGGCCGCCCGGTGCGGCCCCACACCCAGCGCCGGGTGACCAGGAAGTTCAGCATCGCCCCGGCCGCCCAGGCCAGCGTGCTCGCGAGGGCCGCGGCGCCGCCGGTCGCGAGGACGGCCAGCAGGACGACTTGGCTGAGGACCGTGGCGGCGACCGACGTCGTCGCGGCGCGCGCCAGCCGCGCCCAGCCGCGGTGGCGGGTCTTCTCCGCCGTGCGGGGCCGCACGGCGTTGGTTACGGTCGTCATGCCCCCATCCTCCCCGTGGGCCGGTCGCGCCGCCGTCCGGGCCCCTCATGCATAGGAGATTCACAGGTCATTGCCAGGTCTTCATCAGCACGTGATCTATAGCGTTCGTGTGGCGTAAACGAGCAGGAAAGGCGGCACAATGCGTGTGCTGGTTCTCGGCGGTGACGGATATCTGGGCTGGCCGACCGCGTTGCACTTATCGGACAAAGGCCACGACGTGGCCGTTCTCGACAATTTCGCGCGGCGCGGGTACGACGCCGAACTCGGCGTCGAGAGCCTGGTCCCGATCGCCTCGCTCGCCGACCGCATCGCGACCTGGCAGGAGCTTTCCGGCCGGACCATCACCAGCTACGAAGGCGATCTCCTCGACGCGGAGTTCCTGTTCGAAGCGGTGCGTGACTTCGCGCCCGACGCCGTCGTCCACTACGCCGAGCAGCGGTCGGCACCGTATTCCATGATCGACCGCGAACACGCGGTGTACACCCAGCACAACAATGTGATCGGCAACCTGAACCTGCTGTACGCGATCGCGGAGATCGATCCGGCGATCCATCTGGTCAAACTGGGCACGATGGGCGAATACGGCACGCCGAACGTCGACATCGAAGAAGGCTGGCTGGACCTGGAGCACAACGGCCGCTCCGACCGGGTGCTGTTCCCGAAACGGCCGGGTTCCTTCTACCACCTGACCAAGGTCCACGATTCGCACAACATCGAATTCACCTGCCGCGCGTGGGGTTTGCGCGCGACGGACCTCAACCAGGGCGTGGTGTACGGCCAGCAGACCCCGCAGACGGCGCTGGATCCGCGGCTGGCCACCCGCTTCGACTACGACGCGGTGTTCGGCACGGTGCTCAACCGGTTCGTCATCCAGGCCGTGCTGGGCCAGCCGCTGACCGTGTACGGCAAGGGCACGCAGACCCGCGGCCTGATCGACATCCGCGACACCGTGGAGTGCATCCGCCTGGCCGTCGAGCACCCGGCCGAGCCGGGGGAGTTCCGTGTGTTCAACCAGATGACCGAGAGCATGTCGGTGGCGGGCATCGCCGACCTCGTCGCCGACCGGTTCCCCGGCCCGGTGCAGATCGAGCACCTGGAGAACCCGCGCACCGAGGCGCCGGAGCACTACTACAACGTGAAGCACACCGGGCTGGTCGAGCTGGGGCTGCAGCCGCACCTGCTCTCGGACACGCTGATCGAGTCGATGTTCGACATCGTGGGCGCCAACAAGCACCGCGTGAACCCGGAGAAGCTCCGCCCGGCCGTCCGCTGGCGGGGCGCGCTGAAGAGCTAGGCACCCCTCTGCCACGGCCGCTCGTGAGTGGTAAGGCGGGTTAGAACCCGCCTTACCACTCACGAGGCGGTCAGCCGGGCAGCTTGTCGAGGAAGCCGTGCACCTTGGCGATCTTGCCGTCTTCGAGCTCGACGACGTCGAACCCGATGGCGACCGGCTCGGCACCGGGCGTGCCGAGGTACCACTGGAACCGGGCGAGGTCGTGGTGGGCATCCGGGTCGGCGGGCAGGCTGAAGGTGAGCCCGCCGAACTGCGCCTGCGCCCCGGCGACGAACTGGTCGATCCCGTCGTGCCCGGTGACGGCGCCGAGCGGGTCGGTGTAGCCGGCGGTCTCGGTGAAGACGTCGGCGATGAGCGCGCGGCGCTTGTCGCCGTCGGTCTCGTTCCAGACGGCGATGTACTGCTCGACGAGGGTGCGGACGTCGGTCATGAGTGTTTCCTTTCGTTGGGGGACAACGGTTTCGGTCGTCCCTGCGCTGGAACCCACTCTGGCGGCCCGGCCGCGGCGCGTCGATTACGCGGGAGGTAATGCCCGGGCATTACCCCGGAAGTAATGGCCGCGGCTGCGCGGTCCCCGTAGCGTCGCTCGCGTGACGACCATGGTGCAGGCACGGCAGCGGCCCGTCGGCGAGCTGCTGCGGGAATGGCGCGACCGGCGCCGGATCAGCCAGCTCGACCTCGCGATCTCGGCGGACATCTCCACCCGCCACCTCAGCTTCGTGGAAACCGGGCGCTCCAAGCCGAGCCGGGACATGGTGCTGCGCCTCGGCGAGCACCTCGACGTCCCGCTGCGGGAACGCAACCGGCTGCTGCTCGCCGCCGGGTACGCGCCCGCCTACACCGAGAGCGCGCTGGGGGACCCGGGGATGGACGCCGTCCGGCAGGCCGTCCGGCAGCTCCTGGCCGGCCACGAGCCGTACCCGGCCGCCGTCGTCGACCGGAACTGGGACCTCGTCGAGGCCAACACCGCCATCGGCCTGTTCGTCGCCGGAATCCCGGCCGAGCTGACCACCAACGTCCTGCGCGCCACCCTGCACCCCGACGGCATGGCCCCGCACATCCGGAACCTCGGCGAGTGGCGTGCCCACCTGCTCGGCCGGCTGCGGCGCCAGGTGACCCAGACCGCGGACGCGGGCCTCGCCGCGCTCCTGGACGAGCTGCGCAGGTATCCGTGCGACCAGCCCGTGCCCGAGGTCGAGGTGCCCGGGCCGGGTGACATCTTCGTGCCGCTCAGGTTCCGCCACGAGGGCACCGACCTGACGTTCTTCAGCACGGTGGCGACGTTCGGCACGCCGCTGGACGTCACCGTCGCGGAACTGGTGATCGAGTCGTTCTTCCCGGCCGACCCGGCGACCGCGGCGTTCCTGCGCGAGCGGGCCGCCCGGGTGGGATGATGGGGGTCCGCGCAGCATCCGAAGTGAGGATCACCGGTTGATGGCCGTCCCGCCTTCGCTCGCCCTGTCCGTCGGAGTCCGCATCCCCCAGCTGCTGTTCGGCGTCGCCGGCCTGTCCCCGGCCGAAACCGGCCGGGCCGTCCGCATCGCCCTCGACACCGGTTACCGCGGCATCGACGCGGCGCCGGGCACCGAGACGGCGGTGGGCGCGGTGCTCGCCGCGGCCGAGGTGCCCCGCGAAGACCTCTTCGTCAGCGTCCACGTGCCCGCCCAGGGCTACGACACCGCCCGCCGCGCCGCCGACCAGGCACTGGCGGCGCTCGGGCTCGAGCGGGCCGACCTGTGCCTGCTGGACGGCACGAAGGGCGCGTTCACCGACACCTGGCGCGCGCTGGGCCGGCTGCGCGCCGACGGGCGGGCCCGCGCGATCGGCGTGGCCGGGTTCGGCGGCTCCGAGCTGCGCCGGCTCATCGACGCGACCGGCTCGGTGCCGTCGGTCAACCAGATCGAGCTGCACCCGTGGCTGCAGCAGCTCCCGCTGCGCGAGTTCCACGCCGAGCGCGGCATCGTGACGGCCGCCGCCAGCCCGGCCGCGAACGCGGCGCTGCTGTCCGACGAGACGGTCACCGCGCTCGCCGCCAAGTACGGCAAGACCCCGGCCCAGATCGTGCTCCGCTGGCACCTGCAGTGCGGCACGGTCGCGGTGGCGGCGTCGGCCACCACGACCCGGATCCGCGAGAACTTCGGGATCTTCGACTTCGAGCTGGCCGACGACGACCTCGCCGTGGTGGCCGAACTCGACAACGGCACGCGCGTCTAGCGCCCCAATGCGACCTTCGGTGCGTCTCGCGCACCCAAGGCCGCCTTAAGGCGCGGGCTAGGTCGACTTGATCCCGGCGGCGGCGAAGTCGGCCTGCTGGGCCGGCTGCTCCAGGTACTCGCGGAAGGTCTGGGCGGCGCGCAGCGCGGTGTCGTCGATGCCCGGGCCGGCCAGCCCGATGAACGGGTAGTCCGCCGAGCGCGCGTTCGCCACCGACTGCGCGGGCGAGCCGATCATCTCCGGCTTCTTGGTGGTGAGCTCGCTGACCCAGTACGACGACTCCGGCAGCCACCCGGCGGGCAGCCCGCCGATGGAGTCCATCTTCGCCCGGCCGACCAGCGCGTCGAGCACCTGCGCCGACGGCTTGGCTTCGATCACGACGTGCACGCACTGCCCGTGGACGACGGTGGCGGCCTGGTTCCACCGCTGGGCCGCGGCGGTGAGCGGCTTCTGCACGCTCGGGGTGACGACGATCCGCATGTTCGCGGTGCCGCCGTCGCAGCTGTTGGCCTGCGCCTCGGCGCGGCTGTTGAGCTCGTTGTCGGCCCAGTTCCAGCCGACGACGCCGAGTCCGATGAGCACCGCGAGGACGGCGCAGGCGATCGGCCAGCCGGCGATCCGGCGGCGCGGCGCCTTCTTCCCGACGATGCGGTGCGAACCGGTGGCGTCGCTCTTGCCGACGATCCGGTGCGAGCCGGTGCCTTCGCTGCGGGCCGCCCGGTGCGGGCCGGTGCTGTCCCCGCGCCCGGCGCGCTGCGGGCCGGTGGTGTCGCCGCGGTCCGCGGGACGGGTGGCGGTGTCGTCGCGGTCGAGGGTCCGGGAAGCACTGACGTCTTCGTCCGGCCGGGTGATGACCTCGGTCCGCTCGGCGGCGGCTTCGGCCGGGCCGCCCTTGCGACGCGAGCGCGAAGCGGCGGCGGGGTCGGCTTCGGCCCGTCGGGACGCGCGGGTCGGGCGGCCGGAGGAAGGCGCTTCGACGCGGTCGGCGGCCGGACTGTCGCCGCGCCGGCGGCGCGACCGGGTGGTGCTGTCGGCGGCCTCGCCGGGCTGCGGGGAGAGGATGGTCGTGGCTTCCGTGCTCGCCACCGGGTCGCCGGAGGCTTCACCGCGGCGCGGAGCGCGGGTCACGGTGGATTCGCCCCGGCCCGCGGCCGGGTACGAGCCGGAGGCCTCGCCGCGGCGGGCGCCCGTGACCGGGTAGGAGCCCGAGGTTTCGCCTCGGCGGGTGGCGGGGGAGCGGTCGGCCTGGGTCTCGTCTCGGCGCGCGATGGTGGTGCGCTCGGCGGCCGGGTGGAAGCCCGAGGCGTCACCCTCGCGGGTGGCGGTGGGTCGCTCGGCGACCGGGTACGCCCCGGAAGCCTCGCCCCGGCGGGCAGCCGTGGCGCGCTCGGCAACGGGGTAGGAGCCCGAGGTCTCGCCCCGGCGGGTGGCGGTGGCGCGCTCGGCAACCGGGTAGGAACCCGACGTCTCACCCCGGCGGGCGCCGGGGGAACGTTCCGCGACGGGGTACGCGCCGGAGGCCTCGCCTCGGCGGGCGCCCGGCGAGCGCTTGGCGACCGGATACGCCCCCGATGCCTCGCCCCGCCGCGCGGCCGGGCCGTCGGGTGCGGGCGGGAAGCCGGGTGCCTGCGCCCCTTCCGTGAAGAACACCGATCCGGTGGACTCGCCCGCGACCCGGGCGATCCCGAAGGCGTCGGAGATGGAGCTGCGCCCGGGGGTGCGGAAGGCACCGGACGCCTCGCTGCGTCCCTCGGCGGGAACGCGCGGCGTGCGGTCCTGAGGGTGCGGCACCGGCTCCTCGTCCCGGTAGTGTCGCCCCATCCGTCATCCTTTCGGGGTGAGCGCATGTCAAGCACGCGCTGCTATGCAACCAAACCGTTATCACCCTAACAGGTGAGTATCGGTGAGAGAATAATCTGACTCACAGTTGATCGTGTTCAGGGTGCTGCGCTGACCAGGCGATGGCAATGCGCAATCAGGCGATGACGCAGCGGCGCCGCCCGGCGGGCGAACTCCCCTTGGGCCCGGGCGTATTCGGCCCGGCCCGCCGCGGTCTCGATCCGCACCGGCGGGTAGCCCAGCGCCGCCAGGTCGTACGGGCTGGCCCGCATGTCCAGCGTCCGGATCTCGGCCGCCAGCTCGAAACAGTCCGCCACGAGCTCCGCCGGCACGAACGGGTCGAGCTTGTACGCCCATTTGAACAGATCCATGTTCGCGTGCAGGCACCCCGGCTGCTCGAGTGCGACCTGCGTCTCCCTCGACGGCGTCAGCCCGTTCAACGGCCGCGCGTCGGCGGTGAAGAAGCGGAACGCGTCGAAGTGCCCGCAGCGGATGTCCAGCGACTCCACGACCGCGTCGGTCCCCGCCGAGCCGAGCCGGAGCGGGACCTGGTCGTGCCGCACCGAGTCAGCGGGCTCGCGGTAGACCATCGCCCACTCGTGCAGGCCGAAGCAGCTCAGCCGGGGCGCGCGGGACGCCGTCGCGGTCAGCAGGCCGAGGACGAACTCGGCCGTCCGGACCTTGCCCGCGCCGAAGCCCGCCGGGTCGAGCAGGACGCCGTCGGCGGTGGAGACGTACCCCTTGCGGTCCAGGAAGCGCCGCGCCGCGGGCCCGGCGAGCGCGACGCCGGGCCCGGGCTGCCATCGCTCGAGGTGCGACGGCCGGTACGAGTAGTAGGTGAACAGGAAGTCCAGCACCGGGTGCTTCTCGCCCCGCGACCGCCGCTCCTGGTGCGGGCCGGTCCAGCGCCGCATCCGGGAGACGTGCGCCGCCTCGCGGGCCAGCCAGTCCGGCTCCGCGAGCACCTCGACATCGGTCATGCGCCCACGTGGGTGCCGTCGCGCACCGTGCCCACGTACTCCTCGACCAGGTCTTCCAGCGCGACGACGCCGACGGCGTCGCCGTTCGCGTCCAGCGCCCGCGCGAGGTGGCTGCGTTCCTTGCGCATGGCCGAAAGCGCGACGTCGAGCCGGGCGTCGGCACGCAGTTCGGTCAGCGCGCGCGTCTTCGAAGCGGGCACGGTCGTCTTCGGGTCCTGTCCGGCCAGGTCGAGGATGTCCTTGACGTGGATGTAGCCGGTCAGCCGCCCGTCGTCGGTGCACACCGGGAACCGCGAGAACCCGGTGGACGACACGGCCTTCTCCACCTCGCCGACGGTCGGCCCGCACGGGAGCGTGGTCAGCTCGGCGGTGGGCACCAGCACGTCGGCCACGGTCTTCTGCACCGACGAGAGCGTCTGGGCGAGCCGCTGGTGCTCGGACTGGTCGAGCAGGCCCTCCCGGCGCGACTCGCTGAGCAGCTCGGCCAGCTCGTCGGAGGTGTAGGCCGTCTCCAGCTCGTCCTTCGGCTCCACGCGGAACGCGCGCAGCAGCGAGTTGGCGATGAAGTTCAGCAGCCAGATGAACGGGTTGGCCACCTTCACCCACGCGACGTGCGCCGGGACCAGCCACAGCGCGAGCCGCTCGGGCTCGGCGATGGCGAGGTTCTTCGGCACCATCTCGCCGATGAGCACGTGCGCCACGGTGATGAACGCCAGCGCGATGGCGAACGAGATCGGGTGCAGCAGCGCCTCGGGCAGGCCCAGCGCGTCGAAGCCCGCAGCGAGGCGGTGCGCGATGGCGGGCTCGCCGAGCCGGCCGAGCAGCAGCGAGCAGATGGTGATGCCCAGCTGTGCGCCGGCGAGCATCAGCGAGACGTGCCTGCTCGCGTTGATGACGATCTTCGCGCGCGTCTTGCCCTGCTCCAGCAGCGCTTCGAGCCGGTCGCGCCGGGAAGAGATCAGTGTGAACTCCGCGCCGACGAAGAACGCGTTGGCCAGCAGCAGCACCACGACCAGGGCGATGTTCAGCCAGTCGGTCACGAGGCCACCTCCGCTTCCGAGGCCGCTTCCTGCGCCGAGCGGACCGGGGCGACCTCGACCTCGGCGATCCGGTGCTTGTCCATCACCGTGACGGTGAGCAGCCAGCCGTCGACGTCGGTGGCGTCGCCCTCGGCGGGGATCTTGCCGAGCCGCTCGAGGATCAACCCGGCGATGGTCTCGTAGTCGCCGTCCGGCATCCGGAACCCGGTGACCCCGGTGACCTCGTCGGCGCGCAGCTGCCCGGACACCAGCCAGCTGTCGGTGCCGACCTGCTGGGACGCCGGGGCTTCGCGCTCGTCGTGCTCGTCGCGGACGTCGCCGATGATCTCCTCGACGACGTCCTCGAGGGTGACCAGCCCGGCCGTGCCGCCGTACTCGTCGACGACGATGGCCAGCTGGAAGCGCGAGTCGCGCAGGCGCAGCAGCAGGTCGTCGCCGGGGAGGGACTCCGGCACGGTCGGCACCGGCCGCATGACCGACCCGATCGGCACGGCGGCCCGGTCGGCGGCCGGCACCGCGAAGGCCTGCTTGACGTGCACGGCGCCGCGGACGTCGTCGAGGTCCTCGGCGTGCACCGGGAACCGCGAGAACCCGGTGCGGCGGGAGATCTCGATGAGGTCTTCCACGGTGTCGTCGATGGCGAGGGACTCGAGCTGCACCCGCGGGGTCATCAGCTCTTCCGCGGTCCGCTCGCCGAACCGCAGCGAGCGGTCGAGCAACTCGGCGGTGGACGTGTCGAGCGTGCCGCTTTCGGCGCTGGACCGCACGATCGAGCCGAGTTCCTGCGGCGACCGCGCGGACCGCAGCTCTTCCTGCGGCTCGACGCCGAACTTGCGCACCAGGAAGTTCGCGCTGTTGTTCATCAGCGTGATCAGCCAGCGGAACAGCGCGGAGAACCGCGAGTGGTAGCCGGCGACCGCGCGCGCGGTCGGCAGCGGCCGGGCGATCGCGAGGTTCTTCGGCACCATTTCGCCGAGGATCATCGACAGCGACGTGGCCAGGACCAGCGCGATGACGATCGACGCGCCGCCGGAGAACCCGGCCGGGAGCCCCAGGCCGGTGAGCAGCGGCCGGACGAGCTCGCCGATCAGCGGCTCGGCCAGGTACCCGGTGACCAGCGTGGTCAGCGTGATCGCGACCTGGGCGCCGGAGAGCTGGAAGGAGAGCGTCCGGTGCGCCTTCTGGACGGTGACCGCCCGGCGGTCGCCGACCTGGCGGACGTTGGCCTCGACGGTGCTGCGTTCCAGCGCGGTCAGCGAGAACTCGGCCGCGACGGCGAGCCCGGTGCCGATGGTCAGCAGGACGAAGAGGAGGACGCCGGCGACGGCGAGCAGGATCTGGATCATTCCGCACCCGCCTCGGTGGCGGGGGATGAACCTATCGGACAGCCGGGTCGGTCACCCGGCCCGGTACTGTCACCGGGTGACTGCGCTGCGCGCACGAAACGGTCACTCCTAGCGATAAATCGGTGTGTACTGCGGTTATTGCGGACAATCTTAACGTGTCTTTCGCGCTCGCCGCTCGCGTACCGGGTGTGTCGGAGCGCTCATCCGCGGCTCGGCCGGTGCCGGCGCACGGTTTCTTCGACGAGGTCGAGCACCGGCCCCAGCCCGGCGGCGGGCAGGCCCATGGCCAGGTGCGAGACGAGTCCTTCGAGGACGAGTTCCAGGAAGGCGGTGAGGACGTCGACGTCGACGTCGTCCCGCAGGTTCCCGGCCTCGCGCTGCCGCAGCAGCCGCAGCCGGGTGGCGGTGGTGAGCTGCTCGGACCGTTCGGCCCACCGCCCGCGGAACTCGGGGTCGGTGCGCAGGCGCCGGGACACTTCCAGGCGCGTCCCGAGCCAGTCGGCGGGGTGGTCACCCCCGGCGAGCAGGTCCCGCATGACCTGGACGAGGCCCTGTTCGGCGACGACGTCGGCCATCCGGAGGGCATCGTCCTCGGCGAGGGCGAGGAAGAGCGACTCCTTGTCCCGGAAGTGGTGGAAGATGGCCCCGCGCGACAGGCCGGTGGCTTCCTCGAGGCGCCGGACTGTGGCACCTTCGTAGCCGTAGCGCGCGAAGCAGACGCGCGAGCCGTCGAGGATCTGGCGCCGGCGTGCGTCGAGGTGATCCTGGCTTACGCGTGGCATCCTGAAATCCTGGCACCGCGGACGGGGATCTCGCAATCCGTACGTACGTACTGTGACCGGGAGTGCAGGGAACCGACGGCCGACCCCCACCGTCCGAACGTTGCGGCGATTCGCTGACACGAAGTGAGACGGTTGGCTAAGGTTTGCCCCATCACGGTGGGTGAGCTGAGGGGAAGGTGCGGTCGTGATCATCGGTGAGGCCGGAGCGGCGGCGCAGGCTCTCTGGGGTGACGTCTTCGACACCCCGGGCCGGGTCTATGGCGGTGGGGGCAAGGGCGGCCAGTTCAAGATGGACCCCGAAGAGCTCTCCGCGGTGATCGGCCAGTGGGAAGACCTGGTCGACAAGATCGTCGAGGACGGGCAGAAGATCCGCGAGCTGGCGGCACTGAGCACCGTGGCGCCCGGCAAGGACCCGGCCAGCGGGAACTTCGCCTCGACCAGCTCCGATTCGATCATCGCCCTGCTCACCCAGAACGACTCCATGCGCAAGTACGCGCAGGACTACATCAAGAAGCTCAAAGCAGCGCAGTCGAAGACCGTGGTCACCGACCAGGACCTGTCCGACACCTTCAAGGCATAGGCGAGCCGAACTTGTTCCGAAGCAAACTGGGTGTCCTGGCGGTCGTCGTGACCGTGTCCGCAGGGCTCACGACCGCGTGCACCACGACGACCGGAGGCACGGCGTCCCCGTCGACGGCCTCGTCGTCGGCGGTGTCCGGCTCGCCGTCGGCTGATCCCGAAGTTCCGAAGGTCTCCGCGCCCCTGGACGCGAGCAAATACGTCACCGACACGTGCGCTCTGGTGCCGAAGGACGTGCTGGCGTCGCTGGGGATGCCCGAGGCCGGCACGTTTCAGCCGAAGGGTGACACGCTGTTCACCAAGGCGGGCCCGACGTGTGCGTGGAAGATCAGCGGCCAGGGCATCGGCGTGCTGGTGTCGCTGGGCACCGGTAGCCGGGACGCGGGATCCGGTGGGCTGGCGGGCCTTTACGCCGCCTACCGGGCCAAGACCGTGATTCGCTTCCTGGAGCACGCCCCGGACGTCGACGGTTACCCGGCCGTCTACTGGGGACCGCTGGACGAACGGCCGATGGGATCCTGCGGGATCGGTGTGGGCATCGCCGACGACCTCACCTTCGACGTGTATGCGCAGGGCTACCAGGGAGCCGACGACTCCTGCGGGGCGGCCAACCAGGTGGCGTCGAGCGTCATCAAGACACTCAAGGGGGCATGACGAGTGGACGGCAAGCAGATCTACGACAACTTCAGACAGGGCGACACCTCCGGGCTGCAGCAGATGGCGCAGACCGTGCAGGAACTGTCCGACGCCTACATGGAACGGGGCGCGAGCATCAAGGCGCTCCAGGCACGCATGGTCGAATCGTGGAGCGGTGACGCCGCTGACGCCGCGAACTCGGGCGCGGGGCCGATGGAACGTGCCTTCCACGACAGTTCGGCGCCGCTGGACGTGACCTCCGCGTCCGTCAAGACCCAGGCTGCCGTCTTCGAGGATTCGAGCAACACCGTCGTCGAGGTGCCGCCGAAGCCGGACAAGCCCAATCCCTGGACCACCGGCCTCAAGGCCGCCATCCCGATCGCCGGGCCGTTCATGGCCAAGGACGACATCGACAACTATCAAGAGGGCATGGCGCGGTACAACGCCGCGAACGAGACCAACGTCCGCGTGATGGACCAGTACAGCAACGCCACCAACAGCACCCGTGCCGCTCTGCCCACCGACTACGGCGTGCTCGAGGCCGACGGTGCCGCCATCTCGGTGAACACCCCCGTCGGTCCTGGCCGGATCCAGCCGCCGCCCTACATTCCGCCGGAGACGCCGCCGCGGAACATCGGGCATGGCGATGACGACCGCACCTCCACCACCGGCTTCGACCCCGGGCAGACCGGCGGCGGCGACAAGCCCGGCGGGAACGGCGGAACCGGAGGGACCGGCGGCACGGGAGGCACCGGGGGAACCGGAGGCACGGGAGGAACCGGCGGCACCGGAGGAACGGGTGGCACCGGAGGCACCGGCACCGACGACACCCACACCACCGGCACCGGCCGCCCAACCCTGCCGACGCGCCCGGGCCAATCGACCGACCAGCCCGGCAAAACCCCGCCCGGCACCGGCGGGATCGACTTCTATCCCACCAGCACAGGCCAGAACTACGGCCAGAACTACCTGAACCCCAACGACCCCAACGCCACCCCCGGCGGCCGCGGCCCCACCAGCGGCAACGCCGGCGGACGGCTCCTCGACCCGACCGGCCGCGGCGGAACCGGAACCGGAACTGGAACAGGAACCGGCAGCGGCACCGGATCAGGCACCGGCAGCGGGGCCGGCGAACGCGGGCTCGGCAGCGGCCGCGGCTCCGGCATGGGCAGCCTCGGCAACGCCGCTGCAGCGGAAGCCGCCGCCGCGCGGGCCGCTGGCTCGCGGGCCGGGCAGATGGGGCCGATGGGGCCCGGTGGCCGTCGCGGTGAGGGCGAAGACGACGATGAGCACCAGCGGCCGGACTACCTGATCGAAGCGGATCCGGACGCGATCTTCGGCACCGACCAGCGGACCAGCCCGCCGGTCATCGGCGAATAGGCAGGTGGACGTGGCAACAGGCCGGGTGGATGTTCCGGTCGAGGCGCTGGCCGCGCTCGCCGAACGCGAGCAGGTCGGCCAGCTCCACCTCACCCTGCGTCCCGAGCCGCTGTGGCTCTCGGACGAAGAGCGCGAGGAGGCCGGCAAGCGGATCGACGCCGCGCTCGCCGAGGCCGGGCTGGTCGATGCCAGGGGCCGGGCCACCGTCGACTTCCTCGACTGGCTCCCGCTGCTGGTCAGCCCGGCGCGGGAGTGCTACGGCTGGGTCGGCACCGGCGGGCAGACCTACGGCGTGCTCGCCGCGGCCAAGGGATTGCAGGCGGTCCTCGCCGTCTCCGACGGGACCCACGTCGGCGTGCAGGAGATCGACCGGAACCGGCTGGCCGAGTCGCTCGTCGAGCAGCTGCCGCCGGTCGGTCCCGGCGGGGGACGGCGGCGGACCGTGCGGGTGGCGGACCTGACCGAGGCGGCCCGCCGCGGGCCGGCCGCCCACCCGCTCGACCCGGCCGTCGCCGACATCGTCAGCCTGGTGCAGCGGCCGGTCTCGGGCAGCGGGGAGCTCTACGTCGGACGGCGTGACGACGTCGGGCGGCACACCTGCCTGCAGCAGCCCCTGCACTACGCCGACACCGACTGGGGCCGGTACCTCAGCTACACGTCCGGCTCGGGCGAGGACGCGGTCATCCACATCGGGCCGGCGGGCCCGCAGGAGCTGGCCGACACGCTCACCGAGCTGGCCGGCACGCTGAACTGAACGAAAAGGCGGTGCGCGGCGGCGCCTCCAGCGGATAATGTGACAGCGCTGTTGTATCCGGCTGGGAGGACGCGCCGATGTACCCCGCAATCGAACCGTACGACCACGGCATGCTCGACGTCGGCGATGGGCACCAGATCTACTGGGAGACCTGCGGGAACCCCGACGGCAAGCCCGCGCTCGTGGTGCACGGCGGCCCCGGTTCCGGCTGCTCGGCGAACGTCCGCCGCTTCTTCGACCCGGCGCGCTACCGGATCGTCCTGGCCGACCAGCGCGGCTGCGGCCGCAGCACCCCGCACGCCGGCGCCCCGGTCGCCGACCTGTCCGCCAACACCACCGAGCACCTGGTGGCCGACTTCGAGCGCCTCCGCGAACACCTCGGCATCGAGAAGTGGTTGCTGTTCGGCGGTTCCTGGGGCTCGGTGCTCAGCCTGGCCTACGCGCTGCGCCACACCGAGCGCGTGAGCGAGATCGTCCTGATGGGCTTGGCGACCGACCGCTTCATCGAGATCGAGCTGCTCATCCGCGGCCTCGGCGCCTACTTCCCGGACGGCTTCGCGAAATTCCGCGACGGCGTGCCGGAAAGCGAGCGCGACGGCGACCTTTCGGCGGCCTACCACCGGCTGCTGATGGACCCGGACCCCGCCGTCCACCACCAGGCCGCGAAGAACTGGTGCGCCTGGGAGGACGCGATGCTCCCCGGCGTCCCGCCCCACGACGACTTCGAAGACCCGGCCTACCGGCTGTGTTTCGCCCGGCTCGTCACGCACTACTTCAGCAACCGGGCGTTCCTCCCGGACGGCGAGATCCTGCGCGAGGTGGGCAGGCTCGCGGGCATCCCGGCGGTGCTGGCACAGGGCGTGCTGGACACGAGCAACCTCGTCGGCACGCCCTGGCTGCTGCACCACGCCTGGCCGGGCAGCGAACTGGTGATGCTGGACGACGTCGGGCACACCGTGTCGGCCGCGTCGATGCAGGAGGTCCTGATCGGCGCGACCGACCGGTTCGCGCTCAGGGGATGACGAGCGCCGGCTCGCCTTCCGGGGCGAGCTCGGCCTCGGCGCGGCGGGCGCGGTTGGCCTCGGCCAGCCGGAGCCCGGTGACGCGCAGCGGCAGCCGGTCCAGGTTCCACTCCGCCAGCAGCAGGGCGATCTTCGCCTGCATCTCGGTGCGCAGCCGCAGGAACGAATCGGCCGGGTCCGCGCCGACCTCGCCCAGCAGCAGCCACCACGCCCAGGCCGCCGCGCCGGCGTTGGCGACGAAGTCAGGGACCACCGCGATCCCGCGGGCCGACAGCGCGGCTTCCGCTTCCGGCGTCGTCGCCGCGTTGGCCGCTTCGACGACGACCTTGGCCCGCACCGCGCTTTCGTTGTCCGGCCGCAGCGCGTAGGAGATCGCGGCCGGCACGAAGATGTCCGCGTCGATCCCGACGATCGTCTCGCGCGGCAGCGAACGGACCCCGGCGGGCAGCCGGGACCGGTCCACCTCGCCGAAGCGGTCGCGCAGGTCGAGCAGCGCCGGGACGTCGAGGCCGGCGGGGTCGTACAGCGTGCCCGCCGCGTCGGCCACCGCGACCACCTTGACCCCGGCCTCGTGCAGGTACCAGGCCGCTCCGCCGCCCATGGTGCCGATGCCCTGGATGGCCACCGTCGTTTCGCGGACGTCCCAGTCCCAGGCCGCCGCGACCCCCAGGCACGCCTGCGCCACGCCGTAGCCGCCGACGACGTCGCCGAGCAGCAGCCCGCCGGGGACCGGCGCGTTGAGGCCCGCCTGCACCCGGCGCAGGGTGCGCGCCGGGTCGACCGAACGGCGGATCGCCGCGTGGTACGACTGCTCCAGGCCGAGCTCGGCGAACACCGAGTCGATCAGGAGCTGGGGCACGCCCAGGTCCTCGGCGGTCACCCAGTGCGCGTCCAGCCACGGCCGCAGGAACGCGCAGAACCGCTTCAGTACGTCGAACGCGCGGGGGTCCTTCGGGTCGAAGTCGATGCCGCCCTTGGCCCCGCCGACCGGGAGGTTGAACGTCGCCGTCTTGTTGGCCATGCCCCGGGCGAGGTCCTCCACCTCGGTCATCGTGCAGCCGGCCCGCATCCGGGTGCCACCGGTGGCGACGCCGGAGACCAGGCTGTGCACGACCAGGTAGCCGTGCGCACCGGTGACGGGATCGGTCCACGTGAGCCGCATCAGCGGCTCGGCGTTGCGCGGGGTCATTCGGCCACTCACCTCCAGGGAAGTCCGGGGCGGCCTCGTGACCGCCATCACGAGCGTGCGCCCCGGGTGGCCCGCCCGTCCATTTAACGCTGCTGCACGATCTCGTTTAAGTTTTGTGCATGGAGCTTTCGTTGCACCGCTTGCGGATGCTGCGCGAGCTGCACCGCCGGGGCACCGTGACGGCGGCGGCCGCGGCGCTGCACTACACCGCTTCGGCGGTGTCGCAGCAGCTTGCGCAGCTCGAACGGGACGTGGGCGCGAAGCTGTTCGAACGGCTCGGCCGGCGCGTCCAGCTGACCGAGCTCGGCACCCTGCTCACCGAGCACGCCGAAGAGATCCTCGGCTCGGTCGAGCGGGCCACCCTCGCCCTGGAGGAGGCCCAGGAGGCCCGCACGGTCCGGCTGACCGCCGGGGTGTGGGCGTCGGTGGCCTCCGGCCTGCTGCCGACCGCGCTGACCGCGCTGGCCGGCGAGCACCCGGGCATCGAGGTCCGCACCCGCGAGCTGGCGCCGGAGGACACCGCCGAGGCGGTCCGCGACGGCAGCCTCGACCTGTCGTTCGTGATCGACTACTCCGACGCGCCGACGCCGTGGGATTCCGGGCTGGAGCGGGCGGTCGTCGCCGTGGAGCGGCTGCACGCGGCGGTGCCGCGCGGTGCCGTGCCGTCGGGGTCGGCGTCGCTGGACGACCTCGCCGAGCACCCGTGGATCCTGGCCGGCGCCAAGTCGCACTTCGGCCGCGCGATGCGCACCGCCTGCCGCCGGCACGGCTTCGCGCCGAAGATCAACCACGAGGTCGAAGAGCAGTCGACGGCGATGGCGATGGTCGGCGCCGGGCTGGGCGTCACCCTCGTCTCCGACCTGGGCCTGCGCTTGCTGCGGCCGCCCGGGATCGACGTCGTCACGCTCACGACGCCGCTGCTGCGGACGGTGTCGATCGCCTACCGGCGCACCGCGTTCCGGCGCCCCGCGCTGCACCTGGTCATCGACGCCGTGCGGGCGTCCGCGGCCGAGCTCGGATTGGGTACCGAGCCGGCTTTGCCCTGATCCGGGGCTTCTTACAGGGTGGTGAACACCTCCCGCAGCGCAGGAACCGCCCTGAATTTGTCGTACCCCGCGTGTAGCGTCCGAAGACGAGAAGTTCCCCACAACAGGAACAGGAACAGGAACACCACATGCAAGCGGTGCACGATTTCCCCGAGAAGTCGGGTAGTGCGTCGAACCGCACCGCGCGGGTCCTGGCGGACCGCGCGGCCGGCGAAGCGTACGTCGCATCGGTGTGTTTCAAGCACGGCCCGCCCCGCCTGACCGGCGTGGAACTGGAGTTCACCGTGCACCATGCCGACGACCCGGCCAGACCCCTCGATCCCGACGTCCTCGCGGCGGCGCTGGGTCCGCACACCCCGCGGACGCTCCGCCCCGGCAGCCCCGCCACCCCGCTCCCGGCCGGCTCACCCGTGAGCCTCGAACCCGGGTGCCAGGTGGAGATCTCCGCTCTTCCCCAGGCCTCCCTGCGCGAGCTCGACGCAGTCGTCACGGCCGACCTCCACCACCTGCGTGAACGCCTCGCCCGGCACCACCTCGTCCTGGGCGAAACGGGCATCGACGCCCACCGCGCGCCCCGCCGGCTCCTGCACACCCCGCGCTACGCGGCGATGGAGCGCCGGTTCGCGCCGATCGGTCCCGGCGGCCTCACGATGATGTGCAGCACCGCCGGCCTGCAGATCTGCGTCGACGCGGGGGAGCCCGAGCACTACGCCGCGCGGTGGGCGGCCGCGCACGCGATGGGCCCGCCGCTGCTCGCCCTCTTCGCCAACTCCCGGGTCCACGCCGGCCGGGACACCGGCCACGCCTCCGCCCGCTGGCTGGCGGTGCACGACACGGAAGCGGTGCGCACGCGCACGCTCGCCGTGACGGGCGACGACCCGGCCGGGGCGTGGGCCGGGCGCCTGATGGACGTTCCCCTGATGGTGCTGCCCCGCGGCGACCGGCCGTGGGACGCGCCCGACGGGCTGACGTTCGCCGACTGGATCGAGGGCCGGGGCGCGGCGGCGCTGCTGCCGCGGCCCACCGTCGAAGATCTCGACTACCACCTCACGACCATGTTCACGCCGGTCCGGCCGCAGGGGTACCTGGAGATCCGGTACCTCGACGCGCAACCGCCGGGCGAGTGGCTGGCGCCGGTGGCGCTCGTGTCCGCGCTGCTCGCCCGCCCGGCCACCGTCGAGAAGGTGCGCGAGCTCTGCGCACCGGTCGCGGACCGGTGGACCACGGCGGCGCGGCGCGGCCTGGCCGACCCGGAACTGGCGGCCGTGGCGGCGGCACTGGCCGACCTCGGCTGCACCGAGCTGGGTGCGACCGGGCTGGCGGAGGAGTCGATCACCGAGATCAGCGAGAGCGTGCTGGGGCGCGCGTACCGATCGAGGAGCGAAGCATGAGCACGGAAGCACTGCACGACCTGAGCGCGCAGGACCTGCGCGCCCGGGCGGCCGAAGCACTGACCCGGGCCCGGGCGCGCAGCGTGGCGCTGACCGACGCCGTGGACGACGAAGACCTGGTCCGCCAGCACTCGAAGCTGATGTCGCCGCTGGTCTGGGACCTGGCGCACATCGGCGTCCAGGAGGAGCTGTGGCTGGTCCGCGACGTCGGCGGCCGGGAACCGCTGCGCCCGGACATCGACGACATCTACGACGCCTTCCAGCACGCCCGCGCGGACCGGCCGGAGCTGCCGCTGCTCGGGCCGGCCGAGGCACGCGCGTACGTCAAGCAGGTCCGCGAGAAGGCCTTCGACGTGCTGGAACACGCGCCGATGGAAGGCAGGCGGCTGACCGAGCAGGCTTTCGCGTTCGGCATGATCACCCAGCACGAGCAGCAGCACGACGAGACGATGCTGGCCACCCACCAGCTCCGCAAGGGCGATCCGGTGCTGCACGCGCCGGAGCCGCCGCCCGCGCGTTCGGGCACGCTGCCCGCCGAGGTGCTGGTGCCGGGCGGTGCCTTCACGATGGGCACGTCGGCCGAGCCGTGGGCCCTGGACAACGAGCGGCCCGCGCACGAGATCGCCGTCGAGGCGTTCTGGATGGACACCGTCCCGGTGACGTGCGGCGCCTACGTCGAATTCCTCGACGGCGGCGGCTACGACGACGAGCAGTGGTGGAGCCCGGCCGGGTGGGCCTACCGGACCGAAAACTCCATCACCGCGCCGCGGTTCTGGAAGCGGGAGCAGGACGGCTGGTGGCGGACCCGGTTCGGCGTGTACGAGCGGATTCCCGCCGGCGAGCCGGTCGTGCACGTCTCCTACTTCGAAGCCGAGGCGTACGCGGCCTGGGCCGGGCGTCGGCTGCCGACCGAGGCGGAGTGGGAGAAGGCGGCCCGGTTCGACCCGGCCACCGGCCGGTCGCGCCGGTTCCCCTGGGGCGACGAGGAACCGTCGGCCGAGCACGCCAACCTCGGCCAGCGGCACCTGCGCCCGGCGCCCGCGGGGGCGTACCCGGCCGGCGCGTCGCCGACCGGCGTGCACCAGCTGATCGGCGACGTCTGGGAGTGGACCTCCACCGATTTCCACGGGTACCCGGGTTTCGCGCCCTTCCCGTACCGGGAGTACTCGGAAGTCTTCTTCGGACCCGAGTACAAGGTGCTGCGCGGCGGCTCGTTCGGTACCGACTCGGCGGCGATCCGGGGCACGTTCCGCAACTGGGACTACCCGATCCGGCGGCAGATCTTCGCCGGCTTCCGCACCGCCCGCGACGCGGCCCCCGGCGAGGTGGGGTAGGCGCATGTGCCGCCACATCGGCTACCTCGGCGAGCCGGCATCGCCCGCCGAGGCGCTCTTCCGCGCCCCGCATTCCCTGCTGGTGCAGTCGTACGCGCCGGCCGACATGCGCGGCGGCGGCTCGGTGAACGCCGACGGGTTCGGGCTGGGATGGTACCCCGGCCCGGGCTCGCCGCCCCTGCGCCACCGCCGGTCGACTCCACTGTGGACGGACGAGACGCTGCCGCCGCTGGCCGCGGCGGTGACCTCGGGCGCGTTCGTCGCCGCGGTCCGCAACGGCACCACCGGCCTGCCGGTGACCGAAGCGGCCGCGGCGCCGTTCACCGCCGGGCCCTGGCTGTTCAGCCACAACGGTGTCGTCCGCGGCTACCCGCACTCGCTGGCCGAACTGGCCAAGACCCTGCCGGTCACCGAGCTGCTGACCCTGGAGGCGCCGACGGATTCGGTAGTGCTCTGGGCCCTGCTGCGTGCCCGGCTCGCCACGGGCGAGGACCCGCTGACGGCGGTGGCGGGGCTGACCCTCGCCGTCGAAGCGGCCGCGCCCGGCTCGCGGCTGAACTTCCTGCTCACCGACGGCGCCACGCTGATCGGCACCACCTGGACGCACGCGCTGTCCGTGCTGGAGACCCCAGGCAGTGTTGTGCCGGAGCTTCGCCCCGGGCCGGGGGCTCCGCCACCCGGAACCCCCGGAAGCAGTGTTGTGCCGGGGCTTCGCCCCGGGCCGGGGGCTCCGCCACCCGGAACCCCCGGAAGCAACGTGTGGCTGGCGTCCGAACCCTTCGACGGCGACCCGCGCTGGCGGCCCGTCCCCGACCACCACGCCGTGCGCGCCACCGCGGCCGGCGTCGAACTGCTTCCCCTGACCCAGGAGCTCTCATGACCGAAGTCGACCTCGACCACCACCGCTCCGGCGACGCCGTCACCGCGGAACTGCGCGCCGACGTCGTCGCCGGGCTCACCGCGGCGCGGAAGTGGCTGCCGCCCAAGTGGTTCTACGACGCCGACGGCAGCGAGCTGTTCGAGAAGATCACCCAGCTGCCGGAGTACTACCCGACCCGCAGCGAGCGCGAGGTGCTGGCCGCGCACGCCGCCGACGTCGCGAAGCTGACCGATGCGCACACGCTCGTCGAACTCGGCTCGGGGTCGAGCGAGAAGACCCGGCTCCTGCTCGACGCCCTCACCGCCCACGGCACCCTCGAGGCGTTCGTCCCCCTGGACGTGTCCGAATCCGCGCTGGCCGAGGCCGCCGAAGCGATTTCGAAGGACTACCCGGGCCTCGCCGTCCGCGGGGTCGTCGGCGACTTCACCCAGCACCTCGGTTTGATCCCCGGAGGCCGGCCGCGGGTGGTGGCCTTCCTCGGCGGCACGATCGGCAACTTCCTGCCCGCCGAGCGCGCGGTCTTCCTCCGCTCGGTCCGGGAGGTCCTCGACGAGGGGGAGTGGCTGCTGCTCGGCACCGACCTGGTCAAGGACCCCCGGATCCTCGAACGCGCCTATGACGACGCGGCCGGTGTGACGGCGGAGTTCGACAAGAACGTCCTGCGGGTGATCAACGCCCGGCTCGGCGCCAACTTCGACGTCGACGAGTTCGACCACGTCTCGTACTGGGACGCGGAGAACGAATGGATCGAGATGCGCCTGCGAGCCCGCCGCGAGCTGACCGTCGAGATCCCCGGCGCGGACCTCACGGTGAGCTTCGCCGAGGGCGAGCACATCCGGACGGAGATCTCCGCCAAGTTCCGCCCGCGCGGCGTCGAGGCCGAGCTGGCCGCGGCCGGGTTCGCCCTCGCGCACTGGTGGACCGACTCCCAGCAGCGGTTCGGGGTGAGCCTGGCAAAATCCGTGCGTGGCTAATCCTCTCCGGGCCCTCGCCCGGGCCGCCGGCACGAAACCCTGGCTGATGCGCACGGCCCGGTTCGTCGTCTGGGCGGACACCAAACTGCACAAGGCGTTCGGCGGCCGGGTGAGCCTCGTGGCGCTCGCCGGGCTGCCGTCGCTGCGCCTCACCACGACCGGCCGCAAGAGCGGGCTGCCGCGCAGCACCAACCTGCTCTACTACCCGCGGGGCGACGGCTTCGTGCTCACGGCGTCCAACTGGGGCCGTCCGCACGACCCGGCCTGGGCGCTGAACCTGCGGGCGAACCCGAAGTGCCAGGTCGCGCTGGCCGGAAAGCCGCTGGACGTGCTCGCCAGGGAGCTGCACGGCGAGGAGTACGAGCGGATGTGGGCCGAGCTGCTGGCCTTCTGGCCGGGGTACGCGATGGAGCAGCGCGAGGCCGCCCGGCCGTTGCCGGTTTTCGTCCTGACCCGGGTGGCCCGGTAGGTGCTGACCATCCGTTCGGCCGGTGCCGGTAATCACCGGTTTGTGCCAGTCTCACCCGGGTAACGCGCCGTGACGCCGTGACCGCGCGGCGGAGCGCGTGATCTAGGGAGGGACGTCTTGCCGAGATCCACACAGGGCCAGATGCGTTCGTTCGCACTGGTGGGGGCGCTCGTGGCCGGCGTCGGGCTGGCCGGGCCGGCCGGCACCGCCGCCGCGGCCGAAGACGCCGCGGTCAAGCCCGCCGCCGTCGGCGCGACCCCGGCCGTCGCCTGGGGCACCTGCCCGAGCGAGCTGCTCGCCGGAGTGCCCGCCGACCAGCTCGGGCTCTACAGCTGCGCGCGCTACCGCGTGCCGATCGACCACGACAACGCCTCCGTGGGCACGATCGACATCGCCCTGCTCAAGCGCGCCGCCCGCACACCCGGCCGGCGCGTCGGGTCGCTGTTCCTCAACCCCGGTGGCCCCGGCGGCTCGGGCCTGACCATGCCGATCGGCGGCCAGTACTACTTCCAGCCGCAGGTCCTCGACCGCTTCGACCTCATCGGCTTCGACCCGCGCGGGGTCGGCGACAGCAACCCGCTGCGCTGCTTCACCACCCAGGAGGACGCGGACGAGGTCTTCGGCGCCCAGGTCGGCGTGCCGCTGTCGCGCGCCGAAATCTCGAGCACCCTGGCCAGTTACCGCGACTACGGCCGGTTCTGCAAGAACAACGCGGGTGCGCTGCTCAACCACATGTCCACCAAGGACGTCGTGCGCGACCTCGACACCCTGCGCGCGGCCGTGGGCGACCAGAAGCTGTCCTTCGTCGGCTTCTCGTACGGCACGCTGATCGGCTCGACGTACACCTCGATGTTCCCGAAGCAGTCGCGGGCGATCGTGATCGACGGCAACGTCGACCCGGCGCTGCGCACCAGCGACGGCGTGCAGTACGACCGGGAACGCGCGCAGGGCTTCGAAATCGCGCTCGACGCGTTCCTCGAGCGCTGTGACCAGGCCGGCGCGAAGTGCGCGTTCAGCGACGGCAACCCGCGGGCGAAGTTCGACGAGCTGCGGGAGTACCTGCGCAAGCAGCCGATCACCCTCCCCGGCGCCGACCCGCTGGACATCAGCCGGTTCACCGGCGGGGTGTCCAGCGCGCTGTATTCGCCCGCGAGGTTCGCCGGCCTGGCGGCCGACCTGCAGGCGCTCTACACCGCGATCCACCCGGCCGGGGCGCAGGCGCAGGCGCTGCAGGCCGCGAAGCTCACCGTGGTCGGCTCGGGCCGGCAGGGCCTGGCCGACCAGAACCCGGACAGCCCGTACACCAGCGACGACTCCTACTTCGCCGTCAACTGCTCGGACAAGCCGTTCCGGATCCGGCAGGAGCAGGTGCCGGACATCGCCGCGAAGTGGGAGCGCGAGTCGCGCACCTTCGGCCGCTACCAGGCGTTCGCCGACACGGCGGGCTGTCCGGTGTGGCCGGCGAAGAAGCCGGATGCCTACCGCGGGCCGTGGCGCGCGAAGACCGACGTCCCGGTGGTCGTGGTCGGCAACTACTACGACCCGGCCACGCAGTACAAGTTCGCCCAGCGGATGGCGGCCGAGCTCGGCAACACCCGGCTGCTGTCGGTCGACGCGTTCGGCCACTGCATCCTCGGCGACGCCCTCGGCGTCGACCAGGCCGTGGCCGACTACCTGACCGACCTGAAGGTGCCGGCGAACGGGCAGGTGTTCCAGCCGAACGTCCAGCCGTTCTGAGTGTGAACCCGGTCCCGCGGCCCTTCCCCGGGCCGCGGGACCGGCTACGCTGGACGGGTTGATCATCGACGAACACGGGAAGCGAGGTGAGCGGCACATGCCAGCGGACAGTCCTCGGACGGCCGGGCGCGCGCTCACCGGAGGTTTCCGGCGGGGCTGAGTCCGGCCGCCCCCTGTCCGGCAGTGCGCGCACGCCGGAAAAGAGCCGGAAATGACCACTTTCGAAATGCTGCTGCGCGTCGGGGCCGGCGTCGGCCTGGGTGCCGTCATCGGGGTCGAGCGCCAGTTCCGCGCCCGGATGGCCGGGTTGCGCACCAACGCCCTCGTCGCGGCCGGCGCCACGCTGTTCGTGCTGCTGTCCGCCCACGGTTTCGGCGGCCTGGCCTCCAGCGGCGACGCCGACCCGACCCGGGTGGCCGCCCAGATCGTGTCGGGCATCGGGTTCCTCGGCGCCGGAGTCATCCTGCGCGACGGCCTCAACGTCCGCGGCCTCAACACCGCCGCGACGCTGTGGTGCTCGGCCGCCGTCGGCGCTCTCGCCGGGGCGGGCCTGTACCCGGTCGCGGTGGCCGGGACCGCCGTCGTGGTCGGGGTGAACGTGCTGCTGCGGCCGCTCGGCCGCGTCGTCGACCGCCGCCCGGACGCGGGTGAGGAGACCCCGGCGAAGTACGCGTTCCAGGCGGTGACCCGCGACGAAGCCGAGGCGCACGTGCGGGCGCTGCTGGTGCAGGCGCTGACCCGCACGGACTTCCGGCTCCTGTCGGTGCTGAGCACCGACCGCGAGAACCGCACGGTCGAGGTCCGCGCGGAGCTGATCGGCGACCAGCGCGACGACGCCCAGATGGAGGCGGCGGTGTCGCGGCTGTCGCTGGAGCCGTCGGTGTCGAGCGTCCGCTGGGAAGCCGTGCCCGCCTAGCCGCACGCAGGCACGTCCGATGAGGCGCCCCGACGGACCTCGACCGCCGCGTTCCCACGCGGTGTCCTGGATGTCCGGGAAAGGGGAGAGCATGACCAAAATCGGACGGACGCTGGCGGCACTGGGCGGCGCGCTGACCCTGCTGCTGGCCGGAACGGGAATCGCCGAAGCCCGCTTCGGCCAGATCGCGGACGGGTTCGAGTCGAACCCCGGCGCGTTGTGGCACATCGAGACGCTCGGCAGCGGGCAGGGCGGCTTCGACTACGACAACGGCACGCAGCGCACCGGCCGCGGCAACGGCTGGCTGCACTCGGGCTACACCTCGAGCGCGGCGGCCGCGATGGGCCTCTGGGCGTACATGGGCAACGGCGGGATCAGCCACTGCCGGGTCCAGGCCCAGGTCAACCCGCTGAACGACCGGAGCCAGGAGATCGTGATCGAGGCGCGGGAGTCGGCGACCGGGATCACCAACTCCGGCCTGCGGTACCTCGCCTACCCGGGCTACCAGGAGATCTCGCTGGAGTTCGACCTGGCGGGGTACAAGTCGGTGTACGTCCGCTTCCTGCTCACCGACAGCGGCCGCGGGTTCGACGGCGAGTGGGTGCGGATCGACGACTTCGTCTTCACCTGCTGGCCCTGACCCGCGAAACGACCGGGGCCGTCCGGAGCGAACTCCGGACGGCCCCCTCGCGGAAACCCTTACGCCTGCGTCATCTTCCGCAGCACGTACTGCAGGATGCCGCCGTTGCGGTAGTAGTCCGCCTCACCCGGGGTGTCGATGCGGACGTCCGCCTCGAACTCGACCTTGGTGCCGTCGGCCTTGGTGGCCGTGACGTGCACCGTGCGCGGGGTCGCACCCTCGTTCAGCTTCGTGATGCCGGTGATGTCGAACGTCTCGGTGCCGTCGAGGCCGAGCGACGAGGCCGACTCGCCCGCCGGGAACTGCAGCGGGATCACGCCCATGCCGATCAGGTTGGACCGGTGGATGCGCTCGAACGACTCGGTGATCACCGCGCGCACGCCCAGCAGCGACGTGCCCTTGGCCGCCCAGTCACGCGACGAACCCGAGCCGTATTCCTTGCCGCCCAGCACGACCAGCGGGGTGCCCGCCGCCGCGTAGTTCTGGGCCGCGTCGTAGATGAACGCCTGGGGCGCGCCCTCCTGCGTGAAGTCGCGGGTGTAGCCGCCCTGCACGTCGTCGAGGAGCTGGTTGCGCAGCCGGATGTTCGCGAACGTGCCGCGGATCATCACCTCGTGGTTGCCGCGCCGGGAGCCGTAGGAGTTGAAGTCCTTCTTCTCCACGCCGTGCTCGGTGAGGTACTGCGCGGCCGGGGTGCCCGGCTTGATCGCGCCGGCGGGGGAGATGTGGTCGGTGGTGACCGAGTCGCCCAGCTTCGCCAGCACGCGCGCGCCGGTGATGTCGGTGACCGGCGCCGGCTCCGGCGTCATGCCCTCGAAGTACGGGGGCTTCCGCACGTAGGTGGACTCGAGGTCCCACTCGAAGGTCTTGCCCTCCGGGGTGGGCAGCGACTTCCAGCGCTCGCCGCCGTCGAAGACGTCGGCGTAGTCCTTGCTGAACATCTCCTGGGTGATCGCGGAGTCGATGGTCTCCTGGATCTCCTGCGCGGTCGGCCAGATGTCCTTGAGGAACACGTCGTTGCCCTGCGCGTCCTGGCCCAGCGGCTGGGTCGCGAAGTCGAAGTCCATCGTGCCGGCCAGCGCGTAGGCGATGACCAGCGGCGGCGACGCGAGGTAGTTCATCTTCACGTCGGGGTTGATCCGGCCTTCGAAGTTCCGGTTGCCCGAAAGCACCGAGACCGCGGTGAGGTCGTTCTCCTGGATGGCCGCGGAGATCTCGTCCGAGAGCGGGCCCGAGTTGCCGATGCAGGTGGTGCAGCCGTAGCCGACCAGGTGGTAGCCCAGCTTCTCCAGGTACGGCCACAGGTTGGCCTTGGTGTAGTAGTCGGTGACGACCTGCGAGCCCGGCGCCATCGACGTCTTCACCCACGGCTTGACCGCGAGGCCCTTGTCCACGGCGTTGCGCGCGAGCAGCGCGGCGCCGAGCATGACCGACGGGTTCGAGGTGTTGGTGCACGAGGTGATCGAGGCGATCACCACGGCGCCGTGGTCGAGGACGAACTCGCCGCGGTCCGGCGTCGAGACCTTGACCGGCTTGCTCGGACGGCCCTGCGCGCCGTTCGCGGCGGAGGAGGTGACCGGCGGGGCGTCGTCCTCGGCGAAGGACAGCGACGGGGCGTCGCTGGCCGGGAAGGACTCCTCCGAAGCCTCGTCCATCTTGGTGTGCGGCGTGCCGTCCTCGCCCTCCACGTAGTCGTGGATCGACTTGCGGAACGACGACTTCGCGTCCGACAGCTCGATGCGGTCCTGCGGGCGCTTCGGGCCGGCGATCGACGGGACAACCGTCGAGAGGTCCAGCTCGAGGTACTCGGAGTAGGAGGCCTCGCGCGACGGGTCGTGCCAGAGGCCCTGCTCCTTGGCGTAGGCCTCGACCAGCGCGACCTGCTCGGCCGAGCGGCCGGTCAGCTTGAGGTAGCGGACGGTCTCCTCGTCGATCGGGAAGATCGCGGCGGTGGAGCCGAACTCGGGGCTCATGTTGCCGATGGTGGCGCGGTTGGCCAGCGGCACCGCGGACACGCTCTCGCCGTAGAACTCGACGAACTTGCCGACCACGCCGTGGCGGCGCAGCATCTCGGTGATCGTCAGCACGACGTCGGTGGCGGTGACGCCGGCCGGGATCTCGCCGGTCAGCTTGAAGCCGACGACGCGCGGGATGAGCATCGACACCGGCTGGCCCAGCATGGCCGCCTCGGCCTCGATGCCGCCGACGCCCCAGCCCAGCACGCCCAGGCCGTTGACCATGGTGGTGTGCGAGTCGGTGCCGACGCAGGAGTCGGGGTAGGCCTGGCCGTTGCGGCTCATCACCGTGCGCGCGAGGTGCTCGATGTTGACCTGGTGGACGATGCCGGTGCCCGGCGGGACGACCTTGAACTCGTCGAAGGCGCCCTGGCCCCAGCGCAGGAACTGGTAGCGCTCGCGGTTGCGCTCGTACTCGATCTCGACGTTGCGCTCGAAGGCGTCGGGACGGCCGAAGACGTCGATGATCACCGAGTGGTCGATGACCAGCTCGGCCGGGGCGAGCGGGTTGACCTTGTCCGGGTCGCCGCCCAGGTCGGTGACCGCTTCGCGCATGGTGGCGAGGTCGACCACGCACGGCACGCCGGTGAAGTCCTGCATGATCACGCGAGCCGGCGTGAACTGGATCTCGATCGACGGGTCGGCGTTGGGGTCCCAGGAGCCGAGCGCGCGGATGTGGTCGGCGGTGATGTTCGCGCCGTCCTCGGTGCGCAGCAGGTTCTCGAGCAGGATCTTCAGGCTGTACGGCAGGCGCTCGGCGCCCTCGACCTTGTTCAGGCGGAACACCTCGTACGAGGCGTCGCCGACCTTCAGCGTGTCTTTGGCGCCGAAGCTGTCCTTGCTGGCGGGTGAGGTCACGTCTAACTCCAGTGGCGGGGACGCCGCGCCGTCGCGGCAGGGGAGTCCCGGGTCAGTTCGGTCGGTTCGGTGGGGCGAGTCTTGCGCACCCCCACCGTAGGACCGGATGCGGGATGGCACACCTCGCGGTGCCTCAAACAGTACGCGTGTCCTGTTTAACGGACAAGGCGACACGCGGTGTGGGCTGCGCCATCCGAAACCTCAGGTCCCTCAATGAGGGGAATTGGTGCCTACGTTGTGTAAGTTTCCGCTGGGGCTTGTGATAGTGGTGTGACTGCAGTGACGGTATGTGCGCTGGTGAACGGAGGTGGCAGTCTTGTTAGGACGGTGCCGGGGTCCGAGGGTGCCGCGCGTCCGCCGGGGACTCAGCGTGAGCACGCTCACGCTGGTGATCTTGTTCGGCGCCGGCGGCACGGGCCTCGCGGCGCCCCCGCCGCCGCCCAACCCCAGCGATTCCGAGATCCAGGCCGGCAAGGCCCAAGCCGACGCGAAGGCCGGTGAGGTCGGCAGGCTGACCAACCAGCTGGCCCAGGCCGAGCAGAAGCTGACGCAGCTGCAGGACGACGTCGAGCTCAAGCAGGAGCAGGCCAACAAGGCCCTGGTCGACCTGCAGGCCGCGCAGGACGACGCGGCGCGGGCGGAGAACGACGCGAAGGCCGCGCGCACCGAGGCGGACGCGGCGTCGGCGGCCATCGAGAAGGCCAGGGCGGACCTCAAGACGTTCGCCGCCGCGAGCTTCCAGCAGGGCAGCACGGTCGGCTCGCTCTCGGCGTACCTGAGCGCGGACAGCCCGAAGGACATGCTGGCCCGCGCGCAGCTGCTCGACGCCGTCGGCGGCGACCGGCTCAACGCCCTCGACCGGCTCCAGCAGGCGCAGACCGAGAAGTCCAACAAGGACGCCGCCGCCCGCAAGGCCGCCGAGATCGCCGAGCAGAAGCAGGACGCGGCCCGCCGGGCGAAGACCAGCGCCGACGCCGCGCAGACGACCGCCGAGCGCGCCCAGGACAGCCAAGCCGCCCAGACCTTCCAGCTCGAGAAGAACAAGGCCGACGTCGAGCAGCAGCTCTACGACGCCCAGGCCAAGGTCAGCGGCCTGCAGGGGCAGCGGCAGCGCTACCAGGACTGGCTCGCCCAGAAGCAGCGCGAGGACGAGGAGCGCGCGCGGCAGGCCGCGCTCGCCGCGGCGGCGGCCGCGGCCGGGGGCGGTGGGCGTCCCGCGGGCGGCCCGGCGCCGTCGGGCCCGGCCGGGTCGTCGATCGAGGCGGTGATCGCGCGGGCGCTGTCCAAGCTGGGGATGCCGTACGCGTGGGGCGGCGGCAACGCGAGCGGTCCGACCCGCGGCATCCGCGACGGCGGCGTCGCCGACCGCTACGGCGACTACAACAAGATCGGCTTCGACTGCTCCGGCCTGATGATCTACGCCTTCGCCGGGGTGCGCTCGCTGCCGCACTACAGCGGCTACCAGTACTCGTCGGGCCGTCAGGTGCCGCTGTCCCAGATGCGCCGCGGCGACCTGCTGTTCTGGGGCGGCCCCGGCGGCATCCACCACGTCGCGCTGTACCTCGGCGGCGGGCAGATGGTCGAGGCGCCGCAGTCCGGTCTGCGCGTCCGGATCGCCCCGGTGCGCTACGGCGGGATCATGCCGTACGCGACCCGGCTGGTCGGCTGAAAAACCCGCTCGACGTCCGGGCCCGTGCGCCGTCAGGATCGGCCGGGTGGACGACGAGCTGAACGCGCTGCGGCGCACCCGGATGCGCTGGAACACGCCCCTGTCGGAGCCGCACGCGGAGCTGCTGCTCGACCGGATGGCCCTGGACGGCGGGCACCTCGTCGACCTCGGCTGCGGCTGGGGTGAGCTGCTGCTGCGGGCCCTCGCCCGGGCGCCGGGCCTGCGCGGAACCGGCGTCGACACGGACGAGACGGGGCTGGCGCGAGGCCGGGCGGCGGCCGCGTCGCGGGGCCTGGCGGTGGAGTTCCGCCAGGCGGACGCCGCCGGCTGGGACGTCCCCGCCGAGCGGGCCTTCTGCGTCGGCTCGGCCCACGTCTTCGGCTCGACGAAGGCGGCGCTCGAGCGTCTCGCGCGCGTGGTGCCGTCCGGACGGCTGCTCTACGGCGACGGCTTCTGGGCGGCTCCGCCCGGCCCGGCGGCCCGCGAGATCTTCGGCCCGGACCTGCTGACCTTGCCGGACCTGCTCGACGCGGCGGACGGCGCCGGCTGGCGCGTGCTCCACCTGAGCACCGCCGACCAGCTCGAATGGGACGACTTCGAGTCGACCTCGCGCGCCGGCTGGGCGGAGTGGCTGACGGCGCACCCGGCCGACCCGCGGGCTCCCGGGGTGCGCGAGTGGCTCGACCGGCGGTTGCGGGAGTACGTCCGGGAGTACCGGGGCGTGCTGGGCTTCACCTACCTCGTGCTGGGCCGCTAGGGTGCCCCGGTGCGCTACGCGGGGATCGTGGTGGCCGGTGGGGCGGCCCGCCGGCTGTCCGGTGTGGACAAGCCGGCGCTGTCGGTGGGCGGGAAACCGTTGCTGGCCCGCGCGATCCACGCCCTCGACGGCGCGGAGCGGGTGATCGCGGTCGGCCCGCGGCGGCCGGGCTTCGACGTCGTGTGGACGCGCGAACCGGTCCCGGGCACCGGCCCGGTGGCGGCGCTGGCGGCGGGCCTGGTCTTCGTGCCCGACGAGGTGGAGGCGGTCGTGGTGCTGGCCGCGGACCTCCCCGGCGTCCGCAGGTCCACAGTGGACAGGCTCACGGCGGCCATCGGCGAAGGAGACGGCGCGGTCCTGGTCGACGCGGCCGGGAAGCGCCAGTGGCTCCTCGGCGCCTGGCGGCTCGCGGCGCTGCGGGCGGCGGTGCCGGAGCAGGCGGAGAACGCGGCCCTGCGCCGCGTCCTGGGCGGGCTGGTGGTCGCGGAGGTCCCGGCGGAACGGGGCGAAGCGGACGACATCGACACGCCCGAGGACCTCGAGCGCCACCGCTGAGCCGCGCCCATGCCGAGGTCGGCCACCGGCGAGAGGGTGACGACCAGCTCGGCGAGCGCGCTGTCCTGCCGAACCGGGCTTCACAGGTGCCATACCGGGGACCGTGTTGGCTGATCCCGGGCCAGCCCGTCCGCGTGCCGGATGCGACGCACGGCCGGGGGCGCAGTACGGTCGCACCGCGTGATCACCGTCGCGGGGGCGGCGCACGAGATTTCGAGGAGGCAGTGTGACCGAGCCCGGCTACGCCGAGGGCGGGAACGGCCAGCAGGCGACACCGGCGCGGGACGCCCAGCTGCTGGAGCGGACCGTGTTCGAGGTCAAGCGGATCATCGTCGGCCAGGACCGCCTGGTCGAGCGGATGCTGGTCGGCCTGCTGGCCAAGGGCCACCTGCTGCTCGAAGGCGTGCCCGGCGTGGCGAAGACCCTGGCCGTCGAGACGTTCGCCCGGGTCGTCGGCGGCTCCTTCTCCCGCGTGCAGTTCACCCCGGACCTGGTGCCCGCCGACATCCTCGGCACCCGGATCTACCGCCAGGGCGCCGAGCGCTTCGACGTCGAGCTCGGCCCGGTCGTGGCGAACTTCGTGCTCGCCGACGAGATCAACCGTGCGCCAGCCAAGGTCCAGTCGGCGATGCTCGAGGTGATGGCCGAGCGGCACGTGTCGATCGGCGGCCAGACGTTCCCGATGCCCGACCCGTTCCTCGTGCTCGCCACCCAGAACCCGATCGAGAACGAGGGCGTCTACCCGCTGCCGGAAGCCCAGCGCGACCGGTTCCTGTTCAAGATCGTCGTCGAGTACCCCTCCGCCGAGGAGGAGCGCGAGATCATCTACCGGATGGGCGTCACCCCGCCCACCCCGCACGAGGTGCTCAGCCCGGGCGAGCTGGTCCGGCTCCAGGGCGTCGCGTCGCAGGTGTTCGTGCACCACGCGCTGGTCGACTACGTGGTCCGGCTGGTGCTGACCACCCGCACGCCGAACGACCACGGCCTCGCCGACGTCGCCGGCTGGGTCTCCTACGGCGCTTCCCCGCGCGCGAGCCTGGGCATCATCGCCGCCGCGCGGGCGCTGGCCCTGGTCCGCGGCCGCGACTACGTGCTGCCCCAGGACGTCGTCGACGTCGTTCCCGACGTCCTGCGCCACCGGCTCGTGCTGTCCTACGACGCGCTGGCCGACGGCGTGCCGATCGACCACATCATCACGCGCGTGCTGCAGACCGTGCCGCTGCCGCAGGTCTCGGCCCGGCCGCAGGGCGGGGCCGGCCAGGGCGGTCCGGTCCCGGCGGGCGCGCCGGTCAGGTAACCCGGCGATGGCGAAGAACGAGAAGGGCGTCCGCCCTTCGTGGGCGCCGCCGATCCTGCGCGGCGACCGGATGGAAGCCGGGCTCCGCACGCTCGAGCTCGACGTCCGCCGCCGGCTCGACGGCCTGCTGCAGGGCAACCACCTCGGCCTCGTGCCGGGGCCCGGGTCCGAGCCCGGCGAGGCCCGCCCGTACCAGCCCGGTGACGACGTCCGCCGGATGGACTGGGCGGTCACCGCCCGCACCACGACCCCGCACATCCGCGAGACCGTGGCCGACCGCGAGCTGGAAACGTGGGTCGTCGCCGACCTTTCGGCCAGCCTCGACTTCGGCACCGCGCTGTGCGAGAAGCGCGACCTGGTGGTCTGCGCCGTCGCGGCGGTCGCCCACCTCACCGGAGGCGGCGGCAACCGGATCGGCGCGCTGATCTCCACCGGCGCCGACACCACGCGCATCCCGGCCCGCGGCGGCCTGGCGCACGCCCGCGGGCTGGTGCGCAAGCTCGCCGAGACCCCGCGCGCGGCCGAGGGCACCCGGGGCGACTTCGCCCAGGCCCTGGAAGCGCTGCGCCGTCCGCCGCGCCGCCGCGGCCTGGCCGTGGTGATCTCCGACTTCCTGGGCGACGAGTCCTGGGAGCGGCCGCTGCGCGCGCTGGGCGGGCGCCACGAACTGATCGCGATCGAAGTCCTCGACCCGCGCGACGTCGACCTGCCCGAGGTGGGCACCGTCGTGCTGGCCGACCCGGAGACAGGGAAACAGCGCGAAGTGCACGCTTCGGCCTTGCTGCGCAAGGAGTTCGGGGCCGCGGCCCACGCCCACCGCCAGCGCGTGGCGGCCGGCCTGCGGCGCGCCGGCGCGGCCCACCTGACGCTGCGCACGGACGCCGACTGGATCGCCGACATGGTGCGGTTCGTCGTCGCCCGCAAGCGCCGCTGGTCGGGAGGTGTGGCGTGAGTCTGACCGGGTTTGCGTCGCCGTGGTGGTTCCTGCTGCTGATCGCGGTGGCCGCGGTCGCCGTCGGGTACGTCCTGGCCCAGCGGGCGCGGCGGAAGCGGACCATGCGGTTCGCGAACCTGGACCTCCTCGAGAAGGTCGCGCCGAAGAGCCAGGGCTGGATCCGGCACCTGCCGGCCGTGCTGATCGTGCTGTCGCTGCTGCTGCTCACGGTGGCGCTCGCGGGGCCGACCGCCGAGCAGAAGGTGCCGCGCAACCGGGCGACCGTGATGCTGGTGATCGACGTTTCGCTGTCGATGGAAGCCACCGACGTCCTCCCGACGCGGCTGCAGGCGGCCCAGGAAGCGGCGACGAGCTTCGCGCGGAACATGACGCCGGGCATCAACCTGGGCCTGATCTCGTTCGCGGGCACGGCGACGGTGCTGGTCAACCCGACCACCGACCGCAACGGCGTCATCAAGGCGATCGAGAACCTGAAGCTGGCCCAGTCGACGGCGACCGGCGAAGGCATCTTCGCGGCGCTGCAGTCGGTGGAGAGCTTCTCGAGCGTCGTCGGCGGTGCCGACGGGCCGCCGCCGGCGCGGATCGTGCTGATGTCCGACGGGAAGCAGACGGTCCCGGAGGACCTGTACGCGGCGCGCGGCGGGTACACCGCGGCGCAGGCGGCGAAGCAGGCCGGCGTGCCGATCTCGTCGATCTCGTTCGGCACCACCCACGGCTCGGTCACCATCGACGACAAGCAGCAGCCGGTCAGCGTGGACGACGAGTCCCTGCGCGAGATCGCCCGGCTCTCCGGTGGGGACTTCTACAAGGCGGCCAGCGCCGAGGAGCTGAAGAAGGTCTACGCCGACCTCGGCGAGCAGATCGGCTACGAGCTCAAGGACGCCGACGCGAGCAAACCGTGGGTCGTGGTGGGCACCCTGATCCTCATGCTGGGTGCCGCGGCGAGCCTGTTCTTCGGGCAGAGGCTCCCGTAGCGCCGATGCGTCACTTTCCCTACGAAAGTGACGCCCGCGGTCAGGCTCGGCGGACGCCGTAGAAGCTGCCGCCGAGCAGGGTCACCCCCGACAGCACGCCGCTGAGGAACGGCACCCACTCCGCGGCGGTGCCGAGCAGGGCGAGGCCGACAACGCCGAGTGCGGTCAGCACCACGCCGACCACCAGGATCGACCGGGTCTTCCACGCCGACGCGAGCGCGGCGAAGTGCAGGCCGACGACGGTCGCGATCCAGGCGACGTTGGCCTGGACCGGCGCGTCCAGCAGCCGCAGCACGAAGAAGCCGGCGATCAGCAGGACCACCTCGCCGAGCACGATGAACCGGTAGCTCGGGCCGAACATCGGCCGGCCCTCCAGGGTCGGCCGTCCGCCCGCGCGGACGCCGAGGACCACCACGGCGGCCAGGGCGAGCACGGCGAGGGCGCGCAGGACCCAGCCGAGCGCGGCGGGGAGCGGGTCACCGGAGTTGACCAGGACGAAGACGGTGCCGAACGCGGCGCCGATGAGCGCCCCCAGGAACTGCTGTCGCATCCGGCGAACCTACCGGAGGCCGATCATGCTCCCGCGAAGCCGTTCTGGCGCCAGGCTTCGTAGACCGTGATCGCCGCGGTGTTGGCGAGGTTGAGCGACCGGTTCGACGGCCGCATCGGGAGGCGCACGCGCTCGGTGACCTCGGGTGCCTCCTGGACCTCGGCGGGCAGGCCGACGGACTCCGGCCCGAACATCAGCACGTCGCCCGGGGCGTAGGAAACGTCGGTGTACAGCCGGGTCGCCGACGCGGTGAACGCGTAGACCTTCGAGGGCAGCAGCACTTCCCAGGCCGCCTCGAGGGCGGCGTGGACGTGGACGCGGGCCAGGTCGTGGTAGTCGAGCCCGGCCCGGCGCAGCTGCTTGTCCTCCAGGGTGAACCCGAGCGGTTCGACGAGGTGGAGTTCGCAGCCGGTGTTGGCGGCCAGCCGGATCGCGTTGCCGGTGTTGGGCGGGATTTCGGGGTGGTAGAAGAGAACGCGGAACACGGGCTCAGTCCCCGAGCAGGGTCGCGTAGACCTTGCGGACGGCTTCCGGCGGCGCTTGCGGGCGCAGCGTGGCCGGGTCGATGAACACGTACCGGATGGTCGCCGCGGCGATCAGGGTCTCGCCGCGGTGGATTTCGAAGTCGAAGATCAACGATGTCGTGCCGAGGTGGTTCAGGTACTGCGAGACGACCAGGTCGTCGTCGTAGCGGGCGGGGGAGCGGAACTTGAGGTTGGCTTCGGCGACCACGACGTCGGCGCCGTGGGCGAGGAACGCGTCGTGCGAGCCGAACAGCGCCTTCTCCGCCTCGAAGGAGCACATGTCCACATAGGCCAGGTAGTGGGCGTTGAAGACGATGCCCTGGCCGTCGCACTCGTGGTAGCGCACGCGCAGCGGCATCTCGGCGATCGGGCGGCGAGGTGCGGTCACCCGGTCAATCTAGTTCAGCCGTGGAGGGCCCGATAAGCGGCCGCCGCGCCCGGCTGCAGGGGCACCGGCTGGGTGCCGATCAGCGGCCGGACGTCGAGGAACTGCGTTCCGACGGCTTCGGCGGGCACCAGCGCCGTGGCGCGTTCGACGAGCAGCCGGACCACCGCCGCGGCGACGTCGTCGGGCAGGGACGGCGCGCACACCAGCAGGTTGGCCACGCCGATCGTGCTCAGCGCGCCCACCCCGCGGTACGCGCCGTCGGGGACGTGGACCTGGTCGTAGACCGGGCCGTACGCCGCGCGCAGGGCGGGCACCACCGAATCCAGGGGAAGCAGCGCGATCGGGGTCGTGAGGGTGAGCTCGGCCAGCCTCGGCGTGGGGACGCCGCCGGACCACAGCATGGCGTCGACGCGGCGGTGTGCAAGCGCTTGGACCGCGTCTTCGAACGGCAGGTGCCGGGCGTCCACCGCGACTCCCGCCTTGGCGAACAGGCGCTCGCCCAGCTGTGCCGCTCCGGAGCCGCTCGCGCCCAGGGATACCGGCCGCCCGGCGAGGTCGGCGAGCCGGCGCACCGGCCCGTCCGCCCGCACGACGAGCTGCAGGTAGTTCTCGTAGACGCGGCCGAGCGCGAACAGCGGGACCTTCCCGGCGAACGGAGGGCCGCCGGCGAGCGCGGTCTGGGCGATGTCGGCGAGCACCAGCCCCAGGTCGGCCTGGCCCCGCTGCACCAGGCCGACGTTGGCCACGCTCGCCTCGGTCGGCAGGGCGGTGGCGTGCAGCAGCGGTTCCGCGCGGTTCAGCTCGGCGGCGAGGAGCTTGGCGAAGGCCAGGTAGAACCCGCCGCGCTCGCCGGCCGCGATGGTGAGCGGGCGTTCCGGGCCGCGGTAGCCCGCCGTCGAGCACCCGGCCACCGCGAGGCCGAGGCCGCCGAGCAGGGCCGTGCGGCGGGTGAGCGTCATTCCGGCACCTCCCGCAGCGGCAGCGTGACGCGGACTTCGAGGCCGTGCGGGTCCGCCTGCCGCAGGTCCAGGACGCCGCCGCGGGTGCGCACCTGCTGCTGCGCGATGGCCAGGCCGAGCCCGGTGCCGCGCGGGGCGCCTTCGCCACCCGCGCGCCAGAACCGTTCGGTCGCCCGCGTCCTGTCCTCTTCGGACAGTCCCGGCCCGTCGTCGGCGACCACGAGCGTGGCCGTCGACGCGCCGCTTTCCCAGTCGGTCGTGATTTTCGCGCCGCGGCCGGCGTAGTGGACGGCGTTGTCCAGCAGCACGTCGAGGATCTGCGCGAGCTCGCCTTCCGGGCAGCGCACGGTCACCGGCCGGTCGTGCCCCGGCGGCGGGACCAGCGTCGAACCGGCGTCCTCGGCGGCCGGGCGCCAGGCGTCGACGCGTTCGGCGAGCACGGACGCCAGGTCGCACGCCTCGTCGGCCCCGCCGGCCGCGACCCTGGTCGCCGTGCTCTCGGCCAGCGCGAGCGCGAGCAGGCCGTCGAGGAGCTTCTCCAGGCGTTCGACCTCGGCGACGGTCGCCCGGTAGGTCCGGTCGTCGCCGTCGATGCGCCCGGCCAGGGCGTCGACGCGCAGGCGTAGCGCGGCCATCGGGTTGCGGAGCTGGTGCGAGGCGTCGGCGACCAGCCGGTGCTGCTGCTCGGCGGCTTCGAGCACGGCCTCGGACATCCGGTTGACCTCGGCGGCCAGTGACCGCAGCTCGCGCGGCCCGGTGCGCTCCGGGACGTGCGCGCGGTGCCCGCCTGCCACGGCCAGCACCCCGGTCTCGAGCTCGTGCAGCGGTCGCACCATCCACCGGGCCAGCAGCACCGCGAGCAGCACGAACACCATCGCGACCAGCACCGCGCCGGCGCCGATGGTGCCCCACCGGGTGGCGACGTCCGCGGCCGCCGCCGTCACCGACGCGCGCAGCACGACCACCCCGGACACGCGGGTGCCGGTGCCGACCGGGCGGGCGAAGTAGGCCGGTGCGGCCGACCACGGGTCGAGCCGGTCCACCCGCGGCGCCGGTTCGTTGCGCATGGTCGCTTCCACCAGCGCGCGCACCGCCGGGTCGCCCGCGGTCAACCCGCCCGCCTGGACCAGCGGGAGGCGCCGGGCGTCGACGATGAGGACGCCTTCGCCGTACAGCTCGGCGTAGCGTTCCGCGTCGGCCGCGAGGGCCGCGGGGTCGTCGGTGTCGACGGCCTGCTGGGCGAGCACGACGAACCGGTCGACGTCGGCGGTGCGGGAGATGACCAGCTGCTGGGTGCGCTGCTCGGCGGTGGCGGTCAGCAGCGGCACGGCGAACGCGGCGACCACCGCGAGGGCGAGAGCGACCAGGACCACCAGCAGGCGGGCGCGCACGGGGTCAGTCCCGGCCGAGCCGGTAGCCGAAGCCGCGGATGGTGGTGAGCAGGCCCGGCCGGTCCAGCTTGGCGCGCAGCCCGGTCAGGTGGACGTCGAGCGAGCGCGACACCGCGAGGTAGGCGTCGCCCCAGACCTCGTCCATCAGCTGCTGGCGGCTGACCGCGGTGCCGGGACGCACGGCGAGCACGGCCAGGATCTCGAACTCCTTGGTGGTGAGCCCGACGTCGTGCCCGGCGACGAGCACCCGGCGGGCGCCGAGGTCGATCTCGACGTCTTCGATCCGCACGACGTCCCCGGCCGGGGTGGCGCGGGCCACCGCCCGGCGCACGACCGCGTCCATCCGGGCCAGCAGCTCGGCCAGCCGGACCGGCTTCGTCAGGTAGTCGTCGGCGCCGAGCCGCAGCCCGCGCACCACCGAGCGTTCGTCGCCGCGGGCGGTCAGCACGATCACCGGCACCGGCGAGACGGCCCGGATCTTGCGCAGCACGTCGAGGCCGTCCAGATCGGGTAGGTGCAGGTCCAGCAGGACGAGGTCGGCCGTGCGGTGGTGGTGCAGGGCGTCGGCCCCGCGGGCGACGCTGGTGACGGGATGACCGCGCGCGTGCAACGACTCGGCGAGCGCGCCGGCGACACCGGCGTCGTCTTCGACGAGGAGCACACGCACGGCCATCCCCTTGTCAGCGCTCTTCGAGCTCGGAGGTCTTCGAGGTTTCCCGCATTGTGCCGTAGACGATCAGGGAGACCAGGACGGTCCCGGCGACGTACCAGAAGAAGACCTGCTCGTGCCCGGCGCTCTTCAGCGCCTGCGCGATGAGCTCGGCGGTGCCCCCGAAGATCGCCACGGTCAGCGCGTAGGGCAGCCCGACGCCGATGGCGCGGATCTTCGTCGGGAACAGCTCGGCCTTCACGATGGCGTTGATCGAGGTGTACCCGGCGACGATGACGAGCCCGGCCAGCACGAGGAAGAACGCGCCGACGGGGTTGCGGGTCGAGCCCATCACCGTCATCAGCGGGACGGTGAGCAGCGTGCCGCCGATGCCGAAGAACAGCAGCAGCGGACGGCGGCCGATCCGGTCGGACAGGCGCCCGAACACCGGCTGCAGGAACGCGGCGACGAGGATCGCGCAGAACAGCACGATGGTGACCTGCCGCCGCGGGATGTGCGCGGTGTTCTCGAGGAACTTCTGGCTGTAGGTGGCGAAGGTGTAGAAGCCGACCGTGCCGCCGAGGGTCAGGCCGACGACGAGGGCGATCTCCTTGGGGTACTTCGCGAGCGCGCGCAGGGTGCCGCGGTCGCCCTTGCCTTCCTCGGCGTGGCGCCGGAAGCTCTCCGATTCGTCCATTCCGCGCCGCAGCCACATGACGGTGAGCGCGGCGACCGTGCCGACGCCGAACGCGATCCGCCAGCCCCACGACGTCAGCTGCTGCTCGGTGAGCAGGGCCTGCAGGATCAGCTGGAGGCCCAGGGCGAGCAGCTGGCCGCCGTAGAGCGTCACGTACTGGAAGCTCGAGTAGAAGCCGCGCTTGCCGGGCGTGGCCACTTCGGACAGGTACGTCGCCGAGGTGGAGTACTCGCCACCGACCGAAAGGCCCTGGATCAGCCGGGCGGTCAGCAGCAGGATCGGCGCGGCGATCCCGATCGTGTGGTAGTTCGGCGTGACGGCGATGAGCAGCGAGCCGCCCGCCATCAGCGTCACCGAGAGCACGAGCGCGCTGCGGCGGCCGAACCGGTCGGCGAACCGGCCGAGCATCCACCCGCCCAGCGGCCGCATGAGGAACCCCACGGCGAACACGGCCGCGGACCCGAGGAAGGCGGCGGTCGTGTCCGTCGTCGGGAAGAAGGACTTGGCGAAGTAGGTGGTGAACGCGGCGTAGGCGTACCAGTCGTACCACTCGACCAAGTTGCCGATCGAGCCGCGCAGCACATTGCCGATCACGCGCTTTTCGCCGACCGCGGGCGCGGCGGTGGGGGTGAGCCGGGTTGTCATCGTCGACCTCCTGTGTTGCGACTCACGGTGACCAACCAGCGGGTAACCAGCAAGGTCGGGAGGCGGTTCCTAACACGGGCTTAGGACGGTCGCGGCGAGCCCGGGCGCGGGTGCGCGACCCGCGGGCACTGCCGATAACCTCGTGCGCGTCAGCCGCGCAGACGAAGAGTGGAGAGCACAGTGGGACGGTCGGTTCTGGTCACCGGGGGCAACCGGGGCATCGGTCTGGCGATCGCCCGGGACCTCGCCGAGCAGGGGCACCGGGTCGCCGTCACGCACCGTGGTTCGGGCGCGCCCGACGGCCTGTTCGGCGTCCAGGCGGACGTCACCGACACCGAGCAGGTCGACGCCGCGTTCAAGCTCGTCGAGGAGCACCAGGGGCCGGTCGAGGTGCTCGTGTCCAACGCCGGGCTGACCGATGACACGCTGCTGATGCGGATGAGCGACGAGCAGTTCGAGCGCGTGATCGACGCGAACCTCACCGGTGCCTACCGGGTCGCCAAGCGCGCCTCGCGCGGCATGCTGCGCGGCAAGTGGGGCCGGTTCGTCTTCATCTCCTCGGTCGTGGGGCTCTCCGGCTCGGCCGGCCAGGCCAACTACGCGGCGTCGAAGGCCGGCCTCGTCGGCTTCGCCCGGTCGCTGGCCCGCGAGCTCGGGTCGCGCAACATCACCTCGAACGTGGTCGCACCCGGGTTCGTCCACACCGACATGACCGACGAGCTGCCCGAGAACCGCAAGAAGGAGATCCTCGCGCAGGTGCCCTCCGGCCGGTACGCCGAGCCGTCGGAGATCGCCGCCGCCGTGCGGTACCTGGCCTCGGAGGAAGCCGGCTACGTCAACGGCGCGGTGCTGCCCGTCGACGGCGGCCTCGGCCTCGGCCACTGATCTTTCCCTCACCCAGAACGACACTTGGAGGACCCGTGCCCGGACTGCTCGAAGGCAAGCGCCTGCTGATCACCGGCATCATCACCGACGCTTCGCTCGCCTTTCACGCGGCCAAGATCGCGCAGCAGGAAGGCGCCAAGGTCGTGCTCACCGGCTTCGGCCGGATGTCGCTCGTCGAGCGCATCGCGAAGCGGCTGCCCGAAGAGGCGCCGGTGATCGAGCTGGACGTCACCAACTCCGAGCACCTCGACGGCCTCGCCGACAAGGTCCGCGAACACGTCGACGGCCTCGACGGCGTGCTGCACTCGATCGGCTTCGCCCCGCAGACCTGCCTCGGCGCGCCGTTCATGGACGCGCCAGCCGAAGACGTCAAGACCGCGATCGAGATCTCGACGTACTCGTACATGTCGCTGGCGAAGGCGTGCCTGCCGCTGCTCGGCCGGGGCGCGTCCTACGTCGGCATGGACTTCGACGCGCGGGTCGCGTGGCCGGTCTACAACTGGATGGGCGTCGCGAAGGCCGGGCTCGAGTCGGTCAACCGGTACCTGGCCAAGGAGCTGGGGCCGCAGGGCATCCGGGTGAACCTGGTCAGCGCGGGCCCGATGAAGACCATGGCCGCGAAGTCCATCCCGGGCTTCGTCGACCTGGAGGACGGCTGGGGCGAGCGCGCGCCGCTCGGCTGGGACAGCACGGACCCGGACCCGGTGGCGAAGAGCGTCTGCGCGGTCCTTTCGGACTGGCTCCCCGCTACCACCGGCTCGATGATCATGGTCGACGGCGGGGTGCACTTCCTCGGCGTCTGAGCCTCACACGGTCACCAGCTCACGGTCGTCGCCGCGCTGTACCACGGCGGCGACCGTGAGCGCGGCCAGCGTGGCCACGCCGAGGGCGATGCCGGTCCACGCCACGCTCGGGAAGCCGAAGCCGGCGTCGATCGCGACGCCGCCCAGCCACGGCCCGGCGGTGTTGCCGACGTTGAACGCCGACGTCGTGCTGGCCCCGACCAGCGTCGGCGCGTCGCCGGCGGCCTGGAAGGCGCGCAGGTTCAGCGCCGGGTTGGCGCCGAACGCGGCCACGCCGAACACGAGCACGGCCGCGACGGCCACGAGCGCGTCGGTGGTCAGGGCGAGCACGAGCAACGCGGCCAGCGCGAGCGCGAGGCAGCCGTAGAGCGTGGCGAACGGCCGCCGGTCGGCCAGCCGCCCGCCCGCGCTGATCCCGATCAGCGCGCCGACGCCGAACAGCGCGAGCACTCCCGGCACCCACTCGCCGGGCAGGCCGTCGGTCTCGGTCAGCAACGGCGCCAGGTAGCTGAACGCGGCGAAGATCATGGCCTGGCACAGGGCGATCACCCCGAGGGCGAGCCAGACCCGGCCCCGCCGGTACAGCCGCAGCTCACCACGCAGGCTCAGCGGGCCGCCGGTCGTCTCCGGCACCAGCAGCGCCACTCCGGCGACCGCCACCAGCGTCACCGCCGTCACCGCCCAGAACGCCGTCCGCCAGCCCGCGTGCTGGCCGAGGAACGTGCCGGCGGGCACCCCGGCGATGTTGGCCACGGTCAGGCCGCCGACCAGCACCGCCATCCCGCGCCCGCGCCGTTCGGCGGGGACGAGCGCGATCGTCGTCGCGAGCGCGACGGCCCAGAACCCGGCGCAGGCGAACGCCGCGATCACGCGGGTCGCGAACAGGAGGGCGTACCCCTCGGCGAGGGCGCCGACGACGTGCGCGACGGCGAACACGCCGAGCAGGGCCAGCAGCGTGCGGCGGCGGGGGAGCCGCAGTGTCCCGATCGCCAGCAGCGGCGCGCCGACGACCATGCCGATGGCGAACGCCGAGATCAGCAGGCCGGCGTCGGGGATGCTCACGTGCAGGTCGGCGGCCATGCCGGGGAGCAGGCCGGTGATCATGAACTCGGACGTGCCCAGCGCGAACACGCTGAGCCCGAGGACGAAGACGGCCAGGGGCATGGGTTCTCCTCCTGTTGTGTATCGATCGGTCCAAAATCAGGGCGCGGGCGGTCCCTGTCCTGCGGCGCTCAGCGCGTGAGGGCCGAAAGGGCGAGATCGGCGACCGCGTGCATGCTGTCGCGGCTCGAACCGCGTCGGGCCATCACGCGCAGGCCCGAAGTGGTGCTGAGCAGGTACTCCGCCACCTCGGCGGGGTCCAAGCCGTCCCGGAGGCTCCCGTCGAGCACGCCTTCGCGGACGCACTCGGCGAACATGGTCAGGTTCCGGTGGGTGTCGGCCCGCAGCGCGGCGCCCACTTCGTCGTCGGGCACCCCGAGTTCGGCCAGGGTGTTGACCACCAGGCAGCCGCGGCGGTGCTCTTCGAGGTCGTCTTCGATGGCGCCGCGCAGGACCGCGTCGAGCCGCTCGGCCGCGGTGCCCGGCCCGTCGAGGATCGCCTGGCGCTTGTCGAGCTGGGTGCTGGTGTAGTGCGCCAGCGAGCGCCCGAAGAGCGCTCGCTTGCTGGTGAAGGTGTTGTAGACGCTGCTGCGGCCGAGTCCGGTGGCGTCGCACAGGTCCTGGGTCGACGTCGCTTCGTAGCCGCGTTCCCAGAAGGCGTGCATCGCCTTCTCGACGGCGGCGGTCTCGTCGAACTCCCGTGGCCTGGCCATGGGGGAGACTGTACCAGAGTTTTAGACTGATCGATTCATAATGGGCCCGAGTCGGCGTGCGGGCCGCCACATCGGCAAGATGACGGGGTGGGATACGACGCGTTGCTGTGGCTCTCGTTCGGCGGTCCGGAAGGGCCCGACGACGTCATGCCGTTCCTCGAGAACGTGACCAGGGGCCGCGGGGTGCCGCGCGAGCGGCTGCTGGAGGTCGCCGAGCACTACCAGCACTTCGGCGGGGTTTCGCCGATCAACAAGCTGAACCGCGACGCGATGGCCGCCGTCGGGAAGCAGCTCGCGGCGGCCGGCATGGACCTGCCGGTGCACTTCGGCAACCGCAACTGGCACCCGATGGTCGAAGAGACCCTCGCTTCCCTGACGGCGGAAGGCGCGAAGCGGGTGCTGGTGTTCCCCACGAGCGCGTACGGCGGCTACTCGGCGTGCCGCCAGTACGACGAGGACATCGAGCGCGCCCGCGCGTCCGTCGGGGCCGGCGCCCCCGAACTGGTGAAGATCCGCCAGTTCTTCGACCACCCGCTGTTCGTCTCGGCGGTCGCCGACGGCGTGCGCGCGGCCCACGCGTCGCTGGGCGACGAGCCGGGGATCCGCACCGTGTTCACGGCGCACTCGGTGCCGGACAGCGCCGATCGCGCCTCCGGCCCGCCCGCGGAGGGCGGCCGCCGCTACTCGCGCCAGATCGCCGAGGCGGCTCGCCTGGTGGCGGCCGAGGCGGGCATCGGCTCCTACGACGTGGTGTGGCAGTCCCGGTCCGGGCCCCCGCAGGTGCCGTGGCTGGAGCCGGACATCGTCGACCACATCGACGCGCTGCACGAGGCGGGGGTGCCGGGCGTGGTCGTCTCGCCGATCGGGTTCGTGTCCGATCACCTCGAGGTGATCTGGGACCTGGACAACGAGGCGGCGGACCGCGCGGCCGAGCACGGGATGAAGTTCGCCCGCGCGGCGACCGCGGGCAGCGACCCGCGGTTCGCTGAGCTGGTGGTGGAGCTGATCCGCGAGCACACGCACGGCGTCGAGCCGCGCAAGCTGTCCCCGTTCCCGGCGGCGGGCTGCACGCTCAACGGGGCGCCGTGCGCGATCGGCTGCTGCGAACCGGCGAAGCGCCCCAACCGCTGACCCATCACCCACGCCCCGCCCCCTCCCGCAGCAGGCTCGTGAGTGAGAAACAGTGTTCTAACCCTGTTTCTCACTCACGAGAGCCGCGGCAGAGCACCGGGCCGGGGTTGGTGCTGCGGGAGCTCAGCCTTCGCGGGCCGTCTGCTCCGCGAACACCCGCACCGCCTCGTTCACCGCCGCGCAGCGGGCCGTCCGGACCGCGTCCGACAGCGGCCGCAGCGCCTGGGCGCGCAACGTCGAAGCCGACGCCGACAACGCTCCGCCCGGGTCGTCCGAGGACGCGATGGCCAGGATCGCCGCGATCTCCTCGGCTCGCTGCAGCACCCGCAACGCGCGCCCCGGTGTCCCGGCCGGCCAGTCGACGTCCGGCCGCGACCGCAGGTGGGCCGACAGCTCCGCGCGCACACCCGGCCGGTCCGAGGCCACGTCCAGGGTCTGCAACGCCCCCGCGCTGGCCCGGATCGCGTCGGTCAGCCCGTGCTCGGCCTCGCCGAGCGCCACGTACTCCGGCGCCGTCGGCGACGTCAGCGAGTAGACCGTCCAGCGCACCAGGCCTTCGGCGATCGGCTCCGGCACCAGACCGAAGCCGAGCTCGGGGAGCACCAGGGCGTCACCCGCGCGCAACGCCGCCTCGGTGAACGGACCACCGCCGCCGAGGCCGCGGACGTCGCCGGGAACCGGGAGAACCAGCTGGAGGGATTTCGCTCCTTGCGAACGCAGCGCCATCAGCAGCTGGACCGGGGTGGCCGCCCGGTTGAACGCCAGCGGCAGCGCGAACGCCTCGGCCGCGGCCGCGTCGGCGGCCACGACGTCGTGGGCCTCACCCCACGCGAGCAGGGCATCGAGGACATCGTCGGACGCGGCGGCCCCGTTGAGCCACGCGCTCGACCAGACGGCGAAAGTCGCACTGGGACGGCACACGACGCCCTATTTTACCGGTCCGGCGGGCAACGCAGCAGCGCGCCCACGCTGGAGCCGCTCCACATCGACGCACCGCCGATCCGGCAGTAGCGTCGAGGAGGTGAACGCTGTTCCAGACGCTCTTCCCCGCACCGCCGGGGCCCTGCGCGCGGCCGGGTACGAGCCGCGCCCGATCGCCCGAGAGATCCACGACAACCTGCTGACCGCCCTCAAGAACGGCGAGGACGCCTGGCCCGGCATCGTCGGGTTCTCCCGCACCGTGCTGCCGCAGCTCGAACGCGCGCTGCTGGCCGGCCACGACGTCGTGCTGCTCGGCGAACGCGGCCAGGGCAAGACCCGCCTGCTGCGCACCCTGGCCGGCCTGCTCGACGAATGGACGCCCGTCATCGAGGGCTCCGAGCTGGGCGAACACCCGCTGCAGCCGATCACGCCCGCGTCGATCCGCCGCGCCGCCGAACTCGGCGACGACCTGCCGGTGGCCTGGCGCCACCGCTCCGAGCGCTACACCGAAAAGCTCGCCACGCCGGACACCTCCGTCGGCGACCTGATCGGCGACGTCGACCCGGTGAAGGTGGCCGAAGGCCGCAGCCTCGGCGACCCCGAGACCATCCACTTCGGGCTGGTCCCGCGTGCCCACCGCGGCATCGTCGCCATCAACGAGCTGCCCGACCTTGCCGAGCGCATCCAGGTCGCGCTGCTCAACGTGATGGAGGAGCGGGACATCCAGGTCCGCGGCTACACGCTGCGGCTGCCACTGGACGTCCTGCTCGTCGCCACCGCGAACCCCGAGGACTACACCAACCGCGGCCGGATCATCACCCCGCTGAAGGACCGCTTCGGCGCCGAGATCCGCACGCACTATCCCCTGGACGTCGAGGCCGAGGTCGCCGTCGTCAAGCAGGAGGCCAACCTCGTCGCCGAAGTCGGCGAGCCGCTGCTGGAGGTGCTCGCCCGGTTCGTCCGGAACCTCCGGGAATCCACGGTGATCGACCAGCGCTCCGGCGTGTCGGCGCGGTTCGCCGTCGCCGCGGCGGAAACCGTGGCGGCCGCGGCCCTGCGGCGTTCGGCGCTGACCGGGGAGGAGCCCGCCGTGGCGCGCCCGGTCGACCTCGACGCCGTGCCGTCGGTGCTGCGCGGCAAGATCGAGTTCGAGCCCGGTGAAGAGGGCCGCGAGATCGAGCACCTCGTGCACCTGCTGCGGATGGCGATCGCGGAGACCGCACGCGACCGGTTCGCCGGTCTCGACCTGCGGCCGCTGGCCGACGCGGTCGGCGAGGGCCACCTGGTGGCCACCGGCGAGCGCGTGCCGGGCAAGGACGTCCTCGAAGCCCTGCCGGAACTGCCGGTGCTGCACGAGGTCGCCCAGCGCGCCGGCGTCGCCGCCGACGAGCCCGCCGGGCGGATCGCGGCCGCCGTCGAACTCGCCCTCGAGATGCTGTTCCTGTCGCGAAGGCTCGCGAAGGACTCCGACGACGCGACGACCGTCTACGGCCGATGACCGCGGTCCCGCTTCCCGACGGCTACTCCTACGGCCCGTGGCACGACGGGCCGGACCCCCTCGCGCCGCCGGCCGACCTGCGTGACGCGCTCGAGGAGATCGGCCAGGACGTGATGGCCGGCGCCTCGCCGCGGGCCGCGCTGGAGGAGATGCTGCGGCGCGGCACGAACCGCACCGCGGGTCTCGACGAGCTGACCCGGCGCCTGTGGCAGCGCCGGTCGCAGATCCAGCGGCGCAACAACCTCGACGGCACCCTCCAGGAGGTCCAGCGCCTGCTGCAGGAGGCCCTCGACGCCGAGCGCCGCGAGCTGTTCCCGGACCCGGACGACGACGCCCGCTTCCGGGAAGCCCAGCTCGACGCGCTGCCGCCGGGCACGGCCGCGGCCGTCAACGAGCTCGCGAACTACGACTGGCGCTCCGAACAGGGCCGGGAGAACTACCAGCAGATCCGGGACCTGCTCGGCCAGGAGCTGATGGAGTCCCGGTTCCAGGGCATGAAGCAGGCGCTGCAGAACGCCGGGCCCGAGGACGTCGAGCGGATCAACGAGATGCTGGGCGACCTCAACGACCTCCTCGAAGCGCACGCCCGCGGCGCCGAAGACATCCAGCAGCGCTTCGAAGACTTCATGGGCAAGCACGGCGAGTTCTTCCCGGAGAACCCGCGCACCGTCGAAGAGCTGATCGATGCGCTGGCCGAGCGGTCGGCGGCCGCCCAGCGCATGCTGAACTCGATGTCGGCGGAACAGCGCGCCGAACTCGCCGAGCTGACCCAGCAGGCCTTCGGCGACCCGCGCCTGGCCCAGCAACTGTCCCGGTTGGACAGTCAGCTGCAGGCGGCGCGGCCGGGCGAGGACTGGACCGGGTCAGCGCGCTTCCGCGGCAACAACCCGCTGGGCATGGGCGAAGGCGCCCAGGCCATGCAGGACCTCGCGGAGCTGGACGCGCTGGCCGAACAGCTCGGCCAGTCCTACCCGGGCGCGCGGCTGGAGGACATCGATCTGGAGGCGCTGGAGCGCCAGCTCGGCAGGGACGCCGGCGTCGACGCCCGCCGGCTGGCCGAACTGGAGCGCGAGCTGCGCCGCCAGGGCCTGTTCGAGCGGGCCGCCGACGGCTCGCTCCGGTTGTCCCCCAAGGCGTTGCGGCGCCTCGGCGAGACGGTGCTGTCCGACATCGTGAACGCGTTGCGCGGCAAGACCGGCGAACGCGAGACCGAGTCGGCGGGCGCGGCCGGCGAGCCCACCGGCGCGTCGCGGCCGTGGCGGTTCGGGGACATGCAGCCCTGGGACGTGCCGCGGACCATCCGCAACGCGGTGCTCCGGTCGGTGTCGGTGGGGGAGCGGCAGGTGCGCCTCGACGTCGAGGACGTCGAAGTGGTCGAGACCGAGCACCGGTCCCGCGCGGCGGTGGCGCTGCTGGTCGACACGTCGTGGTCGATGGTGTCGGAAGGGCGCTGGTTGCCGATGAAACGCACGGCGCTCGCGCTGCACCAGCTGATCAGCACCCGCTTCCGCAACGACGCCCTGCAGCTGATCACCTTCGGCCGCTACGCGCAGTCGATGGAACTGCCGGAGCTGGTCGGCCTGGAGGGGGCCTGGGAGCAGGGCACCAACGCCCACCACGGGCTGCTGCTCGCCGGGCAGCACCTGCGGCGGCACCCGGACGCCCAGCCGGTGGTCCTGATGGTCACCGACGGCGAGCCGACGGCCCACCTGGAACCCGACGGCGAGGCGGTCTTCGACTACCCGCCCCAGCCGCGGACCCTCCACAAGACACTGTCCGAAGTGGACCGGCTGGCCAAGCTGGGCGCGTCGATCTCGGTGTTCCGCCTCGGCGACGACCCGCGGCTGACGTCGTTCGTGGACCTGATCGCGCGCCGGTCGGGTGGCCGGGTGGTCGCCCCGGACCTGGACGGCCTCGGCGCGGCGGTGGTGGGCGACTACCTGCGCACCCGCCGATAGCCGCCGCACCCGCTCGTGAGTGGTAAGGCGGGTTCTAACCCGCCTTACCACTCACGACACGGTGGGCCCTCCGAGCCGGGCGCGGACGGCGGCGATCACCTTCTCCGTCTGCGCCCGCAACGCGGCGAGTCCCGCCTGCTCGTCGGCCGAGCCGACGTAACCCGCCAAGTCCGCCCGGACCCCCTGCTTCCAGACGGCCGAGACCTGCCGGGTCGCGGTGATGTCCTCGTCGGGGCGTCCCGCGACCAGCACGAGGTCCGCGCGCAGGCCCGGCCGGATTCGGCCGCGGTCGGCCAGCCCGAACACGTCGGCGGGCCGGGCCGTCGCCGCGGTGAGTGCCGCGGACGGCGAGAACCCGGCCGCCACCAGGTGGCCCAGCTCGCGGTGCAGGCTCGCGCCGTGGACCGTGCCCGGGTTGGGCGCGTCCGTTCCGGCCAGGACCGGCACGCCGGCCTCGTGCAGCCGCCGCGCGTTGTCGCGCGCGGCGGCGAAGTCCGGCAGCTGTGGTGGCAGCCACCGCTGCGCCTGCCGTTCGAGGACCGCGCACCACGCCGGCCCCAGCCGGGAGACGAGCGCGGGCTCGTCGAGCAGCGAGCCACCGGGAAAGCCGTCGGCGATCGACAGCGTTGCGATCACCGCGACCCCGGCCGCGGCGATCGCGGCCACCTGGTGCGCGGACAGCGCGTCGAACGGCACGTGGGCCAGCACGTCCACGCCGGTGGGCAGCAGGTCCACGGCCGCGCGGGCGGTCGACACGTGCGCGGCCACCACCAGGCCGGCCGCGTGCGCGGCCTCGGTCAGCGCGGCGATCGTCGGCACGTCCAGCGACGGCATCGGCATCGGGCCACCCCTGCCGTCGTCGTAGAGGACCTTGAGGTGCGCCGCCCCTTCGGCGATCCGGTCGGCGACGAACCGCTCGGCGTCCCGCGGGCCCGTCACGGTCGGAAACGGGGCGTACATCAGGCTCGGGTGCCCGCCCGGCGCCGTGGCCCCGATGCTCGAAGACCGCACATCGGCGGCACCCGGTCCGGCGGCCAGGGCCTCGGCGACCGTGTCCGGCTTGCTGAACATGTCGAGCACGGTGGTGACGCCGAACGTGAGCGCCTGCCGGGGCGCGCCGGGCAGCAGGTGCACGTGGGCGTCGATCAGCCCGGGCAGCAGGGTGCCGCCGCGGGCGTCGACGTGCTCGTCGCCCGGCCGGAGCAGGGTGGCGTCCCCGATCGCGGTGATGCGGCCGCCCTCCATCCGGACAGCGGTCAGGGCGGTGAGGCGCTCGCCGTCGAAGAGGCGCGCGCCGGTGATGGTCGTGGTCACGAGCGTCACGGTAAAAGTTGACATCGTGTGAAGGTCAACTTCTAAGCTGACCGGATGCAGTACTCGATCAGCCAGGTCGCGAAGGCGTCCGGCGTCTCGGCGCGGATGCTCCGCCACTACGACGCGATCGGCCTGCTCACCCCCGCGTCGGTCACGGCGAACGGCTACCGCTGGTACGGCAGGCACGAACTGCTGCGCCTGCAGCGCATCCTGCTGCTGCGGCGGCTCGGGCTCGGCCTGGCCGAGATCGGTGCCGTGCTCGGCGACCAGGTCGACGAGGTGGCCGCGCTGCGCGGGCACCTGGCCCAGCTCGAGCAGGAGCGGCGGCGCCTCGACCGGGTCATCGCGACCGTCGAGGAGACGATCACCGACCTGGGCCACGCCCGGATCCACGATCCGGAGCGTTTCTTCGCCGGGCTGCGCAAGGACGGCACCGCCATGCGGCAGCAGTACCGCGAGACGTTCGGCGAGGGCGCCGCGGCGGTCTTCGACACCGCCCGGGCCGCCCAGGCGGGACTCACCGCCGCGGACTACGAGCACGCCGCCGCCCGCAGCGCCGCGCTGTTCCGCCGGCTGGCCGCCGTCATGCGCTCCGGCGCCGCGCCGGAGGATCCCGCCGCGCTCGACGCCGTCGCCGAGCACTACGAGTCCGTGAGCCACTTCTGGTCGCCGACCGCCCCGGCCTACGCCGCGATGGGCGAGCTGTACCTGAACGATCCCCGGCAGCGGGAGCTGGCCGAACGAGCCGATCCGGACCTGCCGTCGTGGCTCGCGCGCGCCATCGGGGCCTACGCGCGAGTGAGGCTCGTCCCACCGCTTGGGAAGGCTTGAACGCCGGGCAATTACAGTCGGGGGTATGCAGACTTGGTCATCGGTCGACGTGCCCCGCATCCCCGGCACCCCCCGCCCGCTGCGGCTCCACGACACGGCCACCGGGCAGATCCGCCCGACCGCTCCCGGCGCCACCGCCCGGATGTACGTCTGCGGCATCACGCCCTACGACGCGACGCATCTGGGGCACGCCGCGACGTACCTGGCCTTCGACCTGGTGAACCGCATCTGGCGGGACAACGGGCACGACGTCCACTACGTGCAGAACGTCACGGACATCGACGAGCCGCTGCTGGAGCGGGCGGCGCGCGACAAGGACGACTGGGTCGTGCTGGGCATGCGCGAGACGGCGCTGTTCCGCGAGGACATGACCGCGCTGCGGGTCCTCCCGCCGCGGCAGTTCGTCGGCGCCGTCGAGAGCATCCCGGAGATCGTCGAGGTCATCGCGAAGCTGCTGGCCAACGGCAGCGCCTACCGCGCGGACGACCCGGAGTTCCCCGACGTCTACTTCGACCACGCGGCGACCGGGCGGTTCGGCTACGAGTCGAACTACGACGCCGAAACCATGGCGAAGTTCTTCGCCGAGCGCGGCGGCGACCCCGACCGCGCCGGCAAGCGCCACCCGCTGGACGCGCTGCTGTGGCGCGTGGCCCGCGAAGGCGAGCCGTCGTGGGAATCCGAGCTCGGCCCGGGCCGTCCGGGCTGGCACATCGAGTGCAGCGCGATCGCGGTCAACCGGCTGGGTCTCGGCTTCGACCTCCAGGGCGGTGGTTCGGACCTGATCTTCCCGCACCACGAGTACAGCGCGGCGCACGCGGAGGCCGTCGCCAAGGACGGCCAGTTCGCCCGCCACTACGTGCACGCGGGGATGATCGGCCTCGACGGCGAGAAGATGTCGAAGTCGCGCGGGAACCTGGTGTTCGTCTCGCGGCTGCGCGCCGACAAGGTCGACCCGGGCGCGATCCGGCTGGCGCTGTTCGCCGGCCACTACCGCGACGACCGCCCCTGGACCGATCAGCTGCTGGCCGACGCCGAAGCCCGGCTCGCGCGCTGGCGGGAGGCGGTCTCGCTGCCCACCGGACCGGCGGCCGAAGACACCGTCCGGCGGCTGCGCGACCACCTGTCCGACGACCTCGACACGCCGAAGGCCCTGGCCTCGGTCGACGCGTGGGCGAACGAGGCACTGCGCCGCGACGGCAACGACCCGACGGCGCCGGGCCTGGTCCGCGACGCCGTCGACGCCCTCCTCGGCATCTCCCTCTGACGTCCGAGGGGGCACTTTCCCGTGAAAGTGCCCCCTCGGTCGTATAACGGCCTATACCGCGGCGGGACGGCCGCCGGCCAGCTCCAGGTGGTCACCGGACCAGTCCCGGCGCAGCCACCGGTCGTGGGAGGCGATGACGACCGCGCCCGGCGCCGTCTCCAGTGCCGCGAACAGCTCTTCCGCCAGCGTCAGCGAAATGTGGTTCGTCGGCTCGTCGAGCAGCAGCACGTCCGGCGGGTCGGCGAGCAGGATGGCCAGGGCCAGCCGCCGCCGCTGGCCGACCGACAGCGCCCCCACCGGCTGCCGCAGGTCCCGGGACGCCAGCAGGCCGAGCCGGCTCAGCGGGGGAGCGTCCTCGCCGAGCGTGTCCCGGTAGACCCGGACGGCGGTGCGCTCCGGTGAAGCGAACACGACGTCCTGCTCCAGCAGGCTTACCCGGACCCCCTGTCCGAAGTGGACCGTCCCGGCCGCGGGTGCGAGCCGCCCGGCCAGCACCGACAGCAGCGTCGACTTCCCGGCGCCGTTCCCGCCGGTGACGAGCAGCCGGGCCGAGCCGCCGACGTCCAGCCGGGGCAGGCTCAGCCGGCCCGGAACCTCCAGTGACCGCACCGAGATCGCCGGGCCGTCGCCGTTCGCGCGGCCGGTGAGGTCCGCCTGGAACCGCAACGGCGCCGGCGGCTTGCGCACCTGGTCGCGTTCCAGCTTCTCCAGGCGCTGCTCGGCGTCGCGCACCCGCCGCGAGATCGTCTTCTGGACGCGGGCGCCCTTGAACGCGTGGATGAACTTGTCGTTGTCGCGCGGACCCCGGCCATAGGCGACGTTCCGCGCGGTGACCGCGACGGTTTCCCGCAGCTCCTTCAGCTCCTCCTGCTCCTCGGCGTAGCGCTGCTCCCAGCGCGCCCGCTCGGCCTTCTTGTGGCCGAGGTAGTCGGTGTAGCTGCCGCCGTAGCGGACCGCGCCGCCGGCCTGCCGGTCGGCCGCGGCCGGGTCGAGGTCGACGATGTCGGTGCAGACGGCGTCGAGAAACACGCGGTCGTGCGAGGACAGCACCACGATCCCGGTCAGCTCGGTGAGGTGGCGTTCGAGGAACTCCATCGCCGCGTCGTCGAGGTGGTTGGTCGGCTCGTCGAGCAGCAGCGTTTCCGGCTGCCGGACCAGCAGCGCGGCCAGCCCGAGCCGGGACCGCTGCCCGCCGGAGAGCGTGCCGAGCCGGCGGCCGGGTTCGAGGCCGCCGAGACCGAGCCCGTCGCAGACGAGCTTGGCGCGGCGGTCGGCGTCCCACAGGTCGTGGGCCTGGGCCCACTCCAGCACCCGGCCGTACTCCTCGAGCACGGCCGCGTCGTCGGGCCGGTCGGCCATGGCCGCGGTCAGCTCGTCGAGCCGGGCCGCGGCGGCGCGGATCTCGGCGAGTGCGTCGTCGAGCACGTCGGCGAAGGTCGCGTCCATCGGGAACGGCAGTTCCTGCAGCAGGAACCCGACGTCCGGGCCGCGGAGCACCTCCCCGGAACGCGGTTCTTCAAGCCCGGCGAGCAGCCGGAGCAGGGTGGACTTGCCGGTGCCGTTCTCGCCGACCAGGCCGAGCCGCTGGCCGGCCGACGCGGTGAGGGAGACGCCGTCGAGGACGACGCGGGTGCCGTAGCCGAAGACGACATCCTTGGCCTGCAACGGAAAAACGGGAGACATGTGCGATCACCGAACCCTGGGGGAAGAAGCGGGATCCCGGCCGGGCGTCGTGGCACGCGGGAGCGTCGGCTCGACCGGGTGCCGCCTCAGGCGGGATGGGCGCGGTTCAGTTCCTCATAGTGGAACCAGGTTAACGCAACAACCGTAGAGTTAGTCAACTCGATATGGCCTGGGTCACATCGGGCAGCTCGCCGGTCGACCGTTCCGCGGCCGCGGTGCCGTCGGTGAGGAACTCGAGCAGGGCCGTCAGCTGGCGGCGGTCGAAGCGGGCGAGGCGCTCGCCGACGAACCGCGCCATCGGCGCGTACAGCTCGGCGAGCTCGGCCATCCGGTCGGGCAGCGGGCGCACGACGAGCCGTCGCCGGTCGGCGGGATCGGGCGCGCGTTCGGCGAGCCGGTGGCGCTCCATCCGGTCGAGCAGCCGGGTGAACGCGCCCGTGCTCATCCCCAGCAGCCGGGCGAGTTCGGACGGGGAGTCGCTGACGCCGCCGTGGAGCAGGTGCAGGCAGTGCAGCTCGGTCGGGGTGACGCCCATCCGCTCGGCGACCGCCGCGTGGAAGAGCGCGGTCGAGCCCACGAACCGGGGGAGGGCGAGAGCGGCGGCGGTGGCGAGTTCGCGCTGGTCGGGCAACGTCCATCCAAGTTCGGTCACGGCGCAGTCACTGCCTCGTGCAGTCACTGCCCCGCGAACGATAGCGGAACCGCTTGACAAAGCCGCAGGCGGGACAAACCATGAAAGGGAACTTTCGAAATGATCCTTTCAGATAGGGCGAGCGATGGCCGAGCTGCCGCCGCGCAAGCGGATCGAAGACGTCGAGCTGTTGCGCGCGCTGGCGCACCCGCTGCGGTCGGCGCTGCTGAACCACCTGACCGCCGTCGGCCCGCGCACCGCCAGCGAGTGCGCCGAGGCGGTCGGCTCGACGGCGTCCAACTGCAGCTGGCACCTGCGCCAGCTCGCCCAATACGGCCTGGTCGAGCGGGTCGACGCCGAGGACGGCCGCGAACGGCCGTGGCGCGCCCGGCAGGTCGGCCTCGAGCTGGGGGACCTGGCCGAAGACCCGGCCCACCGGGCCGCGCAGCTGGGCGTGGTCGGCGCGACGCTGACCCACGAACAGGAGCTGACCCAGCGGTACCTCGACTCCCTCGACGACCTCGACCCGCCGTGGCGGGCCGCGGCCGGGCTGTCGACCTACGCCCTGCGCGTCACCCCGGCGGAGCTGACCCGGCTGACCGAAGCGATCGACGCGCTGGTCCGCCCGTACATCGGCGCCATCCGGAGCGACGCCCCCGCCGACGCCCGCTCGGTGCACGTCGGCCTGCGCGCGTTCCCGCGCATCGAGCACTCGGGGAAGGCGGAGGAATGAACCGGCTGCTGGGGGTGCCCGGGTTCGCGCGGCTGTGGGTCGCCGCGTTCTTCGGCGAGACGGCCGAGTGGATGCTGCAGGTGGCGTTGCCGGTCTACGTCTTCCAGCGCACCGGCTCCGCCGCGACGACGGCGCTGAGCATCGTGCTCGGCCTGCTGCCCGCGGTGCTGCTGAGCCCGGTGGCCGGGGTCGTCGCCGACCGGTGGAACCGCCGCGCGGTGCTGTTCGGCGTCTGCGTCGGGCTCGCCGTCGTGGCGCTCCCGCTGGTGGCCGAGCCCGGCGTCAGCGTGGTGTACGCGGTGATGGCCGCCCAGGCGGCGCTGGCGTCGGTGTTCGAACCCGCGCGCAACGCGCTCGTGCCGGAGCTCGTCGGCGTCGCGGACGTGACCGCGGCGAACGGCCTGATGAGCGTCAACGGCAGCGTCGCCCGGCTGGCCGGCGGCTGGGCGGGCGGCGCCCTGCTCGGCTTCGGCGGGCTCGCCGACGTGATGATCGGGTACCTGGCCGTCCTCGCCGTGGCCGCGGCGCTGCTGGCCAAGCCGTTCCGCCGGGTCGCCGCCCCGGCGGCGTCGCCCGCGCGGGAGCCGGTGGTGCGGGCTTGGCTCGACGGCCTGCGCGAGCTGACCCGCAACCGCCGGCTGCGGCGCACCGGGCTGGCGCTGGTGTTCACGTCGCTGGCCCAGGGCATGTTCCTGGTGCTGTTCGTGGTTTACGTCCTCGACGTGCTCGGCGGCAGCGAAGCCGACGCGGGCCTGCTGCGCGGGGTGCAGGCGATCGGGGGCCTGGTGGCCGGGTTCGCCGTCGCCACCGTGGCGCGGCGGGTCGCGCCGGCCGCGCTGCTCGGCTGGGGCTCGGTGGTGCTGGGCCTGCTGTCCGCGGTGATCTGGAACCTGTCCCTCGTGACGACGGCGCTGGGGCTGTACGCCGGGCTGTTCGCCCTGGCCGGCGCCCCGGGCGTGGTGGTCGGCGCCGGGGTGCTGTCGGAGATCCAGAGCGCGGTCGCGCCCGAGCGCGCCGGGCGGGTGCTGAGCACGACGTTCGCCGCCGTGGCCACCTGCACCACCGCCGGCGCGCTGCTGGCGGGCGCGCTCGTCGCGACGACCGGGCCCGCCGTGCTGCTGAACGTCCAGGCCGGCGTCTACGTGCTCGCCGGGGTGCTGATGCTGCTCCCGCGCCGCGGGTGGACCCGGCAGCCGGTGTGGAGGTACCGGGCGGCGCCGTCGCTGAAGTCGTAGAACGCCACCGTCCGGGTGTCCTCCAGGGGATCCGCCGACGGCATTAGGAAGTGCGTGGGGCTGGCCGGGAGCAGTTCGTACCGCAGGCGGCCGGGCTTCCCACCGCGAAGGGATCCGCAGGTTTGGCATAGGTTCTCCGGCCACGGTGGTTACGGTGGAGGGGTGCCGCACCTCTTCGCCACCAGCGACCTCCACGTGACCCACGAGGGCAACGGCCCGATCCTCGACTCGGTCGTCCCGGAAACCCCCGAAGACTGGCTGCTCGTCGCCGGCGACGTCGCCGAGCTGGCCGAAGCCACCATCGGGACGTTGAAGACCCTGCGCAGCCGGTTCGCGAAGGTCGTCTGGGTACCGGGCAACCACGAGCTGTGGACGACGAAGAACGACGACTGCCAGCTGCGCGGGCAGGCCCGCTACGAGCACTTGGTCGAGCGGTGCCGCGAAATCGACGTCCTGACGCCGGAAGACGAGTTCCCGGTCTGGCGGCACGGCTCGCGGCCGCTGACGATCGCGCCGCTGTTCCTGCTCTACGACTACAGCTGGCGGACCCCGGACGCGGAGGGCCAGTCGCTGGAGGAGGCCCTGCGGCAGGCCCGCGAGGCCGGGGTGGTCTGCACGGACGAGTACTTCCTGTACCCCGACCCGTACCCCAGCCGCCAGGCGTGGTGCGAGGACCGGCTGAAGATCAGCACCGAGCGCCTCGACGCCATCCCGGAGGACCACGGCACGATCCTGATGTCGCACTGGCCGCTGCACCGGCACCCGACGGCGCCGCTGTACTGGCCGGAGTTCGCGCTCTGGTGCGGCACGACGAAGACCGAGGACTGGCACGTCCGCTACCGCGCGGAGATCGCCGTCTACGGGCACCTGCACATCCCGCGCAGCACCGAGGCCGACGGCGTCCGGTTCGAAGAGGTCTCGCTGGGTTATCCGCGCGAGTGGCGGAAGCGGGCGCGGGGTGCGGTGCCGATGCGCCGGATCCTGTGGCCGTCCTGATCCTGCGTGCCGCTGCGCAGTGAATGACTCATTCCTGGCGTCCGACGCCAGGAATGAGTCATTCACTGCACTCGGGGGCCGGGTGTCATGGTTGCTCGCGCCGCCGCTCCCTGAGCGCGCGGACCCGCCCGCGGCTGGCGCAGGCGGGGGCGGGACACCACCGCCGCCGACCGCCCGGATCGGCGAACACGCCGCGGCAGTCCTGCTCGGGGCAGGCCCGCAGGTCCGCCCGCAGCGGCCCGGTGAGCCAGTCCGCGGCCTGGTGCGCCAGCCGCCCGAGTGCGTCGGCGGTGGTCGCGGGAGCGCTGCGGTGCAGGCGGTCGAGGGCGGCGAGGTGGACCGGCTCGGTCTTGAGGAACGCCGTCAGCGGGGTCACCTGGTCGGCTCGCGGCGCAAGCCCGTCGACCGCGCCCAGCGCGAGTTCGCGCAGGCTCTCGCGGAGTTCACGGGCCGCGCGCAGGTCGGCGTCCGTGACGGGGGCGAGCGGGGTCAGCTCGGAGGCGGCCAGCCAGTCGCGCAGCCGGTCCACGGTGGGCAGGCGCTCGACCGGCCGGGCACCGAAGTGACGGCCGCGGGTGGCCAGCAGGTTCAGCCAGGGCGCGCCCATGTCGAGGCGGAAGTCTTCGGACACCTCGCCATCGTAACGGCTGAGGCGTTACACTCGACGACGTGACTGGGGAACCCAAGGTCCGGACGGTGCTGGGCGACATCGATCCGGCCGAACTCGGCGTGACGAACGCGCACGACCACCTCTTCTTCGCCTCGAAACTGCTGCCCGGCCAGGAGCTGGACGACCCGGCCGAGGCCGCCCACACGCTGCTCGAGTTCAAGTCGCGGGGCGGCGCGGCACTCGTCCAGTGGACGCCGTACGGCCTGACCCGGCGCACGCGCGAGCTCGCCTGGATGTCGGAGGAGGTCGGGGTGCACCTGGTCGCGGCCACCGGCCTGCACCGCGCGGAGCACTACGCCCCGGTCATCCTCAGCCGGGTGATCGACGATCTGGTCCGGGAGTTCGTCGCCGACCTGACCGAGGGGACGCAGCCCGCCGACCTGCCCGACGAGCCGCGGACCGGCCCGCGGGCCGGACTGGTCAAGGTGGCCGGCGCCTTCCACACGATCGACTCGCACGCCCGGCTGACTATGACCGCCGCCGCGGTCGCCCACGAGGAGACCGGCGCGCCGATCGCGGTGCACCTCGAACTCGGCACGGCGGCCCTGGAGGTGGCCGAACTGCTCTGCGGCAAGCTGGACGTCCCCCCGGACAAGGTGATCCTCGGGCACCTGAACCGGAACCCGGACCCGCGGCTGCAGCGGGAGATCGCCGAGACCGGCGTGTTCCTGGGCTTCGACGGCCCTTCGCGGGCCAACCACGCCACCGACCCGCAGCTCTTCGACGGCATCGAGGCGCTCGTCGAGGCCGGGCACGGCGGGCAGATCCTGCTCGGCGGCGACACGACCACCGCGGCCGCCCGCAACCAGCCGGGTGCGGCCTACCTGCTCACCACCCTGGCGCCGCGGCTGGCCAAGCAGCTCGGCGGCGACGTCGTCACGGCCATGCTGGTGGCGAACCCCGCGCGGGCGTTCGCCACCAGCTGGCGCAAGTGACTCACCGCAGGCCGAAGCCTTCCTGCCCGCCGCCGCGGCCGCGGCGGCGCAGGTAGCGCTCGAACTCGGCGGCGATCTTGTCGCCGCTGACGTCCTGCTCGGCGACCTCGCTCTGGGCGTCGCCGCGCTCTTCGAGGCTGCGGACGTACTCGCTGATCTCTTCGTCCTCGTCGGCCATCTCGCTGACCGTGCGCTGCCACTCCTCGGACTGCTCGGGCAGCGCGCCCAGCGGGATCTCGACGTCGAGGATGTCCTCCAGCTTGTGCAGCAGCGCCAGCGTCGCCTTCGGGGACGGCGGGTGCGACACGTAGTGCGGCACCGCGGCCCAGATCGACACCGCCGGGATGCCCGCCTGCACGCAGTAGTCCTGGAGGATGCCGACGATGCCGCTCGGGCCCTGGTAGTTGTTCAGGTCGAGGCCGTAGAGCGACGCGGTGTCCTTGTCGTACGCCGTTCCGGTGACCGGGACGGGCCGGGTGTGCGCGGTGTCGGCGAGCAGCGCCCCCAGCGTCACCACCGTCGCGACGTCGAGCTGCCGGATGTGCTCCAGCAGCTCCGCGCAGAACGCGCGCCACCGCATGTTGGGCTCGGGGCCCTGGACGAGGACCACGTCGCGGTCGAAGCCGTCGGGGCGGCACACCGACAGCCGCGTCGTCGGCCAGTCCACCCGTCGAGTGACGCCGTCCACCATCCGGACGGTCGGGCGGCTGACCTGGAAGTCGTAGTAGTCGTCGGGCTCCAGTTCCGCCAGCGGGGTGGCGTCCCAGTTCAGCTGCAGGTGCTCGACCGCCCGGCTGGCCGCGTCACCTGCGTCGTTCCAGCCTTCGAAGGCGACGACCATCAACGGTCGGGTGGGTTCGGGGCGGCCGCCGGGCGGCCGCGGGGTCTCGTCGACGGGCTCACTCACCGGACCAGCCTACGACCACCGGCCTTACCCTGTTCAGCATGTCCGACCGCCTGTCGTCACCGTTCCTCGATGCCCTCCGCGCGCGTGTCCTGGTGGCCGACGGGGCGATGGGCACCGCGCTGCAGGCCCACGACCTCGGCCTGGACGACTTCGGCGGCCTGGAGGGCTGCAACGAGATCCTCAACGTCACCCGGCCGGACGTGGTGCGCTCGGTGCACCGCGGGTACCTGGAGGCGGGCGCGGACGCCGTCGAGACGAACACCTTCGGGGCCAATTTCGCCAACTTCGCCGAGTACGACATCACCGGGCGGATCTTCGAGCTGGCCGAGGCCGGCGCGCGGCTGGCGCGCGAGACGGCCGACGAGTTCTCGACGCCGGACCGGCCCCGGTTCGTGCTCGGCTCGGTCGGGCCCGGCACGAAGCTCCCGACGCTCGGCCACGCCCCGTTCACCACGCTGCGTGACGCCTACCGCGAGGAAGTCCGCGGCTTGTTGGCCGGCGGCGCCGACGCGGTGATCGTCGAAACCACCCAGGACATCCTCCAGACCAAGGCGTCGATCATCGGCGCCAAGCGGGCGATGGCCGCCGAGGGGCGGCACGTGCCGATCATCGTTTCGATCACCGTCGAAACGACCGGCACCATGCTGCTCGGCACCGAGGTCGGCGCCGCGCTCGCCGCGCTCGAACCGCTCGGCATCGACGTCATCGGCCTCAACTGCGCCACCGGCCCGGCCGAGATGAGCGAGCACCTGCGGCAGCTGGCCAAGCACGCCCGGGTGCCGCTGTCGGTGATGCCGAACGCCGGCCTGCCCGAGCTCGGCCCGGACGGCGCGGTCTACCCGCTCGGCCCGGAAGCCCTGGTCGAGGCACTGACCGGGTTCGTCCGCGAGTTCGGCGTCGGCCTGGTCGGCGGCTGCTGCGGCACCACCGACGAGCACATCCGGCAGCTCGCCGCGGCCGTCGCGGACACGTCGCCGGTACCCCGGCGGCCGCGGCCCGAGCCGGGCGTGTCCTCGCTCTACCAGGCGGTGCCCTTCAAACAGGACGCCAGCGTGCTGATGATCGGCGAGCGGACCAACGCCAACGGCTCGAAGGCCTTCCGCACCGCGATGCTGGAGGGCCGCTGGGACGACTGCGTCGAGATCGCCCGCGAACAGACCCGCGACGGTGCCCACCTCCTCGATCTGTGCGTCGACTACGTCGGCCGCGACGGCACCGCGGACATGGCCGAGCTGGCCGGACGGCTGGCCACCGCGTCGACGCTGCCGATCATGCTCGACTCCACCGAGGTCGCGGTGCTTCGCGCGGGCCTCGAACGCCTCGGCGGCCGGTGCGCGGTCAACTCCGTCAACTACGAGGACGGCGACGGCCCGGAATCCCGGTTCACCCAGGTCATGGACCTGGTCAGCGAATACGGCGCCGCCGTCGTCGCCTTGACCATCGACGAGGAAGGCCAGGCCCGGACCGCGCAGAAGAAGGCCGACATCGCGACCCGGCTGATCGAGGACATCACCGAGAACTGGGGGCTACGCACCTCCGACGTCATCATCGACGCGCTGACCTTCACCATCGCCACCGGCCAGGAGGAGTCGCGCCGCGACGGCATCGAGACGATCGAGGCCATCCGCGAGATCAAGCGCCGCCACCCCGAGGTGCAGACCACGCTCGGGCTGTCGAACATCTCCTTCGGCCTCAACCCGGCCGCGCGGCAGGTCCTCAACTCCGTGTTCCTGCACGAGTGCGTCCAGGCCGGGCTCGACACCGCCATCGTGCACGCGTCGAAGATCCTGCCGATGGCCCGCATCCCCGACGACCAGCGCGCGGTCGCCCTCGACCTCGTCTACGACCGCCGTCGCGAAGGCTACGACCCGCTGCAGGAGCTGATGGCCCTGTTCGAAGGGGTCAGCGCGGCGTCGTCCAAGGCGTCGCGGGCCGAGGAGCTGGCCGCGCTGCCGCTGTTCGAACGGCTCGAACGCCGGATCGTCGACGGCGAGCGGGGCGGCCTCGCCGACGACCTCGACGCGGCCCTGGAGCAGCGGCCCGCCCTGCAGATCATCAACGACACGCTGCTGTCGGGCATGAAGACCGTCGGCGAGCTGTTCGGGTCCGGGCAGATGCAGCTGCCGTTCGTGCTGCAGTCCGCCGAGGTGATGAAGGCCGCCGTCGCCCACCTCGAGCCGCACATGGAGACCGGCGACGACTCGGGCAAGGGCCGGATCGTGCTGGCCACCGTCCGCGGCGACGTCCACGACATCGGCAAGAACCTCGTCGACATCATCCTGTCCAACAACGGCTACGAGGTCGTCAACCTCGGCATCAAGCAGCCGATCACGACCATCCTCGACGCCGCCGAGGAGCACGGCGCCGACGCGATCGGGATGTCCGGGCTGCTGGTGAAGTCCACGGTGATCATGAAGGAGAACCTCCAGGAGATGAACTCCCGGGGCGTCTCGGCGCGCTGGCCGGTGCTGCTCGGCGGCGCGGCGCTCACCCGGTCCTATGTGGAGAACGACCTGACCGAGCTCTACCTCGGCGACGTGCGCTACGCGCGGGACGCGTTCGAGGGCCTGCGGCTGATGGACGCGATCATGGCCGCCAAGCGCGGCGAGTCGCCGCTCGTGGACGCCGACGCGGAGAAAAAGCGTCGGGAGCGCAAGGAACGCCGCGAACGCTCGCTGCGGATCGCCGAGGCGCGCAAAGCCCGCAGAACCGAGGACGAAGGGCCGCTGCCGGCGCGGTCGGACGTCGCCACCGACGTGCCGCTGCCGAGCCCGCCGTTCTGGGGCTCCCGGGTGGTCAAGGGCGTCGCGCTCGCCGACTACGCCGCGATGCTCGACGAGCGGGCGACGTTCATGGGGCAGTGGGGGCTCAAGGGCGCCCGCGGCGGCGCCGGGCCGACGTACGAGGAACTCGTCGAGACCGAAGGACGCCCGCGGCTGCGGTACTGGCTCGACCGGCTGACCGCCGACGGGATCCTGGCCCACGCGGCCGTCGTCTACGGCTACTTCCCCTGCTACGCCGAAGGTGACGACCTGGTCGTGCTGACCGAACCCGAACCGGACGCACCCGAGCGGCTGCGCTTCACCTTCCCCAGGCAGCGCCGCGACCGGCGGCTCTGCCTGGCCGACTTCTACCGCCCGCGCGAGGCGGGCGAGGTGGACGTCGTCCCGTTCACGATCGCGACCATGGGCCAGCCGATCGCGGACTACGCGAACGAGCTCTTCGCGGCCAACGCCTACCGCGACTACCTGGAGGTGCACGGCCTCGGCGTGCAGCTCACCGAGGCGCTCGCCGAATACTGGCACTGCCGCATCCGCCAGGAGCTGACCTTCCCCGGCGGTGTGGCGGTCGCCTCAGAGGACCCCGACGACGTCGAGGACTTCTTCAAGCTCGGCTACCGTGGAGCCCGGTTCTCCCTGGGCTATGGCGCCTGTCCCGACCTCGAAGACCGGGCGAAGATCGTCGCCCTCCTCGAACCGGGCCGGATCGGCGTCAAGCTGTCCGAGGAGTACCAGCTGCACCCCGAGCAGTCGACCGACGCGATCGTCTGCCACCACCCGGAAGCCAAGTACTTCAACACCTGAGGAGACTCCACTGTGGACGGTATCGACGCCGTGTTGTGGGACATGGACGGCACGCTGGTCGATTCCGAGAAGCTGTGGGACGTCGCCCTCTACGAGACGGCGGAATGGCTCGGCGGCAAGCTTTCCGAAGAGCAGCGGATGACGCTCGTGGGGTCCAACATGGACGACACTTCGGCGTACCTGCTCGAAGTCGTCGGCCTTCCGGTGACCCCCGAGGCGATCGCCTCGACCGGCGCGGAGATCCGCCGCCGCACCGCCGGGCTCTTCGACGACGAGCTGCCGTGGCGTCCCGGCGCGCGCGAGGCGCTGACGGCGGTGCGCGAAGCGGGCCTGCGCTCGGCGTTGGTCACCTCGACCGAGCGCGACCTGACCGAGCTCGCGCTGAACACGATCGGCCGGGACTTCTTCGACGTCACCGTGTGCGGCGACGAGGTCGAAGGCCTGAACAAGCCTCTCCCGCGCCCGTACCTCAAGGCGGCCGAGCTCCTCGGGGTCGACCCGGCGCGCTGCGTCGCGGTGGAGGACTCGCCGCCGGGCACCGCGTCCGCCGTCGCGGCGGGCTGCACCGTGCTGGTGATCCCGAACGACGTCCCGGTCGAGGCGGGGGAGCGGCGGGTGTTCCGCGACTCCCTGGTCGGCATCGACGTGCCGGCGCTGGCGGCCCTGCTCGGCTGACCACCCCCATGTCGCATTTCCGCTAGCCCCGGGTCCCCGGCGTCCGCGATGCTGACGGGGTGCATGAGGACTTCGAGCGGTGCGTGCGGGCCGTGCAGGCGAAGGACGCCCGGTTCGACGGGTGGTTCTACACGGCCGTCCTGACGACGAAGATCTACTGCCGGCCCAGCTGCCCGGTGGTGCCGCCCAAGCCGCGGAACATGAGCTTCTACCCGAGCGCCGCGGCCGCCCAGCAGGCCGGGTTCCGGGCCTGCAAGCGGTGCCGCCCCGACGCGAGCCCGGGTTCGCCGTTGTGGAACGAGCGCGCCGACCTGGTGGCGCGGGCGATGCGGCTGATCGCCGACGGCGTCGTCGACACCGAAGGCGTCCGCGGCCTCGCCGCCCGGCTCGGCTACAGCGTCCGGCAGGTCGAACGCCAGGTGTTCGCCGAACTCGGCGCCGGCCCCCTGTCCCTGGCCCGCGCCCAGCGCGCGCAGACCGCGCGGACGCTGATCGAGACGACCGCGCTGCCGATGACCGAGCTGGCCCTGGCCGCCGGGTTCGGCAGCATCCGGACGTTCAACGACACCGTCCGCGAGGTGTTCGCCCTCTCGCCGACCCAGCTGCGGCAACGGGCGAAGGGCAGGCCGGCGGCGGCCAGCGCACTGGTCCTGCGGCTGCCCTACCGGAAGCCGTTGTGCCCCGACAACCTCTTCGGGCACCTCGTGGCCACCGGCGTGCCGGGGGTCGAGGAGTGGCGGGACGGCGCCTACCGCCGGACGCTGCGGCTGCCGCACGGCCACGGCGTCGTCGCGCTGAAACCGGAGGACGGCCACATCGCCTGCCGGCTCACCCTGGCCGACCTCCGGGACCTGCCCGCCGCCACCAGCCGGTGCCGTCGCCTGCTGGACCTCGACGCCGACCCGGTCGCCGTCGACGACCAGCTCGCCACCGACCCGCTGCTCGCCCCGCTCGTCGCGGCCGCGCCCGGCCGCCGCGTCCCGCGCACGGTCGACGGCGCCGAGTTCGCCGTCCGCGCCGTGCTGGGCCAGCAGGTGTCGACGGCGGCGGCGCGGACCCACGCGGCCCGGCTCGTCGTCGCCCACGGTGAACCGGTGGAAGACCCCGAAGGCGGCCTGACGCACCTGTTCCCGTCACCGGAGGCGCTGGCTTCGCTGGACCCGGAGACCCTGGCCATGCCGCGCAGCCGCCGTCGCACGCTGCTCGCGCTCGTGTCGGCGCTGACCGACGGCCTGGACCTCAGCGCGGGCAGCGACTGGGAGGCGGCGCGGGCCGCTTTGAGCGCGTTGCCCGGCTTCGGGCCGTGGACGGTCGAGAGCATCGCCATGCGCGCGCTGGGCGATCCGGACGCCTTCCTCCCGACCGACCTCGGCATCAAGTACGCGGCGGAAACCCTGGGCCTCGGCGGCCAGGCCGCCGTCGTCGCTCGTTCCGCGGCCTGGCGCCCTTGGCGCGCCTACGCCACCCAGCACCTGTGGGCCACCGGTGACCACGCGATCAACCGGATGCCCGCGGCATGAACCAGACAGGAGTCCCGATGCGCACCCACGCCGTCGTCGACAGCCCGTGCGGCCCGTTGACGCTGGTCGCCGAAGGGGCCGCGCTCTGCGGCCTCTACATGGTCGACCAGCGCCACCGGCCGGACGAGCTGACCTTCGGCTCGCACGACCCGGGCGCGGAGATCTTCGACCGCGCCGAAACCGAGCTGAAGGAGTACTTCGCCGGGCAGCGCCACGAGTTCGAAGTGCCGCTGGCCTTCGTGGGCACGCCGTTCCAGCAGGCGGTCTGGGCCCAGCTGCGCAAGATCCCGTACGGCACGACGATCTCCTACGGCCAGCTCGCCGACCGGCTGGGCAACCCGGCGGCGTCCCGCGCGGTCGGGCTGGCGAACGGCAAGAACCCGATCGGCATCATCGTCCCCTGCCACCGGGTGGTCGGCTCCACCGGCTCCCTCACCGGCTACGGCGGCGGCCTCGAGCGCAAGCGATACCTGCTGGACTTCGAGCAGGGCGCGCTGTTCTGATCCCAGCTCGTGGGAAGCCGCGTCCACGGGCGTGTGAGATCGGCGGCATCCCCGGCGGGCCGGGGCGGCGTCGCGGGGTCCGGGATGGAAGGATTCCGGACCGTGAAGACCTTCGATGAGCTGTTCGCGGAGCTTGCCGAGCGCGCGCGTACCCGTCCCGACGGGTCCGGCACCGTCGTCGCCCTGGATGCCGGGGTGCACGCCCAGGGCAAGAAGGTGCTGGAGGAAGCCGGCGAGGTGTGGATCGCCGCCGAGCACGAGTCCGACGAGCGCCTCGCCGAGGAGATCTCCCAGCTGCTGTACCGGGTGCAGGTGCTGATGCTCGGCCGTGGCCTGTCGACCGAGGACGTCTACCGCTACCTGTGACGGGTCGCTCGAAGAACGAGGAGAAAGCAATGCTGCGTGTTGCCGTGCCGAACAAGGGAGCCCTCGCCGCCGCGGCGACGGAGATGCTCGGCGAGGCGGGCTACCGCAAGCGGCATGAGCAGCGCGACCTGACCGTGCTCGACCCGGTGAACGAGGTCGAGTTCTTCTTCCTGCGCCCCAAGGACATCGCGATCTACGTCGGCTCCGGCGAGCTCGACCTCGGCATCACCGGCCGCGACCTCGCGCTCGACTCCGGTGCCCCGGTCGAGGAGATCCAGGCGCTGGGCTTCGGCGGCTCGACGTTCCGCTACGCCGCCCCGGCGGGCCGGGACTGGAAGCCGGCGGACCTGCACGGCAAGCGGCTCGCGACGTCCTACCCGCGGCTGGTCCGCGACGACCTCGCCCGCCACGGCGTCGAGGCCGAGGTGATCCGCCTCGACGGCGCGGTGGAGATCTCGATCCAGCTCGGCGTGGCGGACGCGATCGCGGACGTCGTCGAGTCGGGCCGGTCGCTGCGCCAGCACAACCTGGTGGCCTTCGGCGACCCGATCTGCGTGTCGGAAGCGGTGCTGCTGCAGCGCCGGGGCACCGAGCAGAGAAAGGCGAAGTCGCAGCTGGCCGCGCGCCTGCGCGGGGTCGTGTTCGCGCAGCAGTACATGATGCTGGACTACGACTGCCCGCGGACGCTGGTGGAGCGCGCGATCGCGATCACGCCGGGCCTGGAGTCGCCGACGGTTGCCCCGCTCGCCCACGAAGACTGGGTGGCGGTGCGCGCCATGGTGTCGCGCAAGAAGGTCAACCAGATCATGGACGAACTGGCCGAGGTCGGCGCCAAGGCGATCCTGGCCTCCGACATCCGCTCCTGCCGCCTCTGACCCGGCTCCCGCGGCCCCGCTCGCCTGCAGTGAATGACTCATTCCTGGCGTCCGACGCCAGGAATGAGTCATTCACTGCGTTTCAGCGCGGGCGGTTCGGCTTCTTGGGCAGGAGGTCGTAGAGGCCCTTGCGGGCGCCGTTGTCGTTGACGTTGCGGGCCACCGCCACCTCGGAGATGAAGTCCTCGAAGACGAACTCCTCGTCGGCGGGCACGACGGCCGGCGCCTGGTTCTGCTCCAGGTAGCTGTCCAGCGTCTCGGCGATCTCGCGGAAAGACAGCGCTTGCAGCGTCTCGGGCGCGTACGTCGTCACGGGGACGCCGTGCGCCGCCGCCTCGTTCATCACCACACCCAGCGGCAGGTGCGACAGCATCGGGATGCCGAAGTCGTACATCTCCTGCAGCGCCGCGGCCGCGTAGTGCGAGATCGGCCGCCGGTACAGGCTCGGCACCAGGCCGAACCACGACAGCGGCTGCCGCCCGACGGTCTGCTCGACGTACCGGACCTGGTCGGCCAGCAGCCGCAGCGCCCGGATGCTCGTCTTGTCCGGCTGGACCGGCACGAGGATGCCGTGCGACGCCGCCAGCGCGTTGTTCGTCAGCACGTCCAGCGCCGGCGGGCAGTCGATGACGCAGTGGTCGTAGTTGGCGAACTGGATGACCCGCGCCAGCTGCCAGCCGGGGACGCGGAACGAGTCGAGCCGCCGGATCAGGTCGAACATCCCCGGAGACGTCGGCACGACGTCGAGCGCGCCACCCTTGCCGAGATTGCTGCGCGGGTGCGGCACGACGAGCTCCTCGATCGGGCCCTTCCACGTCTTGGCCAGCGCCTTCGCCAGGCTCGGCTGGTCCGCGGCCACCTCGGACAGCCCGAGCATCTCGGTCGTCGCGTGGCCCTGCGGGTCGAGGTCGACCAGGAGCACCCGGCGGCCCCGCTCGGCCAATGCGGCCGCGGTGCCGACGCTCAGCGAGGTCTTGCCGACCCCGCCTTTCTGGTTGACCACCGAGGTGATCTGCATGCCGGAGCGCTCCTCAAGTCGGTCGTTCCGCGAAGGTTATTGGATGCGGGCCCGTTGTGGGTGGCTATCCGCCCCCGGCCTGTCGCGGCCGGACCATCAGCGCCTGCGCGCCGGTGGCCACCGGGCCGCCGTCGTCGTGCAGGATGCTCGTCGCCGTGCCGATGCCGTGCGTGCCGACCAGCGTGACCGCGTCGAGGCCGATCCACTCGCCCGACGGCACCCGCCGCAGGTGGACGGTCAGCTCGGAGTTGATGAACCACCACTGCCGCGGGTCGAGGTAGTTCGACACGCCGTTGCCGGAGTCGGCGACGGCGAACAGCCGCTGCAGGCCGCTCGGCTCCTCGCCGTCGACCAGCGGGACGCGCTGGCGCGCCCACACCGCCGCCGGGCCGGGCGCGTCCATGCCGCCGCGCACCGCGCGCCACTCGACCGCGTCGAGGTAGCCGCCCTGCCAGCCCTCCGGCCACGGCGACTCTTCGACGCTGCCCGGCCCGGGCAGCAGCGGGCCGGCGTCGGTGGCGACCGCCGCCGTGTCCGACGTCGCGATGCGCCACGCCGACGCCCGTGCCACCACCCGCTCGGCGCTCGCCAGTTCGGCCTGCAGCAGCTCGACCGACCGGCCGGGCCGTTCGATCCGGGCCCGCACGGTGAGCTCGGCGACCGGGGCCGGGCCGAGGATCTCGACGGTCACCCGCGCGAGTTGGGCGGGGTGCGCGGTTTCGACGTTTTCGAGGGCCCGGACGAGCAACGCCGACGGCGGGCCGAAGTGCTGGGCGTCGGGGGTCCACGGCCCGGCCGTGTGCCCGGTCGCGGAGAACCGGCCGTCGCCGAGCGGGACGTAGAAGGCGTCGGCCATCAGTCGGCCCGGTCCAGGGGTGTCTCGTCGCCCGCGTCGGGCTCCGGCCAGCCGGGGTAGTCGGGTGGTGTGCCGCCGTACTCGGGGCAGTGCGCCTGGTGGTCGCACCAGTTGCACAGCTTGCTCTTGTTCGCCCGGAAGTCGCCGGTCTTGCCGGCCTTGAGGATGGCCTGCCAGATGGCTTCCAGGGTGCGCTCGAACCGCAGCAGCTCGGCTTCGTCGGGGGTGTAGGCCAGCGACTGGCCGTCGGTGAGGTACATGAGCTTCAGCTGGCGGGGCACGATCCCGCGCAGCCGCCACAGGACCACGGCGTAGAACTTCATCTGGAACATCGCCTTCGCCTCGCCGATCTCGCGCGGCGCGGCGCCGGTCTTGTAGTCGACGACCCGGATCTCGCCGGTCGGGGCGACGTCGAGCCGGTCGATGTAGCCGCGCAGCAGGACGCCGGAGCCGAGCTCGATCTCGACGTGCAGCTCGCAGGCCTCGGGTTCGAGCCGCCGCGGGTCTTCCAGTTCGAAGTAGGCGTCGAGGAGCTTTTCGGCCGACCGCAGCCATTCGGCGTGTTCTTCGGGCTTTTCGCCGTCGAACAGCTCGGTCCACTCCGGACGGTCGGTGGACAGGTCCGTCCACGCCGGGCCGAGCAGCTCCCGGGCCTGGGCGGGGACGCGTTCGGCGGCCGGGAGGGCGAACAGGCGCTCCAGGACCGAGTGGACGAGCGTGCCGCGCAGCTGGGCCTTGGTCGGGACTTCGGGCAGCCGGTCGACCGCGCGGAACCGGTAGAGCAGCGGGCACTGCTTGAAGTCGCTGGCCCTCGACGGCGACAACGCGGGCCGCCGCCGCACCTCGGTGGCGACGGCGGAGGCGGGGGAGTCGGTGGTGACGGTGTCGGCGTCGGGCATGGGCAGAGCGTAACGCCGGGGTCCGACAGTTCCGGCGACCGCAACGCCCGCCACCCCATCCGCGGACCCGAAGCGCCCCAATGGGGTTGTTTCATCGTGGTTTGTGCTGGTCGTGGTGGGTTGACGGGGTCTGGTAGTGGCTCAGGGCTGGTTTGTCCGGGCGGTTTGTTCGTGGTGGGTGAGCACGAGCAGGGCGCGTAGCAGGGTGGTGGCGTGGCGTGGGTGCATGCGGAGTTTGTCGAGGATGCGCCAGGTTTTGAGGGCGGCGAAGCCGCCCTCCACCGCGCAGCGCATCGCGGAGAAGGCCGCGTTCGCCTGCTGCTGGGCTTTCGTCAGGGGCCGGTTCGCCTCGGCTTTGTAGGGGGTGAGCACGATCTGCTCACACGCTCCGCCGCATCGGTGGCAGGTGCGGGTGTCACGGACGTCTTTGTGCCAGCCGTGGAAGCCCTTGTCCGCTGCGGGCGTCAGGTCGTGGGCGTGCAGCCGTTCGCGCAGGCGTAGCCGGCGGGCGGCGGTGATGTCGGCGGTCCTGCCCGGCAGGGTCGCCGAGACCCACAGGATCCGGCCGGTCTCGTCGGTCAGGGCGAGGACGACCAGTCCGTGGTGTTTGTGTTTGCCGCTGTAGTGGGCCCGGTTGGCCCGCCCGGTGCGGCGGCGGGTCCGGATCAGGGTGCCGTCCACCAGCACCACCGCCGCACCTGCGGTGGCCAGCCGGTGCAGGACCCGGTCCAGTCGTGCGGCGCGGGCGGCGAGCAGGGTGATGACTTCCAGCACCCACCGGCGCACCGTCGCAGCCGACACACCCTGACCGGCACCGATGTGAGCCAGCCGCTGATCGTGGCGCAGCACCGCCAGCACCACCAGCGCTTGCCCGGCTGGGGTGGCTTTGCGCCAGCGGGACCGCAGCCGGCGCCGCCGGGTGCGGATCAGGTCGGCGACCATGCTCAGGGTCTGCCGCGACAGCGGGAGGGTGACCTGGTAAGAAATGGGGCCGAAGCCCTCGGCGGGTGATTGACTCACATCTCGATCTTGCCGAGGGCTTCACTCATGCCCAGCGGGACGGCCACCCCGTCCCGACAACACTCGCTGCCAGATCACCGAAACACACCCAGCCCACCACCCCCACCAGCCACAACCACGATGAAACAACCCCAATGTGGCCTTCGGTGCGTCAGACGCACCCAATGTGGCCTTCGGTGCGTGGGACGCAACCAAGGCCGCCTTGGGGCGCTTTGGCGGGGGACGACACCCATCGGGGGCGGATCACCCGGTACCCACACCGGGGGCTCTAGGCTCTCCGCATGGCCGCGACCAGTGAGCAGGGCACCGGGGGCACCCGGCAGGCCGTCCGCTCGGACGGCGGTCTCCTGCTGTTCCGGGTCGCCGGGGTGCCGGTGCTGCTCGCGCCGTCCTGGTGGGTCGGCTCGCTGATCGTCGTCGTCCTGTACGCGCCGCTGGTCGGGCGGCTGCTCCCGGACGCCTCCGCGACGACGTCGTGGCTGCTCGCCGGGGCGTTCGCGCTGCTGCTGGGCCTGTCCGTGCTCGCCCACGAACTCGGGCACTGCCTGGTCGCGCTGCGGCTGGGCATCCCCGTGCGGCGGCTGCGCCTGTTCCTCCTCGGCGGCCTGTCCGAAGTGGCCAGGACGCCCAAGCGCCCCGGCGACGAAGGCCTGGTCGCCGCGGCCGGGCCCGCGGTGTCGCTGCTGCTCGGCGGCTTCTGCGGCCTGCTGATGTTCGCCGTGCCGCCGGACGGTGCGGTCTGGCTCCTGGTGGCCGAGTGCGCGGTGGCGAACCTCGCCGTCGGCGTCTTCAACCTGCTGCCCGGGCTGCCGCTGGACGGCGGCAGGCTGGTCCGCGCCGGGGTGTGGGCGGTCACCGGCATCCGCGCCAAGGGCACCCGCGCGGCGGTCGCCGGCGGCGCGGTCGTGGCCGCCGGGCTGCTGGTCTGGGCCTTGTGGGGCCTGGCGACCGCGAGCCCGGACCGCTGGCTGCGGCTGGGCGTCTGCGTGGTGACGGCGTGGTTCGTGATCCTCGGCGCCCGTTCGGAGCTGGCCGCCGAAGCGCGCCGCACGTGGCCGGACGGCCTGGTCCTCGGCGAACTGGTCCGGCCGGTGCTGCAGCTGCCCGCCGAAAGCCCGGTGTCGGACGCGCTGGCCGCGTCGGCCGGCCGCGGGGTGGTCCTGGTCCGCGCCGACGGCGTGGCGGCCGGGCTCCTGGACGAAGGCGCGGCCGAGCGGCTCGCGAGCTCCTCGCCGCACGCCCCGGCCGAGTTCGCGGCCGAGCCGATCCGGGCCGAAACCGTGCTGCTGGCCTCGGAGCCGGGGGAGGACGTCGTCGAGCGGGTCCGCGAAACCGCGGCGTGGCAGTTCCTCGTGGTCGACGACGAGGGCCGCCCGGCGGGCGTGCTCCGCCGGGACGACCTGCGGGCCGCGCTGAACCGCCGCACCCGCTGAGTCACCGGCCCGCGCGGCCTGCGAAGATCTGGCGTCGGCCAAACGGGTTACAGGAGGAAGTGTTGTCGGTCAGCGGACCGTTTCGCGCGGGTGATCGGGTGCAGTTGACCGACTCGAAGGGGCGGCACTACACCCTGACGCTGGCCGCCGGTGGTGAGTACCACACCCACCGCGGCGCACTGGCCCACGACGACCTGATCGGCCGTCCCGAGGGGTCGGTGGTCACGTCCGCGGGCGGGTCGACCTACCTGGCGCTGCGCCCGCTCCTGCCGGACTACGTGCTCTCGATGCCCCGCGGCGCGCAGGTGATCTACCCGAAGGACGCCGCGCAGATCGTGATGTGGGGCGACATCTTCCCCGGTGCGCGCGTGCTCGAGGCGGGGGCCGGGTCCGGCGCGCTGACGTGCTCGCTGCTGCGGGCGGTCGGCCCGGCCGGGCGCGTGCACTCCTACGAGATCCGGGACGACCACGCCGAACACGCCGAGCGCAACGTGGTGAAGTTCTTCGGCGAGAAGCCGGCCAACTGGTCGCTCACGGTGGCCGACCTGGCCTCGCACGAGGGCGAGGTCGACCGCGTCGTGCTGGACATGCTCGCGCCGTGGGACCAGCTGCCGAACGTCGCCGCCCACCTGGTGCCGGGCGGCGTGCTGACCGTCTACGTCGCGACCGTGACCCAGCTTTCGCGGGTCACGGAGTCGCTGCGCGAGCAGCAGTGCTGGACCGAGCCCGAGTCGTGGGAGACGCTGATGCGCCCGTGGCACGTGGTGGGCCTGGCGGTCCGCCCGGACCACCGGATGGTGGCGCACACGGCGTTCCTGCTGACCGCGCGCCGGCTGGCGGACGGCACCGTGTCCCCGCGGGTCTCGCGCCGTCCGAGCAAGGGCAAGGGCTGACCGCCTAGCCCGGCACGCACCACCGGCCGTTCTCCTTGCGCAGCGGGAAAGGCGTGTCCTTCGTCCCGCCCGCCGCTTCGACGTGCACCTTCGCCGTCGCGGACTCGCCGCGCAGCTCCGGGGGTGCGGCCAGCTTCGCCGTGACCGGGCCGGCGGCGTCCCACGTCCGCTGCAGGCCCGCGAGGGCTTCGGCGGTCTGCGGGCGGCACGTGAGCTTGCCGAACGCCGCCGAGTCGTGGCGGGCGATCGCGTCGACGATCGCGCGGGCCAGCACCGCCACCGCGGCCGTGTCGGCCTGGTCGGGAGCCGGCGGCGGTGCCGACGGCCGGAACGGCGGCGGCGTGGCCGACGCCGCGGGCGGGGAGCCGGCCGGGGCGACGAGCACCAGGCCCAGCGCGACACCCGCCCCGGCCGCGCCGAGCAGGACCAGCCCGGCGGCGAACACGCGGTTCACCGCCGGGTGCTCACGAGCCGTCCGCCTGCACGTTGGACAGGCACCAGAGCCCGGACTCCTTCTGCGCCGACATCGTGCCGACCTTGGTCTTGCTGCCGTCGGTGGCGGAGTAGCGGGCGGTGGCCTTGTCGCCGGTCTCCTGCGGCGTGGCGGTCAGCTTCACCGTCACCTTCGGGATCTCGCCCGTGGTGCCCTCGTAGACGCTGCGGCAGATGGTGTCGCCGAGTGCCTTCTCGTCGCCGGCGTTGTAGGCCGAGATCGTCGAGTCGAACAGCTCCTGGGAGCTGGGCTTGCCACCGGGGGCGGGGCCGCCCGCGGACTTGCTCTTCGGCGTCGACGGGCTGGACGGCGCGGTGCTCTTGGGCTTCGGGGTGGACGCCTTCGGCGCGGTGGTCGGCGCCGCCGAAGTGCTGCTCGCGGGCGGTGCGGCGGTCTGCTCGTCGTTGCCGTTCATGAGGACGAACGCGGTGACGCCGCCGCCGACGAGCACCACCGCCGCGGCCGCGATGCCGACGATCAGGCCGGTCTTCTTCTTGGGCGGGGGCGCCTCGCCGAAGCTGCCGCCGCCGTAGGGGTCGTGGCCGCCGAAGGACTGGGGCGGCCCGCCCCACTGGTCCTGACGGCCGTACTGCGGGTGGCCCTGCTGCGCCTGAGGGCCCGTCTGGGGCTGGTACCCGCCCTGGCCGGGCTGGTCGTACGGGCCGGGCTGGCCGTACTGCTGGGCGCCGTCGTACGGGCCCGGCTGGCCGTACTGCTGCGTCCCGCCGTCGTACCCGCCGGGCTGGCCGTATTGCTGGGTGCCGTCGTACCCGCCGGGCTGGCCGTATTGCTGGGTGCCGTCGTACCCGCCGGGCTGGCCCCACTGCTGCGTGCCGTCGTACGGGCCCGGCTGGCCGAACTGCTGGGTGCCGCCGTAGCCGGGCTGGGCCTGGGGGCCGCTCTGGGGGTGGCCGCCCTGCTGGGGCCGGCCGTACGGATCGGGCTGCTGCCCGTAGCCGCCGGGCTGCTGGCCGTAGCCGCCCGGTTGCTGCGGCGGGTAGGTCATGGCGGGTGCCCCCTAGCGTTCCTTCGAGTGGCGCCCGGCCGTCGAGGCCGGTACAGCGTCGCCCGATGCTAGCCACCGGGCCGTCCCGCCGCGCGGTTAGGGCGGATCCGGCCGGAATTGCCCGGCTTCCGGCGGCGGTTGGCCCTCTGACAGGCGGGGTACTCCCGACGTGCTTGCTTCGTCCCGGCCCGGACGGACCCGCGACACACCGGCGCCACGGCACCGAAATGGCCGCTTGCGCTGCGGGAATGTCCGTGCTGGAGGGGGCAGGCAAACCGCGACGCGCCGATCTTGTGATCCGGAAAGGCCTTTTCTTGTCGGTGATCGCCGGTACCGTGGAATGAAAAGCACTCCGAGGAGGTGCCCGATGCATCATGACCTTCCCGGAGGTCGGCGCGAGGAGGCCGACCCTTCAGCAACATCCGGAGCTGGGACGACGGCGGACGAGCAGGCTCGGCAGATCCGTTTTCTCGAGGAAGAAGTGGCGCTGCTGCGCCGCAAACTGACGGACTCGCCACGGCAGAACCGAGTTCTCGAACAGCGGCTCGCCGAGGCCTCGGAAAGGGTGAGCCAGCTCACCGAACGCAACACCAAACTGGTCGAAACCCTGCGCGAAGCGCGAGGACAGCTCCTCGCCCTCCGCGAGGAGGTCGACCGGCTGGCCCAGCCACCGTCCGGGTACGGCGTCTTCGTCGAGGCGTACGAGGACAACACGGTGGACGTCTTCACGGCCGGCCGGAAGATGCGGGTGTCGGTCTCGCCCGCGGTCGAGATCTCGTCGCTGCGCCGCGGTCAGGCGCTGCGGCTCAACGAGGCGCTCACCGTGGTCGAGGGCGGCGGGTTCGAACGCACCGGTGAGGTGTGCGCGCTGCGCGAGGTGCTCGCCCCGGACGTCGAGGGCGGCAGCCCCCGTGCGCTCGTGGTCGGGCACGCGGACGAAGAGCGGGTGGTCCTGCTCTCCGACCTGCTGGCCGAGCAGCCGCTCAAGCCGGGCGACTCGCTGCTGGTCGACTCCAAGGCCGGCTACGCGTACGAGCGCGTGCCGAAGGCGGAGGTCGAGGACCTGGTGCTGGAGGAGGTGCCCGACGTCCGCTACGAGGACATCGGTGGCCTCACCCGGCAGATCGAGCAGATCAGGGACGCGGTCGAGCTGCCGTTCCTGCACGCCGACCTGTACCAGGAGTACCAGCTGCGGCCGCCGAAGGGCGTCCTGCTCTACGGCCCGCCGGGCTGCGGCAAGACGCTCATCGCCAAGGCCGTGGCGAACTCGCTGGCCAAGAAGGTGGCCGAGGCCCGCGGCGACGCGGCGGACGGGAAGTCCTACTTCCTGAACATCAAGGGCCCCGAGCTGCTCAACAAGTTCGTCGGGGAGACCGAGCGGCACATCCGCCTGATCTTCCAGCGGGCGCGGGAGAAGGCCTCCGAGGGCACCCCGGTGATCGTGTTCTTCGACGAGATGGACTCGATCTTCCGCACCCGCGGTTCGGGCGTGTCGTCCGACGTGGAGACCACGATCGTGCCGCAGCTGCTGTCGGAGATCGACGGTGTCGAAGGCCTGGAGAACGTCATCGTCATCGGCGCCTCCAACCGCGAAGACATGATCGACCCGGCGATCCTGCGGCCGGGCCGGCTCGACGTCAAGATCAAGATCGAGCGTCCGGACGCCGAAGGCGCGAAGGACATCTTCTCCAAGTACCTGGCCGAAGGCCTGCCGATCCACGCCGACGACCTCGCCGAGTTCGGCGGGGACCACAAGGCGACGTTCGACGCGATGATCCAGCACACCGTCGAGCGGATGTACGAGGAGAGCGACGAGAACCGGTTCCTCGAGGTGACCTACGCCAACGGGGACAAGGAAGTCCTGTACTTCCGCGACTTCAACTCGGGCGCGATGATCCAGAACATCGTGGACCGGGCGAAGAAGTCGGCGATCAAGTCGGTGCTGGAGACCAAGCAGCCGGGTCTCCGTGTGCAGCACCTGCTCGACGCGATCGTCGACGAGTTCGCGGAGAACGAGGACCTGCCCAACACCACCAACCCGGACGACTGGGCCCGGATCTCCGGCAAGAAGGGCGAGCGGATCGTCTACATCCGCACGCTCGTCACCGGCAAGAACCAGGATTCGGGGCGGGCGATCGACACCGCCACGAACACCGGTCAGTACCTGTAGCTCCGAACGGCTTCGGCGGGTGGGGTCTGCTTGCGGAAAGCGCAAGCCGGACCTCACCCGCCGTGTCTTTTGGGGGTGCAACCCCCAAACCCCGCCCGGGGGCAAGCCCCCGGACCCCCGCTGTGGTCATTTCGCGCTGATCAGTGCCAGTTTCGTCTTGCGCAGGCGCAACCGTCCGTGGGCGGCCAGGATTCCGGCGATCACGAGCAGCGCGCCGGCCGGCTGGTTCCAGCTCACCGGCTCGCCCAGCACGAGCACGCCGAGCAGCACCCCGACGACCGGCGTCAGGTACGTCACCGCCGAAGCGTTGGCCGCACCCCAGGCGGCGATGATCCGGGTGTTCCAGGCGTACGCGACGCCCGTGCCGAAGACGCCGAGCGCGAGCATGCTCGCCACCACCGGCACGTCGAGGCGCACCGGCGTCGCCGCGATCACCGGGGTCAGCAGGCCCAGGATCACCGTCGCCGAGGCCGTCTGCCCGAACGCGACGACCACCGGATCCGTCCCCCGCGGTGAGACGAACCGGCGCAGGTACACGAAACACGCGCCGTAGCAGGTCGTCGCGCCGAGACAGGCCAGCTGGGCCGTCAGCTGGTGCGACACGTCGATGCCGTGCCACACCCCGACGATCGTGAGCACGCCGGCGAACCCCAGCAGCAGACCGAGCACCCGCGGTGGCGTGAACCGCTCCTCCGGCAGCGCCGCGGCCGCCAGCAGCATCGTGACCAGCGGCGTCGTCGCGTTGAAGATGCTGGCCAGCCCGGACGAGATGTACTGCTCCGCCCACGAGAACAGCAGGAACGGCACCACGCACAACAACACCGACACGACCGCGAGATGGCCCCACAGCACCGGATCGCGGGGCAGCGGCCGCCGTCGCACCAGCAGCAGCACGGCCAGCGCGAGCGCACCCAGCCCGACTCGGGCGAGCGCGACCTGGCCGGGGGAGAGCCCGCCCAGCCCCACCTTGATGAACAGGAAACTCGCACCCCACACCACCGCCAGCAGCGCGAACCGCACCGTGACCCCGAACTCCGCCGATCGCATGGCCGCAGTCAAACGGCCGGACCGGCCGCGAAGCCAGTGGTTTTCCGACGCCGTGTTGTGTATAACGGCCTATACCATGGGGCAGGAATGGCAGGCAGCAGTCGACTACGTCGCGGCCCGTGCCGAGGGGCCGCCACTGCCGGCGGAGATGGACGTCACGATCCACTTTCACCCGGACCGGATGGTGGGGGCGGTGCCGCTGCTGCGGCACTGGCTCACCGACGGCGTCTACCGCTCCCAGTTCGAGACCGGCACCGGCAACGGCGGCCTGACCGCGCACCCGGACGGGGCCCGCTGGCACTGGGAGCACCGGATGTTCGGCGGGGTCTACGACACCCTGCCGCCCGCGGCCCGTCCGAAGTACGGCTCGCTCGACCACCGCCGCCGTCCCGCGGGCGGCTCGGTCCGGTTCGGTTCCGCGCACTTCCGGCTCCGGCGTGCCGTGCTGGAGCGGGTGACGTTCTGCTACCCGGACAGCTTCCGCGAGCCGGCCGACTTCGGCACGGCCGCGCACATGCCGCTGATCCCCCTCGTCGAAGCCGACGCGCCCGACGAGCTCGACGACTACGTCGAGGCCCACGTCCACGGCCCGCTCCGGCTGTCGTCCGACGTCGCGGCCCTGGTGCTGGACCCGTCCTTCCGCGGCACCGACGTCGAAGCGGCGGCCGCGGAGTTCCCTTTCCCAGTCCGCTGGCACCACGGGTTCCGGCTGCCCGTGGCGAAGCTCGCCGAGCACGCGGACTACCGCGGCGAGGACGCCGTGCGGGCCGGCGAAGACATCGCCGAGGACGGGTGGCTGGACGCCCGCGTCATCGGCGACGCCGTCCGCGCCGGCCGGCACGACCCCCAGGTGCTCAAGCGCGTGTGGCACTGCACCGCGCGGTTCGGCCTACGCGGGTAGCAGCGCTTCGGTGAGCCGTCGCCAGTGCGGCATGGCCGAGGTGCCCGGCTCGACCCCGATGACCTGGACGCCGACGTGGTCGGCGCCCGCGTCGAGGTGCCGCTGCAGCTTCGCGGTGACGGATTCGAGGTCGCCCCAGAACACCAGGTCGTCGACGAGCCGGTCGCTGCCGTGGCCGCCGTCGATGTCGGCTTCGGTGTAGCCGAGCCGGAGGAACTTCGCGATGTTGTACTTCGTGGTGAGGTACGGGTGCAGGTGCTCGCGGGCGATCTCGCGAGCCTTGGCCGCGTCGGTCTCGAACAGCACGGCGTGCTCGACGCCGAGGAACGGGCCGGTGCCGAGGATGTCCCGCGCCTGCGCCGTGTGTTCCGGCGTCACGTGGTAGGTGTGCGCCCCCTCCGAGCGGTCCCGGGCCAGCTCCAGCATCTTCGGGCCGTACGCCGCGAGCAGCCGCCGCATCGGGGCCCGCGGGGCGGGGTTGACGTGCTTGTCGGCGTCCAGCGCGTCGAGGTAGTCGTTCATCGCCCGAAGCGGCTTCGCGCCGGGTTTCCCGGCGCCGAAACCGAGGCCGAGCAGGTGGCGGTCCGGGTAGGCGTCGGCCAGCAGCAGGGCCGCGCCGCGGGTCCACTGCGCCTCGCGGGACCAGATCTGCGCGATGCCGTTCACGACGGTGAGGCGTTCGGTGGCGGACAGGAGGAACCCGGCGTGCGTGAGGGCTTCCCGGCCCTCGCTCTCCGGGATCCAGATCGCGGGCCAGCCGAGTTCCTCCAGCTCCTGCACGGAGTCCCGGATCAGGCCGGCCGGCTGGTCCTCGAAGTCGAACGTCCAGATCCCGTAGCGGCCGAGCCGCATGTTCTCGATCATACCCATGAATCGAAGTATCGCAGATTTACGATGCGAGACGCCGTCCGGGGGCGGTGAACGGGGGGAGGGGGAGTCAGAGGGAGTGGCCGAGCACCGCGACGAACTCGGCGATCCGGGCTTCGTCACGCTTGTAGTGCGTCCACTTGCCGACCCGTGTCGCCCGGACCAGCCCGGCTCGCTGCAGCGACGCCATGTAGGCCGACACGGTCGACTGCGCCAGGCCCAGCTTCTCCTGGATGTGGCTCACGCACACGCCGACCTCCACCGGGTCGGCGATCGCCCGCTCGACCGGGAAGTGCCGCTCCGGCTCCCGCAGCCACTGCAGCACCTGCAGCCGGACGGGGTTCGCGAGCGCCTTGAACACGTCGAGCAACCGCTCGACGTCGGCCGGGGATGAAGTGTGCGTCGTCATGGTGTCGCACCCAGTATATCGGCGTATAACGACCTATACTCAGCGCCGTGACCGAAGAAACCCGGCCCCGTGCGCCCATCACCGAAGCCGCCGTCCTGGCCTGGCTGGAGACGACGGCCGCCGCCGTCGAAGCGGGGGAGGTGGGCGCCCAGGAACTCATCGACATGCTCGGCGAGCTGCGCCGGGCGTCCGCGGCCTGCGCCGACGCGTCCGACTGGCTGCTGCTCGCGGCCCGCGAAGGCGGCGCCAGCCTGCGCCAGATCGCGCCGGTGTTCGGCAAGGGCTACGTCCGGGCCCCGGCCGCCCGCCTCGAGAAGCTGCACCGGCAGGCCCAGAACGCGAGCCAGTGGCTGGCCATCCTGCGGCACAAGCAGACGGCGTGAGCGTGGACCGCATCGCCCTCGGCCTGGCCGCGCTGGGTCGTCCCGCGTACATCAACCTCGGCCGGGGCGGGGCACTCCCGCCGGTGCGGGACGTCGCTTCGATGCGCGCGGCGACGTTCGCGGTGCTCGACGACGCCTACGCCGCGGGCGTCCGGCACGTCGACGTCGCCCGCTCGTACGGGCGTTCCGAGGAGTTCCTGGCCGGCTGGCTCGCCGAGCGGGGGCACGCCGACGTGGAGGTCTCCAGCAAGTGGGGTTACGCCTACGTCGGGGAATGGCGGCTCGACGCCGATGTCCACGAGGTGAAGGAGCACTCGGCGGCGCGGTTCGCCGCGCAGTGGGCGGAAACCCTGGCCCTGCTGGCGGATCGGGTCGGGCTCTACCAGGTCCATTCGCTCACTGTGGACAGTCCGTTGTTCGCCGACGAGCCGTTGCTGGAAGCGCTCGCCGAGCTGGCCGCCAACGGTGTCGCGGTGGGGTTTTCGACGTCCGGGCCGGTCCAGGCGGCGGCGATCGAGCGGGCGTTCGCGCTGGAAGCGGCCGGGCGGCCGGTGTTCTCCGCGGTGCAGTCGACGTGGAACGTCCTGGAACCGTCCGCGGGGACGGCCCTGGCCGCGGCGCACGCGGCCGGCAAGCGGGTGCTGGTCAAGGAAACCCTGGCCAACGGCAGGCTCGCGGTCGAAGCGCCGGCCGCGGTGCGGGAGATCGCGGCGGCCCACGGCACCGGGCCGGACGCGGTCGCGGTGGCCGCGGTGCTGGCGAACGACTGGGTGGACCGGGCGGTCGTCGGTCCGGCGAGCCCGGCGCAGCTCGCGGCGAACCTGCGGGCCACGGCCCTGGAACTCACCGCGGCGGAACGGGATTCGCTGGCGGCGCTCGCCGAGGAACCCGGGGCGTACTGGCGACACCGGTCCTCCTTGGCGTGGGACTGAGGGGCTGCACTACCCTTCGCAGGCACGCCACCCACGACAGGAGGCCGGAGCAGGTGCGTCATCGGCAGGCGATCGCGTTGGCCGCGGTCGCGTTGGTCGGCCTCACGGGCTGCGACGGGCCCGACCCGAACAACCTCGAGACGTACTACGACGATCCGGTGCCCACGTCGTCGACCGCGCCGCCGGCCCCGGCTCCGCAGACGTCGGAAGTCCCGATGAGCCCGGCGAAGGCGACCCCGGCGGCGCCCGATCTCGGCGGGCTCGCGCAGCGGGCACTGCTGTCCGACGCCGACGTCGCCGAGGAAGGCGTGCAGCCGGCTTCGGGGGAGGCCTCGGGGTGCCTGACCGGCCCGGCGTCGGCCGGCAGCCGGACCGCCACCTGGCACTACCCCAGCGGGTCGGTGCTGAGCCATCGCGTCGTCGCGTACCCGGACCGGACCGCGGCCGGGGTGGTCGCGGATGCGGACTGCGCGGGCCGGACGGTGAGCGTCCCGGCGCAGGCCGGGGTCGAGCGCCAGCGGGCGTGGTGCGAGGGCAAGACCTGCACCGTGTTGCTGGCGAAGGGAAGGCTCGTGTCCGCGCTGACGGTCTCGGCGAGCACGGAAACCCGGGCCGTCGACGCGGCGAAGCGCCTGCTGCCCGCGATGACGGCGAAGCTCACCGCTCAGCCGTAACGGCGGAACCACTCCTGGACGCCTTCGCGGCCGTCGGGGATGAAGGGCAGCTCCGGGGCCGGGTCGTCGACCCAGGCCCGCAGTTCGGCCAAGGTGATCCAGCGGCCTTCCACGATCTCCTCGGCCTGGTGGCGGATCGGGCCGTCCCAGCGGACCTCGAAGGCGAAGTTGTGGCAGCGGTTGCGGCCGTCGTCGTAGACCTTGGTGAACAGCGGCACGGGTTCCACTCCGCGGACGCCGAGTTCTTCGGCGAGTTCGCGGCGGGCGCACTCGGCCGGGGTCTCCCCGGCCGCCACCACCCCGCCGGCCCAGCAGTCCCAGGTGGAGGGGAACACGTCCTTCCCGGGGGTACGGAGGTGCACGTAGACCGCGTTTCCATCACCCGAACGGACCAGGACGACGCCGGCGGCGTGCCACAGCGCGCCGGCGCGCACCCGGGCGCGCGTGGTGCTGCCGACCACCGCGCCGGCCTGGTCATAGAGGGCAACGAGTTCGTCACTGCCTGGCATGGGTGCATCGTTCCACTAGGACGACCCCGTAGGGTGGGCGTATGCGGCGGATCATGGGAACCGAAGTCGAGTACGGCATCTCCGTGCCGGGCGACGCGACGGCGAACCCGGTACTCACCTCCACCCAGGTCGTGCTGGCGTACGCGGCGGCGGCTGACATCCCGCGCGCCCGGCGGGCCCGGTGGGACTACGAGGTGGAGAGCCCGCTGCGGGACGCGCGCGGGTTCGACCTGACCGGGCCGGGCGGCCCGGGCCACGACCCCGACGTCGAGGACCTCGGCGCGGCGAACGTCATCCTCACCAACGGGGCGCGCCTGTACGTCGACCACGCGCACCCGGAGTACTCGGCGCCCGAGGTGACGAACGCGCGGGACGCGGTCATCTGGGACAAGGCGGGCGAGCGGGTGATGGAGGAGGCGGCGATGAAGGCCGCTTCCGTGCCGGGTCAGCCGCAGCTGCAGTTGTACAAGAACAACGTCGACGGCAAGGGCGCGAGCTACGGCACGCACGAGAACTACCTGATGGCGCGGTCGACGCCGTTCACCGCGGTGATCGCCGGGCTGACGCCGTTCTTCGTGTCGCGGCAGGTGGTGACCGGTTCGGGACGGCTCGGGATCGGCCAGCAGAGTGAAGAGGCCGGGTTCCAGCTCTCCCAGCGTGCGGACTACATCGAGGTCGAGGTCGGCCTGGAGACCACGCTCAAGCGCGGGATCATCAACACCCGCGACGAGCCGCACGCGGACGCGGACAAGTACCGGCGGCTGCACGTCATCATCGGCGACGCGAACATGTCGGAGTACTCGACGTACCTGAAGGTCGGGACGACGGCGCTGGTGCTGGACCTGATCGAGTCCGGCATCCGGTTCGACGACCTGAAGCTCGACGAGCCGGTCAAGGCCGTCCACCAGATCAGCCACGACCCGACGCTGAAGACGCAGGTCGCGCTGGCCAACGGCAAGAAGTACACCGGGCTGGACCTGCAGTTCGCCTACCACGAGATCGCCTCGCAGAATCTCGAGCGCACCGGCGCCGACGAGGCTTCGAAGGAGGTCCTGCGGGTCTGGGGCGAGATCCTGGACGCGCTGGCGCGCGACCCGCAGGAGTGCGCGGACCGGCTGGACTGGCCGGCCAAGCTGCGGCTGCTGGAGGGCTACCGGCAGCGCGACAACCTGGCCTGGGGCGCGCCGCGGCTGCGGCTGGTCGACCTGCAGTATTCGGACGTGCGGCTGGCGAAGGGCCTGTACAACCGGCTCGTCACGCGCGGGTCGATGAAGCGGCTGGTCTCGGAGGAGGAGGTGCTGGCCGCGGTGACGACACCCCCGTCGGACACGCGCGCCTACTTCCGCGGCCGGGCGCTGGAGAAGTACGCGACGTCGATCGCGGCGGCTTCGTGGGATTCGGTCATCTTCGACGTCGGCAAGGAGTCGCTGGTGCGGATCCCGACCCTGGAGCCGCTGCGGGGCACGAAGGCGCACGTCGGCAAGTTGCTGGACAACGCGGCGACGGCGGAGGAGCTGGTGGAGGCGCTCACCGGTTCGGACTAGGCGGTTGGCACACCGATTGCGGCGTTGCCCCGAATGTCGGGGCCGCTGGGTAGGCTAGGAATCATCAGCCACACCGGGAGGCGAGATGGCCCAGGAAAAGATCGAAAAGCACGGCGGTGGTGACTCCGACGAGGAGTTCGACGACACCGGCGCGGCGGGTCAGGAGCGGCGCGAAAAGCTCGGCGAGGACGTCGACACGATCCTCGACGAGATCGACGACGTGCTCGAGGAGAACGCCGAGGACTTCGTCCGGGCCTACGTGCAGAAGGGCGGCGAATAGCCGCTGTCGAGGGCGCTGCGCCCTTGCCGACCGTTCAGCAGGCGGCCGGGGTTCCGCGTGGCGGCTGGCCGCCCGCGGGGCTCCGGCCCGCACAGATGGGATTTTTGAGCACGTATGGACAACACCAGGGGCATCTCGGGTCCCGCGCTGCCTGCGGCGTACTTCTCCTCGGCGACGTCGTCGTTTTCGGACTTCCTGCGCGTGCAGGCGCCGGAGCTGCTGCCCGAGCGGCGCGTGGCACCGGGCGCGGCGGAGCTGGGCGTGCCGCACGGCACGACGATCGTGGCGTGCACCTTCGCCGGCGGGGTGCTGATCGCGGGTGACCGGCGGGCGACGTCGGGGAACCTGATCGCCAGCCGCGACATCGAAAAGGTGCACGTCACCGACGAGTACTCGGCGGTCGGCATCGCGGGCACGGCCGGGCTGGCCGTGGAGATGGTGCGGCTGTACGCGGTCGAGCTGGCGCACTACGAGAAGATCGAGGGCGTCTCGCTGTCGCTGGACGGCAAGACGAACAAGCTGGCCGGGATGGTCAAGGCGAACCTCGAGATGGCGATGGCCGGGCTGGCGGCGATCCCGTTGTTCGTCGGCTACGACCTGGAGGCCGAGGACGCCAAGCACGCGGGCCGCATCGTGTCGTACGACGCCGCGGGCGGGCGCTACGAGGAGAACGGCGGCTACGCGGGCATCGGCTCGGGTTCGCTGTTCGCGAAATCGGCGTTGAAGAAGCTGCACGACCCGGACGCCGACGTCGAGGGCGCGGTGCGGGTGGCGGTGGAGGCCCTGTACGACGCGGCGGACGACGACACGGCATCGGGCGGCCCGGACCTGGTGCGCCGCATCTTCCCGAGCGTCGTGACGATCACCGCGGAGCGCGGCGCAGTGCAGCTGTCGGAGTCGGAGACGGCGGCGGTGGCCGAAGCGGTGGTGGCCGGGCGGATCGAGCGCCAGCAGCGCCGGCTGTCCTGACCGGGGCCTGAACCAGTGAACGTTGGAACACCGAAAGACCTGGAGCGCACACCGTGACGATGCCGTTGTATGCCTCTCCCGAGCAGCTGATGCGGGAGCGTTCCGAGCTGGCGCGCAAGGGCATCGCGCGCGGCCGGAGCGTGGTGGTGCTGAAGTATTCGGGCGGCGTGCTGTTCGTGGCGGAGAACCCCTCGGCCACGCTGCACAAGGTGTCCGAGATCTACGACCGCATCGGTTTCGCGGCGGTCGGGCGCTACAGCGAGTTCGAGAACCTGCGCGTGGCGGGCATCCGCCACGCGGACCTGAAGGGCTACCAGTACGACCGCCGCGACGTGAGCGCCCGGGCACTGGCGAACGCGTACGCGGCGACGCTGGGCAGCATCTTCACCGAGCAGCTGAAGCCGTTCGAGGTCGAGGTCTGCGTCGCGGAGGTCGGCGCGGGCCCGGCGGAGGACCAGCTCTACCGCCTGACCTACGACGGCTCGATCTTCGACGAGCCGCAGTACGTGGTGATGGGCGGCCAGAACGAGAAGATCGCGGCCAAGCTGAAGGAGACCTTCGAGGACGGCATGGACCTGCAGGCGGCCCTCGGCGTGGCGGTGGCGGCCCTGAGGGCCCCGAGCCAGCCGGCCCCGGCAGCATCCTCGTCGAGCAGCTCGTCATCGTCTTCTGCGGCGGCCAACTCGGCGAACGGCAACGGAGACGCGGACCCGATCAAGCTCGAGGTGGCGGTCCTGGACCGCGACCGCCCCCGCCGCGCATTCCGCAGGCTCACCGGAGCAGCACTGGACACGTTGCTCCCGGTCCCGGACCCCCACGGCGAAGAGCCGGAGAGCAAGCCAGAAGGCGAGTGAGTTCCGACGCGGAACCAGTGGGGCGTGGCCGAGAGGCCGCGCCCCACTTGCATGTATCGGCCGCCCACGATCAGCGAGCAACCTCCGGCCACACCCCCCCTGCCGACCCGATACGCAGCCGCCTCAGCGGCCGACAGGCCGTGTCAAGGCACGCTTTCCCGCCTTGACACGGCGTGGCGGCCGTTGAACAATCCGGCGTTCGGGCTGGCGGGGAAGAATCCGGCAGAACTCAATCCGGAAGAACTCCCAACAGGGAGAGTCCCAACGACAGAGTGCACTCCGGCAGAGCCGCCCAGCCGGACCACGCGAGATCCACGGACTCAGGATGCCGCAGGCGAGGTCCGGAAGTTCTGGTCGGCGAACGCCAGCAGGTACGGCAGCGTCGCCCGGGCCGTGTGCCAGGTGTGGTTGAAGCCGCGTTCGGCGTGGACCACCGCCTCCTGCCCCTTGGCGTGCAACGCGTCGGCGATCCGGTGGGCCGTCGAGACGTCGGTGGGCGCGCCGGTGCCGACCGCGAGCATCACCGAGATCGGGGCGCTGAACTTCATCGTCGGCAGGTAACGGCGGGGCGTGTTGGCGGCGATGGCCGCCCGGTTGCCGTCGAGGATGCCGATCGAGTCGTTGAGGTCGTCGTAGGGCAGGGCGATCACCAGGGTCGCGAACTCGTCGACGTGGTGGAGGCCGATGTTGAGCGCCCCGAAACCGCCGCCGGACATGCCGCCCAGTGCCCGGTGGGTGCGGTCGGCGAGCGTCCGGTACCGCTGATCGATCCCGGGGACCACGGTCGCGGCCAGGTAGCTCTCCAGCTGCGGCCCACCGGGAACGTTCAGGCACTCCCAGTCGGTACTCGGATTGCCCGCGGTCATGTCCACGCTGACCACGATCATCGGCGCGATGACATTGGCCTGTTGCAACGCCTGAAGCGTCCCCGGGGCGTCCCCGGAGGTGAGCCAGTCCCGCGGCCCCCCGAAGGGATACCCGTGGATGAGGTAGACGACCGGGTACCGCCGCTGGGGGTCGCTGTCGTACCCGGGCGGCAGGATCACGTAGTTGCTCCCCGACGGAACCCCGTGGGCCGGGTCCGGGAGGTTGACGACGTCGATCCGCTGCCCGGCCGCCGCGGTGCCCGCGCCGGGCCGCGGCGCCGACGAAGAGGCCGCGTCCGACGACGGTTCCGGAGCCTCCTTGCCGTCGTCGAGCAGCCGGCCGGCGTAATTGACGACACCGGGGCCGCGCTGGAGGAGCCGGGCCAGGTCGTCGGAGGTGCGGACGTACCCGACGTAGCTGTTGAGCGCGGTGACCGCCGCGATCAGCAGGAGCACGCCGAAGGCGGTGAACCCCCAGCGCCGGACGCGGCGGCGGTACCACAGCGCGACCACGACGGCGAGCACGGCGACGGCGGCCGAGGCGAAGCCGAGCCAGATCAGCGGCGACTCGAGCGGGCCCAGGTCACGGGCCCGGGCGGTGACGTCACCCGGCAGCACCGGATCGACGGCGGCCCGGTGGATGACGCTCGCCAGGCCGTGCCCGTCCATCTGCTCCCCGCTCGTCCTCTGGCCGCGGGCAGGAGGGCCCGCAACTCGATCGCGAAACTAGCCGGGGCCGCCTGTGGGTTCGTTGAGAAAAGGTAAAGCAACCTTTACTGGCGGTAGAGCGTCAGGGCGCTGGGGCGCGACCGGAAGCGGAACCGGTTGCCGAGCGGGCCGACCTCGCCGTCGGTGGCGACGCGGCGGTTGCCGTCGAGCAGTTCGACGTCCAGTTCGGGCAGGTCCAGCTCCTGGTAGACGTGGCTGGCGGCGAGGCTGCGGGTGATCATCGCGAGCAGGAACCGGGCGCGCGAGTAGGGCAGGTCGGCCCGCAGGTAGCGGATGTCGAGCAGGCCGGTGTCGAGCGCGGGCCGCCGGCTCGGGGCGAACCCCTTCGGCGCGTACGTGCCGTTGCCGACGAACAGCAGCCAGACCTGCGTCTTCTTGCCGTTGAGCCGGACGGTGAGCGGCTTGGCGTGCCGCAGCGTCCGGGCCAGCGCGATCGCCGCCGAGGGCCACTTGGGGTGCTTTTCCTGCAGCTTCTCGCGCAGGCGGACCATCTCGGGGTAGCCGCCGAGGCTGGCGGTGTTGACGAACCAGCGGTGGTCCGCCTCGCCGGCGCCGTCGATCTCGACCTCGCCGAGGTCGACGCGGACGGCGTTGCCCACCTCGGTCGCCGCGTCGGCGTCGGGCATGGAGCTGATGCCGACGTCGCGGGCGAAGTGGTTGAGCGTCCCGGCCGGGACCAGGGCGAGCGGCAGGCCGCGTTCGGCGGCGACCGAGGCCACCGCCGCGACGGTGCCGTCCCCGCCCGCGACGGCCAGCGCGCGGACCGTGCCGCGGGCGTCGATCTCGGCTTCGAGCTGGGCGCGCAGGCCCCGGTCGGGGTCCGGGTAGAGCAGCGTGGCCTTCGGCCAGGCGAACTTGACGTCGTCGGTCGGGTCCTGGCCCGCCACGCCGGAGTTCGGGTTGACGACCGCCAGCATGTCCTCGCCGTCGACCATCTCGGGGGCGTCCGCGTCGCGGGTCGCGCGGCCCGGGATGTCGTCGTGCAGCGGCCACCAGTGCCGGGTGGCCAGGCCGACCCCGACGCCGATGCCCAGGCCGACGCCGACGTCGGAGGGCCAGTGCACGCCGGTGTGGACCCGCGAGTAGGCCACCGCCAGCGCCAGCGGGGCCACGGCCAGCCCGGCCCGCGGCGACTCCATCGCCACCGCCGTGGCGAAGGCCGCCGCGGACGCCGAGTGCCCGGACGGGAACGACGAGGACGTGGGCCGTTTCCGCAGGCGGCGGCGCATCGGCGTCTCCTCCTCGGCCGGGCGGCGGCGCGGGAAGAGCGGCTTGCCGATGAGGTTGGCCGCGGCGCTGGCCCCGGCGATCGCGACCACCCCGCGCAGCGCGGCCCGGCGGGTCTCGCCAGGGCGCGCGGCCAGCAGCGCGGCGACGCCCCACCACAGGCGGGACTTGTTCGCCGATCTGGACAGCGCCATCAGGGCGTCGTCGGCTTTCGAAGCGGGCAGCGCGGCGCTGCGGCGCATCAGGGCGCGGTCGGTCCGGCCGACCCGCCGGAAGGCCCGGATGAGCTGGTGTGACAAGGAGTCCGCCTTCCGCGTGACGTCAAGAGCCGTGCTCCAATCGTGCCTGATTCGGGGAGATTTCACCGTCTGTGGCGTACTGGGGGCGTGTCGACGCCCGAACGGCGCACCGTCGAAGGGGGTGCAGCGCCTACTCTGGTGGAATGCAGCGGCGGATCTTTGGCATCGAGACCGAGTTCGGGGTCACGTGCACCTTCCACGGACAGCGCAGGCTCTCGCCCGACGAGGTGGCCCGCTACCTGTTCAGGCGGGTCGTGTCGTGGGGACGCTCCTCCAACGTGTTCCTCTCGAACGGCTCGCGGCTCTACCTCGACGTCGGCTCGCACCCCGAGTACGCGACGGCCGAGTGCGACGACCTGGTCCAGCTGGTCACGCACGACAAGGCCGGTGAGCGGATCCTCGAGGACCTGCTGGTCGACGCGGAGCGGCGGCTCGCCGACGAGGGCATCGGCGGCGACATCTTCCTGTTCAAGAACAACACCGACTCGGCGGGCAACTCCTACGGGTGCCACGAGAACTACCTGGTGACCCGGGCGGGGGAGTTCTCCCGGATCGCGGACGTCCTGCTCCCGTTCCTGGTGACCCGCCAGCTCATCTGCGGCGCCGGCAAGGTGCTGCAGACCCCGCGGGGCGCGGTCTACTGCCTCTCCCAGCGTGCGGAGCACATCTGGGAGGGCGTCTCCAGCGCCACGACCCGCTCGCGGCCGATCATCAACACCCGCGACGAGCCGCACGCCGACGCCGAGCGCTACCGGCGGCTGCACGTCATCGTGGGTGACTCGAACATGGCCGAGCCGACGACCATGCTCAAGGTCGGCTCGGCGAACCTGGTGCTCGAGATGATCGAGGCCGGCGTCCAGTTCCGCGACTTCACCCTGGACAACCCGATCCGGGCGATCCGCGAGATCAGCCACGACCTCACCGGCCGCCGCCAGGTGCGGCTGGCCGGCGGGCGCGAAGCCTCGGCCCTGGACATCCAGCGCGAGTACCACGCCCGCGCGGTCCAGCACATCAAGGACAACGGCACGACGGCGGCGAACGAGCGCGTCGTCGAGCTGTGGGGCCGCGCGCTGGACGCGGTCGAGCAGCAGGACTTCGCCAAGATCGACACCGAGATCGACTGGGCGATCAAGCACCGGCTGGTCGAGCGCTACCGGCACAAGCACGACCTGGACCTGTCCAGCCCGCGCATCGCCCAGCTCGACCTGGCCTACCACGACATCCGCCGTGGCCGGGGCATCTTCGACCTGCTCCAGCGCAAGGGCCTGGTCCGCCGGGTCACCGACGACGGCGAGATCGAGGCCGCCAAGGACACCCCGCCCCAGACCACCCGGGCGAAGCTGCGCGGCGACTTCATCGCCGCCGCCCAGGCCGCGGGCCGCGACTTCACGGTCGACTGGGTGCACCTGAAGCTCAACGACCAGGCCCAGCGCACGGTCCTGTGCAAGGACCCGTTCCGCTCGGTCGACGAGCGGGTGGAACGCCTGATCAGCTCGCTCTAGCCCAGCCCTCTGCCGCGGCCGGTCGTGAGTGAGAAACAGGGTTAGAACACTGTTTCTCACTCACGACCGGGCCGGGACGCGACGAAAGTCGGGTCGGGACTGCGGCAGGATCGGGCGCATGCGTGTCGTGCTGCTCGTGCTCGCCCTGCTCGTGTCGGTGGCCGTGCCCGCATCGGCGGGGGAGCGCACGCCGGCGTGGGAGCTGAAGCCCACCGGGGTCACCGCCCAGTTCCGGGGTCTGTCCGCGGTCAGCGCGCGGGTGGCGTGGGTCAGCGGGACCCAGGGCACGGTGCTGCGCACGACCGACGGCGGGGCCACCTGGACGTCCGTGGGGCCGCCCGGGACCGAGGCGCTCCAGTTCCGCGACATCGAGGCCTTCGACGCCGACCACGCGGTCGTCCTGTCCATCGGCCCGGGGACCGACTCCCGCGTCTACCGGACCGACGACGGCGGCGCGCACTGGCGCCAGACCTTCCAGAACACCGACGCGGCGGCCTTCTACGACTGCCTCGCCTTCTTCGACCCGTGGCGCGGCCTGGCGATGAGCGACCCCGTCGACGGCCGCTTCCGGGTCCAGGCCACCTTCGACGGCGGCCGCAGCTGGCGCCCGGTGCCCGACAGCGGCTTCCCGCCCGCGCTGCCCGGTGAGGCCGGGTTCGCCGCCAGTGGCCAGTGCGTCACGACGGCGGGCCCGTTCGACGCCTGGCTCGCGACCGGTGGCGGGGCGACCGCCCGCGTCCTGCACTCCGGCGACGGCGGCCGGCACTGGACGGCGTCGGACACGCCGTTGCCGAGCAGCCCCTCGGCGGGCGTGTTCGCGCTGGCCTTCCGCTCGCCGTTCCAGGGTGTCGCGATCGGTGGCGACTTCGCGAACCCGACGGCACCCGGCCCCGCCGTCGCGCTGACCCGGGACCGCGGCCGCAGCTGGACCACCCCGGGCCGGTACCCGGCGGGCTACCGCTCGGGCCTGGCCTGGCGCGGGGGCACGGTCCTGGCGGTCGGCCCCGGCGGCAGCGACTACAGCCCGGACGGCGGCCGGCACTGGACGCCGTTCGACACCGGCAGCTTCGACAGCGTGGACTGCGCCGGAGCCGCCTGCTGGGCCAGCGGCGCCCAGGGCCGCGTCGCCCGGCTCCGCTAGAGCACCTGGCCGGTGGGGCGGACGAGGATCTCGTTGACGTCCACCGAGGGCGGCTGCTGGAGCGCGTAGAGCACCGCGCGGGCGATGTCGTCCGGCTCCAGCTTGGGCTTCGCGCGCTGCTCCTCGAAGAGGATGTCGGTGTCGGTGATGCCGGGGTTGATCAGCGTGACCCGCACCCCGGTGCCGACGGCTTCCTCGCGGATCGCGCCGGCCATCCCGGTCACGGCCCACTTGGTCGCGGAGTACAGGCTGGCGTTGCGGATGTAGCGGCCGGCGACCGAGCCGGTGATGAGCAGGTGCCCGGCGGTCTCCTTGAGCGCCGGGAGGGCGGCGCGGGCGGTGTAGGCCGCGCCCAGGACGTTCGTGCGGACCATGGGCTCCCACGCGGTGGGATCGGGATCGTCGTCGCCGAAGAACGACGTCCCGACGCCGATGCCGGCGTTGGCGAAAGCGGCGTCGAGCCGCCCGAACTTCGCGACGGTCTCGGCGACGGCTCCGGAGATGTCCGCCCAGTCGCCGACGTCGGCGCCGAGCGCGAGGGCCCGGTCCTCGCCGAGTTCGGCGGCCAGGGACGTGACGGACTCGGCGTTGCGGGCGACGAGAGCGACCTTGAACCCGGAGGCGGCGGCCAGCCGCGCGGTGGCGGCGCCCAGGCCGCGGGAAGCACCGGTGATGAGGAGAACGCGATCATCCATGCGGTCCAGGCTAGGGAGTCAGGACGAGCCTGCCGCGCAGGCCGCCCGCGGCCAGCCGTTCGTGCGCCGTCGCGGCTTCGGCCAGCGGGAGGACTCCGGCGACGCGCAGCGGGAGCGTGCCGTTCCCGGCCAGCCGGGCCAGCTCGGCCAGGCGCTCGCCGTCCGCGCGGATCCACACGCTGCGGACCCGGATCCCGCGCAGCGGCAGGGGTGCCGCCCCCGCCGCGAACGCCACGAACTCGCCGCCGCCCCGGACCGCGTCGAGCGTGTCCAGGCCGAGCAGCGCGGTGTCGAGGGCGGCGTCCACCCCGCCCGGCACCACCGCGCGGACCCGATCGCCCAGCGACGGCCCGCGCGGCACGAACTCGGTCGCGCCGAACGCCCGGACCTGCGCTTCGTCGGTTTCGGAGGCCACGGCGACGACCCGCAGCTTCCGCGCGTGGGCCAGGGCGACGGCATGACCGCCGACGGCCCCGGCAGCGCCGGTGACCAGGATGGTCCCGGTGCTTTCGACGAGGTCGAGCGCTTGGGCCGCGGTCAGCGCGTTCAGCGGGAGGGTGGCGGCTTCGACGGGGGAGACACCGGCGGGAGCGGGTGCCACGGCCGCAGCGTCGAGGACGATGTGGTCGGCGTAGGCGCCGAGCGGGGTGGCGATCCGGTCGCGCAGGCCGATCACGGCGTCGCCGACCCGGAACCCGGTGTCCCCGGCGTCGTCGATCTCGCCCGCGACGTCCCAGCCCAGCCCGAGCACCTCGCGCGGCGGCACCACCCCGGCCGAGCTCAGCGCCCCGCTGCGGGTCGCCAGGTCCACCGGGTTCACCGCGGCCGCCGCCACCCGGATCCGCACCTGGCCCGGACCCGGTTCCGGCCGCGGCACCGAGGCCACCTCCAGCACCTCCGGCCCACCGAACCGCCGCACCACCACCGCACGCATCGCCTGCCCCTTTCGACCGGGAAACCTTCCGCCGCGAACGTAGGGGAGCTACTCTCCATCGGGAAGTACGCACTCGCAGGTGCCTACCCGACGAGGAGGTGCGCCCGGTGCCCACGCGCACGGCGGAACAGCGGCGTCAGGCCGAGAAAGCCGCCTACGACGCCTATCTCGCCGCCTGCCCCACGCGGAAGCTGCTGGACGAGATCGCCGGCAAGTGGGTCAGCCTGATCCTGGTCGCGCTCGGTGACGGGCCGCAGCGCTACAGCGACCTTTCGCGGCGCATCGCCGGGGTCAGCCAGAAGATGCTCACCCAGACCCTGCGGGTGCTCGAGCGGGACGGTCTCGTCCGCCGCGAGGTCACCCCGGCGGTGCCCGTGCGGGTCGACTATTCCCTTACGCCACTGGGGGAATCGCTGCGCGCGCTGATGGCCGGGTTCAAGGAGTGGGCCGAGGCGAACTTCGAGGCCGTCGACGCCGCGCGGACCGATTACGACGCGCGCACCCCGGACCTCACGATCGGGCCGGACGGCGCGGGCTAGGCTCTACCGGGTGTCCACCGCACGCGCCGAACGGCTGGTCAATCTGGTGCTGGCCCTGTTGTCCACCCGGCAGTACCTCACGGCCGAAAAGATCCGTGGCATCGTGCCGGGGTACGGCGACGCGGCCAGCGACGACGCCTACTTCCGGATGTTCGAACGGGACAAGACCGAACTGCGCGAGCTCGGCATCCCTCTGGAGACCGGGCGCAACGGCGCGTTCGACGCCATCGAGGGCTACCGCATCGCCCGCCGCGACTACGAACTCGGCGAGATCGACCTCGCTCCCGACGAAGCCGCGGCCGTCGCGCTGGCCTCCCGGCTGTGGGATTCCCCGGAACTGACCGGCCAGGCGCAGGGCGCGCTGGTCAAGCTGCGCGCCGCCGGCCTCGAGGTCGACGACCAGGCCCCCACCGTCGTCGAGCCGCGCGTGCGCGCCGAACCGGCGTTCGGGCCGCTGCTGGCCGCGGTCCAGAACGGCCAGGCCGTGCGCTTCGAGTACCGCCGCAGCGGTTCCCCGGAGCGGATGATGCGCACCCTCGAGCCGTGGGGCGTCGTGTCGTGGCGGGCCCGCTGGTACGTCGTCGGGCACGACCGCGACCGCGGCGCCACCCGCTGCTTCCGGCTCTCCCGCGTCACCGGCCAGGTCCGCCCGGTCGGCCGGCCCGGCGAGGTGCGGCGCCCCGAAGGCGTCAACCTGCTCAAGCTCGTCACGGCCACCGGGGACAGCGAACCGTCGCCGGTCACCACCGCCCGGCTCTGGGTCGCCGACGGCCGCGCGGCCGGGGTCCGCCGCCGCGGCACCGTGGTCGGCCGCGCCACCGTCGACGGCGAAGACGGCGACGTCGTGGAGATCGGCCTGCTGTACCCGGAGTCGGCCGCCGACTGGATCAGCGCGCAGGGCCCGGACGTCGTCGTGTTCGAACCCGACGTGCTGGCCAAGAGCGTCCAGGACCGGCTGGAAGCCGTCGTCGCCCGGCAGGGGAGCGTGCTGTGAGCGGGTCCACCGACCGGATGTCCCGGCTGCTCGCGCTCGTGCCGTACCTGCTGGCGCGCCCGGGCGTCCGGATCGACGACGCCGCGCAGGACTTCGACGTCACGCCGAAGCAGCTGCGCAAGGACCTCGAGCTGCTGTGGATGTGCGGGCTGCCCGGCTACGGCCCCGGCGACCTGATCGACCTGTCCTTCGAGGGGGACACGATCGTCGTCACCCACGACGCCGGGATGAGCCGCCCGCTGCGGCTGACCGGCGGCGAGGCGACCGCGCTCCTGGTGGCGCTGCGCGCGCTGGCCGAGACGCCGGGCGTGGTCGACGGCGACGCCGTCCGCCGCTCCATCGCCAAGATCGAAGCGGCCGCCGGGCAGGCCCAGCCGGCCGGCGTGGTCGTCGGCGGGGGAGTGCGCGAGGGCAAGAAGACCGCGCGGACCCGCGAGGAGGTCGCCCGCGCGCTGCAGGACGGGCGCGCGCTGCGGATCCGCTACTACACCGCCTCGAAGGACCAGATCACCGAGCGCACGGTCGACCCGATGCGGCTGCTGATCGTCCAGGCCGTCGGCTACCTCGAAGCCTGGTGCCGCCGCGCCGAGGGCGTCCGGCTGTTCCGGCTCGACCGGATCGACGAGCTGGCGGTCCTCGACGAGCCGTCGCGGCCGCCCGCGCACGCCCACCCCACCGACATCTCCGAGGGTGTCTTTCGCGAGCGTCCCGACCAGCGGGAGGCCGTCCTGGTCCTCGACCCGGACGCACGCTGGGTAGCCGAGTACTACCCGTGCGAGGAGCTCGACGAGCTCGACGGCGGACGGCTGCGGATCCGGATGCGCTACGCCGACCAGTCCTGGATGGTGCGCCTGGTGCTGGGGCTGGGCGGGGAAGCGCTGGTGGAGAGCCCGGCGGACCTCGCGTCCGACGTCGGCCGCCGGGCCGCCGGCGCCGTGGCCCGAGCCCGTCACCTTCCGTCAACCTGCGGCCACTAGGCTGACGGCGTGCCGTACCTGCCCACCGCCGCGCTCCTCGTGCTCGGCCTCGTCGTCCTCGTGGTCCTGCTGGTGCGGACCGTCAAGGTCTTGCGTGCCTTCCGGCAAACCACAAGCATGGTGGTGACGAACACCCAGGACCGGGCGGGGCTCGTCCGGGCACGGGCGGCGGGGCTGCGCGTCGCGTTCGAGCAACGCCACCGCAAAGCGGAAAACCAGTAACATCCCTACCAGACGCAGATAGGAGGCCACCATGCTGAACGGATTGCAGCCGTGGCATTTGATCATCTTGGTGCTCGTCGTCGTGCTGCTGTTCGGGGCCAAGAGGCTTCCCGACGCGGCCCGGTCCATCGGCAAGTCCATGAAGATCTTCAAGGCCGAGACCAAGGACCTCACCGGCGACAAGACCGCGGCGCACGAAGACGCCGTACCCGCCGACACCAAGCAGATCCCGGCTCAGCCCGCCACGCCCGCTTCGACCGACCAGCAGGTCGCCGACCTGCAGCGTCAGCTCGACGAGCTGAAGAAGCAGCAGGCCGCCGAGCAGCCGCAGAAGAACGTCAGCTGAGCGGCTAGGCCACACCCGGTCCCCCGTCCACGGAGCGCGCCGCACCCGGCGCGCTCCGGCGGACTCCGACGAGAACGGAACAACCCGTGGCGGAATCCGCCTCCGGAAACGGTGACAGCCGCCGGTCGAAGCGGCGCAAGCGCAGCCGTCGGGCCAATCCCGACGGGACGATGACGCTCATCGAGCACATCTACGAGTTCCGCCGCCGCCTCGGCTTCGCGCTGCTCGCGGTGGTGGTCGGCGGGATCCTCGGGTTCATCTGGTTCGGCACCAACATCGGGCCGATCCCGTCGCTCGGCGACCTCGTCAAGGACCCGTACTGCGCCATCCCGCCGAGCCGGCGGCTCGACAGCGCCGAAGGGTGCCGGCTGCTGCAGACCGTGCCGTTTGAAGCGTTCATGACGCAGCTGAAGGTCGGCATCGCGGCCGGGACCGTGCTCCTCTCGCCGGCCTGGCTGTATCAGCTCTGGGCGTTCATCGCCCCCGGTCTGTACAGCAAGGAACGCAAGTACGCGCTGACCTTCGTCGCGTTCGCGTCGGTGCTGTTCGCCGGCGGCGCCGTGCTCGCCTACATCCTCTTCCCGCACGCCCTGCAGCTGCTCATGGGCTTCGGGCAGGACGCGTTCGTCACCGCGCTGACCGCGGACAAGTACATCTCGTTCCTGCTGTCGCTGCTGATCATCTTCGGGATCAGCTTCGAGCTCCCGCTGCTGGTGGTGATGCTCAACCGCGTCGGCGTGGTCAAGTACGCGCAGCTGAAGAAGTGGCGGCGCGGCATCGTGTTCGCGCTGTTCGTCTTCGCGGCGTTCGCCACCCCGGGCTCGGACCCGTTCTCGATGCTCGGCCTGGCCGGCGCGCTCACCGTGCTGTTCGAGATCGCCGTGCAGATGGCCCGCTTCCACGACCGCAAGCTGGAGAAGGCCCGCGGCGACGAGGGCTGGGACCAGCTCGCCGACGACGAAGCCGCGCCGTTCGACTACACGCCGAGCACCATCGACGACGAGCCCTCCACCCCGACCGCGTCCGGCGGCCGGTCGAGCACCGACGACGTCACCTAGTGGGGATCCACGCCGCGCTCGCCGTGCACCCGGCGTCGGGGCACGGCGCCGCCGCCCGGATCGCCGACACCGTCGCCGAGCGGCTGCGCACCGCCGTGGACCGGCTCGACGTGCTGGTCGCCCACACCGTCGAAGAGTCCCGCGCGCTGATGCGCTCGTCCCACGCCGCCGGGCTGGACGTCCTGATCGTGCTCGGCGGCGACGGCGCCGCCCACCAGGGTGTCCAGTTCTGCGCGAACCACGACGTCGCACTCGGGTTGGTCCCGGCGGGCACCGGCAACGACTTCGCCCGCGCCCTCGGCATCCCCGGCGAGCCGTTCCCGGCGGTCGACGCGCTGGTCGCGGCCCTGCGCTCGGGTGCCCGGCGGCGGGTCGACCTCGGCCGTGTGGGCGACACCTGGTTCGCGACGGTGCTCTGCGCGGGATTCGACGCGAGTGTCAACGAACGGGCCAACCGGATGCGCTGGCCGTCCGGCCCGCGCCGCTACGACGTGGCGATCCTGGCCGAGCTGGCGGCGTTCCGCTCCCGCCCGGTGGTCGTCGACACCGGCACCGGCCGCCTCGAGCTCGACGCCACCCTGGTGGCGATCGGCAACACCCGCTTCTACGGCGGTGGCGTCCCGATCTGCCCGACGGCCGACCCCGAGGACGGCGTCTTCGACGTCACGATCATCGGCCACGCCACCCGCCGCGGCCTGATCCGCATGCTCCCGGGCCTGCGCACCGGCAAGCACCTCACCCATCCGGCGGTCCGGACGCTGCGCGCCCGTTCGGTCACCTTGGCCGGCAATACCTGGCCCGCCTACGCCGACGGGGAACCACAGGGCACGGTGCCGGTGACGGCCACCTGCGTGCCCGGGGCGCTCACCGTGCTGGCCTAACGGTCGTAGCCGCCCGCCCGCGCCACCAGGTGCCGGAAGTGCGCCGGCGTCAGCAGCCGTCCCGAGTCGGCGAAGTAGACGCCGCCGCAGCGGTGGCAGAACCAGCCCTGCTCCCACACCTGCCGGGCCGCCGGCACTCCGCGCCGCTGCCGCCGGTGCGCCCGCACCCGGCGCACGTACAGCCAGACCAGCACCCCCGCCGCGACGTATACGCACACCGACGGCAGCGCGAACAGCGCGGTACCCAGCGCCTCCGACGCCGCGCCGCCCGGTGGCGGGTCGTCGGACACCGAGAACGGGAGCAGCAGGAAACAGCTGCCGACCAGGGCCAGCAGGATCGTCGCCGCCAGCAGGCCGCCGCCGCGGCGGGGCGGGGGAAAGGGGTCCAGGGAGCGGGCGACCGCCGTCACCGACACGCCGCTGACCTGGCTGCTCGTATGAACGAGGCCGTCGCCGATCGGCACGGCCACCGTCGGGCCCTGACCGCGGAAGAACGAGTGACCGCCGTGGTAGACCGCGGGCACGTGCTGCACCTGGTCCAGCAAGCCGCAGCTCGGGCACGGTTCCGTCATGCCCGCTCCGACGTGGCCGCAAGCGATCCGGTTCCGGGACCCCGTTCCCGTATAACGGTCTATACGGCGGGTCGATGCACGCAACGTGCGAACTGTCGGAGGGGTGTGAAACCCTGACGAGGTGGCCAGTAGCCCTTCTCCGTCCCCGGCCGAGGCCTATGCGGCCTCCGCGCGCCGCGGGAAGTACGCCCAGCTGACGCGCTTCGCCGCGGAAGTGTCCTTCGAGTTCGACCAGTTCCAGATCCGCGGGTGCGAGGCCCTCGAAGACGGGCACGGTGTGCTGGTCTGCGCGCCCACCGGCGCGGGCAAGACCGTCGTCGGCGAGTTCGCCGTGCACCTGGCGCTCGCCGAGGGCCGCAAGTGCTTCTACACGACGCCGATCAAGGCGCTGTCTAACCAGAAGTACGCCGACCTCGTCGCGCGCTACGGCAGCGACGCCGTCGGCCTGCTCACCGGGGACACCTCGATCAACGGCAACGCGCAGGTGGTCGTGATGACCACCGAGGTGCTGCGCAACATGCTCTACGCCGGGTCGTCGACGATCACCGACCTCGGGTACGTGGTGATGGACGAGGTCCACTACCTGGCCGACCGGTTCCGCGGCGCGGTGTGGGAAGAGGTGATCCTGCACCTGCCCGAGCACGTCCGCGTGGTCGGGCTGTCGGCGACGGTCAGCAACGCCGAGGAGTTCGGCGAGTGGCTGGTGGAGGTCCGGGGCGACACGACGGTGGTCGTCGACGAGCACCGGCCGGTGCCGCTGTGGCAGCACATGCTGGTGGGCAACCGGCTGCTGGACCTGTTCGCCGGGGACGACGTGCACGCGCCGAACGCCGAGCTGCGGATCAACCCGACCCTGCTGCGGCGCACCGAGGAGATCGGCCGCCAGTACGCGCCGGCGGGGTTCCGGAGCCCGCGGGGCCGGCGTGGTGCGCCGCCGCGGATGCCGCGGTTCCGGCCGCCGTCGCGGGTGGACGTCGTCGAGCAGCTGGACCGGGCCGGGTTGCTGCCGGCGATCGTGTTCATCTTCTCCCGGGCGGGGTGCGACGCCGCCGTGGCGCAGTGCGTGCGGTCGGGGTTGCGGCTGAACGGGCCGGGCGAGGTCGAGGAGATCCGCCGGGTCATCGAGGAGCGCACGGCGGACCTGCCCGAGGGCGATCTGGGCGTGCTCGGGTACTGGGAGTGGCGGGAAGCGCTGGAGCGCGGGATCGCCGGGCACCACGCGGGGTTGCTGCCGGCGTTCAAGGAGACCGTCGAGGAGCTGTTCGTCCGCGGGCTGGTGAAGGTCGTGTTCGCGACGGAGACCCTGGCCCTGGGGATCAACATGCCGGCGCGCACGGTCGTGCTCGAGCGGCTGGTGAAGTACAACGGCGAGGCGCACGTCGACCTGACGCCGGGGGAGTACACGCAGCTCACCGGCCGGGCCGGGCGGCGGGGCATCGACATCGAGGGGCACGCCGTCGTCGCGTGGCAGCCGGGGGTGGATCCGAAGCAGGTGGCCGGGTTGGCGTCGACCCGGACGTATCCGCTGCGGTCGTCGTTCCGGCCGGGGTACAACATGGCGGTCAACCTGGTGGCGCAGGTCGGGGCGGCCGAGGCGCGGGAGCTGCTGGAGCAGTCGTTCGCGCAGTTCCAGGCCGACCGGTCGGTGGTGGGGACCGCGCGGCGGATCGAGCGGAACAAGGAAGCGCTGAAGGGCTACACGGCCGCGGTGACCGGCGATTTCGACGACATGCTCGAGTACGTCGAGCTGCGGGCGAAGATTTCGGCGCGGGAAAAGGCGTTGTCGCGGCAGAACACGGCCGCGCGCCGCGCCGGGACCGCCGAGTCGCTGGAGAAGCTGCGCAAGGGTGATGTCATCGCCGTGCCGGCGGGGCGGCGGGCGGGGCTGGCCGTGGTGGTCGATCCGGGGCTGGACCCGATCCGGGAGCCGCGGCCGGTGGTGGTGACCGAGGACCGGTGGTCGGGGCCGTTGTCGGTGGCGGACTTCCCGGCGCCGGTGGAGGCGCTGGGCCGGATCAGGCTGCCCAAGCACGTCGAGCTGCGGTCGCCGCGGACCCGCCGGGACATCGCCTCGACGCTGCGGAACGCCGGGATTTCGTTGCCGGGCAGGCAGAAGCGAGGCTCGGGGGCGAACGAAGACGGCGAGCTGGCGGCGTTGCGGCGGGCGTTGCGGGCGCACCCGTGCCACGGGCTGGCCGAGCGCGAGGCGAACCTGCGCTGGGTGGAGCGATACCAGCGGCTCGCGGCGGAAACGCAGCAGCTGGAGCGCAAGGTCGCGGCGACGACGCACTCGCTGGCGCGGGCGTTCGACCGGATCCTGGCGTTGCTGGGTGAGCGCGGCTACCTGGGGCCCGAGTCGGCCGGGGACGGCGAGGACCGCGTCACCGAGCACGGTCGTCGGTTGACGCGGCTCTACAGCGAGTCCGATCTGCTGGCCGCGGAGTGCATCCGGCACGGCGTGTGGCGCAAGCTCAACCCGGCCGAGCTGGCGGCGGTCGTGTCGACGCTGGTGTTCGAGGCCCGCCGGGACACCGCGGGGGAGCCGCGGCTGCCGGGCGGGGCGGTGCCCGAGGCGTGGCAGGAGACGGCGCGGCTGTGGGTGGAGCTGACCGAGGACGAGCGGCGGCACCGGCTCGACCGCACCCGGGAGCCCGACGCGGGGTTCGCGTGGCCGGTTTACCGGTGGGCCCGGGGTGAATCCCTGGAGAAGGTCCTCACCGCGGCCGAGGCCAACGGCCAGGAGCTGTCGGCCGGTGACTTCGTGCGCTGGTCGCGTCAGGTGATCGATCTGCTCGACCAGATCCGGGACGTGCTCGGCAAGGCGGATCCGGTGGGTGCGGCGGCGGCCCAGGCGGTGAAGGCGCTTCGCCGCGGAGTCGTGGCCGCGGGAGCGGCGTGAACTTCGTGTTAGGCCTGCTCCAAGCGGCGCAAGCGGTGAGCGTGGGCGCGTGTGCTCGGCTCCGACCTGTGGTTGGATCGTTTGCGACACCGTCGGTATGCGGCTTGACGGTGGTTTCGGGGTGGTCAGCGAGATGAGCGAAGCAGGCGGAGGCAGAAGATGAGCACGCCGTATGGCGGCAACGACCCACAGCAGCCCCAGTACGGGCAGCAGCCGGGCGGCGCGTACCCGCCGAGCGGCCCGCAGGAGCAGCCGCAGTGGGGACAGCCGCAGCAGCCTTCTTACGACCCGAACCAGCAGCAGCAGTGGGGCCGGCCGCAGCAGCCCCAGCAACCGCAGCAGTGGGGGCAGCAGCCGGGTGGGTACACCCCGCCGCAGCAGCCGCAGTGGGGGCAGCAGCCGCCGCCCTACGGCCAGCAGCCCGGAGGCGGGTATCCACAGAGCGGGCCGCAGGCGCAGCCGCAGTACGGCCAGCAGCCGGGCGGGGCGTACCCGCAGAGCGGGCCGCAGGCACAGCCGCAGTACGGGCAGCAGCCCGGTGGCCAGTACGACTACGGCCAGCAGTTCCCCGGCACCGCCGCTCCGGAGGAGGAGAAGCCGGCGAAGTCGAAGAAGGGCCTGCTGATCGGGGTGGTCGCGGCGATCGTCGTGGTCGCGGCGGTCCTGATCCTGGGTTTCGTCGCACCGGGGTTCTTCAAGACGCAGGTCTTCAACAACACCCAGATGCAGACCGACGTGCAGAAGCTGCTGACCGAGACCTACAAGATCGACGGCGTCACCGGCGTCACCTGCCCCGCCGAGCAGAAGGTGGAGGACGGGGCGAAGTTCGAGTGCACCGCCACGATCGCCGGGAAGCCGCAGCAGGTGCCGATCACGGTGAAGGGCGACGGCGGCAACTACGAGGTTTCCCCGCCCGTCTCCAAGTAGCGTGCCCGCGGCCCGGCTGCCGGATTTTTCCGGTGGCCGGGCTTCGGCGTTTCCGGAGAAGATCCGGGCATGAGCGACTTCGAGATCCGGACGCTGGAGACCGCGGAGCACCGGGCGGCGAGCAACCTGTTCCGGGAGAGTGTGCACTTCCCCCCGTCCGACGACGCCGAATGGGAGTACGCGGCGCAGTACTACCAGCCCGGCGGCGCGATCGGGGCGTTCGATCCGGAGCTCGTCGGGACGGCCCGGTCGTTCGACGCGGAGCTGACGGTGCCCGGTGGCGCGCGGCTGCCGATGGTGGGGGTGACGTCGGTGGGAGTGCGGGCCGACCGCACCCGCCGGGGCGTGCTGCGGGCGCTGATGACGACGCAGCTGGCGGACTTCGCCGCGCGCGGGGTGGTGTTCGCGAACCTGCTCGCGACCGAAGCCGGGATCTACGGCCGGTACGGCTACGGCTTGGCGACGCGGCACCGCACCTACAGCGTCGACCGGCACCGGGCGCGGCTGCGTCCGGACGCTCCGGCGGGCGGGGAGCTGGAGCTGCTGGACCTCGGCGAGGCGATGGCCGTCTGCCCGGGTGTCTACGACGGCCTCGAGCGCCGGCCGGGGATGATGAGCCGGCCGGAGGTGCTCTGGCGGCTCTACGAAACGCAGCTGCGCCGGCACACCCCGCCGGCGAAGGCGGTCGTGCACCACGGCCCCGGCGGGCCGGACGGGTTCGCGACCTACCACGTCGGCGGAGCGCTCGCCCACCCGTGGACCAGGACCCTGGAGGTGGCGGACCTGTTCGCCGGTTCGCCGGGCGCGTTCGCCGGGCTGTGGCGGTTCCTGCTCGGCGTCGACCTGGTCGACCGGGTCGTCGTCGGGTCGTGCCCGCTCGACGATCCGATCGAGCTGCTGCTCGCCGACCACCGGTGCGGGAGCGTCGACCGGATCGGCGACGAGCACTGGATCCGGCTCGTGGACGTCCCCGCCGCACTGGCCGGCCGCGTATACGGACCCGCCGACCCGGTGGTGCTCGAGGTGACCGACCCGCTGCTGCCCGCCAACGGCGGCACCTACCGCGTCGGCCCGGACGGCGCCGAGCGCACGGACCGGCCGGCCGGGCTCCGCCTGGACGTCACCACCCTGGCCATGATGTACCTCGGGACCTGGCGGCCTTCGGCGCTGGCGGCGGCCGGGCGGATCGAGGTGCGTGACCCGGCCGCCCCGGAAGCGGCGGACCTGCTGTTCGGGACCGGGTCGGCGGCCTGGAGCGGCAGCCACTTCTGAGGGCGCGGAAAACCGGGTGCCGGGCCGGAGGTCCCGCGGCAGGATCGGGAGGATGACCGACTTCGACGTCCGCCCGATCACCGAAGACGAGCGGCGCAGCACGTTCGACCTGCTGCGCCGCGCGTTGCACAGCCGGCGCGCCACCGACGACCTCTGGGCCCGGGCCGGGGAGTCCTGGCCGGCCGCGCACAAGTTCGGCGCGTTCGACGGCGGGAGCCCGATCGGGATCGTCAGCGCCTACGACACCGAGATCGCCGTCCCGGGCGGGCGGACGCTGCCGGTCGCCGCGGTGGAAGGTGTCGGCGTCCGCGCCGACCGGACCCGCCGCGGGGTGCTCAGCGCGATGATGGCCGTCCAGCTGGCCGACTTCGCCGCGCGGGGGCTGCCGCTGGCGGTCCTGCACGCCAGCGAGCCGACCATCTACGGGCGGTTCGGCTACGGCTCGGCCGCGCTCGGCAAGACCCTGCGGGTGTCGCGGCCGGCGGCGCGGCTCCACGAGCGTGTCGCGACCGGGGGCGACGTCCGGCTGCTCACGCCCGAGGAGGCGGTGGAGGAGATTCCGGGGCTGTACCGGCGGATCGGCCTGCACCGGCCGGGCATGATCGGGCGCCCGGCGCGGTGGTGGCCGATTTCGCACGACCGGCACGTGGGCCCGGACGACGGCCACCTCGTCGCCGTCCACAGTGGACCGGACGGCGACGACGGGTTCGTCGTGTACGACACCATCACCCGCCGGTCGTTCGATGCACCCGACCACGGGGCCGTGCTGGACGTCCACGACCTGCACGCGGCCGGCCCGGCGGCGCGGGCCGCGCTCTGGCGGTACCTGCTGTCGGTGGACCTGGTTTCGGAGGTCCACGCCCGCCACCGCCCGGTCGACGAGCCCCTCGCCCTGATGCTGACCGACCACCGGCACGCGGCCACCGCGTCGGTCGAGGACGACCTGTGGCTGCGCCCGGTCGACGTCGCGGCCGCGCTCGCCGCCCGCACCTACCGCGCGGCCGGCCCGGTGGTGCTCGCGGTGACCGACCGGGTGCTGCCGGCCAACGCGGGGCACTACGAGGTCGGCCCGGACGGCGCCCGGCGCACCGACGCGGCCGCGGACCTGGCGCTCGACGTCGACACGCTCGGCATGCTCTACCTCGGGCACTGGGCCGCGACGACGCTGGCCGAGGCGGGCCGCATCGACGTGCGCGACCCGGTGGCGCTCGCCCGGGCCGACGAGCTGTTCACCACGACGGCCGCGCCGTGGTGCGGCACCCACTTCTAGGCGCCGGGCAGGGCCTTGAGCAGCCGTTCGACGGAGTTGCCGAGGTTCCACCGTTCGGCCAGCTCGGCGACCCGCCCGGGGTCGGCCGGCGTCGCGGGCACGGTGTCGGGGCGTGACTGCTCGACGGGCGCGTCGACGGCCACGCGGACCACGGTCGGGGCGACCGCGAGGTAGTCCGCCGCGTCCTTCAGCCGCAACCGCGTCTTGAGGGGGAGTGCGGAGTCCCCGGCTCGGCCCGCGGCGACGAGGGCTTCGAGCGACCCGAACTGCGTGATCAGCTTCGCGGCGGTCGTCTCGCCGATGCCCGCGACCCCGGGCAGTCCGTCGGACGGGTCGCCACGCAGGGCGGCCATGTCCGCGTAGGCGGGCCCGGCGGTGTCGCGGGGGAGGCTGTAGCGCTCGGCGATCTCGGCCGGGCCCAGCACTTCGGCCTTGGCCCAGCCCTTGCCGACGTAGATGACCGAGGTGGGGGTGGGTTCGGCGCGCACGAGCTGGAAGAGGTCCCGATCGCCGGTGATGACCTCGACCGGGTCGGACTTCTCGCGGGTGGCGAGGGCGCCGATGACGTCGTCGGCCTCGTAGCCGGCGGCTTCGGCGGTGGCGAACCCGAACGCTTCGAGCAGATCGAGGATGATCGGCACCTGCGGGGTGAGCGTGTCGGGCACTTCTTCGACGTCCGGGCCGCTGCCGGTCTCCTCGGCCACCCGGTGCGCCTTGTAGCTGGGCAGCAGGTCGGTCCGGAACTTCGGCCGCCAGTCGGCGTCGAGGCAGCAGACCAGCCGCGCGGGCCGCCGGTCGGTGAGGATCCGCGCGATCGTGTCGGCGAACCCGCGCACGGCGTTGACCTGCGTCCCGTCCGCGGCGCGCATCGAGTCGGGCAGGGCGAAGAAGGAGCGGAAGTACAGGCTCGCGGAGTCGAGCAGCGCAAGGGATCCGGTCACCCGCACAGCCTGCCATGGTGGACGCCGGTGGCGGGGCACGACGCACCGCGATCTCCTTCCCGCCCCGGGGTCGTGAGTGGTAAGGCGGGTTCTAACCCGCCTTACCACTCACGACCGGGAGGGGGGAGTGGCGGCGCGGGTCACCCGGCCCGGCATGTCGCGCCCCGGGCGCGTTCGCTTCGCCCGCCGCCCCACTAGGCTCGCGTTCATGTCGCGCCGATCCCTTCACACCCCCGCTCCCGACGCCGCCGCCCTGCGGGCGCGGCTGGACCGTGCCCGCGCTGCCGCGGCCGCCGCGAGCACCGATGCCCTGCTGATCGCGCCCGGCTCCGACCTGCGGTACCTGCTCGGGCAGGCCGGCGGCTCGTTCGAGCGGCTGACCACCCTCGTCGTCCCCGCCGACGGCACCCCCGCGCTGGTCGTGCCGAAGCTGGAGGCGCCCGGGTACGCCGACGTCCCGACCGACGACCTCGGCGTCGAGCTGCTCACCTGGGTGGACGGCGACGACCCGTACAAGCTCGTCGCGGACCGGCTCGGCAAGCCGGGGCGGGTCGCCGTCAGCGACTTCACCCCCGCCCTGCACGTCCTCGCCCTGCGGGCCGCCCTCGGCGACGCCGAGCAGACGCTGGCCGGTCCCGTGGTCCGGGAACTGCGGATGCGCAAGGACGCCGCCGAGATCGCGTCGCTGCGCGAAGCCGGCGCGGCGATCGACCGCGTGCACGCCCGCGTCCACGAGTGGCTGCGGCCGGGCCGCACCGAGGCCGAGGTCGGCGCCGACATCGCCGCGGCCATCGTCGAGGAGGGCCACGTCCAGGCGGACTTCGTGATCGTCGGGTCCGGTCCGAACGGGGCCAGCCCGCACCACGACGTCTCCGAGCGGGTCATCGAGAAGGGTGACGTCGTGGTCGTCGACATCGGCGGCCCGCTGCCGGCCGGCTACAACTCCGACTCCACGCGCACCTACGCCGTCGGGACGCCGCGGGACGCCGACGTGGCCGAGACCTACGCGGTGCTGCAGCGCGCCCAGGCCGCCGCGGTGGCCGCGGTCAAGCCGGGCGTCACCGCCGAGGCCGTGGACGCCGCCGCGCGCGACGTCATCGCCGAGGCGGGGTTCGGCGAGTACTTCATCCACCGCACCGGCCACGGCATCGGCCTGGACGTGCACGAGGAGCCGTACATCATCGCCGGCAACGCGCTGCCGCTGGAGCCGGGCATGGCCTTCAGCGTCGAGCCGGGCATCTACCAGCCGGGCCGGTGGGGCGCCCGGATCGAAGACATCGTGATCGTCACCGCCGACGGTGCCGAGTCCGTCAACAACCAGCCGCACGAGCTCGTCGTGCTGGACGCATGACCGCCGGCGGCCTGGAGCCGCTGGACCAGTCGATCGTCCAGGAGCTCGCGGCGGACGGGCGGCGCAGCTTCACCGACCTCGCCGAGCGGGTCGGGCTGTCGGTGTCGGCGGTGCACCAGCGGGTGCGCCGCCTCGAGCAGCGCGGGGTCATCCTCGGCTACACCGCCCGGCTCGACGGCGAGCAGATCGGGCTCCCGCTGACGGCGCTGATTTCGCTGACCCCCAACGACCCCGCGGCCCCGGACGACTACCCGCAGCGGATCCAGCACATCAAGGAGATCGAGTCGTGCTACTCCGTGGCCGGCGACGAGTCCTACATCCTGCTGGTGCGGGTCCAGTCGCCGCTGGCCCTGGAGGACCTGCTGCGGCGGATCCGGGAGGCGGCGAAGGTGTCGACCCGCACGACGGTGGTGCTCTCTACGCCGTTCGAGGGACGTTCGCCGACGTTCTGACGCCGGTGCCCCGTCCGGCGGCCGGGGCACTGGTACGGTAAAAGGTATGGCAACACGTAAGGTCACCCTTTCGCTGGACAGCGGCGCGCTGGAATTCGCCGAACGAGCCGCGAAAGCCCACGGAATCTCGGTCTCGTCCTGGCTGTCGAAGGCGGCCAGGCGCGAGGCGGTGCGCACGGGTTACACCCCGCAGAAGCCGGAACCGGCCGCCGCGGAATCGGACGAGGCCGAGCTGAGCGCGGCGGAGAAGGATCTGCGTGCGCAGGGGTGAAGTCTGGACGTACCACCCCCCGACCGACCCGGCCCGGCAGCGCACGGTGGTGCTGCTGTCCTCGGACGGGGTGAACGAGTCCGAGCGCCCGTGGCTGCTCGGCACCGAACTGCTCGACCGCGACCCGATGGACATCCTCGGCGTGGCCGTTGACGCCCGCTACTGGGTGTCGACGCTCAACCTCACCCGGCTCTACCGCCCGTGGTTCGACGAGCGCGTCGCCGAAATCGACCAGGACGTCCAGGAGCGCATCGACATCGCGTTGCGGGCCGCGCTCGACCTGTGAGAGCGGCCGCCAGGGCGCACAAGGCGAACCCCGCGCCGAGCGCGCTGGAACCCGCCCAGCCGGCGACGGCGAACGCGGCCGTCGTCGCCGTGGCGCCCAGGGCCGAGCCGAGCGAGTAGAAGAGCATGTAGCCGCCGATCGCGCTGCTGGTGGTGTCCGGGTGCGCGGTGGTCAGCAGGTGCTGGTTGCTCACGTGCACGGCCTGCACGGCGAAGTCGAGCACGATCACACCGCCGATCACCGGCCACAGCGACCACGACACCGGCCCGATCGCCGCCCACGAGACGGCGAGCAGGGCGAGGGCGCCGACGGTGACCGGGCGCGCGAAGCCCGCGTCGGCCCAGCGGCCCGCCCGGGCGGCACCCAGCGCCCCGACCAGGCCCGCCAAGCCGAACAGGCCGATCTGCGCCGGGCTCAGCCGCCACGGTGCGGCCGCGAGCGGCAGCGCGAGCCCGCTCCACAGCGTGCCGAACGAGGCGAACAGGAAGAACGCGATCAAGCCGCGGGAGACGAACAGCCGTTCGCGGAACAGTTTTCCCAGCGACGTCAGCACTTCCCGGTACGAGGAAGGGCCGGTGCGCGGGTCGGGCGGCAGCGTCTTGAGCACCACCGCCGCCAGCGTCACCAGGAGCCCGGCGAGCACGACGTACACGCTGCGCCAGCCCCACGCCGTGGTCAGTGCTCCCGCCGCGACCCGGGCGCCGAGGATGCCGAGGACGACTCCGGACGTCACCGCGCCGAGGGTGCGGCCGCGTTCGGCGGGGGTGGCGCTCGCCGCGGCGTAGGCGACCGTCGTCTGGACGACGACCGCGAACAGGCCGGCGAGCGCGAGTCCGGCCAGCAGCATCCAGAGCCGGGTCGCGGCCGCGGCGACCACCGCGCCCACCGCCGTCATGATCAGGTGCGCCGCGATGAGCTTGCGCCGGTCCCGAAGGTCGCCCAGGGGAACGAGCAGCGCCAGCCCGGCCAGGTAGCCGAGCTGGCCGGCCGCGACGATCCAGCCGAGGCCGGCCGCCGGCACGGCCAGGTCCGCGCCCATCCCGGCGAGTGCGGGCTGAGCTGCGTAGATGCTCGCGACCGCGACTGCGCACACCGCCGCCAGCACCGTGTTCCGGCCCATGCCAGCCCCCATCAGTAGCAGTTTGCAACTGATCTGACCGTACGGCAGAATGGTTTCGAACAGCAACTCTTCCGGAGGTGTGGTGGCCGAGGACTGGACCGACCCGAGCTGTCCCGTGGCGCGCACGCTCGACCTCGTCGGCGACCGCTGGAGTCTGCTCGTCGTGCGCGACGCCATGGACGGCGCCCGGTCGTTCACCGACTTCCAGCAGCGCACCGGCATCGCCCGCAACATCCTCACCGACCGGCTCCGCCGCCTGGTCGACCGCGGCGTCCTCGACCGGCGGACCGCGCCCACGGGCCGTCGGCAGGTCTACGTGCTGACCCCGGCCGGGCGCGACCTGTTCACGGTCGTCGTGGCCCTGCGGCAGTGGGGCGAACGGCACGCGTTCGCCCCCGGCGAGGAGCACTCGGTCCTCGTCGACGACCACGGCCTCCCGCTGCCCCGGCTGACCCCGCTCGGCTCGGACGGCACCCCCGCCGACATGGAAACGACCGCGGTCCGCAAAGTCGGCTGACGTACCCGGAGGGTCGGATCGCGTACCCAGGCAGTCGGCCTGCGTACCTGGGCGGTCGGTTTGCGTACCTGGAGGGTCGGATGGCGAGCCGACCCTCCAGGTACGCAGGCCGACCCTCTGGGTACGCAGGCCGACTCTCTGGGTACGTGCGGCGACCCTTTGGGTCAGCGGGCCACGACCTCAGGGACCGCGTGGAGCTTGCCGTCCGCGCCGGCGAGGCAGGAGGCGTTGCCGTCCTTGGCCGCGATGAACTCCGTGAGGCAGTTGGCGATCGCCGTGTGGCCGGCGGCGTTGGGGTGGAACGACTCCTGGAGCGCGTGGCCGGCGCGCTCGGCCTGGGTGAGGTCGGACAGCTGCAGCGTCAGCCGGGTGAACCACTCCGTCGCCGGGTTGGCGCCGCCGCTGCAGGCCTCGTGCTTGACGCCCGCCTTGGCCAGGTCCAGGAACCGGGCCCCGGTCTGCTGGGCGGCCGCCTTCAGGCCCGAGGACAGCACGCCGATGCCGGTCTGGGCGATCCAGCGCAGGTCTTCGGAGCGGAACGGGCAGCCGTTGAGGCTGCGCAGGTCCTCCGGCAGGTCGGGGCCGATCGGGGCCGCGTAGGACTGCAGGATCAGCTGGTAGTCCGCCGGGACGTACCCCGCTCGCGCGAGCACCGCCTTCACGTCCGAGACCGCCTTCGCGACCTTCGGCACCATCGCGTCCACTTTGGACTGCCAGGTCTGCTTCAGCGCGTCGCTGCACGCCGGGCCGCCGGGGTCGAACCACGCCTTGAAGCACTCGTTGACCTGGTTGGAGAATTTCGGCTCGTCGTTCGCGCCGACCGCGATCACCACCGCGGCCACCCGGTGGTCCTTCACCAGCGCGGCCAGCTGCTGCGCCTGCGACACCTCGGTCCACTGCTTGACCTCGCCGAGCGCGACCTGCTCGGCGGGTGCGCCGGAACAGCCGAGGTTGACGTGCGCGGTGATGCCCGGAGCGGCGATCTTCCCGACGAAGGCGTTGGGGGAGCGGTGGCACCAGTTGCCGCCCTGGCCGTTGGTGGCGGCGGTGTACTGGCCGGCGCCTTCGCCGGAAACCGTGCTGTCCCCCATCGCGACGACGGTGAGCGGGCCGGTGCCCGGCGGACCCTGCCGTGGCTGCGGCCGCCCGGGTTGGCTTTCGGAGCCGAAGAAGACGAACAAGCCGGCCAGCAAGGCCACGCACGCGAGGACGAGGGCTCCCCAGTACCACCGAAGACGTCGCATCGCCCCCGATTCTACGGACCGGCCCGGCGTCGGACACGGTGCGTCACGGTAGCCAGCTCCGCACCAGCCGGACGAGCGACTCCGCCAGGGTCGCCGAGCCGATCTCCCGGTCCCGCCGCCAGTGCCGCACCTGTTCGGCGGAGAGGGCCGCGAGCAGGACGTCCGCGGCGATCTCGGCACCCTTCGCGCCGCCGGCTTCGAGCAGGTGTCGGCAGTGCTGCCGCCACAGCGTGTGCGCGCCGGTGCGGAACCGGGCCCCGGTCGTGGCGGTCTCGGACAGCAGGACGAGGTCCAGCTGCCGGTCGAGGAGGCCGAGGTAGGCCTCGATGAACGCGCCGAGCCGGTCCGCGGGGCCGGCGCCGGGGCCCAGGGGTGGCGGCCCGGTGAGGATCCGCTCCTGCAGTTCGCGTTCCCGCTGGTCGAGCAGGGCCATGGCGAGGCCGCCCTTGTCGCCGAAGCGGCGGTAGAGCGTGCCCTTGCCGACGCCGGCGGCGCCCGCGACGTCGTCCATGGTGACCGCGTCGACCCCGCGTTCGGCGAAGAGCGTCTCGGCGGCTTCCAGGACGCGGATCCGGTTGCGGGCGGCGTCGGCCCGCTCGCGGACGGGAGCGCCGAGCACCGGCAGCCCGGGGGGCGTTGACGAAGCGGACTGCGGTCCGCTACGGTTCGAGGACATAAGCGGACTCTAGTCCGATTCTCGCTCCGGCGAAAGCCGCCACCCCAACGAGGAGCATCGCCATGCCCGATCTGCTGCACATTTCCGCGTCCCCACGAGGCGAAGCGTCCCAATCGCTGCGCCTGGCAGCTACTTTCCTGGACACCTACCGCAGCCTCCACCCGGACGCCGAGATCGACGAATGGGACCTCTGGGACGGCTCCCTTCCCACCTTCGGCCCGGCCGCGGCCCGCGCCAAGATGACCGTCTTCGGCGGCGGCACCCCGCAGGGCGAGGAAGCCGAAGCGTGGGCGGCGGCGCGGGCGGCGTTCGCCCGGTTCGACGCCGCCGACCGGATCCTGGTCAGCGTGCCGATGTGGAACTCCGGCGTGCCCTACGTCCTCAAGCAGTTCGTCGACGTCGTGTCCCAGCCCGGCTGGGTCTTCGGCGTCGACCCGGTCACCGGCTACCGCCACCTGCTCGAAGGCCGCGGCAAGCGCGCCGCGGTCATCTACACCAGCGCGGTGTGGGCGCCCGGGCTCGGCCCGGAGTTCGGCGTGGACTTCCAGGCCCCGTTCTTCACCGGCTGGCTCAACTGGACCGGCATCGACGACGTCACCGAGATCCGCTTCCACCCCACCCTCACCGGCGACGCCGAAGAACTCGGCCGGATCGCCCACGAGGCCGCCCGCGACACCGCCAAGACCTTCTGAAAGGCCCGCCATGACCGAGACCATCGACCGCGCCACGCTCCGCGCCGGGCTCGCCGCCGGCACGCTCGTCCTCGTCGACGCGCTGCCCGCCTCCTACTACGAGACCCGGCACCTGCCCGGAGCGATCAACGTCGTCGCCGACGACGTCGCCGCCAAGGCACCGCGGCTCCTGCCGGACAAGGCCGCCGCGATCGTCACCTACTGCTCCAACCCCGCCTGCGCCAACAGCGGCCAGGTCGCCGCGCAGCTGGAACGGCTGGGCTACACCGACGTCCGCAAGTACGCCGCGGGCATCGAAGACTGGGTGAGCGCCGGCCTGCCCACCGAAAGCGGTCAGCCCGCCTGAGTCAGGTCCGTCGCCGCCGCCAGGGCGACCGCCACCTCGGCGATCGCCCGCACCGCCGGGGTGTCCTCGCCGGGCACCCACACCAGTTCCGTGCGGGCGACATCGCCGTCCAGGGGCACGAACGCCACCCCGGACCGGCGCAGGCTGTGGGACGAGCGGGCCAGCCGGGTGACACCGACGCCCGCCGCGACCAGCCCGAGCAGGCCCTGCACGGTCGCGGCCCGCTGCACCACCCGCGGGGTGAAGCCGGCGGCGGCGAAGTCGTCGTCGTAGCTCCGGTGCCACGGCTCCCAGCTCGCGCGCGGGGTGAGCACCCACGGCTCGTCGGCCAGGTCGGCCAGCTTCAGCGACGCCCGCCCGGCCAGCGGGTGCTCGGCAGGGAGCACCGCGCACACCTCTTCGGTCAGCAACGTGCGCGACTCCAGATCCGCGACCAGCGGCGGCCGGGTGAACGCCAGGTCGAACCGGCCCTCGCGCAGGCCCTCGACGAGCTCGGCGATCGATGCCTCGGCCGTCGTCACCGCCAGCCCGGGCAGCTGCTCCCGGACCGCGCGGACCACCGGCGGCAGCAGGTAGTTCGCCGTCGTGGCGAGGAAGACGAGCCGGACGTCGCCGATCTCGCCGCGGACCGCCCGCCCGAGCGTCGCCACGGCTTCGTCGGCGCGCGCCAGCACCGCACGGGCCTCGGGCAGGAAGAGCCGGCCGACGGCGGTGAGCCGTGTCCCGCGCGGGTCGCGGTCGAACAGCCGCACGCCGAGGGCGCGTTCGAGCACGGTGATCTGCTGGGACAGCGACTGCTGCGCCAGGTGCAGCCCGGCGGCCGCGCGGGTGAAGCTGGTCGCCTCGGCGACGGCCACGAAGTACCGGAGCTGGCGCAACTCGGGGGTCACAGGCTCCGACTGTAGCCGCGGCAGGACATCGGTGTTGGCGGCCCGGCCGTGATCGTCCCCAGGATGGAAGGGAGGAAAGCACTGGGAGGAACCGAAAATGACGAACACCGACGGCCGCGTCTGGCTGATCACCGGCTGCTCCGCGGGCTTCGGCCGGGAGATCGCGCTGGCCGCGCTGGCCGCGGGCGACCGCGTGCTGGCCACCGCCCGCCGGCCGGAAACCCTCGCCGAGCTCCAGGCGCGCGGCGGCGACCGGCTCCGGACCGCGGCACTGGACGTCACCGACCCCGGGCAGATCGACGCGGCGGTCAAGACCGCGCTCGAAACGTTCGGCCGGATCGACGTCGTGGTCAACAACGCCGGCAGCGGATCGGTCGGCGCGGTCGAAGAACTCACCATGGACGAGCTGCGCGCGCTGATGGAGGTCATGTTCTTCGGCGCGGTCGCGGTCACCAAGGCGGTGCTGCCGCACCTGCGCGCGCAGGGCAGCGGCACGGTCGTGCAGCTCAGCTCCATGGGCGGGCAGGTGGCCCCGCCGGGTTTCGCCGCCTACTGCGCGGCGAAATTCGCCCTGGAAGGCATCTCGGAAGCGCTGGCCGCCGAGGTGGCGCCGTTCGGGGTCAAGGTGCTGATCGTCGAGCCGGGCGCGTTCCGCACCGAGTTCGGCGGCGGCCGCATGCACCGCTCCCGCACGATCGACGCCTACGCGGTGTCGACCGGCGGAACCCGCGAAGCGGTCGAAAACATGGACGGCACCCAGCCCGGCGACCCGGCCAAGGCCGCCGCGGCGATCGTCCGGGCGGTCGGCAGCGACGACGCCCCGCTGCGCCTCGCGCTGGGCGCGGACGCCGTCGAAGCGATCCGCGCCCACCACGAGGCCGTCGCGGCGGACCTGGCCGCCTGGGAGGAGGTCAGCCGGGCCACCGCGCTCGACTAGGACTGCGGGTCCTGCAGCACGCCGAGGACGTTGCCGTCGGGGTCGGTGAAGGTCGCCACCAGGCGCCCGTTGCCGACGTCCTTCGGCTCGTCCTTGACCTTCCCGCCCGCCGCGGTCACCTCGGCGAGCTTCGCCTCGATGTCGCCGACGTGCCAGTAGGTCACCGGCCCGGTCATGCCCTGCTGCGCGCCGTTCGGCACCAGCCCGATGTGCTGGCCCTCGGCGTCGTAGCCGACGTAGTAGGGCGCGTCGGCCTGCGGCTCGGTGCCCAGCAGCGCGGTGTAGACGGCCTTGGCGGCGGCCAGGTCGGTGACGGGGTGCAGGACGGTCTTGATCCCCTGGGTGCTCATCTTCGGTGCTCCTGAAGTCGTGGTCTGCGGTACGTCGCTGACGCTATTCGCGCTCCGCTGACCAGCGCTTCTCGATTCCTGATCGATTGGCGCGGCCCGCGCCGCTACACTCCGGACCGGCATCCGGACGGCGATGGGGGGACCGCGGTGAGCGGGAGCAGGGTGTTGGTGGCCGGGGCGAGCATCGCGGGGCCCGCGCTGGCGCATTGGCTGCGGCGGCGGGGCGCCGAGGTGACCGTCGTGGAGCGGGCGCCGGGACTGCGGCCCGGCGGGCAGGCGGTGGACGCGCGCGGGGTGGCCAAGGAGGTCATCCGGCTGATGGGGCTGGACGCGGCGGTGCGCGCGGCCCGCACGGAGACCGCCGGCGCGCACCACGTGGACGCCGACGGGAACGTGCTGGAGACCTTCAGCGCGGAGGACGACGGGGGCGACGGCTACATCGCCGACATCGAGATCCTGCGCGGAGACCTGTCCCAGGTGCTCTACGACGACACCCGGGACGGCGTGGAATACCTGTTCGGCGACCGGATCGCCGAGCTGGCCCAGGACGCCGACGGCGTCGACGTCACCTTCGCGAGCGGCAGCCGCCGGCGCTTCGACCTGGTGATCGGGGCCGACGGGCTGCACTCGGCCCTGCGGGCGATGGTCTTCGGGCCGCGCGAGCGGTTCGTCCGCCACCTCGGGATGGTGCTGGCCTTCTACAGCGTGCCCAACGAGTTCGGCATCGACCGCTGGGTGCTCGACTACCAGCACGAAGGCCGCTCCGCCGGCCTGCGGCCGCTCAAGGACGACACCCGGGCGATGGCGATGCTGTCCTTTCCGGCCGACGGCTTCGACGTCGACCACCGCGACATCGAAGCGCAGAAGAACCTGCTGCGCGAGCGGATGGCCGGCCTGGGCTGGCGGACCGCGGAGATCCTCGCGCACCTGGACGACACCCCGGACTTCTACCTCGACCAGGTCGCCCAGGTGGTCATGGACCGCTGGTCGCACGGCCGGGTGGGGCTGATCGGCGACGCGGCGTTCTGCTCGTCACCGATGTCCGGCGGCGGCACCGGGCTGGCCCTGGTCGGCGCCTACCTGCTGGCGGGCGAGCTGGCCGCCGCCGGGTGGGACCCGGAGGCCGGGTTCGCCGCGTACGAGACGCTGATGCGCCCGTACGTCGAGGCCAACCAGGAGATCGGCCGCCTGCACGTCCAGAGCCGCGACGGCGCCGAGCTCGACATGGAGGCGGTCATGCCGGTGGTCGAGCGCGCGATCAACGGCGTCGAGCTGCCGGACTACGCCGAGGTGCCGGGCTCGGGGAGTTCGGTCGGTTCGGCGACGCGGTAAAGAGGCGGCCGGGCGCGGCCGGACCCGGACGCTCCGTCAGTCCAGCAGCGCGGTGAGGACCCCGTCGAGCAGGCGGACGCGGCGGTCGGCGATGCGGTGGACCTCGTCGTCGTGCGTCGCGACGATCACCGCCGCGCCCTCCTCGGCGCACCGGCGCAGCAGCCGGAGCACCCGGGGCGTCGAGCCGGCGTCCAGGTGCGCGGTCGGCTCGTCGGTGAGCAGGACCCGCGGCCGTCCGGCGACCGCGCGGGCCAAGGCCACCCGCTGCTGCTGCCCGAACGACACCTCCAGGGGGTAGCGGTCGCCGAGGTCGCCGATGCCCAGCTCGTCCAGCAGCCCGCCCACCCGCTCGGCGATCGCCGCGGGCGACGGGCGCGGGACGTCCGAGCGCAGCCGCAGCGGCAAGGCCACGTTCTCGGCGATCGTCAGCTCGTTGGCCAGCCCGAGCGCCTGCGGCAGCACCGCGCAGGTGTGCCACGGCGGCGCGCCGCTGATCGGGACGCCGTCGAGCAGCACGCATCCCGAATCGGGGGAGTCGAACCCGCACAGCAGCGCCAGCAGCGCGCTCTTGCCCGACCCGGACCGGCCCGACACCGTCACCAGCTCCCCGGCGCCGACGCGCAGTTCCAGCCCGCGCAGCACCTCGATGTCGCCGCTGGGGTGGGTGAAACTGCGGCGCAGGCCGACCGCTTCCACGACTGTCATGCCGGCAGCTCCCGTTCTTCGATGCCCTCGAGCGCGCCCTTGTGCAGCCGGGCGACCCGGGCGCCGAGGTCGATCAGGCGTTCGTCGTGCGAGGCGACCAGGACCGCGAAGTCCTGGTCCACCAGGTACCGCAGGGTGTCCAGCACCAGATCGGCCGACGCCTCGTCCAGCTGCGACGTCGGCTCGTCGGCCAGGATCACCGTCGAGCGCGCGGCGAGCACGCACCCGAACGCCAGCCGCTGCTGCTGCCCGCCCGAGAGCGCCGGAATCTTCCAGCCGCCGGTGCCGTGCAGGCCCAGCTGCCCGAGGATGTCCTCGGCGTTGCACTCGGTGCCGGCGGCCTCGGCCGCGGCGTGCAGGTTCTCCGCGACCGTCAGGTAGCCCAGCAGGTTGTCGCCCGGGTTCTGGAACACCAGGCCGAGGTGGTGCCGCCGCAGCGCCCGCCGCTCGCGGTGCTTGAGCTTGCGGACATCGGCGCCCTGGAACGTCAGCGTGCCGCGCGCGGGCTGCTCGAACAGCCCCAGCACCCGCAGCAGCGTCGACTTCCCCGACCCGGACGGGCCGGCGAGCACGGTCATCCCGCGCGCGGGCACGTCGAGGCTGACGTCGTCGACACCGGTGACGACCCCGGCGGGCGTCGGGTAGTCGACGCCGATGCCGCGCAGGGAAAAGATGGGTTTCTCAGGCACGGATCAGCTCCGCGGTCCGGGCGGTGCGCACCGAGCGCACCGCGATCCAGCCGGCCAGCGCGACCACCGCCACGCCGATCACGACGACGGTCAGCACGAACGGCAGCGGATCCGGCAGCTCCGACCGCGGCGCGAGGAACGTCGCCGGGTCGAACCGCGGCACCGACAGGCCGGCCACCGAAACCCCGCACACCACCCCGACCACGATCGCCAGCCCGCTGAGCGCACCCAGCTCCATCAGGTGACTGGCCAGCAGCGTCCGCGGCCGCATGCCCATCCGCAGCACCAGCGCACCGGCCAGCGCGTTCTGCCGCCGCCGGACCTCGACCGCCACCAGCAGGGCCAGCACCGCCACCACGCCGAGCACCGCGCCCAGCAGCGCCACGAACGAGAACGTCCACGACACCACGAAGAACGGCAGACCGTCCAAAGCGGACTCCCGGCTGATCCGGTTCGGGATGAACACCCCCGCCGCCCGCAGCGCCGTGGTCGCCTCCGCCATCGGCGCGGTGGTCAGCACGCTCCACTTCGGAATGCCGTCCAGCTGGGCGTGGCTGAGCACCGTGCGCGAGACGACGTACCCGGGGGAGGTGCCGATCATCGGGAACACCGGCAGATCACCGGCGACGATCGCGTCGGGCAGGTCGTCGGGCAGCTTGGTGTTCTGCTTGGCCGTGTGCCCGACCCGGATCACCGGCGTCCCGCGCGGGTCCGGCCGCGAGATCCGCTCGAGCAGCCCGGCCAGGTCGTCACCGGGGACGCGGTCCACCGCGGCGCCGCGGGTGAACGTCGCCGGGTCGACCACCAGCACCACGCTGCCGGTGCCGGTCAGCTCACCGACCACCGTGCTGGTGCCGGCCATGGCCGCGGGCATCGCCACCTGGCCCATGCCGATCGGGCTGTCGGTGTCGAGGCGGGCGTTGCTGCCGACGAAGATCGCCGACTTGGTGTCCAGGGCCTCTTCCTGGCCGTTGGCGATGCCGATGCCGGTGGCCAGCGTGCCGATGGCGAGGGTGCCGATGACGAGCACCCCGGTCACCGGGGCGCGGGCGCCGGCCAGCCGCCGGATGGCCAGCTGCAGCGCCGGGCGCGACCAGAACCGGGCCCGGTGCGAGGCGTGCAGCGCCAGCCACGCCAGCCGCGCGGTCAGCAGTCCCACCGTCAGCACCACGAACACCGGGTAGGTCAGCGCCAGCGGGTCCACCTGCGGCAGGGGATTGCCCAGCCGCGACGTCGTGCCGTAGTGCGCCAGGCGCGTCCAGCCCAGCCACGCCATGCCCGCCGTCGCCAGCTCCCACGGGAAGTACGCCAGCACCCGCACCCGGTTGCCGCCGCGGCGCACCCGGCCCAGCTCGAACTCCCGGTGCACCCGCACCGCCACGACCAGCGCCAGCAGCACCACCGACACGGCCAGGGTCCCGGCCGCGACCCCGGCGGCGCGCAGCTCGGCCGACGGATCGGGGGCACCGGGCGGGCCGTACACGCCGAGCAGGAGCCGCGCCGCGAGCGCACCCACCGCGCCGCCGAGCAGGATCGGCAGCCCCAATTCGGCGACGGCCAGGCCGCCGAGCGCCGCCGGGCCGCTGCCGCGCGCGGAGAGCAGCCGCAGCTGCGCGTGCCGCCGCTGGTACCACTGCAGCGCCACCGTGCCGAGGCCCGCGCAGCCGACCAGGACGCTGATCAGCGCGAGCGGCAGGATCGAGACGAACACGTTGTCCTGCGCCTGGCGGGAGATCTGCACCGACCGCCCGAAGTCCGGGACGTCGGCGGCGATCAGCGAGCCGAGGCCCTGGGCGGTCAGGTCGGCGCGGACGTCGGCGACGAGGTCCTTCGAGCGCTGCAACAGGTCTTCGGCCGCGCTCAGCGTCGCCGGTGCCGGCTCGTAGAAGGAGACGTGGAAGTACTGCATCGTCGGCAGGCCGATGGCCTTGATCGTGTCGTCGAAGGTCTTGCCGTCGGTGGCGAAGACGATCGAGTCGATCGGGTCGTCGACCAGGCGGTCGATGACGGCGCCGGACTGCTGGGAGCACCACCACCGCGGCGGCGGGTCGAGCAGGTCGCGGTAGATGCCGGTGACCGGCGGCAGCGGCACGCCCTGCAGGCTCGGCTTCGTGCCGACGCCGATGTGCTCGGCGTCGGCCACCACGTTGCCCAGCCACAGCCCCGGCGCGCGCGTGCCCTGCTGCAGCGTCAGGCTGTCCAGGCCTGCTTGGTCGCGGTAGCCGAGGCGGATCTTGTAGTGCGGGTCGCCGTTGAACTCGGTTCCCCGCAGCACGTTCGTGAACTGGCCGACGACGGGGGCGCCGAACCCGTGCGCGGCGGCGTGGCGCCGGATCGCGCCGGTCACCGCCGGGATGTCCCGCACCGGCATGTTGCCCTTGCCGAACATCGGGCCGTAGCTGTCCGGGCAGGTGATGCCCGTCTGGTACCGCACGGCCGCGCCGCCGGCCGCGGAGGCCTGCAGCACCGCGGCCGTGCCGAGGAAGCAGGCCAGCAGGGAGGTCACGGCCGCCACGATCAGCGTCAGCGGGCTGGAGAGGGCGGCCCTCGGGGCCGCCCGCCACGGCTTGGTCACTCTGCGTCGTCCATTCTTCCCCCACATCACCCGCATGGCCGAGGACGCTACCGGCCGCACCGCGGAGTTGGAACGTTTTTGTCACGATCGTTGCTCACCAAGTGTGTTCATGCCCCGGTTATGTCGACCGAGCAACCGCTGCCGCCATCCGGCCGGTTTAGTGGTCTAGACCTTGACGGGCCAATTGGTCTGATCCAATCCTGGGGTGGTCCCGCCGTGCCACGCCGCCGCACGGCTCCCCGCCGGTTCAGGAGCGCAGATGCGTCGACGCAGACCTTTCTCCCGATTGTCCGTTTCCCTGGCCCTGGCGGCGTTCTCGGCCGGTTCCCTGGTCGCCGCCGCCGGGACCGCCCACGCCGCCACGCCGCTGCCCGCCCACGTCTTCGCGCCGTACTTCGAAGCCTGGACCGGCGAGAGCCCGGCCGCGCTCGCGCAGCAGTCCGGCGCCAAGCACCTCACGATGGCCTTCATCCAGGCCGCCACCAAGGGCTCCTGCACGGTGTACTGGAACGGCGACACCGGCATGCCGATCTCCACCGGCGTGTTCGGGTCGGACATCGCCACCATCCGCTCCCGCGGCGGCGACGTCATCCCGTCCTTCGGCGGGTACACCGCCGACAACACCGGCACCGAAATCGCCGACAGCTGCACCAACGTGGATTCCATCGCCGCCGCCTACGAGTCGGTGATCACCACCTACGACGTCCCCCGGCTGGACATGGACATCGAGGACAACTCGCTGACCAACACCGCCGGGATCGACCGCCGCAACAAGGCCCTCAAGAAGGTCCAGGACTGGGCCGCGGCCTCCGGGCGCTCGCTGCAGATCTCCTACACCCTGCCGACGACCACCCGCGGGCTGGCCGACAGCGGCCTGGCCGTGCTGCGCAACGCCGTCGCCAACGGCACCCGCGTCGACGTCGTCAACCTGATGACCTTCGACTACTACGACAACGCCGCCCACCAGATGGCCACCGACACCCAGACCGCCGCGACCGGCCTGGTCTCCCAGCTGGGCGCGCTCTACCCGGGCAAGACGCAGGCCCAGCTGTGGGCGATGGTCGGCGTCACCGAAATGATCGGCGTCGACGACTTCGGGCCGGCCGAAACGTTCACCACCGGCGACGCCGCCACCGTCTACAACTGGGCGGTGGCCAAGGGCATCAACACGCTGTCGTTCTGGGCTCTGCAACGCGACAACGGCAGCTGCCCCGGCGGCGCCGCGGCCGACAACTGCTCCGGCATCGCGCAGGACACCTGGTTCTTCAGCCACGCTTTCGAACCCTTCACCGGCGGCACCTCTGTGCCCGGCAACGACTTCTCCCTCGCCGCCAGTCCCGCCTCGGCCGCGGTGGACCCGGGCGGCTCGGCGTCGGCGACCGTGAGCACGGCGGTGACGTCCGGCTCCGCCCAGCAGGTCACGCTGTCGGTCACCGGCGCGCCCGCCGGCGTCACCGCAACGGTCAGCCCCGGCACGGTGACCGCGGGCGGCAGCGCGACGCTGTCGGTGGCCACCACCACGGCCGCCGTCCCCGGCGTCTACCCGCTCACGGTGACCGGCACCGGCGCCTCCGGCAGCCACAGCGCCACCTTCACCCTCACCGTCAAGGGCACCCCGCCCGCCGGTGGCGTGGTCAACGGCGGCTTCGAAACCGGTGCGCTGAGCCCGTGGACCGCACCCGGCGACGCGGTCGTCGCCTCGCCGGCGCACTCGGGCACCCACGCGCTGCAGGTGACGCCCTCGGCGTCGGCCACCGGCGAAGCGGCGCAGAACGTCACGCTGGCCCCGAACCACTCCTACACGCTGACCGCGTGGGTGCAGGGCAGCTACGCCTACGTCGGCGTCCGCGGCGGGGCCACGGCGAGTGCGTGGACCTCCGGCAGCGGCTGGACGAAGCTGTCGGTGCCCTTCACCACCGGCGCGTCCGGTGCGGTGACGGTGTACGTCCACGGCTGGTACGGCCAAAGTGCCGTCTACGCGGACGACTTCGCCATCGGCTAGCGCTTCCGGCGGCGGCCCGGTTCGGCAACACGGAGGTTGGCCGGGCCGCCGCGGGGCGAAAGACTGTGCGGGACGATCTTCCGCCCGCGCCAGGAGGCACCGATGCCGCACATCCCGCTCGACCCGCAGCTGCCCGGCATCCGGTCGCTGTTCGCGTTCCGGCCCGAGACCGCCGTCCCGCTGAACGACCTGGCGCAGACGCTGCTGCGCGGCCCGAGCAGTCTCACCGTGGGCGAGCGTGAACTGATCGCGGCGGTGGTCTCGAACGGCAACGAGTGCCGCTTCTGCCACGGCAGCCACGCCGCCGTGGCGGCCGAAACCCTCGACGGCGGCCGCGCGGTGGTCGACGCGGCCTGCGCCGGCATCGACGACGCCCCGGTGGGGGAGAAGCTGAAGGCGCTGCTGCGGATCGCCCTGGCCACGCGCGAGACCGGCCGGGCCGTGACGCCCGAGCTGATCGAGGCGGCCCGCGCGGAAGGCGCGACCGACGTCGAACTGCACGACACGGTCCTGATCGCCGCGGCCTTCTGCATGTTCAACCGCTACGTCGACGGCCTCGCCACGGTGGCCCCGGACGACCCGGCGGCCTACGAGCTGATGGGCAAGGTGCTGGCCACCGAGGGATACGGCCGCTAGAGCCGTCGTCGGGGCCCACCCGGACGTCGAGAACCCACGCGCGCTGCGCCACGGTGACCGTGGCCGGTGGCCGCGGGCCGGAAGCAGTGCTACCCCGGCCTCGGTACTCCGGCACACGCGCGTGCGACCAGAACTGGCTGACCCAGGACCGGCAACGGCACGGCGGCCAGGCCGCGCCCCGCCGTCGTGACGGTGATCGCTCCCCGTACCCGCGCCGGCACCGTGCGCGGCCGATCCGCGCGAACCCGGCCGCCGCGGCAGTGGATTCCGGAAAGCGGAAGCGGTTTGGAAGCCGGATCGAGCACAATGCGGGGGAACGCGAAGGAGCTCACCGATGAAACGTGCTGTAGCTGCCGCCCTGCTCACCGCGGCCGCGCTCGCCGTGCTCGCCCCCGCGGCGTCCGCGACGAGCGACCCCAACCCGGTCGGCGGGGTGGGAAGCGGTCCCTACATCGGCGACGTGCCGAAACCCGGCCCTGGGGGCCGGTGACCACGACGGTCACCGCCGGATGCCCGGTTCAGGGCACCAGCACGACGCGGCCCGGGCGGCTCCACGCCCGGGCCGCGTCGTGCAGCGGAACACGCTCGTGGTCGACCGTGAGCGCACCCGCCATCGCCTGCGTCACCACCGTCCGCAGTGCTTCCCGGCGCTGGTCGGCGGAAAGCTCGTTGTTCGTGTAGCCGAGGATGCGCAGCGACCGGCTGCGCAGGACGGCCGAGGGAACCGGGCACACCTCGCCGGCCGCGCTGCCCAGGTTGACCAGCCGCCCGCCGGGACGCAGCGTGCGCAGCGCCGCCGCGGCCGGCCGCCCGCACACCGGGTCGAGCACCAGATCGACCGGGCCTGCCACCGCCTCGAGCCGCTGCGCCAGGCGTTCGACGTCTTCGCCGTCCTCGAGCCCGACCGCCGCGTCCGCGCCGAGCCGGCGGGCCCGCTCCAGCGCGGCCTCCGACCGCGCGCACGCCACCACCCGCCCGGCCCCGGCCACCCGCGCCAGCTGGACGGCCGTCTGCCCGACCACCCCGCCCGCGCCGAGCACCAGCACGGTCTCGCCCGCGGCGAGTCCTCCCGCGCCCGTCAAGCACATCCACGCCGCGACCGCCGACAGCCCGAGCGCCGCGACGAGGGCGTGATCGGCCCCCTCCGGCAGGACGACCACATCGGCCGACGCGGCCACCGCGCACTCGGCCATGCTGCCGTCGCCCGGACGCATGCCCGCCGCCGTGGCGAACCAGACCGGCGTCCCGGCCAGCAGCCCGACCCCCTGCACTCCCGGCACGTACGGCGTGGCGGGCACGCCGAAGTAGGACGTGCCGGACGCGCAGAGCCGGTCGAGCGGGGTGATCGGCGCCGCCGTCACGCGGACGGCGACCTGCCCGGCCCCCGGCTCGGGCTCGGCCCGGTCGGTGACGACCGGGGGCTGCCCGGCCGTCCGGATTTCCGCCGCGCGCACCGGTCAGACCGGCTGCAGAACGAAGTCGTAGCGCGCCTCCAGCCACGGGTGCGCCGATTCGCCGCCGTCCGGCGTCGGCCCCGGATCGCGCGGCTCGAACGCGACCACCAGTTCCTGCTTGGTGCCGAACACGACGTCGCTGTCCAGGTACTGCGCGCCCTCCTGGAACAGGTGCGTGATCAGCGGCTCGTACCCGGCGGCGTTGATCAGGAAATGCACGTGGGCGGGCCGGAAGTGGCTGATGTCGGTGCCGCGGATCAGCGCGCCGACCGGGCCGTCCATCGGGATCGAGTACCCCTTCGGCGCGATGGTCCGCACGCAGTAGGTCCCGTCGGCGCGGCTGGTGTACTTCGCGCGCAGGCGGGCCTCGTCGACGTCCGGGATCTGCGACTCATACGCGCCTTCCTCGTCGGCCTGCCAGACGTCGAGAACCGCGCCGACGACCGGGAAGCCGTCGAGACCGCGGACCGTGCCGGTGATGTAGAGCGGCGTGCCGGGCAGGCCGTCGGACATGTCACCGCCGAACTCCTTCTCCGGCGAACCCTCGATGTGGAAGGGACCGAGCACGGTGGCCGGGGTCGCCTTGGCGTCGAAGGCGTGGTTCATCTGCACGACCAGCATGCTCAGGCCGAGCACGTCGGAGGCGAGGATGAACTCCTCGCGCTTCTCGTCGCTGATCTGCCCGGTCTCGGTCAGCCACCGCATCGCGGCCATCCACTCGGGCTCGCTCAGCCGCACCTCGCGGGCGAAGGCGTGCAGGTGGCGCACGAGCGCCGCCATCACCTCGGCCGTCCTCGGATCGTGCGCGCTCGCCCAGCGCCGCGCGGCGAGTTCGGTGATGTTGTCCTCGGTGACCAGCTGCATCGGCGTTCCTCTCACGCGTGCGGATCCGGCGGGACCGACCGGTTGTTCAAGTCGACGGACAGGAAGATGTCGTTGGCGACGGGGTGGCGCAGCTCCTCGGCGAGCTGGCCGATCAGCCCGGCGGTCCGGGCCAGCAGCGCGAAGCCGCGCAGCAGTTCCAGCGGCAGCCCGAGGTCGGCGAGCGCGGCGCCGCAGACGCCGGCCCCGTTGAGCGGCAGCGTCTTGCCCAGCACCCGCGGGTGCACCCGGCCGATCGCGGCGAACAGTTCCAGGTGCGGGCCGCGCAAGCCTTCTTCGTCGGCGATGGCGAACAGCCGCGGGGTGCGCGGGTCGCCGTCCTTGTGCACGTGGTGGCCGAGCCCGGGGAGGAACCGCTTCTCCGCGCGGCACTTTTCGACGGTTTCGAGCGCGAGTGCGTCCCAGCCGCCGTCGTCGCCCGGGAGCGTGTCCACTTCGGACAGGACGGCGTGCAGGAACCGGCCGCAGTCCTCGGTGACGCCGAGGAAGCGCGAGCCGCCGCCCAGCAGGCCGGCCGCCAGGGCACCCTGGACCGAGTCCGGGGCCGACAGGTACGTCAGCCGAGTGACGATCGCGGTCGGGGTGAAGCCGTGGTCGGCCAGCGCGGCCAGCACCGCCTCGAAGACCCGGGTTTCTCCTTGGGACGGACGTCGCTGCGTCGCCAGCCAGAAGGCCAGCTCGCCGAACCCGACCGTGCCCATGACGTCCTCGGCCAGGTCCTGCCCGAGCAGCGTGATCTTGTCCTTTGTGGATGCCCCGAGCGCGGTTTCGTAGACCGGGTCAGCCATCGGCGGCCTCCGTCAGCCACGCCCGCAGTTCGGCGCCGTGCTCGTCGAGTTCCGGTGGCGGCAGCCGGTACCCGGCCGGCGTCGCGGAGAACCGGATGGGGTGACGGGTGGTCGGGACCGCGCGGTCGCCCTCGCCGACTTCGACGATCGGGTCCAGCCCGAAGCGTTCGGCCATCGCGAACCCGCCGTCGATCGTGTTGATCGGTCCACACGGGACACCGACCTTCGTCAGCGCGTCGAACCAGTCCACCGCACCGCGTTTCGCCAGTCGCTCGACGAGGATCGGCCTGAGCTCCTCGCGGTTCTTCGTGCGGTCGGCGTTGCGGGCGAACCGCGGGTCGTCCGGGACGCCGGGCAGGTCGAGGACCTCGCACAGCCGGCGGAACTGCCCGTCGTTGGCCGCGGCGACGATCAGGTCGTGGTCGGCGGTCGGCAGCGGTTCGTAGGGGAACACGCTGGGGTGGGCGTTGCCCATCCGGTACGGCACCACCCCGCCGGCGGCGAAGGCCGAGCTGTGGTTGACCAGCCCGGTCAGCGCCGAGGACAGCAGGTTGACCTCGACGTGCTGGCCCGCACCGGTCGCGTCGCGGTGGCGCAGCGCGGCCAGGATGCCGATCACCGCGTGGTTGCCCGCCATGACGTCGAACACCGAGATCCCAGCCCGGTACGGCGGGCCGTCCGGATCGCCGGTCAGGCTCATCAGGCCCGAGATCGCCTGCACCATCAGGTCGTAGCCGGGCACGTGCGCGCCTTCGCCCGCCCCGAACCCGCTGATCGAGGCGTAGACGCTGCCGGGGTTGGCCGCGCTCACCGCCGCGTAGTCCAGGCCGTACTTGGCCAGGCCGCCGGGCTTGAAGTTCTCGATCAGCACGTCGGCCCGGGCCGCCAGCTCGCGGGCGACGACGGCGTCGGCCTCGTCGCGCAGGTCCAGCGCGATGGACCGCTTGCCGCGGTTGACGCCGAGATAGTAGGTCGAGACGTCCCCGCGCACCGGCGGCATCCACGTGCGCGTCTCATCGCCCTGCGGGCCCTCGACCTTGACGACGTCCGCGCCGAGGTCGGCCAGCAGCATCGTGGCGTACGGGCCGGCCAGCACCCGCGAGAAGTCCGCGACCAGCAGCCCCGACAGCGGGCCGGTGGGGGAATCCAAGGCAGCTCCTTCTGTCCGTCAGACGGACTGTTGTCCGCCAGTCTGCGACAGTGTGCGGCCGCCGGTCAAGGAGTCTGCCGCGGCCCTCGTGAGTGGTAAGGCGGGTTCTAACCCGCCTTACCACTCACGACCACGGCCGGGATGGTGTCGAGGCGGGCGAAGTCGGCGCTGATCTCGCCGGCCGTCTGCAGCAGCAGCGGCAGGTGGTGCTCCACCAGCCGCTCGACCGGCGTCTCGGCGGCGTGGCAGTTGACGTTGACGCCGGCGATCACCCGGCCGGAGCCGTCGCGCAGCGGCGCGGCCACCGAGCGGATGCCCAGTGCGAGCTGCTCGTCGGTCAGCGCCCAGCCGCGGGCCCGGACCTCGCGCAGTTCGGCGTCGCGTTCGGCGCGGTCCGGTTGCCAGCGGGGGACCAGCCCCGACCGGGTCGGCTCGGCCAGCACCGCCTCCAGCTCCTCCGGCGGCAGCGCCGCGAGCTGCACCTTGCCCAGCGACGTCGGCAGCGCCGGGAACCGGGTGCCGATCTGCACGCTCAGCCCGACGATCTTCGGGACCGCCACCCGGGCGACGTAGACGATGTCGGAGCCGTCGAGCTGGGCGATCGAGCACGACTCGTTCGTGCGCGCGACCAGCCGTTCCAGGTGCGGGCGGGCGACGTCCCACAGACCGGTGGAGTGCACGTAGGCGACGCCGAGGTCGAGCACCCGCGGGGTCAGGGAGTAGTCGCGCCCGTCGGTGCGGACGTAGCCGAGCTCCTCGAGGGTCAGCAGGATCCGGCGCGCGGTCGGGCGGGCCAGCCCGGCCGCGGCGGCGACCTCGGCCAGCGTCATCGCCGGACGGCCCGGGCGGAACGCCGTGATCACCTCGAGCCCGCGCGCCAGCGCCTCGATGAAGTCGGGACCGGTTCCCTCGCGTGGCATGCCGCCTCCCTCTGCAGTAGCCCTCCGGGCAGCGTAACCGCGGGGATTGACACCGGCGCGGCGCTGGACGAAAGTGACGTCACCCATCGGGTGTCCGTCCAGCGGACAATTGTACGCACTGGAGGCAGCCATGTCCGGATCGATCGTCCTGCGCGGTGGCACGGTGCTGACCCTCGACGACGCGCGCCGCGTCTTGCCCGGCGAAGACGTCCTCGTCGAAGGCGACCGCATCACCGCGATCGGCCCGGCGCTGGAGGTCCCGGCCGGGACGACCGAGATCGACGCCGCCGGCGGCATCGTCATGCCCGGGATGATCGACACCCACCGGCACCTGTGGCAGACCGCCATGCGCGGCTACGGCGCCGACTGGACACTGACCCAGTACTTCGTCTGGTACTACCTCGAGTGGGGCAAGGTGTTCCGCCCCGAAGACATCCACGCGGGCAACCTGCTCGGCGCGTGGGAAGCCCTCGAGGCCGGCGTCACGACCACCGTCGACTGGTCCCACGGCCTGCAGACCACTCAGCACGCCGACGCGGCGGCCGACGCGCTCGAAGCCGTCCCCGGCCGGTTCGTGCTGGCCTACGGCAACATCCAGGACGCCCCGGCGAACTGGACGGCCACGCCGGAGTTCCGCGACTTCGTCTCACGGCGCACGGGCGGAGACCGTGGCCTCGAAGGCTTCCAGCTCGCCTTCGACGTCACCGGCGACCCGGCCTTCCCCGAGAAGCCGGCCTTCGAGGTCGCCCGCGAGCTCGGCGTCCCGGTGACCACGCACGCCGGCGTGTGGGGCGCGACCGGCGACGACGGCATCCGGCTGATATACGACCACGGGTTCATGACCCCGGAGACGATCTACGTCCACGGCGCGTCGCTCTCAGCCGACTCCTACCAGCGGATCGCCGCGACCGGCGGGTCGGTGTCGGTCTCGACCGAAAGCGAGCAGAGCGCCGGCCAGGGCTACCCGCCCACCTGGACGCTGCGCCAGTACGGCATCCCGGTGTCCCTGTCGATGGACACCTCGGTGTGGTGGAGCGGCGACCTGTTCTCGGCCATGCGCGCCACCCTGGGCGCCGACCGGTCCCGGGAGCACCTGGAGGCCCACGCCAAGGGCGAAACGGTGACGCACGCGGCGCTGCGCGCGGAACAGGTCGTGGAGTGGGCCACCCGTGGCGGCGCCGCGGCACTGGGCCGCTCGAACATCGGCAGTCTCGAGGCAGGCAAGAAGGCCGACGTCGTGCTGCTGAAGAACGATCACTCGCCGGTGTCGTTCCCGCTGCTGAACCCGTTCGGCCACGTGGCGTTCCAGGCCCAGCGCGCCGACGTCCACACCGTGCTGGTCGGCGGCCGGGTGGTCAAGCGCGACGGCCGCCTGGTCGGCGTGGACCTGCCCGCCCTCCGGCGGCGCGTCGAGGACACGGTGGAGCACCTGCGCGCGCAGCTGGGGGAGGAGGCGTGGCGGCAGGGGATGAACCCCGACGTCCCGGAAACCAAGATCCTCGACAACCCCTACACCTACACCGACTACCAGAGCGACCGCACCCACGGCGGCTGAGCTACCGTTCCGGATCGTGGTCCAGGTATTCGTCCAGCCCGCCTACGGCACCGCGGACGCCCGCCGCTACGGCGCGCGATCCCTCGAACGGACCGTGGCCTTCCGCGAGCTCGCCGACCTGCTCGACCCCGCGGACCTCGCCCGCCTCGACGTCCTGCACCCGGGCGGGCGGGCCCGGTTCTGGGGCGCCAAGGACAAGTACGACCGCCGGATGGACACCGTGACCACCGGCGACGTCGTGCTCTTCACCGGCCGCAAGCACGTCCAGGCCACCGCGGAGGTGGGGCACGGGTTCCGCAATCCCGCCTTCGCGCGCCGGCTCTGGCACCCGGACCCGGGGAAGTGCCTGTTCAGCAACGTCTACAGCCTGCGCCGCTACCGTCGGGTCGAGCTGCCGTACGAAGCGGTCTGGGCGCTGCCCGGCTTCAACCCCGGCGACAACTTCATGGGCCTGCGGTTCCTCGACGAGGCGAAGTCGGCCGCGGTGCTGGGCCTGCTCAGCAGTGCGGCATGACGTCGTCGAAGGACGCGCAGTTGTCCTGGTCCCACGGCGTCGACTGCCACTGCTCGGCCGTCAGGATCCGGGACGTGTCGCCCGCGACGAACTTCCAGGGGCCGTAGTAGGCGTTGCTGAACCAGTAGTTGCCCTGGTCGTGGGTGATCGCGTCCTGGATGACCTTGCCCTGGTACGGCGACCAGGACGGGTAGGTCCCCCAGTTGGACAACAGGGCCATCTTGCCGCAGGAGCCGTTCGTGCAGCCGGCGCGGACCGGGTCGAAGCGGAACGTGTTGTCGTGCACCTCGACCAGCTGGGTCTTCCACCGGCAGTCGTCGTACAGCGGCGGTGACGCGATCCCGGGTGCCGAGCACTGCGTGCGGTCGGCGACGAGCTTGGTGCAGGTGTTGATCGAGGTGTTGGCCGGGCTGTTGCAGAACCGGTCGGCGTTCTCCCAGGCGGTGATGCCGGACCAGTTGTCCTCGAAGGTGTTGTCGTAGATGTCGACCAGGTGCGTGCGCGCCGGCACCCGCGGCTCGCCGCCGGACTCGGACAGGTAGACGCTCGCCACCGGGAAGTTGTCGCCCTTGTCGGCGCGGCGCTTGCCGGCGACCAGGCTGTTGCGGCGCAGGACGTTGTCGCGGAAGACGAGGTTGTAGCTGATCTCGTAGAACAGCGCCTCGGCGTCGTTGTCCTCGATGAGGTTGTTCTCGATCAGGAAGTCGTTGTTGTCGGTGTCGGCCCAAAGCCCGGCGCCGTGGTTGTGGTGGATCCAGTTCCCGCGGACGTCGGCCTTGTCGACCACCCAGAACTTGATCCCGCCGCTGCACCCGCAGCCGGGACTGCGCGTTTCCCAGTCGTCGGTGTTGTTGCCCGAGATTTCGTTGCCTTCGATGATCAGCGCGGAGATCGTGCTGTCCGACCGGTAGGCGTTCATGCCGTACTGGCCGTTGTTGCGCAGGCAGCTGTGCCGCACCTCCTGGCGTGCGCCGGCCATGATTCCCGCGCCTTTGTTGTTCTGCACGGTGGTGTTTTCGATGATCCAATGCTCGCCGGAATCGTGGTTCACCACGCCCTGGTCCTGCGGGGCGACGAAGTTCTGGATGGTGAGCCCGCGGATGACGACGTCCTTCGCCTGCTGGGTGAAGGCCGCGCGGTTGATGCCCTGGCCGTCGAGCACCGCGCCGGGTGCGCCGAGGTAGACGTCGCCGTCCTTGGGGATGACCTGCCCGAACGGGTCCGCCGCCAGCAGGTGCGTGCCCGGGGGCAGCCAGAACGTCGTGCCGGGCGGCGACTCCTGCGACTTGCGGTAGAGGTCGCCGGGCACCGCGGCGTCGACGGTGACCGCACCCGCGGGAGCCGTCGTGTTGGCGAGCGGCTGCTGATCGCACACCGGTCCGGGCGTCACCGCGGCCGCGGCCACCGGCGAGGCGGGTGGCACGACGAACGCGGCCAGCAGAACGGCGGCCAGAATGGATCTCATCGGCGACATGCCGTGAACCTACGCAATTGACCGCGCAACGGCTTGGTCCGAACGAGTCCATTCATGTGCTTTTCGGGTGTACCAGGTAACGAAAAATGCAGTGATTACTCCACTACTGTGAATACCGTGGGAACAATCGGTGGAAGGCTCTGTTACCGTGGTTCGACGGCGGACGGCGACCGGAATTCCCCGCCGGGACGCGGTGCCGGGCGTCGCGCGGGTGGGCCACCTGCCGCGTGGCGGTCGACCGCTCGGCCGAGCGCGGCGGCGGTCGACCGGGGGAGGGGGCCGGGTGGCCCCCGCGGCGCCGTCCCGGCGCCCGGCGGCCGGACCCACGGTTTTTTCCTCTAAACGGAGGACTACCTGAGCGAGTGATTTCCCGCCATTCATTGCGGTCACTCCCCTGGTGGCGAACTAGGCTTGTCCAACCCCATTTCGCGTCTGTCCTCCATAGGTGCGTTCCCGTGAACCGATCGGGTATTCGCGCAGGTCACGGCCGTATGAAGACCTCACCGAGGCGGTAACGTCACCTATCGGACAGAGCTTCTGCCCCGGCGCCCGGGCCCCGAATGAAACCCGGTAGCCGCACCCAGGAAGGAACCCCGAGAAATCATGTCCACATTGCGACGACTGGCTGTCGCCGGCGCATTCGCGCTGCCGCTTTCCCTCGTCATCGCCGGGCCGGCGACGGCGCACCCGCTCGGCTGGCCGCACGACTCCTGGACCAGCGAGAGCTCCAGCAGCTGGGCGGGCATCGGCGGCGCGGGCACGACCGACACCGACGAAGGCGCCACCTGGTGGGGACACCACTGGTCGGAGTCGGAGTCCGCCGTGGCCGGCATCGGCGGCGCGTACGTCACGCACAACGGCGAGTCCGGCGACCACGGCTGGAACCGCCCCTGGCACCACACCGCGCACGACGGCTGGTACGGCGACGACGACGGCGACTGCGACGACTACGACGGTCACGGCACCGGCGACTACGACGATGACGACGACAACATCGTCGTGCACCACGTGGTGAGCCACCCCGACCCGGTGGACCACGACGTCGTCCGCCCGGTGTACCACGTCGTCGACAACGACGACGCCGACGACGTGGGCTACTACGCCGAGCAGCACTCGGCCGGGATCGACGGTGCGACCTCGGGGCACGTGGTCAGCCACGCGGGTGACCACCACGCCACGTACGACGCGGAGAAGTACACCGCCGGGCCGTTCGGCGCATCGTCGGAGGGTGCGCACGCGGTGGCGGTGCCGGACTACGCGGGTTACCACGCCTGGTACACCGCGGCCGGCGTGGGCGGTGCCGCGGCGCACTCGGTCACCTCGGTGGCCGACGCCACGGACCACGACAACGTCTGGGCCGACCACGACGCGGACAGCGACTACGACTACGACCGGGGCTGACGCTCCCGATCGAAGCCGAGGCTGAGCGAGCCGGGTCCGCGCACTGCGGACCCGGCTCGCTCAGCTCGTTCCGGGTCGAAGCGCCACACTCAGCGGGGTGCGTCCGGAGCCGCGGCCGATGAGGGGGCCGGTCGCCGGTCCTCAGTCGAGGTAGACGCGGTAGCCCTGGGCGGTGGCGCGGAATCCCAGCGACTCGTAGAAGGCGTGCGCCGCTTCGCGGCTCGCCCGGGACAGCAGCTGGACCTTGTAACAGTGCGCCTGCCTGGCCGCCGCGAAGGCCGCCTCCATGAGCGCCGCACCCACGCCCGATCGCCGGTGACGCGCAGCGACCACGACGTTCTCGACGAGCATGAACGGCCGGGCTCCCCGCGTGAGGTTCGGCAGCGTCGCGCAGTCGACCGTCCCGATCACCGCGCCGCCGGATTCGGCGACGAGGATCGCCCGGCCGGACTGGGCCGCGATGGCCCGCCAGGCGGCGGTCGTCGCCGGTGCGGTCGGGGGCGGGTCGTCCGGGTGCAGTTCCCGGAACAGGGCGAGCAGGGCCGGAACGTCCGCCTCGGAGGCGAGCCTGGTCGTGATCGTCATGCCGGCCACTTTGCCCTTACGGGCAGCCGGGCGTACCCGAAGGTTTGCCGCTGCGTGGCTGGCCGCTCCCGCCGGTCGCGATCATCGTGGAAGCACCGCCAGTGCGAGGAGGTCCGCGGTGATCCACGAGGTCGACGAGGCGCTGCGCCGGCTGGTGAAGGACGAGGCGCTGCGCGGCAGCGAGGTCGACGTCGCCTTCGACGCACCCACCAAGGACTGGGCCGCCCGGCGCAACGCACCGACCGTGAACATCTACCTCTACGACGTGCGCGAGGACATGCGCCGCCGGTCGCGGGGGCTGCTCAACGAGTACGACCAGCGCGGCGAGGTCGCCGCGCGGCACCTGCCGCCCAAGCACGTCAAACTGTCCTACCTGGTCACCGCATGGACCCAGCGCCCCGAGGACGAGCACCGGGTGCTGTCCGACCTGCTGCTCGGCCTGTTGAGCCACGAGGCCGTGCCGGCCGAGGTGCTCACCGGGTCGCTGGCCGAGATGGGACTGCCGGTGCCGATGACCGTCGCGCTGCCGCCACCGGAAGACCGCGCGTTCGCCGACGTGTGGACCGCGCTGGGCGGCGAGCTCAAGCCGTCGCTGGACGTCGTCGTCTCCGCGCCGATCCACAGCGGACGCGTCTACCCGGCCGGGCCGCCCGCCAAGGAAGGCCTCAAGCTCGACACCGGCGACGGCGAGCTCCTCGGGCACCACGTGACCGCGACGGGGGCCGTCGAGGGGCAGCGCCGGGTCGCCATGGCGCGCACCCACCGGAAGCCCCGGTGAGCCTGGAATACCTGTTCGAGCGGCTGGCCCGGCTCGAACAGCGCATCCGCGACGCCGTCGACAGCCGCCGCGCGGCCGACCCCAACCCCGACGACCCCTTCCGCGGCCTCTACCTGTCCAACGAGACGATCGACGCGCTGCTGGAAGGGCTGCGCGAGCCGTTCGCGCCCTTCACCGACTCCGTCCCGGACGGGCGGCTGCGCCCGCTCGCCGAACGCGCGGGGCTCACCGGCGTCGACGTCGAACTGCTGCTCGTCGCGCTCGCCCCCGACCTGGACAGCCGGTTCGAGCAGTTCTACGGCTACCTCAACGACGACGTGACCCGCCGCCGCGCCAGCGCGGGGCTGGCGCTGCGCCTGTGCGGGATCCCCGAGGCCTCGGCCGCCGGCCGCGCCCGGCTCGACGCCGACTCCCCGCTGGTCACCTGCGGCCTGCTCGCCGTGGGCGAGGAGGAACGGCCGTTCCTCTCGCGCACGCTGCGCGTGCCCGACCGGGTCGTCAACCACCTGCTCGGCGACGACCGGCTGGCGCCCGAGCTGGCCGGCTGCGCGCGCCTGGGCACGGAGCTGGTCGAGGTGCCGGGCCGGGAACGGCTCGCGCGGGCCATCCGCGGCCGGGTCGGGCTGGTCTACCTGAAGGAGCACCCCGGGGGCGGGGCCGAGGAGCTCGGCGTCGGCGGGCTGGCGGCGGCGGGGTACCCGGCGCTGGTGGTGGACGCGGCGCGATGGCAGGCCGAGCCCGGCCGCGCCGAGCTCACCGCGTCGCTGCGCCGGGAGGCGTTGCTGCGCGGGGCCGGGATCGTGCTGGGCCCGGTGGAGGACCCGCGGCTGGAGGAGCTGGCGCACCCGGCGATCCCGCTGGTGGCGCACGGCACCGGCGCCTGGGACCCGCGCTGGAGCGCGACCCCGCCGTTGCAGCTCGACGCGCTACCGCTGTCCGCCGTTGACCGCGCGGAACTCTGGCGCAGCCGTCTCGACGGCCGGCTCGCCCCGGGTGTCGACCCCGGCGAGGAGACCGCCCACTTCGTGCTGGGGCCCGGGCAGATCGCCCGCGCGGCGAAGGCGGCGGCGGTGACCGCGCTGGCCGACGACGGGCTGGTCCGCACCGGCCACGTCCGGGCGGGCGCGCGCAGCCAGAACGCGGCCGGCCTGCAGCGGCTGGCGCGGCGGATCGAACCGGTCGTCGGCTGGTCCGATCTGGTGCTGCCGGCGGGCGTGCTGTCGCTGTTGGACGAACTGGCGGCGCGGGCCCGCTACCGCGACCAGGTGCTCGACGAGTGGCGGATGCGCCCGGGCGGCGGCCGCGGCCGGGGCGTCACCGGGCTCTTCGCGGGGGATTCGGGAACCGGCAAGACGATGTCCGCCGAGGTCATCGCCGCGTCGCTCGGGCTGGACCTCTACACCGTGAACCTGGCGACCGTGGTCGACAAGTACGTCGGCGAGACGGAGAAGAACCTGGAGCGGATCTTCACCGAGGCGTCCGGGGTCAACGGCGTCCTGCTCTTCGACGAGGCGGACGCGATCTTCGGCAAGCGGTCGGAGGTCCGCGACGCGCACGACCGGTACGCCAACATCGAGAGCGCGTACCTGCTGCAGCGGATGGAGACGTTCGACGGGATCGCGGTGCTGGCCACCAACCTCCGGGCGAACCTCGACGAGGCCTTCACCCGGCGGCTCGACGTCATCGTCGACTTCCCGCTGCCGGACGTCGAGCTCCGCCACCGGCTGTGGGACCGCTGCCTGGGCGCGCGGATGCCCCGGGGCGCGGACCTGGACCTGGGGTTCCTCGCGGAGGCGTTCGAGCTGGCGGGCGGCCACATCCGCTCGGCGGCGGTCACCGGCGCGTACCTGGCCGCCGAGGCGGGGCGTCCGGTGGCGATGAGCGACCTGGTCGGCGCGGTCGCGCGGGAGTACCGCAAGCTGGGCCGGCTGTGCCTCGACCGCGAGTTCGGACCGTACCTGGCGATGGTGACCGACGCCTGAGCTGCCCATCGGGGCAGGTTTCGCTGCCCGTTCGGACGGGCGGCGCAGTCTGGTGTTCGGTGCCGCGGCAGGGCAAGCTTTACGGGCGGTGGAGGGAGCGAACATGCGCGGGTACAGCCATGACAACGACTTCGACCCGACCTTGCGGCCGAAGGGTGACCGCGTCGACCGGGAGGACCACGACCTCCTGGGCCGCGCGGCCGCGGCCGGCCGCACCGACGTCCTGGGCCCGGCGGGCATGCTGGGTCTCCAGCGCGCGGTGGGCAACGCGGGGACGGCATCGCTGGTGGAGGAGGAGCGCTCGCCGGTCCACGACGTGGTCGGTTCGGGCGGCGGAGCGCCACTCGATTCTTCGACGCGCGAGGACATGGAGACGCGCTTCGGGACCGACTTCTCCGACGTCCGCGTCCACACCGACGGGGCGGCGCACGACTCGGCGAAGTCGGTGAACGCGCAGGCTTACACGGTGGGGTCGAACATCGTTTTTCAGCGGGACAAGTACGATCCGTCGTCGGATTCCGGGAAGCACATGCTTGCGCATGAGCTGACGCATGTGGTTCAGCAGCGGAGCGGTCCGGTGGAGGGGACGGATGCCGGGGGTGGGGTCAAGGTTTCGGATCCTTCGGATCGGTTTGAGCGTGAGGCGGTGGCGAACGCGGATCGGCTGATGTCTGCTCCTGCTCCGGCTGTGGCTGGCGGGCCTGCGGTTCAGCGGTGTGAGGATGGGGGTGCTGCCCAGGATGAGCAGGTGCAGCGGGTGGCCGTCCAGCGTGAGGAAGAAGCTCCTGCCGCCGATGAGGGCGAAGAGGAGAAGATGGCGCAGACGTTTGTCCAGCGTGAGGAAGAGGGCGAAGAAGAGGCCTCCTGATTCTCGTCTCTTCGGAAGACCCCAGTGATTACTTCTTCCCCCTCGACGGCCAAGGCTGCCAACCTGAAGGGTGGACCACCTCCGCGATCCTCGGATAGGTGATCAGAGTCTCGACCTGGAGCCGGCTGAGGTGGTTCGCGATCTCCCGTGGGTGATCTGTGGTGAGTTCGAAGGTGTGCCCCTCGATGGGGCCGATGCCGATGAAATCGACCGGACTGCCACCGCCGCCGACGTGCTTGAGAAGCTGATTGAGTTTGGGGTCCGTCTCGATCAGGAGGATCATCGCCTGTTCGATCGCCCGGCCGAAGTGCATGCGGAATCTCCAGAAGTCGACCTGCTGTTGCCGGAGTTCCTTTTCCGAGAGGAGGCCGCGGAGTCGGTCGGGTTCGTTGAAAAGCGTATCGCGCGTGCGGTGAGCCATCTGGCGGAGCTTGTCCGTCACTTCGGCTATCAGCTTTTCCTTGTCCTGCAATGCTACGCTGGCAGGCGCTCCGGAGGCGAGGATATCGCCACCGTCGGTGGAGCGTTGTATTTCCGGGGCTTTGAACCTGGTGACGGAGGGTCCTTTCACTGATGGGCTGTTGGCTCCGGCAACGTGTGCGGTTTCCGATACTTCGGTCCTGTTCTCGACGACCAGCTCGAGCTTCTTCACCTTTCGTGCGCTCTTGATCGACGCGAGCTTGGCTCTGATTCCCTTTTCGTCGAGGTGCTTGTCGGTCAAGGCTGCTTGCCCCTCGGCCATCGCGGCATCCAGGGCGGCCTTGCGCTCAGCCGGGGAACGCTTGTCCTTGTTCTTCTCGCCCTTGAGCTTCGACCAGACCTTCTTCCCCGCCTTCACGATCGTCCCCACGACGGAGTCGATCACCTTGCCCACCGGGGCCTGGACCTTCTCCAGCACCGACTTGATCTTCTCCGAAATCCCGCCCAGCCCCAGCAAGCTGGCCAAGAACCCCAGCACCATCGGCAACGCCTTCGCCAGCGTCCGCTCGATCAGCCCCGCGACCGCCCCGGCCCCGCCGCGGGCGATCGATTCCACCGAGTCGAGTACCGAGTCCACGAATTCCTTGATCTGCGCCGCCTTGTCCACGAAGAACATCACGATGTCGTAGATCGCCTTGCAGGCCTTGATGAACGCTGCCGCCGGGTTGAGCATCGAGATGATCCAGGTGATGCCTGCCTTGACGATCTTCTCGATCACGAATTCCTTGATCTGGCCGAGGACCATCTCCTTCAGGTCGCCCAGTTTCTCGACGATCCACCGCCACAGGCCCGGGACGCCCTCGGTGATCAGGATCTTGACGACCTCGAACGTCTGCTCCAGTTTGGCCAGTACCGGCTCCGGGATGAAGCGCAGGATGCGGGCGCGGACGCTCGCCCAGGTCAGGCCGAGCAGGGACAGGACCATCTTCAGGATGCCCTTGGCGTCCAGTGACTCGGGGATCTCGATGCCCGCGCTCGCCAGGTTGCCCAGCAGCCATCCCTTCAGCCCGTCTTTGAGGTGCTGGACGATGTTGGCGCCGAAGTTCATGACGCCGGTCTTGACCGCGTTGACCAGGTTGCCGAGGAACTCGATCGGCTTGGCGATGATCAACCCGACCGCGTTCGCCGCCCGGGACAGCACGCCGAGGAGCAGGTTCTTCAGCGAGAGGATCGTCTCGATCGCGCCGCCGACGGCCTCCTTCGCCTTGCTCCACAGGCCCTTGTTCTCGGCCTGCAGTGCCTTGATCTCCTCGTCGACCGCGTTGCGGGCCTCGGTGTACTTCTGGGCGAGGTCCTCGACCAGCGATTCCTGCTTCTCGTCGACGGACTTCTCGAGGTCGTCGAACTGGCCGCCGAACTCCTTCGCCGCCTCGCCCGCGATCTTGCGCAACGCCGGGGACTGCGACGCCACCTTCTGCTGGACCTTCGCGCGCCCGTCCGCAATGAGCTGTTTCGCCTCGGTCAGCTTCTGGCCGACGAAGTCCGCTATATCACTGATGACGGCCTGCATCTTCGACTCGTAGACCTTCTTGGCCTCCAGGAACAGGTTGTTCGCTTCGGCCGGCAGGTCGGCGAAGAGGTCGTACGCCCAGCGCGCCGCGCCGGTGACGCCGTCGTAGCGCTCGTCCTTGTAGCGCTTCATCCGCGCCTGGTGGTCGGCGGTGAACGCGGCCTTGGCCTGCGCCTCGCCCGCCTCGAACCTCTTCGCCACCTGGTCGTCGAGCGCTCCCAGCACGCCCTCGACCTTCGTCTTGGTCTCGTCGAAGATCGCCTTGATCTCGCCGGTGATCCGGGCCCGGTCCTGCTCGTCCTTCGACTTGGTGGCCGACTTCGCCGCCTGGCCGCGCTGGGCCGACGACGAACGCGCGCCCGTCATGCCCGCCATCGCGGCCTGCCCGGACGCCTGGGCCGCGCCGGTCACCGCGGCCAGCTGCCCGGCTTCGGACTCGCGGACCGCGGCCGGCGCCGAAGCCGTGTGCTGCTCGCCCGCCTGCTTCGCCGCCAGCGCGCCGGTGAACGCCGGCTCGTTGGACTCGGCCAGCTGCTGGTCGGTGACGCCCGCCGCGGCCATCGCGCCGTGGGTTTCGCACTGGTCGGCGCGCAGGTCGGTCTGCTCGGGGGGCGCCTTGTCCGGAGTGGCCTTGCGTGCGTCCGGCGGGGTCAACGCGGGCGGGGCCGGGGCTTCCGGCAGCGGGGTGACCGGCTTTTCCACGGCGCGGCCGGGATCGGGCGGCTCCTTCGTCCGGTCCGTGACGTCCTTGGCCGAAGCGTCCTTGCCGCTGGTGACCTTGCCCAGCACCTCGGTTTTGACCTGGTCCGCCTTGCCGGACGTGGCGAACTTGTCGGCCTCGTCGAGGTTCTTCGGCGCCTGCTTGGCGATGGCGGCGTTCACCGCGGCGATGAAGGCCGCCTTGTCGAAGCCGGCCGGCTTCGCCGCCGCCATCTTGTCCGCCTGGGCCGCCTTGGCCTGCGCGTCCTTGTCGTCGGCGGGCGCCACCGCGGCGTCCTGGGCCTTCTTGACCTCCGCGGCGGCGGGCGGGTGCGCCTTCGCCGTCTTGGCCTTGTCGCCGACGTCCTTCTTCAGTGACTGGAACTTCGGGTCGGACGCCGATGTCACGCCCGGCGGCGCGACCGGGGGAGCGGGGCAGCTCTGCCGCTGCAGCGCGACGAGTCTCGACACGGCCGCGTTGCCCGCGGAGGCCTGCAGACGCAGCAACGCCGGCGGGACCGGCCGGCGCGCAGGGCGAGGTGGCCGCGCGGGCTGCCCGGACAGCTCGCGTGGCGCCTTGTCGCGCGCCGGTGGCATGGCTTCACTGTCGGCCGCGCCGGGGCGGTTGCCAACGGCCGTCGGGGCAGGTCCGGCTGCCCCTCCGGGCAGTTGCCTTTAAGGGCAGAGATCGGTTCCCGCGGGCCTAGCCGCACGGTCGTTCCGCGGGGAACGCCCTGGCAGCAGCATCGCCGAAGACAAGACTTGTGCGTCGACAAGGGAGGCACGCATGCCCACCTATCTCACGCCGGGGGTGTACGTCGAGGAGATCGAAGCCGGCGCACGGCCGATCGAGGGCGTGGGCACCGCAGTGGCCGCCTTCGTCGGCTTCGCGGCGGACGGTCCCTTCAACACCCCGACGCTGGTGTCCAACTGGGGTCAGTTCACCCAGACCTTCGGTGACTTCATGGAGGGCTGCTACCTGGCCCAGTCGGTCTACGGCTACTTCCTCAACGGGGGCACCAACTGCTACATCGTCCGCATCGGCGGATCGCGCGCCCAGGACAACGGCGCCGCGCCGAAGCAGCTCACGGCCCGCCAGGCCGTGCTCGGCGGCTACCGCTTCGTCGCCAAGGAGCTGCCGGAGGGCAAGCAGGCCGGCGAGATCACCGTCGAGGTCGCCGACGCGAGCGGCGAGAACCCCGCCGACGACCGGTTCACCGTGCTGGTCAAGCAGGACGGCAAGGTCGTCGAAACGCACAACGTGACCACCAAGCGCACCAAGGAGAACGTCGTCACCGCGGTGCGGGAGAAGTCCGGCCTGATCACCGTCGAAGAGGTCGCCACCGGCGGTGCGGTGACCAAGCCCGACAAGGGCACGGCGGTGCTTTCGCCGCCGCCGAAGGAGTCGGACGCCCCGCCGGTCCCGGGCCGGGTCGCGGCAGACGACTACGTCGGCGACGTCGCCGACCGGACCGGCTTCGGCGGCCTGGAGGCGATCGACGAGATCACCATGGTCGCGGCGCCGGACCTGATGGCCGCCTACCAGCGCGACCTGATCGACCTCGACACGGTCAAGGCCGTGCAGCTGGCGATGATCGCGCACTGCGAGCTGATGGGCGACCGGATGGCGATCATCGACCCGCCGCCCGCGCTCAACCCCCAGGAGGTCCGCAGCTGGCGGATGGACGCGGCCGGGTACGACTCGAAGTACGCCGCGCTGTACTACCCCTGGGTCCAGGTCCTCGACCCCGCCTCGGGCACCAACACGTACATCCCGCCGAGCGGCCACATGGCCGGCGTGTGGGCCCGCACCGACGCCACCCGCGGCGTGCACAAGGCCCCGGCCAACGAGGTCGTCCGCGGCGCGCTCGCGCTCGAGACGCACCTGACCAAGGCGGAACAGGAACTGCTCAACCCGATCGGCGTCAACTGCGTGCGGTCGTTCTCCGGCAAGGGCATCCGGGTCTGGGGCGCGCGGACGCTGTCGAGCGATCCGGCGTGGCGCTACCTGAACGTCCGGCGGCTGTTCAACTACCTCGAGGAGTCCATCCTCGGCGGCACCCAGTGGGTCGTGTTCGAGCCGAACGACGACGCGCTGTGGGCCCGGATCCGGCGCACGATCAGCGCGTTCCTGGTGATGGAGTGGCGCAAGGGCGCGTTGTTCGGGCTCACCCCGGACGAGGCCTTCTTCGTCAAGTGCGACCGCGAGACCAACCCGGCCGAGGGCATCGACCTCGGCCAGGTGATCTGCGAAGTCGGCATCGCCCCGGTGAAACCGGCGGAGTTCGTGATCTTCCGGCTGGCCCAGATGTCCGGCGGCACCAGCCTCGTCAACGAGTGATGAAGGGGTTCTGACATGGCACTTCCCGATCTCGACAAGGCTGTCGGCCACTCCTTCGGGCTCGAGATCGACGGCGTCCAGATCAAGCAGATCTCCGAGGTCTCCGGCCTCAAGATGGAGCAGGACGTCATCGAGCTCAAGCAGAACACCGTCGACGGCAAGTACGTCATCAAGAAGCTGCCCGGCCGCCCCAAGGCGGGCGAGGTCACGCTGACCCGCGGCCTCACCGAGGACAACAGCTTCGAGAAGTGGGTCAAGGACGCCCACTTCGGCAAGATGACGACCGCCCGCAAGGGCGGCGCGATCATCGTCTACGACTACGAAGGCACCGCGCTCAAGCGCTACAAGCTGACCAACGCCTGGCCGAAGAGCCTGGAGATCGGTTCGCTGAAGGCCGGCGACACGAGCGTGCTCACCGAGAAGCTCGTCATCACCTACGAGCAGATGGAAGTCGAGTGAGCCGATGCGCAGGGTGATGGCGTCGGCGCCGGTCGAGGAAGCGCCCGCTCCGGCGGGCGAGCCCCGGACCGAGCGGCCGAAGCTGCGGACGGAGTTCGCGTTCGAGCTCCCGCGCGGGTACGTCGACGACGAGGGCAAGGTGCACCACTCCGGCGTGATGCGCCTGGCCACCGCCCGCGACGAGCTGATCCCGCTGCGGGACGACCGGGTGCGCGAGAACTCGGCGTTCCTCACGGTGGTGCTGCTGGCCCGGGTGGTCACCCGGATCGGCGACATCACCGATGTGCACGCGGGGATCATCGAGAACCTGTTCGCCTCCGACCTGGCGTTTCTGCAGGACATGTACCGCCGGGTCAACAGCGAGGGCCACACCAGGGCGGGCGTGGCGTGTCCCGAGTGCGGCCACAGCTTCGTCGTCGACGTCGCCGGTGGCCGCCTGGGGGAATCGTGACGTACGCGGCCGACCGGCTGCACGAGGAAGTCGCGTACGTCGCCTACCACCTGCACTGGTCCCTCGACGACATCCTCGACCTCGAACACCCCGACCGGTTGACCTACGTCGCCGAGATCGCCCGGATCAACACCCGGATGAGCCAGGGACGGTGACGCACGATGTGGTTCCGCAGGAAGGAGGCACGGCCGCCGTCGGTCTCGTCCGCGCCGGCGCCAGGGCCTGCGCCTTCGCCTGAACCGGCCGCCTTGCCGGTGACGCGCGGGGAGTGGCGGAGCGTCGCGCCGATCCAGCGGGTGCTGGCCGAGCACCCGCTGGTCAACCCGGTGCAGCGGTTCAGCTCGGCGCTGACGTCGTGGCGGAGCCCGGGCTACCTCGAGCCGCTCGGGCACAGCGTGGGCCCGGGCGAGCCCGCGGGCGTCATCGGCGACCTCGTGCGACCGGCCCTGCCGGTGGTGACTCCCGGGCCGGCGGTGCAGCGGGCCGTGTCCCCGGCCGTGGACCTGCCGCTGGTGCTGCCGGTGGTCGCGGCGCCCGCGGCCGTGCCGCCGTTGACGTCGGCCGGGAGTGCGGTCACCCCGCCGGTGCGGACGCTGCAGGCGATCGCGGAACCGTCCCCCGTGGACACTCCGGCGGCCGCGGACACCCCGGTGGTCCCGCTGACGGTGCCTGAACCGCCGGCGCCCGAACCGGCGCCGGTCGAGCCGACGCGGCCAGAGCTGCCTCTCGTCCAGCGGACGGAGCAGGCGGCGCCACGGCGGTTGGGGCTCGGCGCGCCGATGCTGCCGGGGCCTGCCCCGTCGGTTCCGGTGTCGCGCCTCGAAGATTCACCCGGCTCGCCGACCGGTTCACCGCCGGTGAACAGCTTCCGCCCGCTCGACACCACGGAGCCGCCCGGGACACCGGGCGGCTCGACGAACGTTTCTGCTCCGGTCTCGGGACTCCCGGTCGCGCCGGGAGCTCGGGAGACGGGCTTGCCGGTGTCACGGGCGGTCGAGACGCCGGTGCCTCTCGCGGTGCAGGAGTCTGCGCCGACGGTCTCGCGGGTGGTCGAGAGCTCCGGGGAGCCGATTCGGGGAGCGGCGCACAAGCCGCCGCCGGGAGTCGAGAGTTCCGGGAGCCTGCTTGGAGGTCCGGTGCACGAGCTGCCGCCGGTGGTCTCGCGGGTGGTCGAGAGCTCCGGGGGCCCGATGGGGGGAGCGGCGCACGAGTCGCCGCCGGTGGTCTCGCGGATGGTCGAGAGCCCGGCGTTGCCGATGGTGTCGACCGCGGAGTCTTCGCGGGCGGTTGAGCACCCGATGGCGCCGATCGCGGGGGAGTCTCCGCTGGTGGTTTCGCGGGCGATCGAGAGTCCGGCGGCTCCTCGGGCGGCTGAGGCCGCGCCGACCGTGGCGGAATCTCCGGTGGTCTCGCGAGCTGTCGAAACTCCGGTGATGGGGGAGTCCCCGCTGGCGGGTTCGCGGGCGGTCGAGGTCCCGGTCTTGCCGGTCGCGGGGGAGTCGTCGCGGGTAGCTGCGAGTCCGGTGGTGCCGGCGGCGGAGGCGCCGTTGGTCGCTTCTCGGGCAGTCGAGACCACGGCGGAGTTTTCACTGGCGGTTTCGCGGGTGGTCGAGCCGCCGCCGACCGCGGCGCAGTCTCCGGTCTCGCCGGCGGCCGAATCTCCGCCACTGCTCCAGTCCCCGGCGGCGGGGTCATCGGCAGCGGGCGCCGGGGACTCGCCGCTTGCGGTGGACAGGATGGTGGAGGATCCGTTGCCTCTGTCGACGCGAGGGATCGGGACTACGGCTCTCCCCGTGGTCCCGGAATCTTCACCGCTTCCGGTCCTGCGCGTGGCCGAGACCCCGGCCGACCCCGTGGCGCGAGTGGCCGAGCGGGCACCGCTTCCGGTGCTGCGACCAACGGAGCTTCCGGCACTGCCCACCACGAAAGCGGCACTGCCCGCCGGGGCGGGGCCGCTGCCTTCAATCGCGCGAGCGGTCGAGGACGCGCCTGCTTCCCCGGCGGGAGCGGCACCGCAGGTCGCCGGCACCCTCGAGCCCTCGCGCGCCGCGGTGCCGCTGCTCCCGGTGGCCCGGGCCGACCAGATCCCGGCCGACTCCGGTGCGGCACTCCCGGTGGCTCGCACACTTGACGGCTCGTCAGCCACGCTCCCGGTCGCGCGAGTGGCCAAGACCCAGGCTCGGGCCGTCGACGGTCCGGCGCAGGTCGCCCGTGCTGGCGAAACCCCGGGACTCCCCGTCAGCCGCGCGGCCGAAGGCTCCTCGCCGACCGGACACCCGGTGCTGCCGGTGGCACGGCCCGCCGACGGCCAGGCGCCCGTGGCCGGAGCCGCCGTGCCGCCGCTTCTGGTCGCGCGCGCGATCGATGCCCCGGGACTTCCGGTGGCCCGCGCAGCGGGAACCTCCGAAACCACCGCGGCACCGCTTCTGGTCGCGCGCGCGATCGACGCCCCGGCACTCCCGATAGCCGGAGCCGCCGGAAGCTCCGAAATCACCGCGCCACCGCTCCCGGTCACCCCGATCCCGCACACCCCCGAAGCCCCGGCGCCACCCCCGGTCCTCCCGGCCGCGCGGATCACCGACCACGTCAACGACCACAGCTCTCCACCGTCCACACCGGACCCGGCGCCCGGCCCCACCTTCACCCAGGTCGTCCAGCGCGACCCGGAACCCGCACCCACCCCCGCGCCCGCACCGCAGCAGCAACCGCCCGTGGAAACCGAAGAGCTCGTCAAGAAACTCTTCGACCCGCTCCTGCGGCGCCTGAAGACCGAACTGCGTCTCGACCGTGAGCGCCGGGGCGCGCTCACCGACCGCCCGCACTGAAGGAGGAGCCGATGCCGGACACCGAAGAGGCCGTTGCCGTGTGCTACGTCGTCAAGCTGGACGACAAGAACCTCGGCAACCTCGGCGCGTTCTCCAGCTGTGATGGCCTCGGCTGCGAATTCGTCATGGAACAGCGGGAAGAAGGCGGCAACAACGGCATGGTCTGGCAGCTGCCGACCCGGATCAAGTACTCGAACATCAAGCTTTCGCGCCCGGTCACCGAGGCCAGTGCGCAGATCACCAAGTGGTTCGCCAGCCTGGCGAGCGGGATCGAACGCAAGACCGCCACCATCGAGGCACGCACCCTCGAAGGCAAGGTGATCGCCAGCTGGGCCCTCGAAGGCGTCGTCCCGGTGCGCTGGAGTGGCCCGCAGCTCTCGCCCGACTCGCCGAAGGTCGCCACCGAGACCCTCGAACTGGCCCACCACGGCTTCCTCAGCCCGGCGAAGAAGGGCTGACCCGTGTCCTCACCCGTCACCTTCACCTCGGCCGGCTCCCAGCCGCCCGCCGCCTACGGGTCCGGGGCGCCGGCGCCCAGCAACCTGCAGCGCGCGAAGCTCAAGGTCCACAAGCCGCCGCAGTCGGGCGGGACCGGGCAGCCGCCCGGTGACTTCATGTTCGACATCGACTTCCAGTTCAACCCCAAGGAACTGTCCCTGAGCAAGAACGCCAAGTGGGGCCGGGACGCGCAGCCGAACGCCAAGAAGAGCGCGCCACCGCAGTTCAAGGGGTCCGATCCGGCCAAGCTCGCGCTCGAGATGTTCCTCGACGCCACCGACAAGATGGACGACGCCGTCGTCAAGAAGGTCGAGCAGCTGTTCACCTGCTGCGTGGCCACCGAGGACAGCCGTCAGCACAAGAAGCCGTCACCGCCGTGGGTGATCTTCAAGTGGGGTGGCATGACCGGCTTCCCCGCGTACGTCTCCAGCGTCACCGCGAAGTACACGCTGTTCACGCCGGCGGGGACGCCGGTGCGCGCGGTCTGCACCGTGAACCTGGAGGAGATCTCCGGCGAGCTGGGCGGCCAGAACCCGACCTCCGGCGCGCTCGCCGCGCGGGACACGCACGTGCTCGTCGCCGGGGATTCGCTGCCGTCGGTGGCCTTCCGCGCCTACGGCGACGCCGGGAAGTGGCGCGAGATCGCCGACGCCAACGACATCGACGACCCGATGCGGCTGCGGCCGGGCACCCGCCTCCTGGTGCCCGCGCTGGAGGAGCTCCATGGCTAACGAGACCTTCACGAACACCCTCCTGGTCGAGGTCGAGGGCACCGCGCTGCCCGACGACGTCCGGGTGATGCTCAGCTACGCCTACGTCGACGACAGCCGGAACCTGCCGGACACGTTCGTGCTGCGCTTCCGCGACCCCGGCACCGTCGTGCTGGACAAGGGGAAGTTCAAGGTCGGGGCCAAGGTCAAGCTCAAGGTCCAGACGTCGGACCCGGAAGGCCCGCAGGACCTGCTCTCGGGCGAGGTCACCGCGGTCGCGATCGACCTCGACCCGCACGGCACGTTCACCGAGGTCCGCGGGTACGACCACGCGCACCGGCTGTTCCGCGGGCGCCGGGTCACCGCGTACCCGAACATGACCGTCTCCGACGTCGTGCGCAAGGTCGCCCAGCGCGCGAACCTCCCGGTCGGCAGGATCGACAGCGTCCAGGGCTTCGGCGGCCGCCCGAACACCCAGCTGTCCCAGGACAACGTCAGCGACTGGGAGTTCCTGTCCCGGCTGGCCGACGTGGTCGGCGCGCAGATCGCCGTGCGGGACGGGAAGCTGAACTTCGAACTCCCGGAGAAGCCGTCCGGCGCGCCCCCGACCACCACCAAGGCCACCGCCGACCCGCTCGTCCTCGAGGCACACGGGACGCTGCTCACCCTGCGCGCCAGCGTCACCGCGGCCGAGCAGGTCCCCGAGGTGCGGGTCACCGGCTGGGACTACGAGAACAAGCGGCCGATCGCCGCCACGGCAACCCCGAAGAACGCCGGCACCGACGTGCCGGGAGTGGACCCGGTGACGCTCGCGGGGAAGTTCGCGAGCCCGCCCTTCCTCGACGCCGCGCCGCCCCGGCGCACCCAGGGCGAGGCGGACGCGACCGCGAAAGCACTGGCCGACCGGCTGGGCAGCGCGTGCACCGAGCTCGACGGAGTCGCCAAGGGCAACCCGAAGCTGCGCGCCGGCACCGCCGTCACGCTCACCGGCGTCGGCCAGCCCTTCTCCGGCAAGTACACGCTCACCAGCACGCGCCACCTGTTCAACGACGAGGTCGGCTACACCACCGAGTTCGCCGTGTCCGGCCGCCAGGAACGCTCGCTCTACGGCCTGGTCGCGGGCGGGGCGAAGAGCTCGACCTGGCCGGGCGTCGTGCCGGCGGTGGTGAGCGACCTCAAGGACCCGGCGAAGCTGGGCCGCGTCAAGCTCACCTTCCCGTGGCTGGACCGGGAGTTCACCAGCACCTGGGCGCGCACGGTCCAGCCCGGCGCGGGCCAGGACCGCGGCGCGGTCGTGCTGCCCGAAGTCGGCGACGAGGTCCTGGTGGGCTTCGAACACGGCGACTTCGAAGCGCCCTACGTGCTCGGCGGCCTCTACAACAGCAAGGATGCCGCGCCGTCGAAGTTCACCAAACCCGTCGTCGACGGCAACAGCGGCGAGGTGGCGCTGCGCGGGTTCGTCTCGCGGAAGGGCCACAAGCTCGAGTTCGCCGAGGACGACGGGATCATCCTGGCGTCGGGGGACGCGAAGTTCGTGGTCAAGATCGACCAGAAGAACCAGGTCATCGAGGTGACCAGCGGTAAGAGCGTCACGGTCAAGGCGCAGAACGGCGTGAGCATCGACGCCGGCACCGGGCCGCTGGAGCTCAAGGGCCAGAAGGTGTCCGTGAAGTCCCAGACCGACGCCAGCATCGAGGCGACCAGCCAGCTGAAGCTGAACGGCACCGCGGGCGTGAAGGTGGAGGGCGCCACGGTTTCGGTGGCGGGCCAGGGCCAGACGGAGCTGACCGCGAGCGGTGTCGTCACCGTGCGCGGCAGCGTGGTCAAGATCAACTGACGGGGAGTGCGCATGCCACCAGCCGCGAGGGTCGGCGACCCGACCGGGCACCCGGGCGTCATCGCCGGCCCGGGGGTGCCGACCGTGCTGATCGGCGGGATGCCCGCCGCGAACGTCGGGACGCTGCACACGTGCTCGTTCCCGCCGCCAGCGGTGCACCCGCCGACGCCGATCGCGCCGCCGGGCTGCCCGACGGTGCTCATCGGCGGCCTGCCGGCGGCCCGGATGGGCGACATGGCCGCCTGCGGCGCGCCGATCGTCATGGGCTGCCCGACCGTCCTGATCGGAGGCTGAGATGGATTTCCTGGGCCGGGGACTGGCGTTCCCGCTGCACACCGACGCGACCGGTTCCATCGCGCTGGTCGGCGGCGAACGCGAGGTCGTCGAAAGCATCCGCCTGATCCTGGCGACCTCGCCGGGCGAACGCCCGATGCGCCCCGAGTTCGGCTGCGCGGTGCACGACCTCGTGTTCGCGCCCGCCGACGCGGCGACCGCCGGGCAGATCGCCTACGAGGTCCGGGTCGCGCTCGAGCGCTGGGAGCCGCGGATCACCCTCGACGACGTCGTCGTCAGCTTCGACCAGGCCGACCGCGGCACCCTGCTGATCGACATCCGCTACCGCCTGCGCGGCACCAACGACCCGCGCAACCTCGTCTTCCCGTTCTACGTCATCCCGCCGCACGAGTCCGCAGTGGACGGTGCGTGATGTCCCTGCCGCTGCCCAACCTCGACGACCGCCGGTTCCAGGACCTGGTGGACGAAGCCAAGTACCTGGTCCAGCGCAACTGCCCGGAGTGGACCGACCACAACGTCTCCGACCCCGGCGTCACGCTGATCGAGACCTTCGCGCAGATGGTCGACCAGCTGCTCTACCGGCTCAACCGGGTGCCCGACCTGCACTACCTGCGCTTCCTCGACCTGATCGGCGTCCGGCTGTTCCCGCCCGCCGCGGCGCGGACCGACGTGACGTTCTGGCTTTCGGCCGCCCGGGACGTCCCGGTGGTCGTCGCGGCCGGCAAGCAGGTCGCGAGCGTGCGCAACGAGGTCGAGGACCCGGTGGTGTTCACCGTCGAACGCACGCTGAACATCGTGCCGTGCTCGCTCGCGCACCTGGCGACCAGCACGGCCGACACCGGCTTGCCGCCGGTCGACCGCACCGACGAACTGCTCGTCGGCGGTGGCCCCGCGGCCTTCCCCGAGACGCCGGCCCCCGGCGACGCGGTCCTCTTCGGACTGTCGGACGCCGTCCCCGGCTGCGCGGTGCTGCTGCGGATGGACTGCGAAGTCGAAGGCCAGGGCGTCGACCCGCGCGACCCGCCGTGGCTGTGGGAGGCCTGGGACGGCACCGGCTGGGCGGCGTGCGAGGTCGACCGGGACAGCACCGGCGCGTTCAACCGGGCCGGCGACATCGTGGTGCACGTCCCGGAGGGGCACGCGATGTCGGTGCTCGCCCGGCAGCGGGCCGGCTGGCTGCGCTGCCGCCTGGTCGAGGCCAAGCAGAACCAGCCGTTCTACCAGCGCTCGCCGCGGCTGCACACGGCCGAGGCCTCGACCATCGGCGGCACGGTCGCCGCCGTGCACGCCGAGATCATCCGCAACGAGGTCGTCGGGACCTCCGACGGCACGCCGGGCCAGCGGTTCCCGCTCGGCCGGCCCCCGGTTGTCGTCGGCGAGGGCGAGCTGGTCGTCGAGGTCTCGGGCCCGGACGGCTGGCAGCCGTGGACCGAGGTCCGCTCCTTCGCCGACTCCGGCCCGGACGACCGGCACGTCATGCTCGACCGCGTCGGCGGGCAGGTCGAGTTCGGGCCCGCGGTGCGCCAGCCTGAGGGCGGTCTCCGGTACTACGGGGCCGTCCCGGCCAAGTCCGCCGCGATCCGCGTGCCCGAGTACCGGTCCGGGGGCGGGCGGCGCGGCAACGTCGCCCGCGAGGTGCTCGAGGTGCAGCGGGACCCGATCCCGTTCGTCAGCAGCGTGGTGAACCGCCGTCCGGCGATCGGCGGGGTGGACGGCGAGTCGGTGCGCGACGCGGCGGTCCGCGGCCCGCTGCTGCTGCGCACCCGCGACCGCGCGGTCACCGCCGAGGACTACGAGCAGCTCGCGCGCGAGGCGGCGCCGGAGGCGGCCCGGGTGCGGTGCATCCCCGCGCACGGCACCGACGGGCGGGAGACCGGCGCGATCCGGGTCCTGGTCGTGCCGGCGGTGCCCGACACCGGCGAACTCGCCTTCGCGACGCTGATGCTCGAAGCCGGCATGCGCGCCCGGATCGAGCGCCACCTCGGCGAACGGCGGTGCGTGGGTGCGCTCGTGTCCGTGGAGCCGCCCTTCTACCAGGGGGTCACGGTGGTGGCGCGGCTGCGCGCCCGGCGCCGGACGACGGCGGGCACGCTCGGCGCCCGGGCGAGCCAGGCCCTGTACGACTACTTCAACCCGATCAGCGGCGGCCCGGATGGCGACGGCTGGCCGTTCGGGCGGCCGGTGCAGTCGGGCGAGGTGTTCGCGGTGCTGCAACGGCTGCCCGGCGTCGAGCTGGTGGAGGACGTGCGGTTGTTCGCGGCGAACCCGATCACGCGGGAGCGCGGCGAGCAGGTGGACCGGCTGGATCTGCCGCCGAACGCGCTGGCGTTTTCGTTCGGGCACCAGGTGCGGGTGCGGGAGGCGGGCGCATGAGGACCGGCATCCCCGGGCTGGCCAGCCCGCACCCGATCGGCGAGCAACTGCCCGCGGTGTACGCCGAGGACCGGTTCGTGCAGGGCTTCACCGGCGCGCTCGACGAGGTCCTCGCCCCCGTCATCTCCACTTTGGACAACTTCGCGGGCTACCTCGACCCGGGTGTCGCGCCCGCCGACTTCGTCGGCTGGCTGGCCCACTGGGTCGCGTTGCGCGTGGACGAGAGCTGGAGCCCGGAGCAGCTGCGGCAGCTGGTGACGCGCTCGGTCGAGCTGCACCGGTGGCGCGGCACGCGGCGCGGCCTCACCGAGCACGTGCGGCTGCTGACCGGCGGCGTCGTCGAGGTGACCGACAGCGGGGGCGTCGTCGCCGACCCGCGGCCGGGCGCGCCGCTGCCGGACCCGGGGCCGCCATGGGTGCAGGTGCGCGTGCGGGTGCCCGACCCGGCCCGGGTCGACGTGCGCCGGCTGACGGCGACGGTCGTGGATGCGGTGCCCGCCCACCTGCGGGTCACGGTGGAAGTGCTGGAGGGCTGACGGAGATGGTCATCTACGCGGAGTGTGGGCACCAGGGGCCCGCCGACGTCGAGTTCTGCGGCGAATGCGGCCGCTACCTGAAGTGGGACGACGACGGCCCGGTCGCGGTCAAGGCGCAGCCGGTGGTGCAACAACAGCAGGTCGTGCAGCCCGCGGAGCCGATCGCCCCGGTCCGGCAGCCGGTGCAGCAGACCGTGGAGGAGCAGGTCCTCCGCCCCGGCGACCTGATCTGCGGCCGGTGCGGCAAGGGCAACGCGCCGACGCGGAACTTCTGCAGCCGCTGCGGCACGTCGCTGGCCGAGTCCGAGGTCGTCAAGACGTCGTGGTGGCGGCGGCTGCTCGGCCGCAAGCCGAAGGAGCACAAGGCGGGGGAGCGGCCCGGCAAGGACGGCGTCCGCCGCCGGACCGGCCGGGCCGGGGCCGCGCGCCGGACCGTGGGCAAGGTGATCCGCCGGGCCGTCGCGGTGGCGCTGATCTTCTCGGCGTTGATCTACGCGCTGTACCAGCCCTTCCGCGGCGCGATCAACACGGCGGCGGTGGGGCTGTGGAGCCAGGTGACCGGCATCTTCGAGGCCAAGCTGAACCCGGTCCACCCGATCAAGGTGACCGCGACCGCGGAGGCCGCCGGGCACGCGGCCCCGCTGATCAGCGACAACGCGAAGAACACCTTCTGGGCGGCGCCCGCCGACCGGGAACAGACCGTGGTGTTCACCTTCGACCACCCGGCGGACCTGCGGAAGGCGATCGTCTACCTCGGTGACGCGGCGAACTTCCCGGCCGAGCACCGGCCGTCGAAGCTGCACCTGGTCTTCTCCACCGGCAAGACCTACGACATGGCGCTGGCCGACACGCCGGACGCCCAGGAAGTCCCGATCGAGAACAGCGAAGGCGCCACCGGCGTCGAGCTGCACGTGGCCGGGCTGTACCGCTCGCTCGACGGAACGGACGTCGCGATCTCCGAGATCGAGCTGTTCGAAGCCGGCTGATCACGAAGCTTTTGGGGAGGACCGACCATGCGCGCGAACCGAGCGGTGGCGGGCATCGCGGTCGTCGCGGTGCTCGGCGGCTGGGCGATCACCGGAGCGCTCTCGCCGACCGAGGCCCAGGCACCGGCCGCGGTGGCCTCGCCGTACCGCGTCGGGTACGTCAGCGAGGCCACCACCGGCCTGTACCAGACAGGCAGCGAAGGTCCGGAGCAGGCGCTGCCGCTGGGCACCGGCAGCGTCGACTCCGACGCGTCCGCGGGCACCGGCGGCATCGTGTGGGTGAGCCACCGCGCCGCGACGTCCGGTGGTGCCGAGCGGGACGGCGAGCTGTACTACCTCCGCGACGGCGGCACCGCGCCGCTGCGGCTGACCGACGACGACGCCGTCGACGTCCACCCGGCGCTCTCGCCGGACGGCCGCACGGTCGCGTTCGCCTCGGACCGCACCGGCGGCCGGAAGCTGTTCGTGATCGGCGTGGACGGCCGCGGCCTGCGCCAGGTGACGTCCGGCCCGGCCGCCGACGACTCCCCCAGCTGGTCCCCCGACGGCACCCGGCTGGCCTTCAGCAGCACCCGCGACGACCCGGCCGGGGACATCTACACCGTCCCGGTCGCCGGCGGCGAGCCGGCGCGCCTGACCGCCGACCCGGCGGCGGACACCCAGCCCGCGTGGGGCCCGGCGCGGATCGCGTTCACCACGACCCGCTTCCACCCGGCCGGCGACGTCGTCCTGGTCGCCGAAAACGGCGGCGCGGTCACCCGCGCGGTCCCCGACCCCGGGGACTCGGCCGAGCCGGCGTGGTCACGCGACGGCACCCGGCTCGCCTTCACGACCCGCGCGCAGGACCCCGCCGGTGACGTCAAGCAGATCGAAGACGGCAAGGTGTCGGTCCTGTCGGCGCTGAGCGGCACCGGCGAGACCGAGCCGACGTTCCGGCCGGACGGCCGGGCGGTGTTCACCGAGCTGCGCGACGGCGGCACCGCCGACGTCTGGAGCGCCGACGCCGCCGGCGGCGACCGGCGGGACCTCACCCAGCGCCCGGACGCCGACGAGTACGACCCGGCTTTCTCCGCCGACGGCGCGCAGCTGGCCTACACCCAGGCCGCCCCCGGCGAATCGGCGGAGACCGAGATCGTCGTGGCGAACGCCGACGGCAGCGCACCCCGCCCGCTGACCGCCCCGGCGGACCGGACCAAACGCGAGCAGCACCCGGCGTGGTCCCCGGACGCCACGATGATCGCCTTCACCAACACCGGCATCCGGAACGAACACCGGGCCGACACCGTGCGGATCGCGCGCGTCGCCGACGGCCGGATCCTGGGGGAGATCCCGATCCCGCCCTACCTGCGCGGCTGGGATTCGCAGCCGGTGTGGTCGGCCGACGGCACGAAGATCACGCTGACCAGGGCGGCCACCCGGACGCGACCGCCCGAACTGTCCAGAGTGGACCCGTCGGTGGCCGACATCCCGGTCGGCCAGGGCACTTCGCGCAAGGTCACCGACAAGACCGTGCAGACCGACCGGGTCCCGCCGGACCCGGACGTGGTCCTGCTCGTCGACCAGACCGGGTCGATGGGCGGCGTCATCGAGGACGTCAAGAAGAACCTCGGCACGGTCATCGACGAGGTGCGGAAGGTGCAACCGTCGGCGCACTTCGCAGTCGCCGCGTACGGCGACCTGGTGGACGACCGGGTGACCGAGGGCTCGCCGCCGAACCCGCCGCGGGCGTTCTACGTGCAGCAGCCGCTCACCGCGGCCGACACCGACGACCAGCGCAAGCTGCTCACCGACGCCTTCGGCCGGATCACCGCCACCGGCGGCGACGACACCGCCGAGGACTGGTACGTCGCCCTCCAGAAGATCGCCACCGGCGCGATCGGCTTCCGCGACACCAGCAACCGGATCGTGGTGCTGGTCGGCGACGCCGCCAGCCACGAGTCGCCGAAGGACGACAAGCGGGGCACGTTCCCGACCACTGCGGCCGTCGCCGACGCGCTCAAGGCGGCGAAGATCCGGGTCGTCGCGGTGCCGGCGATCACCAGCGGCGGCGGAACGGGGGAGGGCTTCGCCGCGGAGGAGCCGGATACGGACGGGACCCTCGACGGACGCGGCCAGGCGACGGCGATCACCCGGGCCACCGAGGGCATCCTAACCGCGAACGCGGACCCGGCGCAGGTCACCCCGGCGATCATCCGCGGGATCACCGACCTCCCGGTGAAGATGCTGCCGGTGCCGTACTGCGACTCGAGGCTGACGCTGACGTTCAGCCCCGAAGGGACGCAGCAGGTGCCCGGCGGGACCGACGCGCACTTCGTCGAAACCGCCACGGTCTCCCCGGACGCGCCGATCGGTTCGGTGCTGCACTGCCAGGTGGACTTCCGCCTGAACGGCGAATCGACCGCGCGAACCGGCTACACCGAAGACGTCACCGTGCGGGTGAAGGATCCGCGGCTGCCGCTGATCACGGTGCACGACAAGACCGTGCCCGGCACCGCGCCGACGGTGATCGAATACCCCGCGACCGCGGTCGACGCCGACGGGAAAACGCCGATCACGCCGTTCTGCACGCCGTCGTCCGGGAGCCTGTTCCCGGTCGGCGCCACCATCGTGACCTGCACGGCGACCGGGCGGAACGGCACCGCGACCGAGACCGCCGTGATGGCGGTCGACCCGGGCGGGGAGTCCCGGCAGGAACTGTGGCAGGTCTCGCTGACCGAGGGTGCGGACACCGTCGTCGCCGGGACCCAGCGGGACCTCTCGCCGTCGTTCGGCACGGCGTGCGCAGGGCGGCAGGGTTCGGCGGACGTGACGCCGGACGGCACCGCGCTGGCGTTCCAGACCGAGCGGCGGCAGATCTGCGTGGCCCCGGCCGACGGCGGCGCGGCGCGGGTGCTCGTGCAGAACGCCGGATCCGTCGACAACCCGGCCTGGTCGCCGGACGGCACGCTCGTCGCCTTCGACCGCACACCCGGCGAAGGACAGCCGGACATCCGGATCGTGCCGGCGGCCGGGGGGACGCCCACGGTCTTGATCGCCAGTCCGGGCGGCGCCGCGCAACCGGCGTTCCAGCGAATCGCGGACGTCGGCGTGACCGCGACCGCCATCCCCGCCGCCATCCCGTTCTCCGGGCTGACGACGTTCGAGTTCGTGGTCACCAACCACGGCGTCGCCGCGTCGCCCGGCGTCGGGTTGTTCGTCAGGCTGACCGCCGGGTTGCGGCCCCAGGCCCCGATCACCAGCGTGGGCACGTGCACGCCGGAGCTCGTCTGCACCTTCGGCACGCTCGCGCCGGGCGCGCAGGCGCGGGTGCGGTTCACCGCCACCGGCACCGAACCCGGGGCCCAGGCCGCTACCGGCACGGTGACCACGTCCGGTCAGGACGCCGACGCACGCGACAACTCCGCCGCGGCCGTGGTCACCGTCGGCGAACGGCCGGTGCCCCCGGTCACGCCGGGATCGCTGTCGGTCGGCTTGGCGGTGTCGGCGGTGCCGCTGTTCGTCGGCGGCGACGACGTCGTGCTGACCTTCCTGGTGCACAACGGTTCCGGGGCGCCGATGCCGGACGTCCGCCTGGTCACCCAGCTGCCGCCGCAGCTGCCCCTGACCTCGGTGCCACCGGGGTGCACACCGGGCGGCGGCAGCTGTGCACTCGGGACGCTCGCCCCGGGCCAGACCGTCGAGGTCCGGATTTCCCTGGCGGCCAAGGCCGCCGCCGACGCGCCGGTGTCCGGCACGGTCAGCACGAGCGGGCCGGACGACAACCCGGGAGACAACACGGCCGCCGGGCGGGTGGTGATCCGCCGGCCGGTGGTCACCGTGGACCCGGGCGTCGCCCCGCTGGGGTCCGTGCCGCGCGTGACGGGCACCGACTTCCCGCCGGGCGCGACGGTCCGGCTGAGCTGGTCGGACGGGATTTCCGAGACACCGGGCCTGGCCACCGTCGGCGTCGACGGGAAGTTCGAGGCGCAGTTCCTGGTCTTCCACCACGACCTGATCGGGCCGCGGACGGTGTCGGCGGCCTCGGTGAGCGGGCCGAAGTTCGGGACCGTGCCGTCGAACCCGATCCTGGTGGTGCTGCGCACCGAGCAACCGCCGTTCATCTCGCGCGGCTGAACCCGCGCCGGAACCGCTGCCCGTAGGGGCAACCACCGGCGCACGGCCGCACACCCGTCCGCTGGTGCCGGACCCGCGACACAGAAGGGAGACTTCCGCGCATGGGAGCAACGGCGACGCTGTCCGAGGCCGGCCTGGTCGCGGAACCCGGTCAGGAGACGAGCTGCACGGTGACCATCCGGAACGCCGGGCAGGTCGTCGACCAGTTCGCGGTCGACGTGGTCGGCGACGCGAGTGGGTGGGCCACCGCGGAACCGGCGACGGTCAACCTGATGCCGGGGGAGACCGGGACGGTCACCGTGCGGTTCGCGCCGCCGCGGTCCTCCGACGTCCCCGCCGGGACGATCCCGTTCGGGGTCCGGGTGTTCTCCAGCGAGGACCCGGCCGGCTCGGTCGTCGAGGAGGGCACCGTCGAGCTCGGCGCCTTCACCGAGGTCACCGCCGAAATCGTGCCGGCCAAGGTGGAAGGCAGCTCGAAGGCCGACTTCGAGGTCGCCGTCGACAACCGCGGCAACCGGCCGGTGGCGGTCGAGCTGAGCCCGCTGGACCCGGAGGACGAGCTGGACTTCCGGCTCGAGCGCGACCGGGCCGACCTGGCGCCCGGCACCGCCGCGTTCATCCGGATGCGCGCCCGGCCGCGGAAGCGGTTCCTGCGCGGGCAGCCGATCCGGCACCGCTTTCAGGTGTTCGTCGTCGCCGACGGGGCCGAGCCGCTGAAGACCGAAGGCACGATGGTGCAGCGGCAGCTGCTGCCGAAGTGGCTGCTGCCCGCGCTCGCCGCGCTGCTGGTGCTCCTGCTCGCCCTGGTGACGCTGTGGTTCACCGTGCTGCGGCCCGCGGTGAAGTCGGCGGCCCGCGAGGCCGCGCAGGAGCAGAACCACGAGATCGTGAAAGCGGCGCAGGACGCGGGCGCCGGGGCCGACCAGGCGAAGAAGCAGGCCGACCAGGCCAAGCAGAACTCCGAGCAGGCGATGAAGGCCGTCGGCCTGACCCCGCCGGGTGACAACCCCGCGCCTCCCGGCTCCGGTCCCGGCACGCCCCCGACCCGCGTCTCGAACGCGGCGGCGGCCGACGGGACTCCGACGGACTTCCGGGTGGCGGCGGACGCGAAGATCGACTCGAACGTCAACCGGTTCGCCGAATTCCCCTACACCCTGCCGGACGAGTCCAAGACGCTGGTGATCACCGACCTGATCCTGCAGAACCCGCGCGGTGACACCGGAACCCTGCGGCTGCTGCGGGATTCCGGTGGCACCAAGACGGTGCTGCTGGAGGTCGGGCTCTCGAACTTCCGCGACCTCGACCACCACTGGCTGCAGGCCTGGCGGTTCCAGCCGGGGGAGAAGATCGTGCTCGCGGTCAGCTGCCAGAACCCGGGGGACCGGGGCCGCTGCACCCCGTCGGTCTCCTTCTCCGGGCGGGTCGAGTAAGCCATGCCTCCACGCCTCGTGAGTGGTAAGGCGGGTTCTAACCCGCCTTACCACTCACGACAAGCCGCGGCAGACCTTGGACGGGCGGCACTAGATCAGCCCTTCGCGCATGGCGAAGGCCACCGCGTGGGCGCGGTTGCGGAGCTGGAAGCGGTTGGTGATGTCGTGCAGGATCGACTTCACCGTCCGCTCCGAGTAGCTGAGCTGGTCGGCGATCTCCCTGGTCTCGAACCCGTCGGCGACCAGCCGCAGCACCCGGGTCTCCCGCTGGGACATCCCGGCGAGGTCCCAGCCGTTCGGGCGCAGCACGTCCCGCTGCAGCCGGGACACCCGCGACAGCAGGCGGCCCAGCAGGTCGGGCGGCAGCGCACCTTCGCCGACGGCCGCGGCCTTCACCAGCCGCACCAGGGTGTCCGGGGTGGCGTCGGCCCGGCGGATGATCGCCGACACGCCGTTGCCCACGACGTCGAGCAGCTCCGAGTCCTCCACCTCCCCGGCGACCAGGACGACGCCCGCGTGGCCGGCGCACTGGAGGCTGCGCAGCAGCTGCCGCGCCTGTTCGTTCAGCCGCTCGACGATGACCAGCACGACGGCGGGCTCACCGGAGTCTTCGTCGGCGAAGCGGATTTCGGGACGTGACCGCAACGCGGCCGTGACGCCCGCGTGGGTGATGGTGTCGGTGGCGTGCAGCAGCACCGGAACCTGGTCGGTGATCATGGGTGTGGCCCTCCCTCGAACGACGTCGGATCGCTCCACCCCTAAGGATCGTGGTGCGGACGCCCGCCGAACAGGGACAGGGAGTCCCGATATGTCCCGCTTTCCTTACTCCGATCGGGCAATGCCGGCCTCTCGGGCCTTCGCGATGGCCTGCGTGCGGTCGGTGACCCGGAGCTTGCGGAAGATGTGGGACACGTGGTTGCGCACGGTTTTGTGGCTGAGCACCAGTTCCTCGGCGATCGCCGCGTTGCCCATGCCCTGCGCGACGAGCCGCAGGATCTCCTTTTCGCGCAGGGTCAGCCGCGGGAACGACTCGTCGCGCGGGGTCGCCGTCCCGAGCAGTGACAGCACCCGGGTGGCGATCGCCGGGCTGAAGATGGCTTCGCCGTCGCCGATCACCCGGACCGCGCGGATGATCTGCTCGTTGCGCGCGCCCTTGAGCAGGTAGCCGCGGGCGCCCGCGCGCATGGCGGCGAACACCGCCGCCTCGTTCTCGAACATGGTCAGCATGAGCACGCCGGTGTGCGGGCTCGCGCTCACGATCCGCCGCGTCGCCTCGACCCCGTCCAGGTCCGGGAGGTTCAGGTCCATCAGGACGACGTCGGGTTCGAGCCGGCCCGCGTCGGCGACCGCGGTCAGGCCGTCGGCCGCCTCGCCGGCGACCTCCATCCCGTCGGTGGCGTCGAGCATCGCGCAGAGGGCGGACCGGAAGACGGGGTGGTCGTCCACCACGAGGACGCGCAGGGAACCGAACACGGCCTCACTTCCCCGCGGCGAGCGGCAGCCAGGCGGCGATCCGCGTGCCACCGGAGGAAACCGGTTCGATCCGGCAGCCGCCGCCGAGGTCGCCGGCGCGTTCCCGCATCGACCGCAGCCCGGTCCCGCCGACCGTGGGCAGGGCGCCGCCGTCGGTGCCCACGCCGTCGTCAATGATCTCCACGTGCAGGTCGCCGTCCCGGGGCCAGAGGTGCACGGTGCACTCCCGGGCCCCGGAGTGGCGGGCGACGTTCACCAGTGCCTCGCGGATGATCCGGTAGGCGGTCACCTCGACCTCCGCCGGCAGCGGCGGCAGCTCGCCGCGGACCTCGACCCCGACCCGCAGCGGCCCGTGTTCGGCGGGCACCCGCCCGGTGAGCGTGGCCGCGTACCGCCGCACGGCCTGCACCAGCCCGGCCTCGTCGAGGGCGGGCGGCCGGGCGTCGGCCACGATCCGCCGCAGGTCGGTGATCGCGCCGTAGAGCTCGTCTTCGAGCCGGGCCAGGAGGTGCTCGGTGCCCGCCCGGTCCCGCCCGATCAGCTCCCGGGCGGCGCGCAACCCCAGCACGGCGGCCGTGAGCGTCGGCCCGAGCCCGTCGTGCAGATCGTGGAGCACGCGTTTGAGCCGGTCTTCGTACCCCGCGGGACGACCGAAGTCGGCGACGACGAATGTCCGGCGCATCTTCTCCCCGTCCGCCAGAAATGGTCTGGACCCCCTCGCGAACCGGGGAACCAGCTCTCGTGCGGGTAGCCCAGCCGGCTGCTCCGTTCCGCGTAGCGGGATGGTCACCCGCTGTACTAATCGCCGCATCCCGCCCCGGCGTTTCATTCGGAGCCACCGCCGCAGGTCACGGTCTGGTCCCGATGCGGAAACGCTCGTAACGGTGCAGGTCGGGGCAATGATCCGTTCGGCGCAACGGGCTTCGGCGGCCAAAAACGATTCATGAACTGCGCGCGGAACCGGTGGAAATTCGACAGAGCCGGGACGCTGCACTTCCGGGAAGTCGCACGGCGGATGGAGCAGAACACCGGTGGCAACCGGCCGAGCAACGGGTGTGCCGATTGTTTTCGATCTGCCGATCGATAAATGGAATCCGTCAGCCCGCGAGGTCCGGTAACGCGGCCAGCAGTTCTTCGGGCGTCTCGACCTGCGGCAGGTGGCCGGTCCGGGGGAGCAGGGTGAACGTCGACCCCGGGATCGCGGCCGCGTAAGCCTTCCCGTACTCCGGGCCGGCGATGCCGTCGCTCTCGCCCCAGATCACGTGCACGGGGAGGTCGAGCTCGCCGAGCCGCCCGGCGAGCGCCGGATCGGCCATGGCCGGCCCGGTGTACCCGATGAGGGCGCGCACGTCCGGGCTCGGGCCGGTGCCGCCGCCCGGCGGGACCGGCGCCTTGGCGGGGTCGTGGAAGGACAGCTCCCGGATCTCCGCGAGGGACATCCCGCTGATGTCGGTCAGGGGGTGGCCGTCGACCTCGATGCCGATCCCGTCGACGATCACCGCGCCGCGCACGCGCGGACTCCGCTGCAGCGCGATCTCGGCGGCCAGCCAGCCGCCGAAGGAGTTGCCGATCACGGTGACGTCCGTGAGGTCGAGGTCCGCCAGCAGGTCGACGTAGAGGCGGGCCAGCTCGGGCACGCCGGTCAGGCCGGCGGCCTTCGGGGTGCCGGCGAAGCCCGGGTGGGTGGGCAGCAGCACGCGCGAGCGGGTGCGGTCGGCGAGCAGATCGGCGAAGCCGGTCATCGTCGCCACGCCGCCACCGCCGTGCAGGAGCAGGAAAGTCCGGGTGCGGTCGCGGTCCTGGAGGGTCACCTCGGCCGAGCCGAGGGTGCGGGTTCCGGTGTGGACGGTCGTCATGGTTCCTTCTTTCGGAGGTCTCGTCTAAGTAACCTTATATAAGCTTCCTTAGATAAGCAACCTGACCTCGATGGGATAGGGTGAGCGCATGAAGTACCGCCCCGGCGACGTCGCACTGGCCGTCAAGCGCCTGCAGCACCGCCACCACCGGACGCTGAGCCGGGTGCTGGCCCCGCTCGGGCTTTCCCTCGTGCAGTGGGACACCCTGCGCCACCTGGACCGCCGCCCGGACGCCTCGCTGCACGAGCTGGCGGTGCTGACCTTCCAGACCGACCAGTCCTTCGGCTCGCTGGCGAACCGGATGGCCGACCGCGGGCTCATCGAACGCGTCCCCGGCCCCGGGCGGGCGGTCCGGCACCGGCTCACCGCGGAGGGAGCGCGGCTGCGCGCCGAAGGCCAGAAACTCGTCGACGGCATCGCCGAGTCGTCTTTCGGCGCCCTCTCCGCGGCGGAACTCGACCAGCTGGGCGAGCTGCTGGAGCGCGCACTGGGACCGGATTCGGCCGGCTGACGGCGCCGGCCTCGCACCGTCAGCCGACCGGCGTCATCCCGGGCAGGCGGGGGACCGGCAGCACGGGCGGTTCCGGTGCCGGGCCGGGCGCGTGTCCGGTGAGGAAGGCGCGCCGGGCGCCGGCGAAGCCGTGGCGGTCGTCGAAGATGTCCTGGCTCATCTCGGCGAGTTCCCGGACCCGGTAGGTCTCCAGTGGACGGCGTTGCTCGTCGGCGTCGCGCGCGGCCTGCTTGCGGCGGACGAGAGCGGCCGCGTCGGCGGTCAGCGCGGTGGCGTGGTCGAGCACGGTTCCGGCGAACTCCGCGCGGTCGCCGCCGACGAGGCGGTCGACGACCCCGAGCTCGGCCGCCTCGGCCGCGCCGATCGGCTCGCAGCCGGTGGTCAGCCGCCGGGCCTGGTCTTCGCCGGCCCGGCGAGGCAGCAGGTACGTCCAGTACTCCGAGCCGTACAGGCCCATCCTGCGGTAGTGCGGGTTGAGCAGCACCCCGTCCCGGGCGATCACTTCGTCGGCGCCGAGTGCGGGCATGACGCCACCCGCGCCCGCGTCGCCGGCGAGCGCGGCGACCACGACCTGGCCGGTGCAGCCGATGATCTCCCGGCAGAGGTCGTCGATCGCGATGATGTTCCGCCAGGCCTCCGCCGCTGGATCCGCGTGGGCGTCGATCACGCCCAGGTGAATGCCGTTGGCGAAGACTTCGCCGCCGGCCAGGACCAGGACGGCGGTGTCCTGCGCGGCGGCGTGGCGCACGGCCGCGGCGAGCCGGCGGCACTGACCAGTGGACATCGCGCCGTTGGGGAACGCGAACTGCAGCCACCCCACCCGGCCCACCCGCCGGTAGCCGATTTCCCGCAGGGCCGGCGGGACGGCGGCCACCGGCACCTCGCGGACGCGGTCCCCGAGCGCGAGCACCGCGGGCAGCTTGACGGTCGTCCCCGGTGCTTCCGGAGCCAGCCGCCGCGCCTGCCCGATCCACAACGCGCCGTCGCCGGTGCGGACCAGCACGGCACCCCGGCCGCGGGCCGCGATGGTGCCGGGCTCGCCGGCCGAGGCCTCCCCGGGATGGCCGTCGAACACCGCCACCGGCACCCCGGCGAGCTCGGTGTGCACGCCGGGACGGCCGTCCGCGGCGCGGATCCGGCGCAGGATGCGGGCGGTCGGCTCACCCCAGGAGAAGGCCCGGTCGGCCTGCCGGGCCAAGGGGCGGACGGTCACCGCCCGCCGATCCTGAAGGCGGGGCGTGAACCCGGGGTCTTCCGCCTTGGCCACGACCTCGCCGAGCAGGCTCATCGCCGCGTCGGACACCTCGGTGTTGTAGAGGGTGCTCTTGCGCGGCGGATCGGACGGCATCCGGAACACCCGCGTGCCCCAGACCGGCCCGCCGTCGAGCTCCCCGGTCGCCTGCAGGGCGGTGACGCCCCAGGCGGGTTCGGCGTCCATGATCGCCCAGTCGAGCGCGGACGAGCCGCGGTCCCCTTCGGGCCCGGGGTGGATGATGATCGTGCGGTGGCGGCGCCAGACGGCTTCCGGCACCCGCTGCCGCAGGAACGGGCAGAGGATCAGTTCGGGATCCGTGGCGGCCGCGGCCGCGGCGATCTCCTGCGGATCGGTCACGGTCCGGACCGTGACCTGGTGGCCGCGGTCGCGCAGGCCGAGCCAGGCGCGCTGGCTGAGTCCGTTGAACGCCGAGCACAACAGCAGGATTTTCAACGGGCCTCCACTCGGAGAGGGACCGGACAACGGACGGCGAACGACCGGTCGACGTTACCCGAAAAGGCACCGGAGCCGACGCGGCCAACAGGGTGGGCGCATTCGGCCGACCGGGCCGTCGGGTCCGATGATCGTTGTCCGGCAAGGCATTCGGGGCCGCGCGGCGACGGCCTCAAGGCGGGGTAATAACATTCCCGGCGCCTTCCCGGAGATATTTTTCCGCGCTCACCGCGAATGCGGACTCACGGCGACAGCAGAATGTATAACGACATATACGGCGCCGGATTATCCGGCGACTTTTCGCGCCACTCCGCCATAGAGCTGCGTGTTGGTATAGGGATCATCGGAGATGTCCCCGGGCCCGCCCGGTCGCCAGAGGGCGCAGCCGACCAGGCCGGGTTCGATCAGCTCGAAGTCGCCGAACATCGCCGCGACTTCCCCAAAGGTCCGGGTGGTCGCCTGGTCCTGCCCCCTGGCCCGGTTGAACGTGCCCACCGCCGTGTTGATCCGGTTGCCTTCCTGGTCGCTGATCATGTGCGAGATCGCCAGGTAGCTGCCGGGCGGGACGCGGCGGCGGTATTCGGCGAGGAGGGTGTGGGGGTCGCTGGCGTCGGGGATCCAGTGCAGCATGGCGACCATGAGCAGGCCGACGGGTTCGCCGAAGTCGAGCCGGCGCACGTCCGGGTCGGCGAAGATGCCGTCGGGGTCGGTGAAGTCGCCGTGCGTGATGGTGGCGGTTTCGCTGGCGCGCAGCAGCATCTTGCTGTGCGCGACGGCGATCGGGTCGCGGTCGACGTAGACGACCCGGCACCGGGGGTCGAGCTCGGCGGCGATCTGGTGGACGTTGCCGACCGTGGGGATCCCCGAGCCGATGTCGAGGAACTGCCGGATGCCCAGGTCCATCAGGGTCCGCACGACCCGGCCGAGGAACGCGCGGTTGAGGCGGGCGACGTCGCGGATGCCGGGCATGATCTTTTCGGCCTGTTCGGCGGCGTCCCGGTCGGCCTGGAAATTGTGCGCGCCGCCGAGCAGATAGTCGTAGGTGCGGGAACTGCTGGGTTTCGTCGTGTCGATACCCGGAGGAACCCATTCCTCTTCCCGGTGTTGTGTCATCGCGGTCCACCTCGATCCTTCGAACGAAGAACATACTCACTCCCACGTCGGCCTTGATTACGCCATCGGTGTGACGGCAATTCAGCCGATGGGTGCTGTCGCGTGCCGCCGGTTGGGCCTAAGGTGGCAGTCCTCCTCCGGACAGCCAAGGAGAGGAAATGAGCGTCCCGGTCGCGCCCGGCCGTCGGATCCTGCTGGGGCACACGCCGTCTTTGTTGCGGCGGCGGGTCGGGTTCACGTCTTCCCTGCGGGCACACGGCGATATCGTGCGCCTGTTCCTGGGTCCGCTGGAGACGTATTTCCTGACGAGCCCGGAGTTGGTCAATCAGGTCCTCGTGACGCGGGGGACGAGCTTCTCGAAGGGGATCATCTTCGACCGTTTCCGGCCGTTCATGGGAAACGGGCTCGTCATGTCGGAAGGGGCCTTCCACCTGCGGCAGCGCCGGTTGATGCAGCCGGCGTTCCACGGTGCCCGGCTCGCCGCGTACGCGGACACGATGGTGCGGGCCGCCACCGAGCTGACCGGTACCTGGCGGGCGGGAGAGGTCCGCCGGCTGGACGCCGACCTGCAGCGGCTGGCGATCACCGTGGTGGGGGAGACGCTGTTCGCCACCGAGCTCGGGCGGCAGGCCGTCGCGGAGGCACGCCGGTCGATCCCGGTGGTGCTGAAGGCGGGGATGGTCCGGGCGTTGTCGCCGCGGTTCCTCGAGCACGTTCCGGTCGTTCCCGCCAACCGGCGGTTCGACCGGGCCGTCGAGCGGCTCCGGCGGGTCGTGCACGAGGTCATCGCCGGGTGGCGCGTCACCGGCGAGGACCACGGCGATCTGCTGTCCATGCTGATGCTGGCCCGGGATCCCGGCACCGGCGAGGGGATGACCGACGAGCAGGTCTACGACGAGGTGATCACGCTGCTGACCGCGGGCAGCGAGACCAGCGCCGTCGCGCTGACCTGGCTGTTCCACGAGCTGGCGCGGCACCCGGAGGTCGAGCGGCGGGCGCGGGCGGAGGTGGACGAGGTCCTGGGTGGCCGCGCGGCGACCTTCGCCGACGTCGCGAAGCTGGAGTACTTGCGGCGGGTCGTCAGCGAAGTCCTCCGGATGTACCCGATCTGGATTCTCATGCGGCGGGCCCTGCGGGACGTCGAGCTCGGCGGGGTGCGGCTGCCCGCCGGTACGGAGGTCATGTTCAGTCCCTTTGCGCTGCACTTCGATCCGCGGTTTTACGACGATCCGGAGCGGTTCGATCCCGATCGCTGGCTGCCCGAGCGAGCGGCGCGCCTCCCGAAGGGCGCGTATGTGCCGTTCGGCGCGGGCGGGCGGCAATGTCTGGGGCAGGCGTTCGCCCACACCGAAATCACGCTGGTCGCGGCCACCGTGCTGGCGGGGTGGGAGCTGTTCCCGGTGCCGGGGGTGCCGGTGCGGCTCACCGTCACTTCGGCCGCCTACCCGGACCGGATGCCGATGACCGTGCTGCCCCGGCGTGCGGCCTGAGCGGCACCGGAATATCCCTTTCCTGATTCTCGATCTTTTTCGGAGGTAGTTTCCCGTGTTCGGAATCCTTGGTGGGCTGAAGCGCGCCGCCGGTCGTCGACGGCGGGCCGTCGTGCTCGTGCTGGTGGCACTGGGTTTCCTGCTGGTACCCGTGTCCGCCAGAGCGGACGGCGCCAGCTGCCGGGAGCTGTATTTCCCGGTGACGCTCGTGGCGCTGCCGCAGACGATGCACGGCACCCTGTGCGTGCCGCCGGGGGGTGCGAACACGGTTCAGGTGCTCATTCCCGGCGGCACGTACAACAGTTCCTACTGGGACATCGGTTACCAGCCGGAGATCCGGTCCTACCGGCTGGCGATGAACAACGCCGGGTACGCCACGCTCGCGCTGGACCGGCTGGGCACCGGGGGGAGCAGCACGCCGCCGAGTGCGGTGCTGACGACGATCACCGAAGCGGCCGTGGTGCACCAGGTGATCCAGGCCGTCCGGTCGGGTGCGCAGGGGCCGCGGTTCGGCAAGGTGATCCTGGCCGGGCATTCGTTCGGCTCCGGCACGGCCAGCATCGAGGCGGCCACCTTTCACGACGTCGACGCGGTGCTCGTCACCGGGCTGGCCCACCGGCTGAACCTCACCGGGACGACGGCGGTCTTCGCCTCGACCTACCCGGCCGTGCTCGACCCCCGGTTCGCCCGCGGGGGCTACGACGTCGGTTACCTGACCACGGTGCCGGGCAGCCGGTACTCGATCTTCCACGCCCCCGGGCCGAAGGTGGACGGCGCGATCGCCTTCGACGAGGCGACGAAGGACACTTCGGCCTACGAGCAGGCGGCCGACCTCTTCCCGGTCGGCATCATCGCGCCCTACTCGCTGCTGATCGACCGGCCGGTGATGGTGGTGCTGGGTCAGGACACGGTGTTCTGCGGGCTGCTGGCCACCGACTGCGCGTCGGCGGGCGGGATCAAGACGTCCGAGACGCCGTACTACGCCGCCGGTGCCGACCTGACCACGTACGCGCTGCAGGGGTACGGGCACGCGATCAACTACGCGCCCAACGCGCCCGACTACTTCAAGGCCGTCATCGCCTGGGCCGATCGCAAGGTCGGCCGGTGACTCAGCCGAGGTGGACGGCCGTCCCGAGTCCGCTGCGCCGGGCCTGTTCCGCGACAGCGGCGTAGAGGGCGACGTCCAGCACGCCCATGCCGAACGGGTTGAGCACCACGAACGGGTGGGCGACACCTCGGGCCGGGTAGCGGCCGGTGAGCAGGCCGCCGAGGGTGGCGTCGATCGGGCGCGCCGGGCCGCCGGGGCGGCTGATCCGGCCGGCGGCCATGAGGCGGCCGAGGGGACGGCGGGGGTTGTCGGCGACCAGGTCGAGGTCGTCGACGTACACCGCGGCCGCCTCGAGGAACACCGCGTCGGTGAGGTCGCCGAGGGACACGTTGACCAGCAGGGCGCCCGGCCGTGCCCAGTCGGGCTCGGCGTAGCCGTCGTCGGCGGTGGTGGTGAACACCGCGATCTCGGCGGCCGACACCGCGGCCCGCGCGGAGTCGTGCACCGTCACCTCCGGTCCCGGGAGCGCGGCGGCCAGCGCGGCCGCCACTTCCGGTGACCGGTCGTACAGCGCCACCGTCCGCAGCCCGGGCAGGCGGCGGGCCAGCAGGAGCGCGTGCATCCGGCCCTGGGCACCGCAGCCGACGACGGCCAGTGATCGCGCCTCCGCGTAGCCGGCGGCGTCGATCCCGGCCGCGCTGACGGCGGCGGTGCGGACCGCGCTGAGCAGGCCGGCCTCCATGATCGTGGTGATGCGCGCGGTTTCGGGGTCGAAGCACAGGCCGAGCCCGCCCGCGCGTTCCAGGCCGGCCGCCGGGTTGGACACGCTCGCGTTGATGATCTTCATCCCGTAGTGCGACCGCACCGCGCCCGGCATGCCGATCGACCGCGTGTAGGCGCCGTGCGAGTTCTCCCAGCGCAGGTACGCCTCGGCGGGCAGCAGGGTGGCGCCCCGGTCGTGGTCTTCCAGCGTGGTGCGGACGACGTCGACGGGGTCGAAGCCGGCCAGGCACCGCCGGACGTCGTCCCGGGACAGCAGGGTGACCTCGCCCGCGCCGGCCAGCCCGGTGGCTGCGTCGTCGAACCAGGTCACGAGCGGCACCATTCCAGCGCCGCCATCGCGGAGTACAGCTTGTTCTCCGCCTGGGCGAAGGCGAGGCTGTGCGGGCCGTCGAGCACCTCGGCGGTGACTTCTTCGCCGCGGTGGGCGGGCAGGTCGTGCAGGAACACCGCGCCGGGGCTGGTCCGCCACAGCTGCGTCGTCACCTGGAACGGTGCGAAGACCTTGCGCCAGTCGGGGTCGGGTTTGCTCGTGCCGGTCGTCTCCCACCGGGTGGTGTAGACGACGTCGACGCCGTCCGGCACGTCGTCCGGGTCGTGGTGCTCCACAATGGACGCTCCGCTGCGGATGGCGTGGGCCTGGGCCCTGGCCAGCACGTCCGCGGTGAGGCCGTACCCGGGTGGGGTGCGCAGGTGCAGTTCGGCGCCGGGGAACCGGCTCAGCGCCAGTGCGAGCGCGGCCGCTGAGTTGTTGCCTTCGCCGAGGTAGAGCACACGGAGCCCGTCGACGCGGCCGAACCGGCGGACCAGGGTGGTCAGGTCGGCCAGGGCCTGGGTCGGGTGCTCGTCCTCGCTCATGGCGTTGATCACCGCCATCCGGTCCTGCGCGGCGAGGGTCCGCAGCTCGGCCGGGTCGGCGGCGGTGCGGGCCACCAGGACGTCGAGCATCGAGGAGAGCACCCGGCCGGTGTCCTCGACGGTCTCGCCGGTGTTGGTCTGCAGGTCGCCGGGACCGTAGGCGATGATCTGCGCGCCCAGCCGCAGCGCGCCGGCGGAGAACGCGGTGCGGGTGCGGGTGGAGGTCTTGCGGAAGTGGATGCCGACGACGTCGCCGCGCAGCGACGTTCCCGCCGAGCGCGGCCGTTCGGCCAGCTGGGCGGCCCGGCGCACGATGGCCCGCAGGTCGTCGTCGGTGAGGTCGTCCAGCGAGATGAGATGACGCACGAGAAGCTCCTCAGGGAAGGGCCGCGAGCGCGCGGGACGCGGGAGCGGGCAGCTCGCCGAAGTGTTCGCGCACCCAGTGGTCGGAGTAGATGGTGTCGAGGTACCGGTTGCCGTCGTCGGGGAAGACGAGCACGCACACCGAGCCCGCCGGGATGCGGTCCCGCAGCTTCCCCAGCGCGGCGACGGTCGCGCCCGAGGAACCGCCCGCGAGGATCGCTTCGCAGGCCACGAGCTCGCGGCAGGCGCGCACGCACTCGAGGTCGGTCACGTGGACCACCTCGCGCACGGCGGAGGTGTCCACCAGCGGCGGGCGCCGTCCGGCGCCGTGCCCGGGCAGCAGCCGTCCCTCGGTCGGGACGTGGAAGATCGCGCTGCCCGCGGCGTCGACCGCGACGAGCTCGGTGGTGAGCCCGTGCCGCCGGATGTAGTCCGCGCAGCCGCGCATGGTGCCGCCGGTGCTGACCGAGCAGAACAGGTAGTCGACGCGGCCGTCGAGGGCCTCGGCGATCTCGCGCATGGTCTGCTCGTGCGCCGCGGGGTTGAGCGGGTTGGCGTATTGGTCGGGCCAGAACGCGTCCGGCAGGCGCGCGAGCAGCTCGCGCACCCGGGCGATCCGGGCGCCGAGCAGATCGCCGTCCACCGGCTCGGTGACCAGTTCGACGGTGGCGCCGTAGGCCCGCAGGAGCGCGATCGTCTGTGCGGTCGTGCGGGTGTCGACGACGCAGACGAGGTCGAGCCCGAAGTAGGCGCACAGCTGGGCCAGGCCGACGCCGAGGTTGCCCGAAGTGGACTCGACCACGACCGAGCGGCCGGGCACCAGCGTGCCCGCGCGCAGGGCGCCCTGCAGCATGTGCAGCGCGGTCCGGTCCTTGACGCTGCCGCCGGGGTTGAACTTCTCCATCTTCGCGAAGACGCGCAGGCCCTTGCCGATCCGGTCCAGGGCGACCAGGGGCGTGCCGCCGATGGTCGCGAGCACCCCGCCGATTTCAGCCGTGCTCAACGGACACCCGCTCTCTGCTCGGGGCGGCGACGTTCCCGCCGGAAACGATGGCGACCACGGGCCCGGCGACCCGCCCGGTCAGGTGCGCGGCGGTGGCCACCGCGCCGCTCGGTTCGGCGAGCACGCCGAACGCCTCGAGCAGGAACGCCTGCGCGGCCACGATGTCGTCCTCGCCGACGGTGACGATGTCGTCGACCAGCGCCCGGATGTGCTGCCAGGCCAGTTCGCCCAGCACCGGGGCCCGCAGCCCGTCGGCGATCGTGCGGTAGGTCCGGGCGACCGGCCAGCGCACGAGCCGTCCGGTCCGCAGCGACTCGGCGGCGTCGGCGGCCAGTGCGGGCTCGACACCGACGACCCGCGTCCCCGGGGACAGGGCCTTGACCGCGACGGCGACCCCGGCGAGCAGGCCGCCGTTGCAGACCGGCACCAGCACGGTGCCGGCGGAGGGCAGGTCCCGGACGATCTCCGCGCCGACCGTGCCGTGCCCGGCGATCACGGCGAAGTCGGCCGAGCCGACCAGCGCCGCGCCGGTGCTCGCCAGCAGCTCGGCCGTCGCCGGTTCCCGGCGGGCGGGGGGCACGATGACCACCTCCGCGCCCAGCGCCCGCACGGCCTCGACCTTGAGCGCGGGTGCGGTGTCGGGCAGGACCACGGTGGCGCGCAGGCCGTGGCGGGCCGCGGCGTAGGCGATGGCCCGCCCGTGGTTGCCCGAGGACTGGGCGAGCACGTGCTGCCGTCCGGACAGGCGCGCCACGGCGTTGAGCGCGCCGCGGACCTTGAAGGAGCCCGTCCGCTGCCGGTTCTCCGGTTTGATCCACAGGCTGCGGACCGGCCCGGCCAGTTCCGTCGGGAGCAGCGACGGGCCGATGAGGGCCGCGGCCTCGGCGATGTCCGCTCCGGTCACCAGAGTCATCGCCGTCACCGCGCCAGCGCCTGGTCGGCGAGGGCCTGCACGCGGTCGAGGTCGGTGTCGACCTCGGCCGGTGGGGCGGCGTCCGGCAGCAGGACGTCGATGTCGCGCAGCCGCCGCCAGCGCAGCCCGAACCCGCCCCAGACCATGAGGAAGAGGCCGGAGACCACCATCAGCGTGGCCGGGCCCAGCCGGTCGGACAACGCGCCCGCGGTCAGGTAGCCGAGCGGGGTCATCGCCGTCGCCAGCATGACGTTGATGGCGAGCACCCGGCCCTGCAGGTGCTGGCCGACCTTCGTCTGGATGATCGACAGCCAGTGCGCGTTGCCGATGCTCATGCAGGCCAGCCGCACGAACAGGCCCGCGCCGATGACGACGGCCGACGGCCACGCGCCCATCAGCAGCACGCCGGCCCCCGACCCGATGACGAAGGCGATCATGCCGGTGGCGCGGCGTTTCGTGCCGCCCCAGAAGACCACCACGACCGCGCCCACGGCGGCCCCGATCCCGCCGGCGGCGCTGACCAGCCCGAGCTCGCCGGCCGACCCGACCGACAGCACGAGCGGCGTGATGACGACCCACATCAGCGCGGTGAAGTAGTTGACGACGGCGAAGTAGCCGACCATCGCCAGCAGCGGCTTGCGGCGCACCACGAACGTCAACCCGCCGGTGAGCGCCTTCTTGAAGGGCTCGTGCCGGGTGAAGAACAGCCGGTCCGGGAACCGCACGGCCACGAGCGTCCCGACCCCGACGGCGAAGGTGGCCACATCGACCACGGCCACCGAGGTCAGCCCGGACAAGCCCATCAGCAGGCCGCCGAGGATCGGCCCGAGGACGGTCCCGAGCCCAGCACCGATGTCGGCGAGCGCGTTGGCCTGCGGCAGGTACGGTTTCGGGACCAGCTGGGCGATGGCGGCCAGGTAGGCGGGCCGGTGGAACGCCGACGCCACCGACGTGACCCCGACGATCGCGCACACCGACCCCAGTTCGAGCCGTCCGACGGCGATGAGGACGGCGAGCGCGGCCATCGCGGCTCCGGCGACGAGGTCGCAGGCGAGCAGGATGCGCCGCCGGTCGACCCGGTCGGCGAGCGCGCCGCCCACCGGGGTGAGCAGCATGGCCGGGACGCGGGCGAGCAGGACGACGAGGGCGAGGTCGAGCACCCGGCCGCTGCGCTGGTAGGCCCAGACACCGAGGGCGAAGGAACTCAGCTCGTTGCCGATCATCGAGACGGCTTGCCCGCCGGCGACGGTGTAGAACGCGCGCAGGCCGCGCTTGGCGGCGACGGGCACGTTGTCGACGCGCGGCGGCAGGTGCCCGGCGGCCCAGCCGGCGAGCCGGGTCTTGAGCACCTCGGCGACTTCGGCGGCCTGGTGACGCAGGAAGTAGTGACCGGCCTTGGGGATGACGGCCAGCTCGACCCGGTCGGCGAACGCGCCCCATTCGCGGTGGCGTTCCTGGTAGAGCTCGGTCGCGGGATCGCTGGAGCCGACCACGCAGAGGATCGGCGCGGAGAGGAGGCCGGGGTGCCCGGCGGCCGGTAGCTGCTCGGCGCTCGGCGAGGCCGGAGCGCGGTCGCTCGTCCCAGCAGGCCGCGGCCGCTCCCGGGCCAGTTCGCGCCCGAACCACGCCTGGGCCTGCTCCGCGTCATGCCGCAGCCCGCGCAGCATGGCCGCGCTGGCCCGCTCGTCCATGTCGTCGAGCAGGCCGCCTCCGGCGCGCAGCGTGTCCCGGTACAGCCGGTCCGACACCCAGCGTTCGCGCGGGAACCGGCGCTGCCACCACGCCGACAGCCGGCCCGGCAGGCGCGCCGCCGGGAAGCTGCCTGCCACGACCACGCCCACCACCGGCCGGCCGTCGGCCTCCAAGCGGGCGGCCAGTGCCGTCGCGACCGCGGAACCCACGCAGTGCCCGTACAGGGCGACCGGCCCGGTGACCGTCCGGCCGATCTCCTCGGCCAGCAGCGCCACGATCTCGTCGATCGACCGGAACTGCTCGTCCGGGCGCGCGACGTCGTGCCCGGGCAGCTCCACGGCCCGGACGTCGATCGCCGAACCGGCCAGTGCGTCGGCCAGCGGCCGGAACACCGCGGCCGAGGCGCCGCCGTAGGGCACGCAGATCAGCGTCAGCTCCGCGGTCCCGGCGGGGGAGAGCCGGTGCAGCATGCCGCCGGTTTCCTTGCCCGCGTCGAGGTAGGCGGCCAGCTCGCGCACCGTCGGGTGCAGGAAGAGATCGATGACCCGCAGCCGCTCGTCGAGCTTGCGCACGGCCCGGACCGCGGTGAAGGAGTGCCCGCCGAGGGCGAAGAAGTCGTCGTCGGCGCCGACGCGGGGCACGTCGAGGACCTCCGCCCACACCGCGGCCACGCGCTGCTCCGACGGCGTCGCCAGGACACCGCCGCCCTTCTTCTCCGCCACGGCAACCGGTTCCGACGGAGCGGAGGCGGTGACCGTCACCACGGCGTCCACATCGGACAGCAGGTCGGCGAGCAGGTGCCGGAAGTCGGCGATCACGCGTTCGGCCGTGCCGGGGTCGAACAGGTCGGTGCGGTAGGCGAGTTCGCCGAGGTAGTGGTCGCCTTCGTTGACCAGCACCATGCTCAGGTCGAACTTCACCCGCTCGGCCGCGGCGCCCAGCGTCGTGACCTCGAGTCCCGGGAACGCGGGCTCGGCCGCGGGCTCGTCGAGGACGTTGAGCAGCACCTGGAACAGCGGCGTCGCCGCCATCGTCCGGTCCGGCCGCAGCCGCTCGATGATCTGCTCCAGCGGGGTCTCGGCGTGGGCGAACGCGCCGAGCACGGTCTCCCGGACCCGCGCGACGAGGTCCCGCACGGTCGGCTCGCCGCCGAGGTCGGTGCGCAGCACCAGGGTGTTGACGAAACACCCGACGGTCGACTCGACGTCCGGGTGGTGGCGGCCCGACTCCGGCACGCCGACCGCGACGTCGCCGGTGCGCGCGAGCCGGCCGAGCAGCACCTGCCAGCAGGCGAGGAGGACCATGAACGGGGTGGCGCCCAGTTCGACGGCGACCCGCCGGATCGCCGCGGTGAGCGGGGCGTCGAGCGTGTACCGCACGTGCCCGCCGGACCAGTCGGCCACCGGCGGCCGGGGCCGGTCGGTGGGCAGGGGCAGCAGCGGCGGCAGCCCGGCCAGCCGCTCGCACCACCAGTCGAGGTCGGCGGTGTTGCCGCGGCCGGCCATCCAGGCGGCGTAGTCCGCGTACTGGACGCGGGCCGGCGCGAGCGGCCGGCCCGCGTAGGCGGCGGCCAGCTCGGCGCTGATGATGCCCCGCGACCAGTTGTCGGTGGCGATGTGGTGGACGGTGATCGCCAGGACGTGATCGTCGGGGGCGACGCGGAACAGTTTGGCCCGCAACGGTGGTTCGCGGTCGAGGGCGAACGGGCGGTCCACTTCGGACAGCCAGGGCTCGGTGCCGTCGGCGTCCACGAGGGACACCGGGACGGACTCCTGGGGCACGGCGGTCGGCGTGCCGTCGCGCTCCTCGATCACGCTGCGCAGGACCACGTGCCGGGCCGCCACCTCCCGGACCGCCCGCAGCATCGCTTCGGCGTCCAAGGGGCCGCGCAGCCGCAGCACCATGCCGCGGTTGTAGGCCGGACCCGGCTCCAGCAGGTCCAGGAACCACAGCCGCGCCTGCGCCGAGGACAGCGGCGCGGGCGCCTCCGGGTCGGGCCGCACCGGGATGGGCGCGCCGCCGAACGCCCCGCCCGCGCCGGACTCCAGCGCGGCGGCGAGGTCGGCCAGGACCGGGTACTCGAACACCGTCCGGACGGCGACGTCCCGGCGCAGCGCCTCGCTCAGCCGCCCGGCCACGCGGACCGCGGCGAAGGACTGGCCGCCGACGGCGAAGAAGTCGTCGTCCGCGCCGACCTCGGCCACGTCGAGGACGTCGGCCCAGATCCGCGCCACCAGCCGTTCCGCCGGGGTGGCGACCGGGCGCCGCACCGCGGGTGCCGGGGCGGCCGCGTCCGGCAGCGCGGCCCGGTCGATCTTGCCGTTGGCGTTGAGTGGCAACCGGTCCAGCACCGTGAGCGACGACGGCACCAGGTAGTCCGGCAGGCGCTCGCGCAGGGTCCGGCGCACGGCGGCGACGTCGAGCGCGGTGCCCGCCGCGGGGACCAGCCAGGCGGCGAGCCGGCGGTCGAGGCCCTCGCCGACCGGCAGGGCGACGGCTTCCGCGACCCCCTCGACGTCCCGCAGGGCGGCGGCGACCTCGCCGAGTTCGACGCGGTGGCCGCGCACCTTCACCTGGTCGTCGGCCCGGCCGCGGAACTCGACGGTGCCGTCGGCCCGCACCCGCAGCACGTCCCCGCTGCGGAAACAGCGCACGCCGGTGCCCAGCGGGTCGGGCCGGAACCGGGCGGCGGTCTGCGCGTCGTCACCGAGGTAGCCTCGGGTGATCTGCGGGCCGCCGATGAGCAGTTCGCCGGGCACGCCCGGCGGCACGACCGTCCCGGTGTGGTCGACCAGGTGACCGACCACACCGGGCAGCGGCGTCCCGAGCGGCACGTACCCGGCCCGCTCGTGGCCGGGGATGGTGGCCACGTCGCAGGTCAGCGAGATCATCGTGCTTTCGGTGTGCCCGTAGTGGCTCTGCACGCGCAGCCCCGGCCGCGCCGCCTCGACGCGCTCGACGAGCGACCACGGGCACGCTTCCCCGGCCAGGACCAGCAGCCGCCGCGGCAGCACCGCCGCGAGATCGCCGTGGCGGGCCAGCAGTTCGAGGTGGCTGGGCACGCACTTGAGCACGTCGACCGGGTGTTCGGCGACGTAGGCGGCGTAGGCCTCCGGGTCCATCGCGGTGTCGCGCTCGACCAGGTGCACCGTGCCGCCGGTGGTCAACGCGCCGTACACGCACGTCAGGCCGAAGTCCGCGGCCGGGGTGGAGACGACCGCGAACGACGCACCGGCGACGTCGCCGAGGCGCGGCAGCATGCCCGCCAGGTAGTGCGCGACGTTGCGGTGCTCGACCGCGACCCCCTTCGGCGCGCCGGTCGAACCCGACGTGAAGATCACGTGGATCAGTTGGCCGCCTTCGATGGTGACGTCCGGGCGGGTGCGGGGCTGCCCGGCGATCGCGTCGCCGACGGTCAGCACGCTCACGCCGGGGACCTCGATCGGCAGGCCGGGCTCCGCGAGCAGGATCCGCGCCTTCGCCGTCCCCAGGATCGCGGCCACCCGCGCGGCCGGGTACGTCGTGTCCATCGGCAGGTAGGCCCCGCCCGCCTTCATGATGCCGAGCACCGCGCAGGCGACGTCGGTGCCCTGCTCCAGCAGGATCCCGACCGGCTCGTCCGCGCGCACACCCAGCGCCCGCAGCCGGTGGGCCAGCATGTTCGCGCGTTCGTCGAGCTCGCGGTAGGTCAGCGCACCGGTGGCACCGACGACGGCGACCGCGTCCGGGCACCGGTCGACGGCCCGCTCGATGAGCACCGGCACCGGAACCGGCTCGGTCCCGTCCGAATCCGGCCCGGCCAGCACCGGGCCGGTCACGGTTTCGAGCGGCACGTCGGCGACCGGCCGGTCGAGGTCCGCGGTGACGCCGTCGAGCAGGGCCACGAACCACCGGCCGATCCGCTCGGCCGTGCCGGTGTCGAACAGGTCGGTGCGGAACGCCAGCCCGCCGCGGTAGCCACCGGCCACCCGCGACAGGGCGAGGCTGAGGTCGAACTTGACGCCCCGCACCGGCGTCGGCCGGACCCGCACCCCCAGCCCGGGCAGCGCGGGCTCGCCCGGCGGGTCGTCGAGGACGTTCAGCATCACCTGGAACACCGGCGAAGCGCCGAGGCTCCGCTTCGGGGCGACGCGTTCGACGATCCGCTCGAAGGTGACGTCCGGGTGCGCGAAGGCGTCGAGCACGGTGTCCCGGGCGGCGGCGAGCAGGCTGCGCCCGGTGGTGACGCCGGAGAGGTCGGTGCGCAGCACGAGCGTGTCGACGAAGCAGCCGACGACGCGGTCGGCCTCCGGTCCCCGCCCCGATCCGGGCACGCCGACGGCGATGTCACCGGTGCCGGCCAGCCGCGAGAGCAGCGCCTGCCAGCAGGCCAGCAGCACCACGAACGGCGTGCAACCGGTCGCGCGGCCGATCTCCTCCAGCCGCGCGGTGAGTTCGGGCGGCACCGCGACGGCGACTTCGGCGCCCTCGTCGGTGGCCACGACCGGGCGAGGCCGGTCGGTGGGCAGTGCCAGCAGCGGGGGCAGCCCGGCCAGCCGCTCGCACCACCAGTCCAGGTCGTCGTCGGACGGGACCGAGGCGACGTCGGCGTACTGGCGGGCCGGCGGTTCGGGAGCGGGGCGCGCGCCGAGCCGGGCTGCGTAACCGGCGGCGAGGTCGTCGAGGACCACCGTGGTGGAGTCCGCGTCCATGGCGATGTGGTGGAACGTCAGCGCCAGGACGTGGTGGTCCGCGGCGAGCCGGAACAGCGTCGCCCGCATCGGCGGCTCGTCCGCCAGGGCGAAGGGCTTCTCCGCCTCGGCGGCGAGCGCGGCCTCGAGCCCGTCCGCCGTGACGTCCACAGTGGACACCGGGACCCGGGCCGCGGGGACCGGGCAGGCCCGGGGCTCGCCGTCGATCTCCCGGTACACGCTGCGCAGCACGGTGTGCCGGTCCGCGACGTCGCGGATCGCCGCCAGCAGGGCCACGGTGTCGGCCGGTCCGGTCAGCTCCAGCGCGACCGGGATGTTGTAGGCGTGCCCGGCGGGTTCGAACCGGGACAGGAACCACAGCCGCGCCTGGGCCGGGGAGAGTTTCGCCGGGCCGGAGGCGGTCGCGCGCAGGGCCGCGGCGGCCCGGGTTTCGAGCAGTTCCCGCACGCGCTGGGCGGGGGTGAGCACCGACTCGGTCATGCCGTGCCTCCGGTCGGGACGGCGTCGAGCGCCGCCAAGGCGAGGTTTTCCAGGCCGGTCGCGAAGTCGCGCAGCACGGGCCGGTCGAGCAGGGTGGCGGCCGGGATCGGGAACCCGAGGGCCTCACCGAGGCGGCCGGTGATCCCGGCCGCGTGCTCAGGTGTGCCGCCGAGGGCGCGGAAGTCGTCGAGCGCGCCGATCCGGGCCCGGCCGAGCACGTCGGCCCACACGGCCGCCACGAGCTCCTCGATCGCCCCCTCCACCTCCGGGGCACTTTCACGGGAAAGTGCCCCTTCCGCGGCCAGGTGGGCGGTGAAGTCGGCGAGCACCGGGTGGTCGAAGAGGGTCCGGACGGTGATCCGGCGGCCCAGCCGCTGGTGCAGCAGCCCGACCACCCGCGTCGCCGCCAGTGACCGGCCGCCGAGGGCGAAGAAGTCGCTGTCCGGACCGAGCTCGCCGACGTCCAGGCAGGCTCGCCAGACCTCGGCGACCACCGCCTGGGCCGGGGTCAGCGGCGCGGCCGGAGCCGGGTGCGCCGCCGGGATCGGGGCGAGTGCGCGCCGGTCGAGTTTCCCGTTGGGCAGCACCGGAAGCGTGTCCAGCGTGGCCCACCGGGTCGGCACCATGTACCCGGGCAGCAGCCGCCGCACGTGCCGTTCGGCGGCCACCGCGTCGGCCGAGGCGGGCGTGAGATAGCCGGCGAGGTAGGTGTCTTCCACCACCGCCACGGCGGCGTCGGCGACTCCGGGCTGCGCCCGCAGGACCGCCTCGACTTCGCCGAGCTCGAACCGGTTGCCGCGGACTTTCACCTGGTCGTCGGCGCGGCCGAGGAACTCGAGGGTGCCCTCCGGGCGCCACCGGACCAGATCGCCGGTGCGGTACCAGCCGCTGGTGAACGCCGCGGCCGTCAGCTCCGGCCGCCCGCGGTAGCCGCGGGCGACACCGGCGCCGCCGATCCACAGCTCGCCGATCGCTCCGGGCGGCGCCACGCGGCCGGCTTCGTCCCGCACGGACAGGCGTGTCCCCGGCGTCGGCGTCCCCAGCGGCACGCGGGCGTCGGTGACGCGGTGCGCGGTCGCCGCTACCGTCGTTTCGGTGGGGCCGTAACCGTTCCACAGCTCGCCGACCAGCGGACGCACCCGGGCGGCGAGCTCGGCGTCGAGCACCTCACCGCCGAGCAGCAGCCGCAGGGCGGGATCGCCGGTCCAGCCGGCGGCCAGCAGCATCCGCAGGCTCGTCGGAGTCAGGTCGGCGACGGTGACGCCGGTCTTGGTGAGCCACTGCCCGAGCTGGTGCCCGTCGACGGCGGTGTCCCGGTCGGCGACGACGCAGCGCGCGCCGGTCGCCAGGGGCCACCACAGCTCCTCCACGGACACGTCGAAGGCCAGCGGCGCGATCGCGGCCATCGCGTCGTCACGCCGCAGGCCGTGGCTCAGCGTGCGGGACCGGACGAAGGCGTGCAGGTTCGCGTGGGTCACTTCGACGCCTTTCGGCCGTCCGGTCGAGCCCGAGGTGGAGAGCACGTAGGCGAGGGCGTCCCCACCCGGAATCGCCGGTTCGGCGGGCGGGGCGTCGTCGCCGGCGTCGACGAGGACGGCGTCCGGCATCGCCGCGACGACCTCCGCCGCGGTGTTCCGGGCGACGCCGTGGGTGAGCACGACCCGCACACCGGCCTCGGCGGCGAGCCGGACCAGCCGCCGCGCCGGCTGGTCCGGCTCGAGCGGCAGGTAGGCCGCCGCGGCCCGCCACACCCCCAGCAGGGTGGCGGGCAGGTACTCGTCGCGCGGCAGGCACACGCCGACCGCGTCCCCGGCGCGGACTCCCGCGGCGACCAGGGCACCGGCGACCCGGTCGGCGTGCCGGACCAGCTCGGCGTACGTCAGCTGCCCGTCCACGGTGGACACCGCGACCGCGTCCGGGGTGAGCTCGGCGTGCCGCAGGACCGCGTCCGGCACGCTCACCGTCTCGGCTGCCGGCAGTTCGGGGCCCGTTCCCCAAGCTTCCAGCTGCGCCCGCTCGTCGTCGGCGACGAAGTCCAGAGTGGACAATATCGTGTCCGGTGTGGACAGTGTGGTGCGGAGAACGTGCAGCAGGGAACGGGAGAACCACTGTGCGCGGGCGGGGGAGAGCAGGTCCGGATCGTGCTCGACGATCAGCTCGCCGCCGTCGGCGTGTTCGTTGACGAAGACGGTCAGCGGGGTGTGGCTGCCGCCGGTCGGCAGCTCGCCGAGCAGGTCGAGACGGACTCCGGGGCCGGGCACCGACACCGGCAGCCCGGCCGGCTGGACGGCGAGCGAGACCGGGGTGAGCGGCATCCCGGCGGGGCGGTCGCCGCCCCACAGCCGGGTCAGCTCGGCGGTCGGCAGGCCGCGGTGGTCGATCGCCCGGGCCGTCGTGGTCATCGCCGCGCGCAGCAGGTCGCGGAACGTCATGTCCGCGGAGAGCCGCAACCGGACCGGGAGCACGTCGACCAGGGGCCCGACGGTGTGTTCGAGTTCCGGGCGGTCCCGCTGGGCCGCGGCCGTGCCGAGCAGGACGTCGGAGGTGCGCCCGAGCTCACCGACCAGGACACCGAGCGCCGCCAGGTACACCGCGAACGGCGTGACACCGGCCGACTCGGCCAGCGCGCGGACCGCCGAGCGCAGCGACTCGGGCAGCGGGCTGCTGATCCGGTCGCCGAGGAACCGGTGGCCGGCGCGGTCGAACAGGGCGTCCGGCGGGGTGGCCCCGGCCAGTTCGCGGGCCCAGTACCGCTCCCGGTCCGGCCGGGCGAGGGCACGTTCCCGCAGGGCGATCTCGCCGACCTGCGCCGGGGTGCCGTCCGGCACGACCCCGGCGAGTTCCGCCATCAGGACGCCGATCGAGAAGCCGTCGGTGGCGATGTGGTCGGAGACGACGACCAGGTCGGTGACGTCGCCGGCTGGCCGGAGCACGGTGATCCGCAGCAACGGCGTTTCGGCGGACAGGTCGAAGGCGTGCCGGGCCGCGGCGGCGGCGAGCTCGTCGGCCTGCCCGTGCGGCCCGGGACGCAAGTCGTGCACGTCGATCGGCACCGGCGCCGGTTCGCCGATGACCACGACCGGTTCGCCGTCGCGCTCCTGGATCGTCGCGCGCAACGAGTGGTGCCGGACCACCACGGCGTCCGCCGCGGTCTGCAGGGCCGCCACGGAAAACGGGCCGTGCCACCGCAGCCGCCACGCGGCCGTCGTCGCGGTGCCCGTCGAGCCGAGCTGGGCTAGGGTCCACAGGTCGCGTTGGGTGTTGGTCAGCGGATGGCCGGCAAGTCCGGGATCGCGGACGGGCGCCGCGGCCGGTGCGATCGCCGGGGCCGCGTCCAGCCGCCGCGCGACGGCCGCCACCGTGCCGTCGGTCAGGAACTCTTCCAGTGTCACTTCGCGGCGCGCTTCCTCCCGCAGCCGCGCGACAGCCCGCGCCGCGGCGAGGGAATGTCCGCCGGAGTCGCTGAACCGGTCCTGCACGCCGATCTCCGGCAGCCCGAACGCCGCCGCGACGACGGAGGCCACGAGCTGCTCGGTGGCCGTACCGGGCGCGACGTACCCGGTCGCGTCGTCGCGGTCGAACACCCACGCCGCCAGCGCCGTCCGGTCGGCCTTGCCGGTCGTGCCCAGCGGGATCGCGTCCAGCACCGCGATCCGCGACGGGACCAGGTGTCCCGGCAACCGGGCCCGCAGCCAGTCCCGCAGTCCGGCCTCGGTGAGCGGCTCCCCGGCCGGCTCGGCGAACGCGACGAGCCGTCGTTCCCCGGAGGCGTCGGCCGGTGCGAGCACCACGGCGTTGCCGACACCCGGGTGCGTCAGCAGCGTCGCCTGCACCTGCCCGGGTTCGACGCGGAACCCGCGCACCTTGACCTGGTCGTCGGCCCGCCCGGCGAAGTGGTACACCCCGCCGTCGCGCCGGACGAGGTCACCGGTGCGGTAATGCCGGACACCGGCGTCGTCGAGGACGTACTTGCGCGCGGTCAGCTCCGGCTGCCCGAGGTAGCCCCGCGTCACCAGCGTGCCGCTCACCCACAGCTCGCCCACCACGCCGTCGCCGAGCGGGCGGCCCGCGTCGTCGCGCACGGAGAAGCCCGCGCCGGGCAGTGGCGTGCCGATCGGCGGGTCGGCGCGCCCGGCCCGGCCGACCTCGTGGCTCGAGCAGTTCACCGTGGCCTCGGTGGGGCCGTAGCAGTTGACGATCCGGCGCACGCCGGGGTTGCGGTACAGGCGGTCGACCAGCGACCGGCTCAGCGCTTCGCCCGCGATGGCGACGGTCCGTACCGACTCCGGCAGCGGCGTCCTGGCCAGCACCGCGAGCACCGACGGCACGCCCTGCACGAACGTCACCTCGTCGCGGGCCGCCAACCCGGGCAGCGCCAGGAGGTTCTCGGCGAGGATGACGCTGCCGCCGGTGACCAGCGGCGGAAAGATCTCCGCGACCGAGGCGTCGAAGCAGACCGAGGCCGCGCCGAGCACCCCGCGCAGCTCGTCGTCAAAGTACGTGCCCGCGGCCCAGCGCAGCAACGTCAGCACGTTGCGGTGCTCCACCTCCACCCCCTTCGGGCGGCCGGTGGAGCCGGAGGTGTAAATGACGTAGGCGAGATCGCTCCCCGTGCCCGCGACGCCGGGGGAGGAGGTCCGCGTCCCGTCGATGTCGCCGACGGCGAGCACGCCCGGCCCCGGCTCGTCCGCCACCACCAGGGTCAGGCGCGAGTCCTCGACGATCGCGGCGATCGACGCGGGCGGCGCGGCCGGGTCGAGCGGCACGTACGCGCAGCCCGCCTTCAGCACGCCCAGCAGCACCGGCACCAGCCACGGCCCGCGGCGCAGGCGCACCCCGACCAGGTCACCGCGGCGCAGCCCCCGGCCGAGGAGCGCGTGAGCCACCGCGTTGGCCGCCTCGTCCACTTCGGTGTAGCTCAGCCGGCGATCGCCGGCGACGACCGCACAGCGGTGCGGTGTCCTGTTCTTCTGCGCCTCGAAGGCGTCGTTCACCCGATCAGCAATGCCGAGATCTGCCCGCAACCCGCCGAACCTTTCACGCCCCAGTAGGTCCATCCGGACCTGCCGCGATTGAATCGGTGCCGGACCGGCGGGGCCATGAACAACGGACCGGAAGTTCCGGGCGCGGAAGTTCCGGTCGGGTCTACTCCGGCCGGGTGTCCTCGGCCTTGATCCCCATCGCGTCGTAGAGCGCCCGCGCCCGCTGCCGGTACGGGCGGCCCTTGCCGGCCTCGCCCGCGTCTTCGTAGGTGCCGGCGATCCCTTCGAGCGCGCGGGCTTCTTCGTGCTGCTCGTGGGTGCCCTGGGCGAGGTCGCGGGCCCGCAGGTAGTGCTCCAGCGCCGCCGCCCGGTCGCCGGTGGCCCGCGCGTTGTCGCCGAGGCCGTTGTGGGCCAGCGTTTCGAGCGGGCGGATGCCGGTGGCCGCCGCGATGCGGAGGGCGTCCTCGAGGTACCGGCTCGCCTCGGCCGGCGGGGTGCCCAGGTGCGGGTGCACGAGCCCGAGGTAGACCAGCGCGTAGCCCTCGGCTTCGCGGTGCCCTTCGGCGCGGCTGACCGACAGCGAGCGGTCGAGGTGGTCGCGGGCTTCCTCGTAGCGGCCGAGCGCGCGGTAGACGTCGCCGAGGTTGTGCAGGCAGATCGCTTCGCTGGCCCGGTCGCCGATTTCCTCCGCGATGGCCAGTTGGTGGTGGTAGGTCTCGAGCGCGGCGTCGAACTCGCCCAGCCGTTCCTGGACGAAGGCCAGGTTCCCGTACGTGCGTCCCTCGGCGAGGGTGTCGCCCGCGGCCCGGGCCAGGGTGACCGCCCGGCCGAGGTGGTACGCCGCGTCGTCGTACCGGCCCAGCTGGGCGTACACCGTGCCCAGGGTGCTCGTGGCGCGCGCGGTCATGGCCGGGGTGCCGTCGAAGCCGAGGGAATCGGTGAGGTGCTCGACCGCTTTGTCGTAATTGCCGACCCTGGCGCAGATCGCGGCGACGTCGACCAGAGCCTGCTGGGCGCCGATGGAGTCCCCGGCGGCGCGGGCCTCCGCGAGCGCGAAGCCGTGCAGACTGCGCGAGGCGTCGTAGTGGCCGTGCACCCGCAGTGCCTGCCACAGCAGCGTCGAGAAGTCGCGGGCGTAGGCCGTGCGGCCGGTCGAGGCGGACAGTTCGGCGAGCCCGAGCAGGGTGGGCAGTTCGGTGGCCAGCCAGGCCGCGGCGTCGTCGGCGCCGCAGAAGCGCGGCGGGGCCTCGGTGACGTCGGTGAGCAGCGGACGGCGGTAGGGATCGCGTGGCGCGATCGTGTCCGCCGCGGCGGCGGCTCCGGCCAGGTAGTGCCCGGCCAGGCGCCCCAGCGCCGCCGTCCGCCGCTCGTCCGCGGCGGCGAGGCCGCGCGCGTAGTCGCGGACCAGGTCGTGGAACTCGTACCGGCCGTCCACCCGGTGCTCCAGCAGGTGCCCGGACACGAGCACCCGCAGGCGCCGCCGGGCCTCGACGGGCCCCTCGGCCAGCAGCGCGGCCGCCGCGTCCACCGCCCAGTGCGGTCCGGGGTGCAGGCCGAGCAGCCGCATCGCCGACGCGACGTCTCCCGGCAAGGCCTCGTAGGACCACGACAGCACGGCAGGCAGCGACGTGCGGGCTTCCTCCGTGGTGAGCGCGTCGAGCCGGTCGCCCGCCGACCGCATCGCCGCGGCGACCTCGGCCAGGCCCCGGTCGTGGGCCAGCCGTTCCCCGACGATCCGCAGCGCCAGCGGCAGCCCGCTGCAGCCGGACACGACGTCGGCGAGGGCGGCGCGGTCGGCGGGCCTGCCGCCCGAGAGGCGGTCGAGCAGCGACAGCGACTCCCGTTCGTCCAGCGGCGGCACGGGCACGCGGTGGGCGTCGTCGCTGACGGCCAGGCCGTGCAGCATCGTCCGGCTGGTCACCACGACCACGCACCCGGCGTGCCCGGGCAGCAGCGGCCGGACCTGGTCGGCCGAGCGCGCGTTGTCCAGCAGCAGGAGCACCGAACGGGTGGCCAGGACACTGCGCAGGAGCGCGGACCGCCCGTCGACGTCCGCCGGGACGTCCGGCGCGGGCACCCCGAACGCCAGCAGGAACGAGTGCAGCACGTCACCCGGCTCGGCCGGCGCCCCCGGACCGTAGCCACGCAGGTTCGCGAACAGCTGGCCGTCGGGGAAATCCGCGCGGGCGGCCTGGGCCCAGTGCACGGCCAGCGATGTCTTGCCGACCCCGCCCATCCCTTCGAGCACCGCGACGACCACCCCGCGGTCGCGGCGCGCGCTCAAGGCGTCCAGCGTGGCGATTTCCCGCTGCCGCCCGGTGAAGGCGGTGCTGCCGGCGGGCAGCTGGGCCGGCACCGCGACCGGGTGCGCGGTGCGCACCGGTTCCGGTGCGGCGGGGAAGTAGTGCAGCACGAACCGGCGGATCTGGTCGCCGCGCAGCCCGAGGCCGCGGGCAAGCGCTTCCAGTGAACTGCGCCGCGGCCGGGCGACCCGCCCCCGTTCGATGTTGCTGATGCCCCGCACGGTCAGCCCGGTGCGTTCGGCGAGCTCCTCCTGCGTGAGACCGGCGACGCGCCGCAGTTCGCCCAGCAGGTTCTGGTCCGGCTGACTGTCCATGCGGCATGGTATTCCGGCTTTCCTTGCCGGCACGGCAAAACGGTGATCATCACCGTTCGCAGCGTGTCCGGTACGCACGGTCGGAGGTCTCGCGGACGCCGAGGCCGTGACCAGCGATCTCGAAAGTTTCGACAGCTCGCGGCCGGTGTAATTTTCACCGCTCGGCTGTCCTCTGTGGACCGACTACACCGGCCTTGAGGAGGCAAAGCGTTCCGTTCCCGCTTCGGGGATCTCGCGGCGCCTGCGCGTGCATTGACAATCGCGCGCCGTGACGTTCAGGCTGGCGCGACGCATGTTAGCGATAACAGTCGGCGTGCCACGACGGTGTGGCGGACCGGGAAGGTCGTCATGAACAGAAGAAGTCTCAGCCGCAGGAGCCGGCACCTGGTGGCCGTGTCCGCCGCCGCGGCGACGGTCGCGGTGACGGCGTTGTTCGGGGCCGGCGCGGCCCAGGCCGACGTCACCGGTGCCTTGCGCGGGGTCGGTTCGGGCCGGTGCCTGGACGTCCCCAACGCCAACCAGGCCGACGGCACCTCGGTGCAGATCTACGACTGCTCCGGTGGTGCGGGCCAGCAGTGGACCTCGACCGCCAGCGGTCAGCTGACCGTGTTCGGCGGCAAGTGCCTGGACGTGGCCGGCAGCGGCACCACCGCCGGCACCCGGGTGCAGATCTGGACCTGCCACGGCGGGGCCAACCAGCAGTGGCGGGTGAACGCCGACGGCACGGTGGTCGGCGTGCAGTCCGGGCTCTGCCTCGACGTCACCGGCGCCGGCACGGCCAACGGCACCGCGGTGGCGCTCTGGACCTGCCACGGCGGCACCAACCAGCAGTGGACGGGCCTGTCGAGCACGCCCACCACGACCACGACGACGACCGGGAGCAGCGGCTGCTCGCTGCCCTCGACCTACCGCTGGTCGTCCTCCGGCGCGCTGGCGCAGCCGAAGAACGGGTGGCTTTCGCTCAAGGACTTCACCAACGTCGTCTACAACGGCAAGCACCTGGTCTACGGCTCGACGGTCAACTCGTCCGGGTCCTACGGCTCGATGGCGTTCAGCCCCTTCACCAACTGGTCGGACATGGCCTCGGCCGGGCAGACCGGGATGAACTCCGGCACCGTCGCCCCGACGCTGTTCTACTTCGCGCCCAAGAACATCTGGGTGCTGGCCTACCAGTGGGGCCAGTGGCCGTTCATCTACCGCACCTCGAGCGACCCGACCAACCCCAACGGCTGGTCCGCGCCGCAGCCGCTGTTCACGGGCAGCATCTCCGGCTCCGGCACCGGCCCGATCGACCAGACCCTGATCGCCGACGGCTCGAACATGTACCTGTTCTTCGCCGGTGACAACGGCAAGATCTACCGCGCCAGCATGCCGATCGGGAACTTCCCGGGCAGCTTCGGGTCGAACTACACGACGGTCATGAGCGACACGCAGGCGAACCTGTTCGAGGCGGTCGAGGTCTACAAGGTCCAGGGCCAGAACCAGTACCTGATGATCGTCGAGGCGATGGGCTCGGGCGGCCGTTACTTCCGGTCGTTCACCGCCAGCAGCCTGAGCGGTTCGTGGACCCCGCAGGCGGCCAGCGAAAGCCGGCCCTTCGCCGGCAAGGCCAACAGCGGCGCGAGCTGGACCAACGACATCAGCCACGGTGACCTGGTCCGCACCAACCCCGACCAGACCAAGACGATCGACCCCTGCAACCTCCAGTTCCTCTACCAGGGCAAGGACCCGTCCGCCGGCGGCGACTACAACCGGCTCCCGTGGCGGCCGGGTGTGCTGACGCTGCAGCGCTAGCCGAGATCAGGGAGGCGAGGGAGCCCCAGTCACTCCGGTGGCTGGGGCTCCTTCGTGCGTGCCGCGAGGCGATCGGGCGCGGCGGAAACCGGGCGGGCTCGGTTGTAGCCGGGCACGATGCACTGGTCCTCGGACGGCGGGATCTCCGCCCTGCCCGGTTCCGCGCTTGACCTTGACACTGTGACAAGGTCTTCACTGCGTGCAGGAGGTGATCCCCATCAACCCCGTAACCAAGGACACCCAGGACCACGACCGTCTGCTCGCCGCGCTGGGCAGCGGGAACTCGTCCACGCGGCTGCAGGCCGCGCTCGCGGCGGGCACCCGCGCCGATCCCGCCCTCACCGGCGCGCTCGTCGCCCGGTGCGCGATCGAGCCGGACTTCTTCGTGCGTGACATGCTCACCTGGGCGTTGACCCGCCTCCCGGCGGAGACGACGGTGCCTGCGCTGCTGGCCGAGCTCCGCTCGGGGCGGGCCCAGGCCCGGAGCCAGGCACTGCACACGCTGTCGAAGATCGGGGCCCGCTCGACCTGGCCCGCGATCACCGGGGCGCTGCTGCGCGACGCCGACGACGAGGTCGCGCGCAGCGCCTGGCGCGCCGCCGTCGTGCTGGTGCCCGCCGGAGAGCGGGCCGCGCTGGCCGCCGAACTGGCCGGGCAGCTCGGCCGCGGCGACCGGACCGTGCAGTTGAGCCTCAGCCGGGCGCTCGTTGCGCTCGGAGACGTCACCGAGCCGGCTCTGCGGCCGGGACTGGCGAGTGCCGACCCGGCGGTGCGGGCGCACGCCCGCGCCACCGAGCGGCTCCTGCACGACCCCGACGCCGCGTTCGACCTCGCCGTCGACGAGGCGAACCGGATCGTCGCGCTCGGCCCGGAGCGCGCCGGGGGAGCCGGGTGCTGATCGGCGAGGTGGCCCGCCGCTGCGGGGTGAGCACGCGGATGCTCCGGCACTACGAGTCGCTCGGGCTGGTGCGGCCGACCGGCCGCACCGTCGGCGGCTACCGCGAGTACTCCGCGGCGGACATCCGCCGGATCTTCCACGTCGAAGGCCTGCGGTCGCTCGGCATGTCGCTGCGGCAGATCGGGCGCGCGCTCGAGGATCCCGCCTTCACCCCGGCCACCCTGGTCGGGGACCTCGTCCGCCGGACCGAGGACCGGCTGCAACGTGAGCGGGAACTCCTCGAGCGCCTCCGGGCGATCGACGCCTCGGCGCCGTCGGGCTGGCCGGACGTCCTGCGGGTCGTCGAGCTCCTGCGCGGCCTCGGCTCGCCCAGCCCCGCCCGCCGGCAGCAGGCCGTCCTGGCGCGGACCGAGGAGGTGCCCGTTCCGGTCGACCCGCTGGCCAGGGCGATCCTCGACGAAGCCGACCCGAACGTCGCCGGCGCCCTGCGGTGGGCCCTCGCCCGCGCCGGCGGTGACGCGGTCGCGAGCGTCGCGCCCGGCCTGCGTTCGGACGACGCCGAGGTCCGGCGCCGCGCGGTGCGGGCGATCGCCGAGCTCCCCGGTGCCGAGGCCGACGCGGTGCTCGCGGAGGCGCTCGGGGACTCCGACCCCGCCGTGCGCCGGCTGGCCGCACTGGCCTCCGGCCAACGGGGCGCGATCGCCGCCGTACCGGTCCTCACCGGCATGGTGGTCGAAGGCACGAACGACGTCGAGGCGGCCGAGGTGCTGGGAACGCTGTCCCGGGACGACGGGCACGCGGACGGGATCGCCGGCGAGCTGGCCGACGCGCTCGCCGCGCACCCGGCGGACACCGCGGTGCGGATCCGCGTGGCCCAGGCACTGGCCGAGCTGCCGGGCAGCGCCGCACGAGACGTCCTGCGGGGCCTGGGCCGCGACGAGGACCGGGCCGTCGCGCTCGTCGCGTCGGCCCTCGTGGAAGCCCTCGAAGCCCGGCCCGGCGGCTGAACCGGCCCCGCGTCCGGCGCGGCGTTCCCGGCTTCGGCAGGCGGCCGGATGGACTAATCTGAGCCGGGACGACGCCGGAGGGGGCGGGGATGCTGGAAGGGCTGTTGTCGGCCGACGCGGGCGCGCTGTACGACGCCATGGTGCGGTCCGGGCCGGTGCCGCTGGACGACTCGCGTGCCACCAGCCCCGAGATGCAGGAGCTGATCGACCGCGGCTTCGTGCGGCGCGACTACCGCGGCGACCCGGTGCTGGCGCCGATGGAACCCGTCCGGGCCGTCGACCACGCGATCCTCGGCGCGCAGCAGCGGCTGCTCGAGCAACAGCGCCAGATCGTCGCGGCGCGCCAGCAGCTGGACCTGCTCCAGACCGTCTACCGGGCGGCCTACGGCGGCGGCAGCGACGCGGCCGTCGAGGTGCTGTCCGACCCGCAGCGGATCGGGGCCTTGTCCCTCGAGCTGTGCCTGTCGGCGAAGGAGGAGTTCCTCACCTTCACCACCCGGCACTTCAAGCGCAAACCGGACGCGAACACGGTGATGGCCCTGCCCGACGCGGTGACCGAACGCGGCGTGCGGCTGCGCAACGTCTACGAGCGCGCCGCGCTGGAGTTCGAGGGCGCGAAGGGCGTGGTCGAGGCCAGCATCGCCGCCGGGTGGACCATGCGGGTCGCCCCCGAGCTGCCGATGAAGATGGTGATCGCCGACCAGCACTCGGCGCTGATGCCGCTCGACCCGAGCGGGATGGAGGGCGCGGTCTTCGTGCGCAGCCCGACCATCGTGGCCGCGCTGCGGATGCTGTTCGAGCTGGTCTGGAGCCAGGCCGTGCCGATCGGCGACGGCGGCGGGCCGCAGCGCCACGGGCTGACCCCGACCCAGGCCAAGGTGCTCGACCTGCTGGCCACCGGGATGACCGACGGGGCCATCGCCCGGCACCTCGACGTCAGCGAGCGGACCGTGCGCCGCCACGTCCAGGGCCTGCTCGACGCCCTGCAAGCCGACAACCGGGTGGCCGCGGTGCACGCGGCCACCCGGCTGGGCTGGCTGAACTAGTCCAGCTTCTTGCAGGCGCCTCCGCCCTGGGTCCAGATCCAGACGCACTTGGTGTTCGGATCCTGGATGGCCGCCGCCTCCGGTGCGGCCAGCGCCCCGAACGCGATCGTCGCCGCGATCCCCGCGGCCAGCCCGGCCAGCACTCGCTTGATCATGTCGTCCTCCCCGCGAAAAGCGATCTTTGCTGAGTGACAAGTTAGGCGGCGATGTCTTACGCCGGGAGAGCAAGTCCGGCCAATGTCCGGATCCGGTCACGCAGGCCGGGCCGCCTCCGGACCTGCGTGATCGCCCGGCCGGTCGTCCTCGGGACTGCCCACCCAGTGCAGGTTGTCCGGTTCCGGCCACCACCCCGGCGGGTCCGGGCGGGGACCGCCACCCGGTTCGCCCCACCAGCGGGTGGCCGTCTCGTCTCCCACGCCGGAACCGCCGCTCGCCGCGGCTAGGCGCCGAACGGCTGGGCCGACAGCAGCGTCTGCGTCCAGCCCTTCGTGTCGACCGGGTCGGTGCCGAACCCCTGGATGTCGGAGCCGTCGAAGTCGAACGGGTTGTGGTCGTGGTAGCGGTACAGCGCGCCGTCGCGGGTCTGACCGTAGTAGAGGCCGTAGCCGGGGGAGACGATCTGGTCGAAGGTGCTCCAGCGGTCCGCCAGCGTCGTGCCGGTCCAGGTGTGGTCGGCCGCGATGTGGTACGAGCGCAGGACACTGGTGGTGCTGATGCCGATGAGCCAGTCGTCGCCGGTGGCGGCGATGGTGCGCATGGTGAACCCGGTGCCGATCACGGCGCGCTGGCCGATCTGGCTGCTCGCCGGCTTGGGCCGGGAGACCACATAGGACATCAGGGTGCTGCCGGCGATGCCGTAGAGGTGGCCGTGGCCGTCGTAGGTCAGCATGTCGTGGGTCCAGCCGCTGCCGAGCGCGACGGGCGTGCCCAACTGCAGCGAGTTGTTGTTCGTGATGACGTCGACGCGGTAGAGCACGCCGGCGGGCGAGGTCGCGAGCACGGTGTTGAAGTTCAGCGTGGCCAGCGCCTTGGGCGTGAACCCGAGGTTGTCGGAGGACACGAGGGTCTTGGTGCGGTCGCCGGTCTGCGAGTTGATGGTGCTGTAGGTCAGGCGCCCGTCGGACAGCGCGCCGTAGACCGACACGGTGGCCGAGGACGGGCCGCTCAGCTCGTCGACGATCCGCTGCGCGTCCGCGGCCTGCGGCTGGTAGCGCTCCGGGAAGGCGGAGCGCTGGACCCGCTGGCAGACGTCGCCGATCGGGGCGGTGCGCCAGCTGCCGTCGGGGTAGAAGTCCTGCATCACGTTCAGGAACGCGCCGGTGGCCCAAGCCGGGTCGAGCCGCTGCGATTCGGTTCCCCACGAGTCGAGCTGCTGGAACAGGCCGAGACTGGTGTGGTCGACCCGTTCGCTGATGTTCTCGATCGTGGATTCGACGATGGTGGTGGTGATCGCGATGACCGCGGCCCGCTCGTCGAGCCCGCGCGCCTGCACCGCGTCGATGACCGCGCGGGCGCAGGAAACGCGGTACGGCGTCAGGTAGCCCTTCAACGCGCCGGTGAGGACGCTGTTGAGGCGGGTGGCCGCGGCGGTGTCCGCCGCGGTCGGGCCGCCGGTGACGCAGGGTGCGGTCGTGTAGGCGGCCAGCTGCTGGACGCGGGCGGCCACGGCGTCGGACTCGGTGGTGGCGCTCGCGGCGGTGGCGCCGGCGGCCAGGACGGACAGTGCGGCGAGGCCCGCGGCGATCGCTCTGGTGGTGGTGCGCAAGGGAAACTCCAGGGGTTGAGTGGCGGTGCCGCGACCGGTGCCGCGGCACCGCCGGGAAAGGGGGACGCCTCAGGCGCCGGGCGGGGAGACGTAGCCGGAGATCAGCACGTCGTCCGCGCCGGACCGGGCGGTGTCGGGGTCGATGACCCGCCGCGTGACCTTGTTGCTGACGTTGCCGCCGACGACGGTGAGGGTGCCGTCGGGGTGCACCGCGGTGATCACGTCGACGTGACCGCCGGTGGTGCCGTCCGGCGGGCCGTAGATGACCCAGTCGCCGATCTTCGGGCTGCCGTGCGAGCTGCCGGTCCGGGACTTGAACAGGCCGTGGTCGACACCCCACTCGCCGAGGGCGCGGGCGATGAAGGTGCCACGGGGCACGCCGGAGACACCGGCCGTGGACCAGGTCCAGGTCGCGAACATCGCGCACCAGTCGAGCGCGCCGCGGTCGCAGGCGTCGTTGTACTTGTCGCAGCTGGTCTCGGTGGTGCCGACCTCGCCGGTGGCGAGGGTGGCGATCTTCGAGCGCAGCGGCTTGACCGGGGTGCTGCTGGTGCAGCCGGCGGGGTCGGCCGAAAGCAGGTACTGTGTCCAGCCGCGCGAGGCGACCGGGTCGTTCAGGTGGTAGGCGATGTCGGTGCCGGAGCCGTCGGCCGGGTCGTCGTCCTCGTACCAGTACATGGCGCCGTCGGGGTTCTTGCCGTAGTACAGGCCGCCGCCGGGGGAGACGAGGTTTTCGAAGCTCTGCCAGCCGGCGTCGTCGAGCTGGGCGCGGGTGTAGGTCGTGCCGGTCTGGGAAACGGTGTAGCTGATCAGCTGGCCGTCGGACGCGGTCGCGATGAGCCGGTCGTCGCCGGACGCGGAAAGCGTTTTGAGCGCGAACCCGCCGCTGCCGATTTCCCGGCGCTGCCCGATCTGGGCGGTGCCGGGCTTGTCCCGCGAAACGAGGTACTGCAGCAGCGAACCGCCGGAGGTCGTGCCGTAGAGGTGACCGTGGCCGTCGTAGGCCAGGAGGTTGTGGGTCCAGCCGTGCTGGACGTCGATCGGGTCGTTGAAGGTGAGGCTGCCGCTGTTGGTGAGGATGTCGACGCGGTAGAGGACACCGGCCGGCGAGGTCACCAGCAGCGTGTTGAAGTTGAGGGTGGCCAACGCCTTCGGCGTGAACCCGAGCGACTTGGAGGAGACGACGACGTGCGTGATGTTGCCGTTGTCCGGGTCGATCACGGTGTAGGTGAGCCGTCCGTCGGGCAGCACGCCGTAGACCGAGACCCCGCCGGCGCACGCCGCGGCGGCGGAGGCCGGAGCCGCGGTCAGTGCCGTGGTGGTGAGGCCGCTCAGCAGCACGAAGAACGCCAGCAAAGCGGCGCGCATTCTGGTTCCGAACATGGGAGAACCCCTCGTCGAATGGAAGATTGTGCCGGCCGCGACCCCGGGAAGGCGGCTCGACGAGGCAGAGCATATGAGCGATTTTCGGGCCCGCGCATGAGCTGAACCGGCCATTGGCCGCATGCGGACACCGCAAAATCAGGAACTCCCGCTCACGAGGTCGTGAGTGAGAAACAGTGTTCTAACGCTGTTTCTCACTCACGACGGTCGCCGCGGTCCAGCAGGGTGTTCGAGGACCGGACGAACGAATCCGCGCACCCGCACGAACCGCGGACCGTGAGCCGGGTCGGCAGGGTCCGCAGCCCGCTCGGCCGCGGTTCGTCGCCGAGAGCACCCACGAGCAGCTCGGCCGCCAGCTTGCCCATCTCGAAGATCGGCTGCTCGGCCGTGGTGAGGCCGGGACTGGTGTAGGCCGCGTACTCGATCCCGTCGAACGAGGCGACCGCGAGATCGTCCGGCACCCGCAGGCCGCGGTCGGTGGCAGCCCGCAGCAAGCCGAGCGCGGCGAGGTCGCTGGTGACGAACAACGCGGTCGGCGGGTTCGGCCCGGCCAGCAGGGTTTCGAGCGCCTCGTACCCGGCCCGGCCGCCGAACGGGCGGCGCAGCACCGGCAGGGCGGTGAGCGCGGCTTCGGCCAGCGCCCGCTCGTACCCGACGACGCGGTCGCGGGAGGTCGAGACGTCCGGGCCGCTGAGGCAGGCGATCCGCGTGTGGCCGTGCCCGATCAGGTGCGCCTCGGCCTCGCGGGGCCGGGGTGAGCTGCGTGCTCAACCCGGCCCCGGTCGTCCCGGTCGTCGCCGAACTGCTGCGGCACGGGCCGATCCTCACCCCGAACCGCGGCGAGGGAGTCCGGTACGTGCACCCGGGTTCGCCCCCGGTCGACATCCCGCCGCACCCGGCAACGGTGGTCGACACGACCGGCGCCGGCGACACGTTCAACGGGGTACTGGTCGCCCGCCTCGCGGCAGGCGACCCGCTCGACCGGGCGGTCCGTACGGCGAACATCGCAGCTGCGCTGTCGGTGTCCGCACCCGGAGCCCGCGCGGGCGGGCCGACACCCGCCGAGGTGGCCGCAGCGCTCGCCCCGTCCCGGCGGTGAGGGTGGTGGCTGCTAGCCCATCGCGCAGGTGGAAGCGGTCCGGTAGCAGTTGGCGTAGTGGCCGATCTGGCGATTCCGGTCGGTCAGGCGGACGATCACGTGCTCGACCCAGCCCGGGACCGAGGAGGTCAGGCCGAACGGCTCGAACGGCCACGTCTCGTTGACGCCGACGTCCGCGCAGTCCTGGACGAGCGCGGTGTCGGTCACCCGCGTCGAGCCCTGGAAGCCGGCCACGGTCAGGTCGGCGCATTCACCGGCTCGGATGAACAGGGTCATGCCGGTGACCGTGACCGTCTTGAGCGAGGTCGACCAGGCCAGCTTCCCGCTGACCGCGGTCGCCGGCACCCCGGAGCTGTGGTTCAAGTTCACGGTGAAGCCGGGCGGGGCGGCCGAAGCCACCCCGGCGGTCGCCGTGACGGCTGCCGCCGTGAGTCCCAGTGTCATGCCGAGCCGCGCGAGCGGAGCGGGTTCACCTGAACGGCGGAGGCGCCATTTCGGCAGGATCCGCCGGGCGGGGGTGATCACCGCAGTGGCAGCCGCGTCCGTCCGGGATCGGGTGGTGTGCAGTGAATGCGCTACTCCGGCCTTCGTTTTGGCGCGCGCCGCGCGATGCTGATTGACTCGGCACCGACACCGATCACGATCTCTGGAGGACGCATGCCGGTCTCGAAGGCCCACGCGAACTGGAACGGCGACATTCCCACCGGGTCCGGGCAGTTCAGCGCGGGCGACGGCAGCATCAGCGGCGGAGTCACCTACAAGTCCCGCTTCGAGGACGGCCCCGGCTCGAACCCCGAGCAGCTCATCGCCGCGGCGCACGCGTCCTGCTTCTCGATGGCGCTCGCCAGCACGCTGGCCGGGGCCGGGTTCCCGGCCGAGTCGATCGAAACGGACGCGGCGGTGACCCTCCGCCCGGTCGACGGCGCGCCGACGATCCTCAAGATCGAGCTCACCACGCAGGGCCGCGTCAACGGCATCGACGAGCAGCAGTTCCAGGAGTACGCCGAGCAGGCCAAGGCGAACTGCCCGGTCAGCCGCGCGCTGGCCGGCGTGCCCGAGGTGACGCTGCAGGCCAGTCTCGCGAGCTGACCGGATTCCGTGGTGGCGCCCGCCGGCGCCACCACGGACCGGGATGCTCGCTACGGTCGTGGCGTGACGTTGCTGGGGATCCTGGAAGACGACGAGTACCTGCCCGAGTACGGGACCTTGGTGGTCCGCGACCGCTACGCCGCCGACGGGCTGGAGCCGCTGGCGAACGAGCTGCTCGGCGAGCTGGCGACCGAAGCGCTGTCCGGCACCGTCGCGACGGCGGGGGACGGGTGGGTGCACGGTCATGCCGGCGACCCGTTCCAATCGGTGCGGCTCGAGGCCCACGACGCACCGCCCTCCCTCGTGCTCGAGGACTGGGAGGACGTCGTCGAGTCGCCGTTCCACAGCCGCAGCGGGCGGGTCTCGCTCGGGTTCCTGACCGGCGGCGAGCACGACGAAACGCTCGAACTCGGCCGCCGTGGCCTGTTCCGGGTGCGGGTCGCTCGCCGCGCGGCCGCGGCGGGGGAGGAGGGCGACGTCTGGCTGGTCCAGTTCTGGCCCGCCGCCGGTCCCGGCTTGCCCCGCTGGCTCCGGCGGACCCGGCCGGCTCTCTTCCCGGCCGATCCGGGATGGCAGCAAGTGCTCGGCTACCCGGTGATGTCGGCCGGGTGGACCGCCGCCGGGTACGGCCCGCCCCGGCCGGATTCCTGGCTCGACGAGCCCCTGCAAGGGGATCCGCCCGACGCGGCGATCTGCGCGCAGCTCGGCCTCGAACCACCGGTGTCCCAGCGGGACGCGGTCGCGCTCTTGGTCGCGGCCGGCGTGCTCCTCACCGATGGCGACGGGTACCGGCTCGCCGACCACCCGCCGCTCGCGGCGGAGCGCGTCACCTTGCCCGAAGGCCTGGCCGCGCAGGTCGCGCGGACGGCCGCCAGTGCCCGCTACACCTGGGCCGCGGCCGACCTCGCCAGCGTCGCCGCGTGGGGCGACCCCGCCCCGGTCGACGACCTCGCCGAGCGGCTGCTCATCGCCCCGGACGACGTTCCCGGATTGCTCGACTTCGCCGTGTCGGACCATCTGGTGCGGCGCGCCGGTGCGGGCATCGCGGCGCTGCCGCGGCGGCGGCCGGAGCCGGTGTCGGTGCTCGTCCCGGCGGTGCCGACGCGGCCGGAAAACCCGGCCACGATCCCGGGGGCGCCCCCGCGGGCCGGGGTCATCGGCGGCAACGGCGAGGTCATCGTGTGGCGAGAAGGCGAACCGGTCGTGCTCGGCCGCGTCCCCGATCAGCACCGCTACCGCGCGCACGAGACACCGGCCGGGATCGTGGTGGCCACCTCCGGCGGCCCCGGAACGCTGGTGCGGTGGGACGGCACGAGCGAGCGGCTGCCCGCCGACCTCGGGACCAACCCGGTCCGCAGCGCCGACGGACGATTCCTGGCCGGAGTCGAACACCACGTCGGCCGCCACTCGTGGGACCGGCCGCACCTGCTGGACACCACCACCGGCGAGGTCGTGAGCCTGCCCCGGACCGACGAGCTGACCCGCCGCGCGCTGGCCGTCATCGACGGCGCGCTGTTCTACGCCGACGGCTTCCACACCGGCAGCCGGACCTTCCGCTGGCTCCCGGGCGCCGACCCCGAGCCGGTGGCGGCCGACCTCTGGCAAATCGACCCGCTCTCGGGCGCGGCGCTGGAACGCGGCACCGGCGGCGTCTTCCGGCACGACCCGGCCGGCGTCCGCACCCCGCTGCCGTCCGACCGGCAGTACGAGCTCGCCCCGGGCGGCGAGCTGCTGTACGCGTTCCAGTACGCGCCGCCGTCGGTCTGGCTCCTCGACGGCGGCGAACCGGAGGAGCACCCATTACCCGAAGGCTGCGACCTCAGCACGGCGATCCCGGCGGCCCCGTTCTGGGAGACACCCACGACGCTGGTGTTCACCGGCGAGCGCGGCGGCCGGAGCCGGCTGGTGCGCTGGGACCTCCGGTCCGGCCGGTTCGACCACTTCGGCCTGCCCGAGGTGGCGGGGTACCGGCCGTTCGCCGTCCAGCCGATCCTCCACCCGGTCTCCGGGTCAACTACTGTATAACGACCTATACAGCTGGAGTGTGATGCAACAAATCGCCGCACCACACAAAGACAGCCAAGACGGCAGAGACAACGGGAGCAAAACGCGGCCGGCTTCACCGGAAATTGCGTGACACCCGGACGGGTTGAAAAGGTTTACGGGCCGAATCAGCGCGATTCACGGTGGTGTTCACTCGTCAAGGCGATCATGATCTTGTTCCGGTGGCAGGTCCGCCGGACCGTCGGTTAGCGTGACTCCCGGCCGGGGAAACGGCGCGCCACAAGCGCTTCGCCGACCGGCTTCCCCGAAGGCGTCCGATCAGGAAATCCGAAGAGCCTTCGTTTTCGAACCAGGCCAGGGTTGGCTGCTGAACCGGAGAAGGTTATGTCATTCGGCAATGGCGCTGTTCCGCGCGCGCCCCGGCCCGCCGCCGGGGTATTGGCGGCCTTGCTGCTGGCCGCCGCGTGGGTGTGCCCGGTCGCGCACGCCTACCCGGCGCGGGTGCAGGTGTTCGTGGCGAACAGCGGTTCGGACAACGTCACCGTCTACGACACCCGGATGCAGGAGGTGGTCGCGACGGTCCGGGTCGGCCACTCGCCGGTCGGTGTGGGCGCCGCGCCCGGCGGCGAGCGGGTCTACGTCACCAACGAGCTTTCCGACACGGTTTCGGTGATCGACGCCCGGACGTATTCCACGCTGGCCACGGTTCCGGTGGGGCTGCACCCGTTCGGTGTCGCCGTGGCCGGCTCGCGCGCGTATGTGACGAACTTCGGGGCGGACACGGTTTCGGTGATCGACACGGGGACGAACACGGTCGTGCGGCAGATCCCGGTCGGCCGGTTCCCGCACAGCCCGGCCGCGAGCCCGGACGGGCGCCGGGTGTACGTGACCAACAACGGCTCGGCCACCGTGTCGGTGATCGACACCGGTACCGACCAGGTGGTGGCGACGCTGCCGGTGGGCCGCTTCCCGGCCGGCGTCGCCACCAGCCCGGCGGGCGACCGCCTCTACGTGGCGGCGACGGGCGCGAACAGCGTGAACGCCATCAGCGCCACCGGTCCGACACTGATGACGACCCAGCCGGTCGGCGAGGTCCCGATGGGGGTGGCGGTCACCCCGCGAGGTCAGGTGTACGTGGCCAACGCCGGTTCGGACACGGTGTCGCTGCTGGGCCGCAACCCGCCGCTGGCGATCCCGGTCCAGGACGAGCCCGAAGGCGTGGCGGCGGCCCCGGACTCCAGCTACGTGTTCGTGACGAACGCGGCATCGGGCTCGATGTCGGTGATCGACATCGCGACGAACACGGTCGTGGCGACCGTGCCGGTGGGCAGTGAACCGGAGGGGGTGGCGGTGACGTCCTGACAGCCCCAGACCATCACGACGTGACGTGAGCGATGACCCGGCGGACGTATTGCGCGCGATCGGCCAGCAGATCCACGCTGACGAGAACGTGGTGGTTCGTGGTGGGGTGGAAAAACGATCCGGCCACCGGCAGGGCCGTCACCTGGAGCCGGAAGCCGCCGATGCGGATCCCGAACTGCTTTTCGTGCTCGTGCACCGCATCGCGCATTCTCGGTGCGTTGCGGAACGGATTGCTCACCCGCGCCACTTCACGTTTGTGCGCCGAACTCCAGCGGTGCAGCGTGTGGAGGTTGTCTTCCACGATCGGCGCCAGTGGCTCGGCCGGGACAAGCGGTATCGATGGCGCGTCGTCGCGGGTGAGCGACAAAGTGGTTTCCCACCAATGTCGCCACAGGTCGGGAACGTGCTCGCCGGTGACGCCCGGCGGCGTGGTCAGCGTCGGGCGCCGGACCGCGGGCGGGACTTCCAGCGCGCACGGGATGTCGAGCGCGTCGCGGACGGCCAGGGCGAACGCCAGCGGGTGCGAATACCCCAGGACGACCGTCCACGGCGCGCTCGACATCGAGACCACGTGCTGCCTTTCCGGCTCAGGCGGGTTTCACTCAGACGATGTACTCGGTATCACCGGGACCACTGCTCGTGCAGATGTCACTATCCCGCAGCAGGGCGTCGCTCATCGGCGTGTCGAAGGGCTATGCGATCGCTCGCAGCCGCACCACGGGGATGTCGCGGGAGGTCTTGCGCTGATAGGTCGCGTATGGTGCGAACACCTCCACCAGACCGGCCCACACGTCCAATTTCTCCTCGCGGGAGAGAGTGCGGGCGCGGGCGGAGAACCGATGGGTGCCTACGCGCACCCGCACGTCAGGGTTCTCCCGGATGCTGAGGTACCACAGCGGATGGTGGTCGGCGCCGCCGTTGGACGCGACGACCAAAAACGAATCGCCGTGGGCGCGGTAGATCAGCACGGTCCGGTGCCACCGGCCGCTGCGCCGTCCCCGGTAGTCCAGGAGCAGGCACGGTGCGCCGCTGATCGTGGTTCCCTTGATGCCGCCGGATTCTTCGTACACCCGGGCTTGCCTGGCCACCCAGCCGACGGGGCTGGCCCGCACCTCCGGGGTGGTCACTGCGCGCCGAACCAGTTGTCCCGTGCGGCTTGCAGGCCGTCGGTGGGTTGCCAGTCCTTGAGGGGCTGGGAGAACTCCCACTGGTAGCCGAACGGGTCGAGGCACTCGAACACGCGGTCACCCCACGCTTCGTCCGCCGGCTCCGAGGTGATCGTGCACCCGGCGCCGCGGCAGTACTCGTAGTGTGCGGCGAGGTCGTCCACCCCCAGGCCGATCGCCACGCCGAGCCCCCGGGGGCCGGCTTGGGTTCGCCGTTCCCGCTCGCTGTCGGGAAAGGGCATGCCCACCAGGGCGTCGACGATCAGCTGGACGTCGCCGCGCTGGAGGATCGTCATCACCGGACGGCCGTCGGGGTCCGGCACGCTGCCGACCTCATCGAACCCGAACCCGCGGTAGAACCGGGCGGCGGCATCCACGTCGCCGACCCGCAGTCCCACCCGGAACGATCCTGCCACCACTGCTGCCTCCATTTTAGTACGCCATACGGAAATTCTCCCCGCACCCTACCCGGTGGTCCCCGGGACGGCGCAAGCCCCGTGCGACGTCAGAGCCACCCGAGGCGATCGCCGAGGACCTGCGCGGTTCTCGCCGGATCGTGGTGGTTCAGCTCCGCGACGCACCGCGTCAACCGCTGACGGGACGTATCGCGGAATCGGCCGGGTGGCACGGTGTCCAGCACCAGCGCGGCCAGCCCGGTCGCGTGCTCGAGTTCGCCGCGACGGACCTCGGCCAGCGCCAGCGCCAGTGTGGCCGCCACCCAGCCGGGGCTGCCCGGCGGCTTGCGGTCGCGGGACGTCGTCGCGTGGGACAGCGCGGCCGCCGGGCGGCCGGCCGCGAGCAGGGCCTCCGCCAGGTGCAGGTGGAACTCCGCGCGGTCGAAGCCGAAGCGGCCCGGCTCTTCGGCGGGCGCGGCGTCCATGGCGCGCTGCGCCGCCGCGATCGCGGGGGACGGGTCGTGGCCCAGCGCGACCAGCGACGGCAGCTCCGCCCACGCCAGCCCCTGCGCCTGCTGCAGCGGCCCCTGGGCCGAGATGCTTCCCGCGCGGGCCAGTACGAGCGCCGTGGCCGCGTTTCCCTGGCGCCGGGCCACCATGCTGCGCGCCCACAGGGCCCACGCGCGCAGCCGCGGGTGGCCGGCGTCCGTGGCCAGCCCGACCGCCGTACGCAGGTGGATGTCCGCGACGGTGTGCTCGCCGCGGTGGTGCGCGAGGTTGCCCAGCAACGCCGACAGCCAGCCGCCCAGCACGCGCAGTTCGCCGCGTCGGCCGGCCGGCGGGGCGTGGCCGAGCATCGAGTTGACCGCGCTGCGGCAGCGACGCACCTCGGCGGTCAGCCGGTCCGGCGGGAAGCGCGCGTACTCGGTGGCGTAGTACCGCACCGCCTGGTCGAGTTGCGCGAGGGTGAGCGGCCCGCCGACCGGGCCCTCCACCTCCAGCACCAGCTCGACCGACTCCGACACCGCCGCCGGCGAAACCGGGACGTCGGTGGGAGCACGGGGCACCGGGATCACCGGGCGCGTTAGGCCCAGCTGGTCGGGGCGCGCGCCGTAGAGCCGGCACAGCACCTGCCCGTACTCGAGGCTCGGCTGCGCGTCCCCGTGCTCCCACCGGCGAACGCCTGGATCAACGCCAGCCTGAGCTTGGCCGCGCGGGGGATCGCCCGCAACGAGCTGGCGGCCATGCGGATGCCCGCCATCGCGAGCCTCTCGGCGGGCGGGGTGGCGATGCCGTTCCTGACCTGGCACGTGCCGCTGGGGCCCGGCCAGGTGCTCGGCGGGCGGCTTTCGCGCGGGGCCAACCCCGACGCCTTCCTCTTCCTGCAGAACTCGCAGGTGTACCAGGTGCTCGTCGGCCCGGGGCAGAACAACCTCGGCCTCATCGCCGGAGACCTCAACGTGCCCGTCGGTGAGCTGAACGCGCCCACCGGCAACCCGCTGCTGCCGTACCTGCTGCGCGACTGGGTCGGCGTCTCCGACGACCTCGACCACATCCTCGGTCACCCGCAGTCGCCGCAGCCCAACCCGGGTTTCGCCAACGACGGCCACTTCCCGGCCTCCGGTCACCACGACATCCTCGTGAGCACGGTCTCGTGGTGACCCGTCGAGCCTGCCGCCGTCGCCCGTGGCGGCGCTCGGACGTCACGCCGTGGGTGCCGTCCACTGCTGGTTCGCTTGGCCGTTGCACGCCCAGAGGAGGACCTTGGTGCCGTTGGCGGTTCCCTGGTTGCTGGCGTCCAGGCAGAGGTTGGACTGGACGCCGGTGATGGTGCCGTTCGCGTTGACCGTCCACTGCTGGTTGGCCTGGCCGTTGCAGTCCCAGATGACCACGGGCGTCCCGTTGGCGGTGCCCTGGCCGGACGCGTCGAGGCACTTGGTGCCGTAGACGGTGAGCTGGCGGCTCGCGGTCCGGGTCCAGGTCTGGCCCGGGCCGCCCTGGCAGTCCTGCAGCTGCAGCTGGGTGCCGTTCGCGGTGGTCGCGTTCGGCACGTCGAGGCAGCGGCCGGACTGCTTTCCGGTGATCGGGCCGCCGCCGGCCGGGGGAGTGCCGTCGGTGCCGGTGACGGTGAGCAGCACCGCCTCCCCGGCCGGGACCGAGGTGGCGTAGCTCGAGGTGAAGGTGCCGCGGTCGGCGCCGGCCCAGACGTCGCGGACGACGGCCGAGCCCGACAGGCCGAGCGCGGACCACCGGGCGGTGATGGTGGCGGCCGAGCCGGTGCGGTTGAGCAGGACGACGGCCCGGCGACCGGTGCCGGACAGCACCTTCTGGTACACCTGCAGGCCGCCGGCGTCCTCGGCGACCTTGGTGCCCTGCCGCCCGAGCGGGTCCTGGTCGATGGCGATCATTTCGCGGTTGGTCAGCGTGGCGCGGGTGGCGGCGCTCATGTCGCTGGGCTTGTTGCCCGCGATCAGCGGCGCGCCGGAGATCGCCCACAGGCTCAGGTGGGTGCGGTTCTGCGCGTCGGAGAAGCCGGGCAGGCCGGCGATGAGCATGTCGGGATCGTTGTAGTGGCCGGGACTCTGCGCGCTGGGGTGCTGCGCGGCGTCGAAGTTGGCCAGCATCCGCGACATCGACGGCCGCTCGCCCCAGTAGATGATGTCGCCGCTGGTCCGCCACAGGTTGGCGATGCCCGGCGCCCAGTTCCACGGCTGGTTGCCGCCCCATTCGCAGACGGAGAACGTCATCGGGCGGCCGGTCTGGGCGGTGGCGCGTGAAATGGAGTCGCTGATCTGGGTGTAGGCGGTGCGTGCGTTGAGCCCTTCGGCGTTGCCGCCGCACCAGTCGACCTTCACGTAGTCGAAGCCCCAGCGGGAGAACTGCAGGAAGTCCTGGTCGTAGTGGCCTTCGGCGCCGGTGCCGGGGTAGGCGGGGTGCCCGGTCGGGTAGTAGTAGCCGCAGCCGTTGCGGCCGGCGTCGGTGTAGATGCCCGCCTTCAGGCCCTTGCTGTGGATGTAGGCGGTGATGGCGGACATCCCGCCCGGCCACTTCGCGGTGTCGACGGTGATGTTGCCGCTCGCGTCGCGGCTGCCGGTCCACCAGCCGTCGTCGATGTTGACGTATTCGTAGCCGGCGTCCTTCATGCCGGAGGACACGAGCGCGTCCGCCTGCTGTTCGATGACGGTGTGGTCGATCGCCCCGGCGAAGGAGTTCCAGGAATTCCAGCCCATCGGCGGCTTGGTGATGGGAGCCGGCGCGGCGGCGGCGTTCCCCGTTGCCACGAGGGACAAGCAGGCGGCGATCAGCGCGCAGATCGTCCACAAAGGACTGAGGCGGCGCAGGGAGGTGGCGGGGCGTGCTGGCGACAACGGAACCCCCATCGGCGTGGACGGCGAGCCGGAGTGCGGCAGGGATGTGAACGCTAACACGAAGGAATATCCGGCTCAACGATCGATTTCGGATCCCGCGCGATTTCCGTGAAAGCTACATTTCCCGGTGAAACTTTCCCGGCCGCAGCGGCGGGAACAGCACTGGGAGGCCGCACCTCCCAGCTGGAAGGCAACAGGTTGTGGACGCCCGAGCGTGCCCGCGTTTCACTCGAAACCATGATCGCCCCGATCGACCGGCGGGCTCCGGCCCGGCTCGCGCTCACTGCGGTGTGCCTCGGATTCCTGATGATCACCCTCGACGCGACCATCGTGAACCTCGCGCTGCCCGCCATCGGCGCCGAGTTCGCCGAACCGTCGACCGCGGCCCTGCAGTGGGTCGTCGACTCCTACACGGTCGCGCTGGCCGCCTTCCTGCTCACCTGGGGTGCGGCCGGGGACCGGTGGGGTGCGCGGCGCGTCTTCGAGGCCGGGACGGCGGTGTTCGTGCTGGCCTCCCTCGCCTGTGCCGTGGCGGGTTCGCTGCCGTGGCTGGTCGCCGCGCGGGCGGTGCAGGGGCTCGGGGCGGCCGCGTTGCTGCCGTCGTCGCTCGCCCTGATCGTGCACCGGTTCCCCGACGCGGGGGACCGGGCGCGGGCGCTGGGGGTGTGGGGCGGCATGAGCGGAGCCGGGCTCGCCGCCGGGCCGGTGCTGGGCGGCCTCGCCGTCGGCCTGGCCGACTGGCGGCTGGTGTTCGCGGTGAACGTGCCCGTCGGGCTGGTCACCTTGGTGCTGACACGCCGGTGCGTCGCCGAAACCACGCCCCACACCCGCACGCGGCTCGACGTCGCCGGGCAGGTCCTCGGCACGGCCGCGCTGGCGTGCGTCGTCGCCGGGCTCATCGAAGCCGGGCACGCGGGCTGGACCGACCCGGCCGCGCTGGGGCTCCTCGGCGCCGGGGTCGCCGCCGGCCTGGCGTTCGCGGCGGCCGAGCGCACGGTCCTCGCGCCGGTGCTGCCGCTCGGGGTGCTGAAGGTCCGGGACTTCGCCGTCGCGACGGTCATCGGCGGCCTGTTCAACTTCTGCCTCTACGGCACGCTGTTCTGCCTCGCCTTGTTCCTGCAGAGGGTCTGGCGGCTGGACGCGCTCGCCGCCGGGCTGCTGCTCGTGCCGCTCACGCTCGTGGTGGGCGTCAACGCGTTCTTCAGCGGCCGGCTCACGCACCGGTTCGGGGCGCGCGGGCCGATCGTGGCCGGCGGCCTGCTGGCGCTGGCCGGGGCGGCGGGCTTGGCGTTGCTGCCCTCCGGCCCGTCTCCGGTACCGCTGATCGCCTGCTCGGCGGTCTTCGGGTGCTGCTCGCTCGCCATGCCCGCGATGACGTCGGTGGCCATGGCCGCCCTGCCCGGCCAGGCGGGACTCGCCGCGGGGGTGCTCAACGCCGTGCGCCAGACCGGCGGCGCGGTGGGCGTCGCGCTGGTCGGCGGGCTGCTGCCGGCCACCGCGATGGGGGTCGTGGCCGTCGGCTGCGCGGCCATGGTGGTGCTGGCCGGGGTGCTGCGGCGACCGCGGTAGCGTCCTTTGTGGCCGGACCTAGGATGACGGCGTGGAACTGCGTCAGCTGCGCTACTTCGTCATCCTCGCCGAAGAGATGAACTTCGGCCGGGCGGCGGAGCGGCTGCACATCGCCGGGCCGTCGCTGTCGCAGCAGATCAAAGCCCTCGAACGGGACCTCGGGGTGCGCCTGTTCGACCGCGACCGCCGCCAGATGGAGCTGACCGAGGCCGGGCGGTCACTGCTGCCGGGGGCCCGCGAGCTGCTGCACGGGGCCGACGAGCTGCGGCAGCACGCGGGGCGGCTCCGCGGCACCGAAACCGTCCGGCTGGGGTACGTCAACTGGCTGCCCGCCGACCTCGCGGAGCGCACGGCCGGCGTCGCGAGCCTGCAGGTGGACGCCTGGGTGATGCCGTCGCACGCCCAGGCCGGCCGGGTGGCCGACGGCAGCATCGACGTCGCCGTCTGCTGGGTGCAGACGCCCGACCTGGCCGCACAGGGCCTCGACGCCCGCTTCCTCGGCGCCGACCGCCTCTACGCCGTGTCGCCCGGCACCGACACGTCGCCGGTCGCCGCGGCCGACACCGCGGTCCTCGTCGACTCCGACACCGTCAGCTGGGCGTCGTGGAACCTCTACGCCGGCCAGTTCAGCCGGGACACCGGCGCGACCGTCGTGCGGACCGACGACAACGGGATCACCGGGCCGGCGTTCTTCGAGCACGTGCGGCGGGCGGACCGGCCGGTGGTGAACTCCCCGAAAGGGCAGGCCACGCCGCTGCCGGCGGGACTGGTGGCCCGGCCGATCGCCGACCCCGCGCCCTACTGGACCTGGTCGCTGGTCACCCGCCGCGCCGACGACCGCGCCGCCGTGCGGGCGGTCGTCGAGGCCCTGACCGCCGACGTCGACGGGCTGCCCGACGACGGCAGCGTGTGGTTGCCGTCCACCGATCCGTACGCGCGCTCCCATAGGTGATTCCTCCCAGGTGGGAGCTTCCGTCTCGTGGCCGTGGGGTCCGCGGGTGGTTAGCGTCGTAGGTAGACAACCGGTCTACTACTGAGGATGGATCATGAGCAGTGCGCAGAAGGTGGCCGTGGTCACCGGGGCTTCGCAGGGATTCGGCGCGGCGATCGTGGCGGGCTACCGCAAGCAGGGCTGGACGGTCGTGGCCACGGCCCGCTCGGTGCGCGAGGCGAACGACGCCGGAGTCGTGGCGGTACCCGGGGACATCACCGACCCGGCCACGGCCCGGCGGGTCGTGGACACGGCGATCGACCGGTTCGGGCGGGTCGACACCCTGGTCAACAACGCCGGCGTGTTCGACGCGAAGCCGTTCACCGACTTCACCTTCGCCGACTTCACCCGCTTCGTCGAGGTGAACCTGGCCGGCTGGTTCCACCTGACCCAGCAGGTCGTGCCGCCCATGCTCGCCCAGGGCGGCGGGCACATCGTGCAGATCACCACCAGCCTCGTCGAGCACCCGCTCTCGGCGGTGCCCGCGTCCGTGGCGATGCTGACCAAGGGCGGTCTGCAGGCGGTCACCAAGTCCCTGGCCGTCGAGTACGCCGGGCGCGGGATCCGCGTCAACGCCGTCGCGCCGGGCATCCACAAGACGGCCCTCAACCCGCCGGAGACCTACGCCGAGCGCGGCGGGCTGCACCCGGTCGGCCGGATGGGCGAGATCAGCGACGTCGTCAACGGCGTGCTCTACCTGGAGAACGCGCCCTTCGTCACCGGGGAGATCCTCAACGTCAACGGTGGTCAAAGTGCCGGCCACTGAGGAACGGGAGATCGCGACCCGGGTGCTCGACGGCTGGAAGGCGGCCATCGACGAGCACCGCCCGGCCGACGTCGCCGCGTACTTCACCGAGAACGCCCTCTTCCAGGGCGCGCACCCGGCGTACTCGCTGGGGCGCAACGGCGTCGAGGAGTACTACGCGCAACAGCCGATCGGCCTGACCGTCCGCTACGAGATCCGCGAGCTGCGCCCGCTGGCCGACGGCGTGCTGTCGGCGTACGTCGATCCGGACTTCACACGCCCGGACGGCGCCGTGTGGCGGTTCCACCTGACGGTCATCTTCGAGCGCCAGGACGACGGCCGGTGGCTGATCGGCCACTACCACGTCTCGAGGATCTAGGAGCGAAGTGCGGGTGGCCGGCGCCACCCGCACTTTCGCGTCAGGCGGCCTGGGCTTGGGCGCCGACGAGCGCCAGGCAATGGGTCCACAGCGCATCGAGATGACCGGTGTCGTTGTAGAGCTTGGCGAAGAGCACCTGACCCTCCAGCTGCGCGACGACGGCCCGGGCGGTACCGGCCGGGTCCGCGACAAGGGCGTCACCACGCGCCACGGCCTCTTCGATGACCGTGCGCACCATCTCCGCCTGTTCGGTGAAGATGTCCTGCAGGGCCAGCCGGATGGGCTCGGCCTGGTTGCTCAGTTCGAGGCTCAGGTTCCCGAACAGACAGCCCGAAACGGTGCCGCAGCTCGACTGGCCGGACCGCTGGGTGGCGGCGGTCGAGTCGAACAGCGCACGGAGTTTGCGCAGTGGCGCGTCGGGCCCGTCGAGGATCGCCGCCCACGCCCGCCGCTGTTCGGCCCATTCCTCGGCGATCACCGCGAGGGCGAGGGCTTCCTTGGAGTCGAAGAAGTAGTAGAAGCTCCCTTTGGGCGCCCCGGCGGCCTGGCAGATCTCGGCGACGCCCAGCGCGGAGTAGCCCCGCTGCTCCATCAGCCGCCGTCCGGCCGCGAGGATGCGCTCTCTGCCGTCGCTCGTCCTGCCCATGGATCGAGTGTACGACCGGTCGTCTATCAGCGGGCACGACCGCGGCACAGGCGAGTGTGTCGTTCAGGAACAGACCCTTTTGCCGCCGGGAGGCAGGTCACCGTCGTACACCATGCCGTCGATGTTCACCCACCCGGAGATGTAGGCGCAGTGCACCTCGGTGCCGCCGACGTAGATGGCTCCGGCGTACCTGTCGTAGTTGCCACGGACCGGCGTACCCGGGCGGCGCGTCCCGCGGATCGGTCGCGGCCGCGACGCCCGCTCCGCTGACCATGGAGATCGCGGCGATCCCGCACACCGTGGCGGCCCTGAGCCGCGTTGCCGTCCTGCTGAGCCTGGCCATACGTCATCCTTCCGTCCGGGCGAGTGGTTCACGCCCGGAACGGGAGGCGGTTTATCCGAGGGCGACGGCGTCCCCGAACGGGATGAGCGTGAACCGGGTCAGTCGGACCAGCTGACGGTGCCGCGGAAGGCGAAGTTCGAATACGCGCAGCCGATCCACGTGACCAGATAACCTTCGGCCATCTTCTGCTGCGCGAGCTGCCAGCCGACCGTCTCGCACTCCGACTTGGTGGCACCGCTGACGGTCTGCTGGTAGTACCTCGTCGCCGCGTCCGCGGGAGCGGCGAGGGACACGGCGGCGATGCTCATGACAGCCACGGCGGTGGCCAGCTTCTTCACCATGCGGCTAGTGAAGCACCATCGAATCACCGTCGCGTGGGTAATTTTGCCGGATGATTCCGGCTTGCCCCACCCGCGGAACCCGGCAAATCTCGATTGGTGCTGACAGCCGGAATTCCCTTCGCCTAAGGTGGTCGGACGGCGCGCCGAGGGGACGGGGGATCCGTGAGCGAACGTGTTTTCGACCCGGACGCCGCGCGCGAGCGCCTCGCGGCGTGGAAAGGCCGGATCGACAAGCTGGCCGCCGACACCCAGGTCATGAGCGACCGGCTGCAGCAGGTCCGGATCAGTGCCGCCGACCCCGGCGGGCTGGCCGAGGTGACCGTCGACTCCACCGGCACGCTGGTCGGGCTCCGGTTGACCGACCGCATCCAGCGGACCGCGCCGGACGTCGTCGCCCAGGCGGTCCTCTCCCTGGTGCGGCAGGCCCGCGGGCAGGCGGCCCAGCGCTCGCAGGAAGTCATCGCCGAGACGATGGGCGAGGACTCGGCCGCCGGGCGGGCGATCGTCGAGCAGGTCGGGCAGCACCTGCGGGCCGCGCCGGCGGCCGACGACGAAGACTTCGGCGGGCAGTCCTTCCTGCGACGACAGTGACCACCCCTGCGACCCCCGGCGGTGACCATGGCTGACGGCTACACGGTCCAACCCGAGGAACTCCGCAAGCACGCGGCGAACCTCGACGCGCTGCGGGCGCGCTTCGCGGCCGTCAAGTCCGCGAGCACGCACATCACCCAGGACCACCAGGCCTACGGGCTGCTGTGCGGGTGGATCGCCGCGGTGCTGGAGGGCAGGCACCGCGAGCAGGACAGCCTGCTCGACTTCGCCGCGAGCAACCTCGACCTCGCCGCGAAGGGGTTGCGCGACAGCGCCGCGCGTTACGAGGAGACCGACACCGGCGCGTCCGGCACGCTGAAGGCCATCGGCAACGAACTCGGCAAACCTGCGCGATGACCGACGAGTCCCTCATCGCACCCGTCCAGCCGACCCGCGAGGCGTGGACCGGCTCGAGCCTCGCCGACAGCATCGAAGGGCTCGTCGACGCGATCAAGACCGAAGGCTGGGTCGACGACGCGCTCGCCGGCGCCGGCCTCGGCGTCGAGGTCGCCGCGACCGTGCTGGACCCGATCAGCGCGCTGCTGGCCAACGGGCTGGGCTGGGCCATGGAGTACTTCGAACCGCTGCGGCAGATGCTCGACGAGCTGACGGGCAAGCCGGACGTGGTGGCCGCCCACGCCGCCACCTGGACCAGGATGGCCGCCGAGCTGGCGGACGTCTCCGCCGACCTGAAGGCCGCGCTGGCCGCGGACCTGCCGGGCTGGACCGGCGGTGCGGCCGACGGCTACCGGCGCCTGATGGCCAGCAACGTCGAAGCCATCGGCGGGCTCGGTGCCACCGCGGCGGCGATGGCGGCGGCCACCGAGGGCGCGGGCGGGCTCGTGGAGATGACCCGCGAGATCGTGCGCGACCTCATCGCCGACCTCGTGGCCCGGGTCATCGTGTGGGCGGTCGAGGCGATCTTCGTGATCACCATCCCGGTCGTCGCCTCACAGATCGCCGCCGCGGTGGTGAAGTGGGCCGGGCGCATCCTCACCTACACCACGTCCCTGATCACCAGCCTCCAGAACCTCGCCAAGCTCCTCGACGGGTAGGGCGGTCATGACGGGCAAACCCAGAACCCCCTCCGGCAAACCCGGCGACGGCAAGCCGGGCCACGGCAAGCCCGGGGACGGCGACGGCAAACCGGCCGACGGGAAGCCGCCGCTGCGGTCCGGCGACGTCGACGCGAGCGCGGGCGTCGGCCCCGCGCACGAGGTCATCCGGGGAAAACTGGAAGAAGGCCAGGCCGGCGGCGGAGGCAAACCGGGCGATCCGCCCACCCCGCCCCCGTCGACGGCGCACACGCAGCCCTCGGGACAGCCCGACCCGAACGCCCGGCCCGGCGGAACCCCGAGCGACACCTCCTCCGGGAGCGCGGAGAACCGGGACAACCTCCGGATCGAGAACGACTCGGCGACCGCCCTCGCGCGGGCCGGCTACCGCATCGACCAGAACCCGCCGGAAGTGGGGGTGAACGGCCGCAGCAACCCCGACTACAAGATGGAGGGGAAGCTGTGGGACAACTACGCGCCGAGGGACAACCGGGAGACCATCCGGCGGGAACTGCGCAAGAAGGTCAAGGAACAGACCCCGTACATCGTCATCAACATGGAGAGGAGCACCATGTCCGTAGCGGACATGAAAGCGCTCCTCCCCACGGTGAAGGGGCTCACCGAGGTCAAGATCATCGACAAGAACGGCACCATCATCGATGCTTTCCCCCAGTAGCGGCAGGGCGTGACCATGTCCATCACCTACGAACTCGACCTCGGCGCGGCGACCACGCCGAAGGCGGTGCTGGCCGTCCTCGTCGACGCCGTCCCCGGTGCCGTCACCGAGCACGACGCCGCGGGAGCCTCGCTGCGCGGCGGCGGGTGGTTCAGCGTCGACGCCGCCGAGTACGACCCGCCCGACCCGGTGGAGAGCCAGTTCGGGTTCGCGCCGACGGTCGAGGTCGTCTTCGGCCTCAGCAAAACCGGCGACTTCGACAGCCAGGAAACCGACGTGCTGCGGCTGGTCCTCGCCGTGCTGGCCCGCATCCCGGGCGACGCGCTCTTCCACTCCCAGTACTCCGAGGTGTGGCTGCACCGCCTCGCCGGCCGGCTGACGGTCAACGACACCCTGTGGGGCCCCCAGCGGCTCGCCCTCCTCCCGCAGCCCTACGAACGGCGGCCGATGGCGTTCCGCTGAGCACCTCCGCGACGTCTGTTCCCCCTATTCCGCGGAATTGCACCTCCGACCGAAGTTCCGATTCCCCCGCCGGATACGCTGCCGCGGCCGAGCACACGAACCGATGGGGGACAAGGCATGGACAGCATTTCCGGTACGGACAGAGTTCGTGTCCACGAGCCCGTTCCGAATGTGCCGTCGGGTGCCGATCCGTTGTTTGCCGGGTTTGTCCAGAAATTGACCGGACTGACCATTGTCCGCATGGGGCTCAGCGGCGCCTTTGTCCTGTTGGGCGTGCTGCTGATGCTCACCGGCGGGTGGGAGAGCACGCTGCCCTACTTCTACTTCGGCATCTTCGGCGGTCTGCTGGCGGTATGGACCTACGTCCTGGTCCTCTACCGGCGCGTTCGAAGTCATTTCGAAGAGCCGTACCACCGGCTCGACATCGCGGCGGACGGGTTGTTCACCAAGGGTTCGCGGGTCTCGGTGCGGCTGCCCGACGGACGCTGGCTGCGGACCCGCCTCACCGACGGCCCCCGCGTCCAACTGGCCGGCCAACGACGGCTGTGGGTGCTCGGCACGGGCCGGCGGGTGTTCGTCCGCGTGCCGGGTGCGATGTGGGTGCGGACCGCGCGGATCGAGGACGCGCCCGTGGCCGGAGCGGTGCCTGCCGAGCTCGTCTCGCGCCACCCGACGCCGCCGTCGCACGATCCGGTGATCGCCGCGCACCGGGCGTTCCAGGCCCGGCGGTCGGCCGTCGCCGGGGTGACGTTCGTGGCGCTGGGCGCGGCGGGGATCGCGCTCGCCTCGTCGGTGGCCGATCCCGGACCCGGCGGCCTCGCGGACGCGGCCGCGGTGGGCGGCATCGGCGGCGGCAGCGCGGTTTTCGTGCTGCTGGGAGCGTTGACGGCCGTCGGCAGCCTGCGGATCCGCCGCCCGATCACCGACAGCGGCTGGGTGGAACTGCGCGTCGCGCTCGACACGCCGTTCGTCCCCCGGGCGCGTACCGCGGTCCGGCTGACGGGCTGGGCGCTGTACCCGGACGGGCGCCAGACGCGGTTCCGGCTCACCGCGGACATCTCGCTGGCCGCGAACGTCGCGATGACCGGGCAGCTGTGGTTGCTGGGCTCCCCGCAGCCGGGCAAACCGGTCAAAGCCGGTCTGCCCGGCTACCCCTGCCTGGGCAGCTTCCGTCCCGCGTGACGTGGGGCCTTGCGCAGGCGCACCAGCCGCTGCCCCTCGCCGGTCAGTCGCAGGTCCAGCGCAGCGCGGCGTGATCGCCGCTGGTGTTGCCGAAGATCACGCCGTCGTCTCCGACGACGTACACGTCCGCGTCACCGCCGTCCGGGAACGGCAGGAGGCCGAGCAGCTTGGTGTCCTGCCAGACCGCGGACGGTCCGACCAGGTTGGTGAGGCTGCCCGCGATCAGTCCGTGCTTGTTGGTCGCTTCCGCCGTCCCGCCCTGTTCGAGCGGGCGCGGGTCGGCCGGGCCGTGCCACGCCAAGGCGCGCGACGCGGGCCACGAGTCGATCGCCGTGCCGACCACCACGCCGTTGCGGATCTGCCGGATCAGCACCGGACGGTCTTCACCGGTCAGCGGGGTGACCACGCCGGCCCGCCAGAGCCCGCCGAGCTTGTTGTCCGGGGCGCCCAGCAGCACGGTGCCGTCGTCGTCGAGGTCCATGCCGTACCGGCCCGGGACGTCGATGACCCGTGGTCCCGCGGCCAGGACCGACCAGAGGACGCTCACCCGGTGGCCGTCCGAGAGCGACGTGGCGGACGTGAGCACATCCCCGCGGTCGTTGAGCGCGGTGGCCGATTCGAGCCGGTATCCGGGCGGGTCGGGCAGGCGGGTCAGCGTGCCGGGCCCGCGGTGGCCGCCGCTGAACAGGTAGACGCCCTGGCCCGTCGCCGGAAGACCACCGTCCAGCAGCACGGTCCCGGCGGAGTTCTCGTCGGCGACGTGCGGGTAGACGAACGGCGCGAGCGCGCCCGGGATGCGGGGCGCGCCGTCGGTCCAGAGGACGACCTTGCCCATGTCGACGCCGCGGTCGAGGACGTACCCGGAGTAGTTGCCGTGGCTGTCGGTCCCCGTGATGGTGACGTCGGTGTCGAAGTAGCCGTCGGGCGCCACGATCTTGTGCGCCGTCCAGGTGCAGGCCTCGCCCGCGGCGGCAGACGGCGCCGTGACGGCGGCGCCCAGGGCGAGTACCGCGAAGGTGAGCGCGGCAGCACGTCGGAACATACGGAATTCCCCCTCGGAATCGGTCGATGCCGACTCCACGCCGCACCACGGCCGTGGGTTGAGCTGCCTCACCCGTCCGGCCCAGCTAACACCCCCGACGCGGGTCACTGGCGAGCCCGCGTCGCGGTCAGAACCGTCGGAGACCCGAGGGGGCGCGTGCAGCCCGGATCGGGCCCCCCTCGGGTCTCGTCTCGGACGGTGATGCACCAGCGTCAGCGGGAGCGGTTCGCCCACCAGGTCTGCCCGGCCTCCGGCAGCGTCGAGATCGGGTCGTAGTACGGGTACCGCCGCTGCAGCGCCTCCGGGTCCTCCAGCTCGATCCCCGTCCGGTAGTTCTTCGTCCAGTACGAGATCCCCAGCTCGCGGTCGTACTCGGCCAGCTGGTGCACCCACCGCTTCCCGACGTAAGGCACGTCGCACACGATCCGCGGGGTCGCGTACCCCGGCAGGTACCCCATGATCGCGTGCTGCAGCTCCTGCGCCTCCCACACCGACACCCGCCAGTGCTCCGCGTTCGGGATCATGTCGCACATGTAGAAGTAATACGGCAGGATGTTCGCTTCCCCTTGCAGCGCAAAGCAAAGGTCCAGCAAAGCGGCGGGCGTCGCGTTCACCCCGCGCATCAGCACGCCCTGGTTGCGCACGTCCCGGACACCGACGTTCAACGCCGTCTGGGCCGCCTCCGCCACCAAGGGCGTCACCGACTGGGCGTGGTTGACGTGGGTGTGGATCGCCAGGTTGACCCCGCGGCGCTGGGCCGTCACCGCGACACGCTCGAGCCCCTCGACGACCTTCGGCTGGATCCAGTGCTGGGGGAGCGCCGCGAGGGCCTTGGTCGCCAGGCGGATGTCGCGGACCGTGTCGATGTCCATCAGGCGCATCAGGAACGACTCCAGCTGCGGCCACGGGACGTTGGCCACGTCGCCGCCCGAGACCACCACGTCGCGGACGCCCGGGGTCTTCTTCAGGTACGCGATCATCGCGTCCTGGCGGTCGACCGGCTTGAGGGTCAGCTTGTGCTTCTCGACCGTCTCGGTCGAATTGCCGACCAGGTCCATGCGGGTGCAGTGACCGCAGTACTGGGGGCAGGTCGAGATCATCTCGGCCAGCACCTTCGTCGGGTAGCGGTGGGTCAAGCCCTCCACCACCCACATCTCGGCCTCGTGCAGCGAGTCGCGCTCCGAATGCGGGTGGCTCGGCCAGGCCGGGTCGCGGTCGCTGCGCACCGGGAGCATGTAGCGGCGGATCGGGTCGGCGTAGAACGCCTCGGTCACCTTCGCCGGGTCGGTGCCCGCGGTCGGGGCCATCGTGTTGAGCATCTGCGGGGGCAGCAGCATCGACATCGTCGCCATCTCGCGCTGGTCGGCGAGCAGGTCGTCGTAGAAGCGTTCCTCCAGCAGGTCGCCCATGAGCGCGCGCAGCTGCTTGACGTTGCGGACGCAGTGCACCCGCTGCCACTGCGCGTCACGCCACTCGGCCTCGGTCACGTCGTGCCAGCCCGGGAAGCGGCGCCAGTCGGGTTCCACCAGCTCGGCGCGGGCGTACTCGTAGGGCTGGTCGAAGGCGGCGGCAGGCGTCACAGGTTCCTGGGTCGCAGTCACTTGTACTCCTAGTCGTCGGGAACGCGTTAAAATATCCTGTCATATCGTCCGTGCGGAGTAAATCTTCCTGCCTGCTGGGTCGTCGTCCCCCACGTGGACGCAGGGGGCAGACTCAGGGGGTGACGGACGAACACACGACGCTCCTGCTCGGCGGGCGCATCTACACCCCCGCCGGCCCCGACACCACGGCGATGGCGATCACCGGCGGCACCGTGGTCTGGGTCGGGCAGGACGCCCCGGCCCGCGCCCTGCATCCGGACGCCGAGATCGTCGACCTCCAAGGCGCCTTCGTCGCCCCCGCGTTCGTCGACGCGCACGTCCACGCCACCGCCACCGGCCTGCACCTGACCGGCCTCGACCTCACCGGCGTCCGCAGCCGCGCCGACCTGCTGGCCCGCGTGCGCGAAACCGCCGGCAACGGCCAGGTCCTGCTCGCCCACGGCTGGGACGAGACCACCTGGACCGACCCGCGCCTGCCCAGCCGCGCCGAGCTCGACGCCGCCGCCGGGGGCGCGCCGGTCTACCTCAGCCGGGTCGACGTCCACTCCGCGCTGGTCTCCACCGCGCTGGTCGAGCTGGCCCCCGCCGCCCGCGACGCCGACGGCTGGTCGCCCGACGGCCCGCTGACCCGCGCCGCCCACCACGCCGTGCGCGCGGCCGTCCGCGCCGCCATCACCCCGGAGCAGCGCGAGCGGGCCCAGCGGGCGTTCCTGGCCGAGGCGGCGCAGCAGGGCATCGTGAGCGTCCACGAATGCGCCGGCCCCGACATCTCCGGCCGCGCCGACTTCGCCGCCCTCCTCGCCCTCGCCGGACCGGGCACGCCCGAGGTCGTCGGGTACTGGGGCGAGCTCGGCGCCGTCGAAACCGCCCGCGACCTCGGCGCCCGCGGCCTGGCCGGCGACCTGTTCGTCGACGGCGCCCTCGGCTCCCACACCGCCGCGCTGACCCACCCCTACGCCGACCACCCCGGCGACGGCACCCGCTACCTCGACGCGCACCGCATCGCCGAGCACCTCGCCGCCTGCACCGAAGCCGGGCTGCAGGCCGGCTTCCACGTCATCGGCGACGCCGCCGTCGCCGAAGTCGTCGAAGGCTTCCGGCTGGCCGAAAAAGAAGTCGGCCAGCGTGCACTGGCCGCCCGCCACCACCGGCTCGAGCACCTGGAGATGGTCACCGCCGAGCAGGCCAAGCACCTGGCCGGCTGGGGCGTGACCGCCTCGATGCAGCCCCTGTTCGACGCCCTGTGGGGTGGTCCGGAAGGCATGTACGCCGAACGCCTCGGCGCGGACCGCGCGGCCGGGCTCAACCCCTTCTCGACCCTGGCCGCCGAAGGCGTCCTGCTCGCCTTCGGCTCCGACGCGCCGGTCACGCCGCTCGACCCGTGGGCGAGCGTCCGCGCCGCGGCCTACCACCGGACGCCGGGCGCGGGCCTGTCGCCGCGGGCGGCCTTCACCGCCCACACCCGCGCCGGGCACCGCGCGGCCGGCGTCAACGACGGCGTCACCGGCAGCCTCGTCCCGGGCGCCCCCGCGCACTACGCGATCTGGGACGCCGCCGACCTCGTCGTGGCCACCCAGGACAGCCGCGTGCAGCGCTGGTCCACCGATCCCCGCGCCGGTGTGCCGCCGCTGCCCCGGCTCGAACCGGACGCCACCCTCCCGCGGTGCCTGCGCACGGTCCGCGCGGGTGAAGTCCTCCACGACGCGCTGACCTAGAGTTGGCACCCGTGGCAGTCACCGTGGCGGATCCCGAACCGGGCGCCCAGCACCAGCCCGCGCGCACCCGGCGGTTCCCCCGCGCGTGGCTCCTGCGGCTGGTCGCCGCCCTGGCGTCCGGATTCGCCTATTACCTGAGCTTCGCGCCGCGCCCGCTGTGGTGGCTCGCCCCGCTGGCCTTCGCCGGGCTGGCCCTCGTGCTGCGCGGACGCCGGTTCCGGGCCGGCTTCGGCTACGGGTTCGCCTTCGGGTTCGTCTTCTTCCTGCCGCTGCTGACCTGGCTGCTGGACTTCCTCGGCCCGGACTTCGGCCCCTGGCCGTGGCTGGGCCTGTCCTTCGCCCTCGCGCTTTACCACGGCCTGGCGAGCGGCCTGATCACGCTGGTGTCCCGGCTGCCCGCGGGCCCGCTGTGGGGCGCGCTGGTGTTCATCGCCCTGGAGACGCCGCGCGCGTGGTTCCCCTTCGGCGGCTTCCCCTGGGGCCGCGTCGCCTTCAGCCAGCCCGAAGGCGCGTTCCTGCCACTGGCCTCGGTCGGCGGCGCCCCGCTGGTCGGCTTGGCCGTCGTCCTCACCGGTTTCTGCCTGGCCGGTCTCGCCGCCCGGCTGTGGGAGGTGCGCAAGCTCACCCGGCCGGCGGTCCTCACCGCACTGGCCGCGCTGCTGCCCGTCGTCGCCGGCCTGGCGCTGTGGCCGACCATCGGGACCGGTGCGCAGGACGGCGAACGCACGGTCGCGACCGTGCAGGGCAACGCCCCGGACATCGGGCTGGCCCTGCAGGGGGAGCGGACCGTGCTGCGCGACAACACCATCGCCGAAAGCCAACGGCTGCTCGCGGCCATCCGGGCCGGGAAGGTGCCCAAGCCGGACCTGCTGGTGTGGCCGGAGAGCGCCACCACCGTCACCGGCCCGGACCTGCAGGTCGACCAGCTCGTCGCGAACTTCGGCGTCCCGGCGCTCATCGGCGCGATCTACCGGCTGCCGGACGGGCACCTGCAGAACTCCGTCATCGCCTGGGACCCCCGCACCGGGCCCGGCGCGCGCTACGCCAAGCAGCAGCTGGTGCCCTTCGGCGAGTACGTCCCCGCCCGCAAGGTCGCCGAGCTCGTCACGCCGTTCCTCGACAACGAAACCGTGGACATGGTCCCCGGCGACGGCGCGAACCAGACCATGACCGCCGCGGGCACGAAAGTCGGCGTGTTCATCTGCTACGAAGCGGCGTTCGACTACCCCGCCCGCGACGCCGTGGGCGACGGCGCCGAACTGCTGGTGGTGCCGACCAACAACGCGTGGTACGGCGAGAGCGAGATGAGCGTGCAGCAGCTGGCCATGTCGCGGCTGCGGGCGGTCGAGCACAGCCGGGCCGTCGTGGTCTCGGCGGTCTCCGGGGTGAGCGCGGTCGTCGCCCCGGACGGGACGGTGACCAGCTCAACGGGCCTTTTCACGGCGGATTCCCTGGTCGGGCGCGTCCCGCTGCGGACGCAGACTACGCTGTCGGATCGACTAGGTGCGTGGACGGAGTACGGGCTGCTGGCTCTGGCGATCGCCGGGGTGGCCGGCGGGCTCGTACTCCGTTTTCGCACCCGGCGCAGCAGCGCCGGCACGGCAGGGGAAGCGGCGGACTGACCGCCGCGGATATCGGAGGAGCACGGATGTCGCAGGCGCCGCGGGGGGCCCGGGAAATCGAGCCGGTGCTGGTGGTGATCCCGACCTACAACGAGCGGGAGAACCTCGGCCCGATCCTGGATCGCCTGCACAAGGCACTCCCGGACGTGCACGTGCTCGTGGTCGACGACGGCAGCCCGGACGGCACCGGCGAGCTCGCCGACGAGCGCGCGGCCGCCAACGACCACGTCCACGTGCTGCACCGCACCGAGAAGGCCGGCCTCGGCGCCGCCTACATCGCCGGGTTCCGCTGGGGCCTGGCCCGGGAGTACAACACGATCGTCGAGATGGACGCCGACGGCTCGCACGCCCCCGAGGACCTGCCCCGCCTGCTGGACGCGGTCGGCGACGCCGACCTGGCGATCGGCTCGCGGTACGTGCCGGGCGGCAGCGTCGTGAACTGGCCGGTGAACCGCCAGATCCTCTCCCGCGGCGCCAACGTCTACTCGCAGCTCGCGCTGGGCATGCGGACCCGCGACATCACCGCCGGCTTCCGCGCCTACCGCCGCCGCGTGCTGGAGAAGCTGGCCCTGGACGAGGTCAACTCGCACGGCTACTGCTTCCAGATCGACCTGACGATCCGCACGGCCGACGCCGGGTTCGAGATCGTCGAGGTCCCGATCACCTTCACCGAGCGCGAGATCGGCGAGTCGAAGATGAGCGGCTCGATCATCCGCGAGGCGTTCCTGCGGGTGGCCAAGTGGGGCGCGGAGCGCCGCTGGCACCAGCTGCGCAAGCTCGTCAAGCGCGCCTGAGCCGTTTTCGGCCGTTCTGGGCCATCATGGGCCCGGTGACGACCATCGTGGCCCTCCACGCCCACGCCGACGACCCCGTCCTGCTCAGCGGCGGCACGCTCGCCCGTGCCGCCGCCGACGGGCACCGGGTGGTGGTCGTCGTGGCCACCGACGGCATGGCCGCCGAGCACCCCACCCCACGCTGGGCCGAGCTGGAGGCGGCCGCGGCCATCCTCGGCGTGCACCGGGTCGTGCACCTGGGCTACGCCGACAGCGGTCACGGCCCGCAGCTGTACGCGGACCCGCCAGGCAGGCAGCGCTTCGCCCGCGCGGACACCGAGGAAGCCGCGCACCGGCTCGCGGCCGTCCTGCACGAGGAACGCGCGGACCTGCTGCTGGGCTACGACGGCAACGGCGGCTACGGGCACCCCGACCACGTCAAGGTGCACCAGGTAGCCCGCCGGGCGGCCCGGCTGACCGGAACGCGGCTGCTGGAAGCCACCCTGCCGCGCGACTTCGCGCAGCGGTTCGTGCGAGTGGTCCGGGCGCTGCGGATCCCGTTCGACTACGACGCCGAAGCGCTCGGCCACACCTACAGCCCGGCCTCGGCCATCACCCACCGGTTCGACGTGCGGCGCTTCGCCGCGCGCAAGCAGGCGGCGCTGGCCGCGCACGTGTCGGACGTGCGCGGCACCGGGCGGCTCTCGGCGGTGCTGCGGGTGCTCGTGTGGCTGCCGGCACCGCTGTTCGGGCTGGTCGCCGGCCGCGAGTGGTACGCCGAAGTCACGCCGGCAGGATCGCCACACCCCGCTCTGCAAGTTCCTGCACGTTCTGGTCGTCGGCGTCGGTGACGATCCCGGCGACGTCGCCGAAAGGCAGCACGGTGAACCGTGACGCCGCGCCGAGCTTTTCGGCGCTGGCCAGCACGTAGGTGTCGGCCGCGCGTCGGGCCAGGGTGCGTTTCATCGCGGCTTCGTCGGCGTCGCCGGTGGTCAGGCCGGCTTCGGGGTGGACGCCGGTGACGCCGAGCAGGAAGACGTCGGCGCTGATCGACTGCGCGGCCTCGGCCGCGGCGGCCCCGCAGGTGACCGCCGAGTGCCGGAACAGCCGTCCGCCCAGCAGGAACACCTCGACACCGTGGTGGTCGAGGAGGGCGACCGCGACGGTCGGGCTGTGGGTGACGACGGTGGCCTCGAGGTCTTCCGGGAGGGCTTTCGCGACGGCGAGGGTGGTGGTGCCGCCGTCGAGGATGACGGTCGAGCCGGGCCGGACCAGCGCGGCCGCCGCCTTGGCGACCCGGTCCTTGCCGTCCTTGGCGATGGCGGTCCGGCTCGCGTAGTCGGCGACGGCGGGGGAGACGGGCAGCGCGCCGCCGTAGACGCGCTGGCAGAGCCCGGCCGCGGCGAGGTCGCGCAGGTCCCGGCGGATGCTGTCCTCGGAAACGCCGAGCTCGGCGGCGACGTCCTTGGCCAGCACCTTGCCCTCGGCGGCGAGCCGGGCGAGCAGCAGTTCACGACGTTCGCCGACCAGCATGCACGGTCCTCCTTGTTCTTTCCGAATCATGCACATTATGGTCTGGGCATGACCTCTTCGACAAGCCTGTCCCGCAACCCGCGCGTCCGGGTCACCAACGTGGAGCTGCTGTCGTCGGCCTGGTACGTGCTGCGCCGCACGACGTTCGACTACCAGCACGGCGACGGCCGCTGGACCACCGAGCAGCGCGAGACCTACGACCGCGGCAACGGCGCCACCGTGCTGCTCTACGACCTCCAGGGCGGCACGGTGCTGCTGACCCGCCAGTTCCGCTACCCGGTCTACGTCAACGACCACCCGGACGGCATGTTCGTCGAGACGGCGGCCGGCCTGCTCGACACCGACGACCCGGAGACCGCGATCCGCCGCGAAGCCGAGGAGGAGACGGGCGTGCGGATCGGGGAGCTGGAGCACGTGTTCGACGTCTACACGAGCCCGGGCTCGGTGACCGAGCGCCTGCACTGCTACGCCGCGCCCTACGACCCCGCCGACCGGGGTGTCGGCGGCGGGCTCGCGGAGGAGGGCGAGGACATCGAGGTCCTGGAGCTCCCGTTCACCAAGGCCCTGGAGATGATCGGAACAGGCGAGATCGCGGACGCCAAGACGATCATGCTCCTGCAGTGGGCGGCCCTCCGCGGCCCCTTCCGCCCGACGGCCGTCCGGATGCAGTGAATGACTCATTCCTGACGTGGGACGTCAGGAATGAGTCATTCACTGCGCTCGGGCCGCGGCGTAGGTGTTCCGGGCATGCGAAAGGCCCCCGCGGGGGGAGGTCGCGGGGGCCTTTCCGTTGTGGTGGGAGCTGGGCTACGAGGCCGAAGCCGGGAGGGTCACGCCGACCGGGAGGTGCGGCGGCCCTTCAGCTCGGCGAGACGTTCGTTGAGCAGGTCCTCGAGCTCGGGGATCGTGCGCCGCTCGAGCAGCATGTCCCAGTGGGTGCGCGGCGGCTTGACCTTCTTCTGCTCGGGCTGCCCGCCATCGACGATCTCCGATTCGCTCCCGTGCAGGCGGCACTCCCAGACCGTCGGGATCTCGGCGTCGTCGGAGAACGGCACCTCGAACTCGTGGTTCTTCGGGCAGGCGTAGCGCACGGTGCGGCGTGGGGCGAGGTCGTGGTTGCGGTCGGTCTCGTAGCTGACCGCTCCCAGCCGGCTTCCACGAAGAACACGGTCGGCCATGATGGGGTCCTTTCAGTCAGCTCCGGGGTGGAGCCAGGGTGTTGCTCACCCTATGCAACGACCCGAGGGTCCGGAGGATTCCCGGGACACCATGTCGTTGCTCACGATGAGCTGCGTCACCCGCCTGCATTAGCTTCCACTAGTAGGAGGCCTTTCGCGCTCTGGCGTGACGTCAATACGGCCTTCTTAGTGCTGATATCCCCCGGATGGGCTACTGGCGTCTCGCTCAGGTCAACCGTAACTGACCGTGATGAGCAGTAACCGGTCCCAAGTCACCCGATCGAAAGTGGCGGCGACACAATACCTGATAACGCACAGTAGCGAATTCGGCCTCAAAACGTGCTGAAGCTGAAGTTTCAACTACGGATTGTTCGGTATCTGCGACGACAACGGTGTCACCTTCGCGCACCACTTCGCCGTCGACGACCCGCGCGTTGAACCGCCCCGGCAGCCCGCACCAGCACAACACCTCCACCTGAACCGGCTGCAACTCGTCCGCCAGTTCGAACAGGCGAGCGGCACCCGGGAACAACCGGCTCCGGAAGTCCGTCGCGATCCCGAAGCAGTACACGTCGATCTCGACCTCGTCGGCCAGCTCCGCCAGCTGGTCGACCTGACCGGGGGAGAGGAACTGCGCCTCGTCCACCACGACGTAGTCCACGTGCCGCCCCTGCGCCCACTCCTGCCGCACCAGGTCACGCACGTCGGTGTCCTCACCGACCTCCACCGCCTGCCGGGTCAGCCCGATCCGGCTGGAGATCTGCGGCGCACCCGACCGGTCGTGGCGCACCAGCACCAGCCCCCGGCGGCCCTGCCGCGCGTGGTTGTGATCGATCTGCAGCGCCAGGGTCGACTTCCCGCAGTCCATCGGCCCGTAGCAGAACTTCAGCCTGCCCACCGGCGGCGTCCCCCGGCGCGAACCGGCCGCGGGAACCGACGACAGGGCATCGGTGGGATCAGGGCTGGCGGCTTGGTCGTTGAGCAAGGTCACGACGCCCGACCCTATCGGTGGCTACAACACCTCCGGCGGACGGTTGCCCGCCGCCACGATCGCCCGCCGCACCGGCACCAGCCACACCAGCACCAGCCCCACCGCGAAGAACACCACCAACGCCACGATGGCCAGCCGGAACGACCCCGTCGCCTGCCCAACCCCGGCGAACACCAGCGGCCCCAGCCACGACGTCCCCCGCTCGCCCACGACGTAGAGCGAGTAGTACTGCGCGTCCTTGCCCGCCGGGATCATCTGGCTGAACAACGACCGCGACAACGCGTTCGTCCCGCCCAGCACCAGCCCGATCCCCACCGCCACCGCCAGGAACTGCAGCATCTGCCGCGGCTGCACGAAGTACGCCCCGCCCAGCACCACCATCCACACCGCCAGGCTGCCCAGGATCGTCCGCTTCGCCCCGATCCGCCGCGCCACCAGCCCGTGCAGCGTCCCACCCAGGTACGCCACGAACTGGATCACCAGGATCGTGACGATCAGCACGCTGTTGCCGAACCCCAGCTCGTCCTTGCCGTACTGCGCCGACACCGTCACCACCGTGTTGATCCCGTCGGTGAAGACCAGATAGCTGCCCAAGAACGCCAGCGTCAACGGGTACGCCTTCGCCGCCACCAGCGTCTGCCGCAGCTCCGTGAACCCCGCCCGCAGCACCGACCGCCCCGGCGCGACGTCGACCGGCACGTGCCGCCGGGGGAGCCGCCGCACCGCCGGGATGGTGAACGCCGCCCACCACAGCCCCGACGTCAGGAAGCAGATCTGCACCGCAAGGTCCTGGTCCACGCCGAACAGGTCGTGCTTCAGGTAGAACCCCAGCTGCAACGCCAGCGCCAGCCCGCCACCCAGGTACCCGAACGCCCAGCCCTTCGCCGAGATGCCGTCCCGCTCGTCCGGCCCGCCGATGTCGGCCAGGAACGAGTAGTAGACGACCAGCGAACCCCCGTAACCGATGTTCGCCACGATGAACAGCGCCGCCCCCAGCTGCCAATCCGAGCCGGTCAGGACGAACATCCCCGCCGCGGCCGCCGCACCCAGGAACGCGAACCCGCCCAGGATCCGCCGCTTGTTGTGACTGCGGTCGGCCACCGCACCCGCGATCGGCAGCACCAGCACCTGCACCACCGTCGCCACCGACAGCAGGTACCCCCACACCGAACCGGCCGGGAAGTGCAACCCGAACAACGTCACGTCGCAGTGGTTCAACGTGTCCGGATGACCCGCCGCATCGAGGCACGCACGGTCCCCGTTAAGGGTGATGTTCGCCTTCGCGTCCGCCGCCGCGACCGGGCTCATCGAAAGCGCCCCGAACACCGTCGTCGTCGACGAATAGAACGGCGAATTCGCCCAGTCGTAGAAGTACCAGCCCCAGCGCTCGCGCTTCGTGGAGCGCGTTCCGGCCAGCGTCATCCACGGCTCCTTCGGATCGAGAACTTCCAGGTCAGCGCGGAGACTACGGGGGAGGCGGACACCCGGTGACCACGCCACCGAAACCGTGTCCGGTTTGTCGCTTCGTGATCATCCACCGACCCGCCGCCGCACCAGGTTCGCCGCTCACGGCGGTCGGCGGCCAAAGTGAACAGTGATTCATGTGAGACTGAAGTGCCTATCGTGTCTGTTGTGATCACCGGGACACGCTCCTACTGTGCACCCATGATCCATAACCGTCGACGCACCGTGGCGAGACTGCTGCTCCTCGCCGTCGCCGCCATGGGTCTGCCGCTGACCGCCCCCACCGCCGCCTCCGCGGACCCGGCGTCGAGCGCCTGGGCCAAGCTCCGCATGTGCGAATCCAGCGACCGCTACGCCACCAACACCGGCAACGGCTACTACGGCGCCTACCAGTTCGACCTGCCCACCTGGCGCAGCGTCGGCGGAAAAGGCCGCCCCGACCAGGCCGCCCCCGCCGAACAGGACTACCGCGCCCTCTACCTCTACCGCATGCGCGGCTGGCAACCCTGGCAGTGCGCCGGCATGCTCAAGCTCGCCGCCGACGCCGACGCCCGCAGCAAACGCGTCCCCACCTACGCCGAATCCGCCTACATCGGCGGGGGAGACCTGCCCGCCCCACCACCCGGGCCAGGCGGCCCCCGCCCCGCCTGGCCCGGCGTCGTCTACCGCTACGGCGACTGCGCCGACCCCCTCAAGACCTTCCAGCTCCGCATGAACGCCTTCGGCTACGGCTTCACCGGCACCGGCTGCTATCTCGACAAGACCCGCACCGCCGTCCTCGACCTCCAGCGCGCCAACGGCATCAAGGACAGCGGCCTCCTCGGCCCCAAAACCTGGGAAGCCGCCTGGACCGGCAAACCACCCCGCTGACCCCTCGTGAGTGGTAAAGCGGGTTCTAACCCGACTTACCACTCACGACTGCTGGGACTGCTGCCACTTGCCCCGCTCGATCAGCACCTCACGCAGCAGATCCGGCCGATCCGTCACGATCCCGTGCACTCCCAGATCCAGCAGCATCCGCATCTCCGCCGGATCGTCGATCGTCCACGTGTGCACCTCGATGCCCGAACGCCCGGCCATCGCCAGAAACGCCTTGTCCACCACCCGCAACGCCCCCTGCCGCACCGGCACCTGCGCCATCGCCCCCAGCACCAGCCGGCCGAGGGGCAACAGCGGCAACCGGCCCCGCACCCACAACGCCAACGCCGACCGCGGCCCCATCGCCGTCACCAGCCGCGGCCCCGCCAGCTTCCGCAACCGCACCAGCCGCGCATCCGAAAACGCCGCCCCCGCCACCCGGTCGAACGCCTTCGTCCGCTCCAGCACCCGCACGAACGGCTCCACCGCCCGATCCGCCTTCACATCCACGTTGAACCGCGCGTCCGGCAGCTCCTCGAGAACGTCCTCCAACCGCGACAACGGCGCCTTCCCGCCCACCTTGACGTTCTTCAGCTGCTCCCACGTCTGCGCCGCGATCGGCCCGGACCCATCGGTCGTCCGATCGAGGTCCGGATCGTGGTGGACCACCACCACCCCGTCCGCCGTCGCGTGCACATCCGTCTCGAGGTACCGGTACCCCTCCGCACACGCCCGCTTGAACGCCGGCAACGAGTTCTCCAGCCCCTCGAGCTCATCGAGGTGCCACCCCCGGTGCGCGAAGGCACGGGGGACCGGATCGGCCAGGTACGGAAACGAAGCCTGCATCCCCCAAGTGTGCCCTTCCGCCATGACCCCGGCATGAGCAAACGATGGCCAGCTAGGGTCTCCCGGGTGAGGGACGCCGCCGAACTGACCCAGCCGACCACCATCGAACTCGCCCCGCCCCGCCGAGGCGCCCCCAAGCACTGCGGCTGGTGCGGACGACGCCTCCCCGAAGGCGGCAACGTCGGCCGCCGCCGGCGCTACTGCGGCCAATCCTGCCGCCAACGCGCCTACGAACGCCGCACCGCGCTCCAGCGCAGCGGCCTCCCCGAAGACGCCGTCGTCCTCTCCGACACCGAAATCGCCGCCCTCCAGGACCGCCTCTTCCAGCTCCGCTGCGCCGCCGAAGACATCGTCACCGCCGCCGACGACGGCGCCGACCCCCGAGAACTCCGCAGCCTCGCCGCCGAAATCGCCCGCGCCGCTAAGGACCTCGAACAACTCCGCTGACCCCTCGTGAGTGGGAAACAGGGTTAGAACACTGTTTCCCACTCACGAGGGGTCAGCCCAAAGTGTCCAACGCCCGGTACGTCCGGTTGCTCGCCGCCGCCGCGCGCTGCTCCCGGCCCGTCGCCTCGATGTAGTTTTGGCTCGTCGCCAAACTCGCGTGCCCCAGCAACGCCATGATCTCCGACGCCGTCGCCCCGTCCTCCGCCAGCCGCGTCGCGAACGTGTGCCGCAACGCGTGCAGATTCGCCCCCACCGGCACCCGGTCGTGCAACCCGGCACCCCGGTAACACGACTTCACCAGGTACTCCAGCGCACCCCGCCCGATCGGCTCACCCGCCCGATCCAGCAGCAACGGCGAACCAGGGGAGAACCGCACGTTCGGGAACCGCACCCGGCACGACGCCCGGTACCGCTCGATCAGCTCCGCCAGCACCGGCTGCACCGGAATCGACCGATCCCGGCTGCCCTTGCCCTTCACGTGCAACCGCAGCTCACCGGCCCGCCCCACCAGCGACCGCGACGTCAGCGCCCGCATCTCCGCCGCCCGCAACCCCGCCACCAGCCCCAGCGCGATCACCAGCACGTCCCGCTCCGGCCACGGATCCCGCGCGCGCCGCGACCCGGCGGCCGCCGCCGACAACAGCTGCTCCGGGGTTTCCTCACCCCGCAACGGCTTCGGCGTCAACGCCGGCGTCCGCGGCCGCGCCACCGCACCCATCGGATTGCCCGCCAGGAGCCCGTCGGCCACGCAGAACGTGAGGAACTGGTTCCACGTCGACCACGCCCGCAGCACCGAGCTCTTCGCGTGCCCGTCGGCGAACGCGCCGAACGCCGACCGCAGCGCCGGCCCGGTGAGGTCGGCGACCTCGAGGTCCTCGGCCGGACGCCCGAGCTCCGAAACCAGGAGAGTGGTGATGCCGGCGAGATCCCGGCGGTAGGCGTCGGTCGTGTGCGGGGAGTCCTTGCGCGGACGGCGGGCGGCGAAGAAGGCTTGCTGGGCCTCGGAAACCTTCATGTGGATCTTGTACCGCACACCACCGACAGTTTCCGCGGCCGCCCCCGAACCCGGCATTTCATGCATAATTGCCATTATGCATGAAATGCCGGTCTGACCCAGGATCTTCCCCCTGGGGGACACGACATCTTCCCGAGGCCGTTTTCTTGGGCTTCGACGCTCCTGCTGCCTTGATCGCGGCCGTGCGCACATACGTTCGACACCGACCCGGAGCCTGGGGCGCCGAACGCCCGTCGGGTGCCAAAGGGGTCGTGAGTGAGAAACAGTGTTCTAACACTGTTTCTCACTCACGACCCCTGGTTGATTTCGTCACCGTGACGTTTTGAGGCTGAGTGGCTGGACCTCGTGCTCACGCCTCTCAGGGGATGCTCTCGGGCCTCTCAGGAGCCCAATCGGGCAACCGACCGCCGGGCAGGAGGGTCAAACCTTGAGAGGAGCCGTCCTGGCAAAGTGGACGCTCCCGCAATCGGAACAAGCCCGACCCCGGGCTCGGCGCCCCTCCCGGCTGTCCGCCCAGCACGTCGCCAAGTGCCGATAATGTACATTATGTCAAGTAACGTCAGTGCCAGTCGCTGATCTGCACGTCCCGCGGGCTCGGGGCGCCCTCCCCGGTCTCCACGAGCTGCTTGAGGCTCAGCAGGTAGCTCGCCCACTTCGTGCTGCAGTGGTGCATGAACTCACCGGCCTCGCGCCAGCCTTCGTGCTTGAACAGGACGATCGTGTAGTCCTCGCGCTGCTCGAGGTCCCACCGGATCGTCGTGCCGAGCCACTCCGGTGGCCCGTCGACGACTTCCCAGCGCACCAGCTTGCCCGGGTCGAGTTCGAGGACCTTCATGTCGAAGCCGCCCGGGATGAAGCGGAAGGCGATGACGCCGCCGACGCCGGTCTCCCCTTCGGTCTTCTCGGTCCACCAGCCGGCCAGGCCGTCGATGGTGGTGATCGCGTCGTAGACCTTCTCCGGGGTCGTGTCGCGGATGCCGATGCGGTGCAGGATGTCCATTTTCTACCCGTTCTTCTCGATGGTCTTTTCGATGGTTTCGGCGATGTGCTTGATGCGGCGGAGCCGGGCGTCCCACGCGTTGCCGACGTCGGTGAGCTGGGCGACGGCGCGGGCGAGCTGGGCTTCGTCGACGTGGAACTGCTTTTCGCGGCCGGCGCTGTGGGCGTGGACGAGCCCGGCGCGGTCGAGGACGGCGAGGTGCTTGGCGACGGCCTGCCGGGTCACCGGGAGGTGCTCGCTGAGGCTGGTCGCCGTGCCACTCCCCTCGGTCAGCAGCAGGTCGAGCATGCGGCGCCGGGTCGGGTCGCCGATGGCCGACCAGAGGTCGTCGTCGACGGCGGTGGTCACGGGGTGGCTCCGGCGACCTTGGTGGCGTAGGTGGGGAGCCGGGAGAGGAAGTGGTCCCAGCCGCTGACGTGGTCGGCGTGTTCGGCGGCGATCTTGGCTTCGTCCCAGCCGCGTTCGCGGAAGCCGGTTTCGGTCATCCGGAGGCGGGTGCCGGTGCCGTCGGGTTCGAGTTCGAAGACGACGAGGAAGGAGTTGCCGGGGGCGGCGGTCTCCCCGTCGGCGTGGGTCCAGCGGAAGGAGAAGTGCCGGGGCGGGATGGCGTCGACGACGGTCAACCGGACCCAGGAGCCGCCGAAGGCGATGCGGCCTTCTCCCCCGGGTTCGACGGGGTACTCGGCTTCGTCGGGCCACCATTCGCGGAGGTGCTGGGGGCTGCTGACGACGTCGAAGACGACTTCGGGGCGGGCGTCGATGTGGATTTCCCGTTCGATGGTGCCGTGTTCCATGCGAGCTCCTCGTGCTACGTTTGGTTGCGTGTCACGTTAGCTCGCCGGGCGCTGATGTGCAACCGTCGGTTGCGCGAAGGTCTTTCTGGACCCAGGCGACGTCGTGCCAGGCGCCGTGTTTCCAGCCGACGCGGCGGTAGACGCCGGCGGGCTCGAACCCGAGGGCGCGGTGGAGTCCGGCGCTGGCGTCGTTCGGGAGGGTCATGCCGGCGAAGGCGCGGCAGAACCCGCGTTCGCGCAGCCGCTGGAACAGTGCTTCGTAGAGGGCGCGGCCGGCGCCGGTGCGGCGGCGGCCTTGTTCGAGGTAGATGCTCGTTTCGCAGGACCAGCGGTAGGCGGCGCGTTCGGCGAAGCGGGTGGCGTAGGCGTAGCCGGCGATGTTTCCTTCGTCTTCGAGGACGAACCAGGCGTGGGCGACGGCGATGCGGCGGGCCATTTCGGGGGTGTCGGGTGGTTCGGTTTCGAAGGAGATGGCGGTATCGGTGACGTAGGGGGCGTAGAGGGCGGCGCAGGCAGCGGCGTCGTGCGTGGTGGCGTCTCGGATCATGGCTCATATGGTAGCCGGGACGGCTCGTATAGTATCCAGAGTTATGACTGATCCCCTGACTGCTCGCCTGGCCGCGACCGTGCACGCTGCCCGCGCGGCACGAGGTCTCTCATCGGCCGCGCTTGCCGAGGCGTCGGGGGTGTCGCGGGCGATGATCGGCAAGATCGAGCGGGGTGACGTGCAGCCGACGGCGGCGTTGCTGGCGAAGCTGTCGGCCGCGCTGGGGCTGACGTTGTCGGAGCTCATCGCGCGCGCCGAAGGCGACGAGCGGCGGTTGGCGCGGGCGGCGGAGCAGCCGGTGTGGACGGACCCGGAGACGGGCTACCGGCGGCGGTCGGTCTCCCCCGCGGCGGGGCGTCCGCTGGAGCTGGTGGAGGTGGAGCTGCCGCCGGGGGTCGAGGTACCGCTGGTGGCGGGGACGTATGCGTTCCTGCACCAGCAGATCTGGGTGCTGGCCGGGCACCTGCGGTTCCACGAGGGGGCACAGGTGCACGAGCTGGCCGTCGGCGACTGCCTGCAGCTGGGGCCGGCCGCGGACTGCGTGTTCGCGAACCCGGGGCCGGTGGTGTGCCGGTACCTGGTGGCGCTGGTCAAGCGCGGAGGTTGAGGGCGGCGATCGAGGAGTCGAGCCAGGCGGCGAGAAAGCGGTCGGGCGCGAGGTCGCCGGGGGTGTGTCCGATGAGGACGTCGAGGATCGGGTAGTAGGTCAGCGACGCGACGAGCACGGCCGCGGTGGCTTCCGGGTCTGGCACGGCGGCTCTCCCCTGGTCCCTCAGGGTGGTGATCCACTCGGTGCCGCGGCGGTAGACGGTGGCCACGACGCCGTGCCACATCTGCTCGAACAGCTCGGGGAAGCCGGTGAATTCGCGGATCATCAGGCGGATGAGGTCGCGGTCGGCGGCCATGAACGCCCAGACGACGTCGGCGAGGACGCGCAGGGCTTCGCGCGGGTCCTCGGGCAGCTGGGCGTCGGCGGTTTCCGCGGTGCGGGCGGCCAAGCGCGCGAGGTTGTCGTGGACGGCGGCTTCGAGGACGGCGGCTTTGGAGGGGAAGTGCTTGTAGAGGGCGCCGCTGCCGGGGTGGAGGCCGCAGGCGGTCTGGATGTCGGCGATGGACGTCGTGTCGTAGCCGCGGGTGGCGAAGAGGCGCACGGCCTCGTCGAGGATGCGGCGGCGGGTGACGCCGGGGGTTGTCCGAGCCATAGTGAGAAACTACTCTCTTTCTATGGTTGAGGTGACCGTGGAAGAGTTCGTGTCGTGCTCGCCGGAGGCGTTCCTGGCGCTGGTCATGGACCCGCGCCGGTACGCGGAGATCGACCGCAAGCTGGGGCGGATCGACTGGGTCCGCACCGAGGGTGACGTCACCGAGTTCCGGTTCCGCTCGGCGCTGCCGGGGCTGGGGCCGGGCCCGAAGATCGTCTCCCGGATGACGTTGACCCCCGGCCGGCGGGTCGACGTCCAGCTGCCCGATCGGCCGGAGAACCGCCTCGCGCGCCGGGTTTCGACGTTCGAGGCGCACTTCGAGTGCGTGCCGGTGGACGGCGGGATCCGGGTGCGGCGGCGGATCGCGTTCGGGTTCGCCGCTCCCCTGCGCTGGCTGGTCGAGCCGATGCTGCGGCGGAAGCTGCGGGCCGACGTCGAGGCGGAGGTGCGGGGTGCGAAGCGGCTGCTCGAACGTTGACTGAAGTTGTGAATCAGTGCTTCACTTCTTGACGTGCCCTACCGCCGCACCCCGAAGGTGCAGGAACGCCTCGACGCCCAGCGCGAGACGATCATCGCCGCCGCGACGCGGCAGCTGGCCGAACACGGTTACGGCGGCTGCTCGGTCGCCGCGGTCGCCGAGCGGGCCGGGGTGGCCGTCGGCAGCGTCTACCGGCACTTCCCCACCAAGGCCGACCTGGTCGTGCACGTCTTCCGGCAGGTCGTGACGCGGGAGGTCGAGGCGGTCCGGACGGCGTCGGCGGAGGCGGGCGCACCGGCCGAGCGGGTCCTGGCCGCGGTCGACACCTTCGCCCAGCGCGCGCTCAAGGCGCCGAAGCAGGCGTACGCGCTGCTCGCCGAGCCGGTCGACGCGCTCATCGACGCCGAGCGGCTGGAATTCCGGCGCGCCTACACCGAGGTCATCGCCGAGCACGTCGCCGCCGGGGTCCGGGACGGGTCGCTGCCGCCCCAGGACGGCCGGCTGACCGCCGCCGCGCTGGTCGGGGCCGCCGCCGAAGTCCTCATCGGCCCGTTGACCAGCGGAAACGCCACCGATGTCGCCGAGCTTCGCACGTTCATCCTTCGCGCTCTAGGAGGTTCCGATGCCCGCCACGCATGAGGTCACCAACCAGGTCCCGCCGCTGGCCGGGCACGACGTCGCCGACGACCCGGCGCTGCTGGCCGGGCTCGAGCGGGCCGGTGCGGGGTGGGCTGCCGGCGAGCTGCACGAGCTGGGGCGGCTGGCCGGGACCGAGGAGGTCCAGGAGTGGGGCCGGCTGGTCAACGAGAACGAGCCGGTGCTGCGCACCCACGACCGCTACGGTCACCGGATCGACGAGGTGGAGTTCCACCCGCACTGGCACGACCTGATGAAGGTCGCGACGGCGCAGGGCCTGCACGGCACGCCGTGGCAGGACCCCCGCGAGGGTGTCCACGCGGCGCGGGCGGCGAAGTTCTACGTCTGGGGCCAGGTCGAGGCCGGGCACAGCTGCCCGATTTCCATGACGTACGCGGCAATCCCGGCGTTGCGCGCGACCCCGGAGCTGGCGGCGCGGTACGAGCCGCTGCTGGCCGCGACCGAGTACGACTTCGGGCTGCGCGAGCCCGGCACCAAGCGCGGGCTGCTGGCGGGCATGTCGATGACCGAGAAGCAGGGCGGCTCGGACGTGCGGGCGAACACGACGACCGCCACCCCAGTGGCGGACGGCAGCTACACCCTGGTCGGGCACAAGTGGTTCACCTCGGCGCCGATGTGCGACATGTTCCTGACGCTTGCGCAGGCGCCGGGCGGGCTGTCGTGCTTCCTGCTCCCCCGTGTCCTGCCGGACGGCTCGCGCAACCCGATCCGGCTGCAGCGGCTGAAGGACAAGCTCGGCAACCGGTCGAACGCGTCGTCGGAGATCGAGTACGACAACGCCGTGGGCTGGCTGGTCGGCGAGGAGGGCCGCGGGGTCCGCACGATCATCGAGATGGTCAACAACACCCGGCTGGACTGCACGCTGGGCAGCGCGTCCGGGATGCGGCTGGGTGCGGTCCGCGCGGTGCACCACGCGACCCACCGGCACGCCTTCGGCAAGGCGCTGGTGGACCAGCCGCTGATGGCGAACGTCCTGGCCGATCTGGTGATCGAGTCCGAGGCGGCGACGACGGTCGCGATGCGGCTGGCCGCGGCGGGCGACCGGCGCGACGACGCGCAGGAACAGGCGTTCCGGCGGCTGGGCCTGGCGGTGTCGAAGTACTGGGTGTGCAAGCGGGCGCCGGCGCACGCGGCCGAGGCGCTGGAGTGCTTCGGCGGCAACGGGTACGTCGAGGAGTCGGGGATGCCGCGGCTCTACCGGGAGGCGCCGCTGTCGTCGATCTGGGAGGGCTCGGGCAACGTCGCCGCGCTGGACGCGTTGCGCGCCATGGGCAAGCAGCCGGAGTCGGTGGCGGCGTTCTTCGCCGAAGTGGAGCGGGCCGCCGGTGGTGACGCCCGGCTCGACGACGCGGTGGACCGCGTCCGCAAAGAGCTCACCGACCTCGAGGGCATCGAGTACCGGGCGCGCCGGCTGGTCGAGGCGATGGCGCTGGTGTTGCAGGGATCGCTGCTGGTGCGCCACGGCCACCCGGCGGTCGCCGATGCCTTCTGCGCGTCCCGCTTCGGCGGCGACTGGGGCATCGCGTTCGGCACGCTCCCGGCCGGCGTCGACACGGGAGCGATCATCGAGCGCGCCGCGATCGGTTAGCCGACGCGCTCGGCCCGCTGCCGGGCCAGCTCCTCGACCGCGCTGGGCAGGGTGGTTTCGAAGTCGATCAGCTTGGCCCAGGTCGGGGTGATGACGATCCGGACCATGCCGTCGTAGAGCGAGCGGACCTCGCGCTCCCACTCGACGCGCTGCTCGGAGGTCATTTCGTAGGAGCCGTTCATCTGCAGGTACTCCTCGGGGATGCCGTCGACGACGTCCAGTTTCGCGCGGCCGCGGATGAGGAGGATCTTGGGCGGGTGCACCTCGGTGTCGATGGTCAGGGCGACCGCGGGGTTGGCGCGCAGGGACGGCAGCTTCGGGGAGTTCTTCGTCGTGCACAGGACGATCTCGCTGCCGTTCCAGGTGAAGGCGATCGGGATCGAGCGCGGGGTGCCGTCCTTGGCGACGTAGGCCAGCCGGGTCAGGTCGCGGGCGAGCAGTTCGCGGCTGAGCGGGCGGTCGAGCACCTCGGCGATCTCGTGCTGCTGCATGGTGGGCTCCTTCTGCGGTGGCGGTCTCTTCTGCCCCGGGGACGGAGCCGCCCGGACGTTCTCGACACGCGCCGCGAAGATTTTTTATCGGCCGAGGGCGTCGAGCGCGCCGGCGACCGCGGCCGCCTTGAGGTCGGCGACCGGGACGTCGGGGAACTGCATGCAGACGTCCTGCAGGCCGCCGAGCGCCAGGATGGCCCTGGCTTGCTGCTCGAGCGTGGGTGACGGGCCGCAGATCAGCTCGGTGAGGCGGGTCCGCCAGCCCAGGACGCGGTCGATCAACCCGAGGTCGGCCAGGGTCGGCATCTCGGCCAGCAGCATGACGACGTCGGCGCGGTGGCGGTGGTTGAAGTCGAAGAAGCCTTCGATCAGCTCGCGCACCGGCGCGTCGCCGCGGGCTTCCTGGTCGCGCAGGAAGCTCTCGCCGTCGTCGAGCAGCGGCTGGACGATGCTGCGGACCAGGTCTTCGCGGGACGGGAAGTGGTAGTAGAGGGCCGGTTTGGTGATGCCGAGCCGGTCGGCGATGTCCTGCAGGCTGGTGCGCTGGACGCCTTGGCTGGCGAACAGGTCACGGGCGACGTCGAGGATGCGCTGCTTGGTGTCGGAGGGCTTCGGCACCGGCCCAGCATAACTGACTTAACGATAGGTAAGGAGTTGTGGTACAACTTACCTACCGTTAAGTCAGGGAGGTACTGATGCGGATCCTCGTCTCCGGCGCCAGCATCGCCGGTCCGGTACTGGCGTACTGGCTCAGCCGCCACGGCTTCGACGTCACCGTCGTCGAGCGCGCGCCGGCGCTGCGCAAGACCGGCGGCCACGCCGTCGACCTGTTCCGGCCCGCCATGGACATCACCGAGAAGATGGGCGTCCTGCCGCGCGTGACCGCCGTGGCCACCGGCACCACCCGGATGACCCTGCACCGCGAAGGCAGCCCCAGGCCGCTGCGGGTGGACCTGGCCAAGGTCTTCCAGGCCACCTCCGACCGGCACGTAGAGGTGATGCGCGACGACCTGTCCGAGGTCTACTACGACGCGGGCCGCGACGACGTCGAGTACCTCTTCGGCGACTCGATCACCGCCATCTCCCCCGACGGCGAGGTCACCTTCGAACACGCGCGGGCCCGCCGGTTCGACGTCGTCGTCGGTGCCGACGGGCTGCACTCGAACGTCCGGCGCCTGGTGTTCGGCGATGAGGCCGGGATGACGACGTTCATCGGCGCGTACCTGGCGGTGCTGTCCCTGCCGGACACGCTAGGCCTCGACGGTGAGGCCGTTACCCACCTCGGCCCCGGCCGCACCGCCTCCCTCTACAGCGCCGGGCACCTGGACGACGCGCGCGCGGTGTTCCTGTTCCGCCGCGACGAGCCGCTCGACTACCACCACCGTGACGTCTCCCGGCAGCAGCAGCTGCTCCGGGCAGCGTTCTCCGGGATGCACCCGCAGGTCGACGGCTGGCTGGCCGAGCTCGACGGCCCCGGCCCGTTCTACTTCGACTCGATCACCCAGCTGCGGCTGGACTCCTGGTCCCGCGGCCGCGTGACGCTCGTCGGCGACGCCGGCTACTGCCCCGGCCCGGCGGTCGGCGGCAGCACGAGCCTCGCGGTGCTGGGCGCCTACGTCCTGGCCGGCGAGCTGGCCGCGGCGAACGGGGACCACGAGCGGGCCTTCGCCGCGTACGAGCGGGAGATGGGTGAGCTGGTGCGCCGCAGCCGGGCTTTCGCGATCGGCGCGGCCCGGAGCCTGATCCCGGCCTCGCGCGCCGGGGTGTGGGCCCTGGCCCGAGGGGGCCAGCTGGTCTCGGCGCTGCCGGCCGGGCTGACGCGGGCGATCGCCAAGCTCAACACCGGCGGCGTGCGCATGCACGACTCGATGCGGGTCAAGGACTACGCGGTGAAGGCGGCGGCCTGACGCCGGAGGGGACCCCGTGGTGGCAGCCCCCTCCGGCTTCGACAGCGGGTTCGCTTCGAACCGTGTCGGTCACCGGTGGAAACCGGGCGGGCGCGCGGGGAGAACCCCGCGCGCCCGCACCCCCAGTGGCCCGGCGGAACCCGCCGTCGGGGGACAGGAGACAACGAGTACCGCGCTGGATACGGGCAGAAGGGACGGATTTCCGCCCACCCGCCCGAAGCGCCCCAATGGGGTTGTTTCATCGTGGTTTGTGCTGGTCGTGGTGGGTTGACGGGGTCTGGTAGTGGCTCAGGGCTGGTTTGTCCGGGCGGTTTGTTCGTGGTGGGTGAGCACGAGCAGGGCGCGTAGCAGGGTGGTGGCGTGGCGTGGGTGCATGCGGAGTTTGTCGAGGATGCGCCAGGTTTTGAGGGCGGCGAAGCCGCCCTCCACCGCGCAGCGCATCGCGGAGAAGGCCGCGTTCGCCTGCTGCTGGGCTTTCGTCAGGGGCCGGTTCGCCTCGGCTTTGTAGGGGGTGAGCACGATCTGCTCACACGCTCCGCCGCATCGGTGGCAGGTGCGGGTGTCACGGACGTCTTTGTGCCAGCCGTGGAAGCCCTTGTCCGCTGCGGGCGTCAGGTCGTGGGCGTGCAGCCGTTCGCGCAGGCGTAGCCGGCGGGCGGCGGTGATGTCGGCGGTCCTGCCCGGCAGGGTCGCCGAGACCCACAGGATCCGGCCGGTCTCGTCGGTCAGGGCGAGGACGACCAGTCCGTGGTGTTTGTGTTTGCCGCTGTAGTGGGCCCGGTTGGCCCGCCCGGTGCGGCGGCGGGTCCGGATCAGGGTGCCGTCCACCAGCACCACCGCCGCACCTGCGGTGGCCAGCCGGTGCAGGACCCGGTCCAGTCGTGCGGCGCGGGCGGCGAGCAGGGTGATGACTTCCAGCACCCACCGGCGCACCGTCGCAGCCGACACACCCTGACCGGCACCGATGTGAGCCAGCCGCTGATCGTGGCGCAGCACCGCCAGCACCACCAGCGCTTGCCCGGCTGGGGTGGCTTTGCGCCAGCGGGACCGCAGCCGGCGCCGCCGGGTGCGGATCAGGTCGGCGACCATGCTCAGGGTCTGCCGCGACAGCGGGAGGGTGACCTGGTAAGAAATGGGGCCGAAGCCCTCGGCGGGTGATTGACTCACATCTCGATCTTGCCGAGGGCTTCACTCATGCCCAGCGGGACGGCCACCCCGTCCCGACAACACTCGCTGCCAGATCACCGAAACACACCCAGCCCACCACCCCCACCAGCCACAACCACGATGAAACAACCCCAATGTGGCCTTCGGTGCGTCAGACGCAACCAAGGCCACATTCGGTGCTCCATCCATGCCCCCACCACCGCCCTCAACGGAGGCGCTTCGCGCCGCAGTGCCGAATCAACGCAACCAAGGCCGCCTTGGGGCGCATGGGGGAAACGCCGTACTCAGCCCGCGAGCAGGCCCGGGTCGCTCTCCGGCGGTCCCGCGGGCCACCACTCCCCGCCCTCGAGCCGGTACGGGTGCCACCGGCCTCGGCGATCCAGCCTCAGCTGCACCTCACCCACCGTGCACCGGTTCCGCTCGAACACCGGCTCCGCCTCGACCTCCGCCAGCGCTGCCCGCGCGGCCGCCACCACCGCCTTCGGCGGGGTCCACGGTGTCTCCAGCACCTCCACCCCGTCCGGTCCGCCGTACCGCCACGCCGCCACCGCCCGCTCGAACCCCGCACCCTCCCCCAGCCGTCCGGCCGCCGAGGGGAACTCCGCCGCCAGACGGATCGCGTCCAGCCGGCGCGCCGGCCACGGACGTCCCTCCAGCAACGCCTGGGCCCGTGCGGCACCGTTCGCCGCCAGCAGTTCGAACACCGCAGCCGGGACCCCCGGTGCCGCCGGGATCGACGGGGCTCCCGACGGCCGGAACTCCTCGAGCGAAGGCAGCTCGCCCGGCACCCGGTCCGCGGCCGGTTCCTCGGAACCAACCGGCGCCGTACGGCTCTCCAGCTCGAACCGGATCTCCCGCTCGCCCTTGCCGCGCATCAGCAACAGCAGGAACGGGTCCGCGTCGAGCAGCCACGACGCCTGGAACGACAACGCCGCCGCGTGCCGGCACGGCAGTTCCCACCCGGGGCAGTCGCACTCGGGGTCGAGGTCGCCGATCCCCGGCAGCAGGTCGACGCCGGCCGCTTCGGCCAGATCGGGTGGCAGATCGCGGTCCAGCAGCGCCGCCAGGTGCCCCGCCCGGGAGGCGACGCGGTCGAGGAACCGGGTCCAGTCCGCTTCGGACAGTTCCGCGAGCCGGAGCTGGGTGCGGTACGGGCCGCCGTCGGCGTCGTCGACCGCCGCCGCGATGCGGCCCGGGCTGACGGTGATCGGGCCGACCAGCCCGGCCGCGGCGTACTTGCGGCCCTTCTTCAGCTGACGCAGGTCCAGCGCGGTGTCCTCCATCGCGCGCACCCACGCCCGGCCCCACCACGAACGCGCCAAGTGGCCGCCCGCGCCGAACGCGGGAAAGCCGCGTACCCGGTCGTCGCTCATCCGCGGCTCCTCAGTTCCACGAGCTCGGCCAGCTCGGTGTCCGACAGTTCCGTCAACGCCGCCTCGCCACCGGCCAGCACGGCCTCGGCCAGCGCCCGCTTCTCCCGCAGCATCGCCGCGATCCGGTCCTCGACCGTGCCCTCGGCGACCAGCCGGTGCACCTGGACCGGCCGGGTCTGCCCGATCCGGTACGCCCGGTCGGTCGCCTGGTCCTCCACCGCCGGGTTCCACCAGCGGTCGAAGTGCACGACGTGGTCGGCGCGCGTGAGGTTCAGCCCGGTGCCCGCCGCCTTCAACGACAGGAGGAACACCGGCACCTCGCCGTCCTGGAACCGGGTCACGAGCTCCTCGCGGCGCGCCACCGGTGTGCCGCCGTGCAGCAATTGCGTGGCGATCCCGCGCCCGGCCAGGTGCTTCTCCAGCAGCCGCGCCATGGCGACGTACTGGGTGAACACCAGCACCGCGCCGCCGGTGGCGAGGATCGTGTCCAGCAATTCGTCGAGCAGCTCGACCTTGCCCGACCGGCCACCCGGCTGCTTGAGGTACTGCGCGGGGTGGTTGCAGATCTGCTTGAGCGCAGTCAGCAGCTTGACGATCCGCCCGCGCCGGGCCATCCCGTCGCTGGCGGCGATGTCGGCCATCATCTCCCGCACGACCGCCTCGTACAGCGCCACCTGATCCGCGCTCAACGCCACAGGACGGTCGGTCTCCGTCTTCGCCGGCAACTCCGGGGCGATCCCCGGGTCGGACTTGCGCCGCCGCAGCAGGAACGGCCGCAGCAACCGCGACAGCCGTTCTGCCGCGGCGGGATCCCCGGCTTCGATCGGCTTCGCCCAGCGCGTCCGGAACTCGCTCAGCGACCCCAGCAGGCCCGGCGCGGTCCAGTCCAGGATCGCCCACAGCTCCGAAAGGGTGTTTTCCACCGGCGTGCCGGTCAGCGCCACCCGCGCCGCCGCCGGCACCAGCCGCAGCGCCTTCGCCGTGCCCGAGCGGTGGTTCTTGACGTGCTGGGCCTCGTCGGCCACCAGCAGCCCCCACCGCACGCCGGCCAGCGGCGCGGGATCGGTGCGCAGCGTGCCGTAGGTGGTCAGGACGAACCCGTCGAGCTCGTCCAGGGACCGGGCGCTGCCGTGGAAGCGCCGCACCGGCACGCCGGGGGCGAACCGGCGGATCTCGCGTTCCCAGTTGCCCAGCAGCGACGCCGGGCACACCACCAGCGTCGGACCCGACGCCCGGTGCAGGTGCAGGGCGATCAGCGTGACCGTCTTGCCCAGGCCCATGTCGTCGGCGAGGCAGCCGCCGAGGCCGAGCCCGGTGACCGTGGCCAGCCACTGCAGCCCGCGCAGCTGGTAGTCCCGCAGCGTCGCGGCCAGCCCGGACGGCGGCGCCTGGGGTTCCGGCGGCCGGGACAGCCGTTCCCGCAGCCGCGCCAGCCAGCCGTCGGTGACGACCTCGACCACTTCGCCCTCGACCTCGGTGGTGCCCGACAGCACCGCACCCAGCGCGTCGACCGGCGTCAGCGGCTTGAGCGCCCGGTCCCGCGCCTTCGCCGCCAGCGCCGGGTCGACCAGCACCCACTGGTCGCGCAGCCGCACCACCGGGCGGCGGGCTTCGGCGAGCGCGTCCAGTTCCGCCTCGGTCAGCACCTCACCGCCCAGCGCCAGCTGCCAGTCGAACGCCAACGCGTGCCCGCCGCCGAAGAACGACGGCAGGTCGCCCGGGGTGTCCCCGGCGCGGACGACGGCCCGCGCGGTCAGCGAGCCCGCCAGCTCGGCCGGCCAGTGCACGTCGATCCCGGCCGCCGCCAGCCGCGGGCCCGCGGACGCGACCAGCTCGGTCACGTCGTCCTCGCCGAGGGCCACCTCGGCCGGCACCGCCGAGGTCAGCAGCGGTCCCAGCGCCGGCCACACCTGCGCGCCGCGGCGCAGCGCCAGCAGCACGTCGATGCGGGCCCGTGGCCCGAACCGGCCGGTCTCCCACAGCTGCGCCGCGTCGGCGACCAGCCCGGGCTCGGCCAGGCTGTGCGCCTGGACCACGGCCCGGAAGCGACCGGCGTCGAACCCGCCGGGTGCCTCCACCCGCAGCGACACCCGGATCCCGGAGTCCAGGCCCGCGGCCAGTTCGTCCGCCCAGTCACGCAGGGAATCCGCGCGCTGGGGCGCGACGGCGGCGAACAACCGCGTCCCGGCGGCCTTGGCCGCGGCGGGGGTGCGGGGCAGCGTGTCGGCGACGGCGTCGAGGAAGGCCCGCAGCAGCGGACCGGGGGCGCGGTCGTCCGGCGGCATCGCGGCCGCGAGGTCCCGCAGCCACGCGGCTTCCGCCGGTTCCAGCGGCCCCGCCCGCCAGGCGTCGTGCCCGGCCGCGGTGACCCCCGGCAGCAGCCGTCCCGCCGCGACCAGCCGCAGCGCCGCCCGCGCCGCCGTCGCCCAGAAGGGGTCGGCGCCGGTCAGCAGCTCCGGCAGGCCGTCGGCCATGGACAGTGCGCGGCCGTCGACCACCAGGCGGCCCGCCCGCGGTGGTTCGCCCGGTTCGAAGTGGACGTTCAGTTCCCCAGCCTCCTGTATCGGCGCACGGTCAACGGCACGAACACCGCCAGCAGCACCAGCGGCCACACCACGGCCATCGGCACCGCGTGCGTGCTCACCCAGGACGTGCCGGCCGCGCCCGGGTTGCCGAACAGCACCCGCGCCGCGGTCACCGTGGAGGACAACGGGTTCCACTCGGCCACGGTTCCCAGCCACGCCGGCATCGTGGAGGTCGCCACGAACGCGCCGGAGAGGAACCCGAACGGGAACTCCAGCGTCTGCACGAGCGACACCATCGCCGGATCCGAGGTCAGCAGGCCCAGGTAGATCCCGGCCCACACCAGCGCGGTGCGCAGCAGGAGCAGCAGGCCGAGCGCGGCGAGGGTTTCGCCGAGGCTGCCGTGCGGGCGCCAGCCGACGGCGAACCCACAGCCCACCAGCACGGCCAGCGCGAGGACGGCGTTCACCAGATCCGCCGCCACCCGCCCGGTGAACACCGCCGAGGGCGCCATCGGCAGCGACCGGAACCGGTCGGTGACGCCCTTGCCCGTGTCGTCGAGCACCGCGATCATCGTCCCCGACAGGCCGAAGGCCATGGTCATCGCGAACATCCCCGGCATCAGGAACTCCTGGTAGGAGCCCCCGCCGGGCACGCTCATCCCGCCGCCGAGCAGGTAGGCGAAGATCAGCACCATCAGGATCGGGAACGCCACCACCCCGGCCAGGCGCGCCGGGCGCCGGGCCAGCTGCGCGAGGTACCGCCCGGTCAGCGTCCAGCCGTCTTCGAGCGCCCACCTCATCGCGCCACCCCCGTCAGCTCCAGGAACACTTCGTCCAGCGTCGGGTGCCGCAACGCCACGTCGGCGAACGACAGCTCGCTCGCCGCCAGCTCACGCACGACGTCGGTCAGCATCGACGGCTCGGCCGGCGCGCTCACCCGCAGCTCCTCGGTGACCGGCTCGGCGCCGGTGACCCGGGCCAGCAGCCCCGCCGCCGCAGCGAGGGCGCCGGGATCGGTGAGCACCAGCTCGATCCGGGTCGCCCCGAGCGAGCCCTTCAGCTCGGCCGGGGAGCCTTCGGCGATCACCCGGCCGCGCTCGACCAGGCAAATCCGGTCGGCCAGCTGATCGGCCTCCTCCAGGTACTGCGTCGTGAGCAGCACGGTCGTCCCGTCGGCGACCAGGGACCGGACCGCCCGCCAGACCTCCAGCCGGCTGCGCGGATCGAGCCCGGTCGTCGGCTCGTCGAGGAACAGCACCCGCGGGGCGGCCAGCAGCGACGCGGCGAGGTCCAGGCGCCGCCGCATCCCACCGGAGTAGGCCGAGACCGGCTTCGAGCCGGTGCCGGCGAGGTCGAAGCGTTCGAGGAGGTCGTCGGCGCGGCGGGTGGCCTCGCGACGGCCCAGGTGGTGCAGCCGGCCGAACAGGATCAGGTTCTGCCGCCCGGACAGGAGTTCGTCGACCGCGGCCTGCTGCCCGACCAGCCCGATCGCAGCGCGCACTTTCGCCGGTTCGGTGGCGACGTCGAACCCGGCGACCCGGGCGGCCCCGCCGTCGTGGCGCAGCAGCGTCGAGAGCACGCGGACCGCCGTCGTCTTCCCGGCGCCGTTGGGTCCCAGCAGGCCGCACAGGGTGCCGGCCGGGACGGAGAGATCGAACCCCTCGAGGGCGTACGCGTCGCCGTAGCGCTTGCGAAGTCCCTCGGCGTGGATCTGCGGAGTCATCCTGCCCCTTAACTCTGTACAGTGTACGGAGAACAGGTTAGCACAACTCTGTACGTTGTACGGAAATCAGGTGGGCAGAATGGCCGGCGTGCGCACGCAGGACAACGGTGACGGCGATCCGCGACGGGCGATCGAGCTGCTCTGGGGCGTCCCGGCAGCCCCGCGCCGCGGCCCGAAACCCAAGCTGGCCACCGCCGACGTCGTGCGCGCGGCGGTGGCGCTGGCCGACGCCGACGGCATCGACGCCGTCACCATCCGCCGGGTCGCCGAGCAGCTCGGCGTCTCCCCCATGTCGCTCTACACCTACGTCCCGGGCCGGGCCGAGCTGCTGGACCTGATGATCGACCACGCCCACGGCGAACTGGCCGCCGTCGACGAAGGCCTCGGCTGGCGGGCGGCGCTGACCGCCATCGCCGAAGACGAGTGGGCGCTGCTGCACCGCCACCCCTGGCTGCTGCAGGTCCCCACCAGCCGCTCCGCGCTCGGCCCGCACAGCTTCGCCAAGTACGAGCGGGAGCTGCGCGCGATCGACGGCATCGGGCTCGACGACGTCGAGATGGACGCCGTGGTCAGCCTCGTCACCGGCCTCGTCCGCACCACCGCGCGCAGCTCGCTCGACAACGCCCGCCTGGTCCGCGCCACCGGCATGACCGACGCCCAGTGGTGGGAGCGCGCCTGGCCGGTGCTGGCCGGCATCCCGGCCGCCGACGCGGCGCACTACCCGATTTCCTCCCGCGTCGGCCAAGCGGCCGGGCAAGCCCACAACGCCGCCGAGAACCCGGCACACACCTTCCGCTTCGGCCTGGCCCGTGTCCTCGACGGCATCGAAGCGCTGGTCACCACCCGCGCCAGGTGCAGTGAATGACTCATTCCTGGCGTGCCACGCCAGGAATGAGTCATTCACTGCAGGCGAACCGGCGGTCAGAGCGCCAGCAGTAGCCGCGCCGGACGCCAGGTCCCGCCGTCGGGCGCCCGCGGCACGTCCTCGGTCAGCGCCAGGTCCGGGAAGCGCTCGAACAGCGCCGACAACGCCACCTCGGTCTGCACCCGCGAGATCGAGGCACCCAGGCAGAAGTGCGGCCCGTGCGAGAAGCCCAGCTGCGCCGGCCCCGTGCGCGTGATGTCGAAGCGGTCCGGGTCGGCGAACACGCGCGGGTCGCGGTCGGCGGCCACCATCGCCGCGGTCACCCGCTCGCCCTTGCCGATCACCTGCCCGTCGATCTCGACGTCCTCCCGCGCGAACCGCGGCGTGGTCAGCAGCTGCGGGCTGCAGAACCGCATCAGCTCCTCCACTGCCCCCGGCCACAACCCGGCGTCCGCCCGCAGCAGGGCCAGCTGGTCCGGGTGCCGCAGCAGCACTTCCACGGCGTTGGCGATCAGGTTCACCGGCGTCTGCCCGCCCAGGACCAGGTGCCAGACCAGGGTGACCAGGTCGGTGTCGCTCAGCCGGTCACCGTCCTCGGCCTGGACCCGCACCAGGTCGCCGATGAGGTCGTCACCCGGCTCGGCCCGGCTGCGCGCCACGGCCTCCTTCGCGCCCTCGATGATCGCCGGGATCGCCGCGGCGAAGTCCGGCCCCATTCCGCTCGCCACCGCGGCACCGTAGTCCCGCCAGCGCGGCCGATCGGTCTCCGGAATGCCGACCAGCTCGCAGATGACGTCGATCGGCAGCGGCCGCGCGAAGTGCGGGACCAGGTCGACGACGCCGTCCTCGGCGTGGCCGGGCAGCTCGTCGAGCAGCCGTGCGGTGATCGCCGCCAGCCGGGGCCGCAGCTGCGCGGCCCGCTTCGGCGTGAACGCCGGCGCCACCAGCCGCCGCAGCCGCAGGTGCTCCGGCCCGTCCTTCTCCGCCATCGTCTCCAGGTACGCGAGGCAGTGGTCCGGAATGCCCGGCGGGCGCAGGAAGCTGCCGGAATTCACCTCGAACCGCGGGTCGGTCAGCATCGCGCGCGCTTCGGCGTAGCGGGTCAGGGCCCAGAACGGGCCGAATCCGGGAATGACCAGCTTGGCCACCGCGCTCACCTCCCGCGCCCGGTCGTAGGCGGTGAACGGGTCGGTCAGCACCGACGGGTCGGTCAGGTCGATCTCGGGGGTCATCCACCACTCCAGATGTTCAAATCAGATGTTCTTATCATCTCAGTGGTCACGGTATCTTGACCCGGGATCCCACGGCAAGGAGGACGATGGTCAGGCTCAGCAGGGCGGAAACCCAGGAGCGCAACCGCGCCAAGGTGCTCACCGCCGCCCGCGACGAGTTCGCCCGCCGCGGCTTCCGCGAGGCGAAGATCGACGTCATCGCCGAACGCGCCGAACTCACCCGCGGCGCGGTCTACTCCAACTTCCCCGGCAAACGCGCCCTCTACTTCGCGGTCCTGGCCGACCTCGCCGAACGCGCGCCCCGGCCCGCCACCCCACCGCCGGACCCGTCCGCGGCCGACGTCCTGGCCGCGTTCGCCCGCGCCTGGATCGCCCGGCTCCCGCTGTCCACCGACAGCGACAGCGAAGAAGCCCGGCTCGCCCGCGACCTGCTGCCGGAGATCCTCGCCGACGAGCACACCCGGCGGCCGTTCGCCCAGCTCACCCGCGTCGACGCGATCCTGCTCGGACTGGCCCTCGAGCGCGCCCGCCCGGGACGGCGCCTGGTGCGGGTCGCCGAAGCCGCGCTCACCACGCTGCACGGCGCGGCCCAGCTCGCCGCCGCCGCACCCGGCTTCGGCGAACCGTTCCACCTCGTCACCGCCTGCGCCGCCCTGCTCGACCTCGGCCTCGCCGACGACTGGCCGGCCGAGCCGCCGATCACCACCCCGTCCCGGCCCGCCGGGCAGCCGTGGGACCCGCCGGCGGCGACCGACCTGCTGACCGGCGAGAACTTCCGGCCCGGCGACGGCGTCGTGGCCGTCCTCGGCCTGCACCGCGCCGCCGCTTTCGAAGAAGCCGTCCGCGCCGGCGCCGACGTCACCGCCGTGCTCGTCACCAGCGACCCCGGCGAACTCGCCCCGCTGACCCGGCTCGCCTTCGCCGACCTGCGCACCTGCCTCGACCAGGCCATCGCGCCCCCGGCCCACCCCCGGCTGCGGCTGGTCTGCGACGCCACCGGCGCCCTCGCCGCGGCCGCCGGCGTGACCGCCGTCAGCGACGCCACCGAGACCGCCGTCCGCGTCGAAGCCGGCCGGATCGTCGCGCGCGCGGAAGGATTCGGCGCGTGTCACGCCGTGGCTGTCGGTTCCGGGCCGGGCCGTTCGTCGGGAGGCTGAAACCGGCGGGAAGGAGCGGGTGGTGGACGTCGAGACCGCCGTCGCCGAGGCGTTCCGGGCGGAGTGGGGCCAAGTCGTGGCCACGCTCATCCGGATCACCGGCGACTGGGACCTCGCCGAGGAGTGCGCCCAGGAAGCCTTCGCACTGGCCCTGCGGACGTGGCCCCGCGACGGCGTCCCAGCCCGGCCCGGCGCCTGGCTGACCACCGCCGCCCGCCACCGCGCCACCGACCGGCTCCGCCGCGACGCCGTCGGCGCCGCCAAGCTCCGGGAGGCCGCCCGCATGCCCGTCCCCGACGCACCGGAACCCGACGACAGCGGCGTCACCGACGACCGGCTGCGGCTCATCTTCACCTGCTGCCACCCCGCGCTGGCCACCGAAGCCCAGGTCGCGCTCGCCCTGCGCACCCTCGCCGGGCTGTCCACCGCCGAGATCGCCCGCGCCTTCCTCGTCCCCGAAGCGACCATGTCCCAGCGGCTCGTGCGGGTGAAGCGCAAGATCCGCCACGCCCGCATCCCCTACCGGGTCCCACCCGCGCACCTGCTGCCCGAACGCACCCATGCCGTGCTCGGGGTGCTCTACCTGACGTTCAACGAGGGCTACTCCGCCAGCGCCGGCCCCGACCTGCTCCGCCCGGACCTCGCCGCCGAAGCGATCCGGCTCGCCCGCGTCCTCGCGCAGCTGATGCCCGACGAACCCGAAGCAATCGGCCTGCTCGCCCTGATGCTGCTGCAGCACGCCCGCCGCGAAACCCGCGTCGACGCGGGCGGCGTCCTCGTCCCCCTCGAAGAACAGGACCGCACCCGCTGGGACACCGCCGCCATCGCCGAAGGCACCACGATCCTGGAAGCCGCGCTGCGGCGGCGACGTCCCGGCCCGTACCAGATCCAGGCCGCCATCGCCGCCTGCCACGCCACCGCCGCCCACCCGGCCGACACCGACTGGCCCCAGATCGCCGGCCTCTACGACCAGCTGCGCAAGCACGTCCCCAGCACCGTCGTCGACCTCAACCGCGCCATCGCGGTCGGCATGGCCGAGGGCCCGGAAGCCGGGCTCGAGCTCCTCGACGCCCTGCCGCTGGAGGGCTACCACCTGCTCGCCGCCACCCGCGCCGACTTCCTCCGCCGCCTCGGCCGCCACGCCGAAGCCGCCCACTGGTACGGGAAAGCCCGCGAGCTGGCCGGCACCGAAGCCGAACGCACCTACCTCACCCGGAGAATCTCCGAGCTGGTGTCGGTCCCGGCCGACGTCGTTCGTCGGTCGGCTGAAGACCGACCACCGGAGGAAGCCCCATGACCACCCTCGCCGTCCCCGGCGCCACCCTCACCTACGACGTCCACGGCACCGGCCCGGTGCTGCTGCTGGTCCCCGGCGGCCCCGCCGACGCCCAGGTGTTCACCCACCTGCGGCCGCTGCTGGCCGAAGACCACACCGTCGTCACGTTCGACCCGCGCGGCCTGTCCCGCAGCCCCCTCGACGGCACCCCGGGTCCGGACCCGGTCGGCGACCATGCCGACGACGTGCACCGGCTGCTCGCCGAAGTCGGCCCCGCCGACGTCCTGGCCAGCAGCGGCGGCGCGATCACCCTGCTCGAACTCGTGCGCCGCCACCCGGCCGACGTCGGCACGGTCGTGCTGCACGAACCGCCGGTCACCCGGTACCTGCCCGCCGGTGCTCTCGACGGTCCCGACATCCCGGCCCTGTTCCGCGAGGAAGGTCTCGCCGCCGCCTTCGCCGCGTTCATGAAGGTCGTCGGCGTCGACCCCGCGCCGCCGCTCGACCCGCGCGCGGAAGGCAACTTCGCCTACTTCTTCGGCCACCTGATGCCCGCGACCGGCGCGTACGAGCCCGACCTCGACACACTCCGGGCAACACCGGCGCGGCTGGTGGTCGCCGTCGGCGAAGAGTCCACCGCCCTGCCGGTCCACCAGGCCGCCCTCGGGCTGGCCGCGGCCCTCGGCGCCGGCACCGAGGTGTTCCCCGGCGGCCACGGCGGGTTCGACTCCCACGCCGAAGCGTTCGCCGCGCGCCTGCGCGAAGTCCTGAAAGGATGCTGACATGCAGTACCTGCTGATGATCTGCGGCGACGAAACCGCGGAGGAACACGCCTACGACGGCTGCGGCGGCTGGAGCGAAGACATGGAACGCCGCGGCAAGATCCGCGGCGGCGGCGGCCTGCGCCCGCCGACCGAAGCCACCACCATCCGCGTCCGCGACGGCGAAGTGCTGCTCACCGACGGGCCGTTCACCGAAGCCAAGGAACAGATCGGCGGCTTCGTCATCCTCGACTGCGCCGACCTCGACGAAGCCCTCGAACTTGCCGCCCGCCACCCCGCCGCCACCTACGGCAGCATCGAGGTCCGCCCGATGCTCGGACCGGAGGACTTCGCCTGATGCCCACCGTCGTGCAGCGGCCCGCCCAGCGGTACGTCGCCGAACGCGCCACCCTCGCCATCCCGGACTTCCCGCGGATCGCCGACCGGCTGCCACCCCTGATCGGCACCCTCGCCGCCGCCGGCGTCACCCCGGCCGGAGCGCCGTTCTTCCGCTACCGCGTGCTGCACCCGGGGATGCGCTTCACCGTCGAAGCCGGCGTCCCCATCGACGGCGACCACACCCCCGACGAGCCCGCCTTCCGCGGCGAACTCCCGGCCGGCCGGTACGTCCTCGACACCTACGTCGGCGCGCCGGACGGCCTCGCCGCCGCCACCGAGGCCGTCCTCGCCTGGGGTGCGGACCAAGGCCTGACCTGGGACCGCACCGGGGGACCGGACGGCGAGGAATGGGGCTGCCGCCTGGAAGTCCTGCGCACCGACCCCCGCGAAGTCCCCGACCCCGCGCAGTGGGTCACCGACCTGCTCTTCCGCCTCGAGGACTAACCACGCCGGGTGAGCACGGCCGCGACCAGGCAGCCGAACCCGGCCGTGCTCACCAGCGCGCGCAGCACGTTCCAGCGCACCCACGCCGTCTCGAACGCCGCCCGCACCGCCGCGTAGTCGTCGCCGCCGGCCTCGAGGGCGTTGTTCAGCGGGATGTGCACCGCCCCGGTCAGCAGCACCATCCCCGCCAGGAACACGAACCCCGCGACCACCCACGGCAGCGACGGCGACCCGAGATGCAGGAACACCGCCACCCCGGCCAGCAGCGGCGCACCCAGGAACGTCACCATGAACACCGGGTTGACGATCGCGATGTTGATCCCGCGCATGCCTTCGACGAACGTCTTGTCGTCCCCGCGCGCCAAGCCCGGCAGGACCGAGCAGGCGTAGGCGTAGAACAACCCCGCGATCAGTCCCGCCGCGACCAGCGCGGCCACCAGCACCACCGTCGGCATCGGATTCCCCTTCCCCGTCACCGCGTCCAGACCCCGGTCGCCGCGGCGTCGTGCACGAAATCGGCGAAATCCGTCGCCGGACGGCCCAGCACGTCCGCAACGTCGGGCGTCACCGACGCGTTGCGGCCGTCGAGAACGCGGGCGAACAGCTCGGTCAGCGCGCCGACCTCCTCCTCGGGCACGCCCTGGCTCGCCGCCGCGGCCGCGAACTCCCCGGCCGAAACCGGAACATAGCGGACATCCCGGCCGGACGCGGCGGCGATCTCGGCGGCGGCGTCGGCGAAGCTCAGCAGCCGCGGCCCGGTCAGCTCGTACCGCCGGCCGGTGTGGCCGGGCTCGGTCAGCACCCGCACCGCGACATCGGCGATGTCCCGGACGTCGACGAACGGCTCGGTCACCGCACCCGCCGGCAGCACGATCTCCCCGGCGCGCACGGCGTCGAGGAGGAAGTGCTCGCTGAAGTTCTGCGCGAACCAGCTGCACCGCAGGATCGTCCAGCCGGTCCCGGCCGCCCGGACGATGTCCTCGCAGGCCTCGGCTTCCGCCTCGCCGCGGCCGGACAGCAGCACCAGGTGCCGCACCCCGGCTGCCACCGCGAGTTCCGTGAACGCCCGGATGTCGCCGGCCGCCTCCGGCACCACCAGATCGGGGTAGTAGGCCAGGTAGACCGCGTCGACGCCGTCCAGCACCGCCGGCCAGGTTTCCCGCTTGCTCCAGTCGAATGGCGGCACCCCGCGCCGCGAAGTGATCCGCACGGTTTCACCGCGCTCGCGCAGCCGGTCCGCCACCCGGCGCCCGGTCTTGCCGGTGCCGCCCACCACCAGGAAGTTCGTTGTCATGCCGATCAGTCAACCGGCGTCCGGCAAGACTATCCATGGTTCAAAGCCTTGATCGCATGTTCCAGCGTCTACGATCGACGGCATGGACCCGCTCGCCGCCCTCCTCGACGGCCCCCGCGCCCACGGCGCGTTCCTGCTGCGCTCGGTGCTGACCCCGCCGTGGGCGCTGCGTATCGAAGACCGGGCGCCGCTGACCGTGGTGACAGTGGTCCGCGGCGAAGCGTGGATCGTGCCCGACGGCGGCGAAGGCGTCTTGCTGGGCGAAGGCGACGTCGCGATCACCCGCGGCCCGGACCCGTACCTGGTCGCCGACCACCCCGCGACCCCGCCGCAGGCGCTGATCCTGCCCGGCCAGGAGTGCCGCACCCCCGACGGCGGGCACCTGAGCGCCTACGCCGACCTCGGCGTCCGCACCTGGGGCACCGGCGGCCCGGTCGTGCTGCTCACCGGCACCTACGGCATGGAAGGCGAAATCAGCCGGAAACTCCTCGCCGCGCTGCCCGCGCTGATCGTCCTGCGCGCGGCCGACTGGCCCACCCCGCTCGCCGGACTGCTCGCCACCGAGATCGGCAAGGACGCCCCCGGCCAGGAAGCCGTCCTCGACCGGCTGCTGGACCTGCTGCTCATCGCCGCGCTGCGCGCCTGGTTCGACCGGCCGGACACCAGCGCGCCGGCGTGGTACCGGGCGCACGACGACCCGGTCGTCGGCCAGGCCCTGCGGCTGCTGCAGCACCAGCCCGCCGAGCCGTGGACGGTCGCCAAGCTCGCGGCCGACGTCGGGGTGTCGCGGGCCGCGTTCGCCCGCCGGTTCGCGGCCGCGGTGGGCGAGACCCCGATGGCGTACCTGACCGGCTGGCGGCTCGCGCTGGCCGCGGACCTGCTGCGCCAGCACCCGGAGACGACGATCGCCTCGATCGCCCGCCAGGTCGGCTACGGCAGCGCGTTCGCCCTCAGCGCCGCGTTCAAACGCGAGTTCGGCGCCAGCCCGCAGCACTACCGGACCCGGTAGGCGTCACTTCAGTTCGGCACCGAGCCGGTCGAGCCAGTCGCCCGTGCCCTGCTCGCGCCACTCCGGCTTCTCCGCGCCGTCGAGGAACGTGTCCTGCTCGGTGAGCACCAGCCGGGTGCCGTCCCCTTCGGCGAACAGCTCCACGGTCGTGGTCGACACGGTCGCCAGCGAGCCGTCGCCGGTGAGCGTGCCGGAGAAGACGATCCGCTGCTCGGGCACGATGTCGTGGTAGGTCGCGACGAACTTCAGCGGCCCGCCGCCGGGGGTGCGGCCTTCGACGGTTTCCCGGCCGCCGACGCGGAAGTCCAGCTCGTGGGGTCCCTCGGAAGCGAACCAGCGCTGCTTGGCGGCCGGGTCCGCCCAGGCCGCGAACACCCGCTCCGGCGGCTCCCCGTAGGTGCGCTCCAGGCTGAACGTGCTGTGCAGGACGGTCATGACGTGCTCCCTTCCGACGTTCCGGGCGGCTCGGCGAGGAAGTCGCCGAGCTGGTCGAGCCTGCTCTCCCACGTGGTGCGCTGACGTCCCAGCCACTGCTCGCCCGCGCGCAGCACCCCCGGTTCGATCCGGCAGGTGCGCACGCGGCCGACCTTCTCCGACCGCACGATCCCGGCGGTTTCCAGCACCTGCAGGTGCTGTACGACCGCGGCCAGCGACATGGTCAGCGGCTCGGCCAGCTCACTGACCGACGCCGGCCCGCGCACCAGCCGCTGCACCAGCGCCCGCCGCGTCCGGTCACCCAAGGCGCGGAACAGCAGGTCCAGCGACTCCTCATGGTTAAGCACCTACTTAAGTTAACTCCGCTCCGGCGATCGGTCAAGCAATTGCTTAAGTGTCTCGGGCAGCTCCGGCGTCTCCCGCAGAACGCCGAGCACCCGCGACAGCTCGCGCTCGGCGGCCTCGGCCCGGCCGGACGCGGTCCGCAGTTCGGCACCGAGGTTCGTCGTGGTGTCGTGCATCGACCGGACGGTCTGTTCGTGCCCCGCCTGCAGCTCGGCGAGCCGCTGGTCGAACCCGGCCCGCAGGCGCTCGGCCTCGGCGCGGGCCCGGTCGAGCGCGGCTTCGTGCGAAGCGTCCTGTGCCGCGGTCGCCCTGGCATGGTCTTCGCGGGCGGCATCGAGCCGTTCCTGGACGGCCGCGGCCCGGGCTTCGGCCGCCTCCGCGCGCGCCACGGCGGCCTGGCCGCGGCCGCGTTCCTCCTCCAGCGCGGTCCGGGCGGCCGCCAGTTCGGCGGTCAGGGTCGCGATCACCGCGGCGCGTTCGCCGGCGAGCGCGGCCGCGGCATCGGCCCGGTCGGCGACGCGGCCGAGCTCGTCGCGGACCGCGGCCAGCTGCCCTTCGGCCCGCTGCTGTTCCTGGACGGCAGCCCGCTTGGCGGCCCGCTCCTCGTCCCGCTCCCCGAGTGCGGCCACCTTTTCCCGCTCCGCCGCGGCCGCTTCGGACACGGCGGTTTCGGCGATGTCTCGGGCCTGCGCGGCTTCGGCTTCCGCACGGCCACGCTGCCGACGGTGCTCGTCGGTCTCGGCCAGGGCCGCATCCCGTTCGGCCAGCGCGGTCGCGGTCGTCGCCTCGAGCTGGTGCCGCAGCGTCGCGAGGGTTTCCACCAGCCCGCGGGCCGGTTCGAGCACCCGGTCGACCTGACCGGCCAGTGCGGTGACGGCGGTGTCGTCCAGCTCGGTGTCGCTCTCCCGCAGCGACTCGGCGTCCGAGAGCACGGCCTCGGCGTCGCGGCAGCTGAGGTTCCGGCGGCCCCAGGTCTTGCCGTCCTGGCAGAACCGCGCGCGGCTCCCGCGCCCCACAGCCGGCGGCAGCGGCGCTCCGCATCTCCGGTACTCGCAGATCCGCACCTGACCAGCATCTTCCGTCATGACGGAGACCATATCAAAGCTTCTAAAGAGAACTAGAAGTATCTGTTCAAAATCTAAAAAAATGCTGGTCAGGTCTTAAGTTCGGATAAGGTCACATATCCCAACTCAGAATCAGGTGATTCACCGGAGGGCCGACGAGGGCCGGATTCGGGACCCGAAAAACTAAGACCCCCTGAAAACGTCAACCCAGGATTGACGCGCGCTTGCGTTCCAGCAGAGCCCGCTCCGCGGCGTTGCGCGTGAGGTCGATGGCCACCGCGTAGGCCGCGGCCGCCTCCCCCGGCCGTCCCACCCTGGCCAGCAGGTCCGCGCGGATCGCGTGGAACAGCGGGAACCGCGGCAGGTCGAGGTCCTCGACCAGCGCCAGCGCCACGGCAGGACCGTCGACCTCGCCGACCGCCACCGCCCGGTTCAACACGACCACCGGCGTCGGTGTCCACTCCAGCAGCTGGTCGTACAACGCCTTGACCTGGGACCAGTCGGTCGGCGCGTCGCTGTGGACGGCCTGGATCGCCGCCTGAATCTGGTACGGGCCCGGCTGGTTGCGGCGCAGGCAGCGGCGGACGATCTCCTGGCCCTCGGCGATCAGGACGGCGTCCCAGCGCGACCGGTCCTGATCGGCCAGCAGCACGACCTCCCCGGAAGAGGTCGTGCGCGTCTCACGGCGGGCATCGATCAGCAGCATCAAGGCGAGCAGGCCCTGCACCTCGGGCTCGTCCGGCATCAGCCCGGCCAGGACCCGGGCGAGCCGGATCGCCTCGCGGCACAGCTCGGCGCGGATCAGCTCCTCCCCCGCGCTGGCCGTGTAGCCCTCGTTGAAGATCAGGTACAGCACGGCCAGCACCGCGTTCAGCCGCGCCGGCAGGTCGGCGTCGCGCGGGACGCGGTACGGGATGCCCGCGTCGCGGATCTTGTTCTTCGCCCGGACGATCCGCTGGGCCATCGTGGGCTCGGTGACCAGGAACGCGGCCGCGATCTGGCTGGTGGTCAGGCCGCCGAGCAACCGCAACGTCAACGCGACCTGCGCCGGCCGGGCCAGCGCCGGGTGGCAGCAGGTGAAGATCAGCCGGAGCCGCTCGTCGGGCACGGCGCCCTCCTCAGCGGGTTCGGTCTCGGCGTGCACCAGGGCGGCCTGGGCGTGCTTGTCCGCGCGGGCCGCCTCGCGGCGCAGCCGGTCGATGGCGCGGTTGCGGGCGGTGGTGATGATCCAGCCCGCCGGGCTCGGCGGCAGCCCGGCCGACGGCCACCGCCGGACCGCCTCGGCGAACGCGTCCTGCACGGCTTCCTCGGCGATGTCGATGTCCCCGAAGACCCGCACGAGGACCGACACGGCCCGGCCGTACTCGGCGGCGAAGACCTCCTCGACGCTCATCCCTGGAACGGCCGCACCTCGACGGGCAGCGGAGCGACGGCGTCGGCGAGCCGGCCACCCCAGGCGAGCGCGGCGTCGAGGTCGGGCGCGGTGATGATGGTGAACCCGCCCAGGTGTTCCTTGCCTTCGGTGTAGGGGCCGTCGGTGACGAGGGTGTCGCCGTCGGCGGCGCGCAGCACGGTGGCGGTCGACGGGGGGTGCAGCCCGCCGGCGAACACCCAGGCCCCGGCCGCCTTGAGGTCGGCGTTGAGCGCGTCGAGCTTGCGCACGACGCCGTCCAGGACCTCCGGCGGCGGGGTCGGGCCGTCGGGCTGGTAGATGCTGAGCAGGTACTGCTTCATTCCGTCCTCCTCGGTGTCCCACCGCTGATACGAACGGCACCCGCGTGGATCGACACGTGAACCTACCGAGATCCCGTAACCTCGGCGCGTGCCCGACCTGGAACCGGTGACCGACGCCGCGGTGAGCGCCCACGAGCGGCTGGCGCTGCTGGACGAGGCCGCCGCCCGGCACGTCGACGGGCAACGGCCACCCAACACGCTCAAGGCCTACGCCCAGGACTGGCAGGTCTGGCAGGACTACACCGCCGAAGCCGGGATCCCGCCGCTGTCGGCGACGATCGGCGCCCTGACCGGGTTCGTCGTCTGGCTGGAACGCGGCCGCACGCTGCGGCCGGACGAACGGGCCGTGCCCGAAGTGCCCGAGCGGGCCGCCCCGGCGGCGCCCTCGACGATCGAGCGGCGGCTCACCGGCGCGCTCGCCGGGCTGCGCCACCACAAGGTGATCGTCGATCCCGAAGCCAGCCGCGCCGCGTGGCGGGCGCTGAAGGGATACCGGCAGCGGCTGGCCCGGGAGGGCATCCAGCGCGGCCGCGGCAAGGCCACCATGGTCACCCTCGCCGACCTGCGGGCCATGTCGCGCGCGTGCCCCGACACCCTGGCCGGCGCCCGCGACCGGGCGATGCTGCTGATCGGCTTCCCGATCGCGGCCCGCTGCTCCGACCTGGCGAACCTGCTGGTCACCGACGTGCAGCCGGTCGACGACCGGGGGCTGGCGGTGACCGTCCGGCACGGCAAGAGCACCGGCGACATGGTCGTCCCGCGGCGCGAGAACCCCGACACCGACCCGGTGCGGGCGTGGCACGCGTGGCGCTCGGGTGCGGGGATCACCGAGGGGCCGGCGTTCCGCCGCGTCGACCGGCACGGCAACGTCGGCGAGCCCGCGTTGAGCACCACCGGCGTCAACCAGATCCTCACCCGGGCCGGCGTCCGTGCGGGCCTGCCCTACCCGGTGACGGGCCACTCCCTGCGATCCGGTTTCGCCACCGAGGCCCGCCGCGCCGGGGCCGACGACCTCGCGATCGCCGACCAGGGCCGCTGGGTCCGCGGCAGCCGGGCGCTGTACGAGTACATCCGCCGCGTCGACCAGTGGAACGACAACGCCGCGGGCGCGCTCGACCTGTGAGTCAGGGCGCTTGCCGGGTGGCGCTGGTGAGCCCGCGCGGAAGGGCGAGTCACGGTGCCGTGCGGGTGGCGCTGCTGAACCCGCCGCGATCGGCGGCCAAGGCGAATGGCAGGCGCGCTCGACTTCTGAGCCACGTCACCGGCCGGGTGGCGTTGGTGATCCCGCGCGAGAGAGCGAGTCATGGTGCCGAGCGGGTGGCGCCGACGACTTCGCCGTCCAAGCGGGCGAGCCAGCTGCCGCAGACGCAGCGCACGTAGTCGAGCCGGTGGGTGACGGGCCGGGCCGCGGTTTCGGGGAGCTCGGCGAGCGGCCAGCCACAGCGGGGGCAACGGTTCCGGTTCATGCCCCGATCGTGCTGTAATGGGTCAGTGCACTTCAACCCTTACGGCGGCCCAGCGGCTCTGGTGGCCGCCGACCTGGTCAACGCCGGGTCCGCGAGCGAGCTCCTCGACGGGATGGTCCGCAACGGCATGGCCGCCATCAAGGCACTGACCGACGGCGAAGCGGCCCTGATCGGCGCGTGGGCCGACCGGCTGCGGCCGGTGTTCGCCGCCGAGGCCGCCGCCCGCCCGGGCCTGGTCAACGAGCTGCTGGCCGAAGCGGCGTGCCGCCCGTACATCACCACCCACGACGGCAAGCCACCCCACCTGCACTACTCGGCCGAGGACGCCGGTCCGGTCGGCCGGGTCCGCGCCTACACCGCGGGCGGGCTGGCCCACCTCGTGTGCGAGGCCCCGGATCGCCTGGGCATCTGCAGCCGCGAAGGCTGCGAAACGGCGTACGTCGACACTTCGCGCAACGGCCGCCGCCGGTTCTGCTCGACGCGGTGCGCCACGCGGGTGCACGTCGCCGAGCACCGGGCGAGGCAGGTCAGCGCCTAGCGCAGCTGCCGCACCGCCGCCGCGCGGGCTTCGTCGGAGAACCCCAGGAGCAGGGTCCGGTCCGGAAGGGCGACCGCGCTCAGGAGCTTTCCCCAGAAATCGAACCGGTACGGCAGTTCGGAACCGTCCCGGAGGTTCCACACCGACGTGTTGCCCGGCTCCCAGTCGCAGGCGACCGCGACCGGGGTGCCGTCCGGCAGGGCCGTGCACACCACGGCCTCTTTCGCTTCGACCAGGCCGGTGATGGTGCACAGCAGCGTCCGGCGTCCCAGGTCCCAGACGCGGATCGTCTTGTCATCGCCCGCGGACACCACGATCGGGGTCCCATCGGCGAGGACCGTCGTGTCGATCGCGTTGACCGGCTGGGTGTGGCCGGTGAGCCGGAACCGGGGCTTCCCGTTCGCCAGGTTCAGCACCCGGAGGTGGTTTCCCCAGTCGGCGACCACCGCGACCGGCGTGCCGTCGGGGAGAACCGCCGGAACCATCCGGGCGAAGGTGTCCTTCTCACGGACGTTGTGCCGCCGCTTGTGGTCGCGCAGGTCCCACGTCTGGATCGCGTTGAAGCCGTTGTGGACGACCGCCACCGGGGTGCCGTCGGCCAGCGACAGGCACCGCACCGTCTTCGGGTCCGGGGCCAGTCCGGGCAGGGTGCCGCGCGGGGAACCGTCCCGCAGGTCCCAGACCCGGGCCGTCCGGTCCGTGCTGACCGTCACCGCGACCGGGACGCCGTCCGGCAGGACCATGGCCGCGACGCCCACCACGTCGTGGGTGTGGCCGCTGAGGGTGTGCCGCGACGAGTCGTCGGTCAGGTCCCACACCCGGGCCGTGTTGTCCCGGCTGCCGGTGATCGCCACCGGGGTGCCGTCGGGCAGCACCAGGGCCGTGATCGATTCGAGGTCGCCCTGGTGCCGGCCCAGTGCCCGCTTCTTCGGCGTCCACTCGGCCGGATCCACGTCGACCCACGTCGGCCCCCGGCCGGGGAACGGTTCGACCGCCGGCAGGAACGGTTCTCCGGTGCGGGGAGCGCTTTCCGCCTCCATCGCCGCGGTCACCGTGCGCTTGGCCCATACGAGGATCCCGACGAACACGATCGCCGACAGCGTCCCGAGCACGAGGGCGAGGACGGTCAGCCCCGCCACCCCCAGGAGGATCACGATGCCGACCATGACGCACCAGCCGACGGCCGCCACCTTGGCCGTGGTCATGCCGGTCTCGAACGACGGCTGCTCCCGCGGGAGCGGGGCGATCGGCGGCGCGGGCGGCAAAGCGGCCGGCGGAGCCGGTGGCGGCTCCGGGTGCGGCAGGTCCGCCACCAGTCTCGTCAGCTCGTCGCGCAACCGGGCCGCGTAGACCGCGCGCACCCGCTCGTCGAACTCCGGCAGGTCCAGCACGCCCGCCTCGACGGCGTCGTGCAGTTGCGCGACAACGGCTTCCCGGTCGGCGTGGGACGCCCGCGGCGACCGGGCCGGGCCCGTACCGGTGGGCAGGTCGGCCACCAGTGCGGCCAGCTGGGCGTCGGTGGTCGCCCGCCGGACCGCGGCCACCCGGTCGTGCTGTTCGGCCGGCTCCAGCAGCCCGCCGGCGACCGCGGCCTCGATGCGCGCGATGGCCTGATCACGTTCGATGTGGCTCGCCTTGGCGTCCAGGTCGCCCACGACGGCGTCGACGTCGGCGTAGGTCACGGCCCGGTTCAGCAGTTCCTCGGCGTCGGCGTAGGCGCGTACTTCCAGGCGCCCGTCGGTCAGGGCGCCGGCCAGCCGGACCAGCGCCCGTTCGCGGTCGGCGGCCGAGACCCGCAGGTTCGGGCCGGTGCGGCCGGAACTGCCGGGCAGGTCGGCGACGGCCGGGGTCAGGTCCTTCCGGACCTTGGCCGCCTGGACGAGAACCACCCGTCGTTCGTACTCGGCCAGATCGAGCCGACCTTCGCGCAAGGCCGTGTCCAGTGTGCGGGTGGCCGCCGCGCGGGCTTGATCACCGATTCGGACTTCCCCAGTCATCGCGGGAGGATAGCGACCCGGCCCGGACGATCACCGGTGCGGCCTTTCGGCGTACGGCTTTCTCGCCCGCCAGGCGAACACCGTCGGGGTGGGTGCGCCGCCTTCGGCGAACCGCTCGAACACCAGGCCGGCCTCGAGGACCGCGCCCAGCAGCGCGGGCAGCGGCCGGTGGGTGGCACCGACCTTGTCCCGCAGACCCTGGTCGGTCCACGACTCCATCGTCCAGCCGGGCTCCCGATAGCCGGGCCGGATCACCACGGCGCGGCCGTCGGTGCGGTCGGCGAACCCGCCGCAGAAACACGGGTGCACGCCGATGTGCGCGAACACCCCGCCCGGCGCCAGCACGCGGGCGGCTTCCCGCAGCACCGCCGGGTAGGCGGGCATGTCGGTGTGGACCATGATCGCGACGACGGCGGGCAGCGCCCCGGTGGCGATCGGCAGCGCGACGGCGTCACCCCGCACGACCGGCAGCCGCGCCGCCGCGTGGCGCAGCATGCCGGCGGAGACGTCGACGCCGAGCGGGGTCCGGCCGAGCTGCCGGATCCGCTCGGCGTGGGCGCCGGTGCCGCAGCCGAGTTCGAGACACGCTCCCGTGCCCGGTCCGAGCAGGTCCCGCAGCATCGGCCCGAACTCCAGCGGGTCCGCCTGCCAGCTGGGAACGAGCGTGGTTTCGTACCAGTCGGCGATGGCGTCGTAGGAGGTCACCTTCCCCGTGTACCGGCCCGGGGCGGGGCGGTCCACAGTTTTTGCGCCGGGCGAACTCGGTCACCCGTGCCGCACCGGCCGGTAGGTCAGCACCTGCGTGTGGCCGTCGAAGGTCCGGGCCTCGAGCAGCTCGAGGTCGAAGTCGTCCACGCCGTCGAAGATCCGGTCCACCCCGGTCTTGCCGCAGAGCACCGGGAAGACCGTCACCTCGATGAGGTCGACCAGGCCGGCGTTCAGCAGCGCGCGGTTGAGCGTCAGGCTCCCGTGGGAGCGCAGCGGCACGTCCGATCCGGCCTTGAGGCGCCGGACCACCTCGACGGGATCACCGGGCTCGATGGTCGTGCCCGGCCAGTCGAGCGGCTCGGTCAGCCGGTGGGAGAGCACCGTCACCGGGGACTCGAACATGCGCGTGATCCACCCATCGAACCGGCCACGGTCGACGCCCGCGCGCAGGAACGGCGCGTTCGAGGAATAGGTCCTGGCCCCCAGCACCATGCGCAGCGGGTCGCGGTAGGCGGCGGCGCGGTGGGCGAGGAACTCCGGGCCCTGCTTGCCCCAGTAGCCGCCCCAGTCGCCGTCGTGGTTGGCGAAGCCGTCGAGCGTGGAGAAGACGTCGAAGGTGTAGGTGGCGGTCATGGTGGCTCCTCGCGGGAATCGTCGGTCGCGCCGGTGGCGCCTCACCTGGCCACGAACACCACCGCCCCGATCCGACAGGCCTCCGGAATCTTTCTTCGCGGTCTGCCTACACTGGACACATGAGCAAGCGCTTAGTGACTTTGGGGGACTCGTTCACCGAAGGTGTCGGCGACGACGATCCCGCCGCCCCCAACGGCGTGCGCGGCTGGGCCGACCGCGTCGCCGAGCAGCTCGCCGCGCGGGAACCGGACTTCCGGTACGCCAACCTCGCCATCCGGGGCAAGCTGCTGCCCCAGGTGCTCGCCGAACAGCTCGAGCCGGCGCTGGCCATGGAGCCCGACCTCGTCACCCTCTACGCCGGCGGCAACGACCTCATGCGCCCCAAGGTCGACATCGACGCGATGCTCGTCAAGTACGAAGCGGCCGTCGCCCGGATCCGGGCCACCGGCGCCCGCCTGGTGCTGTTCACCGGGGTCGACGGCGTCGAAGACCCGCTGTTCCGCACGATCCGCGGCCGGGTGGCCATCTACAACGAGCTGGTGCGCGGCATCGCCACCCGGCACGACGCGCTGCTGGTGGACCTGTGGTCGATGCGGCAGCTGTGCGACCGCCGGTTCTGGGCGCCGGACCGCCTGCACCTCAACGCGCTCGGCCACACCGAGGTCGCCATCGAGGTGCTGCGGGTCCTCGGCGTGGAGCATCCGCTGGTCAAGCCGGAACCGGCACCGCGCGCGGTGCTGAGCCCGGCCGCGCGCCGGAGCCAGAATCTGCAGTGGGCGCGGGAACACGCGCTGCCGTGGGTGCGGCGGCGGGTGAAGGGCGAGTCGTCCGGGGACGCCATGGCCGCGAAACGCCCGACGCTGGCACCGGTGGATTCAGCGCCGGTCACCCGCTGAGGAACGCAGGCCGTCGAAGAGGATCGCCACGGCCCGGTCGCGCAAGGCCGCGTCCGGGCCGGCGTACTCCGCCGCCCGCGCGACACCGATGATCACCGGGATCAGCTCGCCGACGACCAGGTCGGCCCGGACCGCGCCCGCCTGCTGCGCGCGGGACAGCAGCACGCCGAGGGCCGACAGCAGCCGCGCGCCGATGTCGGACTTCGCGACCGGCACCGTCACCCCGGCCGCGGTGAGTGCCTCGAAGTAGGCGTTCTTCGCGCTCGACATCTCGATCCAGCTGGTGAGGAAGCTGAAGAACGCGGTGCCCGGGTCGGCGGACTCCGCGGCCACGGCCGTTTCGGCCTCGTCGACGAACCGGCTCAGCCGCGCGTACAGGACCGCTTCGAGCAGCGCCTCCTTGGTCGGGAAGTGCCGGAACACCGTGCCGATGCCGACGCCGGCGACGCGGGCGACCTCCTCGGTGGGCGCCCCGGTTCCCTTGGCCGCGAACACGCTCTCGGCCGCCTCCAGCACGCGCGTCCGGTTGCGGCGGGCGTCGGCGCGCAGCGGCTTCGGCTCGGCGGGCTCAGCGGACGTCACCACCTGATCGTAACGGGCCGGGCTCGGGCAACGTGTCCAGCAACCGGGCCAGTGCCCGCGGCACGTGGGAGCGCCAGCCGCCGCCCATGATCCGGCGGGAGACGCGCTGGAACTCGTCGTCCGGGTCGAATCCCTCGTGGCTGAGCAGCAGCCGGGTGCCGGTGCCTTCCGGCTCCAGGCGCCAGGTCACCGTCCACTGCGGACCCCAGCGGATGCTGAGCTTGCGCTCGACCTCGACTTCGAGGACCTCGCACGCCACCGGGCCGCCGGCGAACCCGGCCGCGGGCACCGGCTCGGCCAGCAGGTGGAACCGGTGCCCCACCACGGGCTTGATGTCGTTGGGCATGTTGATCCAGCGTTCCAGCAGGTCCGGCTCGGTCAGCGCGCGCCACACCTTGCGGGCCGGGTGGGCGAGGAACTGGTCGACGTGGATCGCCGTCGGGTCGTCGTCGGTCACAGGTCTTCCTCTTCGTCCAGCAGGTCGCGCAGGTTGGCGAGTTTGGTCCGCCAGAAGCGTTCGTACGGGGTGAGCCAGTCCGCGACCTGCTTCAGCGGAGCCGCGTCGAGGCGGTACACCCGGTTGCGGCCCTGACGCTGTTCGGTGACCAGCCCGGCCTCGCGAAGCACCCGCAGGTGTTCCGAAAGGCTGGGCCGGGCCATCTCGAACCGCTCGGCGATCGAACCGGCGGCCATCGGGCCGTCGAGCAGCAGCCGCAGGACCTCGCGCCGCGCCGGGCTGGCGAGCGCGGCGAACACGTCGTCGTTGACCGGCATCAGCGCGGCACGGCGCCGAAGTCCGACGGCTCGAGCAGGCCGATCGTGTGGCCGTCGACGTCCTTGAACGAGGTCGCCCGGCCCCACGGCTGCCGCTGTGGCTCGGCGACGTCAACGCCGGCCGCCCGCAGCGCGGCGACCTCGGCGTCGACGTCGGTGGTCTGCAGCTGGAAGTGCCGCGGACCCGGTTCGATCCCGGTGACCGGCTGGTCGGTCAGCACCACGCCGGTCTTCGCCCCCTTCGGCGCGACCAGCACGAACCGGCCGCCTCCGGGTGTGCGGCGGTCGACGAGGGCTTCGAAGCCGAGCTTGCCGACGTAGAAGTCCCGCGCACGGGCGTGGTCGGCGACCGGCAGGGTCAGGAACTGCACGTGGGTGATCGTCATGCCGCCGACAATACGTAGGAGATTTCCTACGCGTCAAGCGGGAGCCCGAACCACCGTTCGAGGGCCGCGCGCAGGGCCTTGCGTTCCGTGTCGTCGGGTTCGGCGGCGCTGGTGGCCCAGGCGACGTACCCGTCGGGCCGGACGAGCAGCGCGGTCGCGTCACCGTCGGCCCGGCCCGAGACGAGGTCGACGCGGTCGGTCCAGCCGCGCAGCTCTTCGCCGAGCGAGCCGGTGAAGTCCAGCAGCAGCGGCCGGGCCGTCGTGGTCAGTTCGGCGAGCCGGGTCCCGTCGGCCAGCACGAGATCCGGGGCCCAGCGGCCGTCGAGCGGGTGGTCGGTGCCCGGCTCGTACCGGACGTCCGCGCCGGACATCAGGTCGGCGAGGTGCTGCACGGTCGCGGGCAACCGGAGCCCAGGCCGACCGCGTCCTGCAGGCCGAGGTTCAGCCCCGGACCACCGATCGCGGAGTGGACGTGGGCGGCGTCGCCGACCAGCAGGACCCGCCCTTCGCGGAACTTCTCCGCCAGCCGCGTGTTGCGCCCGCGCAGCCGCCGCAGCAGGTGCGGGCCGTCGCCCTCGGGTTCGCCGAGTGGCAGCTCGAAGCCGAGCACGCGCCGGATGCTCGCGCGCAGGTCGCCGAGGGTCATCGGCGGCTCGTCCCTGGGTTCTTCGTCGTCGGTCCACTCCATGGTGCTGATCAGCGCACCGGCGGGGAACGGCGCGTAGACGAACAGGCCGGTTTCGGTGCGGCAGTGGAAAAAGGGCGGGATGACGCCGTGGCCTGGGACGCGCAGGCCGCCCGATTCCCGGTCGGCGAACTCCGCGGGCACGGTGGCGTTCGCGGTGAAGGACAGGGTGCGGTCCTCGGTGACGCCGGGGAAGCCGATGCCGGCGAGCTTGCGGGTGACGCTGCGGCCCCCGTCGGCGCCGACGAGGTACCGGGTGCCGATCCGGTACGGGCCATCGGGTCCGGTGACCTCAAGGGTGACCGCGTCGGCGTCCTGGGTCAGGCCGGTGAGCTCGTGGCCGCGCCGGATCTCGACGCCCAGTTCGGCGGCGCGTTCGTCGAGCATCGCTGCGACGCGCCGTTGCGGCACACCGAGGAGGTGCAGCGAGTTGTGCTCGGCGAGGCTGAGGTCCAGCCGCATCGCGCCGAAGACGAACGCCGGTGCGGGCGGGCCGATCGGGCCGGCGAGCCGCTCGTGCAGGCCGCGGCGGTCGAGGAGGCGGACGACCTGGCCGACGAGCCCGTTGGCACGGTTCTCGGCGGTGGGTTCGGGCAGCCGTTCCAGGACCAGCGGCCGGATACCGGCGAGGGCCAGTTCGCAGGCGAGCATGAGGCCGTTCGGGCCGGCTCCGGCGATGACGACGTCTTCCATGGCGGAACTCCTCGGGTTCGGGTTTTTCGGGCACGGCGAAGCAGCCCGGCGTGCGGGCGCGCTTCGGCGGGACGGACTAGCGGGGTTCGGGCAGCCCGGCGGCGAGCCGGCCGAACACGTCCCGCAGCACGTCTTCGAGAGACGGCCGCGGGTCGGCGACGAGCCACTGCTGGGTGACGACGTTGATCGCGGCACCGACGACACCCGCGACGAGCCGCGGGTAGACGTCCCGGGCGGCGTCGGTGCCGGTGCGTTCGGCGACGGCGAGCGCGAACTCGGCTTCGGCCGCGGCGCCGGCCTTCTGGAACTCGCCCTGCAGGGTGGGTTCGGCGACCATCAGCCGCAGTCCTTCGATCCAGTCCTGGGTGGCCGCCTGCCCGTCGGGCACCGGTTCCCCCAGGGCGAACCCCTCGAGCGCAGCGTGGGTGATGGCGTCCCAGATCGGTTCCCCGGCCGGCCGGGCACGCAGCTCCGCGGCGATGGCGCGCGCCCGGTCGTGGTGCCGGGCGACGATGGCTTCGCCCTTGCTGCCGAAGTAGTTGCTGAAGGTCCGGGTGGACACCCCGGCTTCGGCGGCGATGTCTTCGATCCGGACGTTGTCGAAGCCGCGTTCGACGGTCAGCCGGATCGCCGCCCAGCTCAGCGCGATGCGCGTCTGCTGCTTCTTGCGCTCACGCAGGCCGGTGTGGTCGGTGTCCATGGCTTCACCGTACCGAACTTTGCAGAATCTGCAAAGTTGCCTAGTCGGCAAGTTCGCTGTTGGGCAGGGGACCACCGACCGGGCGAGAAGTGCGTCATCGATCGCCGAAAGCGTCCACAAGCGTCACACTGTCGTGTGACATCGGTCACCGGAGGTGTTGCGAAATGGTTCTGGGAGACAACGGCGTCACGCACAAGGTGACAACCGACAGCAAAGTGCAGGTCCGGCGGGCCGCGCTCGCCAGCTCGATCGGCACCACCATCGAGTGGTACGACTTCTTCCTCTACAACACCGCGGCGGCCTTGGTCTTCCCGCACCTGTTCTTCCCCGCCTCGAGCGCCTACGCCGGGGCCATGCAGTCGTTCGCGACCTACGCGGTCGGGTTCGCCGCGCGGCCGGTGGGGGCCGCGATCTTCGGGCACTGGGGCGACCGGATCGGCCGGAAGGCGACGCTGATCGTCACGCTGCTGCTGATGGGCATCTCCTCCGGCGTGGTCGGGATACTGCCCGGGACCTCGGCGATCGGCATCGCCGCGCCGCTGATCCTGGTGCTGCTGCGGCTGGTGCAGGGCATCGCCATCGGCGGCGAGTGGAGCGGCTCGGTGCTGCTCGCCATGGAGTGGGGTGACCAGCGCAAACGCGGGCTGCTGGGCAGTTTCGCGCAGATCGGCGTCCCGGTCGGGCTGGTGCTCGGCACCGGTGGGATGACGCTGCTGTCGGCGACGCTCTCCCCCGGTGCGTTCGACTCCTGGGGCTGGCGGATCCCGTTCCTGCTCAGCCTGGTGCTGGTCGGGGTCGGCCTGGTGATCCGGTTGAAGATCCTCGAGACGCCGATGTTCGCCAAGCTCGTCGAGAACCGGCAGACCGCCCGCACGCCGGTGCTCGACGCGATCCGGCACCACTGGCGGGAGATCCTGCTCTCGGCCGGCGTCCGGTTCAGCGAGCAGATGCCGTTCTACCTGTTCACCAGCTACGTGCTGATCTACGTCGTGTCCCGGCACGACTTCAGCAAGACCTTCGTGCTCAACGCGGTCCTCGTCGGGGCGGCGTGCGAACTGGCGCTGATCCCGCTGTTCTCGGCGCTGTCGGACACCTTCGGCCGCAAACGGGTCTACCTGTGCGGGGCGGTGCTGACCGGGGTGATCGCGTTCCCGTACTTCACCATCCTGGCGCACGGCAGCCACGCGCTCGTGTTCGTCGCGGTCGTCGTGTCCTTCGTCCCGCACGCCCTGCAGTACGGGCCGCAGGCGGCGTTGATCGGCGAGAGCTTCCCGACGCACCTGCGCTACGGCGGCGCGGGGCTGGGCTACCAGCTGGCGTCGGTGTTCGCGGGCGGGCCGGCGCCGCTGCTGGCGACGTGGCTGCTGCACACGACCGGGACGCCGTACGCGATCTCCGGCTACATCATCCTGTCGGCGGTGGTCACGGTGCTGTGCGTGGTCTTCCTGCGCGACCGGTCCAAAGCGGACATCGACGACGTCACCGTCTACCAGCGCACCGCACGACCCAGGTCCGCCGCGGCCGGTCGTGAGTGAAAAAGCGGGTTAGAACCCGCTTTTTCACTCACGACCGGCGTCCGCGGGAGACGGGTCAGCGGCGCGGGCCACCCTGGGGGCCGCCGAACGGGGGCTGCTGCGGGAACGGACCGCTGCCCGGGTTCTGCTGCTGCGGGCCGCCGTACTGGCCCGGCGGCGGAGCCTGCGGCGGCTGGCCCTGGAACTGGCCCGGCGGCGGGCCCGCGGGAGCCTGCGGCTGCGGCAGCGCGGGCTGCCCGCCCTTCGGCGTCGCGGGCTGCTGGGGCGCGGGCGTGACCTCGGTGCCGCGGTCCTCGTCGGCCTCCGGCTCAAGCTGCTGCTGGGCCGGACGCGGGATCGACGGCCGCGCGGACGGCGACGAAGGCGCCCCGATCGCCGGGACCTCCTTGCGCGCCACCGCTTCCGCGGCCGCGACGGCCTCGGCGACCTTCGGGTCGCTCTTGGTCTCGAACCAGCTGGAGACCTCGTCGTCCTCGAGGTCGGGCTTGTCGGGGACGTCGTCCTCCTTCGGCGGCTCGTACCGGAACACGCCGTCGTCGCCCGGGGCGCCGAGCGCGCGGGCGAAGCCCTCGAGGGCCTTGCCGTAGTCGCTGGGGATCATCCAGACCTTGTTCGCGTCGCCCTGGGCCATCTGCGGCAGGGTCTGCAGGTACTGGTAGGCCAGCACCTCCGGCGTCGGGCGGCCGGCCTTGATCGCGGCGAACACCTTCTCGATCGCCTTCGCCTGGCCCTGCGCCTGCAGGTACCGCGCGGCGCGCTCACCCTGGGCGCGCAGGATCCGGGACTGCCGCTCGGCCTCGGCGGCGAGGATGGTCGCCTGGCGGGCTCCCTCGGCGGAGAGGATCTGGCTCTGCTTCTGGCCTTCCGCGGTCTTGATCGCGGACTCCCGCTGGCCTTCCGCGGTGAGGATCATGGCGCGCTTCTCGCGGTCCGCGCGCATCTGCTTCTCCATCGAATCCTGGATGGAGGGCGGCGGGTCGATCGCCTTCAGCTCGACCCGGCTCACGCGGATGCCCCACCGGCCGGTCGCCTCGTCGAGCACCCCGCGCAGCTGGGTGTTGATCGAGTCGCGGGAGGTCAGTGTCTGCTCGAGGCTCATGCCACCGACCACGTTGCGCAGCGTGGTGGTGGTCAGCTGCTCGACACCGACGATGTAGTTGGAGATCTCGTACACCGCGGCGCGCGAGTCGGTGACCTGGAAGTACACGACCGTGTCGATCGACACCGTCAGGTTGTCCTCGGTGATCACCGGCTGCGGCGGGAACGAGACGACCTGCTCGCGCAGGTCGATCCGGGCGCGCACCTTGTCCAGGAACGGCACGAGGATGTTGAGGCCGGGCGAGGCGACCGTGCGGAACCGGCCGAGCCGCTCGATCACGGCCGACTGCGCCTGCGGCACCACCATGACCGCCTTGGCTATCGTGATGATCACGAGCAAGACCAAGGCGATGACCAAGCCGATCGCGAATCCCGTCAAGAGACTTTCCCCTTACCTAATACCATTCTTGCGCGGTTGACGGCGTTCCGGGTGCAGCCGGCGGGCTCACCGCGAGCTGCAGTTCCTTCGTGGTGATGCCCCAGCGGCCGGTGGTGTCGTGCAGGACCGTCCACACTGTACGGTGCAGGTCCTCCGGCGCGGTGACGGCGCGCTCGGCCGTGGTCAGGCCGGCCTCCTGCCGCAGTGCGGTGCGGGTCAGCTGCTCGATCGCGAGCGCCGGGTCGGCGATTTCGTACATGGCTTGGCGCGGGTCGGTGATCGCGAACACGACCTCGAACCCGATGTGGACCTCCTGCCCGTCGCCGGCCTCGACCGGGCGGGGCGGGGCGCTGAGGAGCTGGTCGCCGAGGTCGAAGCGGGCGCGGACGCGGTCGGCGAACGGGAGCACGAGGTGGCGGCCGGGGCCGAGGACGGCGCGGAACCGCCCGCCGCGTTCGAGCACCGCGGCGTGGCCCTCGCCGACGACGACGAGTCCCAGGCTCACGGTTCGGCCGACACGACGGCGGTGGCGCCGGAGATCTCGACGACCGTGACCTGGGTACCGGGGGCGATGGGCGGGAGGTGCTCACCGAGGCTGCGGGCCGACCAGACGTCGCCGGCCAGCTTCACCCGGCCGGCCTCGGCATCCACTGTGGACACGACGACGGCGCGGGCGCCGATCAGCGCGTCGATGCCGGTGTGGTGGGTGGGCCCGGAGAGGAAGCGCCGCTTGAGCGCGGGGCGGACCAGCATGAGCATGCCGACGGAGGCGACGGCGAACACGGCGACGTCGATGACCAGGTTTCCGGTGAGCACTTCGGCTCCCGCGCCGAACAGCGCGGCGACGCCCAGCATGACCAGCACGAAGTCGCCGGAGACGACTTCGGCGATCACCAAGGCGATCCCGACGATCAACCAGACCAGTGCCCAAGCCATGGCTTCATGCTCTCAGATCGTGCCGGTTCGCACCGGCGCGGTGACTGGACGTGACCTTTGCGTGACCTTGGACAATCCGGACATTCAGCCCTCTTCCCCCGGTTCGGTGACGAAGTCGATGAGCCGCTCCACGGCCCCGATGAGCGGGGTCTCGAGGTCGCGGAAACTGCTCACCCCGCTCAGCACACGCTGCCAGCCTTCGAAAGGTTGCCCCCAGCCGAGCGCGTCGCAGATCCCCTGCTTCCATTCGGTCCCGCGCGGGATCTTCGGCCAGGCTTCGATGCCGACGGCTGCGGGCCGGACGGCTTCCCAGACGTCGATGTAGGGGTGGCCGGTGACCAGCACGTTCTCGTCGCGGACGGCTTCGACGAGCCGGGATTCCTTGCTGCCGGGCACCAGGTGGTCGACCAGGACGCCGAGGCGGCGGCCGGGGCCGGTGCCGAACTCGGCGATCCGGTCGGCGAGCACGTCGACGCCGTCGAGCGGTTCGACGACGACGCCTTCGACGCGCAGGTCGTGGCCCCAGACGCGTTCGACGAGCTCGGCGTCGTGCTTGCCTTCGACCCAGATCCGCGAGTCGCGGGCGACGCGGGCTTTGAGGCCTTCGACGCGCACGGACCCGGAAGCCGAGATCTGCCGGGCCGGCGCCTTCGCCGGCGCTGTGAACGGCACCAGCGTGACCGGCTTCCCTTCCAGGAGGAAGCCGGCGGGGGCGAGCGGGAAAACGCGGTGGCGGCCCTTGGCGTCCTCGAGCACGACGTTCCCGTACTCGATCTTCACCACCGCGCCGCAGTAGCCGCTGGCCGGGTCCTCGACGACCAGGCCGGGTTCGGCGGGGACCTCCGGCACCTTCTTGCGGCGCTTGCCGGCGAGCACGTCGTCATAGGAGTGGGAGCGCACGACCTGGGAACCTAGTGGCCACGGCCGCGCGGCGGGGTCATGCCACGCCGGTCAGCGGGCCAGTTCCAGGACCGCGTCGGTGAACGGTGTCCGCTCGCCGCGGCGCAGCGGCGCCAGTGCGACCAGCGGCGCCATCGCCACGCACCAGGCGCGGACGCGCTCGGCGTCGAAGTCCGCGACGTGCGGGGCGAGGGCGGCGATGCCCTCGTCGAGGGTGCCACCGGCGGTCATCGGGACGTAGACGAAGTCGATGGCGTCGAGGGACGGGTCGCCGAGTGCGGGCCGCGGGTCGATGGCCACCGCCCCGCGTCCGGGGCCGGCGTCGAGGACGTTGGCGGGGTGCAGGTCGCCGTGGACGAGCGTGACCGGCCCGCCGGCGGCCAGCTCCAACGCGCGCTGACGCCCCAGCGCCAGCACCTCGGCGCTCAGGTGCGCGGCGGCCGGGGACTCACGGCGGCGGCGTTCGGAGAGGTCGAAGATGAACTCGATGCCCTCGGCGAGCCGCCGGAACTCCCCGGGAGGCTCGACGGAGCGCAGTTGGGTGAGCAGTTCGCCGATCTCGGCCCAGGGCACTTCGCGGCCGGTCAGCTCGGTCCCGGGGACCAGGCCTTCGAGGAGGATGGCGTTCGCCTCGAGGTCGGCGTCGAGGATCTGGACGACGCGGGAGCACCCGGCCCAGGCGCTCAGCCCGGCGAACTCCAGCCGGGCGACCTCCGGGTCCGGGGTGAGCTTGAGGACCTGCCGGTCGCCGCCGGGACCGGTGCACAGCAGGGTGCGGCCGGTGTTGCCGGGCCGGGCCTCGCGGACGGTCAGCCCCCACTTCGCGGTGAGGCGGGCGACCAGGTCCGGGAGCGTGTCGCACCACGGCTCGGCCAGCTCCGCGCCGAAGCGGTCGGCGAGCCGGGCCCGGGCCGCGTCGTCGATCAGAACAGCGGCCACGGGATGGCGCGCCAGTCGTCGCCGGGTGCGGGGAAGATGCCCTCGGCCAGCAGGACGTCGGTGCGGTTGGCCAGCGCCCGGATCTCGAACTTGGTGATGTGCTCGGCGAGGGTCTTGCCGAGGCTCCCGTCGATCTCCGAGCGCAGCTTGCGCAGCTTCTCGACGGTGTCCGGCGGCACCGGCTCGCCGATCCAGCCCCACAAGACCGTCCGCAGCTTGGGGTCGGTGTGCAGGCAGATGCCGTGGTCCACGCCGTAGACGCGGCCGTCGACACCGGGCAGCAGGTGCCCGCCCTTGCGGTCGGTGTTGTTGGCGATGATGTCGAGCACGGCCAGGTCGCGCAGGCCGGGGTGGTCGGCGTGGGCCAGCACCGCGGGTTCGCCGAGCCGGTCGTGGGCGTGCAGCACCGGGCGCCAGCCGTCGGGGACGTCGTCGGGCGGCAGGACCTCCACCAGGTCGTCTTCGGTGGTCTCCACCCAGAGCTGGACCATGCCGGGGCCGAACGGCCCGTCGCGCAGCACGGTCGGCGGGATCGCGCCGATGCCGGCGGCGTCGGCGATGATCGCGGTGGCGACCTCGCGCCCGGCCAGGGTGCCGTCGGGGAAGTCCCACAGCGGCCGCTCCCCCGACACCGGCTTGTAGACGACCCGGCCGGTGACGCCGTCGAGTTCGATCGCGCAGAAGAGCGTGACGTTGGAGGCGTCGACCAGCCGGCCTTCGACGTCGATGCGGCCGTGGGTGACGAGTTCGCGGGAGGCGGGGTCGGCCGGGGTGCTCGCCATGGTCAGTCTTCTTCGCCCGCGTCGGTTTCGCGCCGGTAGCCGTTCTGCCGGGGGCAGATGTGCCCGCTCGGGTCGAGCGGTTCGGCGCACAGCGGGCACGGCTTGCGGCCGGCGTTGACGACGCGGTCGGCGCGCTCGGCGAAGGCCCGGGCGGCGGCCGGGGAGAGGAAGACGCGGACGGCGTCCGGGCCCTCCTCGGTGTCGTCGAGCACGACCGTTTCGTCGACCTCGCCCTCGGTGATGGCGAGCAGCTCGATGACGACCGCGCTGCTGTCGGCGTCCCAGCCCAGGCCCATGGTGCCGACCCGGAACTCCTCCTCCACCGGGACGGTGAGGGGGTCGAGGTCGACGAGGTCCTCGGGCGCGTCGTCGGGGACGTCGGCGCCGAACCGGCTGGCGACCTCCTCCAGCAGCGAGCTCAGCCGTTCCGCGAGGACGACGACCTGCTGTTTTTCGATGGTGACGCTGATCGTGCGCACGTCCTCCGACGCCTGGAGGTAGAACGTGCGATCGCCGGGCTCGCCGACGGTGCCGGCGACGAACCGATCCGGCTGGCGGAAGACGTGGATTTCGCGAGACATAGCACTGTCGACCCTAGGCCACCGGCGCATGATCGGCATCCGCCGCCCCACTCTTCGCGGGCCGCTAGCCTCGGGGGGTGTCTCGGATCTCTCCGTACGGAACGTGGTCTTCGCCCATCACCGCCGCCGAGGTGGCCGCCGCCGGTGGGGGCCCGCAGTGGCTCGACGTCGTCTCCGGCGAGGTGTGGTGGGCCGAGGGGCGACCCGGTGAGCAGGGCCGGGTCGCGCTGGTCCGGGCGGTGCCGGGCGGTACCGAGGACGTGCTGCCGGCCCCGTGGAACGTCCGCAACCGGCTGCACGAGTACGGCGGCCGGCCGTGGGCGGTGGCCGACGGGGTCGTGGTGTTCACGCACTGGGCCGATCAGCGCGTGTACGCGCAGAGCGAAATCGGCGTGGTGCCGCTCACGCCGTCCCCCGCGCAGCCGCAGAGCGTCCGCTACGGGGATCTGCGGGCCGGGCGGCCGGGCGAGGTGTGGGCGGTCCGCGAGCGCAGCACCGGGCCGCGTCCCACCGACATCGAGCGCGAACTCGTCGCGATCGCCGTCGACGGCGGCGGTGAGCGGGTGCTGGCCGCGAGCCACCGGTTCCTGACGGTGCCGAAGCTGTCGCCGGACGGGCGGCACGCGGCGTGGTTCGGCTGGGACCACCCGCGGATGCCGTGGGACGGCACCGAGCTGTGCGTGGCGCCGGTCGACGGGGCGGGCGCGTTCGGGCCGCACCGGGTGGTGGCCGGCGGCGTGGACGTCTCGGTGTGCCAGGTCGAGTGGGAGACGCCGGAGGCGCTGCTGGCGCTGGCGGACCCGGACGGCTGGTGGAACTTGCACCGGATCGGCCTGGACGGCTCGGTGGTGAACCTGGCGCCGGTTGACCAGGAGCTCGGTGGCCCGCTGTGGAAGGCGGGGTCGCGGTGGTTCGCGCCGCTGGGCGGCGGCAGGCACGCGGTGCTCGCCGGCGGGCGGCTGGCGGTGCTCGACCCGGCCGACGGCTCGGTGACGCCGGTGGACGGCGAGCTGACGGCCTGGTCGTCGACGGGCTTCGCCGTTCTCGATGACGCAGTGGTGGGTGTCGCGGGCGGCCCCGCGCGGGAGTCCGCCGTCGTGCGCGTGGCCCTCGACGGCACGGTGACGGACCTGACCCCGCAGCCGGAGCTGCCCTCGGCGTTCCTGCCGGTGCCGCAGGAGCGGGTGTTCACCACCGCCGGCGGCGAGACCGTGCCGGTGGTGCTGTACCCGCCGCGGAACCCGGATTTCGCGGCCCCCGATGGCGAGCGGCCGCCGCTGCTGGTGCACGTCCACGGTGGCCCCACCGGGCAGCACTTCGCCGAGCTGGACCTGGAGATCGCGTACTTCACCAGCCGCGGCATCGGCGTCGCGGCGGTCAACTACGGCGGGTCGACCGGGTTCGGGCGCGCCTACCGGGAGCGGCTGCGGGAGCAGTGGGGCGTGGTGGACGTCGCCGACTGCGTGGCGGTGGCCGAGGCGCTGGTGGCGGCCGGGCTGGCCGACGGTGACCGGCTGGGCATCCGCGGCGGCAGCGCGGGCGGGTTCACCGCGGCGGCGTCGCTGACGACGACGAAGACCTACCGGGCGGGCACGGTGATGTACCCGGTGCTGGACCTGGCGGGGTGGACCGGCACCGAGGGCGAGACCCACGACTTCGAGTCGCGGTACCTCGACGGGCTGGTCGGGCCGCTGCCCGAAACGCGGCCGCGGTACCTGGAGCGTTCGCCGCTGGCGAACGTGGGCGGGCTGGCCGGGCCGGTGCTGTTCCAGCAGGGCCTGGAGGACCGGATCTGCCCGCCGGAGCAGGCCGACCGGTTCGTGGCGAAGCTGGCCGGGCGCGGGATCCCGTACGCCTACCAGCGGTTCGCCGGGGAGCAGCACGGTTTCCGGCAGGCGGCGACGATCGTGGCGGCGCTGGAGGCCGAATTGTCGTTCTACGGCCAGGTGTTCGGGTTCGAGACGCCGGGCGTGGCGCGGCTGGAGCTGTCCCGGTGAGGCCGCCGCGGCTGCGGGCCGGGGACACCCTCGCCCTGGTGGCGCCGGCCGGGCCGGTGCCGGCGGACCTGCTGGAGAAGGCGCTGCCGGTGCTGCGCGGCTGGGGCGTGGAGGTGCGGGTCGGGCCGTGCGTGCGGGCTTCGCCCGGGTCGCCGCCGTACCTGTCCGCGCCGGACGCCGCGCGGGCGGCGGAGTTCACCGAGGCGTGGCTGGATCCGGGGGTGCGGTGCGTGCTGGCCGCGCGCGGCGGCTACGGCGTGCAGCGGATGCTGGACCTGGTGGACTGGGCGACGCTGCGGGCGGCGGGTCCGAAGGTGCTGGCCGGGTCGTCGGACATCACGGCGCTGCACCGCGCGGTGGACGTCCACCTCGGACTGTCCACTTTGTTCTCCCCGATGCCGGCGAGCGTGCTGTTCGACGACTTCGCGCAGGAGCACCTGCGGCGTTCGCTGTTCGAGCCGGAGGGGACCCTGGTGGTGCGCGGCGGCTCGGCGCTGGTGCCGGGCCGGGCGTCGGGGGTGCTGACGGGCGGGAACCTGTCGCTGCTGGCAGCGGGGATCGGGACGCCGGAGCACGGGTCGGCGCGGGACGCGATCGTGCTGCTGGAGGACGTGACCGAGAGCGTGTACCGGCTGGACCGGATGCTGACGCAGCTGCTGCGCAGCGGCTGGTTCGACGGCGTCCGCGGGATCGTGCTGGGCTCGTGGGCGGCGTGCGGGGATCCGGCCGACGTGCGGGCACTGGTGGTGGAGCGGCTGGGGCCGCTGGGGGTGCCGCTGGTCGAGGAGTTCGGGTTCGGGCACGTGCCCTCGTCGCCGACGCTGCCGCTGGGGGTGCCGGTGACGCTGGACGCGGACCGGGGGACGCTCACGTTCGACACCCCCGCGCTGACGTGACCCCGGACGAGGCCCGTTCCCGGTTCGCGCAGTCGCGGGTGGCCCGGCTGGCCACGGTGTCGGCGGCGGGCGTGCCGCACCTGGTGCCGGTGACGTTCGCGGTCCGGGGCGACCGGGTCGTGTTCGCGGTGGACCACAAGCCGAAGTCTTCGGTGGCGTTGCGACGCCTGCGCAACATCGAGGAGAACCCGGCGGTGTGCTTCCTGGCCGACGGCTACGACGAGGACTGGTCGCGGCTGTGGTGGGCCCGCGCGGACGGCACCGCACGGGTGCTGCCGCCGGGGGCCGAGCCGGTTTCGTGGCTGGTGGCGAAGTACGAGCAGTACGCGGAGCGGCCGCCGGAGCACGCGGTGGTGCTGACGGACGTCCACACCTGGCGAGGCTGGTCCGGCTCGTGAGTGGTAAGGCGGGTTAGAACCCGCCTTACCACTCACGAGGGCCGCGGGAGATGGGTCAGTCGCGGAGGAACTTTTCCGGGCGGCGCCAGGCGTCGATGATGCCGAGCGGGTCCGGGCGCAGCAGCGAAGCCGCCGAGTACAGGCTGGCCAGCACGACCCCGGCGATGAACCACCAGTCGTACAGGGCCTGCTCACCGGTCGGGTAGTACACCAGCGTCACGAACACCGACACGGCCACCACCAGCGCCAGGTGCCGCGGTTGCCACTTGAACGCCGACAGGAGCACGAAGCCCCAGGTCAGGTACCACGGGAGGGTCGGCGGCATGAGGATCGCCACCGCCAGCAGCGAGATGCCGGCCCGGTAGACCGCCTCGGTGCCGCCGCCGCGGGCGAGCCACCACTGGCGGACGCCGAAACCGATCAGCAGCAGCATGCCGGCCGCGCGGGCGACCGTCACGAACGGCGAGACCTGGACGTCCACGATCAGGTGGACCAGGTTGTAGAACACCTCGCCGATGCCGGTGGGGATGTTGAGCCAGTTCGCGATCAGCTGCGGGGCCTTGAGCCCGGACCACCAGCCGAGGTTGAGCGATCCCAGCGAGATCCAGGTGCCCGCGACGAACACCGGCAGGAACAGGCCCACCGACGCGGCGCCGGCCCGCAGGAAGTTGCGGACCTTCGACTCGCCGGTGAGGTGGTTGGCCCACATCCAGACGATGAACGGCAGCGCGATCGCCGCGGTGGGCTTGATCAGCATGCCGATGGTGACCAGGACGACCGCGACGACGTGCTTGCGCTCCAGGGCGGCGAGGACGCCGATGGTGAGGAACGCGAGCATCATCAGGTCGTTGTGCGGGCCGCCGAAGAGGTGGATCACCATCATCGGGCTGGCCACCGCGAGCCACAGCGCGACCGGGAGCCTGCCGCCGAGGTGCTTGACCAGCCGCGGCAGCGCCCACAGCGTCCCCGCGAGGCCCACCAGCAGCACGACGCGCATGAGGATGACGCCGAGGATCATGTTGTCGCCGGTGGTGGCGACCACGCCCTTGGAGATCAGCAGGAACAGCGGCCCGTACGGGGCCGGGGTGGTCTGCCAGAGCGGGTGGACGTTCTGCACCACGTTCGGCAGCACGTCGAGCTCGGCGGGCCCGTTGGCGTACGGGTCGAGCCCGTAGAGCAGCTGGGCGCCCTGGCCGAGGTAGGAGAAGACGTCGCGGGTGAACAGCGGCGGCGACACCAGCAGCGGCGCCATCCAGCAGCCGGCGGCGACCAGGATCGGGCGGCTGCCGATGCGGCCGGCGAGCACGTAGCGGCCGAGCCGGACCCACGCCCACACGACCATGCCGAAGCCGGTGTAGAGGACGGCGTTGGCGAGCATGCGCCCGTGGCCGTAGCGGACCCAGGAAAGCGGGCCGTGGCCGAGCACGGGGTCGGAGATCAGGATGCCGCCGGCGCCGAGGGCGGCGATCATCAGCAGGGTGCTGCCGACGGTGCCCATCGCGATCGTGCGGTAGGGGAATCGCGAGGGCACGCGGAGCCGCTCGGCCACGCCGGTCGAGGGGGTCTGTGCGGGGTCGGTGGTGGTCGCCATTTCCGTTCGGAGATTACACACTGCGCCTGAGTGGCCTTCCCGCAGTGCCGGTTTCCCGGGTGCCCCAGCCAGTGCCGGATGCAGTGAATGACTCATTCCTGGCATCCGACGCCAGGAATGAGTCATTCACTGCGTTGGGGCTCAGGTTCCGACGGCGCGGTGCTGGGCGGTGCCGCCCGGGAGGGCGGCCAGCAGGGACTTCGTGTACTCGTGCTGCGGGTCGAGCAGGACCTGCTCCACGGTTCCGGTTTCGACGAGCTCCCCGCGGTACATCACGGCGACCCGGTCGGCGATGTTCCAGGCCAGGCCCAGGTCGTGGGTGATCACCAGCGCCGCGAGGCCGAGTTCGCGGCGCAGCCGCATCAGCAGGGCGAGGATCTCGCCGCGGACGGAGGCGTCCAGGGACGCCACCGGTTCGTCGGCCACCACCACCGACGGTTCGAGCGCCAGCGCCCCGGCGATGACGACGCGCTGGCGCTGGCCGCCGGAGAGCTGGTGCGGGAGCCGGTCGGCGTACTTCTCCGCGGGCCGCAGTTCGGCGGCTTCGAGGGCCCGGTGGACGACGTCCCGTTCGTCGGCGAGCCGGTGGATCCGCGGCCCTTCGGCGACGGCCTCGTACACCGTGTGGGCCGGGTTCAGCGCACTCGTCGGGTCCTGCAGGACGAGCTGGACCTGACGGCGGTAGGCCTTGAGCCCCGCGCCGGAGGCCGGGACGGGTTTCCCGGCGTAGCGGACCACGCCGGAGTCGGGTTTCTGCAGGCCGAGCAGGGTGCGGGCGAGCGTGGTCTTGCCGGAGCCGGACTGCCCGACCAGGGCGACGATCTCGTCGCGGGACACGGTGAGGTCGACCCCGGCGACGGCGTCGATCCGCTTGCCGGTGCGGTCGCGGAAGGACACGCGCAGGTTCTCCGCGGCCAGCAGCGGCTCTGCGCCCACTACCCGATCGGCGGGTTCGGGCGGCAGCGGGTTGCTGGTGGCCGGGGCGAAGCGGGACGCCGGGTCGCCGACCGTCGGGAACGCCGCGGCGAGCGCGCGCGTGTGCTCGTGCCGGGGCGAGCCCATCACTTCGGCGCTGGGGCCTTCTTCGACGATCTGCCCGTCGTACATCACCGCGATGCGCTCGCAGGTGGCGGCGAGCACGGACAGGTCGTGGCTGATCATGATCAGTCCGATGCCCTGTTCGGCGACCAGTTTGGACAGCAGCGCGAGGACCTGGGCCTGGACGATGACGTCCAGGGCCGTGGTCGGCTCGTCGGCGATGATCAGCCGGGGCGAGCAGGCCAGGGCCATGGCGATCATGACGCGCTGCTTCTGCCCGCCGGACAGTTCGTGGGGGTAGGCGCCGGCCCGGCTCGGGGGCAGGTCGACCTGGGTGAGCAGCTCGGCGACGCGGGCGTCGACCTGGTCGTCGGTGAGGGCCCCACCCGAGGGCGGGTGCAGCCGCAGCGGTTCGGCGATCTGCTCGCCGATCTTGCGGACGGGGTTGAGCGCGTGCATGGCGCCCTGGAACACCACCGACGCCTCGGCCCAGCGGACCGCGCGCAGCCGTCCCCACTTCATGGCGGTGACGTCTTCGCCGTCGAGGAGGATCTCGCCGGTGATCTTCGCCGTGCGCGGCAGGAGCCGCAGCACGCTCATCGCGACGGTGGACTTGCCGGAGCCGGATTCGCCGGCCACGCCGAGGGTGCCGCCGGGGTCGAGGGTGAGGTCGACGCCGCGGACGGCGGGCACGTCCTTCTCCCCCACCGCGTAGGTGACGGTGAGGCCGGTGAGCTGCAGCAGCGGGGTGGTCACTTCTTCAACCTCGGGTTGAACACGGTCTCCAGGCCCCGGCCGACCAGGGTGAAGAAGAGGACGACGAGGACGATGGCGATGCCGGGCGGGAGCACGTTCCACCAGGCGCCGCGGCTGATGGCGCCATTGTTGAGCGCGTCTTCCAGCACCTTGCCCCAGCTGACGGAGTTGGCGTCGCCGACGCCGAGGAAGGACAGGGTCGCGTCGGCGATGACGGCGTTGCCGACGACGAGGGTCGTGTTGGCCAGCACGAGCGGCATCACGCCGGGCAGCACGTGCCGTCCGATGATGTGCAGGTGGCCGCCGCCGAGGGCGTGGGCGCGCTCGATGTAGGGGCGGCTCTCGATGGTCAGCGTCTGCGCGCGGACGAGCCGGGCGGTGCTGGGCCAGGCGGTGAGGCCGATGGCGAGGATGATCGTGCCGACGCCCCTGGGCAGCACCGCGGAGAGGGCGATCGCGAGGATCAGCGAGGGCAGGACCAGGAAGAAGTCGGTGAACCGCAGCAGGGTGGCCGACACCCAGCCGCCGAAGTGGGCGGCGGTGATGCCGATCAGGGTGCCGATGACGACCGACAGCAGGGCGGCGGAGAACCCGACGAGCAGGGAGATCCGGGTGCCCCAGACGGTCATCAGCAGCACCGAGCGGCCGAAGTTGTCGGTGCCGAGCCAGAAGTCGGCGTTCGGCGGGGACAGCGGTGCTCCGGTGGCCTTCGTGACGTCGAGGCCGGTCTCGTCGCTGATCAGCGGCAGGAGCAGGGCGACGAGCACGGTGGCGCCGAGCAGGACGAGCCCGGCGAGGGCGGCCCGCTGGCCGGCGAACTCGTGCCAGGTCCTGGTCAGCGACGCGCGGCGGCGGGCCCAGGCGATCTGCCGCGGTGTCTCGGCGGTGGTCATGAGGTACGCACCCTGGGGTCGAGCACGCGGTAGAGCAGTTCCGCGAGCAGGTTCATCAGCACCACCGCGCTCGCCAGCACGGTGAAGACGCCTTGGAGCACCGGCAGGTCGGGGCCGTGGAGGGCCTCGTAGGTGAGCTGGCCGAGGCCGGGCCAGCTGAACACGGCTTCGACGGTGACGGCGCCGGCGAGGACGTGGCCGAACTGCATGAACACCAGCGTGGTGGTGGGCAGCAGGGCGTTGGGGACGGCGTGGCGGCGGCGGACGAGGTCGTCGCGCAGGCCCTTGGCGCGGGCGGTGGTGAGGTAGTCGGCGTTCATCTCCCCCAGCAGCGACGACCGCATGATCAGCATGTACTGGGCGTAGAACACCGCCAGCAGCGTCACGCACGGCAGCACCAGGTGGTGCAGGACGTCGAGGGTCTGGGACAGCACGTCGGGGGCGGCGTCGGGTGAGTGCATGCCGCGGCTGGGGAACAGGCCGCCGGTCACCACGAGCAGCATCAGGCCGAGCCAGAACTGCGGGACCGACCACAGCGTCAGGGCGATCCCGGTCTGGGAGCGGTCGAAGAAGCTGTCGCGGCGCCAGGCGGCGCGGATGCCGAGCCAGAGGCCGAGGAGGACGGCGAGCAGGGTGGCGCTGCCGACGAGCAGGATGGTCGGCCAGAGCCGTTCGCCGATCATGTCGGCGACCGGGCGGCCGTTGTTGAGCAGCCGGGATTCGCCGAGGTCGCCGTGCAGCAGGTTCCAGAAGTAGGTGCCGAACTGGACGAAGACGGGCTTGTCGAGGCCCATCTTCTCGCGCAGTTCGGCGATCTGCTGGGGGCTGGTGACCCGGTCGCGGGTCATCGCCGCGACCGGGTCGCCGGGCAGCATCCGGAAGAGGAAGAAGAACAGCACGATCACCAGCACGATGCTGATCAGCGCTTCGGCGATCTTGGTGAGGACGAACCGGGCCGTGCCGGTCCCGCCGCGGTGCTCGTCGGGGTCGGCGAGCACCGCGGCTTGTTCGGGGGCAGTCATGTCCTACTCGCGGTCTTCCGAGGTCTTGGTGCGGCGGCTCAGTGCGATGCCGCCGCCGACGAGGACCACCACGACGACCGCGCCGATGACGATCCACAGCACGGTGTTGCCGCTGCCGGAGCCGGCGGCGTCGGTGGTGCCGGCGGGGGTGGCGCCGTAGACGCCCCAGTAGCCGGTCTGCTCGAGGATGGCGCCCTTGGGCTGCGGCTGGGTGGTGAAGCCGGAGAACTTGTCGGAGCGGTAGGCCTCGAGGGCGTTCTGGTAGTCCAGGACGATGGTCGGGACCTGGCTGTAGAGCCGGGCCTGGGCCTGCTTGACGTAGTCGGCGCGCTTGGCGTCGTCGGTTTCGGTGAGCTGCTTCTTGTACAGCTCGTCGTAGGCGGCGTCGCAGAAGAACGTGTCGGTGCTGCCGCCCTTGCCGTCGGCGGTGGGGCGGGCGGCGCAGGTGTGCAGCGACAGCGCGTAGTCCGGGTCGGGGTTGGTGCCGTAGCCGCCGATGGCGAGGTCGTACTTGCCGACCTGGGTGCGGTCGGACAGTTCGTCGTCGGAGACCAGGTCCTGCTTGACGGTGATGCCGATGTCCTTGAGCCAGCCGGTGACGTACTGGGCGACGCCCTGGTCGTAGCTGCGGTTGGCGTGGCCGGTCAGGCGCAGTTCCAGCTTGGCGCCGCCGGGGGCGGTGCGGACGCCGTCGGGGCCCTTCTGGTAGCCGGCCTGCTCCAGGGTGGCGTTGGCGGCGGCGAGGTCGAACTTGATGCGCTCGGCGTCGCTGGGGTCCCAGTGGTAGGCGGAGTAGACGGCGGGCACGACACCGCCGCCGACCTGGCCGAGGCCCTTGAGGACCTTGTCGACGATGGCCTTGGTGTCGACGGCCTGCGCGATGGCCTTGCGGACGTTGAGGTCCTTGAGGACCGGGTTGCCGTCACCGATCGGGTTGTTGGCGTTGTCGGTGACGCCGAAGTTGATCGACAGCTCGTCGTAGCGGCGGCCGGGGGCGGCGTTGGTGGTGATGCCCTGCTGGCCCTGCAGCGCGGTGAACTGGTTGGGGTTGAGCCGGTTGATGACGTCGACTTCGCCCTGCTTGAGCGCGTTGACCGCGGCTTCGGTGTCCTTGAACTGCAGCAGCTGCAGTTCGTCGACCTTGGGGGCGCCGCGCCAGTAGTCCTTGTTGGCCTTGAACTTGACGTACTCGTTGGGCTTGTACTCGGTGAGCTGGTAGGGGCCGTCGGAGACGCCGGCGACGGCGAGGGTGTCGGTCGAGGGGTCCTTGAGGTCCTTGACCGGTTCCCAGATGTGCTGGGGCACGATCGGGACGTCGAGCAGGTTCATGTTGACCTGCACGGTCTTGGTCTTGATGACGAGCGTGGTGTCGTCGGGGGCGGTGACCGTGTCGAAGTTGGCCACGTAGTTGCCGTTGGCGGTGCGGGCGTTCTCGTCGGTGAGCATCCGGTTGAACGTGAACGCCGCGTCCTTCGCGGTGACCGGCTGCCCGTCGCTCCACTTGACGCCGCTGCGGATCTTGAACGTCCAGGTCAGCTTGTCCGGCGACGGGGTCCACGACTCGGCCAGCGCGGGCGAGGCTTCGGCCTTCGCCGCGTCCGGGACGGTCAGGAACTCGAAGGTGAACCGGCCGATCTGGGTGGACGCCGAGAGCACGGCGGTGAACGGGTTGAGGTGGTCGATGCCGGTGGTGAGCGCGACCCGCAGCACCTTGCCCTGCTGGGCCTGGGCGGGAACGGCGAGCGGGATCGCCGCCAGCGTCGCGGCCGCGACGACCGCGCCCACGCGGGCGAGCCGCCCGGTTCTGTGTTGCACCTGCACCGAAAACCACCCCATCGTTCGCTTGTGAGCCTCCCCAAGGACGAGAAGTAACCACATATCGGGACAACCGCGCAATATGTTGCCACCTCGGCAGGTGCCCGATCGTTATCGACGTCCTGATCGTCACGCTGGGTGATATTCGGCAATGGCGGCGTTCCGCGTCCGGGGCCCGGGCGTGCTGGCTAGAGTGCGCGGCATGCGCATCCTGATCTCGGCGGACATGGAGGGCGCCACCGGCGTGACCTGGACCGACGACGTCGTGCCCGGTTCGCCGCAGTGGGACCGCTTCCGGCGGCTGTTCACCGGCGACGTCAACGCGGTGCTGGCCGGGCTGTACGAGGCCGGGGCGAGTGACGTGCTGGTCAACGAAGCCCATTCCTCGCAACGGAACCTGCTGCTGGAGGACCTCGACCCGCGGGCGCGGATGCTCACCGGGCGGCACAAGCCGCTGTCGATGATGCAGGGCGTCGATTCCGGTGTGGACGGTGTGGTGTTCCTCGGCTACCACGCCGGCGCGGGCTTCGACGGCGTGCTTTCCCACACCTACCTGGAGAACCAGATCACCGGGGTGTGGCTGGACGACGTCCCGGCGAGCGAGGGCCGGCTGAACGCGGGCATGGCCGCGGAGTACGGGGTCCCTGTCCTGCTCGTTTCGGGTGACGACAAAACGTGTGACGACGCCCGTGATTACGCTCCGGAGGCGGAGCTGGTCCAGGTGAAGGAATGCGTGAGCCGGTACGCGGCGATCTGCCTGCCGCCCGCGCGCACGGCGGAGCTGCTGACCGGCGCCGCGGCCGACGCGGTGGGCCGGGCCGGCCGGGAAGAACGCCAGGTCGGCCCGCACCGGATCGAGGTGGAGTTCGACGCCAGCCACCTGGCCCAGGCGACGGCGGTGATCCCGACGGTGGAGCAGATCGGGACGCGGCGGGTCGGGTTCGACGCGCCGACCATGACCGAGGCGATGAAGTGCTTCAAGGTGGTCACGGCGATCGCGGCGGGGGCGGTGCAGGGTATCTATGGCTGACGTCGTCGAGCTGTGCGCGGACCTGATCCGGTTCGACACGACCAACCGCGGGAACAACGACGCGAACCCGGAGCGGCCGGCGGCGGAGTACGTGGCCGCGTTCCTGGACGGCCTGGGCATCCCGTCGCGGATCCTGGAGGCCGCACCGGGCCGGGCGAGCGTGGTCGCGCGGGTACCGGGCACCGACCCGGCGCTGCCGGCGCTGCTGGTGCAGGGGCACCTGGACGTCGTCCCGGCGGACGCGGCGGACTGGTCGGTGCCGCCGTTCGCCGGCGAGGTGCGCGACGGGTACCTGTGGGGCCGCGGCGCGACCGACATGAAGGACTTCGTGGCGATGGTGCTCGCGGCGCTGGCCGGCGGGGCGCGGCCGCGGCGGGAGCTGGTGCTGGCGTTCGTCGCCGACGAGGAGGACCGCGGCGAGTGGGGCGCGCACTGGCTGGTCTCTTCCCACCCCGAGCTGTTCGAGGGGTGTGCGGCGGCGATCAGCGAGTCGGGTGGCTACACCTACCACGTGCCCGCGGCCGACGGCCGGGACGTGCACCTGTACCCGGTCGGGACGGCCGAGCGCGGGACGGCGCACCTGCGGCTGACCGCACGCGGCCGGGCCGGGCACGGCTCGCGCCCGAACGACGAGAACGCCGTCACCCGGCTGGTGGGTGCGCTGCACCGGATCGCCGCGCACCGCTGGCCGGTGTCGCTGACCCCGGCGGTGCGGGCGTTCCTGGAGCGGACCGGCGCGGCGCTGGGCGTCCCGGTCGATCTGTCCTCTTCGGACTCCGTGGCCGCGGCCGTCGCCGCGCTCGGGCCGGCGGGCTCACTGGTGCTGCCGACCGTCCGCAACAGCACGACCCCGACGATGCTGGACGCGGGCTACAAAGTGAACGTGATTCCCTCGACGGCGACCGCGCAGGTCGACGTGCGGGTGCTGCCGGGCACCGAGGAGGAGTTGTTCGCCGTGCTGGACGAGCTGCTCGGCGAGGGCGTGACGCGCGAGTTCGTCGCGCACCAGCCGCCGGTGCAGGCGCCGGTCGACTCGCCATGGTTCACCGCGATGGCGAGCGCGTTGCAGGCGGAGGATCCCGAGGCGGTGGTGGTGCCGTACTGCCTGGGCGGCGGGACGGACGCGAAGGCGTTCGCACAGCTGGGAATCGACTGCTACGGCTTCGCGCCGCTGTGGCTGCCGAAGGGGTTCCCGTACCGGGCGATGGCGCACGGGGTGGACGAGCGGGTGCCGGTGGACGGCCTGCACTTCGGCACCCGCGTCCTGACCCGGTTCCTCGAGAACTGCTAGAGGGCGCGGTCGAGGAGAGCCAGCAGGCTTTCCCAGTGCCGCTTCAGGGCGGCGGGGTCGAAGGCGTCGGTGTCGGCCATGGTGAAGCCGTGGACCGTGCCGGGGTAGATCTCGGAGGTGTACTCGAGGCCCGCGGCGTCCAGGGTCCGGTTGAGCTCGCCGAGGGCCTCGGGCGTCAGGTCGGTTGCGGCGTGGCCGAAGTGGGCCCGCGCGGTGATCCGGTGCAGGCGGTCGGGTCCGGCGGCGGCCACCGGAGCGTGGAACGCGGCGAGCGCGGCCACCCGGTCGGGATGAGCCGCGGCGGTGTGGGTGGCCAGGAGGCCGCCGATGCAGTAACCGGTCGTCGCGACCGGGCCGGGACCGACCTCCGGCCGGGCGGTGAGGAACTCGACGTAGGCCTCGGCGTCGCGCAGGATCCGTTCGGTGGTGTGCGCCTCGATCATGGGCATCAGCCGGGCGAAGATCGCGGGCCGGGCCTCTTCGCCGATGTGCTCGGGGAGTTCGAGCACCGGCGCCGGGCCGTGGCGGTAGAAGGTGTTCGGGACGAGCACGTAGTAGCCGTGCTCGGCCAGCTCGGCGGCCATCTCCCGCAGCACGGGCCGGATGCCGAAGCCGTCCGGGTACATCAGCACCCCGGGGTGCGGTCCGCCGTCGGCGGGGAACGCGGCGAAGGCGTCGGCCTGGCCGTCGGCGGTGGGGATCTGCAGTGACTGGGTGGGCATGATCACCGAGCCTAGGCCACCGGGTCAGGGCACGACGACGAGTTTTCCGGCGGCGCGGTCCTCCTCCATGTACCGGTGGGCGGCGGCGATGTCGCCGAGGCGGAAGACCCGGTCGACGTGCGGGTGGTAGGTGCCGGCTTCGACTTCGCCGATGATCCGCCGCAGCAGGTGCGTGCTGCCTCGGCGGTCGTTGCTGTGGAAGGCGGTCAGCTTGGTGCCGGAGGGGATCTTCGCGATGGGCTCGAAGTCCGGGACGATCCAGCCGCTGAGCGAGCCGGCCACGCAGACCGTGCCGCCGCGGCGGACCAGGCGCAGGGAGTCCACCGCCGTGCGGGCGCCGACGAGGTCGAGGACCCAGTCCGGGCCCTCGGGCCACAGCCGCGGCAGGCCGGTCAGCGGGCCGCCGTCGTCGATGAGCACGTGGCCGGTCAAGGCGGCCGCTTTGCCCGGACGGCGCGTGGTCGCGGCGACGTCGAGGCCGTGGGCGGTCGCGATGGCGGCGGCGGCCAGCCCGACCGAGGACGTGCCGCCGCGGATCAGCAGCCGTCCGGCGCTGCCCGGGCCGATCCCGAGCGCGTCCAGCGCGCCCTGCGCGGTCAGGTAGGTCTCGGGGAGCGCGGCCAGCACGTCCCAGGCCAGGGTGGTGGTGACCGGCATCAGCAGCGGGTTGGGCAGCAGGGCGTATTCCGCGTAGCCGCCGTCGAAGGCGCGGCCCATCTCCCCCATCACCGCCGCGACCGTGGTGCCCTCGGGGATCCGCGGGTCGGTCGAGGCGGCGACGGTCCCGACGCATTCGATCCCGAGCACCCGCGGGAAGACCACGTCCGGGGAGTGCCCCTGTCGGGTCCGCAGCTCCGACCGGTTCAGGCCGGCGCCCTCGACCCGCACCAGGCTCCAGCCGTCCCGGACCGCCGGAATCGGCAGCTCCCGGATCTCCAGCACTTCCGGCCCGCCGGCCCGGGCACACACCGCCGCTCGCATCGTGTTCATGCGTCCACTGTCACCGCCGGACCGGGTGGCCGACCACCGGTAGAATGCCAAATCATGCCCGAAACCCGCCAAGCCGAGCCGACGTCGCGGATCTGGCCGTCCGGCGGGGTGCACCTGTGGCCGCCGGGCGGCACCAGCGAGGCGGCCGCCCACGACCGCGGTCACCTGGTCTACGCGGCCCGGGGCGTGCTGTCGGTGCACACCGAGCGGGGGACGTCGATCGTGCCGGCCAACCGGGTGGCCTGGACGCCGGCCGGGTTCGTCCACCGGCACCGCGCGCACGGCCACACCGACATGCGGATCGTGTTCCTCTCGGCGGCGTCGGCCCGGCTCGTCTCCGGCCGTCCCGCCGTGTTCACCGCTTCGCCCCTCGCCCGGGAGGTGCTGCTGGCCCTCACCGGCCCGCGCGAGTACGACCGGGCCGCCAGTGCGCGCCTGCGCCGGGTCCTGGTGGACGAGCTGCGTGAAGCGCCCGAGCAGCCCCTGCACCTGCCCGAGCCCCGCGACGACCGGTTGCGGGCGATCGCGCGGCGGCTGTACGCCGACCCCGGGGACACCGCCTCGCTGGCGGAGCTGGGGCAGCGGGTCGGCGCGAGCGCGCGCACGCTCAGCCGGTTGTTCCGGGACGAGCTGGGGATGACGTTCCCCGCGTGGCGCACGCAGGTGCGCATCGGCCACGCGCTGATCCTGCTCGCCGACGGCCACGACACCGCGTCCACGGCCCGGGCGTGCGGCTGGGCGAACCCGAGCCACTTCATCGCGGCGTTCACGGCCGTGGTGGGGACGACACCCGGCCGGCACCGGGCTAGCGGGTGAAGGTGGCCCAGTAGCGGGCGCCGTCGTGGATGGTTTCCAGGCTGACCAGCCGGACGCCGTCCTGGGCCACGGATTCGACCTCCGCGCGGCTGAACGGCCACGGCGGGCCCTGCCAGTTCGCCATGTCCTGATTTTCCTCCGCCACCTCGCTGACGAGGGCTGTACCGCCCGGGGCGAGGAACGAGGCCAGTGACGCCACGGCGGCGGGCCGGAACTCCCGCGGCATGGCCTGGATGTTGATGATCTCCACGACCAGGTCGAACGCGCGGGCCCAGTCGGCCGGCGGGTGCAGCAGGTCGGCCACGACGTAGTCCACGGCGGATTCGGGGAACCGGGCGCGGGCGGCCTCGACCGCGGTCGGGGCGACGTCGAAGGCCGTGACGGCCCAGCCGTGGGCGGCCAGCAGCTCCGCGTCGTCGCCCAGCGCGCTGCCCACCACCAGGGCCCGGCGGCCGTCGCCGGGGCGGACCCAGGCGGCCAGGTCGGGGTTCGGCTTGCCGCGGGTCCACGGGACCTCGGCCTCGCCGCGGGCGGCGGCGGTGTAGAGCCGGTCGAACCAGGCGGTCGGGTCGCCTTCGGCGAGGGAAGCGCGGGCGAGGACGCGGTCGGCGGGTTCGGGTGTCGTCATGATCGTGACGATAGCGAGGCCGCCGGGCCGTGGAGAGGGGATTTCGCGCGGGTGGAAAAGCCGCCGTGTTTTCCGCGTTGTCTGATTCCGGTCAGGTTTGGCGAGCGGTCTTGACATCGATGTCACCCGCGCGTTTCCCTTCGGTGGCGCCGCCGGTCCCCGCCTGCGCGGCGCTGCTGAAATCCGCCCTCCGAGCTTGGAGCAACGATGCCCCGAAGCGCCAGACCGCCGGTCGCTTTCCTGGTGACCGCCGCTGTGGTCGCCGCCGGCCTGGTCGCCCTCCCCGCGGCCTCGTCCGCCGCCGAAGACGCCCTTCCGCCCGACTTCTCGTCCTCCTTCGAGCCCGGTGACGTCCAGCCGACGTGGACCGACACGGTCGACACCGACGCGGCGGGCAAGCCCCGCGCGTCCGGGATCAACGGCGCGAACGGCACCGCGATCCCCGGCGACATCCGGGGCAAGGTGACCGAAACCAGCGCCACCAGCGAGAACACCGGCGGCGGCGAGGTCGTCGCCAACCTCGTCGACGGCACCACCGACACGAAGTGGCTGTCCTGGGACCCGACGGCCTCGGCGCAGATCACGCTGTCGGAGCCGACGTCGATCACGCACTACGCGATCTCCTCGGCCAACGACTTCGCCGAGCGCGACCCCCGTGACTGGACGCTGCAGGGCTCCGACGACGCGAGCTCGTGGACCGACCTGGACAAGCAGGCCGATCAGGCGTTCACCGAGCGGTTCCAGCAGAAGGACTACAAGCTGGCCGCGCCGACCGCGGCTTACCGGTACTTCCGGCTGGTCATCACGCGCAACAACGGCGGCCCGATCCTGCAGCTTTCGGAGCTGCTGCTGGCCAACGACGAGCCCGCGCCGCCGCCGTTGCCGAACATGCGCACCTTCACCGACTCCGGGCCGACCACCGGCTACACGAACAAGAACCGCGTCGGCTTCACCGGCCTGAAGGCGTTCCGCTACTCCGGCAGCCAGACCCAGCCGCACGGCTTCTCCTACAACAAGGTCTTCGACGTGAACCTCCCCGTCGTGGCCTCGACCGAGCTGTCGTACAAGGTCCAGCCGCAGTTCATCACCGGTGACCTGAAGTACCAGAGCACGAACGTGGCGATCGACCTGGTCTTCACCGACGGCACCCGGCTGCGCGACCTCGGCGCGACCGACCAGTACGGGTTCCCGCTGACGCCGGAGGGCCAGGGCAAGAGCAAGGTCCTCTACACCAATCAGTGGAACCTGGTGCGCTCGGCGATCGGCACGGTGGCCAAGGGCAAGACGATCGACCGGATCCTGGTCGGCTTCGACAACCCCGACGGTCCCGGCTCGCTGCAGGGCTGGCTGGACGACGTGAAGATCTCGGCGACGCCGACGCCGCCGGCCAGCACCCGCCCGACCGACAACGTGCTCACCACGCGCGGCACGATGGCCAACGGCACCTTCTCCCGCGGCAACAACTTCCCCGCCACCGCGGTGCCGCACGGGTTCAACTTCTGGACCCCGGTGACCGACGCGAACGCCGACAACGGCGACGTGCGGTGGATGTACAACTACCACTCCCAGAACAACGAGCAGAACCTGCCGGAGCTGCAGGCGTTCAGCGTCAGCCACGAACCGAGCCCGTGGATGGGCGACCGGCAGACCTTCCAGGTGATGCCGTCGGCGGCCACCGGGGTGCCGGACGCCAACCGCGACGCCCGGGCGCTGGCGTTCAAGCACGACAACGAGACCGCTCGCGCGCACTACTACGGCGTGCAGTTCGAGAACGGGATCAAGACCGAGATCGCCCCGACCGACCACGCGGCGGTGTTCCGGTTCTCCTTCCCGGGCGGTGACTCGAGCCTGATCTTCGACAACTACAAGAACCAGGGCGGGCTGACGCTCGACACCGCGAGCGGCACGCTGTCGGGCTACACCGACGTCAAGAGCGGCCTGTCGGCCGGGGCGGGGCGGATGTTCGTCTACGCCACCTTCGACAAGCCGGTCACCGCGGGCGGGAAGATCACCGGCCAGGGCCGCGACAACGTCACCGGCTACCTGCGGTTCGCCGCGGGCGCCGACAAGACGGTGACCATGCGGATCGCGACGTCGCTGATCAGCGTGGACCAGGCCAAGAAGAACCTGGCCCAGGAGATCGCGCCGAACGCGACCTTCGACACCGTCCGCGACGCCGCCCAGCGGCTGTGGGACGACCAGCTGAAGGTGATCGAGGTCGAGGGCGCGTCTAAGGACCAGCTCACGACGCTGTACTCCAACCTCTACCGGCTGTTCCTCTACCCGAACTCCGGGTTCGAGAACACCGGCACCCCGGAGAAGCCCAAGTACCAGTACGCGAGCTTCGTCTCCCCGAAGGCCGGCGCGGACACCCCGACGCAGACCGGCGCGAAGATCGTCGACGGCCAGACCTACGTCAACAACGGGTTCTGGGACACCTACCGCACGACCTGGCCGGCGTACTCGCTGCTCACGCCGGACATGGCCGGGAAGATGGTCGACGGGTTCGTGCAGCAGTACCGCGACGGCGGCTGGATCTCGCGGTGGTCCTCCCCCGGCTACGCCGACCTGATGACCGGCACCAGCTCGGACGTGGCGTTCGCCGACGCCTACCTCAAGGGCGTGCGCAACTTCGACGTCAAGGCGTCCTACGACGCGGCGCTGAAGAACGCGACGGTGACCCCGCCGAACAACGCGGTCGGCCGCAAGGGCATCGACGAGGGCATCTTCCTCGGCTACTCGCCCAACACGGCCGACCACGGGTTCTCGTGGTCGATCGAGGGGTACGTCAACGACTTCGGCATCGCGAACCTGTCGAAGAAGCTCTACGACGAAGCTCCGGCGAGCGACCCGCGCAAGCAGGAGTACCTGGCCAACTACGAGTACTTCACCAGCCGCGCGCAGCAGTACGTGAACCTGTTCGACCCGAGTGTCGGGTTCTTCCAGGGCCGGGACGCGGCGGGCAAGTTCAGCCGGTCGCCGCAGGACTACGACCCGCGGGTGTGGGGCATCGACTACACCGAGACCAACGGCTGGGGCATGGCGTTCTCCGTGCCGCAGGACGGTCAGGGCCTGGCGAACCTCTACGGCGGCAAGGCCGGCCTGGCGAAGAAGCTGGACGCGTTCTTCGCCGACCAGGAGACCGCGAACTTCCCGGGCTCCTACGGCGGGGTGATCCACGAGATGCGGGAGGCCCGCGACGTGCGGATGGGCCAGCTCGGGCACTCCAACCAGGCCTCGCACCACACGCTCTACATGTACGACTACGCGGGCCAGCCGGCCAAGACGCAGGCGAAGGTCCGCGAGGCGCTCTCGCGGCTCTACACCGGCAGCGAGATCGGCCAGGGCTACGCGGGTGACGAGGACAACGGCGAGCAGTCGGCGTGGTGGACGTTCAGCGCGCTGGGCTTCTACCCGCTGCAGATGGGCAGCCCGAACTACGCGATCGGGTCGCCGCTGTTCAAGAAGGCGACGATCCACCTGGCCGGCGGCAAGGACCTGGTGATCAACGCGCCGAAGAACAGCGCGAAGAACGTCTACGTCCAGGGCGTGAAGGTCAACGGCAAGGCGTACTCCTCGACGTCGCTGCCGCACGACCTGATCGCCCGCGGCGGGGTCATCGACTTCGACATGGGCCCGAACCCCTCGGCGTGGGGCACCGGCCCGGACGACGCGCCGAAGTCGATCACGACCGGTGACGCCGCTCCGGCGCCGCTGCACGACGAGACCGGCCCGGGCCGGGGGACGCTGTCCACTTCGGACGGCTCGAACGCGGCCGCGCTGGTGGACAACACCTCGCGCACCCAGGCCGCGGTCACCGGGGCCGTGCAGTACCAGCTGAACTCGACCGACGAGGCCGTCACGCACTACACGCTGACGTCCCAGACCGGTGCGGGTGACCCGAAGAGCTGGGTGCTGAAGGGCTCCTACGACGGCAAGACGTGGGCGGTGGCCGACCGGCAGGAGAACCAGGCGTTCAGCTGGCGGCAGCAGACCCGCGCGTTCAAGGTGGCCGACCCGGCGCACTACGCCTACTACCGGCTCGAGGTGACCGCGACCAGCACCGGCGCCCCGGCGCAGCTGGCCGAGTTCGAGCTGCTGGGCAAGCCGGACGCGGCCTGCACGAAGACGATCACGGGTGCTTCGTCCGGTCCGCTGTCGGTTTCGAGCGGGACGGTGTGCCTGGAGAACGCGACGGTGTCGGGCCCGGTCACGGTGACCGGCGGCGCTTCGCTGATCGTCCGCGGCGGCCAGATCAAGGGCCCGCTGGCGGCGACGGGTGCGGCTCAGGTGGTGCTGAACCGCACGAAGGTGGCCGGTCCGGTGGCGATCACCGGGGCGACCGGGACGGTGTCGATCGAGCTGACCGACATCGGCGGGCCGGTGGCGCTGACGGGCAACCACGGGCCGGTGCTGACGTCGAGCACGGTGGGCGGCCCGCTGGCGTGCGCGGTGAACAACCCGGCGCCGACGGATCACGACCTGCCGAACACGGTGCGCGGCCCGGTCGCCGGGCAGTGCGCCAAGATGTAGCCCTTGCGGTAGTGCGGTGAAGGCCACTCCGGTCACTCGGGGTGGCCTTCACTCTTTTCGTCCGGAACCGTTGCAGTGAATGACTCATTCCTGGCGTCCGACGCCAGGAATGAGTCATTCACTGCAACGCTAGGCCGGGTCGGCGTAGCGGGTGGCGATCGCCGTGGCGCGGTCCCGCAGGGCGGTGCGCAGGGACGGGGGTGCGAGGGCTTCGGCGTCCGTGCCCAGCTGCCACAGCGCCCACTCCGCGTGCCAGGCGTCCTGGTAGGTGACCTCGAACCGCAGCCAGCCGTCGTCCTCGGGTTCCTCGGCGCGGACCGCCACCGCCGTGCCCAGCAGGTCTTCCCTGCGGGCCGGGCGGACCCGGACCCGCGCCGTGAGGTGGCCGTCGGCCAGGAAGGCGGCGCAGCGTTGGTGCCAGATGCGGGCCAGGTCGACCTCGGCCGGCCGTTCGGCGGGTTCGTCCAGCGGCTCGGCGGCCAGGATGCGGGACAGCCGGTAGGTCCGGTCCGCGCCCGCCCTGGTGGCCAGCAGGTAGCCGCGGTCGCGAACGGTGACCAGGCCGATCGGGTCCACCGTGCGCCACTGCGGGTCCTGGCCCGTGGCCGCGTAGTGGATCCGCAGCCGGCGACCACTCAGGACCGCGCGGCGGACCCCGGCCATGGTCGCCGGGTCGGCCTCGTCGACGACGGGACGGCGGGAGAGCAGGTCCGTCTCGGGTTCGACGAGGAACCGCTCGGCCGTGGCCACCTGGGTTTCGGGCAGGGCGTCGGCCACCTTCCGCATCGCCGAGGCCAGCGCCGGGCCGAGGCCGAACGCTCGCCCGGTGGTCAGCAGGGCCAGTGCCTCGTCGTGGTTCAGCCCGGTGAGCTCGGTCCGGAACCCGGGCAGCAGGGCGAACCCGCCGTGCCGGCCGCGTTCGGCGTAGACCGGGACGCCCGCCGCCGACAGCGCGTCGATGTCGCGCAGCACCGTGCGGGTGGACACCTCCAGCTCGCGGGCCAGCGCGTCCGCGGTCAGCCGCCCGCGCCGGCGCAGCAAGAGCACCAGGGACACCAGGCGATCGGCACGCACCCGCAGAACCGTAGCGAATACACGACACAAGATGTCGTGATTGCCCGGAAAGCTCCCCGGCGCAGTACTCGCAACGAACGGAGCTGATGTGGCACTGGAACGAACGGCGGTCAACCCGGTGACGTGGTCGCTGGAGCTGGGCTTCAACCAGGGGGAGGTCGTCTCCGGGCAGACCCGCACCCTGTACTGCTCGGGGCAGACGTCGATGGACGCCGAGGGCAAGCCCCGGCACGAGGGGGACATCGCCGCCCAGCTCGCGTTGAGCGTGGACAACCTGGAAGCCGTGCTCGCCGAGGCAGGCATGTCCCTGGCGAACCTGGTCCGGCTCACCGTCTACACCACCGACGTCGACGGGCTGTTCCCGCACTACGGCGTGCTGGCGGCGCGGCTGGGCGCGGCCGGGGTGGCCCCGGCCACCACGATGCTCGGGGTGAGCAGGCTGGCGATCCCGGGCCAGCTGGTCGAGCTGGAGGGCACCGCCGTCGCCTGATGAGGACACTGCTGCCCGCACCCCGGCGCGGGCAGCAGTGTTTCAGCACGCTGGGCCGTTCGGCGGCGGTTACGGTGGGCGCATGTCCGACGCCGTGTTCTTCTCGTCCTTCGAAACCGGTGACCCGCAGCCGGCGGATACCGGCCTGCAGGTCGGCAGCGGCCCGGACCGCTCCCCCACGGCCAGGACCGGCGCCGGCTTCACCGGCACGCGCGCCCTGCGCTACACCGCCCGGCCCCGGGCCGTCCTGTTCGAACTCGACGTGCCCGTCACCGGCCGCACCGAGCTGTCCTATGTGGTCTTCCCGGTGGCCGACGGCGACATCCCCGCCTACCACGCCACCCGCGTCAGCCTCGACGTCGAGTTCGCCGACGGCACCAGCGCCGGGTTCGACCCGGTGGACGACAAGACGCTGTGGGTGGACCAGTGGAACCCCGTCCGCCGTCCGCTGGGGACGTTCGCCGGACGCCGGATCGCCCGGATCGTGCTGCGCACCGACGCGCCGGGGGACATCACCGGCTGGCTCGACGACGTCCGGATCGCCGAACGCCCCGAGCCGCCGCGAGACCCGGTCGACTGTGTCCGCACCACCCGCGGCACGCACTCCAGCGACCAGTTCTCCCGCGGCAACAACATCCCGGCGACGGCGGTGCCGCACGGGTTCAACTTCTGGACCCCGGTCACCGACGCCGGCGTCACCAACTGGCTGTACTCCTACCACCGCCACAACGACGAGCAGAACCGGCCCGCGCTGCAGGCCTTCGCGTTGTCGCACCAGCCGAGCCCGTGGATGGGCGACCGGCACACCTTCCACCTCATGCCCGGCACCGGCCCGGTCGAACGCGACCGCCGCAAGCGCGCCCTGGCCTTCTCCCACGACGACGAGACCGACTCGCCGCACCACTACGGCGTCCGGTTCGCCAACGGGATGACCGCCGACCTCGCGCCCACCTCGCACGCGGCGATCATGCGGTTCACCTTCCCCACCAAGCACGGCTGGCTGCTGTTCGACAACGTCCGCAACCGCGGCCGGCTGCGCATCAACGCCGACACCGGCGTGATCACCGGCTACACGCGAGTCCGCAGCCGGCTGTCGGCCGGGGCCCGCCGGATGTTCGTCTACGCCGTGACCGACGCCCCCGCCACCCGCGGCGCCAAGCTCCGCTTCCCGCCGTGGCGGCGGGTCTCGGGGTACTTCGAGTTCGACGGCCCCGACGTCACGCTGCGGATCGCCACGTCGCTGATCAGCCTGGCCCAGGCCAAGCGCAACCTCGAGCTGGAAATCCCGGCCGGGTCGACGGTCGAGCAGGTGGCCGCGCAGGCCAGGCGGCGGTGGCAGGAGGAGCTGGGCCGGGTCGAGGTCGAAGGCGCCACCGAGGACCAGCGGACCACGCTGTACTCCAACCTCTACCGGCTGTTCCTGTACCCGAACGAGGCGCACGAGAACACGCCGAAGGGCATCCGGCACGCCAGCCCGGTCGTGCGCCGGTGGTGGCCCAGCACCCGGCGTCGGACCGGGGCGAAGGTCGTCGACGGCGAGCTGTACGTCAACAACGGCTTCTGGGACACCTACCGCACCACCTGGCCCGCGTACGCCCTGCTCACCCCGGAACGCTGCGGCCGGATGATCGACGGCTTCGTCCAGCAGTACCGCGAAGGCGGCTGGATCGCCCGCTGGTCCTCCCCCGGGTACGCGGACCTGATGACCGGCACCAGCTCCGACGTCGCCTTCGCCGACGCCTACCTCAAGGGCGTGCGCGGCTTCGACGTCGAGGCCGCCTTCGACGCCGGGCTGAAGAACGCCACCGTCACCCCGCCGCGCCGGGCGGTCGGCCGCAAGGGACTCGAAGAGTCGATCTTCCTGCACTACACGCCGGTGTCGGTCCACGAAGGACTGTCCTGGGCCCTGGAAGGCTGCATCAACGACTTCGGCCTGGCCAACCTCGCGGAGGCACTTTCACGGGAAAGTGCCGGAGCGCGAGCGGGGATGTACGCCGACTACGCCGCCTACTTCCGCGAGCGCGCGAAGCACTACGTCCACCACTTCGACCCGGAGATCGGCTTCTTCCAGGGCCGCCACCGCGACGGCCGCCGCAAGTTCGCCCCCGAGGGCTACGACCCGGCCGCCTGGGGCGGCGACTTCGTCGAGACCAACGCCTGGAACACCGCCTTCACCGCCCCGCACGACGGCCCCGGCCTGGCCGCCCTCCACGGCGGCACCGCGGGACTGGAAGCCAAGCTCGACACCTTCTTCGCCACACCGGAGACCGGCCGCCGTCCCGGCGCGTACGGCGGCCTGATCCACGAGATGACCGAGGCCCGCGACGTCCGGATGGGCCAGTACGGCCACTCCAACCAGCCCTCCCACCACATCCCCTACGTCTACAACCTCGCCGGCGCACCCGCGAAGACCCAGGCCGTCGTGCGGGAGGTGCTGCGGCGGCTCTACCTCGGCAGCGAGATCGGCCAGGGCTACCCCGGCGACGAGGACAACGGCGAAATGTCCGCCTGGTACGTCTTCAGCGCCCTCGGCTTCTACCCCCTCGCCGTCGGCAGCCCGCGCTACGCACTCGGCTCGCCGCTGTTCGAGAAGGCGACCGTGCACCTGGGCGGGGGCAAGAAGCTGGTCGTCCACGCGCCCGGCCACACCGAGGACACGGTGTACGTCCGCGGGCTCACGGTCAACGGCGAACCGCACGAAAGCACGTCCATCGCGCACGCCACCCTGGCCGACGGCGCCGAGCTCGTGTTCGACCTGGGCACCGAACCGGCCGGCTGGGGTGCCCCGCCGCCCCCGGCCGAGCACCCGGCACCGGTCACCGACCTCACCGGCACCGCGACCAGCTCCGACGGCACCAAGGTGGCCGCGCTGTTCGACGACACCACCCGCACCCAGGTCACCTTCCGCAGCGCCACCCCGGAGATCGAATTCACCGTCACCGGCGAACCCCGCGAAGTCACCATGTACACGCTGACGTCCGGCGCCCGCCGCGGCGACGCGAGCGCGTGGGTGCTGGAAGGCTCCGACGACGGCGTCGAATGGACCACGCTGGACGAACGCGACGGCGAGCTGTTCCGCTGGCGGTGCCAGACCCGCCCGTTCGTCCTCGCCACCCCGGCCGCGCACGCCCGCTACCGGCTGCGGATCACCGCCACCCGCGGCCGCCGCGCCACCCTCGCCCAGTGGGAGCTCCTCGCCCGATGAACCGGTTCCGCACCGCCGCTCTCGACCGGCTCGTCGCGGCCGACCCCGGCCTGGTCCGGTTGCGCCTGGCCGGCTCCGCCGTGCTCGGCATCGTGCTCGCCGTCGCCGCGCTGCTGCCCGCGCACGTCCCGCTCACCGTCACCCTGGTCGGCGCCATCGCCGCGATGATGACGGCGTTCACCGTCAACGACCCCACCCCCGGCGGCCAGGGCGTCACCCTCGTCCTGGCCTTCCTCACCGGGGCCGCGTCGATCACCGTGGCCAGCCTCGGCTCGACGCTGCCGCCGCTGGACAGCGTCGTGTTCGTCCTGCTGATCTTCGTCGCCGTCTACGCCCAGCGCTTCGGCGCCCGCGGCACCGCGCTCGGCTCGATCGCCTTCTTCCTGTTCTTCTTCCCGATGTTCCTGCAGGCCCACGTCAAGCAGGTCCCGCAGCTGCTGACGGCCCTCGGCGTCGGCGTCCTGGCCAACGCCGTCGTCCGGTTCGTCCTGCTGCGGCACAACGCCGAAGCCGAGTTCCTGCGCGTGCGCCGCGCGTTCCGCGCCCGCCTCGGCGCCGTCGTCCGCGCCACCGAGGCCTACCTCGCGGTCAACGGGAGCGAGCGCACCCGCAAGCAGCTGCGGTCGGCACTGGCCCGGCTGCACGAATGCGTGCTGCTCATCGAGGACGCCGCCCCCGACGTCGTCGACGCCCGCGCCGCCGACGTGCTGCGCCGCCGCGCCATCGAAGTCGAACTCGCCGTCGGCTGGCTGGCCAGCACCGTCCAGCGCACCTGCTCCGACGAACTGACCGCCGAGGTCCGCGACGACCTCATCGCCCGGCTCGCCCGCTTCCGGGCCCTCATGGAACGCGACCCGCGGGAACTCCCGCTGATCAGCGAGACCGGCGAGTACAGCCGGATGCTCGTCGAGGGCAGCCGGATCGACGAGCACGCCGCCCCCGGCGACGGCGTCCGCAAGGCACTGGCCGAACTCGCGCTGGCCGACGACCGTGCCCAGCGCGCCGCCGCCCCCGAAGCCACCGCGGACCCGCTCACCGACGACGAAGACGACGAACCGGCCCCGAAGTTCGCCTACGACAACCGGACCCGCAGCGCGATCCAGGCCGTCGTCGGCGGCGGGCTCGCCGTGCTCGGCGGCGAACTCGTCTCCCACCAGCGCTGGTACTGGGCCGTGCTCACCGTGTTCGTGGTGTTCATCGGCGCCTCCAGCGCCGGCGCCACCTTCGTCAAGGGCGTCCGCCGCCTCGGCGGCACCCTGATCGGCATCGTCGGCGGCGTCCTGCTCGCACTCCTGGTCGGCGGCAACACCGCCGCCACCCTCGGCCTCATCCTCGTGTGCGTGTTCGGGATGGTCTACACCGCGCGGGTGTCCCAGGTGGTGATGGCCTTCTTCGTCACCAGCATGCTCGGCCTGCTCTACAGCCTGCTCGGCACGTTCAGCCTCGAAGTGCTCTGGATCCGCGTCGCCGAGACCGCCGTCGGCGCCGCGGCCGGGATCCTCGCCGCCGTCGTCATCGTCCCGGTGCGCACCCGCTCGGTCATGCTCGACGACGTCGGCGAAGTGCTCGACGACCTCGAAGAGTTCTTGCAGCACACCCGCGGCCTGCTCGCCGGCGAGGAGAACGTCAACATCATCGAACTCTCCCGCGACCTCGACCGCAGCGTCGAGCAGGTCCGCACCACCATCGAACCGCTGACCCACCCGGTGAACCTGCGCAGCGCCCGCCGCGACTACGGCTGGCACGTGCTCACCACCCTCGAAACCATCGCCTTCCGCGCCCGCCACGTCGCCGCGCGCGCCCAGCCCGGCCAGCTCACCGGCGCCGACGCCGACCGGCTCGGGCAGTTCACCGGACGGCTGCTGGCCAACATCGACGTGCTCCGCAAAGCGCTGAACGCCCCGGGTGGCCCCACACCCGGCACGCTCGTGCGCGACGACGGCACTCCCGTCTCCGACCGCGTCGAAGCGGCCGAAACCCGGGCCGTGCTGTCCAGCCTCAGCCACCTCGACGAGGCCCTCGTCTCCCTCGGCCGCGTCTTCGGCGTCGAAGCCACCGATCCCCGGGCCCCGGCGAAGGCCTGACCGGGGCGGCGCGGCTTCTCGGGCCGCGCCGCCCCTCTGGACCTCCGGTCACCCGGAGCCGATCACGGGCAGGTGAGCCACGCGAAGTGGTAGGTGGTCGTGATGCTGCCGTCGGTCGAGTCCATCGTGACGTAGCTGGTCGTCTTCTTCGGATCCGACGTCCCGGCCGCGGCCCGCAATTCCGTGTTGATGTTCAGGTTGCGTTCCTCGCCACACGGCTTGAATGCGATCGCACCGACTTCCGTGGAATCAGTGAATTGCCAGTCGTTCTCGAACGGACCCGCCAGCGAATGCTGGAGATAGGCCGTCGGCGAATTACCCTGGAAATAGTAGTTCGCTCTTTCCAGGCCGGTCGCGCCACGCTCCAGGTGCGCGAATCCCCGGTAGTCGGCCGACGCGATTCCGTAGGTGAAGCCCTGCGGCACGTGCACCCGCAGGCCGATCTGGCAGTTCTTCCGGGCATCCAGCGGACCGGCGCCGACACCGACCAGCGCCGTGTAAGTGCTGTAAGTTACCGTGAACGCCGTGTTGTCCTGCGACACCGAGACCGCGGCCGAGTTGGGCGGACAGCCGGTGCCGTTGACGGTCGCGACGTCGATCACGATTTTGTCGGGCGGCGGAGGAGTGCTCCACGCATGAGGAGCGACCACAGAGGACAGCGCCATTACGGCAGCAACGACCGCAGACAGCATCGGAATCCTTCCCAATACATTCAAATTGGGGACGGGGGCCGGACCATGGTAGCGGAAGGATCATGGAAGCAAACCCCGCTGAACGGAGCAACGCTGGTCACTCGTCCCACCAAGCGGCATTGCTCACAGTTCGACAATTTTCGTAAACGCCATTCCGGCGGTCGCGAATAAATGCGCGGAGAAAACGATTTCGCACCCCCGCTCCCCCGGCGCCCGCCCGCGATCACCCGCGTGACGTCCGGCTCAGGCGATCAGCGCGGCCGCCCGGCCCAGCGTCCGCACCCCCGCCACCGGCCACGGCCCGGCCGTGATCACCACCGCGTGGTCGATGCCCCACCCGGCGAACTCCGCGCACCGCCGCGCCAGCGACTCCGCCGGCTCACCGGGCGCCAGCCGCGTGCTGATCGTCTTCTCGATCTCCCCGTACGGCCGGCCCACCTCCTCGCAGTGCCGCCGCAGAACCGCGAGCTTGTGCCGCACCGTCCGCCCGCCGTCCGGGATGTCGAACACGTTGCACGCGTCGGCGTACCGCGCCACCAGCCGCAGCGTCCGCCGCTCACCCGCCCCGCCGACGAGGATCGGCGGCCGCCGCACCGGCCGCGGGTTCCCGACCGGACGCTCGAGCCGGTAGTGCTCGCCCTCGAACGGCGACTCGTCACCCGCCCACATCCGCAACGCCAGCCGCACGGTCTCCTCCACCCGCGCGAACCGCTCGCCCACCGGCGGGAACGGCAGCCCCATCGCCCGCGCCTCACCGTCGTGGTGCCCGGCACCGATCCCGAACCCCGCCCGCCCGCCCGACAGGACATCCAGCGTGGTGACCGCCTTGACCAGCACCGCCGGCGGCCGGAACGTCACCGCCGACACCATCGTGCCCAGCCCGATCCGGCTCGTCCGCCCGGCCAGGAAACCCAGCGTCGTGCCGGACTCCGGCATCGCCGAGTCCGGCGTGCTGTTCGGATCGGCCTGCAGCAGGTGGTCGGGCACCCACAGCGTGTCCAGCCCGGCGTCCTCGGCCGCCACCGCGACGGCGGCGAGCTCCCCGGTCAGGTCGTCCGGCCACGAGAAGTCCGTGACCCCGATGCTCACCCGCACGACTACTCCCTCGTCAGCAGCTCGAGGTTGTGGCCGTCGGGGTCGGCGAAGTACACCCCGCGTCCGCCGTTGAGGCCGTTGATCTCGCCGGGCCGCTCGTGGAACGGGTCCGCCCAGAACGGGACACCGGCCGCCTCGATCCGCGCCATCGCCGCGTCGAACTCCGCGTCGCCGACCAGGAACGCGTAGTGCTGACTGGTCACGCGGTCCACCTGCAGGAAGTCGAGCGTGACGCCGTTCGCGAGCCGCACCGGCACGAACGGCCCGGCCACCGGACCGGTCCGCAGACCCAGGATCCCGGCCAGGAACTCCGCCGACCTCTCCCGGTCCGTCGCGCACACGATCGTGTGATTCAGTTCGACGCTCATCGCGCGCCACCACCCGGGACGAACGGCGCACCGATCGGGCTCAGGTGGATCCCCGCCAGCCGCCACCGATCGTCCTCACGGACCAGCACGTGCGTCGCGCGGAAGCGGCCGTTCACCGGGTTCCCCCGGTGCGTGGCGACCTGTTCGTGCACGCCGATCGCGATCGCCGTGCCGCCGAAGCCGCGGACCTCGACGCCGGACCAGGCCAGCTTCTCGGTGACCAGCCCGCCGTCGCGGTAGCGCGCCAGCCACTGCTCGCGGTCCAGCACGAACCCCAGCGGCCCGACCAGGCGGAACCCCTCGGTGGCCAGCCCGGCCAGCACCTCGGTGTCGCCGCGTTCCTCCGCCGCGGCCCACACCCGGCCGAACTCGCGGACCTGCTCTTCGACGCTCATCGCGTTCCCCTTCCGGTCGATGCCTTAACGTTAGAAGTCTAACCATTAGATGTCAAACGCTTAGACTTCTCGGCATCTGCGCTAAGGTCACCCCGTGCCCCAACCCGCCACCGCCCCCATCGGCGTCGTCCTCGCCCGCACCGCCAAAACCGCCGCCCGCGCCTTCGACCAGGCCCTCGCCGCCGCCGGCGGCTCCCAGCCCGTCTGGCAGATCCTCATCTCGCTCAAAACCAGAGCCGTCGCCAACCAGCGCGAACTCGCCGACGCCGTCGGCATCCAGGGCGCCACCCTCACCCACCACCTCAACGGCATGGAAGACGCCGGCCTCGTCACCCGCCGCCGCGACCCCGCCAACCGCCGCGTCCACCTCGTCGAACTCACCGACGACGGCGAACAGCTCTTCCACCGCCTCGCCACCGCCGCCATCGCCCACGACCAGCGCATGCGCCGAGGCCTCACCGACACCGAAATCGCCCAGCTCGCCGACCTCCTCACCCGGCTCGCCGCCAACGTGACCGACACCTGATCGATCCAGCAGGAGTGACTGGACGCACCCGAACGGCAACGCCCGGGAGGGATAGGCTCACAGGCAGAAGCCAAAGTCGTCTCAAGCTGGAGAACCGCAATGACCCAAGCCCCCGTCAACGTGACCGTCACCGGCGCCGCCGGCCAGATCGGCTACGCGCTGCTCTTCCGCATCGCGTCCGGTCAGCTCCTCGGCCAGGACGTCCCGGTGAAGCTGCGGCTGCTCGAAATCCCGCAGGCGGTCAAGGCGGCCGAGGGCACCGCGATGGAGCTCGAAGACGGCGCGTTCCCCCTCCTCGCCGGCACCGACATCTTCGACGACCCCAAGCAGGCCTTCGAAGGCACCAACATCGCCCTCCTCGTCGGCGCCCGCCCCCGCAGCAAGGGCATGGAGCGCGGCGACCTCCTCGAAGCCAACGGCGGCATCTTCAAGCCCCAGGGCGAAGCCATCAACGCCGGCGCCGCCGACGACATCAAGGTCCTCGTTGTCGGCAACCCGGCCAACACCAACGCCCTCATCGCCCGCTCGCACGCCCCCGACGTGCCTGCCGACCGCTTCACCGCGATGACCCGCCTCGACCACAACCGCGCCCTCGCCCAGCTCGCCAAGAAGCTCGGCGTCCCGGTGACCGAACTCAAGAAGGTCGCCATCTGGGGCAACCACTCCGCCACCCAGTACCCCTCGGTCCAGCACGCCGAATTCGGCGGCAAGGCCATCGCCGACGCCGTCGACCAGGCCTGGCTCGAAAACGACTTCATCCCCACCGTCGCCAAGCGCGGCGCCGCCATCATCGAAGCCCGCGGCCTCTCCTCCGCCGCCTCGGCCGCCTCCGCCGCCATCGACCACGTCTACACCTGGGTCAACGGCACCCCGGCCGGTGACTGGACCTCCGCCGCCGTCGCCTCCGACGGCTCCTACGGCGTCCCCGAAGGCCTCATCTCGTCCTTCCCGGTCACCGCCGAGAACGGCCAGTACAAGATCGTCCAGGGTCTGGAGATCGACGACTTCTCCCGCGCCCGCATCGACGCCTCCGTCGCCGAACTCGTCGAGGAACGCGACACCGTGCAGAAGCTCGGCCTCATCTGAGCCCACCCACCGAACCGGGGCCGCCGTCCGCAATGGACGGCGGCCCCTTTCGCGCCCGGCGAACACCTCACGCCCACAGCGAAACCACCCCCGCGAACCCGATCATGCGCCCTACCGTCGGCCCATGACCCTTCTCGCCGTGCCCGACATGCACGCCCCCGCCCAGTCCCCCGACGAATCGGTGTACCACCAGCTCCTGCGCGACCGGATCGTCTTCCTCGGCTCCGAGGTGACCGACGAAGTCGCCAACCGGATCGTCGCCCAGCTGCTCCTGCTCGCCGCCGACGACCCGGCCAAGGACATCACCTTCTACATCAACTCACCCGGCGGCTCGGTCACCGCGGGCATGGCCATCTACGACACCATGCAGCTCGTCCAGCCGGACGTCGCCACCTACGGCCTCGGCTTCGTCGCCTCCATGGGTCAGTTCCTGCTCTCCTCCGGCACCCCCGGCAAGCGCTACCTGCTGCCCAACACCCGCATCGTGATGCACCAGCCCTCGGCCGGCATCGGCGGCGCCGCCACCGACATCGCCATCCAGGCCGAGGTCTTCGGCCGCATGAAGCGCCGCATCGCCGAGATCACCGCGCGCCAGACCGGCCAGAGCGTCGAGCGCATCACCGCCGACGCCGACCGGGACCGCTGGTTCGATGCCGACGAGGCGCTCTCCTACGGTTTCGTGGACCGCATCGTCTCAGGAGGCTGACCTTCCCCGTCTGTGCCTTGTTTTGAGGAGAAAGGTGTCGGGGTGATTTTCAAGAAAATCACCCCGACGTATAGTTCGTTATACACTTATTGAGATCACCTGAGTGACCTGGTCCTGCGGATCGCTCAGACTCCGTCGAGGCCGCGGCGGGCCAGCAGCGGCTCGATCTCCGGGTCACGGCCGCGGAAGGCTCGGAAGGCGTCCATGGGGTCGACGCTGCCTCCCCGGCCCAGGAGGGTGCGGCGGAAGTGGTCGCCGTTCTCGCGGGTCAGTCCCCCGTTTTCGCGGAACCACTGGACGGTGTCGGCGTCGAGGACTTCGCTCCAGATGTAGGAGTAGTACCCGGCGCTGTAGCCACCGCTGAAGATGTGGGCGAAGTAGGTCGTGCAGTAGCGCGGCGGGATCGCGTCGACAGCCACTCCGGCCTTCACGAGTGCTTCCGCCTCGAACGCCTGCACCTCCCCCACGGCGTCGTCGACGCCGAGGCCGTGCCAGGCCTGGTCGAGCAGGGACGCGGCGAGGTACTCGGTGGTGGAGAACCCTTCGCCGTACTGCTGGGCGGCGAGGAGCTTGTCCACCTGCGCCTGCGGCAGCGGCTCGCCGGTCTCGTGGTGCTTCGCGTAGTGCGCCAGGACTTCCGGCCACAGCATCCACATCTCGTTGACCTGCGAGGGGTATTCGACGAAGTCGCGGGGCACGTTGGTGCCGGAGAAGGTCGGGTAGCGGACCGAGGAGAGCAGCGCGTGGAGGGCGTGGCCGAACTCGTGGAACGCGGTGACGACCTCGTCGAAGGTGAGCAGCGTCGGCTCGCCGGCCGGCGGCTTGTTCACGTTGAGGACGTTGACCACGACGGTCTTGCGGCCGAGCAGCTCGGACTGGTCGACGAAGGTGTTCATCCAGGCCCCGCCGCGCTTGGCGTCGCGGGTGTAGAGGTCCAGCAGGTACAGGCCCAGCGGGGTGCCGTCGGCGTCGAAGACCTCGAAGGTCCGGACCTCCGGGTGGTACTTGGGCAGGTCGTCCCGCTCGGTGAAGGTCAGGCCGTACAGCTTCGTCGCGGCGAAGAAGACGCCGTCGAGGTACACGCGGTCGGCCTCGAAGTACGGGCGCAGCGCCTCGGTGTCGACGTCGAAGCGCTCGCGGCGGACCTGGGCCGCGTAGAACGGCCAGTCCGACGGCCGCAGCTTCGCGCCCGGCACGTCCGCCTCCAGCAGCTGCTGGAGTTCGGCGGCTTCGGCACGCGCGTTCGCGACCGCCGCGGGCGCCAGCCGTTCGAGCAGCCCGGCGGCGGCCTCGGCCGTCTTCGCCGTCTCGTCCGCGATGACGTACGCGGCGTGGTTGGGGTAGCCCAGCAGCACCGCCCGCTCGGCGCGCAGGCGCACGATTTCCGCGACGACGGCGTTGTTGTCGCAGGCGTTGCCGCGGTTGCCCCGCGCCATCGACGCGGTGTGGATGCGCTCGCGGACTTCGCGGTTGCGCAGTGTCTCCAGCGGTGACGCCTGGCTGGTCGGCAGGCTCAGCGTGAGCACGTACTTGCCGTCCTCGCCGCGCGCGGACGCCGCTTCGGCCGCGGTGGCGATCGCGCCCTCGCCGAAGCCGTCGAGTTCGGCGCGGTCGGTGATGACGACGGCCAGCTCGTTGGTGTCCTTGAGCAGGTTCTGCTGGAACTTCGTCTGCAGTGTGGAGAGCTGGCCGTTCAGTTCGCGCAGGCGGGCCTGCTCGGCCTCGCCGAGGCCGGCTCCCGCCCGGCTGAAGTCGGTGTGCCGCCGTTCGAGCAGTCGCCGCGATTCCTCGTCCAGGCCCAGCTCGTCGCGCCGCCGGTGGAGGGTGTCGATCCGGGCGAACAACTGCGGGTTCAGGTGGATCGCGTCGTGGTGGGCGGCGAGCTTCGGCGCGAACTCGGCCTGGATGGCCTGGATCTCGTCGGTGCTGTTGGAGCCGGACAGGTTGTAGAACACGCTCGCCACGCGGCCCAGCAGCTCGCCGGCGCGCTCGAGGGCCACGATGGTGTTCTCGAACGTCGGCTCGGCCTCCTGCGCCGCGATCTGCTCGATCTCCGCCGCGTGCTCGGCCAGCCCGGCCTCGAACGCGGGCCGGTAGTGCTCGTCGGAGATCCGGTCGAAGGGCGGCAGGGCGTAGGGCAGCTCGCTGGGTGCGGCGAACGGGTTGTCCGGCGAAATCATCGGGCAGGCTCCTGGTCGGGGACAAACACTCGGTCCCGCCACCCTACGTGGTCCACCTGTGCGCGTGTCAGCGCTTTCCGGAGGTGGCCGGGGTCACCGTCCCGTGGTACCGCCCACGACGGCGTCGCTGCTCGCCGCCTTCTTCCCGCGCTTGGGCTTGGGCTCCGGGGGCACGATGCCGCGCAGGTCGCCGCCGTGGTCGTTGACTCGCAGCACGAACGGCCGCGTCTCGGTGTAGCGCACGACCGAGACGGACGCCGGGTCGACGACGATCCGCTGGAAGGCGTCGAGGTGCTGGCCGAGCGCGTCGGCGAGGATGGACTTGATGACGTCGCCGTGGCTGCACAGCAGCCAGACGGCGTGGTCGCCGTGCTCGGCCGAGATCCGCCGGTCGTGGGCGCGCACGGCGGCGACCGAGCGGGCCTGCATCGCCGCGAGCCCTTCGCCGCCGGGGAACACCGCGGCCGAGGCGTGCGCCTGCACGACCCGCCAGAGCGGCTCCTTGGCCAGGTGCTTGAGCTCCTTGCCGGTCCAGTCGCCGTAGTCCACTTCGGACAGCCCGGGCTCGACGACCTTCTCGAGGCCGCGCGCGGTGGCCAGCGGGCCGACGGTCTGCTTGCACCGCAGCATGGGCGAGACGACGAGCCCGGACAGCGGGACGCCGTCGAGGCGTTCGACGAGCTTCTCCGCCTGGGCGCGGCCGGTGTCGTCGAGGCTGACCTTCGGGGACCGCCCGGCGAGGATGCCCGAGCCGTTGGCCGTCGACTTGCCGTGCCTCAGCAGAATGACCGTACTCACGGGCCCCACCCTACGTGGGGACCGATCAAGGCTCGTCGCGGTGGGCCCAACGCAGGAATGACTCATTCCTGGCGTCCGACGCCAGGAATGAGTCATTCACTGCACTCCGGTGGGTCAGTGGCCGACCGGGCCCGCGTTCGGGTCCAGCACCCCGCTGAAGATCAGCACGAACAGCAGCACGCCGAGGATCAGCCGGTACACCACGAACGGCACGAAGCTGCGCTTCTTGATGTAGGCCATCAGCCAGGCGATCACCGCGTACCCGACACCGAAGGCGACCAGCGTCGCCAGGATCGTCGGGCCCCACTGCGCCGGCACGTCACCCGAGCCGATGTCCTTGAGCTTGTACACGCCCGACCCGAACACCGCCGGCAGCGCCAGCAGGAACGAGTACTCCGCCGCCTCGGCGCGGGTGTAGCCGAGCAGCAGGCCCGCGCTGGTCGTGCCGCCGGAACGGGACACGCCCGGGATCAGCGCCAGCGCCTGCGCGAAGCCGAAGCCGAGCCCGTGCGGCACGGTCAGGTCGTCCAGGGTGCGGTCCTGCCGGCCGATCCGGTCGGCGACCAGCAGGATCACGCCGAACACGATGAGCACGGTCGCGGTGATCCGCAGGTCGCGGAACGCGCTGTCGATCTGGTCCTGCAGCAGCAGCCCGAGCACCACGATCGGCAGCGAGCCGACGATGATCAGCCAGCCCAGCCGGGCGTCCGGGTCGCGGCGCCACTCCGCCTTGTACAGCGAGAAGAACCAGGCCCGCAGGATCTTCCCGATCTTCGGCCCGAAGTAGATGATCACCGCCAGCTCGGTGCCGATCTGGGTGACCGCGGTGAACGCCGCGCCCGGGTCGTCCCAGCCCGCCAGCGCCGCCACGATCCGCAGGTGCGCGCTCGAGGAGATCGGCAGGAACTCCGTCAGGCCCTGGACCAGGCCCAGGACGAGTGCTTCGAACCAGCCCACGTCAGGCCACCCCCGCCAGCTCGAGGGCCTCGACGGCCGTGCGCAGCGCCTCGGCCGGTTCCGGCGTGTAGGGCGACACCGACAGGGTCGTCACGCCGGCTTCGGCGTATTCCGTCATCTTCTCCGCGATCCGTTCCTTCGGGCCCAGCAGCGACGTCGCGTCGAGGAACTCGGCCGGCACCGCCGCCATCGCCCCCACCCGGTCGCCCGCCAGGTACTTCTCCTGCACTTCGGCGGCCTCGGCCGCGAATCCCATCCGGCACGCCAGCCGGTTGTAGAAGTTCTTCTCCTTGCTCCCCATCCCCCCGAGGTAGAGCGCCGCGTAGCCGCGGACGGCGTCCGCGCAGGTCCGCCAGTCCTCGCCGGGCACCAGCGGCACCGACGGGACGACGTCGAAGCCGTCGAGGGCGCGTCCGGCCCGCTCGGCACCGGCCCGGACGTGAGCCAGCTGCTCCCCCGCGTGCGACGGCGAGAAGAACACCGGCAGCCAGCCGTCGGCGATCTCCCCGGCCAGCTCCAGGTTCTTAGGGCCGATCGCGGCCAGGTACAGCGGGAGGTGCTTGCGAGCCGGGCGGACGGTCAGCCGCAGCGCCTTGCCCGGGCCGTCCGGCAGCGGCAGCGTGAAGTGCTCGCCCTCGAACTTCAGCCGCTCACGGCGCAACGCCGTCCGCACGATCTGCGCGTACTCCCGCGTGCGGCTCACCGGCGAGGCGAAGCGGACGCCGTGCCAGCCCTCGGACACCTGCGGGCCGGACACGCCGAGGCCGAGCCGGAACCGGCCGCCCGACAGCGTGTCGAGCGTCGCGGCGGTCATCGCCGTCATCGCCGGGGTGCGCGCCGGGATCTGCAGCACGGCGGCACCGACGTCGATCCGCGACGTCCGCGCCGCGATCCACGTGAGCACCGTCACCGCGTCCGAACCGTAGGCCTCCGCGGCCCACACCACCGCGTACCCGAGGTCCTCCGCGTGTTTCGCCAGGGCCAGGTTCGCGGGGTCGTTCCCCGCTCCCCAGTAGCCGAGATTCAGTCCGAGTCGCACGGGGCCAGACCCTAACGGGGGCCATGATCGCGACACGACTCACCTTGGTCTCCTCCGGACGGGGGCAGCCCACTAGGCTCGGCGGTCGTGGAAAAGCGACTGCTCGGCCGCTCGGGACTGCGCGTCTCCCGTATGGCGCTCGGCACCATGACCTGGGGTGGCGACACCGACGCGGAGGAGGCCGCCAGCCAGCTGGTCGCCTTCGTCGACGCCGGCGGCACCCTGGTGGACACGGCCGACATCTACGGCGAGGGCGAAAGCGAGCGGGTGCTCGGCTCGCTGCTCGGCGACCTCGTGCCCCGCGACGACGTCGTCCTCGCGACGAAGGCGGTCGCCAAGCGCACCGACGGGCCGTTCGGCGGCGGCGCCTCGCGCGGCGCGCTGCTCACCGCGCTCGACGGCTCGCTCAAGCGGCTCGGCACCGACCACATCGACCTGTGGCAGCTGCACGCCTGGGACGACTGCGTGCCGCTCGCCGAGACCCTGTCCGCCCTCGAGTACGCCGTGACCAGCGGAAAGGTCCGCTACGTCGGCGTCTCGAACTACGCGGGCTGGCAGCTGGCCACCGCCGCCGCGGGTGCCCCGGCCCTCGCGCCGATCGTCTCCACCCAGGTCGAGTACTCGCTGCTGGAACGCGGGGTGGACCGCGAGGTCGTGCCCGCGGCCGAGCACCACGGCATCGGGCTGCTCCCCTGGGCGCCCCTCGGCCGGGGCGTCCTGACCGGCAAGTACCGCACCGGCACGCCCGCCGATTCGCGCGGCGCCAACAGCGCCTACGCCGGGTACGTCGAACACCACCGCACCGACCGCGCCGCCCGGATCGTGCAGGCCGTCGCGACCGCCGCCGACGGGCTCGGCACGTCCCCGCTGGCGGTGGCACTGGCCTGGGTCCGCGACCGGCCCGGCGTCGTCGCGCCGGTCGTCGGGGCGCGGGACACCGGCCAGCTCACCGGGTCACTGGCGGCGGAGGACATCACCCTCCCGCCGGCCATCCGGGCCGCGCTCGACGACGTCAGCGCGATCGAGGTCGGCTACCCCGAACGCTGGCCGCGATGAGCGCCAGGTGTCTGTTCGGTGACACGCACGTGACGGCACGGGGATCAAGGAGCATGCTGGTGAAGACCGCCCGCCGAGGGACACCTGGAGGCCGCAACGTGCGTCGGTTCGCCGCCGTGTCGTGGATCGCGCTCCCGCTCGCCGGTGCCCTGGTGCTCTCGGGCTGCTCGTCGGCCAAGTCGACCTCCGACGACCTGCAGATCGTGGCGAACCCGACCGCCGCCCGCCCGGCCGTCTCCCCCGCCGTGACCGTGAAACCCGCCGGTCAGGTGCTCGGGACGGGTCCGGTGGCGGCCGTCGCCGTCGACGCGAAGACGGCGACCCTCGTCGTGGCCGTTTCTTCGCCCCCGGCTCTGCAGCTGTACGACCTGGCTGCGCTCGCGTCACCCCCGGTGAATATGCCGTTATACGGCAAGGTCTCACGGCTGACGGCGGCGCCGGGGCGGATCGAGATCGCCGAACCCGATCAGGGTGTGGTGCAGCAGCTGACGTTGCCGGACCGGAAGCTCACGGAGACGAAGACGGGCGGGCAGCCGGCGTCGAGCATCGCCTACGGCGCCGACCGGCTGGTCGCGATGGGGGCGGGCAAGGACATCCGGGTGCTGCCGGCGGCGGGCCCGGCGCGGACGATCGGCGGGCAGCTCTACAGCGCCGACGACGTCGTCGACACCGGGAACGGTGTGGTGGTGCTGGACCGGCTGCGGACGGCGGTGTTCTCGGTCGACGTCGCCGGCGGGAAGGTCAACGAGGGCCTGCGGGCGGGCGACGGCGCCGCGAACGCGGTGGCGGACTCCTACGGGCGGGTGCTGGTGACCGACGCGCGGGCGGGCGCCCTGCTGGCGTTCTCGGCGGGTCCGCTGATCCTGAAGCAGCGCTACCCGGTGCCCGGCGGGGCGTACGGGATCGCCTACGACGCCACGCGCAGCCTGGCGTGGGTGACGCTCACCGAACGCAACGAGGTGGTCGGGTTCGACGTCCGCGGCGGCGAGCCCGTCGAGAAGTACCGGTTCCCCACCGTGCGCCAGCCGGACTCGGTGGGGGTGGACGAGAAGAGCGGCCGGGTGATCGTCGGTTCGGCCGCCGGAGAAGGGACCCAGGTGATCCAGCCATGACGACGGTCAGCGAGGCGGTGGTCGAAGGGGATTGGGAGTATCGCCGCCTGCACCTCCCCCCGGGCGTGTCCCGGCGTGCGGCGGCGATCCAGCTCTCCATCCACGCGGAGTTCGCGGGCTGGGAACTGCGCACCGTGCGGCTCTACGCCGACGGCACGCGCCGGGTCTGGCTGCGCCGCAAGAAGACGGCGCAGAGCCTCCCCGGCGCCCTGCCGACCTGACCCCTCTCGCGGAAGTCAGACGACGGCGTCGAGTTCGGTGCGCAGGCCGATGGCCTTCACCAGCAGGTGCCGCCCGGCGAGGAACAGCAGGACCACGGCCGTGCCCGCGCCGGCCGCGGCGGCCGTGCCGAGCCACAGGCCGAGCACGTCCATGCCGTCGGCCGGCGACGGGATGTCCGACAGCGTGACGTAGCCGAACACCGCCGCGGCGAGCGCGGTCGCCGCGGCGGCGGCCCCCACGACGACGTTCGCCCAGGTCAGCGTGGACGGCTCGAAGACGGAGCCACGGCTCGCGCGCCGCAGCAGCATGCCCAGCCCGAGCAGGGCGGCCTGCCCGCAGGCGACGAACGCGATCGCCGCCGTCACGAGCGGAACCCGGAACGGCGCGTACGGCGGGAAGAGCTCGACCTGGTCGGCCGCGGTCGTCGGGATGACCACGATCTGCGCGTACAGGCCGGCGAGGGACGCGAAAACCACGAACGCCTGGAGGGGGACCGCGAGAAAGCGAGGCATGTATCGAGAATCGATGTATTCCGCTCGACTGTCAACCGAACACGCGGTTCAGCCAGTCACCCCAGGTCTTCTCCTCGACGTCCGCGTCGGCCCCGGGGGTGAACAGGTGGTGGCAGGCGACCATCACACCCTGGATGCCGCGCACGAACCGGAACATCGCGTCCGCCGTCCGCACGCCCACCGTCTGGTCGTTCACCGCGTAGACCACGCCCTCTCGGCCGATCCGGACCCGGTCGCCTTCGGCCGGGCGCGCCGGCAGGCCCAGTGCCGCACCGAGCCGGGTCCAGGCCTCGTCCCAGTCCCCCACCGGCGGGCCGAACGCGGTCACCGGCGTCGCCGTCCGGCCCGCGAAGTGCGTCACGTACTCGACCAGGGTGCGGAAGAACAGCTCGCCGCCCGCGGTCATCGCCTCGAACTCGTCTTCCCAGTCGTCGCCCGGCAGGAAGCCGCTGGTAACGCACCTGATCACCGTGCTGCCCCCCTCGCGGCCCTCGATGAGGAACTCGTAGGCGATCCGCCGTCCGTCCGGCGCCGGGTCGCTGCCGTAGGCGAGCTTCTCCGCCGGGTCCCACTCGCGGATCCGGAATTCGGGTCGGTACCCGCCGAAGGCGCCGCGGATCGTGCCGCCGGTGCCGCCTTCGACCTCGTTGCGGCCCATGAACCACGAATCGATGCCCGGCCCGGTCGCGATGGCCTCCCAGACCTGCTCCGGCGTCGCCCCGACGTCGGCGACGTCGGTCAGTTCGAACTCGTACCCCACTTCAGGACTCCTCCGGGACGCTCGGGTGCACGGCGACGACCACCCGGTACGAGCGGCCCTTCTCGGCCGTCTCGTCGTGGTACTTCCCGACCAGCGTGGTGACGGCGGCCGTGAGCTCCTCGGCGAACGCGGCCCGGTCGGCGGCGGTGGCGAACCGCACCTCGCCGTCGAGCGCGAAGGTCGCCAGGCGCTGCTTGGCCTTGGCCGCGCCGGTGATCAGCAGGCCGACGTCCCGCACGAGCCGTCCGGCGACGGCGAGCAGCCAGCGCGCCGAGAGCCGGTCCGGCGAGCGGGCCGGGTCGGGCTGGACCGCGGCCAGCGCCGTCGGCGAGATGACGTACGACGCCGCCGTCGCCCGCATCATCCGCTCGGTGACGTTGCCCTTGCGGCGTTCCTCGACCAGCTCCACCAGGCCGTGGCTCTCCAGGGCCCGCAGGTGGTAGTTCACCTTCTGCCGGGGCAGGCCGACCCGCGCGGCCAGCATCGTCGCCGAGGCCGGCTCGGCCAGTTCGGCCAGCAGCCGGGCCCGGACCGGGTCCAGCGACACCTCGGCCGCCGCCGCGTCTTCGATCACCGCCACGGGAAACATGCGACCAGCATCCAGCCGAACAGAGAAGTTGTCAAGAATGCTCGAGCTGTCGGTCCAGCAGCTGCTGGAAGTGCGGACAGGCCATGAGATCGTCGTGTGTGCAGTCGCCCTCCAGGAGCTCGAGCGCGGCCTGCGCCCGGGCGATCCGGATCCGCAACCGCTCGCGCTGGCGGGCCGCCATCGCCGCCCGGCCGGACGCGGATCGGTCGGCCAGCATCGACCGGATGTCCGCGAGCTCCCACCCGGCCTCCTTGGCGACCAGGATCGCGGCCACCCGCCGCAGGTCCGCGTCGGTGTAGCGGCGCCGGGTGCCCACGCGGGCGGGGCTCAGCAGCCCTTCCGCCTCCCAGTACCGGAGCACGTGCGCCGGGAGCCCGAAGCGGGCCGCCACCTCGCCGATTGACTTCATCCCGACATTAAGTCGCAGGATGGGCGGCATGTCCACGTTGCTTCCTCTCCTCGACGCCCTCGACGACCGCCCGCAAGCCGTCCACCTGCGGGAACGCACTTACGACAGACTCGGTGACGTCGTGGTCGACGTCGGCTGCGGCGGCGGGCGGGCCGTCGGCGAGCTGGCCGCACGCGGGGCCCGGGCCATCGGCGTCGACGCCGACCCGGCCATGATCTCGGTCGCGGCGGCCCGCTGGCCGGACGGCGAATTCCACGTCGCCGACGCGACCGCCCTGCCCCTCGACGACGGCTCGATCACCGGCTACCGCGCGGACAAGGTCCTGCACGTCCTGCCCGATCCCGCGCGCGCGGTCGCCGAGGCCCGCCGCGTCCTGGCTCCGGGCGGCCGCGCGGTGCTCACCGGCCAGGACTGGGACACCATCGTGATCGACTCCGACGATCCCGCGCGCACCCGGTCGATCGTCCACGCGCGCGCGGACGGCATGCCCCACCCGCGGATCGCGCGGAGGTACCGCAACCTCTTGCTGGACCACGGGTTCACGGAGGTCACGGTGGAGGTTCACACCGTGGTGTGGACGGACGCGGCGGCGCTGCCGGTCTTGGCCAACCTCGGCGGCGACGGCGCCTGGCTGGAGGAGCAGGAGGCCCGCGCCCGCGACGACCGGCTGTTCGTGGCGGTGCCGATGTTCGTCGCCGCGGGCACTACCGCCGCAGGCTCGCGTTGACCAGCGCGACCACCCGCGGCAGCACCTGGGCCGCGGCCTCCAGCGGTACGACGTGCCCCACCCCGGGCAGCACCACCGCCGTCCCGTTGCCGAGGCCGCGGGCCCACTGCTCCACATCGGACGCGCGGACGATCCGGTCCCGCTCCCCCACGATCGCCGTCACCGGCAGGTCGCCCACCTGCGTCAACGCCGCGTCACGGGCGTAGGCGTCCATGGCCGGGCGGAACAGGGCCACCGTGTGGGGCCAGTTGCCGCGGATCATCTTCACGGTCAGTTCGACCAGGTCCGGGTCCGGGTCGTCGCCGAACAGCCACCAGCGCAGGCCCGCGCTGACCGCCCGGCTGGTGTGCTCGCGCACCACGCCGAACAGCTTCGAGCCGAGCACCGTCTCGAGGTCGCGCGCCAGCTTCCCGAGTGCGTTCGGCCAGGTCGCCGACACCTCGGCGGCCAGGGTGCCCGACGACGTCGCCAGCAGCACCAGTCCCGACACGCGCGCGGCGAACAGGTCCGGGTGCCGCTGCGACAGCGACATGATCGCCAGGCCGCCCATGTCGTGGCCCACCAGCACCACCCGGCCCTCGGGCACCTCGCGTTCGAGGAGCTCGGCGAGGTCGTCGCCGAGCCGGGCCATGGTCGCGGTGCCGCGTCGCGCCCGCCCCGATCCGCCGTGCCCGCGCTGGTCGTAGGTCAGCACGGCCACCGGCCCGTCGGCGGCGTCGGGCACCAGCGGCGCGATGCGGCCCCAGCTGCGCTGGTCGAGCGCGTAGCCGTGGACGAACACCACGGTCACCGGCGCGGCCGGGTCGCCCCTGCGGATCACCTGCAGGAGCGTGCCGTCGGCGAGCGCGAACCCGGTCATCAGGACGTGCGCAGGAACCGGTCGAGTACGCGGGTGCCGAACTTCAGCGCCTCGACCGGGACCCGCTCGTCGACGCCGTGGAAGAGCGCCGAGAAGTCGAGGTCCGCGGGCAGCTTCAGCGGCGCGAAGCCGAAGTTGCGGATGCCCAGCTCCTGGAACGACTTCGCGTCGGTGCCGCCGGAGAGCATGTACGGCAGCGTCTTCGCACCCGGGTCCTCGGCCAGGACCGCGGCGGTCATCGCGTCCACGAGCGCGCCGTCGAACGTGGTCTCGACCGGCGGGAGCTCCATCCACTCCTTTTCGATGTCCGGGCCGAGCAGCTCGTCGAGCTCGCGGTCGAAGGCCTCCAGCCGGCCCGGCAGGATCCGGCAGTCGACCGCGGCCTCGGCGACCGACGGGATGACGTTCGACTTGTACCCGGCGGTGAGCATGGTCGGGTTGGCCGTGTCGCGCAGGGTCGCGCCGATCATCCGGGAGATGTTGCCCAGCTTGGCGACCGAGCCTTCGAGGTCGTCCTCGGGGAAGTCCCAGCCGGTGATCTCGGTGACGCCGGCGAGGAACTCCTTGACCGAGTCGGTGAGCACGAGCGGGAACCGGTGGTTGCCGAGCTTCGCCACGGCCTCGGACAGCTTCGTGACCGCGTTGTCGCGGTGGATCATCGAGCCGTGCCCGGCGGTGCCGCGCACCCGCAGCTTCATCCAGCGGATGCCCTTCTCCGCCGTCTCGATCAGGTAGGCGCGGACGTCGTCCTTGAGCGTGATCGAGAAGCCGCCGACCTCGCTGATCGCCTCGGTGACGCCCTCGAACAGCTCCGGCCGGTTCTCGACCAGCCACTGGGCGCCGTACTTGCCGCCGGCTTCCTCGTCGGCCAGGAAGGCGAAGACCAGGTCGCGCGGCGGCACGACGTTGTTCAGCTTGTAGTGCCGGGCCAGCGCGAGCGCCATCGCGCACATGTCCTTCATGTCGACCGCGCCGCGCCCCCAGACGTAGTCGTCCTGGATCGCGCCGGAGAAGGGGTGGACCGACCACTCGGAGGCGTCGGCGGGCACGGCGTCGAGGTGACCGTGGATGAGCAGGGCGCCCCGGGAGCGGTCGGCTCCTTCGAGCCGGACGATCACGTTGTGCCGGTTCTTCCCGCCCGACTCGACGTAGGTGATCTCGTACCCGGCGTCGGTCAGCTTTTCCGCCACGTACTCCGCCGCCGCCCGCTCGCCGACCAGCGTGTCGGGATCGCCGGTGTTGGTCGTGTCGATGCGGATGAGCTCGCTGGTCAGCGTGACGGCCTCGGCCGCGGCGGCTTCGATCAGGTTCGGTTCGGTCACCGGCCATTCCTATCACCCGGATGGCCGGGTGTGCTGGCCGCGCGCCTGCTGGGACCGACCGGAGCCGCCGCGGTCCGCCCGGTCACCAGCCCACGGCGACCACCAGCCACTGCGGATCCCCGTGCGAGACGAACGAGGACTGGCCCGCCACGTCGTCGTACGGGAAGCCGTACGCGAGGTGGTTGATACCGTGGTCGTGCCAGAACTTCGCGTAGTAGTTCGCCGGCGCCGCCTGGTAGTACCGCGCGGGGTCCTGCCACTGCGACTGCGGCAGGTGGGCCGTGTGCCGGTTCAGCGCCGCGCACATGTCGGGGTTGCCGGCCAGCGATCCCGCGCAGCCGGTGATGTTCGACGTCGGCTCGTTGACCCCCACCGACTGGGCGTAGGAGGTGAAGTAGTTCGCGTACTTGCCACCCGTGCGGAAGTCCGGAGCGCTGCCCGGAGCCGGGATCCGGTACGGCGCGTTCACCGTCGCCAGGCCCTTGAACTCGGCTGGCACCTCGCTCTGGAACCGGGCGAACGTGGCCGAACGGTCCTCCTGGAACAGCTCGTAGGCGTCGCCGACCTGCACGTCGTAGCCGTCGTGCGCGTGCAGGCGCATGGCCAGCTTCAGCGCGAAGGCGTCCACCCGGGTGGTGTTGCCGTTGAACACGTCCGGGCCGACGGTGAACTCGATGAAGTCGGCGTACTGGCCGTTCGGCGTCCCCAGATAGAAGTACATCCGCCCGGCCGAGTTGGCCGGCATGTCAAGGTAGGGCTGCTCGGCGATCGAGTGGGTCTGGCCGCCGAAGCTCCAGTACACCTGGCTGTCCGGGTACTTGCCGTTCGTCCGGTTGAGCACCTTGACCGTCAGCACGTTCCGCGCGGCCGGAATGGTGCTCGTGTCGCCCCAGAACGAGTCGGGTGGCGTGCCCGCGCCGGGCTGCGTGGTCCCGCCGCCGGTGCCGAAGACCTGGAACTCCCACAGCGAAACGCCGTAGGGCGTGGCCCGCGCGGTCGTGGACAACCGCACGTACCGCCCGGAACCGGCCACGTTCAGCGTCTGCGTGCCGCCGGTCCCCGTCGTCGTCTGGTACACAGTGGACCAGCCGGACCCCGTGTCGGACACCTGGATCTGGTAGGCCGTGGCGTAAGCGGCCTCCCAGCGCAGCACGACCTGGCTGACCGTCGCCGGGCCGCCGAGGTCGATCTGGATCCACTGTGGATCGCTGAACTGCGACGACCACCGGGTGCCGGTGTTCCCGTCCACCGCGGCGGCCGCGGGGGTGCCAGCGTTCTCCACCGACGACGCGGTGGCGGTTTTCCCTTGCGAGATCAGCGCGTCGGCGGCCTGCGCCGACGGGACGGCGAAGCCGAGCGCGGCGACCGCGAGGGCCGCCGCCAAGGTCGCCAAGCGGGTACCGGGTCCGCGGCGGCTGCGCCGCTGCCGGGCGTGGGTGAGCATGGTTCCTCCCTGGCCGGGAAACGGACGGACCCACCGCAGCCGGGCTGCGGCGTGGTCCGGCTCGTCCCTGAGCGCCGGGCGGATGCCCTCGCGGGCCGGCGGGAACGATCGGTGAAAAGGTTCATACCACCACCCCTGCTCTGTCAAGGGTTGACAAGGTCGAAGTTAGCTACGCCAGTCCGAATAGGGCGTTATACACTTTGGTCAGAGATCGATGCCGGTGTCCTCGGTCACCGAGCGCAGTGCGGTCACCGTCGGGTGCCCCTCGGCCAGCAGGCGGGCGTCGCTGTCCGCCGGAAGCTCGCCTTCGACGACCACGGCGGCGAGGGAAAACGCGCCGTCGCCCTCGTCGCGGACGCGGCTGCGCACCGCTCCGAACTCGGCCAGCCCCGCCCGCCGCGGGACGCCGGCCTCGGCCCGGTCCGGCACGTTGAGGTTCAGCACGGCACCGGCGGGCAGCGCCGCGAGCCGGTCGAACAGCGTCGCCGCGACCGCCACCGCGGTCTCCCAGTGCGGCGGCGACTCCGGTTCCAGGCCCACGTCGAGCGACACCGCCATCGCCCGGGCCCCGTTGAGCGACGCGGTCAGCGCCGCGCCGACCGTGCCCGAGTGCAGGACCGCGCGGCCGACGTTCGCGCCGTGGTTGACCCCCGACAGCACCACGTCCGGGGCCTCGCCGAACGATCCTTGGGCCGCGGCCAGCGCGATCAGCCCGGGGTGGGCCGCGACCGCGTACGCCGGCACGTCCGGCAAGCCGGGCAGCTCTCGCCGCTGCACCACCACGCGGCCGTCGTCGCCGACGGCCGACAACCCGGCGCTGGTACCGCTGGCCTCCTCGGCCGGTGCCGCGACCACGACGGTCCAGCCGTGCGCGACCGCGCCGCGCGCCAGCGCCGCCAGCCCCGGCGAGCCGATGCCGTCGTCGTTGGTGATCAGCGCCCGCATCCGGCCTCCTCCCCCGACTTCACCCGCACCCGGCCGGCGAGCTCCCGCACCGCTCCGCCGCTGCCCGAGCCGAGCCCGTGCCGCGTCACGTTGACCGCGCCCGCGGCCGCGCCGAGCTTGAGCGCGTCCTCCAGTGACCGCCCCTGCGCCAGGCCCACCGCCAGCCCGGCGGTCATCGAGTCACCGCCGCCGCGCGGGTCCACCGGCGTCAGCCCGGGTGATTCGACCAGCACCAGCTCGCCTTCGAGCAAGGCCAGGGTGTCCGCGTCGGCCCGCGACACGACGACGGCCCGGGCACCGGACTTCGCCGCCACCTCCCGGCACGCCGCCGCCAGGTCGGCCACCGCGTCGGACTCGGCGAGCCCGTCGGACACCAGCTCCTCGTGGCTGACCTTCACCACCTCCGCCCCGCCGGTGAGTGCGTGGGCCAGCCGCTCCCCCGACAGGTCGACCACCACCGGCACCCCGTGGGCACCGAGGTCGCGGGCCAACCGCTCGTACACCGTGTGCGGCACCGGGACGTCCTCCTCCGCCGGTCCACTGAGGACGGCGACGTCCGCCCGCAGCGCCGTGACCAGGGTCAGCTCGTACAAGTCGTCCAGTTCGTGGCGCGACAACGCGTCCGCCGGCATCCGCACCACCTCGTCGCGCCGCCCGGCGCGGCGGTCGTGCACGTAGCCGCCGTTGCGCGCGGCCACCGCGCGGGCTTCCACCTCCACCCCGATCAGGTGCTCGAGCACCCGGCCGGTCTCGCCGCCCAGCGCACAGCACAGCACCGGCGTGGCCCCGAGGGATTCGATCATCCTCGACTGCCACACGCCCTGCCCGCCGGCGTGGACGTGGATATCGGGTACCCCGTCGATCTCTTCGACGGTCACGGTCAACTGCGGGGACGGCGCGAACACCGCCACTCGACCTTCAGCCATGCCGTCTTCATACCCGTTTTGTCCGCTTTCATGCTTGAGGTCCTCCCCTCCGGCCGATCACGACGGCCGGGTTCGTTCCGGCAGTGACCGCGGCAGGCCGAACGCCGGCAGCACTCCGTTCTCGAACCGCGTCATGGCCGAAATCCGGTGACCGGCCACCGTCAGGACGTACAGGCCCGTTCCGTGGCTGGTGCCCGCCGGGCCGCGCAGGTAGGCACCGAACGCCGGCTGGCCGTTGGCGCGCGTCGGAACCAGGTCGAAGCGGCGGCCGGCGCCGAACAGCCCGGCGCACAACCGGGCCACCACGTCCCGGCCCTCGTACTCCAGCGGCAGCGGCGGCATCGACACGAACACGTCGTCGGTCAGCAGCGCCACCAGCGCGTCGATGTCGGCGCTCTCCCAAGCCCGCACGAAGTCCGCCACGACCGCGTGCTCGGCGGGTGAACCGGGCCGAGGCGCCGGTTCGGCGGGCGGGCGGTGCCGCAGCGCCGAACGGGCCCGCTTGAGGGCGCTCTTGACCGCGTCGACCGTCGTGTCCAGCATCGCGGCGACCTCGGCCGCCGGGAAGCCCAGGACGTCGCGCAGCACGAGCACGGCCAGTTGGCGGGGCGGCAGCACCTGCAGCGCGGTCACGAACGCCAGCGACACGGATTCGCTCTGCTCGTACCGCGCCTCCGGGCCCAGCGGCGCGGCGAAGGCCCCTTCGAGGAGCGCGTCGGGAAAGGGCTCGAGCCAGACGACTTCCCCGAGCCGCGTCGGCTCGGGCGGTTCGACGCCGGGGATGTCCCACGCCTTGGCCGGGCGCCGGGCCGCCGAGCGCAGCGCACTGAGGCACCGGTTGGTGGCGATCCGGTAGAGCCAGGTGCGGATCGACGCCCGGCCGTCGAACCCGCCGAGGCCCCGCCACGCGGACAGCAGCGTGTCCTGCAGGGCGTCCTCGGCGTCCTGGAACGACCCGAGCATCCGGTAGCAGTGCACCTGCAGCTCGCGGCGGTGCGGCTCGGTCAGCGCCCGGAACGCTTCGCCGTCCCCCGCCCGCGCCTTGGTGATCAGTTCGTTCCCCATCCGCCGCCTCTCCCCGGTCGCGATTCCACCCGGTACGGACGCCGTCGGCGGCCCGAAAGGGGCGCCGCCCCCTTTCCGGGTGCCCCGGCGTCGGTCCCGGCATGGGAAAACTCATCATCAGCGAGAACGTAACCCTCGACGGCGTCGTCCAGGACCCGACCGGCGAGGAGGGGTCGGGCCGCGGCAGCTGGTTCACCTGGATCGGCGATGCGGACCGCGCCGCGTGGGCGCGGGTCGAACACGAAGAGGCACTGGGTGCCGCGGCGCTGCTCATGGGCCGCCGGACGCACGCGTACTTCCTCGGGCGGGGGTGGGCCACCCGCACCGGCGAGTGGGCCGACCGGTTGCGCAGCCTGCCGAAGTACGTCGTCTCCTCCTCCGCCGTCGAAGGTGGCGGCTGGGGCGAGCCGACGGTCCTGGCCGGCGATGTCGTCGAGGAGGTCGCGAAGCTGAAGGAGGAGGTGAGCGGCGAAATCGTCGTGTACGGCAGCAGCCGGCTCGTCCACACACTGATCGAGCACGACCTCGCCGACGAGCTGCGGCTGATGACGTACCCGTTCGTGGTCGGCGCGGGCGAACGGCTCTTCCCGGCGACGAGCGGGGTGAAGCCGGCGCGGCTGATCGGCACGCGCGGCGTCGGGACCGCCCTGGCCCTGCTGACGTACGAACTCGGCCGGCGGTAGCTGTGGCGCGGGGCCGGGCGACGGTCAAGCCGACGTCCGGCCCCGGCACCGTCCGTGGTGTACGCTGAGTGGTATCCGAGGGCTTTTCGAGCGCAAGTGGTCGATCCTGCGCCGTCCTCGATCCCCGTCCGGCCGATCTGTTGTCTCGTCGCTCACCGCGGACACGCCCGGCCGGGGCACTGGGCCGAGCCACCCACCACCGGTGGCGGCCGTGAAAGGACCCGATCATCACTTCCACAGTGGACACTGCACTGTTCAGTCACCCGGTCGTCGAGGAACCCCGGCCCGGCACGCTCACCGCGCCCGAGGACAACCGGTACGGAGGCCTGTTCCTCCAGCCGGCGTACCCGTCGGCCCCCGCCGTCGACCCCGAGCCCTCCCCCGCTCCACCCCGGCGCCCCCGAGCGGCGAACAATCCGTCCGGACGCCGCACTCGCCGACGCTGATCGCTGGTCGCGGGTCGCCGCCGAACATGAAACAAATTCGGCTACTTGCCGGTACGTTCCCGTCCCGCCGGCTGGTGGACTGTCAGCCATGTCACCCTCGAAAGCCCGCCTCGCCGTGGCCGGCACCGCCTCCGCCGTCCTCGTGCTGCTCGGGAGCGCCGGCACCGCCGATGCCCGCCCCGTCGCCACACCGGCCGCCGTGGCGGCCGCCGCGCCGTCCTACGCCACCTGGATCGCCGACGTCACCGCGGTCACCACGCCGGCCGCCGACTACCTCACCCAGCGGCTCGCCGGCCCGGGCGGAAAGAACGCGATCGTGCTCGACATCGACAACACCAGCCTGGAGACCTACTACCACGGCGGGTTCACCACCCCCGCGGTCCAGCCGGTCCTGGCGCTCGCCCGGCTCGCCAAGGCCAAGGGCGCCGCGGTCTTCTTCGTCAGCGACCGCACCGAAGTGATCCGGTGGCCGACCGAAGGGAACCTGAAGGCGGTCGGCTACCCGAACGACGGGCTCTCCCTGCGTCCCCTGTTCAACTTCGACCCGGTCCAGACCAACAAGACCAAGGCCCGGGCCGCCATCGAGCAGGCCGGATACACCATCGTCGCGAACATCGGCAACAACGTGACCGACCTCGACGGCGGGCACGCCGAGCGGACCTTCAAGCTGCCCGACTACGACGGCGCGCTGTCCTGACGGTTCACCGGCGCGATCGTCGACCCGGCCACCGGCGGGCAGGTGAGCAGCCGGTGCTCACCTGCCCCCGTCGCCACGACGGTGGCCAGCAGGCGCACCGCCTCGCGCCCGAGCGCGTGCCGGGGCACCTCGAACCCGCTGACCTCCGGAGCGGACGGCGGGCGGCCGAGAACCGCCAGGGAGAGGTCGCCGGGAACCGACACCGCCGCCGCGTGCAGGGCTCGCTGCGCCGGGACGGACACCGCCTCGTCGACCACCAGCGCGGTCACGCCTTCGGCGAGCCAGCCGCGGATCGCCGTCGCGAGGCCGGTGCCGTCGGTACGCACCACCGAGCCGGGAGCACCGCCGAGCCCACGCTCGCGCTCCCGCGCCGCCGGCGTGTCGCCGGACTCGCGCAGGTAACGGATCCGCCGGTGCCCCGCCTGGCGGAGCCGGGCGGCCACTTCGGCGGACGCCGACGCATAATCCGCGTCCACGGAGAGCACGCGGTCGCCGAGCTCCGGACGGAGTCCGATGTGGACGATCGGGAACCCGGTGGCGAGCAGCTCGGCGGGGACGGGCCCACCGAGGAACAGGCAGCCGTCGGCGAGCCGGGTGCGGCCGGCCGTGGTGAACACGATCAGGTCCTTGCCGAGCGCGGCGGCCTCGGCCTCGATGCCGGCCAGGATCGCCGGGTGCGCCTCGAACGCCGGGGTGGCGGCGCGGATGCCGAAGAGGCCGGTGTGCGACGGCCGTTTCACCAGCGGGTCGGCGTAACCGAGCTGCTCCGCCGCCTTCAGCACGCGCAGCCGCGTCGACTCCGCAAGCCGGACCCCGGTGCGGTTGCCGCCCAGCACGACCGACACCGTGGCCTGCGAAACCCCGGCCACGCGCGCGATGTCGGTCTGCCGGACCCTGCCCATCGGGGTACCTCGCTCGCCGGGGTCAGCTGATCGATTCAGAGTGCAAGCCCGCTTCGGAACGCGTCAACGGCTTTGCCCGAAACTCCCGCGGATCCGGCCCGGCCGTACCGGGTGGCAGGATGCCGCCATGCGCTCCTTGCCCCTCGACGGCGTCACCGTCGTGTCGTGCGAACAGGCGGTCGCGGCGCCGCTGGCCACCCGGCACCTGGCCGACCTCGGGGCCCGGGTGCTCAAGATCGAGCGGCCGGGCAGCGGCGACTTCGCCCGCGCCTACGACGAAACCGTGCACGGTCTCTCCAGTCACTTCGTCTGGCTGAACCGGTCGAAGGAGAGCGTCACGCTCGACCTCAAGAGCGACGCGGCGGCCGGCGTCATGGCCGCGCTGCTGGACCGCGCCGACGTGTTCGTGCAGAACTTCGCCCCCGGCGTCGCGGACCGGCTCGGGCTGGGCGCGGCCGCCCTGCGCGCGACGCGGCCGCGGCTGATCACGTGCTCGGTCTCGGGCTACGGCTCGACCGGGCCGTATCGCGACGCGAAGGCCTACGACCTGCTCATCCAGTCCGAAGCCGGGCTGGTGTCGGTCACCGGGTCCGCGGCGGAGCCGGCCAAGAGCGGCATCCCGGCCGCGGACATCGGTGCCGGGATGTACGCGTTCTCCGGCATCCTGTCCGCGCTGTACGACCGCGAGCGCACCGGGCAGGGCACCGAACTCGAGGTCAGCCTCTTCGATGCGCTGATCGAATGGATGGGCTTTCCGTTGTACTACGCCGGGTACGGCGGGACACCGCCGCCGCGGACGGGCACCAGCCACGCCGCGATCGCCCCCTACGGCACGTTCCGCGCGGGCGACGGGACCGAAGTGGTGCTGGCGGTGCAGAACGACCGCGAGTGGGCGGCGTTCTGCGAGCACGCGGTCGTCCGCCCGGACTGGATCACCGACCCGCGGTTCGCCACGGGCAGCGCGCGCGTGGCGAACCGCGAGGCGCTCGAAGGCGAGATCGAGCGGATCTTCGCGAACCTCACGGGCACCGAACTGGAGGCCCGGCTGACGGCGGGCCGCATCGCGCACGCCCGCCGCCGCGCCCTGCCGGAGGTCCTCGCCCACCCCCAGCTCACCGCCCGCGACCGGTTCGCGGAGGTCGCGACGCCGGCCGGGCCGGTCAGGGCCACGCTGCCGCCGATCACCGTCCCCGGCCGCGCGCCGCGGATGGACGCGGTCCCGGCACTGGGCGAGCACACCGACGCGGTGCTGGCGGAGTTCGGCTTCGACGCGGAGACGCTGCGCCGTCAGGGTGCGGTGTAGCGGAGGGCGATCTTGTGTTCGCGCGGGCGGCCGGTCTCGGCGAAGCCCAGCCGTTCGTAGAACGCCTTATCGGAGGTCCTCCGAAAGCCGCGCGGAGTCGTGGAGGTCCGTGGTGACGCCGTCCACCGGCGGGGCCGCCGCCGACGCGATCACCAGCCGCGAACGCGCGTAGGCGAACGGCTCCCGGTCCTCCGGCGCCACCTGAGCGAGGCCGCCAGGTCCACGCCTCCCGAACGCCGGCCGCCGCACCGAGGGCACCGCGGCCGGCTCGGCGGCGCGTTCCACCCGACGTGCGGTGTCGACGAGAGCGACCCCTCACCGAACCACCCGGCCACGATAGCGGGTAAGGGGTCCGCCGGCGCCGGACTGCGTGATCACCCGATGCGGCCGCCGGCCCCTCAGGACGAACGTGGGCTCCACGACGAAAGGAGCACCCCATGCGAGGCGATTGGATCCACGACTGGGTGCAGGTGGAGATGGCGTACCGGGCCGGCCCCCGGCCGGTGCCGGTGGTGCGGGAGCGGCCGGCTTCGCACCCGTGGAAGGCGCTGCGGGCCGCGTTGTTCCCGCACCGCCGGGTCGAGGTGCGTCACCCGTGACGGCGGTCAGCCGCCCCCGGCGTGCACCCGCTCGACCGTCTCGGTCAGGCCGTCCAGGCCGGGCAGGACCGCGTCCGCCACCGCCGGGTCCGCCGGGTCGGCGTGCCGGTTGACCCACACGCGCGGGATGCCCAGCGCCCGGGCGGGAACCATGTCGTGGAAGTGGCTCTGCGCGACGTGCACCCAGTTCCCGGCCGTGGCGTCGAAGGAGGCCGCGAACCGCCGGAAGGGGCCGTGGCCCGGCTTGTACTCCCCGACGTCCTCCGCGGTCACGATCGCGTCGATCGGCACCGCGAGCCGCCGCTGGGTCTCCCCGATGAGGTCCCGGTCGCAGTTGGTCAGCAGCGCGAGCCGCCAGCCCGCTTCCCGCAGCGCGGCCAGCGCCGGCCGGGTGTCCGGGAACACCGGCCAGTACGGCAGCCCGGTCCCGAGCACGGACGCGTCGTCCGGCACCAGCTCCAGCCCGGCCTCGGCCGCGGTCCGGCGCACGGACTCGGCGAGCACCTCCCGGTATCGCCGCACCGGCAGCTCGGCCTGCACCTGCGGCTCGATTCCGTGGTAGACCTCCAGCAGCTCCGCGCCGCGGCCCGGGAACAGCAGCTCGAGCCCGGTGGCGATGCCGTGGCGCCAGTCCACCAGCGTGCCGAAGCAGTCGAACGTCGCCCAGCGGATCATTCCCTCCCCTTCCTCGCGTCGGCCAGGGCGCCGCGGCTCAGCCCGGCCGGACCGTGACCGACGCCCCGGGCCGCAGGGTGATCGTCCGCCGCCACGTCCCGGCGCGCACCTCGAGCCGGGTGCCGCCGACGCTGCGGATCACCGCCCGGGTGACCTTCCCCTCGCGCCAGGCCAGGTCGATCTCGAACCCGCCCCGGGCGCCGATCCCGGTCACCCGGCCCGACGCGGCCCACGCCGAGGGCAGCGCGGGCAGCAGTTCCAGCACCCCGGGCCGCGAGTGGACGAGCATTTCGAGCATCGCGGCCGGCGCCCCGAGGTTCGCGTCGATCTGGAAGATCGTGTAGCTGCCCTGGCTGTACATGTCGAAGAAGTTGGGCGCGGTGCCGTTGCCGTTGTCCACCGACGGACGCAGCACGGTGAGCAGGAGCCGGTACGCGCGGTCGGCGTCCTTGAGCCGCGCCCAGCACGCCGACCGCCAGGCGGTGGCCCAGCCGTAGCTGTCCATCCCGCGCGCGACCAGCAGCGCCCGGACGCCGTCGAGCAGCTCGCGCGGGGCCGTGTCGGCCGCGATGCGGTCGCCCGGGAAGAAGCCGATCAGCGGTGACAGGTGCCGGTGGGTGGTCTCGCCGAGGTTGTCCGGCGACATCCACTCCTCGAGCCAGCCGGTCGACGGGCTCACCTCCGGCAGGTACAGCTTCTTCTGCAGCCCGGCGATCCGGTCGCCGTACGCGCGGTCCCGGCCCAGGACCGCGGCGGCCTCGCGGTAGTGCTCGAACAAGTCCCAGACGATCTCCTGGGCGTAGGTGATCCCGCGGGCGTCCTGTGGGCCGTGCTCGGGTGACCAGTCGTGGTCGTCGACGAGCACCTCGCGGCCGTCGACGGTCATCGGGAGCAGCCGCGCGTCCCAGAACTCGGCCGCGCCCTTGAGCAGCGGGTAGATCCGCGCGAGGTACGCCTTGTCCTGGGTGTGGGCGTAGTGGTCCCACAGCGAGTTGCACAGCCAGGCGTTGCCGCCGGGGTGCCACCACCAGCCGGAGCCGCCGTAGATGTTGGTGGAAAACGCGACCGCCCAGCCGGCGACCTTCCCGCTCGTGTTGCGGAAGCGGTTCCTCGGGTCGTTGAACAGCCGGTTCGTGCTGTCGGTCCACACCGGAAGCTGCGCGAGGCAGTAATCGGCCAAGGCAGTGAAGCTCTCGGGCAGCGCCGCGCGGTCGGCCAGCCAGTAGTTCATCTGCAGGTTGATGTCGGTGTGGTAGTCGCTCATCCAGTCCGGCGTGTTGGTGTTCTGCCACAGGCCCTGCAGCCCCATCGGCAGGCCGTCGCGCGAGCCGGTGATCGTCAGGTAGCGCCCGAACTGCAGATAGCTCGCCTCCAGCTCCGGGTCGGGCACGCCGGGCTCGTCGTGGCGGGCGACCAGCCGCGCCCACGTGTCCAGGGCTCGCTTCGCCGGCGGCGACTGGCCGAGGTCCACGCTCATCCGGTCGTAGAGCCGCCGGTAGTCGGCGACGTGGGTCGCCCGCAGGGCGCGCGCACCGGCGGCCAGCGCCGCGGCTGCTTTCCGCTTCGCCAGGGCCAGGGGGTCGAGGGACGCGTCGAGGAACTTCCGGGCGGCGTCGGGCACGTAGTTGGTGCCGCCGCTGAACACGATGACGACGTCAGAGCCGCTGAAGCCGGTCGTGGTCACCGTGCAGGCGTACTTCAGGCCGTTGGCGAAGGTGCCGGTGAACGCCCCCGCGCCGGCGGCGGGCTCGCCGCGGGTCGGTTCCAGCGTCACCGAGCCGGTGACGGGTCCGCCGCTGAGCCGGACCACCACGACATCGTCCGGGTGACTGGCGAAGTACTCGCGGCGGTACTGCACGCCCTGGTGCCGGTAGGTGAGCACGACCAGGCCGTTGCTCAGGTCGAGCGTGCGCCGGTAGTCCGTGACACCCGTGTGCGCCGGGACCGCGATGCGCAGCTTGGCGAGCAGGCCGAGCGTGCCGAACTTCTCCGTGTCGTAGGGGAACTGGCCGTCGTCCTGGAGGACGTCGTTGGCGCCGCCGGTCCACAGCGACGCGTCGGCGAGGTAGAGGAAGTCGGCCGCCGGATCACCGCCGACGAGGGCGCCGATCCGACCATTGCCGATCGGCAGGCCCTGCTCGATGATCTTGCCCTCGTTCGCGGGCGACGGGTACCACAGCGTCGTGGCCCGGGACTCGGGAACGAGGTCCTCACCGGCCGGGCGGACGACGTCGGCGTTGGCAGCAAAGGGACGGAGGCCGCCCAGCGCCACGCCGGCGCCGACCGCGCCACCGAGTTTGAGGAAGGACCGCCGCGACGGCGGGAATGGCAGTTCGGGCATGGGTCATCCGTTCGGCGAGGGCGGAAAACGGCCGCGAAGCCCGCCAAACATATGACCTATCCGGGCCGGCGGTCAAGAATCGCCGGGATGGTCCCGCTCCCCGTGATCGACTCGCCCGGCCAGGTAGTCGCGGAACGTGATTTCGCCTTCGCGGTGTTCCGGGGTCAGGTGCCCGCCGTCGGCGTAGGCCCGGAACGTCTCCCCCGGCACCTTCAGCGGCACGATCCGCCGGTGCCGCCCGGCCGCCTCGCCGACGGCTTGGGCCAGCTCGGTCGCGGTGAGGATCTCCGGGCCGCCGAAGTCGGGTGCCCGCCCGGCCGGGTCGTCCAGTGCGTGCTCGGCGAGGCGGCGGGCGACGTCCCGGACGTCGACGGGCTGGAACGAGATCCGCGGAACCGGCACCACGGGCAGCCGGGACGCACCCGCCAGCAGCGCGCGGACCAGGCCGTGGAACTGGGTCGCCCGCTGGATCGTGTACGGCAGGCCCGAGCCGGCGAACAGCTCCTCGGTCTCGTGCTTGGCCCGGTAGTAGCCCAGCGGGACGCGGTCGACCCCGACGATCGAGACGTAGACGAGGTGCGGCGCGCTCGCCCACCGCGCCGCCTCGATCAGCGTGCGCGCGAGCTGCGCTTCCCGGCCGAAGTAGTCGGTGGCGCAGTGGACGACCGCGTCCACCCCGGCGACGGCGCTGTCGATGCCCCGCCCGGTCCGCAGGTCGCCGCGGACGACGTCCGGGGCGGCCCGGCGGCTCAGCACCCGGACCTCCGCACCCGCTGGCCGCAGCCGCGCCACGACCGCCGAGCCGAGCTGCCCGGTGCCGCCGGTGACCAGGATCCGCACGTCGACCACCTCCGGCGCCATCCTGGCACGGCGGTGCCCGCCGGGAAACGGTTCCCGGCGGGCACCACACGGTGTTCTCAGTTGCGGTTGATGGTAAACGTGGTCGTCCGGTTGCGGATGTCCTCGTCGTTGTCGCTCAACGTCAGCCCGATGAAGGTCGCCGAGCCGACGGCCGGGCCCTGGCCCGGTTCCGGCAGCTCGTTGGCCCAGATGCCGATCCCGGACTTGGCGTCGAAGGCGTCCCCGCTGCGGTGGGCGCCGGTGATCGACACGTTCGTCAGCACGGTGTCCTCGACCGGGTGCTCCGGCCCGCCGTTGTACTTGGTCTGGAACATGATGCCGCTGTAGGTCGGGCTCTGGATGTCCACATCGGACACCCGGATGCCGCGGAACTCCTTGGACGCGGAGAACAGCCAGAGCGCCGGGAACGTCTGCTGGCCCCAGAAGTGGCCGCCGTCCCGGACCAGGGAGGCGTTCTGGACCGTCGTCGGCTGCGGCCCGAACCCGAGGAACGGGTAGCCGAAGTCGAGCGAGCTGATCGTGATCGCCGAGTAGGTCAGCGTGTCCGCGATGTAGAGGTTCCGGAAGGTGTTGTTGTACCCCCCGTACACCGCCAGCCCGGCCGCTCGCCAGGGGGTGAGCGCGGTCAGGTTCTCGAACACGTTGTCGTACTGGTTGCCCGGGTTGAGGTCCGTGGCGGCGAACAGCGCGAAGCTGTCGTCGCCGGTGGACCGGGCTTCGATGTTGGTGACGTGGTTGCCGGTGCTCCCGTTCGTCAGGTTGACGCCGTCGGCGAAGGTGTCGCGGATCCGGGAGTTCTTGATCGTGGTGTTGTCCACGTTGGTGCCCCAGACCATGACCACCTGGTGCTCGACCCAGATGTTGTCGATCGTCAGGTTCGCGACGTTCGTCAGGTTGAACACCTTGCCGGGGCCGTCGATGCGGGAGGTGTAGTTGCCGAACACGGCGAACCCGCTGAACGTCGAGCCGTTCGCACTCGCCTGGACGTCGATGCCGATGTCGGTGTTCTCCTGGCCCGCGGGCGCGGAAAACTTCGTGAACCACGGCCCGGCACCGGTGACGGTGACGGCCTTGCCGTAGACGTTCAGCTTGCTCGACAGGGAGTAGGTCCCGGCCGGCAGGTAGACGCCGGTGAGGGCGCTGTCCTGCCGGACCCTGTCGAGGGCGTTCTGCACGTCCTGCTGGGTGAACCCGGTGGGCACGGCGAAGTGCGCCGGGTCCGGGTTCGTGACCGCGGTCGCCTGCTCGAAGTTGACGAAGTCGATCGCGTAGTTCGTCGTGTTCGCCGCGTCCTTCTGCAGCTTGATCCGGTGCCCGGCGGGCACGGTCGTGCCGAGCAGGGTGCTCGCCTCGTCGTAGATGTGGCGCGGTCCGGCGCCCGGGGCGTTGCCCGGGCCGGTTTCGGCGCCGTAGAGCCACGCGTAGTGCGAGGTCAGGTCGATCGCCTTGAGGAACGTGCCGTCGACGTAGACGTTCAGCGTCGAGTTGATCCCGCCGCCGCCCGCGGAGTCCGGGATGGAGAACCGCGTGACCAGGGTGTTCGTCGAGGCGCGGGTGGTGAACTCCACCGACGAGCCGGTCGAGTTCAGCGTCACGGCCTTGCGGCCCGACGCCTCGCCCGCGAGGTCGCCGATCGTGCGGTTGGGGCCGACCACGGCCGCCCCGCCGGCGAGCACGCCGTCCTCGGCTTCGTACATGTCGTAGGGCATGTTCGCGCCGCGGCCGGCGAAGAGCGACTGGGTGCTGGTGTTGTTGGCCTGCTTGACGGGCAGCTCGTTCGCGTCGTTCGCCACGACCGTCTTGACCGTGTACCGGCCGTTCGCCGCGGTCCAGGTGCCGACGGTCACCGGCGCCGCGGTCGCGCCCGCCGCGATGGCTCCGGTGTAGCTGCCGGTCAGCGTCTTGACGACGGTGCCGTTCTGGTCGGTGATCGTCACCGTGACGCCGTGGGTGCCGCCCGCACTGGTCACGGTCCCCTGGTTGCGCAGGGTCATGGTGAAGGTGACGGTGTTGCCTGCGGACGGGTTGCCGGGCGACCACGCCGTCGCGGCGACGAGGTCGGAGCTCGGCACCGGGCTGACGACCAGGGCCGACGCGCTCGTGTAGGAGTTGTTGGCCTCGTTCTGCTCGAGGACGGCGTTGGCCTCGTCGACCTTGGCCGTCAGCTGGTAGCTGCCCGCGTCCCGGGTGCCGATGTTCGCCGACACGGTCGTCGACGCCCCGGCGGCGAGCGCGCCGACGTTCGCGGTCCCGACCTTGGTCGTCCCCAGGTAGAGGTTGACGTTCGTCGCGCCGGAAGCCGCCGTCCCGGCGTTGCGGACGGTCGCCGACGCGGTGATCGCGTCGGTCTCCACCGGGTTCTGCGGCGACCAGGACACACCCGAGATCGTCAGGTCGGGATTGGGCGCGGGGACGCCGAAGACCTGGAACTCCGCGGCCTGCCCGCCGCCCGCGCCGGAGTTGGCGGTGACGCGCAGGCGGACGTCGGCGGCGCGGCCGCCGAGCGGGATGGTCACGGCGTTGCCGGTCGCGGGGCTGAAGCTGTAGGTCTGCGCGGCGGACAGGGTGGTGAAGGCGGACGCGCTCTGCTCGCGGCCTTCGACGGCGATCGTCTGGGTCCGCGGGCCCCACGCCGGGTCGGGGTTGAGCTTGACGACCACCTGGTTCAGGTCGGCGTTCGCGCCGAGGGCGACGGTCAGCAGGTTCGGGTACGTCCCGCCGCCGCCTTCCCAGTACGTGGCCAGGGAGTCGTCGTTGGCGTTGGCCGCCACGTACGTCCACTCCGTCGAGGACGCCGTGATCGGCTTGCCCAGCGCGAGGTTCGTCCCGGCCTGGGTGCCGGTGCGGGTCACGGAGTTGCTGTCGGCCGACTGGTTGCCCGCGGCGTCCTTCGCCCGGACGAAGTAGGAGACGGTCGTGCCGTCGGGCTGGCTGTCGGTGTAGGTCAGGACGTTCCCGGCGACACTGCCGCGAAGCTGGTTGTTCGCGTAGACGTCGTAACCGGCGACACCGGTGTTGTCCGTCGAAGCCGACCAGGTCAGCCGGATCTGGCCGCTCGTGGGCTGGGTGTAGGCGAGGTTGCCGGGCGCGGACGGCGGCTGGGTGTCGCCGCCGGCGGGGCCGTGCACCTCGAACTCCGACAGCTGCGCGGCGGGCCAGCCCGTGTTGGCCGAGACGTTCAGCCGCACGAACCGCGGTTTGCCGGTGACGTCCACGGTGACCGTGTTCGCCTTGGCTGGGTCGAACACGTACCCGGCTGAGGGCTTCAGGTCGGTGAAGGTGGTCCCGTCGCTGCTGCCCTGGACGCTGAAGGTCTCGGTGCGGGCGCCCCAGTTCGCGGCCGGCAGCTTGAGTACGAGCTGCGCGACGTCCGTCGGCACGCCGAGGTCGGCCTGGATCCACTGCGGGAACTGGTTGTTCGCGCTTTCCCAGTAGGTGGCCTGGTTGCCGTCGCCCACGTTGGCGGCGGGATACCCGGCGAGCTGGCTGCTTGCGGTGTAGGTGGCGGAGGCAGCTTGAGCGGCGGCCTGCACGGGCACCGCGGCCGCGCTCGCCGGAGCGGCGGGCGCGGCGAGGAGCAGGGACAAGGCGGCGAAGGCCGCCGCGGGTGACAACACTCGCTTCGTTCTCATGAGGGGTCCTCTGATCCGGGGAGGAGGGAGACGAACCGAAATCTTCCTGACAGCTGCTGTGATCTGCCGGTCACCTGTCAGGTTCTTGCGCTGATTCGTTCAAGAGTTACAGTGACGGCGGCCACAAGTCAACGGCCGGGTACGGAAAAGGCCTCCTCGCGCGGGGCGAGGAGGCCTTTCCGGGGGTGAGGTCAGTGCACGGCGCCGAGCCGGATTGCGCGGGTGCCCGGGGCGTCGACCGGGTCGCCGCAGTGGGCGCAGACCGTGGCCGGTTCGAGGACTTCGCCGCAGGCGTGGCGCCACAGGGTCGGCGGTTCGCCCTGGTGGACGTACTTGTCACCCCAGGCCATCAGGCCGAGCAGGATCGGCTGCAGCGCGCGGCCGGCTTCGGTCGGGTGGTACTCGTGGCGCGGCGGGTGGGCCTCGTACTGGACCTTCTCGAGGACGCCTGCGTCGACGAGCTTGCGCAGCCGGACGGCCAGGATGTCCCGGCTGGCTCCGGTGTTCTCGGCGATCTGGTTGAACCGCCGCTCCCCCAGCATGATCTCGCGCAGCGCCAGGAGGCTCCACCGCTCGCCGACGACCTCCAGCGCCTCGGCGACCGAGCACTCGCGACCACGCCGGACCATGCCACCTCCACGGGATTGAAAATCCAACCTAGCACGTCAACCGGGTGTGACGTGCCGAACAGGTGAGTTGTGGTTTCCAACCCGCTGGGCGTATACCGAAGACATCCCGATCTGCGAGGAGGCAGACGCCATGACGGACGCGGTGATCGTCAACGCGGTACGGACCCCGATCGGCAAGGGCAAGCCGAACGGCACCCTCGCCGGGGTGCACCCGGTCGACCTGCACGCCCACGCTCTGCGATCGCTCGTCGACCGGACGGGCCTCGACCCGGCCCGGATCGACGACGTGATCAGCGGCGCGGTCGGCCAGATCGGCGAGCAGAGCATGAACACCGCCCGCTGGGCGGCGCTCGCCGCCGGGCTGCCGGAGTCGGTGCCCGCGGTGACGGTCGACCGCCAGTGCGGCAGCAGCCAGCAAGCCATCCACTTCGCCGCGCAGGGAGTCATCGCCGGCGCGTACGACGTCGTGATCGCCTCCGGCGTCGATTCGATGAGCCGGGTCCCGATGGGCAGCCAGGTGGCCGGCCGTGACCCGTTCGGCCCCCAGGTCGCCGCGCGCTACCCGGACGGCTTGGTGCCCCAGGGCATCAGCGCGGAGCTGATCGCCGCGAAGTGGGGCTTCAGCCGGACGCAGCTGGACGAGTTCTCCGCGGAAAGCCACCAGCGGGCGGCGAAGGCGTGGGCGGACGGCAGGTTCGCGGGCGAGGTGGCACCCCTCAAGGCGCCCGGCCCCGACGGAACCCTGCGTGAGGTCACGACCGACGAGACGGTCCGGCCGGGCACCACCCCGGAGATCCTCGCCGGGCTGAAGCCGGCCTTCCGCGCAGACGTCTGGGAACAGCGCTTCCCGGAGCTGGGCTGGCACATCACGGCCGGCAACTCGTCCCCGATCAACGACGGCGCGGCGGCGTTGCTCATCACCAGCAGCGAGACGGCGGCGGACCTGGGCCTGAAGCCACGAGCCCGGATCCACCGTTTCGCGGTCGCGGGCGACGACCCCCTGTTGATGCTGACCGGGATCATCCCGGCCACGCGCAAGGTCCTGGCCAAGGCGGGCCTGGACGTGTCGGACATCGACGCGTTCGAGGTCAACGAGGCATTTGCCAGCGTGGTGCTGGCCTGGCAGCACGAGATCGGCGCCGACCCGGCCAAGGTGAACGTCAACGGCGGCGCAATCGCCCTCGGCCATCCCCTGGGCGGCAGCGGGGCCAGGCTGGCCACCACGCTGCTCTCGGTCCTGGAGCAGACGGGCGGCCGCTACGGCCTCCAGACGATGTGCGAAGCAGGCGGCCTGGCCAACGCGACGATCATCGAGCGCCTGGACTGACGTCTCGTGAGTGGTAAGGCGGGTTAGAACCCGCCTTACCACTCACGAGCGCCTGTGTCGCCGGAGACGTCACTCCGGATCAGGCGGCTCCTCGACCCCGTCCCGCTCGGCCCACTCGAGCAGCGGCTCGATCGAGAACACCGCCTTGTCGATCCCGGCGTGCAAGTCACCGAGCTCGGCGAACCGGGCCGGAACCGTGGCAATGGTGAAGTCCCCTGGCTCGGCGTCGTCGATCTCCGACCACCGAATCGGCGTCGACACCGTCCCTTCCGGATTCCCCCGCACCGAGTAAGCACTGGCGATCGTGTGATCCCGCGCGTTCTGGTTGTAGTCGACGAAGAGCAGCCGCGGATCCCGATCCTTCCGCCACCAGGTCGTGGTGACGTCATCCGGGGCTCGCCGTTCAACCTCGTGCGCGAAGGCCAGCGCAGCCCGCCGGACGTCGGCGAACCCCCACCGCGGTTCGATCCGGACGTAGATGTGCAGGCCACGCCCACCGGAGGTCTTCGGCCAGCCGACCGCGCCGAGCTCGTCGAGGATCTCGTGGGCCACGTGCGCAACCCGCCGGACCCGGTCGTAACCGCAGTCAGGCATCGGATCGAGGTCGATCCGCCACTCGTCCGGCTTCTCGGTGTCGGCCCGCCGCGAGTTCCACGGATGGAACTCCACAGTGGACATCTGCACCGCCCAGGCCACGTGCGCGAGCTCGGTGACACACAGCTCGTCGGCGTGCCGGTTGTAGCGCGGGAAGGTGACCCGGACGGTCTCCAGCCAAGGCGGCGCACCGTTCGGCACCCGCTTCTGGTGCACCTTCTCCCCGGCCACCCCGGACGGGAACCGGTGCAGCATGCAGGGCCGTTCCCGCAGGGCGTTGACGATCCCGTCGCCCACTGACAGGTAGTAGTTGACCAGGTCGAGCTTGGTCTCGCCGCGGGCCGGGAAGTAGACCCGGTCCGGGCTGGAGATCCGCACGGTGTGCGGGCCGACTTCCAGTTCCACAGCCTTGGACGCCATGGGACAGACGCTAACCCAAAAACGCCGCTACGGTGGCCTGGTGAGCCTCCCGACGGACGGGCACGTCCACACCGAATGGTCCTGGGACACGATCACCGGCTCCATGCGCGGGTCGTGCGAGCGGGCCGTCGAGCTGGGCCTGCCGTCCGTGGCGTTCACCGAGCACGCGGACTTGACGCCGTGGCTGGTGCCGGAGCCGGTGCGCCCGCTGCTGCCGGACCACTTCCGGGTGCGGCTGCGTCCGGACGGCGTCCTGGAGGCACCGGAGCTGGACGTCGCGGGGTACCTGGCGTGCATCGAGGACTGCCGGGCGCGGTTTCCGGAGCTGCGGATCCTGTCGGGCGTGGAGCTGAGCGAGCCGCACTGGCACCGCCCGCGCGCCGACGCGCTGCTGGCCGCCCACGACTTCGACCGCGTACTCGGCTCGGTGCACTCCCTGCCGGGCGGCGAGCACCACCACGAGGTGACGCTGGTTTCGGACCGGCCGCCGGACGAGCTGCTGCGGGCCTACCTCGGCGAGGTGCTCGGCCTGGTCGAGTCGACGGCGGACTTCGCGGTGCTGGCCCACATCGACTACGCGGTGCGCTCGTGGCCCGGCGAGGGTCCGCCGTTCGTGGCGGCGGAGTTCGAGGAGGAGTTCCGGACGGTGCTGCGTGCGTTGCGGGCGAGCGGCCGGGCGCTCGAGGTGAACACGAAGGTCCCGCTGCCGGGCGAGGTGATCCGGTGGTGGTTCGAGGTGGGCGGCGAGGCGGTGGCGTTTGGCAGCGACGCCCACGAGCCGGGCCTGGTCGGCCACGGCTTCGAGGAGGCAGCGGCCTTGGTGGAGTCCTGCGGCTTCCGTCCTGGCCGCACCCCGCACGACTTCTGGCGCCGCTGACGCTCGCGGCACCCGCCCCAGGGTCATGGTTCAGGCCAGGGCGTGGCGGCCGGAGGTGCGAGACTCCGCGCTCTGGTCCATCAACCGGGCCGCGACCCGGCCGATCGCCGCGTCCAGCTCGGGGCGGTTGGCCGCCCCCCAGTCGCCGAGGCGGTCGGCCAGCCAGTCGTGCCAGGCGCGGACCACCTTCTCGAACTCCTCGCGGCCCGCGGCCGTCAGCACCCAGCCGTCGCGGGTGTACCTCAGGTGGCCCGTCAGCTCCAGCCGGTTGAACGCCGGCTCCAGGACCTGCGCGGGCACGCCGAAGGACGAACCGATCTCCCGCAGCGTGGCCGGCGACCCGCGGCGTTCCCGCAGGTGGACCTGCAGCAGGCACCAGATCCCGCCCTCGTCGAGGTCCCCACCGGCGCGCTCGATGATCGCCGGTGCCACCTTCCGGCGCTCGCGGAAGAACAGCGTCGCCACCGCGCGTTCCAGCTCGCGGTCGTCGGTGCGCGCCTCCGGCATCGCGAAGCCGTCGCCGAGGTCCGGGGCCGCCGCGCGGGCCGTGTCGCGCAGCGGGACCTCCTTCAGGAAGAACGCCAGGACCAGCGCCACCAACCCGACCGGCGCCGCCGCGAGGAACACCACGTGCAGCGAGTCGCTGTACGCGCGGATCACCGGCGCCGACACCGACGAAGGCAGCGCGTGCAACGCCGTCGGCACCTGCAGCGCCCGCGGGTCCACCCCCGGCGGCACCGGAAGCGCCGCCAGCTTGGGCGTCAGCTGGTTCGCGTACACCGTGCCGAAGATCGCCGCCCCGAACGAGCTGCCGATGGACCGCAGGAACGTCACGCCCGAGGTCGCGACCCCGAGGTCGGCGTAGTCGACCGTGTTCTGCACCGCGATGGTGAGCACTTGCATGCCGAGCCCGATGCCGAGGCCCAGCACGGCCATGTACGCCGACGCCTCCCAGAACCCGGTATCGGTGTCCAGCCGGGAAAGCAGGTACAGCCCGATCGTCATGCCCGCCGCCCCCAGCAGGGGGAAGATCTTGTAGCGCCCGGTCCGGCTCACCGCGTTGCCCGCGGCGATCGACGCCACCAGCAGCGCCAGCACCATCGGCAGCAGCCGGACCCCGGACGTCGTCGCCGAAGTGCCCTGGACGTACTGCATGTACGTCGGCAGGTAGGACAGCGCGCCCAGCATCGCGAACCCGACGACGAAGCTCATGATCCCGCCGACGGTGAACACCGGGTTGCGGAACAGCCGCATCGGCAGCATGGGTTCCTTCGCCCGCAGCTCGACGAAGACGAACGCGGCCAGCAGCACCACCGAGCCGATCGCCATCCCGATGATCACCGGCGAGCCCCACGCGTACTGCGTGCCGCCCCAGCTGGTGACCAGGGTCAGGCCGGTCGCGGCGAGGCCGATGAGCAGGATGCCGAGGTAGTCGATCACCGGCTTGACCGCCGCACGGGCGTTCGGCATCGCCGAAGACGCCACCGCCAGCACCACGACGACCAGCGGGATGTTGACGTAGAACGCCCACCGCCACGACAGGTGGTCGACGAAGAAGCCGCCGAGCATCGGGCCCGCCACGGTCACCACGCCGAACACCGAGCCGAGCACGCCCTGGTACTTGCCGCGTTCACGCAGCGGGACGACGTCGGCGATGAGCGCGGTCGAGGTGACCATCAGCCCGCCGCCGCCGAGGCCCTGCACCGCGCGCCAGACGATCAGCCACACCATGCTGTCGGCGAAGCCGGCGCAGAACGAGCCGATGCCGAACACGACCACCGACAGCTGGAACATCAGCTTGCGGCCGAACAGGTCGCCGAGCTTGCCGACGACGACCGTCATGATCGTCTCGGCCAGCAGGTAGGACGTGACCACCCAGGACAGGTGCCCGGCGCCGCCGAGGTCGCCGACGATGGTGGGCAGGGCGGTCCCGACGATGGTCTGGTCCAGCGCCGCCAGCAGCATGCCGAGCAGCACGGCCCCGAACACGGCGTTGACCCGGCCGCGGCTCAGGACGGGCGGCCCCGCGGCGCCGGGGGTGACCTCCGCGGTGGCCGTCATCTCTCCAAGCTAGTAGCCGTCGTCCACTGTGGATAGCCACCCGTTCCGGTGGTCCTTGTCCCTCAAAGGGTCCAGCGTTCCCGCGGCGGCGATTCGAGGAGGAGCTCACCGTCGACGGCCGCGGCGATCTCCTCCACGGTCCAGGTCTCCCGGTGCAGGACGGGGCGGATGATCGCGGGCTGGCGGACGGCGTGCAGGTGCCCGTCGGCGAGCCGCAGCACCTGCCCGGTGACGCCGGCCGAGAGGTCGCTGAGCAGGTACGTCACCAGCGGCGCCACCCGTTCGGGCGGCGGCGCGTCACGGTTGCCGTTCGGGTCGGCGGCCATCAGCCGGGTCCAGGCGATCGGGCTGACGGCGTTGACCCGCACGCCGTGCTCCGCCAGATCCCCCGCCCACGAATAGGTCATCGAGGCCACCGCGCCCTTCGACGCGGAGTACGCGGCGGCGCGGCGCTGCCCGATCATCGACCCGGACGTGACGTTGACGATGACGCCACGGCCCCGGGCACACATGACTTTCGCGGCCGCGGTGCCACAGTGGAACGGGCCGAGCACGTTGGTCTCGACCAGCGCGCGGGTCCGCTCGGCGTCGTCGTCCTCCCACGGCGCCGCGTGGTAACCGACGGCGGCGTTGTTGACCAGCCCGTCCAGCGCCCCGAACTCCTTGCCGCACAGGCTGATCAGCGCCCGGGCGTAGTCCGGGTCGGCCACCGAGCCGACGCTCGCCACGGCGGTGCCGCCGTCGGCCACGATCGCGGCCACCGTCTCGCCGGCCGGTCCGGCATCGACGTCGTTGACGACCACCGCGGCGCCACTGGCGGCCGCGTGCCGGGCGAAGGCCCGCCCCAGCCCGCGTCCGGCACCGGTGATTACCACGGCCCGCCCGTCCAGGAAGCCCATGGTTTCCAGTGTGACGCGGGATCGGCTCAGCTGCGCGTCAAAGTCATCCCGCGCGCTGCGCACCGGCGAGTGCACCGTCTTCCTGCGCGTACACCTGCACGATCACTGCGCCGGTTCCCCCTGGGGACCGGCAGAACCTACGTCCGCAGGTGCGCCAGGCTTTCCAGCGCCAGCTGCTCCAGATGCCCCGCCGCCGCGGCACTCCCGCCCGCCGAGTGGAACGAAGCCGCCACCACTTCGGCAGCGCGTCGGTACGACGGTTCCGTCAGGACCTCCTCGATCGCCGCCGCGATGCGGGGGACGTCCGCGCGGCCGAACCTCAGGCGGATGCCCGCGCCCGCCGCGACCACCTGGGCCGCCACGATCGGCTGGTCGTCGCGGATCGGGGCGACCACCAGCGGCAGGCCGTGCCACAGCGTTTCGCAGACCGTGTTGTGGCCGGCGTGGCACAGCACCGCGTCGACTCGCGGCAGCAGCGGCAGCTGCGGGACCTGCGGCCGCACCAGGACGTTCGGCGGGACGTCACCGAGCGCGCCGCCCGGGTCGGCGATCACCGCGCGCGCGGGCGACCCGGCGAACGCCTCGGCCGTCGCCGCCAGGAACCCGGCGCCCGCGGACGTGTTCGCCGTGCCGAGGGAGACCAGCACCGTCGGGCGCGGCCGGTCGAGCCAGTCCCACGGGAAGTCCGTCGTGGACGGCCGTGCGCCGAGCGCGGGACCGACGAGCCGGACGGACGGCGGAAGCGTGGCCGGGCCGAGCAGTTCGCGGGTGGTGAAGGCGAGGACGCCGTGGGGCGAGAACCGCGGGTCCGCCGCGCCCCGGCCGCCGGCGATCCGCGCGCGCAACCCGTCGAGCAGCGCGCCGACCCACTCCCCGACCTTCGGCATCCCGGCGAGGGGATCGACGAGCTCGGCCGACGTCGTCGCCGAGGTGACCCACGGCAGGCCGGCGGCGTCGGCGAGCAGGCCACCGGCGAGGGCCTGCTGGTCGGCGACCACGACGTGCGGCTCGAAGGCGTCGAGCGCCGCGGCCACGCCGGGAGCCATCGCGTCGGCCAGGGGAACGAGGAAGTCCTGCCAAAGGAACCGCAGCGCCGCCGGTCCCTTCAGCGCGGCCGGGCGCACGGCCAGGTCCGGAACGGCGCAGGAGAACACGAGCGCGTCCGGGCCGGCCAGCTGCCACAGCAGTTCGCCGTGGCCGGCCCAGGCGACCTCGTGGCCGCGCGCGGTGAGCTCGGCCGCCACGCCGACGGCCGGGTTGACGTGCCCGACCAGCGGCGGGACGACGAACAGGAACCGGGCCACTACCGCACCCGGGCCTGCGTGCGCGCGGTGTCGCGAACCCAGTCGGCGATCAGGTCGATGACCTCCGCGGTCCGCTCGACCAGCACCGAATGTCCCTGGTCGGGCAGCACGACGCAGTGGCAGCCGGCCAGCTGCGTCTGGAAGTGCGGCACCTGCGCCGCCAGCCCGGAGTCGCCGCCGAAGATGGCGAACACCGGGCAGCGCACCGCCGAGAGGTCCGCCGCGATCGTCGCGCTGCGCGGGATGTCCTCGGCGATCGTGGTGGTCTGCAGGATCTTGTTCGCGGCCTTGGACAGCCGCGCGGTGTGCGCGCCGTGGTTGTCGGCGATCCAGCCGATGACCTCGTCGATCGCCAGCCGGGTCTTGGCGTCGGCGAGCCCGTCGGCCATGTGCCGGGTCCACTCCTCGGTGGGTGGTTCGCCCTCGATCACGACCACGCTCGCCACCCGGTCCGGCCGCGCGGCGGCCAGCCCGAACGCCACCGACGCACCGAAGGAGTTGCCGACGACGTGCACCGGCCGGGTGACGTCACACGCGTCGAGGACCGCGACGAGGTCGTCGACGAACCGCTCCAGGTGGTACCCGGACGAGGGCCGCGTGGTCCGTCCGTGCCCCCGCAGGTCGTACATCAGCACGTCGAGGCCGCGTTCGGCGAAGGCAGGGCCGAGCGTGAAGTAGTAGCTGGCCAGGCTGTCGGTGAGCAGGCCGTGGACGCACACCACGATCGGCGCGTCACCGTCCGGCGGCGTGTCCGGGGTGAGCCGCTGGACGTGCACGTCCAGCTCGCCCGCGCGGATCCGGCTCACGCCGTCGCCCGCAGGGAGGCGACGATGTACCGGACGAGCTCGCCGACGGTCAGCGCGATGATCTCCTCCAGGTCGCGCTCGGCGATGAAGGTCGCGAAGTTGACGCGGTCGCCGTAGTGCTCGCGCAGCTGCCCGGACAGCGCCACCAGGTCGACGCTCTCCAGCTCGAGGTCGTCGTGGAAAGTCGTCTCCATGGTGATTTCGGCGTCGTCGAGCCCGTACTCCTCGAGCAGCTCGCGCAGCATTTCGCTGAGCTGGGCGAGCACGGTCACCTCGTTCGCGGCCGTGGTCTCGATGCTCATCCGGCAGTCTCCTTCGTCTCTTCGGTCCAGGCGACGACGTAGCGGCGCGGCGGCGCACCGGGCGGGTTTTCGACGTCGGCACAGCACACGCGGTACGCGCGGCCCGCGACGCGGACGGTCAGCTCGTCCGGGGCCGCCGCGACGACCTCGAAGTCCCGGGGTTCGCCACGCAGGCCGGTGCCGCGCAGCTTCGCCACGGCCTCCTTCGCCGTCCAGAACCGGGCGAACCAGACCTCCGGATCGCCGGACAGGCCCGCGAACAGCGCCAGCTCGCCCGGCCCGAGCGCGGCCTCCACAGTGGACTCCGAGCGCGGGGCGACCTCTTCGACGTCGATGCCGCACGGCCCGTGGCGGGCGATCGCCACCCCGGCTTCGGCGCGGTGCGCGACGGAAACCGTCACCGGCGGCAGCTCCCGGCCGTAGGCGCCGGTCGCGAACGGACGGCCACCCTCGTCGTTGCCGATGCGCAGCTCGGCCGGGAACATCTCGGGTTCGCCGCGGGCCCAGAGGAACTGCCGGACCGCGTCCTTGGCCGCGATCCGGCCGAGCAGCCACTGGCGCCGCCCCCGCGGTGGACGGCGGTCGTAGGCCTCGCGCTCGGGACCGGCGAGGTAGTTGCGCATGATCAGCTCGCGGGTGGCCAGGTCCGGCCACTGCTCGTGCACCAGCGCCCAGCCGCCCGGCTGTTCGTGCGACAGCGTCGAACGCTCGGGGGTGCGGTCGGCCTGGCGGATGTGCGCGGTGCTGTCGAACCGCCGGTCGCGCCAGCCGGTGAACTCGGCCCAGACAGCGCCGTGGTGGACCAGCTGCATGTCGGCGTCGAGGAACTCGTCGGTCAGCGCGGTGATCCGGACCAGGCACTCCAGGCGCTCGCCGGGCGCCGGGTGCGGGCCGTGGAACCGGATTTCGCGCATCGCGACCGGGAAGACGGTGGTCCGCTCGGGCAGCCGGGACATGATCCAGTAGCCGAGCACCTGGCCGACGTTGTCGAGCAGCGCGCCCGGCGCGTCCGGCGTCGTCAGCACCGCCCGCACGTGGCGTTCGCCGACGGCGGTCAGCTCGGTGACGCCCTGGAAGCGCGGGCCGTGGAACATCCAGCGCTCGTCGTACAGCTGCGCCGCCGTCGTTTCCGGTACCTGCTCGGCCGACGCCGGGAACCGCCACGGCGCCGGCGCGGCGGCCGGGTACTGCGGCGCGAGTTCGACGACGGCCTGCGAGTAGCCGGTGAGGGCCGCGTGCACCCGGTCGGCGCCCTGTGGCCGGACGCGCACCGGCACGGTGACCGACGGCACCGCGGTGATCCACTGGCTGAGCCGGACGTCGTGCACGGCGACCGCGTGCCGCCCGGGTGCGGCCTGCTCGGCGAACCGCATCAGGTGGTCGATCACCGTGGTGGCCGGCACGACCGGCCAGCGGTCGCCGGGGTCGGCCTGCGGCGGCTGCTTGAAGAAGCAGTGGTCGAGCAGGTACGGCATCGCCTCCAGCGACACCGTGAGCGTCGTCTCCAGCTCCCCCGGCGGGGGCACTTTCACGTGAAAGTGCCCTCCTGAGGCGTCACTTTCGCGGGGAAGTGGTGTTTCGGGGCGGCCGGCGAGCACAGTGGACGCCAGCTCGGCGGTGTCGGCCAGCAGGGCGGCGAACTCCGCGGCGAGCGGCCCCTTCGCGGCCAGGTCGTCCACGCCTGACTTCCGGGTGGCCGGCAGCGCGATCCGCGCGCGGACCTGTTCGTCGAGGGAGATCAGGCGGCCGCCGAGGTCGAGCTTGACCGCCTTCGGGGCGGCCGGGCGCTCGCCGGGCAGGCGCGCGAAGTCGACGTCGAAGCCGTCGGCCCACAGCGCGGTCGCGACCCGGCGCAGCTGCGCGAGCCCGGGACGCTGCCCCGAGTGCGCCGCCACCACGAGGTGTTCTTCGCCGTGCAGGGTGTCGCCGACCAGGGAGCCCAGCTGGCCGGCCCCGAGCTGGACGAACGCGCGGAACCCGGCGTCGTGCAGTGCCCGCACGAGCGGGCGGAACCGGACCGGCTGCAGCAGGTGCCGCACGAACAGGTCGCGGACCTCGGCCGCGGCCGACGGGTATTCCGACACCGTCGTCGCCGACCAGAGCGGCAGGGCCGGCGGGTGCAGCGTGAAGCGCTCGGCCGCTTCGCGGATCGGGCCCAGGTACGGCCGCAGCATCGGGGTGTGGAAGCCGGACCGGAACGGCAGCACCTGCGCCACGACCCCGGCGTCCCGGAACCGCTGCACGAGCGCGCCGACGGCCGCTTCCGGCCCGCAGATCATGGCCTGGTTCGGGGAGTTGTCGTGGGAGAGGACGACGTCCGCGCGCCCGGCCAGCTCCTCGAGCACCCGCGGCGCGGGCGCCCCGACCGCGGCGAAGGCGAGCCCGGGGACGACGAGCGCGTCCGGGTCGAACCCGGCGAGGAAGGCGTCGACCTCGGCTTCGGCGTAGACGCCGGCGACGGCCATCGCCGTCCATTCGCCCAGGCTGTGCCCGGCGACGGCGTCCGGCGTGACACCGAGCCGGCCGAGGGCGGCGTGCAGCAGCCGGCCCAGCTCGAACACCGCGGCACCCTGCCGCCCGACGTCGCCGACTTCGACGTCGGCGTGCTGCCAGGGCAGGCCGAAGTGGCGGGCGACGTCGGCGCAGTTGAGCGTGAGTTCCGACTCGAGGCCGGGGAAGAGGAACGCGATCTTGCCGCCGCCCGGCCCGAGCAGGGGGCGGTCGGCGAACCAGACGTCGTTGCGCCCGCGCCAGGCCCGGCCCCGGGCGAGGGCCTTCCTGGCCAGGGCCAGCCGCTTCTCCGTCGGGTCGACGATGCCCAGCCGGACCGGGCCGTCGCCGGTTTCCGGCGGGCCGGGCCGGTCGAACGCTTCGCGCAGCGCGTCGACGGTCGGCGCGGCGAGCCGCAGCACGCGTTCGGGCTCCCGCACGACGACCGGCTTCGCCCGGCCGGGCGCCTGTTCCAGCACGACGTGGGCGTTGATGCCCCCGAAACCGAAGGCGTTGACCCCGGCGCGGCGCACCGGCGCGTCCCACGGCCTGGCCGTGTCCAAAGTGGAGAAACGGGTGCTCGCCAGACCCGGGTGCGGGTCGTCGCAGTGCAGGGTCGGCAGGAGAACGCCGTGGTGCACGGCCAGGGCCGCCTTCACGAGCCCGGCGATCCCGGCCGCGGGCATCGTGTGGCCGATCATCGACTTCACCGACCCGAGTACCGCGCTCCCCCGGGTTCCGAAAACCTCGGCGAGGGTGGCGAGTTCCGCCGCGTCGCCCGCCGGGGTCGCGGTGCCGTGCGCCTCCAGCAGGCCGATCGAGTCCGGCGCGGCCGGGTCGAGGCCCGCCGCGGCCCACGCCTGGCGGACGGCCCGGACCTGGCCGCCGGAGTCGGGGCTGGCCAGGCTCGCGGTGCGCCCGTCGGAGGCGACGCCGGTGCCGGTGATCACGGCGTACACCCGGTCGCCGTCGCGCTGGGCGTCTTCGAGCCGCTTGAGGACGACGACGCCGGTGCCTTCGCCGATCAGCACGCCGTCGGCGTCGCGGTGGAACGGCCGGATCCGCTCGGACGGCGAGAGCGCGCCGAGCTGGGTGAAGACGCTCCAGAAGGTGATGTCGTGGCAGTGGTGCACCCCGCCGGCGAGGACGACGTCGCACCGGCCGGTGGCCAGTTCCCGCACGGCGTGGTCGACGGCGATCAGCGAGGACGCGCACGCCGCGTCCACGGTGTACGCCGGGCCACGCAGGTCGAGGCGGTTCGCCAGCCGCGAGGCGGCCAGGTTCGGCACCAGCCCGATCGCCGACTCGGGTGCCTCCGGGCCGAGCTGGTCGGTGAACGCTTGCCGGACGGCGTCGAGGCGGTCGGCGTCCAGGTCCGGCAGCAGTTCGCCGAGGGTGCGGACGAGCTGGCTCGCGGTGCGGACGCGCTGGTCGAGGCGGACCAGCCCGGGCGTCAGGTAGCCGCCGCGGCCGAGCACCACGCCGACCTTCGCGCGGTCGGCGGGCAGCCGGTCAGGGCCACCGGCGTCGGCGACGGCCTGCGCCGCGACGCGCAGCGCGATCAGCTGGTCGGGCTCGGTGGCGGGCACGGAGTGCGGCATGATCCCGAACCCGGTGACGTCCACTTCGGCCAGTTCGTCGACGAACCCGCCGCGCCGGCAGTAGAGCCGGTCGGCGCGGCGCTGCTCGTCCGGTGCGTAGTGCGCGTGGTCCCACTTGCCGGGCGGGACCTCGGTGATCGCGTCGACGCCGCCGGCGAGGTTGCGCCAGTAGCTCGCCAGGTCGGGGGCGCCGGGCAGCAGCACCGACATCCCGACGATGGCAACACTGCTGGCGACGCGCATGTCCGTCACCAGCCCGAGGCGGTGTGGACGACGGCCCCGGTGTCCGGACGGCCCCAGGCCAGCTCGCGCAGCAGGCCGAGGGTGCCCTCCTCCGGGTCGATCAGCGCGATGCCGCGGCGGGCGTAGTCCCGCATCAGCTCGGGGGTCACCATGCCGTCGTGTTCGCCGGTCGGGGCCCACGGTCCCCAGTGGACGGTCACCGCGCGTCCGGCGGGCCACCGGCGGCCGAGCGTTTCGAGGGCGTCGTTGGCGGCGGCGTAGTCGGACTGGCCGCGGTTGCCGAGCGCCGCGGCGATGCTGCCGAAGAGCACCACGAACGCGGGCTCGTCGGGGAGGTCGGCGGTGGCTTCGAGGAGGGTGCGGGCGCCGTCGACCTTGGTGCCGTACACGCGCTCGAACGACTCCGGCGTCTTCTCGGCGACGAGCTTGTCCTCGATCACGCCGGCCGCGTAGACGATGCCGTCGAGGCGGCCGTGCTCGGCGTGGATCTCCTTGACCGCGCGGTGCACGGCTTCGGCGTCGAGGATGTCGACCGACTGGTAGCGCGCCGGGCTGCCCAGGGCTTCCAGCTGGGCCAGCGTCCGCCGGACCTCGCGTTCGCCCTGGATCCGGCGGACGGTCCGTTCGATCTCGGCGGGGCTCTTCAGTCCGTTTTCGATGAGCGCGGCGCGGAGGCCGTTGGCCGTTGTGGCCTGCGGGTATTCGTCCTGGCCGGCGGGCACCGGGGTCCGGCCGAGGAGTTCGATCCGGCAGCCGGCGGCCGCGGCCAGGATCGCGGCGAACCGGGCGGTGATGCCCTTGGCGCCGCCGACGAGCAGGACGACCGAGTCCCGGTCCAGCCCGATCGCGGCGGCTTCGGCGGCTCCGTCGCCCGCGGGTCCGGCGCCGCTGCTGCCGAGCGGGCCGAGGTCCTGCTCCGTCATCCGGAAGCCGGTGCGGTTGCCGCCTTTGCGTACGACGACCGGTTCCCGGTCTACTGTGGACAGTTCTTGGACGAGCGCCCTTGCTTGGGCTTCGGGCGCTTCGTCCGGTGGCAGTTCGACCACGCGGGTGAGCGTGTCCGGGTATTCGCGGGCGAGGCTGCGGTGGAAGCCGCGCAGGCCTTCGCCGGGGCCGGCGGTCAGCAGCCATCTCGGCTTGGTGGCGAGGGCGGCCTGGTACTGCGGGAAGGCGGACGGCAGCGCGGTCCCCGGCAGGAACAGGACACCGTCGAACCCGGCGCGCACCTCGTCGGCGACCTCGGCGGTGGCGCCCAGCGTGGTGAGCTGGGCCCGGACGGCCTCGGCGAGCGGGCCGTGGCCGAGGAGCAGGAACTTCCGCCCGGCAACCTCGGGAGCCCCCGCCGGTGCCAGCTCGGTCTCGGCCATGATCAGCCGTCTCGGCGCAACAATGAGCGGCGCAGGCTCACCCGGTCCAGAGCGCCCCAATGTGGCCTTCGGTGCGTCAGACGCACCCCCCAAGGCGGCCTTGGGGCGCTCGCTGTCGATGAGGTCGGCGATCGCCGCCGCCGTGCGGGCCTTGGCCAGTTCCTCGATGTCGCCGCCGGTGTTGAAGTTCAGGCGGGACGCCAGTTCCCCGGCGATCTCGGCGCGCTTGATCGAATCCACACTCAGGTCAGCCTCAAGATCGAGGTCGGGCTCGATCATCTCCACCGGATACCCCGTCCGCTCCCCGATCACCGCCACCACGGTCTCCAGCACCGAAGCCGCCGCGGGGTCCGGGGCGCCGATCAGCTCCGCGATCGCGGCCGCTGTCCGGGCCTTGGCGAACTCCTTTACGTCACCACCCGCGAGCCCCAGCCGGGACGCCAGCTCGCCCGCGATCTCCGCGCGCTTGATCGAGTCCACGCTCAAGTCGGCTTCCAGATCGAGGTCGGGCTCGATCATCTCGACCGGATACCCCGTCCGCTCCCCGATCACCGCCACCACGGTCTCCAGCACCGACGCCGCGCCGGACGGCGCGACCGGCACCACCACCGGCGGCTCGACGACCGGGACCGTGATCGGCGCAGAGACCGGCAACGGCGCTTCCGTGCCGAGGAAGCCGAGGAGCACGTCCCGCTGGGCCGCGATCATCTCGCGGCTCGTGCGCAGGAAGTCCGCGACCATCGCCTCCGAGGTGGCGGGCGCCGCGGCCACCACGCCGAGCGAAATCCGCTCCGCCGGACGCAGCGCACCCGCCGGGATCGTGCCGTCCGCCGCGCGGAGCAGGTGGCCGTCGACCGTCCACCCGGGACGCTTCGGCCGCGGCACCACGAACGTGTCCACCGCGTCACGGCCGCGGAACAGCCAGGCCGTCTCGACCGGCACACCGGCCACCGCCAGCTGCGCCAGCGCGCCGAGGAAGCCCGGCAGGCCGCGGCGGCCCGGCTGTTCGAACCCGACCGTCCGGTGCGGCCGGTCGCCGAGGATGGCGGCGACCTGCCTGCCCAGCACGGTCCCGGGCCCGGCCTCGACGAACACCCGCGCCCCGGCCGCGTACATCGCCTCGACCTGCTCGACGAACCGGACCGGCGCGCCCAGCTGGGCGGCCAGCTCATCGCGGATCGCGTCCGGCGAAGCCGGGTAGGGCGCGGCTGTCCGGTTGCCGTAGACCGGCACCGCGGGGCGCACGACACCGATCGCGTCCAGCGCCGCGCCGAACGCCTCCCCCGCGGACGCCACCAGCGGGCTGTGGAACGCGCACGCGACCTGGATCCGCTTCGCGCCCAGCCCGGCGTCCCGCAGCTGCCCGACCGCCGCCTCGACGTCGGCCGTGGGCCCGGAGATCACCGTCTGCCGGGGCGAGTTGTGGTTGGCCAGGACGACCGGCGAGGCGCCGAGCACCGCCTGCACCTCGGCGGCCGACGCCGACACCGCGGCCATCGCGCCCGGGTCGCCGTCCGGGACCGCGTCGAGGATCGCCGCCGCCCGGACGTGGCTCGCGTGCACCAGCCCTTCCGGCGTGAGGGCGCCCGCCGCGGCGAGCGCCGCCAGCTCGCCGTAGCTGTGGCCGCCCAGCATCGCGGGCCGCACGCCGGCGCGGGTCAGCAGCCGGAACGCGGCGAGCCCGGCCATCCCGAGCGCGGGCTGGGCGACGCGCGTGTCGGTGACCCGCGCCAGGGCCTCCTGCCGCGCCGTCTCCCCGAACACCGCCGGGCCGAAGACGGTCTCGGTCGTCGCCGGGTCGAGCCGCAGGTAACGCTGCAGGTCGGGGAAGGCGACGAACAGTTCGGCGAACATGCCCGGCCGCTGGCTGCCCTGGCCGGGGAACAGCACCGCGACCTCGCCCGCCACCGCGTCGTCCGCGCGGAACACGCCGGGCGCGTCGTGCCCGGCCAGCGCCTGCCGCAGCAGTCCGGCCAGTTCGTCCACGGTGGACGCGACGACGGCGAGCCGCGCCGGGCGACCCTGCGCCCGCCGCGCGGCCGCCAGCGCCAGGTCCCGCAGCCGCCACGGCTCCCGGCCCGCCGGGACGTCGGTGGCCAGGTCCAGCAGCTCCCGAGCCGCCGGTTCCGTCGCGAAGGTGAACAGTTCCGCGGGCCACTCGTCCGCGGCCTGCGCGGGCGGGACGCCGTCGTGCGCGCCGAGCACCACGTGGAAGTTGGTGCCGCCGAAGCCGAACGCGCTGACCCCGGCGAACCGCTCGGCCGGCGGGGCGGTCCACGGCTGCGCGGCCGGCTGGAAGACGAACGGGCTGGTCGAGGGGTCCCACGCCGGGTTCGGCGCCGAAAGGTGCAGTGTCGGCGGTTTGACGCCGGTGTGCACGGAGAGGGCGGCCTTGATCAGCCCGGCCAGGCCGGCGGCGCACTTGGTGTGCCCGATCTGCGACTTGACCGAGCCGATCGTGCACGCGCCGGGCGCGGCCCCGGCCTCGGTGAACACCTTCGTCAGCGTGCCGAGCTCGGTCCGGTCGCCGACGACGGTGCCGGTGCCGTGCGCCTCGACCAGCCCGACGTGCGCGGGCGAGACACCGGCGTTGCGATACGCGCGGGTCAGCGCGGTGTACTGGCCTTCGGGCCGCGGCGCCGTCAACCCCAGCGCCCGGCCGTCCGAAGCCGCGCCGACGCCCTTGATCACGGCGTACACGCGGTCGCCGTCGCGTTCGGCGTCGGCCAGGCGCTTCAGGGCGATACACGCGACGCCTTCGCCGAGGGCGATGCCGTCGGCGGCGCTGTCGAACGTCGCCGACCGGCCGGTGGGCGAAAGGGCGTGTGCCGAGGCGAACAGGAGGTAGTCGTTGATGCCGTTGTGCAGGTCCGCGCCACCGCAGAGGACGAGGTCGCTGGTCCCGGCGGTCAGCTCCTTGCAAGCGACGTCGACCGCGGTCAGCGAAGACGCGCACGCGGCGTCGACGGTGTAATTGGCCCCGCCCAGGTCGAGCCGGTTGGCGATCCGCCCGGCGATGACGTTGGCCAGCACGCCCGGGAAGGAGTCCTCGGTGATCTTCGGCAGCCGTTCGTCCAGTTCGGACGGCAGCTCGCCGACGTACGACGGCAGCACCGAACGCAGCGTCATCGCGTTCGACAGGTCGCTGCCCGCCTCGGCGCCGAACACCACCGACGTCCGGGCGCGGTCGAACGCGCGGTCGACGTACCCCGCGTCGGCCAGCGCGCGGTGCGCGGCCTCCAGGGCCAGCAGCTGCACGGGCTCGATGCTGGCCAGCGACGACGGCGGGATGCCGTACTTCAGCGGGTCGAAACCGATCTCGGGCAGGAAACCGCCCCAGCGCGACGGCGTCCGCTCCCCCTGGCCGTCCGGGTCGTAGTACAGCGAGGTGTCCCAGCGCTGCGGCGGCACCTCGGTGACGGCGTCCGCGCCGGCCAGGACGTTCGCCCAGAACGCGGCCAGGTCGGGGGCCTGGGGGAACATGCAGGCCATGCCGACGATCGCGATGTCGAGCGGTTCGGGCGCAGGCGGTGCGGTCTTGGTGACGCCGAACTCGGCGGCCCGCGCCCGCAGGAAGGCGTTCGCTCCCTCGCCGACCGCGGTGTGCAGTGCGGCGATCGTGGTGACGGCCGAGCGCAGCACGGCGACCTCGCCCGCCATGAACATGCCTTCGGCGAGCTGCCGGTCTTCGGCGACGTCCCGCAGCTCGGCGCCGACGCGCTCGATGCCCTTGCTCGCCAGGCGCAGCCGCCCGACGTTGAGCGTTTCGAGCTGCTCCCAGGCGTCGCGGCTGGGCACGCCGCGCTCGGCGAGGTCCGCCTTGATCGCCGCGTACTCCTCGGTGAACGGGCTGCGCACGCACCGGGTGGCGTGGCCCGGCGCGGTTTCGAGCAGGTCGGTGTGCTCGGCTTCCAGGAGCCGGCGCTGGAACAGCGGGAGCACGGCGCCCGCGTCGACGGCCTCGCGGGTGAAGAGGTAGGCGGTGCCCATCAGCACGCCGATCGCCGCACCGCGCGCGGCCACCGGGGCGGCGAGGGCGGCCACCATCGCGGCCGAGCGTTCGTCGTGGATGCCGCCGGCGAACAGGAGCTGCAGGTCGGCGGCCGCGTCCGGGGTGGTGGCGAGGAAGTCGGCGAGCACGCCGAGCTGGGCTTCCCACAACGGGAAGCTGGTGCGCGGGCCGACGTGCCCGCCGCATTCGGAGCCTTCGAAGACGAACTTGCGGGCGCCCGCCTCGAGGAACTGCTTCAGCAGGCCCGGCGAGGGCACGTGGAGGAAGGTGGCGATGCCGGCGTCTTCCAGGGCCGCGGCCTGGGCCGGGCGGCCGCCGGCGATGATCGCGTGCGTCGGCCGCAGTTCGCGGATGACGGCCAGCTGCGCGGCCTTGACGTCGTCGGCGGCGAAGCCGAGGACACCGACGCCCCAGGGTGCGTCCCCGACGGCCGCGCGGGTTCGTTCCAGCACGTCGCGGGTCTGGTCGGGGCCGGAGAGGGCGAGCGCGATGAACGGCAGCGCCCCGCCCGAGGCGACCTCCGCCGCGAAGGCGGGCTGGTCGCTGACCCGGGTCATCGGGCCCTGCGCGACCGGCAGCGCCGTGCCGAGTGCGCGGCTGCCCGCGCTGCCCGGGCCCAGCACCGCGTCCGGCAGGCGCAGCGCCTCGCCGACGGCGTCGGCCAGGCCGCGCACCGCCGCCGTCACCGTGCCCCAGCGGTCGCGGAACCGGGTGGCGAGGAAGACGTCCTGGCCTGCCTCGACGGGTTCGATGCCCCGCCGGGCCAGGACGCGGACACCGTCGGCGACGGTCGTTTCCGAGCCGTCGAGCCCGGTGACGGCGGTGGTGAGCGCCGAGGGCAGTTCGGCTTCCGGCAGCAGCGCGAGCTGCGTGTCGACGACGACCCCGGCCGCGCCGCCCGCGACGGCGGCCGCGGCGGTGTGCGGTCCGATGCCGCCCGCCGCCCACACCGGGACGGCGAGGGTCTCGTCGGCGAGCAGGGCCTGCAGCAGCACGAACGTGCTCAGTTCCCCGACCCGGCCGCCGCATTCGTGGCCGCGGGCGATCAGGCCGTGGACACCGGCGGCGACGGCCCGGCGGGCCGCGGCGCGGGAGGTGACCTCGGCCAGCACGTGCCGCCCCGGGAAGTCCCCCGGTGTGCACCCGGCGTCCTCGGTCAGCAGCACGGTGGTCACGGCGTCGGGCAGGTCGGCCGGTCGCGCCACCCGGACGCCGAACGCCGGGACACCCCATTCGGCCAGCAGCGCGAGTTCTTCCGCGGCGGCGGCACCCCCGGCCGTCAGGTCGAGCACGCCGAGCCCGCCCCCGCGCGCCGCGGCGGCGACCCCGCGCGCCGACGGCCATCGCAGCGGCGACACGGCGACGACCAGCTCGGCCGGCACGGAGTCGTCTTTCGAGAGACGCATGGGAACTCCCGCTACGCACGAAAGGGTGATGGGTAACGGGGAGTACTTAAGCGGGTTCCTTCGGTGCCGTCAACAACCCACCGCGATTTCATAGCCGAGGTTCAGAAAATTCGGGATCGACCAGGCCGACGGCGCAAGAATTTAACGTCGCCGTCACGTTCTCGCCCTCGCGGGGGTGCCACCATTGCCCGGACCGGACGCGGCAGACCGGTTCCCCGGCGTGGTCCACCCGGCCCGCGGCGCCGCACGGCGCAAGCCATCCCGCCCGACGGACGCGGCCGCGTTGCCCGGGCCGGACCACGCCGACCGTCGGGTCCGCGGTTTCCCCGCGCCTCGCCGCGCTTATCCCGCCGGTAAAGCGGGTGTGCGGAGATGTTCGCTTCGATAACCCGAACACACCACTCTTCCCCGGTTGTTTTCGGTGATTTCGTGGTGCATTTCCGGAGCATCGGACGAATCGAGAGGAGAATACGCGGCAGCCCCGCGCAGAGCGCCGGTGGTCCACAGTGGAGTGGTCGCGCCCGCCGGATTTTCGGTGCTCACAAGACCACGAACGGGGGACATCGGCGGCCATGGCCACCCCGCCGGGGACGACCGGCAGTATTCGGGCAGCCACCAGCGGTACGCCGGCCGGCACGGGTGATCGAAATTTTCCGCCCGCGCGTTACAAGCTTTTCCTGAGAAGAAGCTGAAGACATTTCGCGTACTGCGGAGTAGCACTAGACAGTACGTCTAAGCTTGGACTGTTCGTCCAGGCGAGGAGGTAGGGGTGGAGTACTGGTACACCGACGAGCGGTCCAGGAGGCGCTACCCCGGTGACCCCCGGCGCTGGCGAGGCGACGACGGCGCTCCGCTGACCGTCGCTGCCCGGCCCGGCCTGCGCCCGGAAGACGTCGACACGGGTGTCCGCTCGCTCTGGCGGTACCGGGCCGCGCTGCCCGGCGACCTCCGCCCGGTGTCGCTCGGGGAAGGCTGCACCCCACTCGTCCCGCAGGTCTGGGGCGGCACCGACGTGCGGTTCAAGCTCGAATGGTTCAGCCCGACCGGCAGCTTCAAGGACCGCGGGTCCAGCGTCATGGTCTCCGCGCTGGCCGGTGCCGGCGTCCGCGAGCTCCTGGAGGACAGCTCCGGCAACGGCGGCTCGTCGGTGGCGGCCTACAGCACCGCGGCCGGGATCGCGGCGACCGTCCTGGCCCCGGAGGGGACCTCGCCGGCGAAGGTGCTGCAGACGCGCGCGTACGGCGCGGTCGTGGAGCTGGTGCCGGGCACCCGCGACGACACCGCCGCCGAAGCCGTCCGCCGCTCGGACCGCACGACCTACGCCAGCCACAACTGGCACCCGTTCTTCCTGCAGGGCACCAAGACCCTCGCCTACGAGCTGTGGGAGGACCTCGGCTTCCGGGCGCCGGACGCCGTCGTCACCGTGGCCGGCGCGGGCAGCATCGTGCTGGGCTGCGACCTCGGGTTCGGGGAGCTCCTCGAAGCCGGGTCGATCGCGAAGCGCCCGCGGCTGCTCGTCGCGCAGCCGCGGAACTGCTCCCCCGTTGACGCGGCTTTCCACGACCGGGAGCCGCCGCCGTTCGCCCCGACGGTCGCCGAGGGAACGGCGATCCGCCGTCCGGTGCGGCTGCCGGAGGTCGTCGCGGCGATCCGGCGCTCGGGTGGCGACACCGCCGCGATCGAGGAGGACGCCATCGCCGCGGCCGCCCGCCGCCTGGCGTCCCTCGGCCTCTACGCCGAGCCGACCAGCGCCACGGCCGCGGCGGCGATCGACGTCTTCCGCGCGCGGGGTGCCATCCGGCCCGGGGAGACCACGGTCGTCGTGCTCACCGGCTCGGGCCTGAAGGCGGCGGACAAGCTGCGGGAGCTGATCGGATGACCGAGGACGAGCTGCTGCTGCGCGAGGCGGAGAAGATCGCCCACGCCGTCGGCCGGATGTTCCCCGGACTGTGCGAGGTGGTGCTGCACGACCTGCGCGACCCGGCTCACGCGATCCGCGCGATCGAAGGCGGCCTGTCCGGCCGCGCGGTCGGCGACCCGGCCACCGAGCTGGGCCTCGCCCGGATCGCCGACGCGGACTTCCCGGACGTGCTGCAGAACTACCCGAACCGCTTCCCCGACGGCAGGCCGGCGAAGAGCACCTCGATCGGCCTCCGCAACAGCCGCGGCGAGTATGTCGCGGCATTGTGCCTCAACCTCGACGTGTCCCTCTTGGGCTCGGCGGCCCACGCCCTGACCCGGCTCGCGGCGACCGACGCACCGGCCCCGCTCACCGAGTCCCTGCGCGCCCGCACGGCCGACGAGCTGCGCGCGGTGGTCGAGGACTACGCCACCGAGCGCGGCCACACCCCGCGCAGCCTTCCGGCAGCGGCCAAGAAGGACCTGGTGCGCGCCCTGAAAGAGCGGGGCTTCCTGGAGCTGAAGAACGCGGTGCCGGCGCTGACCGACCTGCTCGGGATCTCGCGGGCCAGCGTTTACAACTACCTGCGCTGAGCCCGGGCCGACTCAGAAGATCGACCAGCCGGTCAGCGTCGTGAACCGGTCCAGCGCGGCCACACCGGCGACGGAGTTGCCGCGGGCGTCCAGTCCCGGGCTCCACACGCACACCGCGCACCGGCCCGGGACGATCGCCACGATGCCGCCGCCCACGCCGCTCTTGCCCGGCAGGCCCACGCGGTAGGCGAACTCCCCCGCCGCGTCGTACGTGCCGCACGTCAGCATCACCGCGTTGATCCGCTTCGCCGCGCTCAGCCCGAGCAGCCGCGAGCCGTCGTTGCGGACTCCGTGGCGGGCCAGGAACAACGCCGACCGGGCGACGTCGGCGCAGCTCATCGCGATCGAACACTGGCGGACGTACTGGTCCAGCACCGACGGCACCGGGTGACGCATGTTGCCGTAGGAGGCCATGAAGTAGGCGAGGGCGCGGTTGCGGTCGGCGTGCCCCGCCTCCGAGGCCGCCACCTCGAGGTCGACGGCGATCTCCTGGCGGCCGCTTTCCCGGCGGAGGAAGGCCAGCAGCGCGTCCGCCGCGTCGCCGTGGCGGGCGAGTTCGTCGGTCACCACCAGCGCGCCCGCGTTGATGAACGGGTTGCGCGGAATGCCGTCCTCGTGTTCGAGCTGGACCAGCGAATTGAACGGGTCACCCGACGGTTCGCGCCCGACCCGCGCCCACACGCCGTCGCTCCGCGAAAGGGCCAGCGCCAGTGTGAACACTTTGGACATGCTCTGCACGGAGAACGGCCGCTCCCAGTCGCCGACGCCGTGCACCGCACCGTCCACTTCGGCCACCGCCATGCCGAACCGCCCCGGTTCCACCCTGGCCAGCGCGGGAATGTAGTCCGCGACGGCGCCGCGGCCGATCTCCGGCGCGACGTCGTCGGCTATCCGGTCCAGCAGCGCCGCGAGATCCACGGGCCGAGCGTAGAAGGCGGTCCGATCCGGACCGCGGGCGCCCCCGGTCGAATCGGAAGCGGGCCGTTCCCGCCGTGATGTCCGGCACACCTTAAGTTTTCCTTAGCCCGCTTGGTGACCTCCCGCACACGGCTCTAGCGTCCGGTAACCATGGATTCCTCGCTGCTCACCGAAAAAGGTGAAAGCTACTCGAAAGCACTGGGCAACCGCCAAGTGCAGATGATCGCCATCGGCGGCGCGATCGGCGTCGGGCTGTTCCTCGGCGCCGGCGGCAAGCTCCACCAGGTCGGCCCGTCGCTGATCTTCTCCTACGCGATCTGCGGGCTCGCCGCCTACTTCGTGATGCGCGCGCTCGGCGAACTCGTCCTGCACGAGCCCAGCTCGGGCAGCTTTGTCACCTACGCGCGGAAGTTCATCGGGCCGTGGGCCGGCTTCGCCTCCGGCTGGATGTACTGGGTGAACTGGGCGATGACCGGGATCGCGGAGATCACCGCGGTCGCCATCTACGTGCACAAGTGGCTGCCGGAAGTGCCGCAGTGGATCACCGCGCTGATCGCGCTGGGTGTCCTGCTGGTGGTGAACCTGCTGTCGGTGAAGGTGTTCGGCGAGCTCGAGTTCTGGTTCTCGGTGGTCAAGGTGCTGGCCATCGTCGTGTTCCTGGTGGTCGGCGCGGGCCTGGTGCTGACGAGCGCGGACATCGGCGGCACCCCCGCCGGCGTGCACCACCTGACCGGCCACAGTGGACTCTTCCCCGCGGGCATCGGCATCGCGCTGATGACTCTGCAGGCGGTCATCTTCGCCTACTCGGCCATCGAGGTCGTTGGCATCGCGGCCGGCGAGACGAAGGACGCGCGCAAGGTGCTGCCGAAGGCGATCAACGGCGTCGTCTGGCGGATCGGCGTGTTCTACGTCGGCTCGGTGCTGCTGCTGGCGATGCTGCTGCCGTGGCCGTTCTACAGCGGCGACGAAAGCCCGTTCGTCACCGTGTTCAGCCGGCTCGGTATCCCGGGGATCGGCGACGTGATGAACGCGGTGGTGCTGACCGCGGCGCTGTCCAGCGTCAACTCCGGTCTCTATTCGACGGGCCGGATCCTGCGGTCGCTGGCCGAACAGGGCGAGGCGCCGTCGTTCGTCAGCCGGATGAGCCGGCGGCAGGTGCCCTACGGCGGGATCCTGTTCACGTCGGTCGCGTACGTGCTGGGCGTGGTGCTGAACTACCTCGTGCCGAAGGAGGCGTTCGACATCGCCATCGCGATCGCGTCGCTGGGCGTGATCAGCACTTGGGCCACGCTGATCTTCTGCCAGCTGCGGCTGCGCCAAGCCGCCCTGCGCGGCGAGCTGGAGCGCCCGTCGTACCGGATGCCGTGGGCGCCGTACAGCGGCTGGGCCACGCTCGGATTCCTGGCGCTGGTGGTGGTGCTGATGGGCTTCTCGGACGGCGCGGAGAAGATCGCGTTCTACTCGATCCCGGTGCTCGCGGTGGTTCTCGCGGTGGGCTGGCGCTTCGTGAAGCGCCGCGAACGCACCCCGGCCGCCTAGCACCCGGCCCCTCGATGCAGTGAATGACTCATTCCTGGCGTCCGACGCCAGGAATGAGTCATTCACTGCATGCGCGCCGAGGGTGGGCGGGCATACTCGACGCGTGTCCTCGAGCAGCACGGAACCCCGGCGGGTGACGATCCACGACGTCGCCCGCTCGGCCGGGGTCTCCCGGCAGACCGTCTCGCGCGCGCTGAACGACAAGGCCGAGATCGACGGCTCGACCAAGCAGCGCGTCCTCGACGCCGTCCGCGAACTCGGGTACCGCCCCAGCCGCTTCGCCCGCGGCCTGGTCCGGCCGGACACCACCACGATCGGCCTCGTCGTGCCGGACCTGCTCAACCCCTTCTTCACCGAGGTCGCGAAGGGGGCTCTGGAGGCGGCCCGCGCCCGCGGCTGGCACGTCGTCGTCCACGACACCGCCGACGACCCCGAGCAGGAACTGGCCACGCTGCGGGTGATCGGCACCCAGGTCGACGCGGTCACCGGCTACTTCGGCCGGTCCGACGAAGACCTCGACCGCCTCACCGCCGGCATCCCGGTCGTCCTGATCGACCGCGAACCACGCACGCCGCGGTTCAGCGGGGTGGTGATCGACGGCGAGGACGGCGTCCGCGAGGCCGTCGCCCACCTCGTCTCGCGCGGGCACCGGCGGATCGGCATGCTCGACGGGCAGCCCGCCCCGAGCGTCCGCCGCCGGTGGTTTCTGCGGGCCGCCGCCGAGTGCGGGGTACCCGTGCAGCCCGGCTGGATCGCCGCCGGCGCCCAGAGCGTCGACGGCGGCGGTGCCGCGCTGGCCACCCTGCTCGCTGCCCACCCCGACGTCACCGCCCTGTTCGCCTTCAACGACGTGATGGCCATCGGGGCGCTGCGGGAGGCCCGCCGGTTCGGCCTGCGTGTGCCCGCCGACCTCGCCGTGCTCGGGTTCGACGGGCTCACCCTCGGCACCCTGGTCGAGCCGGAGCTCTCCAGCGTCGCGATCGACACCCGGGCGGTCGGCGGGCTGGCCGTCGAGCAGGCGGCCCGGCTGGTCACCGGCGCGGCACCCCTCGAAGCCGCCGAACTGATCGTCCGCGCCCGCCTCCACCTGCGCGAATCCGCCTGATCCCTTGACACCCGGTCCCGCCGCGCAGCACACTGCGAGGCGGTCCGTGAACGTTCACGGGAACGTTCTCGGGCGCCTGGCGGACGCGGAAAGGACCCCATGTCGTACCTCGAAGACCCCGGCCCCGGCCGCGGTTCGCTTCCGCCGCGCGCGGCGTTCACCTCCGACGCGCCATCGTTGTCACTGAACGGCACGTGGCGGTTCCGGCTGTCGCCGAGCCTCGCGGCCGCGCCGGCGGGGATCGAAGCCGAGAGGTTCGACGACTCGGCCTGGGACGAGCTGCCGGTGCCGTCGCTGTGGCAGCTGCACGGCCACGGGCGGCCGGCCTACACGAACGTGCCCTACCCGTTCCCGGTCGACCCGCCGCACGTGCCGTCGGACAACCCGACCGGTGACCACCGGCTGCGGTTCGACCTGCCCGCGGACTGGCCCGCCGGGTCCGCGGTGCTGCGCTTCGACGGCATCGACTCCTGCGGCCGGATCTGGCTCAACGGCACCGAGCTCGGCGTCACGCAGGGCAGCAGGCTGCCGTCGGAGTTCGAGGTGGGGCCGCTGCTGCGGCCGACCGGGAACGTCCTCGTGGTGCGCGTGCACCAGTGGTCGGCGGGCAGCTACCTCGAAGACCAGGACATGTGGTGGGCCTCGGGCATCTTCCGCGCCGTCACCCTGCTCGCCCGCCCGGACGGCGGCATCGGCGACTACTGGATCCGCGCGGACTACGACCACGGCACCGGCCTGGGCACGGTTCGGGTCGAGACCGGTCCGGACGTCGTGCTGGACATTCCCGAGCTGGGCGTCAGCGGGCACCCGGCGGGGGAAGCGCTGAAGCTGCCGGTCGAGCCGTGGAGCGCCGAGACGCCACGGCTGTACGAGGGCACGCTGGCCACTGCGGCCGAGCGGGTGCCGGTGCGGATCGGGTTCCGGACCGTGACCATCGAGGACGGGAAGCTCAAGGTCAACGGGCGCCCGCTGATGCTGCGCGGGGTCAACCGCCACGAGCACGACCCGCGCACCGGGCGGGTGGTCTCGCCGGAGACCGCGCTGGCCGACGTCCTGCTGATGAAGCGGCACAACGTCAACGCGGTCCGGACCAGCCACTACCCGCCCGACCCGGCCTTTCTGGAGCTCTGCGATACCTACGGCCTGTGGGTGATCGACGAGTGCGACCTGGAGACCCACGGTTTCGAGCCGCTGGGCTGGGCGGGCAACCCGAGCGACGAGCCGATCTGGGCGGAGGCGTACCTCGACCGGATGCGGCGCACGGTCGAGCGGGACAAGAACCGGCCCAGCGTGATCCTCTGGTCGCTGGGGAACGAAAGCCACACCGGGGAGAACCTCGCGCGGATGGCCGAGTGGGTGCGCCACCGCGACCCGACCCGGCCGATCCACTACGAAGGCGACCACGACTGCGCCTACGTCGACGTGCACAGCCGGATGTACGCCACGCACGAGGAGGTCGAGCGGATCGGCCGCAAGGACGACGACAACGCGCGGCGCCGGGAGCTGCCGTTCCTGCAGTGCGAGTACGGGCACGCGATGGGCAACGGCCCGGGTGGGCTGCTGGAGTACCGCGAGCTGTTCGAGCGGTACCCGAATTGCCAGGGCGGGTTCGTCTGGGAGTGGATCGACCACGGCCTGGCCGCCGACGGGCACTTCGCCTACGGCGGCGACTTCGGCGAGCCGATCCACGACGGCAACTTCGTCATCGACGGCCTGGTCTTCCCCGACCGGACGCCGTCGCCGGGGCTGGCCGAGTTCGCGAAGGTGATCGAGCCGGTCCGGATCGAGGCGGACACGTCCGGGATCCGGGTGAGCAACCACTACGACTTCGTCGACGCCGGGCACCTCACCTTCACGTGGGTGCTCGAAGACGAAGGAATCGCCGTCGCCGAAAGCGTTCTCGAGGTCCCTCCGGTCCTGTCGGGACAGAGCACGGTGGTGTCGCGGCCCGCCTTGCCCGCGACGAGCGGGGAGTCCTGGTTGACGGTGTCCGCGGCGCTGACCTCGTCGACGGCGTGGGCACCGGCCGGGCACGTCGTCGGGTGGGGCCAGCTGGCGGTGTCGGAGGCACCGGTCGCGGCAGCGCTCCCGCCGCGCGGACCGGTGTTCCGCACCGGCGGGCGGCTGGTGCTGGGCGCCGGTGAGTTCGACCCGGTGACGGGCACCTTGTCGGCCCTCGGCGGGCACGTCGTGGCCGGGCCGCGCCTGGACGTCTGGCGCGCGACGACCGACAACGACCGGGGCACGTTCGCGGGACGGCCCGACGCCGACCAATGGCGCGAGGCCGGGCTGCACCGGATGCAGCACCGGGTGATCGCGGTCGACGCCGACGGCGAGGAGCTGGTGGTGCGCACGCGGGTCGCGCCGCCGGCCCAGCCGTTCGGGCTGTTCGCGGACTACACGTGGACGGCGTTCGACGACCGCCTCCGGCTGCGCGTCGAGGTGACCCCGGACGGCGAGTTCCCCGGCACCCTCCCCCGGCTCGGGCTGGCGATGGCGATCCCGGGCGCGTGGGGTTCGGCGGAGTGGTTCGGCGGCGGCCCGGGCGAGGCGTACCCGGACAGCCGCCAGGCGGCCCGGATCGGCCGGTTTTCCAGCAGCGTCGAAGGGTTGCAGACGCCGTACGTCTTCCCGCAGGAGAACGGCAACCGGACGGCGGTGCGCTGGGCCGCGTTGACGGCCCCGGACGGCGCGGGCCTCCGCATCGACGGCGAACCGGTCTTCGACTTCACGGCCCGCCGCTGGACTGCCGCGGCGCTGGAGGAGGCGCGGCACACCGATGACCTGGTGCCGGACGAGCTGGTGCACCTGACGCTGGACGTGGCCCAGCACGGCCTGGGGACGGCGTCGTGCGGGCCGGGGGTACTGCCTCGGTACCGGCTGGTGCCGCAGAAGACGGAGTTCACGCTGTGGTTCCGGCCGGTGCCGGGCCGCTAGTTCCGCGCCGGCCGGCTCGCCGGCTGGTCAGCTTCGCAGCATTGGTGGGTAGAGCAGGTCCGCCGCGCCTCGCCGGTACAGCCGGGCCGGGCGGCCGCCGTCGCGGGTGGTCGTTCGGTCCGTCGGCTCCAGCAGCCCCTCCGCTCCCGTCACCTTCCGATGGAAGTTGCGCGGGTCCAGCCGCGTGTCCCACACCAGCTCGTACACCCTCCGCAGCTCCGCGACCGTGAACTCCGGTGGGCAGAACGCCGTCGCCAGCGGGGAGTACTCCAGCTTCGCGCGAGCGCGCTCCACACCGTCGGCCAGGATGCGGTCGTGGTCGAACGCCAGGCGCTCGGTTCGCAGCGCACGCACCGGTGCCCAGCGCGCCTCCGCCGCGTCCGTCCCCGCGCGGGGCACCGGGAGGTCCGGCGCCAGCGCCAGGTACGCCACCGTCACGACCCGCATCCGCGGGTCGCGGTCGGGCGCGCCGTAGCCCGCCAGCTGTTCGATGTGGACGGTCCCCGGCGCCAGCCCGGTCTCCTCCGCCAGTTCCCGGCGCGCCGCGTCCGCCAGGTCCTCGTCCTCCCGGACGAATCCGCCCGGCAACGCCCACTCCCCCTCGTACGGCGGGATTCCGCGGCGCACCAGCAGTGCGCACAGCTCGTCCCCGGTCAGGGTGAGCACGACGAGGTCGACGGTGACGGCGAACGGCGGGTGACCCATGCCACCCACCCTAATCGTCAGCTTGACGATTAGCGAGTCCACCCCATATCGTCACGGCGACGATAAGAGGAGGGCTCCATGGCTCACATCGACCGCCGGTTCGGGTTCCGGCACCTGCGCGGTGCGCCCACCGTGCACATCCGGCACTACCGCCGCGGCAAGCTCGCGCACGACGGCGTCGGGCTGTCGTTCTGGTACCGGCCGCTGACCGCGGTCGTCTCGGAGGTCCCGGTCGACGACCGCGAGCTCCCGCTGCTGTTCCACGCCCGCACGGCCGACTTCCAGGACGTCACCGTCCAGCTCGCCCTCACCTTCCGGATCGAGGACCCGGCGCTGGCCGCGCAGCGCATCGACTTCTCCATCGACCCGGACACCGGCCGCTGGAGAAGCGATCCCCTGGCGCAGATCAGCGGGCTGCTCACCGAGAACGTCCAGCAGTACGCGGTCGAGGTGCTGACCCGCACGCCCCTGGCCACCGCGCTCGTCGACGGCGTCCGCGCGGTCCGCGACCGGATCCGCGCGGGCCTGGCCGAAGAGGACACCCGGCTCGCGCAGACCGGCTCGGCCGTGATCGACGTCCGCGTCGTCGCGATCCGGGCCGAACCCGAGGTCGAGAAGGCACTGCAGACGACCGCACGGGAAAAGGTGCAGCAGGAGGCCGACCGCGCGACCTTCGAGCGGCGCGCGCTCGCCGTCGAACGCGAACGCGCGATCAGCGAAAACGAGCTGCAGAACCAGATCGAGCTGGCCCGCCGGGAGGAGCAGCTACTCGCCCAGCGCGGTGCGAACGCCCGGCGTCAGGCGGAAGAAGCCGCGGCGGCGAATCGGATCGAGACGGAGGCCCAGGCGTCGCGCGAAGAGCGGCTGACGCAGGTGAAGGCCGAGGGGAAGCGAGCGCTCGGCGAGGCCGAAGCGGCGGGCGAGGCGGCCCGGTTGGCCGCGTACCGCGACCTGCCCGCGGGTGTGCTGACCGGGCTGGCGCTGAAGGAACTGGCCGGCAACCTGCCGCGGATCGACAGCCTGGTGCTCACCCCGGACCTGCTGGCGCCGCTGCTGACGAAGCTGGGCGTCCGGTCGTGAGCCTCGCCCCGCGGGTCGTGCTCGTCCACCGCCGCACCGAGCTGGACGAGCTCGTCGCCCGCCACGGCACCCGCGGCCAGGCGGAGTTCTTCCTGCGCACCCGCGGGCGCGACCTCGCCGAGGTCACCGCGGCGGACGCGGCCGTGCGCGCCGCGCTCGCCGCGGCCAGTGCCGCCATCCCGCTGGACTGGCGGCGCGGCGAGGTCGAACGCGCCGACCTCGATCGGTTCCTCTTCACGCCCGAGGACGTCGTCGTGGTGGTCGGGCAGGACGGCCTGATCGCCAACGTGGCCAAGTACCTCGACGGCCAGCCGGTGATCGGCGTCGCGCCCGGCGAGCCCGGTGTCCTGGTCAAGCACCCGGTCGAGGCCGTCGCGGACCTGGTGCGGTCCCCGGCCGACGTCGAGCACCGGACGATGGCCGAGCTCACCGCGGACGACGGCCAGCGGCTGCTCGCCCTCAACGAGATCTACCTCGGGCACCCCGGCCACCAGACCGCCCGCTACCGGCTGGGGGTCGGTGGCGGGCGGCCGGAACGCCAGGCGTCGTCGGGCATCCTGGTCGGGACGGGCACCGGGGCGACCGGCTGGTGCGGCTCGGTGTGGCGGGAACGCCGCAGCGAGCTGCCCCTGCCGGCCCCCGGCGAGGCCCGGCTGGTGTGGTTCGTGCGGGAGGCGTGGCCGTCACCGACGACCGGGACCACCTGCACCGAAGGCGAACTGACGCGGGCGCCGCTGACGGTCGAGGTCGAATCCGACCGCCTGGTCGCGTTCGGCGACGGTCTCGAAGCCGATACCGTCGCCCTCACCCGCGGCCAGACGGCGACCTTCGCCCCCGCGGCGAAGACCGTCCGCCTGGTGCGCTGACCGAACGGACGACACGGCGTGTCAGGTGCCGTAGCGGGCTTTGACGATCGACGGCGTGTCGAGGTTGTGGCCCGCGTCCATGCTCTGCGCCAGCCGCAGGTACTGGCCCTCGGCCCACATCAGCGGGCCCGCGCTGCCGGTCGGGCGGCCGAGGCCGAAGCAGCCGACGTCGGCGCGGTCCCAGACCTGCTCGGGCACGAAGTAGCCGTCGTTGGCCGAGTCCGCCATGGACTTCAGGTACACCGCTGCCGAGCGGCCGTTGGCGAGCTCGTACTGCCCGCGCTCCCCCGACAGCACCGGCCACAGCCGCCCGAACCGCTGGGTGCCGCCGGCCGGCCAGCCGCTGCAGTTCGCGGTGCTCTCGCCGTAGTTGTCGTGCGGGTAGCGGTGGAAGTAGACGTCCCCGTTCGGCAACGTCACCTGCATCGCCGCGTTGCCGTCCGACGCAGCGGCCGTCGGGGCCACCGAGTTGGCGATCGTCGCGTCCCCGGCCGGCCGGATGCCGAGCCGCACCAGGTCGAGGAAACCGAAGTCGGTGACGTCGTGCTCGTAGAAGCAGCCTTCGTCGAAGCAGATCGTCGCGGTGTCGTTGGGATTGCCGGCCCGGTCGAGCCGCTCGTAGTAGGTGTGGCCGCCCCAGTAGCCGGACGTCGTGACGGTCCAGCCGGCCAGGGAGTTCCGCCAGGAGTCCGCGGTGGACTCCCACGTCGACGCGCTCGCCGTGTCGCCGTTCGCCCGCGCGATGGCCCCGGCCGCGATCAGCCCGGCGATCTCCGCCGCCACCGACGAAGGCGACTTGCCGTACTGCTCCTCCCAGCGTTCGGTGGTGTCCGGGCCGGTGGTGACGATGTGGTTCGCGGTCGTCTTGACCTTCGCGTAGGTCGACGCGTCGGTGAGGCCGGTCAGCCAGGCCAGCAGGATCGCGTCGGCGTCCTGGTCCAGCTGCCCGCAGCAGCCGAGCTGCTGGGCGCTCGCCCCCGCGACCCCGGACACCGGGCTGTAGCGCGGGAAGGACCCCGCGGGGTACGTCGTGCCGTCGCCCGCCGTGGGGCTGCCGATCCACTGCGCGTTCCAGAGGAACTGGGCCATCCGCTTGGCCTGCGCGCTGTCGCCGGCGGCCAGGAGACCGGTCGCCTGCTGGTAGAGGTCGCGGCCCCAGACGCGGTGGTAGCCGTCGTTGAGGTGGTCGCCGTTGGTGAAGTCACCCCACGGCGTCGCCAGGCCCGCGACACTCGCGCCGGGGTGCTGCTTGTCTTCGGCCGTCTTCAGCGCCATGGCCGCGACGTAGTAGGCACGACGCCGTTGCGTGTCCCCGGAAACGCTGGCCGGAGCCGGCTTGAGGCCACCGACGTAGGTGTTCCAGCCGCTGCGGTAGGACGCCGACACGCCGGCGAACCCGCTGCTCAGCGAGGCGCTCGCGGCCGAGGACGCGGCGGCCGCGGTGCCGCCGTAGCCGAGTGCCACGGTGAAGGTCGTGTCCGAGCCGACCGGGATCTGGCCGCACTGGACCACGTTGCCGGTGCCGGAGACGGCGTCGAACTGGTTGTTCAGTGTCTTGTCGGCGCGCAGGTCGACCAGGCAGTCGCTGGCCGCGCCGCTGTAGCCGTTGTCGTGCGCGGTGAAGCCGGTCGAGACGCGCAGCGCGGAGACGACCGTGGTGGCCGTTCCGCCGAACAACGTCTCGGTGCCGCTCGCCATCAGGGCACCGGTGGTGTCCCACCAGGCGTTGTCGTTGGCCCCGCCACCCGCCATCGACGGGTTGGCGAGCAGGTAGAGGCGGTAGGTGCCGCCGTCGAGGGACTGGAACCGGGTGTTCGTGACGAGCGTGGCGCGGGCCGGGTCGGTCATGTAGTTCGTGGTGATCCGGTACTTCCCGCTCTTCGCCGTGTTGGTGATCGTGTACTGGAGCGCCTTCTCGTCGGGCATGGTCACGACGTGGTTGGTGGCGTCGCGTTCCAGGTCGACGAAGGTCGAGCCGTCGGTGACGACGAACTGCATGTCCTGCATGTTCGGGACGTCGGCCCGGGGGTAGAAGACCTCGGACGTGACGCCGTTGGCGACGGTGAACCAGACCGGGCTGGCGGTGGTCGTCGACGTGCCGAGCGCGGACTTGTTGCCCGTTGCCCAGGAGGCTCCGCCGCCGCAGCAGTCTGTTGCGGTGCCACTCGCCGAGGCCGTGCCGGGCACCGCCCCGGCGAGCAGGATGCTCGCTCCGGCGCAGGCGAGGACTGCTTTCCACCTGATCATCGGGTCCCTCCGACGGCGTTGTCGTGGATATGTTGTGGGTCGCAACATATTGAGGGGTGCGGGGATGACAGGCAATGTCCGATGGGTCTGTATCGATGCAGGCCTGCTCGTTGCCGCAACCCCGAAGCCGCGATTGTGACTACGGCCGGCAACGCCGCGTCAAGGCGGGAAAGCGTGCCTTGACCCGGCGCTGCCGGCCGTGTTGGGGCTTCGGATCGGGGTTGCGGGGGTGTGGGTTTCGGTGGGTGGGCTGCCGGGCTTTCCGGGAGCCCTGAGACCGGCCGCTCAAGCGTCGGCTATGCGGTCCAGCCACTCTGCGAGCAAGACTCGTTCGGCCTTCGTCAGTGCTGTTGCGCCGTCGAGGCCTGCCCGCAGGGCGATCGCCCGCTCCGGGAGGTCCGAACCCGCCGGTTCCTCGGTGCCGGTGAGAATGCGGGCCAGCACGGTCTCCCGGGCCGTTGCCGACAGCTCGGGGTCGCGCTGGTCTTCCGGTGTCGCGATCTGGGAGAGCACCACGCCCATGCCCGCCGCGTGCGTCAGACGGGCTGCTCGCTCCACGCTCACCCGGAGGCGCCCGGCGGCGGCGACGCGCTCGACGATGGCCCGCAGCATCGCCTCGGCTTCGCGAGCCGCCGGTGAGGTGCGGCCCGGGCGGGCGTCGCCGTACATCAGGACGTAGAACTCCGGGCGGGCCAGGCCGAACTCGATGTGCAGGTCCCAGCCGCGGCGGAGGTCCTCGACCGGGTCGCCGGTGGAGCCCATCGCGCGCTTGCTCTTCAAGTACTCGTCGAAGCCGTAGGCCGCGACCGCGTCGAGCAGGCCGTCCTTGTCGCCGAAGAGGCGGTACAGCGCCGGCGGCTGGACGCCGGCCGCCGCGCTGACCGCTCGGGTCGAGAGGCCGTCGCGGCCCTCCGCCGCGAGCAGCGCCGCCGCCGCTTCGAGGATGCGCACGCGCGTGTCCACCGCCGTCTTCGTTGCCATGGTTCCAATGATAACAAGTCCTCGGTAGCACTCGTTCGGTATCAGTGATACCGTTGGACAGGTATCGACGGAAACAGGAGATTCCATGCGCACCCGCACCCTCGGCCGGACCGGTCCGGCCGTCAGCGCCCTCGGCCTCGGCCTGATGGGCATGTCCGACCTGTACGGCCCGGCCGACGAGACCGAGTCCGTCGCCACGGTGCACGCCGCCCTCGACGGCGGTGTCACCCTGCTGGACACCGGCGACTTCTACGGCATGGGCCACAACGAACTGCTGCTGCGCGAGGCCCTGCGCGGACGCGACCGCGACAAGGCGGTGATCAGCGTCAAGTTCGGCGCGCTGCGCGGCCCGGACGGCGCCTGGCTCGGCTACGACAGCCGCCCCGAGGCCGTCAAGACGTTCCTCGCCTACAGCCTGCGCCGGCTCGGCACCGACCACATCGACGTCTACCGCCCGGCCCGGCTCGACCCGGCCGTGCCGATCGAAGACCAGGTCGGCGCGCTGGCCGAACTGGTGCAGGCCGGCTACATCCGCCACATCGGACTGTCCGAAGTGGGCGCGGAGACGCTGCGCCGCGCCGCCGCCGTGCACCCGATCTCGGACCTGCAGATCGAGTACTCCCTGCTGTCACGCGGAATCGAGGCGGAGATCCTGCCGGTCGCGCGCGAGCTCGGCATCGGCGTCACCGCGTACGGCGTCCTTTCCCGCGGCCTCCTCAGCGGCCACTGGACGCCGTCGCGCGAGCTGACCGCGGCCGACTTCCGCAGCCACAGCCCGCGGTTCCAGGGCGAAAACCTCGATCGCAACCTGGCCCTCACCGACGCACTCGGCAAGCTCGCCGCCGCCAAGGGGGTCACGACCGCCCAGCTCGCCATCGCGTGGGTCGCCGCGCAGGGCGAGGACATCGTCCCCCTGGTCGGCGCCCGCACCCGGGTCCGGCTCGCCGAGTCCCTCGGCACCACGGACGTCGAGCTGACCGGCGCCGAGCTGGCGGAGATCGAAGCCGCCGTCCCGGCCGGGGCCGCGGCCGGCGGCCGGTACGCCGCCGCCCAGCTCGATCACCTGGACAGCGAGAAGTAGTCGGCCGCCACGCGGTGCGCGAGGCGGCGCAGCAACGGCGCCGCCTCCGCCATGCACCGCGCCGGGTCCGGTTCCAGGTCGGTCAGCGCGTACGCGGCCGAGATGCCCGCGTCCGCCAGCTGGGCCGGGGACAGCCGGCAGCGTCCGGACACCGCGACGCAGGGGATGCCCCGGGCCGCCGCCGCCCGGGCCACCCCGGCCGGGGCCTTGCCCGACAACGTCTGCTCGTCGAGTGATCCCTCGCCGGTGATCACCAGCGACGCACCCGCCAGGGCCGCGTCGAAATCGAGAAGGTCCAGCAGGAGCTCGATGCCCGGCCGCATCCGGGCGCCCAGCACCGCCATCGCGGCGAACCCCACTCCCCCGGCCGCCCCGGCGCCCGGCCGTTCGGCGAACGAAGGTCCGGCGATCGACGCCCAGTGCCGCAACGCGGCGTCCAGGGTCTCGACCTCGGCCGGGGACGCGCCCTTTTGCGGCCCGTAGACCGCGGCGGCGCCGAGCGGCCCGTACAGCGGATTGTCCACATCGCACGCCAGCTCGATGTCCACTTCGGGCACGTCCGACAGGTCCAGGGAGGCGAGCCGGGACAGGGCCGCACCCCCGGCGGGCAACTCACGGCCCGCAGAGTCCAGGAGCCGGGCGCCCAGCGCGGTCAGCATCCCCGCGCCGCCGTCGGTGCAGGCACTGCCGCCGACGCCGAGCACGATCCGGCGGCACCCGGCCCGCACGGCCGCGGCGATGACGTCGCCGGTTCCCGCGCTGGTCGCGACGAGCGGCTCCGGCGCCCCGGGCAGCCGGTGCAGTCCGGACGCTTCGGCCAGCTCGACGACCGCGGTGTCCCCGCGGACCGCGTAGCACGCCGTCACCGGTGCCCCGGTCGGCCCGCGGGCCGGGACCGGCACCCGCGCGTACCCGGCGGCGACGGCGGCGTCCACCGTGCCTTCGCCGCCGTCGGCCACCGGGAGGGTCCGCGCCGCCACCGCGGGGTGGACGTCGGCGAGACCGGAAGCCACCGCCGACGCCACCTCCCCCGCGGTGAGCGAGCCCTTGAACTTGTCCGGGGCGACCAGGACCCTCACGCGCTCGCCTTGAACGCCCGCCAGTCGCCGATGTCGGTGATGTCCCGCAGGGCGACGTGCGAGGTGTACGGCCGCCGCAGCAGCATCGCGAACGCCGAACTGCCGTCGGCCAGCTCCACCACGCCCAGTTCCAGCTCGTGCGGCTCGGCCGGCAGCACCCGGTCCCGCAGGGTGTCCAGGGAGACGTCGTAGACCTCGCCGGTGACCGCCGCGCCGCCGTGCGACACCGGGTACAGCGCCGGGCACTGGTCGCCGACGGCGTAGAACCGGTACTTCGGCGCGGTGTCCGCCGTCGCCACGAACGGCGATCCGTCGAGGAGGTGGTGCAGCGGCTCGCCGCGCATGGCACCGCCGTTGAAGAACATCAGGGGCACGGGGAACTCCTTACCGGAAAAGGGTTTCGACACCGTCGATGGCGAAGTACACCGCGAACACCAGCGCCAGCACCGACAGCAGCCAGCCGGCCTCGCGCCACTTGCCGCGGCCGATCTTGATCAGCACGAACGCGATCAGGCCCGCGCCGACGCCGTTGGTGATCGAGTAGGTGAACGGGATCAGCGCCGCGGTCAGGAAGACCGGGATCGTGTAGTCCGGGTCGTGCCACGGGATGGTCCGGCACTGCGCGACCATCAGGCCGCCGATGACGACCAGCGCGGGCGCCGCGGCCTGGGCCGGGACGACCCCGGCCAGCGGCGTGAACAGCAGCGTCCCGGCGAACAGCAGGCCGGTGACGACGCTCGCCAGCCCGGTCCGCGCGCCCTCGCCGACGCCCGCCGCCGATTCCAGGAACACCGTGTTCGGCGACGAGCCGGTGACCCCGCCCGCGATCGCGCCCGCGCCGTCGACCAGCAGGATCCGGCCCATCCGCGGCACTTTCCCGTTCTTCGACAGGCCGGCTTCGTCGGAGACGCTGGTGATCGTGCCCATGGCGTCGAAGAAGCCGGAGAGCACCAGCGTGAACAGGAAGACCGTGGCCGCGAGCGCGCCCGCGGAGGCGAACCCGCCGAAGAGGTCGATGTGGCCGAAGAGCCCGAAGTCGGGAGCGGCGACGACGTGGGCGGGCAACGCCGGAGTGGTGAGCCCCCAGCCGCCGACGCCGAACCCTTCGTGCAGCACGACGGCGAGCACGGTCGCCACCCCGATGCTGATCAGCACCGCGCCCGGGACCTTGCGGGCCATCAGCACGATCATCAGCAGCAGGCCGAAGCAGAACACGACGATCGGCCAGCCGTGCAGGTGCCCGCTGGCCCCGAGGCGCACCGGGACCGTGGTCTGCGCCGCGTCCGGCATCCGGGTCACGAACCCGGCGCTGACCAGGCCGACCAGGGCGATGTAGAGCCCGATCCCGACGGTGATCGCCATCTTGAGCGGCCGCGGGATGGCGTTCATGATCCGCTCGCGGACCCCGCTGACCGCCATCAGCACGATGCACACGCCTTCGAGCACGACCAGCCCGAACGCCTGCGGCCAGGTCATCGACGGCGCCATCTGGAAGGCGACGATCCCGTTGATGCCCAGGCCGGCGGCGAGCGCGAGGGGCGCGTTGCCGACGAGTCCCATGAGGACGGTCATCACGGCGGCGGACAGCGCGGTCGCCGTGGTCACCTGCGCGGCGGAGAGCCGGGCGCCGGTGATGTCGGCGGAGGCGCCGAGGATGAGCGGGTTGAGCAGCACGATGTAGGCCATCGCGACGAACGTGGTGACTCCGCCGCGGACTTCGCGGCCGATCGTGCTCTGCCGGGCCCGCAGCTCGAACAGCTTGTCGAGCAGCGAACGGCGTTGTTCGGGTACCTCGTCGACTACTGGGGTGGGGACTTCGGTCTGGGTCATGCGTCCTGCCCTTGCCGGTGGGGGGTGCTCGGCCAGGGCCAGGCACCACGCCGTGCCTGGCCGAGCGGGACGTTCGATTCGGGTGTGCTCCGGTCAGCTGCTGACTTCGTGGGTCAGTAGTCGGTGCGGTCGCTCTTGTCGAGCCAGGCCGCGAAGGGGGCGAAACCGTCCTTTGCGGACAGTCGAGTCACGGGGACCGTCCACGTTTCACGGGGACGGTCGAAGAGTTCGTAGAAGGCGCGGTCGTCGAAGCCGGCCTTGGCCGCGTCGTCGCGGTCGGCGGCGAAGAGGACCTTGTCGACGCGCGCCCACAGCGCCGACGACAGGCACATCGGGCACGGCTCGCAGCTGGAGACCAGCACGCAGCCGTCGAGCTTGAACGTGCCCAGCGCCTGGCAGGCCGCGCGGATCGCGACGACTTCGGCGTGCGCGGTCGGGTCCAGGTTCGCGGTGACGCGGTTGACACCGGTCGCGACGACCTCGCCGTCTTTCACAATCAGCGCGCCGAAGGGGCCACCGCCGTTCTCGACGTTGTGGGTGGCGATACGGACGGCTTCGTCGAGCCATTCGGTCTCGACGGAAATCGACGTGGTCATCTCAGACTCCGGTGATGTGCTCGGGGCGGATCGGGACGCGCGGCAGCTCGAGGCCGGTGGCCGCGCGGATGGCGTTGGCGATCGCCGGCGTGGCCGAGATCGTGGGCGGCTCGCCGACGCCGCGGACGCCGTAGGGCGCGTGCGGGTCGGGCCGTTCGAGCACGTCGACCTGCATCGGCGGCATGTCGAGGATGGTCGGGATGAGGTAGTCGGTGAACGACGGGTTCCGCACCTTGCCGCCCTCGACCAGGATCTCCTCCATCACGGCCAGGCCGAGGCCCTGCGCCGAGCCGCCCTGGATCTGGGCGACGACGGCGTCGGGGTTCATCGCCTTGCCGACGTCCTGGGCGCAGTCGAGCTGGACCACCTTGACCAGGCCGAGGTCGAGGTCGACGTCGACGACCGCGCGGTGGGCGGAGAAGCCGTATTGGACGTGGGCGTCGCCCTGGCCGGTCTCCGGGTCCAGGGGGGAGGTCGGGCGGTGGTGGAACTCGCGGGTTTCCTCGATCGCCGTGTCGCCGAGCAGCTCGGCCAGGTCGGCGACGACTTCGCCGTCGGCCGCGACCACCTTGCCCCCGGCGAGGGTCATGCCTTCGGTGTCGCGTCCGAGCCGGGCGAAGACCGTCTCCGCGACCGCCCGGCAGGCGTTGCGGACCGCGCCGCCGGTGACGTAGGTCTGCCGGGACGCCGAGCTGGAGCCCGCGTCGCCGACGCTCGTGTCGGCCGGGTGCACGCTCACCCGCGGCACGCCCAGCTCGGTGCGGGCGATCTGCTGCTGCAGCGTCACCAGGCCCTGGCCGACCTCCGCGGCGGCGGTGTGCACCATCGCCACCGCTTCGCCGCCGATCACCTCCAGCCGGACGCGGGCGGTCGAGTAGTCGTCGAGGCCTTCGGCGTAGGAGATGTTCTTGATCGTCACGCCGTAGCCGACCCCGCGCACGACACCTTCGCCGTGGGTCGTGTTGGACGCGCCGCCCGGGAGCTCCCGGATGTCGCGTGCGCCGGTGGGCTCGGGCGGGAGCGGCAGGTCGCGGACCCGCTGGACGAGCTCCGCCACCGGCGCCGGGAAGTCGACCACCTGCCCGGTGACCACAGTGGATCCTTCGCTCAGCGCGTTGCGGATCCGCAGCTCCGCCGGGTCCATGTCCAGTGCGGCGGCCAGTTTGTCCATCTGGGACTCGTAGGCGTAGGTCGGCTGCACCGCGCCGAGCCCGCGCATGGCGCCGCAGGTCGGGTTGTTCGTGTAGACACCCCAGCCCTCGATGCGGGCGTTCGGGACGTCGTAGGGACCGACGCTCAGCGTGGTGCCGTTGCCGACCACGACCGGGGTCTTGGACGCGTACGCGCCGCCGTCGAAATACAGCTTCGCGCGGACGTAGACGAGCTTGCCGTCCTTCGTGGCCCCGTGCTCGTAGTACATCTTCGCCGGGTGGCGGTGGACGTGCCCGAAGAACGACTCCAGGCGGTTGTAGCTCATCTTCACCGGACGGCCGGTGCGCAGGGCCAGCATGCACGAGTGGATCTGCATGGACAGGTCCTCGCGGCCGCCGAACGCGCCGCCGACCCCGGACAGCGTGAGCCGCACCTTCTCCAGCGGCAGGCCGAGCGCCTTCGCCGTCTGGCGCTGGTCGACGTGCAGCCACTGGGTGGCCAGGTAGAGGTCGACACCGCCGTCCTCGGCGGGGACCGCGAGCCCCGACTCCGGCCCGAGGAACGCCTGGTCCTGCATGCCGATCTCGTAGACACCGGACACCACGACATCCGCGGTGGCGGCCGGGTCGCCCTTGACGATCCGCTGGTGGCGGACCAGGTTCCCGCCCGGATGCAGCTTCGGCAGCGTGTCGTCGTGCGCGGCCCGCTCGGGATCGGTGATCGGCTCGAGGACGTCGTACTCGACGACGATCTCCTTGAGCGCCTGCCGCGCGATCTCCGGGTGGTCGGCGGCCAGGATGGCGACCGGTTCGCCCTGGTAGCGGACCAGGCCGTCGGCCAGCGCCGGGGTGTCCTGGTACTTGAGGCCGTAGACGTTCTCCCCGGGGACGTCCTCGTGCGTCAGCACCGCGTGCACGCCCGGCTGGGCCAGCGCGCGGGAGACATCGAGGCGGACGATCCGGGCGTGCGGGTGCGGGCTGCGCAGGGTCGCGCCCCACAGCATGTCCTCGTGCCAGAGGTCCGAGGAGTAGGCGAACTCGCCGCGGACCTTGAGCGTGCCGTCCGGGCGCAGCGGGCTCTCGCCGATGCCGCCGGCGATCGTGTCGTGCAGCGCCTGCGGGGACCGGGCCGGGGCGCTCATCGGACGGCCTTCCTCGCGGCGGCGTCGCGGACGGCGTCGAGGATCTTCTCGTAGCCGGTGCAGCGGCAGAGGTTGCCGGCGAGGGCCTCGCGGATCTCGACGTCCGTGGGGTCCGGCGTGCGCTCGATCAGGTCGTGCGCGGCCACCAGCAGGCCGGGCGTGCAGAACCCGCACTGGACAGCACCGCGCTCGACGAACGCCTCCTGCACCGGGTCGAGGGCTTCGCCGTCGGCCAGGCCTTCGACCGTGACGACCTCGCGGCCCTCGGCCTGCCCGGCCGCGACCAGGCAGGCACACGCCGGGACGCCGTCGAGGTAGACCGTGCACGAACCGCATTCGCCCTGCTCGCAGGCGTTCTTCGAGCCGGGGAGGCCGAGCCGCTCGCGCAGGACGTAGAGCAGGCTCTCGCCTTCCCAGACGTTGTCCGCCCGGCGGGGTTCGCCGTTGACGGTGACGTTCACGCGCACTTCGCGCTCCCTCCGCAGTATTCGGTCCAAGCCCAGGTCAGCGTCCGCCGCGCCATGACGCCGAGGGCGTGCCGCCGGTAGGCCGCGCTGCCCCGGACGTCGTCGATCGGCGACGCGGCCGCGGCGACCAGGTCGCCGAAGCGGCGTTTCACCGAGTCGGCGATCGGCTTCGGCGCGTCCCAGTCCAGCTCGGCGGCCAGGAACTCCTCGGCGTCGAAGGCCCGGCGGGGCGTGGGGGCCGCCGAGCCGACACCGGTGCCGACCCGGCGTTGCTCCGGGTGCAGGGCCAGCCCGAAGGCGGCCACGGCGATGACCATGGCGTTGCGGGTGCCGATCTTGCTGAACTGCTGCGGCCCGGTGGCCGGCGCCAGGAGCACCGCGGTGATCAGCTCGTCCGGCTCGAGGACGTTCCGCTTGACGCCGGTGTAGAAGTCCTTTGCCGCGACGATCCGCGTCCCGCGGACCGAGGCGATCTCGACCTCGGCGTCCGCGGCCAGCAGCGCCGGGTGGGAGTCGCCCGCGGGCGAGGCCGCTCCGAGGTTGCCGCCGACGGAACCGCGGTTGCGGATCTGCGGCGAGCCGACGGTCCGCGCGGCCATCGCGAGCCCGGGCAGCCGCGTGCCGAGCTCGGTGATGATCCGGGTGTAGGGCACGGCCGCGCCGATCCGGATCCGGCCGCCGTCGGTGCCGTGCTCGTGCAGCTCCGGCACGCGGCCGAGGTCGAGCAGGGACTCCGGACGGCGGTGGTCGAAGTTGAGCTCGACCATCACGTCCGTGCCGCCGGCGATCGGGACCGCACCGGGGTTCGCGGCCTTCGCGGCGAGCGCGCCGGCCAGCGAGTCGGGTCGGAGGAATTCCACTGTGGACGTCCTTTCGGGGCTGCTTCGGCAAGAAGTACACACGCTGGGCTGTGGCCGCGACCACGGCAAAACCCCTGAAAGACGGGTGAATTTCCGGCCCGCGTTTGTACTTTCCTCCAACGCCCGTCCCCCGGGCACGCCAAGGCCGCCGCACGAGTCCTGAACTCGTGCGGCGGCCGTGGTCACCCCGGTGGTCGTGAGTGGTAAGGCGGGTTCTAACCCGCCTTACCACTCACGAGGGTCAGCAGGGTTCGAACTCGCGGACCGCGTCGAGGGCGGCGCCCATCGCGGCGTTGCCCTCGCGTTCGATCATGATCTCCACCAGAACCGGGCGGCTGGTGCGCTCGGCCTCCTTGCGCGCCCACTCCAGCGACGTGCGGATCTCGCCCGGCTCGTGCACGCGGGTGCCGGAGCAGCCGTAGGCCTCCATGATCTTCACGTTGTCCGTGCCGATCGAGTCGTAGTGGATGTCGACCTCGAAGTTCATCTCGTACCCGGTCTCGGCCTGCCGGATGAGCCCGAGGTACTCGTTGTTCAGCATGATCAGCACGAACCCGACGTCGTACTGGGCGGCGACCGCCAGCTCCTCGACCAGGAACTGGAACGAATAGTCGCCGACGACGCCGACGACCTCGGCCTCCGGCCGGGCCTTCTTGACCCCGATGGCGGCGGGGATCTCCCAGCCGAGTGGGCCGGCCTGGCCGCAGACCTGGTAGTGGCGCGGCTTGTGCGCCTTCTGGAACTGGCCCGACCAGATCTGGTAGAGCCCGATCGCGGTGACGAAGTAGGTGTCCTCGCCGAAGGTCTCGTTGATCTCCTTGAACACCCGCGGCGCCTTGATCGGGAGGCTGTCGAAGTCGTCACGCCGGGGCAGCGCTTCCTTCAGCTCGCCGATCCGGCCGACCCACTCGCGCCGCGGCGTCAGAGAGCGCTTCGCCACGGCCGCCAGCAGCGCGTCGAGGAACTCCCGCGTGTCCGAGACGATCCCGAGGTCCGGGCCGAACACCTTGCCCAGCTGGGTGGGCTCGATGTCGACGTGGATGAACTTCCGCTCGCCGCGGTAGACCGCCAGCTCGCCGGTGTGCCGGTCGCCGAAGCGGGCGCCCAGCGCCAGCACCAGGTCGGCCTCGAGGAAGGCCGCGTTGGCCCAGCGCTGCGACGTCTGGATGCCGGCCATCCCGGCGAACAGCTCGTGGTCCTCGGGGAAGCTGCCCTTGCCCATCAGCGTCACCTGCACCGGGACGTCGAGGCGCTCGGCCGCGGCCCGCAGCTGCTCGCTCGCCTCGCCGAGCACGACCCCGCCACCGGCCAGGATCAGCGGGCGTTCGGCGGCCAGCAGCAGGTCCAGCGCGCGCTCGACCCGCGCGGGTGCCGGGGTCACCCGGGTCACCGGCAGCGGCGAGTCGATCGAGGAGTCCCATTCGATGTCCTGCTTCTGGACGTCGATCGGCAGGTCGATCAGCACCGGGCCGGGCCGTCCGGACCGGGCGATCCGGAACGCCTCGCGGAAGATCCACGGCAGCTGCGCGGCCTCCTTGACCTGCACCGCCCACTTCGTCACCGGCTTGGCGATCTCGACGATGTCGACGGCCTGGAAGGCCTCCTGGTGCAGCTTCGTGGTCGCCGCCTGGCCGGTGATGCAGATCATCGGGATCGAGTCCGCGTGCGCGGTGTAGAGCCCGGTGATCATGTTGGTCCCGGCGGGACCGGACGTGCCGATGGCGACGCCGACGTTGCCGTTGGTCCTTGCCCAGCCGTCGGCCATGTGCGTCGCGCCCTCTTCGTGGCGGACGATCAGGTGCTCGATCGCCCGGCCTTGTAGGGCGTTATACAGCGGGAGAATCGCGGCGCCCGGGCAGCCGAAGACGGTGTCGACGCCTTCGCTCTCCAGGACGTCGACGACCGCCTGCATCGCGGGGATTCTGGGCATGTCACACCTCCGCCGGGACGCGGCCCGACAACTGTTCGACGACCTTCAGCAAGGCCGAGTGGTCCAGGGAGCCGTACCCCATGGCGCGGCCGGCGGCGACGAGCTGGGCGACCAGCCCGGTGAGCGGGAGCGCGACGTCGGCCTGCCGGGCGGCGGCCAGCGCGATTCCCATGTCCTTGTGGTGCAGGTCGATCCGGAAGCCGGGCGCGAACTGCCGGTCCACCATGGACCGGCGCTTGAGCTCGAGGATCCGGCTGCCCGCGAGGCCGCCGGCGAGCACGTCGAGGCCCGTGGCGGCGTCCACTCCGGACGCTTCGAGCAGCACGATCGCCTCCGCCACGAGGCCGTAGATCCCGCCCACGACGAGCTGGTTGGCCGCCTTGACGACCTGGCCGGCGCCGTGCGGCCCGACGTGCACGATCGTCTTGCCGACGGCGTCCAGGACCGGTTTGGCCGCTGCGAAGTCCTCGTCGAGCCCCCCGACCATGATCGACAGCGACGCCTGCTCGGCACCGGCCTGACCACCCGAGACGGGGGCGTCGAGGACGCGGATCTTCCGGTCCCGCGCGGCTTCCGCGATCGCGATCGACGTCTCGGGCCGGATGGTGCTCATGTCGATCAGGAGCGTGCCGGGCCCGGCGGTGTCCAGGACGCCGCCCGCGGCCAGCACCACCTCCTCGACCTGCGGGTGGTTCGGCAGCATCGTGATGACGACGTCCGCACCGGCCACCGCGTCGGCGACGCCGGTCGCGGCCCGGCCACCGGCGGCCGCCAGCTTCTCCCCCGCCGCGGGTGTGACGTCGTAGCCGCTGACGTCGTGGCCGGCCGCGACCAGGTGCGCGGCCATCGGGGCACCCATCACGCCCAGTCCGATGAATCCCAGTTTCATGCTCGTCCCCTTCGGGTCTTCGGCAGCCAGGCCAGCGACGTTTCGGTGTCGGGTTCCGGGACGTACTCGATTCCGACGAATCCCGCGTAGCCCGCGTTCTGCAGCTTCGCGAGGTGCCCGCCGAGGTCGAGGGAGCCGGTGCCGGGCTGGTGACGGCCGGGCGCGTCGGCGATCTGCACGTGCCCGATCCGGGCGATGTGCCGCGTCGCCAAGGCGTCCAGGTCGTCGCCGTTGACTGCCAGGTGGTACAGGTCGGCCAGCAGCCGCACGTTGTCGCGCCCGAGGTCGTCGAGCACGGCCACGGCGTCCGCGGCGGTCTTGAGCGGGTAGCGGTCCGCGCCGGAGAGCGGTTCGAGAACCAGCTGCGCACCGATCCGCGCGGCGGCGTCGGCGGCCTGGTCGAGGTGCACGCGGGCCAGGTCGTCCTGCTTGGCCGGGTCTTCGCCGTCGAGCCGGTTGCCGTAGAGGGCGTTGAAGCTGCGGCAGCCGGTGCGTTCGGCGATGCCGAGGGCGACGACGAGGCTGTCGGCGAACTCGGCCTCCCGGCCGATCCAGGAGACGAGACCCCGCTCTCCCGCGGCCATGTCCCCGGCGTAGAAGTTCAGCCCCCGCAGCCGGACCCCGTCCAGGCTCTTCACGAAGGCGTCGACCTCGTCGCGCGCGGGCACCGCGGAGTCGAACGGCCACCAGTACTCGACGTCGGTGAACCCGGCGTCCCGCGCGGCGCCCGCGCGCTCGAGCAGCGGTACCTCCTTGAACAGGATCGACAGGTTGGCGACGTACGGCAGGGAGTGGCCCTCTTCAGGCATCGCGACCTCTAATTTCGCTATCCGGAATTTTTCTTTCGCATATCGAGAATAGCCGCTGACCTGCGCCGGGGTCAACGCCCGGACGACGAAGGCGCCGTGACTCGGCGAGTCACGGCGCCTTCGCGCGAGGGGGTACCGCTACCGGTTCTGGACGTGCTGCCAGCCGAAGCGGCCCTTGATGCAGAGGTTCCCGTGCGTCACCGAGCTGTCGTGCGGCGAAGTCACCTTCACGATCTCGTTGTCCTGGACGTGCAGCGTGAGGTTGCACCCGACCCCGCAGAACGTGCACACGGTCGTGGTCTGCTTCTGCCGGGACTCGTCCCAGGTGCCGTCCTCGCGCTTGTCGTATTCGCGCTTGAAACTCAGTGCGCCGGTCGGGCAGACCTCGACGCAGTTGCCGCAGTACACGCAGGCGCTGTCCGGCAACGGGTTCGAGAAATCCGTCGAGATCCGGGCGTCGAAGCCGCGGCCGGCGACACTGATCGCGAACGAGTTCTGCCACTGCTCGCCGCACGCGTCGACGCACTTGTAGCAGAGGATGCACTTGCCGTAGTCCCGGACGTACAGCTCGTTGTCCACCAGGGCCGGTTGCGCGACGGTCGCGGCGTCCGGGCCGAAGCGGTCCGGATCGGCCCCTGTCGAAGCCATCCACTCCGCCACGCCCGGGGTGGTCGACAGGTCCGTCGCCGAGGCCAGGAGTTCGAGGACGACCTTGCGGCTGGTGCGCGTCCGTTCGGAATCGGTGTGCACCACCATCCCGGCCTCGGCCTTGCGGGAGCAGGATGGCACGAGCGTGCGGGAGCCTTCGACCTCGACCATGCAGACACGGCAGGCGTTCGCCGGTTCGAGGGTGTCGCCGTAGCAGAGCGTCGGGATATTCTTGCCCACCGCCGTGCACGCGTCGATGATGGTCGCCCCTTCGGGCACCCGGACGGTCTCGCCGTCCACAGTGAACTCGACCAGCCGCTTCGGGATACCGATGTCCACAATGGTCACTGCAGGGCTCCCAGCCGGTCGATGGCGGATTCGATGGCGTTCCAGGCGGTCTGGCCGAGACCGCAGATCGACGAGTCGCGCATCACCCCGCCGACCTCGCGCAGCAGCGGGCGTTCGTCGGACTTGGCCGCCAGGACGCGGCGGATCGCCTCCTCCTGGCGCACCGTCCCGATCCGGCATGGGACGCACTGGCCGCACGACTCGTCGCGGAAGAACTCCGCGATCCGCAGCAGGAACCCGCCGAGGTCGGCCAGGTCGTCGAGGACCAGGACGACCCCCGAGCCGAGCGTCGTCTTCGCCGCCCGCGCGTCCTCGAACGTCAGCGGCAGGTCCAGCTCGTCCGGCCGGACGAACCCGCCGGCCGCGCCGCCCAGCAGGATCGCCCGCAGGGTGCGACCCTCCGGCACTCCCCCGGCCAGCGCGAGCAGCTCACGCAGCGAAGTACCGAACGGCACCTCGTAGACACCCGGCCGTTCGACGTTGCCGGACAGGCAGAACAGCTTCGGCCCGGCCGAGGCCTCCGTGCCGAGGGCACGGTAGGCGGCCGCGCCCTCGGTGAGGATCAGCGGCACGTTGACCAGGGTCTCGACGTTGTTCACCACCGTCGGCTTGCCGAACAGCCCCTGCTCGACCGGGAACGGCGGCTTCGTCCGGGGTTCGCCGCGGAAGCCCTCGATCGAGTTGAAGATCGCGGTCTCCTCGCCGCAGATGTAGGCGCCCGCGCCGCGCCGGATCTCGATGTCGAAGGAGAACCCCTGGTGGCCCATGATGTCCGCGCCGAGGAACCCGCGTTCGCGGCAGACGTCGAGCGCGTTGCGCAGCAGCCGCAGCGCTCGCGGGTACTCGCCGCGCAGGTAGACGAACCCCCGGGTCGCGCCGATCGCGTACGCCGCGATCGTCATGGACTCCACCAGCGCGAACGGGTCGCCCTCCAGGAGCACCCGGTCCTTGAACGTGCCGGGCTCGCTCTCGTCGGCGTTGCACACCAGGTAGTGCGGCCCGGCGGGCTGGGCGGCCGTGGCCGCCCACTTGCGCCCGGTCGGGAAGGCCGCGCCCCCGCGGCCGAGCAGGCCGGAGTCGGTGACCTCGCGGATCACCGCGGCCTGCCCCATGCGCAGGGCGTTGCGCAGGGCCGCGTAACCACCGGCCGCCCGGTAGTCGTCCAAACTGGACGGATCGACCACGCCGACCCGGCGCAGCAGCCGGAGCCCTTCCTTCTGGTGGATCACCGGCGGCGCACCCTCCGAAACCGACGGTGCCCGCCCGGCGGCGAGCACGGCCGACGCGCCGGTCGCCGGGGCCAGCAGCTCGGTCGTCGCCGGGTCGCCGGCCTGGAACGTCAGCGCCGCGGGGGCCCGTTCGCAGACGCCGAGGCACGGGCTGCGCAGCCACGTGACCCCGCCGCGCGCCTTCCCCGCGGCGCCGACGTGCTCGGTGAGGACGTCGCACACCGTGTCCGCGCCGTTGACCCGGCAGGCCAGGTCGGTGCACACGTGCACCACCCGCTCCGGCCGCTTCGCCAACGCGAACAGCGAGTAGAAGCTCGCGACGCCGTACGCGTCGGCGGGCGGCACGTGCAACGTCTCGCAGATGAGGTTCAGCGCGCCCTGGCTGATCCAGCCGACCCGGTCGTTGGCCGCGTGGAGGGCGGGGAGCAGCTGGTCACGGCCGCCGCCGGCGAACCCGGCGACCGCCTCCCGTTCTTCGTGCGACGCGATGGCGTCCAGCAGCTTGAGGTCCACTTCAGACCTCGGCCGGGAGCTTGTCGACGCGGATGGCCGCGGCCTTGTACTCGGCGGTCCCGGCGATCGGGCAGGTCGCTTCGATGGTGATGACGTTGACGTCCACCTCGTCCGGGAAGTGGAAGGTCATGAACGCCAGCCCCGGCTTGAGCCCCTTGTCCAGCCGGACGGGTGCGACGATCGCACCGCGCCGGGACGAGATCTGCACCAGCTCGTCGGGTTCGACGCCGAGGGCCCGCGCGTCCTCCGGACACAGGTCGAGGGTCTCGCCCTGCCGCAGCGGGGAGGGGAACCCGCCGGACTGGACGCCGGTGTTGTAGGAGTCCAGCCGCCGCCCGGTGGTGAGCCGGATCGGGAACTCCTCGGTGAGCATGTCCTGCACGATCAGGTGGTCGACGTTGGCCAGCCGCTTGATCGTGTGCTCGCAGTCCGCTTCGGACTGCACCGGGTTCTCGCCGATGACGTACACGCAGGTCAGATCGCCGCGTTCCATCGCGTCGAGCATCTGGGTGAGGTTGAGGCCCTTGTGCGGCGGGATCGACGAACCCCACGCGGTGTCGAACTTGGCCCGGACGCCGGCGTCGAGGACGTCCTGAAAACCGGGCAGCCGGTCCGGGATGGCGCCCATGTCGCCGCCGCCCTGGACGTTGTTCTGCCCGCGCAGCGGGTTCAGCCCGGCGCCGTACCGGCCGACCTGCCCGGCCAGCAGCGCCAGGTTGATCAGCGCCAGGACGTTGTCGGTGCCGTTGTGGTGCTCGGTGATGCCGAGGGTCCAGGACAGCTGCGCGCGGTCGGCACGGGCGTACGTGTGGGCGAGTTCGCGGATCAGCTCGGCCGGCACACCGGTGGTCTTCTCGGCCACCTCCGGCGTCCACGGCTCGACCGACGCGGCGAACTCGGCGAACCCCTCGGTGGCGCGCTCGATGAACGTCGTGTTCGCCAGTCCGGAGTGGATGATCTCCCGGGCGATGGCGTGGGCAAGGGGGATGTCGGTGCCGACTTCGAGCTGCAGCTGCCGGTGCGCCCAGCTCGCCGTGCTGGTCTGCCGCGGGTCGACCACGAACAGCTTCGCTCCTTGGTGGACGGCCTTGAGCACGTGCTGGAAGAAGATCGGGTGCGCCTCGCGGGGGTTGCCGCCCCAGATCACGATGACGTCGGCGTCTTCGATCTCCTGGTAGGACGACGTGCCGCCGCCGCTGCCGAACACGCGGGCCAGCCCGGCGACGCTGGGCGCGTGGCAGGTGCGGTTGCACGAGTCGACGTTGTTCGTGCCGATCACCGCGCGGGTGAACTTCTGCGCGACGAAGTTCATCTCGTTGGTGGCGCGGGCGCACGAGAACATCCCGAACGCCTCGGGTCCCTTGCCGTCCAGGGTGCGGCGGATCCCGGCGGCCGCCCGGTCGAGGGCTTCTTCCCAGGTCGCCGGTCGCAGTACGCCGGAATCGCGCACCAGGGGCTGGGTGAGCCGCACGTACGGCTCGGTGTTCCTGCGCTTCACGGGGACCTCCGGTCAGTGCGACCCGACGGGGACTTTGCTGGTGTGGTCGAGCAGGGAGATGGCGGCGTGGACGTACCGCAGGGCGGGTGCGGGCACGCCGGTGAGGCCGGCCAGCTCGACGACCGCGCCGATGATGGCGTCGATCTCGAGGGGTTTGCCGGCTTCCAGGTCCTGCAGCATCGACGTCTTGTGGTGGCCGACGCGCCAGGCGCCGTCGATGCGCTTTTCCACCGAGACCCCCGGGTCGCAGCCCGCGGCGCGGGCGATCGCGAGGGTCTCGGTCATCATCGTGGCGACGAGCTCGCGGGTGTCCTCGTGCTCGCACATCTGGGCCATGGTCGCCCGGGTCAGCGCCGAGAGCGGGTTGAAGGCGACGTTGCCCATCAGCTTGATCCAGATGTCGTTGCGCAGGTCGGCCTCGACCGGCGCCTTGAGTCCACCGGCGATCATCGCCGCGCTGAGCACCTTGCAGCGCGCGGAGATCTCGCCGTCCGGCTCGCCGAGGGAGAACCGGGTGCCCTCCAGGTGCCGGATGACGCCCGGCTCCTCGATGACCGTCGAGCAGTAGACGACGCAGCCGATGGCCCGCCGGAGCTCGAGCACCGCGGTGACCGAGCCGCCGGGGTCGACGGTCTCGACCCGCTGCCCTTCGAGCGGATGGCCGTGCAGGCCGTGGAAGTACCACCACGGGATGCCGTTCTGCGCGGCGACGATCGCCGTCTCCGGGCCGAGCAGCGGGGCGAGCAGTTCGCCGCACGAGGCGTAGGAGTTGGCCTTCAGGCCGAGGAACACGAAGTCGACCTCGCCCACCTCGGCGGGGTCGTCCGTGACGTGCGGGCGGGCGGTGAAGTCACCGCGCGGGCTGAGGACGCGGACGCCGTGCTCGCGCATCGCCGCGAGATGGGCCCGGCGGGCGATGAGGTGCACCTCGGTCCCGCCGCGGTGCAGCGCGGCCCCGACGTAGGCGCCGATCGCCCCGGCCCCGAGAACAGCCACCTTCATGATGCGCCTCCTTGCTCGAGGACTCGATTGCATACAGTATCCTGGATCCGAGCCAAAGGCCAGGTCGAGAGGGCGTGAAACTCCCGACGCGGCGATCCTGGGATTTTGCATACCAAAACCTGTATCCTGGTGGTCGATCACCGCTTTCCTCCCGACTCGAGGTGTCCCGTGAGCCAGCCCGCTTCCCCGCTGCCCGACCGCGGCCCGACCGGCCGCCGCACGGCCAAGGGCTCACTCAGCTCGACCGCCGCCAAGCGCGTCGAACGGCCCGCGCCGCTGCGGCAGGTCGTCTACGAGGCCCTCGCCGAACTGATCATCAACCGGACCCTCGAACCCGGCCAGCACCTGGTCGAGGCCGACCTCGCCGAGTACCTCGGCGTGAGCCGGCAGCCGGTCCGGGAAGCACTGCAGCGGCTGCAGAGCGAAGGCTGGGTCGACCTCCGCCCCGCCCAGGGCGCGTTCGTCCACCTGCCCACCGACGAGGAAGCCGACCAGCTGCTGAGCGTCCGCAGCGTGCTGGAGACGCACTCGGCGAAGCTCGCCGCCGGCAACGCGACACCCGCCGACGTCGGCCGCCTGCGGGAACTGCAGGAGGCCGGGCTCAAAGCGCTGGCCGACGAGGACACCGAGGGACTGGTCGCGGCCAACGCCGCCCTCCACGCGTTCATCACCGAGCTGTCCGGGAACAAAGTGCTGGCGGAGCTGATCGGCCTGGTCGACCGCCGGGTCCGCTGGTACTACACGCCCATCGCCCGGCCCCGCGGCCAGGACGCCTGGCACGAGCACGAAGAGCTGATCCAGGCCATCTCCGCCCAGGACACCGACACGGCCGAGAAGATCATGGCCAAGCACACCGAACGAACCCGCCAGGCCTACCACGAACGTCCGGAGGCGCCCCGATCCTGATTTCGGCAGGACCGGGGCGCTTGAACCGGATCAGCCGTCGGCCGCGGCCGACGGTCGCGCCACCAGCTCGGTTTCGGCGAGCTGGTGGCGCTTCCGGCCGGGCTGGCGCAGGAACAGCGTCAGCACCGCCGAAAGGAGCGCGATGCACCCGGCGAGGACGTACGCGCCCGTGTAGCCCCACACGCTGATGACGCCCGCGGCGAGCCCGCCCCCGCCGACGCCACCGACCAGTTTCGCGCTGTAGACCAGCCCGTAGTTCGACGCGTTGTTGTTCTCGCCGAAGTAGTCCGGCACCAGCGCCGCGAACAGCGGGTAGAACGCGCCACCACCGAAGCCGGTCAGGAACGCGAACACCATGAACAGCACCAGGTTGTGCGTGTTCCCGGCGTACAGCACCCCGAACTGCGCGACGGCCGCGATCACCAGCACCAGCGTCAGCGTCTGCCGCCGCCCGAGCTTGTCCGACGCCCAGCCGACGACCGCGCGGCCGGTCCCGTTCACGATCGCCAGCACGCCGGCCGAAGAAGCCGCGACGAACGCGCCGAAGTGGCTCACCTTCGCGAACGGCACCTGGAAGTTGATGCCGAACAGCGACACCCCGCCGATGATCACCAGGCACACCCACATCAGCGGCAGCATCCCGGTCCGGACGGCCTCCATCGGTTCCCGGCCACCCGGATCTCCAGGGGTTCCTCCACGGTCAGCGTGTCCGGCCGCGTGGTGTGCCCGCCGTCGTGCACGCGCAGGACCCGCCGCCTGCTCGTCATCCGCCCCACGTCAGGCCGCCGGGAGCAGCGACTCGGGCCGGCCGGGCTGGGTCAGCCGCCCGGACAGCACCGCCCCGGCGAGGCTCAGCACGCCGGCCGCGACGAACCCGTGCTCCGTCACGACGAGCGTGGCCAGCCCGATCCCGACGGCCGCGCCGACGGCCTTGGCGCTGTAGAGGATGCCGAAGTTCTGGGCCACCGACTCCTCCCCGAAGAACTCGCGCACGAGGCCGACGAGCAGCGTGTAGCAGCAGCCGTTCCCCAGCCCGGCGAGCGCGACGCCCAGCAGCAGGCCGACGGCGTGCCGGTGCTCACCGGAGTAGAAGAGCACGAACTGGGCCAGTCCGCCGGCGAGCAGGGCGAAGCGCAGGATCCGGTGCCGGCCGAGCCGGCCGGCGAGCCGTCCGATCAGGACACGGCCGCCGCCGGTGGCCGCGGCGAGCAGCGCCAGCGCGGCGGCGGCGAGCACGGGCCCGCTGCGCGCGGCGGTGAACGTCGCCAGGTAGGCCAGGTCGAACAGCAGCACGGCGGCGGCGAGCACGACCACGAGGTATAGCGAAAGCGTCGTCCGGCACCGGAACAGTTCGGCCGGCCGGTAGTGCCGGACCGCGGGCCGCCGGTTGTGCGCCCGGTCGAGCGCCCAGGTGCGGGGTTCGGGTGTGGCGGGCCACCAGTTCCGCGGCGGGTACCGCAGCAGCGCGGCGCACCCGGCGATGACGACGAGCACGACGGCGGCGGTGACGTCCAGGAGCACCGGCCGCGCGGCCGGCAGAGCGGCGGCGAGCAGGACGAAGGGCACGCTGCCGCAGGCGAACGCCCCGCTCACGATGCCCGCGCGCGGGCCGGTGCCGTCCGGGAACCAGGCGAGCACCGCGCCGACGCAGGTCGCGTAGACCAGCCCGGTACCGAGGCCGCCGAGCACCGAGTACCCGAGGAACACGGCGGGCAGGCTGGTGGCGTGGCCGAGCGTCACGAGCCCGGCGGCGCACAGAACCGCGCCGGCGGCCATCGCCACGGGCGCGGGGAGTAGGCCGCGGTCGCGGAGCCACGCGACCGGGAAGGCGGCCCCGGCCTGGCAGATCGCCCACACCGCGAGCGAAAGCACGATGCCGCCGAACGTCCAGCCGGGCAGCCGGCCCAGCGACGGCACGATCGCGCCGAACCCGTACTGCTGCACCCCGGCGGCGAGCATCGCGGCCGCGGCGAGCCAGGTGATCCACGCCCGCGGTCGGCCGAGCAGGTCCCGGTCGGACTCCCCGACGCGGTACCGCCGTCCGTAGACATCCCGGAGCTCGCGCACCTCGGCCATGACGACCGCCTCCTGCTGGACGATTGTATGCAGTATGGAGTAGCCCGAGTGTGCGCCAGGGCGCGGCGGTTGTCTACCGGAAGTGGGCGGTCGTGCCCGGATGGCCGAGCGGGCGGCCGGAGCGCGGGCGGCCCGGCGGAGCGGCTCTCACGCCACTAAGAGGAGGCGGCCCGGTGGCCATCGAGGGAGGAGGCGGCCACCGGACCGGTGCTCCGCCGCGGTACCGGCCGCGCGGAGCACTGACAGTCTGGCCATCGGAGCCGCTCTCCGACAAGCCTTCACCGCCCGTCCGGCCGGGGAACTGTCCGGTTGACGAGGCCGAGAACCGGCAAAGCCGTCCACATCGAACACCCGGCGTGACGGCGCGGCACGGAAAAGACACCGAACGCCACGTGTGAACTCAAGCGGCGACCGGTCGGCGGAGCGGCGCCGGGTGGCGCGGCCCCGCCGGCACGGGTCCGGCTTTCAAGCCTTCTTGCGGGTCGCTCGCTTGCGCGCCGTCTTGGCTTCGGCCGGTTCGGCCGCCGCGGCCTGGTCGGCCTCGAAGCCGGCGATGATCTCGCTGGACAGGCGGCCGCGCTCGGCGACCTCGTAGCCGTTCGCCTGCGCCCACTCGCGGATCTGCCGGTTGCGCTCGCGGTCGGTGCCCGAGCCGGACGGGCCGGCCAGCGACTGCCCGCTCGCCAGGCGAACCTTGCGGCCACCGATGCGCCGCGCGGCGGCGACGTAGCGAGCCAGTTCGTCCCGCAGCGCCGAGGCGTTCTCCTCCGACAGGTCGATTTCGTACGTCACCCCGTCGAGGCTGAAGGGGACGGTCTGCGAAGCCTCGCTGCCGTCGAGGTCGTCCACCATCTGGACCTGCACCCGTTGCGCCATGATTCGTCGTTCCTCATCTTCTCCACAACACGGTCGGACAGACCCTAACCTGTCGAATCATGCCCGGCACGCGCGACACCCGTAAGCGTCCACAATGGCCGCTCGGGCGAGCGGCTCGCCCGCGTCCAGAGTGACCCGCAACCGAGCCGAAATGCTCGTCGTCCTGTCGCGAATTTGATTTCGTGATATGCTCGAAATCGAATCGGTACCGTGGCGACATCACCTCGGCCGGATTTCTGGCTAATAGGCCCCGGATCAGCTACGCCGCCGTCGCGCAGGCAGCACATTTGCTCGTCGACGGCGCGCCTGCTCGGCTCCGCGCCGAGGAACTGCTGCGCTACCACCGGCTCCACGACACTCACGCGATCCTGACCGGTGCCCGCACCGAAGCGGTCAGCCGGAGCGCCCCTGATGCGCGTCAATTCCGGTATAGACCAGTATGTGATTTCGACCACCGGGCTCGATTCGTTCGCGGATCGGAGCACGTCACGACGATTCCGGGTGTCCGGGGCCGACCACCCGGCGATCCCCGGAACGGCTCGTCCAGAGTGGACTCGACCGTTTCGCCCCGTGTTCGCCAGCTGGCTCGGTGTCACTTGGCCCGGAAATCGTGGCGCCGGCTTTTCCGCTCAGTCCGGCAGCATCGGCACTTCGAGGTCGTCCGGACGGCCGAGCAGCACCGCGCGGGTGACCGCCGCTTTCCCGAACCGGTCCCGCACCGCGTCGAGAGCGGTGTCGAGCTCCGTCGCCCGCTGCCGTTCGAACGGCAGCGTCGGCTGGAAAGGGTTTTCGTCGGCCAGGTTCGACAGCGCCGCGCCCAGCAGGGTGATCCCCCGGTCGGCGATCAGCGGCAGCGCGGCGACGAGCAGTTCCCGCGCCGCGGCGAGCAGCACGCCGGTGCCGGCCGTCGGGTCGTTCAGCGTGTGCGAGCGGGTGGCGCGGGAGAAGTCGGCGAAACGCAGGCGGATCGTGACGGTCCGGCAGACCCGGCGGGCGGCGCGCAACCGGCGGGCGATCCGGTCGATCAGCGCCACGAGCACGACGTCGAGCTCGGCGGGCGTGCGCCTGCCGCGCCCCAGGGCCCGCTGGGCCCCGATCGAGCGCCGTCGCGTGCCGATCTCGACGCGGCGCGGGTCTTCGTTGTGCGCCAGGTCGTGCAGGTGCGCCCCGGCGGCCCGGCCGAGCAGGCCGACGAGGTCGACGTGCTCGGACGCCGCCAGCTGGCCGACGGTCGTGATCCCGCGCGCCCGCAGCTTCTCCGCGGTGACCTTGCCGACACCCCAGAGCGCCGAGACCGGCAGCGGGTGGAGGAACGCCAGCTCGCCGTCGTGCGGGACGACGAGCAGGCCGTCGGGCTTGGCGACGCGGCTGGCGACCTTGGCGAGGAACTTCGTCCGCGCCACCCCGACGGTGATCGGCAGCCCGGCCCGCTCGGCGACGGCCGCCCGCAGCCGTTCGGCGACCTGGCTCGGCCGCCCGCCGATCCTCGCCAATCCCCCGACGTCCAGGAACGCTTCGTCGATCGAGATGCCTTCCACCCACGGAGTCGTGTCGTGGAAGACCTCGAACACCGCGCGGCTGGCGGCGAGGTACGCCGACATCCGCGGGCGCACGACGACCGCGTGCGGGCACAGCCGGCGGGCCTGCGCGCCGCCCATCGCGGTGCGCACGCCGTACGCCTTGGCCTCGTAACTCGCGGCGAGCACGACCCCGCCGCCGACGATCACCGGCCGCCCCTTCAGCGCGGGATCGTCGCGCTGCTCGACCGACGCGTAGAACGAGTCGAGGTCGGCGTGCAGGATGGGCCCCTCGTCGGTCATAGAACACATGTTCGCATACCCGCGCGCCGAAGTCCGCTCGTCCGCCTACCGCGGGTGACGTGCCGCCGGTCGAAATTAGGCGTTTTTCCGGTTGTCCACGCCGTGTAACCCAGCTCACACTCGACCCAACGAACAACCCGACGACTGGGGGCGACATGACCGAGAAGTGCCGATGCGGCGACCACCACGCGTGGGCCATGCCGAGTCCGCAGGACAGGCCGGCCGCACCGCGGCAGCCGCTGCTGGCCGCCACGCTGGCGCGCGAAGACTGCACGGAAGACACCGGCGGCCTGGATCCGACCGACCGCGTGACCTGCCGCATCCACCGCCGCTGGCTGCACGACTGCGTGGCCTCGCCGGTCCACAGCAACCCGGCGACGGGGTACCGGTGGTGCCGTCGCTGCGATCACCGGGCGCTGGTCGCGGTGGACGAGCTCGCGGGTGAGGTGACCATCCGGTGCGGGCTCTGCGGGCGGATTCCGCTCAGCCGGGCCAACCAGGAGCTGGTCGAGTTGTGCCGGAGGAGCCTGGCGCTGGCCCGTTCGAACCGCTTCCCGAAGACGGCTGCCGCCTGAGAGCGATGGCAACCCCGGCCTGGCGCTGAAGACGCTGCCGCCCGATGGCCACGTCGGCCGTTGGCGGGCTTCCCGTGCCGTCGAGCCCGTTCCCGGCGACCTTCCTCGCGCGGCTGCTGCCATCATGCGGGGGTGCCCGCACCCGGAACCACCGCGTTGCTGATCCTGTTGCCCGCCGCCGAGCCGGCGCTGGCCGCGGCCCGGCGGGTCGATCCCGCTCTCGTCCGTCCCGGCTTGCCCGCCCACGTGACGGCGCTCTATCCGTTCCTGCCGGACCACTCCCTGACCGATGAGGTCCTGGCGGCGGTCCGGTCCCTCGCCGCGGGCTTTCCGCCTCCCGAAGTGCCGCTCACCGAACTGGTGGTCACCCCGGGCTTCGTGGCTCTCGCGGCTCCGGCCCTGCAGGCCATCGCCGACGCGGTTTGTGCGCGGTGGCCGGACGTTCTCCCGTACGGGGGCCGGTTCGGTCCGCGCCCGGCCGCGCACGTGACGGTCGCGATGGGCGGCTCGGCCGAGACTCTCGAGCAGGTCGCCGTCGAAGTGCGGCCACTGCTGCCGCTGGTCGACCGCGCGGCGGCCCTGCAGTTGGTGGCCCTCACGGATCGCGGCTGGGAACTGCGGCTGGAGGCACCGTTCGGCGGGTGAACGGCCGCCTACGGGCCGGCGTTCTCCAGCTTCCGGTACGCGCGGGCGATCGCCCGCAGCCGCGCCACGTCCGCGGCGAACGGTTCGGCCGCCGCGGTGGGCGGCTCGGTCTCGCGCGGCTCGTCCGGCAGGTCGCGTACCAGTCTCGCCGCCGTCGCGGCGGGCAGGTCCGGGGTGACGCCCGCCAGGATCAGGCCGTCGTTGGTCTCGCTCATCGCCGTCAGCAGACGCTCTCGCCGGGACGGCCCCGCCGGGTCGATGCGGGCGATCTCCGGGAACCGCCGCGTCAGGTGGGCACGCAGGGGCCGGAGCAGGCGCAGCGTCCGGGCGTCCCGGCGCGACGCCGCCAGGCCCGGGACCGCCGGGATCGTCAAGCCCACGACGATCAGCAACACCGACACCGCCGGGAACCCGACGTCCAGGGCGCACGACAGCGTCGAGAACGGCCCGCGGCACACCGCCTTCGCCGGGTGGTCGGCCTGCAGGGCGCGGATCGTCGCGACCACCTTCCCGCCCAGGTAGGCGACCGCGAACGCCGACGCCAGCAGCAACAGGGCGAGCCCTGCACGCAGCGCGCCGCCGCTCGCCCGGATCGTCACCGCCGCGATGAAGCCGATGTCGAGCACCGCGAAGCCCAAATACACCGTGTAGGTGAAGACGTAGACGACCAGCGTCGGGTGCGTGCGGTACAGCGCGTCGAACAGGCCGAGGCCGCGCGGCAGGTCCGGCGTGCTGAAGAACGTCACCACCAGCACCGCCAACGCCACGCCGAGGGCGATCAGCCGGGTGCGGCGGCCCCGGTCGCGGGTGCCGCTGATCTCGGCGACCGTCAGGCCGATGCCGTACGCCGCGACCATCGTCGCCAGGTTCGACAGCAGCCGGCCGAGGCTCGGGTAGATCTCGCTCTCGAACTGCTGCGCCCGGTTCGCCAGGAAGCAGAACGCCGCGCCCAGCGCGATGAGCGAGAGGGCCAGGCCCGCGCCCGCGCCGGTGCGTCGCGCGCGGGCCGCTCGCCAGATGCCGGCGCCGAGGGCGAAGAGCCCCACTCCGAAGAAAAGCAGGTCGATCACGGGACGTGACTATCCCAGCAGCGCCGCCAGCCGCCTAGCCTGGTCCGCCGCCCGGCCGGACGCGCCCGGCTGAACGGCGGGCGGCTCGCTCGTCGCCGCGCTCAGCAGCAGGACGGCGATCAGTTCGGCCTCGTACTCGTCGGTCCCGGTCGTGACCCGGGTGAGCAGGTGCGACAGCGCCCGCGGCGCCAGGTCCGGGGCGAGCTCGGCGGCCTCGGCCTCCGACAGCAGGCAGGTCCCGGTGTGCGCGCACAGCATGTGGGCCAGTTCGTGGGCGATGATGTGGTCCTGGTGCAGCGCCGACGTGTGCTCGGTATAGGCGATCAGGTCGTAGTCCGGGCGGGCCTGCCACGCACCCGAGGGCTGACCGGGCCGGTACGCGATCGGGACGAGGTCGATCTCGCGCCCGCGCCACGCCTCGAGGGCGTCGACCCAGGCGTTCATCGACCACGGCCGCGGCAGCGGGACGGCGGCGAGCAGCGCCCGCACGCGCTCGCGTGCCCGGTGGCGGAGGGCCGGCAGGCCGTGCTCGTCGATAGGTCCTCCCCGGTCAGCGGGCGCCAGCCGGGTGCACCGGGGCGCGAACACGGACGAGGTCATCGTAGCCGAGGCGCGCGCGATCACTCCGGCTTCCGCCGCCGGCCCGCGCGACGCCGGGTGTCGTCGTAGCTGCCGAGCTGATCCAGCAGGGCGGTCACGGTTTCGCGGTCGCGCGGCGAGAGCCGCATGGCTCGTTGCGCGAGGTTCCGCGCCTCGCTGTCGCGCCACGCCACGACGTCCTCGACCTGCCGGTCGACCTGCCCGGCGACCTCGTCGTCGAAGAAGTAGGTCACCGGCACGCCGAAGAACTGGGCGAGCGCCTGGATGTGGGAGCGCTTCGGATCCTTGCGCGCGCCGACGGCCAGCTGCTGGACGTGGGTCGCCGACATCGTGACGCCGGTCTGCTCGGCGACGCCGTGCGCGATCTCCCGGTAGGAGTACGGCTTGCGGTCCGGCGGGTGCACGGTCGCGATCAGGTGCGCCAGCCGTTCGGCGAAACTGCGCTCTTCGCTCACCACACACCACCTGCCGCCATGAAACGTGACACCGAACAGGGTAGCTGTTCCGAAAACTTGACACCGCCTGTACCGGAAAGACTACGATACTCCTGTCCGGTGTTTCGGAAACGTGACACCGGCCCGGGGTGGCGCAGCGGCCCGCGGGTGACTCACGTGGCCGCTGGGGGTGACCACGCGCCTGACCCGGTTCCCGCCGCGCCGCCCCATCTCAGTCATTCCCCTCGCCGTGGCCGGAGAGGGGGGTCCTTCGGCGAAAGCGCCGCGCGGCAGGAATCAGCCCACAGTCTCAGCTCGCGCGGGACTCGAACGCACTCAACCCCCAGTCACCCCCTCCGCTCGAACGCGCCTGCCACCTCGGCAGCCCCCGCCCGCTCACCCGCCAGCAGCCGACGGAGTGCGGCCGGGGTCGCTCCGGTGTGCTCGCGGACCGTCCTCGTCAAATGCGCCTGGTCCGCGAAGCCCAGCTCCGCCGCCAGCCTCGCCAGCTCCTCCTCCCCCGCCTCCAAGCGATCCAGCGCCCGGCCCACCCGGATCCGGTTGCGGTACCGCGTCAGCGAAACCCCCACCTCGCGCGGGAAAGCCCGGCTCAACCGGTACGGCGACACCCCCAGCAGCTCCGCCAGGGGGAACAACCCCACGGCAGCCGGCACGTCCGCGGCAAGCGCCTCCCGAGCCCGCGACACCAGCGCGCCGTCGTCACCCCGGCCGCCCGGCACCGGGGCCGAAGCCGCCTGCGTGATCGCGAGGCCCACCAGCTCCACCAACCCCTCGGCCAGCGCGTAGTCCGGGTCGGCCACCGACGCCACCACCCGGCGGTGCGCCAAGTCGAGCCGCGCGTCGACGTACACCGTCGGCCGGGCCGGCGGGGAACCCGCCAGCTGGTGCCAGCGGTGCTGCCCGAACGTCACCGACGTGCACACGTCTCCGCCCGCCGGGTGGGCGAACCGCTCCTCCTCCCCCGGCTCCGCGACGTACCCCACCGCCGGGTCGGTGTCCGCGACCACCCCGCGCGCGTGACGGCGGAACCGGCCGCGGCGGACGAGCACCATCCGGTATCCCTCCACCACCTCGGGCGGGGACCAGCCCCGGTGATCGTCCGCGCACGTCACCACGCTCACCGCGTACCCCGGGCGGGCCGCGATTTCCACTGCTTCCAACACGGCCCGGACGCTACGCCGGGGGTACGACAGTTCCCGCAAGGATCTTCAAGACCGCGGCCCGGCCCACCCGGAAGAGTGACCGCAGAACGAAAGGAGTCGGGAAATGCCCGCGGAACTCACCACGATCGTCCTCGACTGCGCCGACCCGGCCGCGCTCGCCGCCTTCTACGCCAAGGGACTCGGCCTCGAGGTGACCTATCAGGACGACGACACCGTCCAGCTCGGCATCCTCGGGTTCCAGCGCGTCGCCGGGTACCGGGGACCGTCCTGGCCGGACGACGCCAAGCACGCCCACCTCGACCTCCGCGTCGGCGATCTCGCCGCCGCTGTCGAGGAGTTCGAGGCGCTCGGCGCCACCAAGCCGGAGTTCCAGCCCGGTGGCGCCGACTGGGTCGTCCTGAAAGACCCCGAAGGGCACCTCTTCTGCCTGATCCCGGGGTGAGTCAGCGGCGGTACACGCCGAACTCGTACAGCGAATAGCCGTACGCGGTGCCGCGCTGGGTGGCGGACACCCGGACGTAGCGGGCGGTGGCGGCGATCGCGAGATCGTCGGCGCCGCCGTCGCCCGTCGTCGTCGAGTACACCGTCCGCCAGTTCGCCGCGTCGTCGCTCACCTGGATCTCGTAGGCCTTCCCGAAGGCCGCCTCCCAGATCAGCTGGACGTGGTCGAACGCCTGCCTGCTGCCCAGATCCACCTGCAGCCACTGCGGATCGGCCCACGCGCTCGCCCAGCGCGTCGCGGCGTCGCCGTCCGTGGCGGCCTGCGGCGGGTAGGGCGCGCCGGGACCGTCGGCCTGGTAGGTCGACGCCGTGGTCACCTTGCCCCGGGCCAGGTTCGTGCCCGGCACCGGCGGGGCGACCACCCGCAGCGACCGCGTCTCGATGCCGACGTTGCCGTGGCCGTCCCGGGCGTAGAGGTAGATCTTCCAGACGCCCAGCCGCTGCGGCGCGGTGACGGTGAACGTGCCGGTGCCGGTGAACTGCGCCGGGATCAGCCCCGACGCGTTGTCGATGTACTTGCTGTTGTAACCCATGGTGTAGGTGATCGGGTCACCGTCCGGATCGGACACGTTCGCCGTGAGGGTGAACGTCGAGCCGGCCGGGACGTCGGTGACGCGGCTGAGGTTCATCGACGAGATCACCGGCGGCGTGTTGCCGCCCGTCTGTCCACTGTAGAGCCTGCGGACGGCGTACCACGAGAGCCGCTTCTCGTTGCCGGTCGTGATGTTGAACCAGACGCCGCCGAAGTCGCCTTCGGTGCCGTAGTGGAACAGTGTCGCGCCGAGCGCCACGCCCGGGTGCGCGAGCACGCAGTTCCAGGCGTTGACGTACCCGTCGCGCTTCTGCTGGTCGGTCGGTTCCGCGGGCACGCCGTTGACGTCGTTCGGCACCTCCCACTCGCCGGCCGGGCCGGTCTCGGTGACGATGTACGGCTTCGTGTAGCCGCCGGCGAGCCAGTCCTGCTTCACCTGGCAGACCTGGGCGTAGGAGTTGACGGAGTAAAGATCGAGGCTCGGCGCGTACGCCTTGTAATACGGCCACGCGCCCGTCCAGGCGTCGGTCGAGGTGACCGGGTGGTTCGCGTCGATCGCGTGGATCGCCTGCGCGGCCTGGTCGACGAAGCGCGTGTAGGCGATCCGGTTCTGCTCCAGCTGCGTGCCGGAGTAGCAGTTCTGCATCCCGAGGATCGACTCGTTGCCGACGTTCCACATCAGCACGCCGGGGTTCGCCTTGTAGGTGTCCACCCAGTTCCGGATCTCGGCGAGCATCGTGTTCTTGTAGTTCGTGTCGGTGGTGTAGTCGACGCAGCCGCCGCTGCCCGGGCCGCCGCCGGGTTGCAGCCAGAAGCCGGCGACGACCTTGATGCCGTTGGCCGCGGCGGCGTCGAACAGCGGCCGGCTGCTCCCGTCGGTGCCCCACGTCCGGACCGTGTTGACGCCGATCGCGTGCAGCTCGGGCATCCGCGTTCCCGCCTCGCTGACCGGCGGTCCCCACGTCAGGCCCTTCACGGTCCACGGTGTCCCGTCGACGGTCAGCTGCCAGTTGCCCGGCGACCCGGTCACCCGCGTGACGCCGGGGCCGTCCTGCGTCGGCGTCCCCGGCGTGCCGCTGACCTGGAATTCCCACAGTGAATAGCCGTAGCCGCCGACGCGGTGGGTGCCGTAGAAGCGCACGTACCGGCCGTGGCCGGTGACGGTGAGGTTCTGGGTGCCGCCGGTCGCGGTCGTCGTGCTGTAGACGGTCCGCCAGGCGGTGGCGTCGTCCGAGACCTGGATCTCGTACGCGGTGGCGTAGGCGGCTTCCCAGTTCAAGGTGACCTGGCTGATGTCCGCGGGCGCGCCGAGGTCGACCTGCAGCCACTGCGGGTCGCTCCAGGCGCTCGCCCAGCGCGTTCCGGCGTTGCCGTCGACCGCCGCCGACGCCGGGGTCCCGGCGCCTTCGCTGCTCGACGCGGTCGCGGGTCTTCCTTGGGAGAGCAGCGTGGCCGCGTGGGCCGGGGCGGGGCCGGCGAGCAGGCCCAGTACCAGCAGGGCCACCAGCGCCGGGACGGCACGGAGGAGCGACGGTCGGTCCACGATGACTCCCGTACGACAAGGGGAACGGAGACGGAGAGCGCTCTCCGGCGCGCTCGATGGTTCGGCACGCGCCCCCGCGTTGTCAAGATTCGCCTTTGAACCCGACAATGACTGTCCGGCGGACGATCCGGGTGCTCCTTGACACGGCCGGGGCCGGGTGCGCATGCTGTGGGAGAGCGCTCTCCCATCCTTGGCCCCTCACCGTGGAGGACCCTTGGCAACGAAAGCCGCGCTCCTCGCCTGCACCGCCGCCACCGTGCTGGCAGGCGCCTTCCTGACCGCGGCCACCTGGTCGCCCGCCGGAGCCGACGACCTGGTGACCCACCACGAGTTCCAGGTCAACTGCTCCCCCAGCCACCACCAGCCGGACGACCCGATCGTCTTCCCCGGGCTGCCCGGCGCGTCGCACGACCACACGTTCCTCGGCAACAAGACCACCAACGCGGCGACCACCCTGCAGTCGCTGCAGAACGCGGGCGTCGGCAACACGACGTGCCTGGCGCCGGACGACCTGTCGGCGTACTGGTTCCCGACCGTCCTGAACGGCAACCAGGTGGTGCTGCCGAACTTCGCGCAGGTCGTCTACTACAAGTCCGGCATCCTCGACTACACCAAGGTCGTGCCGTTCCCGCCCGGGCTGCGGTACGTCGTCGGCAGCGTCACCGCCACGCAGGACGAGTTCCAGCACGCGACCGGCGCCGTCGAGGGCTGGGAGTGCGGCGACAGCTTCCACAACTGGGACATCCCCGTCCGGTGCGTCGCCGGCAGCCAGCTCAACATCCGCTACCAGGCGCCGAGCTGCTGGGACGGCGTCCACCTGGACTCGGCCGACCACAAGAGCCACATGGCGTACCCGGACCGGGCGACGCTGACGTGCCCGGCCGACCACCCGGTGCCGGTGCCGATGCTCGAGTTCAAGATGGCGTTCCCGGTCAGCGGCGACATGTCCGGCGTGCACCTGGCCAGCGGGCGCGGGTACTCGTGGCACTACGACTTCTTCAACGCGTGGGACCCGCCGACGCTGGAGGCCTTGGTGAAGCACTGCATCAACGGCGGCCTGCAGTGCGACCCGCGCGGGTTCGACCTCTACAAGCCGGACCGCGGCACGGTGCTCGGACCGAACTACCGGCTGCCCGGCCGTCCGTGAGACGGCCGTTCCCGGGGGCGGTGGCGGTGGTGGCGCTGATCGTGGGCGGTTGCGCCACCACCGGCCCCGCCCCCGCCGCCTCGCCCTTCAACCCGACCGATGTGGCGTGGCTGCAGCTGGTGGTGCCGATGACCGAGAACGCGCTGGCGGCCGCCCGGCTGGCGCCCGGCCACGCGGCGAGCCCGGCGGTGCGCGCGGCCGCGGACTCGGTGGCGGCGCCGGCGGAACGGCTGCTGACGCGGCTGAAGTCGGCCCGCGACCGGGCCGGGCTGCCGGCGGCCGATGTCCACGGTGGACACAGGATGCCGGGCATGGTCACGGCGGCGGACCTGGTGGCGTTGCGCACCGGGACCGGCGAGGAGTTCGACCGGCGTCTGGTCGCCTTGCTGCGAGCCCACGCGGCGCAGCTGGTGGTGCTGGCGCGGGGTGAGCAGACCTCGGGCGGCGATGCGGAAACGCGGGAACTGGCCGGTGAAGTCGGCGCCGAAGGGGCGCGGCAGGAGAAGGCGCTGACCGGCCTGGGGTGACTGAACACGCGGAAACACGACTCGGCCCGAGCCGAAGCTCGGGCCGCGGAGGCCACCGACCCCACAGGGTGGCCGAGCCGGTGCCGTCGGGGCCACCCCGTGCGGTGGCCCCGGCGGCAGTTCACCGGCTCGGCTGCGCTCAGTACGTCACTGTCACCGGACCCCTTCCGGCGTGGGCCGTCACTGTCAGCGTCTGCGTTGCCGCGTCCCACTTCCAGCTCTGCGACGGCGCCCAGCCCTCGCCGACCCGCACCCGCGACGGCGCCGACGGCACGCCGAGGAACTTCACCGTCCACTCGCGCGAATTGACCTGGGACCGCCCGCGAGTCGGCTCGACCGTCACCGTGTGGGCGCCGCGCCGCTCGGAGTACGTGATCCGCGTCGTCGAGCTGTGCTTCGACGAGCTCCCGTCGTCCTCATACAGGGAGAACGACCCCGACGCCCCGGGCGCCACCGTGACCGTGGCGCGGTTCAGCGGGTTCTGGACGTCGTTGGTCACGTCGGCCGTGCGGGTCACCGTGATACCGCCCGCCCGGACGAACACCGGCATGGTCCCGAGGTCGGACGTCACCTGCTGGGTGCTCCCGCCCTGGTAGACCCGGCCGCTGAAGTAGTCCGTCCACTGCCCCGGCGGGAACCAGACCGACGTCGTCGCCGACGTCCCCGGGTTCGTCACCGGCGCCACCAGCATGTCCGGCCCGTAGAAGTACTCGCTCGACGCCGCCGCGTAGGCCGCCGGGTCGTCCGGGTACTCCACGTACGTCGGCCGCACCACCGGCACGCCCGTCGTCGCCGCCTGCTGGGCCAGCGTGTAGGTGTAGGGCACCAGGTTCTCGCGCAGGTTCAGGAACTTCGTCGCCGACGCCTTCGCCGCGTCGCCGTACTGCCACGGCAGCCGGTCGCTGTGGTTGCTGTGCAGCCGGTCGATCGGCTGGAACGTGCCGAGCTGGACCCACCGCGCGTACAGGTCGTCCGGCAGCTTGAACGTCTGGTGCTGCTGCCCGCCGGAGGTGTAGGTCTCGCTGCCGCGCAGCCCGGTCGTGTCGTTGTGGCCGCCGATGTCGTGGCTGATCGGCGACAGGCCCGTCGCGGCCGACTCGGCCGGGGTGATCCCGACCTCCATCCGCAGCGTGCCCCACGTCGAGGACGTGTCGCCGGTGAAGTGGACCGTGCTGCGCTTGTCGGCCCACGGCCCGGTCGACAGCCCGACCGGGCCGCCGTAGCCACCGGCCTGCAGCGAGCCGTACGCCCGCGAAGTCGCGAAGCCCCGCTCGATCGCGGGCGCGGACAGGTCGGCGTACTTCTGGTTGATGAACGAGTCCGGCGTGACGCCCTGCAGGCTGGACTTCGACGCGTCGCAGCACCAGTCGAGCCACCAGAAGTCGTTGCCCTGGTTCATCATCTGACCGTGCAGGTCCAGGTACGCCTTGAGCTGGTCGGGGTCGCCCCAGTCGAAGACGTAGCAGTCCGTGCCGCAGTTCGACTTCGCAAGCTTGCCCTTCGCCGTGGCCTGCGCGCGGGCGAACTGCGGGTCCGAACCCATGATGCTCGGGTGGATGTTCAGCGTGTTGTGCAGGCCCTGCGAGTGCGACCAGGCGAAGAACGCCGCCGGGTCGGGGAACTTGTTCGTGTCGAACTGCCAGCCGTTCCACGTGTCCGGCGCCTTGAAATCGGTGTCGGTCACCAGCACGTCCAGCGGGACGCCCTCGCTGCGGAACTTCGGCAGGATCTTGTCGCGGTAGTCGGCCGCCGTGCGGTCGATGTACTCGGAGTACCAGACGCCGTAGGCCCAGCGCGGCAGCAGCTCCGACGGCCCGGTCAGGGTGGCCAGGTCCCGCAGCCCCGCCTTGTAGTCGTGGCCGAAGGTGAACGCGTAGCCGTCCTGGTAGGGGTTCCCGCCGTGCGACGGCCGCTGCGTCACCTTCTCGGTGGCCGTGTCGTACAGCGCGGACGGGCTGTCGTCGAGCAGGTACCACCCGTCGGAGTGCAGGAGTCCTTCGGTGAGCGACGGCGTGCCGTTGTCACCGTTGACGCCGTCGAGGCCGCGCCGGTAGCCGCCGAGCGCGAGGTGCGGCTGCGGCACCGCGGCTCCGGTGCGCGTCACGGCGACCGTGTCGAGGTTGACGTGGCAACTCGCGTCGTCGGGGCAGCCGAGGACGACGTCGTTCGCGCCGGCCTTGAGGTCGACCGGCACCGAGGCGGTGCCCCAGGTGTCCCAGTTCGCGGTGGCCGGCAGCGACAGCGTGCGGGTCACGCCGGACGCCGCGACCGTCGCGGTCCTCGTCTGGTGCAGGCCGTCGCCGCCGGTGCCGTTGGCGTAGCGGACGGCCAGCTGGTAGGTGCCGGCGCTCGGGACCGCCACCACGCGGTGGGTCAGTGAAGAGCCGCGGTTGAGCTCGGCGACGAACCCGCGTCCGGCGTACCCGGTGTGGTCGGTGGCGACCACGGCCGAGCCCGTGCGAAGGCCGGATTCGGCTTCACAGCTGACGTCGAGGGCGCAGCCGGTGATCGCGCGCGCCGACGCCGGCGGGAAGGACGCGCCGGGCGGCAGCACCGCGATCGCGTCGACGTTGACGTTGCCGGAGTCGCTCGCGGTCCGCTCGAGGCGGAGGTTGTGGCGGCCCGCGGTGAGGGTGACCGGCACCGAGGCGGTGGCCCAGCTGTTCCAGTCCGCCGTCGTGGGCAGGGTCAGCTTCTGGGCCGCGCCGCCGTCGACGGACACGCTCAGGGTGCGCGTGACGTGCTGGCCGTCCCCGCCGGTGCCGTTCGCGAAGCGGGCGGTGACGTTGTACGTCCCGGCCGTGGCGGCGGAGACGTCGGCGGTGGCCGAGGTCCCCGTGCTCTCGAAGCCCGCGAGGAAGCCCTCGCCGGTGTAGCCGGTGTGGTCGGTGGCCACGCCCAGGCCGTCGGCCGTGAGGTCTTCGGCCTCGCAGAGCGCGCCGGTCGCGCAGGTCAGGTGGCGCCACGGCGCCGCGGTCACCGGTGCGCCCGCCGTGGTCTTGATCTGCAGGTTGCCGGAATCGAACGGACCGGAGTTCAGCTGGTAGGTCAGGGTCGTCGCGCTCGTGCGGATGGTCAGGACGCCGTTCGCCGTCGTGGCGGTGAACGGCGGGGGCGTGAACGAGCCGCGGCCGACGGCGTTGAACGTGGCGGCGTCGGTGAACCGGCCGTCGCCCGCGTACTCCGTGCGGATCAAGGTCGGGGACAGGACCTGGAAGCGCGCGTTCCCCGCCGCGACGGTCCCGCGCGCGGCGGGTCCGGCGTCGGCGGGCGCCGCGACGGTGACGACCGCGGCGGCGACCGCCAGGACGCTCACCAGGTGGAGGGATCTGACTGCTCTCGGCCGCACGGCGGAACTCCGTTCCGGTCAGGGGACCAGTTTTACAACGTTGGAAAAGGCGTTCCGATCTGAGCACAGGCGCTGGGCGGATGTCCAGGCCAGCGGGAAGATCTGTCCGGACAGCCCGTGTCACTGCCCGGCAGGCCACGCGGGCGGAGTACCGGGGCGAACCGGTCACGGGGGTGGTACTGGACGGCTCGCTCAAGCCGACTCGCGGATCACCAGCTCCGGGTCGAAGATCACCGATTCCGCACGCCGCTGCGGGTCGGCCATGCGGTCCAGGACCATCCGGGCCATCGCCGCGCCCATTTCCTCGACCGGCTGGCGGACCGTCGTCAGTCTGGGGCGGCAGCTCAGCGCCACCCGGCTGTCGTCGAAGCCGATCACCGCCACGTCGTCCGGGACCCGGCGGCCCGCCTCGCGCAGCACCGTCAGGGCGCCGTACGCCATCAGGTCGTTGGCCACGAACAGCCCGTCCAGCGCCGGTTCCTCGGCCAGCAGCCGCTCCATCGCGCGCTCGCCGCCGTGCTCGGTGAAGTCGCCCTCGGCGACCGCCACGTACGCGTGACCGTGGCGGGCCATCGCGTCGCGGAACCCGGCCAGCCGGTCCTGGCCAGCCGGTGTCCCCGCCGGGCCCGCGATCGTCGCGACCCGGTGGCACCCGCGGGACACCAGCCGGTCCGCGGCCAGCCGGGCGCCGTCCTGGTGGGCGACGTCGACGTAGCTCACCGGCGCCGGGCGGCCCGGCCGCGCGAACAGCGCCGTCGGGACACCCGCGTCGGTCAGCATCCGCGGCAGCGGGTCCTCCGCCGGGTGCAGCGAGATCAGCAGCACCCCGCTCACCTGCTCCTGCCGCAGCTTCGGCACGAGCTTCTCCCGCTCTTCGTCGCTGTCGACGAGCATCAGGATCGGGTGCAGGCCCTGCGGGCGCAAGTGCGCGATCACACCTTCGACGACCCGGCCGAAGAAGGGGTCGCCGAACACGCCGCCGAAGGCTTCGATGTGCCGTTCGGGCTCGGACACCACCAGCGCGATCCCACCCGTGCGGCGCGTGACCAAGGACCGGGCCGCGCGGTTCGGCACGTACCCGGTGGCGGCGATCGCGCGTTCGACGGTCTCCCGCAGCTTCGGGTCGACGTTGCGCACGCTGTTGACCACGCGGGACACCGTGGCCCGCGAGACGCCGGCGACCCGCGCGACGTCCTCCAGGGTCGGCGGCGCCGAGGGCGGGTGCGTCGTCACCCCTTCTTTGTAGCACGCTGTGAGAGCGCTCTCCCAGCCTTGGGACCGGCGGCGCGCCGATGACAAATGTCATGGGCGCCCGGTGCGGGACGGCACTGCCCCCGGACCACCGGCGAGACCAGCGTTTCCGGCATGACCACCACCGCCTTCCGGCCCGTTCTCCTGCTCACCGGCGGCTACGCCGTCCTCAGCGTCCTCACGCTCGTCGCGATCGTGCTCCTCCGGAACGACCACGCCCTGGTGACCGACGCGGTCTGGGTGCGCGCCACCCTCGTCGTCGCCAGTTCGCTGCTGACGTTCGCCTTCGCCCGCAGCGCGGCGCGCGGGTCGCGGAAGGGCCTGCTGAGGCTGCGGATCGTCGCCGCGGCGATGCTCGTGGCGATCGTCGTCATCGTCGCTCTGCCCGGGTTGTTCCCGGTGTGGCTGCGGATCGAGCAGGCCGTCTGCGGGCTGCTGCTGCTCGGTGTCACGGTGCTCGTCAACGGACGGCGGGTCCGGGCCCGGTAGCGTGCCGGAGGTGGACGGGACGAGGGACGTGCAGCGCTGGGTGCACGGCTGGCGGCTGCGGCTGCTCGACGCCGGGATGCTCGTCTATCCCGCCGTGACCATGGCGAGCGTGCTGCAGCACTCCTCGAACGCTTTCGCGGGATGCCTGGTCGTGGCCGCGTTCGCCGTGAGCTACCTGTTCGCCGCGGCTGCGGCCGCACGACGGGCGACGCGGCCGTTCTGGCTCCTGACCGGCGGCTGTGCGGTGCTGTTCGCCGCCGCGTTCCCGTTCGCCCAGGCCGACGCGTTCTTCCTCGCCGCCGTCGTGCTCTCCCTGGCCGTGCCCCGGCTCCCCCGCCGCGTTGGGGCGGGCTTGGTGGCCGCAGCCGCACTGGCCGCCGTCATCGGCCCCTGGCCCGGCGGACCGGCGTGGACGCAGGCGGTCGCACTCGTGTTCACCGTGCTCATGGTGTCCGCGTTCGCCGAGGCGATCCGGGCCAACGCCGCGCTCGTCGAGGCGCGTGCCGAGGTCGCGCGGCTGGCGTCGGAGGCCGAGCGCACCCGCATCGCCCGGGACCTGCACGACCTGCTCGGCCATTCGCTCACCGCGATCACCGTCAAGAGCACCCTGGCCCGGCGGCTCGTGGACGCCGACACGGCCCGCGCGGGCGAGGAGATGACCGCCGTCGAAACGCTCGCCCGCCAGGCGCTGACCGACGTCCGCGCGGCGGTGTCCGGCTACCGCGAGGTCACCCTGGCCGGCGAACTGGCGCGCGGGCGCGAGCTGCTGCGCGCGTGCGGCGTCACCGCCGACCTGCCGACCGCGACCGACGTCGTCGGCCCGGCGCACCAGGAGCTGTTCGGGTGGGTGGTGCGGGAAGGCCTGACCAACGTGGCCCGGCACGCCCGCGCGACCCGGTGCACGGTCACCCTCTCGGAGTCCACTGTGGAGGTGGTCGACGACGGCGTCGGCGGGTCCGCCGGGGAAGGCTCCGGGCTGGCCGGCCTCCGCGAGCGGGTCAACGCGGCCGGCGGGCAGTTCGGCGCCGGGCCGGTGCGGCCCGGCGGCTGGCGGCTGCGGGTGACGGTGTGACCATCCGGCTGCTGCTCGCGGACGACCAGGAGCTGGTCCGCCAGGCGTTGTGCGCGCTCCTCGCGCTCGAGGACGACTTCGAGGTGGTCGCCTCCGTCGGCCGCGGCGACGAGGTCGTCGCCGCGGCCCGCGAGCACCGCCCCGACGTGGCCCTGCTCGACATCGAAATGCCGGGCCTGGACGGTCTTTCCGCCGCGGCGGTGCTCGCCGCGCAGGTGCCGGGCTGCCGCGTCGTCATGCTCACGACCTTCGGCCGGGCGGGCTACCTGCGCCGCGCGATGGACGCGGGCGCGGCCGGGTTCGTCGTGAAGGACGCCCCGGCCGACGTCCTCGCCGACGCGATCCGCCGCGTGCGGGCCGGTGAGCGCGTGGTCGACCCGGCGCTGGCGGTCGCCACGCTCGCCGCGGGCGAGTCGCCGCTGACCGCCCGGGAACGCGACGTGCTCGTCACCGCCCGGACCGGCGCCACGGTCGCCGAGATCGCGTCCCGGCTCTACCTGTCCGAAGGGACGGTGCGCAACTACGTCTCGGCGGCGATCGCCAAGACCGGCGCACGCAACCGGGTCGAGGCGGTGCGGATCGCCGACGAGCGCGGCTGGCTCTGATTGGCCCGGTCCGCCCGCCCGGAATTGGATCTTCTGCCGGGCCGCCCGCCACCCTAGGTTGGCCGGGTGAAAACCGTTGACCTGTGGTTCGACCCGGTGTGCCCGTGGGCGTGGATCGCCTCCCGGTGGCTGCTGGAGGTGGAGGCCGTCCGCGAGGTCCGGACGCGGTTCCACGTGTTCAGCCTGTCGCTGCACAACGAAGGGCGGGAGGTGGACGACTGGTACCGCGGCTGGCTCGACGAGCGCTGGGGCCCCGCCCGTGTCGCGCTGGCCGCCGAGCGGGCGCACGGGAACGAGGTCCTGCGCGAGCTCTACACCGCGCTCGGCACGCGCTTCCACCGCGACAAGGAACCGGTGACGCGCGAAACGATCGTCGCCGCGCTGGCCTCGGTGGACCTGCCCACAACGCTGGCGGACGCCGCCGAGTCGCCGGACCTCGACGCGGACCTGCGTGCCGGGAACCGCGCGGCGCTCGACCCGATCGGCGAGGACCTCGGCGTCCCCGCGATCCACGTGGACGGCCACGCCTTCTTCGGCCCGGTCGTCAGCCCGGTCCCGCGCGGTGAGGAAGCCGGACGGCTGTGGGACGGCGTGCTGCTCGTGACCGGCACGCCCGGGTTTTCCGAGCTGAAGCGGGGCCGCGGCCGGCCGGTGACGAGCTAGGTGTTTCGCGTCAGACGGGCCTCCGCCGCGTCCCAATCCCCGACACCCGAGGGCTCGTAGCGCCGGACCTCCTGGGTTTCCCGCACCAACGCCCGCATCGACGCCAGATCCGGCAGGTCCTCCCCCAGCGCCCGGGCCTGGACCAGGACGTTGCCCAGCGCCGCAGCCTCGACCGGGCCCGCCAGGACCGGCACTCCGCACGCGTCCGCCGTCAACCGGCACAGCAGTTCGTTGCGCGCCCCGCCGCCGACGATGTGGACCACGTCGATCGTGCGGCCGGTGATCGATGCCGCCTCCCGCAGCGTGCGGCGGTAGGCCAACGCGAGGCTGTCGAGGATGCACCGGACCACCGCGGCCCGCTCCGCAGGCGGCCGCTGGCCGGTCGCCTCGCAAGCGGCAGCCAGGCGCGCCGGCATGTCACCGGGTGGCAGGAACGCCGGGGCGTCGATGTCCACCACCGCCGCCAGCGCGGGCGCGGCCGCCGCCGCCGCGAGCAGGCCGGGCAGGTCCGAAGTGGACCACGTCCGCAGCGTCTCCGACAGCACCCACAGGCCCATCACGTTGCGGAGAAAGCGGATCGTGCCGTCGACGCCGCCCTCGTTGGTGAAGTTCGCCGCGAGGGCGGCGTCGCTCAGCTCCGGCGCCGGCAGCTCCAAGCCCGCCAACGACCACGTTCCCGAGGAGATGTACGCGAAGTTCGTGCCGGGCGAAGCGGGCACGGCGACCACCGCGGACGCCGTGTCGTGCGAACCCACCGCGATCACCGGCAAACCGGACAGTTCGCGGGCCGTGCCCACCACCGTGCCGGGGTCGCGCAACGGCGGGAGCAGCCGCGGCGGGATCCCCACGCGGTCGGCGAGCGAGGTGGCCCAGGTCCGCGCGCGGACGTCGTAGAGCTGCGTGGTCGACGCGTTGGTGCGTTCCGCCCCGATCTCTCCCGTCAGCCAGTGGTTCAGCAGGTCGGGGATCAGCAGCACGGTCCGCGCCGCGGCGAGCCGGTCGCCTTCGGCCACCAGCTGGTACAGCGTGTTGAACGGCAGCTGCTGCAGCCCGGTCACGTCGTACAGTTCCCGGTCGGGCACCGGGACGGTGATCCCGTCCGTGCGCGGGTCGCGGTAGTGGACGGGGTTGCCGAGCAGTGCGCCGCGCTCGTCCAGGAGCCCGTAGTCGACCGCCCACGAGTCGATGCCGACGCCGTCCAGATGCCCGGCCTCGCGGATTCCGGCCACGGTCTCGCGGTAGAGACCCAGGACGTCCCAGTACAGCACCGGGCCCGCCTGGATCCCGCCGTTGGCGAACCGCCGTACCTCCGAGACCTCCAGCACCGACGAGCCGACGGTCCCGGCCATCACCCGTCCGCTGGACGCGCCGAGGTCGACGGCCGCGACTCGTTTCACGGGCGGACCACCGTCAGCTTCAGGCCGAGCAGGTCCGCGACCGCCGTCAGCTCGGCGACGCGGTGGCCGGTACCCAGCGCCCAGTGGTGCGCGATGCCGCTGGCCGACCAGGCGTCGGTCCACTCCCCCGGGTCGCAGCCGAAGTCGACGCGGGAGGTCGTGTTGCCGATCCGCAGCAGCGGCCCGGGCACCACCGTGCCTTCCGAGGCGACGAGCGTGAACGTCCCGTCGCGGCCCTGGCCGAGCCCGCACAGCGTCACCGGCCCGTGCTTGACGTCGAACTCCACCGACACGCCCCAGCCGCGCTTGCCGTGGTAGACGCCCAGGCCGCGCAGCAGCGGCTTGCGGGCGCTGATACCGAGGTGGGCCGGGCCGTCGTGGCCCATCTCGACCACGCCGTCGCGGAAGTTCAGCGCCTGCAGCTCGGTGAACGAGCCGCCCGCGCCGAGCCGGTCCATGACCAGCATGGCCAGTGACGTCCGCAGCTCGTACTCGCCGACCGCCGGGATGCCGCGGGCGGTGAGCAGGGACGCGCCGAGGATGAACCCGGCGCCGACGCGTTCGTGCGTCTCGCCGTCTAGGCCGCGGTGATAGTAGGCCAGCGAGTCGAGCGAGAAGTCGTCGACAAGCCGGTCGAGGGCCACCGAAACCCGGGCCCCCCAGGCGAAGTCTTCGTCCACGACGGACTCGTCCACGGTGAACACTTCGCGGGCCAGTTCGACGCGGTCCTTCGTTTCGGCCTCGGTGACCTTCTCCACGCGCACCCGCAGGTCGTCGACCTCGAGGATCTCGACGTGCCCGCCGAGCTGGGCCGAGACGAGCGTCGGGTCGGCCGAGACGTCCATCATGCCCGGGTACAGGTGCCCGAGCAGGCCGTGGCGACCGCGGCGCAGCGCCGCCCGCACTCCGGCGGCCTTGATCCAGCGGGAGATCCGCGTCCAGGCGCGCTCGTCCTCGAGGTAGCCGGACACCGAGCGGAACTCGACGCCGAGGCGCCGGAACGCGTTGGCCATCTCGGGCAGCGGGCAGGCGCCGCAGTAGGCCAGCCACGCGCCGGTGTCGAAGGACTCGTGGTCCATCACCTCGGTGGGCTGCAGGTTCAGCAGCAGCACCGGCGCGCCCGAGCGCTGCGCGACCGGCGCCAGCATGCTGGACGTCAGGTACGTCGTGAGGAACCCGATGATCAGGTCGCACCCGGCCACCCGCAGCTTTTCCGCCGCGGCCGCGCCCTCCCGGGGGTCGGAAACGAACCCGGCGTCGACGACCTCGCAGTCCATCGTGGACAGACGCTCGGTGACGCGCCGGGCCGAGGCCTGCAGCTGCGGCAGCAGGGCCGGGAACTGCGGCCAGTACGCGCCGAGCCCACCGGACACGAGCCCGACCCGCGTGCGGCGCGGGGTGATGCGGTCGATCATCGGTCCTCCTTCAGCGCAGGAACGCGGCGGCCACTCCGGCGTCCACCGGCACGTGCAGGCCGGTGGTGTAGGTCAGCTCGCCGCCGGTCAAGGCGAACACCGCGGCGGCCACGTGCTCGGGCAGCACTTCCCGCTTGAGGATGGTGCGCTGGGCGTAGAACTCGCCGAGCTTCTCCTCGGGAACGCCGTAGACGGCCGCGCGCTGGGCGCCCCAGCCGCCGGCGAAGATGCCGGAGCCCTGGACCACGCCGTCGGGGTTGACGCCGTTGACGCGGATGCCGTGCGCGCCGAGTTCGGCGGCCAGGAGCCGGACCTGGTGGGCTTGGTCGGCCTTCGCGGCGCCGTAGGCCACGTTGTTCGGGCCCGCGAACACCGAGTTCTTCGACGAGATGTAGACGATGTCCCCGCCGATGCCCTGGCCGATCATCGCCTTGGCCGCCGCCTGGGCGACCAGGAACGAGCCCTTGGCCATGACGTCGTGCTGCAGGTCCCAGTCGCGTTCGGTGGTCTCCAGCAGCGGCTTCGAAATGGACAGCCCGGCGTTGTTGACCACCAGGTCGATCCCGCCGAAGGCAAGCACGGTCGTGTCGATCGCGGCCTGGACCGCCGCGGCGTCGGTGACGTCGGCGGTGACGGCCGTGCCGCCGATCTCCGCCGCGACCTCCGCGGCCGCGTCGCCGTTGAGGTCGGCGATCGTCACGCACGCGCCTTCGGCCGCGAGCCGCTGCGCGATGGCCTTGCCGATGCCCGAACCGGCGCCGGTGACCAGGGCGATCCGCCCGGCCAGCGGTTTCGGCTTGGGCATGCGCTGCAGCTTGGCCTCTTCGAGGGCCCAGTATTCGATCCGGAACTTCTCGCTTTCGGGGATCGGCGCATAGGTGGAGACGGCTTCGGCGCCGCGCATGACGTTGATGGCGTTGACGTAGAACTCCCCCGCCACCCGCGCGGTCTGCTTGTCCTTGCCGAACGAGAACATCCCGACACCGGGGACGAGCACGATGGCCGGATCGGCGCCGCGCATGGCGGGCGAATCGGCGTCGGCGTGCCGGTCGTAGTAGGCGCGGTAGGAGTCGCGGTATTCCGCGTGCAGTTCCTTCAGCCGCGCGACGACGTCGTCCAGGAGGGCGGTCGCGGGCAGGTCCACGACCAGCGGGCGGACCTTGGTGCGCAGGAAGTGGTCCGGGCACGAGGTGCCGAGTGCGGCGAGCGGCGCCAGCTTCTCCCGGGAGAGGAACTCCAGCACGACGTCGCTGTCGGTGTAGTGGCCGACGACCCGCTGGTCGGTCGAGGCCAGGCCGCGGATCACCGGCGCCAGCGCCGCGGCGCGGGCGTGCCGCTCGGTTTCGGGGAGGGCTTCGAAGCCGGGGACGACCGGGCCGAACGGTTCGGGAGCGCCCCGCTCGGCCAGGAAGGCTTCGGCCGTGCGGATGATCTCGAGGGAGTTGGCCTGGCACTCCTCGGAGGTCGCGCCCCACGCGGTGATGCCGTGGCCGCCGAGGATGACGCCGATGGCCTGCGGGTTGGCCGCCTTGACCGCCGCGATGTCCAGGCCCAGCTGGAACCCGGGCCGCCGCCAGTCGACCCAGGCGACCCGGTCGCCGAAGCACTCCTTGGTCAGCGCCGGGCCGTCGGCCGCCGTCGCGAGGGCGATCCCGGAGTCCGGGTGCAGGTGGTCGACGTGCGGGGCCTCCACGAGACCGTGCATCGCGGTGTCGATCGAGGGCGCCGCCCCGCCCCGGCCGTGCAGGCAGTAGTCGAACGCGGCGACCATCTCGTCCTCGCGCTCCACACCGGGGTACACGTCCACCAGGGCCCGCAGCCGGTCCAGCCGCAGCACCGCCAGCCCGGCCTCGGTCAGCGTGCCGAGGTCGCCGCCGGAGCCCTTGACCCACAGGACGTCGGCAGGCGAGCCGGTGACCGGGTCGGTCACCGCGCCCTTGGCGGAGGTGTTGCCGCCGGCGTAGTTGGTGTTGCGCGGGTCGGCCCCGAGCGCGTTGCTGCGCGCGATGAGCTGCTCCGGCACGGTCATCCTCATGCTCCCCATCCGGCCTGCGTGCCGCCGGCGCGCTCGGCCACGATCTTCTCCTGGTACCCGCTGCGGGCGTAGGCAGCGATCGGGTCCGGGTCCAGCCCGGCGTCCTCCCGCAGCTCGGCCAGCAGCGGCCGGACGTCGGTGTTGTAGGCGTCCATCAGCACGGCGTTCGCGCCGAGCACATCCCCCGACTGCTGGGCCGCGCGCAACGCGGGCCGATCCACGAGCAGTGCCTTCGCGGTCGCTTCCTGGACGTTCATCACCGACCGGATGATCGCCGGGATCTTCGCCTCGATGTTGTGGCACTGATCCAGCATGAACGCGATCCCGTACGCCGGATCGAGGGCGTCGGCGCGGACGATCTCGTACATGATCCGGAACAGCTGGAACGGGTCCGCCGCCCCGACCATCAGGTCGTCGTCGGCGTAGAAGCGGGAGTTGAAGTCGAACGCGCCCAGCTTCCCCGCCCGCAGCAGGAACGCCACGATGAACTCGATGTTCGTCCCCGGCGCGTGGTGGCCGGTGTCGATGCAGACCGTCGCCCGCTCCCCCAGCTCGATGCAGTGGGCGTAGGACGTGCCCCAGTCCGGGACGTCGGTGGCGTAGAACGCGGGCTCGAACAGCTTGTACTCCAGCAGCATCCGCTGATGCTCGCCCAGCCGGTTGTAGGTTTCCTTCAGCGCCGCCGCGAGGCGGTCCTGCCGGTCCCGGAGGTCGTCCTGGCCGGGGTAGTTGATCCCGTCGGAGAACCACAGCTTCAGGTCGCGCGAGCCGGTGGCGTCCATGATGTCGATGGCTTCGAGGAGGTGGTCGGTCGCCTTGCGGCGGATCCCGGCGTCCGGGTTGGTCACCGAACCGAGCTTGTAGTCCTCGTCCTGGAACACGTTGGTGTTGATGGCCCCGATCTCCACACCCAGATCCCGCGCGTAGGCGGTCAGCGCGGCGTAGTCGTCGACCTTGTCCCACGGGATGTGCAGCGCCACGCTCGGCGCCACCCCGGTGAACTTGTGCACCACCGCGGCGTCGGCGATCTTCTCCTCCGGCGTGCGCGGCACCCCGGGTTGCGGGAACACCTTGAACCGAGTGCCCGAGTTCGCGTACGCCCACGACGGCGTCTCGATGCGCTGCGCCCGCAGGGCCGCTTTGATATCCACAGCGATCACTGTCCTTCCCGGACGTCGAGGTGGAAGACCTCGTCGAGCAGCTGGAACCCTTCGTCCGGCGGGCCGCCGTCGAGACCGGTGAAGAACTCCGCCATCTCCGCCTGCCAGCGGGTGTTGACGTCGGTCTCCGCCATGGCGGCCCGCGCGGCTTCGAGGTCGTCCGCCTCGACGTACCCGATCAGCAGGCCGTCGTCGCGGAGGAACAGCGAATAGTTGCGCCAGCCGGTGTCGTGCAGGGCCTGCCGCATCTCGGGCCACACCGCCCGGTGCCGCTCGGCGTACTCGGCTTTCCGGTCGGGCTTGACCTGGAGGCAGAAGCAGTACCGGGGCATCAGAAGTTGAACTTGTCGATGTTGTTCGCGTCGAACGTCGTCGGCGGGCCGAGCACGATTTCGCCGTTGGCGCCGATCGTGTAGTCACCGAGCTTGCCCGCCTTGAACTTCTCGCCTTCCTTGCCGGTGATCTGGCCGGACTTGAGCGCGACACCCGCGTAGGCGGCGAGGTAGCCGATGTCGGCCGGGTTCCACAGCGCGAACTGCTTCACCGTGCCGTCCTTGACGAACGCGCGCATCTGGTTCGGCGTGCCGAGGCCGGTCACCGCGACCTTGCCCTTGTAGCTCGAGGAGCTGACGTACCGCGCGGCGGCCGCGATGCCCACGGTGGTCGGCGAAACGATCACCTTCAGGTTCGGGAACGACTGGAGCAGGCCCTGGGCCTCCTGGAACGACTTCTGGTCGTCGTCGTTGCCGTAGGCGATCTTGTCCAGCTTCAGGCCCGAGTACTCCGGCTTGGCCAGTTCCTTCTTGAGGACCTCGATCCAGGCGTTCTGGTTGGTGGCGTTCGGCGTCGCGGACAGGACGGCGATCTCGCCCGACCCGCCGGAGAGGTCCTTGGCCTGCTTGGCCAGCGCCTCGCCGATGCCCTGGGTGGTGGCCTGGTTGATGAAGACGTCGCGGCAGTCCTTGGCGGCGTCGGAGTCGAACGCGACGACCTTGATGCCGGCGCTGCGGGCCTGGTTGAGCGACGGGCACACGGCGTTCGGGTCGTTCGCGGCGATGCCGATGACGTCCTGCTGCTGCTGGATCAGCGTGTTGATGTAGCTGACCTGCGAGGACGCGCTGGCGTCGTTCGGCCCGACCAGCTTGTACTCGCCCTTCAGCTCTTCGAGCGCCGCCTTGCCGCCGCTGACCTCGATGTCGCTGTAGGGGTTGTTGAGCTGCTTGGGCAGGAACGCCATCTTGACGCCGGTGGCGGCCGCGGCGTTCGGGTTGGCCGCGGCGGTGGACTGCCGGCCGCCGGAGCCGGCGTTGTCGTTCTTGGTCGTGCCGCTGCACGCGGCCAGGACCAGCACCAGCCCGGCCGACAGTGCGCCGGTGAGGAACCGTCGGGACATCTTCGTCACCTTTCCGGAGTTACCGCTTGCCGACGGCGACGCACTGCCGTGCGAGCCGAAGTCACGATGTTGGGGAGCAGGACCGACACGATGAGGAGCACGCCGGTCACGATGTTGAGGGCTTCGTTGGACACGTCCTGCAGGCGCAGCGCGTTCTGCAGGGAGGCCAGCAGGACCACCCCGGCGAGCACGCCGGGCAGCGTGCCCTTGCCGCCGAAGATGGACACGCCGCCGAGCAGCACGGCGGCCACGACGGCCAGCTCGAGGCCGAACCCGTTGTCGGCGCGGGCGCTGGAGTACCGCAGCGTCCACAGGACCCCGGCGAGACCCGCGACCGCGCCGCTCACGACGTACAGCCAGAACTTGAGCCGCCCGGTGCGGATGCCGGCGAACCGGGCCGCCTGCTCCCCCGCGCCGGCCGCGAACACCCCGCGGCCGATCGGGGTCGCGTGCAGCACCACGCCGAAGATCAGGGCGATCACGACCAGCGGGATCAGGACGTTCGGGATCGGGCCGTCGCCGATCGTCCCGGTGACCCAGGTCGTGTAGTCGCGGGGGAAGTCGGCCACCGCGCCGTCGCCCAGCACCACGAACGCGAGCCCGCGGTAGAGCGCCAGCGTGCCGATCGTGACGGCGAGGGACGGCAGCTTCAGCACGGTGACGAAGAAGCCGTTCAGCGCGCCGAGGACCGCGCCGAGCACGATGCAGAGCGGGATGATCGTCTCGATCGTCATCCCGGCGTCCCACAGCGAGCCCATCACCGCCGAGGTCAGGCCGAGCGTGCTCGCCACCGAGAGGTCGATCTCGCCGGTGACGATGATGAACGTCATCGGCAGCGCGACCAGCGCGATCGGGAGCAGGTCGAGCAGCAGGAAGGTGAAGTTGCGGCTGGTGCCGAAGTTCTCGACCGCGCCAGAAGCGACGACGAGCACGATCACCGTCACCAGCACGACGGCGGCGTCCCAGCTGAGCAGCCGGCCGAGCCGGTTCCCTCGGTCAGACATGGGCGTCCCTCTTCTTCAGTGCTTTCGCGACCCGGACGGCGACGAGCCGGTCCGCGCCGATGGCGAGGAGGATCAGCGCACCGACGATGGCCTGCTGCCAGAACTGGTTGATGTCGAGCACGGCCAGGGCGCTGCCGATGACGGTCAGCAGCAGCGCGCCGAGGCCCGCGCCCCAGACCGAGCCGCTGCCGCCGAACACGGCGACCCCGCCGACGACGGCCGCGGCGACGACGTTGAGTTCGTAGCCGGTGCCGGCGGCCGCGTCCACGGTGCCGAACCGGGCCGCGAACAACACTCCGGCGAGCCCGGCGAGGGCGCCGCTGACCAGGAAGGCCGCGCTGGTGTTGCGGCCGACCCGGATGCCGGCCAGCTGCGCGGCCTGCGGGCTCGACCCCATCGCGTACAGCTCGCGCCCGGCGCGGTAGCTCCGGAGCACGATCCCAGCGGCGACCAGGACCAGCACCGCGATGAGCACCAGCCACGGCACGCCGAGCAGCGACGCGGTGCCGAAGTCCAGGAAGGACGCCGGCAGCTTGTCGGCGTTGATCTGCTGGCCACCGGCCCAGAAGTAGCTGACGCCGCGGTAGGCGTAGAGCGTGCCGAGCGTGACGACCAGCGCGGGCACCTGGCCGAAGCGCACGAGCGCGCCGTTGACCAGTCCGCACACCGCGCCGACGCCGAGCCCGGCGAGGATCGCGACGATCACCGGCAGGCCTGGGTGGTCCTTCATCAGCGTGCCGACGGCGAACGCGGACAGGCCGAGGACCGAGCCGACCGAGAGGTCGATGTTGCGGGTGATCATCACGATCGCCTGCCCGACCGCGAGCACCGCCAGGATGGCCGTGCCGAGCAGGATGTCGCGGATGCCCTGCCCGGACAGGAACCGCGAGTTCTGCGTCGCGGTGAACGCGACCAGGACGATGAGGGCGAGGATGATGCCGGATTCGCGGGCCTTCAGCACGTTCGCGGTCCACGAGCGTCCGGAGTGGACGGTGGCCTGCGCGGTCACGGGCGCCTCCTTCGTCACGGTCATGCGGCGGCCCCCTGCCCCATCGCGGCGAACATGACGGAGTCTTCGGTCGCTTCGGCGCGCGGGAGCTCGGCCACGACCCGGCCCTCCCGCATCACCAGCACGCGGTCGGCCATGCCCAGCACCTCCGGCAGTTCCGAAGACACCATGACGACCGCGACCCCTTCGGCGGCCAGCGAGGACATCAGCCGGTGGACCTCTGCCTTGGTGCCGACGTCGATGCCGCGCGTCGGCTCGTCGACGATGAGCACCTTAGGCGCCATCGCCAGCCACTTGGCCAGCACGACCTTCTGCTGGTTGCCGCCGGACAGCGTGCCGACGGGGTCGCCGAGCCGGCGGTACTTGGTGCGCAGCCGCTCGGTCCAGTGCCGGGCTTCCTGCCGTTCGCTCGCGCCGGTGAGGAAGCCGAGCTTCGACAGCGCGCGCGAGCGCGGCAGCGTCACGTTCCGCTCGATCGAGAGGTCCATGATCAGGCCCTGCTGACGCCGGTCCTCGGGAACGAGGGCCATCCCGGCGGCCATCGCGGCGCGCGAGGAGTGCGGCTTCAGCTTCTTGCCGCTCACCTTGACGACTCCCGCGTCCCGCTCGTCGACACCGAAGACGGCCTGGACGACCTCCGAGCGGCCGGACCCGACCAGCCCGGCGAACGCGACGATTTCCCCGGCGCGCACGGAGAAGGAGATGTCGCGGAACACGCCTTCCCGGGCCAGGCCTTCGACTTCGAGCACGACCGCGCCGGGTTCGACGTCCTGCTTGGGGAACAGGGCGTCCAGATCGCGGCCGACCATCCGCTTCACCATCTCTTCGACCGTGACGTCGTCCAGGGCGTCGGTGGAGACGTGCTTGCCGTCGCGCATGATCGTCACGCGCTGGCAGAGCTCGGTGATCTCCTCGAAGCGGTGGGAGATGAACATGATGGCCGCGCCCTCCTGGCGCAGCGCCCTGGCCACGGTGAACAGCCGCTCGACCTCGATCCGGGTCAGCGCGGCGGTCGGCTCGTCCATCACCAGCACGCGGGCGTCGGCGCTGAGCGCCTTGGCGATCTCGACGATCTGCTGGTCGGCGATCGACAGACCCCTGGCGGGCCGGGCGGGGTCGATCCGGACGCCGAGGCGGGCGAACAGCCGCTCGGCCTCGGCGCGGATCGCCGCCCGGTCGATCCGGCCGAGGCTCTTGCGCGGGTGGCGGCCCATCACGATGTTCTCCGCGACGCTCAGGTCCGGGAACAGCGTGGGCTCCTGGTAGATCACCGCGATGCCGGCCGCCTTGGCGTCGGCGGGCGAGCCGAACTCTACCGGCTCGCCGTCCAGCAACAGCGTGCCGTCGTCGGGCTTGTGCACCCCGGCCAGCATCTTGACGATCGTGGACTTTCCGGCGCCGTTTTCCCCGACCAGTGCGTGGGCCTCCCCGGCGTGCAGCCCGAAGCTCACGCCGGCGACGGCCGCGACCGCGCCGAACGACTTCGTCACGCCGCGCACCTCCAGCAGAGGGGCTCCGGCGGGGTCCTGCCGCGTCATCGCGACCTCCGGATTGAAAGGTTTCACAAATCTGGTGCGGTGAAGCTACTATGCGACGGAACGAGAAGTCAATGGATCGGCGAAGGCGTGGCCAAACGGCATCTTCACCAGCTCCTTCCTGGTGATGTTACGTTTCAACCGGGCCGCGCAATGCTGATCGAAGAGGGGGTTGCGATGGTGGTCAGGGAGCCCGGTGCCGAGCCCCGCGCGGCGGGCATGAAGGAAGTCGCGGCGGCGGCCGGCGTCTCCCTCGGCACGGTGTCCAATGTGCTCAACCGGCCCGATCGGGTCAGCCCGGCCACCCGGGCCAGGGTCGAGGCCGTGATGGCCGAACTCCGCTTCGTGCGCAACGAATCCGCGCGGCAGCTGCGGGCCGGGCGCAGCCGGGTGCTGGCCTACGTCATGCTCGACGGCAGCAACCCCTTCTTCACCGACGTCGCGGCCGGCATGGAAGACGCCGCGGACGCCGCCGGTGAGGGCGGCCTCTCCCTCTTCCTGTGCAACAGCGCGCACCAGCCCGCGCGGGAAGAGGCTTACCTCGGACGCCTCGAACAGCAGCGCGTGCAAGGCGTGCTCATCACGCCGGTCGACCCCGACGCCCCGCTGCTGGGCGAGATCGCGCGCCGCGGCACGCCGGTGGTCGTCGTCGACCGGACGCCGGCGGGCACGACGCACTGCTCGGTGGCGGTCGACGACGTCTACGGCGGGGAGATCGCCGTGCGGCACCTGGTCGAACAGGGCCACGAGCGGATCGCCTTCATCGGCAACCACACGACCGTCGGCCAGGTCCGCGACCGGCGGCTCGGTGCGCTGCGGGCGCTGGACGCGGCCGGGCTCGGCCCGGACCACCTGGTCGACCTGACGACCACGGCACTGACGGTGGCCGACGGCCGCGGCGCGGGCGAGCGGCTGGCGGGCCTCCCGGCGCCGGTCCGCCCCACCGCCGCCTTCTGCGCGAACGACCTGGTCGCCCTCGGCCTGCTCCAGACGTGCGCGAACCTGCGCATGAGCGTCCCGCACGACCTGGCGATCGTCGGCTACGACGACATCGAGTTCGCCGCGGCGGCCGCGGTTCCGCTGACGTCGGTGCGCCAGCCGCGGCGGCGCCTGGGCCGCACGGCCGTGGAACTGCTGTTGGCGGAAGCGTCCGAAACCGCCCACGAACACCGGAAGGTCGTGTTCACCCCGGAGCTGGTGGTCCGCGCCTCCACCTTGCGCTGAGCAACCCGCTGATCGTTTGTGACGTCTTACCGGTCACCGGCGATATCCCAGGGGAGCCCGAGCACGGAGGTCGTGAATGGCCGACTGGCAACCACGGCTGTCCCGGCGCGGATTCCTGACCGCGAGCGGGGCCGCGCTGCTCGGCGCCGTCGTCGCGGGCTCGGCCGGGCACGTCGCGGCCGGCGCGGGTTCCGCGCAGCTGGGCGATTTCTGGCTGTTCGGACGGTACGACGACGGCTGTACCGAACTCGGCTTCGACGAGATCGACCTCTCGCCGGTGCAGCTGCCCCACTGCGTCACCCCGCTTTCGTGGACGGGGTGGGACCCGGCGTCCTGGCAGGACCGGTGGATTTACCGCAAGCACTTCACCGGGTCGGCGACCGAACGCCACACCGCCCGCTTCGACGGCGTCATGACCAACGCCGAGGTGCACCTCAACGGCCGGCTCGTCGCCACGCACGAGGGCGGCTACCTGCCGTTCGAAGTGGAGCTGCCGGACGTCGTGGCGGGCGACAACGTGCTCGCCGTGGTGGTCGACGGGCGGTGGGCGCTGGACGTCCCGCCGAACCTGCCGCGCGGCGGGCCGTCGGTGATCGACTTCTTCCAGCCGGCCGGGATCTACCGCCCCGCCACGGTCGGCGCGGTGCCCCGCATCCGGCTGGCCGACGTCTTCGCCCGGCCCGTCGACGTCCTCTCCCCCGGCCGGTCGCTGCACCTGACGTGCACGCTCGACGTGCCCGTCGTGGGGCAGGTGACCGCGTCGGTGCGCCAGGCGGGCCGCGAACTCGCCCGCGGTGCCGCGCCGGTGCGGGGCAGGACGGTCGAGTTCGACGTCGGCGGGCTCGGCGGGGTGCGCCTCTGGGACGTCGAGGATCCTGCCCTGTGCGACGTCGTGGTGACGGTCGAAGCCGGGAAGCGAACCCTGGACCAGCGGGTGGTGCGGACGGGGTTCCGCGACGCGCGGTTCACCACCGAGGGCTTCTTCCTCAACGGACGGCGGCTCCGGCTGTTCGGCCTCAACCGCCACCAGTGGTACCCGTTCGCGGGCGGCGCGCTGCCGGACCGCGTGCAGCGGCGTGACGCCGAAATCCTGCGCCGCGAGCTGAACTGCACCATGGTCCGCTGCTCGCACTACCCGCAGTCGAGCGCGTTCCTCGACGCCTGCGACGAGCTGGGCCTGCTGGTGTGGGAGGAGATCCCGGGCTGGGGCCACGTCGGGGACGACGCCTGGCAGCGCCGGAACCTGGCGGACGTCGAGGGAATGGTCGTGCGCGACCGCAACCACCCGAGCATCGTCGTCTGGGGCACCCGGGTGAACGAGGCCAACGGCACGACGGCGATGTACCAGCGGACCGGGCAGCTCGCCCGGCGGCTCGACCCGTCCCGGCCGACGAGCGGCGCGCTGGCCAGCACCACGCTCGGGCGGTTCGCCGGCAGCGACGTCGAAATCCTGGCCTACAACGACTACACCGCCCGGCGCGGCACGCCCTTCCGGCTGCGCCCGCCGCGGCCGGGGGTGCCGTACCTGGTGACGGAGACGATCGGCACGCTCGCCGGGGCCCGGGCGTACCGCCGCACCGACGCCCCCGGCGTCCGGGAGCAGCAGGCGGAGCTGCACGCGAAGGCCCACGACCTGGCGGCGGCGGACGACCGGTACTGCGGGCTGCTCGCGTGGTGCGCGTTCGACTACCCCTCGGGCTGGCAGCGGTCGGTCGACGGGGTGAAGTACGCGGGGGTGTCGGACATCTTCCGGATCGCCAAGCCCGCCGCGGCCTTCTACGCCTCGCAGGGCGACCCGCGGGTCCGGGCGGTCGCCGAGCCCGGCTTCGCCTGGGACTTCACGGCCCAGCCGTCCGGTCCCGGGCCGGGGGCGACGATCTGGTCCAACTGCGAGCGCCTGCTGCTGTTCCTCGACGGCCGGCCCGCGGGCGAGGCCCGCAGCCGGAAAGCGGACTTCCCGCACCTGCGGTACCCGCCGTTCGCCGCGGACCTGGCCGTGCCGAAGGGACGGCGGCCCGAGCTGCGCATCGACGGCTACGCGGGCGGGCGGCTGGTCGTCAGCCGGCGCTTCAGCGGCGACCGCGGTGCGGACGTGCTCAGCTGCGTGCCGGACGACCCGGAACTCCGCTCGGACGGCAGCGACGCCACCAGGGTGGTGGTGGCGGCGACGGATCGCTTCGGGACGCTGCGCGCGGGAACGGCGGGCGAGGTGCGGCTGACGTTGACCGGCCCGGGCGAGCTGATCGGCGACCCGGTGCTCGACTTCGGCGCCACCGGCGGCGCGGCGGCGGTGTGGCTGCGCCCGTCCGCGGGACCGCCCGGAACACTGGTGCTCACGGCCACGCACGACACCCTCGGCTCGGCCACGGCCACGGTCCAGGTGACCCCGAACGCCACCCGCTCCTGACCGCGCACGCCGACCGGCGGCAGCGTGGCCGGGTGCAGTGAATGACTCATTCCTGGCGTCGGAGGCCAGGAATGAGTCATTCACTGCATTTCGGCTCCGGTGAGCACCGCCGCCAGCACGGCCGCCTGGCTGATCGAGGGGGACCCGCTCGCCGTCAGCAAGGTCACCGGGCCGTCACCGGCCAGGGCCCGCAGCCGCTCCAGCGCCGCCACCCGATCGGGCTCGCGCAGCTCCGCCCGGTAACGCTCGGCGAACTCCGCGAACCGCTCCGGGTCGTGGCCGTACCACGTGCGGAGCTCGTCGGAGGGGGCCAAGCCGCGGTACCAGCCGTCGAGGACCACCGCGGCGCGGGCCGTGCCGCGGGGCCAGAGCCGTTCGACGAGCACGCGGACGCCGTCGGCGGGTCCGGCCGGGTCGGCCAGGCGCGCCACCCGGACGACCGTCGGCTGCATGCGCGCATTCTGCGTCCGGCGAACGCCCTCCGCCACCGGAACGCCGTGGTGGTCACCATCCGTGATCGCCGCGCCCGGGAGGATGGACCGGGCGCCACAGCCTGCGGCGGAAGCTGCCCTGGGCAACGAACGAAAAAAAGGGCCACCACGGCGACCGTGGAGGGGTCGCCGCGGTGGTCCTACCCCCAGCTCGTGCCGCCCGCGAACAACGACAGCCGAATCCGCCGGTTCCCCGGCGACCGAGCCGGCCGTGGACATCGTCGGGAGCATGTCCTGCAGCCCCGTCAGGATGGCGGACCGGGACTGCACCACGCTTGCAGTACGCTTGCACCCCCGATCGGGTGAGTGGAGGTGACGGGGTGGAGTTCCGCGTCCTCGGCGCCGTCGAGGCGACGGCGGACGGTGACCCGGTCGACCTCGGCTCCCGCAAGCAGCGCCTCGTCCTCGCCGTCCTGCTCCTCGAAACCCCGCGCCCGGTCACCGTCGAGAACCTCGTGGACCTGCTCTGGCCCGACGATCCCCCGGCGAGCGCGCGCAACACCGTCCAGGCGCTGGTTTCCCGCCTGCGCGCGGTGTTCCGCACCGCGGGCGGCCCCGAACTCGTCACCGAGGGGCACGGGTACGTCCTGCGCGCCGACCCGGACACGATCGACGCCCACCGGTTCACCGCACTGGTCCGCCGGGCTCGCGCGGCCGGTGACGAGGCCGCCGTCGAGCTGTTCGACGAGGCCCTCGCGCTCTGGCGGGGCGACGCCCTCGCCGGCACCGCGTCCGGCGCGGTCGCCGAGCTGCTCCTGGCCGGGCTGACCGAAGCCCGCTGGAGCGCGCTGGAAGACCGCATCGACGCGCAGCTGCGGCTCGGCCGGGGCCGGGACCTGCTCGCCGAGCTGACGACGCTGGTCGCCGCGCACCCGTTCCGCCAGCGGTTCGTCGGCCAGCTCATGCTCGCCCTGCACCGCGAGGGCCGCACCGACGACGCCCTCGCCGCGTTCCGCGCCCTGCGCGCCCGGCTGGTCGCCGACCTCGGGCTCGACCCGTCGCCGGACCTGACCCGGCTCGAGGCCGCGATCCTCGCCGCCGACCCCGCGCTCGACCTCGTGCCGGAGCCGCCACCGGAACCGGTCCGCCCGGCCCAGCTGCCCCACGACGTCCGCGGCTTCACCGGCCGCGCCGCCGAGCTGGCCCGGCTCGACGAACCGGCGGCTCCCGGCCCCGGCGCCGACATCCGCGTGGTCACCGGCACCGCGGGCGTCGGGAAGACCGCGCTCGCCGTCCGCTGGGCGCACCGCGTCCGCGACCGGTTCGGTGACGGCCAGCTCTACCTCGACCTGCGCGGGTTCGACCCCGACCACGAGCCGCTGACCCCGGCCGTCGCGGCCGCGCAGCTGCTGCGCGCGCTGGGCACCGACCCGCGCGCGATTCCGCCGGACCCGGACGGCCGCACCGCGCTCTGGCGTTCGCTGCTGGCCGACCGGCAGGTCCTGGTCCTGCTCGACAACGCGCGCGACAGCGCCCAGGTGACGCCGCTGCTGCCGCCGTCGGGCACGGTGCTGATCACCAGCCGCCAGCGGCTCGGCGACCTCATCGCCCGCACCGGCGCGCGGGCGGTGCCGCTGTCCGTGCTGCCGGCCGAGGATTCCCGGCAGCTGCTGGAAACCGTGCTCGGGCCCCCCGCGGTCGCCGCGGAGCCGGCCGCGGCGGCGGAGCTGGCCCGGCTGTGCGGGCACCTCCCGCTCGCGCTGCGGCTGGCCGCGGCCAACCTCGGCGCCGGCGAGGTGTCCGGCATCGCCGAGCTGGCGCGGGAACTCGCCGACGGCGATCCCCTGGCCGGGCTGAGCGTGGACGGTGCCGAAGAAAGCGCGGTCACGACGGCGTTCTCCGTGTCGTACCGCGCCTTGCCCGCCGGACACCGGCTGCTGTTCCGGCGCCTGGCGCTGGTGCCGGGCCAGACGTTCACCGCGCCGGTGGCCGCCCGGCTCGCCCAGGTCGCCGACGGCCGGGCGGGCCGGCAGCTCAAGGCCCTCGCCGCGGCCAACCTCGTCGAACGGCACCTGCCCGGCCGCTACCGCTTCCACGACCTGCTGCGCAGCTACGCGGGCGGGCGGGTCGCGGCCGACGACACCCCCGCCGAACGGGCGGCGGCGCGGCGACGGCTGTTCGACCACTACCTCGCGACGGCCGACGCGGCCGGCCGCCTGCTGATCCCGCACTTCCTCCGGCTCCCCCGGCCCGATCCCGAAACGGTGTTCGAAGGCACCGAAGACGCGCTGGCCTGGCTGGACACCGAGTGGCCGAACCTCGCCGCCGCCGTCGAGCACGCGGCGGCGCACGGGCCGCGCGAATACGCGTGGCACCTGGCCGACGCGCTCCGGGCCTTCTTCCACCACCGCGGTCACCACACGGAATGGATCGACACGGCCACGACGGCGCTGACCGCCGCCCAGGCCGACGGCGACCGGCAGGCGCAGGCGGCGATGCGGCTGTCCATCGCGCTCGCCGGGGTCAACAGCGGCCGCTACGCCGACGCCCGCGCCCACCTGACGACGGTGCTGGCCGACGGCCTGGCGGCGGAGTGGCCGGCCGGGCGCGCCGCGGCGCTCAACAACCTCAGCGCCGTGCTCCAGCGCCTCGGCGACGCGCACGAAGCGATCGCGTGCGGCCTGGAAGCGTTGCGGCTGTGCGAAGAAGCGGCCATGCCGGGCATCACGATGGCACTGGCCAACCTCGGGTTCGCCTGCGGCCAGGTCGGCGACTTCGACGCCGCGCTCGGCCACTTCTCCCGCGCGCTCGAGATCGCCGAACGCGACGACGCGCGGTTCAGCGTCGCCGTGCTGCTGGTCGACCTCGGGCACGTCCACCGGGATCTCGGCCACGCCGTCGCGGCCGACTTCTACGAGCGGGCCCTGACGGCCAACCGGGAACTCGGCTACCAGTACGGCGAAGCGGCGGCGCTGTCCGGCCGCGCGGTCATGGAGGCCCGGGCGGGCGACGCCACCCGGGCGCTGACCGACGCGGCCGACGCCGTGGAGCTGACCCGCCGCATCGGCGACCGTGGCACCGAGGCGTCGGCGCTGGCCGCGCTCGGCGAAACGTGCCTCCGGCTGGACCGCGCGGCGGAGGCGGTCGAGCACCTGACGGCGGCACTGGACATCGCCCGCGAAACGAGCTTCACGTGGTGTGAAGCCGCGGCATTGACCGGCCTCGCCGAAGCGGCGCTCGCCGTGGGCGACACCGAAATGGCGCGCACCCACGGCGAAGCGGCGGTCAAGCTCGCCGCCCAGGCGGGCTACCGGCCCTTGGAAACGCGAGCCGCCCGCGTCCTCGACCCCTCGTGAGTGGCAAGGAGGGTTAGAACCCGCCTTACCACTCACGACCGGCTGCGGCAGACTGCTCGGCTCGCAAAGTGGTGCACAGCCGGACTTTGCCGCGCATACACGACGAAAGCGGCACGGAACCCGACTCTTGGCGGGTTCCGCCCTTCCGGGCCGAAGGGGACGCTTCTCCTGGCTCCCACGGGCGGAGCCGGGAAAGGACGACCTCCATGAGATCGAGGGTGCTTCCTGCCGTGCTCGGCGTGGCCATCGGCCTGCTGGGCACCGTCGCCGTCGCCGCGCCGGCCGAGGCCGCCGCGGTCTGCGGTGACCAGATCGTCGGCAACGGCGGGTTCGAGAGCGGTACCGCGCCGTGGACCCAGACCAGCGGCGTCATCACCGCGGCCACCACGGCGCAACCCGCGCACGGCGGGACGATGCTCGCCCGCCTGGACGGCACCGGCAGCACGCACACCGACACCCTGTCCCAGTCGCTGACGCTGCCCGCCGGCTGCGCGTCGGCCACGCTCTCGTGGTGGCAGCACATCGACACCAAGGAGACGACGACCGGCACGAAGTACGACAAGCTGGTGGTGCAGGCGGGTTCCGACACCCTGGCGAGCTACTCCAACCTGGACAAGAACACCGGCTACGTCCAGCGCACCGTGGACGTCTCCCGCTACCTCGGCCAGACCGTGACGCTGAAGGTCACCGGCACCGAGGATTCCAGCCTGGCCACCAACTTCGTCCTCGACGACTTCTCCCTGACCACCACCGGGACCTCGCAGTCCCCGGTCGTCACCGCACCGGGCGCCCAGACCGGCGCCGTCGGCCAGGCCGCGTCGCTGCAGATCCAGGCGAGCGACCCGCAGGGCGACGCGCTCACCTACAGCGCCACCGGCTTGCCCGCGGGCCTGACGATCGGGGCGAGCACCGGCAAGATCACCGGCACGCCGACGACCGCGGGCACCTCCTCGGTGACCGTGACGGCCACGGACCCGGCCGGCAACAGCGGCAGCGCCACCTTCACCTGGACGATCTCGGCCGCCCCCGCCGACTCGACGCGCACGCCGGTCAACCCCGCCTACGCGGTGAACCTGACGTCGAACACCGCGGGCGACACGTGGACCGGGCACCAGAGCGTCAGCTTCACCAACGGCTCCTCGACCGCGCTGCCCGAGGTGTACCTGCGGCTCTGGGACAACTACCACGGCGCCTGCCCGACGACGCCGATCACCGTCACGAACGTCACCGGCGGCACGGCGTCCGCGCTGAGCGTCAACTGCACGGCCATGAAGATCACGCTCCCCGCGCCCCTGGCCCAGGGCCAGTCGGCGACCATCGGGTTCGACCTGAAGATCGTCGTGCCGAGCGGCGCCGACCGGTTCGGCCACGACGGCGCGTACAACATGATCGGCAACGCGCTGCCGGTGCTCGCCGTCCGCGACGGCGCGGGCTGGCACCTGGACCCGTACACGAACAACGGCGAGTCGTTCTACACGGTGATCAGCGACTTCGACGTCACCCTCGTGCACCCGGCGTCGCTGCTCACCCCGGCCACCGGCACCTCGACCGAGACGACCAGCGGCACCACGACCACCACGCACGCCGTCGCGGCGAAGGTGCGGGACTTCGCGTGGGCCGCCGGGCCGTTCGCGAAGATCACCACGACGTCCGGCAAGGGCGTGCGCGTCAACGTCTATTCGGTCAGCGGGATCTCCACCAGCAGCGCGAACCAGATGCTGTCCCTGGCCGCCGACTCCATCGACGTCCACTCGGGCCGGTTCGGCGACTACCCCTACGGTGAAGTCGACGTGGTGCTGGACAACAACTTCTGGTTCGGCGGCATGGAGTACCCGGGCTTCGTGCTCGACCTCGTCTCGACCACGGCACTCCCCCACGAGCTGGCGCACCAGTGGTTCTACGGGATCGTCGGCGACGACGAGTACAACTCCCCGTGGCTGGACGAGAGCTTCACCGACTACGCCACCGACCTCTACCGCGGGATCACCGGCAGCGGCTGCGGCATCACGTGGCAGTCGAGCGCGGAGAAGCTGACCAACTCGATGGCCTACTGGGACGCGCACTCGTCCCGGTACTCCACAGTGGTCTACAACTACGGCAAGTGCACCCTGCACGACCTGCGGCGGCTGATCGGCGACACGGCGATGGCGAACCTGCTGAAGTCCTACGCCCAGTCGCACTGGTACGGCGTGTCGACGACCGCGGAGTTCAAGGCCGCGGCGCAGGCGGCGGCCGGGTCGACCGACCTGACGTCGTTCTGGGCTTCGCACCGCGTGGAGGGCTAAACCGGTTGGCGTTCCCCGTCCGCGTCCGCCACTGTGGGGACGTGGACGGGGAACGGCTTTTCTGTGACGTCGGCTTGGCCGAGCGCATCGAACGCGCGGAGACGCGGTTCGTCAGCGCGTGCGCCGACGCGGCCCGGCGGCGGCTCGGCGATGGCCGCGGCTTCACCCGCCCGCTCGCCGGGGGTGTCACGACCTTCGCCGAGGCGGGCTCGCCGTTCAACAAGATCGCCGGACTGGGCTTCGCGGGCTTGCCCGAAGGTCTCGACGAGGTCGAAGCAGCCTTCGCCGAGCGGGGCGCGCCGGTGCAGGTCGAACTCTCCCAGCTCGCCGACCCGGCGGTGGGCGCCTTCCTGACCGCCCGGGGCTACCGCCTGGAGTCCTACGAGAACGTGCTCGGGCGGCGGATCGGGAACGGCGGCTTCCCCGCAGGTGTCCGGGCCTGCCGCGACGACGAGCTGGAGACCTGGCTGTCCGCGGTCGCCGAAGCGTCCCTGGTGGCCGACGAGCAAGGCGTGCCCTCGCACGAAGACTTCCCCCGCGACCTGCTCGTGAACGCCCTGCGGGACATGGCAGGCGTCCGGCGGTACCTCGCGGAGCGGGACGGCGAGTTCGCCGGCGGCGCGAGCTTCCGCGTCACCGACGGGATCGCGCAGTTCAGCGGCGCGGCGACCCTGCCCGCCCACCGCCGCCGCGGCGTCCAGACCGCCCTGCTGCAGGCTCGGCTCGCGGCGGCCGCCGAGGCCGGGTGCGACCTCGCCGTCGTCACCACGCAGCCCGGGTCGAAGTCGCACCAGAACGCGCAGCGGCAGGGGTTCGACCTGCTCTACGCGCGGGCGATCCTGGTGAAGGGCACCTCCGCCACCAGGTCCTCCGGAGCGGAGAGCCGCCAGGCTTCGTAGAGGAGCTCGGCGAGTTCGTCGGCGTCGATACCGTCCAAGTAGACGACGACCCAGCCGAAGCCGCCCGCGGTGAACTGCACCTCGAAGACGTCCGGCCGCTCGGAAACCAGCGCCAGCTGCTCGGAGACGGTCTGCTTGAGACCGACGGTCCGGGTCCGCGGCCAGAAGTACCCGAATCGCTTGCCGCGCACGCTGAACGACGAGTAGTCGCGCGCCTCCGAACGCTGGACCTCCGCCAGCGTTCCGAGCAGCTGTTCGAGTTCCCGGACCTGCACCGTCACCGTCGTTCCCCCTGTCTCCGGCGACCACCGTAGCGCGCCGGTACCGTGCGGGACATGAGCGAGTCCGAAGACGGCCGTGAGGTGGTGGTCAAGCGGGGCCACGCTCCCGGCGCGACGGTGGCCGAGGTGGCGGGCCTGCGCTGGCTCGCGGCCGCGGGCACGGTGCCGGTGCCCACCGTGCGGAGTTTCGACCAGGACCAGCTCGTGATCGACCGCGTCCCGGCCGGGCGCCCGTCGGCCGCGGCGGCGGAACGCTTCGGTCGCGGGCTGGCCGGCTTGCACGCCGCCGGGGCCCCGGCCTTCGGCGCCCCGCCGCCGGACGGACCCACGGAGGCGTGGATCGGCCGGGCGCCGATGGCCAACGTCCCGGCGGACGACTGGGCGTCCTGGTACGCCGCCGATCGCGTGCTGCCCTACGTGCGGCTGGCGGTGGACGCCGGGACGTTCGGGCCGGCCGAAGCGGCGTTGTTCGAACGGGCCTGCGCCCGGATCCCGGCGTCGGCCGAGCCGCCCGCGCGGCTGCACGGCGACCTTTGGAACGGCAACGTCCTGTGGGACGGGCGCGAGGCGTGGCTGATCGACCCGGCGGCCCACGGAGGGCACCGCGAGACGGACCTGGCGATGCTGCACCTCTTCGGCTGCCCCCACCTCGATCGGGTCATCGCCGCCTACGACGAGTCGGCGCCACTGGCCGACGGCCGGCGCGACCGGATCGGGCTGCACCAGCTCTTCCCGCTGCTGGTGCACACCGTCCTGTTCGGACAGTCCTACGCCGCGCAGGCGGTGGCGGCGGCCCGCTCGTTCTAGCAGTGCTGCAACATCGACTCCAGGGCGGCCCGTTCGGGCACGGTGATCGTCAGGCCGTAGTCGTGCTTCACGACGATCCAATCGGTGGCGTAGGCGCACCAGTACGACACGAGCGGCGGCTTCCACTCGTCCGGGCCCTTGTCGCTCTTCTGTTCGTTGAGGTTGTCGGTGACGGCTTTCAGCTGCGGGCGGACGAGGTCGTTCGCGAACTGCTCGCGCCGTTCCCGCGTCCAGCTCTTCGCGCCGCTGATCCAGGCCTGCCCGAGCGGAACCGTGTGGTCGATGTCCACATCGGACGCCTTGTGCCACGTTTCCCCGTCGTAGGGACTGACCCAGGTGCCGGATTTCGGGGCGCAGCGCGAGTCGGTCTGGACGTCCTTGCCGTCGCGCTTGAGCACCTCTTCGCGGACGTCGCAGTTCGCGTCGACCTTGTCCCAGTGCGGGAACTCGTCCCGGCTGTAGCCGTCCATGGTGCCGCGCACGGCGACCTGCAGAGCCGCGAGCTCGTTCCGCGCGTCGGCGGGCGCGATCCGCGGCGCGGCGGCCGTTTCGGGTCCCCGCGTCACCGGCCCGGCTCCGGACGCCAGCTCGTCGGCGAGCTTGCACCCGGTGAGGGAGGATCCGGCGAGGACGGCGAGCAGGACAAGCGCTCGGGTGCGCGGCATCGTGAACCCCTTTCACATCTACCGGGAGGTGCCCAGCCGACGCGTGCGGGAAACGGTGCAGATGGCCTAGTTGACGCGATCCAATCGGGTCAAGAGCCGTGGAAGACCTGCCCGACGAACACAGCGGCGACGACGCCGATGGTGACCAGCACGACGAGCACGAAGAGCAGGCCCCAGGGGATCTGCCGGATCGGCCGCTGCCGCGGGAAGACGACCGCCCGCGCCGATGGAGTCCACACGCCGGGATCGTCTTCGACGGCCACCGGCGGCGGTTCCGGCGGCGGCACGGCGATCACGGCGGGCAGTTCGGGCAGCCGGTCGAGCACCGGAAGCCGCGCCGGGAACCCGTCGGCGATGAGCGCGGCCCGCGGCGGGGCGAGGTGCGCGAGGGAGAGGGCGTAGCAGGCATCGAGAACGTCATCGGCCGACCAGACGGTCCGCCACCGGTTGTGCTGGGCGATGATCCGCCGCAGCCCACGCGGATCGGCCAGAACGACGGCGACGCCGGGCACGGGGTGCGGGTCGGGCCACCGCAGAGCGGGCTGCTGCGCAGGGCTTGTCTCGACGCTGTCCGCCCGCTCGGCTTCCCGTGCGTGACCCGTCATCTCGGGCGGACCCACCTCCGGGACCGCCGTCGGCTCGCCCGCACCGGCGGCCATCTGCGGTGCGCTCTCCGGCCTGACTGCCGCCCACTCGCCCAACCGCAGGTCCTGCGCGCTCCCCCTCCCGGGCACTCCCGCCGGGGGAACCACCGCGACCAGGCCCGTCACGTGCCGCCCGCCTTCGTGGCCGGCCAGTGCTCCCCTGGCCGCCGCCACCGCCGCCCCCGTGCGGTCGCCCGGGCCCGGCCACTCCGCCGGGCCGGGTTCGTGCGCCGCGATGACCACCACTCCGCAGCGGGTGAACACCAGCGCGTCCACCACCCGGGGGCCGAGCCGGCCGGGGAGCGTGATGCCCGCCAGTGCCAGCCCCGTCAGGTGTTCCGGGCCCGGGCCCCACGATCGCAGCAACGCCACCAGGTGCGCCGCCGCCGGGGGGAGCGGGCGGTCTTCGCCGGTTCGCTGGAGGGCCACGAGCACGCCGGTCACACCTCCCACGACGCCGACGGCGAGCACTCCCTCGACGGTAAGAGGCAACCCCACCGCGCCCCCAGCAGCCGAACGAGTGGTCGATCACCACCGTGCGTAGCCGAGGCCGGCCGGCACCCCGGGTGCGGTCCACAGTGGACCGCACCCGCCTCTCCCGGAGGCTACGGCCGCGGGGTGTTGCGGAGGTTGGCGCGGGCGAGGTCGACCATCTTGCCGACACCGCCGTTGAGCACCGTCTTCGTCGCCCCCAGCGCGAACCCGCGCACCATCTCCCCGGTGATCCGCGGCGGGATCGACAGCGCGTTCGGGTCGGTCACCACCTCGACCACCGCCGGGCCGGGGTGGGCGAACGCCTTCTCCAGCGCACCGCGGACGTCGGCCGGGTCCTCGACGCGCTCGGAGAACACACCGCAGGCCGCGGCGATCGCCGCGAAGTTCACCGGGGCGTGGTCGGTGCCGAAGTCCGGGAGGCCGTCGACCAGCATCTCCAGCTTCACCATGCCGAGCGTGGCGTTGTTGAACACCACGACCTTCACCGGGACGTCGTACGCCGGCAGCGTCAGCAGGTCGCCCATCAGCATCGCGAGCCCGCCGTCGCCCGAAAGCGACACGACCTGGCGGCCCGGCTGGGCCAGCTGGGCGCCGATCGCGTGCGGCAGCGCGTTCGCCATGCTGCCGTGCCGGAACGAACCCAGCACGCGGCGGCGGCCGTTCGGCGTCAAGTAGCGCGCGGCCCAGACGTTGCCCATGCCGGTGTCGACGGTGAACACCGCGTCGTCGGCCGCGACCTCGTCGAGCACCGAAGCCACGTACTCCGGGTGGATCGGACGGCGGTGCTCGATCTTCGTCGTGTACGCGCCGACGACCTTCTCCAGCTTCCGCACGTGCTCGCGCAGCATCCGGTCGAGGAACGCCCGGTCACCCCGGGGCCGCAGCAGCGGGAGCAGCGCCCGCAGCGTTTCCTTCACATCCCCGTGCACGGCCAGGTCCAGCGGAGTGCGGCGGCCCAGCCGCGAGGCGTCGTGGTCGAGCTGGATCGTGTGCGCCTGCGGGAGGAAGTTGTCGTACGGGAAGTCCGTGCCCAGCAGCACGATCCGGTCGGCCTCGTGCATCGCGTCGTAGCAGGCGCCGTAGCCGAGCAGGCCGCTCATGCCGACGTCGAACGGGTTGTCGTACTGGATCCACTCCTTGCCGCCGAGCGAGTGCCCGACCGGCGCGGCGAGCTTCTCCGCCAGCGCCATCACCTCGTCGTGCGCGCCGCGGACCCCCGCGCCCGCGAAGAGCATCACCTTCTCGCCGGAGTTCAGCAGATCCGCCAGCTCCTGCACGGTCTCCGAAGGCGGCACCGCGGGCGACGGCGTCACCAGCGGGAGGCGCTCGGTGAGCGGGCCGGTGGCCTTGCGGTCGGCGAGGTCGCCCGGGATGGTCAGCACCGCAACGCCGCCCTTGCCGACGGCGGCCTGCGTGGCGATCCGCAGCAGGCGCGGCAGCTGCGCGGGGTCCGCCACGACCTCGCTGAAGTGGCTGCACTCGGCGAAGAGCCGGTCCGGGTGGGTCTCCTGGAAGAACCCGGTGCCGATCTGGTTCGACGGAATGTGCGACGCGATCGCCAGCACCGGCGCGCCCGAGCGATGGGCGTCGAACAGGCCGTTGATCAGGTGCAGGTTGCCCGGCCCGCAGCTGCCCGCGCAGACGGCGAGCTTGCCGGTGACCTGCGCTTCGGCCGCGGCGGCGAAGGCGGCGGTCTCCTCGTGGCGGACGTGCACCCAGTCGATGCCGTCGGTGCGGCGGACCGCGTCGACGATCGGGTTCAGGCTGTCCCCGACGATGCCGTAGATGCGCTCGACCCCGGCGTCGCGCAGGGTCCTGACCAGTTGTTCTGCCACGGTAGCCATACCTCCAGGGTGGCCCCGGATGATCGATGCGTCCAATGCCTGATTGGCTGAAAATCCATACACTGGACGCATGGACGTCCAGACGCTGCGGCTCTTCCGCGCGGTCGCGGGCGGCGCCACCGTCACCGAGACCGCCGCGCGGGCCCACCTCACCCAGCCGGCCCTGTCGCGGGCCCTGCGGCGCCTGGAGCACGACGCCGGCGCCGAGCTGTTCCGCCGGTCGGGGCGGGTGCTGCGGCTGACGCCGGCCGGGCACGCCTTCAAGCGGCACGTCGATCTCGTGCTCGACCAACTCGACCAGGGCCTGCGCGAGGTTGGCGAGATCGTCGCGCCGGACACCGGCGTCGTCCCGCTGGCGTTCCTGCACACGTTCGGCACCTGGCTGGTGCCCGCCGTGCTGAGCGGCTTCCTGCGCGACCACCCGAGCGCCCGCTTCGAGCTGCGGCAGCACGGCGAGGCCGGGCTCGAGGCCGAGCTCCTCGACGGCACTGCGGACCTCGTCATCACCAGCGGCGACCCCGGGCACCCCCAGCTGCACTGGTCCCGCCTGCTCGTCGAGCCGCTGCGGCTCGCGGTGCCCCCGCACCACCGGCTCGCCGGGCGGCGGCGGGTGCGCCTCGCCGACGTCGCGGACGAGACGTTCATCCTCCTGCGCCCGGGCTACGCGCTGCGCGAGACGACCGAGCGGCTGTGCGCCGAGGCCGGGTTCACCCCGCGCGTCGGGTTCGAAGGCGACGAGGTGGAGACGCTGCGCGGTCTCGTCACCGCCGGGCTGGGCGTGTCCGTGGTGCCCCTGCCGCACACCGCGGAGTTCCCGGCGCCACACCTCGAACTGACCGATGTGGACGCTGCGCGCGACATCGGGCTCGCCTGGGCGGCGGGCCGGAACCTGCCGCCGCTGAGCGAAACCTTCCGCCGTCACGTCGTCGCCGCGGCGCCGCGGCTGGTGCCGGCGGATCGGCACCGTCCACATGGGACGATGTGAGAAGTGCCTTGCGGGACAGCGCAACCCGTGCTCGTGTGTCAAGGTGGAGGACATGGTCGCCGCGCTGAGATCCTTCCTGCTGTCCTGGACCTCCGTCACCCCGGTGCTCGGCGTGCTCGTGCTGGCGCTCGCCTGGGGCCGCGACCTCGGCCCGGTCTTCGTGGTCCTCGTCGCCGTCGCGCTCGGGGCGACCGTGCTGGCGGCGGTGCACCACGCTGAGGTCGTCGCCCACCGGGTGGGGGAACCGTTCGGCTCGCTGGTGCTCGCGGTGGCGGTCACCGTCATCGAGGTCGCGCTGATCGTCACGATGATGGTTTCGGGCGGCCCGGACACCGGCTCGCTGGCGCGGGACACGGTGTTCGCCGCCGTGATGATCACCACCAACGGCATCGTGGGCATCTCGCTGCTCGTCGGCGCCCGCCGCTACGGCTCGACGTTGTTCAACTCCGAAGGCAGCGGCGCCGCACTGGCGACGGTCGCGACGCTGGCCACGCTGAGCCTGGTGCTTCCGGCGTTCACCTCCAGCACGCCGGGGCCGGCGTTCTCCCCCACGCAGCTGACGTTCGCGGCGCTGGCGTCCCTCGTGCTGTACGGGACGTTCGTGCTCACCCAGACGGTGCGCCACCGCGACTTCTTCCTCCCGGTGGCGGCCGACGGCGCGGTCAAGGAAGACGACCACGCCGACCCGCCGTCGAACCGCGCGGCGCTGGGCAGCCTGGCGCTGCTGCTCGTGGCCCTGGTGGCCGTGGTCGGGCTGGCGAAGGTGGAGTCGCCCGCGATCGAGGCCGGGGTGCGCGCGGCCGGGTTCCCGCAGTCGTTCGTCGGCGTGGTGATCGCGCTGCTGGTCCTGCTGCCGGAGACACTGGCCGCGGTGCGCGCGGCCCAGCGCGACCGGATGCAGATCAGCCTCAACCTCGCCTACGGCTCGGCGATCGCCAGCATCGGCCTGACGATTCCGGCGATCGCGCTGGCGTCCGTGTGGCTGCCGGGCCAGCTGCTGCTCGGCCTGGGCTCGACGCAGATCGTCCTGCTGGCTCTGACGGTGGTGGTGAGCGTCCTGACGGTGGTCCCCGGCCGGGCCACCCGCCTCCAGGGCGGCGTGCACCTGGTCCTGCTGGCGGGCTTCCTGGTCCTGGCCATCAACCCCTGACCCGGGCCCGGCGGAGTGCAGTGAATGACTCATTCCTGGCGTCGGATGCCAGGAATGAGTCATTCACTGCGTCAAGAGCGGGTCAGACGGTGGTGACTTCGATGCCGACCACGCAGGTGTCGTCGTCGGTGTCCGCCGTACTGTACGTCAGGAGGGTGTCCAGCTGGTGCTCGAGGCCGCCGTCGTGGCCGTGGACCAGCGTCACCAGGCGGGACACCGAATCCTGGACCGGGCGGTCGCGGCGCTCGATCAGCCCATCGGTGTAGATCAGCAGGATGTCGCCTTCGGCCAGCTGGAGCTCGTCCTCCTCGTACGTCACGTCGCGGACCGCGCCGAGGAGCGAGCCGCGGATCAGGGGCAACGTCGTGGCCGTTCCGTCGCGGTGGCGGACGATCGGGGGCAGGTGGCCCGCCCGGGCCCAGCGCAGCTTGCGGTGCGCCGGGTCGTAGACCGCCGCCACCGCCGTCGCCGTCACGTGGTCGGTCAGGTGGTAGGCCACCAGGTTCAGCCAGGTCAGCAGCTGGGCCGGCCCGGCGCCGGTCGCGGCGAGGCCGCGCAGGGCGTTGCGGAGGCTCACCATGCCCGTCGCCGCGTCGATGCCGTGGCCGGCGACGTCGCCGACGCACAGCAGGACCTCGCCGGTCGGCAGCGCGACCGCGTCGTACCAATCGCCGCCGACCAGGTGCTCCTTCTCCGCCGGGCGGTAGCGGACGGCCGCGCGCAGGCCCGGCATGTCGATCGGGCCCTTGGCCGGCGGCATGATCGCGTGCTGCAGCTGCAGCGCGAGCCGGTTGCGCTCCATCGCCTGCTGCTCGGTCTCGGCCAGCCTGTCCCGCGTTGCCGCCAGGGCCACCTCGGTCCAGTGCTGCGCCGAAACGTCCTGGTACGCCCCGCGGACCGCGACCAGCTCGCCGCGGCCGTCGACGACCGGCTCGGCGACCACCCGGATGTGCCGGGCGACGCCGTCGGAGCGCTGCAGCCGGAACGCGGTCGACGACGGCCGCTTGTGGTGCAGCACCGCCCGCAGGAACCGGCCGATCGCCGGCGCGTCGTCGGGGTGCGCGTGCCCGGCCAGGTCGTGCAGCGACAGCGGCGCGGCGTTCGGCGGCAGGCCGTACAACGCGAACAGCTCGGTGTTCCAGGTGATCGCCCCGGTGACGACGTTCTCCTCGAAGCCGCCGATCCGCCCGAGCCGCTGGGCGTGCTGCAGCAGCACCGCGAGCTTCGCCGCGTCGTCCTGGATGCGCAGGATCAGCAGCACGTTCCCGGCGAAGCGGGTGAGGCTGACGTCGGTGAGCACGGTCAGCGAAACCTGGTCGACCAGGGTGGTGACCGCCATGCTCTCCGCCCGGAACGGCTCGCCGGTGGCGTAGACGCGCTGGATCTTGTCGAGCAGGCCGCTCTCTTCGGCCGCGAGCGGGTAGGACTCCAGCAGCCGGGTGCCGACGATCCGGCTGCGCGGCCGCCCGCCCGGATCGGTGAACCGGACGTTGGCGTGGTGGATGCGGAAGTCGCTGAGCCGGTCGCCGCCGTCGATGCACGGCGACAGCAGCACGGCCGGGTCGTGCAGGCCGTCGATGAAGTCGACCAGCTCGCCGAGGAAGTCGCCGCCGGGCGCCGGCGCGACCACGCCGTCCCAGGTGTCCAGGGTGTGCGCGCACAATTCGGCCAGTGCCTCCAGCTGACGGCGCTGGCGGCCCGGTTCCGCGGGCAGCGGCTCCGGCCAGCACATTTCGACGACGCCGATGATCCGGCCGCCGGTGCCGGTCGGGACCGTCACGCGGCCGCCGCCGGACAGCGTGTGCTGCCCGATCGACGGCAGCCCGCCGCCGGAGAGGGTCGGGAACCAGACGGTGTCGCGCTCGATCAGCGCGCTGCGGGCGGGCGTCGCCACGCCGGGCGGGACGTAGCACCAGCGCGCCGCCTCCTCGGCGGAGAAGCCGGCCGAACCGGCCAGCGTCAGCGACCCGTCCGGCCCGGCCAGCCACACCGCGACGGCGGTCGCGCCGAGCGGCCGCAGCGCGTGCTCCAGAATGGACTCCGCCACGCGCTGGGTGTCGCCCGCCGCGAGCACCCCGCTCTCGGCCGTCCGCAGCCGCACCGCGACCGACTCTTCGCCTTCGGCGCGGGCCAGGAACTCCTGCGTCACCTCGGTGATGCGATCCTCGGCCGCCTCGCCGACGACGTCCGCCGCGAACTCGAGCGGCGTCATCCCGGAGCGCTCGGCCAGCGACTCCAGCTGCTTCGCCGCGTCCGACGGCGTGCAGTGCAGGCGTTCCATCAGCACGCCCTTGGCCAGCTCGATCAGCCCGCGGCCGTCGGCGACGGCGTGCGCGTGGTCGACCTCGCCGCGCAGGCGGGCGACGGTGTCGGCGAGCCGGGCCAGGTTGGCCGACACCTCGGCCGGCGAGGGCAGCACGGGGACGGGCTGGTCTTCGGCGGGCAACCGCTCGTCGCCGATCACGCCGTCACGTGCCGCTTGATGCGGGCGATCAGGTCGTCCGCATCGACCGGTTTCGTGACGTAGTCGGTCGCGCCCGAGGCGAGGCTCTTCTCCCGGTCGCCCGGCATCGCCTTCGCGGTCACCGCGACGATCGGAATCCCGGCGTGCTCGGGCATCGCGCGGATCTTCGCCGTCGCGGTGTAGCCGTCCATCTCCGGCATCATCACGTCCATCAGGATCAGGTCGATGCCGGGGTGCGACGCGACCGTCTCGACGCCCTTGCGGCCGTCCTCGGCGTGCAGCACGTGCATGCCGTGCAGTTCCAGGATCCCGGTCAGCGCGTAGACGTTGCGCGGGTCGTCGTCGACGATCAGCACCGTGCGCCCGGCCAGCGTCGTGTCGACGTCGGCCGCCCGCACCGGCGCGGCCGGCTCGTCCTGGCGGACCAGCGGCAGCACCGCGCCGGGTTCCTCGGCCGACAGGTGCAGCGCGATCCGCTCGCGCAGCTCGTCCAGCCCGGAGAGCACTTCGAGGGACTGCATGTCCGCGCGGGACTGCACCAGCTGCTCCAGCTCGCCGTCGAGCCGGCGGCTGTTGTGCGCGAGTACCGGGACCAGCCGCAGCGCGCTGTCGCCTTCCATCGCGTCGAGGAAGGTGAACGCCGTCCGGTCCGGCAGGTCCAGGTCGAGCACCACGCAGTGGTAGGCGTCGGTGGCCAGCGCGGCGGCCGCCTCCTGCGTGCCGACCGCCGTCACGACTTCGACGTCGGCGGGCGAGAGGCCGATGTCCCGGCTGTCGGCCAGGTCCGCCGCCGCGCTCTCGGCGACGAGCGTCAGCAGCCCGTGCTGGCGTTCCTCGACGACCAGCAGCCGCCGGTGGGCGCGCGGGCCGGACGCCGGGACGACCGCACCGGCGTCGGCAGGCACCACCGCTGCGCCGGGGTGCTCCCCCGCCGGCAGCGGCGCGAAGTCCGGGCGCGCGACCGGCAGCGTGAAGGTGAAGGTGCTGCCCTCGCCCAGCGTGCTTTCGGCACTGATGACGCCGCCGAGCAGCTGCGCGATCTCGCGGCTGATCGACAGGCCGAGCCCGGTGCCGCCGTACTTGCGGCTGGTCGTGCCGTCGGCCTGCTGGAACGCGCCGAAGATCGACTCGAGCTGGTGCTCGGCGATCCCGATGCCGGTGTCGGTGACCCGGAAGGCGAGCGCGGGCCCGTGGGCCCGCAGCGGCCGCGGCAGGGTGTCCGGGTCGACCGGCTCGATGTGCAGCTCGATCCCGCCGACCTCGGTGAACTTGACCGCGTTGGACAGCAGGTTGCGCAGCACCTGCCGCAACCGCGAGTCGTCGGTCAGCAGCTCCGGGGGCGAGCCCGGCGCGACGGTGATCCGGAAGTCCAGGTTGCGCTGCGAGGTCATCGGCCGGAACGTCGCTTCGACGTAGTCGATGAGCTGACGCAGCGACACCTGCTCCGGGGTGACGTCCATCTTCCCGGCCTCGACCTTCGACAGGTCGAGGATGTCGTTGATCAGCTGCAGCAGGTCCGAGCCCGCCGAGTGGATGATGCCCGCGTACTCGACCTGCTTCGCGGTGAGGTTGCGGGTCGGGTTCTGCGCGAGCAGCTGGGCGAGGATCAGCAGGCTGTTGAGCGGGGTGCGCAGCTCGTGGCTCATGTTGGCCAGGAACTCCGACTTGTACTTCGACGCCAGCGTGAGCTGCTGGGCCCGCGCCTCGAGCTCCTGGCGGGCCTGCTCGATCTCCAGGTTCTTCGTCTCGATGTCGCGGTTCTGCGTGACCAGCAGCGCCGCCTTCTCCTCCAGTTCGGCGTTGGACGACTGGAGCTCTTCCTGCCGGGCCTGCAGTTCCTCCGAGCGGGCCTGCAGTTCCGCGGTCAGCCGCTGCGACTCGCCGAGCAGCTCGTCGGTGCGGGCGTTGGCGACGATGCTGTTGACGTTGACGCCGATCTGCTCCATCAGCAGTTCGAGGAACGCGCGGTGCACCGTGGTGAACCCGTGCACCGACGCCAGCTCGATCACGCCGAGCACCTGGTCCTCGACCACGATCGGCAGCACGATCAGGCTGGCCGGCGCGGTGCTGCCCAGGCCGGAGGAGATCGTGGCGTAGCCGGGCGGGACGTCGTCGACCGCGATCGCGCGGCGGCTGCGGGCGGCCTGCCCGACCAGCGACTGGCCCACGCGGAACCGCACCGCCGGGCCGTCGCCGTCGTCCGGGTGGCCGTAGGCGCCGACGAGCCGCAGCTCGGGCACGTCCGCCGTGTCGTCGGCCAGGTAGAAGGCGCCGTACTGGGCGTTGACCAGCGGGACCAGCTCGTCCATCACCGCGGCCGCGACCACGGCGAGGTCCCGGCGGCCCTGCATCAGGCCGGTGATCGTGGCCAGGTTGGACTTCAGCCAGTCCTGCTCCTGGTTCGCCCGGGTGGTCTCGCGCAGGGACTCCACCATCGAGTTGATGTTGTCCTTCAGCTCGGCGACCTCACCGGAGGCGTCGACGGTGATCGAGCGGGTCAGGTCGCCCTCGGCGACCGCACTGGTCACTTCGGCGATCGCGCGGACCTGGCGGGTGAGGTTCCCGGCCAGCTCGTTGACGTTCTCCGTCAGCCGCTTCCAGGTGCCCGACACGCCCTCGACCTCGGCCTGGCCGCCGAGCCGGCCCTCGCTGCCGACCTCGCGGGCCACGCGGGTGACCTCCGCGGCGAACGCGGAGAGCTGGTCGACCATCGTGTTGATCGTGGTCTTGAGCTCCAGGATCTCGCCGCGGGCGTCGACGTCGATCTTGCGGGTCAGGTCGCCCTGCGCGACGGCGGTGGTCACCTGGGCGATGTTGCGGACCTGCCCGGTGAGGTTGTTCGCCATCGAGTTGACGTTGTCGGTGAGGTCCTTCCAGGTCCCGGCCACGTTCGGAACCCGCGCCTGGCCGCCGAGCATGCCCTCGGTGCCGACCTCGCGGGCCACGCGGGTGACCTCGTCCGCGAACGCGGACAGCGTGTCGACCATCGTGTTGATGACGTCGGCCAGTGCCGCGACCTCGCCCTTGGCCTCGACGGTGATCTTGCCCGACAGGTCGCCGCGGGCGACCGCGGTGGCGACCTGGGCGATCGAGCGGACCTGGCCGGTCAGGTTGGACGCCATCACGTTGACGTTGTCGGTCAGGTTCTTCCAGGTCCCGGACACGCCGCGGACGGTGGCCTGGCCGCCGAGGTTGCCCTCCGTGCCGACCTCGCGCGCCACCCGGGTGACCTCGTCCGCGAACGCGGACAGCTGATCCACCATCGTGTTGATGGTGTCCTTCAGCTCGAGGATTTCGCCGCGGGCGTCGACGCGGATCTTCTGGGACAGGTCGCCGCGGGCGACCGCGGTGGTGACCTGCGCGATCGAGCGGACCTGCGCGGTGAGGTTGTCGGCCATGACGTTGACCGACTCGGTGAGGTCCTTCCAGGTGCCGGAGACGCCCTTGACGTCCGCCTGGCCACCCAGCCTGCCCTCGGTGCCCACCTCACGCGCCACCCGGGTGACCTCGTCCGCGAACGCGGACAGCTGATCCACCATCGTGTTCAGCGTGTCCTTGAGCTCCAGGACCTCGCCGCGGGCGGTCACGTTGATCTTCTGCGAGAGGTCGCCCTTGGCCACCGCGGTGGCGACCTGGGCGATGTTGCGGACCTGGTCGGTCAGGTTGCCGGCCATGAAGTTCACCGAGTCGGTGAGGTCGCGCCAGGTGCCCGAGACGCCCTTGACGTCGGCCTGGCCGCCCAATCTGCCTTCGGTGCCGACTTCTCGCGCGACGCGCGTGACCTCGTCGGCGAACGACGACAGCTGGTCCACCATCGTGTTGATCGTGTTCTTGAGCTCGAGGATCTCGCCGCGGGCGTCGACGGTGATCTTCTGCGACAGGTCGCCCTTCGCCACCGCCGTCGTCACCTGGGCGATGTTGCGGACCTGGTCGGTCAGGTTGCCGGCCATGAAGTTCACCGAATCGGTGAGATCGCGCCACACCCCGCCGACGCCGGGCACCTGGGCCTGGCCGCCGAGGCGGCCTTCGCTGCCGACCTCGCGCGCGACCCGGGTGACCTCGTCCGCGAACGACGACAGCTGGTCCACCATCGTGTTGACGGTGTCCTTCAGCTCGAGGATCTCGCCGCGGGCGTCGACGTCGATCTTCTGCGACAGGTCGCCCTTCGCCACCGCGGTCGCCACCTGGGCGATGTCACGCACCTGGGTGGTCAGGTTGCCGGCCATGGCGTTCACCGAGTCGGTGAGGTCCTTCCACGTGCCGGACACGCCGGGGACCTTGGCCTGCCCGCCCAGCTGCCCCTCGCTGCCGACCTCCCGCGCGACGCGGGTGACCTCGGAGGTGAACAGCGAGAGCTGGTCGGCCATGCCGTTGAAGACCGTGGCGATCTCGCCGAGCAGGCCGTCGGCCCCGCCCGGCAGCCGGATGCCGAAGTCGCCGTCGCGGACCGCGGTCAGGCCGGCCAGCAGGCGGCGCAGCTCCTGCTCACCCGCCTCGCCCACGCCCACGCCCGAAGCGTCCGCCCCCGCACCCGGGCGCGTCCCTTCGACCATTGCCCCGCTCATCCGCCACCCGTTTCTTCGGTTGTCCCGCTGCGTGCACACCGGATGGCTCAGCATAGTGCAGCTGCACTATGCTGAGCGGCAACGGTTGAGCAACCAGCCGCGCCGGTGTCCACGTGCGCTCCCAGGCGGTGCTCGAAAGCCTTTCCTTCTCCCGCAGGCCATCCGGCCGCATTGCCCCGTTCGGCTGAACGCCGTCCCGGGCTCTGGTGACGTGCGCGCCGACGCCGTCGCCGGTTCCGGCGCGCCCGGAACCAACGTCCGCTGTGGACACTCCATTGTGGAAAGACCCGGGTTACCCCCACAGGCCGTGTTGCCCCCTCAATCACGCGTGATGCCCCCTCAATCACGCGTGATGCCCCTTCAATCACGCGAGATACCCCTCCAGTCACGCGAGTTACGCCCCCAATCACGCGAGTTCGGCCTCTGAGCACGCGAGTCCCGGGTATGGAACGCGGAACTCGCGTACCTGGAGGGTCGACTTGCGTACCTGGAGGGTCGGCTTGCGTACCTGGAGGGTCGGCTTGCGCGCCTGGAGGGTCGGCCGGCGGGGAGGGGTCAGAGCCAGTCCTTCTTCTTGAAGATCCCGTACAGCCCGAGCGACAGCACCAGCACCACGGCCGTCGACGTCCAGAACCCGGCCGGTGTCCCGTTGCCCGGGTACGGCACGTTCTGGCCGTAGAACCCGGTCACCGCGGTCGGCACCGCGATCACCGCGGCCCAGCCGGTGACCTTCTTCATGATCAGGTTGAGCCGGTTGCCCTGCAGGTTCAGCTGGGTCTCCCGGACGGTCGCGATCAGCTCGCGCAGGGCCTCGGTCTGCTCGGCGGCCTGGCGGGCGTGGTCGTGGACGTCCTCGAAGTACGGGCGGGTCAGCTCGTCGGCCAGCCGCAGGTCCGGGCGCATCAGGGAGCTGATCACCTCGCGCATGGGCAGCACGACGCGACGCAGCGCGGTGAGGCTCTTGCGCAGCCGGAACGAGCGGCGCTGCAGTTCCGAGGAGTCCGGCCGGTCGGCGAAGACCAGGTCCTCCAGGGCTTCGACTTCGTCGTCGAGCGCCTGCACCGCCTCGTACTGCCCGTCGACGACGTGGTCGAGCAGGCCGTGCAGCAGGAACGGCACGCCGGACTTCGCCAGCTCCGACGCCTGGTCCCAGCGGCGCACGACCGGCTCGATGGCGAAGCCGTCGTCCTTGCGCACGGTCACCAGCGCCCGCGGCGTGACGAAGGCGCCGAACTCGGCGGTGGTGACGCGGCCGGTGGCGGCGTCGAACTGCACCGCGTAGGCCGCGAGGAAGGCGTGGCCGTCGTAGCGGTCGAGCTTGGGCCGCTGGTGTTCGGCGACCGCGTCCTCGACCGCGAGGCGGTGCAGGCCGAGTTCGCCGGCGAGCTGGGCCAGGTCCGCTTCGGTCGGCGCGCAGAGGTCGACCCAGACAGTGGTGTCCGGTTCGGCCAGGAAGTCCGATACGTCGGCGATCGGGAAGTCTTCCTTCTGCAGCACGCCGTCGCGGTACACCCGGGTCCTCGTCATGCCGGCGGAGTGCCCGATCGGCCCGGCCCTCACACTCCCCGCGCCTAAGCGAGCAGCCGGGAGAACCAGTCTCGCGTCCGGTGCAGGAAGTCGATCTGGTGCGCGCGTTCCCGGAGCGAGTGGCCCTCCCGCGGGTAGACGACGAACTCGTGCGGCCGGTCGCCGAGGGCGGTGTGCAGGAGTTCGGCCTGGGAGAGCGGGACGTTCGTGTCGTCTTCGCCGTGCAGGATCAAGACCGGGGTCGCGATGCGGTCCGCGTAGGTGATCGGGCTGTTCTCCCGGCCGCCGAGGGCGCGATCGTAACGGCCGTGCTCGCCGGTCGCCGCGAGCAAGGGCCAGTCGATGACGCCCGCGTTGACGAGGGCCGCCTTGAAGCGATCCGTCTGCGTGACGGCCCAGGCGGCCACGAACCCGCCGTGGCTGCCGCCGCCGATGCCGAGCCGTTCTCCATCGGCGACACCGGCTTCGACGAGGAGGTCGATTCCGGTGAGCAGGTCCGTGAACTCCGCGCCGCCGACGTCGCCCGCGACACTCGCCGCGAAGGCGTGGCCGTGGCCCAGGCCGCCGCGCATGTTCGGCAGGAACACCGCCAGCCCGGCCGCGGCCAGCCACTGGCCGCAGCGGAACCAGCCGAGCTGGAACCGGTCTTCCCAGCGGTCGTACGGGCCGCCGTGGACCAGGGTGACGAGCGGGAAGGGCCCGTCGGCGCGGGTCCGGCCGGGCGGGAGGATCAGGAGGCCGTCGAGGTCCAGGCCGTCTTCGGCCCGGTAGGACAGCCGTTCCTGGACGCCCCAGGGGATCCCGCGCAGCTGCGGCGCGCCGAGCCGGGTGAACGGGCCGCCGGGTGGTCCGCAGTGGACGGCGTCCGGCTCGGTGGCCGTGCTCGCGACGACGGCGATCCGGCCGCCGCCCGAACTAAGACCATGCAGGCTTCCGGTCGCACGCGCGAGCTCGGTGAAGGCGCCGGCGGCGGGGTCGAAGCGCCGGATCGTCGTGTCGAGACCTTCGGCGAACAAGGCCAGCAACGAGCCGTCGCCGGACTCGGCCGGTTCGGTCGGGCAGACGTCCATCCCGGCGGTGAGGTTCCGGTGGCCGCGGGCCTCGAAGATCGCGTTGCCGCCGATCAAGCCGGGCGGGGTGACGCCGCGGTAGGCCAGGTGCCAGCCGGCTTCGTCGCGCCACCAGGTGAGCTGTTCGGGCTCGTGCGCCGGGACGCCGAGGTCCTGCCGGGCGCCCGTGGCGGGGTCGACGAGGTGCAGCCCGGGGTCGAACCGCCCGGGCTCACGGTCGGCGACGGACCAGGTGAAGACGGCGAGAGCGCGGCCATCCGGCCGCGCGGCGGCTTCGACGACGTGCCGCCTCCCGAAGTCGCCGAGCGGATCGACAGCGCGGGTTCGCAGGTCGAGGCGCCAGAGCCGGTGGGCCGGGGCGACGGAGTCCCAGGGACTGCAGGCAGGGTGACCGGCCCCCGTCGGCACCGGCTCGGGGCGCGCCGCACCGGCGTCGACGGCCGGCCGGACCACGCGTACCCGCGGGTCGGCGGGCGCCGCGTGCTCCTCCGGCGCAACGAGCACCACCGCTTCACCTTCCGGCAGCAGCAGGTACTCCTGGATGCCCGAGCGCCAGTCCGTCAGCTGCTCCGGCTCGCCGCCTTCGCGGCGGACCCGATGCAGCTGCGGCGTCCCGCGATCGACCCGGTCGGACAGGAAGTACACCCACGCCGCATCGGCCGACCACCTCGGCTCCCGATCGTCCGCCGCGGCGGCGGCGAGCTCCCGGGGCGGTTCACGGCCGTCCGCGGGCGCGATCCACAGCCCGCTTTCCGGGTACTTCCCCGCCCGGCCCACCGGCGCACTCGCGTAGACCACCCAGCGGCCGTCCGGGGACACGCGCGGGGCCTGCGGCACCATCCGGTCGACCACGGCGTCCGCCGTCAGCTCCCCCATGCCCCCAGTCTGCCATCAGCCGCGCCCGGCGGGCCTCGCTTCCGGGACCATCGCCAGCAGCCGCTCGTGGTCGCCCGCTTCGCGCAGCACCGGGGGCTCCGGGGTCCCCGCGTCCGGGTCGTCCGCGCGGACGGCCGCCAGGAACCGGACCACCGCGCGAGGTTCCGGGCAGGCTTCCCCGCCGAGGTAGCTCAGGACCGTCGCGCCGGTGGCGTCTTCGATCGCCGCCGCCCAGCCGTGGACTTCGTCCCAGACCAGGGCCAGGTCGTGGCCGGGAAAGCGGGACAGGCGCCAGTCGAGGGCGATGTAGGCCGCCGCGGGGGTGCCCGCGTCGAGCGTGCAGGACTCGAGCCCCACTCCCACGGCCCGGGCCACCGCCCCCACGTAGCCACGCAGCCGCCGCTCGAACGAGAACTCCGTGTCGCGCCCGAAGTCGATCAGAATGCTCAACGCCGCCTCGCTTTCCCCGTCCGGCCGCGGGATCCTCCGCGGTCCCCCGATCGGGTACCCCGGTTACACGCTGTTCAATCCCGGGAAACCGGACAGTAACGTCGTCTATCCGGCGACATCTCACTTGTCATCGAAACGACGACATGTTAGAACCGGAGTATCCGAAGAGAGAAAGGCGACACACCCCCGTGACCGCATCGATCGAACTCCCGACCGGTTACCAGCACCCCGCCGTCCCCGCGCTGCTCGACTACCTCCGCGACGTCACCGCCGAGCTCGGGATCGGCCTCGAGTCGTGCACCCTCGACCACGACGGCCCGGTTTCGGCCTACGTCGCCCTCGACGCCCGGCTGCCGCACTACCCCGACCGGGACGTGGCCCTGCTGTGGGACGAGGAACGCGGCTGGGCCGCGGCGATCGAGACGCACTCCGGCGAGGACCTGATCGTCCTGCGCTACCTCGGCGGCCCCACCGTCGCGCCGTCGCCGCACCGGGTCGCGCGGTTCGTCACCGCCCTGCACGAAGACGACCACACCGTGGGACAACCCGACCCGGTCAAGCTCCGGAGCGCGGGCGACGCCACCACGCTCGCCGCGCTGCTGCGCCGGCCCGCCGCCGCCCGATGACGGCGCCACTGCCCCTGCCCGAGAGCTTCGCGCTGACGTTCCGCGGCTACGACCGCGAGCAGGTCGACGAGCGGATCGACGAGCTCCTCGCCGAAATCCGCCTGCTCACCACCGACCGCGACGCGGCCGTCGCCGAGGCCGAACACCTCGCGCGGCAGCTCGAACGGGCCCGCGCCGACCACGCCGAGCTGAGCGCCCGCGCCGACCGGCTGTGCCGCACGCCCGCCGACCCGGCCGCCGTCGGGGACCGCGTCCGCCACCTGCTCGAACTGGCGCACGCGGAAGCCCGCGGGATCGTCGAGACGGCCCGGGAGCGGGCCGCCGCGATCATCCGGGACGCGGAAGAGGCCGCGGACCGGCGCACCGCCGACGCCCGCGCGCGGGCCTACCGGATCGTCGACGACGCCCGGCGGCGCGCCGACCGGCTGGCCGCCATCGAGCGGCGCACCGCCGATCGGCTGCGGCAGATCGACGCCTTCCTCGCCGACGCGGAGTCGCTCCTCGACGGGCAAGCTCCGCTCCGTGCCGTCGCCTGAACCGTTCCCACCACCCGGGACGGCCGGCAAAACCGTGCCCTGGCGGCGCAGTGCGTCCGCCGTCCGCGTGAGGCAGGATCGAGTTCGTGACCATCGATCAGGCCGGGGCGCCGGCCGCCCCGGCGTTCCCCGAGCACGAAGCCCGTGTCGACGCACTGAGACAGCAGCTCACCGCGATCGACGGCGCAGCGACCGTCCGGCTCGCGAAGCGGACCTCCAACCTGTTCCGCTCCCGGGCCGCCGCGAAGCACCCCGGGCTGGACGTCTCCGGCTTCACCCACGTGCTGCACGTCGACCCCGAGACCCGCACCGCCGACGTCGAAGGGATGGTCACCTACGAACAGCTCGTCGACGCCACCCTGCCGCACGGGCTGATGCCGCTGGTCGTGCCCCAGCTGAAGACCATCACGCTCGGCGGCGCGGTGACCGGCCTCGGCATCGAGTCCTCGTCCTTCCGCAACGGGATGCCGCACGAGTCGGTGCTGGAGCTCGAGATCCTCACCGGCGACGGCCGGATCGTCCTGGCCACGCCGGACAACGAGCACCGCGACCTGTTCCACGGTTTCCCGAACTCCTACGGCACCCTCGGCTACGCGCTGCGGCTGAAGATCCTGCTGGAACCGGTCAAACCGTTCGTCGAGCTCCGGCACGTCCGCTTCCACGACCGGGACACCTACTTCGGTGCCCTGCGCGAAGCCTGTGACAGCGGCGAGCACGACTTCGTCGACGGAACGGTCTTCGGCCCGGACGAGCTGTACCTGACGCTCGGGACGTTCCGCGACACCGCGCCCGCCACGAGCGACTACACCTGGCTGGACATCTACTACCGCTCCATCCAGCGGCGCGAGACCGACCACCTCACCACCCGGGACTACCTCTGGCGCTGGGACACCGACTGGTTCTGGTGCTCGCGCGCGTTCGGCGTCCAGCACCGGCTGCCCCGGCTGCTGCTCGGCCGCCGGTTCCTGCGGTCCTCGGTGTATTGGAAGGCCGTCGCGCTCGATCGCCGGTTCCGCATCGCCGAACGGCTGCTGAAGCTCCGGCGCCTCCCGCCGGAGGAGACGATCGTGCAGGACATCGAGGTCCCCCTGGACCGGGCCGCGGAGTTCCTCGAGTTCTTCGAGCGGGAGATCCCGATCAGCCCGGTCTGGATCTGCCCGCTGCGCCAGCGGCCCGGCGGTGTCCGCTGGCCGCTGTACGAACTGGACCCCGACGAGCTCTACGTCAACTTCGGGTTCTGGTCGGCCGTGCCCCTGGACCCGGGCGAGCGCGACGGCGTGCACAACCGGATGATCGAAGCCGAGGTCACCCGCCTCGGCGGGCACAAGTCGCTCTACTCGGACAGCTTCTACACCGAGGACGAGTTCTGGCGGCTCTACAACGGTGACGCCTACCGGGAGCTCAAGCGCACCTACGACCCGCGCGAGCGGCTGCTCGGCCTCTACGAAAAATGCGTCCGCCGCCGGTGAAAGGAACGAACGTGACCCAGGAAAGCATCACCGTCGGCGCCGTCTTCGAACGGCTGCTCGGCCCCCGCGCCGAGGTGTCGATCACCGCCTACGACGGCAGCCGCAGCGGCCCGGCCGACGCGCCGGTGGCCATCGAGGTGCGCTCGCCGCTGGCGCTGGACTACCTGATGTCCTCCCCCGGCGACCTCGGCCTCGCCCGCGCGTACGTCGCCGGCGCGCTCGAGGTGCGGGGCGACCTCTACACGGCGTTGCGCGCGCTGGCCACGCAGGTCGACCAGCTCACCCCGGCCGACCGGCTATGGCTGCTGCGCAAGCTCGGCCCGCGGCACCTGCGGCTGGTGAAGCCGCCCGCCGAGGAGCACCCGAGCCGGTTCCGGCGCGGGATGACCGCGCTGCGGCACTCGAAGGAGCGGGACAGCGAAGCCATCTCGAGCCACTACGACGTGTCCAACCGGTTCTACGAGCTGGTCCTCGGCCCGTCGATGGCCTACACGTGCGCGGTGTTCCCCCATGAGGGCGCCACGCTGGAGGAGGCCCAGGCGCACAAGTTCGACCTCGTCTGCAAGAAGCTCGGCCTCAAGCCCGGCATGCGGCTGCTCGACGTCGGCTGCGGCTGGGGCGGGATGGTCGCACACGCCGTCCGGCACTACGGCGTCGAGGCCATCGGCGTCACCCTTTCGCGTGAACAAGCCCAGTGGGCGCAGAAGAACATCGTCGCGCTCGGCATCGCCGACCGCGCCGAGATCCGGCACCAGGACTACCGGGACGTCACCGAGACCGGGTTCGACGCGATCTCGTCGATCGGCCTGACCGAGCACATCGGCGCCCGCAACGTCCCCGGCTACTTCCGCTTCCTGGCCGGCAAGCTCAAGGCGCACGGACGGCTGCTCAACCACTGCATCACCAACCCGGACACGAGCGTCGCGCACCGCTCGCGCGGGTTCATCGACCGCTACGTCTTCCCGGACGGCGAGCTGGAGGCACCGGGCGAGCTCATGACGGCCATGCACGACGCCGGACTGGAGGTGCGCCACTCGGAAAACTTCCGCGAGCACTACGCGAAGACGCTGGCCGGCTGGTGCGCCAACCTCGACGAGCACTGGGACGAAGCCGTCGCCGAGGCCGGTGCCGGGCGCAGCCGGGTGTGGGCGCTCTACCTCGCGGCCTGCCGGCTGGCCTTCGAACGCCGCGAGATCGAGCTGCACCACATCCTCGGCGTGCGGACCGACAGCGAGGGCGGGATGGGCATGCCGCTGCGCCCCGATTGGGGAGTTTGACCACCGGGGGTGGCCACGCGGGGGCGGGTGATGCGAGGATGGTGGCGAGACCGGTGTCCGAATGGGACATCCAGGCTCACAACAAAGAGTAGGTATGGGTATGGCTCAGGGCAGTGTCAAGTGGTTCAACGGCGAAAAGGGCTTCGGCTTCATCGCGCAGGACGGCGGGGGTCCGGACGTGTTCGTCCACTACTCCGAGATCCAGGGCAGCGGCTTCAAGTCGCTCGACGAGGGTCAGCGCGTGGAGTTCGAAATCGGCCAGGGCCAGAAGGGCCCGCAGGCCCAGCGCGTCAGCGTCATCTGAGCCACGAGGCAGCCTGAGGCCCTCGCCCCACCAGGGGCGGGGGCCTTTCTCGTCGGCCGCCACACTGCGGATTCACAACGGTCCGGTAACGTGGGTGGGGTACGAGAGCACCCCCCGTATGCCGGCGTCCGGCCGGTCTCACTCTCGTACCGTGGCCTCGAGGCCGATCGCCGGCAGGAGCGGCGACCCGCCCGGCCACCCGCCAGACCACTGACCGCCGGGTGTTCCCGCCCCCGGCCTTCCGCGCCCCGCGCGGCGTAGACCTCGAATCGAGTAGTGCATGACCGCCTCCGTGAAGGCTGCCCGGCCGGCCCCGAAACCGGTGCTCTCCGGCAAGCAGACGATCCCCGAGCTCATCACCATCCGCACGTTCCTGCTGGTCCCGTTCGTGGCGCTGGCCGTCGCCGTCCCGGTGTTCTGGGGCTGGGGCGTCAGCTGGCTCGACCTCACGATCGCCGGCGCGTTCTTCGTGGTTTCGACGCTCGGGATCACCGTCGGCTACCACCGCTACTTCACCCACGGCTCCTTCCGCGCGAAACGGGCGCTGCGGATCGCGCTGGCCATCGCCGGCGGGCTCGCCGCGCAGGGCCCGGTGCTCGTCTGGGTCGCCGACCACCGCCGGCACCACGCCTTCTCCGACCGCGAGGGCGACCCGCACTCGCCGTGGCTGTTCGGGACCTCGCCGGTGGCGCTCGCCCGCGGGTTCTGGCACGCGCACATGGGCTGGCTCTTCGGCCGCGACAAGACCAACGTCGACCGGTTCGCCCCGGACCTGGCCGCCGACCGCGACCTGCGCGTCGTCGACCGGCTCTTCCCGCTGTGGGTGGTGGTGAGCCTGCTGCTCCCGCCGCTGCTCGGCGGCCTGATCACGCTGTCGTGGTGGGGCGCGCTGACCGCTTTCCTGTGGGCGGGCCTGGCCCGGATCTCCTTCCAGCACCACGTGACGTGGTCGGTCAACTCGATCTGCCACATGATCGGCGAACGCCCCTTCGCCAGCCGCGACCGCTCGGCGAACTTCTGGCCGCTGGCCATCCTGTCGATGGGCGAGTCCTGGCACAACACCCACCACGCGGACCCGACGTCGGCCCGCCACGGCGTGCTGCGCGGCCAGCTCGACGTCTCCGCCCGGGTGATCTGGGTGTTCGAGAAGCTGGGCTGGGCGTGGAACGTCCGCTGGCCGACGGCGAAGCGGCTGGCCGCGCTGGCCCGCTGATGGACACCGTCGCGCTGACCTTCGACGACGGCCCGTACCCGGAGACGACCCCGGCGCTGCTGGCCGCCCTCGACGGCACGCGGGCGACGTTCTTCCTGTGGGGCGAGCACGCCGAGGCGCACCCCGCGCTGGTGCGGGCGATCGCCGCGGCCGGGCACGAGATCGGCAACCACACCTGGACCCACCCGCGGCTGACCACGCTCGATCGTCCGGCGCGCGACGAGGAGGTCCGGCGCACGCAGGACCTCCTCGCCGAGCTCACCGGCACCAGCCCGGTCCTGTTCCGGCCGCCCTACGGCGACACCGGCCCCGCCGTCGCGGAAACCGTTGCGGCACAAGGACTGACCGAGGTGTTGTGGACGGTCGACACCCGCGACTGGGCGGGGTGCTCCGCGGACGAGATCGTCGCCGCGGCCGGGCAAGCGCAGCCGGGCGGCGTCGTGCTGATGCACGAAGGCCGCCCGGCCACCCTCGCTGCGGTTCCCCGCATCCTCGCCGCGCTCACCGAGCGCGGGCTGCGCCCCGGTCCGGTCAGGGGTTGAGGGCGAAGTACGCCGGCTTCGGGCGCAGGTTCTCGTCGAACAGGCAGGCCGCGCCTTCGCCGGGGAAGACGTCGGGCACCCACGAGTGCCGGTCCGTGAAGCCCCACGTCGTGAACTCGACGCACTTGCGGACGGCGTGGCAGCCGTCCCACAGCTGACCGAAGTAGCTCGCCTGGGTGGCGAGCTTGGCCGCGTCGGGCGGGGTCGGGATCCGGACGTCGGCCTCGGTGACCGCGGTCTCCACGCCGATCTTGGCGAACCGGGCGAGGTTCTCGCGGTACTGGCCGGGGAAGCCGTACTGGATGGACAGGTGGCCCTGGATGCCGACGCCGCTGATCGGCACGCCCTGCCGCCGCAGCGTCTTCACCAGGTTGTACACCGCGTCGCTCTTCGGGTTGATCCCTTCGATGTTGTAGTCGTTGATGTACAGCTTGGCGTGCGGGTCGGCCGCGTGCGCCCAGCGGAAGACGTCGGCGACGAAGCCCTCGCCGAGCTTCTGGTGGAAGACGGTGTCGCGCCAGGTGCCGTCTTCGTTGAAGATCTCGTTGACGACGTCCCAGGCGCGGATCTTCCCCTTGTACCGCTTGACTTCCGTGGTGACGTGGTCGCGCAGGACCCGGCGGAGCTCGTCGGCGGGCAGCGCGCCGACCCAGTCCGGGAGCTGGGAGTGCCAGACCAGCGTGTGCCCGCGGACGGTCTTGTGGTGCGTCTGCGCGTACTGGACGATCGCGTCCGCGCCGGACCAGTCGTACTGGCCCCGCACGGCTTCGATCGTCCCCCACTTCATCTCGTTCTCCGGCGTCACGTTGTCGAATTCGCGCGTGAGCACCGCCCGGTAATCGGTTTCCGAAGCCAGGTACGCCGCGGCCACCGCGCTGCCGACGTAACGGTTCGTGGTGTATTGCAGCGGCACCGACGCCGACGCGGCGGGCGCCTGCCACGCGGCAATACCCATGACGGCCGCGACCGTCGCGAGGACGCGTTTCTTAGGAATTCTTCCCGACATCTTCACCCTCCGTGAGACAATGGTGTTCCGAAACTTTCCAACCGTTTCAAATCAGGTTTCGATGACCTAGAATCTCCGTCATGACAACGAAGTCTGACGAGCTCGAGCCGACCGAGTCCCGGGTGACCATCGCCCGGATCGCCGCCGAGACCGGTGTCTCCGTCCCGACAGTTTCGAAAGTGCTGAACGGCCGTCCCGACGTCGCCGAAAGCACCCGCGCCCGCGTCGAAGCCGTGATCGGGAAATACCGGTACCGGCGGCGGGCCGACGAACGTTCCCGCCGTTCCCGGCTGCTGGAACTGATGTTCCACGAACTCGAAAGCACGTGGGCTCTTGAAATCATCCGCGGGGTCGAGTGCGTTGCCCGCGAAAACGGAATGGCGGTGGTGCTGGCCGATTCGTCGGGCCGGCACACGCCCGGGCAGAGCTGGCTGGAGAGCGTCCTCGCCCGGCGGCCGGTCGGCATCGTCTCGGTGTGCTCGGACTTCACCGGCGGGCAGCTGGCGAAGCTCCGGGCCCGGGACATCCCGCTGGTCGTGGTCGACCCGGCCGGCGCGCCGGGGCCGGAGACGCCCTCGATCGGGGCCACGAACTGGCAGGGCGGGCTGACGGCCACCCGGCACCTGATCGACCTGGGCCACCGCCGGATCGCGATGATCGGCGGGCCGGAAGGGGTCCTGTGCAGCCGGGCCCGGATCGACGGGTACCGCACGGCGCTGGAGACGGCCGGCCTGGCGTTCGACCCGGCGCTGGTGCGCCGCGGCGACTTCCACGTCCGCGCCGGTTACCGGGAGCTGGCGTCACTGCTCACCCTCCCGGACCGGCCGACGGCGGTGTTCGCCGGCAGCGACCTGCAGGCCCTCGGCGTGTACGAGGCGGCGCGTGACGCGGGGCTGCGCATCCCGGACGACCTTTCGGTGGTGGGCTTCGACGACCTGCCGATCGCCCGCTGGCTCACCCCGGAGCTGACCACGGTCCGCCAGCCCCTGCAGGAGATGGCGGCGGCCGGCGCCCGGCTGGCGATTTCGCTGGCCCGCGGCGTGGACCCGGAGAGCCACCGCCTCGAACTGGCGACCAGCTTGGTGGTCCGCCACAGCACGGCGGCCCCGGCGCACCGGGGTTACCGGGTGCTGACCGGCGGAGCGAGGTAGGGATCGAGGCTGATCCACGGCCGGCGGGCGCGGCGCCGGCTGTCGTTCAGTTGCTTCGGCGAGCTCGCTCGCCCCGTGCTCTCCGGCAAGCTCCCTCACCACGGCCACCGCACGCTTTCCGGCGGCCCCAGGTAACTCGGCCGCAGCCCGCCCGTGTCGATCACCAGCTTCTGCACGATCACCGCCGGGTCGACCATCCAGAACTTCAGCACGTGCGGTCCCGCCGCCCCGATCACGTGCTGCGTCGCCGTCAGGTTCACGTTGTCCGAAGTGGTCCGCTCCCACTGGCGGTTCATGGACGTGTCGTCCGCGCCCGTGGCCTTCGTGATGTTCACGACCTGCGGTTCCGCGTCGTCGAACGCGATCGCGTACCTCAGCCCGTCGCCCGCAAGCACGTTGCTGCGCGGGGACAAGTACGCCCACACCGTCACCGGCCCGGTCGTGAACAGCGTCGTCCGGTACTCCAGGCGCGGCCCCGCTCCCGGTGCGCGGCTCGCCGCCGTCACCGGGAACGGGGTCATCCCCGCCCCGGTCCGTCCGATGTCCGGGATGCGCCGCCACGCCACCTCGCCGGCGCCGACGTTCGCGCTGCAGTGGTCGGCCTCCATCGACACGTACCCGCCGGCTTCGACGAACCCGCGAACCGGCGAGACCGGATTGCGCACGACGGCGTCCACCACGACCGAGCTCCCCGCGCCCGACACCGTGATCGGCACCGTCGTGGTGCCCTTCGGGGCCCGGCGCCAGTCGATCCGGACGGTCATCCGCAGCTCCTCGGTGACCCGGCCGCCGCGCGGCTCGACCAGCACCCACGGCGCACCGGGCGAAACGGTGCAGCGGAACGGGGTCCGGCCGCGGTTGAAGACGTCGACGTACTGCGGTGGCGCGCTCTGGTAGGGACTGAACTCGGGCAATGCCGGCCGTCCCGCGGCGCCGGGCCACGCGTCCGGCGAGCCGTCGACCGCGACCCCCAGCGCGGCCGCGGCCGGCACGTCCACCCGCCGGACCGCCGGGAAGATCACGTCCGGCAGGGCGACGTTGTCCTTCTCCGGCTGCTGCCACGGCGCGTTCGGGCCGTAGCGGGCGACGTCGCCGTAGTCGATGTGCGGCTGGGTCTGGAAACCCTTCCACTTGCCGCCCGCGATGCTCGTGTTGTACTTCTCCGCCAGCGCCAGGTCGTCGGCGAACCGGGCCTCGGTGACGGCGGCCAGCGCGTTCGCCGACGCCCGGCCCTGGGCGGCGTACAGCAGGTTCGTGAACTCGGCCCGCCGCAGCGCGTAGAGGTTCGCCGTCGCCTGGGCCGCGTACTGGACCAGCTCGTAGAAGGCGTCTTGGAACGCCGCGGGCAGCCGCGCGCCGATCTTCGCCACCCGCGCCGCGAGGTCGTGCCACTCGTCGGTGACGCGGTCCAGCTCGCGGTAGTTGACCAGGCTGAACGGCGTCATCTGGTCGTCGTAGGTGATCGCGCCGGCCGCGTCCACCGTGATCCGCCGGTTGAGCAGCTCCGGCTTGCGGCGGGACTGCAGCCGCCCGTAGTCGTGCAGCACTCCGGCGATGTCCGCCGCCAGGGCCGCGCCGAAGTTCTCCGCGGCGAACTGACGCTCCCAGGTGGACAGTCGCTCGGCCGGCAGCGAGGCGGGGTCCCAGGCGTAGTCGAGGAAGAACTGCAGCGGCAGTTCGTTGCCCTTCATGTCCCCGACGTTGGCCACCCACAGCCGGTCGTTGCCGAAGGCGTACGCCTGGTGCAGCTGCTCCCACGTGTTCGCGAGCAACGCGGTGTCGACCCACTTGTAATTGCGGCCGCCGCCGACGTAGTCGAAGTGGTAGTAGAGCCCGTAACCACCCGGGTGCGGCGGCAGGGACAGGTCGGGCATCTTGCGGATGTTGCCCCAGTTGTCGTCGGTGAACACGACGATGACGTCGTCCGGCGGCCGCAGGCCCTTGGCCCAGTACCGCTGGACTTCCTTGTAGAGCGTCCAGACCTGCGGCACCGTGGTGAGGTCGCGGCCGGTCTCCCTGGCGAGGATCTCCCGTTCGGCGGCGATGATCTCCTGCATCAGCTCGATGCCGTCGCCGTCGGGGAGGCCGACGTCGCCGTTGCCGCGCATGCCGAGCGTGACGACGCCTTCGAAGTCCTCCCGGACCATCCGGCGGATCCCGTCGGTCCAGTAGGCCTTGATCGCTTCGCCGTTGCGGCGGAAGCTCCACTCCCCCGTGCCGCCGTACGGATCGTGCCCCGGGGTGGTGATGTTCCCGGCCGCGTCGCGGACCGCGGGCACCGCGTGCCGGTTCCATTCCTCGATGCCGCGCATCATCGGCGCCTCGTGGGAGGTGCCCATCACGATGCCGTATTCCTTGGCCGTGGCGTGGTTGAGCGGGTCGTCCTCGGCGAACGCGCGCCCCCACACCGCCGGCCACAGGTAGTTGGCCCGCAGCCGCAGCATGGTCTCGAAGACCTTGGCGAAGAACAGGTGGTTGAAGCCGTTCGGAAAACCGGGTGCCTGGCCCGGCCCGAAGTAGGCCGGGGCCCAGGTGCCCAGCGCCGGGTTCTCGTCGTTGATGAAGAAGCCGCGGTACTTCACGTGCGGGGTGCCGAGGCTGAACCGCTCCCCCGGCAGGTGCAGCTCCGGCTGCCGCCGCGGCGGCACGTCCGCCCACCAGTACCAGGGCGAGACACCGATGCGCCGGGAGACCTCGTAGACGCCGTAGATCACCCCGCGCTGGTCACTGCCGGTGAGGACGAGCCGTCCGTCGACGACCTGGCTCAGCGACGTCTCCCACTTCCCGGCGATGCCGGTGACGTCGAGTTTCCCGGCGGCGACCAGGTCGTCGACCAGCGGGCTGTGGCCCAGGGTGCCGACCACGACGACCGGGCCGTGCGCGGGCACGACGTCGAACGACACCGCGGGCCGCACGCCGGTGACGCGTTCGACGTCGGCAGCGAGGTCGCCGGCGACCCGCCGCACCCCGGGCAGGTCGCCCGAGCCGACCACGATCGTCGCGGCCTTCCCCCGCGACACCAGCGGGAATCCGGTCCCGGCTTCGGCCAGGCCCGGCAGGGCCACGGACCCGGCCCCGGCCAGCGCGACCAAGTGCAGGAAGGCACGACGATGTACCTCGGACGGCACGGGAGACCTCCTGAGTCAGCCCTTCACGGATCCGGTCAGCCCGCCGACGATGCGCCGTTCGGCGAGCACGAAGAACGCGAGCGCCGGGATCGCCGACAGGGCGGTGAACGCGAGCACCCTGGCGGTGTCCTGGGAGAACTGGGACTGGAACATCGCGACGCCGAGCGGGAGCGTGAAGTGCCCGGAGTCGTTGAACACCAGCAGCGGCAGCAGGTAGGCGTTCCAGCTGGTGACGAAGGCCAGCACGGCGACCGTGGTCAGCGCCGGCGTCGACAGCGGCAGCAGGATCCGCCAGAAGAACCCGAGCCTGGTGGCGCCGTCGAGCACGGCCGCGTCCTCGATCTCGCCGGGGATGGCGTGCATGAACGGCCGCAGGATCACGATCGTCACCGGCAGCGAGAACGCCGCTTCGGGGATCGCCACCCCCCAGAAGCTCTCGAGCATGCCCAGCTGGCGCAGCCACAGGTACAGCGGCAGCGTCGCCACCGTCAGCGGGAACAGCAGGCCGATGGTGAACAGCGTGTACAACGCCTCCCGGCCCTTGAACTGGTACCGCGAGAGGGCGTACCCGGCCATCGACCCGAGCGCGACCGCGAGCGCGGTCGCGATCACGGCGATCAGCGCGCTGTTGCCCAGGAACGTCCAGAACGCGCTCGAGCCCAGTACCGAGGCGTAGTTGTCGGTCACCCACGGGCCGGGCAGCCCGGCCGGGTCGGTGTTGATCTGGGCGTTGGTGCGGAACCCGCCGAGCACGACGAACAGCAGCGGCACGACCGTCACGCCGACGATGACGATCGCCGCGAGGTAGCCCATCGACAGGCCGAACTTGCCGGACCGCATCAGCCCACCATCCTGGTCAGGGCGCCCTGGGTGTCCCGGCGGAGCGCGAACCGCTGGTACAGCAGGGCGAACAGGAAGCAGATGACGAAGAGGATCACCGCCACCGCCGAACCGAACCCGAACTCATAGCGCTTGAAGCCGTGGTCGATCAGGTAGCTCGCCATCGTCGTCGAGGCGTTCGCCGGGCCGCCGGTGGTCATGATCCAGACGACGTCGAACAGCTGGAGCGAGCCGATCACCGACAGGAAGATCCAGATCCGGATCGTCGGGCCGAGCAGCGGCAGCACGACGTGCCGGGTGGTCTGCCACGCCGAAGCGCCGTCGAGCGCCGCAGCTTCGCGCAGTTCGGCGGGCACACCCTGCAGGCCGGCGAGCAGCAGGATGATGCCGAAGCCGATGTACTTCCAGGTGATCACCGCGAACAGCGTGTAGAGCACGATGCCCGGGTCGGCCAGCCAGTTGTGGATCAGCCCGCCGAGCCCGGCGCTCTTAAGCACCTGGTCGGCGAAGCTGTTCGGCTGCAGCATGAGCGACCAGATGACCGCGGTGATCGCCTCGGACAGCACGTACGGGGCGAACACCAGGGCGCGCAGCACCGCGCGGCCCTTCAGCTTCCGGTTGAGCAGCATCGCCAGCCCGATCGACAGCGGCAGCTGCACCACGATCGACAACCCGGCGATGATCAGGTTGTGCACGATGGCGCTCTGGAACACCGTGCCGGTGAACGCGTCGGCGTAGTTGTCGAAGCCCACGAAGTCGTCGAGCGCGCCGAAGCCGTTCCACTTGAACAGGCTGTAGAAGGCGGCGATGCCGATCGGCACCAGGACGAACCCGGCGAACACCAGCAGGGCCGGTCCGAGCAGCACCACCAGCTCCAGGCGTTTGCCGAGGCCGGAGCGTTTCGCCCGGGCGCGGACCGCCGGCGCGGGCGGCCGCGCCGCCGCCCGCGCCGGAGTCGTCGCCGTGGTCACTTGTTGCCCGCCGCGGCCTGGTTGACGGCGGTCACGATGCCTTCGGGGGTGCCCTGGCCGGCGAACATGTTGGCCACCGCGTCGTTCAGCGCGGCGCCGACCGCCGTCGGGAAGGCCCGGTCGAAGTACATCTGCACGTACGGCGCCTTCGTGCCGTAGTCGTTGACCTGCCGGAGCACGTCGGTTTTCAGCGACTTCGCGGCCGCGGCGTTCACGGGCAGGCCGGTCCCCTTCGCGGCGAGCTCGGTCTGGACCGGCTCGCTGACCAGGTACTGCAGGAAGGCCGTGCACGCCTTGGAGGCACGGGTGGTGCAAGCGAAACCGTCACCGCCGCCGAGCGCGGCCGCCGGGTCGCCCTGCCCGCCCGCCACGGTCGGGAACGGGAACCAGCCGAGCTTTGAGTCCAGGTCCTTGTCCTCGGTCAGCGACGACATCGTGCCGGGCTCCCAGTCGCCCTGCAGTTCCATCGCGGCCTTGCCGTTGGCGACGAGACCGGCGGAGCTGCCCGCGCCCTGCTGGGCGGGCGTGCCGGCGAACCCGGTCTGGAACGGTTCGGTGGCCAGGAAGTTCTTGAGGTCCTGCCCGGCCTTCGTCCAGCACGGGTCCTCGAGCTTGACCGCCTTCACCGACTGCTGGAGCACCGCGGTCGAGCATTCGCGGATGGCGAAGTAGTTGAAGTAGAAGGCATCCGGCCAGCGGTCCTTGCCGCCCACCGAGATCGGCGCGATGTTCTTGGCCTTCAGCGCCGTGACGGCGGCGTTCAGCTCGTCCATGGTCTTCGGCGGGGTGGTGATCCCCGCCTGCTGGAACAGGTCCTTGCGGTACCAGAAGCCGACGAAGTGCTGCGTGAACGGCACGCCGTACTGCTTGCCGTCGACCTGCCACTTCTCGCCGAACTTGCCGGTGGCCTGCTCGATCCACGCCTTGGTGTCGCCGGTGATGTCGGCGACCTTGCCCGAGGTGATCTGCCCGGACAGGTCGCCCGCGCCCCAGGACTGGTAGATGTCCGGCGGCTCGGGAGACTGCAGGGCGAGCGGCACCTTCGTGTTGAAGTCCTCGTTCTGCAGCGGCTGGGCCTTGATCGTGACTTCGGGGTGCGCCTTCTGGTAATCGGCGACGACCTGCGCCCAGACCGACTTGATCGGATCGGTGGTGCCGTTGTGCCACCAGGTCAACGTGACCGGCCCGCTCGGCTGAGCGGCGGTCTCGCCACCACCACCGCTGCACGCGGCGAGCGCGAGCGGGACGACGGCCGCCAGGGCGGCGAGAACGGTATTGCGGCGTTTCACAAACATCGTGGGTCCACTCCTGACAGCTTCGGCCGAGTTGGACGGGGCGGCTTCCGCGCCCGGGTTGGCGAAGAGTCTGCTCCGGGACAAATGCCGTGTCAATCGTTGTCGATAACGTTTTCTATGGTTAGTCTGAGCCGATGCAGCCCAGTTCCAGGGTGACCATCCGTGACGTCGCCGCTCGGGCCGGCGTCTCGGTGGCCACGGTTTCGAAGGTGATCAACGAGCGCTACGGCGTCTCCGCCGCGACGCTCGCGCGAGTCCGCGCCGTGATCGAAGAGCTCGGGTACGAAGCGAGCCTGGTGGCGCAGAGCCTGAGAAACCACCGGACGAACGTCATCGGCATCCTGGTCGCCGACCTGGAGCCGTTCTCGACGGAGCTGCTCAAGGGCGCGGCGGACGCCATCCGCGGCAGCGGTTTCGAGCTCGTCGTCTACTCCGCGGGCGGGCGCACCGGGGATCCGCTGGGCTGGGAAAAGCGTTACCTGTCCCGGCTGAGCGGCACCCTGGTCGACGGCGCCGTGCTGGTCACCCCCACCGTTTCGCTGGATGTCGTCCCGGGCACGCCGGTCGTCGCCGTCGACCCGCACACCGGGCCCTCGCACCTGCCGACGATCGACTCCGACAACCTGCGCGGGGCCCAGCTGGCCACCGAGCACCTCCTCGACCTGGGGCACCGGCGGATCGCCTTCCTCGCCGGCCGGCCGGATCTGCAGTCGGCCGAACTGCGGAAGACGGGGTACCTGCGGGCGTTGACGGCCGCGGGCATCACCCCGGACGAAGACCTGATCCGGATCGGCGCCTACGACCCGGAAGTCTCCGCGGCCTCGGCGCACGCCCTGCTGACCGGGCCGGACCGGCCGACGGCGGTGTTCGCCGCGAACGACATCTCGGCCATCGCGACCGTGGACGCGGCCCGCGAACTCGGGCTGGCCGTGCCCGACGACCTTTCCGTGGTGGGCTTCGACAACGTGCCCGAGTCGGCGCTCTGCAGCCCGCCACTGACCACTGTGGACCAGCCGATCCGCGAGATGGGGCACCGCGCCATCCGCATGCTCATCGCCCTGATCAACGGCGACGAGGTCGAGCGGACCCACGTCACGCTCGACACCGGCCTGGTGGTGCGGCGCTCCACCCGCGCACTCCCCTGAACCGTCTCCTCTTCCCCACTCCTCCCCAGACGAAGGGCGGAAAGCCTTGACCACGCAGCCCACCACGGCCGGAGAGCCGTGGCGCGACCCCGCGGCCGACCCGGGCGAACGCGTCCGGGCCCTGATGGCCCGGATGACCCTGCGCGAGAAGCTCGCCCAGCTCTACGGGGTCTGGGTGGGCATCGACTCCGGCGGCGAAATGGCCCCGCACCAGCACGAGTTCGTCGACGCGGCGGTGGACTTCGACGAGCTGGTCCGCCACGGCATCGGGCAGCTGACCCGCGCCTTCGGCACCCGGCCGGTCGACCCGGTGATCGGCGCGCACAGCCTCGCCCGCACCCAGCGGCAGATCGTCGCCAGCGGCCGGTTCGGGATTCCGGCGGTGGTGCACGAAGAGTGCCTGACCGGGCTGGCCGCGTGGCAGGCGACGATCTACCCGGCGCCGCTATCGTGGGGCGCCACGTTCGACCCGGACCTGGTGCGCCGGATGGGGGCGAAGATCGGGCGGACCATGCGCGAACTGGGCGTGCACCAGGGGCTCGCCCCGGTCCTCGACGTGGCCCGCGACCTGCGCTGGGGCCGGGTCGAGGAGACCATCGGCGAGGACCCCTACCTGGTCGGCACGATCGGCAGCGCGTACGTCGCCGGGCTCGAATCCTCCGGCATCGTCGCCACGCTGAAGCACTTCGTCGGGTACTCCGCCTCGCGCGCCGGGCGCAACCTGGCGCCGGTTTCGGCCGGCCCGCGGGAGATCGCCGACGTCCTGCTGCCCCCGTTCGAGCTGGCGCTGCGCGCGGGCGCCCGGTCGGTGATGAACGCCTACACCGACACCGACGGCCTCCCGTCCGCCGCCGACCCGGGCCTGCTGACCGACCTGCTGCGGGACACCTACGGGTTCGACGGCACGGTGGTCGCCGACTACTTCTCGGTGGCGTTCCTGCACCGCCTGCACGGTGTCGCCGCCGACCGCGCCGACGCCGCCCGGCAGGCGCTCACCGCGGGCATCGACGTCGAGCTGCCGACCATGGACTGCTACGGCGAGCCACTGCTCGCCGCGGTGGAAGGGGGCGCGGTCGATGTCGCCGCCGTCGACCGCGCCCTCGAACGGGTGCTGCGCCAGAAGTGCGAACTGGGGCTGCTCGACGCCGGTTGGGCACCCGAGGTCCCCGAGGAGATCGACCTCGACGACGCCGAGTCGCGGGCGCTGGCGCGCGAGGTGGCCGAGCGCTCGATCGTGCTGCTGCACAACGACGGCACGCTTCCGCTCGCCCCCGGTAGCCGGGTCGCGGTGGTGGGGCCGCGGGCGGACACACCCGGCGCGATGCTCGGCTGCTACTCCTTCCCGCTGCACGTCGGCGTGCACCACCCCGACGTCCCGTTCGGCGTCTCCGTGCCGACCGTGCTCGAGGCGCTGGGCTCGGCCTACGACGTGACCTACGCACTGGGCTGCCCGGTCACCGGCGGGGACGACGAAGGGATCGCCGAAGCGGTGGCGGCCTGCGCGGACGCGTCGGTGTGCGTGGCCGTGCTGGGCGACCGGGCCGGGCTGTTCGGCGGCGGGACGTCCGGCGAAGGCTGCGACGCGGCCGACCTGCGGCTGCCGGGCCGTCAGGAGGAGCTGCTCGACGCCCTGCTCGACACCGGCAAGCCGGTGGTGGTGGTCCTGCTCTCCGGGCGGCCGTACGAGCTGTCCCGGCAGCTGCCGCGGCTGGCCGCGGTCGTCTGCGGCTTCTACCCCGGCGAAGAAGGCGCGGGCGCGCTGGCCGACGTCCTCAGTGGACGGATCAACCCGGCCGGACGGCTGCCGGTGAGCTTCCCGGCGGCCGGGGCGAGCCAGCCGTCGACCTACCTCGCCGCGCCGCTCGGCCGGCGCAGCGAGGTGTCCACAGTGGATCCCTCACCGCTGTTCCCGTTCGGGCACGGCCTCTCCTACGCGCCGGCGACCTGGCTGGACGTCAGCGCGACGGGGTCGCTGTGGCCGACCGACGGCGTCTGCCGGGTGCGGGTCACGCTGCGCAACGACCACGGGCGCGAGACGTCCGAAGTCGTGCAGGTCTACCTGCACGACCCGGTGGCCGAGGTGGCGCGGCCGGAGCGTCAGCTCATCGCCGCCCGCCGGGTTTCCCTGCCGCCGGGGCAGACCTGCGTCCTGGAGATCGCCCTGCACGCCGACCTGACGTCCTACACCGGACGGGCGTGGCAGCGCCAGGTCGACCCCGGTGACGTCGAGCTGCGGGTCGGCACCTCGAGTGAACAGATCGTCGCGACCCTGCACTGCACGCTGACCGGGCCACGCCGCGTCGTCGGCGCCGACCGGGTCCTGACCCCGGAGTTCTCGTTATGAAACGTCCTCTGGTGATCTCCATCCTGGCCGTGCTGACCGTGCTGTTCGTGGGCGCGTCCGCCCGGCCCGCGCCGTCGCACTGGGTGGCGACGTGGACGTCGATGCCCCAGCTGACCGAGCCGGGCAACCTGCCCCCGGCCCCGTTCACCGGCACCGACCGGGTGCTCGACAACGCGTCGCTGCGCGAGACGGCGCAGGTGACGGTCGGCGGCCCGCGGATCCGGCTGCGGTTCTCCAACGCCTTCGGCGGGGCACCGCTGCCGCTGACCGCGGTGTCGGTCGCGCGCCCGGTGTCCGGCGCGGCCGGCGTCTCCTCCGTGGTGCCGGGCAGCGTCCTTCCGGTGACCTTCCACGGCAAGCCGTCCACGACGGTCCCGCAGGGCGCCCAGGTCGTGTCCGACCCGCTGCCCTTCCCGGTGCGGTCGCTGGAGAACATCGCCGTGACGGCGTACCTCGCGCACGGGCAGGCTTCGACGTCGATCACCTCGCACCCGGGCTCCCGCACGACGTCGTACCTGCTCTCCGGCAACCACGTCTCCGATCTCGAACTGCCGGGCGCGACCCCGGTCGACCACTGGTACTTCCTCAGCGGCATCGAGGTGCTGTCCCCGGCGTCCGCGGTGGCGGTGATCGGCGACTCCATCTCCGACGGCCGCGGCTCGACGACCAACGGCAACGACCGCTGGCCGAACGTGCTGGCCGCGCGCCTGCACGGCGTGTCCGTGGTCAACGAGGCGGCCGGCGGCAACCGCGTCCTGCAGGACGGCCTCGGCCCCAACGTGCTGGCCCGCCTGGACCGCGATCTGCTGTCCACGAGCGGGGTTTCGTGGGCGATCGTGTTCGAGGGCGTCAACGACATCGGCACGGCCACCCCGGCGGCCGCCGGCGACGTGGCGGCGCAGCTGATCGACGCGTACGACCAGATCATCGTCCGTGCGCACGCCCAGGACATCCGCGTGTACGGCGCGACGATCACGCCGTTCGGCGGCAACACCGCCTACGACGACCCGGCGCGGGAGGAGGCCCGCCAGCGGGTGAACGCGTGGATCCGCCAGCCGGGTCACTTCGACGCACTGCTGGACTTCGACAAGGTGACCCGCGACCCCGCGAAGCCGTCCCAGCTGCGGCCCGCGTACGACGTCGGCGACCACCTGCACCTGAACCCGGCGGGTTACCAGGCACTGGGCTCGAGCGTTCCGGCCGGCCTTTTCCGGAACGACTAGAAATGTCCACTGGGCAAAAAGAAGGCAATTCAAGGACGTGATTCCCCGCTTGATCACCGACCGCCGAACGCGGCCTGACGGACGGTGATCAGCCGGATATCTGTTGGGACACAAGCGAGTCTCGAAGGCGGGGGCCCGTGACGCACGTCACGGGCTCTCCCCTACCATGTCGCCGTCTGCTGTCCCCACAGGTAGTCGTCGCTCCCGGAAAGGGAAACCATGTCCGACGTCATCAACAGCATCTTCGGCCGCCCCCAGAACGAAACCGCCGGCTCGGGCGGGTACTCCTACGGGACTGCCGAGCCCGAACCCGCGACCGAGGCGGCGGCCGTGGTCGAGGAAACCGATTCCGCACCTGAGGCGGACACCGCCACGGAAACCGCCGAAGACACCGCGGAAGCCGGCGAGGAGGCGGTCGCCGAGGACGCCGAAGAGGACGACACGGACGAGACCGAAGACGCTGCCGAAGCGGCGGACGACGAGCCGGTTGCGGAAGCTGTGGACACCGAGCCGGTGGCCGAAGTGGCGGACGAAGAGCCGACCGCCGAAACCGCCCCGGTGGCCGAAACCGCGGAGACCGAGCCGGTTGCCGAAGCTGTCGAGGCGGAGCCCGTCGCCGAGCCGGTCGCGGTGACCGAGCCCGAAGCCGACGCGCCCGCGACCCGCCCCGCGCCGGGCAGCCGCGGCAGCACCACCGTGGCCGACGGCGTGGTCGGCAAGATCGTCACGCGGATCGCGGCGCAGACCGAGGGCGTGCACAGCGTCGCCGGCGACGGCATCACCGTCGAACTCGCCGACGAGGTCGCCTGGGTCACCATCCCCGTGGTGGTCGAGTTCGGGCACGCCGTCAAGGCGCTGGGCGAGCAGATCCGCGTCGCGGTGATCGACGCCGTCGAGCAGTACCTGGGGCTCGACGTCGAGGTCGTCGACGTCCACGTCGCCGACATCCACTTCCCCGAAGCGGACTGATTCTGGTGGCCGGTCCCGGATCCGGGACCGGCCACCGCGCTCACCCGCGATCCGGCCGTGCCCGGGCGCGGCACGCTGCCAGGTCCACCTCGCGCAACGCCGATCCCACGCCCGCCAGCGCCACCGCGTTCATCGACAACGACGTCACGCCCAAGCCCACCAGCACGGGCGCCAAGGCGGGGTCCGCCGCCGCTTCGCCGCACACGCCCACCGGCTTTCCCGCCGCCGCACCGGCTTCCGCGACCATCCCCACCAGCCGCAGCAGCGCCGGCTGGTCCGGGGCGTTCAACGCCGCCACCGCGCCCAGCTGGCGGTCCGCGGCGAAGACGTACTGCGTCAAGTCGTTGGTTCCCAGCGAAACGAAATCGACGACGGCGAGAATCGCGTCGGCGCACAACGCCGCCGCGGGAACCTCGATCATCACGCCCACCCGGGCGATGCCCGCCGCGCGGGCTCGCGACGCGAACCACTCCGCTTCCGCTGCCGTGGCCACCATCGGGGCCATCACCGACAGCTCGACTCCCGTGTCCGCGGCCGCCGCCGTGATCGCCGTGAGCTGGCGGTCCAGCAACTCCGGGCGGTCGAACGCCACCCGCAGCCCGCGGACACCCAGTGCCGGGTTGGGTTCCTCGCCCATCGGCAGGAACTCCAAGGGCTTGTCGGAGCCGGCGTCCAGCGTGCGAACCACGACCGGCTTTCCCGCGAACGGCGCGAGAACCGCCGCGTACGCCGCCCGCTGCTCGGCCTCCGTCGGCTCGGAAGCCGCGGTGAGGTAACAGAATTCGGTGCGGAACAGCCCGACTCCTTCGGCACCGGCCGCGGCGGCGGCAGCGGCGTCCGCCGCCGAGCCGACGTTCGCGAGGAGCTTGACGCGGTGGCCGTCGGCGAGGCGGCCGACGCCGTCCCACGTCGGCCGGGCGGTCCGGGCCGGCGCCCGGACGGTGCCGTCCGAGGGGACCACCGTGCCCGCCGCACCGTCGACCGCGAGCCCCGGACTGTCCAGCTCCAGAACTCCGGCGCACGCCACCACCGCCGGGATCCCCAGCGCCCGCGCCAGGATCGCGGTGTGGCTCGTCGGGCCGCCTTCGGCCGTCACCAGCGCCAGGACCAGGTCCGGGTCAAGGCCCGCGGTGTCGGCCGGGGCGAGGTCCCGCGCCACCAGCACGCTCGGCGACGTCAGGTCCGGCACGCCGGGCGGGGCCACCCCCAGCAACGCGGCGACAATCCGGTCGCGCACGTCCGCGACGTCCCGCGCGCGTTCGGCCATGTACCCGCCTGCGGCCCGCAGCGCCGCCATGAACTCCCCGGCCGCCTCCCACACCGCTCGTGGTGCCGGAAGCGAGCGCTCGAGGACGAGCTTCTCCGCGGACGCCGCCAACGCCGGATCGGCCGCCATCGCGGCCGTCGTCTCCAGCACTGACCGGGCATCTCCGGACACAGAACGGGCACGATCGGACAACGCGGCCGCCACCGAAGCCGCCGCCTGCCCGATCTTGCCCGCTTCGGCTTCGAGATCCGCAGGAGCGGGCGACGAAGCGGGTTCCGGCAGGTCAGCGGCCACGGGGACGCGGGGACCGTCGACCCGGCCAGGACTGACGCCGACTCCGGACAGCTGCATGGAAGGACCTCCGGGAGCAAGGGATCGCGTAACTGGGGATTGACAGTACGGTAACAACGGGCACAATCAAACGGCAACGGGCAAACATCGGAGAGGAACGGGCATGTACGCCGCCGAACGGCACCAGCTCCTGGCGCAACGCGCACGACGCGACGGCCGCGTCGACGTCGGTGACGTCGCCGCCGAACTCGGTGTCGCCCCCGAGACCATCCGCCGCGACCTCGGCGTCCTCGAACGCCAGGGCGTGGTCCGCCGCGTCTACGGCGGCGCGGTCGCCGTCGAGCGGCTCGACTTCGAACCCGAGGTCGCGCAGCGGGACCAGACCAACGCGGCGGAAAAGGACGCGATCGCCCGGGCCGCACTGGACCTGGTGCCCGACCGCGGCTCGATCCTGCTCGACGCGGGCACCACGACCAGCAGGCTCGCGACGCTCCTGCCGGCCGACCGCGAGCTGACGGTGATCACCAACTCGATCCCGGTCGCCTCCATCCTCGCCACCCGCCCGGGCATCACGCTGCACATCCTGGGCGGCCGGGTCAGGGGGACGACGCTCGCGGCGGTCGAGGCCTGGACGCTGCGCGCGCTCGAAGGCCTGCTCGTCGACGTCGCTTTCCTCGGCGCCAACGGCTTTTCGGCCGAGCACGGCTGCACGACGCCGGACATGGCCGAGTCCGCCGTGAAGGCGGCCGTCGTCGCCGCGGCCCGCAAGCGGGTGCTGCTGGCCGACCACAGCAAGTACGGCACCGACCAGCTGAGCCGCTTCGCGCGGCTGGCCGAGATCGACGTGCTGGTCACCGACAGCGGCATCGACGCGGGCGCGGTGGCCGAACTCGAAGAGGCGGGCCCCGAGGTGGTGCTGGCGTGATCGTCACCGTGACCCCCAACCCGAGCCTCGACCGGACCGCGCGGTTGGCCGAGCTGCGCCGCGGCGAGGTGAACCGCGCCGAGGCCGTCCGGCTCGATCCCGGCGGCAAGGGCGTGAACGTCGCTCGCGCGCTGGCCGCCGCCGGGACCCCGACCGTCGCGCTGCTGCCCGCCGGCGGCCCGGTCGGCGAGCGGCTGGCCGACCTGCTCGCGCCCGAAGGCGTTCCGGTCGTCGCGGTGCCGATCGCCGGGTCGACCCGCAGCAACATCACGCTCGTGGAAGCCGACGGCACCACCACGAAGATCAACGAGCCGGGCCCGGAGATCTCCCCCGCCGAACTCGCCACCCTCGAACGCCGCGCCGTCGAACTGGCCGCGCGCGGCGAATGGCTGGTGTGCTGCGGAAGTCTCCCGGCCGGCGTGCCCGGCGACTTCTACGCGCGGCTGACGAAGCTCGCCCGCGAAGCCGGGGCGAAGGTCGCCGTGGACTCCTCCGGCGCGCCGCTGGCCGCCGCCTGCGCGGGCGGCCCGGACCTGCTCAAACCGAACCTCGACGAGCTCATCGAGCTCGCCGGCCGCCCGCTGCCCCGGCTCGGCGACGTCGTCGCGTTCTGCCGGGACCTGATCTCCGGCGGCGTCGGCCGCGTGCTGGTCAGCCTCGGGGCGCGCGGCGCGGTGCTCGTCGAGGAAACCGAAACGCACCACGCGCTCGGCCCGCTCGTGGCCGTGCGCAGCACCGTCGGCGCCGGAGACGCCGCACTCGCCGGGTTCCTCCACGCGGGCGGAACCGGCCCCCAAGCCCTGCGGACCGCGGTCGCCTACGGCACCGCCGCGGTCACGCAGGAGGGCAGCCGCATGCCCACCCCGCAGGACGTGCACCCCGACCAGGTGCGCGTGCTCCCAGCCGACCCCACCTTCACCCTCAGCGGAGCCGCCGCATGACCACCCTGGACCTGATCACCGCCGACCTGGTCGACCTGAGCCTCGACGCGAGCGACAAGCAGGCCGCCGTGCGCGGCCTCGCGCAGCGGCTCGTCGACGCCGGGCGGGTGACCGACCTCGAGGTATTCCTGAAGGACGTCGCCGCCCGCGAGGAGCAGATGGCCACCGGGCTCGAAGGCGGCATCGGCATCCCGCACTGCCGCTCGGCCGCGGTCACCGCGCCGACGCTGGCGTTCGGCCGCAGCGACGCGGGCATCGACTTCGGCGCGCCGGACGGCCCGGCGAAGCTGATCTTCCTCATCGCCGCACCGGAAGGCGGCGGCAGCGACCACCTCAAGGTCCTCGCCGCCCTCGCCCGGCGGCTGGTCCGGGCGGAGTTCAAGCAGCACCTGCTGGACGCCGCCGACCCCGCCGCCCTCGCCGCATACATCCGCCAGGAGGTGGCCTGATCATGAAGTTCGTCGCCATCACGGCCTGCCCCACCGGAATCGCCCACACCTACATGGCGGCCGAATCGCTGGAGCAGACCGCCAAGGCCAACGGCGACGAGATCGTCGTCGAGACGCAGGGTTCGGCGGGCTCCCAGCCGCTGTCCGCCGAGGACATCGCGAGCGCGGACGCCGTCATCTTCGCCGCGGACCTTGCCGTGCAGGGCCGCGACCGCTTCGCCGGGAAGCCGATCGTCGAGGCGCCGGTCAAGGCCGCGATCAACGACGCCGCCGGGCTGTTCGAACGCGCCAAGGCCGCGGCCCGCGAGCCCGTCGCCGCCGCGCCCGCCACCCCGGAGCTCACGTCGAAGGTCGGCGCGAACGACAAGACCGGCACCAAGATCCGCCAGTGGCTGATGACCGGCGTCAGCTACCTCATCCCGTTCGTCGCCGCGGGCGGGTTGCTCATCGCGTTGAGTTTCGCGCTGGGCGGCTACCAGATCGTCGACGCGCCGAAGGTCACCGAGCACTTCGACGCCGGTTCGGTGGTCGGCTGGGCCGCGCTGATGTTCCAGATCGGCAGCGCGGCGTTCAACTTCCTGGTGCCGGTGCTGGCCGGGTTCATCGCCTTCGCGATGGCCGACCGCCCGGCCATCGCGCCCGGTTTCGTGGGTGGCGCGATCGCCGTCACCGTGGGCGCCGGCTTCCTCGGTGGCCTGGTCGCCGGCCTGCTGGCCGGTGGCGTCGTCCTGGCGCTGAAGAAGATCCAGGTGCCGAAGGCGATGCGCGGGATCATGCCGGTGGTCGTCTACCCGCTGCTCGGGTCCATTGTGGTCGGTGTGCTGATGTACGTCGTGGTCGGCAAGCCGATCGCGGCCGCCACGACCGGGCTCACCAGCTGGCTCAACAGCCTCAGCGGCGTCAGCGCGCTGCTGCTGGGCGCGCTGCTCGGCCTGATGATGGCGTTCGACATGGGCGGCCCGGTCAACAAGGCGGCGTACGCCTTCGCGGTCGGCGGCCTGACCACCGGCGCGACGGCGTCGCTGCAGATCATGGCCGCGGTGATGGCCGCGGGCATGGTGCCGCCGCTGGCGCTCGCGCTGGCGTCCACGGTCCGCAAGAAGCTGTTCACCGAGGCCGAGCGCGAGAACGGCCGGGCGGCCTGGCTGCTCGGGGCGTCATTCATCACCGAGGGCGCGATCCCGTTCGCGGCGGCGGACCCGTTCCGCGTGATCCCGTCGATCATGCTCGGCTCGGCCGTCACCGGCTCGCTGTCGATGGCGTTCGGCGCGACGCTGCGCGCCCCGCACGGCGGGATCTTCGTCGTCCCGCTGATCGGCAACCCGCTGTTGTTCCTGGTCGCGCTGATCGCCGGGACGCTGGTCGCCGCCGGGTCGGTGATCGCGCTCAAGCAGGTGCGGTTCCGGGCGGCCGAACGCTCGGCCGCTGTCTCCGGTCAGCCCGTGAACGCGTGAAGGAGTCCACTGTGTACCAACGCCGCACGCTCGTCGCCAGCAGCGTCGGGCTCCACGCCCGGCCCGCGGGCCTGGTCGCTCGCACCGCGGCCGGCCAGCCCGCGAAGGTTCGTATCGCGAAGATCACCGGAGGCGTCGCGGGCGACGCCGTCGATGCCGCCAGCGTCCTCGGGTTGATGACCCTGGGCGCGGGTTTCGGGGACGAGGTCGAGCTGTCCGCCGAGGGCGACCAGGCCCAGACCTCGGTCGACGCGTTGGCGGAACTGATCGCCCAGGACCTGGACGCCTGAGCTCAACGTCGTGAATGACTCATTCCTGGCGTCGAATGCCAGGAATGAGTCATTCACGACGTTCAGGCCGGGCCGAGCAGGGCGATCGACGCCCGGACCGCGACCTCCGTGACGTCGCCCGCCCGGCCGCCGTCTTCCACCGTCGTGGCGATCAGCTCGCGCAAGCCGCCCAGCAGCATGATCGACAGCTGGCGGGAGGGCGGGCTGATCCCCGCCGCGCGCATCTCCGGGGTGTCCGTCAACCGCTGCGTCATCGCGATGAACCCCTCCATCGCGTCACGCTGCAGATCACGGGCCGCCGCGCCCAGCGCGGGGACGTCCCTGATCCAGCTCAACGTGATCGCCGGCTCGGATTCGGCGCAGGCGATCCACGCCTCGATCGCCTGGCGCACCTGGACCGCCCACGGCGCGCGGGGGTCGACCGCCTCGGAGATCTGCCGGATCATCGAGCGGTTCGCGTCGGCCAGCAGCGCGATGAGGCACTCTTCGCGGCTGGAGAAGTGTTCGTAGAACGTCCGGCGGGACGTGCGGGCGCGGCGGACGATGTCGGCCACCGTCGTGTCGCGGAAACCGCCGGAGGTGATCGACTCGGCCAGCCCGTCCAGGAGGCGCTGCCGGTGCCGGCGGGTGTCGACGTCCACGGAAGTCAAGGTATACCTCCCCTCTTGAAACCGGATGGTACACCGGCGTACCGTACCGACGGTACGCTCGCGTACCACCTTCCGGGAGGGTCGATGACGACCATGACACGCCCCGCGACGCTGCCGCCGGGGCCGACCGCGCCCCGCGCCGTCCAGGGCGCCTACGCGCTGACCCAGCCGCTGCGCGGCATGCGGCGGCTCAAGGACCGCTACGGGGATGCCTTCACCGTCAACGTGCCGATTTTCGGCAACGCCGTGGTGATCAGCAGCCCCGCCGAGATCAAGCAGCTGTTCACCTCCGGGCCCGAACTGGTCGACAACCTCGAGGTCAACCTCGGGCGCGTGCTCGGGCCGCGGTCGATGTTCGCTCTGTCCGGTGACGAGCACAAACGGCAGCGCAAGCTCCTCGTCCCGCCCTTCCACGGCCGCCGCCTCGCCGCGTACGAGAAGATCGTCGAGGAAGAAACCGTGCGGGAACTGGCGAGCTGGCCCGAAGACACCGCCTTCGCCACGCTGCCGTCGATGATGCGGATCACCCTCAACGCCATCCTCCGCGCGGTCTTCGGCGCCGAAGGGGCCGAGTTCGCCGAGCTGCGCGAACTGCTCCCGCCGTTCGTCACCCTCGGGTCGCGGCTGGCCGTGCTGCCCATCTCCAAGAAGGGCCGCTTCAACCCGTGGCGCCGCTTCGAGCGGATGCGCCGCGAGTACGACGCCATCGTCGACCGCCTCATCGCCAAGGCCCGCGCCGAAAGCAAAGACGACGTCCTGTCGATGATGCTGCAGACCCGCTACGACGACGGGTCGGGACTGAGCCGCGAAGAGATTTCCGACCAGCTTCTCACCCTGCTCACCGCCGGCCACGAAACCACGGCGACCACGCTGGCGTGGGCCGTCGAACGGCTGCGCCGCCACCCCGCTCTGCTGGCGGAACTCACCGAGGCGGAGGACACCAAGCTGCTCGACGCCACCATCCTCGAGGTCCAGCGCACCCGCCCGGTCATCGACCTCACCGCCCGGCAGGTCAAGCAGGACGGCTTCCAGTTGGGCCGGTGGACGCTGCCGAAGGGCTACGCGGTCCTCGTCAGCATCGCGCTCATCCACGACGACGACGCCGTCTTCCCGGACGCGGCCACCTTCGACCCGCACCGCTTCGAAGGGGCACGCCCGGATCTCTACCAGTGGATCCCGTTCGGCGGCGGCACCCGCCGGTGCCTCGGCGCCGCGTTCGCGACCATGGAGATGACCGTCGTGCTGCGGACCCTGCTGCGGGACTTCACGCTGGTACCGACCGAAGCGCCCGGCGAACGCTGGCACTCGCGGGGCGTGGCCTACGCCCCCGCCAAAGGCGGCCGCGCGGTCGTGCGCCGCCGCACCACCGGAGGGAACTCGTGACCGAAGAGATCGCCGACGCCGGCCGGGGCATTTCCCTGGCCTACGAACGGATCGGGGACAGCGGCGCCGAGCCGCTGCTCCTCGTCGCCGGGCTGGGCCAGCAGCTGCACAGCTGGCCGGACGCCTTCTGCGCGGAACTCGCCGCGCGCGGGTACGAGGTGATCCGGTTCGACAACCGCGACGCCGGGCGCTCGACGCATCCGCGGTTCCGGCCGCCGAGCCTGCTCGGCATGCTGGCCGGACGGTTCCCCGCGCAGCAGTACGACCTGACGGACATGGCCGCCGACACCATCGGCCTGTTCGACGCGCTCGACCTCGAGACCGCCCACATCGCCGGGGTCTCCATGGGCGGCATGATCTCCCAGACCACCGCGGCGCTGTACCCGGACCGGATCCGCACCCTGACGTCGATCATGTCGACGACCGGGTCGCGCCTGCTCGGCCGCCCCGCGCTCTCGACGTTGCGGATGATGGGCGCGAAGCCGCCGAAGTCCCGCGAAGAGGCGGTCGAAAGCGCCGTCCGGATGTTCCGCCACATCGGCTCGCACGGCTTCCCGTTCGACGAGGAGTTCGTGCGCGAGCTGGCCGGAACGGGCTGGGACCGCGACCCGACGTCCGGTGGGGTGGGCCGCCAGCTCGCCGCGATCATGAAGTCGGGCAACCGGACGCCGCTGCTGCGGAAAATCACCGCACCGACGCTGGTCATCCACGGCGACCGCGACCGGATGGTGCACCCCACCGGCGGCGCGGCCACCGCGCGCGCCATCCGGGGCGCCCGGCTGGAGACCGTCCGCGGCATGGGCCACGACCTGCCGAAAGACGCCTGGCCGACGATCCTCGACCTGATCGACCGGCACGCGAGGAGCAGCGATGTCACGACCCCGTGACCGGCACGGCCTGACCGGCCGCCCGGTCGTGATCACCGGCGCGGCGTCGGGCATCGGCCGGGCACTGGCCACCCGGCTGTCCCGGCTCGGCTCGCCGGTCGCGCTCGCCGACGTCGACGAAGACGGCCTGAAGGCCACCGCGGCCGCGCTGCCCGGCAAGGTGCTGACGCGCGTCCTCGACGTCCGCGACGCCGAAGACCAGCTGCGGTTCGCCGCCGAGGTCCGCGAGTGGCTCCCGGCGCCGCTGGCCGCGGTGTTCAACAACGCCGGTGTCGCGGTGACCTCGTCCGTGCTCGACGCGGTGCCCGAGGACGACGACTGGCTGCACGACATCAACTTCCACGGCGTGGTGCACGGGACGCGGGCGTTCCTGCCGATCCTCGTCGAGCAGGGCGAAGGCGCGATCGTGAACACCTCCAGCGTCTACGGCCTGCTCGGGGTGCCGTACCAGAGCGCGTACTGCGCGGCGAAGTTCGCCGTCCGCGGCTTCACCGAGTCGCTGCGGCAGGAGCTGCGCGGCACCGGCGTCCGCGCGATCACCGTGCACCCGGGCGGCATCACGACGAACATCGCGCGCAACGCCCGGGTGCGCCGCGACCCCGAGGGACGGGGCCGCAGCCACGAGCAGATGGCCGCGCAGTTCGAGGCGATGACGATGACGTCGCCGGACAAGGCGGCGGAGATCATCCACGCCGGTGTCGAGCGCGGGAAGGCCCGCATCCTGGTCGGCCCGGACGCCCACCTGTTCGACGCGCTCGCCCGGATCACCCCCACCCACTACAACACCGTGCTGACCCGCGTGCTGCGGCGCGCCCGGCGGACGAAGGCGGTTTGACGTGACCGAACACCTCGACGTGCTGATCGTCGGCGCCGGGCTGTCCGGCGTCGGCGCCGCCCACCACCTGCGCACGGCGTTCCCGCGCAAGACGTACGCGATCCTCGAAGCCCGCGACGCGATCGGCGGCACCTGGGACCTGTTCCGCTACCCGGGGGTCCGGTCCGACTCGGACATGCAGACCCTCGGCTACCGGTTCCGGCCGTGGACCGACGCGAAGGCCATCGCCGACGGCCCGTCGATCCTGAAGTACGTCCGCGACACCGCGGCCGACGCGGGCATCGACCGCCACATCCGTTTCGGGCACAAGGTGGTCCGGGCCGCGTGGTCCACCGAGGACGCACTGTGGACGGTCGAGGCCGAGCACGACGGCCGATCCGCCGAGTTCACCGCGAAGTTCCTCTACCTGTGCAGCGGCTACTACGACTACGCGGCCGGGCACACGCCGGAGTTCCCCGGCCTGGAGAACTTCGGCGGCACGGTCGTCCACCCGCAGCACTGGCCCGAAGACCTCGACTACACCGGCAAGAAGGTCGTCGTCATCGGCAGCGGCGCGACCGCGGTGACCCTCGTCCCGGCGATGACCGACCGCGCCGCGCACGTGACGATGCTGCAGCGCTCCCCCACCTACATCCTGTCCCTGCCGTCGGAGGACGCGCTGGCCAACCGGCTGCGCGGGCTCCTCGGCCCCCGGCTGGCGTACCCGATCGCGCGCTGGAAGAACGTCGCGGTGAGCACGCTGATCTACCAGCTCAGCCGGCGCCGCCCGGGCGTGGTGAAGGCGCTCATCCGCAAGGCCACGGTGAAGCAGCTGCCGCCCGGCTTCGCCGTCGACACCCACTTCAAGCCGCGGTACCAGCCCTGGGACCAGCGGCTGTGCCTCGTCCCGGACGGTGACCTGTTCCGGTCGCTGCGCCGCGGTGACGCCTCGATCGTCACCGACCGGATCGCGTCCTTCACGAAAACCGGCCTCCGGCTCGAATCGGGCGACGAGCTCGAGGCGGACGTCGTCGTCACCGCCACCGGGCTGCGGCTGCTGGCCTTCGGCGGCATCGAGCTGGCGGTCGACGGCGCCCCGGTGAAGCTGCCGGAAACCATGGCCTACAAGGGCATGATGCTCAGCGGCGTGCCGAACTTCGCCTTCACGATCGGCTACACGAACGCGTCCTGGACGCTCAAGGCCGACCTGGTCGGCGAGTACGTCGTGCGGCTGCTGCGCCATCTCGACCGCCACGGCTACGACCAGTGCGTGCCGGTCAACGACGACCCGGCGGTCACCGAGCGGCCGCTGCTGGACTTCGACGCCGGGTACGTCCTGCGGTCGATCGACGAGTTCCCGAAAGCGGGTTCGCGGGCGCCGTGGCAGCTGGGCATGAGCTACGCGCACGACGTGGTCAAGCTGCGGCACGGCCGGATCGACGACGGCGCGCTGCGCTTCTCGCGGCGACCGGCGGCAGGAGGGGGCAGACTGAGCGCATGACGCTCTCAACACCGGTCCGGGGCCGCTGACATGCACTCCGCGGGACTCGTGCTGCACCCCCGCCGCGACTCCGCGGCCGCCGTCGAAGCCGTGCTCGGCTGGGCGGGCAACCGGAACATCGAAATCCTCGGCATCGAAGACGAGATCGTCCGGCTGAACTGCGCGGCGAAGGGCGTGTCGGCCGAAGAGCTCGGGCGGCGGGCCGACCTGCTGGTCAGCCTGGGCGGCGACGGCACGATGCTGCGGGCCATGCGGCTGGCCGACGGGCAGCGCGCGCCGGTGCTCGGGGTGAACCTCGGCAAGCTCGGCTTCCTGGCCGAGGTCGACGTCCCGGACCTGCCCGGGGCGCTCTCGGCCATCGACGGCCACCAGTTCACGGTCGAGCCGCGGCTGGCCGTGGACGCGGTGCTGCAGGGGCGCCGGATCACGGCGTTCAACGACATCGCGGTGGTGCGGGTGCCCGGCGACGGCAGCGCGGTGGTCGCCGTCCGCGTCGGCGGTCAGCCGTTCGTGAGCTACTCGGCCGACGCGGTGGTCGTGGCGACGCCCACCGGCTCGACGGCGTACAGCTTCTCGGCGGGCGGCCCGATCACGAGCCCGTCGGTGGAAGCGCTGCTGGTCACGCCGGCGGCACCGCATTCGGCGTACAGCCGGGGCGTGGTGCTCTCGGTGCACGACGAGGTCACCCTGGAGCTGCTGCCCACCAGCGGACGGCTCGCCGTGGAGGTCGACGGCCAGGTCGAGGGGTACGTCTCCCCCGGCGAACGGCTCGACCTGCGCGGCCGGCCCAGCGCCGCGCGGGTGGTCCGGCTCGGGATGACGACGTTCTACCAGCGTGCCCGGCGCAAGCTGCGGCTCACGGATTCGGCCGAAATCCCCCAGGACGGCGACCACTGACGGTGTGCTGCGTCACAGCGCGGGCGCGTCGGCCATGGTCACGGAAAGGTCACGGGTAGCGTGCGCGGCTGCGCCTGAACCAGCCGAACCGCCCCGGAGTGTCTCCCTACATGCTGTGTCCCGCACCCGTCCGTCCCCGCCTGCGCGCCCGCCTGCTCGTCCCCGGGGCGCTCACCGCGTTCCTCGGCGCCGTCGTCCTGCTCGCCGTGCTGCACGTCGACCGCCGGCTCGCGCCCCTCGACCCGGTCACCACGATGCTCAGCGACTACGCGCTGAGCCGCGGCCGCTGGCTGTGGGACGGCGCGCTCCTGCTCACGAGCACCGGCTCGGCGCTGCTGCTGGTCGCGCTCCACCGCCGGGGCCTGCTGGCCAACCCGGCGCTGGTGGCGGCGAAGGCGCTGTGGTGCGTGAGCCTGCTGGCGGTCGCGGTGTTCGCGAAGGACCCGCAGGGCGGGGCGATCACCGCGACGGGCAAGATCCACCTGTACGCCTCGGCGGTGACGTGCCTGAGCCTGCCGGTGGTCGGCTGGGCGCTCGGCCGCCGCCACCGCGACGACCCGCGCTGGCGGCGGTTCGCGACGTGGTCGCGGCGGCTGGCGCTGGCGGCGATCCCGTTCTACCTGCCGTTCATCGTCCCGTTCGCGGTGAACGTCATCTTCGGCGGCCACCTCCCGACGGTGGCGACGGGCCTGGTGGAGCGGCTGATGATGGTCCTGGAGATCGTGCTGCTGGCTGTCCTGGGGTACTGGGCCCACCGGGCGATGCCGACCGGAGTCCACTTCCGGCTCCAGTCACGCCAGTTACGGGTCTGATCACGCGAGTCCCGGCTCGGATCACGCCGGTTCCGGTCAGCGAACCGGGCCGGGCTGGTCGCGGGTGCGGTGCAGGAGCCAGTCACGCGCCGTGCGGATCAGCGCGTAGCGGACCGCGCCCGACCGGCCGTGCAGCGTGAACAGGATGCGCTTGGCCGTGCGGTCGTGCTCCTCCCACCAGCCCGTGTCGGCGATCTTCTTCGTCTCGTCCTCGTAGGCCAGGTGGTCGAGGGCGTGGTCGGGCACGGCGACCGCCAGCCGGTCGCCCGCCGGATCCGGCGGCAGACCGCGGGGCACCGCCCACGACCGCAGCACGCCGTCCTCTTCCAGCCGCAGGTCGAAGTGGTGCCGCGGGCGGAAGTGCTCGTGCAGCACGAACGCCGGTCGACGATCGGTCACGCCGTCCACCATGCCAGATCACCCTTCCGAGGGCCGTCCGGCTAGGTTGGAGCCCGCATGGGGAGGAGGCCGGGGTGAACGTCGCCGGTGCGGTGCTGCCGGTCGCCGCCGGGGTGGCCCTCGTCGTGTTCGCCGCCCGGCTGGCGCGCGAACCGCGGCGGCTGGGCAACGCCGTCTGGCTCGGCTTGGCGCTGCTGCTCACCGCGTTGTGGCTGCTGCGCGCGGCACTGCACCTGGAGTGGCTGACGCCGGTGCTGGCCGGGTTACTCGGTGTCGTGGCGGTGCTCGTCGCGCTCGTGCTGCCCACCGCCCTCATCGCCAACGGCGTGCGGATGTGGCGGCGGGAAGGGCGCAGCGCCGGGAACCTGCTCTCGCTGGGTCTCGGCGCCGGGCTGCTCGCGCTGGAGGCACTGGCCTTCGCGCCGCTCGGCCGGTGGGGCTCGGCGCTCGTCGCCATCGCGGCCGTGCTGGCCGGCTACTTCGGGTTCCTGTTCCTGTCGCTGCTGGTGTACTCCGTGGTGTACAGCCGGATCGGGCGCCGCAGCGGCTTCGACGCGATCATCGTGCTCGGCTGCGGCCTGGACGGCGAGCGCGTGCCGCCGCTGCTCGCCGGGCGCCTCGAACGCGCGCTGCGGCTCCAAGCCCGGGAACCGGTGCCGCCGCTGCTGGTCGTCTCCGGCGGGCGCGGACCGGGCGAGACGGTCACCGAAGCCGAAGCGATGCACGCCTACCTGCGGGACCGCGGCGTGCCGGACGACCGGATCCGCCGCGAGGACCGGGCCCGCACGACCGAGGAGAACCTCCGGTTCTCGGCCGCGCTGCTGCCCGAGGGCGCACGTCGCGTGGTGGCGGTGACCAGCAACTACCACGTGTTCCGCACGGCGGTGGAGTGCCGCCGGCTCGGCCTGCCGTTCCAGGCCACGGGTTCGCCGACGGCCCGGTACTTCCTGCCGAGCGCGCTGCTGCGCGAGTTCGCCGCCCTGATCCTGCACTACCGCCGCACGACGATCGCGGCCTGCGTGCTCATCGTCGGCGGCGGCCTCGCGCTGGCGCTCTTCGCCTGACTATCCGAGCACCGAACACGCGTGGGCGACGCCGTCCTCGGCTCGCAGGCGCGCACCGACGTACTGCGCGCCGCGCCGGAACAGCGGGTTTTCCGTGAGCTCCTGCAGCCGCGCGGTCAGCACGTCGACGTCGAGGTGCGCGAGCGGCAGTGGTTTCGGGCCGGCGCTGAGCCGCGCCACCCGGTCGCCCCAATAGGGCTGGTCGGAGAAGACCGGGCAGACCAGCGTGGGCACCCCGGCCCGCAGCCCGGCGGCGGTGGTCCCGGCCCCGCCGTGGTGGACGACGGCGGCGGTGCGCGGGAAGAGCCACTCGTGCGGGACGTCCCCGGCGACCAGCAGGTCATCGTCGTCGACCCCGGCGCCGAGGACGCCGCGCAGCTCGGTCCGGCGCAACGCTTTCCGGACCACGTCGAACGTGCGCTCGGCGTTTTCCGGCTGCATGCTGCCGAAGCCGACGTACACCGGCGGCGGCCCGGCGGCGAGGAAGTCGCGCAGCCGGGGGTCCGGGCGCGGGTTCGCGGTGTCGAGGAACCAGTAGCCGGTGACGTGCACGCGGGCGGGCCAGTCCGGCGGCCGTGGGACGACGGCGTCGGAGAACCCGCACAGCACGGGTGATCGTCGTTGCGGCCCGCGTGGCCCGGCTTTGGGGAGGCCGAGCGTTTCGGCGCGCCAGCGGTCGATCTCGGGGCGCAGGACCTGCCAGGCGAGGGTGTCGACGGCGGTGAAGCTGAGGTGGCGTCCCCACGGGCCGAGGCGGGCGGCGCCGGGCAGGAGCGGGTGGGCGAAGGCTCGGGTGGGGACGCTGGGCTGGTAGTGCAGTTCGGCATGGGGCACGCCGAAGTGGGCGCCGAGGTGCGCGCCGAGGAAGCCGAGTGAAGGGGCGAGCACGAGCTCGGCCCCGGCGGCACCGGCGTGGACATCGGCGAGGAGCCGGTCGAGCACGGGCCGGAGGACCGCCCGCAGCCCGGACAGGAACCGCCGTCGGGGCCCGGCGGTCCAGGCCTGCCCGGCAGCGGAGCCGAGGATCGCGGCGGGGTCGGCGGAGAGGGGCGCGAAGCCGAGCCCGTGCGATTCGGCGAGGCTCCGGAACCCGGGAGCGGCCAGCACGCGAACCCGATCCCCGGCGGCGGCCAGACCCCGCCCGAGGGCCACGCAGGGCTGAACATCACCGCGCGAACCGGGCGCGACGATCACCACCAGGCGGCTCACCGCTTCGCCGCCTTCAGGAGGTGCCGCGACCGGAACGACGGACTTGCCACCGCGACCCCGGACGACCAGCGGCCCGCGACCTGCCCGTTCACCGCTTCGCCGCCGTCAGGTGGTACCTCAAGCGGAACGGCAGGCTGGCCAGCACCGCCGCGAACCGCGCGTCCGCACCCACCAGATAGCGCGGTGCCGGGCGGCGGGTCGTCAGGGCCCGGACCACCGTCTCCGCCGCGCGCCTCGGCGGCACCCCCGTTCGCGCCGACCGGGCCGCGCTGCGCTCGGCCGCCGCCAGCTGCTCTCCGTACCTCTCCAGTGCCGCCGGCGACAGGCCCGCCCGGACCTGCTCGGCCGCCGCGCGGGCCCGGGGCCAGATCGGCGTCGCCACCGCTCCCGGCTCGACCAGCACCACCCGGATGCCCTCCGGGGCCAGCTCCGCGCGCAGGCTGTCGGTCAACCCGACCAGCGCGAACTTCGACGTGTGGTACGGCCCGACCATCGGCCCCGCGATCCGGCCGCCGATCGAGCCGATCGTCACCACCCGGGCCGCTTCCGCGCGCCGCAGGGCGGGCAGCATCGCGCGCGTCACCGCCAGCTGGCCGGTCACGTTCACCTCCAGCTGCTCCCGGAACGCCTCCAGCGGCACGTGCTCCAACGGCCCCGGCCGCGCGAGGCCGGCGTTGTTCACCAGGCCCCGCACCGGTCCCGCCGCCGCGACGCGCTCGCCGCACCGGGCGATCGACTCCGCGTCGCGCAGGTCCATGCGCAGCACCGTGACGGCTTCGCCGTAGGCACGCGAGAGTTCCGCTTCGTCGTGGTCGGTCCGCACGCTCGCCCACACGTGCGCGCCGCGCCGGACCAGCTCCGCCACGCACGCGCGGCCGATGCCGCCCGCCGCGCCCGTGACCACATAGGACGGTTTCACGACGCCAGCACCTGCAGCATCCTGGGCCACGTCTTGTGCAGCTGCTCCTGCCAGTACGCCCACTGGTGCGTGCCCGGCCCGTACAGATCCACCGTCGCCGGGACGCCGAGAGCGCGCAGCCGGCCGGCCATCGCCGTCGTCTGGGCGCCGCAGAGGAACTCCAGGAGCATCGCGCCGGGCAGCACGTCGATCGGCAGCTTCGCGTCGAGCGGGCCCGGCAGCCCGTTGCCCGCCGAAAGGTACAGCTCGGTGCCGCGCAGGCGGTCCGCGTTCACCACCGGATCGTGCGCTTCCCAGCGTGCCGCCTCCCGCCGCCGATCGCCCCACAGCGCTTCGGGGTCGAGGCGGGCCGACGCGATGATCGCGCTCGTCAGCAGCTCGCCGGTGGGACCGGCCGGGTTCAGGTTGCCGCTGTAGGAGGCCGCGTAGCGGAACACCCCCGGCCGTCTCGCGGCGAGCTCGATCGCGCCGTACCCGCCGAGGGACAGGCCGGCGGCCGCGCGGCGGCCGTCTCCCCGGTAGCCGCGGTCGATCAGCTGCGGCAGCTCGACGGCGGTGAACGTCTCCCACTGGTTGAGCGCGATGTCCTTGCCGTCGTTCCACCAGTCGCTGAAGAACCCCGCGGACCCCGATCCGGGCATGACGACCAGGACGCCGGCGTCGTCGGCGAGCCGCCGGACGTCGGTGTTCGCGCTCCAGCCGCGGTAGTCCTGCAGCCGGGTCTCCCCGGCGAGCAGGTAGATCGCCGGCCAGCGCCGGTCCGCCCAGTGCTCCGGCAGGATCAGCCGGACCATCGCGTACCCCCCGACCCCGACCGAGCGCACGGTCAGATCCAGCACTCGCGGGTCACCGTCCACAGTGGTCTGGGCCACGACGTGCGAGCCGTCGTCGGCCCTGGTGTCCGTGACGGCGGCCGCGGCGGGGGCGCCGGGCAGCACGCACCCCGCGGCCGCCAAGGCCGTGAACCACCTCACAAAAAGGCGCCCCGGCGAAGGGTTCCAGCGCAAGGGGCCGCACCTCCCTCGAGAATGCTCCCGGAAGGGTTATTCATGGCTGCCCGAATTCGTTTTCCCCCGGTCGCGATCCTGATCGCCGCCGCGGCCGTGGTCTCCATTTCCCCGGCGAAACCCGCCACGGCGGTCCCCGCTCCCCCGCCACCGGCGGTGCCCCCGGCCGCGCTGCTGCCCACCGAGACGATCCCCGCGCCTCCCGCGGCGCGCGACGTCTTCGACGTCGCCACCGCGCTGTCCACTTCGGACCGACGGGACGACGGGGGCTGCACCGACGTCGTCCACGGCCGGCTGCTGAGCCCGGGTGGCGTCAGCGGCCAGGGATTCCAGACGGCGGTACCCGGCGGGCAGCTGTCCGAGCTCGTCGCGCGCACCCCGCACCCGCCCGACCTCACCGCCTGGGCCGCGCAGGCACGCCGCTGCGCGCGCGTCACCGTCGACGACCAGGACCTGCCCACGGAATCGACAACGACCGTCGGCACCGGGCCGGCCGTTCCCGGCGCGCAAACCCTGTCCTACCAGCAGGTCCTCACCCTGCCGGGCCGGCCGGAACCCGGCCTGCGCCTGCGCACCGTCGCCATCGCCGCCGACGGCGTGCTGGTCCTGCTCCGCGACGCCGGAGCGACCGACCTCGACCTCGACACCCTGGCCGTCGCCGCGTGGCAGCACGCCGCCCCACGGCTGGGCCGCTAGCAAGGAGAACCCCATGTCCCAGGAGACCTTCCCGGCGGTGGGCGGCGACACCCTGACCGCGTGCCTGCGCCACTGGGCGGCGACCACCCCCGACGCCCCCGCCCTGACCTTCGCCGACTTCGCCACCGACCCCGCCGGGCGGCGCCGCAGCCTCACCTGGCGGCAGCTGGCCGACCGCGTCGACGCCGCCGCGGGCGCGCTGCCGGTCTCGCCGGGCGACCGCGTCGCCGTGCTCTGCCCGCAGAGCCCGGACTACGTCGTCGGGTTCCTGGCCGCGATCACCGCGGGCGCGATCGCGGTGCCGCTGTTCGACCCCGGCCTGCCCGGCCACGCGGGCCGGCTCGCCGCGGTCCTCGCCGACTGCGCGCCGACGGCCGTCGTCACCACCGCGGCCGCCCGGCCGGGCGTCGAGGAGTTCCTCGGCCGGGACGTCGCCGTCGTCGCCGTCGACCGCCCGGACCCGGTGTCATCGTGGCCGGCGCCCACCCCGGCGCCCGGCGACGTCGCCTACCTGCAATACACCTCCGGTTCGACCCGCAGCCCGGCCGGTGTGGTGCTGACCCACGCGAACGTGCTCGCCAACGTCACCCAGGCCGTGCGCGGCCTCGGCCTCGACCCGGCCGCGGCGACCACGGTTTCGTGGCTGCCGCTGTTCCACGACATGGGGCTCGTCCTCGGCCTGCTCACGCCACTGGCGCTGGGCCTGCGCTCGGTGCTGATGGACCCCCTGGCGTTCATCGAGCGGCCGGTGCGCTGGCTGGAGCTGCTCGGCGACCACGCGGGCAGCTGGAGCGCCGCCCCGAACTTCGCCTTCCACTACTGCGCGAGCCGGATCCGCGAGGCCGACCGCGCACGGCTGCGGCTCGGCCGCGTCGCCGCGATCGTCAACGGCGCCGAGCCGATCAACCCGGACGTCCTCGACCGGTTCCACACCGCCTTCGCCGGCGCCGGCTACCGGCCGGAGATGACCCGGCCGGCCTACGGCCTGGCCGAAGCCACCGTGTTCGTCACCACCGGCCCGGCCGCGGCCCCGCGCATCACCACGTTCGACCGCGACGCCCTCGCGACCGGCACGGCACGCCCGGCCGGGGACGGCGTCCGGCTCGTCGCGTGCGGCACCCCGGCCGGGCAGCTCGTCGCCCTCGTCGACCCGGACACCGCGGCCGTGCTGCCCGACGGCTCGGTCGGCGAGATCTGGGTGCACGGGCCCAACGTCGGTGACGGGTACTGGCAGAAACCTTTGGACAGCACGGAAACGTTCGGCGCGCGGCTGGCCGGCGGCCTGCCCGAGGGGCCGTGGCTGCGGACCGGCGACCTCGGCGTCCGCCACGACGGCGAGCTGTACATCGCGGGCCGGATCAAGGACCTGATCATCGTCGACGGGCGCAACCACTACCCGCAGGACGTCGAAGCGACCGCCGCGTCCGCCGACCCCGGGATCCGCCCCGGAAGCGTCGCCGCCTTCGCCGTCGCGGGCGGCGACACCGAGGCCGTCGTCGTGGTCGCCGAACACCGTGCGCACGCGGACCTGGCCGAACCCGCCGAACGCGCCCTCACCGCCGCGATCCGGCGGCTGGTCTCCGACGCGCACGGGCTCGCGCTGCGGGACGTGCTGCTCGTGCCGTCCGGGCGGGTCCCGCGCACGTCCAGCGGCAAGATCGCGCGCGGCGCCTGCCGCGACCGCTACCTCGCCGGCGACTACGGAAAGGCACTGGCGCGATGAACGAGACCCTGCGCCGCTGGCTCCTGGACACCGTCGCCGAGCACACCGGCGTCACGGCGGAGCCCGACCGCCCGCTCGGCGACTACGGCCTGTCCTCCCGCCAGGCCGTCGGCATCGCCGCCGACCTCGAGGAACGCCTCGGCCGGCGGCTGCCGGCCACGCTCCTGTGGGAAAGCCCGACCATCGACCACCTCGTCCGCAGCCTCACCGGGTCCGCCGAGCCGGACGTCCCGCGGAGCACGGACCGCCGCGGGACCGACCCGGTCGCCGTCGTCGGCCTGGGCTGCCGGTTCCCCGGCGCGGACGGGCCCGGCGAGTTCTGGGACCTGCTGTGCGAAGGGCGGGACGCCGTCCGGACCGCGCCACCGGGCCGCTGGAGCGCCGAGGCCGCCCCGGTGCTCGGCGGGTTCCTCGACGACGTCACCGGGTTCGACGCCGAGCACTTCGGCATCACGCCCCGCGAAGCGGCGACGATGGACCCGCAGCAGCGGATGCTCCTGGAGGTCACCTGGGCGGCGCTGGAGGACGCCGGCATCGCGCCGTCGTCGCTGCGCGGCAGCCGGACCGGCGTGTTCACCGGGATCGCGACCCACGACTACGGCCACCTCACGATGACCGGCGGCGCACCGGACCTGTGGACGGCCACGGGCGCGGCGGGCAGCATCGCCGCCAACCGGCTGTCGTACGTCTACGACCTGCGCGGGCCGAGCATGGCGGTGGACACGGCGTGCTCGTCTTCGCTGGTCGCGGTGCACCACGCGGTGCGCGCGCTGCGCGACGGCGACGCGGACCTGGCACTGGCGGCCGGGGTCAACCTGATGCTGCTGCCGGGCCCGACGGCGGCGTTCGCGGCGGCGGGCCTGCTCGCGGGCGACGGCCGGTGCAAGACGTTCTCGGCGGCCGCGGACGGCATCGCGCGTGCGGAGGGCTGCGGCGTCGTGGTGCTCAAGCGCCTGGCGGACGCCGAATACGACGGCGACCGCGTCCTGGCGGTGATCCGCGCCTCGGCGGTCAACTCCGACGGCCGGTCCCACGGCCTGGCGGCGCCGAACCCGGTGGCGCAGCAGGAGATGCTGCGGGAGGCGTACCGGAGCGTGCGTCCCTCCACTGTGGATTACGTGGAGGCACACGGGACGGGAACGCTGCTCGGCGACCCGATCGAGGCGCGGGCGCTGGGCGCGGTGCTGGGAGCGGACCGCGCGGCCGGTGCGCCGCTGCTGATCGGCTCGGTGAAGACGAACATCGCCCACGCGGAGGCGGCGGCGGGGATCGCCGGGCTGATCAAGGTGGTGCTGGCGCTGAAGCACGGCGTGCTGCCGCCGCAGCTGCACTTCGCGGAGCCGAACCCGCACATCGCGTTCGAGGCGCTGGGCCTGAAGGTGGTGACGGAGCCGACCCGGTGGCCCCGCCACACCGGCCGCGCGATGGCGGGCGTGTCGGCGTTCGGGTTCGGCGGGACGAACGCGCACGTGGTGCTGGAGGAGGCGACACCCCCGGCCCCGGACCACGGCGAGCGGCGCGCTGCCGCGGACCCGGGAGGGTTTGGCGGGCCGCAGGGGACCGCAGCGTCTGCACGGGACGGCGCGCCGCTGGCCGCGGCAGCTCCCGCAGGCCGCGGCGGGCCTCGGGCCGCCGCCCCGGCAAACCACGCCCGGCCGCAGAGCGCCACAGGGCACACCGGGCCGCAGGTGACCGACATCCCGGCTGGGCGCGGCGAGCGGGGAGCCGAGATCCCGGCTCCCGCCGACGGGGTTCGGATCGGGGTGCTTTCCGCCCGGACCCGCGACCGGCTCACCGAACGGGCCGCGCAGCTCGCCACGTGGCTGGACTCGCCCGCCGGGCGTCGCAGCTCGCTCGCCGATGTCGTCCACACCCTCTTCCGCCGGGATGACTCCGGGCGGCACCGGGCGGCCGTCGTCGCCGCGGATCATCGGGAGCTCGCCGGGCTGTTGCGGGCCCTCGGCGAGGGGGCCGATCCCTTGCCCGCCGGTGCCTTCGCCGGTGTCGCCGTCGGTGGGGACGGGCCCGTCTTCGTCTTCTCCGGGCACGGGTCGCAATGGGCCGGGATGGGCCGTCACCTGCTGGCCGCCGAACCCGCCTTCGCCGCCCAGGTCGACAAGCTCGGCGATCCCTTCACCGAGCACGGCGGCCGGTCGCTGCGGTCGCTGCTCACCGGCGCCGCTCCCCGGTCGCTGGCGGAAACGCAGCTGGCGATCTTCGGCACCCAGGTCGCGCTGGCCGCGCGGTGGGAGGCGCTCGGGGTCCGGCCCGCCGCCGTCCTCGGGCACTCGCTCGGGTCCGCGGCGGCCGCCGTCGTGGGCGGGGTGCTGACCGCGGACGAGGCCGTCCACCTGGTCGCCACCCGCGCCCGGCTGCTGGGCACGGTCGAGCCGGGCGGCGCGATGGCCGCGGTGGAACTGACGCCCGGCGAACTCGACGCGCACCCCGGCGTCGAGCTGGCCGTGGACTCGGCGCCGGGTCAGGTGACTGTCGCGGGCGACGCGCTCGTGCTCGACCGGCTCGTGGCCGAGCTCGAAGCCGCCGGGCGGAGCGCGCGACGGCTGCCGGTCGGCGTCGCCGGGCATTCCGCGGGCGTCGAACCCGTCCTCGGTGCCCTGCGTGACGCCCTGGCCGAGCTGGGCGGACGGCGGCCGCTGGTGCCCTGGTACGACACCGTGCTGACCGACCCGCGCGAGCTCCCGGACTTCGACGCGGGCTACTGGGCCGCGCACCTGCGCCGCCCGGTCCGGTTCAGGCAGGCCGTCACGGCGGCGGCCGCGGACGGCCACCGCGTGTTCGTCGAGATCGCCCCGCACCCGATCCTGCGGGGCTCGCTGACCCGGACGCTGGAAGCGGCGGGGATCGCGGACGCGGTGGTGACCGGCACCCTGCGCCGCGGCCAGGACGAGGTCCGCGCCTTCGCCGCCGCCGCGGCGACGCTGTACTGCGCGGGCACCCGCATCACGCTGACGCACCCGGACGACGGCGCCCGCCTCACGGACGTGCCGCCGATGCCGTGGCGCCACGAGCGGCACTGGTACACGGAGACGGGCCTGCGCCCCACCGGAACGGCCGACGGCGGCGAGCCCGAACCGGCCACGACGGCGGCGCGCAGCGGGCTCGCGGCAGCACCGGGCCAGGCCACGCAACCGACGGCGGCACGCACCGCCGACCCGGCAGCCACGCCAACCCGGGCCAGCCACCTCACCGCCGCACCTCCGGCGGCAACGCCGAGCGGCGCCGCCGTCCCCGCGGCAACACCAAGCCAAGCCACTCAAGCCGCCGCCCCGGCGCCAGCACCGGGCGACACCGCCGCACTCGCGGCAACACCAAGCCAAGCCACTCAAGCCGCCGCACCCCCGGCGGCACCAACCGCCGCCCAGGCGCCAACGCCGAGCGGCACCACCGCCCCCGCGACACCGTCCCCGGCCGAGCGGCTCACCGGCATCGTCGCCGCGATCATGGGGCTCGCCCCCGACCGCCTGGACCCCGACGTCCCCCTCGTCGAACTCGGGCTCGACTCGCTCATGGCGAACCGGATCCGCGAAGCCGTCCGCCGGGAACTCGGCGCCGAACCCGATCCCGCCGCCGTGCTGCGCGGGGCCACTCTTGCCGACCTCAACCGGGATCTCGCTCCCCGGGGCGACGAACCGCCCGCTCGCGGCCGGGCCTGGGACGCCGCCGATCGGCTCGTGCTGCGGCTCTGGCGGCAGCACACCGGCACCGATGCCGCCGGCCCGCACGTGCGGCTCACCGGCACCGCCGATCCGGACCGCCTGGCCCGGCTGCTCGCCGACGGCCTCGCCGCCGAACTCGACACGCCCGTCGACCCGGCGGACCTGCTCCGGCACGACTCCCTCGCCGCCGTCGCCGACGTGGCCCGTGCGCTGCTCGACACGCGGGAAGAACGCGGGCCCGTGCACCTGCTCAAACCCGGCGACGCCGGCACCGCGCCCCTCCTGCTGTTCCACCCCGGTGGCAGCACCTGCACCGTCTACCGCCCGCTGCTCGACCGGCTCCCGGCCGGCGTGCCCTGCGTCGGCTTCGAACGGGTGCCCGGCGCCGGCATCGAAGAACGTGTCGAACGGCTCCTGCCCCTCGTCCGCGCCCGCGTGCCCCACGGCCCCTACCGCCTCGCCGGCTGGTCGTTCGGCGGCGCCCTCGCCTACGGCCTCGCCACCCGGCTCGCGGACGAGGGCGAGCCGGTCGAGCTCGTCGCGCTCATCGACACCATGCTGCCGCTGCCCGAACCGGACCTCGACCCGCGCGCGTCGTCGGCCCGGCGGTTCCTCCGCTTCACCGGCTACGTCGAAGGCACCTACGGCCGGACCGTCCGGCTCGGCCACGACGAACTCGCGCCCCTGCCCGAAGAACAGCAGATCGAACTCACCATGCGGCGGGTCGCCGAAGCCGGGCTGCTGAGCCCCGGCGTCCTCCGCCACCAGCGCCAGTCCTTTTTGGACACTCTGGCCGCGGAACGCGGGACACCGCGCCCCTACGACGGCCGCGTGGTGCTGTACCGGGCGACCGAGCTCTACGCCGCCGGGCTCGCCATGGAACCGCGGTACTCCCGCACCGACCTCGCGGCCGGGTGGGCGCCGCTGTGCCCGCGACTGGAGATCGTCCCGGTCCCCGCCCACCACCTGTCGGTCGTCGACCCGCCGCACGTCGACGTCGTCGCCCGGCACCTGGCGGACCGGCTGTGGCCGTGACGCGGACCGGGCCGCTGCTGGCCGTGCTCGGCGCCGGGCTCTTCCTGGTCGCGGTCGACGCCACCGTGCTGCACGTCGCGCTGCCCGACCTCGTCCGGCAGCTGCGGCCCGGCGCCGCCGCCCAGGTCTGGATCGTGGCGATCTACCCGCTCACCGCGGCGCCGCTGCTCCTGCCGGCCGGCACGCTCGGCGACCGCTTCGGACGGCGGCGGGTGCTCGTCACCGGCTACGCGGTGTTCGGGGTGGCCTCGCTCGCCTGCGCGCTCGCCCCCGGCGTCCCGGCCCTGCTCGCCGCCCGCGCGGCCCTCGGCGTCGGCGGCGCGCTGATCATGCCGGTGACGATGGCGCTGCTGCGGCAGCTGTTCCCGGACCGGCGGCGGCGGCGCACGGCGATCGCGGTGTGCAGCGGCATCGCCGGCACCGGGTCGGTGTTCGGGCCGGTCCTCGGCGGCCTGCTCGTCCAGGCGTGGGGCTGGCGGGCCACGTTCCTGGTCAACCCGCCGGTGATCCTGGCCGCGGTCGTGGCGGCGCTGCGGTGGCTGCCGCGCAGCCCACGGGGCGGCGAGCCGTGGGACGCGCTCAGCGCGGTGCTCGCGGCCGGTGGCGTGCTCGGCCTCGCCTTCGCCGTCGGGCCGTCGGGGGGCGGCTTCGCGGCGGGAGCGGCCGGGTGCGTCCTCCTCGGGCTGTTCGTCCGGCGCCAGCGGAGAGCCGAAGCTCCCCTGCTGGATCTGACGCTGTTCGGCCGGCCGGGTGTGCCGGGCGCGGCCGCCGGCGTGCTGCTGGTGATGAGCACCCTGGTCGGGCTCGGCCTGCTGCTCGCCCAGTACCTGCAGGTCGTGCTCGGCCTCTCCCCGGTGGCCGCCGCGGAACGGCTGCTGCTCGTGCTCGGCGCGTCCGCGGTGGGCAGCGTGGTGGCTCCGCGGCTGCTGGACCGGTTCGGCAACACCCGCGTCCGCACGGCGGGGTTCGCGCTCGCGGCGGCGTCCCTCGCCATCCCGGCGGCGGGTGGGCTGCCGTCGCCGTGGTGGCTGGGCGGCGCGCTCGTCGGCTCGGGCCTGGGCATGGCTCTGGCGGTGACGTCGAGCACGGACACGCTCCTGTCGGCCGCCCCGGCCGACCGGGCGGGTGGTGCGGCCGCGGTGGAGAAGACCGGGTACGAGCTGGGCGCCGGCCTGGGCACGACGGCGTTCGGCTCGCTGGCCGCCGCCGTCTACGCCGCGCACCTGGTGGTGCCGCCCGGCGTGCCGGACGCGGTGCACCGGCTGGCACTGGCCGGTCCGGCCCAGGCGGAGGCGGCGTCGCACGGGCTGGCGCAGGCGGCCGAGCTCCTCGCGGCGGCCCGGGCGGCCTGCACCGCGAGCGTCCAGGCCGCCGCGGCCGTTGCCGGTGGCTTGTTCACCTTGGCGACTTTGGTTTCGCTCGACCGTGGCCGTATAGGCCGTTATACGATCAGAAGTGCTCTCGCTCGGCTTCGCGGGCGACGACTTCGGCGCGATCCGCGAGCCTCTCGAGGCCGCTCAACGGCCGGCGCATCCGGTGGTTCCCCCGCAGCCGTCCGGCGTTGCGGTCCAGGAACGCCCAGTACCCCGCGGTGAACGGGCACGCGTCCGGGCCCGTCCGCTTCTTCGGGTCGTAGACGCAGCCGCCGCAGTGGTCGCTCATCCGGTTGATGTACGCGCCGCCGGCGGCGTACGGCTTGGTCGCGACGAGCCCGCCGTCGGCGTACTGGCTCATGCCGACCACGTTCGCCGGCATCACCCAGGGGAAGCCGTCGACGAAGGCGGTGGCGAACCAGCGGGTCAGCTCGGCCGGGTCGTACCCGCGCTGCAGCCCGTGGTTGCCGAGCACCATCAGGCGTTCGATGTGGTGGGCGTAGCCGCGGTCGCGGACGCCGGCCAGCGCGGTGCGCAGGCACGCCGCCTCCACCGCGTCGGCGTCCAGCGTCCGCCACCAACCCGGCAGTTCGCGGTGGGCGTTCAGGGCGTTGCGGCGCAGGTAGTCCGGCCCTTGGTGCCAATACAGGTGCCAGACCCATTCCCGCCAGCCCAGCACCTGCCGGACGAACCCTTCGACGCTGTTCAGGGGTGCCTCACCGGCCCGGTACCGCTGCTCGGCCCGCCGCACGACCTCGCGCGGGTCGAGCAACCCGAGGTTCAGCGGAACCGAAAGCAGCGCGTGCGCCATCGCCCAGTCGTGGGTCAGCATCGCGTCCTGGTGCGGGCCGAAGGCGGGGAGCCGGTGGTCGAGGAACCGGCGCAGCGCCCGGTTCGCTTCGCCGTGCCCGACGGCGAACTGCCGCGGCCCGTCCACGCCGACCGGGTGGATCCTCCCGGCGCGTTCGGCCGCGTCGAGTTCGGCGCGGACCCGCTCGTCGATCTCGTTCTCCCGCGGGTGCCAGGGCGCGGGCACGTCGAGCCGAGTGACCTTCGGCGGCGGCTGCCGGTTGTCGTGGTCGTAGTTCCACCGCCCGCCCGCGGGCTCGCCGTCGGCTTCGAGCAGGACGCCGAACTTCCGGCGCTGGTCGCGGTAGAAATCCTCCATGACGAACCGGGTGCGCCCCGCCGCCCAGGCAGCGAAGTCCTCTTTGGACAGGACGAACCCGGGCGTCGGCAGGATTTCGGTGACGGTACCTTCGTCGCGCAGCCGGCGGACGAAGGCGTCGGCCGCGTGCGACGTCGGCTCGTGCACCACCACCGGACGCCCGAAGCGGCGCAACCCGGTGCGGTAGTCGGGCGCGTCGATCAGGGTGACGCGGTCGCCGAGGTCGGCGGCGAGCCGGTACAGCGCGGCCTGGATCAGGTGCAGCTTCTGCCGGTGGAACGGTTTCGCGGCGAAGGCCGCGGCCGACCGGATCAGGAGCACGTCCCGGTTCCGGTGGCCGGGTGTGCCGTGGAAGTGCGGCCCGAGCTGGTCGGCGAACAGCCACAGCGCGGGCTCGTCTCGCATGCGCCGAACGCTAACCCGCTTCCGGCGGCTCCGCAGCGTAAGCACGGAGGATCTCCGTGGTGTCACCGAGGAACCGCGCCACCACCTCCGCCTGCCCCGGCGGCAATCCGTCCGTCAACCGGGTGATGGCGTCGACGAGCGGGGCCAGCGCGGCCCGGACCTCGGCCCGCGCCGGTTCGCTGACGACGAGGGTGACCCGCCGTCCGTCGCGCGGGTGCGGGTCGCGGCGGACGTGCCCGGCCGCCTCCAGCCGGTCGACCAGGACCGTCGCCGACGCGGACCGGATCTTCAGCGCGTGGGCGAGGTCCACGGTGCCCATCGGCGTGCCGGCCGCCAGGTGCTGCAGGGCCTGCACGTCGGTCGCCCCGAGACCGAGCCGCCGGGCCAGGGCGACCTGCACGTCGTGGGCGAGCGCGAGCAGCTCACGCAGGGCCAGGTTCACCCGCAGGGCGACGGGACTGTCTTCCACCCGGTCATTTTAAGTTAGCTAGACAATCTAGCTAGTTTTGCTACCGTGGACTTCGTGGACGTCCGAGCGATGAACGCCGAAATGACCGCGAAGCTGATCGACGCGCCCGCCGAAACCCCACCGGACGGCGGGTACGCCCTGCGGGTCGTCGAGACCCGTGGCCGCCGCTCCGGCGAGCCGCGCCGCGTACCCCTGGCCGTGGTGGCGCACGACGGCGGTCAGTACCTCGTTTCGCCGGTCCGGGACCGCGACTGGGTGGAGAACCTCCTGGCCACGCCGGAGTGCGCGCTGCTGTCCGGCGGCCACCGCGAGGAGCGCCGGGCGGACCCGGCCGCCGGCGAGGAGGCGGCCGCGGTGGTCGCCGCATACCTCGCCGCGATGTCGGTGCCGTGGGCGATCCGGGCGTTCCCGGTCCCCCAGGACGCGACCCCCGCGCAGATCCTCGAGCACCTGCCCGGCATGGCGGTGTTCCGCCTGTCGGCCGCGGTCTCGTGAGCGTCGCGATCGCGGGCGGCGGTCCCGGCGGGCTGCTGCTCGGCTACCTGCTCGCCCGCGCCGGGATCGAGGTCACCGTGCTGGAGGCGCGGTCGGACTTCGACCGCGACTTCCGCGGCGATTCGCTGCACCCGTACACCCTCGAACTGCTCGACCGCCTCGGCCTGGCCGAAGACCTGCTGGCCCTCGACCACTTCAAGGCGCGCTCGTTCCGCTTCCACACCCCGGACGGCGTCTACCGCGCCGCCGACTACGACCGCCTCCGCACCCCGTTCGGGTACATCGCCCTGATGCCGCAGGTGCGGTTCCTCGACTTCCTCGCCGGACGCGCGCGCGAGCTCCCCTCGTTCACGCTGCGGACCAACGCCAAGGTCACCGGGCTGCTCGAGGACGACGGCGTGGTGACCGGCGTCCGCCACCGCGGCGGCGAACTCACCGCGTCCGTCGTCGTCGGCGCCGACGGCCGCTTCTCCACCGTGCGGCGCCTGGCCGGGCTCGAAGCCCGGCCGCTGGGCGCCACCACCGACCTGCTCTGGTTCCGGCTGCCCCGCTCCCCCGGCGACCCGCCGGACGCGGACCTCGACCTCTACTTCGGGCGCGACGCCTACATCGGCGTCCTCGGCGGCGTCCGCGACTGGCAGGTCGGCTACAGCATCGATAAGGGCTCGTACCCGGCGTTGCGCGAACGCGGGGTCGAGCCGATCCGGGCGTTCGTGCGCGAACGCGTGCCGTGGCTGGCCGACCGGGCCCACCTGCTCACGGACTTCTCGCAGACGACGCTGCTGTCGGTCGACATCTCGCGCGTCGACCGCTGGCACCGCCCCGGCCTCCTGCTGCTCGGCGACGCCGCCCACGTCATCTCCCCGGTCGGCGGCAACGGCATCCTGATGGCGATCCAGGACGCCGTCGCCGCGGCGAACCGGCTGGTCCCGGCCTTCCGCCGCGGCGGCGTCACCCCGGCCGACCTCGCGGGCGTCCAGGCCGACCGGATCCGCGCGATCGAGCGGGTCCAGGCCGACCAGGTGCGGGTCGAGCGGCGGGCGGCCGCCGCCAGGGCCCGCGGCCGGGGCACCGCGCCGCCGAAGCTGCTCAAGTACCTGTTCGCCGTGCCCGCGGTGCGGACCCGCGGCGCCCGCGGCAACGCGTACGGACCGTTCCCGCCTCAGCTCGACGAGTCCCTCTTGTCGTCGTAGGAGGTCCAGCCGCCTTGGCCTTCGGCGGCCTCGACGTCGGCGTCGGCGGACGCCGCGTGCGTCATCGCGGCGACCGTGCGCTCGAGGCCCTGCTGGACCTCGTCCCCGTCGGCTTCGCGGACGCTGTGCAGCGTCACGGTGATTTCCGAGGTCGCCGGGCTGTCTTCGCGGATGCGCAGTTCGCCGTGGTAGTCGTCGGGGCCTTCGGCACCCCACGTCAGCGACCGGGTGCCCGGGTCGGTGTGCAGCCACGCCTCGCTCGCGACGCGGTGGCCGTGCACCTCGGCCTCGACGTGGACGCTGTCCCCGCCCTGCGGCTCGGCGACCTTCATCTGCGGGAAGTACCGGGGCAGGTTCTCCGGGTGGCTCAGGAACGCGAACAGCTCGTCCGCGGGGATGTCGGCGGTCGCGCTGTGGCGGTACTCGGTCATTTTCACTCCTCGTCGTCGGAATCGTGCCCGGATACCCCTGATGCGGTGCATTAAAAGGGTTCGCGCGGGGAACCCCGAAGGCATGACGGCCACCGAACCCGAGACCCGGGCACCCCGGCGGGGCCCCGCCCCCGTGCAGGGCATGGGCATGCTGATCGGCCTGCTCTTCCTCGTCCTCGCCGCGCTGGAGCTGATGGCCGGGGTCGCGGACGGGGGCGGTCCGCGCGTGCTCTTCGGCGTGCTCGCCGTCTCCGGGGTGTGGACGCTGGTGCACCTGCTGACCGGCGCCGCCGCGGTGTTCTGCACGCGCTCGTCGCGCTGGGCCGCGCGGTTCCTGGTCGTCGCCGGTGCCTGCTACGTCGTGGCCGGCTTCGCCGGCCTGCTCCCGCTGCCGTCGGCGATCACCGACACGCTCCCGTGGAACACCGCCGGCGTCTGCCTCGACCTGGCGCTCGGCACGGCCATGCTCATCCTGGGAGGGGGCTGGCTCCGGCGCGGGCCGGCACGACGTCGCTGAGCGGCTCGTCCCGCCGCGGGAACCGCACCAGCACCGCCGTGAGCAGCACCGCGAGTCCGAAGAGGACATAGCCGTTGCCGGTGAGCTGCTGGACGGAGTTCCAGTGCCGTTCCACCTCCCCGCCCCGCGGCCACCACCACTGCGGCCCGGCGACGAAGAGCACCGCACCCGTCCCGGCCAGCACCGCCAGCCCGCGCCGCCGCGTGCGGCGGGCCAGCTCCGCCCAGCCGAGCAGGACGACCACGGCCCAGACCCAGTGGTGGGTCCAGGAGATCGGCGAGACCAGCAGCCCGGCGAGCGCGTTGAGACCGAGCGCGACGGTCCGCTCCCCCGTGGCCAGCGCACGCCGCATGCCCCACGCCGTCAGCACGAGGACGACCGCCACCAGCGGCAGCCACCACGCCGTCCGCGCCTCCGCCGGCACCCCCGCCCTGGCCAGCAGCCCGAGCAGCGACTGGTCGCCGGCGTAGGTCGGCTCGCCGACGCGGCCGGTGTCCCACAGCGCGCCCGTCCAGTACCGCACCGAGTCGGCGCCGGCGAGCAGGAAGCCCAGCGCCGTCGCGGCCAGGAAGGTCACCCCGGCGGTCACCGCGGCCCGGGTGTCCCGGCGGAGCAGGAAGTACAGCAGGAACACCGCCGGGGTCAGCTTCACCGCCGCGGCGAGCCCGATCAGCAGGCCACGTGGCAGGCGGGGGTGGTCCCCCAGTACGTCCAGCACGACCAGCGCCAGCAGCAGCAGGTCGAGCTGCCCGGCGTACAGCGTGCGCAGCACCGGCTCCAGCACCTCGGCGGCCAGCAGCAGCGCCGCGACCCGCCGCCAGTCGCACCGCGCGCCGAGCGCACGCAGCACGGTCACCAGGACCGCCGCGAGCACCCCGAGCGTCAGCAGGGTGAGGCCGAGACAGGCGGCCCAGTACGGCAGGAGCGCCAGCGGGGCCAGCACGATCGCCGCGAACGGCGGGTAGGTGAACAGCAGCGACTGGCCGTCACCGGTGGGCGGCAGTGTGCCGTACAGCGCCTGGCCGTGCAGCAGCGCCGTCGAGCCGAGCCGGTAGACGTCCAGGTCGACGCGGTAGGCCGGGAAGCGCCACCGGCCGCCGTTGTACGACACGAGCACCGCCGCCAGCACCAGCAGCTGCGCACCCGCCGGCACGTACTTGTTCCCCAGCCACGCCCGCACCCGTGCTCCCCCTCCGGTCACCCTGGCATTCTGTCGGGTCCCGGCCCGGGCACCATCCGGGAAACCCCCGAAGCGACCCCGGGAAAACCGGTTGCCGCGCGTGCCACCCTGGGCGCATGGGGACACCGGCGGGCTTCGCCTACCGCGACGAACGCGGCACCGTGACGATCACCCACCACGGCCGTCCCGCGGGCACGCTGCGCGGGGCCGCCGCCGCCCGGTTCCTCGCGGCGGTGGCGCGGGGTGACGACCAGCAGCTGCTGATGGCCCGGGCGACCGGCAACTACAAGCACGGCAACGAGCGCCGGGCGCGGGAGCACCCGCGCAACCGCTGACCACCCCGGGATCTTGAGGCGGGTGGCCGCCGTTCGGCATGCTGGCGGCGTGACCTACGACGTTCAGACGATCCGTGCGCACTTCCCCGCCCTCGACGGCGGCGCGGCCCACTTCGACGGACCGGGCGGCTCGCAGGTCCCCGACGTCGTCGGGGACGCGGTGGCCGGCACGCTGTGCGCGGCGATCGCCAACCGCGGCGTCGTCACGGCGGCCGAGCGCCGGGCGAGCGCGGTCGTGGCCGAAGCCCGCCACGCCGTCGCCGACCTGCTCGCCGCCGACCCGGCCGGCGTGGTCTTCGGCCGCAGCATGACGCAGCTGACCTACGACTTCTCCCGGACGCTGGCCCAGAAGTGGGGTCCCGGCGACGAAGTCGTGGTGACCCGCCTCGACCACGACGCCAACATCCGCCCGTGGGTCCAGGCCGCGGCGGCGGCCGGCGCGACCGTGCGCTGGGCGGATTTCGACTCGGCCACCGGGGAACTCGCGCCGCTCGGCGGGCTGCTGTCGGACCGGACGCGGCTGGTCGCGGTGACGGCGGCGTCGAACCTGCTGGGCACCCGCCCGGACATCCCGGCGATCGCGGCCGAGGTGCACGCGGCGGGCGCGCTGCTGTACGTCGACGGCGTCCACCTGACCCCGCACGCTTTCGTGGAAATCACGGCGCTCGGAGCGGATTTCTACGCGTGCTCGCCGTACAAGTTCCTCGGGCCGCACCTCGGCGTGGTCGCGGCGGCGCCCGCGTTGCTCGAGACGCTGCACCCGGACAAGCTGCTGCCCTCGACGAACGCGGTGCCGGAGCGGTTCGAGCTGGGCACGCTGCCGTACGAGCTGCTGGCGGGCACCACCGCGGCGATCGACTTTCTCGCCGGGCTCGTGCCGGGAACGGGATCGCGCCGGTCGCGGTTGCGGGCGTCGATGGCGGAGCTGGAGGCGCACGAGAACGCGCTGCTGGCCCGGCTCGACGGTGGTCTGGCGGCGTTGCCGGGGGTCACGCGGTACGGGGCGCCGGGGCGGCACCGGACCCCGACGGTGTTGTTCTCGGTGGACGGCGTGGCGTCGCAGGCGGTGTACGAACACCTGGGGGCGCACGGGGTGAACGCTCCGGCGGGGAGTTTCTACGCGCTGGAGTGTTCGCGGCACCTGGGGCTGGGCGACGCGGGGGCGGTGCGGGCGGGGATCGCCCCGTACACGACCGAGGACGACGTGGACCGGCTGCTGGCCGGGGTGGCGTCGCTCCCGCGCGGCTGAAGGCGGGTGACGAGCCGGGGTTTCTCCCGGCTCGCCACCCTGGCTTTCACGGCACCGGCGCGAAACCCACCGGGCGAGCCGTGGACGTGACTCGCGCACGGCTGAGGACGGGTGGCGAACTGGACCCACTTCCAGCTCGCCACCCTCGGCTCACGGCACCGGCGCGAAGCCCACCGGGCGAGCCGTGGACGTGACTCGCGCACGGCTGAGGACGGGTGGCGAACTGGACCCACTTCCAGCTCGCCACCCTCGGCTCACGGCACCGGCGCGAAGCCCACCGGGCGAGCCGTGAACGTGCCGCGGCCCTGCGTGCGGCTGCGCAAGCGGGTCGCGTAGCCGAACAGCTCCGCCACCGGCACCGTGGCCGTCACCACCGCCGTGCCCTGGCGGACCACCGAACCGGCCACCCGGCCCCGGCGGGCCGCGAGGTCGCCGAGCACGCCGCCGACCGCGTCGGGCGGAACCGTCACCACGACCTCGGCCACCGGCTCGAGCAGCCGCAGCACCGACGACCGCAGCGCTTCCCGCAGCCCGAGCCGGCCCGCCGTGCGGAACGCCAGGTCCGACGAGTCCTTCGGGTGCGTCGCCCCGTCGGTCAGCGTCACGCGCAGGCCCGTCACCGGGTGCCCGCCCAGCGGTCCCTCTTCCAGGGCGTCCCGGCAGCCGGCCTCGACCGCGCGGACGTACTCCCGCGGCATCCGGCCGCCGACGACCGCCGAGGCGAACTCGAAGCCCCCCTCCAAGGGGGCCACGTCGAGGACCACGTGGGCGAACTGGCCCGCCCCGCCGTCCTGCTTGACGTGGCGGTAGACCAGCCCGGTCACTCCGCTGACCACCGTCTCGCGGTACGCCACCGAAGGACGGCCCACCGCGACCTCGAGGCCGCGGTCCCGCCGCAGCTTCTCCACCGCCACCTCCAGGTGCAGTTCGCCCAGCCCGGACAGGACCGTCTGCCCGGTCTCCGGATCGACCCGCACGACCAGCGACGGGTCCTCCTCGGCCAGCCGGGCCAGCGCCGAGGTGAGCCGGTCGCCGTCGCGCCGGGCCTCGACTGCCACCGAGACCACCGGGTCCGCCGTCACCGGCGGCTCCAGCAGCACCGGGGCGCCGGGCGCGCAGAGGGTGGCGCCGACGCGCGCCGCCTTGGGCCCGGCCACCGCGACGATGTCGCCGGCCACCGCACTGTCCACTTCGGAGTGCCGAGCCGCTTGCACCCGCAGCACGCGCGCGACGCGTTCGGTGCGTCCCGCATCGGTCACGTGGTCTCCCTTCCGCAGCGTTCCCGAGTACACCCGCAGGTAGGTCAGCCGTCCCGTGGCCGTCGAGACGACCTTGACCACGAGTGCGGCCAGCGGCGCCGCCGGGTCGGCGGGCCGGTCGGGCCGCACCGGCGGGACGTCGGCGGGCGAGGGCAGGTACGCGACGACGGCGTCGAGCAGCGGCTCGATCCCGCGGTCGCGGTAGGCCGCGCCGCACAGCACGACGAGCCCCTCGCCGCTGAGGGTCAGCTCCCGCAGCGCCTTTTCGAGGGTCTCCGCCGTGATGGTGCCGGTGGCGCAGAACTCGTCGAGGGCCACCGGGTGCAGCTCGGCGACGGCCTCCTCCAGGACCCGGCGCCGTCGCCGGGCCTCGGCCGAGGCGTCCTCCGGCAAGCGCAGCAGGTCGATGACGCCGGTGAAGCCGTCCTCGCGCCCGATCGGCAGCTGCACGACCAGCGGCGCCGGGTGCAGCCGCGCCCGGATCGAAGCGACGGCGGCGTCGAGGTCGGCGCCCGCGCGGTCGAGCTTGTTGACGAACGCGATCCGCGGCACGCCGTGCCGGTCGGCCTGCCGCCACACGGTTTCGCTCTGCGGCTCGACCCCGGCGACGCCGTCGAACACGGCGACGGCGCCGTCGAGCACCCGCAGGGAGCGCTCGACCTCGGCGGTGAAGTCGACGTGGCCGGGGGTGTCGATGAGGGTGAGCCGGTGGCCGGCCCACGTGCAGCTGACGGCCGCGGCGAAGATGGTGATGCCACGGTCGCGTTCCTGCGGGTCGAAGTCGGTGACGGTGGTGCCGTCGTGGACCTCGCCGGTCTTGTGGGTGGCGCCGGTGCGGTGGAGGATCCGTTCGGTGACGGTGGTCTTGCCCGCGTCGACGTGGGCGAGGATGCCGAGGTTGCGGACGAGGTGAATGCGCACGAGCTTGTCCTTTGCGGACGAAGTGATCAGGGCGGCGCGATTCCCCGCGACGGTCTTTTCAGGAGGACGTCACGGAGTCCGGTGCGAGCCGCGCGGCAGGCACCGGGAACGCGGAGACACCAGGATCACCTCGGACCGCGACCGGGGAGCGACAGCAACGCGACAACGCACGTCCGGCTCCCTTCGATCGCCGCGGTGGACAGGTTCCGCCGAAGGCTAGCGACGCTCACCCCGCCCGCCAACGCATTTTCGCTGTGCGCGGGAGGTCGACACGCGTGATCAGGAAGCCGACACGCGTGAGAGTGGGGACGACACGCCGGGCGGCCCCGGGCTCCGCCGTGTCGTCGCTCCGATCACGCGTGTCGACCCCTCAATCACGCGTGTCGGCCTTCTGCTCACGGGGTGATGGGGCGACCACGCGGAGCTGGAGCATGGCGGCGAACCGGGCTTCCGGGTCCGTCATGTCGAAGCCGCCGACCTCGGCGAGGCGGCGCAGGCGGTAGCGGAAGGTGTTCGGGTGCACGTGGACCGCCGCGGAGGCCGCGATGACGTCGCCGAAGGCGTCGAGCCAGGCCCGGAGGGTCTCGACCAGGTGGGCGTGGTGCTGCGCGTCGTAGTCGAGGAGGCGGGCGACCGTGCCGGTCGGGCGGTCGCCGCGGGCGGCGACCAGGTCCTGCAGCTCCAGCAGCAGGGCTTCGACGTGCACGTCCGCCAGCAGCGCGACCCGGCGGCCGGCGCCGCTGCCCGACCGGAGGACCCGCAACGCCCGGTCCGCGCTGCCGCGGGCTTCGGGCAGCTCGGCCGCGCTGCGTGCCACCGGGCCGATGCCGACCACCGCGCGGACGCGGTCGCCGACGCGGTCCAGGAAGTCCGTGGCGATCCGCAGGGCGCGTTGCTCGGCGCCGGAGTCGCGGGTCACCGGCACCAGCCCGTACGCCGTGTCGCCGACGAGCGCCGCGGCGCACCGCGGGTGCACCGCGCTCAGGTGCATCGCCAGCCCGTCGCTGAGCCGCTGCCGGTCGGCGGCGAGCTCCGCGTCGGCCGTGCCGTTGCCGAGCACCGCGAGGGCCAGCACGACGACCGGCTGGTCGGCCAGGCCGAGCCGGCTCAGCGCCTCGCGCGCCGCGGGCCCGCCTTCGAGGGCGGTGCTCAGCAGGTCCGCGCGCAGCCGCCGTTCGACGTCGGCGCCCGCCCGCACGCGCAGCAGGTGCAGCGCCACCACGCGGGCCGCGTCGCACAGGGCCTGCGTCCGGTCGGCGGTCAGCGGTTCGCGCACCGCGGCCCAGATGGAGCCGAGCACCTCGTCGCCGGCCCGGACCGCGACCGCGACCCGCGGCACCGAGATTCCCTCCGGGATGTCCGGGGAGAGGTCCACGTGGACCGGCTGGTCGCTGCGGTAGAGCTCGCGGAACACCCCGCGGTCGGCCAGCATCCGGGAGAACCGTTCGGGCACCTGCCGCCCCAGGATGGTCTCGACGCGCGAAGGGTCGGCTTCGTCCTGCCGCCCGGAGAAGGCCAGCACGCGGGAGCGCCGGTCCTCGATGGTGACCGGCGCGTCGATCAGCGCGGCGATCGCGTTCGCCACGGCGAACAGGTCACCCGACGGCAGCCCGGCCAGCGTCTCCGGCTGCGCGTCGCCGACGTCGCCCTCGGCCAGCAGCGACCGCAGCATGGCGGCGAGCTGGGCCCAGGAGGCGCCCCGGGCGAGGCTCAGCAGGGCGACGCCGGTCTCCTCGACGGCGGCCGTGACCGCCGCGGTCACCGTGACCGGGGCGCGCACCACGAGCCCGGCGGCGTCGTGGCGGGCCAGCGTCCGCAGCTGCCGCACGACCTCGTCCGGTTCGGCGAGGCCGACGCCCAGCACCAGGGCGTTCTGCGGCAGCGCGGGCTCGTCGAGCGGATCGTGGATGGCGACGCCGCCGATGCCGCCCGGGCGGTCGCCGTCGCCGAGCACCAGGTCCAGGAGCGTGCCGCCCAGGTCGTCGAGGACGCGGCCCAGGCCGGTGTGCGAGCGCAGGTTCACGGAAACGAGCACCTCCTGAAGCTAGGCGCGCCGCCGCCGGCGTGGTTCGTCGCGGCGGACGAATTCAGTATGTCCTTTGGTCGTCGGCGACCAACTCCTCCCACCAGGGGATGATCAGGAAGGAGGCGTCGCCGAGCCCGCGGAGGAAGAGGCCCCGCGAACCGGCCGGGAACTCCGGCTCGTGCTCGTGCGAGCTGTGGCGGCGCGTCTCCCAGACGTAGAGCGGGGCCTCGGTGCGCACGTCCTCGCCGTACTGCTCGGTGAGGACGACGACACGGTCGTGCCCGGTGGGCGCCGGGGTGCGCGGGTGCGCGGAGTGCCAGCGGATCAGCGCGTGCAGTGGCGATTCACCCGGTTCGAGCGGGAACCGCCCACCGGCGGGGTGGACGACGTCGGCGTCTTCGCAGCGTTGCGCCAGGGCGAGCCCGAAGACGATCCGGGTGTCGCTGCCGGGTTCGATCAGGACGAGGGTGCGTCCGGGCAGCCGCGGGACGGAGTCGAGGCTGTGCCGCGCCCCGGCGGCGAGGGCGGGTTCCCACCGACGGCTGTCCACGCCCAGCCAGGCCGCGGCGAACCGCAGCGGCCCGGCGCTGGAAGCGCGGACTTCGGCGGGATCGGCGATCCGCGCGGCGATGGCCATCGCGGTCTCGAACCCGATCCCGGCCGCGTCGAGGCGGCGCAGGTGGGCGAGGAGGGTGGTGAGGGGCAGGTGCGGGATCAGGGGTTCCAGGCGGGCGAGGCCGTCCGGCCGGGCGAGCAGGTCGACGAGCGGGAGGGCGGCGAGGAGGGTTTCGGCGTGCGGACGGGTGCCGGCGCGGCGGAGCTGGGCGAGCCATTGCGCGGGTGGCGGGTGGCCGCCGCGCGACCGGGCGGCAGCCACGAGCTTCAGCGGTCCGGCGAGTGAGGTGGGTTCGGTCCCCACTTCAGCGGCCGGGCTCTCTGGCAGCGCCGCCGCACTCCCCCGGTGCGCGGCCGACTTCCCGACCTCCGGAACTGCCTGCCCGGCCACCACACTCTCCCGAGGCGGCACGCCCGGAACCTCGGCGCCTTGCCCGCCCAAGTCCCCCGCCCCGGTCCAGGTGCGCACCAGCGGCAGCGTCTCCGGAACCGCCCCCACCCTCCCTTGCCGCCGGGCCAGTGCGTACCGGAACAGATCGCCCTGCGCCCGGTCGCGGGCGCGCGGGTGGACCAGCCTGATCACCTCGCCGAACCGCAGTGGCCGCGGGGTGCCGATGCCGCCGTGCCGCGGGAGGTCGGCGCGGACGAACCCGAGCGAAAAGTGGTGGCCGCCGTCGTCGAAGGCCAGCAGGGCCGGCTCGTCGTACAGCCGCGTGACCGCGTCCGCCACGCCGCGCTTCACCGGCTTCGGCAGCGAACGCCCATACGCAAACCTCCAGTACGCCAGCAGATGCCCCGGGTCGTGCGCCCGGCGCAGCACCGAGGCGATCACCTGCCGCGACACCCCGTGCTCGCCCCGGTCCAGCCGCCCGGCCACGAACGCCGCCGCTCCGACCAGGACCGGGTAGCGCATCCCCGTCTCCGTCCGGAGCCACTGCAGAAACCCCGGCGCCCACGACGGATCCGCCGCCCGCAGCAGCGACACGTACTTCTCCCGCTCCGGAACCGGCCACGCGAAGAACGCGTCCTGGTACGCCGCCCTGGCCAGCACCGTGCGGTACAGCTCTTCGATGACCGCCCCTCCCCCACGTCGGGCCCGCGAGCGAGGAGAACCGAGACCAGGACCGGCTCCGGGCTGGTCGTCGGTGGACGGTGAGGGGCTGCACGCGCCCCTCCACACGCTCCGGATCGCGACCCGCAGCCACGCACCGGCACTCCTCGCTCGCAGGCCCCGCGAGCCTAACGGCGGGGTCCGACAAAACCGCGGCTAGATCAGTTTCGCCGCCACGTTGTACGCCTCGACCAGCAGTTTCGCGTTCGGCACCCGCCGCCGCGGCTCGACGCGGACCGTGCGGGTCTCCCCCGGCAGCAGCCAGAAGTAGTTGTCGCCGTAGCGGGTCGGCAGTACGCGGTCGGTGCCGTTCTTCTCCCGCAGCGACAGCCGGATCATCGCCGCCACCGTGCGCCCGTCGTTGCGGATCGTCGCGGTGTAGGCGTCACCGTCGGACTTCAGCGACGTCGTCAGGCGCGCGCCCGGCAGCTGGTTGAGCGCGCGCATCGCCGTGTCCGTCCGGTACCGCCAATACGTGTTCTCCGACAGCACCGTGCCCCGGCCGTCGGTCAGGGTCAGCCGGAGCAGGTGCAGGTCGGGCAGGCCGCCGTCGAACGGGACCGCGAACGCGGCCGCGGCCGAAACCGGGGCCACGTCGAGCTTCTGCTGCTGCGCGGGCCCGAGCGCCGCCCCGTCGAGGCCGTGCAGCCGGGCCGTGGCGGTCACGCCGGTCAGCGCGCCCGGCGTGTGGTTGACCACCCGCACCTGCCACGTCGTCAGGTCGGCCTGGACGTGCGTGGCCTCGCAGCCCTTGCGCGCGCCGTAGTAGCTGCCGTTGACGTCGAGGTCATAGTCGTAGGTCTGCCAGACCGTGCTGTGCCAGGCGGGGTGGGACATCCACAGCAGCACGCCGGTGGCGTCGTTCCACAGCTTCGCGTTCCACGCCTCGAAGATGGCGCGCATGCTCTCGTAGTTGACGAACTGCGCCTTGCGGCAGAACTCGGCCAGGCTCGTCGACGGCGCCAGCCGCGCGTCGATCGCCGCCAGGTAGCTCTGCGGCGACTGGTTGCCGTTGGTGGACCAGTCGTGCAGGAACCAGGGCGCCCCGATCGGCCAGCCCGGATCACCCGCGCCGACGAGGTTGCGCATGCTTTCCACGACCGACACCGTCGGCAGCCCGATCTCGCTCCAGAACCCGGCCTTCCCGCCGGTCGCTTCGCCGGTGAAGTACCGCTTCGGGTCCTGCCAGTAGTACGGCCCGTCGCCGGTGATCACGCCGCCGGCGGAGTTGCCCTGGTAGAGCAGGTCGGTTTCGGTGTGCACGAGGTCGCGCAGCGCGTTGTCGATCACCGCCGGCGGGGTGCCCTCGTTGCAGCCGAACCAGACGACCGCGCACGCGTGGTGGCGGTAGCGCAGCACGGTGTCCTTCGCCTGCGCCAGGAAGATGTCGTGGTTGGCCGGATCGGTCGACCAGCCGTCCCAGAACTCGTTCCAGAGCAGGATGCCGTACTTGTCGCAGGCGTCGAACAGCTCCTGGCGGTACGACGACCCGACCCAGTTGCGGATCAGCGTGAAGTTCATGTCGCGGTGCATCGCGACGACGGCGTCGGCCCGCTCGGCGGGCATCCGGCGCAGCAGTTCGTCCCAGCCCCAGCTGCCGCCGCGGGCGAAGATCTTGACGCCGTTGACGAGGAAGGTCAGCGGCTTGGGGGTGTTGTCGACCGACGCCGCGTCGGTCCAGGTGTCACCGTCCTGCGACACCTGGATTTTGAAGGTCGCGGCGTAAGCGGTTTCCCAAGTCAGCACCACCCGGTCGAACGCCGTCGCGGCGCCGAGGTCCACCTGCAGCCACTGGTTGTCGCTGTACTCCGACGCCCAGCGCGTGTTCGGGTCACCGTCGAAGGCGCGCTCGGGCGGGTTCCCGTCGGCCACCGACTGCGACGACGACGGCTTGCCCTGGGCCAGGTCGGGACCCGAGCCGTTCAGCACGGACATCGTCCAGAGCGAGAAACCCCAGCTCGTCGCGCGCTTGAGGCCCTGCATCCGGACGAACCGGGCGTTCTGCGGGCCCAGCTCGACGGTCTGGGTGGCCCGGCTGTCCGAGATGACGATGGGCTGCTCGTACCGGTAGCCGATCTCGCGCAGGCCGATCTTGACCGTCCGGCGGTCGCTCGTGGCGGCGCCGATCGCCGCGGTCAGCGTCAGGTCGTAGAGGTTCGGGTCGCCGTAGCCGTTGGGCCACCACAGCTTCGCGTTCTCGACCCGCTGCTTCGGGAACACGACGTCGGCGCTCTGCCCGGCCGGGATCGTCACCGTGGCCGTCAGGTTCACCGGGCCGAACGCGGCGGTGACCTTGACGCGCTGGGCGGTCGCGGCCGCGTTGCGCACCGGGACGGTCAGCGTCACCTCGGCGGTCCGGCCGTCGGGCACCTTCGTGTCGACGCGGACGTCGCCGAGCACGGCCGCGCCGGTGGAGCGCAGGCGGACGTGGTCCCAGAGGCCGGACGCGCGGTCGCGCACCGCGGGCATCCAGTCCCAGCCGGAAACGGCGAGGTAGGTCGGCGAGTTGTCGAACATCGTGCCGCCCGCGTCGACCCAGGAGCTGCCGTCGGCGCCCTTGTCGCCGGGACTGCCGGGCCGCGGCATCGGCGAGATCTTCACGGCCAGGACCTGCTCGCCGGTGCGGCGCAGCGCGGCGGTGACGTCGTGGACGCCGCGGCCGAACGGGTGACTCTGGGTGGCGATTTCGGCGCCGTTGAGCCAGATCTGCGCTTCGTGGTTGACGCCGTCGAACTCCAGCCAGACGTGCCGCCCCGGGGAGGTGTCCAGACCTCGCGGCAGGGCGAAGCGGCGGCGGTACCACCAGGCGTGGCGGGAAAGCGCTTCCGGGACGTGCAGGTTGTTCATCCCGGCCACCGGATCGGGCAGCTGCCCCTGCTCGACGAGCGAGGCCAGCACGGTGCCGGGCACGGTCGCCGGGAGCCAGCCGCGGGTGTCCACCGTGGCGCCCGAGAGGGTCTTGCCGTCGCCGGTGGGTGCCCAGTCGTCCATGGTGAGCACCCAGCCGGATTCGAGCGGCACGGTGCCGTCGGCCGCCACGGCGAGCGACGGCGGGTCGTCGTGCGGACGCACCGGGAAGCTCGTCCAGCCGCGGACGGCGGGCCGGGCGTCGCGGGTGGTGCCGAAGACCTGGAAGCCGTTGAGGCCCAGGGGGTTCGCCGTCGAGCGCCGGCTCGCGGTGAAGCGGACCCAGCGCGCGGTGACGGCCACGGGGATCGTCACGACACCGCCGGTGCCGGTGTCGGTGTGGTGCACGGTCCGCCACGCCTTGCCGTCGCCGGAGACGTCGAGGTCGAACGCCGTCGCGTAGCTGGACTGGATCTCGAAGCCGCTGGTGCGGGAGCGGGAGGCGCCGGCGTCGAAAGCCGGGTCGCCGGGCCGGGCCTCGAAGGTGAGCACGACCGATTCGATGGCGCAGGGCGCCTGCAGGTCGACGACGATCCACTGGCCGTCCCCCTGGGCGGCGCGCCAGCCGGAGCCGCGGACACCGACCTGGGCGAGCCCGTCGACGGCGAACTCGGCGGGGGTGGCGGCGTAGGCGGTCGAGGAGACCTGGACCGGCCGGAACAGCGCGAGATCGCTCTTGCGGCTCTCGGACGCGGCCGGGGCAGCCGACGCGACACCGGGCAGGACGGCCGCGAGGCCGAACCCGGCCAGCAGGCCGCTCCCGGCGGCCAGGACGTGCCGACGGGACACGGCCGCCGCCTCCACGCGCTCGTTCTCCGCCATGCGGACTCCGTTCTCCAAAAGCGGCAGCCGGACCTGGCGGGGTGGGGCGCCGAGGGGCTGACAACGTTGCCAGGAAGCTTCCGCCGCGGCCGCCGACACCGTCAAGAAGACAAGGAGGACAAGAATTCGGAGAAATGACATCGATGTCGACGACCTGCTCCGGTGAGCGGTACAAGAGAGCATCGCAACGAACTTGCCGCGATTTCGCAGCGCGGGACTGGGGAAAGCAAACGGGTCAGGCCCGGCCAGCCTCGCCGGAGCGGGGATCGCGCCGCCGGCAGACCTCACGCCTCCGCAAGCGGGGCCGCAAAGTAACACCCGCCGACGCAGGAATCACCCGCCAACAGCCCCAACGGCCCTTAGGCGCCCGCGTGCTCCACCGCCAGCTCCACGGCCGAAGCCAGGTCGTTCACCCACCGGAAGCCGCGGTCCCCCAGGTGCTCCCAGCCCGGCCCGGCCGTGCCCACCGCGCACCCCAGCGCGCGGATGCGGGCCGCCAGGAGGTCGTCGGCGGTCGCCGGGGCCGTCGACCACAGCACCACCAGCACCGGGTCCAGCCGGGCCGCCAGGTCCGCCACCGTCTCCGCCGGGACCAGCTGCCCCAGGTACGCCACCGGGACCGCCGCCTCGGCCAGGGTGGCCCGCAGCGCCTCGACCGGCAGCGAATGCCGCTCCGCCGGGCAACAGGCCAGCAGCACCGGGCGGCCCGGCACCGCCGCCGGGAACCGGCGGCTGAAGCGCTCGAACGCCAGGGAGATCTCCGACGCCAGCGCCCATTCCGAGGCGAAGCAGACGTCACCGCGCTGCCAGCGGTCACCGAGGCCGCGCAGGACCGGGGCCAGCACCTCGGTCCAGGCCGCCGCGGGGCCGAGGGTGCCCAGCGTCTCGTCCAGCAGCCCCGCCACCGAGGCGTACCGGAGCTCGTCCGCGGCCTCCGTGAGCTCGCGCGCGCGGCGGGACGCCGGCACCTCGAGCCCGGCCGGTGAGCGGCCGAACGCCGCCTCCGCCGCCTCCCGCACCGGCATCCCGCGGGCGACCAGGCGCTGCATGTGCTGCAGGCGGCGGACGTCCGCGTCGGAATAGCGGCGGTGGCGCCCGGCACCGGCGGGCGGGCCGATCCCGTACCGCGCGCTCCAGCTGCGCAGCGTCACCGGCGACACCCCGAGCAGCTCGGCCACCTTGCCGGGCGCCCAGGCCCCGGCGCCGGGCGGCGCGTCGTTGTCGGGTTCCACCGTGCCCCTTCGCCTCACCAACCGCGAACCGACGCAGTTTAGCGATCCCACGGGCGGCCCCACGCCGAAGACACGCAGGCCGTGGCCGCGGGGGCGACGGGCTGACCGGCGTCGGCGGTCCCGTCCGCGCGAGCCGGATCGCCCCCGCCGCGGACCCGTCCCGCAACGGTTGTGCAGCGCTGCCGGACGCGGGTGGCCGCCGCCGCGGCGAGTGATCTTGCGTCCGGGTGGGTATTTTCGACCGGGGTGCCCCGAGGAGGAGAGAAGCGATGACCGACCACCACACCGCCGACATCACCGTCACGACCGACGACGGCGTGGTGACCGTCCGCTGCGCGGGCGAGCTGGACCTGAGCAGCGCCCGCGCCTTGCGGAAGGCGCTGCTCGAACCCGTCCACGCCGGTGCCCGCGGGGTCGTCGCGGACCTCACCGAGACGACCTTCTGCGACTCGACCGTCTTCAGCGTCTTGGTCGAGGCCTACCGGGACGCCGCCGCGCGGAACGTGCCCTACGCCATCGCCGCCGGACAGGCCGCCGTCGCCCGGCCACTGCAGATCCTCGGGCTGAACCGGCTGTTGCCGCTGCACAGCCGGCCCGACACCGCCCACGCGGCCGTCGCGGCCGGGCGGTCGTGACCTTCGCCCCACGATAGCCACCCGAAACCCCCGAGCGGCCGCCGATCACCCCGTCGGCCCTGGTCCGGCACGTCCGGGTTCGCTAGCTTGACGGTGATCGCAGTCTTCTGCGCCATCGCCGGGCGGCGCCGCGGGGAGCCGCCGGTCCGGCCGTTCCAGGGGGATCCACCGTGTCCAGAACACCCCTTCGCGGGGTGAGACGGCTGTTCGCCGTGCTCACCGCCGTGCTCACCACCGGCGCCTTCGTCACACCGGCCGCCCACGCCGACGGGCCGTCGCTGCTCATCACCGCCTCGGTCGGCGCCGAACCGCAGCTGATCGGGAAGCCCTTCCCGATCACGCTGACGCTCACCAACACGACCGACCAGCCGCTGACGAAGGTCACGCTGTGGGACGAGCACCTCTCCGGCTCCTGGCTGTCGGTCCAGGACTGGGCGGGCCTCGGCGGCAGCCCGCAGGCCGGCGTGACGCTCGACCCGGGTGCCACCCGGACGTTCACGATCACCGCCGCCGTCTGGACCTGGAACGGCGTGCCGCACGAGCGGTTCCGCGCCGACTGGACGCCCGGCGGAGAGCTGGTCGTGCCGCTGATCGACCCGACGACGACCCACGGGGCCGGCTCCGGTGTCGTCTACGGCGACCGGAACGAGAACGGCGCCTTCGACCCGGGTGAGGGCCTACCGGGCGCCACCGCCTCCCTGTTCGGCACGAGCTCCGGCAACCCGATCGAGACGACCACCGACGCCGACGGCCGGTTCACCTTCACCGACCTACCGGCCCAGCGCTACGGGATCTCCACCACCAAGCTGCCGGACGGCTGGATCTACGACGCCGCGACCGAGCAGCGCCTCGACGTCGACGGGAGCGACCCCGGGCCGTCGGTGGCACTGCGCGCGGTCCGGCCGTTCTCCGAGAAGCTGCACGCGACCGGCTCGTTCGACCGCGGCACCTACCAGGTGGGCGACACGGTCCAGGTCACCTTGACCCTGACCAACGTCAGCGGCGGCGACCTGCACGGGATCTCCGCGGGGTGCGACCGCGTCGGGGGGTCCCCGGACCACCTGCTCGGGTGGGAGGCCTGGGACGACATCACCGCGCCCGGCGCGTTCGACCTGGCCGCGGGCGAGACGCGGACCTTCACCGAGACCGGCACCGTCCCCACCGCCGCCACGACCTACGGGGGATTCCGCCTCTCCTGTGACTTCGGGCCCGAATCCGGTCCCCTCGACGGACGGCCCACGGTCGATTCCGCCGCCCGCGTGCCGGCCCCGCCGGGCACCACCGCCGGCGTGGTCTACCACGACGACAACGCCAACTACACCGTCGACGCGGGCGAGGCCATCTCGGGTACGGCGGTCGAGCTGGTCGACCGGGTCGACGGCTCGGTCACCGCGACCGCCGTGTCCGACGCGCAGGGGCACGTGGCCTTCGGGACGGTTCCGGCCGGCCCGTACCGCGTGCGGGTCGCGGGCTGGCGCGCGGTCGACGCGGACCAGGGCGCCGTTTCCGTGGGGACCTGCTGGTACTGCGGGGAGGACTGGGCGCTGCGGTACCAGCGCTGACCTCCGCCCGTGGCCCGGCCGCGCGCCGGGCCACGGGTCGTCCACAGTGGAGCGGACCGGACCGCGAAACCGCTGATCAGCGGGACGCCAAGCGGACCGGACGCACCGGCTGGTCCGGTCGGCGGCGGGGGCGCGGTCCCCGGGAAGCACGCGATCACCCCGGCAGTGACGGAAAACTCGCGGAATTCCCCTGTCCGCCAGACTGCGCCACGGGCCGGTCAGGCCCTAGGGTTCGCATCATGAAGGTCGGTCTGCTCACCCGCGAATACCCGCCGGAGGTCTACGGCGGCGCCGGGGTCCATGTGGAGTTCCTCGCCCGGGAGTTGCGGCCGCTGGTCGACCTCGACGTGCACTGCTGGGGCGCGGACCGCGCGGACGCCACCGGGCACACCGACCCGCACGGCTACCGGCAGCCCGCGTTCACGACCATGGACATCGCCGTCTCCATGGCGAACGCCCTCGAAGGCCACGACCTCGCGCACAGCCACACCTGGTACGCGAACCTCGCCGGGCACCTGGCGAAGATGACCCACGGCATCCCGCACGTCGTCACCGCGCACTCGCTGGAGCCGCTGCGGCCGTGGAAGGCCGAGCAGCTCGGCGGCGGCTACCGCGTCTCGTCGTGGATCGAGCGCGAGGCCTACGAAGCCGCGGACGCGATCGTCGCCGTCAGCGGCGGGATGCGCCGGGACGTCCTCGACGCCTACCCCGCGGTGCCGCCCGAGCGCGTCCATGTGATCCACAACGGCATCGACACCACGCTCTATCGCCCCGACCCGGGCACCGAGGCGCTGGCGAAGCACGGCATCGACCCGGACCGGCCGTACGTGCTGTTCGTCGGCCGGATCACCCGGCAGAAGGGCGTCCCGCACCTGGTCCGGGCGGGCGCTTCGCTGGACCCCGGCGTCCAGCTGGTGCTGTGCGCCGGCGGCGCGGACACCCCGGAGCTGGACGCGGAGTTCCGCGGGCTGGTCGCCGAGCTGGAGAAGACCCGCACCGGCGTCCGCTGGATCCCGGAGATGCTGCCGCGCGCCGAGGTCGTTCAGCTGCTCACCCACGCGGCGGTGTTCGCCTGCCCGTCGGTCTACGAGCCGCTGGGCATCGTGAACCTCGAGGCGATGGCCTGCGGCACGCCGGTGGTGGCCAGCGACGTCGGCGGCATCCCCGAGGTGGTCGACGACGGCCGGACCGGCCTGCTGGTGCACTACGACGAACAGGACCCGCAGGGGTTCGAGGCGGGCCTGGCCGCCGCGCTGAACGAGGTGGTCGGCTCCCCGGACCGGGCCGCCGCCATGGGCACCACCGGCCGCGAGCGCGCGGTCGGCGAGTTCGGCTGGAAGGCGATCGCCGAGCGGACGGTCGCCCTCTACGAGGCGTGCGGGAGGTCGCTGTGAACAGCGAATGCCATGTCCTGGGCATCGTGCTCGCGGGCGGGGAGGGCAAGCGCCTGATGCCGCTGACGGCGGACCGGGCGAAGCCGGCGGTGCCGTTCGGCGGCACGCACCGGCTGATCGACTTCGTGCTCTCCAACCTCGTGCACGGCGGCATCCGGCGGCTGTGCGTGCTGACCCAGTACAAGTCGCACTCGCTCGACCGGCACATCTCGACGACCTGGCGGCTGTCCTCGCTGACCGGCGAGTACGTCACCCCGGTGCCCGCGCAGCAGCGGCTCGGCCCGCGCTGGTACCAGGGCAGCGCCGACGCCATCCACCAGAGCCTCAACCTCGTCCACGACGAGAACCCCGAGTACATCGCGGTGTTCGGCGCGGACAACATCTACCGGATGGACCCGCGGCAGATGCTGGAGGCCCACATCGCCTCCGGCGCGGGCGTCACGGTCGCCGGCATCCGGGTGCCGCGGAAGGAGGCGAGCTCGTTCGGGGTCATCCGGACCACCGACGGGCTCATGATCGACGCCTTCATGGAGAAGCCGGCGGACCCGCCGGGCCTACCGGACTCGCCCGAAGAGGCGTACGTGTCGATGGGCAACTACATCTTCACCACGAAGGTGATGCTGGAAGCGCTCTACGCCGACGCCGAAAACGCCGCGTCGCACCACGACATGGGGCGTGACATCATCCCGGCGCTGGTCAAATCGGGCGAAGCGGCCGTCTACGACTTCAACACGAATGTCGTGCCCGGCGAAACCGAACGCGACCACGGTTACTGGCGCGACGTCGGGACGATCGACAGCTACTACGAGGCGCACACCGACCTCATTTCGACGCACCCGATCTTCAACCTCTACAACCGGCGGTGGCCGATCCTCGCCCACCCCGGCCAGCGGGCGGCGGCGAAGTTCGTCGAGGGCGGTTCGGCGAATCAGTCGATCGTCAGCAACGGCTGCATCATCTCCGGCGCGCAGGTCGTCGACTCGGTGCTCTCCCCCGACGTCATCGTCGAGCAGGGCGCGGTGGTGCAGGGCTCGGTCCTGCTCGACGGCGCTCGCGTCGGCCGCGGCGCGGTGGTGCGGCGGGCGATCCTGGACAAGAACGTCGTGGTCCCGGCGGGCGCGCACATCGGTGTCGACCTGGCCCGCGACCGCGGGCACTACCACGTCAGCGAAGGCGGCATCGTCGTGCTGGGCAAGGGGGAACGCGCGATCTAGGCGCGGGTGGCCGCGTCGGCCACCCCGCCGTCCGTCACCGTTCGGCTTTGCCCGGCTCCGGCGGCGGGTTCGGCGTATTCGCCTGCGCGCGCGTCGCATCGAACACAGCGTCGAAGATCGGCGTCGGCTCACCGTCGTCGCGCTTCGGCCGCTCGTCCCCCGGGCTGCCCTTTTCCTCTCCCACGCGCCCAGTTTCTGCGACGGCCGCCGATTTCGCCGACACGAGCGCCGAAAATCGCCCGGCCGGGGGATCTCGTTTTCCCGCTTTCCCGGCGTCGAAAAAACGATTTCCGGCGCGCATTTCCGCGATCGCCGGGAATATCCCGGGCGGGTCGCGGATTGCACCCGGCATGAAGGCAGTCGTCTACCGCCGCCACGGCGGACCCGAGGTGCTGGAACTGTCGGAACGGGCCGTCGCGGACCCGGGGCCGGGCGAGGTCCGCGTCCGGGTCGTCGTGTCCGCGGTCAACCCCACGGACTGGAAGGCCCGCAGCGGCCTCCGCGCCGAGCCGGGGGCCGAAATCCCGGAAACGGTCCCCCACCAGGACGGCGCGGGCGTGGTCGACGCGGTCGGCCCGGACGTCGACGGCTTCGCGCCCGGCGACCGCGTCTGGCTGATCACCGCCGGCACCTACGGCCCCGCGTCCGGCACCGCGCAGGAGTACACGGTGCTGCCGGCCGCGAAGCTGGTCCGGCTGCCCGACGCAGCGGGCTTCGACGAGGGCGCCGGGCTCGGCATCCCGGCGCTGACCGCGCACCGCGCGCTCACGGTCGCCGAGGACGGTCCGTCCCGGCTCTCCCCCGGCGCGCTGGCCGGCCGCACGGTGCTCGTCAGCGGCGGGGCGGGCGCGGTCGGCAACGCGGCCGTCCAGCTCGCCCGCTGGGCCGGCGCGACGGTGATCGCGACGGTCAGCAGCGCGGAGAAGGAGGCGCTGGCCCGGGCCGCCGGCGCCCAGCACGTGCTGCGCTACCCCGACCCGTCGCTGGGCACGCGGATCCGCTCGATCGCCCCCGACGGGGTGGACGTGGTGGTCGAGGTCGCGATGGGGGTCAACGCGAAGCTGCACACGGAGGTGCTGCGCCCGCGCGGGACGGTCGCGACCTACGGCGACGACCGGGGCACCGGGACGATCAGTCTGGACTTCGGGACGAACCTGTGGCTGAACGCGCGCTACCAGTTCCTGGTGCTGTACACGGTGGGCGAGGACAAGCTCCGCGCCGGCGCCGAGGACATCACGGCGGCGATGGCCGACGGCGCGCTGCGGCTCGGCGAGGACCGCGGGGTGCCGATCCACCGGTTCCCGCTGGCGGAAACGGCGAAAGCCCACGCGGCGTCGGAGGACGGGATCACCGGGAAGGTGCTGATCGACGTCGGTCCCGCGGACTGACGGGTGGGCGGCCCGGTTTCCCGGGCCGCCCACCGCCGCTCAACAGGCCAGGCCGCGGCGCAGCGCGTCGAGCTCGTCGGCGAACATCCGGCGGGAGATCGCCGCCGTCTCGACCAGGCTGGAGCCGTGGAAGGTGCCCGGGTAGAGGCGCAGGTCGACGGGCACACCCGCGTGCGCGAGCCGCTGCGCGTAGGCGATTCCCTCGTCGCGCAGGGGATCGAACTGGCAGGTCGTCACGAACGCGGGCGGCAGCCCGGCCAGGTCGGTCGCGCGTGCCGGAGCGGCGTAGGGCGAGACGTCCTCGCCGCCGGGTTCCGCGCCGAGGTAGCTCGTCCAGCTGTGCACCGCGTTCGGCCGGTTCCAGATCGGCGTGTCGGTGTAGGCCCGCATCGACGGGGTGTCCAGGCGGTCGTCGAGTTCCGGGATGCCGAGGTACTGGAAGCACAACTGCGGGCCGCCGCGGTCGCGGGCCAGCAGCGCCACCGCGGCCGAGAGGCCACCGCCGGCGCTTTCGCCGGCCACGCCCAGGCGGGCCGGGTCGATGCCGAGCTCGTCCGCCTTGGCCGCCGCCCAGGTCAGGGCCGCGTAGCAATCCTCGACCGGCGCCGGGAAGGGATGTTCGGGGGCGAGCCGGTAGTCCACCGATACGATCACGATGCCGAGCTCGTCGACCAGGCGCAGCACGTGCGCGTCGAAGGTGTCGAGATCACCCATGACGAACCCGCCGCCGTGGATGTACAGCAGGCCGGGCACGGCAGCGGTCCGGTTCGCGGGGGCGTAGACGCGGACCGGGACGTCCGGGGCATCGGACGGCCCGGGCACGGAGACGTTCCGGACGTCGACGGGACGGGCGGGTTCGTAGGCGGGCAGGACCTGGCTGAGCTGCGCCATCGAGGAGCGCGCGGCCAGCAGGGACTCGTGGTCGGTGAGGGTCACGGCGGGGAGCATGTCCAGCCAGGGCAGCAGCTCGGGATCGATCGCGTAGGTCATGGACCGATCATCGGCCGCGTCAAGTGACCGGGGCCACCGCCAGGCGGCGGGCGTTGCCGCCGGAATCCTCGCCATCCGGCGGCGGACGTGTGCCGGGTGCGGGCCCGACTTGCCGGGCCGCCGCTTGGCCCGGCCATCCAGCCGCTTCACCGGACACCACCGGACCCTGGCCCCCGGTCGTGAGTGGTAAGGCGGGTTAGAACCCAATGCCGCTTAGCTTAAGTTGATGTTGTGCTGGTCGGTGTGGTGCTTCTGGCGGTGTCGGTTGGCTGGTTAGTGTCGCTGCCGTGAGCGGGATTGGTGGCGGGTGGGCGGACTCGATGTCGGTGGGGGTGCTGGCCACGGCGGTGCCACGGGACGCGGTGGACACTGCGATCGCGGTGACCCGCCGGGGCGCGAAGCGCTCCGGCGGGAAACTGCCCCCGCACGTGATGGTGTACTACGCGATGGCGCTGTCGTTGTTCGCCGACGACGATTACGAAGAGGTCATGACCCGCCTCGCCGGCACGCTGGCCTCGTGGGGATGCTGGGATCCGGGCTGGGACATTCCCACCACAGGCGGGATCACCCAGGCCCGCCAGCGGCTGGGCGCCGAGCCGCTGGCGGAGGTGTTCGACACGGTCGCGGTCCCGGTAGCCGATGAGCTGACCCAGGGCGCGTTTCTGGGGCCATGGCGGCTGATGAGCATCGACGGATTCGAGTGGGACGCCCCCGACACCGACGCCAACGTCGCCGAGTTCGGGTATTCCGGCGGCACCGGCGAGAAAGCATCCGCGTTTGCAAAGGTTCGGGTACTGACCATCGCCGAGTGCGCCTCCCACGCAGTCGTGGCCACCCGGATCGGCGGGCGCGGGACCGGCGGGAAGCGCCAGGGCGAACAGACCCTGGCCCGCCGGCTCTGGCCCGCACTGGCCGAGGACTGGCTGCTGATCGCCGATTCCGGTTTCTACAGCTACCAGGACTGGAGCAAGGCGGCCGCCACCGGCGCGGCCCTGCTCTGGCGGCTGCCCGCCACGGTGAAGACCCCGAAGCTGATGGATCTGGACGACGGATCCTACCTGTCGGTACTGATCAACAAGACCGTGCGCAGCACCACCCGCCGCGCCGAGATCCTGCAGACCGCCCGCGACGGCGGTGACCTCGACCCCGCCGAGGCGACCGTGGTGCGCGTGATCGAGTACACCGTGCCCGACCGCGGACCCGACCCGGACGAGGTGATCCGCGTGATCACCACCATCGGCGATCCCGCCGACGCCCCGGCCGAGATACTCGCCCAGGCCTACCACCAGCGCTGGGAGCACGAGACCGGCAACGACCAGCTCAAAACCCACCTCCGCGGCCCCGGCCGGGTCCTGCGATCGAAAAGCCCGGACATGATCCGCCAGGAAATCTACGGCTACCTGCTCACCCACTACGCCATCAGCACACTGATCTGCCGAGCCGCCACCGAAGCCGACATCGACCCCGACCGGGTCAAATTCCTGCGCACCGTCCGCCTCGTTCGCCGCCAGACCACCTCCGGCCCGGCGGCCTTTGGGGCTGCCCAGACTTCGGTTGACACCGGAGCTGACTATTTTCAGGCCGCTGCTGCGGCTGTGTAGATGGTCTCAAACTCGACTGGGGTGAGCTTGCCCAGGGCGCGTTGCCGGCGTTTGCGGTGGTATTTCGTCTCGATCCAGGACACGATCGCCAACCGGAGCTCCTCCCGGGTGCGCCACCGCCGGGTATCGAGAACGTTCTTTTGCAGCAATGAAAAGAACGATTCCATCGCGGCATTGTCACCGCACGCACCGACCCGCCCCATCGACCCGGTCAGCCCATGAGCGTGCAGCAGGCGCCGGTAGGCCGCTGATCGGAATTGGGCTCCGCGGTCGGAGTGGACCACGACGCCGTGTGGCTCGCGCAGTGCGATGGCGTTGCGCAGCGCGCCAACGGCGAGTGAGGCTCGCATGTGGTCGGCGATGGAGTACCCGACGATCTTGTTGGAGTAGCAGTCCTTGACCGCGCAGAGATACAGCTTGCCCTCGCCGGTGGGATGCTCGGTGATGTCGGTCAGCCACTTGGTGTTCGGTGCGGCGGCGGTGAAGTCGCGGCGGACGAGGTCGTCGTGCACCGGCGGCCCCGCCTGACGTGTACGGCCTTTCTTCTTGGCGTGCAGCGAGAAGATCTGCTGCATCGAGCAGATCCGCCACACCCGGTTCTCCGACGCGGCGAAGCCCTGTCGGGCGAGCTCGTCGGCGATGAACCGGTACCCGTCCGCCGGGTCATCGGCATGGATCTTCAGGGCGGCGTTGATCAGATGCGCGTCGTCGAAGTCGCGCTGCGAGACCGGGGACGAACACCACTGGTAGTAGGCCTGCCGGGAGAACCCCAGCACCCTGCACGTCACCGCGACCGGCACCCGCACGGGGGCGCCGGCCGCGGCCAGTTCACGGACGAGCGGGAACGCTATTTTCCCGGCAGGTTGCCCTGCGCGAGATAGGCTGCGGCCTTGCGCAGGACCTCGTTCTCCTGCTCCAGCAGCCGGTTCCGCTTCCGCAGTTCCCGCAGCTCGGCGGACTCGTCCCGGGTTACGCCGGGCCGCGCGCCGTCCTCGACGTCGGCCGAGCGCAGCCAGTTGGCCAGGCACGATTCGGAGATCCCGAAGTCTTTGGCGACCTGCTTCAACGGGGCCTCGCCGCGACGGGCCACGGCGATGACGTCGTCACGGAACTCGCGGGGGTAGGGCTTGGGCACGGTGACATCCTTCCAGGTGAGGCTGAAGCCTCACAGGTGAGGTGTCAACCAGACCCTGGGCAGACCCTTTTCCCCCTAACCAGCAGACCAGAACACTCACCACCGCCATCACCACCCGCCGTCACCTCAACCCGCAACGCCGGCACAGAACCTACCCACGCGTGGTCAAACGAGCCCGCCACACCGCATACCGGATTAAGAAACCCACCGACACCGGCACCCACCACAACGGACCCGCCACCATCACCCTCACCACCGCCGCATGATCAACACAAGCTAAGTGGCATTGGGTTAGAACCCGCCTTACCACTCACGAGCCGGCCACCGTTCACCGCCCGGACCGCCTTCCCGCGCTCATCCTCGCCGGGGTGCGGGCGCTGCTCGCCATCCGGTCGACGGCGCGCCTATCGTGGCGGGATGAAAGGGCTGCTGCTGCGGCTGTCCGGGCTCGACGCCGACGCCGAGAACGCCGTGCGGGTGATCGGGTTCTTCGACCGCCTGATCGCCGGCCGCGCGGGGCTGGACGTCCTCGTGCGCAGCACCGCGGACCTGGCCGGCTGCCCGGTCGGCGTGCACGCTCCCGGTCAGGGCCTGTCGTTGCGCGCTGAGCCGGGGGACGACGCCGTCACCACCGGTGCGGCGCCCCTCGGCGCGGCCACGCGGACGCTCGAAGGCGGCGTGGCCGTGTGGGTGGCCCGGGCGGGCGCGCCCGTCCCGCTCGACGACATGCTGCTCGAGCGGTTCGCCATCGCCGCCGCCATTCTGCTGGAGCACTCCGGCGTGCCGCGGCCCGAGCTCGGGGATCCGGCGCTGGTGGAGCTGGTGCTGTCGGAGGAGACCGGCACGGTCGAACGGTCGCGGGCCCTGCACCTGCTCGGCTTCGGCCCGGCGACCCGGCTACGCGTGCTCGCGGGCACCGGCGTCGACGCGCTCGCGGGCCGTTCGGCGCGGCTGGGCGGGGTGCGGGCGGTGCTGCTGCCGGGCGAGGTGGCGTCACTGCCGGACGGCGCCCGCGCGGGCATCGGCCCGGAGGGACCGGCCATCGAGGTGGCTCGTTCGTGGGCCGCGGCCCGGACGGCCCTGCGATTCACCTCGGCGGCGGAGCCCGTGGTCTGGTGGGAACGGCTCGGCGGGCTGGCCGCGCTCGCGGACAAGCTCGCGCCGGCGGAACTCGCGGAGCTGGCCGACGTCCGCGCGCTGGACCGGCTGGCGGCCGAACCCCACGGCGCGGACACGTTGGCGGCCTTGGACGCGTTGTGCGCCACGGGCTCGGCCCGCAAAGCGGCGGCGGCGCTGCACCGCCACCACAGCACGATGCCGGCCCGGCTGGCGCGGGCGGAAGCGGTACTGGGCTTCGAGGTTGACTCCCCGGCGGGCCGCTTCCGGCTTCACCTGGCGTTGGTCCTGCGCCGGCTACGGGACAACACCGACCCCGGCTGACGGCGGCCGAGCGCCGGTCGCGGAACCCGCGGGCCGCTCAGGACTCAGCCGCCCGGCCGACGGCAACCAGGCCCCGCCCCCGAGCCTCGGGGTGCTCAAGACTCAGCCGACCCCGACCGACCGCAACCGCGGCCCGATCCCGAAACTCGAGGGTGTTCGGCCTCACCGGCTCCGGCTGGCCGCAGCCGAACCCCGGTCGCGAAACCCTCGGGCGCCCGGGATTCAGCCGAGCGCACCCGGACCCGAAATGCTCGCGCTGCTCAGTCCTCACCCGACCGGCCGCAGCGCCTCCCGTGACCGCCGCACCAAATCCTCCGCCGCGGGCGGCCATTCCGGGTACCTGAACTCGAATCCCGCCTCCCGCAACCTCCCCGGGATCACCCGGCGGCTCTTCAACAGCAGCTCCGTGTCGCTGCGCAGCACGAACGCGCCGAGCTCCGCCATCCACTTCGTGGCCGGCAGGCCCACCGGCACCCCCGCCGCCGAGCGGAGGGCGCGCAGGAAATCCCGGTACGGCAACGGTTCCGGGGCCGCCAGGTTCACCGGACCGCTCAGCTCCTCGTGCCCGATCAAAAAACCGATCGCGTCGATCAGGTCGTCCTCGTGGATCCAGGACATGTACTGGCCGCCGCCCGCTACCGGGCCGCCCAGGCCCAGGCGGGTCAGGCGCAGGAGCATCGCCAACGCTCCGCCGGGCTCGGGGCTCATCACCATGGCCGTGCGCAGCGCCACCTTGCGCGTGTCCGGGGTGGCCGCCAGCCGCTGCTCGCGCTCCCACGCCTTGGCGATGTCGACGCTGGTGGACCAGTAGGCCGGGACGTCCGGCTCGTCGCCGCCGAGGACGCCGGTGGTTTCGTCGTTCGGCGCGGCGAACGTGTGCGCGTAGATCGTCGCCGTGCTCATCTGCAGCCACACCCGCGGCGGGCGGGCCGCGCGGGCGATCGCGCCGCCGACCACCCTCGCCGAGTCGACGCGGGAGTTCAGCATCTCGCGCAGGTTCGCCTCGGTGTACCGGCAGTTCACCGAGCGGCCCGCCAGGTTGAGCACGACGTCGCTGCCGTCGATCTCCGCCGTCCACGGGCCCGGGCCGCGGCCGTCCCACCGGACGTGGCGCGTTCCCGGCTCCGGCCGGGTCTCCCGCCGGGTCAGCACCACGACCTCGTTCCCCTGCTCGGCCAGCGCCCGGCCGAGCACCCGTCCCAGGTGCCCGGTGCCGCCCGGAATCACGATCTTCATGGCCACCCCCTTCACCGCTCCCACGGTATCGCAAGAGTTGAACACGTTCAATTATCACCGAAAGTCATCACCCGAAGGAGACGTCGGAACGCCACCACACGAGGCCGTTCAAGATCGGCAAGAGCCGTCAAGAAGATCACGGGCCAGTCTCCGCCATTCGGCCGATCGGGTAGAGAAAACCACAGGTCACAGTCACGCATCGGAACTTCTTCCCGGTGAAACGACGCCGCCGTGGCTCGATCCCGCGCGCGTAACAGGTCCGGGCGGAATGGGCAAGGGACCTCCGGCCTTCGCAGTCGGGCCGGTCGCCCGGGAGAAAGATCGCCCGGGAATTCGCACACTCTTCGTGACGGTCCGCTCGGACCACGCCGGGCCGGCCCCGGCTTCCCGATCCAGTCCCAGGAGAAACACATGCGCAAGATCAGCAAGCGGTCCGCGGTCGTCCTCGGCGCCGCCGGGGTGGTCGTCGTCGCCGGGGTCGCCTACGCCGCCTGGTCCAGCTCCGGCGCCGGCACCGGCTCGGTCTCCTCGACCACGTCGGTCGACTCGAAAATCACCCCCGCCGGCTCGGGCAGCGCCCTCTACCCGGGCGGGGGCACCGACTTCACCGTCACCATCAACAACCCCAACGACTACCCCGTCGTCGTCACCGCGATCAGCGCCGGTTCCTCGGACGCGGTCAACGGCTGCGCCGCCGGGACCGTCACCAGCGCGGTTCCCGGGACCACCCCGGGCACCATCGCGGCCAAGGGCAGCGGCACCTACACCCTGCACGCGACGATGAGCGGCGGCGCCACCGACGCCTGCAAGGGCCAGACCTTCGTGCTGCCGCTGACCGCCACGCTCGCGTCCAACGCCTGATCCGCACCGGACGGCGCCCCGATGTCCAGGTGGCGGATCTCCGTTCCGGCCGGCACGCTCGCGGCCGTCGTGGTCACGTGGTTCGCGCTCGGCCCCGCGCCGGTGGCGAGCACCGCGAACGGCAACGGCATCAAGCAGTTCGGCATCGCCGACGTGCCCGGCCGGGCCACCGCGTTGTTCCCCGGCGCGACCGGGACGCGGTGGATCCGGCTGGCCAACGCCGAAAACTTCCCCATTCTCGTCCAGACCGTGACGGCCGCGGTCGGCAAACCGGTCGACCGCGGTGGCCGTCCGGTGCCCGCCTGCCCGGCGTCTTCGGTCCGGGTCGACGCGCTCCCCCGGCCGGTGACCGTCCCCGGCAACGGCACCGCCGACATCGCCCTCACCAGCCACATGCTGCCCGGCGCACCCGACGCGTGCCGGTCGGTCACCTTTCCCCTGACGTACACAGGAACGGCGGTCAAGCCATGAAGAACCCGACCCTGCGCCGCGTGCTCGTGGTCACCACGGTGGTCGGCGCGACGCTGGGCGGCGGGATCGCCGTCGCCGCGTGGACGAGCTCCGGTTCCGGGGCCGCGAACGCGAAGGCCGGAACGGCGGCCGCACCGACGACCGGGACGGTGGCCGCTGCCGCCTTCACCAGCGGCCTGCTCTACCCCGGCGGACCGGCCGGCGACGCGAAGATCCTGGTGAACAACCCGAATCCGTACCCGGTCAAGGTCAGCACGATCGTGGCGAACGGGACGCCGGCCGGCTCCGGCGGGACGGGCACCTGCACGACGACCGGCGTGAGCTGGACCGCGCAGTCGCCGAACGCACCGGTGGCCGCGGGTGGCAGCGCGACCCTCACGCTGGCGGGCGCGGTCTCGATGAGCACGGCGTCCGACGACGGCTGCCAGGGCGCGCTGTTCGCGATCCCGGTGACGGTCACGGTGGTGAGCGGATGAGCACGCGCCGGGTGGTCCTCGCCGCCGCGATGGTGGCGGCCGCGTGGACCACCGTGATCAGCGGCCTGGTCGCGGAGGCGGCTTGGCAGAAGTCCGGCTCCGGCACCGGCTACGCGGTGGCGGCCAAACTGCAGACGCCCGGCCAGCCGGTTCTCGACGACGCGAAGTGCAACAACGGCGGTTCCGGCCCGACGGCCACGGTGCACTGGAGCTACCCGGCGCCCCTTCCGCCCGGTTTCGAGGTGTTCACCGCGACCGCGAAGAACGGTCCCGTGACGAGCGCCGGAACCACCACGACCACCTCGGCCACCGTCGCCCTGTCCAGCAACAAGACCACGTACGTGAGCGTGCGCGCGACCGCCGGCGCCTGGCGGGGCCCCCGATCTCCGGAGGTGGCCGCCTGCTGATCCCGGAACACCCCTGAAAGCCCTGCAACGCAAAGGAAAACCCATGCTGGAAAGACTGCGTGCCGCCCGCGCGAACGAGGACGGCTTCACCCTGATCGAACTGCTCATCGTCGTCGTGATCCTGGGCGTGCTGGCCGGGGTCGTCGTGTTCGCCGTGCAGGCGTTCAACGGCGACGGCAAGGCCGCCGCGTGCAACGCGGACTGGAAGAGCGTCGAGACCGCCAACGAGGCCTTCTACGCCAAGACCGGCAGTTACGCCGCGAGCCCGGCCGCGCTGAAGTCCGCCGGTTACCTGAAGGACGAGCCGTCGACCGCCAACGGCTACACGATCGCCATCACCGCCGGTGTCGTCACGGCCTCCGGCGCCTGCACCCACTGATCCCGTCCGCGGGGTGGGGCGACCCACCCCGCGGACCCAGCCCGCCCGGAGGAAACCATGCCCACCCGGATCGGCAGCCGCGTCGACGGCCTGCTCGAGGCGTTGTGGCAGGCGCGTGGCACCGACCTGCTGCTCACCGCCGGACTGCCGCCCCAGCTGCGCGTGCACGGTGACCTCTCCGCGGTCCCCGGCCACCCCGTCCTCACCGGTGAGGACACCCGCGCCCTGCTCGCCGAGCTCCTCACCGACGACCAGGCCGCCGCCTGGCGCACCAGCCGCGAATTCGACTTCTCCTTCGGCTGGCGCGACGAAGCGCGCGTCCGCGGGAACGCCTTCACCCAGCGCGGCGAGACCGTCGTCGCGCTGCGGATGATCCCGCGCCGCATCCCCGGCATGGCCGACCTCGGCCTGCCGCCGGTCCTGGCCGACTTCGCGCGACAGCACCAGGGTCTCGTCCTCGTCACCGGGCCGACCGGCTCCGGGAAGTCGACCACGCTCGCCGCCGTCATCGACCGGATCAACTCCGAACGCGCCTGCCACATCCTCACCGTCGAGGATCCGATCGAGTACGTCCACGACCACCGGCGGTCCGCGGTCAACCAGCGCGAGGTCGGCACGGACACCGAATCCTTCCCCGCCGCGTTGCGCAGCGCCCTGCGGGAGGACCCCGACGTGCTGCTGGTCGGCGAAATGCGCGACCTCGAGTCGATCCGGTTCGCGCTCACCATCGCCGAGACCGGGCACCTGGTCTTCGCCACCCTGCACACCAACGACACCGCGCAGTCCCTCGCGCGGATGATCGACGTCTTCCCGGCCGGGCAACAGGAGCAGGTGCGCGTGCAGCTCGCCGCCGCGCTCACCGGGATCGTGTACCAGCGGCTCCTCCCCCGCATCGGCGGCGGGCTCGTCGCCGCCTTCGAGGTCCTCGTGGCCAACACGGCCGTCCGCAACCTCATCAAGGAAGGCAAGCCGCACCAGCTGCGCAACGCCCTCGTCACCGGACGCCGCGAGGGCATGGTCACCCTGGAGCAGTCGCTGTCCCAGCTCGTGGCCGCCGGGCTGGTCACCCCGGCCGACGCCGCCGCGCGCAGCCTGCACCCGCGGGACATCGACCCGCGGCCGCTCCCCCGGAGCGTGCCGGCATGAGACTCCGCACCCAGCCGCGCACCGTCGACCTCCGCACGGTGACCCCGGACCGCGCCGCCGCGGACCTGCTCGGCGAGGCGAAAGCCCGCGAACTCTGCGCGATTCCCTTGGCCGTTCGCGAGGACGCCGTGCTGGTCGCGGTCGCCGACGCGGCCACCGCCCCGGCGCTGCAGGCGGCGCTCGGCCGCCCGGTGACCGTCGCCGTCGCCGCCCGCGCGGACATCCTGGCCACCATCGGCCGCACCTACCGCGCCCTCACCGGCGTCGACCAGCAGGTCAAGGCGTTCGAGGCCCGGGACGCCGTGCGGCGCGACGCGGCCCGCGCCGAGGCGCCGGCCACCGCGAACGACGACGCCCCCGTCGTGCACGTCGTCGCCCTCATGATCAAGCAGGCGCTCCGCGACCGGGCCTCCGACATCCACGTGGAGCCGCAGGCCGAGCGGATCCGCGTCCGCTACCGCATCGACGGCGTGCTCCACGACGTGCTCGACCTGCCCGGCTCGATGGGGCCCGCGGTGACCAGCCGGATCAAGATCCTCGCCGGTATGAACATCGTCGAGCGCCGCCGCCCGCAGGACGGCCAGATCAGCATGGACGTCGAAGACCGGCCGGTGGACATCCGGGTGGCCAGCACGCCGGTCGTCGGCGGTGAGAAGGTCGTGCTGCGGCTGCTGGACAAGAGCCGTCCGCTGTTCCGGCTGCGCCAGCTCGGCATGCCCGAGGAGATGGCCGCGCGCTACACGTCCGTGCTGCAGTCGCCCTACGGCATGGTCATCTGCGCCGGGCCCACCGGCAGCGGCAAGACCACGACGCTCTACGGCTCGCTGGGCGAGCTCGACAGCAGCGAGCGCAACATCATGACCATCGAGGACCCGGTCGAGTACACCATGTCCTCGATCAACCAGATCCAGATCAACGAGCAGACCGGCGTCACCTTCGCCGACGGCCTCAAGTCCATCCTGCGCCAGGACCCGGACGTCATCCTCGTCGGCGAGGTCCGGGACGTCGACACCGCGCGCATCGCCGTGCAGTCCGCGCTCACCGGCCACTTCGTGCTCTCCTCGCTGCACGCCACCGACGCCGCGTCGGCGCTGCACCGGCTGCTGGACATGGGGATCGAGAACTTCCTCGTCGCGTCCTCGGTCACCGCGGTGCTCGCCCAGCGGCTCGTGCGGCGGATCTGCGCGCGCTGCAGCGAGTACTACCAGCCCACGGCCGAGGAAATGTCCTTTCTGGACGCCCTGGGCTCGGACGGCCCGGCGGGCGGGTTCGTCCGCGGGGCCGGGTGCAACTTCTGCGCGCAGACCGGGTTCCTGGACCGCACCGGCGTGTACGAGCTGATGCCGGTCAGCGAAGGCATCCGCACGCTCGTGCTGGACAGCGCGCCGCACCGCGAGGTGCACGAACTGGCCCGCAAGGAAGGCATGCGGACGCTGCAGGACGAGGCCCTCCGGCTGGTCGCCGAGGGCGTCACCACCCCGGCCGAGGTGCTGCGGTCGATCTACCTCACCGGAGGGGCGCGATGAACCGGTACGCCTACGTCGCCACCGGCCCGGACGGGCTGCGCACCCGCGGGGTACAGAAGGCGCCCGACGCCGATTCGGCCGTCCTCGCGCTGTACGAGCGCGAGCTGCGGGACATCGAGGTCACCGAGAAGAAGAGCGTGCTGAGCCTGGAGCTGACCGCGCCGCGGGTCAAGCGCGAGGTCGTCATGCACCTCTCGCGCCAGCTGGGCGCCTTCGTCCGGGCCGGGCTGCCGCTGATCGACGCGGTCCACATCCTCGGCGAGGAGGCCGCGAACTCGTCGGTGACCCGGATGCTGCGGGACGTCGAACAGGGCCTGCGCGGCGGCGACCGGCTGTCGGACTGCATCGACCGGCACCCGAAGATCTTCCCCGAGTTCTACCGCGAGATCCTGCGCTCGGCGGAGCTCACCGGGCAGCTCGACGTCGTGCTCGACCAGCTGGCCGGCTACCTCGAACGCGACCTGGAAGCCCGGCGCAAGATCAAGGCCGCGCTGATCTACCCGGCGATGATCGCGCTGATGTCGGTCGTCACCGTCGTCGTGCTCGCCACCTTCGTCCTACCGCGGTTCAAGTCCTTCTTCGCCAGCCTCAACGCGAAACTGCCGCTGCCGACGCGGATGCTGCTGGCCGTCACCGACTTCCTGGGCCAGTGGTGGTGGGCGCTGCTGGCCGGGCTGTTCGCCGTCATCACGCTGTCCGTCCTCGCCGTGCGCACGCCCGGTGGCCGGTACGCCCGCGACCGCGCGCTGCTCGGCGTCCCGGCGATCGGCCCGACCGTGCGGCACGCGCTGGTCGAGCGGTTCTGCCGGATCCTGTCGTCGATGGTGAGCGCCGGGGTGCCGCTGCCGGAGGCCCTGCGGGTGGCGACGGACTCGCTGCGCAACCGCGTGTTCATGCGCGCGCTGGCCCGGGTCGCGCAGGCGGTGCTCAACGGCGAGGGCCTGGCCCGGCCGCTCACCGGCTCCGGCCTGTTCCCGGTGACCGCCGCGCAGATGATCCGCGTCGGCGAGGACACCGGCACCCTCGACACCCAACTCCAGGTCACCGCCCAGTACTACGAGAGCGAGCTGGACTACCGGCTGAAGAAGCTCACCGCGCTGTTCGAGCCGGCCGTCATCGTGGTGATGGGCCTGGTCGTCGGGTTCGTCGCGGTCGCGCTCGTCTCGGCGATGTACGGGATCTTCGGCCAGGTGCACCTCTGATGGGCGGCCTCCGATGAGCACGGACGACCGGGGCGAAAGCCTCCTCGAACTGCTGGTCGCGGTGACGATCCTGGGGATCGCCGTGCTCGCGATCGTCGGCGGGATCGGCGTGAGCGTGTTCCTGTCCGACGTCCACCGCAAGCAGGCCACGGCCGGTGCCGGGGTGCGCGACTTCGGCGAGGCCGTCCTGGCGGGCGGGTACTTCCCGTGCGCCGCGCCCGCGAAGTACGCCGCGCCCGCCGGGTTCACCGTGCCGTCCGGGTTCACCGGCTCGGTGACGTCGGTGAAGTACTGGACCGGCTCGGCGTGGTCGGCGACCTGTGGCACCGACAGCGGGCTGCAGCAGGTGACCCTGCAGGTGGCCAGCACCGACGGGCGGGCGAGCGAACGCCTGGAGGTCGTGCTGCGCAAGCGGTGCGGGCTCGGGGAGGCGCTGTGCTGAGCCGCCGGTCCGACGCCGGGTTCACGCTCATCGAGCTGCTGGTCGTCGTCGTCATCCTCGGGGTGGTCGCCGCGCCGATCGCCAACGCGGTGATCGTCTCGATCCGCAACACCGACGCCACCTCGGCCCGGCTGGCCGTTTCCCACGACGCCCAGCAGAGCTCGGCGTTCTTCGCCCAGGACGTCGCCGCGGTCGGCCTGCGGGACTACTCGGGGGCGGTGGCGAACGGCCAGGTCCCGTACTCGCCGTCGATCCAGCTCGGCGCCGCCTACGACGGCGGCGGCCAGGTCTGCGGTACGGCCGCGACCCCGGTTTCGGTGGTGCGGCTGCTGTCCGACGACTGGGACACCGGCACACCGGCCGCGACCCGGCGCACCGCGGTCGTCGCCTACTACCTCGCCGGGACCGAGCTGCACCGCCTGCGCTGCCTGGATTCCGCGCCGTCGTCCGACTCGGTCGTCGCGCACCACGTCGACCCGGGCACGCCCGCGATCACCTGCTCGAGCACGTGCACCGCCGCGGCCGTGCCGCTGTGGGTGAAGTTCACCTTCACCGCCGTGGCGCCCCACGCCGACCCCTACCCCATCACGCTGTTCGGGCAACGGAGGCAGACATGAACCGCCGGTGGAAGGGCGACGACACGGGGGCCGCGCTGCCGCTGGTGCTCGTCCTGGTGACGGTGATCGCGGTGGTGCTCGGTGCGCTGCTGTCGTTCGCCGACACCAGCGTCCGCACCACGGTGAACCTGCGCGACCAGGCCGCGTCCGCCTACACGGCCGACGGCGCGCTGCAGGCGGGAATCAACGCGATCCGCACCAGCACGTTCACCGGCGCGGCCGGTGAGCACTGCTTCGGCGGGTCCGACACGCTGAGCCTGCCGAACTTCGGCGGCGCCGGCTCGGCCGCGGTGTCGTGCACCGCCGACCCGGCGAAGGTGCGGATCCAGTGTCCGTCCCTGAGCGTGTGCAACCGGCCGGGCAACGCGATCCTCACCCTCGGCACCGGCGGCGAGGACGGGCTCAACATCCAGCAGCCGACCGGTTCGTCGTTCAAGGTGCACGGCATCGTGTACTCGAACTCGAACATCCGGGTGGTCAACGGCTCGCTCGACACGAACACCGCGGTGTACGCGCGCGGCACCTGCTCGGGCACGATCCTGAGCACGCCCACGCCGTCGTGCGGCTTCGGCGGGTCGAGCCTCGGCGCCGACCCGGGGTACGCCCCGGCGCTGACGTCCGTGCCGCCGCGTCAAGCACTGCCGCCGTGCACCAAGGCGTCTTCGCTGGTGACGTTCCAGCCCGGGTACTACGACGACGCGGCCGGGCTGTCGGCGATGATGTCCAGCAGCAGCAAGTGCAAGGACAGCACGTTCTGGTTCACGCCCGGGACGTACTACTTCGACTTCCACAACAGCGCGTCGGTCCGGCCGCCGTCGTTGCCCTCGGGCACCGACGAGTGGACGGTCGACAACGGCTACCTGGTCGCGGGCACGCCGGTGGACGGCAGCGGGCGGATCATCGCCAAGCCCCCGGTCCCGGCGCAGATTCCGGGAGCCTGCGACAACCCGATCGACGACGCGAAGGCGGTCGGCGTCCAGTTCGTCTTCGGCGGCGACAGCCGGCTGGCGGTGAAGGCGGGACAGGCGGAGATCTGCGGGACCTACAGCGCGGAACGGCCGCCGGTGGCCGTGTACGGGCTGACGTCGGGCGCGGAGTCGCTGGTGACCACGACACTGGTTCCCGCGTCCGTGACGGGTGATTTCACCGGCGGGACGACCGCCTCGCTGTCCAAAGTGGATGGTTTGGGCGCCACCTGGGTCTCGCCCGGCAAGAGCGGGGGCAGCGCCACGCTGACTGCCACCGGCTTCGCCGCCGCCGCGGCACCGCCCGCCGGGACGATCCTGACTTCGGCGAAGCTCCGCGTGACCCACCGGAACGACCAGGGCACGAACAAGGACACCCGCACGGCGCAGTTCACCCCGACGGGGAGCTCGCCGATCTCGCTGACCGTGTCCAGCCCCGGCGGCGGCTCGGCCGTCACCGACGTCACCGACGTGACGAGCCAGCTGGCCCAGGCGGTGTACGACGGCACCTTCGCCGGCGGCCAGCTGGGGTACACCGTGAACGTCAAGCACGAAGGCACGGAACTGGTGGATGCGCTGCAGCTGGACCTGGCCTACACGCCGCCCGCCCTGCGCTCGGAGAGCGGGTGTACGCAGCTGATGTACCCGAGCAGTGCCGCGTGCGCGCTCGTCACGACGGTGAACAACTCCGGGAACCGGTTCTACGTGCAGGGGACGACGTACGCGCCGAAAGCGGTCCTGGACGTCACGCTGAACAACGCGACCGAGCCGATCTTCCGCTTCGGCGTCGTCGCGCGGTCGTTGTGGGTGAAGGAAACCGGGAGCGTGACGTTCACCGGGGCGGTGATCGAGGTGCCGGACGACTCCCCCGGGTTCGTCTTCGGCGTCTACCTGTCCGCGTACGTGTGCCCGGGTTCGTCGACCTGCGCCCCGGGTGGTGCCCCGGTAGCTCGGGCACGGGTGGCCTATGTGGACGGTGATCCGGCGAACCCGGTGCCGGGGGCGCGTCAGGTGTCGGTGCTGAGCTGGTCGGGGAACCGGTGACCGGTCAGGCCAGGCCGGTCAGGCGCTGGTAGGCGTCGCCGAGCGGGCCGGCCGCGAAGACCGCCACCAGGGCCGCGGCGATCATGAACGGCCCGAACGGCAGGGCGGTCTTGCGGCCGCCCTTGCCGGACGCGAGCACCACGGCGCCGGCGACCGCGCCGAGCAGGAACCCGCCGAACGCCCCGATCAGCAACGCCGGCCAGGAGAGGAAGGCGAGGATCCCGCCGAGGAGGCCGGCGAGCTTGACGTCGCCGAAGCCCATGCCCGCCGGGTACGCCAGCGCGAGGAGGAGGTAGAAGGCGAACAGGGCGGCGCCGCCGATCCCGGCCCGGGCGAGTGACCACCAGTCGTCGCGCCACCAGGCCGACGCCGTCAGCAGGACGGCGAGGACCGGGTACGACGGCAGCACGATCGGGTTCGGCAGGCGGCGGCAGTCGAGGTCGATCAGGGCCAGGGCGACGCCGATCGCGCCGAAGTAGAGGAAGGCGGGCAGCTCCGGCGGGTCGAGCCGCAGGGCCAGCAGCGCGAACAGGACCGCGGTGCCGAGTTCGACCAGCGGGTACCGGACGCTGATCCGGGTGCCGCAGCCCGCGCACCGGCCGCGCAGGACGAGCCAGCCGAAGACGGGGACGTTGTGCCGGGCCTTGATGGTCTGCCCGCAGCCGGGGCAGCGCGAGGGCGGCCGGACCACGGACTCGCCCCGCGGCACCCGGTGGATCACGACGTTGAGGAACGACCCGACGAGCAGGCCGAGCACCGCCGCCGCCACGACCACAACCATCGGCCTCCTTCGCACCGGGGCGACCACGGCAGATCTTGCCCGACCCCCGCCCAGCCCGCGACCGGACAGCGCGTACCCAGACAGTCGGCCCGCGTACCCAGACGGTCGACCTGCGTACCCAGACGGTCGGTTCGCGACCCGAGCCGGGTCCGGCCGTGTCATCCCTCCGGGTACGCCAGCCGACCCTCCAGGTACGCAGGCCGACCCTCCAGGTACGCAGGCCGACCCTCCAGGTACGCAGGCCGACCCTTCAGGTACGCGAGTCGTCCGTTCGGGTACGCGAGTTGGTGGGGTGGGGCGCAAATTTGGGCGGGAAATGGGGGGCGGGCGGGCCTAGAGTCTGGGGATGACCGCCGGTGGGTTGCCGATCGTTGCCGGGGTCGAGCAGGTCGTCGTCCACGCGCACCCGCGGAAGGAACTCCTCGAGCCCGGCGGCTCCGCCCAGCTGGTCCGCACCACCGCGTGACGGGGAAGCGGAACGGAAGCGGTACCGGGCAGGATGACGGTGAATGCGACTGGGAGGAAGCATATGAAGACTGCAGCAAAGGCCGGAATGGTGGCGCTGGGGGCGCTGCTGGCCGGCACGACGGCGCTGGTGGCCCCGGCCCAGGCGACGACGATCATCCAGCGAACGGCCACCTGCCACGACGGCGAATTCAGCGGCACGTTCACCCTCCGGTACGAGAACACCGGCTTCGATTTCCGCTTGCTCGGCGGGTACAGCGCGTCGGGACCGTACATCGGCGACGTCGCGGGCAAGGTCTCGTTGCGGATTTCGTACCGCACCGGAACGACGACGCGCACGGTGTACTCGCAGTCGTTGCCGACGACCGGGAACACCAGCTTCTCGATGCCGACCACCACGACCGTGCCGGTCACCGGGATGGGCACCGCGGCGGCGACGTTCGACAACGGCGCGGCGTCCTGCACCGCGACGGTGCCGATCAGCTAGGCGTCGAGGCCGCCGCCCTGGGTCCCGGCACGCCGTGGCCCAGGGCGGTTCGTCACCGCCGTGTCAGCAGCTCGAGTGCTGGATCGTCTTGAAGATGTTGACCGCGCTGAAGAGCGAAGCGTCGTAGGTGAAGTGCTTCGTCCAGAAGTAGCGCGGCGGCGGGTTGCCGTCGTCCATCCGCGGGCTGTCGAACGTGCCCGCGGAGAACAGCTTCGTCCCGGCCGTGGTCTTGAAGTCGAAGCTCGAGTGCCAGACGTCGCCGGAGTGCGTCTGGAACGTCAGCGTCGTCGCGCTCCAATCCCCCGTGCCGTCCGACCGGATCACCATGGTGCCGTTGTCCTGCTCGCAGTCGCCGACGTGCAGCTGGCCCCATGTCGCACTTTTCACCTCGAGGACCGCCGCGCTGTGCGCCGGTGCGGCGGTCGCCGCCGGCGCGCCCGTCAGCACCGCCGCCCCCGTCGCCGCGAGGGCGAAAACCGGTGCCAGACCGCGAATCATGCGTTTCATGGACTTCCTCCCGAAGAACCGGTGGCCGCGGACCCCTCCGGTCCGCTCGGGCCGAGCCTCGCAGCGCCCGTCGACAGTCCGTCGACAACTCGTCGACGGACATTCAGGCGGGCGTCGGACGTATCCGGAGCGGCCCGGCCCGCTCCTGTACGCGGAGCGCGCGGGATACCCGCGTCGCGGAGGGGCGGGCATGGGCGGGGTGGACCTCGGGGTGCTGGGACCGTTCGAGGTGCGGCTGGACGGCGAGCCGCGGGACGTCGGGGGCCCGCGCCTGCGGACCCTGCTGGCGGTGCTGGCGGCGGAGGCGGGCCGGGTGGTCAGCGTCGGCGCGCTGGGGCGGGCGCTGTGGGGCGAGGAGGCGCCCGCGCACGCGGACCGCACGGTGCGGACCTACCTTTCGCGGCTGCGCGGCACGCTCGGCGCGGAGGCGATCCTCACCCGGCCGCCGGGCTACGTGCTGCACCTCGCGCCGCAGGCCCTCGACGCCGCGCGGTTCGAACAGCTCACCGCCGAGGGGCGCCGGGAGCTGGCCGCCGGGGAACCCGCGGCCGCCCGGAAACACCTGGCCGCCGCGCTGGACCTGTGGCGCGGGCACACCGCTTACGAGGAGTTCGGCGAGGTGGAAACCCTGGCGGCGGAGGGGATGCGGCTCGACCGGCTGCGGCACAACGCCGTGCAGGACCGGATCGAGGCCGACCTCGCGACCGGCGAGGACACCGGGCTGATCGCCGAGCTGGAGGCGCTGACCGCCGCGTTCCCCGGCCACGAACGGCTGTGGGCCCAGCTGATGACGGCGCTCTACCGGGCCGGGCGGCAGAGCGACGCGCTGGAAGCGTTCCGCCGAGCCCGGCACGGCCTGATCACCGCGTCCGGGGTCGAGCCGTCACCGGTGCTGGCGCAGGTGCACCGCCGGGTGCTCGCCCACCACCCGGCGCTGCTCGCCACCCGCGCGACCGCGGTGGTGGCCGGCTCCGACGACGACGCCCTCATCGCGGGCGAGCACGCGCTGCTCGCGGACGGCGACCTGCGGACCAGCCGGGAACACTTCGAAACCGCCTACGTCCGGGCCGAGCGGGCCGGCGACGCCACCTCCCTCGCCCGCGCGGCCCTCGGCCTGGGCGGGGTGTGGGTGCACGAGCACCGGACGGCCGCCGCGGCGGCGTCGCTGCTGACCCGGCTGCGGCACGCGCTCGACCAGGTCGACCCCGGCTCGACGCTGGGCCACCGGCTGCAGGCCCGGCTCGCCGCGGAGCTGGACTACGAGGCGGGCACGCACGACCGGGTGCTCGCGGCGGCCGAGCGGACGCGGGCGGCGGGCGATCCCGTCGCGCACGCCGAGGCGCTGAGTTTGGCCCACCACTGCCTGCTCGGCCCGGACCACGCGCGGCTGCGGCACGGCCTCGCGACCGAGCTGGTCGGGGTGAGCGGCCGCTCGGGACGGCGCACCGACCTGGTGATGGGGGTGCTGTGGGACACCGTCGACCTGTTCCTGGCCGGTGACCCGCACGCCGAGCGCCGGCTCGGCGAGCTCGACGACCTACTCGCCGAGCGCAAGCACCTGGCGGCGGGGTTCGTGGCCGACGCGCTCAAGGTCATGCTGGCCATCCGCGCGGGCCGCTTCCGCGAGGCCGAAGCGGGGGCGCAGGCCTGCGCCGAGTTCGGCCGGGCGGCGGGCGACTTCGACGCGCTCGGCTGGTACGGCGCGCAGCTGGTGGCGATCCGGTGGTTCCATGGGCGCCTCGGAGAGCTCGTGCCGGTCCTGGACGGGCTGATGCACTCACCGACGCTCAGCCCGATCGACAATTCGTACTACGCGGCGCTCGCCGTCGCGGCGGCCTCGGCGGGCGACCGCCGCACGGCCGCGGGCGCGCTGGCGCGCCTCTGCGGCGAAGACCTGGGGGCGCTGCCGCGGTCGAGCACCTGGCTGACTTCGCTGTGCGGCGCCGCGGAAACGGCCTACCTGCTCGACGACGGTGCGACGGCGGCGCGGATCCACGAGCTGCTGGCGCCGTTCGCGCAGCTGCCCGCCATGGCGAGCCTGGGCATCGCGTGCTTCGGCTCGGTCCACCACCCGCTCGGGACCACGGCCCTCACCGCCGGTGATCCGGACCGGGCCGTGTCGCACCTGCGGGCCGCCGTCCGGCACAACCTGGCCTTGGCGCACTGGCCCGCGGTGGTGTTTTCCCGGCGCCGCCACGCCGACGCCCTGCTCCGCCGCGGCAGACCCGGCGATGCGGCGGCCGCGGACCGCGAACTGGCCGCGGCCGACGAGGAAGCCCGGACGTTCGCTACTGGGCGATGAGCTGCTCCCGCCACCCTTCCAGCCGGAACAGCGGGGCCACCGCGGCGAGATCCAGGGCGCGGCGCACCACGCCGGAGGGCTTCAGCACCAGGTCGATCCCCGCTTCCGAGCAGCGGGACCGCAGGCGGCCCAGCGAAGCCACCCCGGTGACGCCGCAGAACCCCACGCCCAGCAGGTCGACCACCAGCCGCCGGGGCGACGCCGCGACGGCGCGGTCGAGTTCCCCGTCCAGGCGCGGGCGCGTCGCCATGTCGATTTCGCCCGTGACCGTGACCCGCAGCGTTCCCGGGCCGGTTTCCGCGGTCGTTGCCGTCAGCAGCATCGCGGACAGGTCGAGGGCGCTCATCGAGGTGCTCCTTCCACGGAAATCAGCGGTGAATGATCACCTCTTACCCCATCGCCGCGGACACCAAACGGCCCGAAGTGTGTGAAGCTCGGAACCGACCGTGAGGAGCGACGATGCCCGGACTTCTGCTGCGCGACGGCCGTCCCTGGAACACCGGCGGCCCGGCCGACCTGCTCATCTCGGACGGGGTCATCGCCGAGGTCGGGCCCGGCATCGCGGCCGGGGACGCCGAGGTGGTCGAGCTCGGCGGCCGGCTCGTCCTGCCCGGCCTCGTCGAAGCCCACTGCCACCTGGACAAGACGCTCTACGGCGGACCGTGGCGGCCGCACTCGGCCGGGCCCGCGCTCGCCGACCGGATCGCCGACGAACGCCTCCGCCGCGCCGAACTCGGACTGCCCGACCCGGCCCGCGTCAGCGCGCTGCTGGAAACCATGGTCGCCGCCGGCACCACGCACGTCCGCACGCACACCGACGTCCACTCCGGCACCGGTCTCACCGGGGTGGAGGTGGTCCGCGACACGGCCGCCCGGCTGGCCGGGCGGATCACCGTCGAGCAGGTCGCCTTCCCGCAGAGCGGCATCCTCACCGACCCGGGCACGGCCGCGCTGCTCGAAGAGGCGATCAAGCTCGGGGTGCACGCGGTGGGCGGCATCGACCCGGCCGGGCTCGACCGGGACCCGGTCCGCCACCTCGACGTCGTCTTCGGCCTCGCGGAACGCCACGGCGTGCGGATCGACCTGCACCTGCACGATCCCGGCACGCTCGGCGTGTTCGAACTGGAGCTGATCATCGAGCGGACCCGGGCTGCCGGTCTCGCCGGGCGGGTGACGGTCAGCCACGCCTACGCGCTCGGCCAAGCCGACGCCGCAACGCAGGACCGCCTGGCCGCGGAGCTCGCGGAGGCGGGCATCACGATCACCACGGCCGCCGTCTTCGACTTCCCGGTCCCGCCGGTGAAGAAGCTGCGCGCGGCCGGGGTGAACGTGGCGTGCGGGCACGACGACATCCGCGACCTGTGGAGCCCGTACGGCAGCGGCGACCTCCTGGACCGGGCGATGCACCTGGCCTACCGCAGCACGTTCCGCCGCGACGAGGACATCGAGCTCGCCCTGGAAGCGGTCACCTACGGCGGCGCGAGCGCCCTCGGCCTCGCCGGTTACGGGCTCACCGAGGGCGCGCCCGCGGACCTCGTGGTCCTCGACGCGGAGACGACGGCCCACGCCGTGGTGACGCGGCCGCCGCGCGACCTGGTCGTCAAGGCAGGCCACGTCGTCCACCGGTCCGGGGCTCTTTCCGTGCCGCCGGGCCGGTGAGTGCGCCTCGCTCAGGCGGACTCGCGGCCACAGAGCTGAAGCGGCACGTCCCCGGCCAACGGCCCGCACGCAGTGAATGACTCATTCCTGGCTTCTGACGTCATGGGCTTGACCCGGTTTGGCGGACACCTCTGATCAGGGGCGGGAGCTCCTGGAAGGGATGTCGCTCATCATGGATCGCATGGCGAAGAAGAAGCCTCGTGCCCAGCAGCGGCCTCGGCGGGTGTTCACCACCGAGTTCAAAGCCCAGATCGTCGGGCTGGTGCAACGCGGCGAGCGGACGGTGCCGGAGGTGGTCCGGGACTTCGAGCTGACCGACTCGGTGGTCCGGAAATGGATCATCCAGGCCGAGCGTGACGCCGGCACCCGCACCGACGGGCTGACCAGCGACGAGAAGGCCGAGCTCGCCGCGCTGCGGCGGGAGAACAAACGATTGCAGGAGGACGTGGAGATCCTCCGGCGAGCGACGGCTTTCTTCGCGAAGGAGACCCGGTGAACGTCTACCCGTTCATTGAGGCGGAGAACGCCAGCGGCGCAGGCACCGTCAAGCGTGCCTGCGCCCTGCTTGAGGTCTCCCGTGCCGCCTACTACGCCCACCGCAACCCCAGCCCGTCGGCACGTGACCGCGCCGACACCGTGCTGACCGCCAACATCATCCGGGTGCACGAGGAGTCCCGCGGCACCTACGGCGCACCCCGCATCCACGCCGAACTACACGCCCAGGGCCATCGGCATTCCCGCAAACGCATCGCCCGGCTGATGCGCCAGGCCGGCTTGGCCGGGCGGGCACCGAAGCGATGGCGGACCACCACCGTCGCCGACCCGGCCGCGCCGGGCCGCCCGGACCTGATCACCCGCGATTTCACCTGCCACCCCGAGAACATCAACACGCGGTGGTGCGGGGACATCACCTACATCCCCACCGGGGAGGGCTGGCTGTATCTGGCCACCGTGATCGACATCGCCTCCCGCAAGGTGGTCGGCTGGGCCACCGCCGATCACCTGCGCACCGACCTCATCGACCAAGCCCTGCGCACCGCACTCGCCCAGCGCCGCCCCGACCCCGCAGTGATCTTCCACTCCGACCGCGGCTGCCAGTACACCTCAGCCCAGTTCGCCCGCACCGCCGCCCAGGGCGGAGTCCGGCTCTCGGTCGGACGCACAGGCCAATGCTGGGACAACGCAGTTGCCGAGTCGTTCTTCGCCACCATCAAAACCGAACTGCTCAACCGCCGCCCCTGGCCCACCAAAACCCAGGCCCACCAGGCCATCTTCAGCTACATCGAAGGCTGGTACAACACCCGCCGCCGACACTCCAGCCTCGGCTACCGCAGCCCCACCGCCTACGAAGCAACAGCCCGGCCAGCTACCACACCTGCGCTAGCCTGACCCCACTCATCAACCCTGTCCGCCCAAACGGGTCAAGCCCAGTCAGGAATGAGTCATTCAAGGCGTGGGCAGCGAAGACCGGGGCCCGCTCACGGCCGCCAGGGCGGTGAGGGCACCGGCCGGACCGGCACCCCGCCGCGCGCCGTGCCCAGGTCCGTCAGGACCACCTTCTCCAGGCCGTTGCCCGGGCCGCCGTCGCTGGTCACCGCGAGGGCCAGGGTGTTGCGGCCGTGCGGGTCGAGGATCCCGTTCGGCAGCACGAACGTGTGCTGCGGCCCGACGTCCCCGATGTATTGGCCGACGTTCCAGCCGTTCAGGAACACCAGCACCCGGTACCGGCCACCCGACCGCGGCTTGGCCGGGTCGCCGATCGTCAGGCCCACCGACGTGTCCTGGTCCCGGGGCACCCGCAGGGAGAACGTCGTGCGGTACCACGTCGTCCCCGGGTCGGCCGCCGGTGCGGGCACTTCCGCCGGTGCCCAGGCGCGGTCCGGGAAGCCCGGCAGGTGCCGGCCCGCGCGTTCGCCCTCGAGACCGCCGTTGTTGAGCGGGCCGCGCACCGGATCCGCCGTCCCGCCCTGCAGCTTCCACGCCACCCCGGTCAGGGACGTCGAGACGAGCCCCCGGCCTTCCTTGTGGGCGTCGTTGACGCCGCCGTCCTCGTTGTGGCCGTTGTTGCGGACCATCACCGACAGCACGTGCGGCCCGTCGCCGCGCAGGCCTTCGGGCACGGCGAACTCTGCCGTCCCCGTCGTCGGCGGGGCCGCCAGCGCGGCGGGGAGCACGTGCTGGCCGAGGTACTGCCCGTCCAGCCACGCCTGCAGCATCCCGGCGCCCCCGCCGCCGTAGCGCAGGCTGACCCGCTCCCCCGGCGTCCCGGTGAACCGGCCGCGGTACCAGACGTCGCCGACGCCGAAGCCGTAGTCGTCCGCGGTCAGCACCGGCTGCCCGGCGGGCGGCGGGGTGGTGCTGTTCGTCGTGGTCCGGTCCGCGGCCGGCCACGCCGCATCGTCGTACCGCGGCGAGGATTCCGGGGAGCCGGGCGCCGAGCGCCAGCCGGTGAGCTCGGGCAGGCGCGGGTCGGCGGGTCCGGGCAGCGGCCGCAGCGCCAGCAGGCTGCCGGACGCGGTGGGCCGGGCCGGGACCGGGGCGCCGTTCCACCACAGCAGCGGGCCGCGGGCACCCCACACCTCGAGGTCCCTCGGCGCCTTCGTGTCGCCGGTCAGCACGAACCCGGCCTGGGCGGTCCGCACCAGGTCCGGCCCGCGCACGAGCAGACCGCCCACGGCCCAGAACGTGTCCGCCGTGCGGTCGTCGGCGAGCAGCAGCGTCACGGCCGGGCGGCCGCCGCCGCTGATCCGGACCCGCGCGAGCCCGTCGTGGCGGTAGTCCAGGCGCAGGTCGTGGCCCGACCACGTGGTCGTGACGTTCCCGGCGAGGACGTCCACGCGCGGCTGCGTCGCGTACCGGAGCACCGTCTCGCCGTCCTCGCCCGGCCGTCCGTGCAGCAGCACGGTGCCCGCGGCCTGGGCCATCAGCTCCGACGTCGAGTACACCAGGTGCTGGCCGGCGGCGTCGAAGTTCGCCACCAGGTACTTGGCGTCCTGCCCGGTCAGCCGGAGCGGAACGGTGTAGTCACCGTCCGGTGTGGACAGCGGGAAGGTGAAGGAGTCGTCCGTCGTCGCGTTCGACGGCGAGTGCACCGGCAGGTAGAAGTGCACGCCGGTGTCCGGGTTGACGTTGTGGTAGACCTTCACCGCGGCCGACGACGGCGTCACCGGCGCCGCCCGGTCCATCTTGGCCAGATCCGGGACGGTGGCCAGGAACGACCCGATCTCCTTCATCGTCAGCGCTTTCGGCCGCAGCTGACGGCCTTCGTCGATCGCCGAGCCGTAGTCGTAGGAGCTGTAGACGACCGGCGCCGGCAGGCCGCCCCACGACGTCCCGCCGAAGGTCATGTAGAAGTTCTGGATGGTCAGGCCGTTCGCCAGGTTCGTGCCGTAGAAGACGCGCTCGTAGCCCGGCCCCTGCCGGACCGCGGTGCACGGGTAGGTGCCGTTGCTGCCCCAGTAGTCGAACCAGCCGCCGCCGAACTCGGCGACGAACCCGGGCGTGTTCGGCGACGCGCTCGCGCCGCCCTTGGCGCCGCCCGGCCCGTAGGTGCCCCAGTCCGGGGCGGCGTTCGGGGTGCCCGGCGTCGCGTCGGTCCGGCAGGTGCCGCCGGGGTAGCCGTCGAAGGCGTAGAGGTCGACCTTGCCTTCGACGGTCCCGGGCACGCCGGAGCCCGGCGGCACCCAGATGCCGTTGCGGCCCTTGTCGTTGTGGAAGACCGGGACGGTGATCCCGTCCGCCCGCACCTTGTCGTACAGGTGGGCGATGTAGTTGCGCTGTGCGGTGCCGGTGGCGGCCAGCTCGTTCTCGATCTGGTAGAGGATCACCGGCCCGCGGCCGTCGGTGTACTGGTGCCGGGCGATGATCCGGTCGATCCGCGACAGCCATTCGTCCGACGCGGCGAGATAGTCGGGGGCGTCGCTGCGGGCCCGGCCGGCCTGGGTGCTCAGCCACGCCGGGAAGCCGCCGCCGGTGACCTCGGCGTTGATGTACGGACCGGGCCGGGCGATGACGTACAGCCCCGCTTCGGCGGCGAGGTCGAGCACGCGGTCCATGTCGCGCACGCCGGTGAAGTCGTACACCCCGGGCGCCGGCGAGTGATAGTTCCAGTCGAAGTAGATCGAGACCGCCGTGTAGCCGGTGGCCTTCATCTTCTGCAGCACGTCCCGCCACAGGTCCGGGCTCGGCAGCCGGAACGGGTGGAATTCGCCGGACCAGACGATCTGCCGCCTGCCGTCCAGCATGAGCGAGTACTTGTCGAACGTGACCTGGTGCTTCGGCCGCGCCGCCGGGGTGGCCGACGCCGGTGCCGCACCCAGCCCGGTGGCGACCAGCAGTGCGAGGAGGAACGAGAGGAACCGGCGCATGGACGACACTTTCCGATCGGCGGGGTATAGATCGTTATACCGAAGTCAGTACACGTACGGCCAGCCGGCGCTGTCGTAGCCGATGAGGTTGATGCCGAGCTTGCCCGTGAGCGGCGTCGCGTCCGAGTAGTAGTAGTGGTAGACCAGCACGTCCGCGTCGGAGTCGTGGACGACGGCCACGTGGCCGGGGCCGTGGACCGCGCCGTGGCTCGCCAGGATCTGCGTGCCGCCCCCGGCGGTCATCCGGACCCCGCCCGAGTCGGTGTACGGGCCGGTGATCGACGTCGAGCGGCCGACCATCACGCGGTAGGTGCTCTTCGTGCCCTGGCAGCACAGATCCCACGAGACGAACAGGTAGAAGTAGCTGCCGTGCTGGATGATGAAGGGCGCTTCCTCCGCCGAGGTGCTGCCCGTGCGCTGGGCGATGCCGCGCAGCGCGGTGTCGGAGGTGCTGCGCTTGCCGGTGGCCGGGTCGAGCCGGATCATCTTGATCCCGGTCCACCACGAACCGAAGCTCAGCCACCAGCGGCCGGAGGAGTCGACGAACAGGTTGGGGTCGATCGCGTTGTAGTCGTTGCTCGTGCTCGTCTGGATGACGATGCCCTGGTTCGTCCAGCTGCCCGGCAGGCCGGTCGGGCTGGTGGCGAGGAAGATCGCCGAGTTGCGGGAGCCCAGCGACGATGCGGCGTAGTACAGGTAGTACTTGCCGTTGTGGAACGAGATGTCCGGCGCCCACAGGTACTCCGGCTTGGCGGGGTCGGTGAAGGGCGCGGTCCACGGGGCGCCGTTCGGCCAGACCGAGCCGATCTTCGTGAAGTGGATCCGGTCGGTCGAGCGGCGGATCTGCAGGTACTGGTCGGTCGAGTAGAGCAGGTAGCTGCCGTCCGCCGCGCGGATCATCGCCGGGTCGTGCACCGCCTCGATGTCCCCGGTGACGTAACCGGGGTCGGGGTAGGTCGCGGCCTGCGCGGCGGGGGCGCTCAGCAGGGCGGCGGCGACGGCGACGGCAATGATGGCCGGGAGACGGCGCAGGCTCATGGGGTGTCCTCGGGGTCGGCGCTGATCCGGGAAGCTGTTAACGCTAACAAGGTCTGCCGGGCACATGGTCGGCGGTCGCGGGCGGGTGCGTCAAGGGCCGGACGGAGGTTTCCCCGCACCGGCCCCGGCGACGGTCGTGAGTGGTAAGGCGGGTTAGAACCCGCCTTACCACTCACGACGGGGTCAGTGCACGGGGTTCCACCCGTCACTACCGGCGAGGTACTTCTGCGCGGTGTAGTTCCCGGCCTGCGCGGCGGGCAGCTGCGGCCGGTCGGTTCCGGTTCCCGCGCCCGGTCCGGTGTTGCGGTACTCGGAGAACCGCGCGTCCTTCCACGAGAACCCGGACATGTCCGTCCACGGCGCCGGCTTGATCGCCGCCGGGAGCGACGTCTCGCGGATCAGGACCTGGGCGACGGCGTCGACGTCCCCGCTCGGGTGCCACGGCCGCCCGAGGTAGAAGCTCGCGTTGGCCGCCGAGCTGAGCACGCGGCTGCCGACGATCAGGAAGCCGTACGGGTTCGACCGGCGGGTGCTGGCCGCGGTCAGGAACCCGTTGTTGCTGCTGGAACCGCGGTCGAGCGCGGTGATCGTGGCCCGATCGAACACCGCGGTCGCGCGGCCGAGAAGGAAGTCGACGTCCCCGCTGATCGAGCAGTTGCGGTAGTACTGGCGGCCGATCGTGCCGACGGCCGCGGTGTCGGCGTACAGCGTGTCCTGGTGGCCGAGGAAGGTGACGTTGTCGAAGACCATCTTGTCGCCGGTGGTCTTCACCGCGACCGCCTGGGTGTCCTTGATCTCCGGGTGGGCATTGCGGTCGAAGGAGTTGCGGAAGGTCAGCGCGGTGGCGGTGAAGCCGTTCGCGGCGATCGTGGCCGTCGCGCTGCCGGACGTGCCGTACGTCGAGCCGTCGGGTTTCTTCGTCCCGCTGGCGTTGTCGTAGTCGATGACGACGTCGGCGGCCTTCCCGGTGGTCCCGCGCAGGGTGATCCCGGTCTTGCCGGACGGCACCGAGACGACTTCGCGGTAGGTACCGGGTTTGACCGAGATGGTGCCGCCGGCCGAAACCGCGTTGATCCCGGCCTGCACGGTGGTGTAGTTCCCGGATCCGTCCTTGGCCACGACGACGTTGGCCGCCGCGGCCCCGGCGGGCGGAGCGGCCAGCGAGGCCCCGGCGAGCACCGACGCGACGAGCAGGGTCTTGAACATGACGCCTCCACGGTGGAACGCGCCGGGGGCACCGGACGGCGGCCGGTACCCCCGGCGCGAGTCGGTTACTGGTAGGTGATGTTGGCCGCGGTGTAGAGGCAGTTCGTCGAGTCCGGCCCGCTGCCGATCTTCGTCGGCTCGCCGCTGGTCACGCCCTTGTACTTCTGGCACGGCTCGATCTTGCGGCTGGAGTCGCCGACGATGGTGATCCGCGTCAGCTTCGCGGTGTCGCCGTAGTTGGTGTTGATGCCGGCCAGCGCCTTGCCGGGCACGGTCGCGGTGACGTTGTCCACGACGACGTTGCGCTTGTACTGCGTCTTGCAGTTGCCGCAGGAGCGGTACAGCTTGCCGAAGTCGTTGACCTGGAAGTTGCGGATGTACATGGTGCCGGGCCCGTTGTGCTGGAACACCTTGTCCGACGCCTTGCGCGCGCCGCCGCCGTCGATGGTCATCGTCTGGGAGGCGGAGGTGCCCTTGAAGGTCGCGGCGTCCTCGCCGACGTCCTCCCACCAGACGTTGAGCAGCGTGCAGGTGCCGAGGCAGTGCACGCCGTCGGCGGCCGGGCTGCCCAGGACGACGTTCTTCAGGGTGGTGCCGTTGGCGAGCTGGAAGAGGGGGCCCTGGTCCTCGTCCTGGCCACCGGTGCCGAGGTCGCCGGTGCCGTAGAACCGCTTGAGCCCGCCGTCGTAGGTGCCGCTGGTGACCTTGATCGTCGTGCCCACCGGCACGCTGCTGCTCGGCGTCGGCCAGGAGGCGGCCGACGCCGTCGCGCCGGTGCCGACCGCCGCCGAAACCACGAGCGCGGCCACCGCCGCCACCCGGACGATCCGGGACATTGCTGGGGGAATCATTTCGTCACTCCCTGGTCTTGAGCTTCAATCGGCGCTGACGGAAAACGTCCGACCGGGTTGTGAAAGCGCTTTCTCGACCCTGAGTTTCGGGTTGCGGGCAGGTAGTGTCAATGTCGTTCGCCGCAGCGCCGCGCATGTCGCCCGGATGGTCGCCGCCGGCGTGCGTTTTCAGAAAACGCCGAAACTGTCGAAGGTTTCAGCGACCGGGCCCGGCCGCGGCGAGCACCAGCGCCGGAACCGCCCACGCGGGGTCGAGGCGTTCGACGAGGGCAGGCTTCCAGCCGACGTCGGCACCCAGATCCGGGTCGTTGGCCGCGTTGTATTCGGCCAGCAGGTCGACCGCGCGCGGCCACTGGCCGCCCTGGGCCACCAGGGTCCCGGTCGCGTGCAGCACGGTCCCCTTCCAGTAGTGCACCAGCTGCCCCAGCGGCAGCGTGGCCGGAACGCGGAAGAAGTTGTTCTCCGCGTAGATCCGGGACTCGACGCCGACGCCGAGCGAGTACGTGTAGGCCGCCGGGTCCTCGATCGAGTAGAGGTTGTCGTAGACGTGCACCTGGCCGTACCGCACCCGCGGCGCGCGCTGCCCGATCTCGGAGAACAGGTTGTGGTGCAAGGTGACGCGCAGCTTGCCGACGTCGTAAGCAGGCTTGTCGGTGTTGCCGATCAGCATGGTCTTGTCGTGGTCGTGCAGCCGGTTGTAGGACACGGTCACCAGGTCCGAGCCGTTGACGATGTCGAGCAGCCCGTCGTGGACCTCGTACTTGCGGCCGTAGTACGTGGGCTGCTGGTCGTTCCCGCCGTCGCTGAACTCGTTGTGGTCCACCCAGACGTGCGTGGCCCCGACCAGGTCGAGGTTGTCGTACTCGGAGTTCCAGTTGCCGTCGGCGGTGTCCAGGGGATCCCACTGCGGGAAGCAGTCGTGGGCGTCGGAGAAGTGCAGGTTCCTCAGGATCACGTTGTCGCCGGTGACACGCAGGGTCAGCCCGTGCAGCGTGGCGTCGCGCCCGAGGCCGACGATCGTCGTGTTGGGGCCGACGTCGAGGACGACCTGCTTCGCCTGGTTGGCCTGCGACCGCTCGCGGGCTTCTTCCAGCGGTCCGGACGGCGGCACTCTCCCCCAGGTCGCCGGGTCGTACGCCGCCAGGTACGCCGGGAGGCTGTACGCGGGATCGGCGAAACTTTCACAGCTCACGGGCCGGTCGGCGGCGTCCACATTGCCTTCGACGGTGCCGCGGACGTAGACGATTTTCGGTGCACCGGGGTGCGCGGCCAGCGCGGCCGCGAGCTCGGAGCGCTTGGTCACCGTGCGGATGTCTTCGCGAGCGGCGGCCGAGCCGCCGGTGGTGCCGGTGGTCGCCGCGGCCCAGCCGTCGTGGGCCCCGAGGACGACCCGGCCGGGGTCGCGGCCGGGGTCGCGGCCGTGGGCCTGGGCGGGTGCTGCCGTGAGCGTCAAACCGAGCAGGGCGAGGCACCCCGCGAAAGCCTTCCAGCGCATGTCGGCTCCTCTAGTCGGTGTCCTGTCCGTCGAGCACTCGCGCCGCGTGCCGCGCGAGCCCCGCCGCGTCCGGGGCGCCGTCGATGACGACGACGTGGTGGGTCAGGGTCAGCTCCTCGCCCGGTTCGAGCAGCCACGGCGAGTGGTAGGTCGCGGCGAAGCTGACCACGGGGAACGGCTCGGCCCGGACGTACCAGGCCGTCGGGTGGGCCGCGTTGCCCGGGCTGTCGGCGAACAGCAGCGTCGAGGTCCGCAGGCTTTCGTCGTGCTGCCCGGTGAAGGCCAGCCACGGCGCCCGGTGGCCCATCGCGTCGGCCGCGGACTTCCCGTCCGACGTCCGGACCGTGCCGCCGACGAACGAGCGCGGCCCGCGCCAGAACAGCCCGCCGTAGCCGGCGGTGTCCCGCCCTTCGGTGACCGGGCTCCCCCACCGCAGCTCGTGGCCGCTGGTGTTGCGCAGCCGGCTGGACCAGGTGAGCGTCCAGTGCCCGCCGCGCAGCGAGACGTCCCCGAACCGCAGCGTGCGGTGTTCGGTGAGCCAGCGCCGACCGGACGCGGTGCGCCAGGCCAGCTCGTGCCGCAGCGCGCACTGCCCGCCGGCGTCGTCGATGCCTTCCCAGCGGACGTGGCCGATCGTGCCGTTGTTGTCGAGCGGGGTATAGCCGCGGCCGCGCACGTAGGTGCGGCCGCCCCAGAAGTTCTCGCCGGAGAGGTGGGCCATGGTGAACTGGAGGCCGTTGTGCCAGGTGTGGTCGTGCGGCCGGACCGCGGTCACGATCTCCCCCGCGGTGGTGCGCAGCGGGTGCAGGTACGGCTTCGGCGAGTCCCCGGCCGGTGTCGGCGGCTCGACGACGTACTCGGCCAGCACGACGTCGCCGAGGCGCACGCGCACCCGGCCGTCGGCCTCCTCGGTCGCCTCCGGCGTGTCCACGGCGGCCCGGCTCACGCCGGTTCCCCGATCTCCTCCAGCAGCTGCGCGACCGGCACCGGCCGTCCGGTTTCCAGGGACCGGTTCGCGGCCAGCCCGGTGAGCAGGGCCTGCAGGCCGGCGTCGTGGTCGGCCGCGCAGCCGAGCGCGTCCGGTTCGGCGTCGCCGAGCAGCTCCGCGAGCATCCGCTCGTCGCCACCGCCGTGCCCGTCGCCGAGGAGCCCGTCGAACACGGTTTCCGGCGGTTCCCAGTGCCGTTGCACGGTCAGCCGGGCACGCGCCCGCTTCGCCACCGGCTCGGCGCCCGACGCGTACTCGTTCTCCCGGACGTCCAGCTCGAGCCGCCCTCCGCTGCCGGAGAACGCGACGCGGTAGCCCTCGCGCGGCGAGTACGCGTGCAGGTGGTAGTTCAGCACCGCACCGCCGTGGTGGCGCACGAGCACCGACAGGTCGTCTTCGATGGTGACGCCGGGCGCGAACACGTCCTGGTTCCGGACGTAGCCGTCTTCCCGCTCGGCGTCGTGGTAGAGCGCGCGCAGCTTGGGCGAGGCTTCGAGGTCCAGCGAGAACCGGTCACCGTCCGCGCGGTGGCCGGCTCGGTCGCCGTAGAAGAACAGCCGGCCGAGCGCGAACACCGTCTCGGGGCCGGTGCCGAGCCACCAGTTGACGAGGTCGAAGTGGTGGCCGGACTTGTGCACGAGCAGTCCGCCGGAGTGGGCCTTGTCCCGGTGCCAGCGGCGGAAGTAGTCGGCGCCGTGTGCGGTGTCGAGCAGCCAGCTGAACTCGACCGAGCCGATCTCGCCGATCGCGCCGCCGGCCAGCAGCTCCCGTACTCGGCGGTGGACCGGGTTGTACCGGTAGTTGAAGGCGACCCGGACCGACCGGCCGGTCTCCCGCCGGGCCGCGAGGATCGCCCGCGCGCCTTCGACGTCGGTCGTCATCGGCTTTTCCGTGACGACGTCGCACCCGGCTTCGAGCGCGGCGACGACGTACTCGGCGTGCGTGTGGTCGGGGGTGCACACCACGACGACGTCGATGTGTTCCTTCGCGAGCATGGCGGCGAAGTCCTCCGGCCGGTAGCCGGGGATCTCCGTGCCGAGCCAGCGATTGTGCACCCGCATGCGGGTCTCGTTGTGGTCGCAGAAGGCCGCGAGCTCGGCTCGCGGCGACGCGGAAAGTGCCTTGGCGAATAGCTGGGCCCGGGAGCCCAGGCCGACGATCGCGTGGCGACGCACCGCCATCACCTCTCTCGTTCAGGCGCGCGTGGCGGCGCCGGTCCAGGGCAGGGCGAGTTCGGAGAAGAGCGCGAGCCGCTCGGCCGCGGTGTCGACGTCCCGGTCGACGCCGGGCACGACGAAGTGCCGGTCGGGCCCGCTGTCCACGGCCCGCACCCACTCGGTGGGCAGCGGCAGCGGCTCCGGGGCGTCGCGGACCGCCTCCACCAGGGCGGTGAACGCGCGGGTGGCGGCCAGCGGCGCCCGCAGCGGCTCGCCGTCGCGGACGTGCGCGACGAGGTTGGCCAGCAGGTCGCGCGGCGGCCCGACCTCGCGTCGGGCGCCGTCGACGGTGACCAGGTCCGTCTTGTAGTGCCAGCGGATCCGGCCTTCCGTGCCGTGGACCAGCACGTACGGGTCGTGGTCGGCCTCGGCGTCGAGGGTGGCCGCGACGACGACGTCGGGTGCCCCGGCGAAGCTCAGCCGGGCGCAGGCGGTGTCGTCGGACTCGATGTCGCGGGCCCGGTACAGCTCGACGGCGGTCCGCTCCGGGAGCGCTTCGGCGGTGCCGTTGACCAGCAGAGCGGTCGCGACAGCGTGGGCGAAGGGGTTGGTAAGTGCGCCGTCGACCACGGGTTGCCCGCCGACCCGGCGACGACCGGCCCACTCGGCGCGCGCGAAGTACCGATCCCGCCGGATCCAGGCTCCGGCGGCGGCGATGCCGGTGACCGTGCCGATCTCGCCGTGCGCGATGGCTCTTCGCACCAACGGGACGGCGGCGGAGCCGAAGCTCTGGAACCCGGTCTGGCAGGCGCGGTCGCGGGCCAGCTCGGTGAGTTCGCCGAAGGCCGCGAGGTCGAGGACCGGTGGCTTCTCGACGAGCAGGTGGCAGCCGGCGGCGAGCGCGAGCTTCGCCAGGGACAGGTGGGTGTGCGGCGGGGTGGCCACGATCGCGATGTCCGGGGTGGTGCGGGCGAGCAGCTCGGCCGCGTCCCGGGTGATCACCGCGGTTTCGGGCAGCACCGCGCGGGCCTCCGCCGGTGGCTCGCGGATGTCGCACGCCCCGGCGAGGACGAGTTCGCCGCGGTCGTGCAGGGCGCGGGCGCGGCGCAGGTGCTGGCCCGCGTACCCGGCCATGCCGAAGACGACGACGTCCGGCGTCATCGGCGGCCACCGGTCGCGACCGCGGCCAGGGCGAGCGGCCCGGCCACCACGAGCGCCAGGATCGGCAGCATCCAGACGAGCAGGACCGCGACGCCGAGCGCGGCCGCGAGGAGCAGGGCGTTCTTGGGGTCGGCGGCGGTCTCCCGCGCCGCCGCGACGAACGCCCGGCGCCAAACGGGACCGCCGGCCGCTGCGGCTTCCCGCGGCCCGGCCCGGCGCCGGGCCGGGCCGCCGGTGGCCACCAGCTCGCACGTCCGCACGGCGACCACCACACCCGCCACGGCCAGCACCCACAACGTCGGCTTCAGCACACCCGACCCCGGCATCGAGACCACCACCTCCAGGTCCACCGCGAACAGCACCACCGCCGCCAGGCAGCCCAGCCCGAAGGCCACCCCGCCCCGCGCGGCCGCGCGGAAGTCGTCCCGGAATCTTGTCCACAGAGGACCTCCGACGTCGTGCCGGGACCGGTCCAGGACCCGGCAGCCCGCCACGAACGCCGGGGCCGCCGTCACCACCGGGACCGAAGCGAGCGCGACCAGCAGCCCTGCCAGCAGGCAGTCCGAGAAGTCGCCGAGCCCGGTGCGCCACCCTGTCGATCGCTTCAGCGTTCGCATCGCCGTCACCCCTTCAGGCCGCTGGTGCTGACGCCTTCGACCAGCAGGCGCTGAAAGGCGAGGAAGAACAGCACGATCGGGACCAGCGCGAGCGCGGACATCGCGAACATCGCGCCGAAATTCGACTCGCTGCTGGTGTCGACGAACAACCGCAGGCCCAATGGCACGGTGAACTTCTCCGTGTCGTTCAGGTACACCATCTGCGTGAAGAAGTCGTTCCACGTCCAGATGAACGTGAAGATCGACGTCGTCACCAGCGCCGGTTTCGACAGCGGCAGCACCACGTGCCAGAAGGTGCGGTACACCGAACAGCCGTCGATGATCGCCGCTTCGTCGAGCTCGCGCGGGATGCCCCGCATGAACTGCACGATCAGGAACACGAAGAACGCCTCGGTGGCCAGCAGCTTCGGCAGGATCAGCGGGACGAACGTGTTGACCAAGCCCGCCTGCTGGAAGATGACGTACTGCGGGATGAGCGTGACGTGGTAGGGCAGCATCAGCGTCGTGATCATGAAGGCGAACAGCGCGCCGCGGAACCGGAACTTCAGCCGGGCGAACGCGAACGCGGCCAGCGAGCACGACAGCACGTTCGCCGCCACCGACAGCCCGGCCACCAGGAACGAGTTCAAGAAGAAGCGGCCGAACCCGACGCCCGCCGCTCCTTCCCAGCCCTTCGTGTAGCCGTCGAAGACGAACCGGGTGGGCAGCAGCGCCAGCCGGGAGAGGATCTCGTCCGGCGGCTTGACCGACGCGAACGCCAGCCACACCAGCGGGTAGAGCACGACGGCCACGATGACCAGGCACAGCACGTGCCAGCCCACCGAGCGGGCGCTCCGCGGCAGCACCGTCATTTCCGGTCCCCCGCATCGTCGTAGAACACCCACAGCTTCGCGGTCCGGAACACGATCGCCGTCACGATCGCGATGACCACCAGCAGCACCCAGGCCATCGCCGACGCGTACCCCATCCGGAAGTCCTGGAAGCCGACCTCGAACAGGTAGAGCGTGTAGAACAGGTCCGCGTCGGCCGGGCCGCCGCGGCCGCCGCCGATGACGAACGCCGGGGTGAACGCCTGGAAGGCGTGGATCGCCTCCATCACCAGGTTGAAGAAGATCACCGGCGACAGCATGGGCAGCGTGATGTGCCGGAACCGGCGGAACGCCCCGGCGCCGTCGATCGCCGCCGCCTCGTGCAGCTCGGCCGGGATCTGCTTGAGCCCGGCCAGGAAGATCACCATCGGCGCGCCGAACTGCCAGACCCCCAGCAGCACGATCGAGGCGAGGCTGAACTGCGGGTCGTCGACCCAGCTCGGCGTGTGCCAGCCGAAGAACGCCAGCACCTCGTTCACCGGGCCGCCGCCCATGAACAGCGCCCGCCACACCAGCGCCGCCGCGACGCTCGCGCCGAGCAGCGAAGGCGCGTAGAACGCGGCCCGGTAGAAGCCGTTCGCTCCGCGGCGGGTGTTGAGCAGCATGGCCACCAGCAGGGACACCGTGAGCTTCAGCGGCACCGAGACCAGCACGTAGATCAGCGTGACCTTGACCGACTGCAGGTAGCGGTCGTCGCCGGTGAACATGTGGGTGAAGTTGCCGAAACCGACCCACTTCGGCGAGGTGAACATGTCGTAGTCGGTGAACGACAGGTACAGCGAGACCACCATCGGGCCGACGGTCAGCGCCACCGCGCCGAGCAGCCACGGCGTCAGGAAGGCGAACGCCTCCGGCTGGCTCTTGCGGCGGCGCCCGGCCGGACGGCCCCGGCGGCCGCGCGCGGCGGGCGCCGGGGGCGCGACCGGCGGATCCGGCGTGCGCAGGGTCGTCATCGGCTACGACAGTCCCTTCTGGGCTTCGGTCATGAACCGGTTGACCGCGTCGTCGATGCTCATCCGGCCGAAGGCGAGCTCTTCGTACGTGCGCTGGAGCAGCTTCTGGATCGCGCCGGCGCCCTTCGGCGGCACCGGCGGCGCGGCGCCGAGCTTCGGTTCGAGCGCGGCTTCGTAGTCGTAGAGGGTTTTGTCGTTGCCCTTCGCGTCGGCCGCCAGCTGCGCGCGGACCTTGAGGTTCGGCGCGAGACCGCGGTCGGTACCGACGATCTTGCCGACCTCCGGGTCGTTGATCAGGAAGTTCACGAGCTTCGCCGCCGCCTCCTGCTGCTGGCTGCGCGCGGACACGGAGAGGAACATCGACGGCCGCCGGTACTGCCCGGTGTCGCCGTTCGCGCCGCTCGGGTACGGCGCCACGTTCAGCGGCTTGCCGTTGGCCTTCTGGTACGCCGGCAGCAGGTTATCGTAGGCGAACTCCGAGCTGGTCAGCTTCTTGCCCAGCGGCGCCTGCTCGGGCGAGGTGTTGTAGGACGCCGTGACGTCGGCGGGCGAGGCGGCCTTCGTGTCGCGGAACCTGCTCGCCAGCTGCCAATAGCGGCGCAGGTCGTCGGCGGTGAAGCCGAGCTTGCCCTCGGGGGTGTAGAACTGCTTGCCCTGCTGGCGCAGCCAGATCTCCAGGGTCGTGTCGAGGATGCCGAAGTCGGTCACCCCGCGCGCCGAGCCCGCCGAGCTGACCTTCTGCGCCGCCTCGGCGTAGGCGTCCCAGGTCATCCCCTTGGCCGGGTCGGCACCGGCCGCCAGGTATGCCGCCGGGTCGTAGATCATCGCCGGCGTGTTCTGCGCCCACGGCACCGCGTACCGCTTGCCCTGGTAGACGCCGGTGGCCGCCAGCTCCGGGTTGACGTCGGCGAGGGAGATCGCCTTGCCCGCGCCGGAGTTCAGGTCGGCCAGGACGTTCCGGCCGCCGTACTCGGCCAGGTAGCGGCTGTCGACGTTGAGCACGTCCGGTGGCTTGCCCCCGGCCGTCTGCGTCGCCAGCTTCTCCCAATAGGCCGCGTACGCCGAGAACGACGTCTGCACCTTGATGTTCGGGTTCTTCTGCTGGAAGAGCTCGACGGCCTTCTTCGTCAGGTTCGCCCGCCCTTCGCTGCCCCACCACACGAAATTGATGGTCACGTCGCCGCCGCCACCGGAGTCCGAGCCGCAGGCGGCCACCCCGGTCAGCAGCAGCGGGACCACCACGGCCAGCGCGGCGGCACCCCGCCTTCTGGTCCTGCGCTCAGTTGTCCGCCCCATCGAACTCTCCGTCCTCAGCGTGTCAGCACTTTTCTGAAAACGCTGTCAGCGCGCTCACGGTAGGCAGTGCGACACGCCGGTGTCAACGGCCAATTCGGAACAGTAGCCCTTGTGCAGCAACACTTTCAGCATTCAGCGGGCTGAACGCGGGCAGGTTGAGAAAGCGCTTACCGGAACCGGGTCGATGGCCGGGCCGTCAGCGCGATGAGCACCGGCAGGCCGCTAGCCGGTGCGTTCGGCGGCCGCGCCGCCCGTTCGCCGCCGCGCGGCGTTCGCCCACGGGACGCCGATTTCCGAGAACAGCGCGAGCCGGTCCGCGGCGACGGCGACCTCCTCGCCGATCCCCCGCACGACCGGGTGCCGGCTCGCCCCTTCGCCGACCGTGCGGATCCAGCCCGCCGGGATCCGCGACGGCGACGGCGCGTCGCGCACCGCCTCGACCACCGAGGCGAAGGCCCGGGTCCCGGACAGCGGCGCGAGCAGCGGCACCCCGTCCGGGTCGAGGTGGTGGGCGATCAGGTTGCGCAGCAGGTCGGCCGGTTCGCCGAGGTGGCACCGCTCCTCGTCGATCTCGAGGCGGTGGCTCTTGTACCAGAACTTCGCGCGCCCGCGCTCGCCGTGCACCACGACGTAGGGCTCGTGGTCCTGCTCGGCGCACAGCGAGGCGGCGACGACGATTTCGGGCCCGTCGCCGAACCGGATCCGCAGGCACGCGGTGTCGTCGGCCTCGATGTCGCGGGTGCCGTAGAGCTCGAGGGCGATCTCCGCCGGATCGCGCCCGGCGACCCCGCCGACCAGCAGCGCGGTGGCCACGGCGTGGGAGAACGGGTTGGTCAGGGCGCCGTCGACGACGGCCTCGCCGTCGAGCCAGCGGCGGCCGGCCCACGGGTTGCGGCGGTAGTAGGCATCGGTGCGGATCCACGCCCCGGCCGCGCCGACGCCGACGATTTCGCCGAGCTTGCCGTCCGCGATCGCCGCCCGCAGGACGGGCAGCACCGGGGAGCCGAAGCTCTGGAACCCGGTCTGGCAGGCCGCTCCGGACTCCGCCGCCAGCCGCGACAGCGTGGTGAAGCCGTCGAGGTCGAGCACCGGCGGGGTCTCGAGCAGCAGGTCGCTGCCCGCGCGCAGCACCGCGGCGCCGGTTTGGACGTGCGCGTGCGGTGGTGTCGCGACGACGGTGATGTCGGGGCGGCAGCGGCGGAGCAGGTCCTGGACACTCGGATGCGCGGTGCCGCCCGGCGGCAGCAGCGCGCCGGCGGCGGCCGACGGGGGCCGGATGTCGGCCATGCCGGCGAACCGGACCAGCCCTTCGTCGTGCAGGATCCGCGCGCGGTGCAGGTAGCTGAACGCGTAGCCGGACGTGCCGACGACCGCCAGTCTCGGCGGGTCCGCCACGGTGCGGCTCCGGCTCCCCGACATGGATCTCCGATCGGCGGGGCCCGGTGGCGGCCCGCGCGGAACTGACGAATGGGTCAGGCGGTGGGAGAAACTTCCGGTCGCCACCGTAGGGTGTGCGCGACAAACGTGTCAATCATCAGGACACCGGTGTCGAAATCGTCGAAGGCGCAATGCTCCGAATGGTCCTCTATGTTTCGAGATAGCGCTTACTGGAATAGACCACCGTCGGCTGCAACTCATGACCACCGGTTTGCAGGATTTGTTGACAACGCTCTCAGGCGTTTCCATGATGTTGCGGGGAGCCTGCCGAGGAGTAGCCGTGACCGTGACGATTCACGACGTCGCCCGCCGGGCCAACGTGTCGATCTCGACCGTCTCGCGGGCGTTCACGTCCCCGGACCTGGTCCGCCAGCAGACCCGCACCCGGGTGCTGGCCGCGGCGCACGAGCTGGGCTACCACGCGGCCGGCACGCCGCAGCCGGGTCCCGCGGTCCGCACCGGGCACATCGGGATCGTGGTCTCCGACCTGGGCAATCCGTTCTTCACCGGCGTGCTCAACGGCGTCCAGGCCCGTGCCCGCCAGGACGACATCGCGGTGCTGTTCGCCAACAGCGACGAGGACCCGGCGATGGAGCAGAACCTCGTCCGGCGGATGGCCAAGCAGGTCGACGGCGTGGTGCTGTGCAGCCCGAGCATGACCGACGACCAGCTGCGCGCGCTCGCCGGCCAGACGACCCTGGTGCTGCTCAACCGGGAGGTGCCCGGGATCCCGTCGATCGTGATGGACGCCGCGGACGGGATGCGGCAGGCGATCGAGCACCTGGCCGCGCTGGGCCACCGCCGGTGCGCCTACCTGGGCGGGCCACGGGTGTCGTGGGCGAACCGGGCGCGCCGGCAGGGCCTGGCGGAGACCGCGCAGAAGCACGGCACGGACGTCGTCGAGTTCGGCCCGTTCCCGCCGGTGTTCGAGGGCGGCCTGCAGGGCGCGGACCTGGCGCTGGCGGCCGACGTGACGGCGATCGTGGCCTACAACGACCTGGTCGCCTTCGGCGCGCTGGCGCGGCTGAACGCGCGCGGGGTGCCGGTACCGGACGAAATCAGCCTGGTGGGCTTCGACGACCTGGTCTTTGCGGCGATCTCGGCGCCGCCGCTGACGACGATCGCGATGCCGACGGAGGCGGCCGGCCGCGCGGCCGTGACGATCCTGCTGGGCCTGCTCGACGGCGAGGCCGACGAGCACACGACGCAGATGCTGGACACCCACCTCATCGTCCGCGCCACGACGGCCCCGCCCGCCAAGCGTCATGAATGACTCATTCCTGGCGTCCGACGCCAGGAATGAGTCATTCACTGCGCGGGGTGGTCAGGCGCCGAAGACGGTGCGGCTCAGGAAGGGGTTGCGGAACTTGCCCCGCGGGTCCAGCCGGTCCGCCAGCGCCCGGAAGTCGGCCAGCCGCGGGTACTCCCCCGGAACGCCGTGGAACAGCTTGCCCCAGTGCGGGCGCGCGCCGAACGGGGCCAGGCGCTCCTCGAGCACCGGGAGCACCGCCTCGACCTCGGGCTGCCGCGGCTGCCAGGTGAAGTGCAGGGCCACCCGGTCGCCGCCGTGGCACGGGCTGAGCCACAGGTCGTCGCCCGCGATCGCGCGGATTTCCGAAACCAGCAGCAGCGGCGCGACGAGGTCGCCGAGCTCGCGGACCGCCCGGATCGCGGCCACCGCGTCGGCGTAGGGCACAAAGTACTCCGACTGCAGCTCGTCCCCGACGCTCGGGGTGAACGCCAAGGCGAAGTGCGGCAGCCTCGCGTGCCACGGGCCCGGCACCCCGCGCTGCGGCGTGCAATTGTCGGCCGGCACGCCGGCGGCGTGTGCCGGGTGGCGCGGCCCGTCCGCGGGAACCGCGCCGAACAGCCCGGCGCGCTCGGTGAAATCGTCGACGCGGCTCTTGACCCACACCTGGTCGATCGCGTCGTTCGCCCAGTTCGTGAACATGCTGACGCTGTAGCCGGCGTCTTCGATTTCGTCGAACCGCTCGTAGGCGGCGTCCCACGGCAGGGCGTCGAAGACGTCTTGGCGGACGTCGAACGCCGGGACCACGTCGAGGGTCAGCCGGGTGACGACACCGAACGCGCCGAGCCCGACGACGAGGCCGGGGAACTCGGTGTCGGCCCGGGTGAAGGTCTTCAGCGAACCGTCCGCGGTGACCAGCTCGATGCCGGAGACGGCCGCGGCGAGCCCCGGCTGCCGCCGCCCGGAGCCGTGCGTGCCGGTCGCGACGCTGCCCGCCACCGTGATGTGCGGCAGCGAGGCGAGGTTCGGCAGCGCGAAGCCCGCGTCGTGCAGCTGCTGCGCGAAATCGCCGTAGCGAGCCGATCCGCCGACCGTCACGGTGCCGTCGCCGATCTCGACTCCGGCGTCGAGCGCACGCAGGTCCAGCAGGAGCCCGCCCGGGGAGTCCGCGATGTCGTTGAAGCAGTGCCGGCTGCCGAGGGCCTTGACGTGCGCCGCGGCCGCGACGGCCTCCTGCACTTCGCCGACCGTCCGCGGGGTCGTCACCGCATCCGCGCCGTAGGTCAGGTTGCCGGCCCAGTTCGCCTCGCCCACCCGCATGTCCTTCCGCCGTCCGAGATCCGCTTCCGACCCTACGCGGCCGCGGCGCGCCAGAAGTCCCGCATCCAGCTCGGCGTCACGGGGCTGTCCTCGCCGACCTGGGTGAGCAGCACGGTGATCGCGCCGGTGGCGGGCACGACGTAGGCGGTCGTGCCCGTTCCGCCGACCCAGCCGTACCGGCCCGGGACGTGCCACGGCTCGCGGACGGTGATGTCCACCGAGCCGCCCATCCCCCAGCCCTGACCTTCCAGGAACAGCGCGCCGATCTCGCGCTGCGCCGCGGTGGTGTGGTCGGTGGTCATCAGCCGGACGGCCTCGGGCGTGAGGACTCCGGCACCCCCGCGCACCAGCATCCGGCCGAACGCGGTCCAGTCCCCCGCCGTCCCGGCCAGGCCGCCGTTGCCGAGCGGCAGCGCGGGCATCGTGGCCCACTGGCCGTCCGGCGGATCGGCGAGCACCAGCCCGTCGGCGGTCTTCTTGTAGAACGCGGTGGCCCGGCCGGGCTCGGCCACGAAACCCGTGTCGGTCATGCCGAGCGGGGCGAAGATCCGTTCGGCGAGGAACTCCGGGAAGGGCTGTCCGGACGCGCGGGCGACGAGCAGGCCCTGGATCGTGGAACACGTGTCGTACAGCCAGGATTCGCCCGGCTGGTGCAGCAGCGGCACCTCGGCGAGCCGCGCGAGCCAGACGTCCGGTTCGGGGAAGCTCTGCACTTCCCGGCCGTCGCGCTGCACCCCGGCCAGCGCCTGCGCGGCCGGGAGCGTGAAGTCCGACGGGAAGCCCCAGCCGGCCTGGCTGGTGAGCACGTCGAACACCGTGATCGGCCGCTTCGCCGGGACGACGTCGTCGGGCGCGCTCGACGGCGTGCGCACGACCTTCGGCTCGGCCAGCTCCGGCAGCCACCGGCCGATCGGGTCGTCGAGGGCGAGCCGGCCGTCGTCCACCAGCACCAGGACCGCGGCGGCGGTGATCGGCTTGGTGATGGACGCGAAGCGGAACAGCGTGTCCTCGGCCATCGGGCGGCTGCCCTCGACGTCGACCGAGCCGACGGCCACGACCTCTCGCGTGCCGCCGGTGTCCACAATCGCCACCGCGCCGGGCAGCGTGCCGTCGTCGACGTGGCGTTGCAGGATTTCGCGCAGGCTCATGGTGGTTCCGACCCTAGTTCAGCGGGCCGGGATGATCGCCTGGTGGGTGCCGCCGAGGCCGTGCGGGCTGAGCAGCCGGCCCATCCGCTTCGGCATCCGCAGCGTGATCGCGCGGTCGAGGACCCGCGCACCGGGGGCGGCCGCCGCCAGCCGCGTCTCGTAGGCCGTGCAGTCGGCCGGCTCCCGCAGCCACGCCGACACGACGAGGTTGCCCTCCCCCACGACCGCGGCCGAGAGCCGGGTCTCCGGCAGCTGCGCGATCGCCGCGCCGGCGCGATCGAGCTCCGTCGCACGCACGTCGAGGCGGTACCCCGCGATCACCGGCCAGCCCGCCGGGACGTGCGCGAGGTCGCACCGGAAGTCGAGTTCGTGGTTGCGCAGCATCCGGGCGAGCGTGCGCCGCACCGCCGACTCGCTCATCCCGCAGTCGCGGGCCAGCACCGCGTAGCTGCGCCGCCCGTCTTCGCCGAGCGACTCCACGAGCGCGCGCAGACCCCGGTCGTTCCACTGCTGCGGGACGACCAGCCGGGCCTGCACCGCGGTGTCGTCGAGCACCGCCCGCTGCTCCGGGGCGAGCGCGTCCACCAGCCAGCCGCTGCCCTCCCGGTAGACCCGGGTCGCGACGGCGAAGCGGACCTCCCGCACCCCGGGCAGGGCGCCGATGCGGCCGGTGACCAGCGCGTCCAGCGCGTCGAGGTCGCGGGCGGCGAGACCGAGGAACAGGGCGAACCGGCTGGTCGTGCGCTCGACGCTGAACACCGGCGGCCAGCCGCACAGTTCGCGGGTCAGTGCGCTGAGGGAGTCCGGGCGGCAGGCGAGGTCGACGTAGCCGACCGTGGTCGTCGGCGGGGTGGAATAGGCGGTGAGCCAGGCCAGCCCGGCGGCCTGCAGCCGTTCCCAGCGGCGGGCCGCCGTCGTCGCGTCGGTGCCGAGGGCGGCGGCGAGGCGCGTCCACGGCGCCCGCGGATCCCGTTGCAGCGCTTCGACCAGCGCGAGGTCCGGCGCGCTCAACCCCGGGCGCGCCCCTTCCGGCGCACCGGGCGAAACGGGCATGGCGCATTGTGACCTGGTCATGATCGGCTGCCAAGGGGCCGCCGGGCACCGCCGGCGGCCCCTCGCCGTCCTATCGCCGCCGCAGCCGCGGCACCGCGGCCGCGCCGGCCAGCAGCACGAGGACCCCGCCGAGCACGAACGGCAGCGCCGGGACGTCGCCGGGGTCCGCGGCGGGCACCGCGCGTTCCCGGCCGCCGTAGCCGCCGCCCGCGCCGTCGCGGTCGTAGGCCGAGCCCGGCAGCTTGTCCGCGTACCGCTCGTGCAGCGCCGCGCGGTAGTCCGCCAGGGACAGCTTCGTGCCCGCGGCGAAGCCGGTGACCGAGCCGTCCAGGACGGTCACGGTGTCGCCGTGCACCGCGTACCAGGCGTTGACCTGCGGTTCGTGCAGGAGGTAGCCGCCGGTCGCGGCCTGGGCGTACTGCCGCTCGTAGTCGCCGGAGGCGACGTTGACGACGGCCCAGGCCGGGCCTTGGCGCTCGGCCCAGACGGTCGCGGCGGTGCCGTCGCCGGTCCGCGCCGGGACCGCGACGTAGGCGAGCGCGGCGGGGACGTCCGACTTCCCGGCGACGAACGCCGCGGTCGGCTCGTAGACCGGGACCTGCGTGCGCGGGTCGGCCGCCTGCTGGGCCGCCGTCGCCGCGTGGCTGCCGGGGAACTTGGTCTCCGCCAGGCGGCCGAGGGTGGCCGGTCCGCCGGTGACCTGCTCGATGGCGGCGGTGTCGGCGGGGGTCGGGGCGCCCGCGGGTCCGCTCGCCGCGCTCGCGGCGCCGTTCGTGGTGAGCATCGTGGCGCCGGCCAGCACGGCCACGCCCAGCGTTTTCCGCAGCATGCTCATCCCTCGATCCCGTACAGCGTGTGGGTCCACTGGAACTGGCTGTTCGAGCGGTAGGTGTCGTAGTTCATCGAGTTGTAGCGGCTGTTGCTCGGCCACGGGTCGCCGTATTCGACCCGGGTGGCGCCGCCGGAATTGTCGTAGCCGTAGAGCACGTGCATGTGGCCGCCGCCGGAGCGCCAGCCGATGCGCGTGCCGACCGGCTTTCCGGCGTCGATCTGGGTTTTCACGCCGGTGAAGGAAAGCGTCTGGCCGCCCGAGTTGTACGTCCCGACGTTCGTGAAACCGAGGTACCGGAACACGCGCTGCTGGTCGGACAGGTAGCCCTGGTTGTTGGCGCAGTCGCTGCCGGATTCGTTGTGCGCGATCTGGCAGAAGCGGGTCTGGGTGAGGGAATAGCCCCAGTAGTCGGCGATGGTGTTGCCGCTGGCGTCCCAGCACCACTGGTTCTTCTGCTGGGCCTGCATGGTGATGCCGAGATCGGTCCGCGCCGCGGCCGCGGTGGCCGGGGCCGGCACCGCGACGGCCACGAGCGTGGCCGCAGCGAGTCCACAAAGGACCCCTGAGATGGTTTTCACGAAGTGCTCCTCCAGCCGGTGAGGTTTCGACGTGGTGGCACGGAATACTCCGCGCCACCCCGGTGATCCGGTACCTACCAAGGGAGGATTGCGTTGGCGGGAAACGATTCCGGCGGATCCCGGCGGTTCCGGGGTGCCGGATTCCGGCAGCGGCTCGGGGCCGCCGGACGGATTCCGGCGGCCCCTCTCGTCGCAACCGGTCAGGAAACGGTCGTCGTGCCGAGAGTGGCGTCCTGGTCCGGCGGGTCGAGCGTCAGGGCGACGTCGAACTCGCCGAGGGCGCTGTCGGTGACGACGTGCGTGGTCGCGGCGGAGTCGACGCTGCTGGTCGCCTCGCCGGCCGGGGTGCCGGCCGGGACGGTGAAGTCGACCTGGCCGAGCGCGGTGAACTTCAGGCTGCCTTCGGCGGGGACCGGCGTCTCGGGGATCGGCAGCTCGACGGGGATGGCCACGGACTGGCTGCCGATCGCGACGTTCACCTGGGACTTGATCGTGCCGGAAAGCTTGGTCGCGCCGACCAGGCGCAGGCCGTCACCGGCGGTCTGGCCGGCGTCGACGTCGAGGCTGAACGGCACCGAAATCGTGCTGCCGGCGGTCGCGGTCGCCGGGATGTCGGCGTGGACCACCACGGCGACCTGCTGGTCGCCGATCAGCGGGAACCCGCCCCGGTAGGTAAACGACTTTTCGGCCGCCGCGGCCGGACCGGCGGAAACAATGGCGAGCGCGGCGGTCAGCAGCGCGGCAACGCCGATTCCACGGCGTCGGGTCTTCAGCATTGTTCGTCCTTTCCTCGTCGGGCTTCGGATACTAGGTCGAAAACTTCCCAACCAGCCATGACGATTTTCGGGAACCCGGGAATTTGTCATGCGCCTCCGGCCGCGCCGTCCGTTTTTTGTCATTCACCCGCGCTCGCCTCGCGCACCCCCGGAGTGCCGGGCGGTTGCCGAGCGGACGAGAGTGAGTGTACAGTCACTCACATGACGAAACGCGGTGCCACACTCTCCACCTCCGACGCCCGGCGGGACGCCGTCGTCGAGGCGGCCATCGCCGAGTTCGCCCGCGGCGGCTACCACAGCACGCCGATCAGCGCGGTCGCAGCCCGGGCCGACATCTCCCCCGCGTACGTCTTCAAGCTGTTCCCCGGCAAGGTTTCCCTCTTCGTCGCCGCGCTCGACCGGTGCTACGAACTGGTCGTGCACGCCCTCTCGAACGGCGCCGCCCGCGCCGGGGACGCCGACCCGGAACAGATCCTCGACGCGATGGGCAGCGCCTACGGGGAGCTGATCGCCGACCGGAACCTGCTGATGCTGCAGGTGCACGCCCAGTCGGCCGCCGACACGCCCGAGATCGCCGACGCCGTCCGCCGCGGGCTGGCCAAGGTGACCGAGTTCGCCCGGTCGCGCTCCGGCGCCACCGACGACGAAGTCCAGCGGTTCATCGCCTTCGGCCAGCTCTGCCACCTGATCACCACCCTCGGCCTGAAAGAGCACCCCGGCGAATGGGCCGCCGTGCTCTCCGCCGGGATCCGCCACCCCGGCACCAGCTGAAACCCGGCCCCGTCGCGGGGCCGTTTTTCTCGACCGTCGAGTGATTGACCAGTCACTCACACTAGGAAGGAACCCCCTCATGACCGTCACCGAGATCGTCCTCCCCGGCCTCGTCGAGCCGGACGGCCTGCGCGTCGAACACCGCGAGCTCCCGCGCCCCGGCGCCGGCGAAGCCCTCGTCCGCATGGAGGCGACTGGCGTTTCGTTCGCCGAACAGCAGATGCGCCGCGGCAAGTACTACGACCAGCCGCCGTTCCCGTTCGTGCCCGGCTACGACGTCGTCGGCACCGTGCTCGAAGCCGCGGACCCGGCCCTGACCGGCCGCCGGGTGGCCGCGCTGACCAAGGTCGGCGGCTGGCGCAGCCACCTGGTCCTCCCCCAGGCCGACCTCGTGCCGGTGCCGGCGGAGCTGGACGCGGCCGAGGCCGAAACGTTCGTCGTCAGCGGCATCACGGCGTGGCAGATGCTGCACCGGATCGCCCGCGTGCGCGCCGGGGCGACCATCCTGGTGCACGGCGCGAACGGCGGCGTCGGCACGACCCTGGTGCAGCTGGCGCGCATGGCCGGGATCGAGGTGATCGGGACCGCGTCGGCCCGGAACCTGGACGCGGTGACCGCGCTCGGCGCGACGGCCGTCGACTACCGCGGCGACGTGCCCGCCGCGGTGCGCAAGCTGGCCCCGGAAGGCGTCGACGCGGTGTTCGACCACGTCGGCGGGCCCGGTATCGCCGACTCGTTCCGGCTGCTCGCCCCGGGTGGCACGCTGGTCGCCTACGGCACCGCGGCCACCAAGGACGACCCGGGCAACTCGCGGCTGCCGGTGCTGAAGCTGTTCGCCCGCCTGCTGTGGTGGAACGCCCTGCCGAACCGCCGCCGGACGCACTTCTACAACATCTGGGCCGGCAAGCGGAACCTCACCCGGTTCCGCGCGCGGCTGGCCGAAGACCTGACGGCCGTCTTCGACCTGGCGGCGCGGGGACAGCTGCGGGCTCAGGTGGCCGCGCGCATTCCGCTGGCCGAAGCGGCGAAAGCCTTGGCGCTGGCCGAATCCGGCACCGTCACCGGCAAGGTCGTGCTCGTCCCGTGAACGCACCGAAGGCCACCACGGCGAGCGTGGTGGCCTTCGGGTCTGCGAAATCAGTCCGTGCCGAACTCCATCGCGGCGTTGTCGAGCAGCTCGACGTCGTCGGTCTTGCCGCGCGAGGCGATCACCTCGGCGCCGCCCTCGGGCATCGCGCCGATCAGGCCGGTCGACGCGGCCTGGGCGGCGCCGATCAGCTTCGGGTTCGAGCCGCCGACCATGCCGAGGCTCGCGTACTGCTCCAGCTTCGCCCGCGAGTCGGCGATGTCGAGGTTGCGCATGGTCAGCTGGCCGATCCGGTCGACCGGGCCGAACGCCGAGTCCTCGGTCCGCTCCATCGACAGCTTGTCCGGGTGGTAGCTGAACGCCGGGCCGGCCGTGTCGAGGATCGAGTAGTCCTCGCCGCGCCGCAGCCGCAGCGTCACCTCGCCGGTGATCGCGGTGCCGACCCAGCGCTGCAGCGACTCGCGCAGCATCATCGCCTGCGGGTCCAGCCAGCGGCCCTCGTACATCAGGCGGCCGAGGCGGCGGCCCTCGTTGTGGTAGCTGGCGAGGGTGTCCTCGTTGTGGATGGCGTTGACGAGCCGCTCGTAGGCGGCGTGCAGCAGCGCCATGCCGGGCGCCTCGTAGATGCCGCGGCTCTTGGCCTCGATGATCCGGTTCTCGATCTGGTCGGACATGCCGAGGCCGTGCCGGCCGCCGATGGCGTTGGCCTCCAGCACCAGGTCGACGGCGGAGGCGAACTCCTTGCCGTTGATCGTCACCGGACGGCCCTGCTCGAAGCCGATCGTGACGTCCTCGGCGGGGATCTCGACCTCGGGGTCCCAGAACGCCACGCCCATGATCGGCTTGACGATCTCGATGCCGGTGTCCAGGTGCTCCAGGGACTTCGCCTCGTGCGTCGCGCCCCAGATGTTGGCGTCGGTCGAGTAGGCCTTCTCGGTGCTGTCGCGGTAGGGCAGGTCGTGCGCGAGCAGCCACTCGGACATCTCCTTGCGGCCGCCGAGCTCGGTGACGAAGTCCGCGTCGAGCCAGGGCTTGTAGACGCGCAGGGAGGGGTTGGCCAGCAGGCCGTAGCGGTAGAACCGCTCGATGTCGTTGCCCTTGTACGTCGAGCCGTCGCCCCAGATCTGGACGTCGTCCTCGAGCATGGCGCGCACCAGCAGGGTGCCGGTGACCGCGCGGCCGAGCGGGGTGGTGTTGAAGTAGCTGCGGCCGCCGGTGCGGATGTGGAACGCGCCGCACGTCAGCGCGGCCAGCCCCTCTTCGACGAGGGCTTCCTTGCAGTCGACCAGCCGGGCGATCTCGGCGCCGTACTGCCCGGCCCGCCCGGGCACCGACTCGATGTCGGGCTCGTCGTACTGGCCGATGTCGGCGGTGTAGGTGCAGGGCACCGCGCCCTTGTCGCGCATCCACGCGACCGCTACGGAAGTGTCGAGGCCACCGGAGAAGGCGATACCGACACGCTCGCCGACGGGCAGGGAAGTGAGCACCTTGGACATGCGAATGATTATGCACGCCTATGCATCGTCGTGCAATTCGGGGTGCGCCGGGTCACGAAAACCCCGTTGACGTGCGTGGTTCGGTGATCGCATGGGCCGGATGCACGCCGATGAGCACGCCATGGACACCGAGCTGGTCGAGCGGCTGGTGCGCGGGCAGTTCCCGCAGTGGGCGGACCTCCCGGCCACTCCCCTGGCGTCGGGCGGCACGGTGAACGCCGTGTACCGCCTGGGGACCGAGCTGACCGTCCGGCTCCCGCTCACCGAGGGCGGCGCCTCCGACATCACGAAGGAACGCCGGGTTCTCGGGGCCCTGGGCGAGCTGCCGGTGGCGGTCCCCGCCGTGGTCGCCGTGGGCGAGCCGGCCGAGGGATATCCGTGGCCGTGGGCGGTGCACGGCTGGCTCGACGGCTCACCGGCACTCGAAGGCCGCGCGGCCGCCGGCCTGGCGGAGTTCGTCCTCGCGCTGCGGGCGAACCGGGCCGCGGGTCCCCCGGCCCGCCGTGGGAGGCCGTTGTCCACAGTGGACGAGGCCGCCCGCGCGGCGATCGGCGAGCTGAGCCGCACCGACGAGCCGTTCGACCCCGGGGCCGCGCTCGCGGTGTGGGCCGAAGCGCTCGACGCTCCACCGTGGACCGGGCCGCCGTGCTGGCTCCACGGCGACCTGATGCCGAGCAATCTCCTGCTGCGCGACGGCCGCTTGACCGGCGTCCTCGACTGGGCGACCGCCGGGGTGGGCGACCCGGCGATCGATCTGATCCCGGCGTGGAACCTGCTGACCGCGGACACCCGGCCCGCCTTCCGCGACGCCGTGGCCCCCGATGACGCCACCTGGGCACGCGGCCGTGGCCGCGCGCTGGCGATGGCGGTGATCCAGCTGCCGTACTACCGCCACACGAACGCGGTCATCTCGGCCAACGCGCGCTACGTGCTCGCCGAGCTGGGCGTGCTCACCGGTTCCCGATGACCGGCAGGTCCCACCGCAGGGCGTGCAGGTCCCGGCCCCGGACCGTGCAGGCGCCCGTGACCGCGCCGCGGTCGTTGAGGTCCTCGGCGCCGCACCAGTGGTGGTCCGGCAGCCGCCCCAGCGCGGTGAACCCGCCGCCGGGCCCCCAGACGAAGAACTGGCCGGAGCCGATCGCCACGAGCGCGCTGCCCGTGTCGTTCGCGGTGACGAACCGGGTCCACACGCCGTCCGCGTTCGGGTGCACGGTCAGCTGCCCGGCCGGGTTCCAGCGGGCCAGCCGGCGGATGCCGTCGCCCGCGTCCACGGTGCCGTAGATCGTCCCGTCCGCGCCGATCTCCTCCGCCGTGCTGAACTTCCAGGTCGTGTCGAGCACGGTGAGGTGACCCGCCGCATCCCACTTCGCGGCGCGGGAGCCGCTCGAGCCGACGACCGTGCCCGCGTTGTCGAGGTCGGCGGGCGTGCCGCCGCCTTCCAACGGCACGAGGTTGCCCGCCGGGTCCCAGTACTTCGACTCCCCCTCGTCCGCGCCGAGGACCGCGCCCGCGTCGTTGGTCGCGAAGCCGCGACCGAGGCCGAGGGCCGTGACCGTGCCCCGGGTCGTGTCCCACTTCACCGCCGTGTCCGGAGCCGATGCGCCGTAGGAATACCCGACGGCGACGCCGTGGGCGTTGACCGCGGCCACGCTGGAAGACGGGTAGCCCGGCACCGGCGGCAGGTCCACCGGCAGCCCGGACGCGCCCCAGAGCGTCGCCCGCCCGGCGGTGGCACTGGCCGACATCGAGTCCCCGAGCGCCACCCCGTCGTCGGTGATCGCGGCGGGCAGGACCGACGTGTAGCCCGGCTGCGGCGGCAGCTCGGTGATCCGGCCTGCCGTGTCCCACCGGGCCCCGTGCTGGTTGTTCGCCTTGTCGACCGCCGTGCCGAACACCGATCCGTCGTTCGACACGAAGTCTCCGTAGCTGGTCAGCCCGCCGGGCAGCGTGCCCAGGTCGACCGGGGCGACCGGTTCGTCCGCACCGGCCGGGACCGCGGTGAGCACCATCGCCACCGCCGCCGTCGCGAGAACACCTCTGAACATCCCTGTTCCTCCCCTTCAGGTCGGTTCCGGGTGTCCACGCGCGACGGCGGTGACCGGTTTAGCTCGGCAGCAGCGCGGGCGCCGCGAGGCGGGTGGCGTTCGCCGCCGCGTCGTCCGGTGCCTCCTGGGCCGAGCGCTCCGCTTCGACGCGGGCCAGGTAGTTCGCCACCTCACGGTCCGTGCGGTGGGAGTCCCAGCCCAGCAGCGGGGCCATCAGCGCGGCCACGACGGGCGCCGCCGTCACACCGCGGTCGCGCTCCTCGATCGAGATGCGTGTCCGCCGTGTCAGGACGTCCTCCAGGTGCAGCGCACCTTCGTGGGAGACCGCGTAGACCGCCTCCACGCGCAGGTACTCCGAAGTCTCCGTGATCGGCGCAGCCAGGGAAGGATCCTCCTCCATGAGCTCGACGAGGTTCCAGATCCGCGTGCCGTAGCGCTGCAGGAGATGCTCCACGCGGGTCAGCGGCAGGCCGGTCCGCGCGGCGACGGAGTACCGGTCCTCCCACAGCTCGTGGTAGCCCTCGGCGCCGGCGATCGGGAGCCGGTCGGTCCACGACGGCGGGGCCGGGCGGCCGAGGTCCTCGACCACGACGTCGACCGCGTCCGCGGCCATCACCCGGTAGGTCGTGTACTTGCCGCCCGCCACGATGACCAGGCCCGGCACCGGGTGCGCCACCGCGTGCTCCCGCGACAGTTTCGTCGTCGCGGCCGCCTTCGCCGCCAGCAGCGGGCGCAGGCCCGCGTAGACGCCCTCGATGTCGTCGTGCGTCACGGGGGTGCGCAGGACGGCGTTGAGGTGGTCGAGCACGTAGTCGACGTCCGCGCGGCTCGCCGCCGGGTGCTCGCGGTCGAGGTCCCACTCGGTGTCGGTGGTGCCGACGATCCAGTGCCGTCCCCACGGGATGACGAACAGCACGCTCTTCTCGGTGCGCAGGATCAGCCCGGTGTCCAGGTCGATCTTCTCCCGCGGCACCACCAGGTGGATGCCCTTCGACGCCCGCACGGTGAACGGCGCCGGGATCCCGGCCGCCTCCGCCATGTCGTCGCTCCAGACACCTGTGGCCGCCACGACCGTACGAGCGCGGATCTCGAACTCCACGCCGCTCTCGCGGTCGACGACCTTCGCGCCGACCACGCGCTCACCGTCGCGAAGCAGCGACGTCACGCGAGTCCGCGTGAGCACCGAAGCGCCCTGCTCGGCGGCCGTCCGCGCGATCGTCATCGTGTGGCGGGCGTCGTCGACCTGGGCGTCGTAATACTGGATCGCCCCGATCAGCGCGTCGTCCGCGAGCGCCGGGGCCACCTTGAAGGCACCCCGCTTGGACAGGTGCCGGTGCCGCGGCAGCGCGCGGGCGCCGCCGAGGGTGTCGTACAGCGTGACGCCGGCGCCGATGTAGCCGCGCTCCCAGACCCGGTGCTGCAGCGGGACCAGGAACTTGACCGGCCGCACCAGGTGCGGGGCCAGCTTCTGCAGCAGCAGGCCGCGTTCCTTGAGCGCCTCGCGCACCAGCTTGAAGTCCAGCTGCTCCAGGTAGCGCAGGCCGCCGTGGATCAGCTTGGACGACCGGCTGGACGTGCCGGCGGCGAAGTCGCGGGCCTCGACCAGCGCGGTCTCCAGGCCCCGGGAGGCGGCGTCGAGCGCGACGCCGGCCCCGGTGACTCCCCCGCCGACGACGAGCACGTCGACCTCTTCGTTGACCAGCTTCCGCAGGGTTTCCGCCCGGTACTGCGGGGAAAGCGGGGTCACGGTGTTCCTCCTTGCGTTCACTGCACGTCGACCCAGTCGAGCGTGCGGCCGACGGCCTTCTGCCAGCCCGCGTAGCCCTCGGCGCGCTGCTCGTCGCTCCACGACGGCGTCCAGCGCTTGTCCTCGTTCCAGTTCTGCTCGAGCTCGTCGGTCGACTTCCAGAAGCCGACCGCCAGCCCGGCCGCGTAGGCGGCGCCCAGCGCGGTGGTCTCGGCGACGACCGGCTTCGACACCGGCACGCCGAGGATGTCCGCCTGCAGCTGCATGCACAGCTCGTTGGCGGTGACGCCGCCGTCCACCCGCAGCACGTCCAGCGTGACGCCGGAGTCGTTCTGCATCGCTTCGACGACGTCGCGGGTCTGGTAGCAGATCGCTTCGAGGGTGGCCCGGGCGATGTGGGCGTTCGTCGTGGCGCGGGTCAGGCCGACGATCGCGCCGCGGGCGTCGGAGCGCCAGTACGGGGCGAACAGGCCGGAGAACGCCGGGACGAAGTAGACGCCGCCGTTGTCCGCGACCTGGCGGGCCAGGCTCTCGCTCTGGGCCGCGCCGCTGATGATGCCCAGCTGGTCGCGCAGCCACTGCACCGCGGAACCCGTGACGGCGATCGAGCCTTCGAGGGCGTAGACCGGCTTGTCGTCGCCGAACTGGTAGCACAGCGTCGTCAGTAGGCCGTGCTGGGAGCGCACCAGCTCCTGCCCGGTGTTGAGCAGCAGGAAGTTGCCGGTGCCGTAGGTGTTCTTGGCCTCGCCGGGCCGGAAGCAGACCTGGCCGACGGTGGCGGCCTGCTGGTCGCCGAGGACGCCGGTGATGGCGACCTCGCCGCCGAGCGGGCCGTCGGTGCGGGTGGTGCCGAAGCCCGGGTTCGACGACGGCCGGATCGCCGGCAGCATCTGCCGCGGGACGTTGAAGAAGCTCAGCAGCTCGTCGTCCCAGTCGAGGGTCTCCAGGTCCATGAGCATGGTGCGGGAGGCGTTGGTCGGGTCGGTGACGTGCACGCCGCCGTCCGGGCCGCCGGTGAGGTTCCAGATCAGCCACGTGTCCGTGGTGCCGAAGAGGGCGTCGCCCTTCTCGGCGTCCTCGCGCACCCCCGGGATGTTGTCCAGGATCCACTGCAGCTTGCCGCCGGAGAAGTAGGTGGCGGGCGGCAGGCCGGCCTTGCGCCGGATGATGTCGCCCTTGCCCTCGCGCTCGAGCGCCGAGGCGATCCGGTCGGTGCGGGTGTCCTGCCAGACGATCGCGTTGCCGTACGGGCGGCCGGTGCGGCGGTTCCAGACCACGGTGGTCTCGCGCTGGTTGGTGATGCCAAGCGCGGCCAGGTCCGTGACGCTCAGGTTGGCCTTGTTGAGCGCGGTCGCGATGACCGAGCGGGTGCGTTCCCAGATCTCGGTGGCGTCGTGCTCGACCCAGCCCGGCTTGGGCAGGATCTGCTCGTGCTCGAGCTGGTGGCGGGCGATCTCGTTGCCGCCGTGGTCGAAGATCATGAAGCGGGTGCTGGTCGTGCCCTGGTCCACGGCACCGACGAAGTCCGGCATGGTCGTGCTCCTACTCAGTTGGCGGGCTCGAGGTCCTTGGCGGGCATGGCGTCCAGCGGTTCGCCCGCGGGCAGGAACCGCTCGATGAGGAACTTGTAGATCGCGCCGCCGATCAGCGCGCCGATCACGGGCGCCACGATCGGGATCCACCAGTAGGGGAAGCCGTACTGGTCGGTGAACGCCGTGTCGTAGCCGGTCAGCCAGGAGGCCAGGCGCGGGCCGAAGTCACGGGCCGGGTTGATCGCGTAGCCGGCGTCGGTGCCCCAGGCCATGCCGATGGCGACGACGAGGAAGCCGACGACGACCGGGGCCAGGTTCGCGCCCGGCGAGGTGTTGCGCAGGTCGGTGATGGCGAACAGGACGATCAGCAGGATCGCGGTGCCGATGATCTGGTCGCGGAAGGCACCCCAGTCACCGACGGGCAGCGTGCCGTTACCCGGAAGGGTGGAGAACACGCCCTGGGTCTTGATCGTCAGGCCCGGGTCCTTGGCGTTGAGCACCTCGGTGTAGTTCCAGCGCACCAGCAGCGCGGCCAGGAACGCGCCGGCGGTCTGGGCCAGGGCGTAGGGGGCGACCTTGCGCCACTCGAAGCCCTTGAACACCGCGAGCGCGATGGTCACGGCCGGGTTCAGGTGCGCGCCGCTGATCCGCGAAGCGACGTAAACACCGAGCGTGACGCCGAGGCCCCAGGCCCAGGCGATGCTGTCGTGGTCCCCGATGCCCGCGGCGACGACCTGCGCCACCACGCCACACCCGAACAGGATGAGGATCATCGTCCCCACGAACTCGGCGGCCATTTCACCGGCGAGTCCGCGGGCCTTGAGGCTTCGCACCATTGCTTTCCTCCACAAAGGACCTTGTCCCCCTATTGGTGAGGGAAAGTTAAGTTCGCTGGTCGGGAGGGTCAACGGACGGCGGTCGGCATTGTCGAACGGCCGAAGTGGATGTTCGACATTGTCGAATCGCGGCCGGTCGGGTTAGGGTCGCGCGGTGCCCGGTCCGATCCAGTCCATCGAGCGCGCCGCCGCGATCCTGCGGTTGCTGGCGCGCGGCTCGGGGCGGCTGGGCGTCGGCGAGATCGCCGAGTCCCTCGAACTGGCGAAGGGCACCGCGCACGGCATCCTGCGCACGCTGCAGGGCGTCGGGTTCGTCGAGCAGGACCGCGACACGGGCAAGTACCAGCTCGGCGCGGCCCTGCTGCACCTGGGCACGAGCTACCTCGACGTCAACGAGCTGCGCTCCCGGGCGATCAACTGGGCCGACGCGCTGGCCGCCCGCAGCGGTGAGGCGGTCCGGATCGGCGCGCCCCTGGAGGGCCGGGTGCTGGTCGTGCACCACGTCTTCCGCCCGGACGACAGCCTCCAGACCCTCGACGTCGGCACGCTGCTGCCGCTGCACGCGACGGCGCTGGGCAAGGTCCTGCTGGCCTACGACACGACGCTGAAGGCCGATCCCGAGCCGTTCACCCGCCGCACGCTGGTCACCCAGACGGCGATCAAGCGGGCGTGTGCGAAGGTACGGGAGGCGGGCTGGGCGGCGGAGAACGGCGAGATGATCTCGGGCGAGGCCGGGATCGCGGCGCCGATCCGCGGCCACGGCGGGATCGTGGTCGGCGCGATCGGGGTGTCCGGCGCGGTGGAGCGGATCTGCGAGCCGGACGGCAGCCCGAGCGCCCGGCTGCTCGGCCACGTCCGCGACGCGGCGCGCGCGGTCTCCCGGGACCTGGGTGCGTCCCGGTGGTGAAGGGAGGGGCATGGTCCAGCGGTACGTGATGTCCATCGACCAGGGCACCACCTCCACCCGGTGCATCCTGTTCGACGCCCGCGGCCGGCTCGTCTCGGTCGTGCAGCGGGAACACCAGCAGCACTTCCCGCGCCCCGGCTGGGTCGAGCACGACGCCACCGAGATCTGGCGGAACCTGTCGCGGATCGTGCCGCAGGCCCTGGCCGACGCCGGGGCGAGCGCCGAGCAGGTCGTCGGGCTCGGGATCGCCAACCAGCGGGAGACCACCGTCCTGTGGGACCGGCGCACCGGCAACCCGGTCGGGCGGGCGATCGTCTGGCAGGACACCCGCACCGACGCCATGCTCGAACAGTTCGCCCGCGAGCCCGGCGCCGACCGCGTCCGGCAGCTGTGCGGCCTGCCGCTGGCCACGTACTTCTCCGCGCCGCGCATCCGCTGGCTGCTCGAACGCACGCCGGGGCTGCGCGAGCGCGCCGAACGCGGTGACGTCCTGTTCGGCACCATCGAGAGCTGGCTGATCTGGAACCTGACCGGCGGCGCCGAGGGCGGCGTGCACGTCACCGACGTCACCAACGCCTCACGCACGATGCTGATGAACCTGCGCACGCTGAACTGGGACGACGAACTCCTCGACTTCTTCGACGTCCCGCGCGCGATGCTGCCGGAGATCCGCTCGTCGACGGAGGTCTACGGGACGACGTCACGCGTGGTGCCCGGCATCCGGATCGCCGCCGCCCTGGGTGATCAGCAGGCCGCGCTGTTCGGCCAGACCTGCTTCGCGCCGGGCGAGGCGAAGTGCACGTACGGCACCGGCAGCTTCCTGCTGCTCAACACCGGCCCGACCCCGGTGCTGTCCACCCACGGGATGCTCACCACGGTCGGGTTCAAGATCGGTGACGAGCCCGCGGTCTACGCCCTCGAAGGGTCGATCGCCGTCACCGGGTCGCTGGTGCAGTGGTTCCGCGACGGCCTGGAGCTGATCGGCAGCGCGCCCGAGATCGAGACCCTCGCGCGGACGGTCGAGGACAACGGCGGCTGCTACATCGTGCCCGCGTTCTCCGGGTTGTTCGCGCCGCACTGGCACAGCGAGGCGCGCGGCGTGATCGCCGGGCTGACGTCGTACATCACCAAGGGCCACCTCGCGCGGGCGGTGCTGGAGGCCACCGGCTGGCAGACCCGCGAGGTCGTCGACGCGATGAACGCCGACTCGGGGCTGGCGCTCTCGACGTTGAAGGTCGACGGCGGGATGACCGCGGACAACCTGCTGATGCAGTTCATCGCCGACGTCCTCGACGTGCCGGTGGTGCGCCCGATGGTGGCGGAGACGGTCTCGCTGGGCGCGGCCTACGCGGCCGGGCTGTCCGTCGGGTACTGGCCCGACCTGGAGGGCCTGCGGCGCAACTGGCACCGGGCGGGCCAGTGGCTGCCGGCGATGGACCCGGCCCGCCGCGATTCCGAGTACGCGCACTGGCGCCAGGCGGTGGAGCTGACGTTCGGCTGGATGCGCCCGGCCCCGGCCGCGGCGGCGCCGGGCTCGGACGTGGTCGAGGTGCTGCTGGCCGACCACCGCCGGTTCGAGCAGCTGCTGCGCGACCTGCGCAACAGCGAAGCCGACCGCCCGGCGCTGGTCGCGGAGCTGGCGGCCCTGCTGGTCGCCCACGCGACGGCGACCGAGCGCATCGTCCGCCCGGACGCACCGGGTTCCCCGTTCGGCGACGACCTCCTGGCCGTCCTGGAGGGCGAAGACTTCGAAAAGGCGTTGCTGCGGCTGGAGAACGCCGTGGACGTGCACGTCCGCGGCGAGGAACGCGGGCTGTTGAACGAACTGCGCCGGAGTATGTCCACTTCGGACCGGACGGGGTTGGGCCGGGCGTTCGTCGCGGAGCGCCGCCGCCAGCTCGACCTCGGCTGCGGCACGGCGGACCACGTCCGCGGACTCGGTGATCGCCTGCAGCTGTAAACCCGTTGTCCGGTCGGGTGCCGCCTGTCAGGGTGTCCCCATATCGTTCGGTCTTGCGCGCTCCCGGCGCCGCCGCCTTCTTCTGCACCGCCGCCGCAGGACGCGTGGGCATCGCCATGACCGGCCTCGGCCTGCTGTGGCTGCTCCACGCCCGCACCGGCTCCTACGGCACGGCCGGTCTCGCCACCGGCGCGTTCGCGCTCGCCGAAGCTGTGCTCGGCCCGCAGCTCGCCCGCCTGGCCGACCGGTTCGGCCAGACCCGCGTCCTGCCGTTTTCCGTGGCCGCGCACGGGCTCGCCATCGCCGGAGTGCTCTGGTCGCCCGCCCCGGCCGCCATCGCCTTCGCCTGCTGCGCGGGCGCGGCCGTCCCCCAGCTCGGCGCCCTGTCCGCAGTCCGCTGGGCGCACCTGCTGCGGGCCGCCGACCTGCCCACCGCCTTTTCGCTGGAGTCACTGGCCAACGCCGGCGCGTTCTTCCTCGGCCCGGTGCTGGTCACCGCACTCGGGGCGGCCGGTTGCGTCTCCGTGGCCAGTGCGCTCGCCGCGGCCCTGATCGTCGGCGGCCGTGCGGCCCTCGCCGCCCAGCGCCGGACCGCGCCACCGCCCGCTCGTCCCGGGTCGCTGCGGCCGCGGTTCCTGCGCATCACGCTGCTCAACCTGGCCGTGGGGCTGTATTTCGGCACGATGGGGGTGTCCGTGAGCGCGTTCGTCACGGAGAACGGGGTGCCCGGTGCGGCCACGCCGATCGTCGCCGCCGGAAGTGTCGCGGGCTGGTTTCCGGCTGGCTCTACGGACTGCGGCGGCACCGCGCCCCGGCCCGCGTCCAGCTCGTCGTCGCCGCGGCGTACCTCACGGCCACCGCGCTGCTGCTCCCCCTGGCGCCGTCGGTGCTCTGGCTCGGCGCCGCGGTGGTCGTCACCGAGGCCGCCATCCCGCCCACGCTGGTCCTGCTGAACGTCCTCACCGAGCGAGCCGTCGACCCGGCGGTCCGCACCCGGGCGTTCACCTGGAACAACTCCGCGAGCGCAGCGGGTTCCGCCCTGGCGGCGTTCCTCGCCGGGCACACCGCGGACGCACTGGGCGCCTCCGCCGCCTTCGCCCTCGCTCCGGCGGCCGCGCTCGCCCTGCTCGCGCTCACCGCCACTCTGCCATCGGGGTGACACCGGTCCGGACCCTGCCCCGGCACCGGTGCCGGGGAGAAGACTGCGGACACCGTTCGCCACTGGAGGGAGCATTCGTGTCCGCAGCCGCCGACCAGGCCTTGCTGTCCCTGTCCACCCCGGCCGGGCTCGCCGATCCGTACCCGGTCTACGCGAAACTCCGCGAAGAGACGCCGGTCTTCCGCAGCGAAGTCTTCGGCGGCTGGGTCATCAGCCGGTTCGCCGACTGCCAGCAGGTGCTCGCCGACGGCGAGACCTTCAGGGTGCTGGACGCCGGGTGGCGCGACCGGCACCGGCCGGGCTGGCGCGGCAACGCCGCGATGGTGTTGCTGACCGCGCTGCTGCCGTGGAAGAACCCGCCGGAACACACGCACGAGCGCCGGCTGCTCGTGCGTGACTTCACCGTCCGCCGGGTCCAGGAGCTGGAGCCCGCCGTCCGCCGGGCCACGGACCGGGTGCTGGACCGCTTCGCCGACGCCACGGCGGACGGGACCGCGGCGGAGTTCGTCGGCACCGTCCTCTACCCGCTGGGAATGGCCGTGATCGGCGACCTGGTCGGCGTGCCCGACGCCGACCACGACCGGCTTCGCCGCCTCACCGACCTGATCGGGAAGCAGGTCGATCCGGCGATGCCGGCGGATCTGCGCGCCGAGGTCGACGCCGCCGCCGTCGAGTTCCGGGACTACTTCACCGAGCTGATCGCGCGACGGCGTGCGGAACCGGCGGACGACCTGACGTCCGCGCTGCTGGTCCGGCCCGGCACCGACGCGGAGCTGATGTCCGAGGAGGAGGTGCTCAACGCGCTTGTGGTGTTGTTCGGCGGCGGCTACGAGACCACCGCGGGCGCGCTGGGCAACGGCGTCCACGCGCTGCTGACCCATCCGGACCAGTTCGCCCTCCTCACCGGCGATCCGGGACTGGCGGCCAACGCGGTCGAGGAGGTGCTGCGGTGGGACGGCGCCGCCCAGATGAGCCAGCGGGCGGCCGCCCGTCCGGCGGTGCTCGACGGGCGGGAAATCCCGGCCGACGACATGGTGGTGATCCTGGGCGGAGCGGCGAACCGGGACCCAGCGCGCTTCGCGGACCCCGACCGCTTCGACATCACCCGTGCCGACGGGCGTGGGCTGTTCTTCGGGCACGGCCTGCACCTGTGCCTCGGCGCGGCCTTGGCGCGGCTCGAGCTGACCGTGCTGCTCGAACAGCTGGGGAAGCGGTTTCCTGCGCTGGCGATCGGCGGGGAGGTCCGGCGCCGCCCCAACCCGTCGCTGCGCGGGATGGCCGTGCTGCCCCTGACCCGGTGATCGGCCGTCAGGCGCCCTTGAGGCAGCGGCTGCTCTCCCGGACCACCAGCTCGGCCTCGACCGTGCCCCACGCCGGGACCGCGATACCGTCGATGCGCGCCGCCAGGGTGGCCAGGGTCCGGCGGCCCGCGGCCAGGTAGTCCTGGCGGACCGTCGTCAGCGGGGGCGCGAAGTAGGCCGCCTCGGGGACGTCGTCGAAGCCGACGACATGGGCGTCGCGGGGAACGCGCATGCCCGCCTCCGCGAACGCCGCGACCAGTCCGAGTGCCATGTGGTCGTTCGCCGAGAAGACCGCGCCCACGCCGGACTCGATCGCCAGTGACTGGCCGGCGCGGAACCCCGAGCGGGCGGACCAGTCGCCGCGGACCACCGGGGGGACCTCGGCTCCGTGGCGTTCGAGCGTCTCGCGCCAGCCGCGCTCGCGGGCGCGGGCCACCGGCCCTTCCTCCGGCCCGCCGAGGTGCCAGACCGTCGGATGCCCGAGTTCCAGGAGGTGTTCGGTGGCTTGGCGCGCCCCGGCGTACTGGTCGGTCGAGGCCGCGGGCACCAGCGGGATGCCGGCGACCGGGGCCAGCTCGGCGAGCAGGTGCCCGTCGAGCACCACGATCCCGGCCACGCCCTGCAGCTGCAGCCCGGCCACCGCGGCCAGCACGGCCGCCCCGCTCCGGCCCGACACGCTGAAGACGCTGAGCACGTACTCCTGCTCGCGGGCGGCCACCCGCAGGCCGTGCAACACCGGCCCGGACGCCGACGCCCCGGTCGCGATCACCCCGAGCGTGCCCCGCCGCCGGAGGGGCAGCGGGCCGTCGGGACCTGCGTCGTCCACGGGCATGGGTCGATGTTAGCGATCACACCACTAGACGTGAACTTTGTTCACCTTCCATAAATAACGAAACGGTAACACGCTGAACCGGCCCCCGCCGGGAGCCGTTCCCCCCATTGCCGGAACCAGTGACACCGGGCGGGTTCCCCCGATACCCGTGCCCCGGTGCTCGCTCCCCGGGTTCCGCGCGTCTCCAGCCCGGGCACGCAGGCTTTCTTCGGCGTGCCCGGAAAACCGAACGAGGTGAACATGGCCCGGAATACTTCCCGCACCCCCGCCACGGGCAGACATCGCATCACCCGCCGCACGAAGATCGCGACCGGTGGACTGGCCCTGGCGCTGGCCGTCGGCGGCATCGTCGTCGCGACCACCGCCGGCCGGACCGGTGAGGCCAGCGCCGACGAGGCCGACGCGTCGTTCTTCATCGACATCGCGAAGGTCCCCTCGGGCATCAACGTGAACAAGGCGCTCCAGCAGAAGGGCGCCCGCGGCACGTTCACCGTGGACTGCGGGCGCAACGAGAACCAGCACTTCAACCCGGACAACTTCATCGCCCAGCCCGGCATCAAGAACGGTGCCCAGCACTTGCACGATTACGTCGGCAACCTCTCCACCAACGCCGACTCGAACAACAAGAGCCTCGTCAAGGCCGGCACCACCTGCAAGAACGGCGACAAGTCCGCCTACTTCTGGCCGGTCGTCCGCATCGACACCGGCGACGCCGAAAAGAACCCGCCCGCCAAGCAGCCCGACCGCGCCGGCAGCGCCAAGGACAAGGCGAGCGCGCAGGTCGACTGCCCGGACGTCGCGAGCAAGCTGCCCGACGTCCCGGACCAGGCCATGGACGAGGTGAACCGCAACCTGGACCTGCTCGACCGGCAGATCGACGAGGCCAACAAGCGGATCGCGAACGGCGACCTGAAGACGCCGCAGGACATCCAGAACGCCGTCGTCGGCCCGCTCAAGGACAAGCGCGCCTCGACCATCGACCGGATCGCCATCGCGATCGGCCGCCGGGCCGCGAAGCCGACCAACCTCGGCGGGCTCGCGCAGTGCGCGCTCAAGCAGAACGGCAAGGGTGGCCTGGACAACGGCGGCCAGAACAGCAATGGCCAGCCGGCGGAACTGCCCGGCGTCAACGACAAGAACGAGGTCGGCGACAACGACGGCGAGATCCAGCGCGTCCAGTCGGCGACGATCACGTTCACCAGCGGCGGCGCGAGCAAGGTCGTCGCGATGCCGCAGTTCCTCCGGATCCTGTACGGCGACGCCAAGCAGAGCACCAACGGCCCGGCCAACGCCCGGCCCAGCTGGACCTGCACCGGCTTCGAGGACCGGCTCACCGACCACTACCCGATCTGCCCGCAGAACAGCAAGGTCGAGCGCATCCACGCCTTCCCGAACTGCTGGGACGGCAAGAACATCGACAGCGCCAACCACCGCACGCACATCGTGTTCGCCGACCAGCAGGGCAAGTGCCCGAAGGGCTTCCAGAACGTGCCGCAGCTGGTGATCAAGCTGGTCTACAACATCCCGCACGACATCCAGGTCAAGGGCCAGTACAAAGTGGACGCCTTCGCCCAGGAGAAGCACAACCCGCGCTCGGACCACGACGACTTCGCCAACGTCATGGGCCAGCGCCTGATGAACCAGGTCGTCAACTGCATCAACACCGGCAAACGCTGCAACCAGTAGCCGCCCCGAACGCAGTGAATGACTCATTCCTGGCGTCTGACGCCAGGAATGAGTCATTCACTGCACTGCCGGCCCCGCGTCAGGAAGCCGCGCGGCGCTTGGTCCAGATGTCGTAGGCCACGGCCGCCAGCAGCACCACGCCCTTGACCAGCATGACCCGCTCGCTCGGGGCGCCGATCAGGGACATGCCGTTGTTGATCACCGCCATGATCAGGCCGCCGGTGATCGCGCCGACCACCTTGCCGACGCCGCCCTGGACGGCCGCGCCGCCGATGAACGCCGCCGCGATCGCGTCGAGCTCGAAGTTGACGCCCGCCGTCGGGCCCGCCTGGTTGAGCCGGCCGGCGAAGATGATGCCCGCCAGCGCCGCCAGGACGCCCATGTTGACGAAGATCCAGAACGTCACCTGCTTGACCTTGACGCCCGAGAGCGTCGCGGCCTGCAGGTTGCCGCCCACGGCGTAGATGTGGCGGCCGAACACCGACTTGCCGGCCACCAGCGAGTAGCCGAGCACCAGCGCCACCAGCAGGATGAGCACCCACGGCAGGTTCTTGAACCGGGCCAGCTGCACCACCAGCGCGAGCACCAGCACCGCGATGCCGACCAGCTTCAGCACGAACACCGGGAACGGGTCGACGTCCTGGCCGTAGCCGAGCCGGCCCATCCTCTTGCGCCACTGGGTGAACACGATCCCGGCCACCGCGGCGACGCCGGCGAGCAGCGACACCAGGTCGGCGCCGCCCAGCGGGCCGAGGCCGATGTTGCCCAGGTAGCCGTCGGTGAAACCGTTCGACAGCGTGCGGACCGCGTCCGGGAACGGGCCGATGCCCTGGTTGCCCAGGACCGTCAGGGTCAGCGCCCGGAACGCCAGCATGCCGGCCAGCGTCACGATGAACGCCGGGATGCCGAAGTAGGCGACCCAGTAACCCTGCCACGCGCCGATCACCGCGCCGACCACCAGGGTGATCAGCACCGCGAGGAACCACGGCATGTGCGAATTCACCATCAGCACCGCCGACACCGCGCCGGTCATCGCGACCACCGACCCGGCGGACAGGTCGATGTGCCCTGAGATGATCACCAGGATCATCCCGATCGCGAGGATCAGCACGTAGCTGTTCTGCACGATGATGTTGGAGATGTTCTGCGGTTCCAGCAGCGCGCCACCGGTGAGCACCTCGAACAGCACCACGATCAGCGCGAACGCGACGTAGATGCCGCTCTGGCGCGGGTTGATCGAGATCCTCCGCTTGGAGCGCTCAACCGGGGGCACGGCGGGCCGCGCTTCGGTCGTGGTCATTCCCGTTCCTTAGTCATGTACTGCATCAGCAGTTCCTGGGTGGCTTCTTCGCGCCGGGCCTCGCCGGTGATCCGTCCCGCCGAGAGCGCGTAGATCCGGTCGCAGAGCCCGAGCAGCTCCGGCAGCTCGGAGGAGATGACCAGGACGGCCTTCCCCTGGGCGGCGAGGGCGTTGATGATCGTGTAGATCTCGAACTTCGCGCCCACGTCGATGCCGCGGGTCGGCTCGTCCAGGATCAGCACGTCCGGATCGGTGAAGATCCACTTGGCCAGCACGACCTTCTGCTGGTTGCCGCCGGAGAGCTTCCCGGTCACGCTCTGCACGCTCGGCGCCTTGATCCGCAGGTCACGGCGGTAGCGGTTGGCCGTGTCGTGCTCGGCGTGCTCGTTGACCCAGCCGCGTTTCGCCAGCTTGCCGAGCCCGGCCGCGGACACGTTGCGCTGGATGTCCTCGATCAGGTTGAGCCCGTAGCGCTTGCGGTCCTCGGTGGCGTAGGCGATGCCGTGGCGCACGGCGTCCTGCACCGAGCGGATCTCGATCTCCTCGCCGTGCTTGATGATCCGCCCGGAGATGTCCTTGCCCCACGACCGGCCGAACACGCTCATCGCGAGTTCGGTCCGGCCCGCGCCCATCAGCCCGGCCAGGCCGACGATCTCCCCGCGCCGCAGCGAAAGCGACGCGTGGTCGACGACGACCCGGCCGGCCTGGGTCGGGCTGTGCACGGTCCAGTCCTCGATCCGCAGCACCTCTTCGCCGATCTCCGGCTCCCGGGGCGGGAACCGGTGCTGCAGGTCGCGGCCGACCATTCCGGTGATGATGCGCTCTTCCGTCAGCCCCGCCGCGTCGAGCGTCTCGATCGTCTTGCCGTCACGCAGGATCGTGACGGTGTCGGCGATCGCCGTCACCTCGCCGAGCTTGTGCGAAATGATCACGCACGTGACACCCTCGTCCCGCAGCCCGCGCAGCAGCTCGAGCAGGTGGGCCGAGTCGTCGTCGTTGAGTGCCGCGGTGGGCTCGTCGAGGATGAGCAGCTTGACCTCTTTGGACAGTGCTTTCGCGATCTCGACCAGCTGCTGCTTGCCGACGCCGAGTTCCTGCACCGCCCGGGTGGGGTTTTCGGCGAGGCCGACGCGCTTGAGCAGCGCGCCGGCCTCGTGGTTGGTGCGGTTCCAGTCGATCCAGCCGCGCTTGGCCTGTTCGTTGCCGAGGAAGATGTTCTCCGCGATCGACAACTGGCCGCACAGCGCGAGTTCCTGGTGGATGATCACGATCCCGCGCCGTTCGCTGTCGCGCACCGACCCGAACTCGCACCGCTGCCCGTCGAAGGTGATCTCGCCGTCGTAGCTCCCGTGCGGGTAGACGCCCGAGAGCACCTTCATCAGGGTGGACTTCCCGGCGCCGTTCTCCCCGCAGATCGCGTGGATTTCCCCGCGGCGGACGGAAAGGTTGACGTCCGACAGCGCCTTGACCCCGGGGAAGGTCTTGGTGATCCCGCGCATGCCGAGCAGTTCGGTCATTTCAGCTGACCTGCCGTGTAGTAACCCGAGTCGACCAGTTCCTTCTGGTAGTTCGTCTTGTCCACGGTGACCGGCTGCAGCAGGTAGGACGGGACGACCTTCTTGCCGTTGTCGTAGTCCTTGGTGTTGTTGACCTCGGGCTTGCCGCCCTTGAGCACCGCGTCGGCCATCTTGACGGTGGTGTCGGCGAGCTTGCGGGTGTCCTTGAAGATCGTCGAGTACTGCTCACCGGCGATGATGGACTTGACCGAGGCGACCTCGGCGTCCTGCCCGGTGACGATCGGGTACGGCTGGCCGGCGGTGCCGTAGCCGTTGCTCTTCAGCGCCGACAGGATGCCGATGGACAGGCCGTCGTACGGCGAGAGCACGCCCTGGACCTTCGCGCCACCGGTGTAGGTCTTGGTGAGCAGGTCCTCCATGCGCTTCTGCGCGGTGGCCGGGTCCCAGCGCAGGATGGCCGCGCGGGCGAAGTCGGTCTGGCCGCTCTTGACGACCAGCTTGCCGCTGTCCATCAGGGGCTTGAGGACGGACATCGCGCCGTTGAAGAAGAAGGTGGCGTTGTTGTCGTCGGGGGAACCGGCGAACAGCTCGACGTTGAACGGACCGGCACCGTCACCCAGGCCCTTGACCAGCGAGTTCGCCTGCTCGACGCCGACCTTGAAGTTGTCGAAGGTGGCGTAGTAGTCGACGTTCGGCGAGTTGCGGATCAGCCGGTCGTAGGCGATGACCGGGATCTTCTTGTCGGCCGCCTCCTGCAGCTGGGTGGTGATGGCGGTGCCGTCGATCGAGGCGATGACCAGGAGCTTCGCGCCCTTGGTGATCTGGTTCTCGATCTGGTTCACCTGGGTGGGGATGTCGTTCTCGGCGTACTGGAGGTCGACCTTGTAGCCGAGCTTCTCCAGGGCGGCCTTGATGTTGTCGCCGTCGTGGATCCAGCGCTCCGACGACTTGGTCGGCATGGTGACGCCGACCAGGGCGCCCTCGGCGCCGGCACCGGGTGCGGCCGTCTGGTCCGCGGTCTTCTGGCTCGAACCGCACGCCGACAGCGTGAGCGCGAGCCCCGCGGCGGCGAGCGCCGCGATTCCTCTGGTGAACTTCATCGTTCCTTCTTCCTTTCTCAGAAGCCCTGAGCGAGCCGGTGGTACGCCTGGTTCCAGCGGATGCGGTCGGCGAAGTCGTGCGGGGTCGTGTCCTTGTCGATGACCAGCAGTTCGACGCCGAGCAGGTTCGCGAAGTCGCGAAGGGTTTCCGTGCCCACGGCCTGGGTGAGCACGGTGTGGTGCGGGCCGCCCGCGGTGATCCAGGACTCCGCGGACGTCGCCAGCGACGGCGCCGGCTCCCAGACCGCCCGCGCGACCGGCAGGTTCGGCAGCGGCTCGTCCGGGGCGACGACGTCGATCTCGTTCGCCACCAGCCGGAACCGGTCGCCCAGGTCGACCAGGCCGAGCACGACACCGAGGCCGGGCGCGGCGTCGAACACGAGCCGGACCGGGTCTTCCCGGTTGCCGATGCCCAGCGCGTGGATCTCGCAGGACGGCTTGGCGGCGGCGATGCTCGGGCAGACCTCGAGCATGTGCGCGCCGAGGATCTTCGGCTTGCCCGGCCCGAAGTGGTAGGTGTAGTCCTCCATGAACGACGTGCCGCGGTCGCGGCCCACGCTCATCGCCTTGACCGCGGCGAGCAGCGCCGAGGTCTTCCAGTCGCCCTCGCCGCCGAAGCCGTAGCCGTCGGCCATCAGGCGCTGCACCGCGAGGCCGGGCAGCTGCCGGAGCCCGCCGAGGTCCTCGAAGTTCGTGGTGAACGCGCCGAACCCGCCGTCGGTGAGGAACTTCCGCAGGCCGGCTTCGATGCGGGCGGCGTACTGCAGCGACTCGTGCCGCGCTCCCCCGGCCGCCAGCTCCGGCACAACGTTGTATTCCTCGGCGTACCGCCGCACCAGGGCATCGACGTCCGAAATCGCGTCGACCTGCTCGACCAGCTCGTTGACGCCGTAGGTGTTGACCGAGACACCGAACCGCAGCTCGGCCTCGACCTTGTCGCCTTCGGTGACGGCGACGTCGCGCATGTTGTCGCCGAACCGGGCCAGCCGCAGGTTGCGCAGGTGGTCGGCGCCGATCGCGGCCCGCGCCCACGCGTCGATCCGCGCGACCACGGCCGGGTCGGACACGTGCCCGGCCACGGTCTTGCGCGGCACGCCGAGGCGGGTCTGGATGAACCCGAACTCGCGGTCGCCGTGCGCGGCCTGGTTGAGGTTCATGAAGTCCATGTCGATGGTGGACCACGGGAGCGCCTCGTTGAGCTGCGTGTGCAGGTGCAGCAGCGGCTTGCGCAGCGCGTCGAGCCCGGTGATCCACATCTTCGCGGGCGAGAAGGTGTGCATCCACGCGATCACGCCGACGCAGGCGGCGTCGGCGTTGGCCTCCTGCAGCACCCGCCGGATCGACGCGGCCTCGGTCAGCACCGGCTTGCCGACGATCTCGGCGGGGAGCGCGCCGGAGGCCGACAGCAGCTGCTGGATGCGCAGCGACTGGCCGGCGACCTGCTCGAGGGTCTCCTCGCCGTAGAGGGCCTGGCTGCCGGTGAGGAACCAGAGCTGGGGTTTCGATGCCGAAGTCATCGTTCTCCTTGGGAAGATCAGTGCTGGCCGTAGACGTTCTGGTACCGGGCGTAAAGCCGGTCGACGTCTTCGGGCGGGAGGGGTTCGGGCGTGCCGAGCTCGAAGGCCTTGTGGACGGTGCGGGCCACGTCCTCGACCATCACCGCGGCCTTGACGGCGTCACGAGCGGTCCGGCCGACGGTGAACGGGCCGTGGTTGCGCATCAGCACCGCGGGCGACCGGCTGGAGCGAAGCGTTTCGACGATGCCGCGGCCGATGGAGTCGTCGCCGATCAGGGCGAACGGCCCGACCGGGATCTCCCCGCCGAACTCGTCGGCGATCATCGTCAGCACGCACGGGATCGGTTCGCCGCGGGCGGCCCACGCCGTGGCGTAGGTCGAGTGGGTGTGCACGACGCCGCCGATCTCCGGCATGTGCCGGTAGACGTAGGCGTGCGCGGCGGTGTCGGACGACGGCGCGAGGTCGCCTTCGACGAGCTCGCCGTGCAGGTCGGTGACCACCATCGTGTCCGCCGAGAGGTTGTCGTAGGACACCCCCGAGGGCTTGATGACCAGCAGGTCCCGGCCCGGGACCCGCGCCGAGACGTTGCCCGCGGTCCAGATGACAAGCTCGTTGCGGGTCAGCTCGCCGTGCAGCTTCGCGACCGTCTCCCGCAGTTCGGCGACGGTGTCGAGCACTTCACCGGTCAGCGACATCAGGACTGTCCTTTCGCGACGGCACGCTTGCGGGCGGCCAGCCGGTGCATGACATCGTTGCCGCCACGGCCGAAGTAGTCGTGCAGCTGCGTGTATTCGGCGTACAGCTCGTCGTAGGCGACGACGTGCGCGGGCACCGGCCGGTACACCGCGCGCTCGACCGAGCCCATCGCGGCGGCGGCCGTGCGGATGTCCGCGTGGGCCCCGGCGGCGACGGCCGCGTGGATGGCCGACCCGAGCGCGGGTCCCTGCGCCGAGCCGATCACCGACAGCGGGAGGTTGGTGACGTCGGCGTAGATCTGCATGAGCAGCGCGTTCTTCGTCAGTCCGCCCGCGATGATGAGTTCCGTGACCGGGACGCCGGCTTCGTTGAACGTCTCGATGATCTTCCGGGTGCCGAACGCGGTGGCCTCCAGCAGGGCCCGGTAGACGTCCTGGGCGCGGGTGCCGAGCGTCTGGCCGACGATCACGCCGGAGAGCTCGTGGTCCACCAGCACCGACCGGTTGCCGCTGTGCCAGTCCAGCGCGATCAGGCCGTGTTCGCCGATCTCCTGCTGCGCGGCGAGCCGGGTGAGCTCCTCGTGCGAGGCGTCGGCGAAGTGCTCGACGAACCAGCCGAAGATGTCACCGACACCGCTCTGGCCGGCTTCGTACCCCCAGAGCCCGGCCACGATGCCGCCCTCGACGACGCCGCACATGCCGGGGACCTCGCGCAGCTCGGCGCCGTTCATCACGTGGCAGGTCGAGGTGCCCATGATCGCCACCATCTGGCCGGGCTCGACGGCCTGGGCGGCGGGGGCGGTGACGTGCGCGTCGACGTTGCCGACGGCGACCGCGATGCCCTCGGGCAGCCCGGTCCAGGCCGCGGCCTCCGCGGTCAGCGAGCCCGCGCGGGAACCCAGCTGGCCCAGCGGGTGCTTCAGCTTGTCGGTCACGAAGGACTCGAACCCGGGGGCGAGCTCGCGGAGGAAGTCGCGGCTCGGGTACTGGCCGTCCTGCAGGATGCCCTTGTAGCCGGCGGTGCAGGCGTTGCGCACGTAGCTGCCGGTGAGCTGCCAGACGATCCAGTCGGCCGCCTCCACCCAGTGCCGCATCGCGGCGTAGACGTCCGGGGCCTCTTCGAAGATCTCGAGGGCCTTGGCGAACTCCCACTCCGAAGAGATCAGGCCGCCGTAACGCGGGAGCCACTTCTCGCCTCGGGTGCGGGCCAGCTCGTTGATCCGCACAGCCTGCGGCTGCGCGGAGTGGTGCTTCCAGAGCTTCACGTACGCGTGCGGGTTGCCTTCGAACTCGGGCAGTTCGCACAGCGGCGTCCCGTCCGCGGTCGTCGGCACCATCGTGCACGCGGTGAAGTCGGTGGCGATCCCGACGACGTCCGCCGCGTCGACGCCGGCGTCCCGCAGCGCCGCCGGTACGGCGTTGCGGAGCACTCCTACGTAGTCCGCCGGGACCTGCAGCGCCCATTCCGGCGGCAGCGCGCGGCCCGTGGCGGGCAGCGTCTCGTCGAGCACCCCGTGCGGGTACTCGAAGACGCCGGAACCGAGTTCGGCCCCGTCGGCCACGCGCACGACCACCGCGCGGCCGGACAGGGTGCCGAAGTCGACGCCGACGGTGAGTGGTTCTCCCACGGTGTCTTCCCTCCTGGTTGGTGACCGGGACGCGGCGCGGGCGGCGGTGAACGCGCCGCGTCCCGGGGTCTTAGCGGCCGGTGAGGACCAGCGTCGTCACCGAGTTGGCCGGCAACGTCAGCTTCGACGTCGCGGCCAGCCCGGTGATCTCCCTGGTCTGCGGCACGATGGCGGTCGGCGCGGCGAGGCTGTTGCGCCCCGCCGGATCGCCGGTGAGCGTGGTGAGCGTGCCGGTGCCGTCCACGGCGGTGACGCCGGTGAGCGACAGCCGGGTGGTCTGCACCTGCGAAGTCGGGTTGACGAGTTTGACCGTGAAGGTCTTCCTTCCGCTCTTCGTGGTCACGTTGACCACCTGCTTGAGGGGGCTGCCCTGGTTGAGGCGGCTGGTGACGATCTGCTTGCCGAGGGTGCTGGAGAACATCTGCTGCACCCAGTACGACGGTGAGGCGTAGCTCGTCCCGGCGTCGAAGCCGATCAGGTTGACCGGCCAGTTGGACTGGTTCTCCTGCACCAGCACCGGCGCGTACATCGAGCCGATGACGACGTCGCTGTTGCGTTCGAGCCCGGTGAGGAACGCGGCCTCGCCGATGGCGGCGGCCAAGGTGCCGGTGGGCCGGCCGTCCTGGGCGCCGTACTCGCCGACGAGGATGTCCGGGCCGCTGCGGTCGGCGGTGTCGTAGCGGGTCGAGTTGTCGGTGAACCACTGCGGCGACTGGTAGTAGTGGTCGTCCGCGGCGTCCGGCCGGATGCCCGGCGTGGTCGACGCGGCCCCGCCCTGCAGGCCACCCGTGGTGGCGATGACGGTCAGCTGCGGGTACTTCGCCTTGATGGCGTTGTACATGTCCGTGTAGCGCCAGGCGTAGCTGCCCGAGCCGTCGAACCAGTCCTCGTTGCCGACCTCGACGTAGTGCAGGTCGAACGGCGCCGGGTGGCCGTCGGCGATCCGCTTGGCGCCCCACGTGGTCGAGCTGTCGCCGATGGCGTACTCGATCTCGTCGAGGGCTTCCTGGACGTAGGCCGGGTAGTCGGCCTGGTCGACGTGCTGGCCGTTGAGGGTGTAGCCGGCGAACAACGCCAGCAGCGGCTGGGCGCCGATGTCCTCGGACAGCTTCAGGTAGTCGAGGATGCCGAAGCCGTCGGTGGACCAGTAGCCCCACGCGGTGTTCTGGTGGCCGGGCCGCTGTTCCAGCGGGCCGATGGTGTTCTTCCACGCGAACCGGGTGTCGAGGGTGTTGCCCTCGAGGTAGTTGCCGCCGGGGACGCGGAACAGGCCGAGCTTCATCGCCGCGAGCTTCTGCCCGAGGTCGGCGCGGACGCCGTTGGGCCGGTTCTTGAAGGTCGGCGGGAACAGCGAGACCTGCTGGAACCAGGCGTCGCCGCTCAGCGCCTTCTTGCCCTTGTTGACCAGGGAAACGACGATCCGGTTGTCGGTGGACGGCGTGATCGTCGACGGCGTGGTGAAGCTGAACGCCTGCTGCGTCCACGCGGGCCCGACCGGCTGGAGGTCCTTGCTCGCCAGCACCGTGCCGTCCGGCTTCTCCAGGCTGACCCGGACCCCGCCGGTCCACGTTCCCTTGGCGAAGAGGCTGCCGGTGTACTTGGTCGACGGCCTCGCCGCGACGCCGTAGAAGCCGACGTTCGCCGCGGCAACCCGGCCGGCGGCCGGGACCGTGTCGGCGTGCAGGTTCAGCGAGCGGTCGAGGGCGGTGTTGAGCGGGTTCGCGGTGTCGACCGAGTAGGTGCCGGTCGCCCCGGCCGAGGTGAGCAGCGACCAGTACGGCACCGGCGTGTCGCCCGCGCCGCTGCCGGGCTGGTAGCCCTCCTTGAACGTGCGGTTGCGGACGAGCTCGGCGTACAGCCCGCCTTCGACCGAGTGGCTGATGTCCTCGAGGATCGAGCCGTAAGTGGTCGGCCGGGTGTTGGCCCGGACGACGTTGGCGTCGACGGCCAGCTGGTTGGCCCCGGCCAGGGTGCCGATCTGCGCGGCGGTCAGCGGGAAGCGGCGCAGCTCGACCTCGTCGACGGCCCCGGTGAACCCGGCGCCGACGGTGAACGGCGCCGCCGCGGTGCCCGAGGCCGGGCAGGCGGAGACGTCCAGGGTCGTGCCGGTGGGCGTCCCGCACGAGCTGGTGACCGCGGCGGCATCGCCGTCGGCGTAGACGGTGAGCCGCTGGGCGGCGCGGTCCAGGACGAGGGCGGCGTGGTGCCAGTTGCCGTCGGCGAGCCCGCCGCCGTTGGTGGTCACCTGGATGGTGCCGACGCGGGCGGTGAGCTTGCCGCCGGTGACGCCGAGCCCGTAGCCGTCGCCGTGGTCCACCAGGGTGCCCGACGCGGTGGTGCGGAACCAGGCGGCCAGGGACAGCGAGCCGGTGCCGGCGTCGAACGCGGGCGAGCTGCCCATATCCACAGTGGACTTGCCGTCGAGCTGGACGGCCCGGCCGGCCGCTCCCGCGGTCCAGGTCGCGCCCTTCAGCGTGCCGTCGGCCGCGTTCGCCGAGGCGTCCCGGGCGAGGATGCCGGCGCCTTCGTCGAAGTGCCACGAGCCGCTCGCGGACAGCGCGGCGACGGCGGCGGCAGTCAGCGGCGTCGGGTACGCGCGGACGTCGTCGATGCCACCGTCGAACCAGTCGGCGGCAGCGCCGGCCCACTTGCCGCGGCCGATCTCCAGGTGCCCGCCCGCGGTCCACGGCGTGGTGAACGGGACGCTCTGCTGCAGAGTTCCGTTGACGTACAGGGAAAGCGTGCCGGCCGCCCGGTTGTAGACGCCGACGATGTGCTGCCACTGGCCGGCCTGCGCGGGCAGCGTCGACACGGCCGAGGACGAAGCCGAATCCCCGTCGGCCGCGCGGCGGGTGAAGGCGAAGCGGCCGTCGCTGGCCCGCTGGAGGTAGAAGCCGCTGATCGACGAACCGTCGACGCTCACGGCGGTCCGGAAGCCGCCGGCCGCGGTGGGCTTCACCCACGCCGACACCGAGAAGCTCTGCGCCGTGTCCACGACCGGACCCGGGACGTCGACCGCGGCGTCGGTGCCGTTCAGCGCGACGCCGTGCGGGCCGACGACGCCGTCACCCCAGGTGGCACCGCCGGTCAAGGTGGCGGTGCGCGCGTCGAGGGAGTCGTCCGCGGTGGTGGTGCCGGTGCCCTCGTCGAGGCCCCAGTGCCCGGCGATGGCCAGGCGGGCGGCCGCGGCCGCGGTCAGGGTGCCCGAGTAGGCGCGAACGTCGTCGATCGTGCCGTCGACGAAGTCCACCGGGTTGCCGCCGTATTTGCCGCGGCCGATGACCAAGTGCCCGGTACCCGCCCAGGCAGTCGGTGCGGCGACGGTGGTCTGGCGGGTGCCGTCGACGTAGAGCGACAGCGTCGACGTGCTCGCGTCGTACACGCCGGTCAGCTGGTACCACTGACCCGCGACGGGGTCGAAGTTCGCGCCCGCCACGACGCCGTCGGTCGGGGCGTCCCCGGCCAGCCGGGTGAAGGCGAACCGGCGCGAGTCGTCGCGGAACTGCAGGAAGAAGTTGCTCACCTGGGCGCCGTCGACACTGACGAACGTCTGGTAGCCCGACGTCTTGTCGAGCTTCACCCAGCTGCTCACCGAGAAGCTCTTGGTCGTGTCCAGCACGGGCGCACCCGCGTCGGCGAACCCCCTGGACCCGTCGGTGGTCAGGGCGCCACCCCGGATACCCGGGCCCCAGCCGGCCCCCTCGGACAGGGTCGCCGGGTGGCTGCCCGCGGTGTCGGCGGCGGTCGTCCCGCTGCCGTCGTCGAACGTCCAGTGCCCCGCGAGCGCCGGATCGGCGTCGGCCGAGGCGGCCGGCGCCGCCACGACGGGGACGGCGGAGCACAGCGCCAAAGCGGCGAGCACGGCCATGGGCCGCCGCAGTCTGCGGAGCATGACTCTCCCTTGAGTGTGAGCGCTCACAGGTCGGGTGCGACGATGGAACTTTCCCAGGGAAAGTTCCATCGTCGCGCTAGCGGGTGCGTCGGGTGACGAGGCGTTGCAGGACGATGAAGACGAACAGCAGGGCCCCCGTGATGATCGAGGTCCACCAGGAGTTGAGGGTGCCGTCGAAGGTGATCAGGGTCTGGATGATGCCCAGCACCATGATCCCCAGCACGGTCCCCAGCACGTAGCCGGAGCCGCCGGTGAGGATGGTGCCGCCGATGACGACCGCGGCGATCGCCGTCAGCTCGAGGCCGACGCCGTTGAGCGGGTCGCCCGAGGACTTGTACAGGACCAGGAGGATCCCGCCGAGCGCCGAGCAGACCCCGCTGATCGTGTACACCGCGATCTTGGTGCGGCCGGTCTTGAGTCCCATCAGCATCGCGGACTGCGCGTTGCCGCCGATCGAGTAGACCGTGCGGCCGAACCGGGTGAAGGCCAGGACGTAGGCCGCGGCCGCGACGACCACCAGGGCGACCACCACGCTGATCGAGATGTGCAGCTCGCCACCGAGCGGGATCTGCGTCTGGGCCAGGGTGGCGATCGTCGAGTTGTCGATCGAGTAGGCCTCGGTGGTGATCGTGTAGCAGAGGCCGCGGGCGAAGAACATCCCGATCAGCGTCGCGATGAACGGCTGGATCTCGAAGAAGTGGATCAGCGCGCCCATCCCGGCACCCAGCGCCGCGCCGACCACCAGGACCACGGCGATGGCCGCGTACGCCGGCCAGCCGTGCTTCTGCATCAGGTCGCCGGAGATCACCGTGGACAGCGCGACCACCGACCCGACGGACAGGTCGATGCCGCCGGTGAGGATCACGAACGTCATCCCGACCGCGACCACGAGCAGGAAGGCGTTGTTGATGAACAGGTCGAGGATGACCTGCCCGGACCCGAAGGCCTCGTACTGGACCGCACCGAACACGTACGCGGCGATCAACAGCGCCAGCGTCGCGAGGATCGGCACGTGCCGCTGCTGCGGCCGGTAGCCCTTCACGCGGGCGAGCGTGGTCATGCGGTGACCTCCACCTTCTCCGGAGCGGGCGTGGGCGCCGGGGTGACCGGGCGGGCGCCCTGGCGCCGCCGGAACCTGCGGCGGAACGCGGGCGACTGCAGCAGGCACACCACCAGCACGACGATCGCCTTGAAGAGCATGATCGACTCCGGCGGGATGCCGAGGGCGTAGACGGTGGTGGTCAGCGTCTGGATGAGCAGCGCGCCGATCACCGCGCCGCCGAGGGAGAACCGGCCGCCGGTCAGCTGGGTGCCGCCGACGACGACCGCGAGGATCGCGTCGAGCTCGATGAACAGGCCGGCGTGGTTGGCGTCGGCGCTGTGCACGTTCGCGCTGATCATCAGCCCGGCGACGCCCGCGCACAGCGCGCAGAAGACGTAGACGAGCCAGGTGAGCCGCGCCGAGCGCAGCCCGGCCAGGCGGCTGGCTTCGGGGTTGCCGCCGACGGCCTCGACGAGCAGGCCGAGCGCGGAGCGGCGGACGAGCACCGACGCGAGCACGAACACCGCCAGCGCGACGAGGATCGCGCTGGGCAGGGTGAACAGGAACCCGCTGCCGATCCACTCGAACGAGTGGGAGTTGACGGTGATGATCTGGCCACCGCTGATCAGCTGCGCGATGCCCCGGCCGGCGACCATGAGGATCAGCGTGGCGATGATCGGCTGGATGCCCAGCGCCGCGACGAGCCAGCCGTTCCAGACCCCGAGCACCAGCGAGAGGCCGAGCGCCAGGCCGAAGGCGACCAGCGTGGTGCCGGTGCCGTCGGGGTGGTCGCTGATCCACAGGCAGGCGAGCGAGCCGCTGATCGCCACCACCGCGCCGACCGAGAGGTCGATGCCGCGGGTGGCGATCACCAGCGTCATGCCGATCGCGATGAGGATCAGCGGGGCGCCGTTCTTCAGGATGTCGACGAGGTTCCCGTAGAGGTGCCCGTCGCGAAATTCGATCTTGAAGAACGACGGGCTCGCGATCAGGTCGCCCAGCAGCAGCACCAGCAGGGCCACCACGGGCCAGAAGAGCCGGTGTTTGGTCATGGCTTTCACGCCTGCACCCCCTCGGCCATCGTGGCCATGATGTCGTCCGCGGTGAGCGCCTGGTTTTCCCGCTCCGCCACGACCTTCCGGTCCCGCAGTACCACGACGCGGTGGCTCAGCCGCAGGACTTCTTCGAGTTCGGCGGAGATGAACACGACGGCCATGCCGTCGCCCGAGAGCTGGGTGACCAGCCGCTGGATCTCCGTCTTGGCGCCGATGTCGATGCCGCGCGTGGGCTCGTCAAGGATCAGCAGCCGCGGTTCGGTGATGAGCCAGCGGGCCAGCAGGACCTTCTGCTGGTTGCCGCCGGAGAGGTTGCCCACCAGCGCTTCGGGGTTGGCGGGCCGGATGTCGAGGGCCTTGATGTACTTCTCGGCGATTTCGTCCTGGCGGCGGCGCGACAGCGGCCGCGCCCAGCCGCGGGAGGCCTGCAGCGCCAGCACGATGTTCTCGCGGACGGTCAGTTCCTCGACCAGGCCTTCGGCCTTGCGGTTCTCCGAAAGGAACGCGATCTTGTGGTCGAGCCCGGCTCGCGGGGTGCGCAGCGCGGCGGGTTCGCCGTCGACCTTCAGCGAGCCGCTGTCGGCGTGGTCGGCGCCGAAGAGCAGCCGGGCGAGCTCGGTGCGGCCGGAGCCGAGGAGGCCGGCCAGCCCGACGACCTCGCCGGCGTGGATGGTGAAGTCGAAGGGTTCGACGCCGCCCTTGCGGCCGAGGCCTTCGGCGGCCAGCAGCACGGGCGCGCCGGCGACCTCGGCCCGGCTGGGGCCGGAGTCCTCCAGGTCCTCGAGGACCTGGAGCTCCTTGCCGATCATCCTGGTGACCAGCTCGACCGGCGTGATGTCGGCCGTCCGGTATTCACCGATGAGTTTTCCGTTGCGCAGCACAGTCATCCGGTCGGCGATGGCGAAGACCTGGTCGATGAAGTGGGACACGAACAGGATCGCCATGCCGCTTTCGCGCAGGGACCGGACGACCTTCAGCAGCTGTTCGACCTCGCCGGCGTCCAAACTGGACGTCGGTTCGTCGAGGACGAGCACCCGCGCGTCGACGTCGAGCGCGCGGGCGATCGCGACCAGCTGCTGCACCGCGATGGAACAGGTGGACAGCTCGGCCGAGACGTCCACGTGGACGTCCAGCCGGGCCAGCAGCTCCTCGGCCCGCTTCCGCATCGGGCCCCACTGGATGCGGCCGAGGCGGCGGGGTTCGCGGCCGAGGCAGACGTTCTCGGCCACGGACAGGTTCGGGCAGAGGTTGACTTCCTGGTAGACCGTGCTGATGCCGGCCTGCTGGGCCTCGCCGGGCCCGCTGAAGGCGACGTCGTCGCCGCCCAGTTCGATCGTGCCCGCGTCCACCCCGTACACCCCGGTGAGCACCTTGATGAGGGTGGACTTGCCGGCGCCGTTCTCGCCCATCAGGGCGTGGACTTCGCCGGGGTACATCCGGAAGTCGACCCCGTCCAGGGCGAGGACGCCGGGGAACTCCTTGCGGATACCGCTCATCCGCACCATGGGCTGCGGTTCAGGCATTTGCTGTGCTCCGGAGTGGACGCGGGGGTCGTGAGTGGTAAGGCGGGTTAGAACCCGCCTTACCACTCACGACCCGCAGGCGGTCAGTACTGGCGCTGCGGCAGGGCGGCCTTGGCGGAGGCCTGGTCGAACTCGGTCTCCTGGGTTTCGATGCGGGCGGGCACCTGCTCGCCGGCGGCGACCTTCTTCACCAGGTCCATCAGCTGCGGGCCGAGCAGCGGGTTGCACTCGACGACGTGGTTGATCTTGCCGTCGGCCAGCGCCGTCAGCGCGTCCTTGACGCCGTCGACCGAGACGATCTTGATGTCCTTGCCCGGGACCTTGCCCGCGGCTTCGATGGCCTCGATGGCGCCGAGGGCCATGTCGTCGTTGTGGGCGTAGAGGACGTCGATCTTGGGCTGGGACTTCAGGAAGGCCTCCATGACCTCCTTGCCCTTGGCGCGGGTGAACTCACCGGTCTGCGAGGCGACGATCTTGTACTTCGGGTCCGCGGCGATGACGTCCGCGAAGCCCTTCTTGCGGTCGTTCGCCGGGGCCGAGCCGGTGGTGCCCTGCAGCTCGACGATGTTCACGTCGCCGGTGGCGCTGCCGAACTCCTTGGTCAGCCACTCCCCCGCCTTCTTGCCCTCGGCGACGAAGTCGGAGCCGAGGAAGGTCTTGTAGAGGGACTTGTCCGGCGAGTCGATCGCGCGGTCGGTCAGGATGACCGGGATGTTGGCCGTCTTGGCTTCCTTCAGGACGGTGTCCCAGCCGGACTCGACGACCGGCGAGAAGGCGATGACCTTGACCTTCTGCTGGATGTACGAGCGGATCGCGGAGATCTGGTTCTCCTGCTTCTGCTGCGCGTCGGAGAACTTCAGCTCGATCCCGGCGGTCTTCGCCGACTCCTGGATCGACTTCGTGTTCGCCGTCCGCCAGCCGCTCTCGGCGCCCACCTGGGCGAAGCCGAGCGTGATGGCCCCGCCCGAACCGCCGGACGAACCGCCACTCCCGCAGGCGGTGAGCAGCACGAGTCCGGCCGCCGCGGCCGCCGCGGCGGCCCATCGCTTCTTCAGCACGTTCACTCCTCGATCGACGATGATCTGTGGGAAACCTGTGTGGGGACTATCGGGTGAAGACGTCTTGCCTGTTAGCGCTAACAATCCCTCGGGAACCACCGGTCCCCGCCGGCCGCGGCGCTAGCGCGGTCCGGTGCTCTCGCGCACGATCAACTCGGGGACGACCAGGGCGCGCGCGTGCCGGTCGCCTCCGTCCATCCGCCCGGCCAGCAGGCCGAACGTACGCCGTCCGACTTCGATGAAGTCCTGGCGCACCGTCGTCAGCGGCGGCGTGAAGTACGCCGCCTCGGGGACGTCGTCGAAGCCCGCCACGCGCACGTCCCGCGGCACCGAGATACCCGCTTCGGCGAACGCGCGCAGCAGGCCCAGTGCCATCTGGTCGTTGCCGGCGAAGACGGCGTCCAGATCCTTTTCCTTGGCGAGGGATCGCCCCGCCTCGTAGCCGGAACGCGAGCTCCAGTCGCCGCGGATCACCCGCGGGGCCCCGACGCCGTGGCGTTCCAGGGTTTCCCGCCAGCCGAGTTCGCGGTCGCGGGCCTCCAGCCAGTCCTCCGGCCCGGCGATGTGCCACACCGTGCGGTGGCCCAGCGCCAGGAGGTGTTCGGTGGCGCGGCGGGCGCCGTCGCGCTGGTCGACGGAGATGACCGGCACCGGTGCCGCCTCCCCGCCGCCGACCGCGACGACCGGGAAGTCCGCGGGCGCGGCTTCCAGGGCCCGGCCCGCGCTGACGTGCGGGGCGATCACGATGACACCCTCGACCGCCTGGCGGCGCAGGTTCTCCACCGCGTCGGCGATCGACGACCGGCCGGGACGGCTGACGCTCGAGATCGTGATCGCGTACCCGGCTTCCCGGGCGGCGTTCTCGATGCCGTACAGCGTGCTGGCCGGACCGTACAGATTGGACTCGAGCGCGACGACGCCGAGCGTGCCGGTGCGGCCGGTGACCAGCGCGCGGGCGGCGGAATTGGGCCGGTAGCCCAGTTCTTCGATCGCCGCGAGCACCCGGGCCCGGGTTTCGGGGCGCACCGGGCCGGTCCCGTTGATCACCCGGGACACGGTCATGTGGGACACGCCCGCCACGCCCGCGACGTCGGTCAGGCTCGGCTGCCGGGTCCCGGTGGCAGTCGCCTTGACGGGTCCGCCGGAGCGGGGTCGTTCGGCCACCGGCGTCCCCTTCCGTGCGCTCCGACATGGTCTGCGTCACCTGTCCGGTGACGACGAGGAGTTAGTGTTAGCGATAACACCCACGGGGTCAACCCCGGCTCGCGTAACGGTCTAGTCACGTGCCCTTCACATGGCCTCGACGACGAATTCGACGGCGCGACCTGCGCGGAGCGTCGTTTGAAATTCACCGCCCGTCAGCTCGGCCCGGTGTTCAACGGCATGTTCGCGGGTCCTGCGGGGCGTCTACCACACGCTGCCGGCGGCCCCGGCTCCCGGGGTCAGAACGCCACCGTGGCGGCGACGGGGAGGTGATCGCTGCCGGTCGCCGGCAACGTCCAGGCCGCCACCGTTCGCACCCCCGACACGAAGACCTGGTCGATCCGGGCCAGTGGCAGCCCGGCGGGCCAGGTGAAGCCGAAACCGTCGCCGGCTTCGTCCTGTGCGCTCTGCAGCCGCGTGGTGATCGGCGCGAGCGCGCGGTCGTCGGCGGTGCCGTTGAAATCGCCGACGAGCACCGTCCGCGGCGCGGATTCCGCGGCGACGGCGTCGGCGAGCAGGTTCATGGCCTCGTCCCGGCCGACCGCGGTGAACCCCGCGTCGAGGCGCACGCGCACCGAAGGCAAGTGCGCCACGAACACCGCCACGGGCCCCTTCGGAGTGTCCACTGTGGTCCGCAGCGCGCGGGTCCACGGCATGATCGCCACCGGTCGCGTGTCCCGCAGCGGAAAGGTGCTCCAGACCCCGACGGTCCCCTGCACGGAGTGGTGCGGGTACGCCGCGGCGAGGGCGTCCTCGTACTTCGGGATCTCGGACTTCTTCAGCTCCTCGAGCGCGATCACCTGGGCACCCGCGGCGGCGAGGGCGCGCGCGGTGCCCGCCGGGTCCGGGTTCTCGTCGTTCACGTTGTGCGACACGACCGTCAGGTCCCCGCCGTGCTCGCGCTTGTCGAACAGCCTGCCCCCGAAGAACCCGCCCCAGACCAGCGCCGGCAGCAGGAGGGAGACGAGGGCGAGCGCCGAGCGCCGGACCAGCGCCGCGGCCAGCAGCGGCACGACGAGCAGGCCGGTCCAGGGCAGGAAGGTCTCCAGGAGGCTGCCCGCGTTGCCCACCTGGTTGGGCACCAGCGGGTGCGCGAGCAGCAGCAGCGCCGTCAGGACGGCGAACGCGGCGAGGACGCGGCCCCGCCGCCACGTCCAGGCCCGGCGAGCCGGGGCGGCCGGACGCTCGGTGGTCGCGGTCATCGCGTGGCCGCCGGCAGCTCGCGCTGGATCGCGGCGATGAGCTTTTCGCTGGTGTCGAGGGCCGCGCGCAGCCCGGCGGCCGGGGTCCCGCCCGGGCTCTGGTGCAGGACGACGCCGAGGATCAACGCCCCGTTGCCGGCTCGCGCGGCCCACATCAGGGCACCTCCGGCGGCGGTCGACGAGCCGGTCTTCAGCCCGATCACCCCGTTGCGGCCGAGCAGGGTGTTCGTGTTGACGACCGGGCCCGGCACGCCGTCGATCCGCAGGCTCGGGGTGGCGACGATCGCGCGGATCACCGGGTTCCGCATCACTTCGCGGGCCAGCCGGACCTGGTCGCCGGCGGTGCTCGTGGTCGAGTCCTCGACGCCGCTGGCACCGGTGTAGGTGGTGCTGGTCATGCCGAGCGCCGCGGCCTCGCGGTTCATCTTCGCGACGAAGGCCTCCTGGCTGCCGGCGTCCCACCGGGCGAGCAGGCGGGCGACGTTGTTCCCGGACGGGACGAGCATCAGGGCGAGCAGGTCGCGTTCGCTGAACCGGCGTCCGGCGCGGACCGGCGCGCTCGACTCCTCGGCCGAGGCCGACTCGGCTTCGGCCTGCTCGTCGACGGTGATCTCCGGCCCGGCTTCATCGGGCCCGAGGGGGTGGTCCTTGAGCACGACGTAGGCCGTGATGACCTTCGTGACGCTGGCGATCGGGACCGGCCCCCGCTCACCGCGGCTGCCGAGCGAGCCGAGGTTCTGCACCTCGGCGCTGGACTGCCCTTCGGCGGGCCACGGTAGCGGGAGGTCGACGTCCGGCCGGCCGGCGAGGGCACGCCCGGCGATCTCGGGCGGGAAGACGACCCAGCACGCGGCGGCGAGCACGACGGCCACCGCGGCGGCGATCCCCGCGGTGACGGGCGGGATGCGGGTGGGGGCCATCGGTCTCCTCCGGGTGCGGGGCGCGCTCGGGGCAGCGCACTCCCGTCACTTTGTCCGGAGAAGATCGCGGGTTCGTCGGGGCTGTTCGACAGGTCTGAACCAGAAATGTCCCGATTTCGTACCAGCGCCGAAGAAACTTTCCCCTCCGCCCGGCCGGCTTTCGGTGTTCACATGCGTGATCGATGTTCATCCTGTTGACTCTCCCTGGACCGCTGCCCTATAAAGGAAAAGTCCGGGTGTCCGCCGCAACACCTCCGCAGTCGCTTTCCGGAGGCCATCGGTGTCCACTCGAAAGTCGCCCTTCTGCGCCGTTTTCCTCGTCACCGCAAGCATTTCCGCCACGCTCACGCTGCCCGCGCAGGCCGGCGCGGCCGACGTCGTCGTCGCCACGGCCACCCAGCTCCAGGCCGCCCTGGCGAGCGCCGTCCCGGGGCAGGCGATCCGGCTCGCCGCCGGCACCTACCACGGCTCCTTCGTCATCACGAAACCCGGCACCGCGGCCGAGCCGATCACCCTGTCCGGCCCGGCGGACGCCGTCCTGATCAACGACGGTCCCGCCGGCGACGCCCCCGACTGCCCGGCGCCGACCGCAGGCTGGGATTCCGGTTACGGCCTGTGGCTCGCCAACGCGCCCTACTGGACTCTGCGCGGTTTCACCGTGCGGGAGTCCAAAAAGGGCATCGTCGCGGACAACTCCCCGCACACCACCATCGACGGCGTCACCGTCCACCACATCGACGAGGAGGCCGTGCACTTCCGCCGCTCATCGGCCGACAGCGTGCTGAAGAACTCCTCGATCAGCTACACCGGCCAGGTCCAGCCCGGCTACGGCGAAGGCGTCTACCTCGGCTCGGCCGGCTCGAACTGGGGCTGCCACGGCAACTCCGGCGGCGCCGACCGCAGCGACCGGATCCAGGTGCTGGACAACCACCTCGGCCCGTTCATCGCCGCCGAGCCGATCGACGTCAAGGAAGGCACGGCGGCCGGATACATCGGTGGCAACACCTTCGACGGCCGCGGCATCTCCGGCCAGAACTCGGCGGACTCCTGGGTCGACGTCAAGGGCACCGGCTACACGATCGAAGGCAACACCGGCGCCTTCGCCTCGCCCGGCACGTTCGCCAACGGCTACGAGACGCACAACCCGAGCACGAGCCCGTCGTTCGACAACGGCTGCGGCAACGTCTGGCGCGGCAACAAGTCCGACCTCGGCGACGTCGGCGCCTATGCGATCAAGATCAGCTCCGTCTCGAAGTGCCAGGCCGACCCCAACGTCGTGTCCGCGTCGAACACCGTCACGAACGCCCGGTCGGGCCTGACGAACATCCCCGTCACGCCGTGAGCGGCCTCAGGGCACGATCGCGTCGACGTACCCGCCGTCCACCCGCACCGCCGCGCCGGTGGTCGCCGAGGCGAACGGGGAACTCAGGTACACCACCAGGTGCGCGATCTCCTCCGGCTCGATCAGCCGCTGCAGCAACGATTGCGGCCGGTGCTGCTTCATGAACTCGCGCTGGGCCTCGTCCCACGGGAGGTCCTTGTCCACCAGCTCGTAGACGAAGTCCTCGACGCCGCCGGTGTGGGTGGGGCCGGCGATGACCGCGTTGACCGTGACGCCGGTGCCGGCCGCGTGCTTGGCGAACCCGCGGGACACCCCGAGCAGCGCCGTCTTCGACACGCCGTAGTGGATCATTTCGGCCGGGATGACGATCGCGGAATCGCTGGCGATGTACTGGATCCGGCCCCAGCCGCGGTCGGTCATGCCCGGCAGGTAGGCGCGGGTCAGGCGCACCGCGGCCAGGACGTTGACCTCGAAGTAGCGCCGCCAGTCGGCGTCGGTGATGTCGAGGGGCTCCTGGGCGCCGAAGATGCCGAGGTTGTTGACCAGGATGTCGGCGTCCGGCACCTCCTCGACCACCTGGGCCGCGCCGGCCTCCTCGGAGACGTCGCCCGGGGCCGGCAGGAAGTCCGCCTCCGGCACCTCCTCCCGCAGCCGGGCGATGGCCTTGTGGACGCCGGTTTCGCTGCGGCCGTTGATCGCGACGCGCGCGCCCGCCGCGGCCAGGCCGGTCGCGATCGCCGCGCCGATGCCCTGCGTGGAACCGGTGACCAGTGCCGTCTTCCCGCTCAGGTCGACCCGCATCGTGAAAGCCCTCTCTCGCTCGCGTGCCTCCCCGGGGCCGATTCAAGCACAGCTCGGCGGAGCCCACCCGCTGGAAAACCCGGTTGCCCCGCCCACCGGGTGGCGGCCACGATCGGCGCATGACCACGCAACCCACCCCGCTCCTGCCGACCGTCGCCGTCACCACCGCGCCGGTCCAGCAGCAGCCGGGCCGTCCGCGGAGGTCGATCACCTCGGCGCCGTGAGCGCCGCGCTGCTCGCCGGCCTGGTCGCCGGCTACGGCATCGCGATCCCGGTCGGCGCCGTCGGGACGTACCTGGTGGCCCTCACGGCCCGCACGTCCCTCCGGACCGGCTTGGCCGCGGCTCTCGGCGTCGCGACGGCCGACGGGGTGTACGCACTGGTCGCCGTGCTGGGCGGCGCCGCGATCGCGGGCGTAATCGCCCCGTTCGCCGGGCCGCTGCGGCTGATCTCGGCGGTGGTCCTGATCGTCCTCGCGACGCTCGGCGCCGTCCGCGCGCTGCGGTCCCACCGCGCGCCCGCCACCCGGCCGGTGACCCCGCTCGTGCCCGGCCGCGCCTACGTCAGCCTGCTCGGCATCACCCTCGTCAATCCCGCCACGGTCGTCTACTTCAGCGCGCTGGTGGTCGGAAACCGCGCCGGCGCGGCCGTCCCGGCGCTCGACCAGGTGGTGTTCGTGCTCGCCGCGTTCGCCGCGTCGGCGAGCTGGCAGGCCGCGCTCGCCGGCGGCGGGGCCCTGCTCGGCCGGGTCCTCACCGGGCGGCGGGGCCGGCTGGTGACGGCGCTCGTGTCGAGCGCGGTGATCACCGCGCTCGCCGTCCGGCTTGTCCTCACTTGAGGCGGCAACCTGTCCCGCAAGGGTTTGTCCGGTTTCCGGGCGCACGCGGGAAGACGTCCGGCCGCCCGGCCCGCGGTTAGCGTCGAGGGGACGGACACGGGAGGCGGCCATGGCGATGCCGATGTCGGGGTGGGACACCGCGGGCGCGGTGCTCCTGGTGCTCTGGGCGCTGGCACCCGCGCCCGCCGCTGGGCGCGGATGGGCGTCTGGATGCAGGGCCTGCAAGGGCTGGAGCACCTGGTCCTGACGCTGTCGGTCGGGTTCGGCGCGCCCCGGGCGAAACGGGCAGCCGCAGCGAACTCCGGCAGCCCCCAAACCGGAGGCCTCAACAAAGCCCGGCAGCCTCCAAAACGGAAAGCCAAGGCGGAACCCAGACCCCCCGCAACCCCGATCCGAAGCCCCAACACGGCCGGCCGTAGTCACAATCGGGCATCGGGGTGGCGGAAGAACACCATCACCAGCAGTTCAGGCCAACCGCCGCATCACCGAGCCCGAGTGCTCTCCCGCAAAACCAGCTCCGCGGCAACAAGATGCCGAGCCCCGGCATCCCCACCGGCCATCCGCTCCTCGAGCAACCCAAACGTCCTCCGCCCCACCTCGATGAAGTCCTGCCGCACCGTCGTCAACGGCGGCGTGAAGTACTCCGCCTCCGGCACATCATCGAACCCGGCGACCTGCACGTCCTCCGGCACCCGGATCCCCGCCTCGGTGAACGCCCGCAACAACCCCAGCGCCATCTGGTCGTTCGCCGAAAAGACGGCCTTCAGCCCCCGCTTGCCCACCAGCGCCCGCCCGGCCTCGTACCCCGACCGCGGGCTCCAGTCACCCCGCACCACCGCGGGCACCCGCAACCCCCGCCGCTCCAGCGTCTCGCGCCAGCCGCGTTCGCGGTCCCGGGCCTCCAGCCAGTCCTCCGGTCCGGCCAGGTGCCAGACCGTCCGGTGGCCCAGGGACAGCAGGTGCTCGGTGGCGAGGCGGGCGCCGTCGTATTGGTCGACCGAGATCACCGGCACCGGGGCCGTCTCCCCGCCGCCGACCGCGACCAGGGGGATGTCCGCGGGGGCCGCCGCCAGCGCGCGCCCGGCCGTGACGTGCGGGGCGATCACCACGATCCCCTCCACCGCCTGGCGCCGCAGGCTCTCCACCGCGTCGCCGATCGACGTCCGGCCCGGTCGCGTCACGCTGCAGATCGCGACGCCGTACCCGGCCTCGCGGGCGGCGTTCTCGATGCCGTAGAGCGTGCTCGCCGGTCCGTAGAGATTGGACTCGAGCGCGACCACGCCGAGGGTGCCGGACCGGCCGGTGACCAGCGCCCGCGCGGCCGTGTTGGGCCGGTAGCCGAGCTTCTGCACGGCGGCGAGGACCCGCTCGCGGGTCTCCGGGCGCACCGGCCCGCTCTCGTTGACCACGCGCGAAACGGTCATGTGCGAGACGCCGGCCATACCGGCGACGTCGGCCAGGCTCGGCTGCCGCGGCCCCGGCAGGGGAGTCCTCGTCTGCTCCCCCGGCTTCGCCCGGTCCACCACCCTGGCCCCCTCCACGTCGTACCGTCTCACCCCCGAGACGGTACCGCCGAATCGGCGGTATCCGGACGTCCCGCGCCGGATCAGGACCAGCCGAACGCACCAGAGAGCGCTTTCGACACCGCGGTGACGCGCTGGGCGGCGCTCGCCCGGCTCGTGCCGGCCCGCTGAGCGGTCAGCACGACGACCACGAACCGGCCGTCACCGACCACTCCGCTCGTGTGCAGGAGCCGGTCCGGGTCGCAGCAGGACCAGCCCTGGTTCACCGCCCGGCCGGTGGCGGTGACCGCGGCCGCGATGCCGTAGAGCTGGTCGGAGCCGTCCGCGCTGCGGGGCGCGGCGCTGCCGAGGGCCCGCAGCACGGTCTGCCGGGTCGCGGCGGGCGCGGTGTCGAGGACGTACCGGTAAACCCGCGCGAGGTCGGCGGCGGACACGACGGTGCCGCCCCACTCGCCGGGATCTTCGGGCGGGCGGGTCGAGGTCAGGCCGATCCGGGCCGCCCAGCCGGTGACGATCGCGGGGCCGCCCAGCTTCGTCCACAGCCGCCCGGCGACCTCGTCGTCGCTGCGGGAAAGCAGCTCCGCGACCACGCCCGCCGGCTCGCCCCGCCGCAGCGCTTCGAGCGCGATGAGCAGCTTGACCAGCGACGCCGCCGGGTAGGCGGCGTCCGGCCGGTGGGAAACGAGGTCCCGGCCGGTCCGGCGGTCGTGGACGACGACGCTGAGCTCGCCGGGCACGAGGTCGGCGAGATCAGCGGCGGTGGGCACCCCTTGCCCGGCGTCCTCGGGCGGGGCCGCGGTCGCCGTCGTCGCCACGCTCGTCGTCAGAGCCGGTGGCGCGGTGAGCCGCGCCTGCGTGGGGTCCGGCGGCCGCATCGCGGCGGCCGCCGTCAGCATCGCCACCACCGCGGCGGCGGCTGTCCCGGCGAGCAGCGTCGCGTTCCGTCGGTGCATACCAGCTCTTGTCCGCCGGAGCTCGAACCGTTCCCGGATGTGGCGTGCGTCTCAGTCGGACGGGTGAGCGGGGACGCGGGCGGCGGACCGCGACAACCAGTACCGTGACCAGAATCGTCGAACGGCTGGACCGGCCCGACCTCGCCACGCGGGATCCGAAGGAGATCTTCGCGCGGCTCTTCGACGAGTACGCCCCTCCCCTGCGCGGCTACCTCGCGGGCCGGGTGGGCGTGCACGCCGCCGACGACCTCGTGGCGGAGACCTTCGTCGTCGCGCTGCGAAGACGGGCGAGCTACGACCCGGAGAAGGCGCCGATCCGCGGCTGGCTCTACGGCATCGCCACCAACCTGCTGCGCAACCACGTGCGCCAGGAGGTCCGCGGGCTCCAGCTGACCGCGAAGGCGGGTGCCGGGGACCGCCCGGCCGAGAACCACGACGCCGCGGTCGCCGGCCGCGTCGACGCGGCCGGCGCGGCTGCGAGTGCTGGCCGCCGAGCTCGCCGAACTGTCCGAACAGGACCGCGACGTCCTGCTGCTCACGTCCTGGGCCGGTCTCGAACCGGCCGAAGTCGCCGAGGCGCTCGGGGTGCCCGCCAGCACGGTGCGCTCGCGCCTGCACCGCGTGCGCCACCGGCTCCAGGCCCTGCTCGCCCCCACCGAGGAGAACCAGTCATGAACGAGCTCGACGAGACCCTCGAGCTGCTCCACCGCGAAGCCCGCACCGCGCCGGCCGACCTGTCCGCGGCCCGGGCCCGGCTGCTGGCCGAGCTGGACGCCGGCACCGTCCTCCCCCTGCGCCCGAAGCGGGTGCGCCGGTTCGCGCTGCCGGTTGCGGCCGCCGTGGCGGGCGTGGTGGCGGTGACGGTCGTGGTCGCCCAGCAGCGCCCGACGGCTCCGGCGCCCGCTCCGGCCGCCGCGCCGCCGGCCGGCTCGGCCCCGGTGACGACCGGGTCCGTCCCGACGGCGACCGCCCCGGACGTCCGGCTGATGTCGGCGGTCCAGGTCCTGACCCGGGCGGCGGACCTGACCGTCGGCGCCGCCGACCAGCCCGTCGGGCCCGGGCAGTTCCGGTACGTCGCCGAGCACACCTGGGTGCAGCGCGGCGTCCAGACGGGCGACCGCACCGGCTACACCTACCTGTGGGAGCAGGAGGTCGACCGCTGGATCCCGGCGGACGAGCGCGACGTCTGGCAGGAGACCCGCAGGATCCTGGGCACCGGGAAGTTCCTCGGCGGTTCGGTGCCGCAGGCGCAGGCCCCGGAGCCGGAGATCACGGCCACCGACCAGGGGCAGTGGCAGGGCCCCTGCGGCGACTTCTTCCCGAAGGCCAAGCCGCCGAAGAAGTGCGGCGACGCGAGCGACTGGGACAGCCCGGCGTTCTACGCCGCCTTGCCGCACGACCCGGCGGCGCTCTACGCGAAGCTGCAGCAGCTGACGAAGGGACGCGGCTCGACGCCGTCGGTGATGTTCCACTTCGGCATCGAGATCCTCCGCGCCGGGCAGATGCCGGCGCAGCTGCGGGCGCAGTGGTATCGGGCGCTGGCGAAGATCCCGGGCATCACGGTCCTGGCCGCCTCCGCCAACCTGGACGGCCGCACCGGCGTCGCGCTGGGTCTGGACGACCGGCACGAGATCCGGCAGCTGATCATCGATCCGGCGACCGGCGGGTTCATCGGCGAGCGCACGGTCGCCGGGGCGGAGCCCGAGCAGCCGTGGCTCAAGCCGGGCACGGAGCTTGGGGCCAGCGCGATCACGACCGCGGTGGTCGGCAGGCTCGGCGAGATCCCCCCGAAGTAGCACCCGGCTTCAAGCGGTAGGCGAGCGCGCTTTGTCCTCAGTCTGCTGACAGGCGTACGCAGCACGAGCCCGGTTGCGGGTCCAGCCGGGCCCGTAAGCCGGTCTCGCCCGCTCCCGCCAGCATGCCCTCGACCAGGCCCAGGTTCATCTCGCACACCAGCCTCGTGTGCGCCTCGGCGAGCCGGTGGAACGGGCAGTTCGCGAGCGACACCTCGCCGTCCCCGGAACGCGGCTCGAAGCCGTTTTCCTCCAGCGTGCTCAGGATGTCCTGCCCGTCGGCGGCCAGCTCCGCCCCGCGCTCGCGGGCCCGGCGCGCCAGGATCTCCCGCGGTGACCCGCCGGTTTCGTCGGCCTCCTCGACCGCCGCCGCCAGCAGCCCGCCGGCCAGCTCGTACTGGCGCTCCGGCAGGGAAATGCTCACCTGCCGGTCCGACCGCCGGTACAGCTTCGCCGGGCGGCCCGCTCCCGGGCCGCTGCGGCCGGTCCGGCGCTCGTGGCCGACGGCCAGCAACTGCTCCTCCACCAGGCGGTCGAGGTGGAACGCGACCGTCGCCCGGGGGACGCCGAGAGCCGCGGCGACGTCGTCGCGGCTGACCGGCTCCGGGCGGCGGACCACGTACTCGTACAACCGGCGCCGGGTCGGCTCGTCGAGGGCGGCGACCGCGGCCAGCGCCTGGGTTTCCTGCATCACCGCATTCTAAAACAAACTCCTGTTGACGAAAAACCCGGGGAGCTTCTAACGTCGGTCTGACTTGATTTTAGAAGGAGGCACTCCCCGTGACCGTCGAACCCGTCAGCGCACCGGTTCCCCTGCGGCACCTCGGCGTCGTCCACGACCGGGACACCGTCGACCTGCACGCCGCCGAACGCGCGGTCGCCGACCTGCTGCGCGCCCTCGGGAAGGACCCGTCGTCGGAGCACCTCGGCGACACGCCGCGGCGGGTGGCCCACGCCTACGCGGAAATGCTGCAGCCGCGTGACTTCCAGCTGACGACCTTCCCCAACGACGAGGGCTACGACGAGCTCGTGCTGGCGAAGAGCATCCCGGTGCAGTCGCTGTGCGAGCACCACCTGCTGCCCTTCCGCGGCGTCGCGCACGTCGGCTACCTGCCCGGCGAGCGGATCCTCGGGCTGTCCAAGCTCGCCCGCGTGGTCGAGATGTTCGCGCGCGACCTGCAGGTGCAGGAGCGGCTGACCAAGCAGGTCGCGGACTGGCTCCAGGAGCACCTGGCCCCCAAGGGCGTCGGCGTCGTGATCGAGGCCGAGCACCTGTGCATGTCCCTGCGCGGGGTGCGGGCCTCCGGCGCGCTGACGGTGACGTCGTCGCTCCACGGCCTGCTGCGGGAGGAACCCAAGACGCGGCAGGAGTTCTTCGCCCTCTCCGGGGTGAGCGCCTGATGGACACCTTCGTCATCGCCGGCGCCGGGCTGACCGGCGCGAAGGCCGCGGAAACGCTGCGCGCCGAAGGGTTCGACGGGCGCGTGGTCGTCGTCGGCGCCGAACCGGACCTGCCCTACGAGCGGCCGCCGCTGTCGAAGGGCTACCTGCTCGGCCAGGACGACCGCGCGTCGGTGTTCGTCCACGACGAGAAGTGGTACGTCGACCACGGCATCGAGGTACTGACCGGCCGGCGGGTCACCGCGCTGGACCGCGCGGCGCACGAGGTGGAACTGGCCGGCGGCGAACGCCTCGGGTACAGGAAACTGCTGCTGGCGACCGGGGCGTCGCCGCGGCGGCTGCGGGTGCCCGGCAACGACCTCGACGGCGTCCACTACCTGCGCCGGCTCGGGCACGCCGACCGGCTGCGCGACGCGCTGGCCGCCGGCGGCCGGGTCGTCGTGGCCGGGGCGGGCTGGGTCGGGCTGGAGACGGCCGCGGCCGCGCGCCACCACGGCTGCCCGGTGACGATCGTCGAGCCCGGACCGGCCCCGCTGCACGCCACGCTCGGGCCGGAGCTGGGCGAGTACTTCGCCGACCTGCACCGCCGCCACGGCGTCGAGCTGCGGTTCGGCACCGGCGTGACGGGCTTCGCGGGCGACTCCGCGGTCTCCGCGGTGCTGACCGACGACGGCGAGATCCCGGCCGACGTGGTCGTCGTCGGCATCGGCGCCCGGCCCGAGACGCAGCTGGCCGCCGACGCGGGCCTGGCCGTCGACGACGGCGTCCTCGTCGACGCGGGCCTGCGCACCGAAGACCCGGACGTGTTCGCGGCGGGAGACGTCGCGAGCGTGTGGCAGGAGCGCTACGGCCGCCGGATCCGCGTGGAGCACTGGGCCGCGGCGACGAACGGCGGCCCGGCGGCGGCACAGGCGATGCTCGGCCGCGAGGTGGTCCACGACGACCTGCCGTACTTCTTCTCGGACCAGTACGACGCCGGGATGGAGTTCACCGGCTGGTTCCCGCCCGGTGGCTACGACCGCGTCGTCACCCGCGGCGACGCCGAGGCGTTCCACGCCTTCTGGCTGACCGGCGGCCGGGTGGTCGCGGGCCTGCACGTGAACAAGTGGGACGAGGGCCTCGACGCGGTGCGCGAGCTGATCCTCAGTGGCCGGACCGTGGACCCGGACCGGCTGGCCGACCCGGAGCAGCCGCTGACGGAATAGCGCCGCCGGTGCCCGCCCTCCCGCGGCTCGTGAGTGGGAAACAGTGTTCTAACCCAATGCCACTTAGCTTGTGTTGATCATGCGGCGGTGGTGAGGGTGATGGTGGCGGGTCCGTTGTGGTGGGTGCCGGTGTCGGTGGGTTTCTTAATCCGGTATGCGGTGTGGCGGGCTCGTTTGACCACGCGTGGGTAGGTTCTGTGCCGGCGTTGCGGGTTGAGGTGACGGCGGGTGGTGATGGCGGTGGTGAGTGTTCTGGTCTGCTGGTTAGGGGGAAAAGGCCGCCGGGCCGGAGGTGGTCTGGCGGCGAACGAGGCGGACGGTGCGCAGGAATTTGACCCGGTCGGGGTCGATGTCGGCTTCGGTGGCGGCTCGGCAGATCAGTGTGCTGATGGCGTAGTGGGTGAGCAGGTAGCCGTAGATTTCCTGGCGGATCATGTCCGGGCTTTTCGATCGCAGGACCCGGCCGGGGCCGCGGAGGTGGGTTTTGAGCTGGTCGTTGCCGGTCTCGTGCTCCCAGCGCTGGTGGTAGGCCTGGGCGAGTATCTCGGCCGGGGCGTCGGCGGGATCGCCGATGGTGGTGATCACGCGGATCACCTCGTCCGGGTCGGGTCCGCGGTCGGGCACGGTGTACTCGATCACGCGCACCACGGTCGCCTCGGCGGGGTCGAGGTCACCGCCGTCGCGGGCGGTCTGCAGGATCTCGGCGCGGCGGGTGGTGCTGCGCACGGTCTTGTTGATCAGTACCGACAGGTAGGATCCGTCGTCCAGATCCATCAGCTTCGGGGTCTTCACCGTGGCGGGCAGCCGCCAGAGCAGGGCCGCGCCGGTGGCGGCCGCCTTGCTCCAGTCCTGGTAGCTGTAGAAACCGGAATCGGCGATCAGCAGCCAGTCCTCGGCCAGTGCGGGCCAGAGCCGGCGGGCCAGGGTCTGTTCGCCCTGGCGCTTCCCGCCGGTCCCGCGCCCGCCGATCCGGGTGGCCACGACTGCGTGGGAGGCGCACTCGGCGATGGTCAGTACCCGAACCTTTGCAAACGCGGATGCTTTCTCGCCGGTGCCGCCGGAATACCCGAACTCGGCGACGTTGGCGTCGGTGTCGGGGGCGTCCCACTCGAATCCGTCGATGCTCATCAGCCGCCATGGCCCCAGAAACGCGCCCTGGGTCAGCTCATCGGCTACCGGGACCGCGACCGTGTCGAACACCTCCGCCAGCGGCTCGGCGCCCAGCCGCTGGCGGGCCTGGGTGATCCCGCCTGTGGTGGGAATGTCCCAGCCCGGATCCCAGCATCCCCACGAGGCCAGCGTGCCGGCGAGGCGGGTCATGACCTCTTCGTAATCGTCGTCGGCGAACAACGACAGCGCCATCGCGTAGTACACCATCACGTGCGGGGGCAGTTTCCCGCCGGAGCGCTTCGCGCCCCGGCGGGTCACCGCGATCGCAGTGTCCACCGCGTCCCGTGGCACCGCCGTGGCCAGCACCCCCACCGACATCGAGTCCGCCCACCCGCCACCAATCCCGCTCACGGCAGCGACACTAACCAGCCAACCGACACCGCCAGAAGCACCACACCGACCAGCACAACATCAACTTAAGCTAAGCGGCATTGGGTTCTAACCCGCCTTACCACTCACGAGGGGGTGTACAGGGCGCCGAGGAATTCGAGTAGCAACCGCTCCCGCAACGGTGCCGGTGCCGTGGCGAGGAGCGCGTTGATCGGGGCCATCCGCTCCGGGAGGCCCGCGCCGGAGCCCAAACCGGCCGCGGCGAGTAGGCCCGCGAACTGCTCCGAGGTCAGCGTCGCCGGGTCGAGGGCCGCGACGAACTCCGCCACGGCCGGGTCGACGACCACCGGGCCGGAAGCGCGGGCCGCGTCGACCGAAGCCGCGAGGTCGGCCAGGAACTCCTTCTCGCTGCCGTGGTTGGCCGCCGTCACCGTCAGGTGGAGGTTGACCGGGGACGACTCAAAAGCGAACTGCGGCTGGACGTACCAGCCGCGCGTCTTCATCTCGTCGGCTACCGTGAACAGGTCGAAACCGTCGTCGCCGGTGAACGCGATCAACGTCGACACCGGATCGCCCAGCACCCGCAGGCCGGGCAGCTCCTCGATGCCGGAACGGATGCGGGACACGGCCTCGCGCGCGGCGGCGGCCAGCTTCAGGTAGCCCTCGGAACCCAGGTGGTTCACCACCGCCCACGCCGCGGCGAGGGGCCCGCCGGAGCGGGTGCTCTGGATCGTCGTGTTCAGCATCGTGTAGCCCGGCCAGGCCGCGCTCGCGAAGTGGTGCGTGCGCCGCAGCTCCGCCGAGGCGTGCAGCAGCACCGACGTCCCCTTCGGGCAGTACGCGTACTTGTGCAGGTCCACCGAGATGCTCGTGACGCCGGGGACGCGGAAGTCGAACGGCGGGACGTCCGCGCCGAGCTGCGCGAAGTACGGCAGCACCCAGCCGCCGATGCAGGCGTCGACGTGCATCCGGACGCCGCGCTCGAGAGCCGCAGCCGCGATCGAAGCGATCGGGTCGAGCACGCCGTGGGCGTACGAGGGCGCGCTCGCCACGACCAGGACCGTCGAGTCGTCGATCGCCGCGGCCATCGCCTCGGGGTCGGCGCGGAAGGTCACCGGGTCGACCGGCACGTCGATCCGCCGCAGCCCGAACAGGTGCGCCGCCTTGTGGAACGCCGCGTGCGCGGTCGTCGGGAGCACCAGGGACGGCGACGCGATCGAGGGGTTCGCGTCGCGCGCGGCGAGCACCGCCAGCAGACACGACTCCGTGCCGCCGGACGTCACCGAGCCGACCACGCCGGGCACCGAACCGAGCAGCGCGGAGGCCGCGGAGACGAGGTCGTTCTCCATGCGCAGCAGGCTGGGGAACGCCGTCGGGTCGAGGCCGTTGGCCGACGACGCCAGCGCGTGCGCCGCCGCCCCCAGGGAGTCCACTTCGGACAGGCCGCTGTCGTAGACGTAGGCCAGGGTCCGGCCGCCGTGCGTCGGCAGATCGCCCGCCCGCAGCTCCCGCAGCGCCGCCAGGACGTCCTCAGGCGGGTTCATGGCGCGGCTCCAGCACCTTGCGCCGCAGCAGCGGCAGGGCCAGCGCGATCAGCACGCCGGGGATGATCGACGACCCGACCAGGATCGCCACGATCGCGCTGTGCGGCTGGAAGGCCGTCGCGTCGGTGCTCGAGACGTACCCGCCGAACGCGAGGATCAGCGCCCAGAGCCCGCCGCCGAAGGCCAGCCCCAGGGTCTCCCCCGCGGTCCACACCCCCGCCGCGATCCCGGCGCGGGTCTCGCCGGTGCGCTCCTCCTCGGCGGTGATCAGGTCGGGCAGGATCGCCAGCGGGAACACCGAAATCCCGGCGTAGCCGACACCGCACAGCGCCACGAAGACGAACGAGACGACCAGCGGGATCGACTGGGCGAACACGAGCCCCAGCAGCCCGATCGCGAACGCCGCCGTCGCCAGGCGGAAGCCGTTGAGCTTGCCGACCCGGTCGCCCAGCCGCGGCCACAGCGGCATGGTGATCAGCGCCGGGCCGACGAAGATGACGAACAGGACGGTGCCGTAGGCGTCGTCGCCGAGGATGCGCTGGGCGAAGAACGGGATCGCGGCGAGCACCGTGCCGATGCCGAGTGCCTGGATGAAGTACGTGCCGAGCAGCCAGCGGAACGGCCGCCAGCCGGCCAGCGTGCGGACGAGTTCCTTCAGGTTCACCGTGTTCGGCCGCAGCGAGCCGACCGGCGCGTCCTTGAGCCCGAAGTAGACCAGCAGCGTCGCGGCCAGCACGATCAGCCCGATCACCACGGCCATGATCCGGTAGCCGGCGACCCCCTCGATCCCGGCGGTGATGGCCGGGGCGCCGCCGCCGCAGACCAGGATCGTCACGGCGAGCACGCCGATGCGGACGCTGGTGAGCTTCGTGCGCTCGGTCGCCGACTCGGTCAGCTCGGCGGGCAGCGCGTTGAACGGCACCTGGAACAGCGCGTACGCCGTGGCGCAGGCGGCGAACGTGATCGCCACGTACAGCGCGTCCGGCAGCGGGCCGCCGAACCCGGGGTGGGCGAACATCGCGGCGAACAGGATCGCCACGCCGATGCCGCCGATCAGCAGGAACCGGCGGCGGCTGCCGGTCTTGATCAGGTCGGCGTCGGACAGCCGGCCCGCGATCGGGTTGAACAGCACGTCCCAGGCCTTGGGCACGAACACGATCGCCGCCGCCCAGCCCGCGGGCACGGCCATCGTGTCGGTCAGGTACTTCACCAGCACCAGGCCGGGGACCGTGCCGAAGGACCCGGTGACGAACGAGCCGAGCGAATAGCGGAACCTCGTCCGGCCGGACAGCGTCGCCATGGTCCTCCTCGAAGGCGTACCGGGTGCCCGCATGAGTATTCGATCTCGGCGGACACCCGGTAGGGGTCGAGGGGAATCGTGCCATCGTCGTGACCTGGCGCACGGAGCGACCCGCCGGTCAGCCCAGTGCGCGGGCGATCTTCTCCAGCGTCGCGGCGTCCCCGCGCAGGAGCAGCTGCGTGACCACGGTGTCCTCCCAGGCCTTCAGCTCGTCGCGGATCTTCTCCGCCGGCCCGATCAGCGAGGTGTCCTCCACCAGCGACGTCGGGATCGCCGCGGCCGCCTCCTCCTTGCGGCCGGCGAGGAAGAGCTCCTGGACGCGGTCGGCGACGTCGCCGTAGCCGAGCCGCGCGTACACGTCGTGGTGGAAGTTGACGCTTTTCGCGCCCATCCCGCCGATGTACAACGCCAGCGACGGCTTGATCCAGCTCGCCGCCTCCTCGACGTCGTCGTGCACGATCACCGGCAGCGAGCACGGGACCTCGAACGTGTCGAAGGTGTGCCGCGCGCCCGGCCGCGAGAAGCCCTCTTCGAGGGCGGCCTTGTAGAAGTCGTTGCTCTTGGGCGAGAAGAACAGCGGCAGCCAGCCGTCGGCGATCTCCGCCGCGAGGGCGACGTTCTTGGGGCCTTCGGCCGCCAGGTGGATGGGGATGTCCTTGCGCAGCGGGTGCACCGTCGGCTTAAGCGGCTTGCCGAGCCCGGCGCCGCCCTTGTAGGGCAGCTGGAAGTGCTCGCCGTCCAGGGTCACCGGCGCCTCGCGGGCGATCACCTGCCGGACGATGTCGATGTACTCGCGCGTCCGGGCCAGTGGCTTCGGGTACGGCTGGCCGTACCAGCCCTCGACGACCTGCGGGCCGGACGCGCCGAGCCCGAGCACCATCCGGCCGCCGGAGAGGTGGTCGAGGGTCAGCGCGCTCATCGCCGTCGCCGTCGGGGTCCGGGCGGCCATCTGGACGATGTTCGTGCCGAGCCGGATCCGGCTGGTCGAAGCGCCGTACCAGGCCAGCGGCGTGAACGCGTCCGAGCCGTACGCCTCCGCCGTCCACACCGAGTCGAAGCCGAGCTCCTCGGCCTTGAGGACGGCTTCCAGCGCACCCGGGGTCGGGCCGCTCTGCCAGTACCCGACGTGGAATCCCAGCTTCACGAATGCCTCCTAGACGTTCGGCGCGTAGTGCTCGGGCTTGCCCCGCTCGGACAGCGGGGGAAGGTTCCTGGGTGGAGTTTCGACCAACGGCGCGTCCGCGGCCACCTCCCCGCGCTCGCGGCGCCACCCGGCGCGGGCGCGCGGGTGGTAGCGGCGGTCGTGCGGGACGAGCTTGAAGGCGGCGTTGATGAGCTTCCCGAACCGCCGGTGCCGGCGGGCGTCGCGCTCGGTCCAGCGGAAGCCGAGCAGGTCGCGGACCTCGCGGTCGTACAAGCCGATCGTCAGCCAGACGAAGTTGCGCGCGATCACCCGCTGGACCGGCCGCCACAGCGCGTCCGGCAGCCACGGCAGGAACGGCGGCTTGCCGAGCCCGCGGATGTCCAGGACGTCCCGGGTGGCCTTGTTGTCCTCGAGGACGTCGGTGCACATGTGCTTCCAGTAGCGCTGGAAGTCCTCCCAGCTCTCCGGCACCGGCCGCATGCTCATGTCGTACATCCGCCACCACCGGACGTGCTCGTCGAACAGCTGCCGCTTCCCGGCTTCGCCGATGCCGCCCATGAAGTGGTCGGCGATGAGGATCGTGCTGACGAAGAACGTCGCGTGCGCCCAGTAGAACGTGCCGGGGTCGAGCGCGTGGTAGCGGCGGCCCCGCGTGTCGACCCCCTTGATGCGATCGTGGTAGCCGCGGACCTCGAGGGCGGTCGCGTGGGCGCGCGGGCCGTCGTAGACCACGCCGCCGATCGGGTAGAGCGAGCGGAACAGCCGCTGCCAGCGCTCTTCGAAGAACCGCGAGTGCTGCTCGACGCCCGCGCCGAGGCCCGGGTGCATGTTCTGCATGGATCCGGCCCAGAGGCCGATGAGCAGGCCGCGCCAGTCGCCGAAGTACCTCCACGTCAGCGAGTCGGGACCCAGCGGCTGGGGCGTCATCGGCGGCTCCTCGTCGAGTCCGGAACTGACTACGGCTGTTGTCAGGCTAGGATCTGACAACAGTTGTAGTCAACCGAGGAGTCGCCATGCCGGGCCGCACGTGGGCGGGCACGACGCTGGACGACCGGAAGGCGCTCCGGCGCGGGCAGCTCGTGGCCGCCGGCCTGGAACTGCTGGGCACCGAAGGCTCGGCCGGGACGAGCGTCCGCGCGGTGTGCCGGCACGCGAAGCTGACCGAGCGCTACTTCTACGAAAGCTTCGCCGACCGCGAAGAGCTCGTCGCGGCCGTGTACGAGCACGTCGGCGAAGAGGCGCGGCAGTCCCTCGTCGACGCGGTGCGGGACGCGCCCACGCCCGTCTCGCGGGCCGAGCACGCCGTGCGTGCGTTCGTCGAGCTGATCGTCGACGACCCCCGCAAGGGCCGGGTCCTGCTGCTGGCCCCGCTGACCGACCCCGCGCTGACCCGCCGCGGCCTGCACCTGCTGCCGGTGTTCGCCGCGCTCGTCGGCGAGCAGCTGTCCCACGGCGACGAGACCGAACGGCGGATGGTCGCCGTCGGGCTGGTCGGCGCGCTGAGCAACGTGTTCATCGCCTACCTCGACGGGTCGCTGAAGGTCTCGCGCGAGCGGCTCGTCGCGCACTGCGTGAAACTCGTCCTCGGCGCCGACGGCCACTGACCTCACCTCCGCTGCTGACACTCGCCCTGCCGATCGGGCACACTCAACCCATGCGTACCGCTGGGCGGAACGACGGCGTGAGCGGCGACGGCCTCGTCGCGGCCCGGCTGGCCGCGCTCCTGGAGGCCTTCCGGCCGGGTGACGAGGTCCTCGGCGTCTCGGAGCTGGCCCGCCGGACCGGGCTGGCGAAGACGACCGTGCACCGGCTCGTCGGGCACCTGACCGAGACCGGCCTGCTCGAACGCGAGACCGGCGCGGTGCGGCTCGGCCTGCGCCTGTTCGAGATCGGCCAGCTCGCCTCGCCGCGGCGCGGGCTGGTCGAGGCGGCCCGACCGTACCTGGCCGACCTGCGCGAGGCCACCCGTAATACGGTCCACCTGGCGATCCTCGAAGGCACCGAAGTGGTGTACCTCGACGTGCTGCGCGGTCCGGACGCGCCGACGCTGCCCTCCCGCATCGGCGGCCGGTTCCCGGCGCACGCCACCGGCGTCGGCAAGGCGATCCTGGCGTTCTCGCCGGAATCCGTGGTGAACCAGGTGATCGACGCCGGCCTGCCGCGGATGAGCGCGCGGACGATCACCGCACCCGGGCTGCTCCGCCGTCAGCTCACCCGCGTCCGGGAGGACGGGATCGCGTTGGAGCGCGAGGAATCCGGGGTCGGCGTGGTGTGCGCGGCCAGCCCGCTGCTCGACGCCGGCGGCGTCGCGGTGGCGGCGGTGTCGATCTCCGGCTGGGCCAACCGGATGCGGACCGAACGGGTCGCCCCGGCCGTCCGGACGGTGGCGCTCGCGCTGACCCGGACACTCTCCGGCGACCGGAGATAATCTTGCCGGGCAAGGGATCCCTGCACTCGGCGGGACGGTGAGGACCCGCTACAGTCCGTGCAATGGTCCAGCACCGCCCGGTTTCCGCCGCGCACCGGTTGCTGTCGCTCGACATCGTGCTCGCGCTGCTGGCGCTGGCCGGCGGGCTGCGGGTGCTCTGCCTCGCCGCGCCCTGGCCGGCCCTGCCCGCGGAGGCGGCGACCGTCGCCCACGTCTACGCGCTGGGCAACCTGACTTCGTTCACCGACGCGGGCGGGGCCGGGGCGAGCCCCTTCGGCTGGCTCCAGCTGGCGGCGGCGACGATGGTCTCGGACGCGTTCGGCCGCTCGGCCACGGCGCTGGCCGCAGTCCGCGAAACCGTGCTGCTCGCCGCGCTCGCCGGCGTGGTGCTGTCGTGGTTCCTGGCGCGCCGCCTGGGCCTGAACCGCTGGGCCTCGGCCGCGGCAGTGCTGGTCCTCGCGGCCTCGCCGCTGGCGCTCGGGCTGCAGCGGCTGGTCGTCGTGGAGCACCTGGCGGCCGCGTGGTCGCTGGGGGCGCTGGTCCTGATCACCCGCCGGCGCCCCCGCATCCGCCACGACCTCGCGGCGGCGGTGTGCCTGCTGGCGGCGGTGCTCACCTCGCCGCTGGCGCTGTTCTTCCTGCCCGCGGCGGGCTGGCTGCTGGCGCGCCGGGCACCGGTGCGGGCGGCGCTGGTGGCGGTGGTGCTGAACCTGGGGCTGGGCCTCGCGTTCGGCCCGGCGGCAGGGGTGCTCCGCCCGCACCTGGCCGCGGCGACCCGCCCGTCGGTGACCGACTGGGCGGCCCTGGATCCGGTGTGGGTGGCGCTGTCGGCGGTCGCCTTGGCCGCCGCGCTCGGCGTGCCGGCGATGCGGCCGGTGGCGCTGACGGGCTTGCTGCTCGCGGCGGCGCTGCTGGTGCCGGGCGTGCCGGCGACGGCGGTGCTGGCGCTGCTGGTGCCGGTGACCCCGCTGCTGCTGGCCGGAGCGGCCCAGGCGGCGTTCCGGCGGCGGCGCCTGCCCCGCCACGGCAGCGCAGGCCGGCCGCGCAGCCGCTTCGCCGTTCCGCAACCCTTCCCCGCGCAGGGTCAAGAGGAGGCCGAGACTCCACCGGCCCGCGCCATCCACCCCGCCACTCCGCGCCCCTTCCCCGCGCGACGCCAACAGGAAACCGAAACTCCACCGGCCGACGCCACCCACCCCACGACTCCGCAAACCTTCCCCGCACAACGCCAACAGGAAACCGAGGCTTCACCGGCCGAGCCCGCCTGCACCGCCCACCGCCAGCCCCCCACGCTCCCCCGCGACACACCCCGGCCCGGCCGAACCGCAACCCGGCCCACCCCCGTGCCTTTCCCCGGCCGCGCAACCCGCCGCCTCCGGACCGTGCCCCTCCTCGGCGCCGCCGCCGTTCTCACCGCGTTCAGCCTCAGCTGGAGCGCCGGCTACCCCGCCCTCCGCCCCACCGTCGATCGCGGCGGCCCCCTTTCCGCCGCCCGGGATTGGTTGCACGGCAACGCTTCCGGCTCCCGTCTCCTCGTCGACGACGCCGCCTGGGCCGAACTCGCCGACACCGGCTGGCCGACCGGCCTGCTCGCTCCGCCCGCGAGCTGTTCCGTCGCCTGCCCGCCCGCCGAGTGGGCCGTCTTCGGCAGCGACGAGATCCCCCTCCGGAACCAGTACCCCGCCCTGGACAGCGCCTTCACCGGCGCCGGCCCCACCGCCGTCTTCGGCTCCGGTGACACGGGGGTCACCGTCTGGCGCCTCGGCCTGCCCCCGCCCGATCCCGCCGCGCCGCCGGAAACCCCCGCCCGGGCCCACGCCGGCCAAGCACTGGCGGCCTCGGCCCGGATGACCCTGTCCCCCGAAGCCGCCGGTGTGCTGCGGGACGGGTGCGCCGATCCGCGGCTCATCGCGACCCTCGCCGCGCTCGCCGCCGTCCAGCCCGTCGACGTCGCGTCCTTCCCCGAAATCCCCGGCGAGGACGCCGCCGGGCAGCCGCGCCGCCGGGTGCTGCTCACCGGCGGCGAAGACGGCACCACCGCCTTCTACACCGGCCAGCGCGACCTCTTCCGCCCCGCGTCGGTCGTCCGCACCGCGGGCGGCGTGCTCGTCACCTACCCGCTGTTCGCGCCGCCCGGGCTGCTGCCCCGGACCCGGTAGATTCCGGGGCATGGGGCAGGAACGGCGGGTCGTCATCGCCGCCTACGATCAGGTTCAGATCCTCGACGTCGCCTGCCCGAGCGGTGCGCTCGAGCTGGCGAACTCGCACGGCGCCACGCCGCGGTACCGCGTCGAGCTGGCCACCGTGTCCGGGCAGGGTGCGCGCAGCTCGGCGGGGATCGTGCTCGCCGGGGCCCGGCGGCTCGCCGCGATCACCGGGCCGCTGGACACGCTGATGGTCGTCGGCGGGGCCGGGACGCGCGCGGCCGTCCTCGACGAGCCGCTGCTGGCCCAGATCCGCCGGCTGGCCGGGCGCAGCCGCCGGATCGCGTCGGTGTGCACGGGCACGTTCGTGCTCGCCGCGGCCGGGCTGCTCGACGGGCGGCGGGTCACCACGCACTGGGGCTACGGCGAGCTGCTCGCGGCCGCCTTCCCCGCCGTGACGGTCGATCCGGCCCCGCTGTACCTGCGCGACGGCAACGTCTACACCTCGGCCGGGGTCACCAGCGCGCTCGACCTGACCCTCGCGCTCGTCGAAGCCGACCACGGCCCGACGCTGGCCCGGGAAGTCGCCCGTGAGCTCGTGACCTACCTGCACCGCCCGGCGGACCAGGCGCAGATCAGCATGTTCCTCGCCGCGCCCGCGCCGGGGAACGGGGTCGTGCGGGACCTGCTCGGGTACATCGCCGGCCACCTGGCCGAGGACCTGAGCCCGCCGGCGCTGGCGGCCAGGGCGGGGGTGACGGCGCGGCACCTGACCCGGCTGTTCGCCACCCACGTCGGCACCACCCCGGCCCGCGCGGTCCGTGCCGTGCGCACCGAAGCCGCCGCGTACCTCGTGCGCGGCAGCGAACTGCCGATGGCCGCCGTCGCCCGCCGGTGCGGGTTCGGCTCGGCCGAGACCCTGCGGCAGGCGTTCCTCGACCACTTCGGCGTCACCGGGGACACGCTTCGCAGGATGACGGACATGCCCCGGCCCCCGGGCGCGGCGGCCGTCCAGACTCCGGGGGCATGACCACCACACAGACGACCCGCCGGACGGTGCTCGGCGGGCTGGCCGCGGCCGCCGCGCTGGCGCTCCCGGCCGCCACCGGCACCGCGGCCGCCGCGACCGGCCGTCCCGGCCCGCGGATCGGCATCCTGCTCTACGACGGCTTCAGCCTGCTCGACCCGACCGGTCCGGCGGAACTGCTGTCCCGGCTCCCGGGCGCGACGGTCACCATGATCGGCGAGCACCGCGGCCCGGTGCGCACCGACACCGGCCGCACGGCCGTCTTCGCCGACCGCGCGGTGTCCGAAGTGGACCGGCTCGACGTGCTGCTGGTGCCCGGCGCGGGCAACCGCGGCACGGTCGCCGCGATGAACAACCCGGTGCTGCTCGACTGGATCCGCCGCATCGACCGCCACACGACCTGGACGACGTCGGTGTGCACCGGCGCCCTGGTCCTCGGCTCGGCGGGCCTGCTGCGCGAGCGGGCCACGACCTACTGGGCCGCGGCGCCCTACCTGGAGGCCACCTTCGGCGTCGAGTACGTGCCCGAGCGGTACGTCCGGGTGGGCAAGGTGATCACCGCGGCGGGCGTTTCCGCGGGCATCGACCTGGCGCTGTTCCTGGCGAGCGAGCTCGCCGGCGCCGAGGCCGCCCGGGCGGTCCAGCTGGCCGTGGAGTACGACCCGCAGCCGCCGTTCGACGCGGGCGACGCGGCGACGGCGAGCCCGCAGCTCAAGGAACTGGCGCTGCGGCTGCTCGCCGAATCACAGGTGTAGCGCCCGGCGCCGGCCGGGGCAGCGCCGGGACGCCGGCCAGCAGGCCGCGCCGGGCCAGTTCCGGCCGCACGCCGTCGCCGAACCAGTACGCCTCCTCCAGGTGCGGGTAGCCCGACAGCACGAACTCGCTCACGCCGACGTCGTGGTACTCCTCGATCAGGTCCGCGACCTCTTCGTGGCTGCCGACCAGCGCGGTGCCCGCGCCGCCGCGGACCAGGCCGACGCCCGCCCAGAGGTTCGGGTGGATCTCCAGCCCGCGGACGCCGCCGTCGGTCCGGCCGCCGTGCAGCGCGACCATCCGCTGCTGCCCCACCGACTCGCTCGCGGCCAGCTGGGCCTGGGCCTTCGCGACCTGCTCGGGGCTCAGCGCGTCGAGCAGTTTCTGCGCCTCGGCCCAGGCCTCGGCCGAGGTGTCGCGCGAGATCGTGTGCAGCCGGACGCCGAACCGGATCAGCCGGTCGCCGGCCAGCTCGCGGACCTTACCGATCTTCTCCGCGACCTGCGCGGGCGGCTCGCCCCAGGTCAGGTAGACGTCGGCGTGCCGGGCCGCGACCGGCAGCGCGGCCGGTGACGAGCCGCCGAAGTAGATCGGCGGCACCGGGTCCGGCGCGGCGAGGGTCGTCGCGCCTTCGACCCGCAGGTGCTCGCCGGCGAAGCTGAACGGCTCACCGGACCAGACCCCGCGCACGATCGTCAGGAACTCGTCGGTGCGGGCGTACCGGGCGTCGTGGTCGTGCCAGTCGCCGAAGCGGCGCTGCTCCACCGCGTCGCCGCCGGTGACGATGTTGAGCAGCACGCGGCCGCCGGACAGCCGTTGGAAGGTCCCGGCCATCTGCGCGGCCAGCGTCGGCGAGATGACGCCGGGGCGGAACGCGACCAGGAACTTCAGCCGGGTCGTCTCCCGGATCAGGGCGGCCGTGGTGAGCCACGCGTCCTCGCACCACGTGCCGGTCGGCGTCAGGACTCCTTCGAAGCCCTGGCGCTCGGCCGCGCGAGCGACCTGGGCGAGGTAGTCGAGGTCCGGGTCGCGCTGGGCGGCCGGGCCCGCGGACCGGTTGGCGTGGAAGCGTTCCACGATCGTGCGGCCGTCGCCGCTGGTGGGCAGGAACCAGTGCAGCCTGATGCTCATCCGTTGCTCCTCGCCTGGTCCAGGTCGGGACCGAACCGCCGGTCGACGAAGGCGGCGAAGTCCACCTTGCCCGGCAAAGTCTTCTCGTCGGTGAAGGCGTCCGCGAGCTGCTGTTCGGACGCCACCACGGCGTCGTCCAGCACGATCGGCAGGTCACGGCCCGCCTCGACGGCCTTCTGCGCGACTTCGAGCTTCAGCCCGGTCTCCTTGGCCCACGCCTGCGCCCACTCCTCGCGGTGCGTGTCGGCCCACTTCTGCGCCTTGACCACGCGCACCGCGAAGTCGCGCAGCGCCGAGTTCTTGCCCGGATCGCCGAGCGCGGCGGTGCTCGCGGTGAGGAAGCCCAGGCCGTTGGACGCGCCCCGGCCGTCGGCCAGCACCCGCGCGTGCGCCTCGATCTGCGCCTGCGCGGTGTAGGGGTCCCAGATCGCCCAGGCGTCGATGGTGTGCTGCGTGAACGCCGCGTAGGCCTCCGACGGCTGCAGGAAGCTCAGCTTGACGTCCTTCGTGGACAGTCCGTTGTTGTGCAGCGTGTTCAGCAGCTGCCCGTGCGCCGAGGTGCCCTTGGCGACGCCGATCGTCTTTCCCTTGAGGGAAGCGACGTCGCGCAGCGGCGAGTCCGGCGGGACGAGGACGGCCTCCCGCTCGACGTTGCTGCGCGACACGCTGATCACCTTGATCTTCGCCTTCGCGGCGGCCGCGAAGATCGGCGGCGTGTTGCCGACGCGCCCGGCGTCGATCGCGCCCGCCGAGGCGGCCTCGAGCAGCGGCGGCCCCGACGTGAACGTCGCCCATTCGATCCGGTACGGCGTCCCTTGCAGCAGGCTCGCCGCGGTGAGCAGGGACTTGACGCCGCCCTTCTGGTCGCCCACCTTGAGCGTCACCTTCGCGAGGTCGGCCGCACTGACCGCGGCCGGCACGGCCGCGGGGCCGTCCCCGCTCTCGGTCCCGCACGCGGACACGGCGAGGACCGCCGCGACCGCGATGATTCCCTTACGCCACAGCATCTTCGGTCACTCCCAGGTCGGCCAGCACGCGACGGCGGAGGTTGTCGTGGTCGTCGGCTTCGCGCGGCCGGTGCGCGGCCACGATCCGGCCGCCGTCGAGCACCAGGACGCGGTCGGCGAGCCGCAGGGCTTCGTCGACGTCGTGGGTCACCAGCAGCACGCCCGGCCGGTGCCGCCGCCAGAGGTCCTGCACCAGGCCGTGCATGGAAATCCGGGTCAGCGCGTCGAGGGCGCCGAACGGTTCGTCGAGCAGCAGCAGGTCGGGTTCGCGGACCAGCGCGCGGGCCAGCGACACGCGCTGGGCCTCGCCGCCGGACAGCGTGAGCGGCCAGTCGTCGGCGTGCTCGGCCAGGTGCACTTCGGCCAGCGCTTTCTCGGCCAGCGCGCGGTTGCGGGACTTCGCGACGCCGTCCTGGCGCAGGCCGAGGACGACGTTGCGCCAGACCTTCCGCCACGGCAGCAGTCTCGGCTGCTGGAACGCGACCGAGACGGTGCCGGTGACTTCGGCGCGGCCGTCGACGTCGTCGTCGAGGCCCGCGAGCACCCGCAGCAGCGTCGACTTGCCGGACCCGCTGCGGCCGAGCAGGGCGACGAATTCGCCGCGTCCGACGGTCAGCTCGAGTCCGTCGAGGACGGTCCGGTCGCCGAACCGCTTGGTCAGGCCGCGGACCTCGGCTACCGGGTTCGCCACCGCAGCACCTTCCGTTCGAGCAGCCGGACCAGCGCGTCGGTGACCAGGCCGAGCAGGGCGTACAGGACCAGTCCGACGACCACGACGTCGGTGCGCAGGAATTCGCGGGCGTTGTTGATGAGGTAGCCGACACCGGCGTCGGCGTTGACCGTCTCGCCGACGATCAGCGCGAGCCAGGCGAGGCCGAGCGACTGCCGCAGCCCGACGAGCGCCTGCGGCAGCGCGCCGGGCAGGACGACGTGCCAGAGCCGTTCCGCGCGGCTGAACCCGAGCGCCCGCGAGGCCTCGACCAGCGCCGGGTCGGCGCCGCGGATTCCCGAGTGGACGTTGAGGTAGAGCGGGAACGCCACGCCGAGGGCGACCAGCACGATCTTCGTCTCTTCGCCGATGCCGAACCACAGGATGAACAGCGGGATCAGGCCGAGGAACGGCAGTGTGCGCAGCATCTGCACCGGCGGGTCGACGAGGGCTTCGCCCCAGCGCGACAGCCCGGAGACGATGCCGAGCAGGACGCCGGCGGCGGCGCCGAGCGCGAAACCGGCGCCGACCCGGCCGAGTGAGACGGCGAAGGCGTCACCGAGTTCGCCGCTGCGTGCGGCTTCGAGGCCGGCCTGCACGACCGTCCACGGCGCACTGAGCTTGTCGGGCGGCAGCACGCCGGTGGCGCTGGCGATCTGCCAGGCGGCGAGCAGCACGACCGGGCTGATCCAGCGCCGCAGATCGAGCCGCCTGGCTGTTCGGCGCGGCGGCTCGACGGCGCGTTTCCGGGCGCGGGTGAGCACGCCCGTGGTGGAAATCGACACGGATTTCTCCCGGGGACGGGGACGTTCGGGATGGGTGGTCCCGACCTTCCGGGGAGTGGGAAGCGAAGTCAATCCGCGCCCACTCCGTGAACGCCCCGTGTTTCACCCCGTGGAACTACTTGGCTCAGCCGCCGAACATGACCTTCCATTCGTCGAGCGACCGCGGCCGGTAGACGAAATTGGAGCGCTTGACTTCGGACAGCGCGGCCGACGGCTCGGCCGAGTACTGGTGCCCGGGGTAGACGACCGGATCGCCGGGCAGGCCCGCGAGTGCCTGCAGGCTGCGGTAGATCTCTTCGGCGTCCCCGCCCGGGAAGTCGGTGCGGCCACAGCCTTCCAGGAAGAGCGTGTCGCCGGAGACGAGCTTGTCCTCGACGAGGAAGCACTGGCTGCCCGGCGTGTGCCCGGGCGTGTGCAGCAGCCGGATCGGGATGGCCCCGACCTCGAGGACGTCGTCGTGGTCGTGGGCGCGCAGGTCGGTGCCGGAGACACCGGTGACCCGCTTGACCCATTCGGTCTCGGCGCCGTTGACGTGGATCGGCACCTGTTCGACGGCGAGGAGCTCGGCGATGCCGGGCAGCGAGAAGCCGAGCATCTCCCCGCCGACGTGGTCGGGGTGGTGGTGGGTGGCCAGAACGCCGGTGAGCCGCATCCCGTCCTGCGCGAGGACGTCGAGCAGATCCCGCACGGCGTAGGCCGGGTCGACGATGACGGCGTCGCCGGTCTCGCGGTCGCCGATCAGGTAGGCGAAGTTCACCATCTGCGTCGCGACGGGATCCCCGACGGCGAAGTCACGCCCGGCGAGCAGCTGCCGGAAGTAGAGCCGATCAGTCATGCCGGACACCCTACGGTCCGCTCGGCCCCGGCGCGGCGGCCCGGGTGAGGGCGGCCAGGACGGCGGCGACCGCGGGCGGGTCCGGTGGGTCGCCGTAGGTGGCCGCTTGGATGCGGCGGTGGGCGCCGGGGAGCTCGGTCGCGTGGATGCCGGGGTGGCGATGGGCTTCCAGCGCGAGCCCGGGCAGGGTCGCGACCCCCAGGCCGGCCGCGACCAGGGACTGCACGACGACCATGTCGTCGCTGAACGAGCCGAGGCGCGGGCGGAAACCCGCCTCGGCGCAGATGGCAGTGAGCTCCTCGCGGCACCGGGGGCAGCCGCCGATCCAGGCCGAGTCGCGGTGGTCGGCCAGGACGGCGCCCGGCTGCCGGCTGATCAGGTGGATCGGGTCGTCGGCGAGGTGGCGGAACCGGAAGCCGTCACCCTCGAGCGGGGCGCCGGCGTGCTGGAACACGAGCGCGACGTCGAGTTCGCCGCGGCGCAGCATGTCCAGCGCTTCGACGGGATGCCGGTCGACCAGGCTCAGCTCGAGTGCCGGGTGCGCCTGGGCCAGCGACGCCGCCGCTTTCGGCACGAGGGTGCTCAGCGCGGAGGCGTTGGCGCCCAGCCGGACGCGCCCGGCCCGCAGGCCGACCTGCGCGGCCAGCTCTTCGGCCGCCGCGTCCACGCGGCCGGCGATTTCGGCGGCGCGGTCCGCCAGCAGGCGGCCTTCCGGCGTCAGGCGGATCCCGCGGCCGGCCCGCTGCACGAGCCGGGCGCCGGTGGCCGCTTCCAGGCGGGCCAGGTGGTGGCTCACCGACGGCTGTGAGTAGTGGAGTTCCCGCGCCGCCTCGGTCACCGACCCGTGCCGCGCGACCGCCGCCAGGACCTTGAGCTGGACCAGGTTCAGCATTCATCGAGAATATCAATGGGTTGTCGGCTCGGTTGGCATTGGACGTCATGTCTTGTCCGGTCCATCCTGGACCTCGCAACAGCCGACGAGGAGGAGACGACCATGACCGGCACGGTGACCTGCGACCTCACGATCACCCTCGACGGGTACGCAGCCGGGCACCACCAGACCGAACAGCGCCCGTTCGGCGACGACGGCGGTGACGGCTGGGGCGACAAGCTGCACGCCTGGTACGGCGAAGGCCGCGACCAACACCCCGCCGAGTTCGACCGGATGATGACGGCCAAGGCGTTCATCATGGGGCGCAACATGTTCGGCCCGGTGCGCGGCGAGTGGGACCGGCCGTGGACGGGCTGGTGGGGCGACAATCCGCCGTACCACGGGCCGGTCTTCGTGCTCACCCACCACCCGCGCGAGCCGCAGCCGATGGCGGGCGGCACCACGTTCCACTTCGTCACCGACGGCATCGAGGCCGCGATGGCCCGCGCCCGCGAGGCGGCGGGCGACGGCGGGATCTCCGTCCACGGCGGCCCGAGCACCGTCAACCAGTACCTCGCCGCCGGCTTGATCGACGAGGTGCGGCTGCACGTGGCGCCGTACACGCTCGGCGGCGGCGTCCGGCTGTTCGACGGTGTCCCGCCGGTGGACCTCGAGCAGATCGACGCGCGGGCCACGGCTTCGGTCACGCACCTGCGGTACCGCGTGGTCCGGTGAGCCCGGCCCAGTGGTGGACGCTCCCCCGGTGCAGGGCGGCATAGGCCCGGTCCCGCAGGACGTTCGCCTCGTGATCGGACAGCGTCCGGTCCAGGGGCCGGAGGACCAGGCGGACGAGCAGGTTCTTCTGGTCCGGCGTCGCTCCGAGCCGGGCCCGGGCCTGCGCCGGCAGCCGGGCGTACGGCGTCTCCTGCAGGATTTCGACCGACTCGACGACGTCTTCGCCCAGGGCCTCCCGGACCCGGTCGCCGAGGTCCTCGGCCCGGTCGTCGGCGTCGACGGCGATCGAGAGGTCGCGCCGGACCGGCGGCAGGGCGGAGACCGGCCGGTAGGGCGCGAGGTCGGTCAGCTGGGCGGCGACGGCCGGCTCGGTGGAGCGCAGCAGCCGGATGTCGGGGATGCCCTTGCGCAGCATGACCATCCGGTCGAGGCCCATGCCGAGCGCCAGGCCGGACCAGCCGTTCCCGAGTCCGGCCCGCGCGAGGACGGCCGGGGAGGCGAGCCCGCACTCGGCGACCTCGACCCAGCGCCCGTCGTGCCGGACGTCGAGCTGCGCACCGTCCACAGTGTACGGATGGCGGCGCGGTTCGAGCCGCCATTCCCGGTTCGGCACGAGGGCGGCGACCATGTCCTCGAGGTCGGCGCGGGTGACGGTCCCGCGGACGATCCGCCAGAGGTCGAGCTGGTGCGGGGTGCCGCTGTGCAGCCGGTCGATGCTGTCGCGGCGGTAGACGAGGCCGGGACAGACGAGCAGCACGTCGTCGGCGGGGTTCGCGGCGAGCGCGCGCAGGGCCGCGGGGATCATCGCGGTGGAGTGGCTGCGCAGGACGTGCCCGGCGTCGACGTACCGGGTGTAGCGGGCGTCGCGCGTGACGTCGGCGGGGTCGTAGCCGAGGTGGTCGTAGTTGTCGGCGACGGTGACGACGCGCTCGCCGGGGTGCCGCCGGACCGCACACGACCACAGGCCGGCGAGGGCTTCGACGGCTTGGTCGACGACGAGCTGGACGGCGTGCGGCCCGGCGGCGGGATCGGTGAGATCGCGGACGGCGAGGTCGCGGGCGAGCTGGGCGGGGGTGAGGGTGGCGGGCATGGCGGAACCTCCGGGCGGGGGTGGGTTTCGGGGCGGTTCCCCCCTGGCCCGGGCGTCCGGTGAGGTTCAGGCGGTGTCGACTGTGGACATGACACCGGAACCCCGCTGGCTGGGAAGGGCCAGGGGGCCGGTAAATCGGCGGGCTTCCGCGACGACGGCCACGGATCCAGGGTAACGGCGCTTGTCATCCGGTTTTCCGGCCTTCCCGGGCACGGCTCTCTCGGAGGTCGCCGCAGCGGGCCCTGGCTGCCGGGCTGGCCGTCGGAGGGTGCGGCCGATGCCGTGAATGACTCATTCCTGGCGTCGGAGGTAAGGAATGAGTCATTCACGACATCGCAACCGCCCGCCACCGCATCGCAAAGCCGCCCCAACCCGTGGCTACCCACCCGGCCACCGGAAGGCGCGGCCGATGCCGTGAATGACTCATTCCTGGCGTCGGAGGTAAGGAATGAGTCATTCACGACATCGCAACCGCCCGCCACCGCACCGCAAAGCCGCCCAAGCCGTGGCTGCCAGCCACCGCATCGGGCCGATGCCGAAAACCCGACTGCGCGGACCTTTCCCTTCCCCCTCCCCCTTGCCCACCCGCCGCCACCACCTCACCGTCGCGTTACTCGCCCACCTCCCCGTCGGCCAGCTCGCGCAGCACGTCCAGGTGTCCGACGTGCCGCGCCGTCTCCTGGACCACGTGGGTGACCACCCAGCGGACGGTGAACTCGGACCGCCGGCGGGTGCGGTCGTCGGGGCTCAGTCCGCGCAGGGCCTTGTCGACCCGGGCCCACTCCGCCTTGTACGCCGCCACCACCGAGGCCGGGGTGTCGTGCGGCGCGATGTCCCAGCTCGGGTCCGGGGTGCCCGCCCACAGCGACGGCAGGTCCGCGCCGCCCGCCTCGATCGACAGCCACCAGCGCTCCACCGCCGTGAGGTGCTTCACCACCCCCAGCGCGCTCATCCGCGGCGAAGCCGGCAGCGGTGTCGCCACCGCCTGCGCGATCGTCAGCCCCGCCAGCTTGTTGACCGCCGTCGCGCGCAGGAACTGCAGGAAATCCAGGAGGAGACGCAGCTCGTCGGACGCCAGGGGCGCGGGCCACTGGCGGTGCGTCTTCGAACTCGTGTTCGACATGCCCGGTACCGTACCCCGCGGGTCCGACAAAATAGAGTGACCGGCATGTGGTGGGGACTGCTCTGCGCCCTGGGCGCGGCCTGCGCGTACGGGGTGGCTTCGGTGATGCAGTCGGTCGCCGCGCGGGCCACGGACACCGGTGCGGCGGGCGTCGACCCGAAGCTGCTGGTCCGCGTGCTCGGCCAGGGGAAGTTCGTGCTCGGGCTGGCGCTGGACGTCCTCGGGTTCGTCGCGCAGATCGCGGCCCTGCACGTGCTGCCCCTGTTCGTCGTCCAGGCCGCGCTCGCCGCCAGCCTCGCCGTGACCGCCGTCTGCGCACGGTTCCTCGGTGTGCGGCTCGGCCGGCGGGAGTGGGCCGCGGTCGGGGTCGTCTGCGCCGGGCTCGCGCTGCTCGGCGCCGCCGCCGAAAGCGAGGGCTCCGATCCCGTCGGGCTCGGCTTCCGACTCGGCCTGATCGGCGCGGTCGCCGTCCTCGCCGTGGCCGGGATCGCCGCCGGCAAGGCGAGCCGCCGGATCCGGACGCCGGCGCTCGGGCTCGTCGCCGGGCTGTGCTTCGGCGTCGTCGCCATCGCCGGGCGGATCATCCCCAGCCTCGCGCCGCTCGACCTGCTCACCGACCCGGCGACCTACACCGTCGCGGTCGCGGGCGGGATGGCGATGCTGTTCTACGCGACGGCGTTGCAGCGCGGGAGCGTCACCACCGCGACCGCGATGATGGTCCTCGGCGAGACGGTGTTCCCTTCACTGATCGGTGTGCTGGTCCTCGGCGACCGCACCCGGCCCGGCTTCGCGCTCGTCGCCCTCGCCGGATTCGTCCTCGCCGTGGTGGCCGCGCTCGCGCTGGCGCGGTTCGGCGAACCGGCGACCGACCCGAAGCCGACCGTGTTCCCCTGACTCCTTTACTTAGACTAGCCTTACCTTCCTCAGCTCTGGAGAGGGAGGCGCGGGTGAGCACCACGGGACGGCAGGTCCTCCGCCGGTCGATCGCCGGGCAACGACGACCGGTGGCGCTCGCCGCCTTGCTGGCCGCGAGCCACCAAGGCGGCGAAGCGCTGGTCCCGGTGGTGATCGGCGTGGTCATCGACCAGGCCGTCGCCGGCGGCTCGGTGGGCACGCTCGTGGTCTGGCTGGCGGTGCTGGGCGTGCTCTTCGCCGCGCTGTCGAACAGCTACCGCCTCGGCGCCCGCTTCGGCGAGCGCGCCGCCGAACGCGCGGCCCACGGCCTGCGCATCGACATCGCCCGCCGGGTCCTGGATCCCGGCGGCGTCGCCGACTCCGGCACGCTCGCCGGCGAGCTGGTGAGCATCGGGACGTCCGACGCCAAGCGCGTCGGCATCGTCAACAGCGTCCTCCCCTTCGGCGTCGCCGGCCTGGCCGGGCTGCTGGTCAGCGCCGTGGCGCTGCTCACCATGTCACTGCCGCTCGGGTTGCTCGTGCTGCTCGGCACGCCGCCGATGCTCTACCTGGCGCACTTGATCGGGAAGCCCCTCGAGCGCCGCAGCGAGGCCGAGCAGGAGCGGTCGGCGTTCGCTTCCGGGGTCGCCACCGATCTCGTCGCCGGGCTGCGCGTGCTGAAGGGCGTCGGCGCCGAACGCGCCGCCGTCGACCGCTACCGGCGCACCAGCCAGGACTCGCTGCGGGCGACGCTGCGCGCGGCCCGCGCCCAGGCCTGGCACAACGGCGCGCTGCTCGCGCTCACCGGCGTCTTCATCGCCCTGGTCGCGCTGGTCGGCGGCGACCTCGCCGCGGCGGGCGAAATCAGCGTCGGTGACCTGGTCGCCGCGGTCGGCCTCGCGCAGTACCTGATCACGCCGTTCACGCTCTTCTCGTGGGTCAACGGCGAGCTCGCGCAGGGCCGGGCGTCGGCCGGGCGCATCGCCGACGTGCTGAACGCCGCCCCGGCCGTCGGCACCGGGGACGCGATGCTGCCGGTTCCGGTCGCCGGGCACGTCAAGCTGTCCGCGCTCAGCCGCGGCGTCCTGCGTGACGTCGCGTTCGAAGCACGGCCGGGTGAGCTGCTCGGCGTGGTGGCCACCGATCCGGCCGCGGCGACGGACCTGCTCGACTGCCTGGGCCGCGCCGCCGATCCGGCGAGCGGCACCGTGTCGGTCGACTCGGTCGATCTGTCCACTGTGGATCCGCGGCACGTCCGCGAAGTGGTGCTGGTCGCCGCGCACGACGCCGACCTGTTCGCCGGGACGGTGGCCGAGAACGTGGCCACCGGGCCGAAGACGGCCGAGGCGCTGACCGCGGCCGCCGTCGACGAGGTGGCGAGCGCGCTACCCGACGGTGTCGCGACCCCGGTCAGCGAACGCGGCCGGTCGCTGTCGGGCGGGCAGCGGCAGCGGGTCGCACTCGCCCGGGCGCTCGCCGCCGACGCGCCGGTGCTGGTGCTGCACGACCCGACGACCGCCGTCGACACGGTCACCGAGGCCCGGATCGCCGCGGGGCTCGCCGCACTGCGGCGCGGCCGCACCACGATCCTCGTCACCACCAGCCCGGCGCTGCTGGCGGCCACCGACCGCGTCGTCCTCCTCGACGACGGGCGCGTCGCGGGCGAGGGCAGTCACGCCGAGCTGGCCGGCCGTCCCGACTACCGAGCGGCGGTGCTGTCATGACCCGCGAACTGCTCCCCGTGGCCGGCGGCCGCCGGATCCGCGCCGTCGTCGGCGAGCTCGTCGGCCGGGCGAAAGGCCGCGCCGCGGCCGCGTTCACCGCGCTCGTCGCGGCCACCGCGATCGGCCTGCTGACCGCGCCCCTGCTCGGCCGGGTCGTCGACCTGGTCGCCACCCGCCGCCCGGCGGCCGAGCTGGTCACGCCGATCGTGGGCCTCGTGCTCGTCGCGGTGGCGCAGGCGGTGGCGACGGCGATCGGCGTGTCGCTGGTCGCGCGCCTGGGCGAGACGATCCTGGCCGAGCTGCGCGAGCGCTTCATCGAACGCGCGCTCGGGCTGCCGCTCGAACAGCTGGAACGCGCCGGGTCCGGCGACCTCACCGCCCGCGTGACGAACGATGTCTCGGTGGTCGCCGAGGGCGTCCGGCAGGCGCTGCCCGAGCTGGGGCGCTCGGTGCTGACGGTGGTGCTGACGTTCGGCGCGCTGGCCGTGCTGGACTGGCGGTTCCTGCTGGCCGCTCTGCTGGCCGTGCCGATCCAGCTGTGGACCGTGCGCTGGTACGTGCCGCGCGCCAAGCCGTTGTACGCCGCCCAGCGAGAGGCGGTCGGGGCGCAACAGCAGCAGCTGCTCGACACCATCGGCGGCGCGAAGACGGTCCGGGCGTTCGGGCTCTCGGGCCCCCACCTGGAGCGGGTGCGGCAGCGGTCCGACGCGGCCGTTTCGCTGGCGCTGCAGGGCATCCGCCTGGTGACGCGGTTCTACTCGCGGCTCAACGCGGCGGAGTTCGTCGGGCTGGCGGCGATGCTGGCGCTCGGGTTCGTGCTGGTGGGCGCGGACGCGGTGACGGTCGGCGTCGCGACGGCGGCGGCGCTGTACTTCCACAGCCTGTTCGGGCCGATCATGACGGCGCTGGCGCTGGTCGACGACGCGCAGGCGGCCGCGGCCAGCCTCGCGCGGCTGATCGGTGTCGCCGACCTGCCGGCCGAAGCGTCGCCTTCGCAGCCGTCACGGCCGGCGGACGCGTCGGTGAAGACGGCCGGACTCGGGTACTCCTATGTGGACGGTCACCCGGTGCTGCGCGACGTCGACCTGGGGGTCGCCCCCGGCGAACGGGTGGCACTGGTCGGCGCAAGCGGGGCCGGGAAGACGACGCTGGCCAAGCTGATCGCCGGCATCCACCGGCCGGACGCGGGATCGGTCACGCTCGGCGGCGTGCCGTTGGAGGAGCTGGGGCCCGAAGCCGTCCGCCGGACGGTGGGGCTGATCAGCCAGGAGGTCCACGTCTTCGCGGGGCCGCTGGCCGAGGACCTGCGGCTCGCCCGCCCGTCGGCGACCGACGCCGAACTGCGGGCGGCGCTGGCCAAGGTGGGGGCGTTGACGTGGGTTTCGTCGCTGCCCGACGGGCTGGCGACGGTCGTCGGCGAAGGCGGTCACCAGCTGACGGTGACGCAGGCGCAGCAGCTGGCCCTGGTCCGGCTGGTGCTGGCCGACCCGCCGATCGCGATCCTCGACGAGGCCACGGCGGAAGCGGGCAGCGCGGGCTCGAAGGTCCTGGAAGCGGCGGCCGCGGCGGCCCTCGAAGGACGAACGGCCCTGGTGGTGGCCCACCGCTTGACGCAGGCCGCGGCGTCCGACCGGATCGTGGTCCTCGACGCGGGCGCGGTGGTGGAGTCCGGCACCCACGACGAGCTGGTCGCCGCCGGTGGCCGGTACTCGAAGCTCTGGGAGGCGTGGTCCGGCCAGCGCGCCTGATACCCCTCCAGTCACGCCTGATGCCCCTCTGATCACACGAGATGCCCCTCCGATCACACGAACCGACCCTCCGGGTACGCGAGTCGTCCGGCCAGGTACACGAAAGTCGGGTGATCCGGCCCGGAACTCGCGTGATTGAGGGGGCAACTCACGTGACTGGAGGGGCTTCTCGCGTGATTGGGGAGGCATCACGCGTGGCGGGAAAGACGACACGCCGGGAGCCGCTTGGCTTCCGGCGTGCCGTGCGGGAAAAAGGTCAGGCGTCCATGGCGTCGGCCAGGGACTTCGGGCGCATGTCCGTCCAGTTCGCTTCCACGTGGTCCAGGCACTCCTGGCGGGACGACGGGCCGAAGGCGACCGTCCAGCCGGCCGGGACGTCCGCGAACTCCGGCCACAGGCTGTGCTGGTTCTCGGCGTTCACCAGCACCAGGTACGTCGCGGACGGGTCTTCGAACGGGTTGGTCACGGCGGGCCTCCTCAGGCGGTGATGTCCGTGCGGGCACCCTTCACCAGCGCGGTCAGCTTCTGGATAACCGGCGTGGCGAGCAGGTGGTTGAACCGCGGCTCGGCCGACCAGTCGCCCAGCTGGTTCGCCTTGACCGCGGGCAGCTGGTTCCAGGTCGGGAACTGCGTCATCTGGGCCCGCGGCAGCGCGTACGAACGCGAGTCGGTCAGGATCAGGTCGGCCGGGTACTTGCCCGCCTGCTCCCAGGACAGCTGCTCCCAGTAGTCCTCGCTGCCGCCGCCGGAGACGATGTCCAGGCCGAGCTCGCGGTAGTACGCGAGATCCGCGAAGAAGTCCGGCTTCGCGATGTAGAGGCCGTCCTTGTCGCCGTACAACACGAGGACCTTGAGACCGGCCTTCTCCTTCGCCGCCGCGCGCAGGTCCTCGGACGCCTTCTCGAAGTCCGCCTTGGCCTGCTTCATGGTCGCCGAGTTCGCGTCGCCGCCCAGGGCGACGGCCAGCTGCGAGTACCGCTCGATCACCTTGGGCAGCGTGACCTTGTACTCCGAAAGCGCGACGATCGGCGCGACCTGCTGCACCTTGGGGCCGAGGTCGTCGGTGAGCACCCACATGTCCGTCGGCTTGGTGCCGGTCAGGCCGGTGACGACCAGGTCCGGCTTGAGCGCGGCGAACTTCTCCATGCTGAAGTCGTCCCAGGCGTTGCCGATGGAGGTGACCGCGTTCAGGTCGATGTTGCCGGCCTGGATTTCCTTGCCGCCGTCGGCGGTCTTCTGCGGGCCGAACACGCCGACCGGGCGGACGCCGTAGTCCCAGAGCGCCGCGGCCGAGCTGGCGTAGGCCACCACCCGCGCCGGACGCTGGTCGCGCGAGGCCTTCTGACCGCGGTCGTCGGTGAACTCCCACGGGCCGCCCGCGGCACCGCTCGACGGCTTGTCACCGCTGCCGCAGGCGGTGAGGGCCGCGGCGGCGGCGAGGCCACCCGCCCCGATCAGGAATCCACGCCGGCTGAGCCCGGCGGCTGGGAACACGGACATGAGCACCTCTCGCAGGGGTTTAACTTAGGCACACCTTATTTAGGTAAGCCTGTCAAAAGCAACTGTGTCAGCGCCCACGGCCGGACCGCTGCGCGGTGGCGCCCGGCACCGGCTCGGCCGGGTCGTGCCCGAGGTGAACCTGCCGGTTGTCCGCGTCCACGTGCACCACCCGCGGCCGGTGCCCGGCGCGCTCGGACTCCGCCACCTGGGCGTAGGTGATGATGATGACGAGGTCGCCGGGGTGCACGAGGTGCGCCGCGGCGCCGTTGACGCCGATCACGCCGGACCCGGGCTCGCCGGTGATGGCGTAGGTCTCCAGCCGGGCGCCGTTGGTGATGTCGACGACCTGGACCTTCTCGCCCTCGACGATGTCCGCGGCGACCATCAGGTCCGCGTCGATGGTCAGCGAGCCGACGTAGTGCAGGTCGGCCTGGGTGACGGTGGCGCGGTGGATCTTGGCGTTCATCAGGGTGCGGTGCACTGGCTGTCCTTGTCTTCGTTCAGCAGCGCGGCGAGGCCCGCCGCGGTGGGGGTGCGGAAGAACTCGGCGATGGGCAGCTCGGTCCCGAGCCGCTCGGTGATCCGGTTGCGCAGGACCACCAGCAGCATCGAATGGCCGCCGAGGGTGAACAGGTCGTCGTCGGCGCCGACGGCGGCCACTCCCAGTACCTCCGCGAAGATCTCGCAGAGCGCCTGCTCCGTGGCCGTCTCGGGGGCCCGGCCGCGGGCTGCGAACCCGGGCTCCGGCAACGCCGTCCGGTCCAGCTTCCCGTTGGGGGTCACGGGGAACGCGGCCAAGGGGACGATCGCCGCGGGCACCATGTACTCCGGTAGCGACCGGGCCAGGAACTCCCGCAGCCGCACCGGATCCGCGTTCGCCGGTGTCGTGTACGCGACCAGCCGTTCGTCCCGGACGACGACCAGCGCCTCCGTGACGTCGTCGTGCCGGGCCAGCGCCGACTCGATTTCGCCCGGCTCGATCCGGAAGCCGCGGAGCTTGACCTGGTCGTCGGTGCGGCCGAGGTACTCGAGCTGCCCGTCCGGCTGCCACCGCACCAGGTCGCCGGTGCGGTACATCCGCTCCCCCGGCGGCCCGAACGGGTCGGCGACGAACCGGTCCGCGGTGAGCCCCGGCCGCCCGTGGTAGCCCCGGGCCAGCCCGGCGCCGGCCAGGTACAACTCGCCCGGCACCCCGGCCGGGACCGGCGAGAGGCCGCCGTCGAGGACGTACGCGCGCGTGTTGTGCACCGGGCGGCCGACCACCGGCCGGTCGGCGTCCCCGAAGCGGCCGACCAGAGCGTCCACTGTGGCCTCGGTCGGGCCGTAGAGGTTGTACGCCTGCGTGCCCGGCATCGACGACAGCGTCTCCCACAGCGTCTGCGACACGGCTTCACCGCCGACACCGACCACGCCGAGGGCACACCGGCCGTCCGCGATCACCCCGGCCGCGGCCAGCTGCGCGAAGTGCGACGGCGTGAGCTCGAGGAAGTCGAGTTCGCGCTCGCGCACCACCGCCGCCAGCCGCTCGGGGTCGCGGCGGGTGTCGTCGTCGACGACGTGCACCTCGTGCCCGTCGAGCAGCCACAGCTGGGGCTGCCAGGACGCGTCGAAGAAGAACGCCCACGCGTGCCCGATCCGCAGCCGCCGCCCGCCCGCCGCGGCGACGGCCGGACGGTAGAGCGTTTCGCGGTGGCTGTGGAACAGGTTGACCAGCCCGGAGTGCGGGACGACCACGCCCTTGGGCTTGCCGGTGGACCCGGACGTGTAGAGCACGTACGCCGGGTTCGAGGGCGACGGCGGGGTAAGCGCCGCAGCACAGTCCACAATGTCCTCGACGAACAACGCGCCCGGAACGAGCGACGCGAGCGAACGGCTGCTCAAAACCAGTGCGGCGCCGGAGTCGGCGAGGATCGCCGAGATCCGGTCCGCGGGCTGGTCCGGGTCCACGGGCAGGTAGGCCGCGCCCGTCTTGAAGACGCCGAAGATCGCCTCGACGACCGCGGCCGACCGCGGCAGCACCAGCGCCACCACCTTCTCCGGCCCCGCGCCCTGCGCCGCGAGCCACCGGGCGAGGCGGTCGGTCCGCGCGGCGAACTCCGCGAACGTGACGCTCGAGTGCGCGTCGCTCAGCGCGGTCGCGTCCGGCGTCGCCGCCACCTGGGCCGCCAGCCGGTCGACCACCGTCGGCGCCGAGACGGTCAGCGGCGCCCCGGCACCCCACTCGCGCAGGACGCGCTCCCGCTCCGGAGCATCGAGGACGTCGAGCCGGCTCAGCGGCCGGTCGGGGTCCGCGACGACCGCGGTCATCACCCGGACCAGGCGCTCGGTCAGCGTCCGGGCCGTCGGCTCGTCGAACAGGTCGAGGCTGTATTCGAGGTCGCCGTCGATGCCGTCGGCCGTTTCGACCAGGTCGAAGGACAGGTCGAACTTCGCCTGCCGCAGCCCGGTGTCCCGGTAGGCCGCGTCGAGCCCGAGCAGCCGTTCCGGTTCCGAGCCGGAGTGGTAGACCGCGAGCATGACCTGGAACAGCGGGTGCCGGGAAAGGGACCGCGGCGGGTTGAGCAGTTCGACGAGGTGCTCGAACGGCAGTTCCTGGTGGGCGTACGCGGCCAGGTCGGCCTCCCGGACGCGGTCCAGCAGCTCGCGGAACGTCGGGTCGCCGCCGGTGTCGGTGCGCAGGACCAGGGTGTTGACGAAGAATCCGGCGAGGTCTTCCAGCGCGTGGTCGGAGCGGCCGGCCACCGGCGTGCCGAGCGGGATGTCGGTGCCCGCGCCGAGCCGGGTCAGCAGCGTGGCCAGTGCCGCCTGCAGGACCATGAACGTGCTGGTGCCGCTGCGCCGGCCCAGCTCCTGGAGTCCCTTGTGGACGGAGGCGGGCACGGTGAACGGCACGGCGGCGCCGCGGTTGGTCGACCGCGCCGGGCGGGGCCGGTCGGCCGGGAGGGCCAGCTCGTCGGGGAGCCCCGCGAGGGTGTCCCGCCAGAACGCCGCCTGCCGGCCGAGGAGGCTGTCCGGATCGTCGGCGCGACCGAACATCGCCCGCTGCCAGAGCGTGTAGTCCGCGTACTGCACTGGCAACGGCGTCCATCGTGGACGCTCGCCGCGCAGCCGGGCCGCGTAGGCGGTGTCGAGGTCCCGCTTCAGCGGCGGCAGCGACCAGCCGTCGCCCGCGATGTGGTGGACCAGCAGCACGAGCACGTGCCGGTCCGGTCCGGTCGAGACGAGCGTGGCGCGGATCGGGATCTCGGCGTCGAGGGCGAAGCAGTACGACGCCGCCGCCGCAACGCGCTCGTCGAGGTCGGCCGCCGTCTCGGTGACCAGCACCGGGACCGCCTCGTCGAGCACGACCTGCCGTGGCGTGCCGTCTGCTTCGACCAGGAGTGTCCGGAGAACCTCGTGGCGGGCGACGACGTCACCCAAGGCGGCCCGCAGCGCGTCGGTGTCGACCGGTCCGGACAGTTCCCACGCCCACGGGATGTTGTAGGTCGCGGACGGCCCGTCGAGGCGGTCGAGGAACCACAGCCGCTGCTGCGCGAACGACAGCGGCAGGACGTCCGGCCGGTCGGCCGCGACCAGCGCGGGACGGCGGCCGCGCCCCGGGTCCAGGGCTTCGGCGAGCCGGGCCGGGGTCGGCGCGTCGAACACCGCCCGGATCGGCACTTCGACGCCGAGCAGCGCGCGGATCCGGCTGACCAGCCGCGTGGCGAGGAGCGAGTGCCCGCCGAGGGCGAAGAACCCGTCGTCCGGGCCGACCGACGGCACGCCGAGGACGTCGGCGAACAGCTCGCACAGCGCCTGCTCGGCCGGGGTCCGCGCGAGACGGCCGGACGTCCGGATCTCCGGGTCGGGCAGGGCGGCCCGGTCGAGCTTGCCGTTGGCGTTCAGCGGCAGCGCGTCGAGCACCACGATCGCCGACGGCACCAGGTACTCCGGCAGCCGCTCGGCCAGCCGCGCCCGCAGCGCGACCGGGTCACCGGCCGGTGCCACGTACGCGATCAGCCGGCTGTCCCGCGCGATCACGGCCGCACGCGCCACCGAAGGATCGTCCATCAGCGCGGCTTCGACTTCGCCGGGTTCGACGCGGAAGCCGCGGATCTTGATCTGCTGGTCGGCGCGGCCGAGGAAGTCCAACGTCCCATCGGCGCGGCGGCGGACCAGGTCGCCGGTCCGGTACATCCGCTCCCCCGGCTCGAACGGCGAGGCGACGAACCGTTCGGCGGTGAGCGCCGGGCGGCCGAGGTAACCCCGCGCGACACCGGCGCCGGCCAGGTACAGCTCGCCGCGCACGCCCGGCGGCACCGGCCGCAATGCCGCATCGAGGACGTACGCGCGGGTGTTCGCGACCGGCCGTCCGATGGCCACCGGGCCGCAGACCTGGGCCAGGCTGTCGCCCGCGACCTCCGAACAGCCGTAGAGGTTGACCAGCTTCGCCGACGGCCAGCGAGCCGCGACCTTCGCGGCGAGGGCCTCGGAAAGCGGTTCACCGCTGGTGATCCAGGTGGCCACCGAGTCGAACGCCCCGGCGGGGGCGTCCTCGGCGAAGGTGTCGAGGAGGCTCGGCACCACGGTGAGCACCTGGGCGCCGGTTTCGCGGACGAAGGCGGCCAGTGCCATCGGGTCGGTCGCCGTGGTGTCGTCGGCCAGGACCACCGGGTCACCGGCGACGAGCCCGCCGAGCAGCTCGGTCGAGCCGTCGATGAACGTCAGCGCGCTCTTCGCCACGCGCACGCCGCGAGCGAGGTCCCGGCCCCAGTGCAGCCGGTTGGCCAGGGCTCGCTGGGTTCCGGCGACGGCCTTCGGGCGTCCGGTGGAGCCGGACGTGAAAATCACGTACGCCAGGTCGTCTGCCGTGGCTGGTCGTGAGTGGTAAGGCGGGTTAGAACCCTCTTTCTCACTCACGACCCCGGGGCGCAGGCCGTCTTCGGCGATGACCAGGTGGGGTGCCGCGTCGGTGAGCATCAGCTCGATGCGGTCCGCCGGGTGGTTCAGGTCGAGGGGCAGGTAGGCGGCCCCGGTTTTGAGCACCGCGAGGAGGGCCACGACCAGGTCGACCGACCGCGGCAGCGCGACCGCCACCACGCGTTCCGGCCCGGCACCCCGCGCGAGCAGCGCCCGGGCCAGGGTCGTGGCCCGCGCGTCCAGCTCGGCGTAGGTCAGCCGCTCGGACCCGAACGTCAAGGCGAGCGCGTCCGGCGTCCGCGCCACCTGGGCCGCGAAGAGCTCGGCGGCCGTCTCCGCGGGCAGCGGGGTCGCGGGATCGGCGGCGAGCTGGTCGTGCTCGGCCGCGGTGAGCAGGTCGACGGCACCGATCCGGCTTTCCGGGTCGGCGACGACGGCGGCCAGGAGCGTCCGGAGCCGCTCGAGGATCGCCTCGACGGTCCCGCGGTCGAACACGTCGCTGTTGTACTCGGCGGTCCCGCGGATCCCGGCCTGGTTCCCGGGCCGCTCGCCGACGAAGAACGTCAGGTCCGCGCGCGCGGTGCCGGTCCGGACCGGCTCTTCCGCGACCGTGAGGCCCGGCAGCGCGAGGTCGGCGACGGCGTTGTTCTGCCAGGCCAGCATCGTCTGGAACAGCGGGTGGTAGGCGAGGGACCGGGTCGGGTTCAGCGCTTCGACCAGCCGCTCGAACGGGACGTCCTGGTGGGCGTAGGCGTCGAGGCTGCGGTCCCGCACCCGGGCCACCAGGTCGCGGAACGACGGGTCGCCGCCGGTGTCCACGCGCAGGACCAGGGTGTTGACGAAGAACCCGACCAGGTCGTCGAGGGCGGCGTCGGTGCGGCCGGCGATGGAGGTGCCGAGGGGGATGTCGGTGCCCGCGCCGAGCCGGGTGAGCACGGCGGTGAGCCCGGCGTGCACGACCATGAAGACGCTGGCCCCGCAGGCCCTGGCCAGTTCGACGAGCCCACCGTGGAGCTCGGCGTCCCAGCCGAAGGCGAACTGCTCGCCGCGGTAGGAGGCTTCGGCCGGGTGCGGCCGGTCGGTGGGCAGCTCGATCCGCTCGGGCAGCCCGGCGAGGGCTTCGCGCCAGTACGCCAGCTGCGGTTCGATGACCGGCTCGCCCAGGACGTCCCGCTGCCACAGCGTGTAGTCCGCGTACTGCACCGGCAACGGTGTCCACTGTGGAGCCGAACCGGCCTGGCGGGCGGTGTAGGCCGTCGCGAGGTCCCGCCACAGCGGCGCGGTCGACCAGCCGTCGGAGGCGATGTGGTGGAACACCAGCACCAGGACGTGCTCGCGGCCGCCGAGGCGCAGCAGCCGGGCCCGCAGCGGGATTTCCGACTCCAGCTCGAACACCGTTCCCGCCGCTTCGGACACCGCGTCGGCGAGCGTGGCCTCGGTGACGGCGTGGACCGGCAGCGGGATCGAGACGTCGTCGAGGACGAGCTGCCGGGCTTCGCCGTCGATCTCGGGGAAGACCGTGCGCAGGGCTTCGTGCCGCTCGACCACGTCGGCCAGCGCCGTGCGCAGGGCGTCGACGTCGAGGGCGCCGGTCAGCCGGACCGCGGTCGGCATGTTGTAGGTCGCCGACGGGCCTTCGAGGCGGTGCAGGAACCACAGCCGCTGCTGGGCGAACGACAACGGCAGCACGTCCGGCCGCGGGTCGGCGCGCACCAGCGCGGGCCGGGCGTCTCCGGAGTCCGAAGTGGCCAGCAGCGCGGCCAGCCCGGCGACCGTCGGCGTCTCGAACACCGACCGCACCTGCAGTTCGACGCCGAACACCGCGCGCAGCCGGGCGACCAGGCGGGTCGCCATCAGCGAATGGCCGCCGAGGGCGAAGAAGTCGTCGTCGACGCCGATCGACGCCGTGTCGAGGACTTCGGCGAAGAGACCGCAGAGGACCTCTTCGACCGGCGTGCGCGGGGCCCGGCCGGGGGTCACCGCCTGCTGGTCCGGGCTCGGCAGGGCCCGCCGGTCCAGCTTGCCGGACGCCAGCAGCGGGAGCCGGTCGAGGACCACGAACGCCGAGGGCACCATGTACTGCGGCAGCCGGTCGCGCACGTGCGCCCGCAGCGCCGCCACCAGTGCGCTCGTGTCCCGCTGCCCGGCCGGGTGGTTGCCCAGCGCTTCGAGGGCGGCCCGGACCGGGCGGCCGCGGTGGATCCGCTGCGGCTCGCCGGTGGTGAACACGACTTCCAGAGCGCCTGCGTCCGCGGTGAGAGTCGCGTGGACGCGGTAGCCGTGCCGCTCGCCGAGGTCGTGCAGGGTCTCGGGGTCCACCCCGTCGCGACCGTCCAAAGCGGACAGTGCCGCTTCGGCGTCGCCCGCGGCCAGCGCGGTGACGGCGGCGAGTTCCCCGGACAGCCGGGCGTTCGGCACGCCGGTCACGCGCAGCCGGGCCGGGCGCGCGGCCAAGGCCTCTTCCAGGTCGTCCAGTGCGACGACCAGCTCTTCGGGGGTGCCGGGCCGCGGGGCCTTCCGCAGGACGACGTCGTAGCGGTGCCGGGTCAGCTCGTTGTGGGCGTGGCCGCGCTTGACCCACAGGTCGACGTCGTCGAAGCCGTCGAGGTCGAGGGCCCGGAAGAAGTCCGGGTCCAGGACGAGTTCGCCTTCGCGGGCGATCGCCTGGTCGACCGCGGCGACGTCGCAGCGGCCGTGGCGCAGCTCGGTCGCGGTCCGGAACGCCCGCAGCGAGCGGAGGTTCCGGATGTCGCCGAGGAAGATGACCCCGCCCGGCCGGACGTGCGCGGCGGCCGTGCGGAGGACTTCGGCAAGGTAGCCGACGCTCGGGAAGTACTGCGCGACCGAGTTGATGATCACCGTGTCGAACTCCGGCAGCTCGCCCAGGTCATGGGCGGGCCGCGCGGCCAGGTGGACCTTGCTCGCGTACGGCGTCGCGGCGAGTTCGCGCCGCAGGTTGGCGATGGCCTGCTCGGACAGGTCGACGCCCCAGTACTCCTCGGCGTCCGGCGCGATCCGCGACAGGATCAACCCGCTGCCGACGCCGATCTCCAGGACGCGCTTCGGCCGCAGGGACCGGATCCGGTCGATCGTCGCCGCGTGCCACTCGCGCATCTCTTCGAGGGGTATCTCGGAGCCGTCGTAGCTGGAGTTCCAGCCGGTGAAGTTCTCCTCCAGGCCACCGGACGCGGCTTCGGTGAAGACGTTCTCGTGCAGCTCGCGCCACTCGCCGACGTGGTCCAGTTCGGCTGCTTCGTCCCGCCCGGCCGCGGGCACGGCGTAGGCGATGAGCCGCCCGTCCTGCGCGACGACGACGGTCTGCCCGACGGCCGGGTGCTCGGCCAGCACGGACTCGATCTCGCCGAGTTCGATGCGGTAGCCGCGGATCTTGACCTGGTCGTCGGCCCGGCCCAGGAACACCAGCCGCCCGTCCGGCAGCCACTTGACCAGGTCACCCGTGCGGTAGAGCCGCCCGCCGGAACCGAAGGGGTCCGCGACGAACCGCTCCGCCGTCAGCCCCGGGCGGCCGAGGTAGCCGCGCGCCAGGCCGGAGCCCGCGAGGTACAGCTCCCCCACCACGCCGGGCGGCACCGGCCGCAGCCCGGCGTCGAGCACGTACGCGCGCGTGCCCGGGTCGGGGATGCCGATGGGGACGACCGTCGCGTCCGCCAGCTCGGCGGGGTCGCTCTCGCCGAGCGTCGAGTTGGTGGTCGCTTCGGTCGGGCCGTAGGCGTTGAACATCCGCCGTCCGGGCGCCCAGCGGCGCACCAGCTCCGGTGACACGCGTTCGGTGCCGGCGAGCAGCACGCTGTCGCGCGGCAGGTCGAGGTCCGCCGGCATGGCGTCGAGCAGGGCGGGCGGCAGGATCATGAAGTCGACGCCGTGCGCGTGCGCGTACTCGGTGAGCGCCGGGCCCGCGACCCGCCGCTCGGCCGGGACGACCACCAGGCGCCCGCCCGAAAGCAACCCGAGGCAGAGGTCCCAGAAGGCGACGTCGAAACTCGGCGACGCGAACTGCAGCACCCGGCTGTGCGGGCCGACGCCGAAGCGCTCGACCTGGGTGGCGACCAGCTTCGCGACGCCGGAGTGCTGGAGGACGACGCCCTTGGGCCGTCCCGACGAGCCGGAGGTGTAGATCACGTAGGCCGCGTTCTCGGGCGTGATCACGACCTGCGGGTCCTCAGTGGACATATCCGCGAGAGCGGTGTCCTCCAGGAGCACCCGCGGCAGGGACGCAGGCAGTTTCGCCTCGGCCTCCCGGGTGGTCACGACGCACACCGGGGCCGCGTCCTCGACCATGTAGGCGATCCGGTCGCCCGGGTAGTCGACGTCGATCGGCAGGTACGCGGCACCGGCCTTGAGCACCGCCAGCTCGGCGACGATCATGTCGAGGGACCGAGGGACGGCCAGCGCGACGACCCGCTCCGGCCCGGCGCCGCGGGCGAGCAGCAGGTGCGCGAGCTGGTTGGCACGCGCGTTCACTTCGGCGTAGGTGAGTTCGACGTCTTCGAACACGAGCGCCACCGCGTCCGGGGCCTCGGCGACGCGGCGGGCGAACATTCCGGGGAACGTCTCGGTGCCCGCCGGTTCGAGGGACCCGGCCCACTCGGTGAGCACCCGGTCGCGCTCGTCTCCTTCGAGGAGGCCCAGGGCCCCGACGGGGCGATCCGGCTCGGTCAGCGCCGCGCGCAGCAGCACTTCGAGACGGCGCAGGATCGCGTTCGCGCCCGCGTGGTCGAAGACGTCGGCGTTGAATTCGAGGACCCCGGCGATTCCGGCGTCGCGCTCGGTCAGGGAGATCGCGAGGTCGAACTTCGACGTCCCGGTGGTCACCGGGATCTCGGTGACGGCCAGGCCGGGCAGGGTCGCTTGCGCGCGGGCGTTGTTTTGCCCGGCGATCATGACCTGGAACAGCGGGTGGTACGCCAGCGACCGCGCCGGGTTGAGCACCTCGACCAGGCGCTCGAACGGCACGTCCTGGTGGGCGTAGGCGTCGAGGTTGCGCTCGCGGACGCGGGCGAGCAGCTCGCGGAACGTCGGCTCGCCGCCGGTGTCGACGCGCAGGACCAGGGTGTTGACGAAGAAGCCGACGAGGTCGTCCAGGGCCGGGTCGGTGCGGCCGGCGATCGGCGAGCCGATCGGCACGTCGGTGCCCGCCCCGAGGCGGGTGAGCAGGGCGGCCAGCGCCGCGTGCACCACCATGAACACACTCGCGCCGCTCTCGCGGGCCAGGTCGGCCAGGCCCGCGTGGAGCCCCGCGTCCCAGGTGAAGGTGTGCAGCTCGCCGCGGAAGGTCGCGGTCGCCGGGTGCGGCCGGTCCAGGGGCAGCTCGATCCGGTCCGGCAGGCCGTCGAGGGCCGTCCGCCAGTAGTCCAGCTGCGTGCTCAGCACGCTGTCCGGGTCGTCTTCGCGGCCGAGCAGGTCCTGCTGCCACAGCGTGTAGTCCGCGTACTGGACCGGCAATGGCGTCCACTGTGGAGCGTCACCGGCGCGGCGGGCGGCGTAGGCCGTGGCGATGTCGCGCCACAGCGGGGCCATCGACCAGCCGTCGGAGGCGATGTGGTGGAACACCAGCGCGAAGACGTGCTCCCGGGCGTCCAGCCGCAGCAGCTCCGCCCGCATCGGCGCGTGCCGTTCCAGGTCGAAGGAGCCGCGGACCAGCCGGGTCAGGGCCTCGTCGAGGTCGGTGACCTCGCGAACCGGCAGGTCGGCTTCTCCGGCCGGGAGGACGTCCTGGTAGGGCACGCCGTCGCGCTGCGGGAACCGGGTGCGCAGGGCTTCGTGGCGGGCGACCACGTCCGAAAGCGCCAGGCGCAGCGCGTCGACGTCGAGGTCACCTTCGAGGCGCATGATCAGCGGGACGTTGTAGGTGGCCGACGGTCCTTCGAGGTGGTGCAGGAACCACAGCCGCTGCTGGGCGCCGGACAGCGGAACCAGGTCCGGCCGTCGTGCGGGGAGCAGGGGCGGCCGCGCGGTGCCGCGGGCGGTGGCGAGCACTGCGGCCAGCCCCGCCGGGGTCGGCGTCTCGAAGACCGCCCGCACCTCGAGCTCGGCGTGGAGCGTGGTCCGGACGCGGGCGATCAGCCGGGTCGCCAGCAGGGAATGGCCGCCGAGAGCGAAGAAACTGTCGTCCGGGCCGACCCGCGGGAGGCCGAGGACGTCGGCGAACAGCTCGCACAGCTGCCGTTCGACCGGCGTGCGCGGCTCGCGGTCGGAGACCAGGGTGCTCGCTTCCGGGGCGGGCAGCGCGCGGCGGTCAAGCTTGCCGTTCGCCGTCACCGGCAGCGCGTCGAGGACGACGATCGCCGACGGCACCATGTGCTCCGGCAGCCGTGCGGCGGCGAAGGTCCGCAGGGCGGCCGGGAGGGCGATGCTCCGGCGCGACCGCCGGGGATTGCCGGTGTAGCCGAGGATCGGGTGTGGGCCGGGCCGGAACGCTCCCGCCGGTTCGACGGCGAAGAGGACGTCGACCGAACCGTCACCGGCGGCGGACCAGGTGACGACCGCACCCAGGGCGTACCAGTCTTCGGGGTTCACGCCGTCGGTGATCCGGCCGTTCGAGACGCCTTCGACGCGCAGGCCGTCGCGGCGCCGCTCGGCCACCTCCTCCACAGAGGACACATCGGTGCCCCAGGTCAGCGTCTCCACCGGGTGTGGCTCAGCGGTCCCCGGGCGCAGGACGACGTCGTAGCGGTACTGGGTGAGTTCGTTGACCGCCCGGCCGCGCTTGACGCGGATGTCCGCGACGACCCCGTCGAGCCCCGCGAAGAACTCCGGCGCGACCAGGAGTTCCTTCTCCCGCAGCAGCCGCTGTTCGACGTCGCCGCCGCGCGCCTGGGCCACGGCGGTGTGGAACGCCCGGACCTGCCGCAGGTCGCGGACGTCCCCGACGAACAGCGCCCCGCCCGGAGCCAGGAGCGCCAGAGCCTTCCGCACGACGTCGAGGAGGTAGGTCCCGCTCGGGAAGTACTGGATGACGGAGTTGAGCACGATCGTGTCGAAGAACCCGGACGGCAGGCCGTCGAGGTCGGCGGCGTCGCCGGTACGCAGTTCGACGCGGTCGGCGAGCACGGGATCGGCCGCGACCCGCTTCCCCAGCGCGGCGATGACCTCGGCGGAGAAGTCGGTCCCCCAGTACGCCTCGCAGTCCGGAGCCAGCTCGGTGAGCAGCAGGCCGCTGCCGACGCCGATCTCCAGGACCCGCTTCGGCCGGAGGGCGCGGATCCGGGCGACGATCGCGTCGCGCCACTCGCGCATCTCCTCGCGCGGGATCGGCTCGCCGGTGTAGCTGGAGTTCCAGCCCGCGAACTCGTCGTCGTCGCCGGAGTACATCGAGTCGTACAGCTCGCGCCACTCGCCGACCTGCTCGGTCTCCTCCTCGGCCGAACCGGAGGTGCCGGCGGGGACGACGTACCCGACCAGCCGGACGTCGCCGGGGCGGTCTTCGCGGGCGACGACGACGGCGTGGGCGACGTCGTCGTGCGCGGACAGGGTCGCGGCGATCTCGCCCGGCTCGACGCGGAAGCCGCGGATCTTGATCTGCTCGTCGCCGCGGCCGAGGAACTCCAGGACGCCGTCGGGCCGGAAGCGGGCGAGGTCGCCGGTGCGGTACATCCGGGTGCCGGGCGCGCCGAACGGGTCGGCGACGAACCGCTCGGCGGTGAGCCCGGCCCGGCCGAGGTACCCGCGGGCGAGCTGGACGCCGGCCAGGTACAGCTCGCCGGGCGTGCCCGGCGGCACCGGGCGCAGGGCGGCGTCGAGGACGTAGGTGCGGGTGTTCCACACCGGACGTCCGATCGGGACGAAACTGTCCTCAGTGGACGTCCGCCACGAGGTGACGTCGACCGAGGCTTCGGTCGGGCCGTAGAGGTTGTGCAGCTCGGCTTCGAGGACCCGGTGGAACTGCGCGACCGCGTCCGGGGGCAGAGCCTCGCCGCTGCACAGCACGCGGCGCAGGCTCGGGCACTCCCCCGCCGCCGGTTCCTGGAGGAAGACCTGGAGCATCGACGGGACGAAGTGGACGGTGGTGATCCCGCGGTCGCGGATCAGCCGGGCGAGGTAGGCCGGGTCCTTGTGGCCGTCCGGCCGGGCGAGCACCTCGGTGGCCCCGGTGAGCAGCGGCCAGAGGAACTCCCACACCGAGACGTCGAAGCTGGACGGCGTCTTCTGGAGCACGCGGTCGCCGTCGGTGAGGCGGTATTCGGCCTGCATCCACAGCAGCCGGTTGACGATCCCGGCGTGCGGGACGACGACGCCCTTCGGACGGCCCGTCGAGCCGGAGGTGTAGATGACGTACGCCGGGTTCTCCGGCCGGAGGGTAACCTCCAGGGGCTCGCCGGAGACGCCCGCCAGGGTTTCCGGGTCGTCCAGGAGCAGGGCGCCTTCGACAGCGGTGTCCGCGACGGCCAGCACCAGCGCCGGATCGGCGTCTTCGAGCATGAAGGCGATGCGGTCGGCCGGGTAGCCGGGGTCGAGCGGCAGGTAGGCCGCGCCCGTCTTGAGCACGGCGAGGATGCCCGTGACCAGGTGCGTCGAGCGGGGCAGGGCCAGGGCGACCACGCGCTCGGGCCCGGCGCCGCGCGCGGCCAGCACGCGGGCCAGGCGGTTCGAGACCGCGTCCAGCTCGGCGTAGGTGAGTTCGTCGTCCTCGAAGACGAGCGCGGGATGCCCGGGGGTCCGCGCGACCTGGGCGGCGAACAGCTCGGGCACGGTGACCGCGGGAACGTCCTGCGTGGCCCCGGACCAGGTCTTTTCGAGGCCGGCACGCTCGGCGGCGGTCAGCACGTCCAGTGAGCCGAGCCGGCGGTCCGGGGCGGCGGCGACCTGCCGGAGCAGGGTCTCGAGGCGATCAAGGAGGCCGGCGACGGTGGCCCGGTCGAACACCTCGGCGTTGAACTCGGCTTGGCCACCCACGCCGTCGGCCCGCTCGGTGAAGGAGAACCAGAGGTCGAACTTGGCCGTGCCGGTGCCGACGGGCTGCTCGGTGACGGTCAGCCCGGGCAGCTCGACACCGCTGCCGGGGGTGTTCTGCCAGGCGAGCATGGTCTGGAACAGCGGGTGGTGCGCCAGCGACCGGGCCGGGTTGAGCGCTTCGACCAGCCGCTCGAACGGGACGTCCTGGTGGGCGTACGCGTCGAGGCTGCGTTCGCGGACCCGGGCGACGAGGTCGCGGAAGGAGGGGTCGCCACCGGTGTCGACGCGCAGGACGAGGGTGTTGACGAAGAAGCCGACGAGGTCGTCGAGGGCGGGGTCGGTGCGGCCGGCGATCGGGGTGCCGATCGGGATGTCGGTGCCCGCGCCGAGGCGGGACAGCAGCGCCGTCAGGCCCGCGTGCACGACCATGAACGGGCTGGCCCCGCAGGCACGGGCGAGGTCGGCGAGGGCGGCCTGGAGCCTGGCGTCCCAGGTGAAGGTGAAGAACCCGCCGCGGTAGGCCGAGACCGGCGGGTGCGGCCGGTCGAGCGGGAGCGGGATGCGCTCGGGCAGGCCGTCGAGGGTTTCCCGCCAGTAGCCGAGCTGGGCGGCTTCTTCGGAGGCCAGGAGATCGCGTTGCCAGAGCGTGTAGTCCGCGTACTGCACCGGCAGCGGCGTCCACTGTGGAGTCTCACCGTGCCGGCGGGCGCGGTAGGCCGTCGCGATGTCCCGCCACAGCGGCGACAGCGACCAGCCGTCGGCGGCGATGTGGTGCACGACGAGGACGAGCACGTGCCGCCGCGGGCCGTCGCCGAGCAGTTCCGCGCGCACCGGGACCCCGGCACCGAGGTCGAACACGCCGCGGACGATCGCGTCCACTTCGGCGTCCACATCGGACACCTCGCGGACGGTGAGTTCCACGGTCCCCTCGGGGAGAACCTCCTGATAGGGCACGCCGTCGGCGACCGGGAAGACGGTCCGCAGGGCTTCGTGCCGGGCCAGGACGTCGTTGAGCGCTTGGCGCAGCGCCTCGACGTCCAGCTCACCGGCCAGCCGCATGACGAGCGGGACGTTGTAGGTCGCCGAGCCGCCTTCCAGGCCGTGCAGGAACCACAGGCGCTGCTGCGCGAACGACAGCGGCAGCCGCTCCGGCCGTTCGGCGACGCGGGTGAGCGGCCGCCGCGCGGTCTCGGTGACGGCCCCGGCGAGGAGGTGGGCGAGCGAGGCGGGGGTCGGGGCGTCGAACACCGCCCGCACCGGCACCTCGGCGCCGACGGCCGCGCGGATCCGCTGGATCAGCCGGGTGGCGAGCAGCGAGTGGCCGCCGAGGGCGAAGAAGTCGTCGTCCGGACCGACTGTGTTGTTCGGCCCCGCCCCGCCCCAGCCGAGGACGTCGGCGAACATCTCGCACAGCAGCTGTTCGACGGGGTTGCGCGGCGCGCGGCCGGGCCCGGCGGTGAAGCGTTCCGGGCTCGGCAGGGCCTTACGGTCCAGCTTGCCGGAGGCGAGCACGGGCAGCCTGTCGAGCACCACGAACGCCGACGGCACCATGTACAGCGGCAGCCGGTCCCGCACGTGCGCACGCAGCGAGGCCACGAGCGCACCGGTCTCACGCCGGGCGGCGGGATTGTTGGCGTACGACCCCGGCGTGCCCGTCTGCCGCACCGGCCGGTAGGCAGCGCCGTCTTCGCCCCTCGTGAAGACGGCTTCCAGTTCGCCTTCGGCCGCCAACGTGACGGCGACGCGGTACCCGACCTGTTCGCCGAGCGCATACAGGGCCTCGGGGTCGACACCGTCCCGGCGGTCGAGGGCGGCCACGGCCGCTTCGGGGTCGCCGGTGTCCAGGGCGCGGACCGCGGCCAGCTCGCCGGCCAGCCGCGCGTCCGGGATCGCGGTGACCCGCAGCCGCTCCGGCGTCTCGGCGGCCAGGAACCGTTCCACCGCCCCGAGATCGCCGAACGCGACGACCTGCTCCCCGGCCACCTCACGCCGCGGCGCCTTCCGCAGGACGACGTCGTAGCGGTGCCGGGTCAGCTCGTTGTGCGCGGTGCCGCGCTTGACCCACAGGTCGACGTCGCCGAAGCCGTCGAGGTCGCGGGCCAGCGCCGGGAAGAAGTCCGGGTCGAGGACCAGTTCGCCCTCGCGGGCGATCGACTGGTCGACCGCGGCCACGTCGGTCCGGCCGCGCTGCAGTTCGACGGCGGTCCGGAACGCCCGCAGCGAGCGCAGGTTCCGGATGTCGCCGAGGAAGATCGTCCCGCCCGGTGTCAGCCGGCCCGCGACGGTCCGGACGACCTCGGCGAGGTAGTCGGCGCTCGGGAAGTACTGCGCGACCGAGTTGATGATCACCGTGTCGAACTCCGGCAGCTCGCCCAGATCGTGGGCGGGCCGCGCGGCCAGGTGCACCTTGCTCGCGTAGTCCGTGGCCGCGACCTCGCGCCGGACGTTCTCGATGGCGCTTTCGGAAAGGTCGACACCCCAATAGGTTTCGGCGTCCGGGGCGATCCGGGACAGGATGAGCCCGCTGCCGACCCCGATCTCCAGCACCCGCTCCGGCCGCAGCGCGCGGATCCGCTCGATCGTCGCCGCGTGCCATTCCCGCATCTCGGCCAGGGGGAGCTCGGAGCCGTCGTAGCTGGAGTTCCAGCCCGCGAAGTTCTCCTCGATGCCGTGGGAGCCGGCGAGCATCTCCTCGTGGACGTCGTGCCATTCGTCGACGTGGCCCCGCTCGGCCGCCTGGTCGCGGTCGGGCACCGGCACGGCGTAGGCGATCAGCTGCCCGTCCTGCGCGACGACGACCGACTGGCCGACGCGCGGGTGTTCGGCCAGCACCGACTCGATCTCGCCGAGCTCGATCCGGTACCCCCGGATCTTGACCTGGTCGTCCGCCCGGCCGAGGAACACCAGCCGCCCGTCCGGCAACCACTTGACCAGGTCACCGGTTCGGTAGAGCCGCCCGCCGGAACCGAACGGATCGGCGACGAACCGCTCCGCCGTCAGCCCCGGACGGCCGAGGTAGCCGCGCGCCAAGCCGGAGCCCGCGAGGTACAGCTCCCCCACCACCCCGACCGGAACCGGCGCGAGGTGCGCGTCGAGGACGTACGCGCGGGTTCCCGGGTCCGGCACGCCGATCGGCACGGCGGACCCCGGCGCGATCAGCGGGTCGCAGAGCCCGAGCGTCGAGTTGGTCGTGGCCTCGGTCGGACCGTAGGCGTTGAACATCCGCCGGCCCGGCGCCCAGCGGCGCACCAGCTCCGGCGCCACGCGTTCCGTGCCCGCCAGCAGCACGCTGTCCTTCGGCAGATCGCACTCTTCCGGGAACTCGGCCAACAGGGCGGGCGGCAGGATCATGAAGTCGACGCCGTGGGCGTGGGCGTACTCGGCCAGCTCGGGGCCGGGCACCCGGCGTTCGGCCGGGACGATCACCAGACGGCCACCGGAGAGCAGCCCGAGGCACAGGTCCCAGAACGCGACGTCGAAACTCGGCGACGCGAACTGCAGCACCCGGCTGTGCGGGCCCACCCCGAACCGCTCGGACTGCGTCGCGACCAGCTTCGCGACACCGGCGTGGGAAACCACGACACCCTTGGGCCGCCCGGTGGAGCCGGAGGTGTAGATGACGTAGGCGGCGTTGGCCGGGACCATCGCGACGGCCGGATCCGCCGCCGGGGCCCACGAGACGTCGTCGAGCAGCAGGACGTCGCCGTCGAAACGGTCGGCGAGATCGCGCGTGGTCACCACGCAGACCGGGCGGGCGTCGGCGACCATGAACGCGATGCGCTCGGCCGGGTAGTCCGGGTCCAGCGGCAGGTAGGCGGCGCCGGCCTTGAGGACGGCCAGCTCGGCGACGATCATCTCGATCGAGCGCGGCACGGCGAGCGCGACGATCTGTTCCGGCCCGGCGCCGCGCCCGATGAGGAGGTGGGCGAGCCGGTTCGCGCGCCCGTCCAGCTCGGCGTAGGTCAGTTCCTCGTCCTCGAAGACGAGCGCGACCGCGTCCGGCGCCTCCCGGACGCGGTCCGCGAACAGCTCCGGCAGGGTCGACAACGGCGTCCCGAAATCCGTGTCGTTCCATTCCTCGAAGATCCGGTGCCGTTCCGGTGCCGTCATGAGCTCCAGCCGGGCCACCGGCCACTGTGGACGTTCGCGGGCGTCGGCGAGAAGGTTGCCGAGGTGGTCCAGCATCCGGTCCACAGTGGATTCGTCGAGGACGTCGGCGCGGTAGTCCACGCCGTCCCGGGTCAGGTTCAGGTCGAGGGCCAGGTCCGTCTCGGCGCCGAAACCCACGTTGACCAGCACCGATCCCCCGCGCCCGGGCTCGGGTCCGAGTTCGGCGACCAGGTCTTCGAACGGAACTTCGTGCGCCAGGGCCTGTTCCCGCGCCTCGCGGACGCGCGCCACCACCTCGTCAAACCCCGGTGAGCCGCCCAGATCCACCCGGAGGGGCACCAGCGCGCCGATCCCGAGCACGACGTCCGCCGTCCCCGTGTACCGGGACAACAGCACCGTGAACGCCGCGAGGAGGGTCAGCTCGTCGACGGCGGGCAGCGGCCGGTCCAGCCGGGCGAAGACGGGCTCCCCGAGGTACGGCCGGTCGACCGGGAGCGGCAGCTCCTTCGGGGCCGAAGCGAGGCGGTCACGCCAGAACCCGAGCCTCGACCCCTGCTGCTGCACAGCGTCACCGTTGCTCACCGATAGACCAGCCTCCCGCTGCTCACGGCGCCCCGATCGGGGCGCGAACTTAGGTGACCCTAACAAACGGATGGTGAGGATGCACTCCTGTACCATCGGTTAGCCTTACCTAAAATCAATACCAGTCGGAGGTGCGGTGCGAACAGACCCCGGAGGGATCGCTCTCAAGCGACGCCCGCCACACACGGGCCGCGCGCTCGGTCTGCTGGCCGCTCTCGGTGTCCTGGTTTTCCTGTGCCTGCTGAGCGTCTGGCTGGGGTCGAAGGAAATTTCGTTCGGCGCCGTCTGGCAGGTGCTGTGGCACGACGACGGTTCGGCCGACGCGGTGATCATCCACAGTGTCCGGATGCCGCGGACGCTGCTGGCCGTGCTGGTCGGCGCCGCGCTCGGCCTGGCCGGCACGCTCATGCAGGCGCTGACCCGCAACCCGCTGGCCGAGCCGGGCCTGCTCGGCATCAGCGCCGGAGCGGCGTTCGCCATCGTCTTCTCCATCACCGTGCTCGGCGTCAGCTCGCTCTACGGCTACATCTGGTTCGCCTTCGCCGGCGCGCTCGCCGCGACGGTGGTCGTCTACTTCCTCGGCACCCGCGGCCGCAGCGGCTCGAGCCCGGTCAAGCTCGCCCTCGCCGGAGCCGCCGTCACGGCCCTGCTCGGCTCGTTCACCAGCGCGATGGTGCTCTCGGACCCGGTGGCGCTCAACCGTTTCCGGTTCTGGTCGGCCGGTTCGCTCGCCGGCGTCGACAGCGGTTCGCTGCTGCGGGTCCTGCCGTTCCTCCTGGCCGGCGTGGTGCTGGCGATCGCCAGCGGCCCCGCGCTCAACAGCCTCGCGCTCGGCGACGACGTCGCGGTCGCGCTCGGACGGCGGCTGGGCCCGCTGCGGCTGCGCGGCGCGCTGGCCATCACGCTCCTGACCGGTGCCTCGGTCGCGGTCGCCGGCCCGATCGTGTTCCTCGGCCTGATCGTCCCGCACGCCGTGCGGTTCGTCATCGGCCCGGACCACCGGTGGCTGCTGCCCTACACCGCCGTCCTCGCTCCCTGCCTGCTGCTGGCCGCCGACATCCTCGGCCGGGTCATGGCGCGCCCCGGCGAAGTCCGGGCGGGCGTGATCGTCGCCTTCGTCGGCGCGCCGTTCTTCATCTGGCTGGTCCGCCGCCGCAAGCTGGTGGAGTCCTGATGAGCCTGCTGCAGGTGCGGCGCGACCGCGTCACCTTCCGCCTCGCGAAACCCGCGGTGTCCGGGCAGGTCCGGCTGCGGCTCGTGGCCGTCTCGCTGGTGCTCGCCGTGGTCGCGTTCGTGTTGTTCTGCGTGGGCATGACGATCGGGGACGTCCCGCTGAGCGTGTCCGACGTCCTGTCCGCGGTGTTCGGCGGCGGCGACAGCGGCACCGGCTACATCGTCCGGGAGCTGCGGCTGCCGCGGGCGCTGACCGGGCTGCTGGCCGGGCTCGCGTTCGGCGCGTCCGGCGCGGTGTTCCAGACCATCACGCGCAATCCCCTGGCCAGCCCGGACATGATCGGCATCAACGCGGGCGCGGCCACCGCCGTCGTCGCCGGGATCTCCTTCGGCTTCGGCGGCGGCCTCGGCACCACCACCCTCGGCCTGCTCGGCGGGCTGCTGACCGGCCTGCTCGTGTACGTCCTCGCGTGGCGGCGCGGCACCACCGGCTACCGGATCATCCTGGTCGGCATCGGCATCTTCGCGATGTGCACCAGCCTGACCGACTACCTGCTCAGCCGCGCGCAGATCACCGAAGCCCAGGCCTCGATCGGCTGGCTGGTCGGCAACCTCGCCAACCGCGGCTGGGAGCACGTCGTCCCGCTGGCCGTCGCGCTGGCGGTGCTGCTGCCGCTCGTGCTGGCCCTGTCGCGGTGGATGCGCACGCTGCAGCTCGGTGACGACGTGGCCGCGGGGCTCGGCACGCCGGTGCAGCCGGTGCGGCTGGGCCTGCTGCTGTCCGGCGCCGGGCTGGTGGCCTTCGCGACGGCGTCCGCGGGACCGGTCTCGTTCGTCGCGCTGACCGCGCCGCAGATCGCGCAACGCCTGGCGCGCCAGGCTTCCCCGCCACTGACGGCGTCCGCGCTCACCGGCGCGGTCGTGGTGCTGGGCAGCGACATCCTGGCCCGCACGATCACCGCGTCCCCGCTGCCGGTCGGCATCGTGACCGGCGCGCTCGGCGCCCCGCTGCTGCTCTGGCTGCTGGCCAGGGCCAACCGATCCGGCTCCGGAGGCTGAGAAGATGACACCGTCACTGCGCGTGCAGGACCTGCGCGTCGCCTACGACGACCGGGTCGTCATCGACGGCCTCGACCTCGACGTCCCGCCCGGGCGGATCACCGCGATCGTCGGGGCGAACGCGTGCGGGAAGTCGACGCTGCTGCGCACGATGGCCCGGCTGCTGACCCCGAAGTCGGGCGCGGTGTACCTCGACGGCCGCTCGATCCAGGACCTTCCCACCCGCCAGGTCGCCCAGCGGCTCGGCATCCTGCCGCAGTCCCCGGTGGCGCCCGAGGGCATGACGGTGGCCGACCTCGTCGGCCGCGGCCGCGCCCCACACCAGAGCTGGTGGCGCCAATGGTCCACATCGGACGAAGACGCGGTCCGCGCCGCCCTGGAGGCCACGTCGATGACCGACCTGGCCGACCGCCCGGTGGACGAGCTCTCCGGTGGCCAGCGCCAGCGCGCGTGGATCGCGATGGCGGTCGCCCAGGGCACCCCGGTGCTGCTGCTCGACGAGCCGACGACGTACCTGGACCTCGCCCACCAGATCGACGTGCTGGACCTGGTGGTCGACCTCAACCGCGCGGAGGGCCGCACGGTGGTGATGGTGCTGCACGACCTCCCGCAGGCGTGCCGCTACGCCGACCACGTGATCGCGATGAAGGCGGGCCGCGTGGTGGCCTCCGGCGAGCCGGCGTCGGTGATCACGGAGGAGCTCGTCGAGGAGGTCTTCGACGTCCGCTGCCAGGTGACCCCGGACCCGGTGAGCGGGACACCGATGGTCATCCCGATCAGCCGCCACCACCCGGCACCGGTGCACCAGGGCTGATTCTCGGGCAAGCTGGCGGCATGTACGTGCTGCCCGAGAAGACCACCGGCTCCGAGCGTGACCTGCTGGAAACCATGATCGACCGGGGCCGCCTCGCTCTCGTCGAAAACCTCCGAGGCCTCTCGGAAGCCGACGCCCGGCGCCGGCTCGTCCCGTCCCTGACCACGCCGATCGCCCTGGTCAAGCACGCCGCCGTCGCCGAGCGGCGGTGGTTCCAGTGGCTGATCGCCGGGCTCGACGAGGCCGAGATCGACGGCCCCTCGACTCCCGGGGACGTCAGTTTCGCGGTCGCCGACGACGAAACGGTCGAGGGCGTGATCGCCGAGTACGAGCGGACCAGCGCGCGCTCCCGCGAGATCGCGGCCGGCTTCTCGCTCGACGACCGGTGGACGCACCCGGTCGTCGGCGAGGTGACCCTCCGGTTCGTCTACCTGTTCCTGATCGAGGAACTCGCCCGCCACACCGGCCACGGCGACATCCTCCGGGAACAGATCACCGCGGGCTGACGGCGTGCTCGCCGAACGCCTGCTGACCACCCCGCCGGCGGACCTGCGCGTCGAGCGGCTCGCCGTGCTCGACTGGTACGACGGCCCGATCGAGGGCTACCTGCGGATCGCCGATCCCGGTTCGTGCTGGCACTTCGAGGTCGTCGCGGCGGCGCACTCGGAGAAGGGCCCCGGCGAGCGGCAGTACGCGCTGTCCGCCGCCCCGGACGACGTCTTCGAGCGCCTGCGGGAGTTCCTCGAGCCACCGTCGACCGGGCGCGTCTGGGTGCCCCGCGGGCCCTCCGGCACCGAAGAGGCGCTGGACCGGCTGAAGCAGGCGCTTCCCGGTCCGGCGCTCGTCGTGCGCTCGACGTTCCTCTACGACGTCACCGCCGTGTGGCGCTTCAGCGCGCGCTGACCGCCAGCTCCCCGGCCGGCTCCGCGACCACCCGGCGGTCCACGACGGACTGCAGGATCTCCCCCACCCGCACCGCGGTGTTCGACAGCAGCGACGACGTGATGCCGTGCGTGTGCTCGGTGCCGCCCTGCAGGTAGATCCCGCCGCGGACGGGCGCTTCGGTCACCAGCCGGTAGTCGCGCTCGACGCGCAGGCGCCCGGACTCGTCGCGCAGGCACCGCGGGCCCAGTTCGCCGAGCAGCGGCGTCGGGTCCGCGGGCCGGTAACCCGTGGCGTAGACGACCGCGTCGGCGTCCAGGACCGTGCGCTCGCCGGTGGTCAGGGATTCGACCGTCACCGTGCCCGCGTCGGTCACCTCGGCCGGGCGCGAGACGTTGAACAACCGCAGCCGTTCCACGCCCAGCACCTTCTCGCGGTAGACGCGCCGGTAGAGCTCGTCGATCAGGTCGAGGTCGACGGCCGAGTAGTTCGTCGCGCCGTGGTAGCGCATCAGGCGGTCCTTGACCGGCTCGCCCGCGCGGTAGAACTGGTCGACGGCGTCCGGGTCGAAGATGCGGTTGGCGAACGAGCTGTCGTCGGCCGGGCTGTAGCCGTAGCGGGCGAACACCGCGCACACCTCGGCGCGGGGGAACTCGTCGTGCAGCAACGCGGCGACCTCGGCGGCGCTCTGGCCGGCCCCGACCACGACGAACCGCTTCGGGTCGGCGCTCCGCAGGGCGTCCACGCGGAAGAGCAGTTCGCTGTTGTGCCAGATCCGCGGCCCGGCCGTGACGCCCGCGGGCAGCTGGGGCCGCAAACCGGTGCCCATCACCAGGTTCCGGGCACGCAGCGTCGACCCGTCCGAAGCCCGGACGTCGAAGTACGCGACCTCGGCGCCGTCGTACACCGGCGTCACGGAGACGACCTCGGTGCCGTAGGAGACGACGTCGTCGACCTTCGCGGCCGCCCACTCGAAGTAGTCGTGGAACTCCACGCGCAGCGGGAAGAGGTTCTTGTGGTTGATGAAGTCGACCAGCCGCCCGGCCGCGTGCAGGTAGTTGAGGAAGCTGAACTCGCTGGTGGGGTTCCGCATGGTGACGAGGTCCTTGAGGAACGACACCTGCATGGTCGCGGTGTCGATCAGCATCCCGCGGTGCCAGCCGAAGCGCGGCTGCCGCTCGAGGAAGTGCGCGGTCACCGGGTCCCCGGGGCCCGCGTTGTGCTCGGCGAGGGCGATCGCGAGAGCGAGGTTCGACGGCCCGAAGCCCACGCCGACGATGTCGTAGATCGGGACCTCTGCAGTCATGTTGCTCCCTCGCGCGCTCCGGTACGGTTCAGGGCACCCTAACCTAACTTAGGCGAGCCTGTCCTAGTACGTTCGTGGTGATGTTCGTCCCCGACCCCGAAAGGCACTCTCGAATGCGCGTGGCGATGTTCGGCTACCAGACCTGGGGGCACCGGACCCTCCAGGCGCTCATCGACGCCGGCCACGAGGTCGCCCTCGTGGTCACCCACCCGAAGAGCGACCACGCCTACGAGCGGATCTGGGCCGACTCGGTCGCGGACCTCGCCGCGGAGCACGGCATCCGCGTCCTGCTGCGGACCCGCCCGGACGACGCCGAGCTGCTGGCCGAGCTCAAGGCCGCCGACCTCGACCTGATCGTGGCGAACAACTGGCGCACCTGGCTGCCGCCGGAGATCTTCGAGCTGCCGCGCCACGGCACCCTGAACATCCACGACTCGCTGCTGCCTGCGTACGCGGGCTTCTCGCCGCTCATCTGGGCCATGATCAACGGCGAGCCCGAAGTCGGCGTCACCGCCCACATGATGGACGGCGAACTCGACGCCGGCGATATCGTGCTGCAGCGCGCGATTCCGGTCGGGCCCGCCGACACCACGACCGACCTCTTCCACCGCACGGTCGACCTGATCGCGCCGATCACCGCCGAAGCCATCTCGATGATCGAGACCGGCTACACCCCGGTGCCGCAGGACCGGTCCAAGGCGAGCTTCTTCCACAAGCGGGCCAAGCGGGACAGCCTGATCGACTGGACGCTGCCGCCCGCGGACCTCGAGCGGTTCGTGCGCGCGCTTTCGGACCCGTACCCGAACGCGTTCGCCTACCACCGCGGCGAGGAGCTGCGGATTCTCAAGGCGTCGGTGTCGCGGGGCCACTACGGCGGCACGCCGGGCCGGATCTTCATCCGCGAGGGCGACGGCGTGGTGATCGTCGCCGGGCCGGAGGCTCGCCGCGGGCAGTCCCCCGGCCTGCTGGTCGAGCGCGTCCGCACGGCCGACGGGACCGAACTGCCCGCGCACGAGTACTTCAAGACGATGGGCGGATATTTGTGCAGTGACGCGAAGCGTCTCCGTTGAGGGTGGTGGCGGGGGCATGGATGGACTGACCGACCGGCCCTGACCGGTCAGCCGTCCTTGCCCCGCGCCGGCTCGACCGCGTTCCGGTCCACGGCGCCGGGCAGGGTGCGGACGATCGTGTCCTGCGCCCACCGTTCGCTGAACCCGGCGAGGAAAGCGAGGCCGGCGAAGAACAACTTGACCTGTTCCGGGCCGGCCGGAACGGCGATCGGCAGCAGTCCGGCGCCGACGAGCACGAACATCGCCGCGCCGAAGATGGCGCCGATGATCAGCCGGAAACCGCCGGAAAGGAAGACCACGACCCGGCCCTGGTCGAGGCCCACCCGCACCCTTTCCCGGTTCGCCGTGCGCGTCATGACGCTCAAGATCGCGCCGACGGCACCGGACACCAGGCAGGTGAGCAGCCGGGGGCCGAATTCGGCCTGCATGGGCAGGAAATTCAGGCCGATCACGACGGCGAGGGCCAGCACGGCCCCCACGGCGAGACCGCCGAGGTAGCGGATGAGCGCGCGGTCCAACGCCGCATCGCGCGCGTTCTGCTCGATCTGGCGGATCTCCTTCCTGGCCGAAGCGGCCGCGGCCGTCACCCGCTCGGACTTGTGCGGAGAACGCACCATCGCGTCGAGCACGCTCAGGAGGACCACCGCCGTCGTGTAGATGCCCCGCGCGAGGATTTCCTGGGTCTCCCCGCGAAGCAGGACCGAGTACTTCCGCTCCACCCGGCGAGCCGACTGGAAGACGTCGTCGACTTCCGTGGTGCTCTCGAGCGGGTCGTAGTACAGCCTCATCTTGAGGACCGCCCGCTCCGCACCGCCGTTCACCTCCTTCCGCTCCTTGGCGGCGACGAGCAGCACCGCCGCCCGGAAATCGAGCGCGTAGAACTCTTCCAGGATCTTTCCCTGCTCGCGCTCGTACGCCGCCCGCATCGCCGCGAACCGCGGTCCCCCGGCGCGCTTGGCCTCGATGAGGTCGGGCAGGCACGGGCAGTCGTCCGGCATTTCCAGGACTACCGGCGTACCCCTCAACTCGCTTTCCGCCACCACGGCAATCTCCCCTCGTCGACGACAGCCGGCGTCGCCGCCACGTCGCCACCCCTCGAATCTTTCCGATCTCACCCATTGTTACGAGGGCCACCCGACGGAACCAAAGTCATTTCCGGAAAGCCACTCGAACAGCCGCAGGAAATAACACTACGGAGGCTCTGGCGTCACATTTGCGCGGTGCCCGGTGGGTGGGACATCCCTTGGCGGCGGTCCCGGCGGTGAGCAGGATGGCCCGCATGGCCGTGATCAATTTCCTCGAAGAACACCGCACCTGGGTGCTCACCGGGGAGTCGTGCACGTACGCGCTGCGGCTCGACGAAGACGACGTCCCGACCCACGTCTACTGGGGCCCCGCCCTGCCCGAGGCCGACGTTGTCGAGCTGGCGGAAAGCACCCTTCCCTGGTGGGACGGCTTCAACGACCCGAACGAAGGGCTCGGGGAACTCGCCGCCGACGGCGGCACCCGGTACTGGACACCCGCCCTGCAGGTCCGGTTCGCCGACGGGACGCGGGCCCTCGAATGGCGGTACGCCGGCCACGACATCACCGCCGGGCACCTGCGCCTGTTTTTCGAGGACCGGCACTACCCGCTGCGGATCACCCTGCACTACCGGCTGCGCGGGGCCGTCCTCGAACGCTGGACCGAGCTCGGCGCGGACACCGACGTCGAAGTCGTCCGGGCCGATTCGGCCACCTGGGCGTTGCCGGTGTTCGAGGACTACCGGCTCAGCCACGTCACCGGTCGCTGGGCGGCGGAGACACAGCTGCACCGATCGCCGGTGCCGCACGGCGAGACCGTCTTCGGCAGCCGCCGCGGGATTACCAGCCACCACGCCAACCCGTGGGTGATGGTCGACGACGGCACGGCGACCGAGGGCCACGGCGAGGTCTACGGGGTCGCGCTGGCCTGGAGCGGGTCGTGGCGCCTGACCACCACCCGGTCCTCGACCGGACGGCTGACGGTGAGCGGCGGCTTCGGCCAGGACGGCGTCGTCCACCGCGTCGGCCCGGGCCGTCCGCTGACCACCCCGGTCGCGGCCGGGCTGTACACCGACGGCGGGTTCGGCGCGGCGAGCCGCGCGTGGCACGCCTACGTCCTCGCGCACGTCCTGCCGCACCCGGACGAGCTGCGTCCGGTGCTCTACAACTCGTGGGAGGCCACCGGGTTCGACGTCACCGAGGCGGGACAGCGGGCCCTCGCCGAGCGGGCGGCGACCCTCGGCGTCGAGCTGTTCGTGATGGACGACGGCTGGTTCGGCGCCCGCACCGGCGACCACGCCGGGCTCGGCGACTGGGAGGTGAACCGTTCGCGCTTCCCCGACGGCTTGAAGCCGCTGGTCGACGCGGTGCACGGGCTCGGCATGCGATTCGGCATCTGGGTCGAGCCCGAGATGGTAAACCCCGACAGCGACCTCTACCGCGCCCACCCGGACTGGGTGCTGCACCACCCGCACCGGCGCCGTTCGGAGCTGCGGCGGCAGCTGGTGCTCAACTTCGCGCGCCCGGACGTCGCGGCGTGGGCGCACGAGTGGCTCGACCGGCTCGTCGGCTCGCAGGGCATCGACTTCCTCAAGTGGGACATGAACCGGCCGTTCAGCGAAGCGGGCTGGCCCGGTGAACGCGACCAGGACCGGTTGTGGGTCGAGCACACCCGCGCGGTGTACGCGCTGCTCGACCGGCTGCGCGCGGACCACCCCGGCCTGCGGATCGAGGCGTGCGCGGGCGGCGGCGGGCGGCTCGACCTCGGCGTGCTCGCCCGCACCGACCAGGTCTGGACCTCCGACAACACCGACGCGCTCGACCGGCTGCGGATCCAGCACGGCTACGGGCAGGTCTACCCCGCCCGCGCGATGTCGGCGTGGGTCACCGACAACCCGAACTTCGTGACGACCCGTTCGGTGCCGCTCGAGTTCCGGTTCCACGTCGCCATGGCCGGCGTGCTCGGCCTCGGCGGCGACATCGTGCACTGGCCCGACGACGATCTCGCGCTCGCGCGGGAGCTCGTGGCGCTCTACAAGGACATCCGGCCGGTCGTGCAGCACGGCGCGCTGTACCGGCTCCGGCCGCCGGCCGACGACGGCGTGACCGCGCTCCAGTACGTCCACCGCGATCGCGTGGTCGTGTTCGCCTACCGGCAGGCCGCGCACTTCAACGCGCCCGAGCGGCCCCTGCGGCTGGCCGGTCTCGATCCCGCTCACCGGTACCTGGATCCCGATTCCGGTGTCACGCACAGCGGCGCCGTGCTCCTCGCCCGCGGACTGCCGCCCGGCCTCCCGACCGGCGACTTCGCCAGCAGAGTCGTCCGGCTTGAGCGGGTAAAGATCTGATCTATCAGGCTGCCTGACGCCCTTTCGACGGCATTCGAGGCTTGACACTGCGGTAAACGTCCGATCGAATGCCTCGTACATCACATATGGTGGGTGACGGAAGGCGGCGGTCATGAGAAGGTCACTGGCGCTGGGGGCAGCGGCGCTCCTGGCGGTGAGCGCGTGCTCGGTCGGGTCGAACACCGGCGGCAGCGACGGTGCGGAGATCACCTTCCTGACCTTCGAGACGCCGAACCTCACACCGTCCTATTGGGACGCCGCCATCAAGCGCGTCACCGACAAGAATCCCGGGATCAAGGTCAAGAAGCTCGTCGCGCCGACCGCCGACGGGCGGACGTCGTACGCCAAGCAGCTTCTGCAGTCCGGCCAGTTCCCGGACGTGATGATCGCCGTCGACTCGGCCGGCTTCGCCGAAGCGGGCAACCTCTACGCCTGGACGCCCGAGGAACTGAAGGACTTCCAGTTCCCGCAGGCCAATCCGGTCAACGGCCAGTACTACCAGCTGCCGGCCAACACCCAGACCATTCCGCCGATCTACTACAACAAGAAGATGTTCGCCGACGCGGGCATCGCGGCACCGCCGAAGACGTGGGACGAACTCGTCACCGTCGCCGGCAAGCTGAAGGAGAAGGGCTTTCCGCCGTTCACCATCGGCGGCGGCAAGGACGGCTTCCCGTCGTCGATGATCCTCTCCGGACTGGTGAGCACCGAGGTCTACGACACGATGCCGGACTGGCTCACCCAGCGCCGCCAGGACAAGGTGAAGTTCGCCGATCCCGCGTTCCAGCACGCGTTTTCGAAGCTCGCCGACCTCGCCGCGAAGGGGTACGTCGACAAGACCAGCGTGTCCCGCGACTACGCGGCGACCGAGCAGGCCTTCCTCGACGGCCAGGGCGCGATGTACCCGATGGGCAACTGGTTCGCCGCCAACGCCGACTCGAAGAAGCACGATTTCGAGTTCCGAGCCTACCTGTCCAATGGGGTCCGAGGGGTGCATTCCCGCAGGTCAACGCGAACTGCGCAACACCAGCGGCCACGCCGAACCATGACGAACTGAGACCCCATCTGAGACCCCGCCCGCCACCAGCCTCCACTCTGCACGCGACGGCTACGCCGGTCACGACCTGCGGGTGAACTTCTCAAAGTAGGCCGGCTCGTTGTCGGGTTGGACCGCCAGACCGAAGACGTAGAACACCGTGTTGCCCTGGGCGTCGCAGCCGTCGGCCCAGCCGGGGCCGGTGGACCAGACAAGCGGGCCGGGGTTGCTGGGCTGCTGGGCACGAAACCCGTTCAGGTCCGCGATCGCCTTTTCGACGGACTCGTACGCGGTCGTGAGGATGCCGGGCTGGGCGGACGTGGTGCGGTCGTGCACCACGTACACGGCTCGCTTGCTGCTTGTCATGGGAGTCATTGTGCCAGCCGCAGCCAGGCTGTCACGGCGTGCAACCCACCCCGCCAGTACCACTTCGGGACGCGCCGGCGGCCAGCAACCGAGCAGGTTCCCGCGGCGCCGGACGCCGGTAGAGTGGCTCCTATGGCAGCCGACGAGAACGACGACCTCAGCCGCAAGGTGCGCAAGCTCGCCGTCGACCACGCGGAAACCCGCTGGCTCGCGCTGCGCGTCGACGACGACGTCAAGGAGATCCGTGCCGACCTACGGACGGTCCAGCGCACCCAGCAGGAGCACACCGACATCCTGCAAGAGCACACCGGACGGTTCGACTCGATCGACGCACAGCTGCGCTCGCTGACTCAACTGGCCGGCCAAGTTCTCGAACGACTCGAACCGCCCCGCGACGGCCAGGGTGACAAGCTCGGCGAATAGCTGGCCCGACATCTCCGCGAGCCACGTCGGCCCCGTCCGGAACCGCCACCTCTTACCAGTCCCGCCCCTGTTACCTGACACCAGAGCCCTGGGGGCAAGTCCCACCAGCTGACACACGAAGCTGGCGCGATGATCACTTTGAGTCACCCGGCCAAACTTCAGCGCCGTACGTATGCGCGGAATGCCGGATTCGTGCCGCATCCGTGCGCGTCATAAGGAATTTGCCGTCAGAAAATAACCGACCTGCCATTCACTCGGTTGGCGGTATAGGCATATTTAGCACATCACCAACGTTTACCTTGCTCGCGCCGATTATTCTCGGCGTTTCGATGCTAGCAGAATCAACGAGGGAATTCTTTTTTGTGAAGCGATAAGGAGGGATCGCCATGAAAAGAATTTTGGGTATATTCTGTTTGGTAGTCATGTTATCTCTTGCCTTCGTGGCCCCGCAGGCGGTAGCCGCAGAGGGGCGCCACATCGCGGAGCCGCTCCCGGGAGCGATCCATGGGCCTGGCACGTATGCATTACAGTCGAAAACTGTAACAGACGACCGCGGGGAAGCTGTTCTCATCGTGGGCACGGTAACGGTCGATTCGCCCAGGACGCGTGGGCTTACCTCATGCAGTTGGGTGAGCGGTTCCGTCGAGGCGAAGGCCACCTGGGGCGGAACTCTGTGGACGTACACCAACCGGGTGGACTGGTGCTGGGACGGCCAGCACGTCACAACGATCAGTCCCATTCAGATCACCGCTGATATCCCCGACTGGTCAGTGGTGCTGGGCTGGAGCTACGAGGGGGTCAAGTCGTCGTCCCAGTGGGATTACTTCGGCGACAAGTGGGTGTACCGAAGCCTCACGCAAGCATTATTCAAGTACTGCCCGCCGCGTGTCATCTGCGTCCAGGAAGTACTTCCCCTGATCGCGCTGGACACATACGGCGACGGAACTTCTCAATTCCAGTGGCGTGCCTAGTCATGCAACGTAAAGATCACTAGGTGCGACACTTGACTGTCACGCTTTAGTTCGATAAAGATCCTGTTTGAATAAAATTCATAAAGCCGCGGTCGGCGGACACAGATAGAGTCCGCCAACATGTCACCTGGATCGCGCTAGCCTCGACCTGACATTCTATGCCAGGTCGAGGCTTTCCTATGTCCAGACAGCATTTTCTACCCTTCAACGACGTCCTGCGGTACCCTTGAACTCTTGTTGTCTACGTCTCTAGGAGACGAGAATGAGCAGCCAAGCGACACGTAGCGGTCGGTCGATGCGGGTCCTTGCCCTCGCTATCGCGAGCTCGGTGGGAACGATGCTGGTGGTGCCGCCGTTAGGTTATCTCGTGCTCGTTGGGTGGGCTATCGCCGCCTGGGTACGACACGAGGCACCTGTCGTGAAGTGGGTGCTCACAGTCCTTGCGGTGCTGCTGGTTGTCGGGACCGCACTTGGTTGGGCCGCATCAACTAGCGGTGGCGTGAACGGCACTGACCAGTTGGTGCCTCCGATTCCAAGGCCTGCCTCGCGATAACGGCGCCCCGTACACCGAGTGACGCCGCCTGGCGACACTCCTGGCCGCCTGCATCCTCCCACCGACTGAGCGGCCTCACCCCCCTGCCAGGACTGGCTCGCCATGCTCAAGGTAGAGCGTCGTGCCATTCACGTGGGCCTGGTAGGCGTGGTTCAGCCGGCGGGCAAGCCGCGGGATCAGGTACTCGTCCAGCTGGTCAACCGGGACCCACTCCCACAGGTCGAGTTCGACGCCGTCCAGCACGATGGCGTCCTCGTCACTGCCGAGGTCCCCGCACCCGAAGACGTAAAGGATCTTGTCGCCCTCCGAATCGTTGGGCGCCCAGTCGTGCACCAGCAGCCGCTGAACGGATCGAGCTAGGCCGATCTCTTCCCGCAGCTCCCGCGAGCAGGCCGCCGCTGGAGACTCGCCCTGGTCGACGTAGCCGCCGGGGATGTCCCAGCGGTTCCCGTACGTCTTCCGGACCAGCAGAACGTGGTTTCCGTCTACGAACAACGCCCCGGCAGCAATCCGGGGCGTTGCGAACTTGTCCGTTGGGTCATCCGTCACATGGTCAGCCTACGACGTGCATCCGCCTGGCGAGCTGGTGCAGCTCGAAGCCCGGCTTCCCGTGGGTGTTGCGAACCCACGTGATGACCAGCTGCCTGCTCAGGTAGTGGTGGCGGACCTGGTCGGGCGCCATCCGCTCAGCGTTCAGCACCGTAGCGACGGCAGCGTCGTGACGTCCGGAGACGTGGAACGCGCGGGCAACGTCCAACATGTGCCGCACCCGCCGCTCGACCGGCAACGCTGCCGTGTCCAGCTCTGGACCGATGTCGAGCGCGACCTGGACGTCTCCGAGTTCCATTGCCGTGTTCACGCGGTGAATTGCGACGTTCGTCGGCCCAAATGCCGTCCAGAGGTGATTTCCGTCAACGCCAAGACGCCTGGCCGCGTCGTCAGCCTCGGCCAAGTAGCCGCGCGTCGTTGCCCTGTCCTCAGCGCGCGCGGCCGCCATTGATCCGGCCAAAAGCAGTGTCCCGTACGACGAAATCACGTCGCCGTCGCCGTCGTTCAGGTATGGCTGCAAATAGGCGGCGGCAGCATCAGTGAGTGACATAGCCGGTTCGTGGCGACCGGTCGACAAAAGCGCGAATGCCACCGACCGGAATAGCGATCCGGTAATTGCGCAGTTCTCCGATTGCTGGGCCGCCGCCAAGCCGCGCTCGGCCGCCATCCATGCGAGGTCAGCTTCGCCGATCTTCGTCAGCACCGACGCTGCGGCCTGGTAGCTCAAGGCCAGCAACTCGTGAGCGCGAAGGCGGTCATCTCCGTCGTACTGGCGGGCGGCGAGCAGTGCGTCAGCGAGCAGAAGTGGTGCCCTGCCTGCGGCGTATCCGAAGCGCGACCCCTGGTAGGCGTCGAACACCGAGCGCAGCTCACGGGCGAGTTCGTCGAGCGCCGGCGGTTCTGCGTCCGCCGCCGGAGCGCTCAGGATCGGCGTGAGCTGGCGATAGTCCATGAGCGCGGCCCGGAGCGCAGGCACCGTCGCCGTGCCACTGTCCGGCGTCCAGTCCAGCAACGTCGGCTCACCGATGAGGTCCCCGAGCGCGACGTCAAGCGCGTCCGCGAGGCTGCGGATGACGGACAGACGGTCCAGCTCGATCCGGTTGTTCTCCGCCTTGCCCAGCCAGTCGCTCGTGCGACCGACCAGTCCGGCAAGCGCTTCCTGCGACATGCCACGACGGCGCCGATACCACGCGACGCGTTCTCCGATGGTCAGGTTCTCGCTGATTCCTCGCATGTCCCCACCCTCCCCTGCCTAGCCCTGAACAACCCGGAAAGTTCTTCCGGGTCAGCCCCGGAAGGATTTTCCGGGCTCCCGTCCCCCATCAGCCTGAAGCTACTTCCTGTGCGACGCCAGCGACACCGGCGGAACCAGAGACCCGGGGACCTACGCCCCATAAGCGAACAGGGAGACACCAATGGCGAAGAACCACGGCATTCCCGGCCTGAAGACGAGTAGCGGCGTGCTGCCGAAGCTGATCGGAACTGCCATCGCGATCGCGCTGCTGGCCTTGGTCGTGAAGTACCCCGCCGACGCTGCGACCTGGGCCAAGAACCTCGCGGGTATGGCGGGGGACGTAATCGACGGCCTGGTGTCGTTCTTCCGGCAGATCGGGAACTAGTCATGCAGCCCTACTTGCCGTTCGACGGCCGCAAGCCGTGCGTTCAGGGCCTCGATCTGCGCGAACGCGTCCTCCAGCGTCGCGGGCCGGTCCGGGGCGTGGGTGGCCGGCTCGGCGTGCTGCTGGCGGATAAAGGTGCCCATCCCCTGCCGGGTCGAGATCAGCCGGGCGTCCTGGAGCAGCGCGTACGCCCGCTTCACCGTGCCGACCGAGACACCGAACTCATCGGCTATCTCCTGGTGAGGCGGCAGCTTGAGCCCTACCGGATACGTGCCGTCCTCGATTCGGCCGCGGATGGTGTCGGCGACCAGCTGGTACGACGCGCGGGGGTCGTCGGGATCGAAGTTCTCCACGTCGTTCAGGGTACGCGGACAGCCAAGCTAGGCCGTTCAGGTGATAACAGCTATGTCTGCCTTGCCTAGGCATGCTGTTCTCCGTAGCGTCTCTGGTGTTGCAGAGAGCGCACACAACGCAAGCGGCCCCGGCGGTGCTGGAACACCGGCCGGGGCCTGCACCGAAACCATTGGGAGAGTCACGATGCGGGTTGAGGATAACGCCATCTTCCGCGTGAAGGCCCTGGCGGAACTGCTGGACGTCTCGCGGTCCACGGTCTACCGGGCCATCGCTTCGGGCGAGCTGGACGCGCTGAAGATCGGCACCGGCAAGGGCGCGGTGCGCGTGCCGGGCAACTCCGTGAACGTTTGGCTGGACACCTGTGCGGAGCGCGGCTACGCGGACTTCGTGGAGAACGGCCTGTCGCCGGAAGCCGCGGACGACGAGTCGGCGGAGGTGGCCTGATCATGACTGCGAAGACGTTGGGCCAGGTCGGCGGCCACCAGGTCGAGTTCACCCCGGTGCACCGCGAGGACAACCCGTCCCGGGTGGTGACCACGGTGGCGCTGGGCGTGCCGCTGTCGCTGGAGGACATCACCGCGGTGCTGATGTACCTGACCGAGGGCTGTGGCCATGACGAGCTGATCGACTGGCTGTCAGACCCGGGTGAGGTGCGGCGGCTGGTGCTGGAGTCCGCGTGGGGCCTGGGCGGGTTCGGCATCGAGCAGCAGCGGCGGCGCCTGGCGGGCATCGAGTCCGGGACCTGGGAGTCCGAGCGGCTGGACCTGGTGTGGACCTGCTCGGTTCGCGTGTTCACCCCGGCCACGGTGCCCGCGCCGCGGGTGTCGCTGGAGGTGGCGCGATGACCGGGGCGGGATTCACCACCGTCTCGGGTGTAGCGCTGGCTCCGGCCCCTCCGGAGCCCGGCCCCGACGGCACGCCGCTGAAGCGAGTGGGGCTGTGGGCGGCCGACACCAGGCACGGCCCGGTCGTCCTGTCCGAGCACGAGATCGGCTTGGCCATCGCCCACGGCGGCCCCGTCCCGGGCCGGTACGGGCTGCTGGTCGACGAGGCCGCCCGCCAGACCCTGGCCGGCCTGGCGACGCTGGGCCGCGCGCAGCTGCGCGAGCTGGCCGCCCGCCACCGCGACGGCGACGGCGACGTGTGGCCGGGCGCGACCGAGCGGCAGGCACTCAAGTGCGCCGTCCGGGTGGCCAAGGCCGCCGGGCGGGCGCGGCGGGAGGTGGCGTGATGTCGCTTTTCGACGTGGTGCGCCGCTTCGGGACGTGGCGGCTGGTGCTGTTCGCCGGGTTGCTGCTGGCGTTCCTGGCCCTGCACCTGGTCCGGATTCCGCTGGTGCTGCTGGCCCTGGTCCTGCAAGTCGCGCTCGGGCTGCTCAACGACGCCGCGACGCGCCAGGCCAGCGCACCGCCCCGACGACCGGTCAACGACTTCTATGCCCACACCGGGCAGGCAGGAGGCGCCTGATGCCCACGCCTGAACACAACACCCCGCCGGCCGGGACCACGCCGGACACCCGCGCGCCGCTAACCCGCCGGGCGAGCACCGACGTAACCAGCCCCGGCCCGGCCGGGCCGACCGCCACCGTGCGGGCCGCGGTGTGGGCGGGCTGCCACCTCGGTGAGCTGGCCGCCATCGCGGTCACCTGCTCGCTGGCCATCGCGGTCAGCGTGTGGTTCGCCGCGGTGGCCGCGCTGCTGGCCCTGTTGTGGGCCGGACAGGAGTACCGCAGCCACCGCAGCAACCGCACCACCACCAACGAGACCTGGGAGGGCACGCGATGAGCTGGGCAGACGAGCGCCGCGCGACCCGCGCGGCTGAGGCGGAGATCAAGCGCCAGGACGCAGACGCCGCGCTGAACCGCAAACTGCGTGAGCAGGACGCGGCGGCCACGCAGCGGCGCACCGACGCGATGGCCGCGGCGAAGGTGGCCGACCAGCGCCGCAAGACCCGCCAGGCCGACCGGAAGGCCGCGTGGGACGCGGTGACCGGGTGGCTGTCGGCGAACCGGGTGCGTCTGCCGATCTACCTGCTAGCGCTGGTGTCGGCGGGCATGGCGGTCCCGGCGATGGCCGGCTATGGCGTGGGCGTCTACGGCAACGCCACCGGTGCGCCGCTGCCGGCGCTGTCGGAGCTGGGCATGTGGGCGTTCGCGTTCGCCGTGGAGGTCACCCGCCACCGCCACCCGGAGCGCCCGGTGTGGGCGCTGCAGCTCGGGGTGTGGGTATTCGCCGGCGTCGGGTTCACGCTGAACGTGTTGCACGGCTGGCACCGCGGGTGGGACGCCGCGGTGGTCATGGGCATCGTGTCCGTCGCCGGGGTCATCGCGCACCAACTCGCCGTGGCGTCGCCCCCGCGGTCGCCCGCCGAGCGGGCCGCGGCCCGGATCGAGCGCAAGACGCTGCGCAAGGTCGCCAAGGTCCGGTCCGCCGCGGTCCGGCACGCGGTGGCGGAGCTGTCCGCGGACGGCACGGCGCGGCTGGTGTTCACCCCGGGCCGCTACACCCTCGACGGCCGCCGCTTGGCCGCCGTGGTCGACCCGGACCGGCACGTCGCCGACGTGCTCGACGAGGAGATCGCCGCGTTCCTTGCTGGGCAGGACCAGGCCCCGCGGGCCGACGACGGCCCGATCGTCGATGCCCCGATCCTGACCCTCGATCGCCCGGCGGACCAGCCGAAATCGACCCGCAAACCTCGACCCCCGCGGGCACCGAAGACGCGTTCGATCGAGGACCTGCGCGCCGCGTTCGCCGCCGCGCTGGACAACCCGGACGTGGCCATCAACCCGACGTCGGCGGAGTCGATCCGCAAGACGCTCCGGTGCGCGCCGAAGTTCGCGCGCCAGCTGCGCGACGAGCACACCAACCGCAAGTGAGCCGGAGGACCTGATGAACACCCACCACGAGCACAACGACGAGCACGCCCAGCTGGCGCCAGTGCACCACCTGCCCGTCCGCCCCGAGGCACACGCCGACGTGGCCAAGGACGCGGCCATCGAAGGCGAGGTGCTGACCGTCGAGGAGTACACCCGCATCCAGCGGGCCAAGGCCGTCGAGCGCTACCGCGGCTACCAGCACAGCGCCGCCACCGTCGCCCAGCGCACCCGCTCGGGTGCGGAAGCGCTGGCGCGTACCACCGTCGCGGTGGTCACCCACCCTCGCACTCGCACGACCGCGACGGTCTGCGTCTACACCACCGGCGTGCTGGCCGGGCCGGTCGTCGGGGTGTGGGCGTCCTGGGAGCAGTTCCACAACTGGCGCACCGCCGCCGAGCACCGCGAGGGCGGCAGCCACCGCAACGACCCGATCCCGGAGCGGATCACCACCCAGGCCCAGGTCCAGGCCCGCCGGGAGGACCAGTTGGGCAAGATCGGCCGCGCGCTGGTCTCCCGGCCCGCGTTCGTCTTCTACACCCTGGGCGCGCTGGCCGAGGCCCCCGCAGTGGTGGACTGGAGCATCAACGGGTGGCCGGTGTGGGAGTACTCCCAGGCCGTGGCCACCATCGACCTGACCATCGGCGGCGCCGTCGTCGCGGCGCTGACCGTGATCGGCTGGGCCTACCTGCGCAAAGTGTGGAAGCGCCGCAACCGCAAGCGCGTCGGCACCGTCGCCGACGACGGCAGCCAGCTGCCCGTCCTGCCGATCGCCGACGCCCGCCACGACCGGCCGCACTCGAGCTGCTGCGCCGCTCGCTGCTGGCCCAGGGCGTGGAAACCAACCCGATCGCCGGACGCCGCACCGCGTGGGGCTGGGAGCTGGAACACCAGATCGTCGGCGGCTCCGGCAAGCGGCCGGCCGACGTCATCAAGAAGCTGGAGCAGATCGAAACCGACCTGGACGTGCGGCAGAACGGCGTCCTGGTCCAGCCCCACACCGAACGCCGCGCCCGCTTCACCACCCGCATCATCGAGTCCGACCCGTGGGCCAAGATGCCGCCACTTCCCTTCTACGCCAACGGTTCCCGGCGGCTGGCCGACCCGATCGAACTCGGGTTGCGGCTGGACGGACGGACCATGTCCGCCTCGTTCCTGTCCACCCACGCGATCATCCTGGCTGCCTCCGGTGGCGGGAAGTCCGGCCTCATCCGGGCCATTGTGGACGGTCTGGCCCACACCACCGACGCGATCCTGTGGGACCTGGACCCCTCCGGCGTCGGACAGGCCCCCCAGGCCGCCGCGATGGACCTGCGGGCGCTGTCCCCTGAGGACTGCGAGAAGGCCCTCGGCATCGCGCTGGGCATCGCGACGGCGCGGACCCGGATCAAGGACCGGCTGGGCATGGGGGACGAGTGGCAGCCCAGCCCGGAGTACCCGGCGCTGGTGACGGTGCTGGACGAGTTCCCGCGCCTGACGAAGGAGGGGAAAGCGCTGGCCGTGCACCTGCTGCGGGTGGCCCGCAAGGCCGGTGTGGTGCTCATCTTCGCCTCCCAGTCGGCGAAGAAGGACGCCCTGGGCGACAGCGTCGCGGCGGAGGTGGCGTTCAAGGCGGCCGGGCCGGGCCTGGCCGACTACCAGACCCGCTTGCTGTTCGGCGACAACGCCATCAGCGAGGGCTACACCCCGGGCAACTACCGGCCCAAGCGCGGCGCGAAGCTCAACGACACCGGCACGTTCTTCCTCGAAGGCTGCACCGAAGGCGACGAACCGATCCCCACCCGCGCAACGTGGTTCGACAACAAGGTCGCCGAACAGCGGGCGCGGCGCGCGGCCGAGGCCGGCCGCCCGGAGTGGGACACCGCGACCCTTCAGGCCGCCGGAGTCGCCGCCGCGCAGCTGTGCGGCTCCACCAGCCCGGAGGACGCCGCGGTGGCGCAGCGGGCCGCGTTCGAGGACGAACAGCGTCACACCCGCCTGGGCATCCTCGGTGAGGTCGTCGACTACCTGGCCGACGACCTGGCCGCCTGGCAGGCCGGGGCCGAGGGTGCCCGCGACGCGGTGTCCTCGACCGAGCTGGCCGAGGCGCTGGGACGCGGCTCGGGCAAGAAGCTGGCCGCCGACTTCGCCGACTTCCACCTCACCCCCGGACAGGTCCGCATCCCGGGCGAGGACGGGGAGGACAAGCAGGCCCGCGGCTACCGCTTCGCCGACATCCTCGCCGCGGTGAAGACCGCCGAAAGCAACGCACAGTAACCGCCGGGGTTGTGACGGCAGCCGCGTCCGGCGCGCGAACTGTCACAACCCGCGTGACACCACGCGCAGTGACCTGACCAGCACCGACGACGTTTGTGACACTTGCGGACGTTTCCGCAGGTGACGGCCCAGACCCGCCTCAGCGGCCACCCCCAGGGGGTGCCCGCCGAAGTGTCGCACCCACCCGCGACCACGCAACGTAATCAGAACTTCGGGAGGCTCCCATGACGACCGCCACCGCGACCGACGCCCTGACCGACCCGCAACGGCAGTTCCTCGGCGCACTCATGCAGCTGCCCGCCACCGCCGCGCGGGCCGCGCTCGCCGGGATGCGCGCCGACGACTTCGGCGACGGCATGGCCGCCCACGTCGCCCAGTTGGCCATCGAAACCGTCGCCGCCGGACACGCCCCCGCACCCGTCGCCCTCTACGCCCACGCCGTGGCCACCGGGCAGGCCCCCGGGGAGCACCGGCGGCACTGGCTCACCGGCTGGCTGATCGACACCTACCGCGACGCCCCGCCAGCCGCGCTCGGCCCCCACCTCAAGGGCCTCGTGCTGGAGGCCGCCTGGCGACAGGCCGTCCTGGTCCACGCCCGCCGCCTGGCCCACGCCGCTCAGGACTGCGCCACCGACGTCCTGCACGAGCTGACCGACGACACCACCGCCGACGAGCTGTGGACCCGCTACCAAGCCGCCTGCACCACCGAACCTGCTCCGTTGCGGAAGGCCGCCTGATGACCCGTACCCACCCGCCGACCGGTGTGTCCGATGTGGACGTCCCGGTCACCACCGGCGCGTTCGAGGCGAAGGCCGCCGCCGCGGTGGCCCGCGCCCGCGCCTGGCTGCCCGCCGTCGACGACGCGGTGTTCGGCTGCTACCTCGGGGACCTCGTGGGACAGCTGGCGCCGACCAGCGAAGCGGACCCCATTGCCATCTACGCGTCCCTGCTGGCCTTCGCCGGAGTCCACCTCGGACAGAGCCCGCACGTGCGCGCGGGCGACGACCCGCACCCGCTGCTGGTGTGGCCGCTGATCATCGGCGACACCGCCACCGGCAAGAAGGGCACCTCGTGGTCGGCGGCCAAGCGCGTCATCGCCGACGCCGATGCCGACTTCGCCGCCGCCAACATCAAGGGTGGCCTGACCTCCGGGGAAGGGCTGGCCCAGCGCTTCGCCCTGGACAAGGACGGCGAGCCGCCGGAGGACTTGCGGTTGCTGGCGCTGGAGCCGGAGTGGGGCGGGGTGATGGCCAAGATGCGCCGTGAGGGCAACAGCCTCTCGGCCATCCTGCGCCAGGCGTGGGAGGGCGGGGACCTTTCGACCCTGACCGTCAACGCCCGCATCGCCCCGCAGTCCCACGTGGCGATCCTGGCCCACATCACGCCCAAGGAGTTCAAGGACAGGCTGTCGGATGCCGACATGGCGGGCGGCACCTACAACCGCTTCCTGCCCCTGGCCGTGGCCTGGTCCAACGCCCTGCCCGACACCACCGGCGCAGACCCCGGCCTGGTCTGCTCCCTGGCCGCCGACCTGGCCGACAGGCTCGCCACCGGCGCCAGCCTGGGCGCGCTCGAACTGGCCGAGGACGCCCGCGGCCTGTGGCGAGACCTCTACCTGGAGTTCAACACCGGCGACCACCACGCCAAGGTCGCCCAGTTCGTCTCCCGCGCCCTGCCCTACACCAAACGCGTCGCCGGAATCCACGCCGCACTCGACGGCACCCCCGTGATCGGCACCGATCACCTCACCGCGGCCGCCGCGCTCATCCGCTACGCCATCGACACCGCCTGCACCCTGTTCACCTCCACCATCAACCCCGCCAAGCTCGCCGCCTGGATTGCCGAAGCGGGCGAGGCCGGCCGAACCCGCAAAGACATCACCACCGGGTTCTTCGGCGGCAACACCCACCGCGACGACATCGAAGCCGTCCTGACCCAGCTCATCGACGCCGGAACCATCACCCGCAGTAGCCGACGCCCGGACAGCGGCAAGGGCCGCAGCATCGAGATCTACACCGCCCGAGGACAGCCCCAGAACTAAACGAACTAACGAACTAACTCACTGACCAGCACAAACACCCGCACGTTCGGGTTCATTAGTTCGTACCGAACGAACTAATGAACCCGAACCCCACCACAAAACCGCAGGTCAGGGGTCTGCCCAGGGTCTGGTTGACACCTCACCTGTGAGGCTTCAGCCTCACCTGGAAGGATGTCACCGTGCCCAAGCCCTACCCCCGCGAGTTCCGTGACGACGTCATCGCCGTGGCCCGTCGCGGCGAGGCCCCGTTGAAGCAGGTCGCCAAAGACTTCGGGATCTCCGAATCGTGCCTGGCCAACTGGCTGCGCTCGGCCGACGTCGAGGACGGCGCGCGGCCCGGCGTAACCCGGGACGAGTCCGCCGAGCTGCGGGAACTGCGGAAGCGGAACCGGCTGCTGGAGCAGGAGAACGAGGTCCTGCGCAAGGCCGCAGCCTATCTCGCGCAGGGCAACCTGCCGGGAAAATAGCGTTCCCGCTCGTCCGTGAACTGGCCGCGGCCGGCGCCCCCGTGCGGGTGCCGGTCGCGGTGACGTGCAGGGTGCTGGGGTTCTCCCGGCAGGCCTACTACCAGTGGTGTTCGTCCCCGGTCTCGCAGCGCGACTTCGACGACGCGCATCTGATCAACGCCGCCCTGAAGATCCATGCCGATGACCCGGCGGACGGGTACCGGTTCATCGCCGACGAGCTCGCCCGACAGGGCTTCGCCGCGTCGGAGAACCGGGTGTGGCGGATCTGCTCGATGCAGCAGATCTTCTCGCTGCACGCCAAGAAGAAAGGCCGTACACGTCAGGCGGGGCCGCCGGTGCACGACGACCTCGTCCGCCGCGACTTCACCGCCGCCGCACCGAACACCAAGTGGCTGACCGACATCACCGAGCATCCCACCGGCGAGGGCAAGCTGTATCTCTGCGCGGTCAAGGACTGCTACTCCAACAAGATCGTCGGGTACTCCATCGCCGACCACATGCGAGCCTCACTCGCCGTTGGCGCGCTGCGCAACGCCATCGCACTGCGCGAGCCACACGGCGTCGTGGTCCACTCCGACCGCGGAGCCCAATTCCGATCAGCGGCCTACCGGCGCCTGCTGCACGCTCATGGGCTGACCGGGTCGATGGGGCGGGTCGGTGCGTGCGGTGACAATGCCGCGATGGAATCGTTCTTTTCATTGCTGCAAAAGAACGTTCTCGATACCCGGCGGTGGCGCACCCGGGAGGAGCTCCGGTTGGCGATCGTGTCCTGGATCGAGACGAAATACCACCGCAAACGCCGGCAACGCGCCCTGGGCAAGCTCACCCCAGTCGAGTTTGAGACCATCTACACAGCCGCAGCAGCGGCCTGAAAATAGTCAGCTCCGGTGTCAACCGAAGTCTGGGCAGCCCCCAGCGCATTAGTTCGTTAGTTCGTTTAGTTCTCCGCCTTGAGCGCGCCCCGCCACCACCAGGCCGCCGACGCGAGCCGCCAGGACTACCCACCGTTACCACGCCACCTGCCAGCCCTGACCCAGCCACCCCGCCAACCGGCTGGCAGGAGTGCAGAGCCCCAGCCGGGTCGGCTGTCCGCCGCAGCGCACGTCACCAGCTGGCCCACCAGCCCCGCCACCACACCACCAACGCCCCGGCCCACGGCCGGAGCAGAAGGAGAAACCGCCATGACGACCCCACCCGACACCACCACCGCAAAACCGCGGGAACTGCTCAAAGTCGAAGCCGCAGCCAAACGCCTCAGCGTCGGCCGCACCACCATGTTCAACCTCATCAAGGCCGGCCACATCGAAACCGTCCAAGTCGGCCGTCTTCGGCGCGTTCCCGACACCGCCATCACCGACTACATCGCCAAGCTCACCGCGGCCCAGCACGCCGCCTGACCGGAAGGAAAACCGATGCCACGCAAGCAACGCCCCGAGGGCACACGCGCACCGAACGGTGCCAGCTCAATCTACCTCGGCAAGGACGGGACTGTCTCAGGATCGGTGTTTCCGGCCCGACACGCCGGGCTGAGGTCCGGCGGGATGGGCACTGTGAGTGATGACATCGGACCTTGTGAGTCCACGCAAGAGTGAGTCCAAGCCGGCGCGGGAGCTGTCGCCGGAGCAGGCCGCCGCGGCGGCGATGGTGGCCGAGGCGAAGGCCCGCGGGCTGGCGCTGACCGGGCCGGACGGGTTGCTGAAGCTGTTCACCAAGAACGTGCTGGAAACCGCCCTCAACGAGGAGATGACCGAGCACCTCGGGCACGAGAAGAACCAGGCCGACCCGGACCGGGAGTCGACGAACGTGCGCAACGGCACACGCCCGAAAACGGTGATCTCGGACGCTGCGGGTGAGGTCGGCATCAACGTACCACGGGACCGGGAGAGCACGTTCGAACCGCAGATCGTGAAGAAACGGCAGCGGCGGCTCACCGAAGTGGATGAGATCGTGCTGTCGCTGTATGCGAAGGGAATGACGAGCGGGGATATCTCGGCGCATTTCGCCGAGATCTACGGATCCTCGGTCAGCAAGGAAACGATCTCACGGATCACCGACAAGGTCGTCGCCGAGATGCAGGAATGGTCCAACCGTCCCCTCGACGCGGTGTACGTGGCGGTGTTCATCGACGCTATCTATGTCAAGGTCCGCGACGGCCAGGTCGCCAACCGGCCCGTCTATGCCGCCATCGGCGTCACCATCGACGGTCACAAGGACGTCCTGGGCCTGTGGATGGGCACCGGCGGCGAGGGCGCGAAGTTCTGGATGAGCGTGCTGATCGACCTGAAGAACCGCGGCATCCGGGACGTGTTCTTCCTCGTCTGCGACGGCCTCAAAGGCCTGCCCGAGGTGGTGACGAACGTGTGGCCGCAAACTATTGTGCAGACCTGCATCGTCCACCTCATTCGCAACACGTTCCGGCTCGTGTCCCGCCGGGACTGGGAGGCGGTGAAACGCGACATCAAACCCATCTACACCGCACCCAGCCCGGACGCCGCCGCGGTCGCTCTCGACGAATTTGAGGAGAAATGGGGGGCGAAGCATGGAGCGGTGATTCGTTTGTGGCGCAACGCTTGGAATGAGTTCACGCCGTTCCTTGACTATGACGTCGAGATCCGGACGATGATCTGCTCCACGAACGCGATCGAATCATTGAACGCCCGTTACCGGCGGGCAGTCCGTGCACGAGGGCACTTCCCGACCGAGCAGGCCGCGATGAAGTGCCTGTACCTTGTGACCCGCAGCCTGGACCCGACCGGGACAGGCCGCGCCCGGTGGACGATGCGTTGGAAGCCAGTGATCAACGCGTTCGCCATCACGTTCGGTGACCGCTGGCCGGGAGCCGAAACCTACTGATCAACAACGCCGGAAACACCGATCACGGGATAGACCCGCAAGGACGGGAAATGGCACGGCCGCGTCACCATGGGAATCCGTGACGACGGCAAGCCGGACCGACGACACGTAAAGCGGAAGACGGAAGCAGAGGTGATCGAAGCCGTCCGAGAGCTTGAGCGCCAACGGGATTCCGGTCGCGTCCGCAAGGCCGGCCGAGGGCTGACCGTCGAGCAGTGGCTTACGCACTGGGTCGAAAACATCGCAGCACCCACGGTTCGCCTGACGACGATGGTCGGATACCGCGCCTCCGTGTACAAGCACCTCGTTCCGAGCATCGGTGCGCACCGACTCGACAAGTTGCAGCCTGAGCACCTGGAGTTGGCGTACCAGAAGATTCTCCGAAAAGGACTCAAGCCGTCCACAGCGCACCTCGCGCACCGGACCGTCCGGGCCGCGCTCAACGAAGCCGTGCGGCGGCGGCACATCACGGAGAATCCCGCGCGCATCGCGAAAGCGCCGCGCGTAGTGGAAGAGGAGATCGTGCCGTTCTCGCGCGAGGAAGCGCGACGCCTGATCACCGCGGCCGGGGAGATCCGGAACGGCGCGCGGTTCATTATCGCGCTGTCGCTCGGGCTCCGGCGGGGCGAAGCGCTCGGGCTGAAGTGGTCCGACGTCACGATCACGTGGAAGCACGGTTGTGCGCGTGGCGAAGCCTGCCGCCGCAAGCTCACCGCCGTCGAGTGCCCGGCGCGGCGCGGTTCCGGCACGATCACCGTCCGCCGCTCGATCCAGCAACTGAACTGGCAGCACGGATGCACGCCCGACAAGCCGTGCGGGCACGAGCACGGCGCCTACTGCCCGGAGCGGTTCGGCGGCGGCCTGGTCGTCGGTGAGGTGAAGTCGCGGGCCGGGCGCCGCGTCATCGGCCTTCCCCGGCCCGTGATCGAGGCCCTGGAGGCGCACCGCGTCCAGCAGGAGGAGGAGCGCGAGGCGGCGGCGAACCTGTGGGAGGAAGGGGACTGGGTGTTCGCCACGCCGATCGGCCGGCCGACGCACCCAACGCCGGACAACCGGGCGTGGAAGGCGTTGCTGCGCCTGGCGGGCGTGCGCAACGCGCGGCTCCACGACGCGCGGCACACGGCCGCAACGGTGCTGCTTGAGCTCAAGGTGCCGTTGCCCGCGGTGATGGAGCTGATGGGCTGGTCCAACGCGGCCGTGGCCAAGCGGTACATGCACGTCAATACCGAGTTGGTGATCTCGGTGGCGGAGCAGGTGGGCGCCCACATGTGGGCTGCTCCGGACGACGAAGACGAGGAGGACGAGGAGGACGACGGCCCGGAAGGCGCGCTCGTGCCCGCCTGATCCGGGGGCATCTGAGACCCGAATTGAGACCCTCAGCGAAAACGCCGGACCTCCCGCGATGGGAGGTCCGGCGTTTTGCCTGCTCAAGAGCGGTGGCGGTGGGATTTGAACCCACGGACGGGGATTAGCCGTCACACGATTTCGAGGTCGGCGTGTTCAACTTCCCCACCGAGGACGGCAGGCTCGTCGTCCCGGCCTACACCGGCGGCGGCATGATCGTGAACGCCAAGGCCGCGAACCTCGAAGCAGCAAGGAAGTTCGCCCTCGGTTTCCAGCTCGACAAGGACCAGCTGGACGCGTCGGTGAAAGCCGACGGACTGTTCCCGGCGATCAAGGGTTACACGCCGCCGTCCGACGTCGGGGCGACGTTCAAGGCGGGCTACGACCTGTACGCCCAGGCCGTGCGGCAGAACGCCGTGGTGCACGCGTTCCGGTGGGAGACCGCCGACGACGGGTTGTTGCCGGGCATGAAGGACAAGGTCGACCAGGCTGCCCAGGATGTCATCACCGGCCGCAAGTCCGTGGCCGACGCGTGCGCGTTCCTGGACACCGAGTGGGCGAAGGCGGGCTGACGTCGTTGACCGCCGTCGTCGCTCCTCCGACGTCCCCGCCCCGGCCCGTCACCCGCCGCCGCCGACGGCCGGTTTTGCCGCGGCTGGCCCACTTCGCGTCGTTCGGCGCGCCGGGTGTGCTGGTGTACCTGTGCTTCGTGATGGCACCGATCCTGATCAGCTTCGGGTACAGCCTGACGAACTACAACCCGTTCAACCCGCCGGTGAAGTTCGTCGGCCTCGACAACTACCGGCTGCTGTTCACCGACTCGCAGTTCCTCACCGCGTTGCGGGTGACCACGATCCTGACGGTGATCGTGGTGATCGTCCCCAATGTCCTCGGTCTCGGCGTGGCGCTGCTGCTGGACCGGAAGGGCTGGCTGTACAACGCGTTGCGGAGCGTCTTCTTCACCCCGGTGATCCTCAGTTCGGTCGTGGTCTCGATCGTCTGGTCCCGCTTGCTCGACGACCGCGGGCCGCTGAATTCCTTGCTGCGCACCGTGGGTGTCTCGCACCCGCCGGGCTGGCTGTCCGATCCGGACGTCGCGCTGTATTCGGTGGCGTCGATCGTGTGCTGGCAGATGCTCGGGTTCTGCGTCGTGGTCTACCTGGCCGGGTTGCAGGGGGTGCCGGCGGAGCTGCTGGAGGCCGCGGAGATCGACGGCGCGGGGCCGCTGCGCCGGTTCCGCGCGGTGACCTGGCCGCTGCTGGCCCCGTCGCTGACGATCAACACGGTGGTGCTGCTGATCTCGGCGTTCAAGACCTACGACTACGTCAAGGTGATCACCAACGGCGGCCCGGGTTCCGGCGCAACGGCCACGATCGCGTTCGACGTCCTCCAGGCGGGCTTCGACTCCAACCACGTCGGTTACGCGTCCGCGATGGCCGTGCTGATGCTGGTGATCGTCGCGCTGGTGACGACGGTCGTGCTCGGTTTCGTGCGCCGCCGGGAGGTGGACCTGTGACCCACCCCCGTTCGCCGGTCCCCGCGGTGGCGTTGCTGATCGGCGCGGTGTTCTTCGTGCCGTTGTATTTGGTGCTGGCCAACGTGTTCAAGCGGGGCGAACTGATCGCCAAGGAGCCGGCGTCGCTGCCGCTGCCGCCGACGTTGGCGAACATCCACGCGGTGCTGACCCGGCCGGACGGGTTGTTCTGGGTCAGCCTGACCAACAGCATCGTGGTGACGGTGCTGTCGATCCTGGTGCTGACGGTGCTCTCGGCAATGCTGGGTCACTATTTGGCCCGTTCGGGCAAGCGGTGGACGAAGCTGCTGACTCTGGTCCTGCTGGCCGGCTTGATGATTCCGCCGCAGGTCATCCTGATCCCGATCACCGACGTGCTCCGCGTGACGCATCTGATGGCGACGCTGCAGGGGCTGATCCTGTTCAACGTCGGGTATTACGTGCCGTTCGGGGTGTTCGTGTTCACGGGCTTCATCCGCGGTGTGCCGGTGGAACTGGAGGAGGCGGCGCTGCTCGACGGAGCGAGCCGCATGCAGGTGTTCTGGCGAGTGGTGTTCCCCCTCCTCCGCCCGGCGACGGCATCGGTGTTGATTTTTCTGGGTGTCTGGATCTGGAACGACTTCATCGACCCGTTGATCATTCTCGGTCCCAGCCAGGGAACCACGATCACGACGGGCATCTACCGGTCGATCGGGCAGTACCAGGCGGATCTGGGCAGTGTGTTCGCGCTGATGTTCTTGGCGACGCTGCCGGTGTTGATCTTTTACCTGGCGTTGCAGAAGCAGTTCGTGAAGGGCCTGACGGGCGGGGCGACAAAGGGTTGAGCACCGCTCTCCCGCGAGAGCAGTGCTCACTCAGGAGATGCACGGCGTGCTTCAATTCGAGAGCACCGCTCACGCGCAGCGACCACTGCTCGCTACTGAGAGCACCGCTCCCCCAAAGCACGTGCCTCCGCGCGCCGTAGAGAGCGCCGATCAACTTAGTGAGCACCGCTCACGCGCCATGGCCGACCGAGCCCACCGCTTGAGAGCGCTGTTCACCGACCGGTGCTCGCAGCAGTGGACACTGGCCCGAATCGAGAGCACCGCTCTCGCAAATCGCCGGTGCAACGCTCTAAAGCGAGAGCGCCGCTCTCGTCCGACAGCGCCCGACCATCGACCGGCGAGGGTGTCAGAGCACCTTGACCATGGTGTCCGACTGCGCCGACCCAGCCCCCACGATCTCGTACCCCTCCGCCAGATAAAGCCGCTGCGCGAAATTCTCCCGTTCGACACTGAGACTGATCCGCCGCACAGCCGCCTCACGAGCACGACCTTCGAGAGCCCGAACAACGCGCGCCCGACACCCCGGCCCCGCCAGGCAGCAGCCACGCCGATCGTCAGCTCGGGAACATCGGCAGCCACGAACCCGTACCCCGGGTCCTCGGCAGAAAAGAACCGCAGCCAAGCCGCGCCAACCGCTTCCCCGTCCACATCAGCCACCACACCGAGATCCCCACCTCGCGGCCAGCCGGCGACGTAATGCCCGGTATCCGGAGCCGCCAGCACACGACGGCGCGACTTCCTCTTCCACTCGGACGACCAGTTGACCGCGGCCACGAGCATGTCGGCGAGGAAGTCCCCGTCCGACGGCGTCGCCTCGCGGAGGATCAAAGCTCGCTGACCTTGCCGCCGTCGACGACCAAGCGGCGCGTCACGTGGACCGCGTCGAGCATCCGGCGGTCGTGCGTGACCAGCAGCAGCGTCCCCGGATACTTGTCCAGCGCCGCCTCGAGCTGCTCGATCGCCGGCAGATCCAGGTGGTTGGTCGGCTCGTCCAGCACCAGCAGGTTCACCCCGCGCGCCTGCAGCAACGCCAGCGCCGCCCGCGTCCGCTCCCCCGGCGAGAGCGTCGCCGCCGGGCGCAGGACGTGGGCGGCCTTCAAGCCGTACTTGGCCAGCAACGTCCGGACCTCCGCGTCCGCGAACTCCGGCACCTCGCGCGCGAACGCCGAAACCAGCGGGACGTCACCGAGGAACAGCCGCCGTGCCTGGTCGACCTCGCCGACCACGACCCCGGGCCCGAGCGCCGCGGCCCCCTCCGACAACGCGATCCGGCCCAGCAGCGCCGCCAGGAGCGTCGACTTGCCCGAGCCGTTCGCCCCGGTGATGGCGACCTTGTCCGCCCAGTCGATCTGCAGGTCCACCGGTCCGAGGGTGAACTCGCCCCGCCGGACCACCGCGCCGCGCAGGGTCGCGACCACCGCGCCCGCCCGCGGGGCCGCGGCGATCTCCATCCGCAGCTCCCACTCCTTGCGCGGCTCCTCGACGACCTCCAGCCGCTCGATCATCCGGTCGGTCTGCCGCGCCTTCGACGCCTGCTTCTCCGTCGCCTCCGTGCGGAACTTGCGCGCCGCCTTGTCGTTGTCGGGCTGCTTCCGGCGGGCGTTCTTGACGCCCTTCTCCATCCACGCCCGCTGCATCCGCCCGCGCGCCTCCAGCGACGCCTTCGTGTCGGCGTACTCCTCGTACTCCTCGCGCGCGTGCCGCCGGGCGACCTCGCGCTCTTCGAGGTAGGACTCGTACCCACCGCCGTAGACGTTCACCTGCTGCTGGGCCAGGTCCAGCTCGACGACGCGGTCGACGGTGCGCGCCAGGAACTCACGGTCGTGGCTCACCAGCACCGTCGCCGCGCGGAGGCCGGACACGAACCGTTCCAGCCGGGCCAGGCCGTCCAGGTCGAGGTCGTTCGTCGGCTCGTCGAGCAGGAAGACGTCGTAGCGGCTCAGCAGCAGCGAGGCGAGCCCCGCGCGCGCCGCCTGGCCGCCCGACAGCGACGTCATCGGCTGGTCCAGGTCCACGGCCAGACCGAGGTCGGCGGCCACTTCGGCGGCCCGGTCGTCGAGGTCGGCGCCGCCGAGGGCGAGCCACCGGTCCAGCGCGGCGGCGTAGAGGTCGTCCGCGCCCGGTGCGCCGTCGGTCAACGCCGAGGTCGCCGCGTCGAGGTCGGCCTGGGCCGCCGAGACGCCGGTGCGCCGCGCCAGGAACGCCCGCACCGACTCGCCTTCGCGCCGTTCCGGCTCCTGGGGCAGGTGCCCGACCGTCGCGGCCGGCGGGTTCAGCCGGACCTCGCCGCTGTCCGGCTTCGCGAGTCCCGCGAGGGTGCGCAGGAGCGTGGACTTGCCGGCGCCGTTGACCCCGACCAGGCCGACGACGTCCCCGGGTGCGACGACGAGATCGAGGCCGGAGAAGAGGATGCGGTCACCGTGGCCCGCGGCCAGGTCCTTCACGACGAGAGTTGCGCTCATGAGGTAGCCGAGTCTACGACGTCGTGGTGAACTGTCAGATCAAGGTCAAAAGCACCGACAGTGTGTGTCCCGTGGCGCTTTGATCACTCACTGTGGGTACCCTGTTCGGTTGTCAGTGCCGCGACACAGTAGTGCCACAACCACAGTGAGGTCGGTGAACAGCATGGGCGAGCCCGCTCCCCCGGTCACCCTCGGCCGCAGGCCGAAGCCGAGGGAAGGCCGGCCGTCCGCGCCGCGGCCCACGGTGAGCCGGCGTCGCGAGGTCAGTCACGCCAGCGCGCGGTCGCTGCTCATGACCGTCCTCGGCGAGTACGCGCTGCCGCGGGACAAGCCGGTCTGGACGTCGATGCTCGTCGAGGTGCTCGGCATCCTCGACATCGAGGAGAAGTCCGCGCGGCAGGCGCTGGCCCGCTCCGCCGCCGAGGGCTGGGTGGTGTCCGAGCGCGTCGGGCGTCGCGTGCGCTGGTCGCTGACCCCGCCGGGGCGCCGTCTGCTGACCGAGGGCGCCGACCGGATCTACGCGTTCGGCCGCGAGGAACGCCGCTGGAACGGGCAGTGGCTGATGCTGATCGTCTCCGTCCCCGAGGCCAAGCGCGACCTGCGTCACCGCCTGCGCACGCGGCTGACCTGGGCGGGCTTCGGCTCACCGGTCGCCGGCGTGTGGGTCAGCCCGGACCTGTCCCGGCAGCGCGAGGCCCAGCAGATCGTCAGCGAACTCGGCCTCGACGCGCAGGCGATGTCGTTCACCGCCGCGTACGGCGAAGTCGGTGAGCAGGAGTCCATGGTCGCCCGGTCCTGGGACCTGACCGACCTCAAGGACCGCTACGAAGACTTCATCGACCGCTTCACCGGCCTGCACCCGACCGGCGGCCGGGCGGTGCTGCGCGCGCAGACCGAGCTGGTCCACGAATGGCGGCGGTTCCCCTTCCTCGACCCGCAGCTGCCGGCCGAGCTGCTGCCGGCGAAGTGGAGCGGGACGAAAGCGGCGGAACTGTTCCATCACAAACACGTCGACTGGCGCCCCGAGGCCCAGCAGTATTGGGACGACATCGTCGAAGCCGAAGAAGCAGGGTGAACATGACTCAGCAGGTCCGCCTCGATCGTGACGGCGGGCTCGCCGTCCTGACCGTCGACGCTCCGCCGTTGAACCTCTACACGGCTTCGCTGCAGTCCTCGCTGTCCTCGGCGATCGGCGAACTGGAGACCGAACCCGCGCGGGCGCTGCTGATCCGCGCCGAGGGCAAGATCGTCAGCGGCGGCGTCGACGTCTCCCTGTTCGACGCCCAGGGCTCGCCCGCCGAGGCGAAGGTGCTCTTCGACGAGATGCTGGCGGTGCCGGACCGGATCGCGGCGCTGCCGTTCCCGACCGTGTTCGCCGCACACGGCCTGTGCCTGACCTGGGCGTTCGAGGTCGCCGTGGCCTGCGACATCATTCTCGCCGCCTCGCGCGCGAAGTTCGGCCTGGTCGAAAAGGTGGTCGGCCTGACGCCGACCATGGGCGGCACCCAGCGGCTCGCGGCGCGGGCGGGGGTCGGGCGCGCCAAGGAGTTCGTGATGACCGGCGACACCTACGACGCCGCCACCCTCGAGCGCTGGAACGTCGTCAACCGGGTCCTGCCGGACGAGGGCTTCGATGACGCGGCGCGTGCGTTCGCGGCGAAGCTGGCCGAGGGACCGACCCGCGCCCACGCCGCGACCAAGCGCGTCCTCGACCACTTCGCCGCCGGCGGCGTCCCCGAGGCGAACGCCCACATCACGACGATCGCCGCCGAGCTGTTCGAGACCGAAGACCTCCGCGGCGCCGTGAAGTCGTTCCTCGCCGACGGACCGGGGAAGGCGACCTTCTCGGGGCGTTAACCGTCCGTTCGGACACCGGTTGCCGCCGTTCGGGCGGACGCGGTTCTCCCCGCACCGGGTTACATTCGATGTGGTCTAGACCACATCGTCCCCGCCTCGTGCCGCTTGGAGAACCGCCATGAGACGCACTCCCGCACGACTACGCTCCGCACTCGCCGCCTTGCTCATCGCACTCGGCGGCACCGCGGCGCTCGCGCCACCCGCCGCCGCCGCCGGTTCGCTGACCGCCACCCTGGCGATGAGCGGCACCACCGGCACGTACACCGTCGCCAACACCGGCGCCGCCTCGGTGAGCAACTGGGCGATCACCTTCAGGCTGCCCGCCGGGATCACCGCCTCGACCGGCGAAAACGGCACGGTGACCCAAAACGGCACCCAGGTCACGCTGACACCCGCGTACTACATCGCGACGCTGGCGCCGGGCCGGAACACCTACCCGTACAACCCGACGTTCCGGCTCAGCGCCGCGGCGACGCCGACGCAGTGCCGTGTGGACAACGCCAACTGCGACGGTTCACCGGACACCCCGCCGGGCGCGCCGGCGAACCTGCGATTGGTCGCGAAGACGACGAAGTCGGTCGCGCTGGCGTGGAACGCCTCGGCGGCCGGCTCCCTCCCGGTGACCGGGTACGACGTCTACCAGGGGACTTCCCTGGCTGCTTCGGTGACCGGGACGAGCGCCACGGTCTCCGGGCTCGCGCCGGGCACGGCCTATTCGTTCACGGTGAAGGCCAAGGACGCCAAGGGAAACACCTCTCCGGCGAGTGCTGCGCTGGCCGTGACGACGAACAACCCGGCGGACGACACTCAGGCGCCGTCCGCGCCCACCGGGGTGCGCTCGACCGGCGCCGATTCCGGCAGCGTTTCGCTGGCCTGGACGGCGTCGACGGACAACACGGGCGTGGTCAGCTACGACGTGTACCGCGGTTCGGTGCTGGCCACGACGGTGACCACGACGTCGGCCGTGGTGACCGGACTGGCACCGTCCACTTCGTACACGTTCACGGTTCGCGCCCGCGACGGCTACGACAACGTTTCGGCGCCGAGCGCGGCGGTGACCGCCCGGACCGGCGACATCGTCTCGGGCTACGCGAAGGTCGGGTACTTCGTGCAGTGGGGCATCTACGGGCGCCAGTACTTCGTCAAGAACCTGGAGACTTCCGGCGCGGCGGCGAAGCTGACGCACCTGCTGTACGCGTTCGAGAACATCGACCCGGTGAACCTGACCTGCCTGTCCGGGGTCACGAAGGGCACCACGGCCAACCCGCAGGACCCGAACCAGGGCGACGGCGCCGGTGACGCCGAGGCGGACTACTCGCGGCCGTTCTCGGCGGCGCAGTCGGTCGACGGCGTGGCCGACACCGGCTGGGAGTCGCTGCGCGGCAACTTCAACCAGCTCAAGAAGCTCAAGGCGAAGCATCCGAACCTGAAGGTGCTGGTTTCGCTCGGCGGCTGGACGTATTCGAAGTACTTCTCGGACGTCGCGGCCACCGACGCGTCGCGCAAGAAGTTCGTCTCGTCCTGTGTGGACACGTGGCTCAAGGGCAACATCGCGCCCTACGGCGGCGCGGGCGGGCCGGGCACCGCGGCGGGCATCTTCGACGGCATCGACCTCGACTGGGAGTGGCCGGCGAGCGGTGACGGGCACCCGGGCAACCACTGGAGCCCGAACGACAAGGACAACCTGACGGCGCTGATGGCGGAATTCCGGGCGCAGCTGGACGCCTACGGCGCGACGACCGGCAAGCGGTACCAGCTGCACGCGTTCACGCCGGCGGACCCGGCGAAGGTCGCGTCCGGGTGGGATCTGTCGAAGGTGTTCAACTACCTGGACGTGGCGAACGTGCAGGGGTACGACTTCCACGGGTCGGGCAGCGACAACTCGTGGGAGCCGAACCGCACCGGCCACCAGGGCAACCTGTACGCCGACGCGGACGACCCGTACAACTTCCACTTCAGCGCGGAAAGCGCGATCAACGCGTACACGAACGCCGGCGTCGACCCCCGGCGGCTGACGCTCGGCCTGGCCTTCTACGGCCGCGGCTGGCAGGGCGTGGCCGACGGCGGCAAGAGCGGCGAGTGGCAGTCGGCGACCGGCGCGGCGCCGGGCCAGTTCGCCGAGGAGGCGGGCACCCGCGGCTACGCGAACCTGGTGGCGAGCGTCCCGGGCTGCACGGTCCACCACGACACGGCCGCGGTGGCGACATCGTGTTACACGGGCAACGGCGGCCAGTGGTGGACGTTCGACGACGCCTGGTCGATCGGGCTGAAGACCACGTGGCTCAAGTCGCGCGGGCTGCTCGGCGTGATGGCCTGGGAGATGTCGGGCGACACCGGCGCGCTGATGAACGCGGTGAGTGCCGGGCTCGGCTGAGGCTGTTGTTCAGCCCGCTGAACGTTCCCGTTCAGCGGGCTGGACACAGTGAGCCGACCTTGATCTTGCCTGTGCTGTTTTCGCAGTTCAGAGGGACAGGGGACCCTGGTTACAGGGCCGTTCGGCGGGCACGCTAAAGTACTTTCACGCACTCAGGGAGTGCGGGTCCGGGCTGTGGCGCAGTTTGGTAGCGCACTTGACTGGGGGTCAAGGGGTCGCAGGTTCAAATCCTGTCAGCCCGACCGGACAGCGGGTTTCCGCGGCTCACAGCTGCGGAGGCCCGCTTTTTGCTGTCGTCATGGGAGTCGTCGGTGAAGTGCCGGGAGGCCGACGTTGCGGTAGCCAAGGTTTTGAGGTTCGAACCGCCGAACTCCTGTCCACCGGCCGTCAAGAAACCGACAGGAGGACCGGCTGGTGCGCCACGAACCACGCCGCAGGGTCGTACGCTGGGCGGATGCATGCTGTGGAGATGGCCGAGGAATATCCGGTCGTCGACCTGGACTCCGATGCCCTGGACGCGGCGCGGATGCTGGCCGAGCGCCGGCTGCCGGGCATCGTCGTGACCGACGCCGCGGGGTGCCCGCAGTCGATCCTGCCCGCGTCGCAGGTGGTGCGGTTCCTCGTGCCCAGCTACGTGCGCGACGACCCGTCCCTGGCCGGGGTGCTGGACGAGTCCATGGCCGACCGCGTCGCGGACAAGCTGAGCGGCAAGACCGTCCGCACGCTGCTGCCCGAGAAGCCCTCGGAGCTGCCGCGGGTGCAGGCCGACGACACGATCGTCGAGGTCGCGGCCATCATGGCCCGCCTGCGCTGCCCGCTGGTCGCCGTCATGGAGGACAAGCGGCTGCTCGGCGTGATCTCCGCGTCCCGGCTGCTGGAACTGGCCCTCACCCCCCGCTGACCGCGACGGCGGTGCGATGAGCACCGTCCTCGCCATCGCGTTGTTCGTCATCGCCTATGTCTTCATCGCCACCGAAAAGCTGCCGAAGACCGCCGTCGCCCTCGCCGGCGCCGGGATCGTGCTGGCGTTCGGGGTGACCGACTCGGCGGACGCGTTCTACTCCCACGACACCGGCATCGACTGGGACGTCATCTTCCTGCTGTTCGGGATGATGGTCATCGTCAGCGTGCTGCGCCGCACCGGCGTGTTCGAGTACGTCGCCATCTGGGCGGCCAAGCGCGCCAAGGGCTCGCCGCTGCGGATCATGGTTCTGCTGGTCGTCATCACGGCGGTCGCGTCGGCGTTCCTGGACAACGTCACGACCGTGCTGCTGATCGCGCCGGTCACCCTGCTGGTGTGCGACCGGCTCGACATCCGGCCCACGCCGTTCCTCATCGCCGAAGTGCTGGCCTCGAACATCGGCGGCGCCGCCACCCTGATCGGTGACCCGCCGAACATCATCATCGGCAGCCGCGCGGGCCTGTCGTTCAACGACTTCCTGCTCAACCTGACCCCGATCGTCGCGATCGAGCTGGTCGCGTTCACCCTCGCGCTGCGCTGGGTGTTCCGCGGCTCGTTCGCCGTCGACCCGGCACGCGCCGCGTCGGTCATGCGGCTCAACGAACGCGAAGCGATCCGCGACCCCCGCCTGCTGCTCAAGTGCGGTGTCGTGCTGCTCGCGGTGTTCGCCGCCTTTGTCGGCCACTCGCTGATCCACGTCGAGCCGTCGGTTGTCGCGCTGCTGGGCGCCGGGGTGCTGGTGCTGCTCTCCCGGGTGGAACCGCGGGACTACCTGGCCGGCGTCGAATGGGAGACGCTGCTGTTCTTCGCCGGGCTGTTCGTCATGATCGGCGCACTGGTCAAGACCGGTGTCATCGGCAGATTGGCCGAGCTGGCCGCGCAGGCGACGGGCGGGAACGCGCTGGTCGCGGTGATGCTGATCCTGGGGGTGTCGGCGCTGCTGTCCGGGGTTATCGACAACATCCCGTACGTGGCCACGATGAGCCCGCTGGTGCTGGCGCTTACCCACGACATCCCGGATCCGGCGCACTCGGAGGCCCTGTGGTGGTCACTGGCCCTGGGCGCGGACTTCGGCGGCAACCTGACGGCGATCGGCGCCAGCGCCAACGTGGTGATGCTGGGGATCGCGGCCCGGGCGGGCAGCCCGATCTCGTTCTGGGAGTTCACCCGCAAGGGCGCGCAGGTCACGCTGCTGACGGTGCTGATCGCTGCGCCTTACCTGTGGCTGCGCTACTTCGTCTTCGGCTGAGGCTCGCTGTTCGAAGCACCCCGACCGGGCTTCTCACGACGACGCGGTCGGCGTTCGAGACAGCCCCATGGCCTGGTCGCGCCGCAGGAGCGGGCGCAGCCGGTAGGTGTAGTGGTAGTCCCGGTTCGCGAACAGCTTGTACTCGTCGTGCGTCTGCGCGCCCCAGCTGTCGTCGCCGCCGACGCCCATCTGGCGGTGGTTCAGCCTGAGCACGACGTCCGGGCGCGGGGTCAGCTGGTAGTCGTGCAGTGCGCCGCTCGAGAGGTCCTCCGGGGTGAAGTGCGACGCGTTGACCTCCAGCAGCGGCTCCCCGCTCGCGAGGAGTCCGACCCCGCGCTTGTTGGTCAGCGCGATCCACCGCACGTCGGTCTTGTTGCCGTTCTCCTGCGGCCGGATGTAGCCCGTCCACTGCCGCGCCACCGTCGAGGAGTACACGCCCACGTCGGACCCGGTGTTGCGGTCCCAGTGGTTCTCCTCCGGCCCGCGGCCGTAGTAATCCAGCGTGTCGAATTCGCCCGGCACGAACAGGATCGTGCCGACTTCGGGCAGGTACGGCAGGCCGGACGCGCCGGGGTGCACCGACTGGTCCACCTTGATCTCGCCGTGGCCGAACACCGTGTACGTGGTGGTGTACGCCGAGGGCACCGACGTCGGCAGGGTGCCGTGGACCGTCACGACCACCGCCCGGCCGGGCGTCACCGTGACGTCCGTGACCTGCCGGTCGGCGCCGGCGTAGCGCCAGGTGGCGACGCGGTTCGGGTGGCCGTTGCCGATGTCGTTGTCGGTCGGCGCCCGCCAGAAGTTCGGGATGGGCCCGGAGGTGACGAGCCGGACGCCGTGGGCTTCGTAGGCCGTGATGAGCCCGGTGTCCTTGGCGATCGAGACGCTGAACCCGGCGCCGGTGATTTCGACGCTCCGGTCGGTCTGGCGCACGGTGGCGGCCGGTATCCGGGCGAGCGGCACCTGCGGCACGGCGGGACTGCCGAAGTCCACCGGCAACTGCTGCTTCGCCACCTCGAACCCGGGCTCGGCCCAGATCGTGGGTTTCTTGGTGGTGAAGGAGAACTGGAGGAAGTACTCGCCGACCGGGCGAGCCGGACGGCGCAGCGGCACGGTGATCGTCCGGCTCGAGCGCGGCGGGACGTCGAGCTGGGCGCCGGTGAGCCGGCCGCGCTGGACGACCTTGCCGTCGTTCACCAGCGCCCAGGTGCCGTCGTGGGCGTTGACGTTGGTGAAGAGGTTTTCGTTGGTGATCGTCACCTGCCCGGTCGGCAGGCCGGCGCCGGCGGAGACGTTGATCGCCTGGTAGACGTGCTTGACCTCGACGGCCTTGCCGCTGATCCGGCGGTCGGCGGTGACGATGCCGTTGGCGCAGAAGTTGCCGTCGTTGGGGTTGTCGCCCCAGTCGCCGCCGTAGGAGAGGTAAGTCCGCTCGGCGGGCTGCTTTTCGGCGTAGGCCGCGGTGGCGGCGTCGAACCAGAACCGGACGGCCGGGTCCTGCGGGGTCCGGTCGGCGGCGAGCTCGTCCGTGGTGAGGGCTCGCGCGTAGACCCGGGCGGCCCGGATGTGGCCGCCGAACACCCGTTCGGGGTTCTCGTAGTCGGTGCCGAGCGCGAGCTGGGCGGTGGTGCTGTCCGGCACGCGGTCGGTGGTCGTCCGGGCCACGGCCGTGCCGTCGATGTGGAGCGTCAACGTCTTCGCGTCGTGGTCGAGGACCCCGGCGACGTGGCGTTCCCGGCCCACCCAGTCCGCGGGCAGCGGCGCGGTGGCCGAAATCCAGCCGCCGGAGTACACGAAGAACTCGAGGTTGCCTTCGCTCTGCTTGAGCGAGTACTGGTGGTCGCCCTTGGCGATGATCGGCTGGTGGCCGCCGACGGCGCCCGCGGTGACCCACGCTTCGAGCGTCAGCGACCCGGTCAGGTCGACGCTGCGCGCGGGCGGGAAGACCGCGGCGCCGGCCAGGCCGTGCCCGGCGTCGAACGTCGCGGCCGGCGCGAGTTCCGCGGTGAGGGCGGCGGGACCGGACTCGGTGAGCAGCTTGCGCTTCGGTGTGGGCCAGTACAGCCCCTGGTCGACGAAGTCCCAGATGAACCCGCCCTGCAGCACCGGGTGCGCGCGGATGACGTCCCAGAACTCCTTGAAGTTCCCGGTGGAGTTCCCCATCGAGTGGGCGTACTCGATCATGACGTAGGGCCGGGTGTCGGCCGTGTCGAGTGCCCGCTTCTCGAGCGCGGCCGGGGTCGGGTACATCTGCGAACGGATGTCGCTGATGCCCGGCCGGTCGTCGCCCTCGTACTGGATCACGCGGGTCGTGTCGTAGGAGCGGATCCAGTCGTACATCGCGGTGAAGTTGCTGCCCGAGCCCGCCTCGTTGCCGAGCGACCAGATGACGACGCTCGGGTGGTTCTTGTCCCGGTGCACCATCGCCTTGGCCCGGGCGAGGACGGCGTCGGTCCAGTCCGGGTTCGAGCCGGGGAAGCGGTCCCGGACGCCGTGTGTCTCGAGGTTGGCCTCGTCGACGAGGTAGAGCCCGTACTCGTCGGCCAGGTCGTACCAGACGGGATCGTTGGGGTAGTGGGACGTGCGGACGGCGTTGATGTTGAGCCGCTTGATCAGCCGGATGTCCTCGACGAGGTCGGCGCGGGTGAGCGCGCCGCCGCGGGCCGGGTGGATCTCGTGCCGGTTCGTGCCGCGCAGGCTGACCGGCTGCCCGTTGATCCGCATCAGCCCGCCGGTGAGCGCGAACTCCCGGAACCCGACGCGGGCGGACAGCATCTCGAGGGGCTTCCCGGCGGGATCGCGCAGGACGAGCACCGCGGTGTAGAGGTTCGGCTGTTCCGCCGACCAGAGCTTCGGCGCGCGAACGCCCTGCGCGGCCTGGACCGTGACGTCCTGCCCGGCCGGTACCGAGCCCAGCCCGATCTGCTGCCGCAGCGGCTGTGCCCACACGGGCCGGCGGTCGGAGTCGTACAGCTGGGTTTCGACGGTGTAGGTGCGGTTGTCCGCGACCCCGTAGGTGCGGACGCTCGCGGTGACGGCGAGGTCGGCGTTCGTGTAGCCGTCGCAGAGTTTCGGGTCGAGCCGGAAGTCGCGCAGGTGCACCGCCGGCGTGGAGAACAGGTAGACGGACCGGAAGATGCCGGCCAGCCGGATCATGTCCTGGTCTTCCAGCCAGTCGCCGTCCGGGAAGCGGTAGACCTCCACGGCGAGCTGGTTGGTCCCCGGCCGCAGGTGGTCGGTGATGTCGAACTCCCCCGGCGTCCGCGAGTCCTCGCGGTAGCCCAGCAGCGTGCCGTTGACCCACACGTAGAACGCCGACTTCACGCCCTCGAAGTGCAGGAACGTCCGCCGCCCGGCCCATCCGGCCGGGACCTGGAAGGTCCGCCGGTACTGGCCGACGGGGTTGAACTTCGTCGGCGCGAACGGCGGCTGCGCGTTCTCGTTCCGGCCGTTGGCGCCCCACCAGGGGTAGGTGATGTTGACGTAGATCGGGAAGTCGTAGCCGTGCAGCTGCCAGTTCGACGGGACCGGGATGGTGGCCCAGGAGCTGTCGTCGACGTTTTCGCGGTAGAACTCCGGGTCCCGCGCGTCGGGCCGCTCGGCGTGCCGGAACTTCCAATCGCCGTCGAGGCTCTGCCGGTAGGGCGAGCGGGTCCGGTCACCGGCCAGCGCCTGCCCGAGGTCGGCGTACGGCATGAGCGTGGCGTGCGGCGGTTCGCTGCCGATGTCGAAGATGCCGATGTTGTTGTTCCACTCGGGAAACCCGTTGGGCGGCGCGGTCCGGTCGCGGGTGGCGGCCGCGGCCGGGCAGGCCAGCGACGAGAGCGTCGCCGGCAGCGCGAGCGTGCTCAGCAAGGCGGCTCCGCCACCCAGGAAGGTGCGACGGCTGAGGGCGCGCCGGTACTCGGACGGCTGCTGCGACATCGTGAACCACCCCGTTCTTCGACGCGCAGAACGTTACCTATCCACCAGGCGAAGTCAACAGCCTTACGCATAGTTCAACGGACACAATGTTGAGTTCTGTTGATCGGTGGTTGATCACCTGGATGGCGGAGTGACGACCAGCCGCCACACCGGTATCCGGGCGCAGCTGTCCCCCGGGACCGCGCGGACTCGGTGAACGCCGCATTCTGCGGTCAGGCGCTCGGCCGCATCGGTGCCGAGGCACGCCGGTCCGCGTGTTCCGCGGCCGCCGAATGCCGGCGGCCGCGCTCGCCGACTGGGCCGCAGCGCGTTCGTGGCGGGCTTCCGCCCGGCGGATCGCCGCGAACGACTCCTCCACCAAACGTGTCCATTGTGGAGTGTGACGCGGATATCGCCGTGCTTCGCCAGGGGCTTCGGCGGCCGCGGCGAGTTCCTGATACGCCATCGCGTGGCACGAGGCGACTTCCGCGAGCACGCGTTGCGCCTTGCCCCGGTACCGGCCGTCGGGTTCGGTGCCGGTCTCCAGCTCGACGCCAGGTTGCGGTGGGCCCCCACGACTTCCCGGACGCGCTCCGCGTCCAGGCGCAACCGCCTGACCTCCGGGAGCACCCAGGTTCCGGAGGGCTGACGACTGCCTCACAGCCACGCCCTTTACCGCAGCGAATGGCGAACAACGTCGACTTTCGCATCGCGCTGGATTGTGGCTTGGTGCGATCGAGGGAGCCGTGCCGCACGGCATCGCGTCGTAGGGGCGACCGGCACACGGGAGGGGACGGCAATGGGCGGCGGATATGGGCTCGATCCGGACGAAATTCCCCGGCTGAAGAAGCTTCTCGAAGCCGCCAGCGACAGCCTGGACATGACCGACTTCCGGCAGAAGGCGACCCTGGAAGGTTCCTGACGGTGGAAGAGGTCGCCTCGTACGGCAACGTCGAGGACACCGGCGAAGAAAAAGTCCTCAATCTCACCGGGTTCTGCAACACGAAGTATCCCGGCGTCGTGAACGCGATGGACCGGTTCCTCGCGCGCGCTCACGTCACCATCATTGGCACGGCCGAAGGCGTCGCCAAGGCCGGTGAGAAGTACCAGGCCACCGAGGACGAGGTCGAGAAGTGGATGAAGGACCACGAACCGAAGTAGACCGGTCCGCCGCGTTTCTCGCCGGTTCGCCACGAGAGGGGAGCTCGAAATGGCCTTGAAAGAGCTGATCGACGACTCCGTCCTCGCGGACGCACGCAAGATCGACGCGTTAGCCCGGGACCACGGGCAGTCGCTGCCCTCGCTCGAACACACCTTGCGGCTGGTCGGCGACATCGACACCGACCGGCTGCGCTCGGTCGGCAAGGACGTCTGGGGCGTGGGCGGCGAGGACGGCGCCGACCTGGTCGGCACCTCGATCAACGCCGGCATCGGCGGCTTGTCCCAGGCCGCCGAACAGACCGCGGCGTGGACCGGCGACGCCAACAACGCCTACGTCCACCGGGTGAACCAGACCAAGAAAGCGCTCCTGGACATGGAACGTCCCGCGCAGGACGTCGGCCAGGCCCTGGTCAAGATCGCCGACGCGTGGGACCAGATCTTCGGCAGCAGCTTCGCCGACATCCTCGCGATCATCGGTCTGATCCTGTCGATCATCGGCGTGATCGCTGCCATCATCGTCGGCGTCACCGGTGTCGGCGCGATCGTCGGGCTGATCATCGGGATCATCGTCGGCGCGGTCTCGATCTGGTGGACCAGCAGCACACCGGGAAAACCGCGGTGGCGACCAGCACGATCAGATCGTCAAGTGTGCCGCACCCAGCACACGCCTTCGCGGTCACCGGCCGGCCAGCTCGGCCACGACCGGCGCAAGAGCACCGGCGGCCTCGGCGCCGACCACGAAGTAGGAGAACCCGATTTCCTCCCGTCGCCGTTGAATCTCCTCGGCAGCGGCGGAAGGATCACTGGGCAGGAACGCCAGCGAGTCCGCGGCCCGGACGGCGGCGGCGTCGGTGTCGGGTCCGGCCATGAACGCGGCGACCGAGTCGCCGACCACCGGCACGTGCAACGCCAGTTCCACACCGCGGCGGTTCTCGAATTGCTCTACCCGTTGCTGCGTCTCGGCCCGTGTCTCGATCTGGGGCATCACGAAGGTGACCGTGTCGGCGACCTCCGCGGCGAGCGCTTGTGCCTTCGGGCCGCCCACGGCCATGACCACCGGTGTGTGCCGATCCGGGCCGTCGAGGTCACGCAGGGCCGCGACCACCTCACGCACCTGGCTCAACCGCCGGCCCGCCGGGGTGGCCGGCAGGCCCAGCTCACGGAGCTGGTCGGCGATCCCGGGCCGGCCGGTGCCGATGCCCATCTCGAAACGCCCCTCGGTGAGCACCGACAGCGAGTGGGCCTCCCACGCGGTGATCCACGCGGGCCGGACCGGAGACGCGTACACCCAGGTGCCCACCCGCAAGCCGGTGATCGTCGCCGCCACCGCGAGCGCCGGGCCCGGTGCCGGCTGCCACTGCGGCACATCGGGCATCAAGATCGTCGAATAGCCGCTGTCGGCCAGCACACGCAGCTGGTCACGCCACGCCGGCAGGTCCGTGGTGACCGGCGCCACGACCCCGAACCGCAACGGCCTGATTTCGCGTGCGGAGGTACCCGCCATGGTGAAGCCCCTTTCCCTACGGCCCGGCCTGGCGCCGAGCTCATCACTGCCACGAACGAGCAACCGCGCATCCGACACACCCCGCCGAACAAATCCGGCGCGACGGCAGCACCGGTCGACGAGTGGCAGGTTTCGACGGGCGCGAGCTGGGTAACGGGGGTGCTAGGTCTGGTTGACTCGTACGAGTTCCGCGCGGACCTAGACCCCGCCGGCTCTAAAACCAGGGCCGGCGGGGTCGTCTCGCGCGCACTGCCCGGCACGTCATGAAGGTCGACGGCGTACTCTCGACCCGTGCACATGCAGACCGAGCCGGTTCACGACCACGTTTGCTGGGGTTTCCAGCGACGGGACGAGTTCACGGTACCGGCGTGGGAATTCCTGGCCGACGGCCTCACCGCACACGAACGGGTCCTCTACGTCGCTCCCGGCGACCCCGAGCTCATCGCGGCGCAGATGCGCGCGGCCGGCCCGTTCGGCGAAGGCCTGCGCACCGGCGCGGTCCAGATCTCCTCGGCCGACGCGACCTACGCCACCGGTGCCGTGGTCGACCCGGCCGGCCAGGTGGAGCTCTACGCCACCGCGACAGCGCAGGCGCTGGCCGAGGGGTACACCGGGCTGCGGGTCGCGGCCGACGTCACCCCGCTCGTGCGCACCCCTGCCCAACTGGACGCCTTCGCCCGCTACGAACACCTCGTGGACCACTTCATGGCCGCCCACCCGATGTCGGCGATCTGCGGCTACGACACCGCCGAGCTCGGCGACGAAACCGTCGCGCAGCTGGCCTGCATGCATCCCGAGGCCCGGCAGGTGCCGGTACCGTTCCACCTGCACGGCCACACCCGCGACGGAAGCGCCGCCGCGCTGGCCGGGGAGTTGGACATGCGGGCCCGCCCGCTGTGGCCGCTGGCGCTGCAGCGCGCCCAGCTTCGGCCGGCCGGCGGTTCGATCGCGATCGACGCCACCGACCTGACCTTCATCGACCACCGCAGCCTGTTCGACATCGCCGACTACGCCGAGGCCACCGACACCACGGTGGTCCTGCGCACCCGGCTGAGCACACCGGCCCGCCTGCTCGAGCTGTTCGGCCTGACCAACGTCCGCGTGGAGCGCGTGTGAACAGCAGAGACCCGGAGGAGACCGCCGAGCGCGGTTACGACCACGCCGCCGTCCACTACACCAGCGACGAAGAACTGCTCGCCGTCGCCGTGCCGTTCCTCGCCGCCGGCATCGCCGCGGGTGAGCCGACCGTCGTGTCCCTGGAGCCCGAGCGGGCCGAGCTGGTGCGCGACGCGCTCCCCTCGTCCGCGGACACGCAGTTCCTGACCATCGACGACGTGTACGTCCGGCCCGCGTCCGCCATCAAGTCCTACCGCGACCTGATGGCCGGGCTCGTCGCCGACGGCGCCACCGGGATCCGCATCTTCGGCGAAATCCCGCCGGCCGCGATCGACGCCTCCTGGGACTGGTGGGCCCGCTACGAAGCCGCCGTCAACCACGCCTACGACGAATTCCCCTTGCGCAGCATGTGCGCCTACGACACCCGCACCACGCCGCGGTCGGTGCTCGACGACGTCGCCCGCACCCACCCCTACCTCGCCACCCCTGGCGGCCACCACACCAACCCCGGCTACGTCGACCCACCGGCCTTCCTCGCCGCTCCCCGGCCGATGACGCCCTACCCGATCGAGCGCACCGCCCCGCTGGTCGACCTCACCAACCCCCAGCCACCGGCCGCCCGCCGCGCGGTCACCGACTTCAACAAGACCGACCTGCCCGCCGCCGACATCGACGACCTCGTCCTGGCGGTGAGCGAAATAGTCGACAACGCCCTGCGTCACGGCCGCCCACCGGTCCGGTTCCGGATCTGGGCCGACGCCGACCACATGGTCGTCACCGTCCACGACACCGGCACCGGCCTGTCCGACCCCTTCGCCGGGCTGCTGCCGGCCAACCGCCACATCGGCGGCCGTGGACTCTGGATCACCCACCAGGTCTGCAGCCAGGTCACGCTCCACCGGGACGACACCGGCTTCACCGTCCGCCTCACCGCCGGACACCCGGCCCCCTGAACGCCGAGCCCCGACGGCAACCCGGGCACCGCACAGCTGCCGCGCGCTACCTCAGCCGGTACCCGCGGATGATCGTCTGGTCGACGGTGTTGCCCGCACCGTCGGTCGCGGTGGCCCGCAGCGACACGAACGCGGCCCCGGCGGGGTGTCGCAGGCCGGCGAGCCACTGTCCGTCGCCGCGCCACACCGGCACGGCCCGCCAGGTGCCACCGTCGTCATAGGACACCCCTACCTTCAACGAGGTGATGCGGGCCTGCTCTTCGGTGTGCTCCACCCGCACCGGCACGACGAACGGGACACCGCCCGGCGCGCGGTTGTGGTCGTCCAGCCACGGGGTGAACCGCACCGCCATCAGGGGGATCGGCCGCACCTGCGCTCCCGGCACGGTGCCCGACCGGAACGTCCAGTCCGCGGTGACTCTCGTGGACAGCCCGGCCGAGCTGCTCCGCGCCGACTCGCTGTGCAGCCGGTACGGACTCTCCCCCGGTGGCACGTCGAACTCATGGTAGCCCGCCCACGGCTGGCCGCCGATCCGCTCGTCTCCCCGGTCCAGCACGGTTTCGGCGGAGTCCGTCACCGACTGTCCATAGTGGCCGGACGACGGATCGCTGAACGGCGCCAGGTCGAAGTACACCGTGTCACCGGCCCGGCCCGCCCATTCCGCCGGGGACCCGGGATACGGCGGGAAAGCCGGCCCGAGCACCCCGGTGTTCCAGTGTTCGGCCACGGACTCGCCCCGCCGGAACGTCCTCGGCACGGTCTGCGTGGACCACTCGTACAGCGGCTTCTCCACGGGCTTGCCGAAGAAACGCTCCCAGGGCGTGTCCGGGCTGTAGTACTCCTGGAGCGTGAACGGAAGTGGCGCCCGCACCGTGTAGTCGCGTTCGCCGATCTCCCCGCTGGCGCCGCTCGCGGCGTGCGTGGACCGGACGGCGGCGAGGTCGCGATCCGCGAAGTGCCGCACGAGCTCGGCCGGCACGCGGCCCTGCTCCGCCCACCGGAGGTGGTACAGGTACGGGCTGCCGGTGAAGCCGCCCTGCCCGTCGCGCCGGGCGAGCAGCCCCTCCGCGGTGAACGTGAACTCGGGTGCGCTCGTGGCCGAGGGACGCACCCACACCTTGTCGAACGCACCGAAGTCGCGGAAACCCGTCTCGCCGAAGGACGTCGTGCGCAGGAACGACTGGATCGTCTCGGAGTCACCGGCGTTCGGCCGGTCGATCTTCATGCCGACCGGTTCGGCGTCCCGGGCGTCGACGGCCATCCCGGTGTCCCCGGTGACGGTGATCTCCGGTTCGGCGAACAGCGCCCTGATCAGCTCGTTTCCGGCGTTCCGGCCGAGGACGGTGGCGTGGAAGAAGTACCGCCCCGGTGGCAGCCGGACGACGGTCGACCCGGTCCGCACGGTGGCCAGGTACGCCGCGGGCCGGTCGAGGCCGACAAAGCGGTACTCGGCAAGCTGTGCGGGGTTTCCCTGCCAGTCGAGGAAGTCGAGCTTGACGTCGTGGTTCTCGGCCTCCCGCTGGACGCCGAGCGGGGTGCGGACCACGTTCCCGCCACCGGTGGCGACGACCGTGCCGCCGTAGGTGCCGTCCGGGCCGTCGACCGCGGTGTCCGCGATCAGCGTCGCGGTGGCCTGCCCGCCCGCGGGAACCTCGAGGGTGCGCGGCGCCACGGTGAACATCCCGGCGGGCGCCGGGTTCCCGGCCTGGTCACGCACGACCACGGCCAGGTCCAGGGTGACCGGGGTGGTGCCGGTGTTCCGGTAGGTGAGGACCGTCGGGATCGGCTGGTCGTCCCCGTGCGGCCACCGCGCCTGTCCGAGGGACACGCTCGCCGGGGTGGCCAGCACGGGCTGGCGGACCGCCCGCGCGACGTCGACCCGGCCGGCCCCCTGTTCGTACACCGTCAGCCCGTCGCGGGGCGCGGCGCTGCCCATCAGCGCGGACTTCAGCCGCGCCGGATCCCAGTCCGGGTGCATCCCGGCGAGGATCGCCGCCGCGCCCGCCACGTGCGGTGCCGCCATCGACGTGCCGGACATGGCCGTGTACTCGTCGTCGACGGGTGTCCCGAGGTGCCCGTTCTTCGCGCGAGCGGCGACGATGCCCACCCCCGGAGCGGTGATGTCCGGTTTGACGGCACCGTCGGCGCGCGGGCCACGGCTGGAGAACTCGGCGAGCGCGTCGTCGCCGTCCACCGCCCCGACCGTCAGCGCAGCGTCCGCGGCGCCGGGGCTGGCGACCGACCCGCCGCGCGGGCCTTTGTTCCCGGCGGAGACCACGAACAGCGCGCCCGACTGCGCGGTGAGCCGGTTCACCGCCTCCGACAGGACGTCCACGGCCGGGTCCTTGCCGGAGGCCACCGAGCCGCTCAGGCTCATCGCGATGACGTCCGCCCCCTGCGCGGCCGCCCATTCCATGCCCGCGACGACCGAGGACTCGGTGCCGTTGCCGGTGTCGTCGAGCACCTTCCCCACCAGGAGCCGGGTGTCGGGAGCGACGCCCCGGAACCGGCCGGCCGAGGCCGCGCCGCTGCCGGTGATGATCGACGCGACGTGCGTGCCGTGGCCGACCCGGTCGTCGCTGCCGCCGGGACTTCCGGTGAAGTCCCTGGCCCCGGCCACCGCGTCGGCGAGGTCGGGATGGGTGGCGTCGATGCCGGTGTCGAGGACGGCGACGGTCGTGCCGCTTCCGGTGTGCCCGGCCTGCCAGGCCTGCGGCGCACCGATCTGCGGCACGCTGTGGTCCAGGTCGACGTGCACCGGGCCGTCGAGCGCCACCCGCTGGACACCGGGCGACAGCGTCGCACCGCCCCCGGCGTCCAGCGCCGCCCACACCGAGGACACCGCGTCCTTGGCCGGGCGGATGGCGGTGGCGCCGACGCTGGGCAGCTCGCGGCCGCCCGCGAGCCCGTTGCGGTGGCCGCCGCCGGTGTGGGTCACGACCAGCGGCAGGTCCGGCCGGGCCTCGTCGTGGTAGCCGGCCTCGACGAGTGCCGAGACGTCGAACAACCGCGGGTCGAGCTGTCCGCCCGCGACGAGCGCCTCGACGTCGCGAGGGACCACCACGCTGTGGCCGTTCTCGTCGATCCGCTGCTCGAAACCGACGTGCTCGCGGCCCGGCGCGGGTCTCACGCGGACGTCGTCCCGGCCGGTGAGCGTCACCCGGTCGCCGGTCACGAGGGTGACGGTCTTCCCCGCCGGCCGCGCCGGTGCGGTGGCGGCGATGCCGTTCGCGGAGGCGCCCGGTGGTGCGACCACGGCGGCGAGCGCCGCGACGAAAGCCAGCGCCGCGTGGCCGAGGCGTCGTCCGGTGGGCCGCGTCACGAGGTCGCTCCCACGGAGTCGACGACCACCTGGTCGGTGCTGGACCAGGCGATCACGGTCCCGGTCGGCCAGTCGGCCCCGGTGGTCGCCACCATTCTGGTGCCGAGCACCCGGGAGGTCACCGGGTCGAGGATGATCTCGTAACGGAAGCCTTCCGCGTTCCGCCCGATGGCCACGCCGGCGCGGCCGCTCAGGTCGACCTGGCCCGGCACCCGCTCGATGCCCGGCAGCAGGGCGATGGCCTGGTACAAGGCCGTGCGGGCCGCGGGCGTCAGCAGCGCGTCGGCACGGGCGGCGAAGCTGGCGGCCGTCTTGAAGGCCAGGTAGTCGTTGTCGTGCTTGGTGCTCGGGCCCGCGGCGGCCCGGAACACCGCCAGCAGCTGCTCCGGGTCGGTGGGCAGGCTCGCCACCCAGGACAGCGTCGGGTTGTCGACGCCCGGCTCCTTCGGCTGGACGATCGGCAGCTGTTCCTTCGGATTGCCGTTCGGGTTCGGGTACACCTGGGTGAACGGCTTCGGCAGGGACTTGCCGTTGGCGGCGAGCTTGCGCGCGTCCGCGTCCGTCAACGGCCGGACGTCGAGGTTGCTCGTCATCTCCATGCGCACCGTCCGCAGCCCGTCCGCCGCGAACCACGTCTTGTTCTCCGTCTCCGCGACCACCCGGGCCTCGCCGTCCGCGCCCACCGGGATCCCGGTCACGACCTGGCCACGCAGGTGGGAGTACACGAACTGATCGGGCCGGACCGCCAGCGGCCGGAGGGCACCGGTGTGCGCGGCGAGCGTGATCAGTGCCTCGCGGGCCGGGGTGTCCGCGCCGACGAGCGGTGCGGGGCGGGCGGGGCGGGCGGGATCGGCGCTGGTCGGCAGCGCGGTCGAGTCGCCGCCGGTCGGCTGCACCGCGATGGCGATACCCAGGCCCGCGACGAGCGTGACCGACGCGGCGGCGAGCACCACGCGCCCGCGGTGGCGGGGTGCCGGCGGAGCCTGCATCGACCGGAGGGCCTTGGCGCGCATCCTCGCGAGGGCGGCGTTGTCCGGGGCCGGGGTGTCGAGGACGGACCGGAGCAGGGTGAGCTCGTGCTGCTCGTCCGGTGCTTGGGGGGTGGTCATGAGGTCATCTCCCGGGAGGCGGATACGTCGGCATGGGCGGGCAGGACGTCACGCAGCCGTTTCCTGGCCCGGTGCAGCGCGGAACGCACCGTCCCGACCGGAATGCCGAGTGCGGTGGCGATCTCGACGTAGTCCAGGTCCGCCAACGCGAAGAGCAGCAGCACGTCCCGCTGCCGGCGCGGCATCTGTTCGAGAGCCGCGGTGATCAGCCGCACGTACTCGGCGGCATCGGTCCGCTCGACGGCCCGCAGCGCCGGCTCGTCACCCCCGGCAAGGGGCGGCACCACCTTCGCCATGGCGCGATACCGCGCCAGCTCCTGCCGCCACCGCCGCCGCAACAGGTTGGTGGCGATCCCGTACAACCAAGGCAGGGCGTTCACCCGCCCGGCGTCGTACCGATCGCGTTGCTTGAACGCCAGGCAGAACACGTCGGCGACCACGTCCTCCGCCACCCCGGCCCCGACCCGGCCGGCACAGTACCGGTGCAACGCCGGCGCATACCGATCGAACAACACACCGAACTGCTCGGCGTCCCCGGCCACCAACTCAGCGTCCGACCCCACCGGCGGCGGATCGCTGTCTCCCACAGAACGCAACGACGTCATACCCCCTCTTTGCCACCACGCCCCTTCCGGGTTCCCCGCCTCAGGGGGGCCATGGTGCCGGGCCGGCCGGCACCATGGCGGCGCGCCCTGCTCAGCAGCTCCCGATGGAATAGGCATCCCATACCGAACCCGGGGAAATGCCCGCCTCCCCGACCAGCTTCGTCCCGCCCCGCACGACACAAACCGTGTAGTCCGGCCACAGGACCCGGTCGACGGTGATCCGCACGCTCCGCGTTTCGCAGTTCGTGTAGTACGCGTCGGTCCACAGTCCCATGAACTGGGTCCAGTAACCGCATGCCGCGACCGACTTGTCCGGCGAGGCCGAACGGGTATCCGTGGCGACCTCCGCCTGGGCCACCGTCGTCCCGGCCATCAGAAAACCACTTACCGCAGCCACGGCGAGGCCCACCCGCATCATTTTGAACACAGCACACTCCCCAATAGTGGAATACGGAACTTCGCCAGCGAAGTGGCGACAGCCACGCAAGGTTAGGGCACTGCACCGGGGACCCGTCTCTTCTCTCCGTCGCCGACCTCGGCGGCGGCCGCTCCACGATCACAGGGGCACTTTCGAATCTTTCGAATCGCCGAAGCCCGCCATTCCGATACACCTTCGCAACCACGATCCGGTTCACGTGGTTGTCGGCACCGGCGAGAAGCGAAAAACACTCGACATCCCCATCTCACGCGGTTTCGACATATTCGCTCAGCGCCGGATATCACCCGCATGGGTTGAAGTGAATCCTTTCCGGCATATCCGCGACCGGCTTCGGCGGATTGAACGATCGAGAGCCGAGGAGCACCCGCGTGTCTCCTTCCCCACGGCAACAGCGCAATGCCGTCCGGCACCGGCTGCATGCCGGAAACCGGGCCCGGCTCGCCGGAGGCCGGGAAAAGCGGAGCACGCGGGACGTTCTGCGACTGAGCGTCGGAGCGGCCGCCGTGGTCGCGGCCGTGTGCGCCGCCGCGATCGCTGCGACGCCGGAACCCCCTTCGCCCGAGCCGGTCGCGGCGCCGCCCCTGTCCCTGCAGCCGCCGGCCCCGACCTTCGCCGACACCCCGCCCGCGCCACCGGCGTCCGCTTCCGCCACGAGTCCGGTGACTTTCACGGCCGTGCCCGTTTCCACCCCGGCGCCCGAGCGGCCCCGGCCGGCGGCGCCGACCACCGCCTCCGTCGTCCCCGCTCCGGTGCGGGCGGCTTCCTGCACCGTCCGGTTCACGATCACGGATTCCTGGCCCGGCGGGTTCACCGCCTCGGTGGGGATCACCAACACCGGCGGTTCGGCGGTCTCTCCGTGGAAGCTCACCTGGACGTTCACCGCGGGCCAGCAGGTCACGCACGGCTAGGACGGTGAGTACACGCAGTCCGGCGACCGGGTGACGGTCCACCCGGCGTCGTACAACCCGGCCATAGCGGCATCCGCGACGACCAACATCGGCTTCAACGGCTCGTACGCCGCCACGAACCGCTCCCACGGGGTTCGCCCTGAACGGAACACCGTGCGGGCACTGATCATCGCCGGATTCCTGTCGCGATCGGACAACGCCGGATTCCCGCGGGGCCGGTGGCCGAACAGGACGATGTCGGCGCCGGGCGCCGGGGGTGGGACGACGAGCACGCCGGCGAAGGCCACCGTGCCGAAGACGAGCGCGTGCGTGCGCCGTCTCGGGAACCTGCGGCGGCGCAAAGGTCCGGCCTCGAGCTGTCCGTGGCGACACTCGCCCTCGCCGGTCTCGTCGCACCGGCCTTCGACGCCTCCTACGACATCTGGATAAATCCCCCGGCCAAGACCAGGGCAACGGAACGAACGACGGCACTCCCTTCCAGCTGTGGGACTGCACCGGCCAGGGCAACCAGAAGTGGGCCCGCACCGGCAGCGCGTTCACCAACCCCGCCACCGGCAAGTGCCCGGACGTCGCCGACGGGCTCGACGGCCAACGGCACCCGCACCCAGATCTGGGACTGCTACGGCAGCGGCACCCAGGCCGACCAGGTCTGGTCGCTGCGCTGAACCGGTGGTGCCCCGCCCCCGGGCCGACACCGGCCTACCGCGGAATGGCGCCGGCTTCGCCGTGGGTGATGACGAAGCTCGCGCGGGTCGTGACCGGTGCGCCGGGCCGCGAAACGTGGTCGACCACGCGGTAGTCCGCCGTCCACTCCGTCCGGGTCACGACGTTGCGGACGTAACCGCGCTTACGGTTGATGAACTTGATGTGCGGGTTCTCCTTCAGCTGCACGGCGTCGCCCGCGTTCTGGTCGACGCCGTCGCCGCCGGAGGTGATCGACGTGCCCACCAGTTCCGTGCCCACGGTCGCCGATGCCGGGTTCGTGAAGTCGGCCTTGATGTCGGCGACGTAGCTTGCGTGCACGTCACCGGTGATCACCACCGGGTTGCTCGCCTTCGCCAGGTGGTCGCGGACGAGGTCGCGCTCGACCGGGTAGCTGTCCCACGCGTCGTCGCTGAAGCTCGTCTCCGGGCCCGCGGTGAAGTCGCGGGCGGAGAAGAACACCTGCTGGGCCAGGATGTTCCAGCGCGCGGTGCGGCCGGCCAGGTTGCGCAGGAGCCAGTCCCGCTGGGCGGAACCGAGGATCGTGCGGGCCGGGTCGAGTCGCTCGGCCGGCGTCACCTCCTGGTCGTCGCGGAACTGGCGGGTGTCGAGCAGGTGCATGTCCACCAGGTCGCCGAACGTCAGCCGCCGGTGGATGCGGATGTCCGGGCCGGACGGGCGCTGGGCGCGCCGCAGCGGCATGTGCTCGTAGTACGCCTGGAACGCGGCCGCGCGGCGCTGCCGGAACACCGCCGGGTCCTGGTCGGGTTCGGTGTCGGGCTGGGAAATGTCGCCCGCCCAGTTGTTCTCCACCTCGTGGTCGTCGAACACGACCGCCCACGGGAAGGCCGCGTGGGCCGCCTGCAGGTCCGGGTCGCTCTTGTACTGGGCGAGCCGGGTGCGGTAGTCGGCCAGCGTCCAGATCTCGGCCGCCGGCGCGTGCGCACGGCCGATCGTGCCCTGCGCGCCCCCTTCGTAGATGTAGTCGCCGAGGAACGCGACGAGGTCGAGATCCTCGTCGGCCAGGTGCCGGTAGGCCGTGTAGAAACCTTCCGGGTAGTTCTGGCAGCTGGCGAAGGCGAACGCGAACCGGCCGGTCCGTGCACCCGGCCGCGGCGCGGTCTTCGTCCGGCCCACCGGGCTCAGCTCGCCTCCGGCCCGGAAGCGGTAGAAGTACTCGGCCCCCGGCCGCAGTCCGGCCACCTCGGCGTGCACCGCGTGCGCCTGCTCGGGGCGGGCGAGCTCGGCGCCGGCCGCCACCACGCGGTGGAACCGCTCGTCCTCGGCGACCTGCCAGGTCACCGGGACCGGCCGGGCGGGCATCCCCCCGTCGGCGGCCAGGGGTTCGGGCGCCAGCCGCGTCCACAGCACCACGCCGCCGGGCAGCGGGTCGCCCGACGCGACCCCCAGCGTGAACGGCGCCCGGACCGCCGCGCGCCCGGCGCCTTCGGCGGCCGCGGCCGGGATGCCCGACAGCGCGGCAGCGCCGAGCGCGGCGGTACCGGCCAGCAGGACCTGCCGGCGGGACGGCGCCGGCCCCGCGGCGGCGTCGAAGGGACGAGCCATGTGTCACCTCTTCCGAAAAGACCGTTATGGCCCGCACACGCTAAGTTCGGAGGATGACTACGGTGCGACATCGCGATGACCCGGCGGTGTACACCCGGATGAGGTATTGATCTGGCTTTTGCTGTTCAGGGCGTGCGGTACACGATCAGCACGGGAGTCTCGGAGACCTCGATCGTGTCGCCGGGATGCAGAGGACTGCCGGTTCCGTCGAGCTGCCGCACTTCTTCGGCGTGGGGGGCGGCGGTGGTCTTCGCGGTGCCGTGGTGTGTCCAGCGGATCACCAGCAACCGGTGGTCCGGGGTGGTGAACTCGCACTGCCACACGTTGGCGGGCAGGCCGATCGCCACGCCGTGGCCGCAGGAGCGGCTCGTCGTGTGCGACAGCCAGCGCTGCAGTTCCTCGACGGCGAGCGCGGCACGAGTGGGCGGGCCGCCGACCCCTTGGAGCACGATCGGCAGCCGCGTGCTGCCCCAGTTGTAGAAGTACGTGCGGGCGAGGCTGAAATTGCTGCCGTAGAGCGCGACGAGGTAGAACCGGGTCGCGTAGTCGACGGCACGTCGATCGTCGAGGGCATCTTCGAGCACGTACTCGTAGGTGACGCCGGTGTTCCACAGCGTGGGGTGCACACCCGCGTCGTGCAGGGCGTGGTCGACCTGCCCCAGCAGGTCGACCATGGTCTCCGGGGGGTCGAGCGCGTGCCGCTGGTGCAGGTTCAGGCCGGCGACGTCGCAGTGGTCGTAGCCCCGCAGCTCGGCGAACCGGCGCAGGACCCGCCGGCCCTCGTCGGTCCACAGCCCGGCGATGGACGGACACACCACGACCGCCTCGGGATCGGCGGCTTTGATGATCCGGCTCGCCCGGCGCGTCATCTCGACCAGCGTCTCCGTCGAACCGGAGTAGTAGCGCACGTCGTTGGCGTGCACCCACACCTCATACGCCTCGATCCGGCCGCGATACCGGGTGACGAGGGTACGGACGAAGCGGTCCCAGGCCGTGAGGTCGTCGGGCGGCGCACTGCGTGCTCCGTCGCCGTACGGGGACTTGGGTCCGTGGGGCGCCGCCCAGGCCGGAGTTCCCCCGAAGACGAGCGTCGCCGGAAGGCCGGCGTGCTCGGCTCCGGCGACCAGGCGGTCCAGGACGGTCCAGTCGTACACTCCCGGTTCCGGCTGCAGGCTCGCCCAGCGGGTCCCGCTGTCCCAGAACCGCAGGCTGCCGACCCGGAACGCCGGCATGGAACCACTTCGCGAAGAGGCCGTCACGCCGAACAACCTCGGGTCGACCGGGTTTTCCTTCTGCCAGGACGGACCGTCGATGCGCTGCGCGGCGCCGGTGTGCACTGTGCGCGGAACACCGGCCGCCGTCACCAGTAACGCCACCGCCGACAACACGGCGACGACCCGGGCCAGGCCGGGCATTCGCCGCCTTTTCTTCGGAAAAGAAATCTGGTTCGCAGCCGGTGGCACCGCGTCCGGATCGACGGCCCGGCGCCAATGCCGCAGCAAATCGACGAGGTCGACGTCGGTCGCCTCGCACGCGGCGGCAATGCGGACCACGGTCTGGTAATCGGGCGGAACGGTTTTCCCGGTGCAGTACCGATGCAGGGTGGAACTGCTGCTGTGGGTTCTGCGGCCGAGCTCGGCATAACTGAGCCCGCTCCGGTCCTTGAGTTCGGCCAGACGTCCGGCGAGCTCGTCGTCCGCACCGGGCACCCCCATCGACCTCCCCCGTCGGCGTCGTGGACCAGTATGCCATCCGGCATCCCATGGCACGGCAAAACGCCTGCTCAACGGGGGTATGCGCATGTCGGGACGGCGACCGGCCCGGCCAGCCTTGCCGCGGTTGCCGTTCTCCGGACAGGGTGGCCCTCGGCGGGAAGCCCCCCTTTTCGGAACGAGGAAGGCTTGTGATGAGAAAGATCGTTTCGGCGTTGGTCGCCATCGTGGTCGCGGCGTCGGGCTTGGTCCTGGGATCGGGCGTGGCCGCGGCCGATGTCGTGGTTGCGCCCGGTGCGACCGGGCACGTGTGCAGCGGCTACAAATACATGCCGAACCCCAAGCTCTACTGGCAGTCCTGCGCCTGGGCCGACAACAACGAAGTGTGGTTCACCGTGCACTTCGGCAACGCCACCGACAGCGCGTGGACCGTGAGCGCCACCGGTATCGACTACTACATGTCGGGCCAGTTCCACGTTGGCTGCACCATCTACGATTTCGTCGTGCCCGCCCACTCCGTGAAAGGCACCCCGAGCAACTACTGCGCCTATTCCCGGAAACGTGCCGCCTACCAGTCGGTGGGGATCGTGTCGGACGACAATTTCGTCGACAAAGCGATCAGCGACTCGCTGCAGGTCCAGTGACTCGCTGCCGGTCCGGCGCACCGCGAACGGGCGCCCGTGCGCCTGCTCGCGGTGCACGGTGAGGCGCTTGCCTCAGTGGCCCTGACCGGTACCGCCGTCGGCTTGGCCCGTGCCGGCGCAGTTGTCCGGGGTGCGGCCTTCGCCGCCGAGGCCGTTCGCCGCGTCCTGGACCGGCACCTGGACACCCAGGACGTTCACGTTGACGTCGCAGAACCCGACCGTTCCGCTGACGTTGTGCAGCGCGTCGGTGTTGTTCAGGTTCAGCAGACTGAACTGGCTGGTGGAGTCGTACGCGGTGTCGGCGGCGGCGACGCCACCGGCCAGGAAGGCACCGGCCCCCAGGGCCGTGGTCACGACGAAGATCTTCTTCAACATGCGGGGAAACTCCTGAAAAGGGAATTGCTTGACGAGGTCACTGCGACGGTGTTTCGCCGCGCGCGAGCAGAAAATACTGGGCCGTCCGTCCGGCGCTCCACCTCGGAACACCATCGTGTCAGTCCCCGGCCCGCCGACCGCGGCCTCGTTGACTCGTTCGTGCGAGCCGCGCGAACTGGAGCAAGCCGCCCGCCGTCCTGGTTCCGGGCGCCACCCGCAGTAAGGTGGACGCGCCGACTCGAAGGGGGAACGCCATGACCGATCAGGAAGGTGCCGACTGGATCCCGGCCGGAGCCGATCTTTCGCGGCCCAGTGCCGCCCGGATCTACGACTACCTGCTCGGCGGGGCGCACAACCTCGCCCCCGACCGGGAGGTGGCCCAGAAGCTCGAGGCCATCCAGCCGCAGGTGGCCGCCGTCGCCCGCAGGAACCGGGCGTTCCTCCGGCGGGTGGTGCGGTTCATGCTCGACCAAGGCGTCCGGCAGTTCCTCGACCTCGGGTCCGGCATCCCCACCGTCGGCAACGTGCACGAGGTCGCCCAAGCGGTGGATCCGCAGGCCAAGGTCGTCTACGTCGACTACGAGCCGGTGGCCGTCGCGCACAGCCGGATGCTGCTCGACGGCAACCCGCACGCCGAAGCGCTCGAGGCCAACGCCACGAACACCGACGCCGTCCTGAAGTCCGAACCGGTGCAGCGACTGCTGGATCTCGACGAGCCCGTCGGGCTGCTCGCCATCACCCTGGGGCACTACCTGCCCGAGGTTCGCGGGGTCTTTGCCACCTATCGTGACGCCCTGGGGAAAGGGAGCTACCTCGCCCTCAGCCACCTGACCAACGACTTCGCCGTCCTGAGCGATCCGCGCGTGGCCGAGACCATGCGCAAGACCCAGGACCACATTTACCCGCGCACCAAGGACGAAGTCCTCGCGCTCTTCGAGGGGTTCGAGCTCGTCGAACCCGGGCTGACGACCTCCGCGAACTGGCGGCCGGACCGGCTTTCCGCCGTGGTCGATCCCGAGGAAGACGGCCTCTACGCCGGGGTGGGCCGGAAACCCTAGGCGAACCGCTCCCACGCCGACTGCCGGGTCATCCCCAGCGCCTCGCCGATCTGGGACCACGTGCCACCGAGGGAACGGGCCTTCCCCACCCACGCCGCGAGGTTCTCCTGGACCTGGGTGCTCGCCGCGGACACCGGGGCGAGGTTCTGCAGCACCTGTTCGAGCGGCAGGTCGTGCTCCCACGGGGCGATCATCGGCGCGTCCGCCGGCTTGCCTTCGATCGCCGACACGCACAGCTGGACGCAGCCGTCGCAGATGAAGACACCCGGGCCGCCGATCAGGGTGTCGACCTCCGTGTTCGGCTTGCCACAGAACGAACAGCGCGCGATCACCGTGGAACACCTCCGTTGTCAGGCGTGACCTTACAGACGTAAGGGTGCGCCTGACAAGAGGAACGCCGCCGTCCACTCGGCCAGCTCCGTCAGCCGTCCGGTCAGCTCCTCGATCTCCGCCCAGCGGCGGTGCTCGCGCTCCAGGTCCGGCACGAGGAAGTCCTCCACCAGCAACAAGAGCGTCGCGATCTCGTACGCGACGTCCGCCAACTGCAGGAACGGCCGGTACTCCGCCTCCGTCCCCGCCCCGTGCCGCGCGGCCCAGTCGCGGGCGCCGTGGCCCGCCGTCCGGCACACCGCCACCACCGTGCGCCGCAGGTCGGCGCGGCGGGAACCGGGTGGTCCTTCGGCCAGCGGGGCGACGTTCCAGGCCACCGACAACAGGCAGCACCCGGCGTCGTCCATCGACTCGTTCATCACCGGACGTACTCTGCTGACCGGCACGCACAGTCCCGCCGCTCCGACTCGCCGAGTCACCCCATCGAGTGACGAACCTGGCCGGATCGGGTGAGCATCGGCACCGAGACGAAGTCCGCGAGGGCCTGCTGGCCCGCCGCGTTCGCGTGGATGCCGTCGCCGTTGTCGTACGCCGGGAGGATGCTGTTCGGCTGCAGCGGATCCGCCAGCACCGTGTCGAAGTCCACGACACCCGAGCACTTGCCGCCGCAGGTGTTCCAGCGCTTCACGAACAGAGCGATCTCGTGCCGGGCCAGGTTGGCCTGATCGCCGTAACCCGGCCGCGGCGTGCTCGGCGTGACGAACACCGAGATGCCCGCCGCCCGCAGCCGGGCGAACACCGCGCGGTAGCTGTCGAGGATCGTCGCCGCGTCGCAGCCGTACGCCAGGTCGTTGGTCCCGTAGTAGTAGATGACGGCCGTGACGCCGTGCAGCGCCAGGACGTCCCGGTCCAGCCGGCTCGCCGCGTCCAGGCCGGCGACCGACGGCGGCATCCCCGGGCACGACCGGGCGCTCGTCGTTCCCGAGACGCCCGCGTTGGCGACGGCGAGCGGTGCGGACGCGGCCACGATCCGCCGGGCCAGGTCGTCGGCCCACCGCCGGTTCGCGCCGGGCGTGCTGCCGATGCCGTCGACGACCGAGCTGCCGAACGGGACGACGACCCCGCGCAGCGCCACGTTGTGCACGTCGACCGCGCTGACCACGTACGTCGAGCCGACCGTGGCCGTGAAGGCCTCGCCGGAGACGTCGGCGGCGTGGTCGCCCGAGTCCGGCGGGGTGAGGTAGTTGTCGCGCAACGCCGCCCCGTGGCGGCCGGGGACGACGGTGCCCTCGACCGACATGCTCACCGCCAGGTCGGAGTCCGGGCGCGTCACGAGCCTGGCCTCGTCGCTCCAGACCTCGCCACCGGCGGGAATCGTCACCGCGGGACGGCCGGCGAAGGTCAGGTCACGCAGGGAGCTCACCGCGGCGCCGCCCGCGCTCGGCCCGGCGGTCGCGTGTCCGATGGTCAGCGGCCCGCTGCCGAAGGTGTTCTGGAACCGGACGCGCACCGCGTCGCCGCCCTGGCTGAGGTGGGTGATCATCCGCAGCGACCGGCCGGTGACCGCGGTGTCGGCCCGCCCGTCCTGCGACTGCGCCCACGACGTGAACCAGGCGTGCCCCGCCCCGGCGGCGCCCGGCGCGAAGGAGAAGACGGCCGCGGAAACCACCGCGAGAAGGACGGTCCTGCGCACGGCGCCTCCAGAGTCCACTTAGGACGAACGACGAACGGTTCCTCCGCCGATCGTAAGCAGCCGGTCACAGAAGCGACAGGATTCTGTCCGTTCTTGTCAGCGACGGCCGGGCCAGGGGAAACCGGCGATGGACGCCACCGGCGGCGCTAACCCTTCGCCAGCGCCTGCACCCGGCCGAAGGGGCCGTTGTAATAGTTCTGGTCCCCCGGCAGGCCGCCGCTGCGCGCGAACTGCCAGATGCTCTGCTTGTCCCACCCCGCCGGCAGTTCGCCGACGTCCGGGCCGTACCGCGCCAGCCACAGCGGATCGGTGTTGCCGAACCGGGGGGTGTTGCCGGTGCAGCGCTTCCACCACGCCGTGCTCGTGTAGATCAGCGCGCTGCGCTTGACCTTCGCCAGGTACGTGCGGGTGAAGTCGGCGATCCACGCCGTCAGGTCGGCCGGGTTCTTGCCGTAGCAGACGTCGCCGTACGGGTTGTACTCGATGTCCAGCGCCCCGGGCAGCGTCGTGCCGTCGGGACGCCAGCCGCCGCCGTTGGCGATGAAGTACTCCGCCTGCTCGGCGCCGCCGGAGACGTCCGGGCGGGCGAAGTGGTAGGCGCCGCGGATGATGCCCGCCGCGTGCGCGCCGTCGTACTGCTGCCCGTACTGCGGGTTGACGAACCCGGTGCCCTCGGTCGCCTTGACGTAGGCGAACTTCGCGCCGGCCCCGGCCGCGGCGGTCCAGTCGACCGGGCCCTGGTGCCCGCTGACGTCGTGGCCGAGCGTCTGCTCGGCCAGGTCGGCGCGCGGAGTCCCGTGGACGCCCTCGTGGCGGGCGATCTGGGTGCCCGCGTAGTTCGTGTCCGCCAGGGAGTAGTCGGCTCGGGCCGGCGTCGCGACCACCACGGCCGCGAGCACCGCCAGCGCGGCCGCGCCCGCCACGGTCCGGTTCATCCGGGCTCCGATCACGTCGGCAACAGGTCCGGATTCCATGCTGCCTGCCGCATTCGCTTCCCGCGAGGCTTGTGTCACCCGATGCAGTGATCTTCAGAGTTCGGTGGTGATGATCGCCTCGACGAGCACCTCCCCGGCCGGGGTCAGTTCGACGACGTCCGGTCCCAGCCGGACCAGGCCGCGCGCAGCCAGCGAACGGAACTTGCCCAGCCACGGTTCCGCGAACAGCGAACGTCCCGGAAACCGCTGGCGGTGCAGGGAATCCCGCACCGGCTGCAACGTCGTCAGCGCCATCTTGACGGCCCGGGCCTCCTGCGCCTCGGGCGTGAACCGCGTCGCCGACCCCAGCGGGATCCGGCCGGCGTTCACGGTTTCGGTGTAGCGCCGGGAGTTCACGTCGGTGATCGCCTCGGACGCGCGGCAGCTCGAACTGCCGCCCAGCCCGATCGCCACCTCGGCCTCCTGCTTGTCCTGGTCGACCATGATGGACTTCCACTTCTCCGGCCCGAGACCGTCACGCGCGAAGTACATCGTCGGGTGCTCGGTGTACCCGGCCGCCCGCAGGCCCTCGGTCAGCAGTTCCCGCATCTGGTACTGCTCGCCCAGCGTCGGCCAGCGGTGGCCGTCGCGCACGAGCTTGTCGCGGTAGGACGGCAGCTGCCACGCGGCCGGCTTCTCGCCGGTGACGCCGGTGCGCGTGTCGCTGTAGGAGGCCAGGTGCAGCTTCGTGCACACGATCGCCGTGACTTCGTTCTCCAGGACGACGTCGAGGTCGCGGCGGACGCTGTCGAGCGTCTGGTCGAGCAGGCCGTACATCAGGTCGATGCTGACCCACTCGAAGCCCGCCGAACGCGCGTTGCGCACGAAGTCGACGCACATCTGCGCGGTGTGCTCGCGTCCGCAGAGCCCGAGCACGTGGTCGTCGAACGACTGGACGCCGCTGGACAGCTTGGTGCAGCCCAGCTCCCGCAGCAGCTCCAGCTTGGCCGGGGTGAACGTGCTGGGGTCGCCTTCGAACCGGATGGTCGTGTCGGCGGTGAACCCGAAGTTCGCGCGGTAGAACTCCAGCAGCCGCCGGATTTCCGGTTCCGGCAGCAGCGACGGCGTGCCGCCGAAGACGTTGAACTCCCCCACCTCGGCGCCGCCCAGGTGGGGCACGGCGTCCAGCCAGAGCTTCGCCTCGGCGATGTTGAGGTCGACCCAGTCGGCCGCCTTCTCCATCTTTCCCTTCACCAGCACCACCGGGTACTGGCAGAACCGGCAGCGGTAGGCGCAGGTGGGAATGTAGGACCACAGGTGGATCGGACCCGACGGCGCAGCGAGCTGCGCGTCCAGATCGCGCAGGAACTCCGACGGCGATCCGGGGACGTTGCCCGGGAACACGTGCGCCCCGAACGGATCCTCCTGCACGAAGTCCAGCAGGTGCCGGTTCTCGGGCGCTTCGAGGACGTCGAGCACCGCGGGCCGCGGCCACGCGGGGTCGATCGCGTGCAGCGAGCCGACCGCTTCTTCGTAGCCCAGGGTCATCAGAACACCCCTCCGTTGCCGAAGTAGTTGTGGGCCTCGCCCGACTCGCGGTCCTCGCAGTAGTAGCGGACGAACTCCGCGAACCGCGCGGCCGGCACCTCCGCCAGGCACGGCGGCAGTGGCGGCGGGTGGCCGATGTCCTCGCCGACGTGCCGCCGCAGGCAGGCGAACAGCTCGTCGGCGAACTCGAAGTACAGCCGGTACGACGGCGTCTTGTAGGCGTGGATCGGCGTGAAGTCGACGACGCGCATCTCGTGCCGGATCTCGGTGATCCGCCGGGCCAGCCGCGCGGCGAGATCGGGCCCGAAGAACGCGATCACGGCGTCGTCCTCCAGCAGCGCGGGAGTGAGCAGCACCGGCAGGATGGTGTTCTTCGGCGTGAAGTCCTTGATCGAGAACTCCCACGCCTGCTTCGCCTCGGCTTCGGTGAGATCCACCGGCTCCGAAGGCGCCGACGGCCGGATGTCCCGCATCACGATGATGCCGTCCGAGCCGTACGCGCGGCCGGCGATGACCTCGTCGATGGCGTGGTCGACCCGCCGCGGGTTGATCTCGACACGCGAGCGCGGCGCGTAGGTGATCGGGTCGCCGCCGTTGGCGACCTTGATCCCGAAGTCCCAGTCGTCGGAGAGGTGGTTGACGAACTTGCCGTCCTGCAGCTGGTAGAAGATCTCGATGCCGCCGGCGCGCTCGTAGGCGTCGCGCTCGACGGCGAAGCCCTTGCCGTCGGGGAAGCCGCCGAAGAGCGCGAAGGTGACGGCGCGGCACCGCAGCGTCCGCTGGATCGCATCCCACAGCCGGGGCCGTCCCGTGAAGTGCGCGGGGTTGTAGTAGTAGTCGCAGACGCCGATGGCGGCCTTGCTCGACTCCATGGCCGCGAACAGCTCGCTCAGCCAGTGCGCGTCGACCCGGCAGTCGGCGTCGGCGGAGACGAGGTAGAACCGCTCCCCCGGGTCGCTGTCGGGCCGGTTGCGGCTCCGCGCGGCGGCGAAGTCCATCCCGGCCCGCCGCGCACACGAAACGCCCTGCTCCGGCTCGTGGATGACGTGCAGGGCCAAGTCCGGGTGCTCGGCCGCGAAGGCGTGCGCGATGGCCACGGTGTCGTCGGTGGAGTTGTTGTCGACGAGCACGACTTCGTACCGGTCCTTGTCCAGCCCGCGCTGGTCGTGCAGCGTCCGCAGCACCTCCGGGAGGTTCGCGGCTTCGTTGTAGACCGGCAGCACCACGCTCAGCCGCGTCGCCGCGCCCATCGGCGGCGGGTACAGCCGGTCGACCAGGTCGTCGACCACCCGCGCGCCGAACCGCGCCTGCCCGAGTTCCGAGTTCACCCGCACCACTTCCGCCCGTTTCCCTTCGTCGGTGATCAGCTCGGCGACTTCGCGGGCGAACGCCGCGTCCGGCAGGTCGCGGACCCGGATGTCGAGCACCGGGGCCCGGAAGCCGCCGTAGACGACGTCGTACAGCTCGTACCCGCTCGTGATGTACGGCGTCCCGGACGCGATCGCCTCGCTGACCGGGTTGCCGTAGCTCTCGTAGTCGTAGGAGGTCAGGAACGACACCACGGTCGCGTGGGCGAGGAGGTCGCGCACGGAGTACCGGCCGGGGACGCTCGTGTCGTACGGGGTCAGCCAGCCGCCGAACACGACGCGCTCGCGCACGCCGAGGCGGTCCGCGAGGGCGGCGAGCCGGGCGTGCTCGGTGGGCGTCTCGGCGACGTCACCGGCGACGAACAGCCACGCGTCCGGCAGCAGGGCCAGCAGGTGCAGCTCGCGGTCGATCCGCTTCTGCGGGATGATCCGCGTGATCCGGGCCAGCAGCGGGACGCCGTCGGGAATGCCGTGGTCACGGCGGAAACCCGCGTTCCGCTCGTCGATCCGGGCGGGCGCGATGGCGAAGGAGTTCGGCAGGACGTCGATGTTGGCCAGGCCCGGCACCCACTCCAGGGTCCGCGCCAGCGCCTCTTCGTGCAGGGCGAAGTAGTGGATGTGCGGGGAGTTCCGCGGCGCGGGGACGCCGGGGTACGGGAACGTGCCGTACTTGGCGATCCCGGGTTCGCTCTGCCACATCAGGTCGTGGTCGCGCCAGAAGACGAACCGGCCGAGCCGGTGGCGGGCGCCGTAGCGCTCGATGGCGGTGTACAGCGCCTCGGTGTAGGCGAGGTTTTCCGGCAGGGTCCCGTTTTCCACCATCACCATCGTCACGCCGAGGCGTTCCCAGGTGGCCACGATCCGGTCCGCCAGCTCGCTCGCGACGCGGTCGAGTTCGGGCCGCAGCGCGTCGTCACCGGCCTGGACGACCCGGGCGAGCACCGCTTCGACGAACTCGCGGTCGTAGCCGCGGATCTCGGCCACCCCCTCGACGCGGTCGAGCGTGACCCACTCCGGCAGCAGCTCGGCTTCGTCGCGGTAGGGCCGGAAGAACGCGCCCTTGTCGGCCTTGATGTCGTACCCGAGGTCCAGGTGGACGCGGTGGCCGCGGGCGGCGAAGCGGCGGGCCGTCTTGAGGAACTCGACCACGACCCCGGACAGCGGAGTGGCGTCGAAGGACACGCCCCAGAGCACTGACATCGATGTCAAACCCCCGAATCGGCTTGGCCGTCGACTCCAGCGTAAGCGCGGGGCCGCCGAACGGCCGTGTGAACGCTTTCGTGGTTGACCGCGAACGCCCGCACCCTCCACAGTGACCGCATGAACCGGGCCCTCGGGGTGCTGACCTGCGGCGCCTTCCTCTCGATCGTGCTCGGGGTCCTCGGCTCCGGGGAACCCTGGCTCGCTCTCGCGCTCGGCGCGGTCTTCGCCGTACTCGCCACCGTGGTCTTCGGCTGGGTGCGCGGCCGCGAACAGCTCGCCTGGGGTGCGGCCTACGTCGCCGTCCAGCTGCCCCTGGCCTTCGTGCTCTTCACCATCGACGCCGGGGTCGGGACGACGCTGTACCTGGTCGTGCTGGTCAGCCAGTGCGTGCTGCTGCGCCTGCCGCGGCCCGCGATCGCCCTCGTCATCGCCGTGATCCCGCTGGTGCACCTCGGGATGTCGCTGGGCGAAGGACTGCGGGAAGGCATCGGCACGCTCATGTCGGTGCTGTTCGCCGCGATCATCACCGAACTGTCGCTGCGGGAACAACGCTCGCGAAGCGAGCTCGCCGAGGCCTACGCGAAACTCCGTGACCACGCCGCCCAGGCGGAGCGGCTGGCGACGGCACAGGAACGCAACCGCGTCGCGCGCGACATCCACGACGGCCTCGGGCATTCGCTCACCGTCGTCCAGATGCAGGTGAAGGCCGCGCGGGCGGTGCTGCCGACCGATCCCGCCAAGGCCGACGACGTGCTGGCGAAAGCGCAGGAGCAGGCCGAAACCGCGCTGGCCGAGGTGCGCCGCTCGGTGCGGACGCTGCGGGAACCGCGGCCCGTCCCACCGCTGCCGGAGGCGCTGGAAGCCCTCGCCGAAGAGACGTCGGCCACCGGCGTCACGGCCCGGCTCACCGTGACCGGCACCGAACGCCCGCTGGCCGACGAGCAGCGCGAAGCGCTCTACCGGGCCGCGCAGGAAGGCCTGACGAACGTCCGCAAGCACGCCGGCGCCTCGACGGCCGACGTGGTCCTCGGCTACGCCGCCGGCGCGGTCCGGGTCGAGGTCCGCGACGACGGCCGGGGCAGCGACGGCGCGGCGTCGACCGGCTTCGGCCTGGTCGGCCTCCGTGAACGGGCCGAACACCTCGGCGGCGAGCTCGCCTTCACCTCGACCCCCGGCCGCGGCAGCGCCCTGACCATGGAGATCCCCGGATGACGCCGGTCCGCGTCCTGCTCGTCGACGACCAGGCCCTGTTCCGCGAAGCACTCGCCACCCTGCTCACCACGCACGACGGCATCGACGTCGTCGGCGAAGCCGGCAACGGCGACGAAGCCTTGCGCCAAGCCGCTGCGCTGGCACCGGACGTCGTCCTGATGGACCTGCGCATGCCGGTCCTCGACGGCGTGGCCGCCACCCGGCGGCTGCGGGTGGAGCAGCCGGGCGCCCGGGTCATCGCGCTGACCACGTTCGACGACGACGAAGACGTCTTCGCCGCCGTGCGCGCGGGCGCCGTCGGTTACCTGCTGAAGGACGTCTCCTCGGCGCGGCTGGTCGAGGCGGTGCTGGCCGCGGCCCGCGGGGAGTCGGTGCTGCAGCCCTCGGTGGCGGCGAAGGTGCTCGCCCGGTTCGCGCAGCTGCCGGACGCGCCGGAACCCCGGCCGCAGCCGCTCGTGGTGCCGCTGTCCGAGCGTGAACTCGACGTGCTGCGCCTGCTCGCCGACGGCCGCAGCAACCGCGAGATCGCCGCTGCCCTGTTCCTCGCCGAAGGCACGGTCAAGAACCACGTCACGAACGTGCTGGGCAAGCTCGGGGCGCGCGACCGCACCCAGGCCGCTCTGCGGGCGAGGGACCTCGGCCTGCTCTAGACCATGACCCCCGGTCATGACTTCCGGCACCTGGCCGCACGCCCGGAACCCGCGATGCTCCTTCCAGGACCAACCTGGAGGGAACCATGACCACCACCACAGCCCCGCGGACCACCACCCGCAAGCTCGCCCGCTTCGCCGGCCACTACGTCGAAATGGTCGCCGCCATGCTCATCGGCATGGTGGCGCTCGGCCCGCTGTGGCCCGCCGCCTGGCTCGAGCGCCCGGATGCCGACGCGCTCGTGATGGCCACGAACATGACCGTCGCGATGGTGCTCGCGATGGCGCTGCGCCGGCACTCGTGGCCGCGGATCGCCGAGATGGCCGCCGTGATGTACCTGCCGTTCGCGGCGCTGCTCGTGCCCTACTGGCTGGGCGCGATCTCCGGGACGGCGCTGATGGTCGCCGGGCACGTCGTCATGTTCCCGCTGATGCTCGCCGCCATGGTGTGGCGCCGCGCCGAGTACTGGCACTGATCATGCTCAAGCGCATCGCCTTCCTCCTCGCGGCGGTGATCGCCGTGCTGGTGGTCCCCGCCGTGGGCGCGACCGTCTCCGCGCTCGCGGCGTTCGACGCCCTCTACGCCCCCGGCCCGGCGCGGCCCGTCCCCGCCGCGGCCCCGGTCGCCCACGACCCGGCCAAGCCGACCGCGGTGGTCGTCATCGGCGACCGTGGTGCGGTCGTCTCCGACGCGCTCGCCCCCTACGAGATCCTGGCCGCGACCGGCCGGTTCAACGTCTACACGGTGGCGTCGCACCGCGAGCCGAAGCCGCTGACCGGCGGCCTCGACGTGGTGCCCGACCTCGATTTCGCCGGGCTGGCCGCCCGGCTCGGCGGGGCCGCGCCGGACCTCGTCGTCGTGCCCGCGTTCCCGGACGTCGGCGAGCCCACCACCCAGCCGGTGACCGGGTGGCTGCGGGAGCAGGCCGCCCACGGCTCGAAGCTGCTGAGCGTCTGCAACGGCGGCGCGGTGCTCGCCTCCGCCGGGTTGCTCGACGGACGGCCGGCCACCGCACACTGGCTGAAGGTCGACGCCTGGGCCGCCGAGTACCCGGCGGTGCGGTGGGTGCGCGGGGAGCGGTTCGTCGACGACGGGAACGTCGTGACCACCGCCGGGATCCTCTCCGGCATCGACGGCACGCTCCACTGGGTCGAGCGCCTGGCCGGGCCCGCGGTGGCGGCCGACGCCGCGGCGGCCATCGGCTGGCGCCGCTACGGCACCGCGGTGCCCGTGCACGCGCCGGCCGGCGTGCCGGACGCGGCCGCGATCGTCAACGCCGGGTTCCGCTGGAACCCCGACGAGATCGGCGTGCTGCTCGCGAACGGCGTCGGCGAGGTCGAACTCGCGTCGGTGTTCGACACCGAAGGCCAGTCGTTGTCTTCGCGCACCCTCGCGGTCAGCATCGACGGCGGCCCGATCCGGTCCCGGCACGGGCTGACGTTCCTGCCCCGCGCGGCCCTCGCCTCGGCGCGGCTCGACCGGCTGCTCGTCCCCGGCGCGACGCGCGGGATCACGCCGCCACCCGGCGCGCCGGCCCCCGAGTACGTCCACGACCGGCCGGGCTTCCCCTACGACACCGCGGTGAGCGGGCTGTCCCGCCACACCGACGTGGCGACCGCGCAGTGGACGGCGAAGGTCCTGGAACTGCCCACCGACGGGATCGTGTTCGAAGGTGACGCGTGGCCCTGGTTGCCGACGGCGCTGCCGATCGCGCTGGTGCTGCTCGGCGTCGCGGGCGTCGTCGTGGTGGTCCGGGTGCGGCGGAACCGGCTCAGCCGACCGGCTTGAGCTTCAGGTGGAAGTTGTCCAGGGTCGCCGGCAGCGGGTGCTCCGGGGACAGCACCGGTCCCGACGCCTGTTCGTACCGGTGCTCGCGCAGCAGGTTCGCCAGCATCGTGCTCGCGCAGAACTGGACCAGGTCCCGGCCCGGGCAGATCGCCGGGCCCGCACTGAACGGGACCAAAGCGGGGTTCTCCGCCGCCCGGCCGTCGAGCCAGAGGTCCGGCTCGAACCGGTCCGCGTAGGGCAGGTCCGGGTCCCGGTGGAAGAACGGCGTGAAGATCAGCACCGTCGTTCCCGCCGGGCCCCAGGACGTCTCTTCGGTCGTCTCGCGCAGGATCATCGGGGTGGTCGGCCACAGCCGGACCGCGTCCAGCACGCACGCGCGCAGGTAGCTCAGCTGATGGGGCTCGGTGAGGTCGAGGCCGTCCAGCTCCGAGCGGGCGCGCTCGGCCTCCGCCGGGTGGCTCGCCAGCAGCGCCAGCGTCCGGTACGTCGCCATGCCGGCCGCGTCGAACGCGAACAGCCAGTGGGCCACCTGATCGGCGGCGTCGGCCGCGTCTTCGGCGGCGATCACGGCGGCGAGGCTGCCCGGCTCGGCCCGCTTCAGGTGCTCGGCCAGGCGGCGCCGGAACTCCTCGCGCAGCTGCTTGCGCTTGGGGTGCGCGTACGCCCAGTTCGCGTCGAGGCGCAGCCGTTCGAGCTGGTCGGTGAGCGTCGTGTCGTCACGGGCGGCCGAGCCGAGCACCACGCGCCGGACCAGGCGCCACCACGTCACGTTGAAGGTGTCCCAGTCGAGCGTCGCCGACATCAGCGCGGCCGCCTCTTCGGCGATGGCCCGGGCGAACGGGGCCGCCAGCTCGTGCAGCGGACGGCCGAGCTGCAGCACGGCTTCGGTGAACCGGCGGCGGGCCGGCCGCTCGGCCGCGTCCGAAATCAGGACGCCGTGCGGCTGGAAGTGGCCCAGTGCGGCACGTTTCTCCACTGTGGACGGGCTGAACGGCGTCGGCGCGCCGGCCAGCAGCCGCTTCACGTCCACGCCGGACAGAGCCAGCCCGACGGACCGGCCGGGCACGCGCAGCTTCAGCGGGTGCCCGTAGTGGCGGTCGTGCAGGCGCCGCAACAGCCGCACGGCCCGGCGGTCGAACTGCAGCTTCCCGGCCACCGCCATCGCCGCCGGACGGCGCTTGATCACCCCACCGGCCAGCGTGGGCAGGGCCACTTCGAGCGCGACACGCAGGGTTTCGGCCACCGAAGCGGGCTCCGGGTGCGTGCGGTGTTCCCGAGTGGACGTCATGGCGCCCGGTTACCCGCGGGTGCCGTCCCGGAAACGCGCTCAGCCGCGCAGGGCGACGTTCAGCACGTCACCGGCGTGGTCCAAACAGTCCACACAGATCACCGCGTCCCGCGCGGCGCAGTCCACTCGCAGCAGCGGGCGCCGGAGCCCGAGGAACGTCCGGCGCTCCCGGCGGCCGCAGAAGTCGCAGACGGCGGCCAGCGGCGACGTCACCGCCGCCAGCACGTCACCCGCGCCGCTCTCCCGGTCCGCGCCGTCCCGCACCACCCGCAGGCCGGCCCGCACGCAGTCCACGCAGATCGGCCCGTTCCGGCCGGGCACCCGGGGGTCGCGCCGCCTGCCGCAGAACCGGCACGGCGTACCGGCCCCGTTCGTCGCCGTCACCGCGGCCTCCTCGTCGGTTTCGCCGCTCGCGCGCCGGGAATCCGGGCCGCGGCGCGCCTCTTCCTGCCACGCTACCCGGCTCCCGGGTACCCGGCCGATCGCAGTGGCGCGGGGACGAGTGCGCAGGAGGAGTTCGTTGTCGTCGTTGACGGTGTTGTTCGGAGTGGCCGGCGTGCTCGCGCTCGCCGCGGCCATCGTGCCGAAGCTGGTGGCCGACCGGCCGTTCTCGGTGCCGCTGGTGATGCTCGTGGCCGGGATCGTGCTCGGGATGCTGCCGCTGCCCGAGCCCTACGGCAATGGCTGGAGCGACCCGGCCGCCCACCTGGACGGCGTGGAATCCTTCGCCCAGCTCGGCATGCTCGTGGCGCTCGCCGGGGCGGGGCTGTCCGTCGACCGCTCGTTCGGCCTGAAGAGGTGGGGCTCGACCTGGCGGCTGCTCGCCATCACGATGCCGGTGTCGATCCTCGCGATCGCCCTGCTCGGCCACTGGTGGCTGGCGCTCGCCCCCGGCGTCGCGCTGCTGCTGGCCGCGGCACTGGCGCCGACCGACCCGGTGCTGGCGGGCGACATCGGCATCCCGCACCCCGACGTCGAGCCGGAACTGGCGCGGAACAACGAAATCCGCTTCACGCTGACGACCGAAGCCGGGCTCAACGACGGCCTCGCCATGCCGTTCATCGTGCTCGGCCTGGCCCTGGCGAGCGGGCAGCCCCGGATGGACCTGTCGTGGGTGCTGGTGGACCTGCTGCTGCCGCTGGTCATCGGCGTGGTGGCCGGCCTGGTCACCGGGCGGCTGCTCGGCTGGGCGATCTTCCGGACGCCTTCGGACCGGTTGCGGCTGGCCGAGTACGCCGACGGGCTGGTCCTGCTCGCACTCGCCTTCGTGCCCTACGCCCTGTCGGAAGTGGTTCACGGCAACGGGTTCGTCGCCGTGTTCGTCGCGGCGGTCGCGGTGCGCACGCAGGAACGCGAGCACGAGTACCACGGCGTCCTGCACGCCTTCGGCCACCAGCTGGAACGGCTGTTCGTCCCGCTCGCCCTGCTGGGACTGGGCCTGGCCATCGGCGACGGCCTGCTGCGCGGGCTGCGGCCCCTCGAAGTCGTGCTCGCCGTCATCGCCGTGCTGGTGGTCCGGCCGCTGGTGGGCTGGCTGTCCCTGCTCGGGGCGTCGTCGCCCGGACGCCCCGCCACCGCGGCGATCGCGTTTTTCGGCGTGCGCGGCATCGGCACGATCTACTACCTGGCCTACACGCTCAACCGGCTCCCATTGCCACAGCAAGACGTCCTGTGGCGGGTCGGCGCGCTCGCCGTCGCGGTGTCGGTGATCGTGCACGGCGTCCTCGCCGAGCCGGCGATCCAGCGGATCGAGCGGACGGGCGGGCACCTGCCGGCCGATGTGTAGTTTCCGAACCAGTGGGTAACTCTGGAGCAAGGCCCTTTTGGCGACTGGCCGATCCGGAAATGTCGCCGCGACGGAAGGTGCACTCTGATGAACGACAAGCTGGAGAACAAGGGCGAAGAGCTCAAGGGCCGGGCCAAGGAAGCCGTCGGCGACGCCACCGGCAACGAGCAGTGGCAGGCCGAGGGCAAGTCCGACCAGGCCAAGGGCTCGCTCAAGCAGGCAGGCGAGAAGATCAAGGACGCCGTGAAGGGCGTCACGGACAAGAAGTGACCCGTGTTCCGCTGCCGCGCCCCGGACGCCGGGGCGCGGCAGCGGGCTCATGTCTGGGGGCAGGACGTGTTCGAGGGCTTCACGCTGGACCGCGTCGACGTCGGTGACGTGACGCTGCGGGTCCGCCACGGCGGCTCGGGGCCGCCGGTCCTGCTGGTGCACGGGCACCCGCGGACGCACACGACGTGGTACCGCGTCGCCCCGCGGCTCGCCGAGCGGTTCACCGTCGTCTGCCCGGACACCCGCGGCTACGGCGAATCCACCAAGCCGCCGACCGACGAAGACCACACGCCCTACAGCAAGCGCGCGATGGCGGCGGACTGCGTCGCGCTGATGCGTCACCTCGGCCACGAGCGGTTCTTCGTGGCCGGTCACGATCGCGGCGCCTACGTGGCCACGCGCCTGGCGCTCGACCACCCCGGCGTCGTCCGCGGCGCGGCGATCCTCGACGCCGTCCCGATCGCCGAGGCCCTGGACCGCTGCGACGCGCGGTTCGCGCGCGAGTGGTACCACTGGTTCTTCTTCGCCCAGCCGGAAAAGCCCGAGCGGGTGATCACCGCCGACCCCGGCGCCTGGTACGACGTCGCCACGAGGAACACCCCCGAGCGGCTCGGCGCGGAGAACTTCGCCGACTTCCACCGCGCGATCCACGACCCGGCCACGGTCACCGCGATGCTCGAGGACTACCGCGCGGGCCTGGGTGTCGACCGCGCCCACGACGACGCCGACCGCGCCGCCGGGCGGCGGATCACCTGCCCCGCCCTCGTGCTCTGGTCCAGCGACGACGACATGGCAGACCTCTACGGTGACGTCCTGGCCGTCTGGCGGCCGTGGACGACCGACCTGCGCGGGCACGCGATCGCCTCCGGGCACCACGTGGCCGAGGAAAATCCCGAGGCCCTCGCCGCCGCGCTGGGCGAGTTCTTCGGCGGGATTCAGCGGTAGCGGGAGGCCAGTTCCGGGCTTTGGCCCCCGAAGGCGGCCAGGTCGGCCCGGAAGACGGCGTCGAGCAGGCCGGCGTCCTCGACACCGGGCGCGGTCACCACTTCGCCGAGCTCGAAGCCGCGCAGGGACGCGGTGACGACGTCGGCGGCGGCCATGCGGGGCACCGCGCTCAGGTCCAGGCCCTGGCGTTCGTGGAACTCGGTGGCGACGACGCCGGGGCACAGCACCTGCACGCGGACGCCGGTGCCCTCGAGTTCGGCGTTCAGTGTCTGGGACAGGGCGACGAGATAGGCCAGGGAGCCGGCGTAGACGGCCCGGCGGGGCAGCACGGAAGCGTCGGCGGGCCCGCTGAACGCGATCATCCCGGCCACGTTGACGATCCTCCCCCCGCCGCGTTCCTGCATGCCCGCGACCGCCGCGCGGGTGAGCATGGTGGGCGCGCCGACCTTGACGTGGACGAGCTCGCGGGCCTTGGCGGCGGGCAGCTGCGCCAGCGGCATGTAGTGGGCGACCCCGGCGTTGTTGACGAGCATGGTCAACGGCTCGGCCGCGCAGAGGGCGGCCAGGGTGTCGATGCCGTCGTCGGTGGACAGGTCGGCGGCCACCGTGCGGACCCGGACGTCCGGGTGGGCGGCGGCGAACTCGGCGAGACGGTCTTCGCGGCGGCCGGTGACGATCAGGTCGTAGCCGTCCGCGGCGAGGCGTTCGGCGAAGGCCCGGCCGATGCCGGAGGTGGCGCCGGTGACGAGAGCGAGCTGGTTCACGGTTTCGTTCCTTTCGCGGGATCTGCCACCACGATCGGCCGGTCCGCCGGGTGCGGGAAGTGGTCCGGTTTTCCTGGGACCGGCAGTACCAGGACAACGGGCCGCCGTGCTTGCACAATCGAGGGCATGGCGAACACCGCACTCGGCACGGCGCTGCGCCACTGGCGCGACCGCGTCTCACCCCAGGCCGCCGGCCTGCCCGCGGGCAGCCGCCGTCGCGCCGCCGGGTTGCGCCGCGAGGAGCTGGCCCAGCTGGCCGGCATCTCCGCCGACTACGTCATCCGGCTCGAGCAGGGCCGCGCCACCAGCCCGTCCGCGCAGGTCGTCGAGGCGCTGGCCCGCGCGCTGCGCCTCACCCGGGACGAACGGACGCACCTGTTCCGGCTGGCCGGCCTCGCGCCCCCGGGGCCCGGCACGGTCCCGCGGCACATCCCGCCCGGCGTCCACCGCATGCTGGACCGGCTCGACGGCACCCCCGTGGCCGTCTTCGACGCGGCCTGGAACCAGCTCCTGGTCAACTCGCTCTACACCGCCCTCATGGGGGAAGGGCACGACCTCAACGGCGTCCGGCGCAATTTCCTGAGCCCGAACACCCGGGTGCGCGACACGCCGGAGTCCCGCGACGCGCTGCAGGCGGCGCTGGTCGCCGACCTGCGCCGGACCGCGGGCCACTACCCCGACGACCCGGAGCTCCGAGCGCTCATCGCCGACCTCCGGCGGCACAGCCCCCGGTTCGCCGAGCTGTGGGAATCGGGGGCCGTCGGCCAGCACGAGTCCGCCCGCAAGACGATCGACCACCCGGACGTCGGCCCGCTGACCTTGGACTGCGACGTCCTCACCGTCGCGGGCAGCGACCTGCGGCTCATGGTCTACTCGGCCGAGCCGGGCACCGACGCGGCCGACCGGCTGGCCCTGCTGGGCGTCATCGGGACGCAGTCGCTGGTCGGGGAACAGCCGCGCTAGCTAGCCGTCGTGCGGCGGGTGCCGTCGCCCAGAGGCTCGGTCAGTCCGGCCGCGTCGAGGCGCTCCAGCAGCGGGATCATCACCCGGCGGGTGCTGTCCAAGGCCTTCCGGGCCTCCGAAACCGTGAACGGCTGCGGCAGCCGGCGCAGCTCCTCCACCGCTCGCTCCTCCACGTCCGCTCCGAGCACCACCCCGTCGGCGACCGCCGTCAGCCGGCCCAGGCGGACCGCGGCCGCCAGCTCGCGGCGGCCGAGGCCCAGTGCTCGCAGCTCGTCCGCTTCCGGCGCGCGGAACGGGTGCTCCGCGAGCCGTTTCGCCACCACCTCCAGCGCCTTCTCGACCGCGGGCGCGAGCTCGGCGCCGGGACGGCGGACCAGCCCGCCCGCCACCTCTAAGCCGGTGCCCCGCACCACGGGGACGACCAGCTCCGCGGCCGGGAGTCCGAGCCGCCGCCGCAACGCCTCCACCGGCACCCCGGCCGCCGTGCTGTCCCACGCCTTCACCACCGAGGCCGCCTGTGCACGCAGCTCCGTCAGCCGGTCCTCGTCCGCGCACCACTCGCCCAGCCGCTCCCCCACCGGACGCAGGCCCATCGCCGCGAAGTCTGCTTCACGCACAAAACCCTTGCGGTGCAAGTAAACCCGGGCAAGATCAGCTTCAGCCAGCTCGCGGCCACGCGCCCGCGCCGCGCCCCGGCGAGACAACGCGGGCGGGTCGACGTCGAGGACGTCGAACCCGGCGGCGATCCGGTGCTCGCCCGGATCGCGGACCAGGCCACGGTCCCCAGTGCGCAGCGGCAGCGGGATGGCCGTGGTGAGCCGCGCGGTGTCCGTCCCGAGTGGACGGACGCGCACCGGCACGGCCGCCGTTCCCAGGTGCAGCACCAGTTCGCGATGCAGGTCCGCCGCCGCCGCGCCGCGCAGCCGGACGTCGAACTCGGCCGTGGTGCGCCACCGGCCCGGGGTGAGCAGGACGTCGCTGCGCCCGACGTCGCCGCGTGCGGTGCCGCGCAGGTTCACCGCCACCCTGGCGACGGCGCCGACGCGGTCGCGGGGTTCGCCGAGCGCCTGCAGGGCGCGGACCTTCACCCGCGCCGACCCCAGCAGGAGCTCGTCGCCCGCGGCGATCGTGCCGGCGGCCAAGGTGCCCGTGACGACCGTGCCGGCCCCCGAGACCGTGAAGGCCCGGTCGATCCACAGCCGGACGTCGGCGTCCGGATCGGGTGACGGCAGCCCGGCGGTGAGGTCCCCGATTGCCGTGCGCAGGCGATCGAGGCCCGCACCCGTGGTCCCGCTGACGGCGACGCTCGGGACGTCCCCCAGCGAGGTCGCGGCGATCTCCCGCCGCGCGAGGGCCGTCGCGGCGGCCGGGTCGGCGCGGTCGGCCTTGGTGACGACCAGCAGGCCGCGGCGGACGCCGAACGCGTCCAGCGCCGCGAGGTGCTCGGCCGACTGCGGCATCCAGCCCTCGTCCGCGGCGACGACGAACAGCACCGCCGGGGCCGGTCCCGCACCGGCGAGCATGTTCGGCACGAACCGCTCGTGGCCCGGCACGTCGACGAAGGCGACGTCCTCCTCGCCGATCCGGGTCCACGCGAAGCCGAGGTCGATGGTGAGGCCGCGGCGGCGTTCCTCGGCCCACCGGTCCGGTTCCATCCCGGTCAGCCGCCGCACCAGCGTGGACTTCCCGTGGTCGACGTGCCCGGCGGTGACGATCACCCGCATCGGCGAACGGCTTCTCGCAGGTGCGCGTCCTCTTCCGGGCGCACGGTCCGCAGGTCCAGCAGGCAGCGGTCGCGCACGACCCGGCCGACGACCGGCGGATCGCCCGCGCGCAGGGCCGCCGCGAACCGCGCGGGCAGGCTGACCGCGGCGCTGGGCAGTTCGACGCCGGGCGCGCCCCCGCCGCCGACCGCCGCCGTCGATGCAACCGCTTCGGCGCCGAAGTCCCGCAGGCTCCCGGCCAGGGTGTCGGCGCGGCGCCGCAGGTCCTCGACGGACGCTTCGAGCGCGGCGCGCACCGGCGGGACCGGCCCGCGCAGCGTCGCTTCGAGGGCGGCGAGGGTGAGCTTGTCGACGCGCAGGGCCCGCGCCGCCGGGTGCCGCCGCAGCCGTTCGACGACGTCCTTCTCGCCGAAGAGCAGCCCGGCCTGCGGACCGCCGAGCAGCTTGTCGCCGCTGGCGGTGACGACCGTGGCGCCCGCCCGCAGCGCGCTCGCCGCGTCCGGTTCGCCCGGCAGGAGCGGGTGCGGGGCCGGCAGCCCCGAGCCGATGTCGGCGACCAGCGGCACGCCGAGCCCGGCCAGCTCGCCGAGCGCCGCCTCCGCGGTGAACCCGGTGACGCGGTAATTGGACGGGTGGACCTTGAGCACGAACCCGGTGTCCGGGCCGATCGCCGCGGCGTAGTCCCGGGCCGACGTCCGGTTCGTGGTCCCGACCTCGCGCAGCCGCGCGCCGGCCGACTCCAGGAGGTCCGGGATGCGGAAGCCGTCACCGATCTCGACCAGCTCGCCCCGGCTGACGACGATCTCCCGGCCCGGGGCCAGCGCGAGGGCGCAGAGCAGCAGGGCGGCCGCGTTGTTGTTGACGACGTGGACCGCGCCGGCGTCCGGGACGGCCGCCCGCAGCGCCGCGAGGGCGCCTCGGCCGCGGCGGGCCCGGTCGCCGGTCGCGAGGTCGAATTCGACGTCGGTGGCGCCGCCGGCCGCGGTGACGGCCTCGAGCGCGGCGGCCGAAAGCGGGGCCCGGCCGAGGTTGGTGTGCACGACGACGCCGGTCGCGTTGAGCACCGGCCGCAGCGAGGACGCGCTCGCCGGGAGCCGCTCGAGCACCGCGTCGGCGACGGCTTCCGGGGCGATCTCCCCCGCTCGCGCGGCTCGCTGGACGTCGTTGACCACCGATTTCACCAGGTCCCGGCCGAGCGACCCGGCGGCCTTGGCGATCCGGGGCTCGGCCAGGACCGCGTCGGTCCGCGGGATCGCGCGGCGCGGGTCAGGCATGGCGGAGGCGGACGGGAATCGAACCCGCCAGCGGCAGTACCTGCCGTTCGACGGTTTTGAAGACCGCGCCGGTCACCAGGCCGGATACGCCTCCCTGCACCATGGCAGCCATCCTGCCAAGTCCGCGCCAGGAAGGCAGGATGAACCGGTGGGTTTCCGACTGACGCAGTACGCGCACGGCGGTGGCTGCGCGTGCAAGATCCCGCCGGGCGAACTGGAAGCGGCCGTGGCCGGCCTGACCGGCGCCGCGCCCGTTTCGCCGCCGGGCGAGCTGCTCGTGGGCCTCGACACCGGCGACGACGCGGCCGCGGTCCGCATCTCCGGGGACACCGCGCTGGTCGCCACCACGGACTTCTTCACCCCGGTGGTCGACGACGCCTACGACTGGGGCCGGATCGCCGCGGCCAACGCGCTCTCCGACGTCTACGCCATGGGCGGCACGCCGGTGGTCGCGGTCAACCTGCTCGGCTGGCCGCGGGAAACGCTGCCGTTCGAACTGGCCGCCGAAGTGCTGCGCGGCGGCCTCGACGTCTGCGGCGAGGCCGGCTGCCACCTGGCCGGCGGGCACAGCATCGACGACCCGGAGCCGAAGTACGGGCTCGCGGTGACCGGCGTCGCGGATCCCTCGCGGCTGCTGCGCAACGACGCGGGCCGGGCGGGCCTGCCGCTGACGTTGACGAAACCGCTCGGCATCGGGGCGCTGAACTCGCGGCACAAGGCCACCGGCGAACGGTTCGAGCAGGCGATCGACGCGATGACGACGCTGAACGCGCCGGCGTCCCGGGCCGCGCTGGCCGCCGGGGCGGTATGCGCGACCGACGTGACGGGCTTCGGCCTGCTGGGGCACCTGCACAAGCTGGCGCGCGCGAGCGGCGTGACGGCCCGGGTGGATCCGGCGGCGGTCCCGTACCTCGAGGGCGCGCGGGAGGCGGTGCGCGACGGGTACGTCAGCGGCGGCACCCGCCGGAACCTCGACTGGGTCCGCCCGCACGCGGACCTGTCCCGGCTCCCGGAAGAGGAGGCGTTGCTGCTGGCGGACGCGCAGACGTCCGGTGGCCTGCTGGTGGCCGGGGAGCTGCCGGGCCACCCGGTGATCGGCTCCCTCGAACCGCGGTCGGAGCACACGATCGTCGTGGGGTGAGTTTCCGCTCCGGCCGCCCCGGGTAAGCGGGGCGGAGAACGATCAGGAGGTGGGCGATGCACGACCGGACCAGCCTGGAACAGCACCTGGCCGAGACCGAGTACCCGTGCGGCCGCGACGAGCTCCTGCGCCGGGCGGCCGCGGCGGGCGGCGGCGACTCCGTGCTCGGCTCGCTCGGCGGGCTGCCGGACACCGACCGGTACGAGAACTTCGACGCGGTGTGGGAAGCGGTGTCCGCCAAGCACATCGGCGGGGCGCCTTAGGCCAGCCGCTCCACCGCGTCGCGGGCTTCCTTGAGGTCCGCGCCGGTGCGCTCGCGGTAGGCCTTGATCGCCTGGATCTTCTTGCCCTGCCGCAGCAGCTCGGCCACCTCGGCGAGTTCCGGCTCGTCGGTGGCGACACCGAGGTGCCCGGCGATCGCGTCGAGCTTCCGCTCCACCCGAGCGAGGCGGCGGTCGACCCGGGCGAGCCTGCGGTCCGTGGCCGACGACGCCAGCCCCACGACCGCGACGAGCGCGACGACACCGAGCAAGAGCATCCCGTAGTCCATGCGGCGCATGCTACTTCCGGAAATTGTCGGTCCCCGTGGCTAGGGTGACGCCATGACGACATTGACCGACCGTCCGCACACCGCGCTGCTCGTCATCGACGTGCAGAACGGCGTGATGGAGACGGCGCACGACCGCGAATCCGTCCTCGCCAACCTCGTCACGCTGGTCGACAAAGCCCGGGCGGCGGGCACCGAGGTGGTGTGGGTCCAGCACAGCAGCGACGAGCTGCCGCGCGGCAGCCAGACGTGGGAGTACGTGCCGGAGCTGGTCCGCCGCGAGGAGGAGCCGCTGGTGCACAAGCTGTACGGCGATTCGTTCGAGGACACGGATCTGGAGGAGGTCCTGGCGAGTCGCGGAATCGGTTCCCTGGTGGTGGCCGGCGCGCAGACGGACGCGTGCATCCGCTCCACACTGCACGGAGCCCTGGCCCGCGGGTATGACGTGACGCTGGTGTCGGACGCGCACTCGACGGAGGACCTGTCGGCGTACGGGGCCCCGCCGCCGGGGCAGGTCATCGCGCACACGAACCTGTATTGGAAGTACCAGACCGCGCCGGGGCGGACCGCCGGGACGGTGGAGACCGCGGAGGTGGAGTTCGGGGTGAAGGCACCGGCCTGAGGCTGTGCGCTGGGGCGGGTGGCTTGGGGGCGCGTGGTGGCGACCGCGAGTCTGGGCGGTGGCCGGGGTGCCGCGGACCGGGCTCGGCCGCTGCAGCCGCGAACCTGGGCGGGTGCCCGGGCTGGAGCCACTGTTCCGGCCGCGAGCCTGCGGGCGGCCCGGAAGTAGCCGCGGTGCCGCAGGCCGCGCCCTACTCTCCAGCCGCGAGACCTGAGCGAGCGGCCGGGAGGCCAGCCCGCTACTCCCGCTCGAAGCCGTACGCGCGCTCCACCCGGGCCACCTCGATGTGGTACCCCGCATACCACTGCTCCCGCCCCCGGCGCTGGGCCTCCCGGTGCTCCGGGTGCCGCTTCCACGCCGCGATGGACTCGGCGTCGCGGTAGTAGAGCACCGTCAGCTCGTGGCCGTCCGCGTCCGTTTTCGACTCGCGGCCCAGGTAGCCCGGCTGGGCGCGGCCGAGCTCGCCCATCCGCGCATCCATTTCCGCGTAACCGTCCAGGTTGTCCGCGTCCAAGGTGCTCGTGATGATCACCGCGTAGTACGGGGGTTCGGGTCTGGTGAACGACACCGCCGGAGCGTAAGTCGCCGGTCCCGGCCGCCCAAGCGGTTTTCTCAGCCTCCGCGCACCTCGTCGCGCAGGGCTCGGGCCACCCGGGCCATCAGGATCTCCGCCTCGGGCTGGAGGACCGCCGGCACCCTCGATTCCGTCAGCGCCACCACCGCGAACACGCCGCCGTCCGCGTGCTCGACCACGCCCATCTCGTGCCGCAGGTTCAGCAGCGTCCCCGTCTTCGACGACCACCGGGCGGCGTCGGAAGCGAAGTCGGGCGTCAAGCGGTGGCGAATCAGGTTGTTCGCCATCAGCTCGCGCACGCCGCCGGCCACCGACGGGTCGATCTTCGACGGTGTCCACAGTGCCTGCAGCAGTGAGAGCAGCGCCCGCGCCGACGCCGAGTTCGCGCGCGTGACGTCGAGCTGCGGGAGGCGGTGGCCCCGGCCGGCCGTCGACGCGCCGATCGCGAGCGCGTGGGCCAGGTCCGCCTCGCCCGGGTCGAACCGCTCGGCCGGGGTCTCGACGAGGTCGCGCAGCAGGTGGCGCACCGCGATCCCGCCCAGTCCCCACTCCCCCAGCATCCGCGTGACCTCCGCGGGCGGCGTGAGTCCGAACAGGACGTCCGCGGCCGTTCCGTCGCTCAGGGATGTGCTCAGGTACAGCAGGTCGCCGAGGGCGATCCGGGCCGGGTGCCGAAACCGGGTCAGGCCGGTCGGCCCGGGAGTGGTGACCCGGCCGGGCGCCACCTCCAGCTGGGTCGCCGCGTCGAGTTCGCCGCGGCGGATGCGCTCGAGGGTCGCCGCCGCCAGCGGGACCTTGACCAGGGACGCCATCGGGTATTCGCGGTCCGGGTCGATGCCGAGCTCGGCGCCCGATCGCAGGTCGCGGACCAGGAACGAGCCACGCAGGCCACCTTCGTCGAGTTCCGCGCGCAAGTCGCGGACCAGCGCCTCGGCCATCACCGGGCCGCGATCCGACGCGCCACGCCGTGGGCGGCGATCACCGGCCCGCTCCGAGGCAGCGCCCGACCGCGGCGTGCAGGGTCGTCCGCAGCCGGTCCGCGTCCTCGGCCAGCGCCGCCGCGACGCCGAAGCCGCGCGCCAGGCCGAGCTCGCCGATCGGCCGCCACGACAACCCCAGCTCCTCGGCCTGGGCCACCGAGCACAGCAGCAGATCCGCCGAGGCGAACACCTCCGCGGCCGCCGCGGTGAGCGAATCGGCCACCGACACCTGTGCCGGGGACAGGCCCACCGCGTCCCGTACCCGCAGCACCCGGTCGCGCACGTGCGGGACGTCGTCCTCCGGCTGGATCCAGACCCGCCGCCGCACGCCGGCGGACCGGCCCGTCCGCAGCGTCTCCAGGTGCACGACCCGGCTCGGCCCGAGGTCCACCGCGGCCACCCCCAGCGGCACCGACCACACGGCTTCCTCGGCCGGGACCGCGGTGAGCGCGGCCCGCACCTCGCTCGTGCGGACGAGCTCGGCCCGCTCGCCCGGCCCCGCCGCGCGGAACTCGAGGTGGACCTCCAGCGCCCGGGCTTCGGCGGCGAGCCCGGCGAGCTCCCGCACCCCGCAGGTCGCGGGCACGGCCACCCGGACCGGCCGCAGCCGGGCGCGCTTCGCGTCGTGTTCCATCGCCTCGGCCAGCTGCACGAGCCGCCGCGCCGAAGGCAGCACGTCCCGGCCGAACGGCGTCAGCCGCGCCCGGCGGGTCGAGCGATCGAAGAGCCGCTCCCCGAAGTGCCGTTCCAGCGCGGCGATGCGCCGGCTGGCGACCGGCTGCGGGATCCGCGCGAGCGCCGCGCCCGCCGTGAAGCTCCCCGTTTCGCTCACGCTCACGAACGCCCTGCAGCCGCCGACCAGGTCCACGACCTCATCTTATGCCGAATCCGCATCGAAAAGTGCATTCCCGTCTTGGACAGCATGAACGAACGTCGTGAGACTGCGGAGGACGCTCAAGATCCGGAAGGAAGTCCTCGTGCCGTTCCCCCGAGCCCGCCGGGCCGTAATCGCCGTGCTGGTCTCCGTCCCGCTCACCGCGTGCGCCGCCCCAGCGCCGGCACCGGCCCCGCCGACGACGTCGGCGGCAGCGACCACCCCGGCCCCGCAGCCGGACTTCGCCGCGCTCGAACGCAGCTTCGACGCCCGCCTCGGCGTGTACGCCGTCGACACCGGTTCAGGTCGGGAGATCGCCCACCGCGCCGACGAGCGCTTCGGCTACGCCTCGACGCACAAAGCGTTCTCCGCCGCGGCCGTCCTGCAGCGCACCAGCCTCGAGGGGCTCGCGAAGAACCTGACCTACACCCGCGCCGACCTCCAGCCGAACTCCCCCGTCACCGAACAGCACGTCGCCACCGGCCTCCCGCTGCGCGACGCGATCGACGCGGCCCTGCGCTACAGCGACAATACGGCCGCGAACCTGCTGTTCCGGGAGCTCGGCGGCCCGGCGGGGCTGGCCGCCGCGCTGCGCGGGATCGGCGACACGACCACCCACGTCGACCGGATCGAACCCGGCCTCAACGACCTCGCCCCGGGCGACGTCCGGGACACGAGCACCCCGCGCGCGATGGCCGGCAGCTTGCGTGCCTTCGCCCTCGGCTCCGCGCTGCCCCCCGAAAAGCAGGCCGTGCTGACCGACATGATGCGCGCCAACACGACCGGCGCGGCCCTGATCCGGGCCGGCGCGCCCGCGGGCTGGGCCGTCGCCGACAAGACCGGCACCGGCAGCTACGCCACCCGCAACGACATCGCCGTCGTCTGGCCGCCGGGGCGGGCGCCGATCGTGCTGGCGGTGATGTCGAGCCGCCAGGCCGAGAACGCCGACCACGACGACCGGCTCATCGCACAGGCGGCGAAGCTCGTCCTCGACGCCCTCCGGGGAAGCTAGCCGAAGAGCCGGCGCACCTCCGCCTCGACGTCGCCGAGCCACGCGGCCCGCTGAGCCGCGTCGGCGTCGGCCACCACCCGCAGCACCAGCCTGCCCACCTCCGGCTCCCCGAGGTAAGGAGCGAGGCAGCGCCGCCAGATCGCGTCCAGGGGGTCGCCGAACAGCGTGCGCTCCCGCTCCTCGGTGGTGTCCGAGGTGTTGACCACCAGCAGCCGCCGCAGAGACAGCAGCGACTCGGGAGCGCCGCCGGCGTCGTCGAGGCGGTAGGCCACGCCGGGGACGAGGATCCGGTCGAGCCAGCCGCTGAGGATCGCCGGTGGTTTGCCCCACCAGTTCGGGTGGATCGCGACGAGACCACCCGCGGTGGCCAGCTCCTCCCGGTGCCGCCGCACCAGCGGATCCGGTTCGGCGGCGAGGAACTCCTCCGCCCGCGTTCCGCTGGTGTAGGCCTCGTCCGCGGTCAGCACCGGGTCGAAGCCTTCGGCGTACAGGTCGTGGAACCGCACCGGACGGCCGGCGGCGGTCAGCGCGGCGACGACCCGGTCGGCGAGTGCGTGGTTGAAGCTGCCGGGCCGCGGGTGGGCCAGCAGCACCACCACCGGCTTGTCGTCGATCACCATGATCACGCCATCCTGCCACGGCCGGACCGCGGCGGGATTCCGCGGTGAGCTCAGCCCGCGGTGGCCAGCAAGCCCGGTCCCGACGGCGCGTTCCGCACCAGGCAGGCGTGACACGGCATGCCGCGCAGGCCGTCCAGCACCTCGGCTTCCGCCGGGAAGATCGACTCGCCGCACAGGGCGGTCAGGTGCTCCGGCACCGGTCCGGCAGGCACGGGGATCAGGTGGCACACGCGTCTGCTCTCGCCGACGACGCCTCGGCGTAGCCGCACCAATGCGAGCATTCCACCGTTTTCACCCATGTGAGCACGGTAAGCGAAGATCAAGGCCCGGGCTTCGTGTCGACGACCCAACGATCTTGGGTCCCGGTGGTCCCGGGCACCAAAGTCACGCCGGGGACAGCACCGCCGAGCCCAGCCGGCGGCACAGGGCCAGCGCCAGCTCGACATCCAGCCGCCCTTCGCCGAGGGCGCGCGGGAGCAGTTCCTGTGCCTTGCGGACGCGGTACTGCACGGAGTTCTTGTGCATCGTCAGCTCGGCGGCCGCCGCGGTGTAGCTGCCGCCGGAGGACAGGAACACCCGCAGCGTCTCGCGCAGCCGGCCGCCGTTCTCGTCGTCGGCGGCCAGCGGTCCGAGCGTGCTCGCCACCCACAGGCGGGCCGCGTTCAGGTCGCTCGTCATCAGCGCCACCGTGCCGACCTCCCGGAAGGTCAGCGCGCGGTCGCAGTGCTCGCCGGCGGCGAGCGCCAGCGCGTGCACCCGGCGGGCCTGCTGGTGGGTGTCGCGGAAGCCGGCGACCCCGGTGCCCGGGTCGCCGACGGTCACCCGCACGCCGGCTTCGGCCTCGGCGAGCGCCGCGTCGAGGTGTTCCCGGCCGATCGTCGCGCCCGGGGCGAGCGGGAGCCACACCCAGGCGCTGGCCTCGTCCCGCGGCACGAACAGCGGGCGGCCCTGCCCGCGGACGCGCTCGAACACCGCGCCCGCGACCGACTCCAGCAACGAGAGGGCGTCGTCGACGAAGGCCTCCGACGCGTGCCAGACGATCATCCCCACGTGCGTGCCGCGCAGGCGGTAGCCGATCACCGCCTCGGCCGCGTCGACGTCGGGCGGGCCGCCGTTGCCGTCGAGCAGGTCCGCCACCTTCGCCGCCCGCGCGGCACTGCGGTTGAGCAGCCAGCGGTCGCGTTCGTCCTGGTAGACGCCGACGAGCTGGCGCACCACCCGGGTGATGAACTCGTAGGCGACCCGCAGCAGCCGGCGCATCATGGCGCCGAGCAGGGCCGCGTCGTCGACCAGCCGGGTGCACTCCTGGAACCCGAAGTCGAGCATCGCGGCCTGCCCGAGGTCGTACGCGCGGATCAGGTCGAACACCGGGGTGCCGCGCTGCGCCAGTCGGCGCGCGTACTCGATCGCCGCGGCCGGCGGCTCGATACCGGCCGGATCGATGCCGTGCCGGAAGATCTGCAGCGCGGTCTCGATGTTCTGGTACACGCTCGCCGACAGCAAGCTCACCATGCGCTCGTCGTCGTTGACCAGCTGCGGCAGATCGGTGGCGTACAGCTGGACCAGTTCGCCGGTGAGTTCGCCCGCGCGGCCCTCGAGGGTGGCGGCGATCTGCCGGATGCGCTCCGAGACGACTTCTTCGTCCACCATGGAGCCACCTTAGGGGGTGGCACCTCAAGCTAACCGAGGAACTCGTCGATCAAGTCGAACGTCCGGTCCGGCGCCTGCAGGGCCGGCTGGTGCCCGGCGCCCGGCACCACCTCGAACCGGGCGTCGGCGAACGCGGCCGCGTAGGCCTTGCCGAACGCCGGCGGGACGACGACGTCGTCTTCTCCCCAGATCAGCAGGGCCGGGGTCCGGACCCGCGCGAGGCGGCGCAGCAGCTTCGGGTCGGCCAGGTCAGGGCCGGTGTAGGTCCGCAGCGCGGCCAGGTCGGCCGGGTCCGGGCCGGGCGCGCCGGGCGGTGGCTGCGGCAGCCGCACCGGGTGCCCCGGGATCTCCGGGCTTATCGCGTCGAGCAGGACGAGCCTGCCGACGCGCCGCCCGCGGTCCCGCACCGCCAGTTCGGCCGCGACCCAGCCGCCGAAGGAGCTGCCCACCACGACGACGTCCGCGAGGTCTTCGTCGTCGAGGAGATCGAGGTAGGCCAGGGCGAGGTCGTCGACACCGGTGAACGCGTCCGGGCGCGGGGTGCCCGACCAGCCGGGGTGCGTCGGGGCCAGCACGCGGGCGTGCGGCGCGAAGTGCTCGGCGATCGGGGTGACGCTGCGCGGTCCGGCGCCGCCGTGCAGGACGAGCACGGCGCGGTCGCCGCCGCCGGTGTCGAGGAGGTTGAAATCCATGGGTCTTCCTTCCGTCAGTGTTGCGCGGCGAATCGCGTCATCTGCTCGACCATCGCGTCGGGAGCGCCGGCGGCGAAGCAGGCTTCGAGGTTGTCCGCCGAGGCCCGCGCGGCGGCTTCCGCACGGGGGAACATTGCGGCTTCGTAGGCCGAGAGAGCGCTTTCGACGTCGTCGTGGTCCGCCAGCGCGAGAGCCAGCTCGGCGGCGTCCAGCATGGCGAGGTTCGCGCCTTCGCCGGCGAACGGCGACATGACGTGCGCGGCGTCGCCGAGCAGGGTTACGCCCGGCACCCGCGCCCAGCGGTGGCCGACCGGCAGGGCGTGGATCGGCCGCGGGATCAGGGGTTCGTCGCTGTCCGCGACCAGCGCCCGCAGCCCCGGGGCGAAATCGGCGAAGACTTCGAGGAGCCGGTCACGCTCCGCCGGGGCGTCCTGGATCCGGATCGCCGCGTACACCCGGATGCGGCCGCCGCCGGTGCGCTGGGCGATCAGCCCTTTCCCTTCGGCGAGCGCGAACATCGAGCCCGGCCCGACCAGCGCCGCCGCGGCCGGGTGTCGAGTGTCCACATCAGACAAATGCGCTTCCACGAAGGACAGTCCCGAGTAGCGCGGCACGCCGTCCGAGAGCAGCGGCCGGACCTTCGACCAGGCGCCGTCGGCACCGACCACCAGATCCGTCTCGACGACTTCGCCGGTGGCCAGGGTGAGCCGCCCCGGCGCCACCGCGGCCACCTTGGCACCCCAGCGGACCACGCCCTCCGGCAGCGACCCGGCCAGGATGCGCTTGAGCTCGCCGCGGTCGATCTCCGGCCGCGTCCCGCCGCCGCCGGATTCCTCGAACCGGACCGTGCCGTGGCGGTCGAGGATGCGCAGTGCCTCGCCCTCCTCACGGACGACGGCGCGGAACTGTGCCGTCAGCCCGGCTTCGGCCAGCGCGCGCTGGCCGGACTCCTCGTGCAGGTCGAGCGTGCCGCCCTGGTCGCGGGCGGCCGGTGAGGTTTCGAGTTCGTAGACGGTCGAAGAGATCCCGCGGGTGTGCAGGATCCGAGCCAGCGTGAGGCCGCCCAGGCCGCCGCCGACGATCGTGACGGAAGGGGTCATGACGTCTCCTCGGGTGCGGGGCGCGGGGTGGCGAGCGCGCCGTTCAGCAGCGCGTCGAACGCCCACCTCGCGCGGGCGGGACCGGGGCCGGACACCAGGTCGGTGGCCAGCGCGGCGATGTGCGGGTGCGTCGACGGCGAGACGCCGGCCAAGGACTCGGTCAGCACTTCGTGTTCGCGGGTGGCGCCGGGCCGTTCCCGGCGGCTGCCGTGTTCGGCGGCCGCCGCGGTGGCGGTCAGCAGCAGGACGTCGACCGCCCACGCGGCCTGCCCCGGTGCCATGCCGCCCTCGTCGAGCCGGGCCAGCACCGCCTCGACGAGCGCCAGGTAGTGCGGACCGCTCAGCCGGCTGACCAGGGCGACCCTGGCCAGGCTGGGGTGCGCGAACAGCACCGACCGGTAGGAGTCCAGCACCGCCCACAAGCGGTCGCGCCAGTCCCCCTCGCCGTCCAAGGCGACCTCGGCGAGCAGCTCGTCGAGCACCGCGGCGTGCAGTTCGTCGGTGTCCTTGACGTAGACGTAGAGCGAGGCCGGCCCGGTGTCGAGCTCCTTCGCCAGCCGGCGCATGGTGACGCGCTCGACGCCTTCGGCGCGCATCACCGCGACGGCGGCGGCCACGATCCCCTCGCGCGTCAACGCGGGCTTCGCCGGGCGCTCCCGGCGGTTGTAGGTGCTTCCCGGAGTCATGCCCCCACTGTAGCGAACATGTTCGTCACGAGCACGTTCGGCACGAACATGTTCGTGCGGCCACCAACGTGAAATCAACACCTCATTCGGCCGCGGCGAATACGGCATTCGGGTCCACCCATTTTGTTAAGTCGCCCGTTAAGCAGCCACATCGAAAGACTCGAAAATAATCGCGAAAGACCGGCCGCGATTATCCGGCGGTCTGGACCACTAGGCGAAGATCACCCGTACGGCGGCTTTCCCTTGTCCCACAAGGTTGTAGCGCGAGGGCAACCAGCGGGTAAACGTTTTCGAAACCCGCTTACACGACGTTTGCCGCTTGTGGCAACTCTCCACGAGCGGTATATCTGGGTGACTCGCAATTCGCACGCGGCCGGCCGCACCGCCGGCCGGTTCGATGCCGCCCCCTCTCCCCGCTCCCCGGAGGCACCATGCATCGCCTGGACCCAGCCCGCGAACACGTCGTCGGGCTCTACCGCATCGTCATCGGCTTCCTGTTCGCCTGCCACGGCCTCAAGACGCTCTTCGGCCTGTTCGGCGCGAAGTCCGCCGCCCCCGTCGGCGCTTGGCCCGGCTGGTGGGCCGCGGTCATCCAGCTCGTGTGCGGCGTGCTCGTCTGCGTCGGCCTCGGCACCCGGGTGGCCGCCATCCTCGGCTCCGGCTCGATGGCCTACGCCTACTTCGTCGTCCACCTGCCGACCGGCCTGTTCCCGATCCAGAACGGCGGCGAAGCGGCCGCGTTGTTCTGCTGGTCGCTGCTGCTGGTCGCGTTCGTCGGCCCGGGCCGCTTCGCGCTGGGCAACCTTTCGGTCCGGCAGCGGGCCGCCGAGCCGACGCGGGCGAGCGCCACGGTCTAGGAGGGACGGGAGATCCCGACGCCGCTGCGCGCGTCGGGACCGTACCTCGCCAGTTCCGCCGCGAGGTCGAGACGACCGGTCGACGCGCTCTTCGCCCGGTCCTCTTCGGTCAGCAGGTCGCGGGGGATGATCCAGACGACCTCGAACTCCAGCCCGCTGGGATCCTTGGCGTACAAGGACTTCGTGGTTCCGTGGTCGGACGAGCCGACCAGCGCGCCCGCTTCGGTGAGCCGGGCGGCGAGCCGCTCGAGGTCGCCGAGGGTGTCGACCTCCCACGCGAGGTGGTAGAGGCCCACCGAGGTCCGCCCGGCCCCGGAATCCGCGGCGTCCGCGCCGATTTCGAAGAGGCCGAGATCGTGGTCGTTGACCGACCCGGGCGCCCGCAGGAACGCCGCGCCCCGGTGCGCGTCGCCGCCGTCGATGTACCCGAAGCCGAGCACGTCCCGGTAGAACGCCACGCTTTCGGCCAGGTCCCGGACATAGAGCACGGCGTGGTTCAGGCGGAAGATCGACATCGGGGCTCCGTGCTGCGCGCGAATCGGTTGAAGTTTCAACTTAAGGGTAAGCGCGCCCCTGCGGGCGGTCAAGGCAGCAGGGCCGCCGCCCACAGCCGGCCGAGCCAGGCCGCGTACCGCTCGTCGGACCACCCGCGGCGCTCGACGAGCTGGTGCCACAGCGTGCCGTCCGTCGTGGACCACAGCACGTCCCGGCACTCGTCTTCGGACACCGCCAGCTGCCCGGTGCCCGCGGCGGCCCGGGCGTGCTCGGCCATCGACGCCAGCCGCTGGCGGTCGATCTCCTCCAGCATCGCCGCCGCCGCGGGCTCGCTCGCCGCGGCTCCGCGCACCGCCAGGTGCAGCCGCGCGGTCCGCCGCATGGCCGCGGTGTTGAACACGGCCAGCGCGGCGAACCGGACCCGCAGGTCGGGTTCGGCGAGCACGGCGCGCAGTTCGGGGCGCTCCAGCAACGGGACGTCCCGGTCGTCGCCGCCCACGGCGACGTCCCAGGCCCGGTGCAGCAGCGCGGGCTTGTTCTTGAACGCCGCATAGACCGTCTCGGGGGCCACCCCGGCTTCGGCGGCGACGTCCGCGATGGTCGTCCGGCCGTAACCGCGCGTGACGAACAGCTCGTGCGCCGCGCCGAGGATCCGCCGCCGGGTCTCCCTCGCCTGTTCCCGGCGGCGACTCGAGTCGTACTGCCGCTTGACGGGCCCGCTCATCGGATACATCCTCACTGTATTGAAAACAGCACGACTGTATTGGAGTTGTCATGCCCACGCAAACCGAGGCCTTCCTGGCCGACATGCTGCCGCGGCAGACCGCCGCCGAACGAGCCATCCACGACGGCGACCCGGAGCCGCGCGCCGCGCTGTGGTCGCGGGCCGACCCGGTAAGCCTGTTCGGGGCCTGGCTGCCGATCCGCACCGGCTGGGCCGAAGTCGGCGAAGCGTTCAAGCGGGTCGCGGCGCAGTTCGCGGACTCGAGCGACTACCGCTTCGAGGTCGTCGCGGCCGGCGCGAGCGGCGACCTCGCCTACACCATCGGCTTCGAGCACAACACGGTGTCGATCAACGGCCGGCCCACGACGTACACCCTCCGCGCCACCCATGTGTACCGGCGGGAGAACGGCGAGTGGAAGATCGTCCACCGCCACGCCGACCGCCCGCCGGACGAGCCCGGGACCGGGGAAACGCTCACCGTGACCCACTCTCGGTAGACCCGGTGACCGACCGGGCGACAAACCTTCGACACCGCATCGAGGCCCTGGTCAGGGCCACCGCCGGTTCGTAGGGTGAGTCCACCGCAGGACACCGTGTCAGCCGTCCCGCGGGCGGTGATGCCCCCGGATCCGACCTTTCCCCGAAGCCAAGTCCCGGGGCATCACCGCATCATCCGGCCGTCGCACCCCCGACCCCTTCGATCACAGGTAGCTTAGTTCTAAGCTATAATTCTTAGTGCTAAGCAATCGATCGAAGGAGTGCCATGCGCATCACCGTGTTCGGCGCCGCCGGCGCCGTCGGCCGCCGGGTCGTCGCCGAAGCCCTCGCCCGCGGCCACGAGGTCACCGCTGTCGTGCGCGACCCCCGCCGCGCCGCGGACCTGCCCCCGGAGGTCACCGTGCGCACGGGCGACGCCGCGGACCCCGGCGACGTCGCCTCCCTCGCCCGCGGCCAGGACCTCGTGATCACCGCGACCCGCCCGGCCCCGGGCCGCGAACCCGAACTCGTCGAAGCCACCCGGAGCCTCCTGAAGGGGCTGGCCGGAACCGGCGTGCGGCTGCTCGCCGTCGGCGGGGCCGCCAGCCTGCGCACCCCCGGCGGGACGACGGTGCTCGACGCGCCGGGCTTCCCCGCCGAACTGCGGCCGATCGCCTCGGCCTGCGTGGCCCAGCACGACGTCTACCGCGCCGACACCGCCGTCGACTGGACCTACGTCAGCCCGCCCCTGCTCCTGGAGCCCGGCGAGCGCACCGGCCACTACCGCCTCGGCCGCGACGACCTGCTCACCGACGCCGACGGCCGCTCGGCGATCTCGATGGAGGACTTCGCGATCGCCCTGCTCGACGAGGCGGAGCACCCGCGCCACCACCGGACGCGCTTCACCGTCGCCTCCTGAGGTACCCGCTGCCGGTCCTCCTGCGGACCTAGCGCTTCCGGTACGTGCTGAGGATCGCCGGTCCGACCCGGGTGGTGGCGGCCAGGTCGAAGTCCACGGCGGCCTCGACGCCGTCGAACAGCCGCCTGCCCGCCCCCACCACACTCGGGAAGACGAGCAGGCGGTACTCGTCGACGAGTCCCTGGCGGGCCAGCTCCTGCGCGACCACGACGGAACCGATGACGATGACGTCCCGCTCTTCGCGCTTCACCGCGTCGACCAGATCTCCCTGCAGCAGCACGGAGTTCTGCCACGCGGACACGTCGTGGAGGGTCCGCGACGCCACCAGCTTCGCCGCGGCGTTCAGCCGGTCGGGGAACTCGCCCGAGCGGCCCGGCCAGAGCTTGGCGAACAGCTCCCACGTCTTCCGGCCGAACAGGAGGACGCCGGTGTCGAGCAGGGACCCGAGCCGGAACTTGTCCCCGGCCACCGCCTCCGGGCCGTGGCGGAACGCCCAGCCGCCGGTGGCCGTGCCGCCGGACCCGTCGGGGTCCTCGACGACGCCGTCCAGGGTGGTGAACTCGACGACGATCACGCTCATGGTCACTCCCGGTGCCTCTTCGCCGCGCCCCGGTGGCGCGACCGCACCGGTACCTACCGGCGGCGGCCGCCGGATTCATCGGCCGCCGCCGGATCGCCTACGCCGTCACGAGCGAGAGGCCATAGGTCTGCAGGATCTCGTTGACCGGCTGGAACCACGTCTCACCGCCGGAGCCGCAGTTGCCCCAGCCGCCGGAGGTGACACCCTGGGCCTGGTCGCCGGTGATGAACGAGCCCCCGGAGTCGCCGGGCTCGGCGCAGACGTTGGTGCGGGTCATCTGGTAGACCGCGCCCTGGGCGTAGTTGACGGTTTCGTTCTGCCCGAGCACTGTGCCGCAGTGCCAGTGCGTGGTCGAGCCCGAGCGGCACACCGACGTGCCGACCGGCGCGACCCACGAGCCGCGGACGAGCGCGTCGCTCACCGTGCCCCAGCCGAGCACGACCGGCGCGGTCCACCAGCCGCCGCCGATGCGGATGAACGAGTAGTCGTTGCCGGGGAAGGAGGAGCCGGCGAAGGTGCCCATCCACGAGCCGTCCCAGCCGACGACCGAGCTGCCCGTGCCCCCGCAGTGCCCGGCGCTGACGAAGCCGCCCTGCACCGAGAAGCCGATCGAGCAGCGGGTGTTGCCGTTGATGTAGTACGGGTCGCCGCCGACGGTCCCGGCCGAGAACGGCTGGGCGGCCGGCGCGGTGGCCACGGTGACCGGGCCGGCCTTGGCCGCCCGGGCCAGGAAGGCGTCGACGTCGGCGCCGCGCGCCCCCGGCCGCACGGTGACCACGACGCTGCCGGCCCGCGGATCGGCGCGCCAGCCGCTGACCGCGGCCGGGGCGGGGTCCGCCTTGGCCGACGCGTCGATGGCCGCCTTCGCGGCGTCGAGTCGCGCCGCACTGGTCCGGGCCGCGACGGGCTCGGCCCCGGCCTGCCGGACGGCGTCGGCGGCGGCCGGGTCGGTCACGCCGACGACCAGCTTGCCCCGCGCGGGGTCGAACCAGGCGCCGCCGAACGCGGTGCCGGCGGCCCGCTGCGCGCCGGGCAGCACCCGGGCGGCGGTCATCTCCTGGGTGAGCCGGGCCGACGCCTGGGTGGCGGTGAGCCCGAGGTCGCGCTGCATGGCCGCGATCAGCCCGGGCGAGGCCTGGGCGGCCGCGGGGGTGAGGGCGGTCAGGGACGCGGTGAGAACGGCGGTGGCGCCGCCGAGAGCCAGGGCGATTCTTCGACGCATGGGAACTCCTCCAAGGCCGGGGGAAAGAAACACACCGTCCGCCGAGTGTGCGGTCGGGGTCCGCGCCCGGTCCAGATTTGTCCGGTCTTCTGTCCGGAATTCCCGACCAGGCGTCCACTGTGGAGTTTTTGTTTCGCTTGCCGCGCAACACTTTCCCGTGCATGACGAAGGCGCGAACCGGCCACCGGCCGGCCGCGCCGTCACCCGATCTTCGCGGCGTTGCGGAAAGGTCTGAACCAAGTAGAACACGTTCCCGCCGACGGCGACCCGAACGGGAGTCTGCCGGGCACCGGACGTGCCCCGTCGTCCCTTGACGCGCCGGGCGCGCGCCCGGCGCGGGTGCCGGACCGTCCGAAGAGGACGGTCAGCGGGCGAAGGCGTTCAGGAAGCGGTCGCGGAAGGAGTCCATCTTCCAGATCGGCGCCCCGGCGCCCGGGTGCAGGCCGTCCTGCCAGCCCCAGCCGGCGATCCGGTCGAGGACCTTCGGCTCCTTGGCCACGATCGTGACCGGCACGTCATGGACCGCGCCCTGCGGGGTGACCACCGGCGGCTGGTGGTCGCCGAGGAACACCAGGACCGTGTTCTCGTCGCCGTACTGCTTGACGAACGAGATCACCGTCTTGAGCGAGTAGTCCGTTGCGTCGCGGTAGGCCTCGCGGATCTTCTTCGGGTCCTTCCAGACCGACTCCGGCGCTTCGCCCGCCGCGGGCTGGGGGTCGAACACCGAGCCGTCGCCGACCTGGTTCCAGTCGACCAGCCAGGGCCGCGGCGACCACGGCGCGTGGCTGGAGACGAGGTCGACCTCCGCCATCACCGGGCGCTGCGGCGAGGCGTTCGCCAGCTCCTTGCGCTGCAGCATCGAGAGCGAGAACTGGTCGGGCATGGTGGCGTAGGCGTAGCCCGGCCCGTGGTAGCCGATGGAACGGGCGTCGTAGTAGGCGTCCGGGTGGTAGAACTTCTGCCCCTCCGGCCAGTCCTTCGTGTGCGCGGGCACGTCCCAGACCGTCCGCCAGCCCGCCCGCTGGAACGCCCCGCCGAGGGTCAGCCGGTCGCTCGCGAGCAGGTCGTTGTACCGCTGCTGGTTGTCGATCCACATCCCCGACTGCACCGTCGAGTGCGCCAGCCAGCTGCCGCCGCCGAACGTCGAGGACGACAGGAACGCGCTCTTCGCGCCGATGCCCGCCGCGCGCAGCTCGGCCGTGCCCGCGTCGAGTGTCGGGCCGATCTTCGCCCCGATGACCGGGTCGTCGAGCGCCACCCGGCCGTAGCTCTCCACGAAGGTCAGCACGACGTTCTTGCCGCGCAGCCCGTTCAGCAGCTGCGCGCCCGAGGTGGCCCGGAACGCGTCTTCGGCGGCCATCTCCCCGAACGGCCGCTGGTCGCGCAGGTCGGCGCCGACCTGGCGCAAATCGCCGTAGGCCAGCGCGGCGGCGCTCTGCGCGGCGACCGGCTGCCCCGGCGCGAGCTCGACGCCGAACACCGAAGAGACGATCCAGACCACGGCGAGGACGGCCACGACCCGGGTGGCGCCGGTCCGCCGCCCGGCCGCGATCCGGCTCAGCCGCAGCATCGCCAGCACCATGAGCACCACGACGGCCACCGCGAGCAGGCCGGCGCCGATCAGCGCGGCGACGGTGGCCGCGTCCCCGATCTGGCCGGCGAGGAACTCGACGCCGGCGTGGAAGAAGCTCCAGTCGTAGATCGGGTCGAACGGCTTCTCGAGCGTCGCGTAGAAGCCGGTGTCGAGGGCCTTCAGCAGGGTGAGCAGCCCGAGCGCCAGCCCGGCGAGCACGGCCGCGACGCGGCGCGCCCGCGGCGGCAGGACCAGCAGGAACGCGCCGATGACGAGCCCCTCCGCCGGCACCCGCACCAGGTTCGCGACGGAGAACGAGCTGAGGTCGTCCGGGGCGAGCAGGGCGAACAGCACGAGCAGCGCGGCCAGGCCGGTGAGCACCCGGCTCGCGACGACGTGGCGCCGCCGTCCGGGCCGGGGCAGCCCGAAGTCGGGCAGGGCCGTCGCCGGCCCCGGGGTGCGGCGGGCGCGCCGCACCAGCGGCAGACCGATGTTTCCAACCATGGCGAGCCTCACGTCGTGGTGCGCGGTGGTGACCGCCGTCCCGTGCGGCCGGGCGGCGATCGTCACCCGATATACGGGCCGGCGCGGCGCGCGGTTCAAGCGGGCCCCCGGCACCGGGCGGCCCGGCGGGACGATCCGGACGATCGGCCGCCCGCCCCCGAAAAGGGACCACCATTACCCGGACGGGTCCACCCCAAACCCCGCACCCCCGTCTTTCACCCGCGGGAACACCCGGAATCCCCGGCACAGGGGAAGAAGCGTTGCGCGCCCGGGTCCCCGGTGTTCTCCTCGGGGTGTCCGAAGATCGAATCCCGGCCGGAGGTCACGATGAATTTGTTCGACAAGGCGAAGGAAGCGCTCGGCCAGCACCCGGACCAGGCCGACCAGGGCGTCGACAAGGCCGCCGAGGCGGCCAAGCAGCGCTTCGGCCAGCACTCCGACAAGATCGACCAGGGCTCGGAGAAGGCGAAGGAGTTCCTGCACAAGCAGGGCGGTGGCGGGCAGGACGCGCCGCCGCAGTGAGCCGCCGCCGGTGAATCCCAGCCGTCCGGGGGAAGCGCGCTTCGCCGCCCCCGCGGCTGGGTACCACCGGCTCCGTGGTCGCCACCTACCTCGTCCCCGTCCGGACCGCCCTGCTCCTGTTCCCGCTCGTCGTGCTGGCCGTGATGCTCCCGGCCGCCTTCGTCAGCTACCGCCGCCGCGGCCGCGCCGGCGGGTGGCCGACGTTCGTCTTCTACACGTTCCTGTTCTACCTGCTCGCGGTCGCGACGCAGACGGTGCTGCCGCTGCCCGCCGACCCGGCGTACTGCGCGGGCCACACCTACGCCAGTTCCCCGCAGCTGCGGCCGTTCTACTTCGTCGAGGTGGTTTCGCAGCGGGCCCGCGGTCACTGGAGCCCCGGCGCGCTGCTGCACAACCCGGCGGTCTGGACCACCGCGCTCAACGTCGTGATGCTGGCGCCGCTGGGGTTGTACGTCCGCTACGCCCAGCGGATGCGGCTGCTGCCGGCCACGCTGGTCGGCTTCGGTATGTCGCTGTTCTTCGAGCTGACGCAGCTGACCGGCCTGTGGTTCCTCTACCCGTGCCCGTACCGGCTCTTCAGCGTCGACGACCTGCTGCTCAACACCGCCGGCGTCGTCGCGGGCTGGCTGCTGGCCGGCCCGCTCGGGCGGCTCCTCCCGTCGCCGGAACCCGAGCACGACCGGCGCCGGTACGCCGCGAAGGTCACCTTCACCCGCCGGCTGTTCGCGCTGGCCACCGACCTGCTCGGGTTCGCCGCGCTGCTCGGGTTCCTCTTCGGCCTGCTGACGCTGTTCGGCGAGGACCTGCGCCACCGCGACACCCCGATCGTCATCCTCGCCCTCGTGTGGTTCGTGGTGCTGCCCGCCGTCACCGGGTCGACGCCCGGCAAGCGGGCGATGCTGCTGCGGGTGACCCGCCGCGGCGGGCGCCGGGCCGGGCCGGTCGCGCTGCTGGTCCGCAACGGCGTCCTGCTCTCGCCGCTGTGGCTCACCTGGCTGCTGCTGGACCTGGACCACTGGGACCTGGCGCACCACCCCGAACAGCTGCTCCTGCCGGTCGCGCTCGCCGCGTCGGTCTTCGTCGTGGGCGTCTGGACGCCGCTGGCGGTGCTGCTCGACGACGAACACCGGGCACCCTACGAACGGCTGACGCGCACGGTGAACGCCGCCGTGGTGCCCGCGGCGGCCGCCGAACCGGCGCCGGCGCCCGCGCCGCCGGAGAAAGTCCTTAAAGGACGGTGAGGGGGCACCGTGCTGCCCCGGGTCGACAGCGCTGGTAGATTGCCTCCGGAACGGGTTGAGCCGCCAGCCCGCGCCCTCCCGTCCCCCTCCTGGAGCTTTCGATGACCACCGACGCAGCGCGGCCCCGGCAGCGGCACTCCCGTGACGGCCGTCCGTCCGAGGTGCCCGGCTCCGGAGACCTCCTCCCCCGGGGTGTCGCATGACATCCTCGGACACCCGTGTCGGCGAGCCCGGTTCCGGGCATGAAGAAGGGGAGGGCCTCCCCGCGGGGGCCGGCACGGCGAAGGAGGCGGACGTGAAGCTCCGATTTGCCCGGCACGAACTCGGCATCTCCCCCGAGCTCTCCGAACTGGCGCGAGTCCGGCACTGGGTCCGGACGGTCCTGCGCGGCTTCCCGGCGAACTTCGTCGGCACCGCGGTCATGGTGGTGGACGAGCTGACGTCGAACGCCCTGCGCCACGGCCGCGCGCCCTACCACGTCCGCCTGCTGCCGGGCGCCGCCAAGCTGCGGATCGAGGTCGACGACAGCGGGGGCGAGCCCGCCCGCCGCCGGGCGCCGTCCGACCAGGGCGGACGCGGCCTCCTGCTGGTGGAACGCTGCGCCGCGGCCTGGGGCCAGCTGCGCCGGCCCAGCGGCAAGACGCTGTGGGCCGAGCTGGTCACCGACCCGGATCCCGCGGGTGCCCGTGGCTGATCCGGCGCACACCGCGCCCGCCGTCGCGATCGACGGCACCGCGGGCTGGGCGGCCGCACCGGCCGCGGCGGTCGTGATCGACCGGTCCGGCACGATCCGCGCGCTCAACGAGGCCGCCGGCCTGCTGTTCCCCGCGGCCGGGGCCGGCCGCGCCGCGGACGGCGCGATCGCGGGCTGGCTGGCCGAGGCGCACGAGTGCGGCACGGCCCAGGTCGTCCGCGGCGAGGTCGGCGAGCGCTGCTTCGCCGCGCACCCGGTCCCGCACGGCGAGGCCGTGACCTGGTGGCTCCTCGACGAGACCGACGCCCGCACGGCACGCGAGGCACTGGCCCGCGAGCAGGAACGCACCTCGTTCCTCAGCGACGCCTCGGCCGCGTTGCTGGGCTCCCTCAACCTGGACCGCTGCATGGAGGTCGCCGCCCGGCTGGCCGCGCAGCACCTCGCCGACGCCGCCTTCGTGCTGGCGCCCGCCGCGGGCGCGAGCTTCCCGGCTGTCTCCTGCGTACGCGGCGGCGAGCCGGTCCGGGCCCCGCTGGACGTCGACCCGGACGAGCTGCCCGGCCTCGGCGAGGCGCTGCAGGGTTTCCCGCCGGTGCCCTCGCGCTGGCTCGACCCCGACGCCGCGCCGTCGTGGGTGCTGCCGGCGGGCTTCGGCCCGGCCGGCTCGATCGTCGTGACGCCGCTGCCCGGCCACGGCGTCCCCGCCGGGGCGCTGGTCCTGCTGCGCCGCGGGGACCGGGCGTCCTTCACCGACTCCGAAGAGCTCTTCGCCCGGCTGTTCGCGGCGCGGGCGGGCGCGGCCATGTCGGCGGCGCGGGTGTTCGCGCTGCAGGCGTCGATCACCGACACGCTCATGCGCGAGCTGCTCCCGCCCACCCTCGAACAGCTCGGCGGCATCGAATTCGCCGGCCGCTACCGCCCGGCGCGCGACGGAGAGCGGATCGGCGGTGACTTCTACGACGTCCATTCGGCGATCACCGCCGAGGGCGACGAGTCGCTGGCCGTGCTCGGCGACGTCTGCGGCAAGGGCCTGGACGCGGCCGTGCTGACCGGCAAGATCCGCACCACGCTGCGCGCGCTGCTGCCGATGGCCGACGACCACCACCGGCTGCTCGACCTGCTGAACCGCACGCTCGGCGACGACACCGACGCCCGGTACGTCACGCTGGTGCTGGTCTCCGCGCGGCGGGAGGGCGCCACCGTCCGGCTGCGCGTGACCTGCGCGGGGCACCCGCCGCCGCTGGTCGTGCGGGCCGACGGCCGGGTCGAGGAGGCCGACAGCCAGGGCACCCTGATCGGCGTGCTGCCCGAGATCGAGTCGTCGAGCGCGGACATCACGCTGCAGCCCGGGGAGACCTGCCTGCTCTACACCGACGGGATCATCGAGGCCAAGGGCGGCCCGCTCGGGGACGCCATGTTCGGGGAAGAGCGGCTCAAGCAGGCCGTGGCCGAGTGCGCGAACATGCCGGCCGACGCCGTCGTCGAACGCATCCAGATGCTCGCCTCGCAGTGGATCGGGCGCGGCACCCACGACGACATGGCCGTGCTGGCGATCACCGCGCCGCGGGGCAGGCACCTGGCCGCCGTCGGCGGCCACGGGCCCGGGAGGTACACCGCATGAGCACCGCCATCCGCACCACAGCGGTCGCCGAGCACGCCGAACGGCTGTGGGAGGCCGTCACGGCCGGCGACGAGTACGCCGCGGGCGACATCGTGGTCCGGGCGCTCGGCGACGGTACCGACCCGGAGAGCGTGCTGCTCGACGTGATCGGCGCGGTGCAGCGGCGGGTCGGCGCGGAGTGGGCGGCGAACCGCCTCACCGTCGCCCAGGAGCACGCCGCGACCGCGATCAACGACCGCGTCATCGCCACCTTCGGCTACGTGCTGCAGCGGCCCGAGCCGCACCGGGGCCGGATCACCGTCGCCTGCGTCGACGGGGAGTGGCACGCGATGCCGGCCCGGCTGCTGTCGGAGGTGCTGCGGCTGCGCGGGTTCACCGTCGACTACCTCGGCGCCCAGGTGCCGGCCCCGCACCTGGTGGCCCACCTGCACCGGACCGGCCCGGACGCGGTGGCGCTGTCCGGCTCGCTGGCGACCCGGCTGCCGACCGCGCACGCGACGATCACCGCGTGCCAGGCGGCCGCGACCCCGGTCATCGCCGGTGGCGCCGCCTTCGGGCCCGACGGCCGGTACGCCCGGCTGCTGGGCGCCGAAGCGTGGGCACCGGACGCGCGGGCGGCCGCCGACCGGCTGGCCGAGCCGCTCCCCCGGCCGCAGACCGCCCACCAGCCGCTCGACGACCTGCCGCACCTGGCCGACCAGGAGTACACGCTGGTCACGCGCAGCTCGGGCCGGCTGGTGAAGACGGTGCTGGCCGGGCTGGAGGAGCGGATCCCGGCCATGCGGGCCTACACCGACCTGCAGCGCCAGTACACCGCCGAGGACCTCGCGCACATCGTCGAATTCCTGGCCACCGCCCTCTACGTCGGCGACGGCGAGCTGTTCACCGGGTTCCTGGGCTGGACGGCCGGGATCCTGACCGCGCGCGGTGTCCCGGCGGCCTCGCTGGGACCGGCCCTCGACCTGCTCGAGGCGGAGCTGCGCGACTTCCCGCGGGCCACCGGCATGCTCCGCACCGCACGAACGCACCTGGCGGAGCCGGCCGCCGGATCGGAGCAACCGGCATGACCACCGGGCTGACCTGCACGTGGACCGCCCCGGAGGAGGGCAGGGCCCGCGTGACGATCACCGGCGACCTCGAGTTCGCGACCACCGGCACCCTCCTGCGGCTGGTCACCGACCGGCTCGCCGGCCATCCCGGCGTCCGTGAGGTCCACCTGGACTGCAGCGAACTCGGCTTCTGCGACTCGTCGGGCCTTTCGGAGCTGATGAAGCTGCGCCGCGTGGTGACCGACGCCGGCGCCCGACTGCACCTGGACCACCGGCCGCCCGCGCTGGAGCGGCTGCTCGCCCGCACCGGCACGGCCGCGTACCTCACCGGCGAAGCGACCGGCTCCCGCGCACGCCGCGACTCCTGAGCGAACCGCCGTCAGCGGTTCGGGCCCTGGCCGGCCGGGCGGACGAGGATTTCGTTCACGTCCACCGTCGCCGGCTGGCCGACCGCGTACAGCACCGCGCGGGCGATGTCGGCGGGGTCGAGTTTGGGGTCCTGGGCGCGTTCGGCAGGGATGCCGCCGGTGTCCACCAGCCCCGGCTGGACCAGGGTGACGCGGACCCCGGTGCCGACGCATTCGGCGCGGATGTTCTGGGCCAGGCCGGTGACGGCCCACTTCGTCGCCGAGTACAGGTTGCCCGGGCGCACCCCGCGGCCCGCGGCCGAGCCGGTCAGCACCAGGTGGCCGCCGGAGTCGATCAGAGCCGGGAGGGTGGCGCGGGCGGTCAGGGCGGGGCCGTACACGTTGGCGAGCACCATGTCCCGCCATTCCTCCGGTGGCGCGCCGTGGCGGCCGAGGAACGAGGTGACCACGCTGGCGCCGGCGTTGGCGAACACGACGTCCAGCCGGCCCCACGTGTCCCGCACCCGGGTGACGAGCCCGCTGAGCGGGGCCCAGTCGGTGACGTCGCAGGCGACCGGCCAGACCCGGTCGGGCGCACCCAGCCGGGTGGCGAGGGCGTTCAGGCGGGCCTGGTCGCGGGCGACGAGGACCAGGCGGTAGCCGGCTTCGGCGGCGAGCCGGGCGGTGGCGGCGCCGATGCCGCGGGAGGCACCGGTGATCAGGAACACGGGATCGGTCACCGGCGCAGACTAGCCAACGGACCCGGGAATGGTCTAGACCATATGGGTCCAGTCACCTGACCGAGGAGAACCCGTTGACCACTTCGGCTCTTCGGTGCGTGCGGCCGGCGCCCCTACGCTTCCCGGCGCGCCAGCTTCGACGGCCACCAGACGCGCCGCCCGACGTCGATGGTCAGCGCGGGCACCAGCAGCGAACGCACCAGCAGCGTGTCCAGCAGGACGCCGAACGCGACGATGAACGCGATCTGCGCCAGGAACAGGATCGGGATCACCGCCAGCGCCGAAAACGTCGCCGCCAGCACCACGCCCGCCGAGGTGATCACCCCGCCCGTCAGCGACAACCCCCGCAACGTTCCATCCCGGGTCCCCCGCGTCAGTGCCTCCTCCCGAACCCGGGTCATCAGGAAGATGTTGTAGTCGATCCCCAGCGCCACCAGGAACACGAACCCGAACAGCGGTACCACCGGGTCCGCGCCCGGGAACCCGAACACGTGGTTGAACACCAGCGCCGACACGCCCATCGTCGCCGCGAACGACAGCACCACCGTGGCGATCAGGAGCAGCGGGGCCAGCAGTGACCGCAGCAGCAACGCCAGCACCAGGAAGATCACCAGCAGCACGATGGGGATGATCAGCGCCCGGTCGCGCTTTGACGTCTGCTGCGTGTCCAGCTGGATCGCCGTCGGGCCGCCCACCTTCGCGTTCGCCTGCGGGACCGCGTGCACCGCGTCGCGCAGCCTGCCGACCGTGGCGACCGCCGCCTCCGAGTCCGCCGGATCGCTCAGCACCGACAGGATCTGGACGCGGCCGCCGACCTCCTTGGGGCGGCCGTCGGGGCCGGGCAGGGGGAACGACTGTGCCACTCCGTCTATTGTGGACGCGCGCAGGACCGCGGGCAGCGCGTCCGCGTCGGCGATCGTGATCACGGGTGCGCCGAGGCCGCCCGGGAAGTGCCTGCCGAGGATCTCCTGGCCCGTCCCGGATTCGACCTCGGTCAGGAAGACGTCCGACTGCGCGGTGCCGGACGCCTTGAGCTGCGGCAGGAACGCGACGCCGACGCCCAGCACAAGCGCCGTCACCACCCAGACCGCGCGCGGGCGGCGGCCGACCAGGCGCGCCACCCCGCCCCAGAGCCCGGACGTCTCGGGGTGCGGTGAGCCCAGCGCCGGCTTGAACGGCCAGAACGCGCCGCGCCCGCACAGGGCCAGTGCGGCCGGCAGGAACGTGGTGGACGCCAGCAGCGCGGCGCCGATGCCGATCGCCGCGACCGGGCCGAGTCCCTTGTTGGAGTTGAGGTCGCTGAACAGCAGGCACAGCACGCCGAGCACGACGGTGCCCGCCGAAGCGGCGATCGGCTCGAGGGTCGCGCGCCAGGCGAGCTTGAGGGCGTCGAACCGGCTCGGCGTGTCGCGCAGCTGCTCGCGGAACCGCGCGACCAGCAAGAGCGCGTAGTCGGTGGCCGCGCCGAAGACGAGGATCGAGAGGATGCCCTGGCTCTGGCCGTTCAGCGCCAGGACGTCGTGTTTCGCCAGCAGGTAGACGACGAGGCTGGCCAGGCCGAGTGCGAACACCGCCGACAGCAGGACGAGGAACGGCAGCAGCGGGCTGCGGTAGACCGCGAGGAGGATCAGCGCGACCACGCCGCCGGCGACGAGCAGCAGGATGCCGTCGATGCCCCCGAACGCCTTGACGAGGTCGGCGATCTGCCCGGCCGGCCCGGTGACGAGCACGGTGAGCCCGTCCGGAGCGCCGCCGAGGCGCGCCCGGACCTCCTTGACGACGTCCGCCGGGTTGCCGTCGGCGAAGATCGGCACCGCCAGCTGCGCGGCCTGCTCGTCCCGGGGTGCCTGTTGCGGCCGCCCGAGCGGGCCGGCCACGCCGGGGACGCTGCCCAGTTCCCGCGCCTTGGCCTCGAGGAACCGGCGGTCTTCGCCGGTCAGGCCGCTCGTGCGCTCGGCGACGACGGTCGCGGGCAGCACCTGGCGCGGGCTGAACGCCTTCTGCTCGTCGGCGACCTCGGTGGCTTCGGCCGACCGCGGCAGGAAAGCCGCGTTGTCGTTCTTCGCGACCTCGCCGAGCTTGCCGGCGAAGGGACCGCCGAACCCGCCCAGGCCGAGCCAGGCGATCACCAGGAGGGCCGGGATCAGCCAGCGGAGGCGGCGCGGGTTCTCGTTCATGGTCGCTAAGGTCCTTTCGAGCGCGAACACGCCCAATTGTTCAGCAAGCTGAACATTCTGCACGACGACCCGGAGTGATGGTGAGCACAACCCCCGAACCCGACCTGAGCACCTGGCCGACCGGCCGGCTGCTGGCCGTGGCCGCGCGGCTGGTGGAGCAGCGCTGGGTGGCCGTGCTCGACGGCATGGGCCTCACCCACGCGGGGCTCATCGCGCTGCACACGCTGCGCGACGGGCCACTCCCCCAGCGGACGCTGGCCCAGCACTGCCAGGTGACCGATCAGACGATGAGCCGCACGCTCGACCGGCTGGCCAAGGCCGGATTCGTCACCCGGACGGAGGACCCGGCCGACGCCCGCCGCCACCTGACCCGGCTGACCGCGAGCGGCCGCGCGGTGCACGACGAGGCCGTGCGCGCGGAACCCGCCCTGCTCGGCGGGCTCGGCGACGACGACGCCTTCCGCGCCGGCCTGCTGGACCTGATCACCCGGCTGTCCGCGCGCGATTGAGAGCGCGGCGGGCTGGGTAGCTATTCCTACATGTGGATCGCGGTGAGCACCCCAGTGGCCGTCCTGATCGCCACCGTTCTGATGGAACGGTTCGAACGACGGTGCCGCTTGGTGCCGGGCCCCGAAACGAAACGGAGCCCGGCCCGGACCTGACTTCGGCCGCGGCCCGACCGGGTGCTCCGCGTCTCATCCGGCGCCGCGGAGAACCTCGGCCGCCCTTCCTCGCGACTGCGGGGGCACCGGGGCCGAAGTCCGTGCTCGGCGGATTCCCCGGCCGTCCCGCACCGGTGAACGCCCGGATCTCGAATCCGATCCGGTCGCCCGCGTCCGAACAGCGGCAAACCCGCTCACCGGCGAGGGGTTCCGGTGCGCGGGCGCCGTGACAATGACCGCCGGAATTCAGCAGGTCTTCCACGCGAAGTGGTAAATCGTGTCCACGCTCGCGTGTTCGGAATCCATTTCGATGAAAGTGGAACCAGGCGAGGAACCCGCGTCGGCCCGCAGTTCCGCATTGATGTTCAGGTTGCGGCTCTCCCCGCACGGGGCGAACACCAGCTCCGCCACGTCGGTGACGTCGGAAGCGCGCCACACGCCGTGGAACGGGCCGGGGAAGCTGTGCCGCACCCGAGCGGTCGGCGCGGTCCCGGTGAAGTAGTAGTTGGCCTGCTCGAGCGCGCTCGCCCCGCTCTCGATGTGCGCGAAGCCGCGGTACTCCGCCTCGGCGATCGCATACGTGAATCCCTGCGGCACATGGACGAGCACGTTGATCTGGCAGTTCTTCCGGGCTTCGAGCGCGGACGCGCCGCCGCCGGCCTTCGCGGTGAAGTTCCTGTAGTGCACCGTGAACGAGGTGTTGTCGGCGGCGACGTCGGCCGAGGCGTCGGCGGTGCCCGCCGGGCAGCCGGAACCGTTGATCGTCTTGATGTCGAGCGTGATCTTTTCGCTCGGGGCCGATGCCACCGAGGAATCGAAGGGAGCGACGAGGGTGGACAGAATCATTGCGCCTACGACCGACATACCGAGCATGACGCTCCTCCCGTTGGGCCACGGTGCCTGGTGGTGATGATGATCGCGCGCGGAGAGGATCGTAGCGCGATCGCAACCTTTTCGACGGCCACTGAACGGAGTAACACGAGAGAGGCGTCTGGCACGGGAAATCCATTTCCCGCTCATTCATCTTTCCCGGGGCTCGATATTCGGGGAATCGAAGGTCAAGACGGCTGATCCGGACCACCGGTGCGCAGGGAACGCGGCGGGGTGCAGCCGCCGAGCAGCGCTTCGGCGTCCAGCGTCGCCGCCGCGGTCCCCCGCTCGGCGAACCGCCGGGCCACCAGCGCACCCGGATTGCCGACCGGATCCGCACGGCCGGACAGGAACGCCCATTCGTGCTCGTCGGAGCCGAAGTACAGCACCGCGCCGAATACTTCGCGGAACCGCCGCCAGGACGCGCGCAGCGTCTCGTTGCGCCACAGCGTCGGGCAGCCCGCTTGACACGCCACCACCCCGCCCGGTGCCAGCAGGCGCGCGCAGCGGGCGAGGAATTCCTTGCCGTACAGGCGATTATGCTGCGCGGCCGGATCGGTGGTCTCGTCCGGCAGGTCGATCACGACCACGTCGTAGGTCTCGCCCCGGGCTTCGGCCGCGGCGAGGAAGGCCCAGCCGTCCGCATAGGACACCCGGATCGGGCCGTCCCCGCGCTCGGCCCGCGCGAGGTCCGCCGGGGTGTAGCCGTAGGGCAGGTGCTCGGCGCACGCGCGCACGGCCCGCTCGTCGATGTCGACGTGGTCGACCAGCCCGGCGCCCGCGGCGACCGCCAGCTCGCTCGCGACCCCCTCGCTCGAGCCGACGATCAGGACCCGCCGCACCTGCTCGGCCAGCAGCAGCGCGGGCACCATCAGCGCTTCGTGGTAGACCAGCTGGCTGGCTTCGGTGCTCTGGCGCTCGCCGTCGCAGAACAGCGAAACCCCTTGCGCGGTCGTTCCGATCAGCACCTCCTGGTACGGCGTGCGCTCGTGGAACCGCACGTCGCCGACCTCCCAGACGCGGGTGAGGCCGTCGCCGACCGGTTCGTGGATCAGGGGCATCAGCGTTCTCCCCGGTGGAGGACCGACAGGTGGACGGAGGCGGCGTGCAGCGACGCCGCCAGCAACCGCAGGGCGTGCTCGGGATCCGCGCGTTCCCCGCAGGTGAACACGTCGGCGAAGAGCGACCCGTGCTCCGGGTAGGTGTGGACGGACGCGTGCGACTCGGCCAGCAGCGCGATCACCGTGGCACCCTGCGGCGTGAACCGCTGCGCGACGACGTCGAGGACCGTCGCGCCCGCCTCCGTCACCGCGGCCCGCAGCAGCTCCCCGAGGCGCACCGGGTCGTCGAGCAGGCCCGGGTCGACGCCGTGCAGCTCGGCGAGCACGTGCCGCCCGGTGAACCGGCCCACGTCAGGCATCTCCCCACCGCCCGACGCAGTACGTGCGCAGCGGCTCGATCCCGTTGAACGCCACCGACGCGTAGCTCGCGGTGTAGGCCCCGGTGCCCGGCAGGTCGAGCCGGTCGCCGCTGCCCAGCGACACCGGCAGCCGGTACGGCGTCCGCTGGTAGAGCACGTCGTCGCCGTCGCAGGTGGGCCCGGCGAGGACCACCGGGCCATCCGGGCCGTCGTGGTCGTCCACCGGTTCGACCCGGTAGGCGATCGCTTCGTTTTCGGCCTCGGCGAGCCCGTTGTAGCGGCCGATGTCCAGGTAGACCCAGCGCCGCTCGTCCCGGTGGGCGACCAGCACGACCTCGGTCCGCAGCAGGCCGGCGTCCGCGACCAGCACCCGGCCCGGCTCGAGCATCAGCTCCGGCCGGCCGGCCGGGAACGACGTGTCCAGCGCCGACGCGATCGCCGACGCGTACGCGGCCAAGGGCGGGACGGCCGTGCGGTGGGTGGTCGCGAAGCCGCCACCGAGGTTGAGCCGCGTCATCGCGACGCCGTGCGCCGCGGCCTCGCCGAACAGCTTCGCCGCCGTGGCGATGCCGATCGGCCAGGCGGTGACGTCCGGCTGCTGCGAGCCGACGTGGAAGGCGATGCCCGGCCGCAGCCCCCGCTCGGCCGCCCGCAGCACCAGGTCGAGTGCTTCGGCCGGGACGCAGCCGAACTTCCGGCCGAACGGGGTGGCCGAGTCCGGCGCGTCGAGCACGACGCGGATCGACACGGCCGAGCCGGGCGCGTACCGGCCGAGGTGGTCGACGTCGGCGGGGGCGTCCGAAGTGAACTCCCGGACCCCGCGGCCGAACGCGAAGGCGATGTCGCGCGGTTTCTTGATCGGGTTGCCGTAGGCGATGTCCGCCGGATCGGCACCGCGGCCGAGGCACAGCTCCAGCTCGGCCGGGCCGGCGACGTCGAAGCCGATCCCGGCCGCCACCAGCGCGTCGAGCACCGGTGGCGCCGGGTTGGCCTTGACCGCGTACCGGATCAGCGCGCCGGGGAACGCCGCGCCGAACTCCCGCGCCCGCGCCGCGACGACGTCGGTGTCGACGACCAGGCACGGCGTCGGCGGGTCACGCTCCTCGAGGAAGCGGTGGATCCGGGTGAAGTCGGCGCGCACGGGCGCCAGTGTCGCAAACCGGGATCAGGCGAACCGCCACAGGTGGTCCGGGGTCCCGTTGTCGTCCCACTGGGTCACCTGCGCACCGTCCGCCGTGGACTGCTGGTCGACCGCCAGGACCTTGCCGCTGCGGACGTTGACCAGCTTCGACCAGCCGCCGCCGGCGTCGACGATCCGCCAGTTGTGGTCCGGCGTCCCGTTGTCGCGGTACTGCTGGACGTGGGCGCCGTTGTCGAGGCTCTGGTCGTGCACGGCGAGGACCTTGCCGCTGTTGCGGTTGACGATCCGGACCGTGCCGTCGCCGTTGTCCACGACGGCCCACAGGTGGTCGGCGGTGCCGTTGTCCGACCACTGCGTCACCTCGGCGGTGTCGGCCAGCGACATGTCCTGGACGGCCAGGACCTTGCCCGACCGCTGGTTCTGCAGCTTCCGCCACACCGTCGTCGACGCGGCCGGGCGGGTCAGCAGCGCCAGGTAGCCGCCGGCGACCGGGCGGGCCTGGAAGCCGCGCTGGGTCGCGTCGGCGACGACGTACCAGTCGGAGAACGGCACCCGCTGGGGCGTGGTGTTCGCGTAGCTGTAGACGCCTTCGACCAGGGTGGTGCGGATGTTCGGCTGGTCGGCGAGCCAGGCCGCGGTCCACAGCTCCCAGTCGGCCTTCGTGTAGTTGTTGCGCGGGTCGAGCAGGACGCCGTGGGCGCCCGCGCGGGCCTGGTACCAGGCGGCCTCCTGCGCCGCGACGCCGAGCGGCACGAGGTCGAGGCCGAGCACGCGGTCGGCGAAGCCGTTGTACTTCAGGCTCCAGGTGCCGGGCTGGTCGTAGGCCAGGCGCAGGTGCTGGCCGTCCTCGGCGAGCGTCACCCACTGGCTGATGTAGCTGCGGGACGTCGACCGGTACCGCTGGGCGTCGGCCGCGTTGCCCGCCGCCGCGGCGATGACGCCCATCGCGCCGATGCCGATGATCCCCTTCAGCGCGAGGTTCGCGCTGTGGGCGATGAAGCCGGTGAAGTCGTCGGTCTGGTTCTGGAAGCCCGGGTCGAGGGTGTTGGCGACCAGGTACTCCGCCCACTGCCGCAGGATCCGGTAGTGGGCGTTCACGAAGGCGGCGGCGTCGGCTTGCGGCAGCCGCTGCACCAGCGCGGCCGCCATGATCAGCATGTTGGCCGACTCCTCGACCGGCATGCTCTCCTCGTTGCCGTCGTTGTGCCCGGTCGCGTCCGGGTAGTGGGTGCCGAGGTCGTGCTCGGCGAACGCCATCGGCCAGCCGCCGCGCTCGGCGTAGTCGAGCAGCGGCTCCAGCAACAGCCGCAGGTAGGCCGGGGAAAGGTAGAGATAGGCCGGAAACGCCGGGTAGGTGACGTCCACTGTGGACATGTTGCCGTTGGAGGAGATTTCCTTGAGGAACGCCCACGGCGCGCCGCCCCGGTCGACCAGCTCGGTGCCGCCGAACGCCTGGCGCAGGGCGAGCGCGCAGATCCCGGCGTAGTGCTCGCCGGTGCTGCCGCCCCCGGCCGCGGCGACGGCGTCGTCGTGCAGCCGCTGGTCGATCCCGGTGGCGGCGCCGAGGGCGGCGGCGTAGTCGTTCGCGAACCACACCGCCATGTCCGGCCAGCTGCCCCAGTAGTGCGTCCACCAGGGACGGAGTTCGGTGCCGAGGTAGCGGACCGCGGGGGTGCGGACGTGCCCGATCGAGAGCGTGAACGGCGCCGAGCTGCCGCCGGCCGGGATCGTGCCGAGGTTCTTGGCGAAGGCCAGCACCGGCCACCGGTCGCTGATCGCCCGCGGCTGGGCGGGGTCGCTGGTGTTGTTCAGTGCGCCCTGGGCCGCCGAGGCGGCGCGCACGACGGTGTCCTGGCCGATCTGCCAGGTGGTGCCCGACGCCGGGGCGCCGAGCACCAGGGAGCCCCAGCTGGCCTGGTCGCCGTTTTCCTGCAGCACGCCGGGGTTCGCGGGGGTGCAGCTGAGCAGGGTGTACCCGCCGGCTTGCTGCTGGGTCCAGGTGACCGGCGTGGCGGTGTTGCCGTGCACCCACTCGGCGGAGGTGTCGAAGTGCAGGGCGACGGTGTGCGCGCGGCCGTCGGCGCTGGTGGCCTGGAGGGTGACGTACCCGAACGGGACGCACTGGCGCTGCAGGTTGGCCGGGTCGACCGGGGAGAAGAACGTGACGGTGAGGTTCACGCCGCCGCCGGTGAGCACGTAGCTCGAGCGGGTGCCGGTGACCTGGAGGCTCACCTGCGTCATCGGGGTCAGGGCCGGGCTGCCGGGCGCGCCGGCGAAGAGGTAGGCGGTCCCGTCGATGCGGGCGATGCCGCAGAGGGCGGTGATGTGGCCGGTCCAGAAGCTCGACCAGGTGCCGGGGAGGGTGTCGGCGGCCTGCCAGGTCGACAGGTAGGGCGAGCGGACGATCAGCGGGGTGGCGGGCGGCCGGATCGGGCTGAACGTCCCGGCGGCGGCGGTCCCGGGCAGCCACAGGGCGGCGGCGACGGCAGCGGCGGAACCTCCGGCGAGCCGGAGCAGATCACGGCGGGTGAGGTGTTCTCGGGAGGACATCGATGGCCCCTTCCAACGGCGGGCGAGCCGGGCAGGGACTTTTTTACATCGTTGGTACAACGTTGTAAATCCTCCGAAGGACGGGGTGGGACGGGGATGCGGACCAGTGGAGCCGCAGGTCCGGCGGGGGATGCAGTGAATGACTCATTCATGGCGTTGGAGGTCAGGAATGGGTCATTCATTGCGTGGTGGGGCGTGGGTGCGGGAGGGGTGACCGCGGTCGAGCGGGCTGCAGTTTGGCGGGTCAGGGCGCGCGGCTGGGACAGGCCACGCTAGCCCGCTCGGCCGGTCAGGGCGTCTGGCTCGGCCGCCAAACCACCCCGCTCGGCCGGTCACGGCGCCCGCCCGGCTCGGCCGGGCCAAAACCACCCGGCTCGGCCCAGCCACCTCATTCAGTCCGGCCAAACCACCCCGCCCGGCCTGGCCCGGCCAGGCCGCCCGGCCCGGTCAGGCCGTAAGGCTCGTTTGGTCAAGCCACTCCCGCTCGCCCAGCCAAGCCACCCGGCCCGGTCAGGCCGTCCGGCTCGGGCGGTCCGAGGGCGGCCACACGTACGGCAGGTCCGGCGGTACCCCGGGGAACTGCGCGCCGTAGTGGTCCGGGTCCTTGCGCACCAGTGCCGACTGGTGGCTGCGGTGCAGCGATTCGTCGCCGAGCCACGGGGGCACGTCACCCGCCGCCGTGAGCTCGGCCTGGGTTCGGACCTCGGCCTTGTGCACCGATCGGGTGAACTCCTCCCCCAGCTTCACCGCGCACGTGTCCGCCGCGCCCAGCTCGCACCACACCGCGCAGACTTCGAGGCCGTACCGCGTCAAGGCCTCCTCGTAGCCGGTCCACATCTTCGCCGCCGGGTGGTGGCGCCAGCCGTAGCCGGGGATCACCAGCGCGCGCAGCACCTGCAGCGCCTCCACGCGCTGCTTGCCGAGCCGGCGGCGGTCGAGCGTGCGGGCGCTGGCGGTGAAGTCGGTGCACGGCAGGAACGTCTGCATCCGGGCCGGGTACCCCGCATCCGGTCGCCGACGCGTTCGCCTTCGCGGCCCCGGAGCCCGGGGCCGCGAAGGGAGAGTTCACTCTCGGCCGCGTCCGCGGGAGGTGACGGCCGCTTCCGGTTCGACGCTCACCCGCGGGCGCAGGGGCCGGGCTTCGAGGCCCTCGACGTCGATCACCAGGAACCAGTGGGCGTTCGCCGGGATGTGGATTTTGAACATCGGTGCGGTGGCCACCCCTCCGTGCATCCGGTAGTACTGCCGGCGCCGGTAGGCCTGGAAGTTGACCGCCGTCAGGAGCCTGACGTTGGCCATCGCGTCCAGGCGGACGGTGACCACCGCGTCTCTTCGCACCTTCCCCAGGTCGAACACGCTCGCTTCCATTTCGTCCCTCTTCCACGCTTGGTTGTTCGGTTCGGTACGGCAGTCGCGGGCAGCGCGGATCGCGCCGCGGAGCACACGACAGGCGGAAGATCGGAACGGGCTATCCGGGCCCGGTGCCCGGTTCGGAGGGCCGCCACAGCGGCACGAAGACCCCGTGCGTCCCGGTGGACGCCCGGAGGTGGTGCGGGGCATGGCCCGCGGTCAGGAAGGCGGGCGGCAGCGGGGAGCCGCCACCCGAGGCGACATCGGGCGACGACCCGGGCGCGCCGGGATACACCGGAGCCTCCTCGCGCCGCGGACTGCCGAGCTGGACCGCGGAGTGGTGAGCCGTCCCCCGGCGCGGACCCGTGGCGGAGACGGTCGCGGAGCAGCCGGGCGCGACCACGCGTGCGGCGTTCTCGAGGACCGGGGTGGGCCGCGGGGCCGGCGGCGGGCCGCTCATGGGCGGGGCGGCCGGAAAAACGACCCGGACGACGAAGCCCGCGGTGGCGGACGCTTCGACGGCCTCGGCCACCGGCGCGAGGACGGGCCGCCCGGCATGGTCGTCGACGGGGGTGAGAAGGCCGGTGACCACGGGAGAAGCGGACCCGGCCACGGGCTTGACGACGCTGGTGAGGGCCCCGACGAGGTCGGCAACGGGCGCGTCGACGGCGGAGAAGACCGGCTCGACGAGCACGGCGACGGCACCGGTCACCGGCGAGAGCAACGCCTTCGCGGCGCGAGAGAGCGGCTCGATCACCGGCAGGGTGGACCGAACCACGGGCCAGACGAGCGCGGTGGCGGTTTCGGTCACCGGCGAGAGCACCGGGCCGACGGCATGGGTCACCGGCCCGGCAGAACGCACGACGCCGATCACCGGCCCGGCAATCGCGGCTGTGGTTCCACGCAGCGGGGTGACCACGGCGCCGACAGCATGCGCCAGCGGCTCGGCGACCGCGGTGACGCTTGATGCCGCGGGCGAGACGGAGGCTGCAACAGTGCGCGCCACCCGCTCCGCCGAACGCACCGCGCCCGCCGCCGGGCCCGCGGTAGCACTCGAAACAACCGATGCCACAGCACGCGCCACCGGCTCGGCGACCACGGTGGCGCTTGAAGTCACAGGCGAAGCGGAGGCTGCGACCGTGCGCGCCACCGGCTCAGCCGAACTCACCGCGCCCGCCACCGCAGCGGCAATCGAAGGTCCCCGCGACTCAGCCGCCGAGACAGCACCCGCCACCGGCGCCCCAGCCGCAGCGGCGGTTCGGCCCTCAGCACCCCCTGCGCGCCCCACCGGCTCGGCCGGACGCACCGGCGACACCGGCTCTGCGGCCCGCGTTGTCCCCGAACCCGCACCGGACCGCACCGCAACCGATGTCTCCCGGCCCGGGGCTTCCGGCGCCCGCGCGCTCCCGGGTGTTGCCCGCGGAACCAGCGCACCCACCACCGCGCCGACCGGGTCCCCCGGCGGCTCGGCGGGCGCCGCGTCGGCGGTGGCGGACGTCAGCCAGGCCAGCAACCAGAACCCCGCCACTGCGCCCGCCAGCACCAGCAGCCTGCGGGCGGCGACGGACGCGCCGCCCACCTCGCGAGCCCCGGTCACGTCGGCGAACCTCCACGGTGAGAACTGGCCTGGGACTTACCCTCCAACGGCGCCGGTCACACCCCTGCTACGGACCGCCCGCCGCTTCCACTCGTCCGGCCTAGTGCTCCGGCCACGCCGCAACTCACTCGAGACTCCAGTCGGGTGAGTTCGATCGACCAGGTGCCCGCTTTCGGCTGCGTCCGCCGAAATCAGGCTTCCTGGGCCCGCCGCTGACCGGAAAGGGCGCCGAGGGCCGTGACGCCGTGCTGCAGTCCCTCGCGGAACGTCGCGCGCTGGCCCGGGCTCAGGTCGGCCAGGAGCGCGTTTTCCAGCTCCGCGACCGCCGGCGCGCAGCCGGCCAGCAGCGCGCGTCCCGCGTCCGTGAGACCGGCGAGCAGAACGCGCTTGTTGCCCGCCTTCGGGGTGCGCGCGATCAGGCCGCGCTTTTCCAGCGTCAGCACCATTTCGTGCATGGTTTGCGGCCGCAGGAACGACCGCCGGGCCAGCTGCGCCGAAGACAGCGCGCCACTCGCCTCGAGCACGCTCAGCGCCGTGTACTGCAGCGTGGTGAGCCCGAGCGGCCGCAGGGCGTCGTCGAGCAGCGCCCTGATCACCAGCTCGAGCCGTTTGACCAGGTACAGGGTCAACGGCGCGCCGGCGGGGTGCTCCTGGGCGGAGGTGCTCACGGCGCCCATCATGACACGCGGCCGCCGCTATGCTCCGATCATGGACCTCGGCCGGCAGACCCGCGTACGGCAGGCGCTCGACACCTTCTTCGGCCCCGCGGAACCCCCGGCGGAGGACCACGTCCTCGATCTGTTCCACCGCACCGCGGAAACCGTGCCCGCCTACCGGAAGTTCCTGCGGGAGCACGGGATCGATCCGCAGACCGTCGAAACCATGGCGGACTTCCGGAAGCTGCCGCTGACGGACAAGGCCGGCTACCACCGGAAGTACCCGCTGCCCGAGCTGTGCCGCGGCGGCACGTTCGACGGGCTCGACATGATCGCCGTCTCCTCCGGGTCCAGCGGCCACCCGACCGTCTGGCCACGGGCGCTCGAAGACGAATTGCACGTCGCCCGGCGGTTCGAGCAGGTGCTGGTGGACGCCTTCGACGCCGGGGAGCGCAGTACCCTCGCCGTCGTCTGCTTTCCGCTCGGCACCTGGGTGGGCGGCCTGTTCACCACCGCGTGCGTGCGGCACCTCGCCGCCAAGGGCTGCCCGATCACCGTCGTCGCGCCGGGCAACACCAAGGCCGAGATCCTGCGCGTGCTGCCCGAGCTCGCGCCGCACTTCGACCAGGTGGTGCTGCTGGGCTACCCGCCGTTCGTCAAGGACGTCGTCGACACCGGCCTGGCCGAGGGCATCGACTGGCCCGCGTACGCGCTCAAGCTCGTGCTCGCCGGCGAGGTGTTCAGCGAGCAGTGGCGCGAACTGGTGGCGCAGCGGGCCGGGATCGCCGACCCGGTCCGCGACATCGCGTCGCTGTACGGCACGGCCGACGCGGGCGTCCTCGGCACCGAAACCCCGCTTTCGGCGGGCATCCGGCGGTTCCTCGCCGGCCGCCCGGACCTCGCCCGCGAGCTCTTCGGCGACGCGCGGCTGCCCACGCTGGTGCAGTACGACCCGGCGAGCCGCTTCTTCGAGGCGCAGGACGGCACGCTGCTCTTCACGGCGGACGGCGGCATCCCGCTCGTCCGCTACCACATCGCCGACGACGGCGGGCTCCTGCCGCACGCCGAGGTGCTCGCCTACTGCGCCCGGCACGGCTTCACCCCGCCACCGGGCCCGGACCTGCCGTTCGTCTACGTGTTCGGCCGCTCGCTGTTCACGGTGTCGTTCTTCGGCGCGAACGTCTACCCGGAGAACGTCACCGTGGGCCTGGAACAGCCCGGCATCAGCGACACGGTGACGGGCAAGTTCGTCATCGAGTCGGTCGAGGACGCCGACCGCGACCGCCGGCTGCGCATCACGGTCGAAACGGCCCCGGGCGCCGCCGCCGACGCCGGCCGGATCGCCGAGGCGGTCCGCGAACAGCTGCTGAGGCTCAACAGCGAGTTCGCGCACTACGTTCCGGCGGAACGGCAGCTGCCGGACGTCGTCCTGCGCCCGGCGGGCGACCCCGAATACTTCCCGGCCGGGGTGAAACACCGGTACACGCGGCCGGGCAAGGGCCGTCCCGAAGCAGTTCGTGGACCGGTGCAGATATTCGCCGAAGTCCCAGGCGCATCACATTGTGATGATCCACCGTAACAACACGGTCCTTGGCTACGTCCTCGCCGGTAAGTCGCGACGCCGTGCGCACAGCGCCAGGGCATACGTTCCCGAGCCCGGCGGACACGCTTCGACGCCGACGTATGCACAGGACAAGCGCCATGGAGACCCGATGCCAGAACCTCCTCACGAACCGGAAGAAGAGCGCGCGCAGTTTGCCCGACGTCTTCATTTTCGCCTGATCAGCCGCCCTCTGCTAGTTTTTGCTTACTTGATTGCCGTCATCGCGGTCGGAGTCGCGCTCAACTTGGCCATCGGCCGTCGGCCGGCTTCTCTCCCCGACCTGCCCCCGATCGCCTGGACAACCATAACTGCCGGGCCGATTCTGGCACTGATGTCCGTTATCTACTTGGCATTCAAATACTCGAGCCAAAACACGGAACGCGCGTCGACTCACAGCGAGCCCAACTATCCCGCAAGAGCCATCTTCTGGTCGGGGATTCTCCTTCTCACGGTAGCGGGCGTTCTCGCAGTCGGTTTGTCATTGAGCCCCATCGGCTGGACACTTGTCCTACTCCTCGAGATAGTGGGCATCGGCACCACCGTCGCATCGACGGAACTGACGCTTCGGGCCCTGGCCGCGATCCACAGTGCAGGCACGGCCGCCACAACAGGCGAGACATCCCTGGAAAGCGAAGTTGAGGACTGGAGACTTCGGGGAATCTACCGGGACGTCACCGTTGCCGCGATCACCTACCGCAAGTCGGCCAAGCAATGGACACGGACGAACTACGGCCTCGGGTTCTTGGCGGCGATATTCTCCGGTGGATCCGGCATCACCAGCCTCTCTGCGGCATCTCCTGCCGTGAAGACGGTCTTCGCCGTACTGGCCGTCATCGGCGCGGCGCTTTCGTCATTGAACACCTCCCTCGGAGCGAACGAGGCGCAGGCCGAGTCCAAGCTGACCGCCACAAAACTGGAAGCCCTCGCCCGCGAGATCCGCTGGGCGGTTTCATCCACCGGGAATGAGCCACCTATCGAGAGGTACGTGGCCGAGTTCAACTACTTGACGACTGCGAGGCTTGATAATACGAACTGACCCAGATCACCGCAGCTAGGGCCGGGCGAGCTTGCGGAACCGCTCACGGCGCTCGTCGGCCGACGAGCCGTCGGCGATGTCGTCGTCGAACCACGAACACAGCGCCGCCCACAGTTCGGCGCAGCCGGCGAAGTCGTCGATCGTGGACTGCTCGGTGAGCTCGGCGATGTCCGCCATCAGGTGGTCCAGGCGGCGGTCGCACAGCCGGACGTACTCGCGGACGACGATGTTCGCGTCCAGGTTCGTCTTCGCGCGCGGGCCCGCCGCCCCGCGCAGCTGGGCGTGCAGGCTTTCCTCGCAGTACAGCGGGAAACCGGAGATCGCGCCGGGGTAGCCGGACTCGGCCGCCCACTCGCGGAACGCGCTGATCGCCTGGTAGCGCGTGTACCAGTCCTGTTTCCCGGCCGCCAGGTTCGCCAGTTTCCGCCAGGCGTCGCGGTCGGCCGAGCGCCAGCGGTCGAGGGTGCGGCCGTCCGGGGGCGGGCCTTCGTCGAGCGCGCGGGCGCGCCAGAAGTGCGCCCGGCAGCCCGCGATCTCGGCGACGAGCTGCCGGACGTAGCCGACCTGTTCCCAGACGTGGGCGCGCTGCGGCCGCAACGGTGCCGCGCGGTCCGGGGAGAACGTCACCATCTCGAACACGCGGAACAGCTCGTGGCCGCGCAGGGCCGCGAGGTCCGGGTCCTCCCCCATCACCCAGGAGCGGCGCTCGGGCAGCCGCCCGCTGTGGCTGATCGTCGCCGCGTGGTACAGCTCGCGGACCGCGCGGCGGGCCACTTCGTCCCGCGATTCGCCGAGCAGACGCGGGTTGCGCGCGCGGTCGCGCAGGTCGCGCTCGCCCCGCGGGCCGACTTCGAGCATCGCCACCGCGTACACGCTCGCCGCGTTGTAGCACTCTTCCCACGACCGGCGGGGTCCGGCGGCCTCGACGGTGGCGTCGAGCGCGCCCGGGTCCGGCGGCCAGCGGCGGTCCGGGCAGACGTCGGCCAGCCGGACGCGGCTGCCGGGGTAGGCGGGCTGGGGTTCGGGCACCGCGCCGGTGACCGGCTCGACGTCCGCCATCGCGCGCCGCACCACCGACCAGACCAGCGACAGGTCCAGGGCGCGGTTGGTCAGCTGTTTCCAGCTGCGGCGCCAGCGGCGGCCGAACCGGCGGTAGTCCTCGATGAGCCGCTCGATCTCGTACTGCGAGAGGGCGGCGAAGTACGACCGCATCTCCGCGGCCCGCTGGTTGTACTCGGCCAGCTGCGCCGGGGTCGCCTCGCCGACCACGAGCTCCTCGGCCGCCACGCGCAGCACGCGCCGGTGCAGTTCCAGGCGCTTCTCCCGCGGGATCGCGTACGGGCGTGTCCGGACGTCGAGGTCGACGTACCGGCGGAATCGCAGCTCGATCGCCGCCCGCAGCTCGGCGCGGCGCTGGGCCCGCGCGTCGCCGGGCGCGCCCGCGGTGGTGCGCCGCACCCACCAGGACCCGGCCACGGAGTCGCCGTGGCCGAGGACGAGCGCGTGCCGGTAGCGGGCGATGAGCAGGGCGACGTCCCGGTCGCGCCCGGCGTGGCGGGGCTGGCGGGCGAAGTCGGGGCCGATCCACCAGCGGGCCAGCCGCGGGTGCCCCCGGCTGCACACGGTGATCACGTCGTCGTAGGTGGCGAGCGCGTCGAGGTGCAGGTCGAGCTGCTCCTGCAGGGCGGCGATCTCGAGTCTGATGTAGACGTTGGCCGGGTCGAGGCTGACCGCGCGGTAGTACTCGGCGAGGGCCTCGTCGTAGCGGCGGTAGGCGATGAAGTGGTTGGCGCGCTGGTAGGCGTCGAAGAGCTCGTACGGGATCTTCGCGCCGCGCCAGGCGGCCCAGTGGATGTTCGAGCGGACGTAGGCGCTGCGCGGGATGACCAGCGCGGCCACCGCGTTCGCCGCGCGGTGCAGCACGCGCGGCCAGTTCGCGTCCTCGATCACCAGCGGGCTCGCGGCGAAGCGGGGGACGCGCACAAGTTCCAGGATGAGCTGGTGGCGGCCGGGCGTGTTGCCGGGCCGGACGGTGCCGGTCACGGTGAACGCGGCGGGCGGCTGGGCCAGCCGGATCACCTTGGTGACCGCCTTCCACCAGCCTTCGGCGGCGTCGCCGGCGTGTTCGACGATCTGGAGGAAGTCGTACGAGCTGCCGGCGCCCGGGACCGGCGTCGGGGTGTAGAGGCGGGAGTCGTTGAGGAACCGCTTGAAGGTGGCGGTCAGCTCGACGGCGGAATCGATCTCGCGGTCGTGGCTGCCTTCGGGCCGTTCGTCGGCGAACACCCGGATGTCGATCTGGTTGGCCCGGTAGGCGGCGGCTTCCAGCCGGGCCTTGCCGACGAAGTACAGCGTGAGGACGGCCGAGACGAGCACCACGGACGTCTGCAGCACGGTCCAGGTGATCACGGTGGCGACCTTCGGGTCCCGCACGAACGTCCAGGACTGGAAGAACGGCAGGTAGGGGACGATCGCGAAGCCGGCCGCGACGAGACCCGCCGCCACCGCCGCCAGCCACCACCGGACCCGGTGAGCCGCGGGCAGTTCGGCCTGGTCGAATGCGCCGAGTCGCCGCGCTTGCACCCTCGATCACCCCCCTCGTGTCAGAGTACTCGCGCAGGGGGTCCGTTCTGTTACGGCCCGTTATCCGCGAGCTCGGCGATCACCTGGGCGTGGCAGAGTTCGGGGACGCACCAGCACCCGAGCCGCCGGCCGCGCAGCCCGCGCAGCAGCGCCAGCAGGTCCGGCCGAGACAGCAGGTACTCGCGGTACCGGGTGACGACGTCCTCACGGGTGCCGTCCGGACCGGGCCGGAACGGGCTGGCCAGCTCCGAACCCTCGAGGTGCCAGCCACCGCGGTGCATGGCCCGCCCGACGTAGACGACGTCGGCGTAGTCCGGGTCGTCCCGGTGCCCCTTCAGGTTGACGACCGTGGTCGGCATGCCGTCTCCTTCCCGTCCGGGCTGGCCATTGTCCCCCGGTTCGCTCACCATCCGGTTACACCCGATGGCCTGCCTAGTGCAGATGCACTATGCTGAAGGCTCACGGTTGAGCCGTCAGCCGCTGGCGGACGTTCCGCGCCCGGGCCGGCAGGCTGCCTCGCGTCCGGCACCCCGTCCCGAACACGTCCGGTCCGCTCCCGCTGCCCGACGAAAGGGTGCCGCGATGGTTCCGGAACCACGCTCGGCCGACCACCGGCTCGCCGACTCCGACTGGCTGACCGCCGGCGGGCACATGTCCCTGCGCGTGCGCTCCCGCGGCGCCGGCACGCTGCTCGTCGAGGTGACCGGCGAAGTCGACCTGAGCACCGCCCGCCGCCTCGACGAAGTCCTGCAGGACCGCGTCCGCGGCGAGCTGGGCGAGCTCGTCATCGACCTCGCCGGGGTCACGTTCTTCTCCGTCGCCGGGCTGAACTCGCTGCTGCGCGCCCAGCTGCTCGCCGACTCGGCCGGGGCCCGCCTCACCGTGGACGCCGGGCGGTCCCGTGCGGTGCGGCGGCTGTTCACCCTGCTGCCGACCGACTTCGACTGCGTCGCGAACGTCCGGCCGGTCCCGTGACCGCTCACCCGGCCGCCTGACGGCCCAGCCGCCGGACGGCTTCGACGATCGCCGTGTTCGGCGCACCCTTCACCAGGTACTCGGTGACACCGGCCGCGGTGAGCCCGGCGATCGAGGACCGGTCGGCGTAGGCGGAGAAGGCCAGGATGGCGGTGCCCGGGCTGCGCCGGGCGATCTCGCGGGCCGCCCGCGCCCCGCCACCACCGGGCATCCGGACGTCGAGCACGGCCACCGCGGGCCGGTGCCGCTCGGCGAGCCGGATCGCCTCGTCGGCGTCACCGGCCACCGCGACCACGGCGATGCCGTCCTCGGATTCCAGGACCTCCTTCAGGACGTCGCGGATCATCACGTCGTCGTCGGAGATCAGCACACTCAGCTCGGTCACGGTTCGAGCTCCGTCGCGTCGGGCAGCAGGGGCAGCCAGAACTCGACGACGGTGCCTTCGCCGGGGGTGCTGTCCACCGAGAGCCAGCCGTGCGCCGCTTCGGCGCGTTCGTGCATCTCGACCAGCCCGAAGTGCCCGGCGCCGGCGTCACCACCGGCCGTGCCGACGCCGTCGTCGGTGATCCGCACCAGGGTGCCGTTGTCCACTGTGGACAGCGTGACACCGACCCGGGTGGCGCGCGCGTGCTTGTGGACGTTGCTGAGCGCCTCCTGGCAGATCCGGTACACGGTGATCGCCGCTTCGGGCGACGGCTCGGCGGTGAGCTCGTCGCGCACCTCGTGCGCCAGCCCCCAGCGGCCCGCGACGTCGTCGGTGTAGGCCGTGACGGCCTCCACCAGGCCGTGCCGGTCGAGTTCCGGCGGCCGCAGCCGGGAGACCAGGCCGCGCAGCCGGGCGATCGCGGCGGCGACCGATTCGTCGAGGCTGCCGACCGCGCTCGCGTGCGGTTCCGGCAGCCGCGAGGCCAGCAGCTGCAGGCGCATGCCGACGGCCACCATGGACTGGATCGACTCGTCGTGCACGTCCCAGGCGATCCGGCGCCGCTCCACCTCCTGCGCCTCGACGAGGTGCCCGACCAGCCGGCGGCGTTCGCGCAGCGCCTGCTCGGCGTTGCGGCGTTCGGTCATGTCCCGGGTGACCTTCCCGAACCCGTGCAACCGCCCCTGCTCGTCATACAGAGCCGTGATCACCACGTTCGCCCAGAACCGGCTGCCGTCCTTGCGCAGCCGCCACCCCTCGTCCTCCAGCCGCCCTTCGGCGACCGCGATCTCCAGCTCCCGCGCCGGCTTCCCCGCCGCCACGTCCTCGGCCGGGTAGAACACCGAGAAATGCTGCCCGATGATCTCCTCAGCCGCGTACCCCTTGATCCGCTGCGCGCCCGCGTTCCAGCTCGAAATGTGGCCGCCGGTGTCCAGCATGAAAATCGCGTAGTCGAGCACGCCCTGCACCAGCAGGCGGAACCGTTCTTCGCTCTCCCGCAGCGCGAGCTCGGCGTTACGGCGTTCGGTCATGTCCCGGGTGACCTTCCCGAATCCGTGCAACCGCCCCTGCTCGTCATACAGAGCCGTGATCACCACGTTCGCCCAGAACCGGGTGCCGTCCTTGCGCAGCCGCCATCCCTCGTCCTCCAGCCGCCCTTCGGCGACCGCGATCTCCAGCTCCCGCGCCGGCTTCCCCGCCGCCACGTCCTCGGCCGGGTAGAACACCGAGAAGTGCTGCCCGATGATCTCCTCAGCCGGATACCCGTTGATGCGCTCCGCCCCCGCGTTCCAGGTCGAGATCCGGCCCTCGGTGTCGAGCATGAAGATCCCGTAGTCGAGCACGCCCTGCACCAGCAGCCGGAACCGGTCGTCGTCCATGCGGCAACTCTGCCGGATCGCCGCCGGCCCGGCACGGCCACGGACCCGCTCAGCCCGCGAGCTCGGCGGGCGAGGCGGGCAGGAGGCACCAGACCACCTTCCCGCGGCCGTGGCGCTCGGTCCCCCGCACCGAGGCCAGGCGGTCGACGAGGGTGAGCCCCCAGCCGCCGTCGGGCCCCGCCGGGCGCCGCACCGGGGGCGCCGGGCTGTCGTCGAAGACCTCGATGCGGACGTCCGTGCCGTCGACGCTCAGCCGCAGAACCGGGTCACCGCCGCCATGGCGCAGGGCGTTCGTCGCCAGTTCGGTGACGATCAGCAGGGCGTCGTCGATGGCGGCCCCGTCGGTCCAGGCCAGCAGGGCGAGCCGGGTGAACCGGCGCGCCGCGGCCAGGCCGCCGGCCAGGTCGGTCAGCACGCATTCCGCGGTCAGCGGGGCAGGGATGGTCACTCCGCAAGCCTGCTCGAAGAGCGCTCGGCGGCGCGAGATGCAAAAGCCCCCACCCGGCTGGTGCAGGTGCATCAGCCGAGGAGGCCCTCCCGGCGGGCCACCGCGACGGCTTCGAGCTTCGACCGCGCGCCGAGCTTCTCCAGCACGCGCTGCACGTGGTTGCGGGTGGTGTTGCGGGACACGCCCAGCCGGCGGCCGATTTCCTCCGTGGTCGCGCCTTCGGCGAGCAGGTCGAGGGTTTCGCGTTCCCGGGCGGTCAGCGCCGCGCCGGTTCCGGGGCCCCGCCCGGTGAGCCGGTCGAGGACCCCGGGCAGCAGCTCCGGGTCGAAGACCACGCCACCGGCGGCCACGTCCCGCACGGCGGCTTCGAGGACGCCGAGCTGGGCGGACTTCAGCAGCACGCCCGCGCCGCCCGCCTTGGCGACCTGCACGGCGACCGCGGGCGTCGCGTCGCCGGTCAGCACCAGCACCCGCGCCCCGCCGGAACCGAGCTGGGCGACGACGCCGAGGGCGTCGCCGTCGCCGAGCCGCCGGTCCAGCACCACGACGTCCGGAGCGTGCTCGAGCACGTCGGCCAGCGCCTCCGCGCGGGACCGGGCCCGGCCGACCACGGTGATCCCGTCGGCGCGGTCGAGGGCCTGCTGCAGCGCCTCGGCGACCATGTCGTGGTCCTCCACGAGCAGAACGCGCACGGGACGAGGCTCATCGGCGCTGCTCACGGTGTTCCCTCGCTCCGGTGGTGGTGGCCAGCCCATCCTAGGCGCCCGGCGGTCACCAGGTCGGGGAACTCGGCCGCAGCAGTCCTTCGGGGCCGGTCACCGGCAGCCAGTCGACGAGGTCCTCGTGGTGGCCGGCCGCCCGGAACACCGGCGGCCGGAACGAGCCGGCGGGCGGCCCGGCGACCCGCAGCACCTCGAGGAACCGGGCGACCGCGCGCGGCGACGGCAAAACTTCCGGGCCGCCGAGGTAGGCGAGCAGCTTCACCGCGCCGCCGCCCGCGGGCTCGACGACCGCCGACCAGCCGTGCACCTCGTGCCAGATCAGGGCCAGGTCGTGGCCCGGCAGGCCCGGGAGCGTGCGGTCGAGGGCGACGTACCCGGAGGCGGGCACGTCGAGGTCGAGCGAACACGATTCGAAGCCGACGCCGACCGCACGGGCCACCCGGGCCAGGTAGGCCCGCAAGCCCCGGGCGAAGTGGTATTCGACGTCCCTGCCGAAGCCGATGAGCGTGTTCATGGTTCCGCCTCCCGCACCCGCTGCAGGCCCGGAATACCCGATTCGGCGGTCGATCACACTTTCGTGGTCATTCTTCGATGGCGCCGCCCACGGACCGGAGATAAGCGCGGAAAGTCAAGGACGGATTCGTTTCCCGCGCCGCAAGGAATTCACCGAATCGCAGCTGCTCGCGCAACGGTTCGCCGCCGCGGATCCGGTCGGCCTGGCGGCGCTCGGTGTCGCGGATTCCTTCGGCGAGGGTGAACAATTCACCCGCGCGGGCGAGCGGGACGAAGAGGACGCCGTCGTCGTCGCCCAGCACGAGGTCCGACGGCCCGATCCGCCACGTCCCGACGATCGCCTCGGCCAGCCCGCCGTCGACGCGCGGCCCGAGGCTGAGCGGGCCGGTGGGCAGCGAGCCGAGGCTGAACACCGGCAGCCCGATGGCGCGGATGTCGGCGGTGTCGCGGTGCAGGCCCCAGATCACCACCCCGGAGAGCCCGGCGGCGCGCGCCTCGAGGACCACGAGGTCGCCGACGCAGCTTTCGTCGAGCCGGCCGCCGTTGTCGACCACCAGCACACCACCGCCGGGCGCGTTTTCGAACGCTTCGAGGAAGACGTCGACGCTCCCGACGTGCCGGGCCGGGACGGCCGGGCCGAACAGGCGGCTGCCCGGCACCACCGCGCGCGTCGGCGCCGGCGCGCAGCGCACCGGGAGCCCGGCGCGGATGCAGGCGTCGGCGAGGTGGGCGGTGGTCAGCGTCGCGAAACGCTGTCTGAGTCCATCGTGGTCCATGCGCCGAATCTAGCGAGCGGTCTCCTCGCTCAGCCACGCCAGGTATTCGGCGCTGCCGCCTTCGATCGGGGTCGCGATGATCTCCGGCAGGTCGTAGCCGTGCAGCTGCCGGAGGCGTTCGGTGAGCGCGGGAACCCGCTCGGCGGTGGTCTTGATCTCGACCCGCCACTCCTGATCCGTCCGCACGGCACCCTCCCACCGGTAGACGCTGGTCATCGGGCCGACGATCTGAGCGCAGGCACCCAGCCGGGCGTCCACCGCCTGCGCGGCGAGCTCCCGCGCCGCCGCTTCGGAGTCCGTTGTGGAGGTCACGATCACGTGTGCTGCCGCCATGCCTTGAGGTTACCGGCGACCATTCACCCGGAATTCGAGACAGCGCAACCGCCCGGGCGCCAGGATGGGCCGCGCCCTGTCCCCGACGTGAGGATCTCCGGGATGCGCCGTCTGCCCGCACTCGCCGCCGCCGCGATCACCACCGCCGCCCTGCTGACCCCCGCCACGGCCCACGCCGCGAGCCCGCCGTTCACCGCGACGGTGTTCCGCGCGACCCACAACAGCTACTCGGGCAACGTCGACGGCGCCAAGAACTCCCTGGCCTACCAGCTCGACCACGGCGTTCGCTTCCTGGAACTCGACGTGCACGACAACGGCTACGCCACCTCGCACGACTACGCCGTCGGGCACGACTCGCCCGGCAACCTCGTGGACCACAGCGGCGGCAACCCGGCGTCGAACAACCTCCGGGACTGGCTGGCCGTGGTGAACACCTGGTCGGCGCAGCACCCGGCCGCCGCGCCGATCGTCGTCATGCTCGACCTCAAGGACGACCTGACCGACAACACCTCGTTCGCGGCGGGCAACCTGACCGCGCTGAACCAGGAGCTCGAGTCGGTGTTCGGCCCGCGGCTGCTGCGCGCGCAGGACTACCCCGCGGCGCAGCCGGACGTCGACGCGCTGCGCGGGCGCGTGCTGCCGCTGCTGTCCGGCGACGGCGGCTCCCGCACCGAGTACAAGCGCGACGTCGGCTACCACCCGGCGGTCGCGCTCAACAGCCGCGGCCAGGTCGTCGAGGTGCACGACTCCGGGGCGGGCGCGCTCTGGTACTGGACCGGGACCTACGGCGCCGACGGGCGGATCACCTGGCTGCGGCACGGCCGGTACGACAGCGGGCAGACGCCGGCCGTCGCGCTCAACGACAACGGCGACGTCGTCGAGGTGCACCAGTCGCCGAGCGCGACCACGCTCTGGTACCGCGTCGGCAAGCTCGGCGCGGACGGCGAGCTCACCTGGCAGGCGAGCCACCAGTACGACAACGGTGTCCTGCCGACCGTCGCCTTCACCGACGCGACGCACCTGCGGGAGATCCACAAGAGCCAGAGCAGCAGCCAGAACTGGGACTGGGACGGCGTGCTGACGGGCACGACGGTGGCGTGGACCGGCAACGCCAAGACCGCCGACGCGCGGTTCGCGAAGGCGACGGCGGCCGGCGCCGGCCGCACGGTGTCGGTGTGGACCGGCGCGGACGGCCCGACCTCGGCGCAGACGCTGCGCGCCGACACCGACCGGGTCGCCGGCGACCGGATCCGCTACCGCCAGGTCGCGTTCGACGAGTACCAGAAGGGCGACAGCGCGGAACTGCAGCAGGGCGCGCTGTTCTACGGCGCGCCCGCGACGGAGTCGGCGTTCCTCACCTCGGCCCGACAGGCGGGCAAGCTGGTCCGCGGCTGGGACTTCGACTCGGCGAGCCAGGCCACCACGCCCCTGGCGAACTACCCGGCGACCAACCACCCGTACGACAGCTGGTACCAGACGCTGCTGTCCCAGAACGGCGCCGTCGAGTAGCGGGTCACCGGCGAGGAGCCCGGAACTGTCGGTGCCCTCCGGTAGCGTGGAAAACGGGGGGCGCCCCCGCGGGCTGACGGCCACCGTCAGCGCTTCGCCAGGGAACGGTCAGCCGCCCTGGCGAAGCTCGGCGGCATGGAGAACCCGAACGTCCTGATCTCGGGCGCGAGCATCGCCGGCCCCGCGCTGGCCGGCCTGCTGACCCGCGCCGGCTGCACCGTCACCGTCGTCGAACGCGCCCCGGCGCTGCGGCCCGGCGGCCAGTCCGTCGACTTCAAGGGCGCCACCCACCGGACCGTGCTCGAACGCCTGGGCATCCTCGAAGACGTCCTCCGCAGGCAGACGGGCGGGCAGGACCAGACGATCGTCGACGCGGACGGCCGCCCGCAGGCGGTGATCCCGGGCGAGTTCACCGGCGGCGACATCGAAATCCGCCGCGGCGACCTCGCCGAAGTCCTGTACGCGCACACGGACTGCGAGTACCTCTTCGGCGACACGATCACGTCCCTGACCGAGACCACCGGCGGTGTCGACGTCACCTTCGCCCACGCGGCCCCGCGCCGGTTCGACCTCGTCGTCGGCGCGGACGGCATCCACTCGAACGTCCGGCGGCTGGTGTTCGGCCCGGAACGCGACTACGTGCGGTACCTCGGCCACCACTACGCCCTGGCCGAGCTGGACGAGGAGCTCGGCGGCGGCGACGCGGAGATGTACAACGAACCGGGGCGGATGGCCGCCGTCGGCGGTCCGAAGGCGTCGGCGTTCTTCGTGTTCGCTTCGCCGGAACTGGACTACGACCGCGCCGACACCGCCCGGCAGCGGCAGCTGCTGATCGACGCCTACCAGGGCGCCGGCTGGCGGGTGCCCGAGCTGATGGCCCGGATCCCCCGGGCCCGCGAGTTCTACCTCGACTCGCTCAGCCGCGTCACGATCGACCACTACTCCCGCGGCCGGGTCGTGCTGCTCGGCGACGCCGCTTACGGCAACACCCTCGGCGGCTTCGGCACCGGCCTGGCGATCGTGGGCGCGTATGTGCTCGCGGGCGAGCTCCGCGCGGCCGGCGGCGACCACCGCATCGCGTTCGCCCGCTACGAGGAGCTGATGCGGAAGTACGCGAAGGTCTCGCAGCGCGGCAGCGCGGGCCCGTTCCTCGCGCCGCCGTCGCGGGTGCGGATCAAGCTGCGCGACTGGACGTTCAAGTCCCGCTTCCTGCTCGGCCTGATGCTGAAGGCGACCGACAAGTTCGCCACCGACATCGAGCTGCCGGACTACGCCTCGGGGTCGTAGGCGAGGTTGGGCCGCAGCCACTGCTCGACTTCGGCGACTTCCACGCCCTTGCGGCGGGCGTAGTCCTCGACCTGGTCGCGGCCGAGGCGTCCGACGGTGAAGTACTTCGAGTCCGGGTGGGCGAAGATCAGCCCGGACACGCTCGCCGCCGGCGTCATCGCGAACGACTCCGTCAGGTTCATGCCCAGCTCACCGGCCTGCAGGAGCTCGAACAGCTCGCGCTTCTGGCTGTGGTCGGGGCTGGCCGGGTAGCCGAGCGCCGGGCGGATGCCGCGGAACCGCTCCGCGTGCAGGTCCTCGAGCTTCGGCTGCGCGTCCGGCTCGAACCACTCGCGGCGGGCGCGCAGGTGGATGTGCTCGGCGAACGCCTCGGCGAGGCGGTCGGCCAGTGCCTTGACCATGATCGCGCGGTAGTCGTCCTGCTCGGCCTCGTAGCGCGCGGCAAGGTCCTCGGCACCGTGGATGCTCACCGCGAAGCCGCCGAGGTGATCGCCGACCGGGGCGATGTAGTCGGCCAGGCAGCGGTTGGCGCGGCCCTCGGGCTTGGCCGTCTGCTGCCGCAGCATCGGGAACGCGACGTGCGAGAACTCGCCGTCGAGCAGGATGTCGTCGCCTTCGCTGTGTGCCGGCCAGAAGGCGTACGCGCCCTTCGCGGTGAAGCTGCCGTCGGCGATGATCTGGTCGAGCAGCGTGTTCGCGTCGTCGAACAGCTCGCGGGCGACCGGCTGCTCCAGGATGGCCGGGTACTTGCCCTTGAGCTCCCAGGCCAGGAACAGGAACTGCCAGTCGACCATCTCGCGCAGTTCGGTGATGGACGGCTCGACCACCCGGACGCCGGTGAACTCCGGGGTCGGCAGGCCGTCGAACGCCACCTTCTCGGGGTTCGCGCGGGCCTGTTCGAGGGTGAGCATCGGACGGCGCTGCTTGCTCGCGTGCTGCTCGCGCAGCACCTCCTGGTCGGCCCGGTTCTTCTCGGTCAGCGCGATCGAGCGGTCCGGGTCGAGCAGGTCGGACACGACGCCGACCACGCGCGACGCGTCGAGCACGTGCACCGTCGCGTTGTCGTAGGCCGGCGCGATCTTGACCGCGGTGTGCTGCTTGGACGTCGTCGCGCCGCCGATGAGCAGCGGCAGCTTCAGCCCGCGCCGCTGCATCTCGGTGGCGACGGCGACCATCTCGTCCAGCGACGGCGTGATCAGCCCGGACAGCCCGACGGCGTCGGCGCCTTCGGTCACCGCGGTGTCGAGGATCTTGCCCGCCGGCACCATCACGCCGAGGTCGATCACCTCGTAGTTGTTGCAGCCCAGCACGACGCCGACGATGTTCTTGCCGATGTCGTGGACGTCGCCCTTCACCGTGGCCAGCACGATCTTGCCCTGGCCGCCGTTCGAAGCCAGCCGGCCCTCCTGGCGCGCCTTCTCCTTCTCGGCCTCCATGAACGGCTCGAGGTAGGCGACCGACCGCTTCATCACGCGCGCGCTCTTGACCACCTGCGGCAGGAACATCTTGCCCGAGCCGAACAGGTCGCCGACGACCTTCATGCCGTCCATCAGCGGGCCCTCGATGACGTCGAGGGGCCGCGCCATCTGCTGCCGCGCCTCTTCGGTGTCTTCCTCGATGTAGTCGACGATGCCGTGCACCAGCGCGTGGGACAGGCGTTCACCGACCGTGCCTTCGCGCCAGGAGAGGTCCACGACGCGCTTGGTGCCGCTGCCCTTGACGTTCTCGGCGAAGCTGACGAGGCGGTCGGTGGCGTCTTCGCGGCGGTCGAAGAGCACGTCCTCGACCAGTTCGAGGAGGTCCTTCGGGATGTCTTCGTAGACGGCGAGCTGGCCGGCGTTGACGATGCCCATGTCCAGGCCGGCCTTGACCGCGTGGAAGAGGAACGCCGAGTGCATCGCTTCGCGGACCACGTCGTTGCCGCGGAAGGAGAAGGACAGGTTCGAGATGCCGCCGCTGGTCCGGGCGCCGGGACAGCGCTCCTTGATCCGGGGCAGCGCCTCGATGAACGCCTTCGCGTAGCCGTTGTGCTCGGAGATGCCGGTGGCGACGGCGAGCACGTTGGGGTCGAAGATGATGTCCTCGCCGGCGAATTCGGCCTGCTGCGTCAGCAGGTCGTACGCGCGGGCGCAGATCTCCACCTTGCGGTCGGCGGTGTCGGCCTGGCCCTGCTCGTCGAAGGCCATCACGACGACGCCGGCGCCGTAGTCCCGGATCGTGCGCGCCTGGGCGAGGAACGGCTCCTCGCCCTCTTTCAGGCTGATCGAGTTGACCACGCCCTTGCCCTGCAGGCAGCGCAGGCCGGCTTCGAGCACGCTCCACTTGGAGCTGTCGACCATCACCGGGATCCGGGCCACCTCGGGCTCGGTGGCGATCAGGTTCAGGAAGGTCGTCATCGCCTGCTCGGATTCGAGCAGGTCGGCGTCCATGTTGACGTCGAGCAGGTTGGCCCCGCCGCGGACCTGTTCCAGCGCGACGTCGACGGCGCCCTGCTGGTCACCGGATTCGATGAGCCGCCGGAACCGCTTGGAGCCGGTGACGTTGGTGCGCTCGCCGATCATCACGAACCCGGTGTCGGCGCCGATGCCGAACGGCTCGAGCCCGCTGAAGCGCGTGTGGGTGCGCGGTGCGGGCACCTCGCGCGGGCTGACGCCCTTCGCCGCGTCGGCGATCTTCGCGATGTGCGCCGGGGTCGTGCCGCAGCAGCCGCCGACCAGGTTGACCAGGCCGTTGCGGGCGAACCCGCCGACCAGCTCGGCGGTCTCCCCAGGCGTCTGGTCGTAGCCGCCGAAGGCGTTCGGCAGGCCGGCGTTGGGGTGGCAGGCGACGTAGGCGTCGGCGATCCGCGAGAGCTCCTCGACGTGCGGGCGCATCTCCTCGGCGCCCAGCGAGCAGTTCACGCCCACGATCAGCGGCTTCGCGTGCTCGACGGAGTTCCAGAACGCCTCGACGGTCTGCCCCGACAGCGTCCGGCCGCTCAGGTCGACGATCGTCACGGAGATCCACAGCGGCAGGTGCGGGGCCACCTCGCGGGCGGCGGCGATCGCGGCCTTGCAGTTCAGCGTGTCGAAGATCGTCTCGATCAGCAGCAGGTCGACGCCGCCTTCGGCCAGCCCGGCGATCTGCTCGGCGTAGGTGGCCTTGACCTGCTCGAACGTGGCCGCGCGGTACGCCGGGTCGTCGACCTTGGGCGAGAGGCTGAGGGCAACGTTCAGCGGCCCGATCGACCCGGCGACGAACTTTCCGCCGCCGGCCTCGTCGGCGGCCTGGCGGGCCAGCTGCGCGCCACGGACGTTCATTTCGCGGACGTAGGCCTGCAGGCCGTAGTCGGCCTGGGCGATGCCGGTGGCGGTGAAGGTGTTCGTCGTGGTGATGTCCGCCCCGGCCGCCAGGTACTGGCGGTGGACGTCGAGGATGACGTCCGGGCGGGTGAGGTTCAGCAGGTCCGGGTCGCCGGTAACGTCGTGGGTGTGGTCGCCGAAGCGGTCGCCGCGGTAGTCGGCCGGGGTGAGCCCGGCGCCCTGCAGCATGGTGCCCCAGGCACCGTCGAGGACCGCCACACGGCTGCTGAGCAGCTCACGCAGCCGGCTGGTGGGATCTTGACTCATCGGCGCCCTCCCTCGTCCGGGAGGCGCCCTTGATGCGGTGGAGCGGGTCGAGCGTGGCGGACCCCGCGGTCCGTTGCAGCGCCTCTCGGCCCGCGGACGAGGATAGTGGATCCGGCACCCGGCTGGCCATCCCACCCCGCCCGGGTGTCCACGATCTGGGAAACCGCCCGTGACCGTCCACATGGGAACACTGCGTCCACCCTGCACCTCCGCCCCCGATCCTCCCCCGCGGCGACGGCCGTGCTCACCTCATGGACTGCCCACCTTGAAAACTGAAACACGTTCTAATACGCTCCGCGGGTGGACTACGGAATCGTGCTGTTCACCAGCGACCGGGGGATCACCCCGGCGGCCGCGGCCCGCGCCGCGGAAGCCGCGGGGTTCTCGACCTTCTACGTCCCGGAGCACACCCACATCCCGGTGAAGCGCGAATCGCCGCATCCGCGCACCGGGGACGCGTCCCTGCCCGACGACCGCTACAGCCGGACGCTCGACCCGTGGGTCGCGCTGGCGACGGCTGCTTCGGTCACTTCGCGCATCCGGTTGTCCACGGCGGTGGCCCTGCCGGTCGAGAGCGACCCCATCACCCTCGCCAAGACGATCGCCAGTCTCGACCACCTCTCCGGCGGCCGCGTCACCCTCGGCGCCGGCTTCGGCTGGAACGTCGACGAACTGACCGACCACGGCGTCCCCGGGCACCGCCGCCGCACCGCGCTGCGCGAGTACCTCGAGGCGATGAGTGCACTGTGGACCCAGGAGGAAGCCGCCTACGACGGGGAGTTCGTCTCCTTCGGGCCGAGCTGGGCGTGGCCGAAACCGGTCCAGCCGCACATCCCGGTGCTGCTCGGCGCGGGCCCGACGGAGAAGACGTTCCGCTGGATCGCCCGCCACGCCGACGGCTGGCTCACCACGCCGGCCGACACCGACCTCGACGGGCACGTGGCCCAGCTGAAGGAGATCTGGCGCGACGAAGGCCGTTCGGACGCTCCCCTGATCTGCGCGCTCGGCGAGCGCCCGGACCCGGAACGCCTGGCGCACCTGGATTCCCTGGGTGTCACCGAAACGATCTTCGGCCTTCCCGACCGCTCGCCCGAAGAAGTCGAGGCGTGGATCGGGCGGCTGGCCGGGAAACTCGCCCTCGCCGGTGTCCCGACGTCCTGACGAGTCCCCCGGCGCCGCTCGAACTGTCATCCGACGTGCGGAGTCGCCCCCGGGCCGGTCTTCTCGAACCAGGTGTTGCGGCCGCGCCGGGAAAATCCCGCCCAGAGGGTGATTCCCACGCCCACCACCCCCAAGGCCACCCAGAGCCACAACGGCATGGTCTTGACGCCCTTCACGAGCGCCAAGACGATCATCGCCACCCAGATGGCCGCGGTGAGCACGGCCTTGGGCTTGGAAATTCCTTTTTGCCACCGAGACATCGGCATCACTCCCCAGTGTGCTGAACTTTCGTGGGTCACTGGTACCCGGGAAATGATCTACCGAAACCCGGGGTCAGCTCTTGGCCGCCACGCCCTGACGCGCCCGCAGGTCGAGCTCGATCTGTTCCAGCGTGCGGCCCTTGGTCTCCGGGACCAGCCACTTGGTCAGCACGAACAGCACCACGTTCACCCCGGCGAACAGGAACATCGAGCCGCCGATGCCGAGGGACTTCGGGTCGGAGATGATCGGGAACACCGCGCTCACGATTCCCGTCGCCGCCCACAGGACCACGCTGCTGACCCCCATGCCGGTGGCCCGGTACTTGAGCGGGAACACCTCGGACATCATCACCCAGACGACCGCGCCCCAGCCGAGCTCGTAGCCCACCAGGTACAGCACCATCATCACCAGCATCAGCAGGCCGCGGGTGCCGGTATCGTGCACGTTCAGCACCACCAGCCCGGCCGCCACCAGCGTCAGCACCATGATGACGTTGCCGATGAGCAGCAGCGGCTTGCGGCCCCAGCGGTCCACCACGAACACGACCCAGGCGGTGAACAGGAACTTCGTGACGCCCAGCAGCACGCCGGACAGCAAGGCGGCCTGCGTGGCGAAGCCGAGGCCGATGAGCATCGTCGGGAAGTAGGCGTTGATCGCGTTGACGCCGCTGAACTGCTGGCCGATCGCGAGCAGCAGGGCCACCACGAGCATCGGCCGCACGAACCCGGAGAACAGGTCGCGGATCCGCGGCTTCTCCTCGGTGTCGAGCCGGATGACCTCGTGGATGGTGGCGATCTCCTCGTCGAGGTTCACGGTGTTGCCGTGCGCGCTCGCCAGTACGCGCCGGGCCTCGTCCTCCTGGCCGTTCTTGACCAGCCAGCGCGGCGTTTCCGGCAGGAACACCAGCCCGGCGAGCAGCACCGCCGCGGGCACGATCGCGCCGGCGAACATCCAGCGCCACGCCGAGATCGGCCCGAGCCAGTAGCTGACCAGGAACGCGATCAGGATGCCCAGCACGATGAAGATCTGGTTGAGCGCGCCCATCGCGCCCCGCCACTTCGCCGGGGCCAGTTCGGACAGGTAGGTCGGGACGGTCGACGACGAAAGGCCGATCCCCAGCCCGATGACCAGGCGCGAAAGCACCAGCAGCACGAACGTCGGCGAAAAGCTGGCCGCCAGCGTGCCGACGATGACGATGCCCGCGGCGACCATGATCGTGCGGCGGCGGCCGAGCGCTTCGTTGGTGCGGCTGGAGAACAGCGCGCCGACGATGGCGCCGACCGACAGGCTGGCGGTGATCACGCCCTTGTCCCAGCTGGTCAGCGCCCACAGTTTCCCGATGAACGGGAGCACCCCGGAAATCACGCCGAGGTCGTAGCCGAAGAGGATGCCGCCGAGCGCGCCGAAGAAGTACAACGTGGTCCGGCCGATGTGCCGCGCCGGGGCCGTTTGCGTCATTGCCTGGTCGCCTCTTTCGTAGGTCCAGTCCAGCCAGCGGCCACCACACTCACACGCCGCAAAATGCCGGGCAAGAAGGCATCCGATAACAATTCAGAAACCTGATCGCCGTTCACATACATGACTCCGACATATCCGGCTCAGAATCCACTATGGACGGTTCGGGACGGCGAAATCACCGAACGCTTTACAACGCTCGGAACGCTGGCTTACCGTCCGCTGGAAGCGCTCCCAGAGTTGTGGAGGCAGACGTGCACAACGCCGTGCGAAGCCCACGTTCCCGTTCACTGAGACGACTGGTGGCGAGCGCGCTCGCCGTTCTCCTGTCGGCCGCCGTCGCGGTCGTCGCCGGCGCGCCGGCGTCCCCGGCCGCCCCCGCGGCCACCACCTGGCGCAACGCGGAGATCGCCGGCGGCGGGTTCGTGCCCGGCATCGTCTTCAACCAGACCGAGCCCTGGCTGGTCTACGCCCGCACCGACATCGGCGGCGCGTACCGGTGGAACGCCGCCACCGGCCGCTGGCTCCCGCTGCTGGACTCGGTCGGCTGGACCGACTGGGGCCACAACGGTGTCGTCAGCCTGGCCACGGATCCGGTCGACCCCAACCGCGTCTACGTCGCGGCCGGGATGTACACCAACAGCTGGGACCCGAACACCGGCGCGATCCTCCGGTCGGCCGACCGCGGCGCCACCTGGCAGGCGGCCGCGCTGCCGTTCAAGCTCGGCGGCAACATGCCCGGCCGCGGCATGGGCGAGCGGCTCGCGATCGACCCGAACCGCAACAGCGTCCTTTACCTCGGCGCGCCGAGCGGCAACGGTCTCTGGCGCAGCACGGACTCCGGCGTCACCTGGGCGAAGGTGACCAGCTTCCCGAACGCCGGGAACTACGTGGCCGATCCGAACGACACGACCGGCTACCAGAGCGACAACCAGGGCGTCACCTGGGTGACGTTCGACCCGACGACCGGCACCCGCGGCAGCACCACGCAGACGATCTACGTCGGCGTCGCGGACAAGCAGAACACCGTCTACCGCAGCACCGACGGCGGGACGACGTGGGCGCGGCTGGCCGGCCAGCCCACCGGGTACCTGGCGCACAAGGGTGTCCTCGACCCGGTCGGCGGCTACCTCTACGTCGCGACCAGCGACACCGGCGGGCCCTACGACGGCGCGAAGGGCGACGTCTGGAAGTACGCCACGAAGACCGGCACCTGGACGCGGATCAGCCCGATCCCCTCCGACAGCAGTGACGACTACTTCGGTTACAGCGGGCTGACCGTCGACCGGCAGCACCCGAACACGCTGATGGTCGCCACGCAGGTGTCGTGGTGGCCGGACGTGATCTTCTTCCGCAGCACCGACGGCGGCGCCACCTGGACCCGGATCTGGGACTTCTCGAGCTACCCCGACCGGTCCCTGCGCTACACCCAGGACATCTCCGCGGTGCCGTGGCTGACCTTCGGCGTCCAGGCCGCTCCTCCCGTGCCCTCGCCGAAGCTCGGCTGGATGACCGAGTCGGTGGAGATCGATCCCTTCGACTCGAACCACCTGCTCTACGGCACCGGGGCGACCATCTACGGCACGTCCGACCTCACGAAGTGGGACAGCGGCGGGAAGATCACGATCAAGCCGGTCGTCGGCGGCCTCGAAGAGACCGCGGTGCTGGACCTGATCAGCCCGCCGTCGGGCGCTCCGCTGCTGTCCGGTCTCGGCGACATCGGCGGGTTCCGGCACGACAGCCTCGACGCCGTCCCGGCCACCATGTACACGCAGCCGGTGTTCACCACGACCACCAGCCTCGACTACGCCGAGCTGACCCCGGCCACGATCGTGCGGGTGGGCACGCTCGACCGGTCCGCGCGGCCGAACGACAACCGGATCGCCTTCTCCACCGACGGCGGGAAGAACTGGTTCCAGGGCGCCGAGCCGGGCGGGAACGCCAGCGGCGGCACGGTGGCCGCGGCCGCCGACGGCAGCCGGTTCGTCTGGAGCCCGGACGGCGCGAACGTCAGCTACTCCGTCGGCTTCGGCTCGTCGTGGACGGCGTCGGCGGGCATCCCGGCCGGCGCGGTGGTCGAGTCCGACCGGGTCGACCCGAAGCGGTTCTACGGGTTCGCGGCGGGCAAGTTCTACCTCAGCACCGACGGCGGCGCGACGTTCACCGCGACCGCGGCCACCGGCCTGCCGTCCTCCGGCTCGGCGCACTTCAAGGCGATGCCGGGCGTGGCCGGGGACATCTGGCTGGCCGGCGGCTCCGGCACGGCGTACGGCCTGTGGCACTCCACCGACTCCGGAGCGTCCTTCACGAAGCTGGCGAACGTCGCCGAAGCCGACAACATCGGGTTCGGCAAGGCCGCGCCCGGCCGGACGTACGCGGCGTTGTACGCGATCGCCGAGATCGGCGGGGTGCGCGGGATCTTCCGCTCGGACGACGCCGGGGCGTCCTGGACGCGGATCAACGACGACCAGCACCAGTACGGCAACATCGGGGCGGCGCTGACCGGGGACCCGCGGGTGTACGGCCGGGTGTACGTCGGCACGAACGGCCGGGGCGTGATCATCGGCGAATCCGGCGGCACCACGCCGCCGCCGACGAGTACCACGCCGACCACCACGACCACTCCCACCACGACCACGACTCCGACGACCACCACGACTCCGGTGCCGTCCGGGTCCTGTACAGCGGCCTACACGATCACCAACCAGTGGCAGGGCGGCTTCCAGGCCTCGGTGAAGCTGGGCAACACCGGCACGGCGGCGGTGACGGGCTGGACGGTGACGTGGACCTACGCCGACGGCCAGCGGGTGACGCAGGCGTGGAACGCGCAGGTCACCCAGACCGGCGCGGCGGTGACGGCGCTGGACGCGGGCTGGAACAAGACCATCCCGGCGGGCGGGAGCGCGGAGTTCGGCTTCACCGGGAGTTCGGGGATGGTGAACTCCCGGCCGGGCGCGATCTCGCTCAACGGCAAACCCTGCACGAGCACGTAAGCCAGTCTGCCGCGGCCGGTCGTGAGTGGTAAGGCGGGTTCTAACCCGCCTTACCACTCACGAGAGCTGCGGCAGAACGCAGAGGCGGGGAGGAGGTTTCAACCCACCCCCAGGCGGTTGAAACCCCCTCCCCGCGCCCCCAGGTGCGGGGCCACCGCCCGAGCAGCCGCAGCCTGCTCGGGCGACGTCCCCGGTGAACTCCACTCTTCCTGGTGCCGACAGCGACCGCCATTCCTGCCCAAAGGGGACTTTTTCGCCCGGCCACAACCCCGCTGAGCTGCGAAAACGCGGGCCTGAGCCGCGGAAAATACCCACCCGGGCCGGCAAAACTTACCCGGCGGACAGCGGCGGGTCAGGCGCTCTCCAGCACGATCTTGCCGATGTGGGTCCGGGACTCCAGGTGCTTGAGCGCCTCGGCCACCTCGTCGAAGCCGAACCGGCGGTCGATCACCGGCTTGAGGCCGGTCCGCTCGATCGCGGTGTTCATCGCCTGGAACGTCTCGCGGGAGGCGTTGGTGAGGCCGCGCAGGGTCAGCTGCTTGACCAGCACCAGGATGGGGTCGGCGCCGCCTTCGTGGGTCAGGACGCCGGCGACGCTGACGTGGCCGCCGTACCGCGCGGCGAGCATCGACTGGCCGATCGTGCCCCCGCCGCCCACGTCGACGACGTGGTCGACGCCGCCGCCGGTCAGGCCGGCCACGGCCGGCCCCCACTCCGGGGTGGTCGCGTGGTTGAGGGTTTCGGCGGCGCCGAGCGCGCGCAGCCGCTCGAGCTTCTCGTCCGAGCTCGACGTCGAGACGACGTGGGCGCCGCCGAGCGCGGCGAACTGCAGGGCGAACGTGGACAGGCCGCCGCTGCCGAGGGTGAGCACGCTCTGCCCCGGGGCCAGCCCGCCTTCCTCGACGACCGCCCGCCACGCCGTCACGCCGGCGCTCGGCAGCGTGGCGGCTTCGGCGTAGTCGAGGTGCGCGGGCACCGCGACCAGGGCGTTCTCGGCGAAGACGGCGTACTCGGCGAGCACGCCGTCGAGCGTGCCGCCCAGGTCGTCGGCGGTCTTCTCCGGCGTGCCGGGCCCGGACAACCAGTCCGGGAAGTACGTCGCCGCCACCCGGTCGCCGGCGGTCCAGGTCCGCACCCCCTCGCCCACCGCGACGACTTCGCCGGCGCCGTCGGACAGCGGGATCACGTCCGGCTTCACCGGCTTCGGGTAGAAGCCCTTGACGATCATCAGGTCGCGGGCGTTGACCGCCCACCCGCGCAGCCGGACCAGGACCTGCCCGGGACCGGGTTCGGGCACGTCACGCTCGCCCAGGACGAGCCCGGCGCCGGGACGGGGCAGGGAGAAGAACTTCACAGCGGCTCCAAGGGGTCGGGGACACTCCTCAACGCGGCCAGTGTGTCGAAGCCGCGAGCTCGCCGTCGACGATCGCCAGAAGTTCGGGGGTGAGTTCGGCGAGCGACGTGGCGAAGTGGCGGACGCTTAAGGAGGCCATGAACTCCCGCTGGCGCGCGTGGGCGGGGCTCGCCGGGAACCCGACGAACCCGGCGCCGTGCGCGCGGGCGTCCTCGGCCACGCGGCTGACGTCGTCGACGAACACGATCTCGTCGTACCCGGCGCCGAGCACGGTCCGCGTGATGTGGCCGACGCCCGGGCGGTGCTCGTTGATGCTCACGTAGGGCACGTCGGGATCGAGCAGGTCCACGAAGTCGCCCAGGTACCGGTCGAAGGTGTGCTCGCGGGTCCGGCCGCCGTAGCAGACCAGCCGCACGGGCAGCTTCGCCAGCGCCTCCAGGCAGTCCCGCGCGCCTTCGGCGACCCGGATCGGGTGCTCGGCCAGGTAGTCCTGCCGCGCGGCCCACAGCTGCTTCAGCGTCTCCTCCGCCGGCTGGTCCAGACCGCAGAGCCGGGTGACCTTCTCGGCGACGACGATGTCGCGCAGCCCGATGACGTCCCGCTCGGCCGCCGCGTCGTAGACCCCGCCGTGCTCGGTGACGAACCGGGCGATCATGGCCAGGTAGGTGTCGTCGATGAGCACGCCGTCGCAGTCGAGCGCGACCACGCGCAGTTTTTCGAAGCCGCTCACCGCTGCGCGAACACTTCCCGCGCCGCCGCGATGGCGTTGAGCGCGGCCGGGAAACCGCAGTAGAACGCCAGGTGCAGCACGGTCTCCACGACCTCCTGCCGGGTGCCGCCGACGTTGAGCAGCCCGTGGACGTGCACCTTCAGCTGCGGCAGCGCGGTGCCCAGCGCGACGCACGCGGCGATCGTGACGATCTCGCGGTGGCGCAGGCTCAGGTGCGGCCGGGAGTAGATCTCGCCGAAGGTGAACTCGACGATGTAGGTCGCCAGGTCCGGGGCGATGTCCCGCAAGCCCTCGGCGACCTTCTCCCCCGCCTCGCCGTCGACCGCCTTCATCGCCGCCAGGCCGCGCTCGTAGCGGTCCTCGATGCCCGCCCACGGCACTTCGGCGGCCTCTTCGGACGGTGCCGCGTCCTCGCCGGGCAGGCCGTCGAAGGCGGCCTTGAGCGCCGTCAGCGCGTTGAGCGTGGCCGGGAATCCGGCGAACGAACTGACGTGGATCACGGCCTCCACCAGCTGACGGCGGGTGCAGCCGACGTTCAGCGCGGCCTTGGCGTGGAACTGCAGCTGCGAACCCGCGTACCCGAGGGCGGTGAGCGCGGCGACGGTGACCAGCTGCCGCTCCGGCAGCGGCAGGCCGGGCCGGTGGTAGACGTCGCCGTAGATGAACCCGACGCACTGCTCGCCGAACTCGGCTTCCCCGATGCTCTCGAACAGGTCCAGCACGGCCGGCCGGTCGGTGCCGCCGAGCTGCTGGATGAGTTTCAGGCCCTGGGCGAAGGACGCGGAGCGGTCCTGCGGCTGCAGGTCGGACATCGTGGCGTGGTTTCCCTTCCGGAGTGGGCGTTCAGCCGAGGTAGGCCCGGGTGGCCTGGTCGGCCTTGCGGCGTTCGAGGGTGTCGACGCGCCCCTGCGCGATCATCGAGTACTCGATGACGGCGGTGGCCACGGTGCGCCCCTGCTGGCGCACCGACGTCGTGGCGCGGAACTTGAGGTTGGTCTCGCGGCCGAGGTCGGACTCGACGATCAGCGACTCGACCGTGGCCGGGAGCGGGAACAGGAAGTCCTCGAAGGACAGGTCGATCCGCTGCCACACCCCGGCGTACGCCGCCGGCGGGAGCCCGGAGCGGATCGCGGTCTCGAACTGCGCGATGCAGATCTGCCGCATCGCCTCGATGATCACGATGCCCTGCACGTGCTCGCCGGTGTGGTGGTCGAGGATCAGCTCGTTGTCGCGGTGGATCCGCAGTTCGGCCCGGCAGTGTGCAGGTGCCGGGCTGTGCACGCCGGCGAGCAGGACGTTCTCCGGCCGGCTCTTGTGGACGACGACGGGCGGTTCGGACGGCCGCCGGAACGCGGCCGGGTCCGCGAGCCGCACGGACCCTTCGGTCTTCTCGCACGCGGTTTCGAGCAGGTCGGCGTCGGCCGCGTCGACGCCCTGGCCGAAGTGGACGATCCAGTGGCAGCCCGGCGCCACGAGACCGCCGGAGCCCAGCAGGGCCAGCAGGCCCGACAGCGTGAACACCCGGTCTTCGCGGGCGAACTGCGCGAAGCGGTCGGCGACCACGACGACGTCCCGCCGAGTGTGCCCGTCGAGCGCCCAGGCCTCCTCCGGGGTTCGCGGGCAGGAGACATCGTGCGGTGCCACCTCGGGCGCCTCCGTCCGGGCCGGGTCCGGCGTCACGGCCGCGCCGAAGCGTGGGCGTCCAGGAGTGCCTCGGCGAGGGTGCGGGCCGTCGTGGCCGAGCGCCAACGTGGTCCGGACAACTCGGTGGCCAGCAGCTTCAGCATGGCGCGCACCATGTCCGGCTGCCGGCCCACGCCCGCGTCCAGCAGCGGTTCGACCTCGGCGGCGGCGCCTTCGAGGTCGTCGAGCCGCAGGTGCGCGCGGCCGGTGTCGATCCGGATCATCGGATCCATGGCGTCCCAGCGGTTCTCCAGTGACAGCTTTTCGAAGGCCTCGCGGGCGGTGCCGAACTCGCGCAGCGCGGCCGAGGCCTGCCCGACCGAAAGCAGCGAGTTGCCCGCCATGTAGTGCCGCCGGTCCTTCGTGATGTTGAAGAAGCTGTCCTCGCCGCCGGCCCCCAGGTCCGGGTCCTCGATGGCCGTCCAGCGGGCGATCGCGTCCAGCACCTGCGGCTCGGCCTGCACCGACGACCAGCCGCGCGCCTCGGCGAGGATGAGCGGGGCGTCCGTGAGGCGCCCGCCCGCGTGGTAGTTGAGCCCGTCGGCGGCGAGCTTGGCGGACTCGATGCCGTTGCCGGCCCAGAACGCCACCCGGGCCTGTGACGTGCGCACCCAGCGCCGGGCGAGCAGGTCGTCGGCGTACTGGGTGTAGAGCCAGGCGGCCGAGTTGAGCTCGCGGGAGCGCCGGTACCGGCCCAGGTCACCGGCGATCCAGGCCATCATCGCGCTCGACTTCGCCCCGATGAGCAGGAGGTCCTGGGTCTGCTTCGGCCGCTGACGGCCCTTCAGCAGCGAAGCGGTCCGGTCCGCGATCACGGCGAGCTGGTCGAGGATCGAAGAGGGCGCGGTGCGGGTGTAGGCGCCGCCGAGGAAGTCGAGGTCCGACCACAGGTCGTCGAGCTGGACGTCGTCCACGTTGGTCTTCGTGAGCAGGACGGCGTCGTCGAGGGCGCCGGCGCCGATCTCCTCCTCCGCCCGGGCATCGCCGCGGACGGCGGTGCGGGCCGGCGCGACCTCGGGCTCGGCCGCCGCCCAGACCGCGGGCTCGGTGTCGGCGTGGTACTCGGCGAGGTCCTTGGCCGGCAGCTGTTCGAGATCACGCAGCCCCAGCAGGCACTTCCAGCCGGTGCCGTAGACCCGCGCCAGCACCCGCAGCGCGGCGACGGTGGGCCGGACGCCGCGGTCCGGCCACTGCTCGTACTCCCAGATCCGCGTGCCGCGCATGCCCGCGCGGGGGTCGCCGGTGACCGCGTTGTACTGGTGCGCCGCGACGTCGAGCGAGAGCTCGGACGCCAGCCGCCACGCGGTGCGCGGCGGGATCCGGCATTCGACGATCAGGTTCTTCGCCACCTGGGCCGGGATCTCCTCCTCGGGAAAGCCCAGGGCGGTCAGCCGCTCCCGCAGTTGCGCGCGGTAGGGCTTGCTCCCTGGTTTGGCCTGTCGACTCATCGTTCATCCAACGATTTCCGGAGTACGGGTGCGCCACCGACGACAGTACCGCAGCGTGACCGGGGCGGCCCAGCTCGTGATCAGGGCGGGAACCGTGTGTTTTCCGAGAAGTTGAGGACGCAACAAGCGTTTTCCGGTCACCGGGCCTCGCGCGTTGTCCTGAGAGCGCTCCCAATCTCAGCGCTCGGAGGCCGGTTTTGTGATCTTGCGGCAGATTTCCGGAATCCACCCCAACGGCGGCGTCCGGCACCGCGACCCGGTGGCACAGTGCGACCGGGACAACTCCTGCACCCCAACGGCTTCCGCCGTTCAGGAGTGTTCAGTCGCGGTCCCCGCCGCACCGGCTGCGGAAAACGGACCACCGGATGGGTCCGCGTCCGGGTCGCTCTTTACAAGCCCGACACGCCGGGGTTACCTTTCCGGCGGCTGGAAGCGCTCCCATGCCAGGTCGCCTCGCCAGAACGCGGCCACCACCCAGGGGCGTCGTGGTGCAGGCCACGGCGCCCCTGTCCGCGTCCGGAGGAGGAGCCACCCCCATGAACAGGTTCGCCGGCGCACTGGCCGCGCTCTGCCTCGCCGCGGCGGGCACCACCGCGGTGGTCGTGGCCGGTCCGGCCGCCGCCGCCCCCGCGTGCTCGGTCGCCTACCGCGTCAACCAGTGGCAGACCGGGTACACCGCCGACATCACGGTGACCAACGGCGCCACCGCGGCCTCGTCCTGGACGCTCACCTGGCACTACGCCGGCAACCAGTCCGTGACGTCCGCCTGGAACGCCACCGTCCGCCAGACCGGGACCGCGGTCACCGCGCAGAGCCTGTCCTACAACGGCGCGCTGCCCGCCGGCGGCTCGGTTTCGTTCGGCCTCCAGGGCACCTACAGCGGAACGAACGACACCCCGACGGACTTCGCGCTCAACGGCGTCTCGTGCGGCGACCCCGCTCCCCCGACCTCGACCACGCCCACCACCCCCACCAGCACCACCCCCACCAGCACGACCCCGACCACCACGACCTCCGGGCCACCGCCCGCGGGATGCACGAGCGCCGCCATCTGCGACGACTTCGAGCAGCAGACCGGCGGCACGCCGGGCGGCCGCTGGACGGTCGGGGCGGCCAACTGCACCGGCACCGGGACCGTCGCCGTCGACAGCTCGGTCGCGCACTCGGGCAGCCGTTCGGTCAAGGTCACCGGCCAGGGTGGCTACTGCAACCACGCGTTCCTGGGCACGAGCCTCACCGGCGTCGGCTCGAACCACCTCTTCGGCCGGTTCTGGGTCCGCCACACCACGCCGCTGCCCACCGGGCACGTCGCCTTCATGGCCATGCGCGACACTGAGGACCCCTCCGGCCGCGACCTGCGCGCCGGCGGGCAGAACCAGGCCCTGCAGTGGAACCGCGAGTCCGACGACGCGACCCTGCCCGCGCAGAGCCCGGCCGGGGTGGCCCAGAGCGTCCCGCTGGCGACGGGCACCTGGTCCTGCTTCGAGTTCGAGGTCGACGGCGCCGCGGGCCGGCTCCGGACCTGGCTGAACTCCGCCGAGGTGCCCGGGCTCGTCGTCGACGGCGTCCCGACCCCGGACATCGACCAGCAGTGGCTCGCCAAGACCTGGCGCCCGGCGGTGACCGACCTGCGGCTCGGCTGGGAAAGCTACGCCGGCGACGCCGACACGCTGTGGTACGACGACGTGGCCGTCGGCACCACCCGCATCGGCTGCTGACCGCCGGTCGTGAGTGGTAAGGCGGGTTCTAACCCGCCTTACCACTCACGACCGCCGCGGCAGCGGGCTAGCGGCCGAGGATTCGCTCGATCCCGGCGAGCTCCTCGTCGGTGAACTCGAGGTTCGCGGTGGCCGCGACGGTGTTCTCCAGCTGGGCGACGCTGCTGGCGCCGATCAGCGCGGAGGTGACCCGGCCGCGGCGCAGCACCCAGGCGATGGCCAGCTGGGCCAGCGTCTGCCCGCGGCCCTCGGCGACCTCGTTCAGCGCGCGAATGGTCGCCAGGGTGTCCTCGGTCAGCCGGTCGCTGGTGAGGAACGGGCTGGCGCCCGCCGCGCGGGAATCGGCCGGGATGCCGTCGAGGTAGCGGTCGGTCAGCAGGCCCTGGCTCAGCGGCGAGTACGCGATCGAGCCGACGCCGTGCTCATCGAGGGTGTCCAGCAGGCCGTCTTCGACCCAGCGGTCCAGCATCGAGTACCGCGGCTGGTGGATCAGCAGCGGCGTTCCCAGCTCCGTCAATGCGGCGAGCGCGGCCTCGGTCTGCTCGGGCGAGTAGTTCGAGATGCCCGCGTACAGCGCCTTCCCGGAGCGGACGGCGGTGTCGAGCGCGCCCATCGTCTCCTCGATCGGCGTGTCCGGATCCGGGCGGTGCGAGTAGAAGATGTCGAAGTGGTCCAGCCCGGTGCGGGCCAGGCTCTGGTCGAGGCTCGCCAGGAGGTTCTTGCGGGAGCCCCACTCGCCGTACGGGCCGTCCCACATCAGGTAACCCGCCTTGGACGACACGAGGATCTCGTCGCGGTGGGGACGGAAGTCGGCGGCGAAGTGGCGCCCGAAGTTCGCCTCGGCCGAGCCGGGCGGCGGGCCGTAGTTGTTGGCCAGGTCGAAGTGCGTCACCCCGAGGTCGAACGCTCGGCGCAGCACCGCCCGCTGGACGTCGAGGGGCTTGTCGTCCCCGAAGTTGTGCCAGAGGCCGAGCGACACCGCGGGCAGCTTCAGCCCGCTGCGCCCGGCCCGCCGGTACGGCATCTCCGCGTACCGGTCTTCGGCCGCGACGTAAGGCGACATGGTGCTCCTTGTCGAAAGAGGACGGCGAGGGCAGTTTATCCGCGCGCGAGGAGCGCGCCGGCGAACGACGCCGCGGGCGGCAGCTCGGGCAGCAGCGTCGCCTGGTAGGCGTGGTAGACGTCCGGTTTGCCCTCCCACACGGTCGTGGCGGGCCGGTTGTCCGGGTCGAGTTCGTGGTGCCACGAACCGCGTTCGCGGTCGACGAAGCAGGTTTCGGCGTGCCCGCACCACTGCTGGAACCGGGCGAGGTACGCCGGGTCGCCGGTCTCCTGGTGCAGCGTCCACGCCGCGGCCACCGCCTCGGCCACCACCCAGTGCAGCCGGGTGCGCACCACCGGCGTCCCGGCGAAGTCGGTCGTGTAGACGAACCCCGGCCGGCCGTCGACGGCCCAGCCGTACCGGACGGCGGCCTCGAACAGCGCGGCCGCGTCGGGCACCAGCCATGCCGGCGCGGTGTCCCCGAGCGCCCGTCCGAGGTGGACGGCCAGCCGCGCCCATTCGAAGAGGTGCCCGACGGTGGCGCCGAACGGGCGGAAGGGGTGGGCGGGTTCGGCGCGGTTGAACTCGAGCCGCACGCGCCAGTCCGGGTCGTAGTGCTCCGGCAGCAGCCAGCCGTGCGCGCGGGCTTCGCCGTGCACCAGACGCTCCACAATGGACAAAGCACGCGCGGTCCACACCGCGTCGCCGGTGACGTCGGCGGCGGCCAGGAGGGCCTCCACGGTGTGCATGTTGGCGTTGGCGCCGCGGTAGTCCTCCAGGCGCGTCCAGCCGCGGTCCCAGACGTCGGCGACCAGCCCGGCGTCCGGTTCCCAGAACCGGCGTTCGACGGTTTCCAGGGCTTCGGCCAGCAACGGCCGCGCTCCGTCGGCGCCGGCCGCGGCCGCGCTCGCGGCGGCCAGCACGACGAACGCGTGCTCGTAGGCCCGCTTTTCGGCCAAGGCCGTCGAGGCGTACCAGCCGCCGTGCTCCGCGTCGCGCAGCGGGCCGGTCAGCGCCGCGATGCCGTGCGCGACCAGCTCACCGGTGTCCGCGCCCTGCAGGGCGGCGAGGGCGAAGACGTGCGTCATCCGGCAGGTGATCCAGGTCTCGACGGGCCGGTCGAGCACCGGGCGCCCGGTGTCGTCGAGCCAGGCGAACCCGCCGTCCGGGTGCGCCGCGCCGCGGGCGAAACCGAGCAGCCGGGCGGGTTCGGCGCGCACCCAGGCGGGAACCGAAGACGGACTGTCCACTCTCTGCCTTTCTCCACGGCCCGCCGGCGTTCGACGGCCCCCGCAAAACGTAGGCCAAGGCCCCCGCCCCGGCCATCGCGGGCTGTTCCGGAAGTGACCCCCACCGCGTATCCTGACCTTGGAAGCGCTCCCAGTCTTCGACGCACGCAACCCAATGAAGGGACTGACGTGACCAGGAGACGAAGTACCATCCTCGCCGCCGTCACCGTGCTGCTGGCGAGCCTGACCGCCGTCCTGCTGACCACCGGCACGGCCGAGGCGCACGGCGCCATGATGAAACCGGGCAGCCGGACCTTCCTGTGCTGGCAGGACGGGCTCAGTTCGACCGGTGAGATCAAGCCGCAGAACCCGGCCTGCGCGGCCGCGGTGGGGGTCAGCGGCGCCAACTCGCTGTACAACTGGTTCGGCGTGCTGCGGTCCGACGGCGCCGGGCGCACGCGCGGGTTCATCCCCGACGGGAAGCTGTGCTCCGGCGGGAACCCGAACTACGCCGGGTTCGACGGGGTCGGCAACTGGCCGCTGACCCACCTCACCGCCGGCGCCCAGTTCGACTTCTCGTACAACGCGTGGGCCGCCCACCCGGGCTGGTTCTACACGTACGTGACGAAGGACGGCTGGAACCCGAACCAGCCGCTCACCTGGGACTCCCTGGAGGACCAGCCGTTCCTGACGGTGGACCACCCGCCGGTGACCGGCCAGGTGGGCACGGTGGAAGGCCAGTACAAGTGGAGCGGCGCACTGCCGTCGAACAAGTCCGGCCGGCACATCATCTACTCGGTGTGGAAGCGCTCGGACAGCGCGGAAACGTTCTACGGCTGCTCGGACGTCACCTTCGACGGCGGGCACGGCGAGGTCACGGGCGTGAAGGACCCGGGAACGGGCACCACGACGACGCCCACGACCCCGACCACGCCGACCACCCCGACGACGCCCACCAAGCCGACCACCCCCACCACGCCGACGACCACCACGACGCCGATGCCGCCGGGTTCGTGCATGGCGATGGTCGAGATCACCAATACCTGGAGCGGCGGCTACCAGGCCACCGTGACGGTGATGAACCACGGCACGACGGCGTACCGGAGCTGGCAGGTGAGCTGGACACCGCCCGCGGGCCAGACGATCGCCAGCGTGTGGAACGGCACGCTCAGCCAGTCCGGCTCGGCTGTCACGGTCCGCAACGCCGACTGGAACGGCAGCATCGCGGCCGACGGCACGGCCGCCTTCGGCATGGTCGTCAACACGACAGGAGGAAGCGTGCCCCCGTCACCGACCTGCCAGGGCACCTGAACCATCCTGAGTGGACAGTCCGGGAGGGCCGCTTCGGGGAGTGTTCCCCGAAGCGGCCCTCACGCGTTCGCCGGGCCCGTGCTGCCGCGGGTGATCAACCGCGGCCGGGACGTGTACACGTCACCGACCTGCTCCCCCGCCAGCAGGTCCTGCAGGACCCCGGCCGCCAGCGAGCCGAGTTCGGCCAGCGGGCGCCGGATGGCCGTGAGCGCCGGGCGGACCAGCCGGCAGAGCGGGGTGTCGTCCCACGACACCACCGAGAGGTCCTTCGGCACCGCGAGGCCGAGTTCCCGCGCGGCGGCGAGCGCGGCCACCGCGAGGTCGTCGGTGTCGCACAGCAGCGCCGTGGGCCGGGGACGGGTGGACAGCACCCGGCGGACCGCGTCGGCCGAGGGTTCGGGGCGGACCGTGCCCGGGTGCGGGATCCCGGTCGCCGCGGTGGTGAACGCCCGGCCCCGCGCCGCGGGGTCGGCGAACGCCGCCGCACCCGCGATGCGGACCACGTGCCGGTGCCCCAGTGCGGCGAGGTAGGCCAGCGCCTCGGCGGCGCCGGTGACGTCGTCGACCAGCACCGACGGGACACCCGGCAGCCCGCCCGGGCCGCCGAGCGCCACCGCCGGCAGGCCGATCCGCACCAGCTCGGCCGCGCAGCCCGGCTCGGTCAGCAGCACGCCGTCGACCCTCCGCTCCGCCCGCCACCGGCGGTAGATGACCACCGCCGCGTCGCGGCCGGGCGCGACCTGCAGCAGCAACTCCCCCTCGAAGCCGTCGAGCAGGGCCGGGACGAACGCCTCCAGGGACCGGTCGAGCACCAGGCCGAGCGCCCCGGTCCGGCCGCCGGACAGCGCCCGCGCGGTGCTGCTCGGCGCCCACCCGAGCTCCCGGGCGATCTCGGTGATCCGCCGCCGAGTGGCCTCCGAGACGCCGGGGCGGCCGTTGAGGGCGTAGGACACCGCGCCCTTGGAGACGCCGGCCTCCTTCGCGATGTCGGTGATCGTCGGACGCTTCATCGCACCCTCTCTTCGCACCACGAGTCCGAGCACCACAACCGACGGCACCAGCCAAGACGCCGGACACGGACCCCGCGGTCCGTGTCCGTGCGGACACCCGCCGTCGCGTACCTTGACACCTGCCGCATCGGGAAACGAGACTCCCCCCGGGAGCGCTCCCAGCCAATGGGGGCCGGGAGCGTGCCGCGAACGGGGAGTGCGCGCGCATGAAGCAGATCCGAAGACAGCTGGCCTTCGCCGCCGCCGTCGTCCTGCTCATCCTGACCGGCGGGTGCGGGCCGGGCACGCCGGAGCGGATCACACTCACCGTGGCGACGTTCGGCGAGTTCGGCTACGACGACCTGATCCCCGGCTACCAGTTCACCCACCCCGGGCTCACCATCCGCCAGGTCCGGACCGAGCAGGGTGGACCGTACCACCAGGACCTGCTGGACAAGCTGCAGAAGGGCCAGGAGCTCGCCGACGTCCAGGCCGTCGAGGAAGGCCACCTCGCCGACGTGCTCGCCCACGCGGACAAGTTCGCCGACCTGGCCGAGATCGGGCCGCCCGACGTGAAGCCCGGCCGGTGGTTGGAGTGGAAGTACGAGGCGGGCCGCAGCAAGGACGGCAAGCTCGTCGGCTACGGCACGGACATCGGCCCGCTGGCCATGTGCTACCGCAAGGACCTGCTCGAAGCGGCCGGGCTGCCGACCGACCCGGGCTCGGTGAAGACGATGTTCGCGACCTGGGACAGCTTTTTCCAGGCCGGCGAGAAGTACGTCAAGCGCTCGCACGGCAAGCCGTGGTTCGACTCCGCGGCGCAGGTCTTCAACGCCAAGGTCAACCAGCTCCCGGTCGGCTACCTCGACCGCGAAGACCACTCGACGCTGGAGACGAACACCGCGCTGAGGGACGCCTGGAACCAGGTCACCGCCGCGGTGAAGCAGGGGCAGTCGGCCGGGCTGACCGCCTTCCAGGACGACGGCAACAACGGCCTGCGCACCGGCGCCTTCGCGACGAAGGTCTGTCCGTCGTGGATGCTCGGCGTCATCGAGCAGCAGGCCGGCGTCGGCAACGCGGGCAAGTGGGCGCTCACCGACGCCTTCCCGGACGGCGGCGGCAACTGGGGTGGGTCCTTCCTCACCGTGCCGTCCTCGAGCCCGCACCAGAAGGAGGCCGCCGCGCTCGCCGCCTGGCTGACCGCGCCGGAGCAGCAGCTGCACGCGTTCCGGGTCAGCGGGAACTTCCCGAGCCAGGTCGACGCCTTCACCTCCCCGGACCTGCTCAGCGAGATGAACGGCTACTTCGGCGGGGCGCTGAGCGGCCAGGTGTTCGTCGCACAGGCCCGCAAGGTCGGGAAACCGCAGTACAAGGGGCCGGGCGACGGCAAGATCCAGGAGACGGTGATCGCGCCGTCGCTCAAGGCGGTCGAGCAGGGCGCCGATCCCGCCGCCGTCTGGCAGCAGGTGCTGATCGGGGTGCACAAGCTCGTCCCCTGACCGGAAACCCGCTCGCCGGGGCCCGGCGGACAGGGCAGGGTGGGGGCCATGGTCTCCCCCCTGCCCGAGCCCTGGCGGCACCACACGATCCGGCACCCCGGCCCGGACGACCACCTCCCGGTGCTGGCGGTCCTCGACCGCTGGTGGGGTGGCCTCGGCGGCGAAGCGGGCTCGCGCCAGCGGGCACTGCTGCTGCCGAAGCTGATGTTCCAGCATTTCACCGACAGCAGCTTCCTGGTGACAGCGGACGAGCGGATCGTCGCGTTCCTGATCGGGTTCCTCTCGCCGTCGAGGCCGGCCGAGAGCTACATCCACTTCGTCGGGGTCGAGCCCGCGGAGCGCGGCCGCGGGCTGGGCGCAGCGCTGTACGAGCGCTTCTTCGCCTACAGCGCCGCGCACGGGCGCTCGGTGGTCCGGGCGATCACTTCGCCGGAGAACAAGGGTTCGCACGCGTTCCACACCCGGATGGGGTTCGTCACCGAACCAGGGCCGAAGGAGTTCGAGGGGGTGCCGGTCCAGCCCGACTACGACGGGCCGGGACTGGACCGGCTGAGCTTCCGCAAGGACCTCGGCTGAGCCGCCGAAGCGACGAGCCGCGGGATCCGGCCCGGGGCCGCAGGAGGCCGCTGCGGGCACCGGGGCCGGATCTCGCTGTCCCGCCCGGCCGGTCAGGCGGCGCGGGCGGGACCGCGGCGAGCGGCCCGGCGGGACAGGCCGCTGCCACCGTGGTGGAGGCCGGGCCGGGCGGCGGCTGCGCGGCACCGCCCGGCCCGGGGTCTTACTGCACCGGCGGGTAGGCGTTCTGGACCAGTTCCTCGAACTGGGCCTCGAACCACTTGCCGGACAGCGGGGCGTTCGGCAGGGCACCGGTCAGGTTGCCGCCGTTGGCCTGCTGCGTCCCGTGGAAGGTCGGGTCGCACATCGGGTCCGCGCCCTTGCCTTCGTCGTTCGGGATCTGCTGGCTGGCGCCGTCGGACTCACCCGGCGGCTTGACCCAGACGTAGGCGTCGAAGTGCGCCGCGGGTGCCGCCGTGGGCCGCACGCCGAGGCCGGCGCCGCTCTGGTTGCACCAGTTGCCGCGGTGCAGCCGCCGGTCGATCCGGCCCGAGTTCACGTAGGCGTCCACCGTGGACCCGGAGGCCCCGCTGGGCCGGGCCGCGCCGCCCCAGCCGTTGCGGGAGGTGTCCACCAGCATGCCGATGCTGCTGGGCAGGCCCGCCGCCACGAAGGCGTTGTACATCGCGGTGGCGAACGGAACCTCGGCGAAGTACGGGTTCCACTGATAGAACGTCGCCGACTTCAGCTGCTGCCCGCCGACCGTGAGGTTCGGGTCGGGCAGGTTCGGCTCGGTCAGCGGCGTGTAGTTGGCCGTGGAGCTGATGAAGCCGTCGATGCTGTTCACGCCGGCCGTGGTGCCCTGCAGGGTCTGCTTGACCAGGTTGACGAACGGACCGAAGTTGCTGTCCCAGCCCAGCCACGCCGAGTGCGCGATGTCCAGGTAGTTGTAGACGTTGGAGATCGCGTGCAGCTTGTTCAGCGCGTACTGGATGCCCTGCGTGTACACCCCGGTGGACTGCGCTTCCGCGCAGGTCGCCATCGAGGTGTTCGTGATCAGGTTCGGCAGCGAGTCCGGCTCGACGATCGTCACGATCCGCAGCGGCGCGTACTTCGCGTCGGACAGGATCGAGGCGATCGGGTCGATGTACTCGCTCTTGTACCGGGCCAGGCCGTTCTGCGCGGCCTTCAGCTCACCGTTGGACGCCAGCGCCGCGCAGTCGCGGTTCGGCAGGTCGTAGACGACGATCTGGATGGTCACCGGGGTGCCGCCGCTCTGCTGGGCCAGCGCCGCGTCCAGGTGCCCACGCAGGCCCCGGGAGTCCGCCGTGCCGGCGATCGCGGCGATCCGGTCCAGCCAGACCGCGGTCGAGGTGTTGGCCACCTTGGCCATCTGGGCGCCGAGCGTGCCGCCCTTGGCCGCGGCCGCCGCGCTGACCTCGCTCGACCAGTCCGGGTTCACGTACCCCTTCGACCCCACGTACGGGTTGTCCACGTGCGTCCCGGGCTGGGGCGTCGTGGTCACCGTCGTCGGGGTGGTCGTCGTGGTCGTGGGCGTCGTCGTCGGGGTCGTCGTGGTGGTGCTGGGGGTCGTCGGCGTCGTGGTCGGGGACGTGCCGTCGCAGTGGGCCCCGTTGAGCGAGAACGACGTCGGGATGTCGTTGGTGCCCGAGTACGAGCCGTTGAAGCCGAAGCTGGCCGTCGCGTTCGCGCCCAGGTTGCCGCCCCACGAGGGGTTCTTCGCGCTCACGTGCTTGCCGCTCTGGCTGAACGTGGCGCTCCAGCCCTGCTGCACCTGCTGGTTGCCGGCGAAGTCCCATTCGACGTTCCAGGACGAAACGGCGTCGCCGAGGTTGGTCACGGAGACGTTCGCGGTGAAGCCGGTGTCCCACTGGTTGACCGTGTAGGTGACCTTGCAGCCGGTGGCGGCGCCCGCCGGACTGCCCCCGGCCACCAGTAATCCGGCGGTCATCGCCGCCGCCGTCACCGAGGACGCCACGGCGAACCGTGACTTCCTCTTCGCGGACCAGAATTCACTCCTCATCGAGTGCGCTCCTTAGTGTTTTTCGGTGGGGTGGGTCAGGTGGTGCAGGCGGTCGCGCCGACGGCGAAGCCGCTCGGTGCGCCGGTCGAGCCGCCGGTGGCCTGGATGCCGATCGACACCGAGGCCCCGCCGGCGAGGTCGGGCGCCCAGGCGGGCGCCTTGGCGCTCGCCTGCTGCCCGGTCTGTGTGACGGTCGCGTTCCAGCCGCCGGTGATCTGCGTCCCGGACGGCACGGTCCAGCCGAGCGCCCAGTTCTTCAGCGCCGCGCTGCCGGTGTTCTTCAGCGTCACGGTGGCGGTGAAGCCGCCCTGCCAGGTGTTGTCGACGTGGTAGGTGACCCCGCAGCTCGACGCGGGCGGCGGGTCGGTCGTGCCGCCGCCCGAGCCCACCGGCGGGATCAGGTACGGCTGCAGGATCGCCTGCTTGGCCTGGTTGACCGTCGTCCAGTCGTCGTTGAGGATGCCGCCGGTGTCGCCCGAGTTCGGGTTCCACGACCAGTAGGTGAAGCTCATCCCGGACGGGCCCGTGCCGGCGTACTTCATCAGTTCCTGCAGCCAGACCTTGTCGCGCGGGTCGGCGAGCGTGGAGCCGAACTCCCCGAGCAGCACCGGCGCGATGTTCTGCTTGTGCAGGTAGCCGAAGAAATGGTCCCACAGCGCGGGCAGGTTCGCCGGGAACGCCGGGTCGGAAAACCATTTCTGGGCGAAGACCGAAGTCGCGTACTCGTGCGCGGAGTACACCAGCTTGTCCGGCTTGGACAGTCGCACCGGGAACTGCTTCGCCCCGGAGAGGTTGCCGCCCCACCAGCCGCACTCCGGGTCGCCGGTGCCGCCGACGCAGTCGACGCCTTCGACGACGATCAGCCAGTCCGGGTTCGCCGCGAGCACGGCGTTGCCGGCGCGCTCGGCGGCCAGCCGCCAGTCGGTCGCGGTGTCGCCGCAGCCCCAGCACGCTCCCCCGCCGCCCTGGATCGAGTGCGGTTCGTTGTGCAGGTCGGCGCCGATCACCGTCGGGTTGCCCTTGTAGTGCTGGGCCAGCATCGTCCAGTCGGAGATCCAGCGGCTTTCGGAGTACGCGCTGGTGTACCAGAGCGGGGACTGCGCGCCGGAGTCCGGCCGGTGCCGGTCCAGGAGCACGCGCATGCCCTTGACGCCGGCGTAGGCGACGATCTTGTCGAGCACCTGCAGGCCGGACAGGCCCTGCAGGTCCGGGTTCTGCACCTGGTCGATGCTGACCGGCTTGGACCCGGCGTCGAACAGCTGATTCGAGTACGGCAGCCGCAGCGTGTTGTACCCGAGCCCGGCCATCTGGTCGAGCATGTCCTTGTAGTTGCGGCTCCACAGCCCGTGCGGCGAGTAGTTGGCCGTCTCGGCACCGAACCAGTTGATCCCGGTCATCCGGACCGGTGCACCGGTCGAGTCGTACAGCTGGGATCCGGCAGCGTGCCAAAACCCGGTGCCGGTGCCGGCCGCCGCCGTGGCCTGCGGGGCCGCGGTGGCCGGGGACGCCGTGAGAACGGCGCCCCCGACCAGTGCGGCGACCACCAGCGAGAGCAGTCGCTTCATCAAGTGCCTCTCAGCCGAACAGGGCGACGTGCGCGGCGAACGCCGTGGCGATCTCCGACTGCGCCCAGAACCGGTGGTAGGTGAACGTCGGCGCAGCCCCGCCGTCCAGGTAGGCCTGGACCTTCGGCCACTGCGGGTCGCTCTTGTAGAACGACCGGATCGACAGGAACGTGGAGCTGGAGTTGATCGCGTCGCCGTTCGGCATGGTGCCCGTCCAGCCCGAGGGCACGTACAGCCCCTGGTCGGTCGTGGCGTTGTACTTGTCGTCGAACCGGTCGTAGTCCGTCCGGGTCTCCGGCACCGCGATGCCCTTGGCGTCGGTGTTGGCCGACAGGGCGTTCAGCAGCTGCTCCCCGACCGTCTTGGCCTGGGCGTTGCTCGACCCGGACGCGTAGTAGAGCAGCGTCTTGGCGAGCGAGGCCGCGACCCCGACGTCCTGGCTGTAGTTCTTCACCGCGACGTGCAGGCCGGTGTTCGACCCGGGGCTGGTGGCGTTCCACGTGTCCGGTGCGCCGCTCCAGGTCAGGTCGGACGGGATCTGGAAGCTCCCGCCCGCGCCGACCGTGGTGTTCGCGATCGCCCAGGGCACCCACTTGTCGAGGATCTTCTTCGCCCGGGCGTCACCGGTCGCCTGGTAGTACTCGGCGATCCGCTCCATGCCCCAGGTCTGGAAGCCGAACCACTGGTTGCTCGGCGGGTCGTGCCAGACCGGCTGCCAGTCGTAGTACATCCCGTAGAACGTCGGCGTGCCCGCGGGCGGGGTGCCGTACTGGCCGTCCCAGCTGTTGGTCGCACCGCCGGCGAGACCGCCTTCGGACGACTGCAGCCACTGCAGGAACTCCATCTGCCGGCTGAGGCTGGTCGCCCAGTCGGTCGCCCCGGTCGCCGAAGTGACCTTCAGGCCCGGATCGGCCGACAACGCGTACGCGGCCAGAGGGTTCTGGTAACCCTGGTGCGCCGCACCGTCGCCGATCCGCCACGCCCAGGCGCTGGACGAGTCCATCGAACCGCCCCAGGCGTAGTACCACGAGATGAGGTAGTGCTCGCTGTCCTTGCCGGTGCCCGCCGGGCAGCTCGCCGGGCCGACGCAGTTGCCGATCTTCTTGAAGTACTTGTCGAACAGCGAGTACCGCAGGTAGTCGCCCATCTTCGACGCCTTCTTCAGCACGGCCGCGACGTCGGCGCTCTTGCCCTGCGCCTGCGCCCACTTCTCGGCCTGGAAGGCCACCTGCACCACGCGGGCGTCCGCGTCGGGCGCGTCGGTGTACTTCCACTGCTTGGCGTAGGAGGAGTCGCCGGTGAACAGGTCGAGGTAGCCGTTCTTGCCACCGAACTTCAGCACGTCACAGCTGGGCTGCGTGACCGTCTCCCACACCGATTCCTGCGAGCCGCGCTGGAAGGTGTTGATGAACGCCGGCGCGGTGTTGGTGCCGTCCTCGCAGTGGCCGAACTTGTAGATGTTGTCCACGTCCAGCAGCCAGTGCATGCCGTAGACGTCCGGCGAGCCGTAGGCCGCCTTCAGCTCGGCCGCGATCGGGTCGGACCCGACCGGAACGTTCGACTGCAGCGGCGACGGGTACGACTTCGGGCTCGGGTACTCCGCCGCGTACGTCGCCGGCTTGGTGGCGTTGTAGCCGGAGTTGCCCGGCTGGTCCGCCGCCGACGGGATGGCGTAGGTCTCGATCGAGGTCCAGGCCTGGTTGAACGGGGCCCAGTCGCCGGTCACCCGGCCGTAGGACGCTTCCAGCCACAGGTAGTAGCTGAACGCCTCCGACGTCGTCTCGTGCCCGTGGTCCGGCGCCTCGACGATCAGCGTCTCGATCGAGTGGTAGGGCACCAGGATGTTGCCGAACTTCCGGAAGTAGCCGTTGTTCGGGTCCTTGATCTTGTTGTACTGCGTCAGGAACGCGAGCTGGTAGTCCGAAGTGGACGACGAGATCTCGTTCACCGTCACCGTCGCCGCGGTGTAGCCGGAGCTGCTCGCGGTGAAGGTCGCGCTGCCCAGGTCGCCGCCGTTGTCGGCGCTGGAGACCGTGACGTTCTGCGGCACGTTCCAGTTCGACGCCGTGAACGTCAGGCTCGCCGGAGCGGCCGTCAGGTCCGTGCTGCCCGCCGTCCGCGCGACCGCGACGGTCACCGGCGCGGACGGGGCACCGGCGAGGGAAACCGCGAACGTCGTCGTCCCGCCCTGCTTGACCTGCGCGGTCGCCGGGGCGGCGACGATGGTCGGCCCGGACAGGACCTTCACGCTGACCGGGCTGGAGGTCGTGCTGGCGCCCTTGTTGTCGTAGGCCTTGGCGCTGATCGAGTACGTCCCGGCCGGGACGTTGCCCCAGTTGCCTTCGAACGGCGCGGCGGTGTCGGTGGCCAGCAGCGTGTCACCGGCGTAGAACTCGACCTTGCTCACCGTGCCGTCGCTGTCCGCGGCCGTCGCGGCCAGCGGGATCGTCGCCGGGGCGTAGTAGGTGCCGGTCGAACTCGGCGAGGTCAGGGTTACCGTCGGCGCCTTGTTCGCGCCGGTGCACGCGGTGCCGTTCACCGAGAAGTCGGTCGGCGGGCGGTTGGCCGAGCCCTTCGTGCCGTTGAACCCGAACGACGTGCTCGCGCCCGTGTCGAGGTGGCCGTTGTAGGACAGGTTCGTCGCCGTGACCGCCGCGCCCGACTGGGCGAACGTGGCGCTCCAGCCCTGCTGGACCTTCTGGCCGTCGAGGAACGTCCAGCCGACCTTCCAGCTGTCGAACGGAGCTCCGTCGTTGCGCAGCGAGACGTTCGCGGTGAACCCGGTGTCCCAGTCGTTGGTGGTGTAGGTGACGGAACAGGCGATGTCGGCGCCGAGCGCCGGTGGTGGGGCGACCACCGCACCCGTGACCGCCAGCACGGCCGAGGCCAGTGCCAGCGCACGGGCGCGCTTTCGAGGAGAGGAACGCATGGCTGCGGAACTCCTTTGTCCGTAGGGAGCCAGCGATCTGGGAGCGCTTCCAGGCGCAGACGGTAGCCAGCCGGAAACCTGGATGTAAAGAATCGAGTCAGAAGGACACCGGGGCCCGGAACGTCACTTCTGCGCGTCCGGCGAGCGGCGGCGCACTGAACGCTCCTGAACAGCCGCCCCCGATGGTGGGCACATCACTCTTTCGGCCCAGCCAGGCGGTGACGCACCGTTTCGTGAAACGTTATTTAGCGCCGAACGTGTACACCTGCGCCGGAAAGCTCCCACCTACCGGGGAACGCCGGTCGGCGCAGCGCACGCGGAGTTGAGCGCGACCGGAGAACCGGCACGCGCCCAGCCGGACGACCCGCGTGTCCGGATGGACGACACGCGGGTTCGGCCGGACACGGTGGGTCAGCTGGAAGCGCGAACCGCCAGGGAGACCGGGAGGATGTGCTGGCGCGGCTTCAGGTTCTGGTCGTCGAGCAGCCGCATCAGGGTCTCGACCATGGCGTGGACCTGCTCGCGCGGGTCCTGGTGGACCGACGTCAGCGGCGGATCCATGGCCGGGGCCAGTGTCACGTTGTCGTCGAAGCTGACCACCGCGACGTCGTCCGGGACGCGGCGGCCCGCGCCGCCGAGGGTGCGCAGCGCGCCCACGGCCATCATGTCGCTGGCGACGAACACCGCGTCGAGGTCCGGGTGCCGGGCCAGCAGCGACGACATCGCGTTCGCGCCGCCCGAGAGGGTGAAATCGCCCTCTTCGGCCAGGTCGGCGGGGTCGAGCCCGGCGTCGAGAAGGGTCTTGCGCCAGCCGGCGAGGCGGTCGATCGGGGCGCTCTGGTCCTGGGGGCCGGCGATCGTGGCGATCCGCCGCCTGCCGGAGGCGACCAGGTGCTCGACCGCCAGCCGGGCGCCGCCCTCGTTGTCGAAGTCGACGACGTGGACACCGCGGCGGATGCCGGCCGCCTGGCCGCCGAACACCACCGGGATGCGCAGCAGCCGCAGCGCCTTCGGCAGCGGGTCGGCCCGGTGCGGGGCGAACACGAGCGCGCCGTCGACGTGGCCGCCCTCGAGGAACCGGACCGTGCGGCTCAGGTCCTCGCGGATGTCGCTGAAGATCAGCACCATCTGGCGGCCGACGTCGGCGAGCTCCCGGTAGCCCGCCCGCATGACGGCGGCGCGGTAGGGGTCGTCGAGCAGCCGGGACTCCGGCTCCGACAGCACCACCGCGATCGCCCCGGTGCGGCGCGTGACCAGCGACCGCGCCGCCTGGTTCGGGGAATAGCCCAGGTCACGGGCCGCGGCCAGGACCTTCTCGCGCGCCGCCGCGCTGACGTACGCGTCGTCGTTCAACGCCCGTGACGCCGTCGACCGCGACACACCGGCGAACGCCGCGACGTCCTCCAGTGTCGGCCGTTCTTCATCCCCTGCTCGAGGCCCCACGGCACCGCCCTCGCTCACCCTCTGCAACTCTGACCGTCTCAGCTTAACGTTCACGTCCTCGCGCGTCCGGGAGCGCTCCTCGCAGGAAACACTCCGGTTACGACCTCTTGACACCGGTAAGGGGCCCCACCAGACTCTCCCACACCTGGGAGCGCTCCCAGATCGGCTCCCAGCAGTGAGAGCGCTCATTCCCGTCAACAAGGTGGTTGGACACGTGAGAACGATCCGGAACGGCCTGGTCCTGGCACTGGGCATCACGATGACGGCGCTCGGCGCCTCGGCCTGCAGCGGGGGCGGTGACACGAACACGCCGGCGGCCGCGAACCCGAACGAGAAGGTCGAGCTGACGCTGGCGACGTTCACCGAGTTCGGCTACGAGGGCCTCATCCCGGAGTACGAGCGGCTGCACCCGAACATCAAGATCACCCACCGCAAGACCGGCCAGGGCGGTCCCTACCACGAGGAACTCGTCACCAAGCTGGCCGCGGGTTCCGGTCTCGCCGACGTGACGGCCCTCGAAGAGGGTCACCTGTCGGACTTCCTCGACAAGGGCTCCAAGTTCAACGACCTGAGCAAGATCGGCCCGGCCGACGCCTCCCCGGACCGCTGGCTGAGCTGGAAGTACGAAGCCGCCAAGACCAAGGACGGCAAGCTCATCGGCTACGGCACCGACATCGGCCCGCTCGCCATGTGCTACCGCAAGGACATGTTCAAGGCCGCCGGCCTGCCGGACGACCCCGAAGCCGTCAAGCCGCTGTTCGCCACCTGGGACAGCTACTTCGCGGCCGGCGCGGACTTCGTGAAGAAGAGCAACGGCAAGGCCTGGTTCGACTCGGCCTCGCAGAACTTCAACGCGATGGTCAACCAGCTTCCCGAGGGCTACATCAACAAGGACGACAAGCTGGCCGTCGAGAGCAACCAGGGCCTCAAGGACGCCTGGACCAAGGTCACCGACGCGGTCGCCAAGGGCGAGTCGGCCAAGCTCACGGCGTTCAGCCCCGAGTGGGAAGCCAGCTTCAAGCAGAGCGCGTTCGCCACGAAGGTGTGCCCGGCGTGGATGCTCGGCGTCATCAAGGAGCACGCCGGCCCGGAGAACGCGGGCAAGTGGGCGGTCACCGCGGCGTTCCCCGGCGGCGGCGGCAACTGGGGTGGCTCGTACCTGACCGTCCCGACGCAGTCGAAGCACCCGAAGGAAGCCGCCGAACTCGCGGCCTGGCTGACCGCGCCCGAGCAGCAGATCAAGGCGTTCCAGGCCAAGGGCACCTTCCCCAGCCAGGTCAAGGCGCTCTCGGACCCGGCGCTGCTGAACTACACCAACGACTACTTCGGCGACACGAAGGTCGGCCAGCTGTTCGCCGAGCAGGCCAAGAAGGTCCAGAAGCCGCAGTACAAGGGCCCCGGTGACGGCCAGATCCAGGAAAACGCGTCCAGCCCGGCCCTGCAGGCGGTCGAACAGGGCAAGCCGGCGGCGGACGCGTGGAACCAGATGGTCGAAGCCGCGAAGAAGATCACGCGCTGAACCGATGACCGTCATCGACAAGGTCGCGCCAGAAGGGAGTAAGGCCGGGGAGCGGGTGTCTCCCCGGCCCACCTTCCGTCACCGGTTGAGCCGGTGGGACGTCAAGGTCTCGCCGTACCTCTACATCGCCCCCTTCTTCGTCGTGTTCGGGATCGTCGGCCTGTTCCCGCTGCTCTACACGGCGTACGTCTCGATGTTCAAATGGGAGGCCGGGGCCGACCACCCCGACTTCCTCGGCTTCGGCAACTACACCGAGCTGTTCGCGGACACGCAGTTCTGGAACGCGCTGGTCAACACGATCAGCATCTTCCTGCTCTCCAGCATCCCGCAGCTGATCATCGCGATCCTGCTGGCGGCGCTGCTCAGCGCCCGGTTGCGCGGCGCGACCGGCTGGCGCGTGGGCATCCTGCTCCCGTACGCGGCCAGTCTCGTCGCCATCGGCATCATCTTCGCCAACCTGTTCGGCTCGAAGTACGGGCTGATCAACGGCGTGCTGCAGACCTTCGGACTGGACCCGATCGAATGGCAGGCCAACCGGTTCGCCAGCCACGTCGCCATCGCGATCATGGTGAACTGGCGCTGGACCGGGTACAACGCCCTGATCGTGCTGGCGGCCATGCAGGCCATCCCGAAGGAACTGCACGAGGCGGCGCTGATCGACGGCGCCGGCACGTGGCGCCGCTTTTGGAACGTCACCCTGCCGCTGCTGCGGCCGACGCTGATCTTCATCACCATCACCTCGACGATCGGTGGCCTGCAGATCTTCACCGAGCCGAAGCTGTTCGACGCCATGCCGGGGTCGAACAACGGCGGTTCCACCAACCAGTTCCAGACCGTGACGCTGTACCTCTACCAGACGGCGTTCCAGAACGCCGACCTCGGCTACGCCTCGGCGATCGCCTGGGTGCTGTTCCTGATCATCGTGCTCATCGCGCTGGCGAACTTCTTCATCACCAGCCGGATCGCCAGCACCCCGGCGGTGAAGGTGAAGAAGAAATGACCACACTCCAGAGTGATGTCCAAGGCCGTGACCTCGGCGGTGACACGAGGAAGCCGGGCCTCCGGCAGAAGGTCGCCACGCTCGGCAGGCCCCGCAAGGCGACCTACGTCGTGCTGGCGATCTTCGTGCTCGGTTCGCTGTTCCCGTTCTACTGGTCGTTCCTGGTGGCCAGCCGCGACAACGGGATGCTCACCGAGCGCATCCCGCCGTTCGTGCCCGGCGGCAACTTCTTCGCCAACGCCGCGCGGGTGTTCGACACCGTGCCGTTCTGGAAGGCGCTGGCCAACAGCGTCATCGTGTCCGGCACGGTGACGCTGACGACCGTGTTGTTCTCCTCGCTGGCCGGCTTCGCCTTCGCGAAACTGCGCTTCCGGGGGCGCAACAAGGCGTTCGTGTTCATCGTCGTGACCCTCGCGGTGCCCACCCAGCTCGGCATCATCCCGCTGTTCATCGCGATGTCCGAACTGGGCTGGACGGGGAGCCTGGCGGCGGTGATCGTGCCCAACCTGGTCACCGCGTTCGGGGTGTTCTGGATGCGGCAGTACACGCTCGACGCGCTGCCGTACGAGCTCGTCGAGGCCGCGCGCGTCGACGGCTGCAGCATGATCCGGATCTTCTGGAACGTCTGCATGCCCGCCGTCCGCCCGGCCGCGGCGATCCTCGCGATGTTCACGTTCATGATGTCGTGGAACGACTTCCTGTGGCCGCTCGTCGTGCTGGACGCCGGCAACCCCACCGTCCAGGTGGCCCTGGAGAAGCTGCAGAGCGGCTACTACATCGATTATTCGCTCGTCCTGGCCGGCACGACCTTGGCCACCATTCCCATCCTCATCGTCTTCGTCCTCCTCGGCCGCCAGATCGTGGCCGGGATCATGCAAGGTGCCGTGAAAGGGTGAACATGTCCGTACATCCCGACAGCGTTCGGGCGGAGACCGCGTTGATGTTCCCGCCTGGCTTCGTCTGGGGCGCCGCCACCGCGGCGTTCCAGGTCGAAGGAGCCACGACGGCCGACGGGCGCACCGACTCGGTCTGGGACGTCTTCGCCCGCCGCCCGGGTGCGGTCCGGGGCGGCGACAACGGCGAGCCGGCGGCCGACCACTACCGCCGGTACTCCGAAGACGTCGGGCTGATGCGCCGGCTCAACCTCGGTGCGTACCGCTTCTCGCTGGCCTGGCCGCGGGTGCGGCCGGACGGCGGCGAGCCGAACGCCGCCGGGCTCGCCTTCTACGACCGGCTGGCCGACTGCCTGCTCGAGTCCGGGATCCAGCCGTGGGCCACGCTGTACCACTGGGACCTCCCGCAGGCGCTGGAGGAGAAGGGCGGCTGGACCAACCGGGACACCGCCTACCGGTTCGCCGAGTACACCGAGACCGTGCTGGAGCGGCTCGGTGACCGCGTCGCCAGCTGGTCGACGCTCAACGAGCCGTGGTGCGCCGCGATGCTCGGCTACGCGGGCGGCATCCACGCGCCCGGCCGCACCGACCATCCGGCGGCCGTCGCGGCCACGCACCACCTGCTGCTGGGACACGGCCTGGCGATGGACATCATCCGGCGGCACGCCCCGGGCACCGCGGCCGGCATCACGCTGAACCTGTACCCGGTCGCTCCGCACGACCCGGCCAACGTCGCCGACGTCGCCGCGGCCCGGCGCATCGACGGCCTGCAGAACCGGCTGTTCCTCGACCCGGTGCTGAGCGGCGGCTACCCGGACGACCTGGTCGCCGACCTCGAGCCGTTCGGCCTGGGCTCCGTCGTGCGCGACGACGACGCCGCGGTCATCGCCGCGCACGTCGACTGGCTGGGCGTGAACTACTACCGCGACTACCGCGTCGCGGGCCGTCCGGTGCCGGGCAGCGAGCCGGCGGGCCCGGAGTGGGTCGGTGCCGCCGACGTGCACTTCGTCCCGGACCCGGCGGCTCCCCGCACCGACTCGGGCTGGGAGGTCCAGCCGGCCGGGCTGACCGAGTCCCTGCTGCAGGTGCACCGCGGCTACCGGCCGGTGCCGCTGTACATCACGGAGAACGGCGCGTCCTACCCCGACGTCGTCTCCGACGGCGGTGACATCGTCGACACCGACCGCGTGGCGTTCCTCGACTCGCACCTGCGGGCGGCGCACGACGCCATCCAGGCCGGCGTCGACCTGCGCGGGTACTTCTACTGGTCGCTGCTGGACAACTTCGAGTGGGCCGAGGGGTACGCGAAGCGGTTCGGCCTGGTCCACGTCGACTACGCCACGCAGCGGCGGACGCCGAAGCAGAGCGCCCACTGGTACTCCCGGGTGATCGGCCTCAACGGCCTCGGCTGAGGGGGTTCGTGGCGGGCACCGGCGCGGGTGCCCGCCACGTCTCACTCGCAGTGAATGACTCATTCCTGGCGTCGGAGGCCAGGAATGAGTCATTCACTGCATCTGCCGGAGGGGGGTGCATTCCGGAACCGCCGTTGCCAGACTGGCCGGTATGGGACTGCGCAGCGAAGCTTGGTTCAACAACCCCGCCGACCCCGGCATGACCGCGCTCTACCTCGAGCGCTACCAGAACTGGGGCCTGACCCGGGAGGAGCTGCAGTCCGGCAAGCCGATCATCGGGATCGCGCAGACCGGCTCCGACCTGACCCCCTGCAACCGCCACCACCTGCAACTGGCCGACCGGACGCGTGAAGGCATCCGCGAGGCGGGCGGGGTCGCGATCGAGTTCCCGGTCCACCCCATCCAGGAAACCGGCAAACGCCCCACCGCCGCGCTCGACCGCAACCTCGCCTACCTCGGCCTGGTGGAGACCCTCTACGGCTACCCGATCGACGGCGTCGTGCTCACCACCGGCTGTGACAAGACCACCCCCGCGTGCCTGATGGCCGCCGCGACCGTCGACCTGCCCGCGATCGTGCTCTCCGGCGGTCCGATGCTCAACGGCTGGTACAACGGCGAGCGCACCGGGTCCGGCACGATCATCTGGAAGGCGCGGGAGCTGCTCGCCGCCGGGGAGATCGACGACACCGGATTCATGGAGCTCGTCGCGTCGTCCGCGCCGTCACCGGGGCACTGCAACACGATGGGCACGGCGTCCACGATGAACGCGCTCGCCGAAACCCTGGGGATGAGCCTGCCCGGCTGCGCGGCCATCCCGGCCCCGCACCGCGACCGGGCGCGGATGGCCTACCGGACCGGGCTGCGGATCGTCGAGATGGTCCGCGAGGACCTCAAGCCCTCGGACATCCTGACGCGCGAAGCGTTCGAGAACGCCATCGTCGTGAGCTCCGCGATCGGCGGCTCCACCAACGCGCCCATCCACATCGGGGCGATCGCCCGGCACATCGGCGTCGACCTGCCCCTCGACGACTGGCAGCGGCTCGGCCACGGCGTCCCGCTGCTGGTCGACCTGCAGCCCGCGGGCAAGTACCTCGGCGAGGAGTTCCACCGCGCGGGCGGCGTCCCGGCCGTGGTGCACGAGCTGATGCGGCACGGGCTGATCCACGAGGACGCGCCCACCGTCAACGGCCGCACCCTGGGCGACAACTGCCGCGACGCCGAGGCGGGCGACCGGGACGTCATCCGCACCTTCGACACCGCGCTCCTGCCCGACGCCGGCTTCCTGGTGCTGAAGGGCAACCTCTTCGACGCGGCGATCATGAAGTCCAGCGTGATCTCGCCGGAGTTCCGGCGCCGGTACCTGGCCGGGGGTGTCTACGAAGGCACCGCGGTCGTGTTCGACGGCCCCGAGGACTACCACGCGCGCATCGACGAGGAGGACCTCGGCGTCGACGAGCACTCGCTGCTGGTCATGCGCGGCACCGGCCCGCTCGGCTACCCCGGCTCGGCGGAGGTGGTCAACATGCGGCCGCCCGCCGAGCTGATCAAGCGGGGCGTGCACGAGCTGCCCTGCCTCGGCGACGGCCGCCAGTCGGGCACCTCCGGCTCGCCGTCGATCCTCAACGCCTCCCCCGAAGCCGCGGCGGGCGGCGGTCTCGCCGTGCTGCGGACCGGCGACCGGGTCCGGATCGACCTCGGCGCCGGCACCGCGGACGTGCTGATCCCCGACGACGAACTCGCGCGGCGCCACCGGGAACTGGCCGAGGCCGGCGGGTACCCGGTACCGGAGTCGCAGACGCCGTGGCAGGAGATCCAGCGGTCGATGGTCGACCAGCTGTGTGACGGCATGGTGCTGCGGCCGGCCGTGGCCTACCAGCGCATCGCGGCGACGAAGGGAATCCCCCGCGACAACCACTGAGGTTTCCCGCTTCGGAAGCGGGGAAAACGGGTACTCCGCTCGATAGCCGAGGCGAGGAGGCCCCCATGCTCCCGGATCGAGAACGGCACGCCCTGCGCGAAATCGAGGCCGAGCTGCGCGCGAGTGATCCCGCGTTCGCCGCCGCCTTCAGCGGCCCCAAGCTGCGTTCGCCCCGGCGCTGGAACCTGTTGCTGGTACTCAGCGACGTCACCGCGGTGGTGATGCTGCTCGTCGGCCTGTTCGCCCGCGACGCCGCGCTCGTGCTCTGGGGCACGGTGAGCGCGGGCGCCTTGGTGGCCTGGCACATCGCCCGCGCCGAGTCGGCCCGCGAGTCCACTGAGGACGGTGCGACACCGGCCGGAACGCCCTGACGAACCCACAGAACGGCCGCCCCCGGAACTCGCGCCGGGGGCGGCCGTTCTGCGTCGAAGCGCCACTCAGTCGTAGGACAGCGCCTCGACCAGCTCGCCGGCACTCGGGTTCGACAGTGCCCTGGCCACGTCGGCCTGGGCGACGATCCCGACCAGGTCGTGCCCGTCGATCACCGGCAGCCGGCGGACGCGGTGCTCGGACATCGTGCGCAGGATCTCCTGGGCGTCGTCGTCCGCGCCGATCGTGACGACCTCGCCCTGGGCGAGCTCGCCGACGTGGACCGCGCGCGGGTCCTTGCCCTCGGCCAGCACCTTCACCACGATGTCGCGGTCGGTGATCATGCCCTTCAGCCGGTTGTCCTCGCCGCAGATCGGCAGGGCGCCGACGCCCTTCTGCGCCATCGTGACCGCGGCGTCGTGCACGGTGTCGGACTCCCGGGCGCAGGTCGCGTCCGACGTCATGATGTCGCGTGCGGTGGTCATCCTGGACTCCTTTCTCCTGGCGGTGTTGTTCCGGCTACCCGGGCCGGCCGCGTTTACCCCTCCCCCGTCCGGGGAATTTCTCCGGGCATGCCGGATTCCCGCGGTGCCGAGCCGCCGGACACCACCGACCTCACCCGGTTGCGGTCGGCTGCGTCCGGCTGCCAGGGGTGCCACCTGTACCAGGACGCCACGCAGACGGTCTTCGGCGAAGGTTCGGCCGGGGCGAAGGTTCTCGTCGTCGGCGAGCAGCCGGGCGACAAGGAAGACCTCGCGGGCGAGCCGTTCGTGGGACCCGCCGGGAAGCTGCTGGACCGCGCCTTCGAGGAAGCCGGCTTCGACCGGCAGGCCCTGTACGTCACCAACGCGGTCAAGCACTTCAAGTTCAAGCGTGACGAACGCGGAAAGCGCCGGATCCACCAGAAACCGGGCCGCACCGAAGTGGTCGCGTGCCGCCCGTGGCTGCTGGCGGAACTGCGCGCGGTGCGCCCCGAACTCGTGCTGCTGCTGGGTGCGACGGCCGCGCAGTCGTTGCTGGGCCCGAAGTTCCGGTTGACCGCCCACCGGGGCGAGCCCCTGGAACCGCCGGCGGACCTGGCGGAGCTGGTGCCGTCGGCCGTGGCGACGGTCCACCCCTCGGCGGTGCTGCGGGCTCCCGACCGGGACGACGCCTACGCGGGCTTCGTCGCCGACCTGAAAGCCGCGGGCAAGCTCCTCAAGTGAGCTGCTTCAGCGCCGCTTCGGCCGAGCCCGCGTGCTCGTCCAGCTCGCGCCAGGGATCCTCTTTGCGGGCCAGCCTCTGCTTCTCCTTGCCCAGCGCCCAGCCGTCCGGGTCCGCCTTGCCCAGCTCGCGCCAGCCCAGCGGGGTCGCGGCCGCCGCACCCGGGCGGGCACGCAGCGAGTACGGGGCCACGAACGTCTGGGCGTAGGAGTTGCGGTTGGCGTCCAGGAAGATCCGGTCGCCGCGCTTTTCCTTGCGCTGGGCGGTGGTCAGGCGATCCGGGTCGTCGGCGGCGACCCGGTCGGCGAGGGCACGCGAGAGCTCCAGCACCACGTCCGTGTCCGACTTCGCGTCCAGCGGCGCGAGGACGTGGAACCCGCGGCCGCCGGTGGCCTGGACGAACGCCGTCAGCCCCACCCGCTCGTAGTGGTCGCGGATGCGCCGCGCCACCGCACGCAGCTCGGCCACCGGGGTGCCGTCCGGCGGGTCGAGGTCCAGCACCAGCCGGTCCGGCCGCTCCGGCGCGGCGACCGTGGACAACCAGACGTGGAACTCCACCGTCCCCTGGTTCGCCAGGTACTCCAGCGTCCCGGCGTCCTCGCACACGACGTATTCGTCGGTGCCGCCACCGCGCCGGGGAACGCGCTCGACGCGGATCGAGTCCGGGAAGTGCTCCCCCGGGTGCTTCTGGAACCAGCCGGGCTTCCCGATGCCGTCGGGGAAGCGCCGCAGCGTCAGCGGGCGGCCGCGCAGGTGCGGCAGCATGACGTCCGCGACGGCGCGGTAGTACTCGACGACGTCCCCCTTGGTCAGCCCGTCTTCGGGGTAGAACACCTTGTCCGGGTGGGAAGTCTTCACGCGCGCTCCCGTACGACGTCGGCGGCCTTCTTGTCCTCGCGCAGCCCGGCGAACCGCGGGTGCCGCAGCCGCCCGTCCCGCGTCCACTCGGAGAAGCCGATCTGCGCCACCAGCTCGGGGCGCACCCAGTGGGCACCGGGTTCCTTGACCGGCCCGGCGAACGGCGAGCGGGTCGTCTCCCGCTCCCGCAGCTGTGCGTGCAGCGACGTCAGCAGCCGCTCGTCGAACCCGGTGCCGACCTTGCCGGCGTACTTGAGGGCACCGTCTTCGTGGTAGCCGAGCAGGAGCGCGCCGAAGCCGTGGCGGGCGCCCTGCGGGTCGGTGAAGCCGCCGATGACGAGTTCCTGGCCCTGCGCGCACTTGAACTTCAGCCAGTCGGGTGACCGCCCGTGGTGGTACGGCGCGTCCGCCCGTTTCGCGATGACGCCTTCCCAACCGCGCCGGCACGCTTCTTCGAAGAACTTCTCGCCCTCGGTGTTGCGGTGCGACGACAGCCGGAGCGGGTCCGCGAAGTCGAACGCGTCCCGCAGCAGCGCCTTCCGCTGCCGCAAGGGCAGTCCGGTCGTGTCCTGGTCGTCGAAGTACAGCAGGTCGAACAGGTAGTAGTAGACGCGCACGCCGGTCGCCCGGGCCCGCGCGGGGTCGCTGATGTGGATCCGGGGCTGCAGCGCGGCGAAGCTGGTGTTCGCGCCGTCGAAGGCGACGATCTCGCCGTCGGCGACGAACCGCGGGCCACCCTGATCCGCGAGGGCCTCGACGAGCTCCGGGTAGGCGTTGTCCATCACCTTGTGATTGCGCGAATAGAGCGTCGGCGTGCCGCCGTCGCGCACGCAGATCGCGCGGACGCCGTCCAGCTTGCGCTCGAAGATCCAGTCCTCGTCGGAGAACCGGCGGTCGGTGAGCGTGGCCAGGGTCGGCTCGCGCCAGCCGGGCCCGGTCACGACGCCTTCAGCGCCTTCTCGAGCTCGGCACGCGTCATCTTCGACCGGCCCTTCACGCCCTGTTCGCGGGCCAGCTTGTCCAAATCGGACTTCGACAGCTCGGACAGCGCCGGCTTGGCCGCCTTCTTCTTCGCCGCCTTCTTCTTCGGTTCCTCGCCGCCACCGCCCTTGCGGTTCTTGACACTCCGCGACAGCGCCTCGAACAGGTCCACCACGTCGGCCGAAGGCTCCGGCTCCTCCTCGTGGGCGATCTCCTTGCCGGCTTCCTTCGCCTTGATCAGCTCTTCGACGCGCTTCGAGTACTCGTCGCGGTACTCCTCGGGCTTCCACGGCGCGGTCATCTCGTCGACCAGCGCGAGGGCCATGTCGAGCTCCTTGGGCCGCGGCTTCGGCAGGTCCGGCAGCTTGCCCATGACGTCCTTGGGCTTCCGCAGGTCGGCGACGAAGTGCAGCGTGTTGAGCACCATGACGTCCTCGCCGGCGCGGATGGCGGCGAGGTATTCCTTGCCGCGCAGCACGAATTTCGCGACACCGGCTTTCTCGCTGCGGTCCATCGCCTGCAGCAGCAGGCCGTACGCCTTGGCGAAGTCCTCCTTCGCCGGCTTGAGCCAATACGTCTTGTCGAAGAACCACGGGTCGATCTCGTCGAGCTCGACGAACTGCTCGATGTCGATCCGGCGCGACCGCTCGGGCGCGATCTCGTCCAGTTCGTCGGGTTCGACCAGCACGTGATCGCCGCCGCCGAGGTCGTAGCCCTTGACGATCTCGTCCTGGGTGACCTCTTCGCCGGTCCGCTCGTTGACCCGCCGGTTGCGGATCCGGTCCGACGTCCCGCGTTCGAACTGGTGGAAGTGGATCGTGTGGTCCGCCACCGCCGGGTACAGCTCCACCGGCACGGTGACCAGCCCCAGGCTCAGCGCGCCGCTCCACACCGGTCGGGCCATGTCGTCCTCCCCCGGTCTCAGGCGACGTCGCTGCTGCGCTGACCGCTCCGGTGCAGCCCCAGCATGTCCAGCAGCCGCGCGCAGTCCTCGGGGTCCTTGGCCCGCGCGGCGACGGCCAGTGCGGCCCTGCGGCGCGTGCGTTCCAGCTCCGGCGAGTCGGCGCCGTCGACGAGGAGGTCCGCCACCGGCCGCAGATCGTTGCGCTTATCTCGCATGTTCGCTCCCTCCAGCAATCCCGTGCGCGGGCGGATTACCCAGGATCACCGCACGCGACACGGACGTCACCGAAGATCCGCGACGACTAGGCCGAACGAGTGACTTCGGCCGGTCCCGGCCCCGGAGACGGGCAAGGTGGTGAGACCCACGTCACAGCAGGAGGCCGCATGGGCACCCAGATCCGCATCAGCCGCGAAGACGGCTCACTGCCCTGCGAGGTCTGCGGCTTCCCGACAATGCACGTGGCGCAGGTCGTCGCCGACGACGGCACGGTGCTGGGCCGCACCCTGGTCTGCACGACGTGCCAGCGCGGCAAGCAGCGCCCGGAGCCGGCCCCGGTCGAGTCCGCGGCACCGCCGGACGAGGTCCCAGCCGGCTGACCCCTGCCGCGGCCGGTCGTGAGTGGTAAGGCGGGTTAGAACCCGCCTTACCACTCACGACGGGACGTGCGTGCGGGGCCGGGTGGGTCAGGCGGTGGTCGTCGCGACCGCCGCCACGAACTCCGCCGCCACCTCGTGGAGCTTCCGGTTGCCGTCCTGTGAACGCTTCACCAGGCGCTGGAAGGCTTCCTCCGCGGTGATCCGGTGCGCGGCCATCAGGATCCCCTTGGCCTGGTCGATCACCGCGCGGGTCTCCAGCGCGCGGTTGAGCTGGTCGACCAGTTCGCGGGCCGCGAAGTAGCGTCGCGCGCTGCGCAGGCCGAAGACCACGGTCGCCGTGTACAGCTCGAGGATCTTGGTGCCCAGCTCGCTGAACCCGTGCTCGCCGAACCCGAAGAGGTTCACCGCGCCCGACATGTCCTCGTCCACCGTCAGCGGTGCGGCGAGGAAACTGGCCACGCCCAGCTGCGCGGCCGACGTGACGAACTGCGGCCACAGGTCGCCGACCGCGCCGACGCCCACGCGGACCGGCTGGCCCGTCTCGGCGGCGCGCAGGCAGGGCCCGTCCCCGATCCGGTACTGCTCGCGGTCGAAGTTCACCGCCCGCTGGTCGGTGCTGGCCACCGTCTCCGGGACCCCGTCGCGCACCAGCGTGATGCTGGCCATGTCGGCCCCCGGCACCACCTGCACGACGTGATCGCACACCGCCTGGAGCATCTGGCCGAGGTCGAGCTCGCTGTCCAGCATCGCGGTCAGCGACTCCATCGCGAGCGTGACTTCGTCCAGCCGCGCGGTGAGCTGCTCATGGCCGCCCGTCATCCTGGTGACGCCCCTCCTTCTTCGAACAGGGCGCTCTCAACCAGGGGGGACCCGGGCGCGCGCCACTAGTGGGCCGCTAGCGCTTTAACGGGTCCAGCGCGAGATTACTGCATCGCGATCAGGCCGGGCACGAGCGGTCACCGCCGCGGCGCGGCGCACGCCCGTTCGGAGCAACGACGGTTGCGAGCCGTGGGCGCAGGGTTAGGCTCGGTAGCACGGTTCAACCAGCAGCCGCTTCGTTCTCCAGAGCGCGGCGCTGCGGCCGCGCCGCACCCCCGAACGGTGGCGAACCGGCATGAACCTCCCTCGGCCTCGGCATCCCAACCTCCGGCTGCGTACGGCGTGGCCCGCTCCGCACGCGGTCCTGGTGACCGCGCGCGGCGACCTCGACAGCGCGACGGCGGGCGATCTGGCCGCGCTGCTCTCCGACCGCCTGTGGGCGACGCCGGAACGGCTGGTCGTCGACCTGTCCGAAGTGGACTTCCTCGGCGTGGCGGGCGTCCGGGTGCTGCTGCACGCGGCCCTGCAGGCCGACCAGGCGGGCACCGAGCTGCTGGTGGTCACCGGGACGAACCCGATGGTCCGCCGGGCTCTGCAGGTGACCGGGGCCGACCGGCGCCTGGCGCTGGCCGACCAGCGGCCCGCCCCCGCGCCGGCCTGACCCGGCGTGCCCTCTAACCCCGCAGGGCCGGGAGCAGTTCCTTCTCGGCGAAGTCGAGGAAGCCGTCCTGCTGGTCGCCGCCGATCTGGACCAGCGCCACGTCGGTGAAGCCCGCCTTCTCGAACTCCTGCACCGCCTCGGCGATCGGTTCGACGTCCGGGCCGCAGGGGATCGAGCCGGCGACGTCGTCCTCGCGGACGAACTGCGTCGCCCCGGCGAACCCGGCGGGCCCCGGGAGCTCGGCGTTGACCTTCCAGCCGCCGGCGAACCAGCGGAACTGCTCGTGCGCGCGCTTCACCGCGGCGTCGCGGTCGGTGCCCCACGAGACGGGCAGCTGCCCGACCTTGCGGCTCGGCGCGCCACCCAGCTTCGTCGCGTCCCACTCCTGGGACAGCTCCACCTTCGGCTCGACCGCGATCATCACGTCCGCCACCGGGGCGAACCGCCGGACCGACTGCGAACCGGACACCGCGACCCCGATCGGGGTCCGCTTCTCGGGCAGGTCCCACAGCTTCGCCGAGTCGACGCGGAAGTGCTTGCCCTCGTAGTCGACGTAGCCGCCGCCGAACAGGCTGCCGATGATGTCCACGGCCTCGGCGAGCATTTCGTGCCGGACGTTGGCCGGCGGCCAGCCGCGGCCGATGACGTGCTCGTTGAGGTTCTCGCCGGCACCGAGACCGAGGGTGAACCGGCCGCCGGAGAGCGCCTGCACGGTCGCCGCCTTCTGCGCCACCACGGCCGGGTGGTAGCGCATGGTCGGGCAGGTCACGTAGGTCATCAGCTCGGCACGCTCGGTCACCTGGCTGACCGCGCCCAGCACGGCCCAGGCGTAGGGCGCGTGCCCCTGTTCGTCCAGCCAGGGCGAGTAGTGATCGCTCATGACTTCGAAGTCGAAGCCGGCCCGTTCCGCACCGGCGGCGAACCGGACCAGGTCGTTCGGGCCCGCCTGCTCGGTCATCAGGGTGTAGCCGATCCGCATCGGTCCCTCCTCTCGGGGCGAAGCCCCGGTTGTCACGGCTCTCCGCTTACCCGGAGGCCCGGCGCGGTAACCGCCACGACCGGGACGTTTACCCGGCGATCAAGCGGGTACTCACCCCGCGAGACGAAGGGAGCGGGCATGCCTCAGTCGTGGAGCGGCAAGCGCGAACGCCAGTACGAGCACATCAAGGACTCGGCCGAGGACCGCGGTGCGAGCACGAAGCGGGCCAAGGAGATCGCGGCCCGGACGGTGAACAAGAACCGCGCCCAATCGGGTGAGTCCCGGCAGGCCAGCAAGACGTCGCTGAAGGGCAAGTCGCCGCAGCAGCGCGGCGGTGAGCGGTCCGGCAACCGGAAGGGCCCGGGCGGCCCCACGAAGGACCAGCTCTACAACGAAGCGAAGAAGAAGAACATCGAAGGCCGCTCCAAGATGACCAAGAAGGAACTCGAACGGGCGCTGGGCCGGTGACGATACCCGAAATCCCTGATCACGAAGTGTCAGCATTACACCGGATGGGTAGTACCTCGCGTATGGAAGAAACTCGAAGCGACAGCTCGTTCGGTGGCAAGCCGACCGTCGACGAGCTGCTCGACGAACTCGTCGAGCTGCGGCTCCCCGCGATGGCGGAGCAGATCCCGCTGGTCCGGATGCTCACGCACGGCGTGGTCTCGCGCGCGGACTTCGGTTTGGACGCCATCGCCGACGCCAAGATGGCGGTCGACGAGGCGTGCGCGCAGCTGGTCCAGCTGGCCGAGCTCGGCTCGCAGCTGCAGTGCCGCTTCCGCCTGGCCCCCGACGGCCTCCATGTCATCGTTTCGACCCGGTCGAGTGACCCTCGGCCGCCAAGCGACCGCACGTTCGGCTGGCACGTCCTGACCACCCTTAGCCGGTCGGTGACGGCCCACTGCGATGCGCTGCCCGGTGGGGGTGCGGGCATCGTCACGATCGAACTGGTGCTCAACCCGGGAACGAGCGCGTGAGCGCCGAGCGGAAAACCCTCCTCCACCGCCCGGACGAATATGCCCACTGCGAGCCGCTGTTCGAGGAGCTGGGCACCCTCGACGCCGGCGACCCGCGGCGGGAGGTCGTCCGGGGCAAACTCGTCACCGAGCTGCTCCCCCTGGCCGAGCACATCGCCACCCGCTTCTCCGGCCGCGGCGAGCCCCGCGAGGACCTGGTCCAGGTGGCGCGGATCGGCCTGATCAACGCGGTCGACCGGTTCGACCCCACCCGGGGCCACGACTTCCTGTCCTTCGCGGTGCCGACCATCATGGGCGAGGTCCGCCGCCACTTCCGCGACACGGGCTGGTCGGTCCGCGTCCCCCGCCGGCTCAAGGAGCTGCACCTGTCCCTGAGCCAGGGGTCGGCGGTGCTCTCCCAGCGCCTGGGCCGCGCCCCGACCCCGACCGAGCTGGCGGAGCACCTGAACCTCGACGTCGAGGAGGTGCGCGAAGGTCTCTTGGCGGGCAACGCGTACCAGGCCCTCTCGGTGGACAAGCCGGTCCACGACGACGCCGAGGCGCTGTCCCTGGCGGACACCATGGGCGAGCCGGACCACGAGATGGCCATGGTGGAGAACCACGAGGCCCTCCAGCCACTGCTGCAGGAACTCCCCAAGCGCGAGCGGGCCATCCTGGTAATGCGCTTCTTCGGCGGCTTGACCCAGACCCAGATCGCCGACCGCGTGGGCATTTCCCAGATGCACGTGTCGAGGTTGCTGTCGCAGACCCTGGAGCAGCTGCGCGGCAAACTCACCGGCGAGGTCTGAGCCGCCTCGCTCGCAGGTCGGCCACGCCGCAACCGCCCCATCCCCGCCCACTTCGGCCACACCCCCTGCCGACCCGATACGGCCGTTGAACAATCCGGCGTTCGGGCCGGCGGGGGAAATCCGGCAGGACTAGCCCGTCAGGGGCTCAAAACCTCACCCCAGCCACCCGGGCCGATCCCCCTTCCGCAGCACCCGCCACTCCCGCCCAAACCTCTCCCGCAGCTTCCCGGCCCGCTCCCCATCCCGCCCATAAAGCAATCCAAAGGTGAAGGTGTTCTGCCCCTCCCCATGCCCGGAAAGGGCAAGCTGCCGCAGAATCTCCCGCCCCACAACGGTGTCCTGATGCTCCCCCAAGGTCACCTGAACCGCTTTCACATTCTTCCGCCACGTCCGCAGCTTTTTGCCGTACACCGGCTTAACAGCATCAGCGGCATACCGAGCCCGCTTCGCCTTCTTCCGGACGTCATGCAAAGCCGTCCCCAGCTCCTCCCCGTCCAGCCCCCGCGAAGCCGCCTCAGCACGAGCCAGCTTCTTGGCCACCTTCCGCAGCGGCTTCCGCAGACCGGCCTTCGCGGACTTCCGCCCCGCAGCGGTCAGCGGCGGTTCCTCGAGCAAACGGTCCAGCGCGCGCACCAGCGCCAGGTACCGCTTCCCGGTCAACGCGGCCAGCGCCCGAGTCCGCCCTTCCTCGGCCTCACGCGCGAAGTGCCGGGTGAGGAACTGCCGCAACGGCCCGAAAACCAGTTCCGAAGGCAAGTCGTCGAGCTGTTCCCCGAGCCGCTCCTCGGCGACTTCGGTGTCCCGAAACGGCGACAGCTGACGCCCGAGCCACTGGAGCTCGCCCGCCAGCGACGCAGTTGCTTCCTTGTCGACCACCGACCCGAAAGTGCGCAGAGTGCTCCGCAGCTTCCGGATCGCGACCCGCATCTGGTGCACCGCGTCGTCGGCATCCAGCCGCACCCCGACGTCCGCCCGGCGCAACCGGCCGTAGTGCTCGTGCAGGGCCGTCAGCACGACGTCGCCTGCGGACGGCTTCTTGCCGAGCCGGGGCGCGGCCGGGACGCGGTCGCCGATGAGGCGGCGCAGTTTCGACGGCCACGGCGACGGAGACGCGCCGGCGTCGGTCAGCGCGCGGTCGAACTCCTCGAGCAGTCCCGGCTCGGCCGAGGGGTCCAGCTCGAGTTCCAGCTCCCGCCACTCGTCGAGCCGGGCGGTCGCGCCGCCCGCTTCGCCGGTCACGTGGTCGTCGGTGAGGATCGCGATGGTGCGGCCGTCCGGGCCCGCCAGCCGGTGGGCGAAGCGGTCGGTGCGCAGGTGCGCGATCGGCACCAGCTTCTCCCCCAGCGTGTACGCCCGCACCAGGCGCCGGAGCCTGCCGGGCACCTTGTGCGGGTCGCCGGCCAGCGGCAGCTGCAGTTCCTGCCGTTCGTCGGCCGACACCGGGAGCTTCAGGTGCCAGCCGGCGTCCGGGCCGCCGACGCGCCGCCGCAGCGTGATGCCGCTGCGGGCCAGGCGGAACGTCTCGGTGTCGTAGTAAGACGCGTCCAGGACGTGCTCCACCGGATCGTCCTGGGTTTCGACGCCGCCGACGCCGATCAGGCGGGGCACGCCGCTGCCCGCGACGATCTCGTACTTGCGTTCGCGCTCGGTCACCGCGGACGGCGCAGCCATGGTTCGTCCTCCCTGGGGTCCGGTTCACCTGATGGATACCCCGGCGGCGCGCGGCCGACACGGGATTCGGCGCCCGGCCAGCGGGTATCCCCTTCTGCGAACACGAACCCGGACCAGGAGAGTGCATGAACGGCAACCAGCCCGCAACCGACCTGACGACCGTCCTCACCGGCGACCACCGCGAACTCGACCGGCTCTGCACCGAGCTCGAGCTCGGCCAGGGCAGCCCGGAGAACCGCAAGGACCTCGCCGATCACCTCATCGCGGAGCTGGTCCGGCACTCCGTCGCCGAAGAGCCCTACCTCGACGGCGACGGCGACCTCGCCGAGGCGGACCGCCTGATGCGGCAGCTCGAGGGCGCGGGACCGCAGGAGACGCGGTTCGAACGCCTGCTGGGCGGGCTGATCCGCGCCGTCCGGCGGCACGTCCGCGAGGAGGGACCCGCGGCCGTGCGCGAGATCCGGCGCACCCGCTCGGCCGAGGAGCAGGCCGAGCTGGGCAGAGAGGTCCTCGAAGTCCGGGAGGCGGCGGCGACGCTGCCGCACCCCGACCTCGCCGACCGGGTGCCGCAGGCCGACCAGCTGTGGCCGGGACCGGGATTCGTCGACCGGGCCCGTGCCGCCCTGGGCGCTTCCGCATCGGGTTGAATGGGCCTCTCGGCCACCGATCCGGAAGGACAGCGAGCAGCATGAGCGTCGGCGAAGAGGAGTGGGCCCGGGACCGGGCCTGGTTCGGGCAGGACGGTGCGCCGGCACCGGGCCCGCTGTCGCGGCAGTTCGCCGAGCTCACGCGGACCCTGCTCGACGTGGCGCCGACCGTCGGCGGGGTGCTCAAGCTCGTCGTCGGGGCGACGGCCGCGCTGATCCCGGACGCCGACCTGGTCAGCGTCACGCTGCGCGACGCCGACGGCACCTTCCACACCCCGGTCGAAACCGACCCGGTCGCCGAACGTCTCGACCAGGTGCAGTACGACCACGGCGAAGGCCCCTGCGTGGAATCGGCCCGCCCCGACGGCCCGGCCGTCGGCTGGTCGCAGGACCTGGGGCGGGACCCGCGCTGGCCGGTGTTCGGGCCGGCCGCCGCTCGCCACGGCTACCACTCGGTGCTGGCCACCGCCCTGCTCCCGGACTCACGGCCGCCCCGGCTGTCCGGCGCGCTCAACATCTACTCGCGCACGCCGGGCGCGTTCGACGCACAGGCGGTCGACGTCGCGTTGCTGCTGGCGACCCACGCGTCGCTGGCGCTGGCCCAGACCCAGGCCGTGGCCGCGGCTCAGCTGGAGTCGGCGCACCTGCGCCGGGCGGTGGACAGCCGCGACGTCATCGGCCAGGCGAAAGGCATCCTGATGCAGCGCCGCGGCATCAGCGCCGAAGAGGCCTTCGACGTGCTGCGCCGCGCGTCCCAGGACCTCAACGTCAAGCTCGCCGATCTGGCCAGGACGCTCGCCTCCCGGCACACCGAAATCGACCTGCCGGCTTCCGAGGCCTGACACGCCGGAAGCGCCACTTTCCCCATGAAAGTGGCGCTTCCGGTGTGCTGCCGTTACGGGGCCGTGTACGGGGACCGGTTCTCCAGCGACGGGCTGGCGGCCGGGTAGCGGCCGTCCTGGCCCGGCACCGGGGTGACCGTGGTGCCCTGCTGCTCCGCCTCCACCCGCGGCCGGGGACCGCGCTGCACGACCGCCTCGACCTCCTGCTCACCGCGGATGCGGGCCAGCACACCGAGGGTGATCGCGTGGGCCAGGGCGAGGATCAGCAGCAGGACGCCGATCCGCCCGACCACGCCGGGCAGGTCGCTGCCGCCCATGTCGATGGTCGAGATGAGCGCCAGCACCCCCAGCGTCGCGAGGTGGAACAGCACCGTGACCAGGCGGGTCATCGAGGCGCCCGCCGCCGGATCGCCGTAGGAGTTCTCCAGGTAACGGCGGCCGCTGCGGTAGATGATCTGCCCGTCTATCAGGACCAGCGCAACGCCGATCGCGAGGAACGACAGGTACGCGTTCGTGGTCATGCCGGACGCTCCTTCCTGGGGGACCTTGCCAGGGGGATACCCGGCAGGTCGCGCAGGGAAACGCCCCCGTCACGCGGTGGAGGTGCCCGGACGCGAAAACGCGGCGGGGCGGGTGTTCCCCGCCCCGCCGCGATCACTCATCCCGTACGGGTGACCCGTGGGTTACTGCCCCGGGCGATCCACGTCACCGCGCCAGCCGCCGGTCTCCCGGCCGCGCTGCTCGATGAACTCCTTGAACCGCTTGAGGTCGCCCTTCACCCGGCGGTCGAGCACGCCGAGCTTGTCGGCGACGTTCTCGGCGAAGCCCTCCGGGTCGATGTCCATCTGCGCGGTCACCCGGGTCCGCGAGTCGTCCAGCCGGTGGAAGGTGATGACCCCGGCGTGGTCCGGCCCGGAGTCCGAGGTCCAGGCGACCCGCTCGTCGGGGTGCTGCTCGGTGATCGTCGCGTCGAATTCGCGCGTCACGCCACCGAACCGCGTCACCCAGTGGGTGTGGGTGGCGTCCACCTGGCGGATTTCTTCGACGCCTTCCATGAACTTCGGGAATTCCTCGAACTGCGTCCACTGGTTGTACGCGGTCGAAACGGGGACTTCCACGTCCACGATTTCGGTGATCGTGCTCATGCACTCCTCCTCGTCGATGGTCGGTGCAAATCGGCTACCCGGTGCAGTGGCCGTCAAACCCGGCGCGATTGACCGCCACCCGCGGCGGGTACACGGCGGCCAGGCAAGGAGGTGTTCGGTGATCGAAGAGGTGAACAAGAAACCGGCTTCCGACCGTTCGGTCGGCGAGCTGGTGACGGACCTGACCGACGAGGTCAAGCGGCTCGTCCGGGACGAGATGCGGCTCGCGGTCTTCGAACTGCAGCGCAAGGGCAAGAAGATGGGACTCGGCGCCGGGTTGTTCGGCGCGGCGGGGCTGTTCGCGTTCCTCGGCGCCGGCACGCTGGTCGCGGCCGCGGTGCTGGCGCTCGCGCTGGCCATGCCCGGCTGGCTGGCCGCGGTGATCGTCGCGGTCGCGCTGTTCGTCGTCGCCGGGATCGCGGCGCTGGTCGGCAAGAAGGAAGTGACGCAGGGGGTGCCGCCGGTGCCCGAAGAGGCGATCAGCGGCGTCCGCGAAGACGTGGACACCGTGAAGCAGGGAGTGCGGTCATGAGCGGGGACTTCCCGAAGAACGCCGAGGAGGCGCGGCTCGACCGGGACACCACCCGGGAAGAGCTCACCGAAACCCTGGCCGCGCTCGGGCAGAAGCTCGACGTGAAGGCCAGGGTCAAGGAGAACGTCGACGAGAAACTCGACCAGGCGACCGCGAAGGTCGCCGACGTGACGAACGAGCCGACCGCGGCCAAGTTCCGCCAGGGCGCCGACGCCGTCCGGGCCAACCCGGTGCCGGTCTTCGCCGGCGTGCTGGGCCTGCTGATCCTGATCCGCCTGATCCTGCGCCGGAGGAACTCGTGAACAAGACGCTCTACAAGCCGCTGAGCTGGCTGGTGGGTGCCCTGGGCGGCATCCTGGCCGGTCAGGTGTTCAAGCAGGTGTGGAGCCGCGTGGCGGGCGAGGACGACGCCCCCGACGCCACCGACCGCGACTACACCTGGCGTCAGGTGGTCATCGCGGCGGCGGTGCAGGGGGCGATCTTCGGTGCCGTCAAGGCCGCCACCGAACGCGCCGGCGCCGTCGGTTACCGCAAGGCGACCGGCGACTGGCCGGGCGACGACTGACCGCACCCCGGGTCGTGGTCCACTGTGGACGGCGGGAGGGGTGGCCGCGACGCGGTCACACCTCCCGGCCCGGCTCGGCGGCCAGGCCGACGAGTGCGGGCCCGACACCCGGGTGGGTTTTCAGCACCACGTCGGCGCCGGTGGCTTCCAGCGAACGGGTGACCGCGTGGCCGCCGAGCACGACGACGAGCTCGGTGCGGGCGTTCGCCTGCAGCAGCGACCGGACCCCGGCGCAGCTCAGGAAGGCGACCCGGGTGAGGTCGACGACCAGCCGCCCGCCGGTGGCGAGGGCTTCGTCGAACGTGCCGACGGTGGCGGCGTCGATGTCGCCGACCAGGGTGAGCACGGTGATCCCGCCCGGTCGTTCGGTCGTGGTGACGGTGAGGCCGGACGGTTCGTAGATCGTGCGGAAACAGTCGTACATGGCGCTCCCTTTCTCAGCGGTGCAGGGGCGCTGACCGGAGCACGTGTCTGAACAACAGCCAACACCACTGACCGTACGCCCCTGTGCCGGGAGGTCAACCCCGCGGGTTTCCCCGCTCCGACCTCGGGTAATCCGTTCGGGACGGAGATCGGCGTCCCGGAAGGAGATCCATGCGTGTCGTGATCGTCGGCGGTGGTTTCGCCGGATACCACGCGGCGAAAAGCCTGCGGAAGGAAGCCGGCGAAGACGTCGAAGTCGTCGTGCTGAACCCCACGGATTACTTCCTCTACCTGCCGTTGCTGCCCGAAGTGGCGGCCGGGATCCTGGACCCGCGGCGGGTCGCGGTTTCCCTCCCGGAAACGCTGCGCGGAGTGCGCCTGGTTCTCGGCGTGGCGACCGGCGTGGACTTCGATTCCCGACACGTCACCTACACCGACCCCGAGGACAACGAGCACCGGATCGGGTACGACCGGCTGGTGCTGGCCGCGGGCAGCGTCAACAAGCTGTTGCCGATCCCCGGTGTCCCGGAATACGCCCACGGGTTCCGCGGCGTGCCGGAAGCGCTGTACCTGCGCGACCACATCACGCGGCAGATCGAACTGGCCGCCGCGGCCGACGACCCCGCCGAACGCGACGCCCGCTGCACGTTCGTGGTGGTCGGCGCCGGCTACACCGGGACCGAGGTCGCCGCGCAGGGGCCCGCGTTCACCGCGGCGCTCGCCGCGCGTCACCCCGAGCTGGCCGGGCAGAAGATCCGCTGGCTGCTGCTCGACGTCGCCGAGCGGGTGCTGCCGGAGCTCGACGGGCGGCTCGGCCGGACGGCCGACGAGGTGCTGCGCGCCCGGGGCGTCGAGGTGCTGATGAAGACCTCGGTCGACCACGCCGACGCCAAGGGCGTCACACTGACCGACGGCGACGCCGTGCCGACCCGCACCCTCGTGTGGTGCGTCGGCGTGCGGCCGGACCCGCTGGTGGCCGGCCTCGGGCTCGAGACGGCCAAGGGCAGGCTCGTGGTCACCGAGCAGCTGAACGTGCCGGGCCGCGACGACGTGTTCGCCTGCGGCGACGCGGCCGCGGTGCCCGACCTCACCCGCCCCGGCCAGTACACCGCGATGACCGCGCAGCACGCCGAGCGGCAGGGCAGGCTCGCCGGGCGCAACGTGGCCGCGTCGCTCGGGTACGGCCGCCGCGGCAACTACCGGCACCACGACCTCGGCTTCGTCGTCGACCTCGGGGCCGGTGCCGCCGCGGCGAACCCGCTCCACATCCCGCTGTCCGGGCGGCCGGCCAAGGCGGTCACCCGCGGCTACCACCTGATGGCGATGCCGGGCAACCGCGTGCGCACGGCCGCCGACTGGGTCCTGGAGGCGCTGACCGGCCGCCAGACCGTCCAATTGGGACTCGTCCGCTCCGGCGCCGTGCCGCTCGACACGGACAGCCCGGAACTCCCCCGTCGCTGAAAGGAACGCGCATGTCCGCCGAACCCGACCCCGTCCGCTCCGAAGGCCCGTCCGTGGTGACCGCCGGGGACCCGTCGGGCCCCAAGGTGATCGTCCTCGACCCGGCGGGCGCCGCGAAACACGACGAGCTGCCGGCGACCTGGCGACCGCTGACGGAGAAACGTGCCGTGTTCTGGTGCCGGGTGCCCGCCGGCGGTGCCCTGACCGAAGCCGACGACCTCGTCGGCGACGCCGGTCCCGGCGATCCGGAGATCGCCGTGGTGGCGAGCGGTCCGTTCGCGGCGGAGGCACTGCAGCTGGTCGAGCGCCACCCGGGCGCGGCGAAGCACCTGCTGCTGGTCGACCCGGCCTCGGACGCGTTCCTCGCCTCCGGCGACGCCTCGGCGGCCAACGACGCCTGGCTGGCCGAGCACGACGACGTGGTGGCCAAGCTGCGCGAGGCGGGCACGGAGGTGCGGGTCGTGGCCTCGAGCAGCGAAGACCCGGACGACCGGGTGCCCCCGCCGCTGCCGCTCGGCCACCCGGACGTGGTCACCGCGGTGCGCTCGGCCCTCGGCCTGGACTAGCCCCCTCCCGCACCCGGGTCGTGAGTGAAAAAGAGGGTTAGAACACTGTTTTTCACTCACTACCCGGCGGTCGGCTCGAGGCGAGGTCCACGAAGGCCCGCACCACCGGGGACGCCGAGCCGGCCCGCCAGGCCAGGCCCAGGTCGATCCTCGGGGGCGGGTCTTCGAGCCTGCGCAGGACCACGCCGCGGCGCCGCAGGGCGCGGGCCCGGTGTTCCGGGACCGCCGCGAGACCCGCGCCTTCGGCCACCGCGCGCATCAGCTGCTCGTCCTCCGGTTCCTCGCGGACGATCGGCGGCAGGCCGCCCGGCCAGACCTGGCCGCTGATCGCGTCGTACTGGCCGGGGCCGTTCTCGCGCGGCCAGAACACCACCGGCTCGGCGGCGATCGCCGCCCGCCGCACCCGGCCCCGGCGCCGCGCGAGCGCGTGGCCCGACGGCACCACGAGCAGGACCTCCTCCGACCCGACCACGGCGACCTCGACGTCCGGGGCGGTGACCGGGGGCCGCACGAAGCCGACGTCGATCTCGCCCGCCGCCAGCCGGGCCAGGTTCAGGCTCGTCCAGCCCGTCTCGAGGGCGAGTTCGACGTCCGGGTACCGCTCGCGGTAGGCCGCGACCAGGTCGCCGGCCAGCGGGCCCGGCGCCGACCGCGTGTAGGCGATCCGCAGGCGACCGGCGTCGCCCCGGCCGGCCGCGGTGATCGCGCCGCGGGCCCGGTCCAGCCGGTCGAGCAGGTCACGCGCCTCGACAGCGGCCACGCGGCCGGCCTCGGTCAGCGTGAAGCGCGGCCCCGTGCGGTCGAGCAGCGCGACCCCGAGGTCCGCCTCGAAGGCACGGATCTGCTGGCTCAGCGACGGCTGGGACACGAACAGCCGGGCGGCCGCCTTGGTGAAGTGCATCTCCTCGGCGAGCACGGCGAAGTAGTGCCATCGGCGCAGGTCCACCCAGCGATTATAAGGCGTTCCTATCACCTCATCGGGACGAAGTCTTGGACTCGCCGCCCGGCCCGCTGCTGTCCTGGAGCCGTGACCACGACCAGCGCGCCCCTGACCCGCACCGACCGCAAGCTGCTCGCACTGGCCGCCGCGGCGGACCGGCGGCTCGCCGCCCCGATGGCCGGGTTCGTCGACCTCGCCACCGTCCGCGAGGCCGTGGAAGACCTCACGAAGGCGTTCGCCCCGCTCGGGCGCGTCCAGCACACGGTCGCCGCCAAGGCGTGCGGCCTCGCGCCGCTCCTGCGCTTCCTCGGCGACCTCGGGATCGACGCCGAGGTCGCGAGCCCGGGTGAGACGGCGGTCGCGGAGGCCGCCGGTCTGCGCGGCCCGCGGCTGGTGCTCGACTCCCCCGCCAAGACGACCGCGGAGCTCGCGCACGCCCTCGCCGAAGGCACCGCGGTCAACGCCGACAACTTCCAGGAGCTCGCCCGGCTCGACGCGCTGGTCGGCGGGACACCGCCGCGGTCGGTGCTGGGCCTGCGGATCAACCCGCAGGTCGGGGCCGGCCGGATCGGTGACACGAGCACCGCCACGGCGGCGTCGAAGTTCGGCATCCCGTTGCGGGACAACGGAAACCGCGCCCTGCTGCGCGAAGCCTTCGCGCGACGGCCGTGGCTGACCCGGCTGCACGTCCACGTCGGCTCGCAGGGCTGCCCGCCGGAGCTGATGGCCGACGGGGTCGCCGCGATGCACGAACTTGCCGAGGAGATCAACGCCGAAGCCGGGTACCGGCAGGTGACCAGCCTCGATATCGGCGGCGGGCTGCCGGTGGACTTCGCCTCCGACGAGCCCGGTCCCGGCTTCGCCGACTATGTAGCGACGCTCCTGTCCCGCGTCCCCGCCTTGGCCGAAGGGCGCTACGCGCTCGTCACCGAGTTCGGCCGGTCCCTGCTGGCCAAGAGCGGCTTCCTCGTCAGCACGGTGGAGTACACGAAGGTCGCGGGCGGGCGGCCCATCGCCGTCACGCACGCGGGTGGCCAGGTGGCGGCGCGCACGGTGCTCCAGCCGGAGCACTGGCCGCTGCGGATCGGCGCGTTCGACGCCACCGGCGCGCCGAAGACCGGACCCGAGGTGCCGCAGGACATCGCCGGTCCCCTGTGCTTCGCCGGCGACCTCCTCGCCCGCGAACGGCCGCTGCCGCTGCTGGAACCGGGCGACCTCGTCGTCGCGCACGACACCGGCGCGTACTACTTCGGCGCGCACTACGCGTACAACACGCTGCCGCGCCCGGCGGTGCACGGCTTCACCGTGTCGCCGCGCGGTGACGTCGAGTTCGTCCCGCTGCGCCGCGCCCAGACCCTGGCCGAACTGGTCGCCGACGCGGGCGGCGAATTTCTCGGAGCGCTCCCGGCGGCCTGATCGGCCGCGTACGATCCCCCGCCATGGGGGATGGTCGAGAGCTGCCGCGGTTCGCCGCGCTACCGGTCGGGATTGTCGTTGCCGGGCAAGCCGTCGTGCTGACGGCGTTGTCCGGCCGCTACGGCTTCCACCGCGACGAGCTGTACTTCGTCGCCGCGGGCCGTCGGCCGGACTGGGGGTACGTCGACAACCCGCCGATCACGCCGTGGCTCGCCCGCGCGTCGACGGCGGTGTTCGGGGAAACACCCAGCGGCCTGCGGGTGGTCGCGACCCTGCTCGGCATGGCGACGGTCGTGGTCGTCGCGCTGATCGCCCGCGAGTTCGGCGGCGGCCGCGGTGTCCAGCTGTTCACCGCGCTCGCGACCGCGTTGTCGTCCTACGTCCTGGTCGTCTCGCACATGCTGGCGACCAACTCCGCGGACGTGCTGCTGTGGTCGCTGATCGCGCTCTTCGGCCTGCGGCTGCTGCGCACCGGCGACGGCCGCTGGTGGCTCGCCGTCGGCGTCGCCGCCGGGCTCGGCCTGGCGAACAAGTGGCTCGTCCTGCTCCTGCTGTCCGGGCTCGGCATCGGCGTGGCCGTGGCCGGGCCGCGCCGGGTGCTGCGGACCTGGTGGCTCGCGGCCGGCGTCGGGATCGCCGCCGTCCTGGCCGCTCCGGTGGTGCTCTGGCAGGCGGCGCACGGCTGGCCGATGCTCACCGTGGCCGGCGGGATCAGCGAGGACGACGGCGCGGAGAACCGCCTCCTGTTCGTGCCGATGCAGCTGCTCCTCCTCTCGCCGGTCCTGGTGCCGGTGTGGATCGCCGGGCTGGTGCGGCCGTGGCGCGACCCCGGCCTGCGCTGGGCGCGGGCGCTGGCCGTGGCGTATCCGGTCGTCTGCGTCGAACTCCTGGCCCTCGGCGGGAAGCCGTACTACTCGGTGCCGCTGCTGCTGCCGCTGGTGGCACTGGGCGCGGAGCCGGCGCTCCGGTGGCTGGGCCGGGGTGGGACGGTCCGGCGGGCGCTCACCGGCGCGGCCGCCGCGGTGTGCGTGGCGGTGTCCGTCCTCGTCGGGCTGCCGGTCGTGCCGGCGACGGCGCTGAACGGCCCGCTGCTGGCGATGAACAAGGAGCCGGGCGAGCAGGTCGGCTGGCCAGGGTTCGCCGGCACCGTCGCGGGTGCGTGGCAGCGGATCCCGGACAGCGAGCGGGACACCGCGGTGATCCTCGCCGGCAACTACGGCGAAGCGGGGGCCATCGAGCGGTACGGTCCCGAGCTCGGCCTGCCGCAGCCGTACTCGCCGCACATGTCGTACGCGGACTGGGGTCCGCCGCCGGACCGGCTGGTCGGCCCGGTGCTGCTCGTCGGGCGGATCCAGCCGGGCACGCCCGCGGCCCGGCTGATCACCGGGTGCCGCGCGGTCGCCAAGCACCACAACGCCGAAGGTGTCGACAACGACGAGAACGGCGTCGTGCTCTCGCTGTGCTCGCTGACGCGGCCGTGGTCCGAAGCCTGGCCCCAGCTGCGGCGTTACTACTGAACGGTTCGTCCGGTTCGCGCTACCCTCGGGCTCATGGCGGCGAGGCGCACGGCGGTGGCCGTGGTGGGGGCGGGCCCGGCCGGACTCACGGTGGCGAACCTCCTGCGGCGCGCGGGGATCGCGTGCGTGCTGCTGGAGGCGCAGAGCCGGGCGTTCATCGAACAACGGCCGCGGGCCGGGTTCATCGAGGAGTGGGCGGTCCGCGGGCTCGAGCGGCGGGGACTCGGCGAACAGCTCGTCGCGAAGGCGCCGCAGCACGAGAAGTTCGAGTTCCGGTTCGCCGGGCGGCGGCACGTCTTCCGCTACGGCGACGTCACCGGGCAGCGGCATTTCGTCTACCCGCAACAACTTCTGGTGACCGATCTGGTCGGCCAGTACACCGGGTCCGGCGGCGAGGCGGTCTTCGAGGTCTCGGACGTCGAACTCCACGACCTGACGTCGGACTCCCCCGCCGTCACGTTCCGGGCCGGCGGCGAGGAGCACCGGATCGACTGCGACTTCGTCGCCGGCTGCGACGGCGCCCGCGGCGTCTGCCAGGGGTACCTGCCGGCGGAATCGACGGTGAAAGCCCACCACGACTACGGAATCGGCTGGCTGGCCCTGCTCGCGGAGGCACCGCCGTCGGCCGACGGCGTGCTGTTCGGCATCCACCCGCGCGGGTTCGCCGCGCACATGGCGCGCACCCCGGAGGTGACGCGGTTCTACCTGCAAACCGCACCGGGCGAGACCGAGGCGGACTGGCCCGACGAGCGCGTGTGGCGGGAACTGCACGCGCGCCTCACCGTGCCCGGCGGCGAGATCATCGAAGGCAGGCTGTTCGAAAAGCGGGTCCTCGACATGCACAACTACGTCGTCGAGCCGATGTCCCACGGCCGGCTGCACCTCGCGGGCGAGTCGGCGCACCTGGTCGCCCCGATCGCGGCGAAGGGCATGAACCTCGCCCTGCACGACGCGTTCCTGCTGACCGACGCGTTCCAGGCGTACTACACGGGCGACCCGGCGCCGCTGGCCGGCTACTCGGCGGCGTGCCTGCCGCTGGTGTGGCAGTACCAGGAGTTTTCGCTGTGGCTGTCGGACATCTTCCACCACACCGCGGCCGCGGGCGAGAACCCGTTCGCGGCGCGCATCGCCGAAGCCCGGATGCGCCGCTTGCTCGGTTCGCCCGCGGCCGCGGCGGCGTTCGCGGAGCTGTACATCGGCAAGAACGCCGACTTCTGAGGCCCGGCCCGGATGGGCCGCCGGTCAGCTCCAGGCGATCTTGAACACCCAGGTGTAGCGGCCCGCCCGCCGAGCCGCGGCCGGGACGTCGATCACCAGCGAGCCGTTCTCGACCGTCCAGTGCAGCGAGCCGGGGTACCCGAGCAGGGTCACCCGGTCGCCGGCGCGGATCGGCACCGGCGCGTCGACCACCACGCGGCTGCCCGGCGCGGTCAGCGAGTGCACGTAGAACGCCTCGTTCTGCTTGACCGTGAACCGCAGGTCGCCGAGCTGGGCCAGCCGCGACCAGTACGTGGTGCCGTAGATGGCTTCGCCGTTGACCTTCAGCCACGCGCCCACGTCGCGCAGGTGCTTCTGCATGACGTCCGGGATCGTGCCGTCGAAGTCCGGGCCGATGTCGAGCAGGAAGTTGCCGTTCTTGGAGACGATGTCGACGAGCGTCCGGACGACCTCCTCCGCGGTCATGTACTTCTCGTCGGGCGTCGCGCGGTTGTAGCCGTAGGAGAACGGGTCGAGGCCGCGGCTGGCTTCCCACTTCGCCACGACGGTGTTCGGGTACGTCGTGTACTCCGGCGTCGTGAAGTCGTGGTCCGGGATGCCGCCGCGGTCGTTGCAGGTGACGTCCTTGGGGCGCTTCCGGTTCTTCGCGCGGTTGAAGTACTCGGTGAGCACGGCCCGGCTGTCGTTGACGCCGCCGATGTCGAACCACAGGACGTCGGGGTCGAACTCCGAGATCAGCTCCAGCACCTGCGGTGCCTGGTAGTCGCGGACGAAGTCCTTGCCCGCGGTGTAGCCGGTGTAGGGCAGCGGCGCGCCGGTGTAGGGGTTGCGCGGCGCGTGGCCCATCCACGGGTTGTCCGGGTTGAACCATTCCGGCAGCGAGAAGTACAGGCCGTTGCGCAGCTGCGGGGTGTACTTCCGCGACGCCGCGAACAGTTCGGCGACGATGTTGCGCTTCGGCCCTAGCTTGACCGAGTTGCGGTCGCTGACCCTGGTGTCCCACAACGCGAAGCCGTCGTGGTGCTTCGAAGTCAGGACGTAGTACTCCGCGCCCGCGTCCGCGATCAGGTTCAGCCAGCCGCGCGGGTCGAACCTCGCCGCGGTGAACTGCGGGATGAAGTCGTCGTAGGCGAAGTTCTCGCCGTACTTCTGCCGGTGGTAGGCGTAGGTCGCGCCGTTCGGGTCCTGCTGGTTCTGCCAGTACCACTCCGCGTACTGCTGCCCCACCGGCGCCCACGCGGGCACGGCGTACACGCCCCAGTGGATGAAGATGCCGAACTTGGCGTCGTCGAACCAGTAGGGCGCGCGGTGCGTCGAGAGCGAAGCGTCGGTCGGCCGGAAGTCCGGGATCCCGAGGGTGATCGGCACCTGCCGGGTGGCGAGGGTGCCGCGGCCGGCGGTGACGCGGATCTGGCCGTTCGTCGCGGTCCCGGGCGGCACGGAGGCGTTCGGGGCCAGGCCGAGCCGGACCGTCGCCTGCTCCCCCGGCGCCAGCGCGCGGATGGCCGCGGGCGCGGTGGTCCGGCCGCCGGGGACGTCGACGGTGACGCTCACCCGGTCGCCCGCGCCGAGCCACACGGTCCCGGCGTTGACGATGGTCGCTTCGGCGGCCTGCGGGCCGCCGTCGGCCAGCAGGTTGGCCGTCGAGCGGCCGTCCAGGACCAGCGCCGAGCGGCCCACGGCGACCGGCTGGAGGGTGAGGGCGAAGACGTGCAGGCTGGAGACGTTCGGGGCCGGGTCCGCCGTGGTCGGCAGGGTCAGCGCGACGGCTTCGCGCGCCGGGTCGATCCAGACCTGACCGGTGGCCAGCGAAACCGGGTTGTTGTCGACGACCCCGCCGGGTGCGTAGCGGAACGGCGAGACGAGCGCCCCGCTGCCGGTGTACCAGTCGGGGCCGGAGAGGGAACCGGTGCTCGTGCTGCCGTCGGCGTAGTGCACGGTCGCCGGGCCGCCCGCCGCGCCGTAGCTGGCCGCGACCAGGAAGTAGGCGACGAAGTAGCGGCCCTTCGGCAGATCGATCCGCTGCCCGGTGGCGGCGATGTTGTTCTTCGCGCCCGCGGCCGCGGACCCGAGCCGGAACGGGACACCGCCGGCGGTGACCGTCTGCCCGGCGGGGACGTGCTCGGCCGGGAAGGTGTAACCGGAGCCGTCGAAGTCGCCGCCGGGGGCCGAGGCGCTGTCGATGCCATCGTTGGTGAACCAGGCGTCGAGGGCGACCGGGACGGGCGGCGGGGGCGGGACGATCGGGGTTTCCGGGCGGTCGGGGGCGGCGTCGACCGGGCCGGCGGCTCCGGCCGGGGTGTGGCCGGCCACGCCGAGCGCGACGGCACCTCCCAGCGCGATGCCGAGGGCTTGACGGCGGGGGAAGGTCGGCACTGAACCTCCAGGGATCGGATGACTACGGCGGATTTACGACAAAGCTCGCCCACAGAAGACGCACCTGTCGCTGGCGGAACTGATTCATCCGATGAATGAGCCTGCTTGGTGACCTACGGCTGTGTCAAGGGGCCAACCGGCGTGATCGTGCTGAACCGGGCTCGTGTTCGCCGCGTATCCCTAAGTGACGAGCTGCAGCCCTCGCCCCCGGAACCCAGCCGCACGAAAGGCCAGACCGATGTCCACCGACCCGAACGCGCTGAGCCGCCGCGCGATCGCCATGCTCAAGGCGATCGCCGACGGGCGCGCCGAGCTCCGCTGCAGCTGCGAACCCGACCTCCGCGTGGACGGGCTGCCGTGCTGCGACCAAAGCACCGCCCACGACCTCGCCCGCGCCGGGCTGGTCAGAGCCACCCGGCTCGTCGCCCCCGGCCAGTGGGCACCCGCCGAACTGACCGACGCGGGCCACCGCGCCCTGACCGGTTTCCCCGCCGCCGCAGCCTGATCCCCCGAAGCCCTCGTGAGTGGTAAGGCGGGTTAGAACCCGCCTTACCACTCACGAGGGCTCCCGTGCGAAAGAGGGGTGAGAAAGCTGGGGCCGGGCTGAACCGGTGCGGGCCGGCGGACGTGCTTGGGGTGAGGGCGTCTCGCACACGCCCTCCGGGGTCACCACGACGCAACGATCCGGGCCAGCCTCCGCCCGATCGGGACCGGGTACCCCGGCGAGCGGCCGTCGCGGCAACGGCCACCTCGCGCGGGCCCGTCCGGCATCCCCAGAATCCCGGACGGGCCCGTCCCACCCCCGTCACTCTCCCGGGTCTTGTCCGGTTCCTCACCTGATCAGCGGTCGCCCGGCCGCCGACCGCGGGTGAGGGTGGGGAGATGCGACGTTTCGTGGCCGTCAGCGCGGCCGTCCTGGCCGGAATCGGGCTGCTCACCACCGCCGGGAGCGCCAACCCGGAAAGCGCTGTCCCGGCGCTGCCCCAGCACGCCGTCGGCGGCTGGGTCGGCACGTGGGCCGCGGCGCCCGCGTCGGCCGTTCCGAACACCCCGGACGGCTACCCGGGCTACTCGATCCGCAACGTCGTGCACACCAGCGCCGGCGGCGCCCGCGCCCGCGTGCACCTCTCGAACGCCTTCGGCGCCGCTCCCCTGGCCTTCGGGCACGTCACCGTCGCGGTCCAGGGCACCGGGCCGGACGCCGTGCCGGGCACGCTGCGGTCCCTGACCTTCGGCGGCGCCCCGGGCGTCGTCGTGCCCGCCGGGGCCGAAGCCCTGAGCGATCCGGTCGCCGTCCGGATCCCGGCCGACGCCAACCTGCTCGTGACGACCTACGTGCCGTCGAAGTCCGGGCCGGTGACCTACCACCCGCTCGCGACGCAGACGTCGTACTTCACGCGGGGCGGCGACTTCTCCGCCAGCGAGTCCGGCGCCCCCTACACCGAGCAGACGTCGGTGTGGCACTACGTCTCCGGCGTCGACGTCCAGGGCGGCGCGGAAGCCTCGATCGTGACCCTCGGCGACTCGATCACCGACGGCTTCGGCTCGACCGCGGGCGCCAACCACCGCTGGCCCGACTACCTCGCCGACCGTCTGCACGGCCGCTTCGGCGTGCTCAACGCCGGCATCAGCGCCAACCGGCTGCTGCTCGACGTGCCCGGGTCCGGCGCCGGCCAGAACGCGCTCTCCCGCTTCGACCGCGACGTCCTCAGCGTCGGCGGCGTGCGGACGATCATCGTCCTGGAGGGCATCAACGACATCCAGCAGGACCCGCACCAGACCGACCCGGGGGCCATCACCTCGGCGTACCGCCAGCTGGTGGCGCAGGCGCACGCCCGCGGCATCCGGGTCCTCGGCGGCACGTTGACGCCGTTCAAGGGCTGGCGCGTCTACGACGACACCCTCGAAGCGACCCGCCAGGCGGTGAACGGCTTCATCCGCACCAGCGGGGTCTTCGACGGCGTCATCGACTTCGACGCGGCGGTCCGCGACCCGGCCGACCCGCTCCGCATGCTCCCGGCCTACGACTCCGGCGACCACCTCCACCCGGGCGACGCCGGTTACGAGCGGATGGCCGCCGCCGTCCGGCTCGACCGGCTCTGATCCCGCGGGATGAACAGCACCGCGACCAGGCTCAGCACCGCCACGGCCACCAGGTACAGCGACACCGAAAGCGAAGTGCCCGTGGCGGTCTGCAGCGCCGTCGCGATCAGCGGCGCGAACCCGCCGCCCAGCACCGCGCCGATGGCGTAAGAGAACGACGCCCCGCTGTAGCGGTAGCGCGGCTCGAACAGCTCCGCGAACAACGCCGACTGCGGCCCGTAGGTGGCGCCGAGGCCGATGTTGAGCACGATCACCGCCACGATCAGCCAGACCGTCGCCTTCGTGTCGACGAGCAGGAAGAACGGGATCGGCCAGACCACCAGGAGCACCGATCCGGCCAGGTACACGGGTTTCCGGCCCACCCGGTCCGACCACGCCGCCGCGGCGAGGATGCTCACCAGCCACGTCACGCTGCCGACGATCACGACGACCAGCAGCGTGGTGCGGTTGATCTTGAGCACCGACGTGCCGTAGGACAGCAGGTACGCCAGGAAGATGTAGCCGATCGCGGTGTTGGCGATGAAGCTGCCGGACGCCACCAGCAGCGCCCGCGGCCGCTCGCGCAGCACGTCGACCATCGGGCGGCTGCTGCGTTGCTCCGCCTCCCGCAACCGCGAGAACACCGGGCTTTCCTCGATCCGCAGCCGGATCACCAGGCCGACGCCGACGAGCACGATGCTCACCAGGAACGGCACCCGCCACCCCCACGAGGCGAACTGCGCGTCGGTCAGCGTGCGGCCGAGGACGAAGAACACCAGCTGCGCCAGGATCAGCCCGGCCGGGACGCCGATCTGCGAGAACGCGCCGTACCGGCCGCGGCGGTCCTCGGGCGCGTGCTCGACCGCCATCAGCGCGGCCCCGCCCCATTCGCCACCCGCGCTCAGCCCCTGCAGCAGCCGCAGGACCAGCAGCAGGATCGGCGCCCAGACCCCGATCGCGGAGTACGTCGGCAGCAATCCGACGCCGACCGTGGCGAAGCCCATCAGCAGCAGCGACAGCACCAGCATCGCCTTGCGGCCGACGCGGTCGCCGAAGTGACCCCAGAGGATTCCCCCGACCGGGCGGGCCAGGAACCCGACGCCGAGCGTCGCGAACGCCGCGAGAGTGCCGGAGGCGGGCGACAGCGTCGTGAAGAACAGCTTGCCGAACACCAGCGCCGTCGCCGTGCTGTAGATGAAGTAGTCGTACCACTCGATGGTGGTCCCCACCGCGCTCGCCACAGCAACCCGCCGCAAGGGCCGGGCCGCGACCGCGCGGCCGCTCACGAGCCGGTCAGGACGGGGTCGGAGGAAGCGACCAGGTCGTCCACGAGCAGGTCCATCAGCAGCCCGTCGTGCCAGCTGCCGTCCGGACCGCGCTCGTAGGACCGCATCGTGCCGACCGGCCGGAAGCCGAGCGAAGAGTAGAGCCGGATCGCCGCTTCGTTGCCGGCCGCGGGGTCGATCACCAGGCGGTGGTGTCCCCGCACCGTGAACAGGTGGTCCGCCAGCGTGCGGATCGCGTCCGAGCCGAGACCGCGCCCCTGGAAGTCCGGGTGCACCGCGATGTCGATCCCGGCGTGGCGGTACTGCGGATCGGCCTCCTCGAAGGCCAGTTCGATGCCGATCACGACGTCTTCGTGTTCGATGGCGTAGGTCGTGGTGCCTTCGTCGGGGTCCAGCAGGTAGGACACCTGGGCGGCCACCGGCTCCTCGGCGTCGGCCCACCAGCGGGCGATTTCGGGGTGCGACAGGATCTCCTCGAACCGGGCGGCGTCCGGGGCGGCAGCTGGCCGCAGCCGGACACGGCTTCCGGTGATCAGGCCGGTCATCGGCCCAGTGTCGCCCGCACGGGCGCCCGCTGTCGAGACCCCGAAAGGACCGCTCGGGGATCGTCGACGCGGGCGCCCGGGTGGTCAGTCGAGGTTCATCGGGCTGCCCGGCTTGATCGGGGGCAGCTGCGGCGGATCGAAGTCGCCCCGCTCCAGCCGCGCCCAGTCCTCCGGCGTGGGGTCCGGGTAGTACCGCTGCCAGGCGTCGTCGCCGGGCCAGTTGCCGGTGCGTGCCGCGTTGCGGGCTTCGTGCAGCTCGAAGGCGTCGGCGTCGCTCAGCGGGCGGGTCGTGACGTGCCCGGTCCCCGGCACCGACGCGCCACCGTCGGGCACCGCCGCGCCCGGCCGCGGGTTGTACCGCATCCCTTCGCCGCCGGCGTGGACGTCGTTCACCATCCGGTGGTACGAGTCGTCGGCCATGTCCATCCGGTTCCGGATCGTCGGATCGGCGTGGTTGCCCTGGAAGCCCGGCTGGTGCGCGTACCCGAGCTGGTTGAGCTGGACCGCGGTGTTCGGGTCGTTGTTCTCGATCGCGGCCCGCTGGTCACGCCGGTAGGTCGGCGCGTTCCAGCCCGAATCGTGCGTGGCGTGGCTGGTACCGGTGCCCGGGTGGGCGCGGTGGGCACCGTGTTCCTCGTAGTACGCCCACGCGTTGTTCTCGAGGTCCCGGCCGTCCTTGCGGGGCACCTTGCCGGGGGCGCCGTTGTCGTTCAGCACGTCGAAGCCCGCGGTGTGCTCGGACTGGTGGGTCTTGTTGCCGTCGATCTTGGAGCCGAACTTGTCCTCGAGCCGCTTGCGCTCGAAGTCCTTGTCGCCGTAGCTGCCTTCCGGGTACTTGTGCGCCCGGCGCTTGCCCTTGTTCGGCGCTCCGTTCGGCTTGCTGTACGGGTGGAACTGGTTCGGCTTCTTGCCGCCACCGCCGCCGCCCGAGCCCGACGCGGAGCACGGGGTCACCTTGCCGAGGCCGAGCGGGTCGATCGACGCCGTCGGGTTGCCGACGTAGGCCAGCGAGTCCGGGTCCGGGGCCAGCCCGAGCGGGTCGTGCGAGACGAACCGCCCGGTCTCCGGGTCGTAGTAGCGGTGCAGGTTGTAGTGCAGCCCGGTTTCCGCGTCGTGGTACTGGCCCAAGAACCGCAGCGGCGTGCCCGCGTGGCCGCCCGTGTTGACCAGCGCACCCCACAGGGCCGTGTGCTGGTGCCCGGCGAGCGCGCCGGTTTCGTCCAGCAGTTCCGCCGGCGAGCCGACGAGGTCGGTCAGCACGGCGTGGAACCGGTCGGTGCCGTCGCCGAGCACGCGTTCGGTCTGCGCGAGCGGGCGCTCGGCGTCCGGCGCCCAGTCCCAGACGGTGGCCACGAGGGGCCCGCCGGCCACGCCGTGGACCTGTTCGGCGAGCAGGGTGCCGTCCCAGGCGAACTCGACCTGCTCGGCGACGGCGCCGGTCGCGTCCAGCCGTTGCTTGGCGATCCGGCGGCCCACGGCGTCGTACCGGTACTGCCAGACCGCGCCCTCGGGCGTGCGGACGGCGGTGAGCCGGTTTTCCGCGCTCCAGCGGTACTCCCAGCGCCGGCCGCCCCGCTCCCGCGCCACGACGCGGCCTTCGGCGTCGTGGGTGTAGCGGGTCGCGCCGGCCGCGGTGAGCAGCGTGCCCCGGTAACTGCGCGGGCCGCTCGCCTCCGGCGCGCCCGGCCAATCCGCTGTGGTGATCGCGCCCGCCGGGTCGTAGCCGTAGCTCTCCTGCCAGCGGGCGCCGCGGACGGCCAGCACCCGGCCGCCGGGACCGACTTCGAGGCTGCGGGGCCCGGAGATCAGGTCGGTGACCGTGGCCAGGTACCCGTCGGGCAGGTAGCCGTACTCACGGCGCTGCACGGTGGCCTCGCCGCGCCGCACGGTCTGGACCGCGAGCTGGCCGGCCGGCGTCCACGCCTGGTGGAGCTCGGCGGCCACGCCGTACCGGGTGACCAGCCGGCGCGCGGTCTCGTGGCCGGCGGCGTCGTAGCCGAACTGCAGCGTGCGCCCGCCGGTGGCCAGCGACGTGGCGCGGCCGCGCGTGTCGTAGGCGAACACCGCTTCCGCGCCGGTCGGTGTGCGCCGGTGGGTCCGGCGGCCGAGCGCGTCGTAGGCCGACTGCACGGCCCGGCCGTTCACCGACTCGCTGACCACCCGGCCCAGTGCGTCGTAGGCGAACCGGAGCTCGCTGTGCGCGTTGCGGGCCAGGACGACGCGGTCGGCCGCGTCGTAGGCGAACTCGGCGACCTCGTCGCCGCTGCGGCGCCGGACCACCCGCCCGAGGGCGTCCCGCTCCAGCGCGATCGTCTGCCCCGCGCCGTTGCCACGCAGGATCAGCCGTCCCGCGGCGTCGTAGGCGTAGTCCAGGGACCGGCCGTTGTAGTCGACCTCGCGGACGAGCCGGCCCGCCGGGTCGTACTCGTAGCGCCAGACCAGCCCGGCCTCGTTGGTGACCGACGTCAGCCGCAGCTCGGTGTCGTAGCCGTAGCGCAGGACGCCGCCGTCCGGGCGCTGCTCGCTGACCGGCAGGTCGAACTGGGCGTAGGAGATCCGGCTGACGCCGCCGCGCGGGTCGGTCCGCTCGTCGGTGTGGCCCACCGCCGTCGAACCGAAGCGGTGCACGGCGCCGTCCGGGTCCACCTGCTCGACCAGGTCGCCGGCCGCGTTGTGGACGGTGTGGGTCGTCGCGCCGGTGGGATCGGTGACGCTCGCGAGCCGGCCGAGGGAGTCGTAGGTGTAGCGGGTCACCGCCCCGTCGGGCGCGGTGATCGCGACCGGCAGGCCGGCCGCGTTCGCCTCGAACCGGGTGACGCCGCCGAGGGCGTCGGTCACCGTGGCCATCGTGCCGGTGGCCTCGTCGTAGGTGTAGCTCGTCGCGGCCCCGGTCGGGTCGATGTCGCGCACCAGGCGGCCGCGCTCATCGTGCTCGTAGCGCCAGACGGCGCCGTCGGGCCCGGTGACCGAGGCGGGGCGGCCACCCTCGTCGTACTCGGTGACCATCCGGGTGCCGTCGGCGCGGATCACGGTGAGCACGTTGCCCGCACCGTCGCGCTCCCAGCGGGTGACGTGCCCGAGCTCGTCGGTGCGCGCGATCTCCCGGCCGAAGCGGTCCAGCTCGGTGCTGGTGGTGCCGCCGAGCGGGTCGATCCGGCCGATCACCCGCAGCCGCTCGTCGAGGCGGTAGCGGGTGACGGCGCCGAGCGAGTCGGTGACCGTGGTCAGCCCGGGCTCGTAGGACAGCGTCGCGTCGAGGTAGCCCTCGGCGCCCCGGGCCTGCACGCACCGGCCTTCGGAGTCGTAGGAGTAGCCGTACCAGCGGCCGTTGACGTCCTCCCAGCGGACGATCCGGCCGTCGGCGTCGTAGGTGAACCGTTGCGGCGTCCCGGCCGCGTCGGTGACCTCGACCAGCCGCCGTCGCTCGTCGTAGCGGTATTCGGCCAGCGGGACGGGCTCCCCCGCCACGCGCACGGCGGTGATCAGCCCGTCGGCCGAGTCGAGCTCGAGGTGGTACCCGCCGGAGTGCTCGATCGCCACCGGCACGCCGTCGCGGTGCCGGATGACGACCCGGTTGCCCGCGCCGTCGACGAGCGCGCGCAGCGGCAGGGTGGTCTCCCCCGGGTTGGCGGCGAAGTAACGCATCCGGTCGTGCTGCGGGGCGCCGACGACGAAGCCGTGGCGCACCCGGCGCAGCGCCAGGTACGGGCCGTGCTCGGGCAGCACCGGCTCGATGCCGCGGGGCACCGGGTAGCGCAGGATCGTCCCGTCGGCCAGTGCGAGGTGCAGGCCGTCCGGCTCCACCTCGATCCGTTCGTCCACAGTAGACGTCCACGTGGGACCGAAGCTGCGGCCGGCGCGGTAGCTCGACAGGTGTGTCCGGGCGAACTCCAGCGGCAGCGCGCCGGGCAGCTCGACGTCCGTCTGCTCGAGCAGCACGGCGCCGGTGGCGACGTCGATCGGGTCACCGCACAGGGACCGGTCCACGGCGGGGGTCGCGTGCTCGTCCGGTTTCGGGTTGTTGTCCTTGATCTTCGGCGGCGGGTTCGGCCCCTTGCCCGCCCCGGACGGCGTGGTGCCGCCGTCCGGGCCCTTCGACGCCGGGGGCGGCGTCGGGTCCGGGGACCTCGGGGTCTCGTCCGGTCCCTTCGAGGCGGGCGGCGGGTCCGTCTTCGGCGGCGTGTCCGGGCCGCCCTTCGCGCCGGAGGGCGTGGTGTTGCCGTCGCCGTGCGCGCCCGAGGGGGTCGTGTTGCCGTCGCCGCCCTTCGGCGGCGGGTCGGTCTTCGGCGGCGGCGCGTCCGGGCCGCCCTTGCCCTTCGGGCCGCCGATGTCCTTCGGGCCGCTCTTGATGTCGGCGTGCTTCGGCGGCGGCGCGGTCTTGCCCGGCTTGATGTTCTTCAACGCCTTGGCCGCGTCCGCGAACAGGTCGCCCGCCCGCTTGAGCAGCGGGATCAGCGCCTTCAGCGCCGTGACCAGCCGCTTCACCAGGTCGGCGATCTTCGACGCGGTCTTCGCCACCGCGTTGATCACCTGCGGCACCACCCAGGTCATCCCGATGCCCAGGGTGAACACGACCTGCAGCGCCCAGCTGATCAGGTGTCCGACCAGTTCCGCGATGATGTCGCGGACCAGCGCCCGGACGGCGGCGACGACCTCACCGGCGGTCTTCACCCCGCTGGAAGCGCCTTCACAGCCCTTCTGCGCGGTCTCCAGCAGCGTCACGGTGTCCTGCGCCCGCTGCCGGTAGGTGTCCGCCGCGGCACCGGTCCAGGAGGCGGTGTCGGCCTTGACCATCCCGGTCAGGTCTTCACCCACGCTGCCCAGCTCGGTCGCGATGTTCTTCCACGTCTCCGACTGCGCCGCGATCTCGTCGGCGTTGCCGGTCAGCCCGTTGAGCGCTTCCTTCAGCGGACCGACGTGCTCGATCAGCCACCCGACCCCGGCCGCCAGGATCGCCCCGAACGGGTCCATCGCCATCGACAGCGCGTCCAGCGCCGTCCCGACCGCACCGAGTGCCACCGACGCCCAGTCGCCACTTTCGATGGCCGACTTCAGGTCGTTCGCCGACTCCAGCAGCGAAACACCCGAATACGCCTTGGTGGAATCCTTGGTCTCGGCGACCAACGGGTTCACCACGGGTTGTTGTCCTCATCGTCGGAGTCGGTGCGCCGCCGCGGCGACGCCTGGGGAGTGCCGGGAGCGGGCGGGGTCGCCGCGCCACCCGACGGGGCCGGCGGCACCGGAGCCGGCGGCACGGGCGGCTGCTCGTCCGGTTCGTCCGGATCCGGGAACCGGCCGCGCAGGTTGTCCAGCAGCACGCTGCGGGTTTCGCGGTCCTCGTCGCCGAGCTGCTCGGCCATCACCCCGGCGACGCGTTCGGCGATGCCGGCCTGCGCCCGGCGCATCGTCGTCAGGATCTGCCGCGACAGCTCGTCGAGCGGGAACGACTTCACCTTGTTCGAGAACGTGAGGTCGGTGACCGTGCCGTCCGCGCCGACGGTGACGCTGACCGCGCCGTCGGAGCTGGTCGCGGTCAGCCGCAGCCGTTCGGTCTGCTCCTGCGCGGCCTGGTAGCGCTGGGCCTTCGCCGCGAACCCGGCCGCCCAGTCGTCCATCCGGCGGATCGTCTCGTCGGGGTCCCGCATCAGGTCCCCCAGGCCGTTCGGGCCGGTCATGCGTTCGTCCTCGCTTCCACCGCGCGCGGCGACGATGCCGCGAGCTGACGCTCGAACGGCTGCGCGTTGCCTTCTTCGCCTTCCCGGTAGGCCTTCGCGGCCGCCGTGACGTTGTCCGCCAGGCCGCGCACGCCCTCCCCGGACGCGACGAGGGCTTCCTTGGCCTGCTCGTTCGTCGGCCGGATGATCGGCGGGAGGAAGGCGCACAGCAGCCCGTAGGCGTGGTCCGACATCGCCGTGTCGGCCGCCGAGCTCGCCGTGTTGAGCCGGTCGACCAGGCTCTCGACGTGACTCGCGTGCGCGACCAGGTCGTCCGGTTCGACCTCGAAGCCGGGGGCCGTCACAGGCGTCACTTCCAATCCTGGTTCTTCCAGTCACCGATCACCGGCGGCGCGACCGCCTGCTCGCCCGCGAAGAAGTTCGGGTCGTCGCTTTCGAGGTAGTCGGCCGACTTGTGTTCCTTGTCGTCTTCCTTCTTGCCACCGCGGGCACCGGCACCCATGCCGCCCATGCCCGGGGCGCCCGCGGCACCGGCCGCACCGCGGCCCGACATCGCGTTGCGCGCGGCCGCCGCTTCGGCTTCCGCGGCCGCGCCGGAGGCGGCACCGCCGCTGAGGTTGCCCGCGCCGCGCAGGCCCGCCCCACCGGCGCCACCGGCTCCCGAGCCACCGGTCCCGGAGCCGCCGATCCCGCCGAGGGAACCGCCGCCGCCCCCACCGCCGCCGCCGAGGCCGCCCAGCCGGCTGGCGATGCTTTCGCCGTTGATCCCGCCGCCGCGGCCGATGGTCGGCATCTTCGCGCCGCCGGGGGTGTTGAGCCCGCCGGTGCCGGTGGGCAGCCCGGTGATCGGGTCGATGCCGGGCGGGGTGAAGCCGGGGATCGGACTCCCGCCGCGGACGCTTCCGCCGCCGCCCGAGACGTCCGGGATGTTCGGGATCGACGGCGGGGTGAACCCGCTGCCGCCGGCGCCCCCGCCGCCGCCCGGGATGCCGGACGGGGTGAAGCCCGACGAAGACGTCGAGTCGTCGAAGTGCGGCAGCGACGAGCCCGGGATGCCGGCACCGCTGAAGTTGCCGCCGGTGGGGCCGTTCGGGGTCTCGAAGTTCGGCGGGGTGAAGCCCGCGCCGCCGCCGGCGCCGCCCGCGCCGCCGCCGGGGATCCCGCTGCCGGAGAAATCACTGCCCGGGATACCGCTGCCCGAGAACCCACTACCCGAGCCACCACTGCCCGAGCCGTCCGTACCCGGGATGCCGCTGCCGGAGAACCCGGAGCCGCCCGCACCACTGCCGTCGCCCGGGATGCCGCTGCCGGAGAAGCCGGAGCCGCCGGCGCCCGAGCCGCCGCCGGGGATGCCCGCGCCGCTGCCCCCGGCACCGGCGCCGCCCGCGCCGAAGCCGCCCAGGGCCGCGGCGTTGGCGTCGATCGGGGTCTGCGGGGTCACGCCGTCCACCGCGGTCCGCGCCATCAGCGGCTGCTGCGCGGTGCCCGCGCCGGCGCCGCCCCCGGCGGCCACGCCCTGCCTGGTCGCGGTGGCGGTCGGCAGCTTCGGCGGGGCCGGGAACCGCGGGGTGGCCACCGCACCGCCGATGGTCTCGTCGTACTGCGTCATGATCTGCGCGGCGTGCTCCCGCGCGGCCTGCTGCGCCCGGTAGGTCTGCATGGCTTCGCCCGCGGCCGACGCGTACTGGATCGGGTCGGTCATCGACATCAGGCGCTGGTTGGTCGCCTGCAGGTCGAACTGCACCGGCGGGTTCGCGGCCATCTGCCGCTGGGTCTCGTTGAGCGCCTGGGAGTGGATCTCCTGCTGGCGGCCGGCGAGCGTGGCGCCCTGCGCGGTGGCGCCGAGCCACTTCCCGACGCCGGCGAGGTGCTCGCGGACGGCGTCACCGGCGTCGCCCTGCCAGTTGTCCGTGCTCGCGCTGATCGCGTCGGCCAGCGTCTTCTGGTGGGTGCCGAGGTCGTTGCCGACCCGCACCCACTCTTCCGACGTCTCCGCGACGGTCGCCGGGTTGGCGTCCTGCGTGATGGCCTCGTTCATCTGTTCGTGGCTGGCGTTGTTCCACAGGGTGCGCGGCGCCCCGCCGTTCTCCCGCATGGTGAGGCCCTCGTCGAGGCCGTGCTTGGCGTCGTTGAGGTGCTGCTGGTAGAGCTCCTGGATCTTCTTGTCGCGCAGCACCGGGTCGACGACCGGGCCGAGCCAGCCGGCCCGGATCTCGTCGTCGATCTGCTTCGTGGCCATCTCGCGGATCTCGTCGCCCGAGGGCGACTTGTCCGTGGTCAGCGGCCCGACGTAGTACTTCGACGACGAATCGGCGGTCACGTCGTAGAGCGGACTGCGCGGGTCGTAGTCCGGCGACGACGGGTCCGAGACGGACTCGGCGGTGGGTGCCACGGTCTCCCTCAGCTCTGGTCGGCGGTCGGGAGCGAGGTCAGCGTCGTGCGCGTGGTCTCTTCCCGGGACTTGTAGTTCTTCTTGGCCAGCTTGATGGCTTCGATGTAGGTCGGGAACTCCTGCCGCGCGGCCTGCAGCTGGGTGACCAGGCCGTGGTCGTCGGCGGCGGTGCTGACCATGTGGGCGGACACCCACTGCCCGGTGGCGGTCCGGCTCATGGCCGGCGCGTCGTGCAGCCGCTGCAGGTTCGCCCAGCGCTGCTCGAGCGACTCGAGCACGCCTTCGAGCGCCTCGATCAGCTGGTTGCCGGTGGTGTCGTCGATGGCGAAGCCGCCGCTCTGGGCCAGCCGCTTCAGCTGTGCCCCGGCGAGCCCGACCCGCACCGCGGCCATCGCCTTGGCCTCGGGGGCCGCGGCCGACTGCAGTTGCTGGGTGGCCTGCAGAGCCTGGGCCACCGCCGCGGTCTCTTCGGTCGTCATCAGTCCCCCGTTCAGTAGACAGCCGCGATTGCGTCGCGGATGGCGCGCGCGAGATCGGCCCGCCCGGCGGGCACGTAGTCGGCGGTGAGTTCGCCGCCCTCGCCGGTCCGGGTGTGCACGAGGTACCGGCCATCGGCGGTGTCGAGCCAGCTCAGCGGCTCACCGGCGAGCCGCTCACCCCGCCGTCCCTGAGCGCTGACGGCGATGTGCCCCCCACCCAGCCGAGGTTCGGCCAGCACCCGTTCGAGCACGGCGACATCGGAGGGCTTCGGAGCCGGCGGCCGCCGCCCGGGCCGCACGACGGCCTTGACCTCGATCATCCCGAAAGCATCGGTCTCTTCTTCGTCGAACTCGGCGTCGGCGATCCGCTTCGCGGTCATGGCGGACATCTTTTGCCCGGCCGCCCGGTGCACGGTGTGCCGCCCGGTGCTGGCGGCGGGAGCGGGCGGAAGAACGCCGGTGACGACCTCGACGAGGTCCTCGTCGGCGAAGAGGGAGAAGAGCAGTTCATCGGTGTCCGGAGCCTGCGTGATCCCGAGCGCTTGAGCACCGTCGCTGACGACGAGAACGGCCACATCGGCCCCCAGCCCGTCGATCCCGCTGACGGCGACCGAAACGCGAGGTTCGGCGAGCAGCTCGAAGGCGGTCCGGACGCCGGGGTGCAGCTCACCGGAGACGGACAGCCGCCGTTCCTCGAGCGCGTCGTAGACCTGCCGCGCAAGGCCCACGAACCGCACGGGATCGCTGGGCAGGTTCCCGGCCCGAAGCGGATACCGCCGGACATCGCCCCCGGTAGCCCGCCCGACGACGAGCGCTTCGAAGACCTCGAGGACGAACTCGAACCGCTCCGCCATTTCCCCTCGCCGGATCCTTTTCGTCAAACCTTCAAGCAAGTTCCTTGATGAACATTAGCAGTGCGGCGGGGGTGGGCGTCGGGACCGCCACCCGGATGCCCGAAAGACCACGATCCCCTGGACCAGGCGGGCAAGAACCCGGGGAGGGAGAAGGGGGCTTGGTCCAGGGAGGGGTTGAGGTGCGGGGCGGTTGTTCGGCCGGGAGACGGGATTCAGCCTGGTGGGCGACTTGTGTGGGGACGGCTCGGGTGCGGGTGCTGGGGTCGGCGGCTACTCGCTCCGCTTGGGTGCGGCTCGGGAGGAGCTCGTTGCCGCGGATTCCGCATCGGCAGCTTGCGACGACGGCGATCGGGGTGGCGGCGCGGTCGCGATGGCGGTGGGCGGCGGTGCTCGTGGCCCGCGGCGGTGGCACAGCGGCGGCAATCGCGACGGCGGCGCAACGGTGGGGCGGGTTCGTGGCAGTGTGGCACCGTTCGGCCAGAGCCACCGACTTCCGCTGTGCACGGCAAGCCGCCGGTTCGACTTTCGGTGGGCGTGGGTGTGGGCCCGTAGCCGTTGTGGCTGCGGGCCTGTCCCATGTTCACGCCGCGAAGGGCAGCGGTTCGTGGAGGTTGTTGCGTCGGGGTTTTCGGCGCCTGTCGATGAACTCTGGTGGGAGGAATTCCGGTAGGCCGTCGGCGGCGATGCGGACTTCCCAGCCGGAGCGGTGCAGCAAGCGGTGGTGGTGGGCGCACATCAGGACCAGGTTGTTCAGGTTGGTGGGGCCGCCGTCGGCCCAGTGTTGGATGTGGTGGCCTTGGCAGTGGCGGGGTGGGCGGTGGCAGCCGGGGAATGCGCAGCCCCGGTCGCGCAGGAACAGGGCTCGGCGGAGTCCCGCGGAGATCAGGCGGCGCAGGCGGCCGAGGTTCAGGGGTTCGCTCTTCGCTCCGAGGACCGCGGGGATGATCATGGCGTCGCAGGCGTGTACCCGGGCTTCGGCGGCCGAGATCGTGCCGGTGTCGCCGAGGGTCGCGGTCCCGACTTCGGTCTTCAGGTCATCAAGGGAGACCGCGACCATGACGTGGGCTCGTTCCCCGGCCTGCATCGGCAGATCCGGGGAGTTCAGGGCCAGGTCGACTGCGTCGGAGAAGGCGTCGCCGTATCGTTGGGGCAGGGTTCGGAGGTCGGGGCCGTCGTCGCCGGTGCGGCGTTCGGCCAGGGCGTCCAATAAGGCGCTGGCGCGGGTGCCGGTTTCGTCATCGAATCTGCCGCTCAGCTCCCAGGATCCGGATCTTTTGCGCCGCAGGAACAGTTCCCGGGTCGGCGCCACCGGTTCGGTGTCGGCAGGTTCCTGACCGTCGGGGGCAACATGGGCGAGGATGCGGGCGCCGACCGCGGCGACCTGCTTATGCCCCGCTTCGGCGGCGAAAGAAACAAGGTGGGTCTCGGCGCTCTCCCGGTGCTCGCAGGGAACATCGGCGAGCACACCGGTGATCACATCGATCATCGGGTTGCTCAACTGCCCAGCCAGGGCGGCGGCTCCGGTGGCGGGCGCCAAAGCGGGGATGGGGCTGCCATCAAGGTTAAGACCCGGGTTCAGCAAACGAGCCCGCTTCACCAACCGTTCAGCAGCAGCCTTGGGAATATCGGCAAGCTGCTCCAACAACCGCGCAACAGAGCGATACCCGAACACCTCCATCACCCCACGCTGCTCGATCTCCACCAGCAACGCCCCCAGCCCCGCCTCGGCCGACCGCATGCACGCAACGAACTCACCGATGCGCTCGGCAAGAGCCACCGCCTCGGAAGAACACACAGTCGCGTCGTCGGACATACCTCAAGATTACCGAGATTCGAACACACGTCATCACTCGATCAGGTATGTCCACAAGCGACTCAGGAAGCAACCCGCCGAGCCCGCTCGATATCCGGACCACGGTACAACCGCTCAGGAATCCGGGCCAAGGTAGACGGATGCACCTGCTCCCCCAGCCCATAAAACTTCTGGAAACTCATGATCAACGGCCGCCAGGCGTCCGGATCGATACGATCTTCACTACCCGCCAGCCGGATCGAATCGTGGACGAACACACGCTGCACCCGGACCTCGAAGGACACCACTCCCCCGTCGTCCCCCACCGGGTGCACCGCCTCGACGACGACCTCCATCGCGACCGGGCACTCCGCGACCCGTGGCGGCCCGACCGTCGACGACGCCACCGGCGTCAACCCGGCGCGCCCGAACTTGTCCGCCACGTGGAAGTATCCGCGCTCCCGCTTCCCGTCGGGCACCGGATCGGACCCGGTCGTCAGCGCCAGCCGGTCGACGACGGCGGCCATCGACGACGATGGCAGGTTCAGGACGCCTTCCCGGGTGCGCAGCAGGTTCTGCGCCGTCCGGGATCGGACGCCGAGGCCGAGCACCGCCCGCCACCCGAGCCAGAATGCCGATGACATCGGCGCCAGGTTGGCCGAGCCGTCCTCGTTCGTGCTGGAGATCAACACCACCGGTGTGCCGAAATACAGGATTCCCGGCTCGATGGCCGTGTGCGCAACAGTTTCCACGCCTTCGATCCTGCCGTCCACACGGGACCCGCCGCTGGCGGGAATCGGCCATCGCGATCACCGGGGGCGGCACCGGGGAAGTGCCGCCCCCGGATGATCACCGAGCTGCCTGCGCCAGCGCCCGCCGCGTCAGGACCCGCGCGAGGTGGCGCCGGTACTCCGCCGTCGCGTGGGGCTCGTCCGGGGGGTTCGTCCCTTCGGCCGCCAACGCCGCCGCGTCCTCGATCGACGCTCCCGCCGCCAGTGCCTTCTCCGTGGCCGTGGCCCGCAGCGGGACCCCGCCCATGTTGACCAGGCCGACGCGGCCACCCGTGACCGTCACGCCGACCATCGCCCAGTCGATCGCGCGGCGGGTGAACTTCTCGAAGCCCCAGCCCGTCCCCGTCTGGGCCGGGAGGCGGATCTCCGTCAGCAGCTCCGCCGGCTCCAGCGGGGTCGTGAACGGGCCGAGGAAGAACTCCGCCGCCGGGATGCGGCGCTCGCCCTCCGGGCCACGGGCCACCAGGACCGCGTCCGAGGCCAGGACCGCCGCCGGGAGGTCCGCCGCTGCGTCCGCGTGCACCAGGGAACCGCCGATCGTGCCGCGGTGGCGGACCTGGCGGTCGCCCACCTCGGCGGACACGTGCGCCAGCAGCGGGGCGTGCTCCAGCAGCACCGGGTCCCGCGCCAGCGAGCTGTAGCGGGACAACGCGCCGATGACGACCTCGCCGTCCTCCAGGCGGACGTACCGCAGCTCGTCGAGCGCGGCGATGTCCACCACGTACTCCGGGGCGGCCAGGCGGAGCTTCATCAGCGGCAGCAGGGAATGCCCGCCCGCCAGCACCTTCGCGTCGTCGCCGTGCGAAGCCAGCAGCGAAAGCGCTTCATCCACTGTGGACGCCCGCAGGTACTGGAACGAAGCCGGGATCACCGGTCCACCTCCTGCCCCGACGCGTCGATCACGGCGCTGACGATGTTGTGGTAGCCGGTGCAGCGGCAGAGGTTGCCCTCGAGCCCGGCGCGGACCTCGTCGCGCGTCGGCTTCGGGTTGTCGGCCAGCAGCGACACCGACGCCATGATCATCCCCGGCGTGCAGAACCCGCACTGCAGGCCGTGCTGCTCCTGGAACGCCCGCTGCACCGGGTGCAGCGCACCGTCCGGAGAGGACAGTCCCTCGACGGTGGTGACGGCGTGCCCGTCGGCCTGCGCGGCCAGCACCGTGCACGACTTGACCGACTCGCCGTCGAGCAGCACCGTGCAGGCGCCGCACGACGTCGTGTCGCAGCCGACGTTCGTGGCGGTGAGGCCGGCCGTGTCGCGCAGGAAGTGCACCAGCAGCGTCCGGTCCGGCACCTCCTCGGTCAGCGACCGCCCGTTGACCTCGATCGAGACCTTCACTGCGCGCTTCCCTTCCGAGCTTCTTCCAATGCCGCCCAGACCCGGATCGGGGTCGTGGGCATGTCCAGGTGCCGGACGCCGCGGGCCGCAAGGGCGTCCACCACCGCGTTGTGCACGGCCGGCGTCGAACCGATCGTCGCCGCTTCGCCGATCCCCTTGACGCCGAGCAGGTTCCGGTCGGTCGGAGTGGCCATGTCGACCAGCTCGAAGTCCGGCAGCTCGGCGGCGGTGACGAACGAGTAGTCCGCCAGCGTCGCGGTCGTCGGGTTGGCGTCGTCGTCGTAGGTGACGACCTCCATCAGCGCCTGGGCCGCGCCCTGGCCGAGGCCGCCGTGGCGCTGGCCGCGGAAGGTCAGCGGGTTGACGATCGGGCCGGCGTCGTCGACGGCGACGATCCGGCGCAGCCGGACCTTGCCGGTCTCGGTGTCGACCTCGACGACGGCGAGGTGCGCGCCGAACGGGAAGGTCGGTGTGCCGCCGCCGAACCAGACGTCGGCCGAGAGCTTGCCCTCGCCCGCGGTCTCGACGACCTGCGCCCAGCTCAGCACGGTGCTCGACGGCGCGCCGCGGACCTGCCAGACGCCGCGCTCGGTGTCCAGTTCGAGGTCCTCCGGCGCCGCTTCCAGGAGGTCGGCCGCCAGCTCGCGGGCCTGGGCGAGCACCTCGTCGGCGGCCTGCCGGATCGCCGAGCCGCCCAGCTGCAGCGACCGGGAGCCGAACGTGCCGACCGCCTTCGGCACCTCGTCGGTGTCGCCGTGCCGGACGGTGATCTTGTCGAGGGGGACGCCGAGCTGGTCCGACAGCAGCATCGCCAGTGACGTGCCGAGCCCTTGCCCGTGCGGCGAACTGCCGGTCCACGCGACGACCGAGCCGTCCGGTTCGATGTCGACGCGGCCACTCTCACCGGCGCCGTCGCCGCCGGTGATCTCGACGTAGGCGGCGATGCCCAGGCCCAGCTCGACCGGGTCGCCCGCCTCGCGCCGCCGCCGCTGCTCGGCCCGCAGCTCCGCGTACCCGGCCGCTTCGAGGGCCTTGTCCAGCGCCGCCGCGTACTCCCCGGTGTCGTAGGACGCCCCCGTCGGCGACTGGTACGGGAACTCCTCCGGCCGGATGAAGTTGACCCGGCGGACCTCGGCCGGGTCCAGGCCGATCTCGGCGGCGAAGCGGTCCATCGCCCGTTCGACCGCGGCCGTCGCCTCCGGGCGGCCGGCGCCGCGGTAGGCCCCGATCGGCGTCGTGGTCGTGACGACCGCCCGGCTGCGGGTCTCCACGCGCGGGAACCGGTAGACGCCGACGGCCATCAGCTCGGTCAGCGTCGGCAGCATCAGCAGCCGCGGGTACGCGCCGGCGTCCTGGACGACGTCGAGGCGGTACGCCAGCACCGTGCCGTCGCGTTTCCCGCCGATGGTCACGGTGTTCTGCTGGGCCCGGCCGTGCGTCATCGCGGTGAGGTTCTCGCTGCGCGACTCGACCCAGCGCACGCCCCGCCCGAGCTGCTTGGCGGCCCAGCCGAGCACGGTCGCCTCGGGGTCCGCGCCGATCTTCGCGCCGAACCCGCCGCCGACGTCCGGCGCGATCACCCGCACCGCCTCTTCGCCGACGCCGAGGCTCGCCGCGAGCTGGCCGCGGGCCATCTGGGCGTTCTGCGTGGACAGCCAGGCCGTCAGCCTGCCGTCCTCGCCCCACACGCAGGCCGCGCCCCGCACTTCCAGCGGTGCGGGCGCGACGCGCTGGTTGAGGATGGTCTGGGTGACGACGACTTCGCAGTCTTCGAAGATCGCGTCGTCGAACTCCGCCGCGCCGTGGACCTGCACGATGTTGCTGCCGTGCGCCGGGAACAGCAGGGTCTCGCCCGCCAGGGCCGCGTCGATCGTCGCGACGGCTTCGAGCGGCTCGTAGTCGACGTCGACCAGCTCGGCCGCGTCGGCCAGCTGGTAGCGCTCTTCGGTGACGACGAGCGCGACCGGTTCGCCGACGTAGCGCACCACGTCCCCGGCCAGCCACGGCTCCGGCAGCGGCCCCGCCGGGTGCGGGGCGAGCCCGAGGTCCGCGGCGGTGAACACGCCGAGCACGCCCGGCGCCTCCTTCGCCGCGCTCACGTCGATGCCGCCGATCCGCGCGTGCGCGATCGGACTTCGGACGAAGACCGCGTGCGCGGCTCCGGAAAGCGCTTCCGCCCGCAGATCGTCCACGTACGTGCCGCCCGCGGTGATCAGATTCCGGTCCTCCCGGCGGACCACCCTGGTCCCGACAATGCTCATCTGGTCTCCTGCTCGCCGATACTGCGCCGACCGGTACCGATCCGGCCACAGCCACGGCCGCATGGCTGTGCAGCGACGGTCGCGTAACGCGCCGGGGGGGCGGCCTCCTTTCGGCCGGATCGGTACCCGCCGATCATGCCCGCACGGCGAGCACGACCGCCAGGCCCAGACCGCCCAACCCGATCCCGATCCGCAGCGGCGTCGCCGGCAGCCGGCGCACGAGCACCGAGCCCAGCCACGAGCCGCCGAGCGAGCCGAGGCAGACGGCGAGCGCGGCCGGCCAGACGACCTTGCCGGTGACCGAGAAGACGATCGCGGCGAGCAGGTTCGCCGAGCCGGTGATCAGGTTCTTCGCCGCGTTCGTCCGGGCCAGCGGCTGGCTCCACACCGTGACCAGCAGCGCGAGCATGAGCACCCCCGCGGCGGCACCGAAGTAGCCGCCGTAGACGCCGATGAAGAACGCGACCACGCCGGTCGCGGGGCTGAGGCCGTGGTGCTCGGTGCCTTCGGCCAGCCGGCGCAGCCGCGGCCCGGCCATCAGCACCAGCGACGCCCCGCCGATCAGCCAGGGCACGATGGCGGTGAACGCGTCGGACGGCGTCAGCAGCAGGACGAACCCGCCGCACGCGCCCCCGACCGTGGTGATCACGCACAGCGGGACGAGCCGCCGCCGCTGCCCGGCCAGTTCGGGACGCGCGCCGGCCGCGGCGCCCACGGTGGTGCCGAGCATGGCCACGGTGTTGGTGACGTTGGCGGTCACCGGCGGCAGCCCGGCGGCGAGCAGCGCCGGGTAGGACACCAGCGACGCGAGCCCGGCGGTCGCCCCGGTCAGGCCGGCCCCGACGCCGGCCAGCACGAGCAGGAGCAGCACCCACGGGTCGATGATCACGTTGTCATCTCACCACGCCGCCGCGGCTGTCGATCCGGGCCGCCGCCGTTCGTATGGGCGGTGACACCCCACCCGATGCGGAAGGACCCCTCCATGCGTTCCCTCACCGTCACCATGAGCGTCACCCTCGACGGCGTCGTGCAGGGCCTCGGCCGTCCCGACGAGGACACCCGCGGCGGCTTCCGCCACGGCGGGTGGGGCACCCGCTACCAGGACGACGTCATGGCCGAGGAGATGGGCCGGGGCATGAGCCGCCCCGGCGACCTGCTGTTCGGCCGCCGCACCTGGCAGGACTTCACCACCGCCTGGAGCCGGCGCGACGACGGGAACCCGTTCACCACGCACATGAACGCCGCCACGAAGTACGTCGCCTCGACGACCCTCGACGACGCCGAGGCCTGGGAGAACTCGATTCTGCTGCGGGGCGACGCCGCCGAAACCGTGGCCGAGCTGAAGGGACGGCCCGGCCGGGACCTGTCGGTCATCGGCAGCGCCTCGCTGGTGCGGGCCCTGCACGCCGCCGGCCTGGTCGACCGGTACACCCTCCTGGTGCACCCGCTGACCCTCGGCTCCGGAGCCCGGCTCTTCGGCGACGGCCCGCTCACGGAATTCGCCCTCACCGGCTGCGTCCCGACGACCAAGGGCGTGCTGATCGCGCACTACGAGCGCCGGGTATAGGGCGTTATACGACGGGGTTGTCCGAAACCGGACGGAATCCCCCGGCGGGCTTGCCCGCCGCGACGGAGACCACCCAAAATCCGCGCTGACAAGGTTGTCAACGAGCGGAGGCCGGAGCATGGGCGAGCTGGACCGGCGGCAGGTGCTCCGCCTGCTGGGCGCGGGCGGAGCGGCGGCCGCGCTGGCCTCGGGGCTGCTCCCGGGGCTCGCCCGGGCGGCCGGTGGCGGCCCGCCCGATCCGGTCGCCGCGACCTACCTGCGCGTGCTGCTGCGGCACACGCGCTGGGCCGAGCAGCAGTTCGACAGCGCCGCCGGCACCTACCCGGCCCGGGACTTCACCTTCGCCGTCGTGCTCGGCAACGCCGTGCTGCTCACCCGCGACGGCTACGACGCCACGATCGCCGGCGTCGACCGGGAGACGCTCCGCACGCACACCCTCGCCACGATCCGGCGGTTCGCCGCGTCGAACCGGCTGGCCGGCGGGACCGAGTGGGGCCGGAAGCTGTTCTTCGACACCACTTTCCAGTCGTACTTCGTGCTCGCCGCCCGTCTCTTGTGGACAGACCTCGACGACCCGACCCGGCAGCACGTCGAGCGGATCACCGCCGGGCAGGCCGCCTACACCACCGCGCTCGGCACCGGCGACGACCCGGACTCGGGCAGTTGGACCCCGAACGGCCTGCTCGGCGGGCACGTCGGCGACACGAAGCTCGAAGAGATGGGCGTCTACGCCCAGTCGCTGGCCCCCGCGCTCGCTTGGGCCCCGACCGACCCGCGGGCGGACGGGTGGCGGGCCGCCTTCGGCGCTTGGAGCCGCAACGAGGCCGGGCTGCCCGCCGCCGACCTGACCAACCCGCGGCTCGTCGACGGCCGTCCGATCAGCGAAAACACCGCCACGAACCTCTACGACAGTTTCCTCGTCGAGAACCACGGGTCGTTCGGCCCGCACTACCAGGAGGAACTCTGGCGGACGTCCGGCCGCAACGCGATGCACTTCCTCGCCGCCGGCACGCCGCTGCCGGAGGTGCTCACCGCGCAGCCGAACGGCGAACTGCTCTGGCGCACCATGCTGCTGATGACCAGCGACGCCGGCGAGCCGCTGATGCCGATGGTCGCCGACCGCGAGCACCTCTACGGGCGTGACGTCATCCCGCTGGCCTTCCGCGCCCAGGTGCTCGGCGACCGCCACGCCGCCCGCGCCGAGGCCGACCTCGCCGCCCGCCTCGAGCCCTACCAGGCCTACGCGCCCGCCGACCGGATCACGAAGTTCTCCGGCGAACCGAAGTACGAGCCGGAGGCCCGCGCCGAACTCGCCATCAGCTACCTGCTGCACGAATGGCGGGCCCAGCGGGGTCCGGTCGTCCCGGTGACCCGGCAGGAGTTCGACGCGCACGCCGCCGGGGCCGCCGACTTCGGCCCCGGCCCGGGCCTGCTGGCCCACCGCTCCCCCGCCGCCTGGGCGGCCACCGTGACCAAGCCCGGCTTCGTCAAGTTCGCCTGGCAGCCGCAGCACGACGACTGGCTGTTCGTGCTCGGCGGCGCGAACCCGATGCTGCTGCCGTCGACGAACCTCGCGGTCCGGGAACGGCACGCCACGACGTACGCGAAGGTCCGCGACGGCTTCGACGGCACCGTCGGCGTCCTCCGCTTCGACACCGGGTACGCCGCCTTCGCCACGCTCCCGACCGGCGCGGCGGTGTACGCCAGCACCGGCGTCGCCGAGGGCGAAGGCGTGCTGAACGTGTACAACCTGAGCATGCCCGGGGTGCCGGGCCTCGACGGCGACCGCACCTACACCGCCGTCGAAGGCAGCGTCACCCTCGAGGCCCCGACCCCCGGTGTCCGGACCGACGACCTCGCGTTCGCCCCGGTCACCGCGCGGTACGTCCGCATGCTCGGTGTCCGGCCCGACCCGCAGTACGGCTATTCGCTGTGGGCCTTCGAGGTCCGCGACGGCGACGGGCCGGACCTCGCGCGCACCGGCACGGCGTCGGCGTCTTCGGCGAGCACGGGCAAGGAGGCGAAGTACGCCGTCGACGGCGACGCCACCACCCGCTGGGCAGTGTCCACTTCGGAACGGCCGCGCGCGGACAGCTGGCTCGCGGTCGACCTCGGCGCGCCGCGGACGGTCGACCGCGTCCGGCTGAGCTGGGAAGCGGCCGCCGGCCGGGAGTACCGCATCGAAACCTCGCCGGACGGCGTGGCCTGGACGACCGCGGCGACCTACCCGGTGCCCGCGCTCAGCAGCACGAAAGGCCGGCTGGACATCGACGGCCGCGCCGGGATCACGGTGGCAGGCCCCAACCCGCTCACCGTCAACGCTGACCGCGTCACGCTCTCCGACGGCCCGCCCGCGCCCTTCGTCGCCGAGCTGTACCCCGGCCCCGCGAAGGCGAGCGGCCGGGTGACGGCCGGCGCGGCCGAAGCCACCGTCACCGACGGTTTCCTCGTGCTGCTCAACCTCTCCGGCGCCGCGGTGACCGGCACCGCGACCCTCCCGGCCGACCGCGGCACCCGCCGGCTCTACCGCGGCGAGCAGACCGTCACCCGGACCGGCACGGAGTTCTCCTACGCCCTCGCCGCCGCGGAGGGCCGCATCGAACCGCCGCGGTTCACGCTGACCGGCCCCGCCGGCGTGACGGCGGTCGTCCGCGACGCGAGCCGGGTCGAGCTCACCGCCCCGGCCGGGCTGCTGCCGGTGCTGGTCACGGTGACCCCGGACGGCGGACGCGCGCGGCCGGTGCTGCTGCCGCCGCGCCGGACCGTACCGGTCGTCTTCGGTGACGTCCGCCCGTACTCGCTGGCCGATCGCGCGCTCGGGCGGACCACGTTCCCCGCCGAGCCGCTGCCGCCGGGGATGTCGAGCCCGGCCGCGGCCGTCGACGACGACCCGGCGACGGCGTGGCGGCCGGGCCCCGGCGGCCGGATGGTCGTCGATCTCGGGGCGGTGCTGGAGGTTTCGGCGGTCGAGCTGGCCTGGACCCGAGGCCGCGTTCCCGCCGCGGCCGTCGAAACCAGCGTCGACGGCGTCACCTACGCGACGGCGGACACCGGGCCGGCCCGGTACGTGGCGGTCCGGACGCGCTGGAAGCCCGGCGAAGCGAGCCTCACGCGGCTGTCGGTCCGCACTTGATCGATCTCGGACACCCCGCGGCGGGCCCGCGGGCGAGTACCTTGGCACCACGGAGGCACCACGGAGCTTTCCACCGCCCGATAGGGAGGACGGATGCGCGTCACGATCGCCGAGGTCGCCCGCCGCGCCCGGGTGAGCAAGACGACCGTGTCGCGGGTGCTCAACAACAAGGCCGACGTGGACGCCGCGACCGCGATCCGGGTGCGCGAGGTGATCGCCGCGACCGGGTACATCCCCAGCGCGGGGGCGGTCGGGCTGGCCCGCGGCGTGACACGCACGGTCGGGATGCTGGTGCCGGGCCTGACCTGGCCGTGGATGGGTGAGGTGCTGCAGGGCGTCGCCGACGTCGTGGAGTCGAAGGGTTACGGCCTGCTGTTGTCCACCGCCAACCGCGGCGCCGACTCCCTCGGCGAGTTCTCGCGCCAGGTGTCGGCGAAGGCGTTCGACGGCCTGCTGCTGGTGGAACCCCCGGACGCGGTCCGGCACCTGCGCGTGCTGCACGACTCCGGGCTGCCGGTGGTGGTGATCGACGACCGCGGCCGCCGTCCCGCCTTCCCCTCGGTGGGCACGGACAACCGGCAGGGCGGCGCGGCCGCGGCCCGCCACCTCCTGGCCACCGGCCGCACCCGGTTCGCCACCGTCACCGGGCCGCACGACTTCGGCTGCACGGCCGACCGGCTCAACGGCTTCAACGAGGCCATCCTCGACGCGGGCCTGACCCTCGACCCGCGGCTGATCATCGAAGGCGACTTCACGAGCGAAAGCGGCGAGGCGGCCATCCGCCAGCTCCTCGAAACCGGCCCGGAGTTCGACGCGGTCTTCGCGCACAACGACCTCACCGCGGCGGGCGTGCTGGCCGGCCTGCGCAAGGCGGGCCGCGTGGTGCCGGAGGACGTCGCCGTGGTCGGGTTCGACGACATCCCCCTGGCCGCGCACACCCAGCCGCCGCTCACCACGATCCGCCAGCCGCTGCGGCAGATGGGCGAGACGGCGGCCGGGCTGCTGCTCGACCGCCTGGCCGGCGCACCGGCCCCGGACGGCCCGCTGATCGTCCCGACCGAACTGGTCGTCCGGGAGTCGACTCAGGAGACGGTCAGTGTCGCCGACAGCGGGACGCTGCGCGACGAATCACCGACGTAGACGCGGTACTGGCCCGCGTTCGCCGTCCACGAGCCGGTCCAGTGCGCCAGGTCCCGCGGTGTGAGCGGGAACGACACCTGAGCGCTCTGCCCGGGATTCAGTTGCACTTTCTTGAACCCCTTCAGCTGCTTCGGCGGCTCCCCGTTCGCGGCGGGCTGGCCGACGTACAGCTGCACGACGTCCGCACCCGCGCGGCTGCCGGTGTTGGTCACCGTGGCCGTCACGGTCGCCGTGCCGTTGGTCCCCTGCGGCGTCACGACGAGGTTCGAGAACCCGAACGTCGTGTACGAGAGCCCGAAGCCGAACGGGAACAGCGGCTCGAGGTTGCGGCTGTCGTACCAGCGGTAGCCGACGTTCAGCCCTTCCGAGTACTCGATCCGGTCGTTCGCGCCCGGGAACTGCTGGACGTTGGCCGTCGGCAGGTCGGCGAGCTGCTTCGGGAAGCTGATCGGCAACTTGCCCGAGGGGTTGACGTCGCCGTAGAGCAGCGACGCGAGCGCGTTGCCGTTCTCCTGGCCCGGGTACCAGCCCTCGATGACCGCGGCGACCTTGCCCAGCCACGGCATGGTCACCGCCGAGCCGGTGTTGAGGACGACGACCGTGCGCGGGTTGGCCGAGGCCACGGCGTCGATCAGGTCGTTCTGCTGGTGCTGCAGGTCGATGCTGTCGAGGTCCTGGGTCTCGGACTCGCCGTAGCTGGCGAACACGATCGCAACGTCGGCCGCCTTGGCCGCCGCCACCGCACTCGGGATGTTCGGCGTCTGCACGTGCTCCCCGGCGCCGTCCACATAGGACACGGTGACGCCGGACCCGGCGCGGGCCTTGATGCCGTTGATCGGGTTGACCGACGCCGGCGACGGGTTGACCTTGGCGCTGCCGCCGCCGATGTTCTGCGGGTCGATCCCGTCGCCGCCGGACAGCGCGATCGACTTCACCGCCGGACCCAGCGGCAGGACACCGGTGTTCTTGAGCAGCACCGACCCGGCCGCGGCGACGTCCCTCGCCGTGGCCACGTTCGCCGCGTTCGTCACGACCGACTGCGGAGTGCCGCGCCGGGCGCGGTCGAACACGCCGAACTTGAACATCTGGGTCAGCACCCGCCGGACCATGTCGTCGACGCGCGCCTGCGTGACTTCACCGCGGGAGACGGCGTCGAGCAGGCCCTGGCCGAAGAACGCCCCGCCGGGCATCTCCATGTCGAGCCCGCCGTCGGCCAGCTGCCGCGGGCCGCCGGTGGCCGAACCCCAGTCGGAGCCGACGAACCCGCCCCACCCGGCGTCCTGCTTGATCGCCGTGGTGAGCACGCCGCTGTTCTGGCACGCCGGAACGCCGTTGATCTGGTTGTAGGCGCACATCATCGACGCGACCTGGCCCTGGCTCGCCACCTGCTGGAACGCCGGCAGGTACAGCTCGTGCAGGGTGCGGTCGTCGATGATGACGTTGTCCGACGGCGTCCCGCGCGACGCCCCGGCCTCGACGTTGTAGGCCGCCGCGTGCTTGGCCTGCGCCATCACGCCCTGGCTCTGGATGCCCTGGATCGTCGCGGTCCCGGCCGCGCCGGCCAGGTACGGGTCCTCGCTGTAGGTCTCGAAGTTGCGGCCCCAGCGCGGGTCGCGGACCAGGTTGATCGTCGGGCCGAGGGCGATGTCGACGCCCTTGCCGGCGAACTCGGCGCCCATCGCGCTGCCGTAGCGGTTCAGCAGCGCGGTGTCCCAGGTCGCGGCGGCCGACACCGGGGCCGGGAACTGGGTGACGCCGTCGAGGCCGTCGCCGACCCCGGCCGGGCCGTCCTGAAGGCCGAGCGCCGGGACGCACAGCTCCGGCACGGCGTCGGTGTTGCCGATGTACGGCCCGGTCGCGCCGTTGCCGTGCAGCACCTTCACCTTCTGCTGCGGGGTCATCACGGCCATGAGCTGGTTGACGCGGTCCGCGACCGGTGCGGTCGAGCCCACCCACGGGCAGCCACCCGGGTTGGTCGGCGTGGTCGTCGGCGGGGCGCTGTCACTCGTGTGCACCGCGAACTCCCACAGCGAGACACCCCACTGGGTCGCCCGGGCCGTGGCGTTCAGCCGGACGTACCGGGCCGTGCCGGCCACCGCGGGGTGCTCGGTGCCGCCCGCGCCGGTCACGGTTGCCGCCGTCGTCCACGACGAGCCGTTGGCCGACAGCTGGATCGTGTACGCGCTCGCGTACGCCGCCTCCCACGTCAGGTCCACGCCGCAGACCGGGCGAGAGCTGCCGAGGTCGACCTGGAGCCACTGCGGGTCCGCGGCCTGGCTCGACCAGCGGGACCCGCCGTCGCCGTCGAACGCCGCGCTCGCCGGGAACGCGTCCGACTGCACGCTCGACGCCGTCGCGGGTTGCCGCAGCGCCGCGTTCGCGCTGCCGCACGCCTGCGCGGTGCCGTCGCCGTAGACCTGGAACTCCCACAGCGACACGCCCCACTGGGTCGCGCGCTGGGTCGTGGTCAGGCGGACGTACCGGCCGGAGCCGGACACCGGCAGCGTCTGCGTGCCGCCGGTGCCCGTAGTCGTCGAGTACACGGTGGACCATTGGCTGCCGTCGGCCGACGCCTGGATGGTGAAGGCCTTCGCGTAGGCCGACTCCCACTGGAGCACGACCTGGTTGAGCGTGTGCGATCCGCCGAGGTCGACCTGCAGGGTCTGCGGGTCGGCGGCCTGGCTGGACCAGCGGGTGCCGGGGTCGCCGTCGACCGCGGCCGACGCCGGGAAGGCGGCGTTCTCGGTGGAGGACGCGGTCACGGCGTGCCCCTGCGAGAGCAGCGCCGGGGCGGCCTGGGCGGTGAACAGCGGGACGGTGAGCAGGCCCACCGCCACCGCCGCACCGAGGGCGAACCGTTTCACTGGTACACCCGCACGTAGTCGATCACCATGTCCTGCGGGAGGACGGTTCCGGCTCCCGGCGGGCCGGGGAAGTCGCCGCCGATGGCGTTGTTGAGGATCAGGAAGAACGGGTGGTCGAAGACCCACGGTCCCCGCGTCGACTCCACCGTGGCGCGGTTGATCGTCTGGAACGCGTTGCCGTCGACGTAGAAGGTCATGTGGTTGGCGTCCCAGTCCAGGCCGAACCTGTGGAAGCCCGCCGCGACGTCCTGGCCGAGGTCGAGGGGCGCGCCGATGCCGCCGGCGCCGTTGTACGCCGGCGCGTGGATGGTCGAGTAGGCCAGGTTCGGCGACTTCCCGACGTGCTCCATGATGTCGATCTCGCCGCAGTTCGGCCACGGCGTGCCGCTGAAGAAGTTGGCGCCCAGCAGCCAGAACGCGGGCCACAGCCCCTGCGTGCCGGACACCTTGATGTTCGCCTCGACGTGCCCGTAGGTGAAGCTGAACTTGCCCGCGGTGTTGATCCGGCCGGAGGTGTACTGGCAGGTGCCGCTGCCGCTGATCGGGTCGACCGGGCAGGCGCTGCCCGGGGTGGCTTCCCGGCGGACCTGGATGACGAGGTTGCCGCGGCCGTCCTGCTTGGCGTTGTTGTTGTTCGTGTAGTACTCGAGTTCGTTGTTGACGCCGGGGCCGGTCTCGGCGGTCCACTTGCTCGGATCGGGGTTGGCGCCCGCGGCGCCGTTGAACTCGTCGCTCCAGACCAGCGTGCCCGGGAAGTGCGGGGCCGGCGGCGCGGGCGGCGGCTGCGTCGGGTTGCCGCCGGTGCCATAGACGTCGAAGCCCCACAGCGAGTAGCCGTAGCCGTTCGAGCGGGCGGTGCCGTACATCCGGACGTACCGGCCGGAGCCGTTGACGGTCAGCGTCTCCTTGAAACCCTTGCCGCTCGTGGTCGAGTAGATCGAGGTCCAGTTCGCGTTGTCGTTCGATACCTGGATCTGGTAGGCGACGGCGTAGGCCGGGTCCCACTGCAGGACGACCTGGTGGATCGCCGCGGGCGCGCCGAGGTCGACGGTGATCCACCCCGGGTCGACCCAGCCGGTCGTCGCGCTGGTCGCCCAGCGCGTGGCCGGGTCGTGGTCGAACGCCTTGGCCGGGAGACAGCCGGGGCAGTTGCCGTCGTCCTGGTACGAGGACGCCTGACCGGACTTGCCGTAGGACAGCAGGACGTCACCGGGCTGCGTGGTGCCGCCCCCGCCGTAGACCTGGAACTCCCACAGCGAATAGCCGTACTGCGTCGCGCGCTGGGTGCCGGTGAGCCGGACGTACCGGCCGCTGCCGGTCACGTTCAGCGTCTGGGTGCCACCGGTCGCGGTGGTGGTCGAGTAGAGGGACGTCCAGGTGGCGCCGTCGGCGGACGCCTGGACGGTGAAGGCCTTCGCGTAGGCGGCTTCCCAGTTCAGTACGACCTGGGACAGCTGCTGAGTCGAGCCGAGGTCGACCTGCAGCCACTGCGGGTCGCTGAAGCCGCTGGACCAGCGGGTCCCGGCGTCGCCGTCGACGGCGGCGGACGCCGGGAACGCGGCGGATTCGGACGAGGACGCCGTCACCGGACGGCCTTGGGAGAGCAGGACGGGCGCGGCCTGCGCCACCGGCGCGGTGAACAGGGCGGCCAGGGTCAGGACGAGGACGGCGAGCACCCGGCTCCTCGGCATGCGGCGTTGCATGGGGCACCTCCACGGCGAACCGGCGCCGGGGCGGCCTTGCCCCGGCGCAGTCCGGCTCACGTGGTCTCCGGCGCGGGTGTGGGCCCGGCCGTCGGCACGCTTACTTCAAGCTATAAATAAAGAGTCGTAAAATGTCAACGGCACTGCGCCGGACGGTCGAGGGACTGGGCCGGGCGAACGAATCCGCGTCGGCCTCTTGACGCCGCCGAAGTCCGCGCTGTTAACTGCCAACTCACCGACGGAACCGGTTCCGTGACCGCCAACCGGGACGGCTCCGCCGCAACACACCCCTTCGGGCTGACTGGTTCGCGCTCCTCGCACCACCCGGTACCGCTCCTCCGGCTCACGGCGCCGGGCGGGTGCCCGGGACGCGGACCCGCCGCACCACCCGAGCCGACGCGAGCTGTGGGGCTCGCCCGGCCCGTTTCGCACGCCCTCCCCCCGATCAGCAGGCAGGCCGATGAGATCACCGACGTTCTCCCCTGTTCACCGTTTCCTCGTCATCGCGACCACCTTGGTCACCGCGGCCACCACCGCGGCGGTGGTCGGCTCCGCGCCGGCCCAGGCCGCCGCGTGCGGGACCACCAACCTCGCGCAGGGTCACCCCGCCACCGCGTCCTCGACCGAGAACGGCGGGACGCCCGCGTCCGCCGCGGTCGACGGCAACACCGGGACCCGCTGGTCCAGCGCGTTCAGCGACCCGCAGTGGCTGCAGGTCGACCTGGGCTCCGCGCAGCAGCTCTGCGACGTGGCGCTCACCTGGGAAGCCGCGTACGCGAAAGCGTTCTCCGTCCAGCTGTCCTCGGACGCGAACACCTGGACGACCGCGTACTCGACCACCACCGGCACCGGCGGCACGCAGACCGTGCCCCTCACCGGGACCGCGCGCTACCTGCGGGTCTACGGCACCCAGCGGGCCACCGGCTACGGCTACTCCCTCTGGGAAGTGGCCGTGCACGGCACCGGCGGCGGGACCACCATCCCGCCGACCGACCCGCGCAACCCGGACCTCGGGCCGAACGTGTCGGTGTTCGACCCCTCGACCCCGGCCGCGACGATCCAGAACCGGCTGACGCAGATCGCGAACCAGCAGCACACCAACCAGTTCGGCAACGAGCGGTACGCCGTGCTGTTCAAGCCCGGCACCTACAACGCCGACGTCAACCTCGGGTTCTACGAGCAGGTGGCGGGCCTGGGCCTGTCGCCCGACGACGTCAACCTCAACGGCCACGTCCGCGTCGAGGCGGACTGGCTGCAGCAGGGCGACAACCCGAACAACAAGGGCAACGCGACGCAGAACTTCTGGCGCTCCGCGGAAAACCTGTCGGTGACCCTGCCGGCCGGGCAGGTCGAACGCTGGGCGGTCGCGCAGGCCGCGCCCTACCGGCGGATGCACCTGCGGGGCAGCCAGATCCAGCTGTGGAACGGCGGTGACGGCTGGGCCAGCGGCGGCCTGATCGCCGACAGCAAGATCGACGGCGTCGCCGTTTCCGGGTCGCAGCAGCAGTTCCTGACCCGCAACAGCGAGCTCGGCGGCTGGCAGGGCGGCGTCTGGAACATGGTGTTCGTCGGCTCGACCGGCACCCCGCCGGCCAGCTTCCCGAACCCGCCGGAGACGGTCGTCGGGCAGACCCCGGTGGTCCGCGAGAAGCCGTTCCTCTACGTCGACGGCTCGGGCAGCTACAACGTGTTCGTCCCGGCGCTGCGGCAGAACTCGCAGGGCACGAGCTGGGGCCACGGCACCCCGGCCGGGCAGTCGATCTCGCTCAGCGAGTTCTACGTCGCGCACCCGTCCGACTCGGCCGCGACGATCAACGCGGCGCTGGCGGCGGGCAAGAACCTGCTCGTAACGCCGGGCGTCTACCACCTCGACCAGGCGCTGAACGTCACGCGCCCGGACACCGTGGTGCTCGGGCTCGGCCTGGCCACCCTGATGCCCACCAACGGGACCGCGGCCATCACGACGTCCGATGTGGACGGCGTGAAGATCGCGGGCCTGCTGATCGACGCGGGCGCGGTGAACTCGCCGGTGCTCGTGCAGGTCGGCCCGCCGGGGTCGAACGCCAACCACGCGGCCGACCCGACGTCGCTGCACGACGTGTTCTTCCGGATCGGCGGCGCGGCCGTCGGGAAGGCCACGCAGACGCTGGTGGTCAACTCGAACAACGTCATCGGCGACCACATGTGGCTGTGGCGCGGCGACCACTCGTTCGGCGTCGGCTGGAACGTCAACACCGCGGCCAACGGCCTGGTCGTCAACGGTGCGAACGTGACGATGTACGGCCTGTTCGTCGAGCACTACCAGCAGTACGAGGTGCTCTGGAACGGCAACGGCGGCCGGACGTACTTCTTCCAGAACGAGATGCCGTACGACCCGCCGGACCAGGCGTCCTGGTCCAGCGGCGGCGGACGGCAGGGCTGGGCGGCGTACAAGGTGGCCGACTCGGTGACCAGCCACGAAGGCTGGGGACTGGGCAGCTACTGCTTCTTCAACACCAACCCGTCCATTGTGGCCAGCCACTCGTTCGAGGTGCCGAACAACTCCGGGGTCCGGTTCCACAACCTCGTGTCGGTGTCACTCGGTGGCGTGGGCACGATCGCCCACGTCATCAACGACTCGGGTGACGCCGCGAACACCGGGCACCAGGTGAGCCCGCTCATCTCCTACCCGTAACACCGCGGCGACGTACGCGTCCGGGCGGACCAGCCAGGCTTCGCCCGGGCGCGCACCCAGCGCCCCGCCCACCGGGATGTCGGCCGACCGCAGCCCCGGCGCCCGCACGCCCGGCGTCGTCAAGACCAGGAAGCCTCGGCGGGCCAGGTCACGCAACCGTCCACTTGCGACGGTTACGTCCGGCAGCAGCACACCCGGGCCCGGCGGCGGCAACGCACCCCGGGGCGGCCGTCCCGCGAACGGCCGGTCCGGATCGGGCGTGGTCAACGGCGATTCGGCGTACCAGAACGGTTCGGCCAGCCGGCCCGAGTCGACCTGCGCGCAGGCGGCCGGGTCGTGCGCCGCCCGGGTGAGGACGTCGAGCCGGCGACGGCGCCGTGCGTCGTCCTGGGGAACCAGGAAATCCATCGTGGCGGTGGTGACGGCCGCGTTCTCCACCGCCGCCGCGTGCCGCTCGATGTGGTAGCTCTCCAGTAGCTCCTCCCCCGCTTCGCCGCTGAGGACGGCGGCCAACTTCCAGGCCGCGTTCTCGGCGTCGGCCACGCCGGAGTTGAGGCCGCGCGCCCCGAACGGCGCGACGAGGTGCGCGCAGTCCCCGGCCAGCAGCACCCGGCCGACGCGCATCCGGTCGACGAGCCGCGTGTGGAACCGGTAAACCGACCGCCAGACCACTTCGTAGGGCACCGGACCGATGATCGCCCGGATCCGGTGGTCGAGCGCCCCCCGTGACTCCTCCGCCGTGAGGTCGTAGTCCTCGGGCACCTGCCAGTCGATGCGGAACTGCGAGCCCGGGCACGGGTGGATGAGCACCTGACGGCCGGGGTTCCACGGCGGGTCGAAGTAGAACCGGCGCTCGGCGGCCCAGCCCGGCAGGTCGGCGCGGATGTCGCAGATCAGGAACAGGTCCCGGAACGAGATGCCGTCGAGGTGCTGCCCGAGCGCACGCCGCACGGTGTCGCCGCGCGCGCCCGCGCAGGCGATCGCGTAGTCGGCCTCGATCCGGCGCGGCCCGTTCTTCGTCTCGCACTCGATCTCGACGAGACCGGCCTGGGCCAGTCCGGTGACGCGGTGGCCGCGGCGGACGTCGATCAGCGGCTGCCGCTCGATCAGCTCGTCCAGGACCTCTTCGACACGGGCCTGCGACAGGTTCACGAACGGCGGCAGCGCCGATCCACCGTCGGGCAGTTCCAGGGAGAACAGCTCGGCGGTGCGGTGGAACGTCCGCGCGGTCGTCCAGGTGAGGCCCTCTTCGGCGAGGCAGCCCGCGCCGAGTGACGCCCAGACGTCCAAAGTGTCCCGTTGCTGGCAGATGGCCTTGGACCCCACGGGATCGCGCACCTCGTGCTCGTCGACGAGCACGACCGGTACGCCCCAGCGCGCCAGCAGCAGCGCGGCCGTCTGGCCGACCGGGCCGCTGCCCAGGACGGCGACCCTCATCCTTGGAGCTGGTCCCAGACTTCGCGGTCGCGTTCGGCCGTCCACACCACCGGCCGCTCGATCCCGGACAGCTCGTCCCACAGCCGCGAGACGTCGAACGGCAGGCAGTGCTCGAAGATCGGCCAGTGTCCGTACCGGTCGTTCAGGGCCGCGTGCGTGCGTTCGAAGGCTTCCTTGAGCGTGCCACCGGTCTCGCGGACCGCGCCGACCTCGCGGATCATCGTGGCCAGGAAGTGCCGGGTCTGCGCGATGGCGGCGTCGACGGCTTCGCGGCCGCGGCTCACCCCGCCGCGGCCGCCGATCAGCGACTCGGCGCCGAAGGCGGCCACCCGGTCCAAAGTGGACGACGCCCAGTCGCGGTGGAACGCGTCGCCGGTGTACAGCGCGGCTTCGGCTTCGACGAGGTCGCCGGCGAAGAGGATCTTCTGCCGCGGCAGCCACGCCACGATGTCGCCTTCGGTGTGGCCGCGTCCGCAGTACTGCAGCACGAGGTCGCCGCGGTCGCCGCCGAGGTCGATGGTGAGCCGGTCGGAGAAGGTCAGCGTCGGCCAGGTCAGCCCGGGCACCGAGTCCGCGCCCTTCGCCAGCCGCGGCATCCGGCCGAACTCGCTCTCCCAGTCCTCCTTGCCGCGCTCGGCGACCAGCGCGCGGGTGTTCTCGTGCGCGACGATCACGTCGGCGTCGAACGCGGACGCGCCCAGCACGCGCACGGCGTGGTAGTGGCTCAGCACCAGGTACCGCACCGGCTTGTCGGTGTGCTCGCGCAGTTTCGCGAGCCATTCCGCCGCGGCAACGGGCGTGGCCAGCGCCTCGAAGCAGACGAGGAAGTCCTCGCCCTCGATCGCGCCGATGTTCGGGTCGCCTTCGGCGGTCAGGGCGTAGACGCCGTCCGCGAGGACTTCCAGGGTTTGCGCTTTCTCCGCCAGGTCGGCCGAAGAGGCGAAGGCTTTCTTCGTCACGGCGAGCGCTCCTTGATCGTCAAAGGATTGACTATCCGGGTCAGGCTAGCCCGCCGGACCGCCGTGGGAAACCCTTCTTCCCCTAACCTGTGCCGCATGACCGACCGACCGGCCGACCTCGACTACCTCTCGTTCGTCGACTACGCGATCGGGAAGACCCAGGCCGAGCTGCCCGCGACCGACCCGGTGGCGATGCGCCTCGGCCTGACGCTGCACCGGCTGGCCGGCGCGCTGGTCTACGACTGGGAGTCCACGGTCCACCGCCCGCGCGGCTGGAGCTGGGGCGGCTTCCGGGTGCTGTTCGTCCTCTGGCTGGCCGGTCCGCTGGAGTCCCGCCACGTGGCCCGGCTCGCCGGGATGAGCCGCGCGGCGGTGTCGGCGCTGGTCAAGACCCTGGAGCGGGACGACCTGGTGACGCGCACCCCGGTCCCCCGCGACCGCCGCGCGGTCCTGCTGGCGCTCACCGAAGCGGGCCACACGGCGGTGACCGACGCCTACCAGGAGCACAACGAACGCGAGCAGGCCTGGGTGGCGTCACTGACCCCGGCGGAACGGACCACCCTGATCGGCCTGCTGGAGAAACTCACCACGAGCCCCGCGGCCGCGGCGGCCCAGCGCCTCACCTGACCCTCCAGGCACGCAACCCGACCCTCCAGGCACGCAACCCGACCCTCCAGGTACGCAGCCCGACCGCCCGGGCACGCCGGGCGGCCGTCCGGGTCAGCTGGCGAGGCCGGGCAGGGAGAGCGTGTGCCCGGTCAGCTCGGCCTTCGCCCGCAGGTACCGGACGTTGTTCTCGGTGGCGAACACCCCGGTCGGCACCCGGTCGCGCACCGCGATCCCGGCCGCCCGCAGCTGCGCCGCCTTGTCCGGGTTGTTCGAGAGCAGGTCCACCCGGTCCACCCCGAGCGCGCCCAGCATCTGCGCGGCGACGGTGTAATCGCGGGCGTCTTCGGGCAGGCCGAGCGCGGCGTTCGCGGCGTAGGTGTCGAGGCCGCCGTCCTGCAGGGCGTACGCGTCGAGCTTGTTGTAGAGCCCGATCCCGCGGCCCTCCTGGCGCAGGTACAGCAGGTATCCGCCGGCCTCGGAGATCCGCGCGACGGCCTCGGCCAGCTGCGGGCCGCAGTCGCACCGCGCGGAGCCGAAGACGTCGCCGGTCAGGCATTCCGAGTGCGGCCGCACCAGCGGCACCTCCCCGGGCGTGCCCAGGACGAACGCCAGGTGCTCCCCGCCGTCGGCCAGGCCGCGGAAGGTGACGGCTTCGGCGTCGACCGCGACGCCGCCGCCCAGCCGCAGCGGGATCCGCACCCGCGTCCGCACTTCGGCCGTCATGCCCGCGCCCCTGGAGTCACCCACAAGATCGACCCTACACGAAGTTCAAATTCGAACCTTCTACCGCCACGGCGCACAGGGTCGGCACGCGAGGCGAAAACTCAGTGGCGGGCGGGTCGTATTCTCGGGCCATGATCCCCGGTGCCACCGCCGCCTCGTTCCTGCTGGTCGTCGTGCTGGGGGCGATGTCGCCCGGGCCCGACTTCGTGGTCGTGACGCGCTCGGCGCTCAGCGGCGGGCGGCGGACCGGGATCGCCGCCGGTGCCGGGATCGCCCTCGGGGTCTTCGCCTGGGTGGTCGCGATCGCCCTCGGGGTCGCCGCCGTGCTCACCGCTTCCGCGGTCGCCTTCACCGTGGTCAAGCTCGCCGGCGCGGCCTACCTCGTCTTCCTCGGCGTGAAGGCGTGGCTGGCCGTGCGCCGCGGCGGCTACCGGGACCTCGGGGAGACCCCCGCGGCCCGGCAGCTCACCGCCGGGTCCGCCTTCCGCCAGGGCCTGGTGACCAACCTGCTCAACCCCAAGGTCGCCGTGTACTTCCTGGCGCTGCTCCCCCAGTTCCTGCCCGCCGGCGGCGCCACCGTGCAGACGCTCGAACTGGCCGGGATCGCCACCGCGGGCACGGTCCTGTGGTTCGTCACCCTCGCCGTCGTGGTCGGGGCGCTGAAGAAGTTCTTCAGCGCCGGCCGGGTCCGCCGCGGGCTCGACGCCGTCCTGGGCACCGTGCTCGTCACCCTCGGGCTGAAGGTCGCCGCCGAAACGGCGTGAGCCTCAGCCGAGCGCTTCGGAAGCCAGCCGCGTGCCCTCGACCCGGGCCGCGATCTTCGCGAACGCGATGTCGCGCGAGGTCGACGTGTCGTCGGCGAACGGCGAGAACCCGCAGTCGTCGCAGGTGCCGAGCCGCTCGGCCGGGACGTACTTCGCCGCGGTGAGCACCCGGTCCCGGATCTCTTCCGCGGTTTCCACCCGCGGGTCGATCGGGTCGGTGACGCCGACGAACACCCGCTGGCCGGCCTTCAGGTGGTCGGCGATCACCCGCAGCGCGCGCTCCGGATCGGCTTCGCTGGCCAGCTGGACGAAGAACCGGCCGGCCTTGAGGTCGAACAACGCCGGCAGCAGGCCCGCGTAGTCGACGTCGAGGCTATGCACGGAATCCTGGTCGCCGCCCGGGCACGTGTGGACGCCGATCTTCGCGCGCTCCTCGGCGGTGAACCGGTCGAGCACGGCGTTGTTGAGCTCGACGAACTGGCGCAGCAGCCCGCCGGACGGGTCGAGCTTCAGCGACAGCCGCCCCTCGGTGAAGTCGATCTGGACGCTGTCCGCGCCCGCTTCGAGGCTGCCGCGGATGTCCGCCTCGGCCTCGTTCACCAGGTCGGCGACGAACTGCTCCTGCGGGTACCCCTCGATGCCCCCGCCCGGGTAGATCAGCGAGAGCGCGGACGCGGCGATCACCGCCTGCTTGACCGGGCGGTCGGTAAGCGTTTTCGCCCGCGTCAGGTACGAATCCGCGTGGGTCGCGTAGCGGAACGGGCCCGCGGTGAGCCGAGGCAGCTGCCGGGTGTGCCCGTCGGCGAACGGGATGACCACGCCGTCGGGCGCCAGTGCTTCGAGCCCGGCCAGCGGGTACGTCGCGAAGCTCGGTTTCCCCTGCTCCCCGTCGGTCAGCACCGGCGAGCCGGTCTCCTCGAAGCGGCGGATCGTGTCGGCCAGCGCCCGGCTCTCGAGTTCGGCGAGCGCGGCCGCGTCGATCCGGCCGGCGGCGAACTCGCCGAGGCCGTCGACGAGGTAGGCGGGACGCGGGATGCTGCCGATCGGCTCGGTGGGCAGGGTCATCAGGTCCTCCGGCTGCTTGAAGGTTCCGACCGGGCACCGGCGCGACCGCAGGACGTGGCCGCCCCCAGCCGTCCGGCCGTGACCGGCCACGTTCAGAGGGCAACTTAACGTGGCCGAAGCCGGTCACGGAGCGCGGATCACCCGGTCGGCCCAGCAAAAAGCACGAAATCAGAAGACGTTCGGCGGTTCGCCAGGAGGACGATTGGGTATTCGCTACGGCGATACGGCGGGTTCGGCGCCGAAGGAGGCCCGATGCTCAGTCACCACGATCGCACCGAGCTCGAGAAGATCGAGCGCAGCCTGGAGCTCAGCGATCCGGATCTGGCTGCCGCGCTGCGCGACGGCCGGCGCCCGAAGTCGGCCGCGCTCCGCAACACCCTCCTGATCTTCTTCGACATCACCGCCGTGACGCTGCTGGTCCTGGGCCTGGTGCTGCCCGATCCGGGCGTGACGCTGTGCGGCATCCTCGCGCTCACCGGCACCGTCTGGACCCACGTGGCGCGGCACCGGCTCTGACGATCTGAGGCAGACTGGGCGGGTGAAGTGGGTCCTGCACGTCGACCTCGACCAGTTCATCGCCGCGGTCGAGATCGCCCGCCACCCGGAGCTGCGCGGGAAGCCCGTCGTGGTCGGCGGCAACGGCGACCCGACCGAGCGCGCCGTCGTCGCGACGGCGTCGTACGAGGCCCGCGAGTTCGGCGTCCAGTCCGGCATGCCGCTGCGGATCGCCGCCAAGCGCTGCCCGGACGCCGTCTTCCTTCCCAGTGACCCGGACGCCTACCTCGAAGTGTCGGCGCGCGTGATGGCCGCGGTGCGCGAGCTGCCGGTGGTGGTCGAGGTGCTCGGCTGGGACGAGGCCTTCGTCGGCGCGGAGACGGCCGATCCCGAGGCGCTGGCCGCCGCGATCAAGGAGGCGGTGGCGCGCGAGACGGGCCTGTCGTGCGCGGTCGGGATCGGCGACAACAAGCTGCGGGCCAAGCTCGCCACCGGGTTCGGCAAACCGGGCGGGATCTACCGGCTGACGCGGGAGAACTGGTGGGACGTGATGGCGGCCCGCCCGACCGACGCGCTGTGGGGCATCGGCGGCAAGACCGCGAAGAAGCTCGGCGAGCTGGGCATCCACACCGTCCTCGGCCTGGCGGGCGCCGACCCGGCGGAGCTGGCGGCCCGGTTCGGCCCGAAGACCGGCCCGTGGCTGCGCCTGCTCGGCGGCGGCATCAGCGACGCCGAGGTGAGCGCGACCCCGTGGGTGGCCCGTTCCCGCAGCCGCGAGACGACCTTCCAGCGCGACCTGACGGACCCGGCGGAGATGGCGGCCGAGGTCACGGCGCTGGCCAAGCGGGTCGCCCAGGACGTCCTCGACGAGGGCCGCCCGGCGGCGCGGGTGGCGGTCAAGGTGCGGTTCGTGCCGTTCCTGACCCACACGCACAGCATCACGCTGCCGGAACCGACGTCGGACGCGGGCGAGCTGGACCGGGCGGCACAGGAGGTGCTCGGGATGTTCGAGCTCACCCGGGCCGTGCGGCTGCTGGGCGTGCGGGCCGAGTTCCCGCGCGAGGAGCCGTGAGCGGTCTGCCGCGGCCCTCGTGAGTGGTAAGGCGGGTTAGAACCCGCCTTACCACTCACGACGGGCTGCGGGAGACCTCGTCCGGGAGCGGCAACGGCCGGTCCGGATCCAGCTCCACGCCGCCGGCCCGCAGGGTGTGGTCCAGCATCGCCCAGATGGTCCCGGTGAGCTGGGCGGTCAGCTGGGGCAGGGTGAGCGTGCCCGGGTGGTCGAGCCACCGGGTCGTCGCCGATTCGACGTAGCCGACCAGGCCGAACGCGATCGTGTCCGCCGGGGCCGGGTCCAGCCCGAACGCCGTCAGGTAGCCGCTGAACAGCCGGCTGAGGTGGCGGGCGATCGCGCCGCGGACGTCGGGACCGTCCTCGACCCCGCGGACGAGGTAGCGGTGCAGGTGGGCGTGCTCGGTCAGCCAGCGCAGGTGCGTCGCGATCACCGTGGAGATCATCTCGTTCGGCGAGCCCTCGGGGTGCCACAGCGGCGCCAGGTCGGCCGTCACCAGCTCCGCCGCCCGCTGCGCGATCGCCCGGCGGAGGTCGGCCGCGCCGTCGAAGTGCCGGTACAGGCGGGTGCGGGCGACACCGGCCCGCTCGGCGATCTGCTCGGTCGAGACGTCGGGGCCGTGCTCGGCGATGGCCGCCAGCGCCGCGTCGACGAACTCCGCGCGCCGCCGTTCCTGCTGGCCCGCCCAGCGCGTCGCCCGTCCGTCGACCTTGGTCACGGCGAAAGCCTACTCACGCACCCGCCGGGCGGTGTACGCTGCCGAAGTAACTAGTACACCGCGTACCCCCTACTTTGGAGGCCGCCATGGGCGTCGAGGCCCAGGACCGGGACGTCACCGCGGCTCGCCTGCTCAGGAGCTCCGCGAAGAACTCCTACGACCCGTACGTCGACATCGACTGGGACGCGCCGCTCGCCGAGGGCAAGGCGTACATGCCACTCGAGCGCGTCTCCCTCTACGGCACCGACCTCTGGGCGAAGCTGACGCCGGAGCAGCGGATCGAGCTGTCCAAGCACGAGATCGCCAGCATCATGAGCGTCGGCCTGTGGTTCGAGATCGTCCTGATGCAGCTGCTGGCCCGGTACGTCTTCGACCTCGACGCGCGCACCGAGCACGCGCAGTACGCGATGACCGAGATCGGCGACGAGACGCGGCACTCGGTGATGTTCGCCCGCACCGCCGACCGGCTCGGCGTCCCGCGCTACGGCGTCCCGAAGGTGGTCCATCGCGCCGCGAAGGTGTTCGGGGCGACCGCGGCCGGGCCGTCGATGTTCGCCAGCGTGCTGGTCGCCGAGGAGACCACCGACCGGCTCCAGCGGTCGATGATGGACGACGACGGCATCCAGCCGCTGATCCGCTCGGTCAACCGCATCCACGTGGTCGAGGAGGCCCGGCACGTCCGGTTCGCCAAGGAGGAGGTGCTGCGCGAAACGCCGAAGCTGTCGAAGGCGGCGCTGCAGCGCCACCGGCTGCGGACGGCACTGGTCGCGTTCGGCGTGATCGACAGCATGGTCGACGCGCGGATCTACCGCAGCGTCGGCATCGACCCGCGCGAGGGCCGGGCGGCGGCGCTGGCCAACCCGCACTTCCACGAGACGCGCCGGTGGATGGCCGCGAAGATCGTGCCCTTCCTGCGCGACGCGGGCCTGATCGGCGGCCGCTCCGAGGGCATCTGGCGGCGGGCGCACCTGCTCTGAATCCCTTCGCGCCCGGCGCCGGATTGGGCCAGGATGCCGGGGTGATCACCATCCGGCCCGCCCGCGCGGGCGACGAAGCCGCGCTCGCGAAGCTCGACGAGCGCACCTGGACCCCGGACGTCTCCCCCGCTCCGGCGCCGCCGCCCGGCACGCCGTTCTTCGGCGACGGCACGCGGCCCGAAGACGTGCTCGTCGCCGAACACGTCGGCGTCGTCGCCGGGTACGTGCGGCTCGGCGAAGGGTTCGGCATCCCCGCCCACCGGCACGTGGTGGTGCTCGACGGCCTCGCCGTCGACCCGGACCGGCAGCGGCGCGGCATCGCCCGGCAGCTCGTCGAGGCCGCCGTGGCCGAAGCGGCCCGCCGCGGCGCCCGCAAGGTGACGCTGCGGGTGCTCGGGCCCAACACCGGTGCGCGCCGGGTCTACGAGCGCTGCGGGTTCGCGGTGGAAGGCGTGCTGCGGGGCGAATTCCGCATCGGCGGCACCGACATCGACGACGTTCTCATGGCCCGCTCGCTCGCTTGACAGCCGCGCGGCCGCTTTGCCATCCTGGTCGCGGGCCGAGAGGCGCTGCGACGGAAATTCCTTCCGCCACGCTCGGCCCGCAGACCACGACTCCAAGGGCGCCTCCCGCGAGGGAGGTGCCTTTTTCGTTGTCCGCAAGGACTTCCGTGCTGCCTCCCGAGCGCATCCCGACGATCTCCGGAGTGCACCGAAGCATGAGTGACAAACTGCAGACCCGAAACGGCCTCGACTTCGCCGTGGCCGACCTGTCCCTGGCCGACGCCGGCCGCACCCAGCTGCGGCTGGCCGAGCACGAGATGCCCGGCCTGATGGCCATCCGCCGCGAGTACGCCGCCGCCCAGCCGCTGAAGGGCGCCCGCATCGCCGGCTCGCTGCACATGACCGTGCAGACCGCCGTGCTCATCGAGACCCTGGTCGCCCTCGGCGCGCAGGTGCGCTGGGTGTCCTGCAACATCTTCTCCACCCAGGACGAGGCCGCCGCCGCGGTCGTCGTCGGCCCGGAGGGCACCGTCGAAGCCCCGGCCGGCACCTCGGTGTTCGCGTGGAAGGGCGAGACGCTCGAAGAGTACTGGTGGTGCACCGACCAGCTCTTCGCCTTCCCCGGCGGCCAGGCCCCCAACATGATCCTCGACGACGGCGGCGACGCCACCCTGCTCGTCCACAAGGGCGTCGAGTTCGAGGCGGCGGGCGCGGTGCCGCAACCGTCCGAAGAGGACGCTGAGGAGTACCGGATCGTCCTCGAGACGCTGCGCGCGAGCCTCGCGGCCGATAGTGACCGCTTCACCCGGATGGCCAAGGAGATCCGCGGTGTCACCGAGGAGACGACCAACGGCGTCAAGCGGCTCTACAAGCTCGCCAAGGACGGCGAGCTGCTCTTCCCCGCGATGAACGTCAACGACTCGGTGACCAAGTCCAAGTTCGACAACAAGTACGGCATCCGGCACTCCCTTGTGGACGGGTTGAACCGGGCCACCGACGTCATGATCGGCGGCAAGCGCGTGGTCGTCTGCGGTTACGGCGACGTCGGCAAGGGCGCGGTCGAGGCGCTGCGCGGGCAGGGTGCCCGGGTCGCGGTCACCGAGATCGACCCGATCTGCGCGCTGCAGGCGGCGATGGACGGGCTCGACGTCGTCGAGCTGGACGACGTCGTCGAGCAGGCCGACATCTTCATCACCACCACCGGCAACTTCGGCATCATCTCGGCGGAGCAGATGAGCCGGATGAAGCACAACGCCATCGTCGCCAACGTCGGGCACTTCGACAACGAGATCGACATGGCCGGGCTGGCGAAGCTGCCCGGGGTCGCGAAGAAGGAGATCAAGCCGCAGGTGCACGAGTGGACGTTCCCGGACGGCCACGCGATCATCGTGCTCTCCGAGGGCCGCCTGATGAACCTCGGCAACGCGACCGGCCACCCGTCCTTCGTGATGTCGAACTCGTTCACCAACCAGGCGATCGCGCAGATCGAGCTGTTCACCAAGCCCGGCGAGTACGCCACCGACGTCCACCGGCTGCCGAAGCACCTCGACGAGAAGGTGGCCCGCCTGCACCTGGACGCGCTCGGGGTGAAGCTCACCAAGCTGACGAAGGCGCAGGCCGAGTACATCGGCGTCGACGTCGAAGGGCCGTACAAGCTCGATCACTATCGGTACTGATCCAAGATTGCTCCATTCGCCGTAGTTTGGTTTATCCGAAAACTGGCCATCCTCCCGGCGAGAGCGCATCCGCCCGGACGGCACGGAGCCGGGCCGGGTCTCATGCGAAGGAGTGTGTCAAGTGATCATTCTCGGTGTGATTCTCCTTGTCATCGGGTTCATCGTGGGCATCCCGGTGCTGTACACCATCGGTATCATTCTCGCGGTGGCCGGCGTGGCACTGGCCATCCTGGGCGGCACCGGCCGCCGGATCGGTGGCCGCGCACACTGGTACTGATCCCGAGACCCCGCCGCGGCCTGGCGCGTCAGCAGCAATGCTGGCCGCGCCAGGCCGTTCGGCCGTCTTTCACCGCCGCCAGCACCGCGGAAAGGTAAGCGCAGAGCAAAGTCTGCCGCGAATCCGTGACGGCGCCGGCGGATCCAGCTCCCGTCCGGCCCGGCGCTGCGCCGCGGACAGCGCGGGCATCACCGCCAGGGAAATGGCCGCGAGTACGATTCCGGTTCGCGAACTTTCCGGCGCCTCGCCGGTGAAAAACAAACCGAGCGCTTCGCCGGTCACGTAAATCGCGAGCGCGAAGAAGGAAATCGCGATCACCCGCAACGCCTTCCGTTCCCGTGCTTCCGGGTCAGGACCGGAAAACTGCCACGCGACCGCGACCGCCGACGCGACCTCGATCACCGAATCCAGCCCGAAGCCGATCAGCGCCGTCGGCGCACGTCACCTCGCCGCCACCTCGTCCTCGCAGGCGTCCCGCGGCTCGACCGCGAGGACGACCTGGACCAGTTCCCGCAGCGCGCGGGCCAGGTGTTCGTCGGCGATCTCGTACCGCACCTGACGCCCCTCGTAGCCGGCCACGACGAGCCCGCAGCCGCGCAGGCACGACAGGTGGTTCGAGACGTTGGACCGGCTCAGCTCCAGCTCCGCGGCCAGGCGCCCCGGATAGGCCGGACCGTCGAGCAGCGCGGTCAGGATCCGGCAGCGGGTCGGGTCGGACAGCGCCCGGCCGATCCGGGCCAGCGCCGACTCCCGCGTCTCACAGGTCACCATGCGGTGAACTGTACAGCCGCCGCTGACCTATCCACAACGGACACCCCTGAGCATGAAAGGGTCCTCCGGCTCCGAGGGGGAGGGAGAGCCGAAGGACCCCGTTAGTGTTAGCACATCGCCAAGCCGCTGTACACAGCTGCATACACGATCGTGTGACCACCTTGACGGATTCCGAACGCCCCGAAGGCCTTCACTGATCCTGGCGGGACGCTCAGGAAGCTTGCCGCAGCAAGGGCTTGTGCGACGCGTCGGCACAGCCGCAGCCGCCGCCGACGCCCCGGCAGTCGACGATCAACCCGTGGCGCACGCGGTCACCGTCCTCACAGGCCGGTTCGGTGCACTCGGCGTACCCACCGTCGGGGTGCACCACCAGCGTGCCGTGGCAGTGATCGATCCCGGCGTCACAGGAAGCACACTCCATGACCGGCCGCCTTTCCGCGCTCGTGGACGACGTGCTCCCACGGTAGGACCGGGTCACCCGCCGGCACGGCACCCGGGCGGCGTGTCGGAACGACCACCCGTCCGGGGCGGCTCAGGTGGACTTCGGCGCCCGTTTGCGGCTCGCCGGCTTCTTCTTGACCGGTTCGACGTCCTCTTCGGACGCCTCCGAAGAGGACTGCCTCGACTTCTTCGCGGCGTCCACACTGGCCTGCAGCGCCGCCATCAGGTCGACGACGTCGGCCTTGGCGGTCACCGCGGCCGGTTTGGTCGTCTCGTCGCCGGCGACCTTGGCCTCGATCATCTCCTCGAGGGCCTCGCGGTAGTGGTCGTGGTACTTGTCCGGCTCGAACACCGGCTCGGCCAGCGAGTCGATCAGCGACCCGGCCATGGTCAGCTCCTGCGGCCGGATCTGCGGCGGGTCGTCGCGCAGGAACGGGAAGTCCGGCTCGCGGACCTCGTCCGGCCACAGCATGGTGGTCATCACCAGCACGTCGGCGTGCACCCGCAGCACCGCCATGCTCTCCCGCTGCCGGACCGCCACCTTCGCGATGGCCACCTGGCTCGACTTGTGCAGCGCGTCCCGCAGCACGACGTACGGCTTCACCGCGTTCTTCTGCGGCTCCAGGTAGTAGGTCCGGTCGTACTGGATCGGGTCGATCGACTCCAGCGGCACGAACTCCAGCACGTCGATCGTGCGCTGGGTGGCCAGCGGCAGCTCGGCCATCTCCGCGTCGGTGATCACCACCATCTCGCCGTCCGGCAGCTCGTAGCCCTTGGCGATCTCGGCGTACGGCACTTCCTGGCCGTCGATCGTGCAGAACCGCTTGTACTGGATGCGGCCGCCGTCGGCCTCGTGCACCTGGCGCAGGGAGACGTTCTTGTTCTCGGTGGCCGCGTACATCTGGATCGGGATGCTGACCAGCCCGAAGGACACCGAGCCCTTCCACATCGCCCGCATGCCACGCACCTCCGAGTTTTCGCCTTCACGCTACGTAGTTACCGTAACCCGAATCGACCCGGGGCGACAGTCCGATCTAGACCTCTGCCAGGTACTTCTCCCAGAGTGCGGGGTCCATGAACCAGTGCTGGAAGTCGGAGGGGTCCATGAACCCGTTGACGAACCGCCGGGCGACCGCGGGGTTCTGCCCCGCCACGCCGAGGATCTGGAGCACGTGCGGGGGCGGCGGCAGGAGCAGGGCGTTGGTCCATTCGGTCACGTGCCGCGCGTACTCCCAGTAGCGCTCGAACGTCGCTTCCATCCAGCCGGCGTCGAACGGCTGGTCGCCGTGCGCGACGATCGCGTCGAGGTAGGTCGCCGCGCAGTGGCTCGCGTTGTTCGAGCCCTGCCCGGTGATCGGGTCGTTCGCCACGACGACGTCGGCCATGCCGAGCACGATCGCCCCGCCCGGCAGGGTGCCGACCGGGTGGCGGACCACCGGCGTGTACCCGCCCGCCAGGGTCGCCTTGGCGTCGGTCAGCTCGGCGTCGCGGCAGCGCTCGTACTCCCACGGCACGAACTGCCGCATCAGGTCCAGCACGCGCCGGAAGTGCTCGTCCGGGCCCGGGTGGTCGTCGAAGCAGTCCAGCGGCCCGCCGGGCACGCCTTCGAAGAAGAGGATGTCGCAGTTCCCGCTCAGGGTGTACGCCGGGATCATGAACAGCTCGCCGACGCCGGGGACGATGTTGAACCGCACCCCCACCTTGTCCGGGTGCTCGGGGCGGCGGCCGACGCCGTGGGCGTAGGCCAGGGAAAGCGCGCGCATCGGCCGCGTGTACGGCGACCGCTCGGGCACCCGGTCGAACAGCTGGACCAGCTCGCCCTTGCCGGCCGAGATGATCACCAGGTCGTAGAGCCGGGCCAGCGCGTCCAGTTCGGACGTCATCACGCCGTGGATGACGAGCTTGCCGCCGCGGTCCTCGAACAGCTCCAGCCAGCCGGCCATCTTCACCCGCTGGTCCACCGACTGGGCGGGGTGGTCGAGCTCGGCGAACCAGTCGAGCGCGCGGCCGCCGTCCGGGGCGGCCACCGAGACGCCGAGGCCCTCCACGTCGACCGTCTCGGCCTCCCACAGGTTGATCCCGAGGTCGCGCTCGTGCTGCAGCGCGTCGTGGAACATGCACTGCGTCGACATCACCCGCCCGTTCCGGATCTCCTCCGGCGTCCGCGCGGACATCACGGTGACGTCGTAGTCCTTCGCCTGCAGCCCGAGGGCCAGCTGCAGGCCGGACTGCCCGGCGCCCACGACCAGGACCTTGCGCATGGAGTTCGTTCTCCTTCTCAGGCGTGCGGGGCGCTGCCGGCCAGCTCGCGGCCCGCCGGGCCGGAGAGCACCGCCAGTGACAACGTGTGACCGACGAGCTCGGTCAGGGTGGCGATCGTCGACGCGCGGTCCCGGGCGTCGCAGGTGACCAGCGGCACGCTCGGATCGAGCGCGAGGGCGTCCCGCACCTCCTCCAGGTCGTGCACGGGCATGCCTTCGAACTGGTTGACCGCGACGATGAACGGCAGCTCCGAGTCGTTCTCGAAGTAGTTGATCGCCGCGAAGGACTCGTCGATCCGGCTGGTGTCCACGAGCACGACCGCACCCAGCGCGCCGCGGCTCAGGTCGTCCCAGAGGAACCAGAACCGCGCCTGCCCCGGCGTGCCGAACAGGTACAGCAGCAGGTCCGGGCGCAGCGTGATCCGCCCGAAGTCCATCGCCACGGTCGTGGTCGACTTGCCGCCGGGCGGGATTTCGTCGATGCCTTCCCCGGCCTCGGTCATCCACGCCTCGTTGCTCATCGGCGGCACTTCCGACACCGCGCCGACGAACGTGGTCTTCCCGACACCGAAGCCCCCGGCGACGACGATCTTCGCGGAGATCGTCAGCAGATCGCCCTCAGGCGGGGAGCCGCTTGAGCCCATCAAGGATCCTCTCGAGCACGTTGGTGTCGTGGTGGTAGGCGTGCGCGGTGGGGTGGACGAACACCGCGCCCTGGGCAGCGAGGTCGCCGAGCAGCACCCGGACCACGCCCAGCGGCAGGTCCAGCCCGACCGACAGCTCCGCGACCGAGCAGCGCACCCGGGCGCGTTCGTAGAGCGAGCGCGACTCGGGCATGAGCGTGTCGCTCAGGGCGGGGTCGTACTGCGGCACCGAGATCAGCGTCTCCACCAGCAGCTGGAACCGCGTGCCGGTGCGGCCGCCGGTGAGCGCGTACGCGCGGATCCGGCGGCTCCGGCGCGGTAACGGGGTGTCCTTTTCGGACATCGGCATCACATCCTGGTCGGGCACGTGCGTCACATCCGGGGCCGGCGCGCGGTCAGCACCTGGCGCAGCTCCGCGCGCACCTCGGGGGTGAGCGCGTGGCCGGCGTTGGTGATGAACTGGGTCATCTCGTAGGCGACCACCTTCATGTCCGCCTCGCCCGAGGTCAGCACCGCGAGCCCGGCACCGGAACCGATGCCCATGAACAGGAAGTAGCCGTGGGTGAGCCGGATGATGATCTGCTCGCAGGCACCCTTCCCGAACAGCGCCGCGCTGTTGCCGGCCAGGGAGAGCAGGCCGCTGGCGATGGCGGCGAGCTGTTCGGCCTCGGCCTCGCCGACCGAGTCGGACGCGGTGAGCGGGAAGCCGTCCACGCTCATGATCAGCGCGTGGCTGACGCCGTGGACCTTGCGCACGAAGTCGTCGAGCAGCCACGCGAAGTTCGCCGTGGCCGGCTGGGGGGCGGTCACCGGGCGGTTCCTCCGGGCGTCTCGTCCTGGCGGGTGCGGTTCTCCGCGAGCGCCGCCTGCTCGCCGTCGGCGAACGCCCCGAGGTCGGCGAGCAGCTGCTCGTGCCCGGCCGCGGCGGTGTCCTGGGCGGGCGGGGGTGGCGGTGGTTCCGGTGCGGCCCCGCGGATGCTGCCGGGCACGCGGCGCGGCAGGCCGTTCGCCGTGGTCCCGCCGACGGTCCCCTCGACCGGCCGCGGCCGCGGGCTGGGCCTGCGCGGCGCCGGGGTTTCCGGGGCCTCCGGCGTGTCCCGGGGCAACGTCCCGGCGCGGCGGCGCGGCAGCCCGCCGACGGTGGCCGGCTCGCGGCCGGCCCCGGCCTTGACCGGCTCGATGGTGACGGTCCGGGTGCCCGACCAGGCGTGCTCGGCGAGTTCGGTGACGATCCCGGTGGGCAGCAGCACGGTGGCGACCGTGCCGTGCGGGCTGCGCCGGTCGAGCCGCACGGTGACGTCGTGCCGGGCGGCCAGGCGGGCGACCACGGCGAGCCCCATGTGCCGCGCCGCGGCGTCGTCGAGGTCGCCGCCCGCGGCCAGCCGCGCGTTGAGCTCGCCGATGCGGTCGGCGGGGATGCCGATGCCCTCGTCCTCGATCCGGACGAGCACGCTGCCCTGCTCGGTCAGGTGCGCGCTGACGTGCACCGGCGAGCTGGGCGAGGACTGGTTGGCGGCGTTGTCGAACAGCTCGGCCAGCACCCGGCCCAGGTCCTCCGCGGCGAAGCCGACGACGCCGAGGTTGACCACCCGGCCGATGGTGATCCGGGCGTAGTGGTTGATCGACGACATCGCTTCGCGCATGAGGTCGAGCACCGAGGTCGAGCGGGCCGCGTCGTCGGCGGTGTCCTGCCCGGCGAGCACGCGCAGGTTTTCGGCGTTGCGCCGCAGCCGCGTGGCGAGGTGGTCCAGCTGGTAGAGCTCGGCGAGGCGGCGGTGGTCCTCCTCCCCCGCCTCCAGTTCTTCGAGCCGCGCGAGCAGCTGGTCGAGGAGGTTGAGGTCGCGCAGGGCGACGCTGGCGCAGATCTCGGCCAGCACGCCGTCACCGGACGGCGCCGCCACCGGGTCCGGCCGGGTCAGCTCGACGAAGGCCGGTCCCGCCGCCGGCGCGTACCCGGGGTGCTTCGGGGGCGCGGTGAGGAACTGCGCGGCGGCGACCCGCGAGCGGTCCAGCAGGACGCGTGATCGATCCAGGATTTCCCGGGCCCGGCTCGCCATGTAGGTCCCACTTCTTCCGTGATCGTGACCGACTGTGGTGCTCGAAGAGCGTGTGCTGCGCCGACCCCCGGCGGCGATGCGGGACATGCAAGCAGAAAGGTTCGTGGGATGTCCACAGCGGGTCCCCGCACGATCGCCCTGGGTGATCGCGAATTCGGAGCGTCGCCGCTGGTGAGCGCAGGGGATTAGGCCATTCGGTTCAATTTTGCAAATTGCGGGTCGCAACAGAGCGCACACGGCCGCCGAACCCGCAGCTGAGGCAGGCTCTCTCCGCGAATTCGCAGGACGGTGCCCGATTTGTCGCAACTTTGCGGGGCACGCAATTTTTTGCGGGGCACGCAAGTTTTTCGCTACACTCCGTCCATGCCGCCGGAAGAACCACCGAAGCTGACCCTGCGCGAGCGGAAGAAGCGCGAAGCCCGCCGGGCGCTCGCGCAGGCCGCGCTGCGGCTCACGCTGGAGCGGGGGCTGGAGAACGTCCGGGTGGAGGACATCGCCTCCGAGGTGGGCGTCTCCCCCCGCACGTTCAACAACTACTTCTCCAGCAAGGAGCAGGCGGTCTGCTCGGTGGTCGTCGACCGGCACGAGGGGATGCGCGAGGCCCTGCTCGACCGGCCGGAGGGCGAGCCGCTCTGGGAGTCGGTCAAGCACGCGGTGCTCGAGCAATATTCGCGTGATGGCGAGCCGGATCGCGCGTATGTTGCGCGTATCCGGGAGCTGATGGGCCAGCTCATGCTGCGTGGCGAATTCCTCAACGCCCACGCGGCGGTCGAGCGGGTCCTGGCCGAAACGATCGCGAAACGGGTGGGCGGTGTGGACCACCTGCTGTGCCGGCTGATGGCCTCCTCGGTGGAAAGTGCCGTCCGCGTCGCCTTCGTGAACTGGTTCACCGAAGGCGAACCGCTCCTGCCGACGCTGGAGCGGCTACTGGACGAGCTGGCCGCCGGGATGCCGACCCTGACCGGCGGCACCGAACGGAAACCCGAACCGAACACCACCACTCCACTGGGGGAATCGTTGTGCTAGTCAAGCTCCTGCGCAGCCATCTGCGCCCGTACCGGGGCACGCTGTGGGTGATCGTCGCGCTCCAGCTCGTGCAGACGATCGCCATGCTCTACCTGCCGACGCTGAACGCCGACATCGTCGACGAGGGCCTGATCAAGGGCGACATGCCCTACATCCTGCGGGTCGGCGCGGTGATGCTGGCCGTCACGCTGGCCCAGATCGCCGGCTCGATCGGCGCGGTCTACTTCGGCGCGCGCACGGCGATGGCGATCGGCCGGGACATCCGCGCCGGGGTCTTCCACCGGGTGCAGGACTTCTCGGCCCGCGAGGTCGGCCAGTTCGGCACGCCGTCGCTGATCACCCGCACCACCAACGACGTCCAGCAGGTCCAGATGCTGGTCCTGATGACGCTGACGCTGATGGTGTCCGCGCCGATCATGTGCGTCGGCGGCATCATCCTGGCCTTGAACCTCGACGTGCCCCTGTCGTCGCTGCTGCTGGTCATCGTGCCGGTGCTGGCGGTCGCCGTCGGCACGATCATCGCCAAGATGCGCCCGGCGTTCCGGCTGATGCAGGTGCGCGTCGACCGGATCAACCAGATCCTGCGCGAGCAGATCATGGGTATCCGGGTGATCCGCGCGTTCGTGCGCGACAAACACGAACGGCAGCGCTTCGACGTCGCCAACGACGAGCTGCTCACCGTTTCGCTGCGGGTCGGGCGGCTGATGGCGCTGATGTTCCCGATCGTGATGCTGGTGATGAACGCCTCCAGCGTCGCCGTGCTGTGGTTCGGCGGGCAGCGGATCGACTCCGGCAGCATGCAGATCGGCGCCATGACGGCGTTCCTGTCCTACCTGCTGCAGATCCTGATGGCCGTCATGATGGCCACGTTCATGTTCATGATGGTCCCGCGCGCGGAGGTCAGCGCCGAGCGGATCAGCGAAGTGCTGGACACCGAGTCGAGCGTCCGCCCGCCGGTGTCGCCGATCCGCCCCGGCGCGGTCCACGGGCACCTGGAGCTCGCGAACGTCGAATTCCGCTACCCCGGCGCGGAAAAGCCGGTGCTGTGCGACATTTCGCTGATCGGGCGGCCGGGTGAGACCACCGCCGTGATCGGGTCGACCGGAACCGGCAAGACGACGCTGCTGAACCTGATCCCGCGGCTGATGGACGCCACGAAGGGCACGGTCAAGGTCGACGGCGTCGACGTGCGCGACCTCGATCCGGCGGTGCTCGCCCGCGCGGTCGGGCTGGTGCCGCAGAAGCCGTACCTGTTCGCCGGCACGGTGGCGAGCAACCTGCGCTACGGCAACCCGGACGCGACCGACGAAGAGCTGTGGCACGCGCTGGAAGTGGCCCAGGGCAGAGGCTTCGTCGAAGCGATGGCCGAAGGCCTCGAGTCGCCGATCGCCCAGGGCGGCACGAACGTCTCCGGCGGTCAGCGGCAGCGGCTCGCGATCGCCCGGATGCTGGTGCACAAGCCGGAGATCTACCTGTTCGACGACTCGTTCTCGGCGCTCGACTACGCGACGGACGCGGCCTTGCGCCGCGCGCTGGTGTCGGAGACCAAGGACGCGACGGTGGTCATCGTCGCGCAGCGGGTCAGCACCATCCGGAACGCCGACCGGATCATCGTCCTCGACGAGGGCCGCGTCGTCGGCACCGGCACCCACCACGAACTGTTCGACAGCAACGAAACCTATCGTGAGATCGTGCTGTCGCAGCTCACCGAGCAGGAGGCGGCGTGAGCACCACGGAATCGCCCAAGGTCGCCGTCACCGAAGCCGGGGAACGGCCCGTCGCGCAACGGCACCGGAACACCGGGGCCGTCGCCGGGCCGGCCGGCCGCTTCATGGGCGGCGGTGCGCCGCCGGAGAAAGCCCTCGACTTCAAGGGTTCGCTCAAGCGCCTGCTGCAGCTGCTGAGACCGCAGCGAGCGGCCCTGATCGGCGTCCTCGTGCTCGGCGCGGCCAGCGTCACGCTCACCGTGACCGGGCCGAAGATCCTCGGCCAGGCCACCGACGCCATCCTCGCCGGCGTGCTCGGCAAGCAGGTGCCGCCGGGCGTCACCAAGGAGCAGATCGTCGCCGGCCTGCGTGCCCGCGGCGACGGCACGCTCGCCGACATCTACAGCCGGGTCGACCTCGTGCCCGGCGTCGGCATCGACTTCGACAAGGTCGGCCAGATCCTGCTGACCGTGCTGGCGCTGTTCGTCATCGCGTCGTTCTTCGGGCTCATCCAGGCCCGGTTGACCACGACGCTGGTGCAGCAGGCGGTGTACCGGCTGCGCCAGGAGGTCGAGGACAAGTTCGCGCGGCTGCCGCTGAAGTACTTCGACCGCCAGCCGCGCGGCGAGGTGCTTTCGCGCGTCACCAACGACATCGACAACCTGGCGATGTCGCTGCAGCAGACGCTGTCGCAGATCGTCTCGTCGCTGCTGACGGTGATCGGCGTGCTGATCATGATGTTCCTGATCTCCCCGCTGCTGGCGCTGATCGCGCTGCTCACCGTGCCGCTGTCGGCGGTCGTGGCGGCGAAGGTCGGGAAGCGGGCGCAGCCGAACTTCATCAAGCAGTGGTCGACGACCGGCAAGCTCAACGCGCACGTCGAGGAGATGTACACCGGGCACTCGCTGGTCAAGGTGTTCGGCCGCCGCGAGGAGTCCGCGGCGATCTTCGACAAGCAGAACGAAACGCTGTACCAGGCGAGCTTCAAGGCGCAGTTCATCTCCGGGATGATCCAGCCGGCGATGATGTTCATCGGCAACCTGAGCTACGTGCTGGTGGCGGTGATCGGCGCGCTGCGCGTCGCGTCAGGCAGCCTGACGCTGGGCGAGGTGCAGGCGTTCATCCAGTACTCGCGCCAGTTCAGCCAGCCGGTCACGCAGATCGCCAGCATGGCGAACCTGCTGCAGTCCGGGGTCGCTTCGGCGGAGCGGGTGTTCGCGCTGCTCGACGCCGAGGAGCAGGCACCGGAACCGGAGCACCCGGAGCGGCCCGAGGTGATCCGCGGGCGCGTCGAGTTCCAGGACGTCTCGTTCCGCTACCTGCCGGACAAGCCGCTGATCGACGGCCTGTCGCTCACGGTCGAACCCGGTCAGACGGTGGCGATCGTCGGCCCGACCGGCGCGGGCAAGACGACGCTGGTCAACCTGCTGATGCGGTTCTACGAGCTCGACAGCGGGCGGATCACGCTCGACGGCGTCGACATCGCGAAGATGAACCGCGAAGAGCTGCGCGACCAGACCGGCATGGTGCTGCAGGACGCGTGGCTGTTCGGCGGCACGATCGCGGAGAACATCGCCTACGGCGCGGACGACCCGAGCCGCGAGGAGATCGTCGAGGCGGCCCAGGCGACGTACGTGGACCGCTTCGTGCGGACGTTGCCGGACGGCTACGACACGGTGCTCGACGACGAGGGCGGCACGGTCAGCGCGGGTGAGAAGCAGCTGATCACGGTGGCGCGGGCGTTCCTGGCCAAGCCGGTGATCCTCATCCTCGACGAGGCCACGAGCTCGGTCGACACCCGCACCGAGGTGCTCATCCAGCGGGCGATGAACTCGCTGCGCAGCGGCCGCACGAGCTTCGTCATCGCGCACCGCCTTTCGACGATCCGCGACGCGGACGTGATCCTGGTGATGGAGCACGGGCAGATCGTCGAGCAGGGCGACCACGAAACGCTGCTGCACAGCGGTGGGGCGTACGCACGGCTGTACGCGGCGCAGTTCGCCGAAGCGATGGCCGAGACGGACTGAGGGCCCGGCTCGGTGCAGTGAATGACTCATTCCTGGCGTCGGACGCCAGGAATGAGTCATTCACTGCCGGACCGGTACGCTGGGGGCTCTTCGAGCGGAAGGGGTACTGGGGCGGCCATGGCCGACAAACTCGAGGAATACCGCCACAAGCGAAGCCGCAGCCGCACCCCCGAACCCTGGCCAGACGGCCCGCCCGTCCCCGGGAACGACGAGCTCTTCGTCATCCAGGAACACCACGCCACCCGGCTGCACTGGGATTTCCGGCTCGAGCGCGACGGCGTGTTGGTCTCGTGGGCGGTGCCGAAGGGCCTGCCGCTCTCCCCCGGCGTCCCCCGGCTCGCCGTGCACACCGAAGACCACCCCCTGGAGTACCTCACGTTCTCCGGCGAGATCCCCGCGGGCGAGTACGGCGGTGGCCGGATGACCGTGTGGGACACCGGGACCTACGAAACGCTGCACTGGAACGACCACAAGGTCGAGGTGGTCTTCCACGGCGCCCGCACGCGCGGCAAGTACCTTTTCCAGAACCGCCACGACGAGGACGGCCGCGACTGGACCCTGCGGCGCCTCGACCCCGCCGCGCCCGGCCACGAAGACGCGCCCGACTTCCTCGAGCCGATGGTGGCGGAACCGGGCGAGCTGCCGGCGGACGACGACGCGTGGGCCTACGAATTCGCCTGGGGCGGCCTGCGCACGATGCTGCTGGTCTGCGGCGGCCGCGTCACCGCCCACGACGGCACCGGCGCCGACGTCACCGACCGCTACCCCGAGCTGCACAAGCTGGGCGAGGAGCTCGGGTCCACGGAAGTGCTGCTGGACGGCGAAGTCGTCGTGATGAAGGACGGCAAGCCGCATCCCGACGGACTGGAGCAGCGCCGCCGAGCCGACGGCGCGGCCGCCAAACGGCTCAAGACCGCCTGCCCGGTCTTCTACTTCGCCGCCGACGTCCTGCACCTCGACGGCCGGCCGACGCTTGAGCTGCCGTACACCAAACGCCGCGAGCTGCTGGACGGCTTGGCGATCGAGGACCGGCACTGGCAGGTCCCCCGCTACTTCGCGGGCGGCGGAGAGGCCGTCGTCGAAGCCGCCCGTCAGCACGGCCTCCCCGGTGTCGTCGCCAAGCGCGCCGACAGCCCGTACCAGCCGGGCGGCGGCACGGGCGACTGGCTGCTCATCGAAAGCTGAGCCCCGGACCCGGCGTGATCAGGCCCGTAACCGGCGTGATCCAGGCCGTGACTCGCGTGATCAAAGCCGTTCCGCCCGCAATCACGCGAGATCCGGCTCCAGTCACGCGAGATCCGGCTCCGATCACGTGGGTTTGTCAGTGCGGCCGCGGCACCACCGTCAGGTGCCCCCCGGCGAGCCCGCCGCAACAACGCCCAGGCCACCAGTGTGGTCAGCACGTTCCCGCCGAGCACGGCACCGGCGACCCCGAGCGTGCGGGGCACGGACGTGTCCCGGCTTTCGCGCAGCAGCACCGGGCTCAGCAGGAGCATGACCACCGCGACCGGCACGTTGACGAAGAACAGCGACGGCCAGCCGAACCAGCCGAGCAGCGCCCCGCCGAGCAGCAGGCCGATCGTGGCGCCCATCGCGGCGATCCTGGACCACGCGGCCAGCGCCCGGTTCCGTTCGCGGCCTTCCGGGAACATGTCGGTGAGGATCCGCGGCGATCAGCGGGACACCCATGATCACGCTCTGGGCGTCGAGGATCACCATGAAACTGGCCGCGCACAGCAGCACCGGCGCCGCCCACTGCGAGGGTCATCCGCGCTCCTGGTGCCGATCCGACTCGGGGTGCGCTCCGACGGTGCGAAGCGCCCCGAGGTCGGCTCGTCTCCCTCGCTGCACAAGGCGGGACGGCTCAGCAGCCGCACGTGTAGTACGTGATGTCCCAGTGGTTCCCCTCGTCGCAGTAGAGGTTGCCGGACGCGGCCTTCCACTGCGGGTAGCCGTCGCCGCGCAGGCCGGCGTAGCCGAAGCTGTTCTTGATGTAGGCGTCGATGCAGCTGTTGTGCGAGATGTCCACCTTGTAGCCGTTGTAGTGGCTGCAGGTGCCCGACGCGTGGCCGACCTCGGTCCCGCCGGTGATGTTGATCGCGCAGCCGCTGGCCCGCTTCAGCGTGATCACGCCGGTGACGGTGCTCTGGTTGATCTGTTCGTAGGACGTGCACGTCGAGTTGGACCGGGTGGTGCAGCCGCCGCTCGACGAGTGCGTCACCCCGGCCGCCGACAGCTGCGACGCGGCCTGCGCCTGCGTGAGCTTGGTGACCGTTTCGGTCGCCGACGCGGTGCCGATGGTGGCGAACACCGCCGTCGCGGCCGAGGCGATCAGCACCGGTGCCACCCGCGCCAGCATCCGTTGTCCCGGCATGAGTTGTCTCCCTCCGACGATTTCCGAACGCCGGGAGCCAAATCCGGACGGCCATAACTTCGCCAAACTCGCGGCCCCGCCCGCCGGGACGGGGCGCCGTCAGGTCCTGATCTTCGTCAAGACTTCACGAGTCCGATCCCGGTCCGGGGAATCGCTGGTGACGCCGTCGAGTTCGCGCAGCGCGCGCAGCTCCCACAACGGGAACCCGAGTTCCCGGAACAACCCGGCCGAGGTGCGCAGCAGCCGTTCCGCCTCGGCGCCACGGCCCTCCTCGGCCTCCGTCCGCCCGAGGCCGAGCAGCGCGTACCCGGCGCCGCGGCGGTCGCGCAGGTCCCGGAACACCTCCAGCGCGAGCCGCAGGTGCCGCCGGGCGCCCGCCGGGTCGCCGGCGCGGCGGCGGGCCTCGGCGAGGCTGCGGTGGGTGTAGGCGGCGGCGTGCCGGTGCCCGATCTGCTCGAACAGCGCCAGCGACCGGGTCAGGAAGCGCTGTCCGTCGGCCGCTTCCCCGGCGTCGGTGTGCAGGTCGCCGAGGCTGCGCAGCACGTGCGCCTCCCAGTGCCGTTCGCCGGTGCGGACCGCGCCGCCGAGCGCCCCGGTGAGCAGGTCGGCGGCCCGGTCCCGGCCACCGTGCCGGCGCAGGACGTCGGCGTAGCGCTTGGCGGCCTGGTCGTGCCCGCGGCCGTCGTCGCACTCCCGGGCGAGCAGCATGCCGGCCTCGAAGCTTTCGATCGCACGCCGCACGTCGCCGATGTCCTCGGCCAGCGAGCCCAGCTGCGCCGCCGCGGCCGCCTGCCCGCGGCGGTCCCCGCACTCGCGCAACAGGCCGAGCGCTTCCCGCAACTCGGCTTCGGCGGTCTCGGGATCCCCTCCGTCGAGGTGGACGTCGGCGAGCGCGGCCAGGACCGCGCCGGTGCCCCGCGGGTCGTCCAGGGCGCGGTAGCGGTGCTCGGCCATGACGAAGCAGCTCCGCGCCCGGTGCCAGTGGCCGTGCTGCCAGTGCACCGCACCGAGGTTGTAGAGCTTCCCGGCCTCCGCGCGCGGGTCGCGGCGACGGCGGGCGGCGGCCAGCCCGAGCACCGCGACGGCGCGGGCGGAGCGGCCGAGCCACGGGGTGCCCGCCAGCGCGGTGCAGGCGTCGGCGAGCCGCTCGGTCAGCTCGTGCCAGCCGTGGGCGCCCGCCAGGCGGACGGCGGCGGCGAGGTGGCCCGTCTCCTCGGCGGCCCAGGCCGCCGGGTCGGCCGCGATCCGCCGGGCGAGCACCGGGTCCGGCCTGAGCGCCGGGCGGCCTCGCGCGTGTTCGGCGAGCGCCAGCGCGGCCTCGCACGCCCGGCGCACCGCGGCCGGGTCGGCGTCCGCCGGGCCTTCGGCCAGCACCAGGCGGACGAACGGGGGCACCACCCACCGCGTCCCGGCGGGCTCCAGCAGGTGCGCCGCGGCCAGGTCGTCGAGGCGGTCGTGGGCTTCGCCGAGGGGCAGGTCGAGCAACGCGGCGGCGGACCAGTCCGGGACGGCGGCGCCGAAGGCGGCGAGCAGCCGCAGCAGGGACACGTCGGCGGCGGAGCGCTCGCGCAGCGCCGAAGTCACCGCGGCGCGGACGCCGAGGTCGCCGGCGGTCAGCTCGTCGAGCCGGCGGTGGTCGTCGGCGAGCCGCGCGGCGAGCTCGCCGACGCGCCGGTTCGGCCGGGCCGCGAGCTTGATGCCGGCGATCCGGACGGCGAGGGCGAGCCCGGCGCAGTGGCCGAGAAGCCGTTGCACCGCTTCGGGTTCCTCCCGCAGCCGCGCCTCCCCCGCGATCGCCGCCAGCAGCGCCCAGGCGTCCTCTGTGGACAGTGGCGGTACCGGGATCGCCCGTGCCCCGCACAGTCCCGGCAGCTCGCGGCGCGTGGTGACCAGCGCGGCGCAGCCGGGCCCGCTCGGCAGCAGCGCGCGCACCTGGGCCTCCGACGCGGCGTCCTCGAGCAGCACGAGCAGCCGCCGGTCGGCGGTGTAGCCGCGCCAGAGCCCGGCCAGCCCGGCGCGGTCGGCCAGCTCGGCCGGCGTCGCGCCGAGCCGCCGCAGGAAGCCGGCCAGCACGGCCGCCGGTTCGGCCGGTGTCCCGTCCGGGGCGCGCAGGGAGGCGGTCAGCTGGCCGTCGGGGAACCGGCGCCGGGCCCGCCAGGCGGCCTGGACCGCCAGCGCGGACTTGCCCGCTCCGGCCGCCCCGTGCAGCACGACCGGGGCCGGGCTCCGCAGCGCGCGGACGACGTCGGCGAGCTCGGCCGCGCGGCCGGTGAAGTCGGGCACCGCGGGCGGGAGCTGGGCGGGCGGTCCCGGCGTCGTCCACTCGGTGCCGGCGATCCGGCGGTACACGGCGACGAGGTCGGCGCCGGGCCACACGCCGGCCTCGTCCCACAGCGCCCGCCGGGTCCGGCGGAGCACCTCCAGGGCCGATTCGCGGCGGCCGACGGCGCCGAGGGCCGCGGCGAGCCGGGCGGCGAACCGCTCGTCGGCGGGCCGCGCCGCGACCACCGGGGCGAGCCGCTCGACGACGGACCCGCCGTCGCCGTCGGCGAGTTCCAGCTCGACCAGCTGCAGCAGCGCGGCCGAGCGGCGGTCCTCCAGCCACAGCTTGTGCGCCTCCAGCAGCGGCCCGCCGGCGACGTCGGCGAACGCGTCGCCGCGCCAGCACGCCAGGGCCCGTTCGAGCGTGCGGCGGCGTTGCGCCCGGTCGTCGGCGCCCGAGGCGAGCAGCGCCAGGAAGTCGTCCGCGTCCAGCTCCCCCGGCTCGACGCAGAGGGCGTAGCCGCGCGGTCCGGACCGGAGCCGCTGCCCGGCTTCGGCGGCGCCGAGCCCGGGTGAGAGCGTCTTGCGCAGCTTCGACACGGTGACCTGCACGATCGCCGCCGCGCTCGAGGGCGCGCCGTCCGGCCACAGTTCGTCGACCAGGGTGTCGCGGCCGACGAACCGGCCGGCGCGGGTGAGGAGGACGGCGAGCAGCCGCCGCGGCTGGGCCGCCGACGGCAGCGGGACCGACGCCGTCATCGGCCCGAGGACCTGGAACCGCACGGCCACCACACCCCACCCGCGAGATCACCTGATCGAGCGAGGTGAATCTAACGGTTCGGCGCCTCGGCGGAATCCGGCTCACCCGGATGGCCGACGACGTTCGCCTCAGGCGTGCGCGAGCAGTTTCGCCAGGAGTTCCGGGTTCTCCTTCAGCCCTTCGCGCAGCGTGTGTTCCCGCAGGGGCGTCAGGTCGCCGTACGGCTGGTTCGCCCAGTCCAGCGCGCCCTGCGGCGGCTCGGGGTCGTACTCGATGGCGAACTGGATGTTCGTGGCGACCTGGCGTCCGGCCAGCCGTTCCGCCAGGTGCAGGGCCAGGTCGATGCCCGCCGAGACCCCCGCGGCGGTGATCACCGGGCCGTCCTCGACCCACCGGTGGGCGACCGGGGTCGCGCCGAGCCCGGTGAGCAGGTCGCGGAACATCCAGTGCGTGGTCGCCTGCCTGCCCTCGAGCAGCCCGGCCGCGCCGAGGACGAGGGAGCCGGTGCACACCGACGTCACCAGCTCGGCGCTTCCCGCAGCTCGGCGCAGCCATTCGAGGAGGCGTTCGTCGGCCATCGCGCGCAGGGTCGGGACGTTCCCGCCGGGCACCAGCACGGCGAAGGGGGACGGCACCTCGTCGAAGGTGTGGCTCGGGGCGATCCGGAGCGGGGTGTCGGTGCCGACGGCGTCCTTGGTGGCGCCGACGACGACGGTCCGGTACTGCGGGTCCATCTGTTCGAGCGCGCTCAGCACCTGGAGCGGGCCGACGAGATCCAGCGGCGTCAGGCCGGGGTAGACGACGAAGGCGATGGTCTTGCGGTCATCGGTCATGCCGTTCACGGTGGCGTTCGCGCGGATCGCGGGCGGCGCGGATGTCCGAATTCCTGCGAACCACGTCCGAGCGCCGGTCCGGCTGCTAGCGTTCGATCATGCCAGGCTCACCCAGACGGGTCACGATCGTCGGTTACGCCGACGCCGAGCTGCTGGACATCGCCTGCCCCGCCGACGTGTTCGACGCCGCGAACCGGCTCGGCGCGCGGCCGCCGTACGAGCTGCAGCTGGCGTCGGTCGACGGCCGCGGCATCACCACCGGCTCCGGGCTGACCCTGCAGCCGCACCTGCGGCTCGACCAGGTCGCCGGCGACCTCGACACGCTGGTCGTCGCGGGCGGCTGGGGCAGCACGGCCGCGGCGGCCGACGAACGCGTCCTGGCCCACGTCCGGCGGCTCGCCCGCACCAGCCGTCGCGTGGCGTCGGTGTGCACGGGCGCGGAGGTGCTCGCGGCGGCGGGCTTGCTCAACGGCCGCCGCGCGACGACGCACTGGCGGTACGCCGCGCGCCTGGCCCGGGACTACCCGTCGGTGACGGTCGACCCGGTGCCGCTGTACGTCCGCCACGGCAACGTCTACACGGCGGCGGGCGTGACGAGCGGCCTGGACCTGACGCTGTCGCTGGTGGAGGCCGACCACGGCCCGTCGCTGGCCCGCGAGGCGGCCCGGATGCTCGTCACGTACCTGCAGCGGCCCGGGAACCAGGCGCAGGTGAGCCTGTTCCTGGCCGGACCGCCGCCGGAGCACCGCGAAGTCCGCGACCTCACCGCGTACATCGCCGAGCACCTCGACGCCGACCTCGGCACCCCGGCCCTGGCCGCCCGCGCGGGGATCAGCGCCCGCCAGCTGACCCGCCTGTTCGACGCCCACCTGGGCACCACCCCGGGCCGCTACGTCCGCACGATCCGCACGGAGCACGCGGCCCGCCTGCTGTCCGGAACGGACCTCCCGCTGGCCACGATCGCCCGCCGCTGCGGCTTCGGCTCGACGGAAACGCTGCGCCAGGCTTTCCTCGACCACTTCGACACCCCGCCGTCCGCCTACCGCCGGGTCCACCTCCGCCAGTCCCCCGCCTGATGCCCCGCCAATCACGCGAGATGCCCCTCGAATCACGTGAGATACGCGCTCAATCACGCGAGATGCGCCTCTGATCACGGGGCTTTCGCCGTGCCGGACCGGACGACACGCGTGCTCGGCGGGACGGCACGGCGCATCGGGACGAACCGGGCCGTCGGCGGCCCCTCGCGCCGGGTGCGGAATCCCGCTGTCAGGATGTGCGGGTGGACCGCCCCGACCTCGACGACGACGCCACCGGCCCGATTCGCCGGATCACGGACGAGGTGTCCTCTTCCCCGGCCCGCGGCGCGTCCGGAACGCCGGGAACGCCCCGGAAACCCGCCCGCCGCACGCCGCCCGAGGGCACCCGCCGGGCGGCCGAGCCCGCCCGCCGCCGGACCGACGCGGGTCCGTACCGGGCCGCCCACACCGGATCGCTGCCGGTCCCGGCCGAGAACGGGCGCGCCGAGCCGCGGCGCCGCCGTGGGGACACCGGACCACAGCCGGTTTCCGCCGACAGCGACCGCGCGGCCGCCCGCCGGGGCGAGACCGGGCCACAGCCGGTCCCCGGTAGCGACCAACCCGCTTCACCCCGCCGCCGCGGCGACACCGGACCACAACGAGCCGCCGCGGCCGGTCCCCGCCGCCCGCGCAAAGCGCCCGAAGTCCCCGAAGCGCCGGCCGGACACGGGCACGGCCATGGCCATGGGCACGGCCCCGCCGCCCCCGCGTCCCGGCGGGTCAAGCTGCTCCTGATCTGGCTGCTCGCCCCGCTGGCCCTCGCCACCGTCGTCGGCATGGTCGTCCTCTACCCCTGGGGCAAGGCCTCCCCCACCAGCGTCGTCCCGCAGGGCACCCCGGTGCACGCCGACATCCGCTCCACCGCCACCGGCCCCTGCCTCGCCCAGGGCCAGGTCCAGGTGGGCGACCAGACGGACCCGAACGCGAAACCGTGCCTGACCGTCGAGCTCACCATGACCGACGGCCCGGCCGAAGGGAAGCCGCTGCGGCTGACCGTCCCCATCGAACCCAGCACCCCGCGCTTCGCCGCCGGGGACGCCGTCGTCCTCGCCTACAACAACGGGAACCCCGGCGATCCCGCCAGTTTCCAGCTGGTCGACTTCCAGCGCGGCACGCCGCTGCTCGTGCTGGCCGCCCTCTTCGCCGTCGCCGTGCTCGTGCTCGGCCGGTGGCAGGGCGTCGCCGCGCTCGTCGCGCTCGGGCTCTCCTTCGTCGTCATCGCGGTGTTCATCCTCCCGGCCATCCTCGCCGGGGAAAATCCGCTGGTCGTGGCCATCGCGGGGGCCGGTGCGATCATGTTCATCGCGCTCTACCTGACCCACGGCCTCTCGGCGCGAACCTCCGCCGCGGTGCTCGGCACGCTCGTCAGTCTCGCGCTCATCGGCGTGCTGTCCGCGATCTTCTCCGCCGCCGCCTCGCTCACCGGGCTCGACGACAGCACGTCGACCCTGATCGGGTCGCTCGGCCACGGCATCGACGCGCGCGGGCTGCTGCTCGCCGGTGTCGTGATCGGGGCGCTCGGCGTGCTCGACGACGTCACCGTCACCCAGACCAGCGCCGTCTGGGAACTGCGCCGCGCCAACCCGGACCTGACCTGGCGCGAGCTCTACAACTCCGGCCTGCGGATCGGCCGCGACCACGTCGGCTCCGCGGTCAACACGCTCGTGATGGCCTACGCCGGGGCCGCGCTGCCGGTGCTGCTGTACTCGTCGATCTCCGGCGTCGGGCTCGGCGCGCTGCTCGGCAGCGAGGACATCGCGCAGGAGATCATCCGGACCCTCGCCGGCAGCGTCGGCATCGTCGCGGCCGTCCCGGTGACCACCGTCCTGGCCGCGCTGATCGCCTCCCGCGAGCCCGCGGGCCACCTCGTCACGGAAAAACTCAGTCCAGCGTCGCCACGAACCGGCTGACGGCTTCCATCGTGAAGCGCTGCACGTACTTGCCCGACGGCGCCACCGACGCCAGCCGGTAGAGCGGGCGCTCCGCCACGCCGGAGCCGCGGGCCTCCGCCTTCAGCTCGGCGACCAGCAGCTCGCCGAACACGAGCCCGTTCGCCTCGGTGTTGTTCATCAGCGCGTTCGCGAGCTTCCGCAGCGGCACGATGCCCAGTTCGCGGCCGCCGGTTCCGGAGAACACCGCGAGGTCCACCTTCGCCACCTTGCCGCGTTGGCCGGCGTTGACCAGCAGGCTCACCGTGCGGCTGCCGCGAACGTCGCCGACGACGAGGTCGAGCCGGGTCGCGGTCGTCAAGTCGACTCGGCGCAGCCCCCAGGTGCGCACGAGCAGCGTCGAACCCTCCAGCCAGACGCGGCGGCGGATGCTGACCGCCATCACGTACAGCAGCGGCAGGGCGATCACCAGCGCGACGACCAGGCCGGTCACCGTGCCGCCGATCAGCCCGGCGATCCCGCCGAAGGCCGCGGCGACGATCACCACGCCGATCAGGCCCGAGATCCCGCGGCGACGGCGGCCGCGCGGGTCCTCCTCGAACAGTGCGATGCGCTCGGTCACCGTCACACCCCCGTCCCGGCGAGGAACGGGTTGCCCGCGCGTTCCCGGCCGATCGTCGTCGCCGGGCCGTGGCCCGGCAGCACCACCGTGTCGTCCGGGAACGCCGTCAGCAGGTCCCGCAGCGCCGCCGTCACGTCTCCGCGGCCGACCGACCCGGCGAACAGCGTGTCGCCGGTCAAGGCCAGCCGGCCGCCCTCGGGCGTCTCCAGGGCCAGCACCACCGATCCCGGGGTGTGGCCCGGCACCGGCCGGACGTCGACGTCCAGGCCGGCGAACACGCCGGACTCCAACGGCACGCTGTCGCCCTCGTACAGCGGCGCGTCGGCCGGGTGCAGGTGCAGCGGGACGCCGTGTTCGGCCGACAGCGCGGCCGCCGAGGCGACGTGGTCCGGGTGCCCGTGGGTGGCCAGCAGGGCCGCCGGGACCAGCCCGTGCTCGTCGAGCGCGGCGGCCAGCGGCGCGGCCACCTCCTGCCCCGGGTCCACGACCACGCACGGCCCGCCGGCGGCCGCCGCCAGCAGGTAGCAGTTGGCCTGCAGCGGGCCGCTGCCGAACCCGACGACGAGCACCGAACGCCTCCCCGGACTTCCGCGCCGGATGGCGCCGATCACGATCGGGTTGAGACTAGCGGGCCCTGTACATGGTCCTCACAGGCTGTGCCCATACACTGCCGCTACCTCAAACGTGTGAGACGAGCGGAAACCTGGAGGGTACGGGGTGGCGACCAACCAGCAGCGCCGCGAAGCTGCGAAGCGCAAGCTCGAGCGGCAGCTCGAGCGCCGATTGGAGCAGCAGAAGCGACGCCGGATGATCGGGGCTGGTGTGGTCGGCGTGGCCGTCCTCGTCGTCGCCGGTGTCGTGGTGTGGATCGTGAGCGCGAACAGCGGCGACAGCACGGACACCGCGGCGTCGTCCTCGGCCGCCCCGCCGCCGACCGAGATCCAGATCCCGACGCAGCGCACCGCGCTGCCGAAGCGGGCGACGCCGCTGCCCAATCCGACGACGTGCGACTTCAAGGCCGACGCGACGGGCAAGGCGCCGAAGAAGGTGAACCCGCCGGACGGCAAGAACGTCCCGTCGACCGGCACGGTGCACGTGACGCTCAAGAGCACCGCGGGCGACATCCCGCTGACCCTCGACCGCGCGCTCGCCCCCTGCGCGGTGCAGAGCTTCGTCAGCCTGGCCAAGCAGAACTTCTACGACGGCACCATGTGCCACCGGCTCGGCACCGAGGGCCTGCAGATGCTGCAGTGCGGTGACCCGGCGGCCACCGGCGACCCGACCCAGGACGGTCAGGGTGGCCCGGGCTACACGATGCCGGACGAGGCGTTCCCGGAGATCAAGTACGGCCGCGGCATCCTCGCGATGGCGAAGACGCAGGCCCCGAACTCCGGCGGCAGCCAGTTCTTCATGGTCTACGGCAACGCCGACGGCCTCCCGGCGGACTACTCGGTGTTCGGCAGCATCAGCGACGAGGGCCTCAAGGTGCTCGACGCGGTCGCGAAGGCCGGCATCGCGAACCCGAACCCGCAGGACGGCACCGGAGCGCCGACCAAGCAGGTGAAGTTCACGGGCGTCACCGTCGAATAGTTCCAGTGCCGCCCCGCTTCGAGCTGAACGGGGATCCGCTCGGCCCGGACGCCGCACTCGCGGGAATGGTCTCCTACGGCCACTTCACCGCGATGCAGGTCCGGGACGGGCGGGTCCGCGGGCTCGCGTTCCACCTCGAGCGGCTCGCCCGGAGCACCCGGCTGCTGTTCGGCACCGAACTGGACGTCGAGCGCGTGCGGTCCTACGTCCGGCAGGCGATCGACGGCGATGCCGCGCTCTCGGTCCGGGTCGTCGTGCTCACCCGCTCGTTCGACGAGCCGATGACCCCGGAAATCCTGGTCCGGACCGGCCCGCCGCACGACCCCGATCCGGCGCCGCTGCGCCGGCGGACCGTGCGCTACCAACGCGATCTGCCGCAGGTGAAGCACCTCGGCACGTTCGGCCTGATCCACGAAACCCGGCAGGCCCGCTTGGCGGGCTTCGACGACGCGCTGTTCGTCGACCACGAAGGCCGGATCAGCGAAGCGTCGATCTGGAACGTGGCGTTCCTCGACGGCGACACGGTCGTGTGGCCGGAAGCCGCGGTGCTGCCCGGGATCACCATGCTGCTGCAGCAGGAAGCCTTGCCCCGGCTCGGCGTCCCCCAGGAAACGCGCGAAGTCCGCCCCGCCGACCTGCGCGGCTTCGACGCGATGGTCCTGACGAACTCCGAGACGCCCGGGCTCGCGGTCGCGTCCGTCGACGACGTCGTGCTGCCGGCGGCCGATCGCGCGGTGCGGCTGTTCGGCGCGGCGTACGAGACCGTGCCGTGGGACAAGATCTGAACCGCGTCCGCACCCGCCCCGTGTAGGAGGCAACACCGGAGACCCACCGGGTCGCCGGGGAGAGGTGCCGACGATGGTCGAAAACCGGGTTCCCGCGGTCCGCCGCGTCCTCGGGCGGGCCGGTCAGGCCGGCTGCGCCGGTGTCCTCTTCGCCGTGCTCGCCGGCGGTCCCGCGCTCGCGCAGGCCGATCCGCCGCCACCGGTCAAGTACTTCATCGTGCCGCACGCGGACAATCCCGAGGACATCACGCTGTTCAAGATCGCCGAACGCGCCCTCGGCGACGGGCACCGCTTCCCCGAGATCTTCCGGCTCAACCAGGGCCGGCCGCGGCCGGACGGCACGCCGTTCACCGATCCCGCGGCGATCGAGCCCGGTCAGGTGCTCCAGCTGCCCGAAGACGCCGCCCCGCAGCCGGGCGTGGAGTTCGGCCCGCTGCCGGCAGCGCCACCCGTCACCCCGGCGGCACAGTCCCCGCGCGCGGCACCGCCCGTTCCGGCCGCCGAGACGTCCGGTGTCGGCGTCGGGCTGGCTTCGGCCGTCAGCGGCACCGGCGGCCTGCTGACCGGCCTGCTCGCCGGGCTCTGGTGGCGGCGCCGCCCGCAGCTGCTTCCCCCGGCCCCGTTCGAACCGCCCGCGCAGGAGGAAGAGGACTTCGGTTCCGGTTCGGTCAGCGGCACCCTGCCGCTCCCGATCGTCGTTCCCGAGCCGCGTCCCGACGTAGTGTTCCGCCCGGAGCCGAAGACCACCGAACTCGCGATCATCGTGCTCGACACGGCCGAAACGCAGGTGATCGCCGCCGTCCGGCCCGGCTCGCGGTTCCACTTCCGGATCGGCCCGGAGCCGGACTTCGCGGACTCCTCCACCGTGCTGGTGGTCGACGGCGACGGCGACCGGCCGTGACCCCGGGGCGTACCGTTGGGGTCACCCTGCGCTGAACGGATCAACCGGCGCCGGAACACTGGCCATCGAGCCGCCGGGCCCGCGATAGTCGTCTCATGACCTGGGATCCGTTCGGCACCCTCGGAAAGACGCTGTGGATCGGCGGCGCTCCGTGGACCGGGAAGTCCACCGTCGCGCGGCTGCTGGCCGAGCGGCACGGCCTGACGACCTACCACCACGACGACCGAGTCCGGCCCGGCAACCCGCTGCCGGACGACCTGCCGGCCGGCGACCAGCTGACCGCGATGATGGCCGAGTTCGGGAACCGCTTCCGCTGCGCCGTCGACGACCTGCGCGCGCTGACCTCGCCCCGGCCGATCGTCGCCGAGGGCCGGGGGCTGCGGCCCGAGCTCGTCGCCCCGCTCGTGGACTCCCCCGGCCGCATGGTGGTGCTGGTGCCGACCGAGCTGTTCCGCCAGCACCAGCTGAGGCACCGGCCGCTCGGACCCGCGATCCCGCAGCAGCGCACCCGGCTGACGCGCGACCGGATGCTCGCGGCGCACGCCGTGCGGGCCGCGCGGGACCTCGGCATCCGGGTGATCGAGATCGACGGCAAGCTCGACCCCGACGGCGTCACCGACGTCGTCGCCGAGCACTTCCACGCCTACCTGGACTTCGAAGTCAGCGGAAGGTGAACCGCGGCGGGCGCCGCTCGAGGAACGCGGCGACGCCTTCGGCGTAGTCCTCGCCGTGCAGGGCTTCCGAGCGGATCTCCTCGACCTCGGCGTCCGGGGTCTCCTGGCCGGCGACGATCTTTTCGATGATCCGGTTCATCCCGCGGATCGACGCCTGCGAGCGCGAGCACAGCGTTTCGGCGAAACCCAGCGTCGAGGCTTCGAGGTCGCCGACCGGGAAGACGTCGTTGAGCAGGCCGATTTCCCGGGCGCGCGCGGCGGTGATGAGCTCACCGGACAGCAGGAAGAACTTGGCGTGCGCGGGGCCGACGAGCGAGACGAGCTGGCGCGTCGAGTCGAAGTGGTAGACGATCCCGAGCTTCGCCGGGGTGATGCCGAACCGCGCGCCTTCGGCGGCGAACCGGAAGTCGCAGGCGACCGAGATCTGGCAGCCGCCGCCGATGCAGTTGCCCTGGATCATCGCGATCGACGGCTTGCGCATCGCGGTGAGGGCGGCGACCGCGCCTTCGACGGCCTTGTCGTAGCTCGCCGCGCCTTCCGCCGTGGTGCGCAGCTCCCCGAACTCGCTGATGTCGGCGCCGGCGGAGAAGTGCTTGCCGGCTCCGGCGATCACCAGGGCCTTGAGCGCGGGGGCGGCCTCCACCTCGGCGACGACGTCCGGGATCGCCGCCCACATGCCGTAGGTGATGGCGTTCATCTTCTCCGGCCGGGTCAGGGTCAGGCGGGCGATTTCGCCTTCGCGCGTCAGGTCGAATCCGTCGGTCATGCCTCGCACGATAACGCTCGCCCTCAGCGAAACCGGCGGTGTGTGACGCGGTCGGGTGGCTAGGTTGGGGCCATGGCGGCGATCGAGGCGCACTGGGCGACCGCCGGGTGTGGGACGCGCAGTTCACCGCGCTCGCCGCCACCCACCGGGTGATCCGCTACGACCGCCGCGGGTTCGGGGAAACCCGCGGCGAGACCGGCGAACACGCGCACTACGAGGACCTGCCTGCCCTGCTCGATGCCCGGGGGATCGAGCAGGCCGCGCTGGTCGGTGCGTCGTTGGGCGGGGCGTGCCGCTGGACGCCGCCCTCGCCGCGCCGGAGCGGATCACCCGGCTGGTGCTGCTCGGTTCGGGCCTGACCGGGCAGCCCCGGCCGGACCACATGCCGGCGGACGTCCGGACCATGGCGGAGGCCACCATCCGGTACCTGGTGACGCGGGTTGCGGGAAACGTGCGAGCAGGTGTACCGCCACGACCGGACCGCTCCACAGTGGACGGAACGGATCCCGGACACCCGACACCGGCCAAGTTCCGCTAGCCGAAGATCTTCTGCACCTGGTCGGAGATCTTGGCGACCAGCTCGGAGAACTGCACCACCCCGCCGAGCAGTCCCTTGACCTTCTCCCAGCGGCTGCGCACCACCGCCGGCTCGGCGGAGTCGCCCGCGCGCAGGTCGGCCGCCAGGTCGGTGAGCGTGTCCTCCAGCACCTCCTGCTTCGCGAGGTCCTGGCCGCGCACCTCGGTCGTCAGCCGGTCGACCAGCTGGAGCAACGACGAGACCGCCGCTTCGGCGCCGCCGGCTTCGATCCCCGTCTGGGTGATCCGGCCGGAGTTGTCGCCGCCGATGCTGACCTTGTTGGTGATGCGGTGTCCCATCAGGCCTCCGTCCTGGTCCGCCTGCCGGGACCGGCCGGCGGGCGTGGGCGCGGGCGCGCGCCGCGCAGCCCGGTCTGGGTGATCGGGCCGCTGTTGTCGCCGGCGATGGTGATGTCGTTGTTGATCACGACCGCCGCCTGCTCCTCGAACTTCGCCGTCGAGAACCCGGCGTCGTCCAAGAGCTTGCCGATCGCCGGGAGCAGCCGGCTTTCGAGGATCTTTTCGTACCGTTCGATGTCGACGAGCTGGAAGTAGTCGGTGAACAGGTTGACCGACCCGAGTTCGCGGAGGGTCTGCGCGACGCCGTAGCGGTCGGGATCCAGGACGCCGGGCTCGCGCTTCGGCTGCCGGATCCACGAGGCGAGGTTCAGGATCCGGCCCGGCAGGCTCGCCGGCATCTCCAGCCACGCCTGCAGGCCCTGGCCCAGCGGGCGCAGCGAGTCCGGGCGCATCTTGTCCACCACGCGGTACTCGGCCCGGATCGGCGGCAGCATGAACGGTGTCCACTCGACGTACAGCGTCGTGTCGTCCACGGCGACGTGCAGGAACGTCGTGAGGACCAGCTCGCGGTCCCAGGTCTCCACCTGGAAGTACAGGTAGTAGCGCGCCCATTCCTTCGGTTCGGTGCGGAGCCGGGCGACGGCGGCCGGGCTCAGCCGGGTGTGCGGTGGGTAGGCGACGTCCGGCAGGTAGGTCGCGGCGTCCGGTTCCCCCAGGTGGTCGACGAGCGCGGCGGCCGGGGTGAAGACCGCTTCGGTCACGGTCAGCGCGCCGAGCCGGTTGTCGGGCGTGAGCGCGTTCGCGTGGCGCAGGTTCGCGATCGCCTCGCGGATGCCGTCGTACAGCGCCTCGGTGGTCAGCTGCGGCCGTCCTTCGCCGTCTTCGACCCGCTCCAGGGGAATCGCCATGGACCAGGCGTCACGCCGGAACCCGGCGCCCACGAACGGGTTGTACCCGCGGTAGACCACCAACGGTGCCCCCGGCGGCTCGGCCGGCTCCTCGCCACCCCGGTAGCGGGCCAGCTGCCCGCGGAAGTCCTCGGTGAACAGCCCGATGAGGCTGCCGCCGCCGTCGGCGGGCCGGCCGAACCGCCGGAACCGCGCCGTCACCAGGTTCCACAGCGACCAGCGCTCGATGGTCACCACCACGCACACGACCACCGCGAGCACGATGCCGATGACGGCCCGCGCGGTCTCGCCACCGGACGAGTCGTCGTATTCGACGTCGGCGTGGTAGCGCGAAGAGGAGTACCGGCTCCCGGAGTCGAACAGCTCGTCCGAATAGGACAGCAGCAGCCAGGCGATGACGATCGCGGCGGCGAGCAGGATCATCGCCTTCGGGTTGACCGGCTTCTCCCGCGCGGACGCCTTCCGGCCCAGCCGCACGCCGGCGAGCACCAGCGACACCACGATCCAGGCGTAGAGCAACGGGTTGTCCCACGTCAGCGCGATGACGACGGCCATGAGCGCGACCAGCAGCCCGTCGTAGTTCTTGCGGCGCGCCCGGGCCCGCACCGCCTCCGTCAGCACGACACCCGCGTCGAGCCCGTTCGACGGCGGGACCGGCCGGGTGGGCTCGACGAGGAACTCGGTGATCGCCCGTTTGCCGTAGGCGGGATCGAGGTAGGACGCCGCGCACAGGTACCGCGTGGTGTCGTCGGCCATTCGCCCCCCTTTTGTCAGGCTGACTCCCCGGCAAGTTGCGGACCGTATCATGCGGCCGAGCGCCGCGGGACGGTAATTCCGGCGGTGATACCGGGCCGTTTTGCGACAGTTTTCCGGCGCCGCGCCGGAATCGTCAGGACATCAGCTTCGCGGTCAATTCCCCACGGCTGCGGACATCCACCTTGCCGAACACCGACTTGAGGTGGTCCTGCACCGTGTGCGCCGAGATCCCCAGCCGCGCAGCGATGTCCGTTGTGGACAGTCCGGCCAGCACCTCGCGGCAGACGTCGCGTTCCCGCGCGGTCAGGCCGTACGCGGCGAGCAACACGCCGAGGAGTTCGGCGCCCGACGCGCGGTCGACGGTCACCACCGTCTCGCCGTCGTCGTCCCCGGCCACCAGCCGCGCGGCGTGCAGCACGATCCACCCGCCGCGGGCGTCGCGGACGCGAGCGCGGAAGGTCCCCGTGGCCGCCGCGCGGGCGCCGGTCACCACCGCGCGCACCAGGACGGCGAACCGGCCCGGGGCGATCTCGTCGAGTTCGGCGCGCCACGCCGCGGCCGCGGCGGTGGCCGTCCGCGGCCTGCCGTCCGGGCCGACCACCACGATCGCCGGCTCCGCCCGCTCCCCCGCGGCGCGGGTGCGGGCGGCCACCCGCGTCGCCGCGGCCAGCGTGGGCGCGACCGACGTCAGGAATTCGACCTCGCGATCGCTGAACTCGCCGGTGCGCACCAGGCCGGCCGCGCCCCACGACGTGCCGTCCACCCGGAACACCGCGCGCAGTTCGTGGCCGAGTCCCAGCGGCCGCCAGACCTCGGTGAGCCGGCCGCTGCGCTCGGCGGCGCGGCGGGGCAGGTCGGACAGCCGCGCCACCGGCACCGGCCGCCGCGCCAGCTCGGCGAAGGTGTGGGGCTGGGCGCCGTCGTACTCGTAGGCCGCCAGCAGCGGCTCGTACTCGCCGGGGATCCGGGCCCGCCCGCTGGTCATCGAGCTGATCACCGCGGTGTCCGGATCGAGCGACGCCCAGCACGTCAGCTCGGCGGGCACCACGCGGTCGACCAGCTCGATGGCGGCGGCGTGCAGTTCGGCGACGCCGAGGCCCGCCTTCGCGAGCGCGGCGACGTCCCGCCGCACCGCCTGCGCCCGGCCGTCCCACATGGACGCAGTATGCGCCGCCACCGCCCGCGGCGGATATCCCACTTTTCCGGGATGGTCCCCCGCGGCCGGCGTTCCTAGCGTCGGCGTCATGACCCACTTCAGTGCCCCGGGCGAGGGCCCGGAACTCGACACCAAGGACGCGCGGATCACCGTCAAGGTCGGCGCGGAGCACACCGGCGGCGCCTACGAGGTGTTCGAGGTCGACGCGCCGCGCGGGCCGTCCGTCCCGCCGCACACCGAGCCCTGGGCGAAGAGCTTCTACGTGCTGCACGGGCGCATCACGGTGTACGTGGACGGCGAACTCCACGACCTCGGCCCCGGCGCGTCGATCAGCATCCCGGCGGGCGCCGCCAACACCTTCACGGTGCACACGCCGTCGGCGCAGTTCCTCGCGGTGTGCCTGACCGGCGGGATGGGCCGGTTCTTCCGAGACGTCGACCGGGCGACGCCGGAGAAGCTCCCGGGAATCGCCGGGCAGCACGGGATCGAGCTCGTGCCGTGAACGCCGTCGCACAGCTCTTCGCCGGGGTGGCGGTGCTGGTGCACCTGCTGGCGTTCACCTGGGAGGTGGTGCTCTTCGAACGGCCGGGCGTGCACGAGGGCATCTTCAAGATCCCGTCGGCGAACCTGCCCGCCACCCGGCTGTGGTCGTTCAACGTCGGCTGCTACAACCTCTTCCTCGCCGCCGGGCCGGTGCTCGGGCTGGTGCTGCTGCACACCGGCCACGTCGACGCCGGGCAGTGGCTGGTCCGCTACGGCTGCGCGTTCATGCTGCTGGCCGGGATCGCCCTCGGCGTGTCGGATGCGCTGGCCCTCAGCCGCCCGCGCGGGGCGGGCCGGGCCGGTGCGCTGGCTCAGGCCGTGCCGTCACTGGGCGCGCTGGTCGCTGGCCTGTTCTGACCCTGCTCGAGCAGCTGCTCGCTCCAGGTCCGGATGGCCGCTTCCTGCTCCGGCGTCAGCCGGTCGAGGACGAGGCGGCGGATGGTGGCACCGTGGGCTCGGACAGCGTTGTCCGCGGTCCGGCGGCCTTCGCCGGTCAGCTCGATCCCGGTGCGCCGGCCGGTGGCGCCGTCCTCGGTGCGGGCCACCAGGCCGCGGTTCTCCATCCGGGTCAGCAGGTGCGCGACGCGGCTCTTCTCCCAGTCGAGCGCGTCGGCGAGCTCGCCGACGCGCATCGGCCCGGTCAGCGCCATCAGCACGCTGAACTCGGCCTTCGAGATGCCGCAGTCGCGCTGCAGCCCGCGGTCGAGTTCCCGGGCGAGCCGCCGCTGGGCGCGCATCCAGGTGTCCCAGAACTCCCACTCCGCCGGCTCCAACATGGGAGTAGCCTACAGAGTTGACACGTCAACTCTGGGAGGACACCGATGAAGACACTGCTGCGCGGCGGCATGGTGGTCAGCATGGATCCGGCGCTCGGGGACCTTCCCCGCGGCGACCTGCTCATCGAGGACGGCCGGATCGCCGCCGTCGCTCCGGAAATCGCGGCCGCCGACGCCGAGATCGTCGACGCGACGGGGAAGATCGTGCTGCCCGGCTTCGTCGACACGCACCGGCACACCTGGCAGACGGCGTTCCGCGGCCTCGGCGCGGATTGGACGTTCGGCCAGTACCGCGTCACCGCGCACGGCACGCTCAAACCGCACTACCGGCCCGAGGACGTCTACCTGGGCAACCTCCTCGGCCGCCTCGAAGCTCTCAACTCCGGTGTCACCACCATGCTCGACTGGTTCCACTGCGCCCGGCACCCGGAGCACGCCGACGCCGCGATCGCCGGGCTGCACGACGCACCCGGCCACTCGATCTTCTGCTACGGCGCCGACGGCCCGGACATCGAGCCGGAAATCCGGCGCGTGCGCAAGCTGCTGCCGGGCGACGACATGGTGCTCGGCCTGCGCGGGCCGGTGATCTCCACCATGGACGAAACGGCCGCGGACGTCGCGCTGGCCCGGGAACTCGGGCTGCCGGTGAGCACCCACGTCCACGGCACCGGTGGCTGGCCGCGGGGCGACCGGCCGATCGCCCAGATGCACGCCCGCGGGCTGCTCGACGACCGCACGACCGTCGTCCACGGCAACGGCCTCTCCGACGACCAGCTGGCGATGCTCGCCGACGCGGGTTCTTCGGTGTCGGTCAGCCCGGACGTCGAGCTGAAGATGGGCTTCGAGCCGCTCATCACCGCCCGCGCGCTGGCCGCCGGGCTGCGGCCGTCGCTGTCGGTCGACAACTGCCTGTCCGCCGGGGGTGACCTGTTCGGCGCCATGCGCACGGCGCTCGCCGCCGACCGCGGCCTGACGACCCGGACCGTCCTCGAGTGCGCCACGGTGAACGGCGCCCGGATCTGCGGGCGCGCCATCGGCAGCCTCGCCCCCGGCAAGGACGCCGACCTCGTCCTGCTGGACGCCGAGGACCTCTCGGTCTTCCCCGTCGGCGACCCGGTCCGCACCGTGGTCAGCGCCGGTCACCCCGGGCTGGTGGACAGCGTCTACGTCGCCGGGAAGCCGGTCAAACGGCACGGGCGCCTGCTCGGTGTCGACTTGCCGCCGTTGCGCGCGCGGGTGCTGGAGTCACGCGCGCGGATCGCCGCGGCCGCCGGTGTCTCCTGAGCTCCTAGGACGCCGACGTCACGCGGTAGACGTCGTAGACGCCCTCCACGCCGCGCACCACCTTGAGGACGTGGCCGAGGTGCTTCGGGTCGCCCATCTCGAACGAGAAGCGGCTGACCGCGACCCGGTCGCGGGACGTGGTCACCGAGGCCGAAAGGATGTTGACCTTCTCGTCGGCCAGCACCTTCGTCACGTCCGACAGGAGGCGGTGCCGGTCGAGCGCCTCGACCTGGATGGCCACCAGGAACACCGAGGACGCCGAGGGCGCCCACTCGACCTCGACCAGCCGCTCGGGCTGGGACTGCAGGTCACCGGCGTTGGTGCAGTCGGTGCGGTGTACCGAGACACCGCCGCCGCGGGTCACGAACCCGAGGATCTCGTCGCCCGGCACCGGGGTGCAGCAGCGGGCGAGCTTCGCCCAGACGTCGCTGGCGCCCTTGACCACCACGCCGACGTCGTTGGAGCCGCGGCGGCGGGTCACCGTGGACGGCGTCGCGCGCTCGGCGAGCTCCTCCTCCGCCGCGTCGACGCCGCCGATCAGCGCCACCAGGCGCTGCACGACGTGCTTCGCGCTCGTGTGGCCCTCGCCGACCGCCGCGTACAGCGACGAGATGTCGGCGTGGCGCAGCTCGGTGGCCACCGCACCCATGGACTCCGCGGAGACCAGCCGCTGGATCGGCAGGCCGACCTTGCGGATCTCCTTGGTGATGGCTTCCTTGCCGCCCTCGATCGCCTCGTCGCGGCGTTCCTTGGCGAACCACTGCCGGATCTTGGCGCGCGCCTTCGGCGAGCCGGCGAACTGCAGCCAGTCGCGCGAGGGCCCGGCGTTCTCCGCCTTCGACGTGAAGATCTCGACGACTTCGCCGTTCTCCAGCTTGCGTTCGAGCGCGACCAGGCGGCCGTTGACGCGGGCACCGATGCAGCGGTGGCCGACCTCGGTGTGCACCGCGTAGGCGAAGTCGACCGGCGTCGAGTCGACCGGCAGCGTGATGACGTCGCCCTTGGGCGTGAACACGAAGATCTCGCGCGCGGCCAGCTCGTAGCGCAGCGACTCGAGGAAGTCGCCCGGGTCCGCCGCTTCCCGCTGCCAGTCGAGGAGCTGGCGCATCCACGCCATCTCGTCGACGTCCATGGCGTTGCCGGTGTGCGTGCCCTTGGTTTCCTTGTAGCGCCAGTGCGCGGCGATGCCGTACTCGGCCGTGCGGTGCATCTCGTAGGTGCGGATCTGCACCTCGAGCGGCTTGCCGTCCGGGCCGATCACCGTCGTGTGCAGCGACTGGTAGACACCGAAGCGCGGCTGGGCGATGTAGTCCTTGAAGCGGCCGGGCACCGGCTGCCACAGCGCGTGCACGACACCCATGGCGGCGTAGCAGTCGCGGACGTCCTCGACCAGGATCCGGACGCCGACCAGGTCGTGGATGTCGTCCAGGTCGCGGCCGCGGACGATCATCTTCTGGTGGATCGAGTAGTAGTGCTTCGGACGGCCCTCGACCTTCGCGGTGATCCGCGACGAGACGAGGTTGCTGGTCAGGTCCGTGATGACCGAGCGCAGGTAGATGTCACGCGAGGGGGCACGGTCGGCGACCAGGCGGACGATCTCGTCGTACTTCTTGGGCTGCAGGATGGCGAAGGCGAGGTCTTCCAGCTCCCACTTGACCGTGGCCATGCCGAGCCGGTGGGCCAGCGGCGCGAGCACTTCGAGGGTCTCGCGGGCCTTGCGGGCCTGCTTCTCCGGCGGCAGGAAGCGCATGGTGCGCATGTTGTGCAGCCGGTCGGCGAGCTTGATGACCAGCACCCGGGGGTCCTTGGCCATCGCGATGACCATCTTGCGGATGGTCTCGGCCTCCGCGGACGAGCCGAGCTGCACCTTGTCCAGCTTCGTGACGCCGTCGACGAGCTCGGCGACCTTCTCGCCGAAGTCGGCCTTCAGGCTCTCGACGGCGTACCCCGTGTCCTCCACCGTGTCGTGGAGCAGGGCGGCGACCAGCGTGGTCGTGTCCATGCCCAGCTCGGCGAGGATGGTGGCGACGGCCAGCGGGTGGGTGATGTACGGGTCGCCGGACTTGCGCCGCTGGTTGCGGTGCAGTTCCTCGGCGACGTCGTAGGCGCGCTGGAGTAGCCCGAGATCGGCGTTGGGGTGGAGCTCGCGGTGGATGACGGCCAGCGGTTCGAGGACCTGCTTGACCGGGGCGGCGCGCTGCGCGGTGATCCGCCGGGCCAGGCGCGCCCGGACCCGCCGGGTCGCGGACGGGTTCGGCGCCGCACCGTTCGGCTTCGGTGGCGCGGGCGATGCCGCCGCCTGCCCGTTCTGCTGGGCGCCCTGCTTCGCGGGCACCGCGGCGTCGAGCTCCTGGCTCACCCGCACCTCCTGCTGCTCGTGCGGCCTTCGGACCACCAGGGTAGCCGCTACGCCTCGCAGCCCTGTCGGGTGCGCCCGTTCAGGGGGATGTGGGCCCCGCCACCAGCCCGTTCTCTGCCGCGGCGGCTCGTGAGTGAGAAACAGTGTTCTAACCCTGTTTCTCACTCACGAGGGTTGCGGCAGACCGGCTAGCAGGTCTGGAGGGCGTGGATCTTGCGGTTGGCCAGGACGCCGCGGCCGCCGAGGGCGGCCAGTTCGAGGACCACCGAGACGCTGTCGACGACGGCGCCCGCGTCCTCCAGGAGCTTGCCGGTGGCCGCGACCGTGCCGCCGGTGGCCAGGACGTCGTCGAGGATCGCGATCCGCTGGCCCGGGCGCACCACGCCGGACGGCAGCTCGACCGTCGCCGTGCCGTACTCCAGTGCGTAGTCGACCCGGCCCGCCACCTGCGGCAGCTTGCCGGGCTTGCGGATCAGCACCACGCCGAGGCCGCGGGCGTACCCCACGGCCGCGGCGAGGAGGAACCCGCGGGCCTCCACGCCGGCGAGCGCCTCGACACCGTCGTCGAGGGTGCCCGCCAGCGCGTCGGTCACCGTTTTGAACGCACCCGCGTCCGCGAAGAGCGGGCTCAGGTCGCGGAACAGCACGCCGGGCTCGGGGAAGTCCGGGACCTCGGCGATCAGGCCGAGGGCGTCGTCGAGCTGCACGTCAGCGCTTCCGCTTCCCGGCCGGGCGCTGCTTCTGGATCCGGGCGGGGACGCTGGACGCGGCCGCGTACGCCTTCTCCTTGCGCAGTTCCTTGGCCAGGGCGTCGTCGTCCGAGGCGTCGAAGTCCTCGCCCGCCGCCTTGCGCTCCTGGCTGGCCCGGCGCTGGCGGACCCGCTCGGCCTGCTGCGCGTACTTCGGGTCGCGCATCTTGAAGTCGACCAGCAGCGGCGTCGCCAGTGCCACCGACGACAGGACGCCGACGAGGGTACCGGTGAGCTGCACCAGCGCCAGGTCCTGCAGCGTGCCCGAGCCGAGCAGCACGTACCCGACGATGAGCAGGCCGAGGATCGGCAGCAGCGCGATGAACGCCGTGTTGAACGACCGCATCAGGGTCTGGTTCAGCGCGAGGTTCGCGGCTTCGCCGTAGGTGCGGCGGGTCAGGCCGAGCAGGCCGCGCGTGTTCTCGCGGACCTTGTCGAACACCACCACCGTGTCGTAGAGCGAGAACCCGAGGATGGTCAGCAGGCCGATGACGGTCGCCGGGGTGACCTCGAAGCCGACCAGCGAGTACACGCCCGCGGTGACGAAGATGTCGTGCAGCAGCGAGATCAGCGCCGCCAGCGCCATCCGCGCGTCGAAGTAGATCGCCAGGAAGATGACCACCGCGACGAGGAACACCGCGAGCGCGATCAGCGCCTTCTGCGAAATCTCGCCACCCCAGGACGCGCTCACCGCGCTGTCGCTGATGGCCTGGACGCTCGGCTGGCCGTTGCTGCCGATCGGGCCGAGGTCGGTGAACAGGCCCTGCTTGACCTTCGCCACGTCGGCCGCGTTCAGCGTGTCGGTGCGGATCTGGATGGTCGCCGCGTTGCCGGTGCCGACCTTCTGCGCCTCCGTGGCCGGGCGGCCGTACGCCTTCTGGAACGACTCCTTCGCCTGCTCCTCGGTGATCACGCCGTGCGTGCCGTTGGCCGGCATCTGGATCTGCGTGCCGCCCTCGAACTCGATGCCGAGGTTGAAGCCGCGGATGATCATCGACAGGAGGCACACCAGCACCAGCGCGCCGAAGAAGATGTACCAGCGCTTGCGCTTGCCGACGACGTCGAACGCGCCCGTGCCGACGTAGAGCCGGTGGAAGACGCTTTCCTTCTTGCCGGGCTTCGCCGCCACCTTGGCGTTGCCTTCGGCGTCCGTGCCCAGGTCTTCGACCCCCATGTCAGGCCTCCTTCACGTTCGCGCGGCCGACCGCGGTCGACTTCTTACGCTGCGAACCCACTTGCTGCACGGCGCCGAGGCCCAGGTGCCTCGGATTGGACAGGAAACTGTTCTTGGACGTGGACACCATGGCCACCAGCGGGTGCGTCACGAGGTACACGACGACCAGGTCGAGCACCGTGGACATACCGAGGGTGAAGGCGAAGCCCTGCACGTCGCCGACCGCGATGACGTACAGGATCGCCGCGGCCAGGAAGCTCACCGCGTCCGAGGCCAGGATGGTGCGCCGGGCGCGGACCCAGCCGCGCGGCACCGCGGACCGGAACGTCCGGCCCTCCCGGATTTCGTCCTTGAGCCGTTCGAAGTAGATGACGAACGAGTCCGCCGTGATCCCGATGGCGATGATCAGGCCGGCGATGCCCGCGAGGTCCAGCGTGTAGCCGATCCAGCGGCCGAGCAGCACCAGCACGGCGAACACCAGCGCGCCGGACAGGGCCAGCGACAGGATGGTCAGCACGCCGAGCAGCCGGTAGTAGAACAGGCAGTAGATGAACACGATCAGCAGGCCGATGCCGCCGGCGATCAGGCCGGCCTCCAGCGAAGCCAGGCCGAGGGTCGCCGACACCGTGGTCGCGTCCGAGGACGCGAACGACAGCGGCAGCGAGCCGTACTTGAGGATGTCCGAGAGGTCCTTCGCCTCGGCCTGCGTGAACTTGCCGGTGATCTGGGTGTTGCCGTCGAGGATGGCCACCTGGATGTTCGGCGCGGACACGACCTGCGTGTCGAGGACGAACGCCGCCTGCTGGTTGACGTTCTTCGAGGTGAAGTCGGCCCAGATCTTGGTGCCCTCGCTCTTGAAGCTGAGGTTCACCACCCACTGGCCGTTCTGCGTGTTGTAGCTGGAGTTCGCGTCGGCGATCTCGGTGCCGGGGAGGAACTCCGGCTCCAGCAGGTATTTGTACGTGTCGTGGTCACCGCAGGCAACCAGCGGCAGCTTCGGGTCGTCGTTGCCCTCGAGGGGGTCCTTGGCGTTCGGCGCGCAGGTGAGCGACGCCATCGCCTTCGAGACGAGGTCCTGGTTCGGCTGGCCGTCGGCGCCGATCAGCTGCGGGTTCTGCCGGAGGGCCTTGGCGGCCTGGATCTCCTTCGCGGTCTCCGCGTCGACGGAGCCGTCCGAAGGTGCCGGGGCCGGGGCCGGGCTCGACGACGGCGGCGGGGTGCTGCTGCTCGGCGCGGCCGGCGTGCTGCTCTGCTGCGGGGCGAGGGCACCCGCGGCACCGCCGCCACCGGCGGCCGGGGACGACGGCGGCGCGCTCGACGCGGTGGGCGGCGCGGAGCTGCTCGGGGCGCCGGAACTCGGCGTGCCGGAGGCCGGGGCGCCGGTGGCCGGCGGCGGGGTGTTCGTCTGCGGCGGCACCACCGGCTGGGTGGCGCTCGAGACGACCTTCCGGAAGCCCAGCTTCGCGGTCTTGCCCAGGTTCTTCGCCTGGTCGCCCTGCTCGCCCGGGACCGTGATGACGACGTTGTTGCCGTCGAGGAGGACCTCGGTGCCGCTGACGCCGATCCCGTTGACGCGCCGTTCGATGATCTGGCGCGCCTGGTTCAGGGACTCGCGGGTCGGCTGGCCGCCGTCGGGGGTGCGGGCGGTGAGCGTGACCCGGGTGCCGCCCTGCAGGTCGATGCCCAGCTTCGGGGTCGGCTTGTGGTTGCCGGTGAGGAACACCAGCGCGTACAAGACGATCACGATCAGGGCGAACAGGGCGAGATAGCGTCCCGGGCGGAGATGCCCGGCTGAAGCTGCCACGGTGCTTCGGTCTCCTCGGACGGGGTGGACCCCCACGTTGCGGTGCCCGCCCGGAGGGTTACCGGGAGGGACTGTGTGCATTCACCGATCGTGTGCGATTCACTCCCGGGCACGGGTATGACGGCGGACACGCACGCAGCACCGAGACACTACTCGGTGCTGCGTGAGCCCGGCGTGCGAGGCCACACCGACTTTCGTCGGTATTCCCCGCCCCTGCCCCGGAGGGCCGCGGAAGACTACTTCTTGCCGTGCTCCAGCGGCGGCGCCACCTGGGCGGTGGTCTGCGGCTCGTCGGCCTTGACGGCGGTCGCCTCGACGGCCTTCGGCTCCTCGACGGTCTCCTCGACCTCGTCGACCGAGTCCTCCTCGGTCTCGACGACCGGCTCGACCTTCTCGCGGACCGCCAGCCGCAGCCACGTGGTGACGACGCCGGGCGCGATCTCGATGTCGATCGTGGTGTCGCCGGAAGCGTCGGCGACGGTGCCGTAGAGACCCGAAGTGGTCATCACGCGGTCACCGGGCGCCAGGCTGCTCTGCAGTTCCTGCTGCGCGGCCTGCTGCTTCTTCTGCTTCCGCGTGCTCATCACCAGCGGCACGGCGAGGACGAGCACCAGCAGCAGGGGCAGCAATAGACTTTGCATGATTCTCCGTTCGACGGACACCGGGCCCAGCCGAAATGTCCGGTTCTTGGGTATGTGCTCCGGTCAAGTGTGCCAGGTACCAGCGCGGACGCCGACACCCACCCGCCGGTTCGGGCCGCTCAGTCCTGGTCGAACAGCGACGGCCCGCCCTGGTCGGGGCGCCCCGGGAGGTCCGCGGGCGGCACCATGCCGAGGTGTTCCCACGCGGACGCGGTCGCGACGCGGCCGCGCGGGGTGCGGGCGAGCATACCGGCGCGCACGAGGTAGGGCTCGCACACCTCTTCGACGGTGGTCGCCTCCTCCCCCACGGCCACCGCCAGCGTCGAGATGCCCACCGGCCCACCACCGAACGACCTGGTCAGCGCGGTGAGCACGGCCCGGTCGAGGCGGTCGAGCCCCAGCTCGTCGACGTCGTAGACGGCCAGCGCGGCGCGCGCGACTTCGCGGGTCACCTTGCCGTCGGCGCGGACCTCGGCGTAGTCGCGGACGCGCCGCAGCAGCCGGTTCGCGATCCGGGGCGTGCCCCGCGAGCGGCCGGCGATCTCGGCGCAGCCGTCGCGGTCGATCGGGATGTCGAGGATGGTCGCGGCCCGGCGGACGACCAGCTCCAGCTCGGCGTCGGTGTAGAACTCCATCTGGCCGGTGAAGCCGAACCGGTCGCGCAGCGGGCCGGTCAGCGAGCCGGACCGGGTGGTCGCGCCGACCAGCGTGAACGGGGCGATCTCCAGGGGGATGCTGGTGGCGCCCGGGCCCTTGCCGACGACGACGTCGACCCGGAAGTCCTCCATCGCCAGGTAGAGCATCTCCTCGGCCGGGCGGGCGATCCGGTGGATTTCGTCGATGAACAGGACGTCGCCGGGGGCGAGGTTGGACAGCATCGCGGCGAGGTCGCCGGCCCGTTCCAGGGCCGGGCCGGAGGTGATCCGGATGGCCGCGCCGAGCTCGGCGGCGACGATCATCGCCATCGACGTCTTGCCCAGCCCGGGCGGGCCGGACAGCAGGACGTGGTCGGGCGGCACGCCGCGGCGGCGCGCGCTCTCCAGCACCAGCTCCAGCTGCTCGCGCACGCGGGGCTGGCCGACGAACTCGTCCAGCTTGCGGGGCCGCAGGGTGCCTTCGACGTCGCGGTCGCCGGTCTGGGCCCACGCCGACAGGGCTTCTTCCTCGTCCACCGCTTCATACTCCACGGCGCGGCCTACCGCTTCCGGCCGAGGGTGGCCAGCGCGGCGCGCAGCACGCTGGAGGTGGTGTGGCCGTCACCGTCGGCGAGGACCTTGTCCACGGCCTGCTCGGCCTGCTTCGCCGGGAAACCGAGCCCGGCCAGTGCTTCGACGACCTCGGCCCGGAGCGCGCCGGGGGCGGTGACGGCCGGGGCGTCGCCCGCGCCGCCGAGCGCGGTGACCTTGTCGCGCAGTTCGAGGGTGAGCCGTTCGGCGCCCTTGCGGCCGATGCCGGGCACCGAGGTGAGCACGGTGATGTTGCCTTCGACCAGCGCGGCCCGCAGCTTGTCCGGGTCGAGCACGGCGAGGGTGGCCAGCGCCAGCCGCGGCCCGATGCCGGACACCGTCTGCAGCAGCCCGAACAGCTCGCGCGCGTCGGCGTCGGCGAACCCGAACAACGTCAGCGAGTCCTCGCGGACGACGAGCGCGGTGTGCAGCCGGGCCTCCTCGCCGCGGCGCAAGGTCGCGAGGGTGGCCGGGGTGGCCTGCACGGCGAAGCCGACCCCGCCGACCTCGACCACGACGTGGTCGAGACCGACCGACAGGACTTCTCCGCGTACCGACGAGATCATCGTGCTGCTCCAGGGTGCTTGGCTTGTTTCGCGGCCGCGGCGAGCCGGGCCTTGTGCGTGCGGGCCATTTCGGCCGCGCGAGCCTCGGCTTCGGCGAGCCGGGCCCGCATCGGTTCCCGCCAGAGGTGGCAGATGGCCAGGGCGAGGGCGTCCGCGGCGTCGGCGGGCTTCGGCGCGACTTCGAGGTTGAGCAGGCGCATCACCATGGCGGTGACCTGGGCCTTGTCGGCGCGGCCGGAGCCGCTGACGGCGGCCTTGACCTCGCTCGGGGTGTGGAACACGACGGGCAGCCCCCGGCGGGCGGCGGCGAGCGCGACCACGCCGCCGGCCTGCGCGGTCCCCATGGCGGTGCGGACGTTGTGCTGGGCGAAGACGCGCTCGACCGCGACCGCGGCCGGCTTGTACTTGTCCATCCACCGCTCGACCTCGTCGGAGATGCCGAGCAGGCGGTGGGCCAGGTCGGCGTCCGCCGGCGTCCGCACGACGTCGACGGCGACGCAGCGGACGGCCCGGCCCTTGCCGCCGTCGACCACCCCGAGGCCGCACCTGGTCAGACCGGGGTCGACCCCGAGCACGCGCACCCGCATTCCTTCCCGCCGCGAACACCAGTTCGAGGTTGCAGGCTACTGGGCGCGTCTGCGGCAGGATGGAGGACATGCCGGAGCCAGCGGATTTCGTCACCCACCTGGGCCTTCAACCCCTGCCGGTCGAAGGCGGGCAGTGGGCGCAGAGCTGGCGCTCGGCCGACGGGTCGGCGATCTACTACCTGCTCGTCGCGCCCGAACACTCCGCGCCGCACCGCCTCGACCGGGTCGAGGTCTACGCGCACCACGCGGGCGCGCCGGCGCAGATGCTGCTGCTGCACCCGGACGGCTCGGTCGAGCGGCCGGTGCTGGGCACCGACGTCGCCGCCGGGCAGCGCCCGCAGGTCGTCGTGCCCGCCGGGACGTGGCAGGCCACCGTCACCGGTGGCGCGTGGAGCCTGCTGGGCACCGTCGTCGTGCCGCCCTACACCGACGACTGCGTCGAGTTCGCGCCCGCCGCGGAACTGGCCCGGCGGTATCCGGAAGCGGCCGCCGACCTGCGGAAGTTCTAGGGACCGTCGACGCCGGGGGTCCAGCTTTCCGGGTCGCCGCTGCCGGTCAGCACCGGCTGCCACCGGGCGAAGCCCTCGGGCGCGTCCGGGTGCCAGGGGAACTTGCCCTCCGGTGTCGCGACGATCAGCTGCAGCGCCGGGAAGTCGCCGTCCGGGTAGATGAGGAACGCGGTGCCGAAGTACTCGGGGTAGTGCCCCTTGTGAACGCGCTCGAGAACCACCGGGACGCCTTCGAAGAAGTCGTCGTAGCGCTTGCCGACCTCGAAGATCTCGCCGTTGGCGGCGCGGTCGACGTAGGCGTCGAGCAGCACCTGGCCCATCTGGCCGGGCAGCCCGACCACGACCGCCTCCGGCACGTTGTGCAGCGCCCACGCGCAGGCGGTGAAGCAGTAGCCGGCCCCTTCGTCGTCGGCGGCGACGTTGATGACGGCGTTGCCGCGTTCCTTCGCCTGCCCCTCGATCCATTCGATGAGGCGCAGTTCTTCCGCGGACAGTTCGGCGGTGATGTCGGCGGCAGCGGCGGGGGTCGTCGAGGTCACGGCGCACATTGTGCCCGACGGCCCGCCTTCAGCCCAGTGCCCGGACCGGAAAAGTTTCCGGCCCGGGCATGAGAGCGTTGCGGCGCAAGGGAAAACGGCGCAAGGGAAAACTCAGCCGACTTCGGCGAGCACCTCGTCGGAGACGTCGAAGTTCGCGTACACGTTCTGTACGTCGTCGCAGTCTTCGAGGGCGTCGATGAGCTTGAAGACCTTCTTCGCGCCGTCGGCGTCGAGCGGGACGCTGACCGACGGCAGGAACGTCAGGTCGGCCGACTCGTATTCGAAGCCGGCGTCCTGCAGCGCCTTGCGGACCGGCACCAGGTCGGTCGCCTCGGAGACGATTTCGAAGCTCTCGCCGAGGTCGTTGACCTCTTCGGCGCCCGCGTCGAGGACCGCCATGAGGACGTCGTCCTCGGCCGCGTCACCCTTGGGCATCAGGACGACGCCCTTGCGGTTGAACAGGTAGGCCACCGAGCCGGGGTCGGCGAGCGAGCCGCCGTTGCGCGTCAAAGCGGTGCGGACCTCCGACGCGGCGCGGTTGCGGTTGTCGGTGAGGCACTCGATCAGGACGGCGACGCCGTTCGGGCCGTAGCCTTCGTAGGTGATGGTCTGCCAGTCGGCGCCACCGGCCTCTTCACCGGCGCCGCGCTTGCGGGCGCGCTCGATGTTGTCCTGCGGGACCGAGTTCTTCTTCGCCTTCTGGATGGCGTCGTAGAGCGTGGGGTTGCCATCCGGGTCGCCACCACCGGTGCCCGTGCGGGCGGCCACCTCGATGTTCTTGATCAACCGCGCGAAGAGCTTGCCGCGCTTCGCGTCGAGGTTGGCCTTCTTGTGCTTCGTGGTGGCCCACTTGGAGTGGCCGCTCATCTCTCCTCCATCTGTTCCGTACCCCGGCCGGGCACCGCGTCTCAGGCAGCCTTTCGCACGAGGTCGACGAACAGCCGGTGCACCCGCACGTCGGGCGTGAGTTCCGGGTGGAACGCGGTCGCCAGCACCGCCCCTTGCCGGACCGCGACGATCCTAGCGGTGTCCTCGTCGACGCCGGGCACGCCGCTGACGGTGGCCAGCACCTCGACGCCGTCACCGGCCTTCTCGACCCAGGGAGCGCGGATGAACACCGCGTGCACGGGCCGGTCGGCGATCCCCGTGAAGTCCAGGTCGGCCTCGAACGAGTCGACCTGCCTGCCGAAGGCGTTGCGCCGGACGACGACGTCGAGCCCGCCGAGCTGCTGCTGGTCGGGCCGCCCGTCGAGGGTCTGCCGCGCCAGCAGGATCATCCCGGCGCACGAGCCGAACGCGGGCAGCCCCTCGGCGATCCGCGCTCGCAGCGGCTCGAGGAGTTCGAAGCTCTCCAGCAGCCGCGACATGGTGGTGGACTCGCCGCCGGGCAGCACCAGACCGTCCACTTCGGAGAGTTCGGCGGCCCGGCGGACGGGCACGGCGCGCGCGCCCGCTTCGGCCAGCATGGCGACGTGCTCGCGCACGGCGCCCTGCATGGCGAGCACACCGATGACCGGTTCCGAAGACACTCCCGCCACCCCACCTCCCGAAAGACCTTCCCACCAGCCTAGACGCCCTCGCCCGAGCACTCCCCGGCAGGTCAGGCCGGTCCCCCGGCTCCCCCGCAGTGAATGACTCATTCCTGGCGTCCAGCGTCAGGAATGAGTCATTCACTGCGTCCGGGTCAGGGGACGCCGGCCAGCCTCAGCAGGGCCGCCGTCGCCGCGGCGGCCACCACCACCAGCGCGAACGGGGCCTTCCGCCACGCCAGCACCCCGGCCACCAGCACCCCGGACGGCCGGGCGATGCCCGCGAACCCGTGCCCCTCCGTCAGCGCGCTCACCGCCACCAGCGCCGCCAGCAGCACCACCGCCGCCAGGGCCATCAGCCGCTCCGCCCGCGGCGTCAGCTTCACCCGGCTGCGCAGCACCGGCCCGGCGAACCGGAACGCGAACGTGCCCACCGCCAGCACCGCGGTCGCGACCAGCAGTTCCGTCCCGTCCATCAGCGGGCCTCCTCCAGTTCGGGATCCTTGGCCGCCACCCCGGCCAGCACGCCGGCCAGCGCGAGCAGCACCGGCAGCCCGGCCGGCAGGAACGGTGTCGCGACCAGGGCGACCAGGACCCCGATCAGCACCGGCAACCGGGCCGCCTTGTCGCGCAGCGAGGGCAGCACCAGCGCCAGCAGCACCGCCGGGAACGCCGCGTCCAGGCCGAACGCGTCCGTGTCGCTGATCGCCGTCCCGGCGTACGCGCCGACCAGGACGCCCGTGTTCCAGAAGACGAAGATGCCCAGCCCGCACGCCCAGTAGGCCGCGCGGCGACGCGGGGCGTCGTCCTGGGCCATCGCGAACGCCACCGTCTCGTCGCTCATCAGGTGGCTGCCGAGCGCCCGGGTCACCCGGCGCCGTCCCACCGCGTCTCCGACCGCGAAGCCGAACGGCAGGTGGCGGGCGTTCGCCAGCAGGCCGGCCAGCACCGCGGCGAACGGGTTGCCGCCCGCGGCCACGATCCCGATGAACATGAACTGGGACGCCCCGGCGAAGACCAGCAGCGACATCAGCATCGGCAGCCACAGCGGGAAGCCGGAGCTCACCGCGATGGCGCCGTAGGAGACGCCCACGAGACAATCGGCGAGACAGACCAGGCCGATGTCACGGGCGAGGCCCCGATCGAGTGTTCGCCATATCGAACGCATGTGTTCTATGGTGAACACAGGCCCCCGTGTTCGTCAAGGCGAACAGAACGACCGATGGAGCGAACAGGATGTCTCAGGAAGCCGCCGGGGCGCCGCTGGAGATCATCGCGGCGTCGCTGCGCCGCGAACGGACCCGCGCCGGGCTTTCCCTGACCGAGGTCGCGCGCCGCGCCGGCCTGGCCAAGTCGACGCTCTCGCAGCTCGAGTCGGGCACCGGCAACCCCAGCGTCGAGACGCTCTGGGCCCTCGGCGTCGCTCTCGACGTCCCCTTTTCCCGGCTCGTCGAACCGGAACGCCCCAAGGTCCGGGTGGTCCGCGCGGGCAAGGGGCCGACGGTCTTCGCCGAGCACTCCGACTACGCGTGCACGCTGCTGTCGGCCTGCCCCACCGGCGCCCGCCGCGACATCTATGTGGTGCGGGGCGAGCCGGGCACGCCCCGGCGCTCCGACCCGCACATGAGCGGGGTGGTCGAGCACATCGTGCTGTGCGCCGGCCGCGCCCGCATCGGCGTCATGGACAGCCCGGAGGAACTCCTGCCGGGGGACTACATCTGCTACCCCGGCGACGTCCCGCACATCTTCGAAGCCCTCGAACCGGGCACCTACGGCGTCGAGATCTCCGAGTACATCTGAGGCACCGTGCCCGCCTTCGACGCGCGCCAGCGTCCGGGCGGCGTCCCGTGGTGGCGTTTGAACGCCGCGGCGAACGCGAACTCCGAGGAGTAGCCCAGCGAGTGCGCGATCGCGGCGAGACCGGCGTCGCCGTCGCGCAGCTGCTCGCGGGCCAGCGCCATGCGCCAGTCGGCGACGTAGGTCAGCGGGGCCACGCCGAGCAGCCCGGTGAACCGCCGGGCGAAGGTCGCGCGCGAGAGCGACGCCTCTTCGGCGAGGTCCGCGACCGTCCACGCGCGGGCCGGCGCCTCGTGGACCGCGCGCAGCGCGGCCCCGACCGCCGGGTCGTCCATCGCGCGGAACCACGCGGGCGCCGTCTGCAGGTCGGCGGCGAGCTGTTCGCGCAGCACCTGCACCAGGACGACGTCGAGCAGGCTGTCCAGCAGTGCCTGCTGCCCCGGCGCGTCACCGAGGATCTCGGCGGCGAACACGTCGAGGATCGCCCGCAGGCTCGACCCGGCCCGCGGGCGCACCACGGTCAGGTCCGGCAGCCCGGCCAGCAGCCCCGCGCAGAGCTCGCCGTCGAAGGTGTACGCGCCGCAGAAGAACGTGGTCGGGTCACCCGCTTCCGCGCCGAACCTCATGCGGCGCGGGCCCGCGCCCGCGTCGGCGGGGTGGTAGAGGAACGGCTCCACACCGGCGCCCGGCGTGTGGGCCATGAACTGCCGCACCGGGCCGCGGACCAGGACGACGTCGCCGGGCAGCACGTGGCGGGCGCGCGCCGGGTCTTCGGTCCACGCGAACGCCTCACCGCCGAGGATGCCGTGGATCGCGAGCTTGGCGCCGGTAGGGAACTCGATGCCCCAGTCACCGCGCGCCGTCGAGTGCGAGAACGCGGCGCCGCGGGCCCTCGAGCGCTGCAGCAGGTCTGTGAGGACGTCCACGCCCTGAGACGATCGCATATTTTTTCGCGCGAATCCAGCATGGATCATGACTTCCGGCTCGGGTTTCCTGTGTCCAGTAACCAGGAATCCGGAAGGAGGGGCGAGATGCCCCAGGCAGTGCGGTTCGACAACTACGGCGACATCGACGTCCTCGAGGTGCGGGACGTGCCCCGGCCGTCGCCATCGGCCGGCGAGGTGCTGGTGCGCGTGCGGGCCGCCGGGATCAACCCGGGCGAGAACACGATCCGGATCGGCGCGCTCCACGAGCGCTGGCCGGCGACGTTCCCCTCCGGCGAGGGCAGCGACCTGGCCGGCGTGGTCGAGGAGGCCGGCTCGGCGGTCCCCACGTGGTCCCCCGGCGACGAGGTGATCGGCTGGGTGGACACCCGCGGCAGCCACGCCGAGCTGGTCGTGGTCCCGGCAGCGCACCTCGTGCCGCGTCCGCCTTCGGTGCCGTGGGAGGTCGGCGGTTCGCTGTTCGTCGCGGGCACCACGGCGCACGCGAACGTGCGGGCCGTCGGGGCCGGGCCGGGCGACACGGTCGTCGTCGCGGGCGCCGCGGGCGGGGTCGGTTCGCTGACCGTGCAGTTGCTGCGCCACGCCGGCGCCACCGTCATCGGCCTGGCGGGCGAGGCCAACCACGCCTGGCTGCGGGCGCACGGCGTGCTGCCGGTGACCTACGGCGACGGCGTGCGGGACCGGATCCGCGCGGCCGCACCGGACGGCGTCGACGCGTTCATCGACAACTTCGGCGACGGCTACCTCGACCTGGCGTTGGAGCTCGGCGTGGCGAAGGACCGGATCACCACGATCATCGACTTCGCCGGCGCGGCGCGCACCGGCGTCCAGGCCGGCGGCATGGCCGGGTCCGCGACCGTCGAGGTGCTGGGCGAGCTCGTCAAGCTGGTGGAGGCGGGCGAACTCGAGGTCCCGATCGCCGCCACCTACCCGCTCGCCGAGGTCCGCGCGGCCTACCGCGACCTGATGCGCCGCCACTCGCGCGGCAAGATCGTGCTCATTCCCTGAAGCCGGACCGGCCCCGTGGACGGGCCGTCCACGGGGCCCGCCGGCCGGAACGACGTCTACGGCGCCCGGAACGCCCGCCGGTAAGCACCCGGCGTGGTGCCGACGCGCTCGCGGAACCGGCGCCGCAGGTTGACCGCCGAGGCCAGGCCGACGCGGGCCGCGATCGCCTCCACCGGCAGGTCCGTCTCCTCGAGCAGCGTGCGCGCCGCCGCCACCCGGCGGGCCAGCAGCCACGCGCCCGGGCTCGTCCCGAGCCGGTCGGCGAAGCGCCGGGCCAGCGTCCGCGGGGAAACGTTCAAGTGCGCGGCCAGCTCCCCCACCGACAACGGCGTGCCGAGGCGCGCACCGGCCCACTCCAGCAGGCCGTCCAGTTCGCCGTCGTCCGGATCGGGCGGCGGCGCGTACTGCGCCTGGCCGCCTTCGCGGTGCGGCGGCAGCACCATGTGCCGCGCGAGCAGGGCCGCGTACGCGGCTCCGTGGTCTTTCCGGACCAGGTGCAGGCACAGGTCGAAGCCGGCGCCCGCCCCGGCGCTCGTGGCGACGTCGCCGTGGTCGACGTAGAGGACGTCCGGTTCCACGCTGACCTTCGGGAACTCCCGCCGCAGCTGGTCGGCCCGCGCCCAGTGCGTCGTCGCCGAACGGCCGTCCAGCAGTCCCGTGCGGGCGAGCGCGAACACCCCCGAGCAGATCGTGACGAGCCGGGCGCCGCGCGCGTGCGCCGCGAGGAGCGCCCGCCGCACGCCGACCGGCAGCGGCGCCTCCACCGGCGCCCAGCCCGGGACGAGCACGGTGTCCGCGGTCTCCAGCGCCTCGAGGCCGTGCGGGACGGCCATCGCGTACCCGGCCGTCGTCGCGACCGGCCCCGGCGTCTCGGCGCACACCGCGAACTCGTAGTGCCCGGGAATCCCGGCCCGCGGGGTCGCGAACACCTCGGCGGCGACGCCGAGCTCGAACGTCGACTGCACCGGCCGCACGAGGGCCACCACGCGATGCATGGCAGGAAAGTATCCCACGGTGTCGTTCCGGACGCTGTCCCGCCGCGGCGGCGCCCGGCACGGTGGTGCCATGCATCCGGAAATCCTCGCCCAGGAGGGCTACACGTCCGTGTCCGTCGCCGACGCTCCCGTGCGCGAGCTGTTCCCCGGTGTCCGGCTTCGTCCACTGTGGACGGGCGCGAACGGCGCCCACGCCGGCGTCCTGGAAATGGACCCCGGCACGTCCTGGCCGCACCGGGACGTGCACGAGCCCGGCCCGGAAGAGGTCTACGTCGTCGCCGGCACCTTCGACGACGGTGCCCGGAGCCATCCGGCCGGAACGTTCCTGCACGCCCCGGCCGGCTCCTGGCACGTGCCCGCCAGTGCCACCGGCTGCACGCTGTTCCTCTTCTACCCCGAGGGCTAGAACGTCACCAGCCGCGCTCGGCGAGGCGGTGCGGCTCCGGCAGTTCTTCGACGTTGATGCCGACCATCGCCTCGCCGAGGCCGCGCGAGACCTTGGCCAGGACGTCCGGGTCGTCGTAGAACGTCGTCGCCTTGACGATCGCCTCGGCGCGCTGGGCCGGGTTGCCGGACTTGAAGATGCCCGAGCCGACGAACACGCCCTCGGCGCCGAGCTGCATCATCATCGCCGCGTCGGCCGGGGTGGCGATGCCGCCCGCGGTGAACAGCACCACCGGCAGCTTTCCGGCCTCGGCGACCTCCTTCACCAGCTCGTACGGCGCCTGCAGCTCCTTCGCCGCGACGAACAGCTCGTCCTCGGGCAGGTTCTGCAGGCGACGGATCTCCTGCCGGATCTTGCGCATGTGCGTGGTCGCGTTGGAGACGTCACCGGTGCCGGCCTCACCCTTGGAGCGGATCATCGCCGCGCCCTCGGTGATCCGGCGCAGCGCCTCGCCGAGGTTGGTCGCGCCGCAGACGAAGGGAACGGTGAACGCCCACTTGTCGATGTGGTTGGCGTAGTCGGCGGGGGTGAGGACCTCGGACTCGTCCACGTAGTCGACGCCGAGGGACTGCAGGACCTGCGCCTCGACGAAGTGGCCGATGCGGGCCTTGGCCATCACCGGGATCGAGACGGCCTCGATGATGCCGTCGATCAGGTCGGGGTCGCTCATCCGGGCGACGCCGCCCTGGGCGCGGATGTCGGCGGGCACGCGCTCTAGGGCCATCACCGCGACCGCGCCGGCGTCTTCGGCGATCTTGGCCTGCTCGGCGGTGACCACGTCCATGATCACGCCGCCCTTGAGCATCTCGGCCATGCCGCGCTTCACCTTGGCGGTGCCGGTGACGGACTGGACGGTGCCGCTGGAGGGGGTGGGCTGCTGCTCGGACACGACGAGGCCTTTCCACAAGGAGAACAGGGGGTGACGAGTCCGAGGGTAGGACCGCGGTGGACCCTTGAAGCAGGCCAGTACGCGGGTATCTCAGCAGTCCACTTCGCCGGTCCCCGCGACCAGGGCTTCCGCGAGCGAAGTGCGCACATAGAGCACGTGACGTCCAGCACGATGGCGGTTGACCAGGCCCGCAGCCTTGAGTACGCCGAGGTGCTGCGACACAGCGCCGGCGCTCAGCCCGGTCCGGCGGGCCAGTTCGGCGGTGGACGCCGGGGCGGCCAGTTCGGCCAGCAGCATCGCGCGGCCGCGGCCCACCACGGCGGCCAGCGCGCCGGGTGCGGTGGCCGTGCCGGTCTCCCACAGCGTGGCGATCCCGCGCGGCGGGTAGCGCAGCACCGGCTGCCAGCGCGCGTCGGTCTTGGAGAACACCCGCGGCCAGACGAACGCCGAGGGCACCAGCACGAGACCGCGCCCGTCGAGCGGGACGGCGGCGTGCAGGTGCCGGTGCGCCACCGTGAGCGTGCCGCCCTGCCAGCGGACCAGCGGGGTGAGGTCGTTGAACAGCTCGGCGGCCCCGCCCTGGGCCAGCAGCCGGGACCGGTACAGCACGTCGGCTTCGAGCAGGGCCCGGATCCGCGGCCAGTCGGGGGCCAGCACGAGCTGCCAGTACCGCTCCATCAGCGTCGCGAGCCGCTCCAGTCCCGCCTCCGGCTCGCGGTGGAATCGGTTCAGCGCGGGCGAACGCGGCCCGCTCATCGCGTCCAGTTCGCGCCGGACCAGGCGGGCGGGCACGTCCCGCAGGTCGGCGAGCTCGTCGGCCAGTTCGGGCAGCGGCGTCGACGGCGTCCCGGCCAGGAACCCGGGCAGGTGCCGCGGCGGGACGAGCTCGCGCAGCAGCCCGATGTCCAGGCCGGCCTCGTCGAGCGCCGTGGTGGCGCGCTTGATCCACGGCAGGTGCAGGGCGTGCTGCCCCGGGGCGTTGAGGACGCGGACGCTGGCGACGATCTCCCAGGCCGGGGAGAACGCGAACCGGGTGTGCGCGAGGTCCTCTGTGGAGAATGCCAGGTCGAGCAACGCTGCCTCCTGCCGGCGGGATCCGGCGCAGTCTAGGACGCTCCCGTGTGGACAGTCGAGCGGGCCCCGGAAAGCCCTTGCGGGAAGGCGAAAACCCCGTCCGGGTCGTACTTCCGGGCGATCGCACGCAGCCGCGGCAGGTTCACCCCGTAGTACGCCTGCGCCCAGTCCGGCAGGTCCGGATCGAGGTAGTTGACGTACCCGGTGGTGCCGAACTCCGGGCCCAGCCCGTCGCGCACGGCGGCCAGCGCGCGCCGGGCCCCGGCTTCGCCGCCGTCTTCGGGCGCGGCGTCGTGCAGGAACTGGAAACTCGCCAGCGCGGACCGGTGCGGGAACGCCGTTTCCCGGGCGCCGACGCGGGCGATCGCGCCGCCGGCGGAGTCGATCAGCGTGGTGACGCCCGGGTCGCGGGTCACCACCTCGGTCACCGCCGCCGGGTCGGCGGCCGGCCGCGTCAGCATGCGCGAGGTGCCGGTGTAGGCCTCGCGGAGCCCTGGCCGGGAGTCCCGCACGTCGAAGGAGCGCACCGCGCTCAGGTGGTCCAGCTCCCGGGTCCGCCGGGCGGACGGCCGGGTGCCGATCCGGCGGACGAGGTCGTCCAGCAGGCCGGCCAGCCGGGTCTCGCGACCGGCGAAGGTCCCGGCGAGCGCGGTGCGGCCGGGCGCGAACTCGATGCCGGACCACAGCTCGTCCGGCATCCCGGGCAGCCAGTCCTGCCAGGCGCCGAACAACGCGGCCCGCGCGGCGGCCGGGAACTCCAGCCGGTAGGTGGCGAGGTCGGTGGCCGGAACGGTCCGGAAGGTGAACGCGGTGACGATCCCGAAGTTCCCGCCGCCCCCGCCGCGCAGCGCCCAGAACAGGTCCGGTTCCGCCGTCGCCGAAACCGTGCGCACCCGGCTGTCGGCGGTGACGATCCGCGCCGCTTCGAGGTGGTCGCACGTCAGCCCGTACTTGCGGTCGACCACGCCGATCCCGCCGCCGAGGGTGAGCCCGGCGATGCCCACGGCCCCGCAGAGCCCGGCGGGCAGCACGCGGCCGGCGGCGGCCAGCGCCGCCGCGACCGGTCCCAGCCGGGTCCCGCCGCCGAGCACGGCCCGCCCGTCCGGGCGCACCTCGATGCCGGAGAACCGGCCGAGGTCCACCACGATCCCGCCGTCCACAGTGGAATAGCCGGGGTAGCTGTGCCCGCCGCCGCGGGCGGCGAGCGGCAAGCCGTGCCGGGCCGCGAAGCCGACGGCGGCCTGGACGTCCTCGACGCGCGCCGCACCGACGACGGCGGCCGGTCTCCGGTCGTCGAACATCGTGAAGAAGCACCGCCGGGCGGTCGCGTAGCCCGGTTCACCCGGCCGGAACAGGGGCCCGGCCAGCCGGCCGCGCAGCCGCTCCCAGTCGGCCGCCGACGGGAACCCCTGCCTGTCCATGCCGCTCCCGCCTGCCCGCGCCCCGGGGCATTCGGCTGGTCCCGGGGGCCTTGCCTTGCCGTGACCAGGGTAGCGGGTGTGTGATCGAGGACACATCCCGTACACCAGCCGTTCGCCGAGGAGTCGTCATGGCCGACAAACAAGCCAAGAACGCCGACACCGGGGCCGCCGTCGCTGTGGACGACCCCGCCAAGGTCCGCAACGTCGTGCTCGTCGGCCCGGCCGGGTCCGGGAAGACCACCCTCGCCGAAGCCCTGCTCGCCGCCTCCGGCACGGTGCCGCGGGCGGGCTCGGTGGTCGACGGCACGACGGTGTGCGACCACGACCCGGCGGCGGTCCGCCAGCAGCGCTCGGTCGGCCTCGCGGTCGCGCCGGTGCTGCACCAGGGCCACAAGATCAACCTGATCGACACGCCCGGGTACGCGGACTTCGTCGGGGAGCTGCGGGCCGGGCTGCGCGCGGCCGACGCGGCGCTGTTCGTCGTCTCCGCCGCCGAGGGCGTCGACGCGGCCACGGTCGCGGTGTGGGAGGAGTGCGCCGCGGTCGGGATGCCGCGCGCGGTCGTCGTCTCCCGGCTCGACCACCACCGGGCCGACGCGACGGCCGAGATCGCCGCCTGCCAGGCCGCGTTCGGCGCCGGCGTGCTGCCGCTGTACCTCCCGGCGGGCGACGGCCTGGTCGGGCTGATCACCCAGCGGTACTTCGACTACTCCGGCGGGTACCCGCCGACGATCGGCGAGCCCGCCGCCGCCGAGCTGGAGCGGATCGCCGAGGCACGCAACGAGCTGATCGAAGGGATCATCGCCGAGAGCGAGGACGAGTCCTTGATGGACCGTTACCTCGCCGGCGAGGAAATCGCGGAAGCCACCCTCATCGCCGACCTGGAGACCGCGGTCGCCCGCGGGTCCTTCCACCCGGTCATCCCGGTGTGCTCGACCAGCGGGATCGGCCTGGCCGAGGTGCTCGACGGCATCGTCCGCGCGTTCCCCTCCCCGCTGGAGCACCGGCCCCCCGACGTCACCACGCCCGACGGCGGCGAGCACGCCGCGATCACCGCCGACCCTGCGGGCCCCCTCGCCGCGGAGGTCGTCCGGACGGCGGTGGACTCCTACGTCGGCCGGGTGTCCCTCGTCCGGGTGTTTTCCGGGACGCTGCGGCCCGAGCGGCCGGTGCACGTGTCCGGGCACGGCCTCGCCGAGCGCGGCCACGAAGACCACGACGCCGACGAGCGCGTCGCGCACCTCTATTCCCCGCTCGGCTCCTCCCTGCGGGAAGTGCCCTTCTGCGTCGCGGGTGACCTCTGCGCGCTGACGAAGGTCGGCTCGGCCGAGACCGGCGACACCGTCTCCTCCCCCGACGACCCGCTGCTCATGGAGCCCTGGGCGATGCCGGAACCGCTGCTGCCGGTGGCGGTCGTCGCGAAGACCCGCAGCGACGAGGACACGTTGGCCCGCAACCTTTCCCGGCTCGTCGCCGGCGACCCGACGCTGCGGCTGGACCGCAACGCCGAGACCGGCCAGCTGGTGCTGTGGTGCATGGGCGAGGCCCACGCCGACGTCGTGCTCTCGCGGCTGCGCGCGGGCGGCGCCGACGTCGACACCGAACCGGTGAAGATCAGCCTGCGCTCGACGTTCAGCAAGCCGGCCAAGGGCCACGGGCGGCACGTGAAGCAGTCCGGCGGGCACGGCCAGTTCGCCGTCTGCGACATCGAGGTCGAACCGCTGCCGCGCGGCGGCGGGTTCCAGTTCGTCGACAAGGTCGTCGGCGGCGCGGTGCCGCACCAGTTCATCCCCAGCGTGGAGAAGGGCGTGCGGGCCCAGCTGGCGCGCGGCCTCGCCGACGGTCATCCGGTGGTCGACGTCAAGGTCACCCTGGTCGACGGCAAGGCGCACAGCGTCGACTCCTCGGACGCGGCGTTCCAGACGGCGGGCGCCCTGGCCCTGCGGGAGGCCGCCGCGAACGGCCACCTCACGATGCTGGAGCCTCTGGAGGAAGTGGCGATCCGGCTGCCGGACGAGCACCTGGGCACCGTGCTGGGCGACCTCTCGTCCCGCCGCGGCCGCGTCCTGGGCACCGAGGCGGGCGAGGGCGGCCGGACGGTGATCCGCGCGGAGGTCCCCGCCACGGAACTGGTCCGCTACCTGATCGACCTGCGTTCGATGACCTCGGGCACGGCCACGTTCACCCGCCGCCACGCCCGCTTCGAGCCGATGCCGGAAGGAGTGGCCGTCCACTGACCCGCTCGTGAGTGAGAAACAGGGTTAGAACACTGTTTCTCACTCACGACCGGGTCGGGTCAGAAGTCGAAGCCGCCGGGGCGGTCGTTGCGGTCGGCGAGCAGGCCCGCGAGGGTGGCCAGGGCGATCTCCGGCGGGGTGCGGGAGCCGATGTTCAGCCCGACCGGGCGGTGCACGCGGGCGATGTCGGCCTCCGGCACGCCGAGGCCCTGCAGCGCGGCCACGTGCGGGCCGGGGTGACGCGGGTTGCCGAGCACGCCCACCCACCGCGGGTTCCCCTCGAGCGCGGCCTTCAGCACCGGCCCCAGCTCGGGCCGGTGGTGGTCGGTGACGACCACGTCCGCGGACGCGTCGAGCGGCGGCAGCACGGTGTCCGCCTCGAAGCCCTCGGGCACGTCGGTGACGCGGGCGGGATCGGGCTCGTAGAGCGCGACGTGGTAGCCGAGGTCCTTCGCGAACTTCAGCAAGAACCGGGAAACCGGCGACGCGAACACCGCCACCAGTGTCCGCACTCCCGGGTCGGCCGGAGCCGTGCCGTGGGCGACGTCGCAGGTCTCACTCATGCCGCCCAGTGTGTCAGCCGCCGGCCTGCTCGCCCACCGTCACGCGGAACTGCCACACGTCCGTCCTGCCCTTGACCAGCACCAGGTACCCGTCGCTGATCCGCAGCACGACCCGCTTCTGCGGCGACGACGGCCGTGGCGGCCGGTGCTGCTTGGCCAGCAGGAACGCCTCGCCGAACGCGGTGTCGCGGTCCGGGTACCCCGCCGCGTCGGCGACGCCCCAGCCGCGCCCGTCCCCCGCACCGCCCTGCTCTTCGACGACCACCCACCACGTGCTCATGCCGATCCGACGCGGCGGAGCCCGCGGCGGTTCAGATCTCTTCGAGCACGCTCAGCCGGAAGTGGAACGTCGACGTCCGGCCCTCGACGATCACCACGTACCCGCCCGGGCCCCGCAGCACCTTCCGCGACTTCGGCGACCACGGGTAGGCCGGCTGGTACTCACGCGCCAGCCGCAGCGCCTCCGCTTCGGCGGTCTCCTGGTCGGCGAACGAGTACCGCTCCGACATCGTCCAGTTCCGCTCCGTGGTGCGCTGTTCCTCGACGACCACCCACCAGGTCATGCCGGTTCCGCCACGGTCTCGCCGAGCGTCACGCGGAAGTGGAACGTCTGCGTCCGGCCGGTCGCGATCACCAGGTAGCCGTCGCCCACCCGCAGCACCTTCCGCTCCTTCACCGCCGACGGGTGCACGGGTTCGTGCGAGAACGCCAGCCGCCGCGCCACCTCGTCGGCGTGCTCGCGGTCCGCTCCGGCCGGCTTCGTCTTGGTGACGTTCCAGGCGCGCGCGTCCCCGCCGCCGCGCTGTTCTTCGACGACCACCCACCACATGTCAGACCTCCGGCTCCGCGAATTCGAAGTACTCCGGCAACGGCGCGGTCCCCGCGAGGCGGAAGTACCGCACCTTCCGGCGCCGCCGCAGCCGCAGCGTGTCGCGGACGGCGTCGTTGTGGACGCGGCGGGCGATCACCACCCGGTGCTCGGCGTCGGTCAGCTCCTCGGCCAGCTCGGCCGGCAGGCACGCCCGGTCGACGCGGCCCAGCTCCAGCGTCAGCTCGTTCTCCGCCGCTTCGCGCTCGCTCCGCGGTGCCGCCTCGGCGCGTTCCGCGCAGGTCCGCAGGCCCGGGGAGCCCAGCACCGACGCCACCGCGCGCGCCACCACCGCCCGGCGGGCCAACGCCGACTCCAGCGCGGCCCACCCGGCGTCCGTGCGGACGTGCAGCCGGTCGAGCCGGTTCGCCGTCGCGACCAGGAAGAGGCCGCCGAGCACCACCACCAGCGCCAGTAGCGGGAGCAGCCAGCCGAGCACGCTCACCGGGCGAGCTCCCGCTCCGGCGCCGCGACCCGCCGCGGGTCGGCCGCGACCGCGGTCTCGTAGACGCGCAGCACCTGCGTGGCCACCACCGACCAGTCGTACATCGTGACGCGCTCCCCCGCCGCCGCGGCCAGCGACGCCCGGCGCGCGGGGTCGCCGAGCAGCTCGCGCAGCCCGTCCGCGAGCGCGGCCGGGTCACCGGTCTCGACGAGCAGGCCGGCGCGGCCGTCGTCGAGCACCCGCCGGAACGAGTCGAGCCCGCTGGCCAGCACCGGGGTTCCGGCCGCCATCGCCTCGGTGAGGATCATGCCGAAGCTCTCGCCGCCGGTGTTGGGCGCGCAGTAGACGTCGACGCTGCGCAACGCCCGCGCCTTCGTGGCGTCGTCGACCTGGCCCAGCAGCTCCAGGTGCGGGGCCAGCTCCGGCCCGGCGTCGCGGCGCAGCTGCTCTTCGTCGCCCCGGCCGACCACGACCAGCCGCAGCTCCTCGAACTCCGGCAGGAGCATCCGCAGCGCCTCGAGCAGCACGCCCATGCCTTTGCGCGGCTCGCCGAACCGGCCGACGAACCCGACCGTGCCCCCGGCCCGCGGGTAGCCCGGCAGGGGCAGTGCCGAGGAGAAGAACCCGACGTCGACGCCGTTGGGGATCTCCACGGCGTCCCCGCCCGCGTGCTCGACCTGGACGCGGCGGGCCAGCGCGGACACGGCGATCCGTGCGGTGATCTTCTCCAGCAGCGGCCGCAGCACGGGCTGGAACGCCGAGAGGGTGCGCGAGCGTGTGGTCGCGGTGTGGAAGGTCGCCACGATCGGGCCGTCGGCGATGAGCAGCGCCAGCAGCGACAGGCTCGGCGCGGCGGGTTCGTGCAGGTGCAGGACGTCGAAGTCGCCTTCGCGGATCCAGCGCCGCACCCGTGCGTAGGACACCGGGCCGAACTGCAGCCGCGCGACCGAGCCGTTGTACGGGATCCCCAGCGCCTTCCCGGCGGGGTGCACGAACTCCGGCAGCTCCGCGTCCTCGTCGGCGGGCGCCAGCACGGACACCTGGTGCCCGCGCGCGAGCAGCGCCTTCGTCAGGTCGATCACGTGCCCCTGGACCCCGCCGGGCACATCGAAGGAGTAGGGGCACACGATCCCGACCCGCATCGGCCGCGTGGCCACCGCTCAGCTCGCTTCTTCGAGGCTTGCCTGCTCGGCGGCCTCGAGATCGGCGGGCCAGAACTTCTGCACCATGTGCCAGTCGGCCGGGTGCGCGGCGATGTCGCCGGCGAAGATGTCCGCCAGTGCCTGGGTCGCGGCCGGGACCTCGGCCCGCGCGGTGACCCGGATCCGCGGGTGCAGCCGGATCTGCCAGCCGTCCTCGGTGAACCAGCAGCCGGCCGGGATCAGCGCCGCGCCGGTCGTCGCCGCCAGCCGCGCCGGCCCACCGGGGAAGCGGGCCTTCTCGCCGAAGAACTTCACCGGGATGCCGCTGGTGGTCAGGTCGCGGTCGCCGACCAGGCAGACGGCCTTGTTTTCGCGCAGGCGTTTCAGCAGCACGCGCATCGCCGAGCTGTCGCCGGTGAGCGGCACGATCTCGAAGCCGAGCGACTCCCGGTACTCGGCGAACCGGCGGTAGAGCGACTCCGGCTTCAGCCGCTCCGCCACGGTCGTGAAGCCGCCGAGGTAGTCGGCCAGCCAGACGCCGGCGATGTCCCAGTTGCCGCTGTGCGGCAGCGCCATCACCGCGCCGTTGCCCTCGGCCAGCGCCGCGTCCAGGTTTTCCACCCCGGTGATCGACGCCGCGACCTTGGCGCTGACCTCCTTGTGGTCCATCGACGGCAGCCGGAACGTCTCGTGCCAATACCGGGCGTACGAGCGCATCGCCCGCCGGGTCAGCTCGTCGAGCTCGACCGGGTCGGCCTGCGGCACCACGCGGGCGAGGTTCGCGCGCAGCTGCCGCACGCCCCCGCCGTCGTGGCGGACGGCGAGGTCCGCGCCGAGCGAGAAGACCGTGCCGCCGAACCCGGCGGGCAGCCAGCCGGCGAGCTTCCACCCGGCCGCGTAGCCGAAAGCGCTCAGCCGCTCGCTCAGCTTGCTCATGCCCGTTGCTCCCCGGCGGCCTCGCGGGCCGCCTTCGCCACCGCGGCGGTGCGCTGCAGCAGCGTGACCACCGACAGGACCGCGAGCAGCCAGAGCGTCACGTCCACGGTGTACGGGATGCCGAAGCCGTGCAGGCCGGTGCCGACCAGCGCGATGATCAGCCGCTCGGCGCGCTCGACGAGCCCGCCGTCGACCGGCAGGCCGGAGGCGTCCGCGCGGGCCTTGACGTAGGAGATGACCTGGGCGAGCACCAGGCACAGCAGCGCCGCGGCGGCGGCCGGGTGGTTGTCGTCGACGACGAAGCACCACCACGCGATGGCGGCGAACAGGGCTCCGTCGACCAGCCTGTCGCAGGTGGCGTCGAGCACCGCGCCGAACGGGGTGCCGTAGCCGCGGGCGCGGGCCATGGCGCCGTCGAGCAGGTCGAGCATGGCGAAGCCCCACACCGTGAAGGTGCCCCACAGCAGGTGGTCGGTGGGGAAGAAGGCGAGCGCGCAGACGACCGCGCCGGCGGTGCCGAGCACGGTCATCACGTTGGGGGTCAGCCCGGCGCGAACCAGCGCCTGGCCGATCGGATCGGTGACGCGGGAGACGGAGGCACGCGCGAAGATATTGAGCATCGGTTCGTCGAGGCACCTGGCTACGAGGGTCGGGTGGGCGAATGCAGCCTATCCACCCACGTGCGCGGCCCCGACGCGCCGCCCCGGGTCAGCGCGATTTCGTGAGCTGGCCCTCGTGCTCCCGCGCCTCTTCGGCGGCCACCGCGGCGGCGCACTTCGGCGACAGTTGACGGCGGATCGCCGCGCTGATCTCCCCGAGCGCCGTCACCTGCTCCGGCGTCAGCGGGTCGAACAGGCTTTCGCGGACGGCCTCGACGTGCCCCGGCGCGGCCGCCTCGAGCGCGGCGAAACCGGCGTCGGTCAGCACCGCCCAGGCACCGCGCTTGTCGGTCGGGCACGCCTCGCGCCGCACCCACCCGTTCGCCTCCAGCCGCGCGACGGCGTGCGAAAGGCGGCTGCGGGACGCCTGCCGCGCGTCGGCGAGTTCGCTCATCCGAAGCCGGCGGTCTTCGGCTTCGGAGAGCGCCACGAGGACTTCGTAGTAGGTGTGCGGCATGCCCGAGTCGTGCTGCAGCTGGCCTTCGAGGTGCGCGCTGAGCATGCGAGTGGCCGCGTTGAACTCACGCCAGACGCGCTGTTCGTGGTCGCTGAGCCATCGGGTTCCGGACATAACCCCATCATACTCTCGGTTGAACACTCAATCAGGAGTTTTCCCCGGTCGGACCATTGCGATCCGGACGCAGTGAATGACTCATTCCTGGCGTCCGACGTCAGGAATGAGTCATTCACTGCGTGGCCGGGAGCTCACCACCCGTCGGCGAGCAGGTCCCTCGTCTCCCCCAGCAGCTGCGGCAGCACCTTCGTCTGGCCGATGATCGGCATGAAGTTCGCGTCGCCGCCCCACCGCGGCACCAGGTGCTGGTGCAGGTGCGCGGCGATCCCCGCGCCCGCGATGTGGCCCTGGTTCAGGCCGATGTTGAACCCGTGCGCGCCGGACACCGCGCGGATCACCTTCATCGCGTGCTGCGTGAATTCGGCGACCTCGCGCGTCTCCTCGACCGTCAGTTCGGTGTAGTCCGCGACGTGCCGGTACGGCACCACCATCAGGTGCCCCGGGTTGTACGGGTACAGGTTCAGCACCGCGAACACGAGGTCGCCGCGCGCGACGATCAGGCCGGTTTTGTCGTCCAGCGCGGGGATCCGGCAGAACGGGCAGCCGGGCTCCTCGTCGCCGTCCGGCTTGTCCTGGCCCTTGATGTAGGCCATCCGGTGCGGGGTCCAGAGGCGCTGGAAGGCGTCCTGGACCCCGATGCCCTGCTGCTCGACGAGCTCGGGACCCTCGCTCACCGAACGATCGTCTCCAGCGCGTCGGCCGACGGCGACGCGTTTTCGCGGCGCGCGACCCACTCCGCGATCGCCGCCACCGCCTTCTCCACCGGCACGCCGTTGATCTGGCCGCCGTCGCGGAAGCGGAACGACACCGCACCCGCCTCGACGTCCTTCGCGCCGGCCAGCAGCATGAACGGCACCTTCTGCGTGGTGTGCGTGCGGATCTTCTTCTGCATCCGGTCGTCGCTCGCGTCGACCTCGGCGCGGATCCCCTTGGTGCGCAACGCCTTCTCGACGTCCTGCAGGTACTCCACCTGGTCGGCGGTGATCGGGATGCCGACCACCTGCACCGGCGAGAGCCACGCCGGGAACGCACCCGCGTAGTGCTCGGTCAGCACGCCGAAGAAGCGCTCGATCGAGCCGAACAGCGCGCGGTGGATCATCACCGGGCGCTGGCGCGAGCCGTCGGGCGCGGTGTACTCGAGCTCGAACCGCTTGTTCTGGTTGAAGTCGAGCTGGATGGTCGACATCTGCCAGGTGCGGCCGATGGCGTCCTTGGCCTGCACCGAGATCTTCGGGCCGTAGAAGGCCGCGCCGCCCGGGTCCGGGACCAGCTCGAGGCCGGAGTCGATCGCCGCCTGCCGCAGCGTCTCGGTGGCCTCCTCCCACTCCCAGTCCTCGCCGATGAACTTGTCGGAGTCACCGCGGGTGGACAGCTCGAGGTAGAAGTCGGAAAGGCCGTAGTCGGCGAGCAGGTCGAGGACGAACTTGAGCAGCGACTTGAGCTCGCCCGGCATCTGTTCCTTGGTGCAGTAGATGTGCGAGTCGTCCATCGTCAGGCCGCGCACGCGGGTGAGGCCGTGCACCACGCCGGACTTCTCGTAGCGGTAGACGGTGCCGAACTCGAACAGCCGCAGCGGCAGCTCGCGGTAGGACCGCCCGCGCGAGCGGAAGATCAGGTTGTGCATCGGGCAGTTCATGGCCTTGAGGTAGTAGTTCTCCTCGTCGAACTGCACCGGCGGGAACATCGTGTCCGCGTAGTAGGGCAGGTGGCCGGAGGTGTGGAACAGCTCGCCCTTGCTGATGTGCGGGGTGTTCACGAACTCGTAGCCGGCCTCCTCGTGGCGGCGGCGCGAGTAGTTCTCCAGCTCGCGGCGGATGATGCCGCCCTTCGGGTGGAACACCGGCAGGCCGGAGCCGATCTCCTCGGGGAAGGAGAACAGGTCGAGCTCGGCGCCCAGCTTGCGGTGGTCGCGGCGCTCGGCCTCGGCGATGCGCTCGAGGTAGGCGTCCTGCGCCTCGGCCGACTCCCACGCCGTGCCGTAGATCCGCTGCAGCTGCGGGTTCTTCTCGCTGCCCCGCCAGTACGCGGCGGCGACGCGGGTGAGCTTGAACGCCGGGATGAACTTCGTCGTCGGCACGTGCGGGCCGCGGCAGAGGTCACTCCAGACACGTTCCTTGGTGCGCGGGTCGAGGTTGTCGTAGATGGTGAGTTCGCCCTCACCGACCTCCATCACCTCGGCGGTGTCCACTTCGGACTTCAGGTCGACGAGCTCGAGCTTGAACGGCTCGTCCGCCAGTTCCTTCTTGGCCTCGTCGACGGAGTCGAAAACGCGCCGCGAAAACTGCTGGGCGCCCTTCACGATCTGCTTCATGCGCTTTTCGAGCGCCTGCAGGTCCTCCGGGGTGAACGGCTTGTCGACGGCGAAGTCGTAGTAGAAACCGTCCTTGACCGGCGGGCCGATGCCGAGCTTGGCGTCCGGGAACTGCTGCTGCACGGCCTGGGCGAGCACGTGCGCGGCCGAGTGGCGGATGACGCTGCGGCCGTCCTCGGTGTTCGCCGCGACCGGCTCGACCTCGGCGTCGGCCTCCGGCGCCCAGGCGAGGTCGCGCAGCTTCCCGTCGGCGTCGCGGACCACGACGATCGTGTCCGCGCCCTTGGTCGGCAGACCGGCTTCGCGGACCGCCGCGCCCGCCGTAGTGCCCGCCGGTACCACCACGCGGGAGGCGGCCACGGGGGAAACGGGGGGCGACTGGGACACGATCGGCTCCTCAAGCTGGAGTGACAGAGATGACGCCGTCGATGCTAGTCGTCGGTGTCTTCGCGCCTCACGCGCGTGGCGCGAACGCCGGACCGGCCGCTTCCCCGTGGGGAAGCGGCCGGTCCGATGGGCCTCAGAGGGTCTCGACGACCTGGTCGAAGTCGAGCCGCGGCAGGCGGTCGAACCAGGGGTTCTCGCCCGGCTTGCCGACATTGACGATGACGAGCGAGCGCCACTTCTTGTCCGCGAAGAACTCGTCGTCGACACCCTGGGCGTCGAAGCCGGTCATCGGGCCGGCGGCCAGCCCGGCGGCGCGGACGCCGATGATGAAGTAGCCGACCTGCAGCAGCGAGTTCAGCTTGGAGAACTCGACGCGGCCCTGTTCGTCGGCGAAGTTGTCCTTCACGTGCGGGGCGTGCGGGAACACCTGCGGGATGTTCTCGTGGAAGTCGACGTCCGCGGCGAGCACGACGGTCAGCGGCGCGGCTTCGGTCTTGTCCCGGTTGCCCGGGGCCATGTGCGGGAGCAGGCGGGCTTTCGCCTCGGCGGTCCGGAGCACCAGCGCACGCAGCGGCTGGGTGTTCATCGACGTCGGGGCCCACTTGACGAGGTCGTAGATCGCGCGGACCTGCTCCTCGGTCACCGGCTCGGAGCTGAAACTGTTGGCGGTGCGGGCCTCGCGGAACAGCAGGTTCTGCACGTCCGCGGGGAGCTGGAGGGCCTCGGTCTGCTCGGCAAAGGTGGTCATGGGGCTGAGGTTCCTTCCGTTGGGTCGGTACCCCGTGCAACCAAGTTGAGCGTTGAACTATTTCGCGTTCAATCAGTTGCACCGATCACAGCTGCGGGTGAGCCCGGGTCAGCCGATCGGGTCACGGTGGCCTCCTCGGGTGCCGGTAATCCGGGCGAACGGGGGCGTTCCGGATGGGCCGGGCGGAGCGGGTCTTCGCGGCGAACAGGGGTGCTGGGGCGGCCGGACGGCTCGGTGACCTGGGGTGGTGGGTACGGCCGGTAGCGCGGTGCGACGTCGAGGAGGCGCGGGGGCTTGTCGCTCGCAGCTGGGGTCCCGGAGCTTCCGGCGCGGCGGCCTTGCCGGGTGGGTGCGGCGGCCTTGCCAGGCGGCTGGCGCTGCGCTGCCGGGCGGGCGGGGCGGCCTTACCCGGTGGGTGCTGCGGCCTTGCCAGGCGGCTGGCGCTGCGCTGCCGGGCGGCTGGGGCGGGCCTCGCCAGGCGGCCGCAGCGGCCCTGTCGGGCGGGTGCGGCGGCGCGAGGGCGGCCCTCCGGCCCCCGGTGTCCAGTTTACCGGCGCGCACCGACAGTTCCGGGGCGTCCACGGCGTCCCCGGGTCCCGTTGTCCCCAATGTTCCGGAAACGAGCACGGCCGCCGGCTCCCCGCGGTGGGAGTCGGCGGCCGTGGCGCGCGGCGCGGCGAAAACGGGTCAGTAGGCGCCCTGCCCGCCCATCACCGCGCGGAGGGTCTTCCAGAGGATCACCAGGTCCAGGGCGAGCGACCAGTCCTCGACGTAACGCAGGTCCAGGCGGATGCTCTCCGCCCAGGTGAGGTCGCTGCGCCCGCTGACCTGCCACAGCCCCGTGAGGCCCGGCTTGACGAGCAGCCGGCGGCGGGCGTCCGGCGGGTACTGCTCGGTTTCCTCCGGCAGCGGCGGCCGCGGGCCGACGAGCGACATCTTGCCGGACAGGACGTTGAACAACTGCGGCACCTCGTCGAGCGAATACCGGCGCAGGAAACCACCCACGCGGGTGATACGCGGGTCGCGCTTCATCTTGAAGAGCGGGCCCGCGCCTTCGTTGTCCGCGGCGAGGGACTGCTTGATGGCGTCGGCGTTGGTGACCATCGTCCGGAACTTGAGCATGGTGAACGTCGCGCCGTCGCGGCCGACGCGGCGCTGGCGGTAGATCACCGGGCCGCGGTCGTTCAGCTTGATCGCGACGGCGATCACCAGCAGGAGCGGGGACAGCAGGGTGAGCAGCAGCGCGGAGCCGGCCCGGTCGACGATCTCCTTCACCACGCGGCGCCCGCCGGTGAACATCGGCGCGGTGACCCGCAGCAGGGGCATGCCGAGCACGCCGGTGACGTTGAGCCGGGGCCCGGCGACCTCCATCAGCACGGGCGCCACGACCATCTCCGCGCCGGTTCCCTCCATGTCCCAGGCCAGCCGCTGCAGCCGCTTCGGCGTCCAGTACTGGTCGGCGGTGATGGCCACGACCCGGTAGCCGCCGCGCCGGACGTGCCGGGACAGCTCCTCCAGCCGCCCGACCACCGGGACGCCGTCGATCTCGCCGCTGTCGCGGTCCGCGCCGTGGCCGCTGAACGTGCAGGCGGCCTCGACGCGCCAGCCGACGTGCACCTCCGAGCGCGTGCGGGCGATCAGGTCGGCGACGGTTTCCGGGCTGCCCGCCGCCATCACCGGCAGCAGGCAAAGTCCCTTGGCGCGCTTGCGGTGCAGCACCTGGCGCAGCAGGTAGCGCTGCGGGAAGGCGACCAGCGCGATGGCCGGGACGACGACGAACACCCAGACCTGGACCTCGAGCGCGCCGAACAGCAGGCCGCCCAGCGCGACCAGGACGGCGGCGGTGAGGAAGCCGCGGCCGAGGGTGCGGTACTCCTCCGCGCCTTCGCCGAGCACGCGCGGGCTCCAGGCCCGGCTGGCGGGCAGCGAGACGAACACCGCGAGGATGGTGCCGAAGGCGTGCATGTCGTGCGGGGCAACGCGATCGATGACGAACGCGCTGATCGCGATCACCAGCAGCGTGATGAATACGTCGCTGCCGATGACCCAGGCTCTGTACCGCGCTTCCCAGGCCGCGGGCCACGCCTTGGCGGACGGACCGCCGGAGTCGCCGGGGTGGTCGTCCCGCTTGGCGGGACGCGGGATGGCCTGGAGGTCGATGTGCGGCGGTGGCTGGCTCACCGTGTACGAAGGCCGCACCGACTCTTCCATCTGACCTCCCGGGGACTGGATCGAATTGAGCCGCAGGCACGCAGCGTCACCGGAGATGACTTCGGAGAGTCACGGCATATCGGTGGTCGCGCAGAGCCCACGGAGGCTTCACACGGCAAGTTATCGGCGACTCTCTCGGCAGTGTTACAAGGATTTCCAGCCACATGCTGCGTGAGATCCCCGCCAGAAAATGGCCGGAAGATAACAAGATGAGGACGATGCGTAATAGCGCGTATCCCCGTGAAAATTACGTTCCGTAGCGAAAAGGGCGATACCCGCACCCGGGTGGACCAAGCTCGGCCGAACGGCCCAGCGGCACCCTCCGGAATCTACTGTGGACACTACGGGAGTCCGGTGGTCCACAGTGGACCACGCGAGGGCCACCGGTCGCCGTCGCCGGGATCCGGCCGCCACCGACAGTGACATCGGTCGCCACACTGTCACGCGGCCCCGGGCGAGGAGACGTGCCGAGGATCACATCGGACCTCCCACGAGGTGGCGTTCTACAGAAACCCGCCGCGGCGGCAGCGTTCGAAGGCAGGTTCGGCGAGCCCCGCGGCGGGGGCGCGAACCGCTCTTGCCAGCTGATACGGAGGATCCGAACGGATCGTTCACTCCGGTTTCGCGGCGGGTGAGTCTCGCCGCGAAAACGCGCCCCGGCCTGGGGGCGCCGGCGCCGGTCACGAAAAAAGCCCCGCCCGCACTCCGGCGAACAGGGCTCTCTCACGGCTATCGGGTGGGCGATACTGGGATCGAACCAGTGACCTCTTCGGTGTGAACGAAGCGCTCTCCCGCTGAGCTAATCGCCCGCTAGCGGTGTTGAGGTGAACTTTAGCGTACGACTTTCAGGCGCCTGCAAACGGGTGGTCCTCACCGACCACACTCCGCTTACCGGCGGGTACGGAACGCACAACCCCGAGCTAGCCAGGGTTGTCCGGCCGGGGGGCCGCCTGACACCACGTTCGACATCCGTGCGACGGTGCTATCGCCCGGCGACTAAACCGCGCAGTATGGAGGCGTGGGCCCCGCGGGGCGCGCCGGTCAGTTGCGCGCCGTGGGTGGTCACGGGTGGAGAAGGGGGCCGAAGAGCCCGGACGGGTGATCTGCGGCGCACCCGCGACGGTTTCGGCCTCCTGATGCGTCCAAGCAGTGACGCCCTCGGCCGGGCCGGGCCGGGAAGGGAGACGAAGGGTAGGACGATGCGCAACGATCACGTGACGCTCCGCTCGACGGCGGTCTTCGACCTGCTGGCGCCGCGGACTCCCGCGGTTCCGGTCAAGGTGGAGCTGCGCTACGACACACGCGACCCGTACGCGGTCGTCGCCGCCTTCCGCACCGGACGCGCCGGCTGGGTCGAGTGGGTATACGCCCGCGACCTCCTCGCGGACGGCCTCCTGGCCGACGCAGGCGACGGCGACGTCCGCATCCGCCCGTCGGTCGAGGACCCCGAAGCGGTGCTGATCGAGCTGAACTCGCCGTCCGGGCACGCCATGTTCGAGGCGTCCGCCCAGGAGCTGGCCGACTTCCTCGACCGCACGTACGACGTGGTCCTCCCGGGCAACGAGCACCTGTGGGTCGACGTCGACGACGCCCTCACCCACCTCATCCCGCACGATCTGGCCTGATGACGGCCGCGCAACGGCGGAGTGACACCCCGGTGTCACCCCCGTTTTCGGGGTCCGATATGGTTTTCCCACACCACGGCGACGGGGACTCGGGTTCCCGGAGCTGCGGAATGCGGATGTAGCGCAGCTGGTAGCGCATCACCTTGCCAAGGTGAGGGTCGCGGGTTCGAATCCCGTCATCCGCTCGATAGGCTCTCGGGCCTAGTCACGGTGGAGTGGCCGAGAGGCGAGGCAACGGCCTGCAAAGCCGTGTACACGGGTTCGAATCCCGTCTCCACCTCGCGCGATTAGCTCAGCGGGAGAGCGCTTCCCTGACACGGAAGAGGTCACTGGTTCAATCCCAGTATCGCGCACTCGATCGCGGGAGAGCCCTGCTTGCGGAACACGCAAGCAGGGCTCTCTTCGTCGTGTCCTGTGGGGCCGAGCCCCCACACCCCCGCCGGGGGCACGCCCCCGGACCCCCGTCTGGTCGCCTCCCGCATTCGCCTCGCTCTCCGCGCCGCCCAGCGGTCCTCCAGAGCTTCTCAGGACGACGATGGGCGAAGCTCGCGAGGAGCGGTGCGGCCGTCGACCGGTGTAATGCCCGTACCCGACGAGCACAGCCGCAGATGCCGCTCGCTGACGATCAACATACGGTCGGTGTGTTCAGTTCTCGCCGTCAGCACGAACCGCTCCGCGAAGCAGTTCGTCATCAGCTCGATCGCCCAGCTCCACCACGAGGTTGCGGATCTGCTGGGTAGTCCATCTACCGGCCGGATTCGCGGTCGTGCCAAGAACGTGGACACAACGGCTGCCCACCTCCACCAACGAGTCCGCCAGTCGTCACCTCGAACCCGCAGGTGTTTCACCGAGACGATAAACGCGTCAACGACACCCTCTGAAGATCACGCGAACGCCGATCTTCGTAGGCCTGTCGGCCTAGATCTCTTTGCCATGACCTGCGTGGCGTCACTTTGCGGTGCCGCCGATCGGTCAAATCTGTGCTACGGGAAGACCGAGAGCCGCACACGTATTGCCGTTCCCCGGGAACACTCCCACCGCACCTTCAGTGGCATTTGCGGCTTTTCCGGTAAGCACGCAGGCGACGAGCCGAGGGATCCGGTAGGTCGTGCCAGCGGCTTGACGGGGCTGGAAGTCGTACACGTTGGACTGCCAGCTGTCGGAGCAGATCTGCATGATCTGGCCGGTGAGGTCGACGCGTCCGTCGCGGCCACCGACTCCGATGGCGACGTGCTGGTTCGGCTGGGTGCTGCCGATATCGGCCGTCTGGTAGCAGTAGGCGATCTCCCGCTCGGTCGGGGCCACGGGACTGCCCGGGGCAGCGGATTCCACGGCGTTGGGTGCCCCGGCGCCGAGGACGACGCCGCCGGTGATGGCTCCGACGCCGAGCACGGCGGTGGTCACGGCGATGAGGCCGCGTGTGCGGCGGCGTGCCTGTCCCCGGGCTTCGATCGCATCGAGATCCAGGTGCAGCGGTGGCTCGTCGGTGCCGAGCGCCTGCAGCAGGAGGTCCTTGTCGGTGGGTGTCATCGGTGGCTCCCCTTGATGTGCCCGGTCAGGTCGGCCGGCTCGTCGAGGAGCCGACGAAGGGTGGCGAGGCCTCGGGCCGCTTGGGACTTGACGGTCCCCTCGGAAATCCGCAGCACCTTGGCCGCCTCGGCGTTGGTCAGGTCGCTGAAGAAACGCAAGACCAGGACGGCTCGCTGTTTCGGTGGCACCTTCTGCAGCGCCGCCCGCACGTCCAGCGCGGCGGCGGACTCCGCGGTGGCGACCGGCGTCTCGGGCAGCGCATCCCGCAGCTCGGTGCGGCGGTAGGGCCGGCGGGCTTCGTCGATGGCCAAGCGGGCGATCACCCGGCGGGTGTATCCGTCGATGCCGGCCGGGTCGAGGCGGTGCCAGCGCGTATACAGCCGCATCAGCGCCGTCTGGAGGAGGTCCTCGGCCAACGACCAGTCCCCGCACATCAGGAACGCTTCCCGGCGCCACACTACAGCGCGCCCCGGACCACCTGACTGAACTCCCAGCGATCGGTCACGACCACCCCTCTCTCACCCCTACATACGAGAGCAGGCCCGCAGACCGTTGCATGATCGCCGCGCCGCTTCGCCCGCACTCCCCTCTGCGCTCCGAACGCACAGCCGGATGCTCACCGCGGCTTCATCACGTCGTAGAGCACTTGGGCGATGGCCTTGACCCGGTCCTTGCAGGTATGTGCGTCGTCGGTGGTCTGGTTCCAATCCTCGATCCCGGCCTTGAACGTGGCGTTGCCGTCCAGCACCATCAGGTCGCACGACCGGCCGCTGGCGACGGGTCCCCACGCGGCGCGCTCCCCCAGATGCGTTGCCGGGTCGACCACGTAGCCGGCCGACGCGGTCTGCGTGTCGAATCGGCCGCGTTGCCGCTGCGTGTTGGTCACTTCCACGTCCAGGTGGACTGTCGCCGCTCCCGCCGGGTCGGTAAAGGTGCACAGCCAGCCTTTGCTGCCCTCCAGTGGTGTGTCGGACCTCCTCGGCGGCAGGTTCCCGGCCCGGGCCGCGACGTCGTCGCAAGTGGCCAGCGGCGCGGCGCCGTACTTGCCGTCGACCGCGTCGTAGCTGCTGCCCCGGTTGAGCAGCACGAACGCCCCCACGACGACACCGATTACGACGACCACGCCAATGGCCACGATGGCGATGATCCAGCCGGTGGCGAGGCCCCGCTTCGGAAGTTGAGGCGCCCCAGTGGGGTACTGCGGGAAGCCGTGGGGAGGTGGTGCGTTCACGGCTGCGCCTCGCTGACCAGCATGACGCCCATGGCAACCTCCGCAAATCGAGTGATCGTTCGTTGTGGACCATAGGTCAGCCGGCTGCCCGCCACGAATCGATCCAGGATCAACCGACGTCACTCGCCTGGGATCTGTGCCCTGGGAATGAGTTTCGCTTCGTAGGCGACGATGGCGGCTTGCACTCTGTTGCGTACGCCGAGTTGGTTGAGGATGGTGCTGACGTAGACCTTGACGGTGCCTTCGACGACGTGGATGTGCCGGGCGATTTCGGCGTTGAACATACCGGCTCCGATCAGGCCCAGTACCTCGCGTTCGCGGTTGGTCAGGGGGGCGACCCGCGCGCTGGCGTCGGAACTGGGCTTGGCGTGGGCGAGCTGGTCGACCACGCGTCGCGCGACGAGCGGTGACAGGTATGCGGCTCCAGCCGCGACGGCGCGGACGCTGGCGATGATCTCGTTGGGGTCGCCGGTTTTGAGGACGAACCCGCTGGCCCCTTCGCCGAGTGCGCGGGAGATGTAGGCGTCGTCGGCGAAGGTGGTGAGGATGACGACGGCGGTGTCGACGGGAAGGCCGCGGATCTGCTCCGCGGCGTCGAGTCCGTTGAGCTCTGGCATGCGGATGTCGAGCATGGCCACGTCGGGTCGGTGCGCCAAGACCAGGTCTACGGCGTCACGTCCGTGCTCGGCTTCGGCGACGACTTCGATGTCCGGTGCGGTGGCTAGCACCGTCCGGACTCCGACAAGGACTATGGGTTCCTCGTCTGCGAGCACAACGCGGATCACCGGGCACCCGGCGGCGTTGCGGGCACGACAAGCTCTTGACCGAAGCCGATGAGCACCAAGGGCGCGGCGGTCCACAGTTCGCCTGCAGCGGCGCCGGAATCCGCAGCAGGATTCCGGTCCTAAGCACGCTCAGCGTCTGGCCGGGCGCAGGGGGACCCATGCGCCGCCGATGCGCAGATCCGCGCGAGCGGCGTCGACGAAATTCGCGATCGCCTGGTCCAGCTGCCCCTGGCCGGTCTCCTCGTCTGCGCGGAACTTCTCGTCGACCCGGCCGCCGAAACCCGGGCGGCTCCCCGCGTGGATCTGCCGGACGATCTCGACGCGGTCGTGTACCGCGGCGAGCAGCCGCTCGAGGGTGGCGTTGAGTTCCCTGTCGCAGAAGAACGCCAGTTGCAGCACCGCTTCTTCGACAGTCTCCGCCACTGTGGACGGATCGACCGCGTCGCGGCCCCGCCAGACCGGTAAGCACCGGAGCCGGTGTGCCGCAGCCACGACTGCCGGGAACAGCTGGCTCTTGCGCTGCAACACGACGTACCGGTCGGCGTCGTCGTCCGCGCCGTCGGTGCGGGCGGTCGCGACGCCGCCGGCCGGCGCCGTCTGAGCGAGGTCGTGGTCGGAAGACTCGTTCACCGTCGATCTCCTGTCGCTGGGCGCCCGATGAGCACGCGCAGAAGCGCGCGCAGGGCTCGCCGGACGCCTTTCGGGGCCATCGCCGCCGGGGAAGCGCCGGGGGCGTCCGGGGGCAGGCGCACCCGCAGGGCGCCGGGCAGGACGCCGATCCGCAAGGGCGACGGGAGGCGCTGGGGCTCGCCGTCCACGGCCACGTCGATGAGCGGGTCCGCCGATTCCACCGCGAACTCCGGCGTGCTCCACGCCCGGTAACCGGGGAACCGGGCGATGTCGCCGCACAACTCGGCCGCCACCAGCTCCGGCACGTCCCGCGCCCGGTCGACCGCGACCGTCACGATCCCGAGGACACCCAGGTCGAGCCGTTCGCGGCTGCCGAGGCCGGTCAACCGCTCGAGCCGGTAGGGGCCGTTGGACACAAGCACGATGTCCGCGGCCGCCGCGGGATCGCCGTCCGGGCCGGGAAAGCTCAGCGGGCGGCGGGCTTCCGGGCCGAACAGGTCGGGCAGGCAGCGGGCGACCGTGGCGGTCTTGGCCGCCCGGTAGCCGGGGGCCCGGACCAGGGCGGCGTACGCCCCCAGCGAAACGTTGTTGACGAACACCCGGTCCCCGGCCACGCCGAGGTCGACCCGCCGCTCGACAGCCTTGCCGAAGGCGGCCAGCGCGTCAGCCGGTTCGTCCCGGTCGAGGCCGAGGTCGCGCGCGAAGTGGTTGCGCGTTCCCGCGGGAACGCAGACGAAGGGCAGGTCGTGCCGGCGGGCCACATCGGCGACCACGGCCTGGCTGCCGTCGCCGCCGGCCATCCCGAGCACATCCGCGCCGTCGGTCACCGCCTGTTCCGCGAGTTCGCGCAGGTCGTCGTCGAAGTCCAGCTCGATCGGCCGGATCCCGAGTGCCCGGGCACGCTCACCGAGCCGGGACGTGGTGGCCACGCCGTGGCCGGACAACGGGTTGAGCAACAGGACGCCCGCCGACGCCCGCTCCACGCCGCGGATCCGGGGCGTCCGCGCCAGGTGGTGGCCGAGGGCGGTCCTGGCCGCCGCGACCGACAGCGCGACCAGTCCGGCGGCCGTCGCCAGCAACGCGTAGGCGTGCAGGTCAGGCAGCACCAGCAGGACTGCGGCGAGGACTCCGGCCGTCGCCGCGGCCACCCGCGGGAAACCACGGCGCACCAGCGCGGCCCACCCGGCAGCGAGCACGCTCCCGAGCAGGAGTACCGCGAGTGCCAGCTGGAGCGGGTGCCGGATCAGTGCGCCGACGACCACGGCGAACGCCGCCGCCAGTGCCGCCACGGAAATCGCCGCGGCCACCCGCCGGGTGACCGTCGGCCGGCCGTCCGCCCGCTTCGCCATCGCCGCACCTCCGCGGCCGACCCTGCAGTCCGGGCGCCCCCGAGTCGTCACCCGCCGCGGGTGACCCGGCACCGCCCGCCGCTGCGATCACCCACTCACTCAACGACCGTTTCAGTACCAAACGAAGGCTCCGCCCCGAACTGTGGTTCATCCGGATTGCCGCATAAGTTAATTACATAGGCGCTCTTGTGAGCGTGAACATTGAGTGCCACACTGACCCCGCCGAAGCCTGCGCCGCTGAGGGAAGTCGCTGCGTCACAGCCCCGCCGGCGAATTCGTCGAACCCGCAATTCCGGAACAACGGGCCGCGCTGTGCCCGGCCGTGCGGCAGCACGGATGGCAACCGGAACGTCGTAAGCACCGAGGAGTGAGATCAGGGTGACAGCAACACGACTTCCCCGTCCTCGCCGGGCGGCAACGCTGTTGGCGGCAGGCGTGCTGCTGTCCGCGATGACGACGGTACTGCACACGTCGTCCGCGGAGGCGTTGGACAACGGTGTGGCGCGCACGCCGCCGATGGGGTGGAACTCGTGGAACACGTTCGGCTGCAACATCAACGAGTCGTTGATCAGGCAGATGGCCGATACGATGGTCAACTCCGGCATTCGTGCCGCGGGCTACGAGTACGTCGTGGTGGACGACTGCTGGACGAACCCGAACCGGGACTCCGCGGGCAACCTCCAAGGCGACCCGAGCCGGTTCCCCAGCGGCATGAAGGCGCTCGGCGACTACATCCACGGCAAGGGCCTCAAGTTCGGGATCTACCAGGCGCCGCTGGCCGAAACGTGCGCCCAGTACTTCAACTCCTACCCCGGTTCGACCGGGGCGCAGGGCCACGAGGAGCAGGACGCCCGCCAGTTCGCGGCCTGGGGCGTGGACTACCTCAAGTACGACTGGTGCTCGCCCAGCGGCACGATCGACGACCAGGTGCGCACCTTCGCCAAGATGCGTGACGCGCTGCGAGCCGCTGGCCGCCCGATCGTCTACAGCATCAACTCCAACAGCATCCACGACAAGACCGGCCCCCGGCGCAACTGGGGCGACGTGGCGAACATGTGGCGCACCACCGAAGACATCACCAACAAGTGGGACACCGGGCAGGCCAACGGCTACCCGATGGGCATCCAGAACATCGTCAACGTCACCGTGCCCCTGGCGTCCTACGCCAAGCCCGGCGGGTTCAACGACCCGGACATGATGGAAGTCGGGCGCGGCGGCATGAACGACACCGAGATGCGCAGCCACTTCGCCCTGTGGGCCGTCATGGCCTCGCCCCTCATCGCGGGCAACGACCTGCGCACCATGGACGCCGCCACGTCGGCCATCCTGAAGAACGCGAACCTCATCGCCATCAACCAGGACAGCCTCGGCCTGCAGGCCAGGCAGATCTCCAACGACGGCACCCGGCGGGTCCTGGCCAAGCAGCTGGCCAACGGCAACGTCGCCGTCGCCCTGTTCAACCAGGGCGGGGGCACGACCACCGTCTCGACCACGGCGAGCGCGATCGGCCTGTCGGGCAGCTCGTTCACGCTGCGCGACGCCTGGACCAACGGCACGACCACCACGTCCGGCGCCATCTCGGCCAGCGTCCCGGCGCACGGCACGGCGGTGTACGTCGTCAGCGGTGGCGGGGGCCCCGCGCCCACGTCGTTCTCCTTGGTGAGCCAGAGTTCCGGCCGCTGCCTGGACATCGCCGGCAGCACGCCGGCCAACGGCGCCCTGGCCCAGATCTGGGACTGCAACAGCCAGACCAACCAGCGCTTCACCACGACCACGGCCGGTGAGCTGCGCGCCTACGACGGCGCGAAGTGCCTGGACGTCTCCAACCAGGGCACGGCCAACGGCACCGCCGTGACGGTGTGGGACTGCAACGGCCAGGGCAACCAGCAGTTCCGCGTCAACTCCGACGGCAGCGTCACGGCGGTGGCATCGGGCCGGTGCCTGGACGTCAACGGCGGCGCCACCGCCAACGGGACGAAGGTCATCATCTGGGACTGCCACGGCGGCACCAACCAGAGGTGGACCCGCACCTGATCCCCAGGCCGTGGTCCTCGGCCGACGAGAACCTGCCGTGGCGGCCCGAAAGCTTCGTCCGGGGTGGAGAAAGGCGCGCTGCGCGTGCTGACGAACGTCCGAGCGAGGATCGTCCGACTCGAGTCGGATGTCTCCGCTGATCAAGCCGTCTACAGTGGGAGCGTGGAGCTGGAACTGCGCCACCTGCGCGCGCTCGTGGCCGTGGCCGACGCGCGGAGTCTCAGCCGGGCGGCTCGGCTTCTCCACGTCACGCAACCCGCTCTCTCGGGGCTTCTGCGCCGGGTCGAACAGGCTGTCGGTGGGGCGCTGTTCGTCCGCTCCCCCACCGGGTGCGTGCCCACCCGGCTCGGTGCCGATGTCGTGGCCGATGCGCGGGGCGTGCTGGCCGGGGTGTCCGCGCTGACCGAGCGGATCGGGGAACGGCGGGCACCCGCCGGGCCGGTGCGCGTCGGCGGGTACTGCGGTTTCCTGCACCTCGCCGTGTCGCACTGGCTGCGGGAACGGCCGTGGAGCCGGGGTGTCAGCGTGCACGAGGACCCGGACGAGTCCGCCACCCTCGCCCAGCTCGCCGCCGACGGGCTGGACCTCGCGCTGGTGTACCTGCCGCCGCTGCCCGGGTCCGTGATCCCCGACGGCGTCGAAACGCTGGTGGTGCATCCCCGGGAGCCGGTTTTCGTCATCCTTTCACCCGACCACCCGCTGGCCGGGACCCGTGCGGTGCCGTTCGCCGGCCTCGGCGAGCACCCCTGGGCCGACGACCCGCCGGGCACGACCCGGTGGTCGGCGTACCTGCAGCGGGTGTGCCGCAGCCGCGGCGTGGCCCTCGACCAGCCGCACCGGCCGCAGTGCCTGGCGACGCTGCTGGACCTCGTCGGCGCGGGCATGGCCGTCGCACCCGCGCTGGCCACGCGCCGGGACCGGCCCGGGACCATCACGGTGCGGGCCATCGAGGGCGCGCCCCTGTGGCAGGAGCTGCGGCTGTGCTACCGGCCGGGCACGCCGGTGGCGGCGCACGCCGAGGAGATCCACGCGGCCGTCGTCGCGAGCTACGCCGGCCGGCAGGGCTGCAGCGCCGCGTTCGACACCTGGTGGCACGCGGGCGGCCGCGAGCTGCTGCCGGCCGGCTGAGCTCAGACGGTGACGCGCCAGGTGCTGTTCGGCGAGGGTACGTCGAACCGCAGGGTCGAGCAGTCGTAGTCGGCCGGACGCGGGTTCGCCGTCGGGCGCAGCGGCGAGTTCGACGGCGACGCGGCGACCCAGCGCCCGGCGATCCGCAGCTGCAGCGAGCTCGACTCGAAGACCGCGCCGCGCGCGTCCGAGCAGTAGTAGGCGTTGCCGGTGGCGGGATTGCGGGTCGAATAGAGCTCGAAGATGTCCCAGCCTTCGTTCAGCGAGCTCTGGTCGCTGCCGCTTTGGCTGAACAGCGTGTCCCACGCGCCGGTCTTCACGTTGCGCAGCGACGCCGTCCAGCTGTTGCCCGACGAACTGGTCCGGACCTCCTGGACGGTGTAGGCCGGGTGCCCGTTCACCGTGCTGGTGTAGGTGGCCAGGAAAGCGCTGTCGATCGGGACGACCTTCGCCGGCGACACCGAACGGCACCAGTCCCAGGCCCAGACCTGCGCGGCTTCGCCGAGCCCGTACGCGGTCACGACTTCGATGCACGAATGCCCGGTGGGCTTCATCGTCGGGGCGTAGACGACGTCGGAGGTGTTGGATATCCGCAGACCCGGCGTGATGCTCTGGGTCACGACCACTCCGTCGGCGCCCGAGGACAGCTGGGGTTCCGGGCCCCAGAACGTGTGCCGCTGCGCCAGGGATTGCGGTTGGCGCAGCTGGCGGAACTTTTCGGCCATCGGCCCGGCCGCTGCTCGGGCGGCGGCGCCGGTCAAGCCGGGCACGGTGCCGTCCGGCGCCGCGGACACCGGGGCGGCCACCGCGATCGTGGTCACGAAGGCACAGCAGAGAACGGCAAGCAGCTTCCGCATCGGCGCGTCTCCCTCGTCACGGGGCGGCCGGGTGCCCGCCCACGGGGATCCGGATGCTAGGACGCGCTTTCCGTTGTGCGGCACCGACTTTCGGCGGGTCGGCGGCATCGCGGCCGGTCGGCGGGGGCATGACTTCCGCCGCCGCGAAGTGTTATGACGCCGTTTGGGGCAGCGGCGTGGCCACTCCACGGAGCCGTCCCGAGCTCGGTCATGGCCAGCTCCACCGCATGCCCCGGATGCCGGGCGCTGTGCCGGTGGCGAAGTGGTGCGCGGGCATCGCCGGCGACACAGGTACGGCGGTGACGTCCCGCTCCGGGCCGCCGGGTGCGTCCAGCCGGTAGGCGTGACAGGTCGCCGGCTGCGTGCCGGGGGCGAAGTGGACCTCCAGCAGGTGTTCGGCGACCGGATGCCGGAAGCGGCGGTCGTAGCCGGCGTCGGGCACGCCGTCGGTGTATTCGAACTCGTACTCGAGGATCGCGGTTTCCCCGACGGCCATCGAGCGGCTCGGCACCAGCTCACTGATCACGAACCCCAGCTCCGGGAGGACCTCGGTGCGCACGGGGCGGCAGTACCGCGTCGACACCAGCCGCGGCGGACGGCCCGGGACACAGCCTCGCAGCGCCACCACCTTGGCTTGGACCGGTTCTTCCAGCACGCGCACGACCTCGCGCACCCGCAGGCGGGTGAGGCACCGGTCGGCGTCGACCTCCAGGGCTTCGTGCAGGCTGAGCACCAGCAACGACGTCTCGTCGGCCGCGTCGAAGGAGTGCAGCACCGGCAGCACGCCGTTGCGGGGACCCCACAGCCGCTCCCAGCGCACCGGATCCGGGGTGTCCGGGTGTCCGGGCCGGGACAGCAGCTCGATCAGCGACCGCGGCGGCACGCCGAGGACGTCCTCCAGCACCGTCACCGCGCGCAGCGAGTCCGGCCGTTCCGGGCGGGTCCGGCCGGTGCGCCAGTAACTGAGGGTCGTGGTGCTGACGGGAACTCCGGCGGCCGCCAGGCGGTCCTTGAGGCGGGCGAGACCCAGCCCGCTGCGGTCGATGGCCAGCGAGAGCGCGCGGCTGAACGGACCGGTGGCGAGCGTCTGCCCCAGCTCCCGCCCCGGGGGTTCCGGTGGTGGCACCGCGAACAGCGGCATCGGCGCTCCTCGGCGTCGGTGCGAAGAAACGGGGTGCCGTCCGGCGGATCGCGCCGTCGTGGCTCAGGCGTCCGGTGGTGCCGGACCGTCACCGGTCTAACAGCCGCGAACGGCGGGTGTCACCCGACGAAAGATCCGTTCCGTTCCGTTGATCGGACCGGATCTTCGGACGGTTACGGACGAGGCACCGGCCGCTTACGTTCAGTGAGTCCCCACCGGTTCCTCCCCAAGGAGTCCTCATGCGCCACCCCTCCGGCCGGTTCGCTCGCGCCGCCGCACTGCTCGTCGGTTCGTGCGCCGTGTTCGCCACGCTCGCTGCCGCCCCGGCGTCGGCGAGCACCCCGGTCACCCCGCTTTCGCCCGACGCCCAGCCGTCGATCATCGGCGGCAGCACCGCCCAGAACCCGGGTTACATCACCCGGTTCAACGGGCACGCCAACGGCTACACCTTCTTCTGCACCAGCACGCTGATCGGCGCTCGCTGGGTGCTGACGGCCAAGCACTGCATGTACGACGACAACGGGCGGCGCCTGACCGACATCGACCTGTACGTCGGTTCGAACAACGCTTCCGGCGGCGTGCACGTGAAAGCGTCGACGACGTACGTGTACTCCGGAGGCGACCTCGCCCTGATCAAGCTGAACGCCAACGGCGGCAGCACGTTCGCCCGGCTCGCCGACAGCTCCTCGGACGCGCAGGAAGGCGACTCGGCGCGCGTCTACGGCTGGGGCGCGACCCAGTCCACCGACGAAGGAAGCCACCAGTCGGCCGTCCTGAAGCAGGCCTCGGTCCGCATTTCCGACACCAACGACAGCGACTACTTCGGCGGCCCGGCGATCACCGCCGACACCCTCGACGGCGCGGTGGCCGGCGGTGACTCCGGCGGCCCGATGATCGACGGCGGCGTCCAGGTCGGGGTGTGCTCGACCAGCGACCGGTCCAGCACGACCACCTACGGCAGTGTCGCGGCGGGCCGCAGCTGGATCCGCCAGGTCAGCGGCATCTGACCGGTCTCGGGGGTCGCCGACCGGGTTCCGCCGACCGGTCGGCGCCCCCTGTTGCACGCCGATTCCCGGTGCGCCGATTGCCAGTACTGCCGGACGCCGGGGGGATTACCTACTAATGGACGTAGACGCCTGCCACTCCGTGGTGTTGATTGTTGAGTGAGTCTGCGCAAAGTTGCGCGCTCTGGGAGGTACTCGTGCGTCGTCTTGTTGGAATGGCCGTCGCGATCGCCGCCTGCACGTCGGTGGTCACGGTCGTCGAAGCTGTCCCCGCCGCTGCCGCGGAGCCGAGCTACTTCGCCGCCCAGCGCGTCGGCGAACGGCCGCCGATGGGCTGGAACAGCTGGAACAGGTTCGGCTGCGACATCAACGAAGACCTCATCCGCGGTGCCGCCGACGCGCTGGTGTCGTCCGGCATGAAGGACGCGGGCTACCAGTACGTCAACATCGACGACTGCTGGGCGGAACAGAACCGCACGGCCGAGGGCAAGCTCGAACCCAGCCACGAACGCTTCCCCCACGGCATCAAAACCCTCGCCGACTACGTCCACGGGCTCGGCCTGAAGCTCGGCATCTACACCAGCGCCGGCACACTGACCTGCCAGAAGACCATGCCCGGCGCGCTCGACCACGAGGAGGCGGACGCGCAGTCCTTCGCCGATTGGGGCGTCGACTACCTGAAGTACGACAACTGCAACAACCAGGGCCGGCCGGCGATCGAGCGCTACACGAAGATGGGCGACGCGATCAAGAAGACCGGCCGCCCGATGATCTACGCCCTCTGCGAATGGGGCGAGAACAAGCCGTGGACCTGGGGGCGCGACGCCGGGGCGCAGCTGTGGCGCACCACCGGCGACATCAGCGACAACTGGGGCAGCATGACCTTCATCCTCGACCAGCAAGTCGGCCTGGAAAAGTTCGCGGGCCCCGGCGGCTGGAACGACCCGGACATGCTCGAAGTCGGCAACGGCGGCATGACCGACGCCGAATACCGGTCGCACTTCGCGCTGTGGGCGCTCCTGAACGCGCCGCTGCTGGCCGGGAACGACCTGCCCGCGATGTCGCCCGCCACCAAGGCGATCCTCGAGAACAAGGACGTCATCGCGCTGGACCAGGACTGGGCCGGCGCACAGGGCCACAAGCTCCGCGACGACGGCGACACCGAGGTCTGGGCGAAGCCGATGTCCGACGGATCGGCCGCGGTGGTGCTCTTCAACCGCGGGCCGGCGAGCACGACCATCAGCACCACGGCGGCGGAACTCGGTCTCGAGGGCCACACCTTCCTCGTCCGCGACCTGTGGACCGGCACGGAAACCGAAACCGCGGGCACCCTCCGCGACGCCGTCGCGTCCCACGACTCGTCGGTCTTCCGGGTCTGGCCCTCGACGCACCCGTCGGCCGCGCCGATGACGACGCTGGCCCTGCCGGCGCCGGACTACGCGCCCGCCGACCGCCCGCTGACCACCACCCTCCAGGTCACCAACGACGGCAGCACGCCGATCACCCAGCTCCGCGCCACCGTCGCGACACCCGTCGGCTGGCAGCTCGACGGCCCCGCCACGTTCGCGGTCCCGGCCGTACCCCCGGGCAAGTCGTGGCAGCAGCAGATCACGTTCACCCCGGTGGCGCCGAGTGGCGATCGCGTCAGGCTGGCCGCCAAAGCCGACTACGTCACCGCGTGGGGCAAGCGCGCCCTGGGCGCGGAAGGCACGTCACCGCTCGTCTCCCGCCCGCCGTCAGGCACGACGGCGTTGTCGAAGGCCCCGTGGCTGTCGTCCGACAACGGCTGGGGCCCGGCCGAGCGCGGCACGAGCAACGGCGAGGCCCAGCCTGGCGACGGCCACCGGATCACCATCGCCGGGGTCGGCTACGACGACGGCATCGGTGCCCACGCTCCCTCGAGCGTGCGGGTCTACGTCGGCGGGTCCTGCACGTCCGTCGGCGCCCTGGTCGGGATGGACGACGAGAACTCCGGTGGCAGCGTGGGATTCCGCATTCTCGGTGACGGCAAGGAACTCGCCGCGACCGGCGTCATGCACCCCGGAGACAAGGCGCAGGCGCTGTCCGCACAACTGACCGGAATCCAGGTGCTGGAACTGTCGGTGAACGACGCCGGCGACGGCAACACCAACGACCACGCCGACTGGGCCAACGCCACCATCACCTGCTGAGACCGGCAGCCCGAGAACAGCGGACCGAGGGCACGGTCAAGAATTGCCCGACCAGCCGGGTGGACCGCGCTACATTCGGCGCGTGACCTCAGTCCATCCTCGGGAGCTGGCCGACCTCGACCTGTACGCGGTCTGGGTCTCCGCGCCGGGGTTGACCGACCGGTTCGACCCGTTCCGGTTCGAGCACCGGATGGCGGCCTACCGGCACCTGATCGACGCCACGAACGCGGACGGACTGTTCGGGGCCGACAACCGGCACAATCCCCTGTGGGCCTGGGCGTTCCAGCTCCAGTGGCAGTGCCGCACCGGGCGGCTGGGCGCCACCACACGCGCTGACGGAATGATCGATCCGGACGCGCCATGGGCCTACGGCAACTACACGCTGAGCGTGATCCCGTGGCTGGGCGCGGAACGGGCCGGTGTGGTCGCTCCGCTCGAAATCGCCGACGCCCCCGGCGCGGCCCGGTTCCGGTACGTGCGCGGCGGCGTGGTCCCGGACGAGCTGACACCCAGCGTCGAGCAGTGGCGGCGCTACTTCGCGATGGTCACCGACACCCGGGCCACGACCGACTTCGAGCCGCTCCGGATCGCATTGTGGAAGGCGCACAAGACCTGTCTCGACGTCGTGGTCACGGAGATCGCGGGCATCGACCCGGCCCCGTATGCACCGCTCGAACTGACGTTCCTGCGTGGCTGGTGCCGGATGGTCGACTACCTCGGAGCGGCGGCCTGGCGGACCGACTTCGGCTTCATGACCGAGCACGGCCTGGACGTGTTGCCGGAAACGCTGCTCGAGCGCCGTTCCGACCTGCGCTCGCTTCCGGACAAGGTCCGGCGCAACGTCGCCAACGTCGTCCGCCTGGCCACCACCTCACCCCGCCACTACGCGCTGAACCTGTGGCTGTGGCGGCGGATCATGCGCACCAGAGCGGCTCGGGACGACGTGCTGACCCTGCTCGACGCGATCTTCGACCCCCGGCGCGACAACGCCGCCGCCCGCAGGCGGATGCTCGGTCACCTGCTGCGCCCGTAATCCTGGCTCGCCGTCCGCGGCAGTCCATTGCCCGAGGAGGGCGGCCAGGAGTAGCGTTCACCATGCGGACGCACTGTCTCACTATTTGAGAGGTCGGGTTGGCCATGGCAGGCAAGGACGTCTACACCCACGGCCACGCCGAGGTCGTCGTGGCGAGTCACGCCGCGCGCACCGCAGCCAGTTCGGCGGCCTACCTCCTGCCGCTGCTCCGCCCGGGCCTGGACCTGCTCGACGTCGGCTGCGGTCCGGGCAGCATCACGGTCGACCTCGCCGAAGCCGTCGCGCCCGGGCGGGTGCGCGGGGTCGAGATCACCGAAGACCCGCTTCCCGCTGCCCGGGCGAACGCCGCTCGACGCGGGGTGTCCGTCGAGTTCGCCGTCGACGACGCGTACTCGCTCTCCGATCCCGACGACAGCTACGACGTCGTCCACGCCCACCAGGTGCTCCAGCACCTTTCGGATCCTGTCGCCGCGCTCCGCGAGATGCGGCGGGTGACGCGCCCCGGCGGAGTCGTCGCGGCGCGCGACGCCGATTACGGCGCGTTCCGGTGGTGGCCCGAGGATCCACGGCTGGACAACTGGCAGGACCTGTACCGGGCCGTGGCCCGCGGCAACGACGCCGAGCCCGACGCCGGCCGGCGGCTGCTCGCGTGGGCCCACGAAGCCGGGTTCACGGAGGTCACGCCGTCTGCTTCGGTGTGGTGCTACGCCACCCCGGAGGAACGCGCGACGTGGGGCGACATGTGGGCCGAGCGGATCCACTCCTCCGTCGGCCGGATGGCGCTCGACCGCGGACTGGCCACGCAGGCCGACCTCGACGCCATCGCCGCGGCGTGGCAGGACTGGGCGGCGCACCCCGACGGCTGGCTGATGATCCCGCACGGAGAAGTGCTCGCCCGCGCCTGATTGCGGGAGTCCGTGGCGAGTGTTCAGGCGACGATCGTGACCTCGGCTTGAAAACGGCTGGCGGTCAATCCTTCGGTGTCCACCGCGACATACCAATGCCCATCCGCCGGGACTTCGATGTCGAAGGGCCGTATTGTCGCGACTCCGCCGAGCATGCGGTAGGCGATTCTCTTCGTGTACGCCTCGACATTGGCCTTCGTCATCAGCCGGACGTTGGCCATGACGTCCAGTTCGACCCGGACGGTGGTGGATCTGCTCAACCAGCCGAGGTCGAACACCGCCACTTCCGATGCCATGGGTACCTCCGGGAAGACGAAAGTCGTCCTCCGCTCGGCTTTTTCAACCGGAGGCTGGGCTAAAAACATCACCTCAATAGGGTCGAATTCGTTGAATCCACTGTTACAGCACCGAATGGGTGAGGAATTCACGGTCGGTTATGCCGACCGACGAGACTTGTCATCGTCGCAGTGGGGCGGCCTCGTCGTTGACGCTCTCCAGGCGGCGGCCGGTGGTGCGGGGGCCGAGGAGCGCGATGTCCGCCGCGACCACCACCAACGCGCCCGCCACGACCAGGAACAGCGCGGTCGGGCCGTGCGAGTTCAGCAGGGGCACCAGCACGAACGGCATCGCGCCGCTGGCCAGCCGCGACAGCGAGTACGTGCCGCTCGAGGCCGTCGAGCGCAGCGCCGTCGGGAAGATCTCGGCCTGGTAGATGTGGAAGGCGTTCGAGAACAGGTTGCTGGTCGCCGTGTAAAGGAAACCGAAGACGAGGATCAACGTCATCGAGCCCGCGTACCCGAACGCGATGCCGAACACCGCCATCGCCAGCACCGAGCCGACCACGAGGTACTTGCGCTCGACGCGTTCCACGATCGGCAGCGACAACGCGGAGCCGACCGGGTAGCCGAGGTAGGTCAGGGCGGCGAACAGCAGCGACTGCGAAACGGCATAGCCCTTCGCCGCCAGCACCAGCGGCACCAGCGTGCCGAAGCCGTAGTAACCGAGCGTCTGCAGGATGTGGAAGACGACCATCATCCAGGTGCGGCGGCGCATCCCCCGGCCGAACAGTTCCCGCACCGGCGCCCCGGCGCGCTTGCGGGTGGTGCCGCGCGGCGGGGCGAGGTTTTCGTTGACGCCGCCGCGCGCCTCCGCTTCGAGACCGGCCACCAGGTGCTCGGCCTCCTCCGTGCGGCCGACGGACTCCAGCCACCGCGGCGACTCCGGCAGGCCGCGCCGGAGCAGGAACACCGCGCCGGCGCCCAGCGCGCCGATCACGAACAGCCAGCGCCAGCCCTCGATGCCGAAGATCTCGTGCTCGGTGAGCCCGCGGGCGAGGAAGCCGACGACCGGGAAGCCGCAGAAGGCCAGCGTGTACGCCCAGGCGATGAACCGGCCACGCTTGCGGGCCGGGAGCAGGTCGGTGAGGTAGGTATCGGCCAGCGGCGGCTCCGCGCCAAGGCCGATGCCCGCGAAGAACCGCGTCACCAGCAGCATCAGTGCGCTGCCGCTGAACGCGCCGAGCAGCGAGAAGAGCGAGTAGAGCCCGAGGTTGAGCAGGAAGGCGCCGCGGCGGCCGAACCGGTCGGCGAGCCGGCCGAGCAGCAGGGCGCCGAAGAACATGCCCACGAACGTCGACGCCAGCAGCGGCGGCAGATCCGCCTTGGTCAGCTTGAACTCCTCGACGAGCACGGAACTGAGCACGCCGGTCAGGAAGACCTCGTAGAAGTCGAAGAACAGCCCGAGCCCGACGGCGACGGTGGCCCGGCGGTGCGTGCGGGTGATGGGCAGCCGGTCGAGCCGGCCCGCGATCGTGCCGGTGCCCGGCACGGCAGCCTCGGGGATGTTCGCCATCCGTCGTCTCCTTTGACTTCTCCACGATGTGGTTGGCCGACTCATGATGTGACGGAAGCCGCGTGGAGTCAAGGAGGGACAGGACAGCGTCGGACCACGTCAACGGGCAACAAGGCGATATCCGGCAGGAATCGGGCGTCGCGGAAGATCAGAGCGCGGCGACGCGCTCCCCGCCGGGCCGGTACCCGAGCCGCTCGGAAGCGCGCCGGCCCGCCTCGACGACGATCGGCGCCAGCCGCGGCACGTCGGCCGCGGTGAACCGCTGCGTCGGCGCGCCAATCCCGATGGCCGCGCCGACCTCGCCGTTGAGCCCGAACACCGGCGCGCTCAACGACGCCGCGCCGAGGTCGCGCTCCTCGAAGCTCGCCGCGTACCCGGCCTCGCGGATCTGCCCGAGCTGCTCGGACAGCAGGTCGAGGTCGACCACCGTGCGCGGGGTGAAGCGGGCCAGGCCGTGCCCGATGGCGTCCTTGAGGGCGAGCTTGTCCCACGCCAGGAACACCTTGCCTGCCGAGCCCGCGTGCAGCGGCATCACCATGCCGACGACGAACAGCCGCACCACCGGATGCCGGGACTCGGCCAGCGAAATCACCGTGCGGTAGGCGCCATCGCGGACGTACAGGCACGCCGTCTCGCCCGTTTCGTCGCGCAGCTGCTGCAGCACCGGCCGGGTCAGCCGGACCAGGTCGAGGCCGAACGTGCCGGGCGCCGCCCAGCGGACCAGGCCGAGTCCCACGCGGTAGGTGTCGTCGTAGCGGTCGAGGAAGCCCTCGCGCACCAGGTTGTGCACCAGCCGCTGGCACGTGCTGGCCGGCAGCCCGGTCGACCGGGTGATCTGCTGCAGCGTCAGTTCGGGGTTGTCGATCGTGAACGACTCGAGGATCTGCTTGAACTTGCGCAGCACCAGCACCGGCGTCGTGCCGCTGCGCTCTTCCTCTGCCATCGCCCCGCCCCGTGCCCGTGGTGTGCCGCACAGTCTAGCCACGCTCGCCGCTGTTGACTCCGCGACACTCAACCGTATTCTGAGTTGGCAACTCACATAGTGGTTTGGAGTCGGGCATGGATGAGCGAACCGGACCCTTGGCGGGCATCCGGGTGGTCGAACTGGGAAACTTCATCGCCGCGCCGACCGCCGGCCGGCTGCTGGCCGACTTCGGCGCCGACGTCGTCAAGGTCGAGCGCCCCGGCAGCGGAGACGAGCTGCGGCGCTGGCGGCTGCACGACGGCGACACCTCGCTGCTGTTCCGCACGCTCGGCCGCAACAAGCGGTCGGTGACCGTGGACCTGCGCCGCCGCGAAGGCCAGGAGATCGTCCGCACGCTGGCGGATCGCAGCGACGTGCTGCTCGAGAACTTCCGGCCCGGCACCCTGGAGCGCTGGGGCTTGGGCCCGGATGAGCTGCGCGCGCTCAACCCGCGGCTGGTCGTCGTCCGGGTCTCCGGCTACGGCCAGACCGGCCCGTACCGCGACCGGCCCGGTTTCGGCGGCGTCGCCGAGGCGATCGGCGGCCTGCGCGCGCTCACCGGCTACCCGGACCGGCCGCCCACGCGAGTCGGCGTCAGCCTCGCCGACTCCGTCGCCGGGCTCTACGCGGTGATCGGCGCGCTGATGGGCCTGCTCCGGCGCGACCGCGAGCCGGGCGCGACCCCGGGCGAGGTGGTCGACGTGGCGCTGTACGAAGCCGTCTACTCACTGATGGAGTCGCTGCTCCCGGACTTCGACGCGTTCGGCGTCGTGCGTGAACCCGCCGGCTCCGCGCTGCCGCGACGAATGGGTGTGCCTGGTCGCCGCGGACAACACCGACGTCGGGGCGTCGCTGACCGTGGCGCAGCTGGAGACGATGCCGTGGGTCGTCACCTACCACGGCCCCACCGCGTCCACGCCCGCCGCGCGGCAGATGCGCATGCTCGGGATCGAACCGCACGTCCAGGTGGTCACCGAGACCTTCCTGACCGTGCCGGGACTCGTCGCCGGCACGAACCGCGTCGCGCTGCTCCAGCGGCGCCTGGCCGACGGGATCCCGGACGCACTCGGCGTGCGCGCCCTGCCGTGCCCGTTCGAGGCGGGTCCCCTGGTGGAAGCCATGTGGTGGCACCCGATGTACGACGACGACCCCGAGCACCGCTACCTGCGCGACGTCGTCACGCGGGCGGTGATCGGCATCGACAGCGTCGATATCCCGCTTCGGCAGAAGTGATTTCCGCATCCCCGCACGGTGGCTGACACTTCGACGCACACGCCGGTCGCCGAGGACCGGCTCGTGCCTTCCGGAGCTGCCCGTGTCCGATCAGTCCGTCTCCGCTCCCCCGCTCGCCGCCGACCCGGCCACCGGACGGCAGGCCGGCCCCGCCCAGGCGCTCGTGCTGCTGCTCGCCAGCTGCCTGTCCGTGCTGGGCGCGGTGCTGCTCGCCCCGGTCCTGCCCCGCATCCAGGAGGCGTTCGCGCTCACCCCGGGCGTCACGACCCTCACGCCGATCGTGCTCACCGTGCCGGCGCTGGTCATCGGGCTCACCGCGTCGATCGCCGGCCGCGTCGTGGACCGGCTCGGCCGCAAGCGGCTGCTGGTCGGCGCGCTCGTCGTCTACGCGTTCGTCGGGACCGCGCCGTTGTGGCTGACGTCCCTGCCGCTGATCGTCGCGAGCCGGGTGCTGGTCGGGCTCACCGAGGCCGCGATCATGACGTGCTGCACGACCTTGCTCGCCGACTACTTCCACGGACCTCGCCGAGAGCGGTACTTCGGTCTGCAGACCGTCTACACCACCCTCGCCGCGACGGTCTTCTTCGCCGTGGGCGGTCTGCTGGGTTCCTGGGGCTGGCGCACGCCGTTCTGGCTCTACGCGGTCAGCCTGCCGCTCGCCTTCGCCGCCGCCCGGGTCATCTGGCAGCCGCCGCAGACGCGCACCCGCGAGAAGCTGCCGCCGCTGCCGTGGCGCACCTTCCTGGCGCCGGTCGGCGTCACCCTGGCCGGCGGTCTCGTGTTCTACGTCCTGATCGTCGAACTGTCCTATGTGCTCGACGGTATCGGCGTCACCGACACCGCCACCGTCGGACTGGTCAGCGCGATCGGCTCGCTGGCCACCGCCGTCGCGGCGTACCTGTTCCCCCGCCTCGCGAAACTGGGCCCCCAAACCACCATCCCCGCGGCGTTCGTCCTCTGTGGACTCGGCATCCTGCTCCTCGGGCTGGCTTCCTCGGTACCGGTCGTGGTGCTCGGCGCCGTCGTGACGGGCCTCGGCAACGGGCTGATGCTGCCCGCCCTGCTCACCTGGGCGCTGGGCGGCCTGACCTTCGCCCAGCGCGGCCGCGGCACGGGCGTCTGGACCTCGGCCCTGTTCATCGGCCAGTTCGCCAGCCCGCTCATCGTGCTCGCCCTGGCCACGGTCACCACCGGGCTCTCCCCGGCCCTGCTCGTCGTCGGCGCCGCTGCGCTTCTGCTCGCCCTGGTCGTCGGGATCGTCCGTCCCCGGCGACCGGACGCGGGCTGATCCGGCCGCCGCCGGCTCTCGTGTGCGAGCGCTGTTGCGCGACCGCAGGTAGTCTCTGTGGCTGGTCGCCGGATCGGTTCCGCGACCGGCGTCCCCCGTGGAGAGTCGAGCCGATGCACCCACCCCTGCCGGAGATCGTCGGCGGGCTGCCCGCCGTGGTGTGGGCAGCCGACGCCGCCAGTGGCGTGTACTCCTTCGTCTCCGCCGGGTGCGAGGCCCTGCTGGGCCACCCACCCGCCGCCTGGCTGGCGGATCCGGGCTTCGCGCTGTCGGTCGTCCACGCCGAGGACACCGAGCACTACGCGCGCACCCGAGCGGAACGCTGGGCGCGGGGTGGCGACTACGAACTCATCTACCGTGCCCTGGCCGCGGACGGCCGGGTGGTCTGGCTGCAGGAACTCGGCCGGGTCTCCCCGGACGGCGCGGCCCACGGGATCCTCCTGGACCTCTCCGAACGGCGCTCCGAAACCGGACGTCAGCGCTTCCTCGCCGAGTTCGAGCGGGGTCTGCAGCAGTTCGACGACGCCGAGCGGATCATGGTCTACGCCGCCCGGCGCCTTGGCGAATACCTCGAGGCCGATCGCTGCGCCTACGCCGAGGCCGAAGACGACCAGGACCACTTCCTGATGAGCGGCGACCACGCCACCGGCCTGCCCCCGCTGCCCGGCCGCTTCGCCATGTCCGAGTTCGGCGACGGGTGCGTGACCGCGATGCGGGCCGGCCGGTCCTGGGTCGTCGACGACAGCCTGACCGACGACCGGCTCGCCCCCGCCGACCTCGACGCCTACCGCGTCACCGGGATCCGCGCGGTGATCTGCGTGCCGCTGCTGCGCGGCGGCCGGTTCGCCGCCGCGATGGCCGTCCACCAGGCCACCGTCCGGCACTGGAGCGCCGCCGAAGTCGAGCTGGTCGAGCTCGTCGTCAGCCGGTGCTGGGAGTCCATCCAGCGCACCCACGCCCTGCGCGCGCTGCGCGACAGCGAGCAGCGCCACCGGCTGCTGGTGGAACGCGCGACCGACGCGATCTGGGTGCTCGACCGCGACCTGCGATTCGTCGAAATCAACCCGGCGGCCTGCGAGCTGCTCGGCTACACCCGCGAGCAGCTGCTCGGCACCCCGATCACCACCCTGTTCGACGACGGCGGCGACCACCGCTGGCGGCAGGTGATCGCCGACCCCGGCACCGTCCTGGAAGTCAGCGAGATCCACCAGGTCCGCCGCGCCGACGGCACCGAGATCGCCCTCGAGCTCAGCATCCAGGCCACCCCGTCGGGCGTGCAGGCCATCGGCCGCGATGTCACCGAACGCCGCCGCCGCGAGGCCGAACGCGACCTGCTCCTGCAACGGGAGCACGAGATCGCCGAAACCCTGCAACGCAGCCTCCTCCCCCGTGAGCTGCCCGAACTGCCCGGACTGGCCGCGGCCGCCCGGTACCGGCCGGCGACCGTCCACGCCCAGACCGGCGGCGACTGGTACGAACTCATCCCGCTCGGCGGTTCCCGGGTGGCGCTGTCGGTCGGCGACGTCGTCGGCAAGGGCCCCCAGGCCGCCGCGGTCATGGGACAGCTGCGGACCGCACTGGCCGGCAGCCTGCTCGACGGCCACGGCCCGGCCGCGGCCCTCGACCGGCTCGACGCCTTCGCCGCCCGCACCGACGGCGCGGCCGGCACCACCTGCGCGTGCCTCACGCTGGACTGGGAAACCGGCGCCCTGACCTGGGCCACCGCCGGGCACCTGCCGCCCGTCGTGGTCGAGGCAGGCCATCCACGGCTGCTGACCGGACGCGGCCGAATCCTCGGCACCCCCGCTTCGACGCACTACGAGCAGCACACAGGCACCCTTTCTCCCGGCGCGTCGCTGATCTTGTACACCGACGGGCTCGTCGAGCGCCGCGAGGAGCTGATCGACGACGGCCTTCGGCGGCTCTGCGAAGCCGCCGGACGCTTCCACGCCTTGCCGCCGGCCCCCCAGGTCACCGCGATCACCGACGCTCTTCTCGACACGGGCCAAGACGACGACGTCGCTCTCCTCGCGGTCCGGCTCATGCCACCACCGCTGCACCGGCGCACGACCGCCGACATCGCCCTGCTGCACACCGTCCGCGACGACCTCGCCCGCTGGTCGATCCAGGCCGGTTTGTCCCCCGAACTGCACGAAGACCTCAGCCTGGCCCTCGGCGAAGCCGTCGCCAACTCCATCGAACACGCCTTCCCCGGCGACCGCGGCGAAGCCGCCTACACGGTGACCCGCACCGCGGCCGGGCAGCTCGACGTCGTCGTGCACGACAACGGCCGCTGGCGCCCCGAGCCCGCCGACAACAGCCACCGCGGACGCGGAATCGCCATCATCACCGCGCTGTCCGAGCAATTCCGCATCGACCACGACGACCACGGGACCACCGTCCGCTTCACGATCGCGGCCGCCGCGCCCGAAACCGAGCCGGCACCCGTACCGATCACCGTCCCCGACCCGGCACCGGCCGCCTTGGCCGTCGACGACGTCACCCCCGGACGCCTGGTCCTGCACGTGTCCGGCGACCTCGACCTCACCACGATCGACGACCTCCGGCCCGCCGTCCTGCACCACCTCGGCACCGCCACCGCCACCGAAATCGAGATCGACCTCGCCGACGTGACCTACCTCAGCAGCTGCGGCATCGCCCTGCTGCTGGACGCGGCCGCGCTGACGCGACGCCGGGGCACCTCGCTGACCGTGCTCGCCCGCGCCGGCTCGGCGCCACTGCGCATCCTCGAGCTCGCCGGCCTGACCGCGACGGGAAGCAGCGCGCTGGCCGTGCAGGTCAGCTGACCGGCCTCCGCCGCTATCCTGGGCTCGCTGGAACGCGAGACGAAGCAGAGGGGCTTTTTGCCCGGACGGGACCGGCGATGAGCACGATGACCGACCCCTACGAGAACGGAGTCCCGCGGTTCGGGACACCGGCCGACATCGCCGACGCGATCACGGTGCGTGCGCCGGCCGAACTCGACGACGCCGAGGCCGCCGCGCAGCTCCTCGCGCCGGCCGCCGCGTCCCCGCGCGGCACAGCCATCGTGGCGGACCTCTCGGCTGTCACGCACCTGACCACCGAGGCCGTCGTCCCCCTGGTCGCCGTCGCCCAGCAGTGCCTCGACGAAGGTCGTCAACTGCGCGTCTTGGCCTCCGCGGTCGCTCGCCAGAAACTGACCCGGCTCGGGTTGGACACCGTGCTCTCCGTGGAGCCGCCCACTCCGGCGTGACCGGACAGGTCACTGCACCCGGCCGGTGTCGGTGCTTTCGCCGTCGTCGTCGGAGGGCAGGTGCAGGTCGCCGACGTGGATGTTCACCTCGACCACCTCCAGGCCGGTCATCTGCTCGACCGCGGTGATGACGTTGCGGCGCACCGTCCGGGCGAGGTCGGCGATGGATACGCCGTACTCGACGACCACCTGCAGGTCCACGGCGGCCTGCTTCTCCCCCACCTCCACCGACACGCCCTGACCCGCCGAAGCGGTCGCGCCCGGGATGCGCTCGCGGATGGCCGAGAACGCCCGCGCGGCGCCCCCGCCGAGGGCGTGCACGCCCGGAACTTCACGGGTGGCCAGGCCCGCGATCTTCTGGACCACGACGTCGGAGATCGAGGTCGAACCCTGGGCAGTGGCCAGCGCGCCATCGGTTTTCGTGGCGGGCTGGGTCGAACCGGTCTGCGCGGGAACCTTGGTGGCAGCGGCCGTCGTCATGGTGGCTCCATAAGATTGTTGGTGTTCAGGACGGGATGTTCTGGATGCCCAGGGCGATGGGGTGTGGCTGATGGTGTCTTGCCTCTCGTGGTGGCTTCTGAGGAGTGGCCGCTCTGTCGTTCTGGATGCCCTGGCCGCTGATTGAGATCTGCGCTGTGGTCGCTGTTTATGGAGATGCCGGCGGGTCGTCCACGGGGCTGAACTGGGAAGACAGGAGGACTGGCCGGATGGCCGTGGGGAAGGTGTGGGTGGGGATCGACGTCGGCAAGAGCTTCCATCACGCCTGCGCGGTGGATGCGGCTGGCAAGGTCGTGTTCTCGCGGAAGGTGGCCAACGGCCAAGCCGCGATCGAGCAGCTGATCGCCCGGACCACCGCGAAAGCCACTGGTGGGGTGGTGTGGGCGGTGGACATGACTTCCGGTGCGGCGAGCTTGCTGATCACGTTGCTGCTGACCACCGGCCAGCCGGTGGTCTATGTCCCGGGCCGGCTGGTTAACCGGATGTCCGACGCGTTCGCCGGCGAGGGGAAAACCGACGCGCGTGATGCGCGCACGATCGCCGAAACCGCCCGCCTCCGTAGCGATCTGACCCCGATCACCAGCCCCGACGCGGTCGTGGCCGACCTGCAGATCCTCACCGCGCGCCGGGACGACCTGCTGGCCGACTGGGTGCGCGGGGTCAATCGGGTCCGGGAGCTGCTCGCGAGCATCTTTCCTGCGCTGGAGCGTGCGTTCGACTACTCGACCCGCTCGGCGCTGGTGCTGCTGACCGGCTTCCAGACTCCCGCCGGCATCCGCACGGCCGGAGCAGCCGGTCTGTCGGCTTATCTGACCGAGCACGGCGCGTGGGCCAAGGGCATCCCATCCATGGTGGACAAGGCCCTGGCGGCCGCGGCCGAGCAAACCGTTGTCCTGGCCGGAGAACCGGTGACCGCGCCGCTGATCGCGCGGCTCGCGCAGCAGCTTCTGGAGCTGGATCGGGAGATCAAAGATCTGGGCAAGCAACTCGCCGAACGGTTCGGTGAGCATCCCGATGCGGGGCACATCACCAGCCTCGACGGGTTCGGCCCGGTCCTGGGTGCCCAGTTGCTGGCCGGGACCGGTGGGGACCTGCGAGCTGCGTTCCGCAGCTCCGGGCATCTGGCGGCCTATGCTGGGCTGGCGCCGGTGCCGCGTGATTCGGGGCGGGTGCGGGGCAACCTGCATCGCCCGCAGCGCTATCACCGTGGTCTGCGTCGGGTGTTCTACCTGGCCGCGCTCTCGGCGATCAAACGGCCTGATGGTCCTTCGCGGGCTTTTTACCTGCGAAAACGCGGTGAGGGGAAGGGGCATACCCAGGCGTTGATCGCCCTGGCCCGACGCCTGGTTGACGTCGTCTGGGCGCTCCTGCGCGACGGCCGTGAATTCCATCCCTCACCACCGGGCACGGCCGCAGCTGCCGCTTGACACGCTCATTGAGACTCCTTCGCATGTTGTTTCCTCCACACAGGACAGACAGCCGGTTCGGAAAATCGTCACGACCCGGTTGTGTGAAGCACGCCACTACGCGCTGTTTACGACACCCGCAAGAATGGTGTGACCGCTGTCGGCGTTGAGGGTTACCGCGGGCGTCCGGCCTGGTTCCGCTCGGCGGAGAGCGCCAGCCAGCTCACAGCTTCGTCGACACTGCGGTGCACGGGCAGCACCTGCGCCAAGTCGAGCGCGGCGATCGGCCGGAGCAGCGCGTGGGAGCGGCCGGCCACGGCGAACGGCACCCGCTTCACGGCCGCGTCCGCGGTGGTGTCGATCAGGATCGTCAGGGCACGGGCGGCGCAGAACTCGACCGCCGACATGTCGCAGATCAGCGCCGGAGGTTGCCGACGCAGTTCTTCGGCGAGCAACGCGGCGAGCCGGGCGGTGACCATCAGGTCGATCTCGCCGGCCGCGATGACCACGCTCGCCTCGCCCACCCGGGTCATCGCGAACGATGTCGGTGGCCGGCTTCGCGGGTCCCGCGGCCGGGGCACGGACGGCGACATGGGCATGGCCTCCTCAAGCCAACGGTGAGACCGCACTGCCGCTGCACCAGCGCAGCCTCACGACATTCGGACCGCCGGGCCGGCGAAGCGGCACGACGGCTACCGGACTGAACCGCCTGCACACCGACCGTACAACCGACGAGCAGACGATGCAGCGTCCTCACGATCCTCGTCTCGCCCGCCGAATTCCGGCGAACCGGCGAAATCGTTGCCCTACCTGCGGCCATTCAGTTTCCTTGTCGGCGACAAACGTACTCAATTTCCCTTCCACAACCATAATCGTTCGGGTAGGTGTAGCCGATCGTGTGGTTTCGTCGGCGATGGATACCACCAGTGCAGGCTTGTCCAAGCGCCTGACCGAAAACCGGCCGTCACCACACGTAGGGAATGAGCCGGGCGCGCCGGGCGGCGAATTGCCGGTAGCGGGCACCCAGCGCCTTCTCGAGCGCCCGTTCCTCGATGCCGAGACGGTGGATCAACGCCACCAGCAACACCGCGAACGAGCCCACCGCGCTCACCCAGTTGCCCACGATCAGACCGCCGCCCGCGAAGATCAGCAGGAGGCCGCTGTAGCTCGGATGGCGCAACACGCGGTAAGGCCCGTGGTCGACGACCACCTGATCTTCCCTGGTGCGCACGGTCACCGTGAAATATTTTCCCAGGCTGGCGAAAGACCACCAGCGCAGCAGGATTCCGGACCACCCCAGCACGATTCCGAGCGCGGACAGCCACTCGCCGCCACCCATGCCGGCGGCCGGGGCGACGGCCCGGCCGATCGGCCACAGGAGGACCGCGCCGAGAAACATCACCCTGAAGGCGATCTCCGCACCCGCGTGGACGAGTTCGGCGCCGCGGCGCGTGCGGAAGGCCTGGACGAGTTCGCCCACCACGAAAGCGCCGACGCTGATGAGCACGACGAGACGGGTCACGTCTTCCGAGACCGCAGCCAGTTCGATCTCCGCTTGCCCCAGCACGCCTCACCCTCGTTCCTCCGCTGGTCAGGATCGTAGAGACGGCATCCGGAAACCGGCACCGGGACGTCGGCGGCGGGTATCCACCCGTGCAGTTTTCGTGTCCACCCGTGCACCAGGGTGAGTCGCCCTTCTCAACGCGGCGGGCATTGGCCAGGATGGACGCCTGGGTGGCGAGGGAGGACTTCCATGGCGACTGTGCGCGACAAGGCCGACGCGCGCCGGCAGCTGCACGCGGAACAGCAGCAGCAGCACGAGACGGACGAGCTGGTCGTCGAAGGGCCGGTGCCCACCGGCGGCATCGAACTGCACTACGACGGGGTCGAGGGCATCAAGAAGGCCATCGACGAGCGCTACGACGAGCTGAGCCGGCACCTCGAAACGGCTCGCGCCCTCGACACCGGCCTGGCCGACGGCAAGGGACCGGTCGCCCACTGGATGCGGCGCTCGTTCGCGGTGCGCGGCGGCGCCGAGGCCGGCGGGGTCCAGGCCGCGCTGCAGTCGTACCTGGCCGAGCTCGCGACGCTGCGGCAGACGCTCGACACCGTCGTGACCCTGCACCAGGGCCACGACGAAGAGGCCGCCGCGGCCCTGCCGACGGGGGACGCCGATGCCTGAGTTCTACTCCACGCACCACGCCCCGACCGCCCGGCAGCGGGCGAAGGCGCGGCGGGTCCGGCGGGAAAAGGCCGTCAACGACCGCGAAGCCACGTTCGGCCGGATCAACTGGGACAGCTACGAGCACCGCGAACTGTGGGACATGGTGCAGTCGGCCGTCCCGGCGAAACTCGGCCAGCACGCGGCCTGGTGGCAGGAGGTGGCCGCCGGCGTCGGCTCCGCGACCGAAGAGGTGTCGGCGCTGGTCCGGAAGCTGCGGGAGTCGTGGCGAGGGCCGTCGGCGGACCAGGCCGCGGAATCGGTGGACCGGCTGACCGGCTGGGCGCGGACGGTGGGCGAGAACGCCCAGCGCGTGGGCGCCGGCCTCGACACCTACACGTCGGTGGTCGCCGAAGCCCGGCAGCGGATGCCCGAGCCGGTGCACTACTGGGCCGAGCGGTGGTTCCGGCAGGGGTACGCGGTGAAGCGGCTCGACGGCCCCGAGGGCACGTACATGCTGGACCAGCTGCTCGACGACAAGCTGCCGACGAAGAAGGAAGCCGACGACGCCAAGGCCGCGGCCGTCCGGGTGATGGAACAGTACGAGAGCGCGAGCCACGACGTCCGCCACCGCCTGCCCCCGGAGTTCGACACGGCGCCGCCGGTGACCTCCGGCTCCGCTGCCGAGCCGCGCCCGCCGGTGGCGCCGAAGCCACCCGCGCCTCCGGTCCCCCGCGATCCGGCCCCGCCGGGGAACGATCCGACCCCGCCGGGGAACGAGGAATCGCCCGAGCAGCCGGGCGCCGGGCGGGACGACTCGACGTCGACCGCGTCCGCGCTGCCGTCCACGTTCACCGGCGCCGGGGTCCCGGGCGCGCTCGACGGGGTCATCGGCGCCACCGGGCCGGGGTCGCCGGCTGCGGCCGGGTACGGTCCCGGCTTCGCCGGCGTCCCCGTGGCCGGAACGCCGGGCTCGGGGACGCTCGGCGAAGGCGGCCGAGCCGGAGCGGGCCGGTTCGGCGCCGCGACGCCGGGCTTCGGACCGGGCGGGACGAGCGGCCGCGGCACGGCGGGCGGGTACGGCATGTACCCGCCGGGCCAGGGCACGCGGCGCGAGGAGGACACCGAGCACCGCGACAAGTACGCGAAGGGGTACGACCTGCTCGACGACCTGCCGCCGGCGTATCCCCCGGTGTTCGGCGAATGACCGGCTTCCACGCCGACCCGGCGGCGCTCGACGCGTTGGCGGCGCGCCTGGAGGACACCGCGGACGAGTACCGCTCGGCCGCGGACTCCCTGGAGCCACCGGACGACCTCGGGCCGGGGCCGGTCTCGGCGGCGCTCACCGCGCTGGCCGGCGAGCTGTCCGGCAGGATACGGGCGGTGGAGACGGACTTCGCGAGCGCGGCGGCGGGCGTCCGGACGGCCGCGAAGGCTTACCGGGCCACCGATGCCGCCGCGGCCGACGAGCTGGGCCGGGCCGATGGCTGACCGGGATCGCGGGCCGGACCGCCTCGGCCCCCTCGAGCCGGAGCGTGCCGTCGCGACGCCCGAACCCGACCACCCAGCCCCCGGCCAACCGGAACGCGCCCACGCCACGCCCAAACCCGACCGCCCGGCCCCCGGCCAACCGCAGCGTGCCCTCACCACGCCCCAACCCGGCCGCCCGGCCCCCGGCGAACCGCAGCGCGCCCTCGCCACACCCGAACCCGACCGCCCGGCCCCCGGCCAACCGCAGCGCGCCCACGCCACACCCGAACCCGACCGCCCGGCCCCCGGCGAACCGAATCCCGCCCTCAGCCCCAGGCGACCGGGTCACGCCCATGGCTGAGTTCCGCGGCCTCGGCTTCGACCCCGTCCCCGGCCGCCCCGACGCCGTGGCCGAAGCCGCCCGCCGCTGCACCGCCACCGCGGCCCGGCTCGAGGAAATCCGTTCCCCCGGCCCGATTCCCGAGTGGGCCGGCCGGTCCGCCCAGGCCCTCACGACCCGCGCCGAACGAGCCGCCGCCGGGCTGCCGGCCACCCGCGAAGCCCTCCGTGCCGCCGCCGGAGTCCTCGAAGGCTGGGCCGGCACCCTCCTCGCACACCACCGCCGGGCCGAGGACCTCGACCGCCGCGCCACCGCCGCGCGCCGAGCCGTCACCGCCGCGCGCGACGACGTCGAGCAGGCCGAAACCGAGGCCCAGTTCTCCCCCGCCGCCCAGCCGAACCTGATCGCCGCCCGCGCCCGGCTCGCGGCCCGTCAGGACGACCTCGACCGCCTCCTCGCCGAAGCCCGCGACCTGGAACGCGCCCACACCACCGAAGCGGCCCGCGTCGCCGAGCGGCTCAGCGCCCTCGGCGACGGTGCCCCTTCGCCGGCCCCACCCGGCTTCCCCGGCGTGGCCGCGCACCTGGAGACCTTCTCGGCCGTCGGGCGCGAGCTCGGCGTGACCGTCGCCAAGACCCCCGTCGAGCCCGTCACGCCGCCGCCGGGGGCCGTCAGCGCGTTCGCCGCGGCACTGGGTGGCCGGTGAAACTGCCCGCCGTTCCGGGGATCACCCCGGTGAACCTAAACTCCGTCGAGCGCACCACCGCCGAGCTGCACGCGCTGATGGCCCGGCTGCGCGGCCCCGACGCCGCCCGAGACCTCGGCCTGGAGGCCGCCGCCGTCCAGTGCGCGGAGATCGCCCACGAGCACCGGGCCGGGCTGCTGGCCCTCGTCGAACACCGCGACGCCGATCCCGCGCTGCTCATCGCCGGGGTCGTCCCGGCCGGAAACCCCGGCGAGGCCGCGGACCTCGGGTACCACATCGCGGACACCACCCCCGGGATCCGCGACGTCAGCACCGCGCACACCAGCCGCGGATACCCGGTCGTCATCGTCGAGCGGATCGGCCTGTCCGGTGCGCAGCTGCAGGCCGTCGTGCTCGACCCGGACCGGCCGCGCGCGGCCGTGTTCACGCTGCACTCCCCCGGTGGCCGCGGCTGGCTGGAGGTCGCCGGCCTGGCCGGGACGCTCGTCGCCGGTGTCGACCTCACCCCCGCAGCGCCCGCTCCCGGAACTCGCGCGGGGTCCGGCCGGTCGCCCGGCGGAACGTCCGCGAGAAGTGCGGGGCGCTGGTGAACCCGCAGTCCCGCGCGATTTCCGCGATCCCCCGCCCCGCCTTCGCCGGATCGGCCAGCAACGCCTTCGCGCGTTCGACCCGCAGGCCCTTGAGCCGTTCCGACACGCCTTGGCCGTCGTCGAACAGCTGGTACAGCCGCCGACGCGAGATGTACAGCGCTTCGGCGATCTTGTCCGCGCTGAGCGACTGCTCGCCGAGGTGGGCGCGCATGTATTCGAGGGCTTCGCGCCGCCGGGCCGCGAGCGCGTCGACCCGGTCGAGCTCACCGCGCAGCGCACTCCGCAGCACCAGTTCGGCCAGGCCCAGCAGGTGGTGGGCGAGCCCGTGCGGGTCGAGCCGCGGGCCGGCCGCCACGACGTGCGCGACCGCGCCCGCGAAGAGGCTGCGCAGCGGCGCGTCGACCTCGACCGGCCGGAACATCAGCGGCCGCAGCTCGGCGAAGGAGATCGATAGCTTCGCCGCCGCGACGGTCAGCATCACGACGCCGGACGGCTGCAGGTGCAGGGTCGCGTCGGCGAACGTCAGCTTCGCGCCGGACTCGGCGACCGCGCGGGGGACGGGACAGCGCAGCAGCAGCTGGACGTCCTCGGGGTCGCCGCGGCCGCCGAGGATCGCGGCGCGCGCGGCCGCCGCCCCGGACGCGCGGACCACGAGGTACCCGCTCGCGGGCACGTCCATCGACTGCGGCTCGGCCATCGGCACCATCGTGCCCCACGGCGGCCGTCCGGCACGGGAAGGGGGACCATGGCGCGGCGCACCGCGACCGCGGCGGGAGTGATCCTGTCGCATCTGGAATTCGATCTCCTCTGGGAGGACCTGGGACCGGGCGGGCCGCCGCCGTACCCGTTCGACGTGCCGTCGCACGGTGCGACGCACGCCGAGCGCGACGACCTCGGCGTGCGGGTGTTCGCCGGTCTCGCCGAGGCGGGCTTCACGGACGGGGACGACGTCGACCCGGACCTGGCGGACCTGGTCGTGCTGCTGGGTTCGCCGACGGTGAGCGTCGACGCGCTGGTGCTGGGTGAGGCGCCGTGGCGGCTGCTCGCGGCGGCGCGGAACGGCGCCGGCGTGCTCGCCGTGCTGGACGACCGCGACCTGGTGCTGGAGCCGGTCCGCCCGGACGGCCTGGTCGCCGCGGTGGCCCGCATGGTGGGCGAGGCCGAGCCGGGTCCGGGTGACCAGCTGCGGCTGCCGCGGGCGGCATATTCGGCGGCGATGGACGCGTACGCGCGCAGCGGGTACGACGCATTCGAGCGGGCGCTGGGCACGGCCGGGATCACCGGCCGCGCGGTCCGTCCGCTGGCGACGCTGGTCACGGCGGAGCGGTACGCGGCCGGCCAGCTGGCGGCGACCGGCCCGGCGGGCCGGAGCCCGGTGCTGGCGTGGTTCGACACGGCGGCCGGCCGGTACGCGGTGACTCCGGAAGACGTGGGCGGTGAGCCGTGGGTGACGGTGACCCCCGCCGACGGCGCCTGGCTGGCCGACCGGCTGGCGCGCATGGTCGACGACGTCCGCTGAGCACTCTCCCGCGGCTCGTCGTGAGTGGTAAGGCGGGTTAGAACCCGCCTTACCACTCACGAGCCCGTGTCAGGTCGCCCAGGTGGCCGGGACGAGGGTGTCGTCCTCGGGCGCGGGTGGCCGGCGGGGGCGGGGCGTCGCCGGATCGTCCGGCAGCAGGTCCCCGAGCACTTCGCGGCCCTGGCGCAGCGCATCCGCCCCCGCCTGCGCGGCCAGCCGCCGGATCAGCCCGGCCAGCTCTGCCGGCGAGCGGTGTAGTGCCCACCGGTCGAACCGCAGGTCCACCAGGGCCCCGTGCAGATCGACCTCCACCGCGACCCCGTCGGCCGCCGCGGCCGCGCGGATCGCGGCCAGCCGGGTTCCGTAGCCGGGCTGCGGGACGTCGTCGTCGCTCACTGGGCCCGCCAGCTGTCCGGTGTGGTCTCTTCCGCGGCTTCCCCGGGCTCCGGCAGGCCAAGAGCCTCGACACCGTCCTGCGTGTGCCACAGGGAAGCCGTGGCCCGCGCCGAAGCGGCCGCCGTCAGCAGCAGGATCCGGCGGGCCAGCTCGTCCGGTTCCAGCCGCAGCGCCGCGGCTTCCAGGGTCAGTTCCTGCAGCGCCCCGCCGGGAGCGACCTCGACGGCGACCGTCCGGTCGGCGGCTTTTCCGGTGATCACGGGTGAACCCCTCCGTAGAACGTCGACGCCGAGAGCGTGTGCGTGTTCCGGCGGACGGCATCTCCGGAATTGCCCTCGATCATCGTGACCTGGTTCCCTTCGACCTTCTCGACGATGCCGATGTGCTTGCTCGTCGACGTGTTCTGCGGGCCGGTGCCGAAGATCAGCACGTCGCCCGGCTTCGCTTCGTGCAGCGCGTGCTTGCCGTAGGCGTGCCCGTTGCGTTCGCCCCAGTGGTAGACGTCGCCGCTGAAGGGCAGGACCGGGATCCGCACCCCCGCCTTGCGCCACATCGCCGTCGCGAACGAGGAGCACCACGCGGCGGTCGGCCCGTACGGGTTCCGGTTGCTGCCCGGAGGGTTCTCGCGGGTGCCCAGTTCCTTCCGCGCCGCGTGGACGATCTCCTGGCCCCGCCCAGAAACCGCCTTCGCGGGCGCCGTCTTGTCCATCACCTCGTCGTGGGCCAGGTCCTTCCGCAGTTCCTGCAGCTTCTTCGCCGCCGCCTTCAGTTCCGCGTCGACGTGCCGCAGGGTCGACGCGGACTGCCGGGTGTACCGCGGCACCAGGTCGGCGGCGTGCCCGACGGCCCGCATCAACGCCGCCTGCGTCCCGGCCGCGACACCCGCGTCGAGAACCTGCTTGGCCTGGGCGGTGTACTCGTCGACCAGCCGCTGCACGGCGGTGTGCCCGCTGTCCACAGTGGATGCCACGTGCGCGACGACCTGCTCCGCCGCCGCGCCCGCCTCGCCGGTGATCCGGAGCTCCTTCGTCAGCTTCGCGCTGTGGTGGCGGAAGCCGTCGGCGCCGCGGCCGTGCCAGTGGTCCAGGACGGTGCGGCTTTCCTTGTGGTAGGCGTCGTGCTGGGCGTCCAGCGTTCCGGCCACCTGGTGCAGGGCGTATTCGGCGCGGACGGCGTCTTCGGCCTTCCCCGCGAGCTTGTTGCGGTGCGCGACGAGGTCCTTCGCGAAGGAGCGGGCGAGCGCGGCGGTGTCCATCTCAGCCCTTTCCGTTCAGCGCGGCGACGGTGGCCGTCTCGTGGTCGCGATAGGACTTCGCGGCTTTCCCGGCGGCCGACGCGAGCCCGTCGGCGTGCGCGCCGACGCCCTTGACCTGCCGCTGCAGGGCCAGCCCGAACCCGGCCAGCGCGTCGGCGAAGCCCGATTCCTCACCGATCTTCCCGAAGCTGTCGCGGGCGATCTCGCGGACGTCGCGCAGCTGCCCGGTCGCGGTGTGCAGCGCGTCGGCGACGTGCCGGGTCCGGCGCACGTAGGAGTGCAGCACCGCGTCGTCCACCCGCAGCGGCTCGCCACCCCCTCGCGCGGAGGGCCCGCCGTGGTGCTTGGTGACGTCCTGGGCGGCCTTGCGCGCGGCCGTCAGGTGGTGCTTGTAAGCGCCGTTCGTGTACGTCGACCAGGGCGTGAAGTCGTGGCCGTCGCCCGAGATGCGGTTCGCGACCCGCGCGTTGGTGTCCGGGTCGAACAGCTGGTCGTCGGACTTCAGGTGGTACTGGCGGCGGCGTTCCGGGCCGAGCGCGCCCAGCATGTTGATCTGCCAGAGACCGTAGGAATCGTCCGGCGGCGTGGCGTTGTGCGCGGTCGTCCGCCCGCCGGACTCGGCCAGCGCGACCGCGACGGCGGTGGTCAGGCCCTGGCCGCGGAACCCGGCGTCGTAGGCGTGCCGGGCGATCTGCTCGGCGCTCAGCTTCGTCATGAGGCGACTTTGTCCGTGCGGGTGATGGTTGCGGTAGGTGTGCTGCACGCAGGGACAAGCCGGGTGCACACGCGGCTCGGCAGCCTCAGGGGCGCTGAACATGGGCGGCCATCCGTTCGGGCCACTGAGCGAACAGGGCGCCGCTGAGTGGTCGGCTCGGCGCGAGGCGGTCCGTGCCGAGGCGTGGCCCTGATCTAGGGTGGGCGCATGATTCTGCGGCGTGGCCTGCTCGCGGTGGTGGCACTGGGCGCGGCGATCCTCACCGGCTGCTCCTCGGGCGGTGGCGCGTCACTGCCCGACGCTGGTGCCCTGCTCAAGGACAGCGCGACGGCGACGGGCGGCGTCACCAGCACGCACTTCGCGCTGAAGGTCAACGGCACCGTGCCGGGCCTGAGCGTGCACAGCGTCGACGGCGACCTGACCAAGGCCAACGGCGGCGGCGCGAAGGGCACCGGCACGCTGGAGCTGATGGGCCAGGTCGTCGACGCCCAGTTCGTCCTGGTGGACGGCTCGCTCTACCTCAAGGGGCCCACCGGCGGGTTCCAGCGGATCCCCGCGGCGCTGAGCTCCTCGATCTACGACCCGTCCGCGATCCTCGACCCGCAGCGCGGCATCCCGAAGGTGCTGTCCTCGGTCCAGGGCCCGAAGACGGACGGGACGGAAGACGTCGGCGGCACGCCCACCTACCGCGTCACCGGGACGGTCCCGAAGGGCGCGATGGCCGCACTGGTGCCGGGGGTGTCCTCGGACGCGAACGCCACCTTCTGGCTGCGCCAGGACGGCGGCCACCTGCCGGTCAAGGCCTCGCTCGGGTTCGCCGGCAACGCGAGCGTGGACGTCACGCTGTCCGATGTGGACAAGCCGGTCACCGTGACCGCGCCGGCGTGACCGAGCCGGTCACCTCGCGCGGCGGCCGCGCGCTCGCTGTCGGCGCCGGTGGTCTCGCCGTGCTGCTCGGTGCGCTGGACACCTACGTCGTGGTCGGCCTGCTGCGGCAGCTCATCGACGACCTGAGCGTTCCGGTGAACCGGCTGGAGATCGTCACGCCGGTCATCACCGGCTACCTGCTCGGCTACGTGGCCGCGATGCCGCTGCTGGGCCAGTACTCCGACCGGTTCGGCCGCAAGCTGCTGCTGCAGGCCTGCCTCGGCGGGTTCCTCGCCGGGTCGGTGGTCACCGCGCTGGCCGGCACGGTGCCGCTCCTCGTCGCGGGCCGGGTGCTCCAGGGGACCGCCGGGGGCGCGCTGCTTCCGGTGACCCTCGCGCTGGCCGCGGACCTGTGGCCGGGCAACCGCCGCTCCGCCGTGCTGGGGGCCGTCGGCGCCGCGCAGGAGCTCGGCAGCGTGCTCGGCCCGCTCTACGGCATCGGGCTGGCCGCCGCGACCGGCTGGCGCGGCGTGTTCTGGGTGAACGTCCCGCTGACCGTGCTGGCCGCGATCGCGGTCCAGGTTTCCGTCGGGGGCGGGAAACCGGCCGAGCGGCCGCGCGTGGACCTCGTCGGCGTCCTGCTGCTGGCCCTCACGCTCGCGCTGCTCGTCATCGGCCTGGACAACCCGGACCCGCGCGAGCAGGTGCTGCCGCCGTGGGGCGTGCCGTTCCTGATCGGCGCCGGGGTCGCCCTGGTCGCGTTCCTCTGGTGGGAGGCGCGCGCCGAAGTCCGGCTCGTCGACACGGCGAACGTGGCACTGCGGCCGTTCCTCACCGCGCTCGGGACGAGCGTCGCCGCGGGGGCGGCGTTGATGATCACCCTGGTCGACGTCGACCTGTTCGCGCAGACGCTGCTCGGCCGCGACGACGGCGGCAGTGTCGAGCTCCTGCTGAGGTTCCTGGTCGCGCTGCCGGTCGGCGCGCTGCTCGGCGGCCTGCTCGCCACGCGGATCGGCGAGCGCTGGATCGCCGGCGCCGGGATGCTGATCGCGGCCGGCGGCTACCTGCTGATGTCCCGCTGGCCCGCCGACGTCCTCGCGGCCAGGTCCGTCCTGGGCCTGCCGCGTCTCGACGTCGACCTGGCGCTCGCCGGGCTGGGGCTCGGCCTGGTCATCGCTCCGCTGTCGGCCGTCGCGCTGCGTGCCGTGCCGCGCGCCCAGCACGGCGTCGCGTCGGCCGCGGTCGTGGTCGCGCGGATGACCGGCATGCTGGTGGGCGTCGCGGCTGTGTCCGCCTTCGGCCTGCACTACTTCCACACGCTGACCGCGTCGCTGAATCCGCCCCTCCGGATCCTGTTCCCGTCCCAGCCGGCCTACGACCGCGCCCTCGCCGAATACCTCGGCGCGGTCCGCGAGGCGCTGCTGACGGAATACCGCGCGATCTTCCTGATCACGTCCGTGGTCTGCCTGGCGGGCGCGGCCGTCGCCCTGTCCATCGGCGGGCGTGCGCCGCGGCGGGGTTGACCCTGACGCACGGTCAACCCCGCAGCATGGGGGCCATGACTACAAAAACCGGCCGGTTCGAAGTCCGCCACGACGGCGTCACGATCTCGGCCTCCCGCGGCGGCCGGGGACGGCCGCTGGTCCTGTGCCCCGGGCTCCTCACCACGCAAGCCGACCTGCACGAGCTGGCCGAGCTGCTGCGCCACGACTTCGACGTGGTGACCTTCGACCTCCGGGGCCACGGGCGCTCCTCCCCCGCCGACCGGTACACCTTCGAGGCGTTCCTCGGCGATCTCGACGCCGTCCTGGCGGAGGTGGCACCCCGCGCGCCCCTGCTCGTCGGCCATTCTCTGGGCGCGGACCTGGCCGTGCACCACGCCGCCGGGCATCCGGACGCGGTGGCCGGGCTCGTCCTCGTCGACGGCGCCAACCCGATCCCCGAACCGTTCCTCACCGAAGCCGACCTGCCGGAGTTCCGGGCGATGGCGGAGGGGCTGCGGCACGAGTTCGCGCGGGCCGAGGGCACCGCGCGCCAGGTGCTGCTGACCCCGCAGGACTTCCTCGACCTCAACCTCGAGATCGAGGCGGTGCGCTCCGGCATTCTCGACCTGTACCGGGAGATCGACCGCCCGGTCCACCTGATCATGTCGACCTCCATGGCGGGAAACGGTGATGACGCGCGGACGCAGTGGCGCAACCGGAACTGGCGGGCCGGTGTCGAGCGGCTCGTCCGCGAACGGCCGCACGTCGCCACGTCGTGGCTCGAGGCCGACCACCGGCTCGTCGTCACCCACGCTCCGGAGATCGCCCGGCTGATCCACGACGTGCAGAGGCCGTGGACACTGGACTGATGCTGACCATCGGCGAGCTGGCGTCGTACGCGGGGGTCACGGTGCGCGCGGTGCGGCACTACCACGCCAAGGGGCTGCTGCCGGAACCCGGACGCGACCGCTCCGGGTACCGCAGGTACGACGCCGGCGCCGTGGTCGAGCTGATCCGGATCCGGACCCTCGCCGAGGCCGGGGTCCCGCTGTCGCGGGTGCGGGAACTGCTGCAGGCCGACGACGAGGAGTTCGCCGCGGCGATCGCCGACATCGACCGGCGCCTGCGGGCGGAAATCCGGCAGCGGCAGCGGCACCGCGAGCGGATCCGCCGCCTCGCCTCCGGGGACGGGCTGGCGCTGCCCCCGGAGGTGACCGGCATCCTCGACCGGCTGCGGGCGCTCGGCGTCGACGAGCGGATCGTCCAGGTCGAACGGGACGGCTGGATCCTGCTCGCGGCGCACTCACCCGAGCGGGTCCCGGAGTGGGCGGCGCGCAAGCGGGAGCAGATCGCCGACCCGCCGCTCATCGACTTCTACCTCACCCTGGGGCAGGCTCTCGACCGAGCGGACGGCGATCCGGAGCTGACCGGGCTGGCCGACGAGCTGGCCGGCTACATCTCGCGCCTGGCCGAGGACAGCGTCGGCGACACCGACGTCGAGCCGCCGTTCGCCGACCTGATGGACACCCTGGCCTTCGACACCGCCCCACCGGCCCGCCGGCTGGTCGAGCTGCTGAGAACGCGCGGCTGGACCGGCTGGACGAAGCTCGAACGAGTGGACCCGACACCGGCGGAAGGCGGGGCCGACATCGGGCATCAGGCGACCTCGGGAGCGAAGCGCCGGGCGGCGGGCCAACCGCGGTCCGGGTAGCGAGCGCGCCGAGGCCCGGCCAGGGCGCGATGGGCGAGCTGCCGAGGTCGGTGGCGGCATCGCGGACCACGGTGGCGATGCCGGGCGGTCGGGAAGCCGTGGCTGACCCGGGTTTCCGGGTCGCTGGTCCGTTCGGTGCAATGTCCCTTCCGCAGGGCGTCGATTCCCTCTGTCCGTTCTCCGGCTCGGTAGCCTGACCCGGACCGCCGGGGAAAACTGGGGAAGGAATGCGGTGTTCGGACGCCGTAAACCGAAGGGCGAGGAAAAAAAGCCGGCCGATGCGCCGTCGTGGCCGTCGGAATCCGCGAGCGACTCGACGATCACCGGAATCGCGCTGGCGCGCTGGCAGGTGTTCGTCCCGCCCGGCACCGGCCGATTCGCCGAGGGCGGCTGGTCGTACGAGCGGGCCGTCGAGCACCCGTGCCCCGGCTGCGGCGGCACGCTGCACACCCTGCGCAAGCCGTACCGGAGCGCGGGCAAGGACTTCCGGTACATCGCGATCGTCTGCCCGGCCTGCCGGACGGTCGGGGACCTCGCCGGACTCGGCCTGAAGCGGTACGACCAGCTGCTCACCGCCCCGGCACCCCCGCCACCGCCGGCACCGCCGGACACGACGGTCGAGGGCGTCGTGCGGCAGCGCTGGGGCGTCCGGGTGAACGCCACCGAGCGGTGGTTCGACCAGCCGGGCTGGTTCTACGAAGCCGAAAGCCCGCGCTCCTGCCCGGCCTGCGCGCAGCCCCTGCACGCGCTGCGGAAGGTCTACGACGGCCCCAACGTGAAGCCGGGCAAAAAGGCGGGCCACCTGATCGCCGTGGTGTGCCCGGCCTGTCCGGCCGCCTACCGCCTCCGCGATCTGGAGCTGCGCACCTACGCGCAGCTCATGACCCCACCGGAGGCGCCGCCGCGCCGGGAATTCGACCTCGACTGCGACGTGCCGCCCGGCGAATTCCGCATCCGCGCCATCGAGACGCACGAAGTGGGCGCCTACGTCGAGGCCCTGCTGAACCAGCCGGGGGCGCGGATCATCGCCCACGGCGGACCGGCCATCGACCCCCGCGAAGTCGAACCGAGGCTGCTCCACTGGGTCAAGACCACGGACCCGCACCTCGCCGTCCCGCGGCACGCGCCCGAGGTCGACGTGCGGGTGCTGCTGCCGCTCGCGCCGGAGTTCGCGCCGCTGCGGACGGCCTTGGACGACGCCGGGGTGCCCTGCCGCCAGGTGCGCTACTGGCTGGAAGACGAAGTGGTTTCGTCGGTCGGCGCCGTCGGTGAGCTCGCCCTGCTGCGAGCGACGACGAAGCTGGTCCCGCTCGGCGGGCAGGCGGCCGCCGAGGACGTCCGCGACGGGTTCGCCGCGACCGCCGCGCGAGACGCGTTCGACCTGATCTGGGAGGCGCACGCGGACGCCCGGACCACGGCGTGGACGCCGGTCGACGCCGGCACGCTGGTCCCGGCCGAGTGGCTGGACTACCTGCCGTTCCCGACCTTCAACCCGGCCCAGGCCGAAGCCGCGCCGGTGCTCGCCGGCTCGGACGAGCACCTGGTGGTCACCGCGCCGACCGGGGCGGGCAAGACGGTGATCGGCATGCTGGCGGTCGTCAAGGCACTGCGCGGCCAGGGGCGCAAGGCGGCCTGGCTCGTCCCGCAGCGCTCGCTCACCGACGAGCTGGAGCGCGAACTCGCGTCGTGGCAGGAGCTGGGCCTGCACGTCGAACGGCTCTCCGGCGAGCACGTCACGGACCTGCGGAAGATCCGCGAGGCCGACCTGTGGATCGCGACGACGGAGAAGTTCGAGTCGCTGTGCCGGACGGCGTCGATGCGGGAGGCGCTCGCGCAGGTCGCGTGCCTGGTCGTCGACGAGATCCACCTGCTCGGCGACCCGATGCGCGGTCCGCTGCTGGAGGCCTTGCTCGCCCGCGTGCGCGGCGACGGCTCGCCGGTGCGGATCGTCGGGCTGTCCGCGACGGTGTCCAACGCCGCCGACATCGCGAGCTGGCTGGGCGCGCGGCTGGTCACCGTGTCGTGGCGGCCGAGCCGGCTGACCTGGCAGCTGCCGGTCATCGCCGGCTCGGGCAGCCGGTCGGTCGAGCACGCCGCCCGGATCGGCAAGGTCGTCGAGCTGACCGAAGCCATCACCCGCGACGCGGGCAGCGTGCTGGTGTTCTGCGGCAGCAAGCGCAACGTGCGCGCGACCGCGCTGGCCATCGCCACCGCCCGCGGCGCCGACGTCCACGGCGTGGACGCGGACGACCTCGACCGGCTGGAACGGGTCTGCACCGCCGTGCGCGTCGGCATCCACTACAAGGACTGGGACCACAAGGCCGCCGCCGAACGCGGGTTCCGGCATCGCGACCTCGACGTGCTGGTGGCCACGACGACCGTCGCCGCGGGCGTGAACCTGCCCGCGCGGGCGGTCGTCGTGCGCGACACCCAGCTCGGGACGACGAGCATGGGCGTCGCGACCGTCCAGCAGATGTTCGGCCGGGCCGGGCGCATCGGCGCCGGGGAAACCGAAGGGTGGGCCTACCTCGTCACGACCGAGGGCGAGCGGCCGAAGTGGCAGCAGGCACTCGTCGACGGCTACACCGTGCGCTCCCACATCGAAGGCAGCCTGCCCGACCACCTGCTCGCCGAGGCGGCGCAGGACCGCATCCACAGCGTCGCCGACGCCGAGCACTGGTGGGTGCGGACACTGGCCAACCACCAGGGGGCGCAGAACGTCGGCCCGGTGCACGAAGCCCTCGACCTGCTGGTCACCGAGGGCTACCTCACCGAAGTGCGGCAGGACGACGATTCCGTGCTCCTCGCGGTCACCGAGCTGGGCAAGCTCACCACCCGGCTGATGGTCAGCGTGCAGGTCGGCATCGACCTGCACGCCGAGCTGGCGAAGCAGGACGTCCCGGGCGACCCCGAGCAGGCCGAAAGCCTGCTGACCCGCGCGATCGCCACCGAGGTGCCGCAGTTCGCCGAGGCACCGGTCGCCGACGAGCTGCGCCCGCACGTCGCCCGTCTCCAGCGCGCCGGCGGCCGGCCCGAGCTGATCGACAAGCTGCCGCCGCAGCCGGGGCTGGTCCCGCTCACCGCGTGCGACCCCGGCGACCTCGCCCAGGTGGCGTTCCTGCTGGTGGCCCGGACGCCGTCGGCGTTCGCCCGGCCGCGGCGCACCGTCGCCGGCGTGCCGATGGCGAGCCTGGTGCCGATCCTCGCCGAAGCACCGCGGTACTTCGGCTGGCTGGCCGAGCAGGGCCGGCTGGGGACCGTGCACCCGTGGGTGGCGGTCACCGCGGCCGACCTCGGCCGCCGGATCCGCTGGCGGGCGGCGGCACCCCCGCGCGGCGCCGGACGGCTGCTGTGGATGTGCGAGCAGATGGCCACCCGGGAGCACGCCGACCGCCTCGTGCCCCGGATGTACCGGGCCGCGGCCGCCCGCTGGCCCGCGCCCGACTGGCCGCTGGGCGGCCAGCCGGCCGACTGCCGGCTGGACCGGGCGGACTACCTCGCCCTGCTACGCGACCGGGCCACGGGAACGGAGATCACCGACGACGGAACCGGAAGGCTCGCCATCACCAGCCCACCGGGAGCCCGCGCGTTCGTGTGGGCAGGCCCGGAGTTCGCCTCGGCCACCGGCGACCGCGCGGAGTACCCCGAGGCAGCCGGCAGCCGAGGCGTCGCAGTGTTCACCCGCCGCGGCGACTATCACTGCCACGGCTGGGCCGCGGTCTACAACGGAACGCCGGGTGGTGGCTGATCGACCGCGTCCACAGTGGAGCCTGAGCACCGGTCCACGGCGCACTAGACCTGCTGGCAGAACACCACCAGCGGGTGTGAAGATGCTCCGATGTCATCTCGTGCCCGTGCCGTCGATCCCGGCCGGCTGGCCCGGTGGTGCGGGGAACATCTGGGGAGCCCGCCGGCGGAGGAACTGTTCAGCTCCGGGCACCTGTCCGCCGTCATCGGGCTGCGGCTGGCCGACGGCCGTGAGGTCGTGGTCAAGGTTCGTCCGGGCTCGCCGCGGCTGGCCGCGTGCGTCGACGTCCAGCGCCGCCTGTTCCAGGCCGGTTATCCGTGCCCGGAGCCGCTCACCGGCGTCGCGCCGTTCGGTGGCGACGTCGCCACCGCCGAGACCTACGTCCCCGGTGGGGCGGTGCTCCCGAGTGCGGCGCACGCAGCCGAGGCCTTCGCCGAGGCGTTCGCGCGGTTGATCCGGCTCGCCCCTCGGCCGGCCGAGGTGGCCACGCTCGACCCGCCACCGTCCTGGGCGGCCTGGAACCACACCGGGAACGGACTGTGGCCACGTCCGGAAGAAGACCCCGAGATCGACCTCGACGAGGTGACCGGCGCGGAGTGGATCGACGACGCCGGGCGCCGGGCCCGTGACCGGCTGCGGGCCGGCGGGGCCGAAGCCGTGATCGGCCATTGCGACTGGCTTGCCGGCAACCTGCGCTGGAGCGAGGACGAGCTACTGGTGGTGCACGACTGGGACAGCGTGCTCGCGGAAAGCGAGGCCGTCCTGGTCGGCTTCGCCGCCGCGCTGTATTCGACCGTCAGCGCGGGCGTGCTCGCCACCGTCGAGGACACCGAGCGGTTCCTCCTCGCGTACCGCCGGGCGCGCGGCCGCGCATTCACCACCGGCGAACTCCGGCGGTCGTGGGCGGCCGGCGTCTGGACCAGGGCCTACGACGCGAAGTACCAGCACGCGGTCGGGCAGCCCGTCACCTCGCTGTCGGAGGACGAGGCCCGCGAGCGCCTCCGCCGGGCCGGCGCCGGCCCGCCGAAGCCGAGGCCGTAGCGGAGCTTCAGGCCGCAGCGACCGTGACCGGGTGCCGGACGACCGCGCCGAACAGGTACCCCTGCGTGTTGTACGGCGCGATGTCGGGCTGGCTCGCGCCGGTGACGTCGGTCGCGCGCGCCCGGAGGGTGTGGGGGCCCGCCGTGCGGGGGCGCCACGGGTACTCCCACTGCAGCCAGGCACGGTCGGCGGCCGGGCCGATCGGCCGCGCCGGGTGCCAGGTGACGCCGTCCGTGCTGACCTCGACCCGGCGGATCCGGCCGTGGCCCGACCAGGACCGGCCGCGCAGCACGTGCCGCTGCCCGGCCGGCAGCGTCGCACCCCACGGGAGCTCGAACGCGCTCTTCACCACCTGCTCGGTGACGAGCGTGCCCTCGGCCGGGTAGTCCGGGCCGAGCAGGCGGTAGAACTGGGTGCTCCACGGCGAAACCAGCGGCGCCGCCGACACTTCGATGCGGCCCAGCCACTTGATCGACGCGATCCCCGCCCACGACGGCACCACCAGCCGCACCGGGAAACCGTGGTCCGGCGGCAGCGGCTGCCCGTTCATCTCGTACGCCAGCAGGACGTCCTGCAGCGCCTTGCCCACCGGCAGCGGCCGCCGGACCTTGCCGAGGTTCACCCCGGCCGCCACGTAGTCCGCGTCGAGGCCCTCCGGCAGCACGTCGACGGCGTGCCGGGTCAGCCCGGCCCTGGCGAGCACCGTCGCCAGCCGGACGCCCCGCCACCGCGCGACCCCGACCGCGCCGAGCTTCCACGCGGTCCCGCTGACCGCCTGCCCCTGCTGGCTGGTGAAGAAGCTGCGGCCGTTCCCCGTGCACTCGATGAACGCGGTGATCGTCTCGGACGGCAGTGCGCGCAGGTCGCGGTACGTCAGCTCGATCGGCGCGGCGGCCGTCGGCGCGCCGCGCAACCCGGAGCCGAACAGCCGCAGCCGCCAGGTTCCGGCGTCCAGCACCGGCGTCGAGGTGTGATCGCGGACGAAGAACCGGTCGACCGGGGTCAGGTAGCCCTGCCCGCTCATGGCTTCCCAGCGCGTCTCGGCGTTGCTGCCGTACACGTCGAACCACTCCGGCGGCAGCGGCTTCACGATCGGGCCCGCCGCCGACGCGGTCGCCGTCGCCGTCCCGGCCGTGGCCAGCGCGAGCCCACCGGCCGCCGTCAGGCGCAGGAGCCCGCGCCTGCTGAGCCCGGGCATCCGCGCCTGTCCGGCCCGCCACTGCGCCAGCCGCTCCCGGTCGTAGGCGGTCTCACCGTGCCACGCTGTCATGGCGGGCATTGTCGGGTCGCGGTCCGCGGCCCGGCAATCACGTCCACGCAGCGGAACCGGGGTCCCGAATGGACGGCCCGATCGGCCGGTCCCCGTTTATTCCCGGGGCCCCGGCGCGTCCCAGCCATTGGCCGCCTCGACCCCGGTCGCGGAAATCGGCGCACACTGCGGCCACAGGCCGAGGAGAAGGGACGCCGGGATGACTGGACCACGGATCGCCGTCGCACTGGACGGGGCCGGGTGGCACCCCGCCGCGTGGCGCGAACCCGGCGCACGGCCCGGCGAGCTGCTCACCGCCGGCTACTGGGCCGACCTGGTCCGGGAGGCGGAGGCGGCGAAGCTGGACTTCGTCACCATCGAAGACTCCCTGGCCCTGCAGACGGTGAACTATCTCGACCGGCCGGGCGAGCGGACCGACATCGTCCAAGGCCGCCTCGACGCCGTGCTGATCGCCGCCCGCGTCGCGCCGCTGACCTCGCACATCGGGCTCGTGCCGACCGCGGTGGTCACCCACACCGAGCCGTTCCACCTGTCCAAGGCCATCGCCACCCTCGACTACGTCAGCACCGGACGCGCCGGGGTCCGCGTGCAGGTCGCCGGGCGCGCCGACGACAACCGGCACTTCGGGCGCCGCGAGTTCGGCGAGTTCCGGCTCGAGGACGCCGCCGAGCCCGACCGGCCGAGCCCGCTGGCCGAGCTGTTCGACGAGGCCGCGGACTACGTCGAGGTGCTGCGCAGGCTCTGGGACAGCTGGGAGGACGACGCCGAGATCCGCGACGTCGCCACCGGCCGGTTCGTCGACCGGGACAAGCTGCACTACATCGACTTCACCGGGCGCTGGTTCTCGGTCAAGGGCCCGTCGATCACCCCACGGCCGCCGCAGGGCCAGCCGCCGGTCACCGCGCTGGCCCACGCCGCCGTCCCCTACCGGCTCGCTGCCCGCTCCGCCGACGTCGTCTACGTGACGCCCTTCGACCGCGAGCAGGCGACGGCGATCGTCGCCGCGGTGCGCGACGAGCAGGACAAGGCCGGGCGCGGTGCGGGAACCCTGCACGTCTTCGGCGACGTCGTCGTGTTCCTCGGAGAGACCGAGCAGGCCGCTGCGGACCGCAAGACCCGGCTCGACGACCGGTTCGGCGCCGAGTACACCTCCGACGCGCACGTCTTCACCGGCACCCCGGCCGGCCTGGCCGACCTGCTGCTCGACTGGCAGGCCGCCGGGCTTTCCGGCTTCCGGCTGCGGCCGGGCGCGATCCCGCACGACCTGACCGCCATCACCCGCGGCCTGGTGCCCGAACTGCGGGCGCGCGGCGCCTTCCGCACCGGGTACGAGGCGAGCACCCTGCGCGGGCTGCTCGGCCTCCCCCGGCCCGCCAACCGCTACACCGCCGTCTGAGGAGCCTGAGATGACCCGGAAGCAGATCCACCTCGCGGCGCACTTCCCCGGCGTCAACAACACGACCGTGTGGAGTGACCCCGAAGCCGGCAGCCACATCGAGTTCAGCTCCTTCGTCAAGCTCGCGCAGACCGCCGAGCGCGCGAAGTTCGACTTCTTCTTCCTGGCCGAAGGGCTGCGGCTGCGCGAGCAGAACGGGCAGATCTACGACCTCGACGTCGTCGGCCGCCCGGACACCTTCACCGTGCTGTCCGCGCTGGCCGCGGTCACCGATCGGCTCGGGCTGGCCGGCACGATCAACTCGACCTTCAACGAGCCGTTCGAGGTGGCCCGCCAGTTCGCCTCGCTCGACCACCTTTCGGCCGGGCGCGCCGCGTGGAACGTCGTCACCTCGTGGGACGCCTTCACCGGCGAGAACTTCCGCCGCGGCGGGTTCCTGCCCCAGGACCAGCGCTACGAGCGGGCCGAGACGTTCCTGCGCACCGCCTGGGAGCTGTTCGACTCCTGGCGCGGCGACGAGATCGCCGCCGACACCGGCAGCGGCGTGTTCCTGCGCGACACCCGGGCGGGCGCGTTTTCCCACCACGACCGGCACTTCGACATCGAGGGCCGGTTCCCGGTGCCGCGCAGCCCGCAGGGCCGCCCGGTGATCATCCAGGCCGGCGACTCCGACGAAGGCCGCGAGTTCGCCGCGGCCACCGCGGACGCGATCTTCAGCCGGTACGGCACCCTCGAAGCCGGGCAGGCGTTCTACGCCGACGTCAAGGGCCGGCTGGCCAAGTACGGCCGGACGCCGGAGCAGCTGGTGATCCTGCCCGCGGCCACGTTCGTCCTCGGCGACACCGACGCCGACGCCCACGAACGCGCGCACCTCGTGCGGCGGCAGCAGGTCAGCGCGCAGACCGCGATCAAGTTCCTCGAGCAGGTCTGGAACAACGACCTGTCCGGGCACGACCCCGACGGGCCCCTGCCGTCGACCGACCCGGTGGTCGACGGGTCCACGATCGCCCCCGGCCGCGCCAGCGTCCGGATGTACCGCGATCCCCTCGCGACCGCCCGGGAATGGCGGCAGCTGGCCGAAGCGAAGAACCTGTCGACCCGCGACCTCATCATCGAGGTCACCGGCAGGCAGACGTTCATCGGCTCGCCGTCGACCGTGGCGGCGGCGATCGACGGCCTCGTCCAGGCCGACGCGAGCGACGGCTTCATCCTCGTCCCGCACGTCACGCCCGGCGGCCTTGACGAGTTCGCCGACAAGGTGGTGCCCCTGCTGCAGGAGCGCGGCTCGTTCCGGACCGACTACACCGGTCCTACTCTGCGCGACCACCTCGGGCTCGCGTGAGGGTCCCTTTCGGACAGTCACGGGTCATTCGCGGGCCGTGGCGTTGGCCCGGTCGATCGCCGGCATGTTCTCCTCCGCCCAGCTGCGCAGGGCGGCGAGCGGCACCTCGAGGGAGTGGCCGAGGCCGGTGAGGCGGTAGTGCACCCTGGGTGGCACCGTCGGCTCCACCCGGCGCTCCACCAGGCCGTCGCGGGTGAGGCTCTGCAGGGTCACCGACAGCATCTTCTGCGAGACGCCGGGCATCCGGCGCTGCAGTTCGGCGAACCGCACCTCGTCCGGGCCGGCCTCGGCCAGCACCTTCACCACCATGGACGTCCATTTCGTGCCGATCCGGTCCAGCAGCTTGCGGGTCGGGCAGGCGGGGTCGAACAAGTCGCCGCGCGCGCCCTTCGGCGAGGGGGTCACCTGGAGCTCACCACCTGTCGGGAAAGTGCCGTCTTGGCGCGGCCACATCGGTTACCTACGCTCATCTGGTCACCAATGGTAACCCTTCCTTCCGGAGATGGTGTGCGCGAACAGCGAGTCAGGGCGAACGGCATCGACATCAGCGTGGCCGTCACCGGGCAGGGGCCAGCTTTCCTGCTGCTGCACGGCTTCCCGCAGACCTGGCGGCTGTGGACCGCCGTCATCCCGCAGTTGGCCCGGTACCACCGGGTCATCGCCCCGGACCTGCGTGGTCTCGGCGCGACCACCCGCACCGCCGGCGGCTACGACGCCGGAACCCTCGCGGCCGACGCCGAAGCGCTCCTCGACGCACTGGGCGAACCGGAGGCGACGGTCGCCGGCATCGACGCGGGTGCCCCGCCCGCGTTCCTGCTCGCCGTGCGGCGCCCCGAGCGGGTCCGCCGGCTCGTCCTCATGGAGTCGCTGCTCGGGCGCCTGCCCGGGGCCGAGGACTTCCTCGCCGGCGGGCCGCCGTGGTGGTTCGGGTTCCACGCCGTCCCGGCCCTCGCCGAGACGGTCCTCGCCGGGCACGAGGCGGATTACATCGGCTGGTTCCTCGACGCCGGAACCCGGGGCCGCGGCGTGCCACCCGCGATCCGCGACCACTTCGTCGCGGCGTACACCGGACGCGACGCCCTCCGGAGCGCCTTCGGCCACTACCGGGCCATGCCCGAGAGCGCGGCGCAGATCGCGGACGCCACCGCGGCCGCCCGGCTCACCGTGCCCACCGTGGCGATCGGCGCGCACCCGGTGGGCGACGCCCTCGCCCGCCAGCTGGGCCCGGTGACCGACGACCTCACCACCCACCTCGTCGAGGACTGCGGCCACATCATCCCGCTGGACCGCCCCGACGCGCTCGTGCCGTTGCTGGTCGCCGGCTGACCGTCCCGTTCACCGTTGTGCCGTCAAGGTGTTCCAGCCGCCGGGCAGCCTTCACCTCCGAGGCGGTCACGAACCACAATCGGGCTCATGACGACCCCGCCCGTATCGCGCCCGACCGCCGAGGTGTTCCGCATGGACATCCGGATCGACCTCACCGGCCGAGCCGGCGACGCGGCCGCCGTCGCCGCCCGGCTGGCCACCGCGCTGGACGGCCTGGCGGGCGTCGACGTCACGGCCGTCCGCCCTCGGCACCCGGCCGTCACGGCGCAGACGGCGCCTCGCCTCAGGCTGGTCCCGGACCCACTCCTGCGCATCGAAACCGGGTCCCGGCGGGCGATCCTGCTCGGCCGCCCGCTCGCGCTCACCCGGCTGGAGTTCGATCTGCTGCGATTCCTGGGTGAACACCCGGATCGGGTGTTCACCCGCACCGCGCTGAAGTCCGCCCTCTGGCCGCGGCAGCACGGCGGCGACCGGACGGTCGACGTCCACGTCCGCAAGCTCCGCGCCAAGCTCGAGCCGCACCTGGATCCGATCACCACGATCCGCGGCGTGGGGTACCGCTTCGAGGGATCAGCCCCGGTGACCCTGGTCTGAGCCGCGGCGGCGTTCGCCGCGCGAAATCGGCGCTGTGGATCGCCCGGCCGCGCTTCGGGACCCGTCCCGAACAGGCCTCGATACCATTTCCGGGAAAACTCATCTCGTAGCCACGCGAGGGGAATCCCGGAATGGCCGCCAGATATGTAGCAGCCGTCGCAGCAGTCGTTTTGTTGTTGTCGGGTTGTGGACAGGATCCGAAACCGAGGTTGCCCGCCGGTGCGAGCGAGGCCGAAATACTCGTCCTCGCTGAAGAAATGCTCGTGCAGAAGTGCATGAGGGAGGCCGGGTTCGAGTACACGATCGAACCCGCCGACCCCGTTCCCGGCGCGCGGGATTTCCCCTACGTCCTCGACGACATCGAGTGGGCCGGGCAGCACGGCTACGGAAGTGACATCCAGCGGGCCACCGACGAGTGGACGAAGAACAACCCCAACACCCGCTACCTGCAAAGCCTTTCCGCCCAACGCAGGAAATCCGCTGCCGCCGCCCTCAACGGACCGGTGCCCCAGGGGCTGACGGCCAGGACTCCCGACGGAGTGACGTTCACCCACAGCGACCGCGGCTGCGAGTCCACGGCGAGGCGTCGACTCTACGGCGATCTGCCGGCGTGGTACCAAGCGAAAACGGCGGTGGCCGCACTGGCCGATATGACGGTCGCCGCGGTCAAGGCGGATCAGGCGTTCACCTCGTCGGTGACGGTGTGGTCGGCCTGCATGACGGCCGCCGGTACTCCGTACGAGACGCCGGACCGGGTGCGGGAGACCTTGCCCCCTCCCGATCGGCCCTGGCCGGTCGCCGAGGAGAAGCGGCTGGCCGTGACCGAGGCAACCTGTGCCATCAACTCGGGTCTCGCCCGGACGGCCAAGGAACTCGGCGCGCGGCACCGGGCTCTTCTCGAGGAGAAATACCGCGACGACGTCACCACCAAGAAGCGGCTGCAACGGCAGGCGCTTCCCCGAGCTCGCGCCGTGACCGACGACGCGAATCAATAGCCGACTCATGAGGAGAACCGGATGAGATTCCCCAAAATCGCCGTCATCGCGGCGGCCGTGCTCGGCTCACTGGCTCTGGTGGCCGCTCCCGCGTCAGCTGAGTCGTCCGCGGAGGAGACTCTGGCTGCACCGGACGGAAACTTCTACGCCTACATCGGCTACGGGTACGTCGCCCTTTGCGGCGCCTGGGGCGGGAACTCGAGCGACTGGGGCCGCTGCAAGAACAACACCGCCTCGCTGTTCAACAACGGCTTGTACGGCGGCGCCGACGACGTCTACGTGTACTGGGGCACCAACCAGACCGGCTCGCGCCGCGGTATCTGCCGGGGTGCGGCCATAGCGGACCTGCACGAATACAACTTCGAACTGGACGGCAAACCGGGCCAGGGGCAGGAACTCATCACGAACATCGCCTCCCACAAATGGGCCGCTATTGCCGGCTGCGGCGCCTGAAACCGGATGGCCTCCCGGACCTGGCGCGAACCGGGTCTCCGGGAGGCCACCCGCGGGCACTGCGCCTCTGCCGGCCCCCCCTGCCGGGGCACCGGTGACGGGCCGCGCGGGTCAGGGCAGCGCGGGCAGCAACGCGTCCAGGGTGATCGGCAGCTTCCGGACCCGCACCCCGGTCGCGTGGTACACCGCGTTGGCGACCGCCGCCGCGGTGCCGACGATGCCGATCTCGCCGATCCCCTTGGTGCCCATGGGATTGACGTGCGGGTCGTGCTCGTCGATCCACTCCGCGCGCAGGTCGGCCACGTCCGCGTTGGTCGCGATGTGGTACTCGGCCAGGTCGTGGTTGACCACGTGCCCGGTCCGCGGGTCCAGGACGCTGTCCTCGAACAGCGCCATGGACAGCCCCATGGTCATCCCGCCGAGGAACTGGGACCGGGCGGTCACCGGGTTGACGATCCGGCCGGCCGCGAACGTGCCGTGCAGCCGCGGGACGCGGATCTCACCCGTGTCGGCGTCCACACGCACCTCGGCGAACTGCGCACCGAACGCGTACATCGAGTATTGCTCCTCGGCCGGGTTCTCCGGCGTGTCCGCGCTCGCCTCGGCGCCTTCGGCCGGGTCGGTGCCGAACTTGTCGCGGAACGCCCGCGCGGCCGCGATCACCGCCGTCCCCCAGGACGCGGTGCCCGAGGAGCCGCCGGCCACGGTCGCCTTCGGGTAGCCGGTGTCGCCGATGCGGGCCTCGACGTCCGACGCGGGCACGGAAAGCGCGTCGGCCGCGATCTGCGGCAGGATCGTCCAGGCTCCCGTGCCCAGGTCGGCGGCGCCGATTTCCACGACGTACCGGCCGCCCTCGAACCGGATCAGCGCCGTGGAGCCGGGCGAGCGCTGCGCCGGGTACACCGACGCCGCGACACCGGTCCCGGTCAGCCAGCGGCCGTCGCGGCGGACGCCGGGCCGCGGATCCCGCTCCGCCCAGCCGAAGCGCTCGGCGCCGGTGCGCAGGCAGGCGACGAGGTTCCGGCTGGAAAACGGCTTCCCGTCTTCGGGGTCGCGCTCGGGTTCGTTGCGCACCCGCAGCTCGATCGGGTCCAGGCCGAGGGCCACGGCGAGTTCGTCCATCGCGACCTCGGGCCCGAACATCCCCGGGCACTCCCCCGGCGCCCGCATCCACGACGGCACCGGCACGTCCAGCGCGGCGAGGCGGTGACTGGTGGCCCGGTCCGGCACCGCGTACATCATCCGGGCGGGCACCGCGGTCTGCTCGGCGAACTCCTTGATCCGGGACGTCTGCTCCACGACGTCGACGCGCAGCGCCCGCAGGTGCCCGTCGCGGTCGGCGCCGAGCCGGACGCGCTGGATCGTGGGTGTGCGGTACCCGGCGAGGGCGAACATCTGCTGCCGCGTCAGCGCCAGCTTCACCGCCCGGCCCGGCACCGCGCGGGCGGCCATGGCGGCGAGCACGACGTTCGCGTGCGGCGTGCCCTTCGAGCCGAAGCCGCCGCCGACGTACGGGCAGCGGACCCGGACCTGCTCCTCGGGCAGCCCGAACACCTCGGCGATGGCGGAACGGACCGGGTGGACGCCCTGGGTGGAGTCCCAGAGGGTGAGGATCCCGTTGTTCCACAACGCGGTCGTCGCGTGCGGTTCCAGGGGGTTGTTGTGCTGCATGGCCGTCGTGTACGTCTCGTCGGTGGTCACTTCGGCCCGCTCGAGGGCGGCGTCGGCGTCGCCCTGCGCGGTGTCGGTCGGGAAGTCCGGGTTCACCGAGTCCGGCGCGTACAGGTCGGACCGGCCGGCGCTGAGCTCGACGTCGTGGGGCTCGACGTCGTACTCGACTTCCACCAGCCCGGCGGCGTGGCGGGCGGTCTCCGGGGTGTCGGCGAGCACGAGCGCGACCACGTGGCCGCGGAAGGGCACCCCCGGGTCCTGCAGCACGGCGAGCTCGGCGTCGTCGGTGCTCGCCAGCCGCTCGGCGGTGAACGGCGTGATGACGCGCACGACACCCTCGACGGACTCGGCCGCCACGGTGGCGATCCGGGCGCAGCGGCCGCGAGCGATCGTGGCCTGCACCGGGTGGCCGTACAAGGGGTGGTCGGCCGGCGCTTCGAAGGCGTACGGCGCGGTGCCGGTGACCTTGGCCGGGCCGTCGCGGCGGGTGGCCGGGGTACCGATGGCGCGGGGTTCGAGCAGCTCGGTCATCGGTTCGGCTCCTCGGTGGTCAGCTCGCGCAGCACCGCGGCGAGGGTGCGGCGGGCGAGCGGGATCTTGAAGGCGTTCCCGCCGTCGACGCCCTCGAGCGCGCGGGCGCCGGCCAGTTCGGCGTCCGCCGCGGCGCGGAACACCTCTTCCCCCGGCCGGGCGCCGCGCAGCACGGCTTCCGCTTCGGTGGCCCGCCAGGGTTTGTGCGCCACTCCGCCGAACGCAACGCGGACGTCGTCGATCCGGCCGTCCACGAGGGACACCCCGGCGGCCACCGAGACGAGGGCGAACGCGTACGACGCCCGGTCCCGGACCTTCCGGTAGGCCGACCGCCGCGCCCACGCCGCGGCGGGCAGGGTGAAGCCGGTGATCAGCTCGCCGTGCTCGAGGACCGTGTCGCGGTCCGGGTGGTCGCCGGGCAGCCGGTGCAGGTCGGTGAAGGCGATTTCCCGCTCGCCGCCGGTCCCGGCGACGTGCACCCGGGCGTCCAGGACCGCCAGCGCGACCGCCAGGTCGGACGGGTGGGTGGCCACGCACGCCTCGGACGCGCCGAGGATCGCGTGCTGGCGCGTCGCCCCGCCGAGCGCGGAGCACCCCGAGCCGGGTTCGCGCTTGTTGCAGGGCGTCGTGACGTCCTGGAAGTACAGGCAGCGCGTGCGCTGCAGCGGGTTCCCGCCGGTGGTGGCCATGTTGCGCAGCTGCGCCGACGCCCCGGACAGCAGGGCTTCGGCCAGCACCGGATAGCGCTCGCGGACCGCCGCATGCGCGGCGAAGTCGCTGTTGCGCACGCCCGCGCCGACGTACAGGCCGCCGTCGTCCTCGCGGATCTCGTCCGGCAGCACGCCGGTGACGTCGACGATCCGGTCCGGCCGCGCCACGCTCAGCTTGAGGTGGTCGACGAGGTTGGTGCCGCCGCCCAGGAACACCGCCTCCGGTGCCCCGGACACCGCGCGCACGGCCTCGGCCACCGTGGCGGGCTTGGTGAAGGCGAAGGTCTTCATCGGGACTCCCGGACGGCGGCGACGATCCCGGCGTAGGCCCCGCAGCGGCAGAGGTTGCCGCTCATCCGCTCGGCGATCTCGGCATCGGACCACTCCGGCGCGGCGCTGACCGGCGAGGTGACGTGGCTCGGCGCGCCGTCGGCGAACTCGGCCAGCAGCCCGGCCGCGGAGCAGACCTGGCCGGGCGTGCAGTACCCGCACTGGAAGGCGTCGTTGTCCAGGAAGGCCTGCTGGATCGGGTGCAGGGCGCCGTCGGCGGCCAGCCCGGACGCCGTCGTCACCTCGGCGCCGTCGCAGGTGACGGCCAGGATCAGGCAGGCGAGCACCCGGCGGCCGCCGACGAGGACGGTGCAGGCGCCGCACTGGCCGTGGTCGCAGCCCTTCTTCGCGACCGGCTCCCCCAGCTGATCGCGGATCAGGTCCAGCAGGGTCCGCCGCGGGTCCACCGCCAGCCGGTGGTCGGTGCCGTCGACCCGGATCTCGATCGGGATTGCGGGGCGTTCGGTCGTCATGGGCCGCCTCTTCCGTGGGAATCGTTCGGGCTACCCGCTCCGCCCGGGACGAAACGAGCCCGGGCGAGACGGTTGATCGCCCGCCGGGCGGGTACGCGACCGGATCGCTTCCGGACGAAGCCGTGCCGACCCACCACCTCGGAGGACGACTCGTGACCCTGCCCCTGCTCGAAAGCCATCCCGACCAGCTCGGCGGCCTCGACCCGGCCGCCATCGCCAACTGCATCGACGACTGCCTGGCCTGCGCCCGCGCCTGCACCGTCTGCGCCGACGCCTGCCTGTCCGAACCCGCTGTCGCCGACCTGGCCCACTGCATCCGCACCGACCTGGACTGCGCCGACCTCTGCGGCACCACGGCCCGGGTGCTGTCCCGCCGATCGGGCACCACCGCCGTCCTCGACGCGCTCCTGCGGGCGTGCGCCGAAGCCTGCCGCGCCTGCGCCGAAGAGTGCGAACGGCACGCGGACCACCACCGGCACTGCGCCCTGTGCGCCGAGGCCTGCCGCAAGTGCGAAGACGCCTGCCGTCAGCTGCGCGACCACCTCGTCGGGACGGCGTGATCGCCGTGACCGGAACCGACCAGCCGCTGGGCGAACTCGAGGTCGTGCACGAATTCACCGGCCCGATGCCGACCGGGGTCAGCGTGTCGCGCCGGGGCCGGGTGTTCGTCAACTTCCCGAAGTGGGGTGACGACGTGCGCTTCACCGTCGCCGAACTCCGCGACGGCGACCTCGTCCCCTACCCCAGCCAGGCGTTCAACGATCCCGAGAGCGACACCGACCCGGACGCCCTGGTCTCGGTGCAGAGCATCGTCGTCGACCCGGCCGACCGGCTGTGGATCCTCGACACCGGCAGCCCGCTGTTCCGGCGGACCGCCCACGGCGGCCCCAAGCTCGTCTGCGTCGACGTGGAACGCGACGAAGTCACCCGCACGATCCTCTTCCCCGAGGACGTCGCCCTGCCCACCACCTACCTCAACGACGTGCGCTTCGACCTCGGCCGCGGCGTCGCGTTCATCACCGACTCCTCCGACCAGGGCCCCAACGGCCTCATCGTCGTCGACCTGGAGACCGGCGAATCCTGGCGGCGGCTGCACGACCACCCCAGCACCAAAGCCGAGGAACCGCCGGAGCTGCGCATGGTCGTCGAAGGACGCGACTTCGTCGAACGCTCCGAAGACGGCACCACCAGCCCGATCAAGATGGGCGCCGACGGCATCGCCATCGGCGCCGACGGCGCCCGCCTCTACTACTGCTGCCTCGCCTCACGACGCTGGTGGAGCGTCGCCACCGACGCGCTGATCAACCGTGAACTCGACGACGACGCGGTCGCCCGAACGCTCATCGACGAAGGCGACAAAGGCGGCGCCGGCGACGGCATGGAGACCGACGACCAGGGCCGCCTCTACGTCACCGACGGCGAGCACAACGCCATCCACCGCCGCCACCCCGACGGCCGCTGGGAAACCGTCGCCCACGACCCCCGGCTGCTGTGGCCGGACACGATGTCCGTGGCCGACGGCCACCTCTACGTCACGGCCAACCAGCTGCACCGCCAGGACAAGTACCGCGGCGGCAAGGACGAACGGCAGTACCCGTACTTCCTGTTCCGCACCCCGATCGACGCCGGTCCGGTCCTCCTCCGTTGACGGCGGGGTGATCACTCGTTCGGCGGTAAGCCGGGCCCTACGCATTTTGTCCACTCCGCGCTACCGCGCCCGGGGCCCCGGCGTGGTTCACTGGGTGCTAAAGCTGACCCCCAGCAGCTCCTGGCGCGGACTCCCTCGACACGGGGAGTCCGCCGGGCCGCCCGTGCCGGCGCCGACTTCAGGCCCGGCTGACCGCGCGGGCGGCCCCCGCACCCGCTCAGAGCTCCTGCCCGCCACACAGGGTTTCGGCGTAGGAGAACACGTACCCGGCACCGATCTCCTTCGGGGCGAGACGAGGGAAGAACCGGGAGTGCACCAGCGGCACGGCGAGCAGCCACGCCTCCGTCGTCCGCGCCGGCGGTCATCAAGGCCGGCTGAGCGGGGCCGGAGCAGCGATGACCACCGATCGCCCGATTGACGGCCGCGCCGCGGCCGGTAACGTATGGGAGCGCTCCCATATCCCGGCGGCAGGAGTCTCTCCATGGGTGCTCGACGACGACGTCACCTCAGGCCCGGAACGGCGAGCGGCTGCGTCCTGGCCGCCGTGCTGACCGCGCAGGTCATCGCCGTCCCCGCGGCCTCCGCGGCCGCCGGGCCCGCGCTGTCGGTCGACGTGTCCGCCGCCCGGCACCCGATCAGCCCCGGCATCTACGGCCTCAACGGCGGCGATCCGGCGTTCAACGCCGAGATCGGCCAGACGGTCGCGCGCTGGGGCGGCAACGCCACCAGCCGCTACAACTTCAAGAACCACACCTACAACACCGGCAGCGACTGGTACTTCGAAAACATCGTCGCCGACGAGGAACACTCCGTCGAAGGCATGGTTAAGTCCAATTTGGACCGTGGCATCAAGCCCGTGGTCACCGTGCCCCTGAACGGCTGGGTGGCCAAGGACTCGCCGTCGTCGCACCCCTTCGCCTGCGGGTTCCCGGCGACCCGGTTCCCGCAGCAGGACAGCTTCGACCAGTGGGACCCCAACTGCGGCAACGGAAAGCTCGGCGACCGGAACCTCACCGGCGTTCCCGCCGACACCTCGATCCCCGCGGACGCGGCGTTCGACGGCGAGATGGTGTCGCACCTGGTGGACCGGTTCGGCACGGCGGCGCACGGCGGGGTGCCGATCTACGAACTCGACAACGAACCGGTGCTCTGGTCCAGCACGCACCGGGACGTGCACCCCGAACCGGTCTCGGACGACGAACTCGGCAGCAAGGGCACCGCGGCCGCCGCGGCGATCAAGGCCGCCGACCCGAGCGCGGCGGTCCTCGGCCCGTCCGGCTGGGGCTACTGCGAATGGGTTGCCTCCGGGGTCGACGGTTGCGGACCGGGCGCCGATTCGGCCGCGCACGGCGGGCTCAACCTGTCCCAGTGGTACCTCAAGACTATGAAGGACTACAGCGACGCCCACGGCGGCAAGCGCTTCCTCGACTATTTCGACCAGCACTTCTACCCGCAGATCAGCGGCGACAAGACCCCCGAGGCCAACGCGCTGCGGCTGCGGTCGGTCCGGTCGCTGTGGGACCCGACCTACGTCGAGGAGTCCTGGATCGGCCCGAGTGGCGTCAACGCGCCGCCGCTGCAGTTCATCCGCACGATGAAGTCGTGGGTCGACCAGTACAACCCCGGGACCAAGACCGCCATCACCGAGTACAACTGGGGTGCGCTGGACGACATCAACGGCGCACTGGCCGAGGCCGACATCCTGGGTGTCTTCGGCCGCGAAGGCCTCGACCTGGCCACGATGTGGGGCGAACCGAAGCCGACCGACCCGGGTGCCTACGCGTTCCGGATGTACCGCAACTACGACGGCGCCGGCAGCCGCTTCGGTGACGTCAGCGTGTCGGCGACCGCCGCCGACCAGGGCCAGCTGGCGGTGTACGCGGCGCAGCGGTCCTCCGACCAGGCGCTGACCGTCATGGTCGTCAACAAGACCGGCGGCGACCTGGCGTCGCCGCTGTCGGTGGCCGGGTTCGACAACGCCGGCGCGGCCCAGCGGTTCACCTACAGCCCGGCCAACCTGAACGCCATTGTCCGCGGCGACGACCTCCCGGCGGCCAACGGCCGGATCGACGCGACCTACCCGGCGAACTCCATCACGCTCCTGGTCCTCCCGGCGGCCGGCTGCACGGCGACCCTGCAGGTCAACGGCGGCTGGAGCACCGGCCACGTCGCGACGGTGACCGTCACCAACGACCGCCGCACCCCGATCACCGGCTGGCGGGTCGGCTGGACCTGGAGCGGGGACCAGCAGATCACCAACTCGTGGAACACCACCCTGCGGCAGAACGCCGTGAGCGTGGTCGCGGCCGACGCCGGCTGGAACGGCCGGATCGGCCCGGGCGGCAGCACGACCTTCGGGTTCCAGGCGAGCGGGACGGCCCCGCCACCGAAGCTGACCTGCACGCCTGCCTGAGGCCGCCGGGCCGGTCACCTCGCCGGAGGACTCACCGCGACCGACGGCGCCGTGAAACCGCTTTCCCGGCTCCGCAACGGCGCTAAGATGTGGTGCCCGGACAAAGGAGTTCGCATGGTGAAAGCGTTCAGCCGGCGCACCGCGCTGGCCGCCGGCGCGAGCGTCACCGCCGGTCTCGCGTGGCCCGCCGCCGCCCGCGCCGCTCAACCCGGCGGCGTGGGCTTCACCCTGGACGCCGAAACGCTCGACGGCGGCGAACAGATCACCTCGGTCACCCTCCGGACCGCCCGGATCGGGCCGATCGACCCGGCGAGCCTGACCACCGGCACGTTCCGCGTGCACGCGAAGGCCACCAGCCCGATCGACACCGGCGGCCAGGACATCGGCTACGACCTCGACCGGCCCGTCACCGCCGTACGGCTCGGCCACCACGGCGACGTCGTGCTCGAGCTCAGCCACGCCGAAGGCCAGACCGGCAACACCCTCGGCTACGTCAACGGCAAGAGCCGCAACGTCCGGCTCGACCTGGTTTACACCATCACCCAGAACACCCCCGTGCGCCTCCGCAACGGCCGTCCGGTCACCCTCACCCGGTTCACGCAAGGCCCGCTGGCCAACCCGGAAGCCGACGCCTTCACCCACCACACCTCACATTCGGGGATGAAGTACCGGCTGTACTCCCCGGCGGCGCACCACGACCGGCGCCCGCTGATCCTCTGGCTCCACGGCGGCGGCGAGGGCGCATCCCTGCCCGATGGCTACTACGACAACGAAACGACACTGCGCGCCAACCGCGGCGCACTGGGCTTCGCCACGCGGGAAGCCCAATCGATCTTCGGCGGCGCCCACGTCGTCGTCCCGCAGTGCACGTCCGCCTGGATGGACGACGGTCCCCGCTTCGCGCCGCTCATCGACGAAATCCTCCGCGAAGTGATCCGCACGCGCCCCGTCGATGCCCGGCGCGTCCACGTCGCCGGCTGCAGCAATGGCGGCTACATGAGCCTGAAGATGACCACGGTCTACCCGAGGACCTTCGCCTCGTCCGTCCCGATCTGCGGCGTCGTCGCCGCCCGGAAGGCCGGTGACCCACCGCTGATCCCGGACGCCGAACTGGCCGCGATCCGCACACCGACGTGGCTGGTCGCCTCGCGCGACGACGACACGGTGGACCCGCAGGCCAACACCGTCCACGCGCACGAGCTCATCCCCCGCTCGGAACTGACGCTCTACGACCACGTCGTCCGGAACGGCCACCAGTTCCCCGGTCACTGGTCGTGGATCTACGTCGCCCGCAACGATCCGAGCACCGGCGGCACGCACGTCTGGCAGTGGATGGCGCGCCAGCACCGGTGACCGGCTAGGGACCCGGCTCCCCGCCAAGGGCCCGGTACACCGGCCGGAGCAGGTCGGCGACGTCTTCGCCGCCCACGGTGATCGCGAACGGCGGAACCTGATCCAGCAGCGCGTCGGCCGGCGTTCGCGGCCCGTGCAGCGGCGCCGCGCCGCCCAGCCCCGGGGCCGGCCCGCAGTCGAAGAAGGTGTCCATGACTTCGGTCAGCGGCGGAGCCGTGTCGGCGGGATCGAGCGATTCGGCGGAAACGAGCCGGTTCTTCAGGTCCTCGAGCAGCGCTTCACGGGTCCGGCCGCGCAGCGCGAGAACGGTGAACGGATCTTCCGCGACCCGCGCCACGAGCGCGGAGAACACGGCGTTCAGGTGACCGCACGGAACCTCGGCGGCCGGGCAGGTGCAGTCCAGTGACACCTCCCGCGCCGAAGACGGGAACAACGGCAGCCGGACCCGCTTGCAGGTCTGCTCGACCTCACGGGGCAGTTCGCCGCCGAGCAGCAGGACGGTCGACGACGCTTGGGCGGCCAGGGCCTGGGTGATCGCCGCCCAGTCCGCTTTCCCGAACGCCGTCAACCCGATCCTCACCGTGTGCCGGCGACCGTCGTCGACCTCGGCGTCGACGCGCCCGGCGCCGATCGCCAAGGACACCACGCGGCCCTGACCGGGTGCGGGCAGCAGGACGCCGATCGCCGTCAGCGCCCGGAGGAACCGGGACGGCCACCACGGGAGCGGCTCACTCATCGAGCGCCTCCTCCCCCAGGGTGAGCACTCCGCGCAGCGCTTCCGTGGACAGCTCGGTGAGCAGGCCTTCGCCCTCGCCGACGACCATGCCCGCGAGCGCGCGTTTCCTGCTGATCAGGGTCTCGATGCGGTCCTCGATGGTGCCCGGGCAGACGAACTTCCGGACCTGGACCGTGCGGCCCTGCCCGATCCGGAACGCGCGGTCGGTGGCCTGGTTCTCCACCGCCGGGTTCCACGAGCGGTCCAGGTGCAGCACCTGGGTGGCGGCGGTCAGCGTGAGCCCGGACCCGCCGGCCTTGAGCGACAGCAGCAGGATCCGCGGTCCGTCGCCGGACTGGAAGCGTGCCACGATCGCGTCGCGCGCCCCTTGGGCCAGACCCCCGTGCAAGAACCCGACTTCGGCACCGAGCCGGTCCGACAGGTGGGGCACGAGCAGGTGGCCGAACTCGGTGTACTGCGTGAAACACAGCGCCCGGTCGCCCGACGCCAGGATGTCCGCCAGGACCTCTTCGAGGCGGTTGACCTTGCCGGACCGCTGCCCGATCGGGGAGCCGTCGTGCAGCAGGTGCGCGGGGTGGTTGCAGACCTGCTTGAGCTTCGTGATCGCGGCGAGGACGTTGCCGCGGCGCTTGATGCCGTGGGTGGTCTCGATCTTCGTCATCATCTCGTCGACGATCGCGCGGTACAACGTGCCCTGTTCGCGGGTGAGCCGGTACTCCTGCCGGATTTCGATCTTGTCCGGCAGCTCGGGGACGATCGCGGGGTCGGTCTTCACCCGGCGCAGCAGGTAGGGCTGCGTCAGCCGGCGCAACGCGGCGGCCGTGGCGGTGTCGCCCCGGCGCTCGATCGGGACCGCGAACCGGCGCCGGAACTCGAACCTGCTGCCGAGCAGTCCGGGGTTGAGCAGGTCCAGCACCGACCACAGGTCGGCCAGCCGGTTCTCCACCGGGGTGCCGGTCAGCGCGAGCCGGTGCTCGGCCGTGAGCCGCCGCACGGCCTTGGCCGTCGCGGTGTCGGCGTTCTTGATGGCGTGCGCTTCGTCGAGCACCAGACGCCGCCAGGTGAACCCCTCGAGTTCGGCGGCGTCCCGGGTGGCGGTGGCGTAGGTCGTGACGACGAGGTCGGCGGCGGCGACCTGCCCGGCGAGCGCGTCCCCGTGCCCGCGCGCACTGCCGTGGTGGGCGAGGACCCGCAGGTCCGGAGCGAAGTGCGCCGCCTCCCGCTGCCACATGCCGACCAGCGACACCGGGCACAGCACCAACGTCGGGCCGCGCTCGCCCTCCGCCCGCTCGGCGGCCTCGAGTGCCAGCGTCTGGACGGTTTTGCCCAGCCCCATGTCGTCGGCCAGGCACGCACCGAGCCCCAGCGCCGCCATGAACGCCAGCCAGGCGACCCCGCGCTGCTGGTAGGGACGCAGCGTGGCGCGGAACGACGGCGGCGGCGCGACCGGCCGCAGGGTCCGGTCGACCCGCTCGGCCAGGACGTCGCCGACCCAGCCGTCGGCGCGGACGTCGGTGACCGGCAGCGGCGTCTCCGTCCCGAGGCGGACGAGCTCCAGCAGCTCGGCCGCGGTGGGACGCGGGGTTTGCCGGTGCGGGTCGCGGCGCAGGAACTCGAGACCGGCCCGGAGCCGGTCGGCGTCGACGCTGATCCACCGGCCCCGCAGCCGGACCAGCGGAGTTTTCGCGGCGACGAGCCTGGCCAGCTCTTCTTCGCCGATTTCGTCGTCGCCGACCGCGACCGACCAGTGGAACGCGGCCAGCTCGTCGCGGCCCACCCGGCTGCGGGTGACGACCTGCTCGGTCGGTGAGCTGCGGACGGAAAGCCGCAGGCCGAGCCGGCGCCTGCCGTCCCAGGTGGCCGGGAGCTGCACTTCGAACCCGGCCTCGATCAGCCGGGTCGCGCCCGCGGTGAGGAACCGTTCGGCTTCTTCGACGGTCAGGTCGTGCTCGGACGGCCGGGTCCGGCGCAACGCCGGCGCCAGCATCGGCTCCACCAGCGCGGCGCGGCCGAGTTCGGCGACGAGCAGGCCCCGCGGATCCCGGACCAGCCCGTTCGCCCCGCCCGACCAGATCTGCCCGGCCGGCAGCAGCAGGCTCGGATCGGCGGTGGCACGCAGGAGGAACTGCAGCTGCCACTTGGTGCCGTCGCCGGTCTGGTCGTCGGGGTCGTCCGCCTCCGGCGGGCGCAAGGTGCCGACTTCGGCCAGCCGGAAGCAGGCCCGGCCGTCGACGACGTCGGTGTCCGCGACCTCGTCCCACTTCGCGACGGCGTCGGCCAGCACCCGGAGCTCCTCCAGCGGCAGCTCGACGCGGGGATCGCCGCCCGGCAGAGCGGACAGCCACACCCCAGCCGGGCCGCCGCCCCCGCGCAGCCCGACCGGCGGATCCGCCCGCGCCAGCCGGTCCCGGACCGCCGTGTCGACCAGGGCGTGCAGGGCGTCGGTGACGAGCGCGCGCGGCGAGGCCCCGGTGAGCGGCGCGATCTGCTCGGCCCGCCCGACCGGGGGCAAGGCCGCGACCAGCGCTTCGAACGCGGCGAAGTCCACGCCCTGCAGCACCGGGCGCCACCGGGCCTCCGCCGCGTCGCCCCGCCGGACCAGCGTCGGCAGCACCCGGCCGCGGCGCACCAGATCCGCGGCCAGGCGGGCCACCGCCTTCAGGTGGGTGACCGAACCGCCGTAGGAGGCCGCGTCGTCGAGATCGTCCAGCTCGGCCGCGTCCACGACCAGCGCCGGCACCGACCACGGCCGCAGCGACGGCGCCGGGCCACGCGGCTTGCGGCCGTCCCCCAGCTCGGCGGCGGCGAGCGGCCGGCTCGCCCGCGACGGCAGCAGCAACGTCACCGAGGTGGGCTTGCCGGGGTGCAGCGCGGTCAGGTCCGCGCTGGAGACCGCGAACGGGTGCGCCAGCGCGATCCGCGCCGGACGGCTCGACGTGCCCGCCGGGACGCGGTCGCGCTCCGCCCAGAGAAGCAGGCCTCGGTCCGGAGACCACAGAGCGTGCACCAAGGGCAAGGTCTGAGGCTCCTTCGTCCGGTCCGGGTTCACCGCCGATCGTCGCACAGCCGGCGGAGCGGGCGCCGCCGCGTTCGCCGCTACGAGGTGATCACCGCGCTCGCGCGGCCCCGGGCCCGGCCGCTCAGTTCGGCGTCGAGGGTTTCCTGGGCGAACCGCATCTGCTCCTGGTACCGGGGCTCGCCGAGCCGGCGCATGCCCTCTTCCGGAGCCACCGTCTCGACGGAGGCGGTGATCCACCAGATGTTGCCGAACGGGTCGCGGACCCGGCCGCCGCGCTGGCCGAAGGCGTTGTCCGTCAACGCGGTCACCTCGCGGGCTCCCGCCTGCAGCGCGGCGGCGAACGCGACGTCGGCGTCGGGCACGAAGACGCGCAGCAGCGACGGCAGGGCGGGCCAGTCCTCGTGCTGGTCGAACGCGAGCACGACCGTATCGCCGATCCGGATCTCGGCGTGCCCGATGCTGCCGTCCTCCAGGGGCACCCGGCCCAGTTCGACGCCGTCGAAGGCCGCGGTGACGAAGTCCAGCAGCGCGCCGGTGTCCTTGGTGACGATCCAGGGCGCGACCGTGGTGTAGCCGTCGGGGGTGGCAGTCATCGGAAAGTCCTTTCGCGTGGGTGGTCCCACGCTAAGGGTCAAATAGGTCAGATTTTGTCCTCAAGGGACTCCAGGAGGTACCGGGCCAGCTCGGCGACGGTGGGCCGGTCGAAGACGGCGGTGGCGGGCAGGTCGACGCCGGACAGCCCGGTGAGCCGGGTGCGCAGCTCGATCACGGTGAGCGAATCGAACCCCAGCTCCGGGAACGGGCGGTCGTCGGCGACCACGGCTGGGTCCGGGTGGCCCAGGACCGCGGCGACCTCCGCGCGCACCAGCTCGCGCAGCTCGGGCTCGGAAGGGTGCTCCGGCCAGCTGGACCGCACCGCGGCCGAGCGCACGGACGAACCGCCGGTCGGCGGCACCATCGACACGGCCGTCGACACCGCCGGATCGAACCGGACGGGCACCAGCACCGGTTCGGCCGAGCCGAGCGCGGCGTCGAACAGCGCCAGCCCCTGTTCGGCGGTCAGCCCCTCGACGCCGGACGCGTGGATCCGGCGGCGGGCGGTGGCCGAGATCCGGTCGCCGAGACCGGTGCCGAGCTCCCACAGCCCCCACGCCAGCGACAACGCGGGCAGCCCGGCCGCCCGACGGCGGCACGCCACGGCGTCCAGCACCCGGTTCGCCGCCGCGTAGTTGGCCTGGCCGGCCTTGCCGAACACCCCGGCGATCGAGGAGAACAGCACGAAGGCCGTCAGCGGCAGGTCCCGGGTCACCTCGTCGAGGACCAGCGCCGCGTCCGCCTTGGGGCGCAGCACGACGTCCAGGCGGTCCGGCGTCTGGGCCGCGAGCACGCCGTCGTCGACCACGGCCGCGCTGTGCACGACCGCCGTCAACGGCGGATCGCAGCGGCCGACCAGCCGCACCACGGTGGCCCGGTCCGCCACGTCGGCCGCGACGATCCGCACGTCCGCCCCGAGGTCCCGCAGGGACGCGGCCAGGTCTCCGGCGCCGGGCGCCGCCGGCCCGCGCCGGCTCACCAGCAGCAGGTGCCGGACGCCGTGCCCGGTGACGAGGTGCCGGGCCAGCACGGCGCCGAGCGCGCCCGTCCCGCCGGTGATCAGCACCGTCCCGGCCGGGTCGATCGGCCGCGTCGGCGCCGGGGTGGCGCGCGTGATCCGCAGGGCGTGCGGCACGCCGTCGCGGACGGCGATCTGCGGCTCGGCGCCGCCACCGGCGAGGTCCGCCACCCGCGACAGCGGGAACCCCGGCTCGAGGTCGACCAGGCCGATCCGGCCCGGGTGTTCCGCCGCGGCCGCGCAGCCCAGTCCCCAGGCCGCCGCGGCGGCCGGGTCGGGGTCGGGGCCGGTCGCGTTGCGGGTGACCAGGAGCAACCGGTCGCCGCTGCCTTGCCGGTCGTGGAGCACCGCGAGCGCGTGGCCGGCCGCGGCGCGCACGTCGCCCGCCGTGATTTCGACCGTCCGGACCGGTTCGGTGGCCGCCGCCGGCGGCACCGCAATCCACTGTGGACGGTAGAGCATCGTGTCGGGTGCCGCCATCGGCCGGGTCGTCAGCGATTCGACTCCGGCCGTCGGGTTCCCCGCTTCGTCGTACAGCGTCACGCGGACCGCGCCGGCGTCGAGGCGGACACCGTGCACCCGGGCCCGCCGCGCACCCGGCGCGTAAACCTCGACACCGCTCCAGAGGAACGGCACCCGCCGCTCGGCCGCCGTCCCCTCGGTGAGGGCGGTCGCGTGCACGGCCGCGTCGAGCAGGACCGGGTGCAGCGCGAACCGGCCCCCGGCGTCCGGCGGCACCTCGACCTCGGCGAAGAACTCGTCCCCGCGCAGCCACAACCGTTGCACGGCCCGGAAGGCGGGCCCGTAGGCGTGCGCGCGGTAGGCCTCGGCGACGTCTGCTTCCCCGGCCCCGTCGGGCGGCCACGCCCCGCTCCAGCGGGCCGGGAGGGGGCCGCGAGGACGCAGCTTGCCCCCGGCGTGCTTCCGCCAGTGCTTCTCGTCGCGGGCCCGGGCGTAGACGTCGATCCTCGGCTCGTCCACGACGACCTGGACGTGGACGTCCTCGGTGTCCAGGCGCAGCGGGGCTTCGATCGCGAGTTCCTCGACGCCCCCTCCGCCGGCGTGCAGGGCCAGCTCCGCGAACAACGCCCCGGGGACCAGCACGGATCCGCCGACGACGTGATCGGCGAGCCACCGGTGACGGCGGACGCCGAGCGAGCCGCCGTGCACCACCCGCGGTGAATCGGGCGCTTCGAGCGCCGGGCCGAGCACGGCGTGGTCGCCGCCGTCCGGCTCCGGGGACGGCTGGTCCAGCCAGTACCGGGTGCGCTTGAACGGGTACGTCGGCAGCGGCGTGACCCGCGCGCCCGAACCGGCGAACACCGCGGCCCAGTCCACCCGGGCCCCGGCCGTGTGCGCCGCGCCCGCCGCGGCCAGCACCCCGGAGCCCGACATCGCGGCCGGCGCGATCGGCAGGACGTCGGCGGCGAACCGGCCGAGCACCGGCGCCGGGCCGATCTCGAGGCCGACGGCCGGGCCCGGTGCCACCGCCGTGGCGAGCGCGTCGGCGAACCGCACGGTCGAGCGGGCGTGCCGGCGCCAGTGGCCGGGCTCGATCTCCTCGATCGGCTGCCCGGTCACGCACGAGACGAGCGGGACGGCCGGACGATGGTGCGGCAGCCCGGCGGCGACCTCGTGGAACTCGGCGAGCATCGGCTCCAGCAGCGGCGAATGGAAGGCGTGGCTGACGCGCAGGCGCGTTCCGCCGCCGAATCGATCGGCGAGCGCCGTCGTCGCGGCCGTCTCGCCGGAGAGCACCACCGACCGCGGCCCGTTGACCGCGGCGACGGCGACGGTGTCGCCCACGAGCGGAGCCACGTCCGCCTCGGTGGCCTCGACGGCGATCATCACCCCGCCGCGGGGCAAGGCGGCCATGAGCCGGCCGCGCGCCGCCACGAGCGTCGCCGCGTCCGCCAGCGACAGCACGCCGGCGACGTGCGCGGCGGTGATTTCCCCGATCGAATGGCCGAGCAGGACGTCGGGGCGCAGGCCCCACGACTCGAACAACCGGTACTGCGCGACGCCGAAGGCGAACAGCGCCGCTTGCGCGTGGTCGGTGCGGTCGAGCGCTTCCCCGCCGGTGAAGGCGACGTCCCGCACCGCGCCGCCCAGTGCCGCGCACGCCTCGTCGAAGGCGTCGGCGAACACCGGGAACCGCTCGGCCAGCTCCCGGCCCATCCCGGCCCGCTGCGCGCCCTGGCCGCCGAACAGCACGGCCAGCCGGGTGCCGCCCCGGACGGTCCGGCCGCGCACGCGCCCTTCGGCGACGGCTCGCAGGGTCTCCCGGTCCCCGGCGGGCACCAGCACGCGGTGCGCGAGCGGGGTCCGCCGGGCCAGGGTGTAAGCGGTGTCGGCTCCGTCGACGGTGTCGGGGACCTCGGCCAGCCCGGCCGCGACGAGCCGGAGCGCGTCGCCGTCCGCGGCGCTGAGCAGCCAGGGCGCGGGGAACGGCCGCCGCTCCGGCGTTTCCGCCGGTGGCGCCTCCTCGACGATCACGTGCGCGTTGGTGCCGCCGATCCCGAAGGCCGACACGCCCGCCCGGCGGATCCGGTCCGTCCGCGGCCACGGCCGGGCCTCCGCCAGCAGCGCCACCCCACCGGCCGGCCAGTCGACGTGCGGGCTCGGTTCGTCCGCGTGCAGCGACGGCGGCAGCTCCTCGTGCTGCAACGCCGTCACCACCTTGATCACGCCGGCGATCCCGGCGGCGGCCTGGGTGTGGCCGAGGTTCGACTTCACCGAGCCGAGCCGGAGCGGCTCGGCGCGCGGGCCATGCCCGTACGCCGCGATCAGCGCGTCCGCCTCGATCGGGTCGCCCAGCGGCGTTCCCGTGCCGTGCCCTTCGACGGCGTCGACGTCCGCCGCGGTCAACCCCGCGTCCGCGAGCGCCGCCGCGATCAGCGCCTGCTGGGCGCGTCCGCTGGGCGCGGTCAGGCCGTTCGACGCGCCGTCGGCGTTCACCGCGGTGCCGCGCAGCAGGGCCAGCACCGGGTGCCCGTGCCGCCGGGCGTCGGACAGCCGTTCCAGCAGGATCACCCCGGCGCCCTCCGACCACGCCGTGCCGTCCGCTCCGGCGGCGTAGGACCGGCAGCGCCCGTCCGGGGAGAGGCCGCGCTGACGGCTGAAGGCGAGGAAGGTCCGCGGGGTGGCCATCACCGTGGCCCCGCCGGCGAGGGCGAGCGAACACTCCCCGCCGCGCAGCGCCTTCACCGCCTGGTGCAGCGCGACCAGCGACGACGAGCAGGCCGTGTCGACGGTGAGGGCCGGTCCGGTCAGCCCGAAGGTGTAGGAGATCCGGCCCGAGGCCACCGCGTGCGAGGAGCCGATGCCCAGCCACGCCTCGAGTTCGTGCGGGGTGGTGAACCGGCTCGCGTAGTCCTCGTTCATGACGCCGACGAACACGCCCGTGTCGCTGCCGCGCAGCGCCGCGACGTCGATGCCGGCCCGCTCGAACGCCTCCCACGACGTTTCCAGCAGCAACCGGTGCTGCGGGTCGGTCGCCAGGGCCTCCCGCGGGGAGATGCCGAACATCCCGGCGTCGAAGTCCGCGAAACCGTCGAGGAACCCGCCGCGGCGGGTCACCGAGTGCCCGATCCGGTCCGGATCCGGGTCGTACAATCCCGCCACGTCCCAGCCGCGGTCGGCGGGGAACTCCCCCGTCGCGTCCACCCGGTCCGCCACCAGCCGCCACAGGTCCTCCGGCGAGCGCACCCCGCCGGGGAACCGGCACGCCATCGCCACGACGGCGATCGGCTCCGCGGACGGCACCGGGGCCGTCCGCGCCGGCTCCGGGCGGCTCGCCGAGGCCAGCCGCGTCAGCTCGGCGATCACCGCGCCCGGCGTGGGGAAGTCGTAGATCAGCGAGTGCGGGACGGGCACCCCGGTCAGCGCGGTGATCCGGTGCCGGAACTGCACGCCGGCCAAGGAGGACAACCCGAGGTCGGTGAACGGCCGGTCCCGCCAGCCGTCGCCGCCGTCGTGTCCGCAGAGGACGGTCAGCTCGGCCCGCACCACCGCGGCGAAATCCGGCTGCCGCAAGGCGTTCCGCCGCGGTTTGCCCGACGCGGTCCGCGGGATCGAATCGATTTCGACGTAGGCGACCGGTACCTTGTGCAGCGACAGCCGGCTCAGGCAGAGGCGGCGCAGTTCCTCGGCGTCGAAGCCGTCCGTCCCGGGCACCACGAACGCCACCGGCACCTGCCCGACGACGTCGTCGGGCCGCCCGGTCACCAGGACTTCCCGCACCGACGGCGACTCCTCCAGCACCGCCTCGACCTCGGTCGGGTGGACGTTCTGGCCACCGCAGACGAGCACGTCGTCGACCCGGCCCTCGAGCACCAGCCGGCCGTCCTCGAACCGGCCGGCGTCCCCCGTGCGGTACCAGCCGTCCCGCACCGGCGAATCGGCTTGCCCGTGGTAGCCCAGCATCAGCCCAGGACCGCGGACGAGCACCTCTCCCGCGTCGATCCGGACCTCCATGCCGGGCACCGGGACCAGTCCCGGTACACCGGGTCGCTCCACCGCGACCTTGCCGCCCGTCTCGGTGCTCCCGTAGCCGTCGACGAGGGAAAGGCCGAACAGCTCCCGGACCGCGGCCCGGGTCGCCGGAGTGCACGGCGCACCGCCGGTCAGGCACAGCCTCGGCGAGCCGGCCGGGCCGTGGGCCTCCTGCCGGAGCCGAAGGTAGGTGGCCGGCACCCCGGCGAGCACGCAGCCCGGGTGTTCGGCGAGCAGGTCCGGCGAGCAGCCGTCGGCGAGCCGGGTGTGGGCGCCGAGCGCGATCGTGGCGGTGAAGGCGAGCGACAGGGCGTAGGCGTGGTGGAGCGGCAGCGGCCACACCACGGTGTCCTCGGCTTCGATCCCGAACACCGGGACGTAACACGCGGCGGTCGACCACAACATCGCGCGTTGCGAAAGGAGAACGCCTTTCGGCCGTCCGGTGGTGCCCGAGGTGTAGAGCAGCCAGGCGGGCTCGTCCAGGCCGAGGTCGTCCCGCGGTGTTCCGGCCGCCGGGGGCGGATCCTCGACGACGAGCACCCGCAGGCCCGGCCGCAGCCGCCGGGCCCGCTCGGCGTGCCGCGCCTCGGTGATGAGCAGCGTCGCCCCCGAATCCTCGGCCAGGTGGGCGAGTTCGGTCTCGGTCGAGCGCACGTTCACCGGTACCCCGACGGCCGCCGCGCGCAGCACCGCCAGCAGGGCGACGACGAACTCGACCCGGTTGCCGACGTGGACCAGCACCCGATCGCCCCGGGAGACGCCGAGGCCCGCGGCGAGCTCGGCACTGGCGCGGGCCAGCTCACCGTGGGTCAGCGTCCGCCGGCCGTCGGAGTAGGCGAGGCGGTCCGCGGGGTGCGCGGACAAGGACGTCAGCAGCGGCTGGATGAATTCGGTCCGGATTTCCTCCACCGCTCCGGGTATACCGCAATCACCGCGGCTTCGTCGGCGGCGTGGTGCCGGTGCGTTCGTCGCCGTAGCTCAGCCAGGTGCCGATCGGGGCACGCTGCCCGACGCCCGGACGGCGGTAGTCGCACACGCCGCCGGGGAACGCCTCCCGCAGCCGGTTCCGCTCCGCCGCGGTGAAAGCGACCGGGTAGTCCCGGAAGTCCAGGGGCTTCAGGCGGCACTTCAGCACGTCGAGGGCCAGGCTCTCGCCCGCGACCATCCGCGTGTTGGCCGCCACCGGGTACTGCGCGCCGCACTGCCCGCTCGCCGGGTACGTCAGCTTCTCGGTGATCCGCGACGCGGGCGACAGGTAGCAGCCGTCGCCGAGGTCGGCCGGGCGGTTCGCCAGCACCTTCTGCCGGTGGGTCCGGTGGGAACGGTCCGCGTCGATCGCGGTGAGCCAGCGGTCCATGGCGTCGAGTTCGTAGGCACTGGCGGCCGCCGCTTCGGCCGGGGTGGCGTGGTTTTCGATGATGACCTGGTTGCCGGCGGTGCCGTTGGCGCGTAGAAGGCGTTGCCGCAGCACGTAAGACCATTCGGTGGTGTGGATGTCGTTGCCGAACCCGGCGAGGTCGAGGTCGGTCCGCTGGTCGATGATCGGCGTTTCCCGCAGGCCTTGCGACGCGGAGTTCACGATGTCCTCGGCGTACACCGCGTCGAGGGCCTTCGGGTCGGCCGCGATCCGTTGCGGCACCGGCGTTCCGGTGTGGTCGAGGCCGCCGATGGCGGCGTTGAGGTCCACGAACTGCGCCGCGGTGATCGTCCCGGCCTGCAGCGCGGCCAGGCCGTACTGCACGCCCGTGGTGTCCAGCGGGCTGCGCACGAACCCGGTCCGCGGGTCCCGGCCGAGCTGGTTGACCAGCTGCTCATTGGAGTTGCACTTCACCCCGCCCGGGTTGGTGACCGGGTCCCACCGCGCCGCGACCGGGATGGCCGCGTTGCAGCTGCCGGTGGCGGTGGCACGGCTGGCGAAGGTCTTGTCCCAGGACACGCACGTGTCGTAGCTGGCAAAGCCCGCGACGGCCTGCTTCTGCGCCGCGGTGAACGACGTGCCCGGGCCGGCGAAGTACCGCTCCAGCAGGCGGCAGTCCGAAACCGGGCCGCCCGTGCTCAGCGGGTCGGGGAACGACACGCCGGGGATGATGCCGTCGACGATGCCGGGGTAGTTCTCCGCGATGTCGTACTGCTGGATCGCCCCGCCCGAGCCACCCCAGCCGATGGTGTGTGCGATCGGGCCGTAGGTCTCGGCGAAGTGCTCCTTGACCATCATCGCCGCTTCGGCCGAAATGATCGGGCTGCAGTTGTTGTCGAGCACGTTGAGGGTCGAAGACGCGACGGCGTAGCCCCGGGCCAGGAACAGGTCGTTCAGCACCCCGCCGGTCGAGCTGCCCTGGTGGTAGCCCGCGTTGCAGCCGCCGCCGAAGGTGTAGACCAGCTTCCCGTTCCAGCCGCCCTCCGGCGCGAGGGGCGACGGCTCGCCGTCGTAGAGCGCCGCGATCTCGTAGACGGCGCGGTCGATCGTGCCGCGCTCGACGCGGACCACGTACGGCACCGCGTGCCCGCCGACCGTCGCCGTCGCGAGGTCCGCGGGCCGGGCCGCCGGGTCCGCCAGCGGCGTGAACGCCCCGGCGGTCGTCCGGTACTGGTAGCTCACCTGCGTCGGCGCACTGCACAACGGCTGCGTCGCCGCGGGCAGGCCGAACGCCTGGGTCTCGCAGTAGAACGGGAGCTGCTGCGCGCCGGAGAAGACGGGTCCGGTGATCGGGTGGTTGGTGACGCGCAGGGTCGCCCGCCGGTCCGGTCCGGGCCCGCTCGCCCGGGCGCTCAGGTCGTTGGCACCGTCGCGCAGGCCGGTCACCAGGCCGAGCAGGCTGCCGTCCGGCTGCGCGCGGAAGCTCGAGGTGACGTCGTGGCCGTTGGCGCTGACGGTGACCCGCCGTTCCGCCGGAACGACCCTGACCAGAACCTGTCCCCCGCTCACGAGCGCCGGCCGCGGGTTCGACACGGTCTCGATCCTCAGCTGCCGCCCCGGCGGGTTTCCGGGATCCGCCACCGCGGTCGCGGATCCCAGCAGGAGGACGGGCGCGGCGAGGGTCGCCACCACGGCGGATGAGCGCACAGCACGGTCTGCCACCGGAGACTCCGCTCGCTCGTGGCATCGCGTCGTCGCGACACCGGGCAGCTGCCGGTATAGCACCTGCGGGCCGGCCGGAACAACGGCCGAAGTCCGCTGGGAACATCCGTTTCCCGCCCGCCGGGAGGCGACCGGGGCTACCATCGCGGTCGGGGGTGGTCGCATGGATCCGGGTCCGCACGACGAAGGTACCGCCGCCGGCTTCCGGGCCGATCTGATCAGCATGGAGCAGATGCGGCAGAAGCTGGTCGAGGTGCGGGACCACTTCCAGGCCAAGGTCGACCGGCTGGGCGGCTTGGAGAGCAGCCTCCAGGCCACGTTCTTCGGTGGCCACGCGGGCGAGACCGGCGCCTTCCAGGCGAGCTACCAGGCTTTCGGCCGGGAGTGGGTCAAGGACTTCCACCGGATGCTCGCCCTCGACCAGCTGTTCGTCGGCCTGATCGACGAACACGGCGAAGCGGTCAAGCAGGCGATCAAGCTGTACGCCGATTCCGACGAATCCGCGCGGTCGCAGCTTCACGACATCCTGGGGAAAATGGGGTAACCGAGGGGGGATCATGACACTCGAGTGGCCACCGCCACCGGATGCGAAGGCGGGCAGGCTGCTGGCCGAGGTGGACGTCACCGAGCTGCCGCACGCCGCGCCGTTCTCCGCGTACCTGGAGGCACTGGCGTCCAGTACCGAGGTCTACGCGTGGGTCCCGTGCGTCGCGAACGTCAACGGGCGGGTGCAGGAGCTCCACAACCACGGCGTTCCCCATCGCGACTACCAGCCGTCTTCGATTCCGGTGGCGACTCCGGACGCCTACCAGAACTCCGCGGCCAGGCCGGAGTTCCTGCACACGGTGCTCCAGCACCTCGGCACGACCCCGGAACACTGCCTGGCCTTCGCCGAGGTGCTCTGCGGGCAGGACCTGAACATGGGCGGGACGGTGACCGAAGACCAGGAAGGGTACGTCACGCCGATCGACTGGGCGTACTACAACCTCGCGTTCTTCAAACCGGGAGACGACGGCTCGGCTTCGGGCGACGTCAAGGAGTCCCTGGCCGACCTGGGACAGATCACCAGCGCCCAGACGGCGGTGACCCACGCGGACTGGAGCGGTTCCGCCAAGGACGCCGCCGTGCGGAAGTTCGCCGAGCTGGTGAACTTCGTCCTCTACGTCCGCGGACCGATGTACGCGGAGTTCGGTGCGACGCTGATCGCGTACGCCGCATTGGTGAAGGCGGCCAGGAACCACCTCGACGGGATCATGGCGCAGGCGGTCGCGGCCATGCGCCGTCTCGAAGCCTCCGGCAGCGTCGACTTGGTCAAGGCCCTGTCGATCCTGCTCACCTTGGCCGGCTTCCTCCCGGCGCTCCCGTACAGCATTTCGTTCGGGATCGCGGCGGCCTCCGCCGTCGTTTCGGCGATCGATGCGAAGGCCAAGGAAAAGGCGCCCCCGGCGGAAATCGCGATTCCCGCCGACCGGGCCCAGTCGTGCGTGGACATCCTCCGCTGGTACCTCGACGAGGCCCGTGCCACGTGCGAGGCCCTGGCAGACGGGCTCACGAAGCTGACGAAGCGCCGGGTCGAACTGCTCGACGAGGTGCTGCGCACCGTGCCGGACGCCAACCCCGTGCCGGACGTGCTCAAGGCGCTTCCGGCCTGAGGTCAGCCGGGGAGCGCGAACTCCCCGGCTTTCCGGAGGTGGGTTCAGGCGGTCCTCACACCAGGGATGCGGTCAGGCCGCCGTCGAGGACGTAGTGGCTGCCCGTGATCCAGCTGGCCCGGTCCGACGCCAGGAACGCCGTCACCTCCGCGATGTCCTGCGGGGTGCCCAGCCGGCCCTGCTTGGCCGCGACGAGGTCGCCGAACGGGACCTGGGTGGCCGCCTCGAAGTCCGGGACCAGGCGCTCGACCATGGCCGTGTCCGCGAAGCCCGGGCAGACCGCGTTGACCCGGACACCCGTCGGGCGCATCTCGACCGCCGCCACGCGGGTCAGCTGGATGACCGCCGCCTTCGTCGCGCAGTAGGAGCCGAGCAGGGGGCTGCCGCCGATGCCCGCGATCGAGGCGATGTTGACGATGTTCCCCCTGGCCTCCACCAGGTGCGGGATCGCCGCCTTCATCGCCACGAACGTGCCGCGGACGTTGACCGCGAAGATCTTGTCGAAGCTCTCCGTCGGCTGCTGCAGCAGCGGTGACGACACCTCGATGCCCGCGTTGTTCACCAGGACGTCGAGCCCGCCGAGGAGGTCGACGGCCTGCTGGATCGCCGACTGCACCTGGATTTCGTCGGTGACGTCGCAGTTGGCGACACCGGCCGCGCCGATCTCGTCGGCCGTCTGCTTGGCCGACAGGGAATCGAGGTCACTCACGACCACCCGGGCGCCGCGTTCGGTGAACAGGGCCGCGATGGCCTTGCCGATGCCGGCGCCGGAGCCGGTGACGAAGACGCGCTTTCCTTCGAGTTCGGACATGCTGGTCCCTTTCACATCGCGTCGATCTTGGGGAGGATTTCTTCCTTGAGGCGCTTCAGGTCGTCGAGGGTCTTCGCCACCGGGACGTCCTGGAAGGGCGGCCACAGGAACGGCATCGTGAGCCCGGCTTCCCGGTAGCGCTTGAGCTGGTCGGTGATCTGCGCCTGCGAGCCCACGAGCAGGTTGGTGCCCTTGCCCAGGGGGCTCTGGTCCATGTCCTGGTCGGTGATGACGAACCAGATCATGCTGGCGATCTCGAGGTCGTCGACCGACCGCGGGGTGTCGAGGGCGTCGAGCTCGCGCTGGATCTCGGTGCGCCAGCGCCGGATGTCCTCGGGTGAGTCCTGGATGCCGATCCAGCCGGAGAGCCCGTACTTCGCGATGCGCGCGGCCGACCGCTTCGCGTCCTTGAGGCCGCTGAAGAAGATCGGCGGGTGCGGTTTCTGCACCGGCTTGGCCCCGAACCCGCTGCGCTGGAAGTCGGCGAACTCGCCGTGGTATTCGAACAGCTCGTTGGTCCAGATGCCCTGCATGATCTCCAGGGTTTCCCGGACGTGCTTGTGCCGCTTGGGGAAGATGTGCGACGCGCTCGCGGCGGCGAACTCCTCGGGCATCCAGCCGGAGCCGACGGCGACGTTGAGCCGGCCGCCCGACAGGTGGTCGATGGTGGCGAGTTCCGCGGCGAGGACACCGGGCGAGCGGTAGGGCGTGTCGATGATGCTCATCCCGATCCGCACCTTCGACGTCTTCGCCGCCAGCCACGGGATCAGCGGCATGCCCTGCAGGAACTCACCCCGCGAGCTGACCGGCAGGCCCTTGGGAAAGCCCTCGATCATGCCGAAGGAGTACTGCATCTCCTGGGTGTCCGACGTCTCCGGGACGATGATCCGGTCGAGCGTCCAGACGGAGTCGAAGTCGAGATCCTCGGCCAGCGCGGTGAGGTCCTCGAGCTCCCGCACGGTCACCTTGTCCCGGAAGTTCGGCAGGTAGAGCGCGAGTTTCATGTGTTCTCCTTCAACGGGTGGCGAGGGTCGTGCGGATCTCGGCCTTCAGCACCTTGCCGACGGTCGAGCGGGGCAGGTCCGGCCAGACTTCGATTTGCTTCGGCGCCTTGACGCTGCCGATGCGGTCCTTGACGAAGGCGATCAGCTCGCCGTCTGCCAGTTCGGCGCCCGGCCGGAGCTGGACGACGGCGGTGACCCGTTCGCCCCACTTTTCGTCGGGCAGGCCGATCACGGCGCAGTCGCGGACCGCGTCGTGGGCCAGCACCGCCTGCTCGACTTCGGCGGAGTAGACGTTGAACCCGCCGGTGATGACCATGTCCTTGGCCCGGTCGACGATGTGGAGGAAGCCTTCGCCGTCGAGGAACCCGATGTCCCCGGTGTGGTGCCAGCCGTGGGCCGACGCCTCCGCCGTGGCTTCCGGGTCGCGGTGGTAGCCCGCCATCACCAGCGAGCCGCGGACACAGATTTCGCCGCGTTCGCCCTGCGGCACGGCCTTTCCGTCGCCATCGAGGATCGCCACCGTGACCAGGGGCGACGGCCGCCCGGCGGAAGCCAGCCGTCCGGTGTGGACGGTGCCGTCGGGACGCCGGTGCTCGGCGGGCGACATCGTCGAGATCATCATCGGCGCCTCGGACTGGCCGAAGAGCTGGGCCATCGGCCCGATGCGGTCGAGGGCTTCGGTCAGCCTGGCCGTCGACATCGGGGCCGCGCCGTACCAGAAGCACTGCAGCGACGACAAATCCGTGCCGTCCAGGGCTTCGTGGTCGAGCACCAGGTAGATGAGCGTCGGCGGCAGGAAGGTGTGGGTGACGCGGCGGCGTTCGATGAGGTTCAGGAACCGGCCGACGTCCGGCTTCGGCATGATCACGACCTCGCCGCCGCGGGCCAGGACCGGGAAGCACAGGACACCGGCCGCGTGCGTCAGCGGGGCCAGGGCGAGGTACACCGGGCGGCCCTCGAAGGGGTAGCTCATCAGCGTGATCGCCGACATCACCTCGAGGTTGCGGCCGGTGAGCATGACGCCCTTGGGCCGCCCGGTGGTGCCGCCGGTACCCACGAGCGCGACGACGTCGTCCGGCTGGGCGGCCACCGCGGGCGGGTCGTCTTTCGCCTGGCCGACCCAGTCGTCGAAGCCGGGCGCGAAGCCGTCGCCGTCACCGAGGCGGACGAGCGTGGTCAGCTTCGGCAGCTGCGGGGCGATCCGGCGGACCAGGTCCTCGAAGGCGGGCTGGAAGACCAGGGTCGTGCAGTCGAAGAGGTCCAGGAGCTCGGCGTTCTCGGCGGCCGCGTTGCGCGGGTTGATCGGGCACCACACCGCGCCGGCCCGGGAGATGCCGAAGACGCAGGTGAACGCGGTCGGGTCGTTGGCCGAGAGGATGCCGACCTTGTCCCCCGGGGCGACGCCGGAGCGCCGCAACGCCCGGGCGACGGCCTCGGCGAGCTCGACGACCTCGCCGTAGGGCCGGGAGACCCCGTCGAGGGTCAAGCAGGGCGCCCCGGGGTCCAGGCAGGGCTCCGGCAAAGTCGTTTGTGCTGTTCATGGGGTGATTCCGAAGAGTGTGAGTGGTCGGGTGGGGGTGCGGGCCATGTGGCGGAGGGGTCTGCCCAGGGTCTGGTTGACACCTCACCTGTGAGGCTTCAGCCTCACCTGGAAGGATGTCACCGTGCCCAAGCCCTACCCCCGCGAGTTCCGTGACGACGTCATCGCCGTGGCCCGTCGCGGCGAGGCCCCGTTGAAGCAGGTCGCCAAAGACTTCGGGATCTCCGAATCGTGCCTGGCCAACTGGCTGCGCTCGGCCGACGTCGAGGACGGCGCGCGGCCCGGCGTAACCCGGGACGAGTCCGCCGAGCTGCGGGAACTGCGGAAGCGGAACCGGCTGCTGGAGCAGGAGAACGAGGTCCTGCGCAAGGCCGCAGCCTATCTCGCGCAGGGCAACCTGCCGGGAAAATAGCGTTCCCGCTCGTCCGTGAACTGGCCGCGGCCGGCGCCCCCGTGCGGGTGCCGGTCGCGGTGACGTGCAGGGTGCTGGGGTTCTCCCGGCAGGCCTACTACCAGTGGTGTTCGTCCCCGGTCTCGCAGCGCGACTTCGACGACGCGCATCTGATCAACGCCGCCCTGAAGATCCATGCCGATGACCCGGCGGACGGGTACCGGTTCATCGCCGACGAGCTCGCCCGACAGGGCTTCGCCGCGTCGGAGAACCGGGTGTGGCGGATCTGCTCGATGCAGCAGATCTTCTCGCTGCACGCCAAGAAGAAAGGCCGTACACGTCAGGCGGGGCCGCCGGTGCACGACGACCTCGTCCGCCGCGACTTCACCGCCGCCGCACCGAACACCAAGTGGCTGACCGACATCACCGAGCATCCCACCGGCGAGGGCAAGCTGTATCTCTGCGCGGTCAAGGACTGCTACTCCAACAAGATCGTCGGGTACTCCATCGCCGACCACATGCGAGCCTCACTCGCCGTTGGCGCGCTGCGCAACGCCATCGCACTGCGCGAGCCACACGGCGTCGTGGTCCACTCCGACCGCGGAGCCCAATTCCGATCAGCGGCCTACCGGCGCCTGCTGCACGCTCATGGGCTGACCGGGTCGATGGGGCGGGTCGGTGCGTGCGGTGACAATGCCGCGATGGAATCGTTCTTTTCATTGCTGCAAAAGAACGTTCTCGATACCCGGCGGTGGCGCACCCGGGAGGAGCTCCGGTTGGCGATCGTGTCCTGGATCGAGACGAAATACCACCGCAAACGCCGGCAACGCGCCCTGGGCAAGCTCACCCCAGTCGAGTTTGAGACCATCTACACAGCCGCAGCAGCGGCCTGAAAATAGTCAGCTCCGGTGTCAACCGAAGTCTGGGCAGCCCCGAGGGCTGTGGCGATGCTGTTGTGGCCTTGTGTGCGGAGGGCGCTGATGGCGAGGTTGCGCAGGGAGGCCATGGCGCGGGGTCCGGTGCCGGTGCGGACGCGGGAGGCGTCTTCGCGGTAGGTGGTGTCGCGGACCCAGTGCAGCCGGTTCTCGATGTGCCAGTGTCGGCGTAGGTGGGTGGCGATGGCGGCTGGGCTGGTGTCTGAGGGCAGGCTGGTGATGCCGTAACCGGTGTGGGTTTCGCGTGTTCCGGTGGTGCGGTCGGTGCGGTATCGGGTGACCTGGAAGACCTGTGTGCTGGCGGGGAAGCCGAGGTCGTCGGGGGCGGGCAGGGTCTCGATGGTGCGTTGTTCGAGGCGTCCGTGTCCGATTCCGGTGCTGGTGTGGTGGGTGGCCTGTGGCCAGGGCATTGTGGTGAGCCTGGTGTGGAGGCGGTGCTGGTTGGCTTTGACGGTGAACACGTAGTCCGCGTCGCGGCGGGTGAGGTAGCGGGCCAGGCCGCGGGTGGTGTGCAGGGCGTCGGCGGTGACCACGACACCGGCGAGGTCGATGCCCTCGAGCAGGGGTTGCATCCAGCTGATTTCGCTCGTTCCCCTGGTCACGTTCTGCTGGGCCAGCACGATCCCGTCCTCATGGGTCGGCGCGGAGAGCAGGTGCACGCCCGCTCCGCCGGTGCGGGCGAAGGTGCCGCGCAGGGATTTGCCGTCCACCGCGATCGCAGTTGGACCATCTGTTGTGGCGTTGATCCAGCAGCTGATCGCGGTGTCGAGGTCGTCGCCGTTGATGCCGGAGAGCACCCGCCGCACGGTGGCTTCGTCCGGGGCGATGTGCCGGTCGCGGCGGGGGTCGAACCGGGCGCCGAGGCGGGCCAGCACGCGCTGGGGTGCGTCGGCGGCCCATTCCCCGATCGCGGTGAACGACTGGGCCCCGGCAGCGACTGCGGCCGCGGCCAGCGCCAGGACCGATCCCAGCGAATGCCGCACCCCCCGCCGCTTCCGCGGATCAGGCACCAGGGCCAGGTAATCACGCAGATCAGCTGCTCGATCGAGGTCGGCGCAGGCCAGTCGGGTCAGCATGGCAGGGATGGGAGAAGATGCAACAGCAGGCACGGCTCTCTCACAGATCATGGGCTTCGACAACCACATGATCACCACCGAGAGCCGTGCCTGCCTGCACCAACACGACTTTGCCGGAACCCTGCGGGGTCCAGGGAGGCGCCTTTTTCGAGGTAGAAGAACAGAGACATCGTCGTCCCTCCCGACTTCGCCGGTGGCTGGTGACGACCATGACCGCCGTTTGGACGAATGTCAAGATTTTCTTGGACGATTGGTCAGAAACTCCTCGGGTGGTATCTTCGGCCGGTGACCAGCGCAGCGGCCGTGAGGCGCCGGACCCCAGCCGACAAGTTCGAGGACCGCCGCCGGGAACTGGCCGACGCGGCGCTCCTGGCCCTGGCCGACCTCGGCTACGCCCGCACCAGCCTGCGCACGATCGCGGAGCACACGAAGTTCTCCCACGGGCTGCTGCACTACTACTTCGCCGACAAGGTCGAGCTGATCACCTACTGCGTGCGGCGCTACAAGGCCGCCTGCGTGCAGCGCTACGAGGGCGGCGTCGGCGAGGCGGACACGGCGGCCGAGCTGGCGGCGGCGTGCGCGGACGGGCTGGCGGCGGCGCTCGGCGAGGCCCCGCTGATGCACCGCATGTGGTACGACCTGCGCACGCAGTCCCTGTTCGAGCCGGCGTTCCGCGAGGACGTCGCCGAGATCGACGACAGCCTCCGTGACATGATCTGGCGCAACGTGACCGCCTACGCGGAGCTGGCCGCCGCGGAGCCGACCTGCTCGGCGGCGGACGCGTACGCGCTGTTCGACGGGCTGTTCCAGCAGGCGCTGCTGCGGCACCTGGCCGGCGAAGAGGCGGCGCTGGACGATCTGCGACGCGGGGTGCGGGAGCTGTTCCCCCGGCTGGTCGGTTAGCTTCCGTCCACGACGATGACGTGCAGGCTCCGCGGCCCGTGCACGCCTTCCACCCGGGTCAGCTCGATGTCGCTGGTCGCGCTCGGCCCGCTGATCCAGGTCTGCGGGCGGGCCGGGGCCAGCGCGGCCACCGCCTCCGGCACGCCGGGCACGATCTGCTCCTCCCGGAGCACGCACACGTGCACGTCCGGCACGAGGCTCAGCGCCCGCCGGCCCTGGCCCGGACCGTGGTCGAGCACGATCGTGCCGGTGGCCGCGATGCCCAGCGCGGCCGTGGTGACGACGGCGTCGAACTCCGCCAGCTCCGCGGTGGTCGCGGGCGGCGGCGAGCCACCGAGGTCGACCGGGAACCCTTCGGGGACCACGACTTTTCGCGCCGGCCCCAAGGCCGCGCGGAGGGTGTCCGGCAGCTCGGCGGCGGTGCAGCGCGTGAGGGCGGCGCGGTAGTCGAGCACGCGCTCGGCGAACAACTCGACGTCCGCGTCCGCGACGGCCGCGCGGTACCCGCGGGGCACCACCGCTTCCGTGCGGTCCGCGTGCCGAAGCGCACCCCGGACGGCGGCCAGGATTTCCTCACGCGCGTTCATCGCTTCCGCCACCAGGACCGGAACGACTCGCGCGGCGGCGCGGGCAGGTCGCGGCTGTTCGTCCACAGTGACCCCGGCCACGGCAGGCGGGACACGGCGCGGCGGCCGCCCGGCAGCAGGCGGCGGCCGAACCGGGTCAGGGCCCGGTTCGCGACCCCCAGGCCGCGCTCGGCCAGCGCCAGCCGCCGGGCGTCCGAGAGCACCCACGACGCCGTCTTCATCGCCACCGCCTCGGGTTTCGGTGGCCCGCCGCGCTGCGCGTCGACCACCCGGGACCGCAGGTGCACCAGGACTTCCGGGATGTCGATGCGCACCGGGCACGCCTCGAAGCAGGCGCCGCACAGGCTGGACGCGTACGGCAGCGAGTCGGTCTGCTCGTCGACGCCCACACCCTTGAGCAGGGGGTTGAGGATCGCGCCGATCGGCCCGGGGTAGACCGAACCGTAGGCGTGGCCGCCGGTCCGTTCGTACACCGGGCAGACGTTCAGGCACGCCGAGCAGCGGATGCAGCGCAGCGCCTGGCGGCCGACCTCGTCGGCGAGCGCGCGGGTGCGGCCGTTGTCCAGCAGCACCACGTGCAGTTCCTGCGGCCCGTCGCCCGGGGTCACGCCCGACCATGTCGAGGTGTAGGGGTTCATCCGCTCGCCGGTGCTCGAGCGCGGCAGGAGCTGGAGGAACACGTCGAGGTCGGCCCACGTGGGCACCACCTTTTCGAGGCCGACCACCGAAACGAGCACCTCGGGCAGGGTCAGGCACATCCGGCCGTTGCCCTCGGACTCGACGACGACCAGGGTGCCGCTTTCGGCGACGGCGAAGTTCGCGCCGGAGACGGCCAGCTTCGCCCGCAGGAACTTCTCGCGCAGGTGCAGCCGGGCCGCGCCGGCCAGCTCGGCGGGGTCGTCGGTCAGGCCGTCGGGCGCCGGACGGCCCGCCGCGGCCATCTCGCGGCGGAAGATCTCGCGGATCTCCGCGCGGTTGCGGTGGATCGCCGGCACCAGGATGTGGCTGGGCAGGTCGTCGCCGAGCTGCACGATGAGCTCGGCGAGGTCGGTTTCCCAGGCGGTGACGCCGTGCTCGGCGAGCGCCTCGTCGAGGCCGATTTCCTGGGTCGCCATCGACTTGACCTTGACGACCTCGTCGACGCCGTGGTCCCGCGCGATCCGCGCGACGATCTCGCACGCCTCCGGCGCGTCCCGTGCCCAGTGCACGGTCGCTCCCCGCGCCTGCAGCGACGCTTCGAGGGTCAGCAGGTGCTCGTCGAGGCGGCGCAGGGTGTTGTCCTTGATCGCGGCGCCGGCCAGGCGCAGTTCCTCCCATTCGGCCACCTCGCCGACGACGGCCGCGCGCTTGGCGCGGATCGTGCCGGTGGCGTGGGCGAGGTTGCGCCGCAGCTGCGTGTCGGCGAGCGCTTCCCGGGCCGCCGCCGGGAAGGCGGGCATGCCGACGAACGTGGCGCTCACGCGTCCTCCTCGGTCGAGGCCAGCACGTCGGCCAAGTGCAGCACGCGGACGCCGGACCGCTGCCGCGACAGCAGGCCACCGACGTGCAGCAGGCAGGAGTTGTCCCCGGCGACGAGCACCTCCGCCCCGGTTTCGCGGACGTGCCGGGCCTTGTCCGCCTCCCATCGCGGTGGACGTCTCGGCGTTCTTGACGGCGAAGGTGCCCCCGAACCCGCAGCACTCCTGCGCGGCGGGGAGCTCGACGAGGTCGAGGCCGCGCACCGCCCGCAGCAGCCGCAGCGGCTTGTCGCCCACGCCGAGCATGCGCAGCGAGTGGCAGGTCGGGTGGTAGGTGACGCGGTGCGGGAAGTACGCGCCGACGCCGGTCACGCCGAGCGCGTCGACCAGGAACTCGCTCAGCTCGCGCACCTTCGGCCCGGTCTCGGCCAGCCGCGGCTCCCCCGCGCGCCGGGCGACCAGGCCGTGCTGGTGCCGGGCCGAACCGGCGCGCGAACCCGACGGTGTGACGATGTGGTCGTCCCCGGCGAACGCGTCGGTGAACGCGCGGACCACTCCCGCGGCCTCGTCGAGGTAGCCGGTGTTGACCATCGGCTGGCCGCAGCAGGTCTACGCCTCCGGGAAGTCCGCGTCCACGCCCAGGCGGCGCAGCAGCCGGAACACCGCCTTGCCCGTGTCGGGGAACAGCGCGTCGTTGATGCAGGTGACGAGCACGGCGACCTTCGCGCGCACACCGCCTCCGTCGATTACTCCTGAGCGTCATCGCTCCGGTTCCCGGTTGCGCCGGCCGGGCAACTCCCGGCCCGCGACCGGCGATACTGGCCACGGACAGTGACCGAACCGGGTTCCGGCGAGGTCCGTCCGTGCCGATGCACGCCCATTCGCAGAGCCATCGGAACGGCGCAAATCGTTGAGGGACAAGAATTTTCGTTCATCCGTCAGGTGACGGATGTCTGAAATGGGCCCCACCGCGAAACATTGCGTTACGGAGTATGACGCTCCGGCCTCGACGCCGAGGAGGAGCGATGTCGCGTGCCACCACCACCGTCTCCACTCTGGTCATCTTCGTTCTGGCCCTGAACCTGCGGCCGGCCGTCACGAGCCTGGGTGCCGCCCTGCCGGACATCTCCGTCGCCGGTGGTCTCGTCGCCGCGGTGCTCGTCGCCCTGCCCCTGTGGGCCATCGGCCTCGGCGGCTGGGCGACGCCGTGGCTGTGCCGCTGGGTGGGGACGCACCGGACCGTCACCGTGGCCCTCGTCGGGCTGGTGCTGTCACTGGCCGGGCGGGTCCTCGGCGGCCCGGTGGAGCTGCTGGTCGGGACGGCGCTGGCGTGCCTGTCCATCGCGGTGCTCGGCACCATGCTGCCGTTGCTGGCCCAGGGTTCCGCGGCCTTCACCTTCGGGCTCGGGGTGGGCAGCACGGCCGGGGCGCTGGTCACGCCCACGGCGGTCATGTCGTCGTCGTGGCGGGTCGCCCTCGGCGTGTGGGCGACCACGGCACTGCTGGCCCAGCAGGTGTGGCAGCGCACCCCCGGGGAATTCGTGTCGCCGCGGACGGCCCCCGGAACGGTGCGGGCCTCGGCCCTGACCATCCACTTCGGACTCATCTCGACGGTGACGTTCCTGGTCATGGGCTGGCTGCCCGGCATCCTGCGCAGCGCCGGGGTGCCCTCGACGACGGCCGGGGCGTGCCTCGCGTTGTCGATGGCCATGGGGTTGCCGATGATGTGGCTGGTGCCGGGCTGGACCCGCCGCTGGCGCAACCAGACCCTGCTCGTGGTCGTCCTCGCCACACCGAACGTGATCGGCGTGACCGGGCTGCTCCTGGCGCCCGCGGCCGCCCCGTGGCTGTGGGCCGCGGCCACCGGCACCGGCATGGGGGCGCTCGCGTTCGCGCTGACGACCATTTCGTTGCGCAGCAAGGACAGCTCGGTGGCGCTGTCGGCGGTGGTCCAGGGCGTCGGGTACGTCATCGCCGGCTTCGGCGTGCTGGTCTGCGGCTGGCTGCACACGGGGACGGGGACTTGGCGGACCCCGTTGATGTTGGTACTGGCGGTGTTGCTCGGCCAGATGGTCAGCGGGCACATCGCGGTGTTCCGCCGGACCCCGGCTCCAGCCCCGGCGCCGGCCCCAGACCCGGATCAGGCAGCCACCCAGCCGATCACCGTGCACCCCCAGGACGACGCTCCCGAAGTCGCCGCCTGACCGACCCGGCGCGGGCAGGGTCGTGAGTGAGAAACAGTGTTAGAACACTGTTTCTCACTCACGACCGGCCGCGGCAGACCATGCGGCTGGGAGAGGGGCTCAGCCGGAGGCGGACTGGTGGCGGGCCGCTTCCCGGGCGATGTCGATGCGGGAATGCACGCCGAGCTTGGTGAGGATGTGCGAAACGTGCGTGCCGACCGTGCGCGGGGACAGGTAGAGGCGGGCCGCGATCTGCGGGTTGGACAGGCCCTCCACCACCAGCGCCGCGATCCGGCCCTCCGTCGGGGTGAGGCTTTCCCAGCCGTGCGTGGCCTGGCGGTGCTTCACCTTGGGGCCGCGCCGGATGCCGAGCGCCCGGAACTGGGCGCGCAGCCTCGCCACGTCCCATTGCGCGTCCAGCTCCGCGTAGAGGTCGATGGCGTGGGTGAAGGCGGCCCGCGCCGAACCGCGGTCTTCCGCTTGGGTGTCGGCGAAGGCGAGCGCGGCCGCCTCCAGGGCCTTGGCCTGGGACAGCGGCCGTCCCGCGTCGGCGTAGCCGTCGGCGGCCCGCAGCAGCATCGTCCCGTCGCGCTCGAGCAGGCCGCGGCAGTACAGGGCCAGCGCACGGCGGTGCGGAACGGCGGACTCGGCGGCGATCCCGCGCGCCCGGGCCTCGATCTCCGCCGCGGTCCGCACGTCGCCGATCGTCATCGCCAGCCGGGCGGCGTCACCCAGCCGCTCCTCCCCCGCGTCTTCGCCGGCCGGCACCGCGGTCAGCAGGGCGAGCGCCCGCTCCGGCGCGCCGGCGTGCTCGAAGGCGAGGCTGCGGGCACGGAGCAGGGGTTCCACCACCTCGTCGCCGGCGCGTTCCGAATGCCGCGCGGCGACGTCCAGGTGGCGGTGGGCCGCGGCCGTCTCGTCGCGGTGGAAGTGGATGATGGCGGCGACGCCGTGGTCGCAGCACACCACGCCCGGGTCCTTCTGGTCGTCCGGCACGACGTCCACCTCGGCCAGCGCGTCGTCCCACCGGCCGGCCCCCAGCATCAGCTGCCCGATCGCGCTCTGGACCTGGGTCAGCCGCGCCTCGCTGCCGGTGCGCTCGGCCAGCTCGCGCGCCTGCCCGGCGGCGGTGAGCGCGTCGGCGTAGCGGTCGAGCGCGCCGAAGGTGACCGACTGGTTGATCCGCAGCAGCAAAGTGAGCTCGATCAGCGTGGGGTCCCCGCGCACGACGGCGATCGCGCGCTCGAACAACGGCAGCGCCGCGGCCCACTCGCCGCGCGCCATCGCGCCCTGGCCCAGCACGTGCAACGCCCACCCGGTCGCCCAGCGGTCTTCGGCCGAGCCGAGCTCCGCCAGCGCCGCGGAAGCGGCCCGGCCCGCGGAGTCGACCTCGCCGAGGACACGCCGGATCCGCGCGATGAGCACCAGCAACCTGGCCCGGTGCCGGGCCTGCAGCCCCGGCTGGGTCAGCGCCTCGTTGAGCGCCGGCAGGGACTCGGCGGCGCGGCCGGCGGTCCCGCGGCTCTGGACGATCGTCGTGTGCAGGTCGACGCGCACGTCGGGGTCGCGGACGCGATCCAAAGCGCGGCAGGCGATCCGCTCGGCCTGGGCCACGTTGCCCACCCGGTAGTAGGCGTCGGCGAGCCGGCAGGCCAGCGCCCCGGTCACGGCGTCGTCGAGCGGCGCGTCCCGCACCGCCCGTCGCAGGAGCGCGACGGCGACCACGGGTGCCTGGCCGATCAACGGCATGGCCACGGTGAGCAGCCACTGCACGGCCCAGTCCGGGACCGGCACCCGGGTGTCCGTTGTGGACACCATCGGCAGCAGCTGCCGGGCCACCCGCTCGACCGGGGCGTTCGCCTCGGCCAGCGCCCACGCGGCGGACTGGTGCCAGGCGATCCGGACCGCCGTCGGCATCTCGTCGTACAACGCCGTGCGGATCAACGGGTGGCGGAACTCCAGGTCGTCGCCCGCCGCCACCAGCACGCCGGCGGCGCGGGCCTCGTCGAGGGCGGGCAGCAGCTCGGCGAGCGACGAGTTCGTCACGGTCATCAGGTCCGCGACCGAAAAACCGACGCCGAGCAGCGCGGCCGTCCGCAGTACGCGCCGCGCCGGCTCGGTGAGGAAGTCCAGCCGGTCCGCGATCGCCTCCGGCAGCGAGTCCGGGGTCGCCGCGCCGGTCAGCTCCGCGATGCCCGCGGGATCGACTTGGAGGCACGAACTCCTGGTCAGCGCGTCGAGGAGTTCGGTGAGGTACAACGGGTTCCCGGCCGCGCCGGCGGCCAGCTCCTCCAGCCGGGCGCCCGGTTTGCCGCCGGCCAGCGCGGCCACCAGCTCGAGCACCGCCGGTTCCGCCAGGCGGGTCAGGCGGAGCCGCTCGGCCGGGCGGACGATCCGGAAGAGCGACCGCAGGTCGTCGCGGCGCGGCACCGGCCGCGTCACACCGATCAGCAGCAACGGGAGCTGCCGCACCGAGCGGGCGAGCCGGCCCCACACCGCCACCGTCGTCGTGTCGGCCCACTGCAGCTCGTCGACGACCAGCACCGCCGGGCCGTCCTGGCACAGCTGGTCCACCAGCGCGATCAGCTGCTCGGCCGCCGCGGCGGCGAGGTCGGCACCCTTGCCCGCGACGGCGCCGCCGCCGAGCAGTTCGGAAACGGCGTCACGACGGGGATCCCGGGTGACCGGCGTGATCTCGAGGGCATCCAGCAGGGGCAGCAGCGGCAACGCCTGCCCGAGCTCGTCGCCGGCTCCCCAATACACCTGGCAGCCCGCTTCGGTGGCGGCCGCGCAGGCGGACCGGACCAGCGCGGACTTGCCGATCCCGGGCTCGCCATCGACCAGCACGGCGCGGCCGCGACCTGCGGCGACGTCACGGATCCACGCGACCAGCCGGGACAGCTCGCTGTCCCGGCCGACCAGTAGCTCAGTACCGTCCGTAAGCGGTCGCACACGGGGGATTTTAGAAGTAAAACCTCTTCCCCAACAAGGGGCGTACTCGGCCATCACGGAACCCCGGCCGGTAGTCCCGTGTTCCGCGCGCGTAAACCTCCCATTCGGCAAATGCGCCGATTCGTGATCCGGACGTGATTCAACCGCCGGGACGCGGTGGATCTTCGGCCGCCGAGCCGCAGGTCAGAGCCGGTGCGACTGGTCCGGACAACCCGCGGTGCAGCCGGGCGCCCGGCCGGTGAATCCGTTGTGTCGCAAGCCGTTGACACCACATCCACGGACGGGTGAACTTCCCGGCCCCGGCCCGGCCGACGACGGCGAGGCGGTGTCATCGACGATTTCGACACGCACGCGACCATTACCTGCCTGGGCAGACAACGGCGCGAAAACCGGCGGGTGAGTGCGATTTCGCCGCGGCAACTACACCCGGTTCGGGCTTCCGGGATATGGCGGCCGATCTGGTGTTTCCGCTTTGCCGGCACCCTCGCGGCCACGTTTTTCGCACTCCGTCCGCGCCTTCGTCGAGCGTCACACCGGACACTCGGTGACCGGCGGCCGCGCAAGATCGTCGATCTAGTATTCGTGCCGCCATTCTGGTGAAATCCCGGATCCGGCGCCATCACGCATTGTCAAGGGCCGCGAGGGGTCCCTACAGTGGCCCGCCTGACGCCGGGGAGTGAATCACCGACCTTCCTTGGAGCCGGTCCATCAACTGTCATCTCCTTCGAGGAGCAGACCTTGTTCGGAATAGTCAGGAGCAATGCCCGCGTTCGTGCTGCGCTCGCTCTCGCGGTCGTCACGGTCGTAACCGGTTGCGGCGCGCTCGGCGCGACCGGCTCGGGTGCCTCGTCGAGCGGCCGCGGGCTGGAGAAGACGGCGCTGAAGGTCTCGATCCTGCCCACCACGGACCTCGCGCCGTTCTGGCTGGCCCAGGACGAAGGCTACTTCCAGGCCGAAGGCCTCACCGTCGAGTCCGTCATCGCGGCCAGCGGCCAGGCGTCGCTGTCGAAGTCGATCTCGGGCGACGTCGACATCGCGTTCTCGACCTACCCGCCGTTCTTCACCGCACGCAGCAGCGGCGCCGCCGACATGCAGCTGGTCGCCGACGCGACATCGGTCAACGCGAAGTCCAATGCGATCGTCACGGTCCCGAATTCGCCGGTGAAAACAATCACCGACCTGGCCACCGCGAAGATCGCCATCACGGCGAAGAACACCGCTTCGGATCTTCTCACCCGTTCGATCATGCAGGACCACAACGTCGATTTCAGCAAGGTGAATTGGGTGCTGATCCCGCTGCCCAACATCGCCGCGGCGCTGCAGCAGGGCCAGGCCGACGCCGCGTACCTGCCGGAGCCGTACATCACGCAGGCCGCCAAGACGGCCGGCGCGATCCCGGTGATCGACATCAACTCCGGGGCGACGCAGGACTTCCCGCTGACCGGCTACGGCGCGACCCGGAAGTGGGTCAAGGAGAACCCGAAGACCCTGGCCGCGTTCCAGCGGGCCATGCAGAAGGCCACCCACGACGCCATCTTCGACCGCGGCAAGGTCGAACCGCTGCTGGTGCGCTTCGCCAAGATCGACGAGGACACCGCCAAGCTGCTCACCCTCCCCGGCTACGGCTCGATCCTGGACGCCCGGCGCCTGCAACGGGTCCCGGACCTCCTGCTGCAGCTCGGCGCCATCCCGTCGCCGATCGACGTCAACTCGATGATCGGCCCCCAGGCCGGCAGATGACCGCCCACACCGGTCGTGAGTGGTAAGGCGGGTTCTAACCCGCCTTACCACTCACGAGGCGCGGTCGGTGCTAGCCGAGGCTTTCGTAGGGGTCGGCCGGTGGTGGCACCGGCCGGGCCTGGCCGACGTCGACGAACGGGATGGTGCCGCCGTTGACCGGATCCCGCACCTGCTCGGCGCTGTAGCCGCCGGTGATCTCCAGCCACGAATCCGGTGGCAGCACCGGCGGAACCCGGCCGGTCAGGCCGACCTTCACCGGCTGGGCGTCCGCCGCGCAGCAGTTCAGGAGCATGCGGACCAGGTACGGCGCGCCGCCGGAATCGAAGGCCACGAACCCGGTGATCGTGACGGTCCGCCCGGCCAGCGACCGGCCGTGGTCGTAGACCGCGCGGTCCGCGTAGTCGATCACCGTCAGGCGCACCGGGTTGCCCGCCGGGAGCGGCGTGACGATCCGCGGCGCCGTCACCGCGGTCCCGGCGCGCATCGCGCTGTAGGACCCCAACGCCGGTGGTGCGGCGAGGACCAGCGCGAACACCGGCAGCACCAGCAGCCACGAAACCCGGGGTGCCGGCTGCCCGCCCGGGCGCCGCCGGGCGTACCAGGCCGTCGCCGCGGCCGCGACGACCAGCACCACGCCCGCGGCCAGCACCAGCGGTTGCAGACCGGCCTTGACGTACCGCAGGTAGAGCCCGGTGACACCGGCGTGGAGCAGGACGCCGCCGACGAGGAACAGCAGGATCGCCTGCACGGTCCGGTTCACCGCAGCACCGCCCCGGTCACGACCGCGGCCAGCACGGCCACGACGAAGGTCACCGGCGCGAACCGCAGCGCGAACCCGCGGCCGAACGTGGCGGCCTGCATGCCGAACAGCTTGAGGTCGATCATCGGGCCGACGACGAGGAACGCCAGCCGGGCCGTCGGGGAGAACTGCGTCAGCGAAGACGCGACGAACGCATCGGCCTCCGAACAGATCGACAGGAGCACCGCGAGCACCGCAAGGGCCAGTACCGCCACCACCGGCTGACCGGCCGCGGCGTGCAGCCAGGTCGCCGGCACCACGGCCTTGAGGGTGGCGGCGGCCATCGCGCCGCCGACGAGGAACCCGCCCGCGTGCATCACGTCGTGCCGCACCGATCCCCAGAACACCGCGCCCCGGGTGCCGCCGTCGCCGTGGTCGTGCCGGCGGGGCCGCAGCCAGTCCGGGCGGCCGAGCCGCTGCCACAGCCAGCCCATCACGCACGACGCCGCGAGGCTCGCGGCGAACCGCGCGAGGACCATCCGCGGCTGGCCCGGGAACGCGACCGCCGTCGCCGTCAGCACCACCGGGTTGATCGCGGGTGCCGACAGCAGGAACGCCACCGCCGCCGCGGGGGTCACGCCGCCGCGCACCAGCGCGCCGGCCACCGGCACCGACGCGCATTCGCAGCCGGGCAGAACCGCACCGGCCAGCCCGGCGACCGGCACCGCCAGCGACGGCCGTTTCGGCAGCACGCGCGTGAAGAACGACGGCGGCACGAAGACCGCGAGCCCGGCCGAGAGCAGCACGCCGAGGACGAGGAACGGCAGCGCCTGCACGACCACCGCGACGAACACCGTCATCCAGCTCTGCATGACCGGAGTGGACAGCAGCCGCCGAACCGGGCCCTGCGCGAGGAATCCGACCAACAGGACCAACGTCAGGACGAGGACGGGGTCGGCGTTCCAGCCCCGCCGCCCGTCCCGCTCCCGACGGCTTTCCTCGATGGCAGTCACAAGCGATCTCCCGTACTTCCGCTCCACACCATCCGGCTACACGAACCACCGGCCCGTTCGGTTCACCGCGGCGCAACCACCGCACACGCGCCCGCCACCGAGCTTTTCGCCCACTTCGAGACCGCGACGGCGGACTGTACGAACAGGACACCCATAGGGCATCACCATTCGCAGCAGCTTTCTCCCCAGGAGCGATCCACCGTCGCTCAGCCACTATCGGCCCCCGGCCCGGGTCTCCCGCAAAACCTGAACGTGACTTTGTTTCACGTTTGTCCTACGCTGAGCCGATGACATCGGGGACAGCGCTGCTGCGGGCCGAGCGGCAGGCGGTGGTCGCGGCCTGCCACGACCTGGCCGGCGCCGGGCTGCTCATCGGCACCGCCGGCAACGTGAGCGTGCGCGTGGGCGACCACGTCGCGGTGACCGCGACCGGCGTCGTGCTCGGGAAGGCCACGGCGGAGCAGATCACCGTCGTCGACCTGGCCGGGACCGTCGTCGCCGGGGACCTCGCGCCGACGTCGGAACTGGAACTGCACCTCGGGATCTACCGCCGTTCCGGCGCCGGCGCGGTCGTGCACACGCATTCGCCGCAGGCCACCGCGATCTCCCTCGTGCTCGATGAGCTCCCCTGCGTGCACTACCAGCAGCTGCTGCTCGGCGGGGCCGTGCGCGTCGCGCCGTTCGCCGTCTTCGGCAGCGACGAGCTGGCCGAACACGTGTGGACCGCGCTCGAGGGCAAGTCGGCGGCGCTGATGGCCAACCACGGCGCCGTCGTGCACGGCCCGACCCTGGCGGCGGCGGTGGACAACGCGCTGCTGCTCGAGTGGGCCTGCGAGCTCTACCGGAACGCCGCGTCGATGGGCAGCCCCCGGGTCCTGGACACCGCCCAGCAGACCGCGGTGATCGAAGCCGCCCTGCGGCGGGGGTACGGCAGCACCCGACGGATCGAGGAGGATCTGTGACGCAAACGGTGATCACGCTCGGCGCGCACGTGTTCGACGTGCAGGTCCGGCCCGTGGAAGCGATCCCCGACGGGCAGGGCGCGACCCTGGTCGAGCAGATCCGGTTCGGCCCGGCCGGGACCGCGGCCGGCACCGCGCTGACCCTGGCCAAGCTCGGCGCGTCCGTCCGCACCGCCGGCGCGATCGGCGACGACCCGATCGGCGACCTGCTGCTGGCCATGCTGACCCGGTTCGGCATCGACACCTCGCTGGTGGTCCGCCGCGCGGACGTGCAGACCTCGGCGTCGGTGCTGCCCATCCGGCCCGACGGCAGCCGCCCCGCCTTCCACGTCCCGGGCGCCAACCTCACCTACGGGCCGGACGACATCCCGGAAACCGAAGTGGCCCAAGCGACCCACCTGCACCTCGGCGCGCCCGAGCTGATGGGCGGGGAGAACGCGGCGAAGATCCTCTCCCCCGCCCGGGCGGCCGGCGTGGTCACCTCGGCCGACCTGCTCGCCCCCGGCGATCCCGGCATCCTGGCCTGGATCGCCCCCGCGCTGTCCTCTTTGGACTACCTGCTGCCCAACGAACAGCAGGTCCTCGGGCTCACCGGCGCCGACACCCTCGAAGACGGCGCCCGCGCGTTGATCGGCCACGGCGTCGGCTGCGTCGCCGTCACGCGAGAGGCCCGCGGGGCCCTGGTGATCACGGCGGACGAGGTGATCGCCGTGCCCGCGTTCGCGGTCGACGTCGTCGACACCACCGGGTGCGGCGACGCGTTCTCCGCAGGCTTCCTCCGCGGTGTCGGCCTCGGCCGTTCGCCGCGGGAGGCCGCCGTGCTCGGCTCGGCCGCCGCCGCCCTGGTCGCCCAGGGACTGGGCAGCGACCACGGCGAGTTCGACCTCGCGGCCGCCGACGCCTTCGCCGCCACCACGCCCACGCTGGAGAACGCCGATGCGCCGCAGTGACGTCGTCGTGGTCGGCGCCGGCCTGGCCGGCCTCACCGCGGCCCGGGAGCTGACCGCGGCCGGCCGGGACGTCGTCGTCCTGGAAGCCCGCGACCGGGTCGGCGGCCGTACACTCAACCACGACCTCGGCGACGGCAAGGTCGTGGAGGCGGGCGGGCAGTTCGCCGGCCCGACCCAGGACCACATCCTCGCGCTGGCCAAGCAGGTCGGCGTCGAAACGTTCCCGGCCTACACCCAGGGCGCGTCGGTCTACGTCCACGGCGGCCGGGCCCGCCGGTACCACGGCGACATCCCGCCCGATCCGCTGGCGCTGCCCGACCTCGGGATCGCGATGCGGCGGATCAACCAGCTCGCGCGCAAGATCCCCCTCGACGCGCCGTGGCGCGCCCCCAAGGCACGGGCGTGGGACAGCGTGACCTTCGAAAGCTGGATCCGGCACACCACCGCAGGCTCCGGCGCCCTCGACCTGGTCAACGTGCTGCTCGGCTCGGCCTTCGGCGGCAGCGCCGCCGACGCATCGCTGCTCTACAGCCTCTGGTACATCGCCGGGTTCGGCAACGAAACCACCCCCGGCACCGTCGAACGCGGCATCGGCGTCACCGGCGGCGCCCAAGAATTTCGCTTCACCGGCGGCTCCCAGCTGATCTCGCAACGCATCGGCGACGAACTCGACGGGCGCGTGGTGCTCGGCACCCCGGTGCGGGCGATCGAGCAGGACGACGACCGGGTGACGGTCCGGTCCGATGAGGACACCTGGAGCGCGCGGCACGTCGTGGTCGCCGTCCCGCCCGCGCTGGCCGCCCGGATCTCCTGGCGCCCGCTGCTGCCCCCGCAGCAGGACGCCCTGTTCTCCCGGATGGCGTTCGGCGCGCTGATGAAGTGCGAAGCCGTGTACTCCGAGCCGTTCTGGCGCGCCGACGGGCTCAACGGCCAAGCCGTCTTCCGGAACGGCTCCCCGATCTGCTCGATGTTCGACAACTCCCCGCCCGACGGCCGACCGGGCGTCCTCATGGGCTTCCTCGGCGGCCCGCAGTGGCACACCTGGGCCGCGCGCCCGCCGCGCGAACGCCGCGCCGCCGTCCTGCGCGCCTTCGCCGCCGCCGTCGGAAAACCCGCGCTGCAGCCGGTGGCGTACTTCGAACAGGACTGGGTCGGCGAGGAATGGACGCGCGGCGGGCCGACGTCGGTGCCCGGGACCGGCGTGCTGACCGAGCTCGGCCCGTGGCGCGACCGGCCGTTCGGCCGCGTGCACTGGGCCGGCGCCGAGCACTCGGACCACTGGAACGGCTACATGGACGGTGCGGTCCGCTCCGGCGAAACCGCCGCCCGCGCCGTCCTCGGTCACGAGTAGAGGGGACGCCGGTGCGCGACTACACCGTTTCCGAGCAGGCGATCATCCCGCACCCGGTCCGGCGCGTGTGGGAGGTGATCTCCGCGACCCACCGCTACGCCGAGTGGGTGCCGACCGTCCTGGAGGTGACCGACCACCACGGCACGGCCGAAATCGGCAAGACCTACCGCGAGCGCAACAGGTCACTCGGCCCGCTGACCACCCGCTCCACGTGGACGGTCCGCGAGATCGAGCCGCTCACCCGCCGCGTCGACACCGGTGTCGGGTTCGCCCCGCTGCAGGACCTGACCAACGTGTTCGAGTTCGAGCCGATCACCCGCGGCGACGGCAGCGAAAGCACGCTCATGACCTACGCCGTCCAGTACCGCCTCGGCCTGGGCCCGCTCGGCCCGCTCGTCCACCGCATCGTCGCCGCGGGGCTCCGCGCCGACATGACGCACGCGATGGACAACCTCGCCGACGTCATCCTCGCCGAGGGGATCCACCCGTAGGGCCGCAGGAATAGCCGTCACACTTCCGGGGTAACTCTCCCGCGCTCAACCTTCGGGGCCGTTCACCCGCACTGATCCCCGGCAGGTCCATCGGCGAGGGGACAACGGATGCGCAGGACGGTGGTGCCCCTCCTGGGCGCGGCGCTGGTCACGGCGGCCTGCTCGGCGCCACGCACGACGACGCCGAGCCCGATCGCCGAGCCGGTGCCGCCGGCCACCACCTCGACCACGCCGGTGCCGACCACCACCACGCCGCCCGCGCCGCCGTGCGCCGCGACGACCGGGGCCTGCGTCAGCCTGGCGCAGCGGCTGGCCTGGCTGCTGCGGGACGGCCGGGTGGTCCGCGGCCCGGTCCCGGCCGGGTTCGGGCCGCCCGACCAGGCGACCCCCGCCGGGTCGTTCCACGTCGTCTGGAAGGACCGCGAGCACCGCAGCAGCCAGTACGGCACCGACATGCCCAACTCGGTGTTCTTCGCCGCCGGCGGCATCGCCTTCCACGCCGGACCGCTGGAGGCCCCCTCGCACGGCTGCGTCCACCTGACCGACGCCGATTCGGCCGCGTTCTTCGACGGGCTGAACGTCGGGGACGCGGTGCAGGTCTTGTAGGCTTCGTCCCTTGTCGGACATTCGAGCTGTCGTTTCCAGGCTGCGCGCCGCGGGCTGCGTGTTCGCCGAGGACGAGGCCGATCTCCTCGTCGCCGCGGCCACGACCCCCGCGGAACTCGCCGCGCTCGTCGAGCGCCGCGTCGCCGGGCTGCCGCTGGAACACCTGCTGGGCTGGGCGGAGTTCCACGGCCTGCGCGTCACCGTGCGGCCCGGAGTGTTCGTGCCGCGGCACCGCACCGGGTTCCTGGTCGACGTGGCCGTGTCGCTCGCCCCGCCGGACCCGGTGGTCGTCGACCTGTGCTGTGGCTCCGGGGCGCTCGGGGCCGCCTTCGCCGCGGCCCTCCCGCCGCGTGAGCTGCACGCCGCCGACGTCGAGCCGGCCGCGGTCGAGTGCGCGCGGCTGAACCTGCCCGGGGCCCGGGTCCACCAGGGCGATCTCTACGACGCGCTGCCGTCGTCCCTGCTCGGCCGGGTTTCGGTGCTCCTGGCGAACGTGCCATACGTGCCGTCGGACGCCGTCGCGACGATGCCGCCGGAAGCTCGCCTGCACGAGCCGCTGGTGGCGCTCGACGGCGGCGCGGACGGCCTGGACCTCGCCCGGCGCGTCGCCGCGGGCGCGCCGGAGTGGCTCGCTCCGGGAGGGACACTGCTGATCGAATCGAGCGAGCGGCAGGCGCCGGTGCTCGCGGAGATCCTTGCCGCGGCAGGGTTGTCACCGCGCGTGCACTCCTGCGACGACCTGGGGGCGACCGTCGTGACCGGCACCGCGAAATTGTGATCTCACGTTCCGGCGCTCCCGGACGTCTTCCTGGTGTGATCGTGAAACCGTTCGAGCAAGTCGTGGCCGAGCACGGGCCGATGGTCCTCCGGGTCTGCCGGGCCCTGCTCGGGCCCGCCGACGCCGAAGACGCCTGGTCGGAGACCTTCCTGGCGGCGTTGAAGGCCTACCCCGAGCTGCCCGCCGACGCGAACGTCCAGGCGTGGCTCGTCACGATCGCGCACCGCAAGGCCGTCGACGTCACCCGCGCGCAAGCCCGCCACCCGATCCCGGTCGAGGAGGTGCCGGACCGGCCCGGCCGCGCGCACGCGTGGCACGGCGACCTGTGGGACGCGCTGGCGCGGCTGCCGGTCAAGCAACGCCTCGCCGTCGCCTACCACTACCTGGCCGGGCTGCCGTACCGCGAGATCGCCGAAATCACCGGAGGCACCGCCGAAGCCGCCCGCCGGGCCGCCGCCGACGGCGTCAAGGCACTGCGGGCCGGCTATCCCCTGGAAGGAGCACACCCATGATCGACATGTTCCAGTTCTTCGGGGACGAGATCCTGCTCGACTCGAGCGTGCTGCACGAGCGGCTGGCCGCCGACGCCACCGAACGCGGGCTGCTCGACGTCGCCTACCGCACGGTCGACTCCCCGGTCGGCCCGCTGCTGCTGGCGGCAACCGAGGAAGGCCTGGTGAAGGTGGCCTTCGACCGCCAGGACCACGACGCGGTACTGGCCGAGCTGGCGGCGGCCATCAGCCCCCGGATCCTGCGCGCCCCGGCCCGCCTCGACCCGGTGGCCCGCCAGCTGGAGGAGTACTTCACCGGCGAGCGCCGCGCGTTCGACGTCCCCCTGGACTTCCGGCTGGCCCGCGGATTCCGCCGCGCGGTGCTGGACCACCTGCCCGAGATCGCGTACGGCCACACGGAAAGCTACGCCCAGGTGGCAGCGGCGGCGGGCAGCCCCAAGGCCGTCCGCGCAGTCGGCACGGCGTGCGCCCGCAACCCGCTGCCGGTGGTGGTCCCCTGCCACCGAGTGGTCCGCTCCGACGGCTCGTACGGCCAATACGCCGGCGGCGAAGAGGCCAAGCGAGTCCTCCTGACGATGGAGGCAGCGTGAAAACCTTCGAAGAGCGCGTCGCCGCGGCTGACTGGGCCGCGGTCGCCGCCGAAGTCGATGGCTATGGCTGCGCGCTCCTGCCGCCGCTGCTCACCCCGGCCGAGTGCGCGCGGCTGGTCGCCCTCTGGGACGAGCCGTCGCACTTCCGGGCGACGGTCAACCTGCGCCGCCATCGCTTCGGGGACAACGGCGACTACCACTACTTCGCCTCGCCGTTCCCGGAACCCGTGCAGCGGCTGCGGCAGGCGCTCTACCCGCGGCTGCTGCCGATCGCCCAGGACTGGTCCGCCCGGCTGGGCCGCCCGGCCGAGTGGCCGTCCACTTTGGACGAATGGCTGGCCGCGTGCCACGCCGCGGGGCAGGCGCGGCCCACGCCGATCCTGCTGCGCTACGAAACGGGCGGCTGGAACGCCCTGCACCGCGATCTCTACGGCGACAAGGTGTTCCCGCTGCAGGTGGTGATCAACCTCAACGACCCGGGCACCGACCACACGGGCGGCGAGTTCCTCCTGGTCGAGCAGCGGCCGCGCGCGCAGTCCCGCGCCACGGCCACCCTCATCCCGCAGGGCCACGGCCTGGTGTTCACCACCCGTGACCGGCCGGTCCGCTCGGCCCGCGGCTGGTCGGCGGCCCCGGTGCGCCACGGCGTTTCGGTGGTCCGGTCGGGCCGCCGGCACACGCTGGGTCTCGTGTTCCACGACGCGGCATGACCTCGCTCGAACTCGAGGCGCTGCTCGGCTTGCTCGGCGGGGCGCGGCACATCGTGATCGGCACGGATTTCGCGTCGCGGCCCGACGGCGACCGGATCGCCGCGGCGTGGGGCGGCGTGGTGCTGACCACGGTGGCCTGGCCGGAGACGGCGGCGTCGTGGCTGCGCCAGGCCCACCGTTTCGCGGCGCCGGAGCCGGACGCGTGGGTGGTCAGCGCCACCCCGGCGGGCTGGGCGGGCATGGCCCGGCGCCTGCAGCTGTCCACGTCCTGGAGCCCGCACCGGACCTTCGCCACCTCGGCACTGGCCGGCTACCCCCTGCCCGGTCTGCGCGGCGCCCGCGCGGACGGCACGACCTGGGAGACTCGATGAAACACGCCGTACTGGATTCCCCGATCGGCGAACTGACCGTGGTCGGCGACGCCGACGTCGTGACCGGCTTGTACTTCCCGAACCACTGGACCCGCCCGGACCGCACCGCGTTCGGAGACCGCGACGACACGGCGTTCCCCGAAGCGTCCCGGCAGCTGAAGGAGTACTTCGCCGGCCAGCGCACGGCGTTCGACGTCCCGATACAGGCGACCGGCCCCGATTTCGACCGCGCGGTGTGGGCGGAGATCGCGTCGATCCCGTACGGGGCCACGGCGACGTACGGCGACCTCGCCCGGGCGGTCGGCGGACTCCCGCACGAGGTCGGCGCGGCGGTCGGGCGCAACCCGCTGAGCATCCTGGTGGCGTGCCACCGTGTCGTCGGCAAAGGCGGAAAGCTGACCGGTTACGCGGGCGGCATCGGGCGCAAGCAGTTCCTCCTGGACCTGGAGCGCCCGCCGGCCTCGACCCTGTGGTGATCACACGCTGAGCAGCAGGCTGATCCCCAGCCCGGTCATGGTCACGGCGATCACCACGTCGAGCACCCGCCACGCCACGGGTTTCGCGAACACGCCGGCCAGCCGTCGGGCCCCGAACCCGAGCGCACTGAACCACACGGCGCTGGCCACCCCGGCGCCGAGCCCGAACAGCCACCGCCCATCCCCATGAGCGACGGCAACCGAGCCGAGCAGCAGCACGGTATCGAGGTAGACGTGCGGATTCAGCCAGGTGAAGGCCACACAGGCCAGAACGGCCTTCCGCAGCGGTGTGCGGTCCTCCCCCACGGTCATCACGGACGGCTTCAGGGCCCGCCGCGCGGCAAGCACCCCGTACCCGAGCAGGAAAAGCCCACCTCCCACGGCCACCACCCCGATGGCGGTCGGCCACCGCGCCAGCACGGCCCCGACTCCGCTCACCCCGAGCCCGATCAGCACGAGGTCCGACACGGCACAGATGACCACGAGCGGCGCCACGGCCCCGCCACGCAGGCCTTGCTGCAGCAGAAAGGCGTTCTGAGAACCGATCGCGACGATGAGCGAGAGACCGGTCCCGAACCCGGCCAGGAGGAGAGGCAGCACCCGGCCACGGTATGACCGCGTCCGGCGTTACTCCAGCTAAAGCTTCTTACGCAACATTAGCGCCCCTAATGCCGCCCCGTCTCGCCGGGGAACTCTCCCACTCCGCGTTCCACGAGGTCAAACGCCTGATCGATCACCGCCACCTGCTCCCGCCGCACGACTTCCGCATCATCCCCCGCCACGATCCGGCCCATCGCGTGCGCGAACACCGTGGTGATCGCCGCGGTCAGCAGGTTCGCCACCATGCGGGCGCGGAACTCCTCGCCCGTCTCCTCCGTCAGGAGCGCCGCGAACGCGTCCGCGATCTCGCGCTCCTGCTCGTACCACCGGGCCATCAGCGCCGGGCTCGAAGTCAGCACCCACCAGAACCCGGGGCCGCCCGCGATGGCGCCCGAGAGCGGGTGACCCGCGGCCAGCAGCGCATGCTGGTGACGTCGCAGCGCCGTGCACGGCGAGACACCCGGCGCCCGCGAACGGACTATCGAGGTCAGCTCGGCCAGGCGATCCGCGTGGCGGTCGAGGAACAGGTCCTCCTTGCGCGGGAAGTAGTTGAACACCGTCATCTTCGAGACGCCCGCCGCCTCGGCTATCTCGGCCACCGTCACCTCCTCGAAGCCGCGCTCGACGAAGAGGCGTGTGGCCACGTTCGAGATCAGCAGGCGGGTGGCCTGCTTCTTCCGCTCGCGGAGTCCGGGGTCAGCCATGAGCGAGAGTATAGACCGAGCCCAAAGTTTGACTCGGTAAAAGTTTCCCGGCATCATCGGAGCCATGAACAGGGATGTGGTGATCTCCGGGGGCGGACCGGTCGGCTTGATGCTGGCCTGTGAACTGCGGCTGGCGGGCGTGGACGTGCTCGTCGTCGAACGGCTGCCCGAGCCGGACCAGACGATCAAGGCCGGGTCGGTCAACCTGACCACGGCCGAAGCCTTCTACCGGCGGGGTCTGCTGCCCGCCATGGACGCCGTCGTGCAGCAGAACTTCGCGCAGATCCAGAAGTTCCTCGAATCCCGCGGCGGGAGCGGCCCGAAGGCCGTGCCCGTTGGCCACTTCGCCGGGATCATGGTCACCTCGGGCGGAGTCGACTTCACCGATCCCGCCTTCCGGGACGTCGGGCCCGCCGCCCGGGTGGTCGTCATCCAGCAGCAGGCCGTCGAGGCGATCCTCGCCGAGCGGGCCGCCGAGCTGGGGGTGGAGATCCGGCGCGGCGTGGAGCTCACCGGGTTCGACGCCGACGACGACGGCGTCACCGTGCACCTCGGCGAGCGGGAAACCGTGCGTACCGGGTGGCTCGTCGGGTGCGACGGGGGACGCAGCCGGGTGCGGAAGCTGGCCGGCTTCGCCTTCCCCGGTACCGACCCCGCCATCACCGGACGGCAGGCGCTCACCGAGCTCGCCGGCGCCGACGCGCTGCCCGCCGGCTGGCAGCACGGCCCCGGCGGCCTCTACGTCCACGGGCCGACGCCCGGGCGGATCCTCACCGTCGAGTTCGACGGGCCGCCCGAGGACCGCGACGCGCCGGTCACCGCGCAGGAGGTCGAAGACAGCTTCCGGCGGGTTTCCGGGGCGGACGTCCGAGTGACGAAGCTCCACAGCGCCACGCGCTTCACCGACAACGCGCGCCAGGCGAGCACCTACCGGCAGGGCCGCGTGCTGCTGGCCGGCGACGCGGCGCACGTCCACTCGCCCTTCGGCGGGCAGGGCCTCAACCTCGGCATCGGCGACGCCGTCAACCTGGGCTGGAAGCTCGCCGCCACGGTCCACGGCTGGGCACCCGACGGCCTGCTCGACACCTACACGACCGAGCGGCACCCGATCGGCGAGTGGGTCCTCGAATGGACCCGGGCGCAGGTCGCGCTGATGCGCAGCGACGTGCGCACGAAGGCGCTGCGCCAGGTCGTCACCGACCTGCTGTCCACCGGCGACGGCGCCACGTACCTCGCCAAGAAGCTCTCCGGCGTGCTGCACCGCTACGCGATCGACGGCGAGCACGACCTCACCGGCCGCGCCGCGCCCGACTTCGCCTTCGCCGACGGCACCCGGCTCGGCGAGCGCCTCCACGACGGCAAGCCCCTCCTGCTCGACCTCGCCGACCACCCCGCCCTGCGCGAGACGGCGGCCGGCTGGGCCGGGCGCGTGAACGTGGTGTCCGCGAAGTGCGACAGCGAGCCGTCGCTGACCGGCGTGCTGATCCGGCCCGACGGGCACATCGCCTGGGCACGCGAGGACGGTTCGACGGACGGCCTCGAGCCGGCGCTGCGCACCTGGTTCGGCGAGCCCGCCTGAGAACCGGGCAGGATGGGCGGGTGAGCGACCTCCACCCGCCCATCGAGCCCTACGACCACGGGCTGCTCGACGTCGGCGACGGGCACCTCGTGTACTGGGAGACCTGCGGGAACCCGGACGGCAAGCCGGCGGTCGTGCTGCACGGCGGCCCCGGTCAGGGCTGCACGCCCGGCATGCGGCGGATGTTCGACCCAGCCCGGTACCGCGTCGTGCTGCTGGACCAGCGCGGCTGCGGCCGGAGCCGTCCGCACGCCGCCGACCCGGCGACCTCGTTGCGCCACAACACCACGGACCACCTCGTCGCCGACCTCGAGCGGCTGCGGGAACACCTCGGCATCGAACGCTGGCTGGTGACGGGTGGTTCGTGGGGCACGACGCTCGCGCTGGTGTACGCCGAACGCTTCCCGCACCGGGTGACGGAGATCGTGGTCAGCGCGATCAGCACGACCCGCCGGTCGGAGATCGACTGGCTGTACCGCGGCGCCGGCCGCTTCTTCCCCGAGGCCTGGCAACGTTTCCGCGACTTCGCCGGCGACGACGACGTCGTGGGCGCCTATGCGAGGCTCATGGCGGACCCGGACCGGCGGGACCACGCCGCCCTCGCGTGGAACGCCTGGGAGGAAACGGTCCTGTCCCTGGAACCCGGCGCCGAGCCGGAAGTCCACAGTGGACCGCCGGACGAGGCGCTGCTGGCGTTCGTCCGGCTCACCACGCACTACTACGCGCACGCCGGCTGGCTCGAAGAAGGCGCGGTGATCCGCGACGCCGGACGTCTGGCGGGCATCCCCGGCGTACTGATCCACGGCCGGCTCGACCTCAGCTGCCCGGTGACGACGGCCTGGGAGCTGGCCGAGTCGTGGCCGGGCGCCGAACTGCTCGTCGACGACCGGTCCGGGCACGGCGCCAGTGACGTCAAACGCGCCTGGAAGCTCGCCGCGCTGGACCGGTTCGCGCGGGCCTAGAGCCGCTCGGCGAGCAGTTTCGCCAGGCGGGCGTAGACGTCCTTGCGGTGCTTGAGGACGTACGCCACCGCCACGCGGTTCTGGCCGTGGCTGCGCTTGCCGAGCACGACCATCTCCGCCTGGTCGAGGCCGGTGCGGTCGCAGAAGAACGCGCCCTCGCCGGCCTCCGGCACCGCGGTCACCGGTCCGCTGCAGTCCTTCCGGATGTTCTTCATCGCTTCCTCGGGCGGGAGGGCGTCGGCCGCGGACGAAATCCACAGGTCGAGCAGCCACGGGTGGACGTACTTGCCCTCGTAGCGGCACCGGAACTCGGTGCCCGGCCCCGACGTGCCGGCGGCCGGCTGCTCGGTCGCCATGAGGTCTTCGCTGGTTTCCAGGAGCTGCTGCAGGTCCGCCGGGCCGAAGAGCGGGCAGGCGGCCGTGATCTTCACGGGTGACGCCGGTGGCGCGACCGCGGCCGGCGGTACCGGCGTGACCGGGGTGAGCAGGGGCAAGGCGGTCGTGATCGGGCTCGTGCACGCAGCAAGGCAAGCCGTCACCGATACCGCCGCGAGCACCAGCCGGATTCGTTCCACGGCTTCCTCACGCCCGGAGCCGCGGTCCGGTTGCCTACCCCTCCGCAGCCAGCTGCACCGCGACGTCGATGATCATGTCCTCCTGGCCGCCCACCAGGGCCAGCTCGCCGCACCGGCGCAGGATCGCCTGCGCCGGGACGCCGTAGCGCTCCGCCGCGCGTTCGGCGTGCAGCAGGAAGCTCGAATAGACCCCCGCCCAGCCTTGGACGATCGCGTTGCGGTCCATCTTCGGCCAGCGGTGCAGGTACGGGCGGACCACCTCCTCCGCCGCGTCCAGCAGGCCGCCGACGTCGAGGCCCGTGTCGATCTCCAGGCGGTCGAACACCGCCGCCAGGACCTCCGTCGGCGAGTTGCCCGCGCCCGCGCCGAGCGCGCACAGCGACCCGTCGATGTACCGCACGCCCGCTTCGTAGGCCAGCACCGAATTCGCGACGCCGAGCGAGAGGTTCTGGTGCCCGTGGTAACCGACCCAGGCCGCGTCGCCGACCTCGGCGACCAGTGCTTCGAAGCGAGCGCGGGCCTCGTGCATCAGCAACGCGCCCGCCGAGTCCGTCACGTACGCCGCATGGCAGCCCGCGTCCACCATGATCCGGGCCTGCTTGGCCAGGTCTTCCGGCGGCGTCCGGTGCGCCATCATGAGGAACCCGGCGGTCTCCATCCCGAGCTCCCGCGCCAGCCCGAAGTGCTGCGGCGACACGTCGGCCTCGGTGCAGTGGGTCGCCACGCGCACCATCTCCGCGCCCGCGTCGAACGCGCGCCGCAAGTCCTCGACCGTCCCGATGCCGGGCACGAGCAGCACCGCGATCTTCGCCTGCTTCGCTTCCTCGCGGGCCGCCGCGATCAGGCGAAGCTCGTCCACGGCGGAAAAGCCGTAGGTGAACGACGAACCGCCGAGGCCGTCGCCGTGGGTCACCTCGATCACCTCGACGCCCGCGCGGTCGAGCGCCCGGACCGTGCCGCGCACCTGCTGCTCGGTGAAGCGGTGGGCCATCGCGTGGCTGCCGTCGCGCAGCGTCGTGTCGACGATCCGGACGTCGTGGCGCAGTTCCGGCCGGGTCATGCGGAAACCTCCTGCTTCGCGCGGGCCATCAGCTCGCCGACGCGCGCGGCCGCGGCGGTCATGATGTCCAGGTTCCCGGCGTACTCCGGCAGGTAGTCGCCGTTGCCGCGGACCTCGAGGAAGATGCCGACCCGCGCGTTGCCGTCCCAGTCTTCGCGCGCGTCGTCGAACTGCGGATCGGCGCGCAGTGTGTAGCCGGGGACGTACTTCTGCACTTCGGCGACCATTTCGTGGATCGACGCGGTGATGGCTTCGCGGTCGGCGTCGAGCGGGATCGCGCAGAACACCGTGTCCCGCATGATCATCGGCGGCTCGACCGGGTTGAGGATGATGATCGCCTTGCCCCGCCCGGCGCCGCCGATCTCGGCCACCGCCTGCGACGTCGTGCGCGTGAACTCGTCGATGTTCGCGCGCGTCCCGGGGCCCGCGCCCCGCGAAGCGACCGACGCGACGATCTCCGCATACGGCACCGGCGTGACCCGGGAAACCGCGTGCACCATGGGAATCGTGGCCTGGCCGCCGCAGGTGATCATCGAGACGTTCGGCGCGTCGAGGTGCGCGCCGAGGTTCACCGGCGGGCACACCATCGGGCCGAGGTGCGCCGGGGTCAGGTCGATCGCCTGGATCCCGGCTTCCTCGTACCGCGGCGCATTCGCGGCGTGCGCCTTCGCCGATGTCGCTTCGAACACCAGGTCCGGCCGGGGATCCTGGCGCAGCAGCCAGTCGACGCCCTCGGCCGACGCCGCGATCCCCTGCGAGCGAGCGCGGTCGAGGCCGTCCGACTCGACCACGCCGACCACGTACCCGACTTCGATCACTTCACTGTGTCGCAGCTTCGCCAGCAAATCGGTGCCGATGTTGCCGGGGCCGACGATCGCCGCCATCACGGGAGCCATGTCCCGACCGTCGCACCGAGGCCACGGCCGAGGACAGGCTGGTGTTCCGGCCAGCGGAACGTCGGGTCAGCGTCGAGGCGGAGCGGCCGGGCATCGAGCCGGCCGGGGCGACGACGCCGGGCCGCCGGTGCGGCGCGCGCCCCGGATCACCGCCGCGGCGATCAGCGCGGCCACTCCCCCGCAGGTCATCACGGCCGGCACCGACACCGCGTCCACCACGAACCCGCCGGCCAGCGCCCCGGCGGAGATCGTCGCCTGGAAGGACGCGGTGAAGAGGACGGTCGCCGCCTCGGGCGCGTCCGGCGCTGCACCGGCGAACCACGCCTGGGAGCAGAACGGCACCGCGCCGTAGGCCACGCCCCACACGACGAGGGTGCCGAGCGCGCCGAGCGGGCCGGTGTGCGGCAGGACGAAGACCGACACGGCGATCAGCGCCGCCGCCACCGCGAACCCGCCCCGGAACCGCCCGGCCAGGAAGGTGCCCGCGATCCCGGCGACCCCGTACACCAGCAGGTACGCGCTGAGCACCGCCGGCCGGACGACCTCCCGCAGCAACGGCGTGACGTAGGTGTAGGTGCCGAAGTGGGCGAGGACGACGAGGAACGTCACGACCAGTCCCGTGCGGACCCGGGGACGGCGCAACAGTCCACTGAGGACGCTCAGCCGGGTGACCTCGGCCGGTGGCAGTGGCGGGGTGAGGACGAGCAGGGCCGCGGCGATGGCGAGGCTCAGCATCCCGAGCAGGAGGAAGGCGCTCCGCCAGCCCGCGAGCTGCCCGATCAGGGTGCCGAGCGGCACGCCGAGCACCGAACCGAGCGGGACGGCGGAGAAGATCACCGACGTCGCCCGCGCGGCCGCCGCGGTCCCGACGAGCCGGGGCGCCAGGCCGGCGCCGATCGACCAGAAGCCGCCGATGACCAGCCCGACGAGGAACCGGGCCGTCAGCAGCACCCAGAACGCGGGCGCGGCCGCGGCGAGGAACCCGGCGGCCGCGAGCAGGACCATGAGGACGGCCAGCATCAGCCGCCGGTCGACCCGTCCGGTCGCGACCGTCACGACCGGCGCGGCGACGGCCGCGACGAATCCGGGCACGGTCATGGTCCAGCCGGCGGTCCCGGCCGAGACGCCGAAGGCCGCCGCGATCGGCGTGAGGAGGCCGATCGGCAGGATTTCGGTGGTGACGATGGCGAAGATCCCGGCGGTGACGGCGAAGACGGCCGGCCACCGCGGTGCTGGTGCGGTCATGCGGCCCAGTGAACCGGCGGCGGATCGCCGGGGCTGGCAGGTTTGCGACGGCTTGATCGCCGGGGCGGGTCATGGCGGATTTTCGCCGGTTTGATCGACTCCCGGTCGGGGCAGTTTCCCGATCACACCCGATCGAGGAGGTTGCGATGGCCGAACGGCGTTGGCACTTCATCCCGGAAACGGCGGCGCTGTGCTGGATCTTTCTCGCCGTGGGGGCGGTTTTGCTCGTGTCGAGCATTCTCAGCCTGACCGGCACCGACAGCCGGGCGCCCGTCCTGACGGTGATCGCGGCGGTGGCCGCGGTGGCCCTGATCGTCATGTCGGTGATCGGCTTGGCCCGCCCGAAGCTGCGCGGCCGCTGACCGGCCGGATCCCGCGGCGGCGCCGGGACCCGGCCGGAATCCCTACAACTCCTGGTGATCCGCGTGGCCGACCCGGGCCTCCGGCACCGGACGGCCGTCGCTCACCCGGAAGTCATCCACCCCATCGAGGACGAACGCCGGCGTGCCCGCCACCGTGTCCGCGCGGCAGTGGTGCACGTCGGCGTCGGCCATGCAGCAGTCGATGTTGATGCCCGTCCCCGCCGCAGTCATCCGGATTTCGCGCGCGGCCGCATGATCAATGCCGCGACGAAGTACACACACGGCTCCTGGCCGCGGTTCGCGTAGGAATGCGTTGCGTCGGCGGGAAAGTACACCGAATCCCCCGCCGCGAGGACGTACTCGGCGTCGCCGACGCCCAGGCGCAGCTCGCCCGACTCGACGGCGACGAATTCGTGGGAACCCGGGGCGTACGCCGGGAAAACGCCCGCGTCGCAGCCGGCGGGCAGGGTCGTGCGGATCCACTCGAAGTTGACGCCGGGGACGACCGGCGTCAGCACCGTGCGGTGCCAGCCGCCGGGTTCGGCGATGTGGTCCTGCTCCGCCGCGCGGCGGACGATCACCCGGTCGCTCTCCAGGTCGGCGAGCAGCCGCGAGAGCGACAGCCCGAGGCCGTCGGCGATCCGGGACAGCACCACGACCGTCGGCGTCTTCTCGCCGCGCTCGATCGCCGACAGCATGCTGACGCTGACGCCCGCCGCCTCGGCCAGGGCACTCAACGCCAGCCCGCGGCCCGACCGCAGGTCGTGGAGGTGGCGGCCGAGCCGAACCGGATCAATCATTCCTCTATAATACCTGTTATGTCCACTATAGCGGAAGTGACCGCGGCCGACGCGGAAGGCATCGCCGCCGTCTTCGCGCCGTACGTCACCGACTCCGTCTTCACCTTCGAAACGACTCCGCCGACTGCGGCCGAGTGGCGCGCGAAGATCCGCGAACGCACGTGGCCCTTCCTCGTCCTCGCCGAAGAAGGCGAGATCCTCGGCTACGCGCTGGCCGCGCCGTGGCGGCCGAAGTCGGCGTACCGGTACTCGGTGGAGACGACGATCTACCTCGCGCCCCGGGCCGCCGGCCGGGGCCACGGACGCCGGCTGCTCGACGAGCTGCTGAAGCAGTGCGCGGAAGCCGGGGCGCGGCAGGCGATCGCCGTCATCGTCGACTCCGGCCACCCCGCGTCGCGGAACCTGCACCGGGCGGCCGGGTTCACCGACGCCGGCGTGCTGCGCCGCGTCGGGTTCAAGCAGGACCGCTGGCTCGACACGCTCTTGATGCAGCGGGAACTGGGCTAACGCGACTTCGCGCGCAGGTGCAGCCGCTCGCCCTGCTTGCCGAACAGGCTGAGGATCTCCGCGGGCCGGCCGCCGACCGCGCCGAACCAGTGCGGGAGCCGGGTGTCGAACTCCGCCGCCTCGCCCGGGCCCAGCGTCATGTCCCGGTCGGCCAGGATCAGGCGCAGCCGGCCCGACAGCACGTACAGCCACTCGTACCCCTCGTGGACCTGGGGATCGGGTTCGCCCGTCTCCGGCTCGAGGATCATCTTGAACGCCTGGGGCGCGCCCGGCTGGCGGGTCAGCGGCAGCACCGTCATGGTCGCGCCGTTGTGGCGCGGGATGCGGCGCGCGGTCAGCCGGACCCGGGGATCACCGACCTCCGGCGCGCCCACCAGTTCGTCGAGGGGCACCTGGTGGGCCTGGGCGATCGGCAGCAGCAGCTCCAGGCTCGGCTTCCGCTGGCCGGACTCCAGCCGGGACAGCGTGCTCTTCGAGATGCCCGTGGCCGCCGACAGGTCGGCCAGGGTGACCCGCCGCTGCGTGCGAACCCGCTTGAGCCGGGGGCCGACCTCGGCCAGGGCCTGGGTGATCGCGTCCGTCATGCCTCCAGGAAACCCGCTTGTCCCGGAAACGGCAACATAAGTTGTCGGATTCGCGAGGCCGGGTTCATGGTGGCCCCATGAGCGAAAACGACAACTTCGACGTACTGGTGGTGGGTGGCGGCGCCGCGGGACTCAGCGCCGCCCTGATGCTGGGCCGGGCGCGGCGGCGCGTCGCGGTCGTCGACTCCCGCGCCCCGCGCAACGCGCCGGCGGCCCACATGCACGGCTTCCTCTCCCGCGACGGCCTGCCGCCGTCCGAACTCCTCGACCTCGGCCGCGCGGAACTCCGCGGCTACGGCGTGGAACTCCTCGAAGACCGGGTGACCCGGCTCGACCACGGCTTCACGGCCGAGCTGGCGAGCGGACGGCACCTGACCGCCCGGCGCGTCCTGGTCGCCACCGGCATCCACGACGACCTGCCCGGCATCCCGGGCCTGCGGGAGAGCTGGGGCACCGACGCGGTGACCTGCCCCTACTGCCACGGCTACGAAGTCCGCGACCAGCCGCTCGGCGTGCTCGGCACCGAACCCGCGAGCGTCGAGCACGCGCTCCTGGTCCGCCAGTGGTCGCCGGACGTCGTGTACTTCGCCCACACCACGCAGGTGTCCGAAGACGACCGCGAACGGCTCGACGCGCGCGGGATCCGCGTGGCCGAGGGCGTCGTGACCGGCATCCGGCGCGAAGACGGCCACCTCACCGGCGTCGAACTCGGGGCCCGGTTCGTGCCGCGGGCGGCGCTGTTCCTCCGCACCCGGACCGTCCCGCACGACGAGCTGCTGCGCGGCCTCGGGTACGTCGAAGGCGACATCGACCCGTCCGGGAAGACCGGCGTGCCGGGCGTGTGGGCCGCGGGGAACGTCGTCGACGCGCGGGCGACCGTGATCATCGCCGCGGCCCAGGGCGCGGCCGCCGCCGGGGCGCTGAACCACGACCTCGTCACCGAGGACGTCGAGCGGGCCATCGGCGCGTTCGCCGGCTTCTCCCCCACGGCGGAACGCGCGGCGGCCGGAGCACGCTAGCCCGGAGCGCCCCGGCGTGCCAGGCTCGGCGGATGCGTCCGACGCTGTACGAATTCGCCGGCGGCGACCCCGCGTTCCGCGCGCTGGCCGCCGCCCACCACGAGCGCTGCCTGGCCGACCCGGAGCTGAACCACCCGTTCTCCCACCCCGGGCAGCACCCGCGGCACGTCGAGCGGCTCGCCTGGTACTGGGCCGAGGTGCTGGGCGGCCCGCCGCGGTTCTCGCGCGAGTGCAGCGACCACTCGGCGATGCTCCGGATGCACGCCGGCAACGGCGACATGAGCGACCTCGGCCGCCGGTTCGTGGCCTGTTTCGTGCAGGCCGCGGACGACGCCGGCCTGCCCGCCGACCCGGAGTTCCGCGCCGCGCTGCGGTCCTACATGGAGTGGGCGGTGGCCGAAGTGCTCACCTACCCCGGCCCGGCCGCCGAGGTCCCCGCGGGACTCGCCGTGCCCCGCTGGTCGTGGACCGGGTTGCAGCCGCTGTAACGACGAGGCCGGTCGCCGCGTCTTGCAGGCGACGACCGGCTGTGGAGGTCCGTCGCCAGAGCCGGTCCGGACGGGTTCCCCCCACCCGCCCGGACCGGCTCGCGCACGACGTCCGATATCCGCTGGCGCCGCCCCGGCCGGCCCCGACAGACTCGCGCCATGCTCCTCGATCGCTACCTGCTCGCCTCCCGTGGCTTCGAGCACCACCTGCGCGCGGTGCCGCCGGACGGCTGGACCGCGCCGACGCCGTGCTCCGAGTGGGACGTCCGGGCGCTGGTCAACCACATGACCCGCGGCAACCTCAACTACGTCGGCATGCTGCGCGGGGTCGCCCGGGAGGAGTTCCTGGCCCGGCGGGACGAAGACGCGCTCGGGGACGACCCCGTCACCGCGTTCACCGATTCGGTCCGGGCCTGCGCGGCCGCCTTCACCGAAGGAGGCGCCTTGGACCGCGTGGTCGACTACCCGTTCGGCCAGCTCACCGGGCGGCAGGCGCTGGCCGTGCGGACGGCGGACAGCACCGTGCACACCTGGGACCTCGCCCGCGCGCTCGGCGCCGACGAGACGCTCGACCCGGGTCTGGTCGCGTGGCTCGACGAGGACTACGACACGATCTTCGCCGGGCTGGCCCTGGGCCCGCGCTTCTTCGCCGAGCCGCCGTCGGCGGAGCCCGGCGCGTCCCGCCAGGACCGGCTGCTCACGCGGTTCGGCCGCGATCCGCGCCGAGCCGGCTGACCAGCTCGGTCAGCGCGGGCCCCAGCGGCCGGTCGACCCGCACCGCGGCATAACGGTCGCCGCGGGTTTCCCCGCGGTTGACGATCACCACCGGTTTGCCCGCGTTCGCCGCGTGGCGGACGAACCGGAGCCCGGACATCACGGTCAGGGACGAGCCGAGCACCAGCAGCGCCTCGGCGTCGTCGACCAGCCGGTAGCACTGCTCGACCCGCGGCCGCGGCACGTTCTCGCCGAAGAACACGACGTCCGGTTTGAGGACGCCTTCGCAGGCCTCGCACGGCACCGTCCGGAAGCCGCGGACGACGTCAGCGGGCAGTTCGACGTCGCCGTCCGGGTTGATCCGGGTGGCCGCGCCGGCGAAGCCCGGGTTGGCCGCCCGCAGCCGGCGGTCGAGCTCCGCGCGCGGGCTGGTGCGGCGGCAGTCCAGGCAGACGACGCGGTCCAGGCTGCCGTGCAGTTCGACGGCGTCGGTCGTGCCGGCCGCCTGGTGCAGGCCGTCGACGTTCTGCGTGATGACGCCGCGGACGTACCCGCCGTCGCGCAGGGCGGCCACCGCGCGGTGACCGTCGTTGGGATCGGCGCGGGCGATCGTGCGCCAGCCGAGGTGACTGCGCGCCCAGTACCTCTGCCGCCCTTCGGCGCTGCCGACGAACTCGTCGTAGGTCATCGGCGTGTGCCGGCGCAGGCTGCCGCTTTCGCCGCGGTAGTCGGGGATCCCGGATTCGGTGGACAACCCGGCCCCGCTGAGCACGGCGACACGGCCGCGCGCGACGACGCCGGTCAGCTCGTCGAGGCTGGACGTCCGCGGCAGCGGCGCGTCCGCCGACGTCCAGGAGAGGGTGGGCCGGGTCCGCACCAGGCCAGGGTACGTGGCCGGAGCCGTCAGCCGCCGTCCCGCTCGAGGCCGGGCAGCAGCGACCCCGTCCCGTCCCACACGGAACCCGCGTCGACGAACACCCTCAGCAGCGACGTCAGCCGCGGATCGCCGTGGCCGTTCAGGTCGTCGGAGGCGATCCGGCGCGCCACGCCGGCCAGGAAGTCGGCGATCTGGACCCGCGCGTCGGCCCGGGAGTCGACGAAACGCACGTCCACCAGACGGGGGCCGAGCGTCGCCTTGAGCTGCAGCACGCGCTCGGGCGTCAGGGCCAGTTGCTCGTCGTGCACCAGGGCGACCGGGGTGCCGCCGTCGCTGAAGTGCCGGACGGTGTGGAGCACCGCGGGCACCAGCGGGTCCAGCACCGGCACCAGCCCCGGATCGCCCGCCAGCCGGGCGCGGTAGGCGGCCACCCGCTCGGCGCCGCCGCGGAACCGGGCGACGATCTCGGCGGCTTCGCCGGGAATCCGGGCCAGCTCCTCGACCAGCGCGAAGAACTCCGGCGGCGACGTCGTGACACCACGACGGGGCTTCAGCCGCAGCACGCTCGTGAACGCGGTCAGGAAGAACTGCCAGCGGGCGGCGCCGAACGCGGCCGGGCCCGTGCGGTGGAGGGTGCGCGCCATCTCGTCCGTGCCCTGCTCGGCCAGCAGGGTGACCGCGGCGCGCACGGCGAAGAACGTCTTGCCGGTCAGGTGCACGTGCCCGCGGCCGTCGAGCGGGCCGTCCGGGGCGAGCAGCCATTCGAGCACCGCGCGGTGCTTGGCGCGCAGCAGGTGGTTGGCCTTGTACTCCTCGGCGGGCGAGCCGATGCGGGCGCGGATCTCCCGCACGCACGCGGTGGCCTCGGGCCAGGACATCCGGACGCCGGCGTGGGCGAAGACGTCGGTCTCGCCGCCGAGCAGGTTCTCGCCCTCCGAACCCGATTCGTCGCAGGCGATCTCGACCGGGCGCACGACCTCGATCGTGCCAGAGCGCACCGGGCGCGGGCGATCGGATTCCCGGCCACGGCGGCGCCGGTCGTGGTTGACTGGCCGCATGCTGCCCTGGGACGGCGAACTCGCCGGACGACTCGACCGGCACACCGTGACTTCCACGCTGCTGCGCGGCAACCCGCTCGGCGACCCGCATGAACGGCCGCTGTGGGTGTACGTCCCGCCGGGCTACGACGACGGCGACGAGCGCTACCCGGCGGTGTACGTCATCCAGGGTTACACCGGGCACCTGACGATGTGGGCCAACCGCACCCCGTTCCGGCAGCCGTTCGTGGAGACCGCCGACGCCGTCTTCGCCGCCGGCGCGCCGGGCTGCGTCGTGGTGTACGTCGACGCGTGGACCGCTTACGGGGGCTCGCAGTTCGTCGATTCGCCGGGCACCGGCCGGTACCACTCCTACCTGTGCGACGAGATCGTGCCGTGGGTCGACGAGCACTACCGGACCCGGCCCGACCGCGAGTCGCGGGCGATCGCGGGCAAGTCGTCGGGCGGCTTCGGCGCGATGATCACCCCGATGCTGCGGCCGGACCTGTTCGGCGCGCTGGCGACGCACGCGGGCGATGCGGCGTACGAGCTGTGCTACATCCCCGACTTCGGCAAGGCGGTGCGCGCCCTGCGCCGGTACGACCAGGACATCGCGGCGTGGTGGGCGGACTTCCGGAGCCGCCCGGCGTTCACCGAGCCCGAAGACGCGACCCTGCTGATGATGCTCGGCATTTCGGCGTGCTTCTCCGCGAGGGACGACGGGACGCCGGAGCTGCCGTTCGACCCGCTGACCGGCGCCCTGCGGCCGGAGCAGTGGCAGCGCTGGCTGGACTGGGATCCGGTCCGGATGGTGGCGGGCCACGCGGAGGCGGTCCGCTCCCTGCGCGCGGTGTGGATCGACGCGGGCACCAGCGACGAGTACTTCCTCGACATCGGCGCGGAGGCGTTCCGGGCGGAGGTGGCCCGCGCGGGCCTGCCGGACGACCGCGTCCACTTCGAGCTGTTCGACGCCGGCCACGGCGGGATCGACTACCGGTACCCGCTTTCGCTGGCCTGGCTGGCGCAGCGGCTGGCCCGCTGATGGTCACCGAAACGGACCTGGCCCTGCCCGGCGGGCGCACCCTGCACGTCTACGACACCGGCGGCCCCGCGCGGCTCACCGTGTTCTGGCACCATGGGACGCCCAACACCGGGGCGCCGCCCGGGCCGTTGCTGCCGCTCGCCGAGGAGCTCGGCGTCCGGTTCGTGTCCTTCGACCGGCCCGGCTACCGCACCTCGACGCCGGTGCCGGGCCGGACCGTCGGGATCGGCGCGGAGTGCGTCGCCGTCGTTGCCGATGCGCTGGGGATCGGCGAGTTCGCCCTGATGGGGCACTCCGGCGGGAGTTCGCACGCCCTGGCCTGCGCCGCCCTGCTGCCCGAGCGGGTACTCGCCGTGGCGAGCCTGGCCGCCGTCGCGCCCTTCGATGCCGCCGGGCTCGACTGGTTCGGGGGCATGGCCGCCGCGAGTGCCGGGTCGCTGCGGGCCGCCACCGAAGGCCGGGCCGCCAAGGAAGCCCACGAAGCCGCCGCCGAGTTCGATCCGGACGTCTTCACCGCCGCCGACATGGCCGCCCTCACCGGGTCGTGGTCATGGCTGGACGAGGTCGTCCGCGCGGCGCTCGCGGACGGGCCCGGCGGGCTGATCGACGACGACCTGGCCTACGTCACGCCGTGGGGCGGCGATCCCGCGCGGATCACCGCGCCCGTCCTGCTCCTGCACGGCGAGCAGGACCGGATGGTCCCCGCCACGCACAGCGCGTGGCTCGCCGGGCGGTGCCCGCACGCGGAGTACCGGCCCGTGCCCGGCGAGGGCCACCTGTCGGTGCTGCACCACGCCGCCGAGGCGCTCACCTGGCTCGCCGATCAGGGCAGCAGGGCCAGCGAAGCGACCACCGGCGCCAGGTAGAGCACCGGGAACGGCAGGTGCGCGTACGACCGGGCCCGGGCCACGGTGATCAGCGCGCCGGTGAAGTACAGCACCAGGCCGATCGCCGCCGCGATCCCGATCGGCGGCCAGAAGAGCCCGGCGAGCAGTCCCACCGCGCCGGCCGCCTTGGCCGTGCCGAGCAGGTTCCACCACGACCGGGGCACGCCGTACTCGGTGATCGGCTCGACGACCCACTTCGCGCGGGCGAACATCGAGACGGCGGAGAAGCCGACCCAGGCCGCGGCGGCGACGGTGACGATCAGGTACGCGGTGTGCATCGGAAGCTCCTCGGGGTTCGCGGCCCCGGGGGTCGGGGTCCGTCACCCCCACGACTCCGCGGTCCGGCCCGATGTGACAGCCCGGCACGTGACGGCCATCACAGCTTCCGCAGTGCACCACAACCATCCCGATGCCCCGAGCGCACGCGGCCGGTCGTGAGTGAGAAACAGTGTTCTAACCCTGTTTCTCACTCACGACCGGGGGGCGTCCACCGTGGAGGGTCAGCGGGCCGGCAGCAGCGGGAGCAGCTCCTGGTGACGGCCGGCCCGGCGCAGCACGGGTGAGCCCGGCCGGTCCGGTTCCCGCGCGCCGGCCCGCAGCGCGGTCAGGAAGCGCACGACCGCGTCCGGTGGCGGCAGGATGTCCGCGCCGCCGAGGTAGGACAGCACGATCATCTCCTCGCCGCACGCCGCCTCGACGGCGACCGCCCAGCCGTGCACCTCGTCCCAGAGCAGCGCCACGTCGCGGTCGGGGAACCGGCGCAGCCGCCAGTCCACCGCCAGGTACGCCGACACCGGGACGTCGACGTCCACGGTGCAGGATTCCAGGCCGAAGCCGAGTGCGCGCGCCACCTCGCCGAGATACGCGCGCAGCCCGCGCTGGAACCAGAATTCGAGATCGGTGTCGATCAGGCCGGACACCCGTTTCCTTTCGCCACGTTCGACAAGACCGGCAACGGCCGCCATATCATTGTCTTTCGCCGCCGCGACGGCTGTCGCGGTTCGTGCGCCACCGTACCGATTTCACGGACTTCGGCCCACCGCCGGACATCGCAATCCGCTGCCGTGCAGCGACACGCCCGCCTGCACGTGCATCAATCCATTGTGGACGATCAAATCCGCAGGTGACGGCGTTTTCCCGCAATTCACCGGAATCACCCCGGCGCGGCCGGAGCGAATGGAGGTTCCCGAAGTTCAGCCGAACGCAGGAATCGGTACCCGGGTGCGTTCCAGATCGGCGAACAGATCTCCGAAGTCTTCGACGCGCTCCAGGACTTCGCCCGCGGTGAACCTCAGGTGCGTGACGTGCCGGCAGGCGCGGACCTCGTCCCAGGTGACCGGTGTCGACACCGTGGGCTCGTCGCGCCCCCGCAGCGAGTACGGCGCCACGGTCGTCTTGAACGGGTTGTTCTGGCTCCAGTCGATGAAGACCTTGCCCGGGCGCAGGTTCTTCGTCATCCGCGCCACGACCAGGTCCGGTGTCTCCGCGGCGAGCCGCTCGGCCAGCGCCTTGGCGTACCGCGACGGCTCGCCGCCGTCCGTCGTCACGACGCCGGCGTAGAGCTGCATCCCCTTGGAGCCACTGGTCTTCGCCACCGGGGTCAGCCCGTCCTCGACGAGGACGTCGTGCAGCCGTTCGGCGACCCGGCTGCAGTCGACCACCGACGCGCCGGGCCCCGGATCGAGGTCGAACACCAGCCGGTCCGGGGTGCCGCGCTCGTCGCCGGGCCCGACCGTCCACTGGTGGACGTGCAGTTCGAGGGCCGCGAGGTTGGCCGCCCACACGAGTTCGGGCAGGTCGTTGATCAGCGGGTACGCGACGAGCTCGGGGTCCTTGCGGCGGCCGCCGACGGTCAGGCGCGCGGTCCGGACCCAGTCCGGGGCGTGCCGGGAGACGTCCTTTTCGAAGAACGAACCGCCGGCGACGCCGTCGGGGAACCGCACGAACGTCATCGCCCGGTCGCGGATGTGCGGCAGCAGCACCGGCGCGATCCGCGTGTAGTAGTCGAGCACCTCGCCCTTGGTGAAACCGTGCCGGGGGTAGAGCACCTTCTCGAGGTTCGAGAGGGTCAGCTGCCGTTCGCCGACCCGCACCGTGATCCTGCTCCCCGCCACGACCTCACGTTACCGCGGCAGGACGTGCCCGGAGAGCACCCGCTCGACGAACCGCTCCGCGACTTCGCGCAGCTTGACGTTCTCCCGCTGCGACTGCTCCACCAGGAGGGCGAAGGCGTCGTCGGCGTCGACCTGGCGGATCGCCATCAGCATGCCCTTGGCCTGGTCGATGACCGCGCGGGAGGTCAGCGCGGTCCGCAGGTGCTCGGCGGTCTCGCGGGCGTGCAGGTACCGGCGGTACACGCGCAGGATCGCCTCGACCGCGGCCGTGTAGAGCTCCAGCAGCTGCGCTCCGACTTCCGCGAAGCCGTCGTCCTGCCGTCCGTAGCAGTTGACCGCGCCGGAGAACTGCTCGTCGGCCACCAGGGGCGCCGCCAGGAAGCTGCCGAAGCCGGCCTCCCGGGCGCCCCTGGCGAAGCCCGGCCACACCTGCGACGCGTCGGCCACCGTGGTGCGGACGATCTTGCCGCCGCGCATCGCCGCCAGGCACGGGCCGTCGCCGATCCGGTACTGCTCGCGGTCGAGCTCGGCCACCACCTCGCCCGTCGCGGTCGCCGTGTGCGGCACCTCCCCGGTCACCAGCGTGATCGACGCTTCGTCGACGCCGGGGACGACGTGGCGGACCTGCCGGCACACGTGCTGCAGCAGGATCCGGAAGTCGTCCTCCTCCCGCAGCACCGCGGTGAGTGCTTCCAGCGCCCCGGTGACCTCGTCGAACAAGGGCGACGCCGGGGCGGCGGGGTCCGGGCGATCCATGGCTGCTCCTCCCGTTCGGACGCGAAGCCGGGTACCCACTCCGCCGCCGATCCATGTCCGCGGGTCACCGCGCGCGGGAGACCGGGTCCGCCGCGGAGAAGGCCCCGAACTCCCCGATGAACAGCGGAAGCCGCCGCTCCCGCCCCCAGGCCGCGACCCCGGCCAGGTCGGCATAGCGGCCCGCGATCTGCCGCCAGAGCGCGAGGAGCGTCGACGCGCGGGGAGAATGCCCCGCCTCAGCTGCCCGTTCACCGTGCCGACCCACCCGCGCCGCGGGGTACTCCGCGGGGGTTTACCGATGCCCCCGGATTGGTAATCCCCGGCCATGTCGTCGGAACAGGCCGCACCGGGCGAGCTGCCGCTGGACGGTGAGCTCGCCGCCGTCGCCGCCCGGATGGCCGGGCTGCTGCTGTCGCGCGAAACCGTGGATTCGGTGCTGGAATTGATCGTTTCGCTGGCCGGGACGACGATCCCGGCCGCCTCGGGCGTGGGGGTGACCCTCGTCGACACCGGCGGCGGCTTCGTCACGACGAGCGCCTCGGGCCCGCTGGTGCGGGAGGCCGACGCCCTCCAGTACGAGCTCGGCGAAGGTCCCTGCCTGGCCGCGCTGACCGGCTGCTCGCCCCAGCGGATCGACGACGTCGCCACCGAACGGCGCTGGACCCGGTGGTGCGCCGCGGTCGCCGGCTCGGGGCTGCGGTCGGTCGTCACCGCCCCGATGGTCACCGAAGACGGCTGCCACGGCGCCATCAAGATCTACGCGACGGCTCCCGGCGCCTTCGGTCCCGTCGACGAGCGGGCGCTGGTGTCCTTCGCCGACCGCGCCGCGGTCCTGGTCGCCAACGCGCACGCCTACGAGCGGGCCGGCCGGTTCAGCGAGCAGTTCAAGGACACCCTGCGCGACCGGGACCGGATCGCCATGGCGAAGGGCTTCCTCATGGGCCGGGAGGGGCTCGGCGAGGAGGCCGCGTTCGACCGCCTGCTGGCGCTGGCCCGCGACGGCGGCACCACCCCGGCCGAGGCCGCCGCGCACCTCGTCGGCCCCGTGCCGTCGGAAGGGTGAGCGCATGCGTTTCCTGCCCGAGGAGGAACAGCGGCGGCTGGTCGCCGCCTGCTTCACCCGGAGCGAGCTGACGCTGGAACAGCTGTGGATGCGGTACTTCGCGCTCGGCGGCAGCCTGAGCCTGCTGGAGCTGGACGCCTACCTCAACGGGCTGGTCACGCTCCCCCGCGTCGACCGCGACATGGTCGCCCACGCCGTCAACGAGCGGCTCGACGAGGTGGCCGGCCCGGCCCGCGCGCCCTACAGCCATTCGGTGCAGGACGCGAAGCCGTTGCACGGTCCCCTGAAGGCGCTGGTCGACCTGCTCGAAGGCGCCCACCGCGCCCCGCCGGAGCGGCTCCCGGCCGTCGTCGCCGAAGCGGGCCGCGCGCTCGACCTGACGATCGGCGTCTACCTGGCCGACTACGACCAGCGCACCCTCATGCCGCTGCAGCCCGGCGCCGCGGCCCTCGACATCGACACCACCGTCGGCGGGGACGTGTACCGCCGCGCCGCCACCCTGACCCGCGACGGGACATTGTGGACGGTCTTGCTCGACGGCGTGGAACGGCTCGGGGTCCTCGAAATCGTCCCGGCCGGTGACGCCGGCCCGGACGACCCCGCGCTGCGGGAGCAGTGCCGGTGGCTGTCCGCGCTGCTCGGGCACCTCGTCACGATCACCACCCAGTACGGCGACGGGCTGGACCGCCGTCGCCGGCTCCGGCGCCGCGATTCCCCCGCCGAACTACTGTGGCAGAGCCTGCCGCCGCTGACCGGCGCGACGGACCGCGTCGTCGTGGGCGGGAGCGTCCAGCCGGTCTACGACCTCTGCGGCACCGTGTTCGACTACGCTCTCTCGGAGGAGCGCGCCCAGGTGGCGATGTTCGACACCGGCGCGCGCACGCGCGGCGCGAACACGGCGGTCGTGAGCGCCCTCGCCGCCTACCGCGCCGCTCGCCACGGCGGCGCATCCCTCGCTGAGCAGTTCACGGCGATCGGCGCCGAGCTCGACGGCCGGTCCGGCCTCCCGGCCGTCGGGGGCGTGCTCGCCGAGCTGGATCTGGGCACCGGCGAGCTACGCGTGCTCGGCGGCGGGTTCCCGGAGCCCGTGGTCGTCCGCGGGAGCGAGGTCCTGCCGGTCACCGGGCTCACCGCACCGGGCTTCACCGCGGCCGGCGGGCCACCGCCGGTCACGGAGCTGCGGCTCGAACCGGGCGACCTGCTCGCGCTGTGCTCCCGGGGCGTCGCCGAAACCGCGGACGGTGCCGGGGAGCCGTTCGGCCGCGCGCGGATCACCGCCCACCTGGCCCGCGACGCCGGCGAACTGCCCCCGGAGGTCGCCCGCCGGCTCGCCCGGGCGGTCCTCACCCACGGCGGCGGGGAGTTCCGACAGGACGCGGCCGTGCTGATCGCCCGGTGGAACCCGCGTCGAGGGTCCTCGGCGGACGCGCTCGCACCGGCACGCCGGTGGTGAGCACCCGCGCCGCCGCTCGCAGCGAATGAGACCGGCCCGGGTCAGCAGGCGGTGTCGTGCACCTCGGGCGCCAGGAGCTCTCGCAGCGCATCGGACAGCGACGCGAACATCGGCACGACGGCGGCCAGCCCGGTGATCCGGAACAGGCGTGCCAGGGTCCGGCTGTTCGCCACGACCCCGAAGCGCCGTCCCGCGGCGCCCGCCCGCTCGGCGGCCGCGGCCAGGGCGCGGGCGCCGGCCAGGCCGACGAAGGCCACCTGCGTGAGGTCCACCACGGTCGTCCCCGGTGGGGCCGATCCCAGCTCGCGCTCGAGGATCGGCAGGGTCAGCGCGTCGATTTCGCCGGCGAGGGTGAGCACGAGGAAACCGGGGCGGTACTCCGTCCGGCGCGCGACCAGCGGCGCGGACCGGGTGGGGACCGGAATGGCAGGGGACACGGGTTCGGTTGGCCTTCCGCGCCGGCCGGGGCCGGCGGCACAGTGTGGTGATCACGGGAGAGTGATCAAGGACGGGGTCTTGATACCCAAACGCCCGATCCGGAAACGCTCTCCTTCAGGGCGAGACGTTCGTGAACGCCGACCAGAGCCGTTCCGCGGCGCGGTGGGCCGGCGCACTCGGCCGGATTTCCCGGACGCCCTGCGCCGGGGCCGCCACCTCGCCGCCCAGGTACTCGACGAGGGCGACGGCCAGCTCGCGAACCTTGACGTTGAACTCCTGGCTGGCCCGGCGCAGCGTCTGCCAGGCCTCGTCCGGCGGGCACCGGCGGACCGCCATGATCGCGCCCTTCGCCTGCTCGATGGCGGCCCGGGAGGCCAGCAGGTCCAGCGTCTGGTCGGGGTCGCCCGCGGTGGCGGTCTCGGCGACCACGAGGGTCATCTCGGTGAGTTTCGCGTACCGCCGCAGCACGGCGAGGGTTTCCTCGTCCGGGGCGCGGTCGAGCGTGACCGACAGGACGAACGCACCGTCTTCGTCCCAGAACCCGGGCAGCGCCGCGGCGCCGCGGATCGTCTCCGCCGCCGGGCCGCCGTCGAACACGGTCTCGCGGAGCAGCTCCGGCCAGCGCGGGTCGCCGAAGAGGCGGTCCGTGACGACCGGCTCGCCGGTATCGGCCGCGACCACGACCGGGCCGCCGTGCGCCAGCTGGGCGGGCATCAGCTGCTCGGCGACGCCCGCGGTGGCCAGCACCCGCAGCGGCCGGTCGCCGCGGCCGACGGTCAGGCCCGCGCCGAGCCAGCCCGGCACTTCGCCGGAGATGCGCTCGAGCAGCGCCTGGAGCAGTTCGGCGAGGGGTCTCCAGCGATCCGCCGCGTTCACGAGTGTTTCGGTCACCGTTCCTCCACCGGTCTTGGTCCCCTTGATTTACCGCACGCGGCGGTCCGCCGCCTCCGACGCGGCCGGAATTTGTGGGACCGGCCACGCGGACGGGCCACCCGGCAGGGCCGTCCGGGGGAACCCGATCACCCGGCTGCGCTCAGCAGCGCTCGAGGAGGTCCTGTTCCTGCACCACCGGCAGCGACAGCGTCCGGTAGCCGACGTCGTCGAAGAGGACGGTGAGCTTGTCCTCCTCGACGGTCATCACGACCCCGCGGCCCCACTCGGCGTGCCGGACGACGTGCTCCGCGCGGAACTCCCCGGCCGGCGACGGTTCCTCGGCCGTGGCACCGGCTTCGCAGGTGTCACAGTTGCCGCACGGCGCCGCGAGTTCCTCGCCGAAGTACCCGAGCAGGTACCGGCGGCGGCAGCCGGTGGTTTCCGCGTACGCGCGCAGCATCTCCACCCGCGAGCGGACCAGCTCGGCCGCCCGCTCCGCCGCTTCGAGCGCCCGCCCGACGACCGCCCCGGTGCCCGCGCGGCCGTCGGTGAGCGCGAACCGGCCGTCCGGCCCGGTCAGCACGTCGCCGCAGCGTTCGAGCAGGCCGAGGGCGCGGGTCCGCCGCGCGGACGGGCCGGGCACGGCTTCGGCCAGCTGCCGCCGGCCCAGCGGTCCCGGCCGCAGCGCTTCGACCACGGCCCGGAGCTCGGCCTCCGGCGGCGCGGACCGGGTGAGGAACCGTTGCCGCGCCAGGTCTTCGGGCCGGTAGCAGAGCAGCACCTCGGCCGGTTCGCCGTCGCGGCCCGCGCGGCCGATCTGCTGGTAGTACGTGTCGACCGAGTCCGGGACGGACGCGTGCACCACGAACCGCACGCCGGGCTGGTCGATGCCCATGCCGAACGCCGAGGTCGCCACCACGACGTCGGTCTCCCCCGCGGCGAACCGCCCGTGCACCGCGTCGCGGTCGGCCGCCTTCATGCCGCCGTGGTAGGCGAAGGCGCGGACACCCCGGGCCGACAGCGCCTCCGCGTAGTCCTCGGTCTCCCGGCGGCTCGCGGTGTAGAGCAGCCCGCTGCCGGACATCGCCGCCACCCGGTCGACCACCGCGGCGCGCTTGCCGGCGTCGTCGGTGAACCGCGCGACGGCCAGGTGCAGGTTCGGCCGGTCGAAGCTCGCGATCACCCGCACCGGGTCACGCAGGCCCAGCGCGGCGACGATGTCGTCGCGGACCGGCGCGGCCGCGGTGGCGGTGAGGGCGATGACCGGCGGACGGCCCAGCCGGTCGATCACCGGGGCCAGCCGCAGGTAGTCGGGCCGGAAGTCGTGGCCCCACGCGGAAACGCAGTGGGCTTCGTCGACGACGAACAGGGACACGCCCGCCTCGGCCAGCCCGGTGACGACCTCGTCCTTCGCGAGCTGCTCCGGCGACAGGAAGACGTACTCCGCCGTGCCGCCCCGGATCGCCGCCCACACCCGGTCCCGCTCGCCCGCCGACTGCCGCGAGTCGAGGGCCACCGCGTCGGGCACCGGCGCGGCGTCCAGGCCCTCGATCTGGTCGCGCTGCAGCGCCAGCAACGGAGAAACGATCACCGTCGGGCCGGGCAGCACCAGGGCGGGGACCTGGTAGATCGCCGATTTGCCGGCCCCGGTGGGCAGCACCGCCAGCACGTCCCGCTCCCCGGCCGCCGCGCGCATCGCCTCGGTCTGCTCGGCGGACAGCTCGGCCCAGCCGAAGCGGTCCGCGGCCAGTCGGCGCAGCTCGGCCATCTTCCCGTCGTCGCTCATGGCGGCAGGGCTACCCCGGACGGCGCCCGGCAACCGCCGACCCGAACGAGCGGTTTACCCCGTTGCACACCCTGGGTAACCGAACGGTGATCCGAGGAGGCGCCATGACCCACCGGTGGTCCCGATGATGTTCAGCGAAGTGGTCGTCGCCGGGCAGATCGCCCGCGACCTGGTGATCGAAGTCCCGGACGCACCCGGCGCGGACTCGTCGGCGCCGGTGCGGCACCGCCAGGAGCTGCTCGGCGGGAAGGGCGCGAACCAGGCCGTGGCGCTGGGCCAGCTCGGGGTGTCGGTGTCGCTGGTCGGCGTCGTCGGCCGCGACCGCAGCGGGGACGCGCTGCTCGCGCAGGCCCGGGCCGACCGGATCGGCACCTCCCACGTGATCCGCCGGGCGGGCACCGAGACGGCCCTGCTCGTCGACGTCGTCGAGGACCACGGCCGGCGCCGCTACCTCGAGCACGTCCCGGAGGGCACGCTGCTCACCGAGAACGACGTCTTCGCCGCGTCCGCCCCGATCTCGGCGGCCGCGTCCCTCATCGTGCAGCTGCAGCAGCCGGCGCCGGCCGCCCTGATGGCGGCCCGCCTGGCGCACACGGCGGGCACCCGGGTCGTGCTCGACGGCGCCCCGCAGGACGACACGCTGACGTCGGACCTGCTCGCGCTCGCCGATGTCGTGCGCGCGGACGGCCACGAAGCCGAGCTCCTCACCGGCCGGCCGGTGGACGACGTGGCCGCCGCCGCGCGCGCCGCCGCGGACCTCCGGCGGCGAGGCCCGTCCCTGGTCGTGCTGGAGGTGTCCGGGCAGGGCAACCTGTTCGCCGGGCCGGAGGGCACCTGGTTCGTGCCGGACGTCGACACCGAGGTCGTCGACCCGACCGGTGCCGGGGACGCGCTGGTCGCCACCCTGACCGCGGCACTGACCCGCCGCCGTCCCCTGGAGACGGCGGCGAGCCTGGCCGTCGCGGCCGCCGCGGCGACGACCGGGCACGCTGGCGGGCGCCCGCACCTGTCCCGCGCGGAACTCGACCGGCTGCAGCCGCGAGAGCTGGAGACCGTCCAGGCCTGAGGGCTACAGGCCGGGCAGCTTCTGGCGGAGCCCCAGGAGCACCGAGAACGGGTCCCCGCGCTCGGCCAGGCGCGCCGGGACGTCGCGGATCGTCCACCGGTCGGGCGCCAGCTCCGGGTCGTCGAGCTCGTCCCATTCCATTGGCACCGAAACCGGCGCACCGGGCCGCGGACGGACGCTGTAGGGCGCGACCAGTGTTTTGTTCAGCACGTTCTGCGTGTAGTCGAGCCGGGCGCGGCCGCGGCGCTTGTCCTTCGTCCAGGCCCAGCTGACCAGGTCGGGCAGCACCCGCCCGATCGTCTTGGACACCGTCTCCGCCCACGCGCGGGTCTGCTCGAAGGTGCAATGCGGCTCGATCGGCACCCACACCTGGATGCCGCGCTGCCCGGTCACCTTGGGCCGTCCGGTGAGGCCGAGGTGCTCGAGCGCGGTGCGGTGCAGCCGCGCCAGGTCGAGGACCTCCTCGAACGTCGTCTCCGGGCCCGGGTCGATGTCGAACAGCACCCACGTCGGGTGGTCGACGTCGGCGGCCCGGGAGGTCCACGCGTGCAGCTCCAGCGCCCCGTAGTTGGCCAGCCAGGCCAGGGCCGCGACGCTGTCGGCGACGACGTACCGCTGGCTCTCCCCCGGGTCGGCGCGCTCGTTGCGCCAGGTCGTCAGCCAGTCGGGCGCGTGCCGCGGGACTTCCTTCTGCCAGAAGCCCGCCTCGGTGACGCCCTGCGGGAACCGGTGGGTGTTGAGCGGGCGGCCCGCCAGGTACGGCAGCATCGACGGCGCGACCGTGACGTAGTACCGGATGAGGTCACGCTTGGTGACCGGCTTCCCGCCGTCGGCCGCGGGAAAGAGCACCTTGTCCAGGTTGGTCAGGGCCAGCTCCCGGCCCGCGACCGACCACCGGCCCTTGGCGCCCAGCGCGTCGAGGGCGGCGAGTTCGTCTTCGGTGGGGGCCTGCCAGCCGGCGACCGGCTCCTCCGCCTCGGCGGCCGGGCGGTCGCCGTGCCAGAGGGCGTCGGGAGCGGCCGCGACCTCGTCGTTGGTGCGGCCGCTCTTCACCGAGCGCGGGTGGTCTTCGGCGTCCCAGCCGGCCTGCGCGTGCTCGTCCTGCTTGTGCAGGAGGAACCACTGGTCCTTCTCACCGCGGCTGGTCCGGACGAGGACGAACCGGCCGGCCAGCTTCTCGCCGTCGAGGTCGAAGTGCAGCGTCCCGGCCTCGATCGCGCGGGCCGGGTCGGCTTCGACCGGCCGCCAGACGCCGCGGTCCCAGACGATGACGTCCCCGCCGCCGTATTCGCCGCGCGGGATGACACCCTCGAACCCGGCGTACTCGATCGGGTGATCTTCGACGTGCACGGCCAGCCGGCGGGCCTTCGGGTCCAGCGTGGGTCCCTTCGGCACGGCCCAGCTGACCAGCACGCCGTCGAGTTCCAGGCGGAAGTCGTAGTGCAGCCGGCGCGCCCGGTGCCGCTGCACGACGAACCGGTGGCCGTCGACGTCCGCCGCGGCCCCGCCGGCCGGCTCCGCGGTACGGTCGAAGTCGCGCATCTCCTGGTAGCGCCGCAGTTTGCGGGCCGGGTCTGCTGCCATGCCCGTGGAGTACCCACTCAGTCCGGCGACGACCAGGGCGGGTTCTTCTTCGCCAGCTCCTCGTATTCGGCGACCTCCTGCGGGGTCGGGTCGATCCCGGCCTCCTCGGCGAATTCCTCCGGATCGGTGACGTCTTCTTCCGGCTCGGTCATGGTCAGCCGCCCAGCGCGCCGCGGATGAGGTCCCGGGCCCGGTCCATGATCGCCGCGGGCGCGCCCAGCAGCAGATTGGCCTTCGCGCTCTCGACGCCTGGGTGCGGCCGGGTCGGCCCGACGGCTTCGGCCACCTTCGCGGTGGCGGCCATCGCCCGGAGCCGCTCCGGCGGGCGGTGCGCCCGCAGCAGCGGGAACTCCTCGCGCTCCTCGTGCTCGGCGTGCGCGAGGACGTCCTCGCGCAGCTGGACGAGCAGGGTGTCGAAGCCGTCGGCCTCCGGCCCCATCTTCTGCAGGGTGGTCAGCAGTTCCTTGGCCCGGTGCTCCTCGCCCAGCCGGGCTTCGACGACGGGCTTCGCCGCGGGCTCGAGGTCGCGGATTTCGGGGTGCACGACCAGTTCCTCCGCCGTCTCGTGCACGGCCAGCAGCCGCACGAGGTCGTGGAACAGGTCCCGCCGCCGGTCACCCTCCGCGGTCTCCAGCTCGGCGAACAGCTCGCGGATTTCCCGGTGCTGGCGCTCCAGCAATTGGATGACGTCTTCGTCGTGCTCCGCCATGAACGGCCTCCTCCTGGCTCGATGCTCGGTCGGAAGCGGCGTTCCCCATCCCGGACGGCTTACTCGTCCCGGCGGGCGACTGTGAGCCACAGCGCGCCCGCGGCGGCGACGGCGAGCCCGGCGACGGCCCACCAGGACCACCAGCCGAAGAAGGCGACGACGAGCCCGACGGCGAGCAGCACGCTCCCGCCGACGGAGGCGGTGTCCTGGTCCCCGGCCCGTGCGGTGAAGGCCATCAGCCCACCCGCCCATCGACGGCGGCCACGACGAGCGCGGCGGACCGCGCCACGGTCAGGCCTCGCTCCTTGGCCATGGAAACCAGGGCGGCCTGCGCGGCCGGACGGCTGAGTCCTTGCGCGGCAAGAACTTCCAGAGCCAGGCCGACGACATCCTGGGCGGGCGGAGTGGCGGTGCGCACGGGCATCGGAAGACCTCCGGAGCGATTCGGCGGCGAAACGAACGGGACCGGATACCCCGCCGCGCCGGGTTTCACACCCCTTTACCGAACCGGGTGGCGGGCCCGGGTTCAACTCCCGGCGAGCCCTTCTGTGGCTGGGGTGCGGCTCGGCACGACCGCGGCGGCGGGGTGGCGGAGCGAGGCGGCGGGGTGGCCGCGCGGCGGGGCGACTTGGCGACACGGCGGCGAGGTTGCAACGCGGCGGGTGCGGGCGGCGCTGGCAAAGCGGCGGGCGGCGGGCGGCGGGCGGCGGGGCAGCGAAGCGGCAGGGCGGCACGCGGCGGGCGCCTTGGCGGCGGGGCAGCGACACCGCGGGTGCAGGCGGCGCTGGCGAAGCGGCGGAGGGCGGGCGGCGGGGCGGCACGCGGTGGGGCGCCTTGGCGGCGCGGCGGCGACACCGCGGGTGCGGGCGGCGCGGGCGGCGGAGGGCGGGCGGGCGGGCGGGCGGGCGGCGAGGATGTCTCGCGACCATCCACCCGGCGCCGGGCCGATCGCCCCGCCCCCGATCACCCCACGCCGAACCACACCGCGGTGTCCGGCGGGACCCGGCCGCCGTCGAGCGGTCCGCTCGCCAGCACCACCCGCGCGTCCTCGGGCAGCCCGCACGGGCCGTCCCCCAGGTTCACCACGCAGCCGAACCCCGGCTCGCGCGTGAACGACAGCACCCCCTCCGGCGCGGGCGACCACGTCATCGTCCCGTCCCCCAGTGCCGGGTGCTCCCGCCGCAGCGCGAGCGCCGTGCGGTACAGGGCGAGCATCGAGTCCGGGTCGGCCGCCTGCGCCTCGGCCGTCAGGGTCCGCCACCCGGCCGGCTGGGGCAGCCAGGCCGGTGCGCCGCCGTCGGTGAAGCCGAACGGGGGCTCCGTTCCCGACCACGGCAGCGGGACGCGGCAGCCGTCGCGGCCGCGGCGGGTGCGTCCCGAGCGCTCCCACGTCGGGTCGGCCAGCAGCTCATCGGGCAGGTCCTCGACCTCCGCCAACCCCAATTCCTCACCCTGGTACAGGTAGGCGCCCCCGGGCAGCGCGAGCATCAGCAGCAGCGCCGCCCTGGCCCGCCGCGTCCCCAGCCGTCCGCCGCCGAAGCGGGTGACGTGGCGGACCACGTCGTGGTTCGACAACACCCAGGTCGCCGGCGCGCCGACCGCGTGGAGGGCGGCCAAGGTCCGGTCGATAACCTCCCGCAACGCGGCCGGATCCCAGGCGCAGCGCAGGAAGTCGAAGTTGAACGCGGTGTGCAGCTCGTCCGGGCGGACGTACCGGGCGAGCCGGTCCGGGCGGTCGACCCACGCCTCGGCGACGAACACGCGGTCCGGGCCGAACTCGGCCGCGACCCGGCGCCACGACCGGTAGATCTCGTGCACGCCGTCGCGGTCCCAGTGCGGATGGCGGCTGCGGTCCGGTGGCCGCACGATCTCCTCGTCGTCCACGCCGAGGTCGGGGAACTCCGGGTCCTTGAGCAGGCCGTGGGCGACGTCGATGCGGACGCCGTCGACCCCGCGGGCGAACCAGAACCGCAGCAGGTCTTCGAAGTCCGCGCGGACTTCCGGGTGTTCCCAGTCGAGGTCCGGCTGCTCCGGGGCGAACAGGTGCAGGTACCACTCGCCGTCGGGCGCGCGGGTCCAGGCGGGGCCGCCGAAGACGCTGCGCCAGTCGTTCGGCGGCCGGTCGCCGCGGCCGGGCCGGAAGTGGTAGCGCGCGCGTTCGGGCGAGCCGGGGCCGGCAGCCAGCGCGGCGCGAAACCACCGGTGCCGGTCCGAGGTGTGGTTCGGAACGACGTCGATCACCACGCGCAGCCCGAGCCGGTGCGCCTCGGTGATCAGCGCGACGGCGTCGGCGTCGGTGCCGAACAGCGGGTCCACCGACCGGTGATCCTCGACGTCGTACCCGCCGTCGACCATCGGCGAGCGGTACCACGGCGTGGTCCACACGGCGTCGACACCCAGCTCGGCCAGATATCCCAAGCGAGCGCGGAGACCGGCGAGATCCCCGGTGCCGTCGCCGCCGGAGTCGGCGAAGCTGCGGACGTAGACCTCGTAGACCACCGCGTCGCGCCACCAGCCGTCCATGACCCGAGTATCTACGCTGGGGACGTGACCGACGCGTGGGAATGGGATCCGTCCCTCTATTCGGGCAGCGCGCGGTACTACGCGCAGGGCCGCGCGGCGTATCCCCCCGAGCTCGCCACGGCCTTCGCCGAAGAGCTCGGGCTGGACGGCACCGGGCGGCTGCTCGACGTCGGCTGCGGCCCGGGGTCGCTGACGCTGCTGCTGGCCGGGCTGTTCGAGGAGGCGTTGGGGCTCGACGCCGACGGCGACATGCTCGCCGAAGCGAGCCGGCTCGCGGTGAACGCCGGCAACTGCCGGTGGGTGCACCGGCGCGCGGAAGAGCTGCCCGCCGGGCTGGGGCGGTTCCGGCTGGTCACCTTCGCGCAGTCCTTTCACTGGTTGGACCGGCCCCGCGTCGCCGCCGCGGTGCGGGGAACACTGACGCCGGACGGGGTCTGCGCCCACGTGCACGCGTCGACGCACGAGAGCGTCCACCCGGCGATCGCGGAGCTGGTGCGCGAATACCTCGGCCCGGTGCGGCGCGCGGGCCGGAGTGCGCTGCCCGCGGGCACGCCTGGCGGCGAGGCGGCGATCTACCGCGCGGCGGGCTTCCACGGCCCGCGGCGGTTCGAGGTGCCAGGGCGGGTGGTGACCCGGACGGTCGACGACGTCGTCGCCGGGGTGTTCTCACTGTCGAGCTCGGCACCGCACCTGTTCGGCGACCGGCGGGCCGCGTTCGAAGCGGAACTCCGGCGACGGCTGGCTTCGGCGGAGACGTTCACCCTGCGGCTGCCCGAAATCGCCGTCGACCTGTGGTTCACCAGGGGTTGTTGAAGTCCTCGTCCTCTTCGACGGCGGCCCGGGGCCGTCGCGCGGCCCGCGGCTCGTCCCGCACGGGCCGCGGCGCCGGTTCGAAGCCGGCGGAGTACTCCTCGGCGGCGAAGGCGGAGGCCGGTTCGGCGTGCGAGCGGTCGGTGCTCCAGCCGGACTTCGTCTTGCGCAGGGCCATTTCGCGGACGTGCTGCACGTACCGTTCGGCCGCCTGGACCTGCTTGGTCATGTACTCGTGGGAGCGCGCCTTGATCTCCTCGCCCTGCTGTTCGCGCAGGGCACGGCGATCGGCCTGTTCGCGCACGAGGCCGTCGAGCTCGGCCTTCATCCCGGCGATGTCGGTCATGCGTCCTCCTACCAGGTCCGAGACGGCGGGTCTTCGTCGTCGAGGGAGCCGATGATCCGCCGGCCGGGCTCGCCGAGGTTGTCGAAGACGGCGCCTTCGATGCGGTAGGCGGGGGCACGGCGTTCGGTGTCGCCGCCACCGCCCTGGGCCCCGCCCATGGCGCCCATGCCGGGCATCCCGGACATCGACGAGCCGGCCGCCCCGGTGGGTCCGGACGGGCCGCCGGCCGCCGACGCGAACGCGGGCTGCGGCTGGACGGGACCGGCGCCGGTGTGGGCACCGCCGGAGACGGGCGATTCGCCGAGCCCGGCGCCGGACGGGTCGAAGCCGGCGCCCGAGAAGCCGGAGGCGGCGTGGGCGCCGCCGATGCCTGCGGGGTGGGAGCCGCTGCCGCCGCCCGTGTGGCCGGAGCCGCTGCCGGGCGAGCTGTCGCCGGCGTGGTGCGAGCCGCCGTCGCCATCGTGCTTGGAGCTGCTGCTGGGCGAACCGTCGCCGGGGCCGTGGTGCGAGCCGTCGCCGCTGGGGTGCGAGCTGTCGCCGCCGGGGTGCTGGGCGAGGTCTTCGAGGGTTCCCCGGTGGGTGGGGAGGTCGTCGACCTGCTTCGCCGGTGTGTCGCCGAGGGCGCTCGCCGGCTTGTCGTCCTCGCCCAGCGTGTAGGTCGTCGGGGTGCCCTTGCCGTCGTCGACGGTCACCACCGTCGGGCCGTCCGGGCCGTCGGGGCGCTCCGCGGTGATCTCGAGGTCGCCGTCGCGGATGTGGATCTTGCCGTCGGTGCCGGGGCGGTACGTGTCCGGGTCCGTCCCTTGTGGACTGTCGCCGGGCTTGGCTTCGGACCAGTTGAGCTTGAAGTCCTTCGGGGCGCCCGGTCCGTCGCCGACCTTGATGTCCATCTTGCCGTCGTGGTCCGGCTCGGTCATCTCGAAGGTCTTGTCGCCCTGCTTGACCTTCAGGACGTCCGGCTCGTCGTCGCCCTGGTCGTCGCCGAGGAGGCCGTCGGGCTTGCCCGAGGCCTCTCCGGCGCCGTCGCCGGACTCCGTCTCGATACCCGGACCGCTGAACTCCTTCAGCGCATCCGCAGCCTTCTTCTTCGCCTCCTCCGCCGCCTGCTCGGCCGCGGCCTTGCCATCGTCACCCGAACCGGAGTCCGAGCCAGAGCCCGAACCCCCTCCGGCGCTGTCACCGGACTCCGTCTCGATACCCGGACCGCTGAACTCCTTCAGCGCATCCGCAGCCTTCTTCTTCGCCTCCTCCGCCGCCTGCTCGGCCGCGGCCTTGCCGTCGTCACCCGAACCGGAGCCCGAGCCAGAGCCCGAACCCCCTCCGGCGCTGTCACCGGACTCCGTCTCGATACCCGGACCGCTGAACTCCTTCAACGCGTCCGCAGCCTTCTTCTTGGCCGCTTCGGCAGCCGCGGCCGCCGCGTCCTGGCCGCTGTCGGACGGCGGCGGCACCGAAGACGGTGTCGTGCCGTCGGATCCCGGACCGCTCCCCGAACCCGCGCCGCCGCCCGAACCGAGGCCGGCTCCGGCTCCGGAATCGGTCTGGATGCCCGGGCCGCTGAACTCGTTCAACGCCGCCGCGGCCTTCTGCTTGGCCTCTTCGGCGGCCTGCGCCGCCTGCTGCTTGGCCGCTTCGGCCGCGGCCGCGCCGTCGTCCTGGCCCGACGAGCCCGAGCCACCGCCCGTGGCGCCACCACCGGACGGCGTGGACCCGTCCGGGATCGGCGGCACCGAGCCGCCCCCACCCGAACCCACACCCGAACCGCTGCCGGACCCCGCACCGCTCGGCAGGTCGGTCCCCGAGCCCCCGCCGGGCGCACCGGCCCCCGCATCCGTCTCGGGAATCGACGGCACCGGCCCACCGGACCCGGCACCCGAGCCGCCACCGGAACCCCCGGCGGACGCACCGGCCCCCGAACTCGTCTCGGGAATCGACGGCACCGGCCCACCGGCACCACCGGACCCGGCACCGCCCGAACCCGACCCACTGCTCCCGGCCCCACCCGAGCCGCCACCGCTGCCGAACCCACCGGAGCCCGAGCCCGCCCCGGTGCCCGAACCACCGGGGCCACCGCCCGCACCCCCAGCCGTACCGGCCCCGCCGGAACCCGAACCAGCAGGACCGCCGCCCGCACCGCCAGCCGTACCGGCGCCACCGGAACCAGAACCCGGCCCACCCGGCAGCGAAACGCCCTCGAACTCGTTCCGGATCCCGCCCATCACCTTGTCGAGCGCGTCGTACGCCTGGTCGACCAGGTCCTTCGTGTCCTTGCAGGTCTTCACGAACCCCTGGTACAGCCGGTCCCACATGTCCGGGTTGAACTGGTTCTGCACCCACTGCTTGGCCAGGTCCTGGCCGTGCTTCTTGATCTCGTCGCCGTCGCAGCAGCCCTGGTCGTTGAGCGTCTTGACCAGGTTCGTCCCGAAGTTGAGGTCCATCCAGCCCGCGATCTGGGCCAGGTCCTGCTCGTTCCCGTGTTCGCCGTTGGCGACGGCGACGACCTTCTGCGCCATCGTGTAGTCGGCCTTGCCGACCAGATCGGTGTACATCCCGATGACCGCGTCGGCCTTGCCCTTGCACAGCTGGAACACCGTGGTGGCCGTGTTCAGCGTGGCCTCGCTCGCGGTGCCGAGCGTCTGGGACAGCTTCGCCGCCTTCGGCTGGATCTTGTCGTTGTAGGTGTCCGACGCGGCATCGGCTCCCGCGCCGCTCCAGCTGCCGAACAGGGTGCCCAGCTGCGAGCCGGTGTCCTGGAGCGTCCGGTCCACCGTCTCCGAGCCGCGCTTGAAGTGCCCCGCGTCGGCGACGAAGTCCGCGAAGCTGATCCCGCGCTGCTCGTCGAACGGCGTGCGGATGTCCTTGTCCAGGTCGAGCGCGCGGGTGTTGCCGCGGCAGTCGGCCGGGATCTTCGCGAGCAGCGACCCGAACGTCTCGAACACCTTCAGCGCGGGCGCGGCCGCGTCGAAGATCTCGTCGGAGGTCTTGGTCCCGCCGCTGCTCTCGGCCGACGGCGGCTGGGTCTCGTCGAGCTTCTTCTTGCCGTCGTCGACGGCTTTCTTCTCCTGGTCTTCGTTGTAGCTGTTCTGGTCGCCGCTCTGCTTCGCCTTGTCGTAAGCCTCATCGACGGACTGGCCGGCGAACAGCGGGTTGGCGTTGTACGCGTTCGCGTACTTCTCGGCTTCCTGCCGCTTCTGCTTGATCTCGTCCGGCTCCTGGTCGGCCAGGAACGGCGGCGGTGGCGGGTTTTCCCGCAGCCAGCTGCTGATCAGCGCGCTCTTCTGCGCCGGCGGCACGCTCGGGTCGTCGAGGATCGCCTTGACGTCGGACCACTTCTTCTTCTCGGCCATCAGAGCGAGCCCCCGGCGTTCGTGATCGCGCCCGCCTGGTTGTCCTCGTTGGCGCTGTAGCTGGAACCGGCGGTGCCGAGGTTGGTGCCGAACGAACCGAGAGTGCTGCTGTAGCCGGAAACCGCGGCCCACAACGCCTGCGCGCCCGCGGTGTACTTGGCCGCGTGCGCGCCGTGCGCCCGGCCGAACTTCTCCGCCGTCACCTGCGCCGTCTGCAGATCCGGGTTGTCGTCCAGCAGGTGCTCCGCCAGGTCCCCGATGGTCTTGGACGCCGCCGATAACGCCTCGGTCGTCGCGGTGTATCCCCCGCCGCTCATGTCAGCGCCCCTTGCCTCTCAGTGCGTCCGCGAGCACTTCGGCCACGGACCCCACGTCGGTGAACCGGTCGAGCCGGTCCAGGTCGATCGTCACGCCGTAATAGATCTCCAGCGCCGCCAGCAGCTTGATCCGCCCCTTCGAGTCGATGCCCAGCTCCTCCAAGGGCGCATCGGGCTCGACGAGAGCCGGGTCGAGCCGGAAGGTGTCGCAGACGACCTTCGTGACCTCGGCGCGGTGATCACCCACGGTCGCCACCATAACGTGCTTTCGCGGCCGACCGGGCGACCTTGCCGCTCGATGTGCGCGGAAGGCCACCGGAAGGGACCAGACGTACCGCGCGCAGCGTGAGGCCGTGTTCGCGCGACACCGCGCGCAGCACCGCCCGGGTCACCTCCCGGTCGTCGGCTTCGGCGCCGCGGACCCGCTCGGCCACCACGACCGCGCCCTCGCCGTCGTCGTCGGCCACGCCGAACGCGGCGACCCGGTCGCGGCGGATCGCCGGGTGGGCCTCCCCCGCCGCCGCTTCGATGTCCTGCGGGTGGAAGTTGCGGCCGTCGATGACGATGAGGTCCTTGAGCCGTCCGGTGACGTACAGGTCGCCGCGGTGCACGACGCCGAGATCGCCGGTGCGCAGCCAGCCGCCGAGGCCGTCGAGCTCCGCGCCGAACGCTCCTGCGTCGCCGCGGCCCCAGTAGCCGTCCGCGACGTTCTCCCCGTGCACCCAGATCTCGCCGACCAGGCCTTCGGGCTGCTCCCGGCCGTCCTGGACGATCCGGACGAGCTGGCCGACGGGACGCCCGACCGACACGAGTTCCTGGCCGCCGTCGGTTTCGACGGCCCGGCCCTGCGCGAGGGCTTCGCGGTCGAACACCGCGCCGCGCGGCCCTTCCTCGCCGGCGCTCGCGACGTACACGGTGGCTTCGGCGAGCCCGTACGACGGCCGCTGCGCCTCCCGCCGGAACCCGCGTGGCCCGAACACCTCCTGGAACCGCTCGATCGTGCGCGGCCGGACCGGTTCGCTGCCGTTCAGCGCGACCCGGACTCCGCTCAGGTCGAGGTCTTCGCCGGTGTCGCTGTCGGCGGCGAGGTCGTAGGCGAAGTTCGGCGCGGCGGTGAACACCGCGGGGTACTCCGCCAGCTGCCGCAGCCACCGCGCCGGCCGGTGCACGAACTCGGCCGGGGCCATGAACACCGATCGGCCGCCGGAGAAGACCGGCAGGCAGAGCAGCTGGATCAGGCCCATGTCGTGGAAGAAGGGGATCCAGCCGGCGCAGGTGGTGCCCTCGTCGACACCGTAGGCGAGGCTGCCCTGCCAGCAGGCGGCGACGATCGCGCGGTGCGGAATCACCGCACCGGCGGGCTCGCGCGTCGAACCCGACGTGTACTGCAGGTACGCGGGGCTGTCCGGGGTCGCCGGCACCGGATCGGCGCCGGGCCCGGTGAGTTCGTCGACGACCACGACGGGCTCGTGCTCGGGCAGCCGCGCCGCCTCGGCCGACGACGTCAGCCACACCCGCGCGCTCGCGTCGGCCAGGACACCGGCGAGGCGGTCCGCCTGCGCGCGGTTCGCCGGCACCATCAGCGGGACGGCGATCAGCCCGGCGGCCAGCGCGCCGAAGAACGCGAGCGGGTAGGCCAGTTCCTGGCCCGCGAGGATCGCGACGCGCTCCCCCGGCGCGGCCACCCGGCGCAGTTCGCCCGCCACCACCCGGACGCGGGCGGCGAACTCCGCCCACGTCAGCGTGTGCTCCACGCCGCGGACGTGGTCCTGGTGGGTGAACAGCGGCCGCTCGTCGCCGTCGCGGGCGAACAGGCGCTCGACGATCGACGTGCGCAGCACGGCCTCGGGCACGGTCGCCGGCGTGGTCGGACGAGGCACGACGGCAACCTACCGGGCCGCCGAAACCAGGTTCACCCCCGGGGCGAGCCCGGGTACGGTCGCAGACCATGGCCGTACCGGAAGCGCTGGTCTCCGCTCTCGCGGACGAAGACCGGCTGCAGCTCTTCGCCCGCATCTGCACCGCCCCCGACGGGCTCGAGGCGGCCCAAGCTCCGGCCAAGCTCGCCAAGCGGCTGGTCGACGCGGGACTCGTCACCGAGGCCGGTGGCCGCTACCGGGCCGTGCCGTCGGTGTTCCGCGACGCGCTCGCGAAAGCCCCGGTCGATCCGCTCGACGCGCTCTTCCGCCACGGGCGGCTCGTCTCGATCCCGCACTCGGGCAAGCGGCGGCAGCTGCTGCTGGCCCACCTCGCCGAGCGCTTCGAACCCGGCCGGCTCTACACCGAGCAGGACGTCCGCGAGAAGCTCTCGATGGTCCACGACGACCACGCGACGCTGCGCCGCTACCTCGTCGACGAAGGCCTGCTGCAGCGCAGCAACGACGGCGGCGCCTACGGCCGTCCGTCGGAAGCCCGCGCCGCCGGCTGAGTCGCCGGGAGGTCGAACAGCGCCAGCACGCCCGGATCGGCGAACACGACGTTGTGCGCGACCTGACCGTCCCGCACGGTGAACACCTGCAGCGTGTGCAGCCGGAACACGCCGGCGTCGTCGCGGCAGTAGGCCACGAGCGCGGGCAGCCCATTGGCGGCCGTGCGCGTCATGCGCCAGTCCGGGCCGCGCATGCCGAATAGGCGCTCCAGGAACCGGCCGTAGTCGTCGCGGCCGCGGAACCACAGCGGCACCGGCGGCATCTCCATCACGACGTCGTCGGTGAGCAGCTCGACCAGCCCGGTGACGTCGGCGCGTTCGAACGCGCGCACGTACCGGTCCAGGACCGCTTCCACCGCGGAGTCGTCCGGTTCGGGCACCTCGTCCGCCGACAGGCCGCCGAGTCCCGCGCGGGCGCGCTGCAGGGCGCTGTTGACCGCGGCCGGGGTCGTGTCGAGGAAGCCGGCCACCTCCGCCGCGCTGAACTCCAGGACGTCCCGCAGGATCAGCACCGCGCGCTGCTTCGGCGGGAGGGTCTGCATCGCCGCCAGCAGCGCCAGCCGGAGGGTGCCGCGGCGGGCCAGGCGCAGGCCCGGGTCGTCGAGGCGGGCATCCGGGAACGGCTGCAGCCAGGGGATTTCCAACGAGGGCGTCAGCGGCGCACCCGGGTCGTCGCTCGGGCCGCCGAGCCCGGAGGGCAGCGGCCGCCGCGCCCGCCCCTCCAGCGCGGTGAGGCAGGCGTTGGTGGCGATCCGGTAGAGCCAGGTGCGCACCGAGGCGCGGGCGGGGTCGTAGCCCGCCCACGCCTTCCACGCGCGGACCAGCGTCTCCTGCACCAGGTCCTCGGCCTCGTGGACCGAGCCGAGCATGCGGTAGCAGTGCGCCAGCAGCTCACGCCGGTGCGGTTCGGTGCGCGTCGCGAAGTCCTGCATCGTTCTCCCGTCCGGCCGGCTCCCGGTGGGTGTACCGGCGCCGCCGCCGGGATTCATCGACGGCGGGAGAACCTTTTCTACTCCAGGTCGCCGAAGTCCTCCGGCCGCAGGTCGTCGAGCTCGGCCCGGAACCGGGCCACCTCGGCCTCGGCGTCGAGCACGTCGGCGGCCGGGCCTTCGGTCTCCTGCTCGACCTCGAGCTGCACGGACGCGACGTCCAGCACCTCCTCGGCGACGCGGATGGGCGCGCCCTGGCGCAGGCCGAGCGCGACCGCGTCGCTCGGGCGGGCCGAGACGCGGGTCCCCGAGGCGAGCACGAGGTCGGCGTAGAAGATGCCGTCCCGCACCTCGGTCAGCTCGACCGCGGCGAGCCCCTGGCCGAACGCGGCGAGCACGTCGCCGAGCAGCTCGATGGTGCCCGGGCGCGGCTGCTCGACCTGTTCCCGCGCGCGCACCAGGGCTTCGGCCTCGCCGTACCCGATCATGATCGCGAGCCAGCGACGGGCCCCTTCGGGCTCGCGCAGCAACATCAGGGGCGCCTCACCGGGCACCGGAACGGCCATGCCCACCACTTCGATCGGGATCACGCTGACCACCGCACCCTCCGTGTCGTGGGACTCCTCCGCGCGCGTAGTACCCACAACGGCGGGTTCGCAACCCGGTCCGGCGGCCCAGATTTCCCGGACCGGCTCTTCTCGGCTGCGGAGTCCGCGCCGGTGCCTTGCCCGGCCACGCCGGGCGCTGTCACCGTCGGGGCGTGGAACCGACGATTTCGCGCAGGGTGACCGTGTCCGCCGACCCGGGCACGGTGTGGTCGTGGGTCACCGACCTGCCGCGGATGGGCGAGCTGAGCCCGGAGAACGTCGGCGGCCGCTGGCTGGGCGGCGGCGGACCGGCCCTCGGCGCGCGGTTCCGCGGCCGCAACCGCAACGGCGAGCTGCAGTGGTGGACGCGGGTGCGGGTGGTCGCCTTCGAACCGGACCGCCGATTCGCCTTCGACGTGCGCACGCCGCTCGGCTCGCGGGTGTCGCGGTGGGAGTACGTGCTGGCGCCGGCGGCGGAGGGCTGCGTCGTCACCGAGAACTGGTACCGGATCGGCAGCTGGGTGGTGCGGAAGTTCATGGGGCCGCGCGTCACCGGCCGCGCCGACCGCCCCGGCTACAACGTCGAGTCGATCGAGCACACGCTCGCGGCGCTGAAGGCCCGGGCCGCGGAGCGCGCGGCCGCCTGAGTCTCTTGTTGAAACCCAATGTGTCCAGCTAGGTTGTTTTATCGAACCTAGGAAGACCATGACCCACCCCCCGCCGAAGCCCGGCCTCGTGCTGCTCGTCGTGTCGACCGCCGCGTTCCTCGCGAGCCTGGACACGTTCATCGTCACGATCGCCTTCCCCGGCATCCGGGCCGCGTTCCCCGGCGACGGCCTCGCGACGCTTTCGTGGGTGCTCAACGGCTACACGGTGCTGTTCGCGGCCTGCCTGGCCCCGGCCGGGCGGCTGGCCGACCGCTACGGCCGGCGCCGGCTGTTCCTCGCCGGCGTCGCGGTGTTCACCCTCGCCTCGGCGGCGTGCGCGGCGGCGCCCTCGATCGGCGTGCTGATCGCCTTCCGCGCGGTGCAGGCGATCGGCGCCGCGCTCGTCATGCCGACGTCGCTCGCGCTGCTGCTGACGGCGTTCCCGCCGCACCGGCGGCCCCTGGCCGTCGGGGTCTGGGCGTCGGTGGGCGCGGCGGCCGCGGCCCTCGGCCCGCCGGTCGGCGGCCTGCTCGTCGAAGCCTCCTGGCGCTAGGTGTTCCTGGTGAACCTGCCGATCTGCGCGGTGACGCTGCTGGCCGGGCCGCGCGTTCTGCGCGAGTCGCGGGACACCTCGACCGGCGTCCCGGACGTCCTGGGTGCCGCCGGGCTGCTGGTGGGTGTCGGCGCGCTGGCGTACGCGCTGGTCGAGGCGTCCGACCGGGGCTGGGGTGCGCAGCCGGTCCTGCTGGCGTTCGCGGTGGCCGCCGTCGCGCTGGCCTGGGTCCCGTGGCGCTCGGCGCGGCACCCGGTGCCGGTGCTGGACCTGCCGGCGCTGCGCGTCCCGACGCTGTGGCTGGCCTGCCTGACGACCGGGGTGTTCGCCGCCGGGTTCGCGGCGATGCTGTTCGGCAACGTGCTGTTCCTGACCTCGCTCTGGCACGACTCGATCCTGGTGGCCGGGCTGTCCCTGGCGCCGGGGCCGCTCGTGGTGGTCGGAGTCTCGATCCTCGGCGGCCGGTTCGTGCACCGCTCCGGCCCCGGCCCGGTGGTCGCCCTCGGCGGCGTCGCGTTCGGGGCCGGGGCGCTGATCTGGTTGCTGCGCATGGGATCGACGCCGGACTACGCGGCGGCGATGCTGCCCGGCCAGCTGCTGACCGGCCTCGGCGTCGGGCTCATCATGCCGAGCCTGTCGGGCGTGGTGGGCACGGTGCTCCCGCCGTCCCGCTGGGGCGCGGGCTCGTCGATGGTGAACACGGCCCGGCAGGTCGGCACGGTCCTGGGCACGGCGGTGCTGGTCGCGGTGTTCGCGGGAACGCCGGACCTCCCCGATTTCCGCCGCGGCTGGCTGATGATCCTGACCACGGCGGCACTCACCTGCGCGGGCGGAATCCTGATCGCCCTGCGGCGGCGGACCGACCACCACGTCGAGCAGCCTGCCGCAGCCGTCGTGAGTGGTAAGGCGGGTTAGAACCCGCCTTACCACTCACGAGGCCCAGGCGCGGTCGAGAGCCGCGAGTCCGGCGTCGATGCTCGTCAAGGGGATGGAGCCGTAGCCGAGGACCACGCCCTGGCGCGGGAAACCGCCGCACAGGTCCGAAAGCGTCTGGATCGCCGCCCCGGCCGCGGCCGCCCGGGCGGCGATCGGCTCCAGGTCCGTCTCGTCGTCGGCCATGGCGCACAGGTGCAGGCCCGCCGCCGACGGCACCGGGGTGAGGCGGCCGGCGAAAACCCGCTCCAACGTCGTCGTGATGCGCTCGTGGCGGTCCGCGTACACCTTCGTCGCGCGGCGGAGGTGACGGGCGAACAGGCCTTCGTCGATCAACCCCGCCAACGCGGCCTGCGCGGGCAGGTCGCCGTGCCAGCCCGACAGCAGGCGGGCGTGGTGCAGCGCGTCGCGCAGCGAGGCCGGGGCGATCAGGAAACCCAGGCGCAGCATGGGAAGCAGCGTCTTCGAGAACGAGCCGACGTACGCGACCCGGCCGTCGCGATCCAGGCTCTGCAGGGGTTCCAGTGGCCGGTCGGAGAACCGGAATTCACTGTCGTAGTCGTCCTCGACGACGACCGCGCCGGCCCGCTCCGCCCACGCCAGCAACGCCGTGCGCCGGGCGAGGGACATCGGCGTGCCGAGCGGGAACTGGTGCGAAGGCGTGACGTACACCAGTTTCGTGCGCGGCGGCAGCGCGGCGACGTCGAGGCCTTCGCCGTCCACCGGCACGCCGACGACTTCGGCGCCGTGCGAGGCGAACAGCAGCCCGGCCATCCGGTACCCCGGCTCCTCGACGGCGACGCGGTCGCCGGGTTCGAGCAGCACCCGGCACAGCAGATCCAGGGCCTGCTGCGCGCCTTGGGTGACGAGCACGTCGTCGGCGCCGGCGCGCACCGAGCGGGAGAGGCCGACGTGCCGGGCGATCGCCGCGCGCAGCCCGGGGTGGCCGCCGGGCTCGGCGTAGTGCGCGAATCGGGCGGTGCCACGCAGTTCCCGGGCCAGCAGGCGCCGCCAGGTGTCCAATGGAAACAGCGTGGCGTCGGGGATGCCGACGCGGAAGTCGAACAGCGGGTCGGGTGCCGCGGCGGCCGGGGCCGGGAGCGATCGCCACACCGCCTTCGGCCGCGGCCCCCGCGCCGACGGGGCCGTGCGCGGTTTCGGCGCCGGCAGTTCCGCGCTGACGTAGGTCCCGGCGCCGACGCGGCCGGTGAGGAACCCGTCGGCGGTGAGGCGGTCGTAGGCGACCGCGACGGTGTTGCGCGAGACGGCCAGGCGCCGGGCCAGTTCCCGCGTCGGCGGCAGCCGCTCCCCCGCGCGCAGCCTGCCGTCCAGCACCGCGTCGCGCAGCTGGCGGTAGATGCGGACGCTGAGGTCGCCGCGGCCGGCAAGGCTGACGTGGAAGTCCATCCGGCGAGGCTACATTGGCCCAATCTCTTTGGCTGGAATTGGATCTGGGATCGGGCCAAGTTCCGTCCTACCGTTTCTCCCATGACAGCGCTTCTCGAACGTCCGAAGACCCGGCCTGCGGCCCGGCTGCTCGCCGCCGCCCAGCTGGTCGCCTCGCTCGGCGACGGCGCGTTCCTGACGTGCTCGGTCCTGTTCTTCACGCGGATCGCCGGCCTCACGCCGGCGCAGGTCGGGCTCGGCCTCACGCTCGGCTGGGCGGTCGGCTCGGTCGCGGGCGTGCCGCTCGGGCACCTGGCCGACCGCCACGGCGCCCGCGGCTCGGCCGTGCTGCTGGCCCTGGCGACGGCCACGTCGATCCTGGCGTTCCTCGTCGTCCGCTCGCCGGTGGCGTTCATCCTGGCCGCGTGCGTCTACGGCAGCTGCCAGACCGGGCTGGCCGCCGTCCGCCAGGCCCTGCTGGCCGCCCTCGCCGATCCGGAGCGGCGGACGCGCGTCCGGGCGCACCTACAGTCCGCGGGCAACGCGGGGCTGGCCGTCGGCGCCGGACTGGGTGGCCTCGCGCTCTCGGCCGACACGGCTTCGGCGTACCTGACGGTCTTCGTCCTCGACGCGGCGGCGTTCGTCCTGACGGCGGCGCTGCTTCACGCGCTCCCGGCGGTTCCGCGGACTTCCGCGAACCGGGGAGCACCGAAGTCGGCCGTGCTGCGCGACCGGCCGTACGCGCTGGTGACGCTGCTCAACGCGATCCTGCTGCTGCGCATGCCGCTGCTGAGCGTCGCGATCCCGCTGTGGATCGTCGAACGCACCGCGGCGCCGGGCTGGACGGTGTCGGCGCTGTTCGTGCTGAACACGGTCGTGGTGGTGGTCCTGCAGGTCCGCGTGGCCGGACGGCTCAGCTCACTGGACTCGGCGGCGCGGATGGTGCGCCGGTCGGGGGTGGTGCTGCTGGCGTCCTGCGTGGCGTTCGCGCTGTCGGCGTTGGGGACGTCGCCGCCGGTCGCGTTCGCGGTGCTCGTCGCCGGGGCGCTGGTGCAGGTGCTCGGGGAGATGCTGCAGTCGGCGGGCTCGTGGGAGATCGGCTTCGCGCTGGCCCCGGCGGGCCGGCAGGGCGAGTACCAGGGGTTCTTCGGGAGCGGAATCTCGGTGGCGCGAGCGATCGGCCCGGTGCTGCTGAGCACGGTGGTGATCGGCTGGGGCTTCGCGGGGTGGCTCGTGCTGGGCGCGGTGTTCCTGGCGGCGGGCTGGGCGATGGGCCCGGCGGTCCGCTGGGCCGCCGCCACCCGCTGACCCCGAGGGCGCCGGTTACTCGCTGACCTGGGCCGCCGCGGTCTGGTGCAGGGAAAGGTCCTGGCCCGCGGCCGCGTCGTCCGCCCAGGCGCCCGATTCCGCCGTCCACGTCCGGCCGGCGAAACTCACCTTGTCCACGCCCAGCGCCTCCGCGCGGCCGACGAGCCAGGTCGCGTACGTCCAGCCCTGGGCCGCCGGATGGGGACCGCTCAGCCCCGCCGTGCCCAGCTCCGCCGACGCCGCTCCGGCGACGTCCGCGGGGGCCGCCAGGGTCAGGTTGCGGCAGGTCAGCGCGGCCGGGAACTGGCCGTTGAACGCCGCCGCCATGGCGCGGCCCTGCGGCTCCCACTGCGCGTACGCGTCCGGGACGCCCGACCGCTGCACCGCCTGCGCGGCCACCGTGATCGGCAGCGTCTCCCAGTTCGGCAGCTTCTCGAGCTTCTCGTAGAACTCCGTCGCCGCGTAGACCGGGTCGCGCAGCTGCGCGATCGTGCCCCAGCCCTGGCTGGGCCGCTGCTGGAACAGCCCGACCGAGTCGCGGTCACCGCCCTCGAGGTTGCGCAGCTTCGACTCCTGCAGCGCCGTCGCCAGGGCGACCGTCGCCGCGTGCGCGGGCAGCCCCATCTTGGTGCCGACGGCCGAGATCGTCGCGGCGTTGTTCATCTGCTCCGGGGTGAACGTGTAGGCGGTCGCGCCGTCCCCCGGCAGCGCCACCGTGCACCCCGGCGTCTTGACCGAGCCGCGCGTGTACGCCACCACCACGACGACCGCCGCGACCAGCACGACGACCGCCCCCAGGACCATGGCCAGCTTCAGGCCACAACCGCGCACCCTGCCTCCCCGTCACCCGTTCGCACCAGTCTGCCAAAGGAGGACGCGGTGACCCGCGTGCGGGTTCAGTGGGCGGGGCCGAGGAAGATCGGATTGGACAGGGCGACCATGGCGTTCGGCACCGTCGTGTTCGGGCCACCGGACGGGCGACGGACCTCGACGCGCACCCACCGGCTGTAGCGGGGGTAGGTCGTCCAGGTGACCGTCGCCGCGCCGGAGTCGCCGATCGGCTCGGTGCGTTCCGGGCCGAGCTGGTCGAGGAACGTCACCGTCGTCCCCGGCACCCCGGCGACGACCGCCTTGACCGTCACCGGGGTCCCGGTGCCCGCGGCCAGCCGTTCGCCGATGCCGGCGCTCGCGCCGCCGCCGGAGACCGTGAAGTCCAGCTGGACCGACGCCGACTCCGCCAGCCACGAGCGGCCCGCCTTCAGCCCGGCCAGCAGCTCCCGGCGGCGCAGCCGGTCGGCGAGCACGACCGTGTGCGGCAGGCCGACGCGCTGGTCCGGGTGGTGCGCGTCGGAGTCGCCGATCGCCGGGACGAACCGGCCGCCGCGCAGCAGCCCGTCCCAGTGGACGACGCTCGCCTCGTCGTCCTGGGTCCACGGGCCGTTCCAAACCTCGACCAGGTCGGCGAGCTCGTGGGCGAATTCGTAGGTGCACCCGAAGCAGGTGGCGAACGGGTGCGCCGCGGTGACCAGGCCGCCGGCGCGGTGCACCTGGTCGGTGAAGCGCCGGAAGTCCCGCGGGTCGCCCGCGCGATAGCGCCAGTCGACCCAGGTGCCGGCGGGCAGGCCGATCGCCGGCCAGTGCCCGGACCGGGTCGTCACTTCTTCGCCGTTGAGGATCAGCAGGTCGTCGGTGGCGTGGTGGCCCCAGATCAGCTGCGAGCTGGACGTGTTGTGGTCGGTGGAGACGATGAAGTCCAGGCCGGCGGCGCGGGCGTCGGCGACGAGCTGCTCCGGCGTGCGGCGGCCGTCGGAGTGGACGGTGTGCAGGTGGCTGTCGCCGCGGTACCAGGCGCGGCCGCGCTCGCGGGCGGGCGCGGTCTCCGGCGTCGGGCTCGGGACGAAGGGGGCGCCTTCGGGACCGAAGGCGAGCGTGATGTCCACCCGGTAGTTCAACCCCTGCGGGGCGACGGTGTACGGACCGAGGACGACGTGCCACCGGCCGGGCTCGATCGGGCCGGCGAGGTAGCCGGGCGTGGCCTCGGACGCGCTGATCGAGAACCGGTCGCGGAAGCCACCCGACCAGCCGCGGAAGCCGCGCGCGTTGCCCAGCTCGTGGCCTTCCGGACCGAACATCCCGATGTCGCAGGCGTTCCCCCGCGTTCCGGCGGGCACCGGCGGCTTGTCGTAGGAGTAGGCGACGTCGATCTGCCGCACCCCGCGCGGGACGTCGACGGGCAGGTAGTACCAGTCCGGCACATCCGGTTTCAGCGTGCCCGTGACGGTCTGCGTCCGGCTCGTACCACCCGGCTGATCGGCGAACGCGACGCCGGGCAGCATCCCCGCGGCCGCCGCGATCCCCCCGGCCCGCAGCAGCGTCCGGCGGCTGAAGTCGTTCATGCGCACCTCCGCATCGGACGCTAGGCGCGCCGGGCGAACGCGGCCACGAACCGGCGGTGAACTTTCGGCGGCATCAGCGGCGTTTCGCCAAGATCCGGGCGGAGAACAAGTCACGTGCCGTCGCGGCCGGCTGCGCCAGTTTCATCCCGCCATCGTGGCCCGGCCGGCCCGGCGCGCGCCTCCCGGCGAGCTGTCCACTGTGGCCGGTGGCCGCTGACCGGTTCACGGGCCGGCGCAAAAACGGGCCACGGAATCGGTGCAGCGCTGAAAAAATTGCACTGAAGACGTGGCAAAAAGAGGTATCCGAACGTTTTCACCGCGGTGACGGTTACCGTCCGATCGCTGCATTCTGCCACCCACGGGGAGGAATCATGGCACTGCTCAAGAACGGCATGGTCACCGCGCCACCGGGCGCACCCGCCGGCGCCCGGGCGCTGACCTCGGCCGATCCGTTCGCCGCCGGCACCGGCGCCGCCGCCGACCGGGGCGCGAACCGGTACGGCGTCTGCTCCATCGAGGACTTCCCGCCCGGCATGAACGACCTTTCCTTCACCCACGAAGACGCCGGTGGTTTCTACAATTACGTCAAGCAGTTCGCCACCCCGAACTTCTGGTACACCGACGGCGGCGTGCTGTCGTGGATCTACGGCGAACAGTACGACGACTGGCAGGGCACCTACGGCTTCGACGCCTGCGTCGCCGAGTACCACTCGGGACACGGGACCATGGACGGCAACGGCGTCTTCTGGATGCCGATGGGCGGCACCTGGGGCGGGTCGGCCTGGGCGAGCTCGGCCGACATGCGGCTGGGCAACGAGGTCGCGCGCTACCTGTTCTTCTCGACCTGCCTCTCGCTGCGCATCGGGGACGGCAACAGCCCGATCCGCACGTGGGACGTGGCCAACCTGGGCCTGCGGATGATCTTCGGCTTCGAGACGACCAGCGTCGACAGCCCGCACTACGGCGCCTACTTCTTCGACAGGTGGAACGCCAACGGGCACAAGTTCAGCAAGGCGTGGCTGGACGCGTCCTGGGACATCGACCACCACCAGGCGCCCTCGGCCGTCGCGTGCGGGGCGACGCAGGCCGAGGCGCAGGACCGGCTGTGGAACGAGGGGGCCTTCCAGACCGCCGCCGCGACGAAAAACTGGTGGTGGTGGACCTGGTACGACGCCGCCAAGAGCATCCGGGACCAGCGGCCGGAGCTGCCGGACCGGGCGCAGGCCGCCCGGTTCGCGCCGCCGCGGCTGTCGCCCGCGCGGCTGGCCGAGCTGGCCGGCCACTACGGCGTCCGGCTCGGCGGCGGGGTGCCCGACGACGCGATGGGCCCGCACGGCGTCGTGCTGGGCGACGGCCAGGGCGGGCCGCGGCTGAGCGTCGACCACCGCGGCGTCCGCGAAATCACCTTCGCCGACGCCGACGGCACCGGCCGGGACGCGCCGAGCGCGGACGAAGCCGTCCGGATCGCCCAGGACGCCGTCGAGACGTTCGGTCTGGCCGACCGCGTCGACCTGGTCGCCGACAAGGTGCGCCACCAGTACCACGCGGGCGGCACGGCCGACGACGTCGCCGACCCGCGGGTGCGCGAGACCCACGTGGTGTTCACGCAGCTGGTCGACGGCCAACCGGTCGTCACACCCGGCCTCGGCGAGGTGCGGGTCGGCATCGACGGCGGCGGCACGGTGACGACGATCGTCGACGCCACCCGCGAGGTCGAACGGCTCGGCGAAAGCGCGCCCGCCGCGCCGCCGTCGGCCGGGGAAGCCGCCCGTGAGCCGTCCACTGTGGAGGAAGCGCTCGACGCGCCGCTGCAGCGGCTGCTGCGCCGCCTGTCCGCCGGCGGGCGGGTGCCCGCCGAGGTCCGCACGATCCCGGACTCGACGGCGGTCGGCTACGCGCTGCGCGGCGACGTCGGCGCGCCGGTCGTCCGGCGGACCGTCGAAGTCGACTGCGGCGCAGGCCTCGCGAAGCGGTACGTGCTGGAAGCACCTCTGCGCTGACCAGGGGAAATCGCGGCCGGGCCGGCACCGCGTCGGGGGGTGCCGGCCCGCCGTTTCGCTCGAACGGGTGTAAACCCCCGGTATCCGGGGCATCAGTGAGCGACACCTGTGCTCCAGGGGGAGCGCGCCGTACCGAGGGGAGACCGCGATGACCTTCGACTTCGTCAGCCGCTGGCTGGGCAGGCATCGCGACCGCCCCGGCGTCACCGTCGACCTTGCGTGCGGTGGCCGCGTCACGTTGCGCGAAATGGACGGGCGTTCCGTACTGGTGGTCACCACCGCGCCCGGGCCCGGCGGCCGCAGCGACGTCGCCGCCGTCCCGCTGTCGGACGCCGAGCGCCGCGAGCTGGGCCAGGTCCTGGATTCTGGCATTTTGCTCGCATCCTGATCGCCTCCGCGCCACCCGCCGTTCGCTCGTTCGTCGCGTGCTTTGTCGCGAACCTCGCGTGAAAGCCCGTCCGGACGGTGTGGCGCGGGTCGCTTTTTGTGGGGTTCCCACAACTCAGCCGCCGCGGCATGCGCCATCGCGGACATTGGTCCGAACCGTCGTCATCCACCAGGGTGTAGACAGGTGCGGGCGACGTTCCAGGACAGGTACGTCGCCTTCTGCGCGTGCGTACTTGGGAGGCTCATCCGGTGTTCAGTCGTGTCGCCATCGTCAACCGCGGAGAGGCCGCGATGCGGCTCATCCACGCCGTCCGGGATCTGTCGGCGGAAACCGGCACGCGGATCGAGACGGTCGCCCTCTACACCGACGCCGATCGCACCGCCACGTTCGTCCGCGAGGCCGACCTGGCCTACGACCTGGGGCCCGCCTCCGCCCGTCCCTACCTCGACCTGGCCAAGCTGGAGCAGGCGCTGGTCGAGACGAAGGCCGACGCCGCCTGGGTCGGCTGGGGCTTCGTGGCCGAGGACCCGGCCTTCGCCGAACTGTGCGAGAAGATCGGCATCACCTTTGTCGGGCCGAGCGCGGACGCGATGCGCAAGCTCGGCGACAAGATCGGCGCGAAGCTGATCGCCGAAGAGGTCGGGGTGCCGGTCGCGCCCTGGAGCCGCGGCGAGGTCGCCACCCTCGAAGACGCGCTGAAGGCCGGTGAGCAGATCGGCTACCCGCTGATGCTCAAGGCCACCGCGGGCGGCGGCGGGCGGGGCATCCGCATGGTCGCCTCCGGCGAGGACCTCGCCGACGCCTACGAGCGCACCAGCTCCGAAGCCCTGCGCGCGTTCGGCTCCGGCGTCGTGTTCCTGGAGCGCCTGGTCACCGGCGCCCGGCACGTCGAGGTCCAGGTGATCTCCGACGGCGCGACGGCGTGGGCGCTCGGCGTCCGCGACTGCTCGGTGCAGCGGCGCAACCAGAAGATCATCGAGGAGTCGGCGTCGCCGGTCCTCGCGCCGGCCCAGACCGCCGAGCTGAAGGCGTCGGCCGAGCGGCTCGCGATCGCCGTCGGCTATCGCGGCGCGTGCACCGTCGAGTTCCTCTACCACCCGGGCGAGAAGCTGTTCGCCTTCCTCGAGGTCAACACCCGCCTGCAGGTCGAGCACCCGATCACCGAGATCACCACCGGCACCGACCTGGTCAAGCTGCAGCTGCACGTCGCGGGCGGCGGCAAGCTCGAAGGCACCCAGCCCGCCGAGCTCGGCCACGCCGTCGAGGCGCGGCTCAACGCCGAAGACCCCGACCGCGACTTCGCCCCCTCCCCCGGCCGCATCGCGCGGCTGGCGCTGCCCGCCGGCCCCGGCATCCGCGTCGACACCGGCGTCAGCGAGGGCGACACGATCCCGGCCGACTTCGACTCGATGATTGCCAAGATCATCGCCTACGGCCGCGACCGCGATGAGGCGCTGGGCCGCCTGCGCCGCGCGATGGCCGAGACCACCGTGATCATCGAAGGCGGCGCGACCAACAAGAGCTTCGTGCTCGAACTGCTCGACCAGCCCGAGGTGATCGACGCCAGCGCCGACACCGGCTGGATCGACCGCGTCCGCGCCGAGGGCAGGCTGGTCACCCACCGGCACTCCGCGATCGCGCTCGCCGCGGCCGCCATCGAGGCTTACCAGGACGAGGAAGAGGTCTCCGTCCAGCGGCTGCTGTCCACCGCGCACGGCGGCCGCCCGCAGGTGCAGCACGAGAGCGGCCGCCCGCTCGACCTCAAGCTCCGCGGCGTCGGCTACCGCGTCTCGGTCGCCAGGGCCGGCCGGAGCCGCTTCCGCGTCGGCATCTCCGCCGGCGCGTCGGACGTCCACCACGCCGACATCGAGATCGACCGGTTCGACGCCCACAGCGGCCGGATCCTGGTCAACGGACGGCCCTTCCGGCTGGTCTCGGCCACCCACGGCCCGATTCACCTGGTCGAGGTCGACGGCGTCACCCACCGCATCAGCCGCGACGAAGGCGGCGTCGTCCGCTCCCCCGCGCCCGCGCTGGTCGTCGCGACCCCGCTGGCCGTCGGCGACGAGGTCGAGGCGAACGCGCCGATCCTCGTGCTGGAGAGCATGAAGATGGAGACGGTGCTGCGCGCGCCGTTCCGCGCCCGCGTCCGCGAATGCCCGGTGTCCGTCGGCAGCCAGGTCGAGACCGGCGCCCCGCTGATGCGCCTGGAACCCCTCGCCGACGACGCCGCCGACGAAGCGGCCGACGAGACCGAGACCGTCGAGATCGAGCTGCCCTCGGTGCCGGACGGCGTGTCCGCGGCCGAGCGCGTCGAACGCGGCCTGCAGGACCTCCGCAGCCTGCTGCTCGGCTTCGACGTCGACCCCGCCGAGCGCAAGCGGCTCGTCGCCACCTACCTGGAGGCCCGCTCCGAGCTGGGCAACCGGCCGGTCGAGGGCGAGCTCGGGCTGCTCACCGTCTTCGCCGACCTGTCCGAGCTCAGCCGCAACACCCCCGGCGGCGAGGACACCGTGCCGAACGGCGCGGTCCACAGCCCGCGCGAGTTCTTCCACAGCTACCTGCAGAGCCTCGACGTCGAACGCGCCGGCGTCAGCGAAGGGTTCCAGGCGAAGCTGAAGCGCGTCCTCGCGCACTACGGCGTCGAAGACCTCGAGCGCACGCCGGAGCTGGAGGCCGCGGTCTTCCGGATCTTCCTGGCCCAGCAGCGGATGGCGGCCGACATCGCGGTCGTCTCGGAGCTGCTGCGGCAGTGGCTGACCGGGGCGCCGCCGGCCGAGGCGCTCAGCGAACGCGCCGGGCTCACCCTGGAGCACCTGGTCGAGGCCACGCAGGTGCGGTTCCCCGCGGTGTCCGACCTGGCCCGCGGCGTGGTCTTCCGCTGGTTCGCCCAGCCGCTGCTGCGCCGCAACCGCGCCCGCGGCTACGCCGCGGTCCGCACCGAGCTGACCTACCTCGACCAGCACCCGGACGCGCCGGACCGCGCCGAGCGCATCCAGGCCATGATCACCGGCTCGCAGCCCCTGGTCCGGCTGATCGGGCAGCGGATCGGGCGGCCGGGCCGCGACCACGCGCCGCTGCTGGAGGTCCTGACCCGCCGCTATTACGGCAACCGCCGCCTGTCCGGGGTGGCCGTGCGCGAAGCCGGCGGCCACCGCTGGCTGACCGCCGAGCTGAACGCCCCCGAAGGCGTGCTGCCGCTGGTCACCACCGCCGTCGACATCGCCGAGCTGCCCGAGGCGCTGCGCACGCTCGGCGAGGTGGCCACCGACGGCGTCGTCGCCGACCTGTACCTGCGCTGGGAAGACCAGCCGGACGTCGACGCGACCGCGGAGCGGCTCGGCACGCTGCTGGCCGAAAGCCCGCTGCCCGCCGGCGTGCGCCGGGTCGTGGTCACCGTGGCCGGCATTGGCGGCGCGGTGATGCACCACCACTTCACCTTCGAGCGCAGCGGTGCCGGCTTCACCGAGGACCGGCTGATCCGCGGCCTGCACCCGCAGATCGCGCAGCGCCTGCAGCTGCAGCGGCTGCGCGAGTTCGACCTCACCCGGCTGCCGTCGGCGGACGAGGAGATCTACCTCTTCAAAGCCGTGGCGAAGACCAACCCGGCCGACGAGCGGCTGATCGCGATGGGCCAGGTCCGCGACCTGACCCCGCTGCGCGAAGCCGACGGCCGCCTGGTCGCGCTGCCCGCGCTCGAGGACGCGGTCACCGCCTGCCTCGACGCGATCCGCAACATCCAGGCGCAGCGGCCGCAGAACAAGCGGTTCGACACGAACCGGATCATGATGTACGTCTGGCCGCCGACCGACCTGACCACCGAGGAGCTCAACCAGCTCGTCCAGCGCATCCTGCCGACCTCGGTCGGCGCCGGGCTGGAGGAGGTCCAGTTCCTGGCCCGGCGGCGCACGGACGCGGGCAAGCTGACCGAGCTCGCCGTCCGGATCACCCTCGACCCCGGCCAGGGCGCGCGGCTGCACGTCGAGCCGCCGTCGACCGAGCCGGTGAAGCCCCACGACGACTACCGCCTGAAGGTGCTGCGGGCGGCGCGGCGCGGGACGGTCTACCCGTACGAGCTCACCGGCCTGCTCGCCGGTCCCGAGGGCACGTTCGTCGAGCACGATCTCGACGACTCGGGCGTCCTGGTGCCGGTGGACCGGCCGAAGGGCAAGAACACCGCGGCGATCATCGCGGGCGTCGTCACCACCCCGACCGAGCGGCACCCCGAGGGCGTCACCCGCGTCGTGCTGCTCGGCGACCCGACGAAGTCGCTGGGCGCGCTGTCGGAGCCGGAGTGCTCGCGCGTCATCGCGGCGCTCGACCTGGCCGAGCGCATGCAGGTCCCGCTGGAGTGGTTCGCGCTGTCCTCGGGCGCGCGGATCTCGATGACCTCGGGCACCGAGAACATGGACTGGGTCGCCGCGGCGCTCAAGCGGATCGTCACGTTCACCCAGGACGGCGGCGAGATCAACATCGTCGTCAACGGGATCAACGTCGGCGCCCAGCCGTACTGGAACGCCGAAGCCACCATGCTCATGCACACGAAGGGCGTGCTGATCATGACGCCGGACTCGGCGATGGTCCTCACCGGCAAGCAGGCGCTGGACTTCTCGGGTGGCGTGTCGGCCGAGGACAACTTCGGCATCGGCGGCTACGACCGCGTCATGGGCCCGAACGGCCAGGCGCAGTACTGGGCGCCGAACCTGCCGGCCGCGCGCCAGGTGCTGATGGCGCACTACGACCACACGTACGTGGTGCCGGGCGAGGCCGGGCCGCGCAAGGTGGGCACGAGCGACCCGGTCGACCGGGACGTCTCGTCGTTCCCGCACGCGATCGCCGGCAGCGACTTCACGACGGTCGGCCAGATCTTCTCGGCCGAGCACAACCCGGACCGCAAGAAGCCGTTCGACATCCGCACGGTGATGCGTGCGCTGTCCGACCAGGACCACCCGGTGCTGGAGCGCTGGGCGGGCATGGCCGACGCGGACACCGCGGCGGTGCAGGACGTGCACATCGGCGGCCGCCCGGTCTGTCTGGTCGGCATCGAGTCGCGGTCGGTTCCCCGCCGCGGCTTCCCGCCCACCGACGGCCCGGACACCTACACCGCGGGCACGCTGTTCCCGCGGTCGTCGAAGAAGACGGCGCGGGCGATCAACGCGGCGTCGGGCAACCGGCCGCTGGTGGTGCTGGCGAACCTGTCGGGCTTCGACGGCTCGCCGGAGTCGCTGCGCAAGCTGCAGCTGGAGTACGGCGCGGAGATCGGCCGGGCGATCGTCAACTTCAAGGGCCCGATCGTGTTCACCGTGATCTCGCGCTATCACGGCGGCGCGTTCGTGGTGTTCTCCAAGGCGCTCAACCCGAACATGACGGTGCTGGCCCTGGAAGGCTCGTTCGCCTCGGTGCTGGGCGGTGCCCCGGCGGCGGCGGTGGTGTTCGCCGGCGAGGTGGCCAAGCGCACGGCGAACGACCCGCGAGTGACCGAGCTGCAGGCCCGGGTCGCCGCGGCCGACGCTCCTTCCCGGGCGGCGCTGAGCACCCAGCTGGCCGAGGTCCAGTCGTCGGTCCGCGCGGAGAAGGTCAGCGAGATCGCCGCGGAGTTCGACAAGGTGCACAGCATCCAGCGCGCGGTGGAGGTCGGCTCGGTGGACGCGATCATCTCGACGGCCGAGCTGCGGCCGCGGATCATCGAAGCCATCGAACACGGCCTGAAGAAGTAGCGTCCCGAAGTCTGCCGCGGCTCGTCGTGAGTGGTAAGGAGGGTTCTAACCCTCCTTACCACTCACGACCGGGCTGCGGCAGACTCGCGACTTTCGGGGGTATGACCCGTTTGTGCCGGGCCGACACACTGTCCGTGCCGGTACGGTGACCACGGGTTCCGACCGGACCTCCATCCGTGCGGCGTGAGGAGATCCCCCGATGGCGTCAAGGTCCTTGTCCCGGCTCGCCCTCGCGGCGTCCGGGGTCCTGCTCACCTCCCTGCTCGGCGGCACCGCCACCGCGCAGACGGCCGACACGCCGGTGTTCTGGCGCGTCCCGGCGACCGCCGCCCAGACGCAGGCGCTGACCGAGGCCGGGTTCGACGTCGAAGAAGGGGACGACGCCGGCAGCGTCAACGTCGTCGGCGGGCGGGCCGTCGCGGCGAAACTGCGGGGGCTCGGCTACCGGCCCTCGTTCTTCGACACCGTCTACAAGGAACTGCCCGCCGAGACCAACCGGCTGGCGGCGGACACCTACTACGGCGGGTACCGGACCGTCACCGCGCACGAGAACCACCTCACGCAGGTCGCCTCGGCGCACCCCGACCTGGCCACGAAGTACACGATCGGCCAGTCGTGGAAGAAGACCAAGGGCCAAGGGGGCCACGACGTCCAGGCGATCTGCCTGACCAAGAAGCAGGCCGGCGACTGCACGCTGTCGACGACGTCGCCGAAGCCGAAGTTCTTCCTGATGGCCCAGATCCACGCGCGCGAGCTGTCGACCGGCGAGCTCGCCTGGCGCTGGATCGACTACCTCGCCGACGGCTACGCCACCGACGCGACCGCAAAGTCCATTCTGGACACGACCGAGGTGTGGGTGGTGCCGATCGCCAACCCCGACGGCGTCGACATCGTCGCCTCCGGCGGGAACTCGCCGAAGCTGCAGCGCAAGAACGCCAACAACTCGCGGGGCAGCTGCACCGGCACGAACATCGGCGTCGACCTCAACCGGAACTCGACGTTCAAGTGGGGCGGCGACTCCAACTCCGCCTGCTCCGAGACCTACCAGGGCGTGAGCGCGGGTTCGGAGCCGGAGGTGCAGGCGCTGGAGAAGCTGGCCCGCGCGACCTTCCCGGACCAGCGCGGCACCGGCGACAACGACCCGGCGCCGTCGACCGCCAAGGGCACGATGATCACCCTGCACAGCTACGGCAACGACATCATCATCCCGTGGGGCTTCACCCAGGCCACCTCGCCGAACGACGCCCAGTACCGCCGGCTCGGCGCGAAGTACGCCGCGTCCAACGGCTACCTCGTCGGCACCAACGAGGAGACCGTCGGCTACGACACGACCGGCACCACCGACGACTTCACCTACGGCGAGCTCGGTGTCGCCAGCGTGACGTTCGAGGTCGGCGGCTCGAGCGGCACCTGCGGCGGCTTCCTGCCGCGCTACACCTGCGTCGACAGCACGTTCTGGCCGAAGAACAAGGGCGCGCTGATCACCGCCGCCAAGGCCGCCGCGGCGCCGTACCAGCAGTGAGTCACGGGCGGCAGGCGTAGATGCAGTTCTGCGGGCGCGGGGATTCGAGCACGTCGACGTGCCGGAACCCCGCGTCCGCCAGCATCTCCGACGCCTTTTCGGTGCCCCACACGGCACCCAGCGCGGCACCGTCCTCCGCCAGCGACGTCGTCGTGCAGTACATCAGGCTGATCGAGTAGGTGAGAGCGGCCAGCGGGTTACCGACGTTCTTCTCCAGGTGGCTGGAGAAGTTGGTGTCCACCATGAAGAACAGCCCGTCTTCGGCGAGCGCTTCGCGGATCCGGCGCAGCACGACGTCCGGGCGGTCCTGGTCGTGGATGGCGTCGAACGCGGTGATCACGTCGTAGGGCGGATCGGCGGTCAGTTCGGCGGCGTCCCCGACGACGAACTCGGCGTTCTCCGGCTTGTTTTCGCTCGCCTGCTCGACGACGCTCGCGTTGATGTCCAGGCCGGTGAAGTGCGAGGCCGGGAACGCGCGCGCGGCGACGGCGATGGCGTTCCCGGTGCCGCAGCCCAGATCGAGCACGCGCGCGCCGGCGGTGAGCCGGTCTGCGAGACCGGGGACCGCGCCGAAGAAGCCGTCCACGAGGTGCTCGCGGTAGATGTGCTCCCAGCTGTCGCCGGTCTTCGCGCCGAGGGTTTCGAGGTAGGGGCCGTAGGCCGACCTCGGGACGCCGCCGCCCTCGGCGAACGCCCGTTCCAGCTCCGGGAGGATGCCGGTGAAGGCGGACAGGGTCAGCAGTGACGGCATGAGGTTCGCCGAGGTGTCGCCGAGCAGGAACTTGGCGTGCTCCGGCGGAAAGGTGTACTCGCGGCCGTCGTAGGTGAAGATGCCGCCGGTGACCATGGCGCCGAGCCACTCGCGGACGTAGCGTTCCTGCAGCCCGGCGCGCTCGGCGAGGCCGGCGCTGGTGGCGGGCCCGCGCGCGGCGGCCGCGAGGAGGCCGGTGCGGTGGCCGACGCCGATGAGCATGGTCAGGGCGGCACCGGTCATGGTCGCGGTCAGGTGCGCGGCGAAGTCCTTTTCCTCCATCAGGACAGCCTACCCGCCGGCCGCACCGTCCGATGTGGACGATTCACCCGGGCGGTGACCGACCGCAGTGAATGACTCATTCCTGGCGTCGGACGCCAGGAATGAGTCATTCACTGCATCGGCGGCGGCCGGCGTCTGCCGGGTGCCGTCAGGCGTCTTCGTCCTCCAGGCCCGCGTCGGCCAGCACCGCGTACACGCGCCGGCGGGCGTCGGCGAGGATCTTCTTCACCTCGGCGACCTGGGCTTCGTTCCCGCTGTAGCCGACCTGGGCGGCCGCGCCGGACAGCTCGCCCAGCGCGTGCCACAGCGCCGCGAACCGGTCGGCGCCCGGTTCCTCCTCGGGTTCCTCCCACAGAGCCGCGAACTCCTCCTCGCGGCCCGCCACGTGCTCGCGTCCCGCGTCGGTCAGCTCCGCGACCCGGCGGCCGGCCGTCTCGACCGTGTGGACCAGGCCTTCGTCCTCCAGCTGCTGCAGGATCGGGTACACCGAGCCGGGGCTCGGCCGCCACCGGTCGTGCGTGCGGCGGCGGATCTCCTGCATCAGCTGGTAGCCGTGCATCGGCTCCTCGGCCAGCAGCGCCAGCACGGCGGGCCGCACCGGACGGGCCGGCGGACGGCCGCCGCCGCGGAACTCCCGCACCCGCTGGAACGGCCCGCCGCCGCCGAACCAGCCACCCGGGCCGCCGAACGACCCGGGACCGCCCGGGAAGCCGGGGAATCCCGGCCCGCCCGGGGGCTGCGGCGGGTGTGGCGGGTGCGGTGGCGGCGGCGGGAACCCGCGCGCCAGCTCGGGGCCGCCGTCCCAGTCCTCGTGCCCCGGCACGCCGTGCTCCGGCCCGAGCGGGCCGTGCCCCGCGGCGGGATGCTCAGCGCCCGGATGTCCGTGTCCCGGGCCACCGTGTCCCAGCCCCGAGTGCCCGAACCCGGCGTGCCCCGGGTGCCCGGCGTGGCCGGGCCCGTGGTGCCCGAAGTGCCCCCCGAACCCGGCGAAGATCCGGTCCGCTCCCGCGCTCATCTCCATGACGACCTCCCAATCGTATCGGCGACACTCGCACGATATATCGCCGCTCGATCGACCGCAAGGCGAGCCGGGGCTCAGCGGAAGTAGTGCCCCGCCTCCAGGTCCGCGATCAGCCCCGGCTCCTCGGGCACCCAGCCCAGCAGCTTCTGCGTCAGCACACTCGACGCCGGCGCGTCCGGCCCGGCGAAGTGCGCGAGCCACCCGAAGTGGCCCGGGACGTCGGACACCGACCGCACCGGCACCCCGAGGTGCTTTCCGATCACTTCGGCCAGCACCTTCAGCGGCACACCCTCGTCGCCGACCGCGTGCAGCCGCACGCCGGTGGGCGCCGCCTCCACCGCCAGCCGGTACAGGCGCGCCGCGTCGAACCGGTGCACCGCGGCCCAGCGACCCTCGCCGTCGCCCGGGTACGCCGACACGCCCGTCGAGCGCGCGAGCCGGATCAGGGCCGGGACGAACCCGTGGCCGTCGCCCTCGCCGTGCACCGAGTGCGGCAGCCGCAGCACCGACGCGCGCACACCCCGCCCGGCCAGCGCGAGCGCCGCCGTCTCCGAGGCCGATCGGGGGAACGCCGGGTCGGCCGCGTCCTCTTCGGTGGCCAGCCGGCCCGGCGCGACCGGGCCGGTCGCCGCCGTGATGACCAGAACTTTCCCGGATCCTTCGAGCGCCTCGCCGAACGCGCCGATCGCCGCGCGGTCGGTCGCCGCGGCGGCCGTCAGGTCGGCGAAGTCGTCGTGGACGTAGGCGGTGTGGACGACCGCGTCCGCTTCCGCGGCGGCCGCGCGCAGGCCGTCCAGGTCGGTCAAGGTTCCGCGCCGGACCTCGGCGCCGGTGGCCGCGAGCGCCGCGGCCTTGTCGTCCGAGCGGGCCAGGCCGAGCACCTCGTGCCCCGCTTCCCGCAGTTCCCGGACGACGGCGCTGCCGACGAACCCGGTCGCGCCGGTGACGAACACCCGCATCTTCTTGCTCCTCCTCGATCGCTGACAGTGGTTCCATCGTTGGGCCGCGGCGGCGCGGGCGTCCAAAGCCTGGTTCTCATCGGCCGATACGGTTCAGGCATCACCGCAGGTAGAATGCGGTCATGACGGACCTGGACCTGCGGCTGGTGCGGTACTTCACGGCGGTGGCCGAGCACCGGCACTTCGGGCGCGCGGCGGCCTCGCTGCACACCACGCAGCCGTCGCTGAGCCGACAGATCCGCCGCCTCGAAGGCCAGCTCGGCGCGCGCCTGCTGGACCGCACACCGCAGGGCACGCGGCTGACCGAAGCGGGCGAAGTGTTCCTGCCCCGCGCCCGGGCGCTGCTGCGCTCGGCCGAGCAGGCGGCGGCGAGCACCCGGGCGGCGGCCGCGCCGAGCCGCGTCACGATCGGCTACCGCACCAACCTGTTCGTCACGCCGGCCGTGCGCGAGCTGCGCCGCCGCCACCCGGAGGCCGAGGTGCTGACCCAGCACCTCGGCTGGACCGAAACCCGCGCGGCGCTGCTGGAGCACCGGGTGGACGTCGCGGTGACGCGGTTGCCGCTGCGGGCCGACGGGCTGCGCGTCACGGTGCTCTACGACGAAGAGCGGGTGCTGCTGGTCTCCGCCGACCACCGGCTGGCCGGCCGGAAGTCGGTCACGCTGGCCGACTTCGCCGACGAGCCGCTCCCCCGCGTCGACGACCCGGACTGGAACACGTTCTGGCGCCTCGACCCGCGGCCCGACGGCAGCCGCGCCCCGGACGGCCCGCTGGTCCGGGAGTTCGAGGAGAAGTTCGAGCTGATCGCCGCGGGCCAGCTCGCGGCGATCGTCCCGGCCGGCGTCCGGTTCAGCCGGCTCCGGCACGACGTGACGATCGTGCCGGTGGACGGCATCGAGCCGTGCCAGGTGGCCCTGGCCACCCGCGCGGCCGACGACAACGACCTCCTGACGTCGGCCTGCAAGACCCTGGAAGCCCACTTGACCAGCCCGGAAGCCGCCGGTCTCACGGCGCGCTAAGCACCGGACTTCACCGCCAGCGTCAGCAGCTCCGCCGCCGGGCCGGTCAGGCGCCGTCCCGCCGGCCACACCGCGCGCAGCACCCGGCCCAGCTCCATGCCCGCCACCGGCACCGGCACCAGCCGTCGGCCGGCCACTTCGCGCACCACGTCGAGGTCGCTGATCACCGCCGGACCGGCGCCCGCGATCACCGCGTTGCGCACGGCCGACGCCGAACCCAGCTCCAGCAACGGCTTCACCGGGCCCGTCCCCGCCCGGCGCAACGCCGCTTCGACCGTCTCGCGGGTTCCCGAGCCCGGCTCGCGCACCACCAACGGCGTCGCGGCCAGCTCCTCGGCCCGCAGCGGACGACGGCGGCGGGCCCAGGGGTGCCCGGCCGGGACGACCACGACGAGCCGGTCCGCCGCGACGCGCCGCGTGGCCAGGCCCGGCCACGGTCCCGGCGACTCGACGAAGCCCAGGTCCACCCGCCCGCGCGCGACCAGCTCGGCGACCTGCTCGGAGTTCACCACCTCGAGCCCGACGTAGGTGTCCGGCCCGGTCCGCTTGACCTCGCCGATCCAGGCGGGCACGAAGTGCTCGGCGAGCGTCATGCTCGCCGCCACCCGCAGCTGCGCGCCGCGCTGGGTGCGCAGGGCCTCCGCGCCGGTGCGCAGTCCGTCCACTTCGGTCAGCACCCGGTGGGCCCAGCCCGCGATCACCCGGCCGTCCGGGGTCAGCGCCGAGCCGCGCCGGGTCCGGTCCACCAGGGACAGTCCCAGCTGGCGTTCCAAAGTGGACAGCCGTTTGCTCGCCGACGGCTGGGCGATGCCGAGCGCGCCTGCCGCCTGCCCGATGCTGCCGAGGTCGTCGACGAGCACCAGCAGGCGCAGCGAGTCCAGATCCGGTCCGGTCATAGCTTCAGTCTATGACCTCAGCACGAGCCGCCGGCTACCGCGGACGCCCGGAACCGGCGACGCTGGAAATATGGCACTGACGACGGCGAAAACTTCCGGCCTGGCGATCACCGGGCTCGGCGTCGCCGCGGCGTACGCGTTCAGCTCGGTGTGGCCGGTGGCCGGCGCCCTCACCGTCGCGGTCGTGCTCGGCGTCGCACTGGGAAGCACCCCGGTGCTCACCGACGAGCACCGCCGGGCCGTCGCCCGGCTCACGAAACGCCTGCTGCGCGCGGGCGTCGTCCTGCTCGGGCTCCAGCTCGCCGTCCCCACGGTGCTCGCGCTCGGCCCCGGCACGCTGGCCGCGGTCGTGCTGACGGTCGCCGTCACCTTCCTCGGCACGCTCGGCCTCGCCCGGCTGGTCCGGGTGCCGCGCGGGCTCGCCCTGCTGGTCGCCACCGGGTTCTCGATCTGCGGCGCGTCGGCGATCGCCGCGGTGGAAGGCGTGATCGAGCGGGACGACGAAGACGTCGCCACCGCTGTCGCGCTCGTCACCTGCTACGGCAGCTTCGCCTTGGCCGCGCTCCCCCTGCTGGCCCACGTGCTAGGCCTCGACGCCGTCCGCACGGGCAGCTGGGCCGGGATCTCGGTGCACGAGGTCGCGCAGGTCGTCGCGGCGGCCGGACCGGCGGGCGCCGCCGCGGTCGGAATCGCCGTCGTGGTGAAGCTGAGCCGCGTCGTCCTGCTCGCGCCGGTGGTCGCGCTCGTCGGCGCCGCCGAACGCGGCCGCCGGGCCGGGAACGCTCCGCTGGTGCCCCTGTTCGTCCTCGGCTTCCTCGCGATGGTGGCGGTCCGGAGCACCGGCCTCGTCCCGGCGTTCGTGCTCGACGTCGCGAAGACCGCGTCGACGCTCCTGCTCGCGGGCGCGCTGTTCGGCCTCGGCTGCGCCGTCCGGCTCGGCGCGTTGCTGCGCGGCGGCGGCCGGGCCCTGCTCCTGGGTCTCCTGTCCACGCTTCTCGTGCTGGCGACCGGGTTCGGGACGCTGGCCGCGTTCACCTGATCTTTCCCTTCCGGCCAGGTATAGTTCGTTATACGCGAGGTTGTACGGCTCTTGTACGGATCGTGTCGACGCTGCTGCCGAGACGAAGACCGAATCCGCAGGGAGCTCGAACCGTGAAGATCACCCGACTCGCCCAAGGGCTGCTCGCCGGGCTGCTGGGGTGCGCCGCCGTGGCCGTCCCGGCCGCCTTCGGCGCCGCCACCGCCCAGGCCGACGTGTCCAGCACGCTGGTGTTCACCAAGAACACCGAAGGTCACGACTGTTACCGCATTCCCACCATCGTCAAAGCGAACAACGGCGATCTGCTCGCCTTCGCCGAAGGCCGCAACGGCGGCGCCAGTTTCTGCAACGACCTGGGCAAGATCGACCTCGTCATGAAGCGCTCGACCGACGGCGGCAAGACGTGGGGCGCGCTGAACACCGTCATCACCGCGTTCGGTGACGTGAAGGGCAATCCCGCACCGATCGTCATCCCGGGCAGCAACCGGATCGTGCTGCTGTCGACCATGCAGTGCTTCACCAATCCCGACTGCGGCCGGATCCCGCGCGTGTCCATCAGCGAGGACAACGGGAAGACGTGGGGCGCGCCGAAGACGCTGACCACGGAGCTCGGCTTCTCGGCCGCGCCGGGCTGGCTGGCCACCGGGCCGTCCCACGGGATCGTGCTGACGCGCGGCGCCCACGCGGGCCGGCTCGTCGCCGGGATGAGCTACTCGAACGTCGGCGCGCTGGTCTACAGCGACGACAAGGGCAGCACGTGGCACCTCGGCGCCACCGACAAGCCGACGACGAGTGCGATGAACCCGCAGGAGATCAGCGTCACGGAGCTGCGGGACGGCCGGATCTACGCGGCCGCGCGCAATCAGGCGAACGACGGCGACAAGTGCCTCGAGGACGGCACGCGCAACCGCGCCTTCGCGATCAGCTCGGACGGCGGGGCGTCCTTCAGCTCGAAGTTCGCCTTCGCCACCGATCTCGTCGCGCCGACCGTCGAGGGTTCGACCGCGCGGATGAGCGCGACCGACACCGGCGGCAAGTACAACCGGATCGTCTTCGCGGCCCCGTCGGTCTGCGACCGGCGCAAGGAGCTGCGGATCCACTCGTCCTTCGACGAAGGGGCCAACTGGACCGGCACGGCCGGCAGCCTGCTCGTGTGGGGCCAGGACGCGGCGTACTCCGACATGGTCCAGCTGTCGCAGTCGTCGATCGGCGTGCTGTTCGAGGCGGGCCCGGAGTTCCACGCGAACGACACGATTCGCTTCGCCGCGGTCAGCGAGACCGCGCTCGGCGCTCCGGCCTGCGGCGGCGGCTACGGCGTCATCGACTCGGCGCCGCTGGGCACCGGCGGTGCGGCCGGCACGGTGTACCTGTCGTACAACGCCTCCAACGGCCAGAACTGCGTCAGCACCATGAAGAACGCCTCCGCCGGGACGGCCACCGCGACCTCGGCCTACCTGGAGGTCAAGGGCGCGGCGCGGCAGACCGACTCGGGTGCGTTCTCCTGGTTCGCCGGCCCGGTCAAGGCCGCGGCGGCGGACAAGTGCGTGAAGTGGGGCGGCTCGGCCGTCGGCCAGGCCTACGACAGCGAGTTCGAGCACTGCGGCTGAAGCTGACCGAAGGTGGGACCCGCCCCCTGGCCGGGTCCCACCCGCGTCCCCCCGTGCCGCCCGGCCCCCTCGCCCGGGTGGCACGGGTGGTTCAGAAGCCGGTGCAGCTCGCGGTGGCCCCGGCTCCGGCCGCGGTCGCCGTCTTGGCCTCCTTGCCGTCGACGATCACTTTGCAGGTGACCGAGCCGCCGTCCGGCCCGGCGGTCGCGGTGAACTGGGCCCCGGCGAGAAACCCGGTGGCCTCGACGGTCTTGGTCCACGGCACGGCGGCGCCCGCCTCGGTGTTGATCAGGATCGTGTTGCGGTCGAAGGTGCTGTAGTCGATGTCGACGGCCTTCGCGTCCCCGCTCACCTGGTAGACGATGGTGTGGTGGGCGGTCGCCTGGTCGTTGACGTCGCTGATCGCCTTGCCGATCACCACCGCCCACAGGATGCTGACGACCAGCGCGAGCAGCGACACGACGACGCCGGCGATCGAAAGTCCCTTGTTGGTCGCCTTCCCGGACCGCACTCTGGCCACGCCGACCGCCGACAGGATCAGGCCGAGCACGGCGAGCGGCCACGCGACCACGCCGACGAGCGGGATCGGCGAGAACACCAGCCCGATCAGGCCGAGGACGAAGCCGGCCGTGCCCAGGCCGTTGCGCGGCGGCGCGGACGGCGGGGCCGCGTGCTGCTGGATCGGGGTGTAGTCGGTCATCGGGGTTTCCCTAAGGTTGATGTTGTTCGGGGTGAGTGCCCCGGATGCCCGGGGCGATGGGGTGTGGCTGATCGGGTCTCTGCCGTGTGGTGGCTCGGAAGGAATGGCCGCCCTGTCGTTCTGGACGCCCTGGCCACTGATTCAGATCTGCTGCGGACCGTCGCTGTTTAGGGACCTGCTGGCGGGGTTGTCCACGGGGTTGACCTGCGACAACAGGAGAATGAGGGTGACGGATCGGCCGCTGGTCTGGGTCGGTGTCGACGTCGGCAAGGCCACGCATCACGCGTGTGTGATGGACCCGGCGGGGAAGGTGGTGTTCTCGCAGAAGGTCGCCAATGACCAGGCCGCGATCGAGCAGCTCGTCGCCCGCGCCGGCCAGGCCGCCAGTGAGGTGCGCTGGGCGATCGATCTGACCAGCAACGCCGCCGCACTGCTGGTCGCCGTGCTGATCGCGACCGGGCAGCAGGTGGTCTATGTGCCCGGGCGGGTCGTCAACCGCATGACCGGGGTGTTCCGGGGCGAAGCGAAGTCCGACGCCAAAGACGCCCGGGTGATCGCCGAAACCGCGCGGATGCGCACCGATCTGACGCCGGTCACCGCGACCGACGACCTGGTCGTCGAGCTGACCCGGCTGACCGCCCATCGTGAGGACCTGATGGCCGACTGGATCCGTGGCGTCAACCGGTTGCGGGACCTGCTGACCGGCATTTTCCCTGCACTGGAACGTGCCTTCGACTACTCCACCCGCAGTGCCCTGGTACTGGTCACCGGTTTCCAGACCCCGCAGGCGATCCGCGCGGCCGGCGAGTCCGGCGTGGCCGCTTACCTGCACGAGCACGGCGCCTGGGCCCAGGGCATCCCCGCCATGGCCGCCGATGCCCTGGCTGCCGCGCACGCCCAGACGGTGCGGCTGCCCGGTGAGGCCACCACCGCGATGCTCATCGCGGGACTGGCCCGCCGGCTGCTGGCCCTGGACCGACAGATCAAGGACACCGACAAGCTGCTCACCAGCCAATTCCGGGAACACCCGCAGGCCGGGATCATCGAGTCGCTGCCCGGCTTCGGGCCGATCCTGGGCGCGGAGTTCCTGGTGGCCACCGGCGGCAACCTCGCCGCCTTCGCCACCTCCGGGAGGCTGGCCTCCTACGCGGGCCTTGTTCCCGTGCCTCAGGATTCCGGCCGCGTGACCGGCAACCTGCGCCGTCCCAAGCGCTACAACCGCAGGCTGCGACGGGTGTTCTACATGGCCGCACTGTCCAGCCTCAAGGTCACCGGCCCCTCGCGGACCTTCTACGACCGCAAGCGCAGCGAACGCCTCATCCACACCCAGGCCCTGCTCGCCCTCGCCCGCCGCCTGGTCGACGTGCTCTGGGCCCTGCTGCGCGACGGCCGGACCTTCACACCGACCGCGCCACACACCGCTACCGCGGCAGCTTGACACGATCATTCAGATTCCTTTCGCCTCTGCTTGACGGCTGAAGGAAACCAGCGGCGTGGCGCCGTCCGCGTCGTCCGCAGGCCTCGAGGTGGTACGACGAAAGTCGTCACCCGCCGGGCGGTGGAGGAGCGGAACGGCTGATGGGATCGCGGTGGCCACCTCGTACGCTGACGCCCATGGGACGGTCCGTGCTGGGCGTGGTGTGCACCGTGCTGGCAGTCGCCGCGAGCCTGGTGACCGGCATCGTAAACGTGGTGCTGGAGATCAGCCTGCCCGGCACCGACGCACTGCACGTGACGGTGGCGGCGGTGCTCGGCTGGCTGCTCGGGATCGGCGCGTCGATCCTGCTGGTCTGGCGGTGGCGGTGGCCCCTGGTGGTGACGGGCGTCGCGGTGGCGCCGCCGTTGCTGCTGGTGGCCGACTCGCTGGCCGCGTTGATCGCCCTCGCCGCGCTCGCGACCCGCTTCACCGGCTGGTGGCGCTGGAGCGCGGCGGCGCTCGTGTTCGCCGCGACCGGGCTCGCGGTGTGGCGCGACGCGGGCCGGCCCCAGGAATCGTCGCTGGCCGAGGCGTGGATCTCGACCGAGACGATCGGCGCCAAGCTGATCGGCGTCGCGATCACCGCGGCGATCTACACGGCGGTCCCGCTCACGGTGGGGATCGTCCGCTACAACCTCACGGAGAAGCGCCGCCTGGCCGCCGAAGAGGCGGCCCTGCGCGACCAGGTCGCGCGGCGGGAGGAGCAGGCGCGGATCGCGCGGGAGATGCACGACGTCCTCGGGCACCGGCTGTCGCTGCTTTCGCTGCAGGCGGGCGCGCTGGAGGTCACCGCGGCCACGACGCCGGACGCGGCGGAGGCGGCCAAGACGGTGCGGACGACGGCCCGGCAGTCGCTCGACGACCTGCGTCAGGTGATCGGCGTGCTGCGTGGCGCGGGTTTCGCCGACCGGGCGCCCGGCGGGCCCGCGGAGCCGTTCCAGCCGACGCTGGCCGACATCCCCGAGCTGATCGCCGGCGCCCGGCAGGCCGGGCTGGCGGTCAACGTGACGATCCTGCTCGACCAGGCGTCGTCGGCCCCGGCCCCGCTCGGCACGGCGGCGTACCGGATCCTCCAGGAAGCACTGACCAACGTGCTGCGGCACGCCCCGGGGGCGCCGACGGAGCTGCTGGTCCGCGGCGGCCCGGGTGCGGGGCTGTCGCTGGAGGTCTTCAACGCGCTGCCGCCGCAGCCTGTGCCGTGACCGGGATCGGGCACCGGGCTCACCGGCGTCAACGAGCGGGTCTCCCTCCTCGGCGGTTCGTTGTCGGCGGGCCCGGTCGACGAGCGGACGTTCGCGCTGCGGGCCTGGCTGCCGTGGGTGGCACCGGCGCCCTAGCATGGGCGGGTGAGCGTGCGCGTACTGCTCGTCGACGACGACCCGCTGGTCCGCACCGGACTGTCCATGATCCTGGGCAGCACCCCGGACCTGCAGGTGGTCGCGGAGGCGGGCGACGGCGACGAAGCGGTCCAGCAGGTCGCCCGGCACGCACCCGACGTGGTGATCATGGACATCCGCATGCGCCGCATGAACGGCCTGGTCGCGACGGCGGCGGTGCTGGCCCAGCCCAGGCCGCCGAAGGTGTTGATCCTGACGACGTTCGACCTCGACGAGTACGTGTTCGAGGCGTTGGCGGCGGGAGCCAGCGGATTCCTGCTGAAGGAGGGGTCGCCCCAGGAGATCATCGAGGGCGTCCGGGTGGTGGCGAACGGCGACGCGATGCTGTCGCCCCGGATGACGAAGCAGCTGATCGGCGAGTTCGTGGCCACGAGGGCCAACCCGCGGCGGTCGCGGGCCCAGGCGAAGCTGGAGCTGGTGAGTTCACGGGAACGCGAGATCGTGACGGCGGTGGCGCAGGGGAAACCGAACGCGCAGATCGCGGCGGAACTGTTTCTCAGCGAGGCGACGGTGAAGACGCACATCACGCGGACGTTCGCGAAGCTGGACGTGTCGAACCGGGTGCAGTTGACGATCTTCGCTTATGAAGCGGCGCTCGTGACGCCGTAGGCTACTTCGAGCCCGCCGGAGCCGTCGCCACCGCGGACTCCCCGAACCTGATCCCCTTCGCCTCCTTCCCGATCGCCGTCAAAACGGCCACCGCGATCAGTCCCGGCACCACCGTCCACACCAGCGCCGACGTGTACCCGTGCGACTCCGCGATCGCCTGCTGGATCGGCAGGTTCAACGCCGCCAGGAGGTTGCCCAGCTGGTACGTCACCCCCGGGTAAAAGCCGCGGATGGCGTCCGGGGACATCTCCGTCAGGTGGGCCGGGATCACTCCCCAGGCCCCCTGAACCATGACCTGCATCAGGAACGACCCCAGGGCCAGCATCCCCGCGCCGTGGTCGACGGCGAAGATCGGGATCACCGGCAAGCCCAGGACCGCCGCCGTCACTATGGTCCGGCGGCGGCCCAGCTTCTCCGACAGCGTTCCGAACGTCAGGCCGCCGATGATGGCTCCGATGTTGTACAGCACCGCTATCCACGTGCTCGTCGAGGCACTCAAACCCGCGCCGCCGTTGTCGTGGGCTTTCAGGAAGCTCGGGTAGACGTCCTGGGTTCCGTGGCTCATCCAGTTGAACGCCGTCATCAGCAGGATCAGGTAGCCGAAGCGGCGGATGACCCTGGGGTTCAGCAGGATGTCCTTCACCGACGTGCGCGTCACCTTCAGCTTCTCGCGGGCCGTCTCCCACACCTCCGACTCGCGGACGCGGGCGCGGATCAGGAGGCTGATCAGCGCCGGGAAGATGCTCAGCACGAAGATCCAGCGCCACTGCAGGCCCAACGCCGAGTGGAACAGCAGGTACGCCAGCGCCGCCAGCAGGTAGCCGATCGAGTAGCCGACCTGCAGCAGGCCCGAGAAGAACCCGCGGCGCTCCGGCGGGATCTTCTCCATCGCCAGCGCCGCGCCCAGGCCCCACTCGCCGCCCATGCCGATGCCGTAGACGAACCGCAGCACCAGCAGCACCGTGAAGTTCGGCGCGAACGCGCACAGCAGGCCGGCCACCGAATACAGCAGGACGTCGGCCATCAGCGGGATCCGGCGGCCGACGCGGTCGGCCCACAAGCCGAACAGGAGCGCCCCCACCGGGCGCATCACCAGGGTCGCCGTGGTGATGAACGCCAGCTGCGTGGCCGTCGCCCCGAACGAGGCGTCCTTCGCGATGTCCGCCAGCACGAACACGACGAGGAAGTAGTCGAACGAGTCCATGCTCCAGCCGAGCAGCGCCGCGAGGAACGCGTTGCGCTGGTCCGGAGTAAGCGCTTTCCGATCCGTCACGTTCGCCCCGTTCCGCCGGTTTCCCACGGAAAGACCTCAGGCCCGGTTTAGCACCCACCACCCCCGGCGGGCAAGAGGATCACAGCGCGACGCGCGTGCGGACCCGGCGGCCGACGTCCCGGGCCCAGGCCTTGATCCGGTCCCAGTCGCGGAAGTCGCCGGCACGCCGGCCCGAGGCCAGCAGCTTCGGGATCAGGCCGTGCACGGTCGCCGGGTCGAGCCGGCCGCCGAAGGTGGCCGTGCGTTCCGCGTCGATGCGCGCGGCCAGCAGGGCCACCTTCGCCGGCAGGCTGACCTGGTGCGTGGCCGCGCCGGGGCCGCACGGTCCGCTGTGGAACAACCACACCGGACGCTCGGCGAGCGCCCGCACGTTGCGTTCCAGCAACCGGACGGCTTCCGGCCGCCATCGGTGGTAGTACAGCGCGCTGCCGACGACGACCGCGCCGTAGTGCTCGACGCCGGCCACGTCGGCGGCGTCGCGCACGTCGACGGTCAGGCCCGCGGCACCGAGCTCGGCGGCGATGACCTCGGCGATCTGCCGGGTTCCGCCGTGACGCCCGGCGTAGGCGACGAGGACTGCGGTCATGCATCCCATTGTCGGCCTTCGCGGAGCGGACTGCCCCGCGGGTTGCGCACGATCCGCCGAACGGGCGCTCCCACGCTACTCTCCGCGGTTCTCACGGCGGCGACAGGAAGGCCGGTCGCTCCAACGGGTCCGGTTCGTCGTAATAGCGGTGGAAGACCGCGGTTTGCCCACCGGACAACGGCGGCACGATCCAGCTCCAGTCCGCCGGGCACCGGCGCCCGGCCCGCTCCTCGCGTTCCAGGTGGGCCAGGAACCGGTGCGATTCGGTGTGGTGGTCGGCCATCGTGACGCCGGCCGCGTCGAAGGAGTGCTGCACCGCCAGCGTCAGCTCGACCAGCGCCCGGTCGCGCCACAGCGTGCGCTCGGACGTCGTGTCCAGGCCCATCAGCTCGGCGATGGCGGGCAGCAGGTCGTAGCGCTGCTCGTCGGCCAGGTTGCGGGCGCCGACTTCGGTGCCGAGGTACCAGCCGTTGAACGGCGCGGCCGGATACGTCACGCCGCCGATCTCCAGCGGCATGTTGCTGATGGCGGGCACGGCGTGCCAGCGCAGTCCCAGCCCGGCGAACCAGCGGTGGTCGGGGTGGGTCAGCGGGACCTCGAGGACGGCGTCCGGCGGCAGCGTGAACAGCCGCGGCTCGCCGGGCTCGGCCTCGATCACCAGCGGCAGGACGTCGAAAGAGCCTCTTCGCTCCGGCGGCCGCCAGCCGAGTCTTCGCACCTGATCGGTGAATTCGGCGTAGCGCGGGTCGCCGAGCACCGAGCCGTCTTCGAAGCGGTATCCGGCGTAGCGGATCAGCTGCTCGTTGTGGATGCGCGGGCCCGGCGCGTCCGGGGTGTCCGGCGCGAAGACGGTGATCGTCGGGCGGATCCGGCCGCCCCGGGTGGCCTGGCGGAGGTGGGCGACGCACTCGCCGGCGATCGCGGCCGCGCCGGTGACCCGGCGGCGGTCCCGGATCCGCAGGCTGCGCCAGTACAGCCGGCCGATGCAGCGCGCCGAGTTGCGCCACGCGACGCGCGCGCCGTACGCCAGTTCGGCCGGGGTGTGCCGGTAGGTGCCGGTTTCCATGATTTCCGCACGCACCTGCGCCAGCCTGTCCTCGAACCGCTCGCCCGCTTCCGCCGCGCCTTCGGCGAACATCCGGTCCAGGAATTCCTCCGCTTCCGCGGAATTGACGCCCTGCTCTTCCGAGACGCGCTGAGGGTGGAGCGGCAGCGCGGGTGTCACCCGCTCGGGTGTAACGGTCACCGCGGTTCCCCACTCTCCGAAATCGCGATCTGCAGCCGGACGAAAACGTTCACGGTTCCTCCGAGGGTCGCCGTCGACAGGACGGCCGGATGCCCCCACTGCCCTGGGAACTCCGGCCAAGCGGGGGAGGATACCCCACGTTTCGCGAGGCGGGGCTCCGCCACTCGGGAACGACGTCCCGGCCATCCGGGAATTCCAGCGCAAACCGGCTCGACCGGAAAAACAACTGCTACCAAGCGTTATTCGGACATGGCTGTACGCATTCTCCGTCAATCGATCACTCGCGAACACGAAATCGGCGTGATCCTTTGCCGCACGCTCGCCTGCGTCTTTTCGTGGGTATTCGACGAACGGCCTTCACCGGGGGCGGCCTGCCGGGTACGCGCGCCCGCGTTAGAGTCGCGGTGATCGGCAGAGGAGGGACGATTCGTGAACGCCAGGCGCATCCCCGTGGTCCTCGTCGCCGGGTTCCTCGGCGCGGGGAAGACGACGCTGCTCAACCACCTGCTCGCCAACCGCGAGGGGGCCCGGGTCGGCGTGGTGGTCAACGACTTCGGCCAGGTGAACGTCGACGCGCTCGCCGTCGCGGGCCAGGTCGACACGATGGTCTCGCTCGGCAACGGGTGCCTGTGCTGCGCGGTCGACGCGAGCGGGCTGGACGCGATGCTCGCGAAGTTGTCCGGCGCCGAAGCGGGCATCGACGTCATCGTCGTCGAAGCCAGCGGCATCGCCGAGCCCCGCGACCTCATCCGGCTGATGATCGCCAGCGAGAACCCGGACATCCGCTACGGCGGGCTGGCCGAGGTCGTCGACGCCGCCGAGTTCGAAGCCGCCCGCGGACGCCACCCCGAGCTCGCCGACCACCTGCGGCTGGCCGACCTCGTGGTGCTCAACAAGGCCGACCGGGTGCCCGCCGAGGCGCTCGCGAAGCTCACCGCGACCGTCGAAGAGCTGGCGCCGGGGCGCCCGCTGCTGGTCACCGAGCACGGGCGGGTCGACCCGCGGCTGTTCTTCGACCCCGAACCCCGCGGTGAGCGAGCCGGCCAGCTGTCGTTCGACGACCTGCGCGAGGACGACCACGACCACTCGCGGCACCTGCACGCCGAGTACCAGACGGTCACGTTCACTGCCGAAACGCCGCTCGCACCGCGCGCCTTCGTCGAGTTCCTCGAGCGGCGCCCGGCCGGGCTCTACCGGATGAAGGGCCAGGCCGACTTCGGCCCCACCGGCCCGGAAGCCCGCTTCCACCTGCACACCGTCGGCGGGTTCGTGCAGCTGGAGCGGTCGGCCTGGCCGCCGGGCGAGCCTCGGCGGACGGAGCTGGTGCTGATCGGCGCCGGCATCGACACCGGCGCCGTGCTCGCCGAGCTCGGCCGCTGCGTGGCCGAGGACCCGGACACGGTGGACGAACGCGGCCTGCTGCACATCCTGCGTCACCTGCCCGACCAGGCCTGACCGCTCCGCCACGCCGAAGATCGGCAAATGCGCCGCCGTCCCGGCACCGCGACGGACACTGACCGCCATGACGACCACCGCGGTGAGCGCACCACGCTGGTACCTGGTCGGCGTGCTGCCCGAAGACGTCCCCCTGGCCCACCTGATGACCCGCTCCGGCGACCTCCGCTACCGGCGTTCCGCCTGCGGGGAACGGGAATCCCGCAGCTGGAAACCCGTGGACCTGACCACGTCCGAACTCACGCCGTGCCCGGCGTGCGTCGCGACGCTGTCCGGCGTCGACGAGGACCGCGGCCAGCTGGCCCTGGACCTGCCGGTCTAGATCAACGTCTCCGCGAGCCGCTTCGCCGTGCGGAACGGCTGCGCGCTCTGCGCAACCACCGACGTGACTGCCGCGCCTTCCAGCAGCAGCATCAGCTCGTCGGCGCGCTCGGGATCGGCGGCCCGCAGCTGCGCCCGCAGGTAGCCGTGCAGCGCGGTCTTGTGGTGGCGGACCACCTCGCGGACCGGGTCGGCCGGATCGGGGAACTCCGAGGTCGCGTTGAGGAAGGCGCAGCCGCGGTAGCCGTCGGCGGACAGCCAGGCTTCGTAGGCGTCGAACACCGCGAGCACCCGCTCCCGCGGATCGGCGTGCGCAGCGGTGATCCGGTCGATCTCCTCCTGCCACCGCCGGTCGCGTTCCCGCAGGTAGGCGACGACGAGTCGGCTCTTGGAGCCGAAGTTGCCGTAGAGCGCCGCCTTCGTCACGCCGGCTTCGGCCGCCACCGTGTCGACGCCCACGGCGTGGATGCCGTCACGGTAGAACAGCCTCGACGCGGCCTTGAGTACCTTCGCACCCGCGTCCCCGGGACGAGTCCGGCCCACAGCGCTCCTTTCGGACAGATCGGTATGGCTCATTACCTGCGGGAATTCTAGCATCACTTGACACCAGACAGACCTGTCTGTTTGGTGGATGGAGTGGTGACGCAGACGAAGCCGGACCGGTGGATGGCGACGGCCGCGGGCGGCGCGGTCGTGATCGCCCTCTGCTACGGGTTCGCGCGCTACGCGTACGGGCCGTTCGTGCCGCGGTTCAGCGCAACGTTCGGGCTGACACCGGTCGGCGTCGGCGTGCTCGGCGGGTTGTCCACGGCCGGGTACGGCCTCGGGCTACTGCTCGCGCCGAGGACGTCCGCGCGGTCGGCGCGCGGCACCGTGCTGCTGGCGGCGGTGTCCGCGACACTCGGCCTGGCGCTGATGGCCCTCGCTCCGCACGTGACGGTGTTCGGCGCCGGGATCGTCGTCGCCGGGGCCGGCGCGGGCCTCGTCTCGCCCGGTGTGGCCCAGCTGGTCGGCGAGACGGTCGCGGCGCACACCCGCGCCCGGGCGCAGACCTGGGCCAACACCGGCACCGGTCTCGGGCTGGCCGCGTCGGCGTTCACGCCCCTGCTCGCGCTCGGCTGGCCGGTGATCTGGTCGGCGTTCGCCGCCCTGGGCGTGGCGGTGACCGTGGCCGCCTGGCGGCTGTTGCCGCGATCGCCGGGCGTCTCCGCGGCCTCCGGTCCCGTCCTCCGGGTGGTGCCGCTCGTGGTGAACTCCGTCCTCATCGGCGTGACGAGTGCGCCGTACTGGACGTTCTCCAGCTCCCGGCTCGCCGAGGCCGGGCTGAGCCCGGTCGCCGCCACCTGCTGCTGGGCCACGATCGGCGTGGCCGGGCTGCTCGGCGGCCTGGCCGGGCCCGCGGCCGAGCGCGCGGGCCTGCGGCCGGTCAACCTCGTGACGTGGACCCTCGCCGCCGCGGGCATCGCCCTCCTCGCCGTGCCGGACCCGGGTGTGCCCCTCGCCCTGCTCTCCAGCGCGCTCTTCGGCAGCACCTACATGGCCCTGACCGGGCTGTGCATTCTCTGGGCCGCGCGCCTGGCCCCCGAGCGGCCGGCCCGGGGCATCACGTGGTCGTTCGCCGGGCTCGGCGTCGGCCAGACGGTGGCCTCCCCGCTGGCCGGCACGCTGGCCGCCGGGGTCGGGTCCGCTGCGGTGTTCGGGCTGACCGCCTTGGTGGCCCTCACGGCGTGGAGCCAGCTGCACCCCCGCCTCGGTCCGCCCTGATCAGCCCTTCTTCGCGCGGCTCGGCGCCACCCGCGGCGGCTCGTTGGGCATCTTCGGGTACACCGGTGGCCACGGCGCGTCCATCAGCCCGGCCGCCATGTCCCGCTCGGACATCTCCAGCAGCGGCTTGATCGACTGCGGCCGCTCCCCCGCGCCGGCCCACGGATCGCCGCGCTCGGCCACCCGCGCGGGCACGGTGCTCAGTGTCAGCGTGTCGGGCTCGACGGTGTCCAGCTCGTCCCAGCCGATCGGCGTGGACACCTGGCCGCCGACGCGCGGGCGCACGCACCAGGTGCCGAACACCGTCTTGTGCGGGGCGTTCTGGTTGAAGTCGACGAACACGCGCGTGCCGCGTTCTTCCTTCCACCACTGCGCGGTGATCTTCTCCGGGTGCCGGCGTTCGAGGGCCCGCGCCAGCGCGACCGCGGCCGCTCGCACCTGGAAGCTGTCCCAGCGCGGCTCCAGCATCACGTACAGGTGCAGCCCGCGCGAACCCGACGTCTTCAAGTGGCCTTCGATGCCGTGCTCGGCCAGGAACTCCCTGGTCAGCACCGCGGCCTCACGCAGTTCGTCGAAGCCGATGCCCGGTGACGGGTCGAGGTCGACGCGCAGTTCGTCGGTGACCTCGGGCGTGTCGGCGAGGTAGGGCCAGACGTGAAAGCCCAGGCAGCCGATGTTCACCGCCCAGAGGATGTGGGCCAGGTCCTTCGCCACCAGCGCGTCGCTCGTCGTGCCGTTCGGTGTCGAGACGACCGTGGTGGTCAGCCACGGCGGCGCCCCCTTCGGGACGCGTTTCTGGAACCAGTTCTTGCCGCCGGCGCCGTCCGGGTAGCGCTCGAGCAGCAGCGGACGGCCGCCCAGCCGGGCCAGCAGCGGCCCGGACACCGCCCGGTAGTACTCGACGAGGTCGAGCTTCGTCTCGCCGCGTTCCGGGAAGTAGACCTTGTCCGGGCTGCTGATCTTGACCTCGACGCCGTCGACGTCGAGCAGGACCGCCGCGCTCATCGCGCCTCCCCGAACAGCTTCGCGAGCTCGGCGGGCGGCGCCTCGTCGAGCTGGGCGTACGTGCAGGACTCCGGCGTGCGGTCCGGCCGGAACCGGACCAGCCGCCCGCCGTGCCGGAACCGGCCGCCCTGCAGGTGCTCGTAGCGCACCTCCGCCACCCACTCCGGACGCAGCGGCTCCCAGGAAAGGTCCTTCTGCGGCGCCCACCGGCTGTTCACGCCCGGTTGACGGCCGGCCGGTGGCTCGTGTTCGGCCCAGGACCGCCACGGGTGGTTCTCGAGCGCGTTCTCCCGCAGCGGCGCCAGTTCCTCGACCAGCTCGGCGCGCCGGGCCTTGGTGAAGCTGCTGGCCACCCCGACGTGGTGCAGGACGCCCTCGTCGTCGAACAGCCCGAGCAGCAGCGAGCCGACGCCCACGCCGTCCTTGTGCCAGCGGAACCCGGTGACCACGCAGTCGGCCGTGCGCTCGTGCTTGATCTTGAGCATGACCCGCTTGTCCTGCTCGTACGGCAGGTCGCCGGGCTTGGCCATGACGCCGTCGAAGCCCGCGCCCTCGAACCGGGTGAACCAGTCCTCCGCCTGCGCCGGATCCTCGCTGAGCGGGGTCAGGTGGACGCGCTGCAGCCCCTCGGCGGAGTTGCCCAAGATGCTTTCGAGCTGCTTGCGCCGCTCGCGGAACGGCTCCTCGGTGAGGTCGGTGTCGCCCAGGGCCAGCAGGTCGAAGGCGATGAAGCTGGCCGGCGTCTCCTCGGCCAGCTTGCGCACCCGCGAAGCGGCCGGGTGCAGCCGCAGCTGCAACGTCTCGAAGTCGAGCCCGGCCGGAGTGACCAGCACGATCTCGCCGTCGACGACGCAGCGGGGCGGCAGCGCGGCGGCCAGCAGCTCGACCAGCTCCGGGAAGTAGCGGGTCAGCGGGCGGTCGTTGCGGGAGCCGAGCTCGATCTCGTCGCCGTCGCGGAAGACGACGCAGCGGAAGCCGTCCCACTTGGGCTCGTACAGCAACCCCGGTGCACGAGGTACCTCGTGCACCGCTTTCGCGAGCATCGGCCGCACCGGCGGCATGACGGGCAAGTCCACCGCGCGAGCTTAAAACACGGGTACGACATTTTCCGGCGTGATAGACACTCCCGCGTGACCACCGAACGTCCCGCACCGCCCCTGACCGGGGGCGAGCGCGAAATGCTCCGCACGTTCCTCGACTTCCACCGCGCCACCCTCGCGATGAAGTGCGACGGACTGTCCGACGAGGACCTCCGCCGGGCGTCGAGCCCCCCGTCCACGTTGTCCCTGCTCAGCCTGGTCCGGCACATGGCCGAAGTCGAGCGCACCTGGTTCCGGCGGGTGATCAACGCCGAGGACATCCCGCTGCGGTGGTCGGACGAGGGCGACTTCCAGGCCGCCTACGACGCGAGTTCGTCGACGCGCGCCGAAGCCTTCGAGGCGTGGCAGGCCGAGGTCGAGCAATCGCGCAAGATCGAAGAAGCCGCCGAGTCCCTCGACGTCACCGGCCACCAGCCGCGCTGGGGCGAGGACGTCTCGCTGCGGCTGGTGATGCTGCACATGATCCACGAGTACGCCCGGCACAACGGCCACGCGGACTTCCTGCGCGAGGCCATCGACGGCGTCACGGGGGCCTAGTGGACCTGCTCGCCTGGTTGCGCGATTCCGATCCGGCCCTGCGCTGGCAGGTGGAGCGCGACCTGGCGGGCGAGCCGCCGGAGGTCTGGGAGGCGACGCGGGCTCGGATGGCTTCGGAGGGGTTCGGCGCTCGCCTGCTGGCGGCGCAGGACCCCGACGGCCGGTGGGCGGGCGGCGCCTACTTCCCGGCCGGCTTCCGTGGCGGCGAAGCACAGCCCTGGACGGCGACCACGTGGTCGTTGAACGCGCTGCGTGAATGGGGTCTGGACGCGGCTGCGCTGCACGGCACGGCCGAGCTGCTCGCCCGGAACTGCCGCTGGGAGTATGACGACCTGCCGTACTGGGGCGGCGAAGTCGACTGCTGCATCAACGGCTGGACCCTGGCCAACGGGGTCTGGCTGGGCGCGGACGTCGAGGGCATCGCCGGCTGGTTCGCCGGGCACCGGCTCCCCGACGGCGGCTGGAACTGCGCGTGGGTGGAAGGGGCGACGCGCTCGTCGGTCCACTCGACGCTCAACGCGCTCAAGGGCCTCCTGGCGTACGAGACCGCGACGGGCGGCACCCCGGCCTCCCGGGCGGCCCGCCACTCGGGCGAGGAGTACCTGCTGGAGCGCGGGCTGGTCCGCCGCCGGTCCACGGGCGAGCCGATCGGGTCGTGGGTGACGGAGTTCGGCTACCCGTTCCGCTGGCGCTACGACGTGCTCAACGCGGCCGCCTACTTCCGCGACGCCGGCCGGCCGGACGAGCGGATGGCCGAGGCGATCGCGCTGATCCGGGAAGCCCGGCAACCGGACGGAACCTGGCTCCAGCAGCGGACGGACGCCGGCCGGGTGTGGTTCGCGGTGGACGTCCCGGCCGGGCAGCCGTCGAAGTGGCTGACGCTGTTCGCCACCCGGGTCCTGAACTGGTGGGACGCCCGCTAAAGCTCCGCCAGCACGAGCCCGCTGCGCGGCTTCGGCGTGAAGTACGTGGCCTTCCGCGGCATCCGGCGACCGGCCGCGTGCACCGCGAGGACGTCGGCGTAGCTCACCGGCGCCAGCAGCACCACCGCGTCGGCGTCCGGCGGGAGCGGGCGCCCGGCCGGGAGCGGGCGGACGCACGGCCCGTCGGGGTCGACGCCGAGCGCGCGGGCGAACAGGACCTGCTCGACGAGCTCGTGGTCGATCACCGGCCCGGGGCCGTCCGGGGTCGGCAGCGGCACCCGCAGCACCGCCGCGCCGGCCCGCACCACGGCCTCGCCGGTGACCGGCACGGCGTGCTCGTCGTAGCGGACGTCCAGGCCCGCCGCGCACCAGCGCGTCACCAGGTCCTCCGGGCCGAGGCCGGTGCCGGTGAGGACGCGGTGGATGGCGCCGATCTCCAGCGCCGGTCCCGCGGTGACCAGGGCGAGCAGCGCGCCGTGGCCGGCTGCCGCCGCGGCGGCCACGCGGTGGTTCCCGTCCGCGACCAGCAGGTCCGTGCCGGCCACCGCGGCCAGCAGGCGGCTCGGCAGCGGTCCTTCCGGCACCACCCAAAGGTCGTGCCGCCGCCCGGCCGCGTCCGAAGTGGACAGATCGGGCAGCCCGATGCCGGCGCAGGCCTGCTCGACCTGCTCGGTCAGCTCCGGGCCGCCGTCGGCCGGGACGAGCATCGCCGCGCTCGTCGCGCAGCCCAGCCCGGCGAGCACCGCGGCCCGTTCGGCGACGACGTCGGGGTAGACGTCCTCGGTGTGGCGGACGCGCGCGGCGCCGTCGTCGGCCACCGCGGCCGGGTCGACCAGGCAGAGCAGGCCGAGCGCCACCCCGTCCGGCCCTTCGACGCGGTAGGGCGCGACGAAGCCGCGCACCGGCCGGTAGAACCGCTTGCGGAGCCGTTCGAGTGCGGCGCGGGCGATCGGGACGGCGGCCGTCAGGTCGAGACCGCGCGCGAGGGCGGCGGGGGTGCGGGCGGGGTGCTGCACGGCCAGCAGGCTGTCCGCCGCGCCGGGCGCGGCCAGCGCGGCGATCACCCGCTCGGGCTCGGCGAACTCGTCGACGTCGGGGCCGGGGACCGCGTCGCGGACCACCCAGCCCCGCCCGATCGGCCGGATCCAGTCGCTCATCCTGACCATCTTGCGCCACGGGCGCCGGGAAATTCGCTGGGGCCGGTGCCGCCGGGATGGAATGCTTAGGACTGCAAAGCAGTTGACTCCGGTCATGACCGTTCCAGGGAGCACCCCGCCGATGACGACGTCCGCCGCCACCAGTGGGGTCGGCTTCCGGTCCGAGCGCGGCCCGGTGCTGATCGCGGTCATGCTCAGCACGGCGCTGGTCGCCCTCGACAGCACGATCATCGCGACCGCCGTCCCGTCCGTGGTGCGCGACCTCGGCGGCTTCGCGCAGTTCCCGTGGCTGTTCTCGATCTACCTGCTGACCCAGGCGGTGACGGTGCCGCTGTACGGCAAGTTCGCCGACGTGCTCGGCCGGCGGCCGGTGATGTTCTTCGGGATCGCGGCGTTCCTGGTCGGCTCGGTGCTGTGCGGCGCCGCGTGGAGCATGCCGGTGCTGATCGCCGCCCGCGCGGTCCAGGGCATCGGCGCCGGCGCGATCCAGCCGATGTCGATGACGGTGATCGGCGATCTGTACACGGTGGAGGAACGCGCGCGGGTGCAGGGCTACGTGGCCAGCGTCTGGGGCGCGGCTTCGGTGGTCGGCCCGACGCTCGGCGGCGTCTTCGCCGAGTACCTGGACTGGCGCTGGATCTTCTTCATCAACCTGCCGCTGGGCGCGATCGCGGCGTGGATGCTGTTCCGCGGCTTCGCCGAGCGCGTGGAGCGCAAGCCGCACAAGGTCGACTACCTGGGCGCCGGCCTGCTCACCGTCGGCTGTTCCCTGCTCATCCTCGGCCTGCTCGAGGGCGGCGTCGCGTGGGCGTGGGGCTCGCCGGCGAGCGTGGCGATCTTCGTCTCGGGCGTGCTGCTCCTGGTGGCGTTCGTGCTGGTGGAGAAGCGCGCGGCCGAGCCGGTGCTGCCGCTGTGGGTGTTCACCCGCCGGATCCTGGTGGGCGGCAACCTGGTGGCGGTCGTGGTCGGCGCGGTCCTGATGGGACTGACGTCGTACCTGCCGACGTACGCCCAGGGGGTGCTCGGCGCGGGCGCGCTGGTGGCGGGCTTCGCGGTGGCGGCCCTGACGGTGGGCTGGCCGATTTCGGCGTCCCTGGCGGGCAAGATCTACCTGCGCATCGGCTTCCGCGACACGGCGTTGATCGGCAGCGTGTTCATCATCGCGGGCGGCGTACTGGTGGCCCTGCTGGACGCGCGATCGTCGCTGTGGGGGGCGGCGTTCGCGGCGTTCGTGCTCGGGATCGGGCTGGGCCTGGCGGCGAGCCCGACGCTGGTCGCGATCCAGTCGGTGGTCGGCTGGGACCGCCGGGGCGTGGTGACCGCGACGAACCTGTTCAGCCGGTCACTGGGCAGCGCGGTCGGAGCGGCGGTGTTCGGAGCGATCGCCAACGCGACGCTGGCTTCGCGGTTCGCTTCGCCGCCGCCGGGAGTGGGGCCGCTACCGCCGTCGGTGGACGCGACGAGCCTGGTACTGGGCGGCGGCCACGCCGACTCCGCGGCGGCGGTGTTCGTGCGCGGGGCGTTGGCGGATGCGACGCACTATGTGTTCTTGGGATTGTTGGCGGTGGCTGTGCTTTCGGTGGGGGCGCTGTTGCTCATGCCACGGAAGACGGAGCAACTGGAGTTCTGATCCCGTTTTCCCAGCGAGCCGGAATCCGCAACCACCCTGTATCCGATCGACGGATTTCCCGGGCACACCAAGGTCATCCAGCCGGGTTCGCGGCACTCCGGGACGAGCGTTCATCTGCACGGAATTGTGCATGTGCAGCACGCTTCCACTCGCCTGGGAAGTGTCATGGATTTGACCCGGAATCGCTCCACAACAAACGTGTGGACCATGGGTTATCCTTCTCTCGGCGGTGTCGAGCCGTCACGTTCCGCAGTTAAGCTTCGAGCACTTCTACGCGATGCTCCGGCCCAACGCCGCCCGGCTGGCCGGTACGCGCCTTTCGAGAACCGGGGGACGCACGTGGCCGAGCAAGTCGGGCAGCCTTCAACCGAGAACGATGCCGTCCGGTTGAGATGGGTGAAGAGTTCGACCAGCGGCAGCGGCGGCAACGACGACTGCGTCGAGGTGGCCACCACCCTCGGGCACGTGTTCCTCCGCGACTCGAAGTTCCCTCACCCCGTCTTGGCCTTTACCCACACAGCGTGGGGCGCGTTCCTGGAAACCCACTCCTAGCCGCCTCCCTCCTCGGCCCTGCACCTTTGGCGACGAGGGCACCTCGCCTGCGCATCGGAGTCGGCCTGTAGGTCATCGGAGTCAGAGCACGACGGCGGCGATGGGGAGTTCGCCCTGCCGGCGAACGGTGCGTCTGGCACAGCTGATGGCGAGGCCACGAAGCTGTTCGAGCCCGGTTGAAGCAGCGTTCGGCCACGTTGCCCCTGCTTGCAGACTTCGGCGTCGAAGGTCGTGTCCGGACGGGCTACGCCGACGCCGTCCAGCGGCGGAAGCGACTGTCGATTGTCTTCGGCGTGGCCCGGGGTGAACAGGATTCATGTCGGCGGGCCACGCACCTCGACGACGAAGGAAAACTCGGCGCCCAGCCCACGGCGAAACCGGCGCGTCCTTCTCCATCGACGACGAGACCTCGCCACCGCCCGGCTGCGGTGGCACAGCGGCTCGATCACGGCGCAGCCTTCTCCGCGGGTCGTCCTGGCCCACCTCCGCGCACCATTCCCACCAGTCGGCTCACCGCTCTCAAGAGACGCCCTGGCCAGGTCACACCGGGTCGAAGTCGACTGCCGTAGGTCGCATCGCCACTTGGCGAACGACAAGGTAGCGTTCTTACGCGAGGCAGGCTGACGTACGACCACCAGCCTGCTATCTTTCTGCTATGTGGCACTCTGCCGAGTGTCACCCCACCGAGTGATTGGAGCGGACCGATATGACTAAGGCGCACTCGCCAGTGGCCTCCCAACGGCGGGTGTTGGCTGAGATCAGGGAGGCGAGGGAGGCCCTGCAGCTCACCCAGAAGGATGTTGCCGACGCACTCGATTGGTCCCTCAGCAAGCTGAACCGCATCGAGGGTGGCCAAGTGGGCCTGTCGATAACCGACCTGAAAGCTCTCCTCCTGCACTACGGCATCACCGATCGAGATCGCGTGGAGACCTACGTGCAGATGGCCAAGGCCGGCCGGCAACCGGGCTGGTGGGACAAGTACAAACGCACCAGCAGCCCGGAGTTCGTGAAGTTTCTCGGGCTCGAAGCAGCCGCCGTGATCCTCCGCCAATACCAGCTGCACCTCGTGCCCGGACTGCTCCAGGTACCCGAATACACCCGGTCGCTGGTGAAGTCCGGCGACCCGGCCATCGCCAAACGGATGGTCGACCTCCGCGCCGAGCGGCGGCAGCGGCTGGATGAGGAGCTCGACTTCGAGCACTTCTTCATCCTCGACGAGTCGGTGCTTCACCGGCGCATCACCGATGCCCACGGCTGGCGGATCCAGTTGCGCCACCTGAAGGAAATCGCCCAAAAGCGCAACGTGACGCTGCGAATCCTGCCGTACCAGGCGGGCTGGATCGATGGCATGCAGAGCTCCTTCGAACTGCTCCAGCTGTCCGAACAGGAGGACGACCTGTTCCTCAACCTGGAACAGCCGAACGGAGACCTGTTCTTCGACGATGTGACCGGAGCCGTGAAGGCAGCCGAGTTCATCCAGATTTTCTACAAGCTCGAAGCAGCAGCGCTTCCCGCTGAAGAAACACCGGCGCTGATCGACCGGATGCTGGAAAGGCTGGACGAGTGATGAGACAGATGTGAAAGAAGCGGCCCCCGGCTGCAACCAGGGACCGCTCCTGAATGGCAATAACCTGCGACCCACCGTGACGCGAGCGCGGACTTACTGCCGAGTCGACAGCATACGACTCCCCCACCCGGGGGTGGTGCCGCCGTCCGGCTAAACACCCAAGACCAACTTCCCGGGGAATGCAAACCACCCTTATCGGTGGTTCCGAGCCACCCGGCCGAGCGAACGGGCCAAGAACCCGCGACCGGCCTCCGAGTGCCTCTCCCATGGACAGGGTTGTCCGCGCCTTCCAGCCGGCTCGACCGAATGCCGAGCCGGCCGGTGCAGATCGGCCGCGCCCACGCACGGCCACCGCCCAGGTCCGACCTGTCGGCACTGCCTGCCGACCCGCTCCAGGAGGCACCATGAGAGCCGCAGTCCCCGCCGGCCGCATATCGCCCCGGATCCACCCCGACCGGTCCGACGTGTTCCGCCCGCCGATCCGCACCCACCACCGCTGCTTCGCGTCGCGCTGCCCATCACCCGCGGGCTGGCGACAATGAACGACGACGGAGGAGCCGCCGCGGAGCGGTGCTGGGCGACCCGGATCGGCGAGTCCGCGCTGTTCCTCGCCCCGCACATCGTCGCGCTCATCCGGCTCGAGGACCTTGTCCCGCTCCTCGAAACCGACCACCGGCTGCAGTGTGTCTTCACCGTGCCGGAAGACGGTGAGGACCGGCCCGATGCCGCCGACCTGGTCCGGGCGCACGGTGGGCTCCTCCTCTCCGCGAAGCAGGCCGCCCGGACCACGCACGGCCTCGTGCTCGCCGGCAGCAACCGCGGCCTCGCCGACGTGCGCGGTCCCAAGCTCCTGGTCCCCCACGGCGGCGGCCTCGGGCAGTACCGCTCCGGCGAGCTCGTCACCGGCCTGCACCCCGAGCAGCTGCTGCGGGACGGCCGGGTCCTCGCCGACCGGATCGTGCTCACCCACCAGCGGGAACTGGAACTCCTCGCCGACCTCTGCCCGCAGGCCGTTCCGCACGCCGTCGTCGCCGGGGACATCGCCTTCGATCGGCTCGTCGCCAGTGCTCTCTACCGGGACCAGTACCGGCGGGCCCTCGGCGTCACGGACGATCGGGAGATCATCTGCGTCACCGTGTCCTGGTCCGCCCGCTCCGGCTTCGGCAGCAACCCGGACCTCTTCAGGCACATCGTCGACGCGGCACCGCACGCACAGGTGGTCGCTTCGCTGCACCCACAGATCTGGTCGCAGCACGGCGTCGGTCAGGTACTCGGCTGGCTCGCCGACGCCATCGAAGCCGGGCTCGTCGTGCTGGCTCCGCACAGCGACTGGCGCGGGGCCGTCACCGCCGCCGATGTCGTGCTGGCCGACTACACCTCCGTCGGCGCCTTCGCGGCCGGGGCCGGTACCCCCGTTCTCCGGATTCCCCACGCTCCGCAACCGTTGCTGCCGGGCAGCCCCACCGCGGTGCTGGCCGCGGAAACGCCGCTGTGGGACCGGAGCCGACCGCTCCTCCCCCAGCTCGAAGCCGCGCGGGAAGCGCAGCGCCACGGCCTCGACGCCCACATCGCCGGCCTGCTGACTTCGCGCCCCGGGCAAGCCGGGAAGATCCTCCGGCGGGAGATGTACGCCCTGCTCGGCCTCGGTGAACCCGCCCGGGCCGTGCCGGTGTCCCCCGCGCCGCTACCGCGGCGCACGACCTGGCCGCTGATCCCGCTGCCCCGGACCCGGCCGCGCGGATGATGCACCCGCCGCTGCTCTGGACCTACGCGCTGGCCTCCGGCGCGCGGGGCAGCTTCGCCACCGCCGGGTGCGGCCAGTGCCCGGCGCTGGCGGACGTCCTCGTGCACGCCGCCACCCCGGCGTTCGCCGACGCCCGCGCGCTCATCGCCCGGTCATTCGCCGACCTGCCCGGGCTCTCCGTCGCCGCCGTCGGCGGCGTGGTCGGGGACCGCTCCGGCGGACTCGCCGTCGTCGGCGGCGCGTTCGGCGCTGTCGCCGCCCACGTCTGGGTGGTCGGCGGGCGGCGGCTCGGCGACCTCGGCGTCGTAACGCTCCAGCCGGGCCCGGACGCGCTCCACCTGCGGCCCGCCGACCTGCTCGTAGAGCTTCAGTGCCTCGGCGAGGTGGCCGCGCGCCGCCGCCCGGTCGTTGCCGTGCTCCGCCACGTCGGCGAAGCCGACCAGAACGTCCGCCTGGTAGAACGATGAGCCCGATTCCGACAGGACCGTCCAGGCCCGCTCCAGGCGCCGCTCCGCGGAGGCGACGTCGCCGCCGCGGGCGTCCAGGCGGGCGAGGCCCACCAGCACCTTCGCCTCGTCCTTCTCGTCGCCCATCTCCGCGAACATCCGCCGGGCGGTTTCCAGGTGCTCGGCCGCTTCGGCGTCACGGCCGGCCTGCGCCAGCACCTCGCCGATCCGGCGGTGCCGCTGCGCGACGCCGCGGTCGATGCCCAGCTCCGCTTCGATCGCCATGCTGCCGGTGTAGCGCCGGATCGCGGCCTCGACGTCACCGCGGCCCTGCGCGGCCGTGCCGAGCTGGTCCAGCGCCACCGATTCGTTGTGTCGGCTCCCCGCCGCCCGCGCCAGCTCCAGCGCACGCTCGCAGTGCTCCTCCGCCTCCTCGAACCGGCCCAGGTCCAGGTAAGCGCGGCCCAGCTGGCAGCACAGCCGCGACTCCGCGACGGCGTTGCGGCACCGCCGGGCCGCGGCGATCCCGAGCTCGTGCGAACGCAGCCACCGCGGGAAGTGCTTCCGGTGCAGGAACAGCTCCCACAACGCCTCGCACAGCTGCCAGGCCACCTCGTCGTGGCGCTGCGCGTCCGCTTCCTCGAGCACGGCCAGCACGTTCGGCAGCTGCGCGTCGAGCCAGTCGAGCGCGGCCCGGCCGGAGCCGAACGCGGGCGGGGTGCCGCGGTACTGCTCGCACACCGGGCTGACCCGCCAGCGGAGCGGGATGACGACCATGTTCGCCCGCGTCATCGCGTGCAGGTACCAGGTCGCCACCCGCGGCACCACCTCGGCGCGGTCGTCGTCGCGCTGGGCACGGGCGTGCAGCCGGACGAGGTCGTGGAAGCGGTAGCGGAACTCGTCGACCTCTTCCAGCAGGCTCGCGTCGACGAGCTGCTGGAGGTCTTCGGCGGGATCGGGCAGCTCGGTCGCCGCCGTGGCGATCTCGACGCCGAACACGGCGCCCGGGAACTCGCCCAGCAACCGGTACAGCTTGGCCGCCGGTTCCGGCAACGCCCGGTACGACCAGTCGAACATCGCCGCCACCGGGGCGGCACCCTCCGCCGACAGCCGGCTCAGCCGCGAGCGTTCGTCGCCGAGTTCGGCCACCACCCGGGCCACTTGCCACTGGGGCCGGGACGCCAGCCGGGCGGCCGCCACGCGCAGCGCGATCGGCAGCCGTCCGCACAGCGCGGCCAGCTCGGCGACCTCGTCGAGCTCGCCGGCGACCCGGGCCCGGCCCACCGCGTTCACCACGAGTTCCACGGCGTGCGGCTGGGAAAGCGGTGCCACGTCGAGGAAGCGCGCACCCTCCGAGACCAGGCCGTCCAGCCGCAGCCGGCTGGTCACCACCACGGTGCAGCCGGCGGACGCGGGGATCAGCGGCCGGACCTGGGCCGCCGAGAAGGCGTTGTCCAGCACGACCAGCAGCCGACGGCCCGCGGTCAGCGTCCGGAACAGCGCGGCCTGCTCGGCCAGGTCGGGCGGCACGCGCTCGGGGGCGACGCCGAGCGCGCGCAGGAACGCGCCGAGCGCCTCGTCCGGCAGGACCGTGGTCCCCGCCGAGAACCCCCGCAGATCGGCGTAGAGCTGGCCGTCGGGGTAGCGCCCGGCGTGCCGGCCGCCCCACGTGACGGCGAGGGCGGTCTTGCCGACCCCACCCGGCCCGACCAGCACGGCGAGCGCGGGCCGGCCGCCGGTTTCCTGCCCGGCGACCTCGTCCAGGGCCGCGAGCTCGCCGGCCCGGCTGGTGAAGTGCGACGGCGACGGCGGCAGCTGCCGGGGTACCGGGTGCGGCGACCGCGGGCCGGCGACCCAGACGTCACCGGTGATGGTCCCGGCCTGCAGCACCACCCCGGCCGCGCCACCGTCGACGTGGTTGTGCACTTCGGAAGGTGATGCGGCACCGCTCCGAGACGTCATCCGAGAGCTCCCACCCGAGGCCCGAACTTCCCTGTGTACCTGTCGCCCGCGCGCGACGGCACGGGATGCCGGGGGAATTACCTCGAACGTACGAGAGCAGCGGGGCCGCGGTCCGTCAGAATCTCCAGGTCACCGGCAACCAGGAAGGCCCGACCTTGTCCGTCGAAGAACTCCCGCCCTACCGCGCCCTGCTGGTGGTCGACACGAAGGGGTTCGGCAGCAACCCCGCCGCCACCCAGGCGGTGGTGTCCGCCGCCATCCCCGACGTGCTTTCGCAGGCCTTCACCCGCGCCGGGCTGCGCGAAGTCTGGGAAACCGCGCTGTTCCCGCACGGCACCGGCGACGGTTACGGGCTCGGCTTCGACCCGCGGTTCCTGCCCGCGGTGGTGACCCGGTTCTTCGACGAGCTGCAGGCCGTGCTCGCCGAGCGGGACGCGCGCCTGCGGTCGGCCGCGCGGTCGGTCCGCCTGCGGATGCGGGCCAGCCTGAACGTCGGCCCGATCCTCGAACCGGCACCGGGCACGACTTCGGCCGCCGCGATCGGCAGTGCCGTGATCACGACGCACCGGCTGCTCGACGCCGACCCGGTGCGCTCGGTGCTGGAGCGCTCCGACCCCGACCAGACGTTCCTCGCGGTGGCGCTGTCGCAGCGGGTCTTCGAAGACGTGCTGGCCAGCGAATACGCGAAGCTGCCCGCGACGAAGGTCGTCCCGGCCGACGTCGCGATCAAGGAGTACCGCGGGACGATCTACCTGTACGTCCCGAACCCGAGCGGGGACCTGTTGCGCCACGGCGCCGGCGGCTACGAGGAGGAGCTGGCCGTGGCCCGGTCCAAGATCGAGCCGACGGCACCGGGCAGCACGACGAACGTGATCAGCGGGACGGTGAGCGGGAGCGCGTTCCAGATCGGCCAGGTCCACGGCAACGTCAACCACGGCTAGTTCTGCAGGGGCACCAGTTCCGCCTGGAACTTCTCCAGGAAGCCGTCGAAATCGGCGTGCGCGGGCCGGATCACGAACTTCGACAGCCCGGCTTCGATGTGTTGCTCCACCAGCCGCCGGGCCTCCGGCCAGCTCGTCGCCACCAGGTCCGGCAGCGGCACGCCGGGGTTCCGCCGGGCCGCCACCGCGGCGAGCTCGTCCGGGATCCCGCGGTCGGCCACCGCGAGGCTGAGCCCGAAGTGGTCCTCCTCGATCTCGCGCCCGGCCTCCGCCGCGGCCCGTTGGATGGCGATGCGGGCGTCGCGAGCCTGCGACGGCGTGTGGAAACTGCCGAGCCAGCCGTCCGCGAGCCGGCCCGTCCGGCGCAGGGCGGCCGGGGCGGAACCGCCCAGCCAGACGTCGAGGCGCTTCTGCGGGCGCGGACCGAGCCGGACCCGCTCGACCTGGAAGAACTCGCCGTCGAAGGAGACCTCGTCCTCTTCCAGGAGCCGGCGCAGCAGCACGAGGGACTCGTCGAAGACCGCGGCGCGGCGGCCGGACGGCACCGGGAAGAGGGCGGCTTCGGCCGCGCGGGCCGGGCGCAGGCCGAACACCGGCAGGACCCGCCGGGGCGCGAGCCCGGCCAGGGTGAGCAGCTGCTTGGCCACCAGGACGGGGTGCCGTCCCGGCAGGATCGCGACGCCGGTGCCGACCTTGAGCTTCGCCGTCCGCGCCAGCGCGTGCGTCATCCCGATCAACGGGTCGACCTCGGGCGAGTAGACCAGTTCGGACAGCCACAGCGAGTCGACGCCGGCGTCCTCCAGCCGCTGCGCCAGCCCGGCGAACTCCGCCGGCCCGGTGCCCGCGGCCGGGGCGACGCCCAGCCTGATCTTCAGCACACCGGGTCCAACCCCGCCCGGCGGCCGGGCATTCCTCAGGCCGTCGCGGCGATGACGCGGCTCAGCACGCCGTGCAGCGCTTCCAGCTCGGACACCTCCATGCCGAGCGTCTCCACCACCTTGTACGGGATCTTCTCCGCCTCGGTCCGCAGCGCGCGGCCGGTCTCGGTCAGCTCGACCGTCAGCCGACGCTCGTCCGAGCGGCTGCGGCTGCGGGTGACGTAGCCGAGCGCCTCGAGGCGCTTGAGCAGCGGTGACAGCGTGGCCGGCTCGTGGCGCAATGCCTCGCCCAGCTCCTTCACCGACCGCGGTGACTGCTCCCACAGGGCGAGCATCACCAGGTACTGCGGGTGGGTCAGCCCGTACGGCTCCAGCAGCGGCCGGTAGATCGCGATGACGCTGCGCGAAGCCACCGACAGCGCGAAGCACACCTGCCGGTCCAGCTTCAGGGGGTCTTCACCCAGGTCGATCATGGCGCGATCCTAACGTGGCCCACGAGACAATTAGTACACTAACTATTAGTGTACTGTAGTCCTCATGGAACGACCTGGTGTGCTCCGCTGGCTCGGCTACGCGGTCGGGGTCAAGCTGCCGGCCCGCTACAACGACTGGGCGTTGCACGATGCGACGTCGAAGCACTGGCGCGCCCGCTTCGTGCTGCAGCGGTCGATCGGCATCGCGCCGCTGTGCGCGGTGTGGTTGCTGCTGCCCGGCTCGATCTGGCTGCGGCTCTCGCTTGTCCTGATGGCCGCCCTGGTCGCGTACTTCTACTCGTGCGCGTACATGGAGGAGAGCGTCGAACACCGGCTCGGCCGGCAGGGCTTCCCGCACCACACCGGACGCCGCATCCGCGCCGAGGCCGCCGAAGCGAAGAACGCCGAGGCGACCGCCCGCTACCTCGCGCGCTACCGGACGCCGTCCGAGGGTTAGTTACAGTCGGGGACGATGAGACGCAAGCTCCGCCCGCCGATCCCGCCCCGCCACGGGCTGGACCCGGCCCGGCTGAAACTGCCCGACGGCGAGTGGCCGACGCTGCTGGCGCACCTGGTCGACCGGCTGCCGCGCGTCTCGCCCGGGCGGATCGAGCAGATGCTGCGCGAAGAGCGCATCCACGGCACCGACGGCCCGCTCGGCGTCGACACGCCGTACGCGCCCGGCTCGTTCATCTGGTTCCACCGCGACCTGCCGGACGAGGTGCCGGTGCCGTTCGCGATCGACGTCGTGCACCGCGACGAGCATCTGCTCGTCGTCGACAAACCGCACTTCCTGGCGACCATCCCGCGCGGGCAGCACATCCTGGAGACCGCGCTCGTGCGGCTGCGCCGCGACCTCGGCCTGCCGCACCTGTCCCCCGCGCACCGCCTGGACCGTGTCACCGCCGGGCTGGTGATGTTCGTGATCACGCCGGAGCTGCGCGGCAGGTACCAGACGCTGTTCCGCGACCGCCGGGTGCACAAGGAGTACGAGGCGATCGCGCCGTACGACCCGGCCCTGGACCTGCCGAGGACCGTCCGGAGCCGGATCGTCAAGGACCGCGGGGTCCTGGCCGCCCAGGAGGTGCCGGGCGAGCCGAACGCCGAGACCCACGTCGAGTTGCTCGAGCACCGGAACGGACTGGGCCGGTACCGGCTGGTCCCCTCGACCGGCCGGACCCACCAGCTGCGCGTGCACCTGAGCGGCCTCGGCGTCCCGATCCTCGGCGACGACTTCTACCCGGTCCTGCGCGAGAAACCGCTGGGCGACTTCACGAAACCCCTGCAGCTGCTGGCCAAGGTGCTCGACTTCGACGACCCGCTGACCGGCGCCCACCGCCGCTTCACCAGCGGTCGCCGGCTGGCCGCCTGGGACGACCTCGGCGCCTGGGCGGCGTCCCCGGCGTGACCCGGGGACGCCGTGGGGTCACTTGTGCCAGAACTTGATCCCGCTCCACTGCACGGTGATCGGCCCCGCGCCGCTCGAGGTGCGGTAGCTGCCGAACTTGTCGTAGTAGCTGCCGCCCGGGCTCGAGATCGTCTGCTTCAGGGAGCCGTTGAGGTACACCTTGTGCGAGCTGCCGACCTGGTTGATCGTGTTGACCCGCACCGACGTGCCGACGGTCGCGCCGCTGCCCAGCGTCGCCCCGCCCTCCACCGCGTACATCCGGCCGCCCTTCTCGACGGCCAGCATGAAGTACGGCCCGGCGTTCGAACCGTCCCGGAAGGTCTGCTTGAGGCTGATCCGGGAGCCGGTCATGCTGGTGATCTTGAAGGAGCCTTCGAACTGATGGGTGCCGCCGGTGTAGGTGGCGTAGCGGCGTTCCGCGCGCTGGTCGCCGCTGCCGGTCGAGCAGGTGAGCTTGAACGTCAAGCCGGAGATGTCACCGCATCCCCGCTCCTGCTCGGAGTAGCCCGGCGAGTCCGCCGTCCACGGACCCGTGCCGACCTGGGCGTCCGCCGCCGGGGTGCACACCGCGAGCCCCAGCGCCGCCGCCGCGAGCACGCCCGCACCGTGAAGTCTGCGCACCGTCAACCTCCTGTGTCACTCGAGGCGGCGGTGGCTCGCACAAAGGTCCAGACCTTTATCCGGCGTGGAAGTGACTGTACGAGCCCGCGCGGCGGCGGGCAAGACCCACTTCTCTCGCGCGTGGTCGGTCGGAAGTTTTCTCCGGGGTGGGTGTCGAATCGCGCTTGCGCCGTTCGACAGACTCTTGGAAGCACGATCGACCCTCCGAGGAGCACCGCATGCGCACCCTGATCTCCACCTCGTTCGTTTCGCTCGACGGCGTCGTCGAAGCCCCCGGCGGGGAGCCGGGCTACCGCAACGCGGGCTGGACGTTCAAGGACATCGAGTTCGACCCGGCCGCCTACGCGATCAAGGGCAGCGAGCAGGAGGAAGCCACCGCGCTGCTGCTGGGCCGGGTCAGCTACCAGGCGTTCGCGCCCGTCTGGCCGGGCATGACCGTCGAGTTCGCCGGCTACAACGCGATGCCGAAGTACGTCGTGTCGACCACGCTGGCCGAGGCGGACCTGGTCGACAACTGGGGCGAGACGACGATCCTGCGTTCCCTGGACGAGGTGGCGGCGCTCAAGGAGACCGAGGGCGGCCCGATCATCGTCAACGGCAGCGCCACCCTGAACCGCGCCCTGGCCGACGCGGGCCTGATCGACCGCTACCACCTGCTGGTCTTCCCGGTCCTGCTCGGCGCGGGCAAGCGGCTGTTCAGCGAGACCGACAAGGACAAGCAGAACCTGAAGCTGGTCGAGAGCGAGGCGTACGGCAACGGGGTGCAGAAGCTCGTCTACGACGTCACGCACTGATCGCCGCTCCCGCCGGCCCCGGATCGCGGCGCCGTGGAGCCGGTGCAGGACCGGGACCTGATGATGGCCGAGCCCAGCCACCTGCCCGTCCTGCTGGAGCTGGTCGCGGACCCCGATTGTCCGAGCCAGGGTCGCCGGACGGCGCTCAGCGCGCTCATTGCATGGTGGGCCACACCCGGACCGCCGAGCACTCGGCCGACGCCTGGGCGGCAACCTGGGCGCGGCGGGTGCTCGAGGTCATCGAGCACCCCGACGCGTTCTCGCGGCCGGACTGGTGCGGCTGGCCCGGGTTCGCGGACCGGCCCACCGGCTGACCCCGGGACCGACGGCTTCGCGATGTTTCACGTAGAACATCTGTTCGAACATCGTGGTACGGTCGGACCCATGACGACTCCGGCCCTGCAGGCCTCGCTGTTCGGCGAATCCGGCCCCGTCACGCTGCACGCCCTGGCCCCGCGCCGGACCGAGCTCGGCTCCGGCGCGTGGGTCGACGTGCAGCCGGGCTGGCTCGCCGGCGCCGACGAGGTGTTCGCCGCACTCGCCACCGGCGTCCCCTGGCAGGCGGAGCGGCGGAAGATGTACGACCGGGTCGTCGACGTCCCGCGGCTGCTGTGCTTCTACCGCGAAACGGAAACCCTCCCCGATCCCGTGCTGGCGGAGGCCCGCGCCGCGCTGAGCGAGCACTACGCGGATGAACTCGGCGAGCCGTTCCGCACCGCGGGGCTGTGTTATTACCGCGACGGCCGGGACAGCGTGGCGTGGCACGGCGACACGATCGGCCGTGGCAGCACCGAGGACACGATGGTCGCGATCCTCTCGGTGGGCACGGCCCGCCAGCTGGCCCTGCGCCCCCGCGGCGGCGGCGAGTCGCACCGCTACGCCCTCGGCCACGGCGACCTCATCGTCATGGGCGGCTCGTGCCAGCGCACGTGGGAACACGCGATCCCGAAGACGACCCGGGCGGCCGGGCCGCGGATCAGCATCCAGTTCCGGCCCCGCGGCGTCCGCTGAAACCTCCGTACGATGGCGGCGTGTTCTCGCTCGCGGAGCCTCCGCTGTTCACCCGGCTGCGGCCCGCCCGCCGGGTCCTGATCGCCGGCGCCGGCGGCGGGTTCGACGTCTACGCCGGTCTCCCGCTCGCCTTCGCGCTGCGTGCCCAGGGCAAGGAGGTCTGCTTCGCGAACCTGGCGTTCAGCGACCTGAACCGGCTCGAGCTGGACGACTGGATCGCGCCGGACGTGGCGCGGGTGCGGCCCGGCAGCGCGGGCGACGACGGCTACTTCCCCGAGCGGACCCTCGCCGGCTGGCTCGGAACACAGGGGTGGCCGCCGGTCGTCCACGCCTTCCCGCGCGTCGGGGCCTGGCCGCTGCGGGAAGCCTACGAAGCCCTGGTCGCGCAGCTCGCCGTCGACGCGGTGGTGCTCGTCGACGGCGGCACGGACATCCTGCTGCGCGGGGACGAATCCGGCCTCGGCACCCCCGAGGAGGACATGACCAGCCTCGCCGCGGTGGCCGCGCTCGAGGGCCTCGACCGGATCGTGGTCAGCCTCGGCTTCGGCATCGACGCCTTCCACGGCGTCTGCCACGCGCACGTGCTGGAGAACCTCGCCGCCCTCGACCGGGCCGGCGGGTACCTGGGCGCGCTGTCGATCCCGTCGGCGTCCCCGGAAGCGGCGGCCTACCTGGACGCCGTCGCGCACGCGAACCGGGCGACCCCGGGCCGGCCGAGCATCGTCCAAGGGCAGATCGCCGCCGCGCTGCGGGGTGAGTTCGGGGACGTGCACGGCAGCACCCGCACCGCGGGCAGCGAGCTGTTCGTCAACCCGCTGATGGGGGTCTACTTCGCCGTGGACCTGCCGGCCCTGGCCGCCGGGGTCGGCTACCTGGCGGAGCTCGCGACCACGAACACCGCCACCGAGGTCGCGCTCGTCATCGAAGCGCACCGGGACCGCGTCCCGCGCCGTCGCCACCGGGCCATCCCGCACTGACGCCCGTCAGTCGACCAGCACCGGCAGCTCGTCCAGACCGTACACAATGGACACCTTACGGAAGGACAGCTGCTCCTCCGGCACCGCGAGCCGCAGGTTCGGGAAGCGGCGGATCAGCGCCGGGTAGGCCGTGCGCAGCTCCATCCGGGCCAGCTCCGCGCCGATGCAGCGGTGGATGCCGTAGCTGAAGGCCAGGTGGGACGTCGGCTCGCGGGTGGCGTCGAACTTCTCCATGTCCGGGCCCAGCTTGGGGTCGCGGTCCGCCGCGGACAGCGACACCAGCACGATGTCGCCCTCGGCGATGCGCACGCCGCCGATCTCCATGTCCTCCTTGGCGAACCGGGGGAACGCCATCTGCACCACGGTCAGGTAGCGCAGCAGCTCCTCGACGAAGCGGTGCACGGACTCGTCGTCACCGCGGACGGCGTCCATCGCTTTCTCGTCGCGCAGCAGCACCAGAGCGCCGAGCGCCAGCATGCTCGCCGTGGTCTCCAGGCCGCCGGTGAGCACGCCGTCGGCCAGGCCGGCCAGCTCGCGGTCGTCGATCTCGTCGCCGTGTTCCTTGATGAGCATGCCGAGCAGGCCGTCGCCGGGCTGTTCGCGCTGCTTCTTGACGATGTCGAGCAGGTACGTCAGCGACTCCGACATGGCGCCGAGCGAGGCGCCCGCGCCGCCGAAGAGGTCGAAGCGGGCGGTGCTCAGCCGCTGGAAGTCCTCGCGGTCCTCATAGGACACGCCGAGCAGCTCGCAGATGGTCAGCGACGGGATCGGCAGCGCGAACGCCTGCCACAGGTCGACCGGGCCGTCGGCCGCGGCCATCGCGTCGAGCTGCTCGGCGACGATCTCGTCGATGCGCGGGGCCAGGCGGCTCAGCCGGCGCATGGTGAACTCCGGCGTGAGCAGCTTCCGCAGCCGTGTGTGCACCGGCGGGTCCGCGAAACCGAGGCCGCCCGGGTTCTGGTCGGCGGTCACGCCGGCGTTGCCGACCAGGTTGCCGAAGTCGCTGGAGAACCCAGACGCCTTGCCGAGCACGGCCTTCGCTTCGTCGTAGCCGGTGACGAGCCAGGCGTTCATCCCGAACGGCAGGTCGAGCCGGCCGATCGGCGCCTCGCTCCGCTGCGCGGCCATCGCGGGGACCGGGTCGAGGCCCTCCCGCCGCAGCGGCAGCAGCGCCGAATCGGGCAGGATGGCCGACATCTTTTCGAGGTCGAAACCCTTTTTCGACTGCCGGGCGAGGTAGCGCCGGCCGACCCAGCCCAAGACTCGTGAGCGGAGACTCCCCATGGGACCGACAGTACCGTACTAGCCCGATCGGGTGACGCGTAGCGAGACCGGGTTCACCCCGGCTTGCGGGCCAGCAGGTACGCCTGCGGTGTCTTCTCGTACGGGCCGTGCGGTTCGCGGACCAGCCGCGCCTCCACGACGAGCCCGGCGGCGACGCACAGCTCGGCCACGAAGTCCGGCTGCAGCCGGTACGCGTCGAAGGCGACGTCGTGGCCGTAGCCCTGGGTGATGCGGCGGCGCTCGTCGCCGACCTGGAACCCGGTCAGCAGCCGTCCGCCCGGTGCCAGCACCCGCGCCAGCTCCGCCACCACCGGCGGCAGTTCTTCCGGTGGAGTGTGGATGAGCGAATACCACGCCACCACCCCGGCCAGGGTGCCGTCGCCGAGGTCCAGTGCGGCCATCGAACCGACCTCGAACCGCAGCCCGGGGTGCGTCCGCCGGGCCACCTCGACCATGCCGGGCGAGAGGTCGACGCCGAACACGTCCAGCCCGAGCGAGGCCAGGTACCCGGTCAGCCGGCCCGGGCCACAGCCGAGGTCTCCGACCGGGCCGCTTTTCCCGACCAGTTCGGCGAACGTGCTCAGCATCGCCCGGTCCCACGGGCTCTCGTCGAGCAGGTCTCGCAGCTGCTCGGCGTAGGAATCGGCGACGGTGTCGTAGGCGGTCCGGGTTTCGGTCACGAAGGCAGGTTCGGTCACGCGCCGGACCCTATCCGCGACCACCGACAATTCGGTTCCCGGTGATCAGCCCGTGCTGGCTCGCGACGTAGTGGAAGTACGGCCGGCCCAGGTCGTCGGAGCCGGTGAAGAGTGTCTTCGAGCGGCCGTCGGCTTCGGTGTTCACGCCGTTCGTGCGGGCCAATACGCCCGACGAGGTCAGCCACTCGCGGGACGCGCTCACCGGCCGCCAGTTCCGGCCGTCGCCGGTGGCGTCTCCGAGGATCTTCGTCATCTCCACCGAGCCCGAGATCCGCAGGTTCTGGTCGTCGGTGATGTTCGCGGTCGCGTCCGTGGTCAGCGGGTAGGACCAGGTGTGCCGGGCCGACGAGCGCGGTCGGCCGTCCACTGTGGACACCGACGTCTGCTGCCCGGAATCGGCCTGCACGACGTGCTGGGTGAAGCCGCCGCCGGTGACGTCGTCGCTGTTGCGGTAGTCGCGGGTGCGCTCGACGCGCGTGTACACGCGGCCGGCGGAGGTGTCGACGTAGCCGGCCGTGACGTCGTCGCGCTTCGCGGTGACGGTGACGTTCACCCCGCCGTCGATGTCCTTGACCGTCGTCTGCCGCACCGGCGCGGCGGCGACGTCGTGCCGGGTCAGGGCACCGGATGTCTGCGCGGCGTTTTTGTCGGTGTAGAGCAGTAGCGTCGGGACGACGGTGAATTCGCCGCCGATGTCCGGGAAGGAGAACGAGAGGTCATGGGTCCCGCCGTCGACGAGGCGCCCCGCGAACGGCGTGACGTCGTAGGTTTCGGCGTGCAGGCTGAAGGTGTCGATCGCGACGATCGGCCGCCACAGCTGGGGCACGATCCCGCCCGAGTAGATGTGCGGGAAGGTGAACGCGCTCCCGGCCGGCGTGCCGTCGATCGCGAAGTTCGCCTCGCGGTAGGGGCCCTTCCCGCACAGCCCGGCCGCCGGGTACTTCGCCGCGACGTCGTCGGGCACGTCGTCGAACCACTGCTCGTCGCAGGCGTGCCCTTCGAGGGTGACCTCGAGGTAGGCGCGGGTGATGTTGCGCGGCAGGCCCTGGGCGGTGAAGTGCACGGTGGGCGCGGCGGGCGTCGCGTCGGCGTGCCCGAACCCGGCGACGTGGCCGGGGGTTTCCGGTGCGGGGTGCCTGCGGTCGGCCTGGTAGTAGGTGAGCGTCACGGTCTGGGCGTAGACGCCGGTGTAGATCGGCGAGGTGTAGTTCTCGACGCCGCCGTGGAAGGGCTGCGGGGTCCGCAGCAAGGCGCTGTAGGGCGTCAGGTCCTTGTCGAAGTGGTAGGTGATCGCGCGGCGGCCCTCGCCGCTGGGCTCCTCGGTCGTCCCCCACCAGACCTCGGTGCCGCCGATCTTCAGGTCGCCGATCCGGTCGTACTGCCGCCCGCTCACGGTGACGGTCTGGTCCATGACGACCTTCGCCCACGGCCCGGGGCAGGCCTTCGGCGGGGTGAGGGTGCCCTCGTAGAACCGCGGGCTGCCGTCGGCGGCGTTGGAGCGGAAGCCGTCGGCGAGCGTGACGCTGCAGTGGGGCGTGTCCGGCCGCGTGACCGCGGGCGCGGCGGTGACCGGATCGTCGGTATCGCCTTCCACGACCGGCGAAGCCGAGGCGATGCCCGGCAGGAGCAGCAGGGAGGACAGGACCGCACCGATCAACACCAGTCGACTCCGCACGCGGCCACCCTATCCCGGCGGATCCCCGACGAACGGCTGGACATCGACCGGACAAAAGTCCGGTCACCCAGGGCGCGGCCCGTGGTGCCCGGCGGGTGGGATCCGTAGCAGTACGAAGTCGACATGTCGCTGCGCCGGCTCCGGCGGGCGGCCGGGAGAACGGGGCCGCACCTGGGGTCTGAAACGTTTCAGATCGTGATAGGCTCACGCCTTCTCAGCGAGGGGGTCCGGTTGGTCGGCATCAAGGACGTCGCCAAGCGAGCAGGCGTCTCGATCGGCACGGTGTCCAATGTGGTCAACCGGCCGCACGTCGTCGCGGCCGCGACGCGGAGCCGGGTGCTTTCGGTGATCGAGGAGCTCGGGTACGTCCGGGACGAGTCCGCGCGGCAGCTGCGCGCCGGGCGCAGCCGGGTCATGGGGCTGCTCGTGCTCGACCTCGGGAACCCCTTCTTCGTCGACGTCGCCCGCGGGGCCGAACAGGCCGCGCACGCCGAGGGCCTCAACATCATCACCTGCAACAGCGGGCAGCGGTCCGAGCTCGAGGCGTCGTACCTGGCGATGTTCGCCGAGCAGCGGGTCCGCGGGGTGCTGCTGAGCCCGGTCGCGACCTCCGGCGAAGCGCTGCGGACGTTCCGGCGCACCGGCACGCCGTACGTCTTCGTCGACCGCAAGGCCCCGGCATCGGAGGCGAGCTCCGTGTCGGTCGACGACGTCGCCGGCGGGGCGCTCGGGGGACGGCACCTGCTGGAGACCGGGCACCGGCGGATCGCGTTCGTCAACGGCCCCGCCATCCTCACCCAGTGCCGCGACCGCGAGCAGGGGCTCCGCAACGCGCTGGCCGGCTCCGGCGCGGAACTGACCGTGCTGGAGGCGATCGGCCTCGACGTCTCCTCGGGCCGCGACGCCGGAGCGCGCCTGCTCGGCGCGAGCCCCCGGCCGACGGCGGTGTTCTGCGCGAACGACCTCCTCGCCCTGGGCGTGCTGCAGGCGATGGTCGGCGCGGGCGTCCGCGTCCCGGACGAGATGGCGATCGTCGGCTACGACGACATCGAGTTCGCGGGCGCGGCGGCGGTCCCGCTGACGTCGGTCCGCCAGCCGGCCCGCCGCCTCGGCCGCACGGCCGCGGAACTGCTGCTGGCCGAGACGTCGGACACGAAACCGGAACGGCGGGCGGTGGTTTTCACCCCGGAGCTGGTCGTCCGCGAGTCGACCCGGGTGCGCCGCTGACCCACCGCGGCTCAGGTAGTGGTGAAAACCCGGTAGTTCAGGACGATGTACCCGGTGTGGTCGTCGGCTCTCTTCACGTCGTTGCAGCCGACCCAGCCGACCTTGCCCTCGGAGGTTCGCACGCAGAACTGGCTTCCGGGGGTCATCGCAACGCCTCCGCCCGGAGCGGGTTTGTCGTTGGCCACGGCTTTGGGACAACCGGTACTCGCCGCGTCCTCACCGCCGGAGTAGTAGTACGCCGCCGATCGGTTGACCAGCACCGACTGGTCGCCGAAGTAGACGTCGACGTCCCCGTTCGGACCGCTGGTTTCGACCGCGCGGGCGTCGGCGGCGTCGATGTCGACGCCGGTCCCGGATTCGAGCCGCACCTGGGACGACACAGCGCTCGCCTGCGCCGCGCCGGGCGACGCCGGCGGGCTCCCGCGGCCGGGCACAGTGGTCGTGACGGTCACCGTCCGGGTCGGCGCGGCGGCCACCCCCTGGTCGTTGCCGACCTTGTAGGCCGCGAACACCCCGGCGATCAAGGCGGCGATGACCGTGGCAAGGGCGGTGATCAGCGTTCCGCGGCGGTTGATGCGCGCCGCCTGGACCGTGGGGTCGACCGGCTTTCGGTTGCTTCGCAACTTCTTCCCTTCGAGGTAAGGCCGCCGCACCGGGCGAGCCACGGGTGAGGAGTCTCGGATTCGCTCCGGAGCGTTACGACGGCCGCTTCGGAACTTCTCTCCATCACCGGCCGGTAAATCGGTTGGTGTTCACGAGTCCCTTCGGCAAGCTCGGGCTCATGGCGTCCAGGTGGGTGCGGCTGCAGGCCGTCGCGGTGTCCGGTTCGTCCGCCGAAGGCCTGCTGCTGGCCGCGATCCCCTTGCTGGCCGTCTCCGTCACCACCGATCCGCGCGAAGTCTCGCTGATCAACGTCGTCGGGGAGGCTCCCTGGCTGCTGTTGTCCCTGTTCGCCGGGGTGCTCATCGACCGGGTGCGCCGGACCACCGTGCTGGCCTGGGCCTACGCCGTGCTCGCCGGGGCCGCCGTGGTGCTCGCCGCCGTGGCTTCGGCCGAGGTGCTCAGCCTGCCCGTGCTGCTGGTCGTCGCCTTCGTGATCACCTCGGCGCGGGTGCTCGGGGACGGCGCCAGCGGCGCTCTCGTCCCCGAAGTGGTCGGTCCCGGGCGGCTCGCCCACGCCAACGCGCGGCTCACCGTGATCGACCAGGGCGTCGTGCGGTTCGTCGTGCCGCCGGTGACCGGGTTCCTGATCGCGGTGAGCGGCGGCGCGCCCGCCTGGCTGGCCGTGGCCTGCGCGCTGGCCGCGCTCCTGCTGGCCCGCCGGATTCCCGCGCAATCCGTCGTGGCGGCGACGACGCACCCGCTGCGGGACCTCTCCGGTGGGCTGCGGCACCTGGTGCGGACGCCGCTGCTGCGGTCGATCACGATGAACGTCGCCCTCGGCTCGTTCGCCGCGAGCGCCGGCAACGCGATGTTCGTCCTCTACGCGACGCAGGTGCTGCACGTCGGCCCGGTCGGCTACGGCCTGCTGCTCGCCTGCCTCGCCGTCGGCTGGGTCGCGTCGTCGTTCGTCGTGCAGAAGGTCGTGGACCGGCTCGGCTACTCGTGGTCGATGCGGTTCTCGCAGGGCTTCGGTGCCGTGGTGACGCTGCTGATCGCCCTCGTCCCGCCGTGGCCGCCGCTGGTGGGCGTCGTGCTGATCTCGCTGACGGCGACCGTGCTGATCTGGAACGTCTGCTCCCAGTCCAGCCGCCAGCGCTTCACGCCGGCGCCGCTGCTGGGCCGGGTGCTCACCAGCCACCGCGCGCTGGCCTGGGGCCTGACGCCGCTGGGCGCGCTGGCCGGCGGCCTGGTCGCGGCGCACTGGGGCCTGCGCGCGGTCTGGGTGATGGCCGCGGGCGTCCAAGCGGTCAGCGCGGTCCTCGTGTGGTTCCAGCTCTCCCCCGCGGCTTTCCGGCGGACCGAAGAACTCGCCGCGGCCGGAGCCTGAAACCGGGTGGCGTGCCGGGTCGGGGCACCGGCACACCACCCGGACGGCTAACCGCCCAGTGCCAGCGCCACCGCGCCCAGCAGCGCCGCGTCCTGGTCGAAGCGGGCCGCCACCAGCTGCGGCGGGAACGGCACCGCGTGCGCGAGCCGGTCCGCCAGCGCCGGCAGCAGCACGTCCGCCGAGCGCACGAGCCCGCCGCCGACCGCGATGCGCTGCGGGTCCAGGGCGATGGCCAGGTTGGCCACGTGCATCGACAGCTCGTCGAGCGCGGCCGTCACCAGCTCCTTGGCCTCGACGTTCTCCTTGGCCAGCGCGAACAGCTCCCCGGCGGTGACCGGGCGGCCGAGCAATTCACTCGCCCGGCCGCCCAGCCCACGCCCACCGACGGCTTCCTCGAGCGGCGCCGCTCCGCTCGCGAAACCCTCGGTGTCCTGCGGCGAGAGCAGGTTGTACCCGATCTCGCCGGCAGCTCCGTTGGCGCCGGTCAGCACCCGGCCGCCGACCAGCACCGCCGCCGCGATGCCGGTGCCCAGTGACAGGAACACCGCCGGGTCGGCCCCGGCCAGCGTGCCCCAGCGCCACTCCGCCAGCGCCGCCGCCTTCGCGTCCGTGCCGACCGAAATCGCCACGCCGGGGAACTCCGCGGCCACCAGCTCCGCCAGCCGCAGCTGTTCCCACCCCGGCACGTTCGGCGCGAGCAGGATACGGTCCGGCAGCACGATCCCCGGGCTGACGACGCCGATGCAGGCGGCCGTCGCGCCCTCGTCGGCCAGGAGGGCCCTGGCCGCGGCGAGCGCGCGCACCACCACCTGCTCGGCACCCGCGTGCGCGTCGGTGTCCAGCCGGCGGGTCGCCAGCAGGGTGCCGTCGCGATCGGCGAGCCCCAGCGCCACCTTCGTGCCGCCGAAGTCGATCCCGAGAATCCGGTCCTCGCTCACGCGTGCGCCCCTCCAGTCCCCCGCACCACGACCCGGCCGGTGTTGAACCCGTCGACGCTGATCACCGGGGCCGCACCGCGCAGGTCGGCGGCCCGGTAGGTGACGGTCAGCGTCTGCGACTGGCCCGGCCACAGCGTGATGTCGTTGTCGTCCCAGGTCGCGTTCGCGAGCTGGTTGTCCCCCGGCGCCTCGCGCCCGTCCGGCGTGCCGCGGCGGACGTCGGCCCGCAGGAAGAACGCCGCCCCCGGCGTCTTCGAGGTGTTGGTGACCGTCACCGTGGTGACCAGGTCCCCGCCCCGCGCACAAGTCGACGCCACCGCGCTGACCTGCGATTTCGGCAGGTTCTGCAGGGCCTGCAGGTTGCTGTACTGCGAGAGCGTCGCCTGCGGGTTCCCGAGGGTCTTGGCCCAGTCGACGACGTCCTTCTGCGTCGAGAGCCAGTAGACGTTCCGGTCGACGACCTTACCGCCCTGCTTCACCTGCAGCTCCACGAAGTAGACCTGCGCGGGCGCCGGTGCCTTCGTCTCGGCGGGCACCTTCGGCTTCAGGACGCCCGTGCGCACGCCCTGCGACCCCAGGGAGATCCCGGCGGCGGTCTGGTCGTCCAGGACTTTGCCCGCGGTGTCGAGCACCCGGGCCTGCACGGAAACCCCGGACTGCGTTGTCCCACCGAGGTTGTCGAGGGTGACGGACCCGTTGTCGTAGCCGTAGATCGCGTGCAGCGGCTTGTTCGCCTTCTGGGCGCCGAAGTACGCGCCCGCCTGGTCGCCGTCGTCGTTGTAGAGCGACCACAGCAGCGTCGGCCAGCCCTTGTTCAGCTGCCAGTACACGACACCGGTCGAGGGGTTGGCCTTGTCCGTCGAGTGGTGCAGGAACGCCTCGAACTGCGAGCGGGTGTTCTCGTAGTTCGCGATGTTCGCCAGGTCCACATAGGACTTCAGGGACGTCCACTTCCCGTACCGCTGCAGGATCGACTGGTCGAGCGTGTACAGCGTGCCGAACGCGTACCCGCCGTGGCCCGGCTCGAAGTTCGCGTGGTACTGGTTGTACGCCGGGTCCTGCCACAGCTTCGCCTGCTCGGCGGGCGAGAGGAACCGCTTGATCGAGTCGAGCGTCGGCACGGTGTGCCCGGCGCTCTGCTCGCTCGCGAAGCCCCACGCGCCCCCCGCGTTCGTGCGGGAGGAGTCCTCGGGATCGAAGTGCGAGCTGTCGTACCAGTAGGACGGCGGCACCCAGTCGTACGGGCCTTCCTTTTCCCCGGACTGGCCGAGTGTCGGCGTGCTCTTGTACTCGGCCGAGGCGATCACCGGAACCTGGAAGTCGGCTTCGGCGAACGCCTTCAGCGTCTCGGACTCCTGGCGCGGCACCGGCTCGTTGTCGCTCCAGCCGTAGTTGAAGACGCTCGGGTGGTTCCGTTCCCGCTGCGCGATGGTGTACGCCGAGTCGTGCATGATCCGGTAGTCGCGCTCGGTCAGCGTCGAGGCGTCCTCCGGCTGCCAGGCGTCACAGCACAGGAACCCGCCGATCACCAGCAGGCCGGCCCGGTCGGCCTGGTCGTAGAAGTCCTGCGGCATGTCGTGGCCTTCGAGGCGGACGCCGGACAGCCCGAGGTTCTTGATCAGCGCGATCTGGTGCGCGGTGTCGCCCTTGTCGTAGCGCAGGAACAGGTCCGGGGCGAACCCGCCGCCGCGGAACACGAAGTCCTTGCCGTTGATGGTGAACTGCCGCGCGCCTTCGGGCAGCGGCGCGGACTTGCCGACCAGGCGCGAGGTCACCGTGCGGATGCCGAAGGTGCTCCTCGACGACGTCGACAGTACGCCGTCCTGCGAGACCGCGGTGGTCAGCGTGTACAGCGGCTGGTCGCCCATCGAGTACGGCCACCACACCTTCGGGTGGGCGATCCCGACCGGCGCGAACACGACCGTCCGCTTGGTGTTCGCCGGGATCGTGACGCGTTGCTTGACGACGACCGGCGCGCCGCCCGAGGGCGGGGTGACCGTCGCGGCGACGTCCCCGGTCTGCGCGCTGGCCGCGTTGTTCGTGACGTCGAGCTTCACGGTCAGCTTCGAGCTGGACAGGTCGGGCGCGTTGTCCTGGACGACGTGGGCGTTGTCGCCGGTCAGGGCGTCGGACACCTGCAGGGTGGGCGGGAACTGGAGGCCGGTGTTGTTGTCCGGCGGGATCTGGCCCCAGTCGACCTGGTCAAGCGTGTACATCTTCGTCGGGTCGTTGGGGTAGACCTTGATCGCCAAGGTGTTGCGGCCCGGCTTCACCAGCTTCGTGACGTCGAAGGTGTGCCCGGCGAACGCGCCGCTCACCACGTCCGTCGTGGCGACGAGCGTGCCGTTCACCCAGACGTCGCCCTCCCCGACGATGCCCGGGATGGTCAGCTTCGCGTTCTGCCCCGGCCGGATGTCCGGCGCGAAGTCGGTGCGGTACCACCACGGGTCGGAGAACGGCTTGGTCACCACCGGCCCGAGCTTGTCGACGTACCCGAAGCACTTGCGCATGTTGTCGGAGTAGAAGACGTCCGGGCACCGGCCGTTCTGGACCAGGGCGTTGATCTCGGTGCCGGGCGCGCCGGCGTCGTCCGGCTTCACCGGCAGCCAGCCGCGGGTGGCGTACCCGGGCGTGGAGACCTTGTCGCCGCCGTCCTTGACGCTCGCCGTGGTGAGGACCTGCCAGCCCTGCAGGCCGATCGTGGTGAACCCGTGCGGTTTCGCGAGGTCCTGCTGCGCGGACGCCGGCGCGGCCACGCTCAGCACGCCGGGCACGAGCAGCAGCGCGGCGAGCACCGCGAGCTTCCGGGTCATGCCTGAACCCCTTCCGGTTCGGTGGCGAAAGCTTCCTTGATTTCCTTGGGCCCGAACGGCCAGGTGCGCTCGGCCTTGGCGTAGACGAGGTAGGCGACCGCGCCGATGACGATCCAGCCCAGCGACAAGCCGATGGACAGCCAGTCGGCGGAGACGTAGATGTAGACCCAGCCGATGCCCGCGATGATCGTCGGCACCGGGAAGAGCCACTGCCGGTACGGCCGTTTCAGGTTCGGCTGCCGGAAGCGGAGCACGACGATCGCGGCGACCTGGGCCAGCGACTGGATGATGACCAGGGTCGCCACCGCCGCGTTGATCACCGTGGTCAGGGTGAACAGCGAGCCGAGAATCGTGATGGCGCCCATGGTGAGCACGCCCGCGGTCGGCAGGTGCAGCTTCGGGTGCAGCTTGCCGAACACCGGGAGGAACACCTTGTCGCGCGCGGCTTCGAACGGCACACGGGAGCCGCCGAGCAGGCCGGCGAACACCGACCCGATGGCGGCGATGACGATCAGCACGGTGATGGTCTTGGCGACCCCGGTGCCCCACACCTGTTCCAGCACCGACGACGCGACCGACTTCGCGTCCTTCAGTTGGTCGAGGGGGATCGAGCCGAGCACGCCGACCTGCAGCAGGAAGTACAGGCCCATGATGCCGAGGATGGAGAAGATGATCGAGCGGGGCAGCGTGCGACCCGGGCTGCGCACTTCGCCGCCGAGGTAGGCGGAGGTGTTGTAGCCGAGGTAGTCGTAGATGGCGATGATCAGGCCGGCGCCGAGGCCGCCCCAGAACGTCCCGTCGCCGGAGGAGCTGAACGCGCCCGGGGTGAAGGCGAACGCCTGGGCCGCGCTGAAGTGGGAGAACGCCGCGACGATCGTCGTCAGCACCGCGGCGAGCATGATGACGAACAGGACCGTGGTGAGCTTCGAGATCTGGCCGATCTTGCGGAACAGCGCCAGGATGATCACCAGCGTGATGCCGACACCGATGATCTTGCCCAGCGGGGTCGTGCCCGCGTCGTCGGTGACGCCGGGGATCAGGTAGCCGAGGTACTGGACGAGCCCGATGATGCCGGTCGACATGATCAGCGGGATGAACAGCACCGCGCTCCAGACGAACAGGAACGGCATCAGCCGTCCGGTGCGGTACTGGAACGCTTCGCGCAGGTAGAGGTACGTGCCGCCGGCGCCCGGCATGGCGGCGCCGAGTTCGGCCCAGATGAGCCCGTCGGCCAGCGCGACGATCGCCCCGATGATCCAGCCGAACATCGCCTGCGGGCCGCCCATGGTGGCGACCATGGCGGGGATCGTGACGAACGGGCCGATCCCGCACATCTGGGTCATGTTGATCGCGGTGGCCTGCAGCGGACCGATCTTGCGCTCCAGCGCGGGCGGTTCCCCGGATCGAGTGGGTGAACTCACGACGTGCCTCCGACTAGTAGTTAGTAAAGTTTCTTAACATAGAACGCTCGAGGCCGGAAGGCTTCCGCGGATAAACTTGCGGTCACTCAGGAGGACGCGTGGGACGAAACGGGCCGCAGGTCGGAACTCCGGCGCACATGCGGGCGCTGAACCAGCGCCTGGTCCTGGACCGGCTGCGCGTGCACGGCGAAGCGACGCGACCCCGGATCGCCGCCGACACCGGGTTGTCGAAACCCACGGTGGGCCAGGCCCTGCTCGACCTGGAGCAGCACGGACTGGTCCGGACCACCGGGCGCAGCCTGGCCGGCCCGGGCCGCGCGGCGGTCGTCTACCAGGCCGCGCCGGACGCCGGGCACGTCGTCGGCGTCGACATCGGGCGCCGCGCGATCCGGATCGCCGTCGCCGATCTCGAGGGCAGCATCGTCGCGCGGCTCGACGAGCCCAACCGGTGCCGGTCGGCGAGCGCCTTGGTGCGCACGGTCGGCGAATCCGTCGAACGCGCGGTGTCCTCGGCCGGGCTGAGCCCGCACGAGGTCGTCTCGACGGTGGTCGGCACCCCCGGCGTCCCCGACCCGGCGACCGGCACGGTGCACCGCGCCCCCAACCTGCCGGGCTGGGAACGGCGCGGGGTGCTGCACGAGCTCGTCGCGGCGCTGGCCGTCGCGGGTTCGGACGTGGTGGTGGAGAACGACGCGAACCTGTGCGCGGTGGGCGAGCACGCGCTCGGCGCGGCGCTGGGTGTGGACGTGCTGGTCTGCCTGACGGTCGGCACCGGGATCGGGATGGGCCTGCTGGTGGACGGCGAGCTGTTCCGCGGCGCGCACGGCGCGGCGGGCGAGATCGCGGACCTGCCCTTCGGCGTCCGGCCGTCGGGCGCGGGTGCGCGCCGCCCCGGGCCGGTGGAGACGGCGGCGGCGGGCCAGGCGGTGGTGGCCGCGGCCCGGGCCCGGGGGCTGGCGAAAGCGCGGTCGGCGAAGGACGTGTTCCGCCTGGCCCGCGCGGGCGACGAGGTGGCGCTCGGCGTGGTCGAGGAGGAGGCGGAGAAGCTAGCGTACGTCGTCGCTTCGGTCACGGCGGTCCTGGACCCGCGCCTGATCGTGCTGGGCGGTGGCATCGGCGGCAACACGGACCTGCTGGCCGGGCCGATGCGCCGGGCACTGGCCGCGACGACGCCGGTGGTCCCGGAGATCGTGGCCGGCCAGCTGGGCGAGGACGCGGTCCTGGCGGGAGCCATCGCGACGGCGCTGGGGACGGCGCGTGAGCTCGTGTTCGACCGCCGCGGCCTGAGCCGCGCCGCCGTCGACGCCTGAGGGACGGCGTCCACACCGGACTAGTCGGACGGCCCGCGCAGGGTGAGCACCACCCGCAGCACGTACTCCACCGCCGTCGGGAACGCCGCCCCGCGCAGTTCCCCGCGGTCGGCGAGGTTGCGGGCGGCGAACTCCAGCTCCCGCTCGGGCCCGCCGCGCCGGACGACGAGCCCGGCGATCTCCTCGAAGTCGAGCTCGGGGTGGTCCAGGCGCGTCAAGGCGAACTCGATCATCAGGTCCTCGGCCGTCACGTTCGCCTCCTTCTTCTTCCGCCAGCGTACCCGTGAGCCGTCTCACCAGGCTTACTGTACCGTCCAGACGGTATAGTAACTCGCATGACCTCCACCCTGCCGACCTCCGCCGGGCTCCTGAGCCCCCGTCGCCGCTGGGCCGCGCTGGGCGTCCTCGTCGGCGCCGTGCTGCTGCTCGCGGTCGACGGCACCGTGCTCTACCTGGCCGTGCCGTCCCTGACCCGCGAACTCGCGCCGACCGCCACCGAAATCCTGTGGATCGGGGACGTCTACTCCCTCGCGCTGGCCGGGTTACTCGTCACGGCCGGGAACCTCGCCGACCGGTTCGGGCGCAAGAAGGTGCTGCTCATCGGGACCGCGGCGTTCGGGCTCGCCTCCGCGCTGGCCGCCTTCTCCCCCACCGCCGGCGTGCTCGTCGTCGCCCGGCTGCTGCTCGGGATCGCCGGCGCGACGATCATGCCGTCGACGTTGTCGCTCATCCGGACGCTGTTCGCTGACCCGCGCGAGCGCACCCGCGCCATCGCGATCTGGTCGGCCGGGTCCGGCGGGGGCATCGCGCTGGGCCCGCTGGTCGGCGGGGCGCTGCTCGAGCACTACTGGTGGGGCTCGGTGTTCCTGATCAACGTGCCGATCGTGGTCGTCTTCCTCATCGCGGGCGCGTGGCTGCTGCCGGAGTCGCGCGACCCAAACCCGGGGCGGTTCGACCTGCTCTCGGCCGGGCTCTCGCTGGCTGCGGTCGTGCCGCTGGTCTACGCGGTCAAGCACGCGGTCAGCGCGGGGCCCGACGTCCAGGTGGGCGTGGCAGCGGTGCTCGGGCTGGTGTCCGGCGTCCTGTTCCTCCGCCGTCAGCGGCGGGCGGCGGCGCCCTTGATCGACGTCACGCTGTTCCGCAACGGCGCTTTCAGCGGCGCGGTCCTGGCCAACTTCATCGCGGTCTTCGCGCTGATGGGGCTGCTGTTCTTCTTCTCGCAGTACTTGCAGCTCGTCCGCGGCTTCTCGCCGTTGCAGGCGGGGTTCGCGGAGATGCCCGCGACGCTCGCCTCGATCGCCGTCGTGGCCGCGGTCGGCGTGGTCGCCGGGCGGCTCGGCCGGGGCCGGGCCGTGGCGGCTGGCCTCGCCGTCGCCGCGCTGGGCCTCGCGCTGGTCTCGGTCGCCGAACGGGCGCCGCAGTACTGGTGGCTGGGCTTGACGCTCGTGCCGGTCGGACTCGGCGTCGGGCTGGCGCTGACGCTGACCGTCGATTCGGTGCTGTCGGCCGTCCCGCGGGACAAAGCCGGCTCGGCGTCGGCGATCTCCGAGACGGCGTACGAACTCGGGGCGGCGCTGGGCATCGCGATCCTCGGCTCGGTGGTGAACCTGGTCTACCGCGCGTTCCTGCCGGCGGGCCCGGTCCCCGGCGAAGTCCGCGACTCCCTGGCCGCAGCCGCGAGCGTGCTGGCCCCGGACTCCGAACTCGCCCGCGCGGCACGGGAAGCGTTCACCGGCGCCATGCAGGTGACGTCCCTCGCGGCGGCCGCCGTCACCGCCGTCGCCGCGGCGATCGCCTGGCGTACCATTCCGTCCGGAAAGGACTGACGATGCCTCGCAAGGCCGGGCGCAGCCCGGAGGAAACGCGCCGCGCGCTGCTCGACGCCGCCGCGACGGTCATCCGCACCCGCGGGGTGTCGGCGTCCCTCGACGACATCGCCCGGGCGGCCGGCGTGTCGAAAGGCGGGCTGCTGTACCACTTCCCCGCCAAGGACGCGCTGGTGCGCACGCTCGCCCAGGACCTGCTCGACACGTTCCGCACCGAGGTGCAGGCCGCACTCGACCCGGCCGACACCGCCCCGGGCCGGCTGACGCGCGCGTACGTCCGGGCGTCACTGGACACCTCCTACGACGAGGTGGCGGTCCGCGAGACGATCGCCCTGATCGCCCAGCTGATCTCGATCCCCGAGATCGCCGACCTGGCCCGCGCGGACGCGCAGAGGTGGGACCGCGAACTCCGCGAAGACGGCCTCTCGGCCGACGTCGTCACCCTGGTGATCGCCGCGGCGGACGGCGCCAGCACGGCACCCCTGTGGGGTGCGGGCATCGACGTGGCGGCGGCGCGGAAGCTGGAGCAGCAGCTCCTCGCCCTGACCCGGACCGCCTGACCGGCCGCTGTCAACCCGACTTCAGTACTGGGAAATCACCACTTCCCGAGCCCTACGTTAGTCGGCTCCGGTAAAGGTGTCTTGGCGGTAAATTCTCGACAGCGCGCGCAATTCCGGCAAATCCCCGTCCCCCCACGAGGAGTCTTCCGATGTCGAGGAAGTTCGCCCTGGCCGGCGCCGTCGCGCTTGCCTTGACCGTGACCCCGCTCGCCGCGGGCACCGCGTCGGCCGCCACCGAGCAGCAAGCCGCCGTCACCACGGTCTACTACAGCACCTCCAGCGCACCGTCGTTCCGCTCGGTGATCAACGCCGGTGCCGCCAACTGGAACAACAGCGTCACCAACGTCCGGCTCGTGGAGCGCAACTCCGGTGGCGCGAGCCTGCGCTACACCGAGGGCAACGACCCCCGCGGCTCCTACGCCTCCACCAACGGGCACGGCAGCGGCACCATCTTCATCGACTACACCCAGGCCCGCCAGTACAACCCGACCCGCATCGCGGCGCACGAGACCGGGCACGCCCTCGGGCTGCCCGACCACTACTCGGGTCCGTGCTCCGAGCTGATGTCGGGTGGCGGCCCCGGCCCGTCCTGCACCAACGCTTTCCCGAACTCGACCGAGCGCGCCCGGGTCAACCAGCTGTGGGCCAACGGGCTCGTCGCGGCCAACGCCGAGCGGGTCTACGAAACCGTCTACGGCTACTGAGTACGTGAGTTGTGGCCCGGGCCCGGCGCCCGGGCCACAACCCTGTCCGGGTCGATCTCGGTGATCGTGCCCGGACCGGTGCGCCTAGCTTGCTAGCATGCTAGCCTCTCCGTGTGGGCGATGAAGACGTGAAGCAGTTCAACGTGTACCTGCCGATCGGGTTGATCCGGCAGGTCAAGCACCGGGCCGTCGAGACCGAGCAGTCACTTTCGGCGCTCGTCGCCGCCGCGCTGCGCGCCTATCTCGCCACCGATCCCGAAGAGGAGCACTGACATGACGACCGAGGGCATCGAGGCGATGTACCTGGAGACGCACAACTGGGGCAAGGCGGCCAAGTTCTTCCAGGCCCTGGGGTACGAAATCGACTTCGCGACCGACCACAACTCCGGGCAGCTGCGCAACGGCGACGGCCCGTGGCTTTTCATCGCCGAGGTCCCCGAGAGCCAGCAGCCGCGGACGCAGATCGTGTTCAAGGTTCCGGACGCCGACAAGTTCGAGGCCGACGACGTCGTCGAAGTCGTCACCCCGTTCGAGGAAACCCATTACGGCACCAGGGAAATGACCGTCCGCGACCCCGACGGGCGGACGTGGACGCTGTCGGCGCCGGGGAAGGCCTGACAGTGGCCGCGCCGGACAGCACGGCGGTGCGCACCGCGTTGTGGCGGGCCCTGCACGTCGCCGTCGATCCGCCGCCGCACGTCTTCGCCGACGAGCTCGGCCTGCGGCTGGCCGGCCCGGGCGCGGGCTGGCGGCAGCGCGACGACATGGACCCGGCCACCGCCGGCCGCTACCGGGCCGGCATGGTGGCCCGGGCCCGGTTCGTCGAGGACCTGGTCGCCGAGCAGGCCGGCCGGGGTGTCGGCCAGTACGTGATCCTCGGGGCCGGGCTGGACACCTTCGCCCAGCGGCGCCCGGAAATCGCGTCCCGCCTGCGCGTGTTCGAAGTGGACCAGCCGGGCCCGCAGGCCTGGAAACGCGCGCGGCTGGCCGAACTCGGCCTCGGGGTGCCGGACTGGCTGCACTTCGTGCCGGTCGACTTCGAGACGACGCCGTGGTGGGACCGGCTCGCCGCCGCGGGCTTCGCCCCGGACGAACCGGCGGTCGTGGCGTCCACCGGCGTCAGCATGTACCTGTCGAAGGAGGCGAACGCGGCCACGCTGCGCCGGATCGCCGGGTTCGCCCCCGGCACCACGCTGGCGATGACGTTCATGCTGCCGGCCGGCCTCCTCGACGAGGGCGAGCGCGCCCGCCACCTGGCCACCGCACGCCGTGCGGAGGCGGCGGGGACACCGTTCGTCAGTTCCTTCTCCCCCGCGGAAATGCTGGCGATGGCCCGTGAAGCCGGGTTCCGGGACGCGGTGCACGTCTCGGGCGCCGAGCTGGATGCGCGGTACTTCGCGGACCGCGCCGACGGGCTCCGCGTCGTGCGGGGCGAGGAGTTCCTCGTCGCTACGGCCGGGGCTGCTGCCCGAGGTACGCACGCAGCATCGTCTTGACCGGCTCCAGGAGTTCCGGGGAGCCGTCGCCGCGGAACGCCTCCTGGATCACGGCATCGGCGGCGAGGAACGCCGTGCGGCACGCCACGGCGGCCTCGTAGTCGTCGTACAGCAGGTGCTGCGCGACGAGGATCCGGTGCACGCCGGTGGCCATCACGCGCTTGTGCGCGAGGTCGGCTTCCCGGGTTCCGTCGGTGAGGCCGCGGCCGAACCACAGCGCGCGGAACCCGGGTTCGGCGCGGTAGAGCCCGGCGAAAGCGTCGACGAGCAGGCCGACCGGATCGGTCCACTCCTCCCGGGCCGCCTGCTCGGCGAAGGAGTCCATCAGCTCTTCCAGGCGGGCGAGGTAGAGCTCCCCCAGCGCCTCGGCGATGGCGTCGCGATCCGGCAGGTACTGGTACAGGGCGCCCACCGAGACGCCGGCCTCGGCGGCCACGCGGGTCGTCGTCAGCGCTTCGACGCCTTCTTCGCCGAGCAGGCGATCGGCGGCCGCGAGCACCTTGGCGACCTTCTCGCGCGACCGTGCCTGGCGCGGCACCCGGCGCAGCCGGCTCTCGGTCATCCGCTCCCCAACCTGAATCTGACTTTGATTCAGATTAATCGTAACCCCGGACGGCGACCCCGGCGAGCCCGGCGACGGCCCGGAAAGTCGGTCGCCCCGCGCCCCCACCGCGGCTTACCCTTCCGGTGCGGGGAATCGCATGGAGTGGATCAGCGGCAGATCGCCCGGCTCGGACCGGGGGGCGCGGGTTCGAGTCCCGCCTCCATGTCTCCCGCAGCTTGGAGTAGTTCAGCAGGCAGAACACCCGGCTGTTCTCCGGGAAGGCGCAGGTTCGATTCCTGCCTCCAAGTCTCGGTTTTTTCCTCAGGGGGAGTCCACATGGCACAGGAGGCGTCACCCGGTTACGCCTACGGGCAGCTGGAACGCGCGCTGCGCACCGCTTCGTCCACAACGGACACCGCGGTCCGCCGCCGCGCCCACGCCAAGGCCGCGCGGTGGCGGGCGGTGCTCGCCGGCATGGCCGGCGGGACACTGGACATCGGCTCGCGGACCCCGGTGGCGGGCACCCCGGCCTGGGTGACCCTCGAAGTCGCGCACGGCGGGTTCGCCACCGGCCGGTACCTCGCCGAAGTTCCGGTGCGGCCGGAGGAACTCGCCGCCGTGCCGAGCGAAACTCCGGGCACCACCGACCGCGAGCGCGTCAACCTCGGGTACCTCACCGACGCCGGGCTCGCCGTCCTGCGCGCGGCACTGGCCACCGAGGCCTACCGGGTGGAGGTCCCGGAGGACGCCGCGCTCCCGGTGGTCGCGTGGCTGCTCGACCACGGGCACGCCGAGGCCGCCCTCGACCTGGTCGCCGAGCTGCGGCCGCTGCTGCACCGGCTGCGCCTGGCCCCGCTGCCCGGCGCGGCACCGCGGCCGTCGGGCGCGCTGGTGCGGCTGGCCACGGTCGGCGAGGTGCGCGAGACGCTGCGGTCGGCGACGACCCGGCCCGCGATCGCGGCGATGCTGGAGACGCTGCGCGTGTGGCACCCGCTGTACGACCGGCTGGTCGCCCTCTGGGCGGAAACGGTCGAGGGCGACCTGCCGCGGCTGACCGAGGACGGCGTCACCGGTGGCTGGCCGTGCCGGACCTGGCCCGAGGGGTGGGGGTCGCGGCGGGCGCAGTGGCTCGCGGACTACGCGACGGCGTGCGCGCGGCACCGGGCCTCGACCGCCCACCGGCAGCCGAAGGGCAACTTCGCGCGGCTGTACCGGGCACTGACGCTCTGCCGGTTCGCGAGCGCGCGGCTCACCGGGCGCGACGTCGGCTGGATCCGCCGGGCGCTGGCCAACACGATCACCAAGCACGGCGAGCCGGGTTCGGAACGGCGGGCGGCCCTGCGGGCGGCGCAGGCCGCGGTGGCCGCGCGCCCGACGCACGCCGAACTCGCGGCCGTCCTGGCCGGGCGGCTCGACGCCTACCCCGGCGACGGCGGCCTCCCGGCGCTCGACCCGGTCGTCGAGGCGGACGCCGTCCCGCCGCACCTGGTCGCGAAGGTGGCGCGCGCGCTGGAGGCGCCGGTCGAGGAGCTGGTCGCGCGGGGCGTGATCCCCTCGGGCGACGTCCTGGCGGCGGTGCTGCCGCAGATCACCGCGCAGCTGATGGCGGCGAACGTCGAGGACGAGCGGCTGGCGGCGCTCTACGCGCAGACGTACGCGGCCTTCCGCCGTCGCCGCGGGCTGCTGCTGCTCGACCTCGAGCACCAGGTCCGGCTCGAAGAGCTGCCGTGGATCCGCGCCCTGGAGCCGTTCCGGGCCCGGCGTCCCGACGTCGCGAGGGCCGCGCGGCAGACGCTGACGCAGACGGTGCTGCTGGCGCTCGGCTCGTTCCCGCAGGCGATCCTGCCGAACCCGCTGGTGCGCGAGCTCGGCGCGCTGGCGAAGCAGGCGGGGCTGCCGATGCCGCTGCTGGAGGAACTGGCGGCCGACATCTTCGTGGGCACGTTCACCGGGAAGTGGCGCACGGCGGCGGCCGCGACCAGCCGCATCATGGCGGGCACGCTGTACGCCCGCTACTACGACCTGCCGGACGAGTGGCCGGCCCCACCGCGCAGGCTGCTGCGCCGCACGGCGGACGACTTCGCGGCGGTCTGCGAGGCCCGCGCCGGACGGCGACGGCGGTCGGTGGCGGGCAACGGGATGGTGATCGAGCAGAGCCAGATCCTCACGACGCACAACCTGGCGGTGTTGACGGAGACGCTGGAGCTGCGGTCGCGCCTGGGTCTCGAGCCGGCGGCGCAGGTCTTCACGTGGGTGGTGCGCCGCCTGGCGGGACAGCGCTCGTGGAACCGGCAGCTGCTCAAGAACATCGCGTACGCGTGGCGGCAGGCGATCTTCTTCCTGAGCTTCTGTACGGAGGAGGAGCAGCGGGCGGCCGTGGCGCGGCTGGACGAGCTGGTGGCGCAGGCGGGGTTGCGGGATCGGTTCGGCCCGGCGGTGACCGGCTTGGCCGCGGTCGTGTCGGGCGCGCGGTTTTCCCCGGACGGCACGCTGCCGGACGGCCCGGGACGGCGGCTGCTGGGCTGGACGACCGGCCCGCACTGGTGCCGCTAGCCCGCTCCCTCCCACGTCATGAATGACTCATTCCTGGCATCCGACGCCAGGAATGAGTCATTCACTGCATCCGGCAACCGTTCAGGCGCGGCCGAACAGCTTCGCTTTCCGCCGCGCCGGAAGCCGCCCGGCCACCGCGTCCTCCAGGAGTGATCCGACCGTTTCCCTCGCGCACGCCTTGTTCGCGCCGATCCCGCCCGACGGCCCGCGCTTGATCCAGCCCGCCACGTACACGCCCGGCCGCCCCGGCACCCGGCCCGCCGTGTTGGGCACGATCCCCGCCTCGTCGTCGAACGGAAGGCCCGGCACCGGCGCCCCGCGGAACCCCGCCGCCCGGATCACGCGGCCCGCCGGGATCTCGGCGCCGTCCGACGTCCGCACGGCGCGGACCTCCGTGTCACCCTCGAACGCCACCGGCGCCGAGTGGAACCGCAGCACGATCCGGCGGCCCTCCGGCGACGGCGGCGAAGACCAGTCCACCCGCTCCCGCGGCACGCCCCGCAGCCACGCTGCCTTCTCCCCCGGCGCCGCGCCGTCGATCGCCGCCGCCACGCGCGCGTCCTCGTCCACCACCAAGCCGCCCCGCGCGGCCAGGGCCAGCAACTCCGGACGCGTGTACGCGGCCGTCTCCGGGCCGCGGCGGGCCAGCAGCACCACCTCGCGGACCTTCGACGACCGCAACCGCGCCAGCGCGTCCGGCGCGATCGACGTGCTCGACGGCGCGTCCGGGTCGGCGGTGAGGATCCGGGCGATGTCCAGGGCCACGTTGCCCGCGCCCACCACGACGACCCGCTCGGTGGACAGGTCCGGCGGCGTCACCTCCGGGTGGCCGTTGTACCAGCCGACCACCGTCGCGGCCGGCCAGCTGCCGGGCAGGTCCTCGCCCGGGATGCCGAGGCGCCGGGGCTCCGTCGCCCCGACCGCGTAGATCACCGCGTCGTGGCGATCCGCCAGGTCGGGGCCGGCCGTGACGCCGAGCCGCAGGCGCAGCCGCGGGTGGTCGTGGAACCGCGCGAACGTCTCGCCGATCTTCTTCGTCGACGGGTGATCCGGCGCGACGCCGTAGCGGATCAGGCCGCCGGCCACCGGCAGGCGGTCGATCAGCGTCACGCGGGCGTTCGTGTGCAGCAGCAGGTCCTCCACCGCGTACATCCCCGCCGGGCCGGTCCCGACGACCGCGACGTCCAGCGGCGCGAAGTCGCTCGGCAGCACCCGCGCGAACGACGGCGGAGACCACCGGTGGAAGTTCGGCGCGGCCGAAACCTCGGCCAGCACGTCCCGGCCCGCGTAGTACTCCGCGTTGATCTCCTCGTACGCCCGCAGCGGCCCGGTCAGCTCCCCGGCCGGGAAGATCGCGTCCACCGGGCAGGCGTCGGCGCAGGCACCGCAGTCGATGCAGGTGTCCGGGTCGATGTAGAGCAGGTCCGTGGTCCCGAAGGCGGGCTCGTCCGGCGTCGGGTGGATGCAGTTGACCGGGCACACCGACACGCAGGACGCGTCGGTGCAGCAGGTCTGCGTGATCGCGAAGGCCATGTCAGATCAGGTTCGCTCGTTTGTAGAACCACAGCGACGGCTTGGTCAGCAGGCCGGCCGAGTGCAGGAACTCCATCAGCCCGGAACAGCTCGAGCGCAGCATCGACTTGTGGTGCTCGTTCGCCTTCGCCTCGCGCCGCGCCCGCTTGCCGTCGAGCCCCGCGTTCTCGTAGACCTTGCCGTTCACCATGCTCGTCACGATGAAGTACGACGCGATCGCGACGACCAGGCCGTTGATCTGCCGCCGCAGCCACCCGGCGCCGCGCAGCCGCTCGCGGGTCTCCTCGCGGGCGAACTTCATGTGCCGCGACTCCTCCACGACGTGGATATTGTTGATGGTGCGCACGAACGGGACCACCCGCTCGTCGCGCATCCAGTCGCGCTGCATGACGTCGAGGACCTCTTCGGCCACGAGGATCGCCGCGTAGGCGGCTTCGCCGGTCGCGGTGGCCTTGAAGACGCGACCCAGCTCGACGACGAACCGGCGCGGCCGGTAGGCGGGCGCCCGCAGCTTCGCCGCGCCGCGGGCGAACATGATCGAGTGGCGGCACTCGTCGGCGATCTCGGTCAGCGCCCACTGGAACGCCGGATCGGTGGGGTCCTTGGCGTAGAAGTCGCGCAGGACCATCTGCTGCAGGATCATTTCGAACCAGATCCCGGTGCTGGCCACCGACGCCGCCTCCTGGCGGGTCAGCTCGCGCTGCTGCTCCGGCGTCATGTCCGCCCAGTAGGAGGTGCCGTACAGCGTGCTCCACTCCGGGCTGGCGCCGTGGTAATCGGTGTCCAGCGGCGTTTCCCAGTCGACCTCCTTGACCGGGTCGTAGGACAGCTGCTCCGACGAGTCGAGCAGCCGCCGCGCCACGGTCTCCCGGTCCGACACGCCCGATTCGCTGATGCTCGTCACGACCGACCTCCTCGTCAGGTGTTACCCAAGTTCACTGTTACCAACCGTAACACATACTTGCGGTACCCGCCTCCGGTCTTTTCAGTGAACGACCGTACACTCAAATCGTGACCTCAGGACGCTCCCCCGCGGAGCCGTTCGGCTCCGGCCTGCTCGGGCCGCTCGACCAGCACGCCACCGCGTTGCGCCGGCGTGTCCAACGCCTGCTCACGGCCGCTTTGATCGCCACGAACGTAATCGGCGCGCTGATCGTGGCCGGCCTCGCGGCCCTGCTCATGCCGGCGCCCGGGATGTCCGGCGAGCTCGTCCGCGTCACCACGGTCGCAGTACCCGTGTACGTCGTGTCGGCGGTCGTCGCCGGCACGCTGTGGGGCACCCGCGGCGCCCTCCGGACGCTGCGCTGGGCGTCCGACGGACGCCGGCCGACCGACGCCGAACGCGCCGCGAGCCTGGCTGTCCCGATGCGGCTGACGCGCATGCAAGCCGTGTTGTGGGGTGTTGCGACGCTCGTCTTCGGCGGCCTCGCCGCGGTGCTGCAGCCGTCGGTCGCGCTCACCGCGTTCCTCGTCGTCGCCTTCGCCGCGGTCGTCGTCTGCGCGATCGCCTACCTGTTCGGCGAATTCGCCCTGCGGCCGTACGCGGCACTGGCGCTGACGGGCACCACGCCGCCGCGGCCGGTCAACGGCGGGGTCAACCGGCGGATGCTGCTGTTCTGGTGCCTCGGGACCGGGGTGCCGGTGGCCGGGCTGGTGGTCACCGCGGCGCTGGCCTGGGTGCGCGGCGACGTCTCCACCACGAAGCTCGCCGTGTCGGTGATCGCGCTCGGGCTGGTCGTGCTGTGCTTCGGGCTGCTGGTCACCGTGTTCACCGCCCGCTCGGTGGTGAACCCGATCTCCTCGGTCCGCCACGCGCTCGGGCGCGTCCGCGCCGGGGACTTCAGCGTCGAAATCCCGGTTTACGACGGCACCGAACTGGGGTTGCTGCAGGCCGGGTTCAACGACATGACGGCGGGACTCGCCGAACGCGAACGGCTGCGCGACCTGTTCGGCAAACACGTCGGTCACGAAGTCGCGGTCGAGGCCATGCGCACCCCGGCCGAGCTGGGCGGCACGGTCCGCACGGTCTCGGTGCTGTTCGTCGACCTCGTCGGGTCGACGGCGCTGGCCGCGAGCCGCCCGCCGGAGGAGGTCGTCGGGCTGCTCAACCGGTTCTTCGCGGTGGTGGTCGACGAGGTCGACCGGCACCACGGCCTGGTCAACAAGTTCGTCGGCGACGCCGCGCTCGCCGTCTTCGGCGCCCCCGCGCCGCTGGGCGACCACGCCAGCTGCGCACTGGCCGCCGGCCGCGCGATCGCCCGCCGGCTGGCCGCCGAGGTGCCGGACGGCCCGGCCGGGATCGGGGTGGCCACCGGGGACGCGGTGGCCGGGAACGTCGGCGACCCGCGCCGCTTCGAATACACGGTGATCGGCGACCCGGTCAACGAAGCCGCCCGCCTGACCGAGCTGGCCAAGAACGCTCCCGGCCGCCTGCTCGCCTCCTGGACGGCGGTCCAGGCCGCGGCCGAGCCGGAAGCCGCGCGGTGGACGGCGACCGGAGACGTCACCCTGCGCGGGCGCACCCGGCCGACGACACTCGCCTCGCCGAGCGCCTGAGAACCCTGTCACAGCACCGGTTCGGTGATCTGCGGAAACGACGCCGGCGGGCGGCCTCCCCCGGCGTCCTGCCGTACGGTCCGGAGTGGACACCGGCGAACAGGGGAAGCGAATGCTCACGCACCGGACCGTCGAGGTCGGCGGGCTCCGCATGCAGATCGCCGAGCAGGGCAGCGGCCCGCTCGTGCTGCTGCTGCACGGCTGGCCGGAGACGGCGCACTCGTGGCGGCACCAGCTGGGTCCGCTGGCCGGCGCGGGCTACCACGTCGTGGCGCCCGACCAGCGCGGGTACGGCGGCACCGACTGCCCCGCGGACGCGAGCCAGTACACGCTCCTGCACCTCGTCGGCGACGTCGTCGGGCTGATCCACGCGCTCGGCGAGCGGGAGGCGATCGTGGTGGGCCACGACTGGGGCGCGCCCGTCGCGTGGCACACCGCGCTGCTGCGTCCCGACGTGGTCCGCGGCGTCGCCGGCCTCAGCGTGCCGCCGGCCCTCCGTGCCCCCGCGCCGCCGCTGAGCCTGCTGCGCGAGCGGTTCGGCGACGGCTTCTACCAGAACTACTTCCAGCGCCCCGGCGTCGCCGAGGCCGAGTTCGGCGCCGACCTGCGCACGACGTTCCGCAAGCTGCTCGGCGGGGCCGCGGAAGCCCCGGTCGTGCGGGACGGCGAGGGCTTCCTCGACCGCTTCACCGAGCCGGCCACGCTGCCGGCCTGGCTGAGCGAGGACGACGTCGACGCGGCCGTCGAGGCGTTCGGCCGCTCCGGATTCACCGGCGGGCTCAACTGGTACCGCAACATCGACCGCAACTGGGAGCTCCTGGCCGCGTGGCGCGACACGCCGATCACCCGGCCGGCCTTCTACCTGTGCGGCGACGGCGACCTCACTCGCGCGTTCACCGACAGCAGCCGCATCGCCCGGGCCGCGACCGACCTGCGTGGTGTCGTCGACGTCCCGGACGCCGGGCACTGGGTCCAGATGGAACGCCCGGCCGAGGTGACCGCGGCACTGCTGGGGTTCTTCGAGCAGCTCTGAGCGCCTCAGCGGCGCGGGTCGATGTGGACTTTCGGGCCCGCGCCGCCGATCCACTCGCCCGCGAGCACCGCTCCGACGTCACCGAGGCCCACGGTGGCCGCGACGAGCGGGCGCGGGTCGACGGCACCGCTCGCGTACGCCGCGATCGTCTCGGCCAGGCCCGGCGACCCGGACAGGACACCGACCGCCGTGACGTCCTTCAGCACCAGCGCGCGGGTGTCGAGGGAGCTGGGCTGCCCGGACAGTCCGATGTAGACGACCCGGCCGGCGGGCTCCACCAGCTCCACCGCCAGCGCGGGTGAGCCGGCGGCGCCGGTCGCGTCGACGACCGCGTCGAAGGGCGCGCCGGGCAGCGTTTCCCGGGTCCAGGTGTGCGCGAAGCCGAGGCCGCGGGCGAAGTCGAGGGAATCGACGCCCAGCAGGTGCACTTCGGCGCCCGCCGCACGCAGGAACATCGCGGTGAGCAGCCCGATCGTCCCCGGTCCCAGCACCAGCGCCCGGTCTCCCGCGCCTGCCCCGGTCGCGCGGGCCGCGCGCAGGGCGTTGCCGCCGGGTTCGACCAGCGCGCCGAGCACGGCGTCCACCGGGTCGGGCAGGGCGTGCAGCGACCACGCGGGAACGGCGAGCCGTTCGGCCAGCGCCCCGGCCCGGCCACCCCGGATGCCGACCTCCTGACGGCGTTCGCAGGTGTGCTGGTGCCCGCGGCGGCACCGGCGGCAGGTCCGGTCGCCGAGCATGGTGTCGCCCATGACGCGGCGGCCGAGCCAGGCCGGGTCCACGCCCTCACCCACCTCCGTGACCGTGCCCGCCCACTCGTGGCCGAGCCGCATCGGGTAGGCGGAGTGCCCCTGGTGGAGGTAGGCCATGGCGCCGGTGAAGAACTCGACGTCGGTACCGCACACCCCGGCGCGTTCGACATCGACGACGACCTCCCCCGCCACGGCCCGCGGCACCGGCACCTCCTGGACCGAACACTCCCGCGGCCCGGTGAGCACGAAGGCCCGCATGGTCGAAGACATGGCCGCATCCTCGCATCCCGGCGGAAGGGCAGCGCTAGAGAACACTTGCCATTTTATTGACACCTGTCCATTATCGGACGGGTGATCGACGACTGGACCACCGAAGCCCCGTCGAAAGACCGGCGGGTGCGCCGGTCGCGCGCGGCGCTGATGCGGGCGGCGGTCGAGCTCGTGTCCGAACGCGACTCCACCGCCGTCCCGGTGTCCGAGATCGCCGAAGCCGCGGACGTCAGCCGCCAGGTGCTGTACCAGCAGTTCGGCGACCGCGACACGCTGCTGCTGGAGGCCGCGCTCGACCTCGTCCGGCGCGAGCTGCTCGGCGAGCTCGCCGATCTCGCGGTCCCCGACGGCGAACGCGCGTCGCTGCTGGCGCTGGGCCGGCACTTCGCCCGGTACCGGCGCTTCTACCGCGCGCTGCTGACCGGGGCGTCCGCGTTCGCCCTCACCAAGGCGCTGACCGGCCTGTTCCTGCCGGTCAACCGGGAGAACCTCGGCCGCGCGTTCGGCGGGCGGCTCGACGCCGAGAGCGTCGAAGACCTGGCCACCTTCCTGACCGGCGGGGCCGGGGCGGTCGTCAACGCGTGGGTCGTCGACGGGCCGGACCCGCTCGACCCCGAAGAGTTCGCCGGCCGGCTGCAGCGGATGCACACGGTCGTCACCGCGATGATCACGAAGGAGGCCGGCCGGTGATCAGCCGTCTCGTCGAACGCCTGCTGAAGCTGCCCGCGCCGGCCACCCGGCGCCTCACCGTCCAGCGGAACCTGCGCGTCCCGATGCCCGACGGCGCCGAACTGCTCGCCGACCACTGGGCGCCGCGCGGGGGCGCGGCCGGGCTCCCGACCGCGCTGGTGCGCACGCCGTACGGCCGCCGGGGCGTGTTCGGCGCGATCCTGGCGCGTCCCCTGGCCGAACGCGGGTTCCAGGTGCTGATCCAGAGCACCCGCGGCGGCTTCGGCTCCGGCGGTGTCTTCGATCCGCTGCGGCAGGAGCACGAGGACGGCGCCGCGACGCTGGACTGGGTCGTGCGGCAGCCCTGGTTCGGCGACGCGATCGTGCTCACCGGCGCCAGCTACCTGGGTTACGTGCAGTGGGCGGTGGCCGATCGCCTGCCGCCGCAGGTCAAGGCGATGGTCCCGCACATCACCGAATCCGGGCTGACGCTGGAGTTCCTGCGGGAGGACGGCCTTTCGCTGGAGACACCGTTCGGCTGGGGTGTCCAGGTCGCCACCCAGGAGCGCCGCTTCGCGCTGCTTCGGCGGCGCAGCCAGGCGAAAAAGGTGCGCCGGGCGCTGAACACGCTGCCACTCGCCCAGGCCGACGTCGTCGCCATCGGCCACCGCTCGGACTACCTCCAGGACGTCCTCGCCCACCCCGAGACGAGCCCGCGGTGGGCGGCGATCGACCACCGGGGCCGGGTCGACGGCGTCACCGTGCCGGTCAGCTCGATCGCCGGGTGGTACGACATCTTCCTGCCCGGCCAGCTCCGCGACTTCCGGACCCTGCAGGACGCCGGACGGCGGCCGCGGCTCACGGTCGGGCCGTGGACCCACGCCGGCGACCTGCTCACCGGCGCGAGCGTCTCGCTGCGGGAGACCCTCGAATTCGGGCTCGCGCACGCGCGCGGCGTGGAACCGCCGGAGCGGGCGCCGGTCCGGTTGTTCGTCATGGGCGAGGAAGCCTGGCGGGACTTCGCGTCCTGGCCGCCGGAAGGCTATGCGCCGCAGCGGTTCCACCTGCAGGCCGGCGGCACGCTGGCGCCGGGGCGTCCCCGGCGAGTCCGCGCCGGACCGCTACCGCTACGACCCGGCGGACCCGACCCCGGCGGCCGGCGGCGTGCGCATGGCGCCCGACGCGGGCCGAGTGGACAACGCGGCGCTCGAAGCGCGCGCCGACGTCCTGACCTACACCACGGCCGTGCTCGGCGAGGACGTGGAAGTGATCGGGGACGTGCACGCGGAGATCTGGTTCCGCTCCGGCCTGCGGTTCGCCGACGTCTTCGTCCGGCTCTGCGACGTCGGCCCGGACGGCCGGTCGGTCAACGTCTGCGACGGCCTCACCAGCCTGCGCGACGCGGACGAGCTCGCCGCCGTCACCGTCCGGCTGTGGCCGACGGCGCACCGGTTCCGGCGCGGGCACCGCATCCGCGTCCAGGTCTCCAGCGGCGCTTTCCCGCGCTACGCCCGCAATCCCGGTACCGGCGAGCCGCACGCCACCGCCGTCACGCTGCGCGCCGCGGACCAGGAGGTCCACCACGACCCCGCGCACGCGTCGGCGATCGTGCTGCCCGTGCGTGCGTGAGTGAAAAAGAGCTCCCCGCGACGCGCCGCGAATCGTGTAACGCGCTCTCCGGTGCCGCGACTAACGCGATGTTTCCGGCTCGCTCGCGGGGAGGCATCGTGGACGTCAAGACGGACCGGCAGTCCGAGCAGGAGCAGGCCGCGGCCGCGCGGGCCGCGGAGCGTACCGGACAGCGGCAGGCCAAGATCGCGTTGCTGCGCAAGCCCGGCGGCATCGCCGAGGCCGACGAGCCGAGCCGGGTGGCGACCCGGATCGACCGGCTCGGCCGCTACTACCCCGACGTCCGGCCGGTGAGCCCGGCGGCGATCGCGGCCGGGGACCCGGCGGCGATGACGGCCGCCGGCGCCATCCTCGAACGCATCGTGCTCACCGACGACCTGCTCGGCGTGGGCTACCTCGAAGGCGGGGTCACGGCGTCGGCCGCCGTCGGCCGGGTGAACATCCGGAACGCCCAAGGCCGGCTCGTCGGCTACGGCACGGGATCGCTCGTGTCGCCGGACCTGCTGCTGACCAACCACCACGTGCTGCCGGACGCCGAGGCCGCCGGGTTCAGCCTCATCGAGTTCGACTACCAGGACGGCATCGACGGCCTGCCCCGGCCGGTGCGGGCGTTCGCGCTGGACCCGGACCGCTTCTTCGCCGCCGACCGGGCGCTCGATTTCGCGCTCGTGGCGGTGCGGGCGACCGCGGACGAGCTGCGTCCCTTCGGGTTCAACCGGCTGATCGCCAGCGAAGGCAAGGCGATCGTCGGCGACTTCGTCACCATCGTCCAGCACCCCGGCGGCGGCAAGAAACAGGTCGCGCTGCGGGAAAACCGGGTCGTCGACGTCCTCGACGAATTCCTGCACTACGAAACCGACACCGAACCCGGGTCGTCCGGCTCGCCGGTGTTCAACGACCAGTGGGAGATCGTGGCGCTGCACCACGCGAGCGTCCCGGCGGCGGGCCACGCGGAGTACGGCGGGTACCTCAACGAAGGCATCCGGGTCAGCAAGCTGCTGAAGTTCCTGCGGGAGCAGCCGTTCGCCCCGGCGCAGCGGGCGCTGCTCGACCAGCTGGCCACCCGTCCCGAGCGCGCGCAGCCGGCCGCCGGCAACGGCGCTTCGGGTGCTTCGCCGGTGCTGACGCTCTCGATGCCGTTCGACATCCGCTTGCGCGCCGAACCGGTGGCCGGGCGGATCGACCCCGACTACTCGAACCGCGAGGGGTACGACCCGGCCTTCCTGCCCGGGCACGTCGTCCCGCTGCCCGGGCTGTCCGACGCGCTGCTCCCGCTGGCGGCGATCAACCGGCAGGCCACCGGCGAGCCGCGGTACGTCCTGCCGTACCACCACTTCAGCGTCGTCATGCACCGGGAACGGCGGCTGGCGATGTTCACCGCGGTCAACATCGACGGGCGCACCAACCGGGCGCTGCGGCGCGAAGCCGACCACTGGTCGCTCGACCCGCGGGTCGCCGTCACCGAGCAGGTCGGCGAGGAGATCTACCGGGACAACCCCCTCGATCGCGGGCACCTGGTCCGCCGCCTCGACCCGGCGTGGGGCGCGACCGAGGCGATCGCGCAGCTGGGCAACGACGACACGTTCCACTTCACGAACTGCTCGCCGCAGCACAAGGACTTCAACCAGAACAAGACGACCTGGGCCGGGCTCGAGGACTACGTGCTGAACAACGCGGACACCTTCGACCTCAAGGTCAGCGTGGTGACCGGCCCGGTCCTCGCCGCCGACGACGACCGGTACCGCGGCGTGCAGCTGCCCCGCCAGTTCTGGAAGGTCGTCGCGATGGTGAAGGCCGACGGCACCCTCTCGGCGACGGCGTACCTGCTGAGCCAGGAAGAACTCATCCACGGCCTGGAGGCGGCGACGGAGTTCGACTACGGCGCGTACCGCACGTACCAGGTGCCGGTGCGCCGGATCGCCGAGCTGACCGGCCTGTCGTTCGGCGAGCTGCCGGACGCGGACCCGCTGGAGCGCCAGGAATCCACGGGCGAGGTGCGGGAGATCGGCGGCCCGGCGGACCTAGTGCTCTGAGCCGCGCAGCACCTCGGAGGCACGCCGGCGGTGCACGGCGAACAGCTCCAGCGCCGCGTCCCGATTCCCCGCGCGCAGCGCCTCGGCGAGCTCGCGGTGCTCGGCGGGGATGCCCGCGAGGTAGCCCTCGGACTCCAGGCCGATGCGCGTCAGCAGGAACAGGTGCACCTGGGAGCGGATCGCCTCCCACGCTTCGCGCAGGCGGCGGTGGCCCGCGGCGGCGTAGACCGCGTCGTGGAAGGCGAGGTCGCAGCGGACCATCTCGTGCTCGTCGGCCGCCCGGTCCATGCGGGCGACGACGGCGTCGATCTCCGCCAGGTCGGGCGCCCGGTCCACCACCAGGGCCACGGCGAGCTGTTCGAGCGCCGCCCGCAGGCTGTCCAGCTCGGCGACGTCCACTTCGGACAACGCGGTGACGGTGGTGCCCCGGTGCCACTCGCCGCGGACCAGCCCCTCGCGTTCCAGCTTGAGCAGTGCCTCCCGGACCGGCCCGCGGCTGACGCCGAGCGCCCCCGCCAGCTCCACCTCGCGCAGCTGGCTGCCCGGCGCGTACCCGCCGTCGAAGATCGCGTCGCGGATGCGGTCGGCCACCTCGTCGGCCAGCCCGCGGCGGCGGGCGGGAGCCACGTGAGCACTCATGTCTCAATGTTAACATTCAGACATGACTCTCCCCCGCTTCCACCTGGCGATGCCCGTCGACGACCTGACCGCCGCCCGGCGGTTCTACGGCGAGGTCCTCGGCCTCGAGCAGGGCCGCAGCGCGGACGCCTGGGTCGACTGGAACCTGCACGGCCACCAGTTCGTCACGCACCTGGCGCCGGCCGGGCCGGACCGCGTCCACAACCCGGTCGACGGCCACGACGTGCCGGTGCCGCACTTCGGCCTGATCCTCACCGTCCCGCAGTTCCAGGCGCTCGCCGAGCGCCTGCGTGCCGCGGGCACGCAGTTCGTGATCGAGCCGTACGTCCGGTTCGCGGGGCAGGCCGGTGAGCAGTGGACGATGTTCCTGCTCGACCCGGCGGGCAACGCCCTGGAGTTCAAGGCCTTCGCCGACGATGACCAGGTGTTCGCGGTCTGAGCCGCCCGAAATCCCGATAATCGGCGGACGGGTCAAACCACCCGATCGGGCTGACCGGCGATTACGGACATCGCTGTACCTCTTACTCGGGGTACCCGGAGGTCATGGAACCAGCCGACGACGTGCCGGACGCGGTGCTGCTCGCCGCCCTGCGGGCGGGGGATCTCGACGCGGCCGGGCGGCTCTTCCGGCGGCACGCCGAGCCGCTGTGGCGGACCGCCGGCGCGTGGGCGCGGCAGCCCGCCGAGCGGGACGATCTCGTGGCCGAGACGTTCGCCCGGGTCCTGACGATCGTGCGGGCCGGCGGCGGGCCGCAGGGAGACCTGCGGCCCTACCTCGTGGTGACCCTGCGCAACCTGGTGGCCCGGTGGAGCCGGCAGCGCAACCGGGTGGAGCTGTGGGCCACCGTCCCCGAGTCCGGGCGGTCGACCGGTGCCGACGAGCTCGCCCTGCACCGGTCGAACGCCCGGCTCGTCTGGTCGGCCTACTGCACGCTGCCCGGCCGGTGGCGGACGGTGCTGTGGCGCACCGAGGCCGAGGGCGGCACCCCGACGGAGGTGGCCCCTTCGCTGGGGCTGTCGCCGAACAGCGTCGCGGCGCTGGCGATGCGGGCGCGGGAAGGCCTGCGGCAGGCCTATCTGCAGGTCCAGGTACCCGAGCCGGAAGAGCCGGCCTGCCGCGAACCGCGCCGCCGGATGGGCGCCTGGGTCCGCGGCGCACTGCCGCCGCGCCGGGCGGACGCCGTCGCCGGCCACGTCGCCGCCTGCCGGGCCTGCCGGGTGATCGCCCACCGCCTCGACGAGGCGAACCGCGAACTCCCCGGCTCGGCCGCCCGCCTCACCGGCTGACCCCCGGGTCCCTCGACAAGCACCACCGCCCCGCTGACCCTCGTGAGTGGTAAGGCGGGTTCTAACCCGCCTTACCACTCACGAGGCCTGGGGGACCGAAGAGCAGAGCTGTCCCGTGGGCGCGTTTGAAGTACAGGTGGGCGTCGTGCTCCCAAGTGATCGCGATACCGCCGTGGAGCTGGATCATCTCCGCCGCCGCGTGCGCGAACGCCTCGCCGCACACGACCTTCGCGGTCTCGACGGCCTCGGCGTCGCCGTTCACCAGGGCCGCGTACAGCGCCGAGCGGGCCGCTTCGACGTGGACGTGCACGTCCGCCATCCGGTGCTTCAGCGCCTGGAACGACCCGATCGGACGGCCGAACTGCCGGCGTTGCTTCGTGTACTCGACCGTCAGCTCCAGCGCCCGCGCGGCCGCCCCGACCTGCTCCGCCGCGACCGCGACCGTCGCCGTGTCCCGCAGCTGCCGCAGCGACGAACCGAACCCGCCGACGTCGAGACGGCGAGCCGGCGTCGAAGCACACTCGACCACCGCGAGCCGCCGGCCCGGGTCCAGGCCCGTCACGCGCGAGCGGCGCACCCCGTCCAGCGGCACTGCGTACAGCCCGGTCCCGTCGTCGGCGCGGGCCACGGCGAGCAGGACGTCGGCGAGGTCGCCGTCCAGGACGTAGCAGGCGCGGCCGTCGAGTCCCGCGTCCGACGCGCGCAGGGCCGGCGTCCACCGGCCGTCCTCGCCGGACCAGGCCAGCGCGGCCAGCGTCGTGCCCGCGGCGATGCCCGGCAGCAGTTCGCGGCACGCGGCGTCGTTGCCGGTCAGGAGCAGTGCCTGAGCCGCCAGCACCGCCGAGCCCAACATCGGCGCGGGGGTGAGCGTCCGGCCGAGTTCCGCCAGCACGACGCACGCCTCGGCGAGCCCGGCGCCCGCACCGCCGTAGCGCTCCGGGATCGCGAGGGCGGCCACACCGATCTGCTCGCACAGCGTCGACCACAGCTTGTCGTCGTACCCCAGCGGCGACGCCATCGCGGCCCGCACCGCCTCCGATCCCGACCGGCGGGTCAGCAGGGCCCGGACGGCGTCCCGCAGCGCCCGGGCTTCCTCGGTCTCCATCGGGTCGGTCATCGGAGGACCCGCGCGCGGTGGAACGACCCGGTCCCCCAGGCCCCGGCGAGGGCCCGCACCTTCGTCAGCCGGAGGCCGAGGTCGTGCTCGGCCGTGTAGCCGATCGCGCCGTGCACCTGCAGGGCGGTGCGCGCGGCGAGCACCGCGGCGTCCCCGGCCAGCACCTTGGCCGCCGAAACGTCCCGCGCGAAGGTCTCCCCGGCGACGGCCGCGCCGTACAGCAGCGGCCGGGCCAGTTCGAGCCGGGTGACGACGTCGGCGAGGAGGTGCTTGATCGCCTGGTATTCGCCGATCGCCCGGCCGTATTGCTTGCGTTGTTTCGCGTACGCCACCGACGTGTCCAGGAGCCACTGCCCCGCGCCCACGAGCTGGGCGGCCACGGCCAGGACCCCGCGGTCGAACGCGACGCCACTCGACTCACCGGCCGCGGCCGCAACCCGGAACAACCGCCGCGCCGGGTCGATCGAGCGCACGAGGTCGCCGGCCCCGGTGAGCTGCGCGCCGGTGAGGTCCAGCACCACGCCCGCGATGTCGGCGTCGAGAGCGAGAGGAACCTCCGGCGGCGCGACGACGGTGGCCACGAGATCGCCCTCGGCGAGGGAGGTGAGCCGGTGCCCGGTCAGCAGCGCCGGGGCGACCGCGGCCGACTCGACGACCGGCCCCGGAACGGCGTGGTAGCCGAGCGCTTCGCAGGCGACCACCAGGTCGACCGGACCGGCGCCGAGCCCGCCGTGGTCCTCGTCGACCAGCAACGCGAAGACGCCGACGTCGGCGAGCGCCCGCCAGAGCTTGAGGCCGCGGTCGTGCTCCCCCGCCGCCCAGGCGCGGGCGGCGGCCGCGGTGTCCGCCCCGCCCAGCAGCTCGTGCAGCGTCGCGGCGAACTGCCGTTGCTCCGGCGAGAGCTGGAACCTCATCGGCGGGCCTCCCTCGGCAGTTTCAGCAGCCGTTCGGCGATGGTGTTGCGCTGGATCTGGTCGGTGCCGCCGTAAATCGGGCCGGCCAGGGAGAACAGGTAGCCGTTCACCCAGGCCGGATCGGTCTCCCCGGCCGGGCCGAGGACGTCCAGCGCCGTCTCGTGCAGCTCGACGTCCAAACGGGACCAGAACAGCTTGTTCACGCTCGACTCCGGACCCAGCTCTCCCCCGTCCTGCAGGCGGCTGACCGTGCCGAACGTGTAGAGCTGATAGGCACGCGCGCCGATCCAGGCGTCGGCCACTCTGTCCCTTGTGGACGCCGGGGCGCCCTGCGAGCGCCACAGGTCCACCAGCCGGCCGGCGGCGGCGAGGAACCGGCCGGGGCTGCGCAGCGAGAGGCCGCGTTCGTTGTTCGCGGTGGTCATCGCGACCCGCCAGCCCTGACCCACCTCGCCGATCACGTCCGCGTCCGGCACGAACACCCCGTCGAGGAAGATCTCCGCGAAACCGGGTTCCCCGTCCAGCTGCGGGATCGGCCGCACGGTGACACCCTCGGCGCGCAGGTCGATCATGAAGTAGGTCAAGCCGTGGTGCCGCCGGGCCTCGGCGTCGGTCCGGAACAGCCCGAACGCCCGATCGGCGAAGGCCGCCCGCGAACTCCACGTCTTCTGCCCCGACAGCAGCCAGCCCCCTTCGGTGCGCACCGCCGTGCTGCGCAGCGCCGCGATGTCGCTGCCCGCCTCGGGCTCGGACCAGGCCTGCGCCCAGACCTGCTCGCCGGTCGCCATCGGCGGGAGGATCCGGTCGCGTTGCTCCTGGGTGCCGTGGGCGAACAACGTCGGCCCGAGCATGAAGATCCCGTTCTGCGACACCCGTCCCGGCGCACCCGAGGCGTAGTACTCCTCCTCGAACAGCAGCCACTGCAGCATCGACGCGTCCCGCCCGTGGTACTCCCGCGGCCACGACACCACCGACCACCGGGCCTCGGCGAGCTCGGCTTCCCACGCGCGATGCGCCTCGAACCCCTCGGCGGTGTCCATCGACGGCAGGGAACGGACGTGCGAGGCCAGCCACTCCCGGGCCTCGACGCGGAAGGCCTCCGAAGCCTCGTCGATGTCGAGGTCCATCAGGTCCCCTTGTTCGCGTCACGCATCGACCGCGCCGACTGCCCACCGAGCGAGTCCTCCGAGGTCTCGGCGTTGTGGGCGTGCGCGAAGTGGTGCAGGCCGAACACCGAGTCCATTCCGGACCGCAGGCCCATCAGGTCTTCGGCCTGGTTGACCGCTTTTTTCGCCAGCGCCAGCCCGAACGACGGCATCCCGGCGATCTTCTCCGCGAGTTCGAGAGTGCGCTCCTCCAGCTCCGCGCGCGGCACGATCCGGGTCACCATCCCCCACTCCTTCGCCTGCTGAACCGTGAACCGCTCGCCGGTGAACAAGACCTCCTTCGCCGCGCGAGGGCCGAGGACCCACGGGTGCGCGAAGTACTCGACACCCGGAATCCCCATGCGCACCACCGGGTCGGCGAAGAACGCGTCGTCGGAAGCCACGATCAGGTCGCACACCCAGGCCAGCATCAGCCCACCGGCGATGCACGCGCCTTGGACGCTGGCGATCATCGGCTTCGGGATCTCCCGCCACCGGCGGCACATCCCCAGGTACACCTCGGACTCCCGGGCGAACCGCTGATCACCCCCGACCCGGTCGGTGTGGTCCCACCACAGCACCGCCCGCCGGTCGAAGGGGACGTCCACATCGCGGCCGGGCGTCCCGATGTCGTGCCCCGCCGAGAAATGCTTCCCCGCCCCGGCCAGCACGATCACCTTCACCTCGGGATCGTTCACCGCGTCGGTAAAGGCGTCGTCGAGGGCGTAGGTCATGGCCGAGTTCTGCGCGTTGCGGTAGTCCGGCCGGTTCATCGTCACCACCGCGACCGGCCCCCGCCGCTCGAACCGGACCACCGTTTCACTCATGCCGTCTCCTCGGTCAGCAGCCGCTTCAGCACCTTGCCGGAAGCGTTGCGGGGCAGCTCGTCCACGAACTCGACGAACTTCGGGTTCTTGTAGTTGGCCAGGCGCTCGCGGCCGAAGGCCAGGACCGCCTCCTCGGTCAGCCCGGACCCGACGACGAACGCCTTGCCGACCTCGCCCATCCGCTCGTCCGGGACCCCGACCACGGCGACGTCACGGACGCCGGCCAGCTCGGTCAGCGCGCTCTCCACCTCGGCCGGGTAGACGTTGAAGCCGCCGCAGATGTACATGTCCTTGAGCCGGCCGGTGATGGTGAGGTTGCCGTCGGCGTCGAGCACGCCGACGTCACCGGTGTGCAGCCAGCCGTCCTCGTCGATGGCCTCGGCCGTCGCCTCGGGATCGTCGAGGTACCCGAGCATCACGTTCGGCCCGCGCAGCACGATCTCGCCCGGCGAACCGTGGATCGCCACTTCGAAGCCCGCGGTCGCCCGGCCCGACGTGCTCGCGACGAGTTCCGCGGGGTCGCCGGGGCGGCACATCGTCACCATGACGGCTTCGGTGAGGCCGTAAGCCGTCAACACCGTCTCGAACCCCAGCTCGGACCCCATCCGCCGGACCAGCGAGGCCGGCACGCTGGCCGCGCCGGTGACCGCCAGCCGCAGCGTCGAAAGGTCGCCCTTGCGCGGCTCGTGCAGCAGCGACTGGAAGACCGTCGGCGCGCCCGGCAGCACGGAGATCCGCTCCCGTTCGATCACCTTCAGCGCCTCGCGGACGTCGAACACCGCCTGCGGGACGATCGTCGCGCCGGTCAGCAGGCCGACCACGATGCCGGCCTTGTAGCCGAAGCTGTGGAAGAACGGGTTGATCACCAGGTACCGGTCGTCCGCGGTGACCTGGCCGCACTCCGCCCACGCCGCGGCGACGTCGACGGTCTGACGGTGCGCCGAGAGCACGCCCTTGGAGCGGCCGCTGGTGCCGGAGGTGAAGAGGATGTCGCTGACGTCGTCCGGGGCGACGGCGTCCGCCCGCGCCTCGGCGTCGGCCGGCGAAACCTCCTCGGCGCGGGCCAGGAACTCGTCCCAGCCGAGCGTGCCTTCGACCGGCCGGTGCGGCTCCTGCAGCGGCACCCGGACGACCGTGGCGAGTTCGGGCAGCTCGGCGCCGGTGTCCCGGATCGCGGCGTGGCGGTCGGTGCCGAGGAAGTCGGCGGCCACCACGAGCGCCGTGGCCCGGCCGCGGACGAGCAGGTCCACCGTCTCGGTGGCGGTGAAGCGGGTGTTGACCGGGATCAGGACCGCGCCCGCGTAGAGGGCACCGAGCGCGGCGCAGACCCAGTGATGGGTGTTGGGCAGCGCGATCGCGACCCGATCGCCCGCCTGGACGCCGCACGCGGCGAACGCCCGCGCGACCGTCCGAACACGTTCCAGAAGCTCGCCGTAGCCGAGCCGCACCGGACCGTCGACCAGTGCTTCCGCGGATCCGAACTTCGCGGCGGCATCGCGGACGACGGCCGGGATCGTGGTCTGTCCCACCACTGCCTCCTCTGGACCGACAAAGTAGAACGTGTTCTCATTACCCTAGGTGCCGGACCGGCCCGGCAGCAAGGAGGCGTGTGTGGAACCGTCGCGATTCCGCCGCGAAGTCGCGGACTGGCTCGCCGGCAACCTGACCGGCGAGTTCGCCCGGTTGCGCGGTCTCGGCGGGCCGGGGCGGGAGCACGAGGAGTTCGACCTGCGGCTGGCCTGGGAACGTCATCTGGCCGCCGCGGGCTGGACGTGCGTGGGCTGGCCGGTCGAGCACGGCGGCCGTGGCCTGTCCCTCGAAGACCAGGTCGCCTTCCACGAGGAATACGCCGCTTCCGGAGCTCCGGCGCGGGTCAACCACATCGGCGAACAGCTCCTCGGCCCGACGTTGATCGCCTTCGGCACGCCCGAACAGCGGCGCCGGTTCCTGCCCGGCATCGCCGCCGTGCGGGAGCTGTGGTGCCAGGGCTACTCCGAACCCGGCGCCGGCTCGGACCTGGCCGCCGTCTCCACGTCCGCGGTGCTGCGGGACGGCGAGTGGGTGATCAACGGCCAGAAGATCTGGACCTCCCTCGCCCACGTCGCCGACTGGTGCTTCGTGGTGGCCCGCACCGAACCCGGTTCGCAGCGCCACCACGGCCTGTCCTACCTGCTCGTGCCGCTGCGCCAAGAGGGCGTGACGATCCGGCCGATCCAGCAGCTCACCGGCACGTCCGAGTTCAACGAAGTCTTCTTCGACGACGCCCGCACCCCTGCCGACCACATCGTCGGCGAGCCGGGCGAAGGCTGGAAGATCGCGATGGCCACCCTCGGCTTCGAACGCGGCGTCTCCACCCTCGGCCAGCAGATCGGCTTCCGCCGCGAACTGGACGACATCACCGCCTTGGCCCGGCGGCTCGGCACCTACGACGACCCGCTGCTGCGCGCCGACCTGACCCGCGCCCGCATCGGCCTGCGCGTCCTGCGCGCCCACGCCCTGCGCACGCTCGGGCAGGCCGCCGGGCCGGAAGTCGCCGTCGGCAAGCTCTTGTGGGCGCAGTGGCACCGCGGGCTGGGCGAACTCGCCATGCGGGCCCGGGGCGCGCGGTCGATGGTCTCCGACGGGGACGAGCTGGACGAGTGGCAGCGGCTGTTCCTGTTCACCCGCGCCGACACCATCTACGGCGGGTCCGACGAAATCGAACGCAACATCATCGCCGAGCGCGTCCTCGGCCTACCCCGGGAGGCTCGCCCGTGATCCCGACCTACCCACCCGGCCACGACCTGCTGCGGGGGAAAGTGGTCGTGGTGACCGCGGCCGCGGGCACCGGGATCGGCTCCGCGGTGGCGAAACGCTGCCTCGAAGAAGGCGCGCGGGTCGTCATCAGCGACTGGCACGAGCGGCGGCTGAAGGAGAAGGCCGCCGAACTCGGCGACGTCCAAGCGATCCCGTGCGACGTGACCCGGGAAGACCAGGTCCAGGCCCTGATCGCGGGAACCGTCGAACAGTGCGGACGGCTCGACGTGATGGTCAACAACGCCGGGCTCGGCGGCACGAAATCGGTCCTGGAGATGGCCGACGAGGAGTGGTCCCGCGTCCTCGACATCACCCTCACCGGAACGTTCCGCTGCACCCGCGCGGCGTTGAAGCAGTTCGTCGCCCAGGGCGGCGGCGGCGCGATCGTCAACAACGCCTCGGTCATCGGCTGGCGCGCCCAAGCCGGGCAGGCCCACTACGCCGCCGCCAAAGCCGGCGTCATGGCCCTCACCCGGTGTTCGGCCCTCGACGCCGCCGAACACGGCGTCCGGATCAACGCCGTCGCCCCCAGCCTCGCCATGCACCCGTTCCTGGCCAAGGTGACCAGCGACGAACTCCTCGAAGACCTCACCAAGCGCGAAGCGTTCGGCCGCGCCGCCGAACCCTGGGAGGTCGCCAACGTCATGGTCTTCCTCGCCAGCGACTACGCGAGCTACCTCACCGGCGAAGTCGTCTCCGTCAGCAGCCAGCACCCCTAGGAGCTCCCGTGCCCGAAGCCTTCCTCCTCGACGCGGTCCGCACGCCCGTCGGCCGCCGCGGCGGCGCGCTCTCCGGGTGGCACTCCGCCGACCTCGGCGCGCACGTCATCAGGGCTGTCGTCGAGCGCGCCGGCGTCGACGCCGACCTGGTCGACGACGTCATCCTCGGCTGCACCGACACCCTGGGCCCGCAGTCGGGCAACATCGCGCGCACCGCGTGGCTCGCGGCCGGGTACGGCGACCACGTGCCGGGGGTGACCGTCGACCGGCAGTGCGGGTCCAGCCAGCAGGCCGTGCACTTCGCCGCCCAGGCGGTCATGTCGGGGACCCAGGACCTGGTGCTGGCCGGGGGTGTGCAGAACATGAGCCGCATCCCGATCAGCGCGGCCATGCTGGCCGGGCGCGAGTACGGCTTCGACGACCCGTTCTCCGGCTCGAAGGGGTGGCAGGAGCGCTACGGCAGCGCCGAGGTCTCGCAATTCCGCAGCGCCGAGATGATCGCCGAGCACTGGGACATCGGCCGCGCGGACATGGAGGAATACGCACTGCGCAGTCACCGGCGGGCACTGGCCGCCATCGACGAGGGCCGGTTCGACGCGGAAATCGTGCCGGTGGAGGAGTTCCGGCACGACGAGGGCCCGCGCCGCGACACGAGCCTGGAGCGCATGCGCGGCCTGAAGCCGCTGAGCGAGGGTTCCCGGCTGACGGCGGCGGTGGCCAGCCAGATCTCCGACGGCGCGAGCGCGGCCCTGCTGGCGTCGGAGGCGTTCGTCACCGAACACGGCCTGACGCCGCGGGCCCGCATCCACCACCTGTCGGTGCGCGCGGCGGACCCGGTGTGGATGCTGACCGGACCGATCCCGGCCACCGCGCACGCCCTGCGCAAGAGCGGGCTCACCGTGGACGACATCGACCTGTTCGAGGTCAACGAGGCGTTCGCCAGTGTCGTCCTGGCGTGGCTGGACGAAACCGGCGCGGACCCCGGCCGGGTCAACGTGAACGGCGGCGGGATCGCCCTCGGCCACCCGATCGGGGCCACCGGCACCAAGCTCCTCGCCACGCTCCTGCACGAGCTGGAGCGCCGGGGAGGGCGGTACGGCCTGCAGACGATGTGCGAAGGCGGCGGCACCGCCAACGTCACCATCATCGAACGCCTCTGACCCGAGCGCAGTGAATGACTCATTCCTGGCGTCGGACGCCAGGAATGAGTCATTCACTGCATCGAAGCCGGTCCGGTCAGCCGAGGGCGCGCAGCTTCGGCAGGACGTCCTCGGAGAACTGGGTCAGGAAGCGTTCCTGGTCGTGGCCCGGGCCGTGGAAGACCAGGTGGTTGAGGCCCGCGTCCAGGTACGGCTTGATCTGGGCCACGGCTTCGTCCGGGTCCGACGCCACGATCCACCGCTTGGCGACCTGCTCGATCGGCAGCTCGTCGGCCAGCCGCTCCATCTCCTCGGCCGAGGACACCGTGTGCTTCTGCTCCGCGGTCAGCGACAGCGGCGCCCAGAACCGCGTGTTCTCCAGGGCCTTCTCCGGGTCCCGGTCGTAGGACATCTTGATCTCGATCGTCCGGTCGACGTCCTCGACGGTCTTCCCGGCCGCCTCGGCGCCCTCCTTGACCGACGGCATCAGCTTCTCGGTGTACAGGTCCATGCCCTTGCCCGAGGTGCAGATGAACCCTTCCCCCGACCGGCCCGCGTACTTCGCCACCACCGGGCCACCGGCCGCGACGTACACCGGCACCGGCTGCTCCGGCCGGTCGTAGATGTGCGCGTTGACCAGCTGGTAGTAGTCACCCTCGAAGTTGACGTTGTCGCTGGTCCACAGCTCGCGCATGAGCTTGATCGACTCGCGCAGCCGGGCGAAGCGCTCCTTGAACTCCGGCCACTCCCGCCCCGACACCGCGATCTCGTTCAGCGCCTCACCGGTCCCGACCCCCAGGATCACCCGGCCGTTCGACAGCAGCGACATCGTCGCGAACGCCTGCGCGATCACCGCCGGGTTGTACCGGAACGTCGGAGTCAGCACGCTCGTCCCGATCTGCACCCGCTTCGTCCGCTCCGCCACCGCCGGCATCCACGCCAGCGCGAACGGCGCGTGGCCGCCCTCGTGCCGCCACGGCAGGAAGTGATCGGACACCCACACCGAGTCCAGCCCCACCTCTTCGGCGCGCACGGCGTACTCGACCAGGTCCCGCGGCCCGAACTGCTCCGCAGACGCCTTGTATCCGACCTTCAGCACCGCTCATCCTCCCGTTTCCCGGCCGAGGCGCTGCAGGATCTCACCTGCCTCGGCCACCGCGCCCTCGACGATCTGCGCCACCGTGGGCAGGTCGTGGATCATGCCCACCACCTGTCCCGACGCTAGCACTCCCGCGTCCGTCCGGCCTTCGACCAGTCCCGCCCGCAGCAGCATCGGGGTGTTGGCCGCCATGACCAGCTGGCTCCACGTCAGATCGTTGCCGTGCTTCATCGCGAAGCCCTCTCGGAGCATCGCAACCGGGGACAGGCCGGTGATATTCCGGAAGCGCAGGGCGTTGCGGGCGGCTTGCGCGAGCCCGCGGAGGCGGCCGGTGCGTTCGAGCTTGTCGACGAGCTCGGTCCGCAGCACGCGGTGCGGGAGGCCGTCGACGCGGCGGGTGACGACCGTCCCGGTGAGACCCTGCTCGAGGTAAAGGCGTTTGACGTCGTCGGGGACCGTGCTCTCCTTGCTCAGCAGGAACCGGGTGCCCATCGCGACTCCCGCCGCGCCGTAGGCCAGCGCCGCGGCGAGCCCGCGTCCGTCGAAGAAACCGCCGGCCGCGACCACCGGGATGTCGACCGCGTCCAGCACCGACGGCAACAGCAACGTGGTCGCCACTCCCCCGGTGTGCCCGCCCCCTTCGCCGCCCTGGACGATCACCGCGTCCGCGCCCCAGGCCGCAACCTTCTCGGCGTGCCGGGCGGCCCCGACCGACGGGATCACGACGATCCCGTGGTCGGCCAGCTTCGCGATCATCTCCTTCCGCGGGGCGAGCGCGAACGACGCCACCTTCACGCCTTCGCGGATGAGCAGGTCGACGCGGTCACCGGCGTCGGCCGCGTCGGCGCGCAGGTTCACGCCGAACGGCCGTTCGGTCCGCTTCTTCACCTCGGCGATCGCCGCTTCCAGCTCGCCGAAGGTCATCGTCGCGGACGCGAGGATGCCCAGTGCCCCGGCTTCGGCGGTCGCCGAGACCAGCCGGGGGCCGGCGACCCAGCCCATCCCGGTCTGCACGACCGGGTGCTCGACCCCCACCAGCCGGGTCAGGGCCGTCTTCACGCCGGGACTTCCTTGTCCCGCAGGCTCTTCGGGTCCAGCACCTCACGGATCAGCCGCAGTTCGCCGCCGTCCGGTTCGCGGCTGGTCCCGGTGCCGGTGAAGTCGATCTCAAACGCCGTCGCCGCCACGACCTCGTCCCGCGTGACGCCCGGGTGCAGGGACACCGCCCGCATGGCGCGGTCCGGGCCGCCGAAGTCGAACACCCCGAGGTTCGAAACGACCCGGTGCACGTCGTGGTACTTCTGCGCCGACGCACCGGCCTTGGCCGCGTTGTCGTACCCGACCCCGGAAACCACGTCCACCGTCTCCACGAAGACTCGTTTCGAGTGCCGGGGCACCCAGTAGCTCGTCCGGTGGTTGATCGTGTTGCCCGGCGCGCCCCGCACGCCGAGGAGCTGCTTCTTCGGGCGGGCGTGGTCACCGATGGCGGAGATGTTCTGGTTGCCGTACCGGTCGATCTGGTTGGCCCCCATCACGACGTGCCGGCGTCCGTGCGGGACGATCGTGTCCAGCATCTTCCGGAACGGCTGCCACCCCTCGACCACGCCGTCGGTGGTCAGCAGGTACGCCTCGCCGTCGGACATCAGCAGATCCGGCTCGAACGTCGACCGCGCGAGCTTCGCCCCCAGCTGCGGGATCAGGCCCATCGGACTGGCCACGATCTCGCCGTCGCCGCGGAACAGCTCGGCCACCGCCACCACGGCGATCTCGGCCCGGGTCGCGCTCATTCCGCCTCCGCTTCGAACTTGTCCACTTCGGACAGGTACTGCTCGTCACCGCCGGACAGGAACCGGTCCGCGAACCTCGGCCACGCCTCCAGGTCCTTCGCGCAGGCCGCGTAGTGCCGCTGGAACCGCTCGTCCCGGCCGTAGTCCGGCACCGCCGTCGTGAAATGCGCGCCCCGCGGAGACTCCACCACCCCGTCGACGCTGCCCCGGTTGAGCAGCAACGACTGCACCGGCCCGCCCGCCGTCAGCTCGGCCGTCTCGACGACCTTCTCCACCGACACGAAGCAGCGCTCGGCCGCCAGCCCGAACAGCTCGTCGAAATACGGGTCCGGGCCCAGGTACTGGACGTTGCCGCGCGCGTCGGCCCGGTTGAGGTGCAGCAGGGCCACGTCCAGGTGCTGCGCCGGAACGGCCACCAGCTCCTCGCCGTCGTCGTAGGGCGAGCGGACGGTGCGCAGGTGGGGGTTGGCGCGCATGACTTCGGAGCCGAGCCCGGCCCGGGTCGGCAGGAACGGCAGCCGCTGCATCGCCGCCGACAGCGCCGTGCCGAACATGCCCTCGTCGTACTCGGTCACCTCGATCGCCCCGGTCTCGCGGGCGCGGCCGAACCACGGGTCGTACGGGATCGAATCCAGCGTCACGAAACCGAAAACGACATGCTTCACCTTGCCCGCCGCGCACAGGAGGCCGACATCGGGACCGCCATAGGACACGACGGTGAGGTCCTTCACCGGGGTCCGCAGGATCGCGCGGACCAGGGCCATCGGCTTGCGGCGGGAACCCCAGCCGCCGATCCCGACCGTCATGCCGTCCTTCAGCTCGGCCACCACGTCGTCGGCGGTCGTGCGCTTATCGGCCATTCAAGAACTCCTCGCGAGCCTCGTCGGACGCCCCCAGCAGGTTGAGCTCGAAGGTGAAGCCCTGCTCGAAGCGGTAGCTGCGGTGCACCTGCTGGGTGTCGATGCCGTTCAGCGCTTCCTTGGCCGCCCGGATCACCCGCGGGTCCTTCTTCGCGATGTCCCGGGCGACGTCGAGCGCCGCCTCGTCGAGTTCCGCGCGCGGCACGACCCGGTAGACCGAGCCGTGCGCGTGCAGTTCGGCGGCGGTGATCTTGCGGGCGGTGAAGTAGAGCGTGCGCATCAGGTGCTGCGGCACCAACCGGGCCAGATGGGTGGCCGCGCCCAAGGCTCCGCGCTCCACCTCGGGGACGCCGAACGTGGCGTCCTCCGAAGCGAGGATCACGTCGGCGTTGCCGACCAGACCGATGCCGCCACCGAGGCAGAAGCCGTGCACCGCCGCGACCACCGGCACCGCGCAGTCGTAGACCGCGCCGAAAGCCGCGTAGCAGCCGCGATTGGCGCCGACCAGGGCGTCATAGCCTTCGCTGCGCTGGATCTCCTTGATGTCCACCCCGGCGTTGAAGCCCCGGCCTTCCGCACGGAGGACGACCACGCGCACGCCGGGGTCCCGGCCCGCCTGCGTGATCGCGTCGGCCAGGTCGAACCAGCCCTGCACCGGCAGCGCGTTCACCGGCGGGAAGTCGACGGTGACCACCTCGACGTGCCCGTCACGCTTGCTCAGAATCCCCATCAACTGGCTCCGTAGACCGGTTCGGGCTCGGGCGCGCGCTCGAGCAGCTCCTTCACCACCGGGCCGAGTTCGGCCGGGTCCCACCGCTCGCCCTTGTCGACGGCCGGACCGTGCCGCCAGGCCTGCGCCAGCGAGACCTTCCCGCCCTCGACCTCGAAGACGCGGCCGGTGACGTGCGCGGACTCCTCACTGCCCAGCCACACCACCAGCGGCGAGACGTTCTCCGGGGCCATCGCGTCGAACCCTTCGTCCGGGCGGGCCATCGACGCGAACACGCCCTCGGTCATCCGCGTCCGCGCGGCCGGCGCGATCGCGTTCACGGTGACGCCGTAGCGAGCGAGTTCCGCGGCCGCCACCACGGTCAGCCCGGCGATCCCCGCCTTGGCCGCCGAGTAGTTCCCCTGCCCGACGCTGCCCAGCAGCCCGGCACCCGAACTCGTGTTGATCACCCGGGCCTGCGGTGTGCGACCCGCCTTCGCCTCGGCCCGCCAATGGTCCGCCGCGTGCCGCAACGGCGCGAAATGCCCCTTGAGGTGCACCCGCACGACCGCGTCCCATTCGTCCTCGCCCAGGTTGACCAGCATCCGGTCACGGAGGAAGCCGGCGTTGTTGACCAGCACGTCCAGGCGTCCGAAGTGCTCGATCGCGGTGTCGATCAGCTGCTTCGCGCCGGCCCAATCGGCCACGTCGGAGGTGTTCGCCACCGCCTTTTCACCGACGGCCTCGGCGACTTCCGCGGCCGCGTCCCCGTCCACGTCGTTGACCACCACCGACGCCCCTTCCGCGGCGAACGCGCGGGCGTGCGCCCGCCCGATGCCCCGCCCGGCGCCGGTCACCACGACCACCCGGCCCTGGCACAACCCGCTCACGAATCCTCCCGATGGTTGACGTCCGCCGCCGCCAGGAAGGCCGGCACTTCTCCTCCGCCGTGCACGCGCAAGGTCGCGCCGGAGACGTAGGAAGCCAGGCCGGAGGCGAGGAACGCGGCACAGTGCCCGATCTCGGCCGGTTCGGCGAGCCGCCCGAGCGGCACGGTCTTGCCGACCGCCTCGACCGCGGCCGCACTCCCGTAGTGCAGGTGCGCCTGCTCGGTGCGGACCATCCCCACGTCCAGGGCGTTGACGCGCACCTTCGGCGCCCACTCCACCGCCAGGCTCGCGGTCAGGTTGTCCAGCCCGGCCTTCGCGGCACCGTAAGCGGCGGTTCCCGGCGACGGGCGGGTGCCGCTCACGCTGGAGATCATCACGATCGACCCGCCGGACTCCTGCCGCTGCATCACCGCGTTGGCGTGCTGCGCGACCAGCAGCGGGGCCAGCAGATTCAGCTGCACGACCTTCTCGTGCAGCCGCGGCGAGGCCTCCGCCGCCGACACGTACGGCGCCCCGCCCGCGTTGTTCACGACCACGTCCAGGCGCCCGTGCCGCTCGACGATGCCCTCGACCAGCGCGGCGACCTGCGTCTCGTCGCGGACGTCGCACGCGGCGAACTCGGCGTCGGTCGGGGCCTCCCGCCGCGCGCAGGCGACCACGTGGGCGCCGTGGGCGAGGAACACCTCGGTGATGCCCCGGCCCACGCCGCGGACGCCCCCGGTCACCAGCACCACCGCGCCGGCCAAGCCCAGCTCCGTCTTCACCGGCACACCACCTTCCGTCCCCAAAACTAGAACATGTTCTCGCCGGGGACAAGGTCGGGAGGTGAGCGGGGCGGCCTACTGGGCTTCAGGAGCGGAGAACTCGTTCCGGCCGGTCCGCAGCCCCGACGCGCGCAGGGCGGCCTGCATGGCGAACCGCGCGTCGGGGTCGTCGAGGCGATCACCGAAGGCCTGCTTGAGCTGGCGCACGCGGTAGCGGACGGTCTGCGGGTGCACCGACAGGTCGACCGCGATCTTCTCGGAGTTGCCGCCGTTCTGCAGCCAGGACAGCAGGGTCTCGCCGAGCCGGCGGCGCGTCCGCTCCGGGAACTGGTCCAGGGGAGCCAGTTCCCGCCGGGCGACCTGCTCGGCCAGCGGCGAGTCCGACAGCAGCCACAGCTCCGTCAGGTGGTCGGTGCACCAGGTCACGGGCGCGTCCGGGAGCGCGCCGTCGGCCACCAGCCGCAGCGCGGCGCGCGCCCAGCGCAGGGAGTGGGCCGCCGCGCCGATCTCCGTCGGCGGCCCGACCGCGACGCGGGTGCCGAGCCGCGTCAGCGCCTTGGCGTCCACCGGGGCGGGCAGCAGCAGGTACGGCTGGGACGGGTCGAGGTCGGCGAGGACGTCGGACCCCCACGAGGTGCTCACCGTCGTCTCGGCGGCGACCGCCGCCACCTCGCGGGGCACCGGCCAGCCCGCCGCGGCCGCGAGTTCGGCGAGAACCGCGTCCGGGATCGCGCCGGGCCCGGTCAGCAGCCGCAGCAGCCGCCGCCGCAGGCCCGCCCGGGTGCCCTCGATCTCCGCCCAGGCTTCGCGGTGGCCGCGGCTCGACATCCGGGCGAGCTCGTCCGCGTAGCCGAACAGCATCTCGGCCAGCTGCGCCATGGCCGCCGACGACAGCCGGTGCCGCCGGCCCAGCCGCATGATCCAGCGCCAGCCGACGCGGGTGCCCACGCGGTAGGCCGCCTGCAGGTCGTCGAGGGTCCGTCCCTCGCGGGCTTCGCCGACGCCGAGCCGGCGGCACGTCTCGTACAGCCGGTCGCGGGAGGCCAGCGGATCCTCGATCAGGTCCACGAACAGCTCGACGGCGCACTCGACGGCGTGCCGGGTCGCGCGGCCGTAGGAGCCGTCGCCGGGCCGGGCGTAGACGGGAACCGCCCGCCCGACCTCCCGGACGATCCAGTCCGCCAGCGCCGGCAGGGCCGGACGCATGAGGGCGGCCAGCTCTCTTCGCCGGACGACTTCTTCGCCGGCGTCGCGGGGAGCCGGGACCGGTTGCCGAGCACTGTCGCGGGACACCAGGGTTCCTCCACCGGGGGACGGCGATCGGAGCTCTTTCGGGGGTCCGGGTGGCGGAACCCCTCCCGGGGCGAAGCCCCGGATGCCATCGAGCGTGCTTTACCGGACAGTAAAGCAAGGAGTCCGTACAGTACACCTCCATGAGCCGGCAGAGTCCTCCTGATCGATCCAGCGCTCGCCGCAGCCCGGCGGCCCGGCCCACCGACGACCAGCTGCTCGACGCCGCCCGCGCCGTGTTCGCCGAGCGGGGGTACGCGCAGGCCACCATGGGCCTGATCGCGGACCGCGCCGATTCCACCAAGCCCACCCTCTACGCGCATTTCGGCGACAAAGCCGCGCTTTTCCGCACCACGGTCCGCCGGGAAGTCGCCGCGTTGCGCGCCTGGGTGATCAGCGCGTACGAAACGGCGAACACGCGCCCGCTGGAGGAGCGCGTGCGGCTGTCGGTGATGGCGATGTTCGGCTACGCCGGTGCGCACCCGGAGAGTTTCCGGCTGTTGTTCGATTCGGCCGTCGACGAGATGTCGAACGAGCGCCGCGCGCTGGCCGATTCCATCGCCACCCACGTGGTCGGCCAGGTGCGCGAGCACCTGCTCGCGCACGGGCGCCCGGTCGGTCCCGGCGCGGACCTGCTCGGCGAGATGATGGTGGGCCTGGTCGGACGGGCGGCGATGCACGTCTCCCACTCCCCCGGCCTCGACCCGATCGCCGCCGGGGAGCTGGCCACCGGGTTCGTCATGGCCGCGCTGCGCGGGCTGGATCCGGCGCTGCTGGACCACCTCGACACACCGCGCCCGGCCGGGCAGTGCGCCACCTGAGCGTCCACACCGGACCGTTTGTCACCGGCTGAACAATTCCCGGCGTTCCGGGAATTCGCCTCTTGCCGGGTTCGGCGACCACTGCGACGCTGCGATCACCGCAAGCGACGCACGCAATTCCGTCCCCCACGGAAAGCGCTTGCCGACCCCCTTTTCCCACAACGAGGTGTGATCAGCCATGATTCGCTTTCCCCAGAACCGCCTGTTTTCCGCTGCGGCCGCCGTCGGCTTCGCCGTCGCCGGGCTCACCGTCGCCGCCGCGCCGGCCGCTTCGGCCGCGGCGCCGTGCACCGACATCGACGTCCCGGTGGCCCGCGGCACGGGCGAACCCGGAACGCTGGGCCTCATCGTCGGCGACCCGGTCTTCTCGGCCGTGCAGAGCCGGCTGCGCCCGCGGTCGGTGAGCAGCTACCGCGTCGACTACCCGGCCGACCTCGGCCAGCCCGCGTCGGTGCAGAAGGGCAACACCGACCTGGTCAACCACGTGCGCACGCAGGCCGCGGCCTGCCCGTCCCAGCGGTTCGTCCTGGTCGGCTACTCCCAGGGCGCCAACGTCGTCGACAACTCGATCGGCATCAGCAGCGCCGGCGCGGTCGTCGGCGGCCCGATCGTGGCGACCATCCCGGCGGACCTGGCGCCCCGGATCGCGGCGATCCTGTTGTTCGGCAACCCGATCCGCGCGATCGGGCGCTCGGTCACCGGCACGTATCAGAGCCGCACCAAGGACTACTGCGCCTTCGGCGACCCGGTCTGCCAGGCGGGTGGCCTCAACATCCTGGCCCACCTGAGCTACGGCGGCGAAGCCAACGACGCGGCAGCCTTCGCCGCGAGCAAGGTCTGACCCCGCCCCCATGCAGTGAATGACTCATTCCTGGCGTCGGACGCCAGGAATGAGTCATTCACTGCGTCCGGATCAGCAGTTGGAAGGTGCGAGTTCCCCGTTGAACCGCTTCACGATCCACTGGTGCGCGTCGGCGTTGCCGGCGAGGATGCCGGTGGCGTGCTCGGCCACGTAGGTGGTCCACTGCTCCCGCACCCCGGCCGCGCAGTACGCCCGGTGCAGCGTCTCCGCCTGCGGGGTGTTGACGATCTCGTCGGTGCTCGCGTGGTACTGGAACACCGGCACCCGCGGCGGGTGGGCGCCCAGCTTGTTCTGCGCCAGCCGCGCCTGCCACTGCGGCGTGCCGAGCGGATTCGACGTCGTGTAATCACTGATCTTCTTGAAGGAATAGTTCAGCAGAAGTTCCGCGGTGCACGCGTTCTTCTTCGCGTCGGCCAGCTGCTGGCGGCCGGTGTCGTTGAGGAACGAATCGAGTTTCAGATCCGGGTAAGCGGCGTCGAGTCCGACCGCCGCGAAGGCCAGGAACCCGAAGCCGATGTAGCCGTCGAGGCCCTTCGCGACCTCGGTCAGGTCGGCCGGCACCCCGCCCGCGACGACGCCGACGACGTTCAGCTCGGGCGCGTACGCCGGCTGCTTCTCCCCGGCCCACATCGATCCGCCGCCACCCTGCGAGTAGCCCTGGAAGATCACCTTGGCGCCCCGCGAAAGCCGAGCGGCGGGCAGGTCCTGCGCCGCCCGGACCGAGTCGATCACGGCCGGGCCCATGGACTGTCCGGTGATGTAGGTGGGCACGGTCGACGGCGAGTAGCCCTCGTAGTCGGTCACCGCCACCGCGTAGCCGCTGGACAGCGAGTCGTTGATCGCGGGCTGGTCGTACAGCGTGCCGCGTTCCATCGCCTTGGACGCCGTGCACTTGAACGCCGGGCCCTGCGTGCCGACCGCGTAGCCGATGATCGGCGCCTTGGCCGGGTCCACGCCCTTCGGCACGAGGATCGTCCCGGTCACCGCGTTCCGGTTCCCGAGCGCGTTGGTCGACAGGTACATGACCTGCCAGGCGTCGGCGTTGAGCGCGTTCAGCAGCGGCACCGCGGGCCGCCAGCGGATGACGTCACCCGGCTTCCCGGCCGGGAGCGGCGACGGCGGGGTGTAGAAGGAGTCGTCGAACGGCCCGGGCAGCAGCGGCGCCGCCCCGGCGGGCGGGCTCGCCGCCGCGACGCCCAGCGCCACCAGGCAACAGGTCAGGAGCGCCGAAAGCACGGCACGACATCGGGCAGGCTTCACCACAACCTCCATCGGGGAAAGGGAACTGCGCTCAGGCCGGAAGGCCGAGCGCGCCGGCCAGGACCGGCCAGGACTGGTGCAGGGCCCGCTGCCAGTACGGCCAGCTGTGCGTGCCGGCGCCGTAGTAGTCGACGGTCACCGGGATGCCGGCGGTCCGCAGGCGGTCGGTGAAGCTGCGGGACGACAGCAGCGCCGAAGGCTCCAGGACGTCCGACTGCCCCGGCGGGTCCAGCGGCCCGGTCCGCCCGTCGCCGCAGGAGACGTAGAGCGCGGTGCCGCGCAGCTGGTCGACGTGGTCGTAGGGGTTGCTCGCCGACCAGATCGGCTGCATCCCGAACGAGTCACCCCACAGGTTCAGGTAGTTGAAGATGCCGGCCCGGGCCAGGATGCCGATGATCCACACCGGAATTCCCGGGTAGAGCGTGTTGGGCACGCCGCTGTAGGAGGCGGCCGCGCCGAACATCCCCGGGTGCTTGAACGCGTACGCCATCGCGCCGTACCCGCCGATCGACAGCCCGGCGATCGCCCGCCGCGTCCCGCCGCGATACCCGCGTTCCACGATCTGGCGCACCTCCGCGGTGTGGAAGGTGTCCCAGTCGGGGGTGCTCTTGAGGCCGAAGTTCCACCACTTCGTGTACATCCCCGCAGGACCGTCTGTCGGCATGACGACCAGCGCGTCCTTGGCCGCGGTGAACGCCTTGACGTCGGTGAACTGGTCCCACGAGCGGTAGTCGACCGGTTCGCAGCAGCCGTGCAGCAGGAACAGCACGGGCCAGGTCCGCGTCGGCTGCGCCGCCCAGCCGGACGGCACGATCAGCCGCACCATCCCGGTGGTGCCCAGTGCGGGCGAGCTGATCTGCAGGTCGACGGTCCGCGCGTCCAGCCAGGTCTCCTGGACGACTTTCGCGCCGTCGTCGGCCACGGCCGGGCTCGCCTGGGCGGGCGCCACGGCCCCGGCGAGCAGGAGGACGACGGACAGCGCCAGCAAGGCGATCCGCTTCATAGGGGGCTCCTCAGAGGGGGATGTTGCCGTGTTTGCGGGCCGGCAGGCTCTGGCGTTTGGTGCGCAGCATCCGCAGTGCCCGCGTCACCTGGAGGCGGGTCTGCGACGGCGTGACGACCTGGTCGACGTACCCGCGTTCGGCCGCCAGGTACGGGCCGCCGTGGCGCTTGCGGTACTCGTCGGTGAGCCGGCGGCGGGCGGCGTCCCGTTCTTCCGGCGGCACCCCGGCCAGCTCGCGCCGGTAGAGCACCCGCACCGCGCCTTCGGCGCCCATCACCGCGATCTCCGCGGTGGGCCAGGCCAGCACGACGTCGGCGCCGACGTGCTTGGAGCCCATCACCGCGTACCCGCCGCCGTAGGCCTTGCGGACGACCACGGTCACCTTCGGCACGGTCGCCTCGGAATAGGCGTAGATCAGCTTGGCGCCGCGGCGGATGATGCCGCCGCGTTCCTGGCCGGTGCCCGGCAGGTAGCCGGGGACGTCGGCCAGGGTGAGCAGCGGGATCGAAAAGGCGTCGCAGAAGCGCACGAACCGCGCGGCTTTCTCCGACGCGTCGATGTCGAGCACGCCGGCCTGGTGCCGCGGCTGGTTGGCCACGATGCCGACGGTGTGGCCCTGCACCCGGCCGAAGGCGCAGATCATGTTGGGCGCGAAGGCGCTGTGCACTTCGGTGAACTCGCCGTCGTCGACCAGCCGCACGATCAGCTCGGCCATGTCGTAGGTCTGGTGCGGCGAGTCGGGCACCAGCCGGTCGAGCTCGAGGTCAGCGGCGGTGAGCCCGGGGCTGGTGTCGTCGGCGTAGGCGGGCCCGGGGTCGAGGTTGTTCGCGGGCAGGTAGCCGAGCAGCGTCTGCACCCAGTCGACGGCGTCCTGTTCGTCGGCAGCCCGGTGGTGGGCGTTGCCGGCGACCTCGCTCTGCACGGCCGCACCGCCGAGTTCCTGCGCGGTGACGTGTTCCCCGGTGACGGCGTGCACGACGTCCGGGCCGGTGACGAACATGTGCGAGGTTTCGTCGACCATCACGGTGAAGTCGGTCATCGCCGGCGCGTAGACGGCCCCGCCGGCGCACGGGCCCATGATCATCGAGATCTGCGGGATCACCCCGGAGGCGTGCGCGGTGCGGCGCCCGAGTTCGGCGTAGTAGGCCAGCGAGACGACGCCTTCCTGGATCCGGGCGCCGCCGGAGTCGTTGATCCCGACGACCGGGCAGCCGATGGTCATGGCCAGGTCCATCAGCTCGAGGACCTTTTCGCCGGAGACTTCGCCGAGGCTGCCGCCGAAGACGCTGAAGTCCTGGGAGAACACGCAGACCTGCCGCCCGTCGACGGTGCCGTGCCCGGTGACGACGCCGTCGCCCCACGGCCGGTTCGTGTCCATCCCGAACTCGGCGCACCGGTGCCGCGCGAGCTGGCCGGCTTCGACGAAGGACCCGGGGTCCAGCAGCAGCCCGATCCGCTCCCGCGCGGTCAGTTTCCCTTTGGCGTGCTGCCGGTCGACGGCCCGCTTTTCGGCGATCCGCACGGCTTCGTCCTGCCGGGCGGCGAGATCGGCGATCCGGAACGCGGTGGTCGGGGTGAGCTCGTCCATCACCGAACCACCGCCCCGAGCCGTTCGGCCAGCACCGCCACGTGCGGCGGATCGATCATGGACACGTGGTCGCCGGGCACCCGCACGACTTCGAGGTCGCCGCAGTGGGCGTCCCAGCCGAGGGTGTCGTCGGTGCGCAGGTAGCGGGGGTCCAGCGCGGTGGTCAGCGGATGCGGTTCCCGGGCGCGCAGCAGGACGACGCGCCCGTCGTAGCGTTGCGGCGTGTACCGCTCGGCCACCCTTGCGTCCACATAGGACTCGTATTGGTGCTTGAGGACACCGGCGCCCATGTCCGGCACCTGTTCGGCGAGTTTCGCCATGACCCAGCCGATCTGGGCGTCTTCGTCCAGTTCCGCCAGTTCCGCGCGGGGCACCTCGAACGGCACGCCGTAGGTCTCGGCGATGTGGGCGGCGAACCGGTCGAAGCGGTCCAGCAGCAGGTCCGCCGGTTCGCCCGTGGCGGGCAGCGGCAGGATGGTGTCGATGAGGAAGACGATCTCGGCGCCGTTCAGCTGACGCGCGGTCTCGTAGGCGAGGCAGCCGCCGAAGGACCAGCCGCCCAGCCGGTAGGGACCGTGGGGCTGGACGTCCCGGATCAACTCGGCGTACCGGGCGGCCTTGGCCTCGACGGTTCTGTGCTCGTCGAGGCGTTCGAAGCCGTAGACGGGTGGTCCCTCGGGGAGCAGCCGGGCGAGTTCGCGGTAGACGCTCGCGGTCCCGCCGGCCGGGTGGAAGAGGAAGACGGGTTCGCCGTCGACGCCGTCGCGGAGAAGGCGCACCGGACCGCCGCCGTGGCCTTCGAGCTCGGCCCGCAGCAGATCGGCCATCGCGGCGACGGTGGGGGTGGCGAAGAGCCGGTCTTCTTCGGGGACGGCGGTGAGCTGCTCGGCGAAGGCGGCCCGGAGCTGCCGGGCTTGGGCGAGGTCACCGCCGAAGGGCTCGTGGACGCTCGGTTCGGGGCCGCCGAGGACCGCGCGCCAGTGCTGGGCCACCCAGCGTTCGGCCGGGTCGCGCGGTCCGGTGACCGCGGGAGCGGGTGCGAGACCGGCGGTGCCGAAACCCGCCTGCTCGGCCAGGTGCCCGGCCAGCTCCGCCAGGCTCGCCCCCCGCAGCAGCAGCGGAATCGGCAGCGGGAGTCCGAAGTCCCGTTCCACCGCACCCCGCGCCCGCATCGCCGACAGCGAGTCCAGGCCCAGCCGCGTGAGCGGCACCGTCCGGTCGACCTCGGCCAGCCCCAGCAGATCCGCGACCAAGCCCGCCAGATGCGCGGCGATCGCCGCGCGGGCCGCTTCCGGTGTTTCCGAGCGCAGTGCCTCCAGACCATCCCAGGTGGACGATTCGCCCCGCGGCGAGAAGAGGGCGAAGAACGGCCGCTCCCCCAGTCGCGGGAAGAGCTCCAGCACGGTCTCCGAGTCCACCTTGGCCACCCCGGTCGTCACCCGGTCACGGGTCAGCACGAAGTCCAGCGCCGACAGCGCTTCCTCGGTGCCGAGCGGGTCGAGCACCGGGTTGACCGAACCGGCCGCCGCACCGACCTCGCCCCACGCGCCCCAGCCGATCGTCGCCGCCGGGAGGCCCTGGGCGTGGCGCCACGCGACCAGGGCGTCGGCCCACGCGTTCGCCGTCGCGTACGCGGCCTGGCCCGGCGAACCGAACAGCGCGGCCGCCGACGAGTACACCAGCCACCAGTCGAGGTCGTGCCCCGCCGTCGCCTCGTGCAGCCGCCACGCGCCCAAAGCCTTCGGCCGCCAGACCGCCTCGAGCGCGTCGGCGTCGAGGCTGATCGCGGCGCCGTCGGCCAGGACACCGGCGGCGTGCAGCACCCCGCGAAGCGGCACGCCCCCTTCGACGGCCGCCGCGACCAGCGTCTCGGCCGTGCCCGGAGCGGCGATGTCGCCGGGCACCACGCGGACGTCGACGCCCAGCCCGGGGTCGGCGGCGTGCCGGCTGTTCAGCACCAGCCGCGTCGCGCCCCTGGCGGCGAGCCACTTCGCGGCCGCCAGTCCCAGTCCGCCGAGGCCGCCGGTGATGATGTACGCCCCCTCGCGGACCGGCTCGCGCACCGGTTCACCGAGCGCGGGCCGGACCAGGCGCCGCGTGTACCGGATCCCGTCGCGCCAGGCGATTTCGTCGTCCGGCCCGTCCGCGCGGACCTCGTCCCGCAGCCGGTCCGTCCCGTCGACCTGGCTGACGCGCAGTTCGGGGTGTTCGAAGGCGAGCACGCGCACGAGCCCGCGCAGCGCGGCCAGGCCCGGATCGCCCCGCTCGCCCGGCTCGACGGCGTGCGCCCCGTCGGTCACCAGCCACAACCTCCGCGGCACGGGCAGTTCGGCCAGCTCGGCGACGACCCCGGACAGCGTCTCGACCAGCCGGGCCCCGCGCGCCGGGTCGGGTTCGGCGGCGGCGCCGAGCAGGGCCAGGACCGCGGTGGATTCCCCGTCGCGCAGCAGTTTCGCAAGCTCGGCACGATCGTCGAGCCGGGCGGTCCGGACGTCTTCGCCCGCGAACTCCCGGCCGTCTTCGGACAGCACGATCCAGCGGTGCGCCGGCTTCGGCCCGCGGGGGCGCCCCCCGTTTTCCACTCTACCGGCCGGCACCGACAATTCCGGCGGCGCAGGCAGCGGCGAAGGCTGCCAAGCCGCCTCGAACAGCAGGCGCACCAGTGCCGCGTCGCGGTAGCGGCGGCAGTAGACGTCACGGAATTCGGCCAGCACGACGCCGTCGACGTCGACCAGCTGGACGCTGCCTAGCACGCCGTCGCCGGACTCCTGGAGCACGGCGTCCACCCGCACGCCGCGGCGCGGGTCGCCGGCGACCACCACCTCGCCGATGCTGAGCGGCAGGTAGAGGGCGTCCGCCTCGCCGACGGCCGCGGCCAGCGCGTGCAGGCAGGCGTCGGCGAGCGCCGGGTGCAGCACGTAGGCGGGGTGGCCGGCGTCCGGCTGCGCGATCGAGGCCGACGCGCGCCCGGGCGCGGCGACCACCCGGCGCAACCCGCGGAACGCCGGGCCGTAGGACTGCCCCAGCTCGGCCAGCGCCCGGTAGACGTCGACCGGTTCCCCGGTGGTTTCGCCGAAGGGCGCCGACGGCGTGCCGCCGGTGCCGATCCGCGCGGTCGCGTGCCGGACCCACGAGCCGGTTCTCGTGTGGACACTGAGCTCGGTGCCGCGCAGCGTCGTGGTGACCTCGGTGTGGTCGCCGAGCGGCAGGACTTCCTGCAGTTCGAGGTCGTGGACGCGGCCGCCCGGCCCCGCCGCGGCGAGCGCGAGTTCCAGGAAGCCGGTGGCCGGGAACACCGGGACGGCCCGGACGGTGTGGTCGGCCAGCCACGGCAGCACCGCCGTGCCGATGTCGCCACGCCACAGGTGGCCGCCGCCGGGGTCTTCGATGTGCACGCCGAGTAGCGGGTGCGCGCCGCCGGTGCGAACGGTCCGGCGCGGCCAGAAGCGTTCGTGCCGCCAAACCGGGCCGGGCAGTTCGACCGGCGGTGTCTGCGGCCGCGCGGCCAGGACGCCGGGATGGCGGCTCTTTCGGGGGTCCGGGTGGCGGAGCCCCCGGCTCGGAGCGAAGCTCCGGTTGTCACCGCCGAGGACGTGCAGCCGGGCGAGGCTGGTCAGGAACGCCGTCCGCTCGTCGATCCGGCGGCTCGCCGAGGGCAGCCCGAGGACGCCGGACTGGTCGATCGCGGCCAGCGCCACCGGGTGCGGCGAGATCTCGACGAAGACCGTGTGCCCGTCGGCGGCGGCCGCGGCCAGCGCCTGGCTGAACCGCACCGGACGGCGCAGGTTCGCCGCCCAGTACTCGACGTCGAAGGCGGGCGGGTCGTCGTGGACGCTGCTGTAGCACCGGATTCCGGGCGGGGCGGGGGTCAATCCCGCGACCGCGGCGCGGAACGGACCGAGCACCGGCTCGACGGCGGCGGAGTGCCCGGCGCCCGTGACCGGCAGCCGCCGGGCGAGCCGGCCGAGGTCTTCGGCGTGCGCGACGACGGCCTCGACGCGGTCGGCGGGCCCGCTGACGGTGCACTGGGTCGGCGAGGCGTAGACGGCGATGGTGACGTCGGGGAATTCCTCGAGTTCGGCCGGGGAGAGTTCGACGAGGGCCATCGCCCCGCCGCCGCGTTCGTCGAGGTCGGCGAGCAGCCGCGCCCGGGCGGCCATGACTTTCAGGCCGTCGGCGACGCCGAGCGCCCCGGCCACGACGGCGGCGGCGACCTCGCCCATGGAGTGCCCGAGCACGGCGGCGGGCACGACACCGTGCGCCCGCCAGAGGGCGGCCAGGGCGAGCTGCATGCCGAACAGCGTGAGCTGCGTCGCGGCGAGGTCGGTCAGGTCGTGTTCGAGGGCTTCGCGCAGGGAGAACCCGGCTTCGACGCGGAAGACGGGATCGAGCGCCTCGATCTCGGCCCGGAAGGCGGGTTCGGAGCGGAGCAGCAGGCGGCCCATCCCGGACCACTGCGACCCATACCCGGAGAAAACGAAGACCACGCCCCGCTCCCCGAAGTTCTCGCCAGTGCCCAAGCGCCCCAAGGCCACATTGGGTGCGTTGAATGAAGCAGCGGCGCGAAGCGCCTCCGTTGAGGGTGGCGGTGGGGGCATGGGAGGAGCACCGAAGGCCGCCTTGGGTGCGTCTGACGCACCGAAGGCCACATTGGAGCGCTCGGTACCGGCGGCCAAGGCGCGCAGCCCTTCGACCACCTCGTCCCGGGTCTCCCCGACCACCGCTCCGCGTACCGGCAGATGCTCCCGCCGGTGCGCCAGCGTCGCCGCCACCGCGTCGAGGGGCGCCGAGCTCTCCGCCAGCCAGTCCGCCAGCTCGCCCGCCCGCGCCCGCAGCACCTCCGCCGACCGGGCCGACAGCGCGAACACCTGCGGCCCGCTCTCCCCGGCCCGCACCGGGAACGACGCCGCCGGCCACTCCTCGACCACCACGTGCGCGTTCGTCCCGCCGAAACCGAACGCCGACACGCCGGCCCGCGCCGTCCCGGAGTACCGCGGCCAGTCTTTCCCCGCCGAAACCACCCGCAACGCAGAGAAGTCGATGTGCGGGTTCGCCGAACGGAAGTGCAGGCTCGGCGGCAGCCGCCGGTGCGTCATCGCCAGCACCACCTTGAGCAGCCCGGTGATCCCGGCCGCGCCTTCGAGGTGGCCCAGGTTGCTCTTCACCGACCCGAGCAGCAGCGGACGGTCCGCCGGACGGCCCTCACCGAGGACCTCGGCCAGCGCCCCCGCCTCCAGCGGGTCACCCAGCGGCGTCCCGGTTCCGTGCGCCTCCACGTAGTCCACGGAAGATGGCTCGACACCGGCCGTGGCGTACGCGTCGCGCAGCAACGCCGCCTGGGCGTCGGGGTTCGGTGCCGTCAGGCCGTTGGAGCGGCCGTCGGAGTTGACCGCGCTGCCGCGGATCACCGCCAGCACCCGGTCGCCGCGCGCCGCCCGCAACGGCTTCAGCACGACCACGCCGCAGCCTTCGCCGCGGGCGATCCCGTCGGCGGCCGCGTCGAACGGCTTGCAGTGGCCGTCCGCGGCCAGCACCCCCGCCCGGTGGAAGCCGGCCGTGATACCGGGCGAGAGCAGGACGTTCACCCCGGCGACCAGCGCCGTCTCGCTCTCGCCGCGGCGCAGGCTCTGCACCGCCTGGTGCACCGCCACCAGCGAAGACGAGCACGCGGTGTCCAGCGTCAGGCTGGGCCCGCGCAGGTCGAGCAGGTACGACAGCCGGTTCGCCGCGATGCTCGCCGCCGCGCCGGTGCCGGACCAGACGTCGACACCCCCGACGTCGGTCATCGTCAGCGAGCCGTACTCGGTGGCCGACAGCCCGACGAACACCCCGGTCCGGCTGCCGCGGAGAGTGGACGGCGGGATGCCCGCGTGCTCCAGCGCCGCCCAGGTGACTTCCAGGAGGATCCGCTGCTGCGGGTCCATCGCCTCGGCTTCCCGCGGGGTGATGCCGAAGAACGCCGCGTCGAAGGCGGCGACGTCGTCGAGAAACCCGCCGCGCGCGGGCACGCCGGCGAGGTCTTCCGCCGGGGCGAAGGTCTCCCAGCGGCCCTCGGGGACGTCGCCGATGCCGTCGCCGCCCGCGTCGAGGAAGCGCCAGAACGCTTCCGGGGACTCGATGCCGCCCGGGAGCCGGCAGCCGAGGCCGATGACCGCGATCGGCTCGCCGTCCTCCCGCAGCGGCACGTACGCCGACGTTGTATCCACAGTGGACAGATGGTCGGCGAGAGCCGCGATCGTCGGGTACTGCCACACCAGGGTCGGGGCGAGCGGGCGGCCGACGAACTCGCCGAGGTCGGCCGCCAGGCTCGTCGCGTCCCGTGAGGACAGTCCGGTTTCGTGCAGTGGCCGGTCGACGGCCACGTCGCCGATCCGCGCGATCAGCCAGGCGCGGATCGCCGCGGCGTCCGGCGCGCTCATCCGAGCCGCCGCGCGGTGAGCGCACCGTCCAGGTAGGACGCTCGGCAGCGCGCCCTGCTGATCTTGCCGCTGGAGGTCCGGGGCACCTCGCCCGGCACCAGGAAGACGACGTCGTGCAGGCGCAGCCCGTGCCCGGCCGACACCGCCGCGCGCAGCGCCGAAGCCGCCTCGGCGAGGTCGGCCTCGGTGTCCTTCGCGCGTTCCAGGACCACGACCGCGGCCTCCCCGTCATCGCCGTCGATCGCGAAGGCGGCGGCCGAGTGCGGCCGGACGGCCGGGTGTTCCTCGACGGTCTGCTCGATGTCCTGCGGGTAGTGGTTGCGGCCGTCGACGACGACCAGGTCCTTCAGCCGGCCCGTCACGTACAGCTCGCCGTCGAACTCCACGCCGAGGTCGCCGGTCGCCAGCCAGCCCTCGCCGGTGTCCGGATCGAGCGGCGGCAGGCCGAAGGTGGCGGCCGACGCCGCGGCCCGGCCCCAGTAGCCACGGCCGACGTTCGGGCCGCTGACCCGGATTTCGCCGACCTCGCCCGGTTCCGCGGGCTGCCCGGTCACCGGGTCGGCGATGCGCACGCGCTGGCCGACCGGGCGGCCGCACGAGACGAGCGTCGTGGCGGACGCGCCCGGGGTGGCCGGCTCCGCGTACCCGGCGGCGAGCCGGGCCCGGTCGAAGGTGACCTGCCGGGGCGGTTTCCCCGCCTCCGTCACCGAAACCAGCACGGTGGCCTCGGCCAGGCCGTAGGAGGACCGGTGCACCTCCGGCCGCAGCCCGCACGCGGCGAAGGCGTCGTGGAACTTCGCGATCGTCGACGGCAGCACCGGTTCGCTGCCGTTGATCAGCGAGACGACCCGGCTCAGCTCGAGGTAGTCCTTTTCGGACTCGGTGACGCGGGAAGCGCAGTAGGCGTAGGCGAAGTTGGGGGCCGCGCTGATCGCCCCGGGACTGGCCGAGAGCGCACGCAACCAGCGCGCGGGCCGTTCGAGGAACGCCAGCGGGTCCATCAGGACCGACTCCAGCCCGCCGGCCATCGGCGCGCCGATGCCGAGGATCAGCCCCATGTCGTGGAACAGCGGCAGCCAGCTGACCGTCGACGTGGTGCCGCTTTCGGCGCCGTAGGCCGCACATGCCTGGCGGGCGTTGGCGAGCACGTTGCGGTGGGTCAGCACGACCCCGGCGGGCGAGCGGGTCGACCCGGACGTGTACTGCAGGTACGCCGGGGCGTCCGGATCGGGCTCGGGCCAGTCGCGCGCCCCGGCCGCCGGGACGGCGTCGATGTCGATCACCGCCGGATCGACCGGCACCTCGGCGAGGAACCGGGTGACCGCCTCGCCTTCGGCAGCCGTGGTCAGCACGGCGCTTGGACCGCAGTCGGCGAGCGCCGCGGCCAGCCGGCCCGCGTGCCCGGGCAGGCCGGGTGCGAACAACGGCACGGCGACCAGTCCCGCCCGCAGCGCGCCGAGGAACGCGACGACGTACCCCGTGGACTGCCCGGCCAGCACCGCCGCCCGCTCCCCCGGACCGGCCACTTCGGACAGCCGGGCGGCGACCGCCTCGACCCGCTCGTCGAGCTCGCGCCAGGTGAGCGTGACCGCCCGGCCGTCGGCGCCGTCGCGGTGGTCGAGGTGGGTCACGGCGATCCGGTCGCCGAGGCGGCGCGCCCAGTGACCCAGCAGGGTCGCGAACGACTCGCCGGCGGCGACGGGGACACCGGTGCCGGGAACCGGCCGGGAAATGGTTTCCATGCATCCTCGCAGAGAGCGTTTACCGGCGCAGTGAATAGCCGCGCCGGTGCGGTTGTCAACGATCCGATCTCCGATACTCATGGGGAAACGGGTTAGGGGACCGCACGTTTGTCACGTGGCGACGAGGTCCCGGCGGCGCGGCTCGCCGGGACGCGCACGGCCAGCAGCGCGCCGGCGAACGTCAGCCCGGCCGCGACGAGCAGGCCCGCGGTGTACCCGCCGGCCAGCGCCGCCCCGGCGGGCACCCCCGCTTCGAGCCGCGCCGCGCGCACCGCCGTCAGCACCGCGCCGATCAGCGCGACGCCGAGCGCGCTCGACAGTTCCCGCGCCGCGGTGAGCAATCCCGAAGCCGTGCCGGAATACCGCTCCGCCACCACGTCGAGCGCGTGCGACGTCATCGGGACGGTGAAGGCCGAGCCCGCACCGATCAGGACCATGCCGGGCACGCGCGGCCACAGCGAAGGGACGTGGTTCACCGCGGCGAGGGCGAGCAGGCCCGCCCCCACCACCACCAGCCCCGCCGCCACTGTCCGAAGTGGACCATGACGGGCGACGGCCGAGGGCACCAGCGGCGTCGCGGCCCCGACCGCGACCGCGACCAGCACCAGGGGCAGCCCGGCGCCGGCCGGGCCGAGCCCGACGAACTCCTGGTGCAGCAACGGCGTGAAGAAGAAGATCCCGGAGATCCCCAGTCCCCACAACAGCTGCAGGCCGAGCGAGCCCAGGAACACCCGGTTCCCGGTCAGGGCCGGCGGGACCAGCCGCTCGGCCGCCCGCCGTTCCCGGACGAGGAACGCGACGCCGAGCGCGGTCCCCGCGGCGAGCAGCGGGAGCCGGAGCCGGGGTTCGGCCAGCGCGGTGGTGAGCAGCACCAGGCTCGCCGTCACCAGGACCATCGCCGACGCCGGTGGCGCGCGGGTCCCCGCGTCGCGGCCGGGTGGCACGGTCGACGGCAGCAGCACGAGCATCGCGGCCACGAACGGCAGGTTGACGAAGAAGATCCAGGCCCAGCCGCAGTATTCGCTCAAGACACCGCCGAGGGCGGGCCCCAGCGCCAGCGCGGCCGCCAGGCAGGCGGTCCAGACCGCCGCGCCGAGCGTGCGCCCGCGCGCGTCGAGGTTCGTCCGCAGCAGGCTCAGCAGACCCGGCACCAGGAACGCGGCCGCGATCCCCTGCAGCACCCGGGCGGCGACCAGCAGCCACGCCGAGCCCGCCAGTCCGCCCGCTGCGGCGCCGGCGCCGAACGCGAGGAGGGCGGCGGTCAGGGCCGGGCGCCGGCCCCAGCGGTCCACCAGCGCGCCCGCCACCGGCAGGAGCCCGGCGAACGGCAGCATGTACCCGAGCGCGACCCACTGCAGCGCGCCGACGTCCAGGCCGAGCTCGCGGGCGATGGACGGCGCGCCCGCGGCGACGATCGTGTTGTCCAGCGTCGTCACGAATGCGCCGAGCGCGAGCACGGCCAGGGTCCGCCTGCTCATCGCGTGCTCCCCACGAGCTCGCCGGCGACCGCGGCCTTGCGGCGCGGGAACCACCAGTTCGCCGCGCCCAGCCGGGCCATCACCGCGGGGACGAGCACGCACCGGACCACGACGGCGTCCAGGAGCACGGCCACGGTCAGGCCGACGCCCGCCTCGCGCACCACCCGGGCGTCGACGAACGCGAACGACACGAATACCAGCGCCATGATCAGCGCGGCCGCGGTGATGGTCCGCCCGGTCGCCGCGACGCCGTCGACGATGGCCGTGCGGGTGTCGCCGTGGCGGCGCCAGGCCTCCTGGATGCCGGCGATGAGGAAGACCTCGTAGTCCATCGACAGCCCGAACAGCCCGGCGAACAGGAACACCGGCAGGTACGGCTCGATCGGGCCGCCGAAGGCGAACACGACGGCGCCGGTGGTGGCGGCCGCGGTCAGCAGGTTCATCACCGCCGCGGTGAGCGGGATCAGCACGCTGCGGAACACCCAGGCCAGCAGCAGGACCGAAATCCCGACGACGGTGGCGAGGAACAGCGGCAGCCGCGCGGTGATCGCCGCGGAGAAGTCGGCCCGGGCCGCGACGATCCCGCCGACGTGCGCGTCCGGGCTGCCGATGATCCTGGCCATCACCCGCGTCGACGCGAGCAGCTCGCCGGTGGCCGGATCGCCGGGGCCGGTCCGTGGGATCACCGTCAGCAGCCACCCTCCGCCGGGCAACGCGGTGGGCGGCCCGACGTCGGCGCTCGCGAGCAGCGCCTCCCGCAGCGCGCCCACCGACTCGCCGCCGCCGGTCCCGACCACGAGCAACGGTGCGTCCGCGCCCGGCCCGAAGCCCTCTTCCAGCAGCTCGGCGGCGGTCCGGGTGATGCTGCCGGGCGGGTCGAGCGCGGCGTCCGGCACGCCGAGCCGCAGCCCGGTCATCGGGAGCGCCAGCACCGCGACAACCAGCAGGGCGGCGAAGGTGTACGGGCCGGGACGCGCGGTCACCGACCGGGCCAGCCGCGCCCACCCGGCGGCACGGGAGTCCGGGCGCAGGCTCATCCGGCGGGCGACCGGCCGCAGCAGCGCGGGCAGCAGGGTCAGCGCGGCGAACCCGGTCAGCAGCACCGAGATCGCGGCGGCGACCGCGATCCCGTCCAGGAACGCCAGCCCGATGGTGACCATCCCGGCCAGCGAGACGCACACGGTGACCCCGGCGAAGACCACGCTGCGGCCGGAGGTCGCGGCCGCGACGGCCAGCGCCGCCCCCGGCTCGGCGCCGTCCCGGCGGCCCTGCCGGTAGCGGGTGAGCACGAACAGCGCGTAGTCGACGCCGACGCCGAGCCCGAGCAGCGCGGCGATCTCGGTGCTGATCTTCGGCATGGTCATGACGTGCGACAACAGCGTCACGACGGCCAGTGCGGAGCCGACCGAAACCGCCGCGGTGAGGATCGGGAGCAGGACGCAGGTCACCGAGCCGAAGGCCACCAGCAGCACCACGGCCGCGGCGAGCAGGCCGATCCCGGCGTTGCCCAGGTCGGGCGCGGCCGCCGTCATCGCGGCAAGCTCCCCGGACGCGCCCGCGGTCAGTCCCCCGGCGTCGCGGACGGTGGCGGCCAGCGCGTCGGCCGTCTCCTGCCCGAGGTCGGCGGCCGGCGCGTCGAAGCGCACGGTGAGCACCGCCGTCCGCCGGTCGGCGGACAGCAGGCCGGGCGGCGGATCGACGGCCACGACGTGCGGCAACGCCGCCAGCCGGGCGGCGAGCGCGTCGAGCCGGGCGCGGCCCGCGCCGCTGTCGATCGAGCCGTCCGGCGAACGCACGACGACGCGTTCCGCGGCGCCGGTGGTGCGCAGCAATTTCGCCGCCGCCGTGCTGTCCGCGGCGGGCAGGTCCACCGTGTCGCGGAAGGCCGCGCCGGTGTGCACCGCGGCCGAAACCAGGCCGCCCAGCGCCACCAGCCAGAGCACGATCACGACGCCGGCCCGGCGGAAACACCAGGAAACGAGCGCCGTCATCGGTGTTCTCCTCCCGCGTGCCGGTTGATCACGCTAACAACGGGAAGGGGCGCGAAGATACCGTCCCGGTTCACAAATCGGATTCCGGAAACCTTTGCCGGAGTTAGTGATCCGGGATTGTCCCGCAGGTGACAAACGCCGGTGCGGCCGTTGCGCCCGGCGTGACAGAAGCCGCTCCCGGCGCAGGGAGGGCGGTTGCCAAGTCCGTTCCCGTGTGAGTACATGACGTCCGCGCCGAGCACGGCGCGCACTGTTCACCAGGCGCGGCAAAGGGGTGTGAGCCATGACCCGGACGACGACGCAGGCGACGATCCCGCACCCGCGGGGCACCGGCCGTGCGCGGCAGCTGTGGTGCTCGCTGCCGACGGAAATGGCGCGCCGGTTCCGGCCGCACGCCGACCCGCTCGCCCGGCGGATCCTCGAGGAGGTCCAGCGGGCCGTTCCCGAGTACGCCAAGCCCCTCGAAGGCGAGTTCGGCAAGATGATCGTGCTCGCGATCGAGCAGGCGGTGCTCAGCTGCATCGACAGCATCGAGGACCTGGCGTCCACACAGGACAATTGGGCGAAGTTGTTCGTGGAGGTCGGCAAGCGCGTGCACCACGACGGCGGCAGCCTCAATTCCCTGCAGGCCGCCTACCGCGCGGGTGGCCGCGCGGCGTGGCGGTACGTCGCCGAACTGGGGCAGGCTCACCGGTTCCCGGCGGCCGTGCTGTGCGTCGGCGCGGAAGCGATTTTCGCCTATGTGGAAGAGATTTCCGCGTGCTCGGTCGAGGGGTACACCCTGGCGCAGGCGATGGCGTCCGGCACGCTCGAGCGACGGCGGCGCCGGCTCTTCGAACTGCTGCTGTCCACCCCGCCGTCGTCCCCGGCGACGCTGGCGACGATGGCCAAGGCAGCGCAGTGGGCGATGCCGGAGTGGGTCACGGTCGTCGCACTCGACCCGCGGACCGACCAGCACCCGCCACCGACCCCCCAGGTGCCCGGCGACGTGCTGCTGGACCTCGACGGCCCCGAGCCGTGCCTGCTGACGCCCAACCCCGACCGGGACCTGCGCGGGCTCGAGGGCCGCCTCCCGGGCTGGCGCGCGGCGGTCGGGCCCCGCGTCCGCCCGGCCGACGCGGCGACGTCTCTCCGGTGGGCCCGCCGCACGCTCGATCTCGCCCGCCGCGGCCTGGCCGGCGACGCCCCGGTCACCCACACGGCCGACCACCTGGCCACGCACTGGCTGCTGATCGACCGCTTCCTGCTCGACGAGCTGTCGGCGACCGCGCTCGCGCCGTTCGCGGGCTTGACGGCGAAGCAGCAGACGCGGCTGGCGGAGACGCTGCTGAGCTGGCTGGAGCACAACGGGAACACACCGGAGATCGCCCAGGCGTTGCGCATCCACCCCCAGACGGTCCGCTACCGCGTGAGCCAGCTGACCGAGCTGTTCGGCGACCGGCTGGCGGACCCGGCGAAGCGGCTGGAGATCCAGATGGCCCTGCGTGCCCACCAGCTGCTGGGCACGCGGCCGCCGGTGGACGGCCGAAGCCAAGCCTGAGCGGCGACCGGCGAGACCGCCCGGCACGGGCCGCCCCACCCGGACAGTTCCAGCAACCGGCGCTTCCGGCCGAGGGCCGGGCGACCGCCGGTCGGGTGCTTCGAGCCGATAGCGGTCGGCGGCGCGCTGGGTGTCCTTGACCGTGCGCGGCCGCGAGCCTACTGTCTTCCCAGGCTGTTAGCGCTAACAGTCGGGGAGGACCCACCGATGACCGCACCCGCACTCACCCGCGAGTTGTTCGGCCAGGCCGACGGCACCGATGTCCACCGGTACACCCTCGGCCGGCCCGGTGGCCCGGTCGTGCGCGTGCTCGACTACGGCGGCGTCATCCAGTCCCTCGAGGCGCCGGATCGCGAGGGGCGGCTCGGCAACGTCGTCCTCGGCTTCGCGGACCTCGACGGCTACGTCGCCAACAACCGGCCCGAGGCCGACCGGGTGTTCCTGGGCGCGGTGATCGGCCGGTTCGCCAACCGGATCGCCGGCGGCACCTTCACCCTCGACGGCGTCCAGTACCGGGTGCCGCTGAACAACGGCAAGAACAGCCTGCACGGCGGCCCCGCCGGGTTCGACACGCGGGTCTGGTCCGCCACCGAAATCCGGGACGGCGACGGCGTCGCGGTGCGGCTCACGCTGGTCAGCCCGGACGGCGACCAGGGCTATCCCGGCCGGCTCACCGCCGAGGTCACCTACCGCCTCGACCCGCGCGATCGGCTGCGCATCACCTACCGCGCCACCACCGACGCGCCGACGGTCGTCAACCTCACCAACCACACCTACTGGAACCTGGCCGGTGAAGGCGCGGGCGACGTCCACGAGCATCGCCTGGAAATCGCCGCGAGCCGGTTCTGCCCGACCGGCGACGACCTGATCCCGGCCGGCGACCCGGTGCCGGTCGAGGGCACGCCGTTCGACTTCCGCCGGGGGGTGCCGATCGGCACCCGCGTCGGCGAACCCGACCCGCAGCTGGTGATCGGCCAGGGCTACGACCACAACTGGGTGCTCGACGACGGCGCGCCGTTCGCCGCCCGGGCGTGGGACCCGGGGTCCGGGCGCCTGCTCACCATGTGGACGACCGAGCCGGGCCTGCAGTTCTACTCGGGCAACTACCTCACCGCGAACCTGACCGGCACGAGCGGCCGCCCGTACCACCGCGGCGCCGGTTTCGCGCTGGAAGCCCAGCACTTCCCGGACTCCCCCAACCGCCCGGACTTCCCCAGCACCGTGCTGCGCCCCGGCGAGGTCTACCACCAGGAGACGGTGTTCGCCCTGACCACCGCGGACGAGCCGCCGGTGGCGTGAGCGACACTCGGGGGGCGCCCGCCCGGGCCCGCCGTTAGCCTCGCCGGTCATGGGAGATCTTTCCGCCGTCGCCCGGGACCTCGCGCCCACCGGCACGCTGCGCGCTGCCGTCAACCTCGGCAACCCCGTGCTCGCGCACGGCACCCCGGCCGACCCGGGCGGGGTCACGGTCGACCTCGCCCGCGAAGTGGCCGCGCGGCTGGACGTCCCCGTGGAGTTCGCCTGCTTCGACGCGGCCCGCAAGTCGTTCGAAGCGCTGACCTCGGGCGCTGCCGACCTGGGGTTCCTGGCGATCGAGCCTGCCCGCGCCGCCGAGGTCGCGTTCACGGCGCCGTATGTCGTCATCGAAGGCGTGTACGCCGTGGTCGACGGCTCGCCGTTCGCTACCACCGCCGACGTCGACCGGCCGGGCGTCCGGATCGGGGTCAAGCAGGGGTCCGTGTACGACCTGTACCTGACCCGGACCGTCGAGCACGCCACGATCGTGCGCGGCGAGGACGGCGTCACGGCGTTCGAGACCGAGGGCCTGGAGGTCGCCGCCGGGATCCGCCAGCCGATGACCGCCTACGTCGCCGCCCACCCCGGAACCCGCCTGCTCCCCGGGCGGTTCATGGAGATCCGGCAGGCGGTCTGCACCACCCCGGCCCGCCGTCCGGAAACGGTCACCTTCCTCCACGAGCTGGTCGAAGAGCTCAAGGCCACCGGGTTCGTCGCCGACGCACTGCGCCGGGCCGGCCAGGACGCGACGGTCGCCCCGCCGGCCTGAGCGCGCTATCGGCCGGTCACGCCGTCGATCAGCTCGCGGCCGACGTCCACGTGCCCGGCGTGCCGGGCGAAGCTCTGCACCAGGTGGCACAGGATCCACGCGAACGTCGGGTGCTCTTCCGCGCCGCCGCGGCGGGTCGTCCGGGCGGCCCGGGCGTCCAACGGTGTGCTCGCGCCGAGCCGGGCGCAGTTCTCGCGCTCCGCCAGGAAGAAAGCCGTGATGTCCGCCGAAGGTTCTTCCGGCGCGACGAACCACTCCTGCTCGGCGGTGCCCGGCCAGGAGAAGTCGACGTCCTCGCCGGCGAACAGGTACCGGATCCAGAAGCGTTCGGTGCAGGCGAGGTGCTTGACCATGCCCAGCGGCGTCCACCCCGACGGCAGCACGCTCCGCCGCAGGTCGCGTTCGGAGAGGCCGTCGAGCTTGCGCAGGACGGCGGTGGCGTTGTGGTCGAGGTAGCCCAGCAGCAGCGCACGCGGATCGGCCAGGGTGGGCGGGGGTTCGGGCGTCTCGACCATGATCAAGAAGCTACTGGGCGGCGGCCCGCGACGTCGTGTTCCCGCGCGCCCACGTCGGGGTGACCCGGGATCCGCCCCGCGCGTCACCGTGTCGCCTTCTCGTCGCCGTCGTCATCGATACGACATTGCGCCTTCTCGACGGTCGCAACGAGTGTTACGTTCGCCAGGGGCGGCCGAGACCGAGGAGCGACGATGCAGCTTTCTCCCAGCGCTCACACCGACTCGTTCTGCCGCGACCGGCTGCCACCCGGCGACCAGTGGCCGCGGCTGGTGTTCGACCTGCCGGAGCTGCACTACCCCGACCGCCTCAACGCCGCGACCACGCTCCTCGACGAGACCGCCGCCCGCCTCGGCGCGGACCGCCCCTGCCTGCGCTCGCCGCACGAGACGTGGACCTACGGCGACGTCCTGGCCCGCGCCAACCGGATCGCCCACGTCCTCACCGCCGAACTCGGGGTCGTGCCCGGCAACCGCGTGCTGCTGCGCGGCACGAACACGCCGTGGCTCGCGGCGTGCTGGCTGGGCGTCCTCAAAGCCGGGGCCGTCGCCGTCACGACCATGCCGATGCTGCGCCGCCACGAGCTCGACAAGATCGTCGAGAAGGCGCGGCCGAGCGTCGCCCTGTGCGACGAGCGCCTGCTCGGCGAGCTGCCGCCCGGCCTGCCCGTCGTGCCCTACGGCACGGAACTGGCCGAACGCTGCGCGCGGCACCCGGCCACCTTCGCCGACGTGGCGACGGCCGCCGACGACGTCGCCCTGCTCGCCTTCACCTCCGGCACGACCGGGACCCCGAAGGCGACCATGCACTTCCACCGCGACCTGCTCGCCATCGCCGACACGTTCTCCCGGCACGTCGTCCGGCCCACCCCGGACGACGTCTTCTGCGGGACCCCGCCGCTGGCCTTCACCTTCGGCCTGGGCGGCCTCCTGGTGTTCCCGCTGCACGCCGGCGCGTCGGTGCTCCTGCTGGAACGCGCGACGCCCAAGGAGCTGGCGTCGATCGTCGCCGAGCAGGCGGTGACCGTGCTGTTCACCGCCCCGACCGCCTACCGCGCGATCCTCGGCTCCGGCGACGGCCCCCTGCTGGCCGGGGTCCGGCGCGCCGTCTCCGCCGGGGAAGCACTCCCGGCCACCCTGGCCGGGCGGTACCGGGAGGTCGTCGGATCGCCGTTGATCGACGGCATCGGCAGCACGGAGATGCTGCACGTGTTCATCTCCGCGGCCGACGGCGACGCGCGCCCCGGCCGGACGGGCAAGGTCGTCCCCGGCTTCCGCGCCGCCGTGCTCGACGTCGACGGCCGGCCGGCTCCGGACGGCACACCCGGCCTGCTCGCCGTCCAGGGTCCCACCGGCTGCCGCTACCTCGACGACCCCCGGCAGGCCGACTACGTCCGCGACGGCTGGAACATCACGGGCGACACGTACGTCCGCGAACCCGACGGCTACTTCCGCTTCGTGGCGCGCAGCGACGACATGATCGTCTCTTCTGGTTACAACATCGCGGCTCCCGAGGTCGAAGAGGTGCTCCTGACGCACCCGGACGTCGAGGAGTGCGCGGTCGTGGGCACACCCGACCCGGATCGGGGCGCGGTCGTGACGGCCTTCGTCGTGCTCCGGCCGGGCGTCGCCCCGGGCCCGGACGTCGCACACGCCCTGCAGGAGCACGCCAAAGCCGTCGCCGCGCCGTACAAGTACCCGCGCCGGGTGCGTTTCCTCGACGCACTGCCGCGCAATGCCAGCGGCAAGCTGCAGCGGTACCTGCTGCGCGAGCGCGGACGGGGGTGACGGGCCCGCTGCCGAGGTGGGGTGGCGGTGGGCCCGTCACATCTGAGGGGTGTCGAGGACATGGCCCAAGCGTAGCCGAGGATTCGAACACATGTTCAGGGCCATTCGGGTAGAACCCGACTACGAACCGTCACCCGAAACTCCGACATTCTCCGCCATGACAACACTTCCGGGTGACACCGAGTCCTCAGTGGACGGTCGACACCAAACCAGGGCACCCGCCGTCGCGCGGGACACCCGGCCGCACCACGCCGGAGCGTCCGATTCCGGGCCGTCACCGGCAAAACTCCTCACACCGCCCTGACCTGCACCGAGGACCATCACCCTGGCGCGCCGCCGAGGCGGTGGCAGCCGCCGCGACCCGACCCCATAAAGTCTTCGCGCAGCCATCGGAGGTGACCACCCGCGTGCCCGACGTCGACTACTACGAGGTGCTCGGCCTCCGCCGCGACGCCACGGCGGCCGACGTCAAGACGGCCTACCGCCGACTGGCCAAGACCATGCACCCGGACGGCGGCGGCACGGTCGGCACGTTCCGGCTGCTGCGCGAGGCCTACGACGTCCTGAGCGACCCGGCCGCCCGCGCGCGCTACGACGGCGGCGCGACCGTGGTGCCGGTGCCGGTCCGGCCGCGTCCCCGGCGGCGCTTCGGCGACGAGCCCGGCTTCGTCCCCGACCTGCCCGAGCTGGACGCCGAGGACCTGAGCTGGTGGCACGTCGCCGGCGAGGACACCCGGACACGGCACGGCCGCCGCCGCGGGCCCGGGCACACGCCGGTGGTCGTCGCGGTCGCCGGGATGGTGCTGGTGCTCCTGCCGCTGGTCACCGGCGTCGGGTTCAGCACGCCGGTCCTCATCGTCTGGCTGCTGCTCACGGCCGGCACCGCACTGCTGGTCCAGCGGCTGGCGCGCGGGTACCTGCGCGACGCCAAGGCGCGCGAGGCGTACGCCGAGGAGTTCGGCGGCCGCACGGTGTTCGGCGCACCCGGCACCGAGCGCGACGAGCTGGCCGAGCGGCTCACCGCGGACCTGCTCGAGGGCTACCTGACCCGGCTGCCGGGCGTCCGCATCTTCCACGGGCTCGCCTGGCCGGGTTCGGTGTTCGCCGACGTGGACCACGCGGTCCTGTGCGGGAAGCGGCTCGTGCTCATCGAGTCGAAGCTGTGGCTGCCGGGGCATTACGAGACGGCGGAGGACGGCAGGCTGCTGCGCAACGGCCGCCCGTTCCGCGGCGGCGGCAGCCGGCTCACCGAAAGCCTGGCGGCCTACCGGGGCTTGCTGCCGGGTGTGGCGCTGCGGGGCGCGATGATCGTATACCCGAGCCGCAGCGGCGAACTGACCACGGCGGATCCCGGTGAGCTGGCGGTCGCCCCGATGACCCCGGAAGAGTTCCTGCACGAGATCGGCGAATGGCTGGCGGCGGATCCGTCCACTGTGGACCACGAGACGCTGCGGAGGCTGCGCGACCAGGTGGTCGGAGGCGGCCGGGCGGCATGAGCAGCCCCCGATTTCCACGCTACCGGAGGACACCGACAGTTCGCGGTCCTGCGCGTGACCGCCGCCACGCTCGGCACCGTTCTGCTGGCCTACCTCCCGGCCGCGATCACCCCCGGCCCCAACTTCGTCCTCATCGCCCACACCGCCGCCACCGGAACCCGGCGCGCCGCGGTCGCGATCGCGCTCGGCGTGGTCGCCGCGGGCGGGCTGCTGGCCGCGGTCGCGGTCTTCGGCCTGGGCACTGTCCTGGCCCGCACGCCGTGGCTGGCGACGGCGTTGCGCGTCGCGTGCGGCGGGTATCTCGCCTGGCTGGGCATCCGGCTGTGGCGGCCCCCGCGGCCCCGCCCGCCCGGCGATCCCGCGAAGCCGACGGCGAGGCGCGGCAACGCCTTCGGCCGCGGCGTCCTCAGCAACCTCACCAACCCGAAGGCCGCCGCGTTCTTCGGGAGCGTCCTCACCGCCACCCTGCCGCCCACCGAACCCACCGCCGTCAAGGCCGCCGCCGTCGCGCTGATCGTCGCCGCCTCGGCCGGCTGGCACCTGAGCGTCGCCCTGCTGTTCTCCTCGCCCGCCACCCAGCGCTGGTACGCCCGCGCCGAGCCGGCCCTCAACCGCGTCGTGGGCACGGTTCTCGTCGTCCTCGGCGTCATCCTCGCCACAACGACGTGAAGGCCTCCCCGCGCGAGCGAGGAGGCCTTCACGAACGGAACCGCACTCCTACCGGACGCCGCCCGAGGCGCGCTGCTTCTGCGCGTGCGCGCTGCGGGTGCAGACCTCGCCGACGTCGACCGTCTGGCCGCGGTCGGCGTAGACGTCCGCCACGCCGACGAGCTTGCCGTTCGGCGACGAGCAGGTCAGCTGGTAGGCCTCCTTCGTCCCGTAGGTCGGCGGGATCGGCGACGAGAACGAGACGTCGCCGGTCCAGTCGTCGACCGCGTTCGGGTCGGCCTGGTCGTAGTTGACCACCACGGCCCGGTAGTCGCCCGCCGGCGGGTCGAACAGCACGGCGTGCTCGGACGTCGTGCCGCCGTTGGCCGACGAGCTGACCAGGTTGCCCGCCGCGTCGTAGATGAACAGGTCCCAGTCGGTCGAGGTGCTCGCCCAGTTGATGTTGACGCTGAACTTCCCGTTGTCGACCTTCGGCAGGCCGTCGACGTGGAAGGTGAACGAGTCACCCGTGGGGTCGGCCGGGTAGTTCTGGTTGATCGCCGGGACACCGGGCGGGTTGGCGACCGCGTAGCCCTGCTGCGCCGGGCCCTGCGGGTCGCGTCCGTACCGGCCGGCCACGTACGGCCGCGTCGACGGGTTGACCGACCAGGCGAAGCGCCCGCCGGTGGCGGTGAACTTCGAGTTCAGGTCGTCGGTGATGTAGATCGGCGGCTTGGTCGAGCCGTCGGGCTGGATCACCGGCGACGTCGGCGTCTGGAACGTCTTGTGCAGCTTGAGCTGGTAGCCCTTGGGCGCCGAGCCGATCAGCGTCGAGTGCTGCTGCGGGTCGGCCGCGTTGCCCAGCATGTCCAGGAACGCCTGGCGGTTGCCGCCCTTGCCGGCGCCGGCCGCGGGGGCCAGGCCCGCGTACTCGGCCACGACGCTGTCGGCGTAGGGGCCGTGGAAGCCGTTGCCGCCGACCTCGATGGTGAAGCCCCAGCCACCGGTCGCCCAGTACGACCAGTCCTCGGTGGTGCCGGTCGTGTCGTAGAGCGCCCAGCTCGGCTCGCTGGTGTAGCCGTTGCGCGAGGCCAGCTTGTCGCCGAGGGCCTTGTACTGCGGCTCCTCCAGCGGCGGGCGGACGTCGGCCACGCCCGGCGGACGCAGCACGAGCGCCGCGACGGTGTGCATCGTCAGCAGGTTCGTCACCTGGCGCGAGGACACGATCGAGCGGACGTTGCGCACCTCGGGCTCGCTGAACGGCGCGGACCCGCGGAAGGTGTCGCCGCTCCAGGTCAGCTCGGCGCCGGCGCCGCCCCAGAAGCCGCCGTAGTTGCGGTTCGGGTCGGTGCCGCGCACGCGGCCGCCCGGGTTCGCCTTGCACACGCCGGTCGCGAACTGCGGCGGCGAGTCGTTGACGTTGCAGTTCTTGCGCTTCATCTCGTAGTCGAACCGGGTGAAGTCGCCCTTGGGCTCGGCCTCGCGGGAGATCTCGAAGCCGTCCGGGTTGATGATCGGCACGACGATGTTGCGCGTCTTGCTCACCAGCGACCGGATGGCCGGGTCCTTCGCGTAGCCGTTGACCAGCTCGTACGCCCATTCCATGACGTGCTCGCCCGCCGGCCACTCCCGGGCGTGGTGCACGCCCATGGTGAAGTTCACCGGCTTGCCGTCGGTCAGGTTCTTGACGTCGGTGGCGATTTCGACGCCGACGACGTCCCGGCCTTCCCACGTCGATTCCGGCATCGTGAACGCCGAGACGAGGTTCGGGTTCTTGCGAGCCAGTTCCTTCATCTCGAAGTTGTACTCGTAGAGGTGCCGGTAGCTGGTGCGCCCGGACGGCAACGCCGAAGCGGCGGTCGTGGCGGCGTACTGGCGGTCGGTCTTCGCGTCCTGGACCGACTTGGCCGACAGGTCCGCCTCGATGACCTTCGACTTGAAGCCGCTGTCCTTCAGCGTCTTGCGGTCGGCGTCGCCGGCGAGCACGACCTCGACCCCGGTCGCGTCACCCTTCTCCGTGACGTCGAGGCCGAGGGCGGTCAGCTTGTTCTTGTCGGCGCGCGTGGGCGTCTCGACGCGGACGAGTTCCGCGCGCTGGGCCGCCGGGGCGGTGCCGGTCGGCGTGCCCTGCGGCGTCAGCGCCAGGAAGTCGACCCCCAGCTGGACCCGATCGGCCGAGCCGCCGTACCGGCAGCCTTGGACGATGAGCTCCTGTCCCTTCTTGACGAAGCTTTCGGCGAGTTCGTGGCTGCGCAACGCCGCCGAGGCGGCGACCACCGCGCCGGTGGCCTTGTCGAACACGGCGACGTCCCAGTCGCCCTCCGCGCCCTGCGCCGCCTTGAGCCGCGCCTGGACGAGACCGTCCACAGTGGACGTCAGTTCCCGGCGATCGGTGCCCGAAGTACCCTTGGGCAGCACCTTCGCGAAGCACGAACGGGCCACCGGCTTGTCGGCGCGCAGGATGTTCTGCGCCGCGCCCGCCGTGCCCGCGGGCAACGCGACGAACGTTCCGGCCAGCGCGACGGCCGAAGCCAGCAGCACCAGCCGTCTTGGTGAATTCCCCACAGGAAGCGACCTCCTTGACCGAGACCGGCACGCACGGACGTACCGGAACCGAGCGACCTTAATGGAGGAAATCCGGCCGCGGACACCGCCGTAAGTCGTACACCGTTCAACCCGCTTCACTCGTTTCACCGGAGTTCAACCGCCGGTCGGCTACCGTCGGTCCATGGTCACGTTCCCTGCGCGACGGGTGTCGGTCGCGGTCTCGCTGACGGGCATCGCGGCCTTGGTGCTCGGCGCCGGCCTGGTGCTGCTGCTGCAGGTCATCCCGCCCACCGACCAGATCAGCGTCACCCGCCGCACGATCAGCGAATACGGCCTGTCCGACCACAAGTGGGTCTTCGACCTCGCGGTCGTCCTGGTCGCCCTCGGCTCGGCGGCCGGCCTGGCGGTCCTGCGCGGCCAGCGCCGGCTCCCGGTGCCCGCGGCCATCCTGGGGACACTGTGGACGGTCGGGCTGCTGGTCATCGTGGCGTTCCCCAAGCCGGACTGGGCGACGGTCTCCCGTGCGGACTTCGGCGGCACGCTGCACCGGATCGCGAGCGTGGTGGCGTTCGTGGCCCTGCCGCTGGCGGTGCTGGTCGCGGCGCGCACGGCGTTCCCGTCGTCGCCCGGGCGGCGTTGGCTGGCGGTCGTGCTGGCGATCGCGTCGCTGGGCTGGTTCGCGGTGATCCTGGGCGCGGTGGCGGTGGCCGCGGCCTCGGACGGGCGCTGGTGGACGTTGATCCCGCTCGGCCTGGTGGAACGCGGGATGGCGCTGACGGAGCTGGTCGCCTTGGGCGTGCTCCTCGCCCCGCTCGGGCAGAGGTCCGGACGACCGCGATAGCCCCGGCACCGGCCGTCGATAACCTACATTGTAGGTACGCCGACCTGAGGGGATGTCATGACCGGAGCCCTGGCCTGGACGAAACCCGTGGTGCGCTGGGGCCTCGGCCACGCACTCCCCCGGACCGTGCTGCGCCGCGAGGCCCGGCGCGGTGACCTGCAGGGGCGGATGGTGGTCGCCGCCGCCGACGGCCGGGACCTCACCGGCCTGTTCGAGGAGATCCGCGACGCCGGTCCGCTCGCGCGCACCCGGTTCGGCTGGATGACCACCACGCACGCCGCCGTCCGGGAGGTGCTCTCCAGCGAGGACTTCCGCGTCGGCGTCTTCGGGTCCGACGGCTCGGCGCTCGGCCGGCTGGGCCAGTGGGCGGCGGGCGAGCACCTGCACCCGGTGCGGCCGCCGTCGCTGCTGGCGGTCAACCCGCCCGAGCACACCCGCTACCGCAAGCTGGTCACCGGCGTGTTCACCGTGCGCGCGGTCGAGCAGCTGCGCGGCCGGGTGCAGGAGATCGCGGACGGCCTGCTCGACGCGCTCGACCCCGGCGCCCCGCTCGACCTCGTCGAGACCTACTGCGGCCTGCTGCCGGTGACGGTCATCAGCGAGATCCTCGGCGTGCCGCCGTCCGACCTCGGCAAGGTGCTGTCACTGGGCGCGGCCGCGGCGCCCAGCCTCGACCTGGGGCTCGGCTGGCGCACGTTCCGCCACGTCGAGACCGCGCTGGCCGAGTTCGACGCCTGGCTCGGCGAGCACCTCGACCACCTGCGCCGCCACCCCGGCGACGACCTGTTCAGCAAGCTCGTCGCGGCCCGCGACGACGGCGTCGGCCTCACCGAGACGGAGCTGAAGTCGACCGCGGGCCTGGTGCTGGCGGCCGGCTTCGAGACGACCGTCAACCTGCTCGGCAGCGGCATCGCGCTGCTCGCGGGCGAGCCCGGGCAGCTCGCCGTGCTGCGGGACCGGCCGGAGCTGTGGGGCAACGCCGTCGAGGAGGTGCTGCGGTACGACCCGCCGGTGCTGCTGACCGGCCGGATGGCCACGCGCGCGACCGAGGTCGCCGGGGTTCCGCTGCCGCGCGGGGCGCTGGTCACGACGGTGCTGGCGGGCGCCAACCGCGACCCGGGCGTGTTCGCCGATCCGGCCGTCTTCGACGTCACCCGGGCCCGCGCGCGCGACCACGTGTCGTTCGGCGCCGGCCGCCACTACTGCCTGGGTGCGTCGCTGGCGCGGATGGAGGGCGAGATCGGGCTGCGCACGATCTTCGACCGGTTCCCCGGCCTGCGGGTGCTGCCCGGCGGCCGCAGGCGGTCGACGCGCATCCTGCGTGGCTACGAGAACCTGCCCGCGGTGCTCGCGCCGTGACGACCCGGCGCGGCCGTCCCCCGCAGGGTGTCCTGTCGCGAGAACGAATTCTGCTCGCCGGGCTCGCGCTGGTCGACGAGGAGGGCTTGGCCGCGGTCAGCATGCGGAAGCTGGCGGCGCGGCTCGGCGTCGACCCGATGAGCCTGTACAACCACGTCGACGGCAAGGACGCGCTGCTGGACGGGATCGCCGAGGTCCTGCTGGCCGCGATCCCCGCGCCGCCGGCCGACGCGGACCTGCGGGGCACGATGTCGGCGCTGGCCCACGGGTTCCGGGCGGCGATGCTCGGCCACCCGCGGGCGGCGCCGCTCGTGCTCACCCGCCGGCTCGCGTCGATGACGGCGCTGGCCCCGGTGGAGGCGGTGCTCGCCCCGCTGCTCGCGGCGGGCTACCCACCCGATCGCGCGGTGCACGGGCTGCGGGCGGTGCTGGCGTTCCTCATCGGCACGCTGATGCGCGAGGTCGAGGCCGCGCCGACGCTCGGCGGCAGCGGCCGGCGCCTGGCGGACCTTTCGGCGTCCGGACTGCCCGCGGTCGCCGCGGCGGCGCCGTACCTGGCCGTGTGCGACCACGAAGCGGAGTTCGAATTCGGGCTGCGGATCATGCTCGACGCGCTGGGCGAGCCTTAGCGGATCCGTTCGTGCAGCGCGGCCATCCGCCGGTCGAGGTCGGCCGCGGTCCGGGCGGCCGCGGCGAGCTCGCCGGCGAAGTCGGCCGGGACGCTGTCGCGGTACTTGTAGGAGAGCTTGTGCTCCACCGCCGCCCAGAAGTCCATGGCGATGGTGCGCAGCTGGACCTCGACCTTGACCTTTTCCACCCGGTCGGACAGGAAGACCGGGATGCGGACGATGAGGTGCAGGCTGCGGTAGCCGTTCGCCTTCGGGTTGGCGATGTAGTCCTTGGTGCGCAGCAGCTCGACGTCGTCCTGCGCGGTGAGCATCCGGGCGACCTCGTGGACGTCGGAGACGAACGGGCAGACGACCCGGATGCCGGCGATGTCGTCGAGGACGTGGGCCGCGGAGACCCAGTCACCGCCGAGACCGCGGCGGCGCACCTTTTCCTTGATCGCCTCGGGCCGCTTCACCCGGCTGGTGATGTGCTCGATCGGGTCGTGCTGGTGGACGAAGTCGAACTCCTCGCTGAGGATCCGCAGCTTCGTCATCAGCTCTTCGATGGCGAACTTGTACATCAGCAGGAATCGCGGGAGCTGCCCGGCGACGGCGAGCTCGTCGGCCGCCTCGCGCAGGTCCTCGGCCGCCGGGTCGGTGGTCACTGAAGCCTCAAGCTGTCGTCGGTCGTTATCCGGGCGCAAGGGTACTGCGCTTCATCGGGAGAACGAACGGCGGCGGGCCGGAGTTCCCGCTATCACCGGTTCGGGTGACTGGTTTGAGGGGTTTGCGGAGGCCGGGCCTGGACCGGGCTGGGCGGGGCGGCCCGGCCTGCACCGGACCGAGTCGCTGGGACGGGGGCAGAAGCCGGACCCGGGCCGGGGCGTGGGGCCGCCGGTCCGGGTCCGGGGCTGGTCAGCGTCCCGCGGGGGCCTTCCCGGCCGCGGCCACTGCGGCGGCGACGCACTGGGTCGCCGCCGCGGCGGCGGCATCGGCCTTTTCGCTCGCCTTATTGCCTGCCTTGTTTTCGGCCTTGTTGTTCTTGGCCTTCTGCTGGTCCTGAGCCTTCTGGTTCTCGGCCTTCTGGCTTTCTTCGATGGCCATGCCCTGCTGTTCCGCGGCAGCCGGATCCGCCGCCTGCGCAACGCAGTTCAGGATGGCCGCGCAGTCCTGCGCGGAGAGAACGATCCGGCCCGCGTCCTGCTGCTGGTCCGCCATGCCGTTCTGCTTCGCCGCATTCTTTTGGCCAGTGGCTTCCTTCTTGCCGGCCTTACCGTTCCGGTCGGCGCCGTTCTCGTCGGCCGCGCCCATGCCCTTGTCCGCGGCCATGCCGTTCTCGTCAGCTGCGCCCTGCTGGGCGCCCATGCCGTTCTCGTTGGCCGCGCCGCCCATGCCGTTGTCCGCGGCCATGCCCTTCTGGTCGGCGGCGTCCTTCTGGCCCGCCATACCTTGCTGGCCGGCCATGCCGTTGTCGGCGGCCATGCCGTTCTGGTCGGCGGCGTCCTTCTGGCCCGCCATACCTTGCTGGCCGGCCATGCCGTTGTCGGCGGCCATGCCGTTCTCCTCGGTTTTGCCGTTCGCCATGGCGTTGGCGTCGGCCGCGCCGGTCGCCTGGACCAGACACTTCTGGACTACCTCGCAGGCCTGGACGGCAGCGGCATCCTCCGCCGCGGCCTTCTCGTCGGCGGCGTTCTTCCGACCGCCCATGCCGTTCTCCTCGGCCGCGCCCTTCTTGGCCGCGCCCTTCTTTTCGGCCGCACCGTTTTCGGCTGCCGCAGCCTTCTTCCCTGCCATGCCGTTCTCGGCTGCCATGCCGTTCTCGTCGGCCGCGCCGTTCCCCGCCGCCATCCCGTTTTCGTCGGCGGCCATACCGTTCTCGTCGGCCGCACCCTTCCCCGCCGCCATGCCCTTGCCTTTACCCTTACCGGCAGCGGCTTTGTCCTTCTCCTCGGCCATGCCGTTCTGCCCGCCCGCCGCGATCGCCGCGCACTGGGCCGCCACTTCGTTCGCCGCCACCTGATCAACGCAGCCCGAGGCTTTGCGCTGCTGCTCGATCTGGTCGATCACCGCCTGGCGGTTGGCGATCCGGGCCTCCGACTGGGTGTCCGGGGCCGCGCGCTGGCTCGAAATGAACGTCAGGTTGTTCTGCAACGCCGTGTCCAGGCCGCCGCACTTCTCCGTGGCCGCGTTGCTCGCCGGGCTGGTCAACGCGATCGCCGCGGCCGTGGCGCCTGCTACTCCCACCAGTGCGGCGAGTCCGATCGTCGCGGGTTTGCGGTGTCGTCCTGTCGTGCGCACTTGGGGCATCAGCCCCTCCTCTCGGGTCGCCACCTCACCAGGGCACACGGACGAACCGGCGAAGCGGTTCACCGGAACCGGACTGTCCACTGTGGATTGACCACAATGTGTTACCATGAAGTGGCACCATGAAACCTGGGGAGGGTTCATGATCGGCCGGTTCAAGAGCGCCCGCAGCGAAGAGCGCTACTTCGCCGCTTACGACGAAATCGCCGCTCGCTGGCCCGTGCCGGTGCAAGATCTCGACGTCGGCACGCGGTACGGCCCGACCCGGGTCCGGGTGAGCGGCGCGGCCGGGCCACCGATCGTGCTGCTGTCCGGCGTCATGGGAACGTCGCTGTCCTGGTACCCGCACGTCGCGGAACTGGCCGCGCGGCACCGCGTCTTCGCCGTCGACACGCTCGGCGAACCCGGGCGCTCACGCCAGACGCGGCCGATGCCCACCGGCGAACACTGCGCGGAGTGGCTCGCCGACGTCCTCGACGGGCTCGGACCCGGGAAGTTCCTGCTGGCCGGGGTGTCGCGGGGCGCATGGCTCGCGCTCACCCTGGCCGCCCACGCGCCCGGCCGGATCGCCGGCGTGGTCGCCTTCGAGCCACCCGGCTTCGCGCCGATCGGCCGGAGGTTCCTGTGGTGGAGCGTGCGGGAGGTCGCGACCTGGTTCGACCCTCGCCCCCGCGCGGCGGTCCGGCGCGCCCTGCGGCCCCTCCTGTTCGGCGGCCTCAGGTTCCGCGCGCACCACCCGCCGCAGTACCTGCTCACCGACGACCAGCTGCGCGCGGTGAGCGTCCCCGTCCGGCTGATCCTGGGCGAACGCAGCGTCATCCACTCCGCGCGGGAGGTCGAACAGCGGGTGAAGGCGCTCAACCCGCTGTTCGACGTCGAAATCGTGCCGCGCGCCACCCACGCCCTGCCGCTGCAGCAGCCGGAGCTGGTCACCGCGCGGATCCTGACCGCTAACCGAGTTCCGCCAGCTGCGGCACCGCCGGGGCCATCCCCTCGATCCACGCCGCGGGAGAACCCGTCGTCGGGGTGACGATCGCCGTCTGCACGCCGAGTTTCGCGTACGCCGCCATCGAACGCACGAAGTCGTCGCGGGTTTCCGGGGTCGGGCGCGGGTTGTTGGCCAGGACCGTCTTGCGGATCGTGTCGTAGTCGCGGCCGAGGTCGTCGCAGTGGCGGCGCAGCACGTCCAGCTTGTGCGCGACCTCCTCCGGCGACGTGCCGAAGATGTTGCACGCGTCGGCGTACTGGGCGACCAGCCGCAGCGTCTTGCGCTCCCCGGCGCCGCCGACGAGCACCTTGGGCCGGTTGATCGGCTGCGGCGAGCACAGCGTTTCCGCCAGCTGGTAGTGCTTGCCCTCGAACGGGCCGTTGTCCGCCGGGTCCCACATCTGCCGGCAGATGCGCAGCGTCTCCTCCAGCCGCTCGAACCGCTCGGCGACCGGCGGGAACGGCACACCCATCCCCCGGTGCTCGCGCTCGTACCACGCGGCCCCGATGCCGAGCGTGGCCCGGCCGCCCGAAAGGACGTCGAGCGTGGTGACGATCTTCGCCAGCAGCCCTGGGTGCCGGTACGTCACGCCGGTGACGAGCAGGCCGAGCTCGATCCGGGACGTGTGCGCGGCGAGGTAGCCGAGCGTCGTGTAGCCCTCCAGCATGTTCGACTCGGCGGGCAGCCCGGTGGGCTCGATCTGGAAGTAGTGGTCCATGAAGGACAGCCAGGTCGCGCCCGCTTCCTCCGCCGCGGAACCCACGCGGGCGAGCTCGCCGGCGATGGCGGACGTCCCGCCGTCGATGTCGAAGATGGGCAGGTGGAAGCCGAGTTCCATGAAACAAGCTCCTGACGTGGTCGGTGTGTCCCCACGCTAGGACCTGGAGTGCGCTCCAGGGCAAGCCTCAACCCACGGCGGCGGCGAAGAAGTCCGCCACCGCGCGGTCGGACACCGGGCCTTCGGTCACCGGCACCCCGGCCGCACGCAGGCCGGCCGCGAACTCCGCCGACTTCCGGCCGCCGTTGCCGAGCAGGAACGGCGGTGCGCCCGGGCCCGCGTACGTCAGCGGGCTCGCCGCGCGCAGCGTCGACGGCGAGCGGCCCAGCGCCATGAGCACCGACGCGCGGGTGAGCGGATCCAGGCCGGCGAGGTCGAAGCCGGCCGGGGCCGACAGGGCTGCCACCGCGCGGACCGTGCTGTCCTGGCCCGCGTACGGGCCGGTGTCCTGACCCCGCACGACGCCGAGCAGCGACGCCAAGGTGCCGCCCGTGCCGGTGCCCGCCACCGCGATCCGCGCCGGGTCGACGGCCAGCGCGGCCGCGTTGGCCTTGAGGAACCGGACCGCGCACCGGGCGTCGTCGAGCGGGGCCGGCCACGGCGCCGCGGGCGCGAGCCGGAAGTCGATCACGGCGACCGCGAACCCCCGGGCGGTCAGCTCGTCCCGCAGCGGACCGAACCGGGAGCCGGCGAGCAGCGCCCCCGGCCCGGTGGGCTTGCGGTTGCCCAGGACCAGCCCGCCGCCGTGCAGGAACAGCACCACCGGGACCGGCGGCCCGCCCGCCGAACGCCGGTAGACGTCCATGGCCAGCGGAATCCCGTCGGCGCGGCAGTATTCGAAGGTGCCAGGGCCCGTGTCGAGCAACGTCGAAGCGGCGGGTCCGGTGCTGCTCTCGCCGGCCGCGACGGTGCCCGCCACGCCGGTCGCGAGCACCACCGCGAGCACCGGGAACAGCACGATCCACGCGAGCACCCGCCGCGCTGCGGACGGCCACGGGTGCGCCCGGCGCCGGGACACGACGAGGAACCCGAACAGCGCGACGACCTGCAGCGCAGCGGCCACGTAGTCGGTGAAACCGGCGATCGTGTCCGCCGGCTGCCACGCGTCGAACCGCGTCAGCAGCCCGAGCGGACGGCTGACCACCCACAGGACGAGCGCCCCGGCCGACGCGAGCGCGCCGAAGTGCGCCGTCTTGCGCGTCGGCCACCCGAGCACCGCGACGGCGGCGACGATCCCGACGGCGGCCACCGCGCCGAACAGCATCGCGTACAGCTGCCAGAGCCGCCACAGCGCGGGCAGCGCGGCCGCCGGGATCGCCGCGCCACCGAGCGCGGCGAAGACGGCCGTGACCAGCAACGGACCCCGGCGCAGCGCCGGCGGCGCGGTCGACGGCGTCGACCGGGTCGCCGAGGGACGGCGCGTGCCGGGATATCCATCGACGACCCTCATGCCGCCAGTGTCACCCTGGTGGCGCGAACGCGCACCTACTTGCGGGCCGCCGTGTAGTTCCGGAACAGCTGGCTGGTCATCCGATGTCTTGCGCTGGAAAGCTGGTTCATCGGACTGCTGTAGGTTCGCCGGCATGGACCGCTTCCGCGGCCGCGACGGCCGGGAACTCGCCTACCGCACCCTCGGTGACGGGCGGGCACTGGTGCTGTTCCACGGATTCACCGGCTCGGGACGCGATTGGCTCGGTCCCGCGGCGGTGCTCGCGGACCACGGGCACCGGGTGATCCTCCCGGACCTGCGTGGCCACGGGGCGAGCGCGGCCCCACACGACGCTGCGGCGTACCCGCCCGATGTCCTGGCCGACGACGGCCTCGCCCTCCTCGAGCACCTCGGCCTCGACGACTACGACCTGGGCGGTTACTCGTTCGGCGCCCGGGTCGTGCTGCGCCTGCTGGCCCGCGGTGCCCGCCCGGGCCGCGCGGTCGTGGCCGGCCAGGGCCTCGACGCCGTCCTCAAGCCGGCTTCCGGGACCGGCGGCTACCACGCCGTCTTGACCGCGCTGATCGACGGCGAGCCCGTGGCTCCCGGATCGCCGGCGTACTGGGTCCGGCAGGGCGGCGGTGATCCGGTGGCACTGCGGCACGTCCTCGGCACCCACGTGCCGACGACGGACCTGCACCGGCTCACCACGCCCACCCTGGTCCTGGTCGGCGGCGAGGACGCCGGCCACGCCACGGCCGACGCCCTCGCCGCGGCACTGCCGGCCGGCCGCTTCACCCGGGTGCCGGGCACCCACTTCACGGCGATGAGCAGCCCGGAACTGACGGCGGCGATGGTGGAGTTCCTGGCTCAGGCGTAGCACTCGGCCAGGGCACCAAATGCCTCCTTGGGTTCCCACGGGACGCCCGGGTAGGTCTCGCCGTCCCCTTCCTCCAGGACCTTCACCACGCCCGGGCTCGCCATGTCCAGATCGGTCCGCGGGTCCGCCCGGTGCACCAGCCCGTAACACACGAAGGTGCAGGCGAACGCCGCGTCGACGCCTTCGGTCGTGAAGACCTCGACCAGTTCGCGCAGGTAGCGGGCCTGCTCCTGTTCGTCCCGGACGTAGTCGCCCTTCAGCCGGACCGGGAGGTCGTCTTCGTACTCGAGGATTTCGCCGGAGCGGGCACCCAGATCCGCCGCGCCGCGGTAGGGGGTCACGCCGAATTCTGTGATGGCCACCGGTTTGCCCGCCGCGACGAGGTTCCGGACGCCCTCGCGGTAGAGGTGCTCGACCTCCTTCGAGCGGTGCGCGTCCACCGAGACGATGTCGAAGGGCGCCCAGTCGACGCGCTCCAGCGGAATCGCCGCGTACGTGACGCGGCCGCCGAACCGGGCCCGGACGATCTCCACCGCGCGGGCCAGGAACGCGTTGACCCGCTCCGGCAGCGTGGCCACGAGGTCCCGCGAAGCGAGCAGGTTTTCCAGCCGCTTGGGGAGGCTGCCGCCCGGCAGGAAGCCGTGGCAGAACAGGCTCAGCTCGGCGCCGGTGACGAACACGATCTCGTTGCCCACCGCGCGAAGGCGTTCGGCTCGTTCGGCGGCGTCGGCGAAGAGGTCCAGCACCTCCTCCGGGCCGCGGTCCCACGGGAACGGCGAGAACCACACCTCCAGCCCGAGCGCGGCCGCCTCGCGCGCGGCGAACTCGATCCGGTCCAGGTCGGTGCCGATCAGCCGCACCGCCGTGCAGTGCAGGTCGTCGCGGATGATCCTCAGCTCGCGGCGCACGAGGTCCGGGTCGAACGGGCGGTTGAAGCGCCCGCCGAGCTCGAACCCCGTGTCGTAGCCGATGCCCTTGGCTCGCATGCTTCCTCCCAGTCGTTAAGGTACGGTTCGTACCGTACTCTATACTGGGTCCATGGCGAAGACGCGGCGCCGGGGCACCGAACTGGAAGAGGCGATCCTGCGCGCGGCGGCGGCCGAGCTCGCCGAAGCCGGCTACCCCGGCCTGACCATGGACGGCGTCGCCCAGCGCGCCGGCACCAACAAGAACGCGATCTACCGCCGCTGGCCGAACCGCGCCGCGCTCGGCGTCGCCGCGTACCGCCACCTCGCCGAGGACACGCTGAAGCCGCCCGACACCGGCAGCCTCCGCGAAGACGCGCTGGCCCTGCTGCGGGCGATCAACTGCGGCCAGACGTCCCCCGCCGCACGGGCCCTGCGCAGCCTCCTCACCGGCGTGGGCGACGAACCGGAGCTCCGCGAGCAGCTGCACGAGCTGGCCGCCGAAGGCGGTGCCGCCGCCTGGCTGACCCTGGTCGGCCGGGCGGTGGACCGCGGCGAGGCCCGGCCGGGAGCCCGGCACCCGCGCGTCGCGACGGTGGCACTCGTGCTGCTGCGCAACGAATACCTCACCCGCGGTCTGACCACAGTGGACGAAGAAGTGCTCGTCGAGATCGTCGACGAGGTCTACCTGCCGCTGGTGCGCGCATGACGTCCCGGCTGGCTCGTCACGAGCAGATCGCCGCCGTCCTCGCGGAAGCCGGCGACGACCTCCTGGCCGCGGCCCGCCCGCTCGGCACCGGCATCGGTGGCTCGTCCTGGCTGCTGCGGGTCGCCGGCGAGCCCGTCTTCGTCAAACGGGTTCCGCTCACCGATGTCGAACTGGCGAACCCCCACTCGACGGCCGACCTTTACGGCCTGCCGCCGTGGTCGCACTACGGGGTCGGTTCCGCGGGCGGCGGCGCGTGGCGTGAGCTGGCAGCGCACCTCATGACGACGGCGTGGGTCCGCGGCGGCGAGTGCGAGAACTTCCCGCTCCTGCACCACTGGCGAATCCTGCCGGGCCTGCCCCGCCCGCACGCCGACATCGAGGCCGACGTGACGTTCTGGCACGGCGACCTCGGCGTGCGGCGCCGCCTGGAAGCGCTTGCGGGCGCGCGCACCGACCTCGTCCTGTTCCTCGAGCACCTACCACACGACCTCGCCGGGTGGGTGGGCGACGACCTGCCGCTCGAAGAAGACCTGCGGCACATCACCGGCTTCCTGGCGGCACAGGGTGTCCAGCACTTCGACGCGCACTTCGCCAACATCGTCACCGACGGCGAGCGGCTGTACCTCACCGACTTCGGCCTGACCGTGGCCGCGGGCTTCGACCTCTCGGACGCCGAAGCGCAGTTCCTCGCCGAGCACGCCGACCACGACCGCGCCTACGTGCTGACCCACCTGCTCAACCGGCACGTCCGCGGCCTGCGGGAATGGCCGGATCCCCGCACCCGCAACGACTTCGTCCGCGCGTGCGCCGCCGGGGAGGTGCCGGCCAGGCGCCGCTGCTGCGCCGGTACGCCCCGCTGGCCGCCGTCGTCAACGACTTCTACTTCGCGCTCCACACCGAGAGCCGGAAGACGCCGTACCCGCGCGCCGCGATCGCCGAGCAGCTCGCCCGCGCGGGCGTCCTCGGGAACTGAGCCGTCACCGCGCCACCAGGTACAGGCCGCCCACGATCGCCGCGACTGCCGCACCGATCGCGGTGACGAGCACGGATCCGGTGGTCAGGTAGAGAGCCCCGGTTCCGACCATGATTCCCTTGATCACATCCAGAGCCGCCGTGATCCGGTTCTTGCCCGGCTGACGCGACCCGTTGGCCTTCGACGGATTGACGCTTTTGCTCATCTCAACGGGTCCTCTCGTCCCTCGCGGCGGCCCCGGACCCGGGAATCGCCGTAACGAATCCGGACGGCCGGTCGACTTTTGGGGTACTGTGCGAACTTCACGGTAAGGACGGCAGGACACGGAACTGCCCCACCGCCTGGAGCCTTTCGTGGCCGTTCGCTGTTTCTCGCCGCCGGAGCCTGGTCGATGTTCGCCGACCGTCGCCTGGGCTCGCCCCACGTCGTCGGCCCTGGCCGCCGAAGCCGTCCGGCTTCACTTCCGGAGGAACCGTGACCGACCCGTCAGGCGCGCGGCACGGCCCTTCAGCCACCTCGACGACGGAGATCGAAGCAGCGCTGCGCTGGCTGGCCACGCGACGGCACACCCGGCCGCTCGCCCTTCTGCAGCATGCCGTCGAAGAGCCGGAAAGCGAGTCGGCGGTCCAGCTCGAGCCGCTGGTCGCGCCCACCGCCTCGCTCGGCGAGAGCACCCCGGCGGCACGGGCACTCGCCGTCTGGGGCTTGATCATCCACGCCGTGAACCGGATCGGGTCGAACGAGGAATCGCGACGCCGCAACGCGCTTCACGCGGCTTTCCGCCTGGAGCGGCGACCCGAAATCGCGGAACCGTGGAAGTCGACCTTGGAAGGGCGGTTCAGCCAGCTGCTGGCGTTGCCGGGCGTCTTCGGTGACCCACCGCCGACCACCACGACACCGATGCACCGCGCCTGGCGGGACGGCGTCGTGCAGAAGCTGGCCCCGATGATCCGGGACCACCTCGTCCGGCTCGCCGGAGATCCCGGCGGCTGGGAGCCCTACCTGGCCCTCGCCCGCTCGCGCGAAGCCGGTGTCGGTGAAAACACCCCAGCGGCCGATGTGCGGCCGGAAGATCCGGCGGCCGGCTACCGTTCACCCACCGAGGGCGCCCAGCCGGTGTTCGTGGTCTTGTTCATCACCACCGTCTTCATGCGGCACAAGACCGCGTTCCGGCGCATCACCGAACGATTGGTGACCGCCCAGGAGGACGGCGTCGACGGGTACTTGGCCCGGGCCCTGACCGGATTCGGCTGGTCGGCCGATGATCCCTCCAACATCCCCGTGCGACCCCTGTGGAACTGCCGTCTGGAGGACCCAGTACGCTCTCGCACCGGGGAATCGCTGGTCACCAAACTGCGGTTCCCTCGGCCTTTGCTGCGCAACGAAAGTCATTTTTTCGTTTCCGAAGCAATCGATGATCACATCACGGAGGAACGGCGCTGGGTCAATGTCGAGATAGATCACCACGGCATCGCGCCGGGGCGCCTTCTCAACGGGCACATTCCCGTCTCCGGCCTGACCATCCGAATCAGGTTCGACGACGCGGAACTGCCTGACGCGTGCTGGTGGTACGCCGAACAATCCGAACGGCAACGACTCACCCCACCCCCGCGTGACGACCCGCGTCGGCTGCAGATCATCGACGGCAACGTGGAGCACACCTTCACCGAGCGTTGCCATCCCCGCGACAACTACGGTGTCGCTTTCTCCTGGCCGGATTCCTGAGTCAGAACGGGGGCGCCCGGCGCGCCCCAGAGAGGATCGCGATCAATCATGGACGGCAAAGGCACCAGCAGCGGCGGCGGAAACACCGGAAACTAGCCGCACGGTCACCGAAGTCCGCAAAGGCCACCCGGAGTAATTCCGGCGTGGCCTTTGTCGACAGCACCTTCGACGACGGCACGTGACGAAAAGGCAAGTCGTCATCCCGTCGGTCGATATCGATCGGGTTGCCGAGCACGTGCGACCAGTCCGCCGGTGACACCGTTGTCAGCACCGGCCCACCGCCGCCCCGGCTCTTGACCACCGGACCACGCCGACCTAGAGTCAGCGTACCCGAGTCATGTTAACGTTAACATGCGCAGGTCCCCGACGTGCCCCGAAGGAACCGACAACGATGAAGTTGTTCTCCCCACGCCGTTTCGGCGTCGTGCTGGCCGTCGCGGCCGCACTCGTCCCCCTCGGCGGCGCCGGCGCCGGTGCCGCGCCCGCCGCCGACACCGGCACCGGCCTCCGCGCCGCCGCGGACACCTTGTCCGTTCCCGACATCGACGACGTCCGCGGCAACCTCACACTGCCGGCGAGCGGCCCGGACGGGACGAAAGTCGCCTGGACGTCCTCCGCGCCGTCGGTGATCACGCCGACCGGTGAGGTCACCCGGCCGGCGACCGGCGCCGCCCCGGCGAAGGTCGTCTTGACCGCGAAGGTGAGCCTCGGCCGCGAGAGCACCACGCGGCGGTTCACCGCCACCGTGGTTCCCAAGCCGGCCCAGGAACCCCTGGCGGGCTACAGCTTCTTCTACTTCACCGGCGAAGGCACCTCCAACGGCGAGCAGATCTACTCGGCGCTCAGCAAGGGCAACGACCCGCTGAACTGGACCGAGCTCAACAACGGTCAGCCGGTGCTCAAGTCGAGCCTCGGCGAGATGGGCGTGCGCGACCCGTTCATCCTGCGCTCCCCCGACGGCGACAAGTTCTACCTGCTGGCCACCGACCTGCGGATCTACGCCGGCCGCGGATGGGACGCCGCCCAGCGCACCGGGAGCCGGTCGATCATGGTCTGGGAGTCGACCGACCTGGCGCACTGGTCGCGGCAGCGCAGCGTCCAGGTGTCGCCGCCGACCGCGGGCAACACGTGGGCCCCGGAAGCCTTCTGGGACGCCAAGCGCGGCACGTACGTCGTCTACTGGGCCTCGAAGCTGTACGCGGAGAACGACCCGAACCACCTCGGCGACAGCTACAACCGGATGATGTACGCGACCACGCGCGACTTCCGCACCTTCAGCGCGCCGCAGGTCTGGATCGACCCGGGCTACTCGGTGATCGACTCGACGGTCATCAAGAACCAGGACACCTACTACCGGTTCACCAAGGACGAGCGGAACAACACGTCGACGACGCCGTGCAGCAAGTTCATCACCGAGGAGAAGGCCACCGACCTGCTCGACCCGCACTACGGCTTCGTCGCCGACTGCATCGGCAAGGCCACCGCGACCAGCCCCGGCCTGTCCGCGGGCGAAGGGCCGACCGGGTTCAAGTCCAACACCGAAAACAAGTGGTACCTGTTCATCGACGAGTTCGGCGGGCGCGGCTACGTCCCCTTCGAGACCACCGACCTGAACTCGGGCAAGTGGACGATGTCGGCCGGCGCGCACCTGCCCGCGTCGCCGCGGCACGGCACCGTCCTGCCGGTCACGCAGGCCGAGATGAGCCGGTTGAGCGCGCCCCCGGCGCCGGTCAAGGCCGACGCGAAGGGCCTGGTCGCGCACTGGCCGCTCGACGCGAAGTCGGGCACGGTCGCGGCCGACACCACCGGGCACGGGTACGACGGCGCCCTCGCCGGTGACGTTTCCTGGGCCGGCGGCTCGCTGGCCTTCGGGGGCAGGAACGGGCACGTCCAGCTGCCGAACAACCTGCTCACCGGCGCCTCGGCGGCGACCGTGTCGGCCGACGTCCTGGTCGATCCGAACCAGCAGACGCCGTACTTCCTGTGGGGCCTGGGCAACACCGCGAAGGACGGCACCGGCAACGGCTATCTCTTCACCACCGGCGGCACCGCGAGCGGCGGGTTCCGCGGCGCCATCGCCACCGGCAATTGGACCACCGAACAGGCCGCCGGAGCGGGCGGGCTCCCGCGCGGGGTTTGGAAGAACGTGACGCTCACCGTCGGCAACGGCGTCGAGGTGCTCTACCTGGACGGCGTCGAGGTCGCCCGCAACTCCAGCGCCACCATCAAGCCGTCGGACCTCGGCGGCGGTGTCACCGCGGCGAACTACCTGGGCCGGTCCGTCTACGCGAGCGACAAGACCTTCACCGGCAAGATGAAGGACGTGCGGCTGTACAACCGGGCGCTGTCCGGGACCGAGGTCGCGTCGCTGCCGTCGAACAGCACCGCGATCCGCTCGGTGCAGCTCGACGCGCTCAAGACGCCGGCGGTGATCGACGCCGGTGCCGGGACGGTCGTGCTGCCGGTCAAGCCGGGCACCGACCTGCGCCGGCTCGCGCCGAAGTTCGAGCTGGCGCCGGGCGCGACCAGCAAGCCGGACAACGGGAAGACCGTCAACCTCAGCTCGCCGAAGCAGTTCACCGTGACCGGCGCCGGCGGCGACCGTCGCGTGTGGACGGTGGAGGCGCACGAGGTGCGCAGCCCGGTGCTGCCCGGGTACAACGCCGACCCGAACATCGTCGCGTTCGGCGACACCTACTACCTGTACCCGACCACCGACGGCTTCGACGGCTGGAGCGGGACGAAGTTCTCGGCGTGGTCGTCGAAGAACCTCGTCGACTGGAAGGACGAGGGGGTCATCCTCGACCTCGGCAAGGACGTCGGCTGGGCCGACAAGAACGCCTGGGCGCCGACGATCGCCAAGAGGAACGGAAAGTACTACTTCTACTTCTGCGCCGAGGCCAAGATCGGCGTCGCGGTGAGCGACTCCCCGACCGGCCCGTTCGTCGACTCGGGCAAGCCGCTGATCGCGGCGAACCCCGACGGAGGCCAGGCGATCGACCCGGCGGTCTTCATCGACCACACCGGACAGCCGTACCTGTACTGGGGCAACGGCAACGCCTACGTCGTCCCGCTGAACGACGACATGGTGTCCTTCGACCCCGCGAAGATCACCCGCCTGACCGGCCTGGCCGACTTCCGCGAGGGCCTGTTCACGGTGGAGCGGAAGGGCACGTACTACCTCAGCTGGTCGGTCGACGACACGCGCAGCCCGGACTACCGCGTCGCCTACGCCACGGCACCGAGACCCACCGGGCCGTTCACCAACCGCGGCGTGCTCCTGAGCAAGGACGCCCACCTGGGTGTCCTCGGCACCGGGCACAGCTCGATGCTGCAGGTCCCGGGGACCGACGACTGGTATCTCGCCTACCACCGCTTCGGCATCCCGGGCGGCGACGGCACGCACCGCGAGACGACGATCGACAAGCTGACCTTCCGCCGCGACGGCACGATCGCGCCGGTCGTCCCGACGCTGGAGAGCGTCCGGCCGCAGCGGATCCCGTGGCACTGCGGGGCGGTCCGGGCGAGCTGACCTCCGGGTGGGCCACTCGTCCGGGTGGCCCACCCGATGCGGTGAGACGGAGATCACCAGCGACGACGTTTACCCCAGCTTGCCCGGGGTAAACATCCGCCGTTCGGGTTGCTCCAGCCTCGGGAGTCGTTTGATGACCAGCGTCTTGACCGACAACCTCGGGAATTCGCGTCCGGTCCCCCGGCCGCGCCCGCGTCCGGTCACGTCCGACACGCTCGCGGAGCTCGCCCGCCTCGCGGCGCTGGCCGAGCTCGCCCGGCGCTCCTCGCCGTCCCTCATGCACCACGCGATCCTCGCCGGCACCTCCCCCGCCACGGTGGCGGCGGCCGCGAAGGTCGACGTCGCCGAAGCGCACATCCGCTGGCACGAATGGGCCGACACGGCGGTCGGCCGCGACGAGTACCTGCGCGTGCACACCGCCTTCGCCGAGGCCGTCGTCGCCCGCCACGAGGCCCTGGAGGAAGAACTGTGCCCGTGACCACCGAAGAGACGACGCTGGCCGACCTGGCCGCGCTCGGCGACGCGGCCACCGAGCTGCTGGCGGAGATCACCGAGCAGCTGGCGGCCGTGGCCTCACGGCGCTGAGACCGGTCGGCGCCGCCACACGGCGACGTGCAGGATCACCGCCAGGCTGAGCGCGTTCAGCGTCGCGTGGGTGGTCCAGGCCCCGGCCAGCCGCTCCGGCACCGCGGCCCCGCGCGCGACCAGCGGCTCCAGCAGGGTCACCTGGACCGCCGGCCGGACCTCGAAAACCGTCGCCACGACGAGCATCGATGCGATGGCCGAGCCCGCGACCGTCGGCGCACCCAGCACCGCGAACCACGCGGCGTAGTCCTCCGGTACCGCGCCGGTCGCGACCAGCCCCAGGCAGAGCCCCCACCCCACGACCCAGCACGACGCCAGCGCCGCGACATCCGGCCAGTGCGGGCCACGACCGCGGAGGGGCCAGCCCTCCCCGACCAAGGTCAGCTGGAGCATCACCGCGAAGATGCCCGCGGCCAGCGGCACCGTGTCCCGGCCGAGCAGGGCCAGTACCACGCCCCCGGCCGCGACGAGGGCCGTGTCGGACAAGCCTGTCCAGCCGCCGGGCAGCAGGGTGCCGGGTCGTCCGCCCCGAGCAGAACGCGATCGGCAACGCGAAGGTGATCGGCGGGCCGAGCACCTCCAGCGTCCGCACCGGCCGGCCAACGCCGGCCGCGAGCAGCGCCCGCACCGGCAGGACGAACACCGGCCCGAGCAGACCCCGCCCGGGCTGCTCAGAGAACGTCGTCAATCCGGATCGGCAGCCGGTGGTGGCGCTTGCCGGTGGCGTGGTGGACGGCGTTGGCCACCGCCGCCGCGACGCCGACCATCGCGACCTCGCCGAGCCCCTTCACCCCGACCGGGTTGAAGCGCAGGTCCGGCTCGTCCACGAACCCGACGTCGATCCGGCCGACGTCCGCGTTCACCATGACCGGGTACTCCTCCAGCGTGGCGTTGAGGAAACCGCCGGACCGCGGGTCGGCGAGGCTTTCCTCCCGCAACGCCCCGCCGATGCCCCACACCACCCCGCCGCGGACCTGGCTCGCCGCCGTCACCGGGCTGGCGACCCGGCCGCAGTCGACGACGCTGACCACCCGCGGCACCCGGATCCGGCACGTCGTGGGCTCCACGCGGACTTCGACGAAGTGGGCGACCCAGCTGAACGTGCTGAACTCCGGGTAGACCGGACCGGAGATGGCCAGGTGCCCGGCACGCGCCTGCCCGACGGCCTCGGGCGGCTGACCGGGTCCGACCGTGGCCACCTCGACCTCGGCCGGGTGCCCGAGCCGCGCGACGGCCGCGGCCACGTCGACCGCGCCGCGGTCGGCCGCGTCGAGGTGCCTGCGCAGCTCCCGCAGTCCGGAGTGGACGGCGGGCAGCGCGGTCGCGGTGCCCCACGAACCCGCGGTGAGGTGCTGGGGCGCGTACCGGGTGTCGCCGACGCGGACTTCGACGTCCCGGACGTCGATTCCCAGGTCGTCCGCGACGAGCAGCGCGATCGCCGAGCGGATGCCCTGGCCCATCTCGTGACCGTCGACACCGACGGTGACGCGGCCGTCGGCGGTGGCCGTCAGGTGCGCGACGGCGGGGGCGATGTGGCCAGGGTAGTTGCCCGCGGCGACGCCCCAGCCGATGAGCGAGCCGTCGTCGGCGCGCATCGAGCCGGGCCGGGGATCGCGGGCGGCCCAGCCGAAGTCTTCGGCGCCGCGGCGGAGGCATTCGGCGAGGAAGCGGGTGGAGAAGGGCCGTCCGCTCACCGGGTCGGTCATCGTGTCGTTGGCCAGCCGCAGCGCGACCGGGTCCCGGCCGGTGGCGTAGGCGAGTTCGTCGACCGCCGATTCGAACGCGAACATCGCCGAGCTTTCGAACGGCGCCCGCATGTAGCCCGGCGTCTGGACGTCGGTCTGCACCAGGCGATGGCGGCCGCGGAAGGCCGGGAAGCCGTACAGCCGGGACGTGACTTCGGTGTGCATCGCCGGGAACAGGTCGTGGCGGGAGGTCTGCTGGTCGACCTCGTGCACCGCGCCGAGGATCTTCCCGGTCTCGTCCGCGCCGAGGCGCACGCGGTGGCGGGTGGCCGGGCGGAAGCTGCCGTTGTGGAAGGTCTGGGTGCGCGTCAGCACGAGCTTGACCGGACGGCCGAGCCGCTTCGCCACCAGTGCGAGCGGTGCCAGGTGCGGCTGCAGCGAATTCTTCTGGCCGAAGCCGCCGCCGACGTACGGCGAGCGGACCTCGACGCACGCCGGGTCGAGGCCGAGCTGCCGGGCCAGCCCGTGGCGGACCGCGGCGGCGTTCTGGGTGCCCTCGTGGACCACCAGCGTGTCGCCGCGCCAGGCGACGACGGCGCCGTTGAGCTCCATCGGGACCGCGTGCTGGGCCGCGTGCTCGTAGGTGCCCTCGATCCGGACCGGGCTCGCGTCGATCGCCGCGTCGGCGTCGCCGACCTTGATGTCGGCGAGGAACGGCAGCGGGATCGCCTCTTCCTGCACCAGGGTGGTCGCGCCCTCGGCGTCGAGGTGGACGGCAACCGGTTCGGGCTCGTACCGGGCGGTGACCAGCTCGGCGGCCTCGGTCGCGGCGACCGGCGTCTCCGCGACGACCAGGGCGATCGGCTGGCCGCGGTAGGCGATGCGGTCGTCGAGCAGCGGCTGGAGGCTCTGGAAGGAGAACCCGCCGCCCATGATGAAGCCCGGCCCGCGCAGCTCCGTCTCGTCGAACCGGGTCACCACCAGCAGCACCCCGGGCACCGCCTCCGCCGCGGCGGTGTCCACCTGCGACACGCGGCCGCGGCCGATCCGCGCCGGGACGAGGGCCGCGTGGGCCAGGCCGTCCGGGACGCGGTCGGTGCCGTAGGCGGCCCGGCCGGTGACCTTCTCGACGGCGTCGGCACGAGGCGTCATCGGGTGGCTCTCTCCCCGGCCACCCGCACGGCGTCGGCGACCGTGCGGATGCCCAATTCGACTCGGAATCCGTTGTGGGTGCCGGGACGGGCCCCGGCGAAGGCGATTTCCCCGGCGCGGCGGGCGTTCCCGGCGGTGAGCGGGGCCCCGCGCAGCACGCGTTCGGCTTCCGCGGCCCGCCACGGGCGCGTCGCGACACCGCCGAGCGCGATCCGGCAGTCGCCGACGACGCCGTCCTCGACGGTCAGCGCGACCGCGGCCGAGGCGAGGGCGAAGGCGTAGGACTCGCGGTCGCGGATCTTCAGGTAAGTCGAGCCGCGGCCGGCCGGGGTCACCGGGACGCGGATGCGCAGGATCAGCTCCCCCGCGTCCAGGACGTGTTCCCGCGCCGGGTCTTCCGGCTCGACGTGCAGTTCCCCGAGGGGGATGGTGCGCTCGCCGTCCGGGCCGGCGACGTCGACGACCGCGTCGAAGGCGAGCAACGCGATCGCCCAGTCGCCGGGATAGGTGGCGATGCAGGAGTCGCGGGTGCCGAGCAGCGCGTGGGTGCGGTCGTGGCCTTCGCGGGCGGCGCAGCCGCTGCCGGGCTCGCGCTTGTTGCAGGGGAACTCCGGTCCGCCGCGGAAGTACCCGCACCGCGTGCGCTGCAGCAGGTTTCCGCCCACGGTAGCCATGTTCCGCAGCTGCTGCGAAGCGGCGCGCCAGAGCGATTCGGCCAGCGCGGGGTAGCCGTCGCGGACGGCCGGGTGCCCGGCGACGTCGGCCATCCGGGCGCCGGCACCGAAGACGAGTTCGCGGTCCCCGGCCTCGATCGCGGCCAGCTCCGGCAGCCGGTGCACGTCCACGACGGCGGGCGGGGTCTCGATGCCGAGCTTCATCAGGTCGTAGAGCGTGGTGCCGCCGGCGAGCACCTTGGTGCCGGGTCCGGCGTCGCGCAAGGCGTCGATGGCGGAACTGACGCTGTCGGGCGCGTAGTAGGCGAAGGGACGCATCAGGCCTCCCCCGCGGCTTGCCGGACCGCGGCCACGATGCCGGCGTAGGCGCCGCAGCGGCACAGGTTGCCGCTGAGGTACTCGCGGATCTCGTCGTCGTCGCGCGTGTGGCCTTCGGCGATGCAGGCCAGGCCGGACATGATCTGGCCGGGCGTGCAGTACCCGCACTGGAGGGCGTCGTGGTCGACGAACGCCTGCTGCAGCGGGTGCAGGCCGCCGTCCGGGCCCGCGACCCCTTCGATGGTGGTGACGTCCCGGCCGTCGGCCTGCACGGCGGGGGTCAGGCAGGACACCACGCGCCGCCCGGCGAGGTGCACCGTGCAGGCTCCGCAGTGGCCCTGGTCGCAGCCCTTCTTGGTGCCGGTCAGGCCGAGCCGCTCGCGCAGCACGTCGAGCAGTGACTCCCGCGGGTCGACCCGCAACCGGACGGCCTCGCCGTTGACCGTCGCTTCGACGCTGATTTCCGAAGTGGACACCCGGCGACGCTAACCGGCGCGCACCCGGCAGCGCTTTCCCGTGATTGCTGCCGGGGCGGCCGTTTATTGCGCCGTCAGGGGCGCTGCCCCACCTGGTCGACGTAGGTCTTCACCGTCACCGCGCTGTCGGTGGTGCCCAGGAACTCGAACGTGGTGGCGTCGAAAACCATCACGATCGGCTTCGCCTGCGGGCTCGAGCCGGGCGGCATCGGGAACGAGATCCCGACCCCCGGGCGCCCGGCGCCGTCGGTGACGTGGTCCAGGGCCGTCAGTCCCGGCACCCGCGCCGCCGCCTCGAACAGCGCCGCGTAGGACGCCGGCTGGAGAACCTGCTCGTAGGCGAGGTTGTAGACGTCCTTGCCGATGTAGGTGGCCTTGCCGTCGCGATCGGCCTGGTGCTCGGAGAGGTAGGCCAGCATCGCGTCGGCGGTCGTCGGCAGGTCCGTCCGGTAGACCGGCGAGGGCCGGCAGTCCTCGAGCGTCCCTTCCGCGCGCGGGTCGTTCGTGCCGTACATCGGCGCCTTGCCGTCGCGGCAGCCACCCACCTTGACGGTGCCGATCAGGCCGTCGCGGGTGCCGTCGATCGAGCGCCAGACCTCGCGGACGTGGTGGTCGGGGTTCTCCGTCTTCACGTACAGGAACTGGTCGGGCCGCGGCGGCTTGGCCGGCTCCTTGAGAGCGTTGTCCGCCGCCGCGGTCAGCACCTTGACCGGGTCGGCGTGCGCCACGCCGGGCCCGACACCGACCTGGTCGGCGGGGGCCAGTGCGACCACGGCGGTGATCGCCGCCGCCAAGCCGATCGAGGCGCCGGCGAGCCAGAACCAGCGCCCCGGCCGGTGCCGCCGTTCCCCGCGCGCGGCGGCCAGCAGCCGTTCGCGGGCCGGGGCGAGGTGCTCCGCCGTCGCGAGGCCGACGGTCTCCGCGCGGTCGCGGATCAGGTCGAGTTCATCCATGACGGGAGGTCTCCTTCACGAGGTCGAAGGCGCCGAGCTCGGCGCGGACGCGGCCACGGGCCCGGTTGAGCCGTGATTTGACGGTGCCCACGGGGATGCCGAGTGCTTCGGCGACTTCCTGGTAGGCCAGGCCCTCCGCGGCGGTGAGCAGCAGGACGTCCCGTTCGCGGGGCCGCAGGGCGGCCAGCGCCCGGTCGAGCCGCACGCCGAGGGCCTGCACGCTGACCCGGTCGGCGACCCGGTCGGCGTGCCCTTCGTCGGCGGCCGGCGGCCCGACGGCCAGCCGGAGCTTCAGCTCGCGCACCTCCGTCCGCCGCTGCCGCGAGACGAGGTTCGTGGCGATGCCGTAGAGCCACGGCCGGGCGTCCGACCGGGCCGGATCGAACTTCGCGCGCTTGTCGAAGGCGATGAGGAACGTGTCCGCCAGGACGTCGTCGGCGGCCGTGGGGCCGAGGCGCCGGGCCAGGTAGCGGTGGATGTGCCGCGAGTGGCGGTCGAAGATGACCGCGAACAGGCTCGGCTCCTGCCGCGACCGCGCGATCACGCTCGCGTCGTCGTCGGAATCGGGGTCTTCCGGGGTCATCGCCCGCCTTTCGGTCCAGCCAGTGTCATCGGCTGTTCTCAGGCGGCGGGGGGCGGGTTCCGGAATCGGCGGCGGAAGTGACTCAGGTCACGAATCCTCGTCTTCCGGCGGGCGCTTGCCGTCGCGCTTGGCCGACCATTTGCGCAGCAGCTCGTCCCAGTTCTCCCGGTACCGCGTGAACCACGCGTACGCCAGGAACCCGGCCAACCCGGCGAGCAGGACGACGTAGACCACCAGGGCCGCGGGACTCGCTGCGATCGCACCCATCGCGGTCAGGAGCAGCCGGCGGCGGTGTCGCCGGTCGCGAGCATGCGGCGGTTCGCTTCGCCGAGGCCGTCGGCCAGCGCCCGCAGCTGCTCGGGGCTGAGGACGTCGATCAGCAGCTCGCGCACCAGGCCGACGTGCCCGGGCGCGGCCCGCTCCAGCAGGGCCATGCCTTCGTCGGTGAGCACGGCGTAGACGGCACGGGGATCGCTCTGGCACGGGCGGCGGCGCACCAGGCCGGCCTGCTCCAGCTGGCCGATCTGGTAGGTCAGCCCGCTCTTGGAGTTCGAGACGGCGCAGGCGAGCTCGGCCATCCGCAGTTCGCGGTCCGGGGCGCCGCTGAGCCGGGCGAGGATCACGTACTGGAGGTGGGAAATCCCGGAGTCCTGCTTGAGCTGCTGGTCCAGCCGCCGGTTGAGCAGCTCGTACGTGCCGAGGAACGCGTTCCACGCGCGCTTCTCCTCGGCGTTCAGCCACCGCGGACGACCCATGTCACAACGGTACCTGTTGTTCAAATTGGAACTCAAGGGGTACGGTGCGATCAAGGTTCAAATTTGAACGGAGTCGCCATGATCCCCGTCGCCACCGTCCGCACCCGGGTGCGGGTCCCGCTGCGCTTCACCGACGGCTACACCGCCTCGGCCGAGGTCGTCACCTTCGACGGGCTGGCCGACGGCGCCGAGCACGTCGCCCTCGTGTTCGGCGACCCGGTCCGGCCGCTGGTGCGCCTGCACTCGGAGTGCCTGACCGGCGACGTGTTCGGCTCCGCCCGCTGCGACTGCGGACCGCAGCTGCGCGAAGCCGTGGAACGGATCGACGGCGCCGGCGGCGTCCTGCTCTACCTGCGCCAGGAGGGCCGGGGCATCGGCCTGTACGCCAAGCTGGACGCCTACGCCCTGCAGGACGCCGGGCTCGACACCTACCAGGCGAACACCGCGCTGGGCCTGCCCGAGGACGCCCGCGACTACACCGCCGCGGCGCAGATGCTCGCCGCGCTGGGCATCGCCGAGGTGGACCTGCTCACCAACAACCCCGACAAGGTCCGGCAGCTGCGCGAGCGGGGTATCACGGTCGCCGGGACGGTGCCCACCGGCGTGCACGCGACCCCGGACAACCTGCGGTACCTCGACGCCAAGGTCCGGCACACCCACCACACCCTGGCCCTGCCCGAACTGGCCGGCTGAGGACTTTCCCGCGGCTAGGATCGGACCGTGTCGGAAGAGGCCTCGGCGATCGTTCCGGGAACCCGCGTGCGGCTCAGCCGCCGCTGGTCCTCGCTGGCCGTGCGGCTGCTCGACAACGTCGTGACGGCGGAGTGCGACGTGCCGCCGGTCGACGAGCAGGTCCTGGTGCTGGTCACCGCGGGAAGCAAGACGATCGAGTCGCGCCACGGCGCCCGCTGGCGGCGCGCGGACTACGGGCCCGGCTCGATCGGCCTGACCGCGCCCGGCCACGCGGCCCGGCTCCGCTGGCACGGCGACGGCCGGACGCTGACGACGCACGTGCACCTACCGGCCGCGCTGGTCGACCGCACGGCGCTCGAGCTCTGGGGCCGGGACGCGAACCGGCTCGGCCGCCCGGACGCCCTCGCCGTCGAAGACCCGGTGCTGGCGTCCGTGGCGGGGGCGCTGGGCGCGGCGGCCCTCAACGGCGCGGACGAGCTGTACGCGGAGTCGGCGGGCACGTTCCTGGCCGTCCACCTGCTGACCCACCACGCCGCGGCGCCCCCGCCGCGCGAGCCGGGCCGGGACGAGCTGCGCACCCGCCGCGCGGTGCGGTTCATCCGCGAGAACCACCACCTCCCGCTGACCCTGGCCGACCTGGCGGCCGCGGCGGACCTGAGCCCGTTCCACTTCCTGCGCGTGTTCAAGACGGCGACCGGGCAGACGCCGTACCGGTTCCTGACCCGGGTCCGGGTCGAGCGGGCGTGCCGCCACCTGGAGCGCGGCGACCTGTCGGTGACGGAAATCGGGCAGGCGTGCGGGTTCGCGACGCCGTCCCGGTTCGCTTCGGCGTTCCGCGCCCAGATCGGCCTGTCGCCGTCGGCCTACCGGGCCGCGGTGCGGGGCGACCGCGCCAAGTGAGCCGTTGCACTACATTTCTCCCATGGCGTCAGCACGGGAACCGGAGCCGACCGCGGAGACCGCGCCGAAGCCCGGCGGGCGTCCCCGTGACGCGGCGCTCGACGAAGCGATCATCCTGGCGACCCGCGAACGGCTCGTCCGCGACGGCTACTCGCTCATGACCATCGGCGACATCGCGGCGGACGCGCACGTCAGCCGTCCGACGCTGTACCGGCGGTGGCGCACCAAGTTCGAGCTCGTCGTGGACGCGCTGGACTACGGCTTCCGCAAGCAGCGGAACTCCTACACCGTCGACCTGACCGGGCTGGCGCCGCGGGAAGCGTTCACCGAAGCCGTCCGGCGGCTCGATCCCGCGTACTTCAACCCGGACGCCATGGTGCTCATGGGCAACTTCGCCGGTGAGGCGATCCGGACCCCCGAACTGCTCGGGATCCTCCGGGAGCACGCCGTCGAACCGCGGGTCGCCCTGGTCGAGGACGTGCTGTCCCGGCTGCAGGAGAGCGGCGCGGTCTCCGCCGAGATCGACAAGCACACCATCGCGACGCTGTGCTTCGGCAGCTACTTCGCCGCCTTCTACCGCGGCGAAAGCCGGGCCGGAATCCCCGAAGCGGTCGTCTCGGTGCTGTGGCCGGCGATCGCGGCGGCGAAACCGGCCCGCAGCCGGCGCGGCTGACCGGCGCGAACGCGAAAGCCGCCCGCTTCTCGCAACCATTCCGGGCTCCCGCTCGTGCATCAGAGGTGTGAGGACCACTTCGGATCGACGGCGGCAGTTCCGGGCACGAGCGGTGGCGGTCGCGGTGCTGACCGGAGCCGGCCTCGCCTTCGCCCACGCGGTGACCGGCACGACGGCCGTGGGCCCGATCCCGGCCGCGGCGGCCGGTGGGCACACCCGGCCCGACCCCGCGGCCCCGGCCCGGGAACCGGTGACGACGTCCGCCCGGCCGGCCCCCAACCCGATCCTGCCGTTCAACGCGAAGCTGACGTCCGGCGACATCCCGGTCCCCGGCGGCGGGGTGCGCAGCGGCGCGTGCAGCGGGGCGCTGGTCGCGCCGCAGTGGATCGTCACCGCCGGACACTGCTTCCACGACATCGCGGACGCCCGGATCGGCGGGCGGCCGCCGTACACGATGACCGTCACCGTCGGGCGGCTGAAGGACACCGACCCCGGCGGGCGCACGAGCGAGGTCGTCGACGTGCGGCAGTCGCCGGTGAACGACCTGGCGGTGGCCAAGCTCGGCAGCCCGGTCGACGACATCGCGCCGGTGACGCTGGCCACGACCCGGCCGTCGATCGGCCAGCAGCTCCAGTTCGCCGGCTGGGGTTCGCTCTCGGCGACCGTGCTCGGCCCGTCCGACCACCTCAAGCGCGGCCGCTTCACCGTGTCGGGCATCGGCCAGGCGACCCTGGAGGCCCAGCCGGTCGGCCGGCGCACGGTCGAGAACGGCCCCTGCCCCGAGGACTCGGGCGGCCCGTTCTTCACCTCCGACGACGACGCCACCGCGACGCTGGTGGCCATCGTCAACACCGGGCCGCCGTGCCCGCAGCCCGGCGCCGAAACGATCGCCCGGGTGGACGTCGTGGCGGACTGGATCCGGGAGCAGACCGGGTGATCACCGCCGCTTCAGCGCGGCCAGTTCCTCGGTGATCAGCAGGTCCGGGTCGAACTTCATGCCGGCGAAGTGGCCGGCCAGCTCGAGGGAGAGCACGCCGTGCAGGCGGGTCCAGAAGGACAGCGCGCGGTGCAGGACCGCGGGCGGTGCCGGGTGGCCGCCCGCCCAGTCGCGGTGGGTCTCGAGGTGCGTGTCGAAGGGCGTCGGCGGCTCGTCGCCCGTCCCTTCGGCGCAGGCCTCGATCAGCACCGCCATGACCTCGAACGAGATCGCGGTGGTGTCCTCGGGCGCGTGGTAGCCGGGCACCGGCGTGCCGTAGATGAGGAAGTACCGCTGCGGGTCGCTGCGCGCCCAGTCCCCGATGGCGCTCGCGAGCCCGGCCAGGTCCGCCCCCGCGTCACGCGCCACGCGCACGGTGTCGGCGAGGCTGCGGTAGGCGTCGCGGATGAGCGCGGTGATCAGCTCGTCCCGGCTCGCGAAGTACCGGTACAGCGCCGGGCCGCTCATGCCGACCTGCTTGGCGATCGCGTTGAGCGACAGCGCGGGCACGCCGGCCGCGGCGATCTGCTCCCACGCGTGGCGCTTGATCTCCTCGCGCACCTGGGCTCGATACCGCTCTCGCGGGCTCTCGGTCATCACTGTTAGACCCTATCACTTTTCTTATTGACACTCACACGACTGTGGTTATAGCTTCTAACCATCACGACAGGCACTAACAACCGGAGGACGTCATGATGAGTTCGGCACTGCTCGCGCTGGCGGTCACCGCGGGGCTCACCGGCACCGCCGCCGTCGCCGAGGCCACCCCGGCGACGGCCCTGAGCTGCCGCGGCGCGGGCATCGACCCGGCCGCGCAGCTGCACCACCGGACCGAAACGGTCATCAGGGCGCCGGCCGCCGCGGTCTGGAGACTGCACACCGACGTGGTGCGCTGGCCCGCGTGGCAGCCGTCCGTCACAAGCGCGAAGCGCCTCGACGCCGGTCCGCTGCGCCCGGGTTCGCGGTTCCGCTGGACCACCCCGGCCCCGGCGACACCCACCACCCCGGCGACCACGCTGGTCATCACGTCGACGGTCGGGCAAATGCAGCCCGGCCGGTGCGTCCGCTGGACCGGTCCCGCGATCGGCGACGGGCTGCGCATCGACCGCGGCGTGCACGTCTGGACGTTCACCCCGGTGCGCGGCGGCGTGCTCGTCCGCACCGAGGAGAGCTGGACGGGCGCGCAGCTCGAGGCCGACCCCGCCACCGCCCTTCGCTATCTGGCCGCCGGGCTCGACGCCTGGCTCGCCGACCTCAAGACCACCGCCGAAGGCCGCCGAGAGGGAAACCGATGACCGTCCGCGCCGAATACCGCGGTGGCCAGAGGACTCAGGTACTTCGACAGGCTCGGCGCGCTGCTCGGCCCGGCCAGCCACGTCGTCAGCGCGGCCGCGTAGCCCGCGGCGAGTCCGCGCCGGGCCCACCAGCGGTGGGCCCGGCGGCGCAGCGAAGCGGGCGTCGCGGTCGCGCTCAGCCGACGTGCCCGATGACGAACGCGGTCAGGAAGCCGAGGGTGGCGAGCAGCCCGGTGTAGAGCTCGGTGCGCTCGAATGCCTCGGGGATCATGGTGTCGGCGATCATGGCGAGGATCGCCCCCGCGGCCACCGCCGTGATCGCGGCGACGGTCGCGGGGGACGCCGTCCGCAGCAGCAGGTTGCCGAGGAGGGCCGCGATCCCGCTGGCGACCGCGATGCCGCTCCAGACGCCGAAGATGTACCCGGCACTGCGTCCGGCGGTCTTCATGCCGGCGGCGCTGGAGAGGCCTTCGGGGACGTTCGAGATGAACACGGCCGCGAGCACGGTGACGCCGATGCCGCCGCCCCCGAGCAGGGACACGCCGAGCACCACCGATTCCGGGATCCCGTCGAGCAGGGCACCGACGGCGATGGCCGCCCCGCTGCCCGCGGTGTCCTGTTCGGACGGTTGCTGCGCACCGGAACGCTTGCGGTGCCGGGCACCCCGGCGGGCCAGCAGGACGTTGATCAGGACGTAGACGGCGGCGCCGCCGAGGAAGCCGGCCGCGGTCGGCCAGAGTCCGCCGGACCGCTGGGCTTCGTCGACGAGGTCGAAGGCCAGCGCGGAGATGAGCACCCCGGCGCCGAAGGCCATGATCCCGGCGACGCCCCGCCGCGAGACCCGCACCCACCAGGCCACGGCGGCGCCGAGCACGAGCGCCACCCCGCCGACGAGGCCCCACAGCCCCGCCCCCACCCATTGCGGCACGAGAGCACCTTCCGTCCGGGATCATCCGCAGAGGGACTACCCACCAGGACGGCCGTCGACACGGACATCGTCCGACGTGCGGCCGGTCATCCCCGGGTGTGGTGCGCGTCACGGAATGCGCGGCGATCTTCGGCGCTACACACAGGAGAACCCGTTCGTCCACAAGGGAGGGCCATGTCCGCCACCACCACCCCGGAAGAGTCCGTCGCCGTGCCCGAGCTGGAGGACTTCGACTTCCCGCTCACCGACGGCGCCGCCTGCCGGATCGACGACCCGGACTGCGAAGCCTGCCAGTGAAACCCCGGCTCCGGCCACTTCGCGTGGCCGGAGCCGTCCGCTAGACGTGCATGGCCAGCCACAACGCCATCCAGGCGAGGCACGCCAGTGCACCGCCGACCCCGAAGGCGAGCAGTACGCGGCGCAGCGCCGCGACGACGCCGGCCCGGCCCGTCATTTCGGTGATTCCCGCTTCAGCCATGGCCACCAGGTGCCCGCGTCCGGGACCGCCAAACATCAGGCCCCCATCACGAGCCCCTCGATCGTGTGTTTCTGGGTGATCGGCCGCAGGACGTCGACGACCGGGCAGTCCAGGTGCGCCCGCACCGATTCCGGCAGCGAGGCCCAGAACTCCTTCGTCACCGCGGTGTCGTGACGCTCGTCGTTGCCCGCTCCCGGGGCGTCGAGCCCCAGCACGAGCACCGGGCGCGCCTTCGCCGACCGGTTCGCGGTGCCGCGGTGGACCGTCAGTGCCGAGCGGATCGAGATGTCGCCCATCCGCGGGTACTTGCGCGTCGCCAGTTCCCGGTAGCGCGGGTAGGCCGCGCGCGGCGGGAACATGCCGTGCTCGAACGCACCGCCGTCGTCCCAGTGCGTGCCGGGCGCGATCTCGAACGGCCCCATGTCCGGCTCGGTGTCGACGGCGGTCACGTTCACCGCCAGCGACGTCAGCCGCCGTTCGCGGGCGGTTTCGCCGGGCATCGGGAAGTCGCGGTGCCACGGCTGGTCGGCCGCGCCGGCGAGCGGGACGTCGAAGCCGACCTCGACGATCCGGTACTCCGGCCCCAGCACCACCTCGGCGACGGCGGTGATCCACGGGTGGGTGACGAGGTCGGTGAACCCGCGCAGCTGCTCCGGGTGGATCTCGACGTAGAAGCGGTTCGGGCCGCGGCCGACGGCGCCGTCCGGCCGGGCGCGGGCCTCGGCGAACGCCGTGTCGATGTCCTCGCCGAGCCGGCGCACCCAGTCACGGGTGAACGCCTGCGGCAGGCCGATGATGCCGTCGGCGTGCAGGCGTTCGGTCAGCGCCGCGAGTTCGGCCGCGGGCAGCGGGGCGGGCACGGTCATCCTGGCCTCCTGGGAGCTCGACGGCGTGGCAGCTCAGTTTGCAACGTGGCATGCCACGTTGCAAGAGGTACGCTGCACGGGTGAACCCGAAACTGCGTGACGTGGCCGAGCACGCCGGCGTCTCGGTGCGCACGGTGTCCAACGTGGTCAACGGGTTCCGGTACGTGGCCCCGGCGACCCGGGAACGCGTGCAGGCGAGCATCGACGCGCTCGGCTACCGCCCCAACCTGGCCGCCCGCACCCTGCGGCGCGGCCGGACCGGGCTGGTGGCGCTGGTGATCCCGGAGATCGACTCGCCGTACTTCGCCGAGCTCGCCGCGCGGACGGTCCGGATCGCCGGTGCCCGGGGCCTGACCGTGCTCATCGACCAGACCGACGGCGACGCCGAGCGCGAGAAGGAGCTGCTGCACGGCCGCCGCAGCCAGCTGGTCGACGGTGTCCTGTTCAGTCCGTGGGCGGTGGCCCCGGCGGAGCTGGCCGCGCGCACCGACCCCGTCCCGCTGGTGCTGCTGGGCGAGCACGACGGCACCGCCGGCGTCGACCACGTCGCGATCGACAACGTCGCCGCCGCCCGCGACGCCACCCGGCACCTGCTGGCCGCGGGCCGCCACCGGGTCGCGGCGCTGGGCATCCAGCCGCGCTCGCTGAACGCGACCGCGCGCCAGCGTCTCGACGGCTACCGGCAGGCGCTGGCCGAGGCGGGCCTGCCGGCCGAGCCGGAGCTGGAGGTGCCGGTGCGGCGCCTGCACCGGGCCGACGGCCACCAGGCGATGCTGCGCCTGCTCGACCTGCCCCGGCCGCCCGACGCCGTCTTCTGCTTCACCGACGAACTGGCCCTGGGCGCGCTGCGGGCAGCCGCCGACCGCGGTGTCCGGGTGCCGGAATCGGTGGCCTTGGCGGGCTTCGACGACATCGAAGACGGCCGCTACAGCGTGCCGGCCCTCACGACCGTGTCACCGGACAAGGACCGGATCGCCGAGCTCGCCCTCGACCGGCTGGCGCGGCAGGCGGCCGACCCGGAACCGCCCCGGTCGATCGTCGCGCCGCACCGCCTGGAAGTGCGGGAGACGAGCTGAGCGTGTGGGGCGGTCTTCGCCGGGTAACCGCGCGGAAACGACCCCGGAGGACGCGATGGCACGGGACATCTACTCGGCGGAAGCGACGTCGAGCCGCGGCAGCGTCCGGGTGGACGGCCGCGGCGACCTCGCCTACCCGGTCGGCGAGCCCAGCGGCAACGGCACCGCCGACGCGCTCAACCCCGAGCGGCTCTACGCCGCCGCGCTGGCGACCTGCCTGCACCAGTCGCTGACGATCGCGGCGACTTCGCTCGACGTCGAGCCGGCCGAAAGCGTGGTCACGGCCGAAGCCACGCTGGCCCACCGCGACGACGGCGGCTACGAACTCCGCGCGGCCGTCGGCATCTACCTGCCCGGCGCGGCGACCGACGACCTCTACGACGCGGTCACCCGCGAGGCGCTGCGGCTGTGTCCCCTGGTCGGCGCCGAGGTCCCGGTGACCTTCGACCACGACCGCGGGCTGGCCCTGCAGCACCACCGCGGCCCGGCCGATCCCGGTCAGAACTGAGGCGTGGCGACCGCCACCCGGTCCCGCCCGGCCTTCTTGCCCGCGTAGAGCGCGTCGTCCGCCGCGCGGATCAGCCCGTCGAGACCTCCACCGGGCTCCGCCGGGCGCAGCGCCGCGCCGATCGTCGCCGAGAGCGTCACCGGCTCCCCCGTCTTCGCGGTGATGCGCAACGCCCGGATCCGGAGCCGGATCCGCTCGGCGATCGCGCGGACCTCGGCTTCGTCGACGTCGGGCAGCAGGACGGCGAACTCCTCCCCGCCGTACCGGCCGACCGTGTCGCCGCGCCGGACGGCCCGGGTGAGCGCCGTGGCCACCTCGGCGAGGACGTCGTCGCCGACCGGGTGGCCGTGGGTGTCGTTGATGCGCTTGAACCAGTCGAGGTCGATCATCAGCACCGCGATCCGCCCGCGGGCGCGCTCGAGCGCGCGCTCGGCCTGCTCGTGCCAGGCGGCCGCGTTGAGCAGCCCGGTGCGCTGGTCGGTGCGGGCGGCCAGCTTCAGCTGGTCGAGCTGGACGCACTGGTGCAGCGCGAACGTCGGGACGACCATCAGCAGCGCGGCCGGCGGCCACCACAGCAGCGCGAGCGCGACGAACACGCCGAGCGCCAGCTGGCCCACCTCCAGCAGGTTGTCCGAAGCGCTGCCCAGCGGACGGCGGGGGTCCTCGGCGGGGACCGTCCAGGCGATGACCGTGCCGACGAGCGCGGTGTTGACCGCCCACTGCACCGCGGCCGCGGCGACCACGGCGGCCAGGTCCGGCCAGCCGGGCCGGGCGCCGTCGGCGAGGTGCTCCTGGACGCCGCTCGAGTGCAGGACCCCGGCCGCGGCGGCCGCGGCCAGCGCGAGCGTGGCGGCGGTGAACACGGCGCGGTGCGGCGGCCGGACCGCGTCGAACCGGTTGACCAGCACCCAGCGGTGGGCGTACAGCACCGCCACCAGCGCCAGCTCGAGCACCAGGGGCAGCACGATCACCCCGGCGAAGATCCAGACGCTGCAGAGGTCGAGGTACGGCGTGCCGGCCCGGGCGCGGCGACGGCGCTGGACCAGGTGCGAGGCGTGCAGGTGCGGCAGCGCCGCCGCGGCGAGCCAGCCCGCGGCCGTCCACTGCTCCGGCGTCGGGACCGTCCGGGCCGCGAGCCCCATCAGGCCGAAGACCGCCAGGACCACACCGAGAACGAGCACCCGCACCCGCCCGGGCAAGGCCCACAGCGGCCATCCCGACGGTGCCCAGCCGGCATTCTCCCCCATCGCAGCGCCTCCCCCTTGCGCCGGTGATTTCCCCGTAGCCCACGGTAGTCGCGCCGCGGCGGGATGTCAGCCACCGCCGGGTGATTTCCGGGCTCAGACCGGCGGGGTGCCGTGGGTGTGGAACGACTCGATCGTCTTCAGCCCCCACGCCTGCCCCTTCGCGCGCTCGGCCTCCGTCCAGGTGACCGGCTCCCAGTCCGGCGCGAAGATCAGCCGTCCGGTGGGGTTGCACAGCTCGATGCGGTTGCCGCCGGGTTCGTAGACGTACAGGAAGAACGTCTGCTGGATCGCGTGCTTGTGCGGCCCGGTCTCGATGTGGACCCCGTTGTCCAGTGCGATGTCCGCGGCCCGCAGGATGTCCTCACGCGTGTCGGTCGCGAACGCGATGTGGTGCAGGCGCCCGTGCGAACCCGTCCGGTCGTTCGTGTAGACGAGGTCGTAGGACTTCTGCGCGAAGTGCGTCCACTGCCCGGAAATCACGCCGCTGTCGAGCCGGATCTGCTCGGTCACCCGGCCGCCGAGGACGTCGCAGACGAACCGGCCGTTGGGCTCCGCCTCGCGGGCCAGGTAGTTGACGTGGTCGAGGCGGCGGACGCCGACGCCGCGGCCCGGGTACGCCTGCGCCTGGTTCTTCAGGGCCGGGCGCAGGGACTCCGGCGGCCGGTAGCGCTCGGTTTCCCAGTAGAGCTCGAGTTCGTGCCCGTCCGGGTCGCGGAACAGGTACGTCGGGCCGATGCCGGTGTCGCCGTCGACCCAGCCGACGCCGAGCCCGCGCTCCTCCAGCGCGGCCACGCGCCGCTGCAGCGCCTCCTCGCTGGAGGCGCGCAACGCCGTCCGCCCGACGCCGGAGGTCTTCGCCGCGGTGAGCTTCAGGCTGTGGTGCTCGTAGTCGTCCCAGGTGCGCAGGTACACCGAGTCGCCGTCGGTGCCGTTCTCGGTCAGGCCGAGCACCCGGACGAAGAAGTCCAGACTCCGCTCCGGCTCGGGGGTGAACAGCTCGACGTGGCCGAGGTGCGCGACCTCGTGGCGTGGCGAAGACAAGGCCGGCTCCTCAGGAACGGGGGAAAACGGTGCCGTCGAACAGCTTCCGGGCGGTGCGGATGACCGTCGACCGGCGGACGCGGGACCCGTCGAACTCGATCGCGACGGCGAGCTTGCCGCTCGGGTGCTCGACTTCGATCGGCTCGCCCGCCGGCGGCTTGCGCAGGAGCTCGGCCCCGACCGCGCCGTCCAGCAGCAACGCCGTCACGACGCTCACCGCGCCGAGCACCCCGATCGACGGGTGCGGCTTGACCGGGATGAAGGTGCGGGTGGCGATCGCGCCGCCGTGGCGGGGCGCGGAAACCAGCGTGGTCTTCGGGACGGACGAGCCGCGGACGTCGCCGAGGCCCATCAGCTTCCCGGCCTCGATGCGCAGCGCGTCGATCCGCTCGGCCAGGCCCGGCTCGCCGCCGAGGTCTTCGGCGCGCGCGACGACGACCGGCATCCCGTTGTCCACACAGGACACTTCGAGGCCGCCGACGTCGTCGCGGACGTGGCCGGTGGGCAGCAGGCTGCCGCACACCGACCCTTCCGTGCCGGTGAAGTCCAGCTCGACCGGGGCGGCGGTGCCGGGGACGCCGGAGATGGCGGTGCCGCCTCGGTAGTCGACTTCGCCGCCGGGCGTGGCGAACGTCGCGACGGCGATCGAACCGGTGTTGAGCAGCCGCACGCGGACGGTGGTGCGCTCCGGGCCGGCGGGCACGAGCCCCCGCTCGACGGCGAACTGCCCGACGCCGGCGAGCAGGTTGCCGCAGGTCTGGCGGTCGGAGACGGTGGGCTCCTCCACACCGAGCTGCAGGAAGAGGTAGTCGACGTCGTGTCCGGCGTCGGCGGCCTTCGAGACGACGGCGACCTTGCTGGTGACCGGCTGGGCGCCGCCGAGGCCGTCGATCTGGCGCGGGTCGGGGGTGCCCATGATCCGCAGCAGCAGGTCGTCGCGGGCGGCCGGGTCGGCCGGGAGGTCCTCGGCGAGGAAGTAGGCCCCCTTCGAGGTGCCCCCGCGCATGAGCATGCAGCGCACGCCGGTCATGCCTGCTCCTTCTCGTACTCCTCGGCGGTCAGGTAGCGGACGCCCAGGGCCTCGAGCTTTTCGCGCAGGCCGTAGCGGTCCAGGCCGAGCTGGCCGGTCGCGAACGCCTCCCGGGCGGCGGCTTCCTTCTCCAGCCGCGCCCGAGCCTTCTCGAGTCCACTCGGGACGTCTTCGCGGCGGACGCAGAGGACGCCGTCGTCGTCGGCGAGGATGCCGTCGCCCGGGCGGACGAGCTGCCCGCCGACGACGACGGGGACGTTCACCGCGCCCGCGGTCGCCTTCACGGTGCCCTGCGCGCTGATCGCCGCGGACCAGACGGGAAAGCCGAGCGCCCGCAGGTCGGCGACGTCGCGGACGCCGGTGGTGGTGACCAGCCCCCGCACGCCGCGGTGGCGCAGCGCGGTGGCGAAGAGCTCGCCGAACAGGCCGTCCTGGCACGGCGAAGTGGTGGTGACGACGAGGACGTCGCCTTCCCGGCACTGCTCGACGGCGGCGTGGATCATCAGGTTGTCCCCGGGCCAGCACAGCGCGGTGACGGCGGTGCCGCCGACGCGGACGCCGTCCTGGATCGGCCGGAGCCCGGCCGAGAGGAGACCGGAGCGGCCGAGAGCCTCGTGCACGGTGGCGACGCCGTAGTCCCCCAGCCGCGCCACCTGGTCGAGGTCGGCACGGGGCGGATCGGTGACGATGACGGGCTTCATACCGCCACCGTAGGGTTCGGTCGACGAAATTGTCAACAATTTTGGCGGCTAACTGGGCTAGCTTGCGCACCTGGACGGTCGGCTCGCGTACCTGGAGGGTCGGCCTGCGTACCTGGAGGGTCGGGTGGTCGGCCGGGGGCTCAGGGGTGCAGTGGGGACACCTCGGCGTCGGCGGCCTTCAGGGCCTCGATCACACTGGCCAGGTGGGTTCGCGCGGCCTCGGCGGCCTGCTCCGGGCGGTGCGTGCAGATGGCGTCGATGATCGCGAGGTGCTCCGGGAGCGAGACCTGCGGCCGGCCGGGGCGCATGGCCAGCCGGAACTGGTGGCGGACGCTCTGCCCGCGCAGCCGTTCCAGCACCCGCTCCGCCGTCCGCTGGCCGCTGATCTCGCGGATCCGCCGGTGCAGCTGCTGGTTGAGCCCCGAGTACCCGACGACGTCGCCCCCCGTCACGGCCGCCTGCATCCGCTCGCCCAGTTCGCGCAGTTCCCCCACCTCGGCGGCGGAAACGCGTTCGGCCGCCTTCGCCGCGCACAGCGACTCGAGCATCATCCGGACCTCGGAGATCTCGACGGCCTCCTCGAGCGACACCGCGCGGACCCGCGCCCCCCGGTTCTGCACGCGCTCGACGAGTCCCTCGTTGGTCAGCTCGATCAGCGCCGCCCGCACGGTGGCGCGGCTGGCTCCGAACTGCGCCGACAGATCCGCCTCCACCAGGCGCTGGTTGGGCGCGAACTCGCCGCGGACGATGGCGTCGCGGATGGCCGCCACCGCGGACCGCTCCCCCGGCTGCCGGTCCGCCGCACTCTCCGTCATACCCTCGGCTCCGTTTGTTGACAATTTTGTCGAGCACATCGTGTACTCGATCGTAGCTGGCGAGGAGGATTCTGCTATGACCGGAACCATCGCGGTACTCGGACTGGGCGAAGCGGGCAGCGCACTGGCCCGAGACCTGGTGACCGCCGGCGCCGTCGTGCGCGGCTACGACCCGGCGATCTCCGCCGTGGACGGAGTCGTCCCCACCGATTCCGAAGCCGATGCTGCCCGGGGCGCCGACCTCGTCCTCAGCGTCAACAGCGCGTCAGCCGCGCTCCGGGCGTTCGAAGCCGGGCTCGCCGGACTGCCGGGCGCCTGGGCCGACCTGAACACCGCCTCCCCCGGCACCAAACGCGAACTCGCCGCCCTCGCCGCCGAGCACCGCGTTCCGTTCGCCGACGTGGCGATCATGGCACCCGTCCCCGGCCGGGGGCTGCGGGTGCCGATGCTCGCGACCGGACCGGCCGCCGACGCGGTCGCCGCGACGCTGAACCCGCTCGGCGCGGCCGTCGAGACGATGCCCGGGGAGGCCGGGCTCGCCGCCGAGCGCAAGCTGCTGCGGAGCGTCTTCTTCAAGGGCATGTCCGCCGCCGTGGTCGAAGCGCTCCAGGCTGCCCGCGCGGCCGGGTGCGAGGACTGGCTGCGGAAGATCATCGTCGGCGAGCTCACCGCGGCGGACGCGGCCACGGTGAACCGCCTGGTCGACGGCTCGTACCGGCACGCCGTCCGCCGCACCGCCGAGATGGCGGCCGCCGCCGAGATGCTCGGCGAGCTCGGCGTCCGGCCCCACGTCGCCGCGGCGGCCCGCGACCAGCTCCGCCACCTGGCGACGCCCGGCGCCGGCGAGCGCCGCGGGTAGACTCGGAGGCCCCGGAACTGCGCAGGTGAACTCCCCGTGGAAGATGCGGACCTCGAACGGGCGAAGCTGCTCGCGCCGTCGCGCATCTACGTCGAGGCCGCCGCCGCCGAGCTTCCCCGCGGCCGCCAGGTGCTCGACCGCTTCCCCGGCGCGACCGTCGTCGAGGTCGACAGCCACTGGCGCATCCCCGAGCTCCACGGCGACGAGACCAACGTCCGCCGCTGGGTGCGCATCAAGCGCGAAGCACTGGTCGTGGGGATCAAGAAGTCGCTGACCGCGCGGCCCAACGGCCGGTCGGCCGACTTCATCGCCCCGTCGACGTCCAACGGCTGCGCGATGGCGTGCGCCTACTGCTACGTCCCGCGCCGCAAGGGCTACTCCAACCCGATCACCGTCTTCGCCAACATCGAGCAGATCACCGGGTACCTGACCCGCCACATCGCCCGGCAGGGCCCCAAGCCGGAGCCGAACCAGTGCGACCCCGCCGCGTGGGTGTACGACCTCGGCGAGAACTCCGACTGCTCGGTCGACGCCCTGGTCAGCGACAACGTCGCCGACCTGATCGGCCTGTTCGCCGGCCAACCCACCGCGAAGGCGTCCTTCGCCACGAAGTACGTCCACCGCGGGCTGCTGGAGCTGAACCCGCGCGGCCGTACGCGCGTCCGGTTCTCGCTGATGCCCGAGCGGCCCGCCAAGCTGCTGGACCTGCGGACCAGCCCGATCGCCGACCGCCTGCGCGCGCTGGACGACTTCGTCGCCGCGGGGTACGAGGTGCACGTCAACCTCAGCCCGGTCGTCGTCTACGACGGCTGGCTCGAGGACTGGACGCGGCTGCTGCGGGACCTCGGCGACGCCACGAACGACGTCACCAAGGCCCAGCTGGCCGCGGAGGTGATCATGCTGACCCACAACCGCGCCCTGCACGAGGTCAACCTCGGCTGGCACCCGAAGGCCGAGCAGGTCCTCTGGCGGCCCGACCTGCAGGAGACCAAGCGCAGCGAGGGCGGCGGCGTGAACGTCCGCTACCGCGCGGGCCACAAGCGGGCCCTGCTCGACGAGCTCCTGGATCTCATCGCCGTCCACGCGCCCTACCTACGCGTCCGGTACGCGTTCTAGACGGCGGCCGGTTCGGTGACGCGCCACAGCCGTGCCTGCCGGGTCCGCGGCCCGAAGACCGCCAGCACCACCGCGCCGACCAGCCACGTCCCGGCGATGAAGAAGAACACGCTCCGGTAGCCGCTGCCGTTGTACAGCCCCGCCACGATCAGCGGGCCCGCCGCGTTCGACAGCCGGCCCAGGCCGTAGGACACGCCGGTGCCCAGCGAGCGGCCGCGCGTGTCGAACAGCTCCGGCGAATACGCGTACCCGAGGGCCGTGTAGCCGCGCTCGAACATGTTGACCAGGAAGCCGAACACCACGATCAGGACCGGGTTGAACGTCAGCCCGTACAGCAGGCCGCACAGGGCGATCACGGTGCCGAAGGCGACCAGGCACCACTTGCGCTCGAAACGGTCGGTGACCAGGGCGGCCAGGTACGAGCCCAGCGGCGCGCCGACCGTCGTGAGCGCCACGTAGAACACCGACTTCTCGACGCTGAAGCCCTCCTTGGCCAGCAGGGTCGGCGCCCAGCTCGAATAGCCGAAGAACCCGATCGTCTGCGTCACCCACAGGACGGTCAGCAGCAGCGTCGGCAGCAGGTACTTCTTGCGCAGCAGCAACCGCAGCGGCGCCTTCGCCACCGGGGCCTCCCCCGCCGGCGGCGCCGGCTCCGGCAGCGGGCCCTTCTCGGCCGCGACCTGGGCTTCGATCTCCCGCAGCACGGCGTCGGCCTTGGCGTGCTCGCCGCGGCTTTCGTACCAGCGGGGCGACTCCTTCAACCGCCGCGTGAACAGCACGAGCAGGACGCCGAGCGCGCCCCACAGGTAGACCAGCCGCCACGCCCAGTCCCCGAGCGGGACCACGACGCTGGCGATCAGGTTCGTCACCGGCGTGCCGCAGATGCCGATCACGATCGCGTAGGCCTGGTACTTGCCGCGGTTCGCCGCCGGGTACAGCTCGTTGACGTAGATGACCGCGACCACGGTCATCGCCGAGAGGCCCGCGGACGTCAGCACGCGGAACACGCCGAGGGACACGATGTCCCAAGAGAACACCGCCGCGAACGAGAAGACGCCGAACCACACGGTCGTCAGCACGAGCGCGTTCTTGCGGCCCCAGCGGTCGGCGATGGTGCTCGCGATGACCGAGCCGAAGAACATGCCGACGAACGACAGCGACGTCACGTACGCGACCTGGTCGACCGTGACGCCCCAGAGCTTGATCAGCTTGGGCGCGGTGGTGGCGAAGCTGTTGATGTCGGCGAACTCGAAGAAGTAGGCGAACGAGACGGCGAACAGGGTGAACTTGTGGAATCGGGCGATCGGCAGGCGGTTCAGCCGGTTGAGCGCGTTGGCGTGCTGCATTGCATGCCCTTCGGGGGTTTCAGGCGGTTTCGCCGGGCCAGTAGAGGCGCATCGGGTTGTCGACGAGCAGCTTCCGCTGCGCTTCGGGGGTGTCCGCGAGGTGGCGGACGTGGTCGACGAGCAGGCCGTCGTCGGGCATGTGGCTCTTCAGGTTCGGGTGCGGCCAGTCGGTCCCCCACAGCACCCGGTCCGGGAACTCCTCGACGACGCGGCGGGCGAACGGCACCACGTCGGCGTAGGACGGCGGCCCGGTCACGGTGAGCCGCTCGGGGCAGCTCACCTTCACCCACACGTCGTGGGTCCCGGCGAAGTCCAGCAACCTCCGGAATTCGGGGCCGTCGACGGGCTTCGTCACGTCGGGCCGTCCCATGTGGTCGATCACCAGCGGCGTGGGCAGCGCGCCGAAGAAGGTTCCCAGCTCGGGCAGGTCGGCGGCCTCGAAGTACAGCACGACGTGCCAGCCGAGCGGGGCGATCTTCTTCGCGATCGCGCTCAGGTCCTCGCGGGGCGAGGCGTCGACCAGCCGCTTGACGAAGTTGAACCGCACGCCGCGGACGCCGGCCGCGTGCAGCTCGCGCAGTTCGGCCGCACCGACGTCGGGCCGGACGGTGGCGACCCCGCGCGCCCGGCCGCCGGACGCGCGGACGGCGTCGACCATCGCGGAGTTGTCCGCGCCGTGGCAGGTGGCCTGCACGATCACGTTCCGGGCGACGCCGAGGTGGTCGCGCAGGGCGAACAGCTGGTCCTTGCTCGCGTCGCAGGGCGTGTACTTGCGCTCGGGCGCGAAGGGGAACTCCGCCTGCGGGCCGAAGACGTGACAGTGGGCGTCCACGGTGCCGGGCGGCAGCCGGAAGTCCGGTGTGGACGGTTCGGCGCACCAGTCCAGCCAGCCGGGCGTCTTGGGGGCGGTCACCGGCCCTGGCCCTTCAGGAGCGCGTCCAGCCGCGGGTAGACGGCACGGGCGTTGTGCTCGCGGATGGCCGCCCAGTCCTCTTCGGACAGGTTCGCGGCTTCGGCGTAGCGGCGGGTGTCGTCGAAGTGGTGCCCGGTGCGCGGGTCGACGCTGCGGACCGCGCCGATCATCTCCGAGGCGAAGAGGATGTTGCGCGCCGGGATGACATCGAAGAGCAGGTCCGAGCCCGGCTGGTGGTAGACGCAGGTGTCGAAGAAGACGTTGCTCAGCACGTGCTCCTCCAGGTCGGGCTTGCCCAGCGCCATCGCCAGGCCGCGAAAGCGGCCCCAGTGGTAGGGCACCGCGCCGCCGCCGTGCGGGATGATCAGCCGCAGCGCCGGGAAGTCGGTGAACAGGTCGCCCTGCACGAGCTGCATGAACGCGGTCGTGTCGGCGTTCAGGTAGTGCGCGCCGGTGGTGTGGAACGCCGGGTTGACGCTGGTGCTGACGTGCACCATCGCCGGGATGTCGTATTCGACCATCTTCTCGTAGATCGGGTACCACGACCGGTCGGTGAGCGGCGGGGCCGTCCAATGGCCGCCGCTGGGGTCCGGGTTGAGGTTGAGCGCCACGGCGCCGTACTCCTCGACGCAGCGGGTCAGCTCCGGGAGGCAGGTGGCGGGGTCGACGGCCGGGGACTGCGGCAGCATCGCCGCAGGCGCGAACCGCTCTGGGTACAGCGTGCTGACGCGGTGGCAGAGCTCGTTGCAGATCGCCGCCCACGCCGCCGACATCTCGAAGCCGCCAACGTGGTGGGCCATGAAGGAGGCGCGGGGCGAGAAGATCGTCAGGTCGATGCCGCGGTCGTCCATCAGCCGGAGCTGGTTGCCCTCGATGCTCTCGCGGATCTCGTCGTCGCTGATTCGCAGGTCGGCCGCGGTGGGCGCGGGGGCGGCGCCGTCCAGCGCGGCGATCTGCCGGTCGCGCCACGCCGCGAGGGCGGGCGGAGCGGTGGTGTAGTGGCCGTGGCAGTCGATGATCAAGGTGGGTCCTCGTCGCTTCGGGTCTCGATACCGGCACAGTAATCGTCGATGAGATTGTTAACAATATCTACGACGAAGTTTGTCCGGAGAGGCATCTCGTGTGCTCCGAGAGGCTTCACGCGTGATTGAAGGGGCATCACGCGTGATCGGCGGGGCATCACGGGGTGGCGGACCTAGACTTTGCGCATGGCTGTCCGTTCCCGCCGGAGCGCCGGAAACCTGCCGGCCGAGCTGACCAGCTTCGTCGGGCGGCGCCACGAGCTGGGCGAGGCGAAACGCCTGCTGTCCGCGGCCAGGCTGGTCACGCTGACCGGGGCGGGCGGCGTCGGCAAGACGCGGCTGGCGCTGCGGGTCGCCGCCGACGTGCGCCGGGCGTTCCCGGACGGCGTGTGGCTGGTCGAGCTGGCCGACGTGGGTGATCCGCACCTGGTGCCGAACACCGTGGCGACGGCGTTCGGCCTGCGCGGCACCAGCGACCAGGCCGCCGGGCTCGCCGAGTACCTCGAGGACAAGCAGCTGCTGCTGGTGCTGGACAACTGCGAGCACGTCGCCGACGAGTGCGCGACGCTGGTCGCGAAACTGCTCGCGGTCTCCGGCGGCCTCCGGGTCCTGGCCACCAGCCGGCACACGCTGCACGTGGAGGGCGAGCACCTCCTGCACGTCGAGCCCCTGCCCGTCCCCCGGGCCGGGGACACCGGCGGCCCGGTCGAGGCGGTGACGCTGTTCGCCGACCGCGCGGCCGCCGTCTCCCCCGGCTTCGAGCTCATCCCGGACAACCGGGCGGCGGTGAGCCGGATCTGCCGCCGGCTGGAGGGGATCCCGCTGGCCATCGAGCTGGCCGCCGTCCGCGTGCGCGTGCTGTCGGTCGACCAGGTGCTCGAGCGGCTCGACGACCGGCTCGGCCTGCTCACCTCGCGGCCCGCCGCCGTCCGCCCCCGCCGCCGGACCCTGGAAGCGGCGATCGACTGGAGCTTCGAGCTGTGCACGCCCGCGGAACAGCGGCTGTGGGCGCAGGCGTCGGTGTTCCCCGGCGGGTTCGACCTCGACGCCGCCGAGTACGTCTGCTCCCCCGCGGACGACGACAGCGCGCTGGACGTCGTGACGGGCTTGGTGGACAAGTCGGTCCTCAGCAGGCAGAACGGCACCTTCGGGCGGCACGCCTGGTACCGCATGCTGGAGACGGTCCGCGAATACGGCGGCGCCCGGCTGGCCGCGGACGGCGACGAGGCCGGCGTCCGGGCCCGGCAGGCCGGGTACTACGCGGACCTCGCGCGACGCTACCGGGCCGAGGGGTTCGGGCCGCGGCAGTCGGAGTGGCTCGCCCGGCTGCGCCGCGAGCACGCCAACCTCCGGGCCGTGCTGGACCACTGCCTGGCCGATCCCGGGCGGGCCGGCCAGGCACTGGACATCGCGGCTTCGCTGTGGAACTTCTGGTACGGCGGCGGTCTCGTCCCGGAGGGCTGCGGGTACCTGCGGCGCGGCCTCGAACTGTGCGGGGAGCGCACCCTGGTCCGGGCCCGGGGGCTGTACGCGATGGCGTTCCTCGCCATCCAGACCGGCGCGCCGCACGCGGAGCTGCTGGCGGAGCTGGGCGAGCTCGCCGCCGAGTTCGACGACGAACGGCTCCGAGCGGGCCACGCGGAGTGCGCCGGCATGGCCACGTTCTTCACCGGCGACCTGACCGGCGGAGCCGACCTGCTGGAGCGGGCGCTGGCCGGGTACCGCACGGCCGGGGACGCGCTGCTGGTGTTCGACACGCTGATCCTGCTGGCCGCCGCGCGCTTCTTCCTCGGCGACCCGCGGGGCGCGGCGGCCGCGGAGGAGGCGCTCGCCCTCACCGAGCGGCACGAGGCACGCTGGTCCCGCGGCTACGCGCTGTGGGCCGTCGCGATCCACCGCTGGCGCGCGGACCAGCCCCGGCAGGCCGCGGAGCTGCTGCACGAGGCCGTCGCCCTGCGGTTGCCCGACCGGACGCTGCTCGCCTTCCTCGTGGAGGCCCTCGCGTGGTGCCACTCGGCCGAAGGCGAGCACGAGCGGGTGGCCCGGCTGCTCGGCGGGGCCGCCGCGGTCTGGCGCCTCAGCGGCGCCCGCGTCGGCGAGATGAGCCCCTACCAGGGTGTCGACGAGCAGTGCGCGACCCTGGCCCGCAAGGCACTCGGGGACGAAGTCTTCGACGCGGCGTTCGCCGAGGCGACCGGCTTCGGTCTCGACGAAGTCGTGCGGTACGCGTTGCGGGAGGGGCCAGCCGCCCACGTGGCGGGCAAAACGGCCGAACCCGGCGGGCTGACCCGGCGGCAGCGGGAGATCGCCGAACTGGTGGCGCGCGGGATGAGCAACAAGGAGATCGCGGCCGCGCTGGTCCTCAGCGGACGGACGGTCGAGGGGCACGTCGAGAACATCCTGGTGAAGCTCGGCCTCACCTCGCGCACCCAGGTCGCTTCGTGGCTGGCGGGCCAGCCCGGGCCACCCGCGTAGCCATCCGGGTAGTTTCCCCGGTCCGCTCGAGTCCCGTTCGGACGATCCTTTTCCCGCGACCAGCAACCGCTCGGAGGAGGACGAGGTGACCATCGACTCGGCGCCGCAGACCTGCCCCCGGTGCCGGCGCCCGACGGTCCTCATGTCGCACACCTGGGGCCGTCAATGGGTGCACGTCGGCACCTGGCGGCCGCACTGCGGCAATCCCCCGTGGACCGCCCACGCGGCCGGAACCCGGACGCGGTAGGGCATTTCCGGACCAGCCGGGCACGCGGCGCCACCTCGCGCGCCCGGCCGAGCGTGGTGGGCCGTGCCATCCCCTCCCCCCAACGGCACGGCCCACCACGCTCACTCCACCTCAGCCGCAGCGGTGCCGCTCGGCTCGCGCCCGTCCTGACGGCCTTTTCCATCAAACTCATTTGATGTATCGTCCGGGGATGGCCGCCGAGCCGCCCGCCTTCGTCCGCTTGGCCGCCCACCCCCTGCGGTGGGCGCTGCTGACCGCCCTGGCCGGCGGCGACCTGCGGGTCCGGGAACTGGTAGACCGCGTCGGCGAGCCGCAGAACCTGGTCTCCTACCACCTGCGGCTGCTGCGCGGCGGCGGCCTGGTCACCGCCACCCGCAGCAGCTTCGACGGCCGGGACAGCTACTACCACCTCGATCTCGGCCGCTGCGCGGGCGCGCTCGCCGAGACCGGCGCGGCCCTGCATCCCGCGCTGCGCACGGAAGTTCCGCCGCCCGGGCCGGCCTCGGTGCTGTTCCTCTGCACCGGCAACAGCGCCCGCTCCCCGATCGCCGAAGCCCTGCTGCGCCGCCGCGGCGCCGGCCGGGTGACGGTGACGAGCGCGGGCAGCCACCCGAAGACCGCCCTGCACCCCGGCACGGTCCGGGTGCTGGGCGAGGAGTTCGGCATCGACGTCAGCGGGCAGCGGCCGCGGCACCTCGACACGGTCGCCGGGCACCGGTTCGACCACGTCATCACCGTCTGCGACAAGGTCCGCGAGGTGTGCCCCGAATTCCCGCACCACCCGCGCCGCCGTCACTGGAGCATCCCGGAGCCGGGCTCCTTTTCCGAAACGGCCGCGGAGCTCGACCGGCGCGTCCGGTACTTGCTGCCGGAACTCGTTGTCCCGCAACAGAAAGAGGTCCGGCCATGAGCGAGCAGCACGCCGTCGTCCGGTACGTCGTCGACGACGTCCCGGCAGCCATCGACTTCTACACCGGGCACCTGGGCTTCACGGTGCGGATGAGCGCGGCTCCCGCGTTCGCCGACGTCGTCCGCGGCCCGCTGCGGCTGCTGCTGTCCGGCCCGGCGAGCTCCGGCGCCCGCGCCACCCCCGCGGACGCCTCCGCCGCCGGGCGCAACCGCATCCACCTGGTCGTTGCCGACCTCGACGCCGAGATCGCCCGGCTGACCGCGGCCGGGGTGGCCTTCCGCACCGAGGTGGTGTCCGGTCCGGGCGGGCGGCAGATCCTCCTGGCGGACCCGGCCGGAAACCTCGTGGAGCTGTTCCAGCCCGCGCACTAGGCTGCGGCGGGTGCCGGAAACGCGCCTCGACCTCGCCCGGATCCGGGCGGCCCGCCGGGTGATCGACCCGGTCTTCCTCGACACACCGCTCTATCCCTGCGAGGCGCTGGAGCCGGTTCTGGGGTGTGCGGTCAGCATCAAGCTCGAGACGGCGAACCCGGTGCGAAGCTTCAAGGGCCGCGGCACCGAAGTGGTCGTGAGCGGGCTCGCCGGGGCGGTCGTCTGCGCCAGCGCGGGCAACCTCGGCCAGGCCCTCGCCTGGTCCGGCCGCGGCCGCGGGCTCGACGTCACCGTCGTCGCCTCCCGGCACGCGACGGCGGCCAAGCTGGACCGCATCCGCGCGCTGGGCGCCCGGCTCGAACTGGTCGACGGCGATCACGAGCTGGCCCGCGAGCGCGCGGCGGCCATCGCCCGCCGCGACGGCATCCGGCTGGTCGAAGACAGCCTGGACCTCGAGACCTGCGAAGGCGCGGCGACCATCGGACTGGAACTCGCGGCCGCCGCGCCGTCGTTCGACGTGGTCCTGATCGCCCTCGGCGGCGGGGCCCTCGCCACCGGGGTCGGCCACGTGCTGCGGTCCGCGGCTCCCGGCACCGAGGTCGTCTGCGTCCAGCCGGCGGGCGCCCCGGCGATGACGCGGTCCTGGCACGCGCGGCGCGTGGTCACCACCGGCCCGACCGACACGATCGCCGACGGGGTCGCCGGGCGGCGGCCGATCCCGGAGGTGCTGGCCGACCTCCTCGTCGTCGCGGACGACGCCGTCCTCGTCTCCGAAGCGTCGATCATCGCGGGGATGCGGCTGCTGCTGGAGCACGCCGGGCTGGTGGCCGAACCGTCGGCCGCGCTGGGCATCGCGGCGATCCTCGAAGACCGCGACCGCTTCGCCGGCCGGCACGTGGTGACCGTCATCTGCGGCGGCAACGTGGACCCGGCCGCCTACCGCGGCTGGGTCGGCTGAGGCCGTTCGGCTCGTTGTGGCCGGCCGGAGCCGGTTCTACCCTGGAACGACCTGCGCGGTTCAACCCCGAGCCATCCCCTGTCCCCTTGTCGCGGGAGGGTGGTTCGCCCATGCCTTCGGCCGATCCGTCGCGTCCGGGCCGGCTGATCGTCTCGCGGTCGCACGGCGACCCGGCCGTCGTGGCGCTGGACGGCGAACTCGACAGCGGAACCGTGCTGCTGATGGCCCGCGCGATCGCGCAGTGCGTGGCCCGGGAGCCCGTGCCCGAGGTCGTCGTGCTCGACCTCGCGGGGGTCACCGCGGTGACCCCCGCCGGCCTGCGGGTCCTGCCGCACGCCCGTGATCACGTCGCGGGCTGCGGGAGCACGTTGCGGATCACCACCCCCGTGGACCCCGCCACGCGCCATGCGCTGCGGTCGTGCCCGCCCTACGCCACTTTCGACGTCTACGCCGATCGCCGGGCCGCGCTCGGCGCGGGCGACCGGCGCTCGTTCCTGGAGCTTGTCCGCCGGATGTGGGCGGCCGGCGACTGAGCCACAGAAATTACCAAAGGTAACTTCTGCTCCCTTCTTGACTTTACCAATGGTCAAGAGGAAGGTACTGGCCACCTGATTCGTCTAGACCAATCGGCGCTCCCCGCGGACGGCATCCCCAGGAGGAGACCCATGTCCCGCAGCATCCGGACCACCACAGCAGCCTTGACGAGCCTCGCGACCGCGGCCGCGGCCGCCCTGATCCTCTCCGGCGGAGCCGACGCCAGCCCGGCGGCCGCGGCGGCCGGCTGTGGTGTGCTCTTCGACGACTTCCACTACGCCTCGCCCACCGACGGCGCCTTCGGCCAAGCCGGCTGGACCACCCGCAACGACGTCGGCAGCCCCGGCGTGCCCGGGGCGCGCTGGCTGACGGGCAACATCAGCTTCCCGGCCGTGAACGGCGAGCGCGTCGCCCAGCTCACCGCCACCACCGACGGCAGCGCCGCGGGCACCACGCACGCCGAGCTGTACCAGAACCAGCTGCGGTTCTTCGAAGGCACGTACGCCAGCCGGGTCCGCTTCACCGACGCGCCGGACAGCGGCCCCGACGGCGACCACGTCAACGAAACGTACTTCACGATCTCCCCGCTGCGGTACGACCGCGACCCGCTCTACAGCGAGCTCGACTTCTCCGAGTACCTGCCCAACGGCGGCTGGGGCGGCTCGCAGGCCAACTACCAGACCAGCTGGTACACCTACTGGAACAACCCGACCTGGGACGGCCTGCGCACGTCCACCGCGCAGAACCGCAGCATGGCCGGCTGGCACGACATCGTCACCCAGGTCTCCGGCGGGCACGTGAAGTACTACATCGACGGCGTGCTCACCGCCGACCACACCACCGACGCCCAGGGCAACCCGGTGTACCCGCGCACGCCGATGTCGATCAACTACAACATGTGGTTCATCGACACCGCGGGCCACACGAGCGGGAACAGCGTCTACACCGAACAGGTCGACTGGACCTACTACGCGGTCAACCAGGTCGTTCCGCCGTCCGACGCCGTCGCGCAGGCCGGGCAGTACCGCTCGGCCGGAACGTCCCATGTGGACACCGTCACCGGCTGCACGACCCCGACCACCCCGCCGGCGACGACGACCACCAAGCCCACCACGCCGACGACGCCGACCACGCCGACCACGCCCTCCCAGCCGGCGAACTGCTCGGCGGCGCCGGAATGGGACTGGGGCACGGTGTACCTGGAGGGCCAGCGCGTGAAGCACAACGCCCACCTGTGGCAGGCGAACTGGTGGACCCAGGGTTCGGAGCCCGGCCTCACCGCCCAGTGGCGCGACCTCGGCCACTGCTGACCCCGGTCGTGAGTGGTAAGGCGGGTTAGAACCCGCCTTACCACTCACGAGCCCCGCACCGCGCCCACCTCACGCCTTCCGGAGCTCCCCATGCGCAGACGCATCCTCGCCGCCGCACTGGCCGTCGCCGCCGTGACCGCCGCCGCCTGCGGCACCGACACCCCCGCTCCCGCCGCCGCCGGCGGTGGCACCCTCACCGTCTGGCTGATGAACGGCGACCTCAGCGACAAGGCCACCGCGGCGATCAACGCCGCGTTCGAGAAGGCCACCGGCGCGCACGTCACCGTGCAGATCCAGGAATGGGACAACATCAACACGAAGATCAGCACCGCGCTGGCCCAGGACACCACGCCGGACGTCATCGAGATCGGCAACACGAACGTCCCGCTGTTCGCCGCCAACGGGGCGCTGACCGACCTGACCCCGCACCGCGACGAGCTCGCCGCGGGCCAGACCTGGCTGCCCGGACTGGCCGGACCGGCCACTGTGGACGGACACCTCTACGGTGCGCCGCTGTTCGCCGGGAACCGCGCGGTCATCTACGACAAGCAGGTCTGGGCCGACGCCGGCGTCACCGCCCCACCGGCCACGCTGCCGGAGCTCACCGCGGCCCTGGACAAGATCAAGGCGAAGCACCCCGCACCGGACTTCTCGGCCTTCCACTTCCCCGGCCGGTACTGGTTCGGCGCGCTGCAGTTCGTCTGGGACGCCGGCGGGCAGATCGCCACGCAGCGGGACGGGAAGTGGACCGGTGCCCTGGAAAGCCCCGAGGCGCTGAAGGGGTTGCAGGCGTGGAAGGACTTCCAGAACGCCTACTCCTCCCCCGCGTCCCGCAACGTCGACACGAAGGCGCCGGACCAGGCCGCGATCTTCTCCTCCGGTGGCGCGGCGGCCATCCTCGACACGAGCGTCAACACCGTGCTCAAGAACAAGCCGGAGCTGAAGGACCGGCTGGGCATCTTCCCGTTCCCGAGCGCCACGCCCGGGAAGACGCAGCCGGTGTTCCTCGGCGGCTCGGACCTGGCCGTCGCGGCCAAGAGCAGCCACCAGGACCTGGCGCTGGCCTACCTCAAGGCGGCGACCGACCCGGCCGTGCAGCGGGACGCCATCTCGGGCATCGACGGCTGGACGCCGATTTCGACCGAGCTGATCGACCGGATCACGCCGACGCTGCCCCCGCTCAACGCGGCCTTCGCCACCGCGGCGAAGACCAGTGTCGCCACTCCGGCCGCCCCCGGCTGGGCCACCATCGAAAGCGACAAGTCCATCAACACCTTCTTCGCCGACATCGCCACCGGACGCCGTCCGATCGCCGACGCGGCCCGAGAGTTCGACGCCCACCTCACCGAGGCGCTGGGCGCCCGCTGACCGGCGGGGTGGCCCGGCCGACCGCCGTCCCCGCCGAGCCACCCCGCCCCTGTTCCGCGAAGGAGTCCTCGTGCTGCTCGAAAAGGCGCGCGTCCGGGAAAGAACGCGACGCCGTTCCCTGCTCCCGTACGGCCTGCTCCTGCCCGCCGCCGCGCTGCTCGGGCTGGTGCTCGGCTACCCGCTCGTCCGGCTGGTCGTCATCTCGCTGCAGGACTACGGCCTGCGGTCGCTGTTCACCGGCAAGACGGGCTTCGCCGGCGGGAAAAACTACGCCGCCGTCCTCGCCGACCCCCAGCTGCTCCCGGTCCTCGCCCGCAGCGTCGGGTTCTGCGCCGCCCTGGTGCTCGGCACGCTGGTGATCGCCTCCGGCGTCGCCCTGCTGCTGCAACGGCTGGGCCGCCGGATGCGCACGGCGGTCACGCTCTGCCTGATCGCGGCGTGGGCCCTGCCGAACGTGGCGTCCACCCTGGTCTGGCAGTGGCTCTTCCAGCCCGGCTACGGCGTGGTGAACTGGCTGCTGACCCGGCTGGGCTTCGGGAACCTCACCCAGCACGACTGGACGACGAGCCCGGCGTCGGCCTTCACCCTCGTCTGGCTCCTGGTCGTGTGGCAGTCGGTCCCGTTCGCCGCGCTCACCCTCCACGCCGGTCTTTCGCAGATCCCCCGGTCCTACTACGAAGCCGCGGCGCTGGACGGCGCCGGGCCGTGGCGGGTGCACCGCACGATCACCATCCCCTTCCTGCAGCCGATCCTCGGGCTGGTCACCATCCTCTCGGTCATCTGGGACTTCACCGTGTTCAACCAGATCTGGATCCTCACCCAGGGCGGCCCGGGCGGCGGCACGACGACGCTGGGCATCTGGACGTTCACCCGTGCCTTCAGCCGCAACGACTTCGGCCAGGGCGCGGCGATCGCGGTCGTCTCGGTCGTGCTGCTCGTCGGCCTGACCGCCGTCTACGTGCGGCGGCTCGTCCGCTCCGGGGAGGACCTGTGATCCGGCGCTTCGGCCGCAACTTCACCGCCGCCGTCTTCTGTCTCGTGTGGATCTTCCCGGTGTACTGGATGGTGCTCACCGCGTTCAAGCCGGCGGGCAAGATCCTCCAGCCCACGCCGGAGTTCCTGCCCGTCGACGTCACGCTGGACAACTTCGCCGGCGCCCTCGCCAAGCCGGGGTTCGTGCGGGACCTGCTCAACAGTGCCGTGGTCGTCGTGGCGGTCGTCGTGCTGTCCATCGTGGTCGCCTTCCTGGCCGCGACGGCGTTGACGCGCTTCCGGTTCTTCGGACGCCGCAGCTTCCTCATCGGCGTGCTCGTGCTGCAGATGGTGCCGGTTCCCGCCCTGGTCATCCCGCTGTTCCTCAGCCTCAAGAGCGCGCACCTGCTCGACACGCTGCCGGGGCTGGTCCTGACGTACGTCGCGCTCGTGCTGCCGTTCACGATCTGGACGTTGCGCGGCTTCCTGCACGGGATCCCGGTCGAACTGGAGGAAGCGGCGATGGTCGACGGCGCCACGCGCGGCCGCGTCATGCGCTCGGTCCTGCTGCCCCTGGTGCTGCCCGGGCTGATCGCGACCAGCGTGTTCGCCTTCATCACCGCGTGGAACGACTTCCTGTTCGCCTACGTGATCATGAAGGACAGCTCCGGCTACACGCTGCCGGTCTGGCTGGTGTCGTTCAGCACCAGCACGGGCACCGACTACGGCGGGCTCATCGCCGCGTCGACGCTGTTCGCGCTGCCCGTCGTCGTCTTCTTCGCGCTCGTGCAGCGCCACCTGGTCGAAGGCATGACCGCAGGCGCGGTGAAGGGCTGATGCTCGTTCCCCGCCCCGCGCGGCTGACCCGCCACGCCGGTTCCTGCGTGCCCACCGGGATCCTGGCCGGCCCCGGCACCCGTGGCCCGGCCCGGCTGCTCGCCACGTACACCGGGCTCCCCTTGGTCCACAATGGACCGACGGTCCGGCTCGCGCTGAAGCCGGGGCTCGGGCCGGAGGAGTACACCCTGGAGGTCACCCCGGACCACGCGCTGCTCACCGCGTCCACGGAAGCGGGCCTCCTCGCGGGGGTGCAGACGATCCGCCAGCTGTCCCCGCGGCTGCCGTGCCTGACCATCCGCGACGCACCCCGGCTGCCCTGGCGCGGCGTGCTGCTCGACGTCGCCCGGCACTTCATGCCGCTGGAGTTCCTGCGCGAGTTCGTCGACCTGCTGGCCCTGCACAAGTACAACGTCCTGCACCTGCACCTCACCGACGACCAGGGCTGGCGGATGGAGATCGCCGGACGGCCGCGGCTCACCGAAGTCGGCGCGTGGCGGGCGGAGTCGATGGTCGGACCCGCGGGCAGCGGCGTCTTCGACGGCGTCCCGCACGGCGGTTTCTACACCCAGCGGGAGCTGCGCGAGCTGGTCGCCTTCGCCGCCGAGCGCGGCGTGCGGATCATGCCGGAGATCGACCTGCCGGGGCACGTGCGCGCGGCGCTGGCCGCCTACCCTTCACTGGGCAACCGGCCTTCGGTGGCGCTGCCGGTGTGGACGGAATGGGGCATCAGCCCGGACATCCTCGGCGTCCACGACGAAGCCTTCGCCTTCTGCCGGGACGTGCTGGACCAGGTCGCCGGCGTGTTCCCGTCGCCGTACCTGCACATCGGCGGGGACGAATGCCCGACCACGCAGTGGGAGACCAGCCCGGTCGCGCGGCGGAAGGCGGCCGATCTCGGGGTGCGTCCCGCCGAACTCCACCCCTGGTTCCTCGGCCGGCTGCACGACATCGTCGGGGAGCTGGGTCGCCGGGCCGTCTGCTGGGACGAGACCGGCCACGCCGCGGGACGGCTGCCGGCGGACCTGGTCGTCACGGCCTGGCGCGACGCGGCCCACGGCGCGCTCGCCGTCGCCCGCGGTCACCAGGTCGTGATGGCTCCGCACACGGCGACCTACTTCGACTACCGGCAGAGCGAGGAGCCCGGCGAGCCGCCCCGCGAGCCGGTGACGACGCTCGAGGACGTCTACCGCTTCGACCCACTGGCCGGCGGGCTGCCGGTCAGTCACGGGACCACTCCCGGCGTGCTGGGCACGCAGGCCCAGCTGTGGACCGAGCACGCGCCGACGCCCGAGCACGTGCGGCACCTGGCGTTCCCGCGGCTGTGCGCGCTGGCCGAGCGGGCGTGGTCGCCGCCGGGCCGCGGTTATGCTGAGTTCCGCCAGCGCCTGACGGGCCACCTCGGCCGGCTGCGGGCGCTGGGTGCCCTGCCGAAGGAGCGCGTCCGGTTCGCCGGCGCGCTCGGAGTTCCTGGGAAGACGGTGCCTTGACCGGTGTGACATCCGGGGCCTCGCCCCAAGCCGGGGCGGACCGGCCGCCCACCGTCAAACGCGACCGCGTCCGGCGGCACCTGCTCAAGGTGATCGAGAACGCCGGCCCCGGCACCGGCCTCGCCTCCGAACGCGACCTGGCCGCGGAGCTGGGCGTCTCGCGCCCGACCGTCCGCGCGGCCATCGACGAGCTGACCCGCACCGGGCTGCTGGTGCGCCAGCGCGGCCGCGGCACGTTCACCAGCCCGCAGAAGGTCACCCAGGAACTGGCGACCGGCCTCGCGGTGCCCCCGGCGGAAGGGCACTGGACCAGCCGGGTGGTCGCGTTCGCGGTGGCGCCGTCCCCGCGGTCGCTGGCCGGGGAACTCGAGCTCGAACCGGGCACGCCGGTGCTGCGTGTCACCCGGGTCCGGCACGTCGACGACGAACCGATCGCGATCGAGGGCCTGGCGCTGCCCGCCGCCCTGGTCCCCGGCCTGCGCCCGGCGGACCTCGAAGCGGGCAACTTCTACCGCCTGCTGCGGGAACGCTTCGGGATCACCGTGCAGGACGCGGTGCAGACGATCGAGCCCGCGGTCACCGACCCCGGCCAGGCCGAGCTGCTGGAGATCGCCGTGTACGCCCCGATCCTGCGCATCGAGCGGATCACCCGGGACACGGCGGGCCGGATCGTCGAACTGACCCGCTCGGTCTACCGCGGCGACCGCTACCGCATCACGTCGAAACTCCGCTTCGACGCCGATTCCGGATAAATCAAGGACAATAGATCTTCACCGGTTCCGATTCCGGCGAAATCGGCGACCACGCGTAACTCGAACGAGTGAATCGAGCGTGGCGTCCGGGTGACAACCGGCCGCAAAACCCCTCTTCAAAGCAGGTTCCGCCCCGGCGGGCCACCCATCAGGTTGGACTGTTCGGTTTCGCCTTTCCGGCGCCCGGGTGAGAGTGCTTCAACCACGCCGCCGGTTCGGCATAGGATTTTCCTTCGGCCGGGAAAACGTTTCCCGGCCCATTCCACCCATTTCCAGAATCGAGGACCAACCATGCGAAGACGCATGCTGGGGGCGGTCCTGCCCCTGGTGCTCGCCACGGCGGCCGCCGTCCCGCTGCCCGCGGCGGCCGACCCCGCCCCGCCGGTTTCGGCGCTGACGAAGTCCGTGCAGGGCACCGGTTCCCCGGCCGCGCACGGCGCGACCGCGAACTGGGTCGTCGGCTACGAAGACCACGCGACCACGACCGGCGCCGCCACCATCACCGACGCCGTCGGGGCCGGCCAGGCCTACCAGTCCGGTTCGCTGCACGTCCCGCCCGGCTGGACGCCGCAGTGGTCCACCGACGGCAGCACGTTCACCGGCGCCGAACCGGCGTCCGGCGTCACCGCGGTCCGCGGGACGAATCCCGCCGCCGGACCCGACGCGACCCAGCTGACCGGCGCCCTCACCCCGCCCGTGCCGGCGGCGACCACCGCGACCGGCGGCGACGGCTTCACGCCGATCCTGTACCGCACCCCGAGCGGCGTGCTGCAGGCCTGGAACATCTACCACCACCTGGGGGCCACGTCGCCGAAGGTGGTCTGCACCGAGCTCGCCACCGGGGCGCGCTGCCCGGGCGGCCCGTGGCCGAAGGTGCTCAACACCGCCCCCGGCCCGCTCGGCACCCTGGGGGCCGGCGACATCGCCACCACCATGGTCGAGCAGTACGTCCGCGATCCCGCGGCGCCCGCGAAGGTCTACTACCCCGCCGTCACGGCGGCGTCCGTCGGGGTCGCTTGCCTCGACATGGCCGCCGCGGCCAACTGCGGGTACTGGCCGTTGGCCGCCACCGGCGGTTCGCCCGCGGTCAACGGCCTCACCGGGTTCGTGGAGACCGGCGGCAACCTGTACGGCCTGGTCACCAGCGGCACGGTGGTCTGCTGGACCATCGCGACCCAAAGCGCCTGCGGCGGTCAGCCGTACGCGCCGATCGCGCCGGCCATCAGCGGCAACCCGTACGTCTACGGCGCCATGGACGTCGTGGCGGGCAAGGTGTTCGCTTCGTCGTCGAACCCCAGCACCGCGCAGGTGCCCTCGCTGGGCTGTTTCGACCCGGCGACGGCCACCGCGTGCGCCGGCTGGGCGTCCTGGCGGCCGACCGGGCCGGCGGGGAACTTCACCTACAACGCCTACACGGCGTTCGGCACGACCGGCACTCCCGTGGGGGTGTGCTCGTCGACGACCGGCGTCACCAACGTGACCACGTGCTACGCCCTCGACGGATCCGCGCTGCCCGCACCACCGGGCGCGGCCGCGCTGCCGAACGGGACGTACGTCTTCAACCCCGAGGTCGTCACCGACCCGGGTGGTCACCTGCGCAGCTACCTCCCGGTGTGGAACGGGGGTATCGCGGGCGCGGCGGTGTGCCACGACTGGACCACGGGGACGGCGTGCGCGGGGCTGCCCGCCCGGATCACCCACCCCTCGGTGAACGGGGGCGCCACGCGGGACTACGGCTACGCGTACGACGCGCCGTCGGGCTGCCTGATCGGCCTGGGCGACGCCGGGGTCCTGTTCTCGATGGACCCGGCCACCGGCGCGTCGCCGTGTGTGCGCTCCGGCGGGCAGGTGACCCTGCGTCCGGGCGACTTCTACTGCGACGGCGGAAGCCACGTCCAGGGCTACACGTCCGCGCGGCTGACGGGCGTCGACCTGGCGAACGTCGACTTCGCGGCGTCGCGGGTGACGGTCGTCGACCAGGACAACGCGGTGGTGCCGACCCCGGGCTTCGCGCCCGACGGCTCGGTCGACCTGACCGGCGTCTCGGTGGCGGCGCACCCGTCGATCACGGTGACGACGACGCTGGTGCTGCACAGCGCGGCGGGCTTCAGCGGGTCGCTGGTGGTCGACTTCGCGGGTGACGCACCACAGCTGTGCTTCCGCACGACAATCTCGGCGGACTGCCTGGTGACGTTGGTGGCGAACACGGCGACGGGCACGGACTCGACGGGTTCGTTCACGTCCAACACGGTGACGCTCCCGGTGGCCCCGGGCGCGTCGTGCACCCCGAAGGTGACCGTGCAGAAGGAGATCTGCACGGCGGTCCACCCGGCCCAGTGCGGCCCGGGCGGCGCCGGACCGTGGGCGAAACAGGCCCCCGTGGGCCTGCTCGGGGTGCTCGCGGCGTCGGCGTACTGGCGGATCACGGTGACCAACTCCGGTCCGGTCGGGATTACCTCCGCGCAGGTGGTGGACACCGTGGAGCCGTCGTGCCAGACGGGTCCGTTCGCACTGGCGGCGGGCCAGTCGAAGCAGGTGTACTGCGCCACCTACGCCCTGCTGAACCTGTTCCCCATCACCAACCAGGCGAAGGTGAGCTACCTGCCGGTGAACGTCCCGCCGGGGACGCCGGTGTCCACAACGGACTGGTCGTCGGCGAAGGCGTGTTCGCTGCTGTGCGGCCTGTAGGGAGGTGAGATCGCCGGCCCGAGGGGACCTTCTCCGCGGGCCGGCGCCATCAAGACCGCGCACAGCGGCACGGCCATCGCGATCGCCGCCACCACGAACACCGGGAACAGGAAGGAGAACACCTCCGCGCCCGCCGGGTCCGGGGCGGTCATGTCCATGTGCATCCGGACCGCCGCCATGCCCGTGTAGTGCATGCCCGTCACCGCCGCGCCCATCACGAAGCCCGCCAGCAGCCGCAGCGCGAGGCGGTCGAGGAAGACCGCGAACCACAGCGCCGCCGTCGCCGCCACCACCGCGATCACCACCGACAGCGCCACCAGGCCGCCGTCGTAGCCGAAGTCGCCCTTGACCCGCAGCGCCGACATCCCGGTGTAGTGCATGACGTTCACCGCCAGTCCGGTGATGACGCCGCCGAGGGCCAGGCGCCACCAGCCGAACTTCGCGCGCCCGCCCACCACCAGGAGGCCCGCGAACACGGCCGCCACCGACAGGATCGCCGACAGGACCGTGCGGAAGATGTCGTAGCGGACCGGCATGCCCGGGGTGCTGAAGCCGAGCATCGCGACGAAGTGCATCAGCCAGATGCCGACGCCGCCGATCGAGATCGCCGCCAGCACCAGCCACCGCACGCGGTGGCGGGGATCGGCCGCGTACCGGGCCTGGACCGCGCAGGCCAGCCCGAGCGCGCAGCCGACCACCGACGTCAGGTACGCGAGCACGAGCAGCCAGTGCCCCAGCGCGAAATGCTCCATGGCGAAGTCCTCTCTACAGGTCGCGCAGCCCGTGCAGCACGCGTTCCATCAGGTCGTGGCGCTCGTCCCAGGTGGCGGTGTCCGACAGCGTGTCGCGGACGATCACCAGGTAGTCCTGCATCAGGTCCGACACGAGCACCCGGACCACGCCGAGCGGCAGGGCCAGCAGCGCGGCGATCTCCATCAGCGACCGCGGCCGCACGCACAGCTCGAGGACCTCCGCCGGCGCGCTCGACGTCTGGTAAGCGGCTTCGGCCCGCCCGTCGGCGGTGGTCTCGACCAGTGCTTCGACGGCGATCTCGACCGCCGGGGCGGTCCGGCCTTCGGTCCACGCGTAGGGGCGGGCCAGCGCCGGGCTGCGGCGCGGCTCGTCCCCGGGCGGGTCGTCGATCACCGGTGGTCCTGGGCCACCGGCATCTCGCGCGCGGGCACGTCGACCTTCTGCCCCACTCGCTCGACCAGCATCGTCATCTCGTAGCCGACCAGCCCGATGTCGCAGCCGGTCGAGGCGAGCACGACGAGGTTCGAGCCGTCGCCGACGCTCATCAGCAGCAGGAACCCCTGTTCCATCTCGATCACCGACTGCACGACCCGCCCGGCGGTGAACAGCTCGGCGGTGCCGAGGGAAAGGCTGGACAGACCGGCGGCGATGGCCGCGAGCTGGTCGCCGCGTTCCCGGGGCAGGTTTTCGTCGGCGGCCACGAGCAGCCCGTCGGCGGAGACCAGCACGGCGTGCGCGACGCCCGTGACGTCCTGGACGAACCCGTTGACCAGCCAGTTCAGCGTCGCGGACCGGGCGGTCGTCCGCGTCCCGCCGAGGGAGCGGGCCGCCGGCTCGGTGGCGGAGCGCCGGGGGTGCAGTTCCGTCATCGCGGATCCACTTCGTCCTTTCCGGATTGTTCGGCACGCGCGGCGGTCTCCATCCGGGCCGCGCGCATGCCCTGGTAGTGGCGCGAGAGACTGCTGCGCACGGCGGCGGCGTCGCGGAAGCTGCCACCGGCCTGTTCGCGAACGCGCGGAACGACGGCACCGGGGGCGAGCTGCGCGCCGGGCCGCCGAGTGGGCAGCCCGGCCCCGGTGAGGCTTTGCGCGGCCGGCGGCTCGAGAGCGCTTTCGGCGGCTTGCCGGACGCGGTCGGCGGGGGTGTCCCAGTCACCGACGGGGGTGGGTTCGGGACGGGCGGAGGAACCGGCGGCGGCCGCGGCGCGCTCGGATCGGCTCGCTGCGGACTGCACCCCGGCTGACGGTGCCCCAGCCGAACCCCGGTCTCCCGCCTCGGCCGGTTCCGCCGGCCCGGCCGAGGCCTCGGCTCGGGCGGCCCGCCCCGCCGCCTCGGCGGCCCCGGCGGCGGCGGGTTCGGCTCGCTCGGACCGGCTCGCCGCGAACTCCACCCCGCCTGCCGGTGCCCCAGCCGAACCCCGGTCTCCCGCCTCGGCCGGCTCCGCCGGCCCGGCCGAGGAAGCGCGCGCGGCCGGGGTTTCCGCTCGGGCGGCCCACCCCGCCACTTCTGCAGGCGCGGCCGAATCCACCGGCCCAGCGAGGGCTGCCCGGTCGGCCGGAACCGCGGGGATCTCGGGCGGCCAATCCGGATTCTCCTCCGGCGCGGAGGCCGCGGGCAGCTCCGCCCGCTCCCCCACCGCCGGCCACTCCACCGGCACCGTCTTCCCGTTCCGCCGGGCCACCGGTTTCGCCGCCGGCTCGGTGAACCAGCTCGTCACCACCTGCTCGAAGATCGGCGTCGAAGCCTGGGCCGGCACCACCGGTGGCCGCGGGTGGCCGTTGCGGGCCGCCGAAACCAGCCGGCCCGCGCCGATCGGGCGGGCCAAGTCCGCGATCACCAGTGCTCCCGGGACGTGGACGCTCGCCGTCACCCCCGCGTGGCGTGCTCCCGTTCCCGTGGCGCGCAGCCGGACCGTCACCCCGTGCAGGGCCGCCAGCCTGCCGACCACGAACAACCCCATGCGGCGGGTCGTCTCCGGGCCGACCGTTCCGGCCGCGGCCAGCCGGTCGTTCACCGTGGCCAGCTCCTCCTGCGTCATGCCGAGTCCCTGGTCGACCACCTCGATGAGCAGCCCGCCGTCGGCGCCGCGGTCGGCCGTCAGTGCCACCTTGTGCTCCGGCGGCGAAAAGCGCGTGGCGTTCTCCAGCAGCTCCGCGAGGATGTGCACCACGTCCGCCGCCGCCTCGGGCTGGACCGAGCTGCGGGGCGCGTTGCCCAGCGCGACCCTCCGGTAGTCCTTGACCTCGGACGTCGCCGCGCGCAGGAGGTCGCGGGTCGGCACCGGTTCGCGGCCGTGGCGGACCGGGCGGCCGCCCGCCAGGACGTGCAGGTTCTCGCCGTTGCGGCGCAAGCGGGTCGCGATGTGGTCGACGCGGAACAGTTCGTCGAGCCGCCGGGGGTCCTGTTCCCCCGCCTCGAGGTCTTCGATGATCGACAGCTGCTGCTCGACCAGCGACTGGCTCCGCCGCGACAGCGTCATGAACATTTCGCTGACCTGCTTGCGCAGCTCGGCCTGCTCGACCGCGAGCCGGACCGCCTGGCGGTGCATGTCATCGAACGCCCGCGCCAGTTGACCGATCTCCTCGTCGGTCCCGACGCCGCTACCGGGCACCGCACGCCAGTCGACTTCGTGGCCTTCGCGGATCTGCCGGACCGTCTCGGGCAGCTGGTCGTTCGCCGCGTGCAGGGCGGCCGCGCGCAACCGGCGCACCGGCGTGACCAGCGAGCGCACCACCAGCAGCGCGATCGCGAGCGCGGCGAGCAGCGACCCGAGCACCAGTGCCGTGTCACGCAGCGAGTCCGCGCGGGCCCGGTCGGCCGCGGTCGAGACGTCCGCCGCCAGCTGCGCCGCGACGTCGTTCAGCACGCCCGTCACCCCCGCGGCCTCGGCGGTGATCGACGGCAGCAGCGACGCGAGCGGGCGGTCGCCCGGCTCCTGCAGGGCGTCGAGCCGCCGGTCGGCCGCGTCGGTGAACCGGGCCAGCTGGTCGCCGGTCAGCTGGTGCTCCGCCTGCTCGGCGAGGACCTCCTGCTCGGCGACGGTCCCGATGACGGCCGGGCGCAGGGAAGCGTCGTCCGGGCTGGTCTGCGCGGCCCGCCGGTAGGTCTCTTCGGTGGCCAGCTCGCCGCGCAGGTGCACCAGCAGCCGGGTGGGTTCCGCGCCGGCGGCGTCGGCCGGGACGAACGCGGGCACGAGGTCGCCGAGGGTGGCGATGATGTCGTTGTAGCCGGCGGCCTTCGTGCGGACGTCGCCGCCGCCGGCGCCGGCCGCGCGGATCCCGGCGAGCTTGCCCAGCGCGGTGTTCAGCGCCCGGCCGGTGTCGGCGGGCAGCGGGGCGAAGCCGAGGTCGCGCTGGACCGCGGCCACCTTCGCGTCGACGGCCGCGGTCAGCGTGTCCGGCGCGCCGGCCGGGACCGCGACGGCGGCGACCATTTCCTCGCCAAGCGACGCGGTCAGGTCGATCGTGTCGCGCAGCACGGGCAGCCGGTCGCGGGCCGCGGAGAGCGCGGTCGCCCGGTCGAGTTCGCCCTGGATCCGGATTTCCGCGAGCGCCACCGCGACCAGGACGGGCAGCAGCAGGACGACGCTGATCTTGGTGCGGACGCTCCAGTGCCCCGGCCACCACGCGGCGTCCGCCGGGCGGCGGAGGGTGGATCTGCTTTCGTGCATGGCGGAATCGCTCGATTCCCAGCCGCGCGCACGGCTGACGTCGAACTCGGACAGGACGAGGGGGCCCCAGGGCCGATCGAGGACGCCGGAGAAGCGGACGGGAACCCGGCTCCCGGACCGGGTACGACGTGGCGTTGATCGAGCCGACCAGCAGCGAACATCACCCCCGGCGTGCTTGTCAACCCTGCACAGCGGCGTTTCGGAATGCCGGGATCGAATTATTTCCGACACCCTCTCCCCGTTGACGCATCGTGTTCTTCCGGTCGCTGCTTGCACATCGTTCAAGCACATTTGCGCAGCTCTGGCGGCTACCCGGCAGTAGATCAAACACTTCCGCGCGCTGGCGGCAGAATTACCCACAGCAGTCGCCGGGGCGAATTCGGCCATCGTTCGAATGGTGGGTTATTAATTTCCGCGATGTGCCCGGCTGGAAGTCCCGACCCGGGACGCGGCAGAATCGCGGCCGTGACCGAAGTGGACGAACGGGGCGGCAAGCGGGTCGGCTGGGTCGAGCTGTACTTCGATCTCGTCTTCGTGTTCGCGGTGGGCCAGGTGGCGCACGGCATCGTCGCGGACCCGCACTGGGCGCGCGCCGCCGCGGCGCTCGGCCTGTTCGCGACGCTGTGGTGGACGTGGATCGGCTTCGCGGTGATGTACAACCGGCGGGGCGACGACAGCCGCGTCGCCGACCGGCTGTTCGTGCTCGCCGGCACGATCCCGTGCGGGATCGCCGCGACCCAGCCGCACCACGTCTTCGAAGGGCACCCCGAGGTCTTCGCCGTGGCCATGGCCGCGGTCCGGCTGATCCTGGCGGCCGCGCACCGGTGGCCGCGCGGCGGCGGCGACCAGCGGCGGATCAGCTGGGGCTACGCGGTTTCGGCGGTCCTGTTCGGCGTCTCGGCGGTCCTGCCGCACTTCGGCCTGCTGTGGGCGTTCGCGCTGGTGCAGGAGGCCGGGTTCCTGCTGCTGGGCGACCGCGACCGCGACCGGGGTCGTGGCGAACGGCCGACGCGGGAGGCGCGGTGGCGCACCATGTTCACGCCGCCGCGCGACCCGAACCTGGCGGTCGACTCGGCGCACCTGGCCGAGCGGTTCGGGCTGTTCATGATCCTGCTGCTCGGCGAGCTGGTGATCACGGTCGGCACGGCGGCGCTCGAGCGCCCGGCCGACGACCTGGGGTATTGGCTGGCCCTGGCCGGCGGGCTCGTCCTGGCCGGGGCGCTGTGGTGGGTGTACTTCTCCTCGGCGGTGGAGATCTACGAACGCCTGCTCGGCTTTTCGGGCGGCAACCCGGCGCTGGCGTACTCGCTGTACGCGGGCGGGCACCTGATGCCGGCGTTCGCGCTGCTGCTGATGGCGGCGGGGGTGAACCTGTCCCTGCACGAATCCCCACCCCCCGCGGCGGCGTGGTTCACGACGGCGGGCCTGACGATGTACCTGGCCGGAACGCGCGTCTTCGCGGCGGGATCGCACCACTGGTACGTCGCAGTGGCCCGGGTGGCGGCACTGGCGGCGACGGTGAACCTGGCGTTCCTGGACCGCGTCCTGCCGGCACCGGCGGTGGTGCTGGTGATCGCGGTGTGGGCGGTGGCGACGGCCGTGGTGACGGCGGTGATCCGCCACCGCAGCTTCACCCGCCTCGGCGACGACCCGGTGGCGTTCTTGCGGCAGGTCTCCGAGGGGCGCGGGACGGAACCGGAGGGCGGCGCCTGAGGATCCGCCCGGTGTCCCCATCTCGACGGACCCCGAGGGCGGTGCCTGAAGATCCGCGCCCGGTCCCCATCTCGGCCGGGGTGTGGACAAGTCGGCTCGAGGGGTGGGTTCGGCGGGGTTTTCGTCGGGAGGGGTCGATAGGCTGGAGCGGGGACGGACCCCCAGGGAGGGTGGGCGCTGCTCTCGAGGCCCCCAGCCGCTTCGCCGGAACGGACCCGCCGAAGTCGGCCGCGATCCCGCGGGTCAGCGGTGCACCCGGCGGTCCATCGGCCCCCACTCGCGCGACCCCTGCTCGTCCACCAGCCGCCGGGCTTCCCGCAGCACCTCGTCCGCCACCCAGGCCAGCGGCTTCACGGCCACCACCAGTGGCTCGTTGTCCGGGCCGCGGGCGATCTCGCGGCCGCGCAGGACCCACGGCCGCACGTCCGGGCCGCGCACCTCCCGGAGGTGCTCGTAGTCGTACAGGCGGCGCGCCAGCCACAGCCGCAGCGACCGGTCGCGCCACCACGGCTCCAGCCGCAGCGAGTTCGCCGACAGGCCCGGCAGCGAGATGCCGGTCAGGCCGTCTCGGCTCGACGCGCTGTCCGCCAGGTCGACCTCCGGGCCCCGGGACCAGCGGACGTACAGGTCGTCGCCTTCCGCTTCGAAGAGCCGGGCCAGCTCGGCCAGATCCTTCACCGTCGGCAGCATGATCACGCGTTACCCGGCTGACCTAGCTGGTCAGGATCTGCGGCGAGAGCACCTTCAGCATCGCGTTCGTCCACTTCAGCTGCCGCAGCGTCTGCGGGTGGCACCGGGTCGCCAGCTCCAGCAGCTCGCTGTCCTTCGCCGCCTGGGCGCTCTGGGCGAGCAGCTCCCAGTCCAGCGACACGCCCGCCGCGCGGCGGTGCAGGCGGCGCAGGTCGGCCAGCAGCAGCAGGCCCGGCTCGGGGCGGCGGCCGCTCAGTTCGGCCAGCGCCGTTCGCAGCGGCTCCAGGGGGCCCGGCCCCGGGACGTCCTCGCCGAGGTCCAGGTCGTGCGCGCGCCCCGCGCGGGCGAGATCGCGGACGTGCGCCGCCGACCAGGCCGCCAGGTCGCGGGCGACGTGGTGGACCTCGTGCTCCGCGTGGTGCCGGTCCGACGTCTTCAGCAGGTCCTTGGCCAGGTGCGTCTCCGCGCGGTGCAGTTCGCGCAGCACCAGTCCGAGCTTCACCGGACCACCTCCTCGTCGACGGCCGCGGGCACCGGCTCCGGCCGCGGGGCCGCGACGGCGGCCACCTTGCGCAGCGCGGCCGCGGCCGTCTTGAACAGCGGCTGCTTGGACACCGGGTCCCAGTCGGTGAAGGTCAGCTCGTTGGCCGCGCGGTCGCCGTCCTTGCCCGCCGGGTGCTCGACGTCCCAGTAGCCGTAGTGGAACGGCAGGAACAGCACGCCGTCGCGGATGCCGCCGACGCGGACCCGGGCGCGGACCGCCCCGCGCGGAGTCGAGACCTCCGCGAGGTCGCCTCCGGCCAGCCCGGCGGCTTCGGCGTCCCGTGCGGACACCTCGAGCCACACCTCCGGGGCGGCCGCGCGCAGCTCCGGCGCCCGGCCGGTCTTCGTGCGGGTGTGGAAGTGGTAGATCGTCCGGCCGTTGACCAGGAAGAACGGGTGGTCCTCGTCCGGCTTTTCGTGCGGGGGGACGTACTCGGCCGCCTTGAGCATGGCCTTGCCGTCCGGGTTCATCGCCCGGTATTCGGTGGGTTCCATCGGCGCGCCGGTGACCAGGTCGCGGCCGTAGCTCTCGCAGTAGTCCGGCTGGGCGAAGAACTTCCCGTCGGCGTAGAGCCGTTCGGTCCCGTCCGGACTGTCCGAAGTGCACGGCCACTGGATCCCGCTGACTTCGCGCAGTTTCGCGTAGCTCAAGCCGCTGTAGTCGCACGGCCGCCCGGCCGACGCGCGTTTCCACGCCTCGAACGCGGTTTCGGCATCGTGCCACTGCGGGAAGGGTTCGCCGTCATTGCCCCGGAAGTCCATCCGCCGGGCGTAGTCGAGGAAGATGTCCAGGTCGGGACGCGCTTGCCCGGGCGGGTCGACCGCCTTCTCCGACAGGTGCACGGTGCGGTCGGCGTTGGTGAACGTGCCGGTCTTCTCGCCCCAGATCGCCGCGGGCAGCACGACGTCGGCGAACTCGGTGGTTTCGGTGCGGAACGCGTCCTGCACCACCACGAACAGCCGCGAAGAGTCCAGGATGGACCGGATGCGGTGCAGTTCGGGCAGCGAAACGGCCGGGTTGGTGGCCGACACCCACAGGAACCGCAGGGTGCCGGTTTCGGCGTAGCGCAGCATCTGCATGAGGTGCGTCGGCGGCCCGTAGTGCGGGATCTTGCCGACGTCGACGTTCCACAGCCGCGCCAGCTCGGCCACGTGCGCGTCGTTGGCCCAGTTGCGGAACCCGGTCAGGTCGCCGTCGGCGCCGCATTCGCGGGTGTTCTCGGCGGTGGGCTGGCCGTTCATCTGCAGCACGCCCGCGCCGGGCTTGCCGAGCATGCCGCGCAGCAGCACGAGGTTGTTGACCTGCACCGCCGCCGCGGACGCCTGGTGCGACTGGTAGAAGCCCTGCAGCACCGTGCACAGCAGCCGCTCCGCCGAGCCGAGCAGCCGGGCGGCCTCGCGGATCCGCCCCGCGTCGACGCCGCAGATCTCCGCGGCGCGCTCGGGCGGGTAGTCCGCGACCATCGCGGCGAGGTCGTCGTAGCCGACCGTGCAGCGGTCGACGTACTCGCGGTCGACCCAGCCGTGCTCGACGATCTCGTGCAGGATCCCGTTCATCAGGGCGACGTTGGTCCCGGGCAGCGGCGCCAGGTGCAGCGTCGCCGCCCGGGCGACCGGGGTGTCCCGCGGGTCGACGCACAGCACCGCGGGCGGGTTCGGCCCGGCGAGCCGGTCGAGCACGCGCGACCACAGGACGGCCTGCGTTTCGGCCATGTTGTGCCCGAAGAGGGCGATGACGTCGGCGTGGTCGACGTCGGTGTAGGACGCCGGCTGGCCGTCGCAGCCGAAGGACTCCTTCAGCGCCGCGGCCGCGGTCGCCGTGCAGAGCCGGGTGTTGCCGTCGAGGTGGTTCGTGCCCAGCCCGCCGCGCGCGATCGCGGCGAGCGTGTAGTACTCCTCGGCGAACAGCTGGCCGCTGGTGTAGAAGCCGAGCGCGCCCGGGCCCTGCTCGTCCAGGAGTTCCTTGCTGCGGCGGACGACCAGGTCCATCGCTTCATCCCAGGTCGCCTCGACGAGCTCGCCGTCCTTGCGCACCAACGGGGTCGTCAACCGGTCCGGGGACGAGTTCGCCTGCCAGCCGAAGAGGTCCTTCGGGTCGAGGCGGCCGTGGTTGACGCGGTCGTCGGCGCGGCCGCGGACCCCGGCGATCCGGCCGTCCTTGACCGCGATGTCGAGCCCGTCGCCGTTGGAATGCAACACCGCGGCGCTGCGGACCCAGCGGTCGACGTCCTCGGGGCGCACTCCGTCGGCGAGGTGGGTGTCCACCCGCACCGGCCACGCCTGGCCCGGTCCGTAGGGCGTTCTGGTCCCCCAGGGTTCGGTGATTCCGTCGCGCTTTCCCACCGCAAGGACCTCCGATCACGCCGCAGCTGAGCGAGGGATACCCGCGATCACGGCGAGCAAACTTCGATTCGGGCGTTTTAGTTTGCGCGACGCAAAAGTGAGCCGGATTCCGGTTCGTCCGATTCGACCGCTCGGGCGAACCGCTCGAACGCGGCGATCGCGGCGGCACGGGCCGGCGGGTCGAGCCGGCCGAGGACGCTCGCCAGCACCCGGCGGCGATCGCGGTCCACGCGGTCCACGAGCTGACGGCCCGGTCCGGTCGGGGCGAGCAGCGTTTCCCGCCGGTTCAGCGGGTTGGCCGCCTTTTCCAGCAGGTTCAGCGCGACCAGCCGATCACACGCCCGGGTGACCGACGACGGGTTCATCGCCAGCTCCCGCGCTACCCGGCCCATGGTGACCGGGGTCCGGTCGACCACCACCCGCAGGGCGCGGAACTGGGTGAGCGTCAGGTGCTCGGTGTTCCGCTCGACGGTCGAGTCGGCGATCAGCACCATCGCCCGCAACGCCGCCAAGGCCGCGTCGGTACCGTCTTGCTCCTGCCACGTTTGCGTCACGCAAGTATGATAGACGGCGAAAGCGGGTACAGCGATCCGTGAGCGCCGAAGGCGACCACGGAAGGAGGCGTCCGCGCCGGTGAAACCCGATCCCGGGCACGTCGAGGCCGCGGCCCTGCGCGACTACGTCGAGACCGTCGCCGAGCTGCTGCGCGTCGAACCGGCCGCGTCGTGGAGCGAATGCGGCAGTCCGTCGAGTGCCTACATCGCACTGGCCGACCGGCGCGCGGGCCGGCACCTGATGCTGTCGTGGACCGACCGCGGCGGGTGGTGCCTGGCCGTGGAGCCGGACGGCGCGGAAGAGCCCGCGGTCCTGGTCCGCTGGCCCGACCCGGCGCGGCCCCGGCCCGCCGTCGTGGCCCGCCGGGTCCACGAGGCGCTCACCGAAGCGGCACCGCACGCCCAAGGGAGTACTCATGAGCCAGACAGTCGGTGACTACCTGCTCCAGCGCCTGCGCGAGTGGGGAGTGGAGCAGGTCTTCGCCTACCCCGGCGACGGCATCAACGGGCTCGTCGCCTCGTTCGGCAAGGCGGACGACCAGCCCCGCTTCGTGCAGGCCCGGCACGAGGAGATGGCCGCGTTCGCGGCCGTCGGCTACGCGAAGTTCAGCGGCAAGGTCGGCGTCTGCATGGCCACCTCGGGCCCGGGCGCGATCCACCTGCTCAACGGCCTGTACGACGCGAAGCTCGACCACGTCCCGGTGGTCGCGATCGTCGGGCAGACCGCGCGCAGCGCGATGGGCGGCAGCTACCAGCAGGAGATCGACCTGCAGGCGCTCTACAAGGACGTCGCGAGCGAATACCTCGTCGAGGTCAACGTCGCCGAGCAGCTGCCGAACGCCCTCGACCGGGCCATCCGGACCGCCGAGTCGTCCCGCTGCCCCACCGCCCTGATCATCCCGGCCGACCTGCAGGAGGAGGAGTACACGCCGCCGCAGCACGCGTTCAAGCAGGTGCCCTCCAGTCCGCCGGGCACCGCGTGGTCCCGGCCGGTGCCCGCGGAGACCGACATCGACGCGGCGGCCGAGGTGCTCAACGCCGGCGAGAAGGTCGCCATCCTGGTCGGGCAGGGCGCGCGCGGCGCGGCCGAGGAGGTCCGCCAGGTCGCCGAGGTCACCGGCGCCGGCGTCGCGAAGGCGTTGCTGGGCAAGGACGTCCTGCCCGACGACCTGCCGTGGGTGACCGGCTCGATCGGGTTGCTCGGCACCCGGCCGAGCTACGAGATGATGCGCGACTGCGACACGCTGCTGATCATCGGCTCGAATTTCCCGTACAGCCAGTTCCTGCCCGACTTCGGGCAGGCGCGCGCGGTGCAGATCGACCTGGACGGCCGGTTCATCGGGATGCGCTACCCGACCGAGGTCAACCTGGTCGGGGACAGCGCGGCCACGCTGCGCGCGCTGCTGCCGAAGCTGGCGAGCAAGCCGGACCGCTCGTGGCGCGAGACGATCGAGAAGAACGTCGCCTCCTGGTGGGACACCGTCGAAAAGGAAGCGGCGGTGGACGCCGATCCGGTGAACCCGATGGCCATCGTGTCCGAGCTGTCGAAGCGGATCCCGGAGAACGCCATCGTCACCGCGGACTCCGGCTCCTCCACCAACTGGTACGCCCGCAACCTGCGGATCCGCGGCGACATCCGCGGGTCGCTGTCGGGCACCCTGGCCACCATGGGCCCCGGCGTGCCGTACGCCGTCGGCGCGAAGTTCGCCCACCCCGACCGGCCGGTGATCGCCCTCGTCGGCGACGGCGCCATGCAGATGAACGGCCTCGCCGAGCTGATCACCATCGCCCGTTACCAGCACCTGTGGAGCGACCCGCGCTGCGTGATCTGCGTCTTCCACAACAACGACCTCAACCAGGTCACCTGGGAGCTGCGCGCGATGGGCGGCGCTCCGAAGTTCGAGCAGTCCCAGAGCCTGCCGGACGTCGACTACGCCGGCTTCGCGCTGTCCCTCGGGCTCGCGGCGGTCACCGTCGACAAGCCCGACCAGCTGGCCACGGCGTGGGACACCGCGCTCACGGCGGGCAAGCCGGCGGTGCTGGACGTCCGCTGCGACCCGGACGTGCCGCCGATCCCGCCGCACGCCACTTTCGAGCAAATGAAGTCGGCCGCCCAGGCCGTGCTCAAGGGCGACCCCGACGCGCTGCACCTGGTCGCCCAGGGCGTCAAGACGAAGCTGCAGGAGTTCCTGCCCGGGAAGAACCGGTGACCACGATCGAGCGGGTCGGCGCCCGGGCCTACCGGGTGCCGACCCCGCAGCCGGAGGCCGACGGCACGCTCGAGTGGGAGGCGACCACGATCGTCGTCGTGCACGCCGAAGCGGGCGGGGTCCACGGGCTGGGCTGGACCTACGCCGACGCGGCCTGCGTGCCGCTGATCGAAGGCGTGCTCGCGGCCGCGGTCCGCGGCCGCCCGGTGCTCGACGTGCCCGCCTGCTGGGCGGCCATGCAGCACGCCATCCGCAACCTCGGGCGCGCGGGCCTGGTCTCCTGCGCGATGTCCGCCGTCGACATCGCGTTGTGGGACGCCGCGGCCCGGTCGCTCGAACTGCCCGTGAGCAGGCTGCTCGGCCGGGTGCACGACGAGGTCGCCGTCTACGGCAGCGGCGGTTTCACCAGCCTCTCCGACGACGAACTGGCCGCCCAGCTGGACCACTGGGTCCGGCAGCAGCGCATTCCGCGCGTGAAGATCAAGATCGGCGCGTCGCCGGATCGCGCTCTCGACCGGGTCGCGCTGGCCCGCAAGGTGATCGGCGAAGACCCGGCGCTGTACGTCGACGCCAACGGCGCCTACTCCCCCGGCCCGGCCCGCCGGGTCGCCGAGCGGCTGGTGGAGTGGAACGTCACCTGGTTCGAGGAGCCCGTCTCCAGCGACGACCTGCCGGGGCTCGCGGCGGCGCGCTTCCCCGGCGGCCCGGACATCGCCGCCGGGGAGTACGGCTACGACCTGCCCTACTTCGCCCGCATGCTGCCGTCGGTCGACTGCCTGCAGGTCGACATCACCCGGTGCGGCGGCTACACCGAGTGGCGGCGCGCGGCGGCACTGGCCGCGGCGGTGAACCGGGACGTGTCGGCCCACTGCGCCCCGAACCTTTCGGCGCACGCCGCCGTGGCCACGCAGAACTTCCGGCACATCGAGTGGTTCGCCGACCACGACCGGATCGAACGGCGCTTCTTCGACGGCTGTCTCGACCCCGACGGCGGCACCGTGACGCCGTCGATGGCCGCGCCCGGGCACGGGCTCACCTTCCGCGCCGAAGCCGCCGCCGAGTACGCACTCTGAAGGAGGATCCGCGATGGGACCCGTCCAGCTCCCGATCCGGTGGTGCGCCACGCGGATCACGAAGACCTCGACACCGGCGCGCTGGCGGCGGCGCTGCGCGAGCGCGTCGACGGCGAAGTGCGCTTCGACCGCGGGACGCGCGCGGCGTACTCGACCGACGCGTCCAACTTCCGGCAGGTGCCCCTCGGCGTCGTGCTGCCCCGGACGCCGGAGGACGCGGCGGCGGCGATCGCGGTGGCCCGCGAGTTCGGCGCCCCGGTGCTCTCCCGCGGCGGCGGCACCAGCCTGGCCGGCCAGTGCACCAATACCGCCGTCGTGCTCGACTTCTCCAAGTACTGCACCCGGCTGGAGTCGGTCGACGCCGAAGCCCGGACCTGCGTGGTGCAGCCGGGGATCGTGCTCGACGAGCTCAACCGGCAGCTCGCGGACACCGGCCTGCGGTTCGGGCCGGAACCGGCGACGCACATGAACTGCACTCTCGGCGGGATGATCGGCAACAACTCCTGCGGGGCCACGGCCCAGCGCACCGGCAAGGTCGTCGACAACATCGCCCGCCTCGAAGTCCTCACCTACGACGGAACCCGCTTCTGGTGCGGGGAAACCACCGACGAGGAATACGCCGAGATCGAGCGCCGCGGCGACCCGCGCGCGGCGCTCTACCGGCAGCTGCGCCGGCTGCGCGACGAGTACGCCGAGGAGATCCGCCGCCGGTACCCGGACATCCCGCGCCGCGTCTCGGGCTACAACCTCGATTCCCTGCTGCCGGAACACCACTTCGACGTGGCCGGGCTGCTCGTCGGCAGCGAGTCCACTTTGGTCACCGTGCTCCGGGCCGAGCTGGAGCTCGTGCCCGTGCTGCCCGAGCGGACGCTCGTGGTGCTGGGGTACCGCGACATCGCCACCGCCGCCGACGCCGTGCCCGCCGTCCTCCCGCACGAGCCGGTCGCGCTGGAAGGCGTCGACCACAAGCTGATCCGGGACGAGCAGATCAAGCACATGAACCCGAAGGCCCTCGGCGAGCTGCCGCACGGGCGCGCGTTCCTCATGGTGCAGTTCGCCGCCGGCACCCACGAGGAAGCCGAGCGGCAGGCGCACAAGATGCTCGACGCCCTGCACGGCACCGAACACGAGGCCGACGCCGAGTTCCTCGACGACCCCGCCCGCGAAGACGAGCTGTGGCAGGTGCGTGAAGCCGGGCTCGGGGCCACCGCCCACCTGCCGGGCCGGCCCGACACCTTCGAAGGCTGGGAAGACTCCGCCGTCGCGCCGGAGCGGCTCGGCGAGTACCTGCGGAAGCTGACCGCGCTCTACGAAGAGTTCGGCTACGCGGGCGAAACGGGCCCGAGCCTGTACGGGCACTTCGGCCAGGGCTGCGTGCACACGCGGATCCCGTTCGACCTCTACACCGCCGACGGCGTCGCCACCTACCGGCGGTTCATGGAGCGCGCCGCCGACCTCGTCGCCGAGCTGGGCGGGTCGTTCTCCGGCGAGCACGGCGACGGCCAGTCCCGCGGCGAACTGCTGCCGAAGATGTTCGGCGCGGACCTGGTGACCGCGTTCGGCAGGCTGAAGGCGGTGTTCGACCCCGGGAACCGGATGAACCCCGGCAAGGTGGTCGCCCCCTACCGGCTCGACGAGAACCTGCGGCTGGGCGCCGGCTGGGCGCCCGCCGACCCGCAGGACCTGTACTTCCGCTTCCCGCACGACGGCGGCTCGTTCGCCGAGGGGGCCAACCGCTGCGTCGGCGTCGGCCGGTGCCGGCAGCACACCACGAGCGGCGGGCAGGTGATGTGCCCGTCGTACCAGGTGACCGGCGAGGAGGAGCACTCCACGCGCGGGCGGGCGCGGCTGCTGTTCGAGATGCTCGACGGCCACGGCGACAGCCCGGTCGGCGACGGCTGGCGCTCGACGGAGGTCCGTGAAGCGCTGGATCTGTGCCTGGCGTGCAAGGGGTGCAAGACCGACTGCCCGGCCAATGTGGACATGGCGACGTACAAGGCGGAGTTCCTCGCCCACCACTACGAAGGGCGCCCGTGGCGGCGGCCGCGGTCGGACTTCACGATGGGCTGGCTGCCGGCGATCGCCCAGGTCGTGGGCCGGCTCCGGGCGGGCCGGGTGGTCAACGCCCTGACGCACGCGCCCGGCCTGTCGCGGCTGGCGACCCTCGTCGCGGGCGTCGAGGACCGCGAAGTCCCGCTGTTCGCCGGGGAAACGCTGCAGCAGTGGTTCGCGCGGCGCGGGCCGTCGGGCACCGGCGCCCGCGGGACGGTGCTGCTGTGGCCGGACACCTTCACCAACTCGTTCCACCCGCACGTCGGACAGGCCGCGATCGGGGTCATGGAGGACGCCGGGTGGCGGGTGACCATGCCGTCCGCGGCGCTGTGCTGCGGGCTCACCTGGATTTCGACCGGGCAGCTGGGCGTGGCGAAGCACATCCTCGCGCGCACGGTCCGCGAACTGGCCGCCCACCTGCACGACGGCGGGCTCGTCGTCGGCCTGGAACCCAGCTGCACCGCGGTGTTCCGCGCCGACGCGGCCGAGCTCTTCCCGGGCGACCACGACGTCCGGCGGCTGCGCGCGCAGACCGTCACCCTCGCCGAGCTGCTCACCGAGCACTCCCCCGGCTACCGGCCGCCGCGCCTGGACGCGAAGGCGATCGCGCAGGTTCACTGCCATCAGCACGCGGTCATGGGCTGGGACGCGGACCGGACGCTCCTCGAAGCCGCCGGGGTCGACGCCGAGCACCTCGACTCGGGGTGCTGCGGCCTGGCCGGGAACTTCGGCTTCGAGAAGGGGCACCTCGACGTCTCGAAGGCGTGTGCCGAGCGGGTCCTGCTCCCGCGCGTCCGGGACGCGTCGCCGGAGACCGCGGTGCTGGCCGACGGGTTCAGCTGCCGCACCCAGCTGCACGAGCTGGACAGCGGCGGCCGCGAAGGCGTCCACCTGGCCGAGCTGCTGGCCCGGGGGCTCGACGCCCCGGCGGAGACCCCGAAGCGGAAGCTGAAGGGGCTGGCCGCCGCGGCCGGCGTCGCGGCGCTCGGGGTCGCGGTGGCTCGGTGGGCACGGTGGGCCCGGTGACGCGCGGGGTCGCGGTCGCGCGGGCGGTCTGGGGCGGCGGGATCGTGGTCGCGTCGCGGTCCCTGCCGATCCCGCGGAAAGTGGCGCTGGCGCTGGGATTCCGCCACCTGACCCAGGCCGCCGCCGTGCTGCGGCGGCCGGACGGGGTCGTCGCCCGCTGGGGCTGGACGATCGACGTCGCGCACAGTGTGAGCATGCTCGGCCTGGCCGCGGTGTCGCGCCGGTGGCGGACCGCGGCGCTGGCGAACGCGGTCGTCGCGGCCGCTTGGGCTCGTACGGGAAAACGGAGGCAGTCCTGAACCAGGTCGTCGTCGTGACCGGAGCCAGTGGCGGCATCGGCCGCGCCGTCGCGCGGGCGTTCGGGGCCCGGCAGGCCCGCGTGGCCCTGCTCGCGCGGGGCAAGGAAGGCCTCGAAGCCGCCGCGGAAGACGTCACCCGCGCCGGAGGCACGGCCCTGGCCATCCCCACCGACGTCGCCGACTTCGAGCAGGTCGACGCCGCCGCGGCCCGGGCCGAGGAGGAGCTGGGCCCGATCGACGTGTGGGTCAACGTCGCCTTCACGTCGGTGTTCGCGCCCTTCGGCGAGATCGAGCCGGAGGAGTTCCGCCGCGTCACCGAAGTGAGCTACCTCGGCTACGTCCACGGCACGATGGCCGCCCTGCGCCGGATGCAGTCCCGCGACCGCGGCACGATCGTGCAGGTCGGCTCGGCGCTGGCGTACCGCGGGATTCCGTTGCAGAGCGCGTATTGCGGCGCGAAGCACGCGATCCAGGGGTTCAACGAGGCGTTGCGCTGCGAGCTCCTGCACGACGGCAGCGGCGTCCGCACGACGATGGTGCAGATGCCGGCGGTCAACACCCCGCAGTTCTCGTGGGTCCGGTCCAAGCTGCCGCACCAGGCCCAGCCGGTGCCGCCGATCTACCAGCCGGAGGTCGCCGCCCGCGCGGTCGTGCACGCGGCCGACCACCCGCGCCGCCGCGAGTACTGGGTGGGCGGGAGCACGGTCGGGACGCTGCTCGCGAACGCCGTCGCACCGGGGATCCTCGATCGCTACCTGGCGAGGACGGGGTACCGGTCCCAGCAGACGGGGGCGAAGAAGTCCCCGGACCAGCCGGAAAACCTGTGGTCGCCGGCGGATCGCGAGCGGGACTTCGGGGCACACGGCCAGTTCGACGACAAGGCGACACCGAAGAGCGCGCAGCTGTGGGCGAGCCGGCACCACGGGGTCGTCGCGGCGGCCGGTGGTGCCTTGGCGGCGACGGCGCTGGCGGTGTGGCGGCGGGCCCGGGACTGACCGGGCCCCGGGCCGGTCACCACCCGCGGACGCGCCGGAGCTTGACCGAGCGCGGAGGTCCGCCACGCCGAAGCAGGCCGCCCACGCCGGGACCGGTCACCGCGATCGGCCCGGCGCCGCCGGACCTCGGCCGAAAGGACGAGGCCGCGGCGCCCGGACCGCCCCTTCGGCCGAGGTGACCGGCCCTCTCCCCGCCCTACCTTGATCGTCAGGTGGGGAGGAGGGACCCGTGAAGTTCACCGCCAAGCGAATCGTCGTCTCCGGGGCCGTGGCCGGGGTCGCCGTGGTGGCCGCCGGGGCCACCGTGATCGCCACCGCCGCGGATCCCGTCTCCCCGGAGGTCGTCAGCGCCGTCCCCGCGGAAGCCGGGCACGAGAACGAAGGCAAGTACACCACCGGCGACTACGTGCTGGACGTGCACGAACTCGACGACGACGGCGAAGGCCTCACCACCGCCATCGGGCCGCACACCAGCTACTACTCGAAAACCCTGCACGGCACCGGGAACCGGCAGCACACGGTCGTCAAGTTCTCGGCCGGGGTGGACGGGCCGGTCTTCTTCGCCTTTCCCGTTCCCGCGCCCGGCCGGGTCGTCGACTGCGTGGCCTCCGGGACCGAGGCCGCGCCGCAGGTGCGGTGCGAGACCAGGTTGCCCGCCGGGTGATCGGCTCGGTACAGTCCGGAATGACGCCGCGTTGCCCCTTCGATCCCAGAAGCACGACGTGCGTACCCTCCTCTGCCTCGCCGCTGTCCTTCTCGCCGTTCCCGTCGGCAGTGCCGCGGCCGCCACCACGCGGAAATGGCCCGGCGATCCTGCGATCGCGGTCGCCGATCCCGCCGGTGTCCTGGGCGACAACGTCAGCGGGCTTTCCTTCGACGGCCCCGATGTGCTGTGGGCGGTCAAGAACGGCCCGGGCACCCTCTACCGGCTCGTCCGCGACGGCGGCGGCTGGCGGCCCGCCGCCGACTGGCCGCTGCGCTACCGGAACGGCGGCGGCGACCCGGACGCCGAAGGGGTCGTCGTCACACCCGACGGCCTTTTCGCCGCCACCGAACGCGACAACGACGGCGACGGCAGCCTGCTGAAGGTGCTCCGGTACGACACCGGATCGACCGCGAGCGAGCTCGACGCCACCGCCGAGTGGGATCTCACCGGCGACCTGCCCGCCGTCGACGACAACGGCGGTTTCGAAGGCATCACCTGGATCCCGGACCGCTTCCTCACCGCCGGCGGGTTCCGCGACGACCACACCGGGGCCCGCTACGACCCCGCCCGCTACCCGGGCCACGGGACCGGCCTCTACTTCCTCGGCCTCGAAGACACCGGCCGGGTCTACGCCTACGCCCTCGACCGGAGCGGCGGCGGGTTCACCCGGGTGGCGTCCTTCCCGTCCGGCTTCCCGAAGGTCATGGAGCTGGAATTCGACCCGGCGACCGGCAGCCTCTGGTCGGTCTGCGACGACACCTGCTCCGGCAGATCGGCGACGCTGCAGCTCACCGGCGGCCGGTTCACCGTCACCGCGACCTACGCGCGGCCGTCGAAGATGCCGAACCACAACAACGAAGGGTTCGCCATCTCCCCGGCCTGCGCCGCCGGGCACCGGGCGGTCGTCTGGGCCGACGACGGCAACGACGGCGGCCACGCCCTGCGCATCGGCACCTTGCCCTGCTGAAGGCTCAGCCGCCGTGGCGGGCCGGTGTTCACCTCCGCGACCCGGGTGAACCCGGCAGGACGGCGAGGTCGCCCGGAGATCACAGGCCGAGGGCGCTCACCAGCAAGGCGGCCACCGCGGCGCGGTGCTCCGGGCCGTCCGCCCACCGCAGCCGCCGGCCGGCCTCGACCACCACGCCGAACCCGGCGTGCACCAGCACCCGGGCCTGGCGCGTGTCGAGCTCCGGGCGGGCCTTGCGCAGGTGCTGCTCCCACACCGCGATGTGCTCGCGCTGCGCCGCGACCAGTGGGCCGCGCAGGCCGTCCGGCAGGCCGGCGATCTCCGCGTTGGCCACGCTGTTGAGAGCACTGTGCTCGAAGCTGTATGCCACGTACGTCGCGGTCAGGGCGTTCAGGGCTTCGTGCGGGCCGGTCGTCCCGCGCAGGTTGTGCTCGACCGCCTGGGCCAGCAGGTCCGCGGCCTGCAGGCAGGCCGCGGCCAGGATGTCGGCCTTGCCCGGGAAGTAGCGGTAGAGCGCCGACGGCACCAGCCCCACCGCCTCGGCGATCCGGCCGTTGGTCACGGTGGCGAACCCGTCCCGTTCGAACAGCGGGACGGCGGCCGCGAGGATCTCCGAACGCCGTGTCCGCGGCACCGGCGGCGCGGGGATCTCGACGGCGGGCGCGGGCACCGCGGCGGGATCGGTGGCGGCGACGCGCCGGGCCGCGGCGCGCAGCAGGTCCTCGACCCGGCGCTGGGCGATCGCGTTGTGGTGCGTCGTGATCGACCCGATCGCCCCCAGCGCCGCCACGGCCCGCAGGTGCTCGCCGGGCCACGGGTGCTCGCGCCGCACCGCCGCCGCCACGCGCTCGACGACGTGGGCGAACTTGCCCGCGAGCTTCCGTCGGTCTTCGCGCTCGAGGTACCGGGCCTCCCAGCGGTACACCCCGCCGGTCTCCCGGTGGGCCACGGTGACCCGGGTGACGGCGGCGAAGATCTCCGCCAGGGACGCCGCCGGGGGCACGTCGGCGAGTGCCGCGACGAGCCGGTCCGCCATCACGTTCGCGCACGCGGCGAACAGGGCGTACTTGTTCGGGAAGTGCCGGTACAGGGCGGCCGCGGTGATGCCCACGCGCGCCGCGATCTCCTCCATCGACGCCGCGTGGTAGCCGCGCTCGCTGAACACCGCGGCGCCCGCCTCGACGACGAGCTGCCTGCGGTTGCGGGGCCGGACGGCCGCGGCCGGCTCGGCGGTCACCGGGCGGAGGGGTGCGGAAGTCGGGCCATACGTGCCAGTCAACCACAGGACGACCGGGTCTTGCCGACGCGCGAGTCACCTTCTATGTTAATGAAGAATCTCCTCACGAAGAGCCCATTACCTATCAAGGAAGCTAGGTAAGTGAATGAGCAATCTCAGCAGGAGGAACGTTCTCTCCCTCGGTGTCGCGCTAGGTCTGGTGAGTGCGGCGAGCGCCGTCCCCGCCTGGGCGTCGACCGGCGGCGCCGACCCGTGGTGGGTCTGGGACGACGAGGTCGACCGGCTGGTGGCCGGGCTCGTCGACGGCGGCCGGGTGCCCGCGGTCAACACCGCGCTGCGGTCGTGGACGGACAACGACGACCCGCTGCCGCCCGGCCTGCCCGACGACCTCGACGGCTGGCTCCGGCGGGTCAACCGGCTGCCCTCCTGGGCCGACCCCGCCAAGCTGCGCCGCGCCGCCGACTTCAACCGGCGCAAGGACACCTACCTGTTCCTGCTCTACGGCCTCGGCAGCGGCATCATGAGCACGGTCATCCCGCGGGAGGCCCGCTCGGTCTACTGGTCGGCGGGCGGCGCCGACATGCAGGACCGCGCGGCCAAGACCTTCACCTTCGGCTACGACCTGAGCGAAGCCGGCGCGTTCGAGCCCTCGGGCCAGTTCGTCGTCACGGCCAACAAGACCCGCCTGGTGCACGCCGCGGTCCGCCACCTGCTGCCGCAGTCACCGCACTGGCGGGCGGTCGCCGACGAGCGGATCCCGATCAGCAACGGCGACATCCTGGTCACCTTCCACAGCCTCGGCACGTTCGTGCACCGGAAGCTGCGCGAGTGGCACGTCCCGATGTCGGCCGCGGACGAAGACGCCTTCCTGCACCAGTGGCAGGTCGCCATCCACCTGCTCGGCGTGCGCGAGGAGTTCATCCCGCAGACGTGGGCCGCGGCCGACGCGCAGTCCGCCCAGGTGCTCACCCCGCTGCTCGCCCCGACGCCCGAAGGCAAGGAGCTCGCGGCGGACCTGCTCGGGCTGACCGCGCAGATCGACCTCGGCGTCACCCGCGGCTTCCTGAACGAGTTCGTGCGGTACGTGCTCAGCAACGAGGTCGGCGACTGGCTCGGCCTGCCGCGCGACTACGCGGCGGCCACCCTGATCCGCACCGGGTGGCCCGCGTACATCGCCTTCCGGGAGGGCCTGCTGCCCATCGCCCCGGCCGGCTTCTACCTCTTCGACCAGTTCATCCGGGCGCTCGCCATGTTGTTCCTCAACAAGGGCACGTCCCCGGCGAGCACGCCGATCACCATCCCCACCGGCAACCGGCCCGGGGCCTGACGGGCGTCAGGCCGGTCCCCTCCCCGAGAGCCGCCAGGTCTGGTTGAGCGGGCTGTTCTGGGACGCGGCCCGGCACGTCCACTGGATCACCGCGGCACGGGCGGCCGTGGAAACCCCGCTGACGTCGACGCACTTCCCGCTGTGGCGGGCGACGAGCTGGTAGTCGTGGGCGTCGTTGCCGCCGTAGGTCACCCGGCGCGGCGAGAACTGCTGGTTCGTGGCGCCGTCGGTGCAGGTCCGCTGCTGGACGGCGGCGCCGTCGTCGGCCGAGGCACCGGCGACTTCGAGGCACTTGCCGCTCTGCCGGTTGACGACGGTGTACGCGCCCGCCACCCCGGAAACCGGGCGGAAGGTCCACTGCTGCTGGTCGCCGCCCTCGCAGAAGTCCTGCTGCTGCCGGTTGCCGTCCGCGGTGCTCAGGTCGGTGTTGTCCAGGCACTGCTGGGAGTGCTGGGCGACCGCGACGGTCTGGAAGCTGCCGTCCGACGGCGGCAGCACGGTGATGCTGACGGCGTCGTCGATCGTCGTGTGCGGGACGGCGACGGTCACGGCGTTGCCGGACACCGTGACCACGGAATCCCGGATGGTCACCGGGCTCTGCACCGCGGCACCGCCGTTGAACGGGATCTGCTGGACGACGACCCGCACCTGGTTGTTCTGGACGATGCCGGACGTGGTGTCCAGGCGCTGCAGGGCGACCGCGACGTTCCCGGTCGTGCCACCTCCGCCGACGAGGACCTTCGCCACCCCGGCCGCCTTCGTGGCGAACGGGTCGTAGGCCGGGCTGGGCTTCGACGTCACGACCTGCCCGGTCTGCGAGCCGTAGAAGCGGTACGCCCACCACTCGCCCTTGGGCAGGTACCGGCCCGCGGAGTTGCGGACGAGCAGGTTGGCGAGGTCGTTGTGCAGGTTTCCGGCGCTCGCCCAGTTGGCGCGCAGCCCGTCGGCGCCGGCCCGCTCCAGGCGGGCGATGTACCAGGCGCCGTCACCGGGGTTCTGCTCGTTCGACGCCCCGTATTCGTTGATCTGGTAGGGCCGCGGGTGCGGGATGCCGCGCGAGCCGAGCGACGCGTCGGCCGCGGCGACGTTCGCCACCGGATCACCCGGCAGGGAGTGCCAGCTGACGATGTCCGGGACGGTGTTCGAGCCGCGCACGAAGTCGAGGTACTGCGTCCACCAGCTCGCCGAGGTGGAGGGAACCCCGGCGAGGCTGGGCCCGACGATGGCGTGCGCCGGGAAGGCCGCCCGGATGCGCTGGTACGCGCGCTGCCACATGGCGAAGTACTGGCTCTGCGGCCGGTTCCAGAACAGCGTGATGTTGGGTTCGTTCCAGAGGTCCCACTCCACCGGGGCGCCCGTGGCGCGCACGTCGTTGATCAGGCGGGTGAGGAAGTTGTCGTAGTCGGTCCAGTCGCCGTTGTCGCCGGGGAACCGGGAAATCGGGTAGCCGTCGGCGCCCCAGAGGTCGTGGACCAGCAGGACGAACTGGCCGCCGAGCGAGCGGGTGCGCAGCAGCTGGGCACGGGTGGCGTTCCACCGCCGGTCGTACTTGCCCGACACCCAGCCGCCCGGGCTGTCCAGCTGCGCGCCCCCGGCCCGCATCGCCTGGAAGCGCACGTCACGAAAGAAGTGGTCGGGCGGGTTCGCGGCGTTCTCGGTCATACCGTAGATCCACCCGGAAGCCCGGTAGGTGGGTGCCCCGCCGACGGCGGAGAAGTCGACGGAGACCGACTCGTCCGCGGCCGCGGCCGGCGCGACGAGGGCCACGGCGGAAGCACCGGTCAGTGCTCCGGTGAGCAGGATGGCGGCCAGGCCGCGGCGGACGCGGGGCCGCTGACGCGAGAGGTCCACGGACGACTCCTTTGGCGGTGGACGAGCGGAGAGGTCGATGCGCGGTCATCGAACCGGTTCGACCAGCAGGCACGTTACGCTGCGGGCAATTCACCGACAATCGGCCGAATGGAGGCGAACCGGTTCGGCGCGGATACCGGCTCTCCCGGGCACGCAGTGAATGACTCATTCCTGGCGTCGGAGGTCAGGAATGAGTCATTCACTGCGTCGGAGGTCAGGAATGAGTCATTCACTGCATCCGGCCCGGCACGGCGCTCCCCTGCCCGGACCCGGCCCGGCCGGCGCGCACGCCGAAAGGGGCTTCCCCCGCGCCACCACGCGGGGAAAGCCCCTCCCGTCCGCCCCAGCGGCTCAGCGGTACCCGGCGGCCACCACGTTCGCCTGCACCGCGTTCTCCGTCGCGTCCGACGGATAGCCGGCGACCATCGCCCCTTCGTAGAACGTCCCCGCGCTCAGGTTCGCCCCGCCGCCGGGCTTGCAGCAGTCGCCACCGCTGCCCAGGATGATCGCGCCCTGCTTCTTCATCGGGCTGTAGCCGTTCGGGAGCCCGCCGTCCCACATCGTCGTCAGGCTGCCGGACTGGGCGTTGCTGCCCTTGAGCGCGAAGCGGGACGTGCCGTTGTTCTTCAGCATCGCCGTGACGAACTTGCTGGGCAGCGCCCGCTGGTTCGGGTTCCACTGCTGGCTGCCGCCCGGGTACAGCCCCCACTCGAGGTCGGCCTGCACCCACGGGCCCGTCCCCTGGCACCCGCCGAACCAGCACTCCGTCCCGAAGTTGATCGCGTCCATCGCGCCGGCCGCGTCGGCCTTCCGCGTCGTCTCGCTGTTGCCGTAGTCGAAGCAGCAGCCGCTGTTGACGTGCGTTCCGCTGGTCACCATGTACATGCCCTCGGGTGCGCTGCCGGTCGGCACGCCGGTCGTGTGCCCGTCCCGCCAGTAGCTGTTGCCGGGGTTGATGTACAGCGAATACGCCTTCGAGCCGCCGACCGTGAGCGACTCCGACGTGGCCTTCGCCGGGCTGCTCTGGCTGGACCCCGGGACCACGCTCGACCCCTGGTACCACAGGTCGTTCCCGCGCCCGGACTGGTCGTACACCACCGTGATGACACAGTTCGTGCCCGCGCAGAAGGAATCCTGGGCGGTGGCGTCGACGGTCCCGCCCGCCGCCCGGAGCCCGATGTTCCGGGTCGTGTTGTCGGACGAGCGCCGGACCTGGTACAGGTTGCCGGCGTAGTTCCCGTAGAGCGCCCGGACTGTGCTGTGCGCGGCGACGCACGGCGTGCCGCCGGAGGCGTAGATGTCGCACGGTGCCGTGCCGGTCGGCGGCGGCGGAGTGCTCCCGGTGCTCCACTGCTGGTTGCTCTGGCCGTGGCACGTCCACAGCACGACCGCGGTGCCGTTGGCCGTGCCGGCACCGGTCACGTCCAGGCACAGTCCCGATTGGACACCGGTGATCGTCCCGTCGGCGTTCTGCCGCCACTGCTGGTTCGCCTGGCCGTTGCAGGACCAGATGATGACCGCCGTCCCGGGCGCGGTCCGCCCGCCGTAGGCGTCCACGCACCGGGTGCCGTTCAGCGTGCGCAGCTCACCCGCCGAGGTGAATTCGTACGCCTGCCCGGCCTGGCCGCCACAGTCGTAGATCTCCAACGCCGTTCCCGGTGTGTCGGTGCCGCCCTTGACGTTCAGGCACCGCCCCGACGCCGCGCTCACCAGCGGCGCGGCGGCCGCCGAAGCCGGGACGGCCCCGGCCACCGCCGCCGCCAGCATCGCGGCCACCACCACCAACACGCGCACGATTCCTCCTCAGTCCTGAATGGACATTGACTCAGGCCGACTTCCGCGGCACCAGTTCGGTGTCGAGCACGGTGGACCGGCGCGGGGCCGCGCCGTCGATCATCGCGAGCAGCTCGGCGGTCATCCGGGCGCCCATCTCCTCGACCGGCTGGCGCACGGTCGTCAGCGGCGGGTCCGTCCAGCAGCCGATCGGCAGGTCGTCGAACCCGACGAGGGCGACGTCCTCGGGCACCCGCCGTCCCGCGCGGCGCAGCGCGCGCAACGCCCCGACCGCCATCATGTCGGAGGCCGCGAAGATGCCGTCGACGTCCGGGCGGCGGGTCAGCAGCCGGGACGTCGCGTACTCGCCGGACGCCTGCCCGAAGTCCCCGCACACCACGAGGGTCTCGTCGTACCGGCCGGCCCGCGTCATCGCCTGCCGGTAGCCGAGCAGCCGGTCCACCCCCGCGGTCATGTCCTGCGGCCCGGCGACGGTCGCCACGACCTGGCGGCCGCCGTCGAGCAGCCGCTGGGTCGCCAGCCGCGCCCCGCCCTGGTTGTCGGCGTCCACGTACGGCAGCCGGCCCGTCCGCCCCGCCTGGACCGGCCGCCCGCCGAACACCACCGGGATGCCGAGCCAGTCCAGGTCGAGCGGGCGGCGGCCGTGCATGCCGACGACGAGGGCGCCGTCGACGTGCCCGCCGTCGAGGTACCGGACCACCGGCGACTGGTAGTCGTCGGTGGCCGGCACGGTGAGCAGCACGAGCTGCACCCCCACCGCGGTGAGCTCCCGGCCGACCCCCGCGGCGATCCGCGGGAAGTACGGGTCGGTGAACAACCGCGGCACTTCCTCGCACACCACCAGGGCGATCGAGCCGGTGTGCCGCGCGCTGCTCGCCTTCGCCGCCCGCTGCCGGGCGTAGCCCAGCGCCAGCATCGCGGACTCCACCTGCTTGCGGCGTTCCGGGCTCACGCGCGGGAACCCGTTGAGCACGCGGGAGGCCGTGGCGATCGACACCCCGGCCGCCCGCGCGACGTCGGCCAGCGTGGGCCGCAACCCCGGCGATTCTTCGGCGACGGACACGGCTTCAGGCACGTTGGAGCTGGAACCGCTGGTTGGGGTTCCCGGTGAACGTCCACTGGGAGATCCGCGCGCCGTCGGCGGTCGAGACGCCCCAGACGTCCAGCGCCAGGCCGCTCGCCCGGTTCACCAGGCTCACCGCGCCGCTGCCCTGGTCGACGACCCGCCACTGCTGGAGGGTGGCGTTGGTGTCGGCCTGCTGGCTGACGTCCGCGCCGCTGTCGGCGTTCGCCGCCTGGAGCACCAGGCCGCTGTGCCGCGCGCGGATCCGGTAGTAGCCGTCACCGGAGTCGACGAAGTCGAACTGCTGGCTGAGCCCGCCGTTGGCCGGCTCCTGCTCGATGAGCGCGCCGGCCGCCGTCGAGGCGCCGGTGATCCCGACGAGCTTGCCGCTGTGCTGGGCCGTCAGCTTGTAGTTCACGCCGGTCTGGACCGGCGGCGCCGGCGGCGTGGTGGTGCCGAACTGCGTGATGAACTTCCACACCTCGCCCGAGGTCCAGGTCTGCCAGCCGCTGCCGCCGCCGTCCTTCGGGCCCGGGTCGTGCCCGCCGTCGAAGGCGGCCCAGACGACCGGGTACCCGGCCCGGCAGCCGGAGTAGGCGGTGACGATGTGGGTCCGGCTGCCGCTCGCGGGCTCCGGCGGGTTCTGCGGGGTGCAGCCGTTGTTGCGGACGAACTGGTCGCGCAGCTGACGACCGGAGGAGATGGGCAGGACGTTGTCGCCGATGCCGTGCATCCCGATGTAGGCGACCGGCTGGGTGCCGCCGCTGCAGCCGCTGAGGTTCGCCCCGGAGTACACCGCGACCGCGCGGAACACGGTGGGCCGGGCGCAGGCGAGGGCGTAGCTCATGGCACCGCCGTAGCTGAAGCCGCCGGCGAAGACCTGCGTGGTGTCGACGCACAGCGCGGCCTCGACCTGCCGCAGGAGGTCGTCGATGAAGGTGACGTCCTGGCCGCCCGGGTTGGCCCAGCCGTTCCCGTTGCCTTGGGGCGCCACGAAAATCGTGTTGTTGCCGGAGCTGTCGGCCAGCCGGCGGAGCCCGTAGTAGGACCAGTTGTAGCCGTCGGTCCCGCCCGAGTCGACGTCGTTCATCGTCCCGCCCCGCCAGTGGAGGCCGACGAACAGCCGGTAGGCGTGGTTGTTGTCGTAGTTCGCCGGGACGCGCAGGATGTAGCTACGGTTCTGGCCGCCACTGGAGATCGTGTGGTTGCCGCTCGCCAGCCCGGGCGCCTTCCCGCAGCCCGCGGTGCCGGCCGCCGCCGTCCGGTCCGCACCCGCGGGGGCGGCCAGCGCGGTGCCGCCCGCGAGCAGGGCGAGCACGGCGAGCACGGCTCCGATCACGGCGGAGGCGAACAGGGGTCTCTGCTTCACCATCACACGGCTCCCTCTGTACTAGGACGTCGTCGTCCTCCCGGGCCGGGGCTGGCCCCGGGAGCAAAGCAGTCCACAATGGACTGTCTGACACAGTGCATTTGTCTGGTGCAGTGCGATCACCGGCCGAAGAGCCGGCGCTGGATCTCCCGGCGGTAGTCCTCCAGGGTGTTGTCCAGGTGGACGCCCGCGGCGTGGGCGGCCGCGTCCGGGTCGCCGTCGCAGATGGCCCGGTAGATCGCGGCGTGCTCTTCGATCGCACCCACCGCGTGCCCGCCGATCGCGCCGGACATCCCGATGATGTTCGACTGGCGTTGCAGACGGCGGGCCTCGCCCACGGCCGCGACCAGGAACTGGTTGTGCGACGCGGCGGCGATCCCGGCGTGGAAGTCGTCGTCGCCCCGGTCGAACAACGCGTACTGGCCGGTCAGGTGGCCGTGCCGGCAGGTTTCGGCGGCGGCCTCGATCGCGCGGAGCTCGGCGGGGGTGGCGTTGGCCGCCGCCAGGCGGCTGGCCGCGGTCTCCTGGATCCGGCGGAACTCGAAGAGCATGTAGACGTGGTCGAGATCGGCGGGCAGGAAGAACGCGCCCCACCGGGACCCGCCGAGCATGCCCTCGTCGTCGGAGACATACAGCCCACGTCCTTTGTGCGCTCGCACCCGGCCGATGGCCGAGAGGATCTTGACGGCCTCCCGCACCATGGTCCGGCTGGTTCCCATCCGCGCCGCCAGCTCGTTCTCGGTCGGCATCCGGTCACCGGGCCGCAGTTCCAGTTCGGCGATCAGCCGGAGGATCTGCTCCGCCACCACTTCGTAGCCGGGGCGGTACGGGACAGGCGGTGCTACTTCCTCGTCACGGGTCACGCAATGAGTATGACTCAGTAACTCCGGACAGCACCTTACCTCGCTCACCCGCCGTCCGGTCAATCCTTGCCGGGGCGGACTGAAACTTACATCCCCGGCACCGGGACGGAGCAATGGGCCTGATCCTTGCTTGACGCCGGGCAGGCGCGCTGTTCTCATGGATCACCGACACCACAACGGAAAACCCGTCGAGCGCCCTCGAAACTTTCGAAAGCCGGCGGCCCTCCGCCGTGTCGGATGAGTCGTACACATCCCGCCCGGTTCGCCGTCGACCGGGGGCCGGCCGGCCCCGGGCCCGGCCCAGCGGGCACCGGTTCCAGTACACAGTGGACGGTTGGGCCCAGCCCCGTCCCGGAGAGGCCCGCCCATGCCGTCGCGCATCGCCGCCGCGCTGTTCACCGCCCTCGTGGTGACCGCGCTCGCCACCCCCTCCGCCCACGCCGCGACCGTCACCATCGCCGTCGCCCCCGGCGGCGACGACACGAACCCCGGCACGCCGGACCAGCCGGTCGCCACCCCGGCGAAGGCCCAGCAGCTGGCCCGCACCCAGTCGGCGGCCGGCAACGACGTCGTCGTGCAGCTCGCCGCCGGGACCTACCGGCTCTCCGCCCCGCTGCGGTTCACCAGCGCCGATTCGGCCCAGAACGGCCACACCGTCACCTGGCAGGCCGCGCCCGGCCAGAAGCCGGTGCTCTCCGGCGGCAGCCAGGTCACCGGCTGGTCGGTGCAGGACGCCGGCCAGAACATCTGGGTGGCTTCGGTGCCCCAGGGCGCCGACTCCCGGCAGCTGTTCGTCGACGGCGCGCTCGCCCCGCGCGCGGGGATAACCATCTCCCGCAACGACGTGCAGTTCACCACGTCCGGGATGACCATCACCAACCCCGCGCTGAACTACCTGGCCACGCTGCCGCAGCAGAACCGGATCGAGGTGGAGAGCCAGAACTCCTTCACCGACCGGTACTCCCCCGTCGACCGGATCAGCGGCACGTCGATCGTCATGCAGCAACCGGCGTGGAACAACAACAACTGGGGCTACGACACGCTCGCCAAGCCGTTCGGCGGCGGCCAGCTGTTCCTCGAGAACTCCTACTCCTTCCTGAAGAACACCGGCCAGTGGTACCTCGACCCGCAGGCCGGGAAGCTGTACTACAAGGCGCCCGGCGGCTGGGTGCCCGGCAGCCACGACGTCGAGCTCCCGCGGCTGCAGTCGCTGCTGCAGATCGGCGGCACCTACGACAACCCGGTGCGCGGCCTCGCCTTCAAGGGCCTGAACTTCGAGCACACCACGTGGCTCACCCCCAGCACCTCGGTCGGGTACGCGAACCAGCAGACCGGCACCTTCCTCCCGGCCGCGGCCCCGATGCCGGGCGACTTCCTGACCTCCTGCCAGTCCGGCTGCCGCCAGTTCGAGGGCGCCCGCAACAGCTGGGCGCAGGCGCCCGCCGCCGTCCAGGTCTCGGCCGCCACCGGGATCACCTTCAGCGGCAACACCTTCACCCACCTCGGTCAGGTGGCCCTGGGCATCGGCAACGACGCGAACGCGCACGCCTCCGGCGTCGGCCTGGGCGCGTCGTCGATCACCGTGGACCACAACACCTTCACCGAGAACTCCGGCGGCGGCGTCATCGTCGGCGGCGTGCGGCCCGACGCCCACCACCCGTCGAACGCCGCCATGCTCAACAAGGACGTCACCATCTCCTACAACACGGTCAGCCGGGTCGCCCTCGACTACCGCGAGATGGCCGGCATCCTCTCCACCTACGCGACGCACACCGTCATCACGCACAACGACGTCTCGAACCTGACCTACGACGGCATCGACGTCGGCTGGGGCTGGGGCGCGAACGACCAGGGCGGCAGCCAGGACTACCGCAACCGCGGGCTGTACGACTACCAGCCCGTCTACTCGACGCCCACCACGCTGCGCGACACCGTCGTCAGCTACAACCGGGTGCACGGCACGAAGAAGCTGATGCACGACGGCGGCAGCATCTACAACCTCTCCGCCAACCCGGGCAGCTCAATCGACCACAACTACATCTACGACAACAACCGCACGGTCGGCCTGTACCTGGACGAGGGTTCGCGGTACGTGACGCTGTCGGCCAACGTGATCCAGGATTCCGGGGTCTGGGCGTTCACCAACGCCAACGGCAGCAACAACACCAACGACAGCACCTTCAGCGGCAACTGGTACAACGGCGGCGCGACCCAGGTGGCCACCGGATCGCCGCACAACAACGTCCTGACCGGGAACGTCCAGGTCAGCGGCACGAACTGGCCGTCGGGCGCCCAGCAGGTGATCGCCGCGGCCGGCACCGGCGGGACCACCACCCCGGCCGCGGGCCCGGTCCGCGCGCTCGGCAAGTGCCTGGACGTCAACGGCGTCTCCACCACGCCCGGCGCCGCGGTCCAGCTCTGGGACTGCAACGGCGGGACCAACCAGGCCTGGGCCCGGACCGGCGCCGGGGAGCTGACGGTTTACAGCGGCACGCGGTGCCTCGACGCCAGCGGCCAGGGGACCACCCCCGGCACCAAGGTCGTCATCTGGAACTGCAACGGCCAGTCCAACCAGCAGTGGCAGGTCACCGCGAACGGCAGCATCACCGGCGTCCAGTCCGGGCTGTGCCTCGACGTGACCGGGTCCTCGGCCGCGAACGGCACGCCGATCCAGCTCGCCACCTGCACCGGCGCCACCAACCAGAAGTGGACTCTCGGCTGACGAACAGAGGAGTTCGGCCATGGTCTCCCGCAAGCTGCTCAGAACCCTCCAGGCCGCCGCGGCGGCGGTCCTGCTGGCCACCGGCGCGGTGGCCGCCACGGGCGCCGCCGCCCAGGCCGCCACGCAGGAAGCGTGCGACCTCTACGCCGCCGGCGGCACCCCGTGCGTCACGGCGCACAGCACCACCCGCGCCCTGTTCGGGGCGTACAACGGCCCGCTGTACCAGATCCAGCGGGCCTCGGACCAGAAGTACCTCGACGTCGGCCTGCTGGCGGCGGGCGGGGTCGCGGACTCGGCCCCGCAGGTCTCCTTCTGCGCCGGCACCAAGTGCACGGTCACGAAGATCTACGACCAGACGGCGAACCACAACGACCTGCCGATCTCGTGGGGCGGGTTCTGGAAGGGACCCGGCCCGAACGGGTCGGACATCGGGGCGGACGCGATGGCGCTGCCGGTGACCGTCGGCGGCCACCCGGTGTACGGGATCAAGGTCACCCAGGGCGTCGGCTACCGGATCGACAACGCCAAGAACGCGCCGGTCGGGGCCCAGCCGGAGGGGATCTACATGATCACCTCGTCGAACTACGTCAACCAGTGGTGCTGCTTCGACTACGGCAGCGGCGAGGTCTCCCACAACGACACCGGCAACGCCACCATGAACGCCATCTACTGGGGCACCGCCTGCTGGTTCAACGGCTGCACCGGAACCGGCCCGTGGGTCGAGGCCGATCTCGAGAACGGCATGTACCACACCGGATCCGGGTCGAACAAGGATCCGAACAACCCGGGCGTGCACCATCCCTTCGTCAGCGCGTGGCTGAAGAACAACGGCACCAGCAACTTCACCCTGAAGTACGGCGACGCCACCACCGGCAGTCTCACCACGCCGTATTCGGGCGGGCTGCCCCGCGGCTACTCGCCGATGAAGCTGGAACCGTCGATCCTGCTGGGCACCGGCGGCGACAACAGCGTCTCCGGCGTCGGCGAGTTCTTCGAAGGCGCCGTGACGAGCGGTTTCCCGACGGACGCCACGGAGAACGCGGTGCAGGCCAGCGTGATCGCCGCCGGGTACGGCAGCGGGGGCAGCACGAACACCGGCGCGGTGCACGCGACGGGCGCGAACAAGTGCCTCGACGTCAACGGCGTCAGCACCACGCCCGGCACCACGGTCCAGATCTGGGACTGCAACGGCGGCTCGAACCAGACCTGGACGCGCACCGGCACCGGCGAGCTGAACGTCTACAGCGGCGGCAACCTCCGCTGCCTCGACGCCTCCGGCAAGGGAACCACGCCCGGCACGAAGATCATCATCTGGAACTGCAACGGGCAGAACAACCAGCAGTGGACGTTCAACGCGAACGGGACGGTCACCGGGGTCCAGTCCGGGCTCTGCCTCGACGTCACCGGCTCCGGGACCGCGAACGGCACCCCGGTTCAGCTGGCCGCCTGCACCGGCGCGAACAACCAGAAGTGGTCCTTGAGCTGAAAGGTCGCCCCATGTCTTCGTTCGAGTTGTCGCGGCGCCGGCTGATCGTGGTGGCCGGGGCCGCCGCGGCCGCCGGCCTGGTCCGCGTCCCCGCCGGATGGGCCACCCAGGGACCCAGCAGCTACACGCCGAGCTGGGCGTCGGTGGACCAGCACCCGCCCGCGCCCGAGTGGTTCCAGGACGCCAAGTTCGGCATCTACTACCACTGGGGCGTCTTCAGCGTCCCCGCGTTCGGCAACGAGTGGTACCCGCGGAACATGTACATCGCCGGGTCCAGCGAGAACAACCACCACAAGCAGGTGTTCGGCGACCCGTCGGCGTGGCCGTACCAGAACTTCATCAACGGAGCCCGCGACAAGGCGGGCAACTGGGTGCAGTTCGCGCCGAAGCTCAAGTCCGCGGGCGGCAACTTCGACCCGGCCGAGTGGGCGCAGCTCTTCGCCGACGCCGGCGCGAAGTTCGCCGGCCCGGTCGCCGAGCACCACGACGGCTACTCGATGTGGAACAGCACGGCCAACGAGTGGAACTCGGTCAAGACCGGGTCCAAGCTGGACCTGCTGCGGCTGCACGCGGACGCCATCCGGGCCAAGGGCCTGAAGCTGCTGACGGCCCTGCACCACGCCTACCACTTCACCGGCTACTACGACCACGTGCCGAACCAGCCCACCGAGTCGCTGCGCCGGCTGTTCGGCCAGAACGGCCGGACCGCGGAAAACCAGCTCTGGTACGACAAGCTCCGGGAGGTCGTCGACGGCTACCAGCCCGACCTCGTCTACCAGGACTTCAACCTGACGCAGGTCGACGAGGCGCAACGGCTGAACTTCCTGGCGCACTACTACAACCAGGCCGTGGCGTGGAACAAGGACGTCGTGGCCACCTACAAGGACGGGTTCGACAACCGCGGGGAGGTCTTCGACTTCGAACGCGGCGGGCCGGGCGACCTCATGAGCCCGTACTGGATGACCGACGACAGCATCTCCAGCTCGAGCTGGTGCTACACGAACGGCATCGGCTACTACTCGATGAAGGCCATCCTGCACTCGCTGCTCGACCGGGTCAGCAAGAACGGCACCATGCTGCTGAACATCGCCCCGATGGCCGACGGCACCATCCCGTCCGGGCAGCGGACGATCCTGCTCGGCATCGGCGACTACCTCAAGCGGTTCGGCGAGTCCGTCTACGGGACCCGCGCGTGGGCGGTGTACGGCGAGGGGCCGACGAAGATGGGCGGCGGCTCGTTCACCACGCCGGTGGAAGGGACCAGGACCGACGTCCGGTTCACCCGCAGCAAGGACAACACCGTGCTGTACGCGACCGTGCTGGGCTGGCCGGGAAGCACGTTCCCGATCACCACCCTCGGCTCGAACCGGGTCAACGTGAGCACTCTCGTGTCCGCCCAGCTGCTCGGCCCGGACGCCGGCACCGCCACGACCCTGCCCGCTCCCGTCCAGGACGCCTCGGCGCTGCGCGTCCAGCTGCCGTCGGCGAACCCGCCGTTCGACGCGCCGGCGTACGTGGTGAAACTGACGTTCTCCGGCCAGAGTCCCACACCCGGCTCCGGTCCCCTGCCGACCGGCTGGGCCCGGATCGCCAACGTCACCACCGGTCTGGTGCTGGACAGCGGCGGCAGTGTCGCGGCCGGCTCCCCGCTCAAGCAGTGGAACTGGGACGGCAGCACGAACCTGCAGTGGCAGCTGACCGACGCGGGTGGCGGGTACGTGCGGATCGTCAACCGCACCAACGGGATGGTCGCCGACAGCCGGGGCAGCACGGCCAACGGCGCCACCTGCGCGCAGACGGCGTGGACCGGCGCCACCAGCCAGCAGTGGAAGCCGACGAGCCTCGGCAACGGCCGGTACCAGATCGTCAACCGGGCCACCGGCACGGCGCTCGACGGGATGGGCAGCACCACCGCCGGCTCGAGCGTAGGCCTCTGGACTCCGAACAGCAGCACGAACAACCAGTGGACCATCACCGCCGTGTGACGGCGGATCCCCGAGGAGACGAGATGCGCACACGGCTCGGGTGGCTCGCCGCCGCCGCGGCGGTCCTGGCCGCCACCCTGCTGCCCGGCACCGCCGCGGCCGAATCGAACGGCGGCGTCCGGGTGATGCCCCTTGGCGACTCCATCACCGAAGGCACGCAAGTGCCCGGCGGGTACCGGATCGGGCTCTGGCAGCGGGTCACCGCGGGCGGGTACCAAGTGGACTTCGTCGGCTCCCAGTCCAACGGGCCGGCGTCCCTCGGCGACCACGACCACGAGGGCCATCCGGGCTGGCGCATCGACCAGATCGACGCCAACATCGTCTCCTGGCTGCGCACCAGCACCCCGCACACGGTCCTGCTGCACATCGGCACCAACGACATCCTGCAGAACTACAACGTCTCGGGTGCGCCGGCCCGCCTGTCCGCCCTGGTCGACCACATCACCGCGACGGCACCGGACGCCGAGGTGTTCGTCGCGACGATCATCCCGATCGCCCACAGCGGGCAGGAGGCGGCGGCCCGCACGTTCAACGCCACCATCCCCGGAATGGTGCAGAGCAAGCAGAACGCCGGCAAGCACGTGCACCTGGTGGACATGCACGCCGCGCTGAGCACCGCCGACCTGATCGACGGCGTCCACCCCACGGCCACGGGCTACGACAAGATGGCCGCGGTCTGGTACGCGGCCCTGCAGGCGGTCCCCGGCAGCATCGGCACACCGGGGCAGTCCTCGGCCCGGCAGCTCGTCGGCGCGCAGTCCGGCCGCTGCGCGGACGTCCCCTCCACCGCCGACGGCACCGCGGTGCAGCTGGCCGACTGCGCCGGAGCGCCGTGGACGCCCACCGGCAAGCAGCTGACGACCGCCGGGAACAAGTGCCTGGACGCGTCCGGGCAAGGCACCGCCGACGGCACCCCGGTGATCATCTGGACCTGCTCCGGCCAGGCCAACCAGCAGTGGAACGTCAACGCGGACGGGACCGTCACCGGCGTGCAGTCCGGCCGGTGCCTCGACGCGACCGGCCAGGGGACCGCCGCCGGGACGAAGCTGATCCTGTGGACCTGCCACGGGCAGGCGAACCAGAAGTGGACGCTGCGGGCGGCTGCGTGACCGGCGTGTTCCCCCGTTCGCCGGGAACGGGGGAACGCATTCGGTAAATCGATCACGGCCTTCCCCTTTGCTCCGGCCGCCCGCTGTGGTTACATCATTGGCGAATCGGTTGAGAGCGCTCCCAGAAAATGCCACGACGACGTGGAGGAGATCATGAAACTGAGGAACGCCCTGTCCGCGGCTCTGCTCGCCGCGGCCAGTGTCGCGGCGCCCGTCGCCGTCGCGCCGGCCGCGCACGCGGACACCCTGATCTGCGACCAGTACGGCTCGACCACCATCGGCGGCCGGTACGTCGTGATGAACAACCGGTGGGGCAGCAGCGCGCAGCAGTGCATCAACGTGACCGGCAGCGGGTTCCGGATCCAGACCCAGCAGGGGTCCACCAGCGGCGGCGCGCCGCTGTCCTACCCGGCCGTCTACCTCGGGTGCCACTACTCGAACTGCTCCCCCGGCTCCCCGCTGCCCCGGCAGCTCAGCCGGATCGGCAGCGCGCCGACGTCGATCTCCTACACCTACGCCGGCGGGGTCTTCGACGCCTCCTACGACATCTGGCTGGACCCGACCCCGAAGACCAACGGGGTCAACCAGATGGAGATCATGATCTGGTTCAACCGCACCGGCGGCGTGCAGCCGGTGGGCGGCCGGGTCGGCACCACGAACATCGCGGGCCGCAGCTGGGAAGTGTGGCAGGGCAACAACGGCGGCAACGACGTGGTGTCCTACGTGGCCACCTCCACCATCTCGGGGTGGTCGTTCAACGTGATGGACTTCGTCAACGACGTCGACAACCGCACCCGCGTCGACCGGTCCTGGTACCTCACCAGCATCCAGGCCGGGTTCGAGCCGTGGAGCGGCGGGGTCGGCCTCGCGGTCAACTCGTTCTCCGCGAGCATCAACTAGCCGGGAACGCCGTCCGGGCGCCCGCCGGGGCGCCCGGACGGCTCCCGAACCGCAGTGTTAGCGCTAACGCAAAATTCGCGGAAAGCCGGAACCGAAAGTTTCGGAAAGTCGGCGAAAAGTAATTTTCACCGGTTTCGCGGCCCACGAAGGATTCACCGATGAAACTCGCCAGAATTTTCGCCGGGGTGCTCGCGGCCTGCGTCGCGGTGCTCGTCGTTCCCGGCGCCGCGACCGCCGCCGCCGCGGTGCCGATCATGCCGCTCGGGGACTCGATCACCCAGGGCGGTTCGATCGGCGGCTACCGCCTCGACCTCGGCACCAAACTGCGGGCCGACGGCCACGCGATCGACTTCGTGGGCTCGCTGACCGACGGGCCGGCGAGCATGCCCGACCGCAACCACGAAGGCCACCCGGGCTGGACCATCGCCCAGATCGACGCGAACGTGGCCGGCTGGCTGAACACCTATCACCCCCGCACGATCCTGCTCCACATCGGCACCAACGACATGTACGGCAGCGACCCGGCCGGTGCGCCGCGCCGGCTGTCGGCCCTGGTCGACAAGATCACGAACCTGGCCCCGGCCGCGGACGTCTTCGTCGCCACCATCATCCCGATCCGGTTCGCCGATCCGGCCGTCCGCACCTTCAACGCGGCGATCGCCCCGGACGTGCGGGCCAAGGCCGCCGCCGGCAAGCGCGTGCACCTGGTCGACATGTACCCCTCGGTCGCCGTCGCGGACCTGCCCGACGGCATCCACCCCAACGCGGCCGGCTACAGCAAGATGGCCACCACCTGGTACAACGCGCTCAAGGCCGTGCCGGGCAGCATCGGCGGGGACGACCCGCCGCCCCCGGCCGGGAACGGCCCGTGCACCGCGACCCCGAAGGTCGTCGGCAGCTGGAACGGCGGCTTCCAGGGCGAAGTGACCGTCGCGAACACCGGCACCGCCGCGCTCACCGGCTGGACCGTGCAGTTCACCCTGGCCGGCGGCCAGAGCATCGGCCAGATCTGGAGCGGCACGGCGAGCGGCACCAGCCCGGTGACCGTGCGGAACGTCGCCTACAACGGCGCGCTCGCGCCCGGCGCCACCACGACCTTCGGCTTCCTCGTGTCCGGTCCGGGCACGCCGAGCCTCGACGCGGCCACCTGCACCAGCTCGTGACCGCGCACCCCGCAACCCCACGAAATGAAGGTGTGAACATGAAGACGACATCGCGGTCGTTCCACCGAGCCGCGCTGGCTTCGGCTTTCCTGGCGACGTCGCTCGGGGTTTCGCTCGTGCTCGCCACCTCCGCCTCCGGCGCGGCCACCACGCTCGGCGCGGCGGCGGCCCAGTCGGGCCGGTACTTCGGCGCGGCCGTCGCGGCCGGGAAGCTCGGCGACTCGACCTACGTGAACATCCTCAACCGGGAGTTCACCATGGTCACCCCCGAGAACGAGATGAAGTGGGACGCCACCGAGCCCAACCGCGGGCAGTTCAACTACAGCGGCGGCGACCGGATCCTCAACCAGGCGGTCAGCACCGGCAAGCGGGTGCGCGGGCACGCGCTGCTGTGGTACCAGCAGGAACCGGGCTGGGCGCAGCGCATGGAGGGCTCCGACCTGCGCTCCGCCATGATGAACCACGTCACCCAGGTCGCCACCCACTACAAGGGCAAGATCTACGCCTGGGACGTCGTCAACGAGGCGTTCGCCGACGGCGGCAGCGGCGGCCGCCGCGACTCCAACCTGCAGCGCACCGGCAACGACTGGATCGAGGCCGCCTTCCGCGCCGCGCGGGCCGCCGACCCGGGCGCGAAGCTCTGCTACAACGACTACAACACCGACGGTGTCAACGCAAAGAGCACCGGCATCTACAACATGGTCAAGGACTTCAAGTCCCGCGGCGTCCCGATCGACTGCGTCGGCTTCCAGTCCCACCTCTCCGGCAACCCGCCCGGCGACTACCAGGCCAACCTGCAGCGGTTCGCCGACCTCGGCGTCGAAGTCCAGATCACCGAGCTCGACATCGCCGGTTCCAACCAGGCCAACGCCTATGCGGCGGTGACCCGCGCCTGCGTGGCCGTCGCCCGCTGCGCCGGCATCACCACGTGGGGCATCCGCGACACCGACTCGTGGCGCACCGGGGAGAACCCGCTCCTCTTCGACGGCAACGGGAACAAGAAGGCCGCGTACAACAGTGTCCTCGACGCACTGAACGCCGCCCCGCCGACCACGCCCACCACCACGACGACACCGACCACCACGACGACGCCGACCACCACGACGACGCCGACCACGACCACCACGCCGACGACCACGACCACGCCGCCGCCCGGTGACTGCACCGCCTCGGTCTCGCTGAACCAGTGGAACGGCGGGTTCGTCGCGAACGTCAAGGTCAGCGCGGGCACCGCGGGCCTCACCGGCTGGCGCGTGACGACGAACCTGCCCTCGGGCGCGGCCGTCACCAGCGCCTGGAGCGCCGGCAACAGCGGCACCACGGGCAGCGTCACGTGGACCAACGTCAGCTACAACGGCACCGTCGCCGCCGGGCAGTCCACGGAATTCGGCTTCCAGGGCACCGGAAACGCCGAAGGGGTGACGACCTCGTGCGCCGCAAACTGACCTGCCTGCTGACCGCGGCCCTGTGCGCGATGGCGCTCCTGCCCGGCACCGCGCACGCCGACAACCCGATCGTGCAGCACATCTACACCGCCGACCCGGCTCCGCTGGTGCACGACGGCCGCGTCTACCTCTACACCGGGCACGACGAAGACGGCTCGACCTACTTCACCATGAAGGACTGGCGGGTCTGGTCGTCGGCGGACATGGTGAACTGGACCGACCACGGCTCGCTGATGAGCCTGTCCACGTTCAGCTGGGCCAAACAGGACGCGTGGGCCGGACAGGCCGTGGAGCGCAACGGCAAGTTCTACTGGTACGTCCCGGTGGTCAACCGCGCCACCGGCCGGATGGCCATCGGCGTCGGCGTCGCGGACAGCCCCACCGGGCCGTTCCGCGACGCCATCGGCCGCCCGCTCGTCGAAAACGGCGAGATCGACCCCACCGTCTTCATCGACGACAACGGGCAGGCGTATCTGTACTGGGGCAACCCGAACCTGTGGTACGTGCGGCTCAACGCCGACATGACGTCGTACTCGGGCGGTGTCAACCAGATCCCGCTCACCACGGCCGGGTTCGGCACGCGTCCCAACGGCGGCAGCCGTCCGACGCTGTACGAGGAAGGCCCCTGGGTCTACAAGCGCAACGGCACGTACTACAACGTGTTCGCGGCCAAGTGCTGCTCGGAGTTCATCGGCTACTCCACCTCGCCCGGCCCGACCGGCCCGTGGACCTACCGGGGCACGGTGATGCCCACGCAGGGCGGCAGTTTCACCAACCACCCCGGCATCATCGACTACAAGGGCAGCTCTTACTTCTTCTACCACAACGGTGCTCTGCCCGGCGGCGGCGGTTACACCCGCTCGGTGGCGGTGGAGAAGTTCGCCTACAACGCCGACGGCAGCATCCCGACGATCAACATGACCACCAGCGGGCCGCCGCCGGCCGACACGCTGAACCCCTACGTCCGGCAGGAAGCGGAGACGATCAACCGGGAAACGGGGATCGAGACCGAGCCGGCGTCCGAAGGCGGCATGAACATCGGGTGGATCGAGAACGGCGACACGGTCAAGGTCCGCAACGTCGCTTTCGGCGCGGGCGCGAAGACGTTCACCGCCCGCGTCGCCTCCGCGAGCTCCGGCGGCACGATCGAGGTGCGCCTGGGCAGTGCCACCGGCACGGTCGTGGGCCGCTGCACCGTGGCCGGCACCGGCGGCTGGCAGACCTGGACGTCGGTGTCCTGCCCGGTCAGCGGTGTGACGGGCACGCAGGACCTGGTCCTGCGGTTCACCGGCGGCAGCGGCTACCTCTTCAACGTCAACTGGTGGCAGTTCGCCGCCTGATGCGAAAGGACAGACGTGGTGTCACGCCGACGATCCCGGGCGGCCGCCTCGGCCCTGCTCGCCGCGACCGGCCTCGCCGGCGCCGTCCTGGTGGCGACCCCGGCCGCGCACGCCGCGGCCGGGTGCTCGGTCACCTATACGAAAACCTCCGAATGGCAGGGCGGCTTCGGCGCGTCGGTGTCGATCACGAACCTCGGTGACGCGGTCGACGGGTGGACGCTCACCTGGTCGTTCACCGGCGGCCAGCAGGTGGGCCAGCACTGGAACGCGACCATCACCCAGGACGGGACCACCGTCAACGCGAAGAACGTCGCCTACAACGCGGCCATCCCCACCGGCGGCAAGGCGGAGTTCGGCTTCAACGGCTCGTTCACCTCGGCCAACCCGACGCCGTCGGAGTTCCGGCTCAACGGCACCCTCTGCACCGGCGGCGTCGAACCCACGGCGCCGTCCACGCCGACCACCCCCACCACCCCGACGACCCCCACCACCCCGACCACCACGACCACGCCGAACCAGCCGTCGACGTTCACGAACCCGGTGCTGTGGCAGGACTTCGCCGACGTCGACATCATCCGCGTCGGCAACGCCTACTACTACTCCGCCTCGACCATGCACTACTCCCCCGGGGCGCCGATCCTGCGTTCGTACGACCTGGTGAACTGGGAGTTCGCCGGCCACTCCGTGCCCAAACTGGACTTCGGCGCGAAGTACGACATGAGCGGCGGACGCGGGTACGTGCGCGGCATCTGGGCGTCGTTCTTCAACCACCGCGCGAGCAACGACACGTATTACTGGGGTGGCTGCATCGACTTCGCCAAGACCTACATCTACACCGCCACCGCGGTGGACGGGCAGTGGTCGAAGCACACCACGATCGACAAGTGCTACTACGACGCCGGCATGCTCGTCGACGACGACGACACGATGTACGTCGCCTACGGCAACACCACCCTCAGCGTCGCCCAGCTCTCGAAGGACGGGAAGACGGAAGTCCGCTCGCAGCAGGTCTTCCAGACGCCGTCGAACATCGGCACGCTCGAAGGTTCCCGGTTCTACAAGCGAAACGGCAGCTACTACATCTTCGTGACGCGTCCGGCCAACGGCCAGTACATCCTCAAGGCGAGCAGCCCGTGGGGGCCGTACACCATCCAGCAGGTGCTGCTGGACCTGCCGGGCCCGATCTCCGGCGGCGGTGTCCCGCACCAGGGCGGCCTGGTGCAGACGCAGAACGGCGACTGGTACTACCTGGCCTTCGTCGACGCCTACCCCGGCGGCCGCGTCCCCGCCCTCGCCCCGGTCACCTGGACGGCCGACGGCTGGCCGAAGCTGCAGACGGTCAACGGCCGCTGGGGCACGACCTACCCGAAGCCGAACCTGCCACCACCGCCGCGCCAGGTGGAGCCGATGACGGGGACCGACACCTTCCCCGGCCCGGGCTTGAGCCCGCAGTGGGAGTGGAACCACAACCCCGACACCACCAAGTTCTCCGTCGGCAACGGGGTGAAGCTGTCCACGGCGACGGTCACCAACGACCTGTACTCCGCCCGCAACACCCTGACCCACCGGATCCAGGGGCCGTCCTCCACGGCCACCGCCACGCTCGACCTGACGTCGATGCGCGACGGTGATCGCACCGGCCTGGCGATGCTGCGCGACTCCTCGGCCTACATCGGCATCAAACGCGACAGCGGCCGCAACCGGGTGGTCATGGTCAACGGCCTGACCATGGACAGCAACTGGAGCACCACCGGCACGGGGACGGAGGTGGCGAGCGCCGCGCTCTCGGGCAGCAAGATCTGGTTGCGCACCACCGCCGACATCCGTCCCGGCACCGGCCGCCAGGCCCGGTTCTCCTACAGCACCGACGGGGTGAACTTCACGCCGCTGGGCACGGCGTTCACCCTGAACAACGCCTGGCAGTTCTTCATGGGCTACCGGTTCGCCGTCTTCAACCACGCCACCCAGGCACTCGGCGGCTCGGTCACCCTTCAGCGATTCGATTTGACGACGCCGTAGCCGGGGACCTTCGACAGCGGCTGGTTCCGGGTTCGTGCGCGGCGAGAAGGCTTTCCGCTCCTTCGCCGCGCACGCCCGCGTTCGGAACCGGGTGAACCGGACGCGCCGCCGGGCCGTGCACCACTACAGGAAGTGGATCAACGGCTCCGGAGGTCACTCGCCATGCGCTCCCGACACAGGAAGATCAGCCGCGGCAAGATCCTGGCCGCGGCGGCCGCCGTCCTGGCCGCCGGCACCGCGGCCATCGCCCTTCCCCAGGCGAACGCCGCGGGCAACGCCGGCACCGCCGTCACCGACGCGGCCGCCGCGCCGGGCATCACCGGCACGGCCTGGGCGGTCGACGAGCGGACCGGCGAAACGGTCGTCACCGCCGACAGCACCGTGCAGGGCGCCAAGTGGGACAGCCTGCTGGCGGCGACCCGCGGCAAGGCCGTCCGCGTCGAACGGACGCCCGGGGTCCTCAGCCTGTTCGCCGAAGGCGGCGACGCGATCTTCGCCGGCGGGGCGCGCTGCTCGCTCGGCTTCAACGTGACGACGAACAGCGGGCCCGGCATCCTCACGGCGGGCCACTGCGCCGCCGCCGGCCGCCGGTGGTCGCTCGCACAGGGCGCGCGGCCGGTGGCCACGCTCAAGCAGTCGACGTTCCCGGGCAACGGCGACTTCGCGCTGCTGACCTACGACAACGCCGCCACGAACGCCCCGAGCGTCGTCGACACCGGCGGCGGCCGGACCGTCGCGATCACCCGCGCGGCCGCGGCGCAGGTCGGCCGGCAGGTCTCCCGGATGGGCAGTACCACGGGCCTGCACAGCGGCCGGGTGACGGCCCTGAACGCCACGGTCAACTACCCCGAGGGCCGGGTCACCGGCCTGATCCAGACGACGGTGTGCGCCGAGCCGGGCGACAGCGGCGGTTCCCTGTTCTCCGGCGACGGCAGCGCCATCGGCATCACCTCGGGCGGCAGCGGCGACTGCCGCACCGGCGGCGTGACGTTCTTCCAGCCGGTGACGACGGCGCTGGCCGCGGTCGGCGCCCGCATCGGCTGACCTCTGGTTTCCGCGCGAACCGGGCGGGACGGTCACCGAGGCCGGGCGGCGACGGCCGAAATCCACAGCATCGCGGTGATCACGCCGACAGCCAGGGTCAGCGTGCCGGCCCGGCCGCCGCTCATCGCCCACAGGTTGCCCAGCAGCAAGGCGGCGCCGGCGACGACCGACAGCACGGCGTCCCGGCGGTCCCCGGCCCGGGCGAACCGGCGGCCGAGCACGAAACAGGCCACCATGAGGGCGAGGAACGCGATGCTGCCGGCCGCCAGGTGACCGGCGGCGTGCCACGACAGCGCCGACGGCGCACCGGCGGGCGTGCCGGCCGGGAAGCCGTCCGCCGGGTCCGGGACGAGGAGCCCGGCCGCGACCATTCCGGCGCCGTAGCCGCCCAGCAGCCACGAGACCGCGCCCCCGAGGCCGGGCGCGCCGATGAGGACGAGCACGCCGGCGACGACGAAGTTCGTGATCTGCACCCAGCCGAGTTCGCCGGTGCCGAGCGCGCTGAGCGGGTGCCGGGTCAGGTCGAAGCCGTCCCGGGTGGCGGCCTGGGCCAGTGCCACCGTGGTCCACAGCGGAGCGGCGAGGGCGAGGCAGGTCAGGCGCGCGGAGACGGCCGGGCGGGCGAGGGTGGTGTCCATGACGGAGTCCTTTCGGGGGTTCAGAAGGTGACGCCGGCTTCGGCGGCCGCGTCGTCGTCGAGGAAGTCCTGCTCGATGCGCGGGGAGGCGTGGATGCACATCATCCGCAGCGGCTCGGGGCCGACGGCCCGGAACGCATGCGCGGTGCCCGCGCCGACGACCACGACGTCGCCCTGGTTCGCCAGGCCTTCGCCGTCGGCGGTGCGGAAGAGCGCCCGGCCGGCGAGCACCACCCAGGTTTCGGAGTACGGGTGGACGTGCGCGCCCGGTCCCTGGCCTTCGGTGTTGTGGACGTGGAAGAAGGAGACGCCGGAGCCGTAGGCCTCGCCTTCGAACCGGGCGGTGCGCCCGCTGCCGATGCGCAGGTCGTCTTCTTTGGCGATGACCACCATGGTGGGGTTTCCTTTCGGATCGGTCTTGCTCTGTGGTGATCTTCGGGCCGGCCCGGGTGCGGGGGCATCCGTGGTGACCACGGAATCCACCACGGAGACCGACCCGGCATACTCGGTGGCATGCCGACCGCGCCGACGATCTCGCCGCGCGAGCGCGAGGTGCTGCTGGCGGTCGCGGACCGGCTGACCAACGCGGAGATCGCCGACCGGCTCTACGTGTCGGTGCGGACCGTGGAGAGCCACGTGTCGGCGCTCCTGCGGAAGCTGGACGCCCGTGATCGCCGGGAGCTGGCCGCGCGGGCTCCCGGACTGGCCGGCCCGGCGGGCTTGGTCGTGGGAACGCCGCGGCCGCCGACGAGCTTCGTCGGCCGGGTGGCCGAACGCGACGCCGTGGTGCGCCTGGTGGCCGAAAGCCGGGTGACGACGGTGCTCGGCCCGGGCGGGATGGGCAAGACCCGGCTGGCGGTGGCCGCGACGGAAGCGGCCGCGCCGCAGTTCCCGGACGGGGCGACGTTCGTCAACCTCGTCCCCAGCCGGCCGGGTTCGGTGCTCGAGTCGGTCGCGGCCGGGCTCGGCGTCCTGCCCCACCCGCAGCAGCCGCTGCCCGACGCGGTGGCCGCGCAGCTGGCCGGCCGGGCGCTGCTGGTGCTGGACAACTGCGAGCACGTGGCCGACGACGTCGCCGACGTGATCACGGCCTTGACGGCGGCGAACCCGGGGTTGAGCGTGCTGACGACCAGCCGGGAACGCCTGGGCGTGCCCGGCGAGACGGTGCTGCAGCTCGGCCCGCTGCCCGCCGCGGCGGAGCTCTTCACCGAGCGGGCGAAGGCGGTCGATCCCGCGTTCGACGCCGATCCGGCCACGATCGCCGCGCTCTGCCGCGAGCTGGGCGGCTCACCGCTGACCATCGAGCTGGCGGCCGCGCGGGTGGCGTCGCTGGGCATCGACGCCTTGCGCGCCGGCTTGGCCGACGACCCGCTGCGCGTGCTGGCGACCGGCCGCGGCCCGGACCGGCACCGGTCGCTGCGGTCGGTGCTCGAGTGGAGCCATCGGCTGCTGAGTGCGGAGGAACGGACGGTCCTGGCCCGGATTTCCCGGTTCCGCAACGCCTTCGCACTGGCCGACGCGGCGGCGCTGTCGCCGGAGTCATCGGTCGGCGCGGTGTCCGACGTGATCGGGCGGCTGGTGGACAAATCCCTGGTCACGGCCCACCGGGAGGCGGGCGCTTGGACGCTGTTCGACGGAGTGGCCCGCTTCGCCCGCGAACGGCTGGCGGAATCGCCGGAGGCGGAGCAGGTCGACGCCCGCTACCACGAGTGGGCCGCCCGGCGAGCACGAGAACTGGTGGCCCGCCTCGGCGGCGACTGGCGCGACGAGTTCGACCGGATAGCCGACGACCTGCGCGCCTGCGTCGCGGAAGGCGCATCGGCGCCCGGCCACCACGGGCCTGTCCGTGCCGAGCCCGGCCAGGTCCCGCGCACCGGCGCGGTGAACACTCTTGCGACTCCGGATCAGCCCAGTCACGAGCGGCTTACCAACCCCACAACCCCCGACCAGCCCGGCCACCAGCACCCCAGCCACCCGGCAACCCCCGACCAGCCCAGCCACCACCGGCCCACCCACCCGGCAACCCCCGCCCCGGTCAGCCACCGGCAACCCAGCCACCCCGCAACCCCCGACCAGCCCAGCCACCACCGGCCCACCCACCCGGCAACCCCCGCCCCGGCCAACCCCAACCAGCTCCCGGGCGCACTCGCGACCCGAGACCACGACCTGGCCGCGGACCTCGCCCGCCTGACCTACGCGCGCGGCTTCCTCGCCGAAGCGGTGGCCCACTGGCGCACCGCCGCGGACCGCGCCCCCTCCCCCGCGGCCGCCGCGGCGGATCTGGCGCTCGCCGGCAGCTGCACCCACCTGCTCACCCACGCGCGCGACCACTTCGACCTGCTGCTCGTCGCGGCCGAGCGCGCCGGCGGCGACCCCGGCACACGGGCGGCGTGCCTGGCCGGCGCCGTCGTGCTGGCCGAACGGTTCCGCGGCGCCGGCTTCGTCACCGACCCCGTCCCCGACTCGGAACTGGACCGGATGCTCACCGACGCCGCCGAAGCACCGGCGGCCGACCTCGCCGTGGCGCACGCCTGGCGGTCCGGGGCCGGCCCGCAGTCGGTCGACCCCGCGGCGGCCGAGCGGGCCGTGGCGGCGGCGGCCGGCGACCCACTGCTGCTCAGCGCGGCCCTGGACGCCCGGTGCACGGCGCAGGCGCTGGCCGGCCGTCCGGATCAGGCGTACCGCACGACCCAGGAGCGCCTCGCCCTCGTCACGGCACTGGACCGCACCGACCCGCACGCGGCGGTCGAGGTCCTGGACGCGTTCCGGGCCGCGATCACCTACGCCGTCGCCACCGGCGCGCTGTCCGACGCGCTGGCCTTGAGCCGACGCGCGGCCGGCGACCCGGCGCTGGCCGGCCACCCGTATTGGGGCACGAGCGGCCTGGTCACCACCCTCGCACTGACCGGCCGGTTCGCCGAAGCGGGCGAGGCCGCGGAAGAGCTGTGGCGCGCCCGACTCCCGCGCAACGCGACCCTGGGTGTTCCGCTGCTCGCGGCGGCGCTGGCGGCCGGCCTGTCCGGCGACGAGCCGTCGATGACCCGCTGGCGCACCCGAGCGGCGGATGTCGCGGGCGTGGCCACACCGGCGGATTCGGCCAATCTCGCCCCGCTGGACGCGTTCGTCCGGGCCAGGGTCGCCCTGCACACGGGCACCGGCCTGGCGGAACGGCTCGCCGAAGCGGGCGCCGAGTTCACTCCCGGGCGCTTCAACGGCTACGCGGCCGGCGTGGCCGCGGAACTGGCTGTGCTCCTCGACGCGCCGGACGCGCCGCAGCACCTGACCCGAGCCGAGCACCACGCGGCCCGCAACCGCTGGACGGCGGCGGCCCTGACCCGCGCCCGAGCCCGCCACCGAGGCGACGCCGCCCTGCTGGCGGCCGCCGCGAAGGAGTTCGCCGAACTCGGCGCGACGTTCGAAGCGGAGACGACCCGGCCGGCGGCCGACTCCTGACGGTGCTCCGCGAGCACGACGCGACGGGCTTCCCGTGGACCGGCGAGCCTCAGATCAGGACGATCTGCTCCAGCACGTCCGGTCCCGAGACCTCGAACGCGCCGGACACCAGGCCGCCCAGCAGGGCCGCGGCGTCCCCGCGCGTGATCCGCCGTGTCTCCGTCTCCGGCAATCGCCCGGTGACCGGGGGGTCACCCGATGCGGAGGGGATCCCGCATACTGGTGAGGTCCCGGGCGGAAGGAGAGGCGGCTTGAGCGCGACCGCGGAGACGGGTACCGGCACCTTCGGGCACCCCGCGTTGTTCTACCGCGGTGCCGCCGAGTACCTGGCGGGCACCGTGCCGTTCGTCCGCGACGGCCTCGCCGCCGGCGAGCCGGTGGCGGTGGCGGTCCCCGGCGCCAACCTCGAGCTGATCGAACGCGAACTCGGCGCCGACGCCGCGCGGGTTCGCCTGCTGGACATGACCGTGGCCGGGCGCAACCCGGGGCGGATCATCCCCGGCGTGCTGCGCGCCTTCGCCGACAGCCACCCCGGAAAGCCGGCGCGGATCATCGGCGAGCCGATCTGGGCGGCGCGCTCGGCCGTCGAGTACCCGGCGTGCGCCCAGCACGAGGCCCTCATCAACCTCGCCTTCAGCGGCCGGGACGCGACCATCCTCTGCCCTTACGACGCCGACGCGCTCGCCCCGGACGTCCTCGCCGACGCCGAGGCCACGCACCCGGTCCTGATCGACGGCACCGGGCAGCGCTCCAGCCCGGCGTTCGACCCGACCGGGCTGATCGAGCGGTACAACCAGCCGCTGCCCGTGCCGTCCGGGGCGTTCGAACTGGACGGCACCACCGACCTCGCGGCGGCCCGGGCGCTGGCCCACGTCCGCGCGGCCGCCTGCGGGCTCGCCGAAGACCGGCTCGGCGACGTCGAGATGGTCGTCACCGAGCTGCTGTCCAACAGCGTCGAACACGGCAGCGGCTCCGGCACCGTCCGGTTCTGGGGCGGCGACGGCGAGTTCGTCTGCGAGGTCCACGACCGCGGCCGGCTCACCGATCCCCTCGCCGGCCGCCACCCCGCGAGCCCGTACCAGCCGCGCGGGCGCGGGCTGCTGCTCGTCAACCACCTCGCCGATCTCGTCCGCCTGCACACCGGCGAGGGCGGCACTACTTTCCGGGCGTACTTCCGCGCCTGAGCCGGCCGTGCACGAGGCCGCCCGCGACGGCGCCGATCGCCACCCCGCCGTACACGTCGGTCGGCCAGTGCGCCCGCGTCCGGAGCCTGCTGTAGCAGACGGCGGCCGCCAGCGGCGCGATCGCCGCCCCCGTCGCGGGCGAGGTGAGCCCGACGGCGACCGTGAACGCGGCCGCCGTCGTCGCGTGCGTGGAGGGGAACGCGGACGACTTCGGCTGTTCGAGCAGCGCGCGGTGGGCCGGCAGGCTCTGCGCCGGCGGCCGCGGGCGGCGCACCACCGCTTTGACGGCGTGGCCGCACGCCATGCCGGCCGCACCCGCCACGAGCCCGCGCGCCGCCGCCCGGCGCCGGGGACCCGGCCGCCACGCCAGCACCCCGGCGATGAGGACCCACAGGAGGCCGCCTTGGGCCGCCGCGCTGAGCGCCGTGACCGGCCACGCCGGCCGGGTGACCGGAAGGTCGTTTTCGTCCGGTCCATCCCCGGCCCGAGGAGACATTTCGCTCGGCATGGCCCCCAATTTCCCACCCCCGCACGGGTTCAACCACCCTGTCTGTCCACGGTGGAGGTTTGTCCGCTCCGCAATCGGGTACCCCGGCCGAGTGACCGTGCTACGGCGAAGTCGGCGCTGCGCGATGGCCGCCGTCGTCGCGGTCGCGACGCTGGCGGCCTGCGGCGCCGACCCCCAGGCCGAAACCGTGCACGCCGGACGCGAGATCCGCGGTCAGCTCGAACTCCTGCGGCTGGTGGTGACCGCCGACCGGGACGAGGTGCCGCCCGTGCCGAGCCTGTCGGTCACCGTCCGGGACGCGGCCGACGAACTCGGCGCGGTTGGCCAGGACGTCGGCAAGCTGACCGACGACCGCGCCCGCGCGGCGCTCGCGTCGATCACCGACCGCGCGGTCGCGGTGGCCCACCGGCTCGACGACGGCCTCGGCGACGGCACCGACGACGGGCTCGACCGGATCGACGCCGAACTGCAGGGCCTCATCGGCGAGCTCGCGCGCTGGGGTGTGACGTCGTGAGCAAGAAGTTCCTCGCCGTCACCCTCGGCATCCTCACCGCAGTCGGCGGCTTCGTCGACATCGGCGACCTCGTCGAGAGCGGCGTCGTCGGCGCCCGCTACGGGATGGCGATGGTCTGGGTGACCGTCCTCGGCGTGCTCGGGATCTGCGTGTACGCCGACATGTCCGGGCGGATCGTGGCGGTGTCCGGGCGTCCGGTGTTCGACCTGATCCGCGAACGCCTCGGCCCGCGGATGGCCATGCTCAACCTCGCCGGGTCGTTCCTCATCACGCTGCTGACCGTGTGCGCGGAGATCGGTGGCGTCGCGATCGTCATCGAGCTCGCCTCCGGGGTCGACCGGCTGGTGTGGGTGCTGCCGATCGGCGTGCTCATCTGGCTGGTGGTCTGGCGGGTCGGCTTCGAGCGGATGGAGACCGGGTTCGGTCTCGGCGGGCTGGCGATCGGCGTGTTCGCCGTCGCGGTGTTCTTCCTGCACCCCGACTGGTCGTCGCTGGGCGCGCAGGTCGCCGGGCTCGCCCCGCCGCCCGACCAGGCGCTGCCGACCTACGCCTACCACGCGGTGGCGCTGTTCGCGTCGGCGATGACGCCGTACGAGGTGTTCTTCTTCTCCTCCGGTGGCGTCGAAGAGGGCTGGACGGTCAAGGACCTGTCGGTCCAGCGGGCCAACGTGCTGCTCGGGTTCCCCCTCGGCGGGCTGCTGGCCATCGCCGTGATGGCGTGCTCGGCGATCGTGCTGTTCCCGGCGGGGGTCGACGTCAGCCAGGTCAGCCAGATCGTGCTGCCGGTGACGCTCGCGCTCGGCACCGCGGGCCTGGTGATTGTGCTGATCGGCATCTTCGCCGCGACCTTCGGGGCGGCGCTGGAAACGGGCCTGTCGTCGGGGTACATGCTGGCGCAGTACTTCGGCTGGGACTGGGGCAAGCGCCGCGCGCCGCGCAACGCCGCCCGGTTCCACCTGACCGTCGGCGCCGGCCTGCTGATCGCGGTGCTGGTGGTGCAGACGGGGCTCGATCCGGTCGGCCTGACCGAGATTTCGCTGATCTTCTCGGCGGTGGCGCTGCCGCTGACCTACCTGCCGGTGCTCATCGTCGCCAACGACCGCGAGTACCTCGGCAAGCACGCCAACGGCCACTTCAGCAACACCGTCGGCGTCGTCATGCTCGTCGTCATCGCCGTCGCGGCGCTGGTGGCGATCCCCCTCATGATCTTCACCGGAGCAGGCCAATGAACCCGTGGACCGATCTCGGCCTCGTCGACCTGGGCGACACCCTGCTCGACCGGCAGATCATCGGCGAGGACGGCACGGTGGTCGGCAAGGTCGACGACCTCGAGCTCCGCACCGAAGACGGGCGGTGGGTCGTCGACGCGCTCCTGGTCGGCCCGGAGGCACTGGCGGACCGCATGGGCGGCCCGATCGGCAGGCTCCTGCACCACGTCGGCCGCGGCTTCCGCGCCCAGGCGCCGCAACGCATCCCCATGACCGCCATCCGCCGCGTCGAGCCGACGATCGTGGTGACGACGGCCGTCGCCCAGGCCACGACCAGCCCGTCGGAGGACTGGCTGCGCCGCCGCGTGATCGGCCGGATTCCGGGAGCGGGCCGTGCGAGCCGGTGACCTGATCGGCCGCCCGGTCCGCGACCCGGCGGGCCGCGACCTCGGCGCGATCCGCGAGATCCGCGCCGAAGCGACGCCGGGCAACGACGGGCTGCCGCAGCTGGTGGTGCGCGGGGTGATCGTGGGACGCACGCGCGTGCGGCTGTTCGGCTACCAGCGCCACGACCAGCGGGGGCCGGTGCCGCTGGTGAGGCTGATCCGCTGGGTGCACCGCCACAGCCGGTACGTGGCGTGGGAGGACGTGGACACGTCGGACCGGTTGGTGCGCGTGCGGCGGCCGTTCGAAGAGCTGGCCCCGCTCGACCGCCCCTGAGCACAGCACGCAGCCGGAAAGGCCGGGCCGCGCCGGAACGGTCGGCTCGCGTACCGGAACGGTCGGGTTGCGTGCCTGGAGGGTCAGCTCGCGCACCCGCAGAATCGGGCCGCGTACCGGAATGGTCGGTTTGCGTGCCTGGAGCGTCGGCTTGCGTAACCTGGAGGGTCGGCTTGCGTGCCTGGAGGGTCGGTTGGGGCGCCCGTCGGTGGCCGCCCGGCACTGCGGGCGGCCACCGGCGGGCACCACTCAGCTTTGGCCGGGGATCTCCGTGGCGCGTTCCCACCCGGACGGCAGGCGGCTGACGTTGAGCGCGTGGTCGAGCCCGGTGGCCGACAACGCCCGGCGCACCACCCGGTTGTCACCCGTGACGATGCGCAGGGTCGCGTTCTCGCGGGCCACTCGCGCCTGGATGCCGCCCAGGGCCGCGAGACCCGCGCCGTCGAGGAAGTCGACCTCGGACAGGTCGAGCACGAGGACCGGGAAGCGGCGGTGGGCCCAGGTGCTCAGCGCCGACCGCACCTGGGGTGCGCTGTCCGCGTCGAGCGCGCCGCGGATGCGGATCATGACCGCGCCGAAGTACGGGCGGATCACCTGGATGTCGAATTGTTCGCGCTTCGACGGCGCTACGGGGATCGCCGTCGCTGGGGGCTGGACGACTAACATTCTCCACGCCTCATTCGCAGATGACGTGACGAACGGGTGCCGGACCCGTTCGGTCGCTGGCAAGTTCGGGGGACGGATGGTGCTGCTTGACCGCACTTCGCAGCGTAGTCCTTGATCCGAACGGCGCAACCCCGCCAACGGCCGAACCCCCTACCTCCGCACGCGACCCGCACGCGCGCCATTCAAACCACCCATCCGGGTGAATCATGTCCGGGACCGCTATCCGGCGTGGTTGGCGAAGATGTCCGACGCCCCGCTGACCGCCACCGGCCGCGCGACGCCGAAGTACGCCGTCAACGCCGGCCCCGTGGCCGCGAGCCCGGAGTAGTCGCCGAGGAAGTAGCCGCCGGCGTCCGGGGCGGTCGTGAAGTCGAACGACGTCGCGGTCAGCCTCGTCCGGCCGTTGACGGCCCAGTTCGCCGGGTTGCCGCAGTCGCTCGTGGCGGCGTGGCAGTGGGCGAGGAAGGCGTCGGTGAGGCCGGGCTGCGCCGCGGTCGCGTTCTGCAGGTCGTAGTAGCTCAAGCCGATCGTGCCGTCGGCGGTGACGCGGATCTGCGGCACGAACGCGGGCGTGTCCCCCGGCGCCTGGTCGACGCGGATCGTGTCACCCCACGTCAGCCCGCCGTCGGCGGACTGGGCGAAGGCGATCTTCGAGGCGCCCGTCGCGCTGAACCGGGCGTCCTGCCAGACCGCGTACACGAAGCCGTTGACCGGGTTGACGGCGAACTCGGGCAGCTCGTCGCTGGAGCGGACCGGGTGGCCGGCGATCGTCACCGAGGCCACCTGCTGGGTGTCGATGCCGATCGCGCCGGACCACGTCGTCCCGCCGTCGGTGGACCGGACGACCGCCGCGGTCGACGTCGAAGAGCCGCGGCAATGCCGGCCGCCGTGCGTGTACGGGCAGGCGCCACCCTTGTTGGTGATCAGGTCGAAGCCGTCGATCAGCACGCCGCGCGCCGGGCCGGTGGTCGGCACGACGATCTGGTTGCCGATCGTCTGGTCGTTCTGCCCGGGGTCGAAGATGATCCGGCCGGTGCTCCAGGTCGCGCCCCGGTCGGTGGTGCGGGAGAAGTAGGCCGGGCCGCGGTAGGTGATCGCGTGCGTGTACGCGCTCGGGTTGGCGTGGCTCTGCGGCGAGACCAGCTGGTCCCACACCGCGTACGCCCGGTCGGCGAGCAGCGGGTCCGCGGTCACCGTTTCCTTGTCGTTGAGCACCTGCGTCGAGGTGTCCAGGCGCGCGACGACCGGCGTTTCCCAGTGGTCGCCGCCGTCGAGGGAACGGCTGACCAGAATCGCGCTCGCGCCGCCGAACGCCGGGCCGTCGGCGTTGAACGAGTCCGCGATCGAATACACGACCCGGCCGTCGGCGGAGAAGCTGACCCACGGGTCGGTGGTCCGCTGGAAGTAGCCGGGCGAGCCGGCCGTCGCGCCGGCGCAGATACTGAACGCGGGCTGCGCGGCGGCCGGGGTCCAGGTCGCCCCGCCGTCACGGGAGACGACGGTGGTCAGGCCGTTCGAGCCGCCGTCGTTCCAGCGGTCCTGCTGCGCCGAGCCGACCAGGTGGCGCGGGTCGGCCGGGTCGGCGGCGACGTACGGCTCGACCTCGGACGCGGGGTGGTTGACGCTGCCGCGGGCCTCCTGCTGCGCGACGAGCGCGGCGCACGCGGCCCCGCCACCGAGCGGGTGGTCGGGCACCGCGACCGGCACCCCGGCGGCGAAGGTGGTGGCGACGGCGACACCGGCGCCGGCCAGCAGAGCGGACACCGCGGCGCCGGGCGGCAGGGATCGGCGGGCGAACCGCCGGAGGTTCTTCGGGTTCACGGGTGACCTCTTTTCCGACAGCCCGGCGGGCCGGACGGAACGGACACGGCCCATTCCCGGGCACGCTGGAGTCGGCATTCCGCCCACGGTCGTTACGGATCCTCGCCACTGGGGTGAAACATCCGGTTCCCCGTTGAAAAACTCGTCCGTCCACAAGGGATTCGGTTAACGGACGGTCAAAAAAATTGCGCCGGAAATCCCGCCGCGCCCGGGCGCGGGCCCGGTCCCTTGACACGGACGGGCCGCCCGCCGCATCCTGGTCCATGTCAGGGTTCCTGATATAGACCTCGCTCAGTGAGGAGCACGCCGATGACCGCAGTGGAGGAGCGCCCCGGCACCCGGCCGGCCCGGCTCGTCGCCGCCGGCCGGTGCCCACTCGAAAAGCTGGTCACCCGCTCGGAGTTCGGGCAGATTCAGGAGGCGGGCGACGACCTGCTCGCCGGCACGGCGATCAAGCCCGTGCTGCCGTGGTGAAGGAGGCAGCGGTGAACCTCCCCGACTTCGGTCTGGGCAGCTGGCCCGCGCGGCGGGCGCGGATCAACCCGGCCCGCACCGCCCTGGTGCAGGCCGGCCGGTCGCTCACCTACGCCGAGCTCGCCGACCGGGTGGAAAGCCTCGCCGGGGCGCTGACCCGGCGAGGCGTGCGTCCGGGTGACCGGGTGGCCTACCTGGGCGTCAACGACATCACCGTGTTCGAGACGCTCTTCGCCACCGCCCGCTGCGGCGCGATCTTCGTCCCGCTCAACTACCGGCTCTCCCCGGCCGAGATCCGGTACATGCTCGCCGACAGCGGCGCCTCGGTCCTCGTGCACAGCGCGGACACCGCCGGCCTCGTGGCGGCGGCCGGCGGGCTCCCGGACGGCGTCGTCATCGCGACCGAGGAGGACTTCGAACCCGAGATCGCCGAGGGTGGACCCGCGCCGGACACCGAGGTGCGGCTCGATGATCCGTGCCTGCTGCTCTACACCTCGGGCACCACCGGACGGCCGAAGGCGGCGGTCCTCACCCACGGCAACCTGACCTGGAACACCGTCAACCAGCTCGCCCACCTCGACGTCCTGGGCACCGACAAGGCGTTGTGCATCGCGCCGCTGTTCCACTGCGTCGGGCTGGGCCAGATCACGCTGCCGACGCTGTTCAAGGGCGGCAGCGTCGAACCGGTGGCCAAGTTCGACCCGGGCACCATCCTCGCCCGGATCGGCGAAGCCGGGATCACCAGCTTTTCGGCGGTGCCGACGATGCTGGAGATGATGTGGCGGCACGAATCCTGGGACGCCACCGACCTCAGCTCACTGACGTGTGTGCTCTACGGCGGCTCCCCGGTGGCCGAACGCGTCGCGCAGGCGTGGCTCGACCGCGGCGTGAAGCTCCTGCAGGGCTACGGCATGACCGAGGCCGCCCCGGGCGTCTCGATGGCCACCCACGAGGGCACTCTCGACCACCCGGTCGCCGCCGGGGTGCCGCACTTCTTCACCGACGTGGCCGCGCTCGGCCCCGAGCTCACCCCGCAGCCGCTCGACGGGACCCCGGCCGAGCTGCTGGTGCGCGGCCCGCACGTCTTCGGGGGCTACTGGAACCGTCCCGAGGAGTCGAAGGCGAGCTTCGTCGAGGGCGGCTGGTTCCGCACCGGTGACGTCGTCCGCGTCGACGACGACGGCTGGGCGCACGTCGTCGACCGGGTCAAGGACATGATCATCTCCGGCGGGGAGAACGTGTACCCGGCCGAGATCGAAGCCGTCGCCGTCCGGCTCGACGAGGTCGACGCCTGCGCCGTGGTCGGCGTGCCCGACGAGCGCTGGGGCGAGGCCGGGGCGGCCTTCGTCGTGGTGCGGCCCGGGGCGCAGCTCGACGAACCGCGGTTCCGCGCCCACCTCGAACGGCACCTGGCCCGCTACAAGATCCCCAAGCACGTGCAGTTCACCGACACCCTGCCCCGCAACGCCACCGGCAAGATCCGCCGCGTCGAACTGCGCACGCTGGCCGCCGAAACCTTCACGAACGGATCCGCATGACCACCCCCCTCCTGCCCCCCTCGCTGCGCCTGGAGCTGCGGGACGACATCGCCGTGCTGTGGCTGGCCCGTCCCGAGAAGCGCAACGCCCTCGACGACGCGACCGTGCTCGGCCTCGAGACGTTCTTCGGCAGCCCGCCGCCGGGGGTCAAGGCCGTCGTGCTCGACGCCGTCGGCGACCACTTCTCCGCCGGGCTGGACCTGTCCGAGCTCACCGAGCGCGACGCGTTCGAGGGCCTGGAGCACTCGATGATGTGGCACCGCGCCTTCGAGCGGCTCGAACGCGGGCGGGTGCCGGTGGTCGCCGTGCTCAAGGGCGCGGTCGTCGGCGGCGGCCTGGAACTGGCGGCCGCGGCGCACATCCGCGTCGCCGAACCGTCGGCGTTCTACGCCCTGCCGGAGGGACAGCGCGGGCTGTTCGTCGGCGGCGGCGCGTCGGTGCGGGTGCCGCGGCTGATCGGGGCGCACCGGATGGCCGACATGATGCTCACCGGCCGCGTCCTCGACGCCGACGAGGGCCACGCCGCCGGGTTGTCGCACTACCGCGTGGACAACGGGCTGGAGCACGCGCTCGGCCTGGCCCGCAAGATCGCGGACAACTCGCCGATCACGAACTTCGCCGTCCTGCAGGCGCTGCCCCGCATCGCCGAGGCCAACCCGGCCGAGGGCTACCTGATGGAGGCGCTGATGGCCGCGGTCGCCAGTGGCAGCTCCGAAGCGAAGGAGAAGATGCAGGCGTTCCTCGAGAAGCGGGCCGGGAAGGTCGGCCGATGATCCTGCGCCCGGTCGCGCCCGACGTCCGCGAAACCACCGAGATCGGCCGGTACCTGCGGTGGCTGGAAACCCGCGGGCACGTCTTCGACGGCTACGCGGACCTGCACCGGTGGTCGGTCACCGATCTCGACGGCTTCTGGTCCTCGATCAAGGACTTCTTCGGCGTCCGGTTCCACTCCCCCGCCACCGCGGTCGTGCCCGACCGGACCATGCCGGGCACGACGTGGTTCCCCGGCGCGACCCTCAACTACGCCGAGCACGCCCTCGGCCACGGCCCGGACGACGCACCCGCGGTCATCGCCTACTCCCAGACGCGGGAGCGCACCGAGCTGACCTGGGCCCGGCTGCGCGACCAGGTCGCCCGCGCCCGCGCGGGGCTGGCCCGGCTCGGCGTCGGCCGCGGCGACCGCGTCGTGGCGTACCTGCCGAACATCCCCGAAGCGGTGGTCGCCTACCTCGCGGTCGCGAGCCTGGGCGCGATCTGGGCGTCCTGCGCGCCGGAGTTCGGCGCCCGGTCGGTGATCGACCGGTTCGGCCAGATCGAGCCGCGGGTGCTGCTGACGGTGTCCGGCTACCGCTACGGCGCCAAGGACGTCGACCGCCGCGCCGAGGTCGCCGAGATCCGCGCGGGCCTGCCGACCGCCGAGCACGTCGTGCACGTCCCCTACGGCGGCCACGACCTGCCCGGCACACTCGCCTGGAACGACCTGCTCACCGAAAGCGAGCCCGGCTTCGAACCGGTCGGCTTCGCGCACCCGCTGTGCGTGCTGTTCTCCTCCGGCACCACCGGAAAGCCCAAGGCGATCGTGCACGGCCACGGCGGGATCCTGCTGGAGCACCTGAAGAACCACGGCCTCAGCTGGGACCTGCGCCCGGGCGACCGGATGCTGTGGTTCTCCACCACCGCCTGGATGATGTGGAACGCGCTCGTCTCGGGGTTGCTCACCGGCACGTCGATCGTGCTGGTCGACGGCAACCCGCTGCACCCGGACCTGGCCTGGCAGTGGCGGCTGGCCGAACAGACGCGGGCAACGCTGATGGGCGCGAGCCCGGGATTCCTGATGGCGTGCCGGAAAGCGGGCCTCGACCCCGCCGCCGAGTACGACCTCTCCGCGCTGCGGCAGCTCGGCGCGGCCGGCAGCCCGCTGCCCGCCGAGGGCTTCCACTGGGTGCACGAGAAGTTCCCGGGCGTCCTGCTCAACGTCGGCAGCGGCGGCACGGACGTGTGCAGCGGGATCGTCCAGGGCAGCCCGCTGCAGCCGGTCGTGGCGGGCGAGATTTCCGGGCCCTGCCTGGGCGTCGACGCGCAGGCGTTCGACGAGCACGGAACCCCGGTGGTCGGCGAGCTGGGCGAGCTGGTGATCACCGCGCCGATGCCGTCGATGCCGGTGGGCTTCTGGGGCGACTCCGGGGAGCGTTATCGCGAGACGTACTTCTCGACCTATCCCGGCATCTGGCGGCATGGCGACTGGATCCGGTTCGGCCCCGAAGGCAGCTGCGTCATCGCCGGGCGATCGGACGCCACCCTCAACCGCGGCGGCGTCCGGCTGGGCACCGCCGAGTTCTACGCCGTGGTCGAGGAGCTGCCGGAGATCGAGGACTCCCTCGTCGTGCACCTCGAAGACCCCGCGGGCGGCAACGGCGACCTGCGGTTGTTCGTGGCGCTGCGGTCCGGCGCCGAACTCGACGACGGCTTGCGCGGCAAGATCACTTCGGCGTTGCGGACCGCGCTTTCGCCGCGGCACGTGCCGGACGCGATCACCGCCGTGCCGTCGATCCCCCGCAACCGCACCGGGAAGAAACTGGAGCTGCCGGTGAAGAAACTCCTGCTCGGCGCCCGCGTCGACGACGTCGTCGGCCGGGACGTCCTGGCCGATCCCACCGCGCTGGACCACTTCGGGGCGTCCGCATGACCACCGTCGCGGTCGTCGGCACCGGGGTGATCGGCGCGAGCTGGGCCGCTCTGTTCCTGGACCGGGGCCTGGACGTCATCGCCACCGATCCGGCGCCCGGGGCCGAAGAGCGGCTGCGGAGTGCGCTCGAAGGCACGCCGACGGACCGGCTGCGGTTCGTCGCCGACGCCGGCTCCGCCGCGGCGGAAGCCGATTTCGTCCAGGAGAACGGGCCGGAGCGCGAAGACGTGAAGCACGCGCTGTTCGCCGTCCTCGACGAGGCCGCGCGGCCGGACGTGGTCCTGGCGAGCAGCTCGTCCGGATTGCTGCCGAGCGTCATCGCCCGCGGCTGCCCGCACCACCCCGAGCGGGTCGTCGTCGGGCACCCGTTTAACCCGGCGCACCTCATCCCGCTCGTCGAGGTCGTGCCGGGCCGCGACACCGCGCCCGAGGTCGTCGAGCGGGCCATGGCGTTCTACACCTCGCTCGGGAAGCGGCCCATCCGCCTCGCGCAGGAGGTGCCGGGCCACGTCGCGAACCGGCTGCAGGCGGCGCTGTGGCAGGAGGCGTACTCGCTCGTCGAACGCGGCGTCGCGACGGTCGCCGACATCGACGCCGCCATCGCCAACGGGCCCGGCCTGCGCTGGGCCGTGCTCGGCCCGTTCGCCAACCAGCACCTCTCCGGCGGCGCGGGCGGGCTGGCACACGTCCTGCGCCACCTCGGCCCGCCGACCGAGCAGTGGTGGCGCGACCTCGGCCGGGTCCACCTGACGCCGGAGCTCGCCGAAACCCTCGTCGCCGGGGTCGACGCCGAACTGGCCGGCACCGATCCCGACCGGCTCGCCGCCGCCCGCGACGCCGTCCTCGACCGCCTGCTGGCCGCCAAGGCCGCGCAGCCCGACCTGCCCTGACCTGGAGCTCTTCGTGGACCTTTCCTCCCTGACCGCCATCGACGTCCACACGCACGTCGAGCAAGACGGCCACGGCTGCTTCGCCCTCGACCAGGAACTGCTGGACGCGTCGGAGAAGTACTTCCGCGCCGGCCAGGACCGCACGCCGACGGTCGCCGCGATCGCCGAGCACTACCGGGCGCGGAACATGGCCGCGGTCGTCTTCACGGTCGAAGCGCCGGCCGCGACCGGGCACCCCGCGCTTTCGAGCGAGGAGATCGCCGACGCGGCCGCCGAGCACGCGGACGTGCTCATCCCGTTCGGCTCGGTCGACCCGCACGCCGGCAAGGCCGCCGTGCTGCGCGCGCGGCGGCTGGTGGGCGAGCACGGCGTGCGCGGGTTCAAGTTCCACCCGAGCCTGCAGGCGTTCGAGCCCAACGACGTCCGGTACTACCCGCTCTACGAAGCCATCGCGGAGCTGGGCGTGCCGGCCCTGTTCCACACCGGGCAGACCGGCATCGGCGCCGGCCTGCCGGGCGGGCACGGCATCAAGCTGCGCTACTCGAACCCGATGCTGCTCGACGACGTCGCCGCCGACTTCCCGGACCTCACGGTGATCCTGGCGCACCCGTCGGTGCCGTGGCAGGACGAAGCGATCTCGGTCGCGACGCACAAGGCGAACGTGTACATCGACCTGTCGGGCTGGTCGCCGAAGTACTTCCCGCCGCAGCTGGTGCGCGCGGCCAACTCGCTGCTGAAGCGGAAAGTCCTGTTCGGGTCGGACTTCCCGGTGATCACCCCGGACCGCTGGCTCGCCGACTTCGCGGAACTGGACCTCAAGGACGAGGTGCGCCCGCTGATCCTCAAGGACAACGCCATCGAAGTACTCGGCCTGGCTTGAACGCCGGATAACGTTTGTCCGCTACGTCCCCGGGCATCCGCAGCCTTCCAGCACTCACGATGGGAGGCGGCGTCGTGGCCGAGGGTGACGTGCACACCTACTACGAAGACGGACTGTGGAAGAACCGCGTCGAAGGCGGCCGCCGGGCGTCCAACACCTCCCCCCGCCGCGTCGACGCCGTGCTGGCGGGGCGGCAGATCGCGCGGAAGCGCCGGGTCGGGCACTTCGTCCACACGCCGGAAGGCGAGGTCGAGACCGAGCGCGACTTCCGCCCCCGCCGCCCGGCGCAGTGAGCGTGGCGTCCGTCACGGCGCCTGTAACGGACCACTCGTCCAGGCGATAGCCCGTTCGTGTCCGGGGACGCCCCGGCCTTCACGAACGGACTACCCATGCCTCGCCTCCGCCTGGCCGCGCTCCTCACGGCCGGTTCCCTCGCCCTCGCCGGCTGCGCCGGCACCCCGGACACGCCCGCGCCGGTCGCGGCCGCCACCACGACGTCCGCGACGCCGACCGCTCCGGCGGCGCCGGCCCTCGACGCCGCCGAGGTGGGTTCGGCGATCTCCGCCGCCGCCAAGCAGGCCTCGGCCGTGCACGTCAAGGGCACGATGGCCCAGGACGGCAGCGCGGTGAACCTGGACCTGCAGCTCAACGCGGACAGCGCGAGCGGCACGGTGGTGAAGGACGGCCTCGAGATCCCGGTCGTGCGGGTCGGCGACAAGTACTACTTCAAGTTCACCGATTCGCTGGTCAAGCAGGCCGGTGTCCCGGCCGCGGCGGCCAAGCAGATCACCGGCAAGTGGGTGTCGTCGGCGGCCAAGATCGGCGCGGGCATCGCGGACGCGTTCAAGATGTTCCTCGACTACAAGTCGTTCACCCAGGGCGCGCTGGGCGAGCTGGAGAAGACGACGTTCAAGCCGGGCGAGCCGACGACCGTCGCGGGCACGCCGGCGCTGAGCTTCCCGAGCTCGGAAGGCACGGCCACGGTGGCGGCGGCCGAGCCGCACTACCTGCTGCGGATGTCCGACCCGAAGACCGGCGCGATGGAGTTCAGCGACTGGAACAAGCCGGCGACGGTCTCGGAACCGCCGGCCGCGGAGATCTACTCGGGCCCGGGTTCCTGACGGCTCAAGGCAGCGAAGGGCCGCCGCCGGGGCGCCGAACGCCCGGGCGGCGGCCCTTCGCCGGTTCCGCTCACGACCGGGCCAGCAGCGCCCACACCGTCTTCCCGCCGGAGCGGGACCGGCTGCTCCCCCACCGCTTCGCGACCTTGGTGATCATCCGCAGGCCCAGGCCCGCGGCGGCCAGGTCGAGGCCTTCCCGCAGCACCGCCGGCCGCCAGCTCTCGTCCGACACCGCCACGGACAGCGTCCCGCGGCGCAGCTCCAACCGCAGCCGGGGCGCCGAATCCGTGTGGCGCAACGTGTTCTCCACCAGCTCGGTCGCGATCAGCTCGGCGTCCTCGGCCAGCTCCGGCACCATCCACTCCGCGCAGACCCCGCGGACGAACCCGCGGGCGCGCGCCGACGTGCGTGGCGAACGGTCGAGCAGCCGGCCGGCCCGGCGCCGCGCCGGGCGGGCGAGAGCCGCCTCGGCCGCGGCCGCGTCCGGGTACACCGGCACGCCGCTCGCCGCGAGCACCGCGCGCTGTTCCGGGCGGCCGGTCACCAGGGCGAACGGGATCGCGGGCCAGTCACCGACGCGCAGGGCGACCAGGGCGAACACCCGGACCAGCGCCCGGTCGCGCAGTTCGAGGCGTTCGACGTCGATCAGCACGCCGTCCTCGGAGTCCGCCGCGAACTCCAGCAACCGGTCGCGCAGCTGGGAATACGTTGTCCGGTCCAGCACGCCGACGACCGACGCCTTGGCGAGGGCGCCGTGCCGGGGCACCAGCCACACCGAATTGTGCCGGGCGAGCACCGCTGACCACCTCCTCGACGACGATCAGACGGACGATCACTCGATCGGATAACCGGTCCGGAACCCGTCAAACACCGCGTTTTCCCGATTGACGCGGCCAATCGGGGGAACTCGGCGGGCTCGGAAGGGAGACGACGTGTTCCGTCACACGAAGCTGCTGCAGTTCGAAGCCAAGCCCGAAAAGCCCGACCCCGTCTACGCCCACAAGCTCCAGGAACTCATCGGCGGCGCCTTCGGTGAGATGACCGTGACGATGCAGTACCTGTTCCAAGGCTGGAACTGCCGCATCGAAGGCAAGTACAAAGACCTGATCATGGACACCGCGACCGAAGAAATCGGCCACGTCGAAATGCTCGCCACCATGGTCGCCCGGTTGCTGGAGGGCGCCCCCGCCACCGCCACCGCCGAAGCCGTCAAGGACCCGGTGATGGCGGCCATGATCGGCGGCATGGACGTCCAGCAGGCCATCGTCGCCGGTGGCGGCGCGCTCCCGGCCGACAGCAACGGCACCCCCTGGAACGGCAAATACATCATCGCCTCCGGCAACCTGCTGGCCGACTTCCGCGCCAACGCCGCCGCCGAAGCCCAAGGCCGGCTGCAGACCGCCCGCCTCTACAACATGACCGACGACCCCGGCGTCAAGGCCATGCTCCAGTTCAACCTCGCCCGCGACACCGTCCACCAGAAGCAGTGGCTCGCCGCCATCGAAGAACTCGAAGCCGACGGCCTCGAAGGCGACATCGCCCCCAGCGCCCTGCTCGACGAAGAAGACCAGACCCACAACCACACGATCTGGCACCTCTCCGACGGCCCCGACGGCGCCAAGGGCACCAGCTGGACCACCGACGCCGGCATCGAATACCTCATGGACCCCGAACCGCTCGGCGGCCCCGGCACCGCACCGAAGCCCGACCCCGCCCTCTTCGGCACCTACGGGACCGGTCCCGCCGAGACAGGGAGCGAGCCCACGTTCGAACCGGCCGACGGCGATGTCGAGACCTTCCACGACGGCTCGGTCTGGAAGAACAAGGTCGTCGGCAACACGCGGGCGTCCGGCAGCGCCGAGACGAAGTCCGACGCCGTCGCGGAGGGGCGCAGGCTCGCGATCAAGCGCGGCACGGCCCACTTCATCCACACGAAGGACGGCCGGATCGGCGAGCGCCGGACCTACCCGCGCGCCCGCTCCTGACCTCACGCCGAGGGCATGCCCCCGCGGTCGGCGTCCTTTTCGTCACTGTCGCCCGCGCGGGGCTCCTGGTCGCGGAACGTCGGCTCGGTGTGCTCGCCGGCGATGTCGGCGTCGTCTTCCATGCTCTCGGCCGTCACCGGGTCGATTTCGGGAGTGCTCATCTTTCCTCCGATCGGGCGAAACCCGGGCATACCCGGCGACCCCCGGCGTGAAACGCGTTTGCCCGCCCCGCCGCGGGGCATGCCGCCCGGCGGGTCCCCCGGCCGAGGGGCCTGCACACCGAATCGGAGGAAGCGACCATGTCATCGATGGAGACCGAGGTCCGGCGTACTCCGCGCCAGCTTCTCGCCGCGATCGTGGGAGTGGTTTTCCTGCTGGTCGGCGTGCTGGGGTTCATCCCCGGCGTGACGACGAACTACGACATGCTGACCTTTGCCGGGCACCACTCCGGCGCCCTGCTCCTGGGCATCTTCGCCGTTTCGATCCTGCACAACATCGTGCACCTGGCGTTCGGCGTCGCCGGGCTCGCCCTGGCGCGCACCGCGAGCGGCGCCCGGGCGTTCCTCGTCGGCGGCGGGGTGATCTACCTGGTCCTGTGGCTCTACGGCCTGGTGATCGACCACGGCAGCGCGGCCAACTTCGTCCCGGTGAACACCGCCGACAACTGGCTGCACCTCGGCCTGGGCATCGGGATGATCGCGCTCGGCCTCATCCCGCTGGGCGCCACGCGCAGCCCCATCGCCGACTCGCGGTGACCGGGCACCGGGCGGGGCGGCCGGATCACGACGGCCGCCCCGCCCGGCTCCCCGCGTAGGCCCGTTCCCGCACCCGCACCAGCCAGTCCGGCGCGAACTCCAGCCCACCGGGCCGGTTCAGCATCGGATCGAACGACGGCGCTTCCGCACCGGGTCCGGTCAACGTCAGCACCGCCGTGTCGGACCAGCGCCCGTCCGCACGACCGGTCCGGAACACGAACTCCCACGCCTGGGCCGCGCAGGCCGCTTCGAGCGACGCCTCGATCCGCGGTGACGACGCTTCCGCCCACGCCCCCAGCCAGACGAGCCGATCGCCGAGGCGGTACGGCACGAGGCTGCTGTAGGCCCCGCGCGTCCAGGCGGGCGCCGGCCGGGGCAGCATCCGGCCGAGGTGGCCACGGCCCGCCGTCGTCAGCAGGATGTCCCACGGCCCGCCGTCGCGGCCGGCACCGGGGATCCGCACCGCCAGCCCGAGCGCGTCCGGCATCCGCCCGGGCGTGCCGGCGCCCTTGGACAGCCGCGCGACGACGGGAACCGGCCCGGACGGCCACGGCAGGTCGTCGGCGACCGCCCGGAGCTCGCCGCGCAGCACCACACCCGCCGGGTGGAAGGCCGGGGCGCGCCGCAGGGCCGCCAGCCCGCGGAACCCCGCCGAGACGAGGCCGGTCATGTGTACGTCCCTTCGCGACGGGGTATTCGGAGCACCCCTCCCGATACCCGCGCCGGGCACCGGGAAACCCGCACCGACCCGAGGAGCCAGCCATCGCCACCGCGGTCCTGTTCGACGTCGACGGCACCCTCGTCGACTCCAACTACCTCCACGTCCACGCCTGGCGCCGGGCGTTCCACGCACTGGACCGGGACGTCGACTCCTGGCGCGTGCACCGCGCGATCGGCAAGGGTTCCGGCAAGCTGCTGACCACCCTGCTGGGTGAAGAAGACGCCGGCCGCATCGGCGACCGGGCCAAGGAGCTGCACAGCCGCTTCTACCTCGAGACGGCCGACCTGCTGCGGCCGTTCGACCGCGCTCCCGAGCTCGTCCGCGAGCTGGCCGGGCGCGGGGTGCGTGTCGTGCTGGCGACGTCGGCGAGCCCGGACGAGCTCGAGGCGCTGCGCAAGGTCCTCGACGTCGACGACGTGGTGACCGGCATCGTCTCCGGGGACGACGTGGAAGCGACCAAGCCCGACCCGGAGCCGGTGTTCGCCGCGCTCGAGAAGGCCGGGACCGCGCCGGAGGACACGATCTTCGTCGGCGACGCGGTCTGGGACGTCCACGCCGCCACGAAGGCCGGCGTGCGCACGGTCTCGGTGCTTTCCGGCGGCGTCGGCGCGGCGGAGCTGACCGACGCCGGCGCGGTGGCGGTCTACAGCGACGCCGCGACGCTGCTGAACCGGCTGGACGAAAGCGTGCTGATCAGCTGATCCGGCGGGCGACCAGCCGTTCGACCAGGCCGAGTTTGAACCGCTCGCGCTGTTCGACCGGCAGCCCCCGTGCCTCGACGAGCTTCAGCGGCCGGCGGCGGAAGTGCTCGCCGGCCAGGGGGACGCTCGCCAGCTCGAGCAGCCATTGCAGGCCCCGCACGACGCGCGACGACGACGTCACGTGGTCGACCAGGATCAGCCGGCCGCCCGGGCGCAGCACCCGCACCATCTCCCCGACCGCGGCCGCGGGATCGGGGATGGCGCAGAGGCCGAACGTGCACAGAACGGTGTCGAACGAGGCCTCGGCGAACGGCAGGTCGTGGGCGCTGCCCCGGCGGAAGGTCACCGGCCGGCCGAGCCGGGCGGCCCGGTCGCGGGCGATGGCGAGCATCCCCTCGCTGAGGTCGAGGCCGGTGAGCGTCACCTCCGCCGGGTAGCACGGCAGGTTCAGCCCGGTCCCGACCGCGACTTCGAGGACCTCGCCGGCGGCCCGGCCGCACGCCCACTCCCGCGAGTCGCCGAAGAGGCGGCGGTCCCAGACGCCCATCTCCGCGTCGTAGGTCGTGGACTTGCGGTCCCAGTACCGACGCCACCGCTCCGCCTTCGTCATGTCCCCCAGCGAAGCACGGACGGCGTCAGCCGAACATGCCCGGCTCGTAGGCGCCGCCCTTCTGGTGGACGATCACGGCGAGCCGGTTGGCCGAGTTCATCTGCGCGACCAGGGCGACCAGCGCGGCGATCCGGTCGTCGTCGTAGTGCTCGCGCACCCGGGCCCAGGTGTCGTCGGAGACACCGGGGGCGGCGTCGGCGATCCGGGTGCCCTCTTCGGCCAGGGCGAGGGCCGCCTGCTCGGCTTCGGTGAAGACCGTGGCCTCGCGCCAGGCCGCGACCAGGTTGATCCGCACGCCCGTCTCCCCGGCGGCCGCGAGCTCCTTCGTGTGGATGTCGACGCACCAGCCGCAGCCGTTGATCTGGCTGACGCGCAGCGACACCAGTTCCTGCGTGACCTTCTCCAGCGGTGACTGGATGATGGCCAGGCTCGCGGTGCCGAACCGCTTGGCGAACCTGGTGCCGATTTCGGTGGCGGTCAACGTGAACCGGGGTTCCATGGCTTCGTCCTCTCGTGGGTGCCTGCGAACGACCACGAGATGCCGGCGGCCCCCTGGCTCGTGACACCCTGGGCGGGTGACGGCGATCACTGTCACACCGCGGCGGTCGGCGGCATCTGGTGGAAAAGCCCGCGAACGGAACGAGGACGCATCCCATGGCCGACCCCGCCACCGAGGCCTTCGTCGCCCACCGGAACCTGCTGTTCACCGTCGCCTACCAGCTGCTCGGTTCGGCCGCCGACGCCGAAGACGTCCTGCAGGAGACCTGGCTGCGGTGGGTGGAGGTCGACCTCCACGCGGTGCGCGACCAGCGCGCGTACCTGGTCCGGATCACCGCCCGCCTGGCGTTGATGCGGCTGCGGGCGCTCGGCAGGCGCAAGGAGTCCTACGTCGGGCCGTGGCTGCCCGAGCCGCTGCTGACCACGCCCGACGTCGCCGAGGACGCCGAGCTGGCCGACAGCGTGTCGATGGCGATGCTGCTGGTGCTGGAGACGCTCGGGCCGGCCGAGCGGGCGGTCTTCGTGCTGCGCGAGGTGTTCGACCTCGGCTACGACGAGATAGCCGACGCCGTCGGTAAGAGCCCGGCCGCGGTGCGCCAGATCGCGCACCGGGCCCGGTCCCACGTCGCCGCGCGCCGGCCGCGCGGGACCGTCTCGCGGGCGGCGACCCGGGACGCCCTCGAAGCGTTCCGGCACGCCGTCGAAACCGGCGACCTGCGGAACCTGCTCGACGTCCTCGCGCCGGACGTCGTGTTCCTCGGCGACGGCGGCGGGGTCGTGCAGGCGGCGCCGGAGCCCGTCACCGGAGCGGGGGACGTCGCCCGCCTGCTCGCCGCCGGCCTGGGCAACCTCGCCGTGGGCACGCTCGAAGCCGCCCAGGTCAACGGCTACCCGGCGCTGATCCTCCGTCGCGACGGCCGGGCCGACACGGTCCTGGCGGCCCGCATCGACGACGGCCTCGTGACGGGCATCTACGCCGTGCGCAACCCCGAGAAGCTGTCCCGCCTCGACGAGGCGAGGACGCTCAGCCGCTGACTCACTCGACGCTCGCCGCGGCGGCGGCCAGGATCACCTCGGCGACCACCTCGGGCTGGGACACCGCGACCGCGTGCGAAGCGTCGATCCGGCGGACCGTCGACGACGCGCGCTCGGCCATGAACTCCTGCGCCTGGGCGGGGATCGCGTTGTCCTGGTTGGCCACCAGCGTCCACGACGGCAGCTTCGACCACGCCGGGGTGCCTTCGAACGGCGCGGCGAGGGCCTGCTGCGCGACCGGCCGCTGCGTCACCGCCATGATCGCGGCGGTGGCCGCGGGGACGTCGGCGGCGAAGACCTCGGCGAAGTCCCCGGGCTTGATCGACAGCTCGGGCTCGCCGTCGCGCTCGAGGACGTTCGTGGTCTCCGGGCCGAGCTTGGCGCCCGGGTAGCGGCCGGACAGCTCGAACACGCTCTCGCCCGCGTCCGGCTGGAACGCGGCGATGTAGACCAGGGCACGGACGTTCGGCGTCTCGGTGGCCGCGCGGGTGATCAGGGCACCGCCGTAGGAGTGACCGGCCAGGACGACCGGGCCTTCGACGCTGTCGACGACGTCCTTCACGTAGGCCGCGTCGGACTCGACACCCCGCAGCGGGTTCGCGACCGCGAGCACCGGATAGCCCTGTTCCTGCAGCTTCGCGACGACGCCGGTCCAGCTCGACGAGTCGGCGAACGCGCCGTGGACCAGGACGATGGTGGGCTTGCTCATGGCTGGCTCCTTCAGGGAGAACGATCGGTCTTTCTGCCGACTACTCTGACCCTTTCGGGCCGCCGTGGCAATGTGACGTAGCCGATCTGGCAGAACGATCGGTCTTTCTCTAAGCTGCGGGGATGAGGACTGCCGAGCCGCACCCGAAGGACCGGCTGCTCGCGACCGCCTCGCGGCTGTTCTACGCCGAAGGCATCCACGCCGTCGGGGTGGAACGCCTGGTCTCCGAGGCGGCCGTGACCCGGGCGACCTTCTACCGCCACTTCCCCACGAAGGACGACCTCGTCGCGGCCTACCTCGCCGAGACCAGCCGTCGGATCCGCGCCGCCGTCGACGCGGCGCGGGCCGGCAGGCCACCGCGCGAGGCGCTCGCCGAAACCATGGCGGTGGTCGGCGACGCGACCTGCGGAGAGGACTTCCGCGGCTGCCAGTTCCTCAACGCCGCCGCCGAGTACCCCGATCCCGCAAACCGGGTGCGCCAGGTCATCGAGGATCACCGGCAGTGGTTCTTCGGCGTCCTGCGCGAGCAGGCCGCCGAGCTGGGGCACCCGGAACCGGACCACGCGGCCCGCGTGCTCGTCCTGCTGCGCGACGGCGCCCTGCACGGCGGCGAACTCGACGACGCCGAGACGGTCCGCACCACCCTGCGCCGCGCCGTCGACGACTTCCTGCCCGCCTGAGCGGCGTGCCGAACAGGCGTTCACGCCGCTTTCACCTGCACAAACCCGGCTAATCTAGGCCGAACGGGTTACCTTGGGCACGAAGGTGACGGAGGTCGACATGGCGGCAGACGAGGCGTCGCTCGTCCCGGCCTGGCTGGAGCCGATGCTCGCCAAGGCCGACGGCGGACGGCTGCGCAGCGGCCCGGAGTGGGCCTACGAGTACAAACTGGACGGTTACCGGGCGGCGATGCGGATCGCCCCGGACGGCACGACCGTGCTCACCAGCCGCAACAACATCGACTTCACCGCGGAGTTCGCCGACCTCGAAGGCGTGCTCGCCCCCGCCCTCGACGGCCGCGCCGCCTACCTCGACGGCGAGGTCGTCGTCTACGGCGAAGACGGCCGGATCGACTTCGAGCGGATGCAGGAGCGCCGCGGCCGCTACGTCCGGCACCAGAGCGGGCCGAAGGGGCTGGAGTTCAAGGACGTCCCGGTCCGGTTCCTGGCCTTCGACCTGCTCCGGCTCGGGGACCGGAGCCTGCTGGGCCTGCCCTACGACGAGCGCCGGGCCCTGCTGGCCGAGCTGCCGATGCCCGATCCGTACCGCGTTTCGGTGGTCCGCGCGGTCACCTTCGACGAGCTCGCCGCCGACCGCCGCACACCCGCCGACTTCCTGGCCCACGCCGCGTCCGCCGGGTACGAGGGGGTCGTCGCGAAACTGCGTTCCTCGGCCTACCACCCCGGCCAGCGGCCGGACTCGTGGCTCAAGCACCCGCTGGTGCGGACGCAGGAGGTGATCGTCTGCGGCTGGCGCCCCGGCCAGCACAGCTTCACCGGCACCCTCGGCGGGCTGCTGCTCGGCGCGCACGACCCCGTCACCGGCGACCTGGTCTACATCGGCGACGTCGGCACCGGCTTCAGCCAGGCCACCCGCGCCGAGCTGCGGGCGCAGCTGGAGGCCATGGAGCGGCGCACGCACCCGTTCGTGACGACGCCGCCGCGCGAGGACACCGTCCGTGCCCGCTGGGTGGAGCCGCGGCTGGTGGGCGAGGTCGTCTACCGCCAGTTCACCCGCGGCGGCCGGGTCCGGCACACCGCCTGGCGGGGTCTGCGCCACGACAAGGACCCCGCCGACGTCCTCGCGCCCCGGGCGGTTCCGCAGGAACCCGCGGCTCCGCCGCCGACGGCACCTTCGCCGTCACCTTCGCCGGAGCCGGCGGGGCAGCGGATCACCGTCCAGGCCGGCCACCGGCGGCTCACCCTGTCCAATTTGGACAAGGTGCTGTACCCGGCGGACGGGTTCACCAAGGGCGAGGTGATCAACTACTACTCCCGCGTCGCGGAGGTGCTGCTGCCGCACCTCGCCGGGCGGCCGATCACGTTCATCCGCTACCCCAACGGTGTCGACGGCCAGAAGTGGTTCGAGAAGAACGTCCCCAAGGGCGCCCCGGCGTGGCTGCGCACGGTGCGCCTGGCCGGCACGGGCGGCACGATCGACTACCCGCTCCTGGACGACCTCCCGGGCTTGGTGTGGGCGGCGAACATGGCGGCGCTCGAGCTGCACGTTCCCCAGTGGACGGTCGAGTCGGGCACCCGCCGTCCCCCCGACCGGCTGGTGTTCGACCTGGACCCGGGCCCGGGAACGACGATCGTCGACTGCTGCCGGGTGGCCGAGCGCCTCCACGACGTCCTGGTGGCCGACGGGCTGACCCCGTACGCGAAAACGTCGGGCTCCAAGGGGATGCAGCTCTACTGCGGGATCCGGACGGACGACCCGGCGACCCCGTCGGCGTACGCCAAGCGGCTCGCCCAGCGCCTGGCGAAGGAGACACCGGAGTCGGTGACGGCGGTGATGGCGAAGGCCCAGCGCACGGGCCGGGTGTTCATCGACTGGAGCCAGAACAACCCGGCCAAGACGACGGTGGCCCCGTATTCCCTGCGCGGCCGCGACCACCCGACGGCCTCCACCCCGGTGACGTGGGACGAGGTCCGCGCCTGCCACAACGTCACGCGGCTGACGTTCACGGCGGACGAGGTCCTCGACCGGATCGAGGAGCACGGCGACCTGCTCGCCGGGGTGGCCAAGGACAGCGCACCGCTGCCGTGAGGGTCAGGCGCCCCCGAGAAACCGCTTGAACCGGCCGGCCAGCCCACCCGCCACCGGTTCGGGCGGCGGCGAGGTTTCCTTCGCCGGGCGGTGCTGCTGCGGTACGGGAGCTTCGGTTCCTTCGGCCCGGCGCGCGTGCTTCGGCTGCTGCGGAAGGTCGGAAGCCCGCGGTTCCGGAGCCCACGCCTGCGCCGGTTGTTCCTGTGCCCCAGGGGGAACCGCCTCATACGGTGTGCGGGAGTTCTCGGCCTCCGGCTGGGCCGCATGCCGCGCCGGTTGTTCATGCGCCACCGGGGAAACCGGCATGTACGGCATGCGAGAGTCCTCGGCCACCGGCGCAGGCGCGGCCACCTGCGGCGCCGATTGCTCCTGCGCCACCGGGGAAACCGGCACATACGGCTCGCGAGACTCCTCGCCCACCGGCGCAGGCGCGGCCACCTGCGGCGCCGATTGCTCCTGCACCACCGGCGAAACCGACTCATACGGTAAACCGGAGTACTCGACCTCCGGCGCAGGGGCGGCCGCCTGCGGCGCCGCCGGGACCTGATCCGGCACGCCGGTCACCCGCATTTCCCCCTGCGGCACCCCGGAAACCCCCGCCGCCGGAACCTCCTGCGGCGCACCCGGCTGATCCGCCACCGGCCGCGGCGCCGGGATCTCCCCCGCGATGCTCCCCGACTCCGGCACCGCCGCCTCTTCCCGCGGCAAGGCCGGCCGGGCCAGCATCTCCGGGGTGATCGCCGGGGTCATCAGCGGCGTGTGGGCCGCGTCCGCGTTCGGCGTGGCCGGTTCGCGGGCCGCCGGGTAGCGCGCCAGCGGGTCGTCGTCGACCGGTGTCCCGTCGGCGCGATGGCTCCGGAGGAGACCGCACACCCCCAGCAGCCCCAGCAAGCCCGCCAAGCCCCACCACACCGTCATGACCTTCCTCCGTTCCTCGGTTCCCGGATATCCGGCTCCCGGCCGGCCCAACCGAGCGCTACCCGGGTGGGTGACACGTCAGCCCAGCTGCGGCACATCACCCGGAAAGGTGATGGGCAGCTGGTACAGCCCCCTCGCCGTGCGGGCGCCGCCCAGCCAGCCGTGGAAGAAGATGTGGCCGTCCACCACGTCGGCGCCGCCGGGGGCGTCCGCTTTGCCGCCGAGCAGGTCCGTCGACAGGAACGGGCCGTCCGCCTTCACGAACGCGCCGCCCAGCGACGGCGCCGACGCGTAGCTCGTGTGGTAACCCGGGCTGTCGAACGTGTCCGCGGAGTAGAACAGCAGGTACAGCGACCCCGTCTTCACCACCGAAGGCGCTTCGACGACCGAATTCTCGGTCTTGAGATCGGCCCGCAGCAGCTCGGTGCGCGGACCGGCCAGGCTGCGCCCGTCGGCCTGCAGCTTCTGCACCCAGATCGCCGACGGCGGTCCGGTCGCCGCGCCGTCGCTCTTGTACAGCAGATAACGTGACCCGTCCGTGTCGACGAACGTCTGCGGGTCGATGTCCCCGTGATCGCCGGGCTCGCACACCAGCGGGCGGTCGCCGTCCGGTGTGTACGGTCCTTCCGCCTTCTTCGCCGTCGCCGCGCCCAGGCACATCCCGCCGCCTGCCGTCTGCGCGGCCGCGAAGTACAGCACGAACGTGCCGTCCGGCAGCTGGGTGACGTCGGGGGCCCAGAACCCGCCGTCCGGTTTCGCCCACGCGGGCACGGCTCCGAGCGCGTCACCCGCGATGCGCCAAGGCCCTTCCGGCGCGGTGGCACTGGCCACCGGGATCCGCGTGGCCTTCGTGCCCGTCGCGAACGCGAAGTAGCCCCACGCGGTCTTGACGACGTCCGGATCCGGGAAGTCCTGTTCGAGCAGCAGCCGGGGCGCGCTGATGGCCGCCGCTTCCGGGGCCACCGCGAAGGCGGCCGCGAGCGCGACGACGGGAACGAGCACGAGAGACTTCAAGCGCATAGGCGATTTTGCCGATAGCACAACGGTTCCGGCAACGGCAGGCCGACGCCGTCACCGGGAAGCGTGGACTTGCCCGCGTACCCCGATCGGGTGGATTCCCCGTGCTGCCGGGGGTAGCCGCCGAGGCATGCACGCAACGAGCGGTCGCGGGGCCCACCGCGCCGGGCACCCCATCGGCGAGGCCGAGGGAGCGGCGGCGCGGCAGGAAGAGCCGCTGGGCAGGCCGGGAAAACCGCTCGACCGCCGCGCGCCGTTCTTCACCGGGTTACTGGCCACGGCCGGGGTGGTCGTCACGGTCGCCGTCGTCGAGCTCCTCCTCGCGGCCTCCGACGTGCTGCTGCTGATCGGCATCGCGTTCTTCCTCGCGGTCGGGCTCGAGCCGGTGACCGCCCGCCTCGCCCGCCGGGTGCCCCGCGCGCTGGCCGCCGTGGTGGTCGTCGTGGCCGGGCTGGCCGTGCTCGGCGGCAGCATCGCCGCGGCCGCCGTCCCCTTGGCCGACCAGGCGGCGCAGCTGCGGAACGGCGCGCCGCGGTTCGTGGCGCTGCTGCGTGACCACGGCACCCTGCTCGGCCGCGCCGACGAACTGTTCGGGCTCGAAGCCGCCGCCCGGTCCGTCCAGCTGTCCGAAGTGGCGAAATCGGTCGCCGCGCTGCTCGGTGACGCCGCGATCGTCGTGGTGCTCGCCACCTACTTCGTCGCCGACTTCCCGCGGATCCGCACCGCGCTCTACCGGCTGGCCCCGCGGTCGCGGCGGCCGCGGGTGATCCTGATCGGGGACGCGGTCTTCCGGAAGGTCGGCGCGTACCTCGTCGGCAACGTCGTGGTGTCGCTGATCGCGGGCGCGGCGACCCTGGGCTGGCTGTGGGCGTTCGGCGTGCCGTACGCGCTCGTGCTCGCCGTGCTCGTCGCCGTGCTCGACCTGGTGCCGGTGGCCGGATCGGTGGCGGCCGGCGCCGGCACCACTCTCGTCGCGCTCACGGTGTCGGTGCCGGTCGGGCTCGCGACGCTCGGCTTCTTCGTCGCCTACCGGGTGATCGAGGACTACGTGCTGTTGCCGAAGATCGTCGGCCGGGCCGTCCGGATTCCCGCGCTGGTCACCGTCGTCGCGGTGCTGCTCGGGTTCGAACTGCTCGGCGTCGTCGGCGCGTTCGTCGCGGTGCCGGTCGCGGCCGCGATGCTGCTCGTCGTGCGCGAAGTGGCCGTGCACCGGCTCGACCGGACATGACGAAACCGCCGCGCGGGGCGTACCCCGCGCGGCGGTCGGACCACTCGGGTCAGTTGCCCTGGGCGGTCCCGCCGTCGGCGATCTCACCGGCGGAGCAGTTCTCCGCGTTCTGGCCCTCGGCCTCGTGCTCGCCCGGCGACAGGATCGGCACGCCGATGCCGTTGGCGGTGTCCTGCACCGGCACCTGGACACCGAGGACGTTGACGTTGTCGTCGCAAACGCCGCCGACCACGTTGAGGTTGTGCACCACGTCGAGGTTCTGCACGTTGCCGACGAGGCCGAACTGGTCGGTGGAGTCGACCGGGTGGCCGGCGACGGTGACGTTGGCCGCGGACGCGGATCCGCCGAGGACCGCCATCCCGGCGGCGAGGGCGGTGGCGACGAAGCCGAGCTGCTTGATCACGGGGAAAATACTCCTTCTGGGTACCCACCGGACGATCCGGCGGAGGTTCGGGGAACGGGAACGGGCCCGGCTTCGGTTCGCCGGGCCCGCGAAAGTCCGTTATGGTGCCGTCAGGCCGGGTGGGACCGGCGCACTTCTCCAGCGTCGTGGCCGGTCCCACCCGGGTCGGCGCCGTGCGGCGTCACGGCGTGCCCGGAACGCGGAACCGGAGTGTGCAGCTCGCTCCGTGTTCCGGGCGCGCAGTGCGGCGTCGCACCGGCGACCGATTTCCCGTGCCCGGTGCCGGTCTTTCCGCACGCACGCGGCACCGGGCACGGAAAACTCAGTGACCCTGGCTGGTGCCGCCGTCGGACAGGGCGCCCGAGGCGCAGTTCTCCGGGTTCTCGCCGCTGGCCTCGTGCTCACCCGGCGACAGGATCGGCACGCCGATGCCGTTGGCGGTGTCCTGCACCGGCACCTGGACGCCCAGCACGTTGATGTTGTTGTCGCACACGCCGAGCACGGCGTCGACGTTGTGCAGCACGTCGGTGTCGTTCAGGTTCACCAGGCCGACCTGGCCGGTGTAGTCGTAGCCGCCGTAGTGGTGGCCGTGGTGGTGCCCGTGGTGGTGGTGCCCGTCCGGGGTGTCGGCTGCGGCGATGCCGCCCGCCAGGAACGCACCGGCCGCCGCGGTGGCCGTGACGAAGCCGATCTTCTTCAGCATGGATTGCTCCTCGGTGAACGATATTCGGAGAACGGGATGCCGGCGAAAGTGTGTTCGGCGTCCCGCGTGAGGGAAACGTACTGATGGTCGTACGCGGTTTCCACTTCGTGCCACCATCGTGTGGGTACCGCAAGCCGCTGACCGCGTCGCGTGTGGTCCGATCGGGTTATCCGGCGAGTTCTGCTTGCCGGACAGCACTTCCCGGCCGTCGTGTCATGAATCGCTTGCGGGGCAAAGAATGTTTCCGGGCACGCGAAAGAGCCCTGCGCCGGGGTGAGGCGCAGAGCTCTTTCGCGGGGATTCCTATCCGGGCCAGGCCTCGGCTTCGGCCGTGAGCGCGGTGGTCACGTCGATCTCGCCCGACCGCACCCGCCACGCGAGCGAGTCCGGCCGGGGCTGCAGAAGGTGCCACCCGATGACGTCTTCGTCGCGGTAGCAAGGGTTTTCGTCGTCGCCGATGCCCAGCGCGGCGAAGTACTGGCGGGCGGGCCAGGTTTCGGGGACCCAGGCGCGGGCCCAGCGCACGACGATCCTGGCGAGGTCGTTGCGACCGTCCGCCGGGTGGATCAGGCGGTCGCCGGTGGTGCAGATCAGGCGTGGTGTGTAGGTCGCGCCGAGCGGCGCGACGGCGAGTTCAGTGTTCATTCCTCCCCCGGTCCACGGCAGTGGACGGTGTTGCCCGGCTCGGATGCGCTGCTGCGCTTGAGAAGGGGAGGGACGACCGGAGGCGGACGTGCGCACGCGGCGCGTCCCTGCACGGCTCCGTCTTGAACCGGCGACCATCCTACAAAGACGGGAAAGGCGCGGAAGACCGGGCCCCGGCGTCTTCGCCCGTTCCCGTGACAGCGCGAGTGGATGCCGGGGGCGGGGGTACGCCCTGGAAGACCGATTTCCGGAACGGAAGGGAGAACCGGGATGAACCGCAAGGCAGGCAAGCTGTGCTGCGCCGGCGTCGCGGCCGCGGCGTTCGCGCTGACGGGAGCGGTGCCGGCGTCGGCGGCGCCGGAGTTCACGGCACCGGCGTGGCACCAGCAGACCGACGACGGCACCAACCACGACAACAACGCCCGCGACGACGACAACGACAACAACGGCCTGTGGGGCCTGCTCGGCTTGGTGGGGTTGCTGGGCTTGGCCGGGCTGATCCGGCGCGACCCCAAGCCGGGGGCGATGGCGGGATATCCGGCCGCGGCCCCGACAGCCCCGCCGGCGAACACGTACCCGCCGGCCGAGCCGCGGCGGAACCCGCCGGGCGTCTGACGGCCGGTGATGTCGTAGTACCGGTCCCCACCGGGCACACCGCGCCAGAACCCACCCGGCGCCTGACCGGGCGCACCGCAGCAAAACCCGCCCGGCCCCCGACTCTCGGCGGCGCCCCAGCGCCGGTCCCCACAGAGCACATCGCAGCAGGATCCACCCGGCGCCTGACCATCGGCGGCGTCGCAATGCCGGTCCCCACCGGGCACACCGCGCCAGAACCCGCTCGGCGCCCGACCATCGGCGGCGTCCCAGCGCCGGTCCCCACTGATCACACCGCGGCAGAATCCACCCGGCGCTTCGGCACCACCCGTCCGGCCCAACGGATTTCCGTCCGGTGATCGCGAACTGTTGCCGGGCCGCCGGTCGTCACCTGGTGCTTGGGCACCGGCGATCCCGCACGCCCGGCTCCCGCCGGGTGCCCGGGTGACCCTGGTACCCCGCACCGCGATCCCTCTTCTCTTCGCGCAGAACGTCCCGGCGCCGTCGGCGTCGGGACGTTCTGCGTTTTCATCTCTCCGAATGGCGCCCAGTTGTCAGGTCTCGGCACCGAGGAGGTCACAGTAACGGCCGGGAAAACCGGCCCTGCAACCACCACCCAGATTAACCAGGCGCTCGTCGCGCAAGAAGCGTTTTCCCACCGTACCCTACTTACGAGTGGCGTTCCCGGCGCCGGGCAAATGGGGCTGATTACCCATCATATCTTCCCGTAAACCTCACGATCGAGTGAACATGCCGTGTCACCCGGATCTGGCGCCGATCGCACCTGAGGCAAAGAAAACCCCGCCAATTCAGCCGTATATCGTAACCGTCCAACACGGACGAGTGGTGGCGTCACACACCGTAGCCGATGCGGAAAAGCGCTGAACAGCCACTTCACGCGATGTCGATGTTTGTTCCGGGGAACCGGCACGGCCGTACACCGTGCGAGATCAACTGGTCCGCCCGCCCCCGGACATCCGCTCGCGCTATCGCGGATCGGCGCTCACCATGATCGCAGTCGGCATCGCACAATCCGGAGGAGTACGACATGAAAAGTGCACTGACCCGAGCGCTCACGGTGTTCGTCACCGCGGCGGCGGTGACCTTGGCGGGGGTGGGTGTGGCGACGGCGGGCGGGCCCGGTGGCAGCGGGTCGTCGAGCACCACGAGCGCCGCGGCGGAGGTCCAGGGCCTGCGCGACCAGCTGGCGGCCCGTGCGGACAACGGGGACGTGCCCGGCACGCAGGCCACCCTCGCCCAGCTCGACCCGCTGCTGTCGGATCTGGCCCAGGGCAAGCGGTACACGATCCAGGCCGCGGCCAAGGACAGCGCGGCCACGGCGCAGAAGGACAACGCCGAAGCACGCAAGGGCGTCGACGAGCTGGCCAACCAGCTGGCGGCCCGCCAGTCGCTGCCGCCGGTGTCGGCCTTGCTCAACGCACTGCTGCAGCGCGTGCTGATCAGCCTTTCCGCACTGGTGAACGACCTTCTCGGCGGGCTGCCCGTCCCGGTCGGCTAGGCCGGCCGGTACCCCGGACGGACAAGCCGGCGACGGCCCGGCGCGGTTCCCCTCCCGCGCCGGGCTTTCGTCGTGCGTGAGCCGGCGCGAACGCACGAAAAAGCCCGGTGCGGCGGACCGCACCGGGCTTTCGCCGTCACCGGCTATTCGTACACGACATAGGCGGGCGTGGGGTTCAGCGCCAGGACGTCCGCCGGGGTCATCAGGTCCGCGCCGCGGCGGGTGTCTTCCTCGAAGAACAGCTTGAAGCCCGGCCGCACGTGGTCGGGCATGGTCGTCATCAGGGTTTTCCACGTCGCTTTCTTCGCGGCCGCCGAACCGATACCGTCGACGACCTTCACGACCGAGACTCCCCGGTGCTGCTTGAGAAGTTCTTCCTCGCGCACCACGGACGCGGCGACCTGGTGGTAGATCATCACCTTGGCCGGCAGGTTGTGCGTGTCGGCCAGGCTCCCGAGGTACCGGGCGACCCCGTCGAGCTCGGCACCGGTCGTGCGGCCGAACTTCCGGCCGGGGATGACCCCCGGTTCCACGGCCCACTCGGGGTCGAGCGCGACCCCGACGTCCGGCTCGGTCAGCCAGCGCTCGTAGGCCTGCACCTCGGGCAGGAAGTCGGCGCGACCGGGCTGGATGTTCAGCAGCAGCAGGCCCTTCAGCGCCCGCGCGGCGTCGAGGTACTCGCGCACGGTCGAATCCTCGCAGCGGCTGCGGAACATGCCGTCCTCACCGGGCGAGCGGTGCACGGTGGTGGCGATCAGCTCGACGACCGGGGTGATCGGGCGTCCCGCCGGGAACGTGTCGATCTGACGGCGGAGCGCACGGCTCGCTTCTCCGAGGTCGCCGGTCATGCGGCCGAGCGCCTTCGCCCCCGGAGCTCCGCAAAAGCCGACGAGAAGGCCTTTCTCGAGCGGATTCGGAGGGGGTGGCGGCGGTGCGGCCGCGACGGCCGCCGGGGCCGGCACGGCCAGCGCCTTCCCCCGTTGCAGCGCACCGCACGCACTCGTGGCCAAGCCCGCGAGGGCGGCGGTGAGGACCAGACGTCGATCGAAGGTTCGTTCGGCGGCGACCGCCTTTTTCGGGACCATCGCGGGAAAATACCCACCGCTGATCTTCACCAAACCCGTTTCCTCGCAATCACCGAATCGTGCCAGGGGCATTTCCGAGTTCATGGCCCCGGCCTGCGGAAATATAGGTTCCGGTGCCGTGAAGCGCAATTCCGCCATCACCCGACCCGGTGGCACGGACCGCACCCGCGGCGGCCCGGACGCACACTTCGGGCATGCGTTGCCCTTTCCGGTTCGGTGCCGGGTTCACCGCTGTCCTCGCGCTGACGGCCTGCGGCGGCCCCGCGCCCGACGCCCCGGCGCCCGCTCCGCCGCAACCGGCGTCCACCGCCGCGCCGGTCCGCATCACGCCCGCCGCCGCCCGGGAGGTGGGCGCGGACGAGCTCGGCCGGGTGCCGGTCCTGATGTACCACCGCCTCGTCGCGCAGCCGAAGTCGGTCTACGAGCGCACGCCCGCCGACTTCACGGCGGAGCTCGAGCGGCTCGCGAACGAGAACTACGTCCCGGTCACCACGGCCGAACTGGTGTCCCGCCGGCTCGACCTCCCCGCGGGCGCGCACCCGGTGGTCCTGACGTTCGACGACGGCGACCCGAGCGTGTTCCGCCTGACGCCCCAGGGACAACCGGAGCCCGGCACGGCGGTCCGGATCCTCCTGGACGTCGCGGCGGCCCACCCGAAGTTCCGGCCGGTGGCCAGCTTGTACGTCAACGAGCACCCGTTCGGCGGCGACCCCGACGGGCGCGCGCTGCGCTGGCTGGCCGAGCACCACTTCGAGATCGGCAACCACACGCGCCACCACACGAACCTGCGCACCGCAACGGAATCGGCGGCCACGGCGGCCATCGCCGAGGAGGACGCGCTGATCCGCCAGGCGATCCCGGGCTACCAGCCGACGACGCTGGCCCTGCCGTACGGAAGCCGCCCGCACCGCCCCGCGCTGGCGGTGCAGGGCCCGGGCTATTCGTACGGCGGCGCGCTGCTGGTGGGCGCCGGGCCGGCACCGTCACCGTGCTCGAGCAAGTTCGAGCCGGCGGCGATCCCGAGGATCCGTTCGCAGTCGGCGGGCGCGGAGGCGGAGTACGGCTCGGCCCACTGGCTCGACGAGCTGGCGTCCCCCACGGGCCACCGCTACACCTCCGACGGCGATCCGTCGACGGTGTCGTACCCGCGATCCGAGGGTGCGGTGGCGCCGGAGTGTGCGAGCGTGGCCCTTGCCTACTGAACGCCACCCGATGGCCCGCGTGGACTGGCTGCCCCAGCCGCGCCGCCGCCCGGCGCAGCCGCACGGGACACCGCCCCCCAGGTCGCCGCGCATCCCGCCCCCGGCGGCCCGAACGGCTCCGGCTCCGGTGGAACAGAATTCGGCTGCGGCGCCTCAGGTCGCACCGGCTCGCCCGACGGCACCGGCCCGCGCGACGGCGGCTCCGGTGGCTCAGCCAGCACCCACCCGCGCGGCGGATCCGGCCCCGCAGCCGCGCACCACGAGCGAACACGCGACCCCGCCTGCACCAGCCCACTCGGCCCCGGCGCCCGAGCCGCGCATCCCGGTCGAAGACGCAACCTCAGCCACCCACTTGGCACACCCCGCCCTGGCTGCGCCGACCCCGGCACCCGCAACCGAGCCGCGAACCGCGACCGCATCCGCGCCGACCCGCGCGGCGGATCCGGCCCCGGCCACGCCAAGCCCGGCACCCGGGCCGCAGCCGCGCACCACGAGCGAACACGCAACCCCGCCCGCACCAGCCCACTCGGCCCCGGCAGCCGAGCCGCGCATCCCGGCCGAAGACGCAACCTCAGCGACCCACACAACACACCTCGCCCCGGCTGGCCCGACCCCCGCACCCGCCGCCGAGCCGCGAACCGCGACCGCGCCGACCCGCGCACCACACGCCCCGACAACCCCGCCGAACCCGGCACTTGCGCCCGACCAACACACCGCCACCGAAAACGCGATTCCCATCGCACCCCACCGCCCGGCACAACCCGCCTCGGCCATGTCGAGCCCAGCGGCCCAGCCGCGCATCCCGGTCGAAGACGCAACCTCAGCCACCCGCACAACACACCTCGCCCCGGCTGGCCCGACCCCGGCACCCGCCGCCGAGCCGCGAACCGCGACCGCGCCGCCCCGCGCGCCACACGCCCCGACAACCCCGCCGAACCCGGCACCGGCACCCGACCCGACCACCACCGAAGACACCGCCGAAGCCACCCCCTCCGCACACCTGCCCACCACCCTCTCCGTCGCCCCGGCGATCTCCGTCGGCCCACCGGCCCCCCGCGTGCCCCGCGCGCCCGCGGCCCCTCCCCCACCACCCGTCCCACCCACTCGCGCCGCCGCCCCCGAGCCCACTCAATCCGCGTGGTGGCCGCCGGCCGTGCTCGTGTTCGCCGTGGTTCTCGCACTGGGGCTTCTGCTCAGCCCGGAAGCCGCGCAGCCGCGGCGGATCTCCGGGGTCGCGGCCGCCCAGCCGACCACGAAGACCACCACCCCGGCACCGGCCCCGGAACCCGCCGCCCTGCCCGAAGGCGTTCCCGTCACCGAAACCGGCGAGGGCACCTGGCACGTCGTCCCCGGCGGTGGCCACGACATCGGCTCCGGCGACAAGGTCCTCACCTACACCGTCGAAATCGAAGACGGTGTCGAGCTGCCCTCCTTCGACTACGACGTCGACACGATCCTCGCCGACCCGCGCGGGTGGACCAGCCTCGGCGCCGTCACCTTCCGGCGGGTCACCGGCCCCGACCCCGACGTGCGGATCAGCCTGACCAGTCCCGGCACCGCCCGGCGTCCGGACCTCTGCGGCTTCAGCATCCCGTTCGACTCCTCCTGCCGCCTGTCGCGGGACCGCCGGATTGTCGTGAACCTCGCCCGGTGGCTCCGCGGCGCGCACTCCTACGACGGCGACCTGACCGGCTACCGGGCCTACGCCATCAACCACGAGATGGGGCACGCCCTCGGCCTCGGCCACGTCGGCTGCCCGGCCTTCGGCGCGCCGGCGCCGGTGATGATGCAGCAGACCTTCGGGCTGTCCAACACCTATCTCGCGAACCTCAACCGCGGGGAACCCGGTGCCGCCCGCCAGGTCCGGCCGGACGGGGCCGTCTGCCGCCCGAACCCGTGGGTCACCGAAGCGCACTGAACTGGTTTGGACCCTCACCCGAGCGGGTACTCTCCCCTTTCTTCTGGGAGGGGTGTGCAATGGTGCGCAAAGCTCTGGCCGGTGCCGGTGTGGTCCTTCTGCTCGCCGGGTGCGGTGGGGTAGGCAGCGGTGGCGACACCGGCGCCGCGGCCACCCTGACGACCATGGGGTTCGGCCTCGGCGACGAAATCGCCACCACCCGGGCCGAGCTGGCGGGCAAGGCGATCGCGCCGGCCACCGTGAAGATCGGCGGCAGCGCCTTCGACGCCCAGCAGTTCCTCGCCTCCGTCGCCTCGCACACCCCACCCGATCTCGTCTACCTGGACCGGCAGCTGCTCGGCACCTACGCCGCCCGCGGCACGCTCGAGCCGCTCACCGACTGCATCGCCAAGCAGCACATCGACGTCGGCCAGTACCGGCCCGCCGCGCTCAAGGAAGTCACCCTCGACGGCAAGGTCTACGGCCTGCCCGAGTTCTACGACAACCGGGTGCTGCTGGTGAACGACACCGCCGTGCAGGGGAGCGGCTTCACTCCGCAGGACCTCGGCGACCGGGCCAAGCTCACCACCGCCGCGGAGAAGCTCACCGTCCGCACGGGCAACGGGCTGTCGCGGATCGGGTTCGACCCGAAGATCCCCGAGTTCCTCCCGCTGTGGGCCAAGGCCAACGGCGTGCAGATGCTCAGCGACGACGGCCGCACCGCCCACCTCGACGACCCGCGGCTGGCCGAGGCTCTCACCTACGCCAAATCGCTGATCGACGTCCAAGGCGGCTGGAGCGCGGTGAAGGCCTTCCGCGACTCCTTCGACTTCTTCGGCGAAAAGAACCCGTTCAAGCAGGGCCAGCTGGCGGCCACCCTGATGGACGACTGGTACCTCAACGTCCTGGCCAACTACTCCCCCGACGTGCGGTTCTCCGCGGCGCCCTTCACCGACACCGCGGGCACCCCGATCGACTGGGTCACCGGCAGCGCCTGGGTCATCCCGGCCGGGAGCACCCACAAGGAGCAGGCCTGCACCTGGATCAAGACGATGACCGACGCGCCGACGTGGGTCGCCGCCGCCAAGGCCCGCGCGGAGAAGCGGAAAGCCGGCGGCAAGGCGTTCACCGGCGTCTACACCGGCAACCGCGTCGCCGACCGGGAAATCTTCAGCTCCCTCGTGCAGCTGAAGGACCGGCCCGCGTTCGACGCCGCCGTCCGGACCGTCCTCGCAGCCCAGGACAGCGCCTTCACCATGCCCGCGTCCCCGGCCGGTTCCGAGTTCAAGACGGCCTGGCAGAACGCCGTCAACCGGGTGCTCTCGGGCGAGCAGCAGCCCGCCGACGCCCTGCGCCAGGGCCAGCAGGAAGCCCAGCGCGCGCTGGACGCCGCCCGGTGAAGCGGCGCACGAGAGAAGCTTGGGCCGCGTACGCCTTCCTGTCACCGTGGATGATCGGGTTCGTGATCTTCATGGCGATCCCGATGATCGCCAGCCTGGTGCTCTCCTTCACCGACTACGACGCGCTGCGGCCGCCGGACGCCGTGGGCTGGGCCAACTACCGGCGACTCCTCGAAGACCCGGCCGTGCGCAAGAGCCTGGTCAACACGATGGTGTACACCGTCATGTCGGTCCCGGCCACGATGGCCTTCTCACTGGCACTGGCCTCGCTGCTGGCCCGGGCCGGGCGCCGGTCGGCCGGCTTCTTCCGCACGGTGTTCTATCTGCCCGAGATCACCCCGAAGGTCGCCGTCGGCGTGCTGTTCCTCATCCTGTTCAACGGCCAGGTCGGCCTGGTCAACTCCGTGCTCGGCCTGGTCGGCATCGACGGTCCACAGTGGAGTACCGACGGGCCGTGGGTGAAGCCGGGGCTGGTGCTGATGCATCTGTGGTCGGTGGGCAGCACGGTGATCATCTACCTGGCCGCGCTCCGCGGGGTGCCGCGCGAGCTGTACGAAGCCGCCGAGCTCGACGGCGCGTCGGCGTGGCAGCGGTTCCGGCGGATCACCGTCCCGATGATCAGCGGGGCCCTGTTCTTCACCCTCATCGTCCAGACGATCGCGGCGCTGCAGTCGTTCGACGAGGCCTACACCGCCTTCTACGGCTCCGCGGCCTCGGCGACCTACAGCAACGACGCCGCCTTGTTCTACCTCATCTACCTGTTCCAGCAGGCGTTCGAGTTCCTCCACCTCGGGTACGCCTCGGCGATGGCGTGGCTGCTGTTCGTGGTGATCCTGGCGATCACCCTCGTGCAGGTGCGGCTGAGCCGCCGGTTCGTCTACTACGAAGGCGGTGACCGGTGACGGCGCGGCAGGTCCTCCGCTGGGCGGCGCTGGCCGCGGGGACCGTGCTGTTCCTCTACCCGTTCGTCTGGCTGCTGAGCGCGTCGGTGAAGCCGCGCGCGCAGGTCTTCGACAACCTGCTCATCCCCCGGACCTGGGCGTGGGACAACTACGTCGAGATCTGGCGGGCCGCCCCGGTCGCGGCCTGGCTGCTCAACAGCGTCGTGGTGTCGCTCGCGGGGGCCGTGGCCGTCACGCTGACCAGTTCGCTGGTGGCGTTCGGCTTCGCCTACTTCCGCTTTCCCGGCCGCAGCGCCTTCTTCGGCCTGGTGCTGGCCACCATGATGCTGCCGGCCGCGGTGACGATGATCCCGGTGTACCTGATCTGGAACAGCGTCGGCCTGGCGCACACGCAGGTGCCATTGTGGGCGGGGAACCTGTTCGGCAGCGCGTTCTACATCTTCCTGCTGCGCCAGTTCTTCCTCGGCCTGCCCCGCGAAGTGTTCGAGGCCGCCCGCGTCGACGGCGCGAACCACTGGACGCTGTTCTGGCGCATCGCGGTGCCGCTGTGCCGCCCGGCGCTGATCGTCAGTTTCGTGTTCGAGCTCAAGGCCGGTTGGTCGGACCTGCTCAAGCCGCTGATCTACCTGCGCGACCCGGCGCTGTACACGCTGCCGCGCGGGCTCAAGGCGCTGTCCGACCAGTTCGGCCAGGCCGGCGAGCAGCGGTGGGAGATCGTGCTGGCCGGGAGCGTCATCACGACCGTGCCGCTGCTGATCGTGTTCTTCGTGGCCCAGCGCCACTTCCTCGCCGGGATCACGACGGAGGGTCCCAAAGCCAGCCGGTGAGCGCGGTGCGCATCAGCCGGGCCGCGGCGGACAGCCGGTCGCCCGCGGCCCAGAACAGGGTGATCGTGCGCCGGCAGTCCGGGCTGTCGACCGGGAGCCAGACGACCGGCACCTGCGCGGCGACGCGGCGGGCCATCGCCGGGTTGAGCCCGATGCCCAGGCCGGCGCTGATGAGTTCCTGGATGGCGCCGGGTTCGTCGCCCTCGAAGACGATCTTCGGCGTCAGGTCCCGGGCGGCGAAGAGCCGGTCGAGCAGCCGCCGGTGCCAGTGCCCGGGCCGGGCGGTGACGAACGGCTCGCCGGCGAGGTCTTCGACGGTGACCGAGGTGCGGTCCGCCAGCCGGTGTCCGAGCGGGGTGGCCACCAGCACCGGCTCGTCGAGCAGCTGCACCCCGGCCAGGCCCTCGTCGGGAATGGGCTGGGACGCCACGCACAGGTCGATCTCCTGGGCGCGCAGGGCCCGCGCCATCGCGTCGGCGGGCAGCTGGTGCAGTTCGATTTCGATGTCCGGGTGGGCGCGCTTGAAGGCGGCGAGGGGCCGGGTGAGGGTGAGGAAGGTTTCCGACGCCAGCCGCACGGTGCCGAAGCCCTCGCCCGTCGCGTCGGCGACCGCGCGGCGCCCCGCGTCGAGCTCGCCGAGGGCGCGTTCGACGTAGCCGCGGAAGAGTTTTCCGGCGTCGTTGAGCCGGAGCCGGCCGGCCCGGTCGAACAACGGCGTGCCGAGCTCGTTCTCCAGCCGCGCGATGGTGCGGCTGAGCGACGGCTGGGCGACGCGCAGCTCTTCGGCCGCGCGGCTGAGGTGCTCCAACCGGGCCACCACGAGGAACTGCCGCAGCGTCCCGAGGTCCACGTCATGCCTCCCGCGTCATAACGGCATAGCGATATTGATCTTAGACATGATGACTTCGCGGTCATAGCTTCGGATTGTGGAAAGAACCGGGAAAACGAGCTGGACCCTGCGGGTCGTGGCGGGCGCGCACCTGGTGGCGATCACCGGCCAGCCGGTGTTCGCCGGGGTGTACCTCAGCGGCGGCTACGACGGCCTGCGGCTGCACGCGACCGGCGCCGACGTCGTCACGTCCCTCGGCTACGTGCAGCTGATCGTCGCGATCGTGGTCTGGGTCCGGCTGCGGCGGGCGTGGCCGTTCCTCGCCACGGCGGCGGTGGTGGCCGCGGAGACGGTCCAGTACTTCGCCGGGCTGGACGGCGCTCTGTGGCTGCACCTGCCGCTGGGCGTGCTGACCGTCGCCGGGCTCGCCGCGCTGGTCGTCGCGCTGTGGCGGCGTCCCCTGGAGGTCGTCGATGCGTGAGCTGAGCCGTCGCCAGGCGCTGCGGCTCGGCGGTGCCTTCGGCCTGCTGACCGTCGCCGGCATCTCCACCGCGGCCGCGCTGTCGCGGCGTCCCGCGGTCACCGGCGCCGAACTCCGCAGCGCCGTGCCGCTGCCACCGCCGTTCCGGGTGCCGCTGCCGTTGCCCCGGGTGCTGCCACCGGTGGCACCCGGGCGCTACGAAATCACCCAGCGCGTCGCGGAAATCGAGATCCTGCCCGGGATCCGCACGCCGATGTGGACCTACGGCGGCACCTTCCCGGGCCCGACGATCGAGTCGCGCCGCGGCCGGCCGATCACCGTGACCCACCGCAACGAGCTGCCCGTGCCGACCGTGGTGCACCTGCACGGCGGGCGGACGCCGGCGGACTCCGACGGCTACCCGACCGATCTGGTGCTGCCCGCGGGCTGGACGGCGGGGCACCACGCCATGCCCGATCCGCGGGCCGTGCGGACGCACCTCACCCGCAGCTACACCTTCCCGCTCGACCAGCGGCCGGCGTTGCTCTGGTACCACGACCACCGGATGGATTTCACGGCTCCGGCGCTCTGGCGCGGTCTCGCGGGGCTGCACATCGTGCGCGACGACGCCGAAGAAGCGCTCGGCCTTCCCTCGGGGGCACGGGAACTGCCGCTGCTGATCACCGACCGCGCGTTCGCCGCCGACGGCAGCCTCGACTACCCGTCGGTGGACGGCACGCTGCGGGAGCGGCCGGGCGTGCGGGAGAGCTTCCTGGGCGGCGTGCTCGGCGACGTGCTCCTGGTCAACGGCGCGCCGTGGCCGGTGCACGAGGTCGACGCGGCCCGGTACCGGCTGCGGATCCTCAACGCGTCCAACGCCCGCCACTACGAACTCGAGGCCGTCGCCGACGACGGGCGGCGGCTCCCGCTCGTCCAGATCGGCGCGGACCAGGGGCTGCTCGCCGCGCCCGTCACCCAGGCGACCCTGCCGATCGGGCCGGCGGAACGCTACGACGTCGTCGTCGACTTCGCGGACGTCCCGGTCGGCGGCCGCGTCCGCCTGCTCAACCGGCTGGGGTCCAGGCGCACCGCCGAGGTGATGGCCTTCCGGGTCGCCCGCCGCGCCCGGGACGACAGCCGGGTACCCGCGGTGCTGTCGACGGATCTGCCGACCTGGGACCGGCCGGTCCGGGTCCGCGACTTCTCCTTCCGCGCCGGGCAACTGGACCACGGGCGCGGCTGGGTGATCGACGGGCGGCCGTTCGACCCGGCCCGCACGGACGTCACGGTCGCCCTCGGCGACGTCGAGGTGTGGCGGCTGGTCGCCGACGTCCACCACCCGGTGCACCTGCACCTGGCCGGGTTTCGCGTACTCTCGCGCGGCGGGCGGCCGCCGCTGCCGCACGACGCCGGGCTCAAGGACACCGTCTCGCTGCGCCCGGGCGAAGCGGCGGAGATCATCACCCGCTTCGACGGCTACCGCGGGCGGTACCTCTTCCACTGCCACAACGCCGAACACGAAGACCGGGGCATGATGGCGAACCTCGAAATCACCTGACACGCGCTGTCGCGTTTCGTCACCCGGTCGTGGCGGGCCTGGTCTCGAACGAGGGGTGGCAGCGCCGTGCGCGCCACCTCTGAGCTGGGCGTCGTTGAGCCGGACGGGCAACGAAGATCCAGCCCGAGTGAAGCTTCTTGTCCCTGAGAAACCCCCGCCACTAGCGTTTCCTCCCAGGGGGCAGCCGCCGAGCGGATCCCCTTGCCTGCCAAGGAAACGACGAGGAGTGCCATCGATGACCGCTCTCGAGAAGCCCGTGACCCGGACCGCTTACCAGCAGTCGGTCGCCGACTACTGGAACGCGGAGAAGGATCCGGTGAACCTCCGGCTGGGCGACGTCGACGGGCTCTACCACCACCACTACGGGCTCGGCGACTACGACCCGGCCGTGCTCGAAACCCCGGCCGACCGGCGCGACGAGGCGATCATCGCGGAGATGCACCGGCTCGAGACCGCGCAGGCGGACGTCCTGCTCGACCACCTCGGCCCGATCAAGCCGGAAGACCGGCTGCTCGACGCCGGCTGCGGCCGCGGCGGCACGAGCGTCATGGCCCACCTGCGGTTCGGCTGCCAGGTCGACGGCATTTCCATTTCGGAGCAGCAGGTCGGGTTCGCCAACGCGCACGTGCGGCAGCGCGGGATCGACGGCTCGGTGCGCTACCACCTGAAGAACATGCTCGACACCGGCTTCGAATCCGGGACGTTCCAAGGCATCTGGAACAACGAGAGCACGATGTACGTGGACCTGAACGAGCTGTTCGCCGAGCACGCGCGGCAGCTCAAGCCCGGCGGCCGGTACGTGACGATCACCGGGTGCTACAACGACGTCACCGGCGGCCGGTCGCGCGCGGTGAGCCAGATCGACCAGCACTACATCTGCAACATCCACGCGCGCGGCGACTACTTCAAGGCCATGGCGGCCAACGGGTTCGTGCCGATCAACGTCGTCGACCTGACCGCGGCGACGATTCCCTACTGGGAGCTGCGGGAGAAGTCGTCGGTCGCCACCGGCGTCGAAAAGCCGTTCCTGACCGCCTACCGCGAAGGCAGTTTCCACTACCTGCTGATCGCCGCCGACCGCGTCTGAGGCGGGCGCGGTGACCGGGGAGAGCACCAGTTGTCCACAGTGGACCGTCGGCGGGCTGCCGGCGGCGCCGTTCGGGCTCGGGACGTCGGCGGCGCGGATCGCGACCCAGTTCGCGCCGTCGGCCGGGCAAGACCCGGCGTACGCGTACCTGCCGTGGGGTGACGGCAGCGCGTCGCCGCTGTACTGCCCGGTCCAGGGCCGCGTCGACGACGGCCTGGCCGCCGAGGTCGACCGGTGGCTGGTCGCCTGGGCGGCGGACTGCGGGTTCACCGGCAAGGGCCTGGAGCAGATCGCCGGCGCCGGGTTCGGCCGGCTGGCGATGCTCGCCCACACCGACTGCGACGACCCGGACCGGTTGCTGGTCGCGGCGCAGCTCAACGCGGTCTGGTGGGCGGCCGACGACTACTACGCCGACGACAGCACGCTCGGCGCGGCCCCCACCGAGCTCCCGCCGCGGCTGGCGCTGGTGATGGCGGCGATGGACCCGGTCGCCCCGGCCGGGGAGTTCTCGGATCCGCTGGACGAGGCGTTGCGCAGCGACCCGATCCTCGTCGGGCTGCACTCGGGGATCGACCACCTGGGCCGCCACGGCTCGCCGGTGCTCGTGCAGCGGGTCTGCTACGCCACGTTCTCGATGTTCGTCAGCTGGGACGCCTACGCGGCGTGGCGCCACACCGGGCGGTATCCCCCGGCGTGGGAATACCTGGCGGCTCGCCAGCACGACAGCTTCTACACGTCGATGACGCTCGTCGACGCCGTGGGCGGCTACGAGCTGGCCGCGCCGTTCTATTACGACCCGCGCGTGCGTGAGGCGATGATGCGGGCCGGGACGGCGTCGGTGCTGGTCAACGACCTGCACTCGGTCGCCAAGGACGCGGCCGACGAGAAACCGGTCTGCAACATGGTGCTGCAGATCGCGGCCGACCGGGACTGCTCGGTCGAGGAGGCGGTGGAGGCCACCGTCGCGCTGCACAACAAGATCGTCCACGAGTTCGAGGACGGCCACCGCGCGCTGCTGGCCGTGCCGTCGCCGGAGCTGCAGCGCTTCCTCGTGGGTGTCCGTTCCTGGATGGGCGGCGGCTTCACCTGGCACGCCACCAATCCCCGCTACCAGTGATTGGGGTTTTCGTTGTGACTGTCACCGACCCGGTGGGATCCGAGCAGGTGGAATCCGAGCTGGCGCCGTCGAGCCTGAGCCGGGCGGCGGCCCGGACCCTGGCCACGACGACCAAGTCCGTCCCGCAGATGCAGGGCATCTCCTCCCGCTGGCTGCTCAAGCTCCTGCCCTGGGTCGAAGTCTCCGGCGGTGCCTACCGCGTCAACCGCCGCCTCTCCTACGCCGTCGGCGACGGACGCGTCACCTTCACCACCACCGGCGCCCACGTCCGCGTCATCCCCCCGGAGCTGGGCGAACTGGCCCCCCTGCGCGGCTACGACGACGAAGACGTCCTCACCGAACTCGCCGACCGGTTCACCCAACGCGAATACGCCCCCGGCGACACCCTCGTCGAATTCGGCTCCCCCGCCGACGAAGTCTTCCTCCTCGCCCACGGCAAGATCACCAAGGTCGGCACCGGCGCCTACGGCGACCAAGTCGTCCTCGGCACCCTCGCCGACGGCGACCACTTCGGCGAAACCACCCTCACCCAGAACGACGGCATCTGGGAATTCACCGCCAAAGCCGTCACCACCTGCACCGTCCTGTCCCTCCCCCGCGCCGCCTTCGACGACGTCCTCGCCCGCTCCGAAACCCTCCAAACCCACCTCACCGGCTACCGCGCCCGCGGCGCCGCCGCCAGCAACGACCACGGCGAAGCCGAAATCTCCCTCGCCTCCGGCCACGACGGCGAACCCGTCCTTCCCGGCACCTTCGTCGACTACGAAGCCCGCCCCCGCGAATACGAACTCTCCGTCGCCCAAACCGTGCTCCGCGTCCACTCCCGCGTCGCCGACCTCTACAACCAGCCCATGAACCAGATCGAACAACAACTCCGGCTGACGGTGGAGGCGTTGCGGGAACGGCAGGAACACGAACTGGTCAACAACCCCGACTTCGGGCTCCTGCACAACGCCGACTTCGCCCAGCGCATCCCCACCCGCACCGGCCCACCCACCCCCGACGACCTCGACGCCCTGCTCACCCTCGTCTGGAAAGACCCCAGCTTCTTCCTCGCCCACCCCACCACCATCGCCGCCTTCGGCCGCGAATGCACCAAAGCCGGCATCTACCCCGCCAGCGTCGACCTCGCCGGCCACCAAGTCCCCTCCTGGCACGGCATCCCCATCCTCCCCTGCAACAAAATCCCCGTCACCGAAACCCGCACCAGCTCCATCCTGCTCATGCGCACCGGAGAACAAGCCCAAGGCGTCGTCGGACTCCACCAAACCGGACTCCCCGACGAATACCAACCCGGACTCAACGTCCGCTTCATGGGCATCAACGAACAAGCCATCATCTCCTACCTCGTCTCCGCCTACTACTCCGCCGCCGTCCTCGTCCCCGACGCCCTCGCCGTCCTCGAAAGCGCCGAGATCGGCCGGGAGGGATGATGCCCGAGCCCGTGACCCCGCCCCGCCCGCCCGACGCACCCGGCCGGCCGCCGGCGTTGCCCGCCTCGGCGTTCGGGCCGACCGGGCTCGGCACGGCCGCCGCCCGGATCGTGCCGCGAACCGGCGGCGCCCGCCCGCCCGAACCCCCGCGCCGTCCGAGCGCCACCGAAAACGCGCACTGAACCCCGGACACGGTTTTTGCCGTGAGTGAGAAACAGGGTTAGAACACTGTTTCTCACTCACGACGGCGTTGGGTGCGGTGCCGGAGCGGCCCGCGTGTCAGCCGCCCCACCGGTGCCCCGGCTGGCAGGATCGGGCGCATGGAACGTGTGCTCGGCATCGGTGGGTACTTCATCCGCGCCACCGACCCCGCCGCCCTGGCCGCCTGGTACCGCGACTGCCTCGGGCTCGACACCGACGAAAACGGCCTCTGGCAGCAGGAACCCGGGCCCACCGTCTTCGCGCCGTTCGAGGCCGGGACCGGCTACTTCGGCTCCGAGACCCAGCAGACCATGCTCAACTTCCGGGTCCGCGACCTCGACGCCATGCTCGGGCAGCTCCGCGCCCGCGGCGCGGACGTCGCCGACGAGGTGCAGGACATGGCCGGGGTCGGGCGCTTCGGCTGGGTCACCGATCCCGAAGGCCACCGGATCGAGCTCTGGCAGCCCGCCTAGTGTCGCGCGTCGCAAGCTCTTCGCCGTCCGGGCCGATGCGCCCCAATGTGGCCTTCGGTGCGTTGAATGACGCAGCGGCGCGAAGCGCCTCCGTTGAGGGTGGCGGTGGGGGCATGGGAGGAGCACCGAAGGCCGCCTTGGGTGCGTCAGACGCAACCAAGGCCACATTGGGGCGGTTGAGCCGGGGCCGCGGTCAACGAATCTCGGACGCGCGACACTAGAGCACGAACCCCGCCGGGAACGGGTCGTCCGGGTCGAGCAGGTACGTCGCCGTGCCGGTGATCCACGCCCGGCCGGAGAACTCCGGCACCACCGCCGGCACGCCGCCCACCTCGGTCTCGGCGACCAGCTCACCGGTGAACGTCGTGCCGATGAACGAAGAGTTCTCGAACGGCGTGTGCAGCGGCAGCTCACCGCGGGCGTGCAGCTGGGCCATCCGGGCGGACGTCCCGGTGCCGCACGGCGACCGGTCGAACCAGCCCGGGTGGATCGCCATCGCGTTCCGCGACGCCCGCGCGTCCGACCCCGGCGCCAGGAACTGGACGTGCTTGCACCCGCCGATCAGCGGGTCCTCCGGGTGCTTCGGCGGCCGCTGCTCGTTGATCGCGCCCATGATCGCCAGCCCCGCGGCCAGGATCCGGTCCTTCTCCGCCCGGTCGAACGGGATGTCCACGGAGGACAGATCCAAGATCGCGTAGAAGTTTCCGCCGTACGCGAGGTCGTAGCGGACCGAACCCAGGCCCGGCACGGAAACCTCGGCGTCGCGCTCGGCGAGGAACGACGCCACATTGCGCAGCTTGACCCGGGTCGCGCGCCCGTCCCGGACCGACACCTCCGCGTGCACCAGCCCGGCCGGGGTGTCCAGGCGGACCACCGTCGTCGGCTCGGTCACCTCCACCATGCCCGTCTCCACGAGCACCGTCGCCACGCCGATCGTGCCGTGGCCGCACATCGGCAGGCAGCCGGACACCTCGATGTACACCACGCCCCAGTCGGCGTCCTCGCGGCAGGGCGGCTGCAGGATCGCGCCGCTCATCGCCGCATGGCCGCGCGGTTCGTTCATCAGGAACTGCCGCAGGTGGTCCAGGTGCGCCATGAAGTGGCGGCGGCGCTCGGCCATCGTGGCACCGGGGATCGGGGCCACCCCGCCGGTCACCACCCGGGTCGGCATGCCCTCGGTGTGCGAGTCGACCGCCGTGATCGCGCGCGACGCCCGCATCTACGCCACCCCCAGCGCCGCGAGCGCGCGGCCCATGTCGGCGCGGACCTGCTCGCGGTGGACGTCCGAAAGCGGGCCCCGCGGCGGGCGGCACGGCCCGCCGCGGCGGCCGACCATGTCCATCCCGAGCTTGATGGCCTGGACGAACTCGGTGCGCGAGTCCCAGCGGAACGCGGCCACCAGCGGTTCGTACAGCGCCCTGGCCTCCTCGAGCTTGCCCGCCGTGGCGAGCTCGTACAGCCGCGCCGACTCGGCCGGGAACACGTTGGGGAACCCGGCGAACCACCCGGTCGCGCCCATCAGCAGGCTCTCCAGGACGACGTCGTCGGCGCCGGAGATCACGGCCAGGCCGGGTGCGCGCTCGCGGATCTCCAGCACGCGGCGGACGTCACCGGAGAACTCCTTGACGGCCACGACGTTGTCGATCTGCGCGATCTCGGCCAGCAGGTCCGGCGTGAGGTCGACCTTCGTGTCGAACGGGTTGTTGTAGACCATCACCGGCAGGCCTGCCGACGCCACCGCCTCGAAGTGGGCGAGCACCTCGCCGCGGTTGGCGCGGTAGAGCGTCGGCGGCAGGCAGAGCACGCCGTGCGCCCCGTCCTCGGCCGCCGCCTCGGCCCAGTACCGCGCCTGGTGCGCGCCGGGGCCGTGCACGCCGACGACGACGATCCCGTCCGTGCCGACGGCCTCGATCGCGGTGCGGGCGACGCGGCGGCGTTCGTCGTCGGTGAGCGAGGAGTACTCGCCGAGAGAACCGTTCGGGCCGACCCCGCGGCAGCCGTTCGCGACGAGCCACCGGCAGTGCTCGGCGTAGGCGTCGTAGTCGACGGCCAGCCCGGCCGGCGCGGTGTCGTCGGCCCGGTAGGGCAACGCGGCGGCGACGACCACGCCCCCGAGGTCGCGGGTGGTCATGGGAGCTCCTTCGGTTCGGCGAGCTCGCCCAGGCGGATCGGCTGGGCGATCGGACGGTGGTGGCGTTCGGCACCGCCGCAGAGGTCCGCGACGGCGAGGCCGCACATCCGGCCCTGGCACGGGCCGAGCCCGGCGCGGGTGCCGAGCTTGAGCGCGTGCGGGCCGGGTGCGGCCGGGTCCGCGGTGGCGGTCTTCAGGTCGCCGTAGCTGGTTTCCTCGCACCGGCAGACGACCGTGTCTTCGCGCAGCCAGCCGGGCCACGCCGCGCCAATCGGGTGGGCGGCGGCCAGGCGGCGGGCGAAGGCACGGGCGTGGTCGCGCCGTTCGAGCAGGGCACGGCCCGGCGTCCTCCCGGCGGCGGCCTGCCCGGCGACCGCGCCTTCCGCCGCGGCGGCGACCGAGCCGCCGATCCCGGTGAGCTCCCCCGCGGCGAACACGCCGGCGACGCTGGTGCGCTGGTCGTCGCCGACCCGGACGAACCCGCCGTCGAGGGCGCAGCCGGCCGCCACGGCCAGTTCGGGCTGCGGCACGAAGCCGTGCCCCACGCAGAGCGCGTCGATCGCGTAGGTGCGTTCGGTGCCGGGGACGACCGACCAGTCCGCGCGCACGCGAGCGGTGACGGCTTCGCGGACCCGGTCGCCACCGCGGGCCTCGATCACCGCCCGGCCCATGCGGTACGGGACGCGGTGCCGGGCCAGCGTGCCGGCGTGACGAACCAGTTCGGTCATCTTGCCGAGGTGGGCGGCCGCCCGCCACGACCATCCTTTGAGGACGGTTTGGGCCGGGTTCGCCTCCAGGACGCCGAGAACTTCGGCTCCGACGTCCACCAGGGATTCGGCGACCGGCAGCAGGAACGGCCCGGCCCCGGCGACGAGCACCCGCCGCCCGACGGCGACCCGCTCCCCCTTGGCCAGTGCCTGCGCGGCGCCCGCGGTGAACACGCCGGGCAGCTGCCAGCCGGGGAACGGCAGGACGCGGTCGTGCGCGCCGGTGGCCAGGACCAGCGCGCCGGGTTCGAGGGTGCGGCGACGGCGGTGCGTCCCGTCGGCCGGGCCGCGCAGGACGTGCACCCGCCGGCCTTCCACCGCCCAGACGGTGCTTTCCGGCCACCACTCGCACCGGCTCAGGAGTGCTTCGAGCCGGTGCGCGGCGCCCCGGTGGAACTGGCCGCCCGGCGCGTCGGCCTGGTCGAGGACGGTGACGTCGGCCCCGGCGGCGAGCGCGTGCTCGGCGGCCGCGAGCCCGGCGGGCCCGGCACCGACGATGACGACGTGCGTCACGCGCGCTCCTCCCGTGTCTGGGTCCGGATTTCGTCGCCGTCGGCGGCGCGGCGGCGGCAGGCCCGCACGTCGGCGACGCCGTTGACGGTGAGCAGGCAGTCGAAGCAGGCACCGATCCCGCAGAAGACCCCGCGCGGCGCACCGGACCGCGTGGTCCGCCAGGACAGCCACCCGGCAGCGAGCAGCACGCCGGCGACGGTCTGCCCGGCGAGCCCGGTGACGGTCTGGCCGTCGACGGTGATTTCGATCGGCTCGCTCACGCCAGCACCGCCGGACGGTCCACGGTGAACTCCGCCACCGGCATCGACGGGGTCGCGCCCGTCAGCAACTCGCGCAGCAGAAGAGCCGTTCCGACGCTCAAGCCGATGCCCGCCCCTTCGTGTCCGGTCGCGTGCCACAGCCCGGCGAGCCTCGGGTCCTCGCCCAGCACCGGCAGGTGGTCGTCCACGTACGGCCGGAAGCCGCCGTAGGCGCGCATCACCGCGGCGTCGGCCAGAGCCGGGAAGAGCCGGACCGCCTTGGCCGCGATCGCGCCCAGCACGTCCGGGCGGATCGTGTCGTCGAAGCCCACGCGGCGGCGCGACGAGCCGATCAGCACCGTGCCGCCCCAGGTCGACTCCACCACCGCCGACGTCTGCAGCTCGCCGCTGCCCGTGCCGACCGCGCCGACGTAGTCCGCGTCGTACACCTTGTGCCGCACCACGCCCGGCATCGGCGTGGTCACCAGGACCTCGCCGCGGCGGGGCCGGACCGCGATCGGCGCGCCCAGCCGGGCCGACACCGGCCCCGACCAGGGGCCCGCGGCGTTCACCACCACGTCCGCCTCGACCACTTCGCCGGCCACGCGGACCCCGGTGATCCGGCCGTCCCGGACCCGGGCGCCGGTGACCTCGGCGCCGGTGCGCAGCCGGGCGCCGTGGCGCAGCGCCGAACCCAGCAGGGCCAGCGCGGCGCCCGCCGGCTGCACCTGGGCGTCCTCCGGGTAGCGGACGGCGGCGGTCACCTCGCGGGTCAGCGCGGGTTCGGCCGCCGCGACGTCCGCCGCGGAGAGCCGCTCGGTGCGCACGCCCGCGGTGCGTTGCGCCTCGGCGAACGCGACGAGCGCGTCGGCTCCGGCCTCGGTGGTGGCCACGACGATGCCGCCCTTCGGGTCGAACTCCGTCGCGGCGGCCGCCCGCGGGTCGTCTTCGGCGATCTCGGCCACCAGCCGCGGCCAAAGCCGGGCGGACAGCTGCGCGAGCGCGAGCTCGGCGCCCGGCCCCTTGTCGGAGACGAGCAGGTTGCCTTCCCCGTGCGAAGTGGTGCCGCCCGCGGGACGGCCGCGGTCGAGGACCAGGACGTCGAACCCCGCCAGGGCGAGTTCCCGGGCGCACGCCGCACCGACGATCCCGGCGCCGATCACCACCACCCGCGTTCGGTTCATCGACCCTCCACCGTTCGGTATAGCGAACGATAGGTCGCCGCTTGGGTCCCGTCAATCCGCCAGGACGGGGTGCGGCTCGCCCTCGAGCCGTTCGCCCGCGCGGTACTGCAGCAGGAGCACCGACTGCACGGGGCCGTCCGGGGCGGTGTACCGGTGCGGCTCGCGGGCGTCGAAGGCGACGTAGTCGCCGGGCCCGAGCTCCACGGTCCGGCCGGCCACCTCGACGCACAGCCGGCCGGCCTGAACGACGGTGTGCTCGACGCCGACGTGCCCCTGCGAGCGCTGCGGCGCGTCCCCGCGGACGAGCTGGTCGTAGACCTCGAAGACGCTGTTCTCGGCTTCGATCCGGCGCAGGGGCCGCAGGTCGACGCCCTCGCCGCGGAGGACTTCGACCTCGGCGGCCCGCACCACGGTCAGCCCTCCGCGCGGCCGGTGGTCGAGCAGGTCGGAGATGGCGACCTCGAGGACCCGCGACAGGCTGAACACGGTCTCGATGGTCGGGTTGCCGGTGCCGCCTTCGAGCTGCGACAGCGTCGCCTTGCCGATGCCCGAGCGCCGGGACAGCTCGGACAGCGACAGGCCGCGTGCCGCCCGCGCCGCGCGGAGGTTGACCGCCAGCATGTCGCGGATCGACGGACCACCGTCATCGTTCGGTAAAGCGTCCATCAGCGACGCCTTTCGTTCGGTTTGCCGATCGCCATGATGCCACGCTCTCGCTAATCTCGACCGGGTGAAGCAGTCGATCCTCGCGCTGGCCGACCTGGCCACGCCCATGGCCGTCCGGGTGGCGGCGACACTCGGTCTCGCGGAGCACGGAGAAGCGACGGCCGCCGAGCTCGCCGCCGCCACGGGCGCGTCCGCGCCGGCGTTGACCTGTCTGCTGGACCACCTCGTCACGGCCGGGGTCTTCGCGTGCGACGCGGAGTCCGGCCGCTACCGGCCCACCGAGCTGGGCGCGCAGCTGCGCACGGACGGCGCCATGCTGCTGCTCGACATCCACGCCGCGGGCGGCCGCGCGGAGCTGGCGTTCGCCGACCTCCTGGGCACGATCACCACCGGCAGGCCGGCCTACGAGCAGCGGTACGGCCGGGACTTCTGGGCCGACATCGACGCCGAACCCCGGCTGCGGCGGACGTTCGACGCCCAGATGAACTGGCGGTTCCGGGTGCAGGCGCCGCAGATCGCCGCGCGGTTCGGCTGGGGGCGGTTTCCCCGGATCGTCGACGTCGGCGGCGGGGACGGCGTCGTGCTCGCGGAGATCCTGCGCGCGCACCCGGCGGTGCGCGGCGAGGTGCTGGACCTGGCCCCGTCGGCGGCCGCAGCGGCGGCCCGGTTCGCGGCGGACGGGCTCGGCGACCGGGCGAGCGCGGTGGCCGGCAGCTTCTTCGATCCGTTGCCACCGGGAGCGGACGCGTACGTGCTGTCCGACATCCTCCACGACTGGGACGACGAGCACGCCCGCACCATCTTGACCGGCTGCCGCCGCGCGGCGGGCGCGCACGGCACGGTGGTGGTGATCGAGCCCCTGCGCCGGGCCGCGGGCACGGCGATGGACCTGTTCATGCTGATGTGCTTCGGCGGCCGCGAGCGAACGGCGGCCGAGCTGACCGCCCTGGCGCAGGAGTGCGGCCTGGCCCTGCGCGACACGACGGAGGTGGCCGAGGGCCGCACGGCCCTGGAGTTCGGCACAGCCCCCGCACCCACCTGACCGCCCCTACCGCACCCGGGCTCGTGAGTGAGAAACAGTGTTAGAACACTGTTTCTCACTCACGACCTGCCGCGGCACCCACTGACCCGGCACCTGCCCGGGTCCCGTCGTGAGTGGTAAGGAGGGTTCTAACCCTCCTTACCACTCACGACCTGCCGCGGCAGAGAGCTCGGCCGGGGTGGCTGGTGCTACCTCGTCGTGTACGTGAGGCAGTTGGCCGCGTGGCCGCCGTCGCCGGGGCCGACGCGGATGTTGTCCGCCGTGCACTCCAGGGACGAGTTGTGCCGGCAGTCGGTCCGCGAACACGCGCCGACCTGGGCCACGACGCGGTCCAAGCCGCCCTTCGTGTTCAGCGGGACGAACGTGCCGCAGTCCGCCGACCCGTTGCCGCCGCCGACGGTGATCGCGAAGGCGTGGCAGCCGTCGTGGTTGTAGGAACAGCCGCTGACCGTGCACTCGTGCACGGCAGGCATTTCGGTGGTGGTCATCCGCACTCCTGGTTCCGTGGTGGGAAAACAGTCGGTTCCCCGACCGTCCCACCCGGAACCGGGAGCCGCAACGGACGCGACCACGGCCGGGTGACAAACGCCCCCGATCGAGCTCAGCCGGTGAGCGTGTTCGGGTCGCTCGTGCTCGGCCGCCCGGTCTCGACGTGCCCCGCGAGTCGGCGCAGGAAGCGCGGATCGCGGTCCGACACGATCGAGACGTCGTACCAGTGGCCGCTGCGCCGCGTGTCCACCACCTCGACCACCCGCGCGCCCGGCTTCAGCTGCCGCGACGTCGACCGGCCGGTGTACGCGTCGGTCAGCGTGAGCCGCACCGGGGCCGGGTCGCTGTTGGTCAGGACCAGCGCCAGGTTGCCGCTGCGCCCCTCCGGCCGGGCGCTCACCTCCGGCCCGGCCGAACTGCCCCGGAACTGCCGGAGGAACCCGTTCGGCCCGTGCGCGGTGTAGTCGTACCCCCCGGAGACCGGCAGCGTGGCGGCGAGCGAGCAGCCCGCGCCCGCGGTGTACGTCCGCGGCTCGCCACCCGGAGAGGTGACGTAGAACGTCGCGCCCGCGCGGCCCTGGTTGACGAACGTCAGGTCCAGCGCGGCGCCCACCCGGGCGTCGGCGGCGAGGTCGTACGGCAGCGCCCGCGCCGGCCGCAGCCCCGGCTCCTGCTTCGGCAGCACGGCCTTCGCCGGGACGGCGGGCACGTAGTCCGGGTGCCGGTTGCGGTCCGGCGGGAGGTACCCCGCGGTGTCCGGCAGGGCCGGCACCCGCGCGTCGGGCCGGGCGAAGTCGAACGCCGAGGTCAGGTCCCCGCAGACCGAGCGGCGCCAGGCCGTGATGTTCGGCTCGTGCACGCCGAAGCGCCGTTCGATGAACCGGATGATCGAGGTGTGGTCGAACGTCTCCGAGCAGACGTAGCCGCCCTTGCTCCACGGCGACACCACGAGCATCGGCACGCGCTGGCCGAGCCCGTACGGGCCGGCCGGGTTCGCCGCCGAGCCCGCGAAGATCTCGCCCGCGGTGTCCACAGTGGACTGCCCGGCCGTCGCGTACGGCGGGACGACGTGGTCGAAGAAGCCGTCGTTCTCGTCGTAGGTGATGAACAGCGCGGTCTTGCTCCACACGTCCGGGTTCGCGGTGAGCGCGTCGAGGACCTGCGCGATGTACCAGGCGCCGTAGTTCACCGGCCAGTTCGGGTGCTCGCAGAACGCTTCGGGCGCGGTGATCCAGGAAACCTGAGGCAGGCGACCGGCCTTGACGTCGGCGCGCAGCCGGTCGAAGTAGCCCTCGCCCGCCTTGGCGTTCGTGCCGGTGCGGGCCTTCTCGTACAGGGCCTCGCCGGGCTTCGCGGTGCGGTAGGAATTGAAGTACAGCAGCGAGTTGTCGCCGTAGTTGCCGCGGTAGGCGTCTTCGATCCAGCCCCAGCCGCCGGCGGCGTCGAGGCCGTCGCCGATGTCTTGGTAGATCTTCCACGACACCCCGGCCTGCTCCAGGCGCTCGGGGTAGGTCGTCCAGGAATAGCCCTTTTCGTCGTTGCCGAGGACGGGGCCGCCGCCCTGGCCGTCGTTGCCCGTGTACCCGGTCCACATGTAGTAGCGGTTCGGGTCGGTCGAGCCCATGAACGAGCAGTGGTAGGCGTCGCAGATGGTGAACGAGTCGGCGAGGGCGTAGTGGAACGGGATGTCCTCGCGGGTCAGGTACGCCATGGTGGTCGAGCCCTTCGCGGGCACCCACTTGTCGTACCGGCCGCCGTTCCACGCCGCGTGCGTGTCGTTCCAGCCGTGCGGGAGGTCCTGGATGAACTGCAGGCCCAGGTTGTCCGCATCGGGGCGGAACGGCAGGATGTCGCGCTTGCCGTCGGACTGGGCCCAGACGGACTTGCCGTTCGCCAGCGTCACCGGCCGCGGGTCGCCGAAGCCGCGGACCCCGCGCAGCGTGCCGAAGTAGTGGTCGAACGACCGGTTCTCCTGCATCAGCACCACGATGTGCTCGACGTCCCGCAGCGTCCCGGTCCGGTGGAACGCGGGGATCTCCGCGGCACGGGCGATGCTGGTGGACAGCGCGGAAAGGGCGGCGGTTCCGCCGGCCAGCTGCAGAAAACGTCGTCGGTTGACGTCCGTCATGGGGACTCCGGGGTGTCGTGGTGGCGAGCCGGGTCAGTATGGGTGGCGAAAAGCGAACCTGTCCCGGGACCGAGGCTAACGCCGGGCGAAAGCCTGGTTAACGCCTGCGAGCGGACAGACCCCGGACAGAGATGTTGACAAAGATACGGAAGCACGTACTAATGTAGTGCTTCACTATGAATGACGTACTCAACTTCGCCCGGGACGAGGACGGCCGGCTCTACTCCCCCGAGGTCCGCGGCGCACTGGCCGGGTTCACGCTCGGCGAAGACACCGGCGTGCTGGAGGCCGCGGCCGCCGTGCGCACCGCAGCGCGCAGCCTCGAGGGGCTGCGGTCGCGGGGCACCGACAGCCGCGGCCTCAGCCCCGGCGCCCTCGACATCCTGATCCGGCTCGCCGGCGGCGCCGCGAACATCAAGGACCTCGCCGGCTCCGCCGGGGTGAGCTCCCGGAACGTGACGGGCCTGGTCGACACCCTGGAACGCGCCGGCCTCGCCGAGCGCGTGCCTGACACCCGTGACCGGCGGTCGGTGCAGGTCCGGATCACCGCGGACGGCCGGACCTGGCTGGAGGAGTTCCGGCGGCCGTCGCAGCTGGCCATGGCCCCGCTCTTCCGGGGGTTCACCGCCGCCGAGACGGCCCAGCTGCGGCACCTGTGCCTGCGGCTGGCCGAAAACCAGCACCACCTCGCCCGACACCTGGAGGACCGATGACCGCACAGACCCGGCAAACCGTGCAGGCCTACCACCGCGCCCGCTTCGACGGCGACGTGACCGCCGCGGCCGCGCAGCTGGCCGGTACGTTCACCTTCCGCAGCCCGCTGATCGAGTCGGCCGACGCCCGCGGCCACCTCGACGGGCTGGCGGGATTCGTCGGGATCGTCACCGGGGTCGAGCTGATCAGCGAGCTCTACGGCGACACCGAGGCCACGCTGGTCTACGACGTCCACACCGCCACCCCGGTCGGCGTGCAGCACACCGCGGAGCACTTCCGCCTGCGCGACGGGAAGATCGAGGCCATCAGCCTGATCTTCGACGCGACGCGCTGGCACCCACTGATGGCGGCGGTGGCCCGCCCGGCTGCCGGGGCTGTGGAGACCACGGACTGAGCTCGAACACCGGGTGGGCACCGCCGGGCGCGGTGTACCCGGCGCGCGGTGCGGCAAACGCGCGGACGTCGCCTGCGGGATTCCGGCATCCGGGGCAGAATCCCGGTGTGCTCGACCGACTGTGCGGCCAACTCCGCTCCGGAGCCCGCTGACGTGGGCCGCGCGGAATACCTGCTCGTCCTCGGCGCGTGCGTCCTGGCGACGGTGCCGATCGAGCTGGCAGGCGCGCGGGTGTACCGCAGGCCGGGCCGGCTGGTCCGCGCGGTGCTGCCGGTGGCCGCGGTGTTCCTCGTCTGGGACGCCTTGGCCATCGCGGCCGGCGTCTGGCACTTCGACCCGGCGTTCGTCACCGGCCTGCGGGTGCCGTTCGGGATCCCGCTGGAAGAAGTCCTCTTCTTCGTCGTCATCCCGGTGTGCGGGGTGCTCACCTACGAAGGGGTCGGCCTGACCGGGCGGCTGCTGCGGCGGGGGCGCCGGTGATGCCGTGGGGCTACACGGTTCCCGCCGTCGCCGCGGTGCTCGCCGTGGTCGCGTGGGAGCTGCTTTTCCTGCGCACCGGGCTGTTCCGGCGGCCGGCGTACTGGGTCACCATGGCGATCGTCGTCGCCTTCCAGATCCCGGTGGACGGGTGGCTGACGAAGCTTTCGGCGCCGATCGTCCGGTACGCCCCGGACGGCATCACCGGCTGGCGGTTCCCGTGGGACATCCCGGTCGAGGACTTCCTGTTCGGCTACGCGCTGGTGACCGCCGTGCTGTTGTTGTGGGAGCGGGGAAAGAAGTAGGCCCGCCTCCGCTCAGCGGAGGTCCGAGGGGGGTCGACCTGCGAGCGGAGACGGGAGTTCAAGGCCGGTACGGGGGCCGCCTCGCGGCGGAAGGCACAACACGGCTCCAGCGTTACCGGTATTCCGTGAAGGCAGGGGGTGAGGCCCGGGGGCACCGCCGTACCGACACCCTGTACAACGTCGTGGCCCCGCTGGTGTTCCGGGCCGGGAGGGTGACGTGCGTCGCTCACCGGGCGGCCACCGGCTGCCGCGTCCGGATCGCCCAGCGGGTCAGTGCGGGCACCGGCGCGACGGCCGCGAGGAACACCACCGCGACCAGCAACCATCCGGGGCCGCCGAGACCGCCCACCGCAAGGGTGAACACGCCGGGCCCGACCATCTGCACGGTGGCCGTCGCGGCTTCGGTCGCGCCCTGGTAGGCACCCTTGGCGTCTTCACGCATCAGCCGTACCGACAGACCCCAGTTGGCGGCCACGTACCCCAGTTCCCCCACGACGTGCAGCACCGCGGCGAGGCCCACGACACCGATCGCGAGCACTCCCGAGCCGCCGGCCGTCGTGGCGAACAGTGCGCAACTGGCCGCGAGGACCAGCCCGGACACCACCGCCGTCCGCGCGGCTTGGTGCGCCGTGCGGACGAACCGGGCGAACGGCACCTGGAACACCGCGATGCCCACCGAGCTGATGACGACCACGACCCCGCCCAACCCGAGCGGGAGGTGGGTCCAGCCGGACAGCCACAGCGGCAGGCCGGCCGACAACATGGCCCAGCACAGGGAAAGCACGGCCGTGGCGGCGGTGAGGCACAGGTACGGCCGGTCCTTCAGCACCACCCGGGTCGTCGTCGGCACCGGCGTCCGGGCGGGCGTGGGCACCAGCAGGGTCGCGCCGGCGAGCACCAGGAAGCTGACGGCGTTGCCCGCGATGGCCAGCGTGTACGCCCACCGCGTGTCGGCGGTGAGCACCAGGGCGCCGAGCCCGGCACCGACGGCGTACCCGACGTGCTGCGCCACCCGCTGCTGCGCCAGCGCGCGCACCCGTTCGGCCGGCTCGGTGACGAGACCGGTGACGAGCGCCGTCCGCACCGCGGTCCCGCCGGTCGCCAGGGCGGTGAACGGCACGGTCACGGCCAGGAACGACCAGGTGCCATCCACCGCGAGGTAGCCGGCCATCGCGACGGCGCGCACGAGGGTGAGCACGACCAGCACCGGCCGCGCGCCCGCCCGGTCCGCGAAGGCGCCCAGCGGCACCGCGGCGGCCATGCCCACCGCGCTCGCCACGGCCAGTCCGGCGCCCACGGTGACCGGCGGGAGCCCGGCGATCCGGGTGAGGTACAGCGCCCAGATCGTGAACCAGAGCCCGTCGCCGAGCGCGGAAACCCCGCGGCCCCAGAGGAGACTTCGCATACATCCACCCTTCACGATGACGTGAATGGTATGGCCGCGGCCGGTCCCGCGCAAACATCATTCACGTCCTCGTGAAGCGTGCTAGGCTCGCGCGCGTCGGAAAGGAACGGTGATGGGCGGGCTGGTCGATGCGGGCAACGCCGTCCAGGGCGCGATCGTCGAGCTGACGCGCGAACTGGCCGACCCGGTGCGGCTCACGGCATTGCAGGTGCTGGCCGCGGAAGGCCCGCACACGATGGTGCAGCTGGCCGACGCGCTCGGCGTCACCGCGCCCCGGCTGGGCAACCACCTGGCCCGGCTCCGGGCGGCCGGGCTCGTGACGGTCGAGCACACCGGGCGGCACGCGGTGTACCGCGTCGGCCGCGAAGACCTCCTCGGCGTGCTCACCGCGCTCGCCCACTACGCCGGCAAGGAGGAGATCGCGCCGCCGGATCGCGCCGAGTCGGGCGCGGACCTCGCGCACACGTGTTACGACCACACGGCGGGACGCCTGGGCGTGTCGGTGTTCGCCCTGCTCGTGGCCCGGGGAGCCCTGCGGCCGCCGGACGGTTCCACACCGGACGTGGCCCTGGGTGAGGACCTCTCGGCGTTTCAAGACCTCGGCGTCTCGCCGTCGGAGGTCGACCCCGGCCGGCGGCGGCCGGCCACCGCCTGCCTCGACCGGACCCACCGCGTTCCCCACCTCGGGGGCGTCCTCGGCCACGAAGTGCTGGAGGCGTTCCTGGCCGACGGTCTGGTCCGCCGCGGCCCGGAAGACCGCGAGCTGCGGATCACCCCGCGCGGCCGCCGCCGGTTCGCCGTCCTGCTACCGGGGTTCTGACCTCCCGGACCGAGCCGCGGCCAGGTACTCGCGGTTCAGCGTCGCGATGCTCGCGAACGGAATCCCCTTCGGGCACGACGCCACGCATTCGCCGGTGTTGGTGCAGCCGCCGAAGCCCTCGGCGTCCATCGCGTCCACCATGTCGAGGACCCGGCTCGCGCGCTCCGGCCCGCCCTGCGGGAGCAGGCTCAGGTGGGTCACCTTCGCCGCCGTGAACAGCGTCGCCGAGCCGTTCGGGCACGCCGCCACGCAGGCGCCGCAGCCGATGCACGTCGCGTTGTCGAAGGCCAGGTCCGCGTCCGGCTTGGGGACCGGGGTCGCGTGGGCGTCCGGCGCGCTGCCGGTCGGTGCGCTGACGTACCCGCCCGCCTGGACGATCCGGTCGAGCGCCGAGCGGTCGACGACCAGGTCCTTGACGATCGGGAACCCCGCCGCCCGCCACGGTTCCACGTCGACGACGTCGCCGTCGGCGAAGGAGCGCATGTGCAGCTGGCAGGACGTCGTGCGCTCGGGGCCGTGCGCCCGGCCGTTGATCACGACGCCGCACGAGCCGCAGATGCCCTCGCGGCAGTCGTGGTCGAACGCCACCGGTTCGTCGCCGTCCTCGATCAGCCGCTGGTTCAGCACGTCCAGCATTTCCAGGAACGACATGTCCGGGCTGATGCCGTCGACGGGGTAGGCGACGAGCCGGCCTTCGGCGGCCGGTCCGGCCTGCCGCCAGACGCGGACGGTGAGTTTCACGTGTAGCTCCGCTGGGTCGGGTGGACGTGTTCGAAAACCAGTTCCTCGCGGTGCAGCACCGGCTCGGCGCCGTACTCCCACGCGGCGACGTGGGCGAAGTGCTCGTCGTCCCGCAAGGCCTCCCCCGATGCCGTCTGGTGTTCTTCGCGGAAGTGCCCGCCACACGACTCCTCGCGGGCGAGTGCGTCGACGAGCATGAGCTCGGCCAGTTCGAGGAAGTCGGCCACGCGATGAGCCTTTTCGAGTTCCTGGTTGAACTCCTCGCCCCCGGGGATCCGGACGTCCCGCCAGAACTCCGCCCGCAGTTCGGGCACGCGGTCGAGGGCCTTGCGCAGGCCTTCGCGGGTGCGGGACATCCCGCAGTGGTCCCACATCAGCAGGCCCAGTTCGCGGTGGAACGAGTCGACCGATCGTGTGCCCCGCACCGCCAGCAGCCGGGAAATCCGTTCGCGCACTTCGGTTTCGGTCTCGCGGACCGCGGCCGCGGGGACCTCGTCGAGCCGCGTGCTGCCGAGGTAGTCGTTCACCGTGGCGGGGAGCACGAAGTAGCCGTCGGCGAGCCCCTGCATGAGCGCCGACGCGCCGAGCCGGTTGGCGCCGTGGTCGGAGAAGTTGGCCTCGCCGATCACGAACAGCCCGGGGATCGTGCTCTGCAGGTCGTAGTCCACCCAGAGCCCGCCCATCGTGTAGTGGATGGCCGGGTAGATCCGCATCGGCACCGCGTACGGGTCTTCCGCGGTGATGCGCTGGTACATGTCGAAGAGGTTGCCGTAGCGGGCTTCGATCGCCGGACGTCCCAGCCGCGCGATCGCGTCGGCGAAGTCGAGGTAGACGCCCAAGCCACCGGGCCCGACGCCGAACCCGGCGTCGCACACGTTCTTCGCCGCCCGGGAAGCGATGTCCCGCGGCACGAGGTTGCCGAAGCTCGGGTAGAGGCGTTCGAGGTAGTAGTCGCGCTCGTCCTCGGGGATCTCGCCCGGCGGCCGCGGGTCGCCCGGCCGCTTCGGGACCCAGATGCGGCCGTCGTTGCGCAGCGACTCGCTCATCAGCGTCAGCTTCGACTGGTGCTCGCCGGAGCGCGGGATGCACGTCGGGTGGATCTGGGTGAAGCACGGGTTCGCGAAGTAGGCGCCGCGCTTGTGCGCCCGCCAGATCGCGGTCGCGTTGGAGCCCTTCGCGTTCGTCGAGAGGTAGAAGACGTTGCCGTACCCGCCGGTGGCGAGCACGACGGCGTCCGCGAGGTGCGTGGTGATTTCGCCGGTGATCAGGTCGCGCGCGACGATGCCGCGCGCCCGGCCGCCGGCGACGACCAGGTCGAGCATCTCGGTGCGCGCGTGCAGTTCGACGTTCCCGGCGTCGATCTGCCGGGACAGCGCCTGGTACGCCCCGATCAGCAGCTGCTGGCCGGTCTGGCCGCGCGCGTAGAAGGTCCGCTGCACCTGCACGCCGCCGAAGGACCGGGTGTCCAGCAGGCCGCCGTACTCGCGGGCGAACGGCACGCCCTGGGCCACGGCCTGGTCGATGATCTGCGCCGAGACCTGCGCCAACCGGTACACATTGGACTCGCGGGCCCGGAAGTCGCCGCCCTTGACCGTGTCGTGGAAGAGCCGGTACACCGAATCGCCGTCGTTGCGGTAGTTCTTCGCGGCGTTGATGCCGCCCTGTGCCGCGACGGAGTGCGCGCGGCGCGGGGAGTCCTGGAAGCAGAACTGCACGACGTGGTAGCCCTGCTCGGCCAGCGTCGCCCCGGCCGAGCCGCCGGCCAGCCCGGTGCCCACGACGATCACCCGGTGCCGCCGCCGGTTCGCCGGGTTCACCAGCTTCGCCGCGAACTTCCGTTCGTCCCAGCGGTTTTCCAGCGGAACGGCGGGGGCCTTGGTGTCGGCGATCGGGTCGCCCACGCGGTACTCAGGTTTCATTGCACCAGTCCCGTCATGATTGCGACCGGGACGAGGGCGTAGCCGCCCGCGACCACGACCGCCGTCGTGCTACCGATGATCTTGATCGCGCGCTCCCGCCGCGGGCGGGTGACGCCCAGCGTGCGCGCGGCGCTGGCGAAGCCGTGATGGATGTGCAGGCCCAGCATCGCCAGCGCGGTCAGGTAGATCAGGTTCACCCACCAGACCCGGAAGTCCGCGACGAGGTTGTGGTACGGGTCTCCGGGGACGAAGTCCCGGTTCACCGCGCCGACGGTGAAGTCGAGGATGTGCCAGACGACGAACACCGCGAGCGTCGCGCCGCCCCAGCGCATGGTCCGCACCGCGAACGTCCCGTGCGACGGCCGCCGGTGGGCGTACCGGACCGGCCGCGCGCGGCGGTCGCGGCGGGCCAGCTGCACCGCCGCGGTGACGTGCAGGACCAGCGCGGCGAGCAGGACCGCGCGCTGGAGCCAGAGGAACCATTCGCGGCGCAGCACCGGTTCGCCGATCGTGCGCAACCAGCCGGCGTAGTGGTTGAGGTCGCCGGGGCCGAGGAACGTCTTGAGGTTGCCGACCATGTGCGCGAACACGAAGGCGAGCAGGAGCAGGCCGGTGACCGCCATGACGGCCTTCTTGCCGATCGTCGAAGCCCAGAAGCGCCGGACGGCGGAGCGCCGGTGCGGGGCGAGCGTGTTCACCACCCGATCGACGGTAGGAGCGCCTCGACCAGAGGTCAAAGACATGATAGCTCTGTTCTCGATAGGCTCGAGCTATGCAGTTCCAGCAGCTCGCCTACTTCGTGGCCGTCGCCGAGCACCGGCACTTCACCCGCGCCGCCGAGCAGGTGCGGGTCGCCCAGCCGTCGCTGTCCCAGCAGATCCGCGCCCTCGAACACGACCTGGGCGCGCCGCTGTTCCACCGGATCCGCGGCAACGTCTCCCTCACCGAGGCCGGGGAAACCCTGCTGCCGATCGCCCGCCGGATCCTCGCCGACACCGAAACGGCCCGGCTGGCCATCCGGGAGCTGGCCGAGCTCGACCGCGGCCGCGTCCGGCTCGGTGCGCCGCCGAGCCTGTGCACGGGCCTGCTGCCCGCGATGCTCGCGGCCTTCCGCCGCCGGTACCCGGGCATCCAGCTGGAACTGCACGAAAGCGGGTCGGGCGACCTGCGGCAGCGGCTGGCCGAAGGCGCGCTCGACCTGGCCCTGCTCGCGGGCGCCCGGACGACCGCCGACGCCGGCCTCGCCGCGACCCCGCTGCTGCTCGAGGAGCTGGTGGTGATCTCCGCCCCGGACGCGCCGGTGGCGGGTGACCGCCTCGGCATCGCCGGGCTCGCCGACGTCCCGCTGGTGATGTTCCGCCGCGGCTACGACGTCCGGGAGGCGACGGTCAACGCCTGCCGCGCGGCCGGGTTCGAGCCGTCGTTCGCGATCGAGGGCGGCGAGATGGACGCGGTGCTGGAGCTGGTCCGCGCGGGCGTCGGCGCGGCGGTGGTCCCGAGCACGGTGGCGGGCGAGGAGTTCCGGATGACCCGGTTCACCCCGGACGCCGGGATGACGCGCGTGGTGCAGCTGGCCCACCGCGCCGACCTCGAACCCACCCGGGCGGTCCGCGCGCTGCGGGCGGCGATCGCGGGGTTCGTGGCCGACCGGGCCCGGCGGGCGAGCCTCCCGCCGGGCATCGAGTCCCTGGTGGACGACGTCAGCTGAGGCCGAACCGCTCGGCGAACCCGGCCAGCTCCGCCCGTCTTTCCGCGGGCTCGGCCGCGCCTGGGCTCACGACGATGCGGGTCACCCCTTGCCGGGCCAGCTCCTCGACGTCCTCTGTGGACATGTCGAGCGTGCCCCAGCGCGTGTACTCGATGTTCTCCGGATCGCTCGCGGTGGCCCGGACCAGCTCGAACTGACGGCGGCGCTCGTCCGCCGTGAGCGCACCGCCGGGGAAGTACCCGTCACCGCGCCGGCCGGCCCGGCGCGCTGCCGCCGTGCTCGATCCGCCGACGTGGATCGGCAACGTGCGGACCCCGACCGGTTTCGGGTAGCTGCAGACTCCCTCGAAGGAGAAGAACTCGCCGTGGTGATCGACTCCCTCTTCGCCACCCGCCCATAGCAGCCGCAGGACGTCGATGGCCTCGTCCGCCCGGCGGCCGCGGGTGGCGAAATCGACGCCGGCCGCCCGGGCCTCGCCGGGCAGCGCGCCGACGCCGACCGTGAGCAGCCGCATGCGGCCGCCCGACAGCACGTCGACCGTGGCCAGGCGCTTGGCGAGCACCACCGGGTGGTGGTACGGCAGCAGCAGGACGCCGGTGCCCAGCAGGATGCGGCTGGTGACGGCGGCGATGAAGCCGAGGCACTCCAAGGGGTCCGCGTACGGCAGGGAGGGCGGCAGCGCCATCGGCCCGATCTGCGCACCCGGGTACAGCGCGATGTGCTCCGGCAGATAAATCGACTCGAACCCGCACTCCTCGGCGTCGCGGGCGAACCCGGCGAGCACGTCCGGGTCGGAGCCGAAAAAGGGCGTGCTGTAACTGATTCCGAACTTCACTCACCGGAAGCTAACGGTTGACGCGCACGTCAAGGCAACCTCGTGAGGCGGGTGAGGGCGGCGAACCCGTCGTCGGTCCCGGGCCAGTGCGCCCGCACGGCCTCGAGCCCGGCGCGGCGCACGACCGAGCGCAGGACGGCGCTGACGATGATGGCGTCGTCGGCGTACCCGAGCACCGGGATGAAGTCCGGCACCAGGTCGATCGGCAGCGCGAGGTAGGCCAGCAGCAGCCCGAGCCGGATCCGCACCCCGCGCGGCAGCGACTTGTCCGAGGCCAGCCGGCGGACGAGCCGCAGTACGTCCGGCAGCAGCCGCAGCGCTTCCCGGAGCAGCCCACCGCGCGGCCGGACGATCACGAGCGCGACAACGAGGGCGGCCCACGCGACCACCAGCGCGGCCGCGACGCCGATCAGCAGGTCCCACCAGAACGACCCCGTCACCCGCGCGAGGGTACGGGCGGGCTCCGCCGGGGTTCAAGGGCGTCGCGCGATCGGGCGGTTTGGCCGCGGGCCACCGGGGAACGCCGAACGGACCGGATCGACGGGCGGAGGTCGGAGTGCTCGGTGGGGTGTTCGCGGTGACGAAGGCGGGGATGGCGCTGGCCATGGCCGGGCCCGTTCTCGTGACGCGGCAAGCGAAGAAGGCGGCTTCGGCGATCGGGCCGCTCGCCGGGGAACTGGCCGCGGGCGCCACCGGGACCGCGGCGGAAGCCGCGCGGACGAGCAGCCGCACCGCGGTGCGGGCCGTGCGGGTCGTGCGCAACGCCGCGGGTCCGCGCTCCGCCGTCTGGCGCGCGGGACGACGGCTGCACGTTCCCCTGCGCCCGGCCGGAGACCGCCCGGACGGCGCCGCGTTCGCCGCCGAGCTGGCCGCGCACGCCGACGTCGCCGGTGCCTACTGGGACGGCGGGCTCGGCAGCGTCGTCCTCCACCTGGCCGAGGAGGCCGCCGCCGACCGCGTCCTCGACCGGATCACCGACCGCTGCGGGCGGCACGGGCTGACCCCGGCCGAGCCCGGCGACTCCGCCCCGGCCCACCCCGGCGACACCTACGGCGTGCGAACGGCCGCGCTCGCCCTCGCGATGGACGTCGCCGGCCTGGCCGTGTCGGTCGGCAGCCGGACGACGCGGCTGCACCCGGCCGTGCGCGCCGCCGTGTCCGCGGCGCGCGAACACCCGGCCGTCCGTGCCGCGCTCGACGAGCGGTTCGGCTGGTACACAGCCGAACTGGCGCGCGCGGGCGTGTCCGCCGCCGTGCGCGGGCTGAGCCAGGACCCCCTCGAACTGGTGCTGGACGCCCTCCTGCGCACCGGGCAGCTGACCGAGGCGATCGCCCGGCTCACCGCGTTCGACGCCCACCACGACGACCTCTGCTCGCCGGAGCGGCCCAGCCTCGGCGTGACGCCGGCGGAGCGGCGGGTCCGGATCCCCATGGAGGACTACGCCCGCAACGCCGTCGGCGGCGGCCTGCTCGCCGCGCTGGCCGACCTGCTGGTGCGCCGCAACCTCCGCGAAGCCGCCGAAGCATTCCTCGCGGCGTCGCCGATGCCCGCCCGGTTCGCCGACACCGCGTTCCACACCGCGATGGGCACCGCGTTCGCCCGCGAAGGCGTGCTCGTCCGCGACCCGGACCGGCTCAAGGCACTGGACACTGTGGACACCGTCGTACTGCACGCCGACGCGCTGCACGGCGAGGACGGGCTCGACCCGCACGCCGAGGCCGTGCTGGACGCGGCCCGCCGGGCCGAGGCGCGGGTGGTCATCGCCGGCGACGGCGCCCGCGACCGGCTCGGCGAGTTCGCCGCGCTCGCCGATGACGTCGCTGAAGAGCCGTTCTTCGGGCTGGTGACGCGGCTGCAGGACGAAGGCCGGGTCGTGCTCACCGTGGGGCGGCCGCCGTCGGCGTGCGCACCGCACTGCGACGAGGTGGCGGGCCTGCTCGCCGGCGACCTCTGCGTCGCCCTCGCCGACCGGAACGCGCCGGTGCTGTGGGGCGCCGACCTCGTCGTCCGGCCGGGGCTGACCGGCGTCTGGCGGGTCCTGCGGGCGGCGGGTGCCGCGCGGGTGAACGGCAAGCGGGCCACCCGGGTGGCGACCGCGGGCGGCCTGATCGGCGGCCTGCTGCTGGTGTCGCGCGGCCGCCGGGGGCTGGTGCCGGTGGTGCCCCGGCTGGACCCGGTGCTGCTCGGCGGGCTGACCGGGCTGGCGATGGGCACGCTCGCCGCAGTGCGGGTGGCCGCCGCCCGGCCCCCGGCGGGCCGGACCCGGATCGCCTGGCACGAGCTGACCGGCGAGGAGGTCCTCCGGCGCCTCGCGGACGCGGAACCCGCACCCACGAACTGGGAGCTGGCCACCCGGCGGGTGCGCGCGGCGGCGGGTGCGGTGGCCCGGCACCCGGCCGCCGCACCGGTCCGGTTCGGGACCGGGCTCGCCGCCGACGTCGTCGCCGAGCTGAACGACCCGCTGACCCCGGTGCTGGCCCTCGGCGCGGTCGCGTCCGCGGTGGTCGGCTCGCCGGTGGACGCGCTGCTGGTGGCCGCGGCGATGGGCCTGAACGCGTTCGTCGGCGGCGCCCAGCAGTTCCGCGGCCGCCGCGCGCTGGCGAAGCTGCAGGACGGCGAGCGGCAGCGGGCCCGGCGGGAAGGCGGCAAGGTCGTCGACGCACGGGCCCTCGAGCCGGGCGACCGGATTGAACTGCGCGTCGGCGACGTCGTTCCCGCCGACGCCCGGCTGCTGACCGCGGGCGACCTCGAGACGGACGAGTCCGCGCTGACCGGCGAGTCCCTGCCGGTCGCCAAGCAGCTCCGCCCGGTGCCGGGCGCGCCGATCGCCGAGCGCAGCTGCCTGGTCTTCGCCGGCACCACGGTGGTCAGCGGCGAAGGCACCGCGGTGGTCGTCGCGGTCGGCTCGGAGACCGTGGCCGGCCGGGCGGTCGAGCTGGCCACCCGCACCGCCGCCGCGGCCGGCATCCAGGCGCGGCTGCAGGACCTCACCCGCCGCGCCCTCCCCCTGACCATGCTCGGCGGCGCGCTCGTCACCGGCCTCTCGGCGATCCGCGGCCGTCCGTTGCGCCGGGCACTGGCCGGCGGGGTCGCGATCGCCGTCGCGGCGGTGCCCGAAGGCCTGCCGCTCGTGGCCACCGTGGCCCAGCGGGCGGCGGCCCGGCGGCTGTCCGCGCGCGGCATCCTCGTCCGCGCACCGCGGGCCCTGGAAGCGCTGGGGCGCCTGGACGTCGTGTGCTTCGACAAGACGGGCACGCTGACCGAAAACCGGCTGCGCGTGGTGACGACGACCGGACCCGACGGCGAAGCGCGAGAGCCGGGCCCCGAAGACGTCGTGCTGCGGGCCGCCGCACGGGCGTGCCCGGGCACGCTCGACGACCCCCACGTGCGGGCCCACGCCACCGACCACGCCGTGCTGGACGCCGCCGGCCCGGACGCGGGCTGGACCGAGCTGGCCGGGCAGCCGTTCGAGGCGAACCGGGGCTACTCGGCGACCGTCGGCCGCGAGGGGGACGGCGAGGTGACGCTGGTCGTCAAGGGCGCCCCGGAGGTCGTGCTGCCCGCCTGCGCCCGCGCGGAGGAGCTGGCTCGCGCCGCGGAAGCGCTGGCGGACCAGGGATTGCGGGTGCTGGCCGTGGCGTCCCGGAAGACGTCGCCGTCGCTCGACGACGAAGAAGTGCTGGCGGACCTGGAGTTCCTCGGCTTCCTCGGGCTGGCCGACACGCTGCGGCCGACGGCCGGGCCGCTGATCACCGGCCTGCGCGAAGCCGGCGTGGCACCCGTGATGCTCACCGGCGACCACCCGAACACCGCGCGGGCCATCGCGACCTCGCTCGGCTGGCCGTCCGACGCCCCGGTCGTCACCGGGGACGAGCTGGCCGCCCTCGACCGGGCCGGCCGGGCCCGGCTGCTCTCCGGCGCCGGCGTGATCGCCCGCGTCGCGCCCGAGCAGAAGCTGCAGGTCGTGGAGGCGCTGCGCGAGGCCGGGCGGGTCACGGCGATGGTCGGCGACGGCGCGAACGACGCGGCGGCCATCCGCGCCGCGGACGTCGGCATCGGCGTGCGCGCCCGGGCCTCGACCGCCGCCCGCACCGCGGCCGACGTCGCGCTGACCGACGAGGACCTGACCGTGCTGCTGGAGGCGGTGGCGGAGGGCCGCGCGCTGTGGCGCAGCGTGTCCGACGCGGTGGTGATCCTGGTCGGCGGCAACGCGGGCGAGATCGGCTTCTCGGTGCTGGGCACGCTGCTGTCGGGCGACTCGCCGCTGGGCACCCGCCAGCTGCTGCTGGTCAACCTGCTGACCGACCTGTTCCCGGCGATGGCGGTGGCGGTGACGCGCCCCGACGACGACAGTGCTCCAGGCGGCCTCGGCCCGGGCCTGAACCGCGCGATCACCAGCCGCGGCGTGACGACGGGCGTCGGCGCGACGACGGCGTGGCTGATCGGGCGGTTCACCCCGGGAACGGTGCGCCGCACGAGCACGATGGCCCTGTGCGGCCTGGTCGGCACCCAGCTGGCCCAGACCCTGCGCGGCCGCCGCAGCAGCCCCCTGGTGATCGGCACGGCGGTCGGTTCGGCCCTCGCGCTGGCGGCGATCGTCCAGACGCCGGGGGTGAGCCAGTTCTTCGGCTGCACCCCGCTCGGCCCCTTGGCCTGGGCGGGCGTCGGCGCGGGAGTGGCGACGGGAGCGCTGGCGCTACCCCGCCTTCGGTGGCCTGCACTCCTGATCTCCGTGCCGGATCCCGGCATCGTGGGCGATGTCCGATTCCGGTGGAAGGAGCAGGGAAATGCGCACACTCGTGACGATGGTGACCGTGGCGGGACTGCTGTGCGGGACGGCCGCGGCGGCCGACGCGAAACCGCGGAACCACGCCCTCCAGGAGCAGCTCGACGCCCTGGTGGGCCAGTTCCCGGCGGCGCTGGCCTCGGTGAGCCGCGGCGGCCGCACGGAGTCGCTGGTCGCGGGCTCGGCGCGGCTCGGCGGCCGCGTCCCGGTGCCCGTCGACGGGCGGGTCCGGGCGGGCAGCAACACGAAGACGTTCATCGCGGTCGTGGTGCTGCAGCTGGTGGCCGAGGGCAAGGTGGCGCTGGACGCGCCGATCGAGCGGTACCTGCCCGGCCTGGTGCCCGGCGGCGCCGCGATCACCGTCCGGCAGCTGCTGCAGCACACCAGCGGGCTGCCGAACTACACCGAGTACCTCGGACTCGAGGACATCGCGAAGCTGCGGCACCGGTATTTCCAGCCGCACGAGCTGCTGGCCGTCGCGTTCGCCCACCCGGCGAAGTTCGCGCCCGGCACGAAGTGGGAGTACAGCAACACGAACTACGTGCTGGCGGGCCTGCTGATCGAGCGGGTGACCGGGCGTCCGGTGGCGGAGCAGGTCACTGCGCGGGTGATCCGGAAGGCAGGCCTGCACGACACGTACTGGCCGCAGGTCGGCGACGAGACCATCCGGGGCCCGCACCCGCACGGCTACGCGCGCTCGGGCGGCGACGTGGTCGACGTGACCGAGCTGGACCCGTCGTGGGGCTGGGCGGCGGGCCAGCTGATCTCGACCCCCGGCGACCTCGCGCAGTTCTCCCGTGCCCTGCTGGACGGCCGGCTGCTGCCGGCACCTCAGCTGGCCGAGATGCGCAAGACGGTCGACGCACCCCTGCTGCCGGGCTGGCGTTACGGCTTGGGCGTGTTCAGCGTCCCCCTCAGCTGCGGCGGCGTGTACTGGGGCCACGGCGGCGACATCCACGGGTTCGAAACCCGCGGCGGAGCCACCGACGACGGCCGTTCGGTCGGCCTGGCGGTGACGGCGCTGCCGGGCACCTTCGGCGACGCCGACCAGGCGGCGCAGGCGGTGGTGTCCGCGGTGGACACGGCGTTCTGCCGCTGACCTCAGGCCCCTTCCACCGACCCCGGGGGCAGGAAGTCGACGTCGTGCAGCGCCGAAAGCCGCACCACCTCGGCCGGGTCGGCCAGGTCGTGCAGCCGGTCGAACAGCTGCGCGAGCCGCCCGGCGGGACTCACCCAGAACAGCGCCCGGGTGACGGCCTCGCTGCGGTTGTAGTAGGCGTGCGGGAGGTTCTTCGGCATCCGCACGGTGTCCCCGGGGCCGGCGGTGGTCCACTCGCCGTCGAGGTAGAGGGTGAAGACGCCCTCCAGGACGTAGATGTGCTCGTCCTGGGTGGGGTGCACGTGCGGCGGCACCCCGGTCCCGGGCGGATCGAGGGTTTCGAAGGCGAAGCTCGACGCGCTGGCGGCCTTCATGGCGTAGGTGTGGCCGAGCACGTTCCACACCTTCCCCTCCCCGGCCGGGGTGATGCCCTTGGGGAGCGGTCCGAGCACGATCTCTTCTCCGGTCATGGCATCACACTGTCCGGGGTCCCGGCTGGGATGTACAGAACCCCGGCGCCGGGCGTGCCGGGACTCGAGGCGTTCGTCAGCGTGCGCGAGCGCGCAGGTGAGCGCGTTCGCCTTGGCGGCCGAACAGGATGAGCAGTTCGACGGCCTTCCCGTCGGCGCTGCCGAGCCAGTGCGGAATCGTCGTGTCGAACTCCGCCGCCTCGCCCGGCGGCAGCACCAGGTCGTGCTCGCCGAGCACCAGCCTCAGGTGGCCGTGGAGCACGTACAGCCATTCGTGCCCCTCGTGGGTCCGGTGGTCCGGGAGCGGCGGCGGGTCCACACTGGGGATGATCATCTTGTAGGCCTGCATGCCGCCGGACCGCCGGGACAGCGGCACGAACGTCATGCCGTGGCGGTGGATCGGCGTCAGGTGGATGCGGGGGTCGCCGGTGGGGGGCGCGCCGACGAGGTCGTCGAGCGGGACGCCGTAGGCGCGGGCCAGCGGCAGCAGCAGTTCCAGGCTCGCCCGCCGCTGCCCGCTTTCCAGCCGGGACAGCGTGCTCTCCGACACCCCGGTGGCGGCGGCCACCTCGGCGAGCGTCATCCCGCGGTTCCGGCGCAGCGCCCGCAGCCGCGGACCGACCGCGTGCAGCACGTCCTCGAAGTCGTCGCTCACCCGGCCATCTTGCCGGAACCGCAAGAAAGCGTGCCGACTTCGCCGGGGCCGGGTCAGGGTGGGCCCATGACGACACCGACCACCGAAGCGTCCCGATTCTGGGACGGTCACCACGCGGCCCACCTCCCGGACGGTGCGCCGCGCGCCAACGCCCGGCTCGTCGAAGTCGGTTCCGGGTTGCCCCCGGGACGGGCGCTCGACCTCGGGTCCGGCGCCGGCGGGGACGCGCTGTGGCTGGCCCGGCGCGGCTGGCGCGTCACCGCCGCCGACATCTCCGCGGTCGCCCTCGCCCACCTCGATCGCCGCGCCGGGGAGGCCGGGCTCGCGGACCTGATCACCACCGAGCGGCACGACCTCGCCGCGACGTTCCCGGCGGGCCCGTTCGACCTCGTCGCGGCGCACTACCTGCACACGTCCTTCCCGCTCCCCCGCGAGGCCCTGCTGCGGCGGGCCGCGGCGGCGCTCGCCCCCGGCGGCCGGCTGCTGGTTGTCGAGCACGGGTCCGTCGCCCCGTGGTCGTGGAGCCAGGATGCCCCGCCGCCCTTGACGGTGCCGCCGCTCGATCCGGCGCGGTGGACCGTGGAGCGCGCCGACACGCTCCCCCGCCGCGCCACCGGACCCGGCGGGCAGACCGCCGACGTCGTCGACCACCTGCTGCTGATCCGCCGCACCCGCTGAGAGGACCCACGATGCCCCGAACCCGGCGGCGGGACACCCCGCCCCCACGCACCGGACCGTCCGAAAAGGACGTGCTGCGCGGTTTCCTCGACCACCTGCGGGCCGCGGTCGCCGCCAAGGCCGAGGACGTCCCGGAACCCGAAGTCCGGACGCCCGGTGTTCCGTCCGGCACGTCGCTGCTGGGCCTGGTCCGGCACCTGGCGCACGTCGAACGGTTCACCTTCCTCGGCGAGGACGTCGCCGACTGGCCCGGCACGTTCCGGCCGCGCCCGGACGAGACCGTCGCCTCGGTCGTGGCGGACTACCGCGCGGCGTGCGAGCGGGCGAACACCGTCATCGACGCCTGCCCCGACCTGAGCCGGCCGGTGGCACGCCCCGGTCGCACCGCACCCTCGATGCGCTGGGCGCTGGTCCACCTGATCGAGGAGACCGGCCGCCACGCCGGGCACGCCGACATCCTCCGTGAGCTGATCGACGGCAGCACCGGTCGCTGAGCCGCGCTGGCGCACGAGGATCCCGCAGTCAGGGCGAGGGTGGCGGCGTCGAACATCTGGCACCTGGCCACCGTGAACCGGGATGGTTCGCCGCACGTGTCGCCCATGTGGGTCGACGTCGAGGGCGACCGAGTGGTGATCCGTGGCCGGGCGGTCGAATTCATCGAGGGCGACGAGGCGGATCGCTGCATCGACCGGCTGGCGAAGAAGTACGCCGGAACGGACCATTTCGCATGGCGCATCCCGGGCGAGCGGCGGGTCAAGATCCTCGTCGAGCCGACAAGCGTGCGCCATGTGGTCGGAGTCGAGCCATTCCGGCCCGGCGTCCTGGGGAATCCTTAAGACTGAAGCCCTCAGGCCGCGGGTCCCCGCCGGGGCCGCACCTCGCCGACCGCGACGAGGAGCCGCCGGAGCTCACGCCGCTCCGGCCTCGCGGGCCAGCCGGGCGTTGGACTTCGGCGACTGCGCCGACATTCGCAGGCAGAAGTACTCCGGCGCCACCGGCTACGACGGCCGGGGTCAGCGGCTGTCCCGTTTCCGCACCGAAGCGAGCAACAGCAGCCCGGTTCCGAGCAGAACCAGCAGCACGACCGCCTGGGCGGGCAGTGCGCCGATGCCGGTTCCCGGGAGCCGGCCGGCCGGCCGGCCAGTGGGCGGCGAGGACGCGGCACCAGCCGGAGTGGTCGTGGCGCCGGAAGAACCGGTCGTCATCGAGATCGTCGCGGAAGATGGAGAACCCGCCGTCGAGGTGGCCGAAGTTACCGAGGTCGTCGAGGTGGCCGAAGTGACCGAGGACGTCGAAGTGGCCGAGGTCGTCGAGGACGTCGGCGGCCGGGACGTGCACTGCGCCTCGACTTCGCCGAGGCGCAGGGACATCACCGGACCGTCGTACACCGGCTTGCCGTCCTTGTCCTTCAGCACCGCGGTGACGACGATGTCCAAGCCGGCCCGGGCGTAGCCCTGACGGCTCTGCGCGGCCGGGTCCTGGAACGGTGTCACCACCACCGACAGAGTGCTCTTGCCGATCCCGGCGGCACCGAGCTCGGCGCCGGTCACGCTCACCTCGGTGCGACCCGGACGCACGAGGTGCCCGAGCACCTGGATCACGCCGCTGTCGGTGCGGTTGTACGCCAGCGCCCACGGCCCGACCGGCGGCGGCACGCACTCGGCGTAGGAATCGAGCGAGGCCACCTTGAGGAACGGCTTCCTCCCGATCTTCACCTCGAGCGACGTCAGCTGCGCCTGCGCCCAGTTCTTGGCCGGGTCGGCGGCAGTCCGGGCTTGTCTCGTGGCCAAGCCGATCCTGCGCAACATCCCGTCGGGGTCGCTGAAGTCGCCGTTGTCGGCCTCACCGGCGCCGGCGGACTCCGCCACCCCGTACCGGCCGGTGTAGGCGTCGAGACCCAGCACATCGACCGGTGACTCCGTCAGCTGTACCAGCGTCGCGGACGCGGGCGCGGCGGACCGCGCGCCCAGCGGACCGACGGGACCGGCGAAGGCGAGGGTCACGACGCCCGCGGACACAGCCAAGCCGGTCAACGCATGAGCGAAACGAAGCGGAGGCACCGCTTCAAGGAAACACAGCCGAGCACCGCCCACGACCGCTGTCGCTGGTTCGGTGACGGTGATCAGCCGATGGTGTGATGCCCGGGCGTGGCGCGCCGAAGTGGCGGCGAGTTCCTCCCTCCTGTCCGGGGCCGCGTGGCGCGAACTCGTGTACGAGCCGCTCGGCCTCGGCCTGTTTGACCGGCTTGAGGGGGATCGGAAAGCACTCTGCCGGGTGAGTGCGCGCCTGCCCACGGTCATGTCCGGATCCGGCTAGCGCCGGCCGGGGCGGATCGCCTACACCTGAGGGCATGACGACTTTCTCGGCCGTGGTCACGACGGGCATCTACTGTCGTCCCGGGTGCGGGGCGAAGCCGCTCGCGGAGAACGTGAAGACGTTCGAGCTGGCCGCCGGGGCCGAGGCGGCGGGGTTCCGGGCCTGCCTGCGCTGCCGCCCGTACCGCGTCGCCGGCCCGGTCGCCGCCGACGCGCCGGAGCTGGTCTGCCGCGCGGTGCAGCTGATCATCGCCGGGGTGCTGGACACCGGGACCGAGGCGGCCCTCGGCGCGCGGCTGGCGGTGTCGCCCCGCCACCTGCGCCGGCTCTTCCGCGACCACCTCGGCGTGACGCCGGACGGGCTGGCCCGCTCGCGGCGGGCGCACTTCGCGCGCCGCCTGCTCGACGACTCCGACCTGACCGTCGCCGACATCGCGTTCGCGTCCGGGTTCGGCAGCCTCCGCCAGTTCAACCGGGACATGAAATTGGTCTTCCGGGCCGCCCCGGTCGAGCTGCGCAACCGGCGCCGCAAAGCCGACCGGCTCGCCGCGGACGGCGGGCTGATGCTGCGGCTGCCGTTCTCGCCGCCCCTGCACTGGGAGGCACTGAGCGCGTTCCTGGCCGAGCGTGCGGTCCCCGGCGTGGAGTCGGTACGAGACGGCGTCTACCGCCGCACGATCAGCCTCGACGGCGAGGCGGGCGTCATCGAGGTGACGCGCGGCGGCGGCGACCACCTGCTGCTCACCGCACACATGCCGTTCTGGGAAGGCCTGATCCACGTCGTCGACCGCGTGGGGCGGATGTTCGGCGTCGACGCCGACCCCGCACCGGCCGAAGCCGGGCTGGCCGCCGACCCGGTGATCGGCCCGCTGCTGCGCGCCCGGCCCGGCCTGCGCGTGCCCGGCGCCTGGGGGCCCTTCGAGATCGCCGTGGCGGCCGTGCTCAGCCAGTACGGCGTCCGCGCGCGGGTGCGGCGGCAGCTGGCCGGGCTGGTCGAGGCGGCGGGACGGCCGGTGCCGGGCCTAGAACACGGCCTCACCCACCTGTTCCCGTCGGCCGCGACCCTGGCCCAGGCGGACCTGACCCGGGCCGGGCTGTCCACGGCGACCGAGCGGACGCTGCGCGCCTTCGCCTCCGCGGTGGCCGCCGACGAGAACCTGCTCGACCCCGGCGCGAGCCTGGCCGACTGCACCGCGGCGCTGACCGCGGTGCCCGGCATCGAGCCCGGTACCGCTCAGGAAATCGCGCTGCGGCTGGGCCACGCCGACGCCTTTCCGGCCACCGAACGCACGCTCGAAACGACGTTGCGCGCACTCGATCCCGCCGCCGGGCACCCGTGGCGCGCCTTCGCCGCCACCCACCTGATCGCCGCCGGTGTGTCCACATCGGCCGGTTGAACCCGAAAAAGGAGAACGGATGTCCACGAACCGGCGGGAGCTCGCCGAGAAACTGCGTGCCCTGCACGAGGGCACCCTGGTGCTGCCGAACGCCTGGGACGCCGCCAGCGCCGCCCTCATCGCGCGGGCCGGCGCTCCGGCGATCGCCACCACCAGCGGCGGGGTCGCCTGGTCCGCGGGACGCCCCGACGGGCACGGCCTGACACGCGAGGAGATGGCCGCCCAAGTGGCGCGGATCGTGCGGGTCGTCGACGTCCCGGTGACCGCCGACATCGAGGGCGGCTACGACGACGTCGCGGCCACCGTGCGAGCGGTCGTCGAGGCCGGCGCGGTCGGGATCAATCTGGAGGACTCGACCTCCCCCGGCGGCCCGCTTCACGACGCCCCGGCACAGGGCGCGCGGATCGGCGCGGCCCGCGAAGCGGCGACGGCGGCCGGCCTGCCCGAGCTGTGGATCAACATCCGCACCGACGTCTACCTGTTCGGCATCGGCGCGCCCGAGGGCCGGCTGGACGACGTCCTGACCCGCGCGGGCGCGTACGCCGCCGCGGGCGCGGACAGCCTCTTCGTGCCTGGCCTGGTCGACCTGGACACGCTCAAGACCCTTGTGCAGGAGAGCCCGCTGCCGGTCAACGTCATGGTGTGGCCGGGCGCACCGGCCGTCGCGGAGCTGGCCGCGGTCGGCGTCCGCCGGATCAGCGTCGGCACGGCGATCGCACAGGCCGCCTACGGCGTCGCCCGGCGCGCCGCGGCCGAACTGCTCGAGCGCGGCACCTACACCACGTTGGAGGGCGGTCTCGACTTCGGCGCGGTCAACAGTGCCGTGACCGGCTGATGCTCCCTCGCCGTCCGATGTGGACGGTCAGGCGTTCCACATCCGGGCGGTCAGCCGGAGGAACTCGCGGCCGTCGCCGGCGTTCAGCGCGGCGTCGCGGTCCGGGTAGACGTCGAGCACCCGGGCCGCTCCGGTCAGCCGCAGTGCGCGGGCCACCACCGGGTTGCCGCCGGTGACGATGCGGAGCCGGGCGTCCTGGGCGGCCGCGTGGTCGGTCATCGCGTTCAGCACGCGAACCCCTGCCGCGCCGAGGAAGTGCAGGTTTCCGAGGTCCAGCACGATCACCCGGGGTTCCGGGCGGCCGGCCAGCGCGGCGGCCACCGCGCCCACGAGGACGAGGACCGTGCCGGCGTCCAGCTCACCGCTCAACGCCAGGAGCACCGGCTCCTCGCGCGAGCACGTGACCCGCAACCGCCCGGCCGGGAAAGCGGAGGACGCCACGCGAAACACCCCATCTTCGGAACGGACCGGCACGAACCAGCACTGCGGCTCCTGCACGACCCGCTCGCGCACCAGGCTAGTGACGGTATTCGGATGATCACAAGCCGTGACCAAGGGAGTCGACCCGATCGTGTTTCGCCGGGGGAAGCCGGGGGAAGTCACGCGAGGCGATCTGCTCTCAAGGAGGTTGTCATGGCGGCAACACCCGATCCGGCGTCCACCGGGGTGCGCACGCTCATCCCGGCACGCATCGACCGGTTGCCCTGGTCCCCGTTCCACACCCGGATGGTGGTCGCCCTCGGGGTGGCCTGGATCCTCGACGGCCTGGAGATCACGGTGGCCAGCGCGGTCGCCGACACCCTCACCAAGCCGGAGACGCTGCACATGTCGTCGGCGGCCGTCGGGCTCCTGGCGACGATCTACCTCGCCGGCGAGGTGGTCGGGGCGCTGTTCTTCGGCAGCCTCTCCGACAAGCTCGGCCGGCGGAACCTGTTCATGCTGACGCTGGCCGTCTACCTGGTGGGCAGCGGCCTGACCGCGCTCACCCTCGGCAACGGCGCGGGCTGGGTCGTTTTCCTCTACGCGACGAGGTTCGTCGCCGGCATGGGCATCGGCGGCGAGTACGCGGCCATCAACTCGGCGATCGACGAGCTGATCCCGGCGCGGTACCGGGGCCGGGTGGACATCGCCGTCAACGGCACCTACTGGGCCGGCGCGGTGCTGGGCACGATCGGGACGTACATCCTGCTCAACCACGTGGACCTGTCCCTGGGCTGGCGGCTGGGCTTCCTCATCGGGCCGGTGCTGGGGCTGGTGATCCTGCTCGTGCGGCGGCACCTGCCGGAGAGCCCGCGGTGGCAGATCATGCACGGCAAGGCCGACGCGGCCGAGGAGTCGATCAAGCAGATCGAGGAAGAGGTCGAGCACGGCGGCCGCAGCCTGCCGCCGGTCGACGAGAAGAAGGCGATCGAGGTGACCCCGGCCGAGCGGATCGGGTACGTGGCCCTGGCCAGGGTGCTGTTCCGCGAGTACCCGTCGAGGGCCGTGCTGGGTGCGTCGCTGATGATCAGCCAGTCGTTCCTGTACAACGCGATCTTCTTCACCTACACGCTGGTGCTCGGCAAGTTCTACGGGGTCTCCTCCGAGGCGACGCCGATCTACCTGATCGCGTTCGCGGTGGGCAACCTGGTCGGCCCGTTCGCGCTCGGCCACCTGTTCGACACCCTCGGACGGCGCAAGATGATCTCCGGGACGTACGTCGTGTCCGGGGTGCTGCTGGCGATCACCGCGGTGCTGTTCTACGCGGGTGCGCTCAACGCGATCACGCAGACGATCGCGTGGTGCGTGATCTTCTTCTTCGCCTCCGCCGGCGCGAGCGCGGGCTACCTGACGGTGAGCGAGATCTTCCCCCTCGAGGTGCGGGCCAAGGCGATCGCGGTGTTCTTCGCCATCGCGCAGTGCTTCGGGGCGCTGGGCCCGGTGATCTACGGCGCCTTGATCGGCACCGGCGAGCACCCGGTCCGGCTGTTCATCGGCTACCTGCTGGGCGCGGCGGTGATGATCGCGGGCGGCCTGGTGGCCCGGTTCCTGGCGGTGGACGCGGAGGGCAAGTCCCTGGAGGACATCGCCCAGCCGCTCGCCGCCGCGGGCCGCCGGGGCCGCACCCGCGCCGAGGGGGCCTCTTCGCCGTTCTCCACCTGACCCGCCGACCCCCGGCAATTGCAGTGAATGACTCATTCCTGGCGTCGGACGCCAGGAATGAGTCATTCAAGGCGCCGGACCCGCCGGACCGGTTTAGGCTCGGGAGGCCACGGGTAGCCGGGCGTGACAGGAGCGGGAGGTGCCATGGGACCACGGAAGTGGCTCGAGTCCTGGCCCGTCTACCGCCAGCTCACCGGCTCCGACCCGCTCGGCCGGGGCAAGGCCGCCGAGTCCCCGCACTCCGAGTCCCTCGCCCCCCGCACCGCGAGCGCCGACCGGGTGGCCAAGTCGATTTGCCCCTATTGCGCCGTCGGCTGCGGGCAGCAGGTCTTCGTCAAGGACGAAAAGGTCGTCCAGATCGAGGGCGACCCGCACAGCCCCATCTCGCGCGGCCGGCTCTGCCCCAAGGGCTCGGCCAGCAAGCAGCTGGTCACCGGCCCGCAACGCGAACAGAAGGTCCGCTACCGCGCGCCCTACGCCACCGAGTGGACCGAACTCGACCTCGGCACCGCCATGGACATGGTCGCCGACCGCGTGCTCGACGCCCGCCGGAAGGGCTGGCAGGACGCCGACGACCACGGCAAGCCGCTACGCCGCACCATGGGGCTGGCCAGCCTCGGCGGCGCCACCCTGGACAACGAAGAGAACTACCTGATCAAGAAGCTCTTCACCGCGCTGGGCGCGATCCAGATCGAAAACCAGGCCCGGATTTGACACTCCGCCACGGTTCCCGGTCTGGGGACCTCCTTCGGTCGCGGTGGCGCGACGGACTACCAGCAGGACCTGCAGAACGCCGACTGCGTCGTCATCATGGGCTCGAACATGGCCGAGGCGCACCCGGTCGGGTTCCAGTGGGTGATGGAGGCGAAGGCCCGCGGCGCCGAGGTGTTCCACATCGACCCGCGCTTCACCCGCACGAGCGCGCTCGCCGACGCCCACGTCCCGCTGCGGGCCGGCACGGACATCGCGTTCCTGGGCGGGGTGATCAACCACATCCTGAGCAACGACCTGGACTTCCGCGAGTACGTGGTCGCCTACACCAACGCCTCCTTCCTGGTGCACGAGGACTTCCGCGACACCGAGGACCTCGACGGCCTGTTCAGCGGCTATGACGAGGCCAAGGCCGCCTACGACCCCTCGACCTGGCACTACGAGAACGTGCCGCCGCGGGACACCGCGCACGGCAAGGAGACCTCGGCGTCCGACCAGCACGGCTCGGGCGGCCCGGTGCTCGAAGGCGGCAGCGACGAGATCGCCGCCGATCCGACGCTGCAGCACCCCCGCTGCGTGTTCCAGATCCTCAAGCGCCACTTCGCCCGCTACACCCCCGAGATGGTCGAAGCCACCTGCGGGACGCCGAAGGAGCTCTTCCAGCGGGTCTGTGACGCCTGGACCCGCAACTCCGGCCGGGAACGCACCGCCGCGCTCGTCTACAGCGTCGGCTGGACCCAGCACAGCGTCGGCGCCCAGTACATCCGCGCCGGCTCGATCATCCAGCTGCTGCTCGGCAACATCGGACGGCCCGGCGGCGGCGTGTTCGCGCTGCGCGGGCACGCCAGCATCCAGGGCTCGACCGACATCCCGACGCTGTTCAACCTGCTGCCCGGCTACCTGCCGATGCCGACGCCCGAGCAGGCCACGCTGGCCGACTACCTGGACGACGTCCGCGGCGACAAGCAGAAGGGCTTCTGGCGCAACGCCGACGCCTACACCGTGTCGCTGCTGAAGGAGTATTGGGGCGAAAAGGCTACCGCCGAAAACGACTTCTGCTTCGACTACCTGCCGCGGATCAACGGCGACCACGGCACCTACCGCACGGTCATGGACATGGTCGAGGGCAAGGTCTCCGGCTACTTCCTGCTCGGGCAGAACCCGGCCGTCGGGTCGGCGCACGGCCGGCTGCAGCGGCTCGGCATGGCCAACCTCGACTGGCTCGTCGTCCGGGACCTGACGATGATCGAAAGCGCCACCTTCTGGAAGGACGCGCCGGAGATCGAGACCGGCGAGATCGTGCCGGAGCAGTGCCGCACCGAGGTCTTCTTCTTCCCGGCCGCCTCGCACGTCGAGAAGGAAGGCACGTTCACCCAGACCCAGCGCATGCTGCAGTGGCGCGAAAAGGCCGTCGAACCGGCCGCGGACCAGCGCTCGGAGCTGTGGTTCTTCTACCACCTGGGCCGGCTCGTCCGGGAGCGGCTGGCCGGCTCGGCAGACGAGCGCGACCGGCCGGTGCTCGACCTCGCCTGGGACTACGAGGTGCACGGCGGCGAACCGTCCGCCGAGGACGTGCTGCGGCGGATCAGCGGCCAGGACCTCACCACCGGCAAGGAGGTCGGCGGCTACCTCGAGCTCAAGGCCGACGGCAGCACCTCCTGCGGCTGCTGGATCTACAGCGGCGTCTACGCCGACGGCGTCAACCAGGCCGCGCGCCGCAAGTCCCGCTTCGAGCAGGACCTGTACGCCCGCGAATGGGGCTGGGTGTGGCCGCTGAACCGGCGGGTGCTCTACAACCGCGCGTCCGCCGACCCGGCCGGGCGCCCGTGGAGCGAGCGCAAGGCCCTCGTGTGGTGGGACGCCGACGCCGGCGAATGGACCGGTCACGACGTCCCGGACTTCGAGAAGACCAAGCCGCCGGACCACGTCCCGCCGCCGGACGCCGTCGGCCCGGCCGCGCTGCGCGGCGACGACCCGTTCATCATGCAGGCGGACGGCAAGGCCTGGCTGTTCGCGCCCACCGGGCTGGCCGACGGCCCGCTGCCGGCGCACTACGAACCGCACGAATCGCCGTTCCGGAACCCCTTCTACGCCCAGCAGGGCAATCCGGCGCGGAAGGTCTACGGCCGTCGCGACAACCCGTCGCATCCGTCGCCGCCCGAGTCCGGCGGCGAGGTGTTCCCGTTCGTGTTCACCGCCGCGCGGCTGACCGAGCACCACACCGCGGGCGGGATGAGCCGGACGCTGCCGTACCTGTCGGAGCTGCAGCCGGACCTGTTCGTCGAGGTCTCCCCCGAGCTCGCGAAGCTGCGCGGGCTCGCGCACCTGGACTGGGCGCACGTCGTCACGGCGCGGGCGGCCGTGGAGGCGCGGGTGTTCGTGACCGACCGGATGGCGCCGCTGCGGGTGCAGGACCGGGTCGTGCACCAGGTGTGGATGCCCTACCACTGGGGCAGCTCGGGACTCGTGTCGCGCGACGTCGTGAACGACCTGTTCGGCGTGGTGCTGGACCCGAACGTCTTCATCCAGGAGAGCAAGGTCGCCACCTGCGACGTCCGGCCCGGACGGCGGCCGCGCGGCGCCGAGCTGCTCGCCCTGCTCGCGGAGTACCGCGCGCGGGCGGGCATCACGCCGGAAACGGGTACCCGGGTCGCCACCGCGCTCGACACCGAGCACGTCGAGCCGGGCCACGAGACGGAGGACCGACGATGACGACCGAGAACCGGCTCTCCGGGCCGCTGCCGGACGTCGCCGGCGAGGCCGGGCACACCGGGCACCCGCCGCGCGTCGGGTTCTTCACCGACACGTCGGTGTGCATCGGCTGCAAGGCCTGCGAAGTCGCCTGCAAGGAGTGGAACGACGTCCCCGAAGACGGGCTCGACCTGCTCGGGATGTCGTTCGACAACACCGGGTCCCTCGGCGCGGACTCGTGGCGGCACGTGGCCTTCGTCGAGCAGCCACGGCCGGCGCGGGAGCCCGAAGACCTGGGCATGCCCTCGTTCGACCTGCCGGGCGCGAAGACCGGGACCGAGGGCCGGACGGACTTCCGGTGGCTGATGGCCTCGGACGTGTGCAAGCACTGCACCCACGCCGGCTGCCTCGACGTCTGCCCGACCGGCGCGCTGTTCCGCACCGAGTTCGGCACGGTGGTGGTGCAGCAGGACATCTGCAACGGCTGCGGGTACTGCGTTTCGGGCTGCCCGTACGGCGTCATCGGCCGCCGTCCGGGCGACGGCCGGGCGCAGAAGTGCACGCTCTGCTACGACCGGCTCCACGACGGCCTCGAACCGGCGTGCGCCAAGGCCTGCCCGACCGACTCCATCCAGTTCGGCGAACTCGACGAGCTGCGGGAGCGGGCCGCGCGCCGGGTCGAGGAACTCCACTCGCGAGGCATGCCCGAAGCGCGGCTCTACGGCCACGACCCGGAAGACGGCGTCGGCGGCGGCGGCGCGTTCTTCCTTCTGCTGGACGAACCCGAGGTCTACGGGCTGCCGCCGGATCCGGTGGTGCCGACCCGCGAGCTGCCCGCGATGTGGAAGTACGCCGGAATGGCGGCCTCGGCCCTGCTCGCCGCGGCGGTCGCCTCGTTCGGACGGCGGCGCCGGTGACCTCCCACGCGCCACGCAGCACACCGCAGGCCACCGGCACCGGGGAAGAGCTGTCACCCGCCGCCACATCGCTCGGTCGGCGGCGCCGATGATCCCGCGCGAACCCCGCAGCACACCGCAGGCCTCCGGCCCCGCGGAAAGAGCTGCCGCCCGCCGCCAGATCGCTCGACCGGTGGCGCCGATGATCCCGCGCGAACCCCGCGGCACACCGCGGGCCTCCGGCCGCCGGGAAAGAGCTGCCGCCCGCCGCATCCGGAAAGAGGCGTCGGTGACCTCGCGCGAATCCCAAACCGCCACCACCGCGATCGGAGCACCCCGCCGATGAGCGAAGATCCCCTCCTCCGCGAACCACGCAGCGATGCCGGCGCCGCCGACACCCGGGCGCGCTGGCCGGGCCGGCGCCGCAAGCGGGGTGGGTCCGGGGAAGAGCTGATGGTGCCCCGCGCCGAGTTCCGGTCGTACTACGGGCGGCCGGTGCTCAAGCCGCCCGTGTGGGAGTGGAAAGTACCGGCGTACCTGTTCACCGGCGGGCTCGCCGCGGGTACCTCGCTGCTGGCCGCCGGGGCCGATCTGACCGGGCGGCCGTCGCTGCGCCGGGCCGGGCGCACAGGTTCGCTCGCGGCGCTGCTGGCCAGTGTCTACCTGCTGGTCGCCGACCTCGGGCGGCCGGAACGCTTCCACCACATGCTGCGCGTCGCGAAACCGACGTCGCCGATGAGCGTGGGCACCTGGATCCTGACCGCGTTCGGCCCCGGGATGGGGGTGGCCGCGGCGGCCGAGGTGCTGCCCGCCGGGCTGCGCCGCCGCCTGCCGGGGAAGATCGTCAGCGCCGCCGCGCGGCCCGCCGGGCTGTCGTCGGCGGTCGTCGCCCCGGCCGTCGCGTCCTACACGGCCGTGCTGCTCTCCCAGACGGCGGTCCCGGCCTGGCACGAGGCCCACGCCGAGCTGCCGTTCGTGTTCACCGGCTCGGCGGCGGCGAGTTCCGGCGGCTTCGCGATGGCGCTGGTCCCGGTCGAGGAGGCGGGCCCGGCGCGGGCGCTGGCGGTCTTCGGCGCGGCGACGGAGCTGGTGGCGTCGAAGGTGCTGGAGCGGCGGCTCGGCCTCACGGCGGAGGCGTACACGACGGGCAAGGCGCACCGGCTGCGCAGGTGGTCGGAACGCCTGACGGCGGCGGGCCTGCTCGGCGCGCTGGCCGGCCACCGCAGCCGCGCGGTCTCGGTGGCGGCCGGGGCGGCGCTGTTCGCCGGGAGCGCGCTGCAGCGGTTCGGGGTGTTCGAAGCGGGTGTCGAGTCCACAAAGGACCCCAAGTACGTCGTCGTGCCCCAGCGGGAGCGCGCGAACCGGTCTTGACGGCGGCGGGTCAGCCCCGCCCGGTCCCCCGCAGCCGGGGCAGCACGGCCAGCCAGTCCAGCGCCGCGCCGACACTCCCGTGGATCGGCAGCGCCCGCTCCAGGCCCAGCACCCGGACCGGCCGCAGCACCGCCCGGCCGGCCGCCGCGATCGCGAACGGCACGCCGCTCACGTGCGCCTCCGAGGCCGCCACCAGCAGCTCCGTGATCCCGCCCGCGCCGCAGAAGGACACCCCGGACAGGTCGAGGACCAGCGCGCGCGGGGCGAGGTCGAGCTCGTCACCGAGCCGCGTGCGGAGCCGGTCGAGCACCGGCAGGTCGATCTCGCCGCGGATCGCGACGATCGTCGCCTCCGCGGTGGCGGTCACCGTGCACGTCATCGCGGACGGGACGTCGACGCGGAACTGCGGAGCGGCGATCTGGTCGAGCACACAGGCCTCCTCGAAACGAAGGACGGCCGGAAGGCGACCCCCGCCTCCCGGCCCACCCACGGGAACGGACACGCAGGGGGGAGCTGGTGGGCGGCTGCCGGTTGAACCGCGATCTCCACCGTACGCCGCCGCGGCCGGGACTTCCGCACCGAGGCCGAATTCGTCGAATGGACTCCGCCGCGGCGAATTGCCGGAATGGGCCGGCGTGATCCGGATAACGGTCGGAGACCCAGTCGGTCCCGAACCCCCACCGAACGCCCGTCTTCTGCTAAAAAGTGCATCGTTTCGTCGACCGGCGCAGGGGTGTGGGTGGCTTTCGAGGAACAGCTCGTCAACGGGCGGTACCGGCTGCTGGGGCACGTCGGCCGCGGCGCGATGAGCCTGGTGTGGCGCGCCAAGGACGAGCGGCTGGACCGCGTCGTGGCCGTCAAGCAGTTCCTGCACGAGCCGGGCACCGGCGGCGACGTCTGCGAGCGGGCGATCCGGGAGGCGCGGCTGGCCTCGCGGCTGCGGCACCCGCACGCCGTCGCGGTCTACGACGTGTTCGAGGACGCCGGCTCGATGTACCTGGTCATGGAGTACGTGCCCGCGCGGTCGCTGACCGAGCTGCTCGTCGAGCGCGGGCCGCTGCCGCGGTGCGACGTGCTGCGGCTCGGGCGGCAGATCGGCGCGGCGCTGGCCGCCGCGCACGGCGACTGGATCCTGCACCGGGACGTCACGCCCAACAACGTGCTCGTCGCCGACGACGGCACCGCCCTGATCACCGACTTCGGCGTGTCCCGCGCGCTCGGCGAGCACCCGGCCGCCGACGACGGTGTCGTCGTGGGCACGCTCCCCTACCTGGCTCCGGAAGTCGCGCGGGGCGGTGAAGCGGGCCTGCCCTCCGACGTCTATTCGCTCGGCGCCACGCTCTACACCGCCCTGGAGGGAACGCCGCCGTTCGGCACCAGCGACGACCCGATCACGCTGCTGCGGCGGATCACCGAAAACCAGCTCACCCCGCCGGGCCACGGCGGCCCGCTGACCCCCGTGCTGATGCGGATGCTCGAACGCGATCCCGCCGCGCGTCCGTCGATGCAGGAGGCGGTGGACCTGCTGGCCACCGTGGGCAGGCCCGCCACGGCCGGGGCACCCCGCCGGTCCCGGCTCCGCCGGGTCGCCGTGATCGGGGCCGCCGCGTGCCTGACGTCGGTGAGCGTGGCGGCCGGTCTCGCCCTCGCCGACCGGCCGGCGGCCACCACCGCGGTCCCCGTCGAGCACCCGCCCACGACGATCACCGCTTCGCACACGGTCAGCAGCACCACCACGGCACCCGCGCCGGCGTCGGCTCGCGTGTCCGACGGATCGGCGCGGCGCTCCACGCTGCCCGCACCACCCGAACCGCTCGGGGCCACCGCCGGGTGCACCGCGCGCTACGAGATCACGAACGCCTGGCCGGGCGGTTCCCAGGTGCAGGTGACCGTGCACAACGACCGGCCGAGGCGGCTCACCGGCTGGACGGTGACCTGGGTGCAGCCCGGCGGGGCCGGCATCCGGGACCTCTGGAACGGCACCCTGAGCCAGGTCGGCTCGGCGGTGACCGTCACCGACGCGGGCTGGAACGCCCTCGTCGAGCCGGACGGCTCGGCTTCGTTCGGGCTCAACCAGGACGTCACGTCCGGCCATCCGGCCGTTCCGGTCCTCGACTGCCGGTCGAACTGACACCGTTATCGTTCCGTCACAACCGGATCGCCATTTCTTCCGTAGCGGCCGATGCCGTTTCCGGCATCCGGAACGAATACGTCGAACGCTTTTTTCTGCCCCCACCCAGGTGAGTGAATTGGGCCGACGGGGCGAACTGCGCACCGGAACCGGCCGTGTCCCCTGATGACGGAGACGACAGAGGGGAGCGTGCCCGTGCGCGAAGGGGCAGTGATCGCCGGCCGGTACCGGGTGCTCGGCCGGGCGGGTCACGGCGCGATGGGAACCGTGTGGCGGGCGAAGGACGAGCGGCTCGACCGCCTGGTCGCGATCAAGCAGCTGTTCCCCGACTCCCCCGCGGATCCGGCGGCCGCCGAGCGCACGCGCGAGCGGACGATCCGGGAGGCCCGGGTCACCGCCCGGCTGCGCCACCCGCACGCGGTCGTCGTGTACGACGTCGTCGAACAGGGCGCCGCGGCCTACATCACGATGGAGTACCTGCCGTCCCGCACGCTGACCGACCTGCTGGAGGAGCAGGGCCCGCTGGTGCCGGAGTACGTGGCCGAACTGGGCGCGCAGCTCGCCTCCGCGCTGGCCGCGGCGCACGCGGAAGGCGTGGTGCACCGCGACATCAGCCCCAACAACGTGCTGGTCACCACCGACGGCACCGCGAAGATCACCGACTTCGGCGTGGCCCACGCGCGCGGCGAGGGCACCGCCACCGGCCGCGGGCTGGTCGTCGGCACGCCGGCCTACCTCGCCCCGGAAGTCGCGGACGGCGAAGAACCCGGTTTCCCGTCCGACGTGTACTCGCTCGGCGCGACGCTCTACACCGCGCTCGAAGGGCGGCCACCGTTCGGCACCGACGAAAACCAGCTGGCCCTGCTCAAGCGTGTCGGCGCCGGCGCCATCACCCCGCCCGCCACCAGCGGCCCGGTCACCGACGCCGTCCTCCGGCTGCTCCACCGGGATCCGGCCGCCCGTCCGGCGATGGCCGGGGCGGCGCGGCTGCTGACCCGCGCCACCGCACCCGGTGTGGTCTCGGTGGCCGCCCCAGCGGAGAACGCTCCCGCCCCGGTCCGCCGTCGTCGCCGCTCTCGGCTGGCCTTCGCGGGGACGGCGCTGGCGCTGACGGCGGCCGCCGTCGTGGCGGCGACGGCGATCCCGCCGGGCCGGGAGCCGGCGAGTGCCGCCGCCCAGCTCGCTTCGGCGCCTTCCACGACGCCCTCGACCGCCGTCCCGGGGCCGCTCACGTCCCGGACCACCGGCCCGCCCGCCTGCGCCGCGCGCTACCAGGTGGTGGAATCGTGGAACGGCGGCTTCAAGGGGCTGGTGACCGTCCGCAACAGCGGGCGCGCCGCGGTCACCGGGTGGACGGTCAAATGGGCCACCCCGGCCGGGACGAGCATCGACGACCTCTGGAACGGCAGGCTGATGCGGACCGGCGCCACCGCGGTGATCGCGAACGCCGAGTGGAATGCGGCGCTGAAGCCGGGCGAATCGACCACCTTCGGCTTCATCGCCCTGGCCCGCGGCGGCAGCCGCGGGATGCCGGTGACCGACTGCCTGCCCGGGGAATAATCGGCGCCCCGAACATTTTCGATCAACCGACGAAGGTGGCTTGACCAGCGGCGTTGACCGGCATTATGGTCAGCATCCGCTCCTTCCTGTTAGCGCTAACTTCCGGCCGGACAACGGATCGGACAATGGTTCTCGAGAAAGTCCTCACAAGATGACGAATTTCCGCGACGTGGCGGACGGGCCGGCCGGTGGCAGCCGCGCCGCGGTGACGATCACCGACGTGGCGAACGCGGCCGGTGTCTCGGCGAGCACGGTGTCCTACGTGATCACCGGCAAGCGGACGATCTCCCCCGCCACCCGGCGCCGGGTCGAGGAAACCATCCGCGCCCTCGGCTACCGGCGCCGCGGCGGCTCGCCGTCGCCCCGCGCCGGTGTCCTCGCGGTGGCGGTGCCGCCGCTGGGCGACCGGCAGCTGGGCATGGAGATGGAGTTCTTCTCCGCGGCCGCGGGCGCGGCCCGCGAACTCGGCTTCGACCTGCTGCTGGTCACCGACGACGAAGGCACCGCGGGGCTGCACCGGGTGACGTCGGCCGCACTGGCCGACGCGGTGATCGTGCTGGACGCCGGGACCGACGACCCGCGCGTGCCCGTGCTGCTGGCCTCCGGCCGCCCGGCGGTGCTGGTCGGCGCGCCGGGCGAGCACCGCGGACTGGCGTCGGTGACGCTCGACTTCGCGCCGGCCGGCCGGGCCTGCCTCACCCACCTCGCCGATCTCGGCCACCGGTCGGTCGCCCACCTCACGCCGCCGGACACGCCGCCCGGCGCGCGGCTGCGGTACCTGGCGGGTTTCGTGGACAGCTTCGGCGCGACCGCCGGGGAGCGCGGCGTGAAAGCGATTTCCCGGACCTGCGCGCCGACCGCACAGTACGTCGCCCGCAGCCTCGACGAGCTGCTCGCCGACGGCGGCCCGACCGCGCTGGTCGTCCACGACGAAGCGGCGCTGCCGCTGGTCATGGGCACCCTCCGGCAACGCGGGCGGCAGGTCCCCGGCGACGTTTCCGTCGTCGCGGTCTGCTCGGACACCGTGGCGGGCCAGCAGCGGATCCGGCCCACCGCGGTGGTGATCCCGGCCGCCGAACTGGGGGTTCTGTCCGTCCGGCGGGCGGTGGGCCAGCTCGACGGCGAACCGGCCGCCGATCCCGACGCGGTGTCCCCCGCGTTCGTCGCCGGGGAAAGCACCGCGGTCGCCCCCGCCGTCCGCGAAGGGGCGACGTTGCGCGAGAGGTGAAAATTCCCGGACCATCGGCGCGGAAACCGAACCCGGATCGCGTGGCGGCCGTATTTCCGTTCGAGGGGCCGTCGACGTCGACAGGGGATTCGGGTGGCAGCGAAAAAAGGGGCACTGGCCGGGCGGTACCGGCTGCTCGAACCCACGGGCCACCGTCCCGGCGGCACGGCGTGGCGGGCCAAGGACGAATTGCTGGACCGGTTCGTCGTCGTCGAACAGCTGCCGCCGGGCTGCCCGTTCGACGCGGCCCATTCCGACCGGGTCCGGGCCAAGGCGATCCGCGACGCCCGGGTGGCCGTCCGGTTGCACCACCCCCACGTCCTCGTCGTGCACGACGTCTTCGAGCACGACCTGACGCCGTACGCGGTGACGGAGGACCTGCCGGCCGGCACCCTGGCCGACCTGGTCGACCGGCGCGGGAGCCTTCCCCCGGACCGCGTCGCGGCACTCGGCGCCCAGCTGGCGTCGGCGCTGGCGGCCGCGCACGCCGAAGGCATCCTCCACCGCGGCTTCGGCCCGGACAAGGTGCTGGTCACCGCGGACGGAACGGCCAAGATCACCGGCTTCGGGCTGGATGGCGGCGGGTTCCCCGCCCCGGAGGTGGCCGCCGGGGCGGGCCCGGGCCGTCCCTCGGACGTCTATTCCCTGGGCGCCACCCTGTATTTCGCCCTCGAAGGGCGGCTGCCGGGCACGGCCGTCCCGCCGCAGACCCGCGGACCGGTCCTCGACGCGCTGCTGGATCTCCTGTGCCCGGAACCGGTGGCCCGGCCGTCGATGGCCGAGGCCGAGCGGATCCTCACCGGCCTCGCGGTTTCCCGTCCCCTCGCGGCGATCCCGACCCGGGCCGCGCGGTCCCGCACCCGCGTCCTGGTGACGGGCACGGTCCTCGTGGTCGCCCTCGGCACGGCGGTGACGACCCACGCGGCCCTGCGCCGCCTCACGGCTTCCTGAGGTCCCAAGCGCCCCAAGGCGGCCTTCGGTGCGTGAGACGCAACCAAGGCCGCCTTGGGGCGCTTTTCCGCGCATCCGCTCAATCAATTCCTGAACGGATATCTTCTGCCGTAACCCGCCAGCGAATTCGACGATTTCACGCAAGCCGGGATTCCGGTGTGCTCCCGCAGGATTCGCGCACCACGAGCGTCGGCCAGAGCTGGAGGCGGTGCACGGGCCGCTCGGTCGTGTCGGCGAGCCGGGCCAGCGCGAGCTCGGCGGCCACCGCGCCGAGCCGGTGCTTCTGCGGGCACACCGCGGTCAGCGGCGGGTCGGACGCCGCCGCGACCTCGTCGTCGTAGGAGACCACCGCCAGCTCGCCGGGCACCGCGACACCGCCGTCGCGGGCCCGTTCGATCAGGCCGATGGCCTCGCGGTCGGCGTGCACCAGCAGCGCGCGGACGCCGGCCCGGCGGCAGCGGTCCAGCAGCGTGTCGTACTCCTCCGCCCAGCCGCGGGAACCGTAGGCCGGGACGTCGAGGTCCAGTGCCGCACCGGCGTCCAGGCCCAGCGACGCGATCGTCTCGCGCCAGCCGGTGCGCACGGCGGGGCTGTGCGGGCTGGAGCGCGAGGTGACCAGCCCGACCCCGCGGTGGCCGAGGGAAACCAGGTGCCGGACGGCCAGTCCCGCGCCGAGCGCGTGCGCCGTGGTGGCGGCGTCCAGGGCCAGGGTCGGCAGCTCCGGCGGCGGCAGGCGTTCGACGAGCACCACCGGCACGCTCAGCGAACCCAGCCAGCGCAGCAGGTCCAGCGCACCGCGCCCGCGGGTGGCCGGGGCGACCAGCAGCGTCTGCACGCCGCGTTCGAGGAGCTTGGTGATCTGACGGCGGTCTTCGGCCGCGTCGTAGCTCGACGCGCGCAGGACGAGCCTGCCGCCGGTGGCGGCCACGGCGGACTGCGCCCCTTGGACCACCGTCGGCCAGTAGTACTCGACCGACGGCGCGACCATGCCGACCAGCGCGCCGTGCGCGGCCGGGCCGAACGCCGAGACGGCGCGCCCGGGCTCGGGGTGACCGCCGCGGGGCCGGGTCAGCGTGACGCCGCCGTGCACGCGCGTCAGCAGCCCGCGGTCGGCGAGCTCGGTGACGTCCCGCCGCACGGTGACCGCGGTGACGCCCAGCCGGTCCACCAGCTCGGTGAGCCGGATCGCGCCGTGTTCGCGCACCAGCGAAAGGATCAGCTGGTGCCGTTCGGAAGCGAGCATCATCGGACCTGCTCCAGCCGGACCCGCGCCGGGCCCTCGCGCACCAGCAGCGTGAGCCGGCCGAGGTGCGGCCCCCAGGAGGCCCGCAGCAGCGGGTCGTCCAGCGGCCGCCGCTCGAACTCCGCGGTGGTCGCCCGGGAATCCCAGCTCAGCCGCAGCACCCGCCGGCCGTCCCGGGACACGAACGCTTCGCCCTCCCCCAGTTCGACGTCCCCGGCGAGGACGTGCCGCAGCCGCACGGGCCGCCCGCTGTCGTCGTCCTCCACGAGGACGTGCGCGGGCGTGTCCCGGACCAGCCGCACCGAACGGATCCAGCGCGGCACCCCCGGGTAGGCCCCGCCGAGGTCCGCGGACAGCACGGCTTCGGACTCCGAGAATTCGACCCGGACGTCCCGCGCCCCGAAGGCTTCCCCGGGTTGCTGCGTGACGCCCGGCTCCGGGACGTTGTGCCACTCGCTGCGCACCGGCCAGGCCCGGTACCGGTCCGGCCCGAAGCTGGCCGCGGTGTAGGTCGGCTGGCCGGCGTCGACCACCACCGGCACGCCGTCGGCCGCCACCCAGTAGGACCCGACGTCGAGGTGGTTGTGCCGCTCACCGTTGTGCCCGGCCTTGACCGCCACGGTCAGCCCGCGCGGCGAACCCGCCCTCTCCCGGGCCACGAGCACCTGCACCCGCGGCAGCCATTCCTCGCGCGCCAGCCAGTTGCCTTCCGGCTCCCCCGCCCACGCCGTGCGCCAGCCCGGGTCGGCCAGTGCGGCCAGGGCCCGGCCGAGCCCGGCTTGCGGCCACACCGGCCGCCCGCTCGCGCGCGCCCGGCTCAGCGCGTGCGCCCGGACCTCGTCGTCGCCGAGCCGCGCGCCCCACCGGTGCAGCACGTGCCACGGCTGGGCCGGCGGCAGGCGGGCCGGGGCGTCCCCGGCGTTGACGTAGGCGTCGCCGCCCAGGTGCATCCGGTGCGGGAAGCGGATCAGCTCGGCCACCACGGGAAGATCCTCCGCGCCGCCGAGCAGGTCGAGGCACTCCAGCAGGCGGCAGGCGCCGTGCCACCAGTAGGCGACGCCCTCGTCGATGCCGCCGTCGTCGGGCAGGACCGCGACGTAGTGCCCGAGCCCTTCGGCCACCAGCCGCACCAGCCGACGGCGGCGCTCGCCGTCGGGCACGAGCAGGAGCGCGGCGGTGAGGACGGCGTTGTGGATCCACGGGTTCCAGTTGTGCGCGTCGCCGTCGAGGCCGAGCCAGTGCCAGTCGCGGACGCGCTCGAACGGCGTCAGGACGCGGACGTCGGCCTCGCGCCGCAAACGTCTGCGCAACCCGGGGGCGCGGAGGTCGAGGTGCGGGCCCAGGACGTGGTCGGCCCAGGCGAACAGGGACGCGACCTCGGCCGCGCCCAGGTCGAGGAAGGGGTCGCCGGGGTCGGCCAGCACTTCGCCGCGCGCGGCCGCGTGCCGGTCGTGGGGCGCCCAGCACCAGGTGGTCGTCTCGGCGAGGGCGACCAGGCCGTCGACGGCGCCGTCCAGGAACGGCACCGGCCCCGGCGGCGCCTCGCCGGTGAGCACCGCGGCCAGCACCAGCAGCGTCACGCGTTCGCGCAACGCGCGCGCCGCGTCTTCGTAGTCGGTCCGGACGCCGTCGCGGAACGTCCTGGCCCACGCCGTCGCGGTCAGGACCGGGGCCGGACGCGCGAGCACGGCCTCGGCTTCGGCGAGGATCGGCTCGCCGTCCACGGCGTCCCAGACCGTCCGGTCGCGCACGTCGGGGAGCAGCCTCATTGCCGCCCTTTCGATTCTGATCGGTTGTGATCGGTTCTGACCCGAATTGTTGACTCGCACTATGGCACACGCCGACAGTGACAGCCATCACTTCGACGGAGGAGCAATGAAGCTTCAGGGGTTCACCCGCAGGACCTTCCTGTCCGCCTCGGCCGGGCTCGCGGCCGGCGGGCTGCTCGGCGGCTGCGCGTCGACGACCACCGCGTCCGGCGCCACCCGGGTGACCCTCTGGTCGTGGCTCACCGGCATGGACAAGTACGTCGCCGCGTTCAACGCCGCCCACCCGGACATCGCGGTGGAGCTCAACGTGATCGCGTCCGGCCTCAAGGGCGGTTACGCCCAGCAGACCAACGCCCTGCGCGCCCACAACGCCCCGGACATCCTGCACGCGGAGTACCAGGGCCTGCCGCAGCTGCTCACCACGGGCGGGCTGCGGGACCTCACCGGCGACCTCGCGGACCTCGAGCACGGCTACTCCCCCGCCGCCTGGCAGGGCGTGCGGCCCGGCGGCCGCACCTGGGCGGTCCCGATGGACCTCGCCCCGATGGTCCTCTACTACCGCAAGGACCTCTTCGACTCCCACGGCATCGCGGTGCCGCGCACGTGGGACGAGTTCCGCGCCGCCGCGCAGGCGGTGAAGCGGGCCGACCCGGCCGCGCGGGTGACGACGTTCCCGCTCAACGACGGCTCGTTCTTCGCCGGGATGTGCTGGCAGGCGGGCGATCCCTGGTGGCGCGTCGACGGCGGCTCGTGGCGGGTGGACATCAGCGGCGAAGGAACCTTGCGCACCGCCGACTACTGGCAGGGCATGATCCGCGACGGCCTGGTCGCCACCGCCCCGACCGGTGACCAGGACTGGATCGGGGCGATGCACACCGGGCGGCTGTGGGGCCTGCTCGGCGCGTCCTGGAGCGTCGGCTCCCTGGTGAAGTCGATCCCCAAGGACAAGGACCGGTGGGCGGTCACCACGATGCCGACGTGGGACGGCACCCCCGCCAACGGCGTGCAGGGCGGCAGCGCGTTCGCCGTCTCCGCCGAAAGCAAGGTGCCCGAGGCCGCCGTGAAGTTCCTGCGCTGGCTGAGCACCGACCCGGCGGTCGCGAAGATCGGCACCACCTTCACCACCCCCTTCCCGGGCTACCTGCCGAGCCGGGACGTCGCCCGGAAGGCGTACAAGGGCGGGTACTTCCTCGGCGACCCGGTGTACGACGTGCTCGACGAGGCCGCCCGCCGCGTGCCGGACTGGACGTGGGGCCCCAACGCCCTGCGGATCTTCTCCACCGTCGTCGACCGCATGAGCGGGGTGAAGACGGGCGGGACGACCCTGGCCGCCGCCGTCCGCCAGACGCAGGGCGACGCCGTCGCCGCGCTGCGGGAGCGGGGATTGACCGTGCTGGAAGGGAAAGCCTGATGACCGTCCTCACTCCTGAACGCGCCGCGCGCGTGCCGGCGCCGGCCCGCTCCGGTGCCCCGGCGCCGAGCCGGCGCGGCCGCGGGCGCGCCGGCCTCGTGCTGGCCGGTCCGTTCGCGATCCTGCTGACCGCCACCGTGCTCGTGCCCATCGGGTACGCGCTCTACCTCAGCCTGTTCACCGATCGCCTGTCCGGCCTGGGTTTCTCCGGTCCGGCGCAGGCGTTCGTGGCGCTGGGCAACTACGTCGACGTGCTCACCGACAGCGCCTTCCACACCGGCCTCGGCAACGTCGCGCTGTTCGTCCTGGTGCACATCCCGATCATGCTCGGCCTGGCCCTGGTGCTGGCGCTGCTGATCGACTCCGCCGTCGTGCGGCTCAAGCGCCTGTGGTCCCTGTCGGTGTTCCTGCCCTACGCGGTGCCGACGGTGATCACCGGGCTCATCTGGGCCTACCTCTACAGCCCCAATTCGGGGCTGACCGCGTTCCTGCCGTTCGACCCGCTGGGCAAGACCGGCATCCTGCCCTCGATCGTGAACATCGCGACCTGGCAGTGGGTCGGCTACAACATGATCATCTTCTACACCGCGCTGCAGGCCGTCCCGCGTGACGTGCTGGAAGCGGCCCGCACCGACGGCGCCGGGGGCTTCCGGACGGCGTGGTCGGTGAAGGTCCCGATGATCCGGCCGACCATGTTCGTCGCTCTGGTGTTCACGATCATCGGGTCGCTGCAGCTGTTCACCGAACCCCTGGTGCTGCGCGGGTTCACGGGCTCGGTGACGAGCACCTGGTCCCCGAGCCTCTACGTGTACGAAGCCGCGTTCATCGCCAACGACTACGGCCGCGCCGCCGCCGCGTCGGTGTTGCTGGCCCTCGTGTCCGCCCTGCTCTCGGCCCTCGTCATGCGCCTGTCCAACCGGAGGTCCCGGTGACTGCCTTGTCCTCTGCCGGTTCACGGTGGACGTCTCGAACGGTCGTCCACGTTCTGCTGGTGCTCGCCGCGCTGTACGCGGTGCTGCCGCTGGTCTGGCTGGTCACCTCGGCCACCAAGTCCGTCGGCGACTTCTCCACCACCGGCGCGTTCGAATTCGGACAGTTCAACCTCGGCGCCAACCTCAGCGCGCTGTTCAGCCAGGACGGCGGGGTCTTCCTCGCCTGGATCCGCAACTCGCTGCTCTACGCCGGCCTCGGCGCGGTGCTCGGCTCGCTGATCTGCGCCGCCTGCGGGTACGCGATCGCGAAGCTCGACTTCCCGGGCCGCCGCGCGCTGTTCGCGGTGACGCTGGCCGGGGTCCTCGTGCCGACCACCGCGCTGGCCCTGCCGCTGTACCTGCTGGCGTCGCAGCTGGAGGTGGTCGGCACGTTCTGGGCAGTGTTCATCCCGTTGCTCACCAACCCCTTCGGCGTCTACCTGGCCCGCGTCTACGCCGAGGCCGCGGTGCCCGGCGAGGTGCTCGAAGCCGCCCGGACCGACGGGGCAGGCGAGCTGCGGACGTTCTTCACCATCGCGCTGCCGATGATGCGGCCCGGCCTGGTGACCGTCTTCCTGTTCCAGTTCGTCGGGATCTGGAACAACTTCTTCCTGCCGTTGGTGATGCTGACCGATCCGAAGCTGTTCCCGATGAGCCTCGGCCTGTACCAGTGGAGCACGCGCGTGACCCAGTTCCCGCAGTACAACCCGCTCGTCATCACCGGCTCCCTGCTGGCCGTGCTGCCGCTGGTCGTCGCGTTCGTGCTGCTGCACCGGCAATGGCGGTCCGGGCTGGCGGCGGGCAGCGTCAAGTGACGCGCCGCCCGGAGACTCTGCTGGTGATGGCGCGGGACACGATGGAGCTGCAGTTCGGACCCGCCGAACTGGCCCGGTTGCGCGCCACGGCCCGGCTGGGCGAGCCGCTGTGCACCGACGAGCTGGCCTCGGATCCGGTGCGCGCGCGGCTGGCGGAGGTGGAGGTGCTGATCACGTCGTGGGGCTGTCCCCCGCTCGACGACGCGGTCCTGCGGGCCGCGCCGCACCTGCGGGCCGTGCTGCACGCGGCCGGCAGCGTCCGCGACCACGTCGGCGCGGCGGTGTTCGACCGCGGCCTGCTGGTCACCACGGCCGCCGACGCCAACGCCGAGCCGGTCGCCCAGTACACCCTGGGCGCGATCCTGTGGGCGTTCAAGAAGGTGCCGTTCCTGGCCGCCGACGCCCGGCTGTCCCGGGAGGACTGGGGCTACCGCGAGCAGCGGGGCGAGCTGTCCGGCCGCGACCGGACGGTGGTGCTGGTCGGTTTCTCCCGCGTCGGACGGCGGGTCGCCGCGCTGCTGCGGCTGCTGGACCTGGCCCGGGTGCTCGTCGTCGACCCGGTGGCCGACCCGGGCGAGATCCGGGCGGCCGGCGCCGAGCCCGCTTCGCTGGCCGAAGCCCTGCCCCAAGCGGACGTGCTGAGCCTGCACGCGCCGTCGCTGCCGGAAACGCGGCACATGATCGGTGCGGCCGAGCTGGCGGCCCTGCCGCCCGGCGCGGTGCTGATCAACACCGCGCGGGGCGCGCTCGTCGACACCGCGGCGCTCGAACTGGCCTGCGCCGCCGACGGCCTGCACGCCGTCCTCGACGTCACCGAACCGGAGCCGTTGCCGGCCGGCTCCCCGCTCTACGACCTGCCCAACGTGGTGCTGACGCCGCACATCGCGGGGTCGCTGGGTTCGGAGACCCGCCGGATGAGCGCCGAGGCGCTCGGCGAACTCGAACGGTACGCCGCCGGCCTGCCGCCCCGGGCCCCGGTGACCCGGCATTCCCTGGCCGTGCAGGCATGACCGCCGTCGAGGACCGGCAGCTGTCGCCGTACACCGGCTGGACCCGCGGGCATTGGGCGGCGTACGCGGACCGGCTGCTCGCGGCGGCCGGGAAGTACCGGTCCCCGGCGGGCGCCCGGATCGACCTGCCCGGCCCGGCCAGCCGCAACGGCCGCGTCTCGGACGGCCTGGAAGGCTTCGCCCGGACGTTCCTGATCGCCGGCTTCCGCGTCGCCGGGGAGGGCGGCGCGGATCCGGGCGGGGTGCTGGAGCACTACGCGCGCGGACTGGCCGCCGGCACCGATCCGGCCTCGCCCGAGGCGTGGCCGCGGCCCGACGAGCTGGGCCAGTCCAAAGTGGAGGCCGCGTCGATCGCGCTGGTGCTCCAGCTGACCCGGCCGTGGCTGTGGGACCGCCTGGACGACGCCGTCCGCGAGCGGGTCGTCGCCTGGCTCGCGACGGTGATCGGGCAGCCCTACCCGCCGATCAACTGGGTGTGGTTCCGGATCGTCGTGGAATCGTTCCTGCGCGAGGCGGGCGGCCCGTGGTCGGCGGCCGACGTCGAGGAGGACCTCGCCGTGCACGCGTCGCTGCGGCGGCCGGGCGGCTGGCTCAGCGACGGCGCCGAGCGCGCCTACGACCACTACACGGGCTGGGCCCTGCACCTGTACCCGTTGCTGTGGACGCATTTCTTCGACGTCACCGGCACCCTGTGCCCCGGCTCGCTCCGGCACCGGTGGGGCGCGGACCTGCGTGCCTACCTCGACGACGCCGTACGGCTGGTGGGCAGCGACGGCTCGCCGCTGCGGCAGGGCCGCAGCCTGGTCTACCGCTTCGCGGCCGCGGCACCGTTCTGGGCCGGCGCGCTCACCGGGACCTCGCACCTCTCCCCCGGCCTGACGCGCCGGGTGGCGGGCGGGATGGTCCGGCACTTCGGCGCGTCCGGCGACCTGCTCACCCTCGGCTGGCACCACGCGTGGCCCGCGATGCGCCAGGCGTACTCCGGACCGGGGTCGCCGTACTGGGCGGCGAAAGGCCTGCTGGGTCTCGCGCTGCCCGCCGGCCATCCCGTGTGGACGGACGTCGAGGAACCGCTGCCGATCGAGACCGGGGACGTCGCTCGCGTCGTCGCCGCGCCCGGCTGGCTGGTTTCGGGACGGCGTCGCGACGGCATCGCGCTGGTGGTCAACCACGGCACGGACCACGCGCGCCCCGGCGACCCGCGGTCCGACGCCCCGCTCTACGCCCGGCTCGGGTACTCGACGGCCACGATGCCCCCGCTCGGTTCCTTGCCGGACAACGCGGTGTACCTCCTCGACGCGGACGGGCGGCCGAGCCACCGGTCGGGATTTTCGACGTGCTACGCGATCCAGCTGCCGGGCGGGGTGCTCGCGGCCGCGTCCCAGGGCCGGGTTCGCTGGGTGGACACGTCCGCCGACGACTCCCCCGACCACGGCTCCGGCCGCAGCGGCCCGGTGGTGGCAGGGCCGGTGCTGACCGTCGTGTCCGTGGTGCGGAACGGAGTCGAGGTGCGGCTCGCCCGCCTGGACGATCCGGCCCGCACGCCCCCGAACGCAGTGAATGACTCATTCCTGGCGTCGGACGCAAGGAATGAGTCATTCACTGCGTTGCGGCTGAGCGGGTGGCCGGTCGCGGGTGAGACCCGGCCGGTGACCCGCACCTGCGCCGAGCCGACGGGGAATCCGGGTTCGGCGGTGTCGGCCACGGCCGAGGTCCCCGAGCTTCGTTCGGCACTGCGCAGTCTGCGTGGTTTCACCACCGCGGACGTGGTGGCCGAGTCCGGCGTCTCTCCCCTGGGCGAGTGGACCGCGACCCCGTACGTCGAGGCGCCGCCGCAGCCAGGAGCCGTGTACGCCGCCGTGGTGGTCCTGGATCGCGGTGGCCCGGAAGAGGCCGATCCGTCGCTGGCGATCGCCGCGGACGGCCGCCACGCCACCCTGACCTGGCCGGACGGCCTCTCCGCGCAAGTCTCCCTGCCCGCGTCCCCTCCCGAGGACCCTCCCGCAGGTGCCTCGTGAGTGGTAAGGCGGGTTAGAACCCGCCTTACCACTCACGAGGTCAGGCGGCCGTCGCGACCGGTTCCCCGGCGGGGACGGTGTGCCGGCGGCGCGACGGCATGAGCATCGTCGGGTGCGCGACGCTCCAGGCCGCCGACCGGCAAACCAGTTCCTTGATCCGGGCGGCCGTCTTCCCGGTCATCGCGGAGGGCTTGACCTGGTCGTCCGGCGTCACCTGCTGGATGACCCCGTCGTGGCGGCCGAGGCTCACGCACTGGATCGAGTAGCCGATCTTGTTCTCGGGCACCGGGCGTCCGGTCAGGCGGGCGGCGATGACGTCGGCCGCCAGCTGCGCCGACGGAATCCCCGAAGCGCAGGACATCCGCAGCAGCGTGCCCTGCCCGCCCCGGGCGTACGCGGCATCGCCGACGGCGTAGACGTCCGGGTGCGACACCGACCGCATCGTTTCGTCGACGACGATCTGCCCCGTCTCGGCGACCGTCAGGGTGGTGGCCGCGGCGAGCGGGTGGACGGCGAACCCCGCCGTCCAGACGGTCACCTGCGCCGGGAGCGTGCGGCCGTCGGCGGTGGTCGCGGCGGCCGGCTCGACGCTCGTGACGGCCGTGTTCTCGTGCACGGTGATGCCGAGCCGGTCGAACGCCGTCCGCAGGTGGTCGCGGCCCTTCTCGCTCAGCCAGTCGCCGAGGCCCCCGCGGGCGGCGAGGGCGACCTCGAGGTCCGGCCGGGCTTCCGCGATCTCCGTCGCGGCTTCGATGCCGGTGAGGCCGCCCCCGACGACGAGCACGGTTCCGCCCGCGCCGAGGTCGGCCAGCCGGTCGCGCAACCGCAGCGCGGACGCCTTCCCCGCGACGCTGTGGGCGTGCTCCGGCACGGCGGCGGCCGTGCTGCCGAGGGCGTAGACGAGCGTGTCGTAGGCGATCCGGTCGCCGTCGGCGAGGGCGACGATCCTGCGCTCGGCGTCGACGGCGGTGACCTGCCCGATCCGCACCCGGACGCCGGTGCCCTCGAAGACGTCGGTCAGCAGGCGGGGCTTCAGGTCCTGGCCGGTCGCCAGCTGGTGCATGCGGACGCGCTCGACGAACTCGGGGTCGGCGTTGACGAGGGTGATCTCGGTGTCGGCGCGGTGCAGCCGCTTGGCGAGGCGCCCGGCGGCGTTGGCTCCGGCGTACCCGGCCCCGAGAACGACGATGCGGTGCTTCATGGTTGGCCTCCTGTCCGGTTCGGTCTGTGCCCCTTGAACCGGACGGCGGCGCGAAACCTGACAGGAGTGCGCTGTGAGCTGGGTCACCAGGTGCCGGCGAGCGGTTCCCCGTGCTCGGAGGCGTCCCACCGGCTCGTCGCGCGGGCCAGCTTGGCGGGGTTCGCCTGGGCGTGCACGCCCGCGATCCCGTCGGCGGTCACGTCGAGGGCGAAGACGCCGGCGACCCGCTCGCCGACCACCATGACCAGCGCCGGAACGCCGTTGGCGACCGTGGCGTAGAGGTCGGGGCGGCCGCCGATCATCTCCCACTTGGCCTCGCTCGGCGTGAACAGCGTCCGCAAGAACCGCGCCACCCGCAGGGCACCGGTGATCGGCCGCGGCACCGAGAAGACCGCGCCACCACCGTCGCCGATGCTGACGACGTCCTCGGCCAGCAGCTTCACCAGCGAGTCGGTCCGGCCGCTGAGCGCCGCGGCGAGGAACTCCTCGACGATCCGGCGGGCCGCCGCCGCGTCGACCTCGACCCGGCGCCGGTCGGCGGCCAGGTGCTGCTTGGCCCGCCGGTGGATCTGCTGGCAGTTCGCCTCGGTGAGGTCGAGCACCTCGGCGATCTCGCCGTGCGAGTAGCCGAACGCCTCGCGCAGCACGTAGACGACCCGTTCCCGGGCGGTCAGCCGTTCCATCAGCGTGAGCATCGCGATCGAGACCGACTCCCGCTGCTCGGCCGTGTCGGACGGGCCGAGCATCCGGTCCCCGGCGAAGACCGGTTCCGGAAGCCACTGGCCCACATAGGTCTCCCGCCGGGCCCGCGCCGAGGTGAGCCGGTTGAGGCAGAGGTTGGTGAGCACCTTGGTCAGCCACGCCTCGGGCGTCTCGATGAGCTCGTGGTCGGCGGACTGCCAGCGCAGGAAGGTGTCCTGCACCGCGTCCTCGGCATCACTGGCCGAGCCGAGCAGGCGGTAGGCGATGGCCTCCAGCCTCGCCCTGGCGCTCTCGAAGACCTCGACCTCGTGCACAGCGACCGGCATGCCCCCAGTCAACCACCCGCGCGTGCGAAGATCCGGGAGTGTCTTCCACTTCACCCCGCCCGCGCTCGTTCTGGGACGACGCGGTGGTCTACCAGCTCTACGTCCGCTCCTTCGCCGACAGCGACGGCGACGGCATCGGTGACCTCGGCGGGGTGATCGAGCGGCTCGGCCACATCGCCGGGCTCGGCGCCGACGCGATCTGGCTCAACCCCTGCTACCCGTCACCGCAGGCCGACCACGGCTACGACATCGCCGGCTACCACGGCGTCAACCCCGACTACGGCACCCTCGAGACGTTCGACCGCCTTGTCGCCGAGGCGCACGCCCGCGGCCTGCGGATCCTCATGGACCTGGTGCCCAACCACTGCTCGGAGCGGCACCCGTGGTTCGCCGCCGCCCTGGCCGCCGCCCCCGGCTCGCCCGAGCGCGCGCGGTTCGTCTTCCGCGACGGCCGGGGCGACGAGCCGCCCAACAACTGGCAGTCGGTCTTCGGCGGGCCGGCGTGGACCCGGGTCACCGAACCCGACGGCACGCCCGGGCAGTGGTACCTGCACCTGTTCACCCGCGAGCAGCCGGACTTCGACTGGCGCAACCCGGAAGTCCTGGCCTACTTCGACGACGTCCTGCGGTTCTGGTTCGACCGCGGCGTGGACGGCTTCCGCATCGACGTCTGCCACGGGCTGATCAAGGACGCGGCCCTGCGCGACTGGGACCCGGCCGACGGCAGCTACAACGCCTACAGCTGGAACCGGCCGGAGGTGCACGACATCTTCCGCCGCTGGCGCTCCCTCGCCGACGGCTACGGCCCGGATCGCGACCTGCTGCTGGTCGGCGAGGTCTGGGTCCCGGACCCGGCCGACCTGGACGGCTACCTCCGCCCGGATGAGCTGCACCAGGCGTTCTCGTTCGACCTGCTGGTGCAGCCGTGGCAGGCGGGCGCCCTGCGCGGGGCGATCGAGCGGGCCACCGCCCGCACCCGGGTCCACGGCGCCCCGGCGGCGTGGACGCTGGCCAACCACGACGTCCACCGGGCGGTCACGCGCTACGGCATCGTCCGCCCCGAACCGGCCCCGGCGAGCAACGACGCCTTCGCGGCGTTGATGCGTCCCCGCGGCGAAGTCGACGCGGAACTCGGCGACCGGCGGGCCCGCGCGGCGCTGCTCCTGGTGCTGGCGTTGCCGGGCTCGGTGTTCCTGTACCAGGGCGAGGAACTCGGCCTGCCGGAGGTCCAGGACCTCCCGGACGAGGCCCGCCAGGACCCCGTGTTCCACCGGACCGGCGGCCTCGAGAAGGGTCGCGACGGCTGCCGCGTCCCGCTGCCGTGGACCGCGGACGGGCCGGCCTTCGGGTTCGGCACGGGCGTGCCGTGGCTGCCGCAGCCGGAGTGGTTCGCCCGGTACGCGGTCGACCTCCAGGAGAAGGACGGCACGTCGACGCTGCAGCTGTACCGGCGCGCGATCCGGGCGCGCCGCGAGCTGGGGCTCGGCGCGCCGGGCCCGGTGGAGTGGCTGGAGACCGGCGCGGACGCCGTCCTCGCGTTCCGGCGCGGGGCACTGGTGTGCGTGGTCAACACCGGGACCTCGGTGTTCACCCCGCCGGCGGAGTGGGGAGAGGACGTGCTCGGCAGCACCGGACCCGCCCGCGGCGCCGTGCCCGGCGACGCCGCGGCCTGGCTGGTGTCCGCGGCGACCTGAGGCCCGGACCGGGTTTCAGGCCGGGGTCGCGGGTTCCACCCCGAGCGCGGCGACCAGGTCGGCCACCCGGTGGTGCGCCTCCAGCGGGTGCCGGAGCCGGCCTTCCGGGTGGATCTTGTAGTGGTTGCGCCGCCCGACGCGCTCGCGCTCCAGGTAGCCCTCGGCGATCAGGTCGGCGAGGATGAGCTGCACGCCGCGCTCGGTGATCCCGACCCGCTCGGCGATGTCGTGCAGCGTCCGGTCCGGATCCGCGGCCACGCAGAGCAGAACGTGCGCGTGGTTGCTGAGGAACGTCCACGAAGCCATACCGGCCACAGTAGACGTCCGAACTTGACAGACGAAGTGCAGTTCGTCATTCTGGAGGCACGGAGGGGAGTACCCGCCCGGTCCGGCATCGTCAGTCCGGCTGCCCGTGCAGCCCGGTGCCGGCGTCACCTACGGGTGATCGGGGAGACCTCTGGTTCGCCACCGAACCAGAGGAGTCTGTCGTGACCGTCCCGATCTGGGCCTGGGCCGCCGTGCTCGGCGTGATCCTGCTCATGCTCGCCGTCGACCTGCTCGCCCACCGGCGGGCGCACGTCGTCGGCGTCCGCGAAGCCCTCGCATGGTCCGCGGTGTGGGTTGCGCTCGGGCTCGCCTTCGGCGCCGTCATCTGGTGGGTCTGGGGCGCCGAGTTCGCGGGCCAGTACTTCGCCGGCTACGTCATCGAGAAATCCCTCGCGGTCGACAACGTCTTCGTCTTCGCGATCATCTTCGGCTACTTCGCGGTCCCCCGCGAGTACCAGCACCGCGTCCTGTTCTACGGCGTGCTCGGCGCGCTGGTGTTCCGGGCGGTGTTCATCGCCGCGGGCTCGGTCCTGATCGCGAGCTTCGCGTGGATCCTCTACGTGTTCGGCGCTTTCCTGGTCCTCACCGGGATCCGGATGGCGCTGCACCGGGACGAGACCGTCGACTACGAGAACAACGCGGTGCTGCGGGTGTTCCGACGGCTCGTCCCGGCCACCGACCGGTTCCACGGCAAGAAGTTCTTCGTGCGCGAAGCCGGCCGCCGGGTGGCCACGCCGCTGCTCACCGTCCTCGTGCTGATCGAGGTCTCCGACGTCGTGTTCGCCGTCGACTCCATCCCGGCGATCTTCGCGGTCACGCAGGAGCCGTTCCTCGTGTTCACGTCGAACGCGTTCGCGATCCTGGGCCTGCGGGCGATGTACTTCCTGCTCGCCGACCTGATGCACCGGTTCGTCTACCTCAAGCTCGGCCTGGCCGCGGTGCTGGTCTGGGTCGGCGTGAAGATGCTGCTGCTGGACGTCTGGAAGATCCCGACGGCCCTTTCCCTCGGCGTGGTCGGCGCGATCCTCGCGACCGCGGTCACCGCCAGCCTGCTCCGCACCTCGGCTGTCTCCCGGAAGGAATGACCATGCGCCTGACAACGACGATCGTCGCCGGAGGCCTCGTGCTGGCCCTCACCGGCTGCGGGGTGGCCGAGACGGCGGGGCAGGTAAGCAACGCCGCCTCGACGGCCGCGGTCTGCGCGGACGCGGTCCGGATCGCCACGGCGAACCCGGACCTGACCAACCCGCAGGCGGCCGCCGACAAGGCCCACGCGGCCGCGGACGAGCTGACCGGCCTGGCCTCGAAAGCCGCGAACACCACGGCGGCCGACGCGATCAACGGCCTGGCGAAGACGTTGCGCGAGACGACGGTCGACGACCTGGTGCAGACGCCGGCGGACTGGCTGAAGAAGAAGGCCGACCACGTGACGGCCCTGACCCAGGCCTGCGCCGGCTGACCACTCCCCCGTCACCCGCCGCCGCCCCCTCGTGAGTGAGAAACAGGGTTAGAACACTGTTTCTCACTCACGAGAGCCGCGGCAGACCACTCACAGCGAAGGACCTCATGACCGTCTCCATTGCGTCACCCGGGGAACTCACCGGGGTGGCCGGGTGGGCCGTCGGGCTCATGGAGTCCCTCGGCGGGCCCGGCGCCGCTCTGGTCGTCGGGCTCGACAACCTCTTCCCGCCGATGCCGAGTGAACTGGTGCTCCCGCTCGCCGGGTTCGCCGCCGGGCGCGGGACGTTCGGCCTCGGTGCCGCCCTGTTCTGGACCACGCGCGGCTCGGTGGCCGGCGCCGTGGTCGTCTACCTCGCCGGCGCGCTGCTGGGGCACGACCGGATGCGCCGGCTGGCCGGCCGGATTCCGCTTCTCGGGACCGCCGACTTCGACCGCACTTCGGCCTGGTTCGCCCGGCACGGCGGCAAAGCGGTCTTCTTCGGCCGGATGATCCCGGTCTTCCGCAGCCTCGTCTCCGTTCCGGCCGGGGTCGAACGGATGCCGTTCGGGCGGTTTCTCCTCTTCACCACCGCGGGCAGCCTGATCTGGAACACCGCCTTCGTCGTCGCGGGCTACCTGCTCGGCGAGAACTGGCCGCTGGTCGAGCGGTACGCCGGGTTCTTCCAGTACGCCGTCCTGGCGGCCGTCACCGTCGCCATCGGACTGTTCGTGGTCCGGCGGCTCAAGGCGCGCAAGGCCGGTTAGCGGCTCGCTCACCGGAGCAAAGCAGGCAGCCCGGCCGCCGTGACGAGCGCCGGGTCGTGGAACTTGACCGCCCGGGAGAAGCGGCCGGCGGTCACCGTGAACACCCACAGCCCGTCGGCGCGCCGGACCCCGGATGCGTCGAGGCGGTAGCTGCCCGCGGCGGGCTGGCCGTTCGCGCGAGTGGGCAGCAGCCGGGCGGCCCCGCCGGGGGCGGAGAACGCGCGTTCCAGGAACGGCAGGCACACGCCGACGCCCCGGAACCAGACCGGGTGCGGCACGGCTTCGAGGCTGAAGTCGTCCTGGATCACCGCGCGCAGCGCCGCGGTGTCCTCGGCCTCGAAGGCGGCGATGTAGCGGTCGAGCAGCGCCCGCTCGTCCGGTTCCGGCACCCGGGTGTCCGGGTCCAGTTCGTCGAGCCGGACGCGGGCCCGCTGCAGGAGGCTCTTCACCGCCGGCACGCTGATGCCGAGGACGTCGGCGATTTCGGCGGCCGACCACGACAGGACTTCGCGCAGCAGGAAGGCCGCGCGCTGCCGGGGCGGCAGGTGCTGCAGCGCGGCGACCAGCGCGAGCCGGACCGACTCGCGCCGCACGACGACCTCCTCCGGATCGCCGAGCACGGCGTCGGGCAGCGGCCCGAGCCACGCGATCGAATCGTCCGCGAAGACGCGCGTGCCGGGGTCGTCCGACGGCGCCCCGAGCCCGGCGGGCAGCACCCGGCGGCTGCGGTGGTTCAGCTCGGTGAGGCAGGTGTTGGTGGCGATCCGGTAGAGCCACGTCTTCAGCGAGGACCGCCCCTCGAAGGCGGCCACGCCCCGGGCGGCCTTGAGGTAGGTCTCCTGGACGACGTCTTCGGCGTCCTGGTAGGACCCGGTCATCCGGTAGCAGTGCGCGACCAGTGCCGGGCGCAGCGAGCCGAACTCGTCCCGCAGCCGCTCCTCGGAAGACACCCCACGCTCCTCGTTCGTCATGGACATCGTCGATCATCCCTCCCGAGGGCGGCCAGCAGCCGCCGGCCGGGACCGCACCCCGGCGGGGTGGCGATGGGCTCGGCGAACAAGCCCCGGCGGATGCCGCCGTCGAGCACCGACGGCAGCTCGGCGAGCAGCCGGGTGGCGAGCTCGTCGGGGATGGCCCTGGCCCGGTCGACGTCCCAGCCGTGGACGGCGGCTTCGAGCGCACCCACGACGATCAGCCGGTGGCACGGCAGTGGCAGCCCGTCGACGGCGACCGCGCGGCGGCCGCGCAGGCCGGCCACCGCGGCCGTGAGCGCGGCGGCCGCCCGGCCGAGGTCGCGCCGGAGGGTCCCGGCGGTGACCGGTCCGGTTCGCGGCGGCGCGGCCGGCGGAACGGCTCCGGAGGCGAGGGAAGCGGCGACGCAGCGAAGGGACTCCGTGAGGTGCTCGAGGGTGTCGGCGACGGTCCAGCCGTCGCAGGCCGAGGGACGCCCGAGATCGGCGAGCCCCACCTCGCCCGCCGCCGCGACGGCGTGGCCGAGCGCGGCGGCGAGCATCGGCTCATCACGCACCGGACGCCCCCTCCCCCTCCTCGCCGCGGCCGCGGTCGTGAGTGGAAAACAGTGTTCTAACACTCTTTTTCACTCACGACCCCGGTGGCCGGGAGCAGGGCCGCAGCGCGCCGCAGCTCTTCGAGCCCGCTGCGCAGCGCCGCCCGGCCCGCTCGGTAGAACCGCGGCCCGAAGGACACCCTGGCGACCCCCAGCGACGCCAGGGTGTCCAAGTCCAGTTCCGCGCCCGTGTTGCCATTGACCGGCCCGGGCACGCCCTCGACCACCTTCGCGAGGTCGGCCGCGCTCGAAATCCCGATCGGGTACACACAATCCGCCCCGGCCTCGCGGTAGCGGCGGCCGCGGCGGATCGCCTCGGCCGTCCGCTCCGGTCCCGCAAGCCCGCTCGGCGGCAGGAAAGTGTCGATCCGCGCGTTGATCACCAGCGCATCGCCGGCCGCCGCGCGGACCGCGGCCAGCCGGTCCGCCTGGGCCGCCGCGTCGGCCAGTCCCCCGGCGCGGTGGTCGGTGTCCTCGAGGTTGCAGCCCGCCGCCCCGGCGGCCAGCAGCTCGGCCACCAGCTGCTCCGGCTCGAGGCCGTAGCCCGCTTCGGCGTCCATCGTCACCGGAACCGGCACCGCGCGGGCGATCCGCGCCACCGCGGCGAACATCTCGCGCCACGGCGCCCGTTCGCCGTCTTCGTACCCCAGCGCGTCGGCGACCGCGGCGCTGGACGTCGCCACGACCGGGAACCCGGCCGCCACGACGAGTGAGGCGCTCTCCTCGTCCCACGCGTTCGGCAGCACCAGCAGCTTCCCGTGGTGCAGCTCGCGCAGCAGATCGGCGTTCCGGTCAGACATCGCTCGGCTCCTTCGTCGCACGGCGGGGAACGAGGGAACCGGCCAGCGCGCCCGCCGCGCCCAGGACGGCACTGACCACGGAGGCCGCCGCGAACCCGGCGGAGAACTCCGCACTCGACGCGTAGCTGCCGGTCAAGGAGAACCCGGCGACCAGGAGCGCGACGCCGAACGCCCCGCCGAGCTGCCGCAGCGCGCTGAAGGCGCCGGAAGCCTTGCCGAGCAACCGCGGCGCGACCGACGTCAGCACCGCGCTCTGGGCCGCGGGCAGGCACATCGCGATCCCGGTGCCGGACAGCACCAGCGGCACGGCGATCACCCAGTAGCCGATCGCGGGCCCCGCGACCATGGCGATCCAGAGCATGGCGAGGGCGTGCAGCCCCAGCCCGCCCACGATGAAGGGCCGTTCGCCGAACCGGCCGACCAGCCGGCCCGCCAGCTGCGGGACGACCGTCGTCGTCAGCCCCCACGGCACCAGGCCCAGCCCGGCCGCCAGTGGCCCGTACCCCAGCCCTTCCTGCAGGAACTGGGCCATGAAGAACACCGCGCCCAGCGCCGAGGCCCAGTGGAAGAAGATCACGGCGTTGCCGGCGGCGAACCGGCGGGAGCGGAACAGGTGCAGCGGCAGCATCGGGTGCGCGGCGCGCCGCTGCCACGCCACGAACGCACCGAGCGCCACCAGGCCGGCCACCAGCGGCCCCAGCACGGCCACGCTGGTCCAGCCGGCCGAGTTGCCCTGGACCAGTCCCCACACCACCCCGAAGGAGCCGGCACCGGCCAGCACCAGGCCCGGGACGTCGAGCGCCGGGTCCGGGCCGTGGCTCTCCTCGATCCGGGTCAGCGCGAAGTACGCCAGCGCGGCCCCGATCGGGACGTTGATCCAGAAGATCCACGGCCAGGAGATGCCTTCGACGACCGCGCCGCCGAGCAGCGGCCCGAGGGGCACCGCCACCCCGCTGACGCTCGCGAACACCCCGAGCGCCTTCGGCCGCAGCTCCGCCGGGAAGGCGGCCCCGAGCAGGGCGAGCGCGAGCGGCATGACGAACGCGGCCCCGGCGCCCTGCAGCACCCGCCCGGCGATCAGGACTTCCACCCCAGGCGCGACCGCGCAGAGGAGCGACGCCGCCGCGAACAGCGTCACCCCGGCCGCGAAGACCCGGCGCCGTCCCCAGCGGTCCCCGGCCGCCGCCGCCGTCATGAGCAGGACGGCGAAGCTCAGGCCGTAGGCGTTGACCGTCCATTCGAGCTCGGCGACCGACGCGCCGAGGTCGCTCTTGATCGCCGTCAGCGCGGTCGCCACGACCAGCGCGTCGAGCACGACCATCAGCGACGCGACCGAGGTGATGACCAGCACCCATCTTCGCCGGGCGGGTCCCGCGGCCGGGGCCACCGGCGTGGGTGAAGTCCTGGTGCGCACTCGTGTCTCCTTGCCTCCGTCACCGGCGCCTGCGCCGCTTCCGGAGACTTGGACCCCGCGCGGTCCCCGGAGGAATCGGTGTTCCTCCGGTCAATCGACCGCTTCACCCAGCCTGGCCGCCAGCCCCCGGACGTGCTCGACGAGCTCCGGCGGCTCGTGCACCCGGAAGCCGAACCCTGTACCGGCGATGTAGATCGCCAGCTCGTCGAGGGAGTCGGAGCCGGCGCGCAGGGTGCAGCTGTGCTCGTCGATCGGCTCGATCGCCGCGGTGGTGGGGCTGAACCGCTCGGCCGCGGTCCCGGCGCTCACGTGCAGGGTGAACCGGCCCTGGTAGCGGTAGGCCGACGTCGAGATCGCCCGTGAGGTGTAGCCGCCGAGATCGGGGTCGGGCGGGGTGCGCGGGGTGAACCGGGGCCCGGTGGGCGTGCGCGGGTCGAGGCGGTCGACGCGGTAGGTGCGCCAGTCTTCGCGGTCGACGTCCCAGCCGATGAGGTACCACCGGCGTCCGGTGTGCACCAGCCGGTGCGGCTCGGTGGTGCGGACGCTTTCGGTGCCGTCGTGGGCGCGATAGCCGAAGCGCAGCCGCATTGCATCGCGGACGGCGGCGGCGATGGCGGTCAGGGTGTCCGGGTCGGCGGTGGGGCCGGTGTTGGCCAGCGGCACCGTCGCCGACCGCAGGGCGTTGATCCGGTGCCGCAGCCGCGACGGCAGCACCTGCTCGAGCTTGGCCAGAGCCCGCACCGACGTCTCCTCGATGCCGGTGATCGAGCCACCCGCGGCCGTGCGCAGGCCCATCGCGACGGCGACGGCCTCGTCGTCGTCGAGCAGCAGCGGCGGCAGGTCCGCGCCGGCGCCCAGCCGGTAGCCGGCGGTGCCCGCGGTGGCGAGCACCGGGTAGCCGAGCGCACGCAGCCGTTCGATGTCGCGGCGGACGGTCCGCGGGGTGACCTCCAGGCGTTCGGCCAGTTCCGCTCCCGACCGGTCGCGCCGGGTCTGCAGGAGCGAGAGCAGCCGCAGCAGTCGTGCCGAGGTGTCCGCCATGCCGCCATTCTGCCCTTCACTTAGGACCGAAACCGACCTAATCGGCTTCTAGGGTCGAAGACATGCAGACGAACGAAGCGATCCGGCCCTTCACCATCGACGTCCCCCAGGCCGACCTGGACGACCTGCGCGACCGGCTCACCCGAACCCGCTGGGGCGCGGACCTGCCCGGGGCGGGCTGGAGCCGCGGGGTGCCGGTGGGCTACCTCAAGGAGCTGGCCGGATACTGGCGCGACGGCTACGACTGGCGTGCCCACGAGCGGAAGCTGAACGCGGTTCCGCAGTTCGTCACCGAGATCGACGGGCAGGACATCCACTTCCTGCACGTCCGCTCCGCCGAGCCGGACGCCCTGCCGCTGCTGCTGATCCACGGCTGGCCCGGGTCGATCGTGGAGTTCCTGAACGTCATCGGCCCGCTGAGCGAGACGTTCCACCTGGTGATCCCTTCGATCCCCGGCACGGCCTTCTCCGGGCCGACCCGCGAGGCCGGCTGGGACACCGGCCGGATCACCCGGGCCTTCGCCGTGCTGATGGACCGGCTCGGCTACGACCGCTACGGCGTCCAGGGCGGCGACACGGGCGCGGTCGTCGGCCCGGGGCTCGGCCGGCTCAACCCGGAGAAAGTCGTCGGCGTGCACGCCAACGGGCTCTGCGCGTTCGGCGCACCGGATGCGGGCGCCGAGCTGACGGACGCCGAAACGGCCCGGCTGCAGCACTTCGAGTACCTGCGGACCGAGGGGGCCGGGTACGTGGCGCTGCAGACGACCCGGCCGCAGACGCTGGCGCACGGGCTGCACGATTCGCCGGTGGCGCAGCTGGCCTGGATCGTGGAGAAGTTCAAGGAGTGGACCGACCCGGCGGCCGAGCTGCCGGAGGACGCGGTGGACCGGGACCTGTTGCTCACCAACGTGATGCTCTACTGGCTGACCGGCACGGGTGGTTCGTCGGCCAACTGCTACTACGAGACCGCGCACGCGGGCGCGTGGGGCGCGAGCGAGCGCTCCGGAGTGCCGACCGGGGTCGCGGTGTTCCCGCTGGACCTGTCGATCCGCAGCGCCCTCGACCGCGAGCACACGATCGTGCACTGGTCGGAGTTCTCCCGCGGCGGCCACTTCGCGGCGATGGAGGCGCCGGACCTGCTGGTCGCCGACGTCCGGGAGTTCTTCGGCAAACTGGGGCGATGAGCGAAGCGTTGATCGTCGGAGACCTGCAGCGGGGCATCACCGGCCGGTTCGAGTTCACGCGCCGGGTGCTGGCGCCGGTCGGCGAGCTGCTGCCGCGGGCCAGGGCCGCCGGGGCGCTGGTGGTGCACGTCCAGACGGCGTTCCGGGTCAACCGCGCGGACCTCCCGCCGGACGACGCGCTGTTCGCCGCGTTCTTCGAGGCGGCGGACGTGTTCCACGAGGGCTCGCCGGGCATCGAGCCGGCCCTGCCGGTGCTCCCGGAGGACGTGGTGGTGCGCAAGCGGCGGGCGAGCGCGTTCGCGGGCACGGATCTCGACCTCGTGCTCCGGGCGCGCGGCGTGGACGCGGTGACGCTCACGGGCGTGGCGACGAGCGCGATGGTCGCCGCGACCGCGTACGACGCCGCCGACCGCGGCTACCGCGTCTCGGTGCTGGCGGACGGGTGCGCCGACGAGGACCCCGAGGTGCACGCGTTCTTCGTGGAGCGGGTCTTCCCCAGCCGCGGCTTCCAGGTCCGCGACTGCGCCGGCTGGGGCTGAGCCGCGCCGGCGATCGGACCGGTGGAACCACAGACAGGATCCCCAAGCCCGCACCGGTGGTGAATCCTTTCGGGCGGCCACCCCCTCTTATGCCGTGTGGTCACCTCGAAAGGAGCAGAACCGATGGGTTGGGTGAGCGAGCACCTCGTCGAAGCGGCCGTGGGTGGCGACCTCGAGTCGATCACCGCGGTCGTCCACGGCGCCCACCCGCACGTCCGCCGCTTCGCCGCCCACCTCTGCGCCTCACCGCAGGACGCCGAGGACGCGGCACAGGAAGCGCTCATCGTCCTCTACCGCAAGATCGGCACCCTCCGGGCCTCGGCCGCCCTGGCCTCCTGGATGTTCCGGATCGTCCGCAACGAATGCCTCCGCCGCGCCCGGCACCTCCTCGAGGACGCCGCCGACCCCGGGCTCGCCGCGTCGGCCGAAGACGAGGTCCTCAAGCGGCTCGAAGCCGAGCGCGTCGCCGAAGCCATCAGCGCGCTGCCCGACGTCCAGCGCCGCGTGCTCGTCATGCGCGACGTCCTCGGCCACCCGGGCCGGGCGGTCGCCGACGCGCTCGGCCTGAGCACCGCGGCCATGAAGTCCCACCTGCACCGAGCCCGGGCCGCGGTCCGGCTCCGGCTGCACACCGCCTGAAAGGAATCCCCGTGCTCGAAACCGGATCGCCCGCGCCGCAACTGGTGCTGGAAGACACCGACGGCCGGCCCGTCCGCCTCCCCGGCGACCACGCCGTCCTGCTCTACTTCATGCGGTCGACGACGTGCCCGGTCTGCCGGCGGCACGTCCGCGCCCTCGCGGAGGACGCCACCCTGGCGGCGGCCGGCGTCCGGGTGCTGATCGCCGTCCCCGAAGACCGCGAGACGGCGGCCGCGTGGCGGGCGAAGCACGAAATCCCGTTCCCGGTCGTCACCGGCCGCCGGGGCACGCCGCACGAGCTGGTCGGGCTGAGCCGGGCCGTCTTCGGTGCGCTGCAGCGGTCCGGCAGCATCCTCGTCGACGCACGGGGGGTGGTCCGCCACGCGCACAGCGCCACCCTGCCGACCGGCAGCTACGACCGGGCGGGCATCGCCGCGGCCGTCGCGGCGCTGGGCGCGCCGGCCTGACACACCAGGTCGGCGCGGCGGGGTCAGCGCAGCGGCTCGAGCGCCTTCGCCAGCGGCTCCAGCACGGCCGGGGTGTGCGGCGGCGGCAGGTACACGATCGCCAGGTCGAGGCCCGCTTCCCCGAGCGCCTCGGCCTCGGCGGCGACCTTCGCGTAGTCGAGGTCCGGGCCGAGCCGGACGTGCGAGGACAGCGTGATCTCGGCCGGGTCGCGGCCGATGTCCGCGCAGTGGCGATGCAGGACGTCACGCTTGCGGGCGAACTCCTCGGGCGAGCCGCCGACGAAGTTCCAGTGCTGGGCGTACTTCGCGGTCGTGCGCAGGGTGCGCTTCTCGCCGCTGCCGCCGATGCAGATCGGCGGGTGCGGCTTCTGGACGCCCTTCGGCTCGCAGCGGGCGTCGGTCAGCCGGTAGTGCTCGCCGTGGAACGTCGTGGTCTCCTGCGTCAGCAGCCCGACGAGGACTTCGCAGGCTTCTTCGAACCGGTCGCTGCGCGCCTTGATCGAGCCGAGCTCCATGCCGTACGCGCCGGATTCCTCTTCGTTCCAGCCGGCGCCGACGCCGATCTCGAGCCGGCCGCCGGAAACGATGTCGAGCGTCGCCGCCATGTTCGCCAGCAGCGCCGGGTGGCGGTAGTGGATCCCGCTGACCAGCGTGCCCAGCCGCAGCCGCCGGGTGGCCTGCGCCAGCGCGGTCAGCGTCACCCACCCTTCCAGGCAGGGACCGGTCGAATCGGAAAAGATCGGGTAGAAGTGGTCGAAGGTCCAGCCGGACTCGAACAGCTCGATCTCGTCCGCGGCCCGCCAGACGGCGAGCATGTCGGCCCATTCGGTGTTCTGGAGCGAGGTCTTGAAGGCGAATCGCATGATCTTGATCGTAACCCTGGAGTTCATCCAGGCTGCGGGGTTTTGTCGGGGGTGCCCGGTAACGTCCTTCCCGTGAACGCTCAGGAACGCATCCAGGAACTCGCCGACCGCATCACGGTGCTGCGCGACGCCTACTACCGGGGTTCGCCGCTGGTGGCCGACGCGGAGTACGACACGGTCGAAGACGAGCTGCGGAGCCTGATCGAGGCGCACCCGGAACACACACCCGACCCGAACCCGCTCGACCAGGTCGGCGCGCCCGCGGTGCTGCACGCGCCGATCCGGCACTCGCGGCCGATGCTGTCGCTGGAGAAGGCGACCAAACCCGAGCAGGTCGAGGCGTTCTTCGACCGCTTCCCCGGCCAGCCGGTGGTCGTCATGCCGAAGCTGGACGGGCTGTCGCTGGCCGTCGTCTACGAAAACGGGCGCCTGGCCCGGGCGGTCACCCGCGGCGACGGCACGACCGGCGACGACGTCACGATGCTGGTGCGCGCCCTGACCGACGGGATCCCGGAGCAGGTCGAGGCGCCGGGCCGGGTCGAGGTCCGCGGCGAGGCGGTGATGCTGCGTTCCACCTTCGCCGCCTACAACACCGCCCACCCGGACAAGCCGCTGATCAACCCGCGCAACGCCGCCGCCGGCACCCTGCGCGCGAAGGACCCGGCCACCGTGGCCGAGCGGCGGCTGCGGTTCTTCGCCTTCGACCTGCACACCGAGCCCGACGGCGCGGAGACCGACCTGGGCAGCGCGCTGCACTCGCTCGGCTTCACCGCGGCCGACATGCGGCGCTGCGCCGACGCCGCCGCGGCACAGGAGGTGATCGGCGAGATCGAACAGCGGCGCAACGAGCTGGACTACGACCTCGACGGCGCCGTCCTGCGGCTGGCGAGCCGGAACGCGTACGCGGCGGCCGGCACCCGGTCGAGCTCACCGCGCGGCGCGCTGGCGTTCAAGTTCGCGGCCGAGGAGAAGACCACCGTGCTGTCCGATGTGGTCTGGGACGTCGGCAAGACGGGCAAGATCGCGCCGGTTGCCTGGCTGGAGCCGGTGTTCGTCGGCGGCGGCACGGTCACCCGCGCGACGCTGGCCAACCAGGAGGTGATCCGCGCCCGCGGCATCAAGATCGGCGACACCGTGCTGGTGCGCCGCGCCGGCGACGTGATCCCGTTCGTGGCCGGCGTGCTCGACGCCTCGAAGCGCACGGGCGCCGAGCGGGAGATCGTCCCGCCGGACGCGTGCCCGTCGTGCGGGCAGCCGCTGACCGAGCAGGGCAACAGCCGGGAACTGTTCTGCACCAACGTGTCCTGCCCGGCCCAGACCGTGCGGCGGCTGATCCACTGGGCGTCGCGGGCGGCGGCGGACATCGACGCCATCGGCGGCGTCTGGATCGAACGGCTGGCCGAGGCGGGAATCCTGGAGCACCCCTCCGACTTCTACGGGCTGACGAAGGAAAAGCTGCTCGAGTTCGACCGCATCGGCGAGGTCTCGGCCACGCGGATGATCGAGTCGATCGACGCAAGCCGGGCGGTCGGCCTGCGCCGGGCGCTGATCGGGCTGGCGATCCCGATGGCGTCCGAAGGCACGGCCGCCCGCCTGTGCCGGGCCGGGTTCGGCTCCCTGGAAGACGTCGCGGAAGCGGGTGTCGACGGGCTCGTGGCCGTGGAGGACATCGGGCCCAAGGTCGCCGCGTCGCTGATCGAGCACCTCACCCGGCTGCGCCCTGAGCTCGAGCGGCTGCGGGAGGCGGGTGTTTCGCTGGACGTGCGCGAGGAGGACCTCCCGCCGGTCGTCGCGGCGGGCGCGCCGCTGGCGGGCAAGACGGTGGTGGTCACCGGCGCGATCAGCGACCCCCGCTCCGGCGAGAAGGTTCCCCGCCCGACGTTCCAGCGGCTCTGCGAGCGGGCGGGCGCGACCACGGCCACGTCGGTTTCGGCGAGCACGGACCTGCTCATCACCGGCGCGGACGTCGGGGCGAGCAAGCTGACGAAGGCCGAGAAGCACGGCGTCGAGGTCGTCGACCAGGGAGAGATCTGGCAGCAGCTGATCTCGGCGGGCATTGTGTAGCCGAACCGGTGTCTCGCTTCCCGGACGCGGGTCACCCAGTCGTGAAAACCAGCCAGGCGCGACACTGAGCGTGAGTACCCGACTTCGTCCGAAGGGACCGCGATGACCACGTCCGACCTGATGGCCGCCCGCCAGCTCGGGGTGCACGAGTTCCTCACCGCCCGAGGCTGGCTCCTCGACGGCGACAGCGACCCCGCGAAAGTGTGGTTCGCCAACGACGTCCACGCGGGCTGGCACTACCCCGAGACCTACGGCGGCCGGTACATCAACGACGTCGGCGACACCACCCCGGTGCGGTTGCAGAGCTACTTCACGTTCGGCAACGAGGGTGAAGAGGTGTTCGCCATCGTGCCGGCGGGCAACCTGCGCGGCAGCGGCTGCGCCGAGCACGACACCCAGGAACAGTTCTTCCCGCTGACCGCCGCCAACGGCGTGGATCTCGAGGAGATCGCCGCGGTGCTCGACACGCTCGAGCCGCGCGCACAGTCGCTGGACCCCCGCGAGCTGATCGAGTGCCGCTACTTCGGCCCCTGCGGGCGGTGACCCGGCGCCCCGGACGCCTGCACGCATGCGTCGTCGCCGACGCCGCCCGCGCTCCCTGCCCACCCCAAGCGAGGGCGAGGGCGAGGCGCGGCAGGAGCACCACGGGCACCCACACCGCCGCACCCCCGACCCAAAGCGCCGTCGTCACAATCGGGCTTCGGGGTGGCGGCGCGGCAACTCCGCTGGGCCGCGGATCTGGAGAGTCGGCGCCGATTCCCCGCCCGGACGTGTGACGTTGGCCACCGCCGCCTCAGGCCGATGGCGGCTTCCTCGGCAAACCGGGCCGGGCGAAGCGCAACGACGGAAATCTGCGTACGTTGACCTCGAAAACCGGGCCGCGGCCCGTATCGTCTGTGACCAACCGCTTAGTAGGCTCGCGGGCACGAGCCCGCTTCTCAACGACGAGGAGGTCCCCCGTGACCGATTCCCCTTCCCGCGTCGCCGTGGTCACCGGTGCCGGCCGTGGCATCGGCGCCGCCGTGGCGGCGAGGCTGGCCGATGACGGCTTCGCCGTCGGGCTGCTCGACCTGGACGAGACCGGTGTCAAGCAGGGCGCCGAGGCCATCGTCGCCCGGGGCGGCAAGGCCGTCGGCGTCGCCCTCGACGTCAGCAACGCCGAGCAGGTCGAAGCGGCCGTCGCCCAGGTCGCCGCCGAGCTGGGGCCGCCGGTCGTGCTGGTCAACAACGCCGGCATCACGCGCGACAACCTGATCTTCAAGATGACCGAGCAGGAGTGGGACTCCGTGCTCGACGTGCACCTCAAGGGTTCCTTCCTGATGACCCGCGCGGTGCAGAAGCACATGACCGAGCAGAAGTACGGCCGGATCGTCAACCTGTCGAGCACCTCGGCGCTGGGCAACCGCGGCCAGGTCAACTACTCCGCCGCCAAGGCCGGCATGCAGGGGTTCACCAAGACCCTCGCCATCGAGCTGGGCAAGTTCAACGTCACCGCCAATGCGATCGCGCCGGGCTTCATCGCCACCGACATGACCGCGGCGACCGCCGAGCGGCTCGGCATGAGCTTCGAGGACTTCAAGGCGGCGGCCGCGTCGCAGATCCCGGTGCAGCGCGTCGGCACGCCCGAGGACATCGCGAACCTGGCGTCGTACCTGGTCAGCGAGGGCGCCGGGTTCGTCTCGGGCCAGGTCATCTACGTCGCCGGCGGACCGAAGGACTGAGGCCGATGCGGGAGTTCGAGAACCTCGACAGTTTCGCGGCCGCGGCCGGCGAACACCTCGGGTACAGCGAGTGGCTGACGGTCACCCAGGAGCGCGTGAACCAGTTCGCCGACGCCACCGACGACCACCAGTGGATCCACGTGGACCAGCCCCGGGCGACCGCGGGCCCGTTCGGCGGCACCATCGCGCACGGCTTCCTGACGCTGTCGCTGCTGTCGGCGTTCGGCCCGAAGATCTACCGGGTCAACGGGATCACGATGGGCATCAACTACGGCCTCAACAAGGTCCGCTTCCCGCAGCCGGTGAAGGTCGGCTCGAAGGTGCGTGCCGGGGCCGAGCTGGTGGAGATCACCGACATCCCGGGCGGCAAACAGGCGGTGTCGCGATGGACCATCGAGATCGACGGCGAAGCGAAGCCCGCTTGCGTCGCCGAATGGGTCACCCGCTTCCTCGCGTGACCCCATGCAACTTTCCCTGTGAAAGTGACGCCGCGAGGCCCCCGAAGCGGCACTTTCCCTATGAAAGTGCCGCTTCCCGGCCCGGCCCGGCCCTGTACGACATACCGACTAGTCGGTATGCTCTCCGGAGCAGTGTTGTCCGGGGCTTCGCCCCGAGCCGGGGGCTCCGCCACCCGGACCCCCGGAAGATTGGTGAGGAGGCCGCATGAACCCGCCAGGACTCGACCTGGGCCGCCTGCGCGCGCACCTGGACGCGCAGCGGCCCGGCCTGGTCGCCGGGGAGCTGACCGCGGACGTCGTTGAGGGCGGCCGGTCGAACCTCACCTACGTGGTGGGCGACGGCCGGTCGCGCTGGGTGGTGCGCCGCCCGCCGCTCGGGCACGTGCTGCCGACGGCGCACGACATGGGCCGCGAGTTCCGGGTGATCTCCGGCCTGCGCGACACCGCCGTGCCGGTGCCCGAAGCGCTGCTGCTGTGCGAGGACGCCGACGTCGTCGGCGCGCCCTTCTACGTGATGAGCTTCGTCGAGGGCACGCCCTACCGGACCGCCGGCGAGCTGGCGAAGCTCGGGGAACAACGCACCCGGGCGATGGCCGACGCGCTGGTCGACACGCTCGTGGACCTGCACGCGGTCGACCCGGCGGCCGTCGGGCTGGGCGACTTCGGCCGCCCGGACGGCTTCCTGGAACGGCAGCTGCGGCGGTGGAAGAAGCAGCTGGACGCCTCCCGCAGCCGTGACCTCCCCGGCGTCGACGAGCTGCACGACCGGCTCGCGGCGGCGGTGCCGGTGTCCGGGAAGCCGTCGATCATCCACGGCGACTACCGGCTGGACAACGTCCTGGTCGACGGAGACGACCGGATTTCCGCGGTGCTCGACTGGGAGATGTCGACGCTGGGCGACCCGCTGACCGACCTCGCGCTGCTGGTGGCCTACGCCGAGCGCGACAAGGTGTCGCTGCCGTTCGTGTCCAACGCCAGCTCGGCACCGGGCTACCCGGGGACCGACGAGGTCGTCGCCCGCTACGCCGAGCTGTCCGGCCGGGATGTCTCCCAGCTGAACTGGTACGTCAGCTTCGCGTTCTTCAAGCTGGCCGTGATCCTGGAAGGCATCTACTACCGCTTCAGCCAGGGCCAGACGGTCGGGGCGGGCTTCGAAGGCGTCGGCGCCGGGGTCGCGCCGCTCGTCGCGCACGGCAACGAGATTCTCAAAGAGGAGAAGTAAATGGACTTCGCGTTCGACGAGAAGACCGAGGAGCTGCGCGGGAAGCTCCTCGAGTTCATGGACTCGCACATCTACCCCGCCGAGCCGGTGTTCGAGCAGCAGCTCGCCGAACGCGACGACCCGTGGGCCATCCCGCCGGTCGTCGAGGAGCTCAAGGCCGAGGCCCGCAAGCGCGGCCTGTGGAACTTCTTCCTCCCCGGCGACCACGGCGCGGGCCTGACCAACCTGCAGTACGCGCCCCTGGCCGAGATCACCGGCCGCAGCATCCGGCTGGCGCCGACCGCGCTCAACTGCGCCGCGCCGGACACCGGGAACATGGAAGTGCTGGCCATGTTCGGCAACGAGCAGCAGCAGAAGCAGTGGCTGGAACCGCTGCTGAACGGCGAGATCCGCTCGGCGTTCGCGATGACCGAGCCGGACGTCGCCTCCTCCGACGCCCGCAACATCGAGACGGCCATCCGGCGCGACGGCGACGAGTACGTCGTCAACGGCCGCAAGTGGTACATCTCCGGCGCGATGAACCCGGCCTGCAAGATCTTCATCGTGATGGGCAAGACCGATCCCGAAGCCGCGCCCCACAAGCAGCAGAGCATGATCCTGGTCCCCCGCGACGCACCCGGTGTCACGGTCAAGCGCGGCATGCACGTCTTCGGTTACGACGACAGCGACCACGGCGGCCACGCCGAGGTGCTCTTCGAGGACGTCCGCGTGCCGGTCGAGAACCTCATCGCCGGTGAGGGTGACGGCTTCGCGATCGCCCAGGCCCGCCTCGGGCCCGGCCGCATCCACCACTGCATGCGCGCCATCGGCATGGCCGAGCGGGCGCTGGAGCTGATGTGCCGCCGCGCGATCTCGCGGGAGGCGTTCGGCAAGCCGATCGCCCAGCAGGGGGTGGTGCAGGACTGGATCGCCGAGTCCCGGGTCAAGATCGAGCAGCAGCGCCTGCTGGTGCTCAAGACCGCCTGGCTGATGGACACCGTCGGCAACCAGGGCGCGCACACCGAGATCCAGGCGATCAAGATCTCCACCCCGAGCACCGTCGAGTGGATCCTCGACAAGGCCGTGCAGGTGCACGGCGCGGGCGGCGTCAGCCAGGACTTCCCGCTGGCCGCGATGTGGGCCGGGAACCGCACGCTGCGCCTGGCCGACGGGCCGGACGAGGTCCACAAGCGCTCGCTGGCCCGGCGCGAACTGAAGAAGTACCTCTCGGAGGGCGCGAAGTGACTGTCACCGCCGAAGACCTGACCCGCCAAGCCACCGAGTTCCTGGCCTCGCACGACCCCGCGTCGACCGACCGGCTGGAGTTCCTGCGGGCCCGGTTCGACGCCGGGCTCGCCTGGATCCACTTCCCCGCCGGGCTCGGCGGGCAGAACGCGCCGCGCGCGCTGCAGTCCGTGGTGGACAAGGTGTTCACCGACGCGGGCGCGCCCGACAACAACCCGCGCCGGATCGGCATCGGCCTCGGCATGGCCGCGCCGACCATCCTCGCCTTCGGCACGCCGGAGCAGCGCGAGCGCTTCCTGCGTCCACTGTGGACCGGTGAGGAGGTGTGGTGCCAGCTGTTCTCCGAGCCGGGCGCCGGCTCCGACCTCGCCGCGCTCGGCACCCGCGCCGTCCGCGACGGCGACGACTGGATCGTCACCGGCCAGAAGGTGTGGACGTCCGGCGCGCACGAGTCGCAGTGGGCGATCCTGGTCACCCGCACCGACCCGGACGTGCCCAAGCACCAGGGCATGACGTACTTCCTGTGCGACATGACCGCTCCCGGCGTCGAGGTCCGGCCGCTGCGCCAGATCACCGGCGAGGCCGAGTTCAACGAGGTCTTCCTGACCGACGTCCGGATTCCCGACACCCAGCGCCTCGGCGCGGTCGGTGAAGGCTGGAAGGTCGCGCAGACCACGCTGATGAACGAGCGCGTCGCGATCGGCGGGCACGTCCAGCCGCGCGAGGGCGGCCTGATCGGGATCGTCGCGAAGACCTGGCGCGAGCGGCCCGAGCTGCGCACGCCGGAGCTGCGCGACCGCCTGGTGAAGCACTGGGTCGAGGCGGAAACGCTGCGGCTGGCCGGCACCCGGCTGCGCCAGCAGCTCGCGGTCGGCGCGCCCGGTCCGGAAGGATCGGCGATGAAGGTCGCCTTCTCCGAGCTCAACCAGGCGCTGACCGGCCTGGAAGTCGAGCTGCTCGGCGAAGAGGGCCTGGCCTACGACGACTGGACGTTCCGGCGCCCGGCGATCGTCGACTTCACCGGCCGCGAAGCCGGTTACCGCTACCTGCGCGCGAAGGGCAACTCCATCGAGGGCGGCACCTCGGAGGTCCTGCGCAACATCATCGCCGAACGCGTGCTGGGCCTGCCCTCGGAGCCGCGCGTCGACAAGGACGTCGCCTGGAAGGACCTCCCACGATGACCGACTTGCTCTATTCCGACGTCGAAGAGGACCTGCGGGCCTCGGTCCGGGACTTGCTCAAGGCCAAGGCCGGCGCCGAAGCGCTGCTGGCGCGGGTGGAGACGGCCGAGCCGTACGACCTGAAGCTGTGGCGCACGCTGGCCGACGAGGTCGGTGTGGCCGGGCTGGCGGTACCGGAGGAGCTGGGCGGCCACGGCGCGTCGGCCCGCGAGGTCGCCGTCGTCGCCGAGGAGCTGGGCCGCAGTGTCGCCCCGGTGCCGTTCCTCGGCAGCGTGGTGCTGGCGACGACGGCGCTGGTGCACGCCGGTGCCCGCGACTTCGTCGGCAAGCTGGCGGCGGGCCAGGCGATCGGTGCGCTGGCCGTGCCGCTGTCGACGGCGCCGGGGGCGGGTTTCCCTTCGTCGGTGACGGCTTCCCCGGAGGGAAAGCTCTCCGGGCGGGTCGGCACGGTCGCCGACGCGTCGGTGGCCGACCTGCTGGTCGTCCCGGCCGCCGGCCCGGACGGCCCCGCGCTGTACGTCGTCTCGGCGGCCGACGCGACGGTGACCGAACTGGTGTCGTTCGACCTGACGCGGCGGGTGGCCGACGTGGTGCTTTCGGAGGCTCCGGCCACCTTGGTCGCCTCGGGCCCGGAGGCCGCGGCCGCGCTGGAGCAGGCGCTGCTGTTCGGCGCGGGCATCCTCGCGTCGGAGCAGACCGGCGTCGCCGAGTGGGCGCTCACCGAGACGGTGACCTACCTCAAGGGCCGGTACCAGTTCGGCCGTCCGGTCGGCGGGTTCCAGTCGCTCAAGCACCGGCTGGCGAACCTGTACACGGACCTGGTCCTGGCCCGCGCGGCGGCCCGCAACGCCGCGGACGCGCTGGCCACTGGCACCGACGTGCCGATCTCGGTGGCGGTGGCGCAGGCCCGCAACGCGCCGATCGCGGTGCGCGCGACGGAGGAGGCCATCCAGCTGCACGGCGGCATCGGGATGACGTGGGAGCACCCGGCCCACCTGTACCTGAAGCGGGCGAAGGCGGACGAGATCGCCCTCGGCACCCCGGGACGCCACCGGGCCCGGCTCGCGGAGCTGATCGACCTTCCTGCCTGACGTTCCCTGGAAACGGCCCGTTCGCCATGCGGACGGGCCGTTTCCGCAACTCCTTCGGCCGTGCCGGGCGGTGCACCGGCTGCCGTACGCTGGCTCCCATGGCGCAGGCCATCCAGATGCACCTCAACCAGGCTCTGATGCGCATTCCCCGGCGCGCCGAAAGCGCGGACCGTTCGACATTGGCCGCCACCTACGTCGCCGCCGGATCGTTTTCCGCGATGATCAATTCGGCCGACCACCAGATCCTGTTCGGCCGCCGCGGCACCGGCAAGACGCACGCGCTGCTCCACCTGCAGGACCTGGCCGAGGGCACCGGGGACATCCCGGTCTACCTGGATCTGCGGACGATCGGCTCCACCGGCGGCCTGTACGCCAGCACCGCGCTGAGCCCCACCCAGCGCGGCACGCAATTGCTGGTGGACACCCTCGAAGCCGTCCACGACCGGCTTTTCGCCTTCGCCGTCGACGGCGATTTCCCGGACGCGTTGCTGCGCGGCCTCGACGCGCTGGTGTCCGCGGCCACCGAAGTGGAAGTCATCGGCGAAATCGAACAGGAGCAGACTTTCGGCGACGCCGTGGAACGGGAATGCTCGGCGGAATTGTCGATGACGTCGCAAGGCGGAGTTCGGGCTTCCGCGCGGCGCAAGACGTCGGCGACGGCGTCGGACCGCCGCAAGCGCACCGGCGTCGAGCAGCACCGCGTGTTGTTCGGCCCGCTGAGCCGGGCCGTGCAGGCCATCGCGGACGCCGTCCGGCCGGCCCGGCTCTGGCTGCTGCTCGACGAGTGGAGCAGCGTGCCGCTCGACCTGCAGCCGTTCCTGGCGGACCTGCTGCGCCGCAGCGTCCTGCCGGCGCGCGGGGTCACGGTGAAGATCGCCGCGATCGAGCACCGCGCGCGCTTCTTCGTCCCGCTCGAGGACGACTACCTGGGCATCGAGGTCGGCTCGGACGCGGCGTCCGCCGTCAGCCTCGACGACGCCCTGGTCTTCGACCAGTCGCCGGCGGCGGCCCAGGCGTTCTTCCGGGCGCTGTTCGCCAGCCACGTCCGGCCGGTCCTCACCGCGATGCTGCCGGCGGCGGTGCCCGGCGACTTCGTCGACGCGGCCTTCCACGGCGGCGCGTTCCCCGAGCTGGTCCGGGCCGCGGAGGGCGTCCCGCGCGACGCGATCAACATCGCGGCCCTGGCCGCCCAGCAGGCGCACGACCGGCGGATCACCCTCGCGCACGTGCGCCGGGCGGCCCGGGACTGGTACCTGCGCGACAAGCAGTCCGTGATCAGCCGCGACGCCGACGCCGACCGGGTGCTGGGCCTGCTGGTCGACGAGGTCGTCGGCCGGCGCCGCTGCCGGACGTTCCTGCTGCCGGCCCGGGATCGCCCGCCGACGATCGACACGCTGTGCGACGCACGGCTGCTCCACATCCTCCGGCGCGGCGTCGTCGACCCGCGCCGCCCGGGGCGGCTGTACGACGGGTACGCCATCGACTACGGCTGCTACGTCACCCTGCTCGGCGACACGGCCGCGAAGCACCTCCCGGCCGACGTCTTCACGTTCGACAAGGCCGTGGTGGACCTCGGGCGGCTGGACGAAAATTCATGAAGATCCTTCAGTTTCCCGGAGAATCTTTGCTCACCTGAGCGAAAATTTTGTGAGCCAGGCCACTTCACGGGCAAAAGGGTGACAAAAATGCCCTTCTTCCCATGGTTCTCGTCGACTCCCGGATCTAACCTGTGCGCCATGGAAACAGCCGTCGCGTCGGCCGACGCCGGTGCGCTGGAGCGAGTGACCGTCACCGTCGGCGATCACCACCACAGCGCGCTCGCGGCCGGGCCCACCTCGGGCGAGCTGGTCCTGCTGCTGCACGGCTGGCCCGAGTTCGCCGACTCCTGGACCGAGCAGCTGCACGCCCTCGGCGAGGCGGGTTACCGCGCGTTGGCCGTCGACCAGCGCGGCTACGCAGCAGGCGCGCGCCCCGAGGGCGTCGAGCACTACACACTCGACCACCTGGTCGGCGACGCCCTCGCCTTCGCCGACAGCCAGGGAGCCGACCGCTTCCACCTGGTCGCCCGCGACTGGGGCGGCATGGTGGCCTGGGTACTGGCGGCGGCCCACCCCCACCGCCTCAGATCACTGACGGTGCTCTCGACCCCCCACCCGGCGGCCCTCCAGCGCGCGATGGCCACCGACGACGGCCAGTCCCACGACCTGGGTTACATCCGGTTCTTCCGCCGCGAGGCCGGCAAGGCCGAGAAATACCTCTTACGGGACGAAGCCGCGCAATTACGGGCTGTTTACAGCCGCCGCACTCCGAAAGCCGTCGTCGAAGGCACGGTGACCCGCCTTTCCGAACCGGGCGCCCTGACGGCGACGTTGAATTGGTACCGCGGAGCGACGAACGACGAGTTCGACATCCCGGCGGGCCGCATCAAGGTCCCGACGCTGTACCTGTGGGGCCGCGAGGACCCGTACCTCGGCCAGAGCGCGGCGGAGCAGACGGTCCACCACATCGACGCGGAGTACCGCTTCCAGATCATCGAGGGCGCGAGCCAGTGGATGGCGATGGAGCTGCCCGACGAGGTGAGTGCCCTGCTGCTGGACCACTTTCAGCGCCACTAGATCGAGGGAAGCTCCTCGACGGGGTCGTCCGGACCGGCGAGAACCCAGTCGTCGCCGCCGAGCGAAATGCTCGGCACGTCTTCGTGGTCGTCGCGGCGGCGAGTCAGGCGGACGCTCATCCATTCCCCCTTCCCGAGTGCCGGCAGTCCGAGCGTGGCGCTGATTCCGAATTCGCGGTCCCCGAGCAGCAACAGGCCTTCCCTGGACAGCTGCCTCCGGGCGTCTCGGACTCGCTTGACCCCGTCGGCCTGCATCGCCACGGCGCACAGGGAAGCGCGATCCACCTTGCGGCCACGGACTCGGCGGAACAACTCGTTCACCCGCGCCTGCCCGCCGGCCTGTTCGAAGATCGCGGCCACATCGTCGGCCGGTGTCTGGAGCAGCGCGTTTTCCGGCAGAGCACCGTCGCGTACTAGGTACCGGATCGAGGCTCGTCCGGCGGCACTGATCGTCGTCTTGCCGTCCTTGTTCCGGCCCGGGTTGAGCGCGTCCGGGGTCAGGCGAAGAAGTCCCACACTGAACGTCGATCGCTGATCGTCGGCCGTGACCAGCAGAACCAACGGCGAGGCCGCCTCTTCGCGCACCGTCCAGGTCCCGCGGAGGGAGAACTTGAAATCGACTCCGACCGACCCGATCCGGAGGTCGGACCGCTCGACGGGCGGCAGGTCGAATTCCCTGCTCAGCTCGACCAGGATGACCGTCGAGAGATGCGTCCTTTCCGTCCTGTGCAGCTGTTCCGGGCTGTATCGACCGGTGCGGGTGCCGTCGTAGAGCAGGTCGAACGCACGGCGGAGGACCGCACCGAACCTCGTCCCCTCGGGGTCGAGGCGGCGTAGCTCGCGCTCGACCAGATCCATTTCGGGGTCGCTGCGCGGCTCGATGTGGGCGGTCGCCGCGGCCAGTTGTCCCTTCAGCGTGCGGATCTCGTTCCGCGCCGAGGAAAGCTCGGCGGCGACAGCACGACGCTCCCGCTCCGCCACGGCCAGCTCCTCGAGAGCCCGGGACAGCTCGCCGTTGTCCCGCGGTTCCTCGACCTGCGGTTCTGTCTTCGCCCGGAAGAGCTCCTCCTGCAACGCGATCACGCCTCGCTGCGCTTCGGCCAGCTGGGTCAGGTGCACCCGGCAGTCGTCCAAGCCGGGTGACGGCGGGGCTGGTGCGACCGGTGCGACCTGGCTCGTGCGGGCCCGGGACAGCAGCAGGTCCGCCCTTTCCCGCTCGGCGGCCAGTCGTCCGGGCGGGGCACAGACCTCGACGATCGCTTTGACCAGGTGCCCCGCGTTCACCAGGCCCTCGCCCCGGAGCCGCTTGTAGATCGTCGCCACGGCGGGAATCGGCGCCGGACGGGGGAAGTGCGCCTCGGTGAACCGCGCACGGGCCTGCTCGACCGTCAGCCCGGCTTCGTCGAGCATGGTCCGCAGGAAGCCGGCCAGCTCGGCAACTTCCGCCGCACCGGCGGGAACACTGCGAGGCCGGCCGCCCGCTCGTCTGCCTGTGGTCACGAGATCAGCGTACAGGTTTTCGCGAACAAAACAGGAGTTTTATCGCGAATCGTGGACAAAACTTGAATAAAACCCCGGCTGACTGTGACCCTTGGTGCATGAACCAGCGGATCCCCGAACTGATCGCGCTCGCCGCAGTGCTCGCGACCGGCGTCATCCTCATCGCTCTCGGCGTCTCCCCCGAGTCGCTGGCCGTGATCACCGCCGCGCTCGCCGCTTTGTACCTCGCCTGGCACGGCGGCCGCCCCGGCCCCACCCCGCCCCGGCAAGAGGAGGCCGAGCGATCCCGGGAACCCTAGCCCACCGGCGGCCGCAACGCGTCCAGGAGCAGGTCGGCGTAGTGGTCGCCGATCTGCCGGGCCGTCAGCGACCCGCTCCGCCGGTACCACGATCCCAGGTGGTGCACGGACCCGAAGAAGAAGTCCACCACGACGTCAGCCGGCTTGTCGGTCCGGAACTCGCCCGACCGCTGCCCCTCCTCGACCAGCCCGCGGAAGCGCTCGTGGTACTTGCGGCGCTCCGCCCGCACCGCCTTCTGCTTGTCCGGCGACAGCTGGTGCATCGACTGCAGGAAGATCGTGTTGTCGTCCAGGTTGTCGATGCTCGACACCACCACGTCGGACGCCGCCGCCGCGAGCCGCTCGCGCAGGGGCGCGTCCGACGACGCCACGCTCTCCAGCTGGCGGGTCTGCTCGCGCAGCACCCGGGCGTAGATCTCGTAGAGCAGGTCGTCCTTCGAGCCGAAGTAGTGGTACATCGCGCCCTTGGTGACGCCCGCGGCCTCGACGATCTCCTGGACCGACGTGCGGTCGAAGCCCTTCTTGGCGAACAGTTTCGTGGCGTGCTCCAGCAGCCGCCGGGGCACGGCGGCCTGGTCGTCGCCGGTGGCCTCGCCCGGCTTGCGGGTGCTTGCTCGAGTCACCGCAGGACCCCCTCTCAGGACGCACCAGGATAACGCCACGACAGGAACCGCCGCGGGTTGTCCACGAGCATCGTCGTGATGTCCGCTTCGGACACCCCGCGCTCGCGCAGGGCCGGCAGCACGTCCCGGGTGATGTGCAGGTAGTGCCAGTTCGGGGCGATTTCGGGCAGCTGCGCCGACGGCAGCCAATCGATGTAGCAGGACGCGTCGTGCGAGAGCACCATGCTGCCCGCGTACCCCAGCTCGCACATCGCGGCGACCGTGTTCACCCGCTCTTCGAACGGCAGCAGCAGGTCGAGGCCGAACCGGTCCATACCCAGGAGCGATCCGCGGTCGGCCACTTCCCTCAGATAAGAGAGGTCCGCCGAATCCCCCGAATGCCCGATCAGCACCCGGGTCAGGTCGACGCCTTCGGCCGCGAAGATCTCCTGCTGCTCCAGCCCGCGCCGGGTGCCCGCGTGCGTGTGGGTCATGATCGGCGCGCCCGTCTGGACGTGGGCCTGGGCCACCGCGCGCAGGACGCGCTCGACACCCGGTGTCACCCCCGGTTCGTCGGTCGCGCACTTGAGCAGGCCGGCCTTGACGCCGGTGTCGGTGATGCCGTCGCGGATGTCCCCGACGAACATCCCGACCAGCGGGTCCTCGCCCTGCAGCAACGTGCCCGGCCCGCGGAAGTGCAGGTAGTGCGGCACGTCGTTGTAGGTGTAGAGCCCGGTCGCGACGACGATGTTGACGTCCACCTCGGCCGCCACCCGCTGCACGCGCGGGATGTAGCGGCCCAGGCCGATCACCGTCGGGTCGACGATCGTGTCGATCCCGGCTGCCTTCAGCTCCTTCAGGCGCCGGATCGCCTCGGGGACGTGCTCGTCCTCGCGGAACCCTTCGTGCTCCGGGTAGTTGTCGGCGAATTCGGGGCTCAGCACGAAGAGGTGCTCGTGCATCAGCACCCGGCCCAGCGCTTCCGGCGCGATCGCGCCGCGAACCGTCTCGATCATCAGCCACGCGCCCGCAGCTCGCGGCGCAGGATCTTGCCGCTCGTGGTCTTCGGCAGCTCGTCGAGGACTTCGACGGTACGCGGGTACTTGTAGGCGGCGAGCCGTTCCTTGCACCAGGCGACCAGTTCCGCGGGATCGGCGGTCGCCCCCGGCGCCGGGCTGACGTACGCCTTGACCGTCTCGCCGCGGTATTCGTCGGCGATCCCGACCACGGCGGCCTCGCGGACCGCCGGGTGCGTGTACAGGACGTCTTCGACCTCGCGCGGCCAGACCTTGAACCCGGACGCGTTGATCATGTCCTTCTTGCGGTCGACGACGTAGACCCAGCCGCGCTCGTCCATGAACCCGATGTCGCCGGTGAGCAGCCGCCCACCGGGCAGCGCCTCCGCGGTGGCGTCCGGGCGGTTCCAGTAGCCCGAAACGACCATCGGGCCCTCGACGGCGATCTCGCCCGGCTGCCCGGGCGGCAGCTCTTCGCCGTTCTCGCCGAGGATCCGGACTATCGTGTCCGGCACCGGCAGGCCGATCGAGATCGTGCCGGACTCCGGGTCGATCGGCGCCTCGAGGGTGCCGGGGACGACGACGCAGCCCGCCGTGGTCTCGGTGAGGCCGTAGCCGTTGTGGATGTAGTGCCCGGTCTTCGCCCGGAAGGCCTCGACGACCGCGGGCGGGAGCGCCGCGCCGCCGGAGTAGAGCAGCGCGAACGAGGCGAAGTGCTCGCGGCTGAACGACGGGTGCGCCATCAGGGCCATGTAGGCCGTGGACGGCCCGACCGTGTACGACGGCTTGTGCTCGAGGAACGCGTCGAGCACCACCCCCGGCTCGAAGCGGTAGGCCAGGGCGAGGGTGCCCTCGATGTCGATCGCCGAGCCGAGCTCGCAGACCATTCCGGTGATGTGGAACAGCGGCGCGAGCCCGAACAGCGTCGAACCCGCGGGCAGGCCGCTGAAGGAACCGAGCCCCGCCGCGTTGATCCCGATGTTGCCGTGGGTGTTGGTGGCGCCCTTCGGCGTGCCGCTGGTGCCGGAGGTGTAGCTGATCAGCGCGGTGTCGTCGAGGGCGAAGGCCGGCTCCGGGGGCTTCGGGCCCGGGGTGGCCGCGGCTTCGAGGAGCTCGGTCGCGCCCGGGGTCGCTTCCCGCTCGACCTTGGCCAGGACGCGCTCGTCGTCGCGGGTCTGGAACTCGAGTTCACTGGTGGTGAGCCCGATGCCGACGCCGTTCGCGGCCGCCGTCTCGCCGATGTAGGCGTTCCAGCCGCGCTGCGAGCAGACGACGGCCTTGACGCCGGCGTCGGTGAACACGTGCGTGAGCTCGCGTTCCCGGTACATCGGGTTGACCGGCACCACGATCCCGCCGGCCTTCCACGCGCCGAGCAGCGCGATGACGAACTGCGGGATGTTCTGCAGCACCAGGGCGAGCCGGTCGCCGCGGGCGAAGCCGTGGGCGGCCAGGTACCGGGCCACGCCGTCGGAGAGCTCGTCGACCTCGCGGTAGCTCAGCCGCGCGTCGAAGTACGCGATGGCGGTCCGGTCCGGGACGTGGTCCACGGCCCGGCGGAACGACTCGGGCACCGTCGTCGGCGGCGCCGGTTCCGCGTCCCGCACGCGTTCGTCGTAGCTCGCGAGCCAGGGCTTCGCGTCGTACCAGCTCATCCAGTGACCTCCCTTGGACACCGACCGGTCGGTATGCCGACGCTAGGAGGACACGACGGCCCACGTCAAGCCCGCCCGGGCAGCCCGAAATTGGGCACAGCAATTCCTGCGCGCCCGCAACGCGCCAAAACAAATGCAGCCAGATGGCGCCGTCACCGGGGTACACGTACCCCGGTTCGAAATGGTTCACATCTTCTTTTTCGCACCGATCACACTGGACAAACCGCTGCTCGGGAGGCCACCATGGTCGTCGGCGGCCGGATTGGCCCGCCCCATCAAAGAACCCCGCCGTATCCCCCGAAGTCGGCGGAGTACCCATATGTTCACGCTAACTCACGCACGAAAACGGAGTCATTCATGCCTGCTTCCGGTGGACGACACCGCCTGTCCAAGCGAACGAAGATCGCGACCGGCGTCTTCGCCCTCGCGATCGCGGGCGGAGCACTGACCGTCGCCACGACCTTCGGCGACCCCGGCGCCGCCAACGCCGCCTCGGGCGGTCAGGCGGCCGTCGGCCAGATCAGCTGTCCCGACGTGGCGAGCAAGCTCCCGGCCATCCCGGCCCAGGCTCAGGCCGAGGTGCAACGCAACCTGGACCTGCTGAACACCCAGATCAACGAAGCCAACAACCGCCTGCAGACCACCGTCGGCCAAGGCGGCCCGAACTTCGTCCAGAACGCGATCCTCGGCCCGCTGGCGGACAAGCGGAAGTCCACGATCGACCGTATCGCCATCTCGATCGGCCGCCGGGCCGAGAAGCCGCAGGGCCTCGACAGCCTGGCCACCTGCTCGGTCGGCGGCGCCGGTGCCGCCGCTCCGGCACCGGCACAGGGCACCGGCAACGGCGGCCAGAACAACAACGGGAACAACGGGAACACCGGCCAGAACGGCAACACCGGCAACGCCGGGGTCGGCAAGATCTCCTGCCCCGACGTGGCGAGCAAGCTCCCGGCCATCCCCGCCCAGGCCCAGGCGGAGGTCCAGCGCAACCTCGAGCTGCTGAACACCCAGATCAACGAAGCCAACAACCGCCTGCAGACCACCGTCGGCCAAGGCGGCCCGAACTTCGTCCAGAACGCCATCCTCGGCCCGCTGGAAGACAAGCGCGTGGCGACGATCAACCGAATCGCCACCGCCATCGGCCGCACCGCGGCCAAACCGCAGGGACTCGACGCGCTCGCGCCCTGCAGCCGGTGACCACGCCGGGGCCGGCGGGGGGGTGCGCCCCGCCGGCCCCGCGGTCACCGGGCCAGCAGCGCGCTGATCCGCAGGAAGCTCCGCGCGGTCATCGTCACCCGCACCTCCGTGGTGACGACCGGATCGAACGCGAATGACGTCGGGTCGTTCGACCCGGTCCCCCACGTGATCCGCAGGTTCCGCACCGGTTCCCAGCCCCGGGCCGTGCGGCAGGCGACTTCGGCGGCCACCGGCAGCGCCAGCTTCGCGTCCACGACGAAGTTCGCCGTGACGGCACCGATCCGCTGGGCCGACGGCCAGGACAGGGACACCCAGTCCTCGGGGCGCGGCCGGCTCACCGCGGCCAGCGTCGAGGTCGCCTGCTTGACGTAGAGGTTCGACCAGCCGGTGGCCGGGTTCCCGTCCAGCATCGCGGCCGGGAGCGTGTCCGGGGCCCCCGAGTAGCTCGCGTCCGCGGTGGAGACGGCCGGGACCACCGGAGTGTCGGCCGCGCGCGCTCCCGGGCCGTTGCGCTGCCCGAGTGATGTGCCGGGCAAGGTGAGTTTCCCCGGCGCCAGACCCGGGGCGCTCGCCGTCACGGTGATCCGCCCGCGCCCGCCGGTCGCCGCGACGACGGCGACGGCCTGCCCCTTGAACGCCGGGATCGTGGGCTCCTGGTAGCTCTGGGCGAGTTCCTGCCGCCCGTTGTCGACACCGGCGACCCGGCCGGGCCCTGAGACAGTGAACCGCAGCAGCGGCCCGTCGCCGGGCACGACGACCCCGCGGGCGTCCACGACCGACGCCGTCACGAACGTCATCGCCCCGGGCACGACCCCGCCACCGGGTGCGTCCACGCTCAGCTTCACCGCGCGCGGCGGCCCGGCCGTGACGAGCTCGTCGCGCGCCACTTCGCGGCCGCCCGTCCGCGCGATCGCGGTGAGCGTGCCGGGTTCGAAGGGCACGGTCCAGGTCAGGTGCAGCTTGCCGGTGCTGCCGTTCGGGCTGGTGTAGCTGCCCGACGGGTCGTTCTTGTCGTCACCGGACGGCTCGCTCGTCTCCAGGTACGGCCGTCCATCCACAGTGGTCTTTCGATCGAATTTCTTGGTACCCAGCGACTTCCCGTTCAGCACCAGCTCGACGGTGTCCACAGTGGAGTACACCCACACCGCGACGGGTTCGCCCGGCCGGTGGTTCGTCCAGTCCATCGGCGTCAGGTGCACCATCGGGGCGGTGGTCCACTGGCTGCGGAAGAGGTGGAAGGCGTCCTTGGGCAGGCCGGCGCTGTCGACCGCGCCGAAGAAGGACGTCTTGACGGGGAAGACGTCGTACGGCGTCGGTTCGCCGAGGTAGTCCTGCCCCGACCAGAGGAACTGGCCCTGGCAGAACTTCCGGTCGCGGTCCTTCTTCAGCGAGTACTCGCCGCTGAACGTCCACGAGGCCAGGTTGTTGTCGTACGACGACGTCGCCCGCTTGCCGGGAGTGTGGTTCTCGCCGGTGTTGAGCAGGTCGGGGTCCTGGTAGACACCGCGCGTCGAGGTCTCCGAGGACGATTCCGACTCGAAGAAGAACTTGTCCGGGTACCGCTCGTGCAGCCCGTCGATGGACTGGGCGGTGTTGTAGTTGACGCCGAGGCCGTCGAGCTGCTTCATGATGAGGTCCTGCGGCGAGCCGGGCGCGGGCACGCCGCGGTAGCGGTCCGAGCCCATCACGATCGGCCGGGTGGGGTCGATCGCGCGGACCGCGGCGATCAGCCCCGCCGCGATCTCCGGGCCGCCCGCCATTGACGCGTCCGGCACCTCGTTGCCGATCGACCACAGCACCACGGCGGGTGAGTTCTTGGCCGCGTGCACCATTTCGGCGATGTCGCGCCCGCTCCACTCGTCGAAGTCGCGGTGGTAGTCGTACTCGAGCTTCCCGGTCCGCCAGCAGTCGAACGCCTCGACCATCATGACGATCCCGAGCCGCTCGCAGACGGTCACCAGCTGCGGGTCCGGCGGGTTGTGCGCGGTCCGCAGCGCGTTGACGCCCATCGCGAGCATCAGCCGCATCTGGTGTTCCATCGCGGCCGGGTCGACCACCGCACCCAGCGCGCCCTGGCTGGAGTGCAGGTTGACCCCGCGCAGCTTCGTGGGCACGCCGTTGAGCGAGAACCCGTTGTCCGGGTGGAATTCGGTGTAGCGGAAGCCGAAGTCCGCGGTGGTCGTGTCGAGCACGCGCCCGGCCACCACGACGTCGGTGCGCAGCCGGTACAGCCGGGGTGTGCCGAACGACCACAGCTGGGGCCGCTCGACCCGCAGCCCGGTCACCGCCGTCGCCGTCCGCCCGCCGGGGACCGCCACGGTCGTCGAGCCGGTGGCCACGACGCGGCCCGCCGGGTCGGTGACCGTGGTGCGGACCTGCGTGGTGACCGCGGCGCCGGAGTCGTTGACGACGTCGGTGGTCACCCGCACGGTACCCCGGCCGGCGGCGATGTCCGGCGTGGTGACGAAGGTGCCGTGCCGGGCGACGTGCACCGGCTCCGTGACGACCAGGCGGACGCGGCGGTAAATGCCGCTGCCGGAGTACCAACGGCTGCTGGGCAGCGGGTTCGTCGCGCGCACCGCGAGGACGTTCGGCGTGCGCCCGTCGGTGTGCAGCCGTCCGGTGAGGTCGAAGGCGAACCCGGTGTAGGCGTACGGGTGGTTGCCGAGCAGTTCGCCGTTCAGGTACACGTGGGCGTCCGAATAGACGCCGTCGAACTCGACCGACACGCGTTTGCCGTCGAGGGCGGGCGGCAGCGTGAACGTCTTGCGGTACCAGCCGAGGCCGCCGCGGAAGAAGCCGGACCCGCTGTGGGTGCCCTTGGCCGTCGGCGGGAGCTCGATGCTCCAGTCGTGCGGGACGTCGACGAGCTGCCACTTCGAGTCGTCGAAGCCGGGCTTCGGGGCGTCGGCGAAGCGGCCACCGGGATCGGTGACGCCGTCGGGGTTGGCCAGCGCGAACCGCCAGCCGGTCGTGAAATCGCTTTCCCGGGCCGGTCCGGGCGGCGTGAGCGCCTCGGCGGCCCGGGCGACCGGCGCGACGGCCGACACGGCGACGGCGGCACCCGCCCCACCCAGCACGACCCGTCTGCGGAGACCGCTCGGCTCTTCTTCCGGCATCGGGCAGGCCCCTTCCAGCGCGGCGACGTGCGGGCGGAAAGCACTATGGCACAGAGGTTTCCGGACAATCAAAGGGTTCGACATTTTCGAACCCCGGTTCTCGACTTTCCCCCAAGCGACCGCTTAGTATGGTGGCCGACCCGAGGAGGCGGCGATGTCCACTGTGGATGGTGTGCGGTACGAGACGGACGGTGCGGTCGCGACGTGCACGTTCGACAAGCCCGACCGCAGCAACGCGATGGACGTCCCGATGCAGGCCCGCTACGGCGCCGTGCTGCGGCAAGCGGACGCCGATCCGGAGATCCGCGCGGTCGTCGTCACCGGGGCGGGCCGGGCCTTCTGCCCCGGCGCCGACCTGGGCCTGCTCGACACGATCGCCGCGGGGCCCCCGGTCGAGGGCGGCGAGAACTTTCGCGACGTGCTGGCGGCGGCCTCGGTGGGCGTCCCGGTGGTCGCGGCGATCAACGGCGGCTGTGCCGGCCTGGGGTTCGTCATCGCGTGCTCGGCGGACGTCCGGTTCGCCGCCGCGGGCGCGAAGTTCACCACCGCGTTCGCCCGCCGCGGCCTGATCGCCGAGTACGGCATCGCGAAGCTGCTCCCCGAGCTGGTCGGCCAGGGCCGTGCTCGCGACCTGCTGCTGTCCGGGCGGACGTTCACCGCGGAACAGGCCCTCGACTACGGCCTGGTCCAGGAGGTCGTCCCGGCCGGCGAGCTGGCCTCGTTCGCGCACGGGTACGCGAGCGAGCTGGCGACCCACAGCGCACCGCGGTCGATGGCGGTGATGAAGGAGCAGTTCGCCAGGGAGGCGCTGCTGCCGCTGCCGGAGGCGGCCCGCTCGGCCACGGAGCTGATGATCGAGTCGTTCGGCCGTCCCGAGCTGGCGGAGGGCCTGGCGAGCTGGAACGAGCGCCGCCCACCGCGGTTCCCGCCGCACCGATGAGTTTCCGCCGCCGGAGCCGTCGGTACCGGCATGGCCAAACTGCTCTACGCGTTCAGCTGCTCGATCGACGGCTTCATCGCCGGCCCGGGCGGGGACATGTCCTGGTTGACCCCGTTCCTGGGCCCGCCCCCGGAGGGCTTGCTCCCCCGCATCGGCGCGCTGCTGGTGGGGCGCCGCACCTACGACGGCGACGACCCACACCGCGGCGGGCCTGGCGAGGGCCAGGCGTTCGGCGGCGGCTGGTCCGGACCGCAGTTCGTCCTCACCCACCGCGCCGCCGCCCCGGCTCCCGGCGTGACGTTCGCCGGTGACCTGGCTTCGGCGGTGTCCGCGGCCAAGGCGGCGGCCGGGGACAAGTACGTCAACGTCCTCGGCGCCGACGTGGCCCGGCAGTGCCTCGAAGCCGGGGTGCTCGACGAAATCCTCGCGCTGCCGGTCCCGGTCCTGCTCGGCGACGGGGTCCGGATGTTCCACCGCCCCGGCGGTGCCCCGATCGGGCTGGAACCCCTGCGCCCGAACTGGTACCGGGTGCTCCGCTAGCCGGTCACAGCTCCCCGACGGCCTCCTCGACCTTGCGCTGCAGCTTGTTCATCCCGCCGAGCCAGCGGTCGGTCTCGGTGGCTCGCGCCGCGTAGTAGCCGGCGACCTCGGGGTGCGGGAGCACCAGGAACCGCTTGTCCTCCATCGCCGCGAACAGCGCGTCGGCGACCTGCTCCGGCTCGATCGCCGACGCGCCCATCAGCAGCTGCCCCGCCGTGCCGGTGCTCTCCAGCATCGCCGTGCGCACCCCCTGCGGGCAGATCGCCTGCACCGTGATGCCGCGGTGGCGGTAGGTCGCCGACAGCCATTCGGCGAACGCCAGCGCGCCGTGCTTGGTCACCGAGTACGGCGCCGAGCCGAGGCTGGTCAGCAGGCCGGCCGCCGACACCGTCGCGATGAAGTGGCCCCGGCCGCGCTCGAGCCACGCCGGCAGCAGCAGGTTCGCCGCGCGGACGTGGGACATCACGTTGACGTCCCAGGTGCGCGCCCACACCTCCTCGCCGCTTTCGGCGCCGCCGAAGGGCGCGATGCCCGCGTTCGCGCAGAACACGTCGATCTCGCCCAGCGTCGCCCGCGCGCTCTCGATCAGCTTCGTGACGCCGTCGAGGCTCGCGACGTCGCCGGCGAACGCCGTCCCGCCGACTTCGGCGGCCACCTCCGCGGCCTTGTCCCCGTCGAGGTCGGCCACCACGACCCGGGCCCCGTCCGCGGCGAAACGGCGGGCCAGCGCGGCGCCGATGCCACCGCCGCCCCCGGTGACGACGACGCCGGTCACAGGCCACCGCCGAGGGTCACGCCGCCGTCGAGGACCACGGTCTGGCCGGTGATCCAGCCCGCGTCGTCCGACAGCAGGAACGCCACCGCGCCCGCGATGTCCGACGGCACGCCGAGCCGCTTCATCGGGTACGCCGAGGCGACCTCCTCCTCGCGGCCCTCGTACAGCGCGGTCGCGAACTTCGTCTTGACCACGGCCGGCGCGACGGCGTTGACGCGGATCTTCGGCCCCAGCTCGGCGCCGAGTTCGACGGTCAACCGGATCAGCGCGGCCTTGCTGACGCCGTACATGCCGATGCCCGGCGAAGCGCCGAGGCCGGCGACGGAGGCGACGTTGACGACGGCGCCGCCGTGCTCCCCCATCCACGCGTCGCGGGCGCGCTTGGTCCAGCCCAGCGGCGCGAGCACGTTGACGCCGAGGATCTTCGCGGCGGCCGCCGGGTCGATGTCCAGGGTGGGCCCGTAGACGGGGTTGATGCCGGTGTTGTTGACCAGGTAGTCGAGCCGGCCGAAGGTCTCGATCGTCTTGGCGACCGTCTCGTCCTGGTGGTCGGTGTCGTCGGCCTTGCCGGCCACGAACATGGCGACGTCCGGGCCGCCGAGGGAGCTGACGGCCTCTTCCAGGGCCTCCGGCTTGCGCGCGGTGAGGCAGACCTTCGCGCCGCGCTCGACGAGCGTCTTCGCGATCCCGAGGCCGATGCCCCGGCTGGCCCCGGTGACGATCGCGACGCGGTCCTTGAACGAGTTCACGGCAGAGAGTCTCCTTCGGCTGTGGTGCCCGGCACATACCAAGCAGTCGGTCAGTGGCCATTATGCGCGATGCGACCGAGGTCTCAAGGCGGACGCGCGTCACACCGCCCTCACCGCACCCGGAGCACGAGCTTGCCGGTCGTCGAACCGGATTCGATCCGGCGGTGGGCCGTCACCGCGTCCGCCAGCGGGAGGGATTCGACGTCGACGCGCAGGGTGCCGTCCGCCACGGCCTCGACCGCGCGGCGCAGCGCCCGGCCCACCGTTTCCGGCGCGACCGCGGAAAACGCGGCCAGGTTGAACCCCGACACGGTCTTGTTGGTGAACCACAGCTCGTTGGCCGGGATGCCGACGTCCTCGGCGCCCGAGGCGTTGCCCATGACCACCAGGCGCCCCATCGGGGCCAGCCGGTCAAGGCTCGCCCGGCGGGAGGGCCCGCCCACCATGTCCACCACGACGTCGAACTCGCCGGTGCCCGCCACCTCGTCGCGCAGGACGACCTCGTCGTAGCCGAACGCCTTGGCGGCGGCGATCTTCGCCTCGCTCCCGACGGTGCCGACCACCCGGCCCGCGCCGAGCAGCCGCGCCACCTGGCCCAGCTGGCTGCCGACCCCGCCGGCGGCGGCGTGCACGAGGACGCGCTCGCCGGGGGCGAGCCGGGCCACCCGCTCCAGCACCAGGAAGGCGGTCGTGCTGTTCGACGGCACCGCGGCCGCCGTCTCCAGCGCGGCCTCGGGCAGCGGTGCGACGAGGTCGGCGGCGGTGGTGACGACCTCGGCGTAGCCCCCGCTCGCCACGATCGTCAGCGCGGCGACCGGCTGCCCCACGGCCAGGCCGGAGACCCCTTCGCCCAGCGCGCGGATCCGGCCGGAGACCTCGATGCCGGGGACGAAGGGCAGCGGGACGTCCACGACGCCCTGCCGGTAGAGGACCTCGGCGAAGTTGGCGCCGGCGTAGGCGACGTCGATCGAGACCTCGCCCGGCCCGGGCTCCGGGACCGCCAGGGTGCCGAGCCGCAGGACCTCGGCCGGGCCGAACTCGGGGATGGTGACCGCCTTCATGCTGTTCGTCATGAGACGATCCTGCGGCGGCCGCGAGCACCGGACCAGGCCCGGCCCAGCCTGGGTCCGCCAGGACCAGGTTCAGCGCGGCACCAGCGACCGCACCGCGCCGACCAGCTCCGGGCCGTCGAGCAGCACCGGATCGTTGTGGTCGGCACCGGGGACCTCCACCAGCCGGGCCGCCGCCGCGGCCGCCACCTCCCGGCTCTGGGACGGCGGGACGATCGAGTCCCGGCCGCCCACGACCACCACCGTCGGCACGCGCAGCCGCGCGACCTGCTCCTTGACCGGGAAGCGGTCGCGCAGCAGCAGGCGCACCGGCAGGTAAGGGTAAAATTCCGCGGCGACCGCCGCCAGGTCGGCGAACGGGGACCGCAGCAGCAGCCCGGCAGGCGGGTGTTCGAGCGCCAGCTCCGTGACGACGGCGGAACCGAGGCTTTCGCCGAAGTACACGAGCCGTCCGGGCGGCACCCGCCGGTCTTCGGTGAGGAAGCGGTGAGCCGCGCGGACGTCGAGGGCCAGGCCCGCCTCGCTGGGGTCGCCCGGATTGCCGCCGTACCCGCGGTAGTCGAGCAGCAGCACGGCCAGCCCCGCCTGCGCCAGCTTCGCGGCCAGCGGGACCCGGCCCGCCCGGTTGCCGCCGTTGCCGCCCGCGACCAGCACCGTCGCCGCCGGGTCCCGGCCCGACGGCCGCACGTACCAGGCGCCCAGCTCCAGCCCGTCGGCGGTGCGGAGCCGGACGTCCTCGGCGCCGGGCAGGACGCTCGCGGCCGCGGGGAGCGGCCGGGCGTCCGGGAGGTAGATCAGCCGCCGCTGGAACGCCCACAGGGCGGCCAGCACCAGTACCACCACCACGACGGCCACCACCAGCACCCGCACGAGCACCGTTCTGGTCAACGTGACCTCCAGCCCCACGGGAAACAACGACGGCGTGGCCACGTTGTACCCGGTGATGACCGCACCACTCAGATTCTGGGTCCTCGGCGACTCGCTCGCGGCCGGCGTCGGCAGCACCCGGGAAGACGACACCCTCGGCCGGCGGCTCACCCGGCGGCTGCTCGACGCGGGCCACACCGTGCGCCTGCGCACCTTCGGCGTGCCCGGCGCCCGGTCGGACGACCTCGAGCGCCAGGTCGGCGTCGCCCTCGGTGAAGGGGTGGACCTGGCGCTGATCGTGATCGGCGCGAACGACCTCGCCGGGTTCGTCTCCCCCGCGGTCGGCGCGCGGCAGCTGCACGACGCCGTGGCGCGGCTGGTCCGGGCCGGCGCTCGCGTCATCGTGGTGCCGGCACCCGACCTCGGGATCGTGGCCCGGGTGCCCGCGGCCTACCGGCAGCTGGTCTCGGCGGCCAGCGGCCACTACGCGCAGGCCCAGGCCGAGGCCGCGATCCGCGCCGGTGGTGCGGTGGCCGCCGCCGGGCCGGAGCTGGCCGCCCGCTTCGCCGCCGAGCCCGCCCTGTTCTCCGCCGACCGGTTCCACCCGTCCTCGGCCGGCTACGCGGTGATCGCCGAAGGACTGGCGCCGCACGTCCTGGCCGCCGCGGCGCACCTGGCCGCCTGAGCCGGTTTTGCCCGGCTTTAACCGGCGCCCGGCAAGATCGGGACCGCCAGGTGGTCGGGGCGAAGGACTGGGGGTCCGGAACCCACCGGCCGGGGGGACTTGCCGGTGGGAGGGTGCCGGTCGCCTGGTGGCCAGGGGGCAATGGGGGAGCTCTTCCCGCGTCCGTCGTGACGCGCGCTGCAGGCTGGGGGCCTGCGGCGCCCGCCCCTTCCGTCACAGCAAGGGGAAAGAGGCAGACATGAAATCACTCGTGAAGCGGGCGGCCGTCGTGGGGGCGGTCGCCGCCGGCGCACTCGCACTCAGCGCACCGGCCGCGCTGGCCACCGTGCAGGGCGGCACTTCGTCGACGTGCCCGGGCAGTGCCTGCCAGACGGCCGAGGTCTGGTTCCCGGGCGGCACCCTGTCGGTCGATGCCGACGTGCACGGCAGCGGCGGGGCGGAGTGGGCCGTCCTCAACGGCAACGGCACCGTCTGCCGCGCCGGGTTCAGCGCCGTGGACCCGCCGCGGTCCTGGACCTGCAGCGGCGTGCCGGCCCAGTGGCTGTACGGCGTGGTCTCCGGTCCCGCCGGGTCGTCCAACATCGGCCTCCGCTGGTAACACCGTGAGGACGTTTCGCTGATCGCGCCGCGGCCGGGGTCTCGCCGACCCCGGCCGCGGCGTTTTCCGGGAGCGCGGTCCGTCCCGCCGAGTTGCCCGATTCCCGCTACCCTCGCCGCGGGGTGACCGATTCGTCCGGTCTGCGGGGGGTGCGGAAGAGTGCTCAGCTTCGGGGTGCTGGGGCCGTTGCAGGTGCTGCGGGACGGCGAACCGGTTCCGGTCACCGGGCCCAAGGTGCGGGCCCTGCTGGCGGCGTTGCTGATGCGGGCGAACACGACGGTGTCGCTCGAGCGGCTGACCGAGCTGCTGTGGGGCGACGACCCGCCGGAGACCGCCCGCAAGAGCATCCAGGTGCACGCGGTCCGGCTGCGGCGGGCACTCGGAGACGGCGTCATCGAAACCCGGCCGACCGGGTACCTGCTGCGCGTCCCGCCCGACCGGCACGACCTGCTCCGGTTCCGCGAGCTCACCGCCGCCGCGCGGACCGAGCCGCGCCCGGACGCCGAACGCGCCCTGCTCGCCGCCGCGCTCGCCTGCTGGCGCGGACCGGTGCTCGCCGACGTCCCGGCCGAGGTGCTGAGCCGGGAAGACGTCCACCAGCCTGCCGAAGAACGGCTGCGGGCGCAGGAACGCTGGTTCGAGGTCAGCCTGGAGCTGGGCCGGCCCGGCGAAATCACCGACGAGCTGGCGCGGGTGACGCGCGAGCACCCGTGGCGGGAAGCGCTGTGGGCGCTGTACCTGACCGCCCTGCACCGCTCGGGCCGCCGCGCCGACGCCCTCGAGACCTACCGCGAGGTGCACCGGATGTTCACCGGTGAGCTGGGCGTCGGTCCCGGCGAGCGGCTGCGGCGCGCCCACCGGGCCGTCCTCGCCGACGAGGCACCCGAGGAACCGTCCGTCTTCGCGCGGCCGGAGTTCCGGCCACGGCAGCTGCCCCCGGCCGTCGCCACGCTCGTCGGCCGCGGCCCTCTGATGTCCACTTTGGACGAAATGGCGGACGGTTCGCACCCGGCGATCGCGCTGCTCGTCGGGCCGGCCGGCGTCGGCAAGACGACCGCCGCCGTGCACTGGGCGCACCGGGCCGCGCGGCACTTCCCGGACGGCCAGCTCTTCGCCGATCTCCACGGCTATTCGACCGGGCCGGCGCTCGCGCAGCTGGAGGTGCTGACCCGGTTTTCGCACGCGCTCGGCGTCCGGCCCGGCCAGGTGCCGACCGAGCTCGCCGACGCCGCCGCGCTCTACCGCTCGGTGCTCGCCGACCGGCGGGTGCTGATCGTGCTGGACAACGTGGCCGGGCCGGACCAGGTCCGCGCGCTGCTGCCCGGGAGTCCGGGCTGTGCGGTGCTGATCACCAGCCGCGACCGGCTCGGCGGCCTGGCCGCCACCGTGGACACCCGGCTGGTGGAACTGACCGAGCTGACGCCGGAGGATTCGCTCGCGTTGCTCGCCTCGGTCGTCGGCCGGGAACGGGTGGCCGCCGAGGACGCGGCCGCGCGCGAGCTGGTGCGACTGTGCGCCGGGCTGCCGCTGGCCCTGCGGATCGTCGCGGCGAACCTCGCGCTGTGGCCGGACCGATCGCTGCGGGGCCACCTCGCCGAGCTGGCCGGCCCGGACCTCGAGCGGCTCGGCGTCCGGCGGGCCTTCGACCTGTCCTTCGACGCCGTTTCCCCGGCCGCGGCCCGGGTCTTCCGGCTGCTCGGGCTGGTGCCCGGCGCCGACGTCGGCGTCGCGGGCGCGGCGGCGCTGGCCGGGGTGAACCAGCCGCGTGCCGCCCGGCTGCTGTGGGAACTGGCCGCGAGCCACCTGGTGCAGCCCCGCGGCGGCGAGCGGTTCGGCCTGCACGACCTGCTCCGCGCGTACGCCGCCGGGCGGGCGCGCGAGGAGCTTCCGGCGGGCGAGCGGGCGGCCGCCCTCGACCGGCTCTTCGAGTACTACCTGCGGGCGGCGGCCGGCGCGGCGACTGCGCTCTACCCCGACCTGCAACGGCTGCCCGACGCGCCCGAGGGCGGCGAAGACGTCGAACCGGCCGAAGCGCGCCGGTGGCTGCTGGCCGAGCACGGCACCGTGCTCGCCGCGATCCGGTGGACCGCCGGGCGGGAGCAGGCGCCGTTCGCCTGGCGGGCGGCCGACCTGCTGCGCGGGTTCTTCCACTCGCACCGGCTCGACGCGGAGTGGCAGGCGGCGGCGACCGCCGGGCTGGCCGCCGCGCGGCGGGCCGGGGACGAGCGCGCGGCCGGGGCGATGCGGCACAGCCTCGGCGCGCTGGCCTGGAGCCGCGGGGATTACGACACGGCGCTCGCGGAACTCGAAGCCGCCCAGGCGTCCTACCGCGCCGCAGGGGCCCGCGAAGGCGCGGACTCGGTCCTGCACGCGCTCGGCGTCGTGCACCTGGACCTCGGCCGGCTCGACCGGGCGATCGAGCACTTCACCGCCGCGCTGGCGGGCACGCTGCGCAGCGGCGCGTCGATCCGGGCGGCGAACGGGCTGATCAACCTGGGTGCCGTGCTCATCGAACACGGCAGGCTCGCCGAAGGCGTCGAGCACAACGAGCGCGCGCTGGAGCTCTGCCGCCGGCTCGGCTCCCCGCACGCGGCCGCGATCGCACAGTGCAACCTCGGGTACGGCTACCGCGTGTCGGGTGACCTCGGCCGTGCCGGGGCCGTGCTCACCGAGGCACTGGAAGCGTTGCGGGAGCTGGGTTCCCGCGACGACGAGGCGGACGCGCTGGTCCGGCTCGCCGCGGTGCACCGGGTGACCGGCGACCTCCAGGCGGCGTGGCCCGCGGCCCGGCGGGCGGTGACGGTGGCGCGCGAGGCGGGCAACCAGCGGTTCGAGGTGGACGCGCTCGGCGCGCTCGGCGACCTCCACCGCCAGGAGGGCGACCCGGCCGCGGCGCTGGCGGAGTACACCGAAGCCCACCGGCTGGCGGAGAAGATCGGCTACCTGCGCGGCCGGATCGCCACCCGGATCGGTCTGTCCACTGTGGATACCGACGGCGCGGCCGCGCACGCCACGGAGGCGCTGCACGACGCCGAAGAGGGCGGCTTCCGGCTGCTGGCCGAGCAGGCCCGGACCAGCCTGGCGTGGGTGTCCTTCACCGCGGGTGCTCCGGAGACCGCGGAAGACCTGGCCGCGCGGGCGATCGCCGGGTTCCGGGCGGCCGGGCACCGGCTGGGCCAGGCGTACGCGTTCGTGGTGCTCGGTCAGGCCCGCCGGACCCTCACCGGCCCCGGCGCCGCCCGCGAATGCTGGCGCACGGCCGAAGAAATCCTGGCCGCGGCGGGCGAACGCCCGGTGCTGACGGCGGTCCGGAAGCTCCTGGCCGAATAACCCTGCCGCGGCCGGTCGTGAGTGGTAAGGCGGGTTCTAACCCGCCTTACCACTCACGAGGGGCTCGCGCCGAACGCAGTGAATGACTCATTCACTGCATCAGCGGCGGGTGGACAGCTCAGCCGGGTGCAGTTCGTAGAGCGCGTAGGCCTTCCGGATCACCGGCTGCGCCACGTTCCGCACGCGGACCCCGCCGGGCGTCACGCCCTGCTCGCTCCCGAAGTGCGCGTGGCCGTGCAGTGCCAGGTCCGCGCGCACCTCGTCGATCGGCTCGCACAGCAGGTACGAACCGAGGAACGGGTGGATCTCGGGTGGCTCGCCGTGCAGCGTGCCCGGGATCGGCGCGTAGTGGGTCAGCGCCACGACGACGTCCGTGTCGAGGGTTTGCAACGCTTTGCGCAACGAATCCGCCGACGCGATCGTGGTCTCGACGAAGTCCTTCATCTCCCGCTCGCCGAACCGGCTGGCGCACTTGCCGGCGAATCCACCGCCGAAGCCCTTCACGCCCGCGACACCCAGGGAGCCGTCCGGCAGGTCGTAGCGGACCGCGTCGCCTTCCAGCACGTCGACGCCGGTCTCGCGGAGCAGGTTGGAGATCATCTCCCCGGCGTCGCTGTGGTGGTCGTGGTTGCCGAGGACCGCGGCGATCGGCACGCCGAGCCCGGCGAGCTCGTCGGCCACCACGCGGGCTTCCTCGACGGTGCCGTGCCGGGTGAGGTCCCCGGCCAGCAGCAGGACGTCGGCGGTGCCCGCCAGGTGCTCCAGGGCCGGCCGGAGCAGGCCGCGCGAGTCCTCGCCCAGGTGCACGTCCCCGACCGCGGCGATCCTCATCGGCCGATCTCCTCCGCGCTCGCCGGTTCCCGGACGTCGGCGACCCGGATGTCGTTGTGCACCAGCTCCCCGGTCAGGTACTCGCCGACGACGGCGTCCACCTCCGCCTTCCGCTCGGTGCAGAGCACCTCGCCGGTCAGGTGGACGTGCTCGCCCCGCACGGTGACGTGCACGCCGAGCTCGGCGGTGCGGGGGTCTTCGGCGAGCGCCCGGCTGAGCCGGGCGACGAGGTACTGCGGTGGTTCGGGCACGAGGGCCTCCTTCGGGTCGATCACGGCCAGGTCGCCGAGCAGCGCCAGGAACGCCCGCGCGTAGGGCGACGCCGACACCTGCACGGCGACGTCGGTCCAGTCGACCTGTTCGCGCAGGTCGCGGGCGATTTGCAGCAGCGGCGCCAGGTCGCACCGGTGCGCGCTCAGCACGAGCAGCTTGTCCACCAGCAGGTCGGTGCCGGAGACGACCGGCGCCGCGGTGGACCCGATCCGCATCAGCGCGGCGCGGTCGAGCAGTTCGTCGGTCACCGGCCGGTGGTTGGGACCGTAGATCAGGTCGACGAGGATCTCCCCGTCGTAGACCTTGGTCAGCCAGTCCTCCGGCGGGTGCACGCGGCGCAGACCGGCATCGGTAAGCACCTTGGCCGCCCGCTCCGCGTCGTCGGGTTTGAGGAACAGGTCGACGTCGTGGTCCGACGGCGGCCCGCCGCGGGCGTACACGGCCAGGCCACCGGCCACGGCGAACCGGATACCGGTGCCGTCGAGCGCGGTCACGACGCGGGTCAGGCTCTGCAGCAGCGCCTCCGCTTCCATGGCGGGGGATTACCCGCGACCGGGCCCGCCCTAACCGCCGTCCCGCCCGATTCGGCCGGGTCGCCGCCGCAGCCACGCGCAGGCGCCGTCGACCGTCGGGTGCAGGGCGAGGGTGCCGTCGAGGCGGGTGACCTGCAGCGAACGCAGCACCGGGCGCCCGTCGGCGACCACCGCGAACGGCAGGTCCGCGGCCGCCGTCTCCGCGACGAGTTCGGCGATGACCTGCAGCCCGGCCGAGCCGCAGAAGGTGATCGCGCCCAGGTCCACGATCAGCGCGCCCGGCTCGCCGTCCAGCGCGGCCCTGGTCCGCGCGCGCAGCACCGGCGCGGTGCCCAGGTCGAGATCGCCCGCCGCCGCGACGACGACGGCTTCGGGCACGGTGCGGACGCGCACCGTCAGCGCGGGCGTCGGGTCGTCAGTCACGGGAGCTCCTCTCCGTCGATAGCCGACCATAGAGCGGTTGCATCGTTTTGTCATCGATTTGCCGGGTATCCCACGAGCAGACCGACCCCCGAGGAGAGGACAGCAGGCGATGAGCACCGTCACCGAATCCGTCGACGTCGAGACCGACGTCACCACCGCCTACAACCAGTGGACGCAGTTCGAGTCCTTCCCGCACTTCATGGAGGGCGTCGACGAGATCCGGCAGCTCGACGACACCCACACCCACTGGAAGATCAGCGTCGGCGGGCAGACCCGCGAGTTCGACGCGACGATCACCGAGCAGCACCCGGACGAGCGGGTCGCCTGGAAGTCCGACTCCGGCCCGACGCACGCGGGTGTCGTGACGTTCCACCGCCTCGACGACCGGCAGACCCGGGTCACCGTCCAGCTCGACATCGACCCGGACGGCTTCGTCGAGAACGTCGCCGACAAGCTCGGCATCCTGGACCGCCGCGTCAAGGGCGACCTCGGCCGGTTCAAGACGTTCATCGAGGAACGCGGGGGCCGCGAAACCGGCGCCTGGCGCGGTGACGTCGCCCGCCCGGGGAACTGACCGGGCCGGTGGACCGCCGCGCGACCGCCCCCGCCGTCACCTGGACTGCGGGGGCGGTCGCGCGGATGCTGGGCCTGCCCGCGTCCACGCTGCGCGCGTGGCACCGGCGCTACGACCTCCCGCTGTCCGCGCCGCAGACCGGCAGCCACCGCCGCTACGGGCAGGCGGACGTCGAGGCGCTGCTGCGGATGAAGCACCTGATCGAGCAGGGCCTCGCCGCGGAAGCCGCGGCCGCGCGGGCGTTCCGGGCGAGCGCGACCGACGTCGGCACGCTGCTGGCCGCCGTCCGGGACCTGAAGCTCGACACCGCGGCCGCGCTCCTCGACGCGCACCTGGCCGACCGCGGCGTCGCCGGCACCTGGGACGAGCTGTGCCGGCCGGCGCTGGCCGCCCTCTGCGGCCCGGACGCCGACCACTGCGTCGACCTCGTGCACGGGCTGTCCTGGGCCGTCGCCGCCGCTCTGCACCGGATTCCCGCGCCCGCCGGCGCCGGCCCCGCGGTGCTGCTGGCCTGCGTGGACGGTGACCGGCACACCCTGCCGCTGGAAGCCCTGCGCGCGGCACTGGCCGAACACGGCCGCGAGGCGCTGCTCCTGGGCGCTTCGGTGCCGGAGAGCGCGCTCCGGCACGCGATCGACCGGGTCCGGCCCGCCGCGCTCGTGCTGTGGAGCAGCCGCCCGGCGACGCCCCCGGCTGGGCTCCCGGTGCCGCGGCTCGTCCTGGCCGGGCCCGGCTGGCCGCCGGAGATCACCCGCCCGGACAGCCTGCGCGACGCGGTGTCGCTGCTGCTCACCGGCAGCACCGGCGCCCGGTTTATCACCCTGCCGCCCGGGTAGCCAGCCGCACTACCAGGCCGATGGTCGCCATCGGCACCCACGAGGGCGCGGAAGTGCCTCTTCCCCAGGAGGTCGAGATGACGCAGGGACCCGGCGGTCAGTCACCGCCGCCGCAGCAGGGCAGCGGATCGCCGTCGACGGCGGAAACCGCCAAGGACGAAGCCCGGGAGGTGGCGTCCACCGCCGCCGACCGGGGTGGCGAAGTCGCGCAAACGGCCGCCGACCAAGCGAAACACGTGGCCGCGCACGCCCAGCGGGAGGCGCGCGACCTGGTCCGCGAAGGCCGGGAACAGCTGCAGTCGCAGGCCAAGGACGGCCAGCGGAAGGCGGCCGAGAGCCTCCACCAGCTGGCCGGTCAACTGGAGCGGATGGCCGAGCAGACCGACTCCCCCGGTCTCGCCGGCGACGTCGCGCGCCAGGTCTCGGACCGGACGCGGTCGGTCGCCGACTGGCTCGAGCACCGCGAACCCGGTGACCTGCTGGACGAAGTGCGGCGCTTCGCCCGCCGTCGTCCCGGCACGTTCCTGGTCGGCGCGGCCGTCGCCGGGGCCCTCGTCGGGCGGCTCACCCGGGGCGTCGTCGCGCAGCACAAGGAGGAGAGCGCCCCGGACGGCCGGGCCTCGGCCCCGGCGGTGCCGCAGCAGGGTGGCGCCGGGTACCCGGCGGCCGAGCCGGGCCTCCCCCAGCCGGGCTATGCGGCCCCCGGCGGCTACCCCGCACCGGCGGGCGGCCTGCCGCAGCCGAGCCACCCGGGTGCGGCGCCCGGCGGCTACAACGCACCTCAGCCGCCCGAAGGCCTCCCGCAACCGAACAACCCCGGCACGGTTCCGGGCGGCTACAACGCACCCCAACCGCCCGAAGGTCTGCCGCAACCCACCTACCCCGGCGCGGCTCCCGGCGGCTACACCACACCCCAGCCGCCCGACGCGCTGCCGCAGCCGAGCCCCCGCTTCTCCGCGCCGGGGCAGGTGCCGTGATGACGCAGGCACCCGGGCCCGCGCCGCGCGCCGGTGAACCCGTCGACGTCGCCGACGCTTCGGTCGGCGAGCTGCTGTCCAACGTCATGAAGGATCTCTCCACCCTCGTCCGGCAGGAGGTGGAGCTGGCGAAGGCCGAGGTGAAGGCCGAGGCGGGCAAGGCCGCGAAGGGCGCGGGCATGCTCGGCGGCGCCGGGTTCGCCGGCTACATGGTCGTGCTGTTCCTCTCCATCGCCCTGTGGCAGGGCTTGGCCAACGTCATGGACGCGGGCTGGGCGGCACTGATCGTCGCGGTCGTGTGGGCGATCGCCGCCGCCGTGCTCTACGCGACCGGGCGGCGCGAAGTCCGCCGCGTCAACCCGAAACCCGAACGCACCGTCGAGACCCTGCAGCAGGTCCCCGACGCACTGAAAGGCGAACGACCATGACCGAACCGGAGCGGATCCGCCGCGAAATCGAAGGTACGCAACGCAATCTCAGCACGGACGTGAACGCCCTCACCGAGAAGGTGACCCCGGGCCGGATCGTCGAACGCCGCATCGGCCGGATGCGCACGGCGGTGGGCAACGCGCGCGACCGCGTCATGGGCACCGCGTCCGACCACGCGTCGACGGCGGGCGACAAGGTGGGTTCGGTCGCTTCGGCGGCCGGGGACAAGGTGAGTTCCGCCGCCGACGCCGTCAGCGAAGCCCCGCAGTCGATCCGGCGCGGCACGCAGGGCAATCCGCTGGCCGCCGGCCTGATCGCCTTCGGCGCCGGCTGGCTCGTGTCGTCGCTGCTGCCGGCGAGCGAGCCGGAGCGCCGGCTCGCCGGACAGGCCACCGACCTCGCCCGCGAGCACGTGGCCCCGGTGGCCCAGCACGCGGCCGAGGAGCTGAAGGAGAACCTGCGCGAACCCGTGCAGCAGGCGGCGGAGTCGGTGAAGTCCGAAGCCGCCGACGCGGCCTCGACGGTCAAGGAAGAAGCGCAGTCGGCGACCGGTGACGTCACCGATCGCGCCCAGGAAGCCCGGGAGAACGTGCGGTCCCAGAGCTGAGCCTCCAGGGGGCGCGGCCCGCCGGCCGCGCCCCCCGAGCCCGGAAGGACACCGATGCCCTCGTTCGATCCGCCCGCCGGCGATTCGCTGATGTTCGTCGGGACGGCGACCACGGTGCTCCGGCTGGGCCCGTTCACGCTGCTGACCGACCCGAACTTCCTGCACCGCGGCCAGTGGTCGTACTTCGGCCAGGGCCTGTTTTCCCGGCGGCGCACCGAACCCGCGCTGCAGCCGGCGGACCTGCCGCCGCTGACCGCGGTGATCCTGTCCCACCTGCACGGCGACCACTTCGACCGGATCGCCTCGCGGGAACTCCCCCGTGACACCCCGATCCTCACCACCGAGCACGCGGCCACCCGCCTGCTGCGGCGGGGTTTCCACGCGCCGCTGCCGCTGCCGACGTGGACGACGGAGACCTTCGCCGACGGTGACGCGCGGCTGACGGTGACGTCCGTGCCCGCGCGCCACGCGCCCGGCCCGATGCAGCGGCTGCTCCCGCCGGTGATGGGGAGTGTCCTGGAGTACCGGGCGACGCCCGAGGCCGGGCCGCTGCGGATCTACGTCAGCGGCGACACCGTGCTGCACGACGAACTCCGCACCATCCGCGACCACTTCCCCGAACTCGACCTCGCGGTCGTGCACCTGGGCGGCACCCGCGCGTTCGGCGTGCTCGTCACCCTCGACCACCGCGGCGGGGTCGATCTGCTGAACCTCCTGGAGCCCCGGCGGGCGATCCCGGTGCACTTCGACGACTACGGCCTGTTCCACTCGCCGGTGTCGAACTTCCTGGAGGAGGTCGGGCGGCGCCGCCCGCCGACACGGGTGCAGCTGCTGCAGCGGGGCGAATTCCTTTCGTTGTGAGGCCCGCTCACGGCCACGGTTCGCCGTCGCCGAGGACGGGCGCTTCGCGGCGCTGATCGGTGTCGGCGTCCCGCCCGGTCCCGGTGCCGGCAGGCGGCACCGGGACCTGCGGAGGAACACGCGTGTCGAAACCGTTGTCCGTACCCTGCGAACTCGACGGCTCCCGGCACGCCGGCGTCGCTGCCGCGGGATGCGCCTGGAGGCGCGGTGGCCGGGCCTGAAGAGGCGCTACCGGCCGCTGTCGGGGCAGGCGGCGCACGCCGGCGCCGTGGGAAGTCCGGGTGCCGTCACGGCATCACTCCCCTCTCGTCGGTGTTCGTTCGCTTCGCCGTCCTCGGGCGCGGAGGAGCTCGCTCCCGCCGCGGGCACTTGGCGGCGAGCAGGCGGGCGCCCGGGCGTCGCCGCGGCACACCGACCGCTGCGGGCGGCCGCGGCCTCCCGCGACGGCGGCGGGCGGCGGGCACCGGCGGTGGCGGCGGGCCGAAGTTGGCGGCCACGATGGCTTCGAACTCCGCCCGGACCCAGGCGGGGTCGGCCAGCACCAGCTCGGCGAACCCGTCGGCCGCGCGGGTGATCCTGTCCGGCATCGTCGTTCACTCCCCGGATCGTCTCGCGATGTCACCAGGTCATGTCCTGCTCTCCCTTATTTCTATAGCACCGCCCCGAGATCGCTTCAAGTCCTCAAAGGACCTAAAGTCCGCGGGCCAGAACCGCTTGCGTGACACGGTCGTCGACGGACGAGGTCGGCGCCTCCGTGCCCACCCACGGGTCGCCGCCGAAGTGGCTGCGGAAGATGTTCTCGGCCGTGCGGGTCGCCAGTGCCTGGGTGGTCAGCGTCGGGTTCGCGCCGCCGACCGCGTTGGGCAGGGCCGAGTTGTCGGCGATGTACAGCCGGTCGACCCAGCGGGCCGCGGCCGTGCCGTCCAGCACCGAGTCCGCCGGGTCGAGGCCCATCCGCATGCTGGACTGCACGTGGAGCAGCAGCGGCGCCCAGTCGAGCCGGTGCACCCGCCGCGCCCCCGCGAGGCGCATCAGCTCGGCCGAGCGCGCGGCGAGGTACTCGCGGTTGCGGCGGGTCCGCGCGGTGCGGGCGCGGTGGCGGACCTCCACGCGCGGCACCGGGCCGTGCGGATCCGGCGGGATGACCGGCGAACGGGTCACCCGGTTCTCGGGCTGGACGTCGTCGTCGGTGACCACCAGCGCGGTGAGCAGCTTGTTGACGTCGCCCAGCGCCGCCTTGAGGTCGTTGCCCACCAGCCGTCCGAGCGTGTCGGCGCCCTGGGGGCCGACGCCCGCGCCGTTGTCGTAGTGGCCGGACATCCCGGCGTCGCTGTAGGCGAAGGCGAAGGCCTGCAACGCCGGCGGCAGGCAGACGTTCTCGACACCGCCGTAGCCGGGGAAGTCCATCCGGCAGTTGGAGCCCGCCCCCTTGGCTTCGCCGGTGTATTCGTCGAAGACGCCCACGACCCAGTCGAGGTGGTGCTCGGTCAGCCCGCGTCCCACCCAGTCGTTCGGGTTCGGCAGGCCGCTGTTGAGCCACAGGCGCGGGTTTTCGACGCAGCCGCCCGCGAGCACGACCACGCGGGCCTCCACCGTGTGCAGGGCGCCGTCGGGCGTGCGGAAGACGACCCCGCGGGCCACCGTCCGGGAGCCGGACTGCTCGGTCAGCACCCGCACGACGTAGGCGTCGGTGACCAGTTCCGCCGCCCGCCCGCCCGGCGACCACGCGTCGGCCGTCAGCATCATCGGCACGTAGGAGTTGTCGGTCGAGCGCTTGGCCTTGAGGTTGCGCGGCGCGCGGCGCGGTTCGAGGCAGCCCTGGAAGCAGTGCCCGCAGAAGGTGCAGCCCTGCGCTTCCGGGAAGAGCAGGCGGGCCGGGTCGTCGGTGCGGCCCGCCGTGCCGTGCGGCTGCAGGATGGCGTTCTCCTGCGCGCGGTAGGACGGGCCCCGCAGGTCCTTCCACGTCTGGTGGACCAGGCCCATGCGCTCGGCGCCGCGGAAGAAGACGGCTTCCTTGGTGCCCATCGGCGCGGTGCGCACCGGCAGCGTCTCCTCGCACCACTCGTAGTACGGCCGGAGTTCGGCGTAGGGGAAGGGGAAGACGTGCGCGGTGTCGTACTCGGCCCGGTCGGCGCCCTCGTAGCCGGCGAACACGCCCGGGGCCGGACGCGGGTTGTTGCCGAAGTAGTGCAGCGTCGTCCCGCCGACGCCGGCGATCTGCCAGACGAACGAGTTCTGCGGGAAGTCCCGCAGCCACGGCGCTTCCGCGCGCCGCGACGGCCCGACCCGGAACCGCCCGGTGATCGGGTCGTTCGTGTCGTCCTCCAGCCGCGTCCACTCCTGTTCGGGGCGCAGGTGCCGGGCCCCGGCCTCGAGCACGAGCACGTCCAGCCCGCGCGCGGCGAGTTCCTTGGCCACGACGGGGCCTCCGCCGCCGGCCCCGACGACCACGATGTCGCGCATGTCCGGCGCCTCCCTAGTCCGTCGCCCGGTCGATTCCGCGGTAATAACCCCGGAATTCGTTCCACCCGTCACCGACCCCCTGGTACGCGCTGATCCGCCAGCCCACCGGAATCGCGGTCAGCCGATTCGCCGCGCGGTCGAACACGCCCGCTTCGGAATAGGAGACGAATGCGGCGAGCGTGGGCAGCGTGTCGAGGATGAACCGCACCGGCGTGCCGTCGGCCAACCCCGGTTCCTCGAGCCGGCGGAACACTTCCACCTTGCCCGCGAAGGACAGGTTGGCGAACGACGCCGCGAACGGGCCGAGCGCGGCCGCCGGGTCCACCTCGATCGCCACGAGGTTGAGGATGGCCGCGACCGCGGCGGCGCCGGGCAGGTTGAGGTCGAAGGGCCGCCCGACGATCGGGTAGGGAATCGCCTGGTCGTAGACGTATCGCAGGGCCGGACCGGCACCGGCCGCCACGCCGCCGTCCGTGCTCGACGTCCGGCCCTGCCGGACCGAGAACGCGTCGCGGCCCGGCACGAGGAAGGCCGCGAGCCCGTTGAGGGCGTCGTCGACCGGGGGCAGCGGGAGGTCCGCGGCCCGGGCGGGATCCCAGGCCAGCAGGAGCGGGATCACCGCGGCGGCGCCGAGCACCGCCCGCCGTGTGATCGGCGGATTCATGATCACCACCACGTTTCACTTCGGTTCGGGGAAATCCTCGGAAGCGTTCGTGGTGCACGACTTTAGGCGCGATTACCGCGTTCTCCGCCCGGCACCGGCGGATCACCCGATCGGCCTTGCCGCGTTGTGGCCGGCGACGGGATCCGCGGCACTTCGCCCGTCCCCCCGTGACAATTTTTCCGGATACACCCGCGTGGAGCAGCCGCCGGGTTCCGCGGGCACCCGGCGTTCCCCGGCCCGGGCCCGATCGGGCGGCCCGGGGTGCGCCGCCTTCCGCCGTTCAGTGACCGTTCAGTTCGGCTGCGTGCCGGAAAGCGCTGTCTCACCGCGGTTTCCGGAGATCGAGCGGTGGCCGGGCGCGGGCGCGGACACGTATGGTCGTCCGGCACGAGCTTGGGAGCGCTCCCGAATCCGGCCCCGACGAAGGAGGACAGCGTGGTTCCCCGACGCAAAACCTTGCTCTCCCTGGTGGTCACGGCCGTGGCCGCCGTGCTGCTGGGCGGTGTGCTCACCGGCGTCGCCGACGCGCACGGGTCCGCCACCGACCCGCCGTCGCGCAACTACGGCTGCTGGAACCGCTGGGGCAGCGACTTCCAGAACCCCACGATGGCGACGAAGGACCCGATGTGCTGGCAGGCCTGGCAGGCCGACCCGAACGCGATGTGGAACTGGAACGGGCTCTACCGCGAAGGCGTCAAGGGCAACCACCAGGGCGCGATCCCCGACGGGACGCTGTGCAGCGGCGGCCGCACGCAGGCACCCCGGTACAACGCCCTCGACACGGTCGGCGCGTGGCAGATGGCGAACAAGGACAACCGGTTCACCCTCACCATCACCGACCAGGCCCGGCACGGCGCCGACTACCTGCTGGTGTACATCACGAAACAGGGCTTCGACCCCGCGACCCAGCCGCTCGGCTGGGGCAACCTCGAACTGGTCGCCCAGACGGGCAAGCTCGCCCCCGCCGGCCAGTACCAGGTCGCGGTGAACGCGGGGACCCGGACCGGGCGGCACGTCGTCTACACGATCTGGCAGGCGAGCCACCTCGACCAGTCGTACTACTTCTGCAGTGACGTGAACTTCTCCGGACGCTGAGTTCTTCCGGCCGAGCCGGGCCGCGGGTCCTCCGCGGCCCGGCTCTGTTCTGCCGGGAGACGGGGTAAGTTACGTTACATGACATGCTCGTAATGCAAGGCGTAGGCTGGGCGCATGGAACCCACCCTGCCCGGCAGCCCCGTGTGCGGGCTCGCCATCGAGGTCGCGACGGCCTACTCGTCGCCGTCCCTGCTCAACCATTCGATGCGGGTGTACGCCTGGGCCGTCGCGCTCGCCGACGTCCACCACGTCGAGTTCGACGCCGAGCTGCTGTTCGTCGCGGCGATGCTCCACGACGTCGGGCTCACGGCGGAGTTCGACAGCCACACCCAGCCGTTCGAGGTGGCAGGCGGGAACGTGGCCTGGGTGTTCGCCGCCGGTGCCGGCTGGCCGCCCGAGCGGCGCGCGCGGCTGGCGGAGGTGATCGTCCGGCACATGCAGGCGGAGGTCGACCCCGCCGAGGACCCCGAGGGTTTCCTGCTGTCACGGGCGGCGGCGGCCGACATCGCCGGGCGCGGCGTCGCCGACCTGCCGGAGGACCTGCGCGCGCAAGTGCTCGAGCGGCACCCCCGGCTGGACCTGGTGACGGAGTTCCTCCGCTGCTTCGGCGACCAGGCGGCCCGCAAGCCGGAAAGCTCCGCCGCGGCCGCGATGCGCAACGACCTCGCCACCCGCATGGCCCGCAACCCGCTCGAAAGGAACTGATCGTGCAAGCCGTCACCGTCGCCGACCGGGACACCGCGCCGGCCCTCACCGAACTGCCCTACCCCCACGCCGCCGAGAACGACGTCATCGTGCGGGTGCACGCGGCCGGGTTCACCCCCGGCGAGCTGACCTGGCCGGCCACCTGGACCGACCGCGCGGGCCGCGACCGGACGCCGAGCGTCCCGGGCCACGAGCTGTCGGGCGTCGTCGCGGAACTCGGCTACGGGACCACCGGGCTGACCGTCGGCCAGCGGGTCTTCGGCATGGCCGACTGGGCCCGCAACGGCTCCCTCGCCGAGTACACCGCCGTGGAAGCGCGCAACCTCGCGCCGCTGCCGGCCGACGTCGACCACGTCACGGCCGCGGCCCTGCCGATCTCCGGGCTGACGGCGTGGCAGGCGCTGTTCGACCACGGCCGGCTCACCGCGGGCCGGACCGTGCTCGTCCACGGGGCCGCCGGCAGCGTCGGCTCGCTCGCGGTGCAGCTGGCGCGGGAGGCGGGCGCGCGCGTGCTCGGCACCGGCCGGCCCGCCGACCGGGACACCGTGCTGGCCCTCGGCGCGGAAGCCTACTTCGACCCGCTGTCGCCGGACATCGGCGAGGTGGACCTCGTGCTCGACGTCCTCGGCGGCGAGGTCCTCGACCGGTCCGCGGCGCTGGTGCGCGACGGCGGCACGCTCGTCACGATCGCCGAGCCACCCCGCGGGCCGGGGATCTTCTTCGTCGTGGAGCCGGACCGGGCGCGCCTCGCGGACCTGGCCCAGCGGGTGCGCGACGGCCGCCTCCGCCCGCGGATCGACACGGTACGCCCGCTGGCGGAAGCGCCGGCGGCGTTCGGCACGCGGGGCCGGACGATCATCCGGACGGCGTGACGTACCGGTCGAACCACGCCGCGGCGGCGCGGAGGGGGACGTCGACCGGCGCGAGGTCGCGGTACCAGGCCTTCTCCCATTCGAGTGACACCCAGCCGGACCACGAACGCAGCAGCGCACCGCAGTCGTCGAGCGGCACGGCACCCTCCCCCGGCGGTACCGGGTTGGGGGTTTCGCGGCTCCGCACGTCCTTCACCTGGAAGTAGCCGAGGTACGGGCCCAGTACTTCCTGGGTGACGGCCGGGTTTTCGCCGGCGCGCCACGGGTGCACGGCGTCCCACAGGACGGCGGCCAGGTCCGGTTCGCCGAACCCGTCGACCAGGCTCCGGGCGGCGGCCCCGGTGGGGTGCGAGTCATGGGTCTCGACGAGCAGCCGCACCCCGGCGTCCCGGAGCTCGTCGAGGACGGCGGCGATCCGGGGGCGGGCGTCCCCGTCGCCGCCGGGGAAGACGCGGATCTGCGCCGCGCCGAGGCGCTCAGCGAGGGCGATCAGGGCCTTGAGCTCGTCGACGACGGGCCGGTCCGCCCCGGGAGCGGCGACCTTCGCGTACCCGGCGAGGCAGGAGATGGTGAGGTTTTCGCTGTCCAGGAGCGAGCGGACGGCGTCGGTGGCGGGGCCGGAGAGTCCCAAGTGGACTTCTTCGTCGGGGTGCACGCGCAGTTCGAGACCGGCGCAGCCGTGGGCGCGCGCGGTGCGGGCGGCCTCGCGGACGGGGATGCCGGGCATGCCCAGCGTGCTCACCGCAAACCCCCACCCCACGATGCCTCCCCCACTCGGTTCCGGCGATTTTAAGCGCTTTCAGCCGGGCGGGCAGCCTGCCGGACATGGTGTGGCCCCGCCAATCACGCAAGATGCCCCTCCAATCACGCGAGATCCGCCGCCAATCACGCGAGGCCCGCCTCCCATCACGCGAGATCGGCCCCGAGCCACACGAGATCTGCATCAAGCACGCCAGATTTCCCTCCAGCGGGACGTACCGCGCGGCGGGGCGAGCTTGAACGGCGCGCCGCTGATGCAGTGAATGACTCATTCCTGGCGTCGGACGTCAGGAATGAGTCATTCACTGCGTTCGGCGCACGGCCCTCGCAGCGGCCACGCGGGATCCGCCCTGGCCACACGAGATCCGGCCCCGATCACGCGGGATGGCGCGGCCAACGGACCACGGGCGCGCCGGGAGATCAAACCGGGCCTGCGGGATGCGTTGCTCCGGACCGGGCCGCCGGCGCAGCGACCTTTGTCCCTCGGCTGCTGCGGGCATGACGGTGCCCGCGCCCGTGATCACCTCGGGCGCGGGCACCATCAGCCCCGCTTAGTGGGCCTTGTTCTGGCCGCGGCCCGCGGGCGCGCGGCCGTTCGCGCCGTCGGCGGCCTTGGCCGCCTGCTGCGCGGGCTTCTCCGCCGACGCCGGAGCCGCAGCCGGCTTGGGCGCCGCCGCCGGGGTCGGCTTGGCCGTCGGCTGCGCGGACGAGGCGGGAGCCTGCGCCGAAGCCGGGGCCGGGGTCGAGGCGGGCGTCGGCTTGGGTGCCGCCGGAGCCGGCTTGTCCGTCGCCGCCTTGTCCGTTGTCGCCTTGTCCGTCGTCGCCGGCTTGTCGGTCGCATTCGCCGAGGCGCTCTTCTCCGCCTCCGCCAGCGGGTTCGGCCGCCGGATCTGGACGACCGCCACGATCGCGGCCGCCACCGCACCCATCGCCACCAGCCACGGCCAGCGGGAACGCTTCGTGCGCTCCCCGCGAGCCACGCTCTTGGCCTCCTGGAGCGCCACCGCGAGGTCACGCTTCGCCGTGGCCACGGCCTTCCGGCGCTTCCGGCCGGACTCGCCCGCCGAGCTCACCACCGTCGCCACCGCCTGGGCCGCCTTGCGGCCCGGGTCGCGCAGCTTCGTCGCCCGGGCCAGGACCTCGTCGCGGGCCGCGCCGGAGTGCGTCAGCACGTCGCGGCGGGACGACCGCGTGCTCTTGTCGAGGTCCTTGGTCGCCGCCCGGCCGACCTTCGTGAGTTCGTCCTTGCCTTCGGCCAGCTTCCGATCGGTGATTTCGACCGCCCGCGCGGCCGCGGCCGCCCCCACTCGCGCGGCCTCCGCGGCGAGATCCCGTACGCCGGCCGCCGCCGTCTTCACCGATCGCCCGACCGGGGCGTCGCCCTGGCTCATGTGATCACCTCTCACTCGTCGCAGCAGGCATCACCCTGCTCAGCTCACGCCTAGGGGCTACCCAGTCGAGGCGCATCCGGAACGTCGGACACCCGACGGCGCTGCCGGTACCCCGCGGACTTGACCTTGGTGCCGCACGCGGTCATGTCGCACCAGCGGCGCCGGCCGGCGTGCGAAGCGTCCAGGAACAGGCGGCTGCAGTCCGGGTGCGCGCACTCGCGGATCCGGGCGGCGTGCGGGCCGGCCAGCAGGTCGACGGCGTCGCGGGCGAGCGTCGAGAGGGCTTGGCCGAGGTCGCCGCGGTACTCGACCGCCGTGCCCGTCCAGTACGGCACCAGCGGCGGCGGCTCGGCGAAGGCGTTCAGCGCCGGACGGTCGCCGTCGCGCCCGGCCCGGCTGCACAACCGATGGACGGTTTCCCGGAGCGAGACGGTCCGGCGGAGCCCGGCGTCGTCGACGGCGATGCCGTCGCCGAACCCCGCCTCCGCCAGCCAGCGGGTGACGTCGGCGGGCGCGGTCAGCAGCTCGCGGGGCTGCTCGCGGTGGCGCACCTGCAGCGTGGTCGTCAGGTCCAGGCAGGGGCGGCCGCTGAGGAAGGTGAACACGTCACCATATTGACCGGTGACGCGGTCACCTGCCAAGGTGGCGTCACCAGACAGTGGGGTGACGAGGGGGGCGGATGTCCGGATTGCTGCGGTACCTGACGGCCGCGGTGCTGGTCCGCGGCGCCGACAGCGGCGCCTCGGTCGGGCTCCTGCTGCTCGCCGCGGACCGGCACCAGCCCGCGGCCACCGGCGGGCTGCTGGTCGCCGCGCTGACCGCCCCGCACCTGGCCGGGCCGTGGCTGGCCGTCCGCCTCGACCGCGCCCGCGACCGGCGCCGGCTGCTGGCGCTCGCGTACCTCGGGTACGGGATCGCGCTGGCCGCGGGCGCGTTCGCCGTCGGCAGGCTGCCCGCGGCCGTCGCCCTCGCCGCGGTGGCGGTCGCCGGTGCCTGCGGCCCGCTGCTGACCGGCGGGTTGAGCAGCGTGCTGGACGACCTCGGCCCGGGCCGCCGCGGCCGCGGCTGGGACGCGCTGACCTACGGCGTCGGCGGCACGGCCGGCCCGGCGGCCGCGGCGACGCTCACCGCGCTGGCCGGCCCGCTCGAGGCGGTGCTCACGCTGGCCGTCGCGGCGGGGGCGGCGGGAGCGCTGGTCGTGACGCTGCCGCTCGCGGGCCACGCCCGCCCGGAGGACGCCGCGGGCCTGCGTGCCGGGCTGGCCGTGCTGGTGCGGCGGGGACCGCTGCGGCGGGTGACGGTGATGACGTTGCTGGCCGCGCTCGAACTGGGGGCGCTCCCGGTGGTGGCGGTGCGCTTCGGCACGGAACTGCACGGCACGGCCGCGGCGGGCGCGACGCTGACCGTCGCGTACGGCGCGGGCAGTCTCCTGGGCTCGGCCCTGGTGACGGCGTGGCCGTTGCGCGGCGAGCCCGAGGTGCTGGCGGCCTGGCTGTTCGCGGCCATGGCGGCGGCCACGGCGGTGTCGGCGTTCGCCCCGGCCTACGCGGTGGCGGTCGCCGGGTTCGCGGTGCTCGGCCTCCTGAACGCGATGTCGTTCACGGCCACCCTGTCCGCCCGCGGCAGGTACGCCCCGGCGGGCGCGCTGGCCCAGGTGTTCGTGACGAGCGCGGGCCTGAAGGTGACCTCGGCGGCGGCCGGAGCCGCCCTCGCGGGCGCGGCGAGCGGCCTGGGCGGCCGGGCGCTCCTGCTCGCCGCGGCCGCGACCACCGGGCTGGCGGTGGCCGCGGCCGTGGTCGACGGAAAGCTCTCCCCCGCGTCCGTCCCGGCGCGGTGACCGGTCAGGCCCGCTCGACGTCCAGCGGCAGGTGCCGGACGCTCACGATCACCGACGGGTTCTGGAACACCACCGGCGCGTCCGTGGCGACCGCCAGGTCCCGGTAGCGCTCGAACAGCACCTCGAACGCGACCCGCCCCTCCAGCCGCGCCAGGGGCGCGCCGAAGCAGAAGTGGATGCCGTGGCCGAAGGTCAGGTGCGGGTTCGGGGAGCGCGCCGGGTCGAACGCGTCCGGCCGGTCGAAGAACGCCGGGTCCCGGTTGGCCGCGGCCAGGTCCGCCATCACGATCGAGTTCTCCGGGATGCGGTGCCCGCCCAGCTCGATCTCGTGCGTCGTGCGGCGGCCCAGCTCGGGGAACGGCGGCAGCATCCGGAGCACTTCCTCCAGCGCCGCCGGCAAGCCCGACGGCGAAGAGCGCAGCGCGGCCGCCGCGGCCGGGTTGCGGTCGAACGTCACCACCGCGTTGCCCAGCAGCGCGGTCGTCGTGATGTGGCCGGCGATCAGCAGCAGCGCGACGAACCCCACGATCTCCTGGTCCTCGAGGCGCTCGCCGTTGAACTCCGCCTCGACCAGCCTGCTCGTCAGGCCCGGGCCGGGGTGGGCGCGGTGGTGGCGGATGTGATCGAGGATGTAGGCGTTCATCTCGCGGATGGTCGGGGCGATCGCGTCCAGCGCGCGCTGGATGTCGTCCATGTCGGCCGACTCGCCCAGCTGGTCGCCGCTGAAGAGCACCTGCGCCCAGCGGGTGAACAGCGGGCGGTCCGCCACCGGGACGCCGAGCAGCTCCGCGATCACGATGATCGGCAGCGGGTAGGCCAGCGCGTCGACGACGTCGAAGCGCGACTCGCCGTCGACCTCGTCGAGCAGTTCGCCGGCGATGGCCCGGATCCGCGGCTCGAGGCCGGCCACCACGCGCGGGGTGAACGCCTGGCTGACCAGCGTGCGCAGCTTGCGGTGGTCCGGCGGGTCCATCCCGACGAAGTTGCCCTTGCGGAAGGTCTCGAAGTCCTCCTGGACCGGCGTGAGCCCGCTGAAGTCCGACGAGAACGCCGCCGGGTCGGACAGCACCCGCGAGACGCCCGGGTGGTCGAGCACCCGCCACAGCCCCCGCTCTTCGTCGTGGTGCACCGGGCCGCGCTCGCGCAGCGCCGCCGAGCGCGCCAGCAGCTCTTCGAAGGCGAACGAGACGCCGGATTCCTGGGTGGTCATGAGGTTTTCTCCTCGGTCGTCGGCTCGGGTTCGGGGACGAGGGTGTCGGCGCGGGGGAACCGGCGCAGCGTCGGGCTGACCGTGACGACCAGCGTCACCAGGGCGATCCCGGCGGCGCACAGCAGCACGGCGTTCGTGCCGGGGAACGTCTGCACCACCAGGCCGCCGAAGGCAGGCCCGGTCGCCGCGGAGACGCCGCCGATCACGCCCATCACGCTGGTCAGCCGCCCGCGCAGCCGGTCGGGGGTGAGCAGCAGCTGGTAGGTCCCGATCGTCGTGTTGGCGGTCGGCGGGAGCAGGGCCATGGCGACGAACAGCGCGCCCAGCAGGTAGCCGTCGTGGATCACGGCCGCGAGCGGGGTCAGCAGGGTCAGCACCCAGAACACGCTCATGATCGACACGTACGGGCTGAGCCGCCGCTGCAGGTAGGGCGCGATCAGCGAGCCCACCACGCCGCCGACGCCGAGCATCGCGGCCATCACGCCGATCTCGCCCGAGGTGACGCCGCGCTCCTTGGCCAGCACGATGATGACGATGTAGTAGGCGCTGAAGAAGAAGTTCAGGCTCACCGCGCAGGCCACCGTGACGCGCACGTGCCGTTCGCTCCACACCCAGCGCAGCCCTTCGGCCATTTCCCGGCCGAGGTGCCCGCCCGCCGGCGCGGCGGCCTCGCGGCGCGGCGCCCGGACGAAGGTCAGCGCGACCAGCGAGATCAGGTGGACGAGCACGTCGAAGGCGAACGGGACGGCCCGCCCGAGGCCGTAGAGGAACCCGCCGACCGCGGTCCCCGACAGCTGGCCGAGCGCGCCGCGCGCGGAGTTCATCGCCACCGCCGTCGGCAGCTGGGCCGGCGGCACGACGCCGGCCAGCATCGCGCCTTCGGCCGGGCCGAACAGCGACCGGCAGCAGCCCATCACCGCCGCGACCGCGACGAGGTGGGGCACGCCCACGGCGTCCCACCAGATCGCCGCGGCCAGGCTGCCCACCGCCAGCGCGTACACCGCCTCGCAGCCGAGCAGGATCTTCTTGCGGTCCCACCGGTCCGCCAGCGCGCCCGCCGGCAGGCCCGCGACGAGCTGGGCCATCGCGTCGACGCCGAGCACCAGCCCGGACAGCGCCGGCGAGCCGGTCACCGCCAGCACCAGCAGCGGCAACGCGATCATCGACGCGCTGAACCCGGCCTCCGACAGCGCCTGGCTGCCCCACAGCAGCTGGTAGTTGCGGTTCCGGGACAGCCGCGTGGTCACCGCCGCTCCTTCCGCCGGGCCGGGGCCGAGCTGTCGGCGGCGATCCGGCGCAGCGCGGCCGCGAAGTCGCCGGCCAGCGCTTCGGCGGTCCGCCGGTCGTGGCGGCCGGGCTGGTAGATCAGCGAGAACACCAGTTCGCCGTCCTGGACCGCGCCGACGAGGTCGAGCAGGTGCGGGCGGTGTTCGGCCGGGTCGTGGTCGCGGCCGAGCGAACCCCGGACGGCGGCGTAGAGGCTCTCGGACGTCGTCGCCGCGCCGGAACCGTCCCACTGGCCGAGGTAGTTGAACGAGATCTGCGGGTTCTGAACGGCGAGCCGCTCGCGGACGTCCGGGTCGCCGAGGTGGCGGAGGGCGCCGTAGCCGAACCCGTTGCCGGGCACCGCCCGCAGCTGCTTGCGGACGGACTTGACGAGCGTCCGCCAGTCGCTGTCCTCAATGGACAGTGCCACCGGGAACAGCGTGGTGAACCAGCCGACCGTCCGGTTGAGGTCGACGTCGTCGAGGACGTCCTCGCGGCCGTGGCCTTCCAGCGCGATCGACACGTCCGGACGGCCGGTCCACCGGGCCAGCGCCCAGGCCAGCGCGGTGAGCAGGACGTCGTTGACGCGCGTGCGGTAGGCCGCGGGCGCCGACCGCAGCAGGGCGTCGGTGTCGTCGGCGGAGAGCGCCACGGTGACCTCCGCCGTGCCGGTGTCGTCGCCGTCGTGGTCCACCGGCAGCGCGGCCGAGGGGGGCAGGCCGGTCCAGTAGGCCAGTTCGTCGTCGAAGCCACCGGCCCGGACGTGGTCGCGCAGGCGGTGCGCCCAGTCCCGGAACGACGTCGTCCGCGGGCCGAGGTCGACCGGGAGGTCCCGGGCGGCCTGGCGGTAGGCGGTGTCGAGGTCGTCGAGCAGGATGCGCCACGACACGGCGTCGACCACGACGTGGTGCGCGGCCAGGAACAGCCGCGGCCGCCACGCCGGATCGGCGGTGACCAGGACGGCGGCCAGCAGCGGACCGCGGGTGAGGTCGAACCCGGCGTGGACGTCGTCGGCGATCCGCTCCAGCGCGGCAGCCCGCTCGGCCTCGGGGACGGCGGTCAGGTCCTCGTGGCGCAGTGCGGGTACCGGCTCGACGTCGGCGTTGTGCTGGTGCCAGCCCGTTTCGGTGTGGCTGAAGCGCATCCGCAGCGCGTCGTGGTGGGTCCACACCGCGGCCAGGGCGCGCCGGAGGGCGGCGGCGTCGAAGCCGTCGGCGAGCTCGACCAGCATCGACTGGTTGAAGTGGTGCGGGTTGACGGTGTGGGTGGCGAAGAACCAGTCCTGGATCGGGGTGAGCGGCACCGGCCCGACGACCGGGCCGTCCACCTCGGTCCGTTCGGCCACCACCCCGGCTTCGGGAGCGAGCGCGGCGACGGTCTGGTGCAGGAAGATGTCCTTGGTGGACACCTGGAGCCCGGCCTGCCGGGCCCGGGAGACGACCTGCATGCTGAGGATGGAATCGCCGCCCAGCTCGAAGAAGTTGTCGGCGGTGCCGACCCGGTCGAGGCCGAGGACCTGCGCCCAGATCTCGCAGAGCACCCGTTCGGCCGGGGTCACCGGCTCGACGTGGTGGGCGGCGGGCTCGGCCGCGGCGGCGACCACCGGCAGCGCGCGGCGGTCGACCTTGCCGCTCGGGCTGATCGGCAGAGCCGGGAGCTCCAGGATGGCCGAGGGGACGAGGTGGCCGGGCAACGACCGGGCGAGGAATTCCCGCAGCTCGGCCGGGCTGACCGGGCCGTTCGCCGGCGCGTTCTCCGGGGAACGGTCACCGTCTGCCGTCCCCGGCGGTCGTGAGTGGGAAACAGTGTTAGAACACTGTTTCTCACTCACGACCTGCTGCGGCAGATCCGGCTCCGGCGCGGCGACGAAGCACGCGACCAGGCGTTTGTGGCCCGACTCGTCCTGCTGGACCGCGGCCACGGCGGCCGCCACCCCGGGGTGGCGGGTCAGCGCCGCCTCGACTTCGCCGAGTTCGATGCGGAAGCCGCGGACCTTGACCTGGTCGTCGGCCCGGCCGGTGAACTCCAGCTGCCCCGCGGCGGTCCACCGGACGACGTCGCCGGTGCGGTACATCCGCTCCCCCGGCGCGCCGAACGGGTTGGCGGTGAACCGGTCGGCGGTCAGGCCCGGCCGGTCGAGGTAGCCGCGGGCCAGGCTCGGCCCGGCGACGTACAGTTCGCCGGCCACGCCGACCGGCACCGGCTGGAGCGCGGCGTCGAGCACGTAGGCACGGGTGTTCGGGATGGGCCGTCCGATCGGGGGCGGGCTGCCCGGGACCAGCGGCTCGCTCCAGGTCGCGACGATCGTCGACTCGGTGGGGCCGTAGGCGTTGATCATCCGCCGCCCGGGCGCCCACCGGTCGACGAGCTCGGCCGGGCAGGCGTCCCCGCCGACGACGAGCGTGCGCAGGTCCGGCAGGTCGGTCGCCGGGACGGTGGCCAGCGCGGCGGGCGGGATCAGCGTGTGGCTGATCCGGTGGGTGGCGAGGAACTCGGCGAGGGGTTCGCCGAGCAGTGGTTCGGGCGGCACCACGACGAGCGCGGCGCCGGAGGGCAGGGCCAGGCAGAGTTCGAGGATCGAGGCATCGAAGCTCGGCGAGGAGTAGGCGAGGACGCGGTCGCCTTCGCCGACCCGGAGGTGCTCGGCCTCGGCGGCGGCGAAGGACGCCAGCCCGGCGTGCGTGACGACCACGCCCTTGGGGCGCCCGGTGGAGCCGGAGGTGTAGATGACGTAGGCGGGGTGCTCGGGCCGGACGGCCACCGCGGCTGCGGGCTCAGCCGCCACGGTCACCGGCTCGGCGGCGGCCCGTCCGGCCTCGAACAGCGCCGGGTCGTCGAGGGCCAGCACTTCCACCCCTTCGGGCACCGGCGGTGCCAGTCCCTCCAACGTGAGCACCAGCGCCGGGCGCGCGTCTGCGAGCATGAACGTGATGCGCTCGATCGGGTAAGTCGGGTCCACCGGGACGAACGCGCCGCCGGCCTTCCACACCGCCAGCTGCGCCACCACGATCTCCACCGACCGCGGCAGGGCCAGCGCCACGATGCGCTCCGGCCCGATCCCGTACCCGGCCAGCACCGACGCCAGCCGCGAAGCGCGCGCCTCCAGCTCGGCGTACGTCAGGGACTCGCTTCCGATCACCGCCAATGCTTCCGGGGTCCGCCGGGCGCGGGCCGAGATCAGCGCAGGCAGCGTCAGCGGCTCCACCGGAACCGCCGTGTCGTTCCACGTCTCCAGCACCAGTTCGCGCTCGGCCGGGCCGATCAGCGGCAGCCGCGCCACCGGCCGGTCCGGGTCGGCGGCGACGCCCTCCAGCAGCACGCCCAGGTGGGAGGCCAAGCGCTCGATCGTGGCCGCGTCGAACAGGTCCGTGTTGTACGTCAGCGCGGCCCGCAGCACGTCGCCGTCCGGCTGGAACTCCAGGGTGAGGTCGAAGTTCGCCGCGGTCGCGGGCTGGGCGAGCTCCTCGGTTTCCAGGCCCGGCAGCCGGGTCGTCTCGCGGGGGCTGTTCTGCAGCACCACCATGACCTGGAACAGCGGTGTCCGGCTCGGGTCGCGGCCCGGCTGCACCGCGTCGACGACCCGGTCGAACGGGAGGTCCTGGTGGTCGAACGCCGCCCGCACGCCCGCCGCGACTTCGTCGAGGAACGCGGTGAAAGCCAGCGAAGGGCGGACCTGCGAGCGCAGCACCAGCGTGTTGACGAAGAACCCGACCAGCCCCTCGAGCTCGGGCCGCTCCCGGCCGGAGGTGACCGTGCCGACGGCGACGTCGTCCTGGCCGGCCCACCGGCCGAGCAGCACCTGGCACGCCGCGACGAGCGTCGTGAACAAGGTCGCCGAACGCTGCCGGCTCACCTGCTCGAGCCGCGCGGTCACCGCCGCCGGGACGACGATCTCGTGCGTCGCGCCGCGGGTGGTGCGCACCGGCGGGCGGGGCCGGTCGGTGGGCAGCTCCAGCGGAGTCAGGCCGCGCAGGCGCTCGGTCCAGTAGTCGACCTGGCCGGCCAGGACGCGCTCGGCGAGCCGGCCGCGTTGCCAGGCCGCGAAGTCCGCGTACTGCACCGGCAGCGGCGGGAGGTCCGCCGGTTCGCCGCGCAGCGCGGCCGCGTAGAACGCGCCGACCTCCTCGGCGATCAGGCCGTTCGACCAGCCGTCGGTGACGATGTGGTGCACCGCGACCGTGAGCACGTGCTCCCGCGGCGCGAGCCGGATCAGCTTCGCCCGCAGCAGCGGCCCTTCACTCAGGTCGAAGGGCTGTTCGCCGTCGGCACGCAGGATTTCCGCGAGCTCTTCCTCGCGAGCGTCGACGACCGGCAGCGGCACCTCGTGGGGCGGGTGCACGAACTGGACGCCGTGGCCGTCGGCCGAGCCGAACGTCGTCCGCAGCGGCTCGTGGCGGGCGACCAGCGCGGTGAAGGCCCCGGCGAGCGCGTCGACGTCCAGCTCGCCGCGCAGCCGCACGGCGGAGCTGGTGACGTACTCGGTGCCGCCCGGGTCGAACTCGTCGAGGAACCACAGCCGCTGCTGGGCGAAGGACTGCGGCAGCTCGCCGTCGCGCGGCACGGCCGGGATCGGGTCGGCTGCGGTGGCCCCGACGGTTTCGATCGCGGCGGCCAGCCGGGAGACCGTGGGGTGCGCGAACACGGCCCGCGGCGACAGCGAAACGCCGCATTCGGCCAGCAGCCGCGACACCAGCCGGATGCTGAGGATCGAGTCACCGCCGAGCTCGAAGAAGTTGTCCTGTGCCCCGACCCGCTCGACGCCGAGCAGCCGCTGCCAGATCCCGGCCACGGCGCGCTGGGTCGCGGTGGACGGCTCGGTGTAGGGCCGCTGCGACACCACCGGGCCGTCCGGTGCGGGCAGCGCCCGGCGGTCGACCTTCCCGTTGCGGTTCAACGGAAGCGCGGCCAGCACGAGCACCGCGGCGGGCACCATGTACTCGGGCAGCGTCGCGGCGGCGTGCGCCCGCAGCTCGTCCGGATCCGCGGGGTGATCGAGGACGACGTGCGCGAGCAGCCGCCGCGTGCCGGAGGCGTCGGTGTGGATGCTCGCGACCGCCTGCGCGACCGCCGGGTGGGCGGCCAGCACGGCCTCGACCTCGGCGAGCTCGATCCGGAACCCGCGCAGCTTGACCTGGTCGTCGGACCGGCCGAGGAAGACGAGCTCGCCGTCGGGTCCGCGGCGGACGACGTCGCCGGTGCGGTACATCCGCTCCCCCGGCGCGCCGAACGGGTCGGGGACGAACCGCTCGGCGGTCAGGCCGGGCCGGCCGAGGTAGCCGCGGGCCAGGCCCGCGCCGGCCAGGCACAGTTCGCCGGGCGCGCCGGCGGGCAGCGGACGCAGCTCGGCGTCCAGCACGTACGCGCGCATGCCGTCCAGCGGCCGGCCGATCGGGACCGGTTCGGGCACGGCCTCCCCGGCCATCCGGAACGACGTGGCGAAGGTGGTGGTTTCGGTGGGGCCGTAGCCGTCGACCACGACGAGGCCGGAGCACGCGGCCTGGACCGTCCGCACCACGGCGGGCGGGACGACGTCGCCGCCGGTCCACACCTCCCGCAGGCCGCGCAGGCCGTCCGGCGCGTCCTGGGCGAGCAGCCGGAAGAGCCCGGCGGTCAGCCACGCCGACGTCACGCCGTGCGCGGAAACCGCGCGTCGCAACGACTCGACGGTCAGGTCGGGCCCGTCGGGCAGGACCGTCGCACCGCCGCTCAGCAGCGGCACCCACAGCTCGTAGGTGGACGCGTCGAAGGCCAGCGGCGAGTGCGCGAGCACCCGGGTGTGGGCGCCGCCCGCGAACCGGCCGTCCTGGGCCAGCGCGGTGATGTCGCGGTGGCGCACGGCGACGCCCTTCGGCACCCCGGTGGAACCCGAGGTGTACATGACGTAGGCGAGGTTCTCGGGCCCCACGCGGGGATCGGGCGCAGTGGCGGACCGTTGTTCGCCGACGGTCAGCACCGGTCCACTGTGGACGGCTTCGGCGGTCGGCACCCAGGTGTCGCCGGACACCACGGCCGACACCCCGGCTTCGGCGAGCACCGCGCGCAGCCGCTCGTGCGGTGCCCGGGTGTCCAGGGGCACGTAGGCCGCACCGGCCTTGAGCACGGCGAGTTCGGCGACGACGTGGTCGACCGAGGGTTCGAGCAGCAGCCCGATCCGGTCCTCGACGGTGACGCCCAGCCCGGCCAGCCGTCCGGCCAGGTGGTTGGCCCGCTCGTCGAGTTCGCGATAGGTGAGGGTCCGGTCGGTGGCGAGCACGGCGGGGGCGTCCGGGTGGCGGGCGACCTGGTCGGCGAAGAGTACCGGCACGGTGGACGGCGTCCCGGCGGCACCCGGGCCGTGGGCGTCGGCGAGCACCCGGGCCCGTTCGGCCGCGTCGACCCACGGCACCCGGGCCAGGGGCCGGTCCGGGTCCGCGGTGACGGCGTCGAGCAGCGACACCAGGCGGCCGGTCAGCGCCGTGACGGTGCCGGCGTCGAACAGCGCCGGGTCGTAGGCGAGGTCGAGCGCGAGGCCGTCGTCGAGGGAGGCGCGCAGGCACAGCGGGAAGTTCGTGGCGTCCGCCGAAGCGACCTCGACGACCCGGGGCGCGCCCGCGGTGGCGGGCTCGCTGATCGGGTAGTTCTCGAAGACGACCATGCTGTCGAACAGGTTCTGCCCGGCGGGGACGTCGCTGAGCGGGCGCAGCCGGGCCAGCGACACGAAGTCGTGGTCGCGGGCCTCGCTCTGCGCCGCCTGCAGCCGCCCGAGCCAGCGGGCGACCGGCAGCGCGGCGTCGACGCGGACGCGGGTGGGGATGGTGTTGATGAACAACCCGATCATGGTCTCGACGCCGGCCAGATCGGCCGGGCGGCCGGAAACCGTGGTGCCGAAGACGACGTCGCGGTCGCCGGAGAGCATGGCCAGCAGCAGCGCCCAGCCGCCCTGCACGACGGTGTTGACGGTCAGGCCGTGGGTCCTGGCGAACTCCCGCAGCCGCAGCGTCGCGGCCGCCGGCAGCTCGACCCGGATCGAATCGGTGGAACGGGACTGGTGCGCTTCGGACGGCGGGCGGTCATACGGCAACGCGGTCGGCGCGTCGAAGCCGGCCAGGGTGTCCGCCCAGAACCGGTCGGCGGCGGCCTGGTCGCGGTCCGCCAGCCAGGCGAGGTAGTCGCGGTACGGGCGCCGGGTGACCAGGGCGGGCCGGACACCGGCGGTCGCGGCGGCGTACTCCTCGCACGCCTCGGCGAAGACCTGGGCGGAGCTCCAGCCGTCGAACAGCACGTGGTGGGACGTCCAGATCAGGTCGACCTCGTCGCCGGGGAGGGCGCCGATGGTCAGCCGGGTCAGCGGGGCCCGGGTCAGGTCGAACGGAACGGCGCGGTCGGCCGCGAGGGCGTCCGCCAGCGCGGCTTCCCGGTCCGCCGGGCCGAGATCGCGCCAGTCGTGGTGGGTGACCGGCAGGGTCGCGGCCCGGTCCACCACCTGCACCGGCTCTTCGACGCCGGTCCAGACGAGCCGGGTGCGCAGCACCGGGGTCCGGTCGACGACCCGCTGCCAGGCGGCGGCGAGCGCGGCGGGGTCGGCGACACCCGCGAGCCGGATGCGGACCTGCTCGAAGTAGGCCGGGGAGCCGTCGTCGACCAGGGTGTGGAACACCATCCCGGCCTGCAGCGGGGTGAGCGGGTAGACGTCCTCGACCGCGCGGCCGTCACCGGCCACGGTGTCCAGTTCGGCCGCGCTCAGCCGGGCCAGGGGGAAGTCCGACGGCGTGCGGCCGCCGGCGTCCGGGGCGGCGCAGTGCGCGACGATCTCGCGCAGCGCCGTCAGGACCTGCTCGGCGAGCCCGCGCACGGTGTCCTCGCGGTGCACGCCGGGCGCGTAGGTCCACGCCAGTTCGAGGGCACCGTCGTCGACGATGCCGACGACGTCCACCAGCGCGGTGCGCGGCCGCGCCGGGTCGACGTCGGCGCCGAGGTCGCCGCCCCAGCCCCGGTACAGGCCGTCGGCGTCGCCGCCGGCGGTCCACTGTCCGTGGTAGTTCAGGGAAATCTGCGGCACCGGGTCGCCGGGCCGCCGCAGCGCGCCGTAGCCGAGCCCCTTGCCGGGGATGGCCCGCAGCTGTTCCTTGACGGCTTTCAGGGTCGATCCCCAGTCTTCGGCGGCGGGGAGGGTGAGCGCGACCGGGTACTCGGCGGTGAACCAGCCGACCGTGCGGGAGAGGTCGAGGTCGGCGAAGATCTCCTCGCGGCCGTGCCCTTCCAGGGAGACCAGGACGCGGTCGCGGCCGGTCCAGCGGGCCAGTACCCGGCCGAGCGCGCTGAGCAGGACGTCGTTGATCTGCGTGCGGTAGACCTCGGGGACTTCGTGCAGCAGGGCACCGGTGGTTTCGGTGTCCAGGCGGACGGTGACCGTGCGGGCGCTGCCGGCGGTGTTCTCCCCCGCCGCGTCCACCGGCAGGTCCGGGACGACGCCGTCGAGCGTTTCGGTCCAGTACGGCAGCTCGGCGTCGAACGCGTGCCCCGCGAGGCGGTCCGCCCAGCGGAGGAAGCTCACCGGGGCCGGCCCGAGGTCGATCGGCCGGCCCGCGATCACCTGGCGGTAGGCGGTTTCCAGGTCGTCGAACAGGATGCGCCACGAGACGCCGTCGACCACCAGGTGGTGAACGACCAGCAGCAGCCGGGGTGCCTGCCCGGGCGCGGTGATCAGCGCGGCCTGGACCAGCGGGCCGCCCTCGACCCGCAGGGCGGCGCGCGCTTCGGCCGCGACAGTGCTGATGTCCACAGTGTCTACCTCGGACACGTGCCGCAGGGCCGGGATCTCCGCGTCCGGCCGGAACTCCTGCCGCCACCCGTCGCCGGTGCGGCTGAACCGGGTGCGCAGGGCGTCGTGCCGGGCCAGCACCGCCCCCAGCGCGGTTTCGAGGGCGGCGAGGTCGACGTCCGGGTCGAGCTCGGCGAGCGTGGACATCGTGAAGTGGTCGTGGTGGCCCGTTTCGAAGAACCACCGCTGGATCGGCGTGAGCGGGGCCGCGCCGGTGAACCCGGCTTCGGGCTCGGCGGCGGCTTCGGCGCCCGCGACGAGCGCGAGCTCGGCGATGTTCTGGTGGCGGAAGACGTCCCGGGAGGTCAGCCGCAGGCCGCGGCGCCGGGCCCGGGAGACGACCTGGATGCTGAGGATGGAATCCCCGCCGAGGGCGAAGAAGTTGTCGTCCACCCCGGGCTCCGCGACGCCGAGGACGTCGGCCCAGATCTCCGCCAGCAGCCGTTCGGTCTCCGTCCGCGGCGCGGTCCGGCCCGCGGCCGGGGCCGGGTGGACGGCGGGCGCGGGCAGCGCCCGGCGGTCGACCTTGCCGCTGGTGGCCAGCGGCAGCCGGGCCAGCGGCACGAACACCGACGGCACCAGGTGCTCGGGCAGCGTCTCCTTGAGCGCCGTCCGCAGGCGCGCCGGGTCGGCCGGTGCGCCGTTCGCGGGGACGACGTAGGCGACCAGCCGGGCGTGGCCGTCGTCGTGGCGGGCGACGACGACGGTGTCGGCGACCTCGGGCAGCGCGCGCAGCGCCGCCTCGACCTCGCCGGGCTCGATCCGGAAACCGCGGATCTTGACCTGGTCGTCGGCGCGGCCGAGGTACTCCAGGTGCCCGTCGGCGGTCCAGCGGGTGCGGTCGCCGGTGGCGTACATCCGGCTGCCGGGCGGCCCGAACGGGTTGGCGCGGAAGCGATCCGCGGTCAGCCCGGGCCGGCCGAGGTAGCCGCGGGCCAGCTGGACGCCGGCCAGGTGCAGTTCGCCGGGGACGCCGACCGGGGCCGGGCGCAGCCGGTCGTCGAGCACGTAGGCCCGCACGTTCCCGGTGGGACGGCCGATCACTTCGCGGCCGGTCTCGCCGATCCGGCAGAGTGTCGCGTCGACCGTGCACTCGGTCGGGCCGTAGAGGTTGAACGCGGTGGCGCCGTCGAGGTCGCTCAGGTCGCGCCACAAGGCCTCGCCGACGGCCTCCCCGCCGACCAGGAGCACGGGCGGGCAGTGTCCCGCTTCCAGCAGGTGCCGGACGAACGACGGCGTCGAGTTGACCAGATCGATCCCGTGCTCGGCGACGTACCCGGCGAGCAGGGCCGGGTCGAGCCGGGTGTCGCCGTCGATGACGTGCAGTTCGTGCCCGGCCGTGAGCATCAACAGCACGGTTTCCCAGGACGCGTCGAAGGAGAACGCGGCGGTCAGCGCCACCCGCAGCCGGTCCTTCCCGGCCGCGGCGGTGAACTGCTCCGCGTGGTCGACGGCGAAGTTGGCCAGCGCGCGGTGGGTGACCAGCACCCCCTTCGGCGTTCCGGTGGAGCCGGAGGTGTAGATCGCGTAGGCCGCGTGGTCCGGCGCGGGCCGGTCGTCGAGATTCGTGTCCGCCTCCTCGCCGGCAACGGGTTCGGTGATCACGAGGGCCGGACGCGCGTCGGCCAGCAGCGCCTCCCGCCGCCGTTCGGGCAGCTCGGGGTCCAGGGGCAGGTGGACGGCACCGGCCTTGAGGACGGCGAGGATCGTGACCACGAGTTCGGCCGAGCGGGGCAGGGCGACGGCGACCAGGCGCTCGGGCCCGGCACCCCGGCCGACGAGGACGCGGGCGATCCGGTTGGCCCGCGCGTTCAGCTCGGCGAAGCTCACCGTCGTGTCGCCGTCGACCACCGCCGTCGCGTCCGGCGTCCGGGCCGCCTGGGCCTCGAACAGCTCGACGACGGTGCGCTCCGGCACCGGCCGGTCGGTCGCGTTCCAAGTTCGGACGACGAGGTCGTGTTCGGCCGCGGGCAGCGGCAGGGTGTCGACGGGCCGGCCGGGCTCGGCCACGACCGCGGTGAGCAGGACAGTGAGCTGCTCGGCGAACCGGGTCATAGTCGCCGCGTCGAACAGGTCGGTGTTGTAGTTCAGCAGCCCCCGCAGCCCGTCCGGGCGTTCCTCGAACTCGACGCTCAGGTCGAAGCCGGCGGTGGTCATCGGCAGCGTCAGCTCGCCGGCGGTGAGCCCGGCGAGGGCGGGCAGCCGGGTGCCCGCGTTCTGCAGCGTGACGAGCACCTCGAACAGCGGGGTGCGGCTGGGGTCGCGGTCCGGGCTGAGCTCGTCGACGATCCGCTCGAACGGCACGTCCTGGTGGGCGAACGCGTCCAGGACCGTCCGGCGGACGGCGCCGAGCATTTCGCCGAAACCACGGCTGCCGTCCACAGAGGACCGCAGGACGACGGTGTTGACGAAGAGCCCCACCAGGTCCTGGACCTCCGGGTGGTCGCGACCGGAGGTGACCGTGCCGACGGCGACGTCGTCCTGGCCGGACCAGCGCCGCAGCACCAGCTGGCAGGCGGCGACGAGCGCGGTGAACAGGGTCGTGTCGCGGTCCCGGCTCAGCCGACGCAGCCCGGCGAGGGCCTCGGCGCCGAGGGTGAACTCGTGCTCGGCGCCGTTCGACGTCCGGATGGCCGGGCGCGGCCGGTCGGTCGGCAGGTCCAGCGGGCGCAGGCCGTCGAGTTCGCGCCGCCAGAAGCCGAGTTGCTCGTCGAGGAAGTCGCCGGTGAGCCGCTCACGCTGCCAGGCGGCGAAGTCCGCGTACTGGATCGGCAACGCGGGGAGTTCGGCCCGTTCGTCGCCGTAGAGGGTGGCCAGCTCGCCGATCAGGACGCCCATCGACCAGCCGTCGGTGATGATGTGGTGCAGGGACAGCACGAGCGCGTGGTCGTCCGGGCCGAGGCGGACGAGCCGGGCCCGCAGCAGCGGGCCGCGGGCGAGGTCGAACGGCCGGGCGAGGTCGTCGGCCAGCAGCTGCCGCAAACCGTCCTCATCGGACACTTCGGTGACGGGCAGCGCGAGCCGCCACGGCTCCCCGACGACCTGGCGGGGACGCCCGTCGACGGCCGGGAACGTGGTGCGCAGCGACTCGTGGCGGGCGATCAGCGTGGTGAGCGCCCGGGCGAGGGCGTCCGATCGCAGGTCGCCGCGCAGCCGCACGCCGAAGACCGTGACGTGGTCGGTGCTGCCGGGGGCGAACTCGTCGAGGAACCACAGGCGCTGCTGGGCGAAGGACAGCGGCAGCTCGCCGGCCCGGTCCACCGGGGTGATCGCGGCGGACAGCGGGGCGGCGGACGCGGCGGGCAGCGCGGCGGCCAGCGCGGCCACCGTCGGGTGGTCGAACACCGTCCGCGGGGACACCTCGACGCCGAAGGCCTCGCGCAGTGCGGAGGTGAACCGGATGCTGAGGATGGAATCCCCGCCGAGGGTGAAGAAGTTGCCGTCGGCTCCGACGCGCTCCAGGCCGAGCGTGGCGGCCAGCACCCTTGCAACCGTGCGCTCGGTTTCGGTGCGGGGTTCGACGAACGCGGTGTCTTCGGTGGCCGCCGCGGCGGGGGCCGGAAGCGCCCGCCGGTCGAGTTTCCCGTTGCGGGTCAACGGGAGGTCGCCGAGCGTGACGAACGCCGAGGGGACCATGTAGTCCGGCAGGGACCGGCCGAGGTGCTCGCGCAGCCGGGCCGCGCTCGGCGGCGCGTCCGGCGTCGCGGGGACGACGTAGGCGACCAGGCGCTTGCGGCCGGGCTCGTCCTCACGGGCCAGCACCGCCGCCGAGCCGACGTCCGGCAGGGCGAGCAGGGTGGCCTCGATCTCGCCCGGTTCGATCCGGAAGCCGCGGATCTTCACCTGCTGGTCGGCGCGGCCGTGGTAGCGCAGGCCGCCGTCGCGGGTACGGGACACCCGGTCTCCCGACCGGTACATCCGGGACCCCGGCGCACCGAACGGGTCGGCGACGAACCGGGCCGCGGTCAGCCCGGGACGGCCGAGGTAGCCGCGGGCCAGGCCGTCACCGGCGACGTAGAGCTCGGCGGGCACCCCGGCCGGGACCGGGTTCAGGTCCGCGTCGAGGACGTACGCGCGCAGGTCGGGCAGGGCGGTGCCGATGCCGCCCGGAGTGTCCTCATCGGACTCCAGGTCGTGTTCGGTGACGTGCACGGTGGTTTCGGTGATGCCGTACATGTTCACCAGCCGCGGCGCGCGGTCGCCGTGGCGGGCGAACCAGCCGGCCAGCCGGCGCGTGTCGAGGGCCTCGCCGCCGAAGATCACGTACCGCAGCGCGAGCCGGGCGCCGGGCTCGTCTTCGTCGGCCCGGACGAGCTGGTAGAACGCCGACGGCGTCTGGTTGAGCACGGTGACCCGCTCGTCGGCCAGCAGGCGCAGGAACTCCCGCGGCGAGCGGGACACCGCGTGCGGCACGACGACGAGCCGGCCGCCGTGCAGCAGCGGACCCCAGATCTCCCACACGGAGAAGTCGAACGCGTAGGAGTGGAACAGCGTCCAGACGTCGTCGCTCCCGAACCCGAAGCGGGTGGTCGCGGCGAACAGCCGGGTGACGTTGCGGTGCGGGATCATCACGCCCTTGGGCAGCCCGGTCGAGCCGGAGGTGTAGATGACGTAGGCGGGGTGGTCCGGCGTGCACCGCTGCGGCGGGTCGGTGTCCGGGCCCTCGGCCACGTCGACGTCTTCGGGCGCGAGAACGGCGACGGGATCGGTGTCGGCGAGCATCCGGTCGACGCGTTCGGCCGGGGTGGCCGGGTCGATCGGCAGGTAGGCGGCTCCGGCCTTGAGCACGGCGAGGATCGCGACCACCTGCTCCGCCGAACGCGGCAGGCGCAGCGCGACGAACCGTTCCGGCCCGGCGCCGAGCGCGATCAGCCGGTGCGCCAGGCGGTTCGCCCGCGCGTTCAGCTCGGCGTAGGTGAAGTGGGTGCCGTCCGCGGTGAGGGCGACGGCGTCCGGGCGGGCGGCCACCTGGGCGGCGAACAGCTCGGTGATGGCCGGCGCGGGCAGTGACACGGCTTCGGCCGCGGCCAGCCGCGCGCGCTCGGCGGCCGGCAGCCAGGGCAGCCGGGCGATCGGGCGGTCCGGGTCCTCGGCCATGCCCAGCAGCAGGGTTTCCAGGCGGGCCGCCATCGCCGCGGCGGTCTCCTCGTCGAACAGCGCCGGGTCGGTGCCGAGCTCGAAGCCCAGCCGCCGGTCGGCATAGGCGCGCAGGGTGACCGGGAACGTCGTGGCGTCGAGCGCGGTCACTTCGCGCAGGGTGACGCCCGCCTGGGCGGCGGCGTTCTCGTCGAAGGGGTAGTTCTCGAAGGCGACCATGCTGTCGAACAGGTTCTCCCCCGGCGGAACGTCGCTGAGCGCGCGCAGTTTCCCGAGGGCGAGGAAGTCGTAGCGGCGGGCCTGGTTCTGCTCGTCCTGCAGCCGCTGCAGCCACGGCAGCAGCGCTTGGCCGGTGTCGACCTGCACGCGCGTCGGGACGGTGTTGATGAACATCCCGATCATGTTCTCCACGCCCGGCAGGTCGTCGGGGCGGCCGGAGACGGTGGTGCCGAACACGACGTCGGATTCGCCGCTGTGGTGGGCCAGCAGCAGCGCCCACGCGCCCTGCACGAGGGTGTTGACGGTCAGGCCGTGCCGCCGGGCGACCTCCCGCAGCCGGTCGGTGTCCTCAGTGGACAAACTGGTCCGTACCGTCCGCGACGAGCGGGTCCGGTGCGCGCTCGCCGGCGGCCGGTCCCAGGGCAGCGGGGTCGGGGCGGCGAAGCCGGAAAGCACGTCCGCCCAATGATTTTCGGCCGCCGAGACGTCCTGGGCGGCGAGCCAGCCGAGGTAGTCGCGGAACGGCCGGTGGGCCGGTACGCGCGGGACCCGGTGTTCGGTGATCGCGGCGTACTGCTCGCACACCTCGGTGAAGATCTGCGCGAGGCTCCAGCCGTCGAGGACGATGTGGTGGGAGGTCCACATCAGCAGCACGCGGTCGTGGGTCAGCGCGACGATGGCCAGCCGCATCAGCGGCGCGGTGGTGAGGTCCAGGCCCGTGGTGGCGTCTTCGGCCGAGAGCCGGTCCAGCTGCTCGGCCTGCTCGGCTTCGGAGAGCCCGCGCCAGTCGTGGCGGGCGATCGGCACGACCGCCCGGTGCCGCACGACCTGCAGGGGTTCCTCGACGCCCTCCCAGACCAGTTCGGTGCGCAGGACCGGAGTCCGGTCGGCGACCTGCTGCCAGGCCTGCGCGAACGCGTCGGGGTCGCGGACGCCGTCCAGCAGCATCCGGGCCTGGTCGACGTAGGCGTCGGCGGTGGGGTCGAGCAGGCTGTGGAACAGCATGCCCGCCTGCAGCGGGGTCAGCGGGTAGACGTCGTCGACCTCGCGGCCGTCGCCGACCAGCCGGTCCACTCCGGCCTGGTCGAGGTGGGCCAGCGGGAAGTCCGACGGCGTGCGCCCGCCGCTGCCGGGCCGCGCGCAGTGGGCGACGATCTCCCGCAGGCCGGTCAGCATCGCCTCGGCCAGCTCGCGGACGGTGCGCTCGTCGTTGACCTGGTCGGAGTAGGACCACGTCAGCGACAGCACGCCGGACTCGACGACGCCGGTGACGTCCAGCTGGTAGGTGCTCGCCTCGTCCGGGGCGATTTCCGCACCCGGGCTGTCGTGCCGTCCGCGGAACAGCCCGTCCGCGCCGGCCTGGGCGTCCCAGCGGCCGTGGTAGTTGAAGCAGATCTGCGGCAGCGGGAAGGCCTGCAGGGCGTGCCCGGGTGCGCCGGGCGCGCCGAGGTACCGCAGGGCCTCGTAGCTCAGGCCCCGGCGCGGGACAGCCCGCAGCTGCTCCTTGACCGCCTTCAGGGTGGCCCCCCAGTCCCCCGACGGCGGCAGGTCGAGCGCCACCGGGAACTGCGTGGTGAACCAGCCGACCGTGCGCGAGAGGTCGACGCCGTCGAGGACGTCCTCACGGCCGTGTCCCTCCAGCGCGATCAGCACGCCGTCGTCCCGCGTGCGGTCGGCCAGCGCCCGGCCGAGCGCGCTCAGCAGCACGTCGTTGACCTGGGTCCGGTAGACCGCGGGGACGCGGTGCAGCAGCGCGTCGGTGTCTTCGGCGCCGAGCGTCACGGTCAGCGTGCGCGTGGAGCCGGTGGTGCCCGCGCCCGCGTGGTCGGCCGCCAGCGCCGCCGGGACCCGGCGGGCCACCCGCGTCCAGTGCTCGAGGTCGTCGTCGAAGCCCCCGGACCGGACGTGCTGCTCCAGCAGGTGCGCCCACTGGGTGAACGGCGTGGCGGTGGCCGCGAGCCGGACCGGCGCGCCGGCGACGACCTGCCCGTAGGCGGTTTCGAGGTCGCCGAGCAGCAGCCGCAGCGAAACGCCGTCGGCCACCAGGTGGTGCACGGCCAGGAACAGCAGCGGCGGCCGGGTGCCGCGGGCGAGCAGCACCGCGCCGGCGAGGATGCCGGTGGCGAGGTCGAGGCTGGCGCGCACCTGCGCGGCCGCGGCCTCGAGGCCGGCGCGCTGCCCGGCGTCGCCCAGCGAGGAGAAGTCCCGGAACCGCAGGAGCCCGGACGGTGGCGTGGGGACGACTTCCTGCCGCCACTGCCCGTCGACGGTGAAGAAGCGGGTGCGCAGGGCGTCGTGGTGGGCGACGACCGCGTCGAGGGCGGTCCGGAGCGCCTGCTGGTCGACGTCGGCAGGCAGTTCCAGCAGCTGGGACATGGTGAAGTGGGCCAGCGGCCCGTGGGTGTCGAAGAACCAGTGCTGGATCGGGGTGAGCGGCGCCGGTCCGGTGACCGGCCCGGCCGCCGGTGTGTGCACCGCCGCCGTCTGCACGGCGGTGGCGAGCCCGGCGATGGTCTGGTGCAGGAAGATGTCCCGCGAGGTGAGCCGCAGGCCGGCCTGCCGGGCCTGGGCGACCACCTGGATGGACAGGATCGAGTCGCCGCCGAGGCCGAAGAAGTTGTCCTCGACGCCGATGCGGTCGTTGCCGAGCACCTCGGACCAGATGGCCACCAGCTGGTGCTCGACGGCGGTGCGCGCGGGCACGTAGGCCTGGCCGCCGTCCGCCGGGGCGTCGGGTGCGGGCAGGGCCCGGCGGTCGACCTTGCCCTGCGGCGTCAGCGGAATCGCGTCGATCGGGACGAACGCCGAGGGCACCAGGTAGTCGGGCAGGGTGGCCCGCAGGCCGGCCCGCAGGGCGTCCGGCGTGACGTCTCCGGCCCCGACGACGTAGGCGACCAGCCGGGCGTGGCCCTCTTCGGGCCGGGTGGCCACGACGACGGCCGCGGTGACGCCGGGCAGGCGCACCAGCGCCGCCTCGACCTCGCCGGGCTCGACCCGGAAGCCGCGGATCTTCACCTGGTCGTCGAGCCGGCCCAGGTACTCCAGCTGCCCGTCGGCGGTCCAGCGGGCCCGGTCGCCGGTGCGGTACATCCGCTCGCCGGGCGCGCCGAACGGATTCGCGACGAAGCTGCCCGCCGTCCGGCCCGGGCGGCCGAGGTAGCCGCGCGCGAGCTGCGCCCCGGCGAGGCACAGCTCGCCCGGCACGCCGGTGGGTACCGGCCGCAGGTCCTGGTCGACGACGTAGGCGCGGGTGTTGGCCAGTGGGCGGCCCAGGACCGGGCGGGCCGTGGCGCCGACCCGGCACGAGACCGCGTCCACGGTGTACTCGGTGGGGCCGTAGAAGTTGTGCGCCACGGTCACTTCGGCCGCGGCCAGCTCCCGCCAGAGCGTTTCGTCGAGGGCTTCGCCGCCGAGCATGAGGATCTTCGGCCGGTGCCGCGGGTCGGTCAGCAGCCCGGCGGGGATCAGCCGGCGCAGGTAGGTCGGGGTGAGGTCGAGGAAGTCGATCCGGCGCTCGGCGATGTGGTCGACGAGAGCGTGGGCGTCGAGCCGGACGTCGTCGCCGATGAGGTGCAGCTCGTGGCCGTCGGCCATGAGCAGCGGGCCTTCCAGTGACGTGTCGAACGACAGGGTCGCGGTCAGCGCCACCCGCAGCCGCCGCCCGGGCGGGGCGAAGTCGTGACGGTGGTTGACGAGCAGGTTGGTGAGGTTGCGGTGCGGGACCGCCACGCCCTTCGGCCGCCCGGTCGACCCGGAGGTGTAGATGACGTAGGCCGTGTTGTCCGGCCGCAGCGGCGCGATCCGGTCGGCGTCGGTGAGGTCGGTGCCCGGGTGGTCCTGGTTCGCCGCGGCGATGTCCGCCGGGCCGAGCACCAGTTCGGCGCCGGAGTCGCGCAGCAGCAGCTCTTTCCGCTCGGCGGGCAGGGCGGGGTCGATCGGCAGGTAGACCGCCCCCGCCTTCAGGACCGCCAGGAAGGCCACGATCGCGTCGGCGGTGCGCGGCAGGGCGAGGGCCACCACCCGCTCCGGGCCCGCGCCCAGCGTGACCAGGTGGCGGGCCAGCCGGTTCGCCATCGCGTTGAGCTCGGCGAAGCTCAGCGCGATGTCCCCCGCGACGAGCGCGGTTTCGTCCGGGCTGCGCTGGGCCTGCGACTCGAACAGCTCGGTGAGCGTCGCCTCCGGAACGTCCAGCGCGGTGTCGTTCCACTCGGTGAGCAGCCGGGTCTCCTCGCCGCCGGTGAGCAGCGGCAGCTCACCGACCGGCCGCCGCGCGTCGGCGGCGATCGCGGTCAGCAGCACGGTGAGGTGCTCGCCCAGCGCGACGGCGGTCCGCTCGTCGAAGAGGTCGGTGTTGTACTCCAGGGAGCCTTCGAGGGCATCCCCGGACGGCTGGAACTCGACGGTGAGGTCGAAGTTGGCCGCGCGGCGGGCGACCTCGACCGGCTCGGCCCTCAGCCCGGCGAAGTCCGCCTGCCCGGCCTGGCTCCCGTGCAGCAGCACCATCGCGTCGAACAACGGGGTGCGGCTGGCGTCGCGCTCGAGCCGCAGCGCCTCGACCAGCTTTTCGAACGGCGCTTCGGCGTGTTCGAAGGACTCCAGCACCGTCGTGCGGACGGCGTCGAGGAACGTCCCGAACGGCGCGGACCGGTCCACTGTGGACCGGATGACGACGGTGTCGACGAAGAAGCCGACCGTCCGCTGCAGTTCGGGCCGGTTCCGGCCGGATACCACGGTCCCGACGGCGATGTCGGTGCGGCCGGTGTAGCGGGCGAAGAGCACCTGGCAAGCTGCGACCAGCACGGTGTACAGCGTGGTGTCGTGGACCCGGGCCAGCTCGGCCAGCCCGGCGGCGACCTCGGCCGGGACGCCGAAGTGGTGCACGGCACCGGCCGTCGTGCGCACGGCCGGCCGGGGCCGGTCGGACGGCAGGTCCAGGGGTTCGACGCCGGCCAGCTGGGTCGTCCAGTAGGCGAGGTGCCGGTCGAGGGCGGGCCCGGCGAGGCGGTTCCGCTGCCACACGGCGAAATCGGCGTACTGGACCGCCGGTTCGGGCAGCTCGGCGGGTTCGCCGCGGACGGCGGCCGCGTACAGCGCGCCGAGCTCGCCGACCAGGATGCCCATCGACTCGCCGTCGGTGACGACGTGGTGGGCGGTGATCAGCAGGACGTGGTGCTCCTCGGCCACGCGCACCAGCAACAGCCGCACCAGCGGGCCGCGGCGGAGGTCGAACGACCGGCCGTACTCCGCCTCCAGGACCTCGTCCAGGTCGGCCGGGCGCAGCGCGGGATCGGCGGTGAGGTCGACCGTCCGCACCGGGACCTCCGGAGCGTCGTGGATGACCTGCACCGGGCTGCCGCCGGTGTCGTCGATGGTCGTGCGCAGGGCTTCGTGGCGCGCCACCAGCCGGGCGAGCGCGCCGGTGAGCGCGCCGGTGTCGAGCGGGCCGGTCAGCCGCAGCGCCACCGCGCTGTTGTACTCCGCGTCCCCCGGGCGGAACTCGTCGAGGAACCACAGGCGCTGCTGGGCGAACGACAGGGGCAGGGCGTTCTCCCGCGGCGCCCGGCCGATCACGTCGGACCGCTCCGCCCGCCCGGCCAGCCGGCGCTTGAGCGTCTCCCGCAGGTCCGCGGGCAGCGCGTCGATGCGGCTCTTCCTCGAGGTGGTCATCGCTTTCGTTTCCTCACAACGCAGTTCGGGTGGTCCGGGGTCGTGAGTGGTAAGGCGGGTTAGAACCCGCCTTACCACTCACGACGGGCCGCGGGAGAAGCGGTTCAGGAGGCGCGGAGACGGCGCCGGGCGACGCGGCCGCCGGCCTGCATGGCGCTGACGGTGCCGGTGGCCGGGTCGGTCAGGAAGCGGCCGCCGATGATCCGGCGGCCGGTGCCGGGTTCGCGGACCGAGAAGGCCCCGTCGCGCAGCAGCGCCAGCTCGGGGTAGACCTCGCCGTCGACGACCAGGACCGCGTCCCCGTCCGCGCGGACGTCCACCTGGTACTCGAGGTCGCCGTTGGTGTAGCGGCCGGTCAGGTCGGCGGCCGGGCGGGCGGCCCGGTCCAGGTCGCGGGGCAGCTCGTAGTCGCCGACCGGGAGGCCGTCGGCCCGCAGGGCCGCGACCAGGTCCGTCCACAGCGCCGAACCGGTGCTGCCGTTGGTGGTGAGCGCGACGACCCGGCCGTGCGAGGCGTCGATCCGCAGGTGGCAGGAGGTGCCGTCGGCGGTGCCGTCGTGGCCGGCCCAGTCCGCGTCGGCGCCCCGGTAGCCGGCCAGGCCGAGCCCCCAGGCGTCGGCCAGCCCGAACGGCTCCGCCCCCGGCACCGGGCGGCGCATGAGCTCGGCCAGGTCCGCCGGCAGCGGGCCGTCGCCGCCGCAGAACATGCGGCCGAAGGCGGCGAGGTCCCCGGCGCTCAGCGCGAGCGCCCCGGCGGCGGCCTCGGCCGGGGTGAGGGTTTGGGCGACCGGCCGGGCGCGGCCGCTCGCCGCGTGCACGGCGTGCCCGCTGACGTGGGTTCCGGTCCGGCGCCGCGCGCCCGGCTCCACGACGAACGCGGCGTCGATGCCGAGCTCGTCGAGCAGCAGGCTCTCCATCGCTTCCCACCAGCTCATCCCGGTGATGGCCTCGACAAGGTAGCCGGTGAGCACGTACCCGACGTTGGAGTAGGAGAAGCCCAGCCCGGGCGGCTGGACGAGCCCGGCGTCGCGGCAGGCCCGCAGGTACCGCCGGGCCGAGCCGGCCCCGTCCGCGGCGGCGCCGAGCGCGGCCGGCAGCCCGCCGGTGTGGCTGAGCACCTGCCCGACGGTCGGTCTGCCGACCTGGGGGCCGAGGCCATCGAGGTGTTCGCCCAGCGGATCGTCCGGGTCCAGGTCGCCGTCGGCGACCAGCAGCATCGCCAGCGCCGCGGTGAACGCCTTCGTGATGGAGCCGGCCGGGAACTTCGCCTCGGCGGTGATCTCACCGGCCGTGGCCGACGCCGTCCGGCCGCCGTCGGTGACGACGAGCTGGGCGGCCGGGACGCCGTGCTTGTGGGCGAGACCCGTGAGCAGCCGCTGCAGCCGCCCGTCGGCCGCGGACCGCGGATCGCGGACCGGAACCTCGAGGGAGGACTGGGAGAGCGTCGTGGGAGAGGGCATGAGGTGGGGACCTTCCGCGTCGTTCGGTGGGGCAGCCGGTCGTGAGTGGAAAGGCGGGTTCTAACCCGCTTTTTCACTCACGACGCGCCGCGGCGGGCTCGGCGTCGGCGGCCATCTGCCGCTGCAGGCTCAGGGGTCGCATGTCCGTCCACACCTCGTCGACGTGGTCCATGCACTCCTGGCGGCCGCCGCGGAAGCCGTCGGCGCGCCAGCCCGCGGGTACCTCGTTGGCCACCGGCCACAGCGAGTACTGGCCTTCGTCGTTCACGAGTACCTGGAATTCGGCGTCGTCCTGCATGGGGTGTTCACCTTTCCTGTGAGGGGTTTTCAGTGGTCTTGACCGGCCGCGAGCCGTTCGAGGTCCTGGAGGACCCGTTCCTCGACGAGCTCCGCCAGCGCCAGCACGGTGCCGGCGGTGAGCACGTCCTTGGGGGTGATCTCGACGTCGAAGGCGGACTTCGTCATCGAGGTGATCCGCAGGCTGCGCAGCGAATCGCCGCCGAGGGCGAAGAAGTTGTCCTCGACGCCGACCCGGTCCAGGTCGAGCGCCTCGGCCCAGATGGCCGCGAGGACCTCTTCGGTCTCGGTTTCCGGAGCCGCGTACCCGGTGCTCTCTTCCGGCGCGGCCGGAGCGGGCAGCGCCCGCCGGTCCAGCTTTCCGTTGGCCGTCAGGGGAAGCTCGTCGAGCCGGACGAACGCGGCGGGCACGAAGTGCGCCGGCAGGGCCGCGGCGACGTGCTCCCGCAGCCCGGGGCCCGCCTCGCCCACGACGTAGGCGATCAGCCGCTGGTCGACCGCGACGACGGCGGCGTCGCGGACGCCCGGGTGCTTGCGCAGCACCGCCACGATCTCGCCGGGCTCGATGCGGAAGCCCCGGATCTTGACCTGGTCGTCGGCGCGGCCGAGGAACTCGAGGGTGCCGTCGGCACGCCACCGCACCAGGTCGCCGGTGCGGTACATCCGCTCCCCCGGTGCCCCGAACGGATCGGCGAGGAACCGCGTGGCGGTCAGCCCCGGCCGGTCGAGGTACCCGCGGGCGAGCCCGGCGCCGGAGACGTACAGCTCCCCCGCGACTCCGACCGGCACCGGCCGCACCGCGGCGTCGAGGACGCGGACGCGGGTGTTGCGGATCGGCCGCCCGATCGGCGGGGTGGCCCCGGGTTCGAGCGGGTCGCTCCAGGTCGCCACCACCGTGGTTTCGGTGGGCCCGTAGGCGTTGATCATCCGCCGGCCCGGTGCCCAGCGGGCCACCAGGTCGGCCGGGCAGGCCTCGCCGCCGACCACCAGGGTGCGGAACGCCGGCAGCTCGGTGTCGGGGACGCTCGCCATGGCCACCGGCGGGATCAGCGCGTGGGTGACACGCTCGTCGCGCAGGACGGCGGCCAGGTGCTCGCCGAGCAGCGGGCCGGGCGGCGGCACGACCAGCGCCGCGCCCGCGGGCAGCGCCATGCACAGTTCCAGCACCGAAGCGTCGAAACTCGGCGAGGAGAACTGCAGCACGCGATCGCCGGGGCGGACGTCGAAGTGGGCGATCTCGGCGGCGGAGAAGCTCGCCAGGCCGGCGTGGGTGACGACGACGCCCTTGGGCGTGCCGGTGGAGCCGGAGGTGTAGATGACGTACGCCGGTGCGCTCAGCGGCACGGACCGGCCCAGCGGGGTGGCCGGGCCGTGGGCCTCCGCCCCGTCGAGGACGAGCACGTCGCCGGACGGCAGCGGCGTCCCCGCCTTGGTCACCACGACGACCGGTTTCGCGTCCTCGAGCATGAACGCGATCCGCTCGGCCGGGTAGTCCGGGTCGACCGGCAGGTAGGCGGCGCCCGTCTTCAGGACGGCCAGCTGCGCCACGACGATCTCCACCGAACGCGGCAGGGCGAGCGCGACGATCCGCTCCGGCCCGGCCCCGCGCGCGGCCAGCTGCCTCGCCAGCCGGTCGGCGCGCGTGTCGAGTTCGGCGAACGTGAGCCGTTCTTCACGCGAGACGACCGCGACGGCGTCGGGCGTGCGCGCCGCCTGGGCCTCGATCAGCTCGGTGAGCGTGACCGGCGGGACGTCGTGCCGGGTGTCGTTGAAGGCCACGAGGACCTGGTCGCGTTCGTCGGCGCCGAGGACGTCGAGCTCCCGCAGCGGCCGGGCCGGGTCTTCGGCGATCGCGGCCAGGAGGTGTTCGAGCCGCCCGGCGAGCCGCTGAACGGTCGCCTCGTCGAACAGCGCCGGGTCGTAGCCGAGGCCGAGCGACAGGCGCGGGCCGGGTGCGGCCACGACGCTGAGCGGGTAGTTGGTCGTCTCCATCGCCTGCAGCTCGCGCAGCCGCACGCCGTGCGCGGCCACGTCGTCCGCGGTGACCGGGTAGTTCTCGAACACCACGAGGCTGTCGAACAGGTTCCGGCCGCCCTCGACGCCGCTCCAGGCCTGCACCGCGGTCAGCGGCACGTGTTCGAACCGGCGTGACTCGGCCTGGGTGGTCTGCAGGCCGCGCAGCCAGGCGGCGACCGGGGCCGCCGGGTCGGCGGTGACCCGCACCGGCAGGGTGTTGATGAAGATGCCGGTGATGTCGTCGACGCCGGCCAGCCCGGCCGGGCGCCCGGACACGGTGGCGCCGAAGCAGACGTCGTCCTCGCCGCTGTGCCGGGCCAGCAGCAGCGCCCAGGCGCCCTGCACGACGGCGTTGACGGTGAGCCGCTCGCGCCGGGCGAACGCCGCCAGCCGGCCGGTCGCCGCCTCGTCGAGGTCACGGCCGACCCAGGTCGACGAGCTCGATTCGTGCGCGAACGCGGGGACCCGGTCGTACGGCAGCGGCGTCGGCTCGGTGAGGCCGGCGAGTTCGCGGCGCCAGTACTCCTCGGCGCCCTCGGCGGTCTGGCGGCTCAGCCAGGTGACGTAGTCCCCGAACGGACGGCGGTGCGGCAGCACCGGCGCAGTGCCGTCGCGCAGGGCCGCGTAGGCGGTGAAGACGTCGGACAGCACCTGGAAGACGCTCCAGCCGTCGAGCAGGACGTGGTGGAACGTCCAGACGAGCTGGACGGCGTCGTCCGGCAGCCGGGCCAAGGTGACCCGCAGCAGTGGGGCGGCCGCCAGGTCGAACGGCCGGGCGCGGTCCTGGGCGAGCAGCTCGCGCAGGGCTTCTTCCCGGTCGCGGTCGCGCCAGTCCAGCTCGGTCACCGGGACCCGGGCTTCGCGGTGGACGACCAGGAGCGGCTCGGGGACGTCCTCCCAGACGACGCTGCCGCGCAGGACCGGGGTCCGGTCGACGACGTGCTGCCAGGCTTCGGCCAGGAACCGCGGGTCGGCCACGCCGTCGAGGACGGCGGTGACCTGTTCGAAGTAGACCCCTTGGGATTCCTGGGAAAGCCCGTGGAACACCATGCCGGCCTGCATCGGCGTCAGCGGGTGGATGTCGGCCACGCCGCGGCCGTCGCCGGCGATCCGGTCCACCTGCCGCTGGTCCAATGGAGACAACGGGAAGTCGCTCGGGGTGCGGCCGCCCGCGCCGGGCTCGGCGCAGTGCGCGACCGCTTCGCCCAGCGCGGCCACCAGGTCCGCGGCCAGCTTCTCCACCGTGGCGGCGGTGTGCGTGTCGCGCGAGTGGTACCAGGTCAGTTCCAGGGTGTCCCGGTCCACCCGGCCGACGACGTCGAGCAGGTGCGCCCGGCCCGCGCCTTCTCCGACCGACGAGTCGAGGCTGCCCGCCGCGCCGTCGAGGCGGCCCAGGTAGTTGAAGCTGATCTGGGGCTCGAGCGCGGGTGCGGTCCCGGTCAGGTACCGCAGCGCGCCGAAGCCCACCCCGCGGCGGGGCACCGCGCGCAGCTGTTCCTTCACCGACTTGAGCAGGGTGCCCCACTCGTCGTCGATGCGCAGGGCGACCGGGTACAGCGAAGTGAACCAGCCGACCGTGCGGGAGAGGTCGACGTCGTCGAACAGGTCCTCGCGGCCGTGGCCCTCCAGGTCGATCAGTACGCCGTCGCGGCCGGTCCAGCGGGCCAGCACCCGGCCCAGCGCGGCCAGCAGCACGTCGTTGACCTGCGTCCGGTAGACGCCCGGGACGTCCTGCAGCAGGGCGCGCGTCAGCTCGGCGTCCAGGCGCGTGGTGACCGTGCCGGTGCCCGTCTCGGCGGAGTTCTCGACCGGCAGAGTCGGGTCGACGGCCAGAGCTTCGCGCCAGTGCGGCAGTTCGTCGTCGAAGCCACCGGCTTCGGCGTGCGCGGCGAGCCGGTTGGCCCAGTCGCGGAACGACGTCGTCTTCGGCGGCAGCGGGCCGCCGCGGTAGGCGGTTTCCAGGTCTTCCAGGAGGATCCGCCAGGAGACGCCGTCGACGACGAGGTGGTTGACCGTCAGCCGCAGGACCGACGGCTCGAGCAGTTCGGCGGTGAGCAGCGGGCCGCGGGTCACGTCGATGTCCGCGCCGAGGATCTCGGCCGGTTCGGCCGGGGCGTTCTCCTGGCCGCCGCCGGTGAACCGCATGCGCAGGGCGTCGTGGTGCCCGGTCAGGGTGGCCAGCGCCGCGCGCAGCGTCCCGACGTCGAAGGGTTCGGCCCGCTCGATCCGGACCGACTGGGTGAACCCGTTGGGGTCGCCGAAGTCCCCGGCGAAGAACCAGTGCTGGATCGGGGTCAGCGCGGCGAAACCGGTCACCGGCCCCTGCTCGGCCACGGTGACCGCGGCCGAGCCCGCCGCGACGGCCAGCGCGGCCACCGTCTGGTGGGCGAACAGGTCCCGCGGGGTGAGCGCGAGGCCGTGCCGCCGGGCCCGCGAGACGACCTGGATGGACAGGATCGAGTCGCCGCCGAGCTCGAAGAAGTTGTCCTCGACGCCGACACCGGGCACGCCGAGCACGTCGGCCCAGACTTCGGCGAGCACGCGTTCGGTCTCCGTGCGCGGCGGCACGTACCCGGCCACCGGCTCCGCGGCGGGTTCCGGGAGCGCCTGGCGATCGACCTTCCCGTTGGCGCTCAGAGGAAGCGCGTCGAGCGTCACGAAGGCCGACGGGACCATGTAGTCGGGCAGGTCCCGCTGCAGCCACGTCCGCAGGTCCGGCTTGCCGGCCGTGACGACGTAGGCGACGAGCCGCCGGTCCCGGGCGACGACGACCGCTTCGGTGACGTCCGGGTGGGCGCTCAGTGCCGTCTCGATCTCGCCCAGCTCGATCCGGAAGCCGCGGATCTTCACCTGGTCGTCGGCGCGGCCGACGAACTCCAGCACGCCGGCGGAAGTCCAGCGAACCACGTCCCCGGTCCGGTACATCCGCTCCCCCGGCGTCCCGAACGGGTTGGCGACAAAGCGCTCGGCGGTGAGCCCGGGCCGGCCGAGGTACCCGCGGGACACCCCGGCACCGGCGATGAACAGCTCCCCGGTCACGCCCGGCGGGACCGGCCGCAGCCCCTCGTCCAGGACGTAGGCGGCCATGTTGTCCAGCGGCCGCCCGATCGGCATCGCGTCCGGCACGGCGTCTTCGGGGGCCACGAAGAACCGGCTCGCGAAGGTGGTCGTCTCGGTGGGGCCGTAGCCGTCGACGACGGTCAGCCCCGGGCAGGCGTCCCGGACCTGGCGGACCGCGGCGGCGGGCACGACGTCCCCGCCGGTCCACACCTCGCCGACGCCCCGCAGGCACCCGGGGTCCTCCTGCGCCAGCAGGCGGAACAGCCCGGCGGTCAGCCACAGCGCACTGACTCCCCGCTCGGTGACGACGCTCCGCAGCACCTCGGCGTCGACGTCTCCCGGCGGCGCGACGACCACCCGGCCGCCGTTCAGCAGCGGCACCCACACCTCGTAGGTCGAGGCGTCGAACGCCTGCGGCGAGTGCAGCAGGACGGCCCCGTGCGCTTCGCCCGCGAAGGACCGGTCCGAGGCCAGGGCCACGATGTCGCGGTGGGTCACCGCGACCCCCTTGGGCTTGCCGGTCGACCCGGACGTGTACATGACGTACGCCAGGTTTCCCGGCCGCACCGGCACCTCCGGCGCACTGGCCGTGCCGGCGCCGATCTCGGCCGCGGACACGAACGGTCCGTCGTGGACGTCCTGATAGGACTGTTCGGCGACGACCGCGGATACGCCCGCTTCGGCCAGGACCAGGCGCATCCGGCCCACCGGCGCGCGCAGGTCCACCGGCACGTAGGCGGCCCCGGCCTTGAGCACCGCGAGCTCGGCGACGACGAGGTCGGGTGACCGCTCCAGCAGCAGCCCGACCCGGTCCTCGGCCCCGACGCCGAGTTCGATCAGCCGGGCGGCGAGCCGGGCGGCGCGGGCGTCGAGCTCCGCGTAGGTCAGGTCGTCGACCGCCGTGGCGTCCGGCGTCCGGCGGACCTGGTCGGCGAACCGGCTCACGACGGTGGCCTCGGGCACCGGGTGGGCCGTGTCGTTGAACGTCCGCAGCACGCGCTCGCGGTCGTCCGCGGTGAGCAGGTCGAGCTCGCCGACCCGCTTTTCGGGGCTTGCGGCGATGCGGTCCAGGGCCAGCAGCAGCTGCCCGGCCAGCCGGTCGACGGTGGCCCGGTCGAACAGGTCCGGGTCGTGGTCGAACGACACCTCCAGGCGCTCCCCCGGGGTGACGACGACGCTGAGCGGGTAGTTGGTCGGCTGCAGTTCGCCGTCCTCGTGCAGCCCGATCCCGTACGCGGCGACGGCGTCGGTGTCGAACGGGTAGTTCTCGAAGACCAGGATGCTGTCGAACAGCGTGCTGCCGCCCGCCCAGGTCTGCAGCTGGGCCAGTGACACGAAGTCGAACCGGCGCGAGCGCGCCTGGGCCGCCTGCAGGTCCCGCAGCCACCCGGCGACGGTGAGTCCGTCGTGGACGGTCACCGGCGCGGGCAGGGTGTTGATGAACAACCCGGCCATCGCCTCGACGCCCGGCAGGTCGGCGGGCCGTCCCGAGACGGTGGTGCCGAAGACGACGCCGGATTCCCCGCTGTAGCGGGAAAGCACGAGTCCCCAGGCGCCTTGGACGATCGTGTTGAGCGTCAGGCCGGCGCGCCGCGCCAGCTCCCGCAGCCCGTCGGCTGGCGCCGACACCCGGACCGACGCGGCGGACCGCGCGCGGTGCGCTTCCACCGGACGGCGGTCGTACGGCAGCGGCGTCGGCGTCCGCAGGCCCGCGAGCTGCTCGCGCCAGTGGATTTCGGCGGCGGTGGTGTCCTGCTCGCCGAGCCAGCGCAGGTACTCGCGGAACGCCGGGCGTCGGCCGGGGACGGCGGCCCCCGCGTACCGGGCGCACACCTCGCCGAACACCTGCGCCGCGCTCCAGCCGTCGAGCAGCACGTGGTGGAACGTCCACACCAGCAGGACGTCGCCGCCGGGCAGCCGGGCGAAGGCCAGCCGCAGCAGCGGGGCGGCCGTCAGGTCGAACCCCTCGGCCCGGTCCGCTTCGAGGAACCGCTCCTGCTCGCGGGCCCGCTCGTCGTCGTCCAGCGCCGTCCAGTCGAGGTGGACGACCGGGAGCGTGACGGACCGCTCGACGACCTGCACCGGCTCGTCGAGGCCCTCCCAGACGACGCGGGTGCGCAGCACGGGCGTGTCCGCGACGACCTGCTGCCACGCCCGGGCCAGCCGCTCGGGGTCGGCGATGCCGGTCAGCCGCAGCCGCACCTGGTTGAGGTAGGTCCCGGCCGCGCCGTCGACGAGGCTGTGGAAGACCATGCCCGACTGCATCGGGGTGAGCGGGTAGATGTCCTCGACCGTCCGGCCGGTGCCGGCGAGGCGGTCCACCGCGGCCTGGTCGAGCCGGGCGAGGGGGAAGTCGGACGGCGTGCGGCCGCCGGCGTCCGGGCGGGCGCAGTGCCCGACGATCCCGGTCAGCGCGTCGAGGAGGGCGACGGCGAGCCGGCGCACGGTGGCCTCGGTGTGCACGCTTTCCGAGTAGTGCCAGGTCAGTTCCAGCTCGTCACCGACGACCGCGCCGATGACGTCGAGCTGGTGCGCGCGGGTCTGCTCGGGGTGCGCCGCGCCGCCCAGCCCGCCGCCGTGGTCGAACCGGCCCAGGTAGTTGAAGCTGGTGCGGGGTTCGAGGCGCGGGGCGGTGCCGGCGAGGTGGCGCAGCGCGCCGTAGCCGATCCCCCGGCGGGGGATCGCGCGGAGCCGTTCCTTCGTCGCCTTCAGGGCTTCGCCCCAGTCCTCGCCGGACGAGGTCAGTTCGACCGGGAAGATCGAGGTGAACCAGCCGACCGTGCGGGAGAGGTCGACGCCGTCGAACAGCTCTTCCCGCCCGTGGCCTTCGAGGTCGACCAGGACGCGGTCGCGGCCGGTCCAGTCGCCCAGCACGCGGCCGAGCGCGGTCAGCAGGACGTCGTTGACCTGCGTCCGGTACGCCCCCGGCACGTCGTGCAGCACCGCACGGGTCGCCTCCGCCGGCAGCCGCACGACGACCGAGCGGGCCGAGCCGTAGGTGTTTTCGCCCGCCGCGTCGACCGGCAGGGCCGGGTCGGCGTCGATCGCCGCCCAGTGGGCGAGTTCGTCGTCGAAGAAGCCCTCGGCCGTGTGGTGGGCCAGGGTGCGGGCCCAGTCGCGGAAGGACGTCGTCTTGGCGGGGAGTTCGCCGCCGGCGAGGAGGGTTTCCAGGTCCTCCAGGAGGATCCGCCACGACACGCCGTCGACCACCAGGTGGTGCGCGGCGAGCGTCAGCGTCGTGCCGGACAGCTCGGCGCTCAGCAGCGGCCCCTGCTCGAGGTCGATGGTGGCGCCGAGGACGTCCGGGGCTTCGGCCGCGTGGTGCTGGCCGCCGCCGGTGAAGCGCAGCCGCAGGGCGTCGTGGTGCAGCTGGAGCTCGCGCAGCGCCCGAGGCAGCGCCGCGGGGTCCGGCACTTCCACCGAGACGGACTGGACGAACTGCTCCGGGTGCACCGGCCGCGGGTCGAGGTACCAGTGCTGCACCGGCGTCAGCGGCACCTCGCCGGTCACCGGCCCGGCGTCGGCGACGGCCGCGGCGGGGACGGCCGGAGCGGCGGCGAGGGCGAGCGCGGCGACCGTCGGGTGGTCGAAGACCTGGCCGGGCATCAGGTTCAGCCCGGCCCGGCGGGCCCGGGAGACCACCTGGATGGACAGGATCGAGTCGCCGCCGAGCTCGAAGAAGTTGTCGTCGGCGCCGACCCGGTCCACCCGCAGCACCTCGGCCCAGATGCCGGCCAGCAGCCGTTCGGCCTCCGTCGCCGGCGCGCGGTAGCCCAGCCCGGACACGAAGTCGGGGGCGGGCAGCGCCCGGCGGTCGACCTTCCCGTTTTCGTTGAGCGGCAGCGCTTCCAGCGGCACGAACACCGCCGGGACGAGGTAGTCCGGCAGCGAGCGCAGCAGGAACTCGCGCAGGTCCGGCGTCCCGCTCGCGACTACGTAGGCGACGAGCCGCTTCGACCCGCCGGTCTCGGCCGCCACGACGACGGCTTCGGTCACGTCAGGGTGGGCGGTCAGCGCCGTCTCGATCTCGCCGAGCTCGACCCGGAAGCCGCGGATCTTGACCTGGTCGTCGGCCCGGCCGACGAACTCCAGCACGCCAGCGGAAGTCCACCGGACCAGGTCTCCGGTGCGGTACATCCGCTCCCCCGGCGTGCCGAAGGGGTCGGGCAGGAACCGCTCGGCCGTCAGTCCCGGCTGAGCAAGGTAACCGCGGGCCAGCCCGGTACCGGCCAGGTACAGCTCGCCGACCGCGCCCGGCGGCACCGGCCGCAGCCCGTGGTCGAGGACGTAGGTCGCGGTGCCGTCCATCGGCCGCCCGATCGGCAGCACGTCGGGCACCGGCTCGCCCGGCGGCAGCGGGAACCGGGTGGCGAAGGTCGTGGTCTCGGTGGGCCCGTAGACGTCCACCACGGTGAGGCTCGGGCACGCTTCCGCGACCTGGTGCACCGCGGCGGGACGCACCACCTCGCCGCCGGTCCACACCTCGCGGACGCCGCGCAGGCAGCCCGGATCCTCCTGGGCCAGCACGCGGAACAGCCCCGCGGTGATGAACAGCCCGGTCACCCCGTGCTTGGTGATCAGCCCGCGCAGCACGTCGGCGTCGATGTCCCCCGCAGGCGCGACCACCACCCGGCCACCGCTGAGCAACGGCACCCACAGCTCATACGTCGACGCGTCGAAAGCCAGCGCGGAGTGCATGAGCACGGTCCGATGCGCCTCACCCGCGAAGGACCGGTCCCGGGCCAGTCCGACGACGGCCCGGTGGCTGACGGCCACGCCCTTGGGCGTTCCCGTCGAGCCCGAGGTGTACATGACGTAGGCCAGGTTTTCCGGCTGCAGCGGAACATCGGGCGCATCGGAGGGCTCGTCGCCCGCTTCGCCGATCGTCATCACCGGTCCACTGTGGACATCCTGGGCGAGTGACCGGCCGTGGTCGTCGGTCACCACCACGCGGACGCCGTCGAGCAGCGTCGTCAGCCGGCTGCGGGGCGCGCGGGCGTCCAGCGGCAGGTACGCGCCGCCGGCCTTGAGCACCGCCAGTTCGGCGACGACGACGTCGGCGGAGCGGCCGAGCAGCAACCCCACCAGCTCGTCCCGCCGCGCCCCGAGGGCGAGCAGGCGGTGCGCCAGCCGGTTCGCCCGGGCGTCCAGTTCCGCGTAGGTCAGGGTTTCCGCGCCGGTGACGGCGACCGCGTGGGGGGTGCGGCGGACCTGCTCGGCGAACAGCGCCGGCACGGTGGTCTCCGGGTGGTCCTGCGCGGCGCCGGTTCCGGTGGCGAGGACTTCGCGCTGCTCGGTCGCGGTGAGCATGCGCAGCCGGGCGAGCGGTTCGTGCGGCCGGGTCGCGAGCTCCGACAGCAGGGTCCGCAGGTGCCCGGCGAACCCGGCGATCGTCTCGGCGTCGAATAGCGCGGGGTCGTAGCCGAACAGGAACTCCAGGCGGTCCTCACCGGGGTAGGCGACGACGCTGAGCGGGTAGTTGGTCGTCTCCACCCCCCGCAGGCCGTGCAGTCCCAGCCCCGCGGTGACCGGGTAGTTCTCGAACACGAGGAGGCTGTCGAACTCCCCGCCCCAGTTCTGCAGGCGGGCCAGGGAAAGGTGGTCGAACCGCCGGGCCTCGGCCTGGGCGTCCTGCAGGTCGCGCAGCCAGTCCGCGGCCGCCGCCCGCTCGTCGACGTCGGCGACGACCGGCAGCGTGGTGATGAACATGCCGGTGATCTCGTCCGACCCGGGGAGTTCGGCGGGCCGCCCGGCGACCGTGGTGCCGAAGCAGACCTCCGGCCGTCCGGTGTGGCGGGCCAGCAGCACCGCCCAGGCGCCCTGGACGAGCGTGTTGAGGGTCAGGCCCATGCCGTGCGCGGCGGTGCGCAGCGGCGCGGCGGGCAGCTCGATCCGCACCGCGGCGGTCGATTCGACCGGGTGCCCGCCGGGGGCGCGGTCGGTGCGCAGCCGGGCCGGCTCGGGACGCCCGGAAAGCCGGGCCCGCCAATAGGTTTCGGCCGCCTGTTCGTCCTGTTCGGACAGCCACCGGAGGTGGTCGCGGAACGGGCGGCGGGTCGGCAGCGGGCGGCCGGCGTGTGCCGCCGCGACGTCCGAGAGCACCTGGAAGAGGCTCCAGCCGTCGAGCAGCAGGTGGTGGAACGTCCAGATCACCCGAACCTCGGTCGCCGAGACGCGGGCGAGCAGCAGCCGCATCAGCGGGAGCTCGCCCAGGTCCAGGCCGGCGTCCCGGTCGGCGGCCAGCACGGCGTCGAGGTCCGCCGGTCCGGTCGTCCAGTCCTGGTGCTCGATCGGCAGGGTGACCTGCCGGTGGACCACCTGCACGGGCTCGTCGAGGCCGTCCCAGACCACCCGGGTGCGCAGGACCGGGGTCCGGTCCACCACCCGCTGCCAGGCGCGGGCGATGGCCGCCGGGTCGGGGACGTCGCTCATCACGAACGTCACCTGCTGCAGGTAGGCGTGCCGTCCACCGCCGGTGAGCCGGTGGAACAGCATGCCGGCCTGGGCCGGGGTGAGCGGGTAGATGTCCTCGACGTCGCGGCCGTCGCCGGCCAGCCGGTCCACGGTGGCCTGGTCGAGGGCGGCGAGGGGGAAGTCCGACGGCGTACGGCCGCCGGCCCCGGGTTCGGCGCAGTGCGCGGCGATCCCGGCCAGCCCGTGGACGAGGTCGTCGGCGACCGCGCGGATCGTGGCTTCCTCGTGGAGCTGCCCGGAGTAGAACCAGGTGATCTCCAGGCAGCCGCCGGTGACCCGGGCGACGACGTCCACGGCGTGCGGGCGGCGGTCCGCGGGGTGCTGCGCGAGTTCGAGTTCCCGCTCGATCCCCCGGTAGAGCTCGCCTTCGACCTCGAAGCGCCCGAGATAGTTGAAGCTGAGCCGGGGCGTCACCGCGGGGGCGGTCCCGGCGTGGTGGCGCAGCACGCCGTAGGACAGGCCACGGGCCGGGATCGCCCGCAACTGCTCCTTGACGGACTTGAGCAGGGTCGCGACGCCGGTGTCGGGGACGTCGAGCGCGACCGGGAACATCGACGTGAACCAGCCGACCGTGCGGGACAGGTCGACGTCGTCGAACAGGTCCTCGCGGCCGTGGCCTTCGAGGTCGACGAGCACGCGCTCGGAGCCGGTCCAGCGGCGCAGCGCTCCGCCGAGGGCGGCCAGGAGCACGTCGTTGACCTGGGTCCGGTAGACGCCAGGGACGTCCTGCAGCAGCGCCCGGGTCAGTTCGGCGTCCAGCCGGGTGGTGACCGTGCGGGTGCTCGCCACCGTGCCGGCGCCGTCGTTGTCCAAGGGGATCTGGGCGCCGTCGACCGCTTGCCAGTACGGGAGGTCGCCGTCGAAGTCGTGCCGGGCGAGCCGGTTCGCCCACTCCTGGAAGGACGTCGTGCGGGCGCTCGGCTCGCGCCCGTGGTAGGCGTGGTCGACGTCCTCCAGGAGGATCCGCCACGAGACGCCGTCGACGACGAGGTGGTGCACGGCCAGGCGCAGGATCGTGCCGTCGAGTTCCGCGCGCACCAGCGGGCCGTGTTCGATGTCGATCTCCGCGCCGAAGACGTCGACCTCGCCCGGCTCGGCGTGGTCCTGCGTCCAGCCGTCCGCCGTCCTGCGGAAGCGCAACCGGAAGGCGTCGTGGTGGGCGGCGACCGTGTTCACCGCGCGGCGCAGGCGGTCTTCGTCGACGTCTTCGGCGAGCCGGACGCTCAGCTGCTGGGTGAAGTGGTCCGGGTCGGCCGGATCGGTGTCGAGGAACCAGTGCTGGATCGGGGTGACGACCACCTCGCCGGTCGCCCGTTGCCGCTCGGCGGCGGGCGCGGCCACCCCGGCCGCCGCGGCGAGCGCGGCGATCGTCTGGTGCCGGAAGACGTCTTTGGTGGTGATCCGCAGGCCGGCCTTGGCCGCCTCGGACACGAGCCGGATGCCGAGGATGGAATCGCCGCCGAGCTCGAAGAAGTTGTCCTCCACGCCGACCTCGGGCAGCCCGAGCGCGTCGGCCCAGATCGCCGCGAGCATCCGCTCGGTCTCGGTGCGCGGCGCGACGCGGGTGGTGGCGCCGGTGAAGTCCGGGGCGGGCAGGGCGCGGCGGTCGAGCTTGCCGCTGGGGTTGAGCGGCAGCCGGTCCAGGGGCACGAACGCCGAGGGCACCAGGTGCGCGGGCAGCGAGGCGCCGAGGAAGTCGCGCAGGTCCGCGGGTGCCTCGGGCACGACGTAGGCGACCAGCCGCTGGTGCCCGGCGTCGGTGCGCGCGACGACCACCGCCTCGGTCACGGCCGGGTGCTGCCGCAGCGCGGCCTCCACCTCGCCGGGCTCGATCCGGAAGCCGCGGATCTTGACCTGGTCGTCGGCGCGGCCGAGGTACTCCAGCTCGCCGCGGGTGGTCCAGCGCACGACGTCACCGGTGCGGTACATCCGGCCGCCCGGCGCGCCGAAGGGGTCGGCCACGAACCGGCCGGCGGTCAGGCCCGGCCGGCCGAGGTAGCCGCGGGCCACCCCGGCGCCGCCGAGGTGCAGTTCACCGGGAACGCCGACGGGCACCGGCCGCATCCCGGGGTCCAGGACGTACGCGCGGATGCCGGCGATCGGGCGGCCGATCGGCGGGGTGCGGTCGGTGTCGTGGTACCAGGCCGTGGCGTACACAGTGGACTCGGTGGGGCCGTAGATGTTCGCGATCCGGCTGTCGGGCAACGCCTTCCGGATGTCGTGCAGCGCGTGCAGCGTCAGCGCCTCGCCGGCCAGTACCACAGTGGACGGCCGCACCGTGACCGCGCCCTGGGCCAGCAACTGGGCGAACGCCGAGGGCACGCCGCTGACCAGGCCGACCGGGCGGCCGGTGTGCTCGCCTTCGCCGAGCGCGAGGACGTCACGGACGATCTCGACGGTGGCGCCGGTCATCAGCGGCGCGAAGATCTCGAACACCGAGACGTCGAAGTTCAGCGACGTCGAAGCGACCACCGTGGACCCCGGGCGGAAGACGTCCCGGAAGTCGTTCGCCGCCCACGCCATCAGGTTCGCGGCGCTGCGGTGGGCGACGACGACGCCCTTGGGGCGGCCGGTCGAGCCGGACGTGTGGATCACGTACGCGGGGTGGTCCGGGTTGGTCGCGCGGGCAAGCGGCTCGCCCGCCCGGCCCTCGAGCAGGGCGGGATCGTCGAAGGCGAGGGCGGGGACGGCCCCGGGGCCCCGGCCGTCCGGGGTGAGCAGCAGGGCCGGGGCGGCGTCGTCGAGGATCAGTTCCTGGCGGTCGGCCGGGTAGGCGGGATCGACCGGGAGGTAGGCGGCGCCGGACTTGAGCACGCCGAGCAGCGCCACCAGGACGCGTTCGGTGCGCGGCAGGGAGACGGCGACGAACCGCTCGGGCGCGGCGCCCCGCTCGAGCAGGACCCGGGCCAGCCGGTTGGCCTGGTCGTCGAGCTCGGCGTAGGTCAGCGAGCGGTCCTCACAGACGACCGCGACCGCGTCCGGCGTGCGGGCCGCCTGGGCTTCGAACAGCTGCGGCAGCGTGGCTTCCGGTGCTTCGAGCGCCGGTCCGCGGGAGAGCTCGGCCAGGTGGGTCAGCTCGGCGCGGTCCATCAGGGGCAGCTCGGCCACCGGCCGGTGCGGCTCGGCGACCACCGCTTCGGCCAGCACCCGCAGGTGCCCGGCGAAGCGGTCGATCGTCGCCGCGTCGAAGAGCGCGGTGTCGTACTCGATCGCGAAGCGGCGGCCCTGCGGCTGGAACTCCAGCACGAGGTCGAACCGGGCCCGGGGGCGGGGCAGATCGTGCTCGCCCAGGCGGAGGGCGCCCGCCTCCCGGGGCCGGACCAGGTCCTGCTGCAGTACCAGCAGCACCTGCACCAGCGGGGTCCGGCTCGGGTCACGGGCCGGCCGCAGGTCGTCGACGACCTGGTCGAAGGGCACTTCGGCGGCGGCGAACGCCGCCAGCGTCGTTTCCTTGACCCGGCCGAGGAAAGCGTCGAACGGTTCGCCCCGGTCGACCGCGGACCGCAGGACGAGGGTGTTGACGAAGAATCCGGCGAGCCGTTCGAGCTGGTCGTGGTCGCGGCCGGACACCGCGGTGCCGACGGCGACGTCGTCCTGCCCGGTGTAGCGGGCCAGCAGCACCTGGACGAGCGCGGTCAGCGTGGTGAACAGCGTCGCGCCGGTGTCGTGGCCCAGTTCGGCGAGGCTTTCGGCGAGCCCGTCGGGCAGCTCGTACCGGCGGATCGCGCCCTCGGCGGCGCGGACGGGCGGGCGGGGCCGGTCGGTGGGCAGGTCGAGGGGCTCGAGCCCGGCGAGCTGCGCGCGCCAGTAGGCCAGCTGACGCTCGCGCAGCGGCCCGGCCAGCCGGTCGTGGTGCCAGCGGGAGTAGTCGCGGTAGCCGATGTCCAGGGGCGCGGGCTTCTCCCCCGCGTAGAGCGCGGCGAACTCGTCGACGAGCAGCCCGACCGACCAGCCGTCGGTGATGATGTGGTGCTGGCACAGCAGGAGCAGGTGCGCGTCCGGGCCGCGGCGGATCAGCGTGGCCCGGGTGAGCGGTCCGGTGGTCAGGTCGAAGGGGCGGTCCAGCTCGGCCGCGAGCTGCGCGTCGAGGTCCGCCTCGGCGTTGGCTTCCCGCAGCGGGATGGTGCCCTCGTCGGCGACGACCTGGACGCCTTCGCCGTCGACGGTGCGGAACGTCGTCCGCAGCGACTCGTGCCGCGCGGCGAGTGCGTCCAGCGCGGCGCGCAGGGCGTCGTGGTCCAGCGGGCCGTCGAGGGTGAGGGCGACACCGGCGTTGTATTCGGTGCTGCCGGGGTTCTGCCGGTCGAGCACCCAGAGGCGGCGCTGGACCGGTGAGAGCGGCACCACGGCGTCGTGGGGCCGGGGTTCGATCCGGCCGACCGGGGCACCGGACGAAGCCGGCAGCAGCTCGGCGAGCTTGGCGATGGTGCGGGCGTCGAACACGACCCGCGGGGACAGCTCGGCGCCGAAGCGGGCGCGGATCCGGGCGAGTGCCCGCGCGCCGAGGATGGAGTCGCCGCCGAGTTCGAAGAAGTCCGCGTCGACGCCGATGTCCGGGACGCCGAGGACGTCGGCCCAGATTTCGGCGAGCGCCTGCTCGGCCGGGGTCCGGGGCGCGGTGTGCGCGGCGCGGACCTGGGCCTGCCAGTCGGGTTCGGGCAGCGCGTCGCGATCGAGCTTGCCGTGGTGGGTCAGCGGCATCGCGTCCAGCGGGACGAAGGCGGAGGGGACCATGTACGGCGGCAGCCGGTCGGCCGCGGCGGCGCGCAGGTCGGCCGGATCGGCGTCCCCCACGACGTAGGCGACCAGGCGTTTGACGCCGGGCTGGTCCTCGCGGGCGACGACGACCGCCTCGCGGACTCCTTCGTGCCCGAGCAGCAGGGCTTCGATTTCGCCCGGTTCGATCCGGAAGCCGCGGATCTTGACCTGGTGGTCGGCCCGCCCGACGAACTCGAGCTCGCCTCCGGCGGTCCGGCGGACGACGTCACCGGTCCGGTACATCCGCGCGCCGGGCGCGCCGAAGGGGTCGGCCACGAACCGGCTCGCGGTCAGTCCCGGCCGGTCGAGGTAGCCGCGGGCTAGGCCCGGGCCGGTGACGTAGAGCTCACCGGTGTCGGCGGGGCTCAGGGTGTCGTCGAGGACGTACGCGGTGGCGTCCGGCAGCGGGTGGCCGATCGGGGGCGTGCCGCCGGGGACCAGCGGGTCGCTCCAGGTCGCGACGACGGTGAATTCGGTCGGGCCGTAGGAGTTGATCATCCGGCGCCCGGGCGCCCAGGTCCGGACCAGTTCGGGCGGGCAGGCGTCCCCGCCGACGATCACCGTGCGGAAGTCCGGCAGGGAGTGTTTTGCCGACAGCGTGGCCAGCGCGACCGGCGGGATGAGCGCGTGGGTGATCTTGTGCTCGGCCAGCACGTCCGCGAGCCGGTCGCCCAGCAGCGGGCCGGCCGGCGGCACGACCAGGGCGGCGCCGTGCGGCAGCGCCATGCCGAGTTCGAGGATGGACGCGTCGAAGCTCGGCGAGGAGAACTCCAGGACCCGGTCGCCCGGCCGCACGTCGTACTGCTCGCGCATGGCGGCGAAGAAGCCGGCCAGGCCGCGGTGGGTGACGAGCACCCCCTTCGGGACACCGGTCGAGCCGGACGTGTAGATGAGGTAGGCCGGGTGGTCAAGGCGCAGCGGGCGGCCCCGGTCGGCGTCGGTGGGATCGGTGTCGGGGAAGTCGTCGAGCAGCCCGGGTTCGTCGAGGTCGAGGGCGTCTTCGGGGGTGCCGCGGCCCACGACGAGCACGGGGTCGGCGTCGGCGAGCACGAAGGCGAGCCGCTCGGCGGGCTGGTCGGGGTCGACGGGCAGGAAGGCGGCCCCGGCCTTGGCCACGGCCAGCTCCGCGACCACGAGGTCGGCCGACCTCGGCAGCACGAGCGCGACGACGCCTTCCGGGCCGGCGCCGCGGGAGATCAGCAGCCGCGCCAGCCGGTTCGCCCGCGCGTTGACCGCCTCGTAGGTCAGCGTGCCATCGGCGCCGGTCAGCGCCGGTTCCGCGGGGGTGCGGGCGACTTGCGCCTGGAACAGGCCGGCGAGCGTGGATCTGTCGTCGTCGGCGTCAGGAACCGAGACGTCGTATCGCGGCATTGCGGGAACCTTTCGAGCAGCACAGGTGAGGTCAGTGCGAGGCCATCAGGGCGCGGGGAGAAGACCCGCGGGCGAGGCCCACGACCAGGGAAATCACGAAAAACGGCGGCCGGATTCGGGCTTTGCCCCCACCCCGATCAGCGGCTTTTTGCCACTCGTTCAACAGTTCGGCCCGGCGTGCCACACACCAGGCGAACCCGCGAGAACGAGCGCGAGACACATTGATCCTTTCCAGCGTGACGGCCGCGCGCCACCCCGGAAACAGTTCCGATTTCGACGGTGCCCCCGCGGCGCCGATTAGGCACCAGCGACCGTCGAACGCGCGCGACAACCAGCGTTCTTCGTGCAACGAGTCGGTCTTCCGGCAGTCGAGTGCCCCCAAGACCAGCCGGATTGGCATCACGCTACCCAGTGAACGCCATGCTCGTACCGCCGAACGGAGCATTGCCGAGAATGTTCAAAAATCGCGTCTGTTTACCCGGACAGCGAGTAGTACGGCGTCGATTATTGTTCACTCTTCTGCCGGAAAATGTTACCTCGATTGGGAGGTTTGACTTTACGGCAACGCGCTCACCTGCGCAGACGCCGTGCCACTGGAGTGACAGCCGCCGCCGGAAGCCGGAAGTGAGCCGTATCGAAAGGTGTGGTTCAGCTTACGGCAAGTCACCCGATTGGCGGGTAACACGGAAGACACGGCCACATCGGTGAAATGATCGATCGAAGAGGGCGGTGGTGCAGATCCTTACCTACGCCCCCACCAAGCGGGCAAAGTGGGCACGGAATGCGGGGGACTGATTGGTCGGAGGGGTGAACGGGGTTCACCGGGAGGGTGCGCCGAGGAGGACCACTGCGCCGGCGGACGCACCCCCGGGGCGAGACGCAGGGAGCGGCCGGGGCTCCGGTTCCCGCGCGGTCGCGGACCGGCGCCTCTGCCATCCCGCGCGCGGAGCATCCCGCCGAATCAAACACCACCCGCGCCCCCACGCCGAGCACCCCGGCCGACGAGGTCTCGCCCGACTCTCGCGCGCCTGCAGCCCGGCGGACGGCACCAAGTACCGTCCGCCGCGGCCAGGCCTACCCCGCCGCGGCGGGGCCGCCTGGCGCTGCCCGCCCGGCCGCGGCGGGGCAGCCCACCCCGACCCCTCCGGCTCCGGCTCCGGCTCCGGCCTGACCACTCCAGCTCCCGCCCGCCTCGGCAGTGCCATCCCGGCAGAGTCCATCCCGGGCCTGCCCACCCCGGCAGCACCATTCCGGCACAGCCCACCCCCGCCCGCCTACCCCGGCAGGGCCATCCCGGCACAGCCCACCCCCGCCCGCCTACCCCGGCAAGGCCATCCCGGCACAGCCCACCCCCAGCCCCGCGCACCCCGGCAGCACCATCCCGGCACAGCCCACCCCCAGCCCTGCCCCCCAACTCCACCCACACCCCAGCACCCCCGGGCGCAAGCCCCCTCCCGGCCGCACCCCCCTGCCGACCCGATACGCAGCCGCCTCAGCGGCCGCCAGGCCGTGTCAAGGCACGCTTTCCCGCCTTGACACGGCCTGGCGGCCGCTGAACAATCCGGCGTTCGGGCCGGCGGGAAGACCCCGCCAGACTTCACTCCACCAGGCGCACCCCCCAGCGGCCCGCCCTGGCATCAACTCACCCGGCCATCACGAACACCCATTCCGGCAACCACCCCAAACAGCAAAAAGCCCACAGCCACCACCGAATGCCGAACCCACCGCCGTCCGCAAAGGACGTCCACAATAGACCAACCCCCCGCACCAGCATCCCCACTCGAAGTCGTTCTTCACCCATTGAGGCGACACCACCCATTTCCGCCCCCCACCCCGAAGCAGGCAATTACGCCGAACGGACCGCCCCTTTCCCAGCGAGTTGAATTCCCTTTCGGCCCGGTTGTGGATACACTTCGCGACGAACGCCGCGCATTGTTGCGTTCGCGTTCTCGAGCGCACATCCACCCGGAGGAGCAGCCCAGTGGCCCAGAAAGTCTCCGTCGAGATCCTCGACGACATCGACGGCAGCACCGCCGCCCAGACCGTCCAGTTCAGCCTTGACGGCGTCACCTTCGAAATCGACCTTTCGGACCGGAACGCGGCCGCCCTTCGTGACGAACTGGCCCGCTACATCGGCGCCGGCCGGCGCGTCGGGGGGCGCAAGGCACGGGCGGCCACCGGCCAGTCGACCACCGCCTCCGACCGGGAGCGCAACCAGCGGATCCGGGCCTGGGCGAACGCGAACGGCTTCGACGTCTCCGAGCGCGGCCGCCTCTCCTCCGAAGTGGTCGCCGCCTACGAGCGGGCGCACGGGGGCGACGCGGAATCGTCCGTGCCGTCGGCGCGGAAACGCGCTCCGCGCAGGAAAGTCGCCGCCTGACTCCTGATTGCGGCAGGTTTCGCCGGGCGCGGCTACGGAAAGAACCAGACTGTTTCCGCGCCGAATCACCGAACGCGAATACCTGACGACCCATAGCGGACCGGCCGGCCGCGGCGACGAAGCCGCGGAAGCCGGGCTGCGCCCACTCGAAGGGGACGGGCCTCCGCCCCCCGGTATCCAGCTTACCGGCGACCACCGACAGTTCCGGCCGGCGCACCACCCGGCGTCGCATGTGGACGACCGGCCTCGTCCGGCAACACCCCTTGTGGTGCCACACCCGCAAGCCCTACGGTCGACCGGGTCCGGGTCATCGCGGGGAGGAGCCTCGGATGTGGGGAACGGTCCTGGCCAGTGCCCTCCTGCTGACCGGCGGCACGCCCGCCGTCGCGGAGGCCGGTTGGCAGCCCGCCCCGATCGTCTGGACGGCTTGTCCCGTCGACCCCGACAACCCTGCCCCGCCGGACGGGGAGTGCGGCACCGTGCGGGTGCCGCTCGACTGGCACTCCGCCGGCGGTCCGTCCATCCCCTTGGCCGTGGGCCGGCACCGGGCCACGGATTCCGCACACCGCATCGGGGTGCTGCTGGCCGATTTCGGCGGCCCGGGCTCGTCGAGTGCGGAATTGCCGGTGACGTCGCCCTTCTTCAGCCCGGAGATCCGGGCCCGGTTCGACATCGTGGGCTTCGACCTGCGCGGGACCGGCCGCAGCCAACTCATCGAGTGCCCGGACACGGGACGGCCGCCGGGCGACGAGCCCGCCGGCCCGGCCGAGTTCGCCGCGCTGCGGGCCTACAGCGAGCAGGCCGTCGCCGGCTGCCGTGCCGGCAACCTGCCCGTCTTCGACCACGCGAACACCGAGGTCAACGCCCGGGACATGGACGCCGTCCGCCGCGCCCTCGGCGAAGCCCGGATCAGCTTCCTCGGCATCTCCTACGGCACCCTGCTCGGCCAGCAGTACGCCGAGCTGTTCGGTGACCGGGTCCGGGCCATGGTGCTCGACAGCGTCATCGACCACAGCGCCGGCGTCGAACGCTTCCTCGGTGACCGTGCCGCCGCCGCGGACGGGGCGTTCCGCCAGTTCGCCGCGTGGTGCGACCGGACGGCGAACTGCACGCTGCACGGCCAGGACGTCTTCGCCGTCTGGCGGAAAGCCCTCGCGGCGACCGAAGCGATTCCGCAGGCGCAAAGCGAACTGCGCGACCGGGTGCTGAAAGACATGTACCGCCCCGATTGGGCCGACATCGGCCAGGCGATCGCGGACGCCGCGGCCGGGAGTCCGCCGGTGACCGCGCAGTTCACCTACAACTACGAGTCGCTCCGCTTGGCCGTCGTCTGCCAGGACTTCGACCTGCGGATCCGGAGTTTCGCGCAGTATTCGGCCTTGCACGCCGAAGAACTGCGCCGCGGGCCGATCCTGCGCGGGAGCACGCTCAGCCACGGCGAAGCGATGGCCTGCCTGGGCGTCCACGGCCCGCCGGCGAACCCGCCGCACCGGCTGACCATCCCGCGGGCGCCGCGGATCCTGCTGCTGAACTCCCGGTTCGACCCGGCGACCCCGTACGCCTGGGCCCTCGCCGTCCACCGGCAGGCACCGGCGAACACGACGCTGCTGACGTACGAGGGCGCAGGCCACGGGGTCTACGAAAAGAACGCCTGCACCCGGTCAGCCGGCGACCACTACCTGCTGACGCCGGCGGCACCCCAGCACGACATCAGCTGCCCGGCCTGACTGTCCCGGTCGTCACCAGCGGTAGCTGCGGCGCAGCGCCCGCTTCACGACCTTGCCCGTGGCATTGCGCGGCAGCTCTTCGACGAACAAGACGTCACGCGGAACGGCGAACCGCGCGAGCCGCTCACGCACGTGCGACCGCACCGTGTCCGCGTCCAGGTGCGCACCCGGCACCAGCACGAGGTAGGCCGCCAGGCGCTGGCCGTACTTGGTGTCGTGGACGCCGACCACCGCCGCCTCGCGCACCTCCGGCAACGTGAGCAGGACCTCCTCCACCGGGGCCGGCGCCACGTTTTCGCCGCCGGACACGATCATCTCGTCTTCACGGCCCTGGACGAACAACAGGCCGTTGGCGTCGACGTACCCGCGGTCGCCGGTGTCCATCAGGCCGTCGCGGACGTCCAGCTGCTCCCCGTCGGTGTAGCCGTCGAACAGCAGGCGGTTGCCCACGTACAGGCGGCCCGTCGCGCCGGGCGGGACCGGGGTGCCCGCCCGGTCCAGGACGCGGATCGCGGTACCGATCGGCGGGCGGCCCGCCGTGCCGCGGGCCGCGCGGAGGTCGCCCGGCCCGGCGATCGCCGCCCAGGACACCTCCGTCGAGCCGTAGAGGTTGTAGAGGATGTCACCGAAGGCGTCCATGAACTCCTCGCCCAGCCGGCCCGGCAGTCCCGCACCGGAGCTGGCCACCACGCGCAGCGAGGACAGGTCGTAGCGGGCGCGCGTCTTCTCCGGCAGGTCCAGCAGCCGCCGCAGCATCGTCGGCACCGCGAACAACGCCGTGCACCGCTGCCGTTCGATCATCGACAGCGTCGCTTCCGGGTCGAAGCGCCGGGGCAGCACCAGCCCGGCGCGCAGCGCCATGCCGAGCTGGAGCGCGGCCAGGCCCCAGGTGTGGAACAACGGGGCGGCGACCAGGATCGGTTCCCCGGCCCGCAGCGGGATTTCCGACAGCACCGCGGCGGCGTCCGCGACGTTGTTCGGCGTCGGACGCCGAGCGCCCTTGGGCGGGCCGGACGTGCCCGAGGTGAGCACGACGAGCCGGCCGGGCTTGCCCGGCGGGGCGATCCGGGCGGCCGGCTGCGCCTCGATCAGGTCCTCGATCGTCGGACCGTGCCACCCGCCGCCGGGTGGCCACGTCCACAACTGGGGGATTTCGGACGGCAGTTGCTCGCGCAGGGCCGCGAACTCGGCGTCGGCGAGCACGAGCTGGGACCCGTGCCGCAAGGCGAACTCGGCGGCCTGCCCCAGTGCCAGCCCAGTGTTCATCAGAGCCACGTCCGCGCCCAGCTTGCTGCAGGCGATCATCGTCTCGACCATCGCGTTGTGGTTGCGGCACATCAAAAGGACCCGCGACCCCTCGGTGATGCCGTAGCGCTGCAGCACCCCGGCCAGCCGGGTGGTGCGGTCGTCGACCTCGCCGAAGGTCCGCTCGGACCGCTCGTCGCACAGCGCGAGGGACTCCGGCGTCCGGCGCGCCACCGCTTCGTAGCCGCCGGCCAGGGTCGAGCCCCAGCGGCCCACCGACCGCAGCTGCCGCAGCGTTCCGGTGGGCTGGGCCGGGGTGAGCACCCCGGCCTTGACCAGGATCCGCGCGAGCTCGCGCTTCGCGGGCCGCGGTGGCAGCGGATCCGCCGCGGGGACCCCGCCGAGGTGGTCGCTGATCGCCGCGATCGCGTCCGTGATCCGCTGCCGGATCCGCGGGACCGCCGGCGACCGGCCGTCGAGCAGCGTGAGCAGCAGGGTGATCGCGCAGCCTTCGCGCACCGGACGCAGCACGACGGACATCCGGTGCTCCCGGCCCGACCAGGCCAGGTGCTCGTCCCGGCGGTGGACGAAGATTTCGGCCTCGCCCTCCCCGCCGGCGCGGTACCGGTAGCGGGCGCCCCGGCCGGTCGCTTCGGAAACCGGCTCGCAGGACGTGATCCCCCGGACGAACCGGGGGTAGAGGTGCGGGCTGCCCACGATCGTCCACACCGCCGCGGGTGGGTGCGGCACGGTGACGGTGATCTCGATGAGTTCCGGCTCCATCAGGACGCAGCGAAAGGGGACGCCGGCAGGGTGGTCATGACTCGGCTCTCCCTTGTCGGTCCGGAGGTTCGGCCTTTCGGCCGGTACGCCGAGCATCCGTTTGCGCCGACCGTCGTGTCAACACGCGGTCGCACGATTCGATGTATTCAATCGCGAAGAGCGAGCAAAGACCAGCGAACCGCGGAAAGCCTCACACGTTTCTCACGCGCGGATCGCCGCGGCGCCGCGGCCGCACGGGTCAGGCGGATTCCCGCACCACCAGCGTCGTCCCGAGCACCACGTGGCGCGGCTGCCCGGCCGTCCCGTCGATCACCGCGAGCAGCTCGCGCGCCGACCGGGCGCCGAGGTCCTCGACCGGCTGGCTCACCGTCGTCAGCCGCGGATCGGTGGACCGGGCGATCGGCGCGTTGTCGAAGCCCACGACCGCGACGTCGTCGGGAACCCGGCGCCCGGTGCGGCGCAGGGCGCGCAGCACGCCCACCGCCATCACGTCGGACGCCACGAACACCGCGTCCAGGTCCGGCCGGCGGTCGAGCAGCCGCCGCATCGCGTGGTCGCCGGAGGCCTGCCCGAAATCGCCGTGGGCCACCAAGCCCGGGTCGACGAGACCGGAGCCGGAGATCGCGGCGGCGTAGCCGGCGAGCCGGTCGCGGCCCGGCGCCATGTCCTTCGGGCCGGCGACGGTGGCGATCCGCCGCCGCCCGGCCGCCTGCAGGTGCCGCACGGCCGCCTCGGCGCCGCCGCGGTTGTCCACGTCGACGTAGGTGTACCGGGCGGGGTCGGGCACCATCGGCCGTCCGACGCTCACCACCGGGAAATCGGCCCGGGACAACGCCGTGGTGCAGCGCGTGTGCGTGCTCACGAACAGGGCTCCGTCGACGTGCCCGCCGCCCAGGTACCGGAGGGTGGCGGCCTCGGCCCCCACCTGCATCATCAGGACCACGACCTGCACGCCCGCCGGGGTGAACGTCCGGTCGACCCCGCTCATGACGCGGCCGAAGAACGGATCGGAGAACAGCCGCAGGCCGTCCTCGCACAGCACGACGGCGACCGTGCCCGTCCGCCGTCCCTCCGCCGCGCGGGCCGCGCGGTGCCGGACGTAGCCGAGCGACCGCACGGCTTGTTCGACCTGGCGCCGGGTCTCGGCGCGCACCTGGGGAAAGCCGTTGAGCACCCGGGACGCCGTCGCCGACGAGACACCGGCGGCCCTGGCCACGTCGGCCAGGGTCGGCCGCGGATCGGAAAGGTCGAGGACAGTCATGGTCACCTCCGTGGGGACGGCACGCATTTGCGCTCGAAAAGCCGCGGCGACGGCATGGCCGGTTCCGGGAGCGGCGCGGAAAGGTGCAGTGTTAGCGCTAACACTCCCGGGAAAGCCATCCGGGCCGCCGAACGGGCTTCGGCGGCCTCCGCGTTGGCCACGGGGCTAGCGGGGGTCGGCGCGCTGGGCGCCGGGAGACCGGTTCTGTTTCACGTCCGCACATCCTTGGGCGAGAGTGGTTCGAACGGGTGAGCCGCGGCCACCGGCACGCATCCGGTGATCTTTTGACCGCTGGCTCGGCAGCATTGATGCTGGGACCACACGCCCCAATGTGTCAACCGGATGAACAAAAGTGCCCGAAAATTCGTCGCGGACCGTCGAATATCGTCGAATAAGTTCACCTCTTGTCGCTTCGGCGGCGACCGTGTACATCTCGGGTGTGGTGACACGGCACCCGGGCGCCCGGCCGGGAAATCACGAGCGGGTGGTCGAGCTCCTGCGCACCCGCGGTCCCCTGACCCGGGCGGACATCGCGCGCCTGCTGGACGTTTCGCGGGCCACGGTGTCGAACGTCGTCGGCGCACTGCACCAGGACGGCCTGATCGTGGAGAAGGGCAGCCCGGGCCCCGGCGGCCCGCCGAAGCAGGGACGGCCGGGCACCCTGCTCACCCTCAACCCCGCCGCCGGTGCCGTCGTCGGCATCGACTTCGGGCACACCCACATCCGCGTGATCGTCGCGGATCTGGCGCACACGGTGCTGACCGAGCAGCTCCGCCCGCTCGACCGGGACCACGACGCGCGGGATTCGCTGCGGATCGCGGCCACGCTGGCGCGGGACGCGCTCGCCGCCGCGGGGGTCAAGCAGAGCAAGGTGATCGGCGTCGGCGCCGGGCTGCCGGGGCCGGTCAACACGCTGACGGGCACGGTCGGCTCGTCCAGCATCGCGCCGAGCTGGGTCGGGCTGCGCCCGGCCGAAGAACTCGGCGCCCTACTCGGCCTGCCCGTGATCGTCGACAACGTCGGCAACCTCGGCGCGCTCGCCGAAGTCACCTGGGGCGCGGGCCAGGGCGCGCAGGTCGCCGTCTACATCAAGCTCGGCACCGGCGTCGGCGCCGGCTTCGTCCTGGGCGGCAGGCTGTTCCGCGGTTCGTGCGGCACGGCCGCGGAGTTCGGGCACATGACCGTCGACCCGTCCGGCCGGATCTGCCGCTGCGGCAACCGCGGCTGCCTCGAGACGTACGTGAGCCTGCCGGCGCTGCTCGACCAGCTGCGGGCCCGCCACGGCACCGAGCTCGCGGCCGGCGACCTCATCCGGCACGCGGTCGCGGGCGACCGCGCCTGCGTCCGGGTGCTCACCGACGCGGGGCACCGCCTCGGCACGGCGATCGCCGTCCTGGGCAACCTGGTCAACCCGGACCGGGTGATCATCGGCGGGGAACTCGCCGCCGCCTACGAAGTCCTGCTGCCCCCGCTGCGCAGCGCGCTCCTGCGCGACGCCCTCCCCTTCGCCGGTGCGCAGGTGACGGTCTGCAAAGGACAGCTGGGCGACCGCGCGGTCGCGCTCGGCTCGGTCGTGACGGTGCTGCACGCCACCGCCCGGCTCGCCGACCGCGCCCGCGCCGTGGCGGCCGCGTCCCGCTGACAGTTCCGGCGCCGGCACCGGGCCGGCCGGGTGGCTTCGCCGGTCCCGGCGGGTGACCCGCGTTCCGTGCCGCCGGTTCGCCTCCGGGGTCATGAATGACTCATTCCTGGCATCGGACGCAAGGAATGAGTCATTCATGACGTCCGGGCCGGGCGCTGCGATACCCGTCGGTGCCGCCCGGCCGATCGACGCGAGACCGTGTCGCGGACCACTGTTCGGCGCGCCGGCGGCCGGGGTAATCACCGATCGTCGAAAGGACGGACGTGAACGACAACTCCACCCCCACCGGCGTCGCCAACCCGAACCGCACCCGGATCCGGACCGAGGCGGACCTCCGCCGCGGTGCGCAGCCCGCGAACCCGGATACCGAGCCCGGCGACCGCTGAACACCCCGCGCCGCACCGGCCCGCGTCACCAGGGCGGCGGGCCGGTGCGGCCGCGCACGAAAACACGTCCGGCACGTCCCCGCCTCGCGGACCGGCTCGTCCGCCGTCGCCGTGTAGCCGCCGCGGGCAGGCGAGCCGGGTCGCGTAGCTCACCAGTTCCCGAGCCGGGTGCAGTGAATGACTCATTCCTGGCGTCCGACGCTAGGAATGAGTCATTCACTGCGTTTCCGCGCGCGCCAGCCCATGCCCGAAACATCACACGTCTCAGGGACCCACCTCGATCGAAATTGGTGGATCCCCGCGTTCTAGACCCCTCCTCGCCGCAAATACGTCATACGAATGGTAGACTCGCAACAAGTTGCGCAAGGAGGACCATGGCGAGGTCGTTGACCGACGAAGCAATCGACCGGATCCGGGAGTTCGTCTCCTCCGGCCGGTTCCCGGCGGGCTCCAAGCTGCCGCCCGAGCACGAACTCGCCACCGAGCTCGGGATCTCCCGCAGCCCCACCCGGGAAGCCGTCAAGGCGCTCGCCCTGGCCCGGGTGCTCGAAGTCCGCCGCGGCGACGGCACGTACGTCACCAGTCTCGCGCCGAGCCTGCTGCTGGAAGGCCTCGGCAGCGCGGTTGCGCTCATGCAGGGCGGCAGCGTCCTCGAACTCACCGAGGTGCGCCGGCTGCTGGAGCCCGCGGCGACCGGCCTGGCCGCCACCCGGATCACCGACGCGCAGCTGCGGGCCGTCGGCGAGCTGCTCGACGCGATGCACGAGGCCGTCGAGGACGTCGAACGCCTCACCGTGCTCGACGCCGCCTTCCACCGGGCGGTCGTCACCGCGACGGGCAACGAGACGCTCACCGCGCTGCTGGACGGGATCTCCTCGCGGACCCTGCGCGCGCGGGTCTGGCGCGGCACCGTCGAACGCGGCGCGACCCACGTGACGCTGTCGCAGCACAAGGCCATCTACGACGCGCTCGCCGACCGCGACCCGGCGGTGGCCACCGCCGCCGCGCTGATGCACGTCGACACGTCCGAACGCTGGCTGCGCACGCACCTGGCCGAGGTGCGGGAGCTCGACGGCGGAGCGCCGTGACCGGAGCCCGGTCACGGCGCCCGCAGCCCTCTCAGGCAACGGAGATCGACCAGCGGAGGTTGGGGCTGCCGTCGTCGTTCCACACCTTCAGCGGGGAACCCGACGGCACGTTCCCGCCGCCGTCGAGCACCAGCCCGGTCACCCGGTTGGCGAGCACGTAGACGCCGCCGCCGGTGTCGGTGACCGTCCACTGCTGGCTCGCCGCGCCGGTGTCGGCCGACTGCACGGGGTTGCCGCCCGCGGTGGTGGCGCCGGCGCCGTCGATCACCAGGCCGCTGGTGCGGTTGGCCAGCTTGACGAACCCGTCGCCGGCGTCCGCGATGCCGAACTGGAGGTTCGGGCTGTCGTCCGGGGTCCAGACCTTCAGCTTGCTGCCCGCCGCGACCGCTCCCCCGCCGTCCACGGCCAGGCCGCTGGTGACGTTGACGATCCGGAACCACCGGGCGGGGTCGAACGCCACGCGCATCGACACGATGGCGGACGCCCGCACGTCCGGGCTGGCCACAAGGAACCGGCTCGGCGTTCCGGTGAAGTTGTCGGCCGGATAGCCGAGGGCCGCGTAACCGTCCCCCGGCCAGATCGCGGACACGGGTTTCGCCAGTGCAGCCTGCAGCTGGGCCGCGGTGTAGCTGCCGACACCCAGCGCCGCGCTCGCGCCGCGGTAACCGCGTTCGGCGAACACTTTCGCGCCGGACGCGGGGCCCACCACAGGGATCCTGCCCGCGAACGTCAGCTTGAGCACGTAGGCGGGTGAGTCGTACGGCTTGGCCGGCAACGTGACGTGCAGACCGGCGTCGTCCTGTGTGTACTTCAACGCGCCGGGGGCGCCGAGCAGTTCGACGCGCTTCAGGCTGCTCAGGTCGATCCGCTTGCCGGACAGCGTCGTGAGGTCCGCAGTCGCGCCGGGCCAGGCCAGGATGGTCGCGTAGAGCACCCGGCTCGACTTGTCCCGGGTGAACCGGAAGTCCTTGGCCGTGCCGACCTTCGGCGAGACGAACGAGCCGCCGCCCATCTTGGTCGGGCCCTCGCCGTAGACGTCCCAGGTGCGCGTCGAGTAGATCGACTCGCCGACGCGGCCGAGGTAGGTGCCGAAGTCGGCGAGCACCGCGCGCTGCTCGGCCGGGATCGTGCCTTCCAGCGTCGGGGAGATGTTGAGCAGCATGTTGCCGCCCTTGCTGACCCGGTCGATCAGCGCGTGGATCATCTGCGTGCTCGAGTAGTAGCCGATGCCCCGGGTGTAGCTCCAGCTGCTGCTGGAGATGGCGTCGTCGGTGAGCCAGTACGGCGTGACGATGTCGGCCGGGCCGCCGCGTTCGTAGTCCGCGACTTCGCCGGCGGTGGTGAAGCCGTGGTCGAAGTGCTTGAACGTCGCGACGACGTCCTTGCCCCACTTTTCGGCCTGGTTGTAGTAGTAGGCCAGGAACTCGAGGCGCTGCTGCTCCCCCACCGCGCACGGGCCGCTGTTGATGCAGTAGCCGGGCGAGTTCAGCGAGAAGTCCTGCCACAGGACGTCCGGCTTCGCGCGGTCGATGACCTCCTTGAGCTTGGCCAGCCACAGCGCGTCTTCTTCGGCGCGCGGCAGCTGGCCGTACAGCTTGCGCAGGCTCGGGGTGCTCTGCGGCGGCGCGAAGTCGTAGAAACCGTTGTAATTGAACGCGTGGTGCATCGCGACCAGCAGCTTCAGGCCCTGCCCGCGGATCGCGTCGGAGAAGAGCTTCAGCAGGTTGAGGTGCGGCCCGCGCGCCACCGAGTTCCACTCGTTGATCTTGCTGTCCCACATCGAGTACCCGTCGTGGTGCTCGGCGACCGGGCCGGCGAACTTCGCCCCGGACGCCTTGACCACCCGCGCCCACTCCTCCGGGTCGAACTGCCCGCCGCGGGAGACGAGCTTCGGCGCGAATTGCACGGGATTGCCGGCCACGTCGGTGCCGCCATCGATGAACCGGTCGTAGCCCCACACCGTCGGATCGCCGTAGGTCGCCTTGTGGTGGGTGTTCTCGCCGCTGTTCGGGATGTACATGTTCCGGCCGTACCACTCGCTGCCGAACTCCGGCGTGGTGAACGCGCCCCAGTGCCAGTAGATGCCGAACTTGGCGTCCTGGAACCACTCCGGCGCGGGCGGGTGCCGGTCGACCGACGGCCACGTCGGCTCGTAGCACTGCGCGGCGGCGGCCGCGGCCGGGCCGGCCAGCGCGGGCGGCACGGCGGCCGCGGCGAGCCCGGCGGCCGCGAGGGCACCGAACTGCCGGCGGGAGAACGGGTTCTGGACAGGGGGCATCGTTGCACTCTCCAGGGTGAGGGGACCTAGCAGGAAATCAAGTGGTGCAGCAGTTCGTGCGGCACCTCGCGATGGAAGGCCTCGAGGTTCTCCCGCACCTGGCCGGCGCTCGTGGCGCCGACCAGGACGGAGGTGACGGCGGGGTGCGCGGCGGCGAACGCGAGCGCGCACGCGGCCAGGTCGTACCCCGCCGACGCGGCGACGTCCCGCATCCGCTGGGCGCGGGCCACCAGCTCCGCCGCCGCCGGGGCGTAGTCGAACCAGGCGCCCGGCCGGGGATCGATGAGCAGGCCGGAGTTGAACACCCCGCCCAGCACCACGTCCACCCCGCGGTCGGCGCAGAGGTCGAGCAACGGCGAGCCACTGCGATCCAGCAGGGTGTACCGGCCGGCGAGCAGGACGACGTCGACGTCGAGCCGCTCGACGAACCGGGCGGGCATCTCCCACTGGTTCATCCCGACGCCGATCGCGGAGACCACGCCTTCGTCGCGCAGCCGGCACAGCTCCGGCCAGGCTTCGGAAGCGGCCGCCTCTTCGTGGTCGTCGGGGTCGTGCAGGTAGGCGATGTCGACGCGGTCGAGGCCCAGTCGGTCCAGGCTGCCTTCGAACCCGCGGCGGACGGCGTCCGCGGAGAAGTCGAAGAAGCAGCCGCCGTCGGTGAGCGTCCGGCCCACCTTCGTCGACACGGTGAACGAGCCCGCGGGCCGCCCGGCCAGCGCTCGGCCGAGCCGGCGCTCGGCCAGCCCGAAACCGTAGTAGGGCGCGGTGTCGAAGTACCGGACCCCGGCGGAGGCCGCCGCGGCGATGACTTCCGCGGCGGCCTCGTCGTCGATCTCCCCGAAGACGTTGCCCAGGCCCGCGGTGCCCAGGCCGAGGTCCGCCATCAGGTCTGCCGCTTGCCGCTGGTGATGCGGGACATCACCAGCGCGATGAGGATGATCGCGCCGTTGAGCGCGCCGATCCACTGGGCGGGCACGCCGGCCAGGGTCAGCACGTTCTGGATCATGTACAGCAGCAGGATGCCGGTGAACGCGCCGCAGAGCGTGCCGCGCCCGCCGTTCAGGCTCACCCCGCCGATGACGGCGGCGGCGAACACCGTGAAGATGTAGCCGTTGCCCTGCGCCGCGGCCACCGACGCCAGCCGGCCCGAGAGCAGCAGCCCGCCGAGCGCGGCCAGCACGCTGGCCCCGGTCAGCACGATCCACACGATCCGGTCGGTCCGGATGCCGGCCGCCTTCGCCGCGTCTTCGTTGCCGCCGATCGCGTACAGGCTGCGCCCGAACCGGGTGTAGCCGAGCAGTACGATCCCGCCCGCGAACAGCAGCACGCAGATCCAGATCGACGCCGGGATCCCGGCCCACAACGTCGTGCCGAGGTAGAGCATGGAATCGGGCAGGCCGAAGAACGTCTGGCCGCCGGAGATCCCGGTCAGCAGGCCGCGCAGCACGATCAGCATGCCCAGGGTGACGACGAACCCGCTCAGCCCGAACCGGACGATCAGCAGGGCGTTGAGCGCCCCCACCACCACGCCGACGGCCAGCACCACCGGCACGGCGGTCCACGACGGCAGCAGCCCGAGCGAATGGCCGCCGCCGATGGTCAGCCAGGCCGCCACGCCGGGCGCGAGCCCGAACGTCGATTCCAGCGAGAGGTCCATCTTGCCCACGACCAGGACCATCGTCTGGGCGAGCACCAGCAGGGCGATCTCGGACATCGTCTGCAGGATGTTGATCACGTTGTCGTACTGGAGGAACACCGGGTTCACCAGCTGGCCGACGACGGCGATCGCGATGATCCCGGGCACCAGCGCGAAGTCGCGCAGGCGGGCCAGCGCGATGCGCCGGGGCGCGGGCGGGATTCCGGTCCGCGGCGGGGCGCCCACCGCGGCGGGGCTTTCAGGCATCGAGGTCGACTCCTTCCATGGCGGCCACGACCTCGCGGTCCTGCCAGCCTGCGGGCATTTCGGTGGTGAGCCTGCCGTGCACCACGACCAGCAGCCGGTCGCACAGGCGCAGGTCGTCGAGTTCGTCCGAGGCGATCAGCACCGCGGTGCCCGCCGCGGCGGCCTCCGCGACCTTGCCCAGGAGGAATTCCTTCGACCGCACGTCGACCCCGGCGGTGGGCGTGATCAGCACGAGCAGGCGGGGATCGCCGGCCAGGGCCCTGGCCATGACGACCTTCTGCTGGTTGCCGCCCGACAGCGCGGACACCGGCAGCTCCGGGCCCGGGGTCTTCACCGCCAGCCGCGTGATCAGCTGCCCGGCGAGCCGGTCGCGCAGGCCGGAGCGGACGAAGATGCCGGGGCCGAGCCGGTCCAGCACGCTCATCGTGGAGTTGTCCGCAATGGACATCTCCGGCACGAAACCCTGGTGGTGCCGGTCTTCCGGGACGAACCCGACCCCCGCGGCCAGCGCGGCCGGGACGTCACCGGGCCGGGGCCGGGAGTCCCCGACGAAGACCGTGCCGGAGGTGGGTTTGCGCAGCCCGGCCAGTGCCTCGGCGAGCTCGGTCTTGCCACTGCTGCCGGATCCGGCCAGCCCGACGATCTCGCCGGGCGCGACGTCGAACGACACGTCTCGGAAGTAGGGGGCGAGGGTCAGGTCGTCCACCCGGAGCACGGGTTCGGCGCCGTGCCGGGCCGACGACGCCCGTTCCTGCGTCGCCACGGCGTTCTCCCCGGTCATCGCCGCGACGAGGTCGGCCTTCGGCAGCTCGGCGACCGGCGCGGTGAGGACGTGCCGGGCGTCCCGGTACACCGTCACCGTGTCGCAGATTTCGTACACCTCCTGGAGGTGGTGGCTGATGAACAGGAAGGTGACGCCCTGGCGCTGCAGCTCGGCGATGTGCCCGAACAGCCGGGTGATCGCGGCCCCGTCGAGCTGCGCGGTCGGCTCGTCGAGGATGACGAACCGGGCGCCGAACGACAGGGCCCGCGCGATCTCCACGAACTGCCGCTGCTCGACGCTCAGCTCCCGGGCCGGCCGGAGCACGTCGACGTCCACCGACCAGCGTTCCAGGAGCTCGCCCGCCGAGCGGCGCAGCGCGGCCCAGCGGACGAACCCGCCGCGGGTCTCCTGCCGGTTCAGGAACAGGTTCTCCGCCACCGACAGGTCGGGGATGATCGTCGACCGCTGGTACACGCAGGCCACCCGGGACCGCCAGGCGTCCCGGTCGGCCAGCGCCGGGGCCGGTTCCCCGTCCAGCCGCACGGTCCCGGCGTCCGGCTCGGTCAGTCCGGTGAGGACGGACACCAGGGTCGACTTGCCGGCCCCGTTGCGGCCGACCAATGCGTGCGTCTGTCCGGGAAGGACGGTCAGGTCGGCGTGGTCGAGCGCCACGGTGGCGCCGTAGCGCTTGACCACCCCGCGCGCCTCGACGACCGGCACGGTGCTCATGTTCGCTTCCTCTCTGAAGCGGATCAGCTCTTGCTGTTGCCCCACAGGGACGGGTCGTCGACCTTGACGCTGCTCACCGGACCGAACTTGGCGCCGTCCGCGGTGACCAGCGGCGCGGCCAGCTGGTCCTCCATCAGGCCGTCGCGGACCTGGATGATGGTGCTGTCGTGGTCGGTCTTGCCCGCGGCCGGTGTCTTCCCGGCGATGGCGTCCTTGACGTACTGCAGGGCGTACTTGGCGAACAGGTCCGCCGGCTGGGACACGGTCGCGTCCATCTCGCCGGCCCGGATCTTGGCCAGTTCCTCGGGGATGCCGTCGTTGGACACGATGAACACGTGCTTCGGGTCGCTCGCCGGCACGGCCAGGCCACGCTGCTTCAGCAGCTGCAGCGTGCCGGACAGGGCGAAGCTCGACTGCATGTAGACGCCCTTGATGTCCGGGTTCGCGGTCAGCCGGGTCTGCAGCTTCTGGGCCGCGGTGTTGGCGTCCCAGTTGGTGGCCTCGCCGAACACCGTGATGCCCGGGAAGTCCTTCTTCATGCAGTCGTTGAAGGCCTCGGTGCGGTCCCGGCCGTTGATCGACGCGAGATCGCCCTGCAGCATCACGACCTTGCCCTGCCCGCCGAGCTTGGCGCCGAGGAACTGGCAGGCCTTCTCGCCGTAGGCGCGGTTGTCGGCCCGCACGACCATGTAGACGTTGCCCTGGTCCGGCCGGGTGTCGACGGAGACGACCGGGATCTTCTTGCTCGCCAGCTGCTGCAGCGTCGGGATGATCGCCGCGGTGTCCTGCGGGGCCATCACCACGCCCTTGACGCCCTGGCTGATCATCGTCTGCACGTTGGCCGTCAGGTTCGCGACGTCGTTCTGCGAGTTGGTGGTCTTGAGGTCGAGCCCGAACTGGCCGGCGAACTGGGGCACGTACTTGATGTAGGCGTTCCAGAAGTCGGTGTCCGAGCGCGGGTAGTCGACCCCGACGACGGTTTTGCCGCCCGAGGCGGCGGTCGTGCCGCCGCCACCGCATCCGGCCAGTGCGGCCGCGGTCAGGACGCCGGCGGTGACGACGGCGGCACGGCGCAGGTGCTGGAACTTCATGACCTCTCCTCGTTGACAGGTTTCGGGCGGAGACGGAGGCCGGACATCCCGCCGTCCACGGCGAGATCGGTGCCGGTGGTGGCGCCGGCGTGCGGGCCGGCCAGGTAGCAGATCGCCGCGGCGACCTCGTCGGCGGTGACGAGCCGTCCGGTGGGCTGGCGCGCGGCGAGCGCGGCTAGTTCGGCGTCGGGATCGTCGGCTTTCGAGAGCAGCCGGTCGATCCACGGGGTGTGCGCGGTGCCGGGGTTCACGCAGCACACGCGGATTCCTTCGGCCAGGTGGTCGGCGGCCATCGCGCGGGTGAGCGCGAGGACCGCGCCCTTCGTGGCGCTGTAGAGCGCCCGCTGCGGCAGCCCGGCGGTGGCCGCGATCGAGCAGGTGTTCACGATCGCGGCCGCGGGCGAGGACCGCAGGTGCGGCAGGGCGGCGCGGGCCACCCGGACCATGCCCACGACGTTGACGTCGAACACGCGGTGCCATTCGGCGTCTTCGTTGTCCTCGACGGTTCCTTGCGCGCCGATCCCGGCGTTGTTCACCAGGACGTCGAGGCCGCCGAGGTGCTCGACGGCAGCGGCGACCGCGGCTCGCACCGAGCCGTCGTCCGAGACGTCCGCCCGCACCCCGGACAGGGGTGCCTCGACCTGGTCGTTCAGGTCGAGGCAGACCACCCGCGCGCCCCGCCGGGACAGCATCCGCGCCGTGGCCAGCCCGATGCCGGACGCCCCGCCGGTCACGACGGCCCGGACGCCGTCGAAGTCCCCGCTCACGCGACCACCACCGCGTCCCGCTGCCAGACCGGGCCGTCGGGGAACCGGTACTGCGCCACGGAGTCCGCGTGCAGGCGGGCGCCGAGGCCCGGCTCCCGCGGGGCGAGGTAGCGGCCGCGCTCGATCCGGACCGGGTCGACGAAGTGCTCGTGCAGGTGGTCCACGTATTCGATGACGCGGTCGGTCTGGGTGCCGCTCACCGCGACGAAGTCGAACATCGACAGGTGCTGCACCATCTCGCACAGCCCCACGCCCCCGGCGTGCGGGCACACCGGGACGCCGAACTTCGCGGCCAGCAACAGGATCGCGATGTTCTCGGTGACCCCGGCGACCCGGCTCGCGTCGAGCTGGAGGACGTCGATCGCCTCCGCCTGCAGCAGTTGCTTGAACATCACCGCGTTGTGGGTGTGCTCGCCGGTGGCCACCTTGATCGGGGCGACCGCCCGGCGGATCGCCGCGTGGCCGAGCACGTCGTCGGGCGAGGTCGGCTCCTCGATCCAGTACGGGTCGAACTCGGCGAGGGGGCGCAGCCATTCGATGGCCTGCCCGACGCCCCAGGCCTGGTTGGCGTCGATGGCGATCCGGACGTCCGGCCCGACGACGTCCCGCGCGAGTCTCATCCGGCGGATGTCCTCGTCGAGGTCGGCGCCGACCTTGAGCTTGATCTGGGTGAAGCCGTCCTCGACCGCCTCCTTGGCCAGGGCCGCCAGCTTCTCCGGCGAGTAGCCGAGCCAGCCGGGAGTCGTGGTGTAGGCGGGAAAACCGGATTCCAGGAGCTCGGCCTGACGGGCCGCGCGGCCCGGTTCGGCCCGGCGGAGGATGTCGAGGGCTTCGTCGCGGGTCAGGGCGTCCTGCAGGTACCGGAAGTCGACCAGGTCCACCAGCTCGTCCGGGGACATCTCGGCGAGCAGCCGCCAGACCGGCTTGCCTTCGCGGCGGGCGCGCAGGTCCCACGCCGCGTTGACGATCGCGGCCGCGGCCATGTGGATCGCGCCCTTGTCCGGGCCCAGCCACCGCAGCTGGCTGTCCCCGGTCAGCCGGCGGGAGAACGCGCCGAGGTCGGCGAGGGCGTCGGCCACCGGCATCCCGACGACCAGCGGCACGAGCGCCCGGACGGCGGCGACTTCGACGTCGTTGCCGCGGCCGACGGTGAAGGCGAGCCCGTAGCCCTCGTCGCCGGCACTCGTGCGGATGGTCACGTACGCCGCGGAGTAGTCGGGTTCCGGGTTCATCGCGTCCGACCCGTCCAGGCTCAGCGAAGTCGGGAAGCGCACGTCCACCGCGTCGATGGCGCTGATCACTTCGGCCAACGGGGCCACCTCTCATTCGGCGCAGACAACATATGTATGGCTACGCGCCGCCCCATCGATTGTCCAGACTTCGTCCATAACTCGGCGATAACTTGGACTCAAAGTCATCTTCAACTACTAAAAGTGGTTTAACGTATGATGATCTCTTCGACCTTTGAGCAAGACATCATATGTCTGCTACGGTCCCCGCCATGCGCTTCCAACGCCTCGGCGACCCCGGCCACGAGATCCCCGTCGTCCTCGACGAAACCGGTGCGGCGCGGGACCTGCGTTCGCTGACCCCGGACCTCGACGGCGCCTTCTTCGCCGCCGACGGCGTCGCCCGGGCCCGGACGGCACTGCGGGAGGGCACCTTGCCCGTGCTGGACGCCACGGGCCTGCGCGTCGGCGCCCCGGTGGCCCGGCCCGGCCTGCTCGCCTGCATCGGGCTGAACTACTCCGACCACGCCGCGGAAACCGGCGCGCAGCCACCAGCCGAGCCGGTCGTGTTCCTCAAGGCCACCAACACGATCATCGGTCCCCACGACTCCGTGCTCATCCCGCGGACCAGCGCCAAGACCGACTACGAGGTCGAGCTCGCCGTGGTGCTCGGCGGGCGGGCGCGGTACCTGGCGACGCCGAAGGACGCCGACGCGGTGATCGCCGGGTACGCCGTCTCGAACGACGTCAGCGAACGCGACTTCCAGCACGAACGCGGCGGCCAGTGGACGAAGGGCAAGTCCTGCGAGACGTTCAACCCGCTCGGCCCGTGGCTGGTCACCCCGGACGAGGCCGGCGACCCCCAGGACCTGGGCCTGCGGCTGGCGGTCAACGGGCAGCCGCGCCAGGACGGCACCACGAAGAACATGCTCTTCGACGTCCGGCACATCGTCTGGTACCTCAGCCAGTTCATGGTGCTCGAACCGGGTGACGTCGTGAACACCGGCACCCCGGCCGGGGTGGCCTTCGGCGCCAACGACTTCCCCTATCTGTCCGAAGGGGACGAAGTGACCGTGGAGATCGACGGCCTGGGCCGCCAGCACCACCGGATCGGCCGGGCGTGAGCGGCCGGCGCGTCGACGCGCACCACCACCTGTGGCAGACCTCCGTCCGCCGCCACGCGTGGCTCGACGGCGAGGACACCGCGGCCATCCGGCGCGACTACACCCCGGCCGACCTCCGGGCGGCCGCCGCGGGGATCGACGCGACGGTGCTCGTCCAGGTCCTGCCGGATCTCGAGGAGTCCATCGAGTTCCTCGCGATCGCCGCCGCGGAGCCGCTCATCGCCGGGGTGGTCGGCTGGCTCGACCTCACGGATTCGCCGTCGCGGGACCTCGAACGGCTGCGCTCGGCCCCGGGCGGCGGGCTCCTGAAGGGCATCCGGCACCTCGTCGAGCCCGAGCCCGACCCGCGCTGGCTGGAACGCGAAGACGTCCTGGCCGGGCTCGCGGCGGTGCGGGACGGTGGGCTGGTGTACGACCTGCTCGTGCGGCCCCACCAGCTCCCGGCGGCCACCGCGGCGGTCCGGGCGCTGCCGGACCTCACCTTCGTCCTCGACCACCTCGCCAAACCACCGATCGCCTCCGGGGAGCTCGAGCCGTGGGCGACCGAGCTGGCCACGCTGGCCCGCGAACCCAACGTCGTCGCGAAGCTGTCCGGTCTGGTGACGGAAGCCGGACGGCCGTGGCGGGTCGGGGATCTGCGGCCGTACGCCGAAACCGCGCTCACCGCGTTCGGCCCGGACCGGCTGATGCTGGGCTCCGACTGGCCGGTGTGCCTGCTCGCCGGGACGTACGCGGAAGTCATGGACGCCGCTGACCGCCTCCTGGAGGAGCTGACCCCCGCCGAACGCGACGCCGTCCGCGGCGGCACCGCGTCTCGCGTCTACGGGCTGGCGTCATGATCGTCCGGCTGGCCTACGGGGAAACCGGGCTCGATCTGGCCATCGATCCCGAAGTCACCACCGTGGTGACGCCGGTGCACCACCCGGTCACCGAACCCGCGGACGTGCTGCTGCGCCGCGCGTTGCGCGAGCCGGTCGCCGGGCCGCCGCTGCGCGAGCGGGTGCGGCCCGGGCAGACGGTCGCGATCTCGGCGTGCGACGGAACCCGGCCGCAGCCACGCGAACTGATGATCCCCGCGATCCTCGCCGAGCTCGACGGGGTCGTCCGGCTCGAGGACGTCGTCATCCTCGTCGCCACCGGCACCCACCGCGGCAACACCGACGCCGAGCTGCGCGCAATGTTCGGCGACGAGGTCGTCGACACGGTCCGGATCGTGAACCACGACGCCCGCGACCGCGCGAGCCTGACCTGGCTGGGCCGCCACGGCGACGACGTCCCGGTGTGGCTGAACAGCGAGTGGGTCGCCGCCGACGTGCGGATCACCACCGGGTTCGTCGAACCGCACTTCTTCGCCGGCTTTTCGGGTGGTCCCAAGCTGGTCGCGCCCGGGCTCGCGGCCCTGGAGACCGTGCTGGTGCTGCACGACGCCCGCCGGATCGGGCACCGCAACGCCACCTGGGGGATCACCGAGGGCAACCCGGTGCACGACGACGTCCGCGCGATCGCCGCGGCCACCGGCGTCACCTTCGCCCTCGACGTCATCCTCAACCGCGACAAGGCGGTCATCGGGGCCTTCGGCGGCGACCTGCTCGCCATGCACGCGACGGCGGCCCGCGCCGCCCGCGACGTCGCCATGCGGCCGGTTCCGGCGCCGTTCGACGTCGTGGTGACGACCAACTCCGGGTATCCCCTCGACCAGAACCTCTATCAGGCCGTCAAGGGAATGTCGGCGGCGCACCGGATCACCAAGCCGGGCGGGACGATCGTGTGCGCCGCGGAGTGCCGGGACGGGTTTCCCGATCACGGCTCGTACCGGGAAGTCCTCGCGTCGGCGGATTCCCCGGCGGCGCTGCTCGCGGAGATCGCGGCCCGCCCGGTGACCGTGCCCGACCAGTGGCAGGTCCAGATCCAGGCGAAGATCCAGGACGACTGCCGGGTCGTCGTGCACACGGATTTCCTGACCGAGGCCGACCTCGCGACGGCCCACCTGACCCGGACCACCGACGTCGCGGCCACCGTGGCCGAGGCCCTCGACCGGGCCGGGCCGGGCGCGCGGGCCTGCGTCCTCCCCGAAGGCCCGCTGACGATCCCGTACGTGGCATGAGCACCGCCGACCTCCGGGTTCGCGCGCGTCGACCTGGACCGCGAACAGCGGCAGGGACTCCCCGAAGTCGTGTACGGGCCGGGGAAAACCCCGGCGCAGATCGCGGCCATCGTGCGGGCGTTGCTCGCGCACAACACCGGTCCGGTGCTGGTCACCCGGGTCGACGCCGAGGCCGCCCGTGCGGTGCTGGCCGAGGTCCCGGGTGGCCGCTACTCCCCCGGCGCCCGGCTGCTCGTCTGGCGCCCGCCCCCGGTGAGTGCCTTCACGGTCGCGGTGGCCGCGGCCGGCACGTCCGACGGCCCGGTCGCCGAGGAAGCCTTGGAGGTCGCCACGGCCATCGGCCTCGCGGTGGACGCGGTCACCGACGTGGGCGTCGCCGGGATCCACCGCCTGCTCGCCGAAACCGGCCGCCTGCGCGAGGCGGACGCGGTCATCGTCGTCGCGGGCATGGAGGGCGCGCTGGCTTCGGCCGTGGGCGGGCTGGTCGCCTGCCCGGTGATCGCCGTCCCCACGTCCACCGGGTACGGCGCGGGCCTCGAAGGCGTCACGGCGTTGCTGGCGATGCACGCCTCCTGCGCGGCGGGCATCACCGTCGTCAACATCGACTCCGGGTTCGGCGCGGCGATGGCCGCGTTCCGGCTCGCCCAGGTGCTGCGGAGGCGGCCGTGACGATCTGCGTCATCTCCCCGTTCACCGGCCTGGCCGGCGACATGCTGCTCGCCGCGCTGGTCGACGCCGGCGCACCGCTGGACCGCATCCGGTCCGCCGTCGCCACCAGCGGCCTGACCGGCTGGGAGCTGCGCGTCCAGTCCCTGCTCACCCACGGGCTGATGACGGCCCGCGCGGTCGTGGACGTCGCCGACGAGGCCACGAGCCGGTCCGCGGCCGAACTGATCGCCATGGCCGGGCGGGTCGAGCCCGCGCCGGTCGCCGAACGGTCCGTCGCCGCGTTGCGGGCGATCGCCGACGTCGAAGGCCGGCTGCACGGGGAAGATCCCGAGCACGTCCACCTCCACGAACTCGGCGGCCACGACACGCTCGTCGACGTCATCGGCGTCTGCGCCGCACTGGACGCCCTGGAAGTGTCCACTGTGTACTGTGGCGCGCTGCCCCTCGGCACCGGCACCGTCCGCACCGCGCACGGCCTCCTCCCCTGCCCCGCGCCCGCGACCGCCGCTCTCCTGCGGGGTGCACGGACGGTCGGCAGCGACCTGGCCGGAGAGACGGTCACCCCCACCGCGGCCGCGGTGCTGAAGGCCGTCGACGCCCGGTTCGAACCACCGCCGGAGTTCCGCCTGCTGGCCACCGGCTACGGCGCGGGCACCCGGTCGCTGCCGGACCGGCCGAACGTCGCGGTCGTGCACCTCGGCGAGCCGGTGGCCGCCGGGCACCGCACGCTGGTGGTGCTGGAGACGAACCTCGACGACGTCACCGGCGAGGTGCTCGGGCACGTCGCCGGCGGGCTGCTGGCGGCGGGCGCGCTCGACGCGTGGATCAGTCCGGTGACCATGAAGAAGGGGCGACCGGCCCACGTGCTGCACGTGCTCGCCGAGCGGGAGCACGCGGCCCGGCTCGCGGACCTGGTGCTCGCCGAAACCGGCAGCCTCGGCCTGCGCGAGTACCCGGTCCGCCGCACCGCGCTCGCGCGGGCGACCGAAACCGTCGACGTGCTCGGGGTGCCGGTGCGGCGCAAGCGCGGGCCGCACGGGGCCAAGCCGGAGCACGACGACGTCGTGGCGGCCGCCCGCGAACTCGGCCTGCCCGCCCGTGTCGTCGCGACGATCGCCGCGGGGCGCTGATGGACTCCACGAGGCTCGTCACGCACCTCGCCGGTCTCGGCCGGCTCGCGGTGGCGTTCTCCGGCGGCGCCGACTCGGCCCTGGTGCTCGCGGCCGCCGTCCGCGCCCTCGGTCCGGCGGACGTCCTCGCGGTGACGGCGAACTCCGTGAGCCTGGCCGCGGTGGAGCTGGCGGACGCGCGGAGGATCGCGGCGGACCTCGGGGTCCGCCACCTCACCCCGCCGACCGCAGAACTGGCCGAGCCCGGCTACGCGGCCAACGGGCGCCGGCGCTGTTACTTCTGCAAGACCACCGTGCTCTCGACGATCGCCGCGGTGGCCGCCGCCCACGGGTTCCCGGCCCTGGCCACCGGCACGAACGCCGACGACGCCGTGGATCCGTTCCGGCCGGGCATCCGCGCGGGCGACGAACTCGGCGTGCACACCCCGCTGCGGACGCTTGGCCTGTCCAAAGAGGACGTACGAGCCATCGCGCGGAGCTGGGGGCTGGCCTGGGCGGACAAACCGGCCGCGCCTTGCCTGGCCAGCCGCGTCCGGTACGGCATCCCGATCACCACGGCCACGCTGGCGCGGGTGGAACAGGCGGAATCGGCGGTGCGTGCGTTCCTGTCCCGTCGTGGCCTGCGCTCCCGCGACGTCCGGGTCCGCGACCTCGGCGGCACCGCCCGCATCGAACTCGACCCCGCCGTGGCCGCGGAGCTCCACGACGACCCGCGGTTGCTCGATGCCGTGCGGGCACTGGGGTTCACCGAGGCCGCCGTCTCCTCGTTCCGCTCCGGGGCGCTCAACCACGAACCGGGCTGACCCCCCGGCCCCCAAGCGGGGTAACGGTCACTCCCGCGTCAGCTCGTCCTTCCGCTTCAGGAGAGCGGCCCGGCTGCGGCGGACGGTCCGCAGGTGCACCACGGCCACCCCGCCGAGGACGACCACCGCGAGCAGCAGCGTGGGCTCGACGCGGTGCCGCAGCGTCGTGATCACCACCGCGCCGGTCGTGAACAGCAGCCAGGCGGCCAGGCCGAGCCAGCCGGCCACGACGCGGTCGCGGGCGAACAGCGGGGCCCGCCGCGTCACCGCCCAGCCGCCGAACGCCGCCCAGGCCAGCCCGATCGCGACGAGCACGGCGAAGGCGACCTTCGTCCGCGGGGGAAGGCCCGGCTCGGTCGCCCAGAGCAGCACGATGAGGCCACTGCCGGTCAGCCCGGCCAGCGCGAGCCCCACATAGCCCACCCGCCGCCGCAGCGACAACGGCGCGTCGAGCCGCGCGATCACTTCTTCCGGCGTCATACCTCGTACTCCTTCCGCTCGAGTTGCTCCCGCAACAGCCGCCGGGCCCGGGCGAGCCGCGACTTCACCGTGCCGACCGGCACCCCGCAGATCTGGGCGCACGCGTCCAGCGGCAGGTCCTGGAGGTGGAACAGCAGCAGCACCTCGCGTTCCCGGACCGGAAGCGCATCCAGCGCGGCGCCGAGCACCTCCCGGTCGGCGATCGGCCCGATCTCGTCCGGGCCAGCCGGCTCCTCGGCCGGCTCGGGTTCCGGCCGGGCATAGGCCTCCCGGAGCCGGTTCATCACCGCGCGGCGGGCGATGGTGAACAACCACGGCGCGAACCGCCCCGGCTCCCGCAGCTTGGGCAGCCCGTTGAACACCGCCAGCCACACTTCCTGCACGACATCGTCGTCCGGCCCGCCCAGCATGCGCCGGACGTAGCCCTCGACCGCCCCGTGCCAGGCACGCACCAGCTCGGCGAAGGCGTCGCGCTCCCCGAGCCGGCACCGGACGATCAGCAGCTCATCACTCATCTGCCCTCCTTCACCGGTTCAGTCGGCGCGGAGGCCGGAAAGGTTCACGGCGGCCCGGCGCTCAGCGGCCCCGGCGGCCGACATCACCTGCCGCGCGGGCGGCCCGGCCGGCGAGGTCCGCGAACGCCGCCCGCAGCTGCTCCGGGCCCACGACCTCGATCTCGCAGTCGAACCGCAGCAAGCCGGCGGCGAGCGCGGCCCAGGACCAGGATCCGGTCACCAGCCGGGTCTTCCCGGGCGCGGCTTCCGCGGCGACGCCGTCGCCGGCGAACGGCGCCACGTCCGCCACCGGCCGGGCGAGCACCACCTCGCCCCGGCACGGCCAGGCATCGGTGCCGGACCCCTTGAACCGGGCGGACAGGAACGTCGCGACGTCACCGCCGGGCACCTCCCGCGGGGTGAACCGCGGCCCGTTCGGCACCCGCAGTGCCATCCGGTCGACGCGGTAGGTCCGCCAGTCGTCCCGGGCGGCGGACCAGCCGACCAGGTACCACCGTCCACTTCGGACGACGAGGTGGTGCGGCTGCACCCGCCGCGGCTCGCCGTCCGAGGGCCGCGACGGTGCCTCGTAGTCGAACCGGACTTCCTCGGTGGCCCGGATGGCCGAGCTCAGCGCAAGCAGGATGTCCGTGTCCACCTGGACGGCGGAGCCGCCGGCCGCGGCGACCTCCAGCGCGTCGACGCGCTGCCGCAGGCGTGCGGGCAGCACCTGCCGCACCGTGGCCAGCGCCCGCGCGGCGGCCTCCTCGATGCCCGCGCCGGTCCCGACCGCGATCCGCAGCGCCACCGCGAGCGCGACCGCCTGCTCTTCGTCGAACAACAGCGGCGGCAGCTGACTCCCGGCTTCGAGCCGGTAGCCACCCTCCGGGCCTTTGACCGCCTGGACGGGGTAGCCGAGCTCGCGCAGCCGGTCGACGTCGCGGCGCACGGTCCGTTCGCTGACGCCCAGCCGCCCGGCGAGCAGCGCGCCCGGCCAGTCCCGGCGGGCCTGCAGCAGGGACAGCAGCGAGAGCAGGCGACCCGAAGTCGCCGTCGAGGAAGCGACGGGCATGACTTTCATGGTGCCACGAGAAGCGGACGTTCCCTGACCGCTACTGCTGACACGGTGGTTCTCGTCGGATCACCCACGAAAGGAACAACCATGTCGCTCAGCGCTGTCGCCCACCTCAACTTCACCGGCCAGGCCCGCGCGGCCCTCGAGTTCTACCGGTCGGTCTTCGGCGGCCAGGCCACGATCGTCACCTACGGCGACTTCGGGATGCCCGCCGAGCTGCCCGACGCGGGCAAGGTGGTGTTCGGCCAGCTCACCGCGGACAACGGCGTCAGCGTGATGGCCTACGACGTCCCGGGCACCGGCGGCCCGGCGCCGTCCGCCCCCACCACCCGCCGCGAAAACGGCACCACCGTCACGGAGGAGAAGTTCTTCCTCTCCGTCCGGGGCGCGACCGTCGACGAGGTCTCGCCGGTCTGGAAGGGCCTCGCCGACGGTGCCACCGTCATCGAAGAATTCGGCCCGGCCCCGTGGGCGCCGGCGTTCGGCATGCTGACCGACCGCTTCGGCGTCACCTGGATCATCGACGTCGCGGCCGAATACCAGGGCTGATCGTTCGCCGCGGTGGGATGCCGCGCGCATCCCACCGCGCCCGACCACGGGAGACTCCTGTGCACACCCGTCCCCTGGGCCGTACCGGCATCCAGGTCAGCACGTTCACCCTCGGCACGATGATGTTCGGCCCCTCCGGCAACCCCGACCCGGACGCGTGCGTCCGCATCGTCCACCGGGCCCTCGACCACGGCATCACCACCATCGACACCGCCGACGTCTACGGCGGCGACGGCGAAAGCGAGCGGATCGTCGGAAAGGCCGTGCGCGGCCGCCGCGACGACGTCGTCCTCGCCACCAAGGGCAACGGCCCGATGGGGCCCGGCCCGAACCGGCGCGGGAATTCCCGCCGCTGGATCGTCTCCGCCGTCGAAGGCTCCCTGCGCCGCCTCGGCGTGGACCACCTCGACCTCTACCAGCTCCACCACCCCGAGCCCGGCACCGACATCGAAGAACCGCTGAGCGCCTTGACCGACCTGCAGCGCGCGGGCAAGGTGCGGGCCATCGGCCACTCCAACCTGCCCGCCTCGGAGATCGTCGAAGCGCAGTGGGTGTCGCAGCGCCGTGGCCTGGCCCGGTTCCGCACCGAACAGCTGCACTACTCGATCCTCAACCGCGGCGCCGAGACCGAGATCCTGCCGGTCTGCCAACGCCACGACCTGGGCGTGCTCGTGTGGAGCCCGTTGTCGATGGGCCTGCTCACCGGCCGCTACCGCCGGGAAGCCGCCTCGGCCGGCCGGCTGCACTGGGCACCGCGGCACATGACCGACGAAACCAAGCTCGGCGCCGTCGAAGCCCTCGTCCCGCTCGCCGACCAGGCGGGGATTCCGCTGCGGTATCTCGCCTTGGCGTTCGTCACCGCCCACCCCGCGGTCACCTCGGCGATCATCGGCCCCCGCACCGAGGACCAGCTGGCCGACCTGCTCGCCGGAGCGGACACGGCGGTCGGCGACGACCTGCTCGACCGGATCGACGAGGTCGTCCCGCCCGGCACCGACCTCGGGCCGCTCGACTTCGCCTACCGGCCGCCGCACCTCGCGCAGCCCCACCTGCGCCGGCGTCGCGGGCCTACCGCGACCGGAACGTCTTCCGGTACGCGCTCGGGCTGACCCGCACGGTCTGGGCGAACTGCACCCGGAAGTTGCTCGGCGACGGGAACCCCACCTGCCCGGCGATCCGGTCGATCGTGTGGTCGGTCAGCTCCAGCAGCTCCTGGGCGTGGCGAATGCGCACCCCGGTCAGCCACTGGATCGGGCTCTGCCCGGTCTCGGCGTGGAAGTGCCGGGTCAGCGTGCGCGTGCTCATGCCCGCGGCGTCGGCGATGTCGGCGAGGGTGAGCGGGCGGTGGGCGTTCTCCTCGATCCAGGCGAGGGCCTTCTCCAGCGTCGCGGTCTGGTACGTCGGGCGGTTGCGGAGGATGTACTGCCCCTGGCCGCCGGTGCGCTGCAGAGGTGCGACGGCGAGCCGGGCGGCGTCGGCGGCGACCGCGGCGCCGTAGTCGCGCGCCACGATGTGCAGGCACATGTCCAGCCCCGCCGACGCACCCGCGGACGTCAGGATCTGCCCGTTGTCGACGTACAGCGCGTCCGGGTCGACCTCGACGGCCGGGTACCGGCGAGCCAGCTCGTCGGTGGCGAGCCAGTGCGTGGTCGCCCGCTGCCCGTCGAGCAGGCCGGCCTCGGCGAGGGTGAACGCCCCGACGCAGATCGAGGCGACCCGCGTTCCGCGCGCGACCGCGGCGCGCAGGAACTCCGCCACGCCGTCCGGGGTCGGCCGGTCGGGGTCGTTCCGGCCCGGGACGACGACGAGGTCGGCGCGCTCGACCTCGGCGAGCCCGGCGTCGACCGCGAGCCGCACCGGACCGGCCCCGACCACCGGCTCCGGCCCGGCGACGACGATCCGGTAGCCCCCGCGCCCGTCCGGCAGCCGGACCCGGCCGAGCGTCTCGATCGGCGTGGCCAGATCGAAGGCGATCACGTCGTCGAGAGCCAGCACCGCAACCGTGTACATGCCGCAAAAGTACGCCCGGCCGCGGATGGCCGGATACCGGCGGTCGGTGCCGCGATGGTCAGCGCAGGTCGGCGGGCATCGGGCGAGCGGGGATCGCGGCCAGCGCGGCGAGGGTCTCGCCCTCGAGGGTGATGTCCGCGACGGCGAGGTTGGCTTTGAGGTGCGCCGCGCTCGCGGTGCCCGGGATGAGGTGGACGTTCGGGGCGCGGTGCAGCAGCCAGGCCAGGCCGATCTGCGCCGGCGTGCGGCCCAGGGCCGTCGCGGCCGCCTGCACCGCGGGCTCGTCGGTCACCTTCGGCAGGCCGGGGAACGCGCCGCCCAGCGGGAAGAACGGCACCCAGGCGATGTTCTCCGCGGCGCAGAGCTCGAGCATCTCCTCGTCGTCGCGGTTGACCAGGCTGTAGGCGTTCTGCACGCACGCGATCCCCGCCGGGAGCGCGCGGCGCAGGACGTCGAGGGTGACGGCGCTGAGTCCGATCGCCCCGATCTTGCCTTCGTCACGCAGGGCCGTCATCACCGCGAGCTGGTCGTCGAGGTCGACGCGCTGGTCGCCTTCGGCCACCAAGCCGGGCCGCCGGTCCGCCCGGCGCAGGTTGACCAGCGGGATCCGGTCGAGCCCGAGCGCGCGGAGGTTGTCCTCGACGCTCGCGCGCAGCTCGTCCGGGCGTTGCGCGAGGCGCAGCGGCAGCGGGCCGCCGGAATCCGACACCGCCCCGACCTTCGTGACGATCAGGGCGTCGTCACCGGAGGCGAGGGCTTCGCGGATAACGTCGTTGACGAAGCCGGCGCCGTAGAACTGGGCGGTGTCGACGTGGTCGACACCGAGGTCGATCGCGTGGCGCAGGAGGGCGACGGCCGCCGCGCGGTCGTGGTGCAGGCGCTCGAGCTGCATCGCCCCGTAGCCGACGCGGGAGACGGTGCGGCCGGCGAGCGCGGCTCGTTCGGGAGAAGGCATGGGTGGTCCCGTCCTTGTGCGATGATGGCTAAGCGGAGGAGCCTCCGCTAACGCCGACCGTAGCACAACCGGAGGTGCCTCCGCTTTGCCTTCGCCCGACCCCGCCCGCCCGGCGCGTTCCGACGCGCGCCGCAACCGGGACAAGCTCGTCGCGGTCGCCCGGGCCGCGTTCGCCACCGGGCCCGTCGCCCTCGAAGCCGTTGCCCGTGAGGCCGGCGTCGGAATCGGGACGCTGTACCGGCATTTCCCGACCCGCGAGGCGCTCGTCGAAGCCGTTTATGCGGCGGAGCTCGACGACGTCACGGGGAGTGCGCCCGCTTTGCTCGATGCGCTTTCACCGGTGGAGGCGCTTCGTGCGTGGATGGACCGGTATGCGGCTTTCGTGGCCACCAAACGGGGAATGGGGGATGCCTTCCGGGCGAGCGTGGCGTCCGGGCGGATCGCGACACCGGCGACGCGGCAGCGGATCACCGCCGCCATCGGCTCCATCCTCGACGCCGGCGCGAAGGCAGGGACGCTTCGCGCCGGCGTCGATCCGGAGGACGTGACCTTGCTGCTGCTCGGCACGTTCCTGTCCACCGTGGAGGAGACTGATCCGGAGCGGACCGGGCGGATGCTCGACCTGATCGTCGACGCGCTGCGCGTGAGGACTCAGGACGCCGACACGGAATAGCTGTTGGAGGTGAAATTCAGGCCGCCCGATGCCGACGTGATCTCGAAGCCGAACTGCACTTCACCCAGGGTCACGTCGCCGAACCAGCCGCGGGCCTTGATCCAGTTCAGCACCGCCAGCACGTCGACCGTCCCGGCGTTCGTGTTCGACGTGCGCAGGAACGAGAACACCGCGTTCGAGCCGTTCGATCCCTTGTAGACGTCCCAGGTGTGCCCGCCGACGCTCACCGTCGTCTGCTTGGTGCCGAGCGGGCCGACCGCGCCCTGCTTGTTGACCCACAACATGATTTCGTAGGCGTTGTTGTTCGCCCAGATGTCATACGCGGTCTCGTACGCCCCGCTGCCCGGGCGGTTCACGTTGAAACTGCTGGACACCTGGCGCAGCGAGCTCAGCGTCCGGCCGACGTTCTTCGCCGAGTGCGGGTACGACTTGATCCCGCCGGTGTTCGGGTGGTCGGCCCACACTCCCCAGTTGCTGTAGGAGTTCGCCCAGATCGTCTGCGGGCCGGCCCCGCTGCCCCAGACGTCGTTGCGGACCGTGTAGCCGCCGTTGGACCAGGTCCCCCACTTGTCCGAGGACGACCAGGTGGCTGCTTCGGCCACCCCGGCGGTGGTGGCCACCACGGCGGCCGCGGTCAGTGAGACGAGCAGGGAACGCACCACGTTGTGCATTGATTCGTCCTTTCCCGGATGACGGCGTCGAATCGTTTCGACGATTTATTCGGCGTGAACGGGAGTGAGACGACTATCGCAGGACAGTTGCGTACCGGTCAAGACACGGTCGGTGATTCACCGGCATTCGACCAGCATCGATCGAAACCATCTGCGTGATACTTCGAGTATTTCGACGTGCGCCGCCGATTCGATTTTGTCGAATCACCTCCCGTTTTCGTCCACCACCAGGAGACCGTCGTGGACGCCGCATTGTCGATGCGATTCGACGGGACAACGGACCCCGGCTTGACTGATGTCAGGTTCCTGACATACGGTGGCCTGTGTAAGGAACCTGACACTAAGCGAAGGAGCAGCAACCATGCCCGCCACCGGACCCGACTTCGTCTCGCTCCAAGCACGCGACCTCGCCGCTTCACAGGCGTTCTACGAGCGGTACCTCGGCCTCGTCCGCTCGCCCGCCGGGCCTCCGCACGCCGTCGTGTTCGAGACGAAACCGATCGCGTTCGCCCTGCGCGACATCGTTCCCGGCACCGATCTCGCCTCCGCCGCCCAGCCGGGCATCGGCGCCGCGATCTGGCTCCACGCCACCGACGTCCAGGCCATCCACGACGCTCTAGTCGCCGATGGGCACCGGATCGTCTCCGCGCCGATCGACGGCCCCTTCGGGCGGACGTTCACCTTCGCCGACCCCGACGGCTACCACGTCACGCTCCACGACCGGACCTGAGCTACGCCTCCGGGCGCGCTTCGGCGTCGGCGGCGAGCAGGAGGTAGGCGGCGGCCGTCCAGGTGTAGGCGCGGTCGCGCAGGCCGTCCCCGGTCAGCGCGTCGAAGTTCTCGGCGAACCCGGACTTCTCGCACACCGCACGGAACCGGGCGCTGACGCGGTCGGCGAGCTCCGTCGCGCCGGCGCCGCGGAGGCCGTCCTCGATCAGCACGGTGACGGGCGCCCACACCGGTCCCCGCCAGTAGCCGTCCGCCTCGTAGAACTCCGACGACGGCCGCTCGGTCGCCAGCCCGATGTCGGTCAGGTGCGCCTCCAGCCCGGCCACGACCCGGTCCCGGACGTCCGGGGGCAGGTGCTCGCCGAGCACGATCGGCATCAGGTCCAGGAGGCTCGCCCCGGACTGCACCGCCCCGGTCGCGACCGAGCGGCTGACGAACTTCGTGCCGTCCCACAGCTCGTTCAGCAGGGCCGCCAGCATGCTTTCCGCTTCGGCGGCCCACCGCGCGGCCGCGTCGGGATCCCCCAGCTCCGCGGCCAGCACGGCCAGTTCCTTCAGCTGCAGCACCAGGAACGCGGCGAGGTCCGGCGTCCGCACGAGCCGCTCCCGCGCGAACGGCGTCGCGTTGTCCCAGCCGCTGTCGTTGCCGTGCTCGTAGTGGGCCAGCGGGCCGCCGGGCACGCGGCGGTGCGCCAGCCAGAACGTCGTCCACGCCGCCAGCTGCCGGTAGGACGGCCCGGGTTCGGGCAGGCCGCCGGGAAGGCGGCGGCGCAGGCGGCGCAGCGCCCAGCCGTGGATGGGTGGTTTGACGAAGTTGCGCAGCACCTCGGCATGGGTGATCGAGTCGGGCAGCGCGCCCCGGTCGTCCTGGTGGTCGAAGACGACCTGGAACTGGTGCCAAGCCAGCTCCGGTTGTCCCGCCGCCAGCGCCAGCGCGTTGAAGCAGTGGTCCCAGCTCCACACCTTGTCCATCCAGTGCTTCGACATCAGCACCGCCGGACGGCCGACGAACCCGGCGGGCGCCACGACGGCCGACCACAGCACGTAACAGGCGAGCTCGGCCGCCGGCGTGCGCTCGCTGCGCCAGGGCGCCACCGAATCGGCGAAAGCGGCGAACCCGGCCCGGGCGGCGGCGACCACGTCGTCGATCGCCGACGCCGCCGCGTACGGCTCGCGGGCGCCGGGGACTTCCTCGATCGCCACTTCCCACGCGTCGCCGCTCACGACGACGGCCCGCTCGGCCGTCCCGAGCGCTTCCGCGCCGACGTGCCGCACCTGTCCGGAAAGGACGGTGACGCGGTAGCGGTGGCCGGTTTCGTAGGAGGTGAAGACGGCGGATCCGTCGACCGGGTCGGCGAAGAAGTAGGTGCCGGTGAACGGCGTCAGCGTGGCCTCCGCCGCCCGGATCCTCAGGTCGAGCCCCCGTCCGGCGATCCTCAGCACGTCGGGTGCCGCGAAGGCCACGGTGATCCGCCGTCCCCCCTCACCCCAGGTGAGCGCGGACGGCGTGGCGGCGGCCGGGACCGCCACCCGCTCCCCGCCGCTTTCGGGGACCAGCGCCAGGACCGCGTGCATGCCGTGGCGGTGGGACACCAGGTGCAGGTCGTCGGCGAAGGTGGCCTGGGCCACCACCGGCGAGACGTCGAACCACGATCCGGGGTGGCTGAAGGGGATTTCCCGCAGCGAAAACTCGCCCGTGGGCACAGAGGCCGTCCTTTCCGAGAGGGATTTCAGTCCTTGACGGCGCCCGCGGTGACGCCGGCGGCGACGAACCGCTGCGCCAGCACGAGGAGCACGGCGGCGGGCACGGAGGCGACCACCGCCGTCGCCATGATGGAGTTCCACTCCTGGTTGTTGTTGCCGATGTAGCGGTAGATGCCCAGGGTCAGCGGCCGCATCGAGCCGCCGCCGTCGAGCGTCGCCGCGAACACGAAGTCCGACCAGGCCCACAGGAACGAGAACAGCCCGGCGGTCACCACCCCGTTGCGGCTGGCGGGCAGCACCACCGACCAGAACGCGCGCAGAGCGCCCGCGCCGTCGATGGTGGCCGCCTGGACCAGCTCGTCGGGCACCGAGGCCATGAACGAGGTCAGGATGAGCACGGCGAACGGCACCGCGATCGTCGAGTCGGCGAAGACCAGGCCCCACGCGGTGTTGGTGATGCCCAGCGACACGTAGATCCCGTAGAAGCCCAGCGCCATGATGATGCCCGGGATCATCTGCGCCACCAGCAGCACGAAACCCAGCGCCCGGCCCCCGCGCGGGCGGAGCTTGGCCAGCGCGTACGCCGACGGCGCGGCCAGGGCCAGGGTCAGCGCCACCGTGCCCAGCGCGACGAACAGGCTGGTGGCGAAGTACGGGAGCTGCTCGCGCAGGACCCGCTCGTAGCCCTCGAACGTCGGCGCCGCCGGGAACCAGTCGGGCGGCGACTTGCGCATCCGCCCGGCCGGGGTCAGCGACACGTTGACCATCCAGTAGACGGGGAAGAGCATCACGGCGGTGAGGACCAGCCCCACCGCGGTGCGCCAGCGGCGGATCACCCTGCCTCCTGCCTGCGCTGCGCGCGGATGTAGAGCAGCCCGGCGACCAGCGCGAGCAGGATGAGCACGTTGCCCACCGCCGCACTGGGCCCGAACCGCGGCAGCATGCTGCCGAACCCGAGCTGGTAGGACCAGGTGGCCAGGGTGGTCGACGCCCCGCCGGGCCCGCCCTTGGTCATGATCCAGATGACGTCGAACACCTTCAGCGTGTACACCAGCCCGAGCAGCAGGGTGATCGCCGAAACTCCGCGTAGGAGCGGGAACGTGACGTGCCGGAACCGCTGCCACGCCCCGGCGCCGTCGAGCGACGCCGCTTCGTAGACCTCGGCCGGGATGTTCTGCAGGCCGCTGTGCAGCACGACGAGGTTGAACGGCACGCCGATCCAGATGTTGGCGATGATCACCGAGACCAGCGCCCAGGACGGCGACGTCAGCCAGTCGATCCGGCCGGCGCCGAACCAGCCCAGCACGGAGTTGACCACCCCGGATTCGCTGTTGAGCAGCCACGCCCACGTCGAGCCCGAGACGATCAGCGGCAGCAGCCAGGGCACGAGGAACAACGCGCGCAGCGTCGGGCCCAACCGGAAGTGGCGGGCGAAGAACACCGCCATCGCCAGGCCGATGCCGTACTGGAAGAGCAGCGACGCGGCGGTGAAGGCGAGCGTGTTGAGCAAAGCCGTGCGGAAGGTCGGATCGGTGAACACGGTCGCGTAGTTGTCGAACCAGACCAGCGGCGCGCCGCCGTGCACGAAGGTGCGGACGGTGTAGCTGCGCAGGCTGAGATCGACGTTCGTCACGAGCGGATAGCCGTAGCACAGCAGGAGGTAGGCGACGAGCGGCGTGAGGAACGCCCACGCGAGCAGCTGCTGCCGGCGGCGCTGCCCGGCCCGTCCGGGCGCTCGCGCGGCCGGACGGGCGGGGGCCGTCTGACGGGTGTCCAGCACGGCCCGGCCTACTTCGCCGACGCGGCGGTCGCCTGCGCGGCCGCAAGGGCCGCGTCCGGAGCCTTCGCGCCGGTGAGCGCGGCCTGCACGGCACCCCAGAGCGGCTCGGAGATCCGCGGGTACCGGGTGCCGAGGTTGTCGCCGGTGCGGCCCTTCGCGACCTTGACCGCGTCGACCCACACCTTCAGCTCGGGCTGGGCGGCGATCTGCTTCTCCTGCACGGACGGCACGGCGGAGACGTAGGTCAGCGCGGTGTCGGAGTCGAGCACGTTGGCCGGGCTGGTCAGGCAGGAGGCGATCCTGCCCGCGGTCTTCTCGGCGTCCGGGCTGCTCTGGGCGGGCACGGTGACGAACTCGCCGCCGGTCGGCGCCGGGGCCGCTCCCCCGGTGCGCGCCGGGATCGGGAGGACGCCGAAGTCGAAGCCGGCCTTCTTCGCGTTCTGCAGCTGACAGGTGCCGTTCTCGGCGAAGGCGTAGTCGCCGGTCGCGAACTCCTGCCAGCTGGTCGTCTGCGTGTTGCCGACCACCGAGTTCGGGGCGTACCCCTTGTCCAGCCACGACTTCCACTGCGCGAGCGCGGAGACGGCGTCGGCCGAAGCCAGGTCGGTGAGGTTCGCGCCCGAGCCCCAGAACCACGGCAGGAACTGGAAACTGCCCTCCTCGGTGCCGATGGCGGAGAACGTGATGCCCTTCTTGCCCGCGGCGTGCACCTTGGCCAGTGCCGCGTCGAGACTCGCCCAGTCCTTCACCGACGCCGGGTCGACGCCGGCCGCGGTCAGCACGGCCTTGTTGTAGTAGAGGGCGAGCGTGTTCGCCCCGATCGGGACGCCGTAGACCTGGCCCTTGACGTCGGCGGCGGCGAGCAGGTTCGGGGCGACCTGCGCGGCGTCGAGCCCGGTGTCCGCATTGGACTTGAGCACCCCGCCCTCGGCCAGCGTGGAGACCACCGGGTTGTCCACCACGAGGACGTTCGGCGCGGTGTTCTGCTGGGCGGCGAGCAGCACCTTGTTGGTGAGGTCGGTCGTGTCGAACGCCTGCCTGGCGATCTTGACCCCCGCGTCGGCGCCGCACTTGTCGATCACCTTCGCCCACGCCGAGCTCGCGTCGAACTGCGGGTAGGGGTCCCAGACGGTGAACGTGCCGCCGCCGTCGCCCGGGGCCGGCGAGGAGGAGCAGGCGGCCAGGGTCGTCGCGGCGACGGCCACCGACAGCAGCCGGGTGATCTGACGCTTCATGGGAGGTCCTTCCTGTCGGCACCGGCGACGACGTCCTCGGTCTCATCGAACCGGTTCGATGCTGACGAGCGGCGCCACCGTAAACCGCGAGGACACTCCTGCGCAATACCGCGTGTACTACGATCGAACCGGTTCAGGACGACCGGTCGGGAGTGGCATGAACATCGGGGAGATCGCGCGGCGCGCGGGGGTTTCGCGCAGCACCGTGTCGTACGCGCTGAGCGGCAAGCGCCCGGTGTCGGCGGCCACCGTGCAGCGCATCAACGACGTCATCGCCGAGCTCGGCTACCGGCCCAACGCGAGCGCTCGCGCTCTGGCCGAAGGCCGCACCCGCACGCTGGGCCTGGTGGTCCCGCCGGCCAGCCGCCGGTTGACCGACGTCCAGCTGGGGTTCGTCGGCAGCGTCGTCGACGCGGCGGCCGCCCACGACCTCGACGTCCTGCTCTCCCCCAGCGGCGGCGACCATGACCGGTCGTTCGAGCGGATCGTGACCGGACGGCGCGTCGACGGCGTGATCCTGATGGAGATCCTCCTGGAGGACCCGCGGGTCGAGCGGCTGAGCCAGGCGAGCCTGCCGTTCGTGACGATCGGCCACGTCGAGCACCCGGGAGCGTCCTGGTGGGTCGACGTCGACTACGGCGCCCTGATCACGCGCTGCGTGCACCACCTGGCGGATCTGGGCCACGAAGAGGTGGTGCTGATCAACCGATCGGCGGAGCTCGTCGCGGCGGGCTACGGCCCGGCCCTGCGCTCGGCGACGGGCTTCTTGGAGGCCACGGCCGCCCGGGGCTTGACGGCACGCACGGTGTGCTGCGCGGACGACGCGGCGGCGGGCCTGGCCTGCTTCGAGCAGCTCCGGACGCAGTGGCCAGCGGTGACGGCGGCGGTGACGATCAACGAAGCGGCCCTGCCGGGCGTCCAGCGCGCGTTGCACCGCGCGGGGCTCGAGGTGCCCCGCGACTTTTCGCTGACGGGCGTGATCGCCGAGCGCCTGGCGGAGGACTTCCACCCCCCGTTGACCGCGGCGGACGTGCCCGCGGTCGAACTGGGGCGACTGGCGGTGGACTTGCTGCTGGCGCAGATCGCCGACCGGGGCGCGGAGCCGCGGCACGCCCTGCTGGAGCCGCCGATCTCACTGCGGTCGAGCACAGGCGCCCGCCGCCGCCCCTGACCCCGCCCTGCCCACACCCTCCCGCGGCTGGTCGTGAGTGGTAAGGCGGGTTCTAACCCGCCTTACCACTCACGACGGCCACAAGATCGAACCGGTTCGACTGCCACTCCGGTCAGCGGGCGAACACTTTCAGGTCGATCGAGTCGCCGAGGAGCCGGTCGCCTGCCGCGTTCGGGTGGTAGCAGTCGGTGCGCCAGTCCGCGCGGATCACCGTCGGGTCCGCCGGGTCGCGCAGCACGGCGTCGAAGTCGAGCACCGCGTCGAACACCCCCGAAGTGCGGATCCACGCGTTGACCGCGAGGCGGGCCTGCTCCTTCGGGCTGCCGGCCGCGTTGCACATCGGGAGGATCGTCGCGCCGACGATCCGGCGGCCCGTCGCGTGCACCCGCCCGGCGATGCCGCGCATCGCGTCGATGACCTGCTCGGCCGGGGCCGGCGGCGCGTTGTCGCCGCCCCCGAGGTCGTTCGTGCCCTCCAGGAGCAGGACGTACCGCACGCCCGGCAGGGAGAGCACGTCCCGGTCGAGGCGGGCCGGCGCGGGCGGGCCGCAGCACTGGCCGGTCGGGTCGTACGGGTTCGGCTGGACGCTGACCGTGTTGCCGCTGATACCCGCGTTCGCCACCGACAGCCGCCGCGACGGCGGGAGCGTCCCGATGCGCTCGGCGAGCACGTCGGTCCAGCGCGGACCGCCGCCGAAGGCGTTGTAGCCGTCGGTGATCGAGTCGCCGAGGGCGACGATCGTGCCGCGGGCGGGCGACGCGGCGCTGATCGCGTCCGCCCACCACAGGACACCGGGCGCGAAGGGCCCGTACGCGCTCCCCGATTCGTCCGCGCCGGCGTCACCGGGCCCGGCCGAGGTGAACGAACCCGGTGTGTACTTCTCCGGTGGCGGGAAGGTGTGGTCGTTGATCGGCGCGCCCGGCGCGTAGATGCTCACCGCGACGTGGTCACCGCGCCGGACTTGCAGCGGCAGCGGGTCGGTCCACACGCTCTTGCCCGGCGGGATCGTCACCGCGTGCCGGAAGCCGAACGTGGCCCGCCGGTTCGATCCCGGCACCAGCGCGGGCGAGTTCGTCGACGGCTGCCGGCCCACCCACACCGAACGCACGGTCATCGCGGTGCCGCCGAACGGGTTGCTCAGCCGGACCCGCAGCGCGGCCCCGGTGGCGGTCACGGTGAGCACGTTGCGGACGGTGACGTCGGGCGCGGTGCGGTGCACACCTTCGAGGGCGGACTCGGTCAGCGTCACCCAGCCCGGTGGCGCCCCGCCGGGCGGCGCGGCGTCCGCGGTCGCCGGGCTCAGCAGCGACGCGGAAACGGCCAGGACCACAGCGGTTCGGCGGAGGCGCATCCGGGACGTCCTTTCCGGTGATCAGCCGACGACCGGCCAGCCGGCCGCGTCGTAGCTCAGGCGGTTGATGCCGAGGCGGGCCGTGCCGTTGTCGGCGTAGTAGTGGTAGATCAGCAGATCACCGTCGTTGTCGGCAAGCACGGCTTCGTGACCGGGCCCGTGGACGCTGCCGTGGCCGGCCAGGATCTCGGTACCGCCGCCGGAGTTCATCGCCACGCCGTTGCGGTCGGCGTAGGGCCCGGTGACGCTGGTGGACCGGCCCACCATGACGCGGTAGGTGCTCGAAGCGCCGCGGCAGCAGAAGTCGAAGGACACGTACTGGTAGTAGTACTGGCCGCGCTTGACGATGAACGGTGCCTCGATCGCCCCGCCGCCGCGCCCGGCGATGGCGGTCAGGCCGCTGCCCTGTCGCAGCCCCGTCGCCGGGTTCAGCGAGATCAGCTTGACGCCCGTCCAGAACGAGCCGAAGGCCAGCCACCACCGGCCCTGGTCGTCGACGACGAGGTTCGGGTCGATGGCGTTGAAGTTGTCGCTGCTGCGGGATTCGACGACCAGGCCCCGGTTCGTCCAGCTGCCGGACGCGCCGGACGGGCTGGTGGCCAGGAAGATCGCGGAGTGGTTGGAGCCGAACGTCGAAGCCGAGTAGTACAGGTAGTACTGGCCGTTGTGGTAGGAGATGTCCGGGGCCCACAGGCGGCGGTCGCCTCCGGTGTAGGAGGTCGTCCACGGCGCGCCGCCCGGGAACACCGAACCAGCGGCGGAGAAGGCGATCCGGTCGGTGGAGGTCTTCAGCGTGACGCCGTCGCCGGTGTGCGCCACCAGGTAACTGCCGTCCGGGCGCTTGACCACGCTCGGGTCGTGCACCCCGGCGTCACCGGTGACGCGGCCGGGATCGGGGTAGGCGGCCGCGGCGGGCAGCAGCGCGGCCACGGCGAACAAGAGGGCGGAGAAAGACGCTCGAATGGCCGGCATGCTGCCTCCAACCAGGTCGGGTGCGGGACCGCACGCTGTCACGCGCCCGGTCCGTCCCGGGACCGGGCGCGTGACAGTCAGCGGATCAAGACGCCCACGGTGCGCTGACGAGCCAGCTCACGTCGTCGCTGTAGGCGTTGGCGTTGTCGAACGTGTTCGACCCGCCGTTGGCGGCGATGTAGAGGATGTTGTCGTAGTGGCGGACGTACCGGTCGGGGAAGTTGAGCGAGCGCAGCGAGGCACCCTGGCCGTTGCGGCCGGCCTCCGGGCAGAAGGTCGCGTCCTGGGCGAACAGCGAGCTCCCGTCGTTGGCCTGCAGGTACAGCCGGTAGTTCTGGTGTCGCAGGTACTGCCCGGCCACGTTCTTCGACTCGAACGACACGCACGAGCTGCTGCCGAGTCCGGTCCGGACGGTCCAGGAACTGTTGCCCTTCTCCGTGGCCGAGCTGCCGCTGCCGATCACCGCCGTGTCCACAGTGGACCCGGTGTGGTGGATGTAGCGGTCGGTGCAGCAGGCGGTGGTGGCGCGCACCGAGACCGCCGTGCCCGGTGTCAGCCCGGTGCCCGCGGAGCTCGTGGCGTACCCGGCCGCGGTGATGTTGGCCTGCACCGCGTTTTCCGTGGCGTCCGACGGATACCCGGACGTCATCACGCCCTCGTAGAACGTGCCGCGGGCGCCGACGCTGTTGTCGCCGCCGATGCCGAGGATGATGGCTCCTTCCTTCTTCATCGGGTTGTAGCCCGCCACGTTCGGCCGCACGCCGTCGTAGAAGGTCGACACGCCACCGGACTGGGCGTTGCCGCCGCGGATGGCCCAGCGGTTGGGGCCGCCCTTGACGATGGCGGTCAGGAAGCGGTGGCTGATGCTGGGATCGTTGGCGTTGTAATGCTGGTTGACCCCGGAGAACAGGCCGTTTTCGAGGTCGGCCATGATCCACGGCCCGTTGCCGGAGCCGTAGCCCCAGACCTTGATGTTGCCGAAATAGATGGCTTCCATCGTGCCGTTGCCGTTGTCGCGGCTGTTGCGTTCGGCGTTGCCGTAGTCGAAGCAGCAGCCGCCGTTGTAGTGGGTGCCGTCGAAGATGGCGTACATGCCTTCCGGCTGGTCGCCGGTCGCGACACCGTTGGTGTTGTTGTTGCGGTAGCCGGTTCCGGGGGCGATGTAGACGCCGTAGGCCTTGTGCCCGCCGACGCTGATCGGCGCCGCGGTGGCGTTGGCGAGGTTGTCGTAGCCGCCCGCGGCCGGCCCCTGGAAGCCGCCCGGCGGGGCCTGCGTGAGGCGGTTGTTGCGGCCGGACTGGTCGTAGATGACCGTGATCAGGCAGGTGGTTCCCGCGCAGAAGGAATCCTGCGCCGCCGCGTTGGCCACGCCGCCCGCGGCCAAGGGGGCGATGTCGCGCGTGGCGCTGTCGGACGCGCGCCGGACCTGGTACAGCGGACCGGTGTAGGCGCCGTACAGGGCCCGGGTGGTGGAATGCGCGGCCACGCACGGCGTGCCGCCGGCCGCGTAGATGTCGCACGGCCCTTGGGTGGCCGCCTGGGAGGTGCCGCCGGCGGCCAGCAGGCCGGTGACGAGCGCGCCGGTCGCGATGAGCGCCTGGAGGAGGGGACGGGGACGGACGTGCCTCGGCTGTCGTGCCATGGGTGATCTCCCGCTGGGGTACGGAAATCGTCGATTCGACAGGTGCGCGGGCCGGCGACGTTGCCACCCTCTCCTCGATCACCGACACGCAGGAACGGCACAAGCGGAGCGATTGTGAGCGCTAACATAACGCCCCGGCCACCCGAGCGCAACGGCCCGTTCGCCCGGCCCGGCATTTCGACGCTTTCGAGATCGCGTTGCCCCGCAACGGGTTTCAGCGGAAAGTCACGCGCTCGCGGTTTTCGCTTCGTCGTACCGGGCCTGGGCCGCCAGCACGTCGGGGACACCGGCCTCGAGGACCTCGATCAACGCCACCAGCCGCTGGGTGACCTCCCGCCCGGCGGGCGTGAGGCTGTACTCCACGTGCGGCGGGATCGTCGGACGCGCGTCCCGGCGCACGAACCCGTCGCGCTCGAGCGCCTGCAGCGTCTGGGCGAGCATCTTCTCGCTGACCCCCTGCACCCGGCGGCGCAGCGCGTTGAACCGGAACACGCCGTCGTTCAGCGCGACCAGCGCCAGCACTCCCCACCGGCCGGTCACGTGCTCCAGCACGGCGCGGGAAGCGCACGCGGCACTGAACACGTCGGCGACGAGGGCCTCGTGCTCGGCATCAGGTTGTCCGTCCACTCCCCGGATACTACCTGAGAGTTTGCACAATGGATGTGACGGCACTAACAATGAGTTGGTACTTTCTAAAAGTTAGTACATGCTCCAGGGCACAGGTACTTGAACTTTCAAGGAGTCGTCATGATCGTCGTCACCGGCGCCACCGGCCACCTCGGCAAGCTCGTCGTCGAAGGCTTGCTCGAGAAGCTGCCCGCCGACCAGGTCGTCGCCGCGGTGCGCAGCCCGGAGAAAGCCGCCGACCTCGCCGAACGCGGTGTCGAGGTGCGCCGCGCGGACTACACCGACTCCGACAGCCTGGTCGCCGCGCTCAAGGGAGCCGACAAGGTGCTGCTGGTTTCGAGCAGCGAGGTCGGTCAGCGCGCCGCGCAGCACCAGGCGGTCGTCGAGGCGGCCAAGCAGGCCGGCGTCCGCCACCTCGTCTACACCAGCGCACCGCAGGCGACGACGTCGAAGCTGGTGCTGGCCCCGGAGCACAAGGCGACCGAGGAACTGATCGAGGCATCCGGCCTGCCCGCCACGATCCTGCGCAACAACTGGTACAACGAAAACTACGCCGACACGATCAAGCAGGCCGCCCAGACCGGCAGCTTCGTGGGCAGCGCGGGTGACGGCCGCGTCGCCAGCGCCGCCCGCGCCGACTACGCCGCCGCCGCGGTCGCGGTGCTGACCGGCGAAGGCCACGAAGGCAAGGTCTACGAACTCGCCGGTGACGTCACCTGGACGAACGCGGACCTCGCCGCCGAGATCGGCAAGGCCACCGGCCGCGAGATCACCTACGTCGACCTGCCGTCCGACGAGCACGTCAAGGCGCTGACCGGCGCCGGTCTCCCGGAGTCGGTCGCCGGCTTCCTCGCGGCGATCGACGCCGACATCAAGGCCGGCCTGCTCGCCGAGACCACCGATGACCTGCGCACCCTCATCGGCCGCCCCAGCACGCCGATCGGCGTGACCGTGGCCGGGATCGTCGGCTGAACGCCGGGGTGGGGAGCCCCCGGGCGGGGCTCCCCGCCGGCGTCACATCGGCCGGCCGGGCTTCCGCTGCGAAACGCTGTTCTCGCGCAACGGCGGCTGCCACACCCGCGGTTCCGGGGACGCGGCGTCGTCGCCCGGCTGGTCGAGCGGGTCGGTCCCGTTCTGCCAGCGAGCCCAGTGAGCCGCGCACATCCTCCGCCAGAGGGCCGGCTCGTCGCACTGGTACCGCCGGCAGGTCGGCACCCGCTCCTGGTGATCGCTCACGTATCGCTCCACTCGCCATCGAACGTTCCGCGTTCAACTACCACAGCGACGGTGGCGTTGTCGATCCTCGGCGCCCTCGGTGAAGACGTCGAAGATCGCCGTGGTTAACCCTCCGCTAACCGGGAAAGCCCCCTGGACCGCCGGCCCCCGCCGGTGCCACCCCGGACGACGGAGGGAATTCTCGTGTTCCGTCACACGAAGCTGCTGCAGTTCGAAGCCAAGCCCGAAAAGCCCGACCCCGTCTATGCTCACAAGCTCCAGGAGCTCATCGGCGGCGCCTTCGGTGAAATGAGCGTCACGATGCAGTACCTGTTCCAGGGCTGGAACTGCCGCATCGAAGGCAAGTACAAGGACCTGCTCATGGACACGGCCACCGAAGAAATCGGCCACGTCGAAATGCTCGCCACCATGGTCGCCCGCCTGCTCGAAGGCGCCCCCGCCACCATGACCGCCGAAGCCGTCAAGGACCCCGTCATGGCCGCCACCCTCGGCGGCATGGACGTCCAGCAGGCCATCGTCGCCGGCGGCGGCGCACTCCCGGCCGACAGCAACGGCACCCCCTGGAACGGCAAATACATCATCGCCTCCGGCAACCTGCTCGCCGACTTCCGCGCCAACGCCGCCGCCGAAGCCCAAGGCCGCCTCCAGACCGCCCGCCTCTACAACATGACCGACGACCCCGGCGTCAAGGCCATGCTCCAGTTCAACCTCGCCCGCGACACCGTCCACCAGAAGCAATGGCTGGCCGCCATCGAAGAGCTCAAGGCCGACGGCCTCGAAGACGAGATCGCCCCGAATGCGCTGCTCGACGAAGAGGACCAGACCCACAACCACACGATCTGGCACCTCTCCGACGGCCCCGACGGCGCCAAGGGCACCAGCTGGACCACCGGCGCGGGCATCGAGTACCTGATGGACCCCGAGCCGCTCGGCGGCCCGGGCACCGCACCCAAGCCCGACCCCGCCCTCTACGGCACCTACGCGCCGCTCATGGACGCGAAGGGCACCGCCAAGGGCAAGGCCAAGGAAGTCAAGAACAAGCTGACCTGACACCGCCCGTGATCGGCGCGGGACCGCCTGAACCCACGGCGGTCCCGCGCCGGGTGGTGCGTCCGGGTGAGGAGGGCGACGTCACGGTGTCCGGGGCCGCCGAGCTGGGTATCCCCGCCGGAGATCACTCGCACTTCTGGAGGCCCAGTGCAGCCCTGGCCCGGTTCCCCCTACCCGCTCGGAGCCGACTACGACGGCGTCGGCACCAATTTCGCGCTCTTCTCCGAGGTCGCCGACCGCGTCGACCTGTGCCTGTTCGACCCGGACGGAACCGAGACCCGGATCCGGCTGCCGGAGGTCGACGGCTTCGTCCACCACGGCTACCTGACCGGCGTCGGCCCCGGCCAGGAGTACGGCTTCCGCGTCCACGGGCCGTACGACCCGGCCCGCGGCCTGCGCTGCAACCCCGCCAAGCTCCTGCTCGACCCGTACGCCAAGGCCGTCACCGGCAAGGTCGACTGGGACGAGTCCGTGTTCAGCTACCGCTTCGGCAACCCCGCCGAGCGCAACGACGACGACTCGGCGGCGCACACCGTCCGCGCGGTCGTCGTCAACCCGTACTTCGACTGGGCCAACGACCGGCCGCCGAAGGTGCCCTACAACGAGACCGTCGTCTACGAGGCGCACGTCCGCGGGCTGACGAAGCTGCACCCGGGCATCCCGGAGGAGCTGCGGGGAACCTACTCCGGGCTGGCGCACCCGGTGATGATCGAGTACCTCAAGACCCTCGGCGTCACGGCCGTCGAACTGATGCCGGTCCACCAGTTCCTGCACGACCACGCCCTCACCGAGCGCGGCCTGGCCAACTACTGGGGCTACAACACCATCGCCTTCTTCGCGCCGCACAACGAGTACGCCGCCTCGATCATGTCCGCCACCCCGGGCAGCGAGGTGCACGAGTTCAAGGCGATGGTCCGAACGCTGCACGAGGCCGGCATCGAGGTCATCCTCGACGTCGTCTACAACCACACGGCCGAGGGCAACCACCTCGGGCCGACCCTGTCCATGCGCGGCATCGACAACCAGGCCTACTACCGGCTGGTCGAGAACGACCCGCAGTACTACATGGACTACACCGGCACCGGCAACTCGCTCAACGTGCGCCAGCCGCACACGCTGCAGCTCATCATGGACTCGCTGCGGTACTGGGTCACCGAGATGCACGTCGACGGCTTCCGGTTCGACCTCGCCGCCACGCTGGCCCGCGAGTTCTACGACGTCGACCGGCTGGCCACGTTCTTCGACCTGGTGCAGCAGGACCCCGTGGTGAGCCAGGTGAAGCTGATCGCCGAGCCGTGGGACGTCGGCCCGGGTGGCTACCAGGTCGGCAACTTCCCGCCGCTGTGGACCGAGTGGAACGGCGCCTACCGGGACACCGTCCGCGACTTCTGGCGGGGCGAACCGGCGACGCTGGGCGAGTTCGCGTCCCGGATCACCGGCTCGTCGGACCTCTACCAGAGCGACGGCCGCCGCCCGTTCGCCTCGATCAACTTCGTCACCGCGCACGACGGCTTCACGCTGAACGACCTGGTGTCGTACAACGAGAAGCACAACGAGGCCAACGGCGAGGACGGCCGCGACGGCGCCGACGACAACCGGTCGTGGAACTGCGGCGCGGAAGGCCCGACGGAGGACGAGAAGGTCCTCGACCTGCGGGCGCGCCAGCGCCGGAACATGATCGCCACGCTGCTGCTGTCCCAGGGCGTGCCGATGCTCCTGCACGGCGACGAGCTCGGCCGCACCCAGGACGGCAACAACAACGCCTACTGCCAGGACAACGAACTGTCCTGGGTGGACTGGTCGCTGCTGGAGCGCAACCGCGAGCTGTTCGAGTTCACCTCGGCCGTCGTCGACCTCCGCCACCAGCACCCGGTGTTCCGCCGCCGCCGGTTCTTCGCCGGGCGGCCGATCCGCCGCGGCGACGAACTGCGCGACATCGCCTGGTTCACCCCGGCCGGCGACGAGATGACCGACCAGGACTGGGAGGCCGGCTTCGGCCGCAGCATCATGGTCTTCCTCAACGGCACGGCGATCCCCGACCTCGACGCCCGCGGCGAGCGCGTGGTGGACGACTCGTTCCTGCTCTGCTTCAACGCCCACGACGACGACATCACGATGACCGTCCCCGACGGCGGCTACGGCGAAGAGTGGGCGATCGTGCTCGACACCGCGACGGGCGAGGTGTTCCACCGCTCGGTGGGCGGCGTTCTGGTCGGCGGCGTGGCCGGCGACCAGCTGGCGACCCCGCGCACGGTGCCGGGACACGGCGAGCTCGTCGTCGGCGGCCGGTCCCTCACCGTGCTCCTGCGCACCAAGGAGCAGGAGGCGTAACCCCGGGCACGCGGGGTAGCCGGGCTCCGACGGCGGGCGACCCGGCTACCGCCGCGTGAACGGGAGGCACCCATGGACAAGGCGACGTACCGCATCGAGGTCGGCGCCCCGGCCCAGGCCTGCTACGACTGGTGGCGGCCGCTCACCCGGCTCCCCGAAATCTTCTCCGACGTCGAATCCGTCGAGGCGGTCACCGGCGACGAAACGCGGACGCGCTGGAAGGTGGCGGGGCCGGCCGGCACCACCGTCGAGTGGGAAGCCCGGATCACCGAGGACTCCCCGCCGCACCGGCTCGCCTGGACGACGGAAGGCCAGGCCGATTCCGACGTCTCGAACGCCGGCGTCGTCCTCTTCGAGGACCTGGGCGACGGGCGCACCGCGCTGGAGGTCAGCCTCGAGTACGCCCTGCCCGGAGGGAAACTCGGCGAAGCGGTCGCCAACCTGCTCGCGAACCCGCAGCACAAGGTCGAGCGGGCCTGCACCGAGTTCAAGCGGATCATCGAAACGCGGTAGTGTCGCGCGTCGAAAATTCTTCGCCGTCCGGGCCGATGCGCCCCAAGGCGGCCTTCGGTGCGTCAGACGCAACCAAGGCCACATTGGGGCGGTTGAGCCGGGGCCAACCTCCCCGCACATCAGAGCGCGCGGCACGGGACGTCGGCGGGCCATGGTGAGCAGCCGCCGACGTCCCCGGTGACCACGCGGGCGCGTGGTGGTCAGCCGAGGCCGGGACCCCGGGCGGCGTGCGGGCCCGGACCGGCGGCGCGGCCCGCACGGGCGGTCAGCAGGCCGAGGGCGATCATGCCGACGCCCAGGCCCAGGTGCAGCCAGTTGTCCGCGGTGTTGACCGGCACGAAGTTCGCGTCGCTGCCGTGGTCGATCAGCAGCCCGTACAGCCAGAGCACCAGGTAGACCGCGCCACCGGCGACGAGGAACAGCCGGGCGCCGCGCGAGGTGCGGGCCGCGGCGAGGCCGACGACGCCGAACAGCAGGTGGACGATGTTGTGCAGCACCGAGACCATGAACACGCCGAGCAGCATGGCCATCGAGTCGTGGCCGGCGAAGCTCAGCTGGTCGTAGCCGGTGGTGATGCCCGGGATGAAGCCGAGCACGCCGACCAGCAGGAACACGACCGCGACGACCGCGGCGGCGACCTGCACGGGTGTTCTGGTCCGGGCGGGGGTGGCGGTGGACATGGCGGTTCCTTTCGCCGGGGCGCGCCGCGGCCGGCGCCCGTTGGGCCGGCCGGAGGATCGCGCTACGCCGGGCGGCATACCCGGCCGGACCGGCGCTAAGCACCCATCCGGGTCTCGCTGAGGTTGCGGATCACCGCCGTCACGGCATCGCCCGGACGGCGGAACCCGGAAATCGCGCCCGGCCCCGGCGTGTATTCGCGGTCACACGCGGGTACGCGCGCGAGAACAGCTCGTTCCCCGGCGGCGCAGGTGGGAGTCCGATGACCGACACGGTGACACGCCCGGCTCCGATCCCGCACCGGCCGGTGTGGCGGGGCAAGCGCGGCGCGACGATCCTGAAGACGATCCGCACCACCGACCACAAGACGATCGGCGTGCTGTACCTGACGACGTCGTTCGCGTTCTTCCTGATCGGCGGCCTCACCGCGCTGCTCATGCGGGGCGAGCTGGCCCGGCCCGGCCTGCAGTTCCTGTCGCCGGAGCAGTACAACCAGCTCTTCACCATGCACGGCACGATCATGCTGCTGCTCTACGCCACGCCGAACCTGTTCGGGTTCGCCAACTTCGTCCTGCCGCTGCAGATCGGCTCGCCGGACGTGGCGTTCCCGCGGCTCAACGCGTTCTCCTACTGGCTGTACCTGTTCGGCGGCACGATCGTCCTGTCCGCCTACGCCACCCCCGGCGGGCCGCCCGACTTCGGCTGGACCGCCTACACGCCGTTGTCCAACGCCATCCACTCCCCCGGCGTCGGCGGCGACCTGTGGATCTCGGGGCTGATCGTCACCGGTCTCGGCACCATCCTCGGCGCGGTCAACATGATCACCACCATCGTGTGCCTGCGCTGCCCCGGGATGCTCATGTGGCGCATGCCGATCTTCACCTGGAACATCCTGTTCACCTCGATCCTCATCCTGCTGGCGTTCCCGATCCTCACCGCGGCGCTGTTCGCGCTCCTGGCCGACCGGCACCTGGGCGCGCACGTCTTCGACCCGGAGAACGGCGGCGTGATCCTGTGGCAGCACCTGTTCTGGTTCTTCGGCCATCCCGAGGTCTACGTGGTCGCGCTGCCCTACTTCGGGATCGTCACCGAGATCATCCCGGTGTTCAGCCGGAAACCGCTGTTCGGCTACAAGCTCATGGTGTTCGCGACGATCGGCATCACGGCGCTGTCGGCGGCGGTGTGGGCCCACCACATGTTCGCCACCGGTGCCGTGCTGCTGCCGTTCTTCTCGATCATGACGTTCTTCATCGCGGTGCCGACCGGAATCAAGTTCTTCAACTGGATCGGCACCATGTGGAAGGGTGCGCTCACCTTCGAGTCGCCGATGCTGTGGTCGGTCGGCTTCCTGGTCACCTTCCTGCTGGGCGGGCTGACCGGGATCATCCTCGCCTCGCCGCCGCTGGACTTCCACATCCACGACAGCTACTTCGTCGTCGCCCACTTCCACTACGTGCTCTTCGGCACGATCGTGTTCGCGACCTTCGCCGGCATCTACTTCTGGTTCCCCAAGATCACCGGCCGGATGCTCGACGAACGGCTGGCGAAGTGGCACTTCTGGACAACGTTCATCGGCTTCCACACGACGTTCCTCATCCAGCACTGGCTGGGCGACGCGGGCATGCCGCGCCGTTACGCCGACTACCTGTCGAGCGACGGTTTCACCTGGATGCACATGGTGTCCACGGTCGGCGCGTTCATCCTCGGGCTGTCGGTGCTGCCGTTCATCTGGAACGTCTTCAAGAGCTACCGCTACGGCGAGCCCATCGGCGTCGACGACCCGTGGGGCTACGGCAACTCCCTCGAGTGGGCCACCACGAGCCCGCCGCCGCGGCACAACTTCCTCGAGCTGCCGCGCATCCGGTCCGAGCGCCCGGCGTTCGAGCTGCATTACCCGCACATGATCGACCGGATGCACGCCGAAGGGCACGTGACCCGCGGGCACCCCGGCGACAAGGCGTCGCCCGCCGAGGTCGCGGCCGGCGCCCTCCAGCCCGGCGACCAGGGCGAAAGTGACGACCCCCGCGGCCGCTGACCCCGGCCCGCCGCTGAGGGCGTGGGAACGGCGGCGGCTGCGCGGGATCGAGCGGGGGCTGCGGACGAGCACGCGGTCGCGGCTGCTGCCGTGCCTCGGCCTGGACGCCGTCGCACTGGCGTTGCTGGCCGCCGGGATCTTCCTGGCGCTGCCGTGGCTGTTCGCCGCGTGCGTCGCCGGCAACCTCGCCGTCTGCGTGCACCTCCAGCGACGCAGCGGAACCGACCGAGCGAAAGGAAACCCATGGCCGAGGTGACCGTCGAGGACCTGCGCGGGCTGCTCGAATCCGACGTGCCGGACCCGGTGCTGGTCCTGACCGGTGGCCGGGTGGTGGTCGAGCCGTCCGGCGACCGGACCGCGGGCGCGAGCGAGGTGATCACCCGGGGCGACCTGCGCCGGCAGCAGGCCGATCGCGGCCTGGACGTCATCGCCGCGACCCTCACCACGACGATCGTCCAGCGCGGGGGCTGAGCACGAAGAAGCCGCCGGAGCTCGCGGCTCCGGCGGCTTTTCCGGTGGGTCAGAGGATCGGCGTGCCGCCCGTCACCGCGACGCGGGCCCCGGACACGTAGCTGCCGTCGTCGGAGGCCAGCAGCACGTACACCGGCGCCAGCTCGGCCGGCTGGCCGGCGCGGCCCAGCGGCACCTGCTCACCGAAGGTCTTCACTGCCTCCTCCGGCATGGTGGACGGGATCAGCGGCGTCCAGATCGGCCCCGGCGCGACGCTGTTGGCGCGGATCCCCTTCGGTCCCAGCAGCTGCGCCAGCGCGGCGCACATGTTCGCGATGCCCGCCTTCGTCACGTCGTAGGGCAGCAGCTGCGGGGTCGGGTTGTCGGAGTTCACCGACGAGCTGCCGATGATCGACGCGCCCGGCTTCATGTGCGGCACGGCCGCCTTGGTGAGGTGGAAGAACGCGCTCAGGTTGATGGCGAGCGTGCGGTCCCACTCCTCGTCCGGGATCTCTTCCAGGGTTTCGTGGCTCATCTGGAAGGCGGCGTTGTTCACCAGGACGTCGATCCGGCCGAACTCCTCGACCGTGCGGGCCACCAGGGCCCGGCAGTGCGCCGGGTCGGCCACGTCCCCGGGCACGACGACGGCCTTGCGGCCGGCCTCCTCCACCCAGCGCCGCGTCTCTTCGGCGTCCTCGTGCTCGTCGAGGTAGGAGATCAGGACGTCGGCGCCTTCCCGCGCGTACGCGATGGCCACCGCGCGGCCGATCCCGCTGTCCGCGCCGGTGATGAGCGCCGCCTTGCCGGTCAGCTTGCCGGAGCCGCGGTAGGTGTGCTCGCCGTGGTCGGGCTGCGGCGTCATGGCGGCGGTCGTCCCGGGCGGGGTCTGCTGCTGGGCGGGCTGCTCGGACACAGTGGGCTCCTCGGATACGGAAATGGATCTCCCTCCCCGTGTTCCCGTCAGCCGGGGAAACATTCCGTCATCTTGATGATGACTTCCTACTTGTCATCGTTTGGATGACATGTTAGAACAGTAGTGCGTGTTGACACCCACCGTCGAACCCAGAAGGAGGACAACGATGTTGATGCGCACCGACCCGTTCCGTGAGCTGGACCGCCTCACCCAGCAGGTCCTCGGCACCGCCGGAACCTGGTCGAAGCCGGCCGCGATGCCCATGGACGCCTACCGCGCCGGCGACGAGTTCGTGGTCTGCTTCGACCTGCCCGGCGTCGCCCCCGACGCCATCGAGCTCGACATCGAACGCAACGTGCTGACGGTCAAGGCCGAGCGCCGCCCGCTCCCCGGCGGGAACGACGTCGAGATGCACGTCTCCGAGCGCCCGCTGGGCGTCTTCTCGCGCCAGCTGTTCCTCGGCGACAGCCTCGACACCGACCACATCGCCGCCGACTACGAAGCGGGCGTGCTGACGCTGCGCATCCCGGTCGCCGAGAAGGCCAAGCCGCGGCGCATCGAGATCAGCGGCAACCGGTCCGACCGCAAGGAAATCCAGGCCTGATGAACGACCAGGCCCGCGCCGCGGCGGAGCGGATCTTCGCCGCGGCCGCGGAACTCGGCACCACCCGCCAGGAGGCGATCCTCGTGACCCGGGCGGTCCACGCGGTCAAGAAGGGCCGCCCGACCGAGGTCGCGCTCACGGACACCCCCCAGCACCGGCGGCGCAAGCTGGCCCACGTCGCCGGCTGCGCCCTGTGGGACCCGGCCCTGGACGCGGACGAAGTCCTCGCGGCGGTCATCGAGGTGGGCCGGACGGCTCCCCGGGAGCGTCAGTCCGCGGTGGCCGCCTGAGCTGCGGCGGCCGCCTGAGCTGCGGCGGCCGTGGGCACGGTGGCCGGGACGGCCCGAAACTGTCGGTGGTCACCGGTAGAGTGGAAAACGGGGGGCGCCCCCGCGGCAGGAGCTTTCGACTCACCCCACGCGGGCGATTCCGACCGGCGGATTCCCCCGGCCCGGCCCCACCGCTACCGCGTCTCCTCAGCCCGCCGCACGCTCACCGCCGGTCCCTTCCCGGTCCCGGACAACGGCGTCGACCCGAACCAGTCGAGGCACACCACCATCGCGTCGTCCTCGGCCTGGCTGCCGTGCCGCCGGGTCGACAGCTCCCGCAGCATCGCGCCCGGCACGTGCGCCGCCGGCAGCTCCGCCGTCGCCGTCACCGCCTCGGCGAGCTCCCGGTCCCCGTAGCGCTCGCCGTGCGGGCCGAGCGCGTTGTACACGCCGTCGCTGACGAACACGAACCGGTCGCCGTCCGCCGCCTGGAAACCCTCGACCACGTAGATCGTTCCGTCGAACGTGCCGAGCGGGAGCTGCTCGTCGAACAGGATCCGCTCGGCCTTGCCGTCCCGCAGCCGCCACAGCCGCGGCGAGCCCGCGTCGACCACGGCCACCGCGCCGGTGCGGAGGTCGAACTCCAGCAGCAGCGCGGCCACGTGCTCGGCGCCGCGGTAGTGCGCGTACAGCGCCTGGTCGGCCAGCTCCGCCTGCGCGTCGAGCGGGATCCCGGCGCGCCGGGCGTTGCGCAGCGCGTTCACCGCGAGGTTCGTCAGCAGCGCCGCTTCGCTGCCCTCCCCCATGCCGTTGATCAGCGTGACCGCGAGCTTCCGGGCGGACGCCGACCAGTCGAAGCAGTCGCCGTAGATGGCGTAGGCGGGTTCCAGCTGGCCGCCGAGCGCGAACTCGGCGCGGGTGCAGGCCCGGCCGGGCAGCAGCTGCCACTGCATCTCCGCCGCCAGCGTCAGCCGCGAAGACCGCCGCGCCTGGATGTAGAGGTCGGTGTCGCGATCGGCGACGAACAGCTCGTGCGCCACCGCCTCGGCGAACCGCTGGAGCTCGGCCCACACCGGCGGTTCGGGTTCACTCGGCAGGGTGACGGCCAGGACGCCGAGCCGGTCGCCGCGGACGCTGACCGGCAGGTAGCCGGTGACGCGGTCGCCGTCGCGGGAGAACGTCGCCGCCTGCGCGAGAAAGGCCGCACCCGGGGTGGTGCCCTCGACCGGGATCGGCTCCGCCGTGTAGGGCTGCTCGGCCACCTGGCACAGTTCCGTCAGTGCGTAATCGGCCATCAGCAGCTCGACCGCCTCGGCCCCGAAGTGCTCGCCGAGTCCCGAGCGCAGGGCACCCGGCAGGTCGTGCGGCGGGACGTCACGGAGGAGACGCTCCACCGCCAGGGATCTGTCCAACGCCTGCCTCCTGCTCACGGGCCCGTGCCGCTTCTGTCGAGTCTGCGCCGCTCCGGCGCGCCGGTCCACGGCGAGTCGGGTGAGCTGTGCTGCCGGTTCAGCATAGGGATGCCAGAGTGGACGCCGTGGATCGATCCCGCGAGCAGGCCGCCCCGGACGGGCCGGCTGCCGTGTCGGACCTCGCCCGCCTCCTGGAGACGGTGGTCGAGGGCGAGCGGGACGTTTCGCCGCGCCCGCTTTCGATTTCGCAGCTGCGCGCGGTGGTCGCACTGGACCGCCACGACGGGGTCAACCTGCGCCAGCTCGCCGAGCAGCTGGGCTCGACGCCGCCGCTGGTCAGCAGGCTCTGCGACCGGCTGGAGGCGGTCGGGTTCCTCGAACGCCTGCCCAGCGCGCGCAGCCGGCGGGAGCTGACGCTGCGGCTGTCCGACCGCGGGCGCGCCTACCTGCAGGACCTGCGGGCCCGGCGGCGGGAACGCGTCCAGGCGCTGCTGGCGAAGATGAGCCCCGCGGGCCGGGCCGCGCTGGCCGCCGGGCTCCGGGAATACCGGGCGCTGGCCGAGGCGGCCGGTGACCCGCCCGAGTTGCATTCCTGATACAACTGTTGTTTCATGACAACGATCAGGTCGGCGTACAGCAGAGCGCGCCCCGAACATAGGAGGCGTCGGTGCTGGGCACGGACGACAGCCAGGTCCGCACAGTCCTGGCGCGCATGCTGGAAGAAGACCGGTCCGCACTGGCCCGGGACTGGGCCGGTCAGGAGCCGCGCGACGGCGACCGGAGCGGGCAGGAACTGCGCCGCGAGGCCGTCGAGCTGCTGGAAGCCCTCCGCGACGCGCTGGGCGGCACGCTCCCGGTGTCCCGGATCGTCGATCAGGACCCGGCGGTGCGCGACGCGCTGACGTCGCTGTCGGAGCGCCGCGCCCGCGCGGGCGCCCAGCCGTCGGCCACCGCCATGGCGATCCTCGCGCTCAAGCGCACGATGCTCAGCGCGATCGAGCGGCACACCGACGATTCCGCCCTGCGCTACCGGGCCGCCCTGCTGGTCAACGAGCTGCTCGACAGCGCGGGCGTGCTGACCTTCGAGGTCTACTCCGCCGGCCGCGAGCGGATCATCCGCGAGCAGCACGACCAGATGCTCGAGCTGTCCACGCCCGTCGTGCGGCTGTGGCGCCACGTCCTGGCGGTGCCGCTGATCGGCACGCTCGACAGCGCCCGGACCCAGGTCGTGATGAACAACCTCCTGGAGTCGATCCAGGCCAGCGAGGCGCGGGTGGCGATCATCGACATCACCGGCGTCCCGACCGTCGACACCGCGGTCGCGCAGCACCTGCTGCAGACCGTCAGCGCCGTCCGGCTGATGGGCGCGGAGTGCGTGATCAGCGGCATCCGCCCGTCGATCGCGCAGACCATCACCCAGCTGGGCATCGACCTCTCGCACATCGTCACCCGCGGCTCGCTGGCCGACGCGCTGGCGACCGCGATGCAGCTGCTCGGCGACGGCGCCCGCCCGGGCGCGGTGACGGGGTGACCGCCGGCCTGCCGATCCTGCGCCTGGGGGACATCCTGCTCAGCGGGCTGCTGAGCGACCTGGACGACAAGACGGCCCTCGCGTTCACCGAGGAGCTGACCGAGCGGATCGCCAGCGATGGCATTCGCGGCGTCATCATCGACATCTCCCGGCTGGAGATCATCGACTCCTTCGTCGCGCGCGTCCTCATGCAGCTGGCCGGCACCGGGCGGCTGCTCGGCACGCGGATGATCGTCGCGGGGATGCGCCCGGCCGTCGCGCTGACGCTGACCGAGCTCGGGCTGCAGCTCACCGGCGTCCGGACCGCCCTCAACGCGGAACAGGCGATGGAACTGCTGGGCTGGCGCCGTCCCGCCGGAGAAGCACCCCATGCTTCCTGACGAGCGGACCGTCCCCTCCGGCGAGCACCCGGTGCGGGTGGAGGAGGACCTCCTGGCGGCCCGGCACGCCGTGCGGGCGGCCGCGGTCGCCGCCGGGTTCACGATCGTCGACCAGACGAAGATCGTGACCGCGGCCAGCGAGCTGGTCCGCAACGCCTACATCCACGGCGGGGGCGGCACGATGACCGTCGAGGCCGTGCGGGACCCGGCCGGGCGGCTCGGGCTGCGGCTGCGGGTGCGCGACGAAGGGCCCGGGATCGCCGACGTCGACCAGGCGATGACCGACGGCTTCAGCACCGGCGCGGGGCTCGGGCACGGCCTCGGGGGCACCCGGCGGCTGGTCGACGAGTTCGACCTCGACACCACGCCCGGGCGCGGCACCACCGTCACGGTCGTGCGCTGGAAGCCATGACCGCGATCGTCGCCGGCCTGACGCGCCAGATCCGCGTCGACCACCCCAGCGCGGCCTACGCCGCCGCCCGCCTCGCCCGCGAAGCCGCGCACGAGGCCGGGCTCGCGGGCGTGCTCGCCGACCGCGCCGCCGTCGTGGCGGCCGAGCTCGCCGGCAACATCGACAAGCACACCGGCGGCGGCTCGGTGTTCGTGCAACAGTCGCTGACCGGGCGCGGCGTCGACGTGCTGGCCGCCGACGACGGCCCCGGCATGGCCGACCTCGACCACTGGCTGCTCGACGGCAACACGACCACCGCCACCCTGGGTGCCGGCCTGGGCGCGGTGAAGCGGATGGCGACCGAGTTCCGGATCACCTCCTCGCCCGCGGCGGGGACGCTCGCCGCCGCCCGCCTGCTCGACCCGGCCGCGCCGCCGCACCGCCGCGCGATCGGGCACTTCCGCCTGCCCCGCGACGGCGAGCAGTACTGCGGTGACGCGGTCGCGCTGGCCGACGTCACCGGCAGCCGGACCGCGGTCGTCGCCGACGGGCTCGGCCACGGACCCGACGCCGCCGAAGCCGCGGAAGCCGCGCTGCGCGTGTTCACCGAGAACCCGGACCGCCCGCTGCCCCACCAGCTCACGACCATGCACCGGGCGCTGCGCACCACCCGCGGCGCGGCGGTCGCGCTCGTGCGGATCGCGCCGCGGCGGCTCGAGTTCTGCGGTGTCGGCAACGTCAGCGGCGCGAGCCTCGGCGGTGGCCCGTCGCGGCTGCTGCTCAGCACCCCCGGCGTCGTCGGGTTCACGCTGCCGTCGGCGCCGGTCCGGCACCTGACGCTGGCCGACGACGACGTCGTCGTCCTGCACACCGACGGCGTCGGCACCGGCTGGCGCGTTCCCGGCCGGGCCCCGGACCTGCTGCTGCTCGCCGCGGACCTGGCCCACCGGCACCGGAACGCCCGCGACGACGCGGCGATGCTCGCCCTGAGCGCGGACCGGTCCGGCTGATGCGCCCCGACCTGGCCCGCATCCGGCAACGGCTGCGCACCGCGTGCGTGGAAGCCGGCGTGGCCGCCGACGACCGCGGGCGGCTGGTCCTCGCCGTCACGCTGCTCGCCGAGCCGGCCCTCACCGCGGGCGAAACGGTGGACGTGGCGACGGCGGCTTCGGACCGGCGGCTGGCCGTCACGGTCCGGCTGGACCACGCCGTGAGCCAGGGCAGCCGCGACGCGCTGCCCCTGCTGCCCGAGCGCGGCGACGGCGACACCCTGACCTGGCACCTCGCCGGTGGCGGGCCGCCGGCCCCCGCCGACCCCGACGACGACCGGGCGACGCGCGAAGAGATGCTGGCGCTGGTGGCCCGCGCCGACACCCTCGCCCACGAACAGCGGAACCTCAAGCACGAGCTCGCGGAGACCAACAGCGGCGTCCTGGCGATGTACGTCGAGCTCGAGCAGCGGGACGAGCAGCTCCGCCGCGCGCACTCGGCGATCTTCCGCGAGCTGGAGGACGCGCTGCGCCCGCGGCCGCCGGTGGTGCCGGGCCTGGAGCTGGCCGTCCACTATTCGCCGACCGACCAGGACTCCCCGGCCGGCGGCGACCTCTACGACTGGTTCGTCCTGCCCGACGGCCAGGTCCACGTGACCTTGGTCGACGCGGTCGGCCACGGCGTGACCTCCACCCGGCACGCGCTGACGGTCACCCACGCGATCCGCACGCTCGCCCTGGAGGGCCACCCGTTCCGCGACCTGATCGCCCACGCGTCCCACACCCTGGCGGCGATCGAGCCGGGCCTGATGGCCACGGTCCTGCTGGCCCGCCTGGACCCGGCGACCGGCCGCACCCGCTTCGCGAACGGCGGCCACCCGGAGCCGGTGGTGGTCACGCCGTCCGAGCCGGCGCGGCTGCTGCCCGCCCCGGTGCCGGGCCGCGGGGTCGGCTTTCCCGACCCGGGCAGCCGCGAACTGGTCGAGGTGGTCCTGGCCGAGGGCGACACGGTGCTGCTCTACACGGACGGCCTGGTCGAGAGCCGCAAGGACGTCGACGAAGGCCAGTCCCGGCTGCTGGCACTGGCCGACCGCCTCCGCACCCGGCCGACGACGGACCTGCCGCGGGAGCTGGTGACCCGGATGCACGACGTCGTCCTGCACTCCGACGACACGGTGGTCCTGGCGCTGCGCCGCACACCGCCGCACTGACCCGAGGGGGCACTTTCCCGTGAAAGTGCCGCCTTCGCGTCCCGTGTGGGGCTGTCGTTCCGGGGTATCCGGCCGTCGATGCGCACCTCGACTTCCGCCGGGACCGTCCGGGTCCTTTCCGCGGGCACGCAACGCCCGGGCCGCGCCCCGGTCGTGCTGCTGCCGGGCCTGGGTGCGCCCGGGTACCTCGCCGACACGCTGCACGGCTGTGCCGCGGCCACCCGCGCCCACCTCCTCGACGTCCCCGGCTTCGGCGGGCCGGGCCCGCTCGCGTGCGAGCCGGAGATCGATGCGATCGCCGGCACCGTCGCCGCCTGGCTGGACCGCCCGTCCGTCCTCTTCGGACATTCGACGGCCGCGCAGGTCGCCGTCGCCGTCGCGGTCCGGCGCCCGGACCTCGTCCGGGCGCTCGTGCTCGCCGGGCCGACGTTCCCGCCCGAGCTGCGCCGCCTCGGGCCCCTCGCCGCGGCGTTCCTGGCCGACGTCGTCCACGAATCGCCGTCCGCGCTGCCCGGCACCGTCCCGCACTACCTGCGCGCCGGTCCGCGGCGGCTGCTGCGGATGATCCGCTCGGCCCAGCGGGACGAACCGGAACGGGCGATGCCGCTGCTGCGCTGCCCCGTCCTCGTCGTGCGCGGCCGCCGGGACACGCTGAGCCCCGAACCCTGGGCCCGGTCACTGGCCGCCGCGTCGGGCGGCGAGTTCGTCACCGTCCCGGGCGCGCACACCTTCCCCGCCCGGTCCGGCGGCGCGACCTCGGCGTTGATCACGGAGTTCGCCGAAGGTTAGCCGCACCGGGCCCGGGTATGCCGTCGGCCTGTCGGAAGGAGACGCTGTGCGTGCGATGGTGTACCGCGGGCCGTACAAGATCCGTGTCGAAGAGAAGGACGTCCCCGCGATCGAACACCCCGGTGACGCGATCGTCCGGGTCACCCTGGCCGCGATCTGCGGTTCGGACCTGCACCTGTACCACGGGATGATGCCCGACACCCGGGTCGGCATGACCTTCGGCCACGAGTTCATCGGCGTGGTCGAGGAAGTCGGCTCCGGCGTGCGGAACCTCAAGCGCGGCGACCGGGTCATGGTGCCCTTCAACGTCTTCTGCGGCACCTGCTGGTTCTGCGCCCGGGGGCTCTACTCCAACTGCCACAACGTCAACCCGAACGCCACCGCCGTCGGCGGCATCTACGGCTACTCCCACACCTGCGGCGGCTACGACGGCGGCCAGGCGGAGTTCGTCCGGGTGCCGTTCGCCGACGTCGGGCCGGCCGTGATCCCCGACTGGATGGACGACGAAGACGCCGTCCTGCTCACCGACGCGCTCGCCACCGGCTACTTCGGCGCCCAGCTCGGCGGGATCGTCGAGGGTGACGTCGTCGTGGTCTTCGGAGCCGGTCCGGTGGGCCTGTTCGCGGCGAAGTCGGCGTGGCTGATGGGCGCGGGCCGGGTGATCGTCATCGACCACCTGGAGAACCGCCTGGAGAAGGCGCGCACCTTCGCCCACGCCGAGACGTACAACTTCACCGAGTACGACGACATCGTCGTGCACCTCAAGAAACTCACCGGCCACCTCGGTGCCGACGTCGCGATCGACGCGGTGGGCGCGGAGGCCGACGGCAACCTCACCCAGCACGTCACCTCGGCCAAGCTCAAGCTGCAGGGCGGCTCGCCGGTGGCGCTCAACTGGTGCATCGACGGTGTCCGCAAGGGCGGCACGGTTTCGGTGATGGGCGCCTACGGCCCGATGTTCAGCGCCGTCAAGTTCGGCGACGCGCTCAACAAGGGCCTCACGCTGCGGATGAACCAGTGTCCGGTCAAACGCCAGTGGCCGCGGCTGTTCGAGCACATCCGCAACGGCTACCTCAAGCCGAGCGACATCGTCACCCACCGCATCCCCCTGGAGCACATCGCCGAGGGCTACCACATCTTCTCCGCCAAGCTGGACGGCTGCATCAAGCCGCTGATCGTGCCGAACGCCGGCTGAGGAAGGGAACGACATGACCTACACGTCGGAGCGGCCGCCGATCGCCGAATCGAGCGACAGCCTGCGCGCGCGGATCCCGGGCTGGGGTGCGGACCTGGACCCGAAGGACCGGCCGTCGGTGCCGAAGCTGCAGTGGCAGGCCGACCGGAGCGGCGCCCACTGGGAATTCCCCGAGCGTCAGCCGGAGAAGTGGCCGCGCGAACGCTCGATCGAGCACGAGTTCCTGACCCCGGTGTTCGGGACGTCGTGCCCGCCGAAAGGCCTTTCCGGCGCCCTGCGCCGGTTCTCCTACCGCAAGTACAGCGAAGGGCGGGCCGCGCATTGGCTGCTCCTGCTCGCCGCCGATCGGGTGGACGCCTGGGAGAGCCACCTGCGCTCGTTCGCCACGCTCCGCCCGGACAACCCGATCACCGAGACCGGCGTGCTGAGCGAGGTCAGCCGGCACGGGTTCTCCTCCCGGGTGGGGAAGAAGCGCGCGGACGTCAAGCACCACCTGGCGGACCCGATCATCGTCGCGGGCCCGTGGGTGCTGGCGGCGGGGCTGGCGTATTCGGCGGCCCGGAAGCTGCTGCGGCGAAGGTGACCGGCTTCGGGGAAGAACCGGGGTTGTCCCGGGCAGGCACGGGTACGCACGGCTGACGGCCGCCGACTTCACGGAGAAGCCCATGAGCCACGTACCCGCCCCCACCCGCGGGCCGGGCCGCGCCACCCGCGCGGCAGCCTCGGCGGCCGACGCCGCCGACCGGCGGCTGCACGCGGCGGCCGGCCTGCGTCACCAGTTCAACAAGGTCTTCCCCACCCACTGGTCGTTCCTGCTCGGCGAAGTGGCGCTCTACAGCTTCCTGGTCCTGCTCCTCAGCGGGGTGTACCTGACGCTGTTCTTCGACCCCTCGATGCAGGAGGTCACCTACCAAGGCGCCTACGGGAACCTGCGCGGGGTGCCGATGTCGCGGGCGTTCGCGACCACCCTCGACCTGTCGTTCGAGGTCCGCGGCGGGCTCTTCGTCCGGCAGCTGCACCACTGGGCGGCGCTGATCTTCGTCGCCGCGATGATGGTGCACATGCTCCGGATCTTCTTCACCGGAGCCTTCCGCCGTCCCCGCGAAGCCAACTGGGTGGTCGGGGCGCTGCTGCTCATCCTGGGCATGTTCGAGGGGTTCTTCGGCTACTCCCTGCCCGACGACCTGCTCTCCGGCACCGGCATCCGCGCGACGCTGTCCGGGATCGTGCTGTCCCTGCCGGTGATCGGCACCTGGCTGCACTGGGCCATCTTCGGCGGCGAGTTCCCCGGCGACGTCATCATCCCGCGGCTCTACACCATCCACATCCTGCTGATCCCCGGGATCATGCTCGCGCTCGTCGGCGTGCACCTCGCGCTGGTCTGGTACCAGAAGCACACCCAGTTCCCCGGCGTGCGGCGGAAGGAGGGCAACGTCGTCGGCGTCCGGATCCTGCCGGTGTTCGCGCTCAAGGGCGGTGCCTTCTTCGCGCTCGTCACCGGGATCATCGCGCTGATGTCCGGGCTGTTCCAGATCAACCCGGTGTGGAAGTTCGGCCCGTACGACCCGTCGAAGGTCTCCGCCGGCTCCCAGCCCGACTGGTACATGGGGTTCGCCGACGGCCTGCTGCGCGTCTACCCGCCGTGGGAGCTGTTCCTGGGCGACCACACCGTTCCGCAGCCGTTCTTCGCCGGCGTCGTCGGCCTGACGGTGCTCTTCGGGGCGCTGCTGTCCTACCCGTGGCTCGAACGCCGCCTGTCCGGCGACACCGCCCACCACAACCTCGTCCAGCGGCCGCGTGACACTCCGGTCCGCACCGGCATAGGCATGATGGCGCTCGCCCTCTACGGCGTGCTGACGCTGTCGTCGTTCAACGACATCATCGCGCTGGAATTCGACATCTCGCTCAACGCCACCACCTGGGCGGGGCGCATCGGGCTGGTCCTCGCCCCGCCCGTCGCGTACCTGCTCACCTACCGCATCTGCCTCGCGTTGCAGCGGTCGGACCGCGAAGTGCTCGAACACGGCATCGAGACCGGGATCATCACCCGGTCCCCGGCGGGCACCTACCTCGAAATCCACCAGCCGCTCGACGGCAAGGCCCTGACCTACCAAGGAGCTCCCGTGCCGAAGAAGCCGAACAAGCTCGGCGCCGCCGGGCACGCGGTCCCGGGCAGCCTGCTGCGGCCCGACCCGCCCGAGGAGACCGCGGCACTGGAAACGGCCGCCCGCCGCGGCGAAGGGCGCCACGGCCTCGGCGGCGAACCGCAGGACGGGCAGGCCCGGCCGTGACCGGCGCGGCGATGCCCTCCCGCTGGCAGATCGACATCCTGGTCTACGAGGAGGAGTACTCCTACCCGGTGCTGCTCCTGCAGCCGGCCCGGGAGGACGATCACCGGCGGCTGCTCGGCCTGCTGGCGCGGGCGGGGCTGGCGGCCCCGACGACGTGGGAGTGGGAGCACGGCTACTGGCCCTTGGCGGCGGGCTGCGAAGTCGAGCTGGCGGACGGCCCGTCGGCGGTGTCGGTGCGCGTCGGCGAGCACTGCCTCACCGTCGGTTTCCAGTTCACCGAAGCACCCCAGCCGTGGCTGGCGGCCGCGCGCCGGCAGCGCCAGGTGCTGTTCGTGCTGCTGCCACCCCGGCCGCACGCGGCCGAAGACGCCCTGATCATCGACGACGTGAGCCGCCTGGTCCTCCCGGCCGAGCGGGACGGCTGCCTGACGGGCACCATCCCGCTCGCGGCCGCCTGACGGAAAGTGGCGTTCTCCCCTACTGAGGTCCGTTGGTCAGGGAAAGGTTGAACGTGTACCGGGACGCCCGGTACACGTGCCACCCGTACTCGACCACCCGCCCCGAGTCGTCGTACGTGGTGCGCTGCATGGTGAGCAGCGCCGCCCCCGGTTCCTCGTGCAGCAGTTCCGCGTCCTCTTCGGTCGCGAGCCGGGCGCCGATGTTCTGCTCGGCCGCGTGCAGCCGCACGCCCGCCGACCGCAGGAGCTGGTAGAGCCCGCGCTCGCGCAGCTCGTCGTCGGCCGGGTCGATGACGCCGTCGGGCAGGTAGTTGTTCATCAGGGCGAGCGGCTCGCCGTCGGTCGAGCGGAGCCGTTTCAGCCGCCGGACGCGGGTGAGCCCGGGCGCCTCCAGCAGCTCGGCCACGTCGGGGCCGGCGTCTTCGACCCGGTTGACCAGCACCGCCGACTCCGGCTTGCCGCCCAGCCCGGCGAGGTCGTCGAACAGGCTGCTCAGCCGCAGCGGCCGGGCCACCTTCGTGCGGACGACCTGGGTGCCGACCCCGCGTCGCCGCACGAGCAGGCCCTGGTTGACCAGCGTCTGGATCGCCTGGCGGATCGTCGGCCGCGACAGGCGCAGGCTCGCGGCGAGGTCGACCTCGTTGTCCAGCCGCGCCCCCGCCGGCAGCCTGCCGTCCTCGATCGCGGCGTGCAGCTGCCGGGACACCTGGAAGTACAGCGGCTCGGGGCTGCCCGGGTCCAGGACGATCTCGCGGCCCGCGTCCCAGGCCGGGAAGGTGGCGTCCAGCTTGCTCATCCGGGCAGCCTACCGCTTGGCCGCCACCTGTTGGGATGACGTGTTGTCCATATGTCTTGACAAAGTCTCCGCCCGCTGGAATCGTCGCCATCGGGACACGAGAGGCGTGCCTCGAAGACCGGAAGCTGGGAGCGGAACCGTGACCGACGTGCTGCAGCGCATCGTCGCCCGACGCGTGCACGACCCGGAAGCGATCGCCGAAGCGGCCGCGAACCGCGTCCGGGCCGAGTCGCCCTTCAACGCCAAGGGCCGCACGATGATCATCGCCGCCGACCACCCCGCCCGCGGCGCGAACGCGGTGGGCGGCAACCCGACGGCGATGGCCGACCGCGGCGAGCTGCTCGAACGGTTGTGCCTCGCCCTCGAGCGCCCCGGCGTCACCGGCGTCCTGGCCACCGCGGACGTCATCGACGACCTGCTGCTGCTCGGCGTGCTCGACGGCAAGACGGTGCTCGGGTCGATGAACCGCACCGGCCTGGCCGGGTCGAGCTTCGAGATCGACGACCGCTTCGCCTGCTACGACGCGGAAGCGATCGAGCGGATGCGGTTCGACGGCGGCAAGACCCTGACCCGGATCTGCCTGGAAGACCCGGCCACGCCCAGCGTCCTGGAGAACACCGCGAAGGCCGTCAACGAACTGGCCGACCGCAAGCTGCTCGCGCTGGTCGAGCCGTTCCTGTCGAGGTGGGTCGACGGGCGCCTGCAGAACGACCTCTCCCCCGACGCCGTGATCAAGTCGATCACGATCGCCGCCGGCCTCGGCCGTTCCTCGGCTTACACGTGGCTCAAGCTGCCCGTGGTGGATGAGATGGAGCGCGTGCTGGCGTCCTCGACCCTGCCGGCCGTCCTGCTCGGCGGCGAGGTCAAGGACCCGGACGCGGCCTTCGCCGCCTGGCAGCGGGCGCTGAGCCGGCCGACGGTGCAGGGCCTGGTGGTCGGCCGGTCGCTGCTCTACCCCCGCGACGGCGACGTCGCCAAGGCCGTCGACACCGCCGTCGGACTGCTGTGAACCCGCACCGGCGCCACTACCCGGAGGACACCGTGAACACCATCGAACACTGGATCAACGGCACGGCCACGCCGGCGGGCTCGACCCGCACGGCGCCGGTCTACGACCCGGCCACCGGGCGACGGCAGGCGGCGGTCCTGCTCGCCGAAGCGTCCGATGTGGACACCGCGGTCGCAGCCGCGGGCAAGGCCTTCGAGTCGTGGGGCAACTCCTCGCTGTCCCAGCGCACCAAGGTGATGTTCGCCTTCCGCGAGCTGCTCGTGCGGCACGAAGACGAGCTCGCCCGGATCATCTCCGCCGAGCACGGCAAGGTGATCGAAGACGCCCGCGGCGAGATCGTCCGCGGCCGCGAGGTCGTCGAGTACGCCTGCGGCATCGCCGACGCCCTCAAGGGCAGCTTCTCCGACCAGGTCTCCCGGGACGTCGACGTGCACGACTTCCACCAGCCGCTGGGCGTGGTCGCCGGGATCACGCCGTTCAACTTCCCGATCATGGTGCCGCTGTGGATGCACCCGATCGCCATCGCCACCGGCAACACCTTCGTCCTCAAGCCCAGCGAGCGCGACCCGTCGGCCTCGAACTTCGTCGCCCGGCTCTACGCCGAAGCCGGGTTGCCCGACGGCGTCTTCAACGTCGTGCACGGCGACAAGACCGCCGTCGACGCGATCCTGGACCACCCCGGCATCGCGGCGGTGTCGTTCGTCGGCTCCACGCCGATCGCCAAGTACGTCCACGAGCGCGGCACCGCCGCCGGCAAGCGCGTCCAGGCCCTCGGCGGCGCGAAGAACCACGCGGTCGTCCTGCCCGACGCCGACCTCGAGTACGCCGCCGACCACCTCACCGCCGCCGCGTTCGGCTCGGCCGGCCAGCGCTGCATGGCCATTTCCGTCGGCGTCGCGGTCGGCCCGGCCGGCGACAGGCTGGTGGAGATCCTCGAACGCAAGGCCCGCGAAGTGCGCGTCGGCCCCGGCACCGACCCGGCCAGCGACATGGGCCCGGTCGTCACCGAAGCCGCCCGCGAGCGCGTGGTCCACTCCGTCGCCCGCGGCGCGGAGCAGGGCGCGAAGGTCGTCGTCGACGGCCGTGACCTGAAGGTCGAAGGCCACGAGGAAGGCTTCTTCGTCGGCCCGTCCCTGCTCGACGAGGTCACCCCGGAAATGGACGCCTACCGCGACGAGATCTTCGGCCCGGTGCTGGCGATCGTCCGGACGGAGACACTCGACGAGGCGATCGCCGTCATCAACGCCAACCCGTACGGCAACGGCACCGCCGTGTTCACCGCCAGCGGCGAAGCGGCGCGCAAGTTCCAGCGCGAGGTGAAGGTCGGCATGATCGGCGTCAACGTGCCGATCCCGGTCCCCATGTCGTACTACTCGTTCGGCGGCTGGAAGGACTCCCTCATCGGCGACAGCCCGATCCACGGCCCCGCGGGCGTCCGCTTCTACACCCGCGCCAAGGTCGTCACCACCCGCTGGCCGCACAGCGAGGCCGCCTTCACCTTCCCCACCTCGAGCTGAGACCCCGGCGGCGGCCGGGCCGGGTTCCGCCAACGCCCACTCGGATCGACCCGGCGCCGGCCGGAGCCCGCCCCGGTCAGCGCGGTCGGCGAACGGGCCCGGCCCGCAACCCGTGCGGCCGCCCTGCGTCGACATCGACAATCTCCCCACGTTCGGGGAGCCGCCTGTAACGTGAACCGGCACCGCGGCCCGCATCATGGCCGACCTCCGCACCCTTTGCTCGAGCAGCGCGAGGTGGCGGGCGTTCACCGGGCCGAAAGCAGGGGGCGACCGCCGCGGGAACCGCGGCGCTTGCGGTGCCCATCCCGCTCTGCCGGTTCGGGATCGCCGCGAAGATGCCGCCGGTGCGCACACCGCGCCTCGCTCCGACAACCGAACCAGCCGCGTAAGCGTCGGTCAGCAAACGCTGCAGCATTGCGTCCGGAATCCCGTGACCGGCCATCCGGCGACGCCACCCCTCATGGTCGGCCACCGGCCAAACCCCGCAGGCATCCCGCCATCGCGAGCCTCCCGCGGTGGTCGAGCCCGCAACCGGAACACGTCTCTCCGTTTTCCGGTACGGTGGCGGCACCACCCCGAGGAGGCTGCCGTGGGATACCGAGGCCCGCTCCCCCGCACCGCGATCGCCCGGTACAACACCTGCGTGGGCGCGCTCCGGACGTCGCCGCGCTGGGGGCCGCTGGTCCGGCGGCACCTCACGCAGATCACCTACACGGGCCGCCGGTCGGGTCGCACCTTCAGCACGCCGGTCGGCTACCGGCGGGCGGGCGACGTCGTCACCATCCGCGTGATGATGCCCGACGCGAAGTCGTGGTGGCGCAACTTCACCGGCGACGGCGGCCCGCTCACGCTCGAGCTCGACGACACCGACCGCACCGGGAACGCGGTCGCCCGCCGCGACGCGAAGGGGCGGGTCACCGTGACCGTCCACCTCGGCGAGGGCGGGGCCTAGCCGGGGTGCGCGGCCAGCCCGTGCCAGAGCAGGTCCGCGAGCTCGGCCGCGTCGCGCCGCCAGTCGCCGTTCGGGTCGAGCCACAGCAGGCCGCCGAGGCCGCGCATGACCAGGACCGGGGTCAGGCCCGGCCGGACCGTGCCGGCCGCCACGTTGGCTTCGAGCATCTCCGACACCGCGCCGAGCATGTCCTCGAAAGCGTCGCTCGGCAGCTCCCCCCGGGCCGCCGTCGCGGTCCGCAGGGCGTCGGCCAGGCCCTTCTTCGTCATCATGTAGTGGGCGACGTGGTCGGTCACCCACACGCGGAGCGCTTCGTCCGGGGCGTGCTTCTCCAGCAGCACCGGCACCACCTCCACGATGTGCCGGACCTCCCGCCGGTAGACCGCCAGGATCAGCGCCTCCGGCGTCGGGAAGTGCCGGTAGACCGTGCCGACGCCGACCCCGGCCTGCTTGGCGATCGCGTTGAACGAGACCTCGCCCGTGTCGGCCAGCGAGGCCGCCGCCGCGGCGAGGATGCGCTCGTGGTTGCGCCGCGTGTCCGCGCGGCGTGGGCTGACCGATCCGGTCGTCATCGTTCCTCCCGGAGGTCGTGCCGTCCCGCTGAATCTAGCCGAGTGCTGGAGCAACTCCAGCCTGACCAGCTCGTTGCCAAGCGGATTGTAATCCGCTAGCCTCGCGACCGAGTGAAGCGGATGAGTATCCGCTCCCCGTGTGACCGCCCCACCACACCGTCGGGCAGCCCGCCCGGCTCCGCGGAAAGAGACCAGTGGAAATCTCACTCGAAGTCAACGGCCGAACCGAACAGCTGGACGTCGATCCCGGCGTCACACTCCTGGACGCGCTGCGCGAGCGCCTCGCGGTCACCGGCCCGAAGAAGGGCTGCGACCGCGGGCAGTGCGGTGCCTGCACCGTGCACGTCGGCGGCAAGCCCGTGCTGTCGTGCCTCACCCTGGCCGCGACCGTCAAGCAGCCCGTGACCACCGTCGAGGGACTGTCCACAGAGGACGGGATGCACCCGGTGCAGCAGGCGTTCGTCGACCAGGACGCCCTGCAGTGCGGGTTCTGCACCGCCGGGCAGATCATGTCGGCGGTCGCCGCCGTCGAGCAGGACGTCGAAGACGTGCGGGAGTTCATGTCCGGCAACCTCTGCCGGTGCGCGGCCTACCCGAACATCGTCAAGGCCGTCGAGCAGGCGAGGCGGGCCGATGCGTCCCTTTGAGCTGACCGCGCCCACCACCGTCGAAGCGGCGGTCGCCACGCCCGGCACCTACCTCGCCGGCGGGACGACCCTGGTCGACCTCATGAAGCTCGACGTCCTGACGCCACAGCACGTCCTGGACATCAACGGCGTGCCGTTGCGCGGCATCGACACCACCGACGGGCTGCGCTTCGGCGCGCTCGAGCGGATGGGCGCCATCGCCGCGCACCCGGGCGTCTACCCGGCGATCTCGCGCGCCCTGCTGCTGAGCGCGTCCCAGCAGCTGCGGAACATGGCCAGCATCGGCGGCAACCTGCTGCAGCGCACGCGCTGCTCGTACTTCCGCGACGTCGCCATGCCGTGCAACAAGCGCGTTCCCGGCAGCGGCTGCTCCGCGATCGACGGCGCGAACCGGATGCACGCGATCCTCGGCACGAGCGATTCGTGCGTGGCCACGCACGCCAGCGACGTCGCCGTCGCCCTGGTCGCCCTCGACGCCCGCCTGCGGCTGGCGGACGCGACCGGCACCCGCGAGGTCGCGCTCGGCGACTTCTACCAGCTGCCCGGCGACACCCCGGCCGTGGAGAACGACCTGCGCCCCGGCGAACTGATCACCGAGGTGATCGTGCCCCGGCTGGACTGGGCCGCGAACTCCACCTACGTCAAGGTGCGCGACCGGCAGTCCTACGAGTTCGCGCTGTGCTCCGCCGCCGTCGCGCTGGACGTCCGGGACGGGGTCGTCGCCGACGCCCGTGTCGCGGCCGGTGGCGTCGGGACGGTGCCGTGGCGGCTGCCGTCCGTCGAGGAAGCCCTGCGCGGTGGCCCGGCGACCGAGGCCGCTTTCGAAGCGGCCGCGGCCGTGGCCGCCGACGGCGCACGACCGTTGTCCGAGAACGGGTTCAAGGTGCCGCTGCTGCAGCGGACCATCGTCCGCGCCCTGCTCGAACTGACCGACGGGAGCTCCCGATGATCGCCCGGCTCGACGCGCCGCTGAAGGTCACCGGCGCGGCCAAGTACGGCGCCGACCACACCTTCGACGGCATGGTCTACGGCTACGTCCTGCTCAGCACGATCGCCCACGGGGAAATCGAGGCCGTGGACACCACCGCGGCGAAGAGCGCGCCCGGCGTGGTCGAGGTGTACACGCCGTTCGACCCGCTGCCGCTCGGCACCCCGAGCCTGCCGATCTTCGGCGACACGTGGGTTCCGTTGCAGGACAAGGAAGTCACCTACTACGGCCAGCCGATCGGCTTCGTGGTCGCGGAGACGTTCGAGCAGGCCAGGGACGCCGCGGGGCTCGTCGAAGTGGCCTATCGCGAGCGGCCCGCCCGCACCTCGCTCGCCGAGCACCTCGACTCGGCCGAGCCCGCACCGCCGGCCATGGACGGCGCTCCCCCGGAGATCGAGGTGCTCGAAGACGGCGTCGAATCCTTCGAAGCCGCTCTGGCGGCGAGCCCGGTGGTCGTCGAGGCGACCTACACGACCGCCACGCAGAATCACGCCGCGATGGAGCCGCACTCGGCGGTCGCGGTGTGGGACGACGGCGAGCTGACCGTCTACAGCGGAAACCAGGCGTCGCACATGCAGGCGGCGGAACTGGCCATGGCCCTCCAGCTGGCGCCGGAAGCCGTCCACGCGGTCAACCCGTTCGTCGGCGGCGCGTTCGGCGGCAAGGGCCGGACGTCCACGCCGGCGTTCCTGGCCGCGGCGGCCGCCCGGGCCCTCGGCCGGCCGGTGAAGGCCGCGCTCACCCGCGAACAGGTCTTCACCGCCACCGCCGGCCGGGCCGCGACGGTCCAGAAGCTCGCGATCGGCGCCGAGCCGGACGGCACCCTGGTCGCCCTGCGGCACGACTCGTGGTGCCACACCGACACCGCGCGGTCGTTCGTCGAACCGACGTCGCACGGCACCTCGCGCGAGTGGTACGCCACGAAGAACCTGTCGATCAGTCAGAAGATCGTGCCGCTGAACGTCCCGCCGACCACGTTCATGCGGGCCCCCGGCGAGGCACCCGGCTCGTTCGCGCTGGAGAGCGCGATCGACGAGCTCGCCGTGAAACTCGGCATGGACCCGATCGAGCTGCGCGTCCGCAACAACTCGACGGCGCCGCCCGGCCACGACCTGCAGTGGTCGAGCAAGCACCTCGACGAGTGCTTCCGCATCGGCGCCGACCGCTTCGGCTGGGCGCACCGCCCGGCGGGCACCCGCACCGACGGCGACTGGCTCGTCGGCATGGGCGTCGCCACCGCGGTGTTCCCCGCCCTGCGGTTCCCGGCGACCGTCGGCATCACGCTGCGGGCCGACGACACCGCCGTCGTCGCGACGAGCGGCGCGGACCCCGGCACCGGCCTGCTGACCGTGCTTTCCCTGGTCGGCGCCGAATCGCTGGACATCCCGGCGGACCGGATCACCCCGCGCCTGGGCGACTCGGCCCTCCCGCCGGGCGGCATGTCCGGTGGCTCGACGGCGACGGCGAGCGCGGGCACCGCGATCATGCTCGCCGCCACCAAGGCGATCGACGAACTCACCGCCCTCGCCGCCGACCCCGGCGCCCCGTTCGAGGGGCGCCAGGTCACCTACGCCGACGGCCGGGTTTTCGCCGACGGCGAGTCGATGACCTTCGGCGAGCTGCTGCGGGCGGTGGGCCGTGAAACGGTCGAGGTGACCGGCACGTCGGCGCCCGGCGAAGAGCTGACCAAGCATTCGTTCGCCTCGTGGGGCGCCCAGTTCTGCGAGGTCCGGGTGCACAAGTGGACGCGCGAGGCGCGCGTGTCGCGGATGCTCGGGGTGTTCGACGCGGGCCGGATCATCAACGACAAGGCGGCCCGCAGCCAGCTCATGGGCGGCATGATCTGGGGTGTCTCGGCCGCGCTGCACGAGGGCCTGGAGATCGAGGCGAACGGCCGGCTCGCCAACGGTGACTTCGCGAGCTACCTGCTGCCGGTCAACGCCGACATCCCGGAGGTCGACGTCCAGTTCGTCGAGTACCCCGACACGCTGCACAACGCGGTCGGCGCGCGGGGCCTCGGCGAGATCGGCACGGTCGGCATGGCCGCGGCGGTCGCCAACGCCGTGTACAACGCCACCGGCATCCGGGTCCGGCACATCCCGATCACCATCGAGGACCTCCTCGAAGGCTGACCGGCGCGGGCAGGGCGTTCCCGGACGCCCTGCCCGCGCCGTTATCCATCCGCGACAACCTCGGAGACGGAACGCCCATGACGGCGGCCCGTCCGCGGTCCTAGGCTGACGGGCGCTTCCCCCGACAGTCCACGAAGGGACCCCCGCATGACCGATCCCGTCGTCCCCACCACGTCCGGCGCGGTCCGCGGTCAGGTCACCCCCGCCGGCGTGGCGCTCTTCCGCGGCATCCCGTACGCCGCCGCGCCCGACGGCGAACTGCGCTTCGCCGAACCCGTCCCGGCACCACCGTGGGAAGGCGTCCGCGACACGCGGAGACCGGGGCCGACGGCGCCGCAGCGTCGTCACGACGTGCCCGGCCTCGACCTGACCCCGCTCACCGGCACTGGCTGGCGCCCGGGGCCGGAGTACCTGACGGTGGACGTCTGGACGCCGCAGCCGGGCGGCGCATCGCTGCCGGTGCTGGTGTTCGTGCACGGCGGCGCGTTCCTCGGCGGCGCCGCCTCCGCCGCGGTCCACGACGGCACGGCGTTCGCCCGCGCCGGCGCGGTGCTGGTGACGGTGCAGTACCGGCTCGGCATCGACGGGTTCCTCCCCCTGGACGGCGGCACGACCAACCTCGGCCTGCGCGACCAGCTCGCGGCCCTGCACTGGGTGCGGGAGAACATCGCCGCGTTCGGCGGCGACCCCGGCAACGTCACGCTCTTCGGCGCGGCGTCGGGCGCCGTCAGCGTCTCCTGCCTGCTCGGCTCGCCCCTTGCGGCGGGGCTCTTCCACCGCGCCATCGTCCAAAGCGGACACCCGGACATGGTCCGCGATGGCGTCCAGGCCCGCCGGCTGGCCAAGGTGGTCGCCGACGAGCTGAAGGCGGAGCCGGCCGCGGAGGCGTTCCGCAAGGTGTCGACCGAGCAGCTGCTCGACGCCCAGGACGCGGTGTTGCGGCCGGGCGGTGCCCCCGACCTGCGCGACGCGCTGGGCTACGACCGCGGCTACGGTCTGAGCCCGTTCCTCCCGGTGGTGGGCGACGACGTCCTGCCCCAGCACCCGGCCAAGGCGATCAAGGCGGGTGCGGGCCGCGACGTCGACCTGGTCGTGGGCAGCTGCAGCGAAGAGATGCGCCTCTACCTGGTGCCGACGGGCGTGCTCGAAGCGGTCACCGACGACCAGGCGGTGGCCTCCCTGGCGGTGTCCCACCCGGACCCGGCGGGCGTGCTGTACGCGTACGGACTGGGCTCGGGCCGCACGGCGGGCGAGGTCCTGGTCGAGGCCCTGACGGACCTGGTCTTCCGCGACGGCGTGCGCGACCTGGCCGCCCACCACACCGGCCGGACGTTCCGGTACGAGTTCGAGTGGGGCTCGCCCCTGCTCGAGGGCAGGCTGGGTGCGTGCCACGGACTGGAGCTGCCGTTCGTGTTCGGAGCATTGGACGCGCTGTCGGGACCGCGCGGCCTGCTCGGCGAGAACCCGCCGCACGAACTGGCGGCCGAGTTGAACGGCGCCTGGCACCGCTTCGCGACGACGGGTTCGCCGGGCTGGGCGGAGTACACGGGCGAGGACACGATGTTCCACGCGTACTGACGGCGCGACGCGGGCCGGTCGAGCGGTGAGCCGCGCTCGGGCCGCCGCACCCGGCCGAACCGCGGCCCCGGCCACTCCCCCCGCGCGCGCCACCGAGACCGCGCACCCCCGCTGAACCCACAACCGACCCAGCCGAAGCCACCGCACTCACAACCCGGCCGAACCAAACACCACCCCGGCCGAAGCTTCCGCACCCACAACCCGCCGTACCAAGGCACCGTCCGGACCGAAGCCGCCGCACCCACACCCCTGGCGAACCGAGCCACCGCCCCGGCCGCCCACAACTCGCCCAGCCGGAGCCGCCGCCCCGCGCGCCCGGCAGGCGGCGCCCGCGCCGCGCCCCGCGAGTCGCGGCTCCCCGTCTCCGCGACCGCCTCCCGCGCCGATCGGCCGTAGATCACGAACCGGTCGAGGGCTTTGCTCCAGCGGGCTGGCTCCTGGGCAGGACGGTTGACTATCCCCCTTCCCCGCTGCCAGGCTCAGGCCGCCCGGACGGCCGGATGAATGGGGACCACCGATGCCCGAGGCGGGCTCTGCCGCACCGCCACGCGCCTTCGTCCGCACGCTGCTGCGCAGCGGGACACCCGCGGACCCCGCCGAGCCCGTTGCCGACAGCGGCGACCTCACCGCCGTCGGGGACGCGACGCTCGCCCGCGCCTCGCGCTACTGGGTGGCCGTGCCGCTGGCCTACCGGGCCGCCGCGTTCGTCAAGGTGTTCATCGGGTTCACCGCCGCGAACGGCGTGCTCGGGCTCGGGCCGGTGCTCGGCGCCACCGTCTTCGCCGTCGCCGCCAACGTGGCCGCCGTCGTCTGGGTGCTGCGCGCGGGCGGCCTGCGGGCGCGGCTCACCGGGCGCGCCCTCGGTCTGGACCTTTCCCTCGGCGTGGTCCTCAACCTCGTGGTCGCCGTGACGGCCCCGCCCGCCATCCAGCCGTTCGCCGTCGACGTGTCCTGGACCTGGCTGGTCGGCTCGGTCGCCATGTGGGCCGGCACGTCCGGGCTGCCCGCGGCGCTGTGGCTGTTCGCCGCGGCCGTGCCGTTCCGGGCCGCGCTCACCCTGGCCGGCGGCCTGCCCCTGAGCCACCAGCTCGCCCTGACGCGGTCGATCGGCTGCATGGTGGCGCTCGCGGTGGCGATCGTGCTCGCCGTGGCCATCCTCATCCTGCTCGGCGTCGGCACGCGGTTCGCGGTGGACATCGGGCTGCGCCGCGGGCGCGAGGCCGAGCGCCGCCGGACACGGCGGATCATGCACGACAGCGTCCTGCAGACCCTCGAAGCGCTGGCCATCTCGGCACCGGGCGACGACGCACAGGCCGCCACCCGGCTGTCGGAGCTGCGTTCGGTCGCCAAGGCGGAAGCGGCCGAGCTGCGCCGCCGGATCACCGAGCCGGTGCCGACCGGGTCGACGCGCGGGTTCGCGGTCGAACTCGCCGACGTCGCCACCGAGCTCGCCCGCGACGGCCTGCGCACCCAGCTCGTCGCCGCGGACTTCGCCGACGACCACAAGGTGTCGCAGGACCGGCGGACCGCGTTGTGCGAGGCGGTCCGGGAAGCGTTGCGCAACACGGTGAAGCATTCGGGGACGAAACAGGTCGTGCTGCGCGTGGAGGAACGCGACGGCGGGATCGCGGTGGTGGCCCGCGACCAGGGCCTGGGCTTCGACGTCCGCGACCGGCCCCCGGGCTTCGGCATCAGCCAGTCCATCATGGCGCGGCTGGCCGAGGTCGGCGGGCACGGCACGGTGGACTCGCAGCCGGGGCGCGGCACCCGCGTCACGATGTGGGTGCCGGGCTAAGCCGCCTGACGGGCGGCGCGCTCGGCAGTGAGGCTCGCGCGGCAGGCCGCGGTCAGCCGGGTGGTGGCGGCGCTGCCGCCGTGACCGCAGCGCGGGCAGGACATCGCGACGGTCAGGGACAGCTCGTCGACCGCGACGGCCAGCTCGGTCCGGCAGCTGCGGCACCAGCGGTGGCGGGTGACCGGGCTGACGTGCGCCGGCGAGGCGACGCACTGGTGGATCCACCGGCCGTGCACGTGGCAGGTCAGCCGGTCGTCGGGCGCCAGCAGGCCCATGTCCTCGGCGTCGTCCTCGGTGGCGAGCAGGACCGGCAGGCTCCGGACCCGGTTCGGGGTGGTGGTCGTGGCGGTCATCGGGCTCTCCCTAAGGTTGATGTTGTTCGGGGTGAGTGCCCCGGATGCCCGGGGCGATGGGGTGTGGCTGATCGGGTCTCTGCCGTGTGGTGGCTCGGAAGGAATGGCCGCCCTGTCGTTCTGGACGCCCTGGCCACTGATTCAGATCTGCTGCGGACCGTCGCTGTTTAGGGACCTGCTGGCGGGGTTGTCCACGGGGTTGACCTGCGACAACAGGAGAATGAGGGTGACGGATCGGCCGCTGGTCTGGGTCGGTGTCGACGTCGGCAAGGCCACGCATCACGCGTGTGTGATGGACCCGGCGGGGAAGGTGGTGTTCTCGCAGAAGGTCGCCAATGACCAGGCCGCGATCGAGCAGCTCGTCGCCCGCGCCGGCCAGGCCGCCAGTGAGGTGCGCTGGGCGATCGATCTGACCAGCAACGCCGCCGCACTGCTGGTCGCCGTGCTGATCGCGACCGGGCAGCAGGTGGTCTATGTGCCCGGGCGGGTCGTCAACCGCATGACCGGGGTGTTCCGGGGCGAAGCGAAGTCCGACGCCAAAGACGCCCGGGTGATCGCCGAAACCGCGCGGATGCGCACCGATCTGACGCCGGTCACCGCGACCGACGACCTGGTCGTCGAGCTGACCCGGCTGACCGCCCATCGTGAGGACCTGATGGCCGACTGGATCCGTGGCGTCAACCGGTTGCGGGACCTGCTGACCGGCATTTTCCCTGCACTGGAACGTGCCTTCGACTACTCCACCCGCAGTGCCCTGGTACTGGTCACCGGTTTCCAGACCCCGCAGGCGATCCGCGCGGCCGGCGAGTCCGGCGTGGCCGCTTACCTGCACGAGCACGGCGCCTGGGCCCAGGGCATCCCCGCCATGGCCGCCGATGCCCTGGCTGCCGCGCACGCCCAGACGGTGCGGCTGCCCGGTGAGGCCACCACCGCGATGCTCATCGCGGGACTGGCCCGCCGGCTGCTGGCCCTGGACCGACAGATCAAGGACACCGACAAGCTGCTCACCAGCCAATTCCGGGAACACCCGCAGGCCGGGATCATCGAGTCGCTGCCCGGCTTCGGGCCGATCCTGGGCGCGGAGTTCCTGGTGGCCACCGGCGGCAACCTCGCCGCCTTCGCCACCTCCGGGAGGCTGGCCTCCTACGCGGGCCTTGTTCCCGTGCCTCAGGATTCCGGCCGCGTGACCGGCAACCTGCGCCGTCCCAAGCGCTACAACCGCAGGCTGCGACGGGTGTTCTACATGGCCGCACTGTCCAGCCTCAAGGTCACCGGCCCCTCGCGGACCTTCTACGACCGCAAGCGCAGCGAACGCCTCATCCACACCCAGGCCCTGCTCGCCCTCGCCCGCCGCCTGGTCGACGTGCTCTGGGCCCTGCTGCGCGACGGCCGGACCTTCACACCGACCGCGCCACACACCGCTACCGCGGCAGCTTGACACGATCATTCAGATTCCTTCCCCTTACCCGGACGTCGAACCGGCGGCCCCAGGATCGACATCCGGGTGTCGACTGGCCGGATCCCGGCGATTCGTGGCAATCCAGCCACTCCCCCGCGCTCGCGAAGATCACTAGCTTCGGGGCGTGTCGAAAATCCTGCTCTCGATCCACGTCCTGGCGGCGATCCTCGCCGTGGGCCCGGTCGCGGTCGCGGCCAGCATGTTCCCCGCCGCGGTCCGCCGGGGCGACGGCAAAGCGGCGACCCTGCTGCACCGGATCTGCCGCGTGTACGCCTACGCGGCCGTCGCGGTGCCGGTGTTCGGCTTCGGTGTCGCCGGCACGATGCACGTGATGGGCGACCCGTGGCTGCTCGTGTCGATCGGCCTGACGGCGATCGCGGCCGCCGTGCTCGGCCTGCTGATCCTGCCGCGCCAGAAGCGGCTGCTGGCGGCCGGGGAGTCCACTTCGGACATCCTCGGCCGGCTGGCCATGCTGACCGGCGTGTTCAACCTGCTGTGGGCCGCGGTGACGGTGCTGATGATCGTCCGGCCCGGCTCGTCGACCGGCGCCTAGACCGCGACCGCGAGCGGCACGCGCACCGCCACGAAGTCCGGCCGCGCCCGCAGGGCGAACCCCAGGGAGAGGTAGAGGCGGATCGCCGAGGTGTTCGCCGCCGCCGCGTGCATCATCGGGGTCTCGCCGCGTTCGCGGATGCCCGCCGCCACCGCGAGCACCAGCCGCGTCGCGAGGCCCTGCCCGCGGTACGCCGGATCCGTGCAGACCGCGCTGATCTCCGTGTGGCCCGGCGGGTGCAGCCGCTCACCGGCCATCGCGACGAGCGCGCCGCCGCGCCGGATGCCGAGGTACGTGCCGAGCTCGACGGTCCGCTTCCGCAACGGTCCCGGCCGCGTCCGCTCGACGAGGTCCAGCATCTCCGGTACGTCCACGGGGCCCAGCCGCACCGCCTCCGGCTCGGGCGCGGCCGCGACGCCCTCGTCGACCAGCTGCACGCCGGGGACCTCGTCGAGCACCTCCCAGCCCGCCGGCGGCCGCGCGGTGGTCGCGGCCAGCACGACGGTCGCGCCCGGCCCGGCGAGTTCGGCGACGTCCCGCCAGTCCTGCTCGCCGGGGTCGTCGGGCAGCGCCAGGAACGGCGCGACGTCCTCCGGGTAGCGCAGGACGCGGCCCTGCCGTTCGGCGAAGTGGGCGTGCGGGCCGGTCAGCGACGCCCAAGTGGGGTTGTCGAGCGGAAAAGCCATGGCTCCAGCATGCGGATTCGGGCCGGGTGGCCGTTGCCACTCCCACATCCTGGGTAGGGTGCGCACGTGGGTTCCCAGGTCCCGGTGTGGATTCCGATCGTCGTCGCCCTGCTCGGCCTCGCCGGCGTGATCCTGACCCAGGTCCTTTCGGGACGGCGGGAGGCCTGCCGGATGGCCGAAGAGGCCGCCCGCGAGGAGCGCCGCTGGCAGCGCGAACGCGAAGCCCGGACCCACGAGACCCGCGCCGACGCCTACGCCCAGCTGATGGGCGTCCTCGAAGCGTTCGACGGCGTGCTGTTCCAGGGCAGGGCGGTCGTCGAAGCGGACGGCGAGCTCGACGAACACCAGATCGGCGAGCTGCGCGAGGTGCGCAGCGAGGCCCAGCACGCGCTCGGGCCCGTCGTGCTTCATGCGCCGGAGGCGGTCCGGCGGCTGGTCAGTGACGCCACGCTGCCCCGGATGCGGCTGGCCGCGATGCTGCTCGACCCGAAGCGCGACCGCACCAAGCTCCGGCCCGCCTGGGACGCCGGCCAGCGCGGCTACCGCGTCATGCGCGCCCGGATGCGGGCCGACCTGGGGTTCGACGCCGAGCCGGTGGACGAGCTGTTCGGCACTCAGCCGACCGTGGTCAGCTCCTCGTCCGAGAGCACCTCGGACCCGGCCGAGACGACCAGCCTGCCGCCGTCGACCTGATAGCGGTAGTCGCCGTTCACCGCGACGAAGCCGCTGCCCTCGGCCTGGGCCGGCAGCACGATGTGGGTTTCGTCCGAGGCCGCCTGCCCGCGGGCCTGGCCGTCGTAGAAGATCCGGCCGTCGGGCACCCGGCAGATCGTCACGACGGACTTCGCGGTCTGTGCGACGAGCAGTGCCGTGCCCGTGCCACCGGGCAGGTAGCGCGCCGCGTCCTCCGGGCACGGCTTGTCCGTCGGCGTGGTCGTGGTCGCGGACGGCGACGGCGTGCTGGGCGGCGTGACGGCGTTCGCGGTCGTGACGACGGTCTTGGTGGTCGGCAGCGCGGGGGTCGTGTACGCGGGGAAGGGCCCCGACGCGGACGGCGGAGGCTCCGGCTCCCCGGCGAACAGCAGCACGCCGCCCACCGCCACACCGGCGACCACCATCAGGGTCAGCAGCACCCACAGCGCCCGCGCGCGAGCCCGGCCCGGTGCCAGGCCCGCGCAGGTGCCGCAGCGCCGGGCGGCGGGGTCGTTGACCGCGCCGCACTGCGCACACGTCCAGGGAAAACCCGCCATCGGGCCTCCTTCGGCCCGGCGCCACGCCACGCCGGTTCCCCCATCGTCACCGACGCGGGCACCGGCTGCAACGGCTCGTGGCTAGGCGTGCACGACGTTGACCATCCAGGGGATGCCGAACTTGTCGACGCAGGCGCCGAATTCGTCGCCCCACATCTGCTTTTCGAAGGGAACCGTCACGGTGCCGCCGTCGCTCAGCTTGTCCCAGTAGCCGCGCAGGTCGTCGGCGTCGTCCCCGCTGAGGCTGACCGAGATGTTCGTGCCCGGGTGGTGCTCCATCCCGGCCGGGGTGTCCGACGCCATCAGCGTGAAGCCGTTCTCGGCCTCCAGCTGGGCGTGCATGACCTTGTCCGCATCCGCCCCTTCGGGTGAGCCGAATTCCCCGAACGTGTTCAGGGTGAGCGTGCCGCCGAAGACCCCCTTGTAGAACTCCATGGCCTGCCGCGCGTCGTCGCGGAAGCTCAGGTACGGGTTCAGACGAGAAGCCACGGCCATCTCCTTCGATCGGACGAGAGCAGCATCCTCGCAGAACGCGTGACCTGCGCCAATCGGCGGATTTTCAGCGCCGCCTCAGAGGACGAACCGCCGCTGCGCGACCGGTTCCAGCGGCAGCGCGCCGCGCAACGCGGCCCGGGCGCGCAGCTCCAGCGCCCGGTCCAGCGGCCGGGCCCCCGGCCCAGCGGTGTGGAACGTCCCGCGGTCGAACAGGTACACCAGGGCCAGCTTTCCCTCGCGGCGCCCGGCCGGCTCGGCGAACTCGACGGTCGCGAACCGCAGCGAGCCGCCGTACCCCGCCCTGGCCAGCCGCTCCGCGACGTCGACCAGGTCGCTGGTCAGCACGCGCAGGTCGCGGTCGCGGCGCCAGCACCGGACCGTCGAACGGCCGTGCAGGTCCTGTGTCACCAGCGGGTGCACCGGCAGCCGCGCCGACGTCGCGGCGATCAGCTCCGCCTCGGTACGGGCCAGCGCGTCCCCGGCCACCTTGAAGTCGACGGTGCCACCGCCGGTGGGCGCGAGCCCGAGCGCGGCACGCATCCGCGGGGCGGCCGCGGCGAGAGTGTAGAGGGACTGCAGGTGCGGGCGGGAGGTCCAGCACCGGACCAGCTTGCTGTCCAGCAGGGTCACGACGAACGTTCCTATCCTCATTTCGGAGGCCGCCGGACCGGGCGCACTGGCAGTGTCCACTGTGGACGTCAGGCGCGGGGACGCGGGGCCGGAAGGGACAGCATGCGCCCGCGCCGAGAATTTCCGGTCTCCGACCGGCCGGGCACGCGGCGAACGGCAGCACTTCGCCGCCGAACGGTCACGCGGGGTCAGGTTCCACCGATCAGCGGTATCCCCTCTCGCCTCACGCGGCAGCCGGTGCGGCAGTGCGGCAGTGCGGCAGTGCGGCAGTGCGGCAGTGCGGCAGTGCGGCAGTGCGGCAGTGCGGCGGGCGAGGCTACTACGCACCCCGCCCCCGGACGAGCACCCCAGCGCGGTTCGGGCAGCGGCCTGCCCCAGTCAAAGCCGCCCGCGGCAGTTTCCCCCTTTCCTCGCCAAGCGGACATTTAGCGTTGCTAATAGCTCTGAAGCAGAGCTACCTTCGGGAGCATGACCGAACTCGCCGACCGGCTGCTGGGCGCCGTCCAGGGGATTCGCCGGGTGGTGCGCCGGCGGGTGCGGGCCGATGTGGCGGGCGTTCCGCTGCCGGGTGCGCAGGTCGAGCTGCTGCGTGTCGTGGCCGACCACCCCGGCATCGGCGTCGCCGCGGCCGCCCGCGAACTGCACCTGGCGAACAACTCGGTCAGCACGCTGGTCAACCAGCTCGCCGACAGCGGCCTGCTGCGCCGGGAGGCCGATCCCGCCGACCGGCGCGCGGCGCGGCTGGAGATCACCGCCGCCGCGGCCGATCGGATGGCGGCCTGGCGCCGCGCCCGCACCGGGCTCGTCGCCGACGCCCTCGCCCGATTGTCCGAAGAGGACACCGACGCCATCGGCCAGGCGTTGCCGGCGCTCGAAAAACTCATGGGCATCCTGAAGGCGCAACCATGACCGAACCCGCGGCGGTGCGCTGCACCGGCCTGAGCCACTCGTTCGGCGCGACCCGCGCGGTGGACGGCGTCGACCTCGAAATCCACCCCGGCGAGGTGTTCGGCCTGCTCGGCCCGAACGGCGCCGGCAAGACGACCACCCTCCGGATGATCACCACGCTGCTGCCGACCACGCCGGACCGCATCACCGTCTTCGGCGTCGACGTCGCGCGCCGCCGGATGGCCGTGCGGCGGCTGATCGGGTACGTCCCGCAGCAGCTGTCCGCGGACGGCGCGCTGACCGGCCGCGAGAACGTCGCCCTGTTCGCCCGGCTCTTCGACGTGCCCCGCCGACAACGGGCCGAGCAGGTGCGGCTCGCCCTGGACCTCGTCGGGCTCGCCGGCGACGCCGACCGCACGGCCAAGACGTACTCCGGAGGCATGATCCGCCGCCTCGAACTCGCCCAGGCCCTGGTCAGCTCGCCGCGGCTGCTCATCCTCGACGAGCCGACGATCGGGCTCGACCCGGTCGCCCGGTCGTCGGTGTGGGACCGCATCGCCTCGATCCGCGAGGCGACCGGCATGACAGTGCTCGTCACCACGCACTACATGGACGAAGCCGAGCAGTACTGCGACCGCGTCGCCCTGATGCACGCCGGCCGGATCCGCGCGCTGGGCACCCCCGCCGAGCTGGAGGCGGACCTCGGCCCGGAATCCACTTTGGACGATGTGTTCCGCACGGTCACCGGGAACCGGCTCGAGCACGAAGAAGGAGGGATCCGCGGTGTCCGTGCCACTCGCCGTACCGCCCGCCGCCTCGGCTGACCCGGGCCCGCTGCGCCGGCTGCGCGTGCTCGGCGCCCGCGTCGGCGCGATGTGCCTGGTGGAACTGCAGAAACTGCGGCGCGACCAGACCGAGCTGCTCACCAGGGCGATCCAGCCCGCGCTGTGGCTGCTGATCTTCGGGGAGACCTTCAGCAGGCTGCGCGCGATCCCGACCGGCTCGACGCCGTACCTCGACTTCCTGGCGCCGGGCATCCTGGCCCAGTCGGCGCTGTTCATCGCGATCTTCTACGGCATCCAGATCATCTGGGAGCGCGACGCCGGCGTGCTCGCCAAGCTCCTGGTCACCCCGACCCCGCGCGCGGCGCTCGTCGCGGGGAAGGCGTTCGCCGCCGGGCTCCGCGCGCTGGTCCAGGCGCTGATCGTGCTGATACTGGCCGCGGTGCTCGGCGTCGGGCTGACGGCCAACCCGCTGAAGCTGCTGGCCATGGCCGTCGTCCTCGTGCTCGGCTCGGCGTTCTTCTGCTGCCTGTCCATCGTGATCGCCGGGATCGTGCTGTCGCGCGAACGCCTGATGGGCATCGGGCAGGCGATCACGATGCCGCTGTTCTTCGGCTCGAACGCGCTGTACCCGGTGGACCTGATGCCGTCGTGGCTGAAGGTGCTCAGCCACGTCAACCCGCTGAGCTACCAGGTCGACGCGCTGCGCGGCCTGCTCATCGGAACCCCCGCCCACCTCGGCACCGACTTCGCCGTGCTGGCCGCGGCGACGGCGGTGGCCGTCTCGGTCGCCTCCGCACTGCTCGGCAGGTTGGCCCGGTGAGGCACATGTCTCACCGAACGGAAGCTTCATCGCCCGATGCCTAATCTCGAATTCGTGAAACGTCGCCGGGCCGTGGTCCCGTTTGCCGGATTGTGCCTGCTCGCCGGAATTCTGACAGCCGGGACGATGGCGCCCGCCGCCATCGGCGCCGGCCTGTTGTCGAACCAGGTGAGCGATTCGGTGGACGCCATTTCCGCCCAGCTCGCCGCCGCCGATCCCCCGCTGACCACCACGGTCACCGACCGCGACGGCACGCCGATCGCCACGCTGTACGCGCAGTACCGCCTCCCGGTGGACGCGGCCGGGCTCGCGACCACCATGAAGGCCGCGATCATCGCCGTCGAAGACCGCCGGTTCTACACCGAGGGCGGCGTCGACCTGCAGGGGATGCTCCGCGCGGCGGTCAACGACAGCACCGGCGGGGCACTGCAGGGCGCCTCGACGATCACGCAGCAGTACGTCAAGAACTACCTCATCAACGTCGTCGACCGGACCGATCCGGCGGCCCAGCAGGCCGACCGCGAGGACTCGCTCGCCCGCAAGCTGCGGGAGGCGAAAATGGCCGTCCAGCTCAACGCCACCATGAGCAAGGACGACATTCTGGCGAATTACCTCAATGTGGTCGAATTCAGCGGAACCGTGTACGGAGTCGGCGCCGCCGCCGAGGCGTATTTCGGGACGACCCCGGACAAACTGACGGTTCCACAGGCGGCGCTGCTCGCCGGAATGGTGAACAACCCCAGCACCTACAACCCGTACACGCACCCGGACAAGGCGCTGCAGCGCCGCAACCTCGTCATCGACGACATGGTCACCAACGGCTCCATCCCGGCCTCGTACGCCGCGACGGCGAAGGCGGCCCCGCTCGGGTTGCTGCCGAACGGCCCGGTCACGCCGCCCGGCACGTGCCTCGGCGCGGCGCCGGACGCCGGGTTCTTCTGCGCCTACGCGGAGAGCTACCTGGTGCACGCCGGGTTCACCGCCGACCGGCTGGCCACCGGCGGGTACACGATCAAGACCACGCTCGACCCGCGCGTCTCGCAGGTGACCAAGGACGCCGTCGACGCGAACGTGCCGACCACCCAGGACGGTGTGGCCAACACCTTCGCCGTCGTCCAGCCGGGTCACGACGGGCACCAGGTGCTCGCCATGGTCGCGAACCGCAACTACGGCACCGATCCGGCGCGGGGCGAAACGTCGACCGACATCGTCGCCGACGCCAGCAACGAGTTCGGCGCGGGCTCGTCGTTCAAGATCTTCACCTCGGCCGCGGCGCTCGTCACCGGCAAGGCGGGCCTCGACACCCCGCTGCCCAACCCGGACAGCCAGTGCTTCCCGGTCCCGGACGCGCACGCGTCCTGCTACACCGTCCACAACGACGGCCACTACGCGGACCCGATCACCCTCGCCGACGGGCTGGCGACGTCACCGAACGTCGCGTTCGTCGGGCTGGAGAGCCAGATCGGGATGCCCGCCGTGCTCGACATGGCCGCCAAGCTCGGGCTGCGGAACACCCTCGCGGCCAACGACGCCGGCCGCACGCCGGACCCGAAGTCCGGCAACCCGCAGTTCAGCGAGCCGCAATCGAAGTACTTCCAGAACCTGCTGTCGTTCACGCTCGGCAACAGCCCGGTGAGCCCGCTGGAGATGGCCAACGTCTCGGCGACGCTGATGAGCGGCGGCGTCTGGTGCCCGCCGAACCCGATCCTGTCGGTGACCGACCGGAACGGCAACGCCGTGCCGGTCGCCCAGCAGGCGTGCGAACGGGTCATCCCCCAGGGCGTGGCGGACACCCTGGAAGCGGGGCTGAGCAAGGACACCACCAGCGGCACGTCCGCCGAAGCGGCCCGCGCGGCCGGCTGGACCCGGCCCGACATCGGCAAGACGGGCACCACGCAGCTGAGCGAATCGGTCGCGTTCGTCGGGGGTGTCGACGACTACGCGGTGTCGTCCATGGTGTTCGCCGACGGGCCGCACCCGCGGGAGATCTGCCCGGGCACCCCGGTGCACCTCGGCGACTGCGGCCACGGCGCGTTCGGCGGCACGGTCGCCGCGCCGCCGTACTTCCACGCCATGAGCAAGCTGCTGGCCGGGGTCCCCGACCAGCCGATTCCCGCCGCCGACCCGGCGTACCTGCAGGCCCGATCGTGACTAGCGCGGTTCGAGGAAGACGAGCGGGATCTCGCGCTCGGTCTTCGTCTGGTACTGCGCGTAGTTCTTGAAGTCGGCGGTGATCTTCGGCCACAGCCGCGCCCGCTCCTCCGCGTCGGCGATCCGGGCGCGCATCGGCCGCTTCGGCCCGCCCTTCAGCGAGACCTCGACGTCCGGGTTGTCGCGCAGGTTGAGGAACCACGCGGGGTGCGTGTCGTCGCCGCCCCGCGACGCCACGACGACCACCGCGTCACCTTCCTGGTGGGGCGAGGTCAGCAGCACCGACCGCGGCTGCCCGCTCTTGCGGCCGATGGTGGTGAGCTCCAGGACGGGCATGGCGACCTGCCAGCCCACCCGCCCGCCGGTGAGCTTGATCAGGCCGCGGTGGACGGCGTTCATCGTCTTCAGGGCGAAGTCGCTCGGCATGATCCCAATCTAGTCCCGCGGCTTCCGGTGTCGCGGTACGGGCCGAATGTCCGGTTTCGCGGGGGGCTTCCGCGCGAGATCGGCAAAACCGCCCCAGCAGGACGCAACGGTGTGCGAGGCTGCGCGGCGAAGGAAGAACCGAAAGAGAGAAGACCGATGCTGATCTGGGGCTGGCGTACCCGCATCTACGTGCTGGCGATGACGACGTTCTTGTGCGGCCGGTGCGGCAATCCGGCTTCGCACGCGGTGCGCAAGGCGGTCACGAAGTTCACGCTGTTCTTCATCCCGCTGTTCCCGATCAGCGTCAAGTACACGGCGCAGTGCACGTTCTGCGGGATCGAGAACCGCATCCCCAAGGAGGACGCCGTCCGGCTGCAGGCCCAGGAGGAGCAGGGCCAGGCCCAGCAGCAGGCGGCGCCCGGGTACCCGCCGCACCCGTCGCAGGGTGCTCCGCAGTTCCCGCAGCAGGGGGTGCCGCAGCAGGGCCAGTTCCCGCAGCAGGGCCACTAGGTCGTCGCCGGCGGTCCGGGCCGCCGGCGCACCTGCCGCCGGTTCGGGGTATTTCCCGCGGCCGCAAGGGTTCCAAGGCCGTTCACTGTTGAGTTGTCAAACATCCGCCGGCCGCCGGGTCAGGCGACCGATCTCTGCTCGGGGCCGAGGAGGGCCTGGCCCTCCGGGGTCAGGACCGCCGGGACCAGCTCGCCGGGGTTGCCCGGGCGGGCCCCGCGGACCAGGCCCTGGTGGGCCAGGGTGTGGGCCGCGAACTGGTCGCCGCACGACAGGCCGTCGATGAACAGGTCCGGTTCGCTGCTGCAGGAGACCTGGCCGCGGCCCGCGCCGACCGCTCGGAGCATCGCCCGCACCCGGTGGTTGACCACGGGGTGCGCCGCCGGTGAGCCGGTCTCGTCGTTCCCGTTCATGTCGGTCCCTCCCGCTCGTGGTTCGGCCTCTGCTCCTGCGTCGAATCGGGGGGCGGGATTTCGACAGCAGGTCCGGCCGGAGCGTCCCCTCATCGTCACCGCAGGCGATCCAGCACGGGTCGAGGCCCCGTCAACGGGCGTTCGGAGGCCGGGACGGCCCGGATGGGGTCAGAAGGGCGGGTCGCCCACCGCGACCGGTTCCGGTGTCCAGGAACTGCTCCCTTCGCCGCCCGTGACGCGGTTGATCTTGGTGACCTTCGCCGTGGCGTACCGCAGGGCCGGCCCGATCTCCTCGACGTCGAGCTCCATGACTGTGCGCTTCTCGCCCTCCTTCGTGTCGTACGACCGCTGTCTCAGGCGGCCGTGGACGATCACCCGGCTGCCGCGCACGAGCGACTCGGCGGCGTTTTCCGCGTACTCCCGCCACAGGCTGCAGCGCAGGAACAGCGGGTCGCCGTCGCGCCAGGCGCCGGACTGCCGGTCGAACATGCGCGGGGTGCTCGCGACGGTGAAGTTCGCGACCGCCGAGCCGGCCGGGGTGAAGCGCAGATCGGGGTCGCTCGTCAGGTTGCCGACCACCGTGACCGTCGTTTCGCCTGCCATCGGTCTCTCCTTGTCTTCCGGGTGCGGGGTGCACCGCTCTTGCCGACGAGGAGAGCACGGGGGTCCGACAATTCCCGGATGCCGACCCCCCGGACGGGCTGGTTTCCTGCCGCCATGCCGACGGCGGTTCAGAAGGAGTTCGCCCACCGGCCGGCGGACCTGGCCGACCTCTTCGCGAGCGCGATCGAGGAGCCATGCGATCGGTGCGGGAAAGGGACCACACGCTGGGCGGACGTGCGCGGGAGCAGGGGGCGGCGGTGGCAGCGCTCGGGGCCGCGTGCGAGGACCAGGCTGCGCCTCGGGAGGCGGTTGTCGCGGCGGTCCACACCGCCGCGGATCTCACTCGGATGGGTGGACTTGCGCGGCGGGATCCACACCGGCCGGGCAGATCAGCTGCACGCCCGAGCGAACCGGCGCCACAGCCGCCGGGTTCGTGGCCGTGACGCCGCCCACCGCCGCCCCGGCCGCCGTCGCGACTACCGTGGCCGGTATGAGCAACACCGAGGCCACCCCGGCCGAACTCGCCTGTGGCGACCGGCCCGCGGCCGCCGATCCCGATCGGCCGGCCGTCGAGGTCCTCACGCCGCGGGAGGTGCCGCTCGGGGGCCCGCGGGCGATGCGGGTGCGGCGGACCCTCCCGCAGCGGTCGCGGTCGCTGATCGGCGCCTGGTGCTTCGCCGACCACTACGGCCCCGACGACGTCGCCGGGCCGGGGGCGATGGACGTCGCCCCGCATCCGCACACCGGGCTGCAGACCGTCAGCTGGCTGTTCGCCGGCGAGATCGAACACCGCGACAGCCTCGGCACGCACGCCATGGTCCGCCCCGGCGAGCTGAACCTGATGACCGGCGGGCACGGCATCTGCCACTCCGAGGTCTCCACCGCCGCCACGACGACGCTGCACGGCGTCCAGCTCTGGGTGGCGCTGCCCGAACGGCACCGGCACACCGCGCGGGCGTTCGACCACTACGTCCCTTCGGTGAACCGGATCGAAGGCGCGGAAATCCGGGTGTTCCTCGGCTCGCTCGCCGGCCGGACGTCGCCGATCCCGACGTTCACGCCGCTGCTGGGCGCCGAAGTCGTGCTGGGGCCGGACGCCCACATGTCCCTCGGCGTCGACCCCCGGTTCGAGCACGGCGTCCTCGTCGACACCGGCGACGTCGTCGTGGCCGGCACCCGCGTCCGCGCGGCGGAACTGGGCTACGTCGGCACCGGAGTGCGCTCGCTGACCCTGAGCAACCGCGGCACCGGACCGGCCCGGTTCCTGCTGCTGGGCGGCACCCCGTTCGACGAAGAGATCTTGATGTGGTGGAACTTCGTCGGCCGCACCCACGAAGAGATCGCCGAGTACCGCGAAGCCTGGCAAGCCGGGTCGGACCAGTTCGGCGAGGTCACCGGCTATCCCGGTGAGCGGCTGCCGGCCCCCGCGCTGCCCGCCGTCCGCATCAAGCCGCGCCGCAACCCCGGCTCAGGCCAGGAAACCGCCCACGGCTGAGACGAAGGCGGCCGCGTCGTCCAGCCACGGGTAGTGCGCGGCGCCGGGCAGGACGACGGCGCGGCCGTCCGCGAACAGCGCGGCGAACCGGTCCGCGACGGCCGGGCTCGCGATCCAGTCCAGTTCGCCGGCGAGCACCAGCACCGGAGCGGTGACGGCGCCGAGCGCGGCGCGGGTCGTTTCGGGCTCGAAGGCGCCGGTGGTGTTGTAGATCCGGGCGGCCGCGCCGTTGCGCAGGCCGCGTTCCCCGGACTGGTGCTGCCGGGCCGCCGCGTCCCAGCGGCCGTAGTAGAACGGGGCGAGGGCGGCCCAGTCGGCGCTAGTCGCCGTCTTCGCGGCGATCGACTCGTAGGCGGCGGCCGCGGCGGCGTACCAGGGAGCGCCGGCCCGCCGGGCCATGATCCGCCGCCGTTCGGCAGGCGGGACGTCGAAGCCGACGGCCCGCGGGCTCGGCGCGATCAGCGCGAGCCGGCTCAGCCGCTGCGGGTACCGGGCCGCGTAACGCACGGCCAGGCTCGCCCCCGCCGAGTGCCCGAGGAGGTCGAAGCGCTCGAGGCCGAGGTGCTTGCGCAGGGCCTCGACGTCCTCGACCTGCCGGTCACACCGGTAGGTGGCGGGGTCGGCGGGCTCCTCGGAGTCCCCGGTGCCCCGCAGGTCCAGCACGGCGGTGCGGCGCCGGGTGGTCAGGCCGCCGAGGTCGCCGAGGTACCGCCCGGCGCGCATCGGGCCGCCAGGCAGGCACACCACCGGCGGTTCGGCTCCGGAACCCGAGAGGTGGACGGCGAGCGCGGTTCCGTCCGGCGCGGAGAAGATCGGCACACCCGACCCTGGCATTCCCCGAGCCGGTGGACAAGCTAGCCCAGCCCCTCCAGCACCGCGAAGACCCGCTCGACGTCGGCCACGGTCGTCCGCCAGTTGCTGAAGGCGGCGCGCAACGCCGGACGGCCGTCGTACACCGTCGGCGTCAGGAACGTCGTCCCGTCGTCGGCGATGGCGCGCACGAGCGTGTCGATCCGGTTCTGCGTGACCTCCCCGGCCGGGGTGAAGCAGACGACGTTCAGCCGGACCGGCGCGAGCAGGTGCCAGCGCGGCGAGCCGTCGATCCGCGCGCCCAGGTCCCGGGCCAGCGCGACGCAGCGTTCGACGATCTCGCGGTGTCCGGCGCGGCCGTACGCCACGAGCGAGAACCAGGCGGGGAGGGCGCGCAACCGCCGGGAGTTCTCCGGCGTCAGGTGCAGGAAGTCCGGTGTTTCGCCGATTTCGCCGAGGTAGGCCGCGTTGTTGCCGAACACGCGCAGCTGCAGGTCGCGGCGGCGGGTGAACTGGACGGCCGAGTCGTAGGGCACGTTGAGCCACTTGTGCAGGTCGACGACCACCGAATCGGCCCGGTCGAGACCGGCGGTGAGCGCCGCGTGCTCCGGGGCCAGCGCGGCGAACCCGCCGAACGCGGCGTCGACGTGCAGCCAGAAGTCGTACCGCTGCTTGAGTTCCGCGATCGCCCGCAGGTCGTCGAAGTCGACGGTGTTGACCGTCCCCGCGTTCGCGACGACGACGGCCGGGCCGTCGAGCGTCTCGAGCGCTTCGGCGAGCTTCGCGACGTCGACGGCTTCACGGCCCGGGAGCACCGGCACCTTCCGCAGCGAGGAACGGCCCATCCCGAGGAACGACAACGCCTTCAGGACGCTCGAATGCGGCGAACCGGACAGCACGGTGACGGGACCGAGCGCCGCGGCGCCTTCGGTGGAGACGGTCACCCCGGCCCGTTCGCCGAGCCACTCGCGGGCGATGGCCAGGCCGGTCACCGTGGACATCGTGGCGCCGGTGACGAACGCGCCGGAGAACTCCGGGCCGAGGCCGAACAGGCCGGCCAGCCAGCCGACCGTCTCGCGTTCCAAGTCCTGCGCCGAGGAGTCCATGCCGCTCGCGGGATTCTGGTCGTAGGCCGCGGTGAGCCAGTCGCCGGCCAGCGCGGCCGGAGTGGCGCCGCCGGTGACGAAACCGAGGTACCGCGGGCCGGCGCTCGCGGCGAAGCCCGGTTCCCAGCGTCGCGTGAACTCGTCCAGGGCACCGCGCGCACCGGCGCCTTCGAGCGGCAAGGGCGCCGGTTCGACGGCCACGGGCGGGACGGCGGCCGCCCGCCCGTCCAGCCCGGCGAGTGCCGCCGCCGCGAGTTTGCTTGCGGCGTCGAGGAGATCGGGCAGGGCGTGCAGGTCATCGGCGAGCCTCGGGTCCATCTTCCCGACGCTAGGCGCGGTGCTGCCCCGGTGTCGCGGGCCAATCCGCCGAAACTGGCCCGCTCGGGCGTGCTCGGAGGGGCTTCACACGTAATTGGAGGGGCATCACGCGTGATGGAAGGGGCATCAGCGGCGGCGGAGGCGGCGGACGCGGGTCTCGGCCGGGTCGAAGGCCACCCGGCGCAGCGGGCCCGTCAGCAGCAGCACCACCGCCATCGACGACAGCGCCGCCAGCACCAGGGCCGCCACGAACTGGGCCGCTCCCGAGGTCGCCGTCGCCAGGACCGCGTAGCTCGCCAGTACCAGGGCCGACGGGGCCAGGAAGCCGGTCAGCACCGGCACGAGCGGGACCCGGTCACCGTCGGGGCGGCGGGCGGACACCACCGCCGCCCCGGCGCAGGTGACCGCGGCGACCAGCAAGCAGCCGCCGACGGTGTCGCTCAACCGGTGCCAGCCCAGGGCCACCGCCGCCGCCGAGACCCAGGCGACGCCGAACGCGCCCGTCAGCAGGGCCGGCAGCCGGAACCGGCGGGGCAGGACGATCGCCAGCGCCACGAGCACGGCCATCGCCGCGCTGACGTGCCCGCTCGGGAAGCTGTTGTGGCTCGCCACGCCGAAGCGGTCGCCGGTGCTCGGGCGGTCCAGGACGTACAGCTTGAGCAGCTGCGCCACCACGAGCGGTGCGGCCAGCAGCACCAGGGCCATGACGCCGAGGGCCACCCGCCGCCGCACCACGGAGATCGCCACGATCAGCACCGCCACCCCGCCGAGCAGGACGACCAGGTCGGCCTGCCGCAGCGGGTCGGCCCAGTCCACTGTGGTCACCGCGGACTGGGCGCTGCGGACGACGCCGTTCTCGACACCGCGGCCGGCCTCCGTGCGGACGAAGAGCAGGTAGGCCGCGACGAACGCGAGGGTGAACCCGGCCGCGCCCGCGAGGAGGACCGCCGTGCGGGACGCGGCCCGGGTCACGAGCGCGGGGCCGGGCGGGCGGGTCGCGGACGGGGCGTCGGTGAGGATCACTGCCATGTCCCCGAGTCTGGAACGCGCTTTTCGGGATCCCGTCAGCGCGATGTCATGGTTTTGCTACAAGATCCGCCCGGGTCGCCATGACGTGCGCTTTTCCGAATAATGGCGCCGTGGCCGAGGTACTGGTGGTGGAGGACGACGCGGCGGTGCGGGAAGGCCTGCAGCTGGCCCTGCGCAGGCAGGGACACGTGGTGCGCACCGCGGAATCGGGCGAGCTCGGCATCGAGGTGCTCGTGCACCACCGGCCCGACATCGTCGTGCTCGACCTGATGCTGCCCGGCATGGACGGCTTCGAGACCTGCCGCCGGATGCGGGCGTCCGGCCCGGTCCCGATCATCATGCTCACCGCGCGCAGCGACGATTTCGACGTCGTGGCCGGCCTCGAAGCGGGCGCCGACGACTACGTCGCCAAGCCGGTCGAGCCGCGGGTGCTGGACGCGCGGATCCGGGCGGTCCTGCGCCGGTCGGCCGCCGAGCGGCCGAGCGGTCCGGCCGCGCCCGGGGAACGGCACGGCGACCTCCTCATCGACCGGGCCGCGCTCGAGGTGACCAAGCACGGCACGCCGGTGTCGCTGACCCCGACCGAGCTCAAGCTGCTGCTGGAGCTCTCGCGCACCCCCGGACGGGTGTACAGCCGCCAGCAGATCCTGTCCGCCGTCTGGGACCACGACTACCTCGGGGACTCCCGGCTCGTCGACGCCTGCGTGCAGCGGCTGCGCGCGAAGATCGAGGACGTACCGGCGAAGCCCGAGTACGTGCAGACGGTCCGGGGGTTCGGTTACCGGTTCGGCCGATCGTGACGGCACCGCGGATCCGGTCCTGGCTCGCCGGGCTGCGGCCCCGGCTGGTGGCCGCCTTCGCGGTGATCATGATCCTCGGCGCCACCACCGCGGCGGGCGTCAGCTACGTCTTCGCGCGCCGGGCCATCCTGGAAGGCGTCCAGGACCAGACGATGCTGAAGCTGCGGGACCAGGTCGCCGCGTACCTGCCGACCGTGTCGCTGCCGCCGACCCAGGCCACGCTCGACGGCTTCGCGGCGACGCTCAAGTCCAGCAACGCCCTGGTCGTCTACCAGGACCTGCAGGCGACCTCGGGCCTGTCGATCGACGACGTGCCGGGCGACCTGCGCCACGCCGTGGCCACCACCACCAACATCCAGTTCCAGCGCGTCGACGTCGCCGGCTACCCGCTGTTCTTCGTCGGCGTGCCGGTGCAGACCGGCAACGGCAAGCCGAGCGGCCTCCAGGTCTACGCGATGACGCGGTTGACCGATCAGCAGGAGGCGATCGACGAGCTGGCCCGCTACGCCATCTTGTTCTCGGCGCTGGCCCTGCCCTTCGCGGTCGGGGTCGCGCTGCTCGCCGCGCGGCAGGTGCTGCGGCCGGTGCGCGCGCTGAACACCGCGGCGAGCCAGCTCGGCCGCGGGCGGCTGGACGTGCGGCTGCGCGCGAAGGGGTCCGACGAGCTCGCGCAGCTGGTCACGACGTTCAACCACACCGCCGCCGAACTGGAGCGCACGGTCGGGACGCTGCGGGCGATGGAGGCCGACGCGCGGCGGTTCGTCGCCGACGTCTCCCACGAGCTGCGCACCCCGCTCGCGGCGATGAACGCGGTCACCGACGTGCTCGACGAGGACGCCGAGCAGCTGCCACCGGACACCGCGGTCGCGGCGCGGCTGGTGTCGGCCGAAACGCGGCGGCTCACCCGGCTGGTGCAGGACCTGATCGAGATCTCCCGGTTCGACGCCGGCCGGGCCGAACTGCGCCGCGAGGAACTCGACGTGGCCGAGGCGATCACCGGCACCCTCGCCGCCCGCGGCTGGGAACCCGGGACCGCCCTGGCCGCCGACCTCCCGGCCGGGATCACCGCGCGGCTCGACCGGCGGCGGCTCGACATCGTCGTCGCGAACCTGGTCGGCAACGCGCTGCGGCACGGGGCGCCGCCGGTCGAGGTGGTGCTGCGGGCGGAGGGCGGTGACGTCGTGCTCACCGTCACCGACCACGGACCGGGGATCCCCGCCGACGTGCTGCCGAAGGTCTTCGACCGCTTCACCAAGGCCGATACCGCCCGCGCCCGGTCGGAGGGCAGCGGCCTCGGGCTGTCCATCGCCCGGGAGAACGCGCGGCTGCACGGCGGTGACATCGTCGCGGCGAACACCGGCACCGGCGCCCGGTTCGAGCTCCGCCTGCCCCGGGAGGCGTGGTGAAGAAACTCGCCGTCCTCGCGGTGCTGCTGCTGGTGAGCGCGTGCGGGATCCAGCCGACGCCGGTGGTCCCGGCCGGCCCGGCACCGACCCTGCGGAGTCCGGCGGCCGGGGGCCGCGGCACCGACCTCGTCCTCTACTTCGTCCTCGCCGACCGGGTGATCCCGGTGGTGCGGCCGTCCTCCGGGGTGGTGGGCGTCGACTCCGCGCTGACCATGCTGCTCGACGGGCCGTCCCCCGGCGAGCGGGAGAACGGGTACACGACGGCCCTCCCCCGTCTCACCGGCACGATCTCCCTGAGCCCCGGCCCGCCGACGACGATCACCGTCCCGTTCCCGCTGCGGCCGCTCACCGGGGCCGGGGTCAACCAGCTGGTCTGCACCGCGTTCGCGGCGCTGGCCACCCAAGACCAGTGGGTCATCGACCGCACCGTCGCCCTCGCCGGCCCGGACGAGCGGCTGCCGTACCAGACGTGCCAGGCCTGAGCGCCGATGTCGACATGACGGCTTGCCGCCTCAGCCGGGGTAGGGCCGCGCCGCCCTGGCCTCGGCCAGCGACCGGGCCCACCAGCCCAGCTGGTCGAGCAGCGCCTTCGCCGCGACCCCCGCGGCGGCGTCGTGCGGCACGCCGTCGGCCCCGAACCGCGCCTGGGCGCCGTGGAAGCTGACGGTCTCGCGGATGGTCACCGCGTGGAGCTCCGCGAAGACCGCACGCAGGTGCTCGACCGCGCGCAGCCCGCCCGAGATCCCGCCGTAGGAGACGAAGGCGACCGGCTTGGCCCGCCACTCGGCCCGGTGCCAGTCGATGGCGTTCTTGAGCGAAGCGGGGTAGCTGTGGTTGTACTCCGGGGTGACCACGACGAAGGCGTCAGCGGCTTCGAGCCGCGGAGCCACCTTCGCGATCTCGGCGACGACCGCCGCGGACGGCGCGGCACCGAAGGCCGGCATGGCGAGCGGGAGGTCGGGCTCGGCGAGGTCGACGACGTCGGCTTCGAAGCCGCCGTGCGCGTCCGCGACCCCCGCGAGCCAGTCCGCCACCACCGGCCCGAACCGTCCTTCCCGGACACTTCCGACGATCACCGCGACCCGGATCGGCGCTTCCGGCACACTTCCTCCTTGACACGCAGGCATTGTTGCTCTCGCACCAAGGGTGGAACTTCAAGTTCCCTTGAAGTCAAGTGTGCCGCTGTGGTTGGCTGGGCGCCATGGTGAACGCCACCCTCCCCGACCTGACGGTCGGCGAACTCTCCCGGCGCAGCGGAGTCCCCGCGTCGGCCTTGCGCTTCTACGAGGACGAAGGCCTCATCCACAGCCGCCGTACCGCGGGCAACCAGCGGCGCTACCGCCGCGACACGCTGCGGCGGGTGACGTTCATCCGGATGTCCCAGCGGGTCGGGATGCCGCTGTCGAAGATCCGGGAGGTGCTGGGCCTGCTCTCCGACGACCGCACGCCCACCCGCGCCGACTGGGCGCGGATCTCCCGTTGCTGGCAGGACGACCTGAACGCGCGGATCCGGCAGATGGAACAGCTGCGCGACCAGCTCGACGACTGCATCGGCTGCGGCTGCATGTCACTGGCCAAGTGCCGGCTGGCCAACCCCGGCGACCGGCTCGGCGCCGACGGCCCGGGGCCGCGGCGCCTCGCCGACCACCGCGGGGGCGGCTACGAGGACTGACGCTCCAGCAGGCCGCGCAGGTACATCGCCTGCCCGGCGTGCTGGATGTCGTCGTCGAGGACGCTGATCAGGCGCACGCCCAGGGTCACCGGCGGGTCCCAGGCCTCGTCGACGATCCGGTCGAGGTCCTTCTCGCCGAGCCCCTCGAGGTACCGGACGGTCTGCTCGTGCACCGCGTCGTAGTAGCCGGTGAGCAGGGCCGGGTCGTCGACCCGGACCGCTTCCACGTCGGCCGGGCGGTGGCCGTAGCCGGTGTCACCGGCCGGGAACGGGAGGCCGAACCGGGTCAGCCAGTCCTGGCCGGTCCACACCTGCTCGGTCCCGGCCACGTCGGCGACGTGGTCGTCCTGGACCCGCGTCAGGTGCCACACCAGCCAGGCGATCGAGTTGGCCCCGTCGTCCGGCCGGGTCCCGAGCTGCTCCGCGGTGAGCCCCTCCACCGCCGTGCGCACCGTGCCCTGGACCCGGCTGAACCCCTCGACGAGCAATTCGGCCACATTCATTTCCGGCTGCCTCCCGTTGCCGACGCGTTTCCCGGCGTGCTACCCGATCATGCCCGCCGGCAACCGGGATCCGCTACCGCGGCAGCAGCTGGTCGAAGAACGAGCGGTAGCGGCGCAGCGCGATCCGCAGCTCCTCGGTGGCCGGTTCGCCCTGCTGCCACTGGGATTCCAGCTCGCTCTTGTGCTCGGCGAAGGTGGTGGCCAGCGCGCTGATCACGGCGGCGACGAGCTCGTCGGCCTGCTGGACCGCCTGCTTCGGGTCGTCTACGAAGCCGGTCTGGACGTTCTGCCAGCGGTCGCGGAACCCGGTGACCTTCTCCTCGTCGATCAGCGCCGGCGTCTCCACCTCGTCCGACGCGGCGGGCGTCTCGACGTCCCCACCCGATGCGGCCGGCGTCTCGACGTCGCCACCGGATTCGGCGGGCGCTTCCACGTCGCCGCCCGATTCCTCGGGAGCAGTGGTGTCGTGGTGCCCGGCGGAGGCCAGGTCGGCGGTGCTCAGGTTCTGGTCGTCGCCGGCCGTGCCCGGCTCGTGGAAGCCGGCCCGGTCCTGGCCGGGAACACCGGCGGTGCTGTCGTCCCGGTAGTCCCCGGTTTCGCGGACGTCCTCACGCCCGGTCAGGTCCCGGTCGTCCTCGGCGTCGTGCCGCGTCAGGTGATCGGTCATGGTCAACGTCCTCCATTCGACTCGGTCCGCGGGCTCGCGGACGCCTGGCGCTCGGTCACGTGACGGTCGGTCTCGTGCCGGTCGGTCTCGTTCCGGTCGGTGTCCCGTCGCTCGGTGCGGTCGTGGTCGTGACCGTTCCGGCGCTCGTGGTGGTCGTGGTCGTGCCGGTCGTCGTCGGCACCGTCGGTCAGCAGGTCCTCGAACACGGTGCGGTAGCGCACCATCGCGTCCCGCAGGTCCTCAGTGGACGCACCGTCGCGCTTCTGCTGCGTGGTGTGCGCGGCCCGGTAGTGCTCGAGGGTCTTCGCGTGCCGCACGGAAAGGTCGGCCACCTGCTGCTCGTAGCCCTCGGTCGGGTACCCGCGCTCGGCCATCAGCGAGTTCAGCAGCTGCTCGGCCTCCCCGACCGCGGCGGACGGCTGGTCGACGAACTTTTCCTGCACCTGGGCCCATTCCCGGGTGTAGCGCTCGCGCGCCGACGCCGAAAGCGGCCGGATGTCGAGCTCCTTGTGCCGGCGTTCCCGCTCGGCGAGCTCGCGCTGCGCGGCACGGGGGCTGTCCTTCTCCGCGACCGTGCGGTCGTATTCCGGACCGAACCGCTGCTGCAGCCGTTTTCGTTGCATCTCCTGCGTCACCAGCCAGATCACGGCGCCGAGCACCGCGACGGCCACGACGACGATCAAGACGATCAGCCATGTGGGCATCGCTCAAACTCCTTCAAGGATGTCAAGCCCCCGATGCGAACGGTGTGCCCGGATTACCTCGGCCGAAAACGGGAAGGGAGCGCCTGACCTCGGGATTCGGCCGTCCGGCGGCGTGGATACGGCCGGATGCCCCCGCCCCGCGACGGGGAGGTGACGCCGATGACACTGCATGGCTAGCATCGTTATCGCAGTAGTAGTATCGTTGTTAACAGACCAAGGAACGAACCGGAAGAAGGAACCGATGAGCACGCCCACCGAAACCCGGGTCGCGATCGTCACCGGCGGCTCGCGCGGCATCGGCCGCCAGGTCGCCGAGCGTCTCGCCGCCGACGGCATGGCGGTCGTCGTCAACTACGCCGGCAACGAGACGGAGGCCGCGGCCGCCGTCGACGCCATCACCGCGCGGGGTGGCCGGGCGATCGCGGTCCGCGCCGACGTGGCCGACCCGGCCGCGGTCGCGGAGCTGTTCGACACGGCGGAACGCACGTACGGCGGCGTGGACGTCGTCGCCCACCTGGCCGGCGTGATGAACCCGCCGACCCCGATCGCCGACACCGACTTCGACGTCCTCGACCGCGTGCACCGCACCAACATCCGCGGCACGTTCGCGGTGGCCCAGCAGGCCGCGCGCCGGGTGCGCGACGGCGGCGCGGTGATCACCACCTCGACGTCGGTGCTCGGGCTGAATCTGCCCGGCTACGGCATCTACAACGCGACGAAGGGCGCGGTCGAGGCGATCACCATGATCCTGGCCCGCGAACTGCGCGGCCGCGACATCACCGTGAACACCGTCGCGCCCGGCCCGACCGCGACCGCGCTCTTCCTCGACGGCAAGGACGAGGAGACGATCGAGCGGATGGCCAAGCAGCCGCCGCTGGAGCGGCTCGGGCAGCCGGAGGACATCGCCGAGGTCGTCTCGTTCCTCGCCGGCCCGGCGCGCTGGGTGAACGGCCAGGTGCTGCGCGCCAACGGCGGCATCGTCTAACGGCTGAACCGGCTGACGATCACGTGGTCCTTCGCCGGCCCGCGCACCGCCCACTCCTGCCGCCACCGCGCGGCGCCGGTCACGCGGTACTCGCCGCGGTACAGGTCGGCCCGGCAGGGGTGGTCCGCCGTCCAGTGGCCTTCGCGCAGGTCGAGGTCGTGGAAGAAGCCGCCGTGGTCGAAGTGGACCGACGCGCGGCCGGGGCCGGCCGGGCGGTAGTGCAGGGTCCGGGTGACCGGTCCGACGTGGCCGCCGAGCCGCAGCTCGCCCTCCTCGTGGTAGACGAGGACACCGCCGGTCTCGGTGAAGGTGGCTTCCCCGGTCACCTCGCCCGCGGGCTCGCCGTCCGCGGTGCGGATTTCCCGGTCGAGCCGCCACGTGCCGCCGAAATACGCGGCGAGGTCGGAAACGGGCCAGTACTGCACCCGGCCCATTCTGCCACCCGCGGCGGGGCGGGCCGGAACTGTCGGACCCCCGCTCTATAGTCGGGCGGGTGGCAGAGACCGACCTCGCACCCGCGTCCGAAGCGCTGGAGACCCTCCGGCGCGTCTTCGGCTACGACAGCTTCCGCGGCGACCAGGCGGCGATCGTCGAGCACGTGATCGCCGGCGGCGACGCGCTCGTGCTGATGCCCACCGGCGGCGGGAAGTCGTTGTGCTACCAGATTCCCGCGCTCGTGCGGCCCGGGGTCGGGGTGGTCGTCTCGCCGCTGATCGCGCTGATGCAGGACCAGGTCGACGCGCTGCGGAACGCCGGCGTCCGCGCCGGTTTCCTCAACTCCACCCAGGACTACGCGGCGCGGCAGGAGGTGGAGTCGGCGTTCCTGAACGGCGAGCTCGACCTGCTCTACCTGGCACCGGAACGGCTTTCGGTCGAATCCACCGTGCGGCTGCTCGACCGCGGCAAGATCTCGCTGTTCGCGATCGACGAGGCGCACTGCGTCGCCCAGTGGGGCCACGACTTCCGGCCCGACTACCTCCAGCTGTCGGCCCTGCACGAGCGGTGGCCGGACGTGCCGCGGATCGCGCTGACCGCCACCGCGACCGAGGCCACGCACAAGGAGATCTCCGCGCGGTTGCGGCTCGACGAAGCCCGGCACTTCGTCGCGAGTTTCGACCGGCCGAACATCCAGTACCGGATCGTCGGCAAGAACTCGCCGCAGCGGCAGCTGCTGGAGCTGCTGCGCACCGAACACGCCGGTGACGCGGGAATCGTCTACTGCCTGTCCCGGAACTCGGTGGAGAAGACCGCGGAGTTCCTGGTGCAGAACGGGATTCCGGCGGTGCCCTACCACGCGGGGCTCGACGCGCGCACCCGCGCGAAGCACCAGTCGCGGTTCCTCCGCGAGGACGGGCTGATCGTCGTCGCGACGATCGCGTTCGGGATGGGCATCGACAAACCGGACGTCCGGTTCGTCGCCCACCTCGACCTGCCGAAGTCGGTCGAGGGCTACTACCAGGAAACCGGCCGCGCGGGCCGGGACGGCCTGCCGTCCACCGCTTGGCTGGCGTACGGGCTGCAGGACGTCGTGCAGCAGCGCAAGATGATCGATACGTCCGAAGGCGACGAGGCGCACCGGCGGCGGCTGGGCGCGCACCTGAACGCGATGCTCGCCTTGTGCGAAACGGTCGAGTGCCGCCGCGTGCAGATCCTCAACTACTTCGGGCAGGCGGCCGGGCCGTGCGGCAACTGCGACACGTGCCTGAACCCGCCGGAGAAGTGGGACGGCACGATCCCGGCGCAGAAGCTGTTGTCGACCGTGGTGCGGCTGCGCAACGAGCGACGCCAGAAGTTCGGTGCCGGCCAGATCATCGACATCCTGCTCGGCAAGTCCACGCCCAAGGTCACGCAGTTCCAGCACGACACGCTCAAGACGTTCGGCATCGGCACCGAGCTGCGCGAGCCCGAGTGGCGGGCGGTGGTGCGGCAGCTGCTCGCCCAGGGCCTGCTCGCCGTCGAAGGCGACTACGGCTCGCTCGTGCTCACCGAATCGAGCGCGGAGGTGCTGAGCGGCGGTCGCCAGGTGCTGCTGCGCCGCGAGCCAGAGCGGGCCGCCGCCGCGAAGGTCCGCAGCACGCGGAAGGCCGCCGCCGCGGTGGACATGCCCGCGGAGGCGGCCCCGCTGTTCGAACGCCTGCGGGCCTGGCGCGCCGGTGTCGCGAAGGAACAGGGCGTGCCCGCCTACGTCGTCTTCCACGACGCGACCCTGCGCCAGGTCGCCGCGCAACGGCCGGCGTCGCTGGCGGAGCTGGGCACGGTCAGCGGCGTGGGCGAGAACAAGCTCGCCAAGTACGGCGAGGGGCTCCTGGAGGTGCTGACCGCCGAGTGACCTACCGGCCGGTGGCGGGGCCGGGGCGGCCCGGCTGCCCGGTCACCGAGTTGACCTTGCGGACCGCGCCGGCGATCTGGTGGTGGTACTTGCCCTTGGTCTTGTCGTCGACGAACTTCGCGGCCTTTCCGACGACCTGGTTCACCTTCTCGGGGTTCTTCTTGGCGTAGGCACGAGCCGAAGCGGCAGCGCCGGCCAGCATGGTCAGCTTCTTCATCAGAGGCACGGTGGCCCTCCCTCATCGGTTCCGGTCATCCTGACAACGCGGACGAACCACCCGGAGGTTCCCCGTGTGACGCGGCCCAAAACCTGGGCCCGTCGCGGCCGGTCGCGGAAAAATGCCGCGCGGATCGCCGCCGGCCGGCCCTAGGCTCGCGATCATGCGCGACCTGGCCGCCCTGCCGAAGGCCCACCTGCACGTCCACCTGGAGAGCACGATCCGCCCGGCCACGCTGCGCGAACTCGGCGAAGCGAACGGCGTCGACGTCCCGGGCGAACCCCCGGTGTTCGACGGCTTCCGCGCCTTCGCCGACTACAACGCGCTCATCCGGTCCTGCCTCCGGCGTCCGGAAGACTTCGAACGCATCGCGCGCGAGTACTGCGAGGACGAAGCGGCCCAGGGCACGCGCTACGCCGAGGTCACCTTCACCGCGGCCTCGCACGGGGAACGCCTGGGCGACCTCGAAATGCCGCTCGAATCCGTCCTCAAAGGACTGTCGAAGAGCGGGGACCTGGAGTGGCGGCTGCTGCTCGACCACTCCCGGCGCCGGTCGGTCGAGCGCGCCGAGCGCACCCTCGAACTCGCGCTGAAGTACGACGACGTCTTCGCGATCGGCATGGCGGGCGAGGAAAACCACTCACTGCGCCCGTTCGCGACGCTCTTCGAGAAGGCGCGCGAGGCCGGGATCCATCTGCTGCACCACACCGGCGAAGACGCCGGGCCCGACAGCATCCGCGAGGCCCTCGACGTGGGCCGGACGGAACGGCTCGGCCACGGCATCCGCGTCCTCGACGACCCTTCGCTGGTCGCCGAGGTGCGTGAGCGCGGCCTGGCCCTGGAGGTGTGCCCGTCGTCGAACGTGACGCTGGGGCTGGTGCCGTCGCTGCCCGCGCACCCGCTCCCCCGCCTGCTCGACGCGGGCCTGACGGTTACGCTCAACACCGACGTCCCCTCGGTCACCGGCGCCCCGCTGGCCGAGGAGTACGCCCGCGTGCAGCAAGCGTTCGGCTACGACGACACGACGATGGCGGACTTCGCCCGCGCGAGCGTCACGGCGTCCTTCGCGCCCGAACCGACCAAAAAGGCCATGCTGCGCGACATCGACGCCTGGCTCACACCGGCAGCAGGCGGGTGACCAGCGTGCCGAGCTGGTGCACCGTGCGGCATTCGTGCATCTCGACGACGTCGGCGTACTCCAGCGCCGCGGAGTCCCCTGTGGACCACAACGACCGGCGCTCGGGGTTCAGCCAGTAGACGTGCCGTGCGCGGGCCTTGATCGCGCGGACGGCGTCGAGGTTGGGGTCGCCGCCGTTGGTGCGGGCGTCGCCGAGGATCAGGACCGACGTCCGCGGGCCGACGGCCTCCAGCCAGTTCTCGGTGAACTGGCGCAGCGAGCCGCCGTAGTCGCTGTGGCCGTCCCAGCGCACCAGCGCCGCTTCGGACAGCATGCGCGCGCCCAGGTGCTCGGGGTCGGCCGCGCCGGTGGTGACCAGGTGGGTGACCTCGTCGGCGCTGTCGACGAAGGCGAACACGCGGATCTTGCTGAATTGGTCGCGCAGCGCCTGCACCAGCAGCATCGTGAAGTTCGCGAACCCGGCCACCGAACCGGAGAGGTCGCACAGCAGCACGATTTCCGGCCGCCCGGGCCGCCGGTGGCGGTAGGCCGGGCGCAGCGGCACGCCGCCGGTCGAGAGCGACCGGCGCAGCGTGCGGCGCAGGTCGATCTGGCCCCGCGTCCGACGGCGGCGCCGCGCGGCCAGGCGCGTCGCCAGCTTGCGGGACAGCGGCTGGATCGTCCGGCGCAGTTCGGCGAGCTGGTTACGGCTGGCGATGAGGAAGTCGACCCGGTCGGGTGACGGGGCGATGGCGTGCTTGGCGACGCGCTCCCGGCCGCGGACCTCGGCCGCGCGGCGACGCGCCTCGGTGCGGACCTGCCCGCGGAAGCCCTCGACACGGCGGCGGATTTCGTCGCGGTCGAGCCGATCGGTGAACTCGCCGCGCGCGCCGCCACCGCGGACCGCAGCCAGCACCCGGGCGATCAGCGTCTGCGGCTGGAGCCGTTCCAGGGTCTGGTGGGCGGAGAACCCGCCGCCCGGTCCGGACGCCGAGCCGTACTGGCCCAGCATGTCGACCGCGAGCCCGGCCAGCTGCGACAGCGCCTGCTGATCGCCGTCGGCGAGCGCGGCGGCCAGCTCTTCGCGCAGCTCCTCCAGCGTCGTCGGCTGCTCTTCTCGGGCCCGCTCGGGCGCGCCTACGCCCGCGGGGAAGTAGAGGTCGAACGCGGCGTCGAAGACCGCGCGCTGCCCGCCGCGGCGGACCAAGGCGGCGGCCAGGCCTTCGCGGACCAGCTCACGGTCGTCGAGACCGAGCACCTCCAGCGCGGCGGCGGCGTCGACCGTCTCGCTCGGGCCCGCCGGGATGCCCTGGGCGCGCAGGGCCTTGACGAATGCCGCGAGCCGCTCCGGCACGCCGCCGGTCACGACGCGTCCAGGACCTGTTCGAGCTTCAGGCCGGCGCCCGCCTTGGCGATGTCGTCCTGGTGCTTGAGCACGACGCCGAGGCTGTCCCGCACGACCCGCTCGTCCAGCGTGGCCGCCCCGAGCGCGAGCAGGGTGCGCGCCCAGTCGATGGTCTCCGCGACCGACGGCAGCTTGCGCAGGTCCATCGCGCGCAGCGCGGCGATCACCCGGACGACGGAATCGGCCAGCGCCGCGTCGATCCCGGGCACCTTGAGCCGGACGATGTCGCGTTCGAGGTCTTCGTCCGGGAAGTCGATGTGCAGGAACAGGCACCGGCGGCGCAGCGCCTCGGACAGCTCGCGGGTGGCGTTGGACGTCAGCACGGCGAACGGCGCGCGCGTGGCGGTGATCGTGCCGAGCTCGGGCACGGTCACCTGGAAGTCGCCGAGCACCTCCAGCAGCAGGCCCTCGACCTCCATGTCGGCCTTGTCGGTCTCGTCGATCAGCAGCACGGTCGGCTCGTCGGAGGAGATCGCGGTGAGCAGCGGGCGGCGCAGCAGGAACTCCTCGCCGAAGATGTCGGTGCGCGCGGCTTCCCACGTCTCGTCGCGCCCGGCGGTGATCCGCAGCAGCTGCTTGGCGTGGTTCCACTCGTACAGGGCGCGGGCCTCGTCGATGCCCTCGTAGCACTGCAGGCGCACCAGCCGGGAGCCGCTGACCTGGGCGACGGCCTTGGCGAGTTCGGTCTTGCCGACGCCGGCCGGGCCCTCGACCAGCAGCGGCTTGCCCAGCCGGTCGGCGAGGAACACGGTGGTCGCCACGGCCGTGGACGCCAGGTAGCCCGCCTCGGCCAGCCGGGCCGACACGTCGTCGACGGAAGTGAAGAATCCGGTGCCCACCACGTGCCTCCTAAGCGGTCGCTCACCCGGAGCGTACCCGACATCCGGGCTAGCATCGGCCGCGTGACCTACGTTGCCGCTTCCGGCCGATACGACTCGATCCCCTACCGGCGCTGCGGGCGATCCGGGCTGAAACTGCCCGCGATCTCGCTCGGGCTGTGGCACAACTTCGGCCACGACCGGCCCCTGGCGACCCAGCGCGCGATCACCCGCCGCGCCTTCGACCTGGGCATCACCCACTTCGACCTGGCCAACAACTACGGCCCGCCCTACGGCTCGGCGGAGGAGAACTTCGGGCGGCTGCTGGCCACGGACTTCCGCCCGTACCGCGACGAGCTGGTCATCTCCACGAAGGCCGGCTACGACATGTGGCCCGGCCCGTACGGCGAGTGGGGCTCCCGCAAGTACCTGCTGTCCTCCCTGGACCAGTCGCTGGGCCGGATGGGCCTGGACTACGTCGACATCTTCTATTCGCACCGGTTCGACCCCGAGACGCCCCTCGAGGAGACGGTCGGAGCGCTCGATGCCGCCGTGCGCGCCGGGAAGGCGCTGTACGTCGGGATCTCGTCCTACAGCTCGGAGCGGACGGCCGAGGCCGCGCGGCTGCTGCGCGAGCTCGGCACGCCGCTGCTGATCCACCAGCCGTCGTACTCGATGCTCAACCGCTGGATCGAAGAGGACGGCCTCCTCGACACCCTCGAAGAAGCGGGCGCCGGGTGCATCGCGTTCTCGCCGCTCGCACAGGGGCTGCTGACCGACCGGTACCTGAAGGGCGTCCCGGACGACTCGCGGGCGGCGCAGGGCAAGTCGCTCGACCCCGGGACGCTCGACGAGAACCGGCTGGGCCGGGTCCGCGCGCTCAACGACATCGCCGGCCGGCGCGGGCAGTCGCTGGCGCAGCTCGCACTGGCCTGGGCGCTGCGCGACAGCCGGGTGACGTCGGTGCTGATCGGCGCGAGCAGCGTGCAGCAGCTCGAGGACAACGTCGGCGCGCTCGGCAACCTCGAGTTCTCGTCCGAGGAGCTGACCGAGATCGACGGCCACGCGACGGACGCCGACATCAACCTGTGGAAGCGTTCGTCCGACTCCTGAGCTTCGGCCGGCCGCGCGGGCGCCCCCCGTTTTCCACGCTACCGGCAGACACCGACAGTTTTCGGCCGTGGGCAGGCCCGCCCACGGCCGAAACTTCGGCCTGACGTTTGACCAGATTTCGAATCTGGTCATACGATGGCGTCATGCCGCCTGCCGAAGACCGGGCCGAACGGGCCGAACGCATCCTCGACGCCGCCGCCGAGCTGCTCCTGCGCGCCGGCTACCGGCGCACGACCATCGAGGACGTCGCCGAGCGGGCGGGTGTCGGCAAGGGCACCGTGTACCTGCACTGGAAGAACCGGGAGGAGCTGTTCCTCGCCGCCCTGCTCCGCGAATCCGTCCGGGCGCTCGAAGACCTCGTCGCGGCGATCGCGGCCAACCCCCTCGCCGCGCGGCTTTCGCGGCTGACCGAGCTGCAGTACGCCAACGTGCTGAGCCGTCCGCTGCTGCGGGCCGGGTACGCCGACGACGCCGAGACGCTCGGCAAGCTGCTGCCGAAGCTGCACGGCAAGCTCGACCCGCGGCACGGGGAAGCCTTCGTCGAGTACCTGGAACTGCTGGCGGCGAACGACCTGCTGCGCACCGACCGGCCGGTCCGCGACCTCGTCGTCGCCTTCCAAGCCGTGCTCCACGGCTTCCTCGGCCGCACTCCCCCGCCCGAGCCCGCCCTGATCGCCGACACGGTCGCGCACGCCTTCGAGCCGCTCGCCGTCTCGACGAGGCAGCTGCGCGCCGTGGCGCCGCGGACGCTGGCGCTGTTCACCGAAGCCGTCGCGCTCGACCGCAAACAGCTCGAACGCGCGTACTGACCACTGGAGGGACCCATGCGCACCGGAATCCTGATCGACGAACTCGGCGTCGGCTTCGAAGCCATGACGACCCAAGCCCGCGAAGCGGCGAAGCTCGGCTACGGCACGCTCTGGCTGGCGCAGCGCGGTGGCTGGGACGCGCTCACGGCGCTGCCCGCGCTCGCCGCGGCCGCGCCCGGCCTCGAACTGGGCACCTGCGTCGTGCCGACGTACTCCCGGCACCCGATCACGATGGCCGCGCAGGCGCTGACGGTCCAGGCGGCGGCCGGCGTGCCCGTCCACCTCGGCCTCGGGCTGAGCCACCGGTTCATCGTCGAAGGCGAATACGGGTACTCCTACGACCGCCCGATCCGGCACCTGCGCGAGTACCTCCAGGCGCTGCACCCGTTGCTGCGCGGGGAAAAGGCCGACGTCCACGGCGAGTCGCTGACGGCCGCGGGCGCGGTGAACGCACCCGGCGCGCAGCGGCCGGCGGTGCTGATCGGCTCGGTGAGCCCGCAGTCGACGCGCCTGGCCGGCGAGCTCGCCGACGGCGTGATCACGACTTGGGCGGGCCCGCGCGCGATCGGCGAGTTCGTGGTGCCGGCGCTGGGCGGCCCGTCCCGCGTGGTCTCCGGCCAGCTGGTCTGCGTGACGTCCGAAGTGGACGAACGTCGGGCGGCGCTCGAGGAGAGGTACGGCGGGGCGGCGACCATCCCGGCGTACCGCGCCATCCTGGACCGCGACGGCTACGAGCGGGTCTCCGACAGCGCACTCATCGGCGACGAGGAAACCGTGCGGCGCCAGGTGAAGTCCCTCGAGGACGCCGGGGCGACGGAGCTGCTGGTGATGCCGTTCGGCTCGGCGGCGGAGCAGGCCCGCACCCGGGAACTGCTGGCCGCCTGAACCGGCTTCGGGCCGGTTGCCCCGGCCGGCCTGGAAGGGCCGGCCGGGCAGCGCGGCCGAGCGCGGGGGCGCCCCCGTTTTCCACTTTACCGGTCGGCACCGACAATTCCGGCGCTGCCGCCCTGGGCTTCCGCCGACAGCTCCTGCCATTCGTCCCAGGTCGCGAGCCGGTCCGCGTACGCCTGCTGGATGATCGGGTAGAAGCCCTGGCCGAACAGCACCCGCACCGGCGGGTTGGGCGCGTCGACGACCTTGAGCAGGGCCTGGGCGGCCGCCTTCGGGTCGCCGGCCGGCTGCTTGCCCGCGACCTCCGCGAGCCCGCGGCGGATGCCGTCGTAGACCGGGTTCGGCTCGGACACGTGGCCGTTGGCGAGGGGGTTCGGGTTCTTGCCGTCGCGGGTGGCGTAGCCGCCCGGCTCGACGATCGTCACCTTGATGCCGAACCCGGCGACCTCCTTGGCCAGGGTTTCGCCCAGCGCTTCGATCGCCCACCGGGACGCCTGGTACGCGCCGCCGAGCGGCATCGCGATGAGCCCCGCGGCCGACGACAGCTGGACGAAGTGGCCGGAGCCCTGCTCGCGCAGGATCGGCAACGCGGCCTGGATGACCCACAGCGGGCCGAACACGTTGGTCTCCAGCTGGGCGCGCAGTTCGGGCTCGGTCAGCTCTTCGATGGCGCCGATCTGCGCGTAGCCGGCGTTGTTCACGATGACGTCCAGCCGCCCGAAGTGCTCCGCGGCCCGCTTCACGGTTTCGAAGACGGCGGGCTTGTCGGTCACGTCCATCTCCAGCGGAAGCACCGCGTCGCCGTAGGTGGCGACGAGGTCGCCGAGGCTCTCGGTGGATCGCGCGGTGGCGACGACCCGGTCGCCGCGGCCGAGGGCCGCCTCGACGAAGCGACGGCCCAAGCCGCGCGACGAACCCGTGACGAACCAGACCTTGCTCATGGACCTTCCCCGTTTCTCGTTGTTCCGGTGGCATCCGGTCGCCCATAGGACACCGGCGGCCGGAAGCCCGTGACAGCGCGGGATCGTGACGCCGGTCACCGTGGCGGAGATACCGCTAGGGTGCCGAGGTGACCGATCGGCTCTGGGTGGACGACCTGCGCCCGGCCCCGCCGGGGTGGACGTGGGCGAAGTCGAGCGCGGAGGCCATCGCCTTCCTGCGCGACGGCGAGTTCACCGCCCTCTCCCTCGACCACGACCTCGGCGGCGAGGACACGACCCGCCCCGTCGTGCTCTGGCTGTGCGAGCACGACCGGTGGCCGGCCGAGGTGCGCGTCCACACGGCGAACCCGGTCGGCCGCGAATGGCTGACCGGGATGGCGCGGCGGTACGGACCCGGCGTGCGCTAGCGGGGCGCCGGCAGGTGGGCCGCCTCCGGGAAGAGGTTCAGCGCCCGCAACGCCGCGCCCAGCTCGGCGATGTCCGCCGGGTTCGTCAACGACCGGCCCAGTTCCTCCGTGATCCGCTTCAGGCGGTGGCGGATCGTGTTGGGGTGGCAGAACATCCGCTCCGACGTCAGCTTCGTCGAACCCTGGCAGTCGAACCACGCGCGCAGCGTCAGCAGGAGCACGTTGCGGTCGTCGCCCGGGAGGTCCAGGATCGGCTGGAGCACGTGGTGGGCCAGCTGCACCGACGCTTCCGGGGCGCTCGCCACCAGCCCGGCCAGCGGCGACTCGGTGAACTGCACCAGCCCCGGCGTCCCCGGCGTCATGCTCGACAGCGCCACCCGCGCCAGGTGCAGTGCGCGGGCGGTGTTGCCCAAGCCGGTGAACACCGGGCTCATCCCGACGCGGCCCACCGGGTGCTCGCGGACCAGGCCGACGATCGCCGAAGCCGCGGCCGGGTCGCGCAGGGACACCACGCCCACCTGGAGGTCCGGGGTGAGCCGCCACGCCGATGCGTGCTGGGCCGCGCGCAACCGGGCCTCGATCTGCGGGAGCGGCTCGTCGCCCAGCCGCGGGGTTTCCGCCGCGACGACCACGAACGTGCCGTCCAGGGAGAGGTCGAGCACGCGCGCGATGTCCCAGAGCGTCCCCTCGGTCGCGGTGCCGCCCGCGAACAGGGCCTCCACCAGCGCCGAACGCCGGTTCTGGTGCGCCACCATCACTTCCGCCGTCGTGTCGCGGTAGGCCGTGGTGAGGGCTTCCGCGAGGTCGTCGATGAGCGCCCAGATCGCCGTGGTCGCCGCGACCAGGCCGGCGAGGTCCTGCGCGCCTGCGGTCAGCTCGACGAACAGGTGCCAGACCTCGGTGAGCCCGATCCGGTAGGCCCGCAGCAGCTCCGGCAGCGGCGCGCCCTGCAGCGCGCGGGCCCGGCCGGTCGCGCGGGCCTGGGACAGGTCCGGCACGTCCGAGCCGCGCAGCGTGCGCATCACGTGCTCGAGGTTGGCGCGCACCGAGTTCCGCAGCTCGGCGTGGGTGACGAACCGGGCGTCGGCGTAGACCGGCATCTCGGCGCGGATCTGCCGCACCGTGCTCTCGACGAGTTCGGGCAGCTTTCGCTCGACCTCGGCGGCGAGGACGGCGACGCGCGGGGCGAGCCCGTCGGACAGAAGCGCCTGGTAGTGCATGGTGGCCTCCGGTCCCCGGCCTCTCCGTTGAGGTCCGAGACCGACATCTAACCCGAACGAGGCCACCACGTTCGGGTGAACTTTCTACAAGAACCGCGAATGCGGAGGTTCTTTTGTGGAACCTCCGCATTCGCGTCAGGCCATCTTGGCGGCCGCGCTCTTGATCGCCTCCCGGATCCGGAAGTAGGTCCCGCAGCGGCAGACGTTCTGGATGGCGTCGATGTCGGCGTCCGTCGGGTTCTTCGTCTTCTTCAGCAACGCGACCGCCGCCATGATCTGGCCGGGCTGGCAGTAGCCGCACTGGGCGACGTCCTGCTCGAGCCAGGCCTCCTGGACCGGGTGCAGTTCGTCGCCGTCGGCCAGCCCCTCGATCGTGGTGACTTCGCGCCCGGCGCACTCCGACACCGGCGTGACGCACGGGTTGAACGCCTCGCCGTCGAGGTGGCTGGTGCAGGCCTTGCAGACGTTGATGCCGCAGCCGTACTTCGGCCCGCGGACCTTGAGCTTGTCGCGCAGCGCCCACAGCATCGGCAGGTCGGCTGGCGCGTCGACGGTGACGGTCTTCCCGTTCACCACGAAGGTGTAGTTCGGCATGGTTCTCCTCAGCGCGGGAACGGGTCGAAGTCGACCGGGAAGGTGATCGGGAAGCTGCGGGGCTTGATCCCGGTCGCCCGGGCGTAGGCGTTGGCGATCGCGCCGACCGGTGCCGGCAGGCCGAGCTCGCCCGCGCCACCGATGTCGTCACCGGTCGCGGGCATCACGTGCACGGTGACGTCCGTCGGCGAGTTCTTCTGCCGCGCGTAGTGGAACTGCGAGTAGCTGCCCTCCAGCGGCAGGCCCTTGTCGATGTGGAGGCCCGCCGTGAGCGTCGTCGAGATCGCGTCGGTCAGGCCGCCGAGCATCTGCGCCTGGATGCCGCGCGGGTTCACCGGCTTGCCGACGTCGACCGCGATGGTCGCCTTCGTGACGCGCGGGTGCTTCGGGTCGCGCGCGTCGATTTCGACCAGGCAGGCGGTGTAGGACTTGTACTCGCCGTGCACCGCGATCCCCTGCGCGCACCCGGCGGGCATCTTCTTGCCCCATTCGCCGAGCTCGGCGACCTTGTCGAGCACCGCGCGCTGACGCGGTTCCTTGATGAACTCGCGGCGGAAGGCCACCGGGTCCTTGCCCAGCTTCGCGGCGATCTCGTCGACCATGATCTCCTCGGCGCCCCGGGTGTTCGCCGAGTAGACCGACCGCCACGCCGAGGTGTGGAACTTCAGCGGCACCTCGTTGAGCAGCTGCGTGGTGACGCCGAAGTTGTACGGCGACTTCACGGTCAGCAGGAACACCGTCTGCGCGAAGCTGAGGTTGCCGCCGACGGGCAGCTTCGCGGCGAACGCGGTGAGGATCTCGCCGAGCCCGTGGCTCCAGTCGGTTTCGACGCTCGCGACGCGGTGTTCGAACGTCAGCACCTGCCCGAGCGCGAAGGTCGCGCGGATCCGGTGGTAGCTCGCCGCGCGCGCCCGGCCGTGGCGCATGTCGTCGATCCGGCTCCACATCAGCCGGACGGGCTTCTTCATCGCCTTCGAGATGTGCGCGGCTTCGAGCGCGGCGTCGAAGAACAGCCGCCGCCCGAAGGACCCGCCGCCCTGCTGGACGTGCACGGTGACCTTGTTCTCCGGCAGGCCCAGCTCCTGCGCGATGGTCTGCTTCGCCACGATCGGCGACTTCAGCCCGGCCCAGATGGTCGCGCTGTCCTCGCGGACGTCGGCGACGGCGGAGTTCGACTCCATCGGCGCGTGACTGGCGAAGGCGAAGTCGAACTCGCCGTCGACGTACTGCGTCAGCAGCGGCGGCACCACGAACGGCAGCGCGGCGGCCCGCAGCTTCTTCTTGATCGTCTCGTTGTCCTCGCCGTCGACCGTGCCGGGGCCCCACGTGACGTCGAGAGCGTTCTTGCCGTCGAGGGCCTGCCCGAACGTCTCGGCCATCACCGCTACCCCCGTCGGCACGACGGCGATGTCGAGGATCCCCGGCATGGCCCGGACGGCGGCTTCGTTGTTGACCTTCCGCACCGTGCCGTTGATCGTCGGGGGGCGCCGGACCATCACCGGGTTCGCGCCGGGGACGTCGAGGTCGAGCGTGTAGACCTGCTTCCCGGTGACCATCGCGCGGGCGTCCTGGCGCGAGGTCGGCGTCCCGACGAGCGTGTGCGCGGACTCGGCCTTCGGCTGGATCGCGCCGACGCTCAGCCCCGTGCGCGATGCGGGACCGGCGAGGACGCCGTAGGAGGCACTGCGCCCGTCCGGCGCCCACACCGCACCGTCGCGTGTGGACAGTCGGGAGGCGTCGGTCCCCCACTGCGCCGCGGCCGCGGCGACCATCCGGGCGCGCGCGGTCGCCGCGGTGGCGCGCACCGGGTCGTAGAGCGAGCGCATCGTGTTGGACCCGCCGGTGAGCTGGTTGAACAACAGCTCGGCGCGGGCGTCGGAGAGCACGACGTCGACGCGGTCGAGCGGCAGGTCCAGCTCTTCGGCGACGAGCATGGCGGTCGCCGTCGTGATGCCCTGCCCCACCTCGGCGCGCGGCAGCTGCAGCCGCGCCCGGCCGTCGGCGGTCAGCTCGAGCACGAGCATCCCGGCGGTCGGCGCGCACGACAGCGTCAGGACGTCCCCGAGGTCGAGGATCTCCGCCGGCTGCGGCAGGGTCGGGACGACGGCCTCGGCGCGGCCCGGGGCCACGGCGTCGGCGGTGAGCTTCGTGGCGACGGTGAGCGTGGGCGCGGCGACCAGGTAGGTCAGGAAGCGGCGGCGGCCGACCTGCCCGGGCTCCGGCTGTTCGGTGGTGGGACTGGCCATCGGGAATCCCTTGCTGGGTGGTGGCGGGGTGCGCGCCACGCTAAGGACCCCCACGCGAGGCGTCAACGCGGAGTAGTCGGGTTCGCCCATCTCTGTGACGAGATGACAGCGGGAGCCGCCGAATGTGTGCGCCGCCACAGCGCCGGACGGCCCAGCGGGGTGGGTCAGCCGGCCCCGCGGGCCCGCCGGGCCTCGATCAGGTCCTCGCGGGCGCGGGCGACGCGGGAGCGGACGGTGCCGACCGGGCAGCCGCAGACGTCGGCCGCCTCGGCGTAGGACAGTCCGAGCACCTGGGTCAGCACGAGCACTTCACGCCGGTCCGGCTCCAGCCCGTCGAGCAGCAGGCGCAGCTCGACGAGGTCCTCGAAGCCGGCGCCCGGATCGCGGGTGCGCTCGGCGGCGGCTTCCCAGTCGGTGTCGGCGATCTTGGGCCTCGCCCCGGCAGCCCGGATCTGGTCGACGACGACCCGGCGGGCGATCGACAGCAGCCACGTCCGCGACGACGAGCGTCCGGCGAAGCGGCGAAGGCTGCCGAAGGCGCGAAGGTAGGTCTCCTGCGTCAGGTCGTCGGCCGCGGCGGTGTCCGTGAGGTGGGCGAGGAAGCGCCAGACGTCGGCTTGAGTGGCCCGGACCCACGCCTCCAGCGCGCGCCGGTCGCCGCGGCCGGCAGCGAGCGCCAAGGCCGTGACGCGGTCGTCGTCCTCACGGTGAGTCATGGTCCGGAACTTAGCAGTGACCGGGAACCTTTCGGATCCGCCGTCCGACTACTTGGAGCATGAGGTGCGAGGACTGCCGTGAAGCTCTGTCGGCCCGTTTGGACGGCGAGGCCGAGCCGGCGTCCCCCGACGCGCACCTGACGTCGTGCGCGGAGTGCCGCGAGTGGTTCGCGGGCGCGGAACGGCTGCGGCGCACGATGCTGCTGCGCCCGGCCCCGCCGGTGCCGGACCTGACCGCGGCGATCCTGGAGCGCACGCCGGCACCGTCTGGCGAGCGCTGGGGACGGCGGCTCGCGCTGGCGGTGGTGGCGATCGCCCAGCTGGGGCTCGCGTTCGCGGAGTTGCTCGGAACCAGCCACGGCGGCGTCCACCTCGGCCACGAAAGCAGCGCGTGGAACCTCGCGGTGGGCATCGGCCTGCTGACGGCGGCCCTCCTCCCCCGGACGGCGGCCGGCCAGCTGCCGCTGCTGACGGGGTTCGTCGGGGTGCTGCTGGTGCTGTCGGCGGGCGACCTGGCGGCGGGCCGGGTGACGCTGTCCCGGCTGTCGACGCACCTTCTCGTCGTGCTCGGACTGGCGTTGCTGTACGCGGTGCAGCGGGCGCACCGGGACCACGGCACCCCGCTCCCGGCCGCCACCGCAGGCGAAGGCGCCACCACGTCGGCGTCCACAGTGGACGCTCCGGCGACCGGGCGGGCGCGTCCCCGTCTCTTCCGGAGGCAGGCGCACGGCCGGCACGCGGCTTGACGTACAGGGCGTTATACGGAGATCAGGCGAACTTCGTCTTCGGGCGCTCCTGCCGCACTCCGTCGACGTACACGTCCACCTTCTCGTCGAGGAACGCCACCAGCCCCGCGGCGCGGATGCTCTCGGGCAGCGGCGTCGGGTAGCTCCAGGCGAGGTCTTCGTGCCCGGCCACGTCGAAGTGCTCGGCGGCGCCCTTGTACGGGCAGTGCGTCACCACGTCGATCTTCGACAGCAGGTCCATCCGGACGTCCACGCGGGGCAGGTAGTAGCGGGTCGGCAGGCCGGTCTCGAACAGCAGGTGCGGCCGCACCGAATCGGCGACCGTGACGCCGTCGACCTCGATCCGCACGTGCCGGGAGCTCGGCAGCACGTCGACGCGCACCCCGGGATCGCGCGGGTGCGTGAAGATCTGCTCGTCCTCTTCGAACCAGTCGAACGCGCCGAACTCGAACCGGACGTGACCGCGCAGCTCTGCGATCGGCGAATCCGGGTACTCCAGCGCGCCGTCCACCGCCTCGGCTCCGGCACCCTTTATCGTCGACAGAACAGCTTCTCCGCGGCTCGGCGAGTGCGCCGTCCGGCCGGAGGGGGTGAGAACACCGCTCACGACGTCCGCGCGCGGGATGTAGTACGTGGGGTAGTACGGAACTTCCCACACCAGGAGGGGGTGCACCGTGTCCGCGACGACCTGCCCGCCGAGGAACACCCGCACCCGCTTCGCGCCCTGTGCCACGCGGACCCGGCCGCGTCCCGGAGTGCTCATGCTCCGCTCAACGGGCCGCGAAGTGCGGGTATTCCGGCACGTCCGGCGCGGGAACGGCTAGCGTGGCAGGCAGCACGAGGACGACAGGAGGCGGGCACGGGTGGCCGGCGTAGAAATCCCCACGGTCGGTACCCCCGCCGGGATGCGCAAGATCAACCAGCGGGCGGTGCTCGACCTGCTGCGCCGCGGCGGGCCGGCGACCCGGCCGCAGGTGGCGAAGGACACCGGGCTGTCGAAGCCGACGGTCAGCCAGGCGCTGCTGGCACTGGAGGCCGCCGGGCTGGCGCGCCCGACCGGGCAGACCTCCACCGGCACCGGGCGTTCGGCCGTGCTGTACGAGGCCGACCCGACCGCGGGGTACGTGCTGGGCGTCGACATCGGCCGCGAGCACCTGCGGGTCGCGGTGTCGGACCTGGGCCGCACGCTCGTCGCGCGCCGCGACGAGCGCAACACCGCGCGCTCCGGCGCGGCGCTGGTGGCCGCGGTCGGGAAGATCGCGGCCGCGGCGATCGCGGAGGCCGGTTTGTCGGCGGGCGACATCGTTGTCCGCGTGGTCGGCTCGCCCGGCGTCGCCGATCCGGAGAAGCGCTGCTTCCGGCACGCGCCGAACCTGCCGGGCTGGGGCCGCGCGGGACTGATCGACGACCTCGAAGCGGCGCTCGGCCCGGATCTGATGGTGGAGAACGACGCGAACCTCACCGCGGTCGGCGAGTGGGAAAGCGGCGCCGCGCGCGGTGCGTCGGTGTTCGGCTGCATCACGATCGGCACCGGCGTCGGCATGGGCCTGATGGTCGACGGCCGGGTGTTCCGGGGCGCGACCGGCGCGGCCGGTGAGATCGGCTACCTCCCGTACGGCCGCACGCGCGCGGCCGACGAGCCCGGCACCCCGCCCGCGCGCGGCCACCTCGAAGAGGCGACGGCGGCCCAGTCGGTCGTCCAGGGCGCCCGCGAACTCGGCCTGGGCACGGCGAAATCGGCCCGCGAGGTGTTCCGGCTGGCCCGCGAAGGCGACGAGCTGGCGCGCCGCGCGGTGGAGACGGAAGCGGACCGGCTGGCGTACACGGTGGCCTCGGTGGCGGCGGTGATCGACCCGGAGCTGATCGTCCTGGGCGGCGGCATGGGCACGGCGGCCGACCTGCTGCTGGAACCGATCGACCGCGCACTGCGGGCGTTCACGCCGCTGGTGCCGAAGGTGGTCCAGGGCGAGCTGGGCGAGGACGCGGTGCTGACCGGCGCGATCAGCGTCGGCCTGCGGGCGGCCGAAGGCATGGTCTTCGACCGCCGGGTCGGCGCCGCCTGAGCCGGAAGCGGCAATACTAAAGACTAGTGAACTAGATAAGCTCTGCAGCTAGCTTGCGGCCGAGAAATAGTACTGAATATAGTACTAAGTCATGGACGACGAGACAGTAGCGGCGGTGCGCCGGGGCGTGCTGCGGCTCGCGCGGCGGTTGCGCGGCAGCCGTTCCGCGGGGGCCTTGAGCCCCGCCAAGGTCGGCGTGCTGGGGTACCTCGCCCGGCACGGCGCGAGCAGCCCGGGCGAGATCGCCGCCGCCGACGCGCAGCGGCCGCAGGCGCTGACCAAGGTGTTCACCGAGCTCGAGGCCGAGGGCCTGATCAGCCGGTCGCCCAACGAACACGACGGGCGCAGCGTCGTCCTGGACCTCACCGAACCGGGGGCAGCCGCCCTCGAAGCCGACATGCGGGAGCGCGACGAGTGGCTGGCCGCCGCGTTCGGCGCGCTCGGCGAGACCGAACGCGGGGTCCTGCGGCTGGCCGCTCCCCTGCTGGAGCGCCTCTCCGACCACCCCGCCGCGAAGGAGCAAGGATGACCGACGCCTTCCCGCCGCCCCGCGCGTGTCCGTACGCGCCGCCGCCGCGCCTGGCCGAGCTGCGGCGCGACGCCCCGATCAGCCGGGTGCGGATCTGGGACGGGAGCACACCGTGGCTGCTCACCCGGTACGCGGACGTCCGCGCGGTGCTCGCCGACCGCCGGTTCAGCGTCGATCCCACCCGGCCCGGCTACCCCGCGCGCGGCCCGGCGAGCCGGGGACGGCGGACCGGCCGCGGCTCGTTCATCTCGATGGACGGCCTCGAGCACGCCCGGTTGCGCCGGATGCTCATCGCCGAATTCACCGTGCGCCGGGTCGAAGCCCTGCGACCGGCGATCGAACGCACCGCCGCCGAGTTGCTGGACGACCTGGCCGCCGGGCCCCGGCCCGCGGACCTGGTCGCCGGGTACGCCCTGCCGCTGCCGTCGATCGTCATCAGCGAACTGCTCGGCGTGCCCTACGAAGACCACGCCTTCTTCGAAGAGCGCGCCCGGGCCATGCTGGACGACTCCGCGGGCGGCGGCGCCAACCGGGCCGCCACCGCCGAACTCGCCCGCTACCTCGGCACCCTGCTGCAGCGGCGTAGCGCCCACCCCACCGACGACCTGCTCGGCCGGCTGAGCGCGGAGCAGGTCGCCACCGGCGCGCTCTCGCGTTCCGACGCGGTGGCCACGGCGATCCTGCTGCTGGTCGCCGGCCACGAAACCACGGCCAACCAGATCGCCCTGTCCACCGCGTTCCTGCTGGACAACCCCGAGCACGCCGAGGTGTTCCGCGGCGACGCCCCGGCGACCGCGGTCGACGAGCTGCTGCGGCTGCTGACGATCACCCACTTCGGACGCCGCCGCGTCGCGACCGCCGACGTGGAACTCGGCGGCGTCACCATCCGCGCCGGCGAGGGGGTCATCGCCGCCGCCGACATCGCCAACCGCGACCCCGGCGAGTTCGCCGATCCCGAGGCCGTGGACTTCGGCCGCAGCCCCAACCACCACCTCGCCTTCGGCCACGGCGAACACCTGTGCCTCGGCCACCACCTCGCCCGGCTCGAACTCCGCGTCGCGCTGACCGCGCTGCTGCGGCGCCTGCCCCGGCTCCGGCTCGCCGTCCCCACGGGCGAACTGCCGTTCCGGCACGCCCACCCGATCTACGGAATCGACCGGCTCCCGGTCACCTGGGACTGAGCAACGGCCTTCCCCCTGCCCCCTCGTGAGTGAGTAACAGTGTTCTAACACTGTTACTCACTCACGAGGCCGGAACCTCCACGAAGCGGGCGAGCTCGGTGCGGGAAGTGACGCCCAGCTTGGGAAAAGCGTTGTACAGGTGGTACCCCACCGTTCGCGGGCTGAGGAACAGCTGCGCCGCGATCGCGCGGTTGGTCGCGCCCGCGGCGGCCAGGCGCACGACCTGGGCCTCCTGCGCCGTCAAGGTTTCCATGACGGTGGCCTGCCTGGCCGCCGTGCGGGGCCGGGCGCCGATGGCCGCCAGCTCGTGGCCGGCGCGCTCGAGCCAGGGGGCGGCGCCGAGGCGGTCGAAGAGGTCCGCCGCCGCCCGGAGCCGGTGCGCCGCGTCCGCCCGGCGGCGGGCGCGCCGCAGCCATTCGCCGTAGCTCAGGAGCGTGCGCGCCTGTTCGAACGGGCGTGTGCCGTCCTCGTGGTGCTCCAGCGCCCGGCGGTAGTGCGGTTCCGCTTCGGCCGCCGGGGCCAGCAGGGCCTGGCACCGGTGGGCGAGTTCCAGCGCCCACGCCTGTTCGCCGGCCTCCGCCCACTCGCGGAACTCCGCGGCGTACCCGGCCGCCGCCTCGTGCTCGCCCACCCGGACCAGCGCTTCGACCAGGCTCGGTGCCGCGGACCGGGCGACGGCGGTGTGCCCGCCCGGACCGGTCAGCAGGCCGGTCAGGTGCCGCACGGCGGCGGGGTGGTCGCCCCGGCCCAGCGCCCGCACGCCCCGGGCGTAGGCCGCCCACCACTGCCCCGCGGCCACCCGGCTCGCCGGCTCGGCCAGCGCCTCGCAGCGCGGCCCGTCGCCCTCGATCGCCGCCGCCAGCGCCAGGATCCCGCGCAGCTGATCGGCTCGGCGGGTGTGCCCGGTCGCTTCGGCCACCTGCAGTGCTTCGGCGCCGTCCGCCTCGGCTTCGGCGTGCCGGCCGTGCAGGATCCGCAGCTGCGTCCGGATCTGCAGCGCGTGCGTCAGCTCGCCGATCCGGCCGTGGTCCCGGCAGTGCCGGACGAACTCGTCGGCGAGCGCGGCCCCCTCCCGGTCCGCGCCGCTGATGATCGTGGTGAACACCGCGTAGACGAGATCGGCGTCCGGGGCCGTCCACGTCGGCCGCAGCAGCCGGAACGCGCCGCGGTGGTCACCGGACAGCAGCAGCGCACACCCGTGGACGCCGGCGAAGGTGTCCCCGGCCAGCTCCGGGTGACGCGTGGTCACGGCGGTCAGCAGCCGCTGGGCGCGGTCCAGGGTGCCGACGTCGCCGGCGAGGTAGGCGTAGGTGGCCGCGTCGCCGAGCATGGCCGTGGCCTGTTCCGGCGCCGTCCCGGCGATGGCGCCGACGGCGTCGACCACGAGGCGCCCCGCGGCCGCGGCGTTGCCCAGTTCGAACTCCCACGCCGCGCGCACCCCGGCCAGCTCCGCACGGAGGCCGGGAGCGGTGGCGAGCCGCTCGCCGCGTTCGGCCAGCGCACCCGCCCTGGCCAGCTGCCCGGCCTCGGCCGCGCTCACCGCGGCCCGGACCAGCCGCCGCGCGCGGGTCTCGTCCTCTTCGGTGAGCTGCGCGGCCCGCTCGTAGGCGGTGGCGGCCACGGCAGGCGCCCCGCGGCGTGCGGCCCGGTCCGCGGCCTGCTCGACCAGCGACCCGAGCGGCTCGTCGGTCCCGGTCGTCGCGGCCGCGAGGTGCTGGGCCCGCCGGTCCGCCGCCTCGTCGTCCCGGGCCGAGGCCAGCACCCCGGCGAGCGCGCGGTGCGCCTCCTGCCGTCGCGCCAGGGTCGCGCCCCGGTAGGCGGCGGCCTTCACGAGCGGGTGGTGGAAGACGAGCAGCTCGCCGTCGATCCGGGCGAGACCGGCGTGCTCCACCGGCTCCAGGTCGGCGACGACGGCACCCAGCTCGGCGGCGGCGCGCACGACCAGGGAGAGCTCTCCGGTCCCGTCGGCGGCGGCCACGGTCAGCAGGGTGCGGCTGCGCTCCGGCAGCGCGCCGATCCGCTCGCGGAAGGCGTTCTCCACGCGGCCGAGCGGTGACGACGCCGCCGTGTACACGCCGAACGGCGGCAGCTTGCCCGCCCGCTGCTCCGGCCCGAGCATCCGGGCCAGCTCGATCAGGGTCAGCGGGTTGCCCGCGGCCTCGGCGACGAGGCGGTCGCGCACCGCCGGGGCGAGTTCGCCGCCGTGCTCGGCGAGCACGGCGGCCGACTGCGGGTCGTCGAGGCCGTGCAGCGCCAGTTCGGGCAATCCGGCGGCGGGGAACGGCCGATCGCCGTCGCGCACCCCGAAGACCACCGCCACCCGTTCCGCCTGCAGCCGCCGGGCGGCGAACAGCAGCGCCTCGGCCGACGCCCGGTCCAGCCACTGGGCGTCGTCGGCCAGGCAGACGACCGGCCGGTCTTCGGCGGCGTCGGCCAGCAGGGTCAGCACGGCGAGCCCGGTCAGGAACCGGTCGCGTCCCTCGGGCGCGGCCGCCAGGCCGAACGCCGCGCGGAGGGCTCCGGCCTGGGGGCCGGGCAGCGAGCCGACGCGGTCCCGGAGCGGGTGAAGCAGCGCGTGCAGCGCGGCGAACGGCAGGTCCACCTCCGCTTCGGTGCCGGTCACCCGCAGCACCCGGGCGACGCCCCCGGCCCGGTCCGCCAGGTGCGCCAGCAGCGCGGACTTCCCGATCCCGGCCTCGCCGTGGACGACCAGGGCCGCGCCGCGCCCCCGCGTCACGGTGCCGAGCAGCTCCCCCAGGCGCGCCTGCTCCCGGTCACGACCGTAGATCACCCCCGGAACCTACCGCTCGATCCCGGTATCGATGACGGATTCGGCGGATCGCCCGGCCGCCTAGCGTCACCGGGGTGAACCACTACCGAAGGGAATCGTGATGCCGGACGTGATCGTGGTGGGCGCCGGGCCCACCGGGCTGCTGCTCGCCGGGGACCTCGCGGAGGCCGGAGCCGCGGTCACGCTGCTGGAGAAGCGGGACGGCACGGTGTCGAACCTGTCGCGGGCGTTCGCCGTGCACGCGCGCACCCTCGAGGTGCTCGACGCCCGCGGGCTCGCCGACGAGCTCGACGCCACCGGGGTGAACCGGCTTTCCGAAGCCCGGTTGTTCGGGCGGGTGACGGTCGACCTCGGCCGCCTGCCGAGCCGCTTCCCGTACCTGCTGGTCACCGCCCAGTACAACGTCGAACGGGTGCTGCGGGAGCGGGCCGTCGCCGCCGGGGTGGACATCGTCCCCGGCGCCAAGGTCACCGCCGTCCGGCAGGACGACGACGGCGTGACGGCCGAAACGCCCGGCGGCACCCACCGCGCGGCCTACCTGGTGGGCACCGACGGATTCCACAGCACGGTCCGGGCGGCACTCGGCCTGCCCTTCCCCGGCAAGTCGGTGCTGCGGTCGATCATGCTGGCCGACGTCCGCCTGCGGGAGGCGCCGCCGGAAACCCTGACGGTGAACGGGTTCGGCAACGAGTTCGCGTTCATCGCGCCGTTCGGCGACGGCTGGTGGCGGGTGCTGGCCTGGGACCGGCTCCGCAATGTGCCCGACGACGCTCCGCTGGACCTCGACGAGATCCGCGCGATCACCCGCCGCGCGCTCGGCACCGACTTCGGCATGCACGACGCCCGCTGGATGTCCCGCTTCCACAGCGACGAGCGGCAGGCCCCGCGGTACCGGGTCGGGCGGGTGTTCCTCGCCGGCGACGCCGCGCACGTGCACTCCCCGGCGGGGGGCATGGGCATGAACACCGGCCTGCAGGACGCGGCGAACCTCGGCTGGAAGCTCACCGCGGTCCGCAACGGCGCGCCCGCCGCGCTGCTGGACACCTTCCAGGCCGAGCGGCACCCGATCGGCGAGGAGGTGCTGCGGGTCAGCGGCACGATCATCCGGATGGCCATGCTGCGGTCGCCGGTCCTGCGCGCGCTGCGCGGCCTCGTCGGCGGGACGGTGGTGCGGGTGCCCGCGGTCCACCGCACGCTGATCGGGCGGCTGAGCGCGATCGGGTTCCGCTACCCGGCGCCGGCCGGGGAGCACAAGCTGGTCGGCACCCGCATGCCGGACGTCCCGCTGGCCGACGGAACCCGCCTGTACGAGGCGCTTCGCGGCGGGCGGTTCGTCCTCCTCGGCGACACGAAACCGGACGGCTGGGCCGGCCGCGTGCACGTCGCGGCCCCGGCCGAACCGGCGCGCACCACGGTCCTGGTGCGTCCCGACGGGTACGTCGGCAAGGTCTTCGCCGGCACACCCGAGCCCGCGGCGCTGCAGGCGACGCTCAGCGCTCTCGCGGGACGCGCCTGAGCCCGGCGCGAAGCGTGGCTGCCGGCTCCGCGCCCTAAGCCGCCCGCCACGCTTCGCCGCCGGCCGAGATTCGCCAGGGTGTCAGGCGCAGCACCGTGATCTTCGGGTCGCGGTGGTCCTCGCCGCCGAGGATCTTCGGGTCGTAGCCCAGCGGCTCCGGCGTCGAGGCGAACAGGTCCCACAGCTCCTTGCGCGACTGCTCGCCGTCGTCGAACTCCGCGCGGCACTCCGCCACCGCCACCTCGTGCTGCGGGTCCCAGTACGAGCACGACACGTACGGCGATGCCGCCAGGTGCGCGAGTTTCAGCGGTGTCGGCCGGGTGAACAACCGGCCGACCACGCCGTCCCGTGTGGGTGTCCAGATCGGGTGGACGATCCGGGACCGCGGTCTGCCCCGCCGGTCGACCGTCACCAGGGTGCACCAGACGATCCGGTGCGCCACGCGCACGAACGCTTCCGCCAGCTCCGCCGGAACTCTGCTAGATTCCACAACCATGGTTGTGCATCCTAGCAGCCTCGACCTGTCGCTGACGGCGCTCTTCGCGGGCTGGGCCATGACGGACGAGGTCCAGCGGCGGCTCGCGACCCAGGGCTTCGGCGACCTGCGCTTCAACGACGGCGTCGTGATCCAGCACGTCCTGGCCGCGCCGCTGTCCATCACCGCGCTGGCCGAGCGGATGGGCGTCACCCAGCAGGCGGCGTCGAAAGCGGTCGCGGACCTGGAACGCCGGGGGCTGCTGCGCCGCGAGCCCGATCCGGCGGACGCGCGCACGAAACTGCTGCACCTGACCGAACACGCGCTGGCCACCGTCGAAGCCACGCGGGTGCTGCGCCAAGAACTCCAGGCGGAAATCGAGACGGAATACGGCGCCCGGCCGGTCGAAGAAGCGCGTGCCCTGCTGGCCGCGGTCATCGGCCGCTACGGCGGCGAGGACGCGATCCGCGCGCGGCGGGTGCGGCCGCCGCGGTGATCAGCGCGTGATGACGCAGGTCCCCGACGCCGTGGCCAGCAGCTTTCCCTCGGCGTCGCGGATCTCCCCCTCCGCGAAGGCGATCCGCGAGCCCTCCTTCACCACGCGGCCCGTCGCCCGGATTTCGCCGCGGCCCGCGTGGATCGCCCGCAGGTAGCTGACCTTCAGCTCCACCGACGCGTAGCCGACGCCGGCCGGGAGCGTCGTGTGCACCGCACAGCCGACCACCGAGTCCAGCATCGTGGCCGCCACACCGCCGTGCACCATGCCGATCGGGTTGTACAGCGACTCGTCCGGCTCGGCGACGGCGACGACCTCGCCCGGCTCGATGCTTTCCCAGCGCATCCCGAAGTGCGCGGCGATCGGCGCCGGCGGGACCCGGCCCTCGGCGATCGCCCGCATGTACTCCAGGCCGGACATCGTGGCGCCCAGCCGAGCCGTCTCCAGGGGGTCCTGCCAGGTGATGGTCTTCGAACGGACCGGGGCTTCGACGTCGGTCATGCGGGCTCCTCGATTATGACAACTGTCTTAAGACTCGCCCGCGGGACGGCGAGCGTCAAGCACGGCGTGACCCAGCCCACCGGTGGTCGGCCCCCGCCGCGGGTGGAATCATCCGGGGGTGCACACCGACCGCAAGCTGATCGACCCGGAACGCGTCGCGGCGGCGGTCGACGGGCTGGGCGACCGCGCCGTCATCGACGAGTGGGCCCGGCGCTTCTCCGTGGTCGCCGACCCCTCGCGGCTCGCGCTGCTGGTCTCCATCCACTACGCCCGCGAGATCAGCGTCACCGACCTCGCCGCGGCCACCGGCATGACCGACACCGCGGTTTCGCAGGCCCTGCGGCTGCTGCGGGCCCACGGCCTGGTCACACCGCAGCGCACCGGCCGTGTGGTCCGGTACCGCCTGGCGGACGCGACGGTCCACGAACTCATCCATCGAGTGCGTCCCCATCCCGAACAGCCCGCGAACCCGCCCAGGGACCGGTAGCGTGCGGGCATGACGGGATTGCCCGAGACCATCACCGCCTGCCTGTTCGACCTCGACGGAGTCCTGACCGGCACGGCCATCCTCCACCGCGAGGCCTGGAAGCGGACGTTCGACGAATTCCTCCGCGCCCGTGACGGCGCCGGGTTCAGCGAGTTCACCGACCACGACTACGCGGCCTTTGTGGACGGCCGCCCGCGCGCCGACGGCGTGCGGGAGTTCCTGCGGTCACGGGGGATCGTGCTGCCCGAGGGCGACCCGGACGACCCGGTGGACGCCCCCACGGTCAACGGCGTGGGCAACCGCAAGAACGAACTGGTCCTCAAGATCATCGACGAACGCGGCGTCAACCCGTACCCGGGTTCGGTGCGCTACCTCGAAGCCGTGCAGGCCGCCGGGCTGCGGATCGCCGTGGTGACGTCGTCGGCCAACGGCGCCAAGGTGCTCGACGGCGCCGACCTGAGCAAGTACGTCGAGGCGCGCATCGACGGCATCGTGATCCGCGAACAGCACCTGCGCGGCAAGCCGGCACCGGACTCGTTCCTGGCCGGCGCCGCGGCACTCGGCGTCGAACCCGCGCACGCGGCCGTCTTCGAGGACGCCCAGTCCGGCGTCCAGGCGGGCAAGGCCGGTGGCTTCGGGTACGTCGTCGGCGTCAACCGCGCGGACCAGGCCGGAGAACTGCGGGCCCACGGGGCCGACATCGTCGTCGACGACCTCGCCGACCTCCTGGAGGACCGATGACACCCCTTGTGTCAACCTCAAGGTCGAAGTCAGGCTGCGGCCTGTTGTTCGGTGTGCTGTCGGGCGCCGCCGTGCAGGGTGGGGTCGTAGGTGGTGCTGTTGTGCCAGCAGCGCCAGATGACCCGGACCCAGGCGCGGGCGAGGATGCGGGTGGCGTGAGGGTGGTCCTTGCCGGAGGCGCGGGCGCGGTTGTAGATGTCGGCGGCCCAGGGGCTGGCGTGCCGGCTGTTGTTGGCGAAGGTCGTGATCGCCTGGCGCAGGCGTTTGTTGCAGGCCCACCGGAACGACACGCCGCGTTGCTTGCCCGAGGCTTTGGTGACCGGGGTGATCCCGGCCAGGGCAGCGACCTGGTCGGGATGGGCGAAGGCCTCGCGGGCGTCGCCCCATTCGGTGAGGATCTGCGCGGCGTTGACGGTGCCGACGCGGGGGAACGAGCGGAAGACGGCGCCGTCGGGATGGACCTGCATCTTCTCGGCGATGGAACGGTCCAGGGTCTTGATCGCGGTGGTGAGCGCGGTGAGCACGGCGACCTGGGCGAGCACCGCGTCGGCGATGCCCGCGGACAGGACGGGGTCGGTGGGGCCGGCTGGTGCCGACCGCAGGCGGGCCAGCAGCACGGCGGCGGGCTTCTTGCCCGAGTAGCCCTGTTCGGCGCAGAACGCCGCCAGCCGCTTCTCGGTCAGCGTCACGGCCGACGCAGCGGTGGGATAGCGGGTCAGGAACGCCAGGGCGATGGCCGACTCGATGTTGGCGAAGATGGCCTTGGCGCCGGGCCAGTGGGAATCGAGCAGGGCGGCGAGCTGGTTGGTCGCGGCCACGCGAGCCTCGACGAGGTCGCCACGGGTGCGGATGACGGCGCGCAATGCCTTGGTGTGTCCGGAGAACGGTGTTGCGGGACTCAGCCGGTGGGCGCGGACCCGCAGGTAGTCGGCGATCACGTGAGCGTCGCCGGGGTCGGATTTGGCGCCGGAAAGGACCTCGGACTCCCGCCAGATCTTGATCGCGTTCGGTTTGACCGGCACCACCGGGTGGCCGGCGTCGAGCAACGTGTCGACCAGGCGCCCGTCGGGGCGTTCGATCGCGACCGGCAGATGCCCGGCCTCGGCTATTTTTCCCAGCCGCGCGGTCAGCTTGGCGAATCCGGCTGCGGTGTGGGCGATGGTGAACGCGGCGACCTTACGGCCGGAGCGGTCCAGCACGCACACTGCGTGTTCGGCCACGGCCCAGTCGATCCCGACGAAGAATTGTGCGTCATCCAGCGACAACGTGGTCGCCTTCCTGTTCGACACGACAGGCAGGCGCCAGGCGGAGGCGAAGGAACCGACGGTCGAGTGGTCACTAACCGGCGCTCTTCGGCGCGTCCCTTTGTCATCGATCAGCGGTTCCGGGGAAGCCGGGGGCGGCAGCGTCATCGAAGCCCACAAGGGGCGACCGAAACAGGCCGTCACCCCGGCCTCCACCTGGTTCCTACCACAAACGCCGTCCAGACGCCTGCAACGAAGAGGGTGCCCTAGTGACCGAAACGCACGGCTACGAATGCTCGCCGTGGGCCCTGCGCTGGCGCGGCATGGACGTCGACGCCCTGCAGCGCACCGAATCGGCGTTCGCGGTGTCCAACGGCCACATCGGGCTGCGCGGCACCCTCGAGGAGGCCGAGCCGCGCGGGCTGCCCGGCACGTACCTCAACGGCTTCTACGAGCAGCACGAACTCCCCTACGCCGAGGCCGGTTACGGCTACCCCGAAGAGGGCCAGACCGTCGTCAACGTGACCGACGGCAAGATCATCCGGCTGCTCGTCGAGGACGAGCCGCTGGACATGCGCTACGGCGCGGCCACCGCGCACGACCGCGTCCTGGACTTCCGCACGGGCACGCTGTGCCGCACCACCGAGTGGTCGTCGCCGACCGGGCGGCGGGTCCGCGTCCGCACCGAACGGCTCGTGTCGTTCACCCAGCGCGCGATCGCCGCCATCCGGTACGAGGTCGAGCCGCTCGACGAGGACCTGCAGCTGGTCGTCCAGTCCGACCTGCTGGCCAACGAGCCGATCGAGTCCGACACCAGTGACCCGCGGGTGGCGGCCGCGCTGAACTCCCCGCTGGTCGGCGAGTTCCACCGCGCGTCGGAGTACAACGCCGTGCTGGTGCACCGGACCCGCCGCTCCGGGCTGCGGATGGCCGCGGCGATGGACCACAAGATCGAGGTGGACGACGGGATCCGCGCCCGCATCCACTCCGAGGAGGACCTCGCCCGGCTGACCGTCGCGGTCGACGTCCCGAAGGGCGGGCGGCTGCGGATCACCAAGTTCCTCGCCTACGGCTGGTCCGCGCAGCGCTCGGTGCCGGCCCTGCGGTCGCAGGTCGAGGCCGCGCTGGCCGGCGCCCGCCAGACGGGCTGGAAGGGCCTGCTCACCGAGCAGCGTGAATTCCTCGACGACTACTGGCGGACGTCGGACGTCGAGATCGAGGGCGATCCCGAACTGCAGCAGGCGGTCCGCTTCGCCCTGTTCCACATCCTGCAGGCCGGGGCCCGCGGCGAAAGCCGCGCGATCGCCGGCAAGGGGCTGACCGGGCCCGGCTACGACGGGCACGCCTTCTGGGACACCGAATCCTTCGTCCTGCCGGTGCTGACCTACACCATCCCGGACGCCGCGCGCGACGCCCTGCGCTGGCGACACTCCACAATGGACAAGGCGAGGGAACGCGCGCACCAGCTGGGGTTGCGCGGCGCGGCGTTCCCGTGGCGGTCGATCAACGGCGCCGAGTGCTCGGCGTACTGGCCGGCGGGCACGGCGGCGTTCCACGTCAGCGCGGACATCGCCGACGCCGTCCTGCGCTACCTCAACGCGACCGGCGACGAGGAGTTCGAGCGCGACTACGGCACCGAACTGCTGGTGGAAACCGCGCGGCTGTGGGCGTCGCTGGGCCACCACGACCGGCACGGCACCTTCCGCATCGACGGCGTCACCGGCCCGGACGAGTACTCCGCGGTGGCGGACAACAACGTCTACACCAACCTGATGGCGCGGCGGAACCTGATGGCCGCGGCGGAGTCGTGCGAACGGCACCCCGACATCGCGGCGCGGTTCGGCGTCGACACCGTCGAACTGGACTCCTGGCGCGCGGCCGCGGCGGCGATGTTCCTGCCCTACGACGAAGAACTCGGCGTGCACCCGCAGTCGGAGGGCTTCCTCGACCACGACGAGTGGGACTACCAGGGCACCGACTCGGCGCACTACCCGCTGCTGCTGCACTACCCGTACTTCGACCTGTACCGCAAGCAGGTCGTCAAGCAGGCGGACCTGGTGCTGGCGCTGCACCTGTGCGGCGACTCCTTCAGCCAGGAGGAGAAAGCCCGGAACTTCGCCTACTACGAAGCACGGACCGTGCGCGACTCTTCGCTTTCGGCGGGGACACAGGCGGTCATCGCGGCCGAGGTGGGCCACCTCGAACTGGCCTACGACTACCTCGCCGAAGCGGCGCTGACCGACCTGCACGACGTGCACAACAACGTGCGCAACGGCCTGCACATGGCGTCGCTGGCCGGGGCGTGGCAGGGCGCGGTGGCCGGGTTCGGCGGCCTGCGCGACCACGGCGGGACGCTGGCATTCGCGCCGCGGCTGCCCCCACAGCTGGAGCGGATCACCTTCCGCCTGATGTTCCGCGGCACCCGGTTCCAGGTCGAGATCGATCCCGACCAGGCGACCTACCACGTCGTCTCCGGTGCACCGCTGGAAGTGCTGCACCACGGCGAGCGCATCACCGTCACGGCGGAGCCGCAGCGGTACGCGATCCCGAAGATCGACGCGGGCGAGCCGCCCAAGCAGCCGCCGGGCCGCGCCCCGATGCGGCGGGACTCCGAAGCGGTGCGTCAGTACGCGGAACCGGCCAACCCCATCACCGAGGAAGGTCGCTAGCGGCTTCCCGTCCGGGTGGGGCCGGGACTTCCTCGGTCCCACCCGGGCTCACGTCGGGATCCGGCGCGGTCGGCACGTCGTGCGTCAGCTTGCCGGGGGTCGGGAGCTTCGGGAGCTCTTCGTCTTCGTCGTCACGGCCGTGGAGGCGCTGCTGCTCGCTCATGCTTTCCGGAATACCCGGTTTTCCCGGTGACGGCCAGAGCGGAATCAGGCCGCGCGTTTCCCGGCCGCTTCCCGCGCCTTGTCCTGCAGGGTGAGCAGCAGGCCGTCGCGGGTCGACCACGGGCAGATCGTCACCTTGCCGCCGGCAACCGTCAGCAGCGCTTCCGCGACGACCGCGCCGGCCAGGGCCTGGTGCGCGCGGCTGCGCGAAATGCCGGGCAGTTCCGCCCGCTTCGACGGCGGCAGCGCGGCGAGGCGCGGGATCCACGCGCGGAGGTCGTCGAGCCGCAGTTCCTTGCACTTGCCGGGCCGCGCGCCGGCCAGCCGCGCGAGCTGCTGCAGCACCTTCGAGCAGCCGACGACCCGCGGATCGTCGACGTCGGCGGCGCCGAGGGTGGTGGTCACGACGTCGAGGGCGTGCGCGCGCAGCGCCTTGACCTGCTTGTTCGACACGCGCTCGGACGGCAGCCAGTCCCGTGTCATCGAGCGGGCGCCCAGCGGCAGCGAGCGCGCGAAGGTGGCTTTTTCGCCGGTGCCCGCGGCCAGTTCGACCGTTCCGCCGCCGATGTCGAGCACGAGCATCGGCCCGGGTTCGGCGGCGTACCAGCGGCGGGCGGCGAGGTAGGTCAGTTCGGCCTCGCAGCGGCCGGAGAGGAAGCGCAGCTCGACCCCGGTTTCGCCGGCCACGTGCCGGACGACCTCCGCCGCGTTGGCGGCGTCGCGGATCGAGGAGGTGGCGAGCGGGTAGACATCACTGACGCCGTGGCGGTAGGCCGTGCTCATGCCCGCCGCGACGGCGGCCGTGACGGCGTCGATGCCGCGGGCGGAGAGGCGGCCACGGACGTCGAGCTCGCGATCCAGGCGCAGGCGCGTCTGGTGGTTGAGGACCGGTTCGCGGGGGGAGCCGTCCACCGGCACCACCACGAGCCGGGCGCTGAACGAGCCGACGTCCAGCACGCCCACCGCGGGCTCTTCTCTTTTCGGCACTGCTCGGTGCACCTCCACTTCCGCCTGGTGAATATCCCCGGGTCGACGGTTTGAAACCAGCAATGATGTCCGATGTCACCGCCGTTCGCCGCGCATTTCCGCGATTGGGGCCCTCCGGGCGTGCGTTTCTGGCGCGAAGGTCACAGTGAGATAACCCGATCGAGTGAACCAGGGTGGCCCTGGACACGATTCGGTAACGCCCTCGGCCGCTCAGCGATTAATCGGACATAGAAACCGGCGTGGAGCAGGGGAAAGAGATGCCACGGCCCGAGCGGCGAGCCGCGCTCGTGCGGCCGGCCGCCGTCGTGCTCGCGGTCGTGGCCGGGCTCGGCTGCGTCCTGCTCGGCGTGACGTCGGTGCTCGGTCCGGCACCCGCGGCCGCTCCCGCCTCGGATCAGCCGGCCGGCGCCCCGCCCGTGGCGCTGGTCATCCCCTCGTTGGGCCTGAAGGTCGACCACGTGGTCGCGCTCGGCCACGTCGGCGGCCGTCGCGAGCAGCCGGGAACGGCTCTCGGCGTCGGCTGGTTCGCCGACGGGCCCGTGCCCGGAGCGCCCGGCGTGGCGGTGCTGTCCGCGCACGCCGCTTTCGGGTACTCCGCGGGGGCGTTCGCCCGGCTGGAGCGGCTCACGCCGGGAGCCACGATCACGGTCCGCGACGCGCGAGGCCAGGAGTCCCGCTTCACGGTCCGGCGGACGGCGGTATTTCCGGCGAGCGAGCCGGACAGCACGCTGGTCGCCCCGGAGGGCCCGGGGCCCCAACTGCGGCTGATCACCAGCGACGGGACGTACGACGGCACGAGCCTCGGCGGCACGCGGACCGCGGTCTACGCAACCCCAGCCTGACGCGCTGCGGCCGAGCGGTCTGCCGCGGCCGGTCGTGAGCAGGGGGCGGTGCCGCGGTCAGCCGATCAGCTCGCGCAGCTGCGAGACGGCCGCCACGCGAGCCTCGCGGCCGGGCTGCAGGGGATTCACCACCAGGGTCGTCACGCCCGCCTCGGCGAAGGCCGCCACGCGCTCCTTCACATACCCCGCCGGGCCGACCAGGGAGATCGCGCGCAGGAGCTCGAGCGGGACCGCCGCGGCCGCTTCCTCCTTCTTGCCGTCCAGGTACAGCTCCTGGATCAGCTTCGCCTCGGCCTCGTAGCCGTAGCGGCAGGCCAGGTCGTTGTAGAAGTTCTTCCCCCGCGCGCCCATTCCGCCGATGTAGAGCGCCAGCATCGGCCGCACCCAGTCGAGCAGCGGCTCGACGTCGTCACCGATGGCCAGGGCCACCATGACGTACGTGTCCAGCTCCCCCAGCGCCGGGTCGCGCTTGGCTTTGCCCTCGGCCAGGCTGGCGCCCCAGACGTCGGCCGCTTTCTCCGGGTGGAAGAAGATCGGCTGCCAGCCCTCGGCGATCTCGGCCGTCAGCGCGACGTTCTTCGGCCCGATCGAGGCCAGCAGCACCGGGATCCGCTCCCGCACCGGGTGGTTGATCAGCTTCAGCGGCTTGCCGAGCCCGGTGCCCTGCTCCGGCGGCAGCGGAATCGTGTAGTGCTTGCCCTCGTGCACCACGCGCTCGCGGCGCCACACCTGGCGGCAGACCTCGACGATTTCGCGCGTGCGGCCCAGCGGCGCGTCGTACTTCACGCCGTGGAAGCCCTCGATGACCTGCGGGCCGGACGCCCCGAGCCCGAGGACGAACCGCCCGTCGGAGACGAAGTCGAGGCCGGCCGCGGTCATCGCGGTCAGCGTCGGCGTGCGGGTGTAGATCTGGAAGATGCCGGACGCCAGCTGGACGCGCTCGGTCTTCGCGGCCAGGTAGCCGAGCTGGCTGACCGCGTCGAACGAGTACGCCTCCGGCACGAAGACGACGTCAAGGCCGGCCTTCTCCAGTTCGACGACATCGGCGACGCTTTCGGCGAAGCCTCCGGAGTAGCTGATCCCGGTCCCGATCTTCATGGGCGTCCTTCCGCGGTGAGCGAGCGCTTAGTCGCTGGTCATTATGCGCGCTTCCCGGCGTCCTCCGGTGTGGGTAGCGCCACTATCCGCTCGCGACCACCGTCCCCCGCACGTCGCCGAAGCCGATGCGGGTGCCGGCCGGGCCGGGGGCGGTCGCGCTGATCACCACCTCGTCGCCGTCTTCGAGGAACGTGCGGGTGACGCCGCCCGGCAGCTCCAGGGGCTCCCGGCCGCCCCAGGAGAGCTCGAGGAACGAGCCCCGCTGGTCGCGCTCCGGGCCGGTCACCGTGCCCGAGGCGTAGAGGTCGCCCGTGCGCAGGCTCGCGCCGTTGACCGTCATGTGCGCCAGCTGCTGCGGGGCCGTCCAGTACTGCGTCGCGAACGGCGGGCTCGACACCAGGTGGCCGTTGAGCCGGATCTCCAGCGCGAGGTCCAGGCCCCACCTCTCGGAAGTGCGCAGGTACTCGAACGGTTCGGGGTCCTGCCGCGGGCCGTCGACGCGCGCGTGGTCCAGGGCCGCCAGCGGGACGATCCACGGCGACACCGACGTCGCGAACGACTTGCCGAGGAACGGGCCCAGCGGCTGGTACTCCCAGGCCTGGATGTCGCGCGCCGACCAGTCGTTGACCAGGCAGACGCCGAAAACGTGGTCTTCGAAGTCCGCTGTGGACACCGGGGTGCCCACTGTGGACGGAGTACCGACGACGAACCCGACCTCCGCCTCGATGTCCAGCCGCTGCGACGGGCCGAACGAGGGCGTGTCGGCGGTGCGGGGCTTGCGCTGCCCGTGCGGCCGGACGATCGGCGTGCCCGACGCGACGACGGTGCCGGCCCGGCCGTGGTACCCGATCGGCAGGTGCTTCCAGTTGGGCGGCAGCTCGGCCGCGTCCGGGCGGAAGATCCGGCCGGCGTTGAGGGCGTGGTGCTCGCTGGAGTAGAAGTCGACGTAGTCGGCGACCTCGAACGCGAGGTGCGTGGTCACCTCGGCCAGCGGGACCAGGTGCGGCCGGAGCTGATCGGCGTACCGGGACTCGGTCAGCCACCCGGTGACGCTCTCGCGGACTTCGCGCCAGGTGGCCGGGCCGGCGGCCAGCAGCGGGTTCAGCACGCCGGCGGTGAGCAGCGGCGCGAAGGACGCGGCGGTTTCGGCGGCCGCGGCGGTCAGGTCGAGCACCTGGTCGCCGACGGGCACGCCGACCCGCCGCTCGGGCGCCCCGCCCACGGAGAAGACGCCGTAGGGCAGGTTTTCGAGGCCGAACAGCGTGTCTTCGGCAAGGTCGAGCCAGGTCACGGTCACTCCTCGTCCCGGGCGGCCGGCGCCGCCGAGTTCAGCTCTGGTCTGCCATCGCCGTGCGCGGCGCGGGCGGCCACCCAGTCGGCCACCACGTCGGCCAGCACCGGCAGCGGCAGGGTTCCGCCGCCCAGCACGACGTCGTGGAACTCGCGGATGTCGAACGCCTCACCCAGGGCCTGCTCGCCCTCGGCGCGCAGCCGCTCGATCTCCAGCCGCCCCACCATGTAGCTGAGTGCCTGGCCAGGGTGGCCCGCGTACCGGTCGATCTCCGCCTCGATCTCGATCTGCGCCATCGGCGTGTTCTCGACCAGGTAGTCCACCGCCCGCTGCCGGCTCCAGCCCAGCGCGTGCAGGCCCGTGTCCACCACCAGGCGGGCCGCGCGCATCGAATCCTGCGTCAGCAGGCCGAGCCGGGCCGTGCTGTCCGAGTACAGCCCCATTTCGTCCGCGAGGCGCTCGGCGTAGAGGCCCCAGCCCTCGCAGAAGGCGTTGAACATGCCGATCCGGCGCAGCAACGGCACGCCCGTCAGCTGCTGGGCCAGCGTCAGCTGGAAGTGGTGGCCCGGCACGGCTTCGTGGAACGCGACGGACTCGCTCAGGGTCCGCTGCCGCTGGTCCGCGTCGTGGGTGTTCGCGTAATACGTGCCCGGCCGCGAACCGTCGAGCGACGGCTCGATGTAGTAGGCGATCGAGCCGCTTTCGGCCTCCGCGTCGGGCACCGGCGCGACCCGGCACTTCTGCTCCGGCACACGCAGGAACCACCGGGGCGCCACGGCTTCCGCCCGGGTGATCGCCGCGCGAGCGGACTCCAGCAGCTCGTCGCCGTCGCGCCAGCGCAGGGCCGGGTCGGTGCGGATGCGCTCGAAGATCTCCGCCAGGTCGGTCGTGCCGAACAGCTCGGCGCCGAGCTCGCGGTACTCCTCCGCCAGCCGCTCGATGATCGCCAGGCCCGTTTCGTGCAGGTCCTGCGGCGTGCGCTCGGTCGTCGTCTCGGCACGGATCAGCGCCGCGTAGCGCTCCGGCCCGCCCGGCAGGTCGCCGATCCCGGGCGACGTCTCGGGCCGGGCCACCGGGACGACCTCTTCGGCCAGGAAGTCCCGGTAGCGCCGGTACGCCGGCCACACCACCTCGGCCAGCAACCGGTCGCGCTCGGCTTCGAGCCCCCGGACCGGCACCTTCAGCGGGTCTTCGTCCGGGGCGGCCAGGTACCGCTCGACGTAGCCGACGCCGATGCGCGCCAGGAACTCCGGCGGGGTCAGCCCCCGGGCGAGCGCGGCCCGCTGCCGCTCGATCAGCTGGTCGAGGTACGTGCCGACGGCGGCCAGCCTGCTCAGGTAACCGCGCGCCTTGACGTCGTCGTCGAGGATCGTCTGCGGCAGCTCCATCAGCAGCTCGAGGGCCGGCGCGGCCAGCCCGTCGCTCACCGCGATGTCGGCCCGGCCGGAGTCGAGCACGTCGATCTGCACGCGGGCCTGCCAGATCACGACGTCCCGGGTGACGCGCTCGGCCGGGGTCAGCGCCGCCGCGTCGATCGCTTCCGCCCGCTCGATGATCCGGGCGAGCCCGGCGCGGAACCGGGCGGCCGCCTCCGCGCTCTGGTCGGCGAGCTTGTCGTGCGTGCCCGGCAGGCCGTACAGCGACGGGAACAGCGGCTGCGCCTCGAACATCAGCGCCACGCACTCGTCGGCGAGCTTCTCGGGCGTGTCACGACGCCGGGCCACCCACTCGGCGACCACGCCGGCCAGCACAGGCAGCGGCAGGGTTCCGCTGCCGAGCACGACGTCGTGGAACTCGCGGATGTCGAACGCCGCGCCCAGGGCCTGTTCGGCCTCGGCGCGCAGCCGCTGGATCTCCAGCCGCCCCACCATGTAGCCCAGCGCCTGCCCCGCGTCGGCGGTGTAGCGGTCGATTTCCGCCTCGATCTCCAGCCGCGCCATCGGCGTGTTCTCGACCAGGAAGTCGACCGCCTGCTGCCGGCTCCACCCGAGTGCGTGCAGGCCCGTGTCGACCACGAGCCGGGCCGCCCGCATCGAATCCTGGGTCAGCATGCCCAGGCGCGAGACGTCGTCGGAATACAGGCCCATTTCGTCGGCCAGCCGCTCGGCGTACAGCCCCCAGCCCTCGCTGTAGGCGTTGACGTGCAACGTCCGGCGCAGCAGCGGCAGGTCCGCGAGGTCCTGTGCGAGGCAGAGCTGGAAGTGGTGCCCCGGCACGGCTTCGTGGAACGCGATCGCCTCGCTCGCGAACCGCGGCCGCTTCTCCGCTTCGTAGGTGTTCGCGTAATACGTTCCCGGCCGCGTGCCGTCCAGCGACGGCCGCAGGTAGTACGCGATGGTGCCGCTCGCCGCGTCGGACTCCGGCACCGGCACGACCCGGCACGGCTGCTCCGGCACCCGCGAGAACCAGTGCGCGGCCACGGTTTCCGCACGGGTGATGGCGTCCCGGGCCGCGGCCAGCAGCTCCTCGCCGTCCCGCCAGCGCAACGCCGGATCGGTGCGCAGGCGCTCGAAGATTGCGGGAAGCTCGGTGGTGCCGAACAGCTTTCCGCCCAGCTCGCGGTACTCCTCGGCGAGCTTCCCGATCAGCGCCAGCCCGGTCTCGTGCAGCTCCTGGGCCGTGTGCTCGGTGGTCGTCTCGACGCGGATCAGCGCCGCGTACCGCTCCTGCCCGCCGGGCAGGGCACCGATGCCTGGCGCCGTCTCGGGCCGGGCCACCGGCGCGAGCTCGTCGGCCAGGAACGCGCGATAACGCGTGTAGGCGGGCCGCACGACCTCGGCGAGCAGGCGATCGCGCTCGGCCTCGAAGCCGTCGAGCGCGTGCGGCGGTGTCACCCGCAGCGGGTCGGTGTCCGGCGCGCCGAGGTAGCGGTCGACGTACTCGACGCCGACGCGCACCAGGAAGCCCGGCGGCACCCGCCCTTCGCCCGCCGCGGCCCGCTGCCGCTCGATGAGCGCGTCGAGGTAGCCGCCCAGCCCGGCGAGCCGGCTCAGGTAGCCGCGGACCTTCGGCTCGTCGTCGAGCACCGTCTGCGGCAGGTAGAGCAGCGGCTGCAGCGCGGGCGCGGCGAGCCCGTCGCTGACCGAGATGTCGGCGCGGCCGGAGTCGATCTCGTCGATGGCGGCCTTCGCCTGGGAGAGCACGACTTGCGCGGTGACGCGCTCCTCGAAGGGCAGCCCGGCGAGGTCGAGTGCCCCGGCCCGCGCGGCGATCGCGGCGTACTCCGCGCGGAACCGCGCTTCGGCCTCCGCGCTCGGATCGGGCAGCCGGCCGTGGTCGCCGGGCAGGCCGTACAGCGACGGGTACAGCGGCTGCCGTTCGAAGTCCAGCGCGAGCAGCTCCTCGGCCAGCCCGCCGGGCGTGTCGAGCCGCTCGGCCACCCAGTCGCCGACCACCTTCGCCAGCGCCGGCAGCGGCAGCATGCCGTAGCCGAGCACGACTTCGTGGAATCCCCGGATGTCGAACCGCTCGCCGAGAGCCTCCTCGGCCTCGGCGCGCAGCCGCTGGATCTCCAGCCGCCCCACCATGTAGCCCAGCGCCTGCGCCGGCCAGCCGATGTACCGGTCGATCTCCGCTTCGATCTCCAGCCGCGCCATCGGCGTGTTCTCGACCAGGAAGTCGATCGCCTGCTGCCGGCTCCAGCCCAGCGCGTGCAGGCCCGTGTCGACCACGAGCCGGCCGGCCCGCATCGAATCCTGCGTGAGCATGCCGAGCCGCGAGACGTCGTCGGAGTACAGGCCCATTTCGTCCGCGAGCCGCTCGGCGTAGAGCCCCCAGCCCTCGCCGTAGGCGTTGAACATGCCGATCCGCCGCAGCAGCGGCAGGTCCTTCAGTTCCTGCGCCAGGCTGAGCTGGAAGTGGTGCCCCGGCACGGCTTCGTGGAACGCGATCGCCTCACTGGTGAACCGCGGCCGCTTGTCCGCCTCGTGGGTGTTCGCGTAGTACGTGCCCGGCCGCGTGCCGTCGAGCGACGGCTGGAGGTAGTACGCGATCGTGCCGCTCGCCGCGTCGGCCTCCGGCACCGGCGCGACCTCGCACTTCTCCCCCGGGATGCGCGAAAACCACCGCGGCGCGACGGCTTCCGCGCGGGCGATGGCGTCCCGGGCCGCGGCCAGCAGCTCCTCGCCGTCCCGCCAGCGCAACGCCGGATCGGTGCGCAGGCGCTCGAAGATCTCCGCGAGGTCGGTGGTGCCGAACACCTTCGCGCCCAGCTCGCGGTACTCCTGGGCGAGCTGCCCGATCAGCGCCAGCCCGGTTTCGTGCAGCTCCTGCGCGGTGCGCCCGGTGGTCGTCTCCGCGCGGATCAGCGCGGCGTACCGCTCGGCCCCGCCCGGCACGTGGCCGATGCCCGGGGCGGTGTCGGGCCGCCCGGCCGGCTCGACCTCCGTGCGCAGGAAGTCCCGGTACCGCGCGTACGCCGGGTGGACCACTTCGGCGAGCAGCCGGTCGCGTTCGGCCTCAAAGCCCTCGACGGCCGCTGTCGTACCCACCTTGAGCGGATCGGTCTCCGGCGCGCCGAGGTAGCGGTCGATGTACTCGACGCCGACGCGCGCCAGGTACGCCGGCGGCACCAGCCCTTCGGCCAGGCTCTCGCGCTGCCGCTCGGTCAGCTCGGCGAGGAACGGCTCGATCGCGGCGAGCCGGGCCAGGTAGCCGCGCGCCTTCTTTTCGTCGTCCAGCCGGTAGTACGGCAGGTACATCAGCAGCCCGAGCGCGGGCGCGGTGAGGCCGTCGCTGACCGCGAGATCGGCGGACCCGGCGGCGAGCCGGTCGGCTTCGACCTCGGCGGAGGCGATCACGACCTCCCTCGTGACCGCTTCTTCCGCCGTCAGGCCGTCGGTGGCCAAGGCGCGTGCCCTGGCGGCGATGCCCGTGTACGCGGCCCGGAAGCGCTCCTGCGCCGCCCTGCTCTGGTCGCCGAGCCGGTCGTGGTCGCCGGGCAGGCCGAGCACCGACGGGTGCAGCGGCTCCTGCTCGAACGACAGCTCGACGAGCTCGCTCGCCAGGCCGTCGACGGTGTCGCCGTGGCCGGCCACCCACTCGTCGACGACGGAGGCCAGCACCGACAGCGGCAGCGGGCCGCCGGCCAGCACGAGGTCGTGGAAGGCGCGGACGTCGAACCGCGAGCCGAGCCGCTGCGCCGCGCGGGTGCGGGCGCGCTGGATCTCCAGCCGGCCCACCAGGTACCCGAGCGCCTGGCCCGGCCAGGCGATGTAGCGGTCGACCTCGGACTCGGCCTCGGGGCGCGCCTCCGGCGTGTGCTCCAGCAGGTAGTCGATCGCCTGCTGCCGGCTCCAGCCCAGGGCGTGCAGCCCGGTGTCGACGACCAGCCGGCCCGCCCGCAGCGAGTCGCCGGCCAGCATGCCGAGCCGGGCGATGTCGTCGGAGTAGAGCCCCATTTCGTCGGCCAGGCGCTCGCTGTAGAGCCCCCAGCCCTCGACGTAGGCGTTGAACCCGCCGATGCGGCGCAGCAGCGGCAGCTCGGTGCGCCCCTGCGCGATGCTGAGCTGGAAGTGGTGGCCCGGAACGGCTTCGTGGAACGCGGTCGTTTCGGCCATGTGCCGCAACCGCTCGGTGGCTTCGTGGGTGTTCGCGAAGTAGATGCCCGGCCGCGAGCCGTCGACGGCCGGGCGCAGGTAGTACGCCGGGGGCGCGCCGGGCGCGACCTCCGCCGGCACGGCTTCGACCGTGCACTGCTGCTCCGGGATCCGGCCGAACCACTTCGGGGCTTCCGCGGCCGCGCGGGCGACGGCCGTGCGGGCGGTCTCCAGCAGCTCCTCCGCACTGCGCCAGCGCAGCGCCGGGTCGGTCCGCAGGCGCGTGAAGATCTCGGCGAGGTCATCGGTGCCGTACACCTTCGCCCCCAGCTCCCGGTACTCGACGGCGAGCGCCTCGATCGTGTCGAGGCCGATCCGGTGCAGCTCGTCCGGGGTGAGCCCGGTGGTCGTGTGCATCCGCGCCATCCGGGCGTACGTCTCGGCACCGCCCGGCAGCCACGACAGGCCGGGCCGGTCCGCGGGGCGCCCGTGCGGCTTCACGTCGGTGATCAGGAATTCGCGGTACTCGGCGAAGGCCGGGCGGACGACCTCGGCGAGCAATTGCTCGCGCCGCCGCTCGAACTCCTCGTCGGGAGCGGGCTGGCGGCGCAGCGGATCGGCGTCCGGCTCGGCGAGGTAGCGGTCGAGGTGCGCGATCGCGGCGTCGACCAGGTGGGCCACCGGGAGCAGGCCGTCGGCGATGCCCGCGGCGTGCCGCCGCGCGACCCGGCGCAGGTACTCCGGGATCGCGGCCAGCCGGCCGAGCTGGGCCTCCGCGGCCTCGCCCGCCGTCACCGTCGTCATCGGCAGGGCCATCAGCAGGCCGGCCGCGGGCCCGGTGGACAGGTCGGTGACGGTGAACTCGGCCAGCCGGCTGTCGATCGCCGCGATGCGGTCCTCGGCCGTGGTGATCAGCACCTCGCGGGTGATCCGGTCTTCGGCGTCCTCGGCCTCCAGCGCGCGGGCGCGTTCGAGGAACGCCGCGAGCCGGGCCCGGAACGCCTGCTCGGCCTCGGCCGACGGGTCCCCCAGACCGGGCTCCGCCGGGCGGATGCCCAGCAGCGCCGGCGTCAGCGGCTCGGCGGCGAACAGCGCTTCGACGAACTCGTCGGCGAGTTCGGTGACCGCGGTCATGGCAGGACCCCCAGCTTCGGCTGCAGTGCTTCACGGCCGACCCTAACGGAGATCACCGACAGAAACGCCGGGCCGTTCGCCCGGGGCGGACGGCCTGCGGCGCCGCGGATCGGCCAGGCGGTAGCGTTCCCCGGGTGGCCGTGACCGATCCCGTGGATGCCCGCCTGCTCGCCGCGCTCGCCGACCTCGGCAAGGCCGCGGTGCACGAGCTGGCGGCCAAGGTCGGCATGGATCCCCGCGAGGTCGCCTACCGGCTGGTCGCCCTGTCCGGCAGCGGGCTGCCCCTGCTCGTCGGCGTCGAAAGCGATCCGAACGGCCTCCGCGCGGCCATCGCCGGCGCGCCGCCGTCGTGGGCGAACCGGCCGCCGCAGCCGCCGTTCCCGCCGCCTTCGCACCCCGTGCCGCAGCAGCAGCCGCCGCCCGGTCCGCCGATGCCGCCGCCGGTCCAGGGGACGCCGTCGGGGCCGTACAACGTCCAGGGCGCCCCTTCCGGGCCGTACACCGTGCAAGGCGCGCCCTCGGGGCCCTACACCGTCCACGGGACGCCGTCCGGGCCGCACCCCGTCCAGGGCACGCCGTCCGGCCGCTACCCGGGCCCGCCACCGCAGCACCAGCCGCCGCCCCCGCCCCGGCCGTTCACCCCGCCGCCGGTGCCGCTCGACCCGGCCGTGAGCACGTGGGGCGTGCCGCAGACGGCGTCGTGGGCCCGCGGCGACGCACCCGCCCGGCCGAGCGGGCCCGCCACCGGCAAGCAGGGCAGGCTCGGCGAGGTCATGGAGACCCAGGGCCTGGAGGGCGAGCAGCTGTCGGTGCAGCTGCTGGAAGTCCAGGACCCGGCGGACTACCTGTTCAGCGCGGCCGGGTACCGCCTGGAGGCCGGCGAACGCGCGGTGGTGGTGCACACCGAGATCACCAACCGCGGGGCGATCCCGTTCGCGTCGCTGCCGGACAACTACCTGGAGCTGCTCGCCGCCGACGGCACGCCGATCGGCAAGGCGCCGGTGTCGCTGACCTCCCGGCCGCCGCACAAGATCGGCGTCGACCCGGGCGAGACGCTGGGCGGCCACACGGTGTACGTCCTCCCGGACGCCACCCGCGTGGTTTCGGTGCGCTGGAGCCCGCGGCCGGAGCCGGACGAGCGCACTTTGACCTGGTCGATCGAGGATTAATAGCTTTCGTCGCGCAGGATCTCGAGGGCCTTCGCCAGGTCGTCCGGGTACTCCGATTCGAACTCGACCCAGCGGCCGTCCGCCGGGTGCGCGAACGCCAGGGTCTTGGCGTGCAGCCACTGCCGGCTGAGGCCGAGGTGGCGGGCCAGCACCGGGTCGGCGCCGTAGGTCAGGTCGCCGACGCAGGGGTGCCGCAGGGCCGAGAAGTGGACGCGGATCTGGTGCGTCCGCCCGGTTTCCAGCTTGATGTGGGCCAGCGACGCGGCCCGGAACGCCTCGACGACTTCGTAGTGCGTGACGCTCGGGCGGCCGCCCTGGACCACCGCGAACTTGTAGTCGTGGCGCGGGTGACGGTCGATGGGGGCGTCGATCGTGCCGCGGGTCGGGTCCGGGTGGCCCTGGACGATCGCGTGGTAGCCCTTGTCGACCGTGCGCTCCTTGAACGCGCGCTTGAGCACGGTGTAGGCGTGCTCACTCTTGGCCACGACCATCACGCCGGTGGTGCCCGCGTCGAGCCGGTGCACCACGCCCTGGCGCTCGGCCGCGCCCGACGTCGCGATGCGCAGGCCGGCGGCGGCGAGGCCGCCGACGACGGTCGGGCCGGTCCAGCCCGGGCTCGGGTGCACCGCGACGCCGACCGGCTTCGAGATCACCACGATGTCGTCGTCGTCGTGGAGGATCTGCATGCCCTCGACCGGCTGCGCGACGACCTCGACCGGGTTCGCCGGCTCCGGCAGGGTGATCTCCAGCAGGCCGCCGCCGGAGAGGCGGTCGGACTTGCCCGCGGGACGGCCGTCGAGCAGCACGTCCCCGGACTCGGCGAGCTCGGCGACGACCGTGCGCGACAGCCCGAGCAGCTTGGCGAGGCCGGCGTCGACCCGCATCCCGTCGAGCCCGTCGGGCACCGGGAGCATCCGCGAGCTCACGCCTGCTCCTCCGCCTGCTTGATCTTCTTGTCCTTGGTCGAGGTGCCGTCGTAGTCCTTGCCCAGCAGCGACAGCAGCACGATCAGGGCGCCGCCGACGCAGATCGCGGAGTCGGCGATGTTGAAGATCGCGAAGCCCTTGCCGTTGGGGGCGAAGGCGGAGATGAAGTCGACGACGTGGCCCTGCAGCCCGCCGGGCGCGCGGAAGATGCGGTCGGTCAGGTTGCCGGTGGCGCCGGCGAGGACCAGGCCGAGGCCGATCGCCCAGCCGATCGAGCGCAGCCGCCGCGACAGCCAGACGATCGCGATGACGACGGCGAGCGCGACGAGGGCGAGCACCCAGGTCATGCCGGTGGCCATCGAGAACGCGGCGCCTGGGTTGCGGATCACCTGCAGGTAGATCAGCCCGCCGAGGACCTTGACCGGCTCCTTGCCCTCGAGGTTGGCGACGACCAGGTTCTTCGTCACCAGGTCGATCGCCCAGAACAGGACGGCGACGGCGAAGACCCAGCCGACCCGCCGCTTCGGCAGCAGCGGCTGCGCCGGGACCTCCGGGTTCTCCGGGGCGTCGGCGGCCGGATCGGGCACCGCTTCGGCGGGCGCGGCGGTGTCGGGTTCGGAGTGGCTGGGCTCGGTGCTCACCGGTCCATTGTCCACGGCGCAGGTCAGGCCGTGTCGGGCCCGTCCGGCCGGGGGCGCAGGAGCACGGCGAACGCGGCCGCGAAGAGCAGGCCCGCCGCGGCGAGCGCCCCGGCCACCGGGGGCAGGAAGACCGTGGTGACCAGGGCGAACACCGCGGCGACGGCCGCCAGCGACCAGCTGCGCTCGTACGCGGCCAGCACCAGGAGGCCCAGCGTCGCGAGCAGCGGGCCGCGGACGTCGCCGCTAAGCCGGAACTGGAGGGCACCGACCAGGTCGAGGAGCGGGACGGCGGCCAGCGCCCCGAGCGTGCCGAGGACGAACCGGCCGGGGCGCGAGGGCCGCAGCTGCCGCCAGTACCAGGCGGCGACGGCGAGCACCACGCAGGCGAGAGCGGCGAGCCAGCCGAGCGTCGCCGACGGCACCACGTCGTACGCGACCGCGATGGCGACCGAACGCTGCTCGCTCGCCAGGCCGACGCCGTTGAGTTCGTTGTCGGCGAACCCGTGCAGCCGCTGGTACCCCAGCGGGCTCTCGCTGCGGACCGTTGCCAGGTGGGCGACCACCAGCGCGATGAGCGCGAACCCCAGCGCGGCCAGCGGGAACCAGGACCGGCGTGCACTCCCCATCACCGCAGGGTATCGGCCCGGCGCAGGAGAGTCGTGAAGGCGGCGGCGAGCAGGATCATCGCCGAGGCCAGTACGCCCGCCATGTCCGCCGAGAGCACCACGGCGACCAGGGCGAACGCGGCCGTCGTCAGCAGGACGAACCGGCTGCGCTCGTACGCGGCGAGGACGAGCAGGCCGAGCGTGGCCAGGAGCGGGCCGCGCAGGTTGTCATCGAGCCGGAACTGCCAGGAGCCGACCAGGTCCAGCAGCGGGACGGCGAGCAGCGCGGCGATGGTGCCCAGGACGAACCGCCCGGTGCGGGCGGGCCGCAGGGCGATCGCGTACCAGACGGCCGTGCCGAGGACGACCACGCCGAGCGCGACCAGCCACGCGGGCCCGGTGGGCAGGTCACCGCTCCCGGCGGAGAAGTCGTCCTGGGACAGGAACTGCGCGTAGCCGTAGGTCGGCCCGGCCGGAACCACCGGTCGGAGCAGGAGGTTCGCGGCCTCGGCTTGGGCCCGGCTGCGGCGCGCCAGCAGCTGCGCCGCGGCCAGGCCGACTTCGGCGAAGCCCAGCAGTGCCAACGGAAACCAGAAACGCGGCCCTCTCCCCATCGGCCCAGGCTAGCGCTCAGCAGAACGGCGGCAGCTCCCGCGGGTCGCCGACCGGGGCCCAGCGGCCGTCCACCTTCGTGTACTCCCAGCGGGCTCCGCGGGCGACGATCTGCCGCAGCGCGAGGAGCACGCGGTCGACGTGGTCCTCCGTGCTGCCGAGGCCGAGGCTGACGCGGACCGCCTGCTGCCCGTCGCCGCCGGTGACGCCGATCAGCCGCTTGGCCGCGATGTGGGCGCAGAAGGCGCCGTCGCGGACGCCGATGCCGTACTCGGCGGACAGCACCGCGGCGAGCCAGCCCGGGTCGAACCCGTCGACGACGAAGCTCACCGTGCCGACCCGGTCGACCGGCGCGTCGAACAGCCGCAGTTCGGCGCAGCCCGGGATGGCCTCGAGGCCCTTGCGCAGCCGGGTGAGCAGGGCCTGTTCGTGGTGTTCGATCGCGGCCCAGTTCTCGCTCAGCGTTTCGCACGCGACGCCGAGCGCGTACACGCCGACGGTGTTGGGCGAACCGGCTTCGTGGCGCTCGGGGCCGGTGTTCCAGACGACGGCGTCTTCGGTGACGAGCTTCGTCGCGCCGCCGCCGGCGAGGTACGGCGGCGCGGCGCGCAGCCAGTCGGCGCGGCCGATCAGCGCGCCCGCACCGAACGGCGCGTACAGCTTGTGGCCGGACAGGGCGACGTAGTCGACGTCCAGTTCCTTGATGGAGGTCCGGCGGTGCGGGGCCAGCTGGGCGGCGTCGAGCGCGATGCGCGCGCCGTGTTTCCGCGCCACCGCGGCGATTTCCGCCACCGGGAACAGCTCACCGGTCACATTGGACGCTCCGGTGACCACGACCAGCCGCGGTCCCTGCGGGGCGGCCGCGAGCGCATCGTCCACAGCGGACACCGCGGCGAGGCGGGTGCGCGGCGTCGGCAGCCGCCGGACGTTCGGCCCCGCCCACGGGAGGAGGGTGGCGTGGTGCTCGGTGTCGAACACGATCACCGTGGTGTGCCGCGGCAGGCTGCGGGCGAGCAGGTTGAAGGAATCGGTGGTGTTGCGGGTGAAGACGACGGTGTCGGTGCGCCGGGCGTCGACGAAGCGGCGCAGGACGTCCCGGGTGCGCTCGTAGAGCTTGGTCGAGACCTGCGACGCGAAGCCGGCACCGCGGTGGACGCTGGCGTACCAGGGCAGGAACTCGTCGACCTTGGCGCGGACGGCGTCGAGACAGGGGGCGCTCGCGGCGTGGTCGAGATTGGCGTAGCCGACGGTTTCCCCGGTCACCAGGGGAACGCGCAGCGACGCCCCGGCGACGGCCGGGATGGCTTCGGTCTGGGTGCGAGTGATGGCGAGAGTCATCGGGGTGCCTCCTCGGCGATCCGGGGGACCCCGGCGAGGGGCCCGCGCTTGCCCGTCGCACGGCGCGACCGGCCCGGTCTTCACCCGGGGCACCCCACCGCGGTAGGAGGGTTGCCGGCCAGCAAGCCGGGGCTTCGCGCTGGCACTCATGACCTGAGCCAGAAGGTAACCGAGAACGCGCCCGGCGGCCAACCCCGGATTCACATTCTGAGACGCCGCTCACAGACGGTGAGGAGCGTCGGCTCGGGTCGCGGGCGGACGGCGACGGACAGCACCCCGAGGTGGCCTGCGATCCCCGTCCCACACCCCCGAGGCGGCCTTCGGGGCATCCCGTGCCCCCGACCGCCACCCTCGACCGAGGTGCTCCGCGCCGCAGTGCTCATTGCACGCTCGTGGGCCGCTCGTGCCCGGCTCGTGCGCCGTTCGCGTCAGGGCGTCGCGCGGAAGCGGCCCGGGAGCTGGACCACGACGCCGTCCGCAAGGTGCGTCGCGGTGCCCGAGTACTGCTCCGGTCCCGCCGCGAAGCGCCAGCCGCCGAGGGTCTTGCCGTCGACCGGCTCGCCGAGAGCCGCCGCGACCGCCGTCGAGATCCGGGCGAACGCGACGCCGTCCCAGTCGCCCGCCGCCGCGTCGGGGAGCGTCCACAGCGTGAAGTGGACGTGCGCGCCGGTGCTGCTGCCGCCGCACGGCAGCGCGTTGCCGGTCGAGCCCAGCACCGTCCCGGCCTCGACGTGCTCACCGTCGGTGACGCGGATGCCCTCGAGGTGGTAGTAGCCGGTCCGCCACCCACCCGGGTGATCGACGGTCACCCAGTCGCCGCCGGAGCAGTGCTGCAGGCGGACCGTGCCGTCCGCGGGGCTGAAATCGATGGCGTTCCGCACGCCGCCGGTGCCGTCGTCGGAGTGGATGCCCGCCGAGTAGGCCTGCCGGCCCGCTTCGAACGGGAAGGCGAGCGCCGGGAAGGACTCGGCGGACGCCGGGGGCGCCAGGAGCCCGACGGCGGCGAGGACGGCAGCGGCCGGAATTACCGGCCGGACTCGCCCTTCCAGCGAGCCAGGCGCCCGGCCCGGTCGACCGCGCGCAACCGGCGTTCGACGGCGTCGCGGACGGCGCTCGTCGTGACGACCAGCAGCTGGTCGTTCTCCTGCAGCCGGCTGGTCTTCTGCGGCGTGAAGCCCGCGCCGTCGCGGACGACCAGGCTGATCGTCGCCCCGACCGGCAGCCGCAGCTCGGACAGGTACACGCCGTGCATCTTCGACCCGGGCTGGATGCGAACCTGCAGCAATTCGGCGCCCAGCTCGTCCAGCGGCGCGGAGTCGACCTCGATTTCGTGCGCCTCGGACTTCTTGGCCAGCCCGAGCCGGTGCGCGAGCGGTCCGAGCGTCGCCCCCTGCACCAGCGTCAGCACGATGACCAGCACGAACACCGCGTCGACCAGCCGCTGCGCGCCCGGCAGGCCCTGCGACAGCGGGATCATGGCGAGCACGATCGGCACGGCGCCGCGCAGCCCGGCCCACGACAGGAACGCCTGCTCCCGCCACGGCAGCCGGAACGGCAGCATCGACAGCACGACCGAGAGCGGCCGCGCCAGCAGCAGCACGACCGCGCCCGCGACCAGGCCCGGCACGATCGCGTCGAGCAGCCGGCCCGGCGAGGCGAACAACCCGAGCAGCACGAACAGGCCGATCTGCGCCAGCCAGCCCAGTCCTTCGGCGAACGAGAGCGTGTCCGACCGGTGCGGCAGGCGCGAATTCCCGAGCACCAGCGCGGCGACGTAGGTCGCGAGCAGACCGGACGCGTGCAGCAGCTGCCCGGACGAATACGCGACGACGCACACCGCGACCGTGGCGAGCGGGTAGAGGCCGGTCGCCGGCAGCGCGGCCCGGCGCAGCGCGAGCCCGCCGAGCCAGCCGAAGGCGAGGCCGATGACCAGGCCCGCGGTCAGCTCGTAGACCACCAGCAGCGGCAGCGTCCAGTCCACAGTGGTGCCTTCGGCCAGCACCACGACGGCGATGTAGGCCGGCGCGTCGTTGATGCCCGACTCGAGTTCGAGCGCGCCGGTGAGCCGTTTGCCGATGCCCGCCGTGCGCAGCACGGAAAACACCGCGGCCGCGTCGGTCGAGGCGAGCACCGCGCCCCACAGCAGCGCCAGCCGCCAGTCGAGGCCGAGCAGCCAGTGCAAGGCCGCGCCGGTCACCGCGACACTCACCACAACGGCCACTGTGGACAGTGTGATCCCGCGGCCCAGCGCGGGTTTCACCGCCGACCACCGGGTGGTCAGCCCGCCTTCGGCGAGGATCATGACGAGCGCGGCGAGCCCGAGCGACTGGGTCAGCTCGGGGTTGTCGAACCGGATGCCGAAGCCGGCTTCGCCCAGCAGGACGCCGATCCCCAGGTACAGCAGCAGCGAAGGCAGGCCGAGCCGGATCGACACGCGCACGGCCAGCACGGAGGCGAGCAGCACGACACCGCCGACGCCGAGCAGCACGGGAAGCTGGTCCATGCCCGCCTCCTCCCGAGTGCCGTGGGGCCCTCAGAATAGTGAGGCGCGCGGGTTAACTCGTTCGTGTACCGCTGCCTGGCGCCGGACACCCGGTGTGTTAAGGCGCCGCGACACCACCGAGCGCGTCGAGATCGACACCGAGAGCGGCGAACGGCTTCCCCGCCGCGGGCAGCACCTTGACCGCGCGGTGGCCGTCCCTGGCCACCCAGCCGTCGGCGACCGCCCGGTCGAGCAGCGCCGCGGGCAGCGCGCCGGCGAGGTGGTCCCGCCGCTCCGTCCAATCCAGACAGTCACGCAGCAGCGGCCGCCGCCCGGCGGCGACCGGCACGCCGAGGTCGTCCAGGACTTCGCGGCCGCGCGGAGTCAGCGCCAGCCCGGCGGCGGTGTCGACCAGTCCGGTGGCGAGCATGCCCTCGCGCAGGGCGACGCCGAGTTCGCCGGCGAGGTGGTCGTAACAGGTCCGGGCGAACCCCAGCCGCCGCGCCCGTACCGAGGCTTTGAGCCCGGTCACCGGCCGGTGCTCGGCGTGCTGGGCCAGGTGCTCGATGAGCTCGGCGACGCGCGGGTCGGCGATCCGGACGTAGCTGGCCCGCCCCTGCTTGACCCGGACGACGAAGCCGGCGCCCGCCAGCCGGGTGACGTGCTCGCTGGCCGTCGAGAGGGCGATCCCGGCGGCTTTCGCGAGCTCGCCGACGGTCCAGGCCCGCCCGTCCAGCAGCACGAGGCACATGGTGGCCCGGCTCGGGTCGGCCAGCACCGCGGCCACCTCGGCCAGCGCGATCGTCTCCATGCCCCCACGCTACGTCTCGCACCCTTCGGCCCCGCCCGAACCTTCGGACCCCGACGGTCGGCTTGCGTACCTGAAGGGTCGGCCTGCGTACCTGGACGGTCGGCTTGCCGACCGACCCTCTGGGTACGCAAGCCGACCTTTGGGTACGCAGGCCGACCGTCCGGGTACGGGTCAGAGGGACTTGAGGAACTTGGCGGCGAGCTGGACGGCCGGGCCGGAGTCGTTCGAGTCCTCCAGGACCACCGCGAAGGCCACGGTGCCGAGGTAGCCGACGAACCAGCCGGTGGCCTGCTTGCCGTCGCCGAACTGGGCGGTGCCGGTCTTGCCGAAGACGTTCCCGGCCGCGCCGGCCGCGCGGCCGGTGCCGCTGGTGACCACCGCGCGCATCAGTTTCCGCACTTCGCCGAGCGCCGACGCCGGCGGCGGCGAATAGCCCTTGATCACCGTGGTCTCGAGGTCGTGCCACAGCCGCGGGGTGATCGCCTTGCCGGTGGCGACCGTGGCCGCCATCAGCGCGCCGCCGAGGGCGCTGGCCTGGATGCGGCCCTGGCCGAACCCGTCCTCGACCTGCTCGTCCTTGCTCGCCGCGGGTTCGACCTTGCCCAGTTCGGTCTTGATACCGGGGATCTCGTAGTCCGCGTTCAGGCCCAGTTCGTCGGCGGCCTTCTTCAGCCCATCCGCCGGCAGCGCCAGCGCGAGCTGCCCGAACGTCGTGTTGCAGGAGCGGGCGAACGCCGTCTGCAGGTTCGTCGCGCCCAACTCGAAGCCCTCGTTCTTGACCGTCCGCGTGCCGATCGTCGCCACGCCGGGGCAGTCGACCGGCGAGGTCGCGGTGAGACCGCTCTGCTGGACCGCCGCCACCGACGTCGCGATCTTGAACGACGAACCCGGCTCGTACAGGCCGTTGAGCGCCTTCGGCGAGTTCCCGGCGGCGCCGTTCTGCGCGACGGCGAGGATGTCGCCCGATCCCGTGTCGAGGGCGACGAGCATCGCCGATCCCTGGTAACCGTCCACCGCGGCCTGGGCGGCGCCCTGCGCGGCCAGGCTCAGGCTCGACACGAGCGGTTTCGCCCCTTCGGCCGACGCCTTCCCGAACAGCGTCTCGACGCTCTTGCCCGCCGCATCGACGCGTTCGACGGCGAAGCCCCCGCCGGCCGCGGCGGTGACCTGCCCGGTGAGCGCCGAGCGCAGCAGCGGGGCCGGGTTGCCCTCCACCGGCCGCACCCCGCCGGACCCGCTGATGAGCAGCGGCTTGCCGTCGCGGTCGGCGACCGCGGTGGTGTCCTGCGCCGCGGTGCTGATCACCAGCCGCTGCCCCGCCTCCAGCTTCGGGTGCAGCAGCGACGGCGCCCAGTGGACCAGCCACTTCCCGTCGCTCTGCGCGAGCTGGAACGGCACGTCGTAGGTCCAGGTCTTCCCCGGCTTCAGCACCCACGAAAAGCTGAACGTCCCGCTCGTCTGCTTCGCCCCGGCCGAGGTCGGCTGCAGCTCGGTCAGCTTGGCGGTGACCGACGACGGGGTCAGCGCGTTGCGCGTGGCCCGCAAGGCCACCGCGGCGGCCGCGTTGTCGTCGGTCAGCCGGGCCGCCGCGTCGGGGTTGTTCTCGGAGACGTCCTGCAGGTACTCGGTGATCGCCGAGTTCGGGTCGAGCGCGCCGGGGCTCGGCACGGTGGTCGCGCCGGTGGCGGCCTCCGGTGCCGAACTCCCGCTGTTCAGCAGGAAGAACGCGGCCACCACGACCACGACGACCAGCAGCGCGCCGCCGATCAGGATGCCGCGTCTCTTGCCAGGGCTCATTCCGGTTCCCCTCCCCCATGCCCACCACCGTCGTGAGTGGTAAGTCGGGTTCTAACCCTACTTACCACTCACGACCGTGTCAGGATTTTTCGACCGCCACCGTGACCTTCGTGCCGTCGCCGACCGTGCCGGCGAAGCCCTCGGCCACCGGGCCGTAGGTCACCGACGTGGCGAGGGTTTCCGAGGCCAGGAACTCCTCGTGCGTCCGCGCCGCCTCGACGACCTCGGCGGGCGCGTCGACGGTGAGCGCGATCCGGTCGGCGACGTCGAGCCCGGCGTCGCGGCGGGCCTGCTGCACGACCCGGACCAGGTCGCGGACCAGGCCCTCGGCCGCCAGTTCCGGCGTCACCTCGGTGTCGATCAGCACCAGGCCGGACCCGCCGGGCAGTTCGGCCGCCGCGCCGCCGCCCTTGGCGACCAGCCGGCGCTCGAACTCGCCCTCCTGCAGGGCGATCCCGGCCGCTACGACGGCCCCGCCCTGGAACGACCAGTCCCCCGCCTTGACGGCCTTGATCACCGTCTGGACGTCCTTGCCCAGGCGCGGCCCGGCGGCGCGGGCGTTGACCGCGACCTCGAACCCGCCGTGCGCGGCGACGTCGGTGGTCAGCTCGACCGCCTTGACGTTCACCTCGTCCCGCAGGATGTCGGCGAACGGCGCCAGCGAAGCGGCGTCCTCGGCCGCCACGACCAGCGACGACAGCGGCAGCCGCACGCGCAGCTTGTTCGCCTTTCGCAGCGACAGCGCCGACGACGCCACCTGCCGCACCCGGTCCATCGCGGTGACCAGTGCCGCGTCCGCGGGCAGGTCGTTCGCGTTCGGCCAGTCGGTCAGGTGCACCGAGCGGCCGCCGGTGAGCCCTCGCCAGACGACCTCGGTGGTCAGCGGCAGCAGCGGCGCCGCGACCCGCGACGTCACCTCCAGCACGGTGTGCAGTGTGTCGATGGCGTCCTGGTCGCCCGCCCAGAAGCGGTCGCGCGAGCGGCGCACGTACCAGTTCGTCAGGACCTCCAGGAAGTCCCGGACGGTCTGGCACGCGCCCGCGACGTCGTAGTTGTCCATCGCGTACTCGACGTCGGTGACCAGCTCGTGCGTCTTCGCCAGGACGTACCGGTCGAGCACGTTCGGCGAATCCGTGCGCCAGGTGCCTTCCACGCCTTCGGCGTTCGCGTACAGCGCGAGGAAGTAGTACGAGTTCCACAGCGGCAGCACGGCCTGGCGGACGGCGTCGCGGATGCCCTTGTCGGTGACCACGAGGTTGCCGCCGCGCAGGATCGGGCTCGCCATCAGGTACCAGCGCATGGCGTCGGAGCCGTCGCGCTCGAAGACCTCGTTGACGTCCGGGTAGTTGCGCAGCGACTTGGACATCTTCGCGCCGTCCGAGCCCAGCACGATGCCGTGCGAGACGCAGGTGCGGAACGCCGGCCGGTCGAACAGCGCCGTGGCCAGCACGTGCAGCAGGTAGAACCAGCCGCGGGTCTGCCCGATGTACTCGACGATGAAGTCGCTCGGGTAGTGGTGCTCGAACCACTCGGCGTTCTCGAACGGGTAGTGCACCTGGGCGTAGGGCATCGAGCCCGAGTCGAACCAGACGTCGAGGACGTCCGGCACGCGGCGCATGGTCGACTGGCCCGTCGGGTCGTCCGGGTTCGGCCGGGTCAGCTCGTCGATGTAGGGCCGGTGCAGGTTGTCCAGCCGCACGCCGAAGTCCGCTTCCAGCTCGTCGAGCGAGCCGTAGACGTCGGTGCGCGGGTACTCGGGGTTGTCGGACTGCCACACCGGGATCGGCGTGCCGAAGTACCGGTTGCGGGAGATCGACCAGTCGATGGCGTTCTCCAGCCACTTCCCGAACTGGCCGTCCTTGACGTTCTCCGGGTACCAGGTGATCTGCTGGTTGAGCTCGACCATCCGGTCCTTGAACTGCGTCACCGCGACGAACCAGGACGAGACCGCGCGGTAGATCAGCGGGTTCCGGCAGCGCCAGCAGTGCGGGTAGGAGTGGTCGTAGGTCTCGTGCCGCAGCAGCACGGCGCCTTGCTGCGCCGCGGATCCGGTGCCGTTCTTGAGGTCCCGCACGATGTTCGGGTTGGCGTCGAAGACCTGCTGGCCTTCGTAGTCCGGCACGGTGGCGTCGAACTTGCCGTGCGCGTCGACCGGCGTCACCGGCGGGATGCCGGCGGCGTCGGTGACCAGCTTGTCGTCGGCACCGTAGGCCGGGGCGATGTGGACGATCCCGGTGCCGTCGTCGGTGGTGACGTAGTCGGCGGCCAGCACCTGGTGGGCGTTCTCGGTGCCGGTGAAGTACGGGAACGGTGGCGCGTAACGGGTTCCGAGCAGCTGCGTGCCGGTGTAGTGCGCGACGACCGTCGGCTCTTCGCCGAGTTCACGCGCGTACGCGGCAACGCGCGCCTCGGCGAGCACGAACCGCTTGCCGTCGTGTTCCACGACGACGTACTGCACGTCCGGGTGCACGGCCGTGGCGAGGTTCGACGGCAGCGTCCACGGCGTCGTCGTCCAGATGAGCAGGTAGGCACCGTCAAGGTCGTTGTCGTTGCCCTCCAGGCGGAAACCGACCGTGACGGCCGGGTCCTGGCGGTTGCGGTAGACGTCGGAGTCCATGCCCAGCTCGTGGTTGGACAGCGGCGTCGCGTCGCGCCAGCAGTACGGCAGGACGCGGTAGCCCTCGTACACGAGTCCCTTGTCCCACAGGCGTTTGAACGCCCACAGCACCGACTCCATGTACGTGACGTCGAGGGTCTTGTAGTCGTTGTCGAAGTCGACCCAGCGGGCCTGGCGGGTGACGTACTCGCGCCACTCGTCGGTGTAGCGGAGGACGGACTCCTGCGAAGCCGCGTTGAACTTCGCGATGCCCATCTCTTCGATCTCGGACGTCTCGGTGATGCCGAGCTGGCGCATGGCTTCGAGCTCGGCGGGCAGGCCGTGGGTGTCCCAGCCGAACCGGCGCTCGACCTTGCGGCCCTTCATCGTCTGGTAACGCGGCACCAGGTCCTTGACGTACCCGGTGAGCAGGTGGCCGTAGTGCGGCAGGCCGTTGGCGAAGGGCGGGCCGTCGTAGAAGACGTACTCGTTTTCGCCCTTCTCGCCCGCCGGGCGCGCGTCGATCGTCGCCTGGAAGGTGCGGTCGCTCTCCCAGTAGGCGAGGACCTGCTTCTCCAGCGCGGGGAACGACGGCTGCGACGGGACTCCTGCGCCGTCGCCAAGCTGGGCCTGGGGGTACATCCGGGTGCTCCTCGGTTCGTCGCTCGCGTACGGACGACCGGCTCCCGCACCGGTCACCCACACGGGGACGAGACACCTTCCGGCGTTCCGCGGTACCACCCCGCTTGCCTGCTCGCGCAGGCCACTTCGTTCGACGGCTGTCACGGGCCGCACCCGTCCGGTTCTACTGAGAGCGGTGAAGCTCGGTTCTTCCGGAGGCTCCCCGGTGATGGCCGGATCGACGCCTGTTGCCTACCAGGTTAACGGGCCCGCGCAACCGGGTTGTCACGAGGGGCTCGGAGCGTCACGCCGATCGCGACCAGCCACAACAGCCCGGCGATGACACCCACGGCGGGCAGCCCGGAGCCCGACACCCCACCGAGCACCGCCACCCCGAGCGCGCCGCCGGCCTGGCGGGCCGTGTTGTTGATGCCGCCGGCGACGCCCGCGCGCCCGGGCGGGACGTCGCTGACCGCGGCCGTCACCACCGCCGTGGTCAGCAGGCCCATGCCGGTACCGAGCCCGAGCAGCGTGGGCAGGAGAGCCGGATAGCCGCGGTTTTCCCCCAGCAGCACCAGGTTCAGCATGCCGAGGACGCCGAGGGCGAGCCCGGCCACCATCAGCGGCCGCGGCCCGAAGCGGGCGACCAGCCGGCCCGCGACCGGCGCCAGCACCGACAGCGGGCCGAACAGCGGCAGCACCTCCAGCCCGGCTTCGAACGGCGACGCGTGCCGGACGCCCTGCAGGTGGAGCGTCAGCACGAGGATCATCCCGATGCCGACGAAGTTCATCGCCGCCGAGACGAAGGTGGCGGGCAGGGTCCGCCGGGCGATATCAAGCGGCAGCATCGGCTCCGGTGCGCGGCGTTCGACCACGAAGAAGGCGACCAGCGCGCCGGCCGCCACGATTCCGGCCACCAGGTTTTCGTCGATGACCGCGTAGACGCCGGCGCCCAGCGCGGGGGCCGCGGTGGCGACCCCGGCGACGTCGATCCGCCGTCCGGGCACGCGCACGCCGCGCGGAACGAGCCGCGCCGTCGCGAGCGCGGCCGTCAGCACGACGGGCACGTTGAGCCAGAACACCGGCCGCCAGCCCACCGCCGTCACGATCGCGCCGCCGAGCACCGGGCCCGCCGCCAGGGCGAGGGCCGAGACCCCGGCCCAGATCCCGAGGGCCCGGGCGCGCTCGGCGTGTCCCGGATAGGCGTTCGTGATCACGGCGAGGGTGCCGGGCAGCAGCAACGCCGCCCCCAGGCCCTGGCCGGCGCGGGCGGCGACGAGCAGGGGCGCGGTGGTGGCGAGCCCGCACGCGGCCGACGCCGTGCCGAACAGCGCGAAGCCGGTGAGCACGACCCGGCGGTGGCCGAAGACGTCGCCGAGGGCGCCGCCGGTGAGCAGGAACGCGGCCAGGGTGACGGCGTAACCGTCCACCACCCACTGCTGCGCGGCGAGCCCGGCGTGCAGGCCGGTGCCGACGGTGGGCAGGGCGACGTTGACCACCGTGACGTCCAGCTGGACCAGGAACATCCCGGCGCACATGGTGAGCAGGAGCATGGCCCCAGTGGACCGCGCGGACGCTTCCGCTTGCGTGGAAGTGTCGCCGGGGCACCCTGGAGGGCATGGAAGGCGACGCCGACATCGCGCGCACGGCCGCGCTCTTCGCGGACCCGGCGCGGGTCCGGGTGCTGCTCGCGCTGGCCGACGGCCGCGCGCTGGCGGCGTCGGTGCTGGCGGCCGAGGCGCGGCTGTCCGGGGGTGAGCGCCCACCTGGCGAAGCTGCGTTCCGCGGGCCTGGTCGTCGCCGAGAAGTCGGGGCGGCACCGGTTCTACCGGCTGGCCGGCCCGGACACCGCGGAGCTGCTGGAGACGCTGGCGCGGTGTTCGCCGTCCCAGCCGGTGACGTCGTTGCGCGAGGGGACACGGGCGGAGGCGCTGCGGACGGCCCGGACGTGCTACGACCACCTGGCCGGGCGACTCGGGGTGGCGGTCACGGCGGCGTTGCTGGCCCGGGGTGCCCTGGCGGGCCCCGACGACACGCGGCGGCGTCCCGGGGACCGGATTTCGGCGCCGCTGGGCGAGCACCCGTACACGCTGGGGCCTGCGGCCGCCGGGGTGTTCGGTGCCCTGGGCGTGGACGTCGAGGGCGTGGCGGCCGGACGGCGGCCGTTGCTGAAGTTCTGCCTGGACTGGAGCGAGCAGCGCCACCACCTGGCGGGTGCGCTGGGGGCCGCGGTGGCGACCCGGTTCCTCGACGCGGGATGGGTGACGCGCCGCTCGCAGGCCCACCGCGCGCTCCGGCTGACCCCGGACGGCGCGCAAGCCCTGGAAACCCACCTCGGCCTGGCCGCTTGACGGGCATCACGCGTGATCCGGCGGGCATCACGCGTGCTGGGAGGGGCATCACACGTGATCCGGCGGGCATCACGGGTCAGCGGTGGGCGGCGGCCAGGGCGGCGTTCGGGCGGCAGACGTCGCAGGGGGTGAAGCCGAGCTGGCGGGCCTCGCCGACGCCGATCGGGATCGTGTCGCGGGTGCCGAGCCAGGAGCAGGTGCGGAGGTGGTAGCGGGGGTGCTCGTCGACCACCACGACCTCGTCCTCGAGGTCGGCCAGGAGGGCGGCGTCCTCTTCCGGGGTGTCTTCGACGCCCGGGTCGGAATCGGGCGTTGTTTCGGCCTCGGCTGAAGCGTCCTCCGGCTCCGGCTCGGGCTCGGGCGTGTCGGCCGGGTCACCCAGGTCGCCGGAGGCCGGGATCAGGGTGGTTTGTTCCTCCTCCACCGGCTCCGGCGTGGCCACGGCGGGAGCGGAAGCGGCGGCGGGAGGCGCGGCGGACCGGCGACGGCGGCGCAGCCAGTCGGCGACCAGGATCAGTCCGGCCAGCACGGACAGGCCGATGGAAACCCACGCCCACAGCGAAGAAGCCGTGATCAGCGCGGTGACGAGCAACCCCAGAGCCGCCAGTACCAGGACCAGCACGATGTAAAGCACGCTGAATTACAACACGAACGAGCCGGGAGCGGACCACGACCCGCCCACGTGTGGTACCGGATCGACTCCGAACCGTGGCGCACCCCGCCGACCGGGGTGCGCCACGGCGAAGAACACTCAGCCGGCTTCGGCCCGCGGGCCGAAGGAGTACCCCTGGCCGCCGCTCGTCGAACCGGACGACTGCCCGGAGCCCGACGACGCCGACGCGGGGGCCGCGGATCCGCGGTCGTCGAGTTCGCGCAGCTGGGACTCGAGGAACCCGCGCAGCCTCGTGCGGTACTCCCGCTCGATCGTGCGCAGTTCTTCGATCTTCTTGCCCAGCCCGCTCTTCTCGGAGTTCAGGCTGTTCATCGTCTCGGTGTACTTCCGCTGCGACTCGCGCTCCAGCGTGGTCGCCTTGTCCCGCGCCTGACGCTCGAGCGTCTCGGCCCGGGTCCGCGCGTCGTTCAGCATCGTGTCGACGCGGGTGCGGGCCTCGTTGACCATCGAGTCGGACTTCGCCCGGGCGTCCGAAAGCAGCTGCTCGGACTTGGTGCGGGCCTCGGCCAGCATCCCGTCGGACTCGGTCTTCGCCTCGGCGGTCAGCCGGTCGGCCATCTCCTGGGCCAGGCCCAGCACCTTGGCGGCCTGCACGTTCGGCTCCGTGCTGTCGCCCACCATCGAGTGCGCCTGGGTCTGCTCCATGGCCGACTGCGGCGGCGGCACCGGCGCCAGGCGCCGCGACGGCTCTTCGCGCATCGGGGGCGCGCCGACGTTCGCCTTGGCGCTTTCCAGCTCGCTGCGGGTCGACTCGAGCTCCGCGTCCAGCTGTTCCATCTGCTGGCGCAGTTCGTTGTTGTCCTCGATCAACCGGGCCAGCTCGGTCTCCACCAGGTCGAGGAACGCGTCCACCTCGTCCTCGTTGTAGCCCCTCTTGCCGATGGGCGGCTTGCTGAACGCGACGTTATGCACGTCAGCGGGGGTCAACGACATCAGATCACCTCACGCACTCCATGGCCTGCAGGGTCCACCCAAGTCTCCCCGATCAACTTGGAGTCGCCAGTTGCATCGCGAAGAACACAACCAACAGCAGCACCATAATCGACAAGTCCAGTCCGACGCCGCCGATCCGGACCATCGGAATGATCCTTCTGAACAAACGGACCGGCGGGTCCGTCACTGTGTAGATGGTCTCGAGCGTGACCGCAACCCCTCCGGCCGGATGCCACTCACGCGCGAAGGTCCGGACAAGTTCGACCACGATCCGCGCCGTCAGCAGCAGCCAGAAGGCGAACAGCACGTACCAGACGACCAGCCACACAGCTTCCACATGCCTACTCTAACCGGGCGTCCTCTCCGAAGACGCAGTTGAGGGGGCCGACCCCGGATCGGGTCGGCAAAGTCACGTCTGCTTGCGCTCAGCGGTCCAGGCGACTTCAGCCCCGCAAAAACAATCCGCCCTCGGCAATCCGCCGACGGTCTTCCGCCGTGACGTCCACATCGGGCGGTGAGAGAAGGAACACCTTGTTGGTGACCTTGTCCATCGACCCTCTGAGCGCGAACGCCAGCCCGGCGGCGAAGTCGACGAGCCGCTTCGCGTCCGCGTTCTCCATCTCGGTGAGGTTCATGATCACCGGGATGCCCTCGCGGTAGTGCTCCCCGATCGCCCGCGCCTCCGCGTAACTGGTCGGGTGCAGCGTGGTGATGCGGCTCAACGGGTCACGCACCGGCTGGCGCACGACCGGCTCGACGACCGGGCGCAGCCGCGCCACCGGCTCCGGCTGGCGGTCGATGGCGAGCGCGCCGTGGACCGCCGGCTCGGAGCTGGCCACGGAGCGTGACCGGCTGCGGCTGACGGGCTCGTCGTACGTGTCGTCGACCTCGCGGTACCGTAAGCGCGACGACCGTGGGGCCGGCTCCTCGTAGGAGTCGTAGTCGTCGTCGTAACCGCGCCGGTAGTCGTCCCCGTCGTCGTAGCCGTCGTCGTCAGCGGGCACCATCCCGAAGTAGGCCTTCAGCTTCTGCAGCGCGCTCATGCCTCTCCCTAGCCCTAGCCGCTCCCGCACTGACTTCTCTCCACGCCGTCAGTGCCCCGCGCGAGCGGCCACGAAACGTGACGACCGCGCGAGCTCCCTACGGCGAGGCTAAACCGCGCCCACCGAGCAGCGCGGTTCCGACACGCACACAGGTCGAGCCGTGCGTGATCGCCTGCTCGAGATCATGGCTCATCCCGGCGGAGACGTCTGCGGCATTCGGGTGATCTTTGCGGAGGGTCTCCCCCGCCCGAGCGAGCCGCTCGAACGCGGCGTCCGGGTCGGCGCCCAGCGGCGCCACGGCCATCAGCCCGCGAAGCCGCAGCTCTTCGGACTGCGCGATGCGATCGGCGAGCGCACCGAGCTCGGACAGCGGGCAGCCGCCGCGCTCCGGGTCGTCGTCGAGGCTGGCCTGGATCAGCACGTCGAGGGGTTCGTCACGTATCTGGGCGGTTTGAACCGCACGCACCGCTTTCGCGAGGGCGTCGGCGAGGCGCGCGGAGTCGACGGACTGCACCTCGTCGGCCCACCCGACCACGGACTTCGCCTTGTTCCGCTGCAGCCTGCCGACCATGTGCCACCGCAGTCCCGGCACTTCGGCGGCCTTCGGGCCCGCTTCCTGGTCGCGGTTCTCGCCGACGTCGGTGACGCCGAGCTCGGCCAGCAGCGCGACGTCGGAGGCGGGGAACGTCTTGGTGATCGCGATGAGCTTGACCTCGTCGCGGGCCCGCCCGGCGGCCCGGCAGGCGGCGGCGATCCGCTCTTCGACCTCGGCCAGGTTCTCGGCCAGCTCGGCCTTGCGGTCGGTCATGCCTCGATCCAGGTGATGCCGGCGATCCGCCCGGTGGTCCCGTCGCGGCGGTAGCTGAACAGTGTCTTGTCCTCGTTCGTGCACCGCGGGTCGACGCCGATCTTGCCGACGCCGAGGTCGGCGAGCTGCCGCCAGAGCCCGGCGCGCAGGTCGAGCCCGGGCGTGCCCTTGCGGGTCTTGCACGCGCTGCCGGGGACGTGTTTCTCGACGTCGGCGGCCATTTCGGCGGGGACCTCGTAGCAGTCGCCGCAGATGGCCGGGCCGAGCAGCGCCTCGATGCGCCCCACCTCGGCGCCGGCCGACCGCATGGCCTCGACCGCGGCCGGGACGACCCCGACCCGCGCGCCCACCCGGCCGGCGTGCACCGCCGAGACCACCCCGGCCTCGGCGTCGGCCAACAGGATCGGGACGCAGTCGGCGACCAGCACCACGAGCGCGACCCCCGGGGTCGCCGTCACCAGCGCGTCGGTCGCCTCGGCCGCGGCGGTCTCGGTGCCGTCGACGACGGTCGCCGTGCGGCCGTGGACCTGCTCCATCCAGGCCAGCTTGTCCTCGGCCAGGCCGAGCTCGCTCGCCAGCCGCTTGCGGTTGGCGTAGACGTTGCCCTCGTCGTCGCCGACGTGGTCAGCCAGGTTGAAGGTGTCGTACGGCGGCCGTGACGCACCGCCGGCCCTGGTCGTGACCACTCGCCGAACCCGCATGCTCCCCATCCTCCCAAACGCGGTGAAGGCCACCTCGAGATCCTCGAGGTGGCCTTCCCTGGCAGCTGTCGTCAGCGCCGCATGAACGGCGGGACGTCGACCTCGTCGTCCGACGGGTCGTCGTGCACCGGCATCGCGCGCCCGGGCAGGCTGCCCTGGGTCGCGTTGGAGCCGAGCGGCGAGTAGCCGCGTGAGCCGCCGCCGGGCTGCGGGAGCCCGCCGGACGGCTGGTTGCCGCCGGCCGGGGGCAGCGGCGAGTGCGTCCGCGGCGGCGCCACCGGGTAGCCGGAGCTGCCCGCGGACGGCACCGGCGTGGCCCCCGACGGCGGCGTCGGCGGGTTCGAGACCTGCCCCGCCGAGGCCGAGGCCGTGGCCGACGACTGGCGCGAACCCGAGCCGAAGGTCGACGGGTCGAGCTTCTTGTGCGTCGGCGCCCCGGCGTCGAACCCGGCCGCGATCACCGTGACGCGGACCTCGTCGCCGAGGGAGTCGTCGATGATCGTGCCGAAGATGATGTTGGCGTCCGGGTGCGCGGACTCCTGGACCAGCGACGCGGCCTCGTTGATCTCGAAGAGGCCCAGGTCGGAGCCGCCCGCGATGGACAGCAGCGCGCCGTGGGCGCCGTCCATCGAGGCTTCCAGCAGCGGCGAGTTGATCGCCTTCTCCGCGGCCTGGATGGCCCGGCCCTCGCCGCGCGCGGAGCCGATGCCCATCAGCGCGGAGCCCGCGCCGGACATGACGCTCTTGACGTCGGCGAAGTCGAGGTTGATCAGGCCCGGGGTGGTGATCAGGTCGGTGATGCCCTGGACACCGGAGAGCAGCACCTCGTCCGCCGAGCGGAACGCGTCCATCAGCGAGACGCCGATGTCGCCGAGCTGCAGCAGCCGGTCGTTCGGGATCACGATGAGCGTGTCGCACTCGTTGCGCAGCGCCTGGATGCCCTCTTCGGCCTGCTTGCCGCGCCGCTTGCCCTCGAAGGTGAACGGCCGGGTCACCACGCCGATGGTCAGCGCGCCCAGCTTGCGGGCGATCTGCGCGACGACCGGCGCACCGCCGGTGCCGGTGCCGCCGCCCTCGCCCGCGGTCACGAACACCATGTCGGCGCCCTTGATGACCTCTTCGATCTCTTCGCGGTGGTCTTCGGCGGCCTTCTGGCCGACCTCGGGGGCGGCGCCCGCGCCGAGGCCGCGGGTCAGCTCGCGGCCGATGTCCAGCTTGACGTCGGCGTCGGACATGAGCAGTGCCTGTGCGTCGGTGTTCACCGCGATGAACTCGACACCCTTGAGGCCGACCTCGATCATGCGGTTCACGGCGTTCACGCCGCCACCGCCGATGCCGACCACCTTGATCACCGCAAGGTAGTTGTGCGGGGGCGTCATCGAAGTCCGCCTTCCTGATCGTTGTGCCCGTACAGCCCGCCGGCCGAAGATCGAACCCTCGACCTCAACCCCAGATCGAGAGTTATGTCAACCGCCGACGTTAGGCAGGACGGTAGGCACCAGGCAGGCTCTAATCCAGTAGGCACGCCGTGTGTCGCAAAGGTGTTTTGCCACAACACGTTCGAGCGCGCAAGAGCGGCGGCCCGCGAGCACCGGCGGCGGCCGGTCTGGTATGGCCTCCCGATCAGGCGGGCGCGGGCATGCTCATGAGGACTTCCGTGGGTGCTCCGGTGGCCGATCCGCCCGGCGGTTCGACGCTGACCGCGACCTTGTCGGCGCTTCCGACGCCGTCGGCGACGACCAGGCCGCCCTGGTCGGCGGCCGCGATCACCCCGGCCGAGCGGGGCGCGGCCGCGCCGGTGATCAGCCAGGCTTCGTAGACCTTGCCGCCCGGCTGCGACGGCAGCCCCGCGTCCATCACCATCACCCGGTTCAGCGACCGGGACAGGACGACCGTGACGCCGCCGCCGATCGGGGCCTCGCCGTGCGCGGTCTTCGCGTCCGGGGCCGCGAGCAGCGCCGCCACCGGCGCGAACTGCTGTTTCGCCTGGTCGAGACGGCTCTGGGCGGTCTGCAGCTCCTGCCGCTGGGTCAGCGCGATCCCGCCGAACACCCCGCCCGCGGCGAGCCCGATCACGGCCGCCGCGGCCGAGACGACCACAGCCCAGCGCGGGGCCCGCGCGGAGCGGCGGTGCCGGTCGGGCGCGCCGGGCCGGGTGCGCGGCGGCAGCTGGCGGGTGGCGTGCATGGCGGTCATGACGCGGTCCTTGAAGTGCGGCGGCGGCTCCTCGGCCATCGCCGCGCCCAGCCGGGCCGCCGTCGCGCGCAGCTCGGCGACCTCCTGCGTGCACGACTCGCACTGCTCGAGGTGACGGGCGAACTCCGCGCGCTCGACGTCGTTGACGGCGTCGAGCGCGAAGGCGCCGGCCAGGGTGTGCATCTCCGGCGTGCTCAAGCGGTCACCCCCAGGCAGTCCCGCAGGCGGATCAGCCCGTCCCGCAGCCGCGTCTTGATGGTTCCTTGCGGCGTCGACAGCACTTCGGCCACCTCGCGATACGTATAGCCCTGGTAGTAGGCGAGCAGCACCGATTCGCGCTGCAGGTCGGTCAGGAAGGACAGGCACCGGCGCACCTGGGAGCGTTCGAGCCGCGCGGTGACGGACTCGGCGACCTCGTCGAACGGGCGGCCGCGGGCGGCTTCGAAGGTCGCCTTCTGCTCGCGTTCAGTGCTCGCGCGGGCCGAGCGGACGCGGTCGACGGCGCGGCGGTGGGCCAGCGTCATCGCCCAGTTCAGGGCCGAGCCCTTGTCGGGGGCGTACCGGGTCGCGGTGCGCCACAGCTCGACGAGGACCTCCTGGGCGACCTCTTCGGACTGGGCCGCGTCACGCACGATCCGCCGCACCAGGCCGTAGATCGGCCCGGCGAACTGGTCGTAGAGCAGCTCGAAGGCCCGCTCGTCCCCCTTGGCGACGCGCACCATGAGTTCCTCCGGAGACGGCACCGTGGGGCCGGCCGGGGGGTCGGAGGGCACCGGCGCCATCCGGCGCGGGCGGGCCGGCTCATCCATGCAGCTGTCCTCCGGCGTTCTGCGGGGTGCGCGGCACGACCGCGGCCTTCCGCAGCCACAGGGCGACGCCGTGGCGGCGGATCAGCGCGGACACCCGCTGCGGGAGCAGCGGCCGGGCCAGCACGAGCCGGGCCAGCCACCGCGGGTTCACCGGGCGGCGAACTCCCCGCAGCGTAGCGACCAACGGGGTCGAGGTCCCGCGGCGCAACGCGACCGTGAGGTCGAGCAGCGCCTCCGGGCGGGGCAGGCGCATCCGGTATTCGCCGTCCATCTCCTGGAACGGCGAGACGTAGAACTCCTTGGCCGCGCGGGCGAGCCCGGCCTCGTCGGGGTGCAGCAGGTAGGCGTGGCGGCCGCCGTAGGTGTTGTGCACCTCGGCGACCACGCACCCGAGCCTGCCGTCCGGGTGGTGGCACCAGTAGACGCTGATCGGGTTGAACACGTACCCGAGGACGCGGGCGGCGGCCAGCATCACGACCGGCCCGCCGCGCAGGTCGACCCCGCGCTCGGCGAGCCAGGCGTCCAGCTTCTCGCGGATGCCGCGCGGATCGCTCGCCACGAAGTGGTCGCGGCGGTCGAAGCGGGCGAACGGCCGCAGCCACCACGGCAGCCGCGGCAGGTCGTCGAGGTCGACGCGCCACAGGTACACGCGGTGGGCGAAGGCGTGCGGCGGGTCGCTCCGCCGGACGTGCGCGACCGTGGCGTCGTAGAGGGCATTCGTCACCACGTCACCCCCAGGCTTTCCGCGGCACGGGCACCCGAGGCACAGCCGTCCTCGTGGAAGCCCCAGCCGTGGTAGGCGCCGGCGTAGGCGAGCACGCCGTCGTTGAGCTCGGCCAGCCGTCGTTGCGCGGCAACGGATTCCGGGGTGTAGACCGGGTGCTCGTACCGCATCCTCGCGACGACGTGGTCCGGTGCGGGACCGTCACCGGGGTTGAGCGTGACGACGTAGCCGGTCGGTTCGTCGAGGCGCATCAGGCGGTTCATGTCGTAGCTGACCCGGACGGCGCCGGTGGGTGCGCCGCAGGCGGGCGCGCGGTAGTTCCAGCCGGCCCGCGCGCCGGGCAGCGAGGGCAGCACGCTCGTGTCGGTGTGCAGCCAGGCCTCGTTTTCGGAGTACCGGAACGCCCCGAGCACCGCGCGCTCGGCGGCGGTCGGGCTGGCCAGCAGGGCCAGCGCCTGGTCGGCGTGCGTGGCGACGACGACCTTGTCGACGCGGTGCGGGGTGTCGGCGTCGTCGCGGATCTCGACGCCGGCGGCGGTCCGCAGCACCGAGCGCACCGGTGTCGACAGGTGCACGGCGGTGAGCTGCTTCGCGGCGAGCTCGACGTACTCGCGCGAACCGCCCACGACGGTCCGCCAGGACGGCGAGTCCGTCACCGTGAGCATGCCGTGGTTGCGGAGGAACTCGAACAGGTACCGCGCCGGGTAGCGGAGGGTGTCGGCGCGGTCGGCCGACCACACCGTGGACACCAGCGGCAGCATGAAGTGGTCGACGAAGTAGCGGGTGTAGCCGCCGATGGCGAGGAACGCGCCGAGCGTGACGTCACCCGCGTCCGCCGCCGCCAGCAGCCGCTTCGCGTGCCGGTGGAACCGCTTCACCTCCGTCAGCATGCGCAGGTAGCGGCCCCGGACGGCGTTGCCGCGCTGGGCGAACAGCCCGGGCACGCCCTTGGCGCCGGCGTACTGGAGGCCGCAGCCGTCGCAGCGGATGCTCATCGACATCTCGGTGTCGCGGGTGTGCACCCCCAGCTCGCCGAACAGCTTCAGCAGGGTCGGGTAGGTGCGCTCGTTGTGGACGATGAACCCGGAGTCCACGCCGATCGTGCCGCCATGGGTGCTCGGCACGTCGTGCGTGTGCGCGTGCCCGCCCAGGCGGTCGTCGGCTTCGAACAGCAGAACCTCGTACTCGCGTTGCAGCAGGTATGCGGCGGTCAGCCCGGCCACCCCGCTGCCGATGACGCCGATGCGTTGTCCCGTGATCTCCACACCGGTCCTTCGGGACCGCGCCCCCGCCGGATTGCCGGGCCGGCGAAGTCCGCTGCCGCGGCGGGTCGTGAGTGGTAAGGCGGGTTAGAACCCGCCTTACCACTCACGACCGGCCGGGGACCAATCCGGCGGGGCGGGGAGAGCGAATCCCGGGCATGCCGCACACCACCGCCTACCGCCTTGCCTCGTTCGCCGAACGGCTTCTCGGCGGGCCGCTCCCCGTCGGCCTGCGGACCTGGGACGGGACCCGGGCCGGCCCGGACGACGCACCGGCCCTCGTGCTCCGCAACCGCCGCGCCCTGCGCCGCCTGCTCTACGCGCCGGGCGAGCTGGGGCTCGCCCGCGCCTACGTCACCGGGGACCTCGACGTCGAGGGCGACCTGGCCGACGGTTTCCGCCGGATCCGGGCCCTGACCCGTTCGGGGGAGCTCACCCCGGCGAAGCTCGGGCCGCGGGAGTGGGCCGAAGCCCTCCGGCTGGCCGCCCGGCTCGGTGTCGCCGGGCCGCCGCCGAAGCCGCCCGCCGAAGAGGCCCGGCTGACCGGGAAGCTGCACAGCCTGCTGCGCGACCGCTCCGCCATCGCCCACCACTACGACCTGAGCAACGCCTTCTACCAGCTGCTGCTGGACGAGTCGATGGCGTACTCGTGCGCGTACTTCACCGACGAGTCGCAGAGCCTCGGCCAGGCCCAGCACGACAAGCTGGAGCTGATCTGCCGCAAGCTCGGGCTGCGGCCGGGCATGCGGCTGCTCGACGTCGGTTGCGGCTGGGGCTCGCTGCTCGTCCACGCGGCCAAGCACCACGGCGTCGAGGCCGTCGGCATCACGCTCTCGGCCGAGCAGCTGCAGCACATCCGGGGCCGGCTCGCCCAGCACGACCTGGAAGACCGCGTCGAGGTGCGCCGGCAGGACTACCGGGAGCTGCCGGACGCGCCGTTCGACGCGGTCGCCTCGATCGAGATGGGCGAGCACGTCGGCGAAGTCAACTACCCGGCGTACGCGGCGACGCTGCACCGCATGGTGAAGCCGGGCGGGCGCGTGCTGCTCCAGCAGATGTCCCGCGGGAACGTCGCCCCCGGCGGCGGCGCGTTCATCGAGCGGTACATCGCCCCGGACATGACCATGCGGCCGGTCGGCCGGACCATCGACCACCTGGAGACCGCGGGTCTCGAGGTGCGGGACGTGCACGCGCTGCGCGAGCACTACGTCCGGACGGTCCGGGCCTGGGCGGACACCCTGGAGGAGAACCGGGCCGACGTCGTCGCGCTCATCGGGGAGACGGGCGCGCGGGTCTGGCGGCTGTACCTGGTGGGCGGGGCGCTGGCGTTCGAGGAGAACCGGATGGGCGTGGACCAGATCCTGGCCGTGCGGCCGCACGCGGGCGGCGCCAGCGGCATGCCGCCGACGCGGGAGTGGTGACGATGCCGCAGCTGCTCGTCACGGCCGCCGTCACGCTCGTCGCGGTGGCCGTGACCTTCGGGATCGCGCGGGCGCGCCAGCGCTACGACACGATCGACACGTTCTGGGGGCTGGGCTTCGCGCTCGTCGCGGTCGCCGCCTTCCCGTTCGGCGACGGGCCGCTGCCGCTGCGGCTGGTGGTGGTGCTCCTGACCGTCGTCTGGGGGGTGCGGCTCGCGGTGCACCTGCACCTGCGCAACCACAAGCTGCCGGAGGACCCACGGTACGCCCGGATGGGCCACGGCCCGGCCAAGATGTTCCTGCGCGTGTACCTCTTCCAGGCCGTGGTGCTGTACTTCGTGTCGCTGCCCGTGCAGTTCGCCGTGGACGGCACCGGCATCGGCCCGCTCGGCTGGCTCGGCGTCGCGGTGTGGCTGATCGGGTTCCTGTTCGAGACGATCGGCGACGACCAGCTGCGCCGGTTCAAGGCCGACCCGGCCAACCACGGCCGGGTGCTGGACACCGGGCTGTGGCGCTACACGCGGCACCCGAACTACTTCGGCGACGCGTGCGTGTGGTGGGGCCTCTACCTGCTGGCCTGTTCGACGTGGCCGGGCGCGGCGACCGTCCTCTCCCCCGTGGCGATGACGTTCACCTTGGCCCGCGGGACGGGAAAACCGTTGCTGGAGAAGGGAATGGCTCGCACTCGCCCGGCCTACGCGCACTACGTCGAGCGCACCAGCGGCTTCTTCCCGTTGCCGCCCAGGAAAGTCACTCCCCGGTGAGGCCGTCGGTCAGCTCCCGCAGCAGGTCGAGGTGGCCGACGTGGCGCGCGGTCTCCTCGATCATGTGCGTGAGGACCCAGCGGACGTTGAAGGTCTCGTCCTTGTGCGTCACCCGATCGTCGAGGCCGCGTGCGGCGACGATCTCGCGGCTGCGGGCGCACTGCTTCTCGTAATCCGCGAGGAGCTGCTCCACCGACGTCCCGGGCGGGATCCGGAACTCCGCGTCCGGGTCCTGCTCGAGACGCTCCTCCCAAGTGTCTTCCTCGCCGTCGACGACCACGGCGAACCAGAACCACTCGTTGAGCGTGAGGTGCGCGACCAGCCCGGCGACGGTCGTCAGCTCGCTGGGCAGGTGCACCCGGCGGGCCTGCTCTTCGGTGAGGCCGCCGGCCTTCCACGCGACGGTGGCGCGGTGGCGGTCGAGCAGGCTGGTCAGGATCTCCCGCTCGCCGCCGGTGAGCGGGACGTCCGGGCGCGGTGGTCGTTCGGTCATGGGCGGAACTCTGCCAGAGGGGTCCGACAGTTCCGGCCCGGTCAGCCGAACGCGGCGAGTGCCACCGGCTCCCACTTGCGCCAGCCGTCCAGCCGGTCCCGGTATTCGGCTTCGACCGCCGCGAACGACTTGCCGAAGAACATCCGGGCCGGCGGGTCCTCGGTGTCCGCCAGCGCCAGCAACGGCTCCCGGGTCGCCCGGGGGTCGCCGAGGTCCCACTCGATCCGCGTCGCTTCCCGCACGGCGTCGTAGTCCGGGTGCGGCTCGCTCTGCCGGACGCTGCCGCCGCCGAAGTCCGTGCGGTACGGGCCGGGCTCCAGGCAGATCACGTCGATCCCGAAACCGCCGACCTCCTGCCGCAGCGACTCCGAAAGCCCTTCGACCGCCCACTTCGAAGCGTGGTACGCGCCGATGCCCGGGAACGCGCGGATGCCGCCTTCGCTGGTGACCTGGATGATCCGGCCGCGGCCCTGGCGCCGCATGATCGGCAGGGCCGCCTGGGTCAGCCAGAGCGTGCCGAAGAAGTTCGTCTCGAGCTCCGCCCGGACCTCCTCCTCGGTCAGCTCCTCGACCATCCCGAAGTGCCCGTAACCCGCGTTGTTCACCAGCACGTCCAGTGCTCCGAACTCCGCCGCCGCCCGCCCGACCGCCTCGACGGCGGCGGCGCGGTCGGTGACGTCCAGCCGCAGGGGCAGCACGGCGTCGCCGTACTGCTCGACGAGCGGCCGCAGGCTTTCGACGTCCCGCGCGGTGGCGGCGACCCGGTCGCCGCGGGCCAGCGCCGCTTCGGTCCACTCGCGGCCGAAGCCCTTGGACGTCCCGGTGATGAACCAGCTCTTCGTCACGACATGCCCTTCCTGCTCGAATTACTGCATCACAAGCTAACAGTAGCATGGACTGCATTATTGCGTCGGATGGTAAGGTCGTCGGCATGATCGCGAACGACGGGCGCCGTGAGCGCAAGAAGGCCCAGACCCGCGCCCGCATCCAGGACGCGGCCCTGGACCTCTTCGCGAGCCAGGGCTACCGCGAAACGACCATCGCGCAGATCGCCGCCCGGGCCGACGTCGCGACCCGCACGGTCACCCTCCACTTCCCGGCCAAGGACGACCTGCTCTTCGCCGACGACCCGTTCACGCCGGAGTCGCTGGCGGCGCGGCTGCGCGACCGGCCGCCGGGCAGCACGCTCGACGCGGTCCGCGAGTGGATGCACGCGACCATGCGCGAACTCGACGAGCGCGACCGCGCCTCCGGGGTCGATCCCGCGCACATCTGGCAGCGCCGCGCGCTGCGCGCCGACCTGCTCATGGCCGACGACGACCTCCGCGGCCGGGCCCGCGCCGGCTACCGCGACCTCGAGCTGCTGATCGCCGCGGCGCTCGGCGAGGACCTCGGCCACCCGGCGGACGCCCTGCTCCCCCGGCTCGCGGCCGTCACCGTGGTCACCGGCCTCCGGGAGATCTACGTGACCCGCGAAGGCCGGGCGCGGCCGGAGATGCCCGAGCTGGCCGGCCTGGTCGACGCAGTGCTCGCCTTCGCCGAGGCGGGCCTCCGGACGGCGTGAGCTCCGGCCGTCCTCGCCGGGAATGATCGAATCGGTTCGATCATCACCTGCCCTGGTGAACGCGCGTCGAGCTGCTTGCGCATCCCCGATGCGTACTCTACGTTCGAATATCGTCGATGCGGTTCGACACACCGTGACGGATCGCCGTCTTCTGGGGGCAGTCGAGCACTCATGCGCAAGCGCGGTCACCACCGGCACGCCGGGGCCCGGCTCACGGCCGGGCTCCGGACGAACGTGCTGGCCCTGGTCGTGCCGCTGCGCGCCGGCGCCCACGACGTCGGCGTGCGGGAGTTCGTGGCCGCCGCCATCTCCGCCGCCGGCGCCCGGGACCACGCCCTGCTCCTGGTCACCGCCGAAGAAGGGCCCGCCGCGCTGCGCCGCGCGGTGTCCGATTCCGTCGCCGACGGTGTCGTCGTCATGGACGTCGAAGCCGCCGATCCGCGCGTGCCGGTGCTGCTCGGGCTGGACCGGCCGGCGCTGCTGATCGGCGTGCCGGACTCCCCGCGCGGGCTCGGCTGCCTCGACCTCGACTTCGCCGCGGCGGGCGCGCTCTGCTTCGGCCACCTGGCCGGCCTCGGCCACGAGCACGTCGCCCTGATCGGCCCGCCACCCGCGGCCTACCGGCGCGGCAGCAGCGCCGCGACCCGGCTCGCCCAGGGCTTCACGGCGGAAGCGGCCCGCCGGGGCCTCCGGGCGACGGCGCTGGCCTGGGGTGACACCCACTGGCGGACGCTGCGCGGCCTCGACGCGCTCTTCGCCCACCACCCGGACGTCACCGGCCTCGTCGTGCACAACGAAACGGCGCTGCCCGCGGTGCTGGCGAGCCTGCAGCACCGCGGCCTGCGCGTGCCCGAGGACGTCTCGCTCGTCGCGGTCTGCCCGGAGAGCCTCACCGCGCACAGCCTGCTCGAGCTGACCTGCGTGGCGATCCCGGCGCGGGAGATCGGCGCGCTGGCCGTCGAAACGGTCATCGGGCAGCTCGACGACGGCACCGTGCCCGGAACCCGGCTCCTCGCCCCGCGCCTGACCCCGGGCGCCAGCACCGCGCCGCCCCGGCTGCCCTGAACCCGGCCGAATAGCTTCCCCGCATTTCGCCACCGCCGGTATTCCGGTGATCAATTGTCGGCGACGGGTTCACGGAAATGACGTATTGCCCTGGCCGCCCGCTCCGGTGTTAACGTGACCGCGGCTATTTTGCCGCGCGCATTCGGCACGCGGAATCGGGGGAAAGATCTCGGCCGGAGGGGTCCCGACATGCATCGAAGACAGCTGGCACTGGCGGCCGTCGTGGTGGCGGGCTGGTCGTTGCCCGTTCCGGCGGCGGCGGAACCGGCCACCGCACCCGGTATCTCCCGCGATTCCGGACAATCCGTCACGCTGATCACCGGCGATCGGGTACGGGTGCTCTCGAATTCGCGTGGGAAAAACACGGTCGTGGTCGAACCGGGCCCCGGCCGCGACCGGATCGGTTTCTTCCGGGAAACGATCACCGGCGCGAAGCCCGGTGACATCACCGTGGTGCCTTCGGACGCGCTGGCGCTGGTGAGCGCCGGAAAACTCGATTCCCGGCTGTTCGACGTCTCCGAACTGCTGCGCCGCCACCTCACCGACGCCGCGGGCGCGCTCCCGCTGATCGTCACCTACGCCGACGGCGCTCCCGCGGCCACGCCGCCCGCCACCACGGCCGTCCGTGACCTGCCGAGCGTGCGCGGCGCGGCCCTGCGCCAGGACCGGCACCGGGGAACGGAGTTCTGGACCTGGCTCACCGCCGGGCCCGGGCTGCGGGCCCCGATCGGCAAGGTCTGGCTGGACGGCCTGGCCGAGCCGGCCCTCGACGTCAGCGTGCCGCAGATCGGCGGCCCGGTCGCGTGGCAGGCGGGCTACACCGGCCGCGGGGTCACCGTCGGCGTGCTCGACACCGGCGTCCAAGCCGATCACCCGGATCTCGCCGGAAAAGTCGTGGAAGCGCAGGACTTCACCGGCACCCGGCCGGACGCCGGTGACGACGTCGGGCACGGCACGCACGTGGCCGGCATCATCGCCGGGACCGGCGCCGCCTCCGGTGGCCGCTACCGCGGAGTCGCGCCGGACGCCCGGCTGATCAGCGGCAAGGTCTGCCTCGCCTACGGCTGCCCGGAGTCCGCGGTGATCGCGGGCATGGAGTGGATCGCGCCGAAGGTCCGCGTGGTCAACCTGAGCCTCGGCGGCGACGCGACCGACGGCACGGATCCGGTGTCCCAGGCGGTGAACACGCTGACCGCCCGCTACGGCACCCTCTTCGTCGCGTCGGCGGGCAACGACCGCTCGCTCGACCTGCCCGAACCGGGACCGGTCGTCGCGCCCGCCGCGGCCGACGCGGCACTGGCGGTCGGCAGCGTGTCGGCCCAGGACACCACCAGCGCCTTCTCCAACCGGGGCCTGCGGCTCGGCGACCACGCGGTCAAGCCCGACGTCGCCGCGCCCGGCGAAGGCATCGTCTCGGCCCGGGCGGCGGGCACGCGCGACGGCGACACCGCGCCGGTGGACGGCGACTACACCCGGCTTTCCGGGACGTCGATGGCGGCACCGCACGTCGCCGGTTCGGCGGCCCTGCTGCTCCAGCGGCACCCGGACTGGCTCGCCGGCCGGCTCAAGTCCACGTTGACGAGCACCGCGAAGCCCACCGCCGACGTCGTCGAGCAGGGCGCCGGCCGGGTCGACGCCGGGCGCGCGGTCACCCAGCAGGTCACCGCCACCACCGGCAGCCTCGGCTACGGCTTCGTCGCCTGGCCCCGGTCCGGGCCCGTCACCAAGACCGTGACCTACCACAACGACGGGGACGCGCCCGTCACCCTTGCGCTGGCCACGAACCCGCAGCCGCTGTTCAGCCCCTCGGCGACGTCCGTGGTGGTGCCCGCGCACGGCGATGCCGACGTCGGCGTCACCCTCCAGGCGGGCGCGAGCGCTGCCGGGCCGCAGGGCGGCCGGCTGACCGCGACGGCGCCCGGGATCGCCGTGCAGACCGCGCTCGGTGCGTTCCTCGAGCCCGAGAGCTACGACGTGTCCGTGCGGATGATCGGCCGCGACGGGCGGTTCACCGCCGGTGTCGCCACGCTCGTCGACACCACGACGGGGGCCGCGTTCGGCGTCCGGCCGTTCCGCGCCGACGGCACGGCCGTGGTCCGGGTGCCCAAGGGGCGGTACGACCTCAACGCGTTCGACGTGTCCGGTGACCCGAGCGGCCAGAGCCGGCCGGCCGCCGTGACGCTGCTTTCCCGGCCCGGCCAGCCGGTGACCGGCGCGGTTTCGGTCATTTTGGACGCCCGGGCGGGCAAACCGCTGCGCGCGGTGGTCGACCGCCCGGACGCGCGGCTGCAGGGCGGCGAACTGGGCCTGGTGTCGGGGAACCCGGGCGGGACCCGCACGAACACGCTCGCCTGGATCGCCCAGCCGGGCACCGAGCTGTACGCGGCAAGCTCGGGCAACGAGGTCACCGACCACACCTACGGGCTGTACTTCCGGGCGACGCTGGCCGCTCGGCCGCCCGGGGTGGATCCGAACGGGTACGTCTACCAGCTGGCGCTCCTCGAACGCGGCCGGGTGCCCGCCGATCCCGTGTTCCGGGTGCGGGACCGGGACCTCGCGGTGGTCGACACCCGGTACCACACGCAGGGGAAACCGGCGGAGAGCCTGCGCCTCGACGACGTCACCTTCGGTTTCCCGGGCGCCGACAGCGGGACCTACCAGGTTACGGCGCAGGCGCTGCCGAGCCGGCGCACCGAGTACTACACGACCGGCGTCGCCTGGCAGCACCTCTTGGCGGTGTACCCGGACCCGCTGACCGACGCGGAAAACAATTACTCGTACCGCACCTACCGGCCCGGGTTCGAGCATGCCGGCTGGAACCGCGCGCCGGTCGGGCCCGCCTTCGGCGCACCGCAGGACGGATGGGGCGTGGTCCGCGCCGGGAACCAGCTGGTGTACGCGATCCCGCTGGTGTCGGGCAGCGATCCGGAGCAGTACACCTCGCCACCGGGTGGCCTCACCGGCACGGCGAGCCTGTCGCGTGACGGCGTCGCGCTGGCCACCGCGCCGAGCCCGGCCGTCGGGGCGCTGGCGATCCCGGACACCGCGGGCACCTACACGCTGCGGTCGGTGGCCACGCGCAGCGTGCCGTGGTCGGTGGTGGGGACCGCGGTGGACGTGACGTGGACGTTCCGCGAGCCCGGCCTGGCGGCGCCGTTGAAACCGTTGCCGCTGCTGGTGGTCCGCGCCGAGGGCGCGGTCGACGAGCAGAGCCGGGCCCCGGCCGGGAAGCCGTTCGTGCTCGCCCTGACCGCGCAGCGGCAGCCGCGCGCCGGCGAGTTCCGGCTGGCGGACCTGCGCGTCGAAACGTCCACGGACGACGGTGCCCACTGGACGGTCGCGCCGACCGCCCGGATCGGCAACGGAGGTCTTGCGGTGGTGCGGAACCCGGCGGGCGAAGGGTTCGTGTCGCTGCGGATCACCGCCCGGGACGCGGACGGCAACGCGGTCACCCAGACCGTGATCAGGGCGTACCAGACAGCGCCGTGACGGCGATCGCGGCGAGCGGCACGACGAAGGCGGCCCCGGTCAGGAGCTTGAGCTCCCGGCCGTGGGCCAGCCACTCGCCGTCCCACCCGCTTTCGCCGTCGTAGCGCAGGTTCGCCGTCGTCATCAGCGCCCGGCCCAGCCCGAACCCCGCGCCCGCACACAGCGCCGCAGGCAGCGAAGCCGTGAGGGCCACGGCGATCGCGGCGACGTACGGCAGACCGCTGGGCAGGTACGTGCGCGCGCCGGTGCCCATTTCGAACCCGAACTGCAGCGGGCCGAGGTGCCGGCCGAGCCGGAACACCGTGTCCGGCACCAGCCGGCGGTTTTCCGGCAGCCGGAACGACCACACGCCCGTTTCGCGCAGCAGGACCGCACCCAGCGCCGCGGCCACCACGGCCCAGCCGGCCGCCGCCGGGAGCGGGGCGCGCAGCAGGGAACCGGCCACGAGCAGGACGAGCGCGGACAGGACGCCGCCGCCGAGGAGCCCGGCGCAGAACGCCAGTGTCGGAGTGCCTCGCCAGACCGGCGAGCTCAGCACGAAGGCCGAGTTCCGGCTTCAACTGGAGCCGCTGGTGGCGAACCCGGCGGCCGCGCACAGGACGAGCCACGCGGCCGGCAGCAGCCGGCCCGGTGCCAGGACGAGCGCGAGGGTCACCGCGGCCGCGGCGAGCGCCAGCCCGGCGGCGATCGTCAGCGGGTGCCAGCGGCGCCGGGCGGTCCCGTCCGTCACAGGGCGGCGCGGCAGATGGTCAGGTACGTCTGGCCGGTGTACCCGCCGCCCCAGAAGGTGGAGAAGCCGTCGGAGCAGCGGTAGACCTTCTGGTCCGGCGTCGTCCACCGCCACGCGTTCTTGCCGACGAACTGGCCGCACGTGTTGGCCACCGGCTGGTGGTCGACCTGGAGGCCGCCCTCGTTCCACGTGCCGTACTTGTGCCAGCCCGCTTCGCAGTAGCCGCTCCCCCGCCAGAACCCGCCGAAGCAGGCGGCGTAGGTGGTGACGTAGGCGCCGCTGGTGTCGGACAGTTCGGCGTAGCCCGCCGGATAGGCGTCCCGGCAGTCGTTGCGGTCGAAGCCCGGCATGCCGTACGGGCTGAACTCGGCGTTCGCCGTGCGGACGCGGGACAGGCCGGACCAGTCGAGCGCGGTCGCGCCGAGCGTCAGCGCGCCGAGCGCCACCGCGCGCAGGAACGTCCGGCGCGTACCGCGGACCTTCAGCTTCCGGCCCGCACGGGTGACCGCGGCCGCCGGGCCGGGCCGGTCAAGGCCGGGAATGTGCGACAGCTCCAGCGTCACCGGTCTCGCCTCCTTCCTCCGGCGCGGCCCAGCCGGCCACGGCCGTGTCCACTTCGGCCGCGCGGACCGGGAGCAGCATCCGGCGGACGCGGCCGGTGCCGTCGAGCAGCATCAGCACCGGCGGCGCGAGGTGGGAAACCGCACGCCACGCTTCGGCGTCGCTGACCACCGGCAGGCCGCGGGCCAGGTCCGCCCACGTCGTCCGGGGTTCGTGGGTCAGCAGGGTCGCGTCCGCGCCGAGCCCGGCCAGCCGCTCGGCCACGGCCAGGCACAGCGGGCAGCCCGAATCGACCGCCGCCACGATCCGGCCCGCGAACCGCGGGCCGAGGACCAGATCGGGCGGGGCGGCCACGAACCCGTCCGTGCTGCGGGTGATCGTCGCGCGCAGCAGCCGGACTTCGCGCAGGACCGCCGCCAGCCCGAAGAACAGCAGGATGATCGCCGCCCACGTCAGGATGGTGAGCGCGGTCGAGGCGGTCATCGGCGGTCCCAGGCGACGTCGAGGTCGTCGAGCCAGTCGAGCCGCTCCCGCTCGGTCTTCGCCGCCGTGTCCGCGAGGTGCACCTCGGCCACGCCCGCCGGGCAGCCCAGGACGAAGGACTTCCCGCCGTACCCGGACTTCCAGACTTCACCGTGTTTCGTGCGCGCGCCCGCGTGCCGCGGGAGCAAGGCCGCGGCCTGGCGCGGCGCGGGGATCGAGAGCGAACCGTGGTCCTTCACCACGACCACGAGGTGTTCGTTCATCGGATCCAGCAGCGTCTCGGCGCGGGGGACGACGGTCATGCCGTCGACGTGGTCCTCGATGCGCAGCGAGCCGAACAGGGCCCGCACGCGGTCGCGGTGGGGCGCCGGGCCGGCGTACACCGTCATCAGCTCGTGGTAGGTGCCGAGCAGGGTGGCCACCGACGACTGCCCGTCGCGGGCCTCGGCGACGACCACCTCCCGGCCGTGCACGACCAGCCGCTCACGGGTGTCCGCCGGAGCGACGTGCGTGCACGCGAAGTCGTGGTAGCCGCGGGACCCGATCTGGAACCCGGTGCCGTAGGAGCCGCCGACGAACCGGACGCCGGCCACGACGTGCGAGACGGGGGCCGCCGCGGGCAGGCCCACGGTCACCCGGTCGCCGCTCGGCGCCACCAATCGCAGCCGTTGTGCCCCCATGAGACCTCCGATTCCCGGAATCGCACCCGGCGAGCGTAGCCGACGGATTCCGCGGTGACCACGATCGTTTTCCACCGGCTTCCGAATTGCTCCGATCGGGGACGGCACTTTTGTCGGTGAATACAGTGGGTTCATGCTCACTTTCTGGTCCGCGGCATTGACGGCGTTCGGGGCGGTGCTCCTGACCGCGGCCGGCGCGGCCCACGCTGCCCGCCACCGGGAGCACCGCGCGGTGCTGCGCGCCCACCGCCTGCTGCCGCCGGTCGTGGCCGCGCCGGCCGCCGCCGCGGAGGTCGCCGTGGGCGCGGCCACGCTCGCGACCCTGCTCACCGCCCCGGCGGCCACGGCCCTGCCCGCCACCGCGCAAGCGGCGCTGTACTGCGCTTTTGCCGGGTACACGGCGGTGCTGCGGACACGGCGGCCGGGCGTGCCGTGCGGGTGTTTCGGCGCGGAGAAGGTGTCGTGGGCCGTGGTGTGCCGGGCGGTCGTGCTCGCCGCGGGCAGCGCCGGGTCCGCGGTGCTCGGCGCGCCGGGACCGGGCCCGGATCGCTGGGCGTGCGTGGCCGCCGGTGTGGTCCTCGCGATGGCGAACCACCTGATTCCGGCGTGGCGCGCAGCGGGTGGCCGAAAACCCGGCCGCGCTTTTCGATGATTCTTCCACGGTTCGTGGAACGCTGATTGTTCGCCGGAAAATCACCGGCGGGTGTCCTTTTTATGCTTATCGGGGAATGGGGACGCCCGCCGCGCGGAGCTCGGCTTCGAAAAGCCCCGCCGGGCAGCACCGCCGGCGAGCCGGCTCACGGCGGTTCGTCCACCCGCTCCCCGCGGGCGGCCGGCCTCGGGGGACGACTCGAACGCGACGGTGTCCGGATTGTGCCGTCCGCCACCTTGTTACTTAGGTAAGCCTGACCTTATGGTCCTCCTGTGTCCCTCGTCCCCCACCCCGCCGGCACCGGTGTCCACGCCCGTGCGGTCGACGTCGCCTACGGCACCGACGTCGTCGTGCGGGCCGCGTCCGTCTCGCTGCACGCCGGGACCGTGACCGCGCTGATCGGCCCGAACGGCAGCGGGAAGTCGACGTTGCTGCGCACGCTCGCCCGGCTGCACCCGCCGGTCGCGGGCTCGGTCGCCTTCGCCGACGGCGCCGACCTGCGCGCACTGTCCGGAAAGGACGTTGCCAAGCGGATCACCCTGCTGTCGCAGCACCGGACCGCCCCGGGCGGGGTGTGCGTCCGGGAGCTGGTCGAATACGGCAGGCACCCGCACCGGTCGCGGTGGGGCGGCCGGGACCCCGGCGGCCCCACCGCCGTCGCCCGCGCGCTGGAGCTCACCGGCCTGTCCGCCCTCGCCGACCGGCCGGTGCAGGCGCTCTCCGGCGGGCAGGCCCAGCGGGTGTGGCTCGCCGCCTGCCTGGCCCAGGACACCGCGCTGCTGCTGCTCGACGAACCCACGACCTACCTCGACCTGCGGTACCAGGTCGAGATCCTCGACGTCGTCCGCGACCTCGCCGACCGGCACGGTGTCGGGGTCGGCGTGGTGCTGCACGACCTCGACCAGGCCGCGGCGGTCGCCGACCGGGTGCTGCTGCTCGAAGGCGGCCGGGTCACCGCCGAGGGCGCCCCCGCCGACGTGCTGACGCCGGAAAACCTTACCCGCGCCTACGGCATCCGCGTGGAGGTCGTGACCGACCCGGCCGACGGGCGGATCCACACCCGCGCGGTGGGCCGCTTCAACGACGCGCGCACCGCGTCCGTCTGACCCAAGGAAAACAGGAGAAACATGCGCATCACCCGGCTGCTGCTCGGCCTGTCCGCGGCCGTCACGTTCTTCGTGGCGGGCTGCGGCACCACCGAGGCACCCACCGGCAACGCGGCCGCCACCGGCGGCGCCGGCCCGGTCACCGTCGTCGACTCGCGCGGCAAGGAGGTGAAGCTGGCCCACCCGGCCAAGCGCGTCGCGGCCACCGAGTGGAACGCCGTCGAGCACCTCGTGTCGCTCGGCGTCATGCCGGTCGGCGTCGCCGACATCAAAGGCTACGGCCAGTGGGTCAGCGCCGAGAAGCTCGACGGCACCCCGAAGGACATCGGCACCCGCGGCGAACCGAGCCTCGACACGCTCGGCTCGCTGGGCCTGGACCTCGTGGTCGTCACCGACAGCGTGACCGAAGGGGCTCTGGACCAGATCGAGGCGAAGGTCCCGGTCATCGTCATCACCGGCGGCAACGCCAAGGACCCGATCGCCGGGATGTACGCCAACCTGGACACCATCGCCAAGGCGACCGGGACCGAAACCCGGGCCGCGCAGCTGAAAGCCGAATTCGAGCAGAAGCTCACCGCCGGCCGGTCCGAAGTGGAGAAACTGGGCGCCCTGGGGCAGAAAGTCGCCTTCTCCGACGCCTACGTCACCTCCGGCGCGGTCAGCATCCGCCCGTACACCAAGGGCGCGCTGGTGTCCGCGGTCTTCGGCAGGCTCGGCCTCGAGACGGCCTGGCCGATGGACGGCGACGCGGTCTACGGTCTCGCGCAGGCCGACGTCGAAGGCCTGACCAAGCTGCCCGACGTGCGGTTCTGGTACCTCGCCAACAATGCCGAGGGCGACCCGTACTCCCAGCAGCTGGCCGGCAACGCGATCTGGCAGAACCTGCCGTTCGTCAAGAGCGGCAAGGTGCACCGCTTCCCGGACTCCCTCTGGATGTTCGGCGGGCCGAAGTCCATGGCGCAGTTCGTCGACGCCGCCGTCGACGCGCTGAAGAACTAGCTGTGGTGACGCTGACCGAGCCGCCCGTGGCCGCCGTCCGGCGCCGCGGGCGGCTCGCGCTGCTCGGCGGCGGGCTCGCCGCGCTCGTCCTGCTGGGTTCGGCGGTGCACCTGACGCAGGGCACCGCGAACCTGGACGCACTGGACGTGCTGCGGCTGGTGTTCGGCGGCGGCACCGGCGACACGGCCGCGGTGGTCGTCGAATCACGGTTGCCGCGCCTGCTCGCGGCGCTGGTCGTCGGGAGCGCGCTCGGCGTGGCCGGCGCGGTGCTGCAATCGGTGTCCCGCAACACCTTGGCGTCGCCGGACACCCTGGCCGTCAACGCCGGGGCACACCTGGCGGTGGTCGCCGTGGCCGCCTTCGGCGTCTCCCTGCCCCTGCTCGGCGCGACCGGGATCGCGTTCGCGGGCGGGCTGGCCGCGGCGGCGCTCGTGCTCGCGCTGTCCGGCACCGGAGGCACCGGGATCGTGCGGCTGGTGCTGGCCGGGACCGCGATCGCACTGGCCCTGGTCTCGGTCACCCAGGTCCTGTTGCTGTTGTACTCCCAGGAAACGCGCGGTCTCTTCGCCTGGGGCGAAGGCTCGCTGGAGCAGAACGGGCTCGCCGGCGTCCGCACGCTCGGCCCGGTCGCCGGCGTCGCGCTGGCCGCGTTGCTCGGCATGGCCCGGCGGCTGGACCTGATCCACGCCGGCGACGACCACGCCAGGACGCTGGGTGTCCACATCGGACGCGTCCGCGGCACCGCGATCGTGCTGGCCGTGCTGCTGGCCGCGACGGCGGTGACCCTGGCCGGCCCGATCGGGTTCGTCGGCCTCGCCGCGCCGGCCGTGGCCCGGCTGCTGGCTTCCGCGGTGCCGGGCCTGCACCGGCACGCCGCCCTGCTGCCCTGTTCGGCGGCGCTGGGCGCGGTTCTCCTGCTGGGCGCCGACGTGCTGCTCCGCGCGATCATCGGTCCGCAACGCGCGCTGGAGGTGCCGACGGGCGTCGTCACGACGATCCTCGGCGCGCTCTTCCTGGTGGTGCTGGCCCGGACGGCCCGGATCACCACCGCGACCGCCGCACCGCCCGCGGCCGGCGCGCGGGGCGGGGTGAGCGCGGCCCGGTACCGTCTCGTGCTGGGCGTGCTGGTGCTCGGGGTGCTCGGCGTCGCCGTCGGAGCGGTCCTGCTCGGCGACGCGAAACTGCTGCTGGGCGACGTCGTCAACGGGGTGACCGGCCGGGCGGGCCCGATCGTCACCGGGGTGCTGGACACCCGCGTCCCCCGCGTCGCGGCCGCCCTGCTGGCGGGCGCGGCACTGGCGCTGGGCGGCGCGCTCACCCAGGCGGTCGCGCGCAATCCGTTGGCCGAGCCCGGGATGATCGGGGTCGTCGGCGGCGCGGGCCTCGGCGCGGTCGCCGTCATCACGGCCGTGTCCGGGGTCGGCTTCTGGACGCTGACCGGGTCCGCCGGCCTGGGTGCCGCCCTCGCGATGGCCCTGGTCTTCGCCGTGGCGGCCCGGGGCGGCTTCGCCAGTGAACGCCTGGTGCTGATCGGCTTCGGCGTGCACGCGGCGGCGCAGGCGCTGGTGACGCTGCTGATCACCCTGTCCGATCCGTGGAACGAGACCAAGGCGCTGACCTGGCTGGGCGGCTCGACCTACGGCCGGGCCTTTCCGCACCTGGTGCCGATGGCGTTGGCGCTGCTGCTGGTGGTGCCGGTGCTGGTCCGCCTGCGGCGGGAACTCGACCTGCTGTCGCTGGACGACGAAACACCGCGGGTGCTGGGCGTGCCCGTGGCCCGGACCCGGTTGCTGCTGCTGTCGTGCGCGGTTCTGCTGACCGGCGCGGCCGTCGCGGGCATCGGGGTGCTGACGTTCGTCGGGCTGGTCGCCCCGCACGCGGCCCGCGCGCTCGTCGGCAGCCGGCATTCCCGCCTGCTGCCCGCCGCGGCGTTGCTGGGCGCGATCGGCGTCTGCGTGGCCGACACCGCCGGCCGCACGGTCATCGCCCCGGGGCAGCTCCCGGCCGGCCTGATGACCGCGATCATCGGCGCGCCCTACTTCGTGTGGCTGCTGTACCGCCACCGCACGAAAGCCACCCGAGGACGCTGAACCCGCTGCCCTACTCCGGCTTGAGGATCTCCGTGGGCAGCCCGAGGGTCTCGACGATCCGCGCTACGGCGTCGCCGACGCGCACGAAGTCCTCACCCAGCGGATCCGTCACCAGCCGGCGAACCGTGGCGACGTGCGCGGGTGCCGAAGCGGCCAGGTGCGCGCGGCCGGCATCGGTCAACGTCGCGGTCGTGAACCGGCGGCCCTGGCCGGTGCGCACCTCGCGCGTCACCCACCCGCGGTCCTCCAGGCGCGCGACGGCGTGCGAAATCCGCGGCAGCGACCCGTTGGCCATCTCCGCGATCTCGCTCATCCGCAGGCTTTCTCCCGGCACGGCCGACAGGCGCGCCAGGATCATGTAGCCCAGCAGCGTCAGGTCGGCGTCGCGCAGCAGCTGGCTTTCGAGCGCGCCCGGCAGCGTGAGCAGGACCTTCGCCAGGTTGATCCACGCCCGCCGCTCGTCTTCGCCGAGCCAACGGACCGGCTCCTCTCCACTCACGTCTTGACTTTAACACGCAACCCAACCTACCGTTTGGGTTGCGTGTTAAAGTCAAGGAGGAGCGATGACCACCATCCCCCGGCCCACCACGACCACCGCTCTCCGTCTCGGCTTCGCCTTCCTGGCGGCCGCCGCGGCGAACACCGGCATCGCCCTCGGGGCGCTGGCGCTCGACGACGGCGGGATCGCCATGGGCCTGTCCCCCGCGGTCTACCTGCCGGCCACCGCCGTCGGGCTGCTGCTGGGCACCGTCGGCTGGTTCGTGCTCGCCCGCCGGGCACCGCACGCCCTGCGCGTGGTCGTCCCCGCGGTGCTCGTGCTCACCTGGGTCCCGGACCTGCTGCTGTTCACCGCGGGGGCCACCGCCGCCAACGTCTTCGGCCTGATGCTCATGCACCTGGTCGTCACCACGGCCGTCGTCACGGCGCTGCGCCCGACTCTGGCGAACCGCTAGTTCACCGGGGAGAGGATCGTGCGGGAGCTCAGTCTGCCCTTTTCCGGTTCCCGCCCGGCCTGCCCCGCGGCCACCGCGGCGGTCAGCGCGCCGACGGCGTCCTCGGGCCGGTAGATCGTTTCCAGCAGCGTGAACCGCTGCAGCTCGGCGACGGTGGCGGCGCCCCGCCGGTCCAGTTCCGCCAGCAGCGCCCGCCGCAGCGGCAGCAGCTGCGGGGTGAGCGAGATGTCGACCAGCGTCCCCTCGGCGTCCGCCGGATCGCGGTACCGGATGCCCGCGAACTCGTCCGCGGCCCACAGCTCGGTCTTGAACGTCGCGAGGTGCCGGCTGTCGGCGGTCGCGAACACCAGGGCCCGCGCGGTCCCGTCGTCGGCCACGAGGTCCACGGCGACCGCGCACCCGAGCCCCGCCGCCCGCAGCCGGTCCCGGTGATCGGTGCCCGGCTCGGCCGAGAGCAGGACCTCGTGCGCCTTGCCCCGCACCAGGCCCGGCGGCCAGGGGCCGCACAGGTGCGCCAGCATCGGCCCGGGCACCTCGACCTCCCGGAGCTCACCTGCCGTCCGGACGGCCAGCCCCGCCGGAGCCCCACCCGGCGCGGCCCGGCCGACGACCACCACGGCCAGGGGGTGCTCGGCCAGCCGGTCGGCGAACTCCCCGAAGACCCGGAAGACATCGGCGGCGAACTCGCCGCACTCGACGTAGGTCCCGCCCCGCGGCGACCGCAGCACGGTCGCGGTCCAGGCGTCGAGGTACCGCACCAGCACGTCCCGTTCGACGGAACCGTGCGGGTCAGGACGCCCGACGCGCTCGGCCACGCTTCCGGTTGTACCGCACTCGCCGTCCGGTCACCAGACACGCCCTGGTGTCGCGCGTCCGAGATTCGTTGACAGCGGCCCCGGCTCAACCGCCCCAAGGTGGCCTTGGGGCGCATCGGCCCGAACGGCGAAGAACTTGCGACGCGCGAAACTAAGCGAGGCCGAGCGCCCGCGAAAGCTGAGTGGTCCACCACCGGAGCTGGGGGCCGCTCGTCGCGGCCGCCCGGCCGGCGACGCCGGCGCTGCGGCGGAACACGGGCCCGTAGAGCGGCTCGGTGACGAGGGCCTGGTGGAGCGCGGCGACGGCGAGCCCGGTGTCCTCGACCGGCACGTGCGCGGCGTCGGGCCGCAGTGCGTGCAGCGCGTCGACGACCGGGGCGAGCATCCCCGAACCCCGGTCCCGCCACCCGGCGGCGTGCAACGCCACCGCCAGTTCGCCGTAGCCACCGCGGTAGAACGCGGCCAGGGCTTCGACAAGCTCACCGAGATCGGCGCCGCGGCCGAGCCAGGAGGCCAGCACTTCCTCGACTCCGGCGCGGATCTTCCGGCCGCCGTGCCGCAACAGCGCTTCCAGGAGGTGGTCGCGGCTGCCGAAGTGGTGGTGGACCCCGGCGTCGGTCATGCCGACGCGGGTGGCGACGGCCCGGACCTGGACGGCGGCGACACCCCCTTCGGCCAGGAGCCGCTCGGCCGTGTCCAGGATCAGGCGCCGGGCCTCATCGGGAGGGCGGCGCACCCGCGAAGACGTCACGCCCGCACCATACCTTGACCGGCCAAGGTATGTTACCTTGACGTCACAAGGTAGGGGGGGCTCATGGCCGAACTCACCGGCACCAAAGAGCGGCGCATCACGCGCCCGGACGCGGTCCTCCGCGGACAGGAGACCGGCGACGGCCCGGCCGTTCTGCTGCTGCACGCCGGCGGCGAGCGGCGGCGGGTCTGGACGCCGGTCATCGAGGTCCTCGTCGGCGCGGGATTCCGGTGCGTGGCCTTCGATCAGCGCGGCCACGGGGACAGTGACGGCGTCCCGCGGACGCTCGCGCTCTGCGCGGACGACGTCGCCGCCATGCTCCACGCCGAACCGCCGGGGTGTGTGGTCGTCGGCGCCTCGCTGGGCGGGCTCGCGGCCATCGCCGCACTGGGCGATCCGGCGGTCCGCGCCAGGGTGGCGGGTCTGGTGCTGGTGGACGTCGTGCCCGGCCTGGAACCCGGCCGCGTCCGCGGCTTCCTCGCCGCCGGCGGCCTGCTCGGCACCCACGCGCAACTGGTCGACGACGTGCTCGACCGCGTTCCCCGGCTGCGGGAGAGCACCGCGCGGCTCGACCGGCCCCTCCTGCTGGTGCGCGGCGGCACCGGCTCACCGGTCACCGACGACGACGTCGACCGGTTGCGGCAGCTGGCGCCGCACACCGAGGTGACCCACATTGCCGGAGCCGGGCACCTCGTCGCCCGCGACCAGCCGGTGGCGCTGGCCGAAACCATCGCCGCCGCCACCGCCGAGTGGCCCGCGCTGGCGTTTCTCCGCGATCTGGGCGCGGAGCAGGTGGACCACCCCGGCGGAAACCTCCTCGACCACCTCCGGCGCGTGGCCGGCCAGGTGACCGAGTGGGGCGGCAGCCGGCGCGTACGCCTCGCGGCGCTGTGCCACGCCACCTACGGCACCGACGGCTTCCCGCACCCGCTCCTGCCCCCGGATCGGCGAGCCGGCCTGCGCGCGGCCATCGGCCACGACGCTGAAGCCTTGGTCCACCTTTACGACGTCTGCGATCGCGGCCGGACTTACGCCCACCTGGGTGCGACCCCGCTCCCGCTCACGAACCGGTTCACCGGCGAGGTCACCTCCGTGGCGGGCGGGGACCTTGTGGACTTCGCCCTGCTCACCATCGCGAACGAACTGGACGTGGCTCGGCATGCTCAGCTGACCTCGGAAGCCCGTGGTGCCATTCGCGGGCTCATTTTCGCGTTGCGGGCCTATGTTCCCGACGTCAGCAGGCGGGCCCTCGCCGATCCGTCCCTGAACTGACCCCCGGACAGTGAAGGAGGCCTCCGGCGTACCGAAGGCCTCCTTCCCACAGCGAGACTCACCCCCGCAGGGCGCTGCCCGCCTGCCAGGCGCTCCAGCTGATGGCCCAGTCGCCGTGGCCGTTGTTGATGGCCAGCTGCGGGCCGCCCGAGTTGGTGACCTCGACGACGTCGCCCGCGTTGAAGTTGTCGAAGAACCACTTGGCGTTCTCGGTGTTCATGTTGAGGCAGCCGTTGGAGACGTTGTCGCTGCCCTGCACGCCGACCGTCTTCAGGTTCTCGTGCAGGTACTCGCCGTCGGCGGAGATGCGGACGTTCCAGTTCTCCGGCGCGCTGTAGTACCCCGGGTCGCCCTCGCACACGCCGTAGGTGCAGGAGTCCATGATCTTGTGCGCTTCCTTGCCCAGCACGACGTGCGTGCCGTTGAAGGTCGGCGTCGGGCCGCGCGGCGGGGTGTCGGCGGTCTTGCCCATGCTGGTCGGCGCGGTCTTCACCAGCTGGCCGTTGTGGAACGCCTTGATCTGGTGGGTCTTGCCGTCCGCCTTGGCGATCCAGGAGTCGTGCACCTTGTAGCTGGCCGAGACGTCCTGGCCGCCGTACTGGCCACCCCCGATCGGCATGCCGAACGTCGTGGTCTCGAGCTTGACGGTCGAGCCGGCCTTCCAGTAGTCCTTGGGCCGGTAGTGCACTTCGCGCTTGTTCACCCAGTACCAGCCGCCGTCCTGCGCGGGCGAGGACGTCACCTTGAAGGACTTCTCCACGGTGGCCTTGTCGGCGATGTCGCGGTCGAACTTCAGGCCGATGATCAGGCCGACGCCGAAGTCACCGGACGCCGGCTGGAACAGCGCCGGAGTGGCGACCCCCGACGGCTTGATCGTGTGCACCTCGCCGCGCTGCTCGGTCGCCGCCCCCGCCTGGTTCACCGCGGTGGCGACCACCTGGTAGGTGGCGCCGTACCGGAGGTTGTCCTTGCTGGTCCAGGTCGTCTTGTCCGGCGAGAGCTCGCCCTTGACGCCGTTGCCGGTCTGCGGGTTCGTCACCGCGACCGCCTGCAACGTGCCCCCCGAAGCCTTCACGACGATCGGGTCCTTCGGACTCAGCTGGTCCCCGCCGGCGGGGAGGAACGCCACGGTCGCCGCCGGTACCCCGGGTGTCGTCGCCGTTCCGGTCACGCCGACCGCGCCGATCGCCTGCGCGGTCCCCCCGGTCTCGGCCTGTCCACTACACGCTGCCAGCATCAAGCCCGCCAGGCCGAGCCCGGCTATGCGGATCACTCTCACGACCACCAGACGTTCCACCCGGCCCGAAGTTGCGTAACGATCCGGTCTCTCGAAGACAGTGAACGCCCGGCGACGATGTCACTTCGCATCGTGCAGCACGCGGTACCGCAGGTGCGTGACGCCGCGGCCTTCGAGCCGCCGGACGAGCTCCAGCTCGACGTGGCCGAGCCCGGTCGGCTCGAACAGCCGCCGCCCGCCGCCCAGCAGCACGGGGATGAGGTGCAGTTCGATCTCGTCGAGCTGGCCCGCCGCCAGCAGCGCCTGCGCCGCGCCCGCGCCGTGGACCATCACGCCCCGGTCCCCCGCCGCTTCCCGGGCCTCGTCGGCGCAGGCGTCGACGTCGGTGTAGAACTTCGCGCTGCCCGGCGGCACGTCGCCCGGGTCGACGTGGTGGGTGAGCACGTGGATCGGCACGCCGTCGTGGTGGTCGCCGTTCCACCGGCCGGCCAGCTCGAACGTGCGGCGCCCGGAGATCAGCGCCCCCGTCGCCTCCGCCTCGGCGTAGACCTGCCCGTTGATCCCGCCGGACCGGCGGTCGTCGAGCCAGTCGAACAGCCGCCAGCCGTCCTTGCCGAGTTCCTGGCCCGTGCGGTCGTCCGGTCCGGCGATGTACCCGTCGACCGACATCGACATGTACAGCCGCACTGGCGTTCTTCCGATGTGCTGCGTCGTCATTCGCAATATCTCCTTCGCGTGCCCTGGTTCGGCGCTGAAGCTTCTCATCCTCGCGTCGAATGCGCGACGCCGGATTCGACAATCGGCTCCGGAATTCTCCTCCTTCGGATCGCGTGTCCCGATCCCGCACCTCTTGAAGACGCGCGAACGATCTGGCAACCTCGAGATTGCGGTGTTCGCCGTTCCCCGATGCTCCGTTCGACGCGGAAATGTTCTGCAAGCTCGATTGTTAGCGCTAACAAGCTCTCCGTCCGAAGGAGAACCACCATGAGCCCGACCGGTCAGACCCCACCCCGGTCCGCGCGCCACCACCGGCATCGCCGCCGGTGGCGCGCCGCGATCACCTTGCTCACGACCGTCCTCGCGGCCACCACGGCGGTCGCGCTCGCCCCGAACGCCGCGTGGGCGGCCACCGTCGACCCGAACGCGTGGTACGTGCTGATCAACCGCAACAGCGGCAAAGCACTCGACGTTTCCGGGGCGTCCACCGCCGACGGAGCGGTGGTCCAGCAGTGGTCCCGCCACGACGGAGCCAATCAGCAGTGGCAGTTCGTGGATTCCGGCAACGGCTATTACCGGCTGAAGTCGAAGAACTCGGGCAAGGTCCTCGACGTCGGCAACTGGTCGACCGCCGACGGCGCGAAAATCCAGCAGTGGACCGACCTGAACGGAACCAACCAGCAGTTCCGCCTCGCCGACTCCGACGGCGGCCATGTCCGGCTGATCAACCGCAACAGCGGGAAAGCCGCGGAGGTGACGGGCGCGTCGACCGCGGACGGCGCGGCCGTCGTCCAGTACGGCGACCGGCAGGCGACCGATCAGCAGTGGCAGCTCGTCCGGCTGGGCGACACCGGCTCGTGCGCGCTTCCGTCGGCCTACCGCTGGTCCTCGACGGGACCGCTCGCGAACCCCAAGGCGGGCTGGGTCGCGCTCAAGGACTTCAGCAACGTCGTCTACAACGGAAAGCACCTGGTCTACGGTTCGACGACCGACGCGAACGGGTCCTACGGCTCGATGGCGTTCAGCCCCTTCACCACCTGGTCCGACATGGCCTCGGCCGGCCAGACCGGGATGACCATCGGCACCGTCGCCCCGACGCTGTTCTACTTCGCGCCCAAGAACATCTGGGTGCTGGCCTACCAGTGGGGCCCGACCACCTTCTCCTACCGGACGTCGACCGACCCGGCCAACGCGAACGGCTGGTCAGCACCGCAGGAGCTGTTCACCGGCACCATTCCCGGCGGGGCCCCGCTCGACCAGACGCTCATCGGCGACGGCTCGAACATGTACCTGTTCTTCGCCGGTGACAACGGCAAGATCTACCGCGCCGGCATGCCGATCGGGAACTTCCCGGGCAGCTTCGGGTCGAATTACACGACGGTCATGAGCGACACGCAGGCGAACCTGTTCGAGGCGGTCGAGGTCTACAAGGTCCAGGGCCAGAACCAGTACCTGATGCTCGTCGAGGCGATGGGCGCGAACGGCCGCTTCTTCCGGTCGTTCACCGCCACCAGCCTCGGCGGCACGTGGACCCCGCAGGCGGCCACCGAAAGCAACCCCTTCGCCGGCAAGGCCAACAGCGGCGCCACCTGGACCAACGACATCAGCCACGGCGACCTCGTGCGCAGCAACCCCGACCAGACCAAGACGATCGACCCCTGCAACCTGCAACTGCTCTACCAAGGCCGCGATCCCCGCTCCGACGGGACCGACTACAACCACCTGCCCTGGCGGCCGGGCGTGCTGACGCTGCAGCGCTGAGAGGTGGTGGCGCGGACCGCACTTCCCCTGCGGCCGCACCACCACCCGACGCATACTCTACCACCGATTCGAACTCGTGTTCGACCGGGGGTCGGCCAGGCGGCCGGGGAGCCGCCGAGTCCCATCTTGACGCGGTCGCCGTTATCGTTCACAGTCCTCTGGTGCCTCCGGCCGCACCGCCGGCCGACCCCATCCCCCATCCCTCCGTGATTTCCCCACCGCTCCGCCGCCGAAAGTGTTAACGCTAACAGTTCGCCGGCCGTCACCGTTGACGAAAGGAAAGCTGCATGTCCCTGGGATCTGCGAGCACCGCGAACCGGCGCCGCCGGTGGCGGGCGGGTTCGGCCGCCGCGGCCGTCGTGACCGTCGTGAGCGGGCTGCTCACGGTGGCCCCCACGGCGGCGTCGGCCGCCACTGTGGACACCACCGCCTGGTACGTCCTGCTGAACCGCAACAGCGGCAAGGCCCTCGACGTCAACGGCGCGGCCACCACCGACGGAGCCGGCCTCATCCAGTGGAGCCGCACCAACGCCACCAACCAGCAATTCCAGTTCGTGGACGCCGGCGGCGGCTACTACAAGCTGCGCGCGCGGCACTCCGGCAAGCTCGCCGACGTCCAGGGCGCCTCCACCGCCGACGGCGCTCCCGTGGTGCAGTGGACCGACAACGGCGGCACCAACCAGCAGTTCAGCCTCGCCGACGCCGCGACCGGCTACGTCCGGCTGGTCAACCGCAACAGCGGCAAGGCCCTCGACGTCCAGGGCGCCTCGACCGCCGACGGCGCGGGCGTCGTGCAGCAGACCGGCACCGGCGCCAACGACCAGCAGTGGCAACTCGTCCGGGTCGACGGCGGCAGCGCCACCTGCACGCTGCCCTCGACCTACCGCTGGAGCTCGACCGGGCCGCTGGCCACCCCGAAGCAGGGCTGGGTTTCCCTCAAGGACTTCACCAACGTCGTCTACAACGGCAAGCACGTCGTCTACGCCACCACGCACGACACCGGGTCGAGCTGGAATTCGATGAGTTTCAGCCCCTTCACGAACTGGTCGGACATGGCCTCCGCCGCCCAGAACTCGATGTCCTTCAACGCCGTCGCGCCGACGCTGTTCTACTTCGCGCCGAAGAACATCTGGGTGCTCGCCTACCAGTGGGGCGGCCCGACCTTCTCCTACCGCACCTCGAGCGACCCCACCAACCCCAACGGCTGGTCCGCGCCGCAGACGCTGTTCACCGGCACCCTCCCCAGCGGAGCCCCCATCGACCAGACCATCATCGGCGACGACACGAACATGTACCTGTTCTTCGCCGACGACAACGGCAGCATCTACCGCGCCACCATGCCCATCGGGAACTTCCCGGGCAGCTTCGGCTCCGGCTACACGAAGATCATGAGCGACACCGTGCTCAACCTCTTCGAAGCCCCCGAGGTCTACAAGATCCAGGGCCAGAACCAGTACCTCATGATCGTCGAGGCCCGAGGGACGAACGAGCGGCGCTTCTTCCGCTCGTTCACCGCCACCAGCCTGAACGGCACGTGGACCCCGCAGGCGGCCACCGAAAGCAACCCCTTCGCCGGCAAGGCCAACAGCGGCGCCACCTGGACCAATGACATCAGCCACGGCGACCTCGTCCGCACCAATCCCGACCAGACCAAAACCGTCGACCCCTGCAACCTGCAGTTCCTCTACCAAGGCCGCGATCCCCAATCCGACGGCACCGGCTACGGCCTCCTGCCCTACAAGCCGGGTGTGCTGACCCTGCAGCGCTGAAATCGGAATGGGTGGAGGCGGGCCCGGCGCACGGCCGAGCCCGCCTCCACCCGGCCACGCATTCTGGAAATCGGCAAAGCTCGCACGTCTCCTCGCCGTGAACGGCAGCCATTTGCTTCCGCAAGCTCATAGCGGAGAACTCGCAGTGCCACGAGCTCCTCCCCCGACTGGGGTGTTCCGGGCCGCAAGGTGTGACAAAACGCCAGCGCCCCGCGATGTCCACGTCGAAGCCGAAGGGAGCGTGGTCGATGCCGGACAGGCAAGTACGGCTGCTGCACGACGTCCGGTCCGTCTCGATGGGCACCGGCCCCACCCGGGAGGAAGTGCGCTACTCCGGCATCACCATCCACCGCATCGACGGGGGTGCCGTGGTCGGGCAGACCTGGATCCCGTTCGGGCCCGCTCCGACGTACGCCGACGACGAGGCCCTGCTCACCGCCTGGCACGCCGCCCTCGACTGGAGCCGCTCGCCGACCGACACCCCGTCGGCGTGACCGGAAGATCGCCGACCGCAGGCACTCCCCGGCCCTTCGCCGTTTTCCGGACCGCCAGAGGCATCATTCAACAGATTTCGAAATGAACGCCTCCGCGCGCGTTGTCAACGTTGACAACCAATGTCGTCCGGACAATTTCCTGTCATAGCGCGGTATTGCGCGGCGCAGTATCATCCGGCGCGGAAACACGCGGGAAACCGCGACAGTCCCGAATTCGCAGTCCGCACCACGAGGGAAAGGGACGGAAAATGCGCAAGACCATCAAGTCGCTCGCCGCGCTGGCCGCTGCCGCCGCGCTTCCCCTGACGATGAGCGGGACGGCGTGGGCCGACATTCCTTTCGACCAGCCGGTCAACGGGCGCGCCACCTACTACAACGACGCCGGCTTCGGCGCCTGCGGCACGCAGATCAACGCCGCCACCCAGCTGCTCGTCGCGGCACCGGCCGCCTACTGGACCACGGCCAACCCGAACAACGACCCGCTGTGCCGGGGCGTGTCCGTCCGGGTCTCCTACAACGGCCGGACCATCACCGTGCCCGTGGCCGACAAGTGCCCGAGCTGCGACAGCGCGCACATCGACCTGAGTGCGCCGGCGTTCGCCCAGCTCGCCGACCCCGCACTGGGCACCATCCCGGTGACCTGGTCGTTCGTCCGCTCGTGACCCGGCGGAACGGCATGAACCAGCTCAGGAACCTGCTGCTCGTCGTGACCCTCGCCGCCGCGGTCGTCGCCGGCGGGCCGGCCGCACCGGCGACCGCGGCCGGCACCAAGAAGGGCGTCAGCGCGGCCGCCTTCCCCGGCGTCACCACCGCGCTCGCCGACGTCGGCGCCCGGTGGTTCTACACCTGGGCCGCGGATCCGCAGGGCATCACCGCACCGGCCGGGACGGAGTTCGTCCCGATGATCTGGGGCCGCGGTTCGGTCACCCCGGAGCAGCTGCAGCGGGCGAAGGCGTCCGGGAGCACGCTGCTCGCGTTCAACGAACCCGACCTGGCCGGCCAAGCCGAGATGCCGGTCGAGACCGCGCTCGACCTCTGGCCGCAGCTGCAGGCGACGGGCCTGCGGCTGGGCGCGCCGGCCGTGGCCTACGGCGGGGACACCCCCGGTGGCTGGCTCGACCGGTTCATGAGCGGCGCGGCGGCGCGCGGCTACCGCGTCGACTTCATCCCGCTGCACTGGTACGGCGGCGACTTCTCGGCCGCCGCCACCGGGCAGCTGCAGTCGTACCTGCAAGCGGTGTACAACCGCTACCACCGGCCGATCTGGGTGACCGAGTACGCGCTGATCGACTTCTCCGGCCCCACCCCGCGCTACCCGTCCGCCGCGGAGCAGGCCGACTTCGTCAGCCGGTCCACGGCGATGCTGAACGGGCTGCCGTTCGTCGAGCGCTACGCCTGGTTCTCGCTGTCGACGTCGACCACCCCGACCGGCCTCTACACGGGAACCACCGCGAACGCCAGCGGCGCCGCCTACCGGGCCGCCGGCTGATCCCCACCCGCACCGGAACCGAACGGAGGTCCATCCCGCATGTTCAAGCGGCTCTTCGCCACGGCCGCGGCGCTCGTCGTCGCCCTGACCGCCGGTTCGACGGCGAGCCCGGCCACCGCGGCGGGCAACCACACGGTGACGTTCGTCAACCACACCGGCCAGACCGTCTGGCTGGGCAGCACCGTGAACGCCGACGGGTCGGTCAACTTCGCGAGCCTGCCGACGCTGGCCGACGGGCAGTCGGCCACCGTCACGATCCCCGAAACGTCCGCGCCCGGCCACTGGCGGGGCAAGTTCTTCGCCCGCCAGGGGTGCACGGGCACCTCCGGCCGGGACTTCCACTGCCTGGTCGGCGACTGCGGCGGGTACGCCGACCACTGCGCGACCGGCGAGCAGCCGGCCAGCCTGGCCGAGTTCAACTTCGACACCGCCGACGGCCTCGCCCCGTGGTACGACGTCAGTTACGTCAACGCCTTCTCCGTCCCGATCACGATCGAGCCGGTCAACGCGGCGGTGCCGCCCGGTTCGGCGTCGTGCGGCACGGCGGGCTGCCCGGAGAACCTGCTGCCCTACTGCCCGGCCGCGAACCGGCAGTACTCCCCGTCCGGCACGCTGATCAACTGCGTCAACCCGAACCGCGACGCGCCCACGAGCTACAGCGACGCGATCAAGTCGCACTGCCCCAAGGCGTACGCGTGGTCCAAACAGGACACCGAGCCGGGCAACCAGACGATGTACCAGTGCGCCTCCTGCACCGGCTTCACGATCACCTTCCACCGCGGTTAGTAGCAGCGACGCCGGGTTCCGCCGCCTCGGCGCGGCGGACCCGGCCCGGTGTTTCTCGAGCCCTGCTCACCCGCGGGCGAACTGCGCGTCGAGCCCCGTGCCGAGCCGGCGGAAGGCAAGCTCGGCGGCGGTCCTCGCGTCCCGGTGCGTGCGTTCGAGCGGGCGGCCGTCGAGCAGCAGCCGGGTGATGTGGGTGGCAAGACAGCGTTGGGTGGCTGTGATCTGCGCGGCGATCAGCCGCGCGCTCAGCTCGTCGCCGACCTCGGTGGTTTCGAGGAGCGCGGCCGCCAGAGCGTCTTCGCCGCGGGCGAGCCAGCGGCCCAGCGCGTGCGCGAGCCCCGGGGTGGCCTGGATCATGCGCGCCAGGCCCAGCACCTGGGCGTCGTCGGTCAGGCCGGTGATCGGATCGTGGCGGTCGAGACCGGCGATGAAGTGCCGGCGCAGCGCTTCCAGCGGCGAGCAGCCGTCGGGTCGTGCGCGCACGACCTCGGCGTTCTCGTTCTCGTGGTCCGCGATCCGGTGGAAGACCAGGTCCTCCTTGGTAGGGAAGTACTTGAACAGCGTCCGCTTCGACACTTCGGCAGCCGCGGCGATCTCCACGGTGGACACCGAGTCGTAGCCGCGAGCGAGGAAGAGTTCGATCGCCGCGGCGGAGATCGCCGCTCGGGTGCGGCGCCTCTTGCGCTCGCGCAATCCGCCGGGTTCGTCGACCTCCACGCAGTCCACGTTAGCGCAGAGGTAGACTGGGTGGATAAGTACACCGGGTTTACTTTTCGATGGGGGATTCAGCGGCATGAAGATCTGGTTGATCACCGGGACGTCTCGCGGGCTCGGCTTGGAGATCGCGCGGCAGGCGCTGGCCGCGGGCGATGCGGTGGTGGCGACCGCGCGAAACCCCGAGCGGGTCGCGGCGGCGCTCGAGGGGCACGGGCCGCGGCTGCTCGCGCTGCCGCTGGACGTGACCGACGAACACCAGGCCCAGCACGTGGCCGCGGCGGCCGTCGACCGGTTCGGGCGGATCGACGTGCTGGTCAACAACGCCGGTCGCGGGCTGTTCGGAGCGGTCGAGGAGACCACGCCCGAGGAGGCGCGAGCCGTGTTCGACACCAACGTGTTCGCGGTGCTGTTGGTGACGCGGGCGGTCCTGCCCGTCATGCGCCGCCGGCGCGCCGGCCACCTGCTGGCGATCAGTTCGATGGGCGGTTTCTCCGCCGGGGCCCGATTCGGCGCGTACGCGGCCAGCAAGTTCGCGCTGGAGGCACTGCACGAGGCGATGCACGAGGAGCTGACGCCGTTCGGCATCAAGGTCACCATCGTCGAGCCGGGGGTGCTGGCCACCGGTTTCGCCACGGCCGGCTCCGGCCAGGTGGCGCACCCGATCGACGACTACGCGTCCACCTTGCCGACCTACGGCGGCGAGGAAGACGACGATCCCGCCGTCGATCCCGCCGCGGCCGCCGCGGCGATCCGGACCGTCACCGAGCTGGCGGACCCGCCGCTGCGGCTGCCGATCGGGCGCGATGCGATCGCCCGGATGCGCGCCAAGCTCGCCCACGTCGCCGCGGACCTCGACGCCGCCGGAGGCTCGTGAGCGGCGCACCAGCGCAACGCGCCCGTGGCCCCGGCTCGGAGCCGGGGCCACGGGCCACGCGTCACGCGGAAGGACACCCGGCCACGCCGATCACGCTGGGTGCAGCGCCCGCCGCCGCTCCGGCGGTCGGCTGCGGCAAGTGCGTCCGCTCCAGCCGCAGAGCCACCGTCGTGGGCAAGCTCAGCTTTGCGACAGCCCGACGCCGCAGTCGAACAGCACCCCGGCCGTGGCCGCGTCCGGGCCGATCCGGGCGGGCGGCACCGGACGGCAGTGCTTCGCCTCCCAGGCGACCCGCCGGGGCAGTTCCCCCGCGTCGGCCGCCGCGGTGGTCTGCTTCGCGCCGGCGCGGGCGATGTCGACGAACACCTTGGGCAGCAGCACGAACCGCAGCTTCCCGGCCGCGACCCACTGCGGGAGCTCCGCGGCCGGCGGCGCCGGGTCGAAGCCGAGGTAACCGCCGAGCGGCGCGACGCGCGCCTCGGTGTTCAGCAGGAACGGGTCCGCGCCATACGTACCGCCCTCGACGGCCAAGGTGATTTGGGTGGCCGACGTCTGCGCGAACGCGAGCACCTGGCGCTGACCGGGGCCGAGCCGGTACGCGTTGTCGATGAACCGGACGTATCCGGCCGCGGCGCCCGGATCGGTGCTGACGCTGAAGACGGTGTGCGGCGCGGCCGCCGAGGACGGCCCGGCGACCGGGTCGGCGCTCTCCAGGACACTTCCCGGCCGCACCGCGGTGTCGGCGACGAAGGCCGCGGGTCCGGCCACAACGGCGACCAAGCCGATCGCGGCCGCGACGCGGAAAGCCCGCACCAGCGTCGCGACGACCGCGAGCAACGCCACGGCCAGCACGGTGTACCGCAGCCACGGCAGCCAGTCCGGCGTCCGGTCGAGCAGGACGAAGGCGAGCACCGCCGTCGCCACCACCGCGGCCGGCAGGACGAACCGGGCCCGGCCGCGGGACCAGCTCGAAGCCGTGACCAGGCCCGCGGCGGCGAGCGCCGCGATGGCCGGGGCCAGTTCGGCGGTGTAGTAGGCGTGGAAGATGCCGCCGGTGACCGAGAAGACCGTGGCCCCGGCGAGCAGCCAGCCACCCCACAGCACCCAGCCCGCCTTCGTCCGCGGTGCGGCCCCGCGAGCGCGGCACGCGGCGACGGCCAAAGACGCCACGGCGAGCGGCAGCAGCCAGGCGATCTGTCCGCCGACCTCCGCGTCGAACAGCCGCAGCGGTCCCGGGTCGCCGCCGAGGGCCGCGCCGGCCGTGGCGCTGTAGCCGCCGCCGATGCCGGTCGTGCCGCCGAGCAGCCGCGTCACGCCGTTGTAGCCGAAGGCCAGCTGCCACACCGAGCCGTCCGTGGTGCTGCCGACGAACGGCTTGGCGCCGGGCCAGGCGGTGACGGCGACGGACCACGCCAGCGACACGAAAAGCGTCACCGCGCCGGCCACGCCGAGCCAGGCCAGCCGCCGGCCGCGTGAGCCGGGCGCGGCAACGAAGTACGCCGACGCGAGGCCCGGGAGCACGATCCACGCGGCGAGCATCTTCGTGAGGAAACCCAGTCCGACGAAGACGCCTGCCCACACCAGCCACCGGGCGTTGTCGAGCGCCCGGGTGACGCTGTAGGCGGCGAGCAGCAGGAGGAGCACCAAAAGGGTGTCCGGCAGGTTGTCGCGGTTGATCGCCGCGGTGATCGGCGTCAGCGCGAAGAACGCCGCGGCGAGCAGCGCGGTCCGCGCGCCGGCCCAGCGGCGCACCACCCGATGCAGCACGAGCACGGCCGCCACGCCCTCGACTACCTGGACCAGCGCGATCGCCCACGGGTGGAACCCGAAGACCGCCACGCCGAGCGCCTGCGTCCAGAAGGCGAGCGGCGGTTTGTCGACCGTGACGACGCCCGCCGGGTCGAAGCCCGCGAAGAAGAACGCCGTGGCGTCGTGCGACATCGAATGCACGGCCGCCGCGTAGTACGGCTGCAGCGGGCGGCTCCACAAAGCCCAGCCCCACACCACGGCGGCAACGGCCGCGATCGCCGCCACCGCGATCCGCTCGCCCCGCCCGGTCCGCTCGGTCCGCCCCTCGGCCGTCACCGCCATGTCTCCCCCTCCGGTCGCTGCCCGGAACGCTAGGGCAGCGGGACGCCGGAATCCTCAAGCTCCGGATTGAAGTGGGCGTCCACCCGGGGGTTGACCGCGGCGCGGTGCGGAAGGAGCCTATTTCAGCACGCTGACCGCGCGGGCGATGACCAGCAACGACGTCAGCAGCGCCGCGACGCTCTGCACCGCCATCAGCACCTTCGCCCTCGACGACAACGGCATCGTGTCCGTGGGACTGAACGCCGTCGAGTTGGTCACCGACACGTACAGGTAGTCCAGCAGCGTCGGCACCCAATCGGACTTGACGCTGGAGCCCTCGGCGACTTCCACGACGGTGTCGGCGTTCTCGTCCTGGGAGAACCGGAAGTCGGCGGGCGGCAGGTCGGCGCGGCCGGCCTGGGTGCGCTTGACCGGGCCACCCCGATCCAGCTCCCAGTAGGCGAGCCCGAAGGCGATCACGTTGGTCAGCCACACCTGCAGCGCCCCCAGCAGCAGGGCCTGACCGCTGTCGGCCGCGCCGGCGACCAGGTCGTGGACGAGCAGCGCCAGGGCGCCCAGGTTGGTGATGCCGATGACCACGACGAGCGTCAGGGACAGCACCCGGGAGGCCCTGGTCTGCCGGGTGACCCGCCGCGGGTTGAGCGCGATCAGCGGGATCAGCAGCACGATCTCCAGCGCGGGCACCACGAACCGCGGAACGACGAGGAGCTGTTCCGGCAGCGCCAGGTAGAGCGCGATGGCCACGAGCGTCGCGACGGCGGCCGGCAGCCGGGCCTCCCCGCGGCGCTGGTGGCGGGGATGGCGGCTCCGGGCGGCGGCCCGATCGGCCGGCATGGCGGCACCTCCTCGTGCACGGCCGCGGACCGGCCCTGTTCGTCGGAGCGCCAGCCTAGCCTCCGGTGGGCCGTACCCACCCACCGCCGGTTGCCGCACGGAGCGGGCAAACCCGTCCATTCCGGACCATTCGGCGGTCGGAAACTATCGACACGGCGCCGCGGCGATCGGCTACGACAGGTGCCGCACGAACCAGTCGCGCGCCGCCTGCGAGGCCACGGCGAAGCCCTCGCCGGTGTAGGCGTCGAAGTGACCACCGGGCAGGAAGACGATGTCCTTCGGCTCCGCCGCGCTCGTGTAGGCGACGGCCGCGAGGTTGCCGCCGGTCAGGCCGTCTTCGCTGCCGACGATCATCAACAGCGGTGTCGGCGTGACCTCCGGCAGGTACTTCGCCGGCTCGTAGCAGTAGTAGTTGTCCAAGCTGCGCAGCGTGACTTCGTTGGGCCAGCGGGGATCGAGCTCGTCTCGCGCCCGGCTGAACCACGCGTGGGAGTCGCGGGTCGGCAGCCCCACCAGCCGGCCGGGGTCGGTCCCGATCACCGGGATGGTCGCGGCGGCCGCTCCCCGGGCGCGGGCCCGGCGGTCGGCCGTGAACACGTCCGGGCCGACGACCTGGTTGTCCACCCGGGCCAGGTTGGCGTAGGTCGCGCGGCCGCTGATGAACGGTGCCTGGGTGACCACGGCCTTCACCCGCCGGTCCATCGCCGCGACGACGTAGGCGTGCGCACCCGAGAAGCTGGTTCCCCACACGCCGACGCGGTCGGGGTCCACTTCGGACCGGTTCTGGGCGCAGGTGATGGCGTGCCGGTAGTCGCCGACCTGGACCCACGGGTCGATCTCGTGCCGCGGCTGTCCCGGCGCCGGCTCGGAGTCGCCCCAGCCGCGGTTGTCGTACACCAGCACGGCCAGCCCGGCCGCGGCGAACACCTCCGCGAACCGGTCGAGGTACATCCGCCGCGTCGAGCTCCAGCCGTGGGCCATCACGACACACGGCGCCGGCCCCGTGGTCCCTTCGGCCTCGTAGAACCACCCTCGCAGCAACGCTCCTTCGGCATCGAATTCGATGTCGTGCCGCATCATCCCTCCTCGGAAACCCGTTGGTGGATTTGCTTGCCCACGAAGCCGGCGACGTCGTCGATCTCCCGCCCGCGGACGTCGTGCCCCAGTCCGGAGTGAACGCGCACCTCGGCGGTGGCGTGGCGAGCGAGCCACCGTTCGGTCCGCACGAGCGCACCGGCCGGGATGACCCGGTCCTCCCGCCCCCGTCCCCAGTAGACCGGCGGCCGCGTGACGCTCAGCGATGCGTCGCCGGGCTGCTCGTCCCGCACGACGAACCCCGCCAGGTTCACGCAGTAGGCGAACCGATGCGGCGCCAGCCGCATGAGCTGGTGCGCCATCGCTGCGCCTTGCGAAAAGCCGAGCAGCCCGATCGACGGCGCCTCGACCGTCTCCAGCCACGAGAGCACGTCCAGCGCCGCCGCGTTCGCCACCTGCGGCCGAGGATCACCGATCGGGTTGCCCGCACTGGGGAACCACGCATACCCACCGGCTTCGGGGATCCGCGCCCGCACCGAGGCGACCACGACCTCGTCCGGCAGGCGCGGGGTGATCAGCCGGTACAGGTGCGTCTCGTCGTAGCTCCAGCCGTGCAGCATCACCAGCAGCGGCCGCGACCCGCGAACACACTCCTCTTCGGACCACAGCACCGCTTCGCGGTCCATTCCCGGTTCCTGGTTCATCGTGCGCCGAACTCGGTCAGCGGGTCGGTGTGCACCGGGGTCCACCCCAGTTCACGCTGCGCCTTGGCCGAGGTCAGCTGCTGGTCGAGCGCGAAGGCGTCGGCGATCGGGCCCATCCGCTCGCGGGCCTCGTCCAGGGACAGGGAGACGGTCTTCCCGTCGAGCCCGGCGGCGTGGGCGCACGCCTCGGCGACCTCCTTGGCCGTCGGGTTGACCCCGCCCACCCCGAGGTACACCGAGCCCGCCGGCGCGGACAGCGCCGCCACGTAGAGCCGGGCGAGGTCGTCGAGGTGGATCAGGGCCCAGTGGTTGCCGCCGTCGCCGAGGTACGGGATCGCGCCGCTTTCCTTGCCCGGCTGGACGAAGAAGATGTCGATCAGGCGGTTGTCACCGCCGTAGAGCAGGCCGGGCTGGACGACGACCGGCCGTCCGCCGTCGGCGGCGCGGGCCAGCACCGCGTCTTCTACGGCTTTGCGCCAGGCCACCACCGCCGGCGGGTTCCACGGCGCGCTTTCGTCCTGGACCCCGTCGGTGTCGCCGTAGACCCAGCTGCCGCCGGTGTGCACGTAGGTGCCGCCTCCGACGCCGTCCTGCATCGCGGTGGCGGCCGCCAGGTCCTCCTCGCCGCTGGTGGCCTGGGCGAGGTGGATCACGGCTTCCGCCCGCGCCGCCGCCTGGTTGAGCACGTCGAGGTCGGTCAGGCCACCACGGACCGCGCTCGCGCCGGCGGCGACCACGGCGGTCTCGGCGCGCTCGCTGCGCGCGAGCGCCTCGACGGTGTGCCCTTGCCGGACCAGCTCGCCGATCGTCGCGCGGCCGATGTAGCCCGAGCCGCCCGTGAGGAAGATCTTCATCGTTGTCCCTTCACCCGTGTTTTCGTTCCTCCTCCACGGTGGCCGGTGCCCCCGCGGTGCGTCCAAGACCCGTTCCGCGCGCTGTGATGCCGCGACGGCATCACGAAACTGCGATGATGGGCGGCGACGGGAGCGGGAGGTGCGCCGAAGTGGACTTCGACCTGCGGAAGCTGCGGTACTTCGTCGCGGTGGCCGAAGAGCTGCACTTCGGGCGGGCCGCCGCGCGGCTGCACATCGCCCAGCCGGCGTTGTCGCGCCAGATCCGCGCACTGGAGAACGAGTTGAAGACACCCTTGTTCGTCCGCGACCGCCGGACCACGGTCCTCACCGCGGCGGGCGAACAGCTCCTCGCCGACGCCCGGGACCTGCTGGCGGCGGCCGAAGCCGTGCACCGGCGGGTCTCGGCCGCGGCCGAGGCGAAGCCGGTGCTCACGGTCGGGTTCATGCCGGGCATCGTGGTCACCCCGGCGGTCCGGGCACTGGCCCGGCGGCGGCCGGACGTCGGCGTCCGGCTGCTGCGCACGAGCTGGCACGACCAGGTGGAAGTCCTGCACGACGGCCGCGTGGACGTCAGCATCATCAGGCTGCCGGCCGACCAGCGCGGGCTGACCGTGCGGCCGCTGTTCACCGAACCCCGCGTCGTGATGGTGCCCGCCGGGCACCGGCTGGCCGGGAAGGAGTCCGTGTCGGTCACCGAACTCGCCGACGAGCACCTGCTGCAGGACCCCGACGCCGTCCCCGAGTGGCGGGACATCGCGCTCGAACTGCGCAAACCCGACCGTCCCGAAGTCCCGCGCATCCACAGCGTCGAAGAGAAACTGGAACTGGTCGCCGCCGGCGCGGGGATCAGCGTCATCCCCTTGTCGACGGCGACGTTCTACACCCGCTCGGACGTCCTCGGCATCCCGGTCGAAGACATCGCGCCGAACCAGGTGTCGCTGGCTTGGCTCGCGACGCGCCGGTCACCCCTGCTCGACGCCTTCCTCGACGCCGCGGCAAGCCTGGCGCCCTAGTTCAGCCGGCCGGACAAAGCGCCCGCTTACAATGGGACGACCGGGCCGGCCGTCGTGGCCACCGCCCGGGCGCGAGCGGGAGGACCACCGGATGACGATGTCGCTGTCGGCCGAGCTTTGGCCGGACGTGCAGCCGGAGACCGCCCGGCGGCTCATGCTGGCCGGGGTGGAGGCGTTCGCCCAGCGCGGCTACCACGCCACCACCACGCGGGACATCGCCGGCGCCGCGGGGATGTCGCCCGCCGCGCTCTACGTGCACTTCCCCTCCAAGGCCGCGCTGCTGTTCGCCATCAGCCGGTACGGCCACGAACAGACCCTCGCGCTGGTCGAAAACGTCATCGCGAAGGAGGCCGACCCCGTCGAACGGATCCGGCTGATCGTCGAGGACTTCGTGGCCTGGCACGCCCGGCGCCACACCGTCGCCCGGGTCGTCCAGTACGAGCTGCAGGCGCTGCCCGAGCAGGAGTTCGAGGTGGTCGCCGCGCTGCGGCGCCGGATCGAGCGGATCGTCCGCGAGGTGATCGCCGAGGGCGTCGACAGCGGCGTGTTCACGGTGTCCGACCCGCACGTCGCCGCCCGGGCCGTGCTTTCGCTCGGCGTCGACGTCGCCCGCTGGTACAGCGAGCGCGCCCGCCAGACGCCAGCGGCGCTCGGCAAGGAGTACGGCGGCCTGGTCCTCCGCATGCTCGGAGTAGCGGACACAATCTGACCGCTACGTGCGGCAAGGTGGCCTCGTGCACCACGTCCTCGACGCGCGGTCCCTGAACCGCGCCACCCTCGCCCGGCAGCTGCTGCTCGAGCGCGCCGACCTGCCCGTTCTCGACGCCGTCACCCAGCTCGGCGGCCTGCAAGCCCAGGAACCACAGGAGCCGTTCACCGGGCTGTGGTCACGGCTGCGCGCGTTCGACCCGGCCGCGCTGGACACGCTGCTGACCGGACGGCGGGTCGTCCGCACCCACCTCATGCGCCGCACCGTGCACCTGCTCACCGCCGACGACGTCCTCGCGTGGCGCAGCCGCTTCGACTCCATGCTGCGGCAGCGGGTCGTCACCACCTACCGCCGCGAACTCGAGGGCGTGGACTTCGCCGAGCTCGCCGCGGCGGGCCGGGCGGTGCTCGCCGACGGCGAGCCGCGGTCGATGGGCGAGCTCGCGCGGGCGGTCGCCGACCGGTGGCCCGATCCGGGGCCGCGTCCGCTCGGCGAGCTGCTGATCGCGGCGCTCATCCCGTCGGTGCAGGTGCCGCCGCGCGGGCTGTGGCGCACCAAGGCGGGCGTGCGGAACCTCCCGCTGGCCGCGTGGCTCGGCCGCGACGCCGACCCGCTCGACCCCGCCGACGGCGTCGGGCAGGCGCTGGTGCGGCGCTACCTCGCGGCCTACGGCCCGGCGGCGACGGCGGACCTGCGCGCGTGGTCGGGCCTGACCGGCCTGCCGGCCGCGGTGAAGGCGGTGCGCGGGGAACTGGTGGGCTTCCGCGACGAGCGGGGGCGCGAGCTGCTCGACCTGCCCGGAGCACCGCGTCCCGGCCCGGACACGCCCGCGCCGGTCCGGTTCCTGCCGGCGTTCGACAACGCGATCCTCGGCTACGACGACCGCACCCGCATCATCGACGACGCCCACCGCGGGCTCTCGGTCGCGGGCGAGCGGGTGGTGCTGGTCGACGGCCGGGTTTCGGCGACGTGGACGGTGGCGGAGGCCACGGTCGTGGTGCGTCCCCTGCGGCGGCTGACGACGGCCGAACACGGCGAGGTCGCCGCCGAAGGAAGCGAGGTGGCCGCCTTCTTGAGCGACGGCGAAAGCGACGCCGTCTCGATCGAGACTCGTTAGCGCGCGCCGCTCCGAGCTGCTCAGCCGACCGCTCGGGTGAACCGTTCCGCCACCTCCCGCAGGCGCTCGACCAGCCCCGGCGGGGCCTCCTCCACCACGAAGTCGTACCCCAGCCGGGCCAGGTGGTACGGCACCGCGTCCAGGTCGGCCGCCCCGGTCCGGACCCGGCAGCTGTCCGCGTCGATCTCTTCCACCGCGCCCGCCGTCGGGGGGACGCGCCGGGCCAGCACCGCCGCCGGCGCCGACACCCGCAGGACCAGCTGGTACGGGTAGGGCGCCGTCGAAATCTGGCGCGAGACGTAGTCCGCCAGGTCCGGCGCCGGGGGCTCGCGCGGTGTGAAGCGGAACCCCGGCACCGGCACCCCCGCGATCCGGTCCACCCGGAACGTGCGCCAGTCCGCGCGGTCGACGTCGAAGGCGACCAGGTACCAGCGCCGCCCCGTGCAGACCAGGCGCAGCGGCTCGACCGACCGCTGCGTCGAGGTGCCGGACCGGTCGCCGTAGCCGAAGCGCAGCCGCTCGTGGTCGCGGCAGGCCGTGGCGATCGCCGTCAGCACCGAGGCGTCCACCGTCGGGCCGGCTCCGGGCAGCGACACCGTCGCCGCCTGCAGCGCCCCCACCCGGGGCCGCAGCCGCGCGGGCAGCACCTGCTCCAGCTTCGCCAGCGCCCGCACCGACGTCTCCTCGATGCCGCCGACCGTGCCGCTCGCCGCCGTGCGCAGGCCGACCGCGACCGCGACGGCCTCGTCGTCGTCCAGCAGCAACGGCGGCAGCGCCGCGCCCGCCCCCAGCCGGTAGCCACCCGCCACCCCCGGCGTCGCGTGCACCGGGTAGCCGAGGGAACGCAGCCGCTCGACGTCGCGGCGGACCGTGCGGACGTCCACCTCCAGCCGGGCCGCGAGGTCGCCACCCGGCCAGTCCCGGCGCGCCTGCAGCAGCGAGAGCAGCTTGAGCAGCCGTTCCGAAGTGCCGTACATGGCACGCAGTGTGCCAGACATCGCGGACAGCTTCCGTCCGCGATGCACCGGAACGTGCCGAACACTTGCCAGGCACCGCCCGGGCCGGAAAGAGTGACGCATGCCGATCGATCCGCACGCCCTGCTGGCCGTCGCCCGCGAAGAAGCCGAACGGGGCAAAGCCGAGGGAGGTGTCCCGATCGGGGCCGCGCTGTTCGACTCCGCGGGCACGCTGCTGGGCCGCGGGCACAACCGGCGCGTGCAGGACGGCGACCCGTCGATGCACGCCGAGACCGCGGCCTTCCGCAACGCCGGCCGCCGCCCGCACTACCGCGACACGATCATGGTCACCACGCTCTCGCCGTGCTGGTACTGCTCGGGGCTCGTCCGTCAGTTCGGTATCGGGCGCGTCGTCATCGGTGAAGCGGAGACGTTCCACGGCGGTCACGACTGGCTCGCCGAGCTCGGGGTCGAAATCACCCTGCTCGACGATCCCGGCTGCACCGCGCTGATGACGGAGTTCATCGCCGCGCGCCCGGACCTGTGGTTCGAGGACATCGGGGTCGAGAAGTCCGAATAGGACAGTTCTGGCGAGGAGCCGGTATGCCGTCATCCGTTCCGCTCGTGGACCTTTCGCCGTGGTTCGCGGGCACGTCCGAGGGCCGGGCCGAAGTGGCGGGCCGGATCGACCACGCCCTGCGGGAGTCCGGCTTCCTGCTGGTCACCGGGCACGGCGTCCCGGACGACCTGCGCCACCGGACGCGCGAGCTGGCGCGGGAGTTCTTCGCGCTGCCCGAGGACGTCAAGCAGCGCTACGCCGTCACGGTCGGCGGCCGCGGCTGGCTGCCGCCCGGCGTCGAGGCCAACGGCCACGCCGAAGGCACCGAGACCCCGCCGGACCTCAAGGAGTCCTACTCGGCGGGCGCGGACACCCGGACCGGGGTCGCCGAGGTCGACGGGTTCTGGTTCCAGCCCAACGTCTGGCCGCACGAGGTGCCCGGGCTGGGCGAGGCCGCGACGGAGTACATGCGCCGGATGCGGGCCCTGTCCGACCACCTGCTGGAGATCTTCGCCGCGGCGCTCGGCCTCGCCCAGAGCCACTTCACCCGCCACACCGGACACCCGACGTACACCTTCAACATCAATTGGTACCCGCCGATGACCCGCGTCGGCCCGCCGGCCCCGGACCAGTTCCGGATCGGCCCGCACACCGACTTCGGCACGGTCACCGTGCTCGACCGCCAGGCCGGCGTCGGCGGCCTGCAGGTCTGCACGGCCGACGGCGAATGGGAGGACGCGCCGTTCCACCCGGAGGCGTTCACGGTGAACATCGGCGACCTGATGGCCCGCTGGACGGGCGACCGCTGGCTCTCGACCCGCCACCGCGTGCTTCCCCCGGCGGCGACGGCGCCCGACGAGGACCTCGTGTCGCTGATCTTCTTCTACGAGACCGATCACGACGCGCGGATCACGTCACTGGCGCCGCCGCTGGGCACCCGGACCTATCCCGAAGTGATCGCGTCGCAGTACCTGAAGGAGAAGCTGGACGCGATCACGATCAGCTGACGGCTCACGCCGGGGGCTCGGCGCAGACGGTCCGGTTGCGGCCGGCCGCCTTCGCGCGCAGGAGCGCCGCCTCCGCCGCCGGCAGGGCGTCGTCGAGGAGGCCGTCCGAGCAGCCGGCCACGCCGATCGACACCGTCACCCCGACGAACTGCGGGCCGTCGCCCGAGGCCTTCAGCGCCACGAGCGTCGAGGCGATCCGCAGCCGGATGCGCTCCGCGATCGCCATCGCGTCGAAGGGGCGGGTGCCGGGCAGCAGCACGGCGAACTCCTCGCCGCCGGAGCGGCCGACCAGATCGGCCGCGCGGACCTCGTCGCGCAGGGTGCCGGCGACCGCGCGCAGGACGGCGTCGCCGATGCGGGCGCCGTAGCGGTCGTTGAGCAGGCGGAAGTGGTCGAGGTCGAGCAGCAGGACGGCCGCGCCGGGATCGCCGGGGCGGTCCAGCCGGGCCTCGGCGGCGCCGCGCCAGGACGCGGCGGTCAGCACCCCGGTGCCCGGGTCGAGGGTGACGTGGTCGCGGCGGCCGGCCCCCAGCCCGCCGCGGTGCAGCACGACGGTGGCGCCGGCCAGCACCGGGACCAGCAGCGGCGCAGCGACCGTGGCCCAGGCGAGCGGAAGGCCGAACGCGGTCATCGCGGCGTCGAAGGCGTGCCCGGGTGCGGCTTCGCGCGGACGGCGGGGCCCGTCGGCACCGGTCACCAGCGCGGCGTTGACCGCGAGGAACACCAGCCCGGCGACGGTGAGCAGGAGGACGGTCCGCGTGTCGAGCACCGCGCCGAGCGGCCGGACGCCGGTCGCGGTGAGGAAGGCACCGGCGACGAGGCCGGCCAGCGCCGTCGCCGCGGCACCGAACACCTGCCGGTGAACCGGTTTTCTGCGGACCCGGAACCACTGGTGCAGTGCGGAGAGCAGGACCAGCGAGACGGCCAGGCCGGGCCGGAGCACGAGCACCCCGGCGAAGATCCACGGCGTGTCGACGCCGGGCCCGAGCAGGGTGTCCTCGCGGTGTCGCTCGACCGGCCGCGCGAGCTCTGCGGACCCGAGCATCCCCGCCGCGAGCAGCGCGAACGGTGTCAGCATCGCGGCGAGCGGCGGGAAGCGGAGGGCGGCGAGCACGACGGCGGCGACGGCGAGGGCGTCGACCCCGACCAGGTACCAGACCTGGCCGCGGCGCGGCAGCCGCCACAGCGCCCACCGGCGTGGGGCGAAGCGCTGCGGGACGAGAGCGGGCAGGAACCGGCCCGGGCGGCGTTCCCCGCCGGCGGCGACCGTGGAATCCCCCACCATTTCGGCAAAGTAGCCGGAACGCAGGCTCCTGTCGATCCGCCTTCAGGGGAATTTAACACCGTCGGGAACCGGGTGCATCGTGGGTCATTTTCCGACCGACGGAGGGTTGACACGCGATATTGGTCTAGTCCACTGTGTGGTGGCACACAGCACTCCTCCCGGGTTGATCCCGCCGCCTCAAACCGGAGGTGCTCCACCTGCGCGTTCCGGAGGACCCCCATGAAATCAGTGCGCCGTCTGCTCACCCTCGCCGCCGCGGCTTCGGCCGCGCTGGCCACGACGGTCGGGCTCGCCCCGCAGGCCATGGCCGCGGTCGACCCCGTGCTCGCCTCCCCGTACCTGTACCAGTGGGGCGGGCAGACGAGCCCGACCGCCGCGATGTCCGCGACGGGCGTGAAAGCGTTTACGCTCGCCTTCGTCCTCTCCGACGGGACCTGCAACCCCAAGTGGGACGGCAGCCGGTCGCTGACCGGCTCGGACAAGACGATGATCCAGAACATCCGCAACGCGGGCGGGGACGTGATCCCCTCCTTCGGCGGCTGGTCCGGCACCAAGCTGGGCTCGAAGTGCACGTCGGCCTCCGCGCTGGCGGGTGCCTACCAGAAGGTGATCGACGCCTACGCGCTCAAGGCGATCGACCTCGACATCGAGAACACCGACGAGTTCCAGAACGCGACGGTCCAGGACCGCATCCTCAACGCGGTCAAGCTGACCAAGCAGAAGAACCCCAACCTGCGCGTGGTGATCACGATCGGCACCACCACGACCGGCCCCGACACCTGGGGCCAGCGCCTGATCAACCAGGCCAAGGCGATCGGCGCGGGCGTCGACGTCTGGTCGGTCATGCCGTTCGACTTCTCCAGCGGCGGTGACATGGCGGCGCTGACGAAGTCGGCGGTCGACGGGCTGAAGAACCAGCTCAAGACCACGTTCGGCTGGAACGACGACACCGCCTACCGGCACAGCGGCCTCTCCTCGATGAACGGCAAGACCGACAACGCGGGCGAGACGGTCACCGTGGCGAACTTCAATTCGATCCGCGGTTACGCGGCCAGCCACCACCTCGCCCGCTTCACGTTCTGGGCCACCAACCGCGACTGCAGCGGCGGCGGCGAGTGCAGCGGCATCAGCCAGGACAAGTACGCGTTCACGAAGATCGTCGCCGGCTACACCGGCTGACCCACCGAACCCGTAGTGGGGCTGTCGGGGGCCCTCTCACCGGCATCGGGGCCGGTGAGGGGGCCTTCGCGGGTCAGCGCCGCGGGCCGCCGGAATAGGGCCCGCAGAGGTACGGGTAGCACGGGTTCCACCCCGGATTCCAGGTGGGCGGCGAGCTCGTCTTCGTCGTCACCGGGGGCGGTGGCGGCAGTTCGACCGTGACCGTCGGGGTCGGGGTTGGCGTCCGGCGCGCGCGCATCACCACCGAGGACGGCGTGGTCGTCTCGGCCGGGACGGCGAGCGCGGTCGACGCCGGGACCGCGCTGGCCGGCTGAAGCTGCGGGAACTGCGTGGAGCCCGGCACGGAGTCCGGCCGCGTCGCCAGCACGACCACGAGCCCGCCCAGCACGACGATCACCGCCGACGCCAGCGCCATCCGCGCCACCCCGCGGGCCCCGGCTTCGGGCTCGGCGTCCCGGCGCGCCGCCAGCTCGGCCGCCCGCGAGCCCGGTTTGCGTGGCCGCGCGCCGGTCTGCCTGAGCAGCTCGTCGACCGTGACCCGGTCCCGTCGTCTGCGCGCGCTGCGCGTCATGCACGGCCTCCACCCGACGCCCCGCCGCCCGCGCTCGCCCGCGGCGGCCTGATCCGGGGTGGATAGTAGAAACCCTTGTGGCAATTGTAAACGCGCTGATCGCCGCGGTCTCGTTACCGTTTCGAGACAACCGAATTTCGCTCCCGGCCGTAGCCGTCAACGAGCCGCGAACCGCCGCCGCAGCCCGGCCACCCGGCGGGTCACCGGGGTGAACTCGGGCAGCTTCAGCAACGCCAGCAACCCGAACGGCACGGCCATCCCGAGCAGGCCCTGCACCGGCAGCTTCACCCACGCCCCCGGGATCACCCCGAGCGACGCGGGCACGGCCCGCCCGGCGAGCACCGCCGCCACCACGCCGAGCCCGCTCACCGAGAGGGTGATCAGCCCGACCCGCAGCGACCGCTTGCTGCGCAGGTGGCCGAGCCGCACCCACAGCCAGACCTGGCCGAGCACGGCCCCGACCACGAACCCGGCGCCGTTGACGAGCATGACGCCGTAGACGACGTGCTCGCCGTCGAGCAACCCGCGGCACAGCAGCAGCAACGGGATCTTCACCGCCGTCATCACGAGCATGATCAGCGTGGGCGTGCGGGCGTCCTTCATCGCGTAGAAGACCCTCAGCTGCAACATGACCAGGGCGAAGGGCAGCAGCCCGACGGCGGAGACGGCCAGGGTTTGGCCGAGCCGCTCGGCGTCGTCGAGGGTGCCGCGGCCCCAGGTGAAGATGGCGATGCCGATCGGCGTGCCGACCACGGCCAGCACCGCCGAGATGGGCACGAAGAGCACGGTCGACATGCGGGAGGCGAGCGAGAGGTCGCCCACGAGCGACACCGTGTCGCCGTCCGCGGCGGCGCGGCTCATCCGCGGCATCAGCGCCGTCAGCAGCGAAACGCCGAGGATGCCGTAGGGCAGTTGGAACAGCAGCGAGGCGTAACTGTAGGCCGTGACGCCGCCGCTGTTGCCGCCGGTCAGCACCCGAGTGGTGATGACGAACCCGACGTGGCTGACCACGACGTAACCGAGGATCCAGGCGGCGAGCCCGCCGAACTCCTTGATCCGCGGATCGAAGCCCCAGCGCCAGCGGAAGCGGAACCCGGTGCGCAGCAACGCCGGGATGAGCACGACCGCCTGCGCGACGATGCCGAGCGTGGTGCCGAGGCCGAGCACGAGCAGCTTCGGATCGCTCATGTGGACCGGGTCGAGGGTCAGCTCCCCCGGCACGACGGCGAACACGACGAGCGTGCCGGTGACGACGACGTTGTTGAGCACCGGCGCCCAGGCCGGCGGGCCGAAGACGTTCTGCGCGTTGAGGATGGCCGACAGCAGCGCGAACAAGCCGTAGAACAGGATCTGCGGCAGCAGCAGGTACGCCAGCGCGGTGGTCAGCCCCGGGTTGGCGGTCGCGGACGATTTGTCGACGTAGAGCGCGGTGAACAGCGGGGCGATCGCCACCGCGACGGCCGTGCCGACGGCCAGCAGCACCAGCGCCATCGTGATGAGCCGCTGGGTGTAGGCGCGGCCGCCGTCCGGGTCGTCGTGGGAGCGGACCAGCAGCGGCACCACGATGCTGGCCAGGACGCCGCCGAAGAGCAGTTCGAAGACGATGTTGGGCAACGTGTTCGCGACGGTGAAGGAGTCGTTGACGACCCCGGCCCCGACCACGGCGGCGAGCAGCAGCTTCGCGACGAACCCGGTGACCCGGCTGACGGCCGAGGCGACCGCCATCCGGCCGCTGGAGCGGGCCAGCGACGAGCCGGCACCCGCCCCGCGGCCGGCGCTGACCGGCGACGCGGGCGGCCGCGCGACGATCTGGCCGGCGAACTCGTCGTAGGCGCGCCGGGAGACGTCGGGGTCACGGGTCGGCCAGTGCGGGCCCCGCAGCCCGCTCGGGAGGAAGACCGTAGCCTCGTCGTCCACCGGTGGTGGGTGCTCCGCCATGGGGACAAGCCTGCCAGGTCAGGGACACGAACGGGAGACCGAACACTTGTTCGGGGAGCGACGCTGCGTGACGCTCAGGCGGCGACGGTGATCTCCAGCGCGGCCCGCCCGGCCTCGGTCAGCTCGGCGGCCACGCGCCCGGTGCCGCCTTCGACGGCGGGCCGCAGGTAGCCACCGTGGGCGAGGGCGTGCGCGGTGATCTGATCGCAGCAGGCGAATCCGTCGATGAAGAGGTCCGGCTCGCAGCTGCACGACATCTGCGCACGCCCCGCGGCGACCGCCTTCAGCATCGCCATCGCGCGGTGGGTGAGCTCGACTCCTGAACCGGACACCGGACTGCCTTTCTCTCTCGCCACTACAAGGGGTTATTCGCCCATTGGGCCGATTGTGTTACTTACGGCACTAGGACGTTCGAGGTGCGGGTGAGGTTCCACGGGCGGAAAAGTCTGTCCTGCGGCAGACGCGCCCCGCCTCGCCGGCTGCTCGAATCGGAGGCATGAAAGCACTGCTCAAGCAGGTGACAGCGGTCGCCGCGCTGCTCGTGACGGCGGCGGGGACCGCCACGGCCGCCGAGGGCCTGGCGTGGCGGGACTGTTACGAAGGCCTGTCCTGTACCGAGATCCTGGTGCCCGCTGACCGGGACCACCCCGGCGGCGGCACCGTCGCCGTCCCGCTGCTCACGATTCCCGCGCGCGACCGGAAACTCGGTACGTTGCTGGTCAACCCGGGTGGTCCGGCCCAATCGATCCCGCTCTTCGCCGTGCCGGGGTCCGCGATCAGTTCAGCGGCCTCGCGGCGCGGTTCGACGTCGTCGTGTTCGACCCGCGCGGCCTCGACGTCACGTGCCCGGCGCCCGCGCCCTTGCCGGGGCCGCTGACCATGAGCGCGTACGAGGCCTACGCGGCCGCGAACGCGAAGTTCGCGGCGGACTGCCCGGCGGCCCGCAGCCGTCTCGGGGCCGATCAGGTCGCCCGCGACATGGACGTGATCCGCGCCCGGCTGGGCGAGCGCCGGCTGAACTACTTCGGCAGCTCGTACGGCACGGTGTACGAGCAGGAGTACGCGGCGCTGTTCGGTGCCCGCGTGGGGCGCATGTACCTCGACAGCGTGCTGGACCACACCCGCCGCGACCCGGCGGCGTGGACCCGGGCCGGCGCGGAGACGGCCGAGCACAACCTGGTCCGGATGGCCCGCTGGTGCGCGGCGGAGGCGGGCTGCGCCCTGCACGGCCGTGACGTGATCGCGGTGTGGGACGGGCTGCTGGCCACCCCGGACGCCCCGGCGATCGTGGCCTGGGCGGCGGCGCGGATCGGCACCGACAGCAGCTGGCCGGCGCTGCTGGTCGACGCCGTCCGCGCGGCGGCGCGCGGTCAGGGGTTGCTCGACCCGCAGGTCACCCGCCGCACCCTCCGCCGGTTCGCCGAACCCACCGGTGGACGGCCGGTGAGTCCTTGCCGGGTCGGCTTCGGGAGAGCTGTCCCTCGCCGTGTGGTCGGATTCGGGAGAGCTGTCCCTCGCCGGGTGGTCGGCTCTGGAGAAAAGCTTTGCCTCGCCCTGTGGCCGGCGCCGGGGAAAAAGCTGTCCTCGTCGGACGGGCAGGCTCTGGGATGACCTTGGGTTTTGGAGGTGCGTTCGGCTTCTCGAGGGGGCCGCGGAAGGTCAGGCCAGGCGCAGTTCGAGGGTTCGGGCCCACTCTCGCACGATCTGGCGACGCCTGCGTGTGTCGTCCGTCAGGAGGTTGGCCAGGCCCAGGCCTCGGGCCAGGTCCAAAGTGGCCTGGACCAGCTCTCGCACGCCCGGCCGGGATTCGTCCACCCCCAGGAGCTCCACCGTCACCCGGTGTGCCTCGCGGCCGACCCTTGCCTCCAACGGCACCAGCACGTCCCGCAGGGCGTCGTCGGTTGCCGCCACCGACCACAGCTGCAGGGCCGCTCGGAACAGCGGCCCGGTGTAGAGGTTCAGCACCATCTCCACGACGCACTCGATGCGGGACGTGCCGCTCGGGAGGTCGGCCGCCTGGGCTCGGAGCTCGTCGATCTGGGCTTCCCCGAGCAGGTCGACCGCCGCCACCACGAGGTCTTCGCGCGCCGGGAAGTGGTGCTGGGCCGCGCCGCGGGAGACGCCCGCGCGTTCGGCGATCCCGGCCACCGTCACGCCGTGCCAGCCGCGCTCGCCGAAGCTGTCGAGGGCGGCCTCGATCAGGCGCCGCCGCGTGGTGCGGCTGCGTTCCTGCTGGGGTTCGCGGATGCCCGTCAAGCCGGTTCCACCCAGAAGTCGAGCTGGAGGTCCTCTTCGGAATCGCCGACGCGGTACTTCGCGAAATCCGTCACGCCGGCAGCCCGCAGGACCTCGTCGTCGAGGAAGAAGTTCCCGGTCGCCTCGCGGCTCGGCTTCGTCAGGATCACGTGCGCGGCGTCGGCCATGATCTCCGGTGTCCGGCTGCGGGACGCCAGTTCCGCGCCGACGACGTTGCGGATCGCCGCGGTGTCGATCGTCGTGCGCGGCCACAGGGAGTTGACCGCGACGCCGTCCTGCTTCAGTTCGGCCGCGAGTCCGACGGTCACCAGGCTCATCGAGTACTTCGCGATGCTGTAGGCGAGATGGCCGGCGGTGAACCACTTCTCGTCGAGGCTGATCGGCGGGGACAGCGTCAGGATGTGCGGGTTCGCGGACCGGCGCAGGTGCGGGATGGCCAGTTTGGACAGCAGGAACGTCCCGCGCGCGTTGATGTCCTGCATCAGGTCGTAGCGCTTCATGCTGACCTGCTCGGTCGGCGTCAGGTCGATCGCGCTGGCGTTGTTCACCACGATGTCGATGCCGCCGAACTGTTCGACGGTCTTCGCCACCGCGCCGGCGACACCGTCGTCGTCGCGGACGTCGCCGAGGATCGGCAGCGCGTGGCCGCCCGCCTCCTCGATCGCTTCGGCCGCCGTGTGGATGGTGCCCGGCAGCTTCGGGTGCGGCTCGGCCGTCTTCGCCAGGAGCGCGACGTTCGCGCCGTCTCTCGCGGCCCGGAGCGCGATCGCCTCGCCGATGCCCCGGCTGCCGCCGGACATCAGGATCGTCCTGCCTTCCAAAGTGGACATGACGACTCTCCTAGTAGGACTTCGGCAGGCCGAGGCTGTGCTGGCCGACGAAGTTGAGCACCATTTCGCGGCTGACCGGCGCGATCCGGCCCAGCCGCACCGCTGTCACCAGGGTGCCGAGGCCGTACTCGGTGGCCAGGCCGTTGCCGCCGTGGGTCTGCACGGCCTGGTCGGTCGCGCGGATCGCGACCTCGGCGGCGGCGTACTTCGCCATGTTGGCCGACTCCCCCGCGCCGAAGTCGTCGCCGGAGTCGTAGAGCGACGCCGCCTTCTGCGTCATCAGCTTCGCGAGTTCCAGCTCGATCTTGATCTCGGCCAAGGGGTGCGCGAGACCCTGGTGGGTGCCGATCGGGGCACCCCAGACCTGCCGCTCGTTCGCGTACCCGACCGCCTTGGCCAGCGCGTACCGCGCGATGCCGAGGGAGAACGACGCGCCCATGATGCGTTCGGGGTTGAGGCCCGCGAACAGCTGCGCGATCGCCGCGTCCTCCTCGCCGACCAGCGCCTCGGCCGGCAGCTTGACGTCGTCGAGGAACAGCGAGAACTGGTTCTCCGGTGCGACGATGTCCATCGGGATCTTCGTGTACTCGAAGCCCTCGGTGCCGGTCGGCAGGATGAACAGCGCGGGCTTGAGCCGTCCGGTCCTCGCGTCTTCGGTGCGGCCGACGACGAGCACGGCGTCGGCCTCGTCGACGCCGGAGATGTAGACCTTGCGTCCACTGAGGACCCAGCCGTCGCCGTCGCGCTTGGCGGTGGTGGTGATCTTGTGCGAGTTCGACCCGGCGTCCGGCTCGGTGATCGCGAAGACCATCCGCTTGCTGCCGTCGGCGATGCCCGGCAGCCACTGCTTCTTCTGCTCTTCGGTACCGAACCGGGAGATCACGGTCCCGCAGATGGCCGGCGAGACGACCATGAGCAGCAACGGCGACCCCGCGGCGGCGAGCTCTTCGAGCACCGCGGCGAGGTCGGCGATACCCGCGCCCCCGCCGCCGTACTCCTCGGGGATGTTGACGCCGAGGTAGCCCAGGCGCCCGGCTTCGTCCCAGAGTTCGTGCGTCTTCTCGTCCGCGCGGGCCTTGCGGGCGTAGTACTCGTGCCCGTACTTGGCGCCGAGTTCGGCGACGGCCTTGCGAAGCGCGATCCGCTCCTCCGGCTCGATGAAGTTCATCGCGTTCATTCTGCTTCTCCCACCACCGCGAGGATCGTGCCCACTTCGACCTGCTGTCCGACTGTCACCGGCAGTTCCGCGACCACGCCGTCGGCGGGGGCGGCGATCCGGTGTTCCATCTTCATCGCCTCGAGCCACAGCAGCGGGTCGCCCGCCTTGACCGGGTCACCGGCCTGTACCGCGAGCCGCACGACCGTGCCGGGCATCGGGGCGACCAGCGACCCCGCCGCCAGTGCGGCATCCGGATCGGCGAACCGCGGCTCGGCCTTGAGCGCCACCGACCCCAGCACCGAATCCACATAGGACACGCCGCCGTGCCGGGCGACGTCGAAGGCGCGCCGCACTCCGGCGACGTCCAGCACGACCCGGTCCGGCTTGTGCGACACCAGCTCGGCGTCGAAACCTTCGGCGCGAATACCGTCACGGGTCAGCGAGTAGACCACCTCGTACGCGCGATCGGCCACGGTGAACACCTTGCGCTGCCCGGCCGAGCGGACGTTGCGCCAGCCGCTGGGCAGCCTGCTCTGCGTGGTCGCGGACGCCCGGTTGGCCGCCGCGTCCGCCAAAGCCGCGGCGAGAGCGGAGAGCCGTTCGGTGTCCTCAGTGGCCAGTGGTGCGGCGAGGGTGTCGAGGCCGTGGCGGTCGAAGAATGCCGTGTCGGTCTCCCCCGCGAGGAAGGCTTCGTGGCGCAGGATGTTCACCAGCAGGTCGCGGTTGGTGACGACGCCGTGGATCTTCGTCGCGGCCAGGGCTTTCGCCAGCCGCCGGGCGGCTTCGGCACGGGTCGGCGCCCAGGTGATCACCTTGGCGAGCATCGGGTCGTAGTGGACACCCACCACGGACCCGGTCTCGAAGCCGGAGTCGAGCCGCAGCCCCGGCCCGTGCGTGAACGAACGGTCCACATCGGGCACTTCGAACGTGTGCAGCGTGCCGCTCTGCGGCTGCCAGTTCGCCGCCGGGTCTTCGGCGTAGAGCCGGACCTCGATGGAGTGGCCCACGGTCGGCGGCGGGTCGGCCGGGAGCCGTTCGCCTTCCGCGATCCGCAGCTGGAGCGCGACCAGGTCCAGGCCGGTGACGTTTTCGGTGACCGGGTGCTCGACCTGCAGCCGGGTGTTCATCTCGAGGAAGTAGAACCGGCCGTCGGGTCCGGCGAGGAACTCGACCGTGCCCGCGCCGACGTAGTCGATCGCCTTGGCGGCCTTGCGCGCGGCCTCGAACAGCTCCTCCCGCATCTCCGCGTCGACGAACGGCGACGGCGCCTCTTCGACGACCTTCTGGTGCCGGCGCTGGATCGAGCATTCCCGCTCCCCCACCGCCCACACCGTGCCGTGCCGGTCGGCGAGCACCTGGACCTCGATGTGGCGCCCGGTCTCCAGGTACCGCTCGCAGAAGACGGTCGGGTCGCCGAAGGCGGACCCGGCCTCGGCACTGGCGCCTTCGACCGCCTCGGCCAGCTCGTCGAGCGAGCGGACCACGCGCATCCCGCGGCCACCACCGCCGGCGGACGCCTTGACCAGCAACGGCAGGTCGTCCGCGGTCACCGAAGCAGGGTCCAGTTCGGACAGCACCGGCACCCCGGCCGCGGCCATCAGCCGTTTGGACTCCACTTTGGAGCCCATGGTCTCGATGGCCTCCGGCGGCGGTCCCACCCAGGTGAGCCCGGCGTCGAGGACGGCCCGCGCGAAGGCGGCGTTCTCCGACAGGAAGCCGTACCCTGGGTGCACGGCGTCGGCGCCGGCCTCGGCCGCGGCCTTCACCAGCAGATCCGCGCGCAGGTACGTCTCCGAAGGCGCGTTGCCGGACAGCCGGACGGCCGCGTCGGCCTCCCGGGTGTGCGGCGCGGCGGCATCGGCGTCGGAGAACACCGCGACCGTGCCGATCCCGGCGTCACGGCAGCTGCGGAAGACGCGGCGGGCGATCTCGCCGCGGTTGGCGACCAGCAGGTTCTGGATCATCGCTCGCTCACATCCGGAAGACGCCGAAGCCCTCGGCGCCCTTCACTGGTCCATTGTGGATCGCGGACAGGCTCAGGCCCAGCACGGTGCGGGTGTCGCGCGGGTCGATGATGCCGTCGTCGTAGAGCATGCCGGAGAGGAACATCGGCATCGACTCCGCCTCGATCTGGCCCTCGACCATCGCCCGCATGGCCTTGTCGTGCTCCTCGTTGTACTCCTGGCCACGGCTTTCGGCCGCCGCGCGCGCCACGATGGACAGCACGCCGGCCAGCTGCGCCGGGCCCATCACCGCGGACTTCGCGCTCGGCCACGCGAACAGGAACCGGGGGTCGTAGGCGCGGCCGCACATGCCGTAGTGCCCGGCACCGTAGGACGCTCCCATGAGGACGGACAGGTGGGGCACCTTCGAGTTCGACACGGCGTTGATCATCATCGCGCCGTGCTTGATGATGCCGCTCTGCTCGTACTCCTTGCCGACCATGTAGCCGGTCGTGTTGTGCAGGAACACCAGCGGCGTGTGGATCTGGTTGGCCAGCTGGATGAACTGCGCCGCCTTCTGTGACTCCTCGCCGAACAGCACGCCCTGCGCGTTGGCGAGCACACCGACCGGGTAGCCGTGGATGCTCGCCCAGCCCGTGACGAGCGAAGACCCGTACAAGGGCTTGAACTCGTCGAAGTCGGAGCCGTCGACGACCCGGGCGATGACCTCACGCGGGTCGAAGGGCACCTTGAGGTCGGTCGGCACGATGCCGAGCAGGTCCTCGGCGTCGTACCGCGGCTCGTCGTAGTCCGGCTTCGGCGACGGGCCTTGCTTGGTCCAGTTGAGCCGCTTGACGATGTTGCGGCCCAGGCGGATCGCGTCCTGCTCGTCGGCGGCCAGGTAGTCGGCCAGGCCCGAGGTCCGCGCGTGCATTTCGGCGCCGCCGAGCGATTCGTCGTCGGACTCCTCGCCGGTGGCCATCTTGACCAGCGGCGGCCCGCCGAGGAACACCTTCGCGCGTTCCTTGACCATCACGACGTAGTCCGACATGCCCGGCAGGTACGCACCGCCCGCGGTGGAGTTGCCGAAGACGAGGGCGATCGTCGGGCAGCCCGCCGCCGAGGCTCGCGTGAGGTCGCGGAAGATCCGGCCGCCGGGGATGAAGATCTCCTTCTGCGTCGGCAGGTCCGCGCCGCCGGACTCGACGAGGTTGATCGACGGCAGCCGGTTCTGCGCGGCGATGTCCGCGGCCCGGAAGCTCTTCTTGGTCGTCCACGGGTTGCTCGCGCCGCCCTTGACCGTCGGGTCGCTGGCCGAGATCAGGCACTCGACGCCTTCCACGACGCCGATCCCGGTGACGAGGCTGGCGCCGACGCGGTAGTCGGTGCCCCACGCGGCCAGCGGCGAGAGCTCCAGGAACGGCGAATCCTCGTCGAGCAGCAGCTCGATCCGTTCCCGGGCGAGGAGCTTGCCCCGATTGCGGTGCCGCTCGACGTACTTCTCGCCGCCGCCGGCGACGGCCTTGGCGTGTTCGGCGTCGATCTCGGCGAGCTTCTCCAGCATCGCCTCGCGGTTCGCCCCGAACTCGGCGGCCCGCGTGTCCACTGTGGACCTCAAGGTAGTCACGAGGTGTATCCCAATCGCTTCGCGGCCAGGCCGGTGAGGATCTCGGTGGTGCCGCCGCCGATGCCGAGGATCCGGACGTCGCGGTAGTGGCGCTCCACTTCGGACTCGCGCATGTAGCCGAGCCCGCCGTGCAGCTGGACGGCCTCGTTGACCACCCATTCGGCGGCCTCGACGGCGGTGTTCTTGGCGAAACAGGCCTCGGCGATGACTTCTTCGCCCGAGACGTGCCGGATCGCGGCCTGCCGGGTGTAGGTGCGCGCCACGTCGATCTTCCGGGCCATCTCGGTGAGTTTGTGCTGGACGACCTGCCGCGAGATGAGCGGACGGCCGAAGGTCTCCCGCAGCCGGCACCAGTCCAGGGTCAGGTCGAGGGCGCGCTGGGCGTGCGCGTACGCCTGCACGGCCAGTGACAGCCGTTCGGTGACGAACTGGGTGGCCACCTGGGCGAACCCGCTGTTCTCGGCGCCGACGAGGTGTTCCACCGGCACCCGGACGTCCACGTAGGACAGTTCGGCGGTGTCGGAGCAGAGCCAGCCCATCTTCTCCAGCTTGCGGCTCACCGTGAACCCCGGCGTCCCGCGTTCGACGACGATCAGCGAGAGCCCGTGCGCGCCGTCGCCGCCGGTGCGCACCACCGTCGTCACGAAGTCCGCGCGGCAGCCGGACGTGATGAACGTCTTGGCGCCGTTGATGACGTACTCGTCGCCCTCGCGCACGGCGGTGGTCCGGATCCCGGCGACGTCGGAGCCGCCGTCCGGCTCGGTGACGGCCAGCGCCCCGATCTTGGTTCCCTCGAGGGTGGGCCGCACCCAGCGCTCGATCTGGACCGGGTCACCCGCTTCGGCGATGTGCGGGACGGCGATGCCGCAGGTGAACAGCGACGCGAACAGCCCGCCGGAGCCGCCCGCGTAGTGCATCTCCTCGGCTACGACCAGCGCGTCGAGGTAGTTGCCGTCGCCCCCGCCGATCTCCTCGGGGAAGGCGACACCCAGCAAGCCGAGGTCCCCGGCCTTGCGGTGCAGCTCGCGCGGCAGCTCGCCGGCGCGCTCCCAGTCGTCGAGGTGCGGCAGGACCTCCTGCTCGACGAACTTCCGCACGGTCTTGCGCAGTTCGGCCCGTTCGGGCGTCCGGAAGGGGTCGGTCACAGCAGGACCTCCGGGATGTCGATCTCCCGCGACCGCAGCCACTCCCCGAGCGCCTTGGCCTGCGGGTCGAACCGCGCCTGCGAGGCGACGCCCTCGCCGAGGATGCCCTCGACGACGAAGTTCATCGCCCGCAGGTTGGGCAGCAGGTGGCGCGTCACCGTGAGGTCCACGGTTTCGGGTAGCAGCAGCTTGAGCTCGGCCACGGTCAGCCGGTGCACCAGCCACCGCCAGGCCGCTTCCGAGCGCACCCAGACGCCGACGTTGGCATTGCCGCCTTTGTCGCCGCTGCGCGCGCCGGCGATCGTGCCCAGGGGCACCCGCCGCACCGGCCCGTGGTCGAGCGGTTCGGGCAGCGCCGGTTCATCCACTTCGGACAGGTCCTGAGTGGACACCGAAGGCGCTATGTCGACACGCATCCCGTCCGGCAGCACGGCGATGTGCGGCACCTTCTCCGCAGGCACATAGGCCGCGGTGTAGACGCCGTACGGCGAAGCGTCCGAAGGCGGCGCGGTGACGTGGAACCCGGGGTAGCTGGCCAAAGCGAGTTCGACGGCGGCACCGGTGAACGCGCGCCCGGCGATCTTCGGATCGGCGTCCTTGACGGCGACGTGCAGCAGCGCGCTGGCCGTCTGCTCGGTGTCGGCGTCGGCGTGGTCGGTGCGGGCGAGGGTCCACCGGACGTCGGCGGGCGGCCGGTCCTTCATGGACGCTTCGAGTTGTTCCCGCACCAGCGCGGCTTTCGCCTCGATGTCGAGTCCGGTGAGGACGAACGTGGTCTCGTTGCGGAACCCGCCGAGGGTGTTGAGGGCGACCTTCAGCGTCGGCGGCGGCGCTTCTCCGCGGACGCCGGAGATACGGACGCGGTCGGGCCCGTCTTCGGCCAGCGTCAGCGTGTCGAACCGGGTGGTGACGTCCGGTCCGGCGTACCGGGCTCCGGTGATCTCGTAGAGCAGCTGTGCGGTGACCGTGCCGGTGTTCACCACCCCGCCGGTCCCCGGGTGCTTGGTGATGACGCTGGACCCGTCGGCCTCGATCTCGGCGATCGGGAAGCCGGGCACGCCCAGGGAGTGCTCGGTGAAGAAGGCGTAGTTGCCGCCGGTGGCCTGGGCGCCGCATTCGATGACGTGCCCGGCGGCGACCGCGCCGGCGAGGGCGTCGAAGTCGTCGCGGGCCCACCCGTAGTGTGCGGCGGCCGGGCCGACGATGACGGAGGCGTCGGTGACCCGCCCGGTGACGACGACGTCGGCGCCCGCGTTGAGGCACTCGGCGATGCCCCAGGCGCCGAGATAGGCGTTGGCGGTCAACGGTTTCCCGAGGCCCAGCTCCTCGGCGCGCTGGACGAGGTCATCGCCTTCGACGTGCGCGATCTTGACGTCGATCCCGAGCTTGGCCGCCAGCTCGCGGAGCGCATCGGCGAGCCCGGCGGGATTGAGCCCGCCTGCGTTGGCGACGATCTTGACGCCCTTTTCCCGCGCCAGGCCGAGGTTTTCCTCCATCTGGCGCAGGAAGGTCTTGGCGTAGCCGCGGGTGGCGTCCTTCATCCGGTCGCGGCCGAGGATGAGCATGGTCAGCTCGGCCAGGTAGTCGCCGGTCAGCACGTCCAGCGGCCCGCCGGTGAGCATCTCGCGCACGGCGGAGAACCGGTCGCCGTAGAACCCGGACGCGTTGCCGATGCGATAGGTCATGCGAACTGCCCCGGCTTGCGGCCTCCCCCGGGCGGCCCGGCGAAGGCCTGCGCGATGCCGAGCCACTCCTCGACGTCGGCGCCGCGGGCGACCAGATCGGTGTCGGCGGGGTGCCGCCGCTGGGTGACGACGAGGCAGAAGTCCAGCGCACTGCCGGTGAGCTTCTGCTCGGCGTCCTCGGGCCCGAACGCCCAGGTGGAACCATCGGGTGCGGCGAGTTCGACGCGGAATTCCTCGACCGGCGGGGCGAGCGAGTGGAGCTTGTAGGCGAAGTCGCGGGTGCGGGTGCCGAAGCGGGCGATGTGCCACAGCCGCGCGGTCGGCTCACGGGTCAGGCCGAGGGCGTCGAAGATGTCCTGGCCGTGCGCCCAGGTTTCCATCATCCGCGCGGTCGCCATCGAGGCGGCGCTCATCGGCGGTCCGTACCAGGGCAGCTTCTGCCCGTCCGGCACCGCCGCCAGCGCCTCGGCCAGCTGACGGCGGCCGTCACGCCAGTCTTCGAGGATTTCCGCGGGCGGCCGTTGCGCCCCGGCGGCGGCCCCGTCGTCGACGTAGGTCTCCCCCGCCTTGAGCAGTTCCTCGACCTCGGCCTGCCAGTCTTCCGGGTGCGCCGCGGCGATCAGGGCCTTCCGGTCAGTCCAGGCCAGGTGCGCGATCTGGTGCGCGATGGTCCACCCCTCGGCGGGTGTCGCGCGCCCCCAGTCGGCGGTGGGCAGGTTCGCCACCACGTCGTCGATCGTCCGTGTCTCCGCGTCGAGATCCCCGCGGATCACGCCGAGGTCCGCCATCGCCCGCCTCCTTGCGTCCGGTGGCCAGCGTGGCACCGGGGCGGAGAAAAATCAAGCACGCCTGATTGTTTCTCTCCGAACGCTGCGGACCCACTATTGACACCTTGCCAGTAGCGCCCGGCTGCAATACCTTCCTCACCATGGCCGACTACGCCGAGATCGCCTACGCCGTCGAGGGGCGGATTGCCACGATCACCCTCAACCGCCCCGAGGCGCGCAACGGCTACACGATCCGGATGGCCGATGAGCTCGGTGCCGCCATGGACCGCGCCGATCGTGACGAGGATGTCCGCGTGGTCGTGCTGACCGGCGCCGGCCGGGACTTCTGCGTCGGGGCCGATCTCTCGCAGGGCGGCTTCGACTTCGATCCCGACGAGGGGCCCGGCGACGCATGGCAAGAGCCCGCCGGGCGGTGCTCGAAGCGGATCTTCACCATGAACAAGCCCGTGATCGCCGCCCTGCACGGGGCCGCCGTCGGGGGCGGGCTTACCATCACGCTCTCCTGCGACTACCGGCTCGCCTCGGAGGACTCGCGGTTCGGGTTCGTCTTCACCCGCCGGGGCATCTACCCCGAAGGCGCGTCCGCGTGGTTCCTCCCCCGGCTCGTCGGGATGGGCACCGCGCTCGACTGGATGATCAGCGGCCGCGTCTTCGATGCGACCGAGGCAAACGAAAAAGGCCTGGTGCACAAGGTCTTCCCCACCGGGACCGTGCTGGACGAAGCGAAGAAGCTCGCGCAGGAGATCGTCGAGACGACCGCGCCGGTGTCGGTCGCCGTCACCCGGCAGCTGCTCTACCGGATGGCCAGCGCCGCGTCGCCGTTCCCGGTGCACGAACTCGACTCCAAGCTGATCGGCGGCCTCGGCGCGAACCCGGACGCCGTCGAAGGGGTCCTGTCGTTCCTGCAGAAACGGCCGCCGTCGTTCGGCTTGCGCGTCGACCAGGACCTGCCCGCCTACCTGCCCTGGCTGGAGAAATGACCGCCTACCCGCCGCAGCCCTGGAACCTGGTCGCCGACGCCCACGTCTCGATCTGGCGGGTCCCCGCGCGCGACGTGCACCCGGGCGCGCTGTCCGTCGCGGGGTACACCTCCGTCTTCACCGCCTGGATCGCCTACCGCGAACCCGGGCAGCTCAGCTACCACGAGCTGCTCGCCGCCGTCCCGGTCCGCGGCAGGCGGACCACGTGCACGATCACGCAGATCTGGGTCGACTCCGAAGTCTCCCTCGCAGGCGGCCGCGAGCTGTGGGCCATCCCGAAGGACCTCGCCGCCCTCCAGTTCACCGACCGCACGTACACCGCGGCCGCCGGTGACGACTGGATCGCCACCGCGGCCTTCACGCCGAGGCCGGGCTCGCCGCTCGCCCTCCCGAGCCGGTTCGACGTCCTCCAGGACCGTGACGGCACCCCGGTGCGGACGCCCGTCGGCGCGAAGATCCGGCCCGCCCTCGCCGCGGCCGACTGGACGATCAACCCGGCCGGCCCGCTCGGCTACCTGGCCGGCCGACGGCCGTTCCTGAGCCTCGCTCTCCCGGGCAGCGAGCTGCGTTTCGGGGCTTGAGCAGCACCTCTGGGTGATCACGCAACCTCGCCAGAGTGAACTCCCGACACGCCATCTGGGGTCGCGCGCGCACCCCCACCCCAACATGTAGTCTCTCAACACCGGCAGCCCCCAGCGACGGGGAGACCGCTGCGGAGGGTCGCCGGGCAGCTTTGGAGAAACCGCAGCGCACGGCCTCATGAGGCCGTGCGGCGATCGAACGCGCCCGAAAACTTGGAGACACGCATGTCAGTCGAAACCGGTCAGCGGCCGTCCGCTGCCGACTCACCCACCGCGATCCGGGTCATCCGGCGGGACGGCAGCGTGTCGCCGTTCGACGCCGGGAAGATCTCGGTCGCGCTGACCAAGGCGTTCCTCGCGGTCGAGGGCGGCGACGCCGCCGCGTCCTCCCGCGTGCACCACGTCGTCGCCGAGCTGACCGAGCAGGTCGAGGCGTCCCTGCTGCGCCACGCCGGCCCCGAGACCGCCCTGCACATCGAGCAGATCCAGGACCTCGTCGAGCTCGCGCTGATGCGCGGTGAGCACCACAAGGTCGCCCGCGCCTACGTCCTCTACCGCGAGGAGCGCGCGAAGGCCCGCGAAGCCGCGAAGCCCGCCACCACCGAAGCCACCCTCAACGTCAAGGGCACCGACGGCGTCCTGCGCCCGCTCGACTGGGCCCGCGTGTCCCACGTCGTGGGCGAGGCCGTCGCCGGCCTGGACGACGTCAGCGCCGAGCCGGTGCTGGCCGAGGCCAAGCGCAACCTCTACGACGGCATCAGCGCCGAGGAGCTGGCCCTGGCCCAGGTCCTGGCCGCCCGCGTGCTGGTCGAGCAGGAGCCGAACTACTCCTACGTCTCGGCTCGCCTGCTGCTGGACAAGCTGCGCGGCGAGGCGCTGAGCTACCTCGCGCAGAAGCCGCGTCAGGCCAGCCAGGACGAGATGGCGACCGAGTACCCCGCGTACTTCCGTGCCTACCTGCGCCGCGCGATCGAGCTGGAGCTGGTCGACGCCGAGCTGCAGCGCTTCGACCTGGACAAGATCACCGCCGCGATCCGGCCCGAGCGCGACCTCGACTTCGGCTTCCTCGGCCTGCAGACGCTGTACGACCGGTACTTCCAGCACCACGACGGCACCCGCTTCGAGCTGCCGCAGGCCTTCTTCATGCGCGTCGCCATGGGTCTCGCCATCCGGGAAGACGACCGCGAAGCCCGCGCGATCGAGTTCTACGAGCTGCTGTCGAGCTTCCACTTCATGGCCTCGACGCCGACGCTGTTCAACTCCGGCACCACCCGCCCGCAGCTGTCGTCCTGCTTCCTGACCACGGTGGACGACGACCTGGACTCCATCTTCCAGGCGTACAAGAACAACGCGCTGCTGGCCAAGTACTCGGGCGGCCTCGGCAACGACTGGACGCCGGTCCGCGGCCTCGGCGCCCACATCAAGGGCACCAACGGCCAGTCCCAAGGTGTCGTGCCGTTCCTCAAGATCGCCAACGACACCGCCGTCGCGGTCAACCAGGGCGGCAAGCGCAAGGGCGCGGCGTGCGCGTACCTCGAGACGTGGCACGTCGACATCGAGGAGTTCCTCGACCTGCGCAAGAACACCGGTGACGACCGCCGCCGCACCCACGACATGAACACCGCGAACTGGGTGCCGGACGAGTTCCTCCGCCGCGTCGAGGCCGACGCGCAGTGGACGCTGTTCTCGCCGAACGAGACGCCGGACCTGCACGATCTCTACGGCAACGAGTTCTCGCAGCGCTACCGCGAGTACGAGGCCGCCGCCGACCGCGGCGAGATCAAGGTGTTCCGGCGCGTCCGCGCGGTCGACCTGTGGCGCCGCATGCTGACCATGCTGTTCGAGACCGGCCACCCGTGGATCACCTTCAAGGACCCGTGCAACCTGCGCTCGCCGCAGCAGCACGTCGGCGTCGTGCACTCGTCCAACCTGTGCACCGAGATCACGCTGAACACCAACAGCGAAGAGGTCGCGGTCTGCAACCTCGGCTCGGTGAACCTGCTCAAGCACGTCACCCCCGAGGGCCTGGACACGAAGCGCCTCGAGAAGACCGTGCGCACCGCCGTCCGCATGCTGGACAACGTGATCGACATCAACTTCTACACGATCCCGGAGGCGCGCCGCTCCAACCTGCGCCACCGCCCGGTCGGGCTGGGGCTGATGGGCTTCCAGGACGCGCTGTTCGAGCTGGGCCTGCCGCTGTCGTCGGAAGCCGCCGTGCAGTTCGCCGACACGAGCATGGAGCACATCTCCTACTACGCGATCTCGGCCTCGACCGACCTCGCCGAGGAGCGCGGCCAGTACCAGTCGTTCGAGGGTTCGCTGTGGAGCAAGGGCATCCTGCCGATCGACTCGATGCAGCTGCTCATCGACGCGCGCCAGGGTGACAACCTCGACGTCGACCTTTCGACCACGCTGGACTGGGCGCCGCTGCGCGAGCGCGTCAAGACCGTCGGCATGCGCAACTCCAACGTGATGGCGATCGCGCCGACCGCGACGATCTCCAACATCTGCGGCGTCGGCCAGTCGATCGAGCCGCTGTTCCAGAACCTGTACGTCAAGTCGAACATGTCCGGCGACTTCACCGTGGTGAACCCGCACCTGGTCCGGTCGCTGAAGGCGCGCGGGCTGTGGGACGAGGTCATGGTCAGCGACCTGAAGTACTTCGACGGCAGCCTCGGCCAGATCGACCGCGTGCCGGACGACCTGAAGGCGCTGTACGCGACGGCGTTCGAGATCGAGTCGAAGTGGCTGGTGGACGCGGGGTCGCGGCGCCAGAAGTGGATCGACCAGGCGCAGTCGCTGAACCTGTACATCGCGGCGCCGAGCGGCCGCAAGCTCGACCAGCTCTACCGCTACGCGTGGCACAAGGGCCTCAAGACCACGTACTACCTGCGGGCGCAGTCCGCGACGCACGTGGAGAAGAGCACGCTGCGCGGCACCGACGGCAAGCTGAACGCCGTCTCGGCCACCCCGGCCCCGGCGCCCGCCGCGGCTGCCCCGGCCCCGGCGCCCGCGCCGACGCCTGCTCCCTCGCCCTCGCCGAAGCCCGAGCCGGACGTCGACTTCGTGGCCACCGAAGGCGCCGCCTGCCGCATCGACGACCCCGACTGCGAAGCCTGCCAGTAAGCCCCCTCCCGCGGCTGGTCGTGAGTGGTAAGGCGGGTTAGAACCCGCCTTACCACTCACGACCCCGCCTGCCCGAAGTGAGTGACATGACCAACGTGGAGACGACGGACGCGACCGGCCTCGGGGAGATCGAGGTCGGCGCCGCCCGGATCAACGTCGACGACAAGCGCATGATCAACGCGCGCGCCGACGTCAACCAGCTGCTGCCCATGAAGTACAAGTGGGCGTGGGAGAAGTACCTGGCCGGCTGCAACAACCACTGGATGCCGACCGAGGTCGCCATGCAGGCCGACATCGCGCTGTGGAAGTCGCCGGACGGCCTCACCGAGGACGAGCGGCAGATGCTCAAGCGCAACCTGGGCTTCTTCGCGACGGCGGAGTCCTTGGTGGCCAACAACATCGTGCTCGCGGTGTACCGGCAGATCACCAACCCCGAGTGCCGCCAGTACCTGCTGCGCCAGGCGTTCGAGGAAGCCGTGCACACGCACACCTTCCAGTACATCTGCGAAAGCCTCGGCCTGGTCGAGGGCGAACTGTTCAACATGTACCGCGAGGTCCCGTCCATTTCGGACAAGGACGCGTGGGCGCTGAAGTACACGCAGAACCTGGAGAACCCGGACTTCGAAACCGGGACGCCGGAGGCCGACCAGGCGTTCCTGCGTGACCTCGTCGCGTTCTACGTGATCTTCGAGGGAATGTGGTTCTACACCGGGTTCGCGCAGATCCTGTCGCTGGGCCGCCGGAACAAGATGGTCGGCATCGCCGAGCAGTACCAGTACATCCTGCGCGACGAGTCGATCCACCTGAACTTCGGCATCGACTGCATCAACCAGATCAAGATCGAGAACCCGCACCTGTGGACCGAAGAGTTCCAGGCCGAGGTGCGCGGGATGCTGAAGGAAGCGTGCGAGCTGGAGGTCGCGTACGCGCGTGACACGATGCCGCGCGGCATGCTCGGCCTGTCGGCGCAGCTGTGCGAGCAGTACATGCACTTCATCACCGACCGCCGCGCGCAGCAGATCGGCCTCCAGCCGATCTTCGGCGAGACGGAGAACCCGTTCCCGTGGATGTCCGAGGCGATGGACCTGAAGAAGGAGAAGAACTTCTTCGAGACCCGCGTGATCGAGTACCAGTCGGGCGGCGCCCTCGACTGGGACTGATCGCCCGCCGCAGCCGGCCCCGCTCCTGGTCCACCGGGGGCGGGGCCGACTTCTATTACCCCATCCGGGCCCCTCGCTGCCTGCATCCGGCGTGGCACGGCTGCCCGTGCGGCTGCCCGTACGGCCCCTTCTTCACGGCCGGGCCCGGGGCACGATGGAGCGGTGCGCCGGGACAAGGCTGAAGCGGAGACCGGCGAGCCCGCCGATCACGCGCGGGCCCGGACCGCCGACCCGGCCGGTCCGGTCACTGCCCCCGGTTCCGACCGGTCCGGCCGTCCGCGCGTGCTCACCAGCAGCCCGCGCGCCATCCTCGCCCTGCAAAGCGCGGCCGGGCAGAGCGCGGTGGCCCGGCTGCTGCAGCCCGCGTCCGGCGAAACCGTCAGTGTGCAACGGCAAGAAGAGACGGCGCCGGCCCCCGGGCAGGCCGCGGTGGCCACCCCGGCGCCGGCCGCTCCCGCCGCTCCGGCCGCGCCACCACCGGCGCCCGCCGATCCCCCCGCACCGCAGACCGCCACCGCGACGGCCGAAGCGCCGGTCCCGGCACCCGAAGCGGGTGCGCCACCGCAGCCCGCCACCGAGAGCGGTTCGGGCGAGCTCGACGGCCGGGTCGCCGCCCGGCGCGGCGCGGTCGGCGACGCGGCGGCCGCCCGGCAGGCGCAGGTCCGCGCGGCCGCGGCCGCGTCCGGTCAGGTCATCCGGGCCGCCGCCCGGACCGAGCAGGAGTCCGTGCTGGGCACGCTCGACTCCGCGCTGGAACGCGTTGGCGCCGGGTTCGCCAGTGCCCGGGACGGGATCAACGCCCAGCGCCGGACCAAGCTCGCCGAGGTGGGCGACGCCGCCCGCGAGAAGAACATCGCCCTCGACACCGCCGTGGACGGGCACAAGGCCGCCTTGCTGAAGGCGGCGGGCACCCGGGCGCAGGCGGCCCGGAAGTTCGGGGAGGACGAGGCCGCCCGCGCGGTCCGAGAATGCGGGACGCGCGCGGGCCGGGCCCGGGCCGTCGGCGAGCAGAAGGCCCAGCAGTACCAGGCGGGCGAACGGGGCCCCCGGATCGCGGCTGAAGCCCGCGAACTGGCCGGGGACGCGGCGGGGAAGATCGAGGCGGCCGGCCGAGAGGTCGCCGCCGCGGTCCGCAAGGACGGGACCGACCTCGCGGAGAAGTTCCTCCGCGAGGGCCGGGACAACGCCGAGAAGTTCGAGGAAGCCCGCCGGGCCGGGCACAAGAAGATCGAGGCGGAGCGGCGGACCGCGGCCGACGGGATCGGCAAGTCCGCGGACGACGCCATCGACGGCCTGCGCCGGTCCGCCGACCGGCTGACCGAGACCCTCACCCGGCAGCGGGCCGAACTCGGTCCGGCGTTGCGGCAGCTCGGCGAAGCCGGGGCCGCCGGCATGCGGACGCAGGGCGAGAACGCGGCCGGGCAGATCGGCGCGCAGACCGCCGAGGCGAACGCCACGATCGACACCTTCTCGACCCAGGTGGCGGGCGCGCTCCGCGGGGCGCCGGCGAGCGCGGCCGCGCAGGTCGTCGCCGAGGCCGACACCCAGCTGGCGAGCGGGCTCGGCGAGTTCGACAGCGCGCAGGAAGCTCAAGTTTCGCAGGCGGGGCAGGCGTTCGACACCGGCGCGGCGGACACCACGAGCCGCATCTCGGCCGGGACCGCGCAGGTGGCCCAGCCGGTCGAGCAGGCGGCGGCCGACTTCGAAACCCGGGCCGCGGACACGATGAGCCAGACCAACGACACCATCGCCAAGGCCGCCAAGGACGCGACGGACGGGATCGCCGCCGCGGTCACCGACACCGACCGGGAACTGAGCAAGGCCGTCACCGATGCCGACGCCGGCTGGGGCAGGCAGCTCGACGAAGGCCGCGCCCAGGCGGCGAAGAAGGTCGACGACACCCTGGCCGCGCAGGAGAAGGTGGTCACCGGGCTCGGTGCGCAGATCGACAAGCGGGCGCACGAGATCCAGGAGGAGAGCTGGCTCAGCCGGGCGGCGCGCTTCCTGGGTGGCGTCCTGGTCGGCTTCCTGCAGGAGCTGTGGGACTTCGTCAAGGTGCTCGCGTGGATCGCGCTGATCGTGGTCGCGGTGATCGTCGTGGCGGCCCTGATCATCCTGGCCATCGGCGGGATCGCGCTGCTGCTCGAGGCGATCGCCGCGGTGGCCGCGTTCCTCGCCGCGGCGGCCGGGGTGATCAAGGTGATCCTCATCGTGCTCGCCGTCGTCGGCGTGATCGTCCTGGTCGCCATGGCCGCCTGGCGGATCTACCAGGCGTGGGTGCGGGACGACCTGTCCGACTACGAGCGCGGCAAGCTGGTCGGCCGCTCGGTGTTCGACATCCTCTCGATCCTCATCCCCGGCCGGGTGCTGAAGTTCCTCGGCGAGGCCCGGTGGCTGCGGGCCCTGGTCGAGTCGGCCGGCGGGGGCACCCGGTTCGTGATGCTGCTGATCTGGGCGCGCGGCGACCTCGTCGCGGTGCGGGCGATCGTCGCGGAGATCCGCACGATCGAGGAGATCATGCTGGTCGTCCGCCGGACCGCGAACATCACCGAGTTCCTCGAGCTGCGCACGCTGGTCGGCGAGACACCGCGGCTGATCCGCCTGCTGCGCCAGGCGCCGAACGTGGCGGAGCTGCGCGCCGTGGTCGTCGCGCTCGGCCGCGACTCCGCGCTGCTGGACGACCTCCTCGGCACCGCGAGCTGGACCGAGGTCGCGCAGCTGGTCCGGAACGTCACCGCGGCCGGCGGCGACGCCGCGCTGATCCGCACCATGGTCGGCAAGGCGGGCTCGGTCGCCGAGGTCAACCGGCTCCTCGGCATCGTCACCGCGGCCGGCGGCGACGCGCCGATGCTCGGCAGGCTGCTGGCCGGCACCGCGAACCCGGCCGAGCTGACCGGGCTGCTCACCCGCCTGCGCAACGACGCGCCGCTGCTGGACGAGCTGATCAAGGCGACCGACGACATCGCGCAGCTGGACAAGATGCTCACCGCGCTGGCCAACGACGGCGGCCTGCTCCGCACGCTGCTGACCAACGCCGGCGGGAAGCCGGGCGCGGCGATGCTCGCGGAGCTGATGGACCTCGCGGTCACCCGGGGGAAGGCCGCTTCGGAGGTCGCGGACCTGGCCGGGCAGGCGGCCGGCAACGCGACCGAGTTCCAGCGGCTCGGCAACCTGACCAAGCTCTTCCACGCCCGCACGCCGGCACCGACCACGCCGGGACCGGCGATGGGGCCCTACTCCGGCTCGAACATGACGCACTTCCTCGACGAGCACACCATCGCGCACTACGACTTCACCAAGACCGGCGCGAACGGCCAGAGCTTCTGGCCCGCCGGGCACACCGCGGCGGACGTCCAGGCCGAACTGCAGAGCGCGGTCAACCTGCTCGACAACCCGGGCGGGGTGATCGATTCGATCTCCCAGGGCCCGACCGGGGTCGGCCGGGCCACCCCGCTGCGCGTGCTGAACGGCGCCCAGCCGAACTCGGCGATCACGGCCGGCACCATCAAGGGGCCCGTGCGGTTCACCCTGCCGAGCGGGATCCGCGTGCAGTTCGGCACCCAGCTGCCGAACACCAATCCCGGCATCGGGCAGTTCTTCCCGCTGCCGGGCAGCCCCGGCGTCGAGCACCTGTCCAAGACATTGCTGGACGCCATCGCGAAGATCGTGGGATAGGGTCAACCATGCCAGTGACCGCGCAGTTCGGGGTCCGGACCGCACCGGACGTGTTCGCGACCGAGCCGGCCCCCGGCTCGGATCCCCCCGGTGGGCAGGACTACTGGTACGGGCGCGTGCTGCTGGCGGGCCCGGACGCAGCGGGGGTCTTCGTCGAGGACGAACTTCTCCCGCTGGTCGCGAGCCTGTGCTTGCAGGCCCCGGCGCAGCTCGCGGCGGGCGAGCCGTTCGGGGCCTACCTCAACCGCTCGCCCGGCGAGTACTTCCTCGAACCGGCCGGGGCCGGCATCCGCCTGCACGGCAGCGCGGTGCTGAGCGCGAACGGTGCCGCACCGGCGGAATGGGCCGCCCCGGCGGCCGAGCTGCTCCCCGCGCTGCACGACTGCGGCCGCCGGGCGCTGGCGTTCTTCCGCGCCCGGATCGGCGAGGACCCCGCACAATCCGAAGCGCTGAAAGCCCTCGAAGCACTCGAAGCCGAGACGGCGGCAGCCCTGCACCGCTGAAACTCAGAAGGCGTAGCGCCGCACGGTTTCCGCGTGCAGGACGAGCCGGACCTGCTCCGTGTCCCCGATCGCCTTCGCGTCGGCCGCGCGGTCCGGGTCGCCCAGGTCCCAGTACCGGGCCGCCAAGCGCTGCGCCAGCTCCTGCGCGCCGTCGGGTTCCACCGACATGCGCCCCTCGATCGACACCCAGCGCTCGCGCTCCCCCACCGGGGCCGCCACCACGATCGACGCGCGCGGGTCCCGGCGCAGGCGCCGCACCTTGGGTGCGTCCGGTTCCGAGAACAGCTGGATCGTGCCGTCGCCTGCCGCCTCGAACCACACCGGGCGGGGCTGGCCGCCCGCCACGGTGAGGAACCCGTGCAGGGGACGGCGGAGGAACTCGAGGTCGTCGGAAGTCAAAGCGTTCATGCCGTCCAGTCAACCGCGGCGCCTCGGACGATCCCATGGGTGAAACACCGGAATCCCTGCCCATTCGTCTAACCTCGCGACGGTGGACGACTTCTTCCGCGGTGTGCGGGCGCACGGCTCGCTGTTCGGCAGTTCGGCCCTCGCCCCACCGTTTTCCCTGCACTTCGTCGATGGCGCACCGCTGACGCTGTGCACCGTGCTCTCCGGCGGCGGCTGGATCATCTCCGAGCACGGCGCCCCCGAACCGCTGAACGCCTACGACACCGTCGTCGTGCGCGGGCCGGGGACCTTCACCTTCGCCGACGAGATCGGCACCCGCGCCGAACCGGTCGCGTGCGGCGAATACTGCGCGGCTCCCGAACTGGGCGGGACGCGGCACCGGCGTGGCTGGCGCGACGACGGCGAGGGCCCGACCACCCTGATCGTCGGCGCCTACCCCGTGCGCGGCGAGATCAGCCGCCCGCTGCTGGAGGCCCTGCCCGCCGTGCTGCGCGTCGAGGGCGGCGGCACCGGGGACGCCGTCCTGGACCACCTCGCCGCCGAAGTGGCCGTGGACGCCCCCGGCCAGCAGGTGGTGCTCGACCGGCTGCTGGACTGGATGCTCGTCTGCACCCTGCGCGCCTGGTTCGACCGGCCCGGCGGCGAACCACCGGCGTGGTGGACCGCGCGGCGCGACCCGGTGGCCGGCCCGGCGCTGCGGCTGATGCACGACGAGCCGGCGGCGCCCTGGACCGTCGCGGCGCTGGCCGTCCGCGTCGGCGTGTCGCGGTCCACGCTGGCCAAGCGGTTCACCGAGCTGGTCGGGGAGCCGCCGCTGACCCACCTCACCCGCCACCGCATGGCGCTCGCCGCGGACCTGCTGGCCGAGCGGCCGGGCGCGACCGTCGCGGAGGTGGCGCGCGCCGTGGGGTACGCCGACCCGTTCGGCTTCAGCGCGGCGTTCAAACGGGTCCGCGGCGCCACCCCGAGCGAGGTTCGGCGCAGACCACCCGAAAGGACGGCCGCCAAGGTGTTGTCAGACCGTCAACAAGAGGGCATCGTGGAGGGATAGCCGATCTCGCCGGGGAGATGGTCACTTTGCCGGGCACCGTGAGCCGAGCCGCCGAAGCACTGCGCGAACGCGTGCCGCCGCTGACCGCACTCCCCCTGCCACCGAAGGTCGACGAACGCTGGCTGCGGTCGCGCTGGCCGGTCAAGGAACTCGCGACACCGCCCGCGGGCAGCGGGCTGAAGCCGGTGCTCGGCGACGAAGGACCGCCGGTGGTCGGGCACATGCTCGAGATGATGCGGTTCGGCCCCGCCTTCGGCCTGCGCCGCTACGAGCTCTACGGCCCGGTGTCGTGGACCGGCGGGTTCGGCCGCCGGATCGTCGCGCTGTCCGGGCCCGAGGCCACGCAGATCGCCCTCGTCAACAAGGACAAGGCGTTTTCCCAGGAGGGCTGGAAGTTCTTCATCGAGAAGTTCTTCGAGCGCGGCCTGATGCTGATGGACTTCGGCGAGCACCACCTGCACCGCCGGATCATGCAGGAGGCCTTCACGCGCCCGCGGCTGGCCGGCTACGTCGGCGAGATGGGGCCCGCGCTGCGCGAGGGCGTCGCGAGCTGGGGCTCGGCCGAGCGGCCGCGGCTGTACTGGGCGCTCAAGCAGCTCACCCTCGACGTCGCGACGCGCGTGTTCATGGGCATGCGCAGCGGTGCCGACGCGGCCCGGATCAACCGCGCGTTCGTGAGCTCGGTGCGGGCCGGCACCGCCTTCGTGCGCTTCCCGGTGCCGGGCGGGCGCTGGTCGGCCGGGCTGCACGGGCGCCGGGTCCTCGAGCGCTACTTCGGCGAAACCCTGCCCGCCAAACGGCGTTCGGGCGGCGACGACCTGTTCGCCGCGCTCTGTCAGGCCACCACCGAGGACGGCGACCGGTTCTCCGACACCGACATCGTCAACCACATGATCTTCCTGATGATGGCCGCGCACGACACGACGACCATCACCAGCAGCGCGATGGCCTACTACCTGGCGAAGCACCCGGAGTGGCAGGAACGCGCCCGCGCGGAGTCACTGGCCCTCGGCGACGACATCCCCGGCATCGAGGCCGTCGAGAAGCTCGAGACGCTCGACCTCGTGATGAAGGAGGCGCTGCGGCTCGTCGCGCCGGTGCCGTCGCTGACCCGCCAGACCGTCAAGGACACCGAGGTGCTCGGCCACTACATCCCGGCGGGCACGCTCGTGGGCGTCTCGCCGACCGTCAACCACTTCACGCCCGAGTGCTGGACCGACCCCTTCGCCTTCGACCCGGAGCGCTTCGCCGAACCACGGCGCGAGGACAAGTCGCACCGGATGGCGTGGATGCCCTTCGGCGGTGGCGCGCACAAGTGCATCGGGTTGCACTTCGGCGGTCTCGAGGTGAAGTTGCTGATGCACGAACTGCTGCGCGCCTACCGCTGGTCGGTTCCGGAGAGTTACACCGCGCGCTGGGACTACGTCTCCCTGCCGGTCCCCGCGGACGGTTTGCCGGTGCACCTGACCCCCCGCTGACCCGGTCCTCGTCCACCGTCGCATACACTAGGTAACGAAAAGTTACCGGTTGTGGAGATTCGTTCACTCGTTCAGCCGGTAGACACCCTGTCACGCGCATGATGGCGTGGCATCGATCGTGGGCGAAGGCTGCCTGGTGTGGCTTCATGATCCCCGACACCGTGTCCGACCTGGCCATACCTGTGCGTGAAGAGGTGGAGTGTGCCTGAACCCGGTGCCGCGTCAGGGCTACTGGACGTGGCGCGGCGGTGGGCGGCGACGTTGGCCGACACCAAAGGAGTAACGCTTCCCCCGGAGGAGCTCGAAGCCCTTCTGCTGGAGGTCGCGCACGACGCGGTCGACCAGGCCGGCTCGCAGCACGACGGCGCTCTGCTGCGGTTCACCGCGCTGTACGCCGCGTCGCCGATGGGCATCGCGCTGGCCGACCCGGACGGCGAGATCGTGGAGGCCAACCTCGCCCTCGGGCAGCTGCTCGGCTGCTCGCCGGATCGCCTGCGGGGCAGGCACCTCACCGACCTCGGCTCGACCGAGCACGACGTCTCCCGGCTCGCCGAGGGCCTGGAGCAGGTGCGCGCGGGGCGCGACCGCTACCAGGAGCGGATGCTGCTCGACCACACCGAGGACGGGCAGCTCTGGACCGACGTCACCCTCGCCCGGCTGCCCGGCGACCGGCCCGGCTCGATCTACCCGGTGCTGATGGTGTCGGACGCGAACGAGCTGCACCTGCTGCAGGAGCGGCTGCTGCACCAGAACGTGCACGACCCGCTGACCGGGCTGCCCAACGCGTCGTCGTTCACCACCAAGCTGGAGGCCGCGCTCGGGGCAGGCGCGCGCGACGACATCGCGCTCATCTACCTCGACGTCGACGGCTTCAAGGTGATCAACGACGGCCTCGGTGCCGGCGTCGGCGACCAGGTGCTGCGCGGGGTCGCGAACAAGCTGTCGGCGGTGTTCACCGGCCACCACGACGGGTTCGTCGCCCGCCTGTCCGGTGACGGTTTCGCGGTGCTGCTGCGGGGCGAGCTGGCGGCGACCGAGGTCGTCCGGCTGGTCGAGCGCGCCCTGGAGGACCTCAACGAGCCGATCTACCTGGGCGGGCACGGCATCGGCGTGAGCGCGAGCGCGGGCATCGTCGTGCGCGCGGCCGTCGAGGGCGGGGCCGCGGAACTGCTGCGGGCGGCGGAGATCGCGCTGCACCGGGCCAAGGAGGCCGGCAAGGCGCAGTGGATGCTGTTCGACCCGGAGCTCGACGCCCGCGACCGCGGCCGCTACCAGCTGGGCGCGGTGATCGCCGGCGCGCTGGAGAACGGCGAGTTCTCGCTGGTCTACCAGCCCACGGTGAAGCTGTCCCGGCCGGACGAGCTCGCCGCCGTCAACGCCGGGCTGCGGTGGAACCACCCGGAGAAGGGCGAGCTCGACTCCGACGAGTTCTACCCGCTGGCGCAGACCACGGGCATGACGGTGCCGCTCGGCCGCTGGCTGCTGGCGGAGTCCCTGGCCGCAACGGCCCGCTGGCGCGCGCACCTGGGCGACGCGGCCCCGGACGTCTGCGTCCGGCTGCCCACCCGGCTGGCGATCGACCCGGACCTGGTGCTGCTGGTCAAGGAGCAGCTGGACAAACACGAGCTCCCGGCCCGCGCCTTGCGGCTGTGCACCGACCGCGAGTCGATGCTCGACCCGCGCGGCGAGGTCCTGGATTCGCTCTCGGTACTGGCCGACCTGGGCGCGCAGCTGGTGCTGACGATCTCGGGCTCGGCGGACCTGGAGCTGATCCCCCAGCACCACCTTCCCGTGCGGCACGTGATCCTGTCCGGCCCGGTGGTCGACGCACTGGACACCGACGAGCCGGCGGAGCCCGACCTGCGGCACCTGACCCAGCTGATCACCCGGGCGCGCGAGCTGCACCTGCGGGTCGGGGCGGAGGGCGTCCGCACCCACGAGCAGGCGGCCCGCCTCCGCCAGCTCGGCGTGATCGCGGCCCGCGGCCCGTTCGTGGCGGATTCGGCGACGGGTGACGAGGTCGACGAGATGATCAACCGCCACCCGAGGAGCTGACCCAACCGCCCCAATGTGGCCTTGGTTGCGTCTGGAGCACCGAAGGCGGCCTTGGGTGCGTCCAGGGCACCGAAGGCCACCTTGGGTGCGTCTAGCGCACCGAAGGCCACCTTGGGTGCGTCTAGCGCACCGAAGGCCACCTTGGGGCGCTTGGGGCGAGACCAAGCCGGTGGCGAGGCGGCTCCGAAGACCGGGCAGGATGGGTGCTGCCGCCACGAGAAAGGACGTCCATGGACGCCGGAGACCTCGCCCCCGACTTCACGCTGCCCGACGACCGGGGCCAGGAGCGCACGCTCTCGGACTTCCTGGCCACCGGCCCCGTGGTGCTGTTCTTCTACCCGGCCGCCATGACCAGCGGCTGCACCGCCGAGAGCTGCCACTTCCGCGACCTGGCCGCCGAGTTCGCCGCGGTCGGCGCGCACCGGGTCGGGATCAGCCCGGACGCCATCACCAAGCAGCGCACCTTCGCCGACACCCACGGCTTCGACTACCCGCTCCTGTCCGATGTGGAGGGTGAGGTCGCCAAGCAGTTCGGCGTGTGGCGGAAACTGCTGCCGCTGCACACCAAGCGGGCCACCTTCGTGATCGGCGAGGACCGCAAGATCATCGCGAAGATCAAGAGCGAGCTGAACTTCACCGTCCACGCCGACGAGGCGCTCAAGATCCTGCGGGAGCGGAACAAGGTTTCCTGAGCAGGCGCCACACCCGGTTGGTCCCCGTGCACGACGGCGCCAGCGGCTTGCCCGCCGGTTCCGTGCGCACCACGGTGAACCCGAGCCGCGCCGGTACCGCTCCACTTCGGACGTTCCGCTCGTCGTGCTTGATCTCGACGTACCCGGCGCCGAGGCGGAACGCCTCCTCGGTCAGCAGCGTCACGGCCCGGGTGATCAGGCCGCGGCCGACGAACTCGCGCGCGAGCCAATAGCCGATCTCGACGCCGCCCTCGCGCGCCATGACGCCGACGGCCCCGGCGATCGAACCGTCGACGCGGATCGCGAAGTCGTGCGTTTCGCCGCTCGCCCAGTTCTGCCGGGTGGTGCGCAGGAATTCCGCGCAGTCCTCGGCGGTGTAGCCGCCGCTCGCCCAGATCATCCACGCGCCGAGGTGCTCGAGGGACCCGTTGACCATCGCGAGGAGCTCCGGCCCGTCGGCGAACTGCCAGCGGGCCAGGGTGAATCCGTCCTCGCGGTAGGTCTCGGCCGGGGTTTCCATGCCCTGCATGGTGCCCCGGCCGGGACGCCGAGCGCGAACTAATTCACGATGACGCTGTCGGGCACCTCGGTGTCGTTCTTCAGCGCGTCGAACAGCTGCTTCGACTTGGCCTTGTCCCAGTTCTCCGCGGACCCGCTGGTCACCGGCACCGTCGTGGTCACCACGCCGCCGGAGGAGATCTCGCGCATCGCGAGCGCCAGGCCGGCGAGGTTGTGCACGTGGTCGCCGGAGTCCATGGTCAGCGCGTCCGGCGCCGAGGACAGCAGCGGGAAGAAGTCGAACGGGTTCAGCAGCGTGCCGGGGCTGGCGATCTGGCTGACCAGCGCGCCGATGAACTTGCGCTGGTTGGCGACGCGGTCGAGGTCCGAACGCGGGGTCGCCGAGCTGTGGCGCATCCGGACGAAGCCGAGTGCCTGGCGGCCGTCGAGCGTCTGCGGGCAGCCCGCCTTGATGTCGATGCCGGTCATCGTGTCGTTCATGTCCTGGTCGATGCACATCTCGACGCCGCCGATCGCGTCGACGATCTTGGCGAAGCCGCCGAAGCCGATCTCCGCGTAGTGGTCGATGTGCAGGCCGGTGGCGCCTTCGACGGTCTGCGCCAGCAGCTTCGGGCCGCCGAGCGAGAACGCCGCGTTGATCTTGTTCTTGCCGTGCCCGGGAATCGACACCTGCGAGTCGCGCGGCAGCGACAGCAGGGTCGGCTTGGTGCTGTTGTCCGGCAGGTGCGCCACCATGATCGTGTCGGTGCGCTGCCCGCCGCCCGCCGCGGCGACGTCGCCGGTGGCGAGCCGCTCCTCGTCTTCGGCGGTCAGGCCTTCGCGGCTGTCCGAGCCGACGATCAGCCAGTTGGTGCCGGACGCGGCCACCGGGCGGCCGGAGTAGTCGGCCAGCGCGTCGACGCGCTTGATCGAGAACTCGAGGTACACCCAGATGCCGGCGAGGAACACGACGAACACGAGCACCAGGGCGCCCAGGACCTTGCCGACGCTCCAGCGGCGCCGGCGCGGCGGCCGGGACGGCGGGTAGCCGTCGTCCGCCGGGCGCCGCGGCGGGTCCTGCCGCGGGGGCGGTGGCGGGGCGTACTCGGGCTCGCGGGTGCCCATCGGGCGGGTGCGCTCGTCGTACGGGCTGCGGCCCCGCCCGGGCAGCGGCATCATCTGCGCGCGCTGGTGGTCCCGGGAGCGGCCGGCAGGCGGCCGGGGCGGCGGCATCCGGCGCCCGCCGTCGTCGCCACGGTACGTCATCACCATCACCCAATCCCGATCCGGACAAAATGTCGTCGTCAGTACACCGCACGTCCTCGGAAGGAGGACGCCCGGCACCGGGGTCGGGTTGCGGTTACCGGCCGGTCGCCTCGTAGCCGAACTGGTGGACCTTGAGGTACCCGGACCGGAACCCGGCCTCGGAGTAGGCCAGGTAGAACTCCCACATCCGGCGGAAGACGTCGTCGAACCCGAACCCGGCGATGTCGGCCCAGCGGTGCAGGAACCGTTCGCGCCACCACCGTAGCGTGCGCGCGTAGTCCTGGCCGAACTCGCGCATCCCGGCCAGCTTGAGCCGGGTGTTCGCCTTGACGCCCTCCTCGATCGAGCGCACCGACGGGATCAGGCCGCCCGGGAAGATGTACTTGTGGACCCAGCCGTAGGCCCGCGACGCCGCCATCATCCGGTCATGGTCCATGGTGATGGCCTGCAGGCCGAACCGCCCGCCCGGGCGCAGCCGCTCGCCGATCACCCGGTAGAACTCCGGCCAGTAGGACGCGCCGACGGCCTCGATCATCTCAACGCTGACCACGGCGTCGTACGTGCCGCTCGACTCGCGGTAGTCGCACAGCTTCACTTCGACGCGGTCGGCGAACCCGGCCGCCGCGATGCGCTCGGTGGCCAGCGCGCGCTGCTCCTCCGAAATGGTCAGTGACGTCACGTGCGCGCCGCGGCCCGCGGCCCGGATGGCGAGTTCACCCCATCCGGTACCGATTTCGAGGACCTGGCTGCCGTCGCGGACGCCGGCGTAGTCGAGCACGCTGTCGATCTTGCGGTGCTGCGCGGCGGTGAGGTCGTCGTCGCCCGGCGTGAACAGCGCCGCGGAGTAGGTCATGGACTCGTCGAGGAAGGCGCCGAACAGGTCGTTGGACAGGTCGTAGTGCCGGTGGATGTTGGCCCGCGCGCCCTCGAGGGTGTTCTCCTCGGACGGCGGCTGCGTCCGTTCGGCGAGCCGACGGAACTTCTGCAGCACCGGCGGGACGAGCGTGGCCATCCGCTCGCCGAACGGCGTCAGCACCTCGGCCAGGTCGGACGCGGTCCAGTCGCCGGCCATGTAGGACTCGCCGAACCCGATCTTGGCGTCGACGCCGAGGCGGTGGAAGAACGCCTCGGGCCGCAGGATCCGCATCTCGGGGGCGCCGGGGCCGCCGGCGCCCAGCACGGTGCCGTCCGGGAAGCTCACCCGGACGTCGAGCGGGCGGACCGCGTGGCGGAACAGCGCGGCGGCGATCCGCGCGCGCAGCGCGGAGTGCGGCGGGGTGGCCAGGCCCGGCCACCGGGTGTCGTCCGGGACGGCCGACGCCCGGTCAGCGCTCGAAGTGGTCACGGGTACTCCCTCCGGCCGGCCAGGTTCGCCGGTGATCGATCCTAGTCGCCGCACCCCCGCGGCGCGTGTCGCCGAATGCTCTGTCCGGGGCACGTTCACACGGATATCCGCAGCCGGTCGGGCCCGGTGGCGGCCCACGCCCCGCGCAGCGTCCCGCCGTCGTCGCCGTCGAGCAGGTCCAGGGTGAACGCCACGGTCAGCCGCGTCCAGACCCGGGCGCGGCGCAGCATCGCGTGGCCCTCGTTCGCGATCTCGAACCGGGCGACGCGCGCGGCGACGCCCGCGGCCCGTTCGGCGAAGGCGTGCGACTCCGCCGGGCTCGTCATCCGGTCGCGGGTGCCGTGCACGATGAGGACCGACCGCCCGGCGACGGCCTCGACCGGCTCGCCCCGCGGCGTCCACGGGGCCAGTGCGCAGACCCCGCGCACGGCCGGGTCGTCGGCCACGCGGAGCGCGACCCGTGCCCCCATCGAGTGACCGACCAGCACGACGGGCAGGCCCGGGTGGTCGGCGTGGATGCGGTCCAGGGCCCAGCGGGCGTCCTCGATCGGGTCCTCGGCGGGCGAGTTCCAGCCGTAGCGGCGGTTGCGCACCAGCCGGACCTCGACGCCGTCCTTGCGTGCGGCGCGGTGCAGGGCTCGGGCGATCGGGACCATCCTGAGGAAGGCCAGCTTCCAGGGCGGCACGGTGCCGGTTCCCCGCTCGGCGCCGCCGTGCAGCACGAGCACGATCGCCCGGGTCTTCCCGCGCGCCCGCCACACGGACACCGCCGGATCCACTTCGCCCACCCCGCGTCCTCCTGTTCCCCGCATCCGGGTCAACCTCGGTCCCCCGTCCGGCTATTCCACCGTGCGAAGTGGTCCGCACGGTAGATTCGGCGCCCGATCCCCGACGGAAGGGTGGGTGTGGTGAGCGCCACGGACATCGCAGGCAGCGTCGCCGAGCAGCTGGCGGACGTCGAGCAGGCCAACGCCGAAGCGGTGCGGGCCGCGGCCGACCTGGTGCTGGGGGTGATCCGGGCCGACGCACTGGTCTACACCGCGGGCGCCGGGCACTCGCTGGCCGCGGTCGCCGAGACGTTCTACCGGGCCGGCGGGCTGGCCTGCGTCTACCCGCTCTACCACCCCGACCTGCTCCCCCTGCACGGCGCGGTGCCCAGCACGCAGACCGAGCGGCGCAGCGGCCTGGCCGCGGAGGTCCTTTCCGAGCGCGCGCCGGGGCCGGACGACGTGCTGGTGGTGTTCTCGACCTCCGGCGTCAACCCGTACCCGGTCGAGCTGTGCATCGAGGCGCGCAAGCGGGGGGCGGCGGTCATCGCGGTGACGTCGCGGGCGTGCGTGGCGGCGGCGCCGAAGCGGTCGTCGAGCACGCTGGTCGAGCAGGGCACGGTGGTGCTGGACTCGCTGGTCGTCCCCGGTGACGCGAGCTACCCGCCGGACGCGCCGCGCACCGCGCCGCTGTCCACTGTGGTCAACGCGTTCCTGTGGAACCTGGTGCTGGCCCAGGTCTACGACCGCGGAACGGCCGAGGGGCTGGACGTCCCGCTGTGGCGCAGCTCCAATGTGGAGGGTGGCGACGAGGCGAACGCCGCACTGCTGGCGAAGTACGGCGAAATCGTCCCGCGCCTGCGGTGAGTACGTCGGAAAGCACCGGCCCAGGACGTCTTGACGCCCCGGGCCGGTCGCTTTAGCGTCGACATACCGACTGGTCGGTGCGGACCGGTCGCTCCCGGAGGAGGTCCGATGGACAGCGCCACGGCGACCGTGCAGGGCGAGTGCGCTCCCGGCTTCGAGCCGGTGCGCGCGGCCTTCGAGGAGAACTTCCGCTCCCGCGGCGAGCTCGGGGCCGCGTTCACCGCCTTCCGGCACGGCGAAGTCGTGGTGGACCTGTGGGGCGGCTGGACCGGTCCCGACCGCTCGCGGCCCTGGCAGCCGGACACGCTGGCCAACGTCTGGTCGACGACCAAGGGCATGACCGCGCTGTGCGCGCACAAGCTGGCCGAGGCGGGCGAGCTCGACGTCGACGCGCCGGTCGCGAAGTACTGGCCCGGGTTCGCGGCGGCCGGGAAGTCGCGGATCCCGGTGCGGTGGCTGCTTTCGCACCGCTCCGGCGTACCCGGGATCGGCCTGGAGCGGCCGGTGGCGGTCGAGGACCTGTACGACTGGGACCTGATGACGTCGCTGTACGCGGCCCAGGAACCGTTGTGCGAGCCCGGGTCCGTCGGTGGCTACCACGCGCTGGCCTACGGCTGGCTCGTCGGCGAGGTCGTGCGGCGGGTCGCCGGGCAGGGCATCCGCGAGTTTTTCGCCGAGCAGGTCGCCGGGCCGCTGGGCGCGGACTTCTCGATCGGTCTCGCGTCTCCGGCCGACGTCGACCGCTGTGCGACGCTCGTCGACCCGGTGATGACGGAGGAGATGGCGAACGCGCTGGCCACGGCGTTCGCGGCGGCCGGCCCGGTCGCCCAGGCCGCGCTGATGAACCCGCGCCTGCAGGGCCACGACGCCAACGAACCGGCGTGGCGGCAGGCGGTCATGCCGGCGTAGAACGGCCACGGCACGGCCCGCGCGATCGCGACGATCTACTCCGGGCTGGCCACCGGCACCCTCCTGTCCGCCTCGGCACTGGCGTTGGCCCGGGAAAGCCATGGCAAGGAGATCGACGCGGTCCTCGGCCTCCCGAACGAGTGGGGCCTGGGCTTCTACCTCGGCAGCGACGCCCGCGGCTTCGGCCCCAACCCCGCCGCCTTCGGCCACGACGGCCTCGGCGGCTCCACCGGCGGAGCCGACCCGGAAAACGGCATCACCTTCGGCTACACCCTCAACCAGCTCGGCCCGCTGATCCGCGACGACCCCCGCAAAATGGCCCTGGTCACCGCCCTCTACACGTGCTTGGAAGGTCGACACGCGTGATTCAGAGGTCGACACGCGTGATTGGAGGGTCGACACGGCACTTGCACCGTGTCGACCCTCCAATCACGTGAGTTGACCCTCCAATCACGCGTGATGACTCTTCAATCACGCGTGATGACTCTTCAATCACGCGATGGCGGGTTCTTCGTCGGCGAACTGGGTTGCGTGGAGGGTGGCGTAGCGGCCGCCGGCGGCCAGGAGTTCTTCGTGGGTTCCGCGCTCGACGATTTCGCCGTGCTCCAGGACGAGGATCTGGTCGGCGGCGCGGACCGTCGACAACCGGTGGGCGATGACCAGGGCCGTACGGCCCGCGAGGGCGTGGGTCAGCGCCTCGCCGACCGCGGCCTCGGACTCCGAGTCCAGGTGCGCGGTCGCCTCGTCGAGGATGACGACCTTGGGCTGGGCCAGCAGGAGACGCGCGATCGTGAGCCGCTGACGCTCGCCGCCGGACAGCCGGTAGCCGCGCTCGCCCACCGTCGTGTCGAGGCCGTCGGGCAGCGCGTGGACCAGCTCGCCGAGCCGGGCGCGTTCGAGGGCTTCCCAGATTTCGTCGTCGGTGACGCCGGGACGCGCATACGCCAGGTTGGCGCGGATCGTGTCGTGGAAGAGGTGCCCGTCCTGCGTCACGACGCCGACGGTTTCCCGCAGCGAAGCGAAAGTCAGGTCCCGGACGTCCACATCGGACAACCGCACCGAACCCGAGTCGACGTCGTAGAGCCGCGGCAGCAGCGACGCGATGGTCGACTTCCCCGCCCCCGACGACCCGACCAGCGCGACCATCTGCCCCGGCTCGGCCCGGAACGAGATCCCGTGCAGCACCTCTTCCCCGCCGCGGTGGTCCAAAGTCGCGACGTCCTCCAGCGACGCCAGCGAATACTTGTCCGCCGCCGGGTAGCCGAAGCGGACGTCGGAGAACTCGACCGAGACGCCACCCGAGGTCACCAACGAACGCGCATCCGGCTTCTCCTTGATCATCGGCTCGAGGTCCAGCACCTCGAAGACCCGCTCGAACGACACCAACGCCGTCATGACGTCGACGCGGACGTTGGCCAGCGCGGTCAGCGGCGCGTAGAGCCGGGTCAGCAGCAGGGCCAGCGCGACGACCGTGCCCGGCGCGAGCTTCCCGGTCAGCGCCAAGTAGCCACCGAGGCCGTAGACGAGCGCCTGGGCCAGCGCGGAAACCAGGGTCAGGCTGGTCATGAACCAGCGGGTCAGCATCGCGGTCCGGACGCCGATGTCCCGCACTCGCCCGGCCCGCACCCCGAAGTCGTCCGCCTCCTGCACCGGACGGCCGAACAGCTTCACCAGCGTCGCCCCCGGCGCGGAGAAGCGCTCGGTCATCTGCGTGGTCATCCCGGCGTTGAGGTTCGCGGCCTCCCGCTGCAGACCGGCCATCCGGCGGCCGAGCCGGCGCGCGGGGATGACGAAGATCGGCAGCAGCACCAGCGCGATCAGCGTGACCTGCCAGGACAGCGTGAGCATGACGGCCAGCGACAGCGCCAGCTGGATGACGTTGGTGACCAGCCCCGACAGCGTCGCGGTGAACGTCCGCTGCGCGCCGATCACGTCGTTGTTGAGCCGCGACACGAGCGCACCGGTGCGGGTGCGCGTGAAGAACGCGATCGGCATGCGCTGCACGTGCTCGAAGACCGCGCGGCGCAGGTCGTAGATGATGCCCTCGCCGATGCGCGCGGACTGCCACCGCTCGATCAGGCCGAACCCGGCGTCGGCGACGGCCAGCGCGGCGATCACGACGGCGAGCCAGACCACCACCTCGACGTCGTGGCCGCCGACGATCGCGTCGACCACCTTGCCCGCCAGCACCGGGGTCGTCACGGCGAGCACGGCCGAGACGACGGTCAGCACGAGGAAGGCCAGCAACCGCCGCCAGTGCGGCCGCGCGAAGCGGGCGACGCGTTTCAGCGTGCCGCGGGTGAGCGCCTTGGGTGCGTCACCGGCGCGCATCGCCGAGCTCCACAGCCCCCACATGTTGTCCACAAGAAACCCCCAGGTGTCGGGAAACCTCTACCTTAACTGAGGTTTTTTCCGGATAAAACCTCGTCAACGCCCTCGCGGTCCGTTTGCTTCCCGATGCCGTTCACCCGCCGCGAACAACCTGATGGAGGGCGGCGCGCAGCCCTTCGGCCTCCTCGGCCGAGAGCGGTTCCAGCAGGAGCGCCTCGGCCTTGCGCGTGACTTCCGCCCCGGCCTCGCGGACGCGCTCCCCCTCGGGCGTCAGCAGCACCAGGCGCTTGCGCCGGTCCCTCGGCGCGACCTCGCGCCGGACCAGTCCCTTGGCCTCCAGCTCGTCGACGAGCGCGACCATCGTCGTCCGGTCGACGCCGAGCCGGGCCGCGCCGTCCTGCTGCGACCGCGCCGGCCCGTCGCCGAAGAGCGTGAGCAGCGCGAGCTGCCGCCCGGTGACCCCCAGCGGCGCATACAGCGGCTCGGCCAGCTCGGCGAGCCGCAGCTGGGCGTGCTTGAGCAGGTAGCCGAGCCGCTGGGTGACGGCGAGGGGCGCACTGGACATGGGAGAACTCTACACCTACGCTGATCGTCAGTTTGACTGATGATTAGAAACACTGACGATCAGGAGACCCCCATGACGACCCTCGGGCTCAAACCACCCCAGCAGCACCTCGGCATCGCCGCCCTCCGCGAGATCTGGGCGATCGCCGACGACGCCGGCTTCGACGGCTGCTGGGTCTTCGACCACCTCGCCCCGATGGGCCCCGACCGCACCGGCGACGTCTTCGACGGCTGGAGCCTCCTGGCCGCGATGGCCGAAGCGACGAAGCGGGTGCGGATCGGCTGCCTGGTGTCCGGCAACACCAACCGGCACCCGGGCACGTTCGCCAAGATCGCCGCGACCGTCGACCACCTCTCCGGCGGCCGGCTCGACGTCGGCCTCGGCGCGGGCGGCGACACGGTGACCGACGCGATGATGGGCACCCCCACGCCGTCCGCGGCGGAACGCGTGGCCAAACTGGCCGAAACCTGCGAAATCCTCCGTCTGCTGTGGACACAGGCGGAAACCACCTATTCCGGCCGCCACTACCACCTCACCCGCGCCGTCAGCGACCCCAAGCCGGTGCAACGCCCGAAACCCCCGCTGTGGCTGGGCAGCAGCGGCGAGAAGCGCGGCCTGCGGGTCGTCGCCGAGCACGCCGACGTCTGGCTGAACGCGGCCCTGCCGGGCACCGGAATCGCCGAGCTGCAACGGCTTTCGCGGGTCCTCGACGCGCATTGCGCGGCCGTGGGCCGGGATCCGGCGACCGTCGGCCGGGCCGTGCAGTTCCGGCTGCCGTCCGACGCGGACAGCGCCCTGCGGCTCACGCAGAGCTACGTCGACGCCGGCTTCACCGAGCTGGTCCTGATGCCCGCCGGCCGCGACGATGTCGTCGCGGCGTCCGAAGCCGCCGCGAAGCTGCTCCCCCGCCTGCGCGACGTCGACTGAACCGGGTCACGGCCCCTCGGTAGCCTGGCGACGTGGAAACGGAGGTGGGCCGAGCGCCCGCATGGCGGCGCGCGGCCCGGCTCTTCACGGCACCGTCGCGCACCACGGAGGCCGCGCCCCTGCGCTGGGACCTGGGGTTCTCCCTGGCTTGCCTGGCGTTCGCGCTGATCACCGCACTGGTGTCGGAGTTCTACGGCTACCGCGTCTGGGGCAACTTCGCGACTGTGGCGTACGGCTTCGGCGTGGTGCACAGCGGGTATCTGCTGCTGTCCGCACGAAGCGGGCGTACCCCGCGTGGCGTATTCGGTTCCCGCTGGTGCGGCATCGCCGCGGTCGCGCTGTTGGCGATGATCCTCCCGTTGGTACTTCTGGTGATTCGCCGCCTGACCGGGGTGGACTGGCTGATCACGCCGTTCTCGTGGGCCGCGCAGCCCGAGGTGTGGGTGATCGAGCGGTCCGCGGATCTGCTGCTGCACCACGGGACCCCGTACGTCGACGTCACCGCGCTCGGCCGGCCCCCGGTGGTAAACGATTACACCCCCTACGGGCCGGTGATGGCGGTCTTCGGCCTGCCGCGGGCGCTGTTCGGCGGCACCCCGGTGACCGACGCGTTCACCGACGCCCGCTGGATGTTCGCCCTGGCCGCCTGCGCGTGCGTGCTGGGCACGCTGAAGCTGCTGAAGTGGCCGCGGGTGCCGGTCGGTGCCGCGCAGCTCGCGCTGGCCTGCCCGCTCACCGCGCTCACCTGGGCCGTGGCCGGACCGGACCTGGCCATCGTCGGCCTGCTGGTGCTCAGCTGCGCGCTCGCGGCCACCGGACGGGCCGCCTGGTCGGGACTGGTGCTGGCGCTGGTCGTCAGCGCGAAGCTCATCGTCGCGCCCGCGGCCGCGGTCCTGGCTCTGCTCGTGCTGGTCCGCCGCGGCGGCCTGGACTGGGCGGCGCTGGCCCGGTTCGCGGCGGCGCTGGTGGCGACGACGGCCGCCGTGCACCTGCCGGTGTACCTGGTCGATCCGGCGGCGTTCGTCGAGCACGTCTTCCGGTTCCCGCTCGGCATGGGCGTCGTGCGGTCGCCCGCGGCCAGCCCGCTGCCGGGCCACCTGATCGCCGAGACCGGCCCGATCGGGCAGGTGGCGGCGTTCGTGCTCGTCGGCGCCGCGGCCGTGGCGATGATCGGCTGGCTGGTGCGCCGGCCCCCCGCGAACGGCTCCGCCGCACTGCTGCGCATCGCCGTCGGACTCGGCGCGTTGATCCTGCTCACCCCGGCCACCCGGTACGGCTACCTCGTGTACCCACTGGTCCTGCTCGGGGCCCACCTGGCGTTCCGCGTGGCCGAAGTTCCCGCTGCGCCCCCCGCGCAGCAGTCCGCGACTACTTCTTCTTGACCCTGGTGGCCCCGCCGCGCCCCCGCAGCTGGACGCCCGACTCCGACAGCACCCGGTGGACGAACCCGTAGGACCGTCCCGTCGACTCCGCGAGCGCCCGGATGCTCGAGCCCTTCTCGTATTTCTTCTTCAGGTCAGCGGCCAGCTTGTCGCGCGTGTTGCCGGTGATCCGCGCGCCTTTCTTGAGATCAGCCACGTCGATCGCCTTCCCGCCGAGAGTGTTCTGGGCCACATATCGGCCCCTGCCGGGGCAATGATCGAACACTGAGCGCCGGAATGCCAGACGACAGCCGGGAAACAGCCGAAATTGCGATCACATTGGGCCATTCCAGTGCTCTACGGCGAGTGATCTTGCACCCGAATGGACGCACGGTCACGCAAGCTGGACAAGTTCGAGGTAGTCCGCCGACCAGTGGTCCTCGGTGCCGTCGGGCAGCAGGATGACCCGCTCGGGCTCCAGTGCTTCGACCGCGCCGGGGTCGTGCGTCACCAGGACGACGGCACCGGCGAAGCTGCGCAAGGCGTCCAGGACCTGCGCGCGGCTGGCCGGGTCGAGGTTGTTGGTCGGCTCGTCGAGCAGCAACACGTTGGCAGCGCTGGAGACCAGGCCCGCCAGCGCGAGCCGGGTCTTCTCGCCGCCGGAAAGCGTTCCGGCGGGCTGGTCGAGTTGTTCGCCGGTGAAGAGGAACGAGCCCAGCAGGTTCCGCAACTCCTGCGCGCCGGTGTCCGGAGCGAGATGTCGGATGTTTTCCCACACCGACGCGTCATGATCAAGAGTTTCGTGTTCCTGTGCGTAATAGCCCAAACGCAATCCGTGACCCGGAACGACGGATCCGGTGTCCGGGGTTTCCATTCCACCGAGCAGCCGGAGCAAAGTCGTCTTTCCCGCACCGTTCAGCCCGAGTACGACAACCTTCGAACCGCGGTCGATGGCGAGATCGACGCCGGTGAAGATTTCCAGTGAGCCGTACGACTTCGAGAGGCCCTCCGCGGTGAGCGGAGTACGGCCGCAGGGTGCGGGCTCCGGGAACTTGATCCGGGCGACCTTGTCGGCCTGGCGGGTGTCCTCGAGCGACGACAGCATCTGCTCGGCGCGGCGCGCCATGTTCTTGGCCGCCACGGCCTTCGTGGCCTTCGCGCCGAGCTTCGCGGCCTGCTGCTGCAGCGCCGACGCCTTCTTTTCGGCGTTGGCACGCTCACGGCGGCGGCGCTTCTCGTCGGTCGCGCGGGCGTCGAGGTAGCGCTGCCAGCCCATGTTGTACAGGTCGAGCTCGCCGCGGGTGGCGTCGAGGAACCAGACCTTGTTGACCACGTCGGCCAGCAGCTCGACGTCGTGGCTGATCACGACCAGGCCGCCGTCGTGCTGCTTGAGGAAGCCGCGCAGCCAGTTGATGGAGTCGGCGTCGAGGTGGTTGGTCGGCTCGTCGAGCAGCAGGATCGTCTCGGACTTGCCACCGGCGCCGGCTTCGGCCGCGGCGAACAGGATCCGCGCCAGCTCGACACGGCGGCGCTGACCACCGGAAAGCGTCTGCAGCGTCTGCGCCAGGACACGGTCGGCGAGGCCGAGGTTGGAGCAGATCCGCGCGGCCTCGCTCTCCGCGGCGTACCCGCCGAGGGAAGCGAAGCGCTCTTCGAGCCGGGCGTAGCGGTTGATGGCCTTGTCGCGCGCGGCCTCGTCGACCAGCTCGGCCATCGAGGCCTGCGCCTTCTCCATGTCGCGCATCAGCTTGTCCAGACCACGCGCCGAGAGCACGCGGTCCTTCGCGGTGACCGACAGGTCGCCTTCGCGCGGGTCCTGCGGCAGGTAGCCGAGCTCGCCGGTGCGGCGGACGTCGCCGGCGTGCGGCTCGCCCTCGCCGGCGAGGACCTTCAGCGAGGTGGTCTTGCCCGCGCCGTTGCGGCCGACGAGACCGATGCGGTCGCCGGGCTGGATGCGGAGGGTGACGCCGTTGAGCAGGATGCGCGAACCCGCGCGCAGCTCAAGGCCGGTGGCCGTGATCAAGGGGAACTCCCGTGGAAAGGGGGCGTACGGAGGACAGCGTCAAGCAGCCGCGCGGGCTGCGGCGTCACTCCAGCTGGATATCCACGGAGCCCAGTGTACGGGCCGCGGTCCACCGCATTTTCCGGACGTGTGCGGTTTCACCCGTCGCGCAGCGTGACCTGCACGGACAGCGCCCGCACGGCGGCCTCCTCGAGCACGGCCCGGCTCGGCTCGCCGACTTCCAGCACGCGGGGTTCCGCACGGGCGAACAGCGGGGCCAGCCGCCGGTCGTCGCGCAGCTCGTCGAGGGCGCGGCGGTCCCCGCCCAGCACCACGGCATCCACTTCGGACAGCCGGGGCACGAGCACTTCGAAGACGTCCTTCGCCGCGTCCTGGAGCGCGTGCCGGGCCTGTCCCGCGCGACGCCGGGCGAACCGCTGCTGCGACCAGCCGCCCGCGGCGGACCGGCCCTGCACGAGGTGCCGATCGGTGCGCGAGACCTCGATCCGGCCGTCTCGCGCGATGCCGACGCTGTGCCCGCCCCGGCGGACCAGCACGAGGGCGATCGTCCGCGGTACCAGCGCGTGGGCGACGAGCCCGGCCACCGACGGTTCTTCGAGCGGTCCGAAAGGGACGGTCGCGGTCGCGGTGCTGCCGTCGGCGGCGGTCACGCGAACCCGGTCCGGCGCGGTGTCCGTGGCCACGGTCCCGCCGTGCGAGGCGGCGAACCGCTCGAACCAGCCGGCCAGCCGCTCGGGCGGGACCTCGACGGCCCGCCCGCCCCCGGAGACCTGCCGCGCCTTCGCCATGGGAAAACGGTACGGGGCCGCCGCGGTGTCCGCGACGGCCCCGTACCGGTGAGAGTGCGTTACAGCGGGTGCACCGGACCGTTGTTCGTCACGCCTCGCACGTTCGACGGCGCGCCGGCCGCCGCGGGCTGGACGAACCCGTTGATGTGCAGGGCGACCGAGCGGATCGACCCGGCGTCGCCGCCGGCCGCGTCGACCACCCCGAACGTCCACGTGCCGTCGGCCACCGCGCCGGCGAGGTTGCCGGTCAGGGCCTGCGTCGGCCGGTAGGTGCCGGTGAACGGCGCGTTGGCCGAGGTCACCGTGCTGAACGCGGCCGCCGCGTTGTCGGCGAAGACGACCTTGCACAGGTTCTTGCCCGAGCCGCCGTTGCGCTGGAACACCGTGGCCTTCGCCCCCGACGGCGACGTCAGCGTGCCGACCAGGTCACCGACGTAGGAGTGGTTGAGCCCCACCGTCGTCGAGGTCGGGTCGGTGCTGCACGTCGTGCCGTCCACGGAGAACGTCACCTTGGACGCGCGGCCGACCCCGGTGACCGGGATGGTCACCGACGCGCCGACCGGGCTGTTGTCCGGGATCGCCACCGGCTCGCCGGCGTAGGCGAAGTCCTGCGCGACCGGCGACGGGGTGCCGACCGGCAGCGAGAACGACGTCGTCGTCGGCGAGTGCGCCCCGGCGAAGGTGACGCGGGCGTTCAGCACCACCGGCACGCCGAGCTGCTGGCTCGCCGGGACGGTGATGGTGAAGTCGTTGACGCCGGTCTGTCCCGGGCTGATGGTGCCGTAGGACTTCGAGCGCGGCGCCACCGTGACACCCGGGGTCGGGCTGGTGAGCACGACGCTGGTCGACACCGCGGTGCCGTCACCGTCGTTGGTCACCGGCAGCGTCACCTTGGCGGTGTCGCCCGGGTCGAGCGCCGAGCCGCCGTCGGCCGGGGTGACCGTCGGCTGCTTGGCCACCGCGAGGGGCTGCGGGCTGGCGCCGGTGTAGGCCAGCACCTTGTCCGCGAGGATGACGCCGGCCCCGGTGAAGTTGTCGCGGCCCGGGGTCTCGATGTCGATCGCGGTGTTGATCAGCGCTTCCCGCACCTCCGCGGGCGGCAGGCCGGGGTTGCCGGACAGCACGAGCGCGGCGATCGCGGCCGCGTGCGGGGCGGCGGCCGAGGTGCCGAAGAACGGGTTGAACCCGGTCACGCTGGTGGTGACGCCGTCGGCCGCGGTGATCTCCGGCTTGTTCCGGACTTCGCCACCGGTCGAAGACACGTTGCCCGGGGTGATCGGCGTGCCGTTCGCCTCGTAGAACACGCGGCGCGGACCGTCGGAGCTGAACCGCTCGGCCTTGGTGGCGCCGCTGAACGAGCCCGGGTACGGGCCCGCCGGGTTGGCCGGGTCGCCCGGTTCCAGTGCCCGGCCGAACGCCTTGGCCGCCGGGGCCGCCGCGACGCTGAAGGCGTCCCGCGCGGCCGAGTGGCCGACCGTCACGCCCGGGGTGTTGTAGGCCTTGAGCCCGTCGGCCGAGTCGGAGAACCGGCCCCGCAGCGCCGACAGGGACAGGTAGCGGTTCTGGCCCGAGAACTTCACGATGGCCAGGCGCAGCCCGGTCCCGCCCAAGCTCGGCGTCGTGACGCGCTCGTACGGGTCCTGGGTGCCGGTCTGGACGTCCTGGCTGAAGCTGACGACCGCGCCCGCGGAGTTGAGCAGGTAGAGGTCGTAGTCGTTCGCGGACGCGCCGAGCGGGTCCGACCAGTGCAGCGTCACCGGGACGCCGGCCGAGGACGCGTTCGAGATCGGCTCGTAGATCTGGTTGCCCGCCGCGCCGGCGAAGTTGTGCGCCGTGCCGGCGAACTTGCCGACCGACTTGCCGGAGTCGACGAAGTCGCCTTCCCAGTGCGCGGCGGTGCCGCTGGCGACGTTGCCTTCGTTGCCCGCCGACGAGAAGTACAGCGCGCCGTCGGCGGTCACGTCGTTCACGGCCTGGGCGATGATCCAGTCCTGGAACGGCGATTCCTTGAAGTAGATGACGTCGTCGACGATGACGTCGCAGTGCGACTCGAAGCGCAGCTTGCGGATGTTGTCCGCGAAGCTGGCGTCCGAGTTGAAGGCCGACGCGAAGCCGAGCGCGGCGCGGGGCGCGAGGTCGTGGATGATCTCGAGCATCGCGGTGCCCTCGTCGCCGTCGCCCTCCTGGCCGGCGATGACGTCGACGTCCGGCGGGAGTTCACCCTTGGCCTGCGAAGCGGCCAGTGAGTCGACGCCGTCGGACAGCGCGCACGCCTTGACCCCGACGCCGGTGACGCCGAACTGCTGGCGCGCGAGGTCGGCGTTGTGGGCGCGGTCGCCTTCGCTGACCAGCGGCGCGGCCGCGGCGGCACTGCGCTGGGTCTTGGCGGCCATGGCCTTCTGCAGCTCACCGGCGAGGCGATCGGCCTTCTGCTGCTTGGTTTCGGCCGGGGTCTGCTCCTTGCCCGTCGTCGCCGGGGTGGCCAGCTCGCGGGCGGTCATCGCCTGGTCGGCCTGTTCGACGCGCTGGACGTCGCCGCGCGCGGCGATCTCGCTCACCTTGCCGACCGGGACCTCGGCGCGGACGCTGCCGTAGCGGTCGGACACCGCGCGGATGCCCGCCCCGGCCTTGGTGAGCCCGGCGAGCAGGTCCGGCGAAACCTTGCTCGCGCGGATGTCGACGACGACGGTGCCGCCGGCGCTCACGCCGGACTGCAGGGCGGTCAGCTGCTTCCCCAGTCCCTTTTCGGCGACCAGCAGCTTGCTGTCTACTTTGGACTCGGTGGCGGTGCGGCCCGCCTTGACCGCCTGCAGGGCGGCGATCTGCTGTTGCGCGGTTTCGCTGAAGCTGTCCGGTGTGGACGCGGTCGCGGCGCCCGCGGCGGGCGGCGACACGAGGCCGAGGGCGGCGAGCAGTGCCGCGGCCCCGGCGGTCAGGACGGTGGTTCTCGATCTGTTGGAACGGGTACGACGCACGGGCGCCCTCCGATTCTCCAGGCGCGTGCCCCGACTCACGCTGACCGATCGCCGGTGATCACCGGCTGGATCCAGCTAAGTACCGCGAGTTCTCCGTAAACATCAGCCGTTCGAGTGACAAAGGACGGATAATTTCCCGAATGGGCCGGATGACGTAGGCCGTTCAGCGCAGTCGCGAACCGGTCACCGGACACACACCGGACAACCGCTCGGCCGCAAGGGGGTCCACGGGCCGGGAGTCCACAATCGCCGCCCTTCAGAGCACGAAGGAATCCGACCACGGCTGCGCGGCCCGCCCGGACAACGCGTCCAGCAGCGTCACCGCCTGCTTGTCCGTCAGCGAGGCCACGAAGTCGACCACCGCGCGGCCGCGCGCGAGCCCGCGCACCGCGTCCGCCCCCGTCACCGGCTCGCCGGTCGCGCCCACCAGCAGCTCCGGCGCCGAGCGCGCCAGCCCCGCGTACTCCGCGCGGGCCAGCTCGACCAGGTCGTGCAGCCGGCGCGGCAGGCGGGACACCTCGTCGCGGTCGAGCAGCCACGCGTCGAGCGCGTCGACCAGGCTCGTCACCACCCCGGCCTGGCCGCGCTGGTGCAGCGCCAGGTCCGGGCGCAGCAGCACGAACCGGCGGTGCACGAACTTGAGCACCTGGACCTCGTGCCACTGGGCGGGCCGCAGCGAGACGTGCCCGGTGCGGGTGGACGGCGAGGGCAGCAGGAACACGCCGTCGACCAGGCGGGCCGTCCAGTTCGCGGAGAACGCCGCCGTGGCCTGCTCGGCCTCGATCGAGCCGTCGAACTCGCCGGCCAGCAGCCCGTCGACCAGCTCCGCGCGCACCCGCGCAACGGCGGCGGCGAACGCGTCGTCGTCGACGATCCACGCGTCCTTGGCGTGCATGCGGCGGCGGAGGCGTTCCAGCGACCGGCCCGGGCGGCGCAGGTCCGCCTGCAGCGTCTCGTCGTCCAGCGACGCCAGTTCGGCCGCGTGCTCGAGCCACTCCCCCAGTTCCGCGGCGACCGGCGCGTGCTGCAGGACGCCGATGCGGTGGAAGTCCTGGAGGTCGTGAATGGCGTAGGCGATGTCGTCGGCGGTGTCCATCACGGACGCTTCGACCGTCTGCTGCCAGCCTTCGACGCGGCCGGCGAAAGCCGCGCGGGCCTGCTCGAAGTCGTCGAGTTCGGTGGCGTAGGCGGAGAACTTCGCCGCGCCGGTGCCCGGCAGGTCGCCCGGCTCGGCCGCGCCGCGCGGCGGCACGGCCAGCTCCGACGGGTGCGGCGCGGGGTGGTGCAGCCGCAGCCACGGGTACTTGAGGACGGCCGCGCGCACCGCGGCGGTCAGGTCCAGCCCGATCGCCGACGGCCCGCGCACGTCGGTCGTGGTGATGATCCGGAACGTCTGCGCGTTGCCCTCGAAGCCGTCGGCGAGGCCGAAGCGGTGGCGGGCGATCCGGTCGAGCGTCTGCTCTCCGAGGTGCCCGAACGGCGGGTGCCCGAGGTCGTGGGCGAGCGCGGCGGCCTCGGCGACGTCGGGGTCGCAGCCGCCGAGCTTGTCGGCCAGCCCGGCGTCGGGCCCGCCGGTGATGCGCTCGGCGATCGCGCGGGCGACCTGCGCGACCTTGAGGCTGTGGGTGAGCCGGTTGTGCAGCAGCCCGGCCCCGCCGGCGCTGACCACCTGCGTCACGCCGCCGAGCCGCGCGAAGAAGGGGGAAGCGGCGATCCGGTCGCGGTCGATCCGGAAGGGGCTGGTCGCCAGGTCGGTGAACCCGCCGACGTTCGCCACGGGGTCGCGCCGGGCCGTCCGCGGGTCGGTCTCCTGATCCATGCGCCCGACCCTAGCCGCCAGGTTCACCTGAACGGCGGGCAGGCGCGTGGGTACTCCGGAGGCATGTCCCGACGCATCGTCACGGCACTCGCGGTCCTCGCTTTCGCCCCGGTCGCCTGCGGCGCCCCGCCCGGCAACCCGGGCACGACGCTGATGCCCCGCGGCGCACGCTGCTTCTTCCGCCGCGGACCGGGCGGCCCGGCCATGCCGGTGATCAGGAAGGCATCCCGCGTGCTCCGAGGGGCATCACTCGTGATCAGGGAGGCATCACGCGTGATCAGCCGGGCATCATGCGTGATTCGAGGGGCATCACTCCGGCTGGGCGGTGTAGGCGGCCAGGCAGCGGTCGGCCTGGGCGCGGGCCACGGCCTCGTCCTCGCCGCCTGCGACGTGCGCGGCGTACCAGGCCTCGCCTGCCGCGGTCACGAACGAAACGCCCTCGGGGGAGGCCATCCAGGCCATCGCCTCGGCCGGGTCGACGACGTACGACGGGTCCGCCGCCAGGTGCCGGACCAGGGCGGTCAGCGCCATGTCCCAGCCGATGCCGACCGCGCCCGGGCCGAACTGCTCCCAGTGGTCGTCGACGTGGGCCACGTGCTCGAGCGAGAACCGGGTGCCCGAACCCTCCGGCGTCAGGCGGACCTCGATCCAGCTCACCCCGCCGTGCATCTCCCACGTCGCGGCGAAGCTCTTCGGCGGGTCGCAGCGCTCGACCTTGCCGCCCGCGTTGCCCTCCAGCTGGTACTTCCCGCCGACGCGCAGCTCGCCGGTCACCGGCAGGAACCACCGCGGGATGCGCTCGGCGTTCGTGACCGCGTCCCACATGTCGTCGACGTCGGTGTCGTAGACCTGGCTGATGGTCATGACCCGCGCCTCCCCCGCTTCGAGCACGCGGGTGCCGACCGTCCGGCGGACGGCGCTGATCTGGTGGCTGACGTCGATCACGAACCTTCTCCTTGGTTGAGGCGGCGCTCGCGCTTGCCGCGGGCGATTTCGGTGGCCAGCGCGTCCAGCGGCGGCGTCCAGTACCGGCGGAACCGGTCGAGCCAGACGTCGACGTCGCGCAGCGGGGCGTGGCCGACCGCGTACAGCCGTCTGGTCCCGTCTTGGCGGACGACCGCGAAGCCGTTGTCCCGCAACACCTTCAGGTGCTGCGACACCGCCGGCTGCGAGATGCCGAACTCGGCCCGGATCACCTCGGTCACCGCACCGGCGGCCCGTTCGCCGTCGGCCAGCAGCTCGAGGATGCGGCGGCGGACCGGGTCGCCGAGGACGTCGAAGGCGTGCACCCGGCCAAGCTACAAGTGGTCACTTATATAAGTCAACCCTGAAGTAGTTGCTCCGATGTGGGTAACCCCCGGTGAACATCAGCCGACATCGGTTCCGCTCCGCCGCGCGACCCGCGACGATCGAGGTCGTGAAGTCGCCACGCGCGGTCCGCTTCGCCTTCCAGCCGCTGTACAGCCTCCACACGGGAGGTGTCGTGGCGCACGAAGCGCTGGCCAGGCCCGGCCGCGGCACCGTCCCCGAGCTGCTCGCGCAGGCGCGCCGCGACGGCAGGCTCGCCGAGGCCGACGTCGGGCTCGCGGTCGCCGCCGTCCGGCAGGACGCGGAAGACCCGACGTCACTCCCCCTGCACCTGAACCTCTCCGCCCGCACCCTGGCCGCGCCGCCGTCGATGTACGAGGGCCTCCTCGAGGCGCTCGGCGACGCCGACCGCCGCACCCGCGACGTCGTCCTGGAGATCGGCCCGCCGTTCGCGCCGCTGCCGCCCGGCCGCGCGCTCGCCGGGATGCGGGAGCTCACCGAGCTCGGCTTCCGGCTCGCCCTCGACGGCCTCGGCCGCGGCGACCTGCCGCTGGGCCTGCTGGTCGAGGCGCCGATCGACCTGGTGAAGCTCGACCGGACCGTGCTGCGCGGGCTGCCGGACGACCCCGCTTCGGTCGCCGTGGCCGAGGCCTTGCTGCACTACACGAACCGCACCGGCACGCGGCTGGTCGCGACCGGCGTCGAGACCGACGCGCAGCTCGACGCCGTCCGCAACCTGGGCGTGCGGATCGCGCAGGGGCACCTCCTCGCGCCGCCGACGGCCGCCGGCCCCGCGCCGGCGCTGCTCACGCGCGCCCGCCCCTCGACCGGCGCCCCGGCACCCTGCGTCGGCGACTTCCTCCGCCCGGCGACGACCCTGCCGGAATCGGCGACCTGCGACGAAGTCCGCGCGGTGCTGGCGGCGGCCGACGCACCGAGCGGCGTGGTCGGGGTGGACGAGCTGAACCGGCCGCGCTGGTCGGTCGACCGCACCCGGTTCCTGGTCGCGGTCACCGGCCCGTACGGGCACGCGCTGCACGCGAAGCGCCCGGCGGCCCGCCTCGCGGACACCCCGCACACGATCGAGGCCCGCGCCGGCGCGATGGAGTTCCTCGAGCTGGTCACCGACGCGGCCTGGGGCCGCACCGGCGACGACGTGGTCGTGGTCGACGAGCTCGGCCGCTGCCTCGGCGTGGTGCTGGTGACCGAGGTGGTCCGCGGCGTGGCCGAGGCGAAGGTCGAGGCGGCCGCGGCGCTGAACCCGCTGACGCGGCTGCCGGGCAGCGACACGATCGCCCGCGACGTGGCCCGCCGCATCACCATCGGCGAGCCGTTCGTGGCGGCCTGGCTGGACATCGACGGGTTCAAGGCGGTCAACGACACGGCGGGCTTCGCGGCGGGCGACGACCTGATCCGCGAACTGGGCGCGGCGCTGACCGAGCTGGCCGGCGGGTTGCGGCGCATGCGCGTGAGCCACGTGGGCGGCGACGACTTCCTGGTGGTGTGCGACGTCGACGAAATCGCGACGGTGGCGGGAGCGTTGCTGGACCGGTCCTGGTCGGCCGACGGCCTGCCGGTGACCGTCTCGCTGGCGACGCTGGTCTGCGCGAGTGGCGCGATCGGTTCGTACCAGGACGTTTCGCGATTGCTGGCGCCGTTGAAGATGCGGGCGAAGGCGGTGCCGGGGTCGAGCTGGGTGCTGAGCCGCCCGGGCGCGGAGCGGGTGGAAGTGCTGCGCGGCATCGGAACCCGCGGGTTGCGGGCCGCGGTCGGCTGACGTCGGGAGCGGACCAGGAAGCCTTCGATTCTCGTCTCAAGGCTCAGCTCGTCAGCGCCTCTTTCTCCGGAAACTCCCTGCACCTCTCCTGAGTCTTTCCACGCATGACAGGAAAGAGGATCCGAGTCTCGACAAGGCATGAGGTGTGGCCATCGAAGCGAGACCTGGTCGGTCGGCGCGCGGCACCAGTTTCCATCGCCGTTGCGTGTTGTCGACCAGAACTATCTCGGTGATGATTATTTTGCTCCCGGGTGCGCGCGACGTCACGCTCGCATCGCCTCCGGCCCCCTCCGGCTTGCCGACCGGCCGCCGGTCGACCCCATAGGTCATGACCTCCCGGCCTGGTGGGACGACGACATCACGAACGCGCCCCTCGAACCCAGCCACTCCACCCTCGAAAGGGAACATGAAGTAGCCCGCGTGGGCCATCTGCGACCAACTGTAGATCGCCTCGTATTCCACTGATTCGACATAGACAGGCAGGCTGCTGGCGTTCTTGACGTAGATCCTGGGAACTATGAAGCCGAAGTTCACAGCGTTCTCATCTTGGCAGAGATCGAACTCTCCCCAAACGCCGACACTGTCGATCTGCTGACGCCTCTTCTGTTGCCGGTCTCTGACGATCACGTACCCGGCGGCCATGAAGGAGCCCGCGGAAAACCATCCGGGCACGTTCCCCCAGTCAAGTCCGAGCCAGCCCACGAAGAACCTCCAGTCCACGCGAGCGCCACTCGGCGCTCCTCCTGTCCCATGGCCCACGGCTGCCTTCGACGTGGACTTCGCGCTCCGTGCGTGATCGATGCACGCGGGATCACTTCTCACCCCCAGTCGAGGGCCAGCTGAGCCGGGATCGCCAGCGCCGCCCAAGCGACGTACTCCTCGTGCGCCCACCCGCACACCGTCGTCAAGTGGTCGTAGGCCTCGTGCGAGGTGATCAACCCGATCGCGTCGGCCAAGCGCCCGGCCGACGCCCCCTCGGACACCAGTCCCGCCGCCGAAAGCCGCTCAACGATCTCCGCGCGGCGCAGCACCGCGAGCTCGGTGCGGACCGCCGCCACCTCCGCGTCCGCCGCGGCCGCCGTCGTGAACGCGCGCCAGATCGGCAACGAATCGCGTACTCCCGCCGCGACGCGGGCGACCACCGACGGCAGGTCCGCCGGTCCGGCCGGGCCCGCCAAGGCGTCCAGGTCCACCGCGTCCGCGTCGCCCGCGAAGCCGGCCCGGAACGCGGCCAGCAGCAGCTGCGGTTTGCGGCCCGTCTGCGTCACCGTCTCCAGGCTCACCCCCGCCTCCGCGGCGATCTGCCGCATGCTCGTGCCCGCGTAGCCGCGCGCGGCGAACAGCTTCCCCGCCGTTGCCACGACGTGGGCCCGGGTCCGGCGCGCGCGGGCTTCGCGCACCGGTGAGGCATAACGGCGCCGCGCGCCTTCGGGTATCGTCATCAATTGGATAGTACATCGTATCGGTCAATTGAGGGGGAACCATGACCCGGGTACTCGTCTGCGTGCAGCCCGCGCGCGGCCACGTCGGGCCCACCAAGCCGATCGTCGAGGCGCTGGCCGCCGCCGGGCACGAGGTCACCGTCGTCACCGGGGCACGCCACCGGGAGACGTTCGAGAAGCTGGGCGCCGCCGTCGACCTCCTGCCGCCGGAGGCCGACTTCGACGAAACCGACCTGGACGGCACGATCCCCGGGCGCGCCGGGAAGCGCGGCCTGGAGCTCGCCCGCTTCGAGCTCGCGAACTTCGTCCGCGCGATGCCGCACCAGCTCGGCGTCATCGACCGGCACGAAGCCGACGTCATCCTGTGCGACCCGCTGATGCTGGCCGGGCTGGCCCTGGTCCGCCGGCAACGGCGGCCGCGCCTGCTGACGCTCGGCTTCCTGCCGTTCATGCCGCCCGTTCCGAGCGGCCCGCCCGGGCACCCGCTGCGCGCCGCGATCCTCAAGGCGCTCACGCCGTGGCTGACCGGGCCCGCGCAGAAGGTGGCGAAGGAGCTGCTCGGCGGCGACCCGGGCATGCTCTTCACGGACTGGCCGCTGCACAGCGACGGCGTCCTGCAGATGACCTGCCCGGGGTTCGAGTACCCGCGCGAGGGCGTGCCGCTGCATTTCATCGGCCCGACGACGGTCAGCGCGGCGAGCGAGCACCCGCTGCCGCCGTGGTGGGCCGACCTGGACGGCGACCGGCCGGTCGTGCACGTGACCCAGGGAACGGTCGCGAACGACGACCTCGGCCGGCTCGTCGAACCCGCCATCGACGCCCTGGCCGGCGAGGACGTCCTGGTCGTGGTGACGACGTGCGGCACGCCGCTGCGGCCGGGTCCGCTGCCGGACAACGTCCGGGTCGCCGACCTCCTGCCCTACGACGAGCTGCTCCCCCGCTGCGCCGCCATGGTCACCAACGGCGGGTACGGCGGGGTCAACCACGCCCTCCGCTACGGCGTGCCGCTGGTCGTGGTCGGGGCCAGCGAGGACAAGCGCGACGTCGCGGCCCGGGTCACCTGGTCCGGCGCGGGGATCGGCCGCGGCCGCGCGAAAGCTTCACCGCGGACCCTGCGGCGTGACGTCCGCAAGGTCCTGACCGACCCGCGCTACCGCACCCGCGCGCGCGAGCTGGCCACCGAAATGGCCGCCGCACCCCCGATGGCCGAAGTCGTCAAGCTCATCACCGACCCCTCCCGCGGTTCGTCGTGAGTGGTAAGGCGGGCTAGAACCCGCCTTACCACTCACGAGCCGTGGGCGGAGAGGTAGCTTGCGAAGCGCTCGTCGACCTCCTCGGGGGTCAGGCCGAAGTCCGCCAGGCGGTAGCGGTGCACCGGTTTGCGCTCCCCGGTGCGGCTCGCCTCGTGCACCGACGTCATCGCCGCGCGCGCCTCCGGCGTGAACTCCAGTCCGAAGTGGTCGTACACAGTGGACACCGTGCCGATCGGGTCCGCGACGAAGTCCTCGTACCGGACGTCGCAGAACTGCGCGGGGTTGTGCCGCGCGCGGGCCCAGCCGAACTCGTCCGCCCCGCGTGCCCACAGCTCGAGCTGCCCGCGCCCGATCACCTCGCCACGAAACTTCGCCGACCAGCCGTCCGCGGCCTTCTCGGCCAGGCTGCACATCGACGCCATGATCGTGCTCGGCGCCCGGTGCGTCTGGATGACCAGCGCGTCCGGGTAGTTCGCCATCAGCGCGTCCAGCGCGAAGAGGTGACTGGGGTTCTTGAGCACCCAGCGCTTGCCCGCGTCCGGCAGCCCGATCAGCTGCAGGTTGCGCTTGTGCCGGGCGTAGGCGTCCGTCCAGTCCTGCTTGGCCAGCCAGCGCGAGTACCGCGGCAGGTGCGCGAGGCATTCGAAGGACACCGACCGCATCGACTGGCGCAGCAGCTGCCAGCACTCCTCCACCTGGTCGGCGGACATGTGGTGGACGCCCATGAATTCCGGGTGCTCGACGTGGTGGCGCTCGTACCCGGCCTGGATCCCCTGGAAGATCGGGTTGTCCGCCCACGCGTTCCGCGGCGGCCGCGGCTGCGGGACCTCGGCGAGCCACACTTCCAGCCCCTGGTGCGCCGGGTCCTCGGCGAGCAGCCGGTGCAGGGCCGTCGTGCCGGTGCGGGGCAGCCCGGTGACGAAGATCGGCCGCTCGATGCGGACGTCCGCGTACGCCGGGTTCTGCTTCCACGACGCCTCGCTCAGCAGCCGCGCCACCAAGGCGCCGCGCAGCATCGCCCGGTGCACCTTGTTGCCGTACGGCGTCAGTTCCTCGTCGGCCTCGTACGACTCCAGCAGCACGCGCAGGCCTTCGGCGTACTCGTCCGCGCCGAAGTCGTCGAGCCCGGTGAGCTTCGACGCCGAGGCGTGCAGGTCGTCGAAGGTGCCGACGTCTTCCCGGCCCGGGAGCATGAACCCTCCTAGTGGTGGTACTCGCCGCCGTTGACGTCGAGGCACTGCCCGGTGATCGCCCGCGCCATCGGCGAGGCGAGGAACACCACGGCATCGGCGATCTCGTCGGGCTCCGGCAGCTTGCGCAGGTCTATGGTGGACGCCGTTTCGTTGTAGACGTCTTCCGGTGTGACGCCGCGTTCCTTGGCCAGGTAGGCGAAGTACCACTGCAGGTTCGGTCCCCAGATGTACCCGGGCGCCACGGTGTTGACGCGCACGCCGTCCGGCCCCAGCTCGCTGGCGAGGCTCTGGGACAGCGAAAGCAGCGCCGACTTCGCCATCTTGTAGGCCCCGAAGGTCCGCCGCGAATGCCGCAGCACGGCCGAGTTGATCATCACCAGCGAACCCTTGCTCTCCTTGAGCGCGGGCAGGAACAACCGGGTCAGCCGGAGCACCGAGATCGCCGCCGTCTCGAACCCCGCACGGACGGCGTCGAGGTCCACAGTGGCCAGATCGGTCAGCGGCGGAACGGCGAAGGCGTTGTGCACCACCGCGTCCACCCGGCCGAACGCCTCCACCGCCTCGCGCACCAGGTTCGCCGCGGAGTCCGCGTCGTCGATGTCGGTGCGGACCGCGACCGCCCGGCGGCCGAGGTCGGTCACCTCCTTCGCGACCTCGCTCAGCCGTGACTCGGTCCGCGCGGCGAGCACGACGTCCGCGCCGGCCTGCGCGCTGCGCACGGCGATCGACCGGCCGAGCCCCGGGCCGATCCCCGAGACCACGACCACTTTGCCTTGCAGCAGATCGGACACGCTCACCCCAGCATCCGGGCGGCGACGGCGTCCTGCCGGGCCGCGATCCGCGCCGCCCACTGCTCCGGCGTCACCCGCGCTTCGGCGTGGTGGGGCAGCCGGTCGGGCAGCTCGTCGGTCTTGACCACCTCGACGACCGGGCCGTCGTCCGGGCCGAGGTCACGGGCCAGCCGCTGCCAGCGGATCTGCACGTACCCGCGGTCGTGCCCGGTCAGCTCCAGCCAGTTCGCCAGCCCGGGGTCGCGCTCGGCGAGCACGAACCGGATCTTGCCGTCCGGGTCGACCCGCGCCTGGTCGGCGGTCAGGCTCGTCTGGTGGTTGATGTAGTCGAGCGAGACGTACCAGAGGCTGCCGAGCTGGATGCCCTGGTACGGCGCGTCCGCGCAGCGCGGCACGGTGACGATCATCGCCTCTTCGGGGCCGAGCTCGTAGTGCCCGGCCGAGGAGAACTGCGTGGTGAGCCCGCCCGGCGTGGAGCGCGGCTCGGTCATCGTGTTCACCGGCAGGTTGTCGTAGAACCACTTCGGGAACGCCAGGAACGTCTTGAGCCGGCTCAGCAGGATCTTGCCGGTGACGCCGTAGCGCTTGGCCAGCGCGGACCGGTCCGGCACCGGCGGCGCCTGGCCCGCCGTGTCGAGGCACCGGATGCGGATTTCGCCACGGCGTTCGGTCATCCAGTCGCTGTAGACCTCGCGGACGACGAGCATCGACGAACCTTCGCCGAGCACGAAGTAGTTCGGGCCCGGGTTCTCGCGGGCCGGGCCGAAGCGCAGCTCGAACCGGCCGTCCGGGCCGATCTCGAGCTGCCGATCGTCGAACGCGGCGAGGCTGTCGGGCACCTCCACCGGCGAGTAGTCGCCGTTGAGGATCTGGAAGCTCAGGTCGGCGGTCGTCCCGCGGACCCCGGTGACCAGGTACTCGCGGTCGTCGCGGATGTTCGCGTTGAAGTAGAGCGTGTCCGGGTTGTCCAGGCCCATCTTCGTGTACGGCCCGGTCGACGCGGTGAAGTACGGGAAGTCGCGCTGGTAGGCCCAGGCCATCTGCAGCGACGCCCGGATGCTGCCGGCGAGGTAGTCGTACCCCTCGAGGAGGCCCTGCTCGGTCTGCGCGGGCGGGGCTTCTGCGATCAGCTTCTCGGCCTCGACGATGGCGTCGGCGAACGGCCGGGTCAACGAGAACTCGTTCTCGATCATGCCGGGACAGCCCAGCGGTTCGCGAGCAGCCGGAAGCCGGGGATGGCGTCCCATGACGTCATCGACTCGTAGGTCCGGACGTACCCGATGTGCGACATCCGCCAGGCACCGTCGGAGTCGCGGCGGTAGGTGTCCTCGTAGAACGCGGCGCCCTCGATGATCACCTTGTGGTCGGGCACGATGACCTTGTCGGTGAACGACCACCGCCCGGTCGCGGTGTCGCCGTCGATCTCGATCTCGGGCTGAGCTGCGTGGTGCACCGTGATGATGCCGTTGCCGAGGCTCTGGGTGAGGAACTCGACGATGGCGTCGCGGCCCTCGAACTGCTTGCCCTCACTCCCGACCGCGCGGGTCCCGTAGTCGGCCGTGGCGTCGACCGTGAAGGTGTCGGCCACCTCGTCCCACAGCTTCAGGTCCACCCCGCGCAGGTACCGGTACTTCAGCCGCTTGATCTCTTCGAGTACGACCAGGTCCATGCCCCTAGCGTCCCGCACGGCTTGACCAAAGACAAGAACATGTTCTACTTTTTTCCGGTGTCCGTGACCTCGTACGAGCTCTCGCACCTGGCCGCGCTCGAAGCGGAGGCCGTGCACGTCTTCCGCGAAGTCGCGGCGACCTTCGAGCGCCCGGTCCTGCTCTTCTCCGGCGGCAAGGACTCCGTGGTCATGCTGCACGCGGCCGCGAAGGCGTTCTGGCCGGCGCCGCTGCCGTTCCCGGTGCTGCACGTCGACACCGGCCACAACTTCGACGAGGTGATCCGGTTCCGCGACGAGACCGTCGCCGCCCTCGGCCTGCGTCTCGAAGTCGCGAGGGTGCAGGACGACATCGACGCCGGCCGCGTCGTCGAGGAGACCGGGCCGGGCGCCAGCCGCAACCGGCTGCAGACGGTGACACTGCTGCGGGCCATCCGCGAGGGCGGGTTCGACGCCGTCTTCGGCGGCGCCCGCCGCGACGAGGAGAAGGCCCGCGCGAAGGAGCGCGTGTTCAGCTTCCGCGACGAGCACGGCCAGTGGAACCCGCGGGCGCAGCGCCCGGAGCTGTGGAACCTCTACAACGGGCGGCACCGGCGCGGCGAGCACATCCGCGTCTTCCCGCTGTCGAACTGGACCGAGCTGGACATCTGGCAGTACATCCGTGATGAGCGGATCGCCCTCCCGCCGTTGTACTACGCCCATCGGCGTTCCGTCGTCCAGCGCGACGGCATGCTGCTGGCGGCCACCCGCTTCCTGTCCCTTGTGGACGGCGAGACGCCGTACGAGGCGACCGTGCGGTTCCGCACGGTCGGCGACGCCACCTGCACCGGCTGCGTCGAATCGTCGGCGACGACACCGTCGGAAGTGGTCGCCGAGGTCGCCGCCACCCGCGTCACCGAACGCGGCGCCACCCGTGCCGACGACCGGATTTCCGAAGCCGGCATGGAAGACCGCAAGCGGGAGGGCTACTTCTGATGCAGCTGCTGCGGATCGCCACCGCCGGGAGCGTGGACGACGGCAAGTCCACGTTGATCGGGCGGCTGCTGTTCGACTCGAAGGCGATCTTCACCGACCAGCTCGCCGCCGTCGAACGCGCCAGCCGGGACCGCGGCGAGGACTACCCGGACCTCGCGCTGCTCACCGACGGCCTGCGCGCCGAACGCGAGCAGGGCATCACCATCGACGTCGCCCACCGCTACTTCGCCACACCCCGGCGCAAGTTCATCATCGCGGACACCCCGGGCCACCTGCAGTACACCCGCAACATGGTGACCGGCGCGTCCACCGCCGACCTGGCGCTGATCCTCGTCGACGCGCGCAAGGGCGTGCTGGAGCAGTCGCGGCGGCACGCGTTCCTCGCGTCGCTGCTCGGGATCGGGCACCTCGTGGTGTGCGTGAACAAGATGGACCTCGTCGAGTGGTCGCAAGAGCGGTTCGCCGAAATCCGCGAGGACTTCCGCCGGTTCGCGATGAAACTCGACGTCGCCGACTTGACGTTCGTGCCGGTTTCCGCGCTGCACGGCGACAACGTCGTCCACCGCAGCGCGAGCATGCCGTGGTACGAGGGCACTTCGCTGCTGCACCAGCTGGAAGAAGTGCACGTCGCCTCCGACCGCAACCTCATCGACGCGCGGTTCCCGGTGCAGTACGTGATCCGCCGGTCCGACTTCCGCGGCTACGCGGGCACTATCGCCGGCGGCGTGTTCAAACCCGGTGACGAGGTCGTGGCGCTGCCGTCGGGGTTCACGTCGAAGGTGCGCGCGGTGTGGGGCCCGGGCGGGAAACCCCTTTCCGAGGCCTTCACGGGCCAGGCGGTGGCCGTGGAACTGACCGACGACCTCGACCTCGGCCGCGGGGCCATGCTGTGCCGCCCCGGCAACCGCGCGGAATCGGCCCGCGAGGTCGACGCCCTGGTCTGCTGGTTCTCCGAACGCGCCGCGCTGCGGCCGGGCGCGACCTACGCGGTGCGCCACACGACCACCGAGACGCGGGGCACGGTGGAGCGGCTGGAGTACCGCCTCGACGTCACCACCCTCCACCGCGACGAGACGGCCGAAGCGCTGTCCTTGAACGACATCGGCCGCATCCGGCTGCGCACACGCTCGCCGCTGCTGTTCGACCCCTACCGCCGCAACCGGGCCACCGGCGGCTTCCTGCTGGTCGACGAGCACACCGGCGACACGGTCGCGGCGGGCATGATCACCGGCGCGGTCGCCTCCCCCGTCGTCTGGCACACGGCGGCGGTGCGGCGTGAAGACCGCCCCACCCGGGGCGCGACGGTGTGGCTGACCGGGCTTTCGGCGTCGGGCAAGTCGTCGGTGGCGGTCGAGCTGGAACGCCGGCTGGTCGCGGCGGGCCGCCCGGCGTACCTGCTCGACGGCGACAACCTGCGGCACGGCCTCAACGCCGGGCTGGGCTTCAGCCCCGAAGACCGCGCGGAGAACGTCCGGCGCGTGGCGGAGGTGGCGCGCCTGTTCGCGGACGCGGGTGTGGTGGCGATCGCGTCGCTGATCAGCCCGTACGAGGCCGATCGCGCCCGGGCGCGGACGATCCACGACGGACTGCCGTTCGTGGAAGTCTTCGTCGACACGCCGCTGGAGGTGTGCGAGGCGCGTGACCCCAAGGGCATGTACGCGAAGGCGCGCGCCGGGGAAATCACCGGGTTCACGGGCATCGACGCGCCTTACGAGCGCCCGTCGTCGCCCGATCTGGTGCTGCGCCCGGGCGACGGCGACCCGGCGGCGATGGCGGCGGCGATCCAGGCCCTGCTCGACGACCTCGGCTGAAATCCGGTTGCCCCCGGCACCTAGGCTGGGCGGCATGACGTCGGTCAGGCAGGTCCAGGTCACCTTCGACTGCGCGGATCCCGAGCGGGTCGCCCGGTTCTGGTGCGAGGTGCTGGGGTACGAGCTGCAGGGGGACACCGCCTGCGTCGACCCGGCGGGCGTGGGCCCGCGGCTGTACTTCCAGCGCGTCCCCGAAGGCAAGGTCGTCAAGAACCGGGTGCACCTCGACGTCCGGGTCGGCACCGGGCTCGTCGGCGAAGAGCGGCTGGCCGCTCTCGAGGCCGAGTGCGCGCGGCTGGAGAAGCTCGGCGCGGTCCGCGGGCAGCTGCTGCTCGCCGACGAGGAAAACGAGTCGTGCCAGAACATGCAGGACATCGAGGGCAACGAGTTCTGCCTCGACTGAGCGGCCGTTCGCTCGCCTGCCGGCCCACGCGAGATCGAGTGGGGAACGGCCTGCTCAGACCGTCTGGAACACCCACTTCTGGTCCGCGTAGTTCAGGCAGTCGAACTGGAACGCCCGTGAGCCGTTGTAGTTGTCGGCACCCCGGATGACGAGGCAACGCTGGGTGTAGGAGTTCTGGATCTTGACGTACCGGCCGCCGCTGTCCTCGTCGAAGATGTTCCAGTTCTGGTCCTCGTAGCCGGCGCAGTCGTACTGGAAGGCGGGTGCGCCGTTGACGTTGTTCGCGCCCTGGAGCGCGAGACACCTGCCGGTGTACGCGTTGCGGATCCGGCTGCGCCCCGGGGTGATGTACTCGACGTTCCAGTGCTGGTCCGCCGCGCTGTCGATGCAATCGTACTGGAACGCCGGTGAGCCGTTGACGTTGTTGGACCCCTGGATCGCGAGGCAGCGGCCGGTGTAGAGGTTGATGATCCTGATGGACGCCAGGATGTTCACGTCGCCGGTCTTCGCCTGGACGGCGGGCGCGAGACCGAGTGTGAGGACGAGTGTCGCGAGGGCGACGAGAGCACGACGCAGCAAGAACACGGCAACCCCCCGGATGCTCTTTGATCAATGCCCCTGCAGCGTACACATCCGCGGACGCCGCCGCTACGCGGTGAACCCGGCAAGGTGTTCCGGGAAACGCTGCGCGGCCTACCCTGCTTCCAGGACGAAGAACAGGAAGCTCGGGAAGGTGTCGAGGATTTCGAAGTCGCCGGGGAACAGCTCCTGGGCCTCCGGGACCGGGTGCGGTTCGCTGACGACGGCGATCCGGAAGCCGGCCGCGGTGAAGGCGTCGGTCATCGCGTGCAGCGGCTTGTTCCAGAACGTCATCCGCGCTTTTTCGCCGTGGAGCTCGAACTCGTCGGTCCAGGTGTACTGCTCGAAGTAGTCCGGCCGGGGACCTTCGTGGCGGTGCGTCAGGTTGATCATCATCGGGTGGTTGACCGAGGCGATGAGACGGCCGCCGGGCTTGAGCACGCGCCGGAACTCGGCGAGCACCGGGTCCCAGTCGCGCAGGTAGTGCAGCACCAGGGACGCCACGACGTCGTCGAACTCGGCGTCGGGGTACGGCAGCGGGTCGGTCAGGTCGGCGACCCGCAGGTCGGCGTCGGCGCCGAGCCGCGCTTTCGCGTGCGCCACCATGGCGGCGCTCTGGTCGAACCCGCTGACGACGGCGCCCTTGTCCCGCAGCGCCGCGAACAGCGGACCGGACCCGCAGCCGGCGTCGAGGATCCGGCGTCCGGCCGCGTCACCGACGAGCGCGAGGGTCGCGGGCCGCTCGTAGTAGGCGTTCATCAGGCTGGTTTCGTTCTCCGCCGTGTAGGCGCCGGCGAAGTCGTCGTATGCGGCAGTCACCCGGCCCATGGTGCCCGAGTCAGCGCGACGGTGCCACGAAGCCCGATTCGTACGCCCGGATCACCGCCTGGGTGCGGTCGCGCGCGCCGAGTTTCGCGAGCACGTTGCCCACGTGGGTCTTCACCGTCTGGACGCCCAGGTACAGCTCCCCTGCGATCTCCACATTGGACAGTCCACCGGCCATCAGCCGCAGCACCTCGCGCTCGCGTTCAGTCAACCCGGCGTTGGCCAGGCCGTCGCCGGCCGGGGCGGGCGCGTGCTGGGCGGCCAGCCGCCGGATCGCCGCCGGGAACAGCAGCGAATCCCCGGCCACGACGGTCCGGATCGCCGCGACGATCTCCTCCGGCCGGGCCCGCTTGAGCAGGAACCCGCTGGCCCCGGCGAGGAGCGCGTCGTAGACGTAGTCGTCGTTCTCGAAGGTGGTCACCACGATGACCTTCGGCGGCTCGTCCACAATGGACATCAGGTGCGTGGTGGCCCGGATCCCGTCGACGGCGGGCATCCGCACGTCCATGAGCACGACGTCGGGCCGCAGCCGGGCGACCAGCCCGGGCACTTCGGCACCGTCGGCGGCCTCGCCGAGCACGGCGAGCCCGGGTTCGCTGTCGACGATCGCCTTCAGCCCGGCCCGGATCAGTGGTTCGTCGTCCACCAGCAGCACGCCGACGCTCATCGCCCACTCCCCCACGGCACCCGCACCACGACCTCCCACTGCCCGTCCACCGGCCCCGCCGACAGCTCCCCGCCCAGCACCGCCATCCGCTCGGCCATCCCCCGCAGCCCCCGGCCACCGCCGGACCGGTGCGTCCCGCTCCCCAGCGGGTTGGCGACCCGCGCGCGGAGCTCGTGCGCCGCGACCGCGACGACCACCGTCACCGGGACCCTACCGGCGTGCCGGACCGCGTTGGTCAGGCATTCCTGCAGGATCCGGTACACCTCGCGCGACACCACCGGCGGCACCGCGGCCAGGTCGCCGCCGAGGTCGGCCGTCACGTCGGTGCCCGCGAGCCGGGTCGTTGCGACGAGTGACGGCAGTGCGGTCAGCGTCGGCTGCGGTGTCCGGCCCGGCGCTTCCTCCCGCAGCAGGCCGAGGACGTGGTCGAGGTCGTCGAGCGCGGTGCGGGCGGACTCCTCGATGGCGCCGAGCGCGCGTTCGGTGAAGTCCGGGTCGGTGCGCAGCGTCCGCCGGGCGGCGCCGGCCTGCAGGGTGACGACGCTGAGCGCGTGCCCGACCGAGTCGTGCAGGTCCCTGGCCAGGCGGTTGCGTTCGGCGAGCTGCTCGGTCCGCCGTTCGAGCCGGGCGATCCGGTCGGCGGCGGTCGTGCCGAGCAGCCCGGTCGCGGCCCGGCGCAGCAGCCCGCCCACCGCGCCGACGGCGTAGACCAGCAGCACCACGCCGGCTCCGAAGACCACCGGCAGCCACACCGAGGCCCAGCCCGTCGGCACGGTGACGGCGGCCCCCTCGTCGGTTTGGAAGAGCCGCCCGGTGAAGACGGCACTGATCGACAGCCCGACCGCGACCGGCGCGGCGAGGCTGAAGCAGCTGACGACGAACCCGGCGCCGACGTGCAGCACGAACATCACGGCCGCACGCCGCCGGCCTGGGCGGGTGTGCGGTTTCGCGGGCGCGTCCGGCACCGGGTCGTCGAGCAGCTCGCGGACCGCGGTCGACTCGAGGACGTGCACGGCGGGCAGGAACGCCGTCCCGCCCAGGACGGCCAGGGTGAGCAGGCCGCCGACGACGGTGGCCTGCTCCAGCGTCGTGACGAACGGCAGCAGCGCCGGCACGGCGACCGCGGCGAACAGCAGGTAGGGCACGCTGATGGCGCCGCCGAGGACGAGGTAGACCCAGCGGCGGTAGGTCGCCTTGCTCGTCAACGGCCGGAGGATGCGCACCGGCCGATCTTCGCAGCCCGGTGCCTCGCCGCGCCTCCCTCTCGCGGTGGACCCGCCTCACCCGTCGCTCTCGGCCGGCGTGACCACCGTGCGGCGGAAGTGGTTGAAGATGACCGACGTCCGGACGTCGACGATCTCCCGGCGCTGGGTCAGCCGGTCGAGGACGAACCCGCTCAGCTGGTCGTTGTCGGCGACGGCGATGTGCAGCAGGAAGTCGTCGCTGCCGGACATGACGAAGACGGAGAGCACCTCGGGCAGGCCGGTGACGAAGGCCCGGAACGACTCGATGACGGCCCGGTCGGGCGGCCGCAACCGCACGGCGACCATCGCCTGCACGGGCCGGCCGATCTTCTTCAGGTCGACGTCGACGGTGTGCCCGCGCACGATCCCCCGCCGGGTCAGGTCCCGCACCCGTTCGAGGCAGGTCGACTGCGCGATGTGCAGGCGGCGGGCGAGTTCCTTGTTCGTCTGCTTGGCATCCTCCTGGAGGAGGGTCAGCAGGGCCGTGTCAAGTTCGTCCATCGGGCCCGGACTCCGCTTCGGTGACTCGTACTATTCGCCATTTTGCCGGTTCCGCCGAATCTAGCACGGTGTGAGCCGGGGCAGCGCCGGTTGTTCTCTACCTTGACGCGCATGATCACCGATTCACGGCCCGTCCGCCTGTCCGTGGCCTCCGTCCTGGGAGCGGCGCTGATCTGGAGCAGTTCGTTCGCGGTCACCAAGGTGGCGCTCGACCGGATCCCGCCGATGACCCTGGGCGCGCTGCGGTTCCTGCCGGCGGCGGCGATCCTCGGGGTGCTGGTGCACACGGGACCGGACCGCCGTCGCCTGCCTTCGTCGCGGGAGCGGTTGTTCATCGGCTCGGCGGGCCTGCTGGGGATCACGGCGTACTTCGCGCTGGAGAACGTGGGCGTCGACCTGGCGTCGGCTTCGGACGCGACGCTGATCGTGGCTGCGTACCCGGTGTTGACCATGGCTTTGTCCGGCCGCGGTGAGTTCTCCCCGCTGCGGCTGACGGGAATGCTGGTGGCGATCGCGGGAGTCTCGCTGGTGGTCCGGGCGAACGGCGCGCACTCGCTGTGGGGTGACGTCTTCCTGATCGCGGGCGGAGTGGCGTGGGCCGGGTACAACGTCCTGGCGCGGCGGGACGGTTCGGGCGCGTCGCCGATCGTGGCGACCTACTACCAGACCCTCGCCGGCGCGGGCGGGTTCGCGCTGCTGTCGTTGTCCGAAGTGGACCGGTGGAGCGCGCCCGGCGGGACGGACTGGCTGCGGATCGGCTTTCTGGCGGGAGCCTGTTCGGTGGCGGCCTTCTTGCTGTACAACCACGGACTGCGGCGGCTGGACGCCAGTGCCGCGGTGAACCTGCTGAACATCGTCCCGGTGGCCGGACTCGGCTGGGCCGTCGTGCTGGCCGGGGAACGGCTCACGCTGGTGCAGGTGCTCGGCGGAGCGGTGGTCATCGCCGGGGTGATGCTGGGATTGCACCGCAGAAAGACCGAAGGTGGCCTCCGGCGCGGCACCGGAGGCCACCGCGGAACCGCTCAGTGAGCCGTGCGGAGCTCCTCCGTCGCGGCCGCCAGCCCGTTCACCCACAGCGACTGCACCTTCGCCGCCTCGGCCGCGGACGGCTTGGCGTTCTTGCACGCCGTTCCCGGGCCGTGGCCGGACATCAGCTCGGTGCACGGCCCGCTGTAGTGGTCCGGCAGCCCCAGGTTGTGGCCCAGCTCGTGCGCCGCGATGCGGGTCGGGTCGTACCCCTCCGCCACCTGGCTCGTGTCGAGGTAGATCTGCCCGCGCCCGTGGCCGTTCGTGTTCGTGTACGAACCGCCGCTGTGCACCTCGTGGAACACGATCGTGGCGCTCGTGTTCCGCTTGACCAGCTTCACGTCCGTGACGGCGGCGTTCCAGTTGGCCGCGCCCTGGTCGATCTGGGCCAGGTAGTCCGGGGCGCCCGAGGAGCTGTAGTACAGCGTCGTGACCGCGGCCGCCGAGGCGGCCGGGGCGGTGGCCAGGCCCAGGCCCAGCGGGGCCGCGATGGCCAACGCGACCACCCGGCCCATCACGCGTCCGTTCATGTGTCTCCTTCGTCCGGTTCAGCGAGCACTTCACCGTCGTTCGCGCGATCAGGTTAGAAGCCCACCACCGCCGGGGCCACGGCCGAAAGTCGTTCCCCCACGGGAGGGAGCCGCCTCCCGCCGCCGCGTGAGCCGCCGGCGCGTGCCGCCGTGGTCTGCTCGGCGTCGGCGAAAGGGAACCGATGGACATCCTGCTGGGCCTGCTGACCCTCCCCCTGTACGTGCTCCTGCTGTGGCCGCTCGTCGCCGCGGCCCGGCGCGTGCTCGGCGTCCGGATCGGCGCCGTGCGCGCCCTGTGCGCCGCCGCCTTCGGCTGGCTCGTCGCCGGCGGCATCGCGCAGGCGTTCCCCGGTTCGCTGCTGCACCACGGCGGCGCGGCCCTCGGCCTGCTGATCCCGTTGGCGGGCAGCGCTTTCCTCGCGACGCTCATCTTCCTGTTCGTCGCCGAAATGGCGCTGCCCCACGGCTTCGGGCTCGGCCGGCTGCGGGGACGGCTCTCCCGGACCCGCCGGTACGCGCAGATCAGCCGGATCGCGGTCAAGCACGGCCTCGGCCGCTACCTGACCGGCCGCCGCGAACCCGGCCTCGCGCCGGGGCGGCACGCCAAGCTCGCGCGCTCCCTGCGCCGCGCGCTGGAAGAGGGCGGCGTGACGTTCGTGAAGCTCGGCCAGCTGCTGTCCACCCGCGCGGACCTGCTGCCGCCGGTGTTCGCCGACGAACTCGGCCGGCTGCAGGACCAGGTCGCCCCCGCCCGCGCCGACGCGGTGTGGGCCCTGCTCGCCGACGAACTCGGCGGCTCCCCCGACGACGTCTTCGCCGAATTCGACCCCGAGCCGCTGGCCGCCGCGTCGGTCGCGCAGGTCTACCGCGCGAAGCTGCGCAGCGGCGAAGACGTCGTCGTGAAGGTCCAGCGGCCGGGCGTGCGGGAGCAGGCCGAACGCGACATCGCCATCGTCCGGCGCGTCGCCGCGGCGCTGGAGGACCGCGCGGACTGGGCGCGCTCGCTCGGCGTCGCGGAACTGGCCGACGGGTTCGCCGCCGCCCTGGCCGAGGAACTCGACTTCACCATCGAAGCCCGCAACATCGCCGCCGTCGCCGCCGCCGGCTCCCCGGACGTCGGGCTGCCGAGGGTCCACAAGGGACTCTCCACCGGCCGCGTGCTGGTCATGTCCCGCCTGGACGGCAAACCGCTCGCCACGGCGAAGGACACGCTGCCGCCGGCCGAGCGCAAGCGGCTGGCCCGCTCGCTCCTGCGCTGCCTGCTCGACCAGGTGATGATCGGCGGCGTCTTCCACGCCGACCCGCACCCCGGCAACCTCATGCTGCTGCGCGACGGCCGGCTGGGCCTGCTCGACTTCGGCTCGGTCGGCCGGCTCGACACCGGCCTGCGGGGCGGCTTGCAGAACCTGCTGCTCGCCCTGGACCGCGGCGACCCGGCCGGCCTGCGCGACGGGCTCCTCGAAGTCGTCGACCGCACCGGCGAGATCGACGAGCAGCGCCTCGAACGCGCCCTCGGCGCCCTGGTCGCCCGGCACTTCGGCCCCGGCCGCACCCCGGACCTCGACCTGTTCACCGGCCTGTTCCGCGTGGTCGCGGACTTCCGGCTCAGCGTGCCGCCGCCGGTGGCCGCGGTGTTCCGCGCGCTGGCCACGGTCGAGGGCACCCTGGCCGCGCTGGACCCCGGCTTCGACGTCGTCGCCGAGTCCCGCGCGTTCGCCGCCGAGCAGGTCGGCGCCGGGCTGCGGCCGGGCCCCCTGGGCCGCACGGCGCTCGGCGAGCTGACGGCGCTGCTGCCGGTGCTGCGCCGCATCCCCCGCCGCATCGACCGGATCGGCGCGGCACTGGAGGAGGGCAGGCTGTCGGTGAACGTGCGGCTGTTCTCCGACGAGCGCGACCGCGACGTCGTCACCGGCCTGGTCCACGAGGCCCTGCTGGCCTTCGTCGGCGCGGCGACCGGGCTGATGGCGGTGTTCCTGCTGACGGGTTCGGGCGGGCCGCGCATCGCCGCGGACCTGACGCTGCACCAGGTCTTCGGCTACAACCTGCTGGTGATCAGCGCCCTGGTGGGATTGCGGCTGCTGTTCGTCGTCTTCCGGCGATCCGGACGAGCGTCACGATCAGCCCGATGACGCGGTGTCGTCGAACGGCGTTACCCCGTCCGCGGCGCGTACATGATCACCGCGACCCCCGCCAAGCACAGCAGCGCCCCGAGCACGTCGTACCGATCGGGGCGGTAGCCGTCCGCGACCACGCCCCAGGCCAGCGACCCCGCCACGAACACCCCGCCGTACGCGGCGAGAATGCGGCCGAAGTGGGCGTCCGGCTGGAGGGTCGCGACGAAGCCGTACACGCCCAGCACCACCACGCCGCCGCCGATCCACAGCAGGCCTCGGTGTTCGCGGATGCCCTGCCAGATCAGCCAGGCGCCGCCGATTTCGCACACCGCCGCGGCCAGGAACAGGAGGATCGACCGCAGGACCACTCCGGGATACTAACCGCCGTGCCGTTCACGCTGAGTCATCCCGCCGCCGTACTGCCGCTGGCGAGGCACCCCTTGGTGCCGTCGGCGCTCGTCGCCGGGTCGGTCGCGCCGGACCTCTTCTGGTTCGTGCCCGCGCCGGAAGGGCTCGGTCTCTCGCGGACCCACGAATTCACGGCCGTCCTCTGGCTCGACCCGCTCCTCGCGCTGGCCCTGCTCGCCGTCTTCCACGTGCTGCTGAAGCGGCCGCTCACGGCGCTGGCCCCGCAGCGCCTGGCCGAACGGCTCCCCCGTCGGCCCTTCAGCTGGAAGCGGCCGGGGTGGATCGCGCTGTCGCTCGTGCTCGGCGCCGCCACGCACGTCGGGTGGGACGCCTTCACCCACGAAAGCGGCGGCCCGGCCTTCCTGCGGATTCCGCTCGTCACCGGTGTCGACGTCGGGCGGCTGATCCAGCTGGTCAGCACCCTCGCCGGGGCCGCCGTGCTCGCCTGGTGGCTGTGGCGCTGGTACCGCGGCGCGCCCGTCACGCCGGCGCCGCCGGGCCTGCACCGCCGGAAGACCGTGGCCGCGTTCCTGGCCCTCGGCACGCTCATCGGCGCCGCGGCGCAGGTGGTGCCGTTCCTCGCCGCCCACGACCCGATGACCCCGGCGGGCGTCTTCGGCAACGCGACCTACCTGCTCGTCACCGGCGCCGGCAGCGGGTTCGCGGTCGCCCTCGGCCTCTACGCGCTGGCCTGGCACGCACGGTATAGGGCGTTATACGCGAAACGGGCCACCCCGGAGGGTGACCCGTTCGACGCGAAAGAACTCAGACCGTGAAGCCGAGGGCGCGCAGCTGCTCGCGGCCGTCCTCGGTGATCTTCTCCGGGCCCCACGGCGGCATCCAGACCCAGTTGATCCGGAAGTCCTTGACCAGGCCGCCGGAGGTCAGCGCCGCCGACGTCTGGTCCTCGATGACGTCGGTCAGCGGGCAGGCCGCGGACGTCAGCGTCATGTCGATGGTCGCCGTGTTGTCCGGCTCGACGCGGATGTCGTAGACCAGGCCCAGGTCGACGACGTTGATGCCGAGTTCCGGGTCGACGACGTCGCGCATGGCTTCCTCGACGTCCTCGAGCTTGGCGAGCTCGAGGTCCTGCGTCGCCGTGGTCTCGGCGTCGAGGTCGGCGGCGGTGCGCCCCTCACGAGTGGCGGTTTCTTCGGTCATGCCTGTTCAGCTCCACTGCTCGTCCGGGCGACGGCGTCCTTGAAAGCCATCCAGCCGAGGAGGGCGCACTTCACGCGGGCCGGGTACTTGGCGACGCCCGCGAAGGCGACCCCGTCCTCCAGCACGTCCTCGTCCGGCTCGACCTTTCCTTTGCCCTGCATCAGTTCCACGAAGGCGTCCATGGTGGTGAACGCCTCCTCAAGCGTGTGGCCGACGACGAGATCCGTCAAGACCGACGTCGAGGCCTGGCTGATCGAGCAGCCCTGGCCGTCGTAGGAAACGTCGGTGACCTTCCCGTCGTCGAGCTTCACCCGCAGCGTCACCTCGTCGCCGCAGGTCGGGTTGACCTGGAACGACTCGGCGTCGAACGGGTCGCGCAGGCCGCGCCCGTGCGGGTGCTTGTAGTGGTCCAGGATGATCTCCTGGTACATGCTCTCCAGGTTCACTGCCCCACCCCGAAGAACTTCTGCGCCTCGCGGACCCCGGCCACCAGGGCGTCCACCTCGGACAGGTCGTTGTAGAGGTAGAACGAGGCGCGCACGGTCGCCTGCGCGTTGCACGCCCGGTGCAGCGGCCACGCGCAGTGGTGGCCGACGCGGACGGCGATGCCGAGGCTGTCGAGCACCTGGCCGGCGTCGTGCGGGTGCACGCCGTCGATCACGAACGACACGGTCGCGCCGCGGTCCTCGAGGTCCGTCGGGCCGATGATCCGGACACCCGGGATCGCGCCGATGCCTTCGAGGGCCGCCGCGGCGAGGTCCTTCTCGTGCGCCGCGACGCGGTCCATGCCGATCGCCGTGAGGTAGTCGACGGCCGCGCCGAGGCCGATGGCCTGCGACGTCATCGGCACGCCGGCCTCGAACCGCTGCGGCGGCGGCGCGAAGGTCGAGCCCTCCATCCGGACCATCTCGATCATTGAGCCGCCGGTCAGGAACGGCGGCATCGCTTCGAGCAGCTCGGTGCGGCCGTAGAGGACGCCGATGCCGGACGGGCCGAGCATCTTGTGCCCGGAGAACACCGCGAAGTCGACGCCGAGGGCGTGGAAGTCCACGGCGAAGTGGGGCACCGACTGGCAGGCGTCGAGCACGGTGAGCGCGCCGACGGACTGGGCCTTCTCGACCAGCAGCGAGACCGGGTTGACCGTGCCGAGCACGTTCGACTGGTGCGCGAACGCGACCACCTTCGTGCGCTCGGTGATCAGCTCGTCCACATCGGACAGGTCGAGGCGGCCGTTTCCGGTGACCTTGAACCACTTCAGCGTCGCCCCGGTGCGCTGGCACAGCTGCTGCCACGGCACGAGGTTCGCGTGGTGCTCCATCTCGGTGACGACGACCTCGTCACCCGGGCCGACCACGAACCGCGCGGCCTCGGGGCCGGCGGTGGCGGCGTTGCTCATCGAGTACGCGACGAGGTTGATGCCTTCGGTGGCGTTCTTGGTGAACACCAGCTCTTCGGGGTCGGCGCCGACGAACTCGGCGATCTTCGCCCGGGCGGACTCGTAGGCGTCGGTCGCTTCTTCCGACAGCTGGTGCGCACCGCGGTGCACGGCGGCGTTCGAGGTGAAGACGTACTCGCGTTCGGCCTCGAACACCGCGGTGGGACGTTGCGACGTCGCCCCCGAGTCCAGGTACACCAAGGGTTTCCCGTCGCGAACCGTGCGCGACAGGATGGGGAAGTCGGCCTTCAGGGCCGCCACGTCCAGTGGCAAAGAGCGGGCCGAGGTGGTGGTCATCGGGCCGACTCCTCTCATTCTCGGTGTGTACTGGCGAAAGTCAGACCGCGGCGGGCTCGGTCTTGCCGGTGTACTTGACGTACCCGTTCTCCTCCAGCTCGTCGGCGAGCTCCTTGCCGCCCGACTCGACGATCTTGCCGCCGGCGAAGACGTGCACGAAGTCCGGCGTGATGTGCCGCAGGATCCGGGTGTAGTGCGTGATCAGCATGACGCCGACCTCGCTCGAAGCCTTGTACTGGTTGACGCCCTCGGAGACGATCCGCAGCGCGTCGACGTCGAGGCCGGAGTCGGTCTCGTCGAGGATGGCGAACTTCGGCTTGAGCAGCGCCAGCTGCAGGATCTCGTGACGCTTCTTCTCGCCGCCGGAGAAGCCCTCGTTGACCGAGCGCTCGGCGAACTCCTGCGAGATCTCGAGCTTGCCCATCTCCTCCTTGACCTCCTTGACCCAGTGGCGCAGCTTGGGGGCCTCGCCACGGACCGCGGTGGCCGCGGTGCGGAGGAAGTTGGACATCGACACGCCGGGCACCTCGACCGGGTACTGCATGGCCAGGAACAGGCCGGCCCGCGCGCGCTCGTCGACGCTCATCTCGAGGACGTTCTCGCCGTCGAGCAGCACCTCGCCGGAGGTCACCTGGTACTTGGGGTGGCCGGCGATGGCGTAGGACAGGGTGGACTTGCCGGAGCCGTTGGGGCCCATGATCGCGTGCGTCTCACCCGACTTGATCGTCAGGTTGACGCCCTTGAGGATCTCCTTGGCGCCTTCCTCGGTGGTCACCGAGGCGTGCAGGTCCTTGATTTCCAGGGTTGCCATTTCTTCGTTTTCCTAAAGTCTCAAGTGGACGGCGTCAGGCGCCAACGGCTTCGAGCTCGGCTTCGATCGCCGCTTCGAGGCGCTCGCGCACCTCGGGGACGTCGATCTTGACCAGGATCTCGTGGAAGAACCCGCGCACGACCAGGCGCCGCGCGGCTTCTTCGGCGATCCCGCGCGACTGCAGGTAGAACAACTGCTCGTCGTCGAACCTTCCCGTCGCGCTCGCGTGGCCGGCGCCTTCGATCTCGCCGGTCTCGATCTCGAGGTTCGGCACCGAGTCCGCGCGCGCCCCCGGCGTGAGGACCAGGTTGCGGTTGAGCTCGTAGGTGTCGGTGGCCTCGGCCGCCGCGCGGATCAGGACGTCGCCGATCCACACGGTGTGCGCGCCTTCGCCCTGCAGGGCGCCCTTGTACATCACGTTCGACTTGCAGTTCGGGACCGCGTGGTCGACGAAGAGCCGGTGCTCCTGGTGCTGGCCGGCGTCGGCGAAGTAGAGGCCGAGCATCTCGACGTCGCCGCCCTTGTCCGCGAACGTCGCCGTCGGCGAGACGCGGACCAGGTCACCGCCCAGGGTGATGACGATGTGCTTGAGCGTCGCGTCGCGGCCGAGCTTGAGGTGCTGCTCGGAGACGTGCACCGCGTCGTCGGCCCAGTCCTGGACGCTGACCACGGTGACCTTGGCGCCGTCGCCGATGACGAACTCGACGTTGTCGGCGTAGGTGCCGGAGCCGACGTGGTCGAGCACGATGACGGCTTCGGCGAACGCCTCGGCGCGGACCTGCAGGTGCCCGTAGGCGACCTGGCCCTCGCCGGGGCCGTGGATGCGCAGCACGGACGGCTTCGACGCCTGCGTCTCCTTCGGCACCGTCACGACGGTGGCCTTGGTGAACGCGGAGTACGCCTGCGCGGCGATCCGGTCGCTCGGGACGCCGGCCTGGCCCAGCCGCGGGTCGTCGCGGCCGACGGTCACGACGCCCAGCTCGGGCGCGGCCTCGACGTCCACGGTGACCTCGCCGGTGGCCTGCGCGCTGCCGTCGTGCAGGCCGCGGAGGCGCTTCATCGGCGTGAAGCGCCAGTTCTCCTCACGGCCGCCCGGGACCTCGAAGGCCTCGACGTCGTAAGAAGTGAACCGCTCCGCGCGGGAGGCCGCCGGGATGACGGCCCCCTCGCGAAGGGCTTCGGAAACGTTGTTCTCGGTAACCGACATGACTAGCCGACGGACCCTTCCATCTGGAGCTCGATCAGGCGGTTCAGCTCGAGCGCGTACTCCATCGGCAGCTCACGGGCGATCGGCTCGACGAAGCCGCGCACGATCATCGCCATCGCCTCGGCCTCGTCGAGGCCGCGCGACATCAGGTAGAACAGCTGGTCCTCGCTGACCTTGGACACCGTGGCCTCGTGGCCCATGGACACCTCGTCGTTGCGGATGTCCACGTACGGGTACGTGTCCGAACGCGAGATGGTGTCCACCAGCAGCGCGTCGCAGACCACGCTGGAGCGCGAGTGGTGCGCCCGCTTCGCGACCTTGACCAGGCCGCGGTAGGACGTCCGGCCGCCGCCGCGCGCCACCGACTTCGACACGATGGTCGAGGACGTGTACGGCGCGAGGTGCTCCATCTTGGCGCCCGCGTCCTGGTGCTGGCCCTCGCCCGCGAACGCGACCGACAGGACCTCGCCCTTGGCGTGCTCGCCCATGAGGAACACCGACGGGTACTTCATCGTCACCTTGGAACCGATGTTGCCGTCGATCCATTCCATGGTCGCGCCCTCTTCGCACTTGGCGCGCTTGGTGACCAGGTTGTAGACGTTGTTCGACCAGTTCTGGATGGTCGTGTAACGGCAGCGGGCACCCTTCTTGACGATGATCTCCACGACCGCCGAGTGCAGCGAGTCGGACTGGTAGATCGGCGCCGTGCAGCCCTCGACGTAGTGCACGTAGGCGTCTTCGTCGACGATGATCAGGGTGCGCTCGAACTGGCCCATGTTCTCGGTGTTGATCCGGAAGTAGGCCTGCAGCGGGATCTCGACGTGCACGCCCTTCGGCACGTAGATGAACGAGCCGCCGGACCACACCGCCGTGTTCAGCGCGGAGAACTTGTTGTCCCCGGCCGGGATGACCGAGCCGAAGTACTCCTGGAACAGCTCCGGGTGCTCCTTGAGCGCGGAGTCGGTGTCCAGGAACAGGACGCCCTGCTGCTCCAGGTCCTCGCGGATCTGGTGGTAGACGACCTCGGACTCGTACTGCGCGGCGACCCCGGCGACGAGGCGCTGCTTCTCCGCCTCGGGGATGCCCAGCTTGTCGTACGTGTTCTTGATGTCCTCGGGCAGTTCCTCCCAGGAGGTGGCCTGCTTCTCCGTGGACCGCACGAAGTACTTGATGTTGTCGAAGTCGATCCCGGAGAGGTCGGCCCCCCAGTTGGGCATGGGCTTCTTCTCGAAGAGCTTGAGCGCCTTCAGTCGCGCTTCGCGCATCCACTCCGGCTCGGACTTCTTCGAGGAGATGTCGGTGACGACGTCCTCGTTCAGGCCGCGACGGGCGCTGGCGCCCGCCTCGTCGGAGTCCGCCCAGCCGAACGCGTACTTGCCAAGGGACTCGATGGTCTCTTCCTGGCTCAGTGGCGCGGTGGTGGGAGTGCGCTGCTCGGCAGCGGCAGTCATGCGGGTTTCCCTCCATTCGGGATCCGTGCTGTGCGCCCCTCGGGGGACGCCGTTCTCACCGGCTCGGGATGGGCCGGCTGACCCGCCGTGACGGGTACGTGGGTGGTGCACGCGGAGTCCCCGCGTGCGATGGTCGCCAGCCGCTGGACGTGGGTGCCCAGCAGCTTCGCGAACGCCTCCGTCTCGGCCTCGCACAGCTGCGGGAACTCCGCGGCGACGTGGGCGACCGGACAGTGGTGCTGACAGAGCTGCGCGCCCACGTTCTGGCCTGCCGTGGGCGCGCCGACCTCTCGGGTCGACGCAGCGTAGCCTTCCCTGCTCAGCGCGGTCGCGAGGGCCTCCGCGCGCGTCGCGGGATCACCCTGACCGGTGATCGCCGCGCGGTGCGGGCCGACCAGCCTCTCGATGCGCTGCTCGGCGAAGGCGCGCACGGCGTCTTCCCCGGCGTGCTCGGCCAGAAAGCGGATCGCGGAGACGGCCAAGTCGTCGTAGGCGTGCCCGAAGCGGGCGCGGCCGGGCTCGGTCAGCAGGAAGAGCTTCGCCGGGCGGCCCCGGCCCCGGGGCCCGCGGCGCGGCGCGTCCCGCGTCTCGGCTTCACCATCCGCGAGAAGCGCGTCCAGGTGCCGCCGGACGGCGGTGGGGCTGATCCCGAGCTGCTCGGCGACCACGACGGCGGTCATGGGACCCTGTTCCAGCAGCAGCCGGGCGACCTCGTGGCGGGTCTTGCCCTCGGCGCTGACCTGCGACGGGACGTGCGGGTGCGCGGCGCGGGGCACGTCGCCGCCCGCCTGGTCACCCACCTCCGTCTTTTTCACAACACAAGTGTGTCTTATTTCCGGGTGATCGGCAAAGGCGGGGTGTCCGGCAGTGACCCGACTCACTCGCCGGGCGACCGATACCCTGCACGCGTGGCAGTGGGTGAACAGGAGCAGCAAGTGGCACGGCTCGAAACCGGGAGTGCCCACCCCGTGACGCTCTCCCCCGTGCGCCCCCGCGAGCCGCTCCCCCTGGAGGCCGCCGAGCAGCGCGGGCTGAACGTCGTCCGCCGTTTCGGCACGGTCGGGTCGCTGTTCCTCGCCCTCGGCTCCCTCGGCGCCGGCGCCGCCCCGGTGATCAATCCGGTGCAGGAGATCCCGGTGCTGCGGCTGTTCACCCGGATCCCGACCGTGTCGCTGGCCATCGCCATCTCCGGGATGGGCATCCTGGTGCTGAGCTGGCTGATGCTCGGCCGGTTCGCCCAGCCCAGCCGCGAGCGGCTGGCGTCGCAGGGCCAGCTCGCGCGCACCACCGCGCTGTGGGTGCTGCCGCTGCTGGTCATCCCGCCGCTGTTCTCCCGTGACGTCTACAGCTACCTGGCGCAGAGCGAGATCGTGCACCGCGGGATGGACCCGTACGTCCTCGGCCCGGCGCAGGCCCTCGGCGTCGCCGACCTGTTCACCGCGGGCGTGTCGAACATGTGGCGCGAGACGCCGGCGCCGTACGGACCACTGGTGCTGCGCCTGGGCGGCTGGCTGGCGCCCCTGGCCGGGAACAGCATCGCGGTCGGCGTGCTGCTGCAGCGGCTGCTCGCGCTCGCCGGGGTCGTCCTCATCGTCTGGGCGCTGCCCCGGCTGGCCCGCCGCTTCGGCGTCCAGCCCGCGACCGCGCTGTGGCTCGGCGCGCTCAACCCGCTGCTGATCTTCCACTTCGTCGCCGGCGCCCACAACGACGCGCTCGCCGTCGGCCTGATGCTCGCCGGTCTCGAGGTGGGCATCCGGCGGCTGCCGATCCGGGTCAAGGGCGACACCCCGCCCCCGCTGGCCCGCGGCGAGCTGCTCTACATCGGGCTCGGGGTCGCGATCATCACCCTCGGCGTCGCGGTGAAGCTGCCCGCGGTGTTCGCGCTGCCGTTCTTCGCCGTGATGGTGGCGCGGCGCTGGCACGGCAGGCTCAAGGACCTGTTCGTGGCCGGCGCCCCGATGGCGCTGTGGTTCGGCGTGGTCCTGGTCGTCGTCTGCTTCGGCAGCGGCCTCGGCTTCGGCTGGGTCGGAGCGACGTTCAACACGCCCGGCCTGGTCCGGTCCTGGATCTCTCCCACCGCCGAGCTGGCCAACCTCTCCGGCGTCCTCGGCATCGCACTCGGGCTCGGCAACCACACCGACGCGCTGGTGCCGATCCTCGGCGTGCTCGGGTACCTCGTGGCGCTGGCGATCACGTTCAAGTTCCTCTGGGACAGCTTCAAGTGGCGCTACCGGCCGATCATCGGCCTCGGCGTCGCCCTCGGCGCGGTGATGATCCTGCAGATCAACCTGCAGCCCTGGTACGTGCTGTGGGCGGTGATCCCGCTGGCCGCCGCGGCCGGGACGTCCCGCTTCCGCGTCGCGGCGACGGTGATCAGCGCGGCCCTGCCGTTCCTGCTCCCGCCGACCGGCAGCACCTTCGACGGCCGCCCGTACGTGCTGCCGTTCGCCTACGTCGCGGCGATCGTCGTCTGCGGCGGCGGAATGCTGATCGTGCGGCGGCTCGCGCCCGTGTTGCTCGCCAGGCCGTCCCCGCCGGTGCCCGAGCCCGTCGACGCCGTATCGTGACCCGATGTGAGTGTCCCCGCCGTCGAGATCACCGGGCTGGTCAAAAGCTACGGCTCCACCCGCGCGGTCGACGGCCTCGACCTGCGCATGGAGCGCGGCAGCCTGCTCGCCCTGCTCGGCCCGAACGGGGCCGGCAAGACCACCACCGTCGAGGTCTGCGAAGGCTTCCTTCGCCCTGACAAGGGCTCGGTGCGCGTGCTCGGCCTCGACCCGGTCCGCGAGTCGGCCGCGCTGCGCCCCCGCATCGGGATCATGCCCCAGGGCGGCGGCGCGTACCCGGGCGTGCGGGCCGACGAGATGCTGCGGCTGGTGGCGTCCTGCGCGGCGACCCCGCTGGACCCGGCGTGGCTGCTGGAGGTCCTCGGACTGGCCTCGGTGCGCCGGACGCCGTTCAAGCGCCTCTCCGGCGGGCAGCAACAGCGGCTTTCGCTGGCGTGCGCCCTGGTCGGGCGGCCGGAGCTGGTGTTCCTCGACGAGCCGACGGCGGGCATGGACCCGCAGGCCCGGCGCCTGGTCTGGGACCTGCTGGGCGCGTTGCGCCGCGACGGCGTCTCGGTGCTGTTGACCACGCACCTGATGGAGGAGGCCGAGGCGCTGGCCGACACGGTGGTGATCGTGGACCACGGCAAGGTGGTGGTGTCGGGAGCACCCCAGTCACTGACGACGGACGAGACCGGCAACGCGGGGCTGCGCTTCAAGGCCCGCACGCGCCTCGACACGGCGTTGCTGACGGCGGCGCTGCCGGAGGGATACGCGGTGCGCGAGTCGGCGCCGGGAACGTACACGGTGGTGGGCTCGGTCGACCCGCAGGTGGTGTCGACGGTGACGGCGTGGTGCGCGCAGCAGGGCGTGCTGCCGGAGGAACTGCAGGTCGGCAAGCGGACCCTGGAAGAGGTCTTCCTGGAGCTGACCGGACGGGAGCTGCGGGCGTGACTTTCGCTCCGGGGACTTTCACACCGGCGCCCGGCCGGGGCTCGCTGGGCCGGATGCTGCGCACGCACGCGCGCGTCGAGGTCAGCTTGACGTTGCGCCACGGCGAGCAGGTGCTGCTGACGCTGCTGATCCCGCTGGCGCTGCTGATCGGGCTGTCCCTGCTGGACATCCTGCCGGCGTCGTCGCTGGGCCCGGTCCCGCGGGTGGACTGGATCACCCCGCGGATCCTGGCACTGGCGGTGATGTCCTCGGCGTTCACCGGCCAGGCGATCGCGCTGGGCTTCGACCGGCGCTACGGGGTGCTGAAGCGCCTTTCGGCGACGGCGTTGCCGCGCTGGCTCCTGGTGGCCGGCCGCCTTGCGGCGGCGTTGGTGGTCGTGGTGCTGCAGTCGGTGATCATCGGCGTGGTGGCGGCGTTCCTCGGGTGGTCGCCATCGGTTTCCGGGCTTCTGTCGGCGGTTCTGCTGCTGATGCTGGGAACGTTGGCGTTCGGCGCGCTGGGCGTCCTGCTGGGCGGGGCGTTGCGGGCGGAAGCGGTGCTGGCTTTGGCGAACATCGTCTGGTTCGTGCTGCTGCTGGCGGGCGGGATCCTGGTGGCGCCGTCGTCGCTGCCTTCGGGGCTGGCCCGCGTGGTGGAGCTGCTGCCGTCAGGCGCGCTGGCGGAAGGGATGCGGGCGGCTTTGGTCGATGGGGCTTTCGCGCCCGGACCCATGCTGGTCTTGGCCGTGTGGGCGGTCCTGACGGGCGGGCTGGCTTCGCGGACGACGAAACTCACCTGACCACTTGTCCCCATGGCGCCGCCGGTGTGGACAACTCGGCCGCCGCAACGGGTTTCGGCCGGTTTTGTCGCCTGCCGCCGATAGACTGGTCACGGGGACGGCCCCCCAGGGAGGGTGGGCGCCGGTCTTCGTGACCTAGGTCCCTTGCAGGATCGCCGCAGATCTGGGCGTCCGGGCCTGCCGAAAGCGCGTTTTCCGCGCGCTCTACCATCGATGCCGTGCCGTTCACCAGCCTCGTCGCCCGTCTGCCGTTTCCCTCCGCCGCCGTGCAGCGGGCCGTCGGGATCGCCGCGGTCCTCGCGCAGGCGCTGATCGGCGTCACCGGCTCCATCGTGCGCGTCACCGGGTCCGGGCTCGGCTGCCCGACCTGGCCCCAGTGCGTGGCCGGCAGCCTCGTCCCGAAGCACGACTCGGGGATCGACGCGCTCAACCAGTGGATCGAGTTCGGCAACCGGCTGCTGACCGGCGTCGTCATCATCGTCGCGGCCATCGCCGTCCTCACGGCGTGGCGTGTGCAGATCGACCACCCGGAGCGCAAGCGCCTGGTCAAGCTGGCCTGGACGATGCCCGGCGGCGTGGTGCTGCAGGCCGTCGTCGGCGGGCTCACCGTGCTCGCGAAGCTGGAGTGGTGGACCGTCGCGATCCATTTCCTCGCGACGACCCCGCTTGTCTGGCTGGCCGTGCTGCTGCTGCGCGCGTTCCGCGAAGGCGACGAAGCCCCGCGGCTGCTGGTCCCGCCGGCCGGCCGCACGATCCTGGTCCTGCTCGCCGTCGTGATGTGGCTCGTGCTCGCGGCGGGCACCACGGTCACCGGCGCCGGCCCGCACAGCGGCGACATCAACACCCATCGCCTCGACGCCCCGGTCGAGGCGCTGGCCCAGGTCCACGGCGGGCTGCTGGTGCTCTACCTGCTGCTGCTCGCGGTGTTCGGCCTCCAGCTGCTGCGCATCGGCGCCCCGAAGAGCCTCTGGCAGCGCTACACGGCGGTCTGGGTGGTCGCGGTCGCGCAGGGCAGTCTCGGTTCGCTGCAGTACGCGCTGGGCGTGCCGGAGGCGATGGTGTCGTTCCACGTCCTGGGCGCGATGGCGGTCATCATCGCGACGGCGACGCTGTGGACCGGCAGCCGCGACCGCGGCCCGGTGACATCGCTGACAGCGGCGCCCCGGGAGCTCACGGCCGCCTGACGGCAACGCGGGCTTCACTCCGCGTCGGCGTGCGCGACCCGGCCGTGTATTACTGTTCGCGCCATGACGTCGCGCACCGCGCCCAAGCCGCTGATCTCCCACCGCCGCGGCACCGGCGAGATGATCGTGCTCAAGACCTTCCTGCTGGTGCCGTTCGCGGCCCTGCTCATCGCGGTCCCGCTGGTCTGGGGCTGGGGCATGAGCTGGATCGACCTGATCCTCGCGGCGGCGTTCTACGTGTTCGCGACGCTCGGGGTCACCGTCGGCTTCCACCGCTACTTCACCCACGGCGCGTTCAAGGCGTCGCGGCCGCTGCGGGTGGTGCTGGCCATCGCGGGCAGCATGGCGGTGCAGGGCTCGGTGATCTTCTGGGTGGCCAGCCACCGCCGCCACCACGCGTTCGCCGACCGCGAGGGCGACCCGCACTCGCCGTGGCTGTTCGGCACCTCGCCGTCGGCACTGCTGAAGGGCTTCTGGCACGCGCACATGGGCTGGATGTTCGGCCGCGAGGTGACCAACGCCGACCGCTTCGCCCCGGACCTGGTGGCGGACGCGGACGTCCGCTGGGTGAACCGCTACTTCTGGCTGTGGATCACCCTGAGCCTCGCCCTCCCGGCCATCCTGGGCGGCTTGATCTCGTGGTCCTGGTGGGGCGTGGTGACGGGCTTCTTCTGGGCGGGCCTGGTGCGGATCGCGTTCCTGCACCACGTGACGTGGTCGGTGAACTCGGTCTGCCACCTGATCGGCGAACGGCCGTTCGCCAGCCGCGACAAGGCGGCGAACTTCTGGCCGCTGGCGCTGCTGTCGATGGGCGAGTCGTGGCACAACTCCCACCACGCCGATCCGACTTGTGCGCGGCACGGGGTGCTGCGGGGACAGGTGGACGTGTCCGCGCGGGTGATCTGGGCGTTCGAGCGGCTGGGCTGGGCGACCGACGTGCGGTGGCCGCGCGCTGAACGGCTGGCCGCCAAGCGGGCCTGAGTTCAGCACTTCCTCTCACCCACGGTAGCATGATCTTGCAGAGAGTGAGCTGCGCATCGAACAAAAATACATAGAGGAGAGCACGTGGTGCACCACGATCACGTTGGCGGAGGCGGCGGCGAAGGCGGCGGCAACACCGGCAACTGAGGACTCTCCAGGGAAGGATGAGCCACGTTGGCGCAATGTGGCTTCATTCTTTTCACCCCCGAGGCCAGCTGAAGGCGATCCCGTACTCTTCCCGCGGGTGGCAGCACCCCTCGAACGTGTGCTGCACGAAGCCATCGCCGACCTCGAGCAGGCGTGGACTGCCCGACGGAGGCCGGTGCAGGCGTTCCACCTCGAGCTGTTCCGCGTACCACCAGCAAGCTTCGGGCAGGCTCTCCTCCTGGAAGTTGACCCGGATGGTCAGTCCGCCTCGCGCCACCCCGTGGTGATCGACCTGAACGCTGATCCACCTCCGCTCTTCGTCCAGACGCCCGTCAGTCGCCTCGGAGACGAAGCTGTAGGCCTCGTTCACCCGCAGCTTCCGCCGGAAGCGGAGCTTGGCCGAGCCGGGATCACCGGATGTGGCGATCAGCCGGCAGTTCCACAGGGCCTTCACCGGAATGTCGGCAACGTTCCCCGTCCACCCGGTCAACGCGTGAACGACGTACCCGTCGACACCGTCCCGGCGGGCGACGACGTCCCGTTCCGTGATGCGGCGTAGCGCCGTCCGGCGGTGCATGACGACCGTGACGATCATCCGCTCGACGAACACCGGCTGCGCGCCTTCGGAAGGCGTACGGCACCCGTCCGGAGATTCGCCGCCGGGTGGTGTTTCCGCGGTGGCAGACCGCCCGATCTCCACGTAGGGCCGCCAATCTTCGCCCTCAAGGTGCCCCAGCTTCCCCGCCACGGCGGCAGCGAGCATTTCGAGCGCGCCGGCCCAGGCCTTGTTCATCGGCGTGTTGGACAGCGGCTTCCGTTCTCCGAAAAGACCACGAACTTCGGCCAATTGGCCGAATCGATCGCCGAGATTCGCCGCCCACGTCGTACTGCCGTCCGGAATCGGCGGGAGCCGGAACGCGGCCAGCAAGACGAAATGCTCCCGTGGTTCCACCACCGACCCCAGCTTGGCGATTTCGTCGACGATCAGGCCCCAGATCGCCCAAGCACGCTGCTCCGGCGTCGCCCTCGGCACCGAGGCGGTCGGGTCGACCAGGCAGCCGAGCGAAGACCCGGAACCGCTCGACGAAGATTCCGCCGCGCGGCAAAGCGCGCCGATCAGGTCTCCGTCCCGGCGCCTGGCCAGTGACCCCAACGCGGCCTTTGCGGGCGACTCCTCGAGAACCCCCGGCAAAGATCGACAATCCGGGGAAAAGTCCGACACGAAGAAACACCTCCGCACCACCAAAGATCATTTCCGGTCCCGGCCTTCACGAGCCACGCTTGCACGAAGGCGTACTAGTACACCATAGAGAGGGATAGTACGGTGGGCAAAGAAAAGGACGATTCCCGGGCGCTCGGAAAATTGATCAAAACCGGCCTGGCCGGCATCGGCGGGCTCTACCTGGTCACCGGCTCCCTGGCCGTGACCGCGATCGGCGCCGTTGTCGCGCTCGTCCTGGTAGCCGCGCAGGCGGCCCGGTGACTACGCCAGCTGCTGCCGCACCGCCGAGGCGAACCGCATCGGCGCGCCCGGGTCCGTCTGCCGGAAGCCCAGAGACGGCTCCGTCAGCTCCAGCTCCAGCAGCAACGGCTTCCCGTCCGCCCCGCGCACCAGGTCCACCCGCGCATACAGCAGCTCGGCCCGCAGGATCCCCAGCAACGCCGAAGCCGCGTCCAGGACGTCCTCCGCCAGCGCCACGGCGTCCGCGGGCGGCGCAGCCGGGGCCAACTCCTCGGCCAGGTACAGCCCGGAGGAATCCATAGTGGACCCCAGCATCGCGCCCTTCGTGAAGGCGTGGGAATAGACGCCGCCCAGGTACACCAGAGCCAGCTCGCCGTCAGTGTCCACACTGGACTGGTAGGGCTGGATCAGCGCGGTGTGGCCCTCGGCGTGCAGCGACGCCACGTGCGCGGAAGCGTCGGCACCCGAAGCGAACCGGGCCGCGCCGCGGGAGCCCGCGCCCACCGCGGGCTTCACCACGAACTCCGACGACGGGAATGACGGAACAGAGTCCGGCGGGACCAGCGAGGTCGGCACCACCGCCACACCGGCGTCCAGCAGCTCAACCAGGTACGACTTGTCCGTGTTCCACCGCACCACGGCCGCGGAGTTGTACAGCGACGGCACCGACTCGCACCACGCGAGGAACTCCGGACGCCGAGCCGCGTAATCCCAGGTCGCGCGCAGGATCACCGCGTCCGCCGAGGCGAAGTCGAACGCGGAATCCCAGGGCGCCCACGAGACCGAAAAGCCCAGCGAAGTCAACGCGGGCACGACGGCGTCGTCGTCGCCGTCACCCGTGGGGAGCTCTGCGCAGCTGACCAGGACCGCGGTGCGGCTCACCGGCCCGCCATCTTGCGGCGGTGCTCCGGGCCGATCTTCGTCTGGTTCACCGTCTCGGCGTCCCACGTCGCCGGCGCCAGGTCCTCGACCGCCTCGACCAGCGCCTCGCCGGTCGCCACCGAGGGCACCACCACGTCGCCGAGGGCACCGTCGGCGCCGACCAGGACCACCCGGGCGCCGGCCCGGCCGATGTTCTCCACCACCGCGCGGGACGGCTTGCCGTGCGCCTTCACGAACTTGCGCGCCGCGGCCAGCTGGGCACTGGTCGGGGGAACGACAATGTCTTCTGCAGTCACGTCCCGAACCATACAGCGGAGCGAAGCTCCTCCGTTGAGGGTGGCGGCGGGGAGGAAGGCGGAGCAAGAACCCGCCGGAACGCGGAACAGCGTGGCCTCGGCCATAGTTGCACCCGGGAGAACCCGACCCTAGGAGGACGCATGCCCACCGCAGTGCAGGTGACGAAGACCGGCGGCCCGGAAGTGCTCGAACCGGCCGAAGTGGACGTCCGCGCCCCGCAGGACGGCGAACTCCTGGTCGACGTCGCCGCGGCCGGGGTCAACTACATCGACACCTACCAGCGCCAGGGCATCTACCCGATGGAGCTGCCGGTCGTGCTCGGCCTCGAAGGCGCCGGCACGGTCGTGGAGGCCGCCGACGGCACCGGGTTCGCGCCCGGCGACCGGGTGGCCTGGCAGGGGTCGATCGGCAGCTACGCGGCCCGCAAGCTCGTCCCGGCGTCGGTCGCGGTCAAGGTCCCCGAAGGCGTCTCCCTCGAGACGGCCGCCGCGACCATGCTGCAGGGCATCACCGCGCACTACCTGGTCGCCTCGACCTTCGAGGTCAAGCCGGGCCACGACGTGCTGGTGCACGCGGCCGCGGGCGGTGTCGGCCTGCTCCTCGTGCAACTGGCGAAGGCGCGCGGCGCCCGCGTCATCGGCACGGTGTCGACCGAGGAGAAGGAGAAGCTCGCCCGCGAAGCCGGCGCGGACGAGGTCATCCGCTACGACCGCGAGGACTTCGCCAAGCTCACCCGCGAGCTGACGAACGGCGAGGGCGTCGACGTCGTCTACGACGGCGTCGGCAAGGACACCGTCGACGGCAGCCTGGCCAGCCTGAAGGTCCGCGGCCTGCTCGCGCTCTTCGGCGCCTCCAGCGGCCCGGTCCCGCCCCTGGACCCGCAGCGCCTCAACTCCGGGGGCTCGCTGTACCTGACCCGCCCGACGTCGGTGCACTACACGCGCACGCGTGAGGAGATCGACTGGCGTTCGAAGGAGCTGTTCGACGCCATCCTCGCGGGTGAGCTGAAAATCCGCATCGGCGGCAAGTACCCCTTGGCCGACGCCCGCAAGGCCCACGAGGACCTACAGGGCCGCCGCACCACCGGCAAGCTCCTGCTCATCCCCTGACCCAAGCGCCCCAAGGCGGCCTTGGGTGCGTCTCACGCACCCAAGGCCACATTGGGCGTTGAGGACTCAGGCGGAGGCGACGGAGACGGCGTCGGTGACGAAGACCAGCGTCTCGTTCGGCTTGATGCCGTTGCCGCCCTCGCGGTACGCGAGGTCCGGCGGGATGATCAGCAGCCGGCGGCCACCCTGCTTGATGCCCACCAGGCCCTGGTCCCAGCCCGGGATGACCTTGCCCGCGCCGAGGACGAGGTCGAACGGCTTCTGGCCGAACGAGCTGTCGAGCACCTGCTTGTCCGACCAGGTCACCAGGTGGTAGTTCATCTGGAGCTTCTGGCCGGCCTGCGCGCCGTCGCCGGTGCCCTCGGACAGGTCCTTGGTGACCAGCTTCTTCGGCGGGTCGCAGTCGTCCGGGATGGTGATTTCGGGCTTTTCGCCGAACTTGCCCGTCGTCTTGATGTCGTCCGCCGTGCACTCGCGGCCCTTGCTCTGGGTCGACGGCGCGGCGCTCGACGCGGGGACGGACGGGCCCGCCGGCGGAGCGGCCGTCTCGGTTTTGGGGTCCTGGCCGCACGCGGCCAGCGACAGCGCCGCCACGGCGACGACCACGAACTTCCCGATCTTCTGCATGCGGGGCACCCTAGCCAAGCACGGAGAGTGCCGGCACGTCGTCACCCGTGGCGACCACGCCGAGCCGCCGGGTAGCGCGCGTCAGGGCCACGTACAGGTCGTTGAGCCCGCGCGGCGACCCCGCGACGACCTCGTCCGGCGCGACCAGCACCACCGAGTCGAACTCCAGGCCCTTCGACCGCTCGACCGTCAGGACGCTCAGCCGCTCGTCGAACGGGCGCAGCAGCGCCGAGACCGCGTCGAAGCGGCCCGCGGGCACCAGGACCGCCACCGTGCCACCGTCCACTTCGGACAGCTCGCGCGCCACCAGGTCCGGCAGTTCCGCCGCCAGGTCCGCGGGACGCACCGACCACGGCGGCACCCCGGTCTCCCGCACCGAGGACGGCGCCGAGAGCGAGGGCGAAACCTCCGCGAGCACCCGCGCCGCGACGGCCATGATCTCGGCGGGCGTGCGGTAGTTCACGGTCAGCTGCTCCAGCCGCCAGCGGTCCTCGACGTACGGCGAGAGCACCTCGCCCCACGACCGCGCGCCCCCCGCCGCGCCGGTCTGGGCCACGTCCCCGACCAGGGTCATCGACCGGTTCGGCGTGCGCCGCATGAGCAGCCGCCAGTCCATCGCCGACAGCTCCTGGGCCTCGTCGACGATCACGTGCCCGAACGTCCAGGTCCGGTCCTGCGCGGCCCGCTGGGCGGCGGTCAGCTCGCTGCGCGCCTGCTGGCGTTCGGCGAACAGCTCGGCGTCGAGGACGTCGGAGACGCGCAGCAGTTCCTCGTCGATGATCTCTTCGTCCTGCTCGAGGATGTCGAGCACGCCCTCGGCGTACGCGCGGTCCTCGCGCTCACGGCGTTTGCGCTCGACGCGCGCCTCGGTGTCGTCGACGCCGATCAGCTCGGCGAGCTCGTCGAGCAGCGGCACGTCCGCGGGGGTCCAGCGAGCGTCGCGGCCGCTTTCCAGCAGGGCGCGCTCCTCGGGCGACAGCAGCTTGCCGGCGGCGGCGTCGAGGCGTTCGCGGTCGGCGAACAGGTCGTCGAGCACGCCTTCCGGGGTCAGCACCGGCCACAGCGCGTCCAGAGCGGCGGCGACGTTCTCGTCCGCGGCCAGCTCGGCGCGGATGTCGGCCAGGTCCTGGCCGTCGAGGAGGTCCTCCCCCAGCTTGCGGGCGGCCTGGCGGGTCAGCGCGTCGAGGACGTCGGAGACGAACAGGCGCCGCGCCGGGTTGTGCGGCCGCCGCGAACGACGGGCCCGGGTGCGGGCGTCGGTGCACGTCTTGCGGTCCAGGCGCAGCACGTCGTGCTCGTACTCGATCTCCATGACCGGCTCGGGCACGCGCTGGCGGTCGCGCACGGCGTTCGCCAGCACTTCGGCCAGCACCAGCCGCCCCTTGACCTCGGCCGCCTCACGCGACTCGACGCCGTCGGCGGTCAGGCCGGGGTAGAGCTGGCCGATGGTGGCGAGCAGCACGCCGGTCTCGCCGAGCGAGGGCAGCACCTGGCCGATGTAGCGCAGGAACGTGCTGTTCGGGCCGACGACGAGCACACCGCGGGTGGTGAGCTGCTGGCGGTGCGTGTAGAGCAGGTAGGCGGCGCGGTGCAGCGCGACGGCGGTCTTGCCGGTGCCGGGACCGCCCTGCACGACCATGACACCGCCGAGCGGGGCGCGGATGATGCGGTCCTGCTCGGCCTGGATGGTGGCGACGATGTCGCTCATCTCGCCGGTTCGCCGCTGTTCGAGAGCGGCCAGCAGCGCGGCTTCGCCGGCCAGGCCGAGGTCTTGGCCCTGGTCGGCGGCGGTGAGGTCGAGGATCTCGTCGTCGAACCCGGTGACCTTGCGGCTCAGCGACCGCAGGTGCCGACGCCGGCGCACCCCTTCGGGAGAAGCCGCGGTGGCCAGGTAGAACGGCCGCGCGACGGGCGCCCGCCAGTCGACCAGGAGCGGCTTGTAGTCGTCGTCCTCGTCGAACAGCCCGAGACGGCCGATGTAGGTGGTTTCCTCGGCGCTTTCGGGGACGAAGTCGAGCCGTCCGAAGGCGAGGCCCTGCTCGACGGAGCCGAGCTGGGCGAGCCGGTCGGTGTAGAGCGTGGTGGCGACGTCCCGCTCGGTGCGGGCCTGCGGGGTGCCCCCGGTCTGCCGCAGCGTCTCGTCGAGGCGGCGCTGGGCTTCGAGGCGCTCGGCGTCGAGCTTCGAGTAGAGGGTGGTGACGTACGCCTGCTCGCGGGCGAGCTCGGCGGAGAAGTCGTCCGAAGACAAAGATCCTGCTTTCGCCTCAAGGAAAAGAGCCAACGAAGTGTAACGGCGACCGCCGCGCGATCATTCCGTCCGCAGGTCGCAGTAGGGAAAGACCTCGGCACCCGTAACGCCACCGGGCAGCACCTTCTCCCCCGCCGCGCAGGACACGTTCGCGGGCGGCAACTGTTCGCCGCCGGTGATTCGCCCGTCCGAGGCACGGAACAACACCGCGGCGCCCCGGCTGGTCAGCGCCCGGCAGTTCCCGGAGCGGTAGCGAACGCCGCCGGGCACTACGTCGGCGGTCACCGGTGTGAAGCCGCCCAGGGCTTCCGGCGCGATCCAGACGACCGGACCGACCGCGGGGCCGTCGAGCACGACCCCGGCCCGCTGCCCCGGCAGCAGCACCGGCACCTCGACCGTCCGGGCCTCGGACGTGACGACGATCCGGTACGCGGCGAGGGTGCTGGTGTTCTCCAGCACAGCCGCGCCGGGCCCCTGTTCGGCGACGCGGACGGAGCCGCCGTCGGGGGCCGGTCCGGGGAGCGCGGTGATCCGTTTCGGGATGGTGCAGCCGCCGGTGAGCAGGGTCTCGTCCAATGCGGGCAGCTTCCCGCGACCGAGGAGGACCAGCAGGCCCAGGACGACGACCGCGGCGACCGCGGTCCCGATCCGTCTCAGAGCCGGATTCAGAACGGCAGGCCGAGCGTGGGCAGGCCGATCGCCGAGTCCACCGCCAAGGCCACGAACACGATCATCAGGTACGTGTTCGACCGGTGGAACAGCGCCATCGGCTTCGTCTCTTCACCCCGCCGCACCGCCGCCTGCAGGCTGTGGGCGTAGAAGAGGAACCAGCCGCCCGCCAGGATGGCGAACGTGCCGTACAGCCAGGACGTCACCGGGAGCAGCAGGAGCGTCCACGCCACCATCACCCACGAGTAGATGACGATCTGGCGGGCGACGTGCTGGGCGGTGGCGACCACCGGCAGCATCGGGACGCCCGCGCGCTCGTAGTCGTCGCGGTACTTCATGCCCAGCGCCCAGGTGTGCGGGGGCGTCCAGAAGAAGATCACGCCGAACATCACGAACGCCGGCCACTGGACCGTGCCGGTGACGGCCGCCCAGCCGATGACCACCGGCATGCAGCCCGCCGCGCCGCCCCAGACCACGTTCTGTGACGTGCGCCGCTTGAGGCCGAGCGTGTAGACGAAGATGTAGAACAAGATCGTCGCGATCGCCAGGACGGCCGACAGCAGGTTCACCGTGAGGTAGAGCACGGCGGCCGACGCGACGCCCATCACCAAGCCGAAGATCAGCGCGCCGCGGCGGGGCACCGAGTCCTTGACCAGCGGGCGGCGCTTCGTGCGGTTCATCACCTTGTCGATGTCCGCGTCGATCACGCAGTTGAGCGCGTTCGCGCTGCCCGCGGCCATCGTCCCGCCGACCAGCGTGGCCAGCACCAGCCACGGCGACGGGATCTGACGGCTGGCGAGGAACATCGCCGGGATGGTGGTCACCAGCAGGAGCTCGATCACCCGGGGCTTGGCCAGCGCGGCGTAGGCGCCGACGACCCGGCGGAGGCTGCGCCGCTCACCGTGCGGTCGTTCACCGGTCGGGTGCACGGCGCTGGTGTCTTCACTGCGTCCGTGCGCAGCGTTCACCGGCGACATTTCACTCCCTGCGTCAGGTTCGGGCGGGACCAGTCCGGGTAGCCGAAGAACCAGCCTTACTGAACCCTCGAACGATGTTAGACGTGGTGAATCCCGTGGGTGATCGCGGGTCCTCGACCGGCCCAAGCACTAGGCTGGCCGCGACGGGCCGCGATTGCCCCTGCGCATGGCCGCGAGCAGGAATATCGTCCCTTCGGGATCGATTGAGATAAGTAGCCGCGCGTACGGGTAACCGGAACGAGGAAGACCAGCCGCAACCATCATGACCGGGAGTTGGAGTTCAGTGTCCGAAACCGCCACTACCAGCGAGAACAACCCACTCCTCCGGCGTAACGTCCCCGCCGACTGGACCGACACCGACACCCGCGCCGTGGACACCGTCCGGGTGCTGGCCGCCGACGCCGTGGAGAACTGTGGCAGCGGCCACCCCGGCACCGCGATGAGCCTGGCGCCGCTGGCCTACACGCTGTTCCAGCGCACCATGCGCCACGACCCGAACGACCAGCACTGGCCGGGCCGCGACCGGTTCATCCTGTCGGCCGGCCACTCGAGCCTCACCCTGTACATCCAGCTGTTCCTCGCCGGCTACGGCCTCGAGCTCGAGGACCTCAAGCAGCTGCGCAAGTGGGGCTCGAAGACCCCGGGCCACCCGGAGTACCGCCACACCGACGGCGTCGAGACCACCACCGGCCCGCTCGGCCAGGGCCTGGCCAACGCCGTGGGCATGGCGATGGCCGCCCGCCGCGAGCGCGGCCTGCTGGACCCGGACGCCGCGCCCGGCGAAAGCATCTTCGACCACTTCATCTACGTGATCGCCTCCGACGGCGACATCGAAGAGGGCGTCACCTCCGAGGCCTCGTCCATCGCGGGCCGCCAGGAGCTGGGCAACCTGATCGTCTTCTACGACGACAACAAGATCTCGATCGAGGACGACACCAACATCGCGCTGTCCGAGGACACCGTCGCGCGCTACGAGGCCTACGGGTGGCACACCCAGGTCGTCGAGGGCGGCGAGGACGTCGTCGCGATCGAGGAGGCCATCAAGGCCGCCAAGGCCGAGACGCAGCGGCCGTCGTTCATCGCGCTGCGGACCGTCATCGGCTACCCGGCCCCGAAGAAGATGGGCACCGGCAAGGCGCACGGCGCCGCGCTGGGCGGCGAAGAGGTCGCCGCGGTGAAGAAGATCCTCGGCTTCGACCCGGAGCAGTCGTTCCAGGTCGAGGACGACGTGCTCAAGCACACCCGCCAGGCGGCCGAGCGCGGCCGGGCCGCGCACGCCGAGTGGCAGGAGAAGTACGAGGCCTGGGGCCAGGCCAACCCGGAGCGCAAGAAGATCGGCGACCGGATGGCCACCCGCACGCTGCCCGAGGGCTTCGCCGACAACCTGCCGAAGTGGGAGCCGGACGCCAAGGGCATCGCCACCCGCAAGGCCTCCGGTGAGGTGCTCAACGCCCTCGCCGAGCCGCTGCCGGAGCTGTGGGGCGGCTCGGCCGACCTGGCCGAGAGCAACAACACGACGATGAAGGGCGCCGACTCGTTCGGTCCCGAGAAGGCCGCCACCGACATGTGGCAGGCCAACCCGTACGGCCGGACGCTGCACTTCGGCGTCCGCGAGCACGCCATGGGCTCGATCCTCAACGGGATCGCGCTGCACGGCGGCACCCGCCCGTACGGCGCGACGTTCCTCATCTTCTCCGACTACATGCGCCCGCCGGTCCGGCTGGCCGCGCTGATGAAGGCGCCGGTCACCTACGTGTGGACGCACGACTCGATCGGCCTCGGCGAGGACGGCCCGACCCACCAGCCGATCGAGCAGCTCTCCGCGCTGCGCGCGATCCCGGGCCTCAACGTCGTCCGCCCGGCGGACGCCAACGAGACCGCGTACGCCTGGAAGGCCGTGCTGGAGGACACCGACCACCCGTCGGGCCTGGCGCTGACCCGCCAGAACGTGCCGGTGCTCGAGGGCACCAGCGCCGAGGGCGTCAAGAAGGGCGGCTACGTCCTGGCCGACAGCGACGGCACCCCGGACGTGGTCCTCATCGCCACCGGCTCCGAGGTCCAGCTCGCCGTCGAGGCCAAGAAGACCCTGGACGCCGACGGCGTCAAGGCGCGGGTCGTGTCCATGCCGTGCGTCGAGTGGTTCGACGCGCAGGACGCGGCCTACCGCGAATCCGTCATCCCGGCCGGCGTGAAGGCCCGCGTGTCCGTCGAGGCGGGCATCGCCCAGTCGTGGCACCGCTTCACCGGTGACGCCGGGGTGAACGTTTCGATCGAGCACTTCGGTGCCTCCGCCGACGCGGCCACACTGTTCCGTGAGTTCGGGTTCACCGCGGAAGCCGTCGTCGAAGCCGCCCGCCGCTCGATCCAGAACACCAAGAATTCCTGAAGGGGATGACATTCATGAGCAACGACAAGCTCGCCGCGTTGTCCGAAGCCGGTGTCTCGATCTGGCTCGACGACCTCTCCCGTGAACGCCTGAACACCGGCAACCTCGCCGACCTGATCCGCGACAAGCACGTCGTGGGCGTGACGACCAACCCGACGATCTTCGCCAACGCGATGTCGAAGGGCGACGCCTACGACGAGCGGACCCGCGAGCTCGCCGCCCAGGGCGCCGACGTCGAGGCGACCATCCGCGACCTGACCACGACCGACGTGCGCAACGCCGCGGACCTGTTCCGCGACATCTACACCGCGACCAACGGCGTCGACGGCCGCGTCTCCATCGAGGTCGACCCGCGCCTGGCCAAGGACACCGAGAAGACGGTGGCCGAGGCGAAGGACCTGTGGAAGACCGTCGACCGGCCGAACGTGCTGATCAAGATCCCGGCCACCGAAGAGGGCCTGCCGGCCATCACGAAGACGCTGGCCGAAGGCATCAGCGTCAACGTCACGCTGATCTTCTCCGTCGAGCGCTACAAGAAGGTCATCGAGGCCTACTTCGCCGGCCTGGAGCAGGCGAAGGCCAACGGCCACGACCTGCGCGGCATCCACTCGGTGGCGTCGTTCTTTGTCTCCCGCGTGGACACCGAGGTCGACAAGCGCCTGGAAGCGATCGGCACCGACGAGGCACTGGCGCTGCGCGGCAAGGCCGCGGTCGCCAACGCCCGCCTCGCCTACGCCGCCTACGAAGAGCTCTTCGCCACGGACCGCTGGAAGGCCCTCGCGGCCGACGGCGCCAACGCGCAGCGCCCGCTGTGGGCCTCGACCGGCGTGAAGAACCCGGACTACTCCCCCACGCTCTACGTCGACGACCTGGTGGTGGCGAACACCGTCAACACCATGCCGGAGAAGACCCTCGACGCCGTCGCCGAGCACGCCGACCTCCAGGGCGACCGGGTCAGCGGCCACGGCAAGGACGCGCAGAAGGTGTTCGACCAGCTGGAAGCGGTCGGCATCGACATCACCGACGTGTTCCTGACGCTGGAGAACGAGGGCGTCGAGAAGTTCGAGAAGTCGTGGACCGAGCTCCTGGACACCGTGAACGGGCAGCTCGAGCAGGCGAAGGGCTGACGCACGACATGACGACAGGCGAAAAGACCGGCGTCGAGATCGTGGACGCCGCACTGGCGGAGCGGGCCGCGCCGCTGGCCGAACAGCTGGTCGCCGACCAGGCTGCTTCGAAGCTGGCGGCGCAGGACGCGACGCTCTGGGGGCCGGACGCCGAATCCGAGGCGTCGATCCGGCTGTCGTGGACGACGCTGCACAAGTCGTCGCGGCCGCTGATCGGCGAGATCGAGGCGCTGCGGACCGAACTGCGGTCCGAGGGCGTCGACCGGGTCGTGCTGGCCGGCATGGGCGGCTCGTCGCTGGCGCCGGAGGTGATCACCGCGACCGACGGCGTCGCGCTGACCGTCCTCGACACCACCGACCCGGGCCAGGTCGCCGACGCGCTCGCCGGCGACCTCGAGCGCACGGTCATCGTGGTGTCGTCGAAGTCGGGCGGCACCGTCGAGACCGACAGCCACCGGCGGATCTTCGCGAAAGCGTTCGCCGACGCGGGCATCGACGCGGCGCGGCGGATCGTGGTCGTCACCGACCCGGGCTCGCCGTTCCAGCAACTGTCCGAAAAGGAGGGTTACCGCAAGACCTTCCTGGCCGACCCGCACGTGGGCGGCCGCTACTCGGCGCTGACCGCGTTCGGGCTCGTCCCGGCCGGCCTGGCCGGGGCGGACGTGGCCCGGCTGCTCGACCAGGCCGCTTCGGTGGCCGAGGAGCTCGCCGCGGACTCGGCGGACAACCCGGCGGTCAAGCTGGCCGCCGCGTGGGCCGCCGCGCACGAGGCCGGCGCCGAGAAGGTCGTGCTGGCCGACACCGGCTCCGGCATCAAGGGCTTCCCCGACTGGGCCGAGCAGCTGATCGCGGAGTCCACCGGCAAGCAGGGCACCGGCCTGCTGCCGGTCGCGGTCGAGAGCCCGGAGGCGGCCGGCTTCGCCGACGCCGGCGACGACGCCACGGCCACCGCGGTCGGCAGCCCGCAGGGCGCGGCCAAGATCGCCGTCACCGGCTCGCTGGGCGCGCAGTTCCTGCTCTGGGAGTTCGCCACCGCGCTGGCCGGGCGGCTGATCGGGATCAACCCGTTCGACCAGCCCGACGTCGAGGCGGCCAAGAAGGCGGCCCGCGCGCTGCTGGACGACCCGGAGAAGCTGAAGGGCGGCGAGGAACCGTCCAACGTGGACGGTCCGGTCGAGATCTTCGGCAGCGACGGGGTTTCCACCGAGGGCAGCCTGACCGACGTGCTGCGCGCGTTCTTCGCTTCGGCGCCGGACGCGGGCTACATCGCCGTGCAGGCCTACCTCGACCGGCTCGACGACGCGTCGACGTCCCTACTGCGTGGCGAGATCGCCAAGCGCACCGGGAAGCAGACGACGTTCGGCTGGGGCCCGCGGTTCCTGCACTCCACCGGCCAGTATCACAAGGGCGGGCACCAGAACGGCGTCTTCCTGCAGCTCACCGGCGCGGTCGAGCAGGACCTCGACGTGCCGGACCGGCCGTACACGCTGGGGCAGCTGCAGCACGCCCAGGCCCTCGGCGACGGGCAGGTGCTCGCCGAGCACGGCCGCCCGGTGCTGCGCCTGCACCTGACCGACCGGGCCGCGGGCCTCGCGGCCGTCGTCCGCGCGGTACAGGAGGGTGGCGCATGACCTGGCACAACCCGCTGCGCGATCCGCGGGACAAGCGGCTCCCGCGGATCGCCGGGCCGTCCAGCCTGGTGATCTTCGGCGTCACCGGCGACCTGGCCCGCAAGAAGCTGATGCCCGCCATCTACGACCTGGCCAACCGCGGCCTGCTGCCCGCGGGCTTCTCGCTCGTCGGGTTCGCCCGCCGCGACTGGGAGCACCAGGACTTCGGCGAGCTCGTGCACGACTCGGTCAAGGAGCACGCGCGGACGCCGTTCAAGGAGTCGGTGTGGAACCGGCTCGCCGAAGGCATCCGGTTCGTCCAGGGCACCTTCGACGACGACGAGGCGTTCGACCGGCTCGCGAAGACGGTCCGCGACCTCGACGAGGAACGCGGCACCGGCGGCAACACCGCGTTCTACCTGTCGATCCCGCCCGGCGCGTTCCCGGTGGTGACCAAGCAGCTGGCCCGCTCCGGGCTGGCGAACGCCGACGACAAGACCTGGCGGCGCGTGGTCATCGAGAAGCCCTTCGGGCACGACCTGAAGAGCGCCGAAGAGCTCAACGCGATCGTCAACGACGTCTTCCCCGAGGAGTCGGTGTTCCGCATCGACCACTACCTCGGCAAGGAGACGGTGCAGAACATCCTGGCGCTGCGCTTCGCCAACCAGCTGTTCGAGCCGATCTGGAACGCCAACTACGTCGACCACGTGCAGATCACCATGGCCGAGGACATCGGCCTCGGCGGCCGCGCGGGGTACTACGACGGCATCGGCGCCGCCCGGGACGTCATCCAGAACCACCTGCTGCAGCTGCTGGCTTTCACCGCGATGGAGGAGCCGCTGTCGTTCGAGCCGCGGGCCCTGCGCGCGGAGAAGATCAAGGTGCTCTCGGGGGTCACGCCGGTCGGGCCGCTGAGCAAGACGACGGCGCGCGGGCAGTACGCCGGCGGCTGGCAGGGCGGTACGAAGGTGCCCGGCCTGCTGCAGGAAGAGGGCTTCGCGAAGGACTCGAAGACCGAGACGTACGCGGCGGTCACCCTGGAGGTGCAGAACCGCCGCTGGGCCGGGGTGCCGTTCTACCTGCGCACCGGCAAGCGGCTCGGCCGGCGCGTCACCGAGATCGCCGTCGTGTTCAAGCGGGCGCCGCACCTGCCGTTCGACTCGACGTCGACCGAGGAGCTGGGGCAGAACGCCCTGGTCATCCGGGTCCAGCCGGACGAGGGCATCACGCTGCGGTTCGGCTCGAAGGTGCCGGGGACCACGATGGAGGTCCGCGACGTCACCATGGACTTCGGCTACGGCCACGCGTTCACCGAGTCCTCCCCCGAGGCCTACGAACGCCTGATCCTGGACGTCCTGCTCGGCGAGCCGTCGCTGTTCCCGGTGAACGAAGAGGTCGAGCTCTCCTGGAAGATCCTCGACCCGATCCTCGACCACTGGGCGAAGGAAGGCGCGCCGGAGCAGTACGCGCCCGGCACGTGGGGCCCGGCGTCCGCCGACGAAATGCTGGAGCGCACCGGCCGGAAATGGAGGCGCCCGTGATCATCGACCTGCCGTCCACCACGACTTCGGCACTCAACAAGAAGCTGGTGGAGATCCGCGAACAGGGCGGGCAGGTCGCGCTGGGGCGCGTCCTGACGCTGGTGATCGTGGCCGACGACGACGCCAAGCTCGAAGAGGCCATCGAGGCGGCCAACGGCGCGAGCCGCGAGCACCCGTCGCGGGTGATCGTGGTGGCCAAGGGCGCCCGCACGGCGGCCCCGCGCATCGACGGCCAGATCCGGGTCGGCGGCGACGCCGGCGCGAGCGAGGTCATCGTGCTGCGCCTGTACGGCCCGCTGGCCGCGCAGGGGCAGAGCGCGGTGGTGCCGCTGCTGCTGCCGGACGCGCCGATCGTGTGCTGGTGGCCCGGGGCCGGCCCGAAGGACCCGGACAAGGACCCGCTCGGCGAGCTGGCCCAGCGCCGGATCACCGACTCGGCCGCGGAGAAGAACCCGGTCAAGGCGCTGACCACGCGGGCGAAGGCATACACCGAGGGCGACACCGATCTGGCCTGGACGCGCCTGACGCACTGGCGCGCCCAGCTCGTCTCGGCGCTGGACCTGCCGCCGTACGAGAAGGTCACCGGCGCGACGGTGACCGGTGAGGCCGATTCGCCGTCGACCGAGCTGCTGGCCGCCTGGCTGGCCGAGTACCTGAAGGTGCCGGTCAAGCGGGTCAAGAGCTCGGGCGCGGCCGGGATCATCTCGGTGACGCTCGACCGGAAGTCGGGCCCGGTGGAGCTGCACCGCCCGGACGGCCGCGTGGGCACGCTGACCCAGCCGGGCCAGCCGACCCGCCGGATCGCCCTGCAGCGGCGCAGCACCCAGGACTGCCTGGTCGAGGAGCTGCGCCGGCTCGACCCGGACGAGGTCTACGAAGCGGCCCTGCAGGGGCTGCACAAGATCACGTCGGGCACGAACGGCAAGACCGGGGCACCCCCCAAGGCCGACGTGACGTCGCCGGCCGCGGCGGCCGGTTCGGCTGCTTCGGGCGCGGCCAAATGAGCAAGACGGAAGTGGTCGTCTACGCGAACCAGGACCTCCTGGCGGCCGCGGCGGCGGCCCGCCTCGTGACGCGGCTGGTGGACGTCCAGGCGGCCAAGGGGTCGGCATCCCTGGTGCTGACCGGCGGCGGCACGGGCATCGCGGTGCTGTCGGAGCTGCGGGCGTCGTCGGCGCGCGACGCGATCGACTGGTCGCGGCTGGACATCTACTGGGGTGACGAGCGGTTCGTCCCGGCGGATTCGGATGAGCGGAACGAGAAGCAGGCCCGCGAGGCACTGCTCGACCACGTGCCGCTGGATCCGAAGCGCGTCCACGCGATGGCGCCGTCGGACGGCGAGTTCGGTTCCGACGTGGACGCTGCTGCGGCGGCCTACGCCTCGGTGCTGGCGTCGCAGGCGGGGCCGGAGGACCACGGCGACGTGCCGTCGTTCGACATCATGCTGCTGGGCCTCGGGGGCGAAGGGCACACCGCGTCGGTGTTCCCGGAGTCCCCGGCGGCGTACGAGACCGAGCGGTCGGTGGTGGCGGTGCGCAACTGCCCGAAGCCCCCGCCGACCCGGATCTCGTTGACGCTGCCGGCTCTGCGCAGGGCGCGGGACGTGTGGCTGATGACGGCGGGCGAGGCCAAGGCGGACGCGGTGGCGCTGGCGCTGGCGGGCGCGGGGGAAGTCCAGTTGCCGGTGGCCGGGGCTCGAGGGCACCGGCGCACGCTGTGGCTGCTGGACCGCGCGGCGGCGGGGAAGCTGACGAAGGTGTACCAGCCGCCGACGGCTTGAGTGGTGCTCGGGGAAGGCCCTCTGCTTCGGCAGGGGGCCTTCGCTCGTTGAGGCGGATATTGCTTGAAGCGGGCGAGCATCCCGGCTCACCGCGCTTGCACCGCCCGCCACCCCGCTCGAAGCAGGCATCCACCCTCGCCGTGCTCCGACCGCCGCCCGCCGCGCAGCGAGCATCCCTACTCGCTGCGCTCCCACCGCCACCGGCGCGAAGCGAACATCCCCGCTCGCCGCGCTCCGACCGCCCCGGCGCAAAGCGGGCGGACCTGGCCGCGCGCCCCCTTACTCCGTGCGCCAGCCGCGCTGCAGGCAGGCGAAGATCTCCTCCGCCGCCCGGCGGGGGTGCTCGTGCGCCTGGATCAGCTCGCGGGAGGCCAGCGCGAACCGGGCGAGGGCCGCGCACGTCACGTCGTCCTCCGGGGCGCCCATCTCCTCCGCGATCGCACGGGCCAGCGCCGTCTCGTGGCGCATCCACATCCGCCTGGCGTAGTCGCGCAGCGCCGGCTCGTTCTCGATCAGCCGCAGGAACTCGCCGCTCGGCGCGCTTTCGGCGAGGCGCAGGATGTGCTTGCGCAGCGCGTCCACGACCGAATGCCCCGGCGGCCGCCCGTGCACCGCGAGGACCAGCGCCGCCTCGATGTCCTCGTCCTGGTCGAACACCAGGGCTTCCTTGCTCGGGAAGTACTTGAACAGCGTCGTCACCGAGACGTCCGCGGCGTCCGCGACCTCCTTCACCCCGACCTTGTCGTACCCGCGGGCGAGGAACAGCTCCAGCGCGGCGTCGGCCAGGGCCTTCCGGGTCTGCGCCTTCTTGCGCTCCCGGCGTCCGATCACTTCCGTCATGCCCCGAAGTCTAACTCACTTAAAAAGTTGAGTCATTGCACTTTTTGAGTCGTTATGATTTCTTAGTGACATGACCTTCTCTCGCATTGCCATCGCCGGCGCCGGCCTCGGCGGGCTCGCCTGCGCCCGCGTCCTGCAGCTCCACGGCCTCGACGTCACCGTCTTCGAGCAGGAACCCGCGCCCGATGCGCGTCCGCAAGGCGGGACGCTCGACATGCACGCCGACACCGGCCAGGTCGCCCTTCGCACGGCCGGCCTCCTCGACCGTTTCCGCACCTTGGCCCGCCCGGAGGGCCAGCAGATGCGCGGCGTCGACCCGCACACCGGCGAGGTGGTCCTCGACGAAGCCCCCGACGGCGACTCCCGGCCCGAGATCGACCGCGGCCAGCTCCGCGGCCTCCTCCTCGACTCCCTCTCCCCCGGCACCGTCCGATGGGGACAACCGATCGTGGAAGCGGCCCCCGGCGCCCGGGTGACGTTCGCCGACGGCGGCAGCGCGGAGTTCGACCTGGTCGTCGGCGCGGACGGCGCGTGGTCCCGCGTCCGCCGCGCCCTGACCGGCGTCTTGCCCGAGTACAGCGGCGTCACGTTCGTCGAGTTCGGTCTCGACGACGCCGACCGCCGCCACCCGGACCTGTCCGCGCGCACCGGCCAGGGCACGCTGATGACGAAGGCCGACGGCAAGGCGCTCATCGCCCAGCGCACCAGCACCGGCCACATCCGCTGCTACGCCACCTTCTACGCCCCCGAAGACTGGGCCACCGAGCTCGACTTCGCCGACGCGGCGGCGGTCCGGGCGCACCTGCTCGAGCGCTACGCGGGCTGGCACCCGGACCTGCTCGCGTACCTGCGCGAGCACGACGGCGGGTTCGCGCACCGGCCACTGCACGTCCTGCCGGTCCCCCACGCCTGGACGACCACCCCGGGCCTCACCCTGCTCGGCGACGCCGCACACCTGATGCCGCCGCTCGGCGTCGGCGCGAACCTCGCCCTGCTGGACGGGGCCGAACTGGCGACCGCGCTGGCCACGGCATCCACCGTCGAGGAGGCGGTGCGGGCATACGAGGCCGGCATGCTGCCGCGGTCGATCGAGATGGCGAAGGCCTGCGCGTCCGGCCTGCACGACCTGCTGAGCGACGACCTCCGGTCCATGGCGGCCTGAGAACGTGCCCCAAAGGCGACCACACGTGGGTAACATGATTCCCACGATGTGGTCGTCTTGGTGCACGCTGGGAAACAGCACTCACACAATGGGTAGCGCCCGTCGTCGAACATCCCCCGGACGGCCCAGCCGATTACGGAATCCGGACGCCGGAGCACCGACTGCGGGTGAAACTAACCGTCTCCGTAGGCCACCTCGTTAGCATCCGCACATTTGTCGGCCGCTGCGCGTCCCGATCGGGCCCTGAGCGCCTCTCACCAACAAGTCCACAAGACGAATGGGGTCGCCAGCGATGAGTACAGAGGGACTCTCGATTCCAGGCATCTCGATCGCCGGCTCGGGGCCATCGGCCGCCGAGCGGGTCCGCAAGCGCGGGGTGAGCCTGTTCGGCTCGGTGCCCCGCCCCGCTGTGGTCACGTTCGCCATCGAGGCGGCCGCGGTCATCCTGGCCGTGCTCGACGTCTGGCTGGTCATTCCCGAGAAGGCCCAGCCGTACTCCATCTGGCTCTCCGGCGCGGCCTGCCTCGCGGTCGTGTTCCGGCGGAAGTTCCCGTTCCTCGCCGTGCTCGTCGCGGTCCCCGGCTTCCTGGCCGGCTGGGCCCAGCTCGCGTCGATGATCACCCTCGGCATGCTCGCCACCCGCCGTCAGCTGCACTGGCAGACCTGGGTCGGCGCGGCGCTGGTGTGGACGTGCCGGTTCGTGCAGTGGCCGCTGGAGGACTTCGCCGAGCTGAGCTGGCGCGAGCACATCCTCGACGGCATCTACGGCGTCCTGGTCGCCGGCATGCCGATCGCGATCGGCCTGCTCATCGGCGCGCGCACCGAGGTTTCGAACAAGCTGGCGGAGCTGGCCACGAGCCGCGACCGCGAGCGCCGTTTCCACGCCGACGCCGTCCGCGCCGAGGAGCGCGCCCGGCTGGCCCGCGAAATGCACGACGTCGTCTCCCACCAGATCACGCTGATCGCCATGCAGGCCGGCGCGCTGCAGGCCCAGACGACCGACGACCGCGCGCAGGAGACCGCGCAGGTCATCCGCACGTTGTCCAAGCGGACCCTGGAGGAGCTGCGTTCACTGCTGAGCGTGCTGCGCGCGGGCCCGGACGACGACGGCCCGCGCCCGGGCATCAACGACCTCGACCGGCTGATCCGCACGTCGGAGGTGCCGGTGCACCTGTCGGTGGAGCACCTGCCGGAGGCCCTGCCCAACCAGGTGTCGGCGGCGGCGTACCGGACGGTGCAGGAGTGCTTGACCAACGTCCACAAACACGCCCCGGGCGCGACGGCGACCATCCGCATCCAGGGTGAGCACGGCGCGCTCAAGATCGAAGTCCGCAACGAGCGGGCGAACCGCCCGGCGGAGGGATTGCCCTCGGGCGGCCACGGCTTGACGGGGCTGGCCGAGCGGGCCCGCCTCCTGGGCGGAAGCTTCGAGACCTCGGGAACCGAGGACGGCGGCTTCCGGGTGCGGGCGCGATATCCGCTGGACCGCTGACCTCCGGCCCCCGGTATCCAGCTTACCGGCGACCACCGACACTTCCGGATCGCCGGATGCCGCGACCGGAATCTTCCGCTCGCGGCTTCTCCGGACCGGAAATTGTCGGTGGGTGCCGATAGCGTGGAAATCGGGGGCTGCTCAGCACCGGACGGCGGTGCCCGCAGAGCCATCTCGCGTGACTGGCGGCGCATCTCGCGTGACTGCAGAGGCATCTCGCGTGATTGGCCGGGCATCTCGCGTGACTGCAGAGGCATCTCGCGTGATTGGCCGGGCATCTCGCGTGATCAGAGGGGCATCGCGGTGATGCCCGTTCAGTCACGCGTGATGCCCCGGGGAGCACGCGTGATGCCTCGCTGGACACGCGTGATGCCTCGAGAAGCACGGGTCGGGCCTGGTTGAGCGCGCGAAAAGCCACCTCGAGGGGGTCCGCATCCCTCGGGGTGGCTTCCAGCAGGAACCGCTAGAGGATTTCCCGGCGCTTGCGCAGGCGGTCGAGCGCCTCCGCCAGGATGGCCTCGCCGTCGGCGTCGCTGCGCCGCTCCTTCACGTAGGCCAGGTGAGTCTTGTACGGCTCGGTCCGCGGCGCGGCCGGGGGGTTCTTCTCGTCCTGCCCACCCGGGAGCCCGCAGCGGGGGCAGTCCCACTCGTCGGGAATCTCCGCGTCGAGCGCGAACGACGGCCGGGCCTCGTGCCCGTTGGCACACCAGTAGGAGATGCGGCGGCGCGGCGCCGACTCTCCCCGTTCCGATTCGCCCGTAGGACCGGCACCCACCCGGGTGCCCCGAATCGCGTTACCGCCAACCATGAATCCTCACACCTAGGAATCGGCGGCGCGCCCCCCAATAGGCACGCCGAATCGCTGCGCCCCGCCGTCTCGACCCGGTCGCGGCCGACGACGGAACGCCGGACGCCTCACACCTTGAGCAGCAGACCCAGGCCCACGATGCTGATCAGCCAGACCGCGCCCAGCAGCAGGGTGATCCGGTCGAGGTTCTTCTCGGCCACGCTCGACCCGGCCAGGCTCGACTGCATCCCACCGCCGAACAGCGACGACAGGCCACCGCCCCGGCCACGGTGCAGCAGCACGGCGACCACCAGCAGGACGCTGGAGACGATCAACAGGATTTGCAGGAACAGCTTCATGTCATCCTCTGGGCTCTAGGAGAATGCAGGGGTACGGCATGGTCGTTTCCGACCACCACCGTACCCCTGGACTCGTCCACTGCTGTGTGACGGACCGGATACACAGGCTACCCGGTCGTGGCCTCGATCAGGGCAGCGGCCCGCCCGCGGCGAGTGCGCAGAGTTTCGTGAACTCCTCGCCGTCGAGGCTCGCTCCGCCGACCAGGGCACCGTCGATGTTCTCGCAGGCCACCAGCTCGCCGATGTTGCCCGATTTGACCGATCCCCCGTAGAGCACCCGGACGGACGAAGCGACCTCGTCGCCGTACTTCTCCTGGAGGGTCGCGCGGATGGCCTTGCAGACCTCTTCGGCGTCCGCGGACGACGCGACCTTGCCGGTGCCGATCGCCCAGACCGGCTCGTACGCGATCACCACGTCTTTGACCTGCTCGGCCTTGAGGCCCTTCAGGCCCTCGATCAGCTGCGTCGTGGTGTGGTGGATGTGCTCGCCGGCCTCGCGGACCTCGAGCTTCTCCCCGATGCAGAGGATCGGCGTGATGCCGTGCTTGAGCGCGGCCTTGACCTTCTTGTTGACCAGTTCGTCGGACTCGGCGTGGTATTCGCGCCGCTCCGAGTGCCCGACCGTGACGAACTTGCAGCCCAGCTTGGCCAGCATCGGACCCGAGATGTCGCCGGTGTAGGCGCCGGAGTCCTGCGGCGCGAGGTCCTGCGCGCCGTAGGTGAGCGACAGCTTGTCGCCGTCGACCAGGGTCTGCACGCTGCGGATGTCGGTGAACGGCGGCAGCACCGCCACGTCGACCTTCGCGTAGTACTTCGCCGGCAGCGCGAACGCGATCTTCTGGACGAGCGCGATCGCCTCGAGGTGGTTCTGGTTCATCTTCCAGTTGCCGGCGATGAACGGCTTGCGTGCCACTAGTTCTTCTCCTCCAAAGCGGTCACGCCCGGCAGTTCCTTGCCCTCGAGGTACTCCAGGGAGGCCCCGCCACCGGTGGAGATGTGCGAGAAGCCGTCCTCGGGCAGGCCCAGCTGCCGCACCGCGGCCGCCGAGTCGCCGCCGCCGACCACGGTGAACGCGTCGCTCTTCACCAGCGCCTCGGCCACGGCGCGCGTGCCGCCCGAGAACGCCTCGAACTCGAACACGCCCATCGGGCCGTTCCAGAACACGGTCTTGGCGTCGGCCAGCTTGCTCGCGAACAGCTCACGCGAACGCGGGCCGATGTCCAGCCCCTGGCGGTCGGCCGGGATCGCGGTCGCGTCGACGACCTCGTTCTCCGCGTCGGCGGCGAACTCGGTCGCGGCCAGCACATCGACCGGCAGCACCAGTTCGACGCCGCGCTTCTCGGCCTCGGCGAGGAAGCCCTTGACCTGGTCGAGCTGGTCGGCCTGCAGCAGCGACTGGCCGACCTCGTGGCCCTGGGCCTTGAGGAAGGTGTACGCCATGCCACCGCCGATGAGCAGCCGGTCGACCTTGGTCAGCAGGTTCGCGATGACGCCGAGCTTGTCGGACACCTTCGCGCCGCCGAGCACGACCACGTACGGCCGCTGGACGTCGTCGGTCAGCTTCTTCAGCACGTCCAGCTCGGCCAGCACCAGGCCGCCCGCGTACGCCGGCAGCACCGACGCGACCTCGTAAACCGAGGCCTGCTTGCGGTGGACGACGCCGAAGCCGTCGGAGACGAACGCGCCGCCCGGGACGAGCGCGCCCAGCTCGGCGGCCAGCTCGGAGCGGTCCACGGCGTCCTTGCTGGTCTCGCGCGCGTCGAAGCGCACGTTCTCGAGCAGGACGACACTGCCGTCGGCCAGGCCGCCGGTCAGCGCCTTGGCGGACTCGCCGACCAGGTCACCGGCCAGCGCGACCTCGGCGCCGAGCAGCTCCGAAAGCCGCTTCGCGACGGGCGCGAGGGTGTACTTCGCGTCCGGCTCGCCCTTCGGACGGCCGAGGTGCGCGGTGACGACGACCTTCGCGCCCGCGTCGGCGAGCTTCTTGATCGTCGGCAGCGCGGCGCGGACCCGGCCGTCGTCGGTGATGCGGTCCCCGTCGAGCGGGACGTTCAGGTCGGACCGCACGAGCACGTACCGGCCCTGAACGCCCTCGCCCAGCAGGTCGTCGAGGTTCTTGACGCTCATCGGGTTCAGGACAGCTTCGAACCGACGAGCTTGACCAGGTCGGCGAGGCGGTTGGAGTAGCCCCACTCGTTGTCGTACCAGCCGACGACCTTGACCTGGTTGCCGATGACCTTGGTCAGCGGCGCGTCGTAGATGCAGGACGCCGGGTCGGTGACGATGTCGGCCGAGACGATCGGGTCGTCCGAGTAGCGCAGGATGCCGGCGAGGGGACCCTCGGCGGCGGCCTTGTAGGCGGCGTTGATCTCCTCGACCGTGGCGGCCTTGGACAGCGTGACGGTGAGGTCGGTGGCCGAGCCGGTCGGGACCGGGACGCGCAGCGCGTAGCCGTCCAGCTTGCCCTGCAGCTCCGGCAGGACGAGGCCGATGGCCTTGGCGGCACCGGTCGAGGTCGGGACGACGCTCAGGGCGGCGGCGCGGGCGCGGCGCAGGTCCTTGTGCGGGGCGTCCTGCAGGTTCTGGTCCTGGGTGTACGCGTGGACCGTGGTCATCAGGCCCTGCTCGATGCCGAAGGCGTCGTTGAGGACCTTGGCCAGCGGGCCGAGGCAGTTGGTGGTGCAGGACGCGTTCGAGATGATGACCTGCGAGCCGTCGTACTTGTCGTCGTTGACGCCGAGCACGATGGTCAGGTCCTCGCCCTTGGCCGGCGCGGAGATGATGACCTTCTTGGCGCCACCGGCGATGTGCGCCTTGGCGGCGTCGGCGTTGGTGAAGAAGCCGGTCGACTCGAGGACGACGTCGACGTTCAGCTCGCCCCACGGCAGGTTGGCCGGGTCGCGCTCGGCGAGGGCCTTGATGGTCTTGCCGTCGACGACGATGCCCTCGTCGCTGACGCTGACCTCACCCGGGAACCGGCCCAGGATGGAGTCGTACTTCAGCAGGTGGGCCATGGTGGCGACGTCGCCGAGGTCGTTGAAGGCCACGACCTCGATGTCCTGGCCGCTGGCCTGCACGGCGCGGAAGAAGTTGCGGCCGATGCGGCCGAAGCCGTTGACACCTACGCGAACGGTCACTGCTGCCACTCCTCTGAGGATCGGCCGGGACGACCGGCCGTGACTTGCGGGCTCGCGGCCACCCTAGCGTGCGGGCATGCGCGTCCCTGACTGCCCTGACGAGACTTCCACCACTTGGCGAACGGGTCAAGAATCGATTAAGAAGCGAAGCCGCTCCGGAGCGTTTCGACCGGGTGGACCACGACGGACCGGAGGGGGTCGCGGGTCCGGGCGGTGGGACCGGTTCCGGCTGATCAACGCAGGTGCGCCGACTTCACCGGACCGACCTGCGGAGAGCGGCGAATCGACGCTGGAACGATTCAGCCCTCCGGGTCTCCCCGGCGGGTGCCGGAGCGGTCCACGGGACCGCGAGTGAAGTCGATGACTCGACCGATCCAGCGACACCTCCGCACGCTTCATCCCGCCAGCTCCCGCTCTAGCGGCGTCCGGAACCGCGGGATCACCCGGACCTCGCCGAACCACTTCGCGCACTTCTCCGCCTCCGCCGACACCGCCGCCTGCACCTCCGAGCCCACGTCCTCCAGCAGCCGGAACACCACCTCCCCCGAGGCGCGCTGGGCCCAGCCGCCGACCACCCTTCCGGAGGCCCAGACCGTCGGGCCGATGTTGCCGCTGCGGTCGAACAACGCCGCCCGGTGGGGGCCGAGGAACCAGTCCCGGTCCTGCCAGCCCATCGGGGTCGGGTCCAGCGCGGGCAGGAACGCCACCCACGGCGGCGGCGACGGCACCGGATCGACGTCGTCCGGCAGCACCATCCCCGGCACGCCGTCGAGGTCGACCTCCACCGGGTCCAGGGCGGCGAGGGCCTTCTTCGCCTGGCCCGCCGTCCAGCCCGTCCACCACCGCAGGTCCGACACCGGCGCCGGGCCGTACGCGCGCAGCCACCGGCGGGCCAGCTCCACGCGGGCCTCCTCCGGGCTCCACTCCCGCAGCCCGCCGGGAACCCACTCGTCGAGGGGGTGCCACACGTACTGGCTCGACAGCCAGCTGCCGCGGGGACGGCCACGCGCGATCCGGCCGCCCGCCGCCAGCAGGAACAGCACCCGGCTGGTCACGTTGCCGATCGCCTCGTACGGCTTGCCCGCCGCCATCCGCAGTTGCTGGCGCAGGCGGGGCTCGTCCTCGCTCAGCTGCTGGGCCGTCGCCGAACCGCGGGCGCGCAGGGCCGCCTCGACCGACGCCTCGACGTTCTTCAGCCACGCGGCCGGCTCCGGCACGTTCTCCGGGTGGCCCTGCTGCCCGAGGTGCTGTTCGAGCAGTTTCCGCTGCTTCACGAGGATGTCCGCCGAGCAGCCCGCCTGCACCAGCGCCGCCGTGTCCAGGTCCGTGACGAACACCGTGCGGCGCATGCCCAGTAGCCGCAGCAAGGTCCGGTCTTCGTAGAGTGCTTGCTCCACCGCGGAAACCGCCGGGGCGGCGAGCCGGGCGGACGCGGACAGGTGGACGGTCGCCGGGTCGGTGGCGTGCAGCGCCACGACCCCGGCGACGGCTTCGGCCACCGTGGCCGCGGGCGCGGCCAGGTGGTGCCGGACGGCGAGGCGGGCCCGGCGCTGGTCGGTGCTGATCTCAAGACGGCTGATCTTCGAAGACACCCGTTTTTCCTACCACCGGGCACCGACAAAAACGCCTGGTCATCCGCCCCGACCAGGCGATAGCCTCGGCAAATGGTCTCCGGCACGCACTTGGCGGCCTTCGCCGCGCTGACGTTCCTCATGGTCGTGGTCCCCGGGCCGAGCGTCCTGTTCACGATCAGCCGCGCGCTCACCGTCGGGCGGCGCGACGCGCTGCTCACCGTCGTGGGCAACTCCGCGGGCGTGTACACGCAGGTCGTCGCGGTCGCCTTCGGCCTCGGCGCCCTGGTGACGACGTCCGCGGCGGTGTTCACCGCGATCAAGGTCGCCGGCGCGCTCTACCTGGTGTACCTGGGGATCCAGGCCGTGCGCCACCGCCGGAAGCTGACCGATGCGATGGCCGCGAAGGTCCGCGCCACGCCCGGACGCGTGCTGACCGTGCTGCGCGACGGCTTCGTCGTCGGCTTCGCGAACCCGAAGTCGATCGTCTTCCTGGCCGCGTTGCTGCCGCAGTTCGTCGACCCCGCCGCCAGCTCGGTGCCCGCCCAGATGCTCGTCCTCGGGCTCTGCCTGCCGGCGATCGCGCTGGCCACCGACAGCGCGTGGGCGCTTGTCGCCGGCACGGCCCGCGCGTGGTTCGCCCGCTCGCCGAAGCGCCTGGAACTCGTCGGCGGCACCGGCGGTCTCGTGATGATCGGCCTGGGCACCGGCCTCGCGTTCACGGGCCGGGGTGACTGAGCACCAGGTCGAGCAACCCGGGAAAGGCGGCGTCGAATTCGGGACGCCGCAGCCGGTTGAGCCGCCGCGGGCCTTCGTCGCGCTGTTCGATCAGGCCCGCCGCGCGCAGCACGGCGAAGTGGTGGCTGCGGGTCGCCTTGGCCACCGGCAGGTCGAACGTGCCGCACGCCTTCGTCCACTCCGGCACGGCCGCCAGTTCGCGCAGGATGCTGCGGCGCACCGGATCGGCCACCGCGGCCAGGGCGTCCTGCAACGAGACCTGTTCCGGGATGACGTGGGTGAGCCCACGCGCCCGCGCGGTGTTCGATGACTGTCGTACACTCATCTGGTCGACCTCCGTCGAACACTCTAGGAGCAACCGTGCCGCGACACCTCGACACGACGTTCGGACCGGACGCACGCAACCGGCTCGACGAAGCCGCCGAGCCCGGCCGCGAAGGAGCCCTGGCCGCCCTCGAATCGTTCTACTACGCCTTTAACCAGCGCGATCTCGACGCGTTCCGCCGGGTCTGGACGGCCGATCCGCTGGCCCAGCTGAACAACCCGCTCGGCGGCATCCTCCGCGGCGGCGAAGCGATCACCGAGCTGTACGACCGCGTCTTCCACGGCCCGGCCCGCGTCACGGTCACCTTCGGCGACATCGTCGAGTACTCCGGCGAGAGCCACGCGGTGTTCGCCGGCCGCGAGACCGGCGAATACCGCGTGACCGAAACCGTGCCGCTGAGCATCCGCACGACGCGCTTTTTCGCCTACGAAGATGGCCGCTGGGTGCAGGTCCACCACCACGGCAGCATCGACGACGCCGGCGCGCTCGCCGCCTACCAGCAGGCGATCCGCGGTTAGGCCAGCGCCTTCACCAGGTCCGGCCACCACTCGCGCGGCAGGCCGTCGAGCGGGACGACGACCTGGTCGGCGCCCGCGGCCCGGTACTCCCGCAGCCGCGCGACGACCGCGTCGAAGCCGCCCCACACGGTGAGGCCGTCGACGAGCCGGTCCGACAGGTCCGCGATGTCCGCGTCGGTGAAGCCCATCCGCCGGAAGTTGGCCGCGTAGCCGGGCATTCCGGCCAGGAAGCCCAGCGACCCGCCGCGCACTGCCTCGCGCACGCGAGCCACGTCGGTCTCCGCGACCACGCTGAGCAGCACCGCCAGCTGCCGGTCCGGGCCCAGGATTTCGCGCGCCGAGGCGACGTAGTCCGTCGTCACCAGGTACGGGTACGCGCCCGACGCGCGATCGCGCGCCAGCTCGAGCATCCGCGGGCCGAGCGCCGACAGGATTCGCGCGGACCGCGGGACGACGTCCTCGATCTCGTCGAGGTAGTCGCCGAGCGTGGCCAGCGGCCGCGGGCCGTGCGCCCCGCCCAGCCCGACCACGAACCGGCCGGTCGGCAGCTCGGCGTACGCCGACGCCACGGACGCCGACGGCACCCGGTCGACCGAGAGGATCCCGCTCGCCACCTGGATCCGCGAAGTTCCGCGGACGACCTCGGTGATGCGCGGCAGGTTGTTGCCCTGCCCGCCGGCCAGCCAGAGCGTGTCGTAGCCCAGTTCTTCGAGCTCGGCCGCCACGGCCGTGTCGGTGTCCAGTGCGGTGTGGGTGGCTCCCAGCGGCCCCAGTTTCGTCATGCGCCCGGCAACCACGGAACCCCGGAAGTTGTTCCCGTCACGCCGGTTGTTCGTCCTCGGCGGAATCGGCGTCTTCGGCGGCCCGGGTGAACATCCGGGTCGCCGACAGCCGCGCGACGCCGTCGGGCTCGCCCAGGTCCTCCAGGGAATTGCGGATCGTCGAGTCCACCGACAGGTACTTCCGGCCCGCCCGCAGGTCGGCGTCGTTGCGCAGCCGCACGATGAGCGGGAACTCCGACAGCGCGCCCGCGTCGAACAGGCCCGTCGTGTAGATCAGCTGCACGCCCAGCGCCTCGGCCACGGCCCGCTGCAGTTCCAGGAGGTACCCCGCCGACGCGCGGCCGATCGGGTTGTCCAGGAACAGCACGCCCGAGTGCCGGTTGCGGGCCTTGCCGCGGTTGTTGGCCCGTAGCGCGGCGAGGGTGCAGTACAGGATGATCGCCGCGGTCAGCTGCTGGCCACCGGAGAACACGTCGCGGGTCTCCGAGACGCGCTGGCGTTCGGTGCGCAGCACCGAGTCCGGCTTGAGCATGTCGACGCGGAACCCCTTGGGCGCCGCGGCGCGCACCCCGCGCAGCACGAGAGAAAGCCCGTCGCGCTTGACGTCCCGGCCGTCCGCCGTCTTGCCCACGGCGGCCTCGTCGACGACTTCGCCGAGCTTCTCGGTGAGCGCGTTGTCCTCCAGCTCGGTGAAGCGGATGCGGAGGAACTCCTGCCCGGACCAGTCGCCGAGCCCGTCCGGCAGGCGCGAGACGCGCTGGGCCGAGCGCAACGTCCGGAGTGCGCCGTCGACCATGCCCTGCAGGCGGGTGATGATGCCGCCGCGGTGCCGGTCGATCTGCGCGAGGTCGTCGGTCAGGGACCGCAGCCGCGGCCGCAGCGCTTCGGCCCACTCGGCGGCGTGCGCCGGGAGCTGGTCGCGCTTGACCGAGATGACCTGCTGCCGCACCGGCGTGCTCAGCTTCTCGAACCGCTTCTCCGTCGCGTACTGCGCCAGCTGGTCCGCGGCCGCGCGCACCCGCCGGTCGCCGGCGTCGGCGGCTTCCTGCGCCTGCCCCAACGTGGCGTTCAGCCGCGCGTGCTGGGCGCGTGCGGTGTCGACGTCGCCGTCGTAGGCCGCGGCGTCCGGGTCGGTGACCAGGTGCGCCATCGACTCGGCGAGCAGGGAGAAGCCCGAGGCGGAACTGCGAGCGGACTCCAGCGTGGCCTCCGCCGCCGCCCGGCGTTCCTGCAGCTCCTCCCACTTCCGCGCCGCCGCCGACGCCTCCAGCCCGGCCGCGTCGATCAGCTCCAGGCCGTGCTCGATGTCCCGCGGCTTCTCGCCGTTGACGCCGTTCTGCAGCGGCAGGGCGTCCAGTTCGGCGCGCCGCGTCGAGACGAGCCCGATCGCTTCGGTGCGCTCTTCCTCCAGGCCGTCGACGACCCGGCGGGCGCGGGCCAGCGCGGCCGCCCGCGCCGACGCGTCGGAGCCGTCGGGCGTCTCCAGCAGCTCGGCCGCGCGGGCCCGGACGGCTTCGTCGAGGGACTCGACGGCCGAGCCGGCCGCCGCTTCGGCGGATTCCGCCTGCTCCAGCTCGCTCCGCAGGTCGCTGCCGACCTCGACCTTCGCGTACGACTCCGACGCCGACAGGTAGGTCCGGCGCAGGGCGTCGACCGGTTCGCTGGGCGCCGGGCCTTCGGCGGCGTCGGCCGCACCCGGCACCTCGGCCAGCTCGGCGCGCGCGGTGGTCGCGGTCCGGCGGTGGCCGTCGGCGGTGCGCTGCTCCTCCCCCGCCTGCTCGCGCAGCCGGGCGGCCTTGCCCGCCGCGTCGGACGCCTGCAGGTCGGCGCGCTCGGCGATCTCGGTGGCGCGCTCGGCTTCTTCGGTCCACTCGGCGATCCGCGCGCTGCGCACGCCCAGCTCGCCGAGCCGCCGGGCCTTCTCCTCGGCCTCGGCGGCGGCCGCCCGCAGCTCGGGGACGCGCTCGCGCAGCGACGCGGCTTTTTCGCTCAGCCGCGCGAATTCCGCCTCGGCCTGCGCCAGCGCGGTCCGGGCGGTCTCCCCCGCGGTCCGGGCGGCCTGGGCCTGCTCGGCCAGGGTGGCGACGGCGCCGGCCGGGTAGTCCTCGCGCCAGGTCGTCAGTTTCCACGTCAAGGCGCCGTCCGCGGACAGCTTGGCGGACAACGCTTCGAGCCGCCGCTGCCGCTCGGTGTGCCGCCGGGCGACAGCTTCCCGCTCGGCGTCGGCGGCTTCTTCGTCGTACATCGCGGGGTTCGGCGGCACGAGGAACTCGACGCCGGGGGCGGCACTTTCACGTGAAAGTGCCGCCTCGGTGGTGCCGACGGCGATGATGGAGCTGGGGAGGAGGCGGCGCTTCGTCAGCACTTCGCGGGCGCGATCGGCGTGCGCGGCGTCGTTCAGCAGCACGCCGGACACCAGCTGCGGCAGGGTTTCCAGCACCTCGGCGCGCCGCGGAGCGTCCAGTTTGGACAGATAGCGCCAGCCGGACCACGCGGTGATCCCGGCCTCCTCCAGTGCGTCCAGGGCGGCCTGGACGTCTTCGGGCGGCGGCAGCAGCCCGCCGGAGCCGAGCGCGGCCAGGGCCCGCTCGTCGGCGGACTCCTCCATCCGCAGCGCGGTCTGCTCCTTCTCGACGGCCGCGCTCGCCTCGCGCAGCCGTTCCAGCAGCACCGGAAGGTCGCTCTCCAGGTTGACGTCGTCCGCGCCGAGCAGCTCGACCAGGCGGCTTTCGGCGGCGAGCGCGTCGGTCCGGCGGTGGGCGCGGTCGAGGTCCTCGGTGGCGCGTTCCAGGCGGTCCTGGGTGGTGCCCGCGAGCTGGTGCGCCTCGTTCACGGCCCGCTGCGCCGCCTGCAGATCCGCGCCGACGCGGTCGAGTTCCTGCTCGCGGCGGGTCAGTTCCGCAGCGGCCTGCTCGGCCGCGGCGCGCGCGGCCCGCGACGCTTCGGCGACGTCGGCGCCCGCGGGCAGCAACCCGGCGCGGACGGCGGCCTGGACCTCTTCGCGCAGTTCGGTGATCCGCGTGGTCAGCCCGAGGGCTTCGGCCCGGCGCGCGGCCGCGAGATTCGCGGCTTCGTCACGCTCGGTCTGCGCCTTCTCGGCTTCGGCACGCAACGCACCCGCGTGCGCTTCGGCCTTGTCGGCCTGCCGCTGGGCGTCCTGCGCGAGCGCGTGCAACCCGCGGGCGAGCGCCGAAGCGGCGTCGTTGCGCGCCTTCAGGGCGGGACGGGCCTTCTCCTCGCGGCTGCCGACGAGCTCGCGCAGGTCCTTCGCCTTGCGGGCCGCGTTCAGGGAGTGGAGCACGGTCGCCGTCTCGCGCCAGGCCTCCGCTTCGGTCTTCGCCTGAGCGAGCTCGGCGTCGACGCGCTTGCGGGCCTCCTGGGCCTCGTCCAGCCGCAGCACCGCGACCAGGCGGCGCAGCTCCGTGACGGCCGCGGCGAGCCGCCGGTGGTCGCCCTCGGCGAGCTTCTCCGCAGACTTGACCTCGGTGACGTGGTCCTCGAGCCCGGACAGCCGCGCGTTCTCGAGTTCGTTGCGCGCGACCACGCGGGCCGCCAGCGAAGCCATGTCGGCCTTCGCGGACTCGGCGATCTTCCGCGACTCCGCGGCGACACCTTCTTCGGCGGCCAGCGGGCCCAGCAGGTCGAGCGCACCCGCCACGAAGTCGCGCTCGGACAGCAGATCCCCGCGCTGGGCCAGGTTGTGGGCGTAGGTCGCGACGACCTCGGCGAGGTCCTTCGGCTCCTCTTCCGAGATGACCGCGCGCAGCAGGAACTCGACGAACGCGTCGTCGGTGCCGAAGGCGAACGCGTCCGCCGCCTCGCCTTCGCCGGCGTTCATCGCGCGCTGGTAGCGGAACAGCTCGGTGTCGAGGCCGAGGCCGTCGAGGCGGCCGGTCCACTCGTGGTGACGGCGGGTCCAGGACAGCTCCAGCTCGGGTTCGGCGAGCTGGGCCGCGGTGAGCTTGTCGTGGAAGCCGGACATGGTGAGCAGCCGGCCGTCCTGGGTCATCGGCAGTGAATCGAGCCCCAGCGCCGCGGTCGGCCGGAAGCAGTACCAGGAGTCGACCAGGTTCTCGGAGTCGGCGGACACGACGTGCCCGCGCCACTCCGACACCTTGCCGGTGATGATCCGGTGGCCGCTTTCGACGTGCAGCCACTCCAGCACGACGTGCGAAACGTCCTTGGCGGCGACGAACTTCTCGAGGACCTTCGTGCTCGTCGTGCCCACCACCTGGCGGCGGCCGGGCAGCATCACCGAGAAGATCAGCTTGATGAGCACGGACTTGCCGCCGCCGTTCTCCAGGAACAGCACGCTCGCCGGCGACGGGCGGCGCAGCTCGGCCGGGCCGGTCGCGTGGATGCCCGCGCTGAACAGCGCGTCCTGCTGGGGCGCGGTGATCTTGGCGCCGACCCCGCTGAAGTCGAGCACGACGTCCTGGTAGCGGGCACCCGCCGGGCCCACCGAATGCAGGCGGACCCGCGAAAGCTCGTACATCGGTTCCCCTCTTAGAGCGTGTCCGAGGCGGCCGCGCGCAGCGTGCCCCCGGCGGCCGCGACGGCCACGACGTCGAGCGCGAGCAGGTCGTCGAAGGCGGCGTCGGCGGCGAGTTCGCGGACCTGGATCTGGTAGCGCGGCGTGGTCCGGTAGGTGCCGCCCTGCTCGTCGCTCACCGGGACCAGGAAGCCCTGGTCGGCGAGGAACCGCAGGGCGCGGCTGACCATGCCGCGGGTGGTGTCGGCGGCCAGCCGGCCGTCCTTGGTGGCGGCCGCGGCGGGACGGCGGGTGTAGGCGCGCCAGGCCTGTTCGAGCTCGGGCGCGTCGGCCAGGGGGTCGTTGTTGGCTTCGGCCTGCGCGGCGCGTTCGTCCAGCATCCGCGCGGCTTCACGGACCATCGCGTCGACCTGCTCGACGCTGACGCGGCCGATGTAGGTGTCGTTGGCCAGGTCGTCGGGACGCGGATAGCCGAGCGCGGCGGTGGCGAGGTGGATCAGGCCGTGCAGGACCTTCTCGGTCTCGCGGCGCTCGCGGATCTTGGCCTGGCGCGCGTAGGAGTCCATCTTGATCTCGAACACGGACTCGTCGGTGGCCGCCAGCACCGCGCCGGCCTGCTGGTTGACTTCGAGGACCATCAGGCCGAGCCCGGCGGCGACGGCGTGCGTGAGGGCCTTGAACGCGTTGTCCTCGCCGTAGCGGCGCACGAGGTCGCCGTACACGACGTCCCGCGCGGGCAGCTGCTTCGGCCGCATGCCGAAGGCGACCAGCCGGGCCGCGGCCTCGGCGTCCACGCTGCTGTGGGACAGCGCCATCAGGCGACCTCCTCGTTTTCTTCTTCGCCGGCGCGTTCGACGGCGGCCGTGGACAGCAGCAGGTCGGCGCCGCCGAACTCCGGGTCGTCCAGGAGCGTGCCGTCGTCGACGGCCAGCAGGACCTGCCGGTCGCCCTGGCGGCGGGCCGCGCCGACCCCGGGACTGTAGGCGTGCACCGCCCGCAGCGCGACCAGGGTGGCGAGCCCGGGCTGGCGGCTGCGGCGGGCTTCTTCGAGCAGGCCCGACAGCCGTCGCGGCACGTCGGGCAGGTCGAGGAGTTCGTCGGCCGCGCGCCAGACGTCGTCGCCGAACTTGTCGGTGACCTCGGCGGGCATCAGCTCGGGTTCCGGGATCTCCCCGACCAGCTGGTCGCGTTCGGGGGCCGGGCGCAGCAGCAGCGAGACGAGGGAGGACAGCGACGGCACCACCGGCGCGGTGATGCCGGCGGCGGCGTGGAAGAAGTGTTCGGCGGGGGCGACGGCGTCGGCCAGCGGCAGGCCCAGCGTCGGCACGAGGAGCTGGCCGAAGAGGTCCAGGGTCGCGCGCTGGGGCGGGCCGGAGAACTGCTGGCGGTCCTGCTCGGCGCGGAACACCGCGCCCGCGTCGGCCAGCCGGGACTGCAGGCGCGTGTGCCGGCGGATGCAGTCGCCGACGATGTCGACGAGCTCGGCGGCGCGGCGTTTCTTGTCGAGGTCCTCGGTCTCGTCGCGGGCGGTGGTGATGTTCTTGAGGATGGCGTTCTCGGCGCGGAACCGGGCCTCGATGTGGCTCAGCGCGCTGTCGAGCAGCTCGGGGACCTCGCGTTCCCAGTCGACCGAGCGGACGTCGCGGCGGGTCGCGTCGAGCTTCGCGCGCAGCGTCTCGCCGTACTGGACGGTCCGGTAGCGGGCCTGCTCGGCAGCCAGCTTCGCGTCGGCCAGGCGGCCGCGGTTGATCAGGTTCTCCAGCTTGACCTCGGCCGCGATCTGCGCGGATTCGACGTCGGTGTCGAGGGCACCGACCAGGACGTTGATGGCCTCGTCGGTGGCGCGCAGGTAGACCTCGCCGTCGCGGGCGGCCAGCTCGACCAGCAGCTTGAAGTCGAACTGGCGCCGCTGGTAGCCGCCGGGCCCGATCGAGCCGTAGACGCGCCGGAAGCCGCGGTCGGTCGTGCCGACGTTGATCAGGTTGTCCAGGACCCACTTGGCCACCCGGACGTGCTCTTCGGGCATCCGCGACGGCGCCTGCTGGGCGATGAACGGCAGCAGCCGGTCGATGACCTCGTCGTGGCCGGCGCCGGTGTCGAAGTCCATGGCGATGGTGACCTGGTCGATCGTGTGCAGCGCGATCTCGGCCATCTGGTAGATCGTGGCGTCGGCCCAGTCGAGCTTCGCCTTCCGCGCGTCGAGGTCGTGCAGCGGCGCGGTGCAGGCCAGCGCCTTGAGGCGGCGCGTCAGCCCCTCGTCGGCCAGGCCCGTCAGTCCGGTCTCGTCGTCTCGCACAGCAGGCCAGGCTAGTCGGCCACCCTCTGCGCACGCTCAGGTGACTCCATCCATGCCCCCACCACCACCCTCAACGGTGACGCTGACGCGTCGCAGTGTTTGTAATAACGTCCCTCCTATGCGTGAGATGAGCCGTGACGAGTGGTGGCAGTTCGCGTCGGAAGGCACGCGGACGGGCATGTTGGGCCTGGTCAGGAAGGACGGCTCCCCGATCGTCACCCCGATCTGGTTCCTGCTGAACGAGGGCCCCGACGGCGACGAGCTGATCTTCACCACCGGCACCGAGACCCTCAAGGGCAAGGCCATCGCCCGCGACGGCCGCATCTCGCTCGCCGTCGACGACCAGAAGCCGCCGTACTCCTACGTCCAGTTCACCGCCGAAGCCCGGCTGACCCACGACCACGACGAACTGCTCGACTGGGCGACCAGGCTGGGCGGCCGGTACATGGGCGCCGCCCAGGCCGAGGAGTACGGCAAGCGCAACGCCGTCCCCGAGGAATCCCTCGTCCGGGCGAAGATCACCAGGGTGATCGCCCGGGCCGACATCGCCGACTGACCCCGATTCGCTGGTAATCTGCCCCCGGGGGTGGGGGTATGCCTTCAGGGGACAGACGCGACGCCGTCAAGGCGATCGTCAGCGCGGGCCAGCGGGAGCTGGTCGCCGAACTGGAACGCCTCGACGGCGGCGGCCGCTTCGGCCGGTCCGGCCGCACGCGGCGGCTGGAGAACGGTGACGTCTTCGAGCGCGCCGTGGTCAGCGCGGCCTTTTCCGACGAGTTCTTCGTGGCCGGCCTGTCGGTCGTGCTGCACCCGCGCAACCCGTACGTTCCGGCGTTCCAGGCGCACTTCCGCTACCGCGAGACCGCGGACGCGTGGTGGTTCGGCGGCAGCGTCGACCTCCTGCCCTGCTACGGCTTCGCCTCGGACGCGACCCACTTCCACCGGGTGCTGAAGAACTACTGCGACACGCTCGACCCGGCGTTCCACGCGCAGGCGAAACGCGCGTGCGACGACCGGTTCCGGCTGCCCCACCGCGACGAGGCCCGCGGCATCGGCGGCATCCTCTTCGACCACCTGTGCCTGCCGGGCCCGGACGGCTGGCGGCGGTCGGCGGCGTTCACCGCGGCGGGCATCGCCGCGATCGCGCCCGCGTACTTCCCGCTCGTGCGGCGGCGGAAGGACCTGCCGCACGGCGAACGCGAGCGGCAGTGGCAGCTCTACCGCCGCGGCCGGTACGTCGAGTTCACGCTCGTCCACGACGCGGCGACCGCGGTGCAGGCCGACGCCGAAGCGATCCTGACGGCGCTGCCGCCGCTGGCGCGGTGGGAGGCGGAGTTCACGCCCGAACCGGGGAGCGCGGAGGCGGAACTGGCCTCGTTCCTGGTCCCGCGTGACTGGGCCGCCGAGACCCCGGTGACCGCGGGCTGACGCGCCCCGCTGAGCGGGAAACCGTTGGCACGCCGGGTGAGCCCGTCGTGTCGAGTATTGACAGAGCCCGCTCGGAGGGTGTGTGATCTGTCCCATAGATAGGAAACTTTCCTAACTATTACCGCCGGTGGTCCGCCGACCCTTCCGCCCCGGTCACCCCCTGTCCCCGACAACGCAGGAGGCTCCCAGTGGCACCCCGTCCACCGTGGCGTGCGGTACTGGCCGGTACCGCGGTCGCGGCGCTCGGCCTCACCGCGCTCAGCCCGGTAAACGCTTTCGCGGCCGACACCGGATACGAGTCCGAGAACGCCACCATCTCGCAGGGCGCGGTCGAATCGAACCACGCCGGCTACAGCGGCACCGGCTTCGTCAACTTCGACAACGTCGTCGGCAGCTACGTCGAATACTCCGTCAACGCCGCCCAGGCGGGCACGCACACGCTGACCTTCCGCTACGCCAACGGAACCGCCGACAACCGGCCGGTGAAGCTGACCGTCGACGGCGGCGACAAGGGCACCGTCGACTTCCCCGCCACCGGCGCGTGGACGACGTGGAAAACCGTCACCGCGACCGTCCAGCTCACCGCCGGCGTCAACAAGGTCCGCACCACCGCGACCACCGCCAACGGCGGCCCGAACGCCGACAAGGTCACCGACACCTTCACCGCGCCGGTGGACCCGGAACCGCCGTCGGCGCCGTCGAACCTCAAGGCCAGCAACATCCTGCCCACCGCGGCCACCTTCACCTGGACCGCCGCGACGGACAACGTCGGCGTCGTCCGCTACGAGATCAACCGCGGCGGCAACATCCTCAAGACCGTCGACGGGAACACCACGAGCGCGACCGTCGACAACCTGACCCCGAACACGGCCTACGACATCTCGGTCGGCGCGTACGACGCCGCGGGCAACCCGTCGCAGCAGAGCAACGTGGTCACCTTCACCACGCCGCCCAGCAACGACACCACCCCGCCCAGCGTGCCGGCCAACTTGCGTTCCACGGGTGTCACCGCGAACAGCGTCTCCCTCGCGTGGAACGCTTCCACGGACAACGGCGGGACCATCGCCGGCTACGACGTCTACCAGGGCGCCACGAAGGTGGCGACCACGACGTCACTGAGCACGACGGTCACCGACCTGAGCCCGAACACCTCCTACACGTTCACCGTCAAGGCCCGTGACCCCGACGGCAACACCTCGGCGGCCAGCAACGCCGTCACGGCGAAGACCAGCGCCCCGGGCGGCGCCGGGGGCATTCCCGAGTACGACCGGGACATCGCGAAGGTCGACCTCGGCTGGTCGGTGGACTTCCTCCCGAACGGCAACGCCCTGGTGACCGAGCGGGACCGCTTCGAGGTCCTGTTGGTGACGCCGTCCGGCCAGAAGACGACGCTGGGCAAGGTGCCCGGCGCGGTCGGCACCAACGGCGAAGGCGGCCTGCTCGGCCTGGCGATCTCGCCGAACTGGTCGAGCGACCACGCGATCTACCTGTACCACACCGCTTCCGGGGACAACCGGATCGTGAAGATGACCTACGACGGCAGCACGCTGTCGTCGACGTCGACGCCGGTGCTGACCGGGATCGCGAAGAACCGCTACCACAACGGCGGCCGGATCAAGTTCGGCCCGGACGGCAAGCTGTACGCCACCGTCGGCGACGCCAAGAACAGCGACAACGCGCAGAACAAGAGCTCGCTCAACGGGAAGATCCTGCGGCTCAACCCGGACGGCTCGGCGCCGTCCGACAACCCGTTCTACGCCACCGGCGGCAACGCGCGGTACGTCTGGAGCTACGGCCACCGCAACCCGCAGGGCCTGGCCTGGGACTCGCGCGGCCAGCTGTGGGCGGCGGAGTTCGGCGAGAGCAGCCAGGACGAGCTCAACCTGATCCAGAAGGGCGGCAACTTCGGCTGGCCCAGCTGCGAAGGCACGCAGGGCAGCTGCAGCGGCTACATCGCGCCGAAGAAGACGTGGTCCACTTCGCAGGCCGGGCCGAGCGGCGTGGAAATCGTCAACGACTGGATCTACATCGCCGGTGTCACCGGGCAGCAGCTGTTCGCCACGCAGATCAACGCGGCGGGCACGGGTGTCGGCACAGTGTCGACGCTGTTCTCCGGCCGCTGGGGCCGGCTGCGCTCGGTCACCAAGACCCCGGACGGCGGGCTCTGGCTGACCTCGACGAACAACGACAAGAACGGCGGCACGCCGTCGGTGCTGGACAACGTGATCGTGCGGCTGAAGTTCCCGGGCGGCAGCACACCCGGCGGCTTCAAGCTGACCAGCTCCGCCTTCGCCGACAACACGACCATCCCGGACAAGTACACCTGCGCCGGGGACGGCACGGCGGGCCAGGACCCGTCGCCGCCGCTGGCGTGGGGCGCCGCCGAGGGCGCGAAGGGCTACGCGGTCGTGTTCGCCGACGTCGCCAACAGCGGCAACAAGCTGCACTGGGCGATCTGGGACGTCCCGGCGGCCACCCGCTCGCTGCCGGAGGGGCTCGGGGCGGGGTACACCGTGCCGAACCAGGGTGGCGCCAAGCAGAAGGCGATGGGCAGCGGGGCGAACGCGCAGAAGTTCTTCGGCCCCTGCCCGGGCGGTCCGAGCCACCCGTACACGTTCACCCTCTACGCCCTGAACACCGCCACGGTCCCCGGCCTGACGTCGTCCTCGACGATGGCCCAGATCGAGACGGCGATCAAGGGCGCGTCGACGGCGAACGTGGTGCTGCGCGGCAAGTCCAGCGCGGCCGCCTGAAAGCCGCGGCAGGGGTGACCGGAGCGGCGCCGGTCACCCCTGCCGCCCTTCACTGCGACTCCGCCACCCGGCGCAGGTGGGCGTCGACGTCGAAGCCGTGTTCCTCCAGCCGGCGGCGGGCCAGCAGGAGCTCGTCGGGGGTGAACAGCTCGGCGTACTCCTCGCGGAGCATGACCGCCTCGGAGCTGCGGCCGAGCTGGTTCTTCTCCCAGAGCACGGTGAACCCGCCCGCGGTGCCGGCCCCGCGCAGCAGCAGCCGGGCCGCTTCGACCCCGCCGTGCTCGCGCACCATGCGTTCGAACTGGGCGGGCCGGTAGCCGTAATCCTTGGCGAGAACCCGGCATCCATCGAGCAGATCCTCGGTGAATCGCGCAGCCAGCCGAGGATCGGCCGGGACGGATGCGGCTGGTTCGGGCATGGGGCAACCTCTCGACGCGACGGCTTCCCAGATTAATCGCGAACCGGGGCGGTTTCGCTACGCCATTCGAGCAACGAATTCGGCGGATGCACTCTGCGTGGCGAAAGAAGCGGACAAACAGGGCAAACCGAAACTGTCGGTGATCTCTGCCATGTTGACCGCCATGCGAGGTCCACGGCGACGTTCACGTCCACTATGGACAAATCTACGTCTATGGTGCCCGGCACCCTCTTTCTCATCACCAGGCTGCACACCGGCGAGGTCGGCTTCACCGCCGAGGTGCACTCGTCCGAGCCACCGGACGGCGGCGGCGAGGACGTCGTCGAGGCATCGTTTCGGGCTCTCGGCCGGACGGTGCTGGTCACGTGGGGTGGCGGGGACTGGTGGGACCTCGAGCTGACACCGGGCGGCCGCGAGCGCGACACCCGCCTCGGCGGCGAGCCCCGGCTGGACAGTTACCTGCTGCAGTTCTGGCCCGCACCGGCGGCGCCGGACGTCGTCGTCCGCGAAACGAGCGCGATCGCGGCTTATTGGCACGGTTTCGCGCGGAACCTGCCTCCGCCGCCGACGGAAGCCGAGCACGCCGCGCAGCGGGAGGCGGACCGGCGGGCCGAGGAGCAGGCGCGGGCGAAGGCGGAGCACGAGCAGCTGCTGCGGGAGTGGGAGGGGGTGCTGCCGCCCGCACCGGTGCTCGACCTGCCACCGGGTCCGCTGCGGGCGTTCGCCCAGCGCGACCGCGAACTGGTGGCCGCGGCGCTGGCGGCCGGCCCGGAGGTCCGGCGTGCGCTCGCCCGCCGGGTAGCACGCCTGGCGTTCGAGCGGGCCGGGCTGGACGGCGTCGGCTGGATCGCCGACGGTTTGCGCGCGCTGGACGAAGGGAGCACGCTGCCCCCACCGTTCGACGACTGGACCGCGGCGTGGGACCGGCTGTTGTCGGACCCGGAGGTCCCGCACACACTGGTGCGCACACCGGACGGACGCCACGACAACGCGTTGCAGCAGGCCATGGCGTTCCCGGCGATTTTCGCCGCGGCGCACGAGGACTTGTCGAGGGCTTTGGGCGAGGCGTTGTCAGCGGCGGAGTACACCTACGGCGCCGACCGGGAGCGGTTCTCGGCGGAAGTGCGGGCGGCGTTGGCCGAGCTGGCTGGAAGCGGCTGACCCGGCGGGTTTCGGTGACGACCGGCACGCCGAGCCTCCCGCGCCAAGCCGTCCGGCCACCGCTCACCAGCCGAACAGGCCGCCCATGATCCGGGCGCAGCGGGCCGTCATCGCGTCCGCGTCTTCGTCGGGCCGGTCGATCCACCAGCTGATCAGCGAGTCCACCACCCCGGTCCACACCTGCGCGACCGCCTCGATGTCCGTCGGGTCGGCCAGGCCGCGGGAGCTCAGCAGCTGCGTCGCGCCGAGCACCGCGAACACGTCGAGCCGGCGGCGGTAGTCGGCGGCCGCCGCGGCGATGTCACCCGTCGACGGCACCGTCGGGTCGCGCAGGAGGCGCCACGCGTAGCGGTCGTGGTCGAACGTCGTGAAGATCGCCGAAAGGACCTTCAGCGGCATCTGGTCGGGCTCGCCGCCGGCCGCCATGGTCGTGGCCACGCCGTCGGTGAGGCGGCCGCCCGCGCGGTGCAGGCACGCGAGGTACAGCCCGTCCTTCGAGCCGAAGTACTGGTACAGCAACGGCTTCGTGACCCCGACCCGGCGCGCGATCTCGACCATCGACGCGCCCGCGTACCCCGCCCGGCCGAACTCCTCGGTGCCGGCCACCACGAGCTGGGCCTCGCGCTCTTCGCGGGGCATCCCCTTGGTCCCCACCGCCCTTGACTCCGTCACACGCCAGAGCCTACCGTGCGTAAAGTGACCCAAGGGTAAGTTACCGTATGGTCAGATCAGAGGAGGCGACGTGGCCGAGTTCGTGGCGCACCTGCGCGACCCCGTGCTGTTCGCGATACCGGTGTTCCTGCTGTTCGTGACGATCGAAATCGTCGCCGTGCACGTCCTCGGCCACGACGACAACGTCGTCGGCTACAGCGTCGCCGACACCCGCACGAGCATGCTGATGGGCACCGTCGCCGTCGGCGTCAACGCGCTGTTCCGGCTGGTGATGCTGGTCGTGTTCGCGGCGCTGTTCGAGCTGGCGCCGGTCAGGTTCGACCCGCGCGACTGGTGGACGTGGGTGCTCATGCTGCTCGGCCAGGAGCTCGTGTTCTACGCCTACCACCGCGCGAGCCACCGCGTGCGGCTGCTCTGGGCCGGCCACCAGGTGCACCACTCCAGCGAGCACTACAACTTCTCGACGGCGCTGCGCCAGAAGTGGACCCCGTACTTCCAGCTGCCGTTCTGGTCGGTGCTGGCGCTGTGCGGCATCCCGCCCTGGATGATCCTGACCGGGCTGTCGATCGACCTCGTCTACCAGTTCTTCGTGCACACCGAGAAGGTCGGCAAGCTCCCCCGCTGGTTCGAGTACGTCTTCAACACCCCGTCCCACCACCGCGTCCACCACGGCAGCGACGAGGAGTACCTGGACGCCAACTACGGCGGAATCCTGATCATCTGGGATCGGCTGTTCGGCAGCTTCGTGCCCGAGGGCAAGCGTCCGACGTACGGGCTGACGACGAACATCGGGACGTACAACCTGCTGCGGGTCGGCTTCCACGAGTACGGCTCGATCCTGCGTGACCTGCGTGGGGCCCGGACGTGGCGCGAGCGCGCGGGGTACGTGTTCGGTCCACCCGGCTGGCAGCCCGCCGATCTTCAGTCGGCCGCCCACTCGTAGGACAGCTGATAGCGGTCCGCCGCGAGGACCATGTCGTTGGTTTCCACCGGCACGCCGTCCTCGCGGTACGCCACCCGCGTGACGGTCACGACCGGCACGCCCTCGGCGAGCTGCAAGAGGGAAGCCTCATCAGGCGTCGGCATCCGCGCACCGACGTGCTCGGTGAACGAGGCCAGCCGGTGCCCGGCCTCTTCCAGCCGCGCGTAGGTGCCGCCCGGCCCGGTGTCGACCTGCTCGATCGCGGTACCGCGCGTGAACTCCCGGCGAAGCCGCGACACCGCGAGCTGGACCACGAGCCCGTCGGCGCGCAGCACCCGGTCTCGCACGGTGACTTCCGCGCCGGTTTCAATCGCCAGATAGCCGGCGACCCGGTCATCTGCGGCCTCGAAGGAGACCTTCACCGATGTCGACGGCGTGAACCCGTGCGCTGCGGCATCCGCGAGGAATGCGCCGCGATTTTCTTCCCGCGCCGAACGCGAGAGCCGGGATCGCGCGAGACGCTGGACATTCGCAGGCGGACGCACGAATACACCTCGCCCATGCTCGGAGGTCACCAGACCTTCGGATCGGAGGACATTCACCGCATCCCGAACTGTAGGCCTCGAAACACCGTACTGGTCGACAAGGTCACGCTCGCTGGGAAGCTGCTCGCCGGCCGACAGCCGACCGGTCGTGATCTTGTTGCGCAGATCGGCGGCAACCTGCCGGAACGCAGGAACTCCACTTCGGCGATCCACCATGCGTCCATCCTCCCACTGGGTAACTCGTCTTGACCAGTTGGCACTCTGCTGCGACCGTACTGGTATTGACGTCCTTACCAGTTACGGGAGGCCCCATGACCGTCGTCGCCGAAGCTGTTTCCCCTCGATCCCTCATCCCGGGCGCGCTGTTCGACCGCCTGACCGACCGGATCGCCGACACCGACGACCTGCCCCACGCACTCGCCGAACGGATCGTCGACCAGACTCTCGCCTTCCTGTGCGCGTGCGCCACCGAGCGAGGCTCGGGCCTGGCCCCCTCACCACTCGTCGACCTCGGCTGGCACGCTTTCATCCTGCACACCAAGGAATACGCCGAGTTCTGCGACCGGGTGGCCGGCGGCTACATCCACCACGTGCCGGAGCCTGATCGGGACACCTCGATCGCACACCGGTACGCCGAGCTGACCCGGGCCGTCTCCGCGATCGCGTCCGCAGGCTTCCCGGTGGATCCTGATCTGTGGTCCCTCCGCGCGGCGAACTGCAGCAGCGGGGACGACGGATGCCGCGCGTCCGGCAAGGACGGCAACGAAAACACCGACACGAACGGAAGGTGACGGCTCTGTACGACTGGACCGAGCTGCCCGCCGCGGTCCGGGACGTGATCCACGACCACCTCGGACCGATCAGCGAAACCGTTCCGGCGTCGGCGATGCAGAGTGCGAGCGTAGCGCTGACCCTCCGGCGCCCCGGCCGGCCGTCCGTCTTCCTCAAGGGGGTCCGGGGTGTGTCGGCCGCGATGCGGTGGCTGCGCAACGAGGTCGAGATCGCGCCGCTCCTCGGCGGGGTCGCGCCGGAGCTGCTGTTCCACCAGGACGTCGGCGAGTGGCTGCTCGTCGGCTTCGCCCACGTCGAAGGGCGGCCCGCGGCTCTCGGACCGGGGTCGCCGGATCTTCCCGCCGTCGCCGCCGCCGTGAATCGGATCGGCGCGATCGCGGCGCCCCACCTGCGGTCGCTGGGCGAGCGATGGAAGACTCCCTGGTGGCCTCGCCTCGCCGCCACCCGGCCGGATCTGTCCGATGCTCTCGATGTCCGCCGACTCGCCACCTGGGAAGAAAAAGCTCCGGAGCTGCTGGCCGGCGACTGCCTCCTCCACACCGATCTGCACGCCGACCAGTTCCTGTTCGACGCCGACGGCACCACCCACGTCGTCGACTGGGGCTGGCCCGCTTCCGGCGCGCCGTGGATCGACCCGGCGTTCCTCGTCATCCGGCTCGTCGCCGCCGGGCACCGTCCGGCGGACGCCGAAGCCTGGGCGCGTGCGCACACGTGCTGGGCTTCGGCACCCCCGGAATCCGTGACGGCCTTCGCCGCCTGTGTCGCGGGGTTGTGGACCGGCAAGGCGGCCGCCGCATCCCTGGCCCGGACGGCCCGTGGCTACGCGAGCTGGCGGCTTGAGCTAGGCGATGTCCCGCAGCGCCAAGCTGTTCAGCGGCGGTCGCTGCGGTGAAGTCAGATCCGTCAGCACGATCTCTCGCTCGACACCCGGCGACGTCCCGCGCCGGAACTGGGCGAGCAGCGTGGCCGGCGGGGCCGCGGTGACCAGGCGGCCGTGGCGTTCCAGGCGGTCGAAGAGCGTCTGCATGATCTGGCCGGACATCCGGCCCAGTGCCTGGGTGCTCTGGTGGCGGTGCGCGCGGTGGCCGAGGTCGACCTGGGCTAGCGCGTCGAGGCCGCGCAACTCCAGCAAATCGATGAGGTGCCCGATTTCGACGCCGTAGTTCGCGACGAACGGGATGCTCTCCAACACTTCGCGGCGGCCCGCGTACTCCCCGGCCAGCGGCTGGACGAACCCGGCCAGCTCCGGCCAGAACATGTTGAGCAGCGGCCGGGCGACGAGCTCGGTGACCCGGCCGCCGCCGTCCGCCTCGGTGCCCAGCGGGCGGTGGTAGAAGCCCTTGACGTAGGCGACCGTCGGGTCGGTGAGCAGCGGGCCGAGCAGCCCGGTGACGTAGTCCGTGGTGAAGTCGTACAGGTCGCCGTCGACGAAGACGACGAGGTCGCCGCTCGTGGCCGCCACGCCCTTCCAGAGCGCCTCGCCCTTGCCGGCCAGGCCGGCGAGGCCGGGGAAGACGGCGTCCTGCGCGACGACGTCCGCCCCCGCGGCCGCGGCGACTTCGGCGGTGGCGTCGGTGGAGTGGCTGTCGACGACGAGGATCTCGTCGACGAGCACGCCCTGCAGCTCGTCGCGGATCGCCGTGACGATCGCGCCGACCGTGGCTTCCTCGTTCCGGGCCGGGATGACGACCGAGACGGTGGTGCCGCGTTTGGCCGCGACGAGCTCGCGGGTGGTCCAGTCCCCGGCCTTGCTGCTGCGCCGGGTGAGCCAGGTGCCGATCTCCGGCGAAACCTGCAGCATGCGTTTCCCCTTCCCTCGTTCGCTTCCGAGGTTCCGGGTGCCGCGTTTCGGCGACGGCTCCCCGGTGCTACCGGGGTGTTACGAGATGGCGGCCCGCGTTAAACCGGCTGACGGCCGCAGGCAACGCGCCTAGGCTCACGGCGGACCGAGGGGGAACCACGAAATGCGCGAAGCGATCCGGCCGTTCCGGTGGGACCTGGTGCGCCCGGACCACCTCGGTTCCCTGCTCGACGGCATTCCCGAGCCGGACCTGTGGTTCCTCGACGACCTCGTCGACTGCGCCGCGAAGGTCCTCGCGCGGTCCGAGGACGGCGAGCTGTACTTCGTCGGCCGGTCCGCGGACTCCGTGTTCGACCTGCTCGGCGGCGCCCTGCCCGACCCGGGGCGGCTGCACCTGCTGCCGCTGTCCACCGCTTCGATGGACAGCTTCTTCGACGGGCGGCTTCACCCGGCCGAGGTGACGCAGCTGCGGGTCAACCTCGCCGCGCACGGACTGGCCCCCACCGCGCTCGCCCGCGGCTCCCGGCCGATCGTCTTCGCCGACGTCGTGTCGACGGGCACGACCATGAAGCAGTTGCTGGGCATCCTCCGCGACTGGGCCTCCGACGAACGGGCCGACTGGCCGGCGATCCTGCGCCGGATCCGGATCGTCGGCCTGACGCGGCGCACGCACACCAGCCCGAACACCCACCGGTGGCAGCAGCACGCCGACTGGGCGCGCGCCGTCCCGATCCGGAACGTCTCGGTCGAGTCCGCGCTGTTCAGCTACCTCGCCGACCACCAGCACAAGCTGACGTCGTCGTTCGGCCGGTACCTCTGGGCCGCCGAAGAGGTCCGCGAGCCGGCCCGGGACCACGGGACCCGCCGGGCGCTGGCCGAAGCGGTCGCGATCGTCGAAGCCGGTCGCACCCGGGACGTGCGCGAGCGGCTCGCCCGCACGATGAGCCGCGAGCCCGCGATCGCCGAACCGTGGCTGCGGGACCTCGTCGGGCGTCTCACCTCCAAGGGGAGCACATGACAGCCGCGAACGACGATCAGGACCGGCGGTTCCGCCTGGACGTGCTGGCCACCACCGTCCAGGCGGAGCTGATGGCGGCCGGCTTGCCGGTCCTGTCCGGCAACGACCCGATCGGCTCGGTCGGCGCCGTCGTGCACGCCGACGTGCCGGAGCTGCGCGGTGTGACGGTCGACTGGCAGGAGCACACCCTCTTCTGGGACGCGAGCCAGGAAGCCATGGCCGAGGACCCCCTCCAGGAAGGTGTCGAGTGCGCGGCGTTCGGCAAACTCGCGGTCGCGATCGGCGAGGCGATGGCCGAGGCGATGCGGAAGATCCTCACCGCGGCCGGGCTCGAAGTCGCCGACAGCGGCGACGACTACTCGCCGGACCAGCTGCTGGTCACCCGCCGACTGGCCCCTTCGCCCTGGCAGGCGCGTCGCGACGCCAAGTTCCAGCGGCAGCAGGAGTCGATGCACGCGGTCTGGCGGGCGAAGCACGAGGCCGAATGCCCGAACCACGGGCCCGACAGCGACCGCTGAGTCCTCAGGCGTCTTCCTCTTCGAGCATCTCCGGGGTGACCGCCGACTCGGTGTCCGGGATGTTCAGGTCCTTGGCCCGCTTGTCCGCCATCGCCAGCAGCCGCCGGATCCGGCCCGCCACCGCGTCCTTCGTCATCTGCGGGTCCGACAGCTGGCCCAGCTCCTCCAGGGACGCCTGCCGGTTGGACAGCCGCAGCCGGCCCGCCGCCAGGAGGTGGTCCGGGGCCGTGTCGCCGAGGATCTCCAGCGCGCGCTCCACGCGGGCCGCCGCCGCCACCGCCGCACGGGCCGAGCGCCTCAGGTTCGCGTCGTCGAAGTTGGCCAGTCGGTTCGCCGTGGCGCGGACCTCGCGGCGCATCCGCCGCTCTTCCCACTGCAGGACGCTCGCGTGCGCGCCCAGGCGGGTCAGCAGCGCGCCGATCGCGTCGCCGTCGCGGACCACCACGCGGTCGGCGCCCCGGACTTCGCGGGACTTCGCCTGGATGCCCATCCGGCGCGCCGCGCCCACCAGGGCCAGCGCCGCCTCCGGGCCCGGGCACGTCACCTCGAGCGACGACGAGCGGCCCGGTTCGGTCAGCGACCCGTGGGCGAGGAACGCGCCCCGCCACGCCGCTTCCGCGTCGGCCACCCCGCCGGACACCACGGCCGCGGGCAGCCCGCGCACCGGGCGGCCGCGCTGGTCGATCAGCCCGGTCTGGCGGGCCAGGCCCTCGCCGTCCTTCACCACGCGCACGACGTAGCGGGTGCCCTTGCGCAGGCCGCCGCTGGCGGTGATGACGTGGACGTCCGAATGGTGGCCGTACAGCTCGTGGATCTCCTTGCGCAGCCGTCGCGCGACCGAGCCCGTGTCCAGCTCCGCCTCCACGACCACCCGGCCGGCCACGATGTGCAGCCCGCCGGCGAAGCGAAGCAGCGACGCGACCTCCGCCCGGCGCGGCCCGATCTTCGTGATCTCCAGCCGGCTCAGCTCGTCCTTCACCGCGGCGGTCATCGCCATTACTGCCCCTCCCTGCCTTTCGCTCCTCCCCCGTGCTCCCCGCCGAGACCGAGAGCCTCCCGCATGCACAACGCGAGCGCATCAGGATCATGCCGTCCCGGCACTTCGGGGTCGGCCACCGCCCCCAGGTGTGCCCGGCCGCCCAGCCGTTCCGCCGCGCGGCGGAGATTCGCCGGGTCGGGCACGGAATCGCGGTCCGCGATCACCGCGTCGACCCGCAGATCGGGCGCGTGCTCGAAGAGTACGTCGAGGTGGCGCTCCGGGGAGAATCCCGCGGTTTCCCCCGGCTGGGGGACAAGGTTGAGCACGAGCACCTTCGTCGCGGCCGTGTGCACGAGCGCGTCGCGCAGCCCCGGCACGAGCAGGTGCGGCAGCACGCTGGTGAACCACGAGCCCGGCCCGAGGAACACGACGTCGGCGGCGAGCACGGCGTCGACGGCCTCCGTGCACGCCTGCGGCGGCCGCCCGGCCACCCCCGGCGCGCGCAGGTTGACCCGCCGGACCTGGCCCGGGGTCGAGGCCACCGCGACCTGACCGCGGATCGTGCGCAGCGCCGCCGGGTCTTCGCTGTCGAGCCCGCTGACCTCGCCTTCGATCTCCAGCGGTTCCGGCGACATCGGCAGCACCCGGCCCGAGACGCCCATCAGCCGGCAGGCCTCGTCGAGCGCGGCGACCGGGTCGCCGAGGACCTCGAACAGCCCGGCCAGCAGCAGGTTCCCCACCGCGTGCCCGGCCAGTGCGCCGTCGCCGCCGAAGCGGTGCTGGAAGACCTCGGCCCACAACGTGCCGCCGTCTTCCGCCGCGAAGGCCGCGAAGGCCTGCCGGAGGTCGCCCGGCGGCAGCAGCCCGAGTTCACGCCGCAGCCGGCCGGACGATCCGCCGTCGTCGGCCACGGTGACGACCGCGGTGACGTCGGGGGTCACCCGCCGCACCGCGGACAACGTGGCGTGCAGCCCGTGGCCGCCCCCGAGGGCGACCGCGCGCACGTTATTCACGACCAAGGTCGCGGTGCACCACCTTCACGGCCATACCGTCCTCTTTGGACAGACGCTCGGCGAGCTCCACCGACAGCGCCACGCTGCGGTGCTTGCCGCCGGTGCAGCCGACGGCCAGCGTCAGGTACCGCTTGCCCTCGCGCTTGTAGCCGGCGCCGATCAGCCGCAGCAGCTGGTGGTAGCGGTCGAGGAACTCCTCGGCGCCTTCCTGCGAGAGGACGTAGTTGCGGACCTCGCCGTCGAGGCCGGTGTGCTCGCGCAGCTCCGGGATCCAGAACGGGTTGGGCAGGAACCGGACGTCCATCACCAGGTCGGCGTCCATCGGCAGGCCGTACTTGTAGCCGAAGGACAGCACGGTGACGCGGGTCTGCGTGCTCGCCTCCGAACCGAACGCGTCCTCGATCTTGGCACGCAGGTCGTGCACCGACAGCGACGACGTGTCGAGCACCAGGTCGGCCTCTTCGCGCAGCGGCTCCAGCAGCGTCCGCTCGGCGGTGATGCCGTCGGCGAGCCGGCCGTCGCCCTGCATCGGGTGGCCCCGGCGGACGGCCTCGAAGCGCCGCACCAGCACCGCGTCGGTCGCCTCCAGGAACAGCACCCGCGGCTTGTAGCCCCGGGCGTCGAGGTCCTTGATCACCGAGGCGAGGTCGTCGGTGAACGCGCGCGAGCGCACGTCCATCACCACCGCCACCTTGGTGATCGCGCCGCGCGCCTGCGCGCCCAGCTCGACCATGGTGGCGATCAGCTCCGGGGGCAGGTTGTCGACGACGAACCAGCCCAGGTCCTCCAGGCACTTGGCCGCGGTGCTGCGGCCCGCCCCCGACAACCCGGACACGACCGCGACCTCCATGCCGGAGCCGCGGATCTCCTCTTGCGCACTCACTGTGTTTCCCTACTCCCCTGCTCCTGTGCCGTTGCTCGCGCCGGACTCCCCGGCCAGCGCGGCGACCACGGCCTCCGCGGTGCGCCTGCCGAAGCCGGGCACCGCCTCGATCTCTTCGACCCTGGCCTGCTTGAGCTTCTTCACCGAGCCGAAGTGCTTGATCAGCGCGGTGCGGCGAGCCTGCCCCAGCCCGGGCACACTGTCCAATTCGGACGTCACCAGCCGCTTGGACCGCTTCTCGCGGTGGTAGGCGATGGCGAAGCGGTGGGCCTCGTCACGCAGCCGCTGCAGCAGGTACAACCCCTCCGACGTCCGGGGCAGGATCACCGGATCGGGGTCGGCGGGCAGCCAGACCTCTTCGAGCCGCTTGGCCAGCCCGACCACGGAGATGTCGGTGATGCCGAGCTCGGCCAGCACGTCCGCGGCCGCCGTGGCCTGCGGGCCGGCACCGTCGACGACCAGGAGGTTCGGCGGGTAGGCGAACTTCTTCGGCCGCCCGGTCTCCGGGTCGAGGCCGGGGGTGCTCGACTCCTCCGCGCTTTCCTTCAGGTAGCGGTAGAACCGCCGGCGCACCACTTCGGCGATCGAGGCGACGTCACCCTCCGTGGCCGCCTCCCGCAGCGCGAAGCGCCGGTACTCGGACTTGCGCGCGAGCCCGTCCTCGAAGACGACGAGCGACGCCACGACGTCGCTGCCCTGGATGTGGCTGATGTCGATGCACTCGATGCGCAGCGGCGCGGTGTCGAGGCCGAGGAACTCCTGCAGCTCGGTGAGCGCCGCCGAGCGGGCGGTGAGGTCGCCGGCGCGGCGCAGTTTGTGCTGGGTGAACGCCTCCCCCGCGTTGCGCTGCACGGTCTCGGCCAGCGCCTTCTTGTCGCCGCGCTGCGGCACCCGCAGCTGCACGCGCGAGCCGCGCAGCCCGGTGAGCCACTCCGCGACCGCCTCGGCGTCCGCCGGCAGCTCCGGGACCAGGACCTCGCGCGGGACGACCGGGCCGGCGTCGACGTCGTCGCGGGCGTCGAGCTCGGCCTCGTCGCCGTAGAACTGGGTGAGGAAGTGGTCGACCAGCGCCGGGACGTCCATCTCCTCGGCCTTGTCGATGACCCAGCCGCGCTGGCCGCGGACCCGGCCGCCGCGCACGTGGAAGACCTGGACCGCGGCCTCCAGCTCGTCGTGCGCGAAGGCCACGACGTCGGCGTCCGTGCCGTCGCCGAGCACCACGGCCTGCTTCTCCATGGCGCGGCGCAGCGCGCCGAGGTCGTCGCGCAACCGGGCCGCGCGCTCGAACTCGAGCTCTTCGGACGCGGCGGCCATCTCCGCTTCGAGGCGCTTGATCATGACGTCGGTCTTGCCGGCCAGGAAGTCGCAGAAGTCCTCGACGATGTCGCGGTGCTCGTCGGCCGAGACGCGGCCCACGCACGGCGCCGAGCACTTGTCGATGTAGCCGAGCAGGCAGGGACGGCCGATCTGGCCGTGGCGGCGGAACACCCCGGCCGAGCAGGTGCGCGCCGGGAAGACACGCAGCAGCAGGTCGAGCGTCTCGCGGATGGCCCACGCGTGCGCGTACGGGCCGAAGTACCGGACGCCCTTCTTGCGCGCGCCGCGGTAGACGTGCAGGCGGGGGAACTCCTCGTTCAGCGTCACCGCGAGCACCGGGTAGCTCTTGTCGTCGCGGTAGCGGACGTTGAACCGCGGGTCGAACTCCTTGATCCAGTTGTACTCGAGCTGGAGCGCCTCGACCTCGGTGGTGACGACGGTCCATTCGACGCTCGCGGCCGTCGTGACCATCTGGCGGGTGCGCGGGTGCAGGCCGGAGAGGTCGGCGAAGTAGGAGTTCAGCCTGCTGCGGAGGCTTTTGGCCTTGCCGACGTAGATGACCCGCTTGGTCGCGTCGCGGAACTTGTACACGCCAGGGGCATCCGGGATGCTCCCCGGCGAGGGACGGTAGGTGGTCGGGTCAGCCACCCCCCCAGCGTATTTGGCACCACCGACAGTTCTCGCACACCCCCGGCTCTGGCCTGCCCCCTCGTGAGTGTTTAGGGCGGTTAGAACCGCCCTAAACACTCACGAGGCCTGGCACCGCCGGAAGTAGGGTGTTCGTCCGCTTCCGACCTTCGTCGGTGTCCGCACCTGTGACGCGGTGGTTACTTTCCGACGGCGATCCGGTCCCCCCTGTCGAAAGGATCACCGCCGTGACCTCTCTCCGCCTCCTCGGCGCCGCTTCCGCGGCCGCCGTCGCGCTCACCCTCGCCGGTGGCGCGGTCGCCTCCGCGGGTGTCCAGCCGAACATCGTCGGCGGCACCACCGCGCCGACGGTCTCCTGGGGCGCCCAGGTGTACGTCAACACGCCCGGCCGCGACTACCAGGGCTTCAACTGCTCGGGCACGGTCATCGCCGCCCGCTGGGTGCTGACCGCGGTGCACTGCCTCGACTCCGACGGCTCGGGGATGTTCGTCCGGGTCGGCAGCAACACGCTGCTCTCGGGCACGAAGATCGCCGTCGACAACGAGTACGAGTCCCCGAACGGCGACATCGCGCTGCTGCACCTGGCCTCCGCGACGAGCGCCGCGCCGATCTCACTGGGCAGCTCGGACCCGGCCACCGGCAGCACCAACCAGATCTACGGCTGGGGCCGCACCACCCCGACCGGCCCGCCGGCGACGTCGCTGAAGACGGCGAACGTCCAGGTGACCGGCCGCTCCACGGACGCCTACGGCGGCCGCGCGATCCAGAGCGTCGGCATCAACGGCTCGGCGTGGAAGGGCGACTCGGGCGGCCCCGAGGTCGCGAACGGCGTGCAGGTCGGCGTCGCGTCGACGGTCCAGAACCAGAGCGGGTCGAACACGCGCGGGACGAACAACTACGCGAGCGTGGCGGCGAGCCGGTCCTGGATCCGGACGACCGCGGGCGTGTGAGTCACCGGGGCGGCGCTCCGGCGCCGCCCCGGTTTTGTCGGTCGTGTGTGGGATGCTCGCGGACATGCGGATCGCCACCTGGAACGTGAACTCCATCGTCCCCCGCCTGCCCCGCCTGCTGGGCTTCCTGGAGGAGACGGCGCCGGACGTGCTGTGCCTGCAGGAGCTGAAGACCACGACGGAGAAGTTCCCGCTGGCCGAGGTCGAGGCGCTGGGCTACGAGGTGGCGGCCTACGGGCTGGGGCGCTGGAACGGCGTCGGGATCGTCTCGCGGGTGGGGCTGGCCGACGTGGTGCGCGGCCTGCCGGGCGAGCCGCAGTTCGACGGCGCCGCGGAGGCCCGCGCGGTGGGCGCCACCTGCGGGGGCGTGCGGGTGTGGTCGGTGTACGTGCCCAACGGGCGGGAGCCGGACAGCCCGCACTACGCGTACAAGCTGGAGTGGCTGGACGCCTTGCGGTCCTTGGTGGCTTCGGAGGTTTCCGGCGGCCCGTTCGCGGTACTGGGCGACTTCAACGTGGCTCCGACGGACGCGGACGTCTGGGACATCGCGTTGTTCGCGGAGTCGACGCACGTGACGAAGCCGGAGCGCGACGCCCTGGCCCGGCTGCGGGACCTCGGCCTGTCGGACGTCTTCCCGCGGCCGCTGAAGTACGACCACCCGTTCACGTACTGGGACTACCGGGCGGGGAACTTCCCGAACAACAAGGGCATGCGGATCGACCTGGTGTACGGCAACGAGCCTTTCACGTCCGCGGTCACGGATTCCTATGTGGACCGGAACATGCGGAAGGGAAAGGGCCCGTCGGACCACGCCCCCATCGTGGTCGACCTGAACCTCTGACCCGCCCGGTCGTGAGTGGCAAGGAGGGTTCTAACCCGCTTTACCACTCACGACGGTGTGTCAGGCGCCGGTGGCCGCGCGGTGCAGCTTGCGCAGCGCCCGCACCGCCTCCACCGCCCGGTCCCGGTCCACCGCCTGCACGGCCATCACCGCGTGGTACTCGTCGTCCGGCAGCTCCAGCCGCGCCCACGACGCGCCGTCCGGGAAGCTCACCGACAGCACCTCGCTCCACGCGAAGCGCCGGGTGATCAGCACGTTCCGGACCTCGATGCCCTCGGCGTCGGCCCGCACGCGCGCGATCGCGAACAGCATCACCCCGCACGCCAGCAGGATCCCGATGCCCACCATCGCCGCCTGGTCGGAGCGCTGGAAACGCACGCCCGTGTCGCCGTTGCGCAGAAGGACCGCCACCACGACGAACACCGCGAGCAGCGCCACCGCCAGCACGCTGCACATGATCATCGCCCGGCGGGGGCGGATCACCAGCGAAGTCGCGACGCTCACTGGAAACCCCGCTCGGTCCACGGCTGGCGCAGGCTCCGCAGCACGTGCGCGGAGTCCAGGGCGGCCACCGTCGCCTCGTAGCCCTTGTCCTCCTTCGCCCCTGGGCGGCCCGAGCGGTCGACGGCCTGCTCGTGCGTGTCGCACGTCAGGACGCCGTTGCCGACCGGGGTGCTCTCGTCGAGCGCGACCCGGGTCAGGCCCGCCGTCACCGCGTCGCACACGTACTCGAAGTGCGGGGTGCCACCGCGGATGACCACGCCGAGCGCGACCACGGCGTCGTGGTTGCGGGCCAGCGCCTGCGCCACCACCGGGAGCTCGACCGCGCCCGCCACGTGGACGACCGTCGGCTCCTCCTCCAGCTCGGCTTCCTTCGCCGCGACCAGCGCCCGCTCCAGCAGGACGTCGGTGATGTCCGCGTTCCAGCGGGTGGCGACGATGCCGAGCTTCAGCGACTTGCAGTCGGAGAGGTCCAGCTTGACATCGGGTCGGCCGTCGCCGCTCACAGTGCTCCTCCGTCGGGGTGCTCGGCGCGCGCGCCGACCTGGTCGTAGTGCTCCAACTGGGCCAGGTCGTGACCCATCCGGTCGCGCTTGGTCCGCAGGTAGCGCAGGTTCTCCGGGTTCGGCGAGATCGGCAGCGGCACCCGCCCGGTGACGCGCAGGCCGTAGCCCTCCAGGCCGATCCGCTTGGCCGGGTTGTTCGACAGCAGCCGCATGGTGCGGACGCCGAGGTCGCAGAGGATCTGCGCACCGGTGCCGTAGTCGCGGGCGTCGGCCGGGACGCCGAGCGCGAGGTTCGCGTCGACCGTGTCCGCGCCGTCGTCCTGCAGCTGGTAGGCCTGCAGCTTGTGCAGGAGGCCGATGCCGCGGCCCTCGTGGCCGCGGATGTAGAGCACGACGCCGCGGCCTTCGGTGGCCACCGCTTCCAGGGCCGCCTCCAGCTGGGGGCCGCAGTCGCAGCGCAGCGAGCCGAAGACGTCGCCGGTGAGGCACTCGGAGTGGACGCGGACCAGGATGTCCTGGCCGTCGCCGATCTCGCCGTAGACGAAGGCGACGTGCTCGATGCCGTCGAGCAGCGAGTCGTAGCCGACCGCCCGGAACGTGCCCGCGGCCAGCGGGATGCGGGCTTCGGCGACCCGCTCGACCTGCTTCTCGGTGCGGCGGCGGTAGGCGATCAGGTCGGCGATGGTGATGATCGCGAGGTCGTGGTCGGCGGCGAAGACCTCGAGCTCGTCGCGGCGGGCCATGTCGCCTTCGTCCTTCTGCGACACGATCTCGCAGAGCACGCCGGCGGGGGCGAGCCCGGCCATCCGGGCCAGGTCGACCGAGGCCTCCGTGTGCCCGGGGCGGCGCAGCACGCCGCCTTCCTTGGCCCGCAGCGGCACGACGTGCCCGGGACGGCGGAAGTCCTTCGCCGTGGACGACGGGTCGGCCAGCAGCCGGATCGTGTGCGCGCGGTCGGCGGCGGAGATGCCGGTGCTGATGCCTTCGGCGGCGTCGACCGTGACGCTGTACGCGGTGCCGCGCGCGTCCTGGTTCGTGTGGTACATCGGCGGCAGGTCGAGCCGGTCGGCCTCGGCCTCGGTCAGCGCCACGCAGACGTACCCCGAGGTGTAGCGGACCATGAACGCCAGCAGCTCCGGCGTCGCCTTCTCGGCGGCGAAGATCAGGTCGCCCTCGTTTTCGCGGTCCTCGTCGTCGACCACGACGACCGGACGGCCCGCCGCGATGTCCGCGATCGCCCGCTCGATGGCGTCGGCGTCGAACACCGCTCCGCTGCCGCACGGGGTCCAGCCCGCCGCGGGCTCTGCCGTCTCACTCATGACGCTCCTCCGTGCCGATTCTGCACCTGGTCGCGGATGTGTGCCTCGGCCAGCTTTTCCACGTACTTCGCGACCACGTCGACCTCGAGGTTGACCAGGTCACCGGCTTCCCGGCCGCCGAGGGTGGTCACTTCGAGGGTGGTCGGGATCAGGGCGACCGCGAACCGGTCGTCCGTGATCGCCGCGACCGTCAGCGAGACGCCGTCGACGGCGATCGAGCCCTTCTCGACCACGTACCGCGACAGGTGCGCCGGCAGCGCGAACGTCGTCACGCCGTTCTCGTCGCGGCCGAGGAACACGCCGGTCCCGTCGACGTGGCCCTGCATGATGTGCCCGCCGAGCCGTCCGCCCGCCGGGGTGGCGCGTTCGAGGTTGACCCGGTCGCCGACCGCGACCTTGGCCAGGCTGGAGCGCTGCAGCGTCTCGTTGACGACGTCGACGGTGAACTCGCCGCCCGCCACCTCGACGACGGTCAGGCAGACCCCGCTGACCGCGATCGAGTCGCCGTGCCCGGCGTCGCTGGTGACCAGCGGGCCGCGGACGCGCAGCCGGGCCGCGTTCGTCAGCTGCTCGACCGCGGTGACTTCGCCGATCTCCTCGACTATGCCGGTGAACACGTGCGCTGCCTCCTTGAGAGCCGGTCCTTCCATCCAACACCCGCCGCGGTCCGGTGGCTTCTCCGGTGCCGCCGCGAGGTCAGCCGGCCCGGCCGCGGGCCGCCTGTTCGCGCAGCGCGGCGACCGCCTTGCCCGGGTCGGCGGCGCCGTAGACGGCGGATCCGGCGACGAAGCAGTCGACACCCGCCTCGGCGGCCTGCTCGATCGTGTCGGTGTTGATGCCGCCGTCGATCTCGACGACCAGCTTCAGGTGGCCGGTGTCGACCAGCCGCCGCGCGGTGCGGACCTTCTCCAGGACGTCGGCGATGAAGGACTGCCCGCCGAAGCCCGGCTCGACGGACATGACCAGCAGCGTGTCGTAGTGCTTGAGCGCGTCGAGCCACGGCTCGAGCGCGGTGCCCGGCTTGATCGACAGGCCGGCCTTCGCGCCCGCGGCCCGCAGGTTCTTCGCCAGCGCGACCGGGTCCTTCGCGGCCTCGGCGTGCACGGTGACGTTGTAGGCGCCGGCCTCGGCGTACCCGACCGCCCAGCGGTCCGGGTCGTCGATCATCAGGTGGCAGTCGATCGGCAGGTCGGTGCTGTCGATCAGGGCCTTGGCCACGGGCAGGCCGAGGGTCAGGTTCGGCACGAAGTGCGCGTCCATGACGTCGACGTGGACCCAGTCGGCGCGGTTCTCCCCGGCGCCGGCCACGGCGGCGATCTCCTCGCCGAGCCGGGCGAAGTCCGCCGCGAGGATGCTGGGTGCGATCAAAGGTCGGTCGGCCACCTCCCGAGTGTAGGAGGACGGCGCTAACGGTCGCTAACCGGTTGTGACCAGGATCTGGCTCCGGAGAGGGAGGTCACGGGGCACGGGTGCGCCCTAACCTCGGCGCATGTCCGGTTTCGCGAGATCCCTGCTGCGCCCCGGTGGCTACCTCGGCGTGCCCTTCGCCCTGCTGGGCGCGACGCTGAGCCTGCCCGCCTTCCCGTTCGCCCTCGTCGTGGCGCTGCTGCCGGGCCCGCCCCAGCTGCACTTCGTGCTCGCGCTGGCGGTGGTCGCCTTCGTGCTCGGCCTCGCGGGGCTGGCCGGACCGGCCCGGCGCTTCGGCGTGGCCGCGGCCAACACCATGCTCGGCTTGGAGCTGCCCCCACCGGGGCGCGCCCGGCCGCCGTGGCCGGCGCGCCTGCGCTCGGCCGCCTGGCTGGTGCTGCACGCGGGCCTGGGCGGGCTGCTGCTCGCGGTGGAAGGCCTGCTCCTGCTCGGCGTGCTCATCCCGGCGCTGTGGCTGAACGGCGACGAAGGGCAGTTCGAGTTCTTCGGCGTGCGGGCCGCCGCCGGGCCGTGGACCGTGCCGGTCGCCCTGGTCATGCTGGTGGCGGCGCTGCTGCTCGCGGCCGTCGCCACCCGGGGGTTCCAGGCCGGCGCGACCGCGCTGCTGGGCCCGTCCGCGGCCGAGCGCGCGGCGCTGGCCGAACGCCGCTCGGCCGTGCTCGCCCAGCGCAACCGGCTGGCCCGCGAGCTGCACGACTCGATCGGGCATACACTCACGACGTCGACGATCCAGGCCGCCGCCGCGGCCGATCTGGTCGAGGCGGACCCGGCCCAGGTCCGGCGCGCACTCGGCACGATCGAAGAAGCGTCCCGAAGCGCCCTCGAGGACCTCGACCACGTCCTGGGCCTGCTTCGCGAGGAGCCGGCGGCGAAGGCGCCGACGCGCACGCTGGCCGAAGTCGACGTCCTCGCGGTGCGCGCCCGCGAAGCCGGGCTCGACGTCCGGCTGGCCGTCAGCGGGCCGGTCGCCTCGCTGCCCGCCACGGTGTCGCGCGAGGGCTACCGGATCGTCCAGGAGGGCCTGACCAACGCGCTGCGCCACGCCGGTCCCGGCGCGGTCGACGTGCGCGTCGAGGCGGGGCCGGAGCGCCTGGGCATCGCCGTCGTCAACGCGCTGCCCGGCGACGGGCCACGGGCCGGGCGGCGCGGGCTGGCCGGGCTCGCCGAGCGCGTCGAAGCCCTGCGCGGCGAACTCGACGCCGGGCCGGACGGGCAGCAGTGGCGGCTGCGCGCGTCCATCCCGCTGCGGGCGGGCGCGTGACGCCCACGGTGCTGCTCGCCGACGACGAGCCGCTGGTCAGGACCGGATTGCGGGCGCTGCTGGAGCAGCAGGGCCTGCCGGTGGTCGGCGAGGCGGCCGACGGCGGCGAGGTACTGGACGCGGTGCGGCGGACCCGGCCGGACGTGGTGCTGATGGACGTCCGGATGCCCGGCACGGACGGCATCGAGGCCACCCGGCAGGTGCTCGCGGCGCTGGCGGAACCCCCGAAGATCCTGGTCGTCACGACGTTCGACAACGACGACTACGTGCACGAGGCGCTGCTGGCCGGGGCCAGCGGGTTCCTGCTGAAGCGGGCGCGCAAGGAGGAGATCGCGCACGCCGTCCGGACGGTCGCCGCCGGCGAGTCCCTGCTGTTCCCGGAGGCGATCCGGCGGCTGGTGAGCGGGCGGGTCCCGGGCGGCGAGCACGCGCGGGCGGCGAAGAGGCTCACCCGCCGCGAAGCCGAGGTGCTGCGGCTCATCGCCACCGGACTGTCCAATCAGGACATCGCGACGGCGCTGGTGATCAGCCTGGAGACGGTGAAGACCCACGTGGGCAACGTCTTCACCAAGCTCGGCGCCGGGAACCGCAGTCAAGCAGTGGTCATAGCGTACGAATCGGGCGTCGTCCGGCCGGGACACCTTGGCGGTCAATAACCGACGTGCTCCCGGTCACCGGCGGGAAGTGATGAGTTCGGCCAGCGGCCACCCTCCCGTCACCCTCAGTCCCTCCGCGGCACACATGCGGGAGGACTAATGACCCGTGTCCGAAATCCGGGCGCTTACCTCCCGAAGTTCCCCAACGAGGAGAAACATGGCTTCGCTGTTCGCCGGCCGCCGCCGGTGGCTCGTCGCGGGCGCGCTCGGCGCCGCCCTGGTCGCCGCCGCGCCGGTCGCCCTGGCCACCAACGGCTCCGACAACGCCGACGCGCGCTCGTCCGCCGGCACCGGTGACCGCACCGCCGACGTCCGCGCCGCGGTCCAGGGCGGCCACGCCCGCAACGTCATCCTGTTCATCGGCGACGGCATGGGCCAGTCGGAGATCACCGCCGCCCGCAACTACGAGCGCGGCGCCGCGGGCCGCCTCGCCATGGACGAGCTGCCGCTCACCGGTGACTACACGACCTACGCCGTTGAGCAGAACAACCCGGCCAAGCCGAACTACGTGACCGACTCGGCCGCGTCCGGCACCGGCTGGGCCACCGGCACGAAGACCTACAACGGCGCGATCTCCGTCGACGCCTACGGCAACGACGTCCCGACGATCCTGGAGCTGGCCAAGCGCAACGGGCTGCGCACCGGCGACGTCACCACCGCCGAGGTCCAGGACGCGACCCCGGCCGTGCTCGGCGCGCACGTCGTCAACCGCGACTGCAAGGGCCCGGTCGAGACGACCGCCAAGTGCGCGAAGAACGCCAAGGAGAACGGCGGCCTCGGCTCGATCGCCGAGCAGCTGGTGCAGACCCGCCCCGACGTCCTGCTGGGCGGCGGCGCGAAGTACTTCAAGCAGCAGGTGACGGCGGGCAAGTTCCAGGGCAAGACCGTCCTCGACCAGGCCAAGGCGGCCGGCTACACCGTGGTGAACACCGCGGCCGACCTGGCCGCGGCGAAGAAGGGCAAGCCGGTCCTCGGCCTGTTCGCCGACGGCAACATGCCGGTGAACTGGACCGGCCCGGCGGCCGTGCACGGCGGCACCGCGCCCACGCGCTGCGCGCCGAACCCGAAGCTGCCGTCCACCCAGCCGAAGCTGGCCGACCAGACCCGCAAGGCCCTCGAGCTGCTCGACGACCGCCGCAGTGACAAGGGCTTCTTCCTGCAGGTCGAGGGCGCGAGCATCGACAAGCAGGACCACGCGGCCGACCCGTGCGGCCAGATCGGCGAAACGGTCGACTTCGACGCGGCGATCGCGGCGGGCACGGCGTTCGCCCGCAGCCACCCGGACACGCTGGTGCTGGTGACCGCCGACCACGGCCACAGCAGCCAGATCGTCGAGCCCGCCGCCACCCCGGGCCTGACCGCGACCCTGATCACCAACGAGGGCGCGAACATGACGCTGGCCTACGGCACCGCGGAAGCGGGCGGCTCGCAGTCGCACACGGGCACCCAGGTGCGCATCGCGGGCCTCGGCCCGCAGGCGGCCAACATCGTCGGCCTGACCAACCAGACCGACCTGTTCGGCACCCTGAAGCGGGCCCTCAAGCTGCGCTGAGTGGTGGGGTACACCCCCGGGACTTTCCGGTGGTCTCCCCGATACCCCCTGGTGTCCGGTGTCCCTAGCGTGGGGAACACCGAGACACCAGGGGGTTTTCTCATGCGGAAGTCATTGCGGGCCGTCACCGCCGGCACGCTCGTCGCGCTGCTCGCGGCCACCACGGCGGCACCGGCGCCGGCGGCGGTCAAGAACCCGGTCCAGGAGAGCCTGGACGTGCTGACGGTCCAGGACGGCGTACCGGGGGCGGCGGCGGTCGTCCAGGACGACCGGCGGACGCAGGTCACCCGCAGCGGCCGGGGTGACGTCACCACCGGGAAGCCGTTCCCGCGCAACGGTTCCTACCGCGCGGGCAGCGTCACGAAGACGTTCGTCGCCACGGTGGTCCTGCAGCTGGTCGCGGAGGGCCGGGTCCGGCTGGACGCGCCGGTGGCGCGGTACCTGCCGGGGCTGCTGCCCGACGAGCGGATCACGGTCCGGCAGCTGCTGCAGCACACGAGCGGGGTGCCGGACTATCTGCAGGACTTCGACCTGAGCGACCCGGAGGCGCTGCGCCACCGCGGCGCCGAGCCGGCCGAGCTGGTGGCGCTGGCGGTGCAGCACCCGGCGCTGTTCCCGCCGGGCACGAGCTGGTCGTACTCGAACACGAACTACATCGTGGCGGGGATGCTCGTGGAACGCGTGACCGGCCATGCGCTCGACACGGAGATCGCCCGCCGGATCACCCGCCCGCTGGGCCTGCGCGACACGTACCTCCCTCGCCGCGGCGACGAGAAGCTGCCGTCCCCGCACGCGATCGGCTACTTCCCGCTCGGTGAGAAGCTGGTGGATTTCAGCGACTTCGACGCCTCGATCGCGGGAGCGGCGGGCGGCCTGGTCTCCACTCCGGCGGACCTGAACCGGTTCTACGGAGCTCTCCTGGGCGGCCGGCTGCTGCGCCCGGCCGAACTGGCGGAAATGCGCCGCACGGTCCCGGCGGACCTGGGCGTCCCGGGCGCCCGGTACGGCTTGGGGCTGGGCAGCATCCCGCTGTCGTGCGGCGTGGTGTGGGGGCATGAAGGCGGCATCATCGGGTTCACGAACTTCGCAGGAACGGGTCCGAAAGAGCGGCGAGCGACGGTGGCGCTGAACGAAAACCCGACCCCGGCGGAGACGAATCCACATTTGCTCGCGGCTGTGGATGCAGCGTTCTGTTCCTAGGCCGACGACCCGAACCTGTCGGTGGTGGCCGGTAGCGTGGCAGACGGGGGGCGCCCCCGCGGCGCGCTCAGGGCAGCAGGTCGAGCGCCTCGGTCCACGGCCGCCGGACGTCCAGGCGGTGCAGCGTCACCCCGGCGCCCGCCAGGGTGTCGAGGTGGCGCTGCCACGCCGGGTGGTGCACCCGGGTGTCCTGGATCTGGTACGCCACCACCATCGTGATCCCCGGCGCGCCCAGCACGTCACCGAGCACCGTCAGGGCCTGGTTGTCCGCGATCCCGAGCGCCAGCTTGGCCACCGAGTTCGCCGACGCCGGCGCGAAGAGGAACACCGTCGGATCCGGGTGCGGCCGCGGCTCGCCCGGCAGCCGGGACACGCTGCGGACCGGCAGGTCCGTGCAGGCGGCGACGTCGGCGAGCGCACCGGTTGCGTCGAGCCAGCGGTGCGCGGTCGGCGTCAGCGTGATCGCCGTCCGCCAGCCGCGGTCGGCGGCCGGGCGGGCCAACTCGGCGGCGAACCGGGTGTCCAGCCCGCCGCACGAGCCGGCGACCAGCCCGAGGTCCCTCACGGTTTGCGCAACACGGCGCAGAACATCGCGTCCGTGCCGTGGCGGTGCGGCCACAGCTGGACGTACGGCCCGTCGCCGAGCTCCGGGACGCCCGGGAAGAACTCGCGCGCGTCCTGCACCTCGGCCTTCAGCCGGCGCGCCGTCTCCGCGAAGACGCCTTCGGTCTCGGCCAGGTGCGGCGAGCAGACGACGTAGGTCAGCACGCCGCCGGACCGCAGCAGCTCGTAGGCCGCGGTGATCAGCTCGCCCTGCAGCTTCGTCAGGTCCGCGACGTCGGACGGCTGACGCCGCCAGCGCGCCTCCGGCCGCCGCCGCAGCGCGCCGAGGCCGCTGCACGGCGCGTCGACGAGGATCCGGTCGTAGCCCGGTTCCAGGCCGCTTTCCCGTCCGTCGGCCACGTGCACCTTCACCGGCAGGCCGCTGGTGGCCTTCTCGACGAGCTTCGCGCGGTGCGGCGCCTTCTCGACGGCGTCGACGGTCGCCCCGCTCAGCGCGGCCAGCGCGCCGAGCAGCGCCGCCTTGCCGCCGGGGCCGGCGCACAGGTCGAGCCAGCGCTCGTCGGAACCTTCGAGCGGCACCTTCGTCGCGGCGATCGCGCAGAGCTGGCTGCCTTCGTCCTGGACCGCGGCCAGCCGCTCGCGGACCGGTTCGGCGTCGGCCGGGTCGCCGGCGCCGGCGGGCAGGCGCACGCCGTACGGCGAGTACGGCGCCGGGTCGCCGCCGGTGATCGCGGCGAGCTCGTCGGCGCTGATTTCGCCGGGCCGGGCGACGAGGTGCACCTCGGGGCGCGCGTCGTCGGCTTCCAGCGCGGCCTTGAGGCCGGCTCCCTTGTCACCGAGCGCTTCGGCGAACGAGCGGGCGATCCAGCGCGGGTGCGCCGTGCGCAGCGCGTAGGCCCCGATCGGGTCGGCGGCCTCGTCCGGCGCCAGTTCGTCGAGCCACGCCGCTTCGTCCTTTTCGGACACCTTGCGCAGGATGGCGTTCGCGAAACCCGTGGCCCACGAACCGCCTTCCGCCCGCACGAGGTCCACAGTGGACGTCACCGCGGCGTGCTCGGGGATGCGGGTGCGCAGCAGCTGGTAGACGCCGAGGCGCAGCGCGTCGAGCACCGCCGGGTCGGTCTGCTTGAGCGGGCGCTCGGCGCAGGACTCGATGATCGCGTCGAGCAGGCCCTGCGCCCGCGAGGTGCCGTAGGCGAGTTCGGTGGCCAGCGCGGCGTCCCGGCCGGTGATCCGCCGCTCGCGCAGCAGGTCCGGCAGGACGAGGTTGGCGTAGGCGTCCTTCGTCCGGACGGCCGCGAGCACGTCGAACGCGGCCTGACGGGCCGGATCGACCTCCGGCGGGCGGCGCGGCCCTTCCTTGCGCGGTGCCGGACGGCCCCGCTGCGGCCGTGACGGACGTCGTTCCCTGTGGTCGTTCACCGGAGGCGCTCTCCCTGGTCGATCCTCGTACCGCGCGCCCAGTCGGTGGCCGCCATCCGTTTCTTGCCGGGTGCCTGGACTTCGCCGAGCCGCAACGGCTTCGTCGCCGTCCCGACCAGCACCCGTTTGCGTTCGACCACGATCTCGCCCGGCGGCGGGCCGGGTTCGTCGAGCACCGTGACCGGGCCGAGCTTGAAGCGTTCCCCGCGGAACTCCGCCCACGCGCCCGGGTCCGGGCTGACCGACCGGATCTGCCGGTCGACCGCCGACGCCGGGTCGGCGAAGGACACCCGCGCGTCCTCGACCGTCACCTTCGGCGCGTAGCTGACGCCCTCGGCGGGCTGTTCGCGCGCGACGAGGCTGCCGTCGGCCAGACCGTCCATGGTGGACAGCAGCAGCTTGGCCCCGGACTCCGCGAGCCGCCCGAGCAGCTCGCCGGCGGTGTCGGTGGCCCCGATCGCCTCGGTGACGACGCCGTAGACCGGGCCGGCGTCCAGTTCCTTGACGATCCGGAAGGTCGAGGCGCCGGTGATCTCGTCGCCGGCGCGGATCGCGGCCTGCACGGGCGCGGCGCCCCGCCACGCGGGCAGCAGCGAGAAGTGCAGGTTCACCCAGCCCAGCCGCGGGATGTCCAGGGCGGCTTGCGGCAGCAGCGCCCCGTAGGCGACGACGGGACAGGCGTCCGGCGCGAGCTCGGCCAGCCGCGCGAGGAAGGCCGGGTCACCGGCGCGCGCGGGCGTGAGGACTTCGATGCCGTGTTCGTCGGCGAGGGCGCCGACGGGCGACCGCACGACGCGACGGCCGCGCCCGGCCTGCGCATCCGGGCGGGTGACGACGGCGACGACCTCGTGCCGCCCGGACTCGAGCAGGGCACGCAGGGCGGGGACCGCCGGGTCGGGGGTGCCGGCGAAGACGAGCTTCATCGGCCCACCCCCGGCGGAAGCAGGGTTTCAGGTGGCTGGAACATCGGGGCCGAGTCTAGAAGGCGCCGTCCGGGCGGGCGCGCCAGTGCCCCGATGTGCCGATCAGGAGGTCGGCGGGGGTTGTCCACAGGGGGGTTGGGATGGGGACAAGTGGGTGGGTTGCGGGGGCTTTTCCCGGCTTTCTGTCGGAGTCCGGCGATACGCTGGACCCGGGGGGCGCCCCCGGGCCTGGGGGTGTTTTTCGGCGAGATCGCCCTGCTTTGGCCGCCGGAAAGCTGCTTCGCTGAAAACTCTGCCGGGGTTTCCCCGCCGGCCCGAACGCCGGATTGTTCAACGGCCGTCAGGCCGTGTCAAGGCGGGAAAGCGTGCCTTGACACGGCCTGACGGCCGCTGAGGCGGCTGCGTATCGGTCCGGCAGGGGGTGTGGTTGGTGGGCGTCCTCTGCCGGGGGCTAGCCGAACGCCCCCGGCGTCGCGAATGGTCATTCACTCCCGGGGGACGCTCGGGACCGCCGTTGGACCTACCAGTGCGTGGGCCACACCACCTGGGCCGCGCCCTGGCCGCGGCGCACCGGTTCCGCCGCCGCCAGCCAGCGGCCGTCGCGCAGGCGCTCCACTCCCGTCGCCGCGCCGATCTCCGCCGGGGCTGTCGAGAAGCCCTGGCCGCGTGCCCTCAGGTCCGCCGTCTCCGGCTGGTCCAGGAATGCCTGCTCGACCTGCGCCGCCGCCGAGTTGCGCTGGGATGCGCGCGGGGCCGCGATCGCCTGCTCGAGGGACAAGCCGCGGTCGAGGCGACCCAGGATCACCTGGAGCACCGTCGTGATGATCGACGCTCCGCCCGGCGAGCCCGTCGCGAAAAACGGGCGGCCGTGGTCCAGGACGATCGTCGGGGCCATCGACGAGCGCGGCCGCTTGCCCGGGCCCGGGAGGTTCGGGTCCGGCACGCCCGGGGTCACCGGCGTGAACGAGAAGTCCGTCAGCTCGTTGTTCAGCAGGAACCCGCGGCCCGGCACCACGATGCCGCTACCACCCTCCTGCTCGATGGTCAGCGTGTACGCGACGACGTTGCCCCACTTGTCCGCCACCGTCAGGTGCGTCGTGTTCTCGCCCTCGTACGGCGTCGGCGCGGCCGTCGTCCCCGCGGCGCACGGGGTCGGATGCCGGGGGTCGGCCGGGGCCACCGGGCTCGTCGCCGCCTTGTCCTTCGAGATCAGGCACGCCCGGGTGTCCGCGAACCGCTGGCGCAGCAGCTCGCGCGCCGGGACGTCGACGAACGCCGGGTCGCCGATCCAGCGGTTGCGGTCGGCGAAGGCGAAGCGGGTCGACTCCAGGAAGTACTGCAGGTAGTCGGCCTTGCTCGCGTGCTTCAGGTCGAAGTTCTCCAGGATGTTGAGCGCTTCACCGACCGTCAGGCCGCCCGACGACGGCGCCGGCATGCCGTAGACGTCGAGCCCCTCGTACCGGGCGTGGGTCGGGTCGCGCTCGATGGCGCGGTAGGCGGCGAGGTCGCCGGTGGTGAGGTTCCCGGGCCGGACCTTCAGCGTCGACGCCGGGTCCACCGGCGGTTTCTGCACCGTCTTCGCGATGTCCGCGCCGATCGGGCCGCGGTACAGCGCGTCGACGCCGGAACGCTCGAGCTGCGCGTACGTGGCCGCGAGGTCGGGGTTCTTGAACACCGTCCCCGGCGCCGGGGGCGCGCCGCCCGGCAGGTACAGCGACCGCGTCGACGGGAACGCGGAGAACCGCGCCGCGTTGTTCGCGATCTGCGTCTGGAACGTCTGGTCGACGACGAACCCGTCGCGCGCGAGCTTCTCCGCGGGCTTCAGCGACTTCGCCAGCGAGCGGGTCCCCCACTTGCGCAGCGCCTCGGCCCAGGTCGCGGGCGTACCGGGCACGCCGACGCTGAGGCCGCTGGTGACGGCGTCGGCGAACGGGAGCGGCTGGCCGTTCTCGAGGAAGAGGTTCTCGTCGGCGGTCTGCGGGGCGGTCTCACGGCCGTCGAGCGTGTGCACGCGGTGGGTCTTGGCGTCGTAGTAGACGAAGAACCCGCCGCCGCCGACCCCGGCGGAGAACGGATCGGTGACACCGAGCGCGGCGGCGACCGCGACGGCCGCGTCGACGGCGTTCCCGCCGTCGCGCAGGACCTGCGTGCCGATCGCGGTGGCGTCGGCGTCGATGCTGGCGGCAGCACCCCCGAAGCCGACGGCGACCGGCGACTTCGGCGTGGGCGTGGCGGCGGTGGCGGGCACGGCGACACCGGCGGCAAGCGCGGCGGCGACGGCCAGGACGAGCGTGGTGCGGCTCCAGTGCGCGGGCATGCGGGCGAGTCTGCCCCCTTGCCCCGGGCAGCTTCAAGCCGTCATCCGACTTATGCACGGTTCCCGGAACTCTTCCCGGCCGCGAGACTGGACGGCGGAGACCGCTCAGCGACGTGGAGGAAACCCGTGCGCCTGTCCGTCCTGCTCCCCTTGCTCTCCGCCGTGCCGATGTTCGTGCTCCCCGGCGTCGCCGCGGCCACGCCGGCGCCGCACTGCTTCGACACGGCCGTCCCGCTGACCGTCGAGGAGCAGCGGCTGACCGCGACGATGCCGGCCGGCGGGCCTGCCGTCGGCCCCGAGCTGGTCCGGCAGGCCGGGCTCGCCCCCTTCGTCGCCGAGGTCCAGCACGACCTCTGCGCCGCGCGCACCCCGCGCCGGGCCGAACGGGTCGTCACGCAGGCCGGTGACCGGCTCTGGCGGACGGCGGTCGACCGCGCCCAGGGCCGCGCTCCCGGTCTCGGCACGCTCGACCGCTTCGACGACCGGCCGCTGTACTGGGCGCGGCTGCAGCTCAGCAGCGCGGTGCGGCAATGGCGGCCGCGCTTCCCGCTGGCGGCCTCGCAGCGGGCGTCGCTGCTCGCGGCGTTCGATCGCGGATCGCGCGGCCTCGACGACGTCCGCTTCCCGCTCGGGCCGGCGCGGCGGGTCATGGTGAGCGGCTTCGACCCCTTCCAGCTCGACGGCGCCGGCGTCCGGATCTCGAACCCGGCGGGGGCGTCGGCGCTGCAGCTCGACGGGCGGATCCTCGCCACGCCGTCGGGTCCGGCCGTGGTGCAGGCGGTGAACTTCCCGGTCGTGTGGGGCTACTTCGACGCGGGCATCGTCGAAGCGGCCTACGGGACGGCCCTGCGCGACCGCGCACGACGGCCGGACGTGATCATGACCATCAGCCAAGGGCGCCCGGGCCGGTTCGACATCGAACGCTGGGCAGGCAACTGGCGCGGCGGCTTCCCGGACAACAACAACGTTTCGGTGACCGGTGCGGTGCCGCCGGCCGCGGGCTGGCCGCAGCCGGACGTCCAGTTCATCGAGACGACGCTGCCGTACTCACGGATGCTCGAGGTGACCGGCGCCTACCCGGTCAACTTCAACGAGGCGTTCTGCGTGTGGCCGGACCCGGCGCACCCGGGCACGGGAGCGACGGTGTGCCGCTCGGACGCCCCGGCCCCGGGCGAGATCGCGGCCTCGGGCGGCGGCGGCAACTATCTGTCGAACGAATCCATGTTCCGCAGCAACCGCGTCCGCCTCGGCCTCGGGCTGACGTCGGTCGCGGGCGGGCACCTGCATACCCCGGTGCTCGGCCAGCCCGCCGACCCGGCGGCGCTGACGGACGCGGACTTCGAAGCCCGCCGCCAGGCGATCGCGGCCGAGGTGGTCGCCTTGACGACGGCTGCGGCGGCCGGCCCGGGCGCGGAAACTCCGCACCACGCAACGGAATCCCCGCTGGCGGCGGTCGAGTCCGCACCGGGCACGGTTCTCACCCGCTGACGCTGAGTCGCTCGATTTCCGAGACGACCGCCGAGGTGCCTCAGTTCCGGCTGGGCAGCGACCACGCTCGGGCCAGCAGGCCGACCAGCTCGTCCTGACGCTGCTCCAGCAGTTCGGGAGTCCAGGTATCCGTCGCCAGCACTTGGGTGGTCAGCGCGAAGTTGGATTCTCCCGATTTGGAAGTGAAGTAGCGAGACTTTTTGATGCCGAAGTCGTAGTTCTGCGCTTCGGAGTTCTTCGTCCGGCTGAGCAGGACGAGGTTCGCCAGTCTATGCGTCCAGTAGGCTCTTTGCTCGGGCGTGAAGAGCCGCCGCCATTCGCTGTCGGGCTTGGGGTTCTGGGGCAGCACGTGCTCCACAGTGATGATCTTGGGCGGATGCTCGAAGACAGGCGGATCGGACAGGATCTCGTTGAGCCTGATGAGCACGTATTTGCGCACCGCGGTCTGGGTGTAGATCTCTCCGTGCAGCCGGTCGAACATTTCCGCCTGTTCGTCTTCGGTCAGCTCGAGCGCGGGTGAGCCGAGCCCCAGGCCGGAGTCGAGTTCACGCAAGAGCTGGCCGATGCGCTGACCTCGACCGTGGGTGTTGTAGCGGCGCACCAGCATCCACGCGCCGAGCCGGTCGAGCTTGCCCAGGAACTCCACCAGCCAGTCGCGGTCGAACTGGTGGTGTGTGAGCGCCCAGAGCGCCGGAGCCTGCCAGTCGAAGTTGTCCAAGCGGTGCAGGCGGCGCAACCACCGGTTGATCTCACCTGCTTCAGGCAAAGACTGGTAGTCACACGTGATGATGTCCCGATAAGCGTGCCCGTAGGGCGCAAGGACGTCGTCGACGAAGTCGGCCGCTCTGCCGGGCAAGAAGCTCCTGAGCACGTGGCTCTCGAACTCCAGCAACAGCTGTTCCCGCGCCCGGATCTTCATGTACACCATTCGGATGTGTGAGAAGAGGTCGGAGAATCCGTCCCGTCCGAGATCGGCCTCGAGATCCTCCCACTTGCCGGCGTACTTTTCCTTCAGCCCATCAGGCAGCGCACCGATGACCTTCGATTTGAAGATGTCCGCGGGCGAAAGCTCGACGCCGCGGGAGTTCATGACCGAGAAAATGCGGTAGGCGCTGGTCAGGTCCGACGTGCTCACCACGACGAGGAAGGTTCGCTGCACGATCATCTTCGCCAGGGCGAGCCGCTCGTCGGCGGACCGATCGAGGAGGCTTTTGCGCAGCGACACCACATTCGCGACGATCCGGCCCTGTGCGTCGTTCTCCGGTGCGGCTCCGGCCGCCAGCACCTCGAGTCCGCCTCGATCTTGAACGTGCTTGCGGAAGAAGTCCTCGTCCCGGGACCGGAGCCGCACCCGTGGCCGGGAAGCCAGCTCCTGGATCGTGTCTCCCGGTTCCCAGATCAGCTTGTCCAGGTTGTCGGCGTCCGCTGAGCTCTCGGAAAGCTCTCTCAGCACGGACAGCAGAATCGTCAAGGTCGTCAGGCGCTGCTGGCCGTCGATGACCTCCGACATGGGACTGTCCGCTTGTTTGACCAACACGACCGAACCGAGGAAATACGGGTCGCCCGGGTCCCGGGCCATGGCTTCATACAGGTCTTCGAGGAGCTGAGTGGCTTGTTCCGGACCCCAGGTATAGGGACGCTGGTAATCCGGTATCACGAACTCGTAGTCACTGGAAAACACCTTCGACAGAGGGACTTCGTGTGCCTCGAGCTTCTTCATTCACCGATCCGCTCAGCTTCACCACCACGACTACTGCCGTGTCGCGCCTGTACGGCCGGTCGTTACAACAAGCAAGACCGGGCTGGGTACTAAATGAGGTCCAGCGGGTCCAGCTGGATGCGGATCGGTTCCGTGGCCTTCCGGGCATCCCGCCGCGCCGCGGCCGCGTGGATGGCCGACGACAACGCCTTCCCCTCACTGCGGGACACGCGGACCAAGGCCCGCTCACGCTCCGCGTTGCCCTCCTCGTCGACCTCGCCGATCGGGACCGGGCCCAGGACCTCCCCCGACGATGGCAACGGCAGGTCCGACAGCAAGCCCGCCACCGCGTCCGGGCTGCCCTCGACGCTCGCCAGCCGCATCGCCGGCGGGAAGCCCAGCTCCCGCCGTTCCGCCAGCTCCTGGGCCGCGTGCCAGGCCGGGTCCCAGCGGACCAGGGCCTGGACCACCGCCAGCCCCGCCTCGGCGCCGACGATCACGCGGCCGCCCGCGGATGCCGGGCGGACCAGGGCCGCCGCCGCCATCCAGCGGCGGAGGGTCTCTTCGCCCGCCCGCAGGTCCTGGCGGCCCAGTAGGGCCCAGCCGTCCAGGAGCAGGGCCGCGCCGTAGCCGCCTTCGGCCACCGGTTCCGCTCCCGGCGTGCACACCACCAGCGCCGGCTTGCCCGGCACCGACTCCAGGACCTCCGCCGCGCCCGACGTGCGGACCGGGACGCCCGGGAACGCGCGGCCGAGCTCCTCCGCCGTCCGCTTGGCGCCGACGATCACCGCGCGCAGCCGGACCGAGCCGCACGTCGTGCAGCGGAACGCCGTTTCCGGGACTCCGCACCAGCGGCACGCCGGGGGTTTCGGCTGCCCGTCGAGCGAGCCGCCCGGCAGGGCCAGCGGGCCCGCGCACCGGCGGCAGTGCGCGGGTGTCCGGCAGTTTCCGCAGGCCAGGCCGGGGACGTACCCGCGCCGCGGGACCTGGACCAGCGCCGGAAGGTCGGCCGCGAACGCCTGGCGCGCCGCCTCGAACGCGACCGCCGGCAGGCGCGCCACCCGGGCGGCTTCGTCGCGGGCGACGTCGAAGTCCTCGCCGACCGGTGTGACGCGCGGGGCCGAAGACCGCAGCGTCGCGCGGTCCGCCAGCACCGGGGCGGCCCAGCCGGACTCGACGAGCAGCTGGGCTTCGGCCGTCCGGGCGAAGCCGCCGACCAGCAGCGACGCCTTCGCCGCGTGCGCTCGGTCCATCAGCACGTCGCGGACGTGCGGGTACGGCGCGTGCTGGTCGAGGTGCAGGTCGTCGCCGTCGTCCCAGACGGCGAACAACCCCGGGTCGTGGACCGGCGCGAACATCGCCGCCCGCGTGCCGACGACCACCCGCACCGCGCCGCGCAGCACGGCGAGCCAGCGGCGGTACCGCTCGGCCGGGCCGAGCCCGGCGATCAGCGCCACCACGGCGTCCTCGCCCACGACCGCCGCGCAGGCCGCGTGCACCCGGGTCAGGTCGCGGTGGTCCGGCACCACCAGCACCGCACCCCGGCCCGACGCCGCCACCGTCCCGGCCGCCTCGGCCAGCCGGCGTGGCCAGTCCTCACCGGGCAGGGCCTGCCAGACGGCGTTCGCGGGCTTGCCCTCGCCCAGCGCCTCCAGGAACGCCGGACCGCGCTGGTAGCGCGCCCAGGCCGTGGTGTCGGGCGCGTCCGGCGAAGCCGACGGCGCCGACGGCGGCTCGCCCTCGGCCTTCGCGTGCCGGGGCGGGATGGCGAGCCGCAGGACGTCGGACAGCGTGCCGCCGTAGCGGTCGGCGACCGCCCGGCAGACGGCGTGCAGCGAGGGCGGCAGCACCGGCTCCGGCGACGTCACGCGGTCCAGGAACGCCAGCTTGCTGCCGTAGTCGCTGGTCTCGCCGCGTTCGATCAGGTAGCCGTCGACCAGCTGCCCGGCGAACCGGACGCGGACGCGGCACCCCGGCACGGCGGTCTCGTGCAGCTTCTCCGGGACGAGGTAGTCGAAGGTGCGGTCCAGGTGGGCCAGCGGGATGTCGACGACGATCCGCGCGACCGGCCGCTCGGGCGCGGGCGACTGGGCACCCTTCGCCTTCTCCCCCGGCTTCGGCTTCTTCCGGGCGCGCGAGGATGCCGCCCGAGGTGCGGGCGGCTGCTCCGGGAGGTCCCAGAGAGCGGCGGGCTCGGAACTGCTCACGCCTGATCTCTACCAGACCCCACCGACAGCTCCACCGGCCAGGCCACGGGGAGACCGGCCACAGTCGGGTGGTCTGCCGCGGCTGGTCGTGAGTGGTAAGGAGGGTTAGAACCCTCCTTACCACTCACGACGGGCCGGGACGAGGAGGACTCAGGCGCCGGCTGCGGCCTTGAGGGCCTCGGCGCGGGCCGTGCTCTCCCAGGGGAGGCCCAGCTCGGGACGGCCGAAGTGGCCGTAGGCCGCCGTCGGGGCGTAGATCGGGCGCAGCAGGTCGAGGTCGCGGATGATCGCCGCGGGCCGGAGGTCGAAGACCTCGGTGATGGCCTGCTGGATCTTCGACGGGTCGACCGTCTCGGTGCCGAACGTCTCGACGAACAGGCCGACCGGGGCCGCCTTGCCGATCGCGTAGGCGACCTGGACCTCGGTCCGCTGGGCCAGGCCCGCGGCGACGACGTTCTTGGCCACCCAGCGCATCGCGTACGCCGCGGACCGGTCGACCTTGGACGGGTCCTTGCCCGAGAACGCGCCACCGCCGTGGCGGGCCATGCCGCCGTAGGTGTCGACGATGATCTTGCGCCCGGTCAGGCCGGCGTCGCCCATCGGGCCGCCGATGACGAACCGGCCGGTCGGGTTGACCAGCAGGCGCGCGTTCGAGGTGTCGATGCCCAGGCCCTCGAGTTCGGGGCCGACGACGTGCTCTTTGACGTCGACGCTGAGCATCCGGTCCAGGTCGATGCCGTCGGCGTGCTGCGAGGACACGACGACCGTGTCGAGGCGGACCGGCTGGTCGCCGGCGTACTCGATGGTCACCTGGGTCTTGCCGTCCGGGCGCAGGTACGGCAGCACGCCGTCCTTGCGGACCGCGGTCAGCCGCTTCGACAGCCGGTGGGCCAGCGCGATCGGCAGCGGCATCAGCTCGGGCGTGTCCGAGCAGGCGTAGCCGAACATCAGGCCCTGGTCGCCGGCGCCCTGGCGGTTGATCTCGTCCTCGTCCGACTCGACGCGCGACTCGTACGCGGTGTCGACGCCCTGGGCGATGTCGGGCGACTGCGACCCGATGGCGACGTTGACGCCGCACGAGTTGCCGTCGAAGCCCTTGGCGGAGGAGTCGTACCCGATCTTCAGGATGACGTCGCGGACGATCGTGGGGATGTCGGCGTACGCCTCGGTGGTCACCTCGCCGGCCACGTGCACCTGGCCGGTGGTGATCAGGGTCTCGACGGCGACGCGGCTGCGCGGGTCCTTCGACAGCAGGCCGTCGAGGATCGAGTCGCTGATGGCATCGCAAATCTTGTCCGGGTGCCCTTCGGTCACCGACTCCGAGGTGAACAATCTGCTGCTAGACGCGGTCACGGTGGCCGTCACTTCCTCACCTAGACGTCGGATGCCCCGAAAGTTAGGCACCCCTTACCAGTGCAAGCGTACTGACTATCGCTCTAGGGACGGTCAACGCTTCATGAAGCTCACAACAGCGTCCCACAAGGTGGACGCCAGTTCAGCCTTCTGCGCGAGAGGTAGGGGTTTTTCCATGGCATCGGACCCCAGGAGCCAGCCCGAATTGTCCTCGGTGCCGAACGCTTTCCCGTCGCCGACGGCGTTGACGACCAGCAGGTCGGCGCCCTTGCGCTTGAGCTTCGCGCGGGCGTGGTCGAGGACGCTGCCGTGCTCGTCGCCGGTTTCCGCGGCGAATCCCACGATGACCTGCCCGGGACGCCGGTTCTGCACCAATTCGGCCAGGATGTCGGCGTTGCGGTCGAGCTCGATCACCGGGTCCGGCTGGTCGTCGGACTTCTTGATCTTGTGCTCGGCCCGGTTGGCCGGCCGGAAGTCGGCGACCGCGGCGGCCATCACGACCACGTCCGCGGAAGCGGCCGCGGCGTGCACCGCCTGCCGCAGTTCCTCCGCCGTCGAGACGTGCTCGACGGCCGCGCCCGCCGGGTCCGGCAGGGCGACCGTGTGCGCGGTGACCAGGGTGACGTCGGCGCCACGCTGGGCGGCGACGCGGGCCAGCGCGTAGCCCTGCTTGCCGGACGAGCGGTTGCCCAGGTAGCGGACCGGGTCGAGGGGTTCGCGGGTGCCGCCCGCCGAGACCACCACGCGGACGCCTTCGAGGTCGCGCGGGAGGGCGTCGGGGCGGGCCAGCAGCAGCCGGGCCAGGTCGACGATCTCGGCCGGGTTCGCCAGGCGGCCCTTGCCGGTGTCGACTCCGGTCAGCCGTCCGGAGTCCGGCTCGGTGACGACCATGCCGCGCGAACGCAGCAGGGCCACGTTGTCGCGGGTCGCGGGGTGCTCCCACATCTCCGTGTGCATCGCCGGGAAGAAGGCGACCGGGCACCGGGCGGTGAGCAGCGTGGTGGTCAGCAGGTCGTCCGCCAGGCCGTGGGCGGCCTTGGCGAGCAGGTTCGCCGTGGCCGGGACGACCAGGACGAGGTCGGCTTCCTTGCCGACGCGGACGTGCTGGACCTCGGGCACCTCGGTGAACACGCCCGTGTGCACCGGATGCCCGGAGAGGGCTTCGAAGGTCGCCGCGCCGACGAAGTTCAGCGCGGCTTCGGTGGGGACCACGCGGACGTCGTGACCGGATTCGGTCAGCCCGCGCAGCACCTCACAGGCCTTGTAGGCGGCGATCCCGCCGCCCACGCCCAGGACGACGCGGGGTTTACTCACCCTCGGTGTGCTCGAGCAGGCCGCCGTGGATCTCGCGCAGCGCGATCGAGAGCGGCTTCTCCCGCGGGCCCGGCTCGACGAGCGGGCCGACGTACTCGAGCAGGCCCTCGCCCAGCTGGGCGTAGTAGTCGTTGATCTGGCGGGCCCGCTTGGCCGAGTAGATCACCAGCGCGTACTTCGAGCTGACCTTCTCGAGCAGGTCGTCGATCGGGGGGTTGGTGATGCCCTCGAGCTCTTCGGTCAAGGCCACTTGGCTGGTCACTCGTGGTGCTCCACATCTTCGGAAGAAGGTTCAGTAATCAAGTTTAGCAAGTGCTCAGCCGCCTCCCGCACGTCGGCGTTGACGACGCGGTGGTCGAACTCCCCCGCCGCCGCCAGCTCGCGCTCCGCTTCGGCCAGCCGGGCCTGCACGGCGGCCTCCGTTTCGGTGCCACGGCCGGTGAGCCTGCCGACCAGTTCCTCCCACGACGGCGGCATCAGCATCACCAGCCGGGCCTCCGGCATCGCAACGCGGACCTGGCGGGCGCCCTGCAGTTCGATCTCCAGGACGGCCGGGCGGCCCTCGGCGAGGGCCTTCTCGACCGGCTCGCGCGGGGTGCCGTAGCAGTTGCCGGCGAACTCGGCCCACTCCAGCAGCCGCCCGTCGGCGACCATCGCGTCGAACTCCGCGCGGTCGACGAAGTGGTAGTGCGCCCCGTCGACTTCGCCGGGACGCGGCTTGCGGGTGGTGACCGAAACGCTGAACCAGACGTCGGGCTCCAGCTTCCGCAGCTCGCCCACCACGCTCGACTTCCCGACCCCCGAAGGCCCCGATACGACGGTGAGCCGGTGCCGGGGGAGGTCCCCCGTCACCGGCTCACTGCCGCGGTCGGCGCCCCGGTTCACCGGGTAGTCACGACCGGCGCCGTTCACTCGCCGCTGAACTCGGCCAGCAGCGCCTTGCGCTGCCGGTCGCCGAGGCCGCGAAGGCGACGGCTGGGGGCGATCTCCAGTCGCTCCATGGTCTGCTGGGCGCGGACCTTGCCGACACCGGGCAGAGCCTCGAGCAGAGCCGAAACCTTCATCTTGCCGAGGACTTCGTTCTCCTCGGCCTGCTTCAGCACGTCGACCAGAGTGGTACCGCCCCGCTTCAGCCGCTCCTTCAGCTCAGCACGGATGCGGCGGGCGGCGGCGGCCTTCTCCAGCGCCGCAGCGCGCTGTTCCTCTGTCAGCTGGGGAAGTGCCACGTTTTCCTCCGGTAGTTCTCAAAACTGGGTGGGTGACGCGACGGTACCCACCCGTGAGCACCGGCCACAATGCGGGGGTGCCTGGTGGGGGCCCGTTCCGGGCCCTGCTATTGGCCGTTTTCCTGCGGGTCGGCCAGCACTTCGGCGACCCGTTCGACCGCTTGGCGCAAAGCCGCTTGCTCCGGACCGTGCTTCAGGATGTCCCGGGACGAGGCGGGCAGCACGCCCGGCAGGGACGCACCGAACAGGGCCCGCAAATCGGCGACAGTGGCTCCCTGGGCCCCGAAACCGGGCGCCAGCACGGGACCGTTCAGCCGGGAAAGGTCGAGTTCTCCCGGCGGAACGGTGGCTCCGACGACGACACCCACATCGCCGAGCGGTTCCGCGCCTGCGTTGAGCGCCGCCACCGAATCGACGATCGCCTGCGCGACCGTGCGCCCGTCGGGCAGCTTCGCGTTCTGCACTTCGCCCGCTTCCGGGTTCGAAGTCCGGGCAAGCACGAAGATGCCGCGCCCCGCCGAGACGGCCGTTTCGGCGCATTGGGCCAAAGAGCCGAAGCCGAGGTACGGCGAAACGGTGATCGCGTCGGCGGCGATCGCCGCACCCTCGGCGACGTACGCGGCGGTGTAGGCGCCCATCGTGGAGCCGATGTCGCCGCGCTTGACGTCCAGGAGGACCAGCGCGCCGGCGTCGCGGGCGGTCGAAACCACCCGTTCCAGCACCCGGACACCGGCCGCCCCGAAACTTTCGAAGAACGCCGACTGCGGCTTCACGACGGCCGCCTGGGCCGCCAGGACCTCCGTGGCCGACAGCGCGAACCGTTCCAGGCCCGAGGCGTCCAGCGGCAGTCCCCAGGCCTCGATCAGGCCCGGGTGCGGGTCGATCCCGGCGCACAGCGGGCCGCGGGCCGCGACGGCCTTGGCCAGCCGCGCCCCGAACCGCTCCCGCCCGCTCACGCCTTCGCCTTCAGCGCCGCCTGGAGCTCCTGCAGCGACTTGACCCCGATGTCGCCCCGGATCAGGGCCTCGATGCCGTGCACGGCCGCCGCGGCGCCCTGCACGGTGGTCACGCACGGGATGTCCCGCGACACCGCCGCGGTGCGGATTTCGTAGCCGTCGACGCGCGGACCGCTGTTCCCGTAGGGCGTGTTGATCACCATGTCGACGTCGCCGTTGAGGATGACGTCCACGATGTTCGGCTCGGCCTCGGTGGAACCCTCGTAGTGCTTGCGCACCACGGTGCACGGGATGCCGTTGCGCCGCAGCACTTCCGCGGTGCCGGACGTGGCGAGGATCTCGAAGCCGAGGTCCGCCAGCCGCTTCACCGGGAACACGAGCGAGCGCTTGTCGCGGTTGGCGACCGAGACGAACACGCGCCCGGACGTCGGCAGCGAGCCGTACGCGCCGCTTTGGGACTTCGCGAAGGCCTTGCCGAAGGAGACGTCGACGCCCATCACCTCGCCGGTGGACTTCATCTCCGGGCCCAGCAGCGAGTCGACGCCGTGGCCTTCCGGGGTGCGGAAGCGGTGGAAGGGCAGCACGGCTTCCTTGACCGCGACCGGCGAGTCGGCCGGCATCCGGCCGCCGTCGCCCTCGGCCGGCAGCACGCCGCTCCCGCGCAGGTCCTTGATCGTCGAGCCGGTCATGATCAGGGCGGCGGCCTTGGCCAGCGGCACCGCCGTCGCCTTGGACACGAACGGCACCGTCCGCGACGCGCGCGGGTTGGCCTCCAGGACGTACAGGACGTCGTCCTTGAGCGCGTACTGGACGTTCAGCAGCCCGCGCACGCCGACACCGCGGGCGATCGCCTCGGTGGAGCGCCGGACGGCCTGCAGGTCGGTGTGGCCGAGCGTGATCGGCGGCAGCGCGCACGAGGAGTCGCCGGAGTGGATGCCGGCTTCCTCGATGTGCTCCATGACGCCGCCGAGGTAGAGCTCCTCGCCGTCGAACAGCGCGTCGACGTCGATTTCGATGGCGTCGTCGAGGAACCGGTCGACGAGCACCGGGTGCTCGGGGGTGATCTCGGTGGCGCGGCTGATGTAGCCGGCCAGGGTCTCCTCGTCGTAGACGATCTCCATGCCGCGGCCGCCGAGCACGTAGGACGGCCGGACGAGCACCGGGTACCCGATCTCGTCGGCGATCCGCTTGGCGCCGTCGAACGACGTCGCCGTGCCGTAGCGCGGGGCGGGCAGGCCGGCGTCGGTGAGCACTTCACCGAACGCGCCGCGGTCCTCGGCCAGGTGGATGGCCTCCGGCGGCGTGCCGACCACCGGCACCCCGGCGTCGGCGAGCCGCTTCGCCAGGCCCAGCGGGGTCTGGCCGCCCAGCTGGACGATCACGCCGGCGACCGTGCCGGACGCCTGCTCGGCGTGCACGACCTCGAGGACGTCCTCGAAGGACAGCGGCTCGAAGTACAGCCGGTCGGAAGTGTCGTAGTCGGTGGAGACGGTTTCCGGGTTGCAGTTGACCATGACGGCCTCGAACCCGGCCTCCCGCAACGCGATCGCCGCGTGCACGCAGGAGTAGTCGAACTCGATGCCCTGCCCGATCCGGTTCGGGCCGCTGCCGAGGATGAGCACCTTCGGCTTGTCGCTCTGGACGACCACTTCGGACTGCGCGTCGGGATCGGACTCGTAAGCCGAGTAGTGGTACGGGGTCTTGGCCGCGAACTCGGCCGCGCAGGTGTCGACGGTCTTGAACACCGGCCGCACGCCGAGGCGGTGGCGCAGCGCGCGGACGCCGTCCTCGCCGGCCAGTTCCGGCCGCAGGGCGGCGATCTGGCGGTCCGACAGGCCGGTGCGCTTGGCGCGGCGCAGGAGGTCCCCGTCCAGCACCGGCGCGTCCCGGACCTCGGCGCCGACCTCGCCGATGAGGGCGATCTGGTCGATGAACCACGGGTCGATGCCGCTGGCTTCGTGCACCTGCTCGACGGTGGCGCCGAGCCGCAGCGCACGCTCCACTTCGTACAGCCGGCCTTCCTTCGGCGTGCGCAGCGAGTCCAAAGTGGACTCCAGCGTGACGCCGTCGGGGTCGGGCAGCGTCCAGAAGCCGGTCGCCTTGGTCTCGATCGACCGCATCACCTTGCCGAGCGCCTCGGGGAAGCTGCGGCCGAACGACATCGCCTCGCCGACGCTCTTCATCGTCGTGGTCAGCGTGGGGTCCGCGCCCGGGAACTTTTCGAAGGCGAACCGCGGCATCTTGACGACGACGTAGTCCAAAGTGGGCTCGAACGCGGCCGGGGTCTCGCCGGTGATGTCGTTGCGGATCTCGTCCAGGGTGTAGCCGATGGCGAGCTTGGCGGCGATCTTGGCGATCGGGAAGCCGGTGGCCTTCGACGCCAGGGCGCTGGAGCGGGACACGCGCGGGTTCATCTCGATGACGACCATCCGCCCGTCGCGCGGGTTGATCGCGAACTGGATGTTGCAGCCACCGGTGTCGACGCCGACCTCGCGCAGCACGGCGATGCCGACGTCCCGCATCACCTGGTACTCGCGGTCGGTGAGGGTCATGGTGGGCGCGACGGTGACCGAGTCGCCGGTGTGCACGCCCATCGCGTCGATGTTCTCGATCGAGCAGACGACCACGACGTTGTCGTGCTTGTCGCGCATCAGCTCGAGCTCGTACTCCTTCCAGCCGAGCACGCTCTCCTCGATGAGCACCTCGGTGACCGGAGATTCGGCGAGGCCGGTGGAGGCGAGCCGCTCGAGGTCCTCGGGCGTGTGCGCCATGCCGGAGCCGAGCCCGCCCATGGTGAAGGACGGCCGGATGACGACCGGGAGGCCGAGTTCCTTGACGGTGTCGCGGACCTCGTCCATGTCGTGGCAGACGCGGGAGCGCGGGACGTCGGCGCCGACCGTGCGCACGATGTCCTTGAACTTCTGCCGGTCCTCACCCCGCTGGATGGCGTCGATGTCGGCGCCGATCAGCTCGACGCCGTACTTGTCGAGCACGCCGCGTTCGTGCAGCGCGACGGCGCAGTTGAGCGCGGTCTGCCCGCCGAGGGTGGCAAGAAGAGCATCGACGGGCCGCCCGCGTTCACTTTCACTGGCGATGACCTTCTCGACGAAGTCCGGCGTGACCGGCTCGATGTAGGTGGCGTCGGCGAACTCGGGGTCGGTCATGATGGTGGCCGGGTTCGAGTTCACCAGGGAGACGCGCAGGCCTTCGCTGCGCAGCACCCGGCAGGCCTGGGTGCCGGAGTAGTCGAACTCCGCGGCCTGCCCGATCACGATCGGCCCGGAGCCGATCACCAGCACGTGCTGGATGTCCGTCCTCTTCGGCATCAGTTTCCTTCTTTCACCAGGCGCCGCAGACCGTCGCGGAAGACCTGAAAGCTTTTGGATCGGTTGTTCTCGAGGTCCATGTGGGGCGCGATCTCACGCGCCGCCCGGACCTTCTGGAGGCCCTTCTTGTGGTAGCCGTGCTTCTGCAGCGCGTGCTCCAAGCCCTCCCATGCGCCGCCGGGGACTTTCTCCGGGTCGCGGAACTTGGTTTGGCTGTCCAAGCTGAGCGGCAGCCTGGGGTAAGCCGCGTTCAACGCCGGGATGTCCCCGAGGAACCATGCTTCGAGCTCCTCGATCACGATGCGAAACAGCGTCGCCTCGCCAGGCAGTCCGGCTTCTCGAGCGATCTCGACGAGGCGGCTCTTGAGCTCGGCGCAGTCGTCGTTGTCCCGGTCGAGCAGCACGACGATGCGCAAGCCCGTTTCGGCCCAGTAGTAGGTGTAGTCACGGAGCCGGACGGGGAGCTTGCGCAGCAAATCGGTCTTGCCGTTGAAGGGGACGATCCGGAAGTCGACGCCGGGGACGATCTTCGGGAGAAGAGCTTTCAAGGCTTCTTCCGCGGACGGCTCCTCGACGAGCACTTCGAGGCGGCAGGGAGCGAGCACGGTCACGGGCGCTCCTCGAGCGGGTCACCGAACCGGAAGTATCCCTCGGTCCACAGATCACCGAGCGCCCCGCCGGACTCGACCATGCGGACGACCGGTGCTTCGGCGGAAGCACGTTTGGTCTCGGCGTAGCCGTCGTTCCCGCGGGCGAACGTCCAGACCTCATCCGGCCGCAACGCGTCGACGAAGCGAGGCGCATGGGTCGCGATGATGACCTGGTCTGCCTGCGCGCCGCGAGCGTCTTCGGCGAGCGAGTAGTGGAGCCGCGGGTGGACCTGGTTCTCCGGCTCCTCAAGAAGCAGGACCGAGGTATCCGTGCGCAACGCGACCAGATAACCGAGCAGCAGCAGCGTTCCATCGGAGATGTTTTCCGGGGCGATGAGCTCCTCCTTGCCCTGCTCGCGCAGGCGGACGATCCAGGCGCCGTTGCCCTGCTGCAGGGGCTCGATGTCATCAAGACCCGGGACGTATTTCCGCAGCGAAGCGCGGATGTCTTCCCATTCTCGCGGGAGCTCGTCACGGATACGCCGGACAACGGCTCCTACGTTCCGGCCATCCGGCTCGAGCCGAGTCGCCTTGTCGCCCTTCGCACCTTTGCGCATTGCGTCAAGGTTCAGGTCCGAAAGGCGGATTTCGGTGATGAACCGGTTGAACTCGCTGATTCCGGGGTTGGAGACCAGCTGGCTCATCACACTCACTCCGAGACCGTCAGGGCTGGACAGCTCGAAGTTCTCCCACCCACCAGAACGGGCGACTTTGCCTTTGGCTCGCTGGAGGCGCAGCGCGCCGGAGGGAGCCTCGGAACCGTCGGGTTGCCAAGTCAGGTCCTCTTCGGCCACCACCGGCTCGTCATCGTCGTGCTCGATGACGAGCCGGTATTCGCCCACCGCGCCCTCGATGCGGCAGACCAGTTCGATCTCGACCGGACCAGTCTCGCCGTGCGTGACGATGTCGGCAGCACCACCGCGCCGGTCCCACGCCGCGCGCAGCCCGACCCGGAACGACTCGGAGAGGAAGTCCAGGGCGTCGAACACCGTGGACTTCCCGCTCCCGTTCGGCCCCAGCAACGCCGTCACCGGCGTCAGGCCGTCCAGCTCGACGTCCCGGAGCACCCGGAAGTTCCGGATCCGGAGCCGCTCGATGCCGGTCGTGAGGGTCACGACCGCTTCTCCATGAGCGAAACGAATGCGTCGAACAGGGGCGCCGCGTCGTGGGGGCCGGCCGCGGCTTCGGGGTGGTACTGGACCGAGAACGCCGGGACGTCCAGCGCCCGGACGCCCTCGACCGTGTCGTCGTTGGGGCAGTAGTGGCTGATCTGCGCGGCCCCGAAGGGGGACTCGAAGCGCTGCCCCGGCTCGCCTTCGAGGGCGAAGCCGTGGTTCTGGGCCGTGATCGCCACCGACTTGGTGGCCACGTCGATCACCGGGATGTTGATGCCGCGGTGGCCGTAGCGCATCTTGTACGTGCCCAAGCCGAGCGCGCGGCCGAGGACCTGGTTGCCGAAGCAGATGCCGAACAGCGGGATCTCGCGGCCGAGGACCTGCTTGGTCAGCTCGGTCGCGTGCGTCGTCGTGGCCGGGTCGCCCGGGCCGTTCGACAGGAACACGCCGTCCGGCTCGACCGCCAGGAGCTCGTCCAGCGTCGACGTCGAGGGCAGCACGTGCACCTCGATGCCGCGCTTGATCATCTGGCGCGGGGTGTTGGACTTGATGCCCAGGTCCAGCGCGGCCACCCGGAAGCGGACGTCCCCGGAAGGCGAGACCACGTACGGCTTCGGCGTGGTGACCTGGCCGGCCAGGTCCGCGCCCTCCATCTTCGGGCTGGCCAGCACCGAAGCGACCATGTCGTCGACCGTGCCGAGCGCGTCGCCGGAGAAGACCCCGGCGCGCATCGCGCCGACCTCGCGCAGGTGGCGAGTCAGTGACCGCGTGTCGACCTCGGCGATGCCGACGATCCCCTGGCGCACCAGCTCGTCGTCGAGCGAGCGCTTCGAGCGCCAGTTGGACGGCGTGCGCGCGGGGTCGCGCACCACGTAGCCGTTGACCCAGATCTTCGAGGACTCGTCGTCCTCGTCGTTCCAGCCGGTGTTGCCGATCTGCGGCGCCGTCTGCACCACGATCTGGCCGTGGTAGGACGGGTCGGTCAGCGTCTCCTGGTACCCGGTCATGCCGGTGCAGAACACCGCCTCGCCGAGGGTTCGCCCCTGCGCGCCGTAGGCAGCGCCGCGGAACACCCGGCCGTCTTCGAGTACCAGTGCGGCCTGCGCGCGCGCGTTCACTGGGCACCTCCCTTGATCTTGAGCTGTTCGATCCACTGTGGATAGTCGTCGAGGTCGTCGCCGCGGAAGCCGGTGTCGAGCTCGGCGTCGCCGAGCCGCCACGTGACGACCAGCAGGGCGTCCGTGCCCATCACCTTCCCGGCGATCTTCGTGTCGCGCCGGACACCGGTGACGGCGTCCCGCGGGATCCAGAAGTCGGGCGCTCCCCCGCGTTCGACGGCGACACCGCCGTCGTGCAGCCGCCAGGAAGCCGAAGTCCGCAGCCCCGCGCCGCGGGTGACGACCCGGTTCTGCCACTCCCCCGCGAACGTCGTGGCGAGGTAGACGCCGGTGGACTCCAGCAGCACGGCACCCCGGTCCGCGGGGATTTCGGGGAACGGCGGCACCTGCACGCTCTGCGAGCGCGCCTTGCGCCGCCAGCCCACGTACATGCCCCAGAGGCAGAGCAGGAAGAAGGCGACGATCGCCAGCACGAGCCAGAAGCGCTCCATCAGCAGATCTTCCCGTCCCGCGCGGTGGTCCGCCCGCGCAGCAGCGTCGCGGTCACCACGCCGGGCAACCGCATTCCCTCGTACGGGGTGTTGGCCGCGATGCTGGCCAGCTCGGCGCCCCGGACCGTCCACTCGGCGTCCGGGTCGACCAGGGCCAGGTTCGCCGGCTCGCCGACCGCGATCGGACGGCCCTGGTCGGCGAGGTTGCCGATTTCGGCGGGCCGCTCGCTCATGACGCGGGCGACGCCGCGCCAGTCGAGCAGGCCGGTGCGGACCATCGTCTCGGTCACGATCGACAGGGCCGTCTGCAGGCCGAGCATGCCCGGCCGGGCCGCGGTCCACTCGGTGTCCTTGTCCTGCACCGCGTGCGGCGCGTGGTCGGTGGCGACGCAGTCGATCACGCCTTCGGCCAGCGCGGCCCGCAGCTTTTCCGCGTCGGACTCGGTGCGCAGCGGCGGGTTCACCTTGTTCACCGGGTCGTAGGTGGCCAGGCGCTCGTCGGTGAGCAGCAGGTGGTGCGGGGTGACCTCGGCCGACACCTTCGTGCCGCGGTCCTTCGCCCAGCGCAGCACGTCCGCCGTGCCCGACGTCGAGACGTGGCACACGTGCAGCCGGGCGTTCGCGTGCAGGGCGAGCAGGCAGTCGCGGGCCACGATGGACTCTTCGGCGGCGGCCGGCCAGCCGGTGTAGCCGAGCCGGGCCGCGCGCTCGCCCTCGTGGGCCTGCGCGCCGACGGTCAGCCGCGGCTCCTCCGCGTGCTGCGCGATGACGACGTCGAGCGCGGTCGAGTACTCCAGCGCGCGGCGCATGAGCAGCGGGTCGGCGACGCAGAGTCCGTCGTCGGAGAACACCTTCACCCGCGCCTGCGAGTTCGCCATCGTGCCCAGCTCGGCGAGCTTCTCGCCCTTGAGCCCGACGGTGACCGCGCCGACCGGGTGGACGTCGACCAGGCCGACCTCCTGCCCGCGCCGCCAGACGTGGTCGACGATCACGGCGTTGTCGGCGACCGGGTCGGTGTTGGCCATGGCGAACACCGCGGTGTAGCCGCCGAGCGCCGCCGCGGCCGAGCCGGTGTCGATGGTCTCGGTGTCTTCGCGGCCGGGTTCGCGCAGGTGGGTGTGCAGGTCGACGAAGCCCGGCAGCAGCACCTGGCCGTTCGCCTCGATGACTTCCGCGGCATCAGTGTCTACGGGGACGTCGACGGCGCCGATCGCGGTGATCACGCCGTCCTCGATGAGAACGTCGACCGGGTCACCCTCGCCGTAGGGCCGGGCGCCCAGGATCACGGTGCTCACGCGGCGGCTCCTTCACTGGCCAGCAGGTGGTAGAGGACCGCCATGCGCACGTGGACGCCGTTGCGGACCTGTTCGGTGATGGCCGACGCCGGGGAGTCGGCGACCGCCGAAGCGATCTCCATCCCGCGCAGCATCGGGCCGGGGTGCAGCACGACCGCGTGGTCCGGCAGCAGCTTCTGCCGCCGTTCCGAGAGGCCGTACGCGATGGAGTACTCCCGTGCGCTCGGGAAGAAACCTCCGTGCATGCGCTCGGCCTGGACGCGCAGCATCATCACCGCGTCGACCGCGGGCAGCTCGGCGTCGAGATCGTGCGAAACGGTCACCGGAAGGCTTTCGACGCCGTAAGGCAGCAACGTCGGCGGTGCGACGAGCACTACTTCGGCGCCCAGGGCCGAGAGCAGGTGGATGTTCGAGCGGGCGACCCGGCTGTGCAGGACGTCCCCGACGATCGCGATGCGACGGTCCTTCAGGGACCCCAGCCGCTCCCGCAAGGTGGCCGCGTCGAGCAGCGCCTGCGTCGGGTGCTCGTGGGTGCCGTCGCCGGCGTTGACGACCGAGGTGCCCGGCTCGGCCAGCCAGCCGGCCAGGCGCTGGGCGGCGCCGCTGGCGGGGTGCCGGACGATCACGCAGTCGGCGCCCGCGGCGGCCAGCGTCAGCGCGGTGTCCCGCAGCGACTCCCCCTTGTTCACCGAGGAGCTGGAGGCGGAGACGTTGATCACGTCGGCGCTCATCCACTTCCCGGCGATCTCGAACGACACCCGGGTGCGGGTCGAGTTCTCGTAGAACAGGGTGATCACCGTGCGGCCGCGCAGCGTCGGCAGCTTCTTGACCTCCCGGCCGAGCAGCGTGTGCTTCAGCTCGTCGGCGGTGTCGAGCACGGCCGTGGCCAGCGCCGGGTCCAGGCCGTCGGTGGCGAGCAGGTGCTTCACGAGTCCTCTCCAGCGGCAGTGTCCGACGAGCGCAGCAGGACCGCGTCGCGGCCGTCGATCTCGGCCAGCAGGACGGACACACCCTCGGTGCGGGCGGTCGGCACGTTCTTGCCCACGTAGTCGGCGCGGATCGGCAGCTCGCGGTGACCGCGGTCGACCAGGACGGCCAGCTGCACCGCGCGGGGACGGCCGTGATCACGCAGGGCATCGAGCGCGGCCCGGATGGTCCGGCCGGAGAAGAGCACGTCGTCGACGAGGATCACGACGCGGTCGTCGATGCCGTCGGCGGGCAGCTGCGTCTGCTCGAGCGCGCGCGGCGGGCGGCGGCGGAGGTCGTCCCGGTACAGGGTGACGTCGAGGGCGCCGGTGGGCGGGCGGACGCCGGAGAACTCGCCGATCTTGTCGGCCAGGCGGACGGCCAGGGGGGTGCCGCGGCTGGGAATCCCGAGCAACACGGGCGGGGTAGTGCTCTCCGCACCGTTCGCGGTCTTTTCGATGACCTGATGGGCCATTCGGGCGATCGTGCGCGCGACATCGCCGGCCGTCAGGAGCTCGCGCTCCCCGGCCGAACCAGCCGCGTCACGCGGGCGTGACGACAAACCGGACTCCTTCCCCGCCTCACCGGACGGGTCCTTAAAGGACGTCTGTTCCCCTGCTGGTCGGGGCTTTCCCACCGACAGTAGCAGGGACTTTGCTCAGTCTTCCGGGTGGTGTGAGGTGATTCGCGACAAGCTCGCGCTTGACCTGGTGACAACAATGCGTAACCATTACTCTGAGTATTCGACTCAGCGAGTCCCCCGGCCCGGTCACCCCGACCGGGAGGGGGTGAAGAACGGAGAACGACCAGATGGGCGATTACGCCAAGGCGCTCGGGGCCAAGCTCCGCGGGATCCGCCAGCAGCAGGGCCTGTCCCTGCACGGGGTCGAGCAGAAGTCCGGTGGGCGCTGGAAGGCCGTCGTCGTCGGCTCGTACGAGCGTGGCGACCGCGCCGTCACCGTGCAGAAGCTGGCCGAGCTGGCCGACTTCTACGGTGTGCCGGTGGTCGAGCTGCTGCCCGAGGGCCGGGTCCCCTCCGGCGCCGAGCCCGCCACCAAGATCGTGATCAACCTGGAGCGCCTGCAGCAGCTGCCGGCCGAGAAGGTGGGCCCGCTCGCCCGCTACGCGGCGACGATCCAGAGCCAGCGCGGCGACTACAACGGCAAGGTGCTCTCGATCCGCACCGAGGACCTGCGGTCCCTGGCCATCATCTACGACATGACCCCGGGCGAGCTGACCGAGCAGCTCATCGACTGGGGCGTCCTGCCGCCGGAGGCGCGTCCTTCCAAGGAGGACTGATCCCCCGATGTGCTGCACCGACGAGGTGAGCGTTCCCCGGTGGGGCACCGGAGACGCTCACTGACTCGTCGGGGGGCCTCGCAGCACCCGGGTGGATCTTCGTTCAGAGCACCGCGCGCAGGCGGTCGGCGATCGTGCCGATCCGGCCCAGGACGCCGTTGACGAACCGCGGCGAGTCGTCCGTGGACAGTTCCTTCGCCAGGCCGACGGCCTCGTCGATCGCGACCGGGTCCGGCACGTCCTCGGCCCAGAGCAGCTCGTAGACCCCGACCCGCAGCACCGCGAGGTCGACCTTCGGCATCCGCTCCAGGGTCCAGCCCTGCGCGTGCTCGGCCAGCAGCTCGTCGATCCGGGCCTTCCGGCCGGTCACGCCCTCGACCAGGCTGATCGTGTAGTCCGCGATCGGGTCGACGTCCGTCGCGCCGACCCGGTCGGCCAGCAGCGTCACCGCGTCGGTGTCGCGCTGCGCGGCCTCGTACAGCATCTCCACCGCGCGGCGGCGTGCCTGACGGCGGCTGATCGCGCCGCCGCGGTTCGGGTGGGGTTTCGACGTCGGCATCAGCTGGAGACGCGGCCCAGGTAACGGCCGTCGCGGGTGTCGACCTTGATCTTCTCGCCGGTCGACAGGAACAGCGGGACCTGGATCTCCGCGCCGGTCTCCAGCGTGGCCGGCTTGGTGCCACCGGTGGAGCGGTCGCCCTGCAGGCCCGGGTCGGTGTGCTGGACGACCAGCTCGACCGACGTCGGCAGCTCGACGTACAGCGGCTCGTTCTCGTGCACCGCGACCTGGACCTCGGTGTTCTCGAGCATGTAGTTGGCGTTGTCGCCGACGACCTCGGCCGGGACGGTGATCTGGTCGTAGGTGTCACCGTCCATGAACACGAAGTCCTGACCCTCCTTGTAGAGGTAGGTCATGTTCCGGCGGTCCACCGTGGCCGTCTCGACCTTCGTGCCCGCGTTGAACGTCTTGTCGACCACCTTGCCGGTGAGCACGTGCTTGAGCGTGGTGCGCACGAAGGCGCCACCCTTGCCCGGCTTGACGTGCTGGAACGCGGTGACGGTCCAGAGCTGGCCGTCCAGGTTGAGGACGAGCCCGTTCTTCAGGTCGTTGGTCGTGGCCACGAGCTTGCAGTCTCCTGTGTCGAATCTTCGGGTTCGGGGCCGCTGTCAGACGACCACGAGGTTCTTGGTGCTCAGGGTGAGGAGTTCGGGCTCCCCAGCCCGCACGACGAGCGTGTCCTCGATGCGCACGCCACCGCGCCCCGCGAGGTACACGCCGGGCTCGACGGTGACCGCCATACCGGCGGCCAGTGTACCGACGCCCGTCGCGGCGAAGCTGGGCGCCTCGTGGATCTGGAGGCCGACGCCGTGCCCGAGGCCGTGCGCGAAGTGCTCGCCGTGGCCCGCGTCCGCGATCACCGTCCGCGCGGCGGCGTCCACATCGGACACCTCGGCGCCCGGCACGACGGCGGCGACCCCGGCCGCCTGGGCGGCGTGCACGAGCTCGTAGACCTCCCGCTGCCAGTCCGCGGGCTCGCCGAGGACGAAGGTGCGGGTCATGTCGGAGTGGTAGCCGTCGACGGTCGCGCCGAAGTCCAGCTTGACGAAGTCGCCGCGCTTGAGCTCGGCGTGCGTCGGCTGGTGGTGCGGGATGGCCGAGTGCGCGCCGGCGGCGACGATGGAGGCGAAGCTGGGCGCGGACGAGCCGTGCTCCAGCATGCGGTTCTCCAGGTCACGGGCAACGTCCAGCTCGGTCCGCCCGGGCCGCAGCCCGCCGGCGGCGACCAGGTCGTCCAGCGCCCGGTCGGCGGCGGCGCACGCCTGGCGCAGCGCCTCGATCTCGGCTTCGTCCTTGACCTCGCGCAGCCGCTCGACCAGACCGGGGGTCCGCTTCAGGGGCACCTGCTGCTTGAGGGCTTCGTAGGTCTCGACGCTGACGTGCTGGCTCTCGAACCCGAGCCGCCCGTAGGTCTTGGTGTCCTTCGCGGCTTTCGCGACGAGCGCGGCGGCGCTGGCCCGGTCGACGACGGTCTCGAGGTCGGGCACCTCGGCGGCCGACTGGGTCGTGTAGCGGCCGTCGGTGCAGAAGAGCGTCTTGTCGTCGCCGCCGGCGTGCAGGAGGACGGCGGCGTTGGAGCCGGTGAACCCGGTCAGGTAGCGGATGTTCAGCAGATCGGTGATCAGCAGCGCGTCGACACCGGCCCCGGTCAGGAGCTCGCGCAGCGCGCCGCGACGTCGTCCATGGGTTTCAGGCACCCGTCCACCCTAGTGCGCGCCACCGGGGCAACTCGTCGGTAACCTGGCCTACACTCCGCAGGATGAGCGCTTGGGTGATCCGTGGCCTCGGCATGGCGCTGCTGCACGGCGTGGCGCTGACGCTGCTGGCCAAGTACGCCGTCTACCACCCGACGGACCAGACGCTGATGACTTCGCTGGCCCTGGCGGTCCTGGTCGGCGCGGCGGCGCTGTGGGCCGCGCTGGACGCGTGGCGCGGCCTGCCCGACCGCGGCCGGGCGTGGTTCATCGCCGCGCTGGTCGCGGGCGTGGTGTCCGGAATCCTGTACGTGATCGGCCGCGCGGTGTTCGTGGACCAGACGGGGGTGGCCGAGCTGGGCGGGGCACTCACCGGCGGGGCGGCGTTCTCGGCCCTGCTGGTCCTGATCCCGGCGGGCCTGGGGTTGTTCGTGGGCGGCCGGATCGGAAAGTCCCCGGACACCGACGCCTGACCGCCCTCCCGCATCTGGTCGTGAGTGAGAAACAGGGTTAGAACACTGTTTCTCACTCACGAGGGCCGGGTGTCAGCCCACCAGGGACGGGCCGGGTGGGTAGCCGTCCCATTGGGTTGGGGGCACCGGGTGGGCCGTCGAGCCGTTGTCGCCCACGGCGGCCGGGCCGGGGACCGGCCAGCGGCGGCCGTCCAGCACGAAGGCGAAGCCGCGGTCCGGTGCCTGGACCGCTTCCGCGCCCGAGCGCAGCCGCGTCGTCAAGGGCAGGGTCGCCAGTGCGGGCGGCGCCTTGTCGAGGACTTCGCCCGCCAGCGCCACCGCCACCGCGCGGCGGTCCACGCGGACGCGGCCACCGGCGCGGACCAGGTCCATCGTGCGTTCCGGGGAGGGTGCCGTCACGCCGTCGAACGTCGCCGCCGTCCGGTCCGGGTTCGCGCAGGCCTGGCTGCCCAGCAGGTCCAGCCCGAAGTGCCGCAGGTCGGTCGGGGCGTTCGCGCCGCCGTTCGTCGTCGCGCGCACGAGGTCGAAGGGCACCCGGTCGCACGGGTCGGCCGGCGACAGCGGCGCGTGGCCGTCCGGACGGCGCACCAGGCCCGGGCCCTCCCGCCACGGCCCGGGGACGAGCACGGGCCGGTACGGGTGCTCGGTGAAGTCCGCGGTCCAGAACGTCAGCGTCGTCCCGCCGTCGGTCTCGTGCGCGACGACGAACGCGGCGAGCGCGCCCACCCACATCAGGTCCGCGCTGAACCCGTCGACGATCGACCGGGCCCGCGGCGCCGCGGTCGAGGCCACCGGCACGAACCCGCCGACGTCGAGGGCCTGCACGCCGGCCCCGAACGCGGGGTCGCGCGAGCGGAGCAGGAACTGCCCCGCGCCGTTGGCACCCGCGGCGCGGCCGGTCGTGTCGGTGAACATCAGGTAGAACCAGCCGTCGAGGTAGACCACCGACGGCTGGCCCGCGCCGTAGACGTTCTCGCGGTGCACGTCGTGCGACGGCCCGAGGATCGGCCGTCCGCCGGCCGCGCGGGTCCAGTGGATCCCGTCGGGGCTGGTCGCGAGCCCGATCGAGTTGCCGAGCGCGTGGTCCCCGGCGGCGCCGGTGTAGTACAGGTAGTACGTCGAGCCGACGCGCAGCACGGACGGATCGCACGTGTGCATGCCGTCGAACTGCCCGGGCGCCCCGGAGAACACGGCGGCCGGGATCCCGCCGTCCGGACCGGTGAACGGCCCGTCGGACGACGGCGCCTGCGCGTAGAGGACGTCGTCCCCGGGCGGCCCGGCACCGCCGTACTGGCTGCACCACCACATCCGGGTCTGCCCCCGGTCGAGCATGACGGACGGCCCGTAGTTGTAGACGGAATCGGCCCCACCGGCGGCGACGACACCGTCACTCTGCCGAGGGCCACCCGAAGGGAGGTCGACGTCGGCGGGCCGCCGCGGGACCACGGTCTTCCCGCCCGCGATGGCCGGGTGTTCGCCGGCCGCCTGCGGCTGGGCGTAACCCTCGGTGCACCCGGCGAGCAGCAGTCCCGCCAGCACACTGGCGACCAAGGCACGAGCGGGTCGCCGACCCCCACGACGAAACGGGTGCACGGCACCGGAGTGTAGCGAGCGACTTCACCCGTCCGAGCGACCGCGGTCCGGCGCGGCGGTCCCCCACTCGTGGCACCCCGCAGTCAGCCCGCGTCTCCGAACGCAGTGAATGACTCATTCCTGGCGTCCGACGCCAGGAATGAGTCATTCACTGCATCCCGTGCACCCGCCCCGGCTCAAGCGCCCCAATGTGGCCTTCGGTGCGTCAGACGCACCGAAGGCCGCCTTGGGTGCGTCTGACGCAACCAAGGCCGCCTTGGGGCGCTTCACCCGGCCGGGTCACTCCCCTGCCGCGGGACCCTCCGCCGCGACCAGCTCGATCTCGAACCCGGCCTCGTTCTCCAGGTACGCCGCGTAGTGGGCGGGGCCGCCCGCGTGCGGGTACTTCTCCGCGAACAGCGGCCGCCAGCCGTGGTCCCCCGCCCGGGCCACGAGGTCGTCCACGTCCGCCCGCGTCCCCACGTGCAGTGCCAAGTGGTTCAACCCCGGCCGCGTGCGCTCGTGTCCCGCCGCGCTCAGCGCCGGGGACTCCTCGACCACCAGATACGTCCCGCCCAGCCGCCAGCTGACGCCCGCCGGCCAGCGCTGGAACTCGCGCCACCCCAGCTCGCCGAGGAGCCAACCCCAGCTTCGCGAAGCCTCGGCGAGGTCCGGCACCCACAGCTCGATGTGGTGCGGCCGCCCGTGGACCGGCGGCAGCGCCACCAGCACGCGGTGCGGGTCGCCGTAGTGCACGCCGCTGCCGACGTCGAGGAAACCCAGGCGTTCCGCGACCTTCCGGCTCGCCGCGTTCCGCTCGGGGACCAGCGCCCACACCGCCGGGAGCCCGAGCGTGCCGAGCCCGTGGTCCAGCAGCGCGCGGGCCGCCTCGGTGGCCAGGTCCTGTCCCGCGTGCGCGCTCGCGACGTAGAAACCCAGCTCAGGTACCTCGCCCGGTAGCTCCCACGACGGACGCAGGTACGCGACGCCGACCACCTCGCCGTCGCGCTCGATCACCCAGTGGCTCGCCACGGCCGGGTCGGAGAAATCCGCCGCGAAGTACCGGCTCATCTCCGAATCGGCGAAGACCTTCACCACGGCTTCGCGATCGGCCTCGGTCGGCGGCCGCAGCGTCAGCCGGGCCGTCGCGAGCAGGGTCATCCCGCGTGGGTGGCGAGCCAGCGCAGCGCGAGCGGGTAGCCGTCCACGCCGAGGCCCGCGATCACCGCCGTCGCGATGTCCGACAGCACGCTGTGGTGCCGGAACTCCTCCCGCTTGTGCACGTTGGAAATGTGCAGCTCGATCAGCGGCGCGGTCAGCTGCGCCGCGGCGTCGCGCACCGCGATCGAGTAGTGCGTCCACGCGCCGGCGTTGAGCACCACCGGGTGCCCGCCGTCGGCGGCTTCGTGCAGCCAGCCGACCATTTCGCCCTCGTGGTCGGTCTGCCGGACCTCCACCTCGATCCCCAGCTCGGCGCCGGTCTTCACGCACAGCGCCACGAGGTCGTCGTGGGTGGTCGAGCCGTAGACCGACGGCTCGCGCTTGCCGAGCCGGCCGAGGTTGGGGCCGTTGAACACGAACGCCTTCACAGCAGCACGCTCCCGCCGCTCGGGGTCGGCTCCGCCGCGATCGCCGAGTAGGCGGCCGCGAGCAGCGCCGGGTCCGGGCCCTCCAGCCGGCCGGGCTTGCCGAGGGCGTCGAGGACGACGAACCGCAGCGCCCCGGAGCGGGTCTTCTTGTCGCCCTTCATGGATTCCAGCAGCTGCGGCAGCGCGTCGGCGTCGTACGACGTCGGCAGGCCGAGCAGCTTCAGCACGGCCGCGTGGCGCTCGGCCGTGGCGTCGTCGAGGCGCCCGGCCAGCCGTGCCAGCTCGGCCGCGAACACCAGCCCGACGCTGACCGCGGCGCCGTGCCGCCACCGGTAGCGCTCGCGGCGCTCGATGGCGTGGCCGAGGGTGTGGCCGTAGTTGAGGATCTCCCGCAGGTCGGACTCGCGCAGGTCGGCGGCGACGACGTCGGCCTTGACCTGGATGGACCGGCGCACCAGCTCGGCGAGGACCTCGCCGGCCGGGTCGAGGGCCGCGGCCGGGTCGGCCTCGATCAGTTCGAGGATCCGCGGGTCGGCGATGAACCCGGCCTTGACGACCTCGGCCATCCCGGCGACGAGCTCGTTCGGCGGCAGCGTCTCCAGCGTCGCGAGGTCGACGAAGACCGCGCTCGGCTCGTGGAACACCCCGACGAGGTTCTTGCCGGCCTCGGTGTTGATGCCGGTCTTGCCGCCGACCGCGGCGTCGACCATGCCCAGCAGCGTCGTCGGCACGTTGACCAGCCGGACCCCGCGCATCCAGGTGCCGGCGACGAACCCGGCGAGGTCGGTGACGGCGCCGCCGCCGAGGCCGACCACGGCGCCGCGGCGGTCCAGCCCGATCCGGCCGAGCACCTCCCAGCAGAAGCCCGCGACGGTCAGCGCCTTGCCGTCCTCGGCGTCCGGGATCTCGACGCGGTGGGCGTCGAGGCCCGCGGCGTTGAGCTCGTCGCGGATGGCCTCGGCCGTGGCGGTCAGCGTCGGCGGGTGGATCAGCGCGATCTTCGAGGCGTCGGCCAGGTGCTCGGTGAGGTCGCCGAGCAGGCCGCGGCCGATCACGACGTCGTAGGGCTGGGCGGTGGCGACGGTGATCCGCACCGGGTCTGACACGGGGAAACTCACTCCTTGGCTTCGGCGGGAGCGGGGAGCTCCGCCACGAGGTCCGCGACGATCTCGGAGGGCGTCCGGTCGTCGGTGACGATCTCGACGGTGGCGACCTCGCGGTAGACGGGCACCCGCTCGTCGAGCAGTTTCTTGAAGGTGGCGCGGGGGTTCACCCCGGCCAGCAGCGGCCGCGCACTCGACAGGCCGGTGCGCTGCACCCCCGCCGCGAGGCCGACGTTGAGGAACACGACGGTGTGCTCGGCCAGCCGGGCGCGGGTGCCCGGGGTGAGCGGCGCACCGCCGCCGAGGGAGAGCACGCCCTCGTGCTCCGCCAGCGCGGTGGCGACCGCTTCTTCTTCCAGGGCGCGGAAAGCGGGTTCGCCGTCTTCCGCGAAGATGTCGGAGATGCTGCGGCCGGCGCGGGCGACGATGTCGTCGTCACTGTCCCGGAACGCGACGCCGAGCGCCTCGGCGAGCAGCGGGCCGACGGTGCTCTTGCCCGAGCCGGGCGGCCCGACGATCACCGCGCGAGGACTCACCACCGCTCCTCGAGGGCCTTGAGGTACGCCTCGGCGTTGCGCTTGCTCTCGGCGAGCGAGTCGCCGCCGAACTTCTCGAGCGCGGCGTCGGCGAGGACGAGCGCGACGACGGACTCGAGCACGACCCCCGCGCGGGGCACCGCGCAGACGTCGGAGCGCTGGTGGATCGCAACCGCGGGCTCGCCGGTCTTGACGTCCACTGTGGACAGTGCTTTGGGGACGGTCGAGATCGGCTTCATGGCCACGCGCACGCGCAGCGGTTCGCCGTTGGTGATGCCGCCTTCGAGGCCGCCCGCGCGGTTGGACCGGCGCGTGACGCCGACGGGGCCGGTGCCGCGGTCGATCTCGTCGTGGGCCTGGCTGCCCCAGCGGCGTGCGGTCGTGAAGCCGTCACCGACCTCGACGCCCTTCATCGCCTGGACGCCCATCAGCGCGCCGGCGAGCCGGGCGTCGAGCCGGCGGTCCCAGTGGACGTGCGAGCCGAGGCCCGGCGGGAGGCCGTAGGCGAGGACCTCGATCACGCCGCCGACGGTGTCGCCGGCTTTGCGCACGGCGTCGACCTCGGCGACCATCGCGTCGGTGCCTTCCTGGCTGAAGGAGCGCACCGGGCTCTCGTCGATGGCGGCCAGGTCCCCCGGCTGCGGGAGCGGGCCCTCGGGCGCGTCCGCGCCGCCGATCGAGACGACGTGGCTGAGGATCTCCACGCCGAGCAGCTGCTGGAGGAAGTTGCGGGCCACCGTGCCGAGCGCCGTCCGTGACGCGGTTTCGCGGGCACTCGCCCGCTCCAGGACGGGCCGGGCCTCGTCGAAGCCGTACTTCTGCATGCCGGGCAGGTCCGCATGGCCGGGGCGGGGCCGGGTGAGCGGTTCGTTGCGCGCGAGACCTTCGAGGACCTGCGGGTCGACCGGGTCGGCCGCCATGACCTGCTCCCACTTGGGCCACTCGGCGTTCTCGATGTGGACCGCGACCGGGCCGCCCTGGGTCAGGCCGTGGCGGACGCCGCCGAGGAACTCGATGTGGTCGGTCTCGAAGCCCATCCGCGGGCTCCGGCCGAACCCGAGGCGGCGCCGGGCCAGCTGCTCGGTGACGTCGGCGGTGGTGACGGCAACGCCCGCGGGCATCCCTTCGAGCACGGCGGCCAGCGCGGGTCCGTGCGATTCACCTGCGGTGATCCAGCGCAACATGGGCTCAATCCTGTCACGGGCGCGGTCGGGGCCGGGACATGCCTCCGCTCATCCCGCACCGCGGAAGACCCACCCGCCCCCTTCACGTCCCCAGACGGTCGGCCGACGTCCCCAGAGGGTCGGCCTGCGTACCCAAACGGTCGGCCTGCGTGATCGAAGGGTCGACTCGCGTGATGGGGAGGTCGACACGCGTGATCAGGGGGTCGACACGGCGGGCGCGCCCGTGTCGACTCTCCAATCACGTATGTCGACTGCCTGATCACGTGTGTTGGCTGTTCGGTCACGTGGGTGGTGGCTCATCCGGGGTCCCCTGCGGCCCGGATGAGCCACCGGCTCAGAGGTTCAGCCGGAGCAGGGGCAGGCCGTTCGCCAGGCGGACTTCCAGGGCCGCCAGGTCCGACTGGCGCAACGCCGTGCCGATCGAAAGGCGGGCCGTGTTTTCCGGGATCGCCTTCCAGGTCGCCAGCTGGGTCTCCGTTCCTGAGCGCGAGATTGCCACCAGGAGGTACTCCCCACCGCTGCGGCCGCCGGTGTAGCTGCACGACATGTCGACCTGGGTGCCCCAGTCGAACGCCGCCAGGCGGGCGTCCGCGCGGACCGGGAACTGGCCCAGCGCCGTCATCGCCACCGCGGGCGGCGGCACCGGCAACGGCGCGGGCGGCCGGGACGAGGCCACCACCGCCAGCGCCACGCAGGCCGACACCGCCAGCGCGGCCGACGCGGACGTCACCGCGACCCGGATCCGGCGGCCGCGCCGGACGCGGCGGAGGACCGACGGCAGCAGGTCCGGCGGGGGCGGACCGCCGTCCGGCAGCGAAACCGGCGTGTCCACCCTGGCCAGTAGCCCGGGCAGCCCCGCCAGCTCGCGCACCGAGGCCGCGCACCGGTCGCACGTGCGCAGGTGCTCCTCGAAGCGCTGCCGGTCTTCGGGGGCGAGCGCCCCGAGCACGTATGCGGCGTCGAACGTCGCGAAGGGGTCTTCGCTCACTGGGTCACTCCCCTCTCCTCGAGCACCAGGCGGAGTGCGCGCAGCGCGTAGTGCGTGCGCGACTTGACCGTCCCTTCGGCCACCCCCAGCTTCAGCGCCGCGTCGGCGACCGAATAGCCCTGGAAGTAGCACAGCAGCAGCACCTCGCGGTGCCGTTCCGACAGCTCGGCCAGCGCCTCGGCGACCAGCCAGCCCTGCACCGCGCGGTCGGTGCCGTCGGCGACCACGCGGTCCGGCGGCCGGTCGGTCGGCACCTCCGACCGGGCGGACGCCGACCGCCAGCCGTCGATGGCGATCCGCCGGGCGACCGTGAACAGCCACCCCCGCGCCGAGCCCTGCGACTGGTCCAGCACCGACGGCGACCGCCAGGCCCGCAGCAGCGTCTCCTGGACGACGTCCTCGGCGCGGATCCGGTCGCCGGCGGTCAGGTGCAGGGCGTATGACCACAGCGCGGCCGCGTGTTCCTCGTGCAGCGCACGCATGAGCGCCTCTTCGGCGACGTCCTTCACCGGCGGCCTCAGACCGTCGCGCGGCGCCGGTCCTTCACGAACATCAGCGCCAGGCCGCCCACGATGCAGACCGCCTCCGTGATGACGCCCCAGTACTCCGGCTGGCTGTTGAACTGGTCGTGGTTGCCCATGAACCCGACGGTCGCGGCCAGCACGTACGCGCCGAGCGTCAGCGCCCCGAACCCGACCGCGCCCAGCGCCGGGAGCCAGTGCCGCCAGGCCAGGACGGCGATCGCGAGCACCAGCCCGGCGATCGCGTCGAGCAGGAACAGCGTGCCGGTGATGCCCGAGTACCCCTGCGTCCACAGGAAGTAGTGCACGCCCGCCGAGCCGAGCAGCGCGGCCGCCACGACGATGCGTAGAACCCAACTCACCATGATCGTTCCTCCACTCCACACCCACTCCGGTAGATACACGGAACAGGGGGCGATCCGGTTCACCGGAAATTGAACCGAACGGGTGGCGCTCTCGTTCTTTAGGTCATGACAGCCGAACTGCACTCCCGCCGCACCGTCCTGACCACCGGTGCCGCCGTCGCCGGTGCCGCCGTCGGCGCCGTCGCCCTCACCGCCTGCTCGTCGGATTCGAACGGCAAGTCCGGCACCGCGCAGGCCCCGATCGCCGCCGGGACGCCGCTGGTCGCGCTGGCCGAGGTCCCGGTCGGGCAGGCGAAGGCCGCGAAGGCCCCGGACGGTTCCGACGTGATCGTGGCCCGGACGTCCGAATCGGCCTGCGCCGCGTTCAGCGCCGTGTGCACGCACCAGGGCTGCACCGTCACGCCGAAGGGCGCCGACCTGGTCTGCCCGTGCCACGGTTCGGTGTTCAACGCGCTCACCGGCGAGGTGAAGCAGGGCCCGGCGAACAAGCCGCTGCCGAGCGTGCCGGTCAAGGTCGAGAACGGGAAGGTCGTGACCGGCTGACGAGCCGGGCGCACGCGAACGGGCCCTTGTGGACGATGATCCACAAGGGCCCGTTCGCGCGCTTTTCGGGGGTCCGGGTGGCGAAGCCCCCGGCCCGGGGCGAAGCCCCGGTTGTCACAGTGTGACGGCTGAAACTCAGGCGTCCCAGGAGAACAGCCGGTCGCCGGCGGCGACCTCGCGCTCGGTGTCCAAACCGGACAAAACCTCCGCCGAGGCGTCCAGCGCGACGACCGGGACGATCGCCGAGTAGCCCGCCGCGGTCACCGCCTCCGGGTCCCAGCTGACGACCGGCTGGCCGGCCCGCACCTGCTCGCCCTTGACGACGTGCAGCGTGAAGCCCTCGCCCTTTTCCTTGACCGTGTCGATGCCCAGGTGGACCAGCACGGCCTTGCCGTCCTCGGTCGCGATGACGTAGGCGTGCGGGTGCAGCGTCGCCACCGTGCCGTCGACCGGCGCGACCGCGTCCGACCGGGCGCCCGCGGGCTGCACCGCGATGCCCGGACCCACCATGGCCTGCGCGAACACCGGGTCGGGGACCTCGGTGATCGGCACCACGCGCCCGGCGACCGGGCTGAGGATGTCGAAGCTCACAGCAGGTCCTCGATGTCGCTGGCGATCGTGTCCGCCTCCGGCCCGACGATCACCTGCAGGGCCGTCGACCCCATCTTGACCACGCCCATCGCGCCGGCCTTCTTGAGCGCACCCTCGTCGACGAGGCTCATGTCCTCGACCTCGCAGCGCAGCCGCGTGATGCAGCCCTCGACCTCGGTGAGATTGCCCGCGCCACCGAGTGCCGCCAGGATCTTTTCGGGCCTGTCATCCGCCATCGCGGTCTCCTTGATCGCTGTTTGTTCCCAACCTGACGCGAACCGCGTGTCCACCTGTACTACGCCGATCGTCGGCATGCACGCCGCCGCGGGCCACGAACGGATAACGGTGGTTGACACCCGTCCGCGCGGCGGAGCATCCTGCCCCATCAGATCATTGGTCTAGACCGGAACGTACCAATGTTCCGGGCCGGACGCGAGCACCGGTCCCCGGTGACGTGAGAACGAGGAGGGTGACGCCGATGAGCGCGGCCGCGCACGTCCCGCCGCCCGACAAGGTTGTCAACGGGCCCACGCCCAAGCACGCCCAGCTGCGGGAAATCCTCCGCCGCACGGTGGAGCGCGAGCTCCCGCCGGGTGCGCCGATCCCGTCGGAACGCGAGCTCGCCCAGCGCTACGGCGTGTCGCGGCTCACGGTCCGGTCGGCGATCGGCAAGCTGGTCGAGGAAGGCCTGCTCGCCCGGGTCCGCGGCAAGGGTACCTTCACCGCGGCCCGGCGGATGGAGCTGCAGCTCTACCTGATGTCGTTCACCGACGACATGCGGAGGCGGGGGCTGACCCCGACGACCGAGGTGGTCTCCGCGGCCACCGAGGTGCCGCCCACCGCCTCGGCGCACGCCCTCGGCCTGGCCGAGGGCGCGTCCGCGCACCACCTGGTGCGCCTGCGCCACGCCGACGGCGTGCCACTGGCCGTCGAGCGCGGCTGGTACCACGCGGGCCGGGCCCCCGGCCTGCTCGGGCTCGACCTGACCCAGTCCATCTACGCGCAACTGGCCGAGACGTACGGTGTGCGTCCCGACCGGGCGTGGCAGACGGTCTGGGCCGAAGGCGCGGACCGCGAGACGGCCCGGCTGCTCGGCATGCGTGCCGGCAGCCCGCTGCTCGTGTTCCGGCGGGTCTCCAGCGCGAACGGCGACCCCATCGAAGACATCACGTCCTGGTACCGGGGAGACCACTACCAGGTGACCATGCAGTTGGACCGGAACACCCCGGAGCCCGGTCAACCACCCCACTATGGAGGAACCAGATGAGCACCACCACCGCGGAGGGGGCGAAGAAGAGCGGCGGAGGCCTCGCCGGTCTTCAGCGCTTCGGCCGCAGCCTCATGCTTCCCATCGCCACCCTCCCGGCGGCCGGCTTGCTCAGCCGGCTGGGCCAGCCGGACGTCCTCGGGGCGGACGGCCTGGGCTGGGACAAGGTCGCCGATGTCATCGGTGCGGCGGGCAGTGGCCTCTTCGACTGGCTCCCGCTGCTGTTCGCGATCGGTATCGCGGTCGGCTTCGCCCGCAAGGGTGACGGCTCCACGGCGGTCGCCGCGGCCGTCGGCTGGGTCGTGTTCAACAAGGTCATCCAGGCCATCGCGCCGATCAAGAGCCAGGAAGGCTACAAGCCCGGCTGGGACCTGGCCCCGATCCACTGGCCCTACAGCGTCCTGACCGGCATCGTCTCCGGCATCGTCGCGGCGCTGCTGTGGCAGCGCTTTTACCGGATCAAGCTGCCCGCCTGGCTGGCCTTCTTCGGCGGCCGCCGGTTCGTGCCGATCGTCACCGCGTTCGCGATGATCATCCTCGGCGTCGTCTTCGGCATCGTCTTCAAGTGGGTCGACGCGGGCATCCACAACATCGGCGAGGTCGTCGTCGGCTCCCCGGTGGTCGGTGGCGGGATCTACGGTTTCCTGAACCGCCTGCTCATCCCGGTCGGTCTGCACCAGCTGCTCAACGTCCCGGTGTGGTTCATCTTCGGCGGCGGCGACCTGACCAACTTCTTCAACCACGTGCAGGGCTCGGGCACGTTCATGACCGGCTTCTTCCCGGTGTTCATGTTCGCCCTGCCCGCCGCCGCGCTGGCGATCTGGCAGACCGCCCGCCCGGCGCAGAAGAAGGTCGTCGGCGGTGTGATGATCGCGGCCGCGCTGACCTCGTTCATCACCGGTGTCACCGAGCCGATCGAGTTCTCGTTCATGTTCGTGGCGTGGCCGCTGTACATCTTCCACGCGATCATGACCGGCCTCACCCTCGCCGTGGTGAACGCACTGGGCATCAAGCTCGGCTTCTCCTTCTCCGGCGGCGCGATCGACTTCGCGCTCAACTCGAGCCTGGACACCGCGCACAAGGCGTGGCTGCTCATCCCGATCGGCCTGGTCCTGGCGGTGATCTACTACTTCGTGTTCCGGATCGTCATCACCAAGTGGAACCTGCGCACGCCGGGTCGTGAGGACGACTCGATCGAGGCGGACCTCGAGCGGACTTCCGCGAAGTAACATCTCCACCGACGTAGTACCTGTTTGAGCGAGAGGACGAACATGCCGGAGAAACGCGTCGCCGTGGCCAGCAAGGTGGGGCTGCACGCCCGGCCGGCCGCGCTGGTGGCGAAGGCGGCCGCGGCGCAGCCCGTCGCGGTGCAGATCGCCAAGGCCGGCGGGGACCCGGTGGCCGCCGGCAGCGTGCTCAACCTGATGACGCTGGCCGCCGGCTACGGCGACGAGGTCATCATCAGCGCCGAGGGCGAGGGCGCCGAGGAGGCCGTGGAAGCGGTCGCCCAGCTCGTCGCCACCGACCTCGACGCCTGACGAACCCCCCGCGAAGGCCTCCGCACCGGTCCCCGACACCGGTGCGGGGGCCTTCGTTTCGTAGGGTGGGCGCATGGAGAGCGTGCGCCTGATCGACGAGTGGCCGGTGGACAACGCCGCGACGGCCGTGGTGGCGGCGGACGGGAGCGTCCTGGGCCGCCACGGCGACACCGCGCGGAAGTTCCGGCTCGCCTCGGTCTCCAAGCCGCTGACCGCCTACGCCGCGCTCATCGCGGTCGAGGAAGGCGTGGTCGAGCTCGACACCCCGGCCGGCCCCGAGGGCTCGACCGTGCGGCACCTGCTGGCCCACACCTCCGGGCTCGCCTTCGACGCGCACAAGGCGATGGCCGCGCCGGGCACGCGGCGGCTCTACTCCAACGCCGGGTTCGAGCAGCTGGCCGACGCGCTGGCCGAGCACTCCGGCATCCCCTTCGCGCAATACCAGGCCGAAGCGCTGTTCGCCCCGCTCGGCATGACTTCGACGGCCCTCGACGGCTCGCCCGCGTCCGGCGCCGTGTCCACTGTGGACGACCTGGGCGCCTTCGCCGCCGAACTGCAGGCCCCGAAGCTGCTGGACCCGGCCACCGTCGCCGCGGCGACGGACGTCGTGTTCCCCGGCCTGTCCGGCGTGCTCCCCGGGTTCGGGCACCAGAAGCCCAACGACTGGGGTCTCGGCTTCGAAATCCGCGACCACAAGAGCCCGCACTGGACCGGTGCGCAGAGCTCGCCGCGGACGTTCGGCCACTTCGGCCAGTCGGGCACGTTCCTCTGGGTCGACCCGGACGCGGGCGCGGCCTGCGTCGCGCTGACCGACCGGGCGTTCGGCCCGTGGGCCGCCGAGGTCTGGCCGCGCTACACCGACGCCGTCCTGGCGGACCTCGGCGCGTGAAGCGGGCCTTCCTCGCCGCTCTCCTGCTGCTCACCGCCTGCAGCGCACCCCAGGCGGCGCCCGCACCGACGTCGTCCCCGCCGGCACCCGCGGCTCCCCGGGCGCTCGGCACGAACGGCGCCGCGGTCCCGGTGCTGCACTGGGCGCCCTGCCACGGGTCGTTCCAGTGCGCGGGCGCGGCGGTGCCGCTGAGTTACCGCGACCCGAAGGGCGCCACGATCACGCTGTCGGTGATCCGGCTGCCGTCGACCGACCCGGGACGGCGGCTCGGCTCGCTGTTCTTCAACTTCGGCGGCCCGGGCACCGACGGCGTCGGCGAGCTGACCCGGTTCGCCGCCCGGTACCCGCCGGAGCTGCGGGCCCGGTTCGACCTGGTGAGCTTCGACCCGCGCGGGATCGGCGGGTCTTCGCCGATCAGGTGCCCGGGCGCGGACCACCTGCCGCCGGCCGGGTCGCCGCTGCGGGACCCGGACGCGTTCTTCGCCGCGAGCGCCGCGACGGGCCGTGCCTGCGCGGCCTCGGGTGCCCTGTTGAGCCACCTCTCGACGGCGAACGTGGCCCGCGATCTGGAGCTGCTGCGCCAGGCCGTCGGGGACGTCTCGCTGAACTTCTACGGCTACTCCTACGGCACGTACCTGGGCGGCACGTACGCGAACCTGTTCCCGGACCGGGTCCGCGCGATGACTCTCGACGGCACGCTGGATCTGGTCGCGAACGCCACCGGGAAGCCGGGCCAGGAGCAGCAGCCCGTGGACGTGCGGGCCGACGTCGCCGGGGCCCAACAGCAGGAGCTGGACCAGTTCTTCGCGGTGTGCGCCGCGGCCGGGCCGAAGTGCGCCTTCTCCGCGGGTGACCCGAAGCAGAGGTTCGCCGGGATCTTCGCCCGCGCGTCCCGGGGGCCGGAGGTGGCTTCCCTGATGAAGACGGTCGGCAGCGCGCTGTACCAGTCCGGCCGGTGGAAGCGGCTCGCGCAGACACTGGCCGCGATGCCGGCGGATCCCGGGCCCGCGGTGCCGGTGCTCGACCCGGCCGTGCCGGCGCACTCCCCCGGGTTCCTGGCCGTCCAGTGCGTCGACAGCGACAACCCGCAGTCCCCTGGGGACTACGCCGCCCTCGCCGCCCGGGAGAGCGCGCGCCAGCCGTATTTCGGGTTGAGCGCGGTCTATTCGATGGCGCAGTGCGTCGGCTGGCCGGCGCGCGACGAAGACCGGTACACCGGGCCGTGGAACCGGCCGCGGAAGAACCCGGTCCTGGTGCTGAACAACCGGTTCGACCCGGCGACACCCCTGCACAACGCCGAGGCGACGGCGGCGGAACTGGGCGACGGCCGGGTGCTCGTCGTCGACGGCTACGGCCACACCTCGCTCGACGCCCCGAGCGCGTGCGCTTCGGCGGCCGTGGTGCGGTACCTGACGGACCTGGCCGCCCCGGCGCCCGGGACCACCTGCCCACCGGACACCCAGCCGTTCCCCTGACCCGCTCGTGAGTGGGAAACCGGGTTAGAACACTGTTTCTCACTCACGACCCGCGGTGGCAGGGGGTTCAGCCGAACGGACCCCACCGGCAGGGTCCAAAGACCCTGCCCACGGCCGGGCGCGGGTGGTGTCATCTAAGGGTGCAGGCCCGCCGCAGGGCCGGTGCGGGGACCTCGGGCCCCGGCGGGCCGCACGCCTTCTTCACTCCATCACGCGGATCGGCGATCCCGCCTGGTAGGCGGCGATGTCCTCGACCGCGTCGCCGTAGAAGATCTCGTAGACCTCCCGGGTGACGAAGCCGATGTGCGGCGTCAGGACCGCGTTGTCGAGTGTCCTCAGTGGATGGTCGGCGGGGAACGGCTCGGTGTCGTAGACGTCCAGCGCGGCGGCGCGGATCTCCTTGCGCCGCAACGCGTCCACCAACGCGGCTTCGTCGACGATCGGACCGCGCGAGGTGTTCACCAGCAACGCCGTCGGCTTCATCGCGGCGAGCTCGGCCGCGCCGACCAGGCCGCGGGTGCGCTCACTGAGGACCAGGTGGACGGACAGCACGTCCGAGCGCGCGAAGAGCTCGTCCTTGGTCACCGCGGTGACGCCGTGCGGGTCCGCCTTCTCCTGCGTCAGGTTCTGGCTCCAGGCGATGGTCTCCATCCCGAAGACCTGGCCGATCTTCGCCGCGCCGGCGCCGAGCCTGCCGAGGCCGAGCAGGCCGAGCGTCTTGCCGTGCAGCATGGTGCCGACGCCGGTCTGCCAGCCGCCCTCGCGCATGGAGCGGAACTCCTGCGGCAGGTTCCGCGACGCGGCCAGGATCAGCGCCCAGGTGTGCTCGGCGGTCGGCTCCCCGATGTAGCCGGTGGCGGACACGACGATGCCGGCCCGCCGCGCGGCGGCCACGTCGATGGCCGCGTTCCGCTTGCCCGTGCTGACCAGCAGCTTCAGGTCGGGAAGAGCGCCGAGCACCTCGGCCGGGAACCGGGTGCGCTCGCGCATCGCGACGACGCATTCGAAGCCCTGCAGCTGCTTGACGACGTCGGTGAGGGGTTCGGTGAAGACCGTGATGTCGGCCTTCAGCGAGTCCCAGTCCCCGAAGGTGAGGGCGACGTTCTGGTAGTCGTCGAGAATCGCGATCCGCATGGCCTCACCGTAGTGGCTGCCTCACCCGGCGGCGGGCGGCTCCCCGGGGAAGAGGATGGGGCTGAGCAGGTACCGCGTGCGGTCGGGGGTGGCCGGGTTGGCCAGCCGCGGGAGGATCGCGGCCCGCAGTTCGCCGACCAGGGCGAGCAGCTCGTCCCGGGTCAGCCAGACCGCGTGCTGCTGGTAGCCGACCGGGTCGGCCGAGGGGTCGGCGTCGTCGCGGTCGAGGTAGGCGTTGAACTCGGCGACCAGGGTGGCGACCGCCACGGCGAACCCGCGCCGGTGGTCCTCGGCCGACATCGCCGCGACCGTGCCGGGGTCGACCGACGCCCGGTCCCGGCGCAACCGGTAGTGGCGCTCGACCGCGCCGCGGACCCGGCGTTCCTCGGCCACCTCCAAGACCTCAGCGGCGGCGAGCAGGTCGACGTGCCGGTAGAGCATGGCTTTCGAGACGTCCGGCAGGAGCCCGCCGAGCTGGGCGGTGGTGAGGGTCCGTTCGCCGCGCAGGGCGTGCACGATCCGCAGCCGCACCGGGTGGCCCAGGAGTTCCAAGGTGTCCACCCCCCAATGTTCTCATGTCGTGACAACGTTCGCAAAACACGAGAACGGTGGGGGTCGGACATGACGGATGCAGCGGTGGTCGCCCGGGCGGTCGTCGCCCTGACGGCGACGGGGCGCTTCACGGAAGTCGAGGAGCGGTTCGCGCCGCGGCTGCGGGCGGCGGCGTCGGCCGGGACGCTCCGGGTCGGCTGGGAGACGGAGATCGCGAAGACCGGGCCGGTCCGCGCGGTCGGTACTCCGGTGAGCGAGCCGCCCGCGGCGGGACTGGTCCGGGTGAGCGTGCCGGTGACCTGCGAGCGCGGGGGCCTCACGGTGATCATGTCGGTGGACGACGCCGGCCTGCTGCACGGCCTGCGGCTCGCGCCGCCGTCCGGCACGGCTTGGGAGCCACCGCCCTACGCCGAGCCGGACCGGTTCGCCGAGCACGAGGTCACCGTCGGCGCCGGCCCGCTCTCGGTGCCCGGCACGCTCACCGTGCCCCGGGGGCGGGGCCCGTGGCCGGGGCTGGTGCTGCTGGCGTCGGGGCCCGCCGACCGCGACCTGACGACCGGGTCCAACAAGCCGTTCAAGGACCTGGCGTGGGGGCTGGCCTCCCGGGGCGTCGCGGTCGCCCGGTTCGACAAGGTGACCCACGTCCACCCGGAAACCGGCTCCGCACCCGGCTTCACGATGGCCGACGAGTACGTGCCGCACGCGACCGCCGCCGTCCGCCTGCTGCAGGAGCAGCCGGACGTGGACCCGGCGCGGGTGTTCGTCTCGGGGCTCAGCGGTGGCGGCAAGGCGGCACCGCGGGTCGCGGCCGCCGAGCCGTCGATCGCCGGGGTGATCAGCCTGGCCGGTGACACCCTGCCGCTGCCGCAGGCGGCCGTCCGGGTCGCCCGCTACCTGGCCGAACTGGATCCTGGTCCGGCGACGACGGCGGTGGCCGAGTCGGTCGCGCGGCAGGCGGCGCTGGTCGAAAGCCCCGGCCTGTCACCGGCGACCCCGGCCGCGGACCTGCTGTTCGGCTGGCCGGCCTCGTACTGGCTGGACCTGCGCGACTACGACCCGGTCGTCACCGCCGCCGCACTGGACAAGCCGATGCTCATCCTGCAGGGCGGCCGGGACTACCAGGTGACGGTGGCCGGCGACCTCGCGCACTGGCGGGCGGGCCTGGCCCGGCGGTCCGACGTCACCATCCGCGTCCACGAGGCCGACGACCACCTGTTTTTCCGCGGCGAAGGGCCGTCCACCCCGGCCGCCTACGAGGCACCGCAGCACGTCGATCCGGCCGTGGTGGCCGACATCGCGGACTGGATTTCTTGAACGCGTTCAAAAACTGCGCTACCGTCAGCCTTGAACACGTTCAAAACTGGAGGAACCATGGACCCGATAGTCCTCGCGTACGCGCTCTACCTGCTGATCAGCATTCCGCTGACCGTCCTCGTGGCCCGGACGCTGAGCAAGCACGGCCGCACCTTCCTCACCGAGGTCTTCGCCGACAGCCCCGGCCTGGCCAACGCCGTCAACCAGCTGCTGGTCGTCGGCTTCTACCTGGTCAGCCTCGGCTTCGTGACGCTCTTCCTGACCAGCAGCAGCTTCGTGGTCAGCGCCCGCGACGTCTTCGAAATGCTGTCGGTCAAGATCGGCACGGTCGCGCTGGTGCTCGGCGTCATGCACCTGTTCAACGTGCTGGTTTTCAACGGCATCCGGCGCCGCCACCTGGCTCCGAAGCCGGCCCCGGTGCCGCTCGCCCACCCGGGCGTGCCGCAGGCTCCGCCCTTCCCGGCTCCCTGACGGCGCTAACGTGCAGCGCGTGGCCAAGAGCGAGGAAACGCGGTCCCTGATCGTCACGACCGCGATGCGGCTGTTCACCGAGAACGGCTACGACCGCACGACGATGCGCGCGATCGCCGCCGAGGCGGGCGTCTCCGTCGGGAACGCCTACTACTACTTCTCGTCCAAGGAACAGCTGATCCAGGGCTTCTACGACGAGATGGCCGGGCAGCACCTGGCGACGGCCCGGCGGCTGCTGGACGGCGAAACCGGCTTCGCGGCCCGGCTGAAGGCCGTGCTGCTGTGCTGGCTCGACGTCGCCGAGCCCTACCACCGCTTCGGCACGCAGTTCTTCGTCAACGCGGCCGACCCGGAGTCGCCGCTGAGCCCGTTCAGCGCCGACTCCGCGGCCGCCCGCGAGGCCTCGATCGGCCTCATGCGCGAGGTCGTCGAGGGCTCCGACGTCAAGCTCGATCCGGAGCTGCGGGAACAGCTCCCGGAATTGCTCTGGCTGTTCCAGATGGGCGTGGTGCTGTTCTGGGTCCACGACCGCTCGGCCGGCACGAAACGCAGCCGGTTGCTGGTGGAGCGCAGCGTTCCGCTGCTGGCCCGGCTGGCCGCGCTCTCCCGGCTGCGGGTGTTCCGGCCCGTCAGCCGGGAGATCGTCGACCTGATCCGGGAACTGGCGAAGCGAGAATGAAACCCACTCTCGCACGCCTGCCCGTCATTCCCGGCGGGAAATCACCTCGGTGGCCCCGTTCTTGCTGAACGCGGCCCACAGGTTGAACCCGATGATCGCCACTCCGGCAATCAGCCACAACCAGATGAAACCCCCGGACTTGTTCGCGTTGACGAACCCGAACACCAGGATTGCCACACCGAAAACGGCACCGAAGACGGCCACGGGTTTGGACGGCTTCACTCGGAAAGACGACATTCACCCACCCCAGTTCAGTAAAGTTCCGCGAAAGTGAGAACCGCGGGATGAGTGCCCGGTATCACCCGGTTTCAAACCCGTCCCGCTGCGCCGCGCGGGCGCGTTCGAGGATTTCCTCGACCACCTCCGTCTTGGCGTCGGCGTAGTGCTGGATGTACTTCCACGTCTTCGCGGCCAGCTCTCGCTTCTTCGCCGCGTACAGTTCCCGCTCCTTCGGGTGCGAGCGCAGGCGGTCGCGGAAGAGGCGGTAGCGCGGGGTCTGGCCGTTGCCCGGCGAGTAGACGTGCAGGTTGATGTTCGTGTCCGGGCCCTTGAAGCAGCGGTGCTTCTCCCAGTCCGGCTCGCGGATGACGAGCCGGTAGCCCGCCGCCTCCAGGTCCGGGACGTAGGCGTCCTCGTCGCCGGAATCGGGGACCTCCAGCAGGATGTCGACGATCGGCTTGGCGCACAGGCCGGGTACCGACGTCGAGCCGACGTGCTCCAGCACGAGCACCCGCTCCCCCAGCACCCCCCGGATCCGCTCGGCTTCACGCTCGAAGAGCCGCGGCCACTCCGGGTCGTAGTCCGCGAGCGTGACGGTCGAGTTCAGCTTCGGTGCTTCGCCGACCCACGCACTCTGGACCTCTTCGTCGCTCAACGCGTCTTGACTGGTCATTCCGGTAGACCCCCTTCAGCAAGGCAGTCGACCAGATTATCAACGCGCGCAACCGGTTTATTCGATCGGCAGCGGCAGCAGGTTCCCGGTCGCTTCGCGCAGCGCGTCGCGCATCGCCGCCCGCGGGGCCGGGCGGCCGGTGAAGTGCTCGGCCTGGCCGAACGCCTGGTGCAGCAGCATGTCCAGCCCGGTCGCCAGCCGGCCGCCGCGCGCCGCGACCGCTTCGGCCAGCGGTGTCGGCCACGGGTGGTAGATGACGTCGAGGACGTGCTCGACCTCCGCCAGCTCGGCCGCGTGCGCCGCGACCGCGTCCGGCGGGACGGTGTTCACCAGCACCGCCGCGGACCCCAGGGCCGCGAAGTCCGTGTCGGCCCAGCGCAGGACGTCGACGTCGAGCGCCGCCCGCTTCGCCGCGTCGAGGGTTTCGCCGGCCCGGGCGGGTTCGCGCACGACCAGCCGCACCTGCCGGACACCGAGCGCGGCGAGGCCGACGACCGCCGCCGCCGCGGTGCCGCCCGCGCCGAGCACCACCGCGGTGTCCGCCGGGGACGGCTCGTAGCCGCCCGCGGCGCGCAGCGCGCCGGTGACACCCTCGACGTCGGTGCAGTCCGCGAGCCAGCCCCGCGCGGTGCGGACCAGCGTGTTGGCCGCGCCGACGGCGGCCGCGCGCGGCGTCACCTCGTCCGCGTGGTCCAGTGCCGCGCGCTTGCCCGGCATGGTGACCGATAGCCCGGCCCACTCCGGGCCGAGGCCGCCGACCAGGGCCGGCAGCTCCTCGGCGCTCGTCTCGATCCGCTCGTAGGTCCAGCCGGTCAGGCCGAGCGCGGCGAACGCGGCGCCGTGCAGCACCGGCGACAGCGAGTGCGCCACCGGCTTCCCGAGCACGGCGGCCTTGCGCGGCTCAGATGACACCGCGTGCCCTGGCCAGATCGCGGTTGCGGTTGTGCTCGTCGTTGGTGACCGCGAAGCAGGACAAGCCGTTCTTCTCGCACTTGACGAAGTACACCCAGTCGCCGTCCGGCGGCTTCACCGCGGCCTTGATCGCGTCCACGCTCGCCACCGCGATGGGCGTCGGCGGCAGCCCGGTGTTCTTGTAGGTGTTGTAGGCACCGGACTTCGCCCGCTCGCCTTCGTCGGTGAGCAGCGTCGGCCGGTCGAGCACGTAGTTGACGGTCGAGTCCATCTGCAGCCGCATATTGATCTTCAGCCGGTTGTAGATGACCCGCGAGAGCTTGCCGAAGTCGGCCTTCACCGCCTCGCGTTCGATGATCGAGGCGATGATCAGCGTCTGGTACGGCGTCATCCCGGGACCGGCCGACTGCGGGGTCAGCCCGGCGTTCTGGATCGCCTCGGCCGAGCTGCGCACCAGCTGCGTGAGGATCTCCTGCGCGGTGGACCCGGGCTTGACGTCGTAGACGCCGGGCGCGATCAGGCCCTCCAGCCTGCGATCCTTGCGGTCGGCCTTGTTCGCGGGCTCGATCGCCCAGTCCGGCACGCCGAGCTGCTTGAGGTCCGCCGCGTCGACGGCCTTGCGCAGGTCGTCCGCCGAGACGCAGGTGCTCTTGCCGTTGAGCTGCGCGCAGGACGCCTTCGCCATCAGGCTGTACACGCCGGGCGTGACCTTGCCGTCGGGCTGGGTGATGTCGTCGAACTGCGTGTACGGCCGGATCTCCAGCTGGCCGACGCGGGCGGCCGCGTCGGTGATCCGGTCGACCGCGCTGGCCCCGGACATGTGCGACTTCATGACGTAAAAGCCGTGCTGGACCCGGGCGAGCTTGGGGTTGCCCTCGCCGGCCTTGACGAACGCCTTGGTGCTGGCGACCACGCCCGCGGTGGTGAGCTTCGCGCCGATCGCCGACGTCGTGTCGCCGTCGTCGACCTGGAACACCACGTCGTCGGTGCCGGCCCCGTCGAAGTCCTCGTAGCCGAAGAACTTGTTGAAGCCGTACCAGGCACCGCCCGCGAGCAGGGCGATCACCGCGATCGCGGCGATCCAGCCGAGCGCGCGCTTGCCCTTCTTCTTCCGCGGCCGTCCGGGCTCTTCGTCGTAGTCGTCGTATCCCGACTCGTCGTACTCCGACTCGTCGTAGTCCTCGTAGTCGCCGTACTCGTCGTAGTCCGCGTACTCGTCGTCTTCGGCGAAGAGCTCGGGCTCCTCCTGCGGCGCGCGCGGCGGTTCGGCCGGGGGCGGCGGGGCCAGCGCGGGCAGGACGTCGGTCACCGGCTCGTCGCGCACGGGCGGGGCCGGCGGGCGGCGGCGCGGCTCGGCGCCGGGTTCGGGCACGCCCGCGGAGCGGTCACCCGGCTGGCCGGGCCGCCGGGCGGGCGGTTCGGCGTCGGGGGACGGCGCCGCGCGGCGCCGTCGCGGATCGGCGGCTTCGGCCGCCTCGGGAGCGACGCGGCGGCGGCCGGGTGCCCCGGCGGCCTCCCCCGGCTCGGGAGCGGGGCCACGACGGCCCGGCTCGACCGGCTCCGCATCGGCGCGACGCCGTCGTGAAGGCGGCTCGGCCGCATCCGGATCGGCGCGGCGCCGTCTCGAAGGCGGTGGTTCGACCGGCTCCACCGCGTCCACATCGGCACGCCGCCGTCTCGAAGGGGGAGGCTCGACCGGCTCGGCCGCGTCCGCATCGGCGCGCCGCCGTCTCGACGGCGGCGGCTCGACCGGCTCGGCGGCCTCCCGATCGGTGCGGCGCCGCCGTGCGGGCGCCGGCTCAATGCGCTCGGGCGCGGCGCGCCGCTGGGGTGGCCGGTCCTCGGCCTCGTCAGGGCCCGGTGCCGGCCGGCGACGGCGGCCGGACGGCGGCTCGATCTCGGAGCCCTCGTCGAGCCCGTGGCGGGCGCGGGCGGCGCGGGCCGGAGCGGCCCGCCGCTCCTGCGGGTCGAGGTCGGCGTCGGCCGAGGGCAGGGTGGCCGGAGGTTCGAGGCGGCGACGGCCGGGCTGCGGTGCGTCGCGACGCGGGTCGTAGGCCTGGTCCGCGGGCCGGGCCCGGCGGGAGGGCTGGGGCAGGTCGTACTCACCGCTGGGGGCCTGCCCGCGGCGGGGCGGGAGCTCGTGCTGCCCGCTCGGGCTGCGGCGCGCGTCCGCGGTCCGCGGGTCGGCGCGGCGCGGTGCGGGCCGGGACGGCGGCGGGGTGGCCGCTTCCGGCTCGCGCAGTCGCCGGCGCCCGCGTGCGGGCTCGGGTGGCTGCTCGTTCATCGGTCTCCCTCCCGGGCGCGGTGCGCAGCGGCGGCGTCGATCCAGGCCTGCAGGATCTCGACGGCGGCGGCCTGGTCGACCACCGCACGCTGCTTGCGGCCTTTGACCCCGCGCTGGGAGAGGATGCGGGATGCGGTGACCGTGGTCAGCCGCTCGTCGCCCAGCCGGACCGGCACGGGCGCTATCCGCCCGGCCAGGCGTTCAGAATACGCGATCGCCAGCTCGGCCGCCGGACCCTGCCGGTTGGCGAGGGTTCTCGGCAGGCCCACGATCACTTCGACCACCTCGTGCTCAGTGACGAGGGCGGCCAGCTGGTCCAGGTCAGTGTCGTCGGTCGCATCGCGGGAGAGGGTAACCAATGGCGAGGCGAGCAGGGGGGCCGGATCGCTCAGCGCCACTCCGACCCGGACGGATCCGACATCCACTCCGAGCCGACGGCCGCGGCCCGGATCGCCCACGCCGGGGCGGTCCGGACCGCGGTTTCCGCGGTTAACCAATGCCGGCAATCGCCGCGCGCAAGGCCGTGGCCGCCTCGGCCGCGCCGGCCGGGTTCGTGCCACCGCCCTGGGCCATGTCGGGCTTGCCGCCGCCCCGGCCGCCGATCTTCTCGGCGAACGACGGGACCAGCTTGCCCGCGGCCACACCCTTGTCGCGGGCCGCTTCGGTCGTCGCGACGACGAAGCTCAGCTTGTCGCCGGACGGCGAGAACAGCGCCACGACACCCGGCCGGGTGCCGAGGCGGCCGCGGATGTCCGAAGCCAGCGCGCGCAGGCCGTTGCCGTCGACGTCGGGCACGACCTCGGCCACGACGGAGAAGCCGCCGATCTCCTCGGCCTTGCCCGCCAGCGCGCCCGCCGAGCCCAGCACCTGCTGGGTCTTGAGCTGGGCGATCTCCTTCTCGGCGTTCTTCAGCCGGGTCAGGACGTCGTCGATGCGGCCCGGCAGGTGGTCCGAGGGCACCTTGAAGGTGTTCGCCAGCTGCGACACCAGCAGCTGCTCCTTGCGGACGTACTTCAGCGCGTCCGTGCCGACCAGCGCCTCGACGCGGTGCACGCCCGAGCCGATGGAGGCGTCGGAGACGAGCTTGACCAGGCCGAGCTGACCGATCCGGTCGACGTGCGTGCCACCGCAGAGCTCGCGGGAGTAGTCGCCCATGTCGACCACGCGGACGTCGTTGCCGTACTTCTCGCCGAACAGCGCGACCGCGCCGAGCTCGAGGGCCTTGTCCTTGGTCGTGGTGTAGCTCTGCACCTCGACGTTGGTCTGGAGGTAGTCGTTGACCTCCTCCTCGACCTCGGTCAGCACGTCGGACGAGACCGAGCCGGGCGTGGTGAAGTCGAACCGCATGCGGCCCGGCGAGTTCAGCGAACCCGCCTGCGCCGCGCGCTTGCCGTACGCGCCGCGGACGGCCGCGTGCACCAGGTGCGTCGCGGAGTGCGAACGCTCGATGGACAGGCGGCGGTGCGCGTCGACCGAGCCGGTGACCTTGGAGTCCAGGCCGACCTCGCCGTCGACGACCTCGACGCGGTGCACGTACAGGCCGGGCACGATCTTCTGGACGTCCAGGACCTTCAGCTCGACGCCGTCGCCGAGCAGGACGCCGGTGTCGGCGACCTGGCCGCCGCTTTCGGCGTAGAACGGCGTCCGGTCGAGGACCAGCTCCGCCTTCTTGCCCGCGGAGACGCTGCGGACCGGCTGCCCGTCTTCGAGCAGCGCGACGACCTTCGCCTCGGCCTGCAGGTCGGTGTAGCCGAGGAACTCGGTCTCGCCGTGCTGCTCCAGGACCTTGCGGTATTCGGACAGGTCGCCGTGGCCGGTCTTGCGGGCCGCCGCGTCGGCCTTCGCGCGGGTCCGCTGCTCGTTCATGAGCGTGCGGAAGCCCTCTTCGTCGACGGTCAGGCCCTGCTCGGCCGCCATCTCGAGGGTGAGGTCGATCGGGAAGCCGTAGGTGTCGTGCAGCTGGAACGCCTTGTCGCCGGCCAGCACGTCGCCGCCGCCGCGCTTGGTCTCCTCGGCCGCCAGGTCGAAGATGCGCGAACCGCTCGTGAGAGTCGAGAGGAAGGCCTCCTCCTCGATCCGGACGACCTCGTTGATGCGGTCGAAGCCGGAGACCAGCTCGGGGTAGGTCGGGCCCATGGTGTCGCGCACGACCTTCGCGAACTCCTGCAGCACCGGCTCGTGCACGCCCAGCAGGCGCGAGGAGCGGATGATGCGGCGCAGCAGGCGGCGCAGCACGTAGCCGCGGCCGTCGTTGCCCGGGGTGACGCCGTCGCCGATGAGCATGACGCCGGTGCGGGCGTGGTCGGCGATGACGCGGAAGCGGACGTCGTCGGCGTGGTTGCTGCCGTAGCGGCGGCCCGAGAACTCCTCCGCGCGGCCGATCACCGGGCGCACGAGGTCGGTCTCGTAGACGTTCTCGACGCCCTGCAGGATGGTCGCGACGCGCTCGACGCCCATGCCGGTGTCGATGTTCTTCTTCGGCAGCTCGCCGATCGGCGGGTGGCCGAGCTTGGGGCTCAGGTCGCCGCGGACGTCCTGCATGAAGACGAGGTTCCAGATCTCGATGTAGCGGTCCTCGTCGGCGACCGGGCCGCCCTCGCGGCCGTACGCCGGGCCGCGGTCGTAGTAGATCTCCGAGCAGGGGCCGCCGGGACCGGGCACGCCCATGTCCCAGTAGTTGTCCTTGCCGTCGCGGGCCTGGATGCGCTCGCCGGGCAGCCCGGTGAGCTTGCGCCACAGGCCGGCCGCTTCGGAGTCGTCGTTGTAGACGGTCGCCCAGATGCGGTCCGGGTCGAGGCCGAAGCCGCCTTCGCTCTGGGGCTTGGTGATCAGCTCCCAGGCCGCCTCGATGGCGCCTTCCTTGAAGTAGTCGCCGAAGGAGAAGTTGCCGGCCATCTGGAAGAACGTGTTGTGCCGGGTGGTCTTGCCGACCTCGTCGATGTCCGGCGTGCGCACGCACTTCTGCACGGAGGTCGCGCGCGGGTACGGCGGCGGTGCCTCACCGAGGAAGTACGGCTTGAACTGCACCATGCCGGCGTTGACGAACAGCAGGTTCGGGTCGTCGAGGATCAGCGGCGCGCTGGGCACGCGCGTGTGGCCGCGGCCTTCGAAATGGCGCAGGAAACGGTCGGTGATTTCGTGAGTGTCCACGGGTCAGTCCTTGTGGCTGTGGTTCGGCAGCGGAGTGGCGGCGACGGCGGAAGGGTTCCGGGCAGGCCCGGATCAGCCCTCCGCCCGGCGAGCTCGCCGGACCGGGCGCCGGGCGGCCGCGTGCCGTCCCTCGGCGCGGGGCGCACTCACGCCCGCCCGCTCCTCGACCATGTCGTGCAGCTCCTGTTCCCGCTCGTTCATGCCCGCGCGCACCTCGGCGCCGAACGAACCCACGGCGCCGGCCAGCTCGCGCACGGCGTCCCCCAGGTTCGATGCTAACCCGGCCGGAGTGGCCTGACGAGCGGTTTCGGCGGCCTTGCGGGAGAGCACGACCCCGGTGACGACGCCGACGCCGAGCCAGAACAGCCGCTTCATTTGCCGGCCTTCCGCGCGGCCTTCAAGGCGCTCTTCTTCTTGCGCGCCTTGATCGCCTTGGACAGGCCGTAGGACAGCGCCGCGGTCTTGACCAGCGGGCCGCCCAGGGTCGCGGTGAACACCGACGCCAGCGCGGAGACGTTGCCGGTGACCGCCTGCGCGTTCGCGGTGATCCCGTCCACCCGCTCGAGCTGGGTGTTGACGTGCGTGATCGTCTCGTTCGCGCCGATCAGCAGCGGATCGGTGTTGCTGTTGGTGCGCTCGATCGCCTCGGTGGCCGCGTCCAGCGTCTTGCCGAGCTTGATCAGCGGGATCGCCAGCAGGACGACCAGCACCACGAATGCTCCTGCGGCGATCAACGCGGCGATCTGCCCTGCCGACACGGGCCCTCCTCGGTTCAGGGGTCGGGATGCCGGTTGAGGTTACCGCCTGGGCCGGTCCCCGACCGTGTCACCCCGCCGGGCCGGAAAACGTCCTCGCCCGGAGCCGGTCCGGCTCGGCGGTTCCCCGGCCGGTGGTTCTCCGGCCGGCGGTGGTCACCTGCCGAAACTGTCGGTGCCGACCGGTAGAGTCGAAAACGGGGGGCGCCCCGGCGGCCCGGGCTCTTCTTCGGCGCTCCTACCGCTCTTTCAGCACCGCGCGGTACAGCGCGGCCATGTCCTCGTCTCCGTGCCCGGCCTCGACCGCCGCCTCCAGGTGGGCCAGCACCGCCTTCGCCCCCGCCACGTCGACCTCCTCGCCCGCGGCCTCCACCACCAGGCGGGCGTCCTTCGCCGCCAGCCCGGCCGGGAACGACGCCGGGTACTCGCCCGCCAGCATCGCGCCGCCCTTCACGTGCGCGTAGCCGACGTCGAGGCCGCCGCCCTTGATCGTCTCGAGGAACAGGGCCGGGTCCAGGCCGAGCGCGCGGGCCAGGCCGAGGCTCTCCGCCGTCGCGTTGGTCAGGGCGAGCACCCACGCGTTCATCACCAGCTTCAGGCGGCTGCCGCGGCCCGCCGGGCCGAGCCAGATCGTGCGCATGCCGACCGCGTCGAACACCGGCGTCGCCGCCGGCCGGGACTCCTCCGGGCCCGAGCCCAGCACCAGCAGCTGGGCCTGTTCCGCGGGCTGGCGGGTGCCGAGCACCGGGGCGTCGACGAACACGACCCCCGCCTGCTCCGCCAGCGCGGCGAGGCGGTCGGTCCAGTCGAGGCCGACCGTGCTCATCTGCAGCCACAACGTTCCCGACGCAGGCGAAGCGGCTTCGAACGCTTCGGCCACGGCGGAACCGTCGGCGAGCATCGTCACGAGGATGTCCGCGCCGTCGGCCGCGGCGGACGGCGAGCCGGCCACCGTGGCGACGTCGGACAGGGGTTCGGCTTTGGCCCGGGTCCGGTTCCAGACGCGGACGTCGAGGCCCGCCTTGGCGATGTTGGCCGCCATCGGGGCGCCCATGATCCCGGTTCCGAGAAACGCGACAGTCATGCCGCCATCGTCGCGGAGCCGGGCCGCGGCCGCGCGCTCAGTAGTCGCCGAGCAGGCAGAAGGGGTGGCCCGCCGGGTCGGCGTAGACGCGCCAGCCCCGGCCGCCGAGGTCGGGGTCGAGCAGTCGGCCGCCGTTGGCCAGGACGACGTGGTGCGACTCGCGGAAGTCGTCGACCTCGAAGTCGAGGTGGAACTGCTGCGGCAAGGTGGGGTCCGGCCAGCTCGGCGGCCGGTGGTCGGGGGCCCGCTGGAACCCCAGGACCATCCCGTCGACGTGCAGGGTCGACCAGTCTTCGTCCACGCGCCACCGCGGGTCGGGCCGGTCCACCTCGCCGCCGAGCAGGGCCTGGTAGAAGCGGGCGAGGTACAGGGGTTCCGGGCAGTCCAGGACGATGCACTGCAGCGTCGCGGGCACGGGCACGCCTCCTGCCGTCGCGGGGCCTTCGGTGTTCGGGCCACCTGAAGGGGGAAGTTTACGAACTCCGATGATCTTGGCCGCCGCGGCCCGCGTTCCGCGTGAACGGCGTTCAAAAGGGCCCCCGGGCGCCTCACTCCCCGCGGATCGTCCGGCGCAGCTTGGGAACGCGCTCGGCCAGCGTGCGCTCGGCACCGCGCTGCGTGGGCTCGTAGTAGTCCCGGCCGACCAGTTCGTCCGGCGGGTACTGCTGGGCCAGCACCCCCTCGGGCACGTTGTGGGGGTACCGGTACCCCTGGGCGTTGCCCAGCTTCTTCGCCCCCGCGTAGTGCCCGTCGCGCAGGTGCGGGGGCACCGTTCCGGCCAGCCCCGCGCGGACGTCCGCCAGCGCCGCGTCGATGCCCTTGATCACCGCGTTCGACTTCGGCGCGGTCGCCAGGTGCACGGTGGCCTGCGCCAGCGCCAGCCTGCCCTCCGGCATGCCGATGAACTGGACCGCGTGCGCCGCCGCGACCGCCGACTGCAGGGCCGTCGGGTCGGCCATCCCGATGTCCTCGCTGGCGTGCACGACCAGGCGCCGCGCGAGGAACCGCGGGTCCTCGCCGGCTTCGATCATCCGGGCCAGGTAGTGCAGGGCGGCGTCCACATCGGACCCGCGGATCGACTTGATGAACGCGCTGATCACGTCGTAGTGCTGGTCGCCGTCGCGGTCGTAGCGCACCGCCGCCTTGTCCACTGTGGACTCGACGATGGCCAGGTCGATCGTCTTCGCCTCGGTGGCCGACGCCGCGTCGGCGGCCGCCTCCAGCGCCGTCAACGCACGGCGCGCGTCCCCGCCTGCGAGCCGGACGAGGTGGGCGCGGGCGTCCTCGGTCAGGGTCAGCTCGCCGCCGAGGCCGCGCTCGTCGGCCAGCGCGCGCTCGATCAGCTCCGTGATGTCCGCGTCGGTCAGCGGGCGCAGCTGCAGCACCAGCGACCGCGACAGCAGCGGCGACACGACCGAGAAGGACGGGTTCTCGGTCGTCGCCGCGACCAGCAGCACCGTGCGGTCCTCGACCGCGCCGAGCAGCGCGTCCTGCTGGGTCTTGGAGAACCGGTGCACCTCGTCGATGAACAGCACCGTGTTCTCGGTGTTGTACTGACGGCGCCGCCGCGCCTCCTCGATGACCCCGCGCACCTCCTTGACACCGGCCGAAAGCGCGGACATCGCGACGAACCGGCGGCCGGTGGCGATCGAGACGAGGTTGGCCAGCGTCGTCTTGCCCGTGCCGGGCGGCCCGTAGAGCAGCACGGACGCCGGCGCGGCACCCTCGACCAGCCGCCGCAGCGGGGCGCCTTCGCGCAGCAGGTGCTGCTGGCCGACGACCTCGTCGAGCGAGCGCGGCCGCATCCGCACGGCCAGCGGTGAGCTGGCCGGATCGGCCTGCGTTTCCGCGCCCGTGTTCGACGTCGTGCGCTCCGGCGGAGGCGCGATGTCGGCGTTCACGGTGAAGAGCTCGTCCTGTGCCACACCGATGACGTTAACCGACCCCACCGACAGAACCGCTTGCCCCGGTCCCCGGATCGGCAGTACCGTTTGAATGACTGGTTGACCGAAAGTGCGATTCGGGTCAACCGGTCAAATGCTCAACGAAACCACAGGTGGAGACGCATGAGCCATCCCAACCGCGAGCGCGCCGACCGGATCCTGGACGCGGCGGGCGAGCTGCTGCTGCGCATGGGCTACCGCAAGGTGGCGATCGACGACATCGCGCGCGCGGTCGGAATCGGCAAGGGCACCGTCTACCTGCACTGGCGCAACAAGGAGCTGCTGTTCCAGGCGCTGATGCTGCGTGAATCGGCCGATCTCACCGACGAGATCCTGAGCGCGATCAAGGCCGACCCGGCGATGATCCTCCCGCACCGGATGATCTCGGCGTCGTTCCTCACCACCCACCGCCGTCCGCTGGTGATGGCCATGCTGCGCGGCAACGCCGAGATGTTCGGCTCGATGGGCGATCTGGCCCTGCGGAAGCAGCAGGACCAACTGCGCGCGCAGTTCGAGGAAACGATGCTGCGGCACGGCCTGGTCCGGACGGACGTGCCGAACCTGTCCTTCGCGCTCAACGCCACTTCGGTCGGCTTCTACTTCGGCGGAACGATCAGCGACGAGTTCGACGACATCCCGCTGGAGGCGAGGGCGGAAGCCCTCGCGCACGTCATCCGTGCCGCGTTCGAACCGCCCGGCGAGCCCGATCCCGCGGCGGTCAGGGAAGTGGCGGCGGAACTGAGTTCGACGCTCGAGGAGCTCGTCTCGGGCTACCGCAACGGGATCTACGCACACGATCCCACCAGGGCCTCCGGCTGATTCGTGAGGCCACACCGGGGAAAGGGGCGGAAATGACCAGCACACTGGCCGACACCTGGGGACTCCACGAGGCCCAGTTCTGGCTGCGGGGGAAGCAACCGGAGCGGCGGATCGAGTTCGCCGAGGAACTGGGGATGTGGAACGTCTACGGGCACCCGGAGATCGAAACGATCCTCCGCGACCCGGCGACCTTCTCGTCCGACACCACGCGGCTGATCCCGAAGGACCTGATGCCGGACCCCGACTACGACATGTCGACGGGCAGCATCCTGCAGCTGGACCCGCCGCTGCACAACAAAATGCGCAAGCTCGTCAGCCGCGCGTTCACGCCCAAGGTGGTGGCGGACCTCGAGCCGCGGATCGCCGCGATCACCCACGAGCTGCTGGACGCCGTCCCGGCGGGCGACCGGCTGGAGCTGGTCGAGCACCTGGCCTACCCGCTGCCGGTGATCGTGATCGCCGAGCTGCTGGGCGTCCCGGCCGGCGACCGGACCCTGTTCAAGGGCTGGGTGGACAAGATGTTCGAGTCCGCCAACCAGGTTTCGCTGGTGAAGAAGGACGAGAACCAGGACGCGGCCATCCGGTCGTCCATGGAAGGCCAGAAGGCGCTCGCCGACTACCTCGGCGTGCACGTCGACGAGCGGCGCAAGCAGCCGCGGGAAGACCTGCTGACGAAGCTGGTCGAGGCCGAGCTGGACGGCGAACGGCTGTCGCGCTCCGACGTCGTCAACTTCGCGAACATCCTGCTGCTGGCCGGCCACATCACCACGACGATGCTGCTCGGCAACGCGGTGCTGTGCCTGGACACGCACCGGGAGTGGGACGAGCGGGTGCGCGCGGACCGCTCGCTGGTGCCGCCGATGATCGAGGAGTCGCTGCGGTACCTCACGCCGTTCGCGGCGGTGGCCCGCACGACCACGCGGGAGGCGGAAATCGGCGGCGTCACCGTGCCGGCGGACCAGATGCTGCTCTGCTGGGTGGCGGCGGCCAACCGCGACGAGCGGGTGTTCCCGCACCCGGACACGTTCGACCCGCTGCGCGCGGAGAACCCGCACCTGGCGTTCGGCCGCGGGATCCACTTCTGCATCGGCGCACCGCTCGCGCGGCTGGAGGGCCGGGTGGCGCTGGACATCCTGTTCGACCGCTACCCGGTGCTGCGCACGATCACGGGCGAGCCGCCGAAGTTCCAGGTCAACCCGAACATGACCGGGGTGCGTGAGCTGCCGCTCACGACGAAGTAGGCCGGTTGCGCCCTGGGCGAAATCGGTCGCCCGGGGCGCTCGGCGTGCCCCATCGTGGACCGGTGCAGGTGGCGGTGCTGGCGGACGTCCACGGGGTCCTTCCCGCGCTGGAGGCGGTCCTGGCGGAGCCGGACGTCCGGGCGGCGGAGAAGATCGTGCTGCTCGGCGACCTGCTCGCCGGGCCGATGCCGGTGGAAACCCTCGAGCGGCTCCAGGCACTGGGCGACCGCGCGGTGTGGGTGCGTGGCAACGCCGACCGCGAGCTGGCCGAATCGGCGCGCACCGGCGGCACGTTCGTCCCGGACCCGATCTTCCCGTGGGCGGCGAAGCAGCTGCGTCCGGCGGATCTCCCGGTGCTCGACGCGTTGCCGCTGACGGTGACCTTGGACGGCGTGCTGTTCTGCCACGCAACCCCGCGCAACGACACGGAGATCGTGCTCGTCGACTCGTCCCCGGAGCGCTGGGCGGAGGTCCTGGAGGGCGTGGCCGAGCCGACGATCGTCTGCGGGCACACGCACATGCCGTTCGTGCGGCTCGTTGACCGGCGGCTGGTGGTGAACCCCGGCAGCGTCGGAATGCCGTACGGGGCAAGGGGTGCGCACTGGGCGCTGCTCGGAGACGGCGTCCGGTTGCGGCGCACGGAGTACGACGTCGAGGCGGCGTGCCGGTTTCTCGTTGCGCGGTCGGGCTATCCCGGCATCGAGGAGTGGGCGGATTACTTCGTCCGCCATCCGGCGTCGGACGTGGAAGCGCTGCGGGTGTTCAGCGGGCGCGGAACGAGTTCCACATGATGACGGCGGCGTAGGGCAGGAATTCGCGGCCGCGGCGCCAGAGCCACGGGATTCCCTTGAGCACCAGCCAGCCCACGTGTCCGGTGGTGCTCGGTTCGGCGCCGCCGCTGCAGGTGAGGCTCACCGGTTCCGGCACGGCGAACCCGGCCTCGGCGAGCAGTCCGGTGAAGCCGTCGGCGAGCATGCGGTGGCCCAGTTCGGAGGGGTGCAGCCGATCGACGCTCCAGGACACGAGGTCGTAGGCGCCGGGCAGCCGGTCGAGGTCGAGACAGGGCACGCGTTCCCGGGCGACGACGTCGTCGATGGCCGAGTTGAGTTCGGCGACGCGGGCGCTGAGAGCGCGTTTGAGCGACGGCGGCAGGCGGAAGACCTTGCTGTGGTCGTGGAAGCGGACGGGCACCACGGTGGTCCCGGTCGCCCGCAGGCGCTGGATGACTTCGGCGAGATCGGCGGCAACGCGGCCGGCGTCGAAGTCCGGCCGAAGCGTGTCGTTCATGCCGGCGACGAGCAGGGCGACATCGGGCCGGTGGGCAACGGCGGCGGGAAGCTGTTCGGTGAGCACGCACCGCATCCGCGCCCCGGCGAAGGAGGGGTTGAGGTAGCCACTGTTTTCAACACCGAGAGCGGCCGCGACCAACGGGCCCACCCCGCGCCACCCACCCCGCCGCGGCAGCGGATCCCCGAGGCCGACGGCGGTGGAGTCCCCGAGGACGGCCAGCCGCCGAGCTCGTTTGAGCGAGGGTTCGGGCGGCTCGGGCCGGGCGGTGACATCGACGCTCATCACGGTCACGTGCACGACCATCGGCCACCCAGGCTCACACCCGGTGAGGACGAGGTAACACGCCTGCGACACCGCGCCTAATTCTTGACGCGCACCTCACAGGAGCCGGATATGTCCTGTTCGGGAACGGGCGCGAACGCCAGGAATGAGTCATTCATGTCATCCCAAGCCAGGAATGAGTCATTCAAGACGCGAGGAGCGGCGCAAGGCGAAGCGAGCGACACCAGCGGTGCCCCACCAACCACACCCCCTGCCGACCCGATACGCAGCCGCCTCAGCGGCCGCCAGATTGTGTCAAGGCACGCTTTCCCGCCTTGACACAACCTGGCGGCCGTTGAACATCCGGCGTTCGGGCCGGCGGGGAAACCCCGGTAGAGAAACCCCGGCAGAGCGCCGGTCGGTGCCCACCACCCCGAAGCCGCGATTGTGACTACGGCCGGCAGCACCGCGTCAAGGCGGGAAAGCGTGCCTTGACCCGGCACTGCCGGCCGTGTTCTGGCTTCGTATCGGGGTGCAGGGAGGGGTCTGGGTGGGTGCGGGTTTGAGCATCAGCGTCCCGTTCACGCCGGTCGAGCACCTGAGGCTGCAGCCCCCTCCCCGACGCAGAACCCACCCACCCCAGGGGGCCGGTCCCAGTTCCAGTCTACCGGCGGCCTCCGACAAAACCGCTGATCAGAGCCGGATTGTCCACACCCCGCCAAGCTTGTGGATGACCAGGAACCGCGAGCAACCAACCGCCACCCGGCCAAACCCCCCCCCGCTCACCGGAACGCGGGATAAAAAGCCAGATCAGCATGCGGCCCCAGCCGCGCCGCGAGCGCAGCCGCCACCCGAGCCGCGAACTCCGAAACCGCCGTCATCCGAACGTACCCGGCGTGCTTCGCCAGATCCCGCCACCAGGTCACGAAAGCCGCCTCCCGGCTGACCGGCGCCGCGTGGCGGGACAGGTTCAGCGACCCCAGCTCCTCGCCCGTGATCAGCCAGACCCGCAACAGCTCGCTGGCGGTCAAGTGCGTCGCGAGGACGTCGTCGTCCGCGAACGCGGGCCACACCCCGACCACCTCGGCCCGCCACGCCGCGATCATCGCCTCGCTCATCCCCGCCGGGAGGGCGAGCGCGTCCGGCCAGCCGGCGAACGGCAACCGCAGATGGGCCGCGTCCACCAGCGCCGACCGCACGCAGCCGTTCTCGAAGTCGAGGAACCGGACCCCCTGCCCCGTCACCAGGTTGTTGTCCGGGCTCAGCTCGACCGGGCTGAACGCCCGGAACCCCGCCGCCCGCGAGTGCTCGACCGCCGTCGTCACCTGGGTGCGCACCTCGTCCGGCACCGGGATGCCCAGTCGCTTCTGGATCAGCGGTGGGACCCGCGCACACAGCTCGTCGACGCCGTCGGAGTCGCCCTTCGCCGGGGCGCCGAGGCGCCGCAGCAACGCGTTGAAGTCCGCTTCCCGGCCGGCCGTGCTCGCGTGCAGGCGGCCCAGCGACCGGGCCCAGGACAGCAGCGCCCGCTCGGCCGCGCGGGAGTCGCGGGCGTAGAGCTTGTCCTCCAGCGTCGGCGTGCGGCCGAGGTCCTCCAGCACCAGCACACGGTCGCGGCCGTCGTGGGCGACCAGCTCCGGGCACATCCGCTCGTCCGGGGCCAGCGCCGTGAACAGCTGGTAGCTGACCGCCTCCTGGGCGAACGGGTCGGCGCCGGACTCCGGCGGGTCCGGATAGTGCTTGATGACGAGCGTGCGCGGCAGCGCGAACGACGACACCACCCGCGCGCGGACCACCGTGGCCGGGCCGCTCCCCGCCAGGTCCTCGGGCCCGACCAACGTGATCGCGCTGCCGAACCGGCGCGAGAGAACGGACTCGCCCGCCGCGACCGCCGCGGCGATGGCGAGCTGCTCGGCTCCTGCCCCGACTCCAGCGTCGCCGGCGGAGGAGGTGTCGACTGTCATTGTCACCGACCCTACTCGTGACTGAGCAACCATGACTACTGACATCCGGACAAGAAGGAGCATCCCGGCCGGAAACGCATCACCCGCGTGAAAGCGGACGCGTTCCCACCGGTGAACGTTGCCCATTCCGGCGCACGATCAACACAATGGCCGCAGCTGCAACGATTCCGAGAAGGTTGACCAGCAGCTGACCGACGGACTGGAGACACCGGCTCCACTCCCCCGCCACGGCCGCGACGACCGCGTAGCCCGCGGCCGGCACCGTGGTCACGGAGATGAACACGCCCACCAGCGCGGCCGACTTCGCCGACGTCATCGCGAGCATCCCCGCGGCGCCGGCCAGCATCGCGACGACCAGCGACGGCACGCCAACCGAGAAGACGAAGTCGACCTCGTGGTTGTTCTCCAGCCGGAACGCCGTTTCGCCGAAGACGTCGGTCGCGCGCACGAGCAGCGCGCCGCCCAGCGTCACGACCATCGCCAGCGGGAAGCCCGCACCCAGCGCGGCGGCCGCCCGGCGGACGAGGTCCCAGCGGCGCAGCACGAGCCCGACCGCGAACGCGGCCAGCGGCCCGAACTCCGGGCCGACGACCATCGCGCCGACGATTGTCACCGCGGAGTTCGTGAGCACGCCGGCCGCGGCGAGCAGGCAGGCGATGGTGAGGAAGGCCAGGAACGTCGCGTTCATCCGGGATTCCTCGCCGGTGCGCGCGACCAGCTCCTCCCACACGACGGCGTCCGCGGCTTCGCCCGGCGCGGCCTCTTCCGCCCGGTCGGCGGCGTCGGACAGCGCGGTGTCGAGCGCTTCCAACGTGATCCCGCCGGTGTGGTCGAGGCCGAGGCCGCACAGCGCGTCGATGATCTCGTCCGCCGCCTCGCGGGCGATGTCGGCCTCGATCAGGTCGCCCGCGGGCTCGACGGCGGCGCCGCGGTGCACGACGAGGTGCGCGCTGCCGGCGTGGGCCCGCAGGATGTCGAGCGCCTCGGCGGTCTTGTCCGGCGGGCACACGGCCCTGAGGTGCAGCACTAGTTCTGCGGCGGGGTGGCCGGCTTCGCGTCGATCCCGGCCTCCTTGCGCTGCTGCGCGGTGATCGGTGCCGGCGCCGCGGTCAGCGGGTCGTAGCCGCCGCCGGTCTTCGGGAACGCGATCACGTCACGCAGCGAGTCGGCCTTGGCCAGCAACATGACGATGCGGTCCCAGCCGAACGCGATGCCGCCGTGCGGCGGGGGGCCGAACTGGAAGGCGTCGAGCAGGAAGCCGAACTTCTCCTGCGCCTCCTCCTCGCCAAGGCCCATGAGGTTGAAGACGCGCTTCTGGACGTCGCCGCGGTGGATACGGATCGAGCCACCGCCGATCTCGTTGCCGTTGCAGACGATGTCGTAGGCGTAGGCCAGCGCGTTGCCCGGGTCCTGCTCGAACTTGTCGATCCACTCCGGGGTGGGCGAGGTGAACGCGTGGTGCACCGCGGTCCACTTGCCGGAGCCGACGGCCACGTCGTCGCCGATGTCCTCGACCGGCGCGAACAGCGGCGCGTCGACGACCCACACGAACGACCAGGCGTTCTCGTCGATCAGGCCGAGCCGCTTGCCGATCTCGTCGCGCGCGGCGCCGAGCAGCGGCTGCGTCGACGACGCCTTGCCCGCGGAGAAGAAGATGCAGTCGCCCGGCTTCGCGCCCGCCGCCGCGGCGACGTTCTCGCGCTCGGTCTCGGACAGGTTCTTCGCGACCGGGCCGCCGAGCGTGCCGTCCTCGTTCACGAGGATGTACGCGAGGCCCTTGGCGCCGCGCTGCTTGGCCCACTCCTGCCACGCGTCGAGCTGGCGCCGCGGCTGGTCGGCGCCGCCCGCCATGACGACCGCGCCGACGTACGGGGCCTGGAACACGCGGAACGGCGTGTCGGCGAAGAACTCCGTCATGTCGGTGATCTCGAGGTCGAAGCGCAGGTCCGGCTTGTCCGAGCCGTACTTGGCCATCGCCTCGTGGTAGGTGATGCGCGGGATGGGCCGCGGGATCTCGTGCCCGATCAGCTTCCACAGCGCGGAGACGATGTCCTCGCCGAGCTTGATGACGTCGTCCTGCTCGACGAAGCTCATCTCGATGTCGAGCTGGGTGAACTCGGGCTGGCGGTCCGCGCGGAAGTCTTCGTCGCGGTAGCAGCGGGCGATCTGGTAGTACCGCTCCATGCCGCCGACCATGAGCAGCTGCTTGAACAGCTGCGGCGACTGCGGCAGCGCGTACCAGGAGCCGGGCTTGAGCCGCGCGGGCACCAGGAAGTCGCGCGCGCCTTCGGGCGTCGAGCGGGTCATCGTCGGGGTCTCGATCTCGACGAAGTCCTGGGCGTGCAGCACCTCGCGCGCGGCGCGGCTGACCTCGCTGCGCAGCCGCATGGCCGCGGCCGGGCCGCTGCGGCGCAGGTCGAGGTAGCGGTGCTTGAGCCGGACCTCTTCACCGACGTCGACGCGGTCGTCGATCGGGAACGGCAGCGGCGCGGCCTCGGAGAGCACCTCGAGCTGGGTCGCGAGGACCTCGATCTCGCCGGTGGGGATCTCGGCGTTGGCGTTGCCCTCGGGACGCTTGGCGACCTCGCCGACGATCTTCACGCAGAACTCCGACCGCAGCGCGTGGGCGCGCTCGGCCATCTCGCCTTCGCGGAAGACGACCTGGGCGACGCCGCTGGCGTCACGGAGGTCGATGAAGATGACGCCGCCGTGATCGCGCCGCCGGGCCACCCATCCGGTGAGGGTGACGGTCTGTCCGGCCTGCTCGGCACGCAGGGTGCCGGCGTTGTGGGTGCGGAGCACTGCGACTGCTCTCCTTCGACATGGGTGGTTCGCCTGTTGAGAAGGCTAACGAACCACCCAGCCTACGAGTTCGGCAGCCTCACCTCACGGCGGCCCACGGTCCGCCACTTTCCCTATGAAAGTTCCCCGCCCGGGTGCTGGTCAGAGGACGTATCTGGGGCGGGTTTCCAGGGCGGCGACCAGGCGGTGGGCCTGGGCCAGGTAGGCCGCCACCTGGTAGATGCGGCCGCCCGGGTTCGCGACCAGCCAGCTCGCGGCCGCGGACGCCGAGGCGAAGAACGGCTGTCCCGCGCAGGCCACCGGGTCGACGCCGTCGAGCCCGAAGCCCAGGTCGACGGCCGCGACCACCGCCGCGGGCGGGTCGACCAGGAGGATGCCCTGCGGCATCAGCTCGATGCGGATGTGCGTCCCGGTGACCGGGCAGACGGCCGCGGCGTGGACGCGCTCGCCGGTCGCGATGGCCAGCAGGAACATGTCGACCGTGCCGTCCGGGCCCGCGCCGAGGGTGCCTTCGGCCGGTTCGAGGCGGTGGTGGGCGCCGCGGGGCGCCGGGCCGGTCGAGACGAGGTCGCGGTGCAGCGTGAACCCGATCAGTTCGACCAGCCGCCGGGCCTCGGCCGGGGTGACGCCGACGGTCGCGGCGAGCCGGTCGACGCCCACCGGGTGGCGGCCGGCCCGCGTCAGCTTCAGTGCGGCCCAGGCGAGCCGGGCGGCCGCGACGCGGTCGGTCTGCGAGGTCGTCATCGTCCGGCTCCTTCCGGGCTCGATCCCTTCGACGTTAGGCGCCGGTGCGGCGGGACGACAACGACACGACCGGACATTTTGCCGCAAACCGAAGACACCGGGCCCTGAACGCCCCGAACGGCCCAGTACGTCACCCGGTGGATCCGCAGAGGACCCTCACAGCAGGCGCAGCTGCTCCGCGGGCGCGGCCTCGGCCGCCGGCAGCTCCGGACCGCGCGCGTCGAACGCGGACCTGCGGTCCAGGCCGTGCCGCCGCAGCAGCGGCCCGACGCGCTCCGCGAGCCCCTCGCGGTAGGCCTTCCGCACGTAGCTGCCCCGCGCGTACAGCTCCCGGTACCGCGGGACGAGCTCCGGGTGCGTGCCCGCCAGCCAGCGGCCGAACCACTCGCGCGCCCCGGGCCGCAGGTGCAGCGCGAACGCGGTGACGCTCGTCGCGCCGACGTCGGCGAGCCGGGCGAACAGCGCGTCCAGTGCCTCCTCGGAGTCGGTCAGCCACGGCAGCACCGGCGCCACCAGCACCGAGCACGGCAGCCCGGCCTCGCGCGCCTTGCGCACCAGCTCCAGCCGCGCCCGCGGGCTCGGCGTGCCGGGTTCGAGGCGGTGCTGCAGCTCTTCGTCGAGCAGCGCGATCGACACCGCGAGCCCGACCGGCACGTCGCGGGCGACGTCCTTCAGCAGCGGCAGGTCGCGGGCCAGCACGGTGCCCTTGGTCAGCACCGACAGCGGTGTGCCCGAGCGCGCCAGTGCCGTGATGATGCCGGGCATCAGCCGGTAGCGGCCTTCGGCGCGCTGGTAGGGGTCGGTGTTGGTGCCCATCGCGACGTGCTCGCGCCGCCACGACGGCTTCTTCAGCTGCGCGGCCAGCACCTGCGGGGCGTTGATCTTGACGACCACCTGGGTGTCGAAGTCGCGGCCGGCGTCGAAGTCGAGGTAGGTGTGGGTGTTCCGGGCGAAGCAGTTGTGGGACACCATGCCGTCGGCCACGAAGTCGCCGGTGCCGGTGGTGATGTCGAACAGCGGCAGCTGCAGGCCCAGCGGCTCGATCGCCTCCACGCGGCGGCGGCTCGCGCCGATCACCGCGCCCTCGAGGGACCGCTTCCACGTCACAGCCGGGTTGCTGACGTGGAAGAACCGCAGCACCTCGCCGACTCCGCCGAGCAGCCGGACTTCCTGGCGCGTCGGGAACTTCGGCACCTCGTCGAGCTGGTGGGTGAAGCCGAAGCGGGCGAGCGCGGCGGTGAAGGCCTCGGCGATCTCGGGTTCGTCGTGCGCCACCGCGAGGACACCGCGGCCGTAGTCGCCCGCGATGTCGAAGACGCCGGCGAGGAACCCGCGCTGCCAATGGGCGTCCGGATCCGGCGGCACCTTGAGGAAGCCGACCGACGCCCCGAAGTCCGGTAGGTAGCGCAGCGCCCGCGCGGCGGCGTCCGGCTCGGCGGCGAACCCGCCGGAGCGCAGCATCCCGCACAGGTAGCCGGCCCGGTAGCCGAGCGTCTCGTCCGGCGTCGGCGCGAACCGGCCGACGCCGATCAGCTCGGCGCCGGGCTCCAGGTGCGGCCGCTGCGCGGCGCCGAACTTGCTGCCGGTGACGTGCTTCCAGCCCTTGCTGGTGAGGAACCGGTGATCACCGCCTGCCACGAGCCGGGTGCCGTCTTCGAGGGTGACGCGGTAGGCGGCGCGCAGGGTGGTCCAGTGCGCTTCGACCGTGGTCGGCACCAGCCGCCGGGAGGCACCGTGGCCGCGGGTGCCGTAGATCGCGTCGCCGACCTTCAGGTCCGACAGCGCCTTCGTCCGGCCGTCGGCCATCAGGATCCGGGTGCCGCCTTCGAGGCAGTAGGTGCAGGCGTGCGAGCAGCCGCGGTACGGGTTGACGGTCCAGCCGAAGGGCACGCCGGAGCCGGCGGGCACCTTGTTCAGCACCGACCGGGCGTGCACCTCGTGAAAGGTGACGCCGTCGAATTCCGGTGACCGCACCGAGCGCACCAGGCCCTCGAGCCCGGGCAGTGCCGGTTCACCCTCCCCTGTCCGCTGCCGATCCCATCGCACGGCGCCAGTCGAACATATGTTCTAGACGAGTGTCAAACCGGTTCGGGACGAGTGGATCAGGTGGTGCTGCTGTGACTGATGGGACGATTTGGGGTGGTCGTCGTTCATGACGTCGCCGCGCCTCCGCTCCCGCCCTCCGCCGTCAGCGCAGTGAATGACTCATTCCTGACCTCGTACGCCAGGAATGAGTCATTCACTGCGTCCCGGCCCGCGTCGCGTCAGGACGAGAAGCGCTCCAGCGCCCGGATCTTGTTGGTCGCGTCCAGCGCCGCCACCTTGTACGCCTCCGAGAGCGTCGGGTAGTTGAACACCGCGTCCACCAGGTAGTCGACCGTGCCCCCGCACCCCATCACCGCCTGTCCGATGTGGACCAGATCCGTCGCGCCCGTGCCGAACACGTGGACGCCCAGCAGCTTGCGGTCCGTCGTGGACACCAGCAGCTTGAGCATCCCGTAGCTGTCGCCGGTGATCTGGCCGCGGGCGAGTTCGCGGTAGCGGGCGATGCCGACCTCGTACGGCACCGCCGACGACGTCAGCTGGGCCTCGGTCGCGCCGACGTACGAAATCTCCGGGATCGTGTAGATGCCGATCGGCTGCAGCGCGCCCAGCTCGTGGGCCGGCTCGCCGAACGCGTGGTACGCCGCCAGCCTGCCCTGGTCCATCGACGTCGCCGCCAGGGCCGGGAAGCCGATCACGTCGCCGACCGCGTAGATGTGCGGCACGGCCGTGCGGTAGTTCTCGTCGACGACCAGCCGGCCGCGCTCGTCCGCGGTCAGGCCCGCCGCCTCCAGGTTGAGCTCGCCGGTCATGCCCTGGCGGCCGGCGGAGTACATGACGCCGTCGGCCGGGATGCGCTTGCCGCTGACCAGCGTCGTGATGGTCGCGTGGTCGGAGACCGCCACGTCCGCGACCTTCTCGCCGAACCGGAAGGTCACCCCGAGGTCGCGCAGCTGGAACTTGAGCGACTCGACGATCTCGGGGTCGCAGAAGTCGAGCATGTGGTCGCGCTGCTCGACCACGGTGACCCGCGAACCGAGCGCGGCGAACATCGACGCGTACTCGATCCCGATCACCCCGGCGCCCACCACGACCAGCGACGACGGGATCTGCTCCAGCCGCAGGATCTCGTCGGAGTCGAGCACGCGGGCGGCGTCGAAGTCGACCTGCTTCGGCCGCGCGGGCCGGGTGCCGGTGGCGATCACGACGTGGTCGGCCGACAGGGTCCGCCGGTCGCCGCGGTGGCGGCCCTCGACCAGCACGGTGTGCGGGTCGGCGAAGGAGGCGGTGCCGTCGATCAGGTCGATGTGGTTGCGCATCAGCTGCGCGCGCACGACCTGGACCTCGCGCCCGACGACGTGCTGGGTCCGCGCGAGCAGGTCGGCGATGGTGATGTCCTGCTTGACGCGGTAGCTGGCGCCGTAGAGCTCGCGCTGGTTCATGCCGGTCAGGTAGAGCACGGCTTCGCGCAGGGTCTTGGACGGGATCGTGCCGGTGTTGACGCACACCCCGCCGACCATGTCGTGCCGGTCGACGACCGCCACCTTCTTGCCGAGCTTCGCCGCGGCGATCGCGGCCTTCTGCCCGCCGGGGCCCGAACCGATGACGATGAGGTCGTACTCGTGCTCGCTCACGACGTCGAGCCTGCGCACCCGGCGCGCCGGGCGCAACCCCCAGGCGGTGAAGATCCGCGCACGACCCGCCGGACTCCCACCCGGCCAGGCACCCGATCAAGCCCGCAGCGCACCCCGGAGCCGCTGGAAATCGGTCACGGAGTCCAGCCCGGCGTCGATCTCCTCACCGAGCAACGCGGAAAGCTGAGCGGCGACATCGGCCCCGAGCACCTCCCCGACCCGCTCCAGCAGCGACAACGCCTCCCACGGCGATCCCGCCAACGACCCGGCGACCACTCCCGGCTCGGGCGGTTTCAGCCCCTCCTCCAGCCCGAACCGCCCGGCCGCCAGGAGCGCGGCCACGACCAGGTGCGGCTGGGCGTCGGCCCCGGCGAACCGGAACTCCAGCCGCGGGCTCGACGCTCCCCCGGCCACGCGCACCGCAGCGGTCCGGTCGTCATACCCCCACCGCACCTCCCGTGGGGAGAACGGCGCGGTCCGAAGCCGGACGTAGGAGTTCCAGGTCGGCGCCCACACCGCCGTCAACGCCCGGGCATCCCGGAGGACCCCGGCCAGGAACCCGCCCAGCAGATCGGGCTCCGAACCGTCCACAGCGGACAGCGACAGGTGGACGTGCCCGGAGTTCCCCTGCCCCGGCTCGGGAGCCGCCAGGTAGTCGGCAGCGACCGCGTGACGGGCACAAGCCCGGCGCACGATCAGCTGCTGCAGCAGGACGTCGTCACAGGCCGCCAGTGCGTCCCGGTGCCGCAGCACGATCTCGTACTGCCCGGGATGGCACTCCGCCCGGGCCGACTCGACGCCGAGCCCGGCGTCGGCCAGCTCGGTCCGCAGGTCACGCAGCAGCGGCGCCAGCCGTTCCGTGCCCCCGACCGCGTAATCGACACCGTGCGCGGTGAGCGGCACCCCGGAGGAATCCCGGAACACGACCTCGTGCTCGATGCCCACCGACGGCACCAGCCCGAGCCCCTCCAACGCCGCGAGCTGGGTACGCAGCACCTCCCGCGGCGCGAGTTCGGCGGCCGCCCCGGACGGCCATTCGACGTCGCCGACCACCGCCCACGTCCGGTCACCCAGCGGGATCGCCGACGCCGCGTCCGGCCGCACCCGCAGGTCGCCGAACCCTTCGAGGTACCCGCCCAGCACGCCGGACGCCGGCAGCGGCTCCCGTGACGGCGTCCACGCGAAGACGTAGCTGCACACGCCGTAGCCGTCTTCGAGCACCGAAGAGGCGAACGGCGCGGCGAGCTCGACCGCGGCGAACCGGGCGTGCGGGTCGGGGACCAGCAGGAGCAGCCGGGCGTCGTCCTCGGCCAGCACGCCGCGCAGCACCGCCTCGCCCTCGGCGGCCGCCGCGCGCCGGGCCGCGAGGGACCGCGGGCCCGCCGGCCGCGCGAACGGCGTCACCACGCGCCGCCCGGATCCGGGGCGTGCAGCGGGTTCGGCACCCGGCCCCAGCGGACGTCGAACTCGTCGTCGCGCTCCACCTTGTCGAAGCCCTGGCCGGCGAAGTGCTCCCGGTTGAGCGTCACGCGCTCGACGTCCGGGGCGAACAGGCGGCAGGCGTCGAAGCGCGCGGCCAGGTCGGGGTTCTCGTCGCGGTAGCGGACGGCGATCTCCCGCACCGGCGCCCAGAACGCCGCCCGCGGCAGGCCCAGCTCGTCGAGCAGGAGCTCCGCCCAGAACCGGAACTGGCCGGAGAACACCGAGCTGAACAGCGACTGGGCGAGCAGGTGCGCGGGCCAGCGCAGCATGTCCGCGGCCGCCTCGGGCGGAAGCGACGCGTAGCTCGGCAGCTGTTCGTCGAGCAGGTCGACACCCTGGGCGAAGTCCTTGATCAGCACCCGTTGCGGGAAGCCGGCGTCGTCCACGACCAGGATCAGGTTCTGGCCGTGCGGGCAGAAGCCGACGCCGTGGCGCAGCAGCCACTGCAGCAACGGCGTCAGCACCAGGTCGAACAGCCGGGTCAGCCACGCTGTCGCGTCCCCGCCACCGATCAGGTGCGAGAGCACCGAGACACCGTCCGGCCCGCGGTAGGGCAGCGCGGCGAACGAGATCGCGCGCTCCCCGGCCGCGAGCCGGATGGGCTCGCGCCACAGCGCGCCCAGGGTTTCGTGGAACCGGTACGGCAGTTCCTCGAGGTGCCCGAACAGCGGGTGCTGCACCGACACGCTCGCGACCTCGCCGAGGAGCCCGAACCGGTAGTCCTCCGTCAGCAGCGGATCGCCCGCGGAGACCTGCCGCAGCCAGGTCGTCACCGACGGCCCGGCGAGCGTGGCCGCGGCGTTGAGCCCGCGGTAGACGAGCGTGTTGCGCACCGACACGGCGGTCTTGACGTCGTGGCGGCCGGGCGTGCTCACGTTCGCCAGCGTCCGGACCGTCTGGTGCGGGCGGTAGGCGTCGGCGCTCTCCCCCAGTTCGATCACCACGCCGGTGGCGAGCTCGGCGGCGTAGAGCGTGCCGAGGATTTCGTCGGCCTGCCACGGGTGCACGGGTACCCAGACGTAGTCCGCGGGTGCCTTGGCGGCGAACTCGTCGCGCTGGCCGCCGAGTTCGGCGGCCAGCAACGCGTCCCGGCTCAGCTCGTCGACGCAGCGGAACTCGGCGTGGTCCGGGTGGACGGCGAACCAGCGCAGCCGGAGGTCCGCCCCCGCCTCGGGGGCGTACCGGGCCCGGTCGCGCGCGGAGAACCCGACGCGGCCCTTGTTGAGCACGAGCCGGGGATGGCCGGTGAGGTGGCCGTCCGCGAGGTTGTAGTCCATGGTGGACAGTTCGGCCGCGGTCGGCGCGCGGCGCAGGCGGGCGGCCTCGTTGGCGACCGTCGAGGTCAGCTCGGCGAGCACGTCGGCCAGCCGCAGCCCGCTCAGGCCCAGGACTTCACGGGCGTCGACGACGAGCGTGCGCGGGTCGGTGACCGGTTCGCCGTTGCGGTGCGCGCTGCCGGGCTCGACCGTCCAGGAGTCGAACGCGCCCCGCCGCGCCCGGAACGTGTAGCCGGCGCCGGGCAGCTCCAGCCGGTGGACCTCGCCGTCGGCGACCGGCTCCAGCATGTGCTCGTAGGACAGCTCACCGACCATCTTGTGCGTGATCAGGGCGCCGGCCGCGCGCCAGGCGGCAGCATCGTCCAGGGTCACAGGTCCTCCAGGCCGAACGTGGTGAACGCGGTGCGGTCGGGCAGCTCGTGCACGGTCTTGCCGCACACGGCGTTGAGGATCACGGCCGCCCGCCACGCGCCGAGCCCGAGGTCGGGGGCGCCGGGCCCGTGGGTGTGCCGTTCGGCGTTCTGCACGAACAGCGACCCGGGCACGTCGAGCGCGACGCGGTAGTCCGCGCCGACTTCGAGGCGCCCCCGCCGGTCCCGGCGGACGGCGTCGCCGAGTCCGGCCAGCAGCGGCCCGGCCGGCGCCTCCGCGTACCCGGTGGCCGCGACGACGGCAGCGGTGCGCAGGGTCGCGCCGCGGCCCTGCTGCGCGTGCCGCACGACCAGTTCGATCTCTTTGTCGACTGTGGACGCTCCGACGACCTCGACGCCGGGGGTCAGCACGGCGCCCGGCGGGCCGGTGACGCTGCGGCGGTAGAGCTCGTCGTGGATCGCGCCGATCGTTTCGGTGTCGATGCCCTTGTAGAGCTGCCACTGCGTCGGCAGCAGCCGGTCGCGGACGGACTCGGGCAGGCCGTGGAAGTACGCGGTGTAGTCCGGCGTGAACTGCTCGAGACCGAGCTTCGAGTACTCCATCGGCGCGAACGCCGGCGTCCGGGCGAACCAGCGCAGTCCGTCCACAGTGGATCGGTGCCGCAGCAGGTCGAGCACGACTTCGGCGCCCGACTGCCCGGAGCCGACGACCGTGACGCTCTCGGCGGCGAGCAGTTCGTCCCGGTACGTCAGGTAATCGGCCGAATGCAGCGCGAGGACGCCGGGGTCGGCGACCAGGCCTCGCAGCGGCTCCGGCACCGAAGGGACCGAGCCGACGCCGAGCACGACGTGGTCGGCGAGCACCGGTTCCCGGCCGTCGATGGTGAGCTCGAAGGCGTCGCCGGCCCAGCGGATGCCGGTCACCTCGTGCCCGAAGCGGCACGACGGCAGGCGGGCGGCGGCCCAGCGGCCGTAGTCGTCGTATTCGGCGCGCAGCGGGTGGAACCGCTCGGCGAAGTAGAACGGCAGCAGGCGGCCGCGGTCGCGGAGGTAGTTGAGGAAGGAAAACGGGTTCGTCGGGTCGACCAGCGTCACCAGGTCGGCCAGGAACGGCACCTGCAGCGTCGCGCCCTCGACGAGCAGGCCGGGGTGCCAGCGGAACTCCGGGCGCGTGTCGAAGAAGACGGCGTCGAGGCTGTCGACGCCGGAGGCCAGCGCCGCGAGCGAGAGGTTGAACGGCCCGATCCCGACGCCGGCGAGGTGGTGGCGCCTCACGAAGCGACCGGGCTTTCCCGGCCGGCCACGAGCTCGGCGCCTGCCGTGGCGACGATGCGGTCGAGCAGCGGGAGGTAGTCGGCGGCGGTGGTGTGCGGGTGCAGCAGCGTCAGCTTGAGCCACAGCTGGTTCCCGCCGCCGGGCGCGGTCGGCAGCGCGGCCCGGCCGATGACGGCGGTACCCGCTTCCAGGAGGGCCCGGCGGACGCGCGCGACGAGTTCGTCGCCGCCGCGCTCGTCGGCCACGACCGGCCGCAGGACCACTGTGGACAGTTCGGGCGGGCCCCAGAGCCGCAGGCCGGGGTGCTCCTCGACGTGCCGGGCGACCTCGGCGGCGGTGGCGCAGCAGCGTTCCACGAGCGCGCCGAGGCCGTCGGTGCCGAGCGCGTGCACGGTGACGGCCATCCGGAAGGCGTCCGGCCGCCGTGACGTCCGGATCGACCGCCCGAGCAGGTCCGGCAGGCCGGCTTCGGTGTCGTCGTCGGCGTTGAGGTACTCGGCGCGGACGGTGAGCGCCCCGAGATCGGCGGCCTCGCGGGCGGCGAAGAGCCCGGCGGCGACCGGTTGCCAGCCGAACTTGTGCAGGTCGAGGGCGACGGAGTCGGCTTGGTCGAGCCCGGCGAGCTTGGTTTTGAGGGTGTCGCTGCAGAGCGCCATGCCGCCGTAGGCCGCGTCGACGTGCAGCCGGGCGTTGTGCCGTCGGCAGATCCTGGCGATTTCGGGCAGCGGGTCGAGGGTGCCGGTGTTGGTGGTCCCGGCGGTGGTGACGACGACGCAGCCGGGGGTCAGGATCTCGTCGAGCGCTTCGGGGAGCAGCCGGTCGCCCTCGCACGGGACGACGATCGGGGCGGGCAGGCCGAGCAGCCAGGCGGCGCGGGCGACGCTGTGGTGGGCGTTGGCCCCGCAAACCGGCTGGACGATGCCGTTTTCCCGGGCGAGGAGGAGGCCGAGGAGGTTGGATTCGGTGCCACCGGTGGTGACGACGGCGTCGGGATTGCCGGCTTCGGGATAGCACAACCGGGCGATCCCGGCGGTGAATTCGCGTTCGAGCTCGCTGGCGACGGGGGCTTGGTCCCAGGAGTCCATGGAGGGGTTGAGGGCACCGGCGACGACATCGGCGGCCACGGAGACGGCGAGCGGCGGGCAGTGCAGGTGGGCGGCGCAGGCGGGATCGGCGGGATCCGCGGACCCGGCGGCGAGGAGCCGGCTGAGCTGTTCGAGCGCGGCTTCGGCCCCGATGCCGCGGCGGGGCAGGGCACCCGTTCCGGCGGCGGCCGGCGTGGGGGACTGCGCGCCCGCCAGCGCGGCGGCAGGCACGGTGCCACGCAGCGCGGCGGCTGCCGTCGGGTCGGGCGCAGAGGCGAAGTGCTGCTCGCCGGGTGCCGCGGCGCCCGCGCCCGTCTCCGCGTCGGTGTCCCCGGTCACCTGTCCGAGGTCGCCACCCTCCGCGACCAGCGCCGCCGCGACCGCGGCCGGGCCGCCCGCCGGGACCGGGCCGCCGCGCTCGGCGACACCCGCCGCCATTCCGCGCAGGGCCACCGGGATCAGCTCGCCGAGCCGGTCCGCGCCGCCGTGGCCCCCGGCCAGCCCGTCTGCCCGCATGTGCCCGCCTTCCTTAGGGTTGCCTTGCCTACGCTGAGCAACAGTACGGCGACCGGCGGCTGCCTGTCATCCCCGTCCAGCATGCTCGACCGGGTGGCGGCGACGCGTCGGCCATCGGGAGTAGGTTCACCGCCAGGAGGTGATCGACGTGCCCCGGTGGGACGTCCTGCTCGCCATCGGCGCGGGCGGCGCGCTCGGCAGCCTCGCCCGCTACGGCCTGTCGGTGGCGATCCCGCACGCGCGCGGCGAGTTCGCCGTCGCGACGCTCCTCACCAACGCGCTCGGCTGCCTGCTCATCGGCGTCCTGATGGCCGTCCTCACGACGACCGCGCGCCCGCACCACCTCCTCCGCCCGTTCCTCGGCGTGGGGTGCCTCGGCGGTTTCACGACGTTCTCCACGTTCGTGACCGACACCCTCGACGCGGCCACGACCGGGCGTCTCGTGGGATCCTTGGCGTACGTGGCCGCGTCACTGCTGCTGTGCCTGACGGCGGTCGCGGCCGGCCTGGCGGCGACGCGCGCGGTGCGAAAGGGACGCTGATGGAAGGACCTGCCACCCGCCTGACGATCTACCTCGGCGAAGACGACCACTGGCACCACAAGCCGCTCTACCACGAGATCGTCCGCCGGGCGCGCGACGCGGGCCTCGCCGGCGCTTCGGTGCTTCGCGGCGTCGAGGGCTATGGCGCCTCCTCGCTGATCCACACGACGCGGATCCTGTCGCTGTCGGAGGACCTGCCCGTGGTGATCGTGATCATCGACGAAGAGGCGAAGCTGCGCGCGTTCCTGCCCCAGCTCGACGAGTTGATCGGCGAAGGGCTGGTGACGCTCGACCAGGTCGAGGTGGTCCGCTACGTGGGGCGCACGGAGTGACCGTGGTCCTGGTGGCCCTCGGCGGCGCGGCGGGCTCGATCCTGCGCTACCTGACCGACCGGAAAGTCCAGCAGTGGCGCGACTCGCCGTTCCCGTTCGGGACGCTGACGGTGAACATCGCGGGCTCGTTCATCCTCGGCTTCCTGAGCGGCTGGCTCTTGCACGGCGCGGAGCCGTCGTCGGTGCGCGCGCTGGTGGCGGTGGGGTTCTGCGGCGGGCTGACGACGTTCTCGACGTTCGGTTACGAGACGGTCCGGTTGTTCCTGGAGAAGACGCGGTTGTACGCGGTGCTCAACGTGGTGGTGACGGTGGCCGCGGGCCTGGCCTCGGGAGCGCTCGGCCTGCTGCTCGCCACAGCGATCTGGTCCTGACCCAAGCGCCTTAATGTGGCCTTCGGTGCTCCACCCATGCCCCGCCACCACCCTCAACGGAGGCGCTCCGCACCGCAGTGCCGATTCAGGCGCACCCAAGGCGGCCTTCGGTGCGTCAGACGCAACCAAGGCCGCCTTGGGCGCTTGGGATCAGGGTCAGCGCGGCGCCAGCCCGCGCACCTGCTCGAACGGGTCCTCCCCGGTCGGCAGCAGCGCGATGATCGGCGTCGTCAGTCCATTGTCCACATAGGCCCGCACCTGCTCGCGGCACGACTCGACACTGCCGTGGATCACCAGCTCGTCCACCACCGAATCCGGGATCACCTGGTTCGCCTTCTGCCGATCCCCCGCCGCCCAGGCTTCGTGCATCGGGGCCAGTGCCTCGCCGCGGCCCAGCCACTCGTGGAACGCCGCGTACACCGGGACCGTCAGGTAGCTCGAGATCAGCATCCGCCCCAGACCGCGCGCCGCGTCGGCGTCCTCCGTGGGGCAGACGAAGATCCGGGCCGCCAGCTCGACGTCCGGACCGACGACCGAACGCACCTTCGGGACATCGGAAGCAGCGAGCCAGTTCGTGATCGCACCATCCGCTTCGCGCGCGGCCAGGCGGAGCATGCCCGGGCGCAGGGCCGCCAGCATGATCGACGGCGGCGGGTCGGCCGGGCGCTCCAGGCGGAACTTCGACACCGCGAACGTCTCGTACTTCTCGCTGACCTTCTCCCCCGCCAGCGCCGTCCGCAGGAAGCGCAGCGTGTCGCGAGAGCGGGCGAAGGGTTCCGAGAAGTCAGCCGCGTTCCACGCCGAGACGATCACCGGGGACGACGCGCCGATGCCGAGGACGAACCGGCCCGGTGCCAGCTCCGCGACCGTCGCCGCCTGCATCGCCAGCAGGCCGGGGCCGCGCGTGTACACCGGGACGATCGCCGTGCCCAGCCGCAGCTGCGGGGCCCACTGCGAGGCCAGCACCAGCGGCGTGAACGCGTCGGTGCCCGCCGTCTCGGCCGTCCACGCGTCGGTGTAGCCCAGGTCCGGCAGCTGCTCGACCAGTTCCTTGTGCGCCGTCAGCGGCACCCCGGTCAGCGGAATCGTCAGGCCCCAGCGGCTCATGCAGTCTCCTTCTCGACGGCGGACAGCTCGCGCAGCAGCCAATCGACCTGCGTGCGCATCAGGTTCTCCGCGACCTCTTCGGCCTGCGGCGTCATGTGGGTCGCGCCCGCCAGCGGCAGGAAGACGTGCGGCCGCCCCTTCGCCAGCAACGCCGACGACAGCCGCAGCGCGTGCGCGACGAACACGTTGTCGTCGGCCAGCCCGTGCACGATCAGCAGCGCCCGGCTCAGCTCGCCCGCGCTCTCGATCAGCGAGTTGTGCGCGTAGCTCTCGGCTTCGTCCTGCGGCTTCCCGAGGTAGCGCTCGGTGTAGTGCGTGTCGTACAGCGACCAGTCGGTGACCGGCGCGCCCGCGACCGCCGCGTGGAAGACGTCCGGACGCCGCAGCACCGCCAGCGCCGACAGGTACCCGCCGTAGGACCAGCCGCGGATCGCCACCCGCTCCAGGTCGAGCTCGGGGAACCGAGCGGCCGCCGCCTGCAGCGCGTCGACCTGGTCCTGCAAGGTCACGTCGGCGAGGCGCCCGTGGATTTCGCGCTCCCACACCGCGCCGCGGCCCGGCGTGCCGCGGCCGTCGGCGACCAGCACCGCGAAGCCCTGGTCCGCCAGCCACTGCGAGGTCAGGAAGGCGTTGCGGCTCTGCAGGACGCGTTGCGCGTGCGGGCCGCCGTACGGGTCGAGCAGCACCGGCAGCCTGCCCTCGCTCGGCTCGTACCCGCGCGGCAGCAGCAGCGCCGCCCGCAGGTTCCGCTCCCCCAGCGTCAGCCAGGTCAGGTTGGGCACGATGTCCGGGTCCACAGTGGACGAGGAGATGGTCGCGACCGGCGCGCCGTCGCGCAGCACCGACACACGCGGGCCGCTGTGCTCCAGGCTCCACGACGACAGCACGGTGACCGCGGCGGACCCGGCACCGACGTGCACGCCGTCCACAGTGGACAGGCGACGCACCGACGAGCCCTCGGTCCGGAAGACGTGGATCTGCGTCGGGTCGTCCTCCGACGCGCTGAACAGGATCTCGTCGCCGACGTCGAGCACGGCCCGCAGCTGCAGCCCGGCCGGGGTGACGGCCTCGCCGCCGACGAACAGCCGGTGGTCGCCGTCGACCATGCCCTCGACGACCAGGCGGCCGTCGGGCGTCCACGCCGGCACGCCGCCGACGATGTCGATCCAGTGCTGGTCCGAAGCGCTGTGCACCACCGACGTCGAGCCGTCGGTGACGTCCACCGCGAGGACGTCCATCCGCGTCTGGTCGCGCGGCTGGACGGCGAGCAGCGGTGCGCCGCCTGCCGACCAGTGCACCGAGGCCAGGTACTCCCAGTCGCCCGGCGCCACGTCGACGCGCGAGCCGTCCAGGCCGAGGATCGCCAGCGAAACGAGGGCGTTCGTGGTGCCCGCGGCCGGGTAGGCGACGACGTTGGCCGGGTGCTGCGGGTTGGCCGGGTCGGCGATGGTCCAGCGCGGCACCGGGCCGCGGTCGGAGCGTTCGGCGAGGATGCTGCGGCCGTCGGGGGCCCACCAGTAGCCGCGGGTGCGGTCCATCTCCTCGGCGGCGATGAACTCGGCGAGGCCCCAGGCGATGTCCTCGCCGTCCTCCTCGACCAGCACCCGGTCGTCGCCGGTGGCCAGCTCGAGCACGTGCAGCCGCCGGTTCTGCACGTAGGCGACGTGGGTGCCGGCCGGGTTCGGCCGCGGGTCGATGACCGCGCCGTCGACGCGCAGCGTCACCTCGCCCGAAGCGAGGTCCAAGGTGTAGAGCTTGCCCGACAGCGAGAACACCGCGACGGTGAAGGCCGTGTCGACGCCGTAGTGCACGACGCCGCCGCCGGTCTCCCGGGCCCGCTCGCGCCGCGCACGCTCTTCGGCGGGCAGCTCCTCTTCGCCGGGCAGCAGCTCCGCGGCGTCGACGAGCTTGGTCTCGGCGCCGGTCGCCAGGTCGGCCGACCACAGGCTGTGCCGGGGGTCGGTGCCCGACTCCGAGCGCAGGAACAGCACGCGGGAGCCGTCCGGGTCGACCCGGAACTCCTTGGGCGCGCCGAGGGTGAAGCGCTGGGTCCGGGCCTGCTTGCGGAGGAACGGGAGGTCGTCGACATCGGTCACGCCCGCACTCTTCCAGACGGTCACGACGGGACGCCAACACCCTTCAGCTTGGCCAGCTCCGCGTCGACGTCGTAGTCCGGCGCCGGGAACCGCGGCTTCAGGTCGGCCAGGGTCTCGATAAGCAGCTCGGCGACGGCCCAGTTGCGGTACCACTTGTGGTCGGCAGGCACCGCGTACCAGGTCGGCGTCTTCTCGAAGATGCCGGCGTAGGCCTCTTGGTAGGCGGGCCAGTGCGACCGGGCCTCCAGGTCACCCGGGTTGTACTTCCAGCGCTTCTCGGGCGTGACGAGCCGGGCCTTGAGCCGCTTGAGCTGCTCCTCCGGGGAGATGTGCAGGAACACCTTGAGCACCGTGGTGCCGGCCTCGGCCAGCTCCGCCTCGAACGCGTTGATCTCGGCGTACCGGCGGCGCCGCTCGGCCGCGGTGAGCAGGCCGGACACCTGCGGGACGAGGATGTCCTCGTAGTGCGAGCGGTCGAAGACGCCGATCTGGCCGGGCCCGGGCAGCTGCTTGCGGATCCGCCAGAGGTACTCGTGGCGCCGCTCGGCCACGGTCGGCTTCTTGAACGCCGCATACCGGACACCCATCGGGTTCACCAGGCCGAGCACGTGCGAGACCGTGCCGCCCTTGCCCGAGGTGTCCATGCCCTGCAGCACGAGCAGCACCCGGCGGGTGCCCCCGCCGACCCCCTCGGCGTAGAGCGCCTCCTGCAGGGCCGACAGCCGCTCGCCGGCGCTCTCCAGCCCGGCGAGGGCCTTCGCCTTCTTGCCGGGGCCGACCGGGGTCGCCCCCGGGTCCGGCAGTGCGCCGTCGACGCGCAGCGCGTCCCGGACCCGGCTTCCGTCGTGCTTCTTCGCCATCCACCGAAACTACCCGTTCAGGCGGCGGCTTTCTCGGCGAAGAGGTTCAGCAGGGCGCCGTGCCCGCCCTCGCCGGAGACGCCTTCACGGACCTTCACGCCGGTCTCGCCGTGCCGTTCGAAGCCGCGATGCTCCAGCTCGACGCGGGTCGACCGCGGCCCCTCTTCGACGAACCGGACCTCGATCTCGCTGGCGCGGGCCGGGTCGGGGTCGATCTTCCAGTCGCCGTCGATGCGCCAGGACAGCACCACCCGGGCGGGTGGCTCCCACACGAGCACCTCACCCCATTCGCACTCGGCGCCGTCGACCGTGCGCTCGTACCAGCGCCCGCCTTCCTTCGGCTCGAGGACGGCTTCGGCGAGCTCGCCCGCGCCGATGTGGTGCTGCCGCGGCCACCAGCTGTCGAAGGCCTCGGTGTAGGTCTTGAACGCGTGCTCCCGCGAGCAGGCGACGGTGATCGTCTTGCGGATGGGTTCCAGGGTGTCCATCCATGCCCCCGCCGCCGCCCTCAACGGAGGCGCTGCGCGCCGCTGCTCATTCATGACTGCTCCTCTTCGGTGGATTCCGCCAGTTCGGCGAAGGCCTTCAGCGCGTCCGACCACATCCCGTCGAGCCAGGCGCGCAGGGCGGCGATCCCGGCCGGTTCCAGCCGGTAGAGCCGCCGGGTGCCGACGGCCCGGTCGGTGACCAGGCCGGCCGCCTTGAGCACCTTGAGGTGCTGGGACACGGCCGGGCGGCTGATCGGCAGGTCCGCGGCCAGCTCGCCGACCGCGCGCGGCCCGTCCCGCAGCGCTTCGAAGATCGCGCGCCGCGACGGGTCGGCCAGCGCGGCCAGCTGGTCGCTTCCGTAAGTCGCCACGAACCGTAAGTTACGGCTTACCGATAGGGGCGTCAACGGGTGCACACTGTTTCGGGGGTGTGAACGCGGTATTGCGCAACGAATACCTGGTTCAAGCAACGATTCCCGGCTGAACTCTGCGTGTTCTGCCTCTAACCTGAACACATGACGACGTTCGCCGGCCGGGAGACCGCCGCCCCCACCGCCGCGAGCTTCATCGCGCTCGACGAGCAATGGAGCACGCACAACTACCACCCGCTGCCCGTCGTGATCGCCGAAGCCTCCGGCGCCTCGGTGACCGACGTCGAGGGCCGGTCCTACCTCGACTTCCTCTCCGGCTACTCGGCGCTGAACTTCGGCCACCGCCACCCGGACCTGGTCGCGGCCGCCGTCGAGCAGCTCGGGCGCGTCACGCTGACCTCGCGCGCGTTCCACCACGACCAGCTCGGGCTGTTCTGCCGCGAGCTGGCCGAGCTGACCGGCACCGAGCTGGTGCTGCCGATGAACTCCGGCGCCGAGGCCGTCGAGTCCGCGGTCAAGATCGCCCGCAAGTGGGCGCACCGGGTCAAGGGCGTCCCGGACGGCACGGCGGAGATCATCGTCGCCGGTTCGAACTTCCACGGCCGCACCACCACGATCGTGTCCTTCTCCACCGACGAGACCGCGCGCGCCGACTTCGGCCCCTTCACGCCGGGCTTCGTCACGGTGAAGTACGGCGACGCGGCCGCGCTGCGCGACGCGATCACCCCGCGCACCGCCGCGGTGCTGCTGGAGCCGGTGCAGGGCGAGGCCGGCGTGATCGTGCCGCCGGAGGGCTACTTCGCCGACGTCCGGCAGGCGTGTGATGAGCACGGCGTGCTGCTGATCGCCGACGAGATCCAGTCCGGGCTGGCCCGCACCGGCACCGTGCTGGCGCTGGACCACGAAGGCGTCCGCGCGGACGTCTACACCCTCGGCAAGGCCCTCGGCGGCGGCATCCTGCCGGTGTCCGCGGTGGCCGGCCGCCGGGACGTGCTCGGCGTGCTGAAGCCGGGCGAGCACGGCTCGACCTTCGGCGGCAACCCGCTGGCCTGCGCGGTCGGGCGCGCGGTCGTCCGCCTGCTGAACACCGGCGAGTTCCAGCAGCGGGCCACCGAACTGGGCGCCCACCTGCACACGAGGCTGAACGAGCTGATCGGGCAGGGCCTGTCGGAGGTCCGCGGCCGCGGGCTGTGGGCGGGCATCGACATCGCTCCGGGCGGTCCGTCGGGCCGGGCGGCGTCGGAGGCGCTGGTCGCGCGCGGCGTGCTGTGCAAGGAGACGCACGAGCGCACCCTGCGCGTCGCCCCGCCGCTGGTGATCACCCGCGCGGAGCTGGACCGCGGCATCGACGCGATCGCCGAGGTCATCCGCCCCTGAAACCACCCGGACGCCGCCGGGTGAGCCTCCCGCCCCGGCGGCGTCCGGGAGCACAAGCTCCCGGGAGAAGAAGGTCCCCTTCGGACGTTGTGCCCGGTATGGGAGCAGGGGAACGCCCGCTGGTGGGCACCGGATGCGTGACACCGGCCGAGCTGTACGAGCAGGGGAAGCGGCTCCGGGAGAAAACTCCGGTCACCGCGCACGACCACGAGGCCGCGGCGAAGGACCGGCCGTCGCCGCGGGAGTACTTCGAGGCCACCAACGCCGGACGGCTGCCGGAACTGGTGGAATTGCGGCGCGAACGCATGCTCGCCTCGCCGTTCACGTTCTTCCGCGGCGCGGCAGGACTGATGGGCGCCGACCTCGCCGGGACACCGGCCTCGGGCCTCACCGCGCAGCTGTGCGGTGACGCGCACGCGGCGAACTTCGGGCTTTACGGCACGCCCGAGGGCCAGATCGTGATGGACATCAACGACTTCGACGAGACCGTGCCGGGCCCGTGGGAGTGGGACCTCAAGCGGCTCGCCGCCAGCCTCGTGCTCGCCGGCCGCGAGGGCGGGATCGGCGAGTCCGGCTGCCGCGAAGCCGCCGAAGACGCCGTGAAGTCCTACCGCCGGACCGTCCGCGCGCTGGCCGAGCTGCCGTTCCTGCGGTCCTGGAACGCCCTGCCGGATTCGTCGGTGCGGTCCAAGGCCCGCGCCGACGAGCTGATCGACGACTTCGCCGACGCCGCCGAGAAAGCCCGCAGGAACGACAGCGCGAAGGTTTCCGCGAAGTGGACCGAGCGCGTCGACGACCACGAGACCGGCCTGGCCCGCCACCGGTTCGTCGCGGACCCGCCGGTGCTGACGCACGTCGACGCGCAGACCGCCGAAGCCGTCGCCGCCGGCCTCGTGTCCTATGTGGACACCCTGCGCGAGTCGCGGCGCACGCTGATCGCGCGGTACCGGCTCGCCGACGTCGCCTTCCGCGTGGTCGGCACGGGCAGCGTCGGCCTGCGCAGCTACGTCGCCCTGCTGCACGGCAACGACGACGAAGACCTGATCCTCCAGGTGAAACAGGCCCAGCGGCCGGCACTCGCGCCGTACCTGAACCTGCCACCGGCGGCGCACGAAGGGCAACGCATCGTCGACGGCGCCCGGCTGGTGCAGGCGGAGACCGACATCCTGCTCGGCTGGACCACGATCGACGGCGTCCCCCGTTCATCGTCCGGCAGTTCCGCAACCTCAACGGCGACATCGACCCGGCGGAACTGGAGAAGGACCACCTGGACGACTACGGCAGGCTCGCCGGGGCGCTGCTCGCCCGCGCCCACACGCGATCGCTGCACCCGAAGCTGCTCGCGGGCTACTTCGCCGACGACTCGGAACTGGACGAGGCGATGGGTGCGTATGCGGTGCGGTACGCCGACCGGACGGAGGCCGACCACGCCGCCTTCTCCCGGAGCTGACCGGGGACGGGCGGCAGGTCGAACGCCGGCCACCCGAAGCAGCAGGCAATCAGCCGGTGACCAGCTTCGCGACGTCCGCCGCGCAGCCCCAGGCCAGGGTGATCCCCGCGCCCCCGTGCCCGTAGCAGTGCACGACCTCCCCCACCCGCTCCACCCGCACCTCCCGCCGCGACGGGCGCAGGCCCACCCGCGACCGCAGCACCTCCGCGCCGGCCAAGCGGGGCTCCAGCTCGCGGCAGCGGCGCAGGATGTCCGCCGTCACCGCCGGGTTCGGGTCGGTGTCCGCCCGGCCCGGCTCCACCGTTCCGCCGCAGACCACGTGGGTGCCGTGCGGGATCACGTACGCGACGCCCGGGCCCGTCTCGTCGACCACGAACTCCGGCAGGCCCGGGTCGGGCACGTGCACGACCTGGCCGCCGACCGGGACCATCGTGTCGTCGTCGCCCGCCAGCGCGCCCGCGCCCAGGCCCGCCGCGTTGACCACGATGTCCGCGGCCGGGTCCGCCAGTGACGTCAGCGTCCGGTACTCCACCCGCACGCCCAGCGCGCGCACCCCGGCGAGCAGCCACTCCAGGTACACCGGCGTGTCGACCACCGCCGTCGTGAACTCCACCGCGTCGCCCTCGCGGACGCCGTCCACCGCCCGGAGCCACTGCGGGTCCGGCGCTCCCGGCGCCAGCAGGACCCGGCCGCGGCGGAAGCGCACGCCGGGCGCGTCCCCGCCGCGGAACACCGCCAGGCTCGCCTCGGTCCACCGCACCACGCGCTCGTCCAGGCGCCTCCCCGGCGGGTAGAGCACTCCGCCCGCGACCGCCGACGTCGACTCCCGCGGCGGGGCCGACGCCACCACCGTGACCTCGCATCCCGCTTCCGCCAGCCGGTACGCGCTGCTGAGCCCGATGATCCCGGCCCCGGCGACTGTCACTCGCATCCCCGCATCGTGACGCACCCGCGGCCCCGGCGTCGTCCCGGGGGCCCGGCTACCCTCGCGCGGGTGAGGACGATCGCCGCCGTCTGCGGCCTGCTCGCGCTGCTGCTGGGCCTGCCGTTCGCCGGCGGGACCACGCCCGGCGCGGTCGACGCCGCCGCGGCCGGGGCCGTCGCGCACCTGAGCCCCGGCGTGCTGCGGGCGCTGGTCCTCCCGACCGAGCCGTACGTCGTGCTCGCGCTGGGCCTGCTCGCGGTCTTCCTGTGCCTGCGCGCCGGACGGCGGCTGGAGGCCGGGCTCGCGCTGGCCGTCCCGGTGCTGGCGATCCTGCTGACGAGCTGGCTGCTCAAGCCCCTGTACGACCGGTGGAAGAACAGCACCCTCGTCTACCCGAGCGGCCACACGGTGAGCCTGGTGGCGGTGCTCACCGTGCTCGTCCTGGTCACCCGCCGGGTCGTCGTGGTGGTGCTGTCCGCGGTGGCGCTGCTCGCCGCGGCCGCCGGGCTGGTCGGCCTGGGCTACCACTACCTGACCGACGTCGTCGGCGGGACGCTGTTCGCCGTCGCGGTCGTGTTGGTCAGCTGGCCGGCACGGCGTCACGAGCCAGCGCCGTCAACCGGCTGACCGCGCGCAGGTACTTCTTGCGGTACCCGCCTTCGACCATCTCCTCAGTGAACAGCGACGGCAGCGGCTCGCCCGACACGACCAGCGGGATGGCCCGGTCGTAGAGCCGGTCGGCGAAGGCGACCAGCCGCAGCGCCACGTTCTGGTCCGGCGCCGGGTGGATGCCGCGCAGGTGCACGCGGCCGACGTCGTCGAGCAGCCGCCCGTAGCGGGACGGGTGCAGCTGGGCGAGGTGCGCGCACAACGCGTCGAAGTCGTCCACAGTGGACCCTTCGTGCGCCGCGGCCGACGCGGCCAGCTCCTCCGGCGAAACCGGCGGCGGCGCGTCCGGCAGGCCGCGGTGGCGGTAGTCCGGGCCGTCGACGCGGACCACGCCGAAGCGCGCCGACAGCGTCTGGATCTCGCGCAGGAAGTCTTCGGCGGCGAACCGGCCCTCGCCCAGCTTCTCCGGCAGCGTGTTCGACGTCGCCGCGATGAACACCCCGGCGTCCATCAGCTCCTGCAGCAGCCGGGTGACCAGGGTGGTGTCACCCGGGTCGTCCAGCTCGAACTCGTCGATGGCCAGGATCCGGTGCGCCGACAGCCGCCGGACGGCCTCGGCGAAGCCCAGCGCGCCCACCAGGTGGGTCAGCTCGACGAACGTGCCGTACGCCTTGGGCGACGGCGCCGCGTGCCACGTCGAAGCGAGCAGGTGGGTCTTGCCGACGCCGAAGCCGCCGTCGAGGTAGAGCCCCATCGGCCCCGACGGCTCCGGCGACCCGCCGAACAGCTTGAACCGCTTCTTCTCCTTGCGCGCCCCGATCTTGGCGGCGAACGCCGAGCACGCCTCGACCGCAGCGGCCTGGCTGGGCTCGTCCGGGTTCGGGAGGTACGTCTCGAACCGGACGGCGCCGAAGCGCGGCGGCGGAACCAGCGCGCCGATCAGCTCGTCGGCGGACAGCTCGGGACGGCGATCGGTCAGGTGCGCGGGCATGGTCGCAGAGCCTATCCGCGCCCCGGGTACCGATCAGCGGGGATATCCCCCGGTAGAGACGTGATTCACGCTCGTGTTGGGATGATCGGGTGCAGAGTGTGTGGCCCGATCGGACGGGCGAGCTGAGCGGTTCGGACCTCGAAGCGGTCTACGCCTACCCCGAAAACCTGGACCGGCCCTGGGTGCAGGTGAACTTCGTCGCGTCCGCCGACGGTGCCGTCGAGATCGACACGACGTCCGCGGGGCTCTCGCACGCCGCCGACCGGAAGGTCTTCCTGCTGGGCCGCGACCTCGCCGACGTCATCCTGGTCGGTGCCGGGACAGTCCGCGCCGAGAACTACCGCGGGGTGGTCGCGGGCGCGAAACGCCTGGAGCGCCGGCGACGGCTCGGCTTCACCGGTGTCCCGCCGATCGCCGTCGTGACCCGGACGGCGGATCTCGACCCCGCCTCCCGGCTGTTCACCGAAACCGCCGTGCCCCCGATCGTCGTCACCACGGACACCGCGGACACGCGCGCCCTCGAAGCCGCCGGGGCCGAGGTCCTGCGGGCGGGCGGCGACGACGTCGACCTCGCCCGGGCCCTCGACCTGCTGGCCGCCCGCGGCCTGCGCCGGATCGACTGCGAAGGCGGCCCCGGCCTGTTCGCCCGGCTCGTCGCCGCCGACCTGGTGGACCAGCTGTGCCTGACCGTCGCCCCGCTGCTGGTGGCCGGGACCGCGGGCCGGATCGCCGCGGGCGCCACGCCCGCCGTGCCGCGCCGGCTCGCGCTGGCGTCGATCCTCGTCGAGGACGGCTTCACGCTCCTTCGCTACCGCCGGGACGCCGGGTGAGCGACGACACCGAGCTGCTCGCCCGGGCCGCGGACGGCGACGCCACCGCGTTCGGGGCGCTGGTGCGGGAGCACACGCCCCGGATGTACCGGGTGGCCCTGCGGATCACCGGCAGCGCGGCCGAGGCCGAGGACGTCGTGCAGGAGGCGTGGCTCGCCGCGTGGCGGTCACTGGCCGGGTTCCGGCGGGAGTCGGCGGTGTCGACGTGGCTCTACCGGGTCGTCACCAACAGCGCGCTCGCCGTGCTGCGCCGCCGCCGTCCGACGGTCTCGCTCGACGACCCCGCGCCGCAGTCCACTGTGGACAGCGCGCTGCTGGCCGCGGCCGTGCCCGGCCCCGAAGGCCGCGTCGTGCGGGCCGAAGAGGTCGACGCCGTGCTGCGGGCGGTCGGCAGGCTGGAGGTGTCCCAGCGCGTCCCGCTCGTGCTGCGTGAACTGGAGGGGCTCAGCTACGAAGAGGTCGCCGAAGTGCTCGACGTGAACGTGACCGCCTTGCGTTCCCGGCTGCACCGGGCCAGGGTGGCGCTGCTCGCCGAGCTGAGGGAGCGGTGATGGCCGAAGGAGCGGATCCCGAGCGGGACCCCCGCTGGGACGCCGTGCGCGCCGCCGCCCGGCACCGGGTGCCGACCCCGCCGGGCCTGGTCGAACGGGTGCTGCGGGCCGTCGCGCGCGGCCGCCGGACGGCGGTGGAGGTGCCCGGCGAAGCGGGCGGGCTGCGGGTCGCCGAAGGCGTGGTCGACCGGCTGGCCCGGACGATCGCCGCGGACCGGGCCCCGTTCGGCGTGCGGATCTCGGCCGTCGCCGTCGAGGGCGGCGTCGTGCAGGTGCTGGTGTCGGTCCGGTTCGGCCTGATCGCCGACGCGGCCGCCGAAGCGCTCCGGCGGGAAATCGCCGCCGGGCTGTCCCGGCACCTGGGGATCGCCGCGGTGGTGAACGTGCACGTCGTGGACGTCCACCCGGGGTGAGATTACCCCGTTCGGGGGACCTTGCGTGAGGGTTTGGCGCCCCCGGGCATCGTAAGGGCGTGAACAGCCGAGAGGAGCCCGTACGCATGCATCCGGAACGGACCGAAAGCCCCGGCACGGTGACACCGCTCAACGAGGAGGGCGCCGCCGGCCGCACCACCATCTCGTCACTGGTCGTGCAGAAGATCGCCGGCCTGGCCACCCGCGAAGTCGCCGGCGTGCACACGCTGGGCGGCGGCGGGGTGTCCCGGGCGATCGGCGCGCTGCGCGAGCGGATCCCCGGCTCCGGCACGGTGACGACGACCGGCGTGTCGGTGGAGGTCGGCGAGAAGCAGACCGCGATCGACCTGGACGTCGTCGTCGAGTACGGCGCGCGCATCACCGACGTCGCCCGCGCGGTGCGGCGCAACGTGATCACCGCGGTCGAGCAGATCACCGGCCTCGAGGTGATCGAGGTGAACATCGCCGTCAACGACATCTACCTGCCGGGCGAGGAAGAACCCGAATCGACGCGCGTCGAATGACCGCTGCGGCGCCATGAATGACTCATTCATGACGTCCGACGCCAGGAATGAGTCATTCACTGCGTCCCAGCCACCCCCGTCCAAGGAGGACATGTGAACGCAACGCAGACCGGGCTCCTGGCCGGGCTGATCCTCGGCCTCGCCGCGACCCAGGGGTTCACGGCGTTCCTGGTGACCCTGGCCGTCGGGATCATCGGCCTGGTCGCCGGCCGGGTCCTCGACGGCGAACTCGACCTCGGCGAGCTGTTCGGCAAGGGCCGCGACAAGTGAGCCCGGCCCTGGACGTGCCGCGGGAGCTCGCCGAACCGGCCGAGCGCGGCACCCTCACCATCGGGCACGCCGTGGTCCGCAAGGTCGCCCAGCACGCGGCCGGCCGGGTGCCCGGCACCACCCGCGACGGCAAGAAGGGCCCGAAGGCGAAGGTCGGCGGCCACGACAACGACGTCGACCTCGCGCTCGACCTGGCCCTGCACTACCCGGCGGCGGTCCGCGCGGTCGTCGGTGACGTGCGCGAGAAGGTCACCGAAGAGGTCGAGCTGATCACCGGCTACCGCGTGCGGAGCATGGCCGTGACGGTGTCCGCGCTGCTCCCGGCCGTCGCACCGAGGGTGCGGTAGCCGTGCGCCCGTTCGTCCGCATCCTCGCCACCCTGCTGGGCCTGGCCTTCGCGGTGGCCGGCGCACTGCTGGCCCTGGAGGTCGGCTGGCACTGGTGGCGCCCGGGTTCGGCGCCGCTGGTGGTGCCGTGGCCGCGCTGGCAGGCCGGCCTGGCGTCGCTGGGCTGGGACGCCTACGCGGTGCGCGTCGGCGCCGGGGTGCTGGCCGCGGCGGGGCTGATCCTGGTGGGGTGCGCGCTCGCCGCCGGCAACCGCGCGGTGCGGCTGACCGACCCGGCCGCCGACGTCAGCGTCTCGACGTCCCCGCGCTCGCTGGCCCGGCTGGTCGGCATGACCGTGCGCGCGCAGGACAACGTCGCGGGCGCGTCGGTCACCGCGAGCGCCCGCCGCATCCGCGTCCGGGCGAAGAGCACCCTCGAGGCCGAAGCCGAGCTGCGGCCGCGGCTGCTCGCGACGGTGTCCGCGCTGCTCGACGAGATCCCGCTGGTGCGGCGGCCGAAAGTCACGGTCGTCGTCGACTCGCCTAAGGACCGCCGATGAGCCGCTCAGTCGCCACGAAGGCCCTTTCCCGGTCGTACACCGGCGAGCGCACCCTGACATTCCTGGTCGGCCTGCTCGCGTTCCTCGGCGGGGCACTGGCCCTGGTGGTCGGCTTCGGCGGGCTCGGCGAGTTCCGCGGCCGCCGCCCGCTGCTGGACCCGATCGCGCTCGAGTGGCTCGGTTCGCACGCGACCCCGGCCCGCATCGCGGCGATCGTGCTCGGGGTGCTGCTGTTCGTGCTGGGCCTGCGGTGGGTGGTGCGTTCGCTGCGCCCGGAACCCCGGCCCGACCTGGATCTGGACCGCACGGAGGGCGCGGAACTGGTGGTCACGGCGGCCGCGATCGCGGGTGCGGTCGAGGCGGACGCGGCGCAGCTCGACGGCGTCAGCCGGGCCCGCGTCCGGGCGGTCGGCTCGCGGACCTCCCCGGCGTTGCGCATCACGGTGTGGCTGCACGAAGGCACGGACCTGAAGGCGGTGTGGTCGGATTTGGACGCGCGGGTGCTGACCAGGGCCCGCGAATCGCTCGGGCTGGCGTCGCTGCCCACCGCGGTCCGTATGGAGCTCGACACGAGCCCCGCCAAACGCGTGCGCTGAGCCGGGGTTTTCCGCAGAATGCGGGGCATGCCCCTACCGCTGCAGCCGCCGCTGAAGCCGATGCTCGCCAAGCCCGCCAAGGCCATTCCGGACTCCGGGGGCCTGCTGTTCGAGCCCAAGTGGGACGGTTTCCGCTGCATCGTCTTCCGCGACGGCGACGAGCTGTACCTGCAGTCGCGCGCGGAAAAGCCGCTCAACCGGTACTTCCCGGAGGCCGTCGCCCGGCTGCTGGACATCCTGCCGCCGCGGGTGGTGCTCGACGGTGAGCTGGTCGTCGCGCGGGACGGGCGGCTGAACTTCGACGCCCTCACCGAACGCATCCACCCCGCCGAAAGCCGGATCCAGCTGCTGTCGGCCGAGCAGCCCGCCGAGTTCGTCGCCTTCGACGTCCTCGCGCTCGACGGCGACCTGCTGCTCGACGAGCCGACCTCCGTGCGCCGGGAACGCCTGGCGGACCTGGCCGGTGACCGGTTCCCGCTCACCCCGGCGACCACCGATCCGGACACCGCACGGCACTGGTTCGAGCTGTTCGAGGGCGCCGGTCTCGACGGCGTCATCGGCAAGCCCCTCGACGAGCCCTACACCCCGGGCAAGCGCGCGATGCTCAAGTACAAGCACCTGCGCACCGCCGACTGCGTGCTCGCCGGGCTGCGCTGGCACGTCGACGGCGGCCCCGGCGAGCTCGTCGGCTCGTTCCTGCTCGGCCTGCACGACGACCACGGCGTGCTGCACCACGTCGGGACCGTCGGGTCGTTCCCGAAGGACCGCCGCCGCGAGCTCGCCGAAGAGCTGGCGCCCCTGATCACCGACGGCGAGGACCACCCCTGGGGCGGCCGGGCCACCGGCGAGGCGCAGCGCATCCCGGGCGGGACCACCCGCTGGCGCGCCACCGAGCACGAATGGGTGCCGCTGCGGCCCGAGCGCGTCGTCGAGGTCGCCTACGAGAACACCGAAGGCGGGATGCCGTCGCGGTTCCGGCACAACGCGCGGTTCGTGCGGTGGCGGCCGGACCGCGAACCCGCGTCGTGCGACTACGGCCAGCTCGACGAGCCGGCCCGCTACGACCTCGACGCCGTCTTCCGCGGCCAGGTGGTGCGCACCCGCTAACCCGCGTCCCACACCGGCCGTGCGAAGCTCGGCCTGCCCCCTTGATCGACGTTCGACGTGAGGACCCCGCCCGTGCGCCGCCGCCGTACCCGTCTCCTGGCCGCGCTGCTCGCCCTGACCGCCGCCGCGGGCTGCGCCGCGGGGCCGTCGGTCCGCCCGGCGCTGGTCGAGAACGACGGGAAGACGACCGGCGCCGCGCCGTCGCGGACCCCCGGGGTCCCGCTGCCGCCGCTGGGCGAGCCGCAGTCGGCCACGCTGAAGTGGGCCGACTGCGACGAGGACACCCGCCAGCGCATCGGCGCCCCCGGCGTCCCGGACGGGCTGCACTTCAGCTGCGCCCGCGTCACCGCGCCGCTCGACGCCCCCGGCGAGCCGCGGCGCTCGGTGGTGCGGCTGCTGGCGCTGAAGGTCGGCAGCGGCCCGGTGCCGCTGGTCGTGGTCAACGACGTCGACGGCGACCCGGGCACGGTGTACGCCGCGCGGCTGGCCGCGACGCTGCCGCCCGCGTTCCTGGAGAAGTTTTCGCTGATCGGCTTGGACCGGCGCGGCACCGGGCTGTCGGGCGCCGCCCAGTGCGTCCCCGCCGACATCCGGCACGACCTCGTCGACGCGGACCCGGCGCAGGGCGGCCTTGGCGACGTGCTGGACGCGGCCCGCAAGGCCGGCCAGCAGTGCGCCATCGAGCTGGACGACTCCCAGACCGCGCTGGACAGCTGGCGCGGCGCGGGCGACCTCGACGAGCTGCGCAAGCAGCTGGGCATGGAGCGGCTCGACGCACTCGGCCACGGCGACGGCTCGAAGGTGCTGGCCGAATACGCGGTGCGCTTCCCCGGCCAGGTCGGGCGCATGGTCCTCGACGGCGTCCCCGACCCGGGTGCCGACACCGCGGCGGTCCTCGACGCGGTCGCCGCCGGCGCACAGTCCACATTGGACGCCTTCGCGGCGGACTGCGCGTCGCGGCACTGCGCCCTCGGCGACTCCAAGGCGGCGCTGGCCGCCCTCGCCGACCAGCTGCGGAGCACTCCGGCGTCGACCGAGGAGGACGTCGCGTTCGGCCCGGGCGTCGCGATGTTCGCCGTCTACACGGGACTGACCCAGCGCGCGCGGTGGCCGGAGCTGGCCGACGCGATCACCGCCGCGCGCGCCGGGAACATCGCGCCGCTGGCCGCGTTCGCGGCGCCGGTGCTGAACGACTCGCGGGCCCAGCCGTCGCGGATCGACGCCACCATCGCGACCCGCTGCAACGACAGCCAGACCCGGCTCTCGGCCGACCAGCTCGACCAGGTCGTGGCCGGGATGCGCGGCAAGTACCCGCAGTTCGGCGCGGTCCTCGCCCAGCAGCTGGCCTGGTGCGGCCCGTGGCCGGTGCGCACCGAGCCGCTGCCGGCGCCGGGCGCGCCCGGCGCCCCGCCGATCCTGGTCGCGGCCACCGCGACCGACCCGGTCACCCCCCAGGTCGGCAGCACCCGCGCGGCCGACCAGATGCCGTCCGCGGTGACGATCACCTGGCAGGGCGCGGGCCACGGCGCCCTCGGCGTCTCCCCCTGCGTCACCGAGGCGGCCCGCGCCTTCCTCGTCGACGGCAAAATCCCCACCGACGGCACCCTCTGCCCCGCCTGACCCCGTGTTCGAAGGGGTATCTCGCGTGATCAGAAGGGACACACTCGTGATCGGCGGGGCATCACGCGTGATTGAGCGGGCATCAGCGTGATGCCCGTCCAATCACGCGAAATGCCCCTCCAGACACGCGTGATGCCCCTCCGGACACGCGAGAGACCCCTCCGGTCACGCGCGGCGGGTGTTGAGGCGGGCGGCCTGGCGGGTGAGGTGGTCGACTTCGGCGAGGCTGGTGGCCTTCGCCGCGGCCTCGGCGTACAGCTCGGCCGCCGTTTCCAGGTCGCCGTCGCGCTCGTGGAGGTAGGCCGAGACCGCCGTGTAGCGCGGGACCGTGGGGTCCACCTCCGCGAGTGCCGCCAGGCCCGCACGCGGGCCGTCCGCTTCACCGACGGCCACCGCGCGGTTGAGCCGCACGACCGGGCTGCCGGTGAGGCGGACGAGCTCGTCGTACCACTCGACGATCTGCACCCAGTCGGTCTCCGCGGCGTCCTGCGCGTCGGCGTGCAGGGCCGCGATGGCCGCTTGGGCCTGGAACTCGCCCAGCCGGTCACGCGACAGCGCCCGCTGCAGGAGCGCGACGCCCTCGGTGATCAGCGCGGTGTCCCAGCGGGCCCGGTCCTGCTCGGCCAGCGGGACCAGGCTGCCGCCGTCGGTCGTCCGGGAGGCGCGCCGCGCGTGGTGCAGCAGCATGAGCGCGAGCAGCCCCGCGACCTCGGGGTGGTCGATCGCCGCCGCGAGCTGCCGGGTCAGCCGGATGGCCTCGGCGGCGAGGTCGACGTCGCCGGAGTAGCCCTCGTTGAAGACCAGGTAAAGGACGCGCAGCACGGTGGCGACGTCGCCGGGCTGGTCGAACCGCACGCCCGACACCGTGCGCTTCGCGCGGCTGATCCGCTGCGCCATGGTCGCCTCGGGCACCAGGTACGCCTGCGCGATCTGACGCGTGGTGAGCCCGCCGACGGCCCGCAGCGTGAGCGCGACCGCCGACGACGGCGTCAGCGACGGGTGCGCGCACAGGAAGTACAGCTGCAGCGTGTCGTCCACGGCCGCCGCGGGCCCGGGCGCCACCTCGGCGTCGACGACGTCCTCGCGCTTGCGGCGAGCGGCGTCCGCCCGGGTCGCGTCGAGGAACTTGCGCCAGGCCACGGTGACCAGCCAGCCCTTCGGGTCCCGCGGCGGGTCGGCCGGCCACACGCGCAGCGCTTCGACGAGCGCTTCCTGGACGGCGTCCTCGGCCGCCGCGAACTCGGCTCCGCGGCGGACGAGGACGGCCAGCACCCCCGGGGTGAGGCTCCGGAGCAGGGCTTCGTCCACGGCTCAGCCGTCTCCCTCGCCCCTGGCGTTCCCCGTCATTCGGTGATGGTCGGCGGCGCGGCCAGGAACGGGCGCAGCTCGAGCCACTCGTGGATCGGCTCCCCGTTCGGGCCGGGCGCCGCCGACAGCTCCGCGGCCAGTTCGAGGGCGCGCTCGTAGCTGTCGACGTCGATCACCGTCCAGCCGGCGATGAGGTCCTTGGTCTCGGGGAACGGGCCGTCGGTGACCGGCGGCCGCCCCTCGCCGTCGTAGCGGACGAACGTGCCTTCCGGGGCGAGCGCCTGGTGCTCGACGAACTCGCCGGTGGCGACGAGCTTGTCCCCGAAGTCCCGCATGTACTGGATGTGCGCCGAGATCTCCTCCGGCGTCCACTGGTCGATGGTCGTGTCGCAGTTCGCCGGGGCCGGCGCGCCGCGGTAGTGCTTGAGCAGCAGGTACTTGGCCATCGTGGTGCTCCCTCGGTGTGTGGCGGCCCCATTCTGGCCGCTCGCACCCCGGGGACGGAGCCGATCCCGGCGTTTCGACATCGCCGCCGAAGAAATTTCGGGGACCTACTGGCGGTAGGACTCCACCTCGGACACCGGACGGGCCGCGGCGTCGTCGGGGTTCTCGTGGAACTCCGTCTTCGCGCGCCGCTGCCGCAGCAGGTCCCAGCACTGGTCGAGCTGCTGCTCGACCGCGGTGAGGCGCTCCTTGTCGCCGCCGCTCAGCCCCACGCCGACCGAGCGCGACCGGAGCTCGTGCTCCTCCGCGATCAGCTCGTCGATCCGGCCCAGGATTTCGCCGTCGGCCATTTGTTCCTCCTCGTCAAGGGTGCGCTCGCTCCAGACGCTACCCCGCCCCCGGGAATTCCCGCCGGGTGCGGATCGTTGACCAGGGCATGAGCACCGTTGAGCTGACCGCCGAGAACTTCGACCAGACGGTAACCGACAACGAGTTCGTCCTGATCGACTTCTGGGCGAGCTGGTGCGGGCCGTGCCGCCAGTTCGCGCCGGTCTACGAGAAGGCCTCCGAGAAGCACGACGACATCGTCTTCGCGAGCGTCGACACCGAAGCGCAGCAGCAGCTCGCCGCGGCCTTCGACGTCCGCTCGATCCCGACGCTGGCCATCATCCGGGACAAGACGCTGATCTACGCCCAGCCGGGTGCGCTGCCCGAAGCCGCGCTCGAGGACCTCATCAAGCAGGCCCGCGACGTCGACATGGACGAGGTCAAGCGCAAGGCCGCCGAAGCCGAGGCCGACCAGGCCTGACCACCACCACATGACGAAGGCCGCCCCCGCGGGGGCGGCCTTCGTCATGTCTTCAGGACTTCGTCGCGAGCCCGCGCAGGAAGAACGCCAGGTTCGCCGGGCGCTCGGCCAGCCGCCGCATGAAGTAGCCGTACCACTCGTCGCCGTAGGGCACGTAGACGCGCATGCGCGCGCCCGAAGCCGCGATCCGCGCCTGCTCCTCCGGCCGGATGCCGTAGAGCATCTGGAACTCGTGGTCGTCGTCCTTGCGGCCGTTCTCCTCGGCCAGCGCGGCGGCGATCTCGATCATCCGCGGGTCGTGCGAGGCCACCATCGGGTAGCCCTGGCCCGCCATGAGAACGCGCAGGCAGCGGACGTACGACTTGTCCACTTCGGACTTGTCCTGGAACGCCACGGACTCCGGCTCGGCGTACGCGCCCTTGCACAGCCGCACCCGCGACCCCGGCCCGGACAGCTCCCGGCAGTCCTGCTCGGTGCGGCGCAGGTAGGCCTGCAGCACCGCGCCCACCCACGGGTACTCGCCGCGCAGCTCGCGCAGGATGCCGAGCGTCGAATCCGTGGTGGTGTGGTCCTCCATGTCGAGCGTCACGGTGGCCCCGACCGCCTCGGCCGCCGCGCAGATCTTCCGCGCGTTCTCCAAGGCGACGTCCTCGCCGTTCGACGGCAGGAACTGGCCCACCGCCGACAGCTTCACCGAGACGTCCGCGCCCTCGGCCAGGCCTTCCGCGGCCAGCGCCGACAGCACGGCCTCGTAGGCGCGGACGGTCGCCGCCGCCTGCGCCGCGTCGGTGGTGTCCTCGCCCAGGTGGTCGAGGGTGATCCGGCGGCCGTCCGCGGCCAGTTCCCTGGCCACGCGGACGGCGTCGGCGGTTTCGGACCCGGCCACGAACCGGCGCACCACGGACCGCGTGGCGGGCACGGCCTCCACGAGCCGCCGGATGCCCTTGGACCGGGCGGCGGCGAGCAACGGGGCACGCAGCATGACGGTTCCCTCCTCAGCCCTGGTGCGGGTAACGGACGCTGGTCGGCGGCACGAACGTCTCCTTGACCGAGCGGGGGCTCGTCCAGCGGAGCAGGTTGAAGATCGAGCCGGCCTTGTCGTTGGTGCCCGAGGCCCGCGCGCCGCCGAACGGCTGCTGGCCGACGACGGCGCCGGTCGGCTTGTCGTTGACGTAGAAGTTGCCCGCCGAGAACTTCAGCGCCTCGGACGCCTTCGCGACGGCGGTGCGGTCGTTCGCGATGACCGCGCCGGTCAGCGCGTAGGCCGCGGAGGAGTCGATCAGCTTCAGGACGTCGTCGAAGCCGCCGTCCTCGTAGACGTGCACCGAGAGGATCGGGCCGAAGTACTCGGTCGAGAAGATCTCGTGCTTCGGGTTGTCCGAGACGAGGATCGTCGGCTGCACGAAGTAGCCGACGCTGTCGTCGGCCGTGCCGCCGGTGAGGATCTCCACCGAGGCGTCGCCCCGCACGCGGTCGAACAGGTCGGAGTGCTTCGTGAACGCGCGCCGGTCGATCACCGCGCCGCCGAAGTGCGACAGGTCGGTGACGTCGCCGTAGGTCAGCGCCTCGGTCTCGGCGACCAGGCCGTCCTTCAGCTCGTTCCAGACGCTGCGCGGGATGTACGCGCGCGAAGCGGCGGAGCACTTCTGGCCCTGGTATTCGAAGGCGCCGCGGACCAGCGCCGTGCGCAGGACGTCGATGTCGGCGGAGGCGTGCGCGAGCACGAAGTCCTTGCCGCCGGTCTCGCCGACCAGCCGCGGGTAGCCGCGGTAGCCCGCGATGTTCGCGCCGACCGTGCCCCACAGGTGCTGGAACGTGGCGGTCGAGCCGGTGAAGTGGATGCCGGCCAGATCGCGGTGGGTCAGGGCGACCTCGGAGACGGCCTTGCCGTCGCCCGGCAGCAGGTTGATCACGCCCGGCGGCATGCCCGCCTCTTCGAGCAGCCGCATGGTGAGGTGGGCGGCGAACGACTGCGTCGGCGACGGCTTCCACAGCACGGTGTTGCCCATCAGCGCGGGCGCGGTCGGCAGGTTGCCGGCGATCGCGGTGAAGTTGAACGGCGTGATCGCGTAGACGAACCCTTCCAGGGGCCGGTGCTCCATCCGGTTCCACACGCCCGGCGAGCTGATCGGCTGCTCGGCGAGGATGCGGCGGCCGAACTCGACGTTGAAGCGCCAGAAGTCGGCGAGCTCGCAGGCGGAGTCGATCTCGGCCTGGGTCGCGGTCTTCGACTGGCCGAGCATGGTGGCCGCGTTGAGCGTGGCCCGCCACTTGCCGGTGAGCAGGTCGGCGGCGCGCAGCAGGATGGCGGCGCGGTCGTCGTAGGACAGCGCGCGCCACTCCGGCGCGGCCTTCGCGGCGGCCGCGATGGCGTCGGTCGCGTCCTGCTGGGTGGCGCTGTGGATGGTGCCCAGCACGTGCTTGTGGTTGTGCGGCTGGACGACGTCGATCTTCTCGCCGCCGCCGGGGCGCTGCTCGCCGCCGATGGTGACGGTCAGGTCGACCGGTTCCGCCTGGCCCAGCTCACGCAGCGCACCCTCGAGCTCGGCGCGCTCGGCGCTGCCGGGTGCGTAGGTCAGCACCGGCTCGTTCGTCGGGGCGGGGGTCTGGGTCACGGCGTCCACGGCGGCTCCTCTGCTCTCTAGTCCAGATGCCCCGAACGGTAACTCCGGACACGCTCCGACGGCTTGTCCGATCGGCTAAAATCGCCCGTATGATCTTGGCCGATCGAATAAGGCTCTCGTGACGTCGCTGCGCCATGTCCTGGCGACCCTCGGCGAGCCGCTCGTCGAGGTCGTCGTGGCGCCGCGCGGCCTCGGCGTCGACGTCACCGACGTCGTGATCCTCGACCCCGAGGACCCCCTGGAGGCCTCCCCCGGTGACCTGGTCCTGGTGATCGGCGCGCGCGGCCGGGCGGCGGCGCCGGCCATCCGCGCGGCCGGGCGCGGCGGGGCGGCCGCGGTGGCGGTCAAGGGCGCGACCGGTGCGGACGTCGCCGCCGACGCGGGCGTCGCGCTGCTCACCGTCGGCGCGGAGGCGCGCTGGGAACAGGTGGAAGCGCTGGCCCGCGGCGTCGTCGAGGCGGCCCGCGCGGGCGGCGAGGCGGCCAGCGGCGAGGTGCTCGGCGACCTGTTCGCGCTGGCCCAGACGATCGCGACGCTCACCGGCGGCCTGGTCAGCATCGAGGACACGGCGAACCGCGTGCTGGCGTATTCGCGGGCGGGCGACGAGGTCGACGAGCTGCGCCGGCTGTCGATCCTCGGCCGCGAAGGCCCGGAGCGCTACCTCGCGATGCTCCGCGAATGGGGCGTCTACCAGCGGCTGCGCGCCGGGGAAGGGATCGTCCGGATCGACGAGCGGCCCGAGCTGGGCATCCGGCGGCGGATCGCGGCCGGCATCCACGCGGGCCAGCAGCCGCTCGGCACGATCTGGGTCCAGGAGGGCGCGCAGCCGCTCACCGAACGGGCCGAGACGGCGCTGCTCGGGGCGAGCCGCACCCTGGCGCCGCAGCTGATCCGGGCGCGCACGCTGCCGAGCCCGGAGCTACGGCTGCGCGAAGACCTCCTGGCGAGCCTGCTGGAAGGGCGGCTCGACGCGGAGTCCGTCGCCGACGACATCGGCGCCGACCCGGCGCGGCCGGCGCAGGTGCTGGCGTTCTCGCTGGAGCGTTCGGACAACCGGCAGCTCCGGCGGGCCGAGCTGGTGCACCTGATCGCCGTCCACACGGCGGCCTACCGGCGCAGCGCGCTGGTGAGCGTGATCGGCGGCCGCGTCTACGCGCTGCTGCCGGACCTGCCCGAGCACTCCGACGCGGCGGTGCTGGCGCTGGCCCGCGAAATCACCGCGACGGCCCGCCGTCACCTGGACGTCCCGGTCCGCGCGGCCCTCGGCGGCGTGGTCCCCCGGCTGTCGGAGGCGGCGGCCTCCCGCGGCGACGCGGACCGCGTCCTGGCGGCGATGACCCGCGGCCGCTGGGCGGCGGACGTCGCCTCGCTGGCCGACGTCCGCGCCGAGGTGCTGCTGTCGGAGGTGCTGGCCTATCTGGGCTCGCAGCCGCGCATCCGCGACCCGCGGCTGGTTTCGCTCGTGGAGCACGACACCGAGCACGGCGGCATCCTGGTCCCGGCGGTCCTGGCCTGGTTGAACGCATTCGGCGACGTCAGGGCGGCGGCCCGGGTGCTGAACATCCACCCGAACACGGTGCGGTATCGCGTCCGGCGGGCGGCCGAGGTGTCCGGAGTCGACTTCGACGACCCGGCGCAGCGGCTGCTAACTCAGCTGCAGTTGCGGTTGTGAAGCTGCTAGCTTCGCGCGCGTGGATCTCTTCTCGCGCACGTGGGCGGCGTTGCGCGCCGCGGTCGCTTCCCTTCCCCCGGCGGAGTTTTCCCGGCCCTCGGGCTGCCGCGGGTGGCTGGTCCGGGACCTGGTGTGCCACCTGGTGATCGACGCGCAGGACGTGCTGATCACCCTCGCGACGCCGGCGTCCTCGGCGTTGACGCACGACGCGATCACGTACTGGGCGGTGTCTTCCGCGCTCCCTTCGGGCGAAGACCCGCTCTCGGCGCTGATCGTCCGCCTGGCAGCGGCGTACGAAGACCCGGAGCTGCTGAAGTTCCACCTGGACGACGTGGGCGCGGCGGCGGGCCGCGCGGCGGACCTGGTGGACCCGGGCGAGCGGGTGTCGACGCAGGAGATGGTCCTGACCGCGGGCGACTACCTGTCGGCGTACGTGCTGGAGTGGACGCTGCACCACTTGGATCTGGTGGCGCACGTGTCCTCGGTGGCGGGGCCGCCGGCGGAAGGGTTGGCGCGAGCGCGGGTGATGCTGGAGAAGATCGCGGGAGCGGAGTTCCCGGCGTCGTTCTCGGACGCCGACGTCCTGCTGGTGGGGACCGGTCGGCGGGCGGCAACGGAGGCCGAGACGGCGGCGCTGGGCGACCTGGCCGCGCGGCTGCCGCTGGTGCTCGGGTGATCGTCTGGCTGAACGGCACGTTCGGCGCGGGCAAGACGACGACCGCGGCCGAGCTGGCGGGCCTGCTGGGCGCCCGCACGTTCGATACCGAGTTCGTCGGCTACCTGCTGCGCACGGCGTTCCCGGAGCACCAGGGGGACTTCCAGCACCTGCCGCTGTGGCGGCCGCTCGTCGTCGAGAACACGGCTCGCGTGCACGAACACGCCGGCACGCTCGTCGTCCCCCAGACCCTCCTGGTGGAGGCGTACGCGCGGGAAATCTTCGACGGCCTGGCCGAGCGCGGCGCCCCCGTCGCCCACTTCGTGCTGCACGCCGAGCCGGCCGAGCTGCGCCGCCGGATCGAAGAGTCGGCCGACACCGTGGCCCGGCAGTGGCGGCTCGACCACGTCGACCGCTACGGCGACGCCCTGCCGTGGCTGCGCCGGTCGGCGACGCTGGTGCCCACGGACGGGCGGACGCCGGCCGAAGTGGCGCGCGGGATTGCCGGACGCATCCGCAATTGACCGACGGGGTGTTCGAGCTGTCCGGCATTCAATAACCGACACGATTACCCGACACCGGGACGACAATTCACGACACGGCAACGCGCAATCCCGCCAGCTCGGCCAGCGCGGCGAAAGAATCCAGCCGCGCGGATTGGTCGTACGCGGCGGTCGTCGCGAGGATTTCGTCGGCGCCCGTGACCGCGGCCAACCGACCCAGCCGGTCCTCGACATCGGAGGGCGTCCCCCAGATCTGACTGTCCAAAGTCTCCTCGAGCCGCCCACGCTCGCGCTCGGTCATCGGCGCGGCGAGGACGGCGCCGGGCAGGTCCAGCGGCGGGAAGACGCCGTGGGAGCGCGAATACACCGTGGCCCAGGCCTCCGAGACGAGCAGGCGGCGCGCGTCCGCCGCCGAGTCCGCCACCGCGATCGCCGTCGAGACCACCACGTACGGCTCGCGGGCCCACTCGGACGGCTGAAACCCGTCCCGGTAGCGCGTCACGGCGTCGGCCAGCGCCCGTTCACCACGCACCGGCGCGATCACCAGCGGCAGCCCGAGTTCCGCGGCGAGGTCCGCGCCGGAGCCGGTGGCCAGCAGGAACGGCGGCACGCGCAGCCCCTCGGCGGGGTAGGCGTGCACGCCGGGGTAGGCGTGTTCCCCGGTGAAGAACCCGAGCAGCTCGCGGACCTGCGCGCCGAAGTCGTCGGCGGCCTCTTTGCCGTGCCCCAGCGCCGATCGGACGCCGCCGGTGAAGCCGACGGACCGGCCGAGCCCCATGTCGATCCGGCCGGGGTGAAGCGCTTCCAGGACGCCGAACTGCTCGGCGACGACCAGCGGCCGGTGGTTCGGCAGCATCACGCCCCCGGTGCCGACCCGGATCCGCGCCGTCGCCCCGGCGACGGCGGCGGCCAGCACGGTCGGCGCGGACCCGGCGACGCCCGGCACGCCGTGGTGTTCGGACACCCAGAACCGGTGGTAGCCCAGCCGTTCGATGCCGGCGGCGAAGGCGACGGTGTCCCGCAGCGCCTGCGCGGGCCCGCGATCGCGCCGCACGGGCGAGCGGTCGAGCACGGAAAACCTCACGCCGGGTGCAACGCCCGGCGTCCGGCGGGATTCCCGTCAGGGCCGCCAGCGCTCGCTGTACTCCGGGTGGTCGGCGTAGGGCAGGGCCAGCAGGCGCAGCGTGAGGCACCAGTTGGAGCCGGCCTCGTCGGCGGGCACGTGGCAGGTGTCACACCAGTATTCGCTGCCGTAGAGCGGAAAACCGGGCACCTTCTCCGACACCGTGGTGCGGTGGGCGAGCAGGATCCGCCGGGTCGCCTCGATCTCGTTGATCATCTGGTTGACCACGTCGAGCTCCAGGTCGGTGAGCCCGCGGATCTTCTGCTCCACGGCGACCTTGGTCTCGCCGCGGTTCATCGCCTCGCCGGCCTTCGCCTTGTTGACGGCCTGCATGATCAACGCCTGCCGCGCGCCCACGCGCGCCGCGAGGAAAGCGATCAGGTCGTCCACGACGGCCTCCTTCCTCGAACCCGCTCCCCGATGGTCCGGGGAGTCGTCGATTCGGGACCGCACGTTACGCCGTCGGAGACCAAGATCGTGACATCGTGATCGGCCGTGCAACTTTTGTGACCCGAAAGGCGACAGCGGGCGCTTGCGTGATCACTCGGCGTTCCGGTTGGTTCCTTTGGAGGAGGACCATTTCCCAGCTATCGGGAGATCCGGTGATGACCGCCACTGCTGTGGCCGTGATTACAGTTCGTGCCGGATGACGATCTCGTTCGTGTCGCTCCGTAACGCCGGGTTTCGCCGCCGCGTCTGTCCCCGCAGCACAGTTACGGAGGTGGTCATGTCCGTTCCGGCTTCACCCGGCCCGCAGATGCCGTACTTCCCGCCGGTCGCCCCGCAACGCCGGCGCAGGAAGTGGCCGTGGGTGGTGGGCGCGCTGGCCGTGCTGCCCGCCTTGGCGGGCGGCGTCGTGCTGGCGCTCGCGTACAGCAAGGTCTCGACCAGTCCCTGCCAGGACAAGTCACAGCACGCCCCGTGCGTCGGCCCCGGCGGCACGTGGATCTCCGCCGACGGCGCCGCCCGGCCGCGTGATGCCGCCGCGCCCGCCACCACCAGTCCGTCGGTCCCCGCGTTCGCCGTTCCGACCACGACGGAGCCGCTCCTGCCCGAGCCCACGGCAAAGGACTACTCGGTCGACCTGGCCGTTCAGTCCAAGCAGTGCTTCGGTTCGGCGGGGTGCAACGTGGTCGTCGAGCCGAAGCTCAGCTTCCTCGGCGCGAGCACCCTGCTCTGGGAGTGCGACATCACCTACAGCATCTCGGGCGACGAGTCCGGCGACCTCATCGAGACCGCCTACGCCCAAGGCGGCACCTCCTACCGCGTCGATCGCACGATCATGACCACCAAGAGCACCAAGGTCGTTCCGAAGGCGACCGTGACGGCGGTCAGTTGCCGCAAGCCATGAAGTCTCACCCGGGACGGGCCTTGCTCGGCTGAACCCGCTTCGGCTCCCCCGGCATCTTCGGGTAGTCCGGCGGGTACGGCAGATCCCCCAGCCCGTGGTCACGCAGGTCCCGCTCGTACCACTCCAGCGCCGTCTCCAGGCCGAACGCTTCCTCGTCCATCCCCGCGTGCAGGTCCCCGTGCTCCTTCAGGAACGCCGGGATCGTCAGCACGTCGAAGTCGTCCGCGTCCACCTCGCCCAGCAGGTCCCACGTCAGCGGGGTCGACACCGTCGCGCGCGGGGTGCCGCGGACCGACCACGCCGAGGCCACCGTGCGGTCGCGGGCCGCCTGGTTGTAGTCGAGGAACACCCGGCCGCCGCGCTCCTCCTTCCACCAGGAGATCGTCGCCTTGGCCGGGAGGCGGCGCTCCACTTCGCGGCCCAGCGCGATCACCGCGTGGCGGACCGCCACGAAGTCCCACTCCGGCCGGATCCTGACCAGCACGTGCACCCCGCGGCCGCCCGAGGTCTTCGGCCAGCCCGTCAGGCCCGCGTCCGCCAGGACCTCGCGGACCACCATGGCCACCTCGACCGCGTCCGCGAAGCCCGCCCGGTCCGGCGGGTCGACGTCGATCCGGAGCTCGTCCGGGTGGTCGACGTCCGGGCGGCGGACCGGCCACGGGTGGAAGTCGAACGTGCCCAGGTTGGCCGCCCACGCGAACACCGCCGGCTCGGTCGGGCACACCTCGTCCGCCTTGCGGCCCGACGGGAACGTGATCTCGGCGGTGTCGACCCACGAAGGCGCGCCCCTCGGCACGCGCTTGGCGTAGAACCAGTCGCCCTCGACGCCGTCGACGTAGCGCTTCAGCGTCGTCGGGCGCTCGCCGATCGCGCGCAGCAGCGGCCCGCCGACCGTGATGTAGTGCTCGACCACCTGCCGCTTCGTGATGCCGCGCTGGGGGAAGTACACCTTGTCCGGGCTCGAGACGCGGACCGTGCGCCCGCCCACCTCGTACTCCACCGGGTCTCCGTGCTTGGGCATGCGGCCACGCTAGCGGTGATCGCGTCTCCGCGGCGCCCGCGAAACCGCCCACCCGGATGCCGTGAATGACTCATTCACTGCGTCCGGCGCCAGGAATGAGTCATTCACTGCGCCCGGACCGGCCCCGGAAGCAGGTCGGCACGGCCGGTAGGCTCGAACGGTGTCCGGCCGCACCAAGCTGATCGTCGCGCTCGCCGTGCTCGCCGTCTTCGCGGCGGCCGCGGTGCTGCTGCCGATCCCCGGTCCGGCCGAACTGCGGGCCTGGGCCGCCGCCACCGGCCCCGCCACCCCGCTCGTGCTGTTCGTCGCGTACTCGCTGCTCACCGTGGTGCCCATCCCGCGGACGGTGTTCAACCTCGCCGCCGGCCTGCTCGTCGGCACCGCGGCCGGGATCGCGATCGGCCTGGTCGCCACCACCGTCGCGGCCGGTCTCTCCTTCGGGCTGGCCCGCCTGCTCGGCCGCGACCTGGTCACCCGGCACCTGCACCGGTCCGCGGTGAAAACGGTCGACGACCGCCTGTCCGGCGGCGGCGTCCTCGCCGTCACGTCGCTGCGGCTGATCCCGGTGGTGCCGTTCGCGCCCTTCAGCTACCTCTGCGGGGTGTCCTCGGTGCGGCTCGCCCCGTACCTGGCCGGTACGCTGCTCGGGAGCGTGCCCGGCACGGTCGCCGTGGTCGTCCTCGGCGACGCCCTGACCGGCGACACGCCGCCCGCGCTGCTCGCCTGTTACGGCGTGTTCGCGCTGGCCGGAGCGATCGGGCTGGTCAAGGTGTTCAAGAAGCGGGCACCGGCCGAACCGCAGCCCGCCGCACCGGCTGGCTGACGAGAACAGCACAGGCCCGCCCGCTACACTCGATCGGGTGCGCGAAGCGGTAACGCGCTGAGCAGGGCCACCACCACCGGGAATTTCGTCAGGAGCAGTCGCCATCGACACCGGTCAGCTGATCGCGGGGCACTACCGCCTCGTCGAGCACATTGGTAGCGGTGCCATGGGTGTCGTGTGGCGCGCCACCGACGTGCGCCTCGAACGCACCGTCGCGATCAAGCAGATCCTCCCGCAGCCGGGTGTCTCCGAGACCGAACGCGACAACATGCGCCAGCGCGCGATGCGCGAGGCGAAGAACGCGGCCCGGTTCCAGCACCCGAACGCCATCGTCGTGTTCGACATCGCCGAGCACAACGGCGATCCGTGCCTGGTGATGGAGTACCTCGACGGGCCCAGCCTCTCCACGATCCTCGCCGAGGAGGGCACCCTCCCGCTCGGGCGGGTCGCCCGGATCGGCGAGCAGGTCGCGTCCGCGCTGGTGGCCGCCCACCGCGCCGGGATCGTGCACCGCGACGTCAAGCCGGGCAACATCCTCATCGACCAGACCGGCACGGCGAAGATCACCGACTTCGGCATCTCCCGCGCGGCCGGCGACATGACGCTGACCGCCACCGGCCTGATCGGCGGCACGCCCGCGTATCTGGCGCCCGAGCTGGCCCGCGGCGCCGACCCGGTGCCCAGCTCCGACGTCTTCGCCCTCGGCGCGACCCTCTACCAGGCGATCGAGGGCACCACGCCGTACGGCAACACGACCAACCAGCTCGCGCTGCTCTACGCGGCGGCGAACGGCCAGATCAACCCGCCGGTGCAGGCGGGCGGGGCCACCGCGCTGCTGATGAGCCTGCTGCGCAGCGAGCCGGGCGAGCGGCCGAGCATGGCCGAGGCCCGTGAGCGGCTGGCCGCGCTGGCCCGCACCGAGCCGGGTGGCATGACGGCGTCGCCGCCGCTGCTCTCCGGCGGCGCGGGCCGCAAGCCCGCGGGCCCCGCCTCCGCGAACGACGGCGAGCGGCCGCCGTGGCAGCGCACGGCAGGCGCGGCGCCGTCGTCGCCGCCGGTCGGCACGCCGGTGCCGGCGAACAAGGCCGCGAACAAGGCACCGTCGAACCCGCCGCGCCCCACCGCGGCGTTCATGCCGATGCGGTCCCCGGACGCGCCGCCGAACACCCCGCCCAGACCGATGCCCGCGGCCGCGCCGTCGGCCAGGGCGCCCCAGTACTCGCAGGCCGCCGCGAAGCCGGACAACAAGCGCAAGTACGCGCTGTTCGCCGGGGCCGGCGCGGCCGTCGTGGTGGTCGCGGTCATCGTGTTCCTGGTCCTGAACTCCGGCAACGGCGGTTCGGGTGGCAACCAGACCGCCCAGACGCCGGGCAACCAGCCGACCACGGGCCACAGCTCGACCAAGCCCAGCACCCCGAGCAAGTCGGCCGCGCCCGCCGACCTGGGGAAGACCCCGTCCGAGGGCAAGATCTCCGATTACGGTTCCGCCGGCAGGCTGCTCACCGACAACTTCTACCCCAACCCCGAGAACGGCTGGAACCTGCTGACCCCCGCGGCGCAGGCCGTTTACGGCTCGCAGCAGGACTACCAGTCGTACTGGGCGGAGCAAGCGGGCAACATCAAGGGCTACAAGCAGGCGCGTGCCGAGGGCAGCCCTGGCAGCGACGGTTCGCTGAACCTTTCGATGGACCTGAACGGTGTTCGCCGGCCGTACCACATCGTGATGGTCGGTGGGCAAATGCTGATCGACAGCAACACCAGGCTCGATGCGCCTGCCATCGCGAACCAGTGAGACGTAACGCGCGTCCGGTGGGCTGAGCGGGCCGGATGGCCTACCGTGGTGGCATGGCCGACGACGGAGCTGCGCTGCCGGGCCAGAATCCTCGCTTCCACGAGGACCTGGTCGGCCTGGACCCGTACGACCCGGAGGCGCGCGCGTTCGCCGAGCACCTCGACCGCATCGAACGGTGCGGCCCCAACTTCACCATCGAAGCGGCCCTCGACGGCGTGGCCGACTTCGCCGACTCCAGCAACCGGCTCGGCGGGCTGCGCTACTGGGTGTCCGCCCTGATCGTGGTCCTCATCGTGCTCGGCGTGATCGTGGCCGCATGGGACATCGTGGTGCACGCCCTCGCCTGGCTCGCGGCGTAACGTGGATCGGGTGAAAGGTATGAAACCCGTTGTCGGCGCGACCCCGCGCGTCGTGAAGTCCGAGCAGGAATGGCGGGCGCAGCTCAGCCCCGACGAGTACGCCGTGCTCCGCCAGGCGGGGACCGAACGGCCGTTCACCGGTGAGTACACCGACACCAAGACCACCGGCGTCTACGAGTGCCGCGCCTGCGGTGCCGAGCTGTTCCGCAGCGACACGAAGTTCGAGAGCCACTGCGGCTGGCCGTCGTTCTACGACCCGGCCGACTCCGACGCGGTGCTGTTGCGCGAAGACCGCACCATGGGCATGAAGCGGATCGAGGTCCTCTGCGGCTCCTGCCACAGCCACCTCGGGCACGTCTTCGAGGGCGAGGGCTACCCGACCCCGACCGACCAGCGCTACTGCATCAACTCGATCTCGCTCAAGCTGGTGCCCGAGTCCTAAATCTCCCTTAAGCCGACAACCCGCCGCCCTTCCTCGAACGTAGTCTCCGCACACGGACGAGGGAGGGCGGACTCATGACCGACACCTGGGGTGTTCCCGGACCGGTGTTCGCGGGGCTCTACGGGGGCCTGCTGCTCCTGCCGGCGCTGGCCTTGCTGATCGGCCGCGTGCTGCTCGGGCGGGGCCGCGCCGGCGGCGCGCCCGAGCGGGGCGAACAGCTCGCGCTGCTGACCGGCGGGCGGGCGCGGGCGGCGGAATTCGTCGTCGCGCGCCTGCTGGAGCAGCAGGTCGTCCGGCTCGACGGCACCGGCAGGCTTTCGCGCGTCAAGGGCTCGGCGTCCGACGACCTGGGCCGCGCGGCCCTGCTGAAGGTCGGCAAGCACGGCACTTCGATCGACCGGGTCCGGGCGACGGTCGCCGACCACCCCGCGATGCGGGAGCTGGAAGCCGGGCTGATCGGCCGGGGCCTGCTCGCCGACGCGCGGAAGGTGCGCTCGACCTGGGTGTTCGCCGCGGTGGCGTACTGGCTCCTGGTGGTCTTCGGCGTGGTCCGGCTGATCGCCGGGGCGAGCACCGGGCACCCGGTGGGCTACCTGCTCGCCCTGCTCGCGGCCGGGGTGGCCGCGGCGATCGTCGTGACGGTCAAGGCCCGGAACGCACCGGCGGTCAAGGCCACCGCGGCCGGACGGGCGGCGGCCGCCGAGGCGCGCCGCGCCGGCACCCTCGTCACGGGCCCCGCCGGGGCGGTCGCGGCGGGCGGCTTCGAGGGGCACCCCGAGAAGGACGTCCGGCTGGCCGTCAGCCGCGCCACGCAGCAGGCGGCCGCGCGGACCCGGCGCCGGGCCCGGTTCGCGGGCGCCGGCGGCGGCACCGCCGTCGGCTACTGGGGTGGCAGCTCGTGCAGCGGGGGCAGCAGCTCCTGCGGTGGCGGGGGTGGGGGCTGCGGCGGCGGTGGCGGCGGGGGCTGCGGCGGTTGAAACGCCGACGCGCGCGCGTGCGTCTCACAGCTACGGTAACCGCGACACACTGAGGGGAGACGGGCGATGACCGACCCGTGGGGCATCTCCGGACCGGATTTCGTGGTCCTGTACATCGCGTTGCTCGGCGCCGTCCTGCTCGTCAGGGTCGTCGTGTCCGGGATCGTGAACAGCCGGGCGATGCGGGCGGACGCCGTCGCGCCCGGCCCGCCGCCGACCGTCTACCAGCTCGCCTTCCTCGCCGGCGGCCCCGACCGGGCCGTCGACGCGGCGATCGCGGCCCTGGTCGAGCGCGGGCAGCTGCGCGTCAACAGCCACCAGCAGATCAGCCGGACCGCGGCACGGCCGGCCGAGCCGCTGGAGCAGGCGGTCTACGACGTGGCGCACCTGAAGACGACCGCGACGATCCGGGCGTCCGTCCGCGGCTCCGCGGCGATGCGGGCCCTGGAGGAGGGGCTCGAGTGGCGCGGGCTGCTGGCGTCGGCGGCCGCCAAGCGGCAGGCGCGGACGTTCGGGCTCCTCCTGCAGCTGGCCGTGCTGGCCGTCGGCGTGGTCCGGCTGGTCAACGGCATCTCCCTCGGCCGTCCGGTCGGGATCCTGGTCTTCCTGGTGATCGTCGCGGCGGTGCTGGCGATCGTGGCGGCGGTCCGCCGGTCGAAGACGGGCGCCCGGCAGCCGTCGGCCGCGGGGCACCGCGTGCTCGGCCAGGCCCGGGCGGCGGCGAGTGGACCGGTCCCGGCCGGGATGCTGGCGGGCGGCGTCCTGCTCGGCGGGGCGGCGGCCGCGGTCGCGCTGGGCGGCTGGGCGATGTACCCGGACGAGGAGATCAGCGCGGCGCTGACGCCACCGGTGACGTCCTACGGGGGCGGGGGCTCGTCCGGATCGTCGTGCAGCAGCGGCTCGTCGTGCTCGAGTTCGTCGTGCAGCAGCGGGTCTTCGTGCGGTTCGTCGTGCGGCGGCGGGGGTTGCGGTGGGTGAGCTCGGGATCGGGATCGGCTGGCGGCACGAGCTCGACCTGTCCATCGCGCGGCTGCCGGGCGTGGACTGGGTCGAGGTCGTGGCCGAGAACCTGCACGCCGACCACCTGCCGGAGACGCTGGTGGCGCTGCGCAAGCGGGGCCTGCCGGTGCTGCCGCACGCGGTCTCGCTGTCCCTCGGCGGCGCCGAACCCCTGGACACCGGCCGCGTCCAGCACCTCGCGGAGATCGCGCGGGCCCTGGACGCGCCGCTGGTCAGCGACCACGTGTGCTTCGTGCGCGCGGGCGGGCTCGACTCGGGCCACCTGACGCCCCTCCCCCGCACCCGGGAGGCCCTGGACGTGCTGGTGGCGAACGTCCGGCTGGCCCAGTCCATCGTGGACGTGCCGCTGGCGCTGGAGAACATCGCCGCGGTGCTCGACTGGCCGGACGCCGAGCTGACCGAGGAGCAGTTCCTCACCGAGCTGACCGAGCGGACGGACTGCCGGCTGATCATCGACGTGGCGAACCTGTACGCCAACGCGCGCAACATCGGCACGGACCCGGTGGCGTTCCTGGACGGCATCCCCTGGGAGAGGCTGGCGTACGTCCACATGGCGGGCGGCATCGAGCGCGACGGCGTCTACCACGACACGCACGCGCACCCGGTGCTGCCGGAGGTGCTGGCGTTGTTGACGGAGTTGCGCCGCCGCACCGACCCACCGGGCGTGCTGCTGGAGCGCGACGACGACTACCCGACGGACGCCGAGCTGGCGGCGGAGCTTTCGGCGCTGCGGGCGGCGGTGACGACGTGAGCCGGGAGGACCTGGCCGCGCGCCAGGCACAGCTGCTGCACGCATTGCTCGCCGACGGCCCGGCACCGGCGGGCTTCGACCCGGCCCGGTTGCGGGTGGAGGCGACCGTGCTGCGGCGGAAGCACGGCCGGGTGCTGGCCTACCAGCGACCTGAGCTGGCGGAGGCACTGGGCGAGCGGTACGGACCGCTGTTCGCGGAGTTCAGCGCCGGGCGGCCGAAGAAGGCGGCGGAGCGGTCGGGGGCGTATGCCGACGAGTTTGCGGCTTGGCTGATCGAGGGTGGGCATTTGCCGAAGCCGAAGCGCCGGTTGGTAGACCGCTTGCGGCGTCGGTGAGCCGGGGTTCGGTTGGTCGCTCGCGGCTGAGGCTGCTGGTCGTCCACAAGCTTGGCGGGGTGTGGACAACCAGGCTCTGAGCAGCGGTTTTATCGGCGGCCGCCGGTAGACTGGAACTGGGCCCGGCCCCCTGGGGTGGGCGGGTTCTGTGTCGGAGGGGTGGGACGCCTCTCGGGTGCCTCACCCGGCGCGAACGGGACGCTCACGCCGAACCTGCACCCCACCCAGACCTCCCCCGCCACCCCGATCCGAAGCCAGCACACGGCCGGCAGTGCCGGGTCAAGGCACGCTTTCCCGCCTTGACGCGGTACTGCCGGCCGTAGTCACAATCGCGGCTTCGGGGTGGCGGGCACCCGAGCCACCGGCAGGCCAAGGCGAGTTGCCAACGGCTGGTCCCCACGGCCGCAACTGCCGGTCACCCACAATCTCCCCACGGTGTGGACAACCAGCCTCTGACCAGCAATTTCGTCGGCCACCACCGGTAGACTGGAACTGGGACCGGCCCCCAGAGGGAGGGCGGGTCCTGTGTCGGGGGCGGCGAGGTGTGGAAACCGAGCTCTGACCAGAGCTTTCATCGGACGCCCCGGCAGATGACCACCGGACCGGCGCCCAGGGAGGACGGGCCTGAGTCAGGAAGGACCCCAAGTCCCGACAACCAGGTCCCGCGTCAGAACCAACCCCCAGCCCCGGCAACCGGGTCCAGCGTCAAGGCGTCCAGGTCGGTTTGTCGACACCCGGCACCCGAGTCCCGAACTCCCAATAAGGCTCCGCACCCGGCAACCCGCCCGCCATCCGGACCCGAGTCAACCGGCCATACCCGCTGTCCACTTCCTCCAGCAAATCCCCGAAGTCAACGTCGACAGCCGCAGGATCCTTGCGTCCCAAGGAATCCAGCCAGTGGCCAGTCCCCGCCAGAGAAAGCCGCGCCCGCCACGTCCCACCATCGGTCACCTGCCGACGCAGGGCGGTCATCACCGCCGCCGCCGTGAGCCAGCCGGTCGCATGGTCCAGAGCCTGGACCGGCAACGGCGACGGCTCATCCGAGCCGAAAGCCAAACCGCTCGACATCTGCACCAGGCTGTCGAACCCCCGCCGCCGAGCCCACGGGCCCTCCCAGCCGTACGCGCTCAGGTCCGCGATCACCAGCCCCGGCCGCAGCGAAGCCAGCTCCTCAGGCCCGAAACCAATGCGCTCCAGCGCCCCCGGCCGGAACGACTGCACCAGCACGTCGGCCCGGCTGATCAGCTTCTTCAGCCGCGCGCGCCCGCCCTCGGTGTCCAGCGCCACGAACGCCGAACGCTTGCCCTGGTTCGTGTCGCGCACCAGTGCCTCGACCCGCGGCAGGTGCGCCGCCCCGATGTGCAGGACGTCCGCCCCGTGCGCCGCCAGCACCCGGCCGGCCACCGGGCCCGCCAGCACGTGGGTCAGCTCCAGGACCCGGATGCCGCCCAGCGGCCGGTCCGAGTAAAACAACGTCCGCTTCGGCGCGTCCGCGATCGGCGAAAGCGAGACCAGCGGCAACGACACCACCGCCGCGCCCTGCGGATGCGCCGCCCAGTCCGACGGCGACCGCAGCTCGGCGGCCGCTCCGCCGGCGGTGACCACGGCGTGCTCCACCTCGCGCGCCGGACGCCCGGCGACCGCCTTCTCGACGGCCTCGCGCGCCCCCGGCACGCCCAGTCCCCAGCACACCGCCGCTTCGTGACGCGGGTAGTTGCAGTGCAGGCGCACCCAGCCGTCGGCCGCTCGGTAGTCGCCCGACAGCGGTGCCCAGACGGACTCCGCGCCGACGCCGTCCACGCGCAGCAGCTGCTCGCTCCGGAACGCCGCCGCCGCGTGCCGCGTGTCCGCCGTGACCACGCCCGGCTCGATGTCCCGCACCCGGAGCATCTCCGCGGCCGCCAGGGTCGCCGCCGCGATCGACGCGGTGGCCGCCGCCGCCACCCGGTACGGGCCCGGCAGGACGTCCTCGGTGCCGGTCAGCTCGAAGGGTCCCGGCGAAGACTCCGTAAGGGCGTCCCAGACACCCGAAACGATGTCGCGCACTAGGGAAGCGCCGCGACGAGCTCGGCGGGCGGCACGCGGGTGCCGGTGTAGAACGGGATCTCTTCGCGCACGTGCAGCCGCGCCTCGGTGCCGCGCAGGTGCCGCATGAGGTCGACGATCCGGTGCAGCTCGTCGGCCTCGAAGGCGAGGATCCACTCGTAGTCGCCCAGCGCGAACGACGCGACGGTGTTCGCGCGGACGTCCGGGTAGTCGCGGGCTTCCTTGCCGTGGTCGGCGAGCATCTTGCGGCGGTCGGCGTCCGGCAGCAGGTACCACTCGTAGGACCGCACGAACGGGTAGACGCAGATGTACTTGCGCGCCTCTTCGCCGGCCAGGAAGGCCGGGATGTGGCTCTTGTTGAACTCGGCGGGCCGGTGCAGCGCGGTCTGGCTCCAGACCGGCGTCGACGCGCGGCCGAGCGGCGTCCGGCGGAACCCGGCGTAGGCGGCCTGGACCTGCTCGATCTCCTCGGCGTGCCACCAGATCATGAAATCGGCGTCGGCGCGCAGCGCGGAGAGGTCGTAGACACCGCGGACGGTGACGCCCTTGGCCTCCAGGCCGTCCAGGTACTCCGCGGTCTCGCGGCCGGCGGTCCCGCGGTCCTCGCCCAGCCTGCCCGGCTCGATCCGGAAGACCGACCAGGTGGTGTAGCGGATGGTGTCGTTGAGCTCGTTGTAGTTGACCCGCGCCATGGGTCCATCCTGTCACCGCGGCGGACGAGCTGCCGCCACGGGTCAGGTGAGAGCACTCACGCGGTGAGGTGGGCCGCGATCCGCTGGGCCGCCGCTTCCGCGGTGGCCACGCAGGCCGGCAGCCCGACGCCGTGCAGGGTCGCCCCGGCGATCGCCAGGCCCGGCACCGCCGCCACGGCCTTCTCGATCCGCTCGACCCGCTCCAGGTGCCCGGTGCCGTACTGCGGCAGCCCGCCGCCCCACCGCGTCACCAGCGTCTCCACCGGCGCCGCCGTCACCCCCGTCAGCCGGGCGAGGTCGTCGCGGACCACGCGGACCAGCTCGACGTCGTCGAACTGCAGCGCACCCGGCTCGCCGAACCGGCCGACCGAGCCGCGGACCAGGACCGGTCCGGTGCCGTAGTGCGCCCACTTGCGCGAAGAGAACGTGAACGCCTTCGACGCGTACGGCTTGCCCGAAGCGTCGCTTTCGCCGGCGCCGATCAGGATCCCCGACGCCTCGGGCAGCGCGGTGCCGGGCGGCAGCGCCAGCGCGACCACGGCCATCGACGCCAGTTCGACCTCGCCGAAGGCCGCCGAAGCGGCCGGGACGAGGTCGGCCAGGAGCCGGCGGGCCGAGGGCGCGGGCACGGCGAGCACCACCGCGTCGGCTTCGAAGGTGTTGTCCGCCGGCGCGTGCGCGGTCGGCGCCGCGCCGATGCGCAGCCGCCAGCCGGTGCCGTGCCGTCCGATCTCGCACACCGGCAGGCCGGTCCGCAGCTCGGCGCCGGACGCCGTGGTGAGCCGGTCGATCACCGCGCCGAGGCCACCCGGGACGGTGCCGAAGACCGGCGCCGCCGACGGGTTCGCCGGCAGCTGGGCGGCGGCCGCCGCGGTCAGCGAGCCCGCGCCGGACGCCAGCGCGGCGGCCAGGCCGGGCATGGTCGCGCGCAGGCCGAGGCCGTCGGCCCCGCCCGCGTAGACGCCGCCGAGCAGCGGGTCGACCAGCCGATCCACCAGCTCGTCGCCGAAGCGCTCGCGCAGCAGCGGCCCCAGCGGCACGTCCCCGCCGGGCAGCCGCAGCTCGGGCAGCGACGGCTCGGCCTCGACGGCCTGCCGCCCCGCCTCGGAAAGCACCCCGGCCACCGACTCCGCGGACGCCGGAACACCCATCACCGTGCCGGGCGGCAGGCCGGTGACGGCGCCGCCCGCGTGGATCTTCGCGCGGGCTTTCGTGGGATGCACGACGTCGAGCCCGAGTTCGCGGACCAGCGCGAGCATCTCGGGGCGGCGGACGAGGAACGCCTCGGCGCCGACGTCGTAGGGCACCCCGGCGAGCTCGGCGGTGCGGAGCTTCCCGCCCGGCGCCGTCGTCTTCTCGAAGACGGTGATCCCGGCGTCCGCCCCGAGCAGCCGCCGCAGCCGGTACGCCGCGGTCAGCCCGGAGACACCGCCGCCGACGACCGCGACGCGCTTCACAGCTCGTGCACCAGCCCGACCACCCGGGTCAGCACGTCGGGGTCGACACCGGGCAGCACGCCGTGGCCGAGGTTGAAGATGTGGCCGTCGGCCGCCTTGCCCTCTTCGACGATCCGGCGGACCTCGGCCTCGAGCACCGGCCAGGAGGCGTGCAGCAGCGCCGGGTCCAGGTTGCCCTGCACAGCGATTTTCTCGGGTGCACGCCCACTGTGGCCCAGGCGCCGCACGGCTTCGTCGAGGGGGATCCGCCAGTCGACGCCGACGACGTCGGCGCCCGCGTCGCGCATCGCGGCCAGCAGCTCGCCGGTGCCGACGCCGAAGTGGATCCGCGGCACGCCGTGGTCCGCGACACCGGCGAGGACCTTCGCCGAGTGCGGCAGGACGAACTCGCGGTAGTCCCGCTCGGACAGCGCGCCGGCCCAGGAGTCGAACAGCTGGACCGCGTCGACGCCGGCGTCGAGCTGGGCGCGCAGGAACGTCAGGGCGACGTCGGCCAGCCGACCGGCCAGCTGGTGCCACAGCTCGGGCTCGGAGTGCATGAGCGCCTTGGTGTGCTCGTGGTTGCGGCTCGGGCCGCCCTCGATGAGGTAGCTGGCCAGCGTGAACGGCGCACCCGCGAAGCCGATCAGCGGGGTCTCGCCGAGCCGCTCGACCAGCAGCCGGACGCCGTCGGCGACCTTCGAGACCTGCTCGGGCTCGAGCTCCGGCAGCGCCTTCACGGCGGCGAGGTCGCGCACCGGCGCGGCGGCCACCGGGCCGGTGCCGGGCACGATGTCGATGTCCACCCCGGCCGCCTTCAGCGGCACCACGATGTCGCTGAAGAGGATCGCCGCGTCGACGCCGTGGCGACGCACCGGCTGCAGCGTGATCTCGGCGAGCATTTCCGGGTCGAAGCAGGCGTCGAGCATCGGCACGCCCTCGCGCAGCGCGCGGTACTCGGGCAGCGAGCGGCCGGCCTGGCGCATGAACCAGACGGGCGTGCGGGCCGGGCGTTCGCCGCGCGCGGCGGCCAGGAACGGGGCTTCGGGCAGCTCGCGGCGGCCGGACGGGGCGGACTGGCGCGGCAGGGGCGTGGTCTGAGACATCGCCGTCAATCGTGCCACGAGCCCGAGCAGGCCGTTCCCTCGGCGCGCCTGCGCCCGCAACGGGCCGTGCCCGCCCTAAAGTCGAAGCGTGACCGCGATGACGCCAGTGCCCGAACTCTTCCGCGAAGCAGTCGCGGCGCTGCAGTCCGTCCGGCCCCGCCGGGAGGTGCTGCTGGAGCCGATGCGCGCTCCGCAGCGGCTCGCGCCGTGGTCGTACGCGGTCAGCTGCGAGGTGTCCGGGCCCGCCGACGTGCTCGCCTCGGGACGGCTGGTCCTGCTGCACGACCCGGACGGCCAGGACGGCTGGGACGGCGTGCTGCGCCTCGTCATGTACGTGCGCGCGGAGCTCGACCGGGAACTGGCGACCGACCCGTTCCTGCCGGCGGTCGGCTGGTCGTGGCTCACCGACGCGCTGGAGGTGTCCGGCGCGAGCTGGACGGCCCTCGGCGGCACGGTGACGGAGACGTCGTCGGCCCGCTTCGGCGACATCTCCGGGCCGGCCCGGACCGACGACCTGGAGCTGCGGGCGTCGTGGACGCCGACGGACGCGGGCCTGCTGCCCCACGGGCAGGCCTTCTGCCAGGTGATGGCAAGCGTCGTCGGCCTGCCGCCGGTCGGCGTGACCCTCTTCGAACAACGCCAAGGCTCCTGACCCCACGCCCCTCGTGAGTGGTAAGGCGGGTTCTAACCCGCCTTACCACTCACGAGGGCGAGCGGCTGTCTGGGCAATCTTCGGCAACGAATCGGCAACGACGGCCCGCGCGCGGGCGTTCCGGGACCTCGGCTTGTACGGATGTGAGCAAAATTCACGTCCGCTGAACGCCGTTCACCTGGCTATCGAGCCCTGAGTGGCCGCCAGAGGCCCGGAACAGCCCGGAGGACCACCTGGGACCGACGAAAGGCCGCTCGGGTCCGTGAGGCCGTTTCACGTCTCCTCGTTCGTGACCCCGGCCGGTCACGCACCGCGACAAGATCAAAACACTGGTCCGGCTGCCGCGATCACTCCCGAACGGACACGGACAGTCACAGTTCGTGGCTCGGACAGGCGCCCGCGGCGCCTCGTGGTGGAGTTGATCCACGCCCCGGCCGGAGCCACATTCCACGGCTCGGGGGAGCCCATCCGGCCCCTCGTCACTAGGCGCACCGGAAGCTGCACGCCTCATCTGCACGGCCATTTGGGCGCCGGTAACTCCTTTGCATCGTGTTCGCTGGGCTATCCGTTAGCAACCGGCCGTGTACTAGCCCGATCGTGTTACTACGAACCCACTGAGTGACTGTTCGTTTGAGATAGATACCCATTCGATCCCCCCGCAACGGCCTCAGGACGGCTACAGTGCCTTCGACGACACCACTTTCGGTCTAAAGCTGGCGCGGCTGAACGGCCGAAGGTCCCGGTGCCGGTCGGGGGGCACGACCGACTCCAGGGAGGTAGTGACGTGGCTACCGTCGGCATTTCTCAGGCCGTCCGATCCACGCCAGCCGGCGCGTTGCCGGCGAGCATGGTTCCGCACCCGCGGGAAGAGCTCTTTTCGGTACTGGTGGTCGATGACCACCCGCTGTTGAGGGAGGCAATCGCAGCAAGACTCGCACAGATGGGTGCGGGCACCGTCCACGAAGCCGCCACGGTGGCCGAGGCGAGGGCGCGAGCACAGGCCACCGGGCCTTGTGACCTGGCGATCCTCGATCTCGGACTGCCGGACGGCAGCGGCATCGAGCTGGTCACGGAACTCCGTAGCCACGGCTGGCCGCGCGTGGTGGTCCTCGCATCCTCGGACGACCCGTACGCGGTCCGCTCGGCCTTCCAGGCCGGGGCCCAGGCGTACCTGCTGAAGTCCGCGTCGCCGGTCGTGGTGACCGACGGCGTGCGGCGCGTGCTCGAGGGCGGCGTCTACGCCGACCCGAGCGTGGCTCCGGTGCTGGCCACCGGGACCCGCGTCGCGGGCACCGACAACACCCCGCGCGAGCTGTCCGCTCGTGAGGTGGAGGTGCTCCAGCTGGTCGCCGACGGGCAGTCCAACAAGGAGATCGGCGAGGAGCTTTCGCTCTCCGCCCTCACCGTCAAGTCCCACCTGTCCCGGATCGGGCGCAAGCTCGGCACGGGCGACCGGGCCCAGATGGTGGCGCTGGCCATGCGAGCCGGCGTGATCCGCTGACGCAAGCGAACAGCCCTGCGGGGCGGGCAGACCAGGCGCGGTATGCCCGTCCCGTAGGGTCGTCAACCATGGGAAGCACAGAGGCCGAGGACACCGGGATGGAGATCGAGTCCACGGGCGGCCCCGTGCTGCTACGCGAACCCGCCGAGGGCACGCCCCCGGTGATCACCGACCCCGCCGCGCTGGCCGACGCCTGCGCGAAGCTCGCGGCGGGCACCGGCGCGGTCGCCGTCGACACCGAACGCGCGTCCGGCTACCGCTACTGGCCCAAGGCCTACCTCGTGCAGCTGCGCCGCGAGGGTTCCGGCACGGTGCTGATCGACCCGATCGCACTGGCCGACGACCTCCAGCCGCTGCGCGACGTCCTCAACGACCTGGAGTGGGTGCTGCACGCCGCCTCCCAGGACCTCCCCTGCCTCGCCGAGCTGGGCCTGCGCCCGGCGGCACTGTTCGACACCGAGCTGGCCGGCCGGCTGGCGGGCTACGAACGCGTCGCGCTGGGAACGCTCGTCGAGCTGCTGCTGGGGTACACCCTCGAGAAGGGCCACAGTGCGGCCGACTGGTCGAAGCGGCCGCTGCCGGTCGACTGGCTGAACTACGCCGCCCTCGACGTCGAGCTGCTCGTCCAGCTGCGCGAAAAGCTGGAAGCGGAGCTGGGCGCCCAGGGCAAGCTGGAGTGGGCGCGGCAGGAGTTCGAGAACGTGCGGACGGCCCCGCCGCCGCCCCCGCGCGCCGAGCCGTGGCGCCGGACGTCCGGGGTGCACAAGATCCGCAGCCCGCGGGGGCTGGCGGCGGTCCGCGAGCTGTGGCAGGCCCGCGACGAGCTGGCCCGCAAGCGCGACCGCGCCCCGAGCCGGATCCTGCCGGACAGCGCCATCGTCAACGCCGTCACGGCCGACCCGAAGACGGTCGAGGAGCTGCAGGCGCTGCCGGTGTTCAGCGGCCGCGTCCAGCGCAAGTACACGGCGAACTGGCTGCGTCACCTGCAGGCGGCGAAGGCGCTGCCGGCTTCGGAGCTCCCGTCGCCGTCCCAGCCGACGGACGGCCCGCCCCCGGTGAACCGCTGGGCGGACAAGGACCCGGACGCGGCGGCCCGCTTGTCGGCGGCCCGCGCGGCGCTGACGGCGATCGCGGAGGACCGCCGGCTCCCGGTGGAGAACCTGCTGCTGCCGGACCTGGTCCGCCGCACGTGCTGGCGCCCGCCGGCGGAGACGGACGAGGACGCGGTGGCGGAGGTCCTGCGCGCGGGCGGGGCGCGGCCCTGGCAGATCGAGCTGACCGTCGCGGCGCTGAGCAAGGCCCTGCAGGCCACCGCGTCCTGAGGACCGAGGCGGCTCCTGGAAACGAGCGCGGATCCGGTGCCGGTTGCGCAGTGGGGTGAGCGCCTTCGGTCAAAGCCGGTGGAGGCGGTCCGAGTTGATCAGCCTGACGTAGCGGTGGTAGTCGCGGGCGGTGCGCGCCCACTCGCGGTACGGCAGGTTGCCGGGTAGTGCGCGCAGCTCGAACACGTGGCCGAGCGCCCGTTCGCCAGGCAGACCGACTTGTTGCGGCTGCCACCGCGGGTCCGCCTTGTCCTGGCCCCAGTCGATCGGGTCCGTGCCGTTCCGCGCGATCGCCGTCAGCCAATCCCGTGCGGTCCACTTGACCAAGCTGGGGTGGTGCTGTGGGGCGAGCGCGGGGAACAGCGGCCGGTCCGGAGCGCAACCGGCCGCTTCCAAAGCGAGCCGAACGAAGGCGTCCGCGCCGATGAGGGCAATGCAGGTTTGATACCTGCCCAGGTCGGTACGGCTGAGCAGCGCCGAGGTGTACTTCGGGCGGAACGAGCCGGGAGAATCCCCGTCGGTGCTGTGCTCGGCGGCGGACAGGATCGAGACGAACGTGGCGAGCGCGCCCACGAGTCGCCGCTGCTCGACCTCGGTCGCCATCCACTTGAACATCAAATCGCCGGCCAGCGCCTTCTTCGCCGCCGGCAACGCCGCGGCGAAGCCGTCTCGGTGCCACTGATTGCGCTCGTCGTCGGCGAAGCGGGTGATCAGCCGGCCGCGCACACCGGTGCCGTCCTGCGGCCGGCGGGCCAGTTCCTCGACCAGCGTGGCGATCTGCTCCAGCTTGACGCCCGCGGTCATCTGCATGGCCCCACCGAAGGAGGCCAGGTCGACCGCGGTGCGGTCGACGACGACGTCGTGCCGCCGGGGGTGCTCGCGCAGGTGGGGGCCTAACTCGACGGAAGGCATAGCAGGCAGCAGGCCGTGCAGGGGCACGGCGTCGGCGGGCCGGGCCCGGCCGATCCACTCGACGGCCTGCTCGATCGCGGTGACGATCTCGTGGATCTCCTCGCCACCCTCGGGGGTCTCCTCGACCGCTTTGGTGATGAACTCGACGTTGCCGTACCCGCTGTACTTGGGTGGGTGAACGACCGTCTCGACGGGGCTGAGCGCGCGGAGCCAGGGAGCCCAGCGGGTCTCCTCACGGCGGGGCATGAAATCTTCGTGCCATTTCCCGGCTTTGAAGGGCGGTGGTCGCATGTCCGGGGAGACGTGCCAGCGCCGCCGGGCCTTGCGCTCCTCGGCCGACTCGCGCCGGTCCCTCGCCGCGGCGGGCGCAAGGCCCTCCACGGCGGCCTCGTCGGAGCCCAGCGTGCCGCCGGGCCCCTTGAGCATCCACGGGGTTTCGAACTCGAAGCCGATGAGCCGCTGCAGGACACGGGGGTCGGTTCCCCGCAGGGCGTTCGCGGTGGCGCGGTTGCCCGCCGCGCGCTGGAGCCAGAGCAGGCGGCCGGCGGGGGTGCCGGCGAATCGGGCCGCGTCACCACTCGGCCGGGGAACCGGGGGCTGCCGGGTCCCGGTGCTCCGGAGCTCGTCGAACGGCCGCATGTCCACACTCCCTCAGGACGCCGTTCACCTCGACGCTAGTACGTTCGACCGCGGTACGTGACGGCCGTCCGGGTGGCTTCGGTGCGCCGATCGGGCTCCCCACCGTTGCCTGTGCAGCAGCGCGGGGTGCGGTGATCGGCCGGTGAGCCGGCGCTGTCCGGCCCGAGACCCGTGCTGTTCGGGTCAGTCGGTGAGGGTCGCCAGCAGTTCGTGCGCCTCCGCGCGGAAGGCGTCCACCGGCTCGGTCCCCACCAGCCGGACCACGCCATCGGCGCCCTCGCGCACATGGGCCTCGACGTCCAGCGCCGGGTCGTCGCGGCGGATCACCGCGATGCTCTCCACCAACCCGAACACCAGATCCGTCCGGATGGCGACGGCCGCCGGTTCCACGCCCGAAGCCGCCACCAGACGGCCGTAGGCCGCCTTCAGCTCGGCTCGCTCGATGCGGAAGCGGGCCAGGTTGGGCGACCCGACCTCGGGCAGCAGGTACAACGCGCCCAGGTTGTGCCGGGCGCCGCCCAGCAGGCCGATGTCCGCGTACGCCAGTGCCCACAACCGGACCGCCGCCGGGGCGTCGCCGGCCACCAGCCGGGCCGCCAGGGCCAATGACGGGCGGACCGTCTCGGCCAGCAGCGCCGCGAGGATGTCTTCCTTCGCCGGGAAGTGGTAGTACAGCGACGCCTGGCGCAAGCCCGCGCGTTCGGCGATCGCCCTCGTCGTCGTGGCCGCGTACCCGGCTCCGGTGAACAGCTCGCCCGCCGCCTCCAGCACCGCCTGGCGCGCGTCCGGGCGGCTCGCCGCCGCTCCGCTCGCCCTCGGCCTGCCGACTCCCGACCCTTTGACCACGGACGTGATCTTGCCAGGTCTCCGGCCGCATTACGCGCACGGAGGTGCGGTTACGCCCGGATGTCGTCATTGACGCCGTGTCGATCCTGGCGTTAACGGACTACTAACACGGCGGAGATCATCGCGTCGCGGCGGAAATCTAATTTCTGTCATGCGATCGAAACAAGGAGACCCCGCATGACGCCACCCGACGAACTCGCCTCCTTCGGTTACCGCCAAGAGCTTCGCCGGTCGCTGGGCGGGTTCTCCGCCTTCGCCGCCGGCTTTTCCTTCGTTTCCATCCTCACCACCGTTTTCCAGCTCTTCGGTTTCGGCTACACCTTCGGCGGCCCGCTCTTCTTCTGGACGTGGCCGGTCGTGCTCGCCGGCCAATTGCTCGTCGCCCTCAACTTCGCCGAGCTCGCCGCGCGCTACCCGCTGGCCGGATCCGTGTACCAGTGGGCGAAACAGCTCAGCAAGGGCTTTCTCGGCTGGCTCGCCGGCTGGATGATGCTGATCGGCTGCATCGTCGCCTTGGCCGCCGCGGCGATCGCGCTGCAGGTCGTGCTCCCGTCGGTGTGGGACGGTTTCCAGTTCGTCGGCGGCGACCCGTCGGTGACGTCGCCGACCGGCGCGGCCAACGCCGTCCTGCTCGGCACCGTGCTGCTCGTCTTCACCACCGCGGTCAACGCCGGCGGGGTGCGGCTGATGGCGCGGATCAACGACGTCGGCGTCGCGGCCGAGCTCCTCGGCGTCGTCGTCCTCGTCACGGGGCTGCTCCTGTTCGCCGTCCGCGGCCCGCAGGTCGTGCTGCACGACGCACCCGGCACCAGCGCCGGAATCGGCGGCGTGCTCGCTTCGGCGCTCATGGCCGCGTACGTCCTCTACGGCTTCGACACCGCCGCTTCGGTCGCCGAAGAAACGAAGGACGCGCGCAGGACGGCGCCGCGGGCGGTGCTGCGCGCTGTGCTGGTCTCCGGGATCGGCGGGCTCGCGGTGGTCGTCACCGCGCTGATGGCCGCGCCGAGCCTCACCGACGGGCAGCTCGCCGGCAAGGGCCTGCCGTACGTGATCACCGCCGTCTTCGGTGACACCCTCGGCCGGGTCTTCCTCGCCGATGTCGCCGTCGCCGTCGTCGTCTGCACCCTGACCATCCAGACCGGCACCGTGCGGCTGATCTTCGCGATGGCTCGCGACGGCGCGCTCCCCGTGTCCACCCGGCTCGCCGGGGTCAGCCCGCGCACCGGGACGCCGGTCGCGCCCGCGCTGCTGTCCGGCGCGCTCGCCATCGGCCTGCTGTTGCTCAACGTCGGCAACCCGACGCTGTTCAGCACGATCACCGGGACCTCGGTGGTGGTCGTTTATCTGGCCTACCTGCTGGTAACCGGACCTTTGCTGGTGAAACGGCTCCGCGGGCAATTCCCCGCCGAGCCGGGCCGGTTTTCCCTCGGCCGCTGGGGTGTACCGCTGAATGGCGCAGCCGTCCTGTACGGAATTGCCATGATCGTGAACATCGGCTGGCCGCGTGCGGAGATTTACGATCTCGCCGGTTCGGGCTCCCCCTTGATGCTCTTGTTCCCGATAGAGTTCGTCGGCGGCGCACTGGTGATCGGCTGGCTCTGCTGGCTGCGGCTGCGCCCCGCTCCCGCCCTCGAACCCGCGACCTGAGAGAGGACGACCATGAGCACCACCGCGACGACCTACGGAGCGCGCGACCACGCCCGCGCCCAGGCCGGCACCGTGGTCGACACGATGCCGTCGATCCCGGCGAGCACCTGGCCCTCCCCACCGGCCGACGTCGCCCCCGAGGCGCTGACCTGGGCCGAAACCGTGGCCGGCGGCGGGTACACGCACAAGGTGCTGGCCCGGGGCACGCGGCTGCGGCTGACCGACGTCGACGGCGACGCCTGCGCGCACGTGCTGCTGTACAACGCCGACCAGCCGTGGGAGCGGCTGAACGTCGCCGACACGGTCAAGGTGCAGTGGAACGCCTACCTGGGTGAATCCGTGGCCCTGCTTTCGGACCAGGGGCGGGTGCTGGCCACGATCGTCGCGGACTCCGGCGGGCGCCACGACGCGCTGTGCGGGACGTCCACTGTGGACGGCAACACCGAGCGGTACGGCGACGGCTCCCCGCAGGGCCCCTCCCCCGCCGGGCTGGGCCTGTTCACCCTCGCCGCGGCGAAGAACGGCCTCGGCCCGCGGGACCTGCCGCCCAGCCTGTCCTTCTTCCAGGGCGTGCGGGTCCAGCCGGAGGGCGGGCTGGAGTTCACCGGCTCCGCCGGCCCGGGCAAGACCGTCGACCTGCGGATCGAAATCCCGTCGATCGTGCTGATCGCCAACGTCGCCCACCCGGTCGACCCGCGCCCGGAGTACACGGTGAGCAAGCTCGAAGTCCTTGCCTGGCGGGACCGGCCGACCACCCCGGACAGTCCGGAGTGGACACACACGCCGGAGGCGCAGCGCGCGTTCGAGAACACCGCCGACTACCTCACCGCCCGGGGGATCGCATGAGCACGGCCTACGAATCCCAGCTGGAAGTCAGCGTCGACGTTCCCGCGCGAGCGCCGTATTCGACGGTGCTGCAGCAGGGTCAGGAGCTGGCGATCATCGACCTCGGCGGCAACCAGGCCGTCGACTTCCTCTGCTACGACGCGAACGACACGTCGAAGCGCTACAGCGCGGCCGCGACCATCGCCGCGCAGCGCAACATCTTCCTCACCACCGGCAGCGTCCTGCGCACCCAGGAAGGCGCGCCACTGCTCACCGTCGTGGCCGACACCTGCGGCCGCCACGACACCCTCGGCGGCGCGTGCAGCAAGGAGTCCAACAGCCTCCGCTACGGCCAGCACACCCGCCACCAGCACGCCTGCGTCGAGAACTTCCTCATCGAGGGCGCCAAGTGGGGCCTGGGCAAGCGCGACCTGGTCAGCAACGTCAACTGGTACATGAACGTCCCGGTCGAAGAAGACGGCACGCTCGGTATCGTCGACGGCATCTCCGCTCCGGGCCTGGAAGTCCGGCTGCGTGCGGAGACCGACGTGCTGGTCCTCGTATCGAACTGCCCGCAGATCAACAACCCGTGCAACGGGTTCGACCCCACGCCGGTGCGGATGGTCGTCATCTCCCCGGGAGTCGGCGCGTGAGGCTGCTGGTCGCCAACCGCGGCGAGATCGCCGTCCGGATCCTGCGCAGCGCCAAGGAATTGGGCCTCGAGACCGTCGCGGTCCACTCCGACGCCGACCGCCTCGCCCCGCACGTGCGGCTCGCCGACCGGGCCGTCCGGCTCGGCCCGGCGCCCGCGGCGGAGAGCTACCTGCGGGCCGAGGCGATCATCCAGGCCGCGCTCGACACCAGCTGCGACGCGATCCACCCCGGCTACGGTTTCCTCTCGGAGGACGCGGCGTTCGCCAGGGCCTGCGAAGACGCCGGGATCGCGTTCGCCGGGCCGTCCCCTGAGCACCTGGAGGTGTTCGGCAGCAAGCACACCGCGCGCGAGGCGGCGATCGCGGCGGGCGTTCCCTTGCTCGCCGGCACCGGCCTCCTGTCCGATGTGGACGAAGCACTGGCGCGCGCGGAGGACATCGGCTACCCGGTGATGCTCAAGGCGACCGGCGGCGGAGGCGGGATCGGGATGCGCGCGTGCGCGTCGCCGGACGAGCTGCGCGCCGCCTGGGACACCGTGCGCAGTGTCGCGGCCAAGAGCTTCGCCAGCTCCGGCGTCTTCCTCGAACGCCTGGTGACCCGCGCCCGGCACGTCGAGGTCCAGGTGTTCGGTGACGGCTTCGGCGAGGTCCTGGCCTTGGGCACGCGTGACTGCTCGCTGCAGCGGCGCAACCAGAAGGTCGTCGAGGAGTGCCCGGCGCCGGACCTGCCCGAGGCCGTCCGCAAGCACCTGGTCGAGTCGGCCGTCGCACTGTGCTCATCCGTGCGGTACCGGTCCGCCGGTACCGTCGAATACGTCTACGACGCCGAGCGCGGCGAAGCGGCGTTCCTCGAGGTCAACACGCGGCTGCAGGTCGAGCACCCGGTCACCGAGGCGGTCTACGGCGTCGACCTGGTCGCCTGGATGCTGCGGCTGACCCAAGGCGATCGCGCGATGTTCCGCGCGGTGCCGGTCGCGCGTGGGCACGCCGTCGAAGCGCGCGTGTACGCCGAGGACCCGGCCGCCGGGCACCGGCCGAGCGCGGGCCTCGTCACCCGCGTCACGCTGCCGGAGGGCACCCGCGTGGACACGTGGGTCGAGCCGGGCACGGCGGTCACCACGCACTACGACCCGTTGCTGGCCAAGGTCGTCTGCACCGGCGCCGACCGCGCCGAGGCGCTGGCGCACCTTCGGGAGGCGCTCGCCGCGACCCGCTTCGACGGCGTCCAGACCAACCTCGGGCAGCTGCGGGCGGCGGCCGCCGACACGGCCTTCGGCACCGCCGGACACGACACGTCCACGTTGGACGGGATCGGCGACGCGGAACCGCGGATCGACGTGGTCCGCGGCGGGACCATGACGACCGTGCAGGACTGGCCGGGCCGCACCGGGTACTGGGCCGTCGGGGTGCCGCCGAGCGGGCCGATGGACGACCTCTCGCTGCGCCGGGGCAACCTCGCGCTCGGCAACCCGGAGGGGGCACCCGGCCTGGAGTGCACGGTGGACGGCGTCGCGCTGCGGTTCTCGCACGCCACCGAGGTCTGCGTCACCGGCGCGCCGACGACCGTGCTCGTCGACGGCACCGAGGTTCCCCTGTGGACACCCATCAAGGTGCCCGCGGGCGCGACGCTGGACGTGCGGGCGTGCACGGCCGGGCTGCGCAGCTACGTCCTGGTGCGCGGCGGCGTCGACGTGCCGGCGTTCCTCGGCAGCGCGGCGACGTTCACGCTGGGCAAGTTCGGCGGGCACGGCGGCCGCGCCCTGGCCGCCGGGGACGTGCTGCGGCCGGGGCCGGCTCCGGCGGACCCGGTCGTCGGGCCGGTCGCCGAGCCGGATCGGCCGGCCATCGCCGCGCAGTGGACGATCGGCGCGCTCGAAGGCCCGCACGCGGCCCCGGAGTTCTTCACGCCCGAGGACGTCGACACGTTCTACGCCACCGACTGGCAGGTGCACTTCAACTCGGCGCGCACCGGCGTCCGGCTCGTCGGCCCGCGGCCGGAGTGGGCGCGGCCGGACGGCGGCGAGGCGGGCTTGCACCCGTCGAACATCCACGACACGCCGTACGCGATCGGCGCCGTCGACTACACCGGCGACCTGCCGATCCTGCTCGGCCCGGACGGGCCCAGCCTGGGCGGGTTCGTCTGCCCGGCCACGGTCGCCACCGGCGAGCGCTGGAAGCTCGGGCAGCTGCGGCCCGGCGACACCGTGCGGTTCGTGCCGATCGACGCCGATCACGCGGCGGCGCTGCGGACGCGGCCGGCGTCGGCGGTCGAGCCGAGCCGTCCCGCGCGCGACGACGGCGGCGTCCTCACGCGACTGTCCTCTTCGGATGACGAGCCGTCGGTCACCTACCGCCGCAGCGGCGACGACAACCTGCTCGTCGAGTACGGCGAAATGAAGCTCGACCTCGCCCTGCGGATGCGGGTGCACGCCCTCGCCGAGCGCCTGGAAGCCGAAGGCGTGCCGGGGATCGTGGACCTGACACCGGGCATCCGGTCGCTCCAGGTGCACGTCGACCCGGACGCGCTGCCGGTCGGCAAGGCGCTCGGGCTGGTGCGCGAACTGGAACGGGACCTGCCGCCGACGCACGACCTCGTGGTGCCGAGCCGCAGTGTCCGGCTGCCGCTGTCATGGGACGACCCGGCCACCCGCGAGGCGATCGAGCGGTACATGACCGGCGTCCGCGACGACGCCCCGTGGTGCCCGTGGAACATCGAGTTCATCCGGCGCGTCAACGGGCTGTCCAGTGTGGACGACGTCTACCGGACGGTGTTCGACGCGGAGTACCTCGTGCTCGGCCTCGGCGACGTCTACCTCGGCGCGCCGGTGGCGACGCCGCTGGACCCCCGCCACCGCCTGGTGACGACGAAGTACAACCCGGCGCGGACGTGGACGGCGGAGAACTCCGTCGGCATCGGCGGCGCCTACCTCTGCATCTACGGCATGGAGGGCCCGGGCGGCTACCAGTTCGTCGGGCGCACGGTCCAGGTGTGGAACAGCTGGCGCGACGGCGAGCAGCCGTGGAACCTGCGGTTCTTCGACCGGATCTCCTGGTACCCGGTGTCCGCCGGGGAACTCCTCGAACTGCGGGCGCAGAGCGCGTCCGGAACGCTGGAGCTCGACACCACCGAAGGCACCTTCGCCCTGGCGGATTACCAGCAGTTCCTGGCGGACAACGCCGAGAGCATCGCCGGGTTCCGGGCGACGCAGGCGGCGGCGTTCGAGGCGGAGCGGCGGGCGTGGGCCGCGGCGGGCGAGTTCGACCCGAAACCGGAGCCGGTCACCCGGCCGCCCGCGCGGGTCGAGGCCCCGCCGGGCGGGCACGTCGTGGAGGCGCCGTTCGCCGCGACGGTGTGGCGGGTCGACGTCACCGCGGGCGAGCGCGTCGAGAACACGCAGTCGCTGGTGACGCTCGAAGCGATGAAGACCGAGGCGCGGATCCCCGCCCCGGCGAACGGAGAGGTGCTCGAGGTGCTCGTGTCGCCCGGCGATCAGGTGGCCCCCGGCACGCCGCTGGTGGTGCTCGGATGAGCCCGGTGGAGCGGGTGCGGGCGGCCTACCGGCGGATCGAGCAGGTCGACCGGCCGGAGATCTGGATCGGCCTCCGGCCGGAGGCCGACGTCCTCGCCGAGGCCGCGGCGCTGGAGCGAACCGGCCTGCCTCTGCGCGGCAAGCTCGTCGCGGTCAAGGGCAACATCGACGTCGCCGGGCTGCCGACGACCGCGGGCTGCCCGGACTACGCGTACCAGCCGGAGGCCGACGCCCCGGTGGTGGCGCGGCTGCGGGCGGCCGGGGCGCTGGTGCTGGGCACGACGAACCTGGACCAGTTCGCGACCGGGCTGGTCGGGACGCGCAGCCCGTACGGCGCGGTGCGCAACGCGGTCGACCCGGCGTTCGTCTCGGGCGGTTCGAGCTCGGGTTCGGCGGTGGCGGTCGCGCTGGGCATCGCCGACCTGGCCCTGGGCACGGACACGGCCGGGTCCGGCCGGGTGCCCGCGGCGTTCAACGGGATCGTCGGGCTCAAACCCACCCCGGGTCTGCTGCCCACCGAAGGAGTCGTCCCGGCCTGCGCGAGCATCGACTGCGTGTCGCTGTTCGCGCGGACGGTCGAGGAAGCGTCGTTCGCGCTGACCTGCCTGGCCGAGCCCGCACAGGTCCACACGGGACGGTTCCGGCTCGGCGTGCCGTCCCCGGAGCAGCTGGGCCCGCTGGCGCCCGGCTGGGCCGAGGCCTTCGACGCGGCGGTGGCGGACTACGCCGCGGCGGGGGCCGAAGTGACCACTGTGGACATCTCGGCGTTCCTGGAGGCGGCGCAGCTGCTCTACGGCGGCGCGTTCGTCGCCGAGCGGTACACCGCGGTCGGCGAGTTCATCGACACCCACCCCGGCGCCGTCGACCCGGTCGTGCGCTCGATCATCGGCCCGGCGCGGGACATCCCCGCGCACCGGCTGTTCGCCGACCAGGTGACCCTGGCGGGCCTGCGGGCGGAGGCACTGGCCGCGCTGGCCGGTGTCGACGCGCTGCTGGTCCCGACGACGACCGAGCACCCGACCCTGGCGGAGGTGGCGGCGGACCCGGTGGCGGTCAACGCCCGCCTGGGCCGGTTCACCAACTCCACCAACCTGTTCGGGCTCTCGGCGCTGGCCGTCCCCGCGGGCTCGGTGGCCGGGCGCCCGTTCGGCGTGATGTTCCTCGGCGCCCCGCACGACGACCTGAAGCTGGCGGCACTGGCGGGGTTGCGCGCGCCCGGCATCCCGATCGTGGTGGTCGGCGCGCACCTGCACGGCCAGCCGCTGAACCACGAGCTGACCTCCCGCGGCGGCCGGTTCGTGTCCGCGGTTTCGACGGCGGCCGCGTACCGGCTGTACGCGTTGGACACGGTGCCGCCGAAACCCGGCCTGGTGCGGGTCGCCTCCGGCGGGGTGGCGGTGGCCGCTGAGGTCTGGGAACTGCCCCCGAAGGGGTTCGGCGAGTTCGTGGCCGGCATCCCGGCCCCCCTGGCCATCGGCAAGCTCGAACTGGCCGACGGCCGCTCGGTGTCCGGCTTCCTCTGCGAACCGGTGGCCGCGGAGGGAGCGGAGGACATCTCGGCGAAGGGCGGCTGGCTGGCGCACCTCGGCGTCCGGTGAACGGTCGTCACACCACCCGGCCGGGGTCCGCCAAGGCGTGCTCGGCGTTCTCCCGGCGCCGCCAGCGCTCGCGGACGGTCCGGCCCTCGGTGACGGCCAGGCGGATCACGCCGCAGACGCGCCGGATGTCTTCGGCGGTGGTCCTCGTGCCGGTGGGAACGGCCAGCACGCTCCTGGCCAGGTTCTCGGTGTGGGGCAGCTCGACCGGGTTCTCGGTGGCGTAGGGCGCCAGCTCGTGGCACGCGGGCGAGAAGTAGCGCTTGGTCACGATCTTCTCGGCCGCGAGCAGCTCCTGCAGGAGGTCCCGCCCGATGCCGGTGACGCTCTCGTCGATCTTCACGATGACGTACTGGTAGTTGTTGCGCTCGCGGCGATCGAACTCCACCAGGCTCACCCCGGGCAGCTCGTCCAGCTCCGCGCGGTAGAGGTCGTAGTTCTCCTCGTTCCGCCGCGTGGCCTCGGGAAGGGCGTCCAGGGACGTCAGTCCCATGGCTGCCCCCGCCTCGCTGAGCTTCGCGTTCGTCCCGCCCGCCTCGTGCCCGTACGGCCCGATGCCGAAGTTGTGCAAGGCCCGGATCTGCCCGGCGAGTTCGTCGTCGTCGGTGACGACCGCGCCGCCCTCGAAGGCGCTGACGACCTTCGTGGCGTGGAAGGAGAACACCTCGACCGCGCCGAACCCGCCCACCGGGCGGCCGGACGTGCTGCACCCGATCGCGTGGGCGGCATCGAAGAACAGCGGGATCCCCCGGTCGGCCGCCACCTTTTCCAGCTCGTCGACCGGACACGCGCGCCCCCAGAGGTGGACCCCGAGGATCGCCGCGGTGCGTTCGGTCAGCACCGCTTCGACCTGCGGAACGCCGATGCAGCCGGTGTCCGGGTCGACGTCGCAGAACACCGGTTTCAGGCCGAGCCACCGCATGGCGTGCGCGGTGGCCACGAAGGTCATCGACGGCATGACGATCTCACCGGTGAGCCGCGCCGCCCGCGCGTAGAGCTGCAGGGCGGCGGTGGCGTTGCAGGTCGCCACGCAGTTGCGCACCCCTGCGAGATCGGCGACGCGCTCTTCGAACTCCTGGACGAGCGGACCGCCGTTGGACAGCCATTGGTTGTCCAACGCCCAGTTCATCCGGTCGAAAAACCGACGGCGATCGATATTGTTCGGCTGACCGACGAGGATCGGATTCAGGAACTCCGGGCGTCCGCCGAACACGGCGAGATCGCTTACCGAACGTTTCAACTTGTCTCCCGGGAATGCTTCTCATCGCCGGCGGCACGCTGATGCTGTCTCGGCTGAAGGTGTCCCCCAACATAGGGCGGCGCGGCGCCGATCCCGGCCGGATGCCGGGCTTGTGTGGGACTTTCCCCAGTAACGATCAGCCGAGGACTTGGACAACTCCGGGGTAACAAGCCTCATCCCTGGGCACTTGGACGCCGATCCACCTCAGTGAACCCCCGGAGGCGGCCATGACCACGGCGACCACATCCCCGCAGAACACCCTCGTCCACTCGTACCTGTTCCTCCGGCGCGCCATCGGCCTCATCGGCCTGGCCCTGCCGGTCGTGCTGATCCTCGGCAAGCAGCTCGTCCAGGGCGGCGACCTCCTCGGCTCGCTGAGCGGCTACTACTACACCGACCTGCGCGACGTGCTCGTCGGCGCGATGTGCGCGGTCGGGGTGTTCCTCCTCGCCTACTACGGCCACGACTACGTCGACAACATCGTGAGCACCGTCGCCGGGCTGGGCGCGATCGGGCTCGCGCTGTTCCCGACCACCCCGGACCACGACGTGACGGCCTGGGACAAGACCGCGGGCGTCCTGCACCTCGCGTTCGCGGCCGTGTTCTTCCTCTCCCTCGCCTACTTCTGCCTGAGGTTGTTCCCCCACGACGGCGAGCAGCCGGAGCGGTTCGGCGCGCTCTACCGGGTCTGCGGGGCCGTGATCCTCGCCTGCCTGGTGCTGATCGCCCTGGCCAAGTACCTCGCCCTCGCGCCATCGCTGCACCCGGCGCTGTGGCTGGAGGCGATCGCGGTGGAGGCGTTCGGGGTCGCGTGGCTCGTGAAAGGACGGTCGCTGGAGCCCCGGAGTGTGCCGTAGCCCACTCGACCGGGCCACACCACTGGTTACCGGTGGGTAACAAGGGCTATCGTGCGGACAGTGACAACCGGGGCTCCGCCCCGGCCGGGGGCTCCGCCACCCGGACCCCCGCAAGAAGACCTGTCTACTTCATGGAGCTTCAGTGGCCGCACCAGCAACGCCGCTCGCGCCGACCGCGCGAGGCGTGCGCACCGTCGCCTTCGTCGAGGGGGTCCGCACCCCCTTCGGCAAGGCCGGCGACAAGGGCATGTACGCCGGGACCCGGGCCGACGACCTCGTCGTCAACGCCATCCGCGAGCTGCTGCGGCGGCACCCCGAGCTGCCGCCCGAGCGCGTCGACGAGGTGGCCATCGCCGCCACCACCCAGACCGGTGACCAGGGCCTGACCATCGGCCGCACCGCCGCGCTGCTGGCCGGGCTGCCCAAGTCCGTCCCCGGCTTCGCCATCGACCGCATGTGCGCCGGCGCCATGACGGCCGTGACGACCGCCGCGTCCGGCATCGGCTTCGGCGCCTACGACATCGCCATCGCCGGCGGCGTCGAGCACATGGGCCGTCACCCGATGGGCGAAGGCGTCGACCCGAACCCGCGGATCATCGCCGACAAGCTCGTCGACCCGACCGCCCTGGTCATGGGCCAGACCGCCGAGAACCTGCACGACCGCTTCCCGGCCATCACCAAGCAGCGCACCGACGCCTACGCCGCGCGCAGCCAGGAGAAGTACGCCGAAGCCGTCAAGACCGGCAAGATCGGCCCCGAGCTGGTCCCCGTCGCCACCCGCTCCAAGGAACTCGGCTGGGGCCTGGCCACCGAGGACGAGCCGCCGCGGCCGGGCACCACGGTCGAGCAGCTGGCGAACCTCAAGACGCCGTTCCGGCCGTTCGGCCGGGTCACCGCGGGCAACGCGGCCGGCCTCAACGACGGTGCCACCGCCTCGATCCTCGCCGACGAGGAGACCGCCCGCGAGCTGGGCCTGCCGGTCGCCATGCGGCTGGTCGGCTACTCCTTCGCCGGCGTCGAGCCGGAGGTCATGGGCATCGGCCCGGTGCCGGCCACCGAGAAGCTGTTCAAGCGCACCGGCCTGTCCATCGACGACATCGGCCTGTTCGAGATCAACGAGGCCTTCGCCGTGCAGGTGCTGGCCTTCCTCGACCACTTCGGCATCGACGACGAAGACCCGCGCGTCAACCAGTGGGGCGGCGCGATCGCGTGCGGCCACCCGCTGGCCTCGTCCGGCGTCCGGCTCATGACGCAGCTGGCCCGCCAGTTCGCCGAGCGGCCCGACGTCCGGTACGGCATGACCACGATGTGCATCGGTATCGGCATGGGCGGCACCGTGATCTGGGAGAACCCGGCCTTCGAGGGGGCGAAGTAAATGACGTTCACCGCTGAAGAAGCGAAGGCCGCTTTCCCGGACGAGGTCGTCACGCACGCCGTGACGCGCCTGGTGAAGGTGCCCGGGCTCGAGAAGCCCGTCGCGCTGATCACGCTCGACAACGGCCACGACCACACCCGGCCGAACACCTTCGGCCCGCAGGGGCTCGTCTCCCTGAACGCCGCGCTCGATGTCGCCTTCGAGGCCGAGCCGGCCGCGATCGCCGTCACCGGCAAGCCGTTCATCTTCGCCGTCGGCGCCGACCTCTCCGGCGTCGAGGCCGTGAGCGACCCGAAGCTGGCGCGCGAAATCGCCCAGACCGGGCACGACGTGTTCCGCCGCCTCACCGAGTCGAAGATCCCGACGTTCGGGTTCGTCAACGGCGCGGTCATGGGCGGCGGCCTGGAGCTGGCGCTCTCCTGCCACTACCGGACGCTGTCGGAGAACACCGCCGCGATCGCGTTCCCCGAGGTCTTCCTCGGCCTGTTCCCGGGCTGGGGCGGCACGCAGCTGCTGCCGAACCTGATCGGCGCGGACGCGGCCGTCACGGTGATCATCGAGAACGCCCTGGCGCAGAACAAGATGCTCAACGTCAAGCAGGCGGCCGAGCTCGGCATCGTCGACGCGGTCTTCGGCTCGGCCGACTACCTCGAGCAGTCGCTGCTGTGGCTGGCGAAGGTGGTCAACGGCGAGATCACGCCGGAGCGCCGCGAGATCGACCGCGGTTCGGCCTGGGACGCGGCCATCGCGCGGGCCAAGTCCATCGTGGACGGTCGGACGCACGGTGCGTCGCCGGGCGCCACCAAGGCCGTGGAGCTGCTCGAACTCGCGAAGGAAAACGACCTCGACCGCGGGTACGCGGCCGAGACCGAAGGCCTCGCCGAGCTGCTCATGTCCGACGTCCTGCGCGCCGGGCTGTACTCGTTCAACCTGGTGAACAAGCGCGCCAAGCGCCCGGCCGGCGCGCCGGACAAGTCCCTGGCGCGCAAGGTGAACAAGGTCGGCATCGTCGGCGCCGGCCTGATGGCCAGCCAGCTCGCGCTGCTGTTCGTGCGCCGCCTGAAGGTGCCGGTCGTGCTGACCGACGTCGACCAGGAGCGCGTCGACAAGGGCGTCGGCTACGTCCACGCCGAGATCGACAAGCTGCTGGGCAAGAAGCGCCTGTCCCCGGACGGCGCGAACCGGCTCAAGGCGCTCGTCACCGGCTCGCTCGACAAGGCCGCGTTCGCCGACGCCGACTTCGTCATCGAAGCGGTCTTCGAGGAACTCGGCGTCAAGCAGCAGGTGTTCGCCGAGCTGGAGCAGCACGTCAAGCCCGAGGCGATCCTGGCGACGAACACCTCGTCGCTGTCGATCACCGCGATGGCGTCGAAGCTGCAGCACCCCGAGCGGGTCGTCGGCTTCCACTTCTTCAACCCGGTCGCCGTGCTGCCGCTGCTGGAGATCGTCCGCGGCGAGAAGACCGACGACGCTGCCCTGGCGACGGCGTTCTCGGTCGGCAAGCAGCTGAAGAAGTCGAGCGTGCTGGTGAAGGACGCGTCGGCGTTCGTCGTCAACCGGCTTCTGCTGCGCTTCCTCGGCGAGGTGCTGGTCACCGTCGACGAGGGCACGCCGTTCGAGGTCGCCGACAAGGCACTGGAGCCGCTGGGCCTGCCGATGACGCCGCTGACGCTGATGCAGCTCGTCGGCCCGGCCATCGCGCTGCACGTCGGCGAGACGCTGCACGAGGCCTTCCCGGACCGGTTCACCCTGTCCGAGAACCTCGCGAAGTTCGTCAAGGCGGGCAAGAAGGGCGTCTGGATCTGGGACGCGCAGGGCAACCAGTCGGCCGACCCCGAGGTCGTCGAGCTCTGGACGCAGGGTGACAAGCCGTCCACCTCCGAGGAGGTGCGCGACCGGGCGCTGTCGGCCATCGCCGAGGAGATCCGGATCATGCTCGACGAGGGCGTGGTCGCCGAGGCGCAGGACATCGACCTGTGCCTGATCCTGGGCGCGGGCTGGCCGTTCTGGAACGGCGGCATCACGCCGTACCTGGACCGCTCCGGCGTGTCCGAGCGCGTGAACGGCAAGCCTTTCCTCGCCCCGGGTGTGGCCTCGGTCCCGACGGCCTAGTACTCGCCCTCGCGAGGGCACTTCGGCGGCGGCGCAGTGAGTTTCAGCTGCGCCGCCGTCGCGTCGGAGTCGATCACCGTGACCCGCTCGGCGGTCCGGTAGCGGGCGTGCAGCTGGAGCGCCCACGCCTTGAGGTCGGTGCCCGGGACGGCGAGCAGGTCGACCGAGGGCGGGTCCACGAACACCCGCCGGGCCTTCGGATCGTCGCGCAGCACCGGCAGCGCGGCCCGCATGTCCTCTTCGGACGCATACGTCACGACTACCGCCGCGCACAGCGTGTGCCCTTCCAGGGGCGCCGGATTTGTGTCGATCGGCAGCTCGGGTGGGCGGACCAGCGCATCGATGAAGAACGCGAGCCCCACTCCGGCGGCCGCGGCCAGCGCGATCACCGGCGGCAGCACCCGGGTCAGGCGGTTCTCCTCCACACCGGAGATCACAGCACAGCCGGCCGCCGGAACACCGCCCGTTCACCCCGGCGGCCCAGCGTCCGCCGGTGACCACACCGCATCGGGCAGGCGAACCCGTTCGAGGACTTGTGGCGGGACGCGAAGCCGATTTTCGTGGACCTGTGCTGAACGGACTGTCCCGCCGGCTGCTCGTGCGGTCGATCATGGCCGGGTTGCGCTTCCTGCTGCGGCTGCCTTCGCCCGTGCTGCGGGTGATCGCGGGCCGTCCGGTGCTGGTGGACGGCCGTCAGCCAGTCCTCACCGCCCAGGTGCTCATGCGGGTTTCGCGGTTCGCGCCGTTCGACGCGCCGCACCGCAACGGCAGCCTCGTGCGAACCCGGGCCGAACTGGACCTGGCGGGGGCGCTGGCCGGCGCCGGCATCTGCCCCGGCGTGCGGACCCGGGACCTCTCGTGGCCCGGGCCGGCCGGCCCGCTGCCGCTGCGGCTCTACGCACCGGCCGGCGTCCCGGCGCCCGGCCCGGCGATCGTGTACTTCCACGGCGGCTCGCCCCGGAACACCCGTTCCCGGCGGCGGCTTCGGACGCGGTCGCGGCGTTCGCTTTCGTCTACGAGCACGCGGCGGAGTTCGGCATCGACCCGGCCCGCCTGGCGGTGGGCGGCGACAGCAGCGGCGGCAACCTGGCGGCGGTGGTCGCCCACGCGGCGGCCCGCGGCGAGCTGCCCCGCCCGGCGTTCAGCCTCCTGCTCACCCCGGCGACGGACGCGCTCGGCACGTCGGAATCGCACCGGCAGTTCGGCTCGGGCTTCCGCCTCGACCGGGACGAATGGGCCTGGTACCGGGACCAGTACGTCCGCGACCCGGCCCGCTACCGCGACCCGCGCGCCTCGGTCCTGTACGACGACAGCCTCGACGGCCTGCCCCCGACGTTCGTGGCCACGTGCGGCTTCGACCTCCTCCGCGACGAAGGCGAGGCCTACGCGGCCCGCCTCGCTGCGGCGGGAGTCCCCGTGGTCCACCGCCGTCACGAAGGCCAGCTCCACGGCTTCGCCAACCGAGTGGGCATAGACCCGGACGCCCGCGCGGCGATGGTCCACGCAGCCGGAGTCCTCCGCGCCGCCCTCGCCCTCTCCCGCGGCCCTCGTGAGTGAGAAACAGTGTTCTAAGAGCCTGTTTTTGATGCCGTCTGTGGGTATGGGTCGGGCCTCTGCTAATGATCTTGACACCACATCATGATCACGACCAGCAGAGGCCCGGTCTTCTTTGTACCCTGCCGCCGGTAAGGCCACGTCAGCGGGCTGTCGTCCGCGTCGCTACCCCTCCGACACCAGCGATGCCGAGTGGGCGCTGCTGGAGTCGCTGCTGCCCACGCCCGCGTGCGAGACCGCGGCAGGTGGCCGTCCGGAGAAACATCCCCGCCGCGCGATCGTCGACGCCTTGCGTTATGTCACCGACAACGGCATCAAATGGCGGGCGTTGCCGCCGGACTTCCCGCCGTGGCAGACGGTGCATGGGTTCTTCACCCGCTGGTCCAAGGCCGGGGTGTTCGAGCGGATCCGGGACCGGCTGCGGGAGAGGATCCGGGTGAAAGCGGGACGCAATCCCGCCCCGAGCGCGGCGGTGATCGACTCCCAGTCGGTCAAGGCCGCCGAGACCGTCGCCCGCGCCGGCCGGGGTTATGACGGCGGGAAGAAGATCGACGGCCGCAAACGCCACATCGCCACCGACACCCAAGGATTGCTGCTGGTCGTGCTGGTCACCGCGGCCAACCTGCAAGACCGCACTGCCGCCCGGTTGCTGCTGCCCGCGCTGCACGCCGCCCACCGCGGCGTGCGATGGGTGTGGGCCGACGGCGGCTACACCAGCGCCGACCTCGTCGACTGGGCCAGGAAAACCCTGCGGATGACACTCGACATCGTCAAGAAAATCGTCGGTCAGAAAACCTTCGTCATCCTGCCCCGGCGCTGGGTGGTCGAACGCACCTTTTCCTGGATCACCCAAGCCCGCCGCAACGTCCGCGACTACGAACGCCTGCCCGAGCACTCCGCAGCCTTCATCAACCTCTCCATGATCACTATCATGACCAGGCGCCTGACCCGCCAGAAACAGCGGGCCAGGACCACCTAACCAAGATCCAAGACAGGCTCTAACACTGTTTCTCACTCACGAGGGCTTTCAGTGGACCGGGAGGTGGACCGTCACGCCCAGGCCGCCGCCCACGATGGGTTCCGCCGTGACCGTTCCGCCGTGGGCGGCCACCGCGGCGCGGACGATCGACAACCCCAGGCCCGCGCCCGAGCGGGCCGTGCGGGCCACGCCGGCCCGGCGGAACGGCTCGAACAGCTCCGGCACCGCCGCCGGGTCGACCAGGCCGCCCGAGGACCGGACGCGCAGCATCGACCACCGCGGCCCCGGTTGCGTCACCACCTCCAGCCAGCCGCCGTCGACGTTGTGGCGGACCGCGTTCTCCAGCAGGTTCCCCGCGATCCGCTCCAGCAGCGCCGGGTCGCCGAACGCGGACGCCGACACCACGGAGAACGTCGCCCGGATGCCGCGTTGCGAGGCTTCGCGCTGAACCGCGCGCCACGCCCGGTCGACGACCACCGCGAGGTCCACCGGCTCGTGCACGCCCAGCCCGGCGCCGTCGGTGCGGGCCAGCAGCAGCAGCGAGTTGACCAGCTGCCCGGCCCGCTCGGTGGCGTCCCGGACCACGCCGCCCATCCGGCGAAGCTCGGCTTCGTCGGCGTTGTCGTCGGCGAGGGTGACGTCCAGTTCCGTGCGGATCACCGACAACGGCGTCCGCAGCTCGTGGCTCGCGTTGGCGACGAAGTGGCGTTGCGCGTCGAACGCGGCCTGGAGCCGGTCGAGCATGTCGTCGAACGTGCTCGCCAGCTCGGCCAGCTCGTCGCGGGAGCGGATCTCGCCGATCCGCTCCCCCAGCGACTCGACCGACAGCCGCCGCGCGGTGCCGGTGATTTCGCGCAGCGGCAGCAGCACCCGCGAGGTGAACGTCCAGGCGAGGATCGCCGCGGCCGCCACCACCAGCAGGAACGCGATCGAGCCGAACAGCAGCATCCGGTCGCGGGCGTGCACCCGCAGGTGCTCCGCCAGCGCCGACGCGTCGACCTGGACGCCGTCGACGACCACCACGCTGCCCGGCGGCATCTGCGGGACGGTGTCGAGCGAGTCCCGCACCAGCGTCCAGGCCAGCCAGAGCAGCAGCAGGCTGACCGCGGCGACCAGCACGGTCGCCAGCAGGGTGATCCGGGCGCGGAGGGTGCGGGTGCCCGGCAGGTTCACGCGCGCTGCGGTGTGCCGGGCTCCGGCACCCGGTACCCGGAACCGACGACGGTCTCGATGATCCCCGGCTCGCCGAGCTTCTTGCGCAGCGTCATCACGGTGACCCGGACGGTCGTGGTGAACGGGTCGGCGTTCTCGTCCCAGACGCGCTCCAGCAGCTCCTCGCTGCTGACCACGGATCCGGCGGCCTGCAGCAGAACCTCGAGGACGCCGAACTCCTTGCGCGTCAGCTCGACCGGCCCGCTCGAGCGCCGGACCGTCCGCTTGGCCGGGTCCAGCTCGACGTCCCCGGCGGTGAGCAGCGGCGGCGCGGCCGGCGTGGCCCGGCGGCCCAGCGCCCGCACCCGCGCGACCAGCTCGGGGAAGGCGAACGGCTTGGCGAGGTAGTCGTCGGCGCCCAGCGACAGCCCGTCCACGCGGTCGGACACCGAGCTGCTCGCGGTGAGCATCAGCACCCGGGTCAGCTCCCCGGACGCGACGATCTCCCGGCACAGCTCGTCGCCGGACATCCCGGGCAGGTCGCGGTCCAGCAGCACGACGTCGTACCGCGTGACGGCGGCCTTCTCGTGCCCGTCGTCCCCGGTGAGCGCGACGTCCACCGCCATCCCCTCCCGGCGCAGCCCGCGGGCGATCGCGTCGGCCAGGGGTTCTTCGTCCTCGACTACCAAAACTCGCACGAACCCACAATCCCATATTTTCCTGAGAGTGCCCTTTAAGGATCAGGGGCGATCCAGCGGAGCGCGAACCACAGCCGCATCCGGGTCTCCGGGTCCGCCAAGTCCACGCCCAGTGCCTTCTCCACCTGCGCGATCCGGTGCCGGACGCTGTTGCGGTGCACGCCCAGTTCCGCGGCCGTCGGCTCCCAGCCGCCGTGGTGGGCCAGCCACGTCCGCAGCGTCGGCACCAGCGCCCGGTCGCCCGCGCGGTCCAGCGCCACCAGCGGCTCCAACGCCTTCGACGCGAATCCGCGGGACGCGCCCGGGTCCAGCAGCGCGTCGAAATCCAGCGGTGAATCCCCCGCCACGACCGGACGGCCGAGCGCGGAAGCCCGCGAAAGCAGCACCTCCAGCTCCGCCCCGGCCGAAGCCGCCCGGGAAGCGGGCGACGGCGTGCCCACGGCCGCCAGCCAGCCGTGCGCACGCAGGTCCTCCAACACGGGGACGGGCGGGGCGGACTCGGCGATCGCGACGAACCGCCCGGGCGACACCGAAACCAGGGGCGTGTCCAGCCGCGCCCGCAGCCAGTCCGGGCGCTGGGCCACCTCGTCCGGGCCGCGCCGGTACGCCGTCCCGGCGACCAGCCGGACGACCTCCGACCCCAGCAGGGCCCGGGCGACCTCCCCGGGCGACGTCCGGCCGAGCAGCAGGCCGGTGGCCGCCGCGCCCAGCTCGGCCGCGTCCGAGCCCGCGCGGCCGACCAGGCCGAGCAGGGCCGCGCCGACGGCGAGGATCGTCCGCTCGGCGCCGTCGAGCCGCCGGGACCGGCCGACCACCACCAGGTGCGACGCCGTGGCCTGCGGGTACACCGGCTGGACGACGACGAAGCCGCCGCCGGTCTCGGTCGTCGCGCTCCGGATCCCGCTGCCCGCGCGCACGGTCGCCATCAACTCCCGCACCGACGGCGGCAGCGGCACGGGCGCGTCGTGCGCCGCGGCCAGCACGTCCCCGGCGCCGACCAGGGCGACCCAGCACCGCAGCACCGCCGCGAGCGCCGACGTCAGCTCGCCGAGCCCGCCGCCCGCGGCGCGGGTCAGCGTCTCGCGCGCCGCCGTGATCCGCCGCTGCTCCCGCTGTCCGGCCTCGGTCAGCGCGACCGAAACGGCCCGGTTGATCGCCAGGAACGGCGTCCGCGGCGGCACCACCAGCAGCGGCAGCCCGTGGCGCGCGCAGGCCCGGCGCAGGGCCTCCGGCAGGGTTTCGTGCACGTTCGGGGTGAGCCCGAAGCCCAGCGCCGTCACGCCGGCGTCCCGCAGCCCGCGCACGTACCGGTCGATCCGCTCGGGCAGGTCGACCCCGGCGGTGAGGATCAGCTCGCCGCCCAGCAGGTAGGGCGCGGGATCCTGCAGCTCGCTCACGTGCGCCCAGCGCACCGGGGTGTCCAGCGCACCCGGCCGCAGGGTTTCCGGGACGACCTCGAGCGCGAGCTCCCGGTTGCCGACCACGTCCCGTAACGGGACATTCACCTCCGTGGACAGCGGATCCGTGTTCGCGGTCATTTCGTCCCTATCGAAGTCGACTGGGGACGAATCATCCCATGCCGGGGAGGTGCCGGGCGAACCTACGGTGACCCGAAACGACGTGAGGAGGACACCGTGACCGGCGACTACGCGGTGATCGCGCTGTACATCGCGGGCATGCTCGGGGTCGGCTGGTACGGCCTCCGGCTCGCGAAGACGAAGTCCGACTACCTCGTCGCCGGGCGGCGGCTGGGCTGGTTCATGTACTCCGGCACGATGTCGGCCGTCGTCCTCGGCGGCGCGTCGACCGTCGGCGGCGTGAAGCTCGGCTACACCTACGGCATCTCCGGCATGTGGCTGGTGGTCAGCATCGGCGTCGGCATCCTGGTGCTGCACGCCCTGTTCGCGCGGCGGCTGGTCCGGCTGAAGGTCTACACCGTCGGCGAGATGCTCGACCTGCGCTACGGTGGCCGCACCAGCGCGGTGTCCGGCGTCGTCATGTGGGGCTACACGCTGATGCTCACGGTGACTTCGACGCTGGCCTTCGCGACCATCTTCAAGGTGCTGTTCGACCTGCCGAACTGGGCCGGGATCGCGATCGGCGGCTCGATCGTCGTCCTCTACTCGGTGCTCGGCGGCATGTGGTCGATCACGCTCACCGACATCGCCCAGTTCGTCATCAAGACCATCGGCATCCTGGCCATCCTGCTGCCGGTGGCGATCAGCTCGGCCGGCGGCTTCGACGGCATGAGCGCCAAGCTCGACGCGAGCTTCTTCAGCTTCACCTCGATCGGCACCGACACGATCATCACCTACTTCGTCATCTACACCTTCGGCCTGCTGATCGGCCAGGACATCTGGCAGCGCGTGTTCACCGCCCGCACGCCCGCGATCGCGACGTCCGGGGGCATCACGTCCGGCGTCTACTGCCTGGTCTACGGCCTGGCCGGCGCCCTGATCGGCACCGCGGCCCACGCGCTGTACCCGGACATCGCCAGCGCGCAGGACGCCTTCGCGACCATCGTCGAGCGGCTGCTGCCGACCGGCGTTCGCGGCCTGGTCCTGGCCGCCGCGCTGTCGGCGATGATGTCGACGGCCAGCGGCGCGCTGATCGCCTGCTCCACCACGACGACGTCCGACCTGCTCACCAAGCTGGGCCTGAAGAAGGGCGGCGAGGTCAGCCGCAACCGGCTCGCCACGCTGCTGCTCGGCCTGCTGGCGATCGGCATCGCCATGGTCGTCGACGACGTCGTCAACGCGCTCACCATCGCCTACGACATCCTGGTCGGCGGCCTGCTGGTCGCGATCGTCGGCGCGCTGTTCTGGAAGCGCGGCACCCGGCAGGGCGCGTACGCGTCGATGGTGGCCGGCACGATCTCGGTCATCGCCTTCATGATCATCGACGGCGTCGACGCCAACACCCCGATCTACTGGGGCCTCGGTGCGAGCCTGGTGGTCTACCTGGCGGTCAGCCTGGCCACGCCCCGCACTTCCGACACCATCCTCTCCGTCTGGACCCGCCGCTTGAGCGGCGCGGAAACCCCCATCGAGAACCGGGAACAGGAGCCCACCAGTGCCTAACATCGGACCCCTCGACTCGTCGCGCGTCCCCCGGTTCGCCGGCTTCGCGACCTTCGCGCGGCTGCCGCGGATCGACCAGGTCGAGCGCGCCGACGTCGCCGTCGTCGGGGTGCCCTTCGACTCCGGAGTCTCCTACCGGCCGGGCGCGCGGTTCGGCCCGGCGGCCGTCCGCGAGGCGAGCCGGCTGCTGCGGCCGTACCACCCGGAGCTGGACGTCTCGCCGTTCGAAGAGAAGCAGGTCGTCGACGCGGGCGACATCGCGGTCAACCCGTTCAACATCGGCGAAGCGATCGAGACGCTGCAGCAGGAAGCCGAAGCACTGCAAGCGGACGGGACGCGGCTGGTGACCGTCGGCGGCGACCACACGATCGCACTGCCGCTGCTGCGCGCCGCGGCGAAGAAGCACGGACCCGTTGCGCTGCTGCACTTCGACGCGCACCTCGACACGTGGGACACCTACTTCGGCGAGCCGTACACCCACGGCACCCCGTTCCGGCGGGCGTCGGAGGAAGGCATCCTCGACACGAGCGCGCTGTCGCACGTCGGCACACGCGGGCCGCTGTACGGCAAGCGCGACCTGGAAGAGGACCGCCGCCTCGGCTTCGGCATCGTCACCTCCGGCGACGTCCTGCGCCGCGGCGTCGCCGAGACGGTCGACGCGCTGCGGCAGCGCATCGGCGACCGGCCGCTGTACGTCTCGGTCGACATCGACGTCCTCGACCCGGCCCACGCGCCCGGCACGGGCACGCCGGAAGCGGGCGGCATGACCAGCCGCGAGCTCCTGGAGATCCTGCGCGGGCTGCACGACCTCAACCTGGTCGGCGCGGACGTCGTCGAGCTGGCCCCGGCCTACGACCACGCCGAGATCACCGCCATCGCGGCCTCCCACGTCGCCTACGACCTGGTGAGCCTGCTGGCGCTGGGGAAGGGCGCATGACCCGCATCGGCGGCGACGTCGTCGTCGAAACCCTGCGGGCGCTGGGTGCCGACACGGTGTTCGGCCTGCCGGGCCAGCACGCGCTCGGCCTGTTCGAGGCACTGCGGCGCGCCGACGACCTGCGGGTGATCAGCGGGCGCGTCGAGAACAACCTCGCCTTCGCCGCCGACGGGTTCGCCCGCGCGCGGCTCGCGGCGGACCCGGACGGGCCGGTGCCGGTGACGCCGCTGGTCGTGTCGACCGGGCCGGGTGCGTTGCTGACGCTGGCTTCGCTGCAGGAATCGCGCGCGGCCTCGGTGCCGGTGCTCGGCATCTCCAGCCAGGTCCCGGTCGCCGGGCTCGGCGGCGGGCGGCACGGTTACCTGCACGAACTGCCCGACCAGCAGGCGAGCTTCCGGGACGTCGTGAAGTCGGTGCACGTCGTGCGGCGGGCGAGCCAGCTCCCGACGGCGCTGCGCGAGGCGTGGACGTCGGCGGCGACCGCGCCCTACGGCCCGCTGTGGGTCGAGATCCCCCAGGACGTGCTGCTCGGCCCGGCCGGGCTCCCGCCGATCACGTCGGTGTCGGCCACCCCCGCGGCCCTGGAACCCCTGCCAGAGCTGGTCACCGCGGCGGCGGAGCTGCTGGGCGCGGCGGCCAACCCGGTCATCCTCGCCGGCGGCGGGGCGTTGCGGTCGGGTGCTTCCGCCGAGCTGACGGCGCTGGCCGAGGCGTTGCGCGCGCCGGTGATCTCGACGTTCGGCGGCAAGGGCGTCTTCGGCTGGGACCACGAGCTGTCCGGGCGGTCGTGGCTGGAGGACTGGCACACCACGGAGTTCCTCGCCGGCGCCGACGTGCTGCTCGTGCTCGGCTCCGGCCTCGGCGAGCTGTCGAGCAACTACCGCGAGTTCGCCCCGCGCGGCCGGGTGATCCAGGTCGAGGCCGACCTCGGGAAGCTGGAGTCGAACTACCCCGGCCTGGGCATCCACGCCGACGTGCGGCTCACGCTGCAGGCCCTGCTGGAGTGGGTGCCGATGCGGGCGTCCGACGGACGGGCCGAGAAGGCGGTGTCGGGGCTGCTGTCCGCCGTGGAGTCCCGGTTGGACAGTCAGGACCTGGCCACCGAACGGAAGCTGATCGACGACATCCGCGCGGCGCTGCCCGACGGCACCCAGACGTTCTGGGACATGACGATCGCGGCGTACTGGGCCTGGTCGGCGTGGAACCCCGAGGGCGCGCCGATCCACACCGCGCAGGGCGCGGGCGGGCTGGGCTACGGCCTGCCGGGCGCGCTCGGCGGCGCCGCGGCCGGTGGTGGTCCCACGCTCGCGGTGTCCGGGGACGGCGGCGCCATGTACGGCGTCGCCGAGCTGGCCACGGCGGTGCAGCACGGCCTCGACGTCACGTGGCTGATCGTCGACGACGGCGGCTACGGCGTCCTGCGCGAATACCTCACCGGCGCCTTCGGCCGGACGACGGCCACCGAGCTGGCCCGGCCCGACTTCGCCGCACTGGCGTCTTCGTTCGGCGTGCCCGCCCGGGTGTCCTCTTTGGACACAGTGGGCGCGGACCTCGCCGAAGCGCTGCGCACGCCCGGGCCGTCCGTCGTCGTCCTCCCCGCCCTGCTGAAGCTGTTCGCGCCGACCCACCTGGAGAAGGCATGACCCGCACCCTCGACCTGACCGACCCGGCGACCGGCGAGGTCTTCGGCACCAGCCCCGTCGCCTCCGAGTCCGAGGTGGACGCGGCGCTCGAATCGGCCGCGCAAGCGTTTGCGACCTGGCGCCGCAGTACTCCGGCGCAGCGGCAGCTGGCCCTGTTGAAGATCGCCGACGCCCTCGAGGCCCGGGCGGCCGAGTTCGCCGACCTCGAAGTGCGGGAAACCGGCAAGATCCGGTCGGTGGTGCTCGAAGAGGAGATCCCGGAGTGCGTGAGCGCGCTGCGGTTCTTCGCCGGCGCCGCGCGGCAACTGGAGGGCACCGCGGCCGGGGAGTACGCGCCGGGTCACACGTCGGTGATCCGCCGCGAGCCGGTCGGCGTCTGCGCGCAGATCGCGCCGTGGAACTACCCGCTGATGATGGCGGTCTGGAAGATCGCCCCGGCCCTGGCGGCGGGCAACACGGTGGTCCTCAAGCCGGCGGAGACGACCCCGTCGACGGCGGTGCTGCTGGCCCGCGTCGCGGCGGAGTACCTGCCCGCGGGGGCGTTCACGGTCCTGACCGGCGACCGCGACACCGGCCGCGCCCTGGTCAGGCACCCGATCACCGCACTCGTCTCGATCACCGGCTCGACGCGCGCGGGCATCGACGTCGCCACCGTGGCGGCCGCGGACCTCAAGCGCACCCACCTGGAACTGGGCGGCAACGCACCACTGCTGGTCTTCCCGGACGCGGACCTCGCGTCGACGGTCGAGGGCATCGTGGGCGCGGCGTGCTACAACGCGGGCCAGGACTGTACGGCGGGCAGCCGGGTCCTGGTCCACGAGTCGATCCACGACGACTTCGTCGCTTCGCTGGCGAAGGCCGCTGCGGAGCAGACCCCGGGCGTCGACTACGGGCCGTTGAACAGCGCGGCGCAGTTCTCGCGCGTCGAAGGCCTCATCGCGCGGCTGCCCGCACACGCCCACCTCGAAACCGGCGGGACCCGGTTCGGTACGCGCGGGTTCTACTTCTCCCCCACGGTGATCTCGGGAGTGCGCCAGGACGACGAGATCGTCCAGGAGGAGATCTTCGGCCCGGTGCTCACCGTCCAGTCCTTTTCGGACGAAGCCACGGCGGTGTCCCTGGCCAACGGTGTCCCGTACGGGCTGGCCTCCTCGGTCTGGACCCGCGACCTCGCCGTCGCCGCCCGGGTGTCGGCCGAGCTGGACTTCGGCTGCGTGTGGGTGAACACGCACGGGCCGCTGGTCGCCGAGATGCCCCACGGCGGCTTCGGCCACTCCGGCCACGGAAAGGACCTCTCGGCGTACGCCTTCGCCGAGTACACGCGGGTCAAGCACGTGATGACGAGGTTCGCATGAGCGAGAAGATCACCGAGGTCGAGCAGCACGGCATCGCCCCGATCCCGCCGGAGGAGCAGACCTCGCGCCCGCGCGACCTGTTCCGCATGGCGTTCGGCGGCGCGAACACCTTCGCCACGATCATCCTGGGCACGTTGCCGATCGCGTACGGACTGAGCTTCCGCGACGCGGTCCTGGCCACCGCCCTCGGCGTCGTGGTGGGTGGCTCGGTGCTGGCCCCGATGGCGTTGTTCGGCCCGCGCACGCGCACGAACAACGCGGTGTCGTCGGGCGCGCACTTCGGCGTGGTCGGCCGCTGCGTGGGCTCGTTCCTGTCGCTGCTGACGGCGATCACGTTCTTCGCTATCTCGGTGTGGGTGAGCGGCGACGCGGTGGCCGGGGCGGCTCAACGGCTGTTCGGCTTCGACGGCGGTCCCGTGCTGCGCGGTTTCGCGTACGGCGTGATCGCGATCGCCACGCTGGTGGTGTGCATCTACGGCTACCGGTTCATGCTGCTGGTCAACCGGATCGCGGTGGCCCTCGGCACGGCGATCATGCTGCTGGGCGTGTTCGCCTACGGCGGGACGTTCGACCCGGGCTACGCGGGCACGGGAACGTACGCGCTGGGCACGTTCTGGCCGACGTTCACGTTGGCGGCACTGACGGCCCTGGCCAACCCGATCTCCTTCGGCGCCTTTCTCGGCGACTGGGCCCGCTACATCCCCGCGTCGCACAGCAAGCGTTCCCTGCTGGCCGCGCCGTTCCTGGCCCAGGTGGCGACGCTGCTGCCGTTCGGCTTCGGCATCGCGACGGCGACGCTGGTGGCGAACCCGGCCGACTACATTACCGGCCTGACGGCGATTTCCCCGCTGTGGTACGCCATCCCGCTGATCGTGGTGGCGTTGATCGGCGGCCTGTCGACCGGAACGACGTCGCTGTACGGAACGGGCCTGGACTTCAGTTCGATCTTCCCGAAGCTGTCCCGGGTCCAGGCGACGCTGCTGATCGGGACGTTGAGCGTGGCGTTCATCTTCGTCGGCAATTTCGTGCTGGACATGGTGTCGAGCATCAACGCCTTCGCCACGCTGATCGTCCTGTGCACCTCACCCTGGATGGTGATCATGATGATCGGCTTCGTCCAGCGGCGGGGGTACTACGACGTGGCGGACCTGCAGGTGTTCAACGAAGGCCGCAAGGGCGGGCGCTACTGGTTCGCCCGGGGCGTGAACTGGCGAGCCATGGCGGCCTGGATCCCGGCGACGACGTTGGGGCTGCTGTGCGCGAACACCCCCATGATCGCGGGGCCGTGGCGGGAGGTGGCCGGCGGAGTGGACGTGAGCTTGCTGGTGACGCTGGCGACCGCTGCGGTGGCGTACCCGGTGCTGGTGAAGCTGTTCCCGGAACCGCCGGAGGTCTTCGCTTCGGCGCCCCGGCCGGTGGCGGACGCCCTCCCCGCCGAAGCCTGAGCCGACCCCCCCGCGCGGGGGCGCCCCCCGTTTTCCACTCTACCGGTGACCACCGACAGTTTCGGCCGCGAACGCCCCCGCAGAGCGGGGGCGTTCGCTCAGCTGCGGTCGGCGTTCTTCTTCGCCGGTTCCTCTTCCGAAGTACCGAGCCGTCCCGAGGCCCACTCCGTCACCCGCCGGGCCACGTCCTGAGCCGTCAGGCCGATCCGTCCCAGCACCTCGTCACGGCTGCCGTGGTCGTGGAACGACTGCGGCACCGCCAAGTCACGCAGCGGGACATCGCACTCCGCGTCGCGGAACAGCGCCGCCAGCGCCGAGCCGAAGCCACCGTGGCGGCCGCTGTCCTCCACCGTCACCACGAGCTTGTGCTGAGACGCCAGCGCAACCAGCTCGGCAGGAACCGGCAGCACCCACCGGGGATCCACGACGGTCACGCCGATCCCCTGATCAGCCAGCCGATCCGCCGCCGCCAGCCCCAGCGTGGCGAACGAGCCGACCGTCACCAGCAGCACGTCGGCACCTTCGGCCGGGCGCCGCAGCACGTCGACCGTGCCGATCCGCTCGACGGCGGCCACATCGGTGCCGACCTTGCCCTTCGAGAAGCGCAGCGCCGTCGGCCCGTCGGACACCGCGACGGCTTCCCGCAGTTCCTCGCGCAGGGTCCCCGGGTCACGGGGAGCGGCCACCCGCATCCCCGGCACCATCCCGAGCAGCGACAGGTCCCACATACCGTGGTGCGACGGGCCGTCCGGCCCGGTGATCCCGGCCCGGTCGAGCACCAGCGTCACCGGCAGCCGGTGCAGCGCGACGTCCATCAGCACCTGGTCGAACGCCCGGTTCAGAAATGTCGAGTAGATCGCCACCACCGGGTGCAGCCCGCCCATGGCCAGCCCCGCGGCCGAGGTGACCGCGTGCTGCTCGGCGATCCCGACGTCGTACCAGCGGTCCGGGAAGGCCTCGGCGAACTTGTCCAGCCCGGTCGAGCGCAGCATCGCCGCCGTGATCGCGACGACGTCTTCACGCTCGGCGCCGATCGCCGCCAGCTCGTCGCCGAACACGCCGGTCCAGCTCGGGCCCTTCACCGGCGGCAGGCCGGTCTCCGGGTCGATCGGGTCGGTCTGGTGCATCTGGTCGTGCTGGTTGTTGACCGCCGGCGCGTAGCCGTGGCCCTTCTCGGTGACCACGTGCACGATGACGGCGCCGCCGAAGGAGCGCGCGCTGTGCAGGGCCTTCTCCAGCGCCACCTGGTCGTGGCCGTCGACCGGGCCGAGGTACTTCAGGCCGAGGTCGGAGAACATCGCCTGCGGGCTCAGCGCGTCCTTCAGGCCGGCTTTGGCGGCGTGGAGCGCGGCGTAGATGGGCTTGCCGACGACCGGGGTGTGCCTGAGGATCTCGCGGCCGCCGTCGAGGAGCCGCTCGTAACCCGGCTGCAGGCGCAGTGCCGCGAGGTGGTCGGCCAGGCCGCCGATGGTCGGCGAGTACGACCGGCCGTTGTCGTTGATCACGATGACGACCGGACGGTCCTTGTGCGCGGCGATGTTGTTGAGCGCCTCCCAGCACATGCCGCCGGTGAGCGCGCCGTCGCCGACGACGGCGATCGCGTGGCGCCCGCCGCCGGCCAGCTCGAACGCCTTCGCCAAGCCATCCACATAGGACAGTCCGGACGACGCGTGGCTGCTCTCCACCCAGTCGTGCTCACTCTCCGCGCGCGACGGGTACCCGGTGACCCCGCCGGTCTGGCGCAGCAGGTCGAACCCGGCCGCGCGGCCGGTGACGAGCTTGTGGACGTACGCCTGGTGACCGACGTCCCACACGATCGCGTCGCGCGGCGAGTCGAACACACGGTGCAGCGCCAGGGTCAGCTCGACGACGCCGAGGTTCGGCCCCAGGTGGCCGCCCGCCCGCCGGACCTTGTCGACGAGGAAGTCCCGGATCTCGGCGGCCAGTTCGCCGAGGTCCTCGACACTCATGCGCTTCAGGTCCGCCGGTCCGCTCACGGACTCCAGCATCGTCACTCGTCTCCACCTCACTCGCTCGGTTCCGGCCAGTCTACGGAGACCCGCCAGAGCGGCACCGCAGGCCGCGTCCGGCATCACAACCGGAGCGCGACCGCGGGTCAGCACCCGGGGTGAACCTCGTCTCCCGGCGTCGCTGTGGCGGTCACGCGGCGTGGCCACGAGAATGGGTCGCATGGCGGACTTCTTCATCGGCGGCGAATGGGTGGACGCGGTGGACGGCGGCCGGCGGGAGATCCGCTGCCCGGCCGACGGCTCCCTGGTCGCGACGGTCGCCGAGGGCACCGCCAAGGACACCGAGGCCGCCATCGCGGCGGCGCGCCGGGCGTTCGACACCGGCCCGTGGCCTGGCACCCCCGCCCAGCTGCGCGGCGACCTGCTGGTGCGGGCGGCGGAGCTGCTGGACCGCGACGCGGAGGCGTTCGCCCGCGCCGAGTCGCTCGATACCGGGAAACGCCTGGTCGAGAGCCGGTACGACATGGCCGACATCGCCGCCTGCCTGCGCTACTTCGGCAAGCTCGCGGGCCAGGACGCCGGGCGCGTCGTGGACACCGGCAACCCGGACGCGATCAGCCGGATCGTGCACGAGCCGGTCGGCGTCTGCGGGCTGATCACGCCGTGGAACTACCCGCTGCTGCAGACAGTGTGGAAGATCGCGCCGGCGCTGGCCGCGGGCAACACGTTCGTGCTCAAGCCCAGCGAACTCACCCCGCACACCGCGATCCGGTTCCTCAAGCTGCTCACCGAGGCGGGCCTGCCGCCGGGCGTGGGCAACCTGGTGCTGGGCGCGGGCGCCGAGGCCGGCGCGCCGCTGGCGTCGCACCCGGACGTCGACCTCGTGTCGTTCACCGGCGGCCTGGCCACCGGCAAGGTGATCGCGGCGGCGGCCGCGGCCACGGTCAAAAAGGTGGCGCTGGAGCTGGGCGGCAAGAACCCGAACGTGGTGTTCGCCGACGCCGACTTCGAGACCGCGGTCGACTACGCGCTGACGGCGGTGTTCCTGCACTCCGGCCAGGTGTGCTCGGCGGGCGCGCGGCTGATCGTGCAGCGCGAGTGGCACGACGAGTTCGTCGGCGAGCTGGTGCGCCGCGCCGAGCGGATCCGCCTGGGCGGCCCGTTCGACGAGCAGGCGGAGACCGGCCCGCTGATCTCGGCGGCGCACCGCGAGAAGGTCGAGGCGTACGTGGCCGCCGCGCTGGCCGAGGGGGCGGTGCTGCGCACGGGCGGCCGCCGTCCGGACGACCCGGCCCTGGCCGACGGCTTCTACTACCTGCCGACCATCCTCGACGAGGTGAAGCAGGGCTCGTCGGCGGTGGTCGACGAGTCGTTCGGCCCGGTGCTGACGGTCGAGACGTTCACCGACGAGGACGACGCGGTCCGCATCGCCAACGACACGCACTACGGCCTGGCCGGCGCGGTGTTCACGAACGACGCTTCGCGGGCGCAGCGGGTGGCCGGGCGGCTGCGCCACGGAACGGTGTGGATCAACGACTTCCACCCGTACCTGCCCCAGGCCGAGTGGGGCGGCTACAAGCAGTCCGGGTTCGGCCGCGAGCTGGGCCCGACGGGGCTGGCCGAGTACACCGAGGTCAAGCACGTGTACCAGAACCTGCGGCCGGCGCCGCAACGCTGGTTCTCCGGCTGACGGCCGCCTTATGCTGCGTCCACGGCGACGCAGGGGAGGCCGGAGTGGACGAGCGGCGCAAGCGTCTCCGAGGCCCGCGGGCCGTGCTGGTGGGGGCGGCGGCCCTGGGCGTGCTCGCCGGGCTGACCCTCCGGACGGCCGAGTACCCGGGGATGCTGCCGCCGGGGACGCCGGACCCGGAACTGGACCTGGGCCTGCGCCTGGTGTGCGCGGCGGCGGTGCTGATCGCGGTGACGCTGGCGTACCTGACGTTCGCCCGCCGCCAGGACGAGCCGCTGGCCATGGCGTGCCTGCCGGGGATCGTGGTGACGGGGGTGATCCTCCGGCACCTGGTGGTGACGCTGCCCGGAGTGACGCGCATCCAGCCGGCGGCGCGGGTGGTCCCGGGAGCGGGCGCGTGGGTGCTGTTGGTGTCGGGCGTGGCGATGACGGCGACGGGGCTCGCCGCGGCGTTCGCGGTGCGCCGGGCAGGGTGAGCAGCCGCCCCGTGCCGAAGCACAGGCGATCGCCGAACCCACCGAGCAGCTTCTCTGCCGACTCGAACTAGCCGTTCACCCCCTTCCGCCCCAGGAAGGCCGCCAGCCGGTCGGCCGCCGTGGCTTCCGGTGGCGCGGGGAGCTCCGGGCCGAACGGCCCGCCCGGCTGCCGTGGCGCCGCTCCGAACCGGGACCGCCACTGCTCCAGCGCCCGCGCCGCCAGCTCGGGCGCCCAGTCCGTCGGCTGCCCCGTCGCGTCCGCGATGTCCAGCCGTGGGCCAGGTACTCGTTGACCCGCATGTGCACCAGGAACACCCCGGGTACCTCCCCGAGCGGCGTCGTCACCTGCCGCGAGAACAGCCCGGGCTCGGCCAGCACCGCCCGGGCCGCCGCCACCGACGCGGCGAAGGCCGAGACCGGCGAAGCACCCAGGTGATCACCGTCCGGCGCCGGTGGGCCCGTGCCCGCCCAGAACGCCACCTTGGCGTTGCCGTGGGCCAGGTGGTTCACCACCGCGCGCACGTCCCAGTCCACGCACGCCGTGGGCAGCGCCCACTGGTCGGCACGGACCGCGGTGACCAGGCCGATCACCGTCGAAGCTGCGAGGTCGAAGTCGTCGAGAGCCGTCATGCGGACAGTGTGGCGACCACCACCGACAAAACCTCACGACAGCAGCGCCACGCACTCCACGTGGTGGGTCATCGGGAACGCGTCGAACGCCCGCAGGTCGGTCAGCGAGTACCCGTGCGTCCCGAAGAACGCCAGGTCACGAGCCAGGGCCGCCGGGTCGCACGCCACGTAGACAATCCGATCGGGTGAACCCGCCACGATCGACTCCACGACCGCCTTGCCCGCGCCTTTGCGCGGCGGGTCCAGCACGACCACGTCGACCGGCTTGGCCGCCGACGCCAGCACGTGCTCGACGCGCCCGGCCTGCCAGGACACCTGGGGCAGGTCCGCCAGGTTCTTCTCCCCGTCGGCCACCGCTCGCCGTCCCGACTCGACCGCCAGCACGTGCCCCGCCGCGCCGACCTGCGCGGCCAGCACCGACGCGAACAGCCCGACCCCCGCGTAGAGGTCCCAGGCCGTGCCGCCGGACGGCGCCTCCGCCCACTCCCCCACGACGGCGGCCAGCGTCGACGCCGCCGCCGGGTGGACCTGCCAGAACCCGTGCGCGTCGAGGCGCCAGTCGCGGCCGGCCGCGTGTTGGACCGCGACGCCGCCGGTCAGCTGCCGGGCCCGGACCTTGCCGCGGACCGTCGACAGCTCCCGGACGTGCACTTCACCGTCGCCGTCGGTCGTGATCTCCAGCTCGCTGCCCGGCCGCCAGCGCCGCGCCAGGACGTCGTCGAGCTCGCCGGGGACGGCGATCGGGCAGTCGTCCAGGGCCACCACGCGGTGGCTGTGGTGCGCCCGCAGCCCGGCGCGCCCGTCGCGGCCGGCGACCAGCCGGACCCGGCTGCGCCAGTCCAGCGGTCCGCCGTCGAGGGCCTCCACGACGACTTCGCGCTCGATCCCGGCCAGCCGCTGCAGCTGCTCCGCCACGACCGACGCCTTGAGCGAACGCTGGTAGTCCGGCGAAGCGTGCTGCCAGTCGCAGCCGCCGCAGCCGCCCGGCACGGCCAGCGGGCACGGCGGCGGAACCCGGTGCGGGGACGCCGACAGCACCTCGATCGCGTCGCCGCGGCAGAACGAGCCGCCGTTGTCCTCGGTGATCTCGACGCGGACCCGTTCGCCCGGCAGCGCGTGCCGGACGAACACGACCCGCCCGTCCGCGCGGGCGACGCAGTGGCCGCCGTGCGCCACCGCGCCGACCTCGACCTCGAGGACGCGGCCCAGCCAGCTCGTCATTCGGCAGGCTCCTTGGGCTTCGGCGCGACGGCCGGCTTGGCGTCGGGCGAGAACCCGCGGCGGACGTCGCCCGCCGCCGGCCACTCGTTCCGGACGCGCGCGGCCGCCTTCGCCGACGACTCGAGCTGCCACGGCACGCTCGCCACGATGACCCCAGACTGGAACAACAGGCGGCCCTTGAGCCGCAGCGCGCTCTGGTTGTGCAGCACCTGCTCCCACCAGTGCCCGACCACGTATTCGGGGATGAACACGGTGACCACGTTGCGCGGATTGTCACCGCGCACGCGCTTCACGTAGTCGAGAACGGGTTTCGTGATCTCGCGGTAGGGCGATTCGACGACCTTCAGCGGCACCTTGAAGTTGTGCGCGTCCCACTCGGCGGTGAGCTTGCGGGTGTCGGCATCGTCCACATTGACCGTCACGGCTTCGAGGACGTCCGGGCGCATCGCCTTGGCGTAGGCCAGCGCCCGCAGCGTCGGCCGGTGCAGTTTGGACACCAGGACGATGGCGTGGTTGCGCGAAGGCAGCACGGTCGGGGTGTCGCCGAGGTCCTTCAGCTCGTCGGCGACCCGGTCGTAGTGCCGCCGGATCGCCGTCATCAGCACGAAGATCGCGACCATCGCGGCGATCGCGATCCAGGCGCCGAGCAGGAACTTCGTGATCAGGACGATCACCAGCACGGTCGCGGTCATGGTCAGGCCGATCGCGTTGACCGTCTGCGAGCGCCGCATCCGCCGCCGCGCGCCCGGGTCGGTTTCCCTGGCCAGCAACCGGTTCCAGTGCCGGATCATGCCGGCCTGGCTCACCGTGAACGACACGAACACACCCACGATGTAGAGCTGGATGAGCCGGGTCACCTCGGCGTCGAAGGCGATGATCAGGACCAGCGCGAAGGCGGCGAGGAACAGGATGCCGTTGGAGAAGGCCAGCCGGTCGCCGCGGGTGTGCAGCTGCCGGGGCAGGTAGCGGTCCTGCGCCAGGATCGAGCCCAGCACCGGGAAGCCGTTGAACGCGGTGTTCGCGGCCAGCAGCAGGATGATGCCGGTGGAGAAGGAGATGTAGTAGAACGCCGGCGGGAAGTCGGCGAACACCGCGTGCGCGATCTGCGCGACGATCGTCTTCTGCTCGTAGCCCGCGGGCGCCCCGGCGAGCTGCGTCGCCGGGTCCTCGGCGAACTTGACGTCGGTGATCGTGGCCAGCGTGATGATGCCGACCAGCATGGTGACCGCGAGCACGCCCATCATCAGCAGCGTGGTGGCCGCGTTCTTCGACTTCGGCTTCTGGAACGCCGGGACGCCGTTGCTGATGGCCTCGACCCCGGTCAACGCCGCCGCGCCGGAGGAGAACGCCCGCAGCACCAGGAAGGCGTACGCGACGCCGGCGAAAGTGCCTTCGGCGTTCAGCGTGAAGCCGGCGCTTTCGGCCTTCATCTCGGTGCCGGTGGCCGCCTGCACCAGTCCCCAGACGACCATGGCGAGGATGCCGATGATGAACCCGTAGGTCGGGATGGCGAAGGCCTTGCCCGACTCGCGGATGCCGCGCAGGTTCAGCGACGTCAAGACGACCACGATGACGATGGACGCCAGCACCTTGTGCTGCGCGACCCACGGGACCGCCGAGCCGATGTTGGCCACACCGGACGAAGTGGACACCGCGACCGTCAGCACGTAGTCCACCAGCAGGGCGCTGGCCACCGTGAGCCCGAACTTGCCGCCGAGGTTCGTGTTGGCGACCTCGTAGTCGCCGCCGCCGCTCGGATAGGCGTGCACGTTCTGCCGGTAGGAGGCGACGACGACCAGCATGACCAGGGCGACCATGACGCCGATCCAGGGCGCCAGGGCGTACGCCGACAGACCCGCCACGCTCAGCGTCAGGAAGATTTCCTCGGGGGCGTAGGCGACGCTGGAGAGCGCGTCCGAGGCGAAGATCGGCAGCGCGATGCGCTTGGGCAGCAGCGTGTGGGACAGCCGGTCACTGCGGAACGGACGTCCGAGGACCAGGCGTTTCAGCACGGTCGGGAACTTCGACACCACGAAAGCGTAGCTGTACCGGGCACGGTAGGTTCGGCGCTGGTATGTCGGGGGTACGACGGACGGGTAAACCGCCGAGGAGGAGGCAGGGCGTGCACGTGGTGATCATGGGATGCGGCCGGGTCGGCGCGTCCCTGGCCGCTGCGCTGGAGCGGCTCGGCCACGAGGTGGCCGTCATCGACAAGAACCAGCAGGCGTTCCGCCGGCTCGGCAGCGACTTCCACGGCCAGCAGGTCGTCGGCGTCGGGTTCGACCGCCGGGTGCTGATCGAGGCCGGCATCGAGCGGGCCGGCGCGTTCGCGGCGGTGTCCAGCGGCGACAACTCGAACATCATCTCGGCCCGGGTCGCGCGCGAGAACTTCGGCGTCGAGCACGTCGTCGCGCGGATCTACGACCACAAGCGCGCGGCCGTGTACGAGCGGCTGGGCATCCCGACGGTCGCGACCGTGCCGTGGACGACCGACCGGTTCCTGCGCACCCTCCTGCCGGACGGCGTCGCGTCGGCGTGGCGGGACCCGTCGGGCAACGTGGCGCTCCTGCAGCTGCCGCTGCACGAGGGCTGGGTCGGGCACTCGGTGAAGTCGCTGCAGGAGGCGACCGGCGCGCGGGTGGCGTTCATCATGCGCTTCGGCACCGGGGTGCTGCCCGACACGAAGACGGTGCTGCAGGCCGACGACGTCGTGTGGGTGGCGGCGCGGTCCGGCACCGTCACCGACGTGACCAGTGTGGCCCACCGCGAACCGGAGGACGAGGCATGAGGGTCGCGATTGCGGGCGCCGGGGCGGTCGGCCGTTCCATCGCCGCCGAGCTGATCGACGGCAGGCACCAGGTGATGCTGATCGAGCGTGAGGCCGACCAGTTCGAGCCGCACGCCGTCGAGCAGGCCGACTGGGTGCTGGGCGACGCGTGCGAGGTGTCGATCCTGGAGGAGTCCGGGATCGAGCAGTGCGACGTCGTCATCGCCGCGACGGGCGACGACAAGGCCAACCTGGTGGTGTCGCTGCTGGCCAAGACGGAGTTCGCGGTGCGGCGCGTGGTGGCCCGGGTGAACAACCCGGCCAACGAGTGGCTGTTCACCGACGCCTGGGGCGTCGACGTGGCGGTCTCGACCCCGCGCATGCTGGCGGCGATGGTCGAGGAGGCGGTCAGCGTCGGCGACCTGGTGCGGCTGATGACGTTCCGGCAGAGCAACGCGAACCTCGTCGAGCTGACGCTGCCGGCGGAGACGCCGCTGGCCGGGAAGCCGGTGAGCGAGCTGACGCTGCCGCGGGACGCGGCGCTGGTGACGATCCTGCGGGGGGACCGGGTGATCGTGCCGCAGCCGGAGGATCCGCTGGAGCCGGGGGATGAGTTGTTGTTCGTTGCGACTGCGGATGTGGAGCCGGAGATCCGGACGGCTTTGGGGTATTGAGGCTGTGCGTTGGGCCCCCGGTGAGTTCGCCGGGGGTCTTTTCGCGGGTGGTGGGGGACCGGAAATGTCGGTGGTTGCCGGTAGTGTGGAAAACGGGGGGCGCCCCTACGCGCGCGGGTTGCGTACTCGGGGGCTCTCGCGCTTTGCGGTCTCGTCTGGGGTCTTCTCCGCCACCCCGAAGCCGCGATTGTGACTACGGCCGACAGCGCCGCGTCAAGGCGGGAAAGCGTGCCTTGACCCGGCGCTGTCGGCCGTGTTGGGGCTTCGGATCGGGGTTGCGGGGGGGTCTGGATGTCGTCCGGTTTGTTTGCTGCCGGGGTTTTTTTCCGAGTGCCGCAGTCGTCCTGCGCCGCGGGGGCTCGCGTGATCAGAGGCGGAACTCGCGTGATTGGGATCCGGCCTCGCGTGATTGGGATCGGATCTCGCGTGATTGGAGCCGGATCTCACGTGCCGGGAGGGGCGTCTCGCGTGATCAGCGGGGCATCATCCGTGATTGGCGGGGCATCTCGCCTGATCAGGCGGTCGGTACGCCGAAAACTGTCGGTGCTTGCCGGTAACGTTGGAACCGGGGGGTCCCCCTCGCGCGCGGGTTGCGGGGCTCAGGCTTCCGGGGTTGCGTATTTCTCGCGGAGCCGGGCCTCGACCTCGGCGTCCGTCTCCGGGGCCGGCTCGGACTCCGCCAGGGCCTTCAGGCGCTTGTCCGAGCGGCGGACCGCCCACACGACCACCAGCAGGCCCAGCGCGTACAGCGGGTAGCCCATCGCGATCTTCGCGAAGGCCAGCCAGCCGGTGTAGTCCTCCTGGTAGAGCCAGCGCTGCACCACGAACCGGGCCGCGAAGATCGCCGCCATGGCCAGGGTCGCGATGTCGTAGCCGTAGCGGGACGGCTTGTCGCGCCGCCACGCCTGGCCCGTGCCGTTGAGCATGTTCCAGACCACGCCCGCGATCGGCCAGCGCACGACCACCGACAGCACGAAGATGCCGCAGTAGATCAGGCTCGCGTAGATCCCGAACAGGAAGAAGCCCTTCGCCGACCCCGTGCGGTAGGCGATGAACGCCGCGATCGCGACGCCGAAGAAGCCGGAGATCGCCGGCTGCAGGGGCTCCTTGCGGACCAGCCGCAGCACGGTGATGGCCACCGCGCTGCCGATCGACGTCCAGATGGCCGCGGTCAGGCCGAAGAACGAGTTCGCCAGCACGAACACGATCACCGGCACCGACGAGTAGATCAGGCCGGACACCCCGCCCATCTGCTCGAGCAGGGTCGGCTGCGGCTCTTCGCCGTCGGTCTTCTTCTCGCTCGGGGCGGGTTCAGTCACGATGGGTGATCAACTCACTGGGCTCTGGAGCTCGTAATAGGGGTTGTACAGCACCTTCTGGCCATCGCGCTCGGCCATCCGGCCGCGCACCTTGATCGTCCGGCCAGGCTCGATGCCCGGGATCCGGCGGCGGCCGAGCCAGATTAGCGTCACGCCCTGTGTTCCGTCGAACAGCTCGGCCTCCAGCGTGGCGGCCTCGTTGGTCGGGCAGAGCTCGACGCTGCGGAGCCGGCCCATCACGGTGACCTCTTCGCCGGAGCGGCAGTCACACGCCCGCTGCGCCCCTTCGGCGCCGGACCTCATCGACATCTCGTCGGCGTCGAGCTCCTCGACGTCGCTGGTCAGCTTGCGAACCAACCGGCTGAAGTAGCCGCCGTCTTTGGCGGACATAGGTACTCCTGTGCTCCGGGGCCCCCGACGTGTGCATGCGGCCCGTGCGATTTCCAGCGTAGCTGCGGTCCCCGTCAGGGAAACGCCTTTGCGCAAGGATTGCAACGTGACGTCCGCAATCAGAGTTCCCCCCGTGGTGCTGCTGCCCGGCACCGGCTCGGACGAGGTGTTCGTCCGGGCCGTCTTCGAGCGGCCCCTGCGCGCCCTCGGTGTCCCGCTCATCGCGCCACCCCCGCCCCCGGGCGCGGCGCTCGCCGACGGCTACCTGGCCACGCTGGACGCGCTGGCGGACGAACACGGCGAACTGCTCGTAGGGGGCATTTCGTTCGGCGCCCACCTGGCGGCGGAGTGGGCGGTGCGCAACCCGGGCCGTTGCGGCGGCCTAATGGCCGCGCTCCCGGCCTGGAACGGCGCGCCGGGCCCGGCACCCGCCTCGCTGGCCGCGACGCTCACGGCCGATCTGGTGGCCCGCCACGGCGTCGACGCGGCCCTGGCGCAGACCGAGGGCAGCCCGGACTGGCTGCGGGCGGAGCTGGCCCGGGCGTGGCGGCGGCACGGGGACGGGCTGGCGGGCAGCCTGCGCGCCGCGGCCGGCCGTCCCTCCCCCACGCTCGCCGAGCTGGCGGCGCTGGCCGTCCCGGCCGGAATCGGCACGTGCACCGACGACCCGGTGCACCCGACGAAAGTCGCAGCGGAGTGGGCGGCCGCACTCCCCCGCGCGGCCCTCGGCGAGACGACGCTCACGGCGCTGGGCGCGGACCGCGAGTCCCTCGGCCGGGCGACCGTCCTCGCCTTCCTGAAGGCCCTGAAGACGCGCTGAAGGGCGCCCTCGACGGCGAGGACGCCCTTCGGGAGCGGGTCAGCCCTGCTGCTGCTGGGCCGCGATGTGCTCGGCCACCGCTTCGGGCAGCGTGATGGTCAGCGGGGTCCGGACCGGCATGGGCGCGTCGCCGCGGTCGACGATCGTCCGGCGGACGATCTCGCGCAGCACCTCGACCGCCGCCGCGGCCTCCGACTGGGGCCCGGCGATGACGCCGCGCAGCATCCAGCGGGGCCGGTCGACGCCGACGAAGCGCAGGGCGACGTCGCCGATGATGGCCGAGATCTCCAGGCCCCAGACGCCGCGGCCGATGCTGACCTTGGCGCCGTCGGACCGCAGCTGGTCGGCCAGCTCCGAGCTGACCTCCCGCCACAGCCCGCCCGAGCGCGGCGCGGCGTACGCGCTGACCGTGATCTGGCCCTGCTCGGTGACGACGTGCACGGCGCGCACGCCCCCGGCCTCCGGGTCCATCTCGACCTGGACCTGGGAACCGTCGGGCACCGGCACCTTCACCGAGCCGAGGTCGATCCGCGGGATGCCGTCGTCTTCGAAGTCGGCGACGTCGTACGGGCCGTCGGAGACGTCCGAAAGCTCCGATTCCTCGTCGTACGCCTCGTCCTCGATCGTGTCGTCGGCCTCGGGCGCGGCGTGCCGTCCGGCGGACCCGCCCTCGGTCCGCCGCTTGCGTCCGAAAATCCCCACTACTTCTCCGTTCCTTCCCCCGTGGCGGCGCTCGCGGCGAGCGCCGGTGCTCCCAGTGTGGCGTGTCCGCCCGTCGATCCGTAGCCTCCGTCGCCCCGCTCGGTCGCGTCGAGCGCGTCGACCTCGACGAACTCGGCGTGCTCGACCCGCTGCACGACCAGCTGGGCGATGCGGTCGCCGCGGGTCAGCTCCAGCGGGTGCACCGGGTCGTGGTTGATCAGGCAGACCTTGATCTCGCCGCGGTAGCCCGAGTCGATCGTGCCGGGGGTGTTCACCACCGAGAGGCCCGCCCGGGCGGCCAGCCCGGACCGCGGGTGGACGAACCCCGCGTACCCGGGCGGGAGCGCGATCGCGACGCCGGTGCCGACGACGCCGCGTTCCCCGGGTCCGAGCACGATATCCGAGGTGGTGACGAGATCGGCGCCCGCGTCGCCCGGTCGGGCGTAGGCGGGCAGCGGGACTTCCGGATCGAGCCGGGAGAGGAGTACCTGAACGCTGGACACGGGCGGCGAGATTACTCTCTACCCGTGGGTGAATCAGCGAAGACGGCCGCGAACGCCGCGGTCCGGCACTCCGAACGGCTGTACGTCCCGTGGTGGGGCTGGCCGCTGCCGGTGCTGGGGGCGGTCCTGCTCGCGGCCGAGATCGACCTCGGCTACCCGGGGATCCGGGCGTGGCTGCCGTACGTGATCGCGCTGCCGGTCGTCGTGGCACTGCTGCTGTCGCTGGGCCGGTCGAAGGTCCGGATCACCGGCGGAGACGAGCCGGAGCTGTGGGTCGGCGACGCCCACCTGCCGCTGCGGTACGCCGGCGAGGTGGAGATCTTCGACAAGGAAGCCAAGCGCAAGGCCCTCGGCCGCGACGGTGACCCGGCCGCCTACGTGCTGCACCGCGGCTGGGTCGGCCCGGTCGTGAAGGTGCACCTGACCGACGCGAACGACCCGACGCCGTACTGGCTGTTCAGCACCCGGCACCCGGAAAAGGTCGCCGAGCTGCTCAAAGGCGCCTGAAACTCTTCTGGACATGGAAGGGGGCCGGCCTGCCGGCCGGCCCCCTTGTCCCCAGCGCGCTTCGAGCCTCCCCCGTTCCCTCGAGGCTCTCCGCCGCGTCTGTTCGTCCCCTGTGTCCGAGAACCCCTCCGCGCTGCTCAGGCGCAGTCGCGGCAGATCAGGCGTCCGCCGTTGTCCTCGGCCAGCCGGCTGCGGTGGTGCACCAGGAAGCACACGGAGCAGGTGAACTCGTCCGCCTGCTTCGGCACCACCTTCACGGTCATGTCCTCACCGGAAAGCCCGGAGAGGTCGGCACCCGGCAGCTCGAAGTTCTCGGCGGTCGCGTCCTCGTCGACGTCGACGACGCCGGACTGGTTCTCGTTCCGCCGGGCCTTGAGCTCCTCCAACGAGTCTTCGGCCAGCTCGTCGGCTTCGCTGCGGCGCGGAGCGTCGTAGTCGGTAGCCATGTGTCCCTCACCCCTGCGATCAGCTTGTGTAGTCGTTTTCCCGGACCCCGGGATGCGCCCGTGAGTCCGCCGTGCCGCTGGTCAACGTCCCAGGGCCCTCGTTTGTGCCCGACGGCCGAAGTGACCGAGGTCTCTTCTTTTCGGGCCTCTTCCTGCGGCCGGAGCCCGGGAAGGGTAGCTCACCGCTGTCCGGGTTCTGCAACGAGTCAGACATTGCCGGGGAATCGTCACCCGACAGGGGGAACCCGCAGGTAAGACGCGTTGTCGTCCGTTCGGGTTGCGCGGGGGTGGAGAACTTCACGCGCGGCCGGTGTCCGCTTGCCCGGCGCCGCCCCGGCGTGGTGCGATCGGTGCCACGGGGATCGGCCCGGTCGGGGCCCGGTACCGCAGGATCGGCACGGGAACGACCAGGTCTTCCGGGGTCCGGGTGGCGGGGCCTCCGGGCCCGTGTGCTCCGGGGTGACCCGGGACCACGCGCGCCGGGTGCAGCGCCTAGGCTGAGCGGACACGGCGGTGGCCGGAACGCACGGTCGGTTTCGTGTTGGGGAAGGGACGGGCAGGTGGCGTCGGGGAACGGCATCGGGGACCGTGGGACGCGGCCGTATCGCAAGCACAAGCCGCTGCCCGCGCTGATCGTGATCGGCGTGCTCGCCGTGGGCGCGATCGTCGTCTGGGTGAACGCCGCCATCGGCAAGGGCGATGTCGACGAAGCCGTCAAGTGCGACCCGCCCGCGAGCCCGCCGCCGGGCGTGACCTTCAGCAGCCTGCCCCACAACGCGCTCGACGACCGCGCGCCCATCCCGCCGGACAAGGTCGCCTACCGGGTCCTCAACGCCTCGGGCAGCCGCGGCCAGGGCGGCATCACCACGACCGCGCTGAAGGAGCTCGGGTTCACCAGCGGCGCCGAGCCGGCCAACGACCCGGCGTACGAAAACCGCGAGGCCAAGTGCCGCGGCCAGATCCGCTTCGGCGAAAACGGGGTCACCGCGGCCCGGACGATCAGCCTCGTGGTGCCGTGCGCCGAGCTGGTCCAGGACAACCGCAAGGACGCGAGCGTCGACGTGGTCACGGGCACGTTGTTCGGCGACCTCCGGCCCCGCGCCGAAGCCCGCCAGATCATCACCCAGCTCGCCGACTGGTCGAAGACCCACCAGGGCGGCGGCGGCGACGAGCAGTCCGCGGGCGCGAAGGCCCCGGTGGTCGACCAGACCCTGCTGGCCTCGGCCCGCGACGTGGCCTGCTGACCTGCGCCGATCACCCCGCCCGCGGGGGCGCCCCCCGTTTTCCACGCTACCGGACGGCACCGACAATTCCGGTCGCCCGCCGCAGCCCCGCCGCCCCGGCCCCGGGTCCCCGCACGTCTTGAATGACTCATTCAAGACCTCCGGCGCCCTGAATGAGTCATTCAAGACAGCACGAGCCGAGCGCGAAAGGGCCGCTCGCAACCCGGTCAGACCTCTGCCGCGCCGCACTCCGCCAGGACCTTCCGGAGCGGGTCCGCGATCGACGGCGCCGCCGCGTACGTCGCGTCCGCGCCCAGCTCCGGGGCCGATCCCGGCAGTGACACCTCCGCGCCCGCCTCCGCCGCGATCAGCGCCCCCGCCGCCCAGTCCCAGCGGTTGAGGCCGTGCTCCACGTACGCGTCCAGCCAGCCCGCCGCCACCGCGCACAGGTCCAGCGACGCCGCCCCGTTGCGGCGGATGTCCCGCACCCGCCCCAAGAGCCCGGCCGCGAACTTCGACTGCCGCGTCCGCCGCTCAGGCGAGTACGCGAAACCGGTTCCGACCAGCGTCACCTCGAGACTCGAAGGCGCCGACACGGCCAGCCGCCGTCCGTCGAGGTAGGCGCCCTGCCCGCGGGCCGCCGACCACACGCGGCCGCTCGCCGGCTCGACCACCGCGCCGGCCACCGACACCCCGCCGACCTGCGCGGCCACCGACACCGCGAACCACGGCAGCCCGTACAGGAAGTTGACCGTCCCGTCGATCGGGTCCACCACCCAGGTCACGCCGTCGCCCGCGGCGCCGCCGCCTTCCTCGCCCAGCACCGGCTCCCCCGGCCGCAGCGAAGCCAGCCGCGACCGCACGAGCCGCTCCGACTCGTGATCCACCGCGGTGACCACGTCGGTGGCGCCGGACTTGGTGCCCACGGCCACCGAACGCCCGGCCGCCATGCCCTCCCAGGCCTCGCGGACCAGGGCGGATGCCTCCGTCGCGACCTGCACCGCGACGCTTTTCAGCAACGACTCGTCAACTCCCACGTCCGACATGTCACCACATCCGGTTAAAGTCTCCGAGGCAGGCTTCTGAATCGTGCGAGAAGGGACCACGTCCGTGGTGGAGGCGACCCGCCGAGGTTTCGGCATCGACATCGGCGGCAGCGGGATCAAGGGCGCCTTGGTCGACCTGGACAAGGGGCAGCTCATCGGCGACCGCATCCGGATCGAGACGCCGAAGCCGTCCACGCCGTCGGCGGTGGCGGACGTCGTCCACGACATCGTCACGCAGGCGGGCTGGGACGGCCCGGTCGGCGTGACGCTCCCGGCCGTCGTGAAGAAGGGCGTCGCGCACACCGCGGCGAACATCGACAAGCAGTGGATCGGCACCGACGCCGACGCGTTGTTCGCCAAGCGGCTCGGCCGGAGCGTCGACCAGATCGCGATGCTCAACGACGCCGACGCGGCGGGCATGGCCGAGATCCGCTTCGGCGACCCGGTCGCCCGCAAGGGCGTGACCGCGCTGCTCACCTTCGGCACCGGCATCGGCAGCGCGGTGTTCCAGGACGGCAAGCTCGTCCCCAACACCGAATTCGGCCACCTCGAGATCGACGGTCACGACGCCGAGAAGCGCGCGGCCGCCTCGGTCAAGGACAACGAGGGGCTCTCCTACCCCGAATGGGCCAAGCGCGTGCACCGTTATCTGACCGTGCTCGAGAACCTGATCTGGCCCGACCTGTTCATCGTCGGCGGCGGGGTCAGCAAGAAGTCGGAGAAATGGGTGCCGCTGCTGGACATCCGCACTCCGGTGCTGGTGGCGAGCCTGCAGAACAACGCCGGGATCGTCGGCGCCGCGGCCGCCGCGGCGGAGGGCATTCAGCACTGATTCGGCTCTGAGGGTGATCGCTTCGCACCGCATGCGCGTACCGTCGTTACAATGGAACACGGCCCACGGCTGCGGAGGGCAAAACCGCAGGCCGAGGCGTGATCCCCGAATGTGAGGCAGCAGTGGCACCCGTGCCGTTGCTCGTCGTGATCGACCGCTGCGAAAGGGCGTAAGTGGCAGCCGCAAGAACCGCAACCCGAGGCGGGACGAAGACCGCGACCGCAGCCGGCGAGCCGGCCGAAGAGGCAGCCACCGGGACGGCGAAGCCGGCGGCCCGCAAGACCACCACCGCCAAGAAGGCGCCGGCCAAGAAGGCACCGGCGAAGAAGGCCGTGACCAAGGGCGTCAAGACCGAAGACGGCGAGCCGGACGGTCCCGGCGAGCTCGAGGACGACGAACTGGGCGCACCCGACCTGTCGGACCTGGAAGAGGTCGAGGTCGACGTCGTCGACGAAACGGTCAACGACGAGCCGGACACCGACTCGGCCGACGACGACGATGACGACGAGGAAGCCGACGAGGAGACCCCGGCGGCCCGCCGCCGGGGCGCCGCGGCCGACAAGTCGAAGGGCGGCTCCGACAACCCGGACTTCGTCTGGGACGAGGAGGAGTCCGAGGCGCTGCGCCAGGCGCGCAAGGACGCCGAGCTCACCGCGTCCGCCGACTCCGTGCGTGCCTACCTCAAGCAGATCGGCAAGGTCGCGCTGCTGAACGCCGAGGAGGAGGTGGAGCTGGCCAAGCGGATCGAGGCCGGGCTCTACGCCGCCGAGCGCGTGCGCACCGCCGAGGAGGAGGGCGAGAAGCTCGTCACCCAGATGCGCCGCGATCTCAAGTGGATCGTGCGTGACGGCGAGCGCGCCAAGAACCACCTGCTGGAGGCGAACCTCCGGCTGGTCGTCTCGCTGGCCAAGCGCTACACCGGCCGCGGCATGGCGTTCCTGGACCTGATCCAGGAGGGCAACCTCGGCCTGATCCGCGCGGTGGAGAAGTTCGACTACACCAAGGGCTACAAGTTCTCGACGTACGCCACGTGGTGGATCCGCCAGGCGATCACCCGCGCGATGGCCGACCAGGCCCGCACCATCCGCATCCCGGTGCACATGGTCGAGGTCATCAACAAGCTGGGCCGCATCCAGCGCGAACTGCTCCAGGACCTCGGCCGCGAGCCGACCCCGGAAGAGCTCGCGAAGGAAATGGACATCTCCCCGGAGAAGGTCCTGGAGATCCAGCAGTACGCGCGGGAGCCGATCTCGCTCGACCAGACGATCGGCGACGAGGGCGACAGCCAGCTCGGCGACTTCATCGAGGACTCCGAAGCGGTCGTCGCGGTCGACGCGGTGTCGTTCACGCTGCTGCAGGACCAGCTCCAGTCGGTGCTGCAGACGCTGTCCGAGCGCGAGGCCGGCGTGGTCCGGCTGCGCTTCGGCCTCACGGACGGCCAGCCGCGCACGCTCGACGAGATCGGCCAGGTGTACGGGGTCACCCGGGAGCGCATCCGGCAGATCGAGTCGAAGACGATGTCGAAGCTGCGTCACCCGTCGCGGTCCCAGGTCCTGCGCGACTACCTGGACTGAGTTCGTTACGGCACAACGGAAACCCCGTCACTTCGGTGGCGGGGTTTTCCGCGTTCAGGGCACGGCCAGGCCGCGCTCCCGCAGCGACTGCTCGACCCGCAGCCGTTCGATCTCGCGGTCCATCCCCTCGGGCAGCTCCCCGAGCCGGTGCGGGACGCCGACCTGGCGGCAGGCCACGGTGAGGAGTTCGTCGTACGCCTGCCGGGTGCCGAGGCGGCGCGCGGCCGGCGTCCCGGACGGGTAGCCGGCCAGCAGCCGGTGCACCCGGCGCAGGTCCGCGGCGACGCGTTCGATCGGCGGCCCTTCGGGCTGCGGCTGCGCCCGCTTCTCCCGCACCCAGCCGACCAGCTTGGGCACGCGCAGCGCGCACCAGAACAACACCGTGGGAGCGAGACACACCACGGCGAAGAGGATCAGGTTCGCAAGGACGCCACCACTGCCGCCCATCCCCCGATGGTAAGCCCGCCAGGCCCACCCCGCGGAGGCCTTTCGCGTGATTGAAGGGTCAGCACGCGTGATTGGAGAGTCGACTCGCGTGATTGGAGGGTCGACACGAAGTCCGTCGCCGTGTCGTCCCCGCAATCACGCGTGTCGACCTCCTGATCACGCGTGTCGACCCTTCAGTCACGGGAGTTCGGGGGTCTCCGGGGTTTCTTCGACGAGCCAGAGGACGCCGGCGGGCGGGAGCTGGAGGACCGCGGAGGCCGGCTGGCCGTGCCACGGCTCTTCCGTCGCCTCCACCGCGCCCATGTTGCCGACGCCGGAGCCGCCGTACGCCTCGGCGTCGGTGTTGACGACCTCCAGCCAGCGGCCCGCCGCCGGGAGGCCCACCCGGTAGTCGTGGTGCGGGACCCCGGCGAAGTTGGCCACGCAGGCCAGCCGCGAGCCGTCGGCGCCGATGCGCAGGAAGCTCAGCACGTTGCCGCTCGAGTCGTTCGCGTCGATCCAGCGGAAGCCGTCCGGCGAGGTGTCCTGGCTGTACAACGCCGGCGACGACCGGTACACCGTGTTCAGCGACCGCAGCAGCTCCCACACCCCGAGGTGCAGTGGCTCGTCCATGAGGTGCCAGTCGAGCGACTTCGACTCCGACCACTCCCCCGGCTGGCCGAACTCGCCGCCCATGAACAGCAGCTGCTTGCCCGGGTGCGCCCACATGAACGCCAGCAGCGACCGCAGCCCGGCCGCCTTGTTCCAGGCGTCGCCCGGCATCCGGCCCCACAGGGATCCCTTGCCGTGCACCACTTCGTCGTGCGACAGCGGCAGGACGAAGTTCTCGCTCCACGCGTACACGAGCGAGAACGTCATCTCGTTGTGGTGGTACGCGCGGTGGATCGGCTCGTGCGAAAGGTACCGGAGCGTGTCGTGCATCCAGCCCATGTTCCACTTGAAGCCGAACCCGAGCCCGCCGAGATGGGTCGGGCGCGTGACGCCCGGCCAGGCCGTGGACTCCTCGGCGACCATCACGACACCCGGGTGTCGCTTGTAGACGGTCGCGTTCAGCTCCTGCAGGAACCGCACCGCGTCGAGGTTTTCCCGCCCGCCGTACTGGTTCGGCAGCCACTCCCCTTCCTTGCGGGAGTAGTCGAGGTACAGCATCGACGCGACGGCGTCCACGCGCAGGCCGTCGAGGTGGAACTCGTCGAGCCAGAACAACGCGTTGGCGACCAGGAAGTTGCGGACCTCGTTGCGGCCGAAGTCGAACACGAGCGTGCCCCAGTCGGGCTGCTCGCCGCGGCGCGGGTCCGCGTGCTCGTACAGCGGCGTGCCGTCGAAGCGGGCCAGCGCCCAGCTGTCGCGCGGGAAGTGCGCCGGCACCCAGTCCACCAGCACGCCGATCCCCCGCTGGTGCAGGCGGTCGACGAAGTAGCGGAAGTCGTCCGGCGAGCCGAAGCGGGACGTCGGCGCGTAGTACGACGTCACCTGGTAGCCCCACGAGCCGCCGAACGGGTGCTCCGACACCGGAAGCAGCTCGACGTGCGTGAAACCGGTTTCGACGAGGTAGTCGCCCAGCTGGTCGGCCAGCTCGCGGTAGTCGAGCCCGGGCCGCCACGAGCCGAGGTGGACCTCGTAGACGCTCATCGGCGCCGCGGCCCACTGGGTCGCCTCGCGCTGGGCGACCCACTCGTCGTCTTCCCACAGGTGGGCCGACTGCGTGACGACCGACGCCGTCGCGGGCGGCTGCTCGGTGGCGAACGCCAGCGGGTCGGCCTTCTCGTGCCAGTTGCCGTCGGCGCCGAGGATCCGGAACTTGTAGCAGGTGCCCGCGCCGACACCCGGCACGAACAGCTCCCACACCCCGGACCCGCCGAGCGAGCGCATGGGGTGGCCGCGCCCGTCCCAGCCGTTGAAGTCGCCGATCACGCGGATGCCGCGCGCGTTCGGCGCCCAGACCGCGAACGACGTCCCTTCGACGACCCCACCCGGGGTCTCGTACGACCGGACGTGCGCGCCCAGCGCCTCCCACAGCCGTTCGTGCCGTCCCTCGCCGATCAGGTGCAGGTCCAGCTCGCCGACCGTGGGCAGCCAGCGGTACGGGTCGTCGGCCGTCGCGGTGTGCCCGTCGTAATCGACTTCCAGCCGGTAGTCCCCCGGGTGCTCGGGGACGGCGACGGCGAACAGCGCGTCGATCACCGGTTCCATGGGGTACTTCTCGCCGCCCGCGCACAGCGTGACGGCTTTCGCGCCGGGCAGCAGGGCCCGGGCCGCGAAGCCCTTGCCCACCGCGTGCACGCCCAGCACCGAGTGCGGGTCGTGGTGGGAGCCGGCGAGCAGCCGGTCGATGTCCGCGGCCGGCGGGGCCGCGGCCGGGAGGTCTTCGGGAACCGCGTTCACGGTGTCGTCCCTCCGTTGGTGATCCGGGCGATCGAGGCGAGCGGCACGCCCAGCCAGTCCGGCCGGTTCGCGTGCTCGTAACCCACTTCGTAGACCGCCTTGTCCAGTTCGAAGGCGCGCAGCAGCTCGCCCTGCTCGCGCGGGTCGGCCGCGACCGCGGCGTAGCCCTCGCAGAACGCCGCCCGGTTGCGCTCCGACCATTCGTGGGCGCGCTCGGCCAGCGCCGGCTCGTCCGGCTGGCCGACCAGCATCTGCTGGGCCGCGTAGTCGAACGACCTCAGCATGCCCGCCACATCGCGCAACGGCGACCGCAGCGCGTGGCGTTCCTCGACCGGGGCCGCGGGCTCGCCCTCGAAGTCGATCAGCAGCCAGCCGCCGACCGTCCGCAGCACCTGGCCGAGGTGCAGGTCGCCGTGGATGTACTGCATGGTCACCGCGTCCAGCGGCAGCGCACGCAGCTTCTCGAACGCCGCCCGCAGCTTCGGAGCGTGCTCGGCCAGCTCCGGTACCCGGGCGGCGATCGTGTCGAGGCGGTCGAGCATCGCCTTCGCCGAGCGTTCCAGCTCTTCGGCGTCGACCGGCTCGGTGCCGAGGGCCTCGGCCAGGTCGGCGTGCACCTCGGCGACCGCGCGCCCGAGCCGCTCGGCCTCGCCGGCGAAGTCGCCGCCGACCTCCCCGGCGTGCAGTTCCGGCGCCGCCATCAGGTCGCGGACGCTGGTGGTGGCCATCGCCCAGCCGTCGACCGCGTCCGAGACGAACTGCTGGAGCATGCCGACCGTGGTCGGCTCGCCGTCCAGGTCGCCGGTGATCGAGCCGAGCGGGACCGCGATGTGCTTGCTGCCCACACCCTGCAGCGCGCGGTGCAGCAGCAGGTCCTTGTTCTTGCCCGGCGTCAGCTTGCGGAACAGCTTGAGGATGTACTGCCCGCCGTAGACCAGGGACGTGTTGCTCTGCTCCGAGGTGATCGGCCGGGCCCGCAGGCCGGTTTCCAGCTCCACCCCGGGCTCGTGCTCGAAGACCAGCGAGCCCACGGTCTCTTCGCGGGCCATCAGGTCCAGCAGCACGCCGGTGACGTCCAGGTCGCCGGACGCCTCGTAGGCGTTGAGGTCGCCGACGGCGCCGATCCAGCTGGTCGAGGCGATCTCCGGCGGGTGCGTCCGCCGGCCCACCAGCAGCTGGTAGGGCTCGCGCCGGTCGTCCTGGGCAACCTCGACGACCACGTGCAGCAGCTGCGGATCGCCGGACACCAGCTCGGTCACGCCGAGCGGCCGGACGCCGGTCACCGGCCGGTCCTTGCCGGCGAACCAGCGCTGCTCCGGCAGCCAGCGCTTCAGGTCCTCGGTCAGGTCGTCGACCAGCTCACGCGGGTCGGACAAGGAACTCACCTCGCTTCGCCTTCGTCTCCCGGGTTGGTCAGCTGGAACCAGTAGAAGCCGTGCCCGGGCAGCGTCAGCAGGTACGACAGGTCCCCGATGCTGGGGAACCGCACGCCACCGGTGAGCTCCACCGGTGTGCACCCGCGGTGCGCCGACAGGTCCAGCTCCACCGGCTGCGGGAACCGGGAGAGGTTGTTCACGCAGAGCACGACGTCTTCGCCGCCGTCCGGGCGCCGCCACTGGCGCTTGTAGGCCAGCACGCTCGGGTTGGACCCGCCGAGGTCGACGAACTCGCCCTCGGCGAACGCGTGGTGCTGCTTGCGCACCTCGATCATCCGCCGGGTCCAGTTGAGCAGCGAGGACGCGTTGTTCGATTGCGCCTCGACGTTCAGGCCCTGGTACCCGTACACCGGGTCCATGATCACCGGCAGGTAGATGCGGCCCGGGTCGCAGGAGGAGAACCCGGCGTTGCGGTCCGGGGTCCACTGCATGGGTGTGCGCACCGCGTCGCGGTCGCCGAGCCAGATGTTGTCTCCCATGCCGATCTCGTCACCGTAGTACAGAACGGGCGAACCGGGGAGGGACAGCAGCATCGCCGTGAACAGCTCCTGCTGGTTGCGGTCGTTGTCCAGCAGCGGGGCCAGCCGGCGGCGGATGCCGATGTTGGCCTTCATGCGCGGGTCCTTGGCGTACTCCGCGTACATGTAGTCGCGCTCTTCGTCGGTGACCATCTCGAGGGTCAGCTCGTCGTGGTTGCGCAGGAAGATGCCCCACTGCGTGCCGCTGGGGATCTCCGGGGTCTGGGTGAGGATCTCCGAGATCGGGAACCGGGACTCGCGCCGGACGGCCATGAAGATCCGCGGCATCAGCGGGAAGTGGAAGGCCATGTGGCACTCGTCGCCGCCGACGGCCGGGTCGCCGAAGTACTCGACGACGTCCGAGGGCCACTGGTTGGCCTCGGCGAGCAGGATCCGGCCCGGGTACTCGTCGTCGACGACCTTGCGGCAGCGCTTGAGGAACTCGTGCGTGCGCGGCAGGTTCTCGCAGTTGGTGCCCTCCTGCTCGAACAGGTACGGCACGGCGTCCAGGCGGAACCCGTCGATGCCCAGGTCGAGCCAGAACCGCAGGACGTCGATCATCGCGTTCTGGACGTCGACGTTTTCGTAGTTCAGGTCGGGCTGGTGGGAGAAGAACCGGTGCCAGTAGAACTGGCCGCGGACCGGGTCGTAGGTCCAGTTCGACGTCTCGGTGTCGACGAAGATGATCCGCGCGTCGGCGTAGCGGGAGTCGTCGTCGCTCCAGACGTAGTAGTCGCCGTACGGGCCGTCGGGCTCGCTGCGGGACTGCTGGAACCACGGGTGCGCGTCCGAGGTGTGGTTGAGCACCAGGTCGGTGATCACCCGGATGCCGCGCCGGTGCGCCTCGTTGAGCAGGAAGACGAAGTCCTCGACGCTGCCGAACTCCGGCAGCACCGCGCGGAAGTCGCTGATGTCGTACCCGCCGTCGCGCAGCGGCGAGGCGTAGAACGGCGGCAGCCACAGGCAGTCGATGCCCAGCCAGGCCAGGTAGTCGAGTCTCCCGGCCAGGCCGCGCAGGTCGCCGGTGCCGTCGCCGTTGGAGTCGGCGAACGCGCGCACCAGCACTTCGTAGAACACCGCGCCCTTGAACCACTCCGGGTTGCTCGGCGCCTGCTGCGCCGACCGGAAGTCGCCGGCCTGCGGTTCCACGAGCATGCCGTCGGCGGTCATCGCCTCGCCGGTGTGCGGCACGCCCTCCAGCCCCAACGCCGCGTCGGGCCGGGATTCATCCGCCATGTGTTCCACCTCAGTCTCTCGGATTCCTGTCCTTCCCCTTCTCAGCCGGCCAGCCGCCGTCTCACCGACACGACGTGCGCGACCGCCCGCCAGGGCTCGAGCCGGACGTAGTTCGCCGGGCCCCAGTCCCAGGTGTCGCCGGTGACCTCGTCGTGGGCGATCAGCCGTTCGTGCGCTTCGAAACCGAGTGCGCCGGTGTCGAGCCAGAGCGTGCCCTCTTGGGGCCCGTACGGGTCGAGGGTGACGACCGTGACCACGGTGTCGCCGGTGGCCGGGTCCTGTTTGGAGTACGCCAGCAGCGCGTCGTTGTCGATGTGGTGGAAGTGCAGGGTGCGCATCTGCTGCAGCGCGGGGTGCGCTTTGCGGACGGCGTTGAGCTTCGCCAGCCACGGCTCGAGCGAGCGCCCTTCGGCGAGCGCGCGCTCGAAGTCGCGGGGGCGCAGCTGGTACTTCTCGGAGTCGAGGTACTCCTCGCTGCCTTCGCGGACCGGGACGTGCTCGAACAGCTCGTAACCGGAGTAGACGCCCCACGTCGGCGAGATCGTCGCCGCCAGCGCGGCCCGCAGCGCGAACATGCCCGGGCCGCCGCGCTGCAGCGACTCGTGGAGGATGTCCGGGGTGTTGACGAACAGGTTCGGCCGGCCCTCGTTCCAGTGTTCCCGCAGGTCGATGGCGAAGTCGATCAGCTCCTGCTTGCCGGTGCGCCAGGTGAAGTAGGTGTAGCTCTGGGTGAAGCCGAGCCGGGCCAGGCCCCACAGGCGCGCCGGGCGGGTGAACGCCTCGGCCAGGAACAGCACGTCCGGGTGGGCGTCCTTGACCGACTGGATCAGCCAGGCCCAGAAGTCCGGTGGCTTGGTGTGCGGGTTGTCGACCCGGAAGATCTTCACCCCGTGGTCGATCCAGACGGTGATCACCCGCAGCATCTCTTCGTAGACGGCCTTGGGGTCGTTGTCGAAGTTGATCGGGTAGATGTCCTGGTACTTCTTCGGCGGGTTCTCCGCGTACGCGATCGAGCCGTCCGGCCGGGTCGTGAAGAACTCGGGGTGCTTGAGGACCCACGGGTGGTCGGGCGCGGCCTGCAGCGCGAAGTCGAGCGCGACCTCCATGCCGAGCTCTTCCGCGCGGGCCACGAAGGCGTCGAAGTCGTCGAAGGTGCCCAGCTCGGGGTGGATCGAGTCGTGGCCGCCCTCGTCGGCGCCGATGGCCCACGGCGAGCCGACGTCCTCCGGCTTGGCGTCGAGGGTGTTGTTCGGGCCCTTGCGGTTCACCCGCCCGATCGGGTGGATGGGCGGCAGGTAGACGACGTCGAAGCCCATCTTGGCGACGCGGTCCAGGGCGGTCGCGGCGGTGGCGAAGGTGCCGTGCACCGGCTTGCCCTCGGCGTCGAGGCCGCCGGTCGAGCGGGGGAACAGCTCGTACCAGGAGCCGTACGCGGCGCGGCGGCGGTCGACCCAGATCTTCTGCGGCTTGCCCTTGGTGATCAGCTCCCGCACCGGGAACTCGTGCATGACCTGGCGGACCTCGGGCGAGAGCGCGGGCCCGACCCGCTCGGCGAGGCTGCGCTCTTCGTCGCGCAGGGCCTTCACCGCGCCGGTGAGGAGCGCTTTCTCGCCCCGCCGGTCGGGGCGGCGGGAGACGCGCTCGATCAGGCGGGCGCCGTTCTCGAGGTCGTTGGCGAGGTCCTCGGGGCCCTGCCCGGCGGCGACCTTCACCTCGACGGCGTGCTCCCACGTCGCCCACGGGTCGCCCCACGCGTCGACCCGGAACGTCCACATCCCGGTGGTGTCCGGGGCGATCACCGCGGCGAACTCGTCCGGGTGATCGGGGCCGCGCGGCACCATCCGCGTCTGGCGGGTCAGCCGGTCTTCCGGACCGCGCCACGCGACGGTCGCCGCGACGGCGTCGTGGCCCTCGCGCCAGACGGTCGCGAAGACCGGGATGTGTTCCCCCACAACGGCTTTGGCCGGATACCGGCCGCAGCTCACGCTGGGGGAGACGTCGTCGATGCCGAGCCGGCCGGTCATGGGCAACGCCCTTCGATGTGTCGGTTGGACGCAGACGGCGACAGTCTGCCTGACTCGATCAAGCGCCCACGAGGCAGGGTTCTCTATCCCTGTACCCAAAACGGATCAACCGAAACACTTTCGGGGCAACGAGTTCCGGGCGCGTGTCCGGCAGGTTACGCCCGCCCGCTCCCCCCAGCCCCACCACCGCCCCGGCGCACTCCGGCACTTTCACGTGAAAGTGCCCTTCCGGCGAGATACGGGTCAGTAGGGTTCGGGGTGCGGCTCTGCGGCCAGCCGCGGGGCCCGCAGCAGGAGTAGGGAGCGGGACTGCAGCGTCAACCGGCTCTTCGCCTCCAGCACGCCCGGGTGGGCCGGGCTGCCGTCGGCGGTGCTCGTGTCGAGGGTCGGCTTGAACGTCTCGCCGTACTCGCGGCCCGGGAGGATCACCTCGGCCGGGGCGTCGCCGGCGTGCAGCCAGAGCAGCCACGAGTGGTCGGGCACCAGCGCGCCCTCGCGGTTGCGGGCCTGGCTGTTCGAGCCGTCGATCCACATGCCGAGCGTGTGGCGGTCCTCGAACCAGTCGCTCTCGCCGAACTCCTCGCCGTCCGGGCGGAACCAGACCAGGTCCGGCTTGCCGGTCGGGGTGGTCCGGCCTTCGAAGAACTCCGGCTGCCGCAGCGCCGGGCTGTTCGCGCGCAGCCGGACGACCCGGCGGGCGAACGCGAGCATGGCCTCGGCCGCGGGGTCGTCCGGGGTCCAGTCGAACCACGACGTCTCGTCGTCGAGGCAGTACGCGTTGTTGTTGCCGCCCTGGGTCCGCCAGAACTCGTCACCCGCGGTCAGCATCGGGGTGCCGGTGGACAGCAGCAGCGTCGCGAACAGGTTGCGGGCCTGCCGGGCGCGCAGCTCCCGGATCGCCGGGTCGGCCGTGTCGCCCTCGGCGCCGTGGTTCCACGAGCGGTTGTCGTTGGTGCCGTCGCGGTTGTCCTCGCCGTTGCCCTCGTTGTGCTTTTCGTTGTAGGACACCAGATCCCGCAGCGTGAAGCCGTCGTGCGCGGTGACGAAGTTGATCGACTGCCACGGCCGCCGCAGGTTGTGGTCGTACAGGTCCGACGAGCCGGACAGCCGGTAGGCGAGGTCGCGGACGCCGGTCGCGCCGCGCCAGAAGTCACGCACGGTGTCGCGGTAGCGGCCGTTCCACTCCGCCCACTGGGCGCCGAAGCCGCCGACGCGGTAGCCCTCGCCGGTCGCGTCCCACGGCTCGGCGATCAGCTTGCACCGCGAAAGCACCGGGTCGGTGGTGATCGCGGTGAGCAGCGTCGACGCCGGGTCGAACGCACCGCCGCGAGGGCGCCCCAGCGTGCTGGCGAGGTCGAACCGGAAGCCGTCGACGCCCATCTCCTGCGTCCAGTACCGCAGCGAGTCGGTGACCAGCCGGACCACGGTCGGCGAGCCGGCCTCGAGGGTGTTGCCGCAGCCGGTGATGTCGGCCATGTGCCCGCGCTCGGTGTGCAGGTAGTACACCGGCGCGTTCAGCCCGCGGAAGCTCAGCGTCGGCCCGTCCGGCCCGCCCTCGCAGGTGTGGTTGAACACGACGTCGAGGATCACCTCGATGCCGGCCGCGTGCAGGGCGGCCACCATCAGCCGGAACTCCTCGACCTCGTGGCCGGGCTCGCTGGCGTAGGCGGCGTGCGGGGCGAAGAAGCCCAGCGGCGAGTAGCCCCAGTAGTTGTGGCGCCCGGCCCGGATGAGGGACGGCTCGTCGAGGAACGCGTGCACCGGCAGCAGCTCGACCGAGGTGACGCCGAGCCGGGTCAGGTACTCGATCGCCACCGGGTGGGCCAGGCCGAGGTAGGTGCCGCGCAGCGCCTCCGGGATGAACGGGTGCTGCTGCGTGAAGCCCTTGACGTGCAGTTCGTAGACCACCGCCTCCTCGAACGGCACCTCCGGCTTGATCCCGGTGTCCGGCCCGCCGGGCGAGGTGACCACAGACAGCGGCACGCTGCCCAGGGAGTCCACAGTGGACATCGGCCCGCGCTCCGGGTCGCCGGTGAAGCCCTGCGCCGCGGCCAGGTCGGTGAGCCCGCCGGTGATCTGCCGGGCGTACGGGTCGACGAGCAGCTTGTGCGGGTTGCACCGCAGGCCGCGGGCCGGGTCGTACGGGCCGTGGATCCGGTAGCCGTACCGCTGCCCCGGCGTGACCCCGGGGACCAGGCCGTGCCAGACGCCGAAGGTGCGCTCGGTCAGCGCGATCCGGCGTTCCGAACCGTCGGCGTCGATCAGGCACAGCTCGACGGCGTCCGCGACGGCGGACGTGATCGCGAACCGCACTCCCCCGGCCTCGGGGTGGGCTCCGAGGGGGAAGGGGCGGCCGGCGAGGACGTGGTCGGCGGAGGGTCGTGTGGCCATTCCTGAATCGTCCCAGATCGGAGGTGGTCCGTGCGCGCCATTACCGATGAGTTACCCGGCGGCAACCGCCGGCGGGGTGGTCGTTTCGGCGATGACGAAGGTGTCCGGCAGCAGGTGGGCGGCCCCACCGTCCACGGTGGCCTCTCCCCAGGCCAGCAGCGACCCGGTGGCCCCGAGGGGCAGCGTGACCGGGCCGGCGCCGAAGTTGACGGCCAGCCGCAGCCCGCCGCGGTGCAGCACCAGCCAGGAGCCGTCGGGCGCGGAGTCGACGCGCAGGTCCGCGACCCACGGGTCGGCCAGCTCGGGCCGCTCGCGGCGCAGCCGGATCAGCGCGCGGTACAGCTCGAGCACGTCCCGGTGACCGGGACGCTCCGGCTCGGCCCAGTCGAGCCGCGAGCGCTCGACCGTGGCCGCGTCCATCGGGTCCGGTACGTCGGACTCGCCCCAGCCGTGCCGGGAGAACTCGCGACGGCGGCCCGTGCGGACGGCCTCGGCCAGCTCCGGGTCCGGGAAGGACGCGAAGAACTGCCACGGCGTGCTCGCCGCCCACTCCTCCCCCATGAACACCATCGGCGTGTACGGCGAGCAGAACAGGATCGCCGCGCCGCAGGCCAGCCGGTCGCGGGAGACCGTCGCCGAAAGCCGGTCGCCGGTGGCGCGGTTGCCGATCTGGTCGTGGTTCTGCAGGTAGCCGAGGAAGCGGTGGCCGGGCACGGTCCGCGTGTCGACCGGGCGGCCGTGGGTCCGCTCGCGGAAGGACGACCAGGTGTCCGCGTGGAAGAACACCTCGCGCAGGACCCGCTCGACGGCGTCCGGCGCGGCGAAGTCGGTGTAGTACCCGGTCGTCTCGCCGGTCAGCTTGACGTGCAGGGCGTGGTGGAAGTCGTCCGACCACTGCGCGTGCAGGCCGAAGCCGCCGCGCTCACGGGGCGTGACCAGGCGTGGGTCGTTGAGGTCGGACTCGGCGATCAGCGTCAGCGGCCGGTTCAGCGCCGCCGACAAGCCGTCGACCTCGGTGGCGAGCTGTTCGAGCAGGTGGACCGCGCGCCGGTCGAGCAGCGCGTGCACGGCGTCCAGGCGCAGGGCGTCGATGTGGAAGTCGCGGAACCAGCTCAGCGCGTTGTCGATGACGTACCGGCGGACCTCGTCGGAGCCGGCGCCGTCGAGGTTGAGACCCGGCCCCCAGTCGTTCTGCCCGGCGAAGTACGGGCCGAACTTGTCGAGGTAGGCGCCCGAGGGCCCGAGGTGGTTGTAGACGACGTCGAGCACGACGGCCAAGCCGCGCGCGTGGGCGGCGTCGACGAACCGCTTGAGCCCGTCCGGCCCGCCGTAGGGCTCGTGGACCGCGCCCCAGAGAACGCCGTCGTAGCCCCAGCCCGCGGTGCCGTCGAAGGCGTTGACCGGCAGCAGCTCGACGTGCGTGATGCCGAGCTCGACGAGGTGGTCGAGCCGGTCGATCGCCGCGTCGAAGGTGCCGCCCTCGGTGAAGGTGCCGATGTGGAGCTCGTAGAGGACGGCGCCGGGCAGCTGGCGGCCGTGCCACGCGTCGTCGGTCCAGGCGAACTCGGCGTGGTCGTAGACGCGCGACTCCGCGTGGACGCCGTGCGGCTGCCACCGCGACCGCGGATCGGGCAGCGGCTTCTCGTCGTCGTCCAGGTGGAAGGCGTAGTTGACGCCGTCGGCGTCGGCGTGCCACCAGCCGCCGTCGCCTTCGGTCATCTCGTGCACGCCTTCGTCGACGCTCACCCGGACCCGGCGGGCCGAAGGGGCCCACACGCTGAACCTCATACGTCTCCTCGCACCAGCAACGCGACGGGGTAACGGTCGAACAGGGTGGCCAGGTCGCCGGTGACCTCGCGGCCGGTCAGGACGTCGGTCCACACGCCGGCGGGCAGCGGCAGCACCGTGTCGCGCCACCCGCCGCCGGCTTCGAGACCGACCGGGAGCCGGGTCACCGCCACGGCGAGGTCCGGGCTGCGCGTGTAGGCCAGGCAGTGGGCCGCGGCCGGGCCCTCGGCCCGCAGCGGCCGGTAGCCGCGGAACAGCGCCGGGTGCTCGCGCCGCAGCCGCAGCGCCTTGTGCACGACCAGCAGCTTCGCCGCGCCCGACGCGTCGATCTCCGGCAGCTCGCCGTCGGTGATCCGGGCGAGGATCTCCCGGCGGGCCACGTAGTCGACCGGGCGGCGGTTGTCCGGGTCGACCAGGGAGAAGTCCCACAGCTCGGTGCCCTGGTAGACGTCCGGGACGCCGGGCGCGGTCAGCTGGACGAGCTTCTGGCCGAGCGAGTTCGCGTACCCGGGCCCCTCGATGCGCTTGACGAACGCCTCGACGTCCGCGGCCAGTTCGGCGTTGTTCATGACGTCTTCAGGCCACGCGGCGACATCGGCCTCGAAGGCCTCGTCGTGGTCGGTCCAGCTGGTCCGGAGCTTGGCCTCCTTGGCCGCCTTGTCGAGGTAGTCCCGCAGCCGGGACGGCTCGATCGGCCAGGTCGACACGAGCGTCTGCCAGGCCAGCAGGTTCAGCGACGGCTCGTCGATCCCCCGCCGCGCGGTCCACCGCCGGACGGCCTCGGCGAACTCGCCCGGCACCTCGGCCAGCACCGCCATCCGCGCGCGGGTGTCCTCCGAGCGCTTGGTGTCGTGCGTGGTCAGGGTGGTCATCGCCGCGGGGTAACCGGCCTCGCGCTCGGCGGCCAGCCGGTGGAACTCCTCGACGCCGAGCCCGAACCGGTCCGGGTTGCCGCCGACCTCGTTCAGCGCGGCGAAGCGCGTGTAGCGATAGAACGTCGTGTCCTCGGTGCCCTTGGCCACGACCATGCCGGACGTCTGCTGCAGCCGGGTGGCCAGCTCGCTCTCCGGGTTCTCGCGCACCGCGGTGTCGAGGCGGGCCAGCGCGTCGGCGAGGTCGGGCCGGGTTTCACGGGCCCCGGCGATCGCGGCCGCCCAGTGCGAAGCACCCTCGGGCAGGTAGGAGCGGTAGACGGGGAAGGCGATCATGGTCTCGGCCACCGCCTGCCGGGCCTGCTCCGGGTCGACGTCCGGCAGCAGCGCGGCGATCCGCCGCACCTCGGCGACCAGGATGCGGTCGGTGACCAGGCGCCGGGCCTCGGCCTCGACGCGGTGGTAGCCGGTCTGCACGCCCAGCTCGGTCGCCAGCTCGGTGAAGCCCGGCTCGCCGTCCGGGTCGACGAAGACGCCGGCGATCTCGCGCAGGGCGTCGTAGCCGGTGGTGCCGTCGACCGGCCAGCTCTGCGGCAGCGGCTCGCCCGGGTGCAGGATCTTCTCGGCCACGATCCACGCGTCCGGCGCGTTCTCGCGCAGCCGCCGGAAGTAGCCGCCCGGGTCGGCCAAGCCGTCCGGGTGATCGATGCGCAGGCCGGTGACGTCGCCGTCGGCGACCCAGCGCAGCACCTCGCCGTGCGTCTCGGCGAACACCTTCGGGTCCTCGACGCGGACCGCCGCCAGCGTCGTGATGTCGAAGAACCGGCGGTAGGTCAGCTCCGCGTTGCCGCGGCGCCACCCGATCAGGCGGTAGTGCTGGCGCTCGTGGACCTCTTGCGGTGTCCCGGTTTCCGTGCCGGGGGCGATCGGGAAGCGGTGGTCGTAGTAGACCAGCTCGTCGCCTTCGACCGTCAGCTCGCCGACGGCGTCGTCGTCGCCGAGGACCGGCAGCAGCAGCGGGCCGCGCTCCCAGTCGACGTCGAAGAAGGCCGCGTACTCCGAGTCGCGGCCGTGCTTCAGGACGTCCCACCACCAGCGGTTGACCTTCGGCACCTCGACCGACATGTGGTTGGGCACGATGTCGACCACCAGGCCCAGGCCGAGCTCCTTCAGCAGCGCGGACAGCTCCTGCCGCGCCGCCTCGCCGCCGAGCGCGGGCCGCGCCTGCGTCGGGTCGACGACGTCGTAGCCGTGCGTCGACCCGGGGGCCGCGTCCAGCACCGGCGACGCGTACAGCGCCCCGATGCCGAGGTCGCGCAGGTAGCCGGCGATGCCGGCCGCGTCGGCGAAGGTGAACTCCGGGCGCAGCTGCACCCGGTAGGTCGACTCCGGCACCGTCATTCGGCTTCCGTTTCCGTCCGTTGCAGCACGATCAGGGACCGGGCGGGGAGGGTGAGCCGTCCGCCGCCTTCGATGGGCTTGGTGTCGGCGGGCTCGACCTCCCCGGTCGCGGTGTCGACCACGACGGTCCAGCTCTCCCCGTAGCCGTTGCCCGGGAGCGTGGTGTCGATGTCCTCGTAGTGGGCGTTGAAGGCGAGCAGGAACGAGTTGTCCTCGACGTGCATCCCGCGCTGGTCGAGGTCGGGGATCGCCTTGCCGTTGAGGAAGACGACGACCGCCTTGCCGAAGCCGTCGTCCCAGTTCTGCTCGGTCATCTCCTCGCCGGCCGGGGTGAACCAGGCGATGTCGCCGAGCTTCGCGCCCTTGCCGACCGGGCCGCCCTGGAAGAAGCGGCGGCGGCGGAACACCGGGTGCCGGTGCCGGAACGCGCCCAGCCCGGCGGTGAACTTGACCAGGTCGGCGTTCTCCTTGGCCAGTTCCCAGTCCATCCAGGACAGTTCGGAGTCCTGGCAGTAGACGTTGTTGTTGCCCTGCTGGGTGCGGCCGAACTCGTCGCCGTGCAGGATCATCGGCACACCCTGGGACAGCATCAGCGTGGCCAGCATGTTCCGCTGCTGCCGCGCCCGCAGGGCGAGCACCTCGGGATCGTCGGTCTCGCCCTCGACCCCGCAGTTCCACGAGCGGTTGTCGTCGGCGCCGTCGCGGCCGTCCTCGCCGTTGGCCTCGTTGTGCTTTTCGTTGTAGGACACCAGGTCCCGCAGCGTGAAGCCGTCGTGCGCGGTGACGAAGTTGATCGAGGCGAACGGGCGGCGGCCGTCGTCCTGGTAGAGGTCCGACGAGCCGGTGATCCGGCTCGCGAACTCACCCAGCGTGGACGGCTCGCCGCGCCAGAAGTCGCGGACGGTGTCGCGGAACTGCCCGTTCCACTCCGTCCACAGCGGCGGGAAGTTGCCGACCTGGTAGCCACCGGGCCCGACGTCCCACGGCTCGGCGATCAGCTTCACCTGGCTGACGATCGGGTCCTGCTGGACCAGGTCGAAGAACGTCGACAGCCGGTCGACGTCGTAGAACTCGCGCGCCAGCGCCGAGGCGAGGTCGAACCGGAAGCCGTCGACGTGCATCTCCGTCACCCAGTAGCGCAGCGAGTCCATGATCAGCTGCAGGGTGTGCGGGTTGCGGACGTTGAGGGAGTTCCCGGTGCCGGTGTAGTCCATGTAGTACTCGGGCTCCCCCTCCACCAGCCGGTAGTAGGCCTCGTTGTCGATGCCCCGCATCGACAGCGTCGGCCCGAGATGGTTTCCCTCGGCCGTGTGGTTGTAAACCACGTCGAGGATCACTTCGATCCCGGCTTCGTGGAACGCCTTGACCATGCCCTTGAACTCCTGGACCTGGCCGCCCTCGCCGGGCATCGCCGCGTAGGAGTCGTGGGGCGCGAAGTACCCGATCGTGTTGTAGCCCCAGTAGTTCGTCAGGCCCTTCTGTGCGAGACCGTGGTCGGTGACGAACTGGTGCACCGGCAGCAGTTCCACCGCGGTGACGCCGAGTTTCTGCAGGTGCTCGACGACGGCGGGGTGCGCGAGGCCGGCGTAGGTGCCCCGCAGCTGTTCCGGCACGAACGGGTGGTTCACGGTCATGCCCTTGACGTGGGCCTCGTAGATGACCGTCTCGTTGTACGGCCGCTTCGGCTGCCGGTCGTTGCCCCAGTCGAAGAACGGGTTCGCCACCAGCGAATACGGCACGTGGCCGGCGGAGTCGTCGTCGTTGCGCTCGGCCGGGTTGTCGAACTGGTAGCCGAACAGCGACTCGTCCCACTTCACGCCGTGCGAGACGGCCTTCGCGTACGGGTCGATGAGCAGCTTGTTCGGGTTGCAGCGCAGGCCGCGCTTCGGGTCGTACGGGCCGTGCACGCGGAACCCGTAGCGCTGCCCGGGGCCGACGTTGAGCAGGTAGCCGTGGTGGACGAAGCCGTCGACCTCTTCGAGCGCGTAGCGCGTCTCCTTGCCCTCGGCGTCGAACAGGCACAGTTCGACGCGCTCGGCCACCTCGGAGAACAGGGCGAAGTTCGTCCCGACTCCGTCGTAGGTGGCGCCGAGCGGGTAGGGCGTTCCGGGCCAGGGCCGCACTGGGTGTCTCCTCGAGCTTGGGTCGTACCGGTGCCGTATCACCGGGGGTCGCGCGCGCCGGGGTGGTCGTTACCGGGGCAGCGGCCGGGCCGCCGCCAGCGGTGCGACCGCGGCGCGGACCCCCTGCGCGGTGAAGAAGCCGTCCACGCTGACGGGCAGGCGAATCCGCCAGTTAGGGTACTGGTCGACGGTTCCGGGCAGATTCGGCTGCCGCACCTGGCCCGCGACGTCGGCCGGCGAGGTCAGCACGAGCCGTGACGCGGCCTTCGCGAGCAGGGTGTGCAGCGCGACGACCGGGTCGTCGTCCGGGATGCCTTCCCGCGCAACGAGTTCCAGCAACGCCTGGCGTTCACCGGCGGCGGCTTCCTCTTCGGCCTCGACCCCGCGGTCCAGCAGGCCCAGCTCGGCCCGGACCCGGACGTGCTCGCTCTTCAGCCAGCCCGGCACCGTCGGCAGGTCGTGCGTGGAGATGCTGGCCATCGCGTCCGGGTCCCAGCTTTCCGGTCGGGTGAACGGCTGGCCCGGCGCGTCCCAGTCGCGCTCGAACCACAGCACGGCCGAGCTGAGCATCCCCCGATCGTGCATCGTGTCGGTGACGACCTCCTCGACGGTGCCGAGGTCCTCCCCCACGACGACGGCGCCGGCCCGGTGCGCCTCGAGCGCGAGCACGCCGACCATGGCCTCGGCGTCGTAGTGGACGTACGTGCCGCGGTGCGCGGGCTCGCCCGGCGGGATCCACCACAGCCGCCACAGGCCCGCGATGTGGTCGACGCGGATGCCGTCGGCGAAGCGCAGGACACCCCGGATGACGTCCCGGAACGGCGCGTACCCGGCCTCCGCCAGCTTGTCCGGCCGCCACGGCGGCAGGTTCCAGTCCTGCCCCTGCTGGTTGAAGGCGTCCGGCGGCGCGCCGACCCGCACGTCGGCGGCGAAGACGTCTTCGAGCGCCCACGTGTCGGCCCCACCGGGGTGCACCCCGACCGGCAGGTCGTGCACGATCCCGACGGTCATCCCGGCCTCGCGCGCGGCGGTCCGCGCCGCTTCCAGCTGGACCCGGCAGAGGTGCTGCAACCACGCGTGGAAGGCGACGCGGTCCTCGAGCTCCTCGCGCGCCTTCGCCGCCGCCGGTCCGGCCGGGTCGCGCAGGTCTTCCGGCCAGTCGCGCCAGTCACCGCCGTGCCGCTCGGCGAGGGCGCAGAAGAGGGCGAAGTCCAGCAGGTCGGCGTCCTCGGGCAGCTCCTCGACCCGGTGGGGCCACAGCAGCTCGAGGGCGGCGCGCTTGGCCGTCCAGACGGCGTCGTAGTCGACCAGCTCGCCTTCGCGGTCCGGGGCCAGGGACTCGACGGCCTCCTGCGTCGCGGCGTCGGCCTGCCGGAAGGTCTCGGTGGCCGTGACGCGCAGGTAGACCGGGTTGGCGAACCGGCGGCTCGCCGGCGAGTACGGCGAGCGTTCGATCGGGTGGGCCGGGCTGATCGCCTGCACCGGGTTCACCAGCAGGACGCCGGCGTCCAGTTCGGCGGCCGACCGGGCGGCGAAGGTGGCGAGGTCGGCGTAGTCGCCGATGCCCCAGGACCCGGCCGAGTGCAGGGCGTAGAGCTGCAGCATCCAGCCCCAGGCGGGCCGCACCCGCGGCAGCTTCGCCGGCACCACGGCCAGCACGACGTCCTGGTCGGCGGTGACCACCCGGTGCCACCCGAGCGGCAGGTCCGCGGGCAGTTCCCCGTCGGCCCGCCGCCGCGTCCCGTCTTCGAGGACGACTTCGGCGTCGACACCCAGCGTCCTGCCGGTGCCCTCCCGGACGACGATGGTCGGCGGCAGGGCGGCCGGGGCTTCGCGCACGGCGGCCAGCGCCGCGGCGATGGCCTCGTCACTGGTGGCATCGACGCCGAACTGGCCGAGGACGGCGATGACGACGTCGTCGTCGACGTCGACCCAGACCCGGTCGGCGTTCTCGTACCGGGTCGCGACACCGTAGGAGTCGGCGAGCTCGTGCAGGGCGGGGATCTGTTCGGGCACGGGACCAGCATTCCGGTGCCCGGCCGTTCCCGCCATCTGCGCGGCCTACGTCACCCCGGCTCCGGCGTCTTGAATGACTCATTCCTGGCGTCGGACGCCAGGAATGAGTCATTCACTGCGTCGCCACCCGTCAACCCCGGCGCCTCCTGCCGCCGGCCAGCACCGCCACCCCCGCGAGCACCATCACCGCGCTGGCGACGACGTGCCACGACGCCGGCAGCAGGTGCAACTGGACGAACCAGCTCGGCGAGCGCGCCCCGAGCAGGCGGTTGAGCAGCCCGCCGCCGCCCTGGACGACCAGCAGGATCCCGAGCAGCTCCCTCACGGCCGCACCTCCTCCCGGCCGAACAGCTCCTGCCACACCGGCCCGGCGAACAGCCAGACCGCCGAGACGGTCCCCAGCCGCGGGAACCACTCCCACAGCGGCGCCACCCGGTCGGGCTCGCCGATCGCGAAGATCGCCGCGAGCAGTGCCACCGCGGCGAGCCCGCAAGCCAGCAGGCACTTGCCCCACTCACGCCACTCGTACCGGGCCCGCTCCCGCCCCTGCCGCTTCGGCGGTGGCGGCGGCCCGCCGGCAAAACGATGGGCAAACCGCTCGTCCGCCCACCGGACCATGCTCGGCCCGAACACCACGCTGAAGCCGAGGTAGACCGCCGCGAGGCCGTGCGTGAACCCCGGCCGGCCCCCGCCGGACAGGTCGAGCACGGTCGCCACCAGCACCACGACGTCGACCAGCGGCACCATGGCCAGCAGCACCGCCGACACGCGCCGCGCGCGCAGCAGGTACCGCACCGCCAGCCCCGCCGCGATGAACACCCAGAACCCGATCTCGCCCGCCGCGATGACGGCGGCCATCGGGTTCTCCGCGAAGAACTTCCCCATCTCGTCCACCCCGCCACGCTCGCGCGCCCTCGCGGCCGGCCGCGTCGGCGAAGCGGCGGACCCGGGGTCATCACTTCGTCGGACGCGGGCCGGCGCGCGGTGTGCTGGGATGACCGGGTGCCCCTGCCCCGCCTGCGCTCGCTCCCGGTGTGGCAGCAGGACGGCCTGATCGCGCTGGCCACCTGGCTGCTCGGGTTCCTCGTCTACGCGACCGGGATCCACCGGCTCGTCGCGGCGTACGACCACGGGCCGCTGGCGGTGCGGCTGCTGGAGCTGTCCGCGTTGTGCGGGCTCGAGCTGCTGCGCCGGCGGGTGCCCCTCGCCCTCGTCCTGGCCACGGCGGTGGTCGCGGTGGACGTCGGGCTCGGCCCGTCGCTGCCGGTGCTGATCATCTACACCGACTTCCTGTACGCGGCGACGCTCTACGGCTCCCGGCGCACCAGCCGGGTGATGATCGGCCTCGCCGCGTTCACCGTGGTGGGCGTGCTCGCCGCGGTGCTGGTCTTCGCCCAGCAGTGGCGGGCGGCGGTGCTGGCCGCGGTCGGCGTGCTGCCCTTCGTCATCACGCCGGTGTGGTGGGCGGCCAACATCCGCCAGCAACGCGACGTCGCCGAGGCCGAACGCGCCAACGCCGCGCAGCTGGCGAAGATCGCGGAGCTGGACCGGCGGGCCGCGGTCGCCGCCGAACGCGGGCGGATGGCCCGCGACCTGCACGACGTGATCGCGGGGCACCTCTCGGCCATTGCCATCCAGTCGGAGGCGGCGCTGTCGCTGCCGGACCCGAAACTGGCGAAGGCGGTGCTGGAGTCGGTGCGGGAGAACAGCGTCAGCGCCCTGGAGGAGATGCGCGCGATGATCGGACTGCTCAGAGCCGACGGCGGGGACGCGGAGACGACCGCGCCCGCCCGGCTGGCGGACCTGGCCAAGCTGGCGGAGTCGGCCAGGGCCAGCGGGCTGGAGGTGCACATCGAGTCCACTGTGGACGCCGACGTGCCGCTGCCGGCGGCGGTCGACCTGACCGCGTACCGGATCGCGCAGGAGGCGCTGACCAACGCCGTCAAGCACGCCCCGGGCGCACGGGTGGACGTCGCCGTCCACTGCCTCGACGGCGTTCTCGCGGTCGAGGTGCGCAACGACGTCCCCGGTCCGCTCCCGGCTCCCGGCGGCGGGACGGGCCTGCTGAACATGCGTGAACGCGCGGACGCGGTGGGCGGCGAGCTCACCGCGGGCCCGGCGGGCGGCGGTTGGCTGGTCCGCGCGGAACTCCCGGTAGGCACACCGCGGTGAGCGTCCGAGTCTTGGTCGCCGACGACCACAGCGCCGTCCGGTTCGGCCTCACCACCATCCTCGGCCACGCCGACGGCATCGAGGTCGTCGGCGAGGCCGCCGACGGCGCCGCCGCCGTCCGCCAGGCGCGGGCGCTGCGGCCGGACGTCACCCTGATGGACGTCCGGATGCCCGGCACCGACGGCATCGCCGCCACCCGGGAACTGGTGTCCGCGGGCCTGACCCAGGTGCTCGTGCTGACCACCTTCGACCTCGACGAGTACGTGCACGGGGCGCTGCGGGCCGGGGCCGCCGGCTTCCTGCTCAAATCGGTCGAAGCGCCCCGGCTGATCGAAGCGGTGAAGCTCGTCGCGGCCGGCGACGGCGTGCTCGCCCCGCAGGTCACCCGGCGGCTGATCACCGCGTTCGCCGCGTCGGCCCCGGACCGGGCAGCCCTCCCGCACGGCCTCGGCGACCTCACCGACCGCGAGCGCGAGGTGCTCGGCTGCCTCGGCGAGGGCCTGTCCAACGCCCAGATCGGTGCCCGGCTGTACATCGGCGAAGCGACGGTGAAGACGCACGTCTCGCGCGTGCTCGCCAAGCTCGGCCTGCGCTCGCGGGTGCAGGCCGCGATCCTCGCCCAGGAGGCCGGCCTCACCTTGCCCGACTCCGGCGTCGATCTGCGGAAAGACCCGTGACCTTCTAACTTCTCCTCATGGGTGAGCGGCGAACGCTGAACGTGGACGAGGTCCTGGAACGGCAGGACTCCGGGGAGCTCAAACGGCGGCTGCGCGGACGCGACCTGGTCGGGTTCGGCGTCGGGATCATCATCGGCACCGGCATCTTCACCTTGGCGGGGGTCGAGGCGAAGACCCACGCGGGGCCCGCGGTGACGCTGTCGTTCGTGCTCGGCGCGGTCGTCGCCGGGCTCGCGGCCCTGTGCTACGCCGAGCTCGCCTCCAGCGTCCCGACGGCCGGAAGTGCTTACACCTACGCTTTCGCCACCCTCGGCGAGGTGTTCGCCTGGATCATCGGCTGGGACCTGCTGCTGGAGTTCGCGCTCGGCGCCGCGGTGGTGTCGCGGGGCTGGTCGGGGTACCTGGCGAACCTGCTCGGGCTGTCGCCGGAGTGGTTCGGCGAAGACGCGAAGGTCAACATCGGCGCGGTGCTGATCATCGCCGTGCTGACCGTGGTCGCCGTGCTGGGCATCAAGGAATCGGCCTGGCTGACCAACCTGCTGGTGTGCGTCAAGGTCGCGGTCTGCGTGCTGGTGCTCGGGGTCGGGCTGTTCTTCGTCAAGAGCGCGAACCTGACGCCGTTCATCCCGCCGGCCAAGGCGCCCGAAGCCGGCACGACGGTGCTGGAACAGCCGGCGGTCCAGGCGGTGCTGGGGCTGGAGCAGTCGGTCTACGGCATCGCCGGGATGATCACCGCGGCGGCCGTGGTGTTCTTCGCCTACACCGGGTTCGAAGCGCTCGCGAACCTCGGCGAGGAGACGCTGAACCCGCGCAAGGACCTGCGCGTCGGCATTCTCGGCGCGCTGGGCGTGTGCGCGCTGCTCTACATCGGCGTCTCGATCGTGCTGACCGGCATGGTCCCGTTCACCGACATCGACACGGGCGCGCCGCTGGCCGACGCGTTCGACCGGGTGGGCCAGCACTGGGTGGGCGCGCTGATCTCGCTCGGCGCGGTGACCGGGCTGACGTCGGTGATGATGGTCGAGCTGGTCACGATCGGGCGGATCGGGTTCGCGATGGGCCGCGACGGCCTGCTGCCGAAGGCGCTCGGCACCGCGCACCCGCGCTGGGGCACTCCGCACCGGATGACCATCGGCGGCGCGGCGCTCATCGCCGTGCTGGCCGCGTTCATCCCGATTTCCGAGCTGGCCGACATGGTGAGCATCGGCGCGCTGTCGGCGATGATCATCGTGGCCGTGGCGGTCCCGGTGCTGCGCCGCCGCCGTCCCGACCTCGACCGGCCGTTCAAGGTGCCGTTCTCCCCGGCGGTCCCGGTCGTGGCCGCGCTGGCGTGCCTGTACCTCATGCTCAACCTCAACGTGCTGACGTGGATCCGGTTCGCCGCGTGGCTGGTGATCGGCCTGGTGATCTACTTCGCCTACGGCCGCCGCCACTCGCGTTTCAGTCCCAATAGGACGGAGTGAGCCCGGCGTCGGCGGCCGCTCTCCGCACCCCGGCCGCCTGGTCGGCGTCGACGACCACGAGGACGCCGAGCCCGGCCAGCGCCGCCGTCACCCATTCGACCGGCTGGTCGTGGCGGCCGTGGTCGCCGAGCGACGGATAAGTGTCCACAACGGACAGCAGGGTGCCCTCGGCGCCGATGCGGATGCCCGCCAAGAGCACGAAGTGGCCGCCGGGCGGGCGCCAGCGGGATGTCCACAGTGGCGGGACGCCGGTGTCGAGGTAGTCGAGCAGCGCGCGTTCCGGGGTGTCGTGCGCGCCGAGCTCGGCGGCGTCGATCCGGGCCAGCACCGCGACGCGCGGGACGTCCCACAAGCCGACGAGGAGGTCGAACAGGGCCTCGGTGGTCCACTCCCCCGTCACCGGCACGGCCGAGAGGGCGCCTCGCGACAGCGACCCGATCGCCGCCGCCAGCACGGAGACCCGGGTGCCGGCCGCGGCCGGGTCGTCGACGACCGGCAGCGGCAGCCGGAAGTCGCGCCGGCCCGGCTCGCCGGGCGGGCGCACGGCCGGCCCGCGGACCGTGCCCGCGGCCGCCGCGACGGCGTCCTGGTCGGCCACGTCGAGCCCGGCCGCCCGCAACGCGGCGAGCCCGCAGAAGGCCGCGGCCAGGCCGTCCTTCTGGGGCAGCTCCGCCTGGGCCACCGCGGCCAGCCGGGCCCCGCCCGGCAGCCACCGCACCCCGGACAGGTCGAGCTGTCCCCCGTCGATCCCCGAAGACATGGTCTCCTTAATAACGCAAAGATGAGCAGCGATGATCTCGTCCACCGTGCGATCGGCGGCCCACGCCGCGTCGGAGGCCCGGACGGCGCGGAAGGCACCCAGCAGCTCGGCACCGAGCACCCCGGCGATCCGCGGCGACGCCACGAGCGCGGCGTCCTGTTCGGCGGGGTTCGCGGGCAGCGGGTGCACCCCGCGAGCCGCCCGGTCATCGTCGGTCCAGCCGCCCGGGTCTTCGCCGATCGGCTCGGGCAGCGCGGGCGTGTCCTCGATGCCGGCCATCCCGGCGGCGAGCACGGCGGCCAGCGCGAGGTACGGGTTGGCCGAGGCGTCGGACGTCTTGAGCTCGACGTTCGCGTGGCCGTCGCCCAGCAGCGCCGAGCCCGGGACGTACCGCAGCGGCGCCTCCCGGTTCTCGACGCCCCAGAACGCGTACGCGCCGGCGAAGGAGCCGGGCCGCAGCCGCAGCGTCGACGGGACGCTGGGCGCGGTGATCGCGGTCAGGGCGGGCAAGTCGCGCAGCAGCCCGGCGAGGTACCCGGCACCCTCGCCGTCCGGACGGCCGTCTCCGTCGAGCAGGTGACGGCCCCCGCGGCGCACCGAGGTGTGCAGGTGCCACCCGTTGCCGGCGGCGCCGAGGCCGACGAGGGGCGCGAAGCTGACGGCGAGCCCGTGCACCCGCGCGGCGGCGTGGATGGTCTGCCGGGCGAGCAGCTGGTCGTCGGCGGCGGAGACGGGATCGGCGGGGGCGAGGGAGAGCTCGAGCTGCGCGACGCCGTACTCGGCGTGCAGCTGGCCGATCCGCAGGCCGTTGGCGGCGAAGTCGTGCAGGAGGGCGCCGACGAAGCCGTCGAGCGGGACGAGGGCGTGCGGGCTGTAGGCGGGCCCCGGGTGTCCGGGGGTGAGGAGGATGTCGGGGCTGCCGGCGGGGGCGACGGCGAACTCGAGCTCGTAGCCGGCCCGGAATTCGAGCCCTCGCCGGGCGGCCTCCGCAACCTGGGCTTCGAGGACGGCGCGCTGGCAGTAGGGCCAGGGGTCACCGTCGCGGGTGAGCTGCCGGACGGGCGCCCAGGCGAGCGCGGGCTGCCCGGCGAGCCGCCGCAGCCGCTCGACGACGGGCACGAGCCGGATGTCCCCGGAGGGCGTGGCCAGGCCTTCGTGCCGGTAGGTGATGGAGTCATGGCTGTCGAAGACGGCGAAGAGCGAGGTCGCTCCGACCCCGCGCGTGGCGGCATCGGCGAGACCGGCGACGGGCACGATCCGCGAGCGCGGGATGCCGTTGTTGTCGGCCCAGGCCAGGTGAACCCCACCCACTCCGGCGGCGGCGAAGTCCTTCGCCGCGGCCGACGCCGCTTTGGTCATGGCCACCCGCTTCCTGCCGCCCGGGGTAAGTATCCCGGGTGCGTGTGGTGAGGGCCATCACGAACCGGACCGGGCGCCGGAAGGGCCAAGGCTCGGCCACTGGCTCAGCGTGCCCGCGCTCGGCTTTCCTCAGCCCAGGCTCACCAGCGCAGGCCCACCCTCCCTGGGGGATCCGCCCCGCTTCAGCTTATCGAGGGCGGCTGACGGAAAACGGCCGCAAAGTGCCTGCCGAGGGCCGGTTGTCCACACGCTGGGCAGGTTGTGGACAACCCGTCGCAGGTGTTCGAGCGCCGCCGGTGCGTGGTGCCGAACCGCCCACCCTCAGCCCGGGGGCTCGGCCGTGCCTTCCCCAGCCCCGTCCCGGCTCCGCAGCGCCACTCCCGCGACCACCGCCAGCGTCCCCACCGCCTCGGGCACCGAGGGCACCTGACCGAGCAACGCGAACCCCATCACCCCCGCCGTCACCGGCAGCAGCGCCAGCAGCGTCGCGAACCGCGCCTGTCCCACTCGCCGCAGCACCACCTGGTCCAGCGCGTACGGCACCACCGTCGACAGCACCCCCACCCCGACTCCCAGCAGCAGCAACCGTGGCGAAGACCACACCGGCCCCGTGCCCAGCGCGAGCGGGGACAACACCACCGTCCCGGCGAAGAAGCCGATCGCCAGGCTGTCGATGCCGTCCCCACCCACCGCCACCCTCTTGCCCAGCAAGATGTACCCCGCCCAGGCCGCGGCCGCTCCCAGCGCGAACACCACGCCCCAAAAGCTCCCGCCGATCCGGACGTCCGCGATCGCCACCACGCCCGCCGCCACCAGCACCAGCGCCGCGACGTCGCGCACGGTGCGGGACCCCAGAGCCGCCACCACCACCGGGCCGGCGAACTCCATCGCCACCGCCGTCCCGAGCGGCAGGCGGGCGATCGCCTCGTAGAACAGGACGTTCATGCCCGCCGTCACCACGCCGAACACCACCGCCAGCAGGAGACGGCGGCCGCGCCAGGCAGCTCGGCCCGGGCGGCGCCAGGCCAGCAGGACCACCGCCGCCCCCAGGCAGCGGAGCCAGGCCACCCCCGCGGGGGATGCGTGGCCGAAAAGGTCGACCGCCACTGCCGCTCCGGCGTACATCGAAATTCCGCTGAGAACGAACAAGAGCGGAGCGGGCACCGCGGAAAGCCGTCGCGGGGAAGTCACCGTACTCACCAGCCCATGGTGCCTGACCACGGAAAACGTAACTCTCCGGGTAATCGTCTCCTGGAATGCGGGAGGCCGCTACGGCATCCGGGGTAAATCGACGTGACTCAGGTCCCACCGGCGCGGGAACACTTGCGAGCCGCGAAACGTCTGGAACAGTGGAAGCACGAACACGCGGAGCCGGAGGCGATCGCCGCCACCGGCATCAGTCCCGAAGTGGGCGTAGCTGGATCGATGGCACCGGGCGACCGGTGCCGGGACGGAGGGAGACCCCCATGACATCGCCGACGCTCACCCGCCCCGAACTGACCGCCGCCGACCGCTGTGACCGGTGCGGAGCAGCAGCTCAGGTACGTGCCGTCCTCTCCGGAGGCGGCGAACTGCTCTTCTGCGGGCACCACGCCCGCGAGCACGAGGCCAAGCTCAAGGAACTGTCCGCCGACATCCAGCGGTAACCAGACGAGCGAAAGGCGGCCGGTGTGCACAGGCACCGGCCGCCTTTCTGCATCTTGCAGATTGCGTGTCGGAAATCACGATTCAGTCCCGAACCGTGTGTATTCCGGACACGGAACCGGACAAGAAATCAGACAGAATCCAAGACCACTTCGAACGCCACTTCCGCGGCGCCGAGCAGCCTTCCGTCGGCCCCCAGAGCCGAGCTGACGATCCGGGTGCCACCGACCGCGCGGCTCACCAGGCTGCGCCGGCGCACCTCGGCGCCGACGTGCCGCAGCACCGCCTCCGGCAGCACCGTCAGCAGGTCGCCGAGGATCACCAGCTGCGGCCCGAGCAGGTTGACGATGTTGATCAGCCCCAGCGTCAGCCACTCCGCGAACTCCGCAAGCCGCGTCATCGACGCCTCGGGGTCGCGGCCCAGCTCGCGCAGCTCGAAGAGGATCGCCCCGCGCGGGGTGTCCTCGGGCAGCCCGAGCGCCCGGCACAGCGCCGCCTCGCCGACCTCGGTCTCCCAGCAGCCACTGCTGCCGCAGTAGCAGGGCCGCCCGTCCGGCCGGATGACCATGTGCCCGATCTCGCCGACGTAGCCCGAGCCGCCGCGCAGCGCCGAGCCTTCGGCGATGACGCCGCCGCCGACCCCGACGTCCGCCGAGATGTACACCACGTCGGACGCCCCGCGGGCCGCGCCGCGCAGGTGCTCGGCGACCGCGCCGAACTCCGCGTCGTTGCCGACGAGGATCGGGATCTGCAGCACCCCGCCGAGCCGGTCGCCGAGCGCGACGTCGGTCCAGCGCAGGTTCGGGGCCTCGTGCACGTGCCCGTCCGCGCGCCGCACGACGCCGGGCACCGACACCCCGGCCGCCACCGGGGTCACGCCGAGGTCGCCGGCCAGGATGGCCGTCGACTCGACGACGTGGGTGATGACCTCGCCGGGCTGCCCCATCCGGCCGCGCAGGTTCCAGCTGTTGCGGCCCAGGATCTGCCCGCCGAGCCCGACCAGCGCGATCGCCACGTGCTCGACCTGCAGGTCGACCGCGAGCACGACCGCCGCGTGCGGCTGGGGCAGGACCAGGAGCGAGGGGCGGCCCGCCCCTCGTCCCGGCCTCGGCACCTTCTCCTCGACGACGCCGGCTTCGGCGAGCCCGTCGACGAGGGTCTTGATCGTGCTCCGGTTGAGCCCCAGCTCGGCGGCCAGGGTCGCCCGGGTGCTCGGCCCGCCGACGTGCAGCAGGCGGAGCAGGGTCGTGCGGTTGTGCCGGCGCACCTCGTCCGGTCGTGCAACGGGCGTGCTGGTCACGGGCTTTATCATCCCATGCTGGTTCAGCGCGTCGACGCAGCCGCGCGGCGCCGGGACAGCGCGTCGACCGTGGCGGCGAGGAGCAGGACCAGACCGGTGATGATGTTGACCACCGCGGCCGGCTGCTTGAGCAGGCCGAGGCCGTTGATCACGACGGCGATCACGAGGCCACCGACCACGGCGTCGGACACCCGGCCCTTGCCGCCGAACAGCGACGTGCCGCCGATGACGGCCGAACCGACCGCGAACAGCAGCGTGTTGAGGCCACCGGACTGCGGGCTGACCGAACCGACCTTCGACGCGGCGACGATGCCGCCGATCGCCGCGATCGCCGAGCCGATGACGAACACGCTCGCCCGGATCTTCGGCACGTCGATACCGGCGCGGCGGGCGGCTTCCTTGTTGCCGCCGACCGCGTAGACGTACCGGCCGTACTTGGTCCGGTTGAGCACGTAGGTCCCGGCCACCAGCAGCGCCAGCATGATCGGGATGACGTACGGGACGCCCTCGATCGTGACGACCGCCTTGTTCGGCGAGCGGTTGATCGTCAGCAGCCAGGTGCCCAGCGCCGACAGCACGACGAGCGCGCCGACCTTGACCATCACCAGCGCCGTGGGCTGGACGACGAGGCCGCGCTTGAGCCGCTTGAAGTGGCTGGTCAGCGTGATCACCGCGAACCCGCCGGCCGCGACGAGGAAGAAGATCCAGCTGCCCAGGATGTTCAGGTTGCCGTTGGCGATCTTGTACAGGATGTCGGAGTTGCTGATGCCGATCGTGCCGCCCTCACCGATGAACTGCAGCAGGACACCCTGCCACACGATAAACAGCGCCAGCGTCACGACGAAGGAGGGCATGCCGATCTTCGACACGAGGAACCCCGTGATGCAGCCGATCGCGGTGCCGACGCAGATCGCCAGCAGGATCTCGAGCCAGGCGTTGGCCGGGACACCGATCGCGACGATCAGCAGGCCGATGAGCGACAGCGCGGCGCCCGCCCAGATCCGCTGGTAGGCCGACAGCAGCATGGCCACGGCGAGGACCGCGATGAACGTGACGAACACGCCGGTCCCCAGGGAGCCCAGCAGGTTCCCGGCGTGCACGTAGTGCAGGGCCATCACGGACGCGGCGGTGCCGGAAGCCACACCGGCGGCGAGGTCGATCTCGCCGAGCAGCAGCACGAAGACGATGCCCATCGCGATGATGATCACGCCCGCGCCCTGCGGGAACACGTTGGCGATGTTGGCCAGCGTGAAGAAGTTGTCCGACAGCGCGCTGAACAGGATGACCAGCACGAGCAGGCCGAACAGCGACGGCAGCGCGCCGAGTTCACCGGCCCGCAGGCGGGCGAAGTAGTCGCGGACCGCTTCGCCCGTTGACATCGATGTCGTGTCGATGCCGAAGTCGGAGATCGCCCCGGTCGGGGCCTGGGTCTGCGCGAGCGCGTCGGCGGAAGCGCCGACCTCGTGCTTGGCAGGGGTTTCAGTCATTTCCGGTTCTTTCTTCCCGCTCACAGGACCACGGCTTCGGGCCGGGCCAGGCCGAGGTCACCGGAGCGACCGGCGGTGATCAGTTCCACGACCTGGCCGTGGGTGACGTCCTTCGTGTGCACCTCGGCGACCAGCCGGCCGAGGTAGAGCACGGCGATGCGGTCGGCGACCTCGAACACGTCGGCCATGTTGTGGCTGATGAGCACGACGCCAAGGCCCTGCTCGGCCAGGCGGCGGACCAGGTCGAGCACCTGCCGGGTCTGCGCGACACCGAGGGCGGCGGTCGGCTCGTCGAGCACGACGACCTTGCTGTTCCACAGCACCGACTTCGCGATGGCGACGGTCTGCCGCTGGCCACCGGACAGCGAGGAGACCGGCGTGCGGACCGACTTCACGGTCCGGACCGACAGGGAGGCCAGCGTCTCGCGGGCGGCCTTCTCCATGCTGGCTTCGTCGAGCTTCCAGGAACTGCCGCGTTCGCGGCCGAGGAACATGTTCTGGACGATGTCGAGGTTGTCGGCCAGCGCGAGGTCCTGGTAGACGACCTCGATGCCGAGTTCCGCCGCGTCCTTCGGGCCGCGGATGTGGGCGTCCTCGCCGTTGAACCGCACGGCCCCCGAGTCGTACGGGTGGATGCCGGCGATGCACTTGACGAGCGTCGACTTGCCGGCGCCGTTGTCGCCGACCAGTGCGGTGACTTCGCCCGCACGCACGTCGAAGTCCACGTCGTGGAGGACGTGGACCGGCCCGAAGCTCTTGTTCAGGCCCTTGATCTCGAGAATGGGCTCACTCATGGATGGGCTTTCTCCTGGGTGGGGACCGGGCCGGGACGCGCCGTCGGGGTGCGCGTCCCGGCCCGGCTGTTCATGGGGTGTTGCCGGGGCTCAGGAGATGCCGAGCTCGGTGCACTTGGCGGCGAGGTCGCCACCGCAGATCTCGCTCGCCTTCACGTAGCCCTGGGTCACGACGGTCTTGATGTCCTTCGCCAGGATCGTCGTCGGGGTCAGCAGCACGGACTTGATGTCGCGGTTGTTCTTCGGGTCGTGCAGCTTGCCGGTCGCGATGGCGTCGGCCGCGGCCTTGTCGCCCTTGGCCAGGGCGGCAGCCAGCTTCGCGGTCGCCTCGGCCTCTTCCTTGATCGGCTTGAAGACCGTCATGTACTGGTCACCGCGCATGACCGCCATCAGGCCGTCGGCGGTGGCGTCCTGGCCGGTGACCGGGACCTTGCCGTTGAGGCCGTTCTTCTTGAGGATGGTGATGACCGCGCCGGCCAGGCCGTCGTTCGCCGCGACGACGCCGTCGACCTTGCCGCCGTTGGCCTGGAAGATCTGCTCGAACGTCGTGCCGCCGAGCTGGTTGTCCCAGTCGTTGATCGGCTGCTTCTGGATCCGCTTCAGCTTGCCCGCCGAGAACAGCGGCTCGAGCACCGAGTCCTGGCCGTTGGTGAACAGCGTGGCGTTGTTGTCGGTCGGGGCGCCCTCGATCTGGACGACACCCGCGCCGGCCTTGTCCTTCAGCGCGTCGGCCATGGCCTGGCCCTGGAGCTGGCCGACCTTCTCGTTGTCGAACGAGACGTAGTACTCGGCGGACCCGCCGAGGCTCGGGCGGTCGTAATCGATGACCGGGATGCCCGCGTTCTTCGCCTTGTTCTCGACGGCGGCACCGACGGCCGGGTCGGACGGGGCGATGATCAGGGCCTTGACGCCGGCGCTGATGAAGCCGTCGGCCAGGGTCGAGAACTTCTGGGCGTCGCCCTGGGCGTTCTGGACGTCGGCCTCGAAGCCCTGCGCCGCGAGGGCGGCCTGCAGCATCGGCTTGTCGAAGGCTTCCCAGCGGGCCGAGCTGGCGGTCTCCGGCAGGATGACGCCGACCTTGCCGTTGGCGCCGCCCCCGGCGGCCGGGGCCGACGAGGAAGCGGAGTTGCTCCCCGTGCCCCCGCTGTTCGAACTGTTGTTGCCGCAGGCGGTCAGCGCGAGGCCGACGCTCACCGTGGCGGCGAGGAGGGTAAGGGTTTTGCTGCGCATCCTCGTTCCTTCCGGATCCAAGCAGTGGTGACGAGCGGCCGTCGGCGTGTGCGTCGGGCCAGCGAGGCGGCGATCCGGGAGGCCCGGCGCACCGTCGCGCATATGTTGTGGGCGACAACATATGCCGCTGAGCGGCTGCGGGGAAGATAGCTGGATCGATTAAATGACACCAATTGGACACGGTTCGGCAACACAGGCTGAACCTCGCCCGGAAAGAGTAGATCCGCTGACGATGTGATCGCCAGCACTCACCGTTAGTTACATCGGGGTTTCATCGAGCCGTGACGTTGGGCCGGTCGTGTGCACCGAGCGCAACCCGTGGCGAATCCACGGGATGGCGGCGTGACCCGTCGCCGACTTGCGGAGTTCGGGCGGGGAAGTGCCCGGAAGGCCACTCGGCGGGGGACGGACGGGCGGCCCGCCGGTGACAACGTGATACGCAGCGTCACAAGCCCGGCGGTGCGGTGATCCCGCCCCGCCGGGAACGGACGGTGACCGCCGGAACTTCAGCCTCCCGGGCGACAGCGCCCGGGATCCGGCACCTCACCAGGACCGCAGTGTCACGATCCGCTCTTCGAGCTGCTCGACGGTCGCCATCGCGGTCACCGGGCCGCCGCAGACCCGCCGCAGCTCGTTGTGGATCGCGCCGTGCGGCTTCTTCGTGCGGTGGTGGTACATGCCGACCAGCGCGTTCAGCTCCTTGCGCAACGCGCCGAGCCGCTCGCTCACCGACTGCGGGCGGGCCGCCGCCGGCGGGGCTTCCTCCTTGGCCGGCTTGCGGCGCTTCTCGTCGGCGATCTGCTCTTCCTGCCGCTTCCGCAGCAGCGCCCGCACCTGGTCCGGCTCCAGCAGGCCCGGCAGCCCCAGGTACTCCTGTTCCTCGTCCGACCCCGAGAACACCGCCGTGCCGAACGAGTTGCCGTCGTAGATGACCTGGTCGAGCTCGGCCGAGGCGCCCAGCGAGGTGAACGCCTTCTCCTCCTCGCCCGGCTCGTCCTCGGTGCGGTTGGCCTGGGCGAGGAGCTCGTCCTCCCAGCCTTCCTTCTCGCGGTGCGGCTTGCCCAGCACGTGGTCGCGCTGGGCCTCCAGCTCGCTGGCCAGCTCCAGCAGCACCGGGACCGACGGCAGGAACACGCTCGCCGTCTCGCCCTTCTTCCGCGCTCGCACGTACCGGCCGATCGCCTGGGCGAAGAACAGCGGCGTCGACGCGCTCGTCGCGTACACGCCCACCGCCAGGCGGGGGACGTCGACGCCTTCGGAGACCATCCGGACCGCCACGATCCAGCGCTCGTTCGTCTCGGAGAACTCCTTGATCCGTCCCGAGGCCTTCGGGTCGTCCGAGAGCACCAGCGTCGGCATTTCCCCGGAGATGCGCTCCAGGATCTTCGCGTACGCCCGCGCCGACTCCTGGTCCGTCGCGATGACCAGGCCACCCGCGTCCGGCACGCTCTGGCGGACCTGCGACAACCGCGTGTCGGCGGCCTGCAGCACCGCCGGGATCCACTCGCCGGCCGGGTCGAGCGCCGTGCGCCACGCCCGGGCGTTCTGCTCCGCCGTCAGCGGCTCGCCGAGCCGGGCGGTGAACTCCTCCCCCGCGCTCGTGCGCCAGGAGGCCTCGCCCGAGTAGGCCAGGAAGACGACCGGCCGGACCACGCCGTCGGCCAGCGCGTCCGCGTAGCCGTACGCGTGGTCGGCCTTGCTGCGCTGGAAACCGCCCGCGTCCGGCTCGTACGTGACGAACGGGATGGGCGAGTCGTCCGACCGGAACGGCGTCCCGGTCAGGCACAGCCGCCGGACGGCCGGGGTGAACGCCTCGCGGATCGCGTCACCCCAGCTCTTCGCGTCGCCGCCGTGGTGGATCTCGTCGAGGATGACCAGGGTCTTGCGGTTCTCCGTGCGCACCCGGTGCAGCGTGGGGTGCGCCGCGACCTGCGCGTACGTCAGCGCGACGCCGTTGTAGTCGGACGAGGTGACGCCGGTGGTGTTGCGGAAGTTCGAGTCGATGGCGATGCCGGCCGCCGCGGCCGAGGCCGCCCACTGGTGCTTCAGGTGCTCGGTCGGGGTGACGATGGTGATCGCCTCGACCGTGCGGTCGCTGAGCAGCTCTGCGGCGATCCGCAGGCCGAACACCGTCTTGCCGGCGCCGGGTGTCGCCACCGCGAGGAAGTCCTTCGGCTTCTGCGTCAGGTACTTGGTGAGCGCCCGCCGCTGCCACGCCCGCAGCGGGCGCGCGGTCGAGTCCTTCTCCGCGGGAGGCGCCCCGAGCTGCGTCTCCGTCATCGCCGGTCCTCCCCCTCGCTTAAGTGCTGTGACGTGCGAAAACCCTCACTGTGGTACCGACTTCTGCTGCACTGCTTCCGTCGGCGACTGCGGTGAGGGCACTGGACCGAGTCTACCGGCCGGGTCCGACAGTTCCGGGCACCGGCACGGGTGATGTCCCCCGACACGCCCGGCCGCAGGGGGCGTGACGAGCCAAATCAGCACGGATGGACCATGCTGGACACGTCATGGGTGAGGTGCAGCCGTCCGCAGCGACGAAGGTGGCCCGCAAGGGGCCGTGGCGGCTCGTCACGCGCACCTTCGCCAAGGCCTGGGAGGGCAACATCTTCTCCGAGGCCGCGGAGGCGGCTTTCTGGCAGACGCTGTCGCTCCCGCCCCTGCTGCTGGGGCTGCTCGGCAGCCTGGGCTTCGTCGGCGAATGGTTCGGCCAAGGGGTCGTCGGCGCGGTCCACGACCGCATCATCGGGTTCTGCCGGACGGTGTTCAGCCAGAACGCCGTCCACGACATCATCGAACCGACCGTGAACAGCATCCTCACCGTCGGCAAGGGCGAGATCGTCTCGGTCGGTTTCCTCATCTCGCTGTGGGCGGGCTCGTCGGCGATGTCGTCGTTCGTGGACGCGATCACCGTCGCGCACGACCAGTACGGCGTCCGCAACGACGTCTGGCAGCGGATCTTCGCGCTGCTGCTGTACCTGTGCGGCCTGGTGATCCTGGTGGTCGGGCTGCCGCTGCTGGCGATCGGCCCCGACCTGCTGCCGGAGTTCTTCCCGGCGGCCTGGCGCCCGACCGTCACGTCGTGGGTGAGCGCGCTGTACTTCCCCGCCCTCGGCGCGATGATCACCCTCGCCCTGACCACGTTGTACAAGCTCGCCCTGCCGCGGAAGCTGCCGTGGCATCGCGGGCTGCCCGGCGCGGTGCTCGCCATGGTCGTGTTCCTGCTGTCCTCGGTCGGCTTGCGCGTCTACCTGAACTGGATCACCAAGACCGGCTACACCTACGGCGCGCTGGCCGCGCCGATCGCGTTCCTGCTGCTGATGTTCTTCATCGGACTGGCCGTGGTCGGCGGCGCGTACTTCAACAGCGCGATCCAGGAGCTGTGGCCGGCGAAGGCGACCCGGCGGCAGCGGCGCAAGTGGCGGCGGCTGGAGATGGAACGCGCCTCCGAGCGGCTGCGCTCGGAAGAGGGCCGCAAGCTGTGGGACCGCTCGACCACGCCGCTGCGGCGCCCGCGCGCCGAGGACGTCTCCCCCGGCGGCGGCGAGCCGGAGCCGTCCGAAGAGGACACCTCGTCACCGAGCGCACCGGAACCGGCACCCAGTGCGGCTCAGGGTCGGGGGTCCACCGAAGGGGGGACCCGGAATCCACCCCCAGACTGAGTCGCTCCTCAGGTCGGACATGGGACGCTTCCCCCGTCACTGACGCAGGCGTCGGTCGCCGCGTCGTTCCCGAGGGGGTTTTCCGAGTCATGTCCGTGCTGGCCAGACTGAGCCTGCGCAACCGGAGCCTGATCGGCCTGCTCGCGCTGGTCGTCGTCGGCTTCGGCGCCTTCGCGCTGCCGCAGCTCAAGCAGCAGCTCTTCCCGTCACTGCAGTTCCCGCAGGCGCAGATCGTCACCGCGTACCCGGGCGCGTCGCCGGACGCGGTCGACCGGCAGGTCTCCGAGCCCCTGGAAGGCGGCCTCCAGGGGCTGAAGGGCCTCGAGCAGATCACTTCGACGTCGTCGGACGGCGTCTCGCGCGTCGTCGCGCAGTTCGAGTTCGGCACGGACATCGACGCCGCCGTCTCGCAGATCCAGCAGGTGGTGAACCAGGTCCGGCCGCGGCTGCCGCAGAACACCGAGCCCGCCGTGTCCGCCGGCAGCACCGACGACCTGCCGGTGGTGCTGGTCGCCGCGGGCACCACCGGCGACCCGCAGGCCCTCGCGCCCGCGCTGACCGACCAGGTCGCGCCGGAGCTGCGGAAGATCGACGGGGTCCGCACGGTGACCGTCACCGGCGTGCAGCAGCCGCGGGTCACGATCACGCTCGACTACGCGAAGCTCGCGGCGGCCGGGGTGGACCCGGCCTCGGTCGCGACCACGCTGCAGACCGCGGGCGCCGCGGTGCCGGCCGGGACGCTGACCGAAAACGGCAAGACGCTGTCGGTGCAGGTCGGCGGCGGACAGACCACTGTGGACACGTTGCGCAACCTGTACCTGACGCCGGGTGCTTCGGCGGCGCGCCCGGGTACTCCGGCGCGCGGTCCGGTGAAGCTGGGTGACGTCGCCGACGTCCAGCCCGGGTTCGCGCCGCCGACGTCGATCACGCGCACCAACGGCAAGCCCAGCCTCGGCCTCTCGATCACCATGGTGGACAACGGGAACGCCGTCGCGATCTCCCAGGCGGTGCGCGACAAGCTGCCGGACCTGGCGAAGAAGACCGGCGCCGAGATGAACGTCGTGTTCGACCAGGGCACCCCGGTCAAGGACGCGATCAGCGGCCTGACCACCGAAGGCCTGCTGGGCCTGGCGTTCGCCGTCGTCGTCATCCTGCTGTTCCTGCTCTCGGTGCGCTCGACGCTGGTGACCGCGGTCTCGATCCCGCTGTCGGTGGTCGTCGCGCTGCTGGCGCTGTGGACCGGCGACCTGTCGCTGAACCTGCTCACCCTCGGCGCGCTGACCATCGCGATCGGCCGGGTGGTCGACGACTCGATCGTCGTGCTGGAGAACATCAAACGGCACCTCGCGTACGGCGAGGAAAAGGACCGGGCGGTGCTCGACGGCGTCCGCGAGGTGGCCGGCGCGGTCACTTCGTCCACGCTGACGACCGTCGCGGTGTTCCTGCCGATCGCGTTCGTCGGCGGGTTCGTCGGCGAACTGTTCTCGCCCTTCGCGATCACGGTGACGGTGGCGCTGCTGGCGTCGCTGCTCGTCTCGCTGACCGTGGTTCCGGTGCTGGCGTACTGGTTCCTGAAGCGGCCCGCCGTCCCGGCGGACCCCGTCGAGGCCGAGCGGGCGCGCGAAGCCGCCGTCGAGAAGGAGCGTCGCAGCGTCCTGCAGCGCGCCTACCTGCCGGTGATCCGGTTCGCGACGCGGCGGCGGCTGACCGTCGTCCTGCTGGCCCTGCTGATCTTCGCGGGCACGGTCGGGCTCGCGACGCGGCTGAACACGAACTTCCTCGACCAGTCCGGCGGCACCACGCTGAACATGACGCAGAAGCTGCCCGCCGGCACCAGCGTCGAGGCGAAGGAGAAGGCGGCCACGGCCGTCGAGCAGGCCCTCGCGGCCGAGTCCGCGGTGCAGACCTACCAGGTCAGCATCGGCGGCGGCGGGACGTTCGGCTTCGGCGGCGGGACCAACACGAGCATCTCCGTCACCGTGGCCAAGGACACCGACCTCGACGCGCTGTCGGACCGGCTGCGGTCGAAGCTGACGTCCCGGCCCGAGCTGGGCGAGATCAAGATCGGCGCGGACGCGTCCGGGTTCAACTCCGACCAGGTCTCGGTGACGGTGACCGCACCGTCGGAGGCCGCGCTGAAGCCGGCGTCCGACCAGGTGGTGCAGGCGCTGCGCGGGGTGGCCGGGCTGACCGAGGTGTCGAGCGACCTGAGCGTCGGCTCGCCGCGGGTGCAGGTCGAGGTGGACGACGCCGCGGCCGCCGCGCGCGGGCTGTCGGCGAGCACCATCGGGCAGATCGCCAACCAGGCGATCGCCGGGCGCACGGTGACCCAGCTGCCGGTCGGCGGGCAGCGCACGGACATCGTGCTGCGGGCCGGCACGGCTCCGGCCACGGTGGACCAGGTGCGCGGGCTGCCGATCCCGGGCCCGGGCGGCGTCGTCCGGCTCGACGAGGTGGCTCGCGTGTCCACTGTGGACGGACCGGCGTCGGTGCGGCGCACCGGCGGCGACCTGAGCACCACGGTGACCGCGAAGAACACCGGGGACGACCTGAGCAAGACCACCGCGGACATCAAGTCCAAACTGGACGGACTGACGTTCACCGGCGGTGCGGCGTACTCGCTCGGCGGCGTCAGCCAGGACCAGCAGGAGGCGTTCTCGAACCTGTTCCTGGCCCTGCTGGCGGCCATCGCGATCGTGTTCCTGATCATGGTGGCGACGTTCCGCAGCCTGATTCAGCCGTTGATCCTGCTCGTGTCGATCCCGTTCGCGGCGACCGGCGCGATCGGGCTGCTGCTGGCCACCGGCACCGCGCTCGGCTTGCCGGCGCTGATCGGGATGCTGATGCTGGTCGGGATCGTGGTGACCAACGCGATCGTGCTGATCGACCTGATCAACCAGTACCGGGCGGAAGGCATGAGCGTCGCCGACGCCGTCACCGAAGGCGGCCGGCGCCGGCTGCGCCCGATCCTGATGACCGCGGCAGCGACGATCTTCGCCCTGGTCCCGATGGCCCTGGGCATCACCGGCCAGGGCGGGTTCATCGGCCAGCCCCTGGCGATCGTGGTGATCGGCGGCCTGGTCAGCTCCACCCTGCTGACCCTGGTCCTGGTCCCGACCCTCTACACGATGGTCGAGACCCGCAAGGAACGCCGCCGCGCCCGCCGCGAAGCTCGCCGAACCCCGTCCCAGGCCCCCGACTCGGAGTCCCTCAACCCCGAACCCGCGTGATCGGAACGCCGACACGCGTGATTTGAGGGTCGACACGCGTGATCAGACGGACGACACGCCGGGTCCAAGGCGGGCCCGGCGTGTCGTCGCTTCAATCACGCGTGTCGACTCCGCAATCACGCGTGTCGCCCCTTCGATCACGGGGTCAGCGCTGCTGGAAGCGGTAGGTCTTGCTGTCCCAGAGGATGCAGATGCTCGGGGCCATGACCACCACGCGGAGGGTGTTGTCGCGTTCGTCGAAGTCGATGCCTTCGACCTCGAACGAGCCCGAGCAGCCGCTGCGGAGCGGGAGCTGGCCCAGGGACGTGACGTGGGCGGTGACGTCCGAGCCGTTCAACGACGAAGCCAGGTCGACCTGGAGGAGCGGCTTCGTCGTGCCGAAGAGGCTGCCGTCCGGGTCGTCGGACGCGCAGAGCAGGCGGGTCGCGGTCTGGAAGTCGCAGCCCTGGACGTCGCGGACCGCGTGGTCCAAGCGGATCGCCCCGGCCAGCGGCAGGTTTTGCGCCGGGTTCGTGGCCACCACGCCGGGCATCGGGTGGACCAGGAGCCGGTCCATCGTGCCCCACTCCCCCGCCACCAGCCAGCGCGCGTCCGGCGACACCGCGGCGAAGGAGTTGTTGTTCGCCTCCCACGACTCGAGGTTGTGCTTGTAGTTGGCCCACGAACCGTCCGGGGCCTGGACGCGGAAGAGCTTCGCGCCGCGGTCGTCACGCTGGTACGGCTCGACGTACCAGCCCTGGGCCGAGCCCGGGTCGCCGACGTGGTTCCAGCCCTGGGCGTTCAGGTCGGCCGGGATCGTGCCGATCCCGGTGTAGCGGATCGTCGTCCCCGAAGGACGCACGATCGTCGCGAGGCCCTGGCTCTCGTCGAGGGCGCGGGCGTTGTCGGAGCCGACCTCCGTCCAGCCCGTGACGGCCTGGGCCAGCGCGGGCGAGACCACGGCGAGCAGGGCGGCGAGGGTGAGCACGATCCCGGTTCTGCGCATGTGCGACTCCGGTGGGTGAGAGGGACCTGGCCCGCTGGATTTACCAGGCCCCGGGCACCCGGCACACCCGCCGAATGAAGGTTTTTCACGTTTGTTCGACGAGTTGTCTCATTCCGGACAGCAGAAAACCCCGGCGGGGGCACCCCGCCGGGGACTCCCGGCCCGGCTCAGTTGCCCGGGCGGAGACTGTCGTAGATCTCCTTGCAGGCCGGGCAGACCGGCGACCCGGGCTTCGGCGACTTCGTCACCGGGAAGACCTCGCCGCACAGCGCCACCACGTGAGTGCCCATGACCGCGCTCTCGGCGATCTTGTTCTTCTTCACGTAGTGGAACATCTTCGGCGAGTCGTCGTCGGTGGTGTCCGTGCCCTCGGGCGTGGTTTCCGGCTTCGTCAGCGTCTCGGTGCTCACCCGGCCATTGTGCCCGAGTCCCCGCGCGGGAGGTCTCCGGCCTGGCAGGATCCCCGGCATGTTCCAGAAGGTGCTCGCGACGTTCGGCTCGGGCGGGGCGCGGATCGATGCCCGCCTGCTCGACCGCACCGCCGCCCCCGGCCGCCCGCTCCACGGCGAGGTGCTGCTGCTCGGCGGCGAGGTCGACCAGGAGATCAAGGGGCTGGGCGTGACGCTGCTGGCCCGCGTCCAGGTGCCCGGCGGCCGGACCGAAGACCTCCCGTTCGGCTCCCAGCACCTGGTCGGCAGCGAAGTCATCCGGGCCGGCCAGCAGATCCGGGTGCCGTTCGAGGTGCCGCTGCCCTGGGAGACGCCGGTGACCAGCGTCTACGCCAAGCCGCTGACGGGAATGGCGGTCGGCGTCCGGGCCGAGCTCGACCTGGCCGCCGCGGTCAGCGACCCCTTCGACGCCGACGCCGTCGCGATCGAGCCGCTTCCGGCGCAGAAGCGGATCCTCGACGCGCTCAGCCGGCTCGGCTTCACCTTCCGCGAGGCGGTCCTCGAACAGGGCCGGGTCGACGGCGCCCGCCAGCAGCTGCCGTTCTTCCAGGAGATCCGCTTCACGCCTTCGCCGCGCTTCGCGAGCATCTTCTCCCAGGTCGCGGTCACCTTCCTGACCTCGGCCGAACGCACCGACGTCGTGCTGGAGGTCACCAAGCGGGTCCGGGTGAGCAAGACCGGCGGCTTCGGCGGCCGCGGCCAGGACTTCCTCGGGATGTTCACCATGAAGCCGGACGTCAACTGGGAAAAGCAGCTCGAGGACTGGCTCGACCTCCTCGCGCGGCCACGCGGGATCTTCGACTGATGCAGTGGTCCGAAGCGGTCGCGGTGCTCGGCGGCACGTCCGACGCCTGGCCGCGGCTGCGGGCCCGGTACGCCGAGCCGCACCGCCGCTACCACACGCTCACGCACGCGGCCGCCGTCGCGCGCGACTCCGCCTGGCTGGCCGAAGGCCTCGGCGACACCGACCGCGCCATCGTCGCCGTCGCGGCCTGGACACACGACGTCGTGTACGACGCGAAGCCCGGCGAAGACGAACGAGCCAGCGCCGCCTGGGCCCGCGACGCGCTCGAAGGCGTGGCCGAAGCGCACGTCGAGCGCGTCGAAGGCCTGATCCTCACCACCATCGGACACGACGCCCCACCGGACGACCCGCTGGCCACCGCCCTCCTCGACGCCGACCTCGCCGTTCTCGGCGCGCCGCCGGACCAGTACGCGGCGTATGCGGACGGGGTCCGCCAGGAGTACGCGAAGTACCCCGACGACGTCTGGCGCGAAGGCCGAATCGCCGTCCTCGAGCGCCTGCTGTCCCGGCCGCTCTACCGCAGCGAAGCCGCCCGGACACGCTGGGCGAACGCCGCCGAAAGCAACCTCACCACCGAGCTGACCCACTGGCGCGGCGAGCGAACCGATCACCGATGATGGTCCCTCGTGACTACCGCACTCTCGCTGCACGAAGAGGTCGCCTCGGCGCTGCGTGACGGGCACCCCGTCGTCGCGCTGGAGAGCACCATCCTGTCCCACGGCCTGCCGCCGGGCCGCAACCTCGACGTCGCCCGCCGCCTCGAAGGCGTGGTCCGCGACGGCGGCGCCGTCCCGGCCACGATCGCGGTGCTCGACGGGCGGGTCGTCGTCGGCCTCTCCCCCGCCGAGCTCGAGCGCGTCTGCGCGCCGGACGCCGGCCTGGACAAGCTCTCGCTGCGCGACCTCGGCCCGGCCGTCGGCCTCGGCCGCTCGGGCGCGACGACGGTGGCGAGCACGTCGGCGCTGGCCGCCGCGGCCGGGATCGGGATGTTCGCCACCGGCGGGCTCGGCGGCGTGCACGTCGGGGCCGCGCAGTCCTGGGACGTCTCGGCCGACCTCGGCGTGCTGGCGAAGGTGCCGACCGTGGTCGTCTGCTCCGGCGTGAAGTCGGTGCTCGACATCCCGGCCACCCTGGAAGTCCTGGAGACGAACTCGGTGCCGGTGCTGGGCTACCGCACCGACGACTTCCCGGCGTTCTACCTTCGCTCGTCGGGGCACCAGGTCGGCTGGCGGGTCGACGACCCGAAGCAGGCCGCCGCCGTCATCGACGCACACCGCGCGTACGCGAATTCCGGTGTCCTGCTGGCGAACCCGATTCCCGAAGCGTCCGAAATGGACAAAGAGCTGCACGACCGGCTGCTCGCCGAGGGCCTCGCGCTCGTCGAGGAGCAGGGCGTGCACGGCGCCGACGTCACGCCGGTGCTGCTCGAGCACTTCCACACCGCGAGCGGCGGGGTGAGCATCGACGCGAACGAGGCGCTGGTGCTGAACAACGCGAAGCTGGCCACCGAGGTCGCGGTGGCGCTGGCATGAGCGGGATCGTGGTGGTCGGCGACGCCGCTCTCGACGTGATCGCCCGGCACGACAAGCCGTTGCCGCACGGCGGCGACGCTCGCGCGAAGATCCGGTTCACGGGCGGCGGCGCGGGCGCCAACACGGCGCTGTGGCTGCGGCACCTGGGCGCGGAGACGACGCTGCTGGCGCGGATCGGCGACGACCCGGGCGGCCGGCTGATCCGGGCCGAGCTGGAGGCCGCCGGTGTGCGGTGCGCGTTCGCCGTCGACCCCGAGGCGCCGACCTGCTGCGTGGTGGTGATGGTCGACGGGTCCGGGCAGCGCAGCATGCTGGCCGACCGCGGCGCGAACCAGCGGTTCGTGCCCGAGGACGTCACCCCCGAGGCCCTGGCAGGCGCGAGCCACCTGCACCTGTCCGGGTACGTGCTGCTCGACCCGCCGTCGCGCGCGGCCGGCCTCGCCGCGCTGGCCGCGGCTCGCGAAGCGGGGTTGACGACGTCGGTCGACCCGCAGGCCGCCGCGCACATCACCGACCCGGCCGCGTTCCTGGCCGACGTCCGCGGGGTCGACCTGCTGATGCCGAACACCGAAGAGCTGGTCGCGCTGACCGGCTCGGCGGATCCGGCGTCGGCGAAGGAACTGCTCGGCACGGTCGGCGCGGTCGTGGTCACGGCGGGCCTCGACGGGGCCAGCTGGGTCGACGCGGGCGGCGTCACGAGCGTGCCCGCGGTCGAAGCGGAGTGCATCGACTCGACCGGTGCGGGCGACGCCTTCGACGCGGGCGTGCTCACCGGCTGGCTGGCCGGGGAGTCCACTGTGGACGTCCTATGCCACGGCACCCGGCTGGGCGCGCTGGCCGTCGGCAAGGTGGGCCCCCAGCCGGTCTGACGCATCCCCCGGTTGCAGTGAATGACTCATTCCTGGCGTCGGACGCAAGGAATGAGTCATTCACTGCATCGCGGGACCCGCTCAGCCGTCGATGACGCGGTGGCTGGTGCTTTCGATCGCCTTCGCCTCGCGCTCGTACCGCGAGATCTGCTCGGTCTTGCGGGGCGGGCGGTCGTTGGCGATCAGCACCGCGATCCACGGCAGCGGCACCGAAATCGCCAGGAAGCCCAGCGCCAGCCACCACACGTGGTAGGTCAGCCCGGCCGCGATCAGGCACGGGATGCGGCAGCACATCATGATGACGTACTTGCGCTTGCGCGCGGCGAACTGCTCTTCGTACGACGGGGCCGCCCCGGTGATCAGCACCGGGTCCGAGTCGTTGGCGGGCATGGTCACTGCACCACCTCCGCCTTCCATCGTCCCACTTGCGCGGTTCATCCGACACCGGGGTGACGCATCTTGCTCAACGCGGCCACCACGAGGGTTTCGATGCCGGTCCGCAGCGTCGGGTGCAGGATCGGCGCGAACCGCGGCGAGTGGTTGGACGGGATGTCGCGCTCGAACCGGCCCTCGGTCATCGCCGTGATGACCGTCTGCGGGTCGAAGCCGCCGACCAGCCAGAACACCGACGGCACACCCGCCGCCCGGCCGAACTCGCTGAAGTCTTCACTGCCGGTGATCAGCGGCGCCGGCAGCACGACGTCGGCGCCGAAGTGGCCGCGGAAGACCTCGGTGAGGGCCTCGTTGGCGGCCTCGTCGTTCTCGGTGACCGGATAGGCGCCGGACCGCTCGATCTCGGGCGGCTTCGGCGCGCCGGCCGTGGCGGCCTCGCCGTGGACGATCCGCTCGACCGCCGCCAGCACCCGCTCGCGCACGGCCTGGTCGAACGACCGGACGTTGACCTCCAGCACGGCGTCGTCGGCGATCACGTTGGCCGCGGTGCCCACGTGCAGCGAACCGACCGTGACCACGGCCGAGTCGGTGGCGGCGATCTCCCGCGAGACGATCGTCTGCAGCTTGAGCACCACGGAGGCGGCCAGCACGGCCGGGTCGACGGTGGTCTCCGGGCGCGAGCCGTGCCCGCCGCGGCCGTGCAGGGTGACGCGCAGCGTGTCGGTGGCGGCCATGATCACGCCGGGCCGGGTGAGCACCCAGCCGGCCGGGCCGGGGACCAGGTGCTGGCCGAAGACGACGTCCGGCTTGCCCGCGATGTCGAAGAGCCCGTCGCGGACCATCGCCGCCGCGCCGCCCGCGCCTTCCTCCCCCGGCTGGAACACCACCAGCAGCGTCCCGGACCAGCTGTCACGGCCCTCGGCGAGCAGCGCGGCGGCGCCGGAGAGCCAGGTGGCGTGCATGTCGTGGCCGCAGGCGTGCATGACGGGGACGTCGGTGCCGTGCTCGTCGGTGGCGCGGGCGGTGCTGGCGTAGGACAGCCCGGTCTTCTCCTCGACCGGCAGCGCGTCGATGTCGGCCCGCAGCTGCACCACCGGCCCTTCGCCGTTGCGCAGCACGCCCAGCACGCCGGTGCCGGCGATACCGGTGTGCACCTCGTAGCCGTCGCCCTCCAGCCGCCGGGCCAGCTCGGCCGCCGTCCGGGTCTCGGCGAAGGAGAGCTCCGGGTGCCGGTGGAAGTCGATGTACAGCGCTTCGAGTTCGGGCAGCGCCGCGTCGAGCGGGGCGAGGACGCGTTCAAGGGTCACGGGGGCCATCGTGGCAGCATTACCCACCGTGAGCACGCGAAGCGAGTTGCCCGCCCTGTCCGACGACGTCTGCGCGCGGCTGCGCGAGGCCTTCCGGCGCACCTCCTACGACGCCGACGGCGTGGTGGCGGCCCTCGGCGGGGCCGCGCACGCGGCGCTGGGCCGCGGCGAGCCGGTGCCCGCCGAGCGCGCGACCCGGGACGCGGGTGACCTCGGCACGCTGATCCGGCTGTTCCTGCTGGGCGGCACCGAACCCGAGACCGCGGTCAAGGCCGCCCTCGCGCCGCTCGCGGTCGAGGACGCCGTCGCCGCCGGTGTGCTGGCGGCCGTCGACGGCGGCTACCGGGCCGCCCTCGACATCCGGCCGCACGGTGACGAAGAGGGCTCGTGGTGGGTCGTGTCGGACCTCGACGCCGGCCTGCTGGGCCACACCGTTCCCGAGGACCACGTGCTCGGCGTCGGCCACGCGTCGCTGTCGCTGATCCGCGCGACCAGCCGCCGCCCGGTCGGCACCCTGCTCGACCTGGGCACCGGCAACGGCGTGCAGGCGCTGCACGCGACCCGGCACGCCCAGCGCGTCACCGCCACCGATGTCTCCTCGCGGGCCCTCGCCCTGGCCGCGGCGACCTTCCGGCTGAATGAGCTGGACGTCGAACTCGTCCGCGGCGAGTGGTTCGCGCCGGTCGCGCGGCGGAAGTTCGACCAGGTCGTGTGCAACCCGCCGTTCGTGGTCGGCCCGGCGCGGGTGGACTACACCTACCGCGACTCCGGGCTGGCCGGCGACGACGCGAGCGCGCTGGTCGTGCGGCAGCTGCCGGGGTTCCTCACCGACGGCGGCACCGGGCACCTGCTCGCGTCCTGGCTGCACACCGGGAAGGAGGACTGGGCCGATCGGGTGAGCCGCTGGCTGCCCGCCGAGACCGACGCCTGGTTCGTGCAGCGCGACGTCGCCGATCCGGCGCTCTACGTCGGCACATGGCTGCGTGACGCCGGCCTCGACCCGCGTTCGCCCGAAGGCCGGGCGAAGGCGGCGGCGTGGCTCGACTGGTTCGCCGCCAACGACGTCCGCGGCATCGGCTTCGGGTTCGTCACGCTGCGGCGGGCGTCCGGGCGGACACCGACCGTCGTGTGCGAGGACCTGCGCCAGGCCTACGACGATCCGCTGGGCCCGGAAGCGGCCGGCTGGCTCGACCGGGTGGAATGGCTGCGTGAATCGGGTGATTCATTACTGGATGTCCGTTTTGTGGTGCCGGACACGGTGTTGCTCGAAAGCGTCGAAGAACCCGGTGACGAGGGCTGGGCGACGACCGTCCGGCGGCTGCACCGCACCGACGGGCCGGGCTGGCAGCACGAGGTCGACGAACTGGCCACGCGGCTGCTCGCGGGCTGTCGCGGTGTTCTGCCCCTGGAGGACCTGATCGAGCTCCTCGCGGCGGCGCAGGGCCTGTCGTCGGAGGAACTGGCGGCCGCCGCGCTCCCCGTCGTCCGGGAGCTCGTCCGGCACGGCATGCTCGTCCCCGCGGGCCGGTGAGGGCGGTCGCGGCCCGCGTCACGCGGGCCGACGTGACGGTGGGCGGCGAGGTCGTCGGCGCGATCGACGAGCCGGGTTTGCTTGTGCTGCTGGGAATTCACGTCGGCGACGATCCGGCGAAGGCCGTCACGATGGCCCGCAAACTGCACGAACTGCGGGTGCTGCGCGACGAGGAATCATGCGCCACGGCGAATGCGCCACTGCTCGTGGTGAGCCAGTTCACGCTCTACGGCGACACGAAGAAAGGACGGCGGCCGTCGTGGACGCAGGCGGCCCGGCCGGAGGTCGCCGAGCCGTTGGTGGACGCCGTCGTGGCCGAGCTGCGCGGCCGCGGCGCCACCGTGGCGACCGGTCGTTTCGGGGCGATGATGGCAGTGTCGAGCGTGAACGACGGTCCGTTCACCGTTCTCGTAGAGGTCTAGACCTTTAGGATCTGGTTCACATTCTGACCGGATTCATATGGAATTCTCAGGTTCCCCGGTCACGGAACGTTCTCAGCAAAAGCTCAGCATTGGTTGAGCAACCGGATCGCTCCGGCATCCGTCTTCTCCTATGACGGGCCGGGAACGTTTTGGGAACCCGGAGCGTTGTGCCAGATGTCCAGCCAAGCCGGCCGGACCGGCGTACCGGGATCCACAGGCCCCGGTCCGCGGGTGCGCACCCGGTGGACGACCGCAGCAGCACGTTCAGCCCGTGACCGGGGAGGCAGAATGTCAGTCCAGACTCTCGAACGCGAGTCGCGCGGGATTCGCGAGCGCATCCCGGCTCAGACGACCGAGGAGCCGACGACGCTGGGCGTGGGGACGCTCACCGACGCCGACCTCGACGCCCAGAGCCCCGCCGCCGACCTCGTCCGCGTCTACCTCAACGGCATCGGCAAGACGGCCCTGCTGTCCGCGGCCGACGAGGTCGAGCTGGCGAAGCGCATCGAAGCCGGCGTGTTCGCCCAGCACATGCTGGATACCGCCGAGGAGCTCACGGCCAAGCGCCGCACCGAGCTGGCCGCGCTGGTGCGCGACGGCCACGTGGCCAAGAACCACCTGCTGGAGGCCAACCTCCGCCTGGTGGTCTCGCTCGCCAAGCGCTACACCGGCCGGGGGATGCCGCTGCTCGACCTGATCCAGGAGGGGAACCTGGGTCTCATCCGCGCGGTGGAGAAGTTCGACTACTCCAAGGGGTTCAAGTTCTCGACCTACGCCACCTGGTGGATCCGGCAGGCGATCACCCGGGGCATGGCCGACCAGGGCCGCACCATCCGGCTGCCGGTCCACCTGGTGGAACAGGTGAACAAGCTGGCCCGCATCAAGCGCGACCTGCACCAGCAGCTCGGCCGCGACGCGACGCACGAGGAGCTGGCGGCCGAGTCGGGCATCCCGGCGCACAAGATCTCGGACCTGCTCGACCACTCGCGTGACCCGGTAAGCCTGGACATGCCGGTCGGCACCGAGGAAGACGCCCCCCTGGGCGACTTCATCGAGGACTCGGAGGCGACCGACGCGGAGAGCGCCGTGATCTCGGGCCTGCTGCAGGACGATCTGCGCCGCGTCCTGGCGACGCTGGACGACCGCGAGCAGCACGTGATCCGCCTGCGCTACGGCCTCGACGACGGCCAGCCGCGCACGCTCGACCAGATCGGCAAGCACTTCGGGCTGTCCCGCGAGCGCGTCCGCCAGATCGAGCGCGAGGTCATGTCGAAGCTGCGCCAGGGCGAGCGGGCCGACCGACTCCGCGCGTACGCCAGCTGATCGCTTTTGTCCGAGGGCGGGTGCACTGGGTGCACCCGCCCTCGGTCGTTTCCGCACCGCGCTGACCAGGCGTTCGACCGAGAACGAAAATTTTCCACGAAAAGCGGGTTTCGCCGCTGGGGGGCCTGGGTAGCAACCCTCCGCCAGCACCCGTTCGGCGGCGTTGACTTATGACCTGCGTCACGACAGCCTCGAAGTGCCGGCGCAGGCCTCGCAACCGGGTGTGCACGCATCCGGGAGCTTTCCCCGGGAGGTCGGGTCCGTCGGGGTGGACCCGGCCTCCCGACCAGCTTCCCGCCGTTGCCCGCCGATGCAGTGAATGACTCATTCCTGACGTCCGACGCAAGGAATGAGTCATTCACTGCACTCGCCCAGCCGATCGGCCGCGCACCCGGGCGGTCGGCCCGCGTACCCAGACGGTCGGGCTGCGTACCCAGACAGTCGGACTGCGTACCCGAACGGTCGGCGGCCCGGCAACGCCACCGGCACCGCACCCAGCCCTCCCCCGCCACCCCGATCCGAAGCCAGAACACGGACGGTGGTGCCGGGTCAAGGCACGCTTTCCCGCCTTGACCCGGCACCACCGTCCGTCGTCACAATCGGGCTTCGGGGTGGCGGGCCCCAGCCCGAAAAGGAACGGGCGTGGGGTGGCCCACAGTGACCGGATGCCTCTTCGGCGTGCCCTTCCCCGCCGCATAAGGTGGACCGATCCCGGAGCTGGCAAAGGAGCCTGGCAGTGCCGTCCACCACGTTTCAGCACACCGAAGTCCTCCCGCTGGGCAAGGACACCACCACCGAATACCGGCTGGTCACCGACGAAGGCGTCGAGACCGTCGAAGCCGCCGGGCGGACCTTCCTGAAGATCGCCCCGGAAGCGCTCACCACCCTCGCGCGCACCGCCATCACCGACATCCAACACCTGTTGCGCACGTCACACCTGCAGCAGCTGCGCGCCATCGTCGACGACCCCGAAGCATCCGGAAACGACCGGTTCGTCGCCATGGACCTGCTGCGCAACGCCGCCATCTCCGCCGGGGGCGTGCTCCCCATGTGCCAGGACACCGGGACCGCCATTGTCATCGGCAAGCGCGGCGAAGGCGTGCTCACCGGCGGTGACGACGAGCGCGCCCTCTCGCAGGGCATCTTCGACGCCTACCAGCAGCTGAACCTGCGCTACTCGCAGATGGCGCCGGTCACCTTCTGGGACGAGCGCAACACCGGCACCAACCTGCCCGCGCAGATCGAGCTCTACCACAAGGAAGGGGACCCGACGTACGAGTTCCTCTTCATGGCCAAGGGCGGCGGCAGCGCCAACAAGACGTTCCTCTACCAGGAGACCAAGGCCGTCCTGAACCCGAAGCGGCTGGCCCGCTTCCTCGACGAGAAGCTGCGCAGCCTCGGCACCGCGGCCTGCCCGCCCTACCACCTCGCGATCGTCGTCGGCGGGATGTCCGCGGAGTTCAACCTGAAGGTCGCGAAGCTCGCCTCCGCCCGCTACCTCGACAACCTGCCGCAGGAGGGCTCCGAACTGGGTCACGCCTTCCGCGACCGCGACCTCGAGCAGCAGGTGCTGGAGATGACCCGGCAGTTCGGCATCGGCGCGCAGTTCGGCGGCAAGTACTTCTGCCACGACGTCCGCGTCATCCGGCTCCCCCGCCACGGCGCGAGCTGCCCGGTCGGCGTCGCCGTCTCCTGCTCCGCCGACCGCCAGGCCAAGGCGAAGATCACCGCCGACGGTGTGTTCATCGAACAGCTCGAGCGCGACCCGGCCCGGTTCCTGCCCGACATCACCGAAGAAGACCTCTCCGACGACGTCGTCGCCGTCGACCTCAACCGGCCGATGGCCGAGATCCGCGCCCAGCTCTCGCAGCTGCCGGTCAAGACGCGGCTTTCGCTCACCGGGCCGCTGGTCGTCGCGCGGGACATCGCGCACGCCAAGATCGCCGAGCGCCTCGACGCCGGCGAGGAGATGCCGGACTACCTGAAGAACCACCCGGTGTACTACGCGGGCCCGGCGAAGACGCCCGAGGGCTACGCGTCCGGCTCGTTCGGCCCGACGACGGCCGGGCGGATGGACTCCTACGTCGAGCAGTTCCAGGCCGCCGGCGGCTCGCTCGTCATGCTGGCCAAGGGTAACCGCTCGAAGCAGGTGACGAACGCGTGCCAGGCGCACGGCGGCTTCTACCTCGGCTCGATCGGCGGCCCGGCGGCGCGGCTCGCGCAGGACTGCATCAAGCAGGTCGACGTCCTCGAGTACGCCGAGCTCGGCATGGAAGCCGTCTGGAAGATCGAGGTCGAGGACTTCCCGGCGTTCATCGTCATCGACGACAAGGGCAACGACTTCTTCGCCAGCACCGGCGATCCGGTGCTGCAGATCAGCTTCCGCTGACGCACGGAAAAGGGGACACCGGCCCGCCGCCGGTGTCCCCTTTTTCCTTCGCTCAGCCGACGCGCTCGATCCGCGCGCGCCGGATGAGGAACTTGCCGGGCTCCCGGACCTGTTCGAAGGCCGCGTTGTTGAGCAGCGTGCAGCTGCCCGACACCGACGTCACCTCGACCGTCGTGGACTTCGAGTTGTCCAGGTTGGTCACCTTCAGCTTCGTCCCGGCCGGGAACTGGTTGCTCGACGCGGCCGGTGCGCCGCCCTCGCCGGAGAGCGTCACGGTCGAACCGGCGCAGACGACTTCGCCCACCGCACCGCCGGCGCCCGGCTGCTCCTGCTTCTTCTGCTGCCCGGGCGCCTGCGCCTTGCCCGGGGCGTTGCCGGAGTTGCCCGGCGCCGCCGCGGCCTGACCGTTGTTCGCCGCGACGTTCGCCGTGCAGCCCGCAACTTGCCGCCGCTGCTGGATCAGGTCCACCACCGCCTGGCGGTTGGCGATCCGCGCGGCCGACTGCGCGTCCGGGTTCGCCTGCTGGCCCGCGATGAAGTTCAGGTTGTTCTGCAGGGCGGTGTCGAGCCCGCCGCAGTTCTCCTTGGGCGCTTCGGCCGCGTTGCCCGCGGGACTGCTCAGCGCGATGGCGGTCGCGGTGATACCGGAAACACCCAGCAACGCCGCCAACCCGACGGTCGCCTTCTTGCGGTGCCGGCCACTGCTCAACCGGGGCATGGGCCCCTCCTCTCTGATCGCCACCTCACCCGGGACACGGGCCGGTCACGGTGGCGGTTCAGCGGGAGCCCTGACAATTTTCGACAACTTCGACGATGAGCGGACCACGCGCAGCCCGTGGTCCGGACCACGGCACTTTCAGTATGAAAGTGCCGCCCGCAGGGGGGCACTTTCACGTGAAAGTGCCCTGGCCTACTTCGGCGGGGTGGACTTCAGCACCACCGTGCGCTGGTCCAGCGGCGCGGCCAGGGTGACCGAGACGACCGGGTACCGGATGTCCATCGTGCACATCTGATTGGTCTGGGCCTTCGTCTCGCTCAGGTTCACGACGACGTGGTCGCCCGCCTGCTCGGCCGCCTCGCCGAGCGCGTGCCCGCAGCCGCCTTCCTGGGCGCGGATGTTGAGCACGGTGCCGCCGTCGGCCGTCCACACCTCGCGGGGGAACCCGGCGGGCAGCGCGGACGCGTCGATCTTGTCCGCCGGGACCTGGATGCTGCCCTCGGGCACGGTCAGGCGGGGCTTGCCCGGCGGGTTCGGCTCCGGCGGCGCCGGCAGCACGGACTCGCTCGGTGACGGCGACGCCGGTGCGGGGACCGACACGCTGCCGGTCGATCCCGCAGGCTGGCTGGTGGGCATGTCCTGGCCGGCGCAGGCCGTCACCATCAACAGGAGCGCGCCTGTTCCGACCACCTTCGCTGAGTACCTCATGCCGTCAGGACGGAACGGGGGTGGCCGGGGGTTGCACCGGAATCGTCCGGATTGCCTCCCGGCGTCGACGGCGGTCAGCCCCGGCGGAGGACGACCGTGCGCGTTCCCAGCGGTGCCGTGAGGGCGAGCGGGATCTTGATCTCCTTGATGTAGTCCGGGCACATCTGGCCCTTCGGCGCCGTCCCGACGGCGACCAGCACGACCACCTGCTGCGCCGTCTGCTCGCCGACGTGGGCCGAGATGCGGCGGCAGCCGCCCTCCTCGGCCTGCAGGATCACCGTCCGGCCGTCGAGGCTGCGGGTGAGGCTGCGCGGATACCCCTCGGGCAGCTCGCGGGCGTCGACCTGGGACTCGGCGACGACGTCGTCACCCGGCGCGATGCCCTGCGTCGGCCGCCCGACCGTCGGGGAGGGCGGCGGGCCGACCGTGGGGGTCACCGTCCCCGGCGCGCTCGTCGAGGTCGTGGGCGTGCCGGGCTCCGAACCCGGACCCGCCGCCGGGGCGCCGGCCCCGGAATTCGCGGCGCAGGCCGTCGCCGTGAGCAGCAGCAGGCCCGCGCCCAGCAGTTTCACCGTGGTACGCATACCTGCCAGACGGAGCGGACGCGCCCGGGGTTGCATCGGGGCCGCTCAGCCGGCGGGCCGCCCGAGGCGGGTCGTGAAGCTGAGCCGGTCACCCCGGTACAGCGACCGCACCCGCTCGAACGGCACTCCGTCCGGGCCCCACGAGATCCGGTGGGTCAGCAGCATGGGCAGCGCCGGGTTCGTCCCGATCAGCATGGCCTCGCGCGGTGTCGCCAGCACCGTCTCGACCCGCTCCTCCGCCCCGGCGGGCTCCATGCCGAGCTGCTCGCTCAACGGCTGCTCGGGGGTGAACACGTCGAGCAGGTCCGGGCACCGCGCCGCCGGGAGATATGTCGACTCGAGCCCGACGCGCTCGTCGCCGGCCAGCAGGACCCGCTCGAGGTGGAACACTTCGGTGTCCGACGTCACCTGGAGGTCGGCGGCCAGTGCGCGGCCGGCCACGCGCCGCTCCAGGGTGATCGCGCGGCGGCCCGGCCGGATGCCCGGGCGCCGGCTCTCCGTGGCCAGCGGCTGGACGAGCTTCGGGCCGGCGATGTAGGTGCCGCTGCCCTGGCGGCGGCTGAGCCTGCCCTCGAGCACCAGCTCGCCGACCGCTTGCCGTACGGTCGCCCTCGACACTTCGAAGCGTTCGCACAATTCCCGTTCCGTGGGCAGCACCGCGCCTTCGCCGAGTTCCGCGATCACCGCCAGCAGTTCGACCTTGACCGCGTAGTACCGCGGGACACGGCCGTGTTCGGGAATCCCGTCGAGAACGGGACCGTCGGCGGACAGGCGGGAATGACGCGTGGGGGCGGGCACGGAATCGACCCTATTGGGTTTCCGGTGCGCCGTGGTTCGCTGTGGCACGAACCACTGCCGCCGCATGGAGGATCACCCGGATGCCCCCGACTTCCCTCACCCGCAGGCTCGGCCTCGGCGACGCCGTTTTCCTCGGCCTGGGCTCGATGATCGGGGCCGGTGTGTTCGCCGCGTTCGCCCCGGCGGCGCGCGCGGCGGGGGCCGGATTGCTCATCGCGTTGGTCCTCGCGGCCGTCGTCGCCTACTGCAATGCGATGTCCTCGGCGCGCTTGGCCGCGATTCACCCGGAATCCGGCGGTACCTACGTTTACGGCCGGGAAAGGCTCGGTGAATTCTGGGGATACCTGGCCGGCTGGGGATTCGTCACCGGCAAGACGGCGAGCTGTGCCGCGATGACGCTGACCGTCGTCGCCTACGCCGCGCCCGGGCTCGGGCAGCCGTGGCGGAGCCTCCTCGCGGTCGCGGTGGTCGCCGCGCTCACCGCCGTCAACTACTTCGGCGTGCACCGGTCGGCGCTCGCCACCCGAGTGATCGTGTCGTGCACCCTGCTCGTGCTCACGGTCGCGGGAGTGGCGATGGCCGCCGGGCCGTCCGGCGGCGGCCCGCTCGTCGCCTGGCCGGGTGGCGGGGGCGTGCTCGAAGCGGCCGGGCTGCTCTTCTTCGCCTTCGCCGGGTACGCGCGGCTCGCCACCCTCGGCGAGGAGGTCCGCGACCCGGCTCGCACCATCCCCCGCGCCATCCCGCTCGCCCTCGGCGTCACCCTCGTGGTCTACGCCGCGCTGGCGGTGCTGCTCCTCGTCCGGCTCGGCCCGGCCGCGCTCGCCGCGAGCCCGGACCCGATCGCCGCGGCCGTCCCGGGGTGGCTCGCCCCGGTGGTCCGGGCGGGCGCGGCCATCGCCGCCCTCGGCTCGCTGCTCGCGCTCATCCTCGGCGTCTCGCGCACGACGCTGGCGATGAGCCGCGACGGCCACCTGCCTCGCTTCCTCGCCGCCGTGCACCCGCGCTACCGGGTGCCGCACCGGGCCGAGCTCGCCGTCGGGCTCGTCGTCGCCGTGCTCGCCGCGACGATCGACCTGCGCGCGGCCATCGGCTTCTCGTCTTTCGCCGTGCTGACCTACTACGCGATCGCCAACGCGGCCGCGCTCACGCTGAAGGGGAAGGCGCGAGCCGTCCTGGGGCTGACCGGGTGCGTGGTGCTCGCGTTCAGCCTGCCGCTGCCGTCGGTGCTCGCCGGGTGCGCGGTGTTGTCACTGGGCGGTTTGGCCTACGGCGTTCGCCGGGTCCGCCGGTGAGAAATCACCCAACCGCCCGAAAGATCCGAAGAAAGTCGGTTGTCCCGGTCTGTGCGCACCTGGTGTAGTCGTGGGGCCGCTCACGGCAATCGCTTCCACTGTGGACACTGGAAGGACTGATCCCCTTGGCCCCCAAGCGCTGGTTCACCGTGCTCAGAAACGCCACCACCGCACTCGCCGCGGTCGCCGCCGCGGCCTCGTTCGCCACCCCGGCGATCGCCACCGCCGCCCAGCCGCCGTCCACCGACGTCGTCGGCGGCACCCGGGCCGCCCAGGGTGAATTCCCGTTCATGGTCCGGCTTTCCATGGGCTGCGGCGGTGCGCTGTACACCAAGCAGATCGTCCTGACCGCGGCGCACTGCGTCAGCCGGACCGGGGCCAACACCTCGATCACGGCGACCGTCGGCGTCGTCGACCTCCAGAGCACCAGCGCGCAGAAGATCCGCTCGACCTACGTCTACCAGTCCCCCACCTACGGCACCTCGACCGGCGGCGACTGGGCGCTGATCAAGCTCGCCAGCCCGGTCAGCGGCCTGGCCACCATGCCGATCGCGACGACCAGCGCGTACAACACCGGCACGTTCACCGTGGCCGGGTGGGGCGCGGCCCGCGAAGGCGGCGCGCAGCAGCGGTACCTGCTCAAGGCGACGGTCCCGTTCGTCGACGACGCCACCTGCGCCGCCCAGGGCGGCAGCTACCCCGACCTGATCCCGAGCGCCGAGATCTGCGCGGGCAACCTCGCCTCCGGCGGCGTCGACACCTGCCAGGGCGACTCCGGCGGCCCGATGTTCCGGCGGGACAACAACAACGCGTGGATCCAGGTCGGCATCGTGTCCTGGGGTGACGGTTGCGCCCGCCCGCACGCGCCCGGCGTCTACACCGAGGTGAGCACGTTCGCATCGAAGATCGCCGCTGCGGCTGCCACGCTGTAACCACTTCCGCACGCCGAAGGGCCCCCGCCGCGGCGGGGGCCCTTCTCGCGGATTCAGCGCGTCTTGTCCAAGCGGGACAACGCTTCTTCGTAGCCGGACACCAGCTCCGCGACGACGTCGGCGACCGGCCGCACCCGGTTCATCCGGCCGACGATCTGCCCGACCGGCATCGACACCACGCTCGGGTCGTTCGCCGCGTGGATCCGGTTGTGGGCCGGGGAAACCAGCAGGTTCTGCAGCGGCATCGGCAGCGGCTCGGGCGCGTCCGGCGCGGCCCACGCCTCGGTCCAGCGGGTCTTGAGCAGCCGGGCCGGTTTGCCGGTGTAGATCCGCGTCCGCACGGTGTCCGACGACGAAGCCGCGACGAGCGCCTGCTGCATCGCCACCGATTCGCCCATCGTCTGCAGGTATTCCTCGGTGGCCAGCCACATGGAGCCCATCCAGACGCCGGACGCGCCGAGCGCGAGCGCGGCGGCCATCTGGCGGCCGGAACCGATTCCGCCCGCGGCGAGCACCGGCACGTCGACCGCGTCGACGATCTCCGGCACCAGCACCATGGACGCGATCTCGCCGGTGTGCCCGCCGGCTTCGTAGCCCTGCGCCACCACGAAGTCGACGCCGTTTTCGACGTGCCGCACCGCGTGCTCGGCCTTCCCGGCGAGCGCGGCCACCGGCACACCGCGATCGTGGCACTGGCCGATCACGTCGACCGGCGGCGAGCCGAGCGCGTTGGCGATCAGCTTGATCGGGTGGTTGAGCGCGACCTCGACGTGCGACCGGGCGACCGAGTGCAGCCAGCCGAGCACCCCCGCGCGCTCGTCGGTGTCGTCCGGCAGCGGCGGGACCGAAAGCTCCTTCAGGACGCGGTCGACGAACGCGCGGTGCCCGTCCGGGATGAGCTTCGCCAGATCGACCTGCGTGCCCTCGGCGGGCACCTTCGCCGGCATGACGATGTCGACGCCGTACGGTTTTCCGCCGGTGTTCTCGTCCATCCAGGTGAGCACCCGGTCGAGCTCGGCGGCGTCGTTGAACCGCACGCAGCCGAGCACGCCGAGCCCGCCGGCGCGGCTGAGCGCCGCGGCGACGTGCTCCGACGGGGTGAACCCGACGATCGGCAGGTCGATGCCGAGCCGGTCGCACAGAGCTGTCCGCACTCTAGTAGCCCTCCTCCGAGCGCAACTTTCATAGGGAAAGTGACGCTTCTGGATCAGTAGTCAGCAGGCTCAGACGGGCTGGGCCGTGGCCGGTTCGTGCTCGGCGGCGTAGCGCTGGGCCCACGGGTAGTCCGGCTTGCCGCTGGGCGACCGGCCGATCTCATCGGCCAGCCAGATCGTGCGCGGCACCTTGTACCCGGCGATCTCGCCGCGGACGTGCTCCTCGATCGCCGCCAGGTCCGGCGAAGCGCCCTCGCGGAGCTGGACGACGGCGGCCACGCGCTGGCCGAGCCGCTCGTCCGGGACCCCGATGACGAGCGCGTCGAAGACGTCGGGGTGCGACTTGAGCGCCCCTTCCACCTCTTCGGGGTAGACCTTCTCGCCGCCGGTGTTAACGCACTGCGAGCCGCGGCCGAGCAGCGTGACGGTGCCGTCCTCCTCGTAGCGGGCGTAGTCGCCCGGGACGACGTACCGGACGCCGTCGACCTCGACGAAGATCTTCTTGCTCTTCTCGGGATCGCCGTAGTAGCCGAGCGGGACGTGCCCGCGGCGGCCGATCAGCCCGGTTGCGCCGGGCTTCTTCTCGACGATGTTGCCCTCTTCGTCCAGCAGGACGGCGTCCTGGCCGAAGTTCACCCGCGGGCCGGCGCTGTGGTCGGACCCCTTGGCCACCGCGCCGATGCCGGTGAAGCCGCTCTCCGACGCGCCGATCGCGTCGGTGACCAGCGCGTGGGGCGGCACGAGCTCGACGAACTGCTGCTTCACCGACTGCGAGAACAGCGCCGCGTGGCTCGAGACCGCGACGATCGACGAAGCGTCGTAGCCACCCTCGTAGTAGGCCTCGATGAGCGGCCGCGCCATCGCGTCGCCGACGATCGTGAGGACCTGGACCTTGTGCTTCTGCACGGCCTTCCAGATCTCGTGGGGGTCGAAGCGGGGCACGAAGATCACCGGGCTGCCGGTGAACAGCGCGCCGAACGCGGCCCACTGCGCGGCGCCGTGGATCAGCGGCGCGGCGGGCAGCCGGCTCAGGCTGCCCAGCTTGCCCTGCTCGGCGAGCGTCCATTCGTCCGGGACGTACTCGCCGGTGACGAAGTTGATCCCGCCGCCGAGCGCGCGCCAGACGTCCTCCTGCCGCCAGAGGACGCCCTTCGGGTAGCCCGTGGTGCCGCCGGTGTAGAGGATGTAGAGGTCGTCGCCGCTGCGCTCCCCGAAGTCCCGCTCGGGGCTCTGCGCTGCGAGGGCGGCTTCGTACTCGACGCCGCCGTAGCTCTCGTAGTCGCCGTCGCTGCCGTCGTCGATCACGACAACGTGTTTCAGTTTCGGCGCCTCCGGCAGCACCGCGGCGACCCGGTCGGCGTAGTTGCGTTCGTGCACGAGGGCGACGATCTCGGCGTCGTTGAAGAGGTAGACGAGTTCGCCGTGCACGTAGCGGTAGTTGACGTTGACGGCGATCGCGCGCAGCTTGTACGCCGCGATCATCGCCTCCAAGGCCTCGATCGAGTTGCGGGAGTAGACCCCGATGTGGGATCCGCGTCCCACGCCGTGCGCGGCGAGGTGGTGGGCGAGCCGGTTGGCCCGCGCCTCCAGTTCGGCGAAGGTGACCTGCCGGTCGCCGCACACGACCGCGACGCGCTCCGGCACGGCGTCGACGGCGTGCTCCAGAAGATCCGCGATGTTGAGTGCCACGCCCTCAAAGTAGAACATGTTATCGTTCCGGGCAATGGCACTGCTCCTTCAGGAGGTCTTCCGTGGGTGAACCGCACGCGCTGGTGACGCAGGAGGGGCAGACGCTCGTCGTCACGATGAACCGGCCCGAGGCGCGCAACGCGATCACCGGCGAGATGATGTCGATCATGGTCGACGCCTGGGACCGCGTCGATTCCGACGACTCGATCCACAGCTGCATCCTCACCGGCGCGGGCGGGGCCTTCTGCGCGGGCGCGGACCTGAAGTCGATGTCCCGGAACTCGCCGTCGGAGTCGTTCGCCTCCGGCAAGTTCGACCCTTCGCGCATTCCGGGCCTCTTGAAGGGGCGTCGGCTGACGAAACCGCTGATCGCGGCGGTCGAGGGCCCGGCGATCGCGGGCGGGACCGAGATCCTGCAGGGGACCGACATCCGGGTGGCGGGCTCTTCGGCTCGCTTCGGGGTGTCGGAGGCGCGCTGGGGCCTGTTCCCGATGGGCGGGTCGGCGGTGCGGCTGCCCCGCCAGATCCCGTACACGGTGGCCGCGGACATCCTGCTGACCGGACGTCACATCACCGCCGACGAGGCGCTGGCCATCGGCTTGATCGGCCACGTGGTGCCGGACGGCCAGGCGCTGACGAAGGCCCTCGAGCTGGCCGCGTTGATCAACGCGAACGGGCCGCTGGCGGTGCGGGCCATCCTGCGGACGATCCGCGACACGGAGGGGCTCCACGAGGAAGAGGCCTTCAAACTGGACTCGCAGTACGGCATCGAGGTGTTCGCGTCCGAGGACGCCAAGGAGGGGCCGCGGGCGTTCTCGGAGAAGCGGAAACCGGACTTCAAAGGCCGCTGACCGAGAACGCGTTCTTTTCCCACCGGACCAGCTCGCGGAGGAACCTTGTCGGCAGAACGAGAACGTGTTTCACTCAAGGACGTGACCGAGACACCGCTTGCGGCACCGCTGAACGTCGGCTTCGACTACACCCGCTCGACCGGGCCCGTCCTCGGCCGGTTCGTCACCGCGCTGCGCGACCACCGCATCGAAGGCATCCGCGGCAGCGACGGCCGGGTGCACGTCCCGCCGGTCGAATACGACCCGGTGACCGCCGAACAGCTCAGTGAATTCGTCCCGGTGAGCGAAGAGGGCACGGTCGTCTCCTGGTCGTGGTGCCCGGAGCCGCTGGACGGGCAGCCGCTGAGCCGGCCGTTCGCCTGGGCGCTGGTGCAGCTCGACGGCGCCGACACCCCGATGCTGCACGCCGTCGACGCCGGGTCGCCGTCGAACATCCACAGTGGACAGCGGGTGCGCGTGCGGTGGGCCGACGAGGTCGTCGGGCACATCCGCGACATCGCCTACTTCCTGCCCGCGGACGCCGAGGACACCACGCCCACCGAGCCCGCTCCCCCGGTCGCCGAGCGCGAGGAGGGCGCGCCGATCAGCGTCGTCATCACGCCGGTGCACCTGAAGTACATGCACTCCGCCTCCCCCGAGGAAAGCACGTACCTGCGCGGGCTCGCCGAGGGGAAGATGATCGGCCAGCGGTGTCCCGCCTGCGGCAAGGTCTACATCCCGCCGCGCGGCGCCTGCCCGACCGACGGCGTGCCGACCACCGAAGAGGTCGAGCTGCCCGACACCGGCATCGTCACCACGTTCTGCATCGTCAACGTCCCGTTCCTCGGGCAGCGGATCAAGCCGCCGTACGTCGCCGCGTACATCCTGCTCGACGGCGCCGACATCGCCTTCCTGCACCTCGTCCTCGGCTGCGCCGCCGAAGACGTCAAGATGGGCATGCGCGTACGCGCCGCGTGGAAGCCGCGCGATCAGTGGTGGACGTCGCTGGAGAACATCAGCCACTTCGAGCCGACCGGCGAGCCGGACGCGGCTTACGAAACCTTCGCCCACCACCTGTGAGGTCCTGATGCCAGACGTCGCGATCGCGGGCTTCGCGAAGGCCCCCAACGTCCGCGAAACGCCGGGTACCACCAACGGCGTGGAGATGCTCGTCCCGATCTTCGCCGAGGTCTTCGCGCAGACCGGGTTGTCCAAACAGGACATCGGGTTCTGGTGCTCCGGGTCGTCGGACTACCTGGCCGGCCGCGCGTTCTCCTTCATCGCCGCCGTCGACGCGATCGGCGCGTTCCCGCCGATCCACGAGTCCCACGTCGAGATGGACGCCGCCTGGGCGCTCTACGAGGCGTGGCTGAAGATCAAGATGGGCGAGGTCGAGACCGCGCTCGTCTACGGCTTCGGCAAGTCCAGCGCCGGGCAGCTGCGCCGGGTGCTCGCCCTGCAGCTCGACCCGTACGTCGTCACGCCGCTGTGGCCGGACTCGGTCTCGATCGCCGGGATCCAGGCGCGGCTGGGCCTGGAGGCCGGTCTCTGGTCCGAAAAGGACCTCGCCGAGGTCGCCGCGCGCGGCACGGGCAAGGACGTCGCCGAGCTGCTCGACACGCCGTACTACGCCGACCCGTTGCGCAGGCACGACATCGCTCCGATCACCGACGGCGCTGCCGTGGTCATCCTGTCCGCTGTGGAACGGGCGCGGGAGATCGTCGAGCGGCCGGCGGTGATCACCGGAATCGAGCACCGCGTCGACTCCCCCGTGCTCGGCGCCCGCGACCTGACGTGCTCGCCGTCCACCGAGGCGGCGGCGAAGGCGCTCGACCTCGACGGCGTCGACCTCGCCGAGCTGCACGCGCCCTTCACACACCAGGAGCTCATCCTGCGCACCGCGCTGGGGCTCGGCGACGGCGTGCAGATCAACCCCTCCGGTGGGGCGCTGGCCGCGAACCCGATGTTCTCCGCGGGGCTCGCCCGGATCGGCGAAGCGGCGGTCCGAATCCACCGCGGCGAATCCCGCAAGGCCGTGGCGCACGCGACGAGCGGGCCGGCCCTGCAACAGAACCTGGTGACCGTGCTGGAGGCCCGATGACCAAGCAGCTCACCGCCGTGCTCGGCACCGGCCAGACGCACCACCGCGCCAAGCGGCAGGACGTCTCGATGCCGGGCCTGCTGCGCGAGGCGATCGACCGCGCCATGCTCGACGCCCAGGTGGAGTGGGCCGACATCGACGCCGTCGTGCTGGGTAAGGCCCCGGACCTGTTCGAGGGCGTCATGATGCCCGAGCTGTTCCTCGCCGACTCGCTCGGCGCGACCGGCAAGCCGCTGCTGCGCGTGCACACCGCCGGGTCGGTGGGCGGCTCGACCGCGCTGGTGGCGGCTTCGCTCATCCAGGCGGGCGTGCACCGGCGCGTGCTCACGGTGGCCTACGAGAAGCAGTCCGAGTCGAACGCGATGTGGGGCCTGTCGATCCTGCCGCCGTTCCAGATGCCGGTCGGGGCCGGCGCGGGCGGCTACTTCGCGCCGCACGTACGCTCCTACATCCGCCGCTCGGGCGCGCCCGAGCACGTCGGGGCGATCGTCGCGGCGAAGGACCGGCGCAACGGGGCGCTGAACCCCTATGCGCACCTGCGGCAGCCGGACATCACCGTGGAGTCGGTGCGGGCGTCGCAGATGCTGTGGGACCCGATCCGCTACGACGAGACGTGCCCGTCGTCGGACGGCGCGTGCGCGATGGTGCTCGGCGACGAGGCCGCCGGGGACGCGGTCGAGGGCGGCGCGGCCTGGATCCACGCGACGGCGATGCGCACCGAGCCGACCACGTTCGCCGGCCGTGACCAGGTGAACCCACGGGCCGGGCGCGAGGCCGCGGCCGCGTTGTGGGCCGAGGCCGGGATCACCGACCCGATGTCCGAAGTGGACGTCGCGGAGATCTACGTGCCGTTCTCGTGGTTCGAGCCGATGTGGCTGGAGAACCTGGGTTTCGCGCCGGAAGGCGAGGGCTGGAAGGTCACCGAGAAGGGCGAGACGGCGATCGGCGGACGGCTGCCGTGCAATCCGTCGGGCGGGGTGCTGTCCTCCAACCCGATCGGCGCGTCCGGCATGCTGCGGTTCTCCGAGGCGGCGAAGCAGGTCATGGGCCGGGCCGGGGACTACCAGGTGGACGGCGCCCGCCGCGCGCTCGGCCACGCCTACGGCGGCGGCTCCCAGTACTTCTCGATGTGGCTGGTCGGCTCCGACAAGCCCGCCTGACGCCACTTTCCCTATGAAAGTGTGGCTTTGCGGCGCAAAGTGGAGCTTTCCTAGGGAAAGTGGCGGGTCAGCGGCGGGAGCGGCGCCAGGCGAGGGCCAGGAGGGTGCCGAGGACGCCGGTGACCACGCCGACCGTGGCGGGCACCGCGATCGGCGGGTCCACCACGACCGTCGGCTCCAGCACCACCGGGGCCGGTGGCTGGACCGGCTTCGGGGGTGCGTCGGAGCCGGTCGCCGTCCACGCCGTGACGTAGACGAGCAGCCGCGCCACCAGCGAGATGAAGAAGATGAGACCGATGATCGAGCCGAAGGCGATCCCGGTCGGCGAGTCGCCGATCAGCCGGAGGTAGAACCCGCCGGCCAGCTTGAGCACCTCGAACCCGACGGCCAGTGCGACGGCGCCGCGGACCGCGCTGCGCACGCCGACCTTCTGGCGCGGCAGCCGCGTGAGCACCCAGAGGAACACCAGCCAGTCCGCGGCCAGCGAGAGCGGCACCGAGGACGCCGAGACGAGCTGGTGCCCCCAGCTCGTGTCGTCGAGGCCGGCCAGCCGGAGCAGGTAGCTGCCGAGCGCGGTGCCGGAGATGGTGAGCGTGAACGACACGAGCAGGGCCGCGGTCAGGCCGAGCAGGGCGAGCAGGTCGACCAGGATCAGCCGCGGCAGCGACTGGTCCGACCGGTTCTGCCCCCACAGCGCCGTCAGCGAGTCCCGCAGCGCGTTCATCCAGTTCCAGCCGGAGTAGAGGCCGATGGCCAAGCCGACCACGCCGACGCTGGTCCGCTGCTCGACGAAGCCGGTGAGCAGTTCCGTGGCCTTGTCGCCGAGCCCGCCGGGCAACGTGGACACGATCGCGTGCACCAGCGTGTCGAGCAGGTGCGGCTGGGTGGCCAGCACGAACCCGGCGACCGACGAGGCGACCATCAGCAGCGGCACCAGCGACAGCAGGCTGAAGTAGGTGATCGAAGCGACGTAGTGGTAGCCGCCGGAGTCGATGTAGCGGTTGGTCGCGCGGGCGAGGTGGTCCAGCCACCGGTACCGGGCGCGCGCCCGGGCCCAGGGGCTCGGCGCCTTGGGGGAACTCTTCACGAAGACTGTCTACCCAGCCGGGGCCGTCTTTGCGCAGGCAACACGCGGATCAGCCCAGAACGACCAATCCCGTACCGTCGTCGACGGGCAGGGCGGCGTCCGTCGTGGCGAAGACGGTGCTGCCCAGGAAGTCGAGTTCGCCGCCGAGCGTGGCGAGGAACGCGGTGTCGGCGGCGTCGCGGCCGGTCGAGATCCGCAGCATGGTCTGGCGTGGCGCGAGCCGGGTGGCGTCGAAGACGTACCAGTGGCCCTCGACCGCGGCCTCGAAGACGGCGTGGAAGTCCATCGGCGCGAGCCCGGGCGCGTACACGCCGACGTACCGCGCGGGGATGTCGAGGAACCGGCACAGGGTGATGCAGACGTGCGCGAAGTCCCGGCAGACGCCTTCGCCGGCCAAGAGCGTGTCGACCGCGTCGTCGGTGGGACGGCTGGCACCGACCACATAGGACAGTCGGTCGTGGACGTGCCGCACGATCGCTTCGATTTGCCTGCGCGGGTTCTTGAGCTTGACAAGCTCCGGTGGCACGAGCCCGGCGACACGGTCGGACGGGCAGTACCGGCTCGGCCGGGTGAACACGGCGACGTCGGCGAGCGTGACGGGCTCGGGTTCCGCTTCGCCCAGGACGCGTTCGGCGTGGTAGGTCACGCGGTGTTCACCGGCCGGGAGGTCGAACACTTCGGCCCGGGTGCCGTGCTCGAACTCGACGGGCCGGCTGTCCCCGTGCCAGGACACGCGGAGTTCCTCGGTGTCGGCGTGCGCCGCGGCGACCGAGATCGCCGCGGGCCCGGGTTCGGTGACGCGGATGGCGAACTCGACGTCCACGGTCGCTCGCGGGGCCATCGCCCCATGATGCCACCCCCTGGCAGAATCGCCGGGTGACCGACCTCGTGGTGTTCCACTCCGTGCTGGGACTGCGGCCCGTCGAACTCGGCTTCGCCGATCGGCTTCGAGCGGCGGGGCACCGGGTCACCACCCCCGACCTGTACGCCGGCCGGACGGTGTCGACCCTCGACGAAGGCTTCGCGCTGAAGGACGCCGTCGGCTGGGAGACCATCACCCGGCGAGCGCTCGACGCCGTGCGCGACCTGCCCGCGGAGACCGTGCTGGTGGGCGTGTCGATGGGGGCCGGCGTCGTCCAGGAAGTGCTGCCGCACCGGCTCGGCACCGCCGGCGTCCTGCTGCTGCACGCACTGGGGGCGCTCCCGGCCGGGGTCCGTGCGGGCCTGCCGGTGCAGGTCCACGTCGCCGACCCCGATCCGATCGCACCACCGGCGCAGGTCGCGGCCTGGCGCGAGGCCACGGCGCGGTCGGGCGCCGACGCCCGGGTGTACACCTACCCGGGCGTCGGCCACTTCTACACCGACGCGGACGGCCCCGAATACGACGCCGCCGCGGCCGGACTCACCTGGGAACGCGTCGAGGAGTTCCTCAGCCGTAGTGCACCGGGTAGTGCTTGATGCCGTTGATCCAGCTCGACCGCAGCCGCACCGGGGGTGCGGCCTCGGCGATGTCCGGCATCACGTCGGCGATGGCGTTGAAGATCAGGTCGATCTCCAGCCGGGCCAGGTTGGCACCGATGCAGTAGTGCGAACCCGTGCCGCCGAAGCCGACGTGCGGGTTGTCCTCGCGGAGGATGTCGAACTTCTCCGGGTTGTCGAAGACCTCGTGGTCGAAGTTCGCCGAGCTGTAGAACATGCCGACGCGGTCGCCTTTTTTGATCTGCGCGCCGCCGAGCTCGGTGTCGCGGGTGGCGGTGCGCTGGAAGGCGACGATCGGCGTGGCCCAGCGGACGATCTCGTCGGGTGCGGTCTTCGGCCGCTGCTCCTTGAACAGCGCCCATTCGTCCGGGTGGTCCAGGAACGCCTTCATGCCGTGGGTGATGGCGTTGCGCGTGGTCTCGTTGCCGGCGACGGCGAGCAGGATGACGAAGAACCCGAACTCGTCGGAGCCGAGTGACTCCCCGTCGACATCGGCCTGGATGAGCTTGGTGGCGATGTCGTCCATCGGGCACTTGCGCCGGTCCTCGGCCATGTTCCAGGCGTACCCGACGAGCTGGGCGGACGCCTCCAGGGGCGCGACCTCGTACTCGGGGTCGTCGTAGGCGACCATCTGGTTGGACCAGTCGAAGATCTTGAGCCGGTCGTCCTGCGGGATGCCGATGAGCTCGGCGATCGCCTGCAGCGGCAGCTCGCAGGCGACGTCGGTGACGAAGTCGCCCGACCCCTTCTTCCGCGCCTCGTGCACGATCCGCTCGGCGCGGTCGCGCAGCGTGTCCTCCAGCTTGGCGATGGACCGCGGGGTGAAGCCCTTCGAAACGATCCGCCGCAGCTTCGTGTGCTGCGGGGCGTCCATGTTGAGCAGCACCAGGCGGTTCGCCTCGAGGTTGTCCTCGGTCATGTTCTCGTCGAAGCGGATGATGGCGGTCTTTTCCCGGGACGAGTACAGCGTGCTGTCGCGGGAGACCTCCTTGACGTCCGCGTGGCGCGAGACGACCCAGTAGCCGTCGTCGCGGTAGCCGGCGGTGTTGTGCTTCTGGGGGTTCCACCACACCGGGGCGGTCCGCCGCAGTTCGGCGAACTCGGCGACGGGAAGTCGCTCGGCCAAGAGATCGGGATCGGTGAAGTCGAACCCGGCGGGGATGAGCGGAGCGGCCACGTTGCCTCCCACGGTTCGGCTTGTAACACGTTCTACCTTGGATTGAAGCATACGGCGTTAACCAAGGGAAGACCGTAAGTGATACCCGTTTACTTAACCGATGAGGCCAGGTGAGCGCGCGCTCACCCCGAGAAGATCAAGAAGTGGCGGAGCCTGCGCAGACTTGCACAAAATAATAACTTGTTCTAGTTTTTGGGTCAGTGAACAGTGTTTCCCGACGAAGGGGACGACATGGGCGTGCCGGTCATCGTCGAAGCCGTGCGAACTCCGATCGGCAAGCGGAACGGGCTGCTGGCCGGCCTGCACGCGGCCGAGCTGCTGGGTGCCGCGCAGCTCGCCCTGCTCGACCGGGCCGGGATCGACCCGGCCGTCGTCGAGCAGCTCATCGGCGGCTGCGTCACGCAGGCCGGTGAGCAGTCGAACAACGTCACGCGCACGGCGTGGCTGCACGCGGGCCTCCCGGAAACGGCGGGCGCGACGACGATCGACGCCCAGTGCGGCTCGGCGCAGCAGGCCACCCACCTCATCGCCGGCCTGATCGCGGCGGACGCCATCGACGTCGGCGTCTCCTGCGGGGTCGAGGCGATGAGCCGGGTACCGCTGGGCACGAACCGGGCCGGCGCGTCACCACGGCCGTCGTCGTGGTCGATCGACCTGCCCAACCAGTACGGCGCGGCCGAGCGGATCGCGGTTCGCCGCGGGCTGACCCGCGAGGACGTCGACCGGTTCGGCGCGGCGTCCCAGCAGAAGGCGGCGGCCGCGTGGGCGGCGGGTCACTTCGACCGCGAGGTGGTGCCGGTGAAGGCCCCGGTCCTCGCGGCCGACGGGGCGTTGACCGGCGAAACGCGCTTGGTCACCCGTGACCAGGGCCTGCGCGAGACGACGGTCGAAGGCCTGGCCCGGCTCAAGCCGGTGGTCGAGGACGGCGTCCACACGGCGGGCACGTCGTCGCAGATCTCCGACGGCGCGGCGGCCCTGCTCCTGATGGACGCGGACCGGGCGGCGGCGCTGGGCCTGCGCCCGCGCGCGCGGATCGTCGCGCAGGCGCTGGTCGGTGCGGAGCCGTACTACCACCTGGACGGCCCGATCCGCGCGACCGAACGCGTGCTCGCCCGGACAGGGATGACCGTGGGTGACGTGGACCTGTTCGAGGTCAACGAGGCGTTCGCTTCGGTGGCGTTGTCGTGGCAGCAGGTGGTGTCGCCGGACCCGTCCCGGGTCAACGTCAACGGCGGCGCGATCGCCCTCGGTCACCCGGTGGGCAGCACGGGCGCGCGCTTGCTGACGACGGCGTTGCACGAGCTGGAGCGCCGGGACGCCTCGACAGCGCTGGTGACGATGTGCGCGGGCGGCGCGCTGGCCACGGCGTCGATCATCGAACGGCTCTAGCCCGGCGGGCGGGCACCTTGGCTCGCGGGCCTTGTGCTTCACTTCGGGGCATGATCTCGGAAAGCCGTTGCCCGGTGGAAAACGGTGAGCTCCTCGTCCGCCGCGGCGGTGAGGGCCCGGCACTGCTGCTGATCTCGGGCGGCACCGGATCGGGCGACGCCTACCGCGCGCTGGCGAAGCAGCTGTACGCGGACTACACCGTGATCACCTACGACCGCCGCGGCCACTTCGGCAGTACGGACACCACCACCGGCCCGGTCTCGGTTTCCTTGCAGGCGGACGACGCACTGGCGGTCCTCGACCACGCGGCCGACGGCCCGGCGCAGGTGTTCGGCTCGAGCGCGGGCGCGCTGATCGGCCTCGACCTCGTCGCCCGGTACCCGGACCGCGTCACGACGCTGGTCGCGCACGAACCCCCGGCGGTCCACCTGATGCCGGACGCGGGCGGCTGGCTCGAAGCGGCGGCCGAACAGGTCCGGCTGGCCCGTTCGGGTGAGCTGATGACCGCGGTGACGCGCTTCGCGGACGCGATCGCCGGCGCGGCGCTGCCGGACCTGCCGAACCTCCGCCTCCCCCACGAAGCCGACTGGCTCCGGCTGTTCGACCGCGAGCTGACGGAGTTCTTCGACTACCTGCCCGATCTGCGGGCGCTGCGGAAGGCGAGCACGGAGATCTTCCCGGTGGCGGGCGAGGGCAGCCGCGGCCGCTACCACTACCAGCCGGCGAAGATCCTGGCGCTGGAGCTCGGGTTGCCGTTCACGGAGCTGCCGGGGGCGCACCTGGCGCCGCAACGTAACCCGGCGAAGTTCGCCGCGGCGCTGAAGGACCTGTTGAGCCCGGAGTCCTGACGGACGACCGGCGTCAGACGACCCGGATGCCGTCCTTCCAGACCTCCCGGACGTTCGACGCCAGCGCCGGGAAGTCGTACGGATCCCCCGCCACCACCACGACGTCCGCGCGCAGGCCCGGCTCCAGCCGGCCGAGCTCGCCGTCCAGGCCCATCAGGCGGGCCGCCGAGGAGGTCGTCGCCTCCAGGACGTCTCCCGGTGGCATTCCGCACGCCGCCATCAACGCCAGTTCCTCGAGGTTCGTCCCGTGCGGGCCCACTCCGCTGTCCGTGCCCATCGCGATCCGGACCCCCGCCGCGTACGCGCGGCGGACGGAGTCCCGGTGCGCCTCCACCACTTCGCGCGCCTTCGCCACCACCGCCGCCGGGAGGTCGACGCCCGCGTCGGCCGCGCGGACCACGTTGACCGGGGCGATCAGGGTCGGGACCAGCCAGGTTCCGTGCCCGAGCATCAGCTCGATCGCTTCGTCGTCCAGGTAGATGCCGTGCTCGATCGACCGCGCGCCCGCGCGGACGGCGTTCTTGATGCCCGCCGCGCCCTGGGCGTGCGCCATCACCGGGCGGCCCTGCATCGCCGCCTCCGTCACCAGGACGTCCAGTTCCTCCGGGGTGAACTGGGAGTGCCGCGGGTCGTCGCGCGGGGACAGCACGCCGCCGGTCGTGCACACCTTGAGCACGTCGGCGCCCGCGCGCAGCAGCGTCCGGGCCACCCGGCGCATCTCGTCGGGGCCGTCGACCGTGGTCTCCGGACGGCCCGGGTGCGGCACCATCAGCGGGACGCACAACCCGGACGGGTGCCAGGCGTCGCCGTGGCCGCCGGTCGGGCTGATCAGCCCGATGGAGATCTGCAGCCGCGGGCCCGGGATCAGGCCGTCGTCCACCGCCTGCTTGATGCCGAGGTCCGCGCCCGCCGCGTCGCGGACCGTCGTGATGCCCAGTCCCAGCGTGGCCCACAGGTTCCGCGCCGCCTCGTAGAACTGGTAGGAGAACGGCTTCTGCACCCGGGACAGCAGCCCGATGTCCGAGACCGTCACGTGCACGTGGCAGTCGAAGAGCCCCGGCAGGAGCACCGTGCCGGTGCAGTCGACACCCTCGTCGCCGTCGAGGCCGGTCCCGACGTCGACGATCCGGCCGTGCTCGACGACGACGTCGGCCGGCGCCGGGTCCGCGCCGGTGCCGTCGAAGACCGAGCCGCCGGTGAACACCGTGCGCGTCACGCCGCCTCCACGAGAGCCGTCCGGCGCGGCGCCACCACCGCGGCCAGTGCGAGCACGACGACGTTGACGCCGAGCCCGACCAGGCCGACGTTCACCGTGCCCACCAGATGAGTGTCCACAAAGGTCAGCCAGATCACCACCAGCTCGCCGGCGACCAGCCCGGCCAGCACCGGGCCCTTGCCGACCGGCACCCGCCGCAGGAAGCCCAGCAGGTTGGCCGGGGCCAGCTGGACCGACCCCGAATAGGTCAGCAGCAGCAGGTTGGCCAGCAGGTCCGGCCGGAAGATCCCGAGCACGAGGGCCAGCGTACACGCGAGGACAACCGTGCCGTGGTTGATCCAGAACTGCCGCCGTCCGCTGCGGACGCGCACGATGTTCCGCGCCACCAGCGACGAAATGCCGATCAGGATCCCGGCCGCCGGGACCATCGCGGTGGCGGTCGCGGCGACCACGACGATCCCGGTCACCCACCCGGGCAAGGCGTCCTTCGACAGCGTCAGCAATACGCCGTTCGGGTCACTTCCCTTCGGGACCACGAGGATCGCCGCGAAGCCGATCACCATCGGCAGCAGCAGGCTCAGCTCGTACACCGGCATCCACGCGTAGTTGCGGCGCAGCACCTTCGGGTCGCGCGCCGACATCAGCGCCGGCCACGAGTGCGGCAGCGTCATCAGCCCGACGCCGATCGCGCTGACCAGCATGCTCGTCACGAACCAGACGTGATCGTTCGCTCCACTGTGGACGATGAGCTTCTCGGGGTGCAGCTGTTCGATCCGGTGGAACACCGCGGGGATGCCGCCGGCGAAGTGCGTCGGCACCGCGATGATCAGCACCACCAGCGCGACCAGCATGATGCCGTCCTTGAAGTACGACGTCGCCGCGACGCCGCGCAACCCGGCCCACAGCACGAACGCGACCACCAGCACGCTGCCGGTCACCATGCTCAGCGTCCCGGACGCGGTATCGCCGGTGACCAGCCGGACGATCAGCCCGAGCCCGGTGATCTGCAGCTGCAGGTAGGGCAGCACGAACACGACGCCGAGCACCGCGGACAGCGTCCCGAGCGTCCGGCTGCGGTAGCGATCCTCGAGGAAGTCGCCCTGGGTGAGGTAGCCGCGCTCCTTCCCCATCGTCCACAGGCGTTTCGCGAGGAAGAACAGCACGACGTAGGCGATCGGGACGTACGGCAGCGCGTACATCGCGGCGACGCCGCCGGAGAACGCCAAGCCGGCCATGCCGAGGAAGGTGAAGGTGGTGAACACCTCCCCGGCCTGCAGGAACCACATCGTCACGGCGCCGAAGCGGCGGCCGCCGACGGTCCACTCGGCGAGATCCGCGACGGGCTTGCGCCGCCCGATGAACCCGAGGACGCCGATCAGCACGATGCCGGCGAGGGTGAAGGCGAGGATCATCCGTCGTCCTCCTCAGCGCGCATCAGGCGTTCGGACAGCAGCAGCGCCGGGGTGAACATGAGGCACCAGAACGCGCCCCACACGATCATCCGCGGCAGGCCGAGCCACAGGCCGGTGGTGTTGACGAACGGCAGGAACGGCATCAGGACCAGCGCGACGACGGGCAGCAGCGGGGGCCAGTGGTACCTGCGCACGGACTTCACCCGGCCAGGAGCGCGAGGCGGCGGACGGCGAGCTCGGCCAGCAGCGCGGCGCCGTCGCCGAGCACGCTGTCGTCGAAGCGGGCGCGGGGCGAATGGTTGTCCGGGGCGGTCGCCGGGTCCGTCGGGCACGCGCCGAGGAAGAGGTACGCGCCCGGAACCCGGTCCAGGACACGGGAAAAGTCCTCCGAACCGGTGATCGGATCGGCCATCTCGGTGAAGCGTTCCTCGCCGAAGACGTCGCGGATCGTGTCGGCCACGAAGTCGTAGGCGCCGGCGTCGTTGATCGTCGCGGGGTACTCGGGTTCGTAGGTGACGTCGATGTCGAGGCCGTGCGCCTGGGCGATGCCGCGGCAGACCTGCACCGCGCGCTCGCCGACCCGGGCCGCGACCTCCGGAGAGAACGACCGCAGCGTGGCCTCGAAGACGGCGTCGTCCGGGATGATGTTGCGCCGGGTGCCGGCGTGGAACGAGCCGACGGTGATGACAACCGGGTCGAAGACGTCGAAGGTGCGCGTGACCATCGTCTGCAGGGCGGTCACCATCTCGCAGGCCGCCGGGATGGGGTCGCGGGCGTCGTGCGGGGAGGAGCCGTGGCCGCCGTCGCCCATCACCCGGACTTCGAGCGCGCCCGAGGCCGCCATCAGCGTGCCCGGCCGGGCGGTGAACTGCCCCTTGGCGTAGCTCGCGGCCGAGACGTGCAGGCCGTAGGCGGCGTCGACGGGCTTGCCGGAGGCGGTCAGGACGCCTTCGTCGATCATGCGGCCGGCGCCGTCCCAGCCCTCTTCGCCGGGCTGGAACATGAAGACGACGTCGCCGGGGAGGTCGTCTTTCCGGGCGGCGAGCAGCCGGGCCGCGCCGACCAGGCCCGCGGTGTGGAGGTCGTGGCCGCAGGCGTGCATGGCGCCGTCGAGGGTCGAGGTGAACTCCTCGCCGCTGGCCTCGGTGACCGGCAGCGCGTCCATGTCGCCGCGGAGCAGGACGGTGCCGCCGCTGCCGCCGCCACCGCGCAGGACGGCGGTGATCGACGACAGGTTTTTGCCGAGGGTGATTTCGAGGGGCAGGCCGTCCAGGGCGGCGAGGACCCGTTCCTGGGTGCGCGGCAGGTGCAGGCCGATCTCGGGGATGCGGTGCAGGTCGCGGCGGAGGGTGACCAGGTCGTCGAGCAGGGCGGCGGCATCGGAACGCAGGGTCATCCGCCGATCATGCGAGAGTCGAGCACAATGGCCGGGGAAAATCGACGAAACCACCGATCCGAGGGCCGATGAGCGAAGAATCCGCCATGTTGTCCGAGCAGGACCTCAAACTGGCCGACGCGCTCCAGGCGGCGCCGCGGGCGTCGTGGTCGACACTCGGGGACGCGCTCGGCCTCGGCGCGGTGACCGTGTCCCGCCGCTGGGACGCGCTTGTCGAGCGTGGGGACGCCTGGCTCACCGCCTACGCCGGCGGGGAGCTGATCGAGCAGCTGGTGCTGGCGTTCGTCTCGATCGACTGCGAGCCGGGCGCGGCGGTGTCCGTCGCCTACGAGCTGGCCTCGGACGTGCACGTGGCGACGGTCGAGCAGGTGGCGGGGTCGTGCGACCTGCTCGCGCACGTGGTGGCGCCGTCGTTGCGAGAGCTGGGGGCGCACGTGGCGGCCTTGGCGGTCCCCGGCGTGACGCGGCTGCGGACGACGTTGTCCCCGCGGATGTTCACCGAGGGCAGCCGCTGGCGGGTGCGGGCGATCTCTCCGGGCCAGCGCGAGGCGTTGTCGGCGAAGCCGGCCCGCCACCGCGCCCCGCTGCGGTTCGACGCGGCGGACCGGGCCCTGATCCTGGCGCTGGGCACGGACCCCCGTGCGTCGGCGGCGGCGCTGGCGGAGTCACTCGGCATCGGGGCGACGACGGTCCGCCGCCGGCTGGACGGATTGCTGGGGCGCGGCGCGATCCGCGTCCGCTGCGAGATCGCGCGGTCGGTGTCGCCGGCGCCGGTCACGGTGACGCTGTGGCTGCGCGTGCCCCCGGACAAGCTGGAGACGACGGCCCGCTCGCTGGCGATGGTGCCGGAGGTCCGCATGTGCGCGGCCCTGACCGGGGCGGCGAACCTGATGCTGGTGCTGTGGCTGGCTTCGTCGTACGAGGTGGTTTCCGTGGAGGCCCAGCTGGCGGCGAAGCTGCCGTGGCTGGAGATCACCGGCCGGGCGGTGACGCTGCGGAGCGTCAAGCTGATGGGCCGGGTGCTCGACGCCGCGGGCCGCGGGACGGGAAGGGTGCCGCTGGACTTCTGGGCCGCGGTCCCCGTGCCGGAGCACGGGGACCGCAGCGTTCACCGGCCCGGGGGATGAGGGGTGAGGTGGAGGGAAGCATCCTCCGGGACCGGGGTTCGTGGGGTAACGCCTCCGCCGGGAGGTCCGGCTCGGTGACCGAGGGGCGGCCACCGGCCGGGGCTTCGGGGCGGGACTCGCGGGGCTCGCCGGGGCTTTCGGGCGGGACTCGCGGGGCTCGGGACGGAAGTCGCGTGATCAGGGGCGGATCTCGCGTGATTGGGGACGGAAGTCGCGTGCTTGGGGACGGAAGTCGCGTGCCGGGAGGGGCATCTCGCGTGCTTGGAGGGGTATCTCGCGTGATCGGAAGGGCATCACGCGTGACTGGGCGGGCATCTCGCGCGCTGGAGGGTCGGGGTGCGTACCTGGAGGGTCGGGTTGCGTAGGTGGAGGGTCGGGTCGGAAGGGGGGTTCCGGCGCGGTGGACGGGGGTGAGGTGGAGGGAAGCGTCCACCGGGCCGGAACTCGCGGGCGGGAGCGACTCCCGCCTTCTCCTCCTTCGCTGATCCGGCAGAGCCGGATCGGTGGGGTGAAGAATCCCGGCCCGGCGGACTAAGGGGGGTGAGGTGGAGGGAAGCGTCCACCGGACCGGGGCTCGGGGTGCGGGAGAAAACCTCCCGCGATCTTCGGGGTGAAGCAACCGGCCCGGCGGACTCAAGGGGGGTGAGGTGGAGGGAAGTGTCCGCCGGGCCGGGGATCGAGGGGCGGGTCAGTACCCGCCGGGGGATGTCGCCACTGCCTGCCGGACCGCGGGCCGTCGGGCCGGGTCCGCCTTGCAGCCGTTGGGTTCCAGTGCGTACCAGGTGCCGCCCGCGCCGTGGCCGCTCGCCTCTCCGGGCGCGCCGTCCTGGGCGTGGGTGTACACCGGCCAGCCGCCGACCGTCACCTGGCTGGTGCCGTCCGCTCGGCGGATGCGGCCGACCAGTCCGGCGTCGATCCCGTCGGCGACGGTGATGCGGCCGTCGGCCGGCAGCGGGGGCCACTTCCGCGCGCAGGCTGCGTCGCAAGTGGACTTTCCGGATCCCTTGCCGTCCTGGGTGAAGAGGTAGAGCGTGCGGCCGCCGGAGTCGGTGAGGACCGGGCCGAGGCCGTCGACGTCCGTGGTACCGAGGGTGGCCGGCTCGCTGCCCGCCTTCTCCCCCGTCGGCGTGATCGCCGCCCAGTCCGCGCCGGCTTCCCGGCCGAGCGCGACGCCCGGGCCGGTGTCCTTCGCGTACCGGTAGACCGGCCAGCCGCCGACCGTCACCTGCTTGCGGCCGTCGGGCCGGGTGACCAGGCCGACCCCGGCGCCGGGCACCGGGACGTCGGAGACCAGCGGCGGCCACGTCATCGCGCACGGACCGGCGCAGGTCGCCTTCGACGGCTTGGCCGCGTCCTTCGCGTAGCGGTAGAGCGTGTGCCCTTCGGCGTCGGCCAGCACCGTGCCCAGTCCGTCCACTGTGGACGAGATCAGCTGGACGCCGGAGCCGGCCGGAACCGCGCTCGCCGGCTGCTGCTGCGCCCCGAGCACCACCGGTCGGACGGCACCGGACGTGGCGTACGGGTTGGTCCCGCAGGCCGCGACCAGCGCGAGTCCGGCTAAGGCGATCGGTGCGGCGGCAGCCGGGCGAGCACGGTTCATCGGAAGTTCTCCTTCCCGCTGGCGAAGAGCGCTATTCGGCGCAGACCTTGCCGGAGTTGATGCAGTTGACCAGGCGGCCCATGATCTGCTTGTTCATCACGTTCGCGAAGTCGTCGTGGTCGGACTTCGGGTTGTGCTCCTCCTGGGCAAAGGCGTCCACTTTGTACTCCTTGTTCTGCTGGACGTCCTGCGGAACGTTGTACACCAGGGTGACCTCGAGCTGGGGCACGTTCTTGAACCCCTGCGGGCACTTGCCCTGCTTGTCGGCGAACACGATGTGGGTGCGGTGGTTCGCGCTGTCGGTGTTCTTGCCGTCCCAGCAGTTGGGGAACGCGTGGATGCGCTCGACCTTGCTGCCCTGCGGGCAGATCGGGTACTTGTCGGTCAGCCGGTCCTCGAACCCGGTGCAGGTCCAGCTCGGCCGCGCGTTGGCCGGGCCGTTGGTGCTCTGCTTGGCGTCACCGTAGAGGATCTTCAGGCCGAGCGGCATCGCGACGACGTTCTGCGCGCCGCCGCCGATGAACTTCAGCGTCGCGGACTCGGGCTCGATGATCTCGCCGTCGTTGTCGCCGACCTCTTCGTTCGCGCCCTGCGGGCCGCCGAGCTCTTCCTGCTGTCCCTGGTCCTTGTTCTGGTCCTTGTTCTGACCCTGCTGCTGGTTCTTGTTCTGCTGGTTCTGCTGGTTCTTGTTCTGGTCCTGCTGCTGGCCGTTCTGGTCCTGCTGCTGGTTGCGCTGGCGGCGCTGGCCGTCCTGCTGCTGACCGTCGTTCTGGTCGCCCTGCTGCTGCCGCGCGCTCCGGCCCGACTGACCGCCGCCCTGGCCGGCGCGCTGATCCTGCGCGTCCTTGGCGTCCTGGGCGCTCTTGTCCTCTTGGACGTCGCCGGTCTTGCCCTGCTGCTCCTGCTTGGCCTTCTGGTTCTTCTGCTGGTCCTGGGCCTTGTCTTCGCGGTCGACCCGGATGACGGGCCAGAAGTAGGCGGACTTGTCACCGTTCTTGCAGGTGGTCCCCCCGGCGAGCAGGCTCTTGAGGCTCGAGTCGGCGTCCGTCGTCACGTTGCCGACGTAGTCGTGCAGGTGCTGGGCGCCGTTCTTGATCCCGGGCTGGGCGATGAAGTTGTCCGGGTTGTGGTGCGCACCGTCCGCGTTCGTTCCACAGTCGACGGTGAAGGAACCCCGGGCGCCCTTCTTCTTCAAGGCCGCGTTGACGTTGCTGCCGGCGGGAACCTTGGTGATGTCGATGAAGAACGACGGGTCCGCGGGGTCCGCGCTGGCCTCGCCCGTGCGTCCCGCGGTGACCGCGACGGCGAGGCCGCCGACGGCGATCGCCAGGCCGATCGCGCCCATCGCGATCTTGGTTCGGCGGGCGACGCGGTGTTTGCCGGTCACGGGGGGCCGAGAATTCCGGGCCATAGACTAGTTCACCTCGTTCGTTTTTCCGGGCGCGCGCCAGCAGCGCGGCGGCCCGGGCAAGAACTACCGTTGATGGAGCTCGAGATCTCACGGAACCCGTCGGGGATGCTTGCGGTTCCGGCTGTCGGGATGCATCGGGGGATGCATTGGGGGATACGGACCCGAGTGCCCCGAGGTTCAAAAGCGATCGGCCCGTTATCTGTTCGTTATCTGCGAGCAAGCAACCAGTCGGCAAAAAGCCAGGTCACGAGGGTTCACCGAAAGAAAGAGGCTTAGCGCTGGATGACGACGAGAACGGTGCCGTCTTCGCCGCGGACCTCGAACCGGTTGATCTGGTCCATCGCCAGGGAGACCGAACCCTGCAGCCGCAACGGTTCGGGGGAGCCGGGGATGCCGAACCCCTTGGGCGGCACCGACCAGCTGGAGACGACCCGCTCGGCGCCGGTCGTCGGCACGGCGACCAGCTGGCACTTCACCGGCCCGACGATCCCGCGCAGCTCGAGCTCGACGCGGCTGCCCCACTCCACCGGCGAAACGGTGACCAGGGCACTGACGGCGGACCCGCCGCTGCCGCGGCCGTAGGTCTGGCCGCCGCCGGGCTGCCCCTGGGCGCCACCGGGCGGCGCGGTGGACGTCGCCGGCACGCTCGTGGCCGGCGGTGGCTGCTTGTTGCTCGGAGCGGCGAGCGAAGCGGGCGGGACGGCGTCGGCCGGCCGGACCGCGAGGGTCACCAGCGGGCCGGCGATCACGGCCGCCGCGGCCGCGGCCCCGGCGAGGATGCCGATCCGGCGACGGCGGCGGCGCTTGACGGCGGCCTCTTCCATGAGGCCGCGCAGCACCCGCGGGCCGGGCGACAGCGTGCGCGGGCTGGGCGCCGGCATCGGGGGCTCCGGCCAGCTGCGCTTCACCAGGTCGAGCACGTCCGGCAGCTGGTAGAGCTCGATCAGGTCGAGCTGGCAGTGCGGGCAGTTCATCAGGTGGGCTTCGAACTGCGAGTTCTCGGCCTCGCTGAGGACGCCGAGGACGTAGGCGGCGACGTCGGTGTGCGGTGATCCGGCCACGCTCAGTTCACCCCCGCTCGCGCAGAGCCCGGCGCAGCGCGCGCACGGCGTGGTGGATGCGGGACTTGACGGTGCCCGGGGGGACGCCGAGGGTGGCCGCGACCTCGTTCACCGTGCGATCGCGCAGGTAGGTCTGCTGGATGGCCTCCCGCTGCTCGGGCGAAAGACCCTGCAGCGCCTCGTAAACGATCATCGCGGCGAGCGTCCGGTCCGATTCGTCGGACACCGCGATCGCGTCGGACTCGATCTCCTCGAGCTCCTGGGGCCGGACGCTGCGGCTGCGCCAGCCGTCGATGACGGTCCGCCGGGCCACCGTGAACAACCAGGCACGCAGCATCTCGGGCTGGCGGTCGAGCTTGTCGGCGTTCCGCCACGCCTTGATCAGGGTCTCCTGCACGACGTCCTCGGCCCACTGCCGGTCGTGGCCGGTCAGCCGCAGCGCGAACGCCATGAGGGCCCCGCCGAACTCCTGGTAGAGCGCCTTCGCCAGATCGTCGGAACCGTCGCGGAGCTCGACGACGGCTTCTTGGTCCCCGACGGACCTCAGCGCTCGGGTGTGCCGTCCCACGCGGGACATCCTGGTGGGCCGGACGGCCCAAGTCCAGTACTTCAGGCTCGCGAACCGGCCCAAAACTTTTTTGAACCGTTTCCGGACCGTGTCCGTATCCCCTACCGAAGACCCCGACCAGGCGTTGTCCCCCGCAACGCTCCGCATCCACTCCGGACCGAATGTCCACTGTGGATCTTTCGCGCCCTTTTCCGTTGCACTACCGGCAACAGCGCGTAGTCATGCCCCACGGAGGAGCAGTGATCCGCATTCCCCGCCCGGTGGTCCCCGCCGCCGTGTGCCTCACCGCACTCGCCTTGCTCACTGCCTGTACCGCCGGTGCCGCCACCACCTCGGGTGGCGGGTACGCCGCCGGCGGTGCCGCCGGGATGCAGATGCCCGGCATGCAACAGCAGGGACAGGTCGTCCTGCCGATGCCGCAGGGCATCACCGCCGACCCGAACAACCCGGCGAAGAGCCAGCTCAGGGCCGCGAAGACGTTCGACCTCGGTCTCCTGCTCGTCGACGGCACCGGGTACACGATCTACCGGTACGACCGGGACACCCCCAAGCCCTCGCGGTCGAACTGCACCGGTGCCTGCGCGACCAAGTGGATCCCGGTCAAGGCCGGCGGCAACCTGGCCCCGATCGACGTCGACCAGTCGCTGATCGGCGAGATCACCCGCGACGACGGTTCCCAGCAGCTCACCCTCGCCGGGTGGCCCCTCTACCACTTCACCGGCGACGAGGAACCGGCCGACACCTCCGGCCAGGGCCTCGACCAGGCGTGGTACCCGATTGCGCCGGACGGCAAGAAGATCACGCTGACCCAGGACGAGTGGAGGCAAAATGCGTTCGGCGTCTGAGCTGGCCGGGTTCGACTGCGAACCCGCGTCGGTTCTCGAGCGTTCCCGCCCGCTGGTCCGGATCCTCTTCGTCGTGGCACTGGTGCTGGCACTGCTCGCGCCGGGCTCGGCCTCGCTCGCCCAGACCGGCGCCGTGAACTCGGTCTCCGACACCGACGCGGTGCTGCTGACCAAGGTCCGCCAGGCCGGTCTGTGGGAGATGCCGTCGGGCATGATGGCGATGGAGAAGGGCAGCCCGATCGTCCAGAAGGTCGGCTTCGCGATCATGATGGACCACGGCCGCCTCGACGTCGCGACCCGCGCGCTTTCGCAGAAGCTGAACTCGCCGGTCCCCGACCAGCCCTCCGAGGAGCAGCGCGGCTGGCTCGCCGAAGAGATGGCCGCCTCCCCCGGCCCGGAGTTCGACCGCGTCTTCGCCAACCGGCTGCGCGCCGCGCACGGCCAGGTGTTCGCCGTCCTCGCGCAGCTGCGGGCCGGTACCCGCAACGACGACGTGCGGGCCTTCGCGACCGTCGGCAACCAGGCCGTGATGCGGCACATGACGATGCTCGAAAGCACGGGGATGGTCGACTACACGGCGCTGCCGGCTCCGGTCGTCTCCACGACCGCCGCGCCCACCGGCATCCAGCTGGGCCTCGACACGTCCCAGATGGCCGTGGTGGGAGCGCTGTTCCTGCTGGTCGGCGGCGGTCTGTTCTACGTGCTGCGCCAGATCAAGAGCAACCGTGGCCGCGCCAGGACGTCCCGGCCGGCCGCTGCGAGAACCGGGGGTAGCCATGGTTGAGACCTGGCACGAAGCGACGATCTTCCTCACCCAGCAGTTCCAGCCGAAGACCGACCCGGCGGCCCGCGGCCTCGCCGCGTTCGCCGCCCGGACGTCCTACGCGGCGACGATGCTGACGCTCACCTGGGGCGTGCTCACCGCGACGGGCTGGATCCGCTCGGTCACCGGCCGGAAGGGCCTGCGCAGCACGCACATGGTGCTGGCCACCGCGACGATCATCTTCGGCTTGGTCCACGCGCTGGGCTTCACCTACCTGACGGTCCAGCCGTACAGCTTCGGCTACATGTTCATCCCGTTCGGCTCCGGCCAGGAGACGCGCCACATCGCGGGCATCGTCGGCTTCGAGGTCATGTTCGCCATCTTCCTGACCGCGGGCCTGCAGCGCTTCACCTCCTACCGGCGCTGGCTGTGGCTGCACCGCTGCGCGTACCCGGCGGTGGGCCTGATCGCGATCCACTCCTGGTTCGGCGCCATCGCCAACGGACACCTGTCGGTCACCTGGCTGGGCGGCATCACGCTGCTGGTCCCGGCTGTGACGGTGTCGATGCTGCGGTTCATGCCGGCCCGCACGCTCGAGCGCATCGGCCTCGTGGAAGAGCAGGTGGCCTGACATGCCCTTCCGTTTGCCCGGCGGCGGGCCCCGGATCAGCGTCGACAACGACCGGTGCGAGCTCTACGGCATCTGCGCCATGGAGGCCCCGGACGTGTTCGACCTCGGCCAGGACGGCCGGCTGCGCTTCCACACGCGACTGCTGGACGAAACCACTATCGAACAGGCGAAGATGGCCGCCCGCTGCTGCCCGATGCAGGCGGTCGTGATGAGAGGGGACCTCGATGGCTGACGGCGACCGGATCGTCATCGTCGGTGCGGGCGTCGCCGGGCTGCGCGCCGCGGAACGCCTGCGGGAACAGAAGTTCGACGGCGAGATCGTGCTGATCGGCGACGAGGCCCGGCGGCCCTACCACCGGCCGATGGTCTCCAAGGCGCTGGTGATGGGGACCGAACGGCCCAGCGACGTCGGCCTTTCGCACTACCTGCCCGACCTCGACGTGCACTGGCGGCTCGGCGCGCGGGTCACCCACCTGGACACCACCGAGCGGGTCGTGCACCTGCCCGGCGGCGAATCCCTCTGGTACGACGGCCTGATCGCCGCGACCGGCGTCTACCCGCGGCACCTGCCCGGGGCGCCGCGGCACGACCCGCGGGTGCGGATCCTGCGCACGGTCGAGGACTCGATGGCCGTGCGGCGCTGCCTCAACGCCAGCAAGAAGCCGGCCGTCGTGATCGGCGCCGGCCTGATCGGCAACGAGTTCGCCGCGAGCATGCGGCACATCGGCCGGGACGTCACCCTGATCGGGCACGCGAAGGCGCCGCTGCACCGCTTCGGCGACCGCGTCTCCAGCGGCATCGTCGAGGCACACCACGAGCACCGCGCGAACCTGGCCATGCGCAGCGAAGTCCGGCACTGGATCAGCACGAAGGACACCGTCGGGCTGCACCTGACGAACAACCAGCTGCTGGTGGCCAGCGTCGTCGTGCTCGCCATCGGCAGTGTCCCGTCGGTCGACTGGATGCGCGGCTCCGGCCTCGACATCAGCGACGGCGTCCTCTGCGACTCGAAGCTGTTCGCCGAGGGCGCCTCCGACGTCGTCATCGCCGGCGACATCGCGCGCTGGCCGAACCTGCGCTTCGACGAGACCCCGCGGCGGGTCGAGCACTGGATCAACGCCGTCGAGTCGGCCCGGCACGCGGCGGACAACCTGCTGATGGGCCACTCCAGCGCCATCCCGTTCACTCCGCTCCCCCGCGCGTGGTCGACGCTCTACGACACGCGCCTGCAGATGTGCGGGATGCCTTCGCTGGCCGAGGACACCGTGTCGCTGGCCGACGGCATCACCGGCTTCATCCGCGACGGGCGGCTCGTCGGCATCTCCGCGTGGGACAAGCCGCGGGCGATGCTCGACTGGATGGCCGAGCTCGACCGCCGGCTGCCCGCACCCGACTACGTGCCCGAGCCGGAGCCCGCGCCCGTCGCGGAGGTCCCCGAGGTCCCGACCGTCGAACCGTCGCTCGCCGCGCTGGCGGCCGACGTGCCGCCGGAGTTCGACAGCGGGTTCGACCACCAGGCCTTCGAGCGCGAGTTCGAAAGCGAGTTCGCCAACGACATCCCCACGACGGCGTTCCCCGCGCAGTCGCTGCCGGCCCCGCCGACCACGGCGTTCGCCGCGCAGCCGGGGGCGGCGCTGCCGACCATGGCCATCCCGATGGGGAGGTAGAGAAAGCCGGGACGGAACTGCGCGCGGCGGTCTCCGTCCCCTTGCCGGCCACCACACTCCCTCCGCGGCTGGGTGGTGTGGTGGCCGGCCCCAGCGTCCCCGTGCCTGCCTCGCGCTGTTGCCAAGCGAAGCGCCCGGCGGGCCAGGAGAGGGCCATCCCGAGGGAACCCGACGCCCCCGGGGTGGCCTTCTTCCGGCGCACCGGGCGGGGGCCCGGGGTCGAGGCGCCGCGGCGGGTCACTCCGCCGGGGCGCACGGGCCGTGGCGGTCGTTCCGGCGGAAGGGTATGCCGCCGGAAGGAACGCCACGGTCAAGCAGCACCGGTGCACGGCCGTCCCGGGAGCACGGGAACTCCCGGGACGGCCCCACCACCCGACCCTCCAGCTACGCAACCCGACCCTCCAGGCACGCAACCCGACCCCCGAGGTTCGCAAGTCGACCCTCTGATCACGCGTGATGCCCCTCTAATCACGTGTGATGCCCTCCCAATCACGCGAGATGCCCTTCCAATCACGTGTGATGCCTTCCCCGTCACGCGCGGCGCCGCGACCACCACGACTCCCCCACGACGAGCGCGCCGAGGACGAGCACCGCCACCCCGGTGACGCGCAGCCCGGCGTCCGCCCCCGAGACGAACGCCGTGACGACGTCGGCCGGGCGAGACGTCCGGGTCAGGGCTTCGGCCACGGTGTGCGCCCCGCGGGCGTCCGGCGGCAGCGCGGCGGCGAACCGCGCGGTGGACACCGTGCCGATCACGGCGACGCCGAGCGCGCTGCCGAACTCCCGGGTCGTGGCCTGCAGCCCGGTGCCGACCCCGGCCTGGGCCGGCGGCAGCGCACCCGCGATCACGCCCGACAGGGCCGGCAACGCCAGCGTCACCCCGATCCCGGCGACCACGAGCCATGCGGCATAGACGCCGTACGGCGTGTGGGCGTCGCTTGTGGACAATCCCAGCAGACCACCGCCGACGAACGCGAATGCGCAAGCGATGGTCGCGTCGAGCCCGATCCGCCCGGTCAGCCGGCCCACGTGCGGCCCGCCGAGGATGACCGGCACGGTCAGCGGGACGATCCCCAGCCCGGTCGCCAGCACGCCGAACCCCTTGGCGTACTGCAGGAACGACGCGTTGACGTAGAACAGCGCGAACATGCCGAAGAAGATCGCGGTGAGCCCGAGGCACGCGCTGCGCAGGCGCGGGTCCCGGAACAGCCGGGGGTCCAGCAGCGGGTGCGCGGACCGCAGCCCGGCGAACACCCAGGCCGTGAACAGCACGGCGGCCGTGGCGAAGCCGCCCACGACGACCACGCTGCCCCAGCCCGCCTCCGGGCCCTGGACGATCGCGAGCAGCAGCGCGACCGACGCGCCGGTCAGCAGCGTCGCGGACCCGGCGCCGAGCGGCCGGTCGTGGCGCGACGACACCGGCGCGTACCGGGCGGCCAGCACGCCCAGCCCCAGCGAGACCGCCGCGGCGGCGGTGAACAGCCAGCGCCACGAGCCGGCCGTCAGGACCAGGCCGCCGCCGACGTTGCCGGCGACGCCGCCGATGCCGGTCATCGACGCCCAGGTGGCGATCGTGCCCGCCCGGCGGCCGGCGGGCACGGCGTGCAGCAGGACGGCCAGCGAGTTGGGCAGCACCGCGGCCGCGCCGACCCCGGTGAGCGCCCGGCCCGCGAGCAGCACGGCGACGTCCGGTGCCAGAGCCGACAGCAGCGTGCCCGCGGCGAACAGCCCGAGGCCGGTCAGCAGGACGCCCTTGCGGCCGAACCGGTCGCCGGCGGCACCGGCGGGGATCACCAGGCAGGCGAACACGATCACGTAGGTGTCGACGATCCAGACCAGCGCCGGCGCGGACGGGTGCAGCCCGCTCGCGGCGAGCGGCGGGACCGCGAGGTTGATCGCGGCGACCATCCCGACGACGAGCACCACAGCGGCGCACATGAGCGTGAGCAGCCCACGGTGGGACACCGGGGCGCGCAGGGAAAGGGAAGTGGACATGAACCCGACGCTAGGGACGATCGACCACTGCGCGCGACGCAACTTCGACAAGAGTGCTTTGCGTATGCTGCAACTGTGTCCGAGCAGCTCGACCTGAACCTCCTGCGCGTGTTCGACGCGCTCCTGCGGGACGGGAGCGTGACGGCGGCGGCCGAGCGCCTCCACCTGTCCATCCCGGCGACCAGCCGGGCGCTGGGCCGGCTGCGGCGGGCGATGGGCGACCCGATCCTGGTCCGCGCCGGCCGCGGGCTGGCGCCGACGCCGTTCGCGCTGCACACCGCGCCCCGGGTCCGCTCGCTGTTGGAGGAAGCGGCGTCGCTGGTCAACACCGAGTTTTCGCTCGCCGCCCTCGACCGGACGTTCACGATCCGCATCAACGACGGCGTGGCCGCGACGCTGGCGACGGCGGCGGCCGAAGCCACGGCGGCCGCCGCTCCGGGCGTCACCCTGCGGTTCGTGGCCGAAGGCAGCGAGAGCGCCGAGGCCCTCCGCGACGGTTCGATCGACCTGGACATCGGCGTGGGCACGCACCCGGCGCCCGACATCCGCAGCACGGTGCTGTACCGCGAACGCCTGGTGGCCGCGGTGCGCGCGGACAGCCCGCTGGGACGACACCGGCGGCCGACCCTGGCGCAGCTGTGCCACCACCCGCACGTCTCGGCCTCCCGCCGCGGTCTCGCCCGCGGGCCGCTGGACGACGTGCTTGCCGCGGCCGGCCTGCACCGGCACGTCGCCGCGGTCGTGCCGACGGCCGCGGTGGCCGCCCTGGTGATCGCGTCGAGCCCGTACGTGGGACTGCTGCCGCAGCGCCTCGCCGAGCAGTACGCGGGCGCGCTCGGCCTGCGCTGGTTCCCGGTCCCGGCGGACCTGCCGGAGCTCGACGTGCGCTTGTCCTGGCACGCCCGCCTGGACGCGGACCCGGCCCAGCAATGGCTCCGCACCACCCTGCGCGACGCCCTCCCCTGACCTGTCCCCGAGCACGCGAGATCCGCCCCTGACCACGCGAGATCCGCTCCTGATCACGCGAAACGCGGATTCGGACACGCGAGAGGCCGTGCGCGTGGCAGGATTCAGGGGTGACCAGCTCGGCCGCCACGGCGCAGTACCTGCGTGACCTCGCGTTGCTGCGGCGCGTGCGGGACCGGATCGACCGGGAGTACGCGCAGCCGCTGGACGTCGAGGCGCTGGCCCGTGGCGTGAACATGTCCGCCGGGCACCTCAGCCGGCAGTTTCGGCGAGCCTACGGAGAGTCACCGTATTCGTACCTCATGACGCGGCGGATCGAGCGGGCGATGGCCCTGCTGCGGAAGGGCGAGCTGAGCGTCACCGAGGTGTGCTTCACCGTCGGCTTCTCGTCGCTGGGCACCTTCAGCACCCGGTTCGCCGAGCTGGTCGGGATGCCTCCGAGCGTGTACCGCGAGCAGCAGGCCGAGGCCACCGTCGGGATGCCGCCGTGCGTCGCCAAACAGGTCACCAGACCGATCAGGAATCGAGAAGCGCGGCCCTCGGCGGCCACCTAGGGTGACCACCATGGACGTCACCATTCACTCGAGCTTCCTCCCCCACACCGATCCGGAAGCCTCGCTCGCCTTCTACCGCGACCTCCTCGGCTTCGAGGTCCGCCAGAACGTCAAGTACGGCGACATGCAGTGGATCACCGTCGGCCCGCCGAACCAGCCGGACACCGCGATCGTGCTGACGCCGGTGGCCGCGACGCCCGGCCTGACCGACGACGAGCGCCGCATGATCAACGAGATGATGGCCAAGGGCACCTACGCCGGGGTCAACCTCGCCACCAAGGACCTCGACGCCCTGTTCGCGAAGCTCGAGGCCGGCAACGCCGAAGTCGTCCAGGAGCCGGTCGAGCAGCCCTACGGCATCCGCGACTGCTCGTTCCGCGACCCGGCAGGCAACCTCCTGCGCATCCAGGAGCTGCGCTGACCACGACCGCCCCCGCGCACGGCTACCGCGAGGTGCTGCGCGACCGGCGGATCGCCGGGCTCCTGCTGGGGGACCTCCTGGCCAACGTCGGCACCGGCATGCTCCTGGTGGCCATGCCCGTGCAGACGCTCTCCCTGCACGGCAGCGTCCCGAAGGCCATCGCCATCGGGCTCGTCGAGGCCGCGCCGTTCGTCCTGTCCACCGTGCTGGCCCTGGCCGTCGGCCTCGGCCGGGTGCGGGTGCCGCCGCGCACGCTGCTCGTCGCCGACTGCGTGCTGCGGTCGGCCACCTTCGCCGCCCTCGGCGTCCTGGCCGTCACCGGCCTGCTCACCCTGCCGGTGCTGGTCGCGGGGCTCCTCTTCGGCGCGACGTTCCGGCTGGCCGGCTCGAGCAGCCGCCGCCTGCTGGCGACGTCCGCCGCCGGAGAGGCCGGCCGGTTCTCGGTCAACGGCCTGCTGGGCCTCAACACGACGTTCGCCCTCTACATCGCCGGGCCGGTGCTGGGCGGGGTCGTCGTGGCGACCGCCGGTGCGGGTTTCGCGCTCTTCGTCGACGCCGCCGGAGCGCTGATCCTGCTGGCCTGCGTTCCCCGCGAGGCCGGGGACCGGGACGCGCTGCGCGAGGAAGGCACCCCCGAGTCGGGCTGGCGGATCCTGCGCCGCCGTCCGGTCGCCGCGCGGCTGCTGGTGGTCGAGTTCTTCTTCAACTTCCTGTACATGCCGGTCGAAGTCGCGCTCCCGCTGTATGTGAGCGGGACGCTGCACGCCGGCGCGTCCGGGCTGGGGGTGCTGTGGGGTGCGCTCGGGGTCGGCGCGTTCCTCGGCGCCGCCCTCGTCAGCCGGCTGCGGAACCTGCCGCAGCGGCCGCTGCTGGTCGCGATCATCGGCCTGTGGGCGCTGTGCCCGATCGCGCTCGCCGTCACCGGCGACCTCACCGTGGCCCTGCTCGTCTTCGGCCTGGGCGGCCTGGTGTACGCGCCGTTCACCCCGGTCGCGTACAGCTTCCTGCAGTCCGGGCTCGCGCCCGGGGAGCAGCAGCAGATCGTCACGCTCTGGACGACCGGCGCCACCGTGGCCGCCCCGCTCGGGCTCGCCCTGGGCGGCCCGCTGATCGAACTGGCCGGCAGCACGGGCGGGCTCGTGCTGTCCGGCGTGCTGACGCTCCTGCTGCTCCCGATCGCGGCCCGGGCGGTGCTCGGGCGCATTCCCGAAGGGATTTCCCCGTGTGCCTCAGCCTGAAAGCCGCCGCGCACCATCACTTGCGTGAATTGGTGGTGTTGCGCCGCGTCCGCGACCGCATCGACCGTGAATGCGCGGCTCCCCTCGACGTCGAAACGCTCGCGGGAACAGCGGGCCTGCCCGTCGCGCAATTCGTTCGCCGTTTCCGCGACGCCTACGGCCTTTCCCCGCACGAATACCGGCAAGCCGCCGAAGCCCGGACCGGAAACTGGAGTACCCGATGAGCAAGCACGCCGCCGACAGCCACGACCTCATCCGCGTCCACGGCGCGCGCGTGAACAACCTCAAGGACATCAGCGTCGAGCTGCCGAAGCGGCGGCTGACGGTGTTCACCGGGGTCTCCGGGTCGGGCAAGAGCTCGCTGGTGTTCAGCACGATCGCCGCCGAGTCGCAGCGGCTGATCAACGAGACCTACAGCACCTTCGTGCAGGGGTTCATGCCGACGCTGGCCCGCCCCGACGTCGACGTGCTCGACGGCATCACCACCGCGATCATCGTCGACCAGGAGCGGATGGGCGCCAACCCGCACTCCACCGTCGGCACCGCCACCGACGCGAACGCGATGCTGCGCATCCTCTTCAGCAGGCTCGGGACGCCGCACATCGGCTCCCCGCAGGCGTTCTCGTTCAACGTCGCCTCGATCAGCGGCGCCGGCGCGGTCACCATCGAAAAGGGTGGCCGGCAGATCAAGGAGCGGCGCAGCTTCAGCATCACCGGCGGCATGTGCCCGCGCTGCGAGGGCCGCGGCAAGGTCAACGACATCGACCTCACCGCGCTGTTCGACGAGAACAAGTCCCTCAACGAAGGCGCGATCACCATCCCGGGCTACAGCATGGAGGGCTGGTACGGCCGCATCTTCCGCGGCTCCGGCTTCTTCGACCCGGACAAGCCGATCAAGAAGTACACCAAGAAGCAGTTCAACGACCTGGTCTACAAGGAACCGACGAAGATCAAGGTCGAGGGCATCAACCTGACCTACTCGGGGCTGGTCCCGGCGATCCAGAAGTCCTTCCTGTCCAAGGACGTCGACGCGATGCAGCCGCACATCCGCGCGTTCGTCGAGCGGGCGGTGACCTTCCAGACCTGCCCGGACTGCGACGGCACGCGGCTGTCGGAGGAGGCGCGGTCGTCGAAGATCGACGGCATCAGCATCGCCGACGCGTGCGCGATGCAGATCAGCGACCTCGCCGCGTGGGTGGGAAAGCTGTCCGAGCCGTCGGTCGCGCCGCTGCTGGACGCGCTGAAGCACACGCTCGACTCGTTCGTCGAGATCGGGCTCGGCTACCTCTCGCTGGACCGTCCATCCGGGACGCTTTCCGGCGGGGAAGCCCAGCGCACCAAGATGATCCGCCACCTCGGGTCGTCGCTGACCGACGTCACCTACGTCTTCGACGAGCCGACGATCGGCCTGCACCCGCACGACATCCGGCGCATGAACGACCTGCTGCTGCAGCTGCGCGACAAGGGCAATACGGTGCTGGTCGTCGAGCACAAGCCGGAGGCGATCGCGATCGCCGACCACGTCGTCGACCTCGGCCCGCGCGCCGGCACCGAAGGCGGCGAGATCGTCTTCGAGGGCACTGTGGACGGTCTGCGGAAGAGCAAGACGCTGACCGGGCGGCACCTGGACGACCGCGCGTCGCTGAAGCCGTCGGTGCGCACGCCGTCGAGCTTCCTGGAGGTGCGCGGGGCCTCGACGCACAACCTGCAGGACGTCGACGTCGACATCCCGCTCGGCGTGCTGGTCGTGGTGACCGGGGTGGCGGGCTCGGGCAAGAGCTCGCTGATCCACGGCTCGGTGTCCGGCGGCGAAGGGGTGGTGACGGTCGACCAGACCGGGATCCGCGGCTCGCGCCGCAGCAACCCGGCGACCTACACGGGCCTGCTGGAGCCGATCCGCAAGGCGTTCGCCAAGGCCAACGGCGTCAAGCCGGCGTTGTTCAGCGCGAACTCCGAAGGCGCCTGCCCGAACTGCAACGGCGCCGGCGTGGTCTACACGGACCTGGGGATCATGGCGGGCACCGCGACGCCGTGCGAGGTGTGCGAGGGCAAGCGGTTCAACGCCGACGTCCTGGAGTACACCTTCGGCGGCCGCGACATCAGCGAGGTGCTCGGGATGTCGGTGTCTTCGGCGCTGGAGTTCTTCGCTTCCGGCGACGCGGCGCTGCCCGCGGCGCACAAGATCCTCACGCACCTGTCCGACGTCGGCCTCGGCTACCTGACGCTGGGGCAGCCCCTGACGACGCTTTCGGGGGGTGAGCGGCAGCGGATCAAGCTGGCGACGCACATGGCGGAGCAGGGCGGGGTGTACGTCCTGGACGAGCCGACGGCCGGCCTGCACCTGGCGGACGTCGAGCAGCTGCTGGGCCTGCTGGACCGCCTGGTGGACGCGGGCAAGTCGGTGATCGTCATCGAGCACCACCAGGCGGTGATGGCCCACGCGGACTGGATCATCGACCTCGGACCGGGCGCGGGTCACGACGGCGGCCGGATCGTGTTCGAGGGAACCCCGGCACAGCTGGTGAAGGCGCGGAAGAAGACGTTGACCGGGAAGCACCTCGCGGAGTACGTGGGCTGACCGGACCGCAGTGAATGACTCATTCCTGGCGTCCGATGCCAGGAATGAGTCATTCACTGCATCGGGCGGGCCCCCATACCAGCGTGGGCGGTAGGGCTGGCCCCCGGAAAGTCCTTCGAGCGCACCGCATTCCGGCACGGCCCCCCACCGCGAAGACTCGGGTGGGTGACCACCACCGAGAACAGCGTCGGGAGCGACTTCGCCCGGCTGAGCCACCGCATCTCCGCCGCCGGCCTGATGAACCGCCGTCCCGGCTACTACACCGCACGGATCGCCGTCGTCACCGGGTTGTTCGCCGCCGGGTGGGTGGCCTTCGCGCTGCTGGGGAACTCCTGGTGGCAGCTCGCCGTCGCGGCCTTCATGGCCGTGATGTTCGGGCAGATCGCCCTGCTCTCCCACGATCTCGCGCACAAGCAGGTGTTCCGGCGCAGGCGGCCCACCGAGGTCGCCGGGATGGTCGCCGGGAACCTCGGCATCGGGATGAGCTACGGCTGGTGGATGGACAAGCACACCCGTCACCACGCCAACCCGAACCACGAGGAGCTCGACCCCGACGTCGACCCGGACATCCTCGTCTGGTCGAAGGACCAGGCCCGCGCCAGCCGCGGCGTCCCCCGGTTCATCGGGCGGTACCAGGCCTTCCTGTTCTTCCCGCTGCTCACCCTCGAAGGCCTGAACCTGCACTGGTCCGGCATCCGCGCGGTCCGCAAGCCGGGGCTGCGCCACCGGACGGCCGAAGCCGCGTTGCTCGCCGGGCACTTCGTCCTCTACTTCACCGCGCTGTTCACGGTGCTCAGCCCGGGCATGGCGCTGCTGTTCTTCGCCGTCCACCAGGGACTGTGGGATGTCTACATGGGATCGATCTTCGCGCCCAACCACAAGGGCATGCCGACGCTGACCGGGCGCACCGAGCTCGACTTCCTCCGCAAGCAGGTCCTCACGTCCCGCAACGTCCGCGGCGGCGTGGTCACCGACGTCGCTCTCGGCGGCCTCAACTACCAGATCGAGCACCACCTGTTCCCGAGCATGCCGTCGCCGCACCTGCGGCGGGCGCAGCCGATCGTCCAGGCCTACTGCGCCGAGCTGGGCCTTCCCTACCTGCAGACGAGCCTGGTCGAGTCCTACCGGCAGGCCCTCACCCACCTGCATGAAGCTGGGGCCCCTCTCAGGAAGCGTTCGTAGACTCGGGGCATGAGGAAGACGATCGCGGCCATCCGGGACCTGCCCGCGGCGTTCGGCGCGAAGGCCACCGGCGCCCGGGCCGAGCGGGTCCGCTCGTCGCCGCAGTTCGACGGCAAGGTGTTCCGCAACGCGGCGCCGCGGCACCCGATGACCGCGGCCTCGATGCGCACGATCTTCCGCGAGATGTTCTTCGGCGAGCACCGTGAGCTGCGCAAACCGGCCGGCGCGGTGCCGCTGGTCGCGGGGGCGCCGGTCGAATCGGCGGACGGCCTGCACCTGACCTGGTACGGCCACGCCTCGGCGCTGGTCGAGCTCGACGGCGCCCGCGTGCTGCTCGACCCGGTGTGGAGCGACCGGGTCTCCCCCGCCACGTTCGCCGGCCCGCGGCGGCTGCACGAGCCGCCGGTGCCGCTGTCCGGGCTCGGCCGGATCGACGCCGTGGTGATCTCGCACGACCATTACGACCACCTGGACCTGGCGACGGTCCGCGCGCTCGTCGGCTCCTCCGACGCCCCCTTCCTGGTGCCCCTCGGCGTCGGCGCGCACCTGGAACGCTGGCACGTCCCGGCCGCCCGGATCATCGAGCTCGACTGGAACGAAGAGGCGACGGTGGCGGGCGTCCGCTTCGTGGCGACGCCGGCCCAGCACTTCTCCGGCCGCGGCATCACGAACGACGACACACTGTGGACGTCGTGGGCGCTGCTGGGCCCGGCACACCGGGTGTTCTACAGCGGCGACACGGGGTACTTCGACGGTTTCGCGGCCATCGGCGCCGAGCACGGCCCGTTCGACGCGGCCCTGATCCAGATCGGCGCGTACGCCCCGCAGTGGCCGGACATCCACATGACCCCGGAGGAAGGCGTCGCGGCAGGCCTCGACGTCCGGGCGAAGCTGCTGGTCCCGGTGCACTGGGCGACGTTCCAGCTGGCGATGCACCCGTGGGGCGAGCCGGCCGACCGCGTGTGGAGCGAGGCGAAGGAGGCCGACCTCCCGCTGGCGATCCCCCGCCCGGGCGAGCGCATCGACGCAGCCGAGCCGCCACCGGTGGACGGCTGGTGGCAGTCGCTGTGACTGGCGAGCACGAGCGGTACGCGCGTTCACTGCTCGAGTTCGCGAACGTTTCCGACGACGGCGAGCCGGACCTGGTCCGCACGGTGCTCACCGACCCAGACCGGGTGATGGCGGAGTCGGCGATCGTGCGCCACCTCGACCTGCGTGCGGCAGCCCTGCTGACCGGCCCCGGCTTCCCGGCATGGGCGGCCCGGATGGGCGCGCTGGTGGCGGACCACCGCTTCCCGGCCCGGCGGCTGAGGGAGTGGGTGCTGCTGCGCGCGACGAGGGCTGGCTGGAGGGCGAGCTGACGAGCGCGTCCGACTGGCTGCAGCGGCGGGCGTGCGCCGAGCCCGCGGCTCCGGCCGCGCTCGCCGTGCTGGCCGAGCAGGGCCGCACCCGCCGGGTGCGGGCAGCGGCCCTTCGAGCCCGGGAGGGCGTGTGAAGCTGAAGCTGGACCTGCACGACATCTACAACCGGAGCGGGGAGATCGACCGCGCGCTACGCGCGATCATCGACGAAGCCGTCGCCAAGAAGGCGCCGCTGGTCGAGATCATCCCCGGCAAGGGCTCGGGGCAGCTGAAGAAGCACGTCCTGCGGTTCCTCGAGCGCAAGGACGTCAAGGCGCTCTACCACCGGGTCGAGAAGGACAAGGACAACTTCGGCAGGGTGTTCGTGCACTTCCGCTGGAAGTGACTCAGAACCGGCTGTCGTGGCGGGCCTGGGCCCACGCCCGGTCCCACGCCGCCGCGTGGAAGCGGGTCAGGACGAACCGGGCGATGCCGTACAACCCCGCCAGGGCGCCGGTGATCGCTACCCACAGCAGGATCGCCGCGAACACGCCGTCCGCCGCCGAGGTCGCGGCCGACAGCGGCTCGCCGGCCAGCTCGCCGCGCTGGTCCAGCCAGACCGGCACGCGGGTGCCCGCCGGGCTGCCCGGATCGGTGAGGACGTCGCCGGTGTGGCGGGCGCCGCGCGTGTCGAACCAGGCCGCCGGGACCGTCGTCTGGGCGGCCGGCGCGCCGGCGCCGTCGGTGCTGTACGGCTGGCCGGACGCCGCCGCGAGGGAAACCGCCGTTGCCGGGTGGCGCGTGGTGCGCTCCTGGGCCGCGCGGGCGTTCTGCGCCGCGTACGTCTCCGAACCGAACGCCGCCGCGAACGGGATCGCGAGGAACGCGCCGACGACGGCCAAGAGCAGGAGGAGGGCTTCGACGCGGTCGCCTGCCCGGGCCACGGGGTTGCGGCCGGGACGCAGCCGCCGCCCGAACCGGGCGATTCGTCCGCTGGGCCCGCGCATGCGCGACTCACTCCTCCCGGGAAGGTGTCTTCTCGGTAACAGTGTGCGCGCCGGGCTCGGCTTTCTCTTGTGAATGGGACGCGGCCCACCTGTGAAACCGTGCACAACCACCCGGTGGAGCGAGCGCGGTTACAGCCAGTCGTCCGGACGCGGCCAGGGCAGCATGGCCGCGAGCGCGTCGCGGGCCGGCTCGGTGACCGCGTACCGGCCGCGGTGGAACAGCAGCGGGCGGGCGTCCGACGGCGCGCCCAGTGCCGTCACGCGGCCGATCACGACGTAGTGGTCACCCGCTTCGTGCACGGCTTCGAGGGCGCAGTCGATCCAAGTCAGCGCGCCGTCGAGCAGGGGCGCGCCGGACGGCGCGGGGGTCCAGCCGAACCGGGCGAACTTGTCCTCGCCGCGGGCGCCGAACACCGCGCTGACCTCCTGCTGGTCCTCGGCCAGCACGTTGACCGCGAACCGCCCCGCCGCCGCCAGCACCGGCCAGGTCCGCGACGTGCGAGCCGGGCAGAACAGCACCAGCGGCGGGTCGAGCGACAGCGCCGCGAACGACTGGCAGGCGAACCCGGCGAGCGTGTCGCCGTCACGGCCGGTGACGACCGTGACGCCCGTGCAGAAGTGCCCGAGCACGCTGCGGAACTCGGTCTGGTCGACCGCCACGGAGGTCATGCGCCCGGGGGCCGCGCGCCGACCGAGAAGTCGTGGCCCCACAGCGACACCGCGGTGCTCTCGCGGGCGATCCAATTGTCGTCGTCGACCTGACGGCCTTCGCAGCCGAATTCGACGTCGAAGCCGCCCGGGGTCTTCATGTAGAACGACAGCATCAGGTCGTTGACGTGCCGGCCGAGCGTGGCCGACATCGGCACCTTCCGCCGGATCGCGCGGTCGAGGCAGAGGCCGACGTCGTCGGTGTTCTCCACCTCGACCATCAGGTGCACGATCCCGGACGGCGTCGGCATCGGCAGGAACGCCAGGCTGTGGTGGCGCGGGTTGCAGCCGAAGAACCGCAGCCACGCGGGCGGGCCGTCGGCGTGCCTGCCGACCAGCTGCGGCGGCAGGCGCATCGAATCGCGCAGCCGGAAGCCGAGGACGTCCCGGTAGAACCGCAGCGACGCCTCATCGTCCTTTGTGGACAAGACGACGTGGCCGAGGCCCTGCTCGCCGGTGACGAACTTGTGGCCGTACGGGCTCACCACCCGCCGGTGCTGCAGCGCGACGCCGTGGAACACCTCCTGGGTGTTGCCGGACGGGTCGTCGAAGCTGATCAGCTCGTCGACGCGCCGGTCGGCCAGCTCGTCGGGCGTGCCTTCCTTGTACGGCACCGAAGCGGCGTCCAGCCGCGACCGCAGCTCGGCCAGCTCCGCCGCGTGCGCAACCTCCCAGCCGGTGACCGCGAGGCGATCCGCGGAGCCCGGCGAGATCACCAGGCGCGCCGGGAAGTCGTCCATGCGCAGGTAGAGCGCGTCCGGGTCGGTGCCGCTGCCTTCCACCATGCCGAGCACCTTGAGGCCGTACTCGCGCCAGGCCGCCATGTCGGTGGCTTCGATGCGGAGGTAGCCCAGTGACCGGATGCCCATCAGGAACTCCCGAGGAAGTCGAGGGCCAGCCGGTTGAACTCGTCGAACTTCTCCAGCTGGGCCCAGTGCCCGCAGCCGCCGAACACGTGCAGCTGCGCGCGCGGAATCGTCTTGAGTGCCACCAGCGCGCCGTCCAGCGGGTTGACGCGGTCCTCGCGTCCCCAGACCAAGAGTACGCGCTGGCGCAGGCGGTGGGCCTCACGCCAGAGCAGGCCCTCTTCATAGGTGTCCGGCTGCGCGAACGACATCCCCATCGCCCGCATCGCGGCCAGGGACTCGGGCGTGTTCGCGGCGGCGAAGCGTTCGTCGATCAGCTCGTCGGTGATCAGCGCCTGGTCGTGGACCATGATGCGCAGGAACGCTTCCATGCGCTCACGAGAAGGCTTCGCGGCGAACCGGCCGAGGTTCTTGACACCCTCGGTCGGGTCGGGCGCGAACAGGTTGACGCTCAGCCCGCCCGGCCCCATCAGCACCAGCCGCCCGGCGCGCTTGCCGTGGTTCAGCGCGAACCGCACCGCCGCACCCCCGCCGAGGGAGTTGCCGACGAAGTGGGCGCGCTCGATGCCGAGCGTGTCCATCAGCCCGGCGACGGCGTCCGCGCTGTGCCGGAAGTACTGCGGGTGCTCGGTCGGCTTGTCCGACCGCCCGAACCCGGGCTGGTCGACGGCGATCGTCCGGTAGTGCTTGGCGAACTCCGGCAGGTTGCGCCCGAAGTTGCTCCACGCCGACGCGCCGGGCCCGCCGCCGTGCAGCAGGATCACCGTCTCGGCGTGCTCCGCACCGGCTTCGTGGTAGTGCAGCTTGAGCGACCCGGCCTGGACGTACTTTCCCTCAGGAGCCATCAGTACATCGCGTTCTCGACGGGGAGCCCGAAGGCGCCGGTGCCATACATGACGTACGCGCGCTCGGCGTCGTTGGCCGCGTGGACGCGGCCCGCGTGCGCGTCGCGCCAGAAGCGCTGGATCGGCGTGCCGCGCTGGATCGCGCGGCCGCCGGAGTTTTCGAAGAGCCGGTCGATCGCGGCGATCGCGCGCTCGGTGCCGCGCACCTGGTCGCGCCGGACGCGCAGCCGCAGGTCGCTCGGCAGCCGCTCCTCGCGCTTGGCCAGCTCGTACAGCTCCTCGATGTTGCGGGTCAGCTGCAGCCAGGCGGCGTCGATTTCGCTGGCCGCCTCGGCGATCCGCACTTTGGCGAACGGGTCCTCTTTGGACTGTTCGCCCGCGTACGCGGCCCGGACGCGCTTGCGCTGGTGCTCGACGTGCGCGTCGTAGGCACCCTGGGCCATGCCGATGATCGGCGCGGTGATCGTGGTCGGGTGCACCGAGCCGTATGGGAGCCGGTACAGCGGCCCCGGGTTGACGGCCTGGCCCGGCACCTTGCACTTCGACGTCGCGATGAAGCTCAGCGCCCGGTGCTGCGGCACGAAGACGTCCTCGACGACGATGTCGTTCGAGCCGGTGCCGCGCAGGCCGATCGTGTCCCAGACGTCCACGATCGTGTAGTCGGCGATCGGCAGCAGGTAGGTGCAGAAGTCGACCGGCTTGCCGTCTTTGAACGCGGGTCCCCCGAGCAGCACCCACGTGCAGTGGTCGGACCCGGACGAGAAGCTCCACCGGCCCGAGAGGCGGTAGCCGCCCTCGACGACCTCGGCCTTGCCCATCGGCGCGTACGACGACGAGATCCGCACGTCCTGGTCATCGCCCCAGACCTCCTGCTGCGCCTGCGCGTCGAACAGGGCCACGTGCCACGGGTGGACGCCGAGGATGGAGGCGACCCAGCCGGTGGACCCGCACGCGCTCGCGATCAGCTTGACCGCGGTGTAGAAGCTCACCGGGTCGGCTTCGAAGCCCCCGTGGAGCTTCGGCTGCAGCAGCTTGAAGAACCCGGTCTCCTGCAGGGCCTTGACGGACTCCTCGGGGACGCGGCGCGCGTCCTCGGTGTCCTGGGCCCGTTCCCGCAGGACCGGCAGGAGGTCCCGGACCCCGGCGATCACCTGCTCGCTCATGCGCGTTCCTCTCTCGTTTCGCTCACCTGAGAGACTAGAACACGTTCTCGTTTTTGTCGAGAACGCCCTGCGCCAGGGCGCTGTTGATCCCCGCTCTGCGGCCGGAAAACACGCAGTCGGCCAGGGACAGGCCGCTCACGTAGGACCTGGAACAGATTCCCACGGCGGTGCGGCCGGCGGCGTACAGCCCGGGGATCGGCGCACCCGCCGTGCTCCGCACCGCGCCGGTGTCCTCGTCGACGACCAGGCCGCCGAGGGTCAGCATCGGCGTGGGGTACCCGAGGTTGGGCCGCACCGAGATGTCGATCAGCGAGTACGGCGGGTTGTCCAGCCGCCGCACGAACTCGGTCGGCTTGCCCACCGGATCCCGGTCGCCGTGGTAGGCCTCGACGCTCGCGCGCAGCCCCTGCGGGTCGACGCCGGCCTTGCGCGCCACCTCTTCGACCGTCTGCCCCACGACCCGGCCCCGGCGCAGCAGGTACCGCAGCTGGAGCCACTGGAACCACTGGCTCTGCCGGCGGCCGTCCCGGCGCGCCTCGGCCACGATCGGCGCGTCGACCAGCAGCCAGCCCTTGCTCCCGTGGTCCTCGATGAGCTTTTCGCCGACCGCGGCGCCGTAGCGGGATTCGTCGATGACCCGCCGGCCCGCGGCGTCGACGATGATCCCGCCGAGGAACGCGCTCGGCGGGGTGACGAACCGCCACGCGGAGATCCGGTCCAGCTCCCCGGTCGCCCCGCCGGCCTCGACCCCCATCCGGATGCCCGACCCGTTGTCGGCGGACGTGCCGAGCGCGAGCCCGCCGCGGTAGGCCGGGGCGTGCTCGCGCACCATCTCGCGGTCGGCGATGAAGCCACCGGCGGCGAGCACGATCCCGCGCCGGGCGGAAATCCGCAGCTCACGGCCGTGCGCCCGCTCGAAGCGCTCGACCCGGCGGTGGAGCGACTTGCGCAGCGACGGCACGTAGATCCCGGGTTTCGCCGCGTACTGCGCGAGGCGCTGGTGCCGCGCCCGCACCGACGCGGGCGCGTCGCTCAGGGTGTCGGCGACGAGCCCGGTGACGCGGCCCGCGCCGTCGCGGATCAGGCTTCGGGCGGTCGTCTGGGTCAGCACCCGGATCCCGCGGGCGCGCACGGCCGCCTTGAGCCGCGCCATCAGCATCTTCCCCGAGGTCCCGGGCCCCTTGACGCGGTGGCCGCGGGGCGCCGGTTTCGCCGCGTCGCGGAACCCGCCGGCGGCCTCGCTGCCGGAGTAGTAGAGGTAGTACCGGTCGCTCGGGTACGACGTCTTGTAGGGGCAGAGGCTGCCTTCGAACGGCACGCCGTTGCCCTCCAGCCAGGTGATCATCTCGCGGCTGCCCTCGCAGAACCGCCGCAGCGTCCGCGCCGAGACGACGTCCCCGGTTTCCAGCCGCAGGTAGGCGTACATCGCGTCGACGGAATCGTCGACACCCGCGTCGAGCTGCTGGCTGGTGCCGCCACCGGCGTAGACGACGCCACCGCTGACCGCGCTGGCCCCTCCGCCGGCGAAGCGCTCGACGATGACGACGTCGGCGCCCGCGTCGGCCGCTTCGAGGGCGGCACAGGCGCCGGCCGCCCCGAATCCCACGATGACCACGTCCGCGACGAGTGCGTCCATGGTGGCTACCCTAGAACTGAAACACGTTCTCGTCTATCGTGGCCGAAAGGCGCTCCCAACTGGATACTTCTGTCGTGGAACACGTTACAGGTGAGGTGGTATGAGCGAGCAGTTCGACGTCGTCGTGGTCGGCAGCGGCGCCGCCGGGATGACCGCCGCGCTGGCTGCGGCCCACCACGGCTTGAGCGTCGTCGTCCTGGAAAAGGCGGCCTGCTTCGGCGGCTCGACGGCGCGGTCCGGCGGCGGCGTCTGGATCCCGGGCAACCACGCGCTGCGGGCCGCCGGGATCGACGAACCCCCCGAACGGGCGCGCGAGTACCTCGCCTCGATCGTCGGGGACGTCGTCCCGGCCGTCCGGCGCGACACGTTCCTCGCGCACGGCCCCGAGGTGCTGAAGTTCGTCTGCGACCACACGCCGCTGAAGTTCCGGTGGGTCCGCGACTACAGCGACTACCACCCCGAAGCGCCCGGCGGGCGGCCCGGCGGGCGGTCGGTCGAGCCCGTCGCCCTCGACGGCAAGCTGCTCGGCGCCGAGCTGGCCCACCTCGAACCGCCGTACAGCGCTCCCCCGCTCGGCGTGCCGATCACCCAGGCCGACTACCGCTGGCTGAGCCTGCTCGCGAGGCACCCGCGCGGCGCCGTCCGCCTGCTGTCGCTGGGCGGGCAGTGGCTCGTCGGCAAGCTCCGCGGGCAGCAGCTGCTGAGCATGGGGCAAGCGCTGGCGGCCGGGCTCCGGGTCGGGCTCGCCCGGGCCGGGGTCGAGGTCCGGCTGAACACGCCCCTGGTCGACCTCCAGGTCGACGACGACCGGGTGACCGGCGTCGTCACTTCGCAGGGGGTCATCGGCGCCCGGCGGGGCGTGATCCTCGGCAGCGGCGGCTTCGAGCGGAACCTGGAGATGCGCGAGAAGTACCAGCGCGCGCCGATCGGCGTCGACTGGACCGTCGGCGCGGAGGCCAACACCGGCGACGGCATCACCGCCGGCCTCAAGCTCGGCGCGGCCCTCGACCTGATGGACGACGCCTGGTGGGGGCCGTCGCTGCCGCTCACCGGCGGGCCGTGGTTCGCGCTGGCCGAGCGGTCGCGGCCGCGCAGCATCATGGTCGACGCGCGCGGCGAGCGGTTCGTCAACGAGTCGGCGCCGTACGTCGAGGCCGTGCACGCGATGTACGGCCCCGGCGACGGGCCGGGGCAGCACATCCCGACCTGGCTCCTGTTCGACCAGCGCTACAAGGACCGGTACATGTTCACCGGCATCGGGCCGCGCCAGCCGCTGCCCGGCCGCTGGTTCAAGGCCGGGATCGCGGCGAAGTCGTCGACACTGGCCGGGCTGGCGGCGAAGATCGACGTCCCGGCGTCCGCACTGGAAGCCACCCTCGAGCGCTTCAACGGCTTCGCGCGGCGAGGCGTCGACGAGGACTTCCACCGCGGAGTCAGCAAGTACGACCACTACTACGGCGACCCGCGCAACAAACCCAACCCCAGCCTCGGCCCGCTCGACAAGGCGCCGTTCTACGCGGTGAAGATCGTGCCGGGCGACCTGGGCACCAAGGGCGGGCTGCGCACCGACGAACACGCGCAGGTCCTGCGCGAGGACGGCTCGGCCGTACCGGGGCTGTTCGCCGCGGGCAACGCCAGCGCGGCCGTCATGGGCCGGACGTACGCCGGGCCCGGCGCGACCATCGGCCCCGCCATGGTGTTCGGCTACCTTGCGGCGACGCGGCTGGCGAACGAAGATCAGGGGACCACGGGAGGGCAGCGATGACGCAGGAATCGGTACGCACCATCTACGCCGGTGAGCCGCCGACCCGGTTCGCCCGCGGCTGGCACTGCCTCGGCCTGGCGGAGACCTTCCGCGACGGGAAACCCCACGCGATCACCGCGTTCGGCACGAAGCTGGTGGTGTGGGCGGACTCGGCGGGCGAGCTGCACGTGCTCGACGGCTACTGCCGGCACATGGGCGGCGACCTCACCCAGGGCACGGTGAAGGGCGACGAGGTCGCCTGCCCGTTCCACGACTGGCGCTGGAACGGCAAGGGCAAGTGCGTCTCGATCCCCTACGCCAAGCGGGTTCCGCTGCGCGCGCGGACGCGGTCGTGGACGTCGGAGGTGCAGAACGGGCAGCTGCTCGTCTGGCACGACCCGGAAGGCAACCCGCCGCCCGCGGAGCTGGCGATCCCGCGGATCGAGGCCGCCCACAGCGACGAGTGGAGCAACTGGACCTGGGACGAGATCTTCATCGACGGCTCCAACTGCCGCGAGATCATCGACAACGTCGTGGACATGGCCCACTTCTTCTACATCCACTACGCCTACCCGACGTACTTCAAGAACGTGTTCGAAGGCCACATCGCCACGCAGTACCTCAACACCAAGGGCCGCCCGGACATGGGGATGGCGTCGAACTACGGCGGCGAGGAGAACCTGCTGCGGTCGGAGGCGTCGTACTTCGGGCCGTCGTACATGATCAACAAACTGGTGAACTCGTTCCAGGGCTACGAAATCGAGAGCGTGCTCATCAACTGCCACTACCCCGTCACGCCGACGTCGTTCGTGCTGCAGTACGGCATGAAGGTGCGGAAGCCGCCGGGCATCTCCGACGAGCACGCGGACAAGATCGCCGCCAAGCTGGCGCGCGGGATCGGCGCGGGGTTCCTGCAGGACGTCGAGATCTGGAAGCACAAGACCCAGATCGACAACCCCCTGCTGTGCGAAGAGGACGGTCCGGTCTACCAGCTCCGCCGGTGGTACCAGCAGTTCTACGTCGACGCCACCGACGTCACCGAGGACATGACCCGGCGCTTCGAGTTCGAAGTGGACACTTCGAAGGCGAACGAGGCGTGGGCGGCGGAGGTCGCGGAGAACCTGGCGCGGCAGAAGACCGAGGCGGAAGTGTGACCACCGCCGAACAGACCGAGTTCCTCTCGGGCGGCCTGCGACCGCACGAGTGCCGCAGCTGCGGGACGTGCGTGCTGGTGAAGAAGAACAGCATCCAGCACACGAGCATCCAGTGGACCAGCCGGCCCGCCGACACCTGCCCGGTGTTCGCGGACGCCGACGGCCCGTCGGCGTTGCTCGACACGTGCCCAAAGCTGTCCGACAGCATCGCCGACGCCGTGCGCGAAGGCACGCTGGCGGTGGCCGATGGCTGAGCGGGTCTACACGCTGACCGTCGCCGACGTCGTCGTCGAAACGCCGGACGCGCGGTCGGTGGTCTTCGAGATCCCGCCCGAGCACGCTTCCGCTTTTGCTTATTCGGCGGGACAGTTCCTGACCTTGAAGATCCCCAGCGAGCAGACCGGCTCGGTGGCACGGTGTTACTCGCTGTCGAGCGCGCCGCACGAGAACCGCGTGCAGGTGACGGTCAAGCGGACCGACGGCGGGTACGGGTCGAGCTGGATCTGCTCGTCGTTGCGGCCGGGGATGCAGGTCGACGTGCTGGCGCCGGCCGGGGTGTTCTGCCCGGCCTCGGTGGACGAGGACTTCCTGCTCTTCGCCGGCGGCAGTGGCATCACGCCGGTGATGGCGATCCTCAAGACGGCACTGGAGACCGGTTCCGGCCGGGTCGTGCTGGTCTACGCCAACCGCGACGAGCGCTCGGTGATCTTCGCGGGCGAGCTGTCGGCGCTGGCCAAGCGGTACGGCGACCGGCTGGTGGTCGTGCACTGGCTGGAAAGCGTGCAGGGCCTGCCGGACGTCTCGCAGCTGCGCGGGCTGGCCTCGGCGTACACCTCGCACGAGGCTTTCCTGTGCGGGCCGGCGCCGTTCATGGCGGCCGTGCGGGAGGCGCTCGGGCAGCTCGGGGTGCCACGGGAGCGGGTGCACGTCGAGAAGTTCACGTCGCTGACCGGGAACCCGTTCGAAGAGCCCGTCGAGATCGTCGAGGAGCCTTCGGACGAAGCACCGGCGTCGCTGACGGTGACCCTCGACGGGGAGACGCGGTCGATGGGGTGGCCGCGGCAGCGGAAGCTCCTCGACCACCTGCTGGACGCGGGCCTGGACGCGCCCTATTCGTGCCGGGAGGGGCAGTGCAGCGCGTGCGCTTGCCGGGTGGTGTCCGGCGAGGTGAAGATGCTGCACAACGAGGTCCTCGACGCCGAGGACATGGCGGACGGCATCGTGCTGGCCTGCCAGTCGCTGCCGGTCACCGACGAGGTCTCGATCAGCTACGAATAGGGAGCTTCCGTGCCCATCGACCCCGCGGTCGCCATCGGTGCCGAGATCGGCGAAGTGAACTTCGCCTGGACGTCGTCGGACGTGCTGCTGTACCACCTCGCGCTCGGCGCGGGCCCGGACGAGCTACGGTACACCTACGAGCAGGACCTGGTGGTGCTGCCGACGTTCGCGACGGTCGCGGCCAACCTGCGCGTGTTCGACCCACCCGCGGTGTCGTTCCCCGGGGTGGAGATCGACCTGGCGAAGGTGCTGCACGGCAAGCAGGAAATCACGCTGCACCAGCCGATCCCGACGTCCGGCAAGGCGGTGGCGCGGTCGCGGATCGCGGACGTGTACGACAAGGGCAAGGCGGCGGTGGTCGTCCAGGAGGTCTCGGTCACCTCGTCGTCGGGCGATCCACTGTGGACGGCCCGGTCGAGCATCTTCGCCCGCGGTGAGGGCGGGTTCGGTGGCTCGCGCGGGCCTTCGGATCGGGTTTCCTATCCGTCGCGGGAGCCGGACTTCGTCTTCGAGACGCCGACGTTGCCGCAGCAGGCGCTGCTGTACCGGCTGTGCGGCGACCGGAACCCGCTGCACGCGGACCCGGCGTTCGCCCGGGCGGCGGGGTTCGACCGGCCGATCCTGCACGGGCTGTGCACGTACGGGATCGTCGCGCGGGTATTGGTGAACGAGTTCCTGGACGGCGACCCGGCCCGGGTGGCGTCGTTCGCGACGAAGTTCGCCGGCGTGGTGTTCCCGGGCGAGACGCTGCGGATCCGGGGGTGGCGGTCCGGCAGCGAGCTCCTGGTGACGACGTCGGCGGTCGAGCGGGACGACGCGCCGGTGCTGGCGGACACGGTGCTGGTGTCCACTCCCTGAACGCCGGTCGCGCGCCCGCTACCGTGGAGGGGTGACTTCGGAATACTTCGTGGTGCGGGGAACGGTCGAGTCAGGCGACAAGCGTGGCCGTGAGCTGGGCTTTCCCACGGCGAACATCGCCTTGAGCGACCAGGCCGGCTCGCTGGGCGACGGGGTGTGGGCGGGTTAGATCGGCCGGGCGGACGGTTACCGCCTGCCGGCGGCGATTTCGGTAGGCCGCCGCCCGACGTACTACGGCGCGGACGGCTACCGGCTGCTGGAGGCCCACGTCCTCGACTTCTCGGGTGACTTGTACGGCGAGACGCTGGTGGTGTGGCTGGGGTCCCACCTGCGCAACCAGGAGAAGTACGCCTCGGCGGAGGATTTGATCACGGCGCTCAAGAAGGACATCGCGGCGGCGGCCCAGTGGACGGCGGAGAACCCCGCGGCTTCGCTTCCCGAGCCCGGGGAAAGCGAGCCGGGCGAGGTGCGGCGGGTCGCGGGCTGAGGTCTCCCGCAGCCGGTCGTGAGTGTTTAGGCGGGTTCTAACCCGCCTAAACACTCACGACCCCATGCGGGGCGAGGGGCTGTGCGGATCAGGCGCCGGGCTCACAAAGCCGAGGCCAGCAGCATGTACCCCATCCCGGCCCCCATCGCCGCCCGGCACACCGCCCGCGACGCGTGGCCCGAGTCCGCCCCCGCCGAGCCGCGCACCACCAGCACCCCCGACCAAGCCGCGTCGACCACGAAATAGCCCGCCGCCAGCACCGCGATCAGCGGCAGCGCCAGCCGGGCGTCCATGCCCGGCATCGTCAGCCATGGCCCGTGGTCCATCCCCCCGTGCGGCATCGCCGTCACCATGTACAGCATCGCCGCCGCCGAGAGGGCGTGGTGCGCGCACGTCCGGCGGCGCCACCAGGCCACCGCGAACCAGCCCGTCGTCAGGACCAGCACCGCCTGCCAGCCCGCCGCCGGGATCGGGCCGCCGACCGGCGACACCATCGCCACCATGGCCACCACCAGCAGCAGCTCCGCCAGGTCGCCGTGGCGCACCCCGGCACCCAGCCGCGCGTAGTCGAGGCGGACCAGGCGCAGCACGCAGGGCAGCACCAGCGCCGCGAACAGCGCCGTCAAAGCCCAGTCGACCGCCATCGGCCTCACTCTCCGTCGTGGGTGGTGTCTCCACCGTGACACCCACGCCGGCCGGGCACCAGCCGTCATTGAGGTGACACTCAGTCACCCGTCAGGATGAGTCCACTGGTCGGCACGCCCGTCCCCGCCGTGACCAGCACCCGGGACGCGCTCGCGACCTGGTTGGCCGCCGTGCCACGGATCTGGCGGACGCCCTCCGCGATGCCGTTCATGCCGTGGATGTAGGCCTCGCCGAGCTGGCCGCCGTGCGGGTTGAGCGGCAGCGCGCCGTCGAGCTCCAGCGCCCCGTCGGCGATGAAGTCCTTCGCCTCGCCGCGGCCGCAGAAACCCAGTTCCTCCAGCTGCATCAGCACATACGGCGTGAAGTGGTCGTACAGCACGGCAACGTCCACATCGGACGGAACGAGCCCGGACTGCGCCCACAGCTGCCTGCCCACGACGCCCATCTCCGGCAGCGCGGCCAGGTCGTCGCGGTAGTAGCTGGTCATCACGTACTGGTCCGGCCCGCTCCCCTGCGCCGCCGCGGCGATCACCGCCGGCGGCCGCGCCAGATCGCGCGCCCGCTCGATACTCGTGACGACCAGCGCCACTCCGCCGTCGCTCTCCTGGCAGCAGTCGAGCAGGTGCAGCGGTTCGGCCACCCAGCGCGACGCCTGGTGCTCCGCCAGGGTGATGGGCCGCCCGTGGAACCACGCGTTCGGGTTGGTCGCCGCGTGCTTGCGGTCGACCACCGCGACGCGCCCGAAGTCCTCGCTCGTCGCGCCGTAGTCGTGCAGGTAACGCCGCGCCACCATGGCCACCGTCGCCGCCGGGGTCGCGATGCCCATCGGGTAGTGGAACGCGTTGTCCACGCCCGAGGAGTTCACCTGACCGGCCGCCGCGGAGGACACCTGGCCGAAGCGGTGCCCGGAGCGCTCGTTGAACGCCCGGTACGCGACGACGACGTCCGCGACGCCGGTCGCCACCGCCATCGCCGCCTGCTGCACGGTCGCCGCCGCGGCCCCGCCGCCGTAGTGGATCCGGCTGAAGAACTTCAGCTCGGGGATGCCCAGTTCGCGCGCGACCGCGATCTCCGCGTTGCCGTCCATGGTGAACGACACGAGTCCGTCCACATCGGACGGATGAATCCCGGCATCGGCGAGTGCGTGGGAGATGCATTCGGCCGCCAGCCGCAGTTCGCTGCGCCCGGAGTCCTTGGAGAACTCCGTCGCGCCGATCCCGGCGATCGCCGCCTTACCCGAGAGCGTCACGGCAGGGTCACCTCCACCGTCCCGGCGACGTGCTCGCCGAGACTGTCCACACCGGACACCGAAACCACGACGTCCCGACCGGAGCAGGAAACCACGCGGCCGGTGAACGTCAGCGTGTCGTAGGCGTAGCACGGCACGCCGAGCCGGATCTTGATCGACCGGATCAGCGCCTCGGGCCCGGCCCACTCGGAGACGAACCGCTGGACCAGGCCGGTGTCGGTGAGGATGTTGAGGAAGATGTCCTTCGAGCCGCGGGCCACCGCCGAGTCGCGGTCGTGGTGGACGTCCTGGAAGTCCCGGGTGGCCAGCGCCGTGCTGACCACGAACGTCGGCGTCGCCTCGATCGTCAGCGGCGGCAGTTCGGTCCCTTCGGCGACGGTCATCGGGCCACCTTCCACGCGGGCAGGGTCAGCTCGGCGTCCACCTCGACGAACGCCGCGACCACCGGCAGTCCGATGTGGACTTCCTCCGGCGAGGCGTCCAGGAGCTCGGCCATCACGCGGACCCCCTCTTCGAGTTCCACCAAGGCCACCACGAACGGCAGCTGCTTGCCCGGCACCGCCGGGTGGTGGTGCACGACATAGGAGTACACGGTCCCGCGGCCACTGGCGACGACGTAGTCGGGTTTCGTGTCCAGCGAGCCGTCGGGCGGCATCGGCCCGGGCGGGTGCCGCAGTGTCTCGCCCCAGCGCTGGATCCTCAGCTCGCCTTCCCGCAGGCCGTCCCAGAAGAACTCGGTGTCCCGGCTGATCACCGGCCGCAGCACCGGCGCCGGCGGCGGCTTCGGGGCGGGCGGGCGGAACTTGAGCACCCGGAACATCATTTCGGCGACGGCCTCATCGCCGACGTACCAGGTCATCCGCGTGGTGACGAACCAGCCTTCGCCCAGGGCGGTCTTCTTCGGCCCGACGACGTTCTCCAGCCGCGTCCGCGCCTCGACCTGTTCTCCCGGCCGCAGGTAGCGGTGGTAGGTCTGCTCGGAGTTCGTCGCGACGACGGACGTGAACCCGGCTTCGTCGAGCAGCTCCATCATCAGGCCCAAGGGGTCGTCGGAGCCGCGCGGGACGTTCAGGCCGCCCATCGTCCACACCTGCGCCATCGCGGGCGGCGCGACGAGTCCCTTGTGGACGCTGGTGGCGGCGTACTCGGGGTCGGTGTAGACGGGGTTGCGGTCCCCGATCGCCTCGACCCAGTTGTTGACCATGGCCTGGTTGACCGGATCGCGCGCCAGGCGCGGCGCGCACTCCCCGCGTGCCGCGATCGCCGCGGCGGCCTCTTCGATGTTCATCGTGGCACCCTCGGCAGGCCCAGGCCGATCGAGGCGATCAGCTCCCGTTGGATTTCGCTGACACCGCCGCCGAACGTCAGCACGATGTTGCGTTTCGCGGTGAGGTCGAGCCATTCGGCGAGCTCGGCGGTGTCCGGATCGGACAGGTCGCCGTGCCGCCCGACGACTTCTTCGAGGTTCCGGCCGATCCGCTGGATGGCCTCGGAACTGAACACCTTGGTCGCCGACGCGTCGGCCACACCCACCGGCGCGCTCGCCGAGGACACCGCGACCTGCCAGTTCAGCAGTTCGTTCACCCGCGTCACGGCCAGTGCCTCGGCGAGCACGGCGCGCACGTCGGCCAGGTCCAGCAGGCCGTGCGCGCTCGCCCAGGCGCGGACGCGGTCGTACAGGCCGCCGATCCGGCCGGCGGGCCCGAGCATGACGCGTTCGTGGTTGAGCTGGGTCGTGATCAGCCGCCAGCCCGCGTTTTCGTTACCCACCAAGCGGTTCGCCGGCACGCGGACGTCCGAATAGTACGTCGCGTTGACGTGGTGGGCGCCGTCGCAGGTGATGATCGGCGTCCAGGAGTAGCCGGGGTCGCTCGTGTCGACGATGAGGATCGAGATGCCTTTGTGCTTCGGCGCGTCCGGCGCGGTCCGCACGGCCAGCCAGACGTAGTCGGCGTCGTGGCCGCCGGTGGTGAAGATCTTCTGGCCGTTGACGACGTAGGAGTCGCCGTCGCGCACCGCCGTCGTCCGCAGCGACGCGAGGTCGGTGCCCGCTTCCGGTTCGCTGTACCCGATCGCGAAGTGGATCTCCCCCGCCAGGATCTTCGGCAGGAAGAAGGACTTCTGCTCGTCCGTGCCGAACTCCTGCAGCGTCGGCCCGACCGTCTGCAGCGTGACCGAGGGCAGCTGGACGTCGGCGCGTGCGGCCTCGTCGACGAACAGGTGCTGTTCGATCCCGCCGAAGCCCTGGCCGCCGTATTCGACCGGCCAGCCGACGCCGAGCCGGCCGTCGCGGCCCATCCGGCGGACGATCTCGCGGAACACCGGCCCGTGCCGCTCGCGCCGCATCGCCCGGCGCTCGTCGGGGCTGATCAGCCCGGCGAAGTATTCGCGCAGTTCGGCGCGCAACTGCCGTTGCGCCGCGGTCAGTTCGACGTGCATCCCGCTCACCCCGCCACTCGTTCGCCGAGCCTGCCGAGCCGGTGCGCGGCGCCGCCGAGCGCCCGGCCGAGATCCTTGACCGCCGACGAATACCGGTGCAGCGGGTAGGTTTCGTCGACGCCGATCCCGCCGTGCAGGTGGTGGCAGGTCGCCAGCGCGACCGGTGCCTGCGAAGCGAACCAGTAGGCGGCGACGTCCAGTTCGGCGTCCGCGTCGAGCCCTGAAGCCAGCCGCCACACCGCGGAGGTCGCGGCGAGGTGCACGGTCCGCGCGGCCACGTAGACGTCGGCGATCTGGCCGGCCACGGCCTGAAAGGCGGAGAGGGGCCGGCCGAACTGGGTCCGCTCGCCGACGTGCTTGACGGTCAGCGCCAGCGCGCCGGCCAGGAGGCCGTCGCCGAACGCGAGGGCGCCGGCCAGCGCGAACCGGTGCAGCGCCGCGACCGCGCCGCGGTCGAACAGGAGGTCCGTTTCCGCGACGGCGACGTCGTCGAGCCGGACGGTGTACTCGGGGGTCCCGGCCGAGGTGGGCGTCGGGACGAGCGTGACGCCGTCGGCCCGCGGGTCGACGAGGTAGACGGCGCTGCCGTGGGGGGTGGTCACCGGTGTGAGGATCCGGGTGGCTTCGGCGGCGTACGGGACAGCGGTCTTGACGCCGCTGATCAGCCACTTCCCCTCTCCGGCCCGCGCGGTCACGGCGGGCTCGGCGACCAGCGGCGCGGACGGCTCGTGCAGGGCCGCGGTGAGCAGCGCGTCCCCGGCCGCGACCGCCGGCAGCAGCTCCGCGCGCTGGGCGGGGGTGCCGAGCGACTCGATCGGCAGGACGCCCAGTGCGAGCGCGGCGTACGCGGGCACCGGGGCGGCGACCCGGCCGACCTCCGTCAGGACCTGCGCGACCTCCGCGACGCCCAGGCCGTCGCCTTCCAGCTCCGGGGGCAGCGCCAGGGCGAGCAGGCCCGACGAGGCGAGCGCGCGCCAGGGATCGTCTGGCGACCCCAGCACTTTCGCGGCGAGGGCGGCGATCTCGGTCTGCGTATCGTCAAGGGCGAAGTCCACGCCTGTCCTCCGGATCGGGCGCAATATTGAAACCTGTTCTAGTATTAACCGGAAAGGGCGGGCACGGCAACCCCCGGGGGTGGCGCAATGGCGGGGACACGGCGGCGGATCACCGTGCCGCCGACCGCGGGTGTGCCCGAGCCGGTCCCCGTGGAGCTGCCGGGCCGCGGCCGCACCGTGGTCACCGACGTCGGACCGCGGGACGCACCCGCCCTCTTTCTGCTGCATTCGGTGGCCTGCACGGGCCTGCTGACCTGGTATCCAGCCCTCCCCCGGCTGGCACGGCACCACCGCGTCGTCGTGTTCGACCAGCGCTGGCACGGCCGGGGCATCCGCTCGCCGGAGTTCCGGCTCGCCGACTGCGCGGAAGACGTCACCGCCGTCGCGGACGCGCTCGGCGTCGGCCGGTTCGCGATCGCCGGGTACTCGATGGGCGGGCTCGTCGCGCAGCTCGTGGCGCGCGCCGAACCAGAACGTGTTACCGGGCTGGTGCTGTGCTCGACCGCGGAGCACTTCGGCCGCGGGCTGCGGCAGCGCGCCGCCCTCGAGGTCTTCGGCCGGACGCTGCGGCGGCTGCGCGAGCGCGTGCCACCGCCGGTCGTGCCCGCCGCGCTCCCCCGCGAACCCCTCGCCGACCACCGGTGGGGACTGCGGGAGTTCCGGTCGACCCGGCCGTGGGAGATCGCGGTCGCCGTCGACGAGATCGGCCGGTTCGACTCGCGGCCGTGGCTGCACACGCTGCGGCTGCCGGCCGCGGTCGTGGTGACCGCCCGGGACCGGTTCATCGCCCCCGCCCACCAGCGGTCGCTGGCCCGCCGGATCTCCGGCGCGGCCACCTACGAGGTCGCGGCCGGGCACGCCGCCTGCGTGCTGGCCGCCGACCGCTGGGTGCCCGCCCTGCTCGCCGCGGTCCACTCCCTCCGAGGAAGGAATCCCTGATGGGACGCTTCAGCCTGCCCGACTCCAAGCCCGATGGCCTCGACTCGCCGGTGACCGCCAAGGTCATGAAGTACGCGGCGAAGGCGCAGGTGGCGGTCTTCCGGTTGACCGGTGGCCGCGTCGGCGGCACGTGGCGGATCGGGGCGGGGTTCCGCAAGCCGGTGCCGACACTGCTGCTGGAGCACCGCGGCCGCAAGTCCAGGCGGCTGTTCACCACCCCGCTGCTCTACCTGCGCTCCGGCGACGACTTCGTCATCGTCGGCTCGCAGGGCGGGCTGCCGCGGCACCCGCAGTGGTACTTCAACCTGCTGGCGCATCCCGAAACCCGCATCGACCTCAAGGGCCGGCGTGGTGTCCCGGTCACGGCCCGCGTCGCCGGGCCTTCGGAACGCGCGGAACTGTGGCCGCGGCTCGTCGAGCTGTACGCGGACTTCGCGAAGTACCAGGCGTGGACCGAGCGGGAGATCCCGGTCGTGGTGCTCAGCCCCCGGTAGGCGCGGCCTTCAGCAGCTCGGCCAGTGCGTCCGGGAGCGCGTCGGCGAGCGGCCACAGGTCCTTGACCAGCTCGCGCGCGCCGAGCAGGCCGACGTGCACCTTCCCCGCGTTGGACAGCACCGTGACGTTGAGCCCGGCGCCGTGGAAGACCGGGCCGAGTGGGTAGAAGCCGGTGATCCGGGCGCCCAGGAAGTACAGCGGCATCGGCGGGCCGGGCACGTTCGAGACGACCAGGTTGTGCACCACCGGATGCTTCTCGGCCAGGCGCAGCGCCGAATACGCGCGCACGGCGAGGCCGAACGCCGTCGCGACCGAGAACTGCGCCCAGTCCTGCAGCATGTCGGCGTCGATGTCGTGGTGGTGGTCCTTCGACCGCCGGTTGGCCTCGGCGAGGAAGAAAACCCGCGCGCCCGGGTCGGCCAGGTGCGTCGGCAGGGAGGCGAAGAACGCCGAAACCTTGTTGCTGCCGTGCTCGCGTTCGGTCCGGTCGTGCACCGAGACCGGGACGGTCGCCACCAGCGGGTCTTCCGGCAGCTCGCCGCGGGCGGAGAGGAACTCCCGCAGCGCGCCGGCGACGAGCGCGAGCACGACGTCGTTCACCGTGACCCCGAAGGCGTTCTTGACGTCCTTGATGTCGTCGAGGTCGAGCTGGGCGAAGGCGACGCTGCGGTGCCCGGTGATGGTGCCGTTGAGCGACGTCCTCGGCGCGGTGAACGGGATCGGCATCCCCTTGCCGCGCAACGCCCGGCCGACCCACCGCGGCATCAGCCCCAGCAGGTCGGGCAGCAGCCGCGCGACCTCGGCCGGGCGCTTCACGACGCTCTCCACCCCGGACCGGATCAGGTCGAGGGGCGACGGCATCCCGGCGTTCCGGGGCTCCTCGACCACCGGCATCGGCCCGTCCGGTTCGAGGCCGGCCAGGTAGGTGATCAGGCTGGCGCCGCTGACCCCGTCGACGCTCGCGTGGTGCATCTTGAGCAGCACGGCGAGCCGGCCGTCGGCGAGGCCTTCGATGACGTACAGCTGCCACAGCGGGTGCGCGCGGTCGAGCTGCTGCCCGGCGATGTGGGCGCACAACCCGGCCAGCTCGGCGCGGTCGCCGGGCGCGGGCACGCCGATGCGGTGCACGTGGTGGTCGAGGTCGAACTCCTCGTCTTCGATCCACACGGGATGGCTGAGGTTCCAGAGCGGATTGTGCAGTTTGCGGCGGAAGGCCGGGATCTTCCGGACGCGTTCTTCGAGCTTTTCCTGCAGCTTGGCGAAGGTGTAGCCACCGGGGACGGTGGAGCCGTCGAGGATGAGCAGCCCGCAGACGTGCAGGACCTGCGACGACGTCTCGAGGTAGAGGAAGCTCGCGTCGAGGCCGCTCAGTCTCTGCATGGACCAAGGGTAGGCCACGTCCGGTGAGCGGCGCGTCACCCTACTCGCCGGTATCATCGCGGTGGTGCAGCCGAATTTCCTGATCCGTCGCGCGGTCCAGCTCGGTCTCACCGCCAACGCGCTCCGCCCGCTGCGGGCGCGCTCCACGACGATCCCGGTGTTCTTCGCCGGGTGGCTGACCGGGGAGCTGGCGCCCCAGTTCCTGGCGCTGACGGCCGCGGATTCTCTGCTCCACGTGGCCCGCCACGGTGTTCGCGACCGGTCGACGAAGGCAGGCCTGACGATGGCGGCGGCGTCCGCCGCGGGCCTGGCCACGCTGGTCCGCACCGGGCACGGCGCCCGCGAGGAGATCGAGAAGGCGCTGACGTCCGCGTTGGGTGCGGACTACGCCGACGAGCTGGGCCGGTCGGACCTGGGCCTGCCCTGGGGCGAGCTGGCGCTGCCGTTCCGGATGGGCGCCCCGGACGTCCGCGTCGACCGCAACATCGCCTACGCCCCGGGCGGCAAGCGGTTCCTGCTGGACGTCTACCACCCTTCCGAACCGGTTTCCGGCGCCCCGGTGCTGCTGCAGGTCCACGGCGGCGCGTGGGTGATCGGCAACAAGGAGGAGCAGGGCCGGCCGCTGATGCGCTACCTGGCTCGTCGCGGCTGGGTGTGCGTCGCGATCAACTACCCGCTCTCGCCGGCGCACCGGTGGCCGGCGCACATCGTCGCGGCGAAGCAGGCCCTGGCCTGGATCCGCTCTTCGATCTCCTCGTACGGCGGCGACCCGCGGTTCGTGGCGGTGACGGGCGGCTCGGCGGGCGGGCACCTGTCGGCGCTGCTGGCGTTGTCGCAGAACGACCCGGCGCTGCAGCCGTCGTTCGAGGACGCGGACACGAGCATCCAGGCGTGCGTCCCGCACTACGGCGTGTACGACTTCGCGGCGACGTCCGGCGCACCGGCGAGCAAGTACCGGCTGGAGAGCCTGATCGCCCGCCGCGTGTTCGCGCCGGACCGCGACCCGGTGGCGCATCTGGACGACTACATCGCGGCGTCACCGCTGGACCGGATCACGTCGGACGCGCCGCCGTTCTTCGTGATCCACGGCCGGGACGATTCGCTGGTGCCGGTGCGCGAGGCGCGCGAGTTCGTTTCGCGGCTGCGGGAGAAGTCCCGGCAGCCGGTGGCGTACGCCGAGCTGGCCGGGGCGCAGCACGCCTTCGACGTGTTCACGTCGGTGCGGTCAGCGCACGTGGTGCGTGGGGTGGCCCGGTTCCTGGACTACACGTACAACGCTTGGAAAGCCGCTCAGTAAACGAGGTCCAGCGGGCTGGCCGAGGGTGGGCCGTCGAGGCGCCACTCCGGTCCTTCGCGGACGAAGCGGTACCAGCGCGCGTCACGCCCGTAGCGCAGTTGCAGCTCGCCTTGCGTCACCCGGTTGCGCCAGATCTTCGGCTTGCCCGGCAGGCCCGCGTCGGTCAGGGTTTCCTGCCCTTCGGCTAAGGGGCCCGGGCCGGGTTGCCACGTCTCGCGTTGGGCGGCCAGGCCGCCGCGGCCTGCTTCGCGCCAGGCCTCGGCCCAGCGGGTCAGATCCTTCGGGGATATTCCCGCCGCGGTGGCGAGGGCGGTGATCTCCGCGCTCGTGCGGCCGGCCGCGCGGCGGGCGAGGTCTTCCTCGAACGTCAGCTCCGCCGGGGTCGGGCCGCCGGTCAGGAGGTCGCGGGCGAGGGAGGCCGCGTCCGCCGCGAGGGCGGACAGCGCCGCCGCCGTCCAGCCCGTACCCGGGGGCGGGTCGAGGTCCAGGACCGCCGGCGGTCCGGGAACCCGCGGTGGTGGCGGCAGCGCGGGGATGGCGCCCGGCCGTCGCGCGTAGGCCGCCCGCGGAGTGAGGCCCTCGTCCGCCCGCTTCGGGAGCTTCGGCTTCTCGCCGCGCGCCGGCGACCGGCGGGCGCGGAGTTCGGCCAGGACGTCCGACCGCGGGCGTCCGCGCAGCAGGAAGAGCGTGAACGGGTCGCGGTCCACTTCGTCGGCGACCAGGTAGTACACCGCCGCGACGTGCTTGCACGGGTTCGCCGAGTCCGGGCACGAGCACCGCGGCCGCAGGTCGCCCGGGCCCGGCAGCAGGTCGACGCCCGCTTCGCGCGCCTGCTCGGTGAGCGCGCCCGGGAGCTCGCCGTCGAGCAGCGCGGCCGCGTGGCCGAGCTGGGTGCCGACCACGCCGAGCAGCGTGTCCCACTCGCCGTCGGTGAAGGTGCGCATGGTGATGGTGACCTGGTAGGGCTCCGGCCGGCTGCCGCGCACCCACGCCGTCATCTCGCCGGCGCCGAAGTGCAGCTCGCTGACGGTGCCTTTGCGCGCGTACGTCCGCCCGCGCGGCAGCCGGTTCGGGTCGAGCTTCGCGCGCCGCTCCAGCGCTTCGACCCAGGCCCGGCCCCACCACGTCGTGCCGAAGTTCCGCCTCGGCGGCATCACCCGCTCCCGAGCCGGACGAGGTCGGCGAGCTCGTCGTCGGACAGGTCGGTGATCCAGTCCTCCCCCGCCCCGACGATCGATTCGGCGAGGCCGCGTTTCTTTTCGAGGACCTGCGCGATCCGTTCTTCGAGGGTGCCCTCGGCGATCAGCCGGTGCACCTGGACGGGCCGGTCCTGCCCGATCCGGTAGGCGCGGTCGGTGGCCTGGTCTTCGACGGCGGGGTTCCACCAGCGGTCGTAGTGGATGACGTGGGTGGCCCGGGTCAGGTTGAGCCCGACGCCGCCTGCCTTGAGCGAGAGCAGGAACACCGGGATCTCGCCGACTTGGAACCGGTCGACCATGTCCTGCCGCTTCGCCGGGGAGCTGTCGCCGGAGAGCAGCTCGGTGGGCAGGCCGCGATCCTTGAGGCGCCGCTCGAGCAGGCGGCAGAGCTGCACGTACTGGCTGAACACCAGGACGCTTTCGCCCTCGTCGAGGATGACGTCCAGGAGTTCTTCGAACGCCGCGAGCTTGCCGGAGCGGCCGGTGAGCGCGCCGTGCGGCTCCTTGAGGAACTGGGCGGGGTGATTGCAGATCTGCTTGAGTTCGGTGAGCAGCCGCAGCACCTGCCCGCGGCGTTCGATGCCCTCCTTTTCCCGGATGGCGGCGAGGTTTTCGCGCACCACGGCCTCGTAGAGCGTGGTCTGCTCGGCGGTGAGCGGGACGAACCGGTCGGTCTCGGTCTTGGGCGGCAGTTCCGGGGCGATGTCCGGATCGGTCTTGCGCCGCCGCAGCAGGAACGGCCGGACGGTGGCGGCCAGCCGCTCGGTGACCGCCTTGTCGCGGTCGCGTTCGATCGGGCGCGCGACGGTGCGGCGGAAGCGGTCGAGCGGGCCGAGCAGACCGGGAGTGGTCCAGTCCACAATGGACCACAGCTCGGTGAGCCGGTTTTCGACGGGCGTGCCGGTGAGGGCGACCCTGGCTTGCGCGGGAATCTTGCGCAGTTCCTTGGCGGTGGCGGAGAGCGGGTTCTTGACGTGCTGCGCTTCATCGGCGGCGACGAGGCCCCAGTCCACTTCGGACAGCGTTTCGCGATCCCGGCGGAGGACGCCGTAGGTGGCGAGGACGACCTCGTCGGGCGCGAGGTCGCCGAGGTGGCGGCGGCCGCCGTGGAACCGCCGGACGGGGATGCCGGGGGCGAAGCGGGCGAACTCGCGCTCCCAGTTGCCGAGGAGCGAGGTGGGGCAGAGGACGAGGGTGGGCCCGCCGGCGCCGGTGCGCGGAGGCTCGGCTTTCGATGCGCCGACCTGGTCAGGGCCGCCCGACTGCGCCGGGTCGGGTTCCAGCGGCTCAGGCGCCGAGCGGCTGGATGCGCCGGCTTGCGCCGCCTCGGCTGCCAGGTGCCCAGGCGGGCCGGGCTGCGCCCCACCCGGCTCCGGCCCCGCAACCACCGAGCGAGCGACCTCGCCGGACTCCATCGAGCCCGGCCCCAGCTCCCCTGCCCTCGTCAGCTCCCGGCGATGCAGGTGAAGGGCGATCAGCTGGATCGTCTTCCCCAGCCCCATGTCGTCCGCCAGGCAGGCACCCAGCCCCAACCCCGTCATCGTGGCCAGCCAGGACAGCCCCGCCTGCTGGTACGGCCGTAGCGTCGCCTGCAACCCGGGCGGCGGGGCCACCAAAGCCCCCGCCCGGTCGCGGATGCGCGAAGCCAGCCCACCCAGCGCCGGCGGGGCCGCGAACTCGACCCGCTCGCCGTCGACCTCCAGCTCGCCCGTCAACGCCGCCGCGAGGGCCTCGCCCGCGTCCAGCTTGCGGGTGCGGCCCCGGACCCGGGCCAGCAGCTGCGGATCGACCCGTACCCACTGCCCGCGCAGGCGGACCAGCGGCCTCTTGGCCTCCGCCAGCGCCGCCACCTCGGCCTCGGTCAGCTGCTCGCCGCCGAGGCTGAGCTGCCAGCGGAACTCCAGCAGCGACCGCAGCGCGAACTCCGCCTCCGCCACACTCGCCGGCGCCTGGGTGGCGCTCGCCCGAGCCTTCACCTCGCCCGCGAACAGCCCCTTCGCCCAGAGGACCTCGATGCCGGCGCCGCCGAGCTCGCGGGCGCCGTCGGTGAGCAGGTCGACCACCTCGTCGTCGGACAAGGCCAGCGAAGCGGGTGTTGCCTGGGTCAGCACCCGGCCCAGCGGCGTCCAGGCCCGCGCGCCGCGGCGCAGGCCGAGCAGCAGCTGCGTCTCGACCTGGTCGCCGAGGCGGTTCAGCACCGCGTCCGGGGCGTCCCACAGCGTGGCCGCCTCCACCACCAGGCTCGGCTCCGCCATGCTGCGCACCGCCAGCACCCCGGCGAACGACTCGTCGCCGGAGCCCTCGACCCGCAGGAGCACCTGGATTCCGCGGGGCTCGCGGGCCTCCAGCTCCGCGAGCCACGCCGCGCCGTCCGGGCCGAGCAGGGCAGGCTCGCGCGCCGCGAACGCCGGATCGCCCGCGCCCACCGGCGCCGCCGGGCTGCGCACCAGCAGGTCGGCCGTCCCGTCCCAGAGCGCGCGGACCAAAGAGTCCGGCGAGTGCAGGCGGATGCGCTTCAGCCCGGTCAACGGCAGCGCGTACGCCTCCGGTGGCAGGGCGCCGGCCAGCCCCCGCAGCAGTTCCTCGTCGGCGGCGTCCAGCGGGCCGATCCGCCAGGCCGCCGCCCCGCCCGGTGAGGCGGCCGGCCGCAGCCGCCCCCGCGCGACGAGGTTCACCCCGGCGTTGACGGCCGCCGACCACGCCGCGACCGCCGGGCTGGCCTGCTCCCCCACCGACAGCAGCCGGGGCAGCGCCCGCTCCAGCGGGACCAGCTCGGCCTCGACCTTCGTCCGCGCGAACTTGGCTCCGCGGGGCAGCACGAGCTCGATCGTGGTCCCGCCGGCCACGTCCTCGCCCCACAGGGCCAGCACCCCGTCCCGCGGGGGATCCGCGGGGAGGTAGGTGGCCTGGGTATCTGCGCTGAACTCCACGACCGCAACGCTAGAACACGACCCCGACAGTTTTGCCCTCGGCGGCGCGAACGGTCCCTTCGCACCGTTTCTCAACGCAACCCACTCGTGCGAGGAGGGGCATCACGCGTGACTGGAGAGGCATCACGCGTGATTGCGGGGGCATCAGCCGCGGGGCAGGCCGAGGAGGCGTTCAGCCGTCAGGGAACGCAGGACCTGCGTGGTGCCGCCGGCGATGGAAAGGCAGCGGGTCAGCAGGAATTCGTGCTGCGGCGGGCCGTCGGCGAGCAGGGTGCCCGAGCCGGCGAGCTCGAGCGCGAACTCCGCGACGTCCTGCCGGTGCTGGACGCCGAGCAGCTTCCGGACGCTCGACTCGGCGCCGGGATCCTGGCCCTCCAGGCGGCGCAGGGCCGCCCGCAGGTCCAGCACCGACCCGGCCACCCCGTCGGCCACCAGCGAGCCGAGCCGGTCCAGCGCGACGTCGTCCAGCTCCGCGGCGTCCACTGTGGACACCAACGCCTGCACGCTCTCGCCCACCGCCGAGCCGCTCCCGATGGCCACCCGCTCGTTGGCCAGGGTCGTGCGCGCCAGCCGCCAGCCGCCGCCCGGCGGGCCGACGACGTCGGCGTCCGGCACGAACACGTCGTCGAGGAACACCTCGTTGAACACCGCCTCGCCGGTGATCTCGCGCAGCGGCCGCGTCGTGATGCCGTCGGCGCGCATGTCGACCAGGAAGTACGTGATGCCCCGGTGCTTGGGCACGTCCGGGTCGGTGCGGGCCAGGCAGATGCCCCAGTCGGCTTCGCGGGCCAGCGACGTCCACACCTTCTGCCCGGACAGCCGCCAGCCACCGTCGACGCGCCGGGCCGCCGTCCGCAGGGCCGCCAGGTCGGACCCGGCGCCGGGCTCGCTGAACAGCTGGCACCAGGTCAGCTCGCCGCGCAGGGTGGGCCGGGCGAACCGCTCCCGCTGCTCGTCGCTGCCGTGTTCGAGGATCGTCGGCACCGCCCACGCGCCGATCACCAGGTCCGGACGGCGAACGCCCGCCGCAGCCAAGGCCGCGTCGATCCGCAGCTGCTCCGCGGCATCGGCACCCCGGCCGTAGGGCGACGGCCAGTGCGGCGTCAGCAGCCCCGCGTCGGCCAGCGCGGCACGCTGCGCATCGGCAGGCAGGGCCGCGATCCGGGCGACCTCGTCCTGCAGCGCGGGATCGTCCCCGACGTCGACGCTCAGCGTGCGTTCGCTCCCGGACAGCGCCAGCGACGCCGCCCGCCGCCGCCACGTCCCGCCGAGCCACTGCCGCAGGGCCACGGCCCGGCGCAGGTACAGGTGGGCGTCGTGCTCCCAGGTGAACCCGATCCCGCCGAGGACCTGGACGCAGTCCTTGGCGTTGGCGACGGCCGCGTCGAGGGCGACGACGGCCGCGCTCGCCACCGAGAGCGGGTGCTGCCCGGCCGCCGCGTCCCAGGCCAGCGCTTCGGCGGCTTCGGCGCGGCAGAGCATTTCGGCGCACAGGTGCTTGACCGCCTGGAAGGCCCCGATCGGCCGGCCGAACTGCTCTCTGACCTTGGCGTACTCGACGGCGACGGTCAGGCACCGCCGCGCCACGCCCGCCGCCTCGGCCGCCGCCAGGATCGCGGCCGGCGCGTCGACCGGCGGCAAGGTCAGCAGGTCGGCACGGACCCCCGAGAACCGGATGCGCGCCAGCGGGCGGGAGAAGTCGAACGCAGCCAGGGGCTCGACGCTCACCCCGGGCGTGCCGGGCGCGAGCAGCACGTGCCCGCCGTCGGCCGGGACGAGCAGCCAGGCGTCCGGGTGCGCCCCCGGCACCGGTCCGCTGACGCCGTCCTCGAGGGACACGGCGTCCAGCAGCACCGCGACGGTGGCTTCCCCCTCGGCGATGGCCGGGAGCAGCTCCTTCGCCTCGGGGACTTCGGCGAGCAGGAGCCCGGCGAGGGCGGTACCCAGCACCGGCCCGGGAACGAGTTCTTCCGCCGCCGCGGCGAGCCCGGCGGCGAGGTCGGCGACACCGCCGTCGGCCCCGCCGACCGCCGCGGGCAACGCGACGCCGAACAGGCCGAGGCCGGCGAAGCCGGCCGGGATGCCCGCGCCGGGGCCGGTTTCCGCGGCGCGCACCGCCTCCCGCGGGTGGTGCGCCGCGGACCAGGCGTGGACCGCCTCGGCCAGCGCGAGCTGTTCCTCGGTGAGCGCGACCGGCATGGGGCCTCCTCGCGGGACGGGACACTACTCGCGAGTGTAGAACGTGTTACAGTTTTCCGGCCAGTGGGTCAATTGTCGCGAGGTTCGCCAGGACAGGTAATCTACGTCGTGAACTGGAACAAGTTCCGAAGGACGGGGGAATGCCGATGCCAGGCAAAACCAAGGCCCGCGGCAACGGCCTGAGCGCGATCGGGGCCGACGAACTCGGCTCGGCCGCCCAGCGCGACCGCCGCCGCCGGATCATCGACGCCACCCTCGCACTCGCCTCGAAGGGCGGCTACGACGCCGTCCAGATGCGCGCCGTCGCGGAGAAGGCCGACGTCGCCCTCGGCACGCTCTACCGGTACTTCCCCTCGAAGATCCACCTGCTGGTCTCCGGGCTGGCCCGCGAGTTCGAGCGCGCGCAGGAGAAGCTGGAGCGCCAGGCCATCCCGGGCGACACGCCCGCCGAGCGGCTGATGTTCGTGCTCGGCCGCAACACGCGCCTGATGCAGCGCGACCCGCACCTGACCGAGGCCATGGTCCGCGCGTTCATGTTCGCCGACACCTCCGCCGCCGCCGAGGTCGAGCAGGTCGGGCGGCTGATGGAGAACATGTTCGCCAAGGCGATGGGCATCGCCGAGCCGGCCGAGGCCGACCGCGACATCTTCCACGTGGTCGCCGACGTCTGGATGGCGAACCTGGTGGCCTGGGTGACCCGCCGCGCCTCCGCGGCCGACGTCGCCAACCGCCTCGAACTGTCGGTGCACCTGCTGCTCGACAAGTGATCCCGACGGCGGCGGTCGCCGAAGCGCACCGCCGGCTGCACCGGGCCCTGGACGGCCTGACCGACGAGCAGGTCCGCGCGCCCTCGCCGCTGCCGGGGTGGACGCGCGGCCACGTCCTGGCCCACGTCACCGACGCCGGCCGCGCGCTCGCCGACCTCGTCGAGAACGCGCTGCTCGGGGTGCTGATCCCGCTCTACGACCCGCGGACGCACGACCGCGACGGCATCATCGAAGCCACCGCGGGCCGGACCGCCGACGAGCACCGGCGCGCCCTGCTGCGGCACTCCGTCCGGCTGGAAGACGCCTGGGCCCGCGTCCGCGACTGGGACCAGCACGTCGACTACCGCGACGGCAAGCTGTCCAGCACGGTCTTCGCGCGCTGGCGCGAGGTCTGGATCCACGCCGTCGACCTCGACGTCGGCATCGGCGTGGCCGACTGGCCCGAAGGCTTCTGCGTCCACGCGGTGGACTTCCTGGCCGGCCGCCTGCCCGGCGGCGTCACCGTCCGGGCCGGCGACCGCCGCTGGGGCTCCGGGAGCACCGAAGTCACCGGTCCGGTGCGGGAACTGGCCGCCTGGCTGTCCGGCCGGGCCGACGGCGGCGGCCTCACCGGCGACCTCCCGCCGCTGGGCCCGTGGCCGGGCGTCAGCGGTGCGCGGCGGCCACCTCCGCCAGCTCGTCGAGCGCCTTGAGCGTCTCGGCCTCGGGCAGCGTGTCCAGCAGGAACGTGTACCGCTCGACGCCGGCGTCGCGGAAGCCGTCGATGACCTTCGGCGTCGTCGGCCCGCCGAAGACCGCGAACTGCACGTCTTCGCGGCCCTGGTCCGCCAGCCACCCGCGCACCCGCTGCGCCTCCTGGTACTTCGTGTAGCCCCGGAGCAGCCAGCCGTCGCCGTACTTGGCCAGCCGGTTCAGGGCGGCTTCGCTCTCGCCGCCGATGTAAATCGGGACGTGCGGCTTCTGCACCGGCTTCGGCCAGCTGAAGATCGGGTCGAGGTCGATGTGCTCGCCGTGGAACTCGGCTTCGTCCTTCGTCCAGATCTCCTTGAGCGCGGCGAGCTGCTCGTCCATCAGCGCGCCGCGCGTCTTCGGGTCGGTGCCGTGGTTGCGCATTTCCTCCCGGTTCCAGCCGACGCCGACGCCGAACAGTGCGCGGCCGTCGGAGATCAGGTCCAGCGAAGCGACCTCCTTGGCCGTGTGGATCAGGTCCCGCTGGATCAGCAGGGCGATCCCGGTGCCGAGCAGCAGCTCCGACGTCGCGGTGGCCGCGGCGGTCAGCGCGACGAACGGGTCGAGGGTGCGGTAGTACACGCGCGGCAGGTCGCCCCCGCCCGGGTACGGGGTTTCCCGGCTGACCGGGATGTGCGAGTGCTCGGCCAGGAACAGCGAGTCGAAGCCGCGTTCTTCCAGCGCGGCCCCGAGCACGTCGGGCCGGATGCCTTCGTCGGTCACGAACGTCGAAATCCCGAATTTCATGGACAAGGACTACCACCGGGGCGGCCGGGGGTGCATGATGGAGTGATCTCATCACATGTTGAATAAAGGGGCGGACATGGACGCGCGGGACGTCGACTTCGAACAGCTGTACCAGGGCGCGACGCCGATCGGCCGCAAGATGCCGTGGGACCTCGGCGCCCCGCAGCCCGCGGTCGTCGCGCTGGCCGACGCCGGGGAATTCACCGGCGACGTCCTCGACATCGGCTGCGGCCTCGGGGACAACTCGGCGTTCCTGGCCTCCCGCGGCCTGACCGTGACCGGCCTGGACGGCGCGCCGTCGGCGGTCGAGCAGGCCCGCACGCGGGCGCCGGGCGTCACCTTCGCCGTGGCCGACGCGACGAAGCTCGAGGGCTACGAAGGCCGTTTCGACACGGTCCTCGACAGCGCGCTCTACCACTGCCTGTCCGAAGAAGCGCGCCACGCGTACCTGGCGGCGCTGACCCGCGCAACCCGGCCGGGCGCGCGGCTGCACCTGTTCTGCTTCTCGGTGGACGTCCCGGCCGGTTTCCCGGCGCCGTACCTGATCAGCGAGGCGAACCTGCGGGAGACGGTCGGGACGGACTGGACGATCGAGCGTCTGGAGCCGGCTGTGTACACGACGTCGATGACGCCGGAGGAGCTGCGGCAGAGCGTCCAGGTGGTGCTGGACGAGGACCCCGCCGACCTGTCCGCACTGGGGACCGACGCCGACGGCCGGGTCCTCGTCCCGGTCTGGCAGCTGAAAGCGGTGCGCCGCTAGTGTGTCGCGGGTCCGAGATGCGTTGACAGCGGCCCCGGCTCAACCGCCCCAAGGTGGCCTTGGGGCGCATCGGCCCGGACGGCGAAGAACCTGCGACGGTGCGCCGCTAGACGTTGCGCCGGTACTGGCCACCGACCTCGAAGAACGCCTCCGTGATCTGGCCCAGCGAGCACACCCGCGCCGCGTCCATCAGCACCCCGAACAGGTTGCCGCCGCGGGTGGCGGCCTCGCGCAGCGTCTTCAACGCCTGCTGGGCCTCTTCGTGGTGGCGGTGCTGGAAGTCCGCGAGCCGGTCGAGCTGGGACTGCTTCTCGGCCTCCGTCGCCCGCGCGAGCTCGACCTCGACGTCCTCCTCGCCCGCGTGCGGGTTGCGGAACGTGTTGACGCCGATGATGGGCAGCGAGCCGTCGTGCTTCTTGCGCTCGTACAGGATCGATTCGTCCTGGATCTTCCCGCGCTGGTAGCCCGTCTCCATCGCGCCGAGGACGCCGCCGCGCTCGGAAATGCGGTCGAACTCGGCCAGGACGGCCTCCTCGACCAGGTCGGTCAGCTCGTCGATGATGAACGAACCCTGCAGCGGGTTCTCGTTCTTCGACAGGCCCCATTCCTTGTTGATGATCATCTGGATGGCCATCGCGCGGCGCACCGACGACTCCGACGGCGTCGTGATGGCCTCGTCGAAGGCGTTGGTGTGCAGGGAGTTCGCGTTGTCGTACAGCGCGCACAGCGCCTGCAGCGTGGTGCGGATGTCGTTGAAACTCATCTCCTGCGCGTGCAGCGACCGGCCGGACGTCTGCACGTGGTACTTGAGCTTCTGCGAGCGCTCGTTCGCGCCGTAGCGCTCGCGCATCGCCACCGCCCAGATCCGCCGCGCCACCCGGCCGAGCACCGAGTACTCCGCGTCCATGCCGTTGGAGAAGAAGAACGACAGGTTCGGCGCGAAGTCGTCGATGTCCATGCCGCGCGCCAGGTACGACTCGACGTAGGTGAAGCCGTTGGACAGCGTGAACGCCAGCTGCGAGATCGGGTTCGCCCCGGCCTCGGCGATGTGGTAGCCCGAAATGGACACCGAGTAGAAGTTGCGGACGCCGTGCTCGATGAACCACTCCTGGATGTCGGCCATCATCCGGAGGCTGAACTCGGTGGAGAAGATGCAGGTGTTCTGGCCCTGGTCCTCCTTGAGGATGTCGGCCTGCACGGTGCCCCGGACGTTGCGCAGCACCCACTCGCGCAGCTCGGCCGCTTCGGCGTCCGACGGCTCGCGACCGTGCTCCTCGCGGAACGCCGTCAGCTTCTGGTCGATCGCCGTGTTGAGGAAGAAGGCGAGGATCGTCGGCGCCGGGCCGTTGATGGTCATCGACACCGACGTGTTCGGCGCGGTCAGGTCGAAGCCGTCGTAGAGGACCTTCATGTCGTCGAGGGTCGCGATGGACACGCCCGACGTGCCGACCTTGCCGTAGATGTCCGGGCGCGTGTCGGGGTCGTGGCCGTAGAGGGTCACCGAGTCGAACGCCGTGGAGAGCCGCTTGGCCTCCGAGTCGGCCGAGAGCAGCTTGAACCGGCGGTTGGTGCGGAACGCGTCGCCCTCGCCGGCGAACATCCGCGCCGGGTCCTCGCCGTCGCGCTTGAACGGGAAAACCCCCGCGGTGTACGGGAAGTAGCCCGGCAGGTTCTCGCGGCGCAGGAACGACAGCAGCTCGCCGGACTCGGCGTACCTCGGCAGGGCAACCCGCGGGATCCGGTTGCCGGACAGCGTGTCGCGCCACAGCTGCGTGCGCAGTTCCTTGTCGCGGACCTTGACGACGAGCTCGTCCTGGCGGTACTCCTCGGCAAGCGCGCGGAACCGCTCGAGCAGCTTCGTCGACTCGGCGTCCACATCGGACTCGGCCGCGGCGAGCAGGCCGTCCAGCGCGTCGGTCGAGGCGTCCACCTTGGACAGTTCCGCGCGCGCGACGGCGAGCGCCTCGTGCCTGCGGATCGCGGCGATCTGCGCCTGCGTCTTGGCGTGGTAACCGCGCACGGTCTCGGAGATCTCGGCCAGGTACCGAGCCCGATTGCCCGGGATGACCGTCGAGGCGTCGGTCGAGACCTTGCCCTCGACCTGCGGCAGCGTCCCCGCGGACACGCCGAGGCCACGCTCGGCCAGCATGCCCCGCAGGTGCTGGTACAGCGCGGTGACGCCGTCGTCGTTGAACTTCGCCGCGCTCGTGCCGTACACCGGCATGTCCTCCGGCGCCGACGAGAACGCCTCGCGGTTGCGCACCAGCTGGCGCGCGACGTCGCGGCGGGCGTCCTCGGCGCCGCGGCGTTCGAACTTGTTGATCGCGACGACGTCGGCGAAGTCGAGCATGTCGATCTTCTCCAGCTGCGACGCGGCGCCGAACTCCGGCGTCATCACGTACAGCGACTCGTCCACGAAGTCGACGATCCCGGCGTCGCCCTGGCCGATGCCCGGCGTCTCGACGATGACCAGGTCGTACCCGGCGGCCTTGCAGGCCAGGATCGACTCGCTCAGCCCGGCCGGGATCTCCCCCGACGTCGTGCGGGTGGCCAGGGAGCGGAAGTACACCGGAGAGCCGTCGAGGCAGTTCATCCGGATGCGGTCGCCGAGCAGCGCCCCGCCGCCCTTGCGCCGCGACGGGTCCACGGCGAGCACCGCGATCCGCAGCTTGTCCTCCTGGTCGAGGCGGAAGCGGCGGATCAGCTCGTCGGTGAGCGACGACTTGCCCGAGCCGCCGGTGCCGGTGATGCCGAGCACCGGCACCTCGCCCGTGCCCGCGGCCTCGGTGAGGCCGGCCAGCAGGTCCGCGGACAGCCGCCCGGCCTGCAGCTGGGTGATGACCCGCGAAAGCGCGGCGACGTCCCCAGAGAGCACCTTGTCCAGCGAAGGGGCCTCGGCCGCGAGGTCGACGTCGCAGGCCTTGATCATGAAGTTGATCATGCCCGGCAGGCCCATCTCGTAGCCGTCCTCGGGCGAGAAGATGCGGGCGACGCCGCGCGAGTGCAGCAGCTCGATCTCTTCGCGCACGATCACCCCGCCCCCGCCGCCGAAGACCTTGATGTGGCCGGCGCCGCGCTCGCGCAGCAGCTCCACCAGGTAGGAGAAGTACTCGACGTGGCCGCCCTGGTAAGCCGAGATGGCGACACCCTGCACGTCCTCGGCGATGGCCGCGGTCGCGACCTCGTCGACCGACCGGTTGTGGCCGAGGTGGACGACCTCCGCGCCCTGCGACTGCAGGATCCGCCGCATGATGTTGATCGACGCGTCGTGCCCGTCGAAGAGGCTGGACGCGGTGACGAACCGAACGGGGTGCACGGGACGGTACAGCTCGCTGCTCATGCCTACAAAATACTTTGACTTCCTACTATTGGAAACCCGAGGGCCGGTGACGCGGCTCTCAGGGCTGTCCGGGACAACCTTGACACTCGCCGGCCCGGGCCGGTAGCTGGGGAGGCCGGACCTCCGGCTTCGAGGACCCGACCGGCTGCACCCGAGGAAAGGACGTCCGATGACCGCCTCGCCGCCGAACGCCGCCGGCTGCCGATGGTGCCTTTCCCCCGGCCGTACGAGTTCGAGCCGGCCGAGGGGACGAAGAGCCTGCTCGACCTGTTCGAGGGCCGCCGCCAACTGATCGTCTACCACTTCATGCTCCGCCCGGGCGATGAGGCGGGCTGCCCGGGCTGCTCGCTGCTCGTCGACAACCTGCCGCACCTGGCGCACCTGCACGCCCGTGACGTCACGCTCACCGTCGTCGCGCCCGCGACCCTGCCCGAGATCGAGCGGTACAAGACGCGCATGGGCTGGGACGTGCCCTGGGTGTCCGCGCACGGCAGCAGCTTCACCGAGGACTGCGGGGTCGGCACCGGCTTCGGCGTCAGCGTCTTCTTCCGCGACGGAGACGACGTCTACCGGACCTACTTCACCTCCGGCCGGGGCGGTGAGGCGTTCCTGGCGTCGCACCGGTACCTCGACATCACGCCGCTGGGCCGCCAGGAGGCCTGGGAAGAGGAAAGCCGCGGCAACGACGCTCCCAGCTCCTGGTGGCGCCGCCACGACGAGTACTGAGAATTTTCTTCGGGGGCGTGTCCGGTCGGCGGCCGCGGCTCCGACCTCCTGATGTCAGACCCCGACAGAGGAGACGAAAATGCGCGAGATCGTCCACCTGGTCCACACTTCGCTCGACGGCTGCGTCGAGGGCCCGGACGGCGAGTTCGACTGGCCGGTGATGGGTCCGGAGCTGTCGGCCTACTCGCAGGAGCTGAGCGCGCGAGCCGGCGAGTTCGCCTACGGGCGGAAGGTCTGGGACATGATGTCGGCGTACTGGCCGAACGCCGAGTCGATCTCGGACCACCCGCACGACATCGCGTTCGCGCCGGTGTGGCGTGAGACGCCGAAGGTGGTGTTCTCCCGGACGCTGGAGAAGGCGGACTGGAACACCCGCGTCTTCGGCGGTGACCTGAGCGAAGCGGTGGCGTCCCTGAAGGCCGAAGCGGGCGGGAACCTGCTGCTCATGGGCGGCGCGGAGCTGGCGGCCGCGCTCACCGCCCGCGGCCTGATCGACGAGTACCAGGTGGTCGTGCACCCGGTCGTCCTCGGCGGCGGCAAGCGGCCGTTCGCCGAGGGCACCGCGCGGCTCGGCCTGGAGCTGGTGGAGTCGCGCACCTTCGACGGCCAGGCCGTGCTGCTGCGCTTCCGCCGTGCGTGAGCGGCGGGCCCGGGCGTGTCCCGGGCCCTGGCTCCACCACGGTCAGCGCGCGTTGGCCGCCCGCAGCGCGATCCACTGCCGCATGGCGTACTCGACCAGCGTGATCAGCGTCTGCTTGGTCGACTCGCGGTCCCGCGCGTCACAGCGGACGATCGGGATGTTCGGGTCGATCGACAGCGCCTCGCGGACGTCGTTGATGTCGTGCTCCAGCACGCCGTCGAACGTGTTGATGCCGACGATGTACGGCAGCCCGCGGTCCTCGAAGAAGTCGATCGGCGCGAACGAGTCGGCCAGCCGGCGCGTGTCGGCCAGCACCACCGCGCCGATGGCGCCGCGCACCAGGTCGTCCCACATGAACCAGAACCGCTGCTGCCCGGGCGTGCCGAACAGGTAGAGGATCAGGTCCGCGTCCAGCGACACCCGGCCGAAGTCCATCGCCACGGTCGTCGTCGACTTGCCCGGCGTGTGGTCGAGGTTGTCGACGCCCACGCTGGCGTCGGTCATCATCGCCTCGGTGGTCAGCGGCACGATTTCCGACACCGACCCGACGAACGTCGTCTTCCCCGCGCCGAATCCGCCGGCCACCACGATCTTGGCGGAGGTCATGGTCGGGGGCGCGGTGTCCCGCGGTGCCTTAAAGCCGACGGAGTCCACTCAAAACCCTTTCCATCAACACCAGATGTGCCTCGGCGCCGTCATTGCCCGTAATCGTCTTGTGCACCGTGACCAGCCCCGCGTCGGCCGCGTCGCTGATCAGCACCCGGGCCACGCCCAGAGGCACCCGCAGCGCCGAGACGATCTCGGCGACCGAACGGGGGGTCCGGCACTCTTCCATGATCGAGATGCACTCGATCTGCTCCGCGGCCACTTCGGGGAAGCCACCGGTGGCAGCGTAGTCCTTCGCGGAGATCAGTGTCTCCAGCTCCAGGGCATAGTTCGCGCGGGTGCGGCCACCGGTGAGCGCGTACGGCCGGACGATCGCCGTCAGCTCCTCGGGCGCGGGCGGCTGCTCGAACACCGCGGGCATGACGAATTCGCCGCTGGGCGGGCCCGGGTCGAACAAACCGCCTGGTCTGGGGCTGTCCCCGTCGGTACTGCCGGGTGGAGAGACTAAAGAGGTCACACGATCTCCTTGGTCGGCCGGCGGCGGGAACGCCGCCGGATCCGCGGCCGCGTGCGCACCGGCGGCCGGGGGTTGCGGGGACTCCTTGGTCTTCTTGCGCTTCCGGCGGGCACGGCCGGAATCCAGCGAGAACCCGTTGAGGACGTCGGCGAACGTGCCGTCGTCCCCACGCCCGGCGGAGCTGTGCCCCGCGGGTGGTTCGCCGTCGAATCCGGACCCCGTGCTCATCGCGCCATCATCCCACCGGTTCGCCGATCAGCGACCCCCCGGAGCCCTGAAGCTGAGCGCGCAGCTCCGGGGTGAGGATCTGGCCGACCCGGTCGACGAGCATCGTCATCTCGTAGGCGACCTGCCCGATGTCGCAGTTGGGGGCGGCGAGCACGGCCAGGCAGGACCCGTCGCTGATCGACATCAGCACCATGATCCCGAGCTCCATCTCGACGACGGTCTCGTTGACCGCGCCGGCTTCGAAGCAGCGGGCCGCGCCCTGGGTGAGGCTGACCAGCCCGGAGGCGACCGCGGCGAGCTGGTCGGCCCGGTCGAGCGGGAGCCGGTTCGACGCGGTCAGCAGCAAGCCGTCCGCCGAGACGACCACGGCGTGGGCCACGCCGGGCACCCGCTCCGCGAAGTCGTTCACCAGCCAGCCGAACTGGTTCTGCGTCGGCTGAGCGCTACTCGGCGAGGTCATTCACCCTCCAAGGTCTCGTGGTTGTTCTCGGCCGCCTGCGCGGTGCGGTGGCGTCCGCGCTCGATGCCCTGCTGGAAACTCCGCAGGCGGCCGCGCACGTCGTGTGCGTCCCGTTGTGGTCGGGGGGCCGTGGCCCCGGTGGACGGTCCGGCGCTGCCCGGGAGCAGCTGCTCCCCGCGACGGCGCCGGGGCAATCCTGCCGAAGTGAAGGTGGAGGGTGCCGACTGGGACACCGCTTGCACCGCGCGCCAGCCGTCGTCCGTGCCGAAGTTCCACTCGGTGGTGGCTTCGACCACGGACTCTTCGCGGCGCGGAGCGGGTGTCTCCGTGGCCTTCCTGCTGGGGAGCGAGGAGGGCGGAGCGGCGGGACGGCCGTTGGGGAGGGGCAGCTGACCGGACTCCTGGAAGACGTCCGGGTGGCGGCGGGTGGGCTGCGGAAGGGCGGGCTGCGGGAGGGTGCCGGAGGTCGACCCGGTCGCCGCCGGACGGCGGCTCGGGAGGGCGCCGCCCGCGGGGGGCCGGGATGTCTCGTCCTCCGGGCGGGGTGCGGGCTGCTGCGGGCCGGCCTGCTCGGGTGTCCCCGCCTCCTGCGCGGTTCCGGGCTGGTGCTGCTCCCCCGGCACGTCGGCGGGCTGCCCCGGGGCCAGGCCGGCGAGGGCTTCCGAGATGGGCGAAGCCGCGGCCTGGCGGGCTGATCCGGCGAGCGCCTCCGGAACGGCCTGAGTCGAGCCTGCGGTCGGCTGCGCCGCCGCGGGCTCCTGCCCGGGCTGCCCGGATGTCTCCGGCCCGGCCTGCACCGAGCCCGCCGGCTGCCCGGTGGCCCCGGGCGCGGTCTCCGGACCCGTCACCTGCGGGGTGGCCTGGGCCGAACCCTGCCCGGCAGCCGAGCCCGCCTGCACCGAACCCGCCGCTTGCCCGGCCGACTCCGGCCTGACCTGAGCCGAACCCTGCCCAGCAACCGAGCCCGCCGACCACCCAGCCGACTCCGGCGCAGTCTGAGCCGAACCCTGCCCGGCAGCCGAACCGGCCGCCTGCACCGACCCCGCCGACCACCCGGCTTGCTCGGGGGTGGCCTGAGCTGCACCCTGTCCGGCAGCCGAACCGGTCGCTTTCGCCGAACCCGCCGCCTGCACCGAACCCGCCGACCACCCAGCCGACTCCGGCGCAGCCTGAGCCGCGCCCTGCGCGGCAGTCGAACCGGTCGCCTGCGCCGAGCCCGCCGCCTGCCCAGCCGACTCCGGCCCGACCTGAGCCGAACCCTGCCCGGCAGCCGAACCCGCCGCCTGCTGCTGCGCCGCCTGGCCCGCGGACTGAGCCGTTCCCAGCCCCTGGCCCGCCGCCGCTCCCGGGGACGGCTGGGCCGGCCGGGCGCGCTTGGCCGCCGCCTGGCGGCGGCCGCGGTTCACGCCCTGCTGGAAGCTGCTCAGCCGGCCGCGCACGTCGGCCGGGTCGCGGACCGGGAGGTCCGGGCGGGCCGGGGCCGGCTGGGGGGCCGCCGCCGGGGAGGCCGGCGTGGCGCTGCCCGGCAGCAGCTGCTCGCCGCGGCGGCGGCGGGGCAGCCCGGCCTCGGTGAACGCCGTCGGCTCGGCCTTCGTCCGCTCCTGGACCGTGCGGAAGTTCTCGTCGCTCGCGAAGTCCCAGCTGCGGCGCTCCTCCGGCGGCGCCTCCTCCGACGCGGCCGTCGCCGGTTCCTCGTCGGAAACGGCCGGCTTGTCCTCGCGGAACCACGCCGACAGCATCTCGTCGAAGATCGGCGTCGTCTCCGAACGGTCCGCTGCCGGGGGCGGCGGGGGCGGCTCCGAGCCGGCCGTCGCCTCCTGCCACCAGTCGCTGAGGGTCGTCTCGTTCGCCGTGAAGAGGTCCTTGCCCGCCGGCAGGTCGTCCGCCCGCGGCGGCTGCGGCACCGAGAGCACCGCGGGCACCGGCGGCAGGGCCGGGGGCGGCGGCGGGGTGTCGTCGTCCTTCTCGATCGGGGCGAACAGCGCCGTCCCGGAGATCTCCAGGTCCGACGGCGGGCGCACGCCGGACAGCCCGGCGAGGTCGCTCGCCGACGGCCACCGCTCCTCGCCCATCGCCGGCTGCTGCGGCACCACCGGCTGCGGGCGGGCCGCGCCGTTGACCGGGCGGCGCGGCAGCCGGTTGCCGGCCGCCGGGCTCGCCGGGTGCTGCTGCAGGGCGCCGATCGGGCCGGTCGCCGGGCCGTCGGTCACCGGCATCACCAGCTCCGCCGGGACGATCACCGTGGCGCGGACGCCGACGATGTCCTTGCCGCCGTGCAGCGACACCCCGATCCGGTGCCTGCTGGCCAGCCTGCCGACGACGAACAGGCCCATCCGCCTCGACGTCACCAGGTCGACGGACCCGGCCTCGGTCAGCCGGGTGTTGGCCTCGATGACCTCGCACTCGTTCATCCCGATGCCCTTGTCCAGGATGTCGATGTGGAGCGAGCCGTCCTCGCCCAGCCGCGACGCGACGGTCACCGTGGTCTCCGGCGCGGAGAACGCCGCGGCGTTGTCCAGCAGCTCGGCGACCAGGCGCATCAGGTCGCTGGCGGCGTAGCCGACGATCCGGGCCGGGGGCGGCGGCTGCACCTGGACGCGCTGGTACTGCTCGATTTCCGACACCGCGGCGCGGAGCATGTCGGTGGTGCCGACCGGCTTCCCGGACCGGCGGCCCGGCTCGGCGCCCGAAAGCACCATCAGGTTCTCGTTGTTGCGCCGCATCCGGGTGGCGAGGTGGTCGAGCTGGAACAGCGTCGCCAGCTGGTCGGCGTCCTCTTCGTCCCGCTCGAGCTGCTCGATCAGCTGCAGCTGCCGCTGCACCAGGCTCTGGCTGCGCCGCGAGAGGTTGACGAACACGCTGCCGTAGCCGGTGCGCATCGCGGCCTGCTCGGTCGCCAGCCGCAGCGCCTGGTGGTGCACCTTGTCGAAGGCCCGCGCCACCTCGCCGACCTCGTCGTCGGTGTGCACCGGGACCGGCCGGACGTCGGTGCCCTGCGCGCGGCCCTCCTGGATGTTGCGGACCGCCTCCGGCAGCGCGGTTTCGGCGACGTCGAGGGCGCTGCGGCGCAGCACCTTCAGCGAGCGCAGCAGCTGGCGGGTGATGAGGAAGACGACCGCGACGGCCAGCACCATCGCGGCGAACAGCACCACCGCGAGCAGGCCGGCGCCGCTGCTGGAGGAGTCGACCAGGTCCGCCGCGGTCTGCGACGCCGAGGCGCCGAGCCGGTCGGCGATCGAGCCGATCTGCGTGCGCATCGCCGCGGAGGCGGCGGTCCAGTCCGCGGCCGACAGCGCGCGGAAGGCGTCGTCCACCGTGCTGCTCTGCGCGTTCAGCACCGTCTCGACCATCCGGGATCGGCTCTGCGCCTGGGTGCCCTCGGCGATCGCCGCGAAGTCGCGCTGCAGCGTGTCGCCCGCCGCGGAGCGGAAGTCGACGAGCCGGTCGGCGAGCCGCAGCTCGGCGGCACGCAGGGTGGCCAGCTCGCTCGGCGTCAGGCCGGTGCGCCCGATGCCGTAGGAGACGAGGGCCTGGCTGATCGACACCTGCTCGCCGGCGACCAGCAGTTCGTGCAGCCCGGCGGGCAGGCCGCCGAGGGTGCCGTCGCCTGCGCCCGCGGTGGCCGCCGTGTCGAGGCTGACGAGCGAGCCGGTGAGCGCGGAGTACGCCGTGATGGCCTGGCTCGGGTCGAGCTGGCCGCCGTCGACCTGGCGGCGCAGGAAGGAGAGGTTGCCGATCTGGGCGGAGGCCGCGCCCGCGGCTCCGGAGACGCCCGGCTCGGCTTCGGAGGCGCGGGCCTGCTCCGCGGTGAACGGGCCGATCGCGGCGTCGGTGGCCTTGCGCGCGGCGGCCAGCTCGGGGGTGCCGCCGACGGTGCCCTCGGTCAGCATCGCGGCGGTGACCGTGCGCTCCTGCTGGAGGGCGGCGGTCAGGGTGCGCACCCCGCCGCCGAGCGCCACGAGCCGGTCGAGCCGCTGGTACTCGCCGGAACGGCCGACCTGCGCGGCGATCGTCGCGACGCCCAGCACGAGCGCGAGGACGATGGGCACGACCGTGACGGCCGAAAGCTTGACGGGCAGGCTCCAGTCGCGCCACTGCACCAGTGCGCGCCACACGGCCCTTCCCCTGGACCGCCGGGGCGCTCGGCCGAGCAGTTCCCCGACGGGCACCTGACCTTCTCCTGCAACGGTCACGTGAGTGACTCCCTGTCCGGCGTCATGGATCCGCGTCGGCGGCGCGGCGTCCCGGCTCGCAGCGGGCTGCCGGACGGCCGTGCCGTCCCCGCCCTGCCGCTTCCCCGGCGCCCTCGCTCGTCCCCGGCCGCCCGGCCGTCCGCGCGCCCGTCGCCGGGCAGGCACCGCCTCGTCGTCCCGTGCCCGGGATGCTGCCCGGGACTATGCACGTGCAGGTCGCAAGTTGCGTTGTGCACGGTGATCGAGATCAACTTTATCGGTGCCAATCGATCGCTGCGGTCAGCTGGGCCAAAGAATCGTACCCCCGATGCCCGGCCGGTCAATTGTGTTCCCCGTTCGGGCGCTGACCTGCGAAAAGTGCTTTCGCAACCGGACACGGGCCAAGACATTCCACCTCACCGCCGCCGAAGAGGGAATTCCGGTTACCGGACTGGAGAGCGGTCGCATCCGGCGGTCACCCGATTAGCCCATGCAGGGTAGCAGCATCCCTCGGTCGATCTACACTCCGTACCACCAACGGGTGGGTCAAGTCTCAAGATGTGCCCGATGTTGTGGCGTTGCGCGTTCCCCTGCCTCGACCTGGTGGTTTCTTTCGAAACCCGGCGCTGACCAGTGGATCTTCGCCCGCCGGACGGCTTCCGGAGCCACCCTCGAGCAGGATCAAGCCCGCGAATCGGCTACTTTCCGTGACCCCGTTGGCAAGCCGACCAGCGCCGTTAGCCCGTTCGCCGCAGCGTACCGCGCTCCCGACAACGTGCCGTCACAATTCTTTTCGGCATTGCAGACGTTCTCCGCGCCGCGTTGTCGCCGGTCACCCATTCGACGCCGCGCGCGCGGAAAACGAATACCACCGCGCGGACCGACCGGACGGTCGGCCGCCTTCCGCAGCCGCCGGATGGCGTAGTTACGATGTGCCCTCGCAGTCCGCAAGGGCGGCCCGGCGCCCTGGTCGCCCGGGCCCGCCGCCACGGAGGCACTCTGCCGGAGGCACCATGTACGACGTAGCGCGGCCCTCGCCGGGCAACGCCCTCGAGGAGACCAGCCGGATCCCGGTCCTGCCCGCCGGGTCCGCCCCGGCCGGCGTTCCACCCCGCCGGCCCGCCGAGCCCGACTACACCGCGATCCAGGCCAGCCCGGAGTTCGTCTCGCTGCGCCGTCGGTTCCGCGGCTTCGTCTTCCCGCTCAGCTTCGCCTTCTTCGCCTGGTACATGACGTATGTGCTGCTGGCCGCGTACGCGCACGACTTCATGAGCCGCAAGGTGTTCGGCCAGGTCAACGTGGCCATCCTGCTCGGCCTCGGCCAGTTCGCCAGCACCGCGCTGATCACCTGGCTCTACCTGCGCTACGCCCGCCGCCGGCTCGACCCGCGGGTCGCCGAGCTGCGCGCACGCGCGGGCCTGGTGGAAGAGAAGCGCCGATGACCGCGCTCGCCGAGGGCGGCCTGACCGCCAGCGACCCCGTCGTCAACACCGTCGTATTCGCGCTGTTCGTGGCGATCACCCTGTACGTCGTCTACCGGGCCGGCAGCCGGAACTCCTCGACGTCGGACTACTACGCCGCGGGCAGCGCCTTCACCGGACGCCAGAACGGCATCGCGCTCTCCGGGGACTTCCTCTCGGCGGCGTCGTTCCTCGGCATCGCGGGCGCGATCGCCGTCCACGGGTACGACGGGTTCCTCTACTCGATCGGCTTCCTCGTCGCCTGGCTGGTCGACCTGCTGCTGATCGCCGAGCTGCTGCGCAACACCGGCCGGTTCACGATGGGCGACGTCGTCAGCTTCCGGATGAACCAGCGCCCGGTCCGGGCCGCGGCGGCGACGTCGACCCTGGTGATCTCGCTGTTCTACATGCTGGCGCAGATGGCGGGCGCCGGTGGCCTGGTGGCCCTGCTGCTCGACATCCACACCCGGCTCGGGCAGGCGCTGGTGATCGGCGTGGTCGGCCTGGTCATGGTCCTGTACGTGCTGGTCGGCGGGATGAAGGGCACCACGTGGGTGCAGATCATCAAGGCCGGCGTGCTGATGCTCGCCGTGGTGCTGATGGCGGTGTTCCTGTTCGGCAAGTACGGCTTCAGCTTCTCGAACCTGCTCTCGGCCGCGACCGAGAAGAGCCCGCTGGGTGAGCACCTGCTGGAACCGGGCGGCTCCTACGGCAAGGACGACACCACCAAGCTCGACTTCGTGTCGCTCGCGCTGGCCCTGGTGCTCGGCCTGTCCTCGCTGCCCCACCTGCTGATGCGCTTCTACACGGTGCCGAACTCCCTGGAGGCGCGCCGCTCGGTCGTCTGGGCCACGGTGTGCATGCTCATCTTCTACGTGTGCACGCTGGTGATCGGCTTCGGCGCGGCGGCGCTGGTCGGCGCGGACGAGATCAAGGCCGCCCCGGGCGGGGAGAACTCGGCGGCGCCGCTGCTGGCGCTGCACATCGGCGGGACGCTGCTGCTGGGCGTGATCGCCGCGGTGGCGTTCGCGACGATCCTGGCGGTGGTGGCCGGGCTGACGATCACCGCGTCGGCCTCCTTCGCCCACGACGTCTACGCGAACATCTTCAAGCGGGGCAAGGCCGAACCGGCCGACGAGGTCCGGGTCGCCCGGACGACCGCGATCGTGGTCGGCGTGCTGGCGATCGTCGGCGGGGTGCTGGCGAACGGGCAGAACGTCGCGTTCCTGGTGGCGCTGGCGTTCGCGGTGGCGGCGTCGGCGAACCTGTCGACGCTGCTCTACTCGTTGTTCTGGAAGCGGTTCAACACGACCGGCACGCTGTGGGGCATGTACGGCGGCCTGATCGCGTGCCTGCTGCTCGTGCTGTTCTCGCCGGTCGTCTCGGGCGCCCCGGACGCGATCTTCAAGAGCGTCGACTTCGCCTGGTTCCCGCTGAAGAACCCGGGCCTGGTGTCGATCCCGTTCTCGTTCCTCTGCGGGTTCGTCGGGACGCTGGTGGGCAGGCCGAAGGCCGACGCGGAGAAGCAGGCGGAGATGGAGGTCCGCTCGATGACCGGCATCGGCAGCTGACTTCGGACGGCCTGCGTCAGGCGCGCAGGCCGTCCAGGATCACGTCGAGCACGCGTTCGCCGTCCTCCGGGCTGCAGTTGCGCACGGCCATCCCGGCGCCGTGGCCGAGGCGGAGGACGTCGGCCCCGACGACGTCCGGCCGGACCAGCCCGGCTTCCTGCGCCGCTTCGACGAGCACGCCGGTCGCTTCGCGCAGCCGCTTCTGGCAGTACTGGAAGGTCTCCGAGCCGGAGTCGATCGACTCCTTGAGGATGGTCGCCAGCTTGTGCCGCTCGACGACCCAGGTCACCTGTGCCCGCAGCCACGCTTCGAGGGCCTCCCACGGCGGCAGCTCGTCGTGCAGCACGAACGCGCGGTCGGCGAGCACCGTGATCTCGTCGCGGTAGACCGCTTCGAACAGCTTCTCGCGCGTCGGGAAGTGCCGGTACAGGGTCCCGGCACCGACCCCGGCCTTCTTGGCGACGTCGTCCAGCGGCACGTCGGCGCCGTGGGTGGTGAAGAGGTCCTTCGCCGTCGCGACGATGCGCTCGTAGTTACGCCGCGCGTCCGCCCGCATCGGACGCTCGCTGTCCGGCATCCCGGCCTCCTCACCACTTAACCGGAGAGATTCTCCGAATTCACTTGCGCATCCGGAGACGCTCTCCATATTATCGGATCACAGCCAAGTGGAGAACATCTCCGCTTCTTCTCTTACTCCTTGGGGGAGTATCCCTTGTCGCAACAAACGCTCGACCGCGCGCCCGCACCGGCGGCGCGCAAGCGCAGCGGGCTGGTCCTCGCGATCATCCTGACCTGCCAGCTCATGCTCATCCTCGACGCGACCGTGGTCAACGTCGCGCTGCCCCGCATCCAGGCCGACCTCGGCTTCACGCCCACCGGCCTGTCCTGGGTGATGACCGCCTACAGCCTCGTCTTCGGCGGTCTCCTCCTGCTCGGCGGCCGGGCGGGCGACCTGTTCGGGCGGCGCCGCATGTTCGTCGTGGGCACCGCCGTGTTCACCCTCGCGTCGCTGGCCGGCGGCCTCGCCGACTCGGCCGCGCTGCTCATCGCCGCCCGCGCCCTGCAGGGCGTCGGCGCCGCCATGGCGGGCCCGAGCACCCTGGCCCTGATCACCACGACGTTCACCGAGACCAAGTCCCGCGTCCGCGCGCTGGCGCTGTTCTCCGCGATGTCCAGCGGCGGCTTCGCGATCGGCCTGATCGTCGGCGGCCTGCTCACCGAATGGATCTCGTGGCGCGCCGGGCTGTTCATCAACGTCCCGTTCGGACTGGCGATCGTCCTGCTCGCCCCGCGTTTCGTGCCGGACCCCGAGCGACGGCGCGCGCACCTGGACCTGCCCGGCGCGGTCACCGGCACCCTCGGCGTCGGCGCGCTCGTGTTCGCCTTCACCCACGCCGCGTCCGACGGCTGGGGCAACCCGGTGACGCTCGGCTCGCTCGGCGCCGGCCTGGCGGTGCTGGCCGGGTTCGTCGCCATCGAAGCCCGCACCGGGATGCCGCTGGTCCCGCTGCGGCTGTTCGCCGACCGCAACCGCAGCGCGGCCTACGTCAACTTCTTCCTCGGGCCGATGGCGATGATGTCGATGTTCTTCTTCCTGACCCAGTTCATGCAGGACATCCGGCACTACGCCGCGCTGGCGACCGGGTTCGCGTTCCTCCCGATGGCGGTGCTGATCTTCACGATGAGCCGGCTCGTGCCGCGGCTGCTCCCCCGCTACGGGCCGAAAACGCTGGCGGTGACCGGGTCACTGGTGATGGTCGCCGGCCTCACCTGGCTCGCGATGCTCACTACGGACAGCGAGTACTTCCCGGCGCTGTTCGGGCCGCTGCTGCTGATGGGACTGGGCGTCGGGCTGGCGTTCGCGCCGCTCAACGTGATCGTGATGGCCACCGTGCCCACCGAGGACGCGGGCGCCGCGGGCGGCGTGCTGCAGACCATGCAACAGGTCGGCAGCACGCTCGGGCTGGGCGTCCTGATCACGGTGTTCGGCTCGGTGACCCGCTCATCGGCCGCGACCGGCGCTCAGCTCACGGTCGACGGGATGACCGCCGCGTTCGCGACGTCCGCGGCGTTCGCGGTCTGCACGGTGCTGGTGGCGCTGACGTTCCGGCGCGTTACAGCTTCTGCCCGGCCTTGACCTTGTGCGTCACCCGGCGCTCGACGAGGAACGAGACGAACGGGACGCAGCCGGCCAGCAGCACGAGCACGGTGCCCTTGATCGACCAGCGGGCCTTGATCGCCAGGTCGATGGTGAGCACGAGGTAGATCATGTAGAGGACACCGTGGATCGGCGAGTAGACCGCGGACGGCGTCGGGTTGTCGAAGCCGTACCGCAGCACCATCACGAAGCACAGGCCGAGCAGGCCGACACCGGTGACGTAGGCGGCGGTGCGGAACCGGACCAGGGGGCCGGCGAGGGGAACGGCGGTCCGGGCGCCTTCGGTGCTGGTGGTCATCGGGTGGTCCTCACTCTGCTGCCTGCTCGTCGCGGGCGTTCAGTTCACGCAGGTAACGGTTGTAGGCGGCCAGCTCCTCGTCCTCGTCGGTGTGCTTCGGCACTTCCGGACGGGGACGGGGGGCGGGCACCTCGGGTCGCTCTTCCACCGGGGCTGCGGCTTCGGCTTTCCGGTTGAGCTTGCGGATCCGCCAGAACATGAAGGCCGGGAAGAGCCCGAACAGCGGCCACTGCAGGACGTAGCCGAGGTTCTGGAAGGTGCCGTTCGCGGAGGTGAAGCGGTCCCACTGCCACCAGGCGAGCCCGCAGCAGACGAGCAGGCTCACCAGGCAGGTCGCGACGATCGCGATCCGGCGCCCCCAGGGAGAGGCGGTCTCGGAAGCTGGCACGCTCCGACGCTAGCACTGGGCAGCTGAGAGCCGGCGCGCGGTCGCGCGCGAGGTGGCCGGGCTCTCAGCGCAGGTCGAGGCTCCGGGCGAGCGGCAGCAATCCCCAATCCGGGACGGTTGTGGACAGCTCGGCCACCCGGCACCGGATTCCGGCTCTTCGTCGGGGGGCGCCGATAGACTGGATCCGGGGTCAGCCCCCAGGGATCGGGTGGGGCTTGTCTGGTCGCGAGGGGGGCCCTTCGCAGCTGCCTCACCGGCGTGACGGGACGCCGACGGCCGGGCCTGCACTCCACCCAGACCTCCCCCGCCACCTCGATCCGAAGCCAGAACACAATCGCAGCTTCGGGGTGGTGGGCACCAAGCTTGCCGGCCACGGCGCCCTGGACTGACCCAGGCCAGCCGCACCTCCGAACCGAGCCCAACCGGCGACAGCCCCAATTTTCAACACGACCGACTTTGCCGGAACCCTGAAGAATCGTTCGGGCTTGTCTGGCTTACGAGCGGGGCCCTTCGCAGCTGCCTAACCGGCGTGACGGGACGCCGACGGCCGGACCCGCACCCCACCCAGACCCCCCCGCCGCCCCGATCCGAAGCCACAACACGGCCGGCAGTGCCGGGTCAAGGCACGCTTTCCCGCCTTGACGCGGTACTGCCGGCCGTAGTCACAATCGCGGCTTCGGGGTGGTGGGCACCAAGCTTGCCGGCCACAAAAACCTGGACCCACCCAGGCCAGCCGCACCTTCGAACCGCGCGAACCGGCGGGAGCCCCGGCTTTCACCAGCGACCGACTTTGCCGGAAAGCTGAGGAATAGGTGTCTGGTTACGAGCGGGGCCCCGCAGCTGCCTCTCCGACGTGACGGGACGCTGACCGCCGGACCCGCACCCCACCCAGGCCTCCCCGCCACCCCGATCCGAAGCCACAACACGGCCGGCAGTGCCGGGTCAAGGCACGCTTTCCCGCCTTGACGCGGCACTGCCGGCCGTAGTCACAATCGCGGCTTCGGGGTGGTGGGCACCAAGCTCGCCGGCCACGGCGACCTGGACCCACCCAAGCCAGCCGCACCTTCGGACCGCGCCCAACCTTCGGGGCCTGTCTGATTAAGAGCGGGACCCGGAAGCACAGCCCACCAGCCCGGCCTCACCCCTGCTTCCGCGCCGCCTGGGCCGCCTTCGCATACCCATCCGCCAGCCCGAACACCTTCTGCGCATACTCCGTCGAGTTGTTGTACGACAGGATCCCGGCCCACCACCCGCTAGGGCTGGCCATGTCCCGCCCACCCGCGCACAGGTACCGCGCCGCCGCCAGGGCCGCGTCGTCGATCTGCTGGGGATCCCCCAGCCCGTCTCCGTTGCCGTCCGAGGCCCACTTGCGCCACGTGCCCGGGATGAACTGCATCGGGCCCACCGCCCGGTCGACACTCGGGTCGCCGTCGTAGCGGCCGCCGTCCGTGTCGCCGATGGCCTGCACTCCCGCCGAGCCGTCGAGGGGTACGCCGATGATCGGCTTGGACGGGCGGCCGTCCGCTCCGAGGACCGCGCCCGCGTACTGGCCGTGGTTGGACTCGATGCGGCCGATGCCCGCGAGCGTGGCCCAGGAGATCTTGCAGCCCGGCTGGTCCGCGCGCATCGCCAGTTCCGCGTTGCCGTACGCCTGCAGCGCCCGTGCCGGGACGCCGGTGGCCCCGGCGACCTGGGCCGCCCACTGGGTCAGCGTCGCCGGGCCCGTCTCGCGGGGACGGGCCTGCTGGGGTGACGTCTGCTGCTCGGCCCCGCCCGCCACCGCGCCACCGGCCGGGGCGACCGAGCCCGGGCGGACGTCGGCCGCCTTCACCTGCAAGGCGGGGATTTCGGTGGTGGTCGGGCTCGCCTCGGGCGTCGAGGCGCGGGTGACGAGCCAGATCCCGCCGCCGGCCACGGCCAGCACGGCGAGGACCACGAGCAGCCGGGTGAGCACGGCCACGCCCGGAGAGCGCGGTGCCGGTGGGTCGGGGACGGCTTGCTCGGCTTCAGCGCCGGTCGGGTCGTCCTCGGGCTTTCCGGTCCTGGTGCGCACGAAACTCCGGTCCTCCAGCGTGATGTCGACGAACTGTCAACGAGCCCGCGCAGGCTAGCGTTACGCGGGCCGTCACGATCGTCTCATCACACCGGGTCACCCGGCCGAGTGGAAAATCAGGCGGACTTCTGCTGCCGCGCGAGCCGCGCGACGCACCAGGCCGGGGCGCTGCCGCGGCGCAGGTGCTGCAGAACGGTCATCGGCCCGAGCCGCCGGCTCAGGTCGGACGGCGCGAGCCCGGCCGCCCGGTAGTCGAGGGCCCGCTGGTCGAGCGGGCTGATGCCGGCGTCCCACCACTCCTCGGCCTCGGCGACGCCGCCGACCATCTGCCACCAGCCCGCGGCGGCGGTGAGGAGCTCTTCGGGCACTTCCGGCAGCCGGCTGCGCATCGCGGCGAGGTAGCCGGGATCGGCCGACTCGACCGGGACGAACCGCGACTGCCCGGTCCGGGCGCGCTGGCCGGGGATGCCCGGAGCCTGCGCGGGAGCGTCGGCCAGCCACGCGGAAGCGATGCGGTCGACCTCCTGCTCCTCGGGAGTCCTCTCGCGCTCGGCGGCCCACTGCCGGATCAACGCGTCCACTCCGGGATCTCCGGTCATCCCTGCCTCCTTGTAGGTCCCCGACGGACAGGCCCTGACGCCTGTCCCACGCGGTGGTGCCGCACGCACCAACCTGCACCTTGCTGAGTGGAAACTGCCTGCGTACCGGGGTTCTCCGGGGGGATGGCGAACCACCCGATCACGCAATGTGAGCACCGTAGGGCCGGGGTGGTCGTCTTCGCCAGACCCCGGATGCCACGAATTCGACGACCTGCGTGTTTTCGGCCGCAATCCACCCGGATGGTCGAGTGGTGGAGTCCGAAATCCGGGATTGGTGACACTGGGTGATTTACCGTCCGTTAAGACGCAGAGTAGTCACCGGCACCGCCCGTGGCGGCGCCGGCACGGAGAAGCACCAGGTCAGGAGAACAGCGCCCGGAAGAACGTGACGATCGCTTCGGCGCCGTCCTTGAGCCAGCCGAGCACGCGGTGCACGAAATCGGCGGACTGGGTGGGCTGGGTGATCAGGAAGAAGAGCACGAGCGCGACCACGCCGACGATCAGGATCTTCTTCACGCCGCCCGACATGAGCTTCCTCCCCGGCTCGCCGTCCCCGTCCTGGGAGTGGCCACCCCAATACTGTAGGGAAGGCGTCCACGGAAGACACCTCGATCAACCCCGGGAGCGGCGATGTCCCGCAACGTGCTGGTGCAGCGCGACGGCGTGGTGACGACGATCACCATCGACCGGCCGGCGGCGCGCAACGCCGTCGACGGACCGACGGCGGCGGAGCTGGCCGACGCCTTCCACGCCTTCGACGCCGACCCGGACGCGGCCGTCGCGGTCCTCACCGGAGCGGGTGACGCGTTCTGCGCCGGAGCCGATCTGAAGGCCATCGGCACCGACCGGGTGAACCGCACTCACCCGGACGGGGACGGCCCGATGGGGCCCACCCGGATGACCCTCGGCAAGCCGGTGGTCGCGGCGGTGCACGGACCGGCCGTCGCGGGCGGGCTCGAGCTGGCGCTGTGGTGCGACCTGCGCATCGCGGACACGACGGCGGTGTTCGGCGTGTTCTGCCGCCGCTGGGGCGTCCCGCTGATCGACGGCGGGACGGTGCGGCTGCCCCGGCTGATCGGCCAGTCCCGCGCGATGGACCTGATTCTCACCGGACGCCCGGTCGAGGCGGCCGAGGCCTTCGAGATCGGCTTGGCCAACCGACTGGTCCCGGCGGGCGAAGCGGTGACGGCCGCGCAGGAACTGGCCCGGCAGCTCGCGGCGTTCCCCCAGGCGTGCCTGCGCGGCGACCGGCTCTCGGCATTGGCCCAGTGGGGCAAGTCCGAAGAGGACGCTTTGGCCGCGGAGTTCGCGGCGGCCATGGGCACGGGGGTGCTCGCGGCGGAGGCGGTGGACGGCGCGGCCCGGTTCGCGGGCGGCGCGGGCCGCCACGGCAGCTTCGACTGACGCGGGCGGCCACGGTCCGCAGCCGTCGTTCACCGGACCGGCTGGATCGCGCGTGGGCCCCCCGGTTTCCGGTCAAGCGGCCGATAAGGTCTCCGGATGGACGACGACGGTGTCAGAGTCGAGCTCCGGCCGGTGGCCGAAAGCGATCTCGGCCTGCTGGAACGGCTGACCAACGATCCCGTCGCCGCCGGCGAGCACCAGTGGTTCGGCTGGCACGATCCCGGTTACCTGCGCCGCCGGTGGCTCGAGACCGGGATGCTGACCACCGACACCGGCATGCTCGTGCCGACGCTGGGCGGGCGCGTGCTCGGCCTGGTCTCCTGGCACCGGACCCGCACCGGGCCGGCGTCCTACTGCTGGAACATCGGGCTGGTGCTGGCCCCGGAGGCCCGCGGCCACGGCTACGGCACCGAGGCCCAGCGACTGCTCGTCGAGTACCTCTTCGCCCACACCCAGCTCAACCGGGTCGAAGCGACGACCGAGGCCGGCAACCGCGCCGAACAGCGCTCGCTCGAGAAAGCCGGCTTCACGCGCGAAGGCATCCTTCGCGGCTACGACTTCCGAGACGGCGAGTGGCGCGACCACGTCATGTACTCGGTCGTGCGCTCCGACCTGGCGAAGCCCTAGGCGATCACCCCCGCTGCCCGCAGGCCACCGAGGTCCGTGACGCCCAGTTCGGCGAGCACGGCTTCGGTGTCGGACCCCTTGGCCCGCGGCGCTTCCGGCGTCGACGGCGGCGTGCGGTCGAACCGCGGTGCCGGGGCCGGCTGGACCATGCCGCCGATCTCGACGAACGTGCCGCGCGCCGCGTTGTGCGGGTGCGAGGCCGCTTCTTCGGGCGACAGCACCGGCGTCAGGCACGCGTCGGTGCCTTCGGCGCGCGCGACGAGCTCGTCGCGCGTGTGCTTGGCGATCGCCCCCGCCACGATTTCCCGCAGGCGGGGCCACTGCGTCCGGTCGACGTGCAGCGGCAGCTCCGCCGGGTCCAGCTCGAGCACCTGCACCAGCGCACTCCAGAACCGCATCTCGATCGCGCCGACGGCGACGTACTTGCCGTCCGCCGTTTCGTACGTGTCGTAGAAGGGCGCGCCGCCGTCGAGCATGTTCTCGCCGCGGCCCTCCGACCAGAGGCCGGCCGCCTTGATGCCGTGCAGGCTCGTGGTGAGCAGCGCGGCGCCGTCGACCATCGACGCGTCGACGACCTGGCCGCGCCCGGACGTGTTCCGTTCGTACAGCGCGGCCAGGATGCCCATCGCCAGCAGTAGCCCGCCGCCGCCGAAGTCGCCGACGAGGTTGAGCGGCGGGACCGGCCGCTCGCCGGCGCGCCCGATCGGTTCGAGGGCGCCGGCGATGCCGATGTAGTTGATGTCGTGCCCGGCCGCCGTGGCCAGGGGCCCGTCCTGGCCCCAGCCGGTCATCCGGCCGTAGACCAGCCGCGGGTTCCGGGCGTGCACGACGTCCGGGCCGAGCCCGATCCGCTCGGCGACCCCGGGCCGGAAGCCCTCGATGAGGACGTCGGCCGTGTCGCACAGCTTCAGCACGAGCTCGACGCCTTCGGGGGTCTTGGTGTTGATGCCGACGGACCGGCGGCCGCGGGCCAGCGGGTCGGTCCCGATCCCGAGCACGTCCTCCCCCGGCTGCGCGCGGTCGACGCGGACGACGTCGGCGCCGAGGTCGGCGAGGATCATCGTGGCGAACGGCCCGGGCGCGAGACCGGCGAGCTCCACCACCTTCAGGCCGCTGAGCGGACCTGCTTTCATGACCGAGGTCCTTTCAGAGCGAGCGGGAGATGATTTCCTTCATGATCTCGCTGGTGCCGCCGAAGATCCGCGAAATCCGGACGTCGGCCCACGCGCGCGCGATCGGGTACTCGGTCATGTAGCCGTAGCCGCCGAAGAGCTGCACGCAGTCGTCGATCACCTTGTTGACGCGCTCGGTGGTCCACAGCTTGGCCATCGCCGCGCCCTGGACGTCGAGCTCGCCCTTGAGGTGGCGTTCGATGCACTGGTCGAGGAACGCCCGGGCCACCGCGGCTTCGGTCGCCGCCTCGGCGAGGGTGAACTTGGTGTTCTGGAAGGAGAAGATCGGCCGGCCGAACGCCGTGCGCTCCTTGGTGTACTCGAGCGTGAGGTCGACCGCCGCCTCCAGCCCGGCCACCGCGGTGACGGCGATGATCAGCCGTTCCTGTGGCAGCTGCAGCATCAGCTGGAAGAAGCCCTGGCCCTCCGCGTCGCCGAGGAGGTTGGCCGCGGGCACGCGGACGTCGTCGAAGAACAGCTCGGCGGTGTCCTGGCCCTTGAGCCCGACCTTGTCGAGGACGCGGCCGCGGCGAAAGCCCGGCGTGTCCGTCTCGACCACGATCAGCGAGACGCCCTGCGCGCCCGCGTCCGGGTCGGTCTTCACCGCGACAACCACCAGGTCGGCGTGGAAGCCGTTGGTGATGAAGGTCTTCGCGCCGTTGATGACGTAGTGGTCGCCGTCGCGGACCGCGCGCGTCTTGATGCCCTGCAGGTCCGAGCCGGTGCCGGGCTCGGTCATCGCGATCGCGCCGACCATCTCGCCGCTCGCCAGCTTCGGCAGCCACTCGCGCTTCTTCTCTTCCGAGGCGTAGGCGAGCAGGTAGTGCGCGACGATTCCATTGTGGACGGTGACGCCCCACGCGCTGTCGCCGGCCCGCGCCTGCTCCTCGTAGAGGACGGCTTCGTGGGCGAAGGTGCCGCCGCCCCCGCCGTACTCCTCGGGGATGGACAGACAGAGCAGGCCGACGTCGCCCGCCTTCGTCCACAGCTCGCGGTCGACCTTCTTCTCCGCCGCCCAGCGCTCCTGGTGCGGGACGGCTTCCTTCTGCAGGAACGACCGCGCGAGCTCGCGGAGGTCATCGAGCTCGGTCGTGCTCCACGAGCTCTTCGGCAGTTGCAGTGGCACGGGACCCTCCTGCTGGAAAACATTCCGATCAGCATGTAAGTTCTGATCGGAATGTACATCCATTCCGTCCGGTAGGTAAAGCAGGGAGGCCGCGGTGACCGAGACGGCGCACCGGACCCAGGCGCAGCGGCGCGAGCAGACCCGCACGGCACTGCTCGACGCCACCATCGACTGCCTGGTCGAGGTCGGCTACGCGCGCACGTCGGTGCAGGAGATCTGCGCCCGCGCGGGCGTGTCGAAGGGCGCGGTGCAGCACCACTTCACCGCGAAGGCCGAGCTGATGGCGGCCGCCGTCGAGCACCTGACGACCAAGCTGCGCCGCCAGCTCGCGGCCTCGCTCGACGATCTGCCGAGCGGCGGCACCGGCGTCGCCGCGGCGATCGACCTGCTGTGGGCCGGCTACTCGGGCACGCTCTCGACCGCCGTCACCGAACTGTGGGTCGCCGCCCGCACCGACGCCGAGCTGCGCGCGGCCATCCGCCCGGTCGACCGCGCGCTCGGCCGCGCCACGCTCGAGCACGTCACCCAGGTCGCCGGCGAACTCCCGCCGGAACGCGCGGAAATGCTGTTCTGGCTCACCGTGAACCTCACCCGCGGGCTCGCGCTGGACGCCGAGCTCGGCGGCGACCCGCACCGGCGGCGGCAGCTGCTCGAGGAGTGGAAGCGCATCGCCATCCTGCTCTACCAGGACGCCACCGCTGCGCCGAGCTGACCACCAGGGTGCTTTGCCCCTTATCCGCAGGCGGATTTCGTGGTCCAATCCCCTCCGAACGAGGGGAGTTCCGATGACCGCCGCCCCGTACCCGTACTCCTACGGCCCGCCGCCCGCACCGCAGCAGGCCGACCCGGGCGCCGTCTTCCGGCTGTTCGCCGCGATCCTCGGCGTCCTCGCCGCGGTGCTGGTGATCGCCGGGTCGTTCCTGCCGCAGACGTCGTTCGAGCAGGTGGTGAACGGCAAGACCGAGAGCAGCCAGACGGTCAGCGCCTGGTCGCGTTCGTTCTCCGTCGACCCCGGCGAGGAGACGAAGAAGTTCTACGAACAGACCCACGTCGCCCGGTACGGCATCCCGCTCACGGCCTGCGCGGTCGTCCTGCTCGCCGGGGCCGGCCTGGCGTTCGCCGGGGCGCGCCGCTCGGCCGGGCCCGGCGTGCGCGCGGGCGCCCGGACCGCACTGGTCGCCGGGGCCGCCGGGGCGGCCGCGGCGGTGTGGATGCTCGGCATGGACGTCTCGGCGACGCTGAGCTACGAGACCGACGAGGGGACGATCAAGTCGCACTACACGACCGGGATCGGCTTCTGGCTGCTGATCGGCGGCGGGATCGTCGCCCTGATCGCGCTGGTGTCCGCGGTGCTCGCCGGGCGGCACACCCCGGCCGCCGCACCGGGCGGGCCGCCGCCGGGGCCGTACCAGCAGCAGCCGCGGCCGTACCCGGGACCGCCGCAGCAGTTCGCGCAGCCTCACCCCCCGGGGTACCCGGCGTCGCAGCCGTTCCCCGCGCAGGCCCCGCCGCCGCAGACCGGCCCGCAGCCGCCGCCCGCGTACGGCGGTCCGGCGTCGCACCCCTTCCCGGCGCAGCAGCCCGACGACCCGTACGGCGGCGCGACGCAGGCCCAGCCGCACCCGGCGCAGCAGGATCCGACCCAGCCGAACTACCAGCTGCCGCCGCTCCACCCGCCCAATACGTGAATCTTATTCGTATCACGCTGGACATCTGACGTACCGACGGTATGGTGTACTCGTCGGTAACCCCCGCGCGACGTCGCGCGGACTCCGCCGGAACGGAGACGTCATGACCAGCACGACCCCCGCGAACGCAGTCGAAGACACCTCGTTGCCGCCGACCGTCGGCGGCGTCGCCGGGGCGCCGGGCGCGGCGCGGGCGGCCCGGCTCGTCGCCCGCGTGACCGGCGGCGCGGACTCCGCTCCGATCCGGATGACCGCGCCGTTCACCGGGCTGCCCATCGCGACCCTCCCGCAGGCCACCGACGCCGACGTCCGCGCGGTGTTCGCGGACGCGCGCACCGCCCAGCGAGCGTGGGCGGACCGCTCCCCCGCCGAGCGCGCCCGCGTCCTCACCCGCCTGCACGACCTGGTGCTCGCGAAGCAGCACGAGGTGCTCGACCTGGTCCAGGTCGAAGCGGGCAAGGCGCGGCTCGACGCGTTCGACGAGGTCAGCGCGACCGCGCTGGTGGCGGCCTACTACGGCAAGCACGCGGCGAAGCTCCTCGCGCCCCGCCGCGTCGCCGGCGTCATCCCGGGGCTGACCCGCGCGGGCGAGGTCCGGCACCCGAAGGGCGTCGTCGGGATCATCTCGCCGTGGAACTACCCGCTGGCCCTGACCGCGATGGACGTCCTGCCGGCGCTGGCCGCGGGCAACGCCGTCGTACAGAAGCCGGACAACCAGACCGCGCTTTCGGCGCTGTGGCTGCACGAGCTCGCCGAGGAGGCCGGGCTGCCCGCGGGGACGTGGCAGATCGTGCTCGGCCGCGGCTCGAAGATCGGCACCGCGCTGGTCGAGGAGTCGGACTACCTGTGCTTCACCGGGTCCACGCCGACCGGCAAGGAACTGGCCGGCCAGGTGGCGAAGCGGCTGACGTCGTACTCGCTGGAGCTCGGCGGCAAGAACCCGATGATCGTGCTGCCCGACGCCGACGTCGCGAAGGCCGCGACGGGTGCGGTGACCGCGTGCTTCTCCTCGGCCGGGCAGCTGTGCGTGTCGGTCGAGCGGATCTACGTCCACGAGGACATCCGCGACGAGTTCACCCGCGCGTTCGTCGCGCGGACCGCGGCGCTGCGGCTCGGCGGGGCGCTGGACTACCAGGTCCAGATGGGGTCCCTGACGTCGGAAGAGCAGCTCGCGGCGGTCTCGAAGCACGTCGAGGACGCCCGCGCGAAGGGTGCTTCGGTGCTGACCGGCGGCCGCGCGCGGCCCGACCTCGGGCCGCTGTTCTACGAGCCGACGGTGCTCTCCGGCGTCACCCCGGACATGCTGCCGTTCGCGGAGGAGACGTTCGGGCCGGTCGTGTCGATCTACGGCTACACCGACGTCACCGACGCGATCGAGCGGGCCAACGACACGCCGTTCGGGCTCAACGCCAGCGTCTGGTCGCGCAACGGCCGCGCCGCCTGGGAGGTCGCGGCGCGGCTGAAGGCCGGGACGGTCAACGTCAACGAGGGCTACGCGGCGACGTTCGGCAGCGTCGGCGTCCCGATGGGCGGGATGAAGGACTCCGGCGTCGGCCGCCGCAACGGCGCCGAAGGCCTGCTGAAGTACACGGAGTCCCAGTCGATCGCCCTCCAGCGCGGCCTCGCCCTGCGTCCCCCGCGCGCGGTCCCCGGCTCCCTGTGGTCCCGAGGCATGACCTTCGGCCTCAAAGCCCTCCGCCGCCTCCCCCGCTGACGTGATTGAAGGGTCAGCACGCGTGATTGGAAGGTCATCACTCGTGATTGGAGGGTCGACACGGCGAAACCCGCGGGCCCGGCCGTGTCGACCCTTCAATCACGCGTGTCGACCTTCCAATCACGCGTGTCGACTCTCTGATCACGCGTGTTCGGCGGTGGGGGCGGTGAGGAGGCCTCGGTCGTAGGCGATGGCCACTGCTTCGGCGCGGCGGCTGGCGCCCAGCTTGGCCATCACGCGGGAAAGGTGGACGCTCACCGTTTTTTCGCTGATGTAGAGCTCTTCGCCGACCTGGCGGTTCGTGCGGCCCAGGGCGACGCGCTCCAGGACGTCGCGCTCGCGGTCGGTGAGCGGGTCGGTGACCGTGCGGGCCGGGGGTGACGGCTCGACGCCGTCCAGCTCGACGCGGGCGCGGTGGGCCAGGTCGCGGACCGCGTCGCGCAGCGGGATCGCGCCGAGCCGGACCGCCACCTCGTGGGCCGCCTCCAGGGCCGTGCCCGCGTCCATGTCGGCCGCCAGCAGCGCTTCGGCTTCGTGCCAGCGGCAGACCGCCTGCTCGTAGACGGCGCCGTAGCCGAACGCCTCCGCCGCGGTCGCCCACTTGTCCGCGTCGCCGCGACCGGACAGGCAGGTGGCCGCCGCTTCCAGGCGGGCCAGCCACGCGCGGCCCTCCGGTCCGAGCGTGCCCGAGCGCGGCTGGCCGACGACCGCGCACATCCGGCCGTGCGCCAGGAGCCGCTCGCCGGCCGCCACCGCGGCTTCGGCGGCGGTCTGGTCACCGTGGAGCCGGGCCTCGGCGGCCAGCGCGGCCGCCGCGGACACGCCGAGCGCGGCCACCCGGATGCCGGCCAGCAGCCCGGGTTCGATCCGCTCCAGCCAGCCGATCAGGTCTTCGGCCTGGCGCACGGCGTCGGCGTGGTCGCCGCGCCAGTACGCCAGCTCGATCCCGGCGGCGCCGGCCGAGAGCGGGATCTGCATGTCCGCCGTCCAGTGCTGCCGCAGCCCGGACAGCAGCTTCGCGGCCTCGTCCGACCGGCCGCGGGCGACGACGAACAGCGACCAGATGGCCAGGATCCGCGCGGCGACCGCGTTGGACACCCCGCGCCCGGCACGCCCGGCGCTCTCGTCCGGCCAGTCGCCCATCAGGTACCGCAGCATCAGCTGCCGCGCCCGCAGTTCCAGCCCGTAGACGCTCCAGCTCAGCCCGGCTTCCTCGGCGCGGGCGACGCCGTGGGTGGCGTGCTCCAGCGCTTCGGCGAACTCACCCTGGTCGTCGTGGCTCAACGCCAGGAAGTAGGTCGCGCGGATCTCGGTGTTGTACGCGCCGACGTCCCGCGCCTTGCGCTGGGCCTGCCGCAGCCGCTCCCGGGCCTCGGCGGCGTCGCCGCGCGAGTCGGCCAGCGTGCCCAGGGTGACCAGCGCCGACGCCTCCGCTCCCGTCGCGCCCACGGCCTGGGCGTCGGCGACCGCGGTGAGCGCGCTGTCGAGCGCCGCCTCGGGCTGGTCGAGGATCCGGAGGAAGCCGGCCCGGCTGGCCAGCACCCAGGCGCGCGCGGAGCTGGGATCGGTGTCCTTGACCAGGTCCCAGGCCCGGTCGATGGCGGCGACCGCCTCGTCGAGCGTGCCTTCCAGCGCCAGCAGCGCGTCCGCCAGCCGCCGCCACACCTTGGCGGCCCGGTCGTTGGGGATCTCCGGCGTCAGCGCCTGGGTGGCCGAGCGGGCGAACGCGGCGGCCCGCTCGGGCTCGCCGGAGGTGCCCGCGAAGTACGACGCTTCGTAGAGCAGCTTCAGCTCGTCGACGCCTTCGGGCCGGTCCGCCGGGGTGACGGCGTCCCAGATGGACAGCGCCTGTTCGACGTGCTGCAGCGCCGACCCGGGCGCACCGAGTTTCTCGGCTTCGTCCATCGCGCGCAGCAACGCCGGCAGCGCGGTGGCCAGATCGCTGCTCTGCATCGAGTGGTAGGCCAGCTTCGCGTCATGACCGCGGCCCTGGGCGCGCGCCTTGATCCGCGCCGCGTACGCCGCGTGCGTGCGCGACCGCTCCCCCGGCAGCAGATCGCCGTACACGGCTTCCTGCAGCAACGCGTGCCGGAACGTGTACGAGCCGTCCGAAAGCACCACGAGCACGTGGTGCTGGACGGCTTCGCGCAGCGCGTCGTCGAGCTCGAGCTCCCCCAGCCCGGAAACCTCGGCGAGCGCGGCGTGCATGACGGGCTCGTTGGCCACCGAGATCACCCGCGCTACCCGGCGGGCGTCCGGGGAGAGCCGCTCGAGCCGGGACAGCAGCACCTCGGCCAGCCCGGCGGGCAGGTCGTTGCACTCGGTCTTGGTGGCGAGCAGCTCCTCGGCGAAGAACGGGTTGCCCTCGGAGCGGCTGACGATGTCGGCCACGACGTCCGACGGCAGCGGCTCGTCGGCCAGCGCCTCGACGAACTTGCGGGCGTCGACCGCGCCGAAGGGCCGCAGGTCGACGTGCTCCACCGTGGCGAGCCGGACCAGCTCGGCCAGCACGCCGCGCAGCGGGTGACGCCGGTGGACGTCCTCCTCGCGGTAGCTGCCGATGACGAGCAGCCGCTGCGCCCGCAGCCGGGTGAGCAGGAAGGACAGCAGGTTGCGGGTCGAGGCGTCGGCCCAGTGGAGATCCTCCAGCAGGATCACCACCGGGCGCGCCTCGGCGACCTCGGTCAGCACCCCCAGTACCGCGTCGAACAACTGCAGCTGACCGAGGTCCTGCTCCGGCCGGGGACGCACCATGGTTTCCCGGTCGTTGGAGGTCATCGGCGGGTGTTCGGCCGCCCGGGGCTCCTCGAAGCCCGGGCCCTGCGGCAGCAGCCGCCCGAGCGCGGGCCGGGCCCGCACCGCGGCGGCGACCGCCGGATCCGTCGCGCTGCCCAGCGGGGCGAGCGCCTCGGCGAACGGAAGATAAGGAAGACCGCCCTCGCGGACGTCGATGCAGCGGCCGGTGAGCACCAGCCCACCGCACGCCGCGACGTGCTCGCCGAGCGCGGTCAGCAGCCGGGTCTTGCCGACCCCGGCGTCCCCCGAGAGCAGCACCGCGCCGGCCTCGCCACGTTCGGCACGGGCGAAGGCAGCGCGGAGCCGCCGCATCTCGTGGGTACGGGCGACGAGCGGGATTCCGGAGCCGAGTCGGGGCACGAGGAGCATTGTTGCCTACCCCACCGACAGTTTCCGACCGCTTATCGCCTTCGACACCATCCCGCTGCCCTTACCGGGCGGTTTCGGCGGTCGCCCGCGACGCCTCCCGGCGCTGCTGAGCCGGTACCTCGACATCCGTCCTCGTGGCCCTGAAGTGCCGGGCGGCGCGGCGGGCGCGGGCGGCCCAGGCGCTGCGCCCGGCCTTCCGCAGTTCCTCGGCCCGGTAGGCCGCTTCGGCACGGACCGCGTCGAGCATCAGATCGCTGTGCATCGTGTTCCCCTGTTCCTCGGTTGGTAGCACTCAGGTTCGTCCTGAGGGCACACCCCGGGCATCGGGTGATCACGCAGGCCTGGGCGCGAAAAGACCCCTTACTCCCGGCCGAGCCCAGCTCGGCGGGGGTAAGGGGTCTTCCCGAGCGCCTCGTGTCTCAGTGACTCAGTCGAGGGCCGGGCCGCCGGTCCGCACCGCGGCCAGCAGCCCCCGCCAGCCCGACGCGGGCAGGCGGAACGCACCCCCTTCGGGGTCCTTCGAGTCGCGCACCGCGGCGCCGCCGCCGACGAACGCCACCTCGACGCAGTCGTTGCCGCCGCCGCTGTGGCTGCTCTTGCGCCACCGCGCCCCGGAGAGTTCTGCTTCCATGGTCCCCACTCCTTACTGTGTCCTCGGTTCCGGATGGTGCACCGGAGCCGGTACGGCCGCCTGTTCGGCGAACCGTCCGGCCGCCTCGGCGATCAGCTCCACCGAGTCGTCCGGCTTCAGTGCGGCCGCGCGCAGATGGTCGAACATCAGCCCGTAGCGCCGGACGTCTGTGGGTTCCTCCAGGTAGAGGCCGCTGGAGGTGCTGTCGTCGACGTAGACGACGTCCGGGTCGGCCTGCTCGGGGAACCCCATGATCAGGAAGGGGCCTTCCATGCCGGGGTGCGCGCCCGCACCGAACGGCACGACCTGGACGGTCACGTTCGGCTTCTCGGCGACGGCGACCATCCGGTAGAGCTGCTCGGCCATCACTTCGGGGCTGTCGACCACGCGGCGCAGCACGGCCTCGTCCATCACCGCCCAGTACTCCGGCGGCGGGGTCTCGGACAGCAGTTCCTGGCGGGCCATCCGGGCGGCGACGCGGCGGCGGATCTCGGCCTCGTCGGCGTCCGGCCGCAGCGCGCGGATCACCGCGCGGGCGTAGCGCTCGGTCTGCAGCAGCCCGGGCACGAGCAGCGCCTGGAACGCGCGCAGCGAGCTGGCATCGGCTTCGAGGCCGACGAAGGTGCCGGTGAAGACCTCGTTGTACGCGTGCCACCAGCCGCGCTTGCGGGCTTCCCTGGCCAGCTGGACGAGTGCCTCCTGCTCGTCGCCCATGATGCCGTAGAGGGCCAGCATGTCCCGGGCGTCACGCGGCGTGACGCCGACGTGGCCGGTCTCGATGCGGCTGATCTTCGAGGCCGAGCACTCGAGCTTCTCGCCGACTTCGTCGATGGTGAGGTCGGCGGCCTCGCGGAGCCGGCGCAGCTCTCCCGCCAGCCTCCGGCGGCGAACCGTGGGGCTCTGTCCCCTTGCCATCGCGGCACCTCCGGATGTCGAGTGCTACCTGTATCCAACCATCCGGGCGCGGAGTCGGTGGAGCATTAACCCGAGTCGATTCCGGCGCCGGAATCTGCAATTTGCAGAATGCTCTTGTATCCTCGCACCCTGCACTGCACCGGGCGCCCGTCAGTCGGCCAGCCGTGCTCTCGACCGGCCTCTGAGCAGGGTAGACGATGACCGCGCGAAGTGCCGCGCGATCATCACACGGAGGGGTCCGGGGCCGTCCCCCGATCGGTCCCGGCCCCCTCACCCGGGCCGAATGCCCTTTTCCCGCGGCCGATATTCGGGCCATTCGTCGCCCGTGAGGGTGATTTCCCGGCGAACTTCACAAGACGCGCAGGAGTCCTTCTTGGACGACCGTCGCGATCAGCGTGCCGTCCTGGGCGAAGAACCGGCCGGTGGCCAGACCGCGGGCGCCGGAGGCCGTCGGCGAGGCGCTGTCGTAGAGGAACCACTCGTCCGCGCGGAACGGGCGGTGGAACCACAGTGCGTGGTCGAGGCTGGCCCCGAGCACCTTGTCGGTGTCCCAGTAGACGCCGTGGCGCGCGAGCACCGAGTCGAGCAGCGTCATGTCCGAGGCGTAGGTCAGCACGCAGACGTGCAGCAGCTGCTGGTCGGGCAGTTTCCCGTCGGCGCGCATCCACACCTGGTTGCGGGCCGGCCGCTCGCCGGTTTCGCGGGTGACCCACGGCGGCTCGTTGACGTACCGCAGGTCGATCGGCCGCGGCCGGGCGTGCGCGCCGATCGCGTAGCCCTCGGCGCGTTCCATCAGCGTCGGCAGCGTCTCCGGCGCCGGAACGCCCTCCGGCATGACCTCGGCGTGCTCGATGCCCGGCTCGTCCGTCTGGAACGACGCCGAGAGCGAGAAGATCGCCTTGCCGTGCTGGATGGCGACCACCCGCCGGGTGGTGAACGACCGGCCGTCACGGATCCGGTCGACTTCGTACACGATCGGCACGCTCGGGTCACCGCCGCGGATGAAGTACGCGTGCAGCGAGTGCACCCGGCGTTCCTCGGGCACCGTGCGCCCGGCCGCCACCAGGGCCTGGCCGGCGACCTGCCCGCCGAACACCCGCACCGGCGAGTGGGCGGGCGAGACGCCGCGGAAGATGTTCTCTTCGATCTTCTCCAGGTCGAGCAGCGCGATCAGGCGGTCGAGCACCGGCTGGCCGCCACCGGGGAGTTCGTCTTCGGCGGCGGCCCTGGCCATTTCAGTCATGACAGAAAACTACAGCGGCGCGAAGCGCCTCCGCTGAGGGTGGCGGCGGGGAGGAAGGCGGAATTTACGTGCATACTGAGCGGTCGGTCTCTCAAGCGTGGTCGTCTTCACCGAGCCGGTGCACGCGGATCAGGTTGGTCGACCCGACGGTGCCCGGCGGGGAGCCGGCCACGATGACGACCAGGTCGCCCTTCTGGTACTTGCCCATCTCCAGCATCGCGTGGTCGACCTGCTGGATCATCTGGTCGGTGGAGCTGACCTGCGGGACGATGTGGGTGTTGGTGCCCCAGGTCATCGACAGCTGGCTGCGCACGCACTCCTCGGGCGTGAACGCCAGCAGCGGCAGCCGCGTGTGCAGCCGCGCGAGGCGGCGCACAGTGTCGCCGGACTGCGTGAACGCGACCAGGGCCTTCGCGTTCAGCCGCTCGCCGATGTCGCGGGCGGCGTAGGAGATGACGCCGCGCTTGGTGCGCGGGACGTGCGACAGCGGCGGCACGATCGGCGAGTCGGTCTCGACCGCCTCGATGATCCGGCCCATCGTCTCCACGACCTCGATGGCGTACCGGCCGACCGAGGTCTCGCCGGAGAGCATCAGCGCGTCCGCGCCGTCGAGCACCGCGTTCGCGACGTCGGAGGCCTCGGCGCGGGTCGGCCGGGAGTTGTTGATCATCGACTCGAGCATCTGCGTCGCGACGATGACCGGCTTCGCGTTCTCGCGGCAGATCTGGATGGCGCGCTTCTGCACCAGCGGGACCTGCTCCAGCGGCAGCTCGACGCCGAGGTCGCCGCGGGCGACCATCACCGCGTCGAAGGCCAGCACGATGGCTTCGAGGTTGTAGACGGCCTCGGGCTTCTCGATCTTCGCGACGACCGGCAGCCGTCCCTTGCCGACCCGGTCCATCACCTGGTGGACCAGGTCGATGTCGGCCGGCGAGCGGACGAAGGACAGGGCGATGAAGTCGACGCCCAGCTCGAGCGCGAACTCGAGGTCTTCGATGTCCTTGTCGGACAGCGCCGGCACGGAGACGTCCATGCCAGGCAGCGAGACGCCCTTGTTGTTGCTGACCGGGCCGCCCTCGGTGACCTCGCACACGACGTCCGGGCCCTCGACGCCCTTGACCACCAGGCCGACCTTGCCGTCGTCGACGAGCAGGCGGTCGCCGGGCTTGGCGTCCTTCGCCAGGCCCTTGTAGGTGGTCGAGACGCGGTCGTGCGTGCCGGCGACGTCCTCGACGGTGATCCGGACGACATCGCCGTTGTGCCACTCGACCGGCCCGCCGGCGAACGTGCCCAGGCGGATCTTCGGGCCCTGCAGGTCGGCGAGGATGCCGACCGCCCGCCCGCTCTCCGCGGCGGCGGCCCGGATCAGGTCGTAGACCTGCTTGTGGTCGCTGTGGCTGCCGTGGCTGAAGTTCATTCTGGCCACGTCCATGCCGGCATCCACCAGGGCCCGCATCTTGTCCGGGGTCGCGGTGGCAGGGCCCAGGGTACAAACGATCTTCGCGCGTCGGCTCACGTCCACATAGCGTAGACCCTCTTCGCGCGTTCGTCTGTACCGATCCCGAATGTTCAAGAAGATGTTCAGAAACCTGTCCGGTCAGGTTCCCGGCGGCCGCTCTTCCGCAGCCCCGCGGAGGATCGGTTCGAGCAGGCCGGGAAAGCGTTCCCGCAGGTCTTCGGCGCGCACCCGGACCCGGCGGTGCCTGCCGTCGGCGGTCATCCCGACCACGCCGGCCTCGCGCAGGATCCGGAAGTGGTTCGACACCGTCGAGAGCGGCACGCCCAGGCCGCCGGCCAGCACCGCGCAGGTCGACTCGGGCCGGGCGTGCGCCCGGCGCACCAGCTCGAGGCGCACCGGGTCGCCGAGGGCGTGCAGCACGGCCGGGAGCGCGAAGGCGTCGCGCGCGGGCTGAGGGAGCGGTCGCATGCCCCGATGGTACCTATCCTTCGACATTTCGGGATTGTCGAACTATTCTGGCGGCGAACAGCGGACCTCTGGGGGGATCGAACAGTGCAGACGGAAGTGCGCACCGGACGGGCGGCCCTGCTCGCGGTGACCGGCCTCGGCCAGTTCATGGTGCTGCTCGACAGCACGATCGTCGGCGCGGCCCTGCCCGACATGCAGTGGCGGCTCGGCACGGGGCTGAGCGGCCTGCAGTGGATCGTCGACGCCTACGTGCTGCTGGTCGCGATGCTGCTGCTCTCCGGCGGTGTCTTCGCCGACCGCTTCGGCCGGAAGCGGGTGTTCCTCGCCGGGGTCGCGGTGTTCACCGCCGCCTCGGCGGTGTGCTCGGCCGCGCCGTCGCTGGGCTGGCTGGTGGCCGGCCGGGTGCTGCAGGGCGTCGGGGCGGCCGCGTTGAGCCCGGCCTCGCTGGCCCTCCTGGCCGCCGCCCACCCGGTGCCGGCCGATCGGGTGCGGGCGATCGGGCTGTGGGCCGGGCTCAGCGGCATCGGCCTGGCCGCCGGCCCGGTGGCCGGCGGCGTGCTCGCCGAAGCGGCCGGCTGGCCGGCGATCTTCCTCGTCAACATCCCCATCGGCGTGGTTCTGCTGGTGGCCGGGCTCCGGGTCCTCGGCGAGTCCCGCGCACCCGGCGCCCCGGCGATCGACGTCCCGGGAACGGTGTTGTCCGTCCTCGGCGTCGGCGCGCTGACCTACGGGCTGATCGAGGGCGGGTCCCGCGGCTGGACGTCGCCGTCCGTCCTGGGCGCGTTCGCCGCCGCGGCGGTGCTGCTCGGGGGCTTCCTGATCGTCGAGCGGCGGAGCCCGGCGCCGATGCTGCCGCCGGGGTTGTTCCGGCGGCGTCCGTTCGCGGTGCCGGTCACGGCGATGCTCGTGGTCGGCTTCGCGCTGATGGGCTCGTCGTTCTTCTTCTCCCAGTTCTTCGTCCACGTCCAGGGCAGCTCGGTGCTGCGCGCCGGCCTGCAGACCCTGCCCACGCCGGTGGCGATGGTCGTGGCGAGCCCGTTCGCGGGGCGGCTCGCCGCCCGCCACGGCCCTCGAGTCGTGGTCACCGCCGGCCTGGTCCTGGCCGGGCTCGGACTGGTGACGCTCGGCCGGGTGGACGCCGCCACCGGCTATGGGGCCGTGTGGTGGCGACTGGCCGTCGCCGGCCTGGGGTTCGCACTGGCCATGTCCCCGCTGACCGCGGCGGCCATCCAGGCGGTGGACCCACGCGACGGCGGCCTGGCCTCCGGGATCAGCAGCACGGCCCGGCAGATCGGCGCGGTGCTCGGCGTGGCGGTGCTCGGCGCCGTCGCCGGCGGTTCGGCCGACCTCGGCACCGCCTTCGTCACGGCGGGTGTGGTCACGCTGGTCTGCGCGGGGTTCACCGGGTTCGGCCTGGCCCGGCACCGGCCACCGCGCCGCGACCTCAGCGACGCGGCTGTTCGCTCGGGCCGACGCGGTCGCGGGCCCACTCGTTGAACTCCCACAACTGCCGCCGGGCCGACCTCGACACCGCCTTCATCACCGCCGGCGCGGTCACGCCCGCCTGCGCGGCGCTCACCCGGCTCGGCCTGGCCCGACACCGGCCGCCGCGCCGCGAACTCAGCGACGAGGCTGCTCACTCGGGCCGACGCGGTCGCGGGCCCACTCGTTGAACTCCCGCAACTGCCGCCACGCCTTCCGGACCCGGTCCAGGGCACCCCGCTCGTGCAGCACGTCGTCGGGCTCCCAGCCGCGCACCGCGTACACCGAGCGGTACCGCAGGAGATCGAGGCGCGGGTGGTCCTCGGGGAACCCGCGCGGTTTCGACTTCAGGCGGTCGCCCTTGACCTCCCAGCCCGCGCGCTCCAGCTTGGCGAGGATCTTCTGCAGCGCTTCGCCGTGCAGCTCGGTGTCGACCGCCTTGCGGAACCGCGCGATCTGGTCGGACGCGAGGTGGAAGCAGCCGCCGCCGACGCGCAGGCCGTCCGGGCCGACCTCGACGTAGTAGGCGCCGCCGCCGCGGCCCTGCTCGATCACCGCGCCGCAGTGGGTCTTGTACGGCGTCTTGTCCTTGGCGAAGCGGACGTCGCGGTAGGGGCGGAACACCTTGGGCTCGCCGAAGCCGTCGGAGAACTCCGGCGCCAGCTCGGCCAGCAGCGCTTCCATCGGGGCCCGCACGTCGCTCTTGTAGGTCTCGACGTGGTCGTCCCAGTAGGGCTTGGAGTTGTCCTGCACGAGACCGTCGTAGAAGTCGATGGCGTACTCGCCGAATCCGCTGAACTTCACGCGGACGACAGTAAACGGGGGCACCGACGACTTTCGCCGGTGCCCCCGAAGGGTTACTTCGCGACGGCCGTGATCAGCTCGCCGTTGGTGGTGTCACCCGAGAGCTCCCAGAACATCGCGCCGCCCAGGCCCTGGGTCTTGGCGTAGGAGATCTTGCCCGCGATCGTCGCGGGCGTGTCGTAGCTCCACCAGTTGCTGCCGCACTTGGCGTACGCGGTGCCGGCGACCGTGCCGGTCGACGGGCAGGACGTCTTGAGCACCTTGTAGTCCTCGATGCCCTGCTCGTACTTGCCGGGCGCCGGGCCGGTCGCGGTGCCGCCCGGGGCGCTCTGCGTGACGCCGGTCCAGCCGCGGCCGTAGAAGCCGATTCCCAGCAGCAGCTTGCTCGCCGGAACGCCCTTGCTCTTGAGCTTCTGGATCGCCGCGTCGGAGTAGAAGCCCGCGGTCGGGATGCCGGAGTAGGACGTCAGCGGGGAGTGCGGAGCGGTCGGGCCCTGCGCCGCCCAGGCGCCGAAGTAGTCGTAGGTCATCACGTTGTACCAGTTGACGTACTGCGCCGCGCCGCCGTAGTCGGCGGCGTCGATCTTGCCGCCGCTGGTGCCGTCGGCGGTGATCGCCGCCGTCACCAGCTTCGAGCCGAACTTGGCGCGCAGGGCCTGGAGGAGGTTCTTGAACGCCGCCGCACCGCTGGTGTCGCAGGACAGGCCGCAGGCGTTGGGGTACTCCCAGTCGATGTCGATGCCGTCGAAGACGCCGGCCCAGCGCGGGTCGTTGACCAGGTTGTAGCAGGAGTTCGCGAACGCCGTGGGGTTCTTCGCGGCCTGCCCGAAGCCACCCGACCAGGTCCAGCCGCCGAAGGACCAGAGGACCTTCAGGCCGGGGTGCTTGGCCTTGAGCTTTTTGAGCTGGTTGAAGCTGCCGGCGAGGGGCTGGTCCCAGGTGTCGGCGACGCCGTCGACGCTGCCCGCGGCGTCGTAGGTCTTCTGGTAGTCGGCGTAGGCGTCGCCGATCGCGCAGCCGCCGTTCGTCACGTTGCCGAAGGCGTAGTTGATGTGGGTCAGCTTGCTCGCCGAGCCCGACGTCTCGATGTTCTTGACGTGGTAGTTGCGGTCGTAGACACCCCATTCGGTGAAGTAGCCGACCACCTTGCCGACGGAGGCCTCCGCGGTCTCGGTCGCGGCGGTGGCGGCGGGGGCGCTCACACCGCCCGCGACGAGCCCCGCGGCGGCCGCCACGGTCAGCAGGGCCGAGAAGCTCTTCCTGCGGAAACGGGACATGCGTTCTTCCTCCCGGGAATTACTCACGGCAACGCTGCCGGAGTGGTGGGGACCACACTCACCGTAAGTGGACTAGACCACTAGGTCAATGGTCCAGACCAGCGAAGGTGCGCATTCCTTGACAGGAATATGCCCGGCAGAGCACATTTCAGGGGTGATGCAGACTTTCGACGTCCTCGCCGAACCCCGGCGCCGGACCATCCTCGACCTGCTGCGCGACGGCGAGCGCTCGGTCGGCGAGCTCGTCGAGCGGCTCGAGCTGAGCCAGCCCGCGGTGTCGAAGCACCTGCGGGTGCTGCGCGAGGCCGGCCTGGTGACGGTCCGGGTCGCGGCGCAGCGGCGGTGCTACGCCCTGCGCCCGGAACCCCTGGCCGAGGTGGACGCCTGGCTGGCGCCCTACCGCCGCTTCTGGTCGGACCGGCTGGACGCCCTGGAACGCCGTCTCGACGAAACCGACCCCGCCTGAGCCCTTCCGGACCGCAGTGAATGACTCATTCCTGGCGTCCAGCGTCAGGAATGAGTCATTCACTGCGTTGGGTCAGGGGCGTTCGGGCTCCGGCGCCGGCTCGAAGGTGATCCCCCGCTCGGCCGCGCGGCGCTCGCCCCACTCGTACAGTGCCTGCAGCGCCGGCCGGAGCTCCTCCCCCACGTCCGTCAGGTGGTACTCGACGTGCGGGACCCGGCCGTCGAACTCCTCGCGGCGGACGAGGCCGTCCGCGGCCAGCTCGCGCAGCTGCTGGGTCAGCATCTTCTCGCTCACCCCCGGCATCCGGCGCCGCAGCTCGCCGTAGCGGTGGGCGCCCTCCTTGAGGTGCGCCAGGATCACCGGCTTCCACTTGCCGCCGATCAGGTCGACCGCCAGTTCCGTCGCGCAGTGGTACCGCTTCATCCCGCTCCCCCCTACGCACCGGAAAGTACGTGGTTGCCCGGCCGGAGCACCCCTGGTTGCCTGATCCGGTGATCGTGCCAGAAAGCCCCACCCTCTTCGACTGGGCAGGCGGCCACGAAGCCCTCGTGAAGCTGCTGACCATCTTCTACGGCCACGTCCTGGAAGACCCGTTGCTCGAACCCGTCTTCCGCGGCATGGACCCGGACCACCCGAAGCACGTCGCGGTGTGGCTCGGCGAGGTCTTCGGCGGACCCGCCGAGTACTCCGCGAGCCACGGCGGGCACGCCCACATGGTCGGCCGCCACCTGGGCCGCGGGATCACCGAAGAGCAGCGCCGCCGCTGGGTCACCCTGCTGCTCGACGCCGCCGACGAGGCGGGCCTGCCGGACGACCCGGAGTTCCGGGCCTCCTTCGCGGGCTACCTCGAGTGGGGCAGCCGCCTGGCCGTGATCTTCTCCGCACCCGGCGCCGAACCGGACCCGCACGAACCCGTGCCGCGGTGGGACTGGGCGAAGCCCCCCTGGCAGCCGCCGTCGGCCTAGCCGCATAGTGAGGGCAGCCGGAAGGAGGCTGCCGTTGATCCGGGTGGACGGCCGGACCCTGCGGTGCGCGGACGTCGTGACCGCGGCGCGCACCGAAGGCCCGCTGGGCATCGACGTCTCGATCGCCGCGCTGCGGGCGGCCGAGCACGCGTGGAAGCTCGCCGAAGAACTGAGCACGCGCCGGGTCGTCTACGGCCGGACCACCGGCGTCGGGGCCAACAAGGACGACACCGTCGAAAGCTCGGTGGAACACGGCCTGCGGCTGCTGCGCAGCCACGCGGGTGGCAGCGGCGACGAGCTGCCGGCCGGCCAGGTGCGGGCGATGCTGCTGATCCGGCTCAACCAGCTCCTGGCCGGCCGCTCCGGGATCAGCCCCGAACTGATCGGCGCGCTGGCCGAAGCGGTCCGCACCGGCGCGCGGCCGCTGGTGCACCGGCTCGGCGCGATCGGTACCGGTGACCTGGCGCCGCTGGCCGAGGCGGCGCTGGCGCTCACCGGCGAACGGCCGTGGGTCACCGGGCACGTGCCGCCGGTGCCGGTGCGGGCAGGCGACGCGCTGGCCTTCATGAGCAGCAACGCCGCGACGCTCGCCGAAGCGACCCTCGCGGCGATGCGGCTCGACACGCTGACCCGCGCGAGCCACGCCGTCGCGGCGCTGACGTACGTCGCGCTCGACGGCAACCCGGAGGCGTACGCAACGCCGGTGCACGAAGCACGGCCGCACGCGGGGCAGGTCGCCTGTGCCGCGGAGATGCGGCGGCTGCTGGGCATGCACCAGACGCCGAAGCCGGGACGGCGGATCCAGGACCCGTTCGGCCTGCGGGCGTTCCCGCAGGTCCAGGGCCCGGCGCTGGACGCGATCCACTATCTGCGGGACGTGCTCGCCGTCGAGATCAACGCGAGCACGGAGAACCCGATGATCTCGGCCGTCCACGGCGACGCCTACCACCACGCGCACTTCCACACCGCGTACGTGTCGACGGCCCTGGACCAGGCCCGGGCGACCGTGCACCAGGTGGCGGAGCTGTCGGTGGCGCGCCTGGGCGACCTGGTGGAGCCGGAGTTCACCGGCCTGCGGCCGTTCCTGGCGGCGGGGCCGCCGGGCAGCTCGGGCGTGATGATCCTGGAGTACGTGGCCCACGACGCGCTGACGGAGCTGCGGCAGGCGGCGCTCCCGGCCACCCTCGGCACGGCGGTGGTCTCGCGCGGCATCGAGGACCACGCGAGCTTCTCGACCCAGGCGGCCCGCGCGGCGACGGCGGCGTGCTCGGCTTACCAGCAGGTGCTGGCGTGCGAGCTGGTGGCCGCGGTCCGCGCGCTGCGCATGCGGGAGGCGGACCTGGTGGAGCTGCCGGTGCGCGACGCCTTCGAAGCGGCGTCGGAAGTGCTCGATCCCGGCCTCGACGACCGGCCGCTCACCGACGACATCGCCGCCGCCGGCGGGGTACTGGACTCCCTCGCCCGCATCTAGCCGTGAACCCGGATCGCCCGTTCCGCCAACAACGGGGCAGATGGCCTCACGACAGGCAGGCGGTTCCTTGAGTTCACCAGGTGAAGCCGGGGATGACGCGGACGTCATCACCGCGTCGCTGAAGCACCCCGAGCGGTTCGCGGTGGTCTTCGACCGCCACGCGCCGCACATCCATCGCTACCTCGCCCGGCGGCTCGGCGGTCAGGCCGCCGACGACCTGATGGGCGAGACGTTCCTCGTCGCGTTCGGCGGGCGCGCCCGCTACGACCCGGCGTTCCCGAGCGCGCGGCCGTGGCTCTACGGGATCGCCACCAACCTCGTCGGGCAGCGCCGCCGCGAAGAGGCCCGCGAATACCGGCTGCGCGCCGCGCTCGGGCCGCCCGCCGAGCAGGACGGCCACGCGGACCGGGTCGCCGAGCGCGTGACGGCCCAGGCGATGAACGGCCGGCTGGCCGCCGCGCTCGCCGGGCTGGCCCGCGGGGACCGCGACGTCCTGCTGCTGATCGCCTGGGAGGGGCTGGCCTACGAGGAGGTCGCGACCGCGCTGGGGATCCCGGTCGGCACCGTCCGGTCGCGCTTGAACCGGGCCCGCAGGAAGGTCCGCACCGCGCTGGCACCCGAGGAGGTCTCGAACCATGGATGAGATGCAGCTGCTGCGCGACTTCGCCGGCCCCGCCGGGCTGCCGGGGCCCGAAGACCTGGCCCGGAAGCGAGCGGAACTGCTCGCCGCCGCCTCGGTCCGTCCCCGGCGTCGTCGGGTGCTCTGGGGCGGGGTCACGGCGGCCGGGCTCGCGGCGGCCGCGGCCGCCGCCGTCGTCCTGACTCCGGCCGCGACCCCGGTCCCGCCGGATCCCGAGCCCGAACCGGTGCGCATCCTGCACGCCGCGGCCGCGAAGGCGCGCGCCGTGGCGGACGTCGTCCCGCGGCCGGACCAGTTCGTCTACACGAGGACGCGGCTCGCGGACGGCCGGGAGAACGAGACGTGGGCGTCGGTGGACGGCACCCACGACGGGCTGCAGTTCCTCTACGGCCACGAAGCCTCGCTGGCGGGGTGCCGCGACGGGAAGCGCGTGCAGCACGAGAGCCACGGGAGGACGGTGACGAACCGGTGCGTGCCGCACCCGGCCGCCCCCACGGACCTGCCCACCGACGCCGACGCCATGCTCGCCTACCTGCACCAGCGCACCCACGGCGAAGGCGACACCCTGCACGACCTCGGCAGCGAAATCATCGAGCTGGCCGAGGGCTACCTGCGCCCGGCGGTGCGGGCCGCGCTCTACGAAGCCGTGGCGAAGGTGCCCGGGCTGGTGGCCCGCGCCGACGCGAAGGACGCCACCGGCCGGACCGTCCTCGGCGTCACCTGGGACAGCACGACCGTGCACGGGATCGGCAACCAGGCCGAGTTCCTGTTCGACCCGGTCACCTTCGCCTACCGCGGCTCCGGGACCGATGCCGTGGTGAGCCAGGGGATCGTCGACGCGGTGCGGCAGCGGCCCTGAACGCGCGAAGGGCCGCCCCGGGAATCCCGGAGCGGCCCTTCGGCGGATGGCTCAGCCGAAGAAGACTTCGGCTTCCTGGTAGCGCTCGACCGGGACCGTCTTCAGCTCGGCCGTCGCCTCGGACAGCTTCACGCGGACGATGTCCGTGCCCTTGAGGGCGACCATCACGCCGAAGTCGCCGTCCGCGACCGCGTCGACCGCGTTGAGGCCAAAGCGGGTGGCCAGGACGCGGTCGTAGGCCGTCGGGGTGCCGCCGCGCTGGACGTGGCCGAGGACCACGGCGCGGGACTCCTTGCCGGTGCGGTGGGCGATCTCGTCGGCCAGCCAGGTGCCGATGCCGCCGAGGCGGACGTGCCCGAAGGCGTCCTTCTCGCCGGTGAGCAGCTTCTCTTCGCCGCCCTCGGGCAGCGCGCCCTCGGCGACGACGATGATCGGCGCGAACTCCTTCTCGAAGCGGCGCTCGACCCAGGAGACGACCTGGTCGACGTTGAAGTGCTTCTCCGGCACCAGGATGACGCTCGCGCCGCCGGCCAGGCCGGAGTGCAGCGCGATCCAGCCGGCGTGCCGACCCATGACCTCGACGACGAGCGCGCGGTGGTGCGACTCGGCCGTGGTGTGCAGCCGGTCGATCGCCTCGGTGGCGATGGAGACCGCGGTGTCGAAGCCGAAGGTGTAGTCGGTGGCGCCGAGGTCGTTGTCGATCGTCTTCGGTACACCGACGACGCCGACGCCGTCGTCGGTCAGCCGCTTCGCGACGCCGAGGGTGTCCTCGCCGCCGATCGCGATCAGCGCGTCGACGCCCTGGTCGGCGAGGACCTGCTTGATCTTGTCGACACCGCCGTCGACCTTGTACGGGTTCGTGCGCGAGGACCGCAGGATGGTGCCGCCGCGGGTGAGGATGTCCTCGACGTCGTTCAGGCCCAGCGGGCGGCTGTCGCCGGTGAGCGGGCCGTTCCAGCCGTTGCGGAAGCCCACGAAGTCCCAGCCGTGCACCTCGATGCCCTTGCGCACCACCGCGCGGATCACCGCGTTGAGCCCCGGGCAGTCGCCGCCGCCGGTCAGCACACCGACACGCATGAGAAGCCTCCGTCTGTTCTCGGGAGATGACAGTCACATTTCGTCAGACGTCAGAGTAGCGGCTCTCGTCTTGATCGGTGCAGGGCGTACCACCTGCCGGATCGGTCTTCGTGGCGGCTGTGCTACGTTGACCCCGTGCAGCGCTATTTCTGGTTTACGAAGCCGGCCCCGGGTGGGCGCGGCGGCGTGAACCTGCGCTGACTCCCACCCCGAGCCGGATTTCGAAACCGGCTCGGCGAGTCCCCCGCGGGTCGGTGTCCACCAGGAAGGAACACCCCCGCCATGACGCTCTCCGCCGGACCGGCCACCATCGGTGACCTCGACGCCGCGCGCACCACGTCGATCAGTCCGCTCATTTCGCCCGCGCTGCTGCGCGAAGACCATCCGGTCGACGCCGCCGTCGCCAAGGTGGTGCGCCAGGGCCGGGCCGAGACGGTCGACATCCTCGAAGGCCGCGACGACCGGCTGCTCGTCGTGGTCGGCCCGTGCTCGGTCCACGACCCCGAGGCGGCCCTCGACTACGCCCGCCGCCTGGCCGCGAAGGCCGAGGAGCTGCGCGGCGAGCTGCACATCGTGATGCGCGTGTACTTCGAGAAGCCGCGCACGACGCTGGGCTGGAAGGGCCTGATCAACGACCCGGACCTCGACGGCACGTTCGCCGTCAACAAGGGCCTCCGGATGGCCCGCAAGCTGCTGCTCGACGTGTCGGCGCTCGGCCTGCCGGTGGGGTGTGAGTTCCTCGACCCGATCACGCCGCAGTTCATCGCGGACATCGTCACGTGGGGCTCGATCGGCGCGCGCACGGCGGCCAGCCAGGTGCACCGCCAGCTGTGCAGCGCGCTGTCGATGCCGGTGGGCATCAAGAACTCGACCGAGGGCGACGTCCAGGTGGCGATCGACGCCACCCGCGCGGCGGCGGCGAGCCACGTGTTCCCGGGCATCAACACGGACGGGCTGGCGGCGCTGCTGACGACGTCGGGCAACCCGGACTGCCACGTGATCCTGCGCGGCCACAACGGCGGGCCGAACTACGACGCCGCCACTGTCGCGGACACCCTGGCGCGGCTGGCGAAGGCGGGGCTGCCGGAGCGGGTGATCATCGACGCTTCGCACGGCAACAGCGGCAAGGACCACGTGCGGCAGGGTGTGGTGGTTTCCGAGCTGGCCGCGCGGCTGGCTGCGGGTGAGCGCGGGATTTCGGGGCTGATGATGGAGAGCTTCCTGGCCGGTGGGCGGCAGGAGCTTTCGCTGGGGCACGCCGCGGAGCTGACCTACGGGCAGTCGATCACGGATGCCTGTCTGGCTTGGGACGACACCGCGCCGCTGCTGGACGAGCTGGCCTCGGCGGTGCGGGCGCGGCGCTGAGAGGTCCCCGGCCTGGGGGTCCCCCGGTTTTTACGTTACCGGAGAGCACCGACAATTCCGGGTGGCTCTGGGTGGCTCTGCGCGCTTCCGAGGTGCCGGGCGGCCGGGTGGGCGGGGCTCGATCGTGTGCAGTGAATGACTCATTCCTGGCGTCGGAGGTCCTGAATGAGTCATTCACGACGTTCGGGCCGGGCTCGCGCCGCCGTCGCGATGCAGTGAATGACTCATTCCTGGCGTGCCATGCCAGGAATGAGTCATTCACTGCGTTCGGACCCCCGGCAAGCCGGGCGTCAGCGGCGCGAAAGTGTCGGTGCCTGCCGGTAGCGTGGAAAACGGGGGGCGCCCCCGCGGCCCCGGCTCTCGGCCGACAGGATCAGCGCCGCGGGAAGTAGCTCTCGATGACTTCCCACCGCGCCAGGTTGTGCTTCGCGTCCGCCAGCGCATCGTGCTGGTCCGTCGGTGCCGCCGGGAGCTTCGGCTTCCCCGCGTCCTCCCACCGCTGGCGCAGGTCCCGTGTGAACCGCGGCAGCTGCCGGGGCAACGCCGGCATCGGGCCCCACAGCTGGGCCAGCGCCACGTGGTCGTACGCCGCGAACCAGGCCCACAGCTCGATGCCGCCCGGGGGCTTGCCGAAGAACTCCAGCAGGTCGTTGCGGATCCTCTCCCTGCTCCGCCACGCCCGGTCGGCCGGTGAGGGCAGCTTGTCCAGGACGTTGTCCCGGACCCACGGCCCCGCCTTCGAGGGGTCGAACTCGGTCGAGACCGCGTAGAACTCGCGGCCCTGCTCGTCCACCACCCCGATCGACACCAAATCGATGGTCACGCCGTCTTCGATGAACTCGGTGTCGTAGAAAAAACGCACTTCGGGAAGGTAGCAGCGGCGCGAAGCGCCTCCGTTGAGGGTGGTGGTGGGGAGGAAGGCGGAGAGTGGTGGCTCAGCCGACCTTGGAATCCGGCACCCGGGCCGCGTCGCGCGCGGAAGGCTGGGCGGGCACCGCGGGCTTGACCCCGGCCGCCTCCGCCGCCAGGAGCTCCTTCGCCTTCGCCGCGTAGATGTCGACGTACTCCTGGCCCGACAGCTCCATCAGGGCGTACATGATCTCGTCGGTGATCGACCGCTCGATGAACCGGTCACCCGAGAGACCTTCGTAGCGCGAGAAGTCCAGGGGCTTGCCGAACCGGACCTCGAGCCGCCGCGGCCACCACATCTTCGAGCCGATCGGGTTGACCTTGTCCGTGCCGACCATCGCCACCGGGATCACCACGCCGCCGGACTCCAGGGCGATGCGGGCGACGCCGGTCTTGCCCTTGTACAGCCGTCCGTCCGGGGAGCGGGTGCCCTCCGGGTAGATGCCGAGCAGGTGCCCCTCGCGCACCAGGCGGATCGCCGTGTCGAGCGCGGCCTGGGCGGCGTTGCCGCCGGAGCGGTCGATCGGGAACTGGCCGACGCCGGTGAAGAACCACTTCTTGAGCGTGCCCTTGAACCCGGGCTCGGTGAAGTACTCGGACTTGGCCGGGAAAGTCACCTTGCGCTTGACCCGCAGCGGCATGAAGAACGAGTCCGCGACCGCCAGGTGGTTGCCGGCCAGGATCGCGCCACCCGTCTCGGGGATGTTCTCCGCGCCGACGACCTTGGTCGGCCAGAGCGTCTTGAGCAGCGGTCCGAGGAACACCCACTTCATGAGCCAGTACAGCACCGGTGCCTCAGTCCTCCATCGCAGCCGCAGCCCCTGTCCACCCGAGACGAACAGCCTACGAACACCGGCGGCCGCCGCACAACGCCGACCACCCGGTTACCCCGTCCGCAGCGATCGATCTCACAGCGAATTCACGGCCCGGGCGGACCCCCACAACGCCCGCCGGGCGTGAGAGCATGGACGGACTGCCCCGCTCACACGGAAGGCGATCGCATGGGCGTGCTCGCCGGCGCGGAACCGTTCGGCCACACCGGTTCGGCCGAAACCGGGTTCCTGCTGTGCCACGGGTTCACCGGTACCCCGGCGAGCATGCGGGCCTGGGGTGACCACCTGGCCGCCGCCGGGTTCACGGTGCGCTGCCCGCTGCTGCCGGGCCACGGCACCCGCTGGCCGGACCTCAACCGCACGACGTGGGAAGACTGGTACGGCGCCGTCCGCGAGGCCCTGCTCGCGCTGTTGGCGACGTGCCGGACCGTCTTCGTCGGCGGCCTCTCCATGGGCGGCACGCTCACCCTGCGCCTGGCCGAGGAGTTCGGCGACCGGATCGCCGGGATCGTCCTGGTCAACCCGTCGGTGACGCGGCTGAAGTGGGACACCCGGCTGCTGCCGGTGCTGGGCCGGATCGTGCCGTCGGTGCCGGCGATCGCGAACGACATCAAGAAGCCGGGCGAGACGGAGCTGGCCTACCCGCGCACGCCGGTGCGCGCGGCGGCGAGCCTGGCGAAGCTGTGGGCGGTCGTGCGCGCCGACCTGGCGAAGGTGACGCAGCCGGTGCTGCTGCTGCACTCGTCGGTCGACCACGTCGTCGAGCCGGTGAACTCGCAGCTGGTGCTGGAGGGCGTCTCGAGCACCGACGTCACCGAGGTCGTGCTGGAGAACAGCTACCACGTGGCAACCCAGGACAACGACGCCGAAGTGATCTTCACCCGCAGCGTCGAGTTCGCGAAGGCCCACGCCGCCCAGCCCGAGGAGACCGCATGAGCCGGGGGAAGGACGGGCCGGAGGACGTCGACGCGACGTTCGCCGAGATCGTCGCCGACCTGCGCGCCGGCGGGTTCGGGCTCCCTGAAGACGACACCGCCGACACCGCGGAAGCCGCCGGGACCGAGTCGCGCAAGACGCCGGAGCGGCCCGCCGAGCCGCCGGCCGTGGACACCCCGCCGGATCCCGGCTGGCGGTCCGGCGGCACGTCGTGGGACACCACGATGTTCTCCGACGACCCGGCGGACGACGACGAGCACTACGTCCCGCCGGAGCCACCGCCGCTGCCCCGGCCGAAGATGGGCGCGTTCCTCATCCTGCTGCTGTTCCTGGCCGGGCTGTTCCTGCTGATCCTGCCCGGCGCGATCGGTGTCGGCCCGACGGTGGCGACCCCGCTGGGCATCCTCGCGCTCGCGACGGCGATCGCGCTGCTGCTGCTCCGCGTGCGCCAGGGCCCGCCGCCCGGCGCGGACCCCAGCAACGGCGCCCAGGTCTGACGGACGGCGATGCACATCGAGTTCAGTCCTTCGCGGCGATCGACCGTCGGCGCGGAATGGGAGCTCGGCCTGGTGGACCGCCGCAGCGGCGAGCTGTCCTCGGTCGCCGAGCAGATCCTGGAAGCCGTCCGGCCCGACGGGCAGGCGGAGCACCCGAAGATCAAGCAGGAGCTGCTGCTCAACACGATCGAAATCATCACCGGCGTCTGCGACACGATCGCCGAGGCCAAGGCCGACCTGGCCGACTCACTCGACGTCGTGCACGGCGTCGCCGACCCGCTCGGCGTCGAGATGTTCTCGGCCGGGACGCACCCGTTCTCCAACTGGTACCAGCAGAAGGTCACCGACAAGGAGCGCTACGCCAAGCTGATCGACCGGACCCAGTGGTGGGGACGGCAGATGCTGATCTACGGCGTCCACATCCACGTCGGGGTCGACCACCGCGAGAAGGTGCTGCCGGTGCTCGACGCGCTGCTCAACTACGCGCCGCACCTGCAGGCGCTGTCGGCGTCTTCGCCGTACTGGGGCGCCGAGGACACCGGGTACGCGTCGAACCGGGCGCTGATGTTCCAGCAGCTGCCGACGGCCGGGCTGCCGTTCCAGTTCCGGAAGTGGGCGGAGCTGGAGAGCTACGTCGAGGACATGTTCACCACCGGCGTGATCGACAGCTTCTCGGAGATCCGCTGGGACATCCGGCCGTCGCCGAAGCTCGGCACGATCGAGATGCGCGTCTGCGACGGCCTGCCGACGCTGGAGGAAGTCGGCGCGATCGCGGCGCTGACGCAGTGCCTGGTCGACGACTTCGTCGAGCGCCTGGAAGACGGCGAGATCCTGCCGACGCTGCCGCCGTGGCACGTCCAGGAGAACAAGTGGCGCGCGGCCCGCTACGGCACGGACGCGATCGTCATCCTGGACGCGGCCGGCCGCGAGCGGCTGGTCACCGACGACGTGGCGGACCTGCTGGACCGGCTCGAGCCGGTGGCGCGCCGGCTGGACTGCGTGGCCGAGCTGCGCGACGTCGAGACGATCCTGAAGTACGGGCCGAGCTACCGGCGGCAGCGCGCGGTCGCCGAGCAGCACAAGGGCAGCCTCAAGGCCGTGGTGGCGTCGCTGGTCGCCGAGATGCGCGACGGGATCGCGCGCGGCTAGAGCCGGTCGAGCTGCGTGCGGAGCGTGCCGGGCCCGAGGATCGACGCGCCGAGGGCTTCGACGCGCCGTTTCAGCTCCCGGTCGGCCGTCGCGACCAGGACCTCGGCCTGCTGCTGCGCGACGACCTCCACGATCTTCGAGTCGCCGTCGGTGTCCGCCGCGACGACTTCGACGCCTTCGGTACCCGTGACGTGCTTCGCCTTTCCTTCGACGACCAGCACGATCCGCGGCCACCAGGTCACGGCCGGGTCGTCCCGGTCCGGCACGCCGGCTTCGGCGAGCTTGGCGAGCTGGTCACGGAGGCGCTCGGCGGCACCGTGCCGATCGCGCCACCAACCGTCGGGACGCGAGCCGACGACGTTGGCCGCGTCGACGACCAGGACGAGTTCGCGCCCGACGCGGTCGCGCAGAGCGGGCCACGCGGCGGCGAAGTCGCGGTGAAGGGGGTAACCGGGGACGTCGTCGGGATCCACCCAGCGCACCTCCGCACTTTCGGTGTTGGCGACGCGCGCCTCGGCGCCGTCGGCGAGGGCGAGAACGGTGGTGTAGCTCCAGTCGCCGTGATCGACGACGGACGCCGAGACCGCGCGAAAGGCATCGGCGGGGACGGAGGCCTCTTCGAAGGCTTCGCGGGCCGCGGCGGTGCGGGCGGTCTCGCCGGCTTCGATGGCCCCGCCGGGCAGGGCCCAGGTGCGGCCGTGGTGCACCCACCAGGCGCGGCGCTGCAGGAGGACGCCGCGGGCGGGATCGACGAGCAGCAACCCGGCGGCGCCGTAGCGGCCCCAGTGCACGTGCCCGCAGGAACAGCGGACGAACACACTCGCGGAGGGGGCACTCACCTGCTCAGCCTGTCACACGTCGGTCGTGGGTCGCTGGTCGTCGCGGGCGGTCGGCTGCGGATCGGCCCGGTCCGCACGGCTGCTCCGGCCGCTTCGGCCGCTTCGGCCGCCGATCAGAGCGGCCAGGAAGATGCCGAGGGTGCAGCCGCCGAGGATGACGCCGGCCAAGACCGAGGCGGGCACGAGCGGCTTGACCAGGAAGTGCGCGACGAGCGTCCAGCCCGCGAGGACGAGACCGCTCGCGGCCACCTGCGCCCATTTCCGGTTCGCCTTCCGCCGGGCGAAAGCCGCGGCGGCGATCAGAATGGCTCCCCCTACGCCGATCCACACTTCCGTCGGCATCCCCGCTCCCTTCCCCTCGTGGGGGATACCCGATCGAGAGTGGGCCGACACCGGGCAATTCGCCGGGCCGAACGCGGGCGCCGCTGCAGCCGCGGGAAAAGCCACGGCAGCAGACGAACGGGAACGCAGACGGGGCGGCGGGAAAGACCACCGAAGGATCGGCCACAGTCCCAGCCCGGATCAGACCGGGGTCTTCGCCACCTCCAACGCCAAAGCCGCCGCACCGACGATCGCCGTGTCGTCGCCCAGGTGAGCCGTCCGGATCCTCGCCAACGGCCGGTGACGCGCCCCCGTGATCGTCCCCGCGTAGTGCTCCCGGGCCTCGTCGAGGAACAGCGGCGCCGACTCCGACACCCCTCCCCCGATGACGATGATCTCCGGGTCGAACACGTCCGCCACCAGCGCCAGGCCCTCGCCGAGCCACTTGGCCAGCTCCGCCATCGCCAGCTGGGCGATCGGGTCGCCGTCGCGGGCCGCGCCTGCCACTCGCCTGCCCGTGACCGATCCCGGGTCGCCCGCGACCTGCGGGGCCAGCACCGTCGAGCGGCCCGGGTGGCGGGCCAGCAGCTCCACCGCCGTCGCCGCCAGGGCCGTTCCGCTGCAGTAGCGCTCCCAGCAGCCGTACTTGCCGCACGGGCACGGGCGGCCGCCGCGGACCACCGTCAGGTGGCCCAGCTCCGGGGCCACGCCGTACGCGCCGCGGTACAGCTTGCCGTCCAGCAGCAGCCCCGCGCCGATGCCCGTGCCCAGGGCCACCAGGGCCGCCACCTGGGCGCCGCGGGCCGCTCCGAAACGGTGCTCGCCCACGATCGCCGAATTGACGTCGTGCTCCAGCAGCACCGGCAGGCCGACGCGCTTCTCGATCCGGTCGGCGACCGGGGCGCCGCGCCACGCCAGGTGCGGGGCGAACATCACCGAGCGGCGGTCGCGCGCCACGAAGCCCGCCACCGCCAGCCCGACCCCGGCCACCTCGTGGCGGTTGCGCAGGTCCTCGACCACGCCGGCGATGGCGTCCTCGAGCGCGCCCTCCTCGGTCGGCGTCGCGACGCGCGCCGTGTCGAGCAGGGAGCCGCGTTCGTCCACCACGCCGGCCCGGATGCTCGTCCCGCCGACGTCCACCCCTATCGTCCGCAACTCAGCTCTCCCACTCGTCGCGCCGGCGGACGGCGATGTGCTGCACCCGCGGCGACGGCCGCGGGTCCGCGGGCCGCGGCGCGGGCCGGAACCCGGGCATGTGCACGCCCTCCTCCGGCTCCCAGCGGTCCGCGAGCACCGCGCGCAGCAGGGCGACCAGCTGCGCGAGCTGCTCGGCCAGCCGCGCGACCAGCTCGGGCCGTTCACCCCGTACCACCGCGACGATCGCACAGAACGGGCACCACCCGCACGCCGAACCATCCGGTTTCGCCTCGTCAAGCGCGCCGTGCCCGGCCGCCAGCACGCCTTCGAGCCACGGCGCCGCCTTGTCGGCGACCAGCTCGGCGAGCAGGCGGATCTCCTCCGTCAGGCGCGGCCCGTGTTGCTCTTCGCTCACCCGCGTCCCCGGTTCCCGGCCAGGTGCACGACCAGGCCGTCGGCGTCGGACTCCGCGCCGGTGATCCGGCACGGCCGCAGCGGCTCCGGCAGGGCGACGAGCCTGCGGAAGCCGTCCACGGTGATCGCCAGGTCGTCGTCGACGCGGGCGAGGTCGACCTCGGCGTCCCGCGCGAGCGGGAGCGCGACGCGCAGAGTGTACCCGCCGTCGGCGGGCCGCACGCGCAGCAGCGGGGTGACCGGGGTGCCGTGGCCCGCGAGCGGGTCTTCGCCGCGGTAGAGCTCGGCGGCGATCTCCAGCAGCGCGGGCAGCCCGACCGGCTCGACGGCGCGGTGCTCGACCCGGGCGACCGGCGCGATCCCGGCCGCGGCGAGTTCGGCGAGCACGGCGTCCTGCTGCGTCCGGCGCGTGCGCAGCCAGGACGCGGCGCCCCCGCGCCAGATGCCGGGCGCGGGCATCAGCCGGTTGGCGATCAGGCCGTCGACGGCGATGCCGCGCAGGGCCAGCGAACTGAGCGTGCGCCGCGCCTCGGCGACGACCACCCGCTCCGGCGTCAGGACCAGCCGGACGGTCGTCACCACCGGGTCGGTGAGCAGGGCGCGCAGGCCGTCGAGGTGGGCGCCGAGGCGGCGCACCGAGTCCGTGACGCGGCCGCGCGGCCCGAACACGCGGGTCAGGTAGCCGGAGACGGCCTCGGGCAGGGCGAGCAGCCGCAGCGTCTCGGCCGTCGGCCCGCAGTCGACGACAACGGTCTCCCACGGGCCGTCCTCGGCCAGCCGGCGGACCTCGGTGAGGGCGAGCAGCTCGTCGACGCCGGGCAGCACGGTGAGCTCTTCGGCGTCGAGGGTGTCGAGCCCCGCGCCGGACAGCACCGCGCGCAGTTCGCCGCGCAGCCGCTCCCAGGAGGCGTCCACCAGGGTCCGCGCATCGACCTGCACCCCCGAGAGCAGGGCGTCCACTTCGGACGGTTCCGCGCCGAGGGGGCGGGCGAAGGCGTCACCGAGGGAGTGAGCCGGGTCCGTGGACACGACGAGGGTCTTCCTGCCGCGGGCGGCGAGGGCGGCGCCGGTGGCCGCGGCCAGCGTGGTCTTCCCGACACCCCCCTTGCCGGTGCACAGCAGGATCCGCACGGGCTAGCCCTCGGCCCGCTTCTTGAGCTCCTTCAGCGCGGTGTCCATGACCATCTTCTCGGCCTTGCGGCGCAGCAGGCCGATCATCGGCAGCGCCAGCTCGACCGACAGCGTGTAGGTGACCCGCGTCCGGCCGCCGAGGTCGGCCAGCGCGTAGCGGCCGTTCTGCGCCTTCTGCATCTGGCCCTTGACCAGGTGCCAGCTGACGCCGAGGCCGTCTTCGTCCCAGTCGTACTCGAGGGTGTAGACGTCCTTGATCGGACCGGCGTCGAGGGTCAGCTTGACCTGCTTCGCCCGGCCTTCGGCGTCGGTGTCGAGGACCTCGGCCTGCCGGACGGCCTTGGCCCATTCCGGGTACGCGGGGAAGTCGGCGATCACGGCCATCACCCGGCTGGGCTCGGCGTCGACCTCGATGGACTGTGTGGACTGCTCGGCCATGGTCGAAGCGTAGCCGCCGCGGTTGGTCACCAGCGCAGCACGTAGGGCTGCCCGGTCTCCTTGAAGTGCCCCACGTTGCGGCACTCGGTCAGGCCGACCCGGGCGCGGGGCGCCAGTGGCTGGTGCACGTGCCCGAACACCGACCAGCGCGGCCGCTGCGCCCGGATCAGCTCCAGCAGCGCCGTCGAACCGATCTCGCTGCGGCGGGCGACGACGTCGTAGGTCAGCTCCGGCAGGGCCGGCGGGCCGTGCGTGCAGAGCACGTCCACGTCGGTCAGCGCGGCCACGCTCCGGTCGTAGTCCGCGCGGTCCCGCAGGTAGGGCCGCCAGGCGGCGCCCTTGCGGGGCCGCGGGACGACGCCGTCGGGCAGCAGCGCGCCGCCGACGAACCCGAACCGCAGGCCGCCGATCTCCGCGACCTCGCCGTCGAGCACCCGCACGCCCTCGCCGGCGAACTCCGGCCACAGCGCCGGGGTGTCGACGTTGCCGGGGGTGGCGTAGGTGGGCGCGGTCATCGCCGCGAACAGCGTCGCGTACTGGCTGCGGATGGCCTCGTCGACCGCGGAGGCCGGGTCTTCGAGGGTCGCCCAGAGCGTGCGCGAGAAGGCAACGGTTTCGTCACGGGTGCCCTCGCGGCGCAGGCGGGCGAACTCGCCGACCTTCTCGCCGCCGAACAGGGCGCCCATGATGCCCTTTTCGTGGTCGTGGTAGTCGACGAAGTCGATCAGGTCGCCGAGCACGACCAGGGCGTCCGCCCCGTCGCCGGCCCGCTTCAACGCGTCCGCGTTGCCGTGCACGTCCGAGACGACGTGTACCCGCACCCTGCTCCCCTAGCTCTCGCGCGGAGGGACGCCGGGCTCGCGCCCGTCCTCCAGGATCTCCTTGAGCCCGAGCGCGATCGCCTTGGCCGCGCGGGCCCGCCGGTCGAACTCCCGCCGCAGGTCACGTGGCGCCAGCGCACGGGGCGCCCCGGCCGCGTCGGCGGGGGTCGCCCGCAGGAAGTAGTGCAGCAGGGTGCCGTCGAGCACCGGCTCGAGCCAGACCTCCATCGTACCGACGAGCGCGCCCGTCACGGTCCAGCGCAGGCCCTTGTCCCCCCGGTCGGTGTAGACCTCCAGGACCAGGTCGGGCCAGTAGCGCCGCCAGGAGGCCGGCTCGGCGAAGACCGCGGCCACGGTGGCGGGCGGAACGGCGAGGAACGTCTCGTCGACGATGTCGAGTGAGGGTGGCGCGTTCACGTGCGAAGAATGTCACGGCCTCGCCTCGCGGGGTCGATCAGCATGGTCTTAAGGTGCTCACCACGCTAAGTTGACTGGCGGGTAACAGCGGTGTCACCTGCCGCACGCGTTTGAACACGGAGGTCCACGTGCGCGAATACAGCGCTCCCGCCGGCAAGCCGGTGGCCGACGACGAAAACATGTCCGACGTCGTCTGGGCGAACGCCGAGCGGTTCTCCGACGTGGTGAGCTTCCGCCGCCAGGTCGAAGGCAGCTGGCTGGACGTGACCGCCAAGGAGTTCGCGGCGGAGGTGCTGGCCGTGGCCAAGGGCCTGGCCAAGGCCGGGATCGGCCGCGGTGACCGCGTGGGCCTGATGTCGAAGACCCGCTACGAGTGGACGCTGATCGACTTCGCGATCTGGGCGGCCGGCGCGGTGACCGTGCCCATCTACGACACGTCCTCCCCCGAACAGGTGCACTGGATCCTCTCCGACTCGGCCGCCAAGGGCGTGTTCGTCGAGACGAACGCCCACGCCGCGGCGGTCGAGGAGATCCGCGACCGGCTCACCGACCTGCAGAACACCTGGCAGATCGAGGGCGACTCCCCCGCCGTCGAGGAGCTGTCCACGCTGGGCGCCTCCCTTTCGGACGACGAGCTGCACGACCGCCGCCGCGAGGTGACCGCGGACGAGCTGGCCACCATCGTCTACACCTCGGGCACCACCGGCCGCCCCAAGGGTGTCGAGCTGACCCACCGCAACCTCCTGGCCGAGATCCGCGCCGACATCGAGGCGTTCCCGCAGCTGATGGAGCAGGGCAACTCGCTGCTGTGCTTCCTGCCGCTGGCGCACGTGCTGGCCCGGGCGATCGCCGTCACCGCGCTCACCGCCCGCGTCACCCTCGGGCACACCCCGGACGTCAAGAACCTGGTCGCCGACCTGGGCACCTTCCGGCCGACGTTCGTCGTCGCCGTGCCGCGCGTGTTCGAGAAGGTCTACAACTCGGCGAAGCAGAAGGCCCACAGCGAGGGCAAGGGCAAGATCTTCGACGCCGCCGAGGCCACCGCGGTCGCCTACAGCGAGGCGCAGGACAAGGGCGGCGCCGGGCTCGGCCTGAAGCTGAAGCACCTCGTGTTCGACAAGCTGGTCTACGGCAAGCTGCGCGCGGCCCTCGGCGGCCGCTGCGTCGCGGCCGTCTCGGGCGGCGCGCCGCTGGGCGCGCGGCTGGCCCACTTCTTCCGCGGCATCGGTGTCCCGGTGTTCGAGGGCTACGGCCTCACCGAGACGTCCGCGGCGGCGAACGTCAACACGCAGACGGCGTTCCGCGTCGGCACGGTCGGCAAGCCGGTCAACGGCACGTCGGTCCGCATCGCCGACGACGGCGAGGTCCTCCTCAAGGGCGACGTCGTGTTCCGGGCGTACTACAACAACCCGCAGGCGACGAAGGAAGCGCTCACCGACGGCTGGTTCCACACCGGCGACCTGGGCGAGCTGGACCCCGACGGCTTCCTGAAGATCACCGGCCGCAAGAAGGAGATCATCGTGACGGCGGGCGGCAAGAACGTCGCCCCGTCCGGCCTCGAGGACACGATCAAGGCCTGCCCGCTGGTCAGCCAGGCGATGGTGGTCGGCGACCAGCGCCCGTTCATCGCGGCACTGGTCACCGTGGACGAGGAGTACTTCCCGTCCTGGAAGTCCCAGCACGGCAAGCCTTCCGGCGCTTCGGTGGCGGACCTCGCCGCGGACCCGGACCTGCTCGCGGAGATCCAGGCCGCGGTCGACGAGGCGAACAAGTCGGTGTCCAAGGCCGAGGCGATCAAGAAGTTCACCGTGCTGGCGAACGACTTCACCGAGGCCGGCGGGGAGATCACGCCGAGCCTGAAGCTGAAGCGGAACGTGGTCACGAAGAACTACGCCGACGACATCGAAGGCCTGTACAAGAAGTAGCCGATCAAGGCCGGGTGAAGCCGGTGCTGCGTTCCACCTTCGCCACGTGCAGGGTGTAGCTCTCGTACCACTCGGCCCGCCCGCGCCGCTGCGCCGCCCGGTGCTCGGCGTGGCTCCGCCACTGCGCGAGCGCGTCGGCGTCGCGGAAGTACCCGACGGTGATGCCGAGGCCGCCGGGGGTCTGGGCGTGGTCCATGCCCAGGTACCCGGGGATCGCCGCGACCAGCTCCTCCATGCGCGCGTTGGTCTCGGCGTAGCCGCTCTGCTCGGCGGTGCGCACGGTGCTGAAGACGGCCACGTAGTACGGCGGTTCGAAGGGGCCGACCGGCGCTTCCGGGTGATCGCTCATGGCGTCACCGTAGGGTGGCCCGCCCGGGCGGGCCACCCGTTTCTCACGGTGTGCGCTCGGCCGCGATGAAGTCGCGGTACCAGCGGTAACTCGACCTCGGCGTGCGGGCCTGCGTCTCGTAGTCGACGTGGATCAGCCCGAAGCGGTGCTTGTACCCGTGCGCCCACTCGAAGTTGTCCAGCAGCGACCAGCAGAAGTACCCGCGCAGGTCCACGCCGGCCACGGCCGCGGTGCGGACCGCCTCGATGTGCTCGCTCAGGAAACTGATGCGCTCGTAGTCCGCGAAGTCACTCCGGTCCGCGTACACGCACCCGTTCTCCGTGACGTACACCGGCGGCAGCCCCGGGTAGCGGTTGTGCAGGCCCACCAGCGCTTCCGTGAGGCCCTCCGGCTCGACCGGCCAGCCCATCCCGGTGCGCGGGACGTCCGGCAGGCGCGTGGTGTCCACCCCGATGTCGGCCACCGTCCGCCGGGCCGGGGCCGGCTCGCGGTGCGGAGCGTCCGCGCAGTGCAGGCGGTAGTAGTAGTTCACGCCCAGGTAGTCCAGGGGCGCCCCGATGATCTCCAGGTCTTCGTCGCGGCGGAACGAGAAGTCCGAGACCCCGTCGAACATCGCCGCCAGGCCCGGCGCGTACCGGCCGCCGAACAGCGGGTCGGTGAACTGGCGGCGCAGGAGCGTGTCCTGGCGGGCGGCCGCCGCCGCGTCCGCCGGCGAGTCGGACACCGGAACCGCCGGGGACTGGTTGAGGACGATGCCGAACTGGTGCGGCAGCGCCGCCTGCTCGCACATCGCCCGGACCGCCAGGCCGTGGCCCAGCAGCAGGTGGTGGGCGGCCGCCAGCGCGCCGTGTCCCTCCCGCGCCCCCGGCGCGTGGCGGCCTTCGCCGTACCCGGCCACCGCGCACGGGTACGGCTCGTTCAGGGTCGTCCAGAAGTCCACGACGTCGCCCAGTTCCCGGTGCACCAGCGCCGCGTACTCGGCGAACCGGTACGCCGTGTCGCGGGAGCGCCAGCCGCCCTCGTCCTCCAACGCCTGGGGCAGGTCCCAGTGGTAGAGCGTCAGGAACGGCTCGATCCCCCGCTCCCGCAGCCCTTCCACCAGCCGCCGGTAGAAGGCGAGGCCCCGGCGTTCGGGAGCACCCCGGCCGGACGGCTGGATCCGCGGCCACGACACCGAAAACCGGTAGGAGTCGACCCCCAGTTCGGCGAGCAGGTCGAGGTCGGCCTCCCAGCGGTGGTAGTGGTCGGCCGCCGGTTCGCCGGTGTGGCCGCCGGCCACCGCGCCGGGCACCGACGCGAAGGTGTCCCAGATGGACGGTCCGCGGCCGTCGGCGGTCGTGGCGCCCTCGATCTGGAACGCCGAGGTCGCGACGCCCCAGCGAAAGGCAGGCGGGAAACTGGAAGTCACGGTGAGCTCCGGGAGGGGTCAGCCCTTGAGCGCGCCCTGCATGATGCCGCCGACGATCTGGCGGCCGAACAGCAGGAACACGATCAGGACGGGGACGGTGCCGATGGTGGCGGCGGTGAGCACGAGCGTGTAGTCGGTGGTGTAGCCGCTGGCCAGAGTGGACAGTGCGGTCTGGACGGTCGGGTTCTCCGGCACCAGCACCACCAGCGGCCAGAAGAAGTCGTTCCAGGCCTGCATGAAGGTGAACAGCCCGAGCACCGCCGCGGCCGGGCGGGCGGCGGGCAGGGCCACGTGCCAGAACAGCCGCAGCGAGCCGCAGCCGTCCATCCGGCCGGCTTCCAGCAGCTCCAGCGGGAGCGCCCGCTCGAAGTACTGGCGCATGAAGAACACGCCGAACGCGGTGACCAGGCCGGGCACGATCACCGCCTGCAGCTGCCCGGCCCACCCGAAGTCGGCCATCATCATGTACAGCGGCACGACGCCCAGCTCGGTCGGGATCGCCTGGGTGGCGACCACGACGAGCAGCAGCGCCGTCCGCCCGCGGAAGCGCATCTTGGCGAAGGCGAACCCGGCCAGCGTCGAGAACAGCACCACCGACACGGTGATCGTGCCCGCGACGATGAGCGAATTGCCCAGCGCCAGCGCGAAGTCCGTCTCGTCGAAGACGCGGGCGATGTTCTCGAACAGGTGCCCGCCGGGCACGAGCACCGGCGGCACCTTCCCGACCGCCTCCGTCGTCTGCGAAGAGACGACGAACGACCAGTACACCGGGAACGCCGAGCCGGCCAGGATGGCGATCAGCGCGGCGTAGGTCCACGGGCTCGCGACGCGGCGCGCGAGCCGCCGGGCCCGCCCGGGCGAGGTCGACGGCGGCGCGGGTGCCGCCGGGGTCAGCACGGTGGTCATGTCCGCTCCTCAGTCCGTGGAAATGCGCCGGGTCACCAGGTACGACAGGCCCGCGACGAGCATCGTGGCCACGGCCAGGATCAGCGCGATCGCCGAGCTGTAGCCGAAGTCGTACTTGGCGAATCCCTGTTCGTAGAGGTAGAGCGCGGCCGTCTGGAACTGCCGGTCCGACCCTCCGGTGGCGGCCGCGGTGCCGGGGTTGAACAGCAGCGGCTCGGCGAGCAGCCGCATGTTCCCGGTCGTCGCGATCACCGTGGAGAAGATGATCTGCGGCCGCAGCAGCGGCACGGTGATCCGCCAGAACTGCTGCCACCCCTTGGCGCCGTCGAGGGTGGCGGCCTCGTACATGCTCGACGGGATCGCCTGCATCGAAGCCAGGAAGATCAGCGCGTGGTAGCCGGTCCAGCGCCACACCACCATCGCCGCGATGGCGGTGTGCGAGCTGGCCGTGCCGGCCTGCCAGTCGACCTGCCCGGCGCCGAACCAGCTCAGCACCCAGTTGACCAGGCCGAAGTCCCGGCCGAACAGCTGCGCGAAGATGATCGTCACCGCCGCCACCGAGGTGATGTTCGGCAGGATCATCCCCATCCGGAAGAACATCCGCCCGCGCAGCCGCCGGTTGAGCAGGTGGGCGATGCCGAGCGCGAACAGGATCTGCGGGATCGTGGTCAGCAGCCACAGGCTGACCGTGTTCCCCATCGAGTTCCAGAAGTACGGGTCGTGGAACAGCAGCTGCTCGTAATTGCCGAACCCGATGAACTGCGCACCCTCGGCGTCGATGAGGTTCCGCTTCTGCAGCGACACGACGGCCGTGTACACCAGCGGGAACAACCCGAAGACGCCGAAGATGAGGAAGTACGGGCTGATGAAGCCGAACGGCGACAGCTTGACGTCCCACTTCTGCCGCCGCTCGGCGAAGGTGAGTGCCATTACTTGATCTTCGCGACGTCACCGACCAGCTGGTCCCACGCCGCCGGGCCGTCCTGCTTGCCCTGCTCGACGCGCTGCATCGCGTTGCCGAACTCGGTCTGCACGTCGCCGGCCTTCGGGCCCTGGTACTGCGGGTTCAGCTTCTTCGCCGCGTCGGTGAACACCTTGCCCACCGGCGCGTTGTTGAAGAACGGGTTCGTGTAGCCGGTGATCTTCGGGTCGTCGTAGAGCGACGGCGCCGAGGGCAGCAGGCCCTTGCTGGTGAACACCTTCGCCTGCTGCTCGGGCGCGGTCAGCCACGCGGCGAGCTCGGCGGCTTCCTTGGTGTGCTTGCCCTGCTTGGGCACGGTCAGGTACGAGCCGCCCCAGTTGCCGCCCCCGCCGGGCACGGCCGCGACGTCCCACTTGCCCGCGGTGTCCGGCGCCTGGTCCTTGATCTTGGTCATCATCCACGCCGGGCAGGTGACGGTGGCGAACTGGCCCTGGGTGAAGCCGGTGTTCCACTGCGGCGTGCTGTAGAGCAGGCCGGCGCTCAGGTTCGCCTTGACCGCGTCGACCACGAGGTCCCAGCCCTGGCGCAGCGCCGGGTTGCTGCCGACGATGATCTGGTCGTTCTGGTCGTAGTAGCCCTGCGGCGCCTGGCCGACGATCGCGTTGAGCACGGTCGGGCCGCCGTCCATGAACTTGACGCCGTTCGGCGCCTTGGCCTGGAACTGCTTGCCCGCGTCGAAGAACTTCTGCCACGTGGGCCAGAGCGCGGAGACGGCGTCCCGGTCCTCCGGCAGCCCGGCGGCCTTGAACATGTCGCGGCGGTAGCAGATGGCCAGGCCGCCGACGTCGGTGCCGTAGCCGATCTGCTGGCCGCCCTTGGCCAGCGACGCGGCCCACTTCCAGCTCAGCCAGCGGTCCTTGAGCTTGTCGCCGCCCACGGTGTTGAGGTCGACGAACTTGTCCGGCGTCGCCTTGAACTGGGCGACGTAGCCGGTGTCGATGGCCTCGATGTCCGCGGCACCGGCGCCGGTGGCCAGGTGCGCGGCGAGGTTCTTGTGGTGGTCGGAGTAGGCGGCGGTCCGCTCGGTGATCTCGATGTCCGGGTGCGCCGCCTGGTACTCCTTGATCAGGTCGGTGTAGCCGAAGTTGCCGAAGAGGCCGAGGCTCAGCTTGACCTTGCCGCCGGCGGCGCCGCTGTCCCCGCAGGCGCTCAGCGCGGTGAGCGCGACCAGGGTGGCACCCACCCCGGCGAGCAGGCGGATCCGGCGGTTTCTCGTTTTCGGGCGCATGAGATCTCCGTTGTTCTGCGGGCCGTCGGGAAAACGTGGGCCCCATGAGAGCGCTCCCAAGGGGTTTCCGTCAAGTAACGAAATGATAAAGCATCCCGGCGTTTACGCAGCCTGAGCCCGTGTGCTAGAGATGTAACCGGTTACAACAACGGAGGTTCGCCATGGTCACCGCCCGCGAGGTCGCGCAGCTCTGCGGGGTTTCCGTCGCCACCGTGTCCCGGGTGTTCAACCGCCCCGCCACGGTCAGCGCGACGACCCGGGAACGCGTCGAGCGCGTCGCGCGGGACCTCGATTTCTCGCCTAACGAGTCGGCGCGCGCGCTGTCGCGGCAGCAGTCGGCGATGGTCGGGCTGGTCTGGGACACCGACCACCGGCGGCCCGGCTGGCGGCACCCGTTCCTGCAGGACCTGTTGCTGGGCCTCAAATCGGCGCTCAGCTCGCACGGCTACCACCTGCTGCTGCTCGCGACGAGCGACGACGCCCGCGACCGCCACCCCGGCGTGTCGCTGGCCGACCCGATCGGGTACGTGAGCATGACCCGGCGCCACCACCTGGCCGGGCTGGTGCTCATCGACAGCGGGACGGACGCCGACGCGTTCACCGCCTTCGCCCAGTCCGGGTTGCCGTGCGTCGCGCTCGACGTGGCTCTGTCCGGTCCGCGGGCGACGCACGTGACGTCGGACAACGCCGGGGGCGCGGCGGAAGCGGTCCGGCACCTGGCCGCACTCGGGCACCGCCGGATCGCGACGATCACCGGCCCCCGCGGCAACGCGCCGGCGGCCGCCCGCACCGAGGGTTACCGGCGCGGGCTGGCCGAAGCCGGGCTGCCGGTGTCGGAGGATCTCGTGGTCGGCGGCGACTTCTACCGCGAGAGCGGGTTCGTCGGCATGCGGCGGCTGCTGGCCCGCAAGGAGCCGCCGACGGCGGTGTTCGCGGCCAGCGACGAGATGGCGGTCGGCGCGCTCTTGGCGGCCCGCGCGGCCGGGCTGCGGGTGCCGGCCGACCTGGCCGTGGTGGGCTTCGACGACATCGAAGTGGCGTCCCTGGTGGACCCGGCCCTGACGACGGTGGCCCAGGACAAGCCGGGCTTCGGCACCGCGGCGGCGGGCGCGATGCTGGCGATGCTCGAGAACGCCGGCGCCCCGGAACCCGTGCTGCTCCCGACGAAACTGGTGGTCCGCGATTCGTGCGGTGCCCGCTCGTGAGCGCGTGGCCTACACGAGGGTGCCGCCGGAGGCGTCGATCCACTGCCCGGTGACCCAGCGGCTGTCGTCGGAGGCGAGGAAGGCGACGACGTCGGCGATGTCTTCGGGTACGCCGATCCCGCCCAGCGCGGACAGCGAAGACACCCACGTCCGGGCGTCCCCGACGAGCCGGCCCTCGTGGATGTCGGTGTCGACGACCCCGGGCGCCACGACGTTGACGGTGATCGCCCGGGAGGCCAGTTGCTTGGCCAGCGTCGCGGACGCCACGTCGAGCGCGCCTTTGGACATGGCGTAGGCGATCGAGCCGGGGAACCGGGAGCCACGCGTCTGCATCGTGGAGACGTTGACGATCCGCCCGCCGTCCCGCAGGCGCCGCAGGCCGTGCTGGATGACGAAGAACGGCGCGCGCGTATTGACCGCGAAGATCCGGTCGAAGCTCGTGGGTGTCACCTCCTGGATTTCGGCGACGTCGCCGTGGATCCCCGCGTTGTTGACCAGGATGTCCAGGCCGTCGGCGTGGGCGTCGAACCCCTGCCACAGGAGTTCGGCGTCGCCGGGCGTGCCGAGCTCGGCCTCGATCGTGAAAGCCCGGCCGCCGTCGGCCTCGATCTCGGCGACCGTTTCCTCGGCCGCGGTCACGTTGCTGCCGTAGTGCACGGCCACGCGGGCGCCGTCGCGGGCGAGGCGGCGGGAGATCGCGCGGCCGATGCCCCGGCTGCCGCCGGTGACCAGCGCGGTCTTCCCGGAGAGGGTTGTCATGGTGCTCGTTCCTCGTTTCGTCTGATTCGAGTACGTCGTACTCGAATTAGACGCTAGCAATTCGGGTACGATGTACGCAAGAGCGAGAGGGGTCCATGGTGGACGGAGAGCACGTGACCATCTGGATGCGCCCGGAAAATCCGGAGCGCTCCGGACCGGGCCGCCGCCCCGGCTACAGCCGGGCGCGGATCACGCAGGCCGCCATCACCGTCGCCGACGCCGAGGGGCTGGACGCCGCGACGATGCGGCGCATCGCCGCCGACCTCGGCACCGGCGCCATGTCGCTGTACCGGTACGTACCGAGCCGCGACGATCTGATCGACCTGATGCTCGACGCCGTCACGGGGGAAATCGAGCTCCCCGACCGGCCCGGCGGCGACTGGCGAGCCGACCTGTCGCTGGTCGCCCACCGGACCCGCGAGGTCGGCCTGCGCCACCCCTGGCAGGTGGCCTTGGCCAACCGGCGCCCCACGCTGGGGCCGAACTCCCTGCGCGTCTACGACTTCACCCTCGCCACACTGGCCGGGTTCGACCTGGACATCGACCGGATCACCAGCCTGGTGGGGATGCTGACCGACTACGTCCACAGCGCCGTGCACCGGGAGATCGGCTGGCTGGCGGAAGCCCGTCGCACCGGCATGGACACGGCTGAGTGGATGAGCGCCTACGTCGGGCCGTACGTCGCCCAGGTCGTCATGAGCGGACGCTATCCGATGTTCACCCGCACGGTCCGGGAGGCGCGGGTTTCGCACCTCCCCCCGGCCGCCCGCTTCCAGTACGGGCTCGACCACGTCCTCGACGGCATCGCCGCCGGCCTCCCCGCCCGCGGAGACGGTCACCCGGCCGTGGCCGCAGACTAGGCGGTGATCTTCGCGTCCCAGTCGATGTGGTGGGAGTACAGCCAGCCGGGCTGCTCGCCGACGTCCCCGCCCGCGCTCGCCTTCACCAGCTTCTCCACGCGCTCACGGCGAAGCCCTTCGTACGCCGCGAAAGCCGAGGCCGGGTCCGGCAGGTCGCGCAGGCACTGCGCGAGCACGACGCTGTCCTCCAGCGCCATCGACGCGCCCTGGCCCGCGGCCGGGGACGCGGCGTGGGCGGCGTCGCCGGTCAGGACCATCTCGGGCGTCGACCAGAGCCGGGTTTCCGGGACGTCGTAGGAGTGGCCGCCGAACACCTCCTCGCCGGTGGCGGCGATGATGTCCGCGCAGGGCAACGGATCTCCGTCGAACGCCGCGTGCGCGAACTCGCGCCAGCCCGCCGGGGTGACCGCCGCGATCTCCTCGCGGGAGCGCTCGACGTCCGGGATGCGGGCGAACCAAAAAGTAGCGCCGCCGGTGTCCGTGGTGAACCCGAAGGCGGCCCGGCTCCCGCGGATCATCCGGTAGATCCCGGGCGCGGCGGGCAGCCCGGCGGCCCGCGTGTAGCCGTACACGACGGTCAACCCGGTATAGCGGGGCTCGTCCGCGGCCGGGTCGATCAGCCGCCGGACGACCGAGCGCAACCCGTCCGCGCCGACCAGCACGTCACCTGTTTCGGTGGTGCCGTCGGCGAACTCCGCCGTGATCCCGTCCGGGCCGGGCTGCGCGCCCACCAGCCGCTTGCCGCGCTCCAGCGGGACACCGCGGCGCTCGGCCTCGTCCTGCAGGACGCGGTAGAGCGTCGCGCGGGTCAGGGTGCGCGGCCCGTCGAGGCCTTCGGTGTCGAACTCGCGCCGCCCCAGGGTCTCCCCCGTCGGGGCGACGAGTTCGACGCCGTACGCGGCGAACGAACTGTCGATCACCGGCCGGTCGGCCCCGATCGCGCGCAGGGCGTCCATGCCGTTGTGCATGATCGTGAGGAACGCGCCGATGTCGTCCCCGCCTGCGGGGTAGGCCTCGTACACGACCGGGTCGTGCCCGGCGAGCTTCAGCGCCATGGCCGTGACCGTGCCCGCGATCCCGCCACCCGCGACCAGTACCCGCACTTCGCGTCCCCCCGTCGACTCCGCGTGCCGCCGCCGGTGACGTTACCGTGGCGGCGGCACGCGGTGCCTACTTCTCCTTCGCACCGCTGGTGGCGATGTCGCCGTTCAAGCCGCGCGGGTAGAACCCACCGGAGGACACCTTGTCCGGGTTGAGGTAGGCGATGTTGAGCACGCGCTCGGCGGAGCGCCCGAACGCGATGCCGTTGGCGTCGGCCGGGACGAGGTTCGCCTTGCCGTTCTTGAGGACGCCTTCGTCGTCGTCGGCCTTGCCGTCGAGGCTGTCGCGGGCGTCGGACATCTTGTTCGTGATGTCCCCGAGGCCGCGCTCGAACAGCGCCGACCGCACGATCCCGGCGTGGTAGGCCTCGACGGCCAGGATGCCCGCGGCGGCGTCGAGGAACGTCTTGTTGTTCACCAGCGGGGCGGCGCCCTTGTACGCGGACACGCCGACGTCCTCGAACAGGTAGGCGGCGAGCAGGAAGTTGTTCTCGCTGCCGAACGGGTCGAACGTCTGGCCCTGCTTGATCACCCCGGCGGCCTGCATGGCCGCGGTGAAGCTGTTCTGGAAGTCGATCTCCGGCTGCGCGACGGCGGCTTTGTCGAGCGCCTTGCGCAGGAAGTTCACGTGGGCGACCTCGTCGCCGGCGATCTCCTGGACGAGCTGCTTGGTGTGCTCGCTCTTGAACTGCACCGCGTGCCCACCGGAGACCTTGCCCAGGTTGCCGACGCCGTTGACGTACTTCTCGTTCAGCCCGTAGCCGTAGACGGCGAACGAGTACAGGTTGGCCTCGAGGTACTCGAGGTTCAGCGCGAAGTTCAGCACGGCGGCGTCGCTCGCCTGCTCCTTCGCCTTGTCACCTCCCTGACCTCCGTACTGCTGTGTGGCACCGGCCGAGCCGAGGCCCAGCGACAACGCACCGCCGAGCGCGCCGGCGCCCGCGACGCCGAGCCCCGCCGCTCCCGCAGCCTTGAGGAAGCGGCGGCGGTCGGTCGCGTTCTCCGCGCTGCGCTCGATCAGCTGCTGTGTGTAGCGTTTTCCGAACACCGGGGGACGTCCTCTCGTGACGAGTTCGTCCACCTCACCCACCGGTCATACGTACCTGGGCGTCCCCCGGCTCGGTCAAAACGGGAAAAATTTTGATCGACTTGCGTTTGCCCAGGTCAGCCGCGCTGCGCGACCGCGAGCCGGACGCACACGGCGAGCGCGCGGACGGCCTCTTCGACCTCTTCGAGCTTCGGGAAGGTCGGCGCGATGCGGATGACGGCGTCGTCCGGGTCGTTCCCGTGCGGGTGGGTCGCCCCGGCGGGGGTCAGTGCGACCCCGGCCTCCTTCGCCAGCCGCACGACCTCCTTCGCGGTGCCCCGCGGGACGGTCAGCGTGATGAAGTACCCGCCGGTCGGCTTGGTCCAGGACGCCAGGTCGGCCAGCTCCTCGGAGAGGATCCGGTCGACGGCCGCGAACTTCGGGCCGATGATCTCGGCGTGCTTGCGCATGTGCGCGCGGACGCCGGCCTCGTCCTTGAGGAAGTGGGCGTGACGCAGCTGGTTGACCTTGTCGGGGCCGATGGTGCGCTTGCCTGTGTTGCCGGTCCACCAGGCGAGGTTGGCCTCGGACGCGCCGAAGAAGCCGACGCCGGCTCCGGCCAGGGTGATCTTCGAGGTGGAGCCGAAGACGAAGACGCGGTCGGCGTGGCCGGCCTCGGTGGCCAGGGCCAGCAGGTCGGCCAGCTCCGGCTCGTCGTCGGTGAGGTGGTGCACGGCGTAGGCGTTGTCCCAGAAGATCCGGAAGTCCGGCGCCGCGGTGCGCATGGTGGCGAGCCGCCGGACGACGTCGTCACTGAACGTGACGCCGGTGGGGTTGCTGTACTTGGGGACGCACCAGATGCCCTTGACGGCCGGGTCTTCGGCGACCAGCGTCTCGACGACGTCCATGTCCGGGCCCTCGTCGGTCATCGCCACCGGGACGAGCTCGATGCCGAAGCGCTCGGTGAGCGCGAAGTGGCGGTCGTAGCCCGGGACGGGGGCGAGGAACTTCACCTGCGGCTCGTCGGCCCAGCGGCGTTCGGCGCCGGGCAGCTTGCTCAGCAGGGCCTGGACGACGGCGTCGTGCATCAGCTCGAGGCTCGAGTTGCCGGCGGCGAGCAGCTGCCCGGCGGGCACCTGCAGCGCGGCGGCGAAGATGCGGCGCAGCTCGGGCAGGCCGTTGAGGCCGCCGTAGTTGCGGACGTCGGTGCCGTCCTCGGCCTTGAAGCTGCCGTCGCCCGGGAGGGAGAGCAGCGCGTTCGAGAGGTCGAGCTGCTCGGGGGACGGCTTGCCGCGGGTGATGTCCAGGGAGAGGCCTCGGCCGACCAGGGCCGCGTACTCGCTGCGGGCCGTGTCGACGTCGACGGAAGCAGTGGTCATGGGTCAACGCTAAACCCGCCGTCGATACCATTTCGGGGCGGGTCCTGGCTAGGGTGGTTGGTGTGCATCTCGTCGTCCACGCCGACCAGCGCCAGTTCGCCATCCGGGATTCCCGCGCCCGGTTGACGGGCAGCGGCTGGACCGATTCCGCGGTGGACCACCGGATCGGGGCGGAGCCGGGCGGCCTCGCCATCGCGACGGCACGCTCGGACGTGGTCGAGTCTTCGGTGACGCTGCTGCCCTCGGCGCCCGGTCTTCTGGCCGACGCCGAGCACGTGGTGGAAGCGGATCTTCCGGTTCCGAGCGGGCGGTTGGTGATTTCCGGGCCTTCGGATTACCCGTCGCAGGAAAAGTTCTTTTCGGTGCTTCCCGGGTTGTACCGGGCGCGGGTTTCCTACGTGCCTGCCGGTCCGCCCGCGACGACCTGGAACGAGCACGAGTTCGGGGAGCACTACCGGTACGTGGTGGAGCTGTGGCCGGTGGAAGAGCGGTCCGATGTGGAGGTTCTGCGGCAGGGCGCGACAGTCTGGGACGGCTGAGGGGTCGTCGATATCCGGTCGCGGCGCACCCGCCGGGGCGGCATCATGCGGCCCATGGACCAGTCGTTCCTCCCCGGCCTGGAACTGTCCCGCCGCTTCTACCACGAGGCAGTCCGGCCGGTGCTCCACGCGCACTTCGGGGAACTGCCGTACACGGCCGCGCGGATCGGCACCGGTTCGGAGGTCCTCGGCTTCGACACGGCTCGCTCCGCCGATCACGAATGGGGGCCACGTCTGCAGCTCTTCTTGAGCCGCGACGACGCGGAGCGATACGCCCGAGACGTCGTCGCGATGTTGAGCGACGAGCTGCCCAAGGCGTTCCACGGCTACCCCACCAACTTCGGCCCCACCGAGAACGAGCACGTGCGCCACATGGTGGCCACCGACGGACCGGTCTTCCACCGCGTCGACGTCACCACCCTCGACGAATGGCTCCCCGGCCAATTGGGCTTCGATCCCCGCGAGGCCATCACCACGCTCGACTGGCTCGCCACCCCCACCCAGGCCCTCGCCGAACTCACCGCCGGCGCGGTCTTCCACGACCCCACGGGCGAACTCACCGCGGTTCGCGCGCGGCTCGGCTGGTACCCGGAGCAGATCTGGCGTTACCTCCTGGCCTGCCAGTGGCAGCGGATCTCGCAGGAAGAGGCGTTCGTCGGACGGTGCGGCGAAGTCGGCGACGAACTCGGCTCGGCCGTCGTCGCGGCCCGCTTGGTCCGGGAGCTCCTGCGCCTGAGCCTGCTGATGCACCGCCGATTTCCGCCCTACGGCAAATGGCTCGGCAGCGCCTTCACCCGGCTCCCGTTCGCGGCCACCGTTTCGCCGGCACTGACCGCGGCACTGGCCGCGACCACCTGGCCCGAACGGGAGGGCCACCTCGCGGCGGCGTACACCGCCATCGCCGAGCTGCACAACCGGCTCGGCCTGACCGAGCCGCTCGATCCCGGCACCCGCCCCTACCACGACCGTCCGTTCCAGGTCCTGCGCGCGGACCGGTTCAGCCAGGCGCTCCTCGACACCCTGACCGACCCGGCACTCCGTGTTTTGCCGCGCACCGGGGCGATCGACCAGTTCGCCGACAGCACCGATCTGCTCGGCGATCGCGCGGCGGCTCGCGCCGTCACGGCCGCGCTGGTTCCCCCGAGCTCCGGCGTCTGAAGGGATCAGAGCGCCGTCAGCGTCGCCAGTTTCCAGCGGCCGTCCACGCGCTTCGCCGTCACCGCCAGCTGGGCCACCGACGACGTCGGCGCTCCCCCGCCCTGGGCCACCGTCTGCTGGTCCAGGAACAACAGCAGATCCGCCGAGTCACCCCGCAACGACCGCACCCCGATCGCCCGGACCGTCGTCGTCCGGATGAGCTTCTCCGCCGTCGCGCGGGGGCGGGCCGAAGCGAACTGGGTCTGGTACTGGCGGACCGCGTCCCCCGTCAGGACCTCCGACGCCGCCCGCTCCGTGCGGGCCAGGTTCGCGTAGTCGTACGAAAACACCGCCTTCACCGCGTCGCTCACCTGAGATGAAACGTCCGAAGTGGCCGAGACGTCCACCAAAGCCGCATTGTCGCCCGGGGACAGCGAGGCCGCTTCGATGCCGAACCAGGCCGTGCAGCCCAGGGCCAGTGCCACCACCAGGATCAACGCCCGGGTCATGAGCCCGCCGCCTGGACGCCGCTGATCTTCCAGCCGTCCGGGGCGCGGGACACGTCCACCGTCAGGCGGTTGAGCCGCGGGGAAACGGCCCCGCCGCCCGTGGAAACCCGGACGTCCAGGACCGCCAGGAGACGCGCCACCCCGCGAGCGGGATCGATCTCCGTCACCGCCGCCTGGACCAGCGACGCCGAGGACACCGTGCGGGCCGTCGTCGCGCGGTCGATCTGCAGCTGGCGGTCGCCGGACAGGTCCTTGGCGTACTGCCCCGTCGTGGCCGCGATCCAGCGGTCCACGTCCGCCGCCGCCGTGCGGTAGTCGATCGTGTTCAGCGTGACCAGTCCAGGCCCCGCCGCGGCTAGGACCGCGTCACGCTCGCGGCCGCGGGCGAAGGAGTCGTCGGCTGCCGCACGCCACCAGGACCAGCCCGAGAACGCGGCCGCCAGCACCGACAAGACGGCCAGGACCACCAGGAGACGCAGCTTCACGGCGCGCCCAGCAACCGGGCCAGCCCACCCGAAGACGGGCCGGTCAGCAGGCTCAGCACCCCCGGCAGCTGCGCGGGCGAAGAAGCAGCCGCCTGCTGCTGAGGCGCGGCCGGGATCGCGGGCGGCTTCCCCGCGTAAGGCGCGTTCTGCGCCCCGCGCACCCCGGTCGGGCTGCCCGGCGGCTCGGCGCAGTAGGCGTTCATGTTCACCGGTGCTTCGGTCTCATCGTTCGCCGGACGCTGCTTCGTCCCTTCGTACCCCTTCGTGCACGAAGCCGGGTCGAAGAAGTTGAACACCACGCCCAGGTGACCGGTGCCGTCCGGGGACGTCGACGGCGAAAACGCCGAAATGATCGGGTACGCGACCAAGAGTTCCTCGATCGAGTCCTTCCGGGACGTCGTGATCTGCGCCGTGGTCAGCAGGTTGGCGAACAGCACGCCCAGATCGGTCCCGGACGCCGCCAGCACGTCGCTGATCTGCCGGCTCAGCTGCGGCGCCTGCGCGATCACCCGCCGCAGATCGGGATCCGACTTCTTGAGCTGACCCGCGATGGTCCGCAGCCCCGAGGCGAAGTCGGTGATGTTCGCCGCCTGCCGTTCCTGGGTGCCGAGCACGATCCGCGAGTTCGCCAGCAGCCCCTGCGTCTGCGGGACGTACTGCGCGGCCACTGCCGTCAGCGAGCCCGTGCTGTCCAGCAGCTGCTGCAGTTCCGGCCCCGCGCCCGCGAACGCGTTGTACGTCTCGTCGACGACCGTCCGCAGCGACTCCGGGTGCACGCTCGCCACGAGGTCGTCGAGGTGGGTGAGCACGGTGTCCGGTGACGGCGGCAGCGACGTCCGGTCCGCCGTGATCACCGAGCCGTCCTTCAGGAACGGGCCGCCGTTGTGCTGCGGGAGCAGGTCGACGAACTGCTCGCCCACCGCCGACCGGTTCGCCACCTGAGCGTGCGCGTCGGCCGGGATGTCCGGTGCGCCCGCGTCGATGTCGAGGGCGACGTCGACGCCGTGCTCGGTGAGCGTCATCGACGTCACCCGCCCGACCGTCACCCCGCGATAGGCGACTTCGGAGTTGACGAAGATCCCGCCGGAGTCGGTCAGCTGCGCGGTGACGACGTAACCGCGGTGGCCGAACAGCCGGTCCAGCCCGGCGTACCGGCCGCCGGCGTAGACGACCGAAACCACCGCGATGACGACGAACGCGAACAGCTGGATCCGGATCTTGCGGGTCACCGGCCGCCCCCGATCAGGCCGAGCAGCCCGCCCAGCAGGTTCGGCCCGGCGGCCGGCGGAACCGAGCCCAGGTCCGGCAGCGGCAACGGCGGCGCGACCGCGGAAGGCTGACCGCCGATCCCGGAAGGCAGCGCGATCGGCGGCTGCGACGAGTTCGTGAAGTTCGAGATGAGCACGTCCAGGTCGAGGTTCACGTTCGCCTCGACGTTCGCGTAGTCGCCCTTGATCACGTTGCCCGCGTAGTCCGGGAACGGGTAGGTCAGCAGGATCTGCAACGCGTTCGGCAGGTTCTGGCCCGCCTCGCCGAGCTTGGCCAGCGTCGGCTGCAGCGCCTTGAGGTTCGCGACGAGCTGGTCGCGGCTCTTCGTCACGGTGTCCACCGCGACGCCGGACAACGTGTTCAGCGCGTTCAGCATGCCCACGAGCTGGTCGCGCTGGTCCGTGACGACCTTCAGGCCCGGCGCGAGGTTGTCGAGCGCGTCGGTCAGGTTCTGCGTCTGGCCGGTCAAGGTGTGCGACAGCTTCGCGAGGCCGTCGATCGCGCGCAGGATCTCGGTCTTGTGCCCGTCGAGCTGGGTGGCCAGTTCGTCCACCCGGGACAGCAGCGCGCGGATCTCCGGCTCGTTCCCGGACAGCGCGTCGTTGAGTTCGTGGCTGATCTTCTGGATCTGCTCGACGCCACCGCCGTTGAGCAGCAGCGAAAGCGCGCCGAGCACCTCCTCGACCTCGGGGTTGCGGTTGGTACGCCCGAGCGGGATCTGCCCGCCGTCGGCGAGCTTCCCCGACGCGGGTTCGGCGGTGGGCACGCTCAGCTCGACGAACTTCTCGCCCAGCAGCGAAGACTGCTTCAGCTCGGCGTGGGCGTTGGCGGGCAGGGCGATGTCGCCGTTGACGGTCATCGCCACCAGCGCCGACCGTGTGTCCGGGGTCAGCGTGATCTTGTCGACGCGCCCGACCGCGACGTCGTTGACCTTGACGCTCGACTGCGGCACCAGGTCCAGCACGTCGGTGAAAACGGCGGTGACGTGGTACGGGTGGTCGCCGACGTCGGCCCCGCCCGGCAGCGGCGTGCCGTAGAGGCCGTTGAAGCCGCCGTCGCTGCACCCGGCGAGCACGAGCACCCCGGCGAGTGCTCCCGCGATCCGACGGCGCCCCTTCACTTCGCACCGCCGGACAGCTGTTCCATCACGTCGACGAGCGGGAGCGGCAACGGCGGCAGCGTCCCGTTCTGGAGCGAGTTGAGCACCTGCGGGATGGTCGGCAGCTTCAGGACGCCGTCTAGGACCGGCGCGAGTTGCTTGCAGATGTTCCCCAGGGTGTCGGGGATTTCCTTCGGCGTGACCGAGCTGATCAGGCGGCACACGGTGAGGATCGGCGGGTTGGTCAGCTCGTTGAGGTTGTCGCGGACGGCGATGGTGCCCGAGGCCGCGTCGTAGGAGTTGATGAAGTTGGTGGCGCCGGTCGGCGCGATGTCGAGCACCTCGGCGAGCGCGGCGCGCTGGTCGACCAGCACCTTCGACAGCGACGCCAGCTTGTCCACATTGGATTCCAAGGCCGTCTTGTTGTCGTTGACGAACTGCTGGACGTCGCCGAGTGCCCCGCCGAGGGACTGCAGCGCGGCGCCCACTTCGCCGGAGTCCGCGGCGAGGAACCGGCTGACGTCGGCGACGCGGCCGTAGAACTCGTTGAGCTGCTGGTCGCTCTGGGCCAGTGCGCCGGTGAAGGAGTTGAGGTTCTGCACGGTCGAGAACAGGTCGTCCTTCGAGCCGTCGAGCGTCTTCGCCAGCTCGGCCAGCTGCCCGACCGTCGAGTTCAGCGAGGTGCCGTTGCCCTTGAGCGTGTTTGCCGCGGTGTCGAGGACGCCGGACAGCGCGCCGTCCTTGTTGGCCCCGTTCGGGCCCAGTGCCGTCGACAGCTTGTCCAGGCTGGAGTACAGGTCGTCCAGTTCCACCGGCGTGGCCGTGCGGTCCTTCGCGAGCACCGTCCCCGAAGCGAGCACGGGACCGCTGTCGTAGGCCGGGGTGAGCTGGACGTACCGGTCGCTGACCAGGCTCGGCGCGACCACGACCGCGCCGACGTCGGCCGGCAGCGCCACCTCGTCGACCCGCATGTCGACACGGACGGCGTCACCCTCGGGCGTGACGCCGGTGACCTCGCCGACCGGCACGCCGAGCACCCGCACCGACGAACCCGCGTACAGCCCGACGGTCTTGCCGAAGTACGCGGACAGCTGGGTGCCGTTCGACGACCGGAACACCAGGTACAGCCCGGCCGTGACGATCAGCGCGAGGACGCACGCGAAGGCCAGCCAGGTCACCAGGCTGCGGCCGCGGGCGGTGTGGATGGTCATCGGCGGCCCACCCCCTGGTTCGGCGCCGCGATCGGCGGGGTGCAGCCTTCGGGGTTGATGTGCAGCCCGCCCACGGTGATCGTCGGCGGCAGCAGCCCGCACAGGTAGCCCTCGAACCAGCGGCCGTTGCCGGTGGCGTTCGCGCCGACGCGGGCGAACGGCGCCATCAGCTGCAGGCTCTGGTCGAGGTTGCCCTGGTTGCGCTGCAGGATGTCGGTCACCTTCCCGAGCTTCTCCAGCGTCGGCTTGAGCTGGGCGCGGTTGTCCTGGACCAGCCCGGTCAGCTGCTGCGACAGCTGCTGGGTGCCGGTGAGCAGGGCGCTGATGGCCTGCTTGCGGTTCTGCAGCTCGGTGAGCAGCAGGTTGCCGTCGCTGATCACGCGCTGCAGCTGGGCGTTGCGGTCGGACAGCGTCTTCGAGACCTGGCTCGTGTTGGCCAGCAGCGTGTGCAGGTCGGCGTCACGGGAGGACACCGTTTTCGCGAGCGACGACAGGCCGGTCAGCGTGTCCTTCAGGTACTGCGGGCTGTCCTTGAGGCTGTCCGAGAGGGCGTTGAAGCTGTCCGCGAGCTGTTTCGTGTCGATGTCGCCGACCGTCGTCGACAGCTGTTCGAAGGCGTCCTGCAGCTGGAACGGCGTGCGGGTGCGGGCCTGCGGGATCGTGTCGTTGGGCTCCTGCGCGCCGCTGCCCTTCGGGTCGAGGGCGAGGTACTTCTCCCCCAGCAGCGTCTTGATCTCGATGGACGCGGTCGTCGCGTCGCCGACCCGGACGTCCTTCACCCGGAACTTGACCAGCACCTGCTTGCCCGCCAGCTTCACCGACGACACCGTGCCGACCTTGACGCCGGCGACCTCGACCTCGTTGTCCGGCGCCAGCCCGGCGGACTCGCCGAAGTACGCCGAGTACGTCGTGCCGTTGCCGAAGAACGGGAGCTGGTCGGAAAAGTACGTCGTGGCCGTGACGAGCACGATCAGCACGAGCGCGACCGCGCCCACCGCGGCCTGGTTGCGTTCCTTCAGCGGCTTCACGGACCACACCTCTCCGCGCGCTGGGTGCCGGGGATCGGGATGATCGGCAGCGTGATGTCGAGCGAGGAAATGCCGATGGTGCCGGTGATCCCGCACAGGTAGTAGTTGAACCAGCTGCCGTAGGACAGCGTCCGGGTGAACTTCTGCAGGTTGCCCGGCAGCACCTCGAGGAGGTGGTTGAGCAGCTCGCCGGAGTCGCCGAGGTTCTGCGAGAGCACACCGAGCTGGGCGACGTCGTCCTTGAGCGCCGGGCGGGCGTCGGCCAGGAGCCCGGTGGTCGACACGGCGAGGTCGCCGAGCGCGCTGACCGCGTCGCCGATCGGCCTGCGCTGCTCGGCCAGCCCGCTGACCAGCTTTTGGGTCTGCTCGATCAGGTCGCCGAGCTGGGGGCCGCGCGCGTTGACCGTGCCGAGCACCGTGTTGAGGTTGGCGATGACCTGGCCGATCACCTGGTCCTTGCTCGCGATCGCCGACGTCAGCGACGCGGTGTGCCGCAGCAGGCTGGTGATCGTGCCGCCCTCGCCCTGGAAGACGCTGATGATCTCGGCCGAGAGCTGGTTGACGTCCTTCGGGCTCAGCGCCTTGAACAACGGCTTGAAGCCGTTGAACAGCACGGTGAGGTTGAGCGCGGGTTTCGTGCGCTCCGGCGGGATCGTGCCGCCCTCGGGCAGGGCCTTGTCGCCGGGGACGTCCGTGCCGAGCGCGAGGTAGCGCTGCCCGACCAGGTTGCGGTACTTGATCGTCGCGGTCACCGTCTCCGGCAGCCGGTAGGCGTGTTCGACGTCGAACCGGACCTCGGCGAGGTTCCGCTCGCCCTCGACCACCGCGATCGAGTCGACCTGGCCGACCTTGACCCCGGCGATGCGGACGTCGTCGCCTTCCTTCAACCCGGACGCGTCGGTGAACTTCGCCAGGTAACCGGACGTCTCACCGAAGTTCGTGTTCGCGATCGTGGCCGCCAGGATCCCGGTGAGCAGCACGGTGACCACCGCGAAGATCCCCAGCTTGATGAGCGACGGGACGAAACTCCTCACTTCAGCTCCACCTCCGCCCCGCGGTAGAGCGGCCCGACGAGCAGGCCCGCCCAGCCGGGCACGTCCCCCGGCGAGGTGCCGAGCGCGGGCGAGGCGAGCACTTCGATGAGGTCGGTTTCGTACGCCGAGCCGACGATCGTGCCGTCGCCGCCGACCGCGCCACCCCCGGCCGGCAGCGTCTCGGGCGGGTACTTCGGCGGCGGGGGCTTGCTGGAGCCGTCCTTGATCGCGCCGTCCGGCGGGTACTGCGGCCACACGCCGGGCTTCGGCACCTGCGGGTAGCAGCGCGGGCCGCGCTTGTCGTCGTACTTCGGCTCGTCGACGCCGGGGAGGTACTTGCCTCGGCTGGCGGCGAACTCGATGGTGACCCGGCTGACCTCGGGGTGCGCGGTGCCCTTGCCGAACGCCAGTTCCGCCCGCGGCACCGACTCGGCGAGCTGCCGCAGCAGGCACGGGTACTCGGGCGCGTACTTGGCGAGGACGTCCAGGGTCGGCTGGACGGCCGTGGTGAGCCGGATCAGGTTGTCCTTGTTGACCTGCAGGAAGCTCGTGAGATCCACCGAAGCCGCGGTGACCGTGGCGTAGAGGTCGCTCAGCTGCGCGCGCTGGTCGACGATCGTCCGGCTCGTCGTGGTCAGGTCGGACAGCGCCTGCAACAGGTCCGGCGCGGCCTTGTCGTAGGTGTTCGCCACGTTCGCGAGGCCGGTGATGTCGGCTTTGACGTCCGGCAGCGACGGGTTCAGCTTGCCGAGGTAGTCCGACAGCCCGGCCAGGGTCTCGCCGAGCTGCTTGCCGCGGCCGTCGAGCGCGGTCGCCACCGCGGTCAGCGTGCTCGACAGCTTCTCCGGCTGGACCGCCTGCAGCAGCGGCATCACGTCGTCGAGGACCTTCTGCAGTTCGATCGCCGCGCTGCTGCGGTCCTGCGGGATGACGTCACCGGCTTCGATCGGGCGCTGCGCCTTCTCGGGCAGCTGCAGGGCGACGTACCGCTCGCCGAAGAGCGTCTTCGGCAGCAGCCGCGCGGAGACGTTCTTCGGGATGACGTTCGTCTTGTCCGGGTCGAGCGCGAGTTCCAGCTCGGCGTGGTCGCCCTTCGCCAGCACCGACCGGACCTCGCCGACGAGCATGCCGCGGACCTTGACGTCGCCGCCGGTGCGCAGCTGGCTGCCGACGCGGTCGGTCTCCAGCTTCACGAGCGTCACCGGGGTGAACGCCTTGTGGTAGACGGCCAGGGTGAGCGCGATGAACAGGGCGGCGACGACCAGGAAGACGAGCCCCAGCACCTGGTACCGGAGCCGCTGCCAGAGCTCGCGCCTCATCCCGAGATCCTCACCGTGGTGTTCGCGCCCCAGATGGCCAGCGACAGGAAGAAGTCCAGCACCGAGATCAGCACGATCGACGTCCGCACCGCGCGGCCCACGGCGACGCCGACGCCGGCCGGGCCGCCGCTGGCGTGGAAGCCGTAGTAGCAATGGGACAGGATCACGAGCACGCTGAAGACGATCACCTTCCCGAACGACCACAGGACGTCGCCGGGCGGCAGGAAGAGCGTGAAGTAGTGGTCGTAGGTGCCCGCGGACTGGCCGTAGAGCCAGATGGTGATCTGCCGGGACGCCAGGTAGCTCGACAGCAGGCCGACCGCGTACAGCGGGATCACCGCGGCGACGCCGGCGAGGACCCGGGTCGTCACCAGGTACGGCATGCTCGGCACACCCATGACTTCCAGGGCGTCGATCTCCTCGGAGATCCGCATGGCGCCGAGCTGGGCGGTGAAGCCGCAGCCGACGGTGGCGGACAGCGCGAGCCCGGCCGAGAGCGGCGCGACTTCGCGCGTGTTGAAGTAGGCGGAGATGAACCCGGTGAGCGCGGCCGTGCCGAGCTGGTTGAGCGCGGAATAGCCCTGCAGGCCCACGATGAGGCCGGTGAACAGCGTCATCCCGATCATCACGCCGAGCGTGCCACCGATGACGGCGAGCCCGCCGGTGCCGAAGCAGACCTCGGTGAGCAGCCGCAGGGTTTCCCGGCTGTAGCGGCGGATCGTGCGCGGCGACCAGGCGAGCGCCTTCGCCGCGAACGCCAGCTGCTTGCCGAGCCCTTCCAGGCTCTGGCCCGGGCGCGCGATGTACTCGAGCGTCCGGTCCGTGTCCAGGGGTTCGGCGGTCATCACATCGCCTTCGGCGGGACGATCCGCAGGTAGATCGCGGTGAGCACGACGTTGATCAGGAACAGCAGCAGGAACGTGATGACGACGGCCTGGTTGACCGCGTCACCGACGCCCTTCGGCCCGCCCGCCGGGTTCAGCCCGCGGAAGGCGGCGACCACCCCGGCGACGAAGCCGTACAGCAGCGCCTTGATCTCGCTGATCCACAGATCCGGCACCTGGGCGAGGGCGTTGAAGCTGGCGAGGTACGCGCCCGGCGTGCCGCCCTGCAGGACGACGTTGAAGAAGTAGCCGCCGAGCACGCCGACCACGCTGACCAAGCCGTTCAGCAGCACCGAAACGACCATCGCGGCGAGCACCCGCGGCACGATCAGCCGCTGGATCGGGTTGACGCCGAGGACCTCCATGGCGTCGATCTCTTCGCGGATCTTGCGGGCGCCGATGTCCGCGCAGACGGCGCTGCCGCCGGCGCCCGCGACGAGCAGCGCGGTGATCAGCGGGCTGGCCTGCTGCACGATGGCCAGCGCGCTGGCCGCGCCGGTGAACGACTGGGCGCCGATCTGCGCGGTCAGCGAGCCGAGCTGCAGGGCGATCACCGCGCCGAACGGGATGGCGACCAGTGCCGTCGGGAGGATCGTGACGCTGGCGAAGAACCAGCACTGCTGGATCCACTCGCGGGCCTGGAACGGGCGCTTGAAGATCGCGCGCAGGACCTCCCACGAGAGGGTCGCCAGGCGGCCGACCTGGGTCAGGGCCGCGGTTCCCGGGAGCGTGCCGCTGCTTCCGCTCACCACACCTCCCAGTAGATCGCCGTTGACCTCCGAGTCTTCTCCACACCCGGTTCCCGCTTTTGGTTAGCGGTGTTCACTGAACCCTTCGGCTGTTCTCCTTCAGAAGTTGAGGGCGTGCGTGGCCGTCGCCCCGCCGTCCGCGACGAATTCGGCACCCGTGCAGTACGCGCTCTCGTCGCTGGCCAGGAACAACACCAGCTTGGCGATGTCCTCGGGCTGGCCGACCCGCTTCAGGGCGACCTTCTTCCCGACGTACGACATGTCGACTTTCTGGCCGCCCGCCGCGGTCTCGACCATCTTCGTGTCGATCGCGCCGGGGTGCACCGAGTTGACGCGGATGTGCTTCTTGCCGAGCTCCATCGCCGCGACCTTGGTCATCCCGCGGATCGCGAACTTGCTCGCGGTGTAGGCGACGAGGTAGGGCATCCCGGCCAGACCCTCCACAGAGGACACGTTGACGATGGAGCCACCGCCGGCGGCGGTCATCGGTTCAACGACCGAGCGCATCCCGAGAAACGCCCCGATCTGGTTCACCCGGATGACGCGTTCGTAGTCGGCCAGCGTCGTCTTGCCGAGTTCGGAAAAGTGGAGGATCCCCGCGTTGTTGACCAGCACGTTCGGGGCGCCGAACTCGGTGGTGGCGCGCTCGACCGCGGCGGCCCAGCCGTCCTCGTCGCCGACGTCGAGGTGCTGGTAGACGGCCTGCTCGCCGAGTTCGGCGGCCAGCTGCTTGCCCTCGTCGTCGAGGATGTCGGCGATCACCACCTTGGCGCCCTCGGCGACGAACGCGCGGGCGGCGGCCTCGCCCTGCCCGCGGGCGGCACCGGTGATGAGGGCGATCTTCCCGTCCAGCCTCATGACTCTCCCAGGATCTCGGTGGCCGCGAACATCCGGCCGGGGTCGCGGTCGGCGAAAAAGGCGCTGAGCGAGGTTTCGAGCTCGTCGAGCTTCCAGCGGTGCTCGATCCGCGGCGGCTCGACCAGGGCGACCGTGCCGCCGTGGACGACGAACACCTGGCCGTTGACGTGCTCGGCCGCCGGGGAGGCGAGGTAGGCGACGAAGGGGGCGACGTGCTCGACCGAGAGCGGATCGGCACCTTCGGCAGGGGCGGCGCCGAACACGCCCTCGGTCATCGCCGTCCGCGCGCGCGGGCAGATCGCGTTGGCGCGGACGCCGTACTTGGCCAGGCCGCGAGCGGCCGACATGGTGAGCGCGGTGATGCCCGCCTTCGCCGCGGCGTAGTTGGGCTGGCCGGGCGAGCCGATGAGGAACGCCTCGGACGCGGTGTTGACCAGCCGCCCGTACACCGGCTTGCCGTCCGCTTTGGACCGGTCGCGCCAGTGCTTCGCGGCGTTGCGGGACAACAGAAAGTGGCCGCGCAGGTGGACGCGCAGCACGGTGTCCCAATCGTCGTCGGACATCGAGAAGAGCATCTTGTCGCGCAGCACGCCCGCGTTGTTCACCACGATGTCGAGCCCGCCGAGGTCGAGCGCAGCCTCGGTGAGCGCGTCGGCCGTCGCGCGTTCGCCGACGTCGCCGGCCACCGCGACGGCCTTGCCGCCGGCCGCTTCGATCTCGGCGACGACGTCCTTCGGCTCGCCGATGTCGTTGACGACCACCGTCGCGCCGCCGGCGGCGAGCGCGAGGGCTTCGGCCCGCCCCAGCCCCGCGGCCGCGCCGGTGACGATCGCTGTCCTGCCGGTCAGGCTCACCGCGGAACCTCCTCGTCGAGTCCTGGGTCTGGCCTACAGTAGAATCTGTTCTTGTTTAGGGCAAGCCTCCAGGTGAACACCGCTAACCGGTGGTGAACAGCGCGTTCTTCGGACAGCCTTTGATCGCATCGGAAACGCGTTCCACCTGGTCGTCCGGCACCGGGCCGGACCGGATGACCAGTTCTTCGTCGTCGTCCAGGTCGAAGATGTCCGGCGCGAACCCCACGCACACCGCGTTCGCTTCGCAGAGCGAACGGTCGACCCCGATCTCCATGCTTCCTCCGCCGTGTCAGTCCTGGTACAACTAGAACGGGTTCTAGTGTAACGCCGGATCGAGGTGACGGGTGCGGATCGACTACACGCCGGAGCAGCAGGCCCTGGCGGCCGAACTCCGGGAGTACTTCGCCGAGCTGATGACGCCCGAACGGCGGGCCGGCCTCCGCTCGGGCGGCGGTGAGTACGGCGATGGCGTGGCGTACAAGGAGATCGTGCGGCAGCTGGGCAAGGACGGCTGGCTCGCGCTGGGCTGGCCGCCCGAGTACGGCGGGCAGGGCCGGTCGATGCTCGACCAGCTGATCTTCACCGACGAAGCGGCCGTCGCCGGGGTGCCGGTGCCGTTCCTCACGGTGAACACCGTGGGCCCGACGATCATGCGCTACGGCACCGAAGACCAGAAGGCGTTCTACCTGCCGAAGATCGCCGCCGGCGAGCTGCACTTCTCGATCGGCTACTCCGAGCCGGAGGCCGGCACCGACCTCGCCTCGCTGCGGACGCGGGCCGAGCGCGACGGCGACGAGTACGTCGTCACCGGCCAGAAGATGTGGACGAGCCTGATCGAGTACGCCGACTACGTCTGGCTCGCGGTCCGGACCGATCCTTCGGCGAAGAAGCACCGCGGGCTGTCGATGCTCATCGTGCCGACGTCTTCTCCCGGGTTCTCGTGGACCAAGGTGCACACGGTCGCGGGTGCCGGCACCAGCGCGACCTACTACGACGGCGTCCGCGTGCCGGTGTCGGCGCGCGTCGCCGAGGAGAACGCGGGCTGGCCGCTGATCACCAACCAGCTCAACCACGAGCGCGTCGCGCTGACGTCGTCGGCGCCGATCCGCAAGGCGTTGACCGACGTCCTGGCGTGGGCGAAGGAAACCGGCGCCATCGAGCAGGAGTGGGTGCGGCTGCACCTGGCGCGGGTGCACGCGGGCGCGGAGTACCTGAAGCTGCGGAACTGGCGGATCGCCTGGGCGGCCGCGGCCAGCGAGCTCGGGCCGGCCGAGGCGTCGGCGACGAAGGTGTTCGGCACGGAGTTCGCGATCGAGGCCTACCGGCTGCTGATGGAGGTGCTCGGCGCGGCCGCCGTCGTCCGCGAAGGCTCGCCGGGCGCGCAGCTGGCCGGGCGGATCGAGCGGCTGCACCGGTCGGCGCTGATCCTCACCTTCGGCGGCGGCACCAACGAGATCCAGCGGGACATGATCGCCGCCACCGCCCTCGGCCTGCCCGTCACGCGCTAGGAGCGACCATGGACTTCACCCCTTCCGAAGCGTCGGCCGACCTCGCCGCGCTGACCCGGCGGCTGCTCGCGGACAAGGCCACCCACGACCCCCACGGCACCGGCGGCTTCGACACGGTCTCGTGGACAGCGCTCGGCCAGGCGGGTGTGCTGGACGCGGCGCTGCCGTCGTCGCTGGGCGGCGGCGGGTTCGGGCTGCTGGAGCAGTGCGCGGTGCTGACCGAGATCGGCCGCGCGGTGGCGGCGGTCCCCTACTTGCCGTCGATCACGATGGCGGCGTCGGCGCTGGCCGGGTTCGGCACGCCGGAGCTGGTGGACCGCTGGGTGCTGCCGGTGCTGCGGGGCGAGCGGGTCCTCGCGGTGGCGCTGTCCGGTTTCACGGCTTCGGGCGGCCGGGTGTCCGGCACGCAGACGGCCGTGCCGTTCGGGGCCTTCGCGCACGGGTTCCTGGTCGCCGCCGCGGACGAGGTCTTCCTGGTCGACGCGGCGGCTGAGGGCGTCTCGGTGCGGCCGCAGCAGACGGTCGACCACGCGGACGCCTGCCTTCTGGAACTGTCCGACGCGCCGGGAGTGTCGCTGGGCGACATCGGCGAGTGGCTGCGCCTGCGCGGGACGGCCGGGGTGTGCGCCCAGCAGCTCGGCGTGGTCGAGCGGGCGCTGGAGCTGACGGCGGCGTACGCGGCCGAGCGGAAGCAGTTCGACCACGTGATCGGCGGGTTCCAAGCCGTCCGCCAGCGGCTCGCGGACGCGTACCTGGACGTGGAGGCGGTCCGCCTGACGACGCTGCAGGCGGCGTGGCAGCTTTCGTCGGACGCCCCGGCCGCCTCCGAAGCGGTGGCGACGGCGAAGTTCTGGGCCGCGGAGGCGGGCCACCGCGTGGCCCACACGGCGGTCCACGTCCACGGCGGCGTGGGCATCGACGTCGACCACGTGGTGCACCGCTACTTCGCGGCGGCGAAACGCCTGGAGTTCCAGCTGGGCGCGGCCACCCACCAGCTCCGCACCCTCGGCGACCTCCTCGCCCGCCCAACCCCCTCGTGAGTGGTAAGGCGGGTTCTAACCCAATGCCACTTAGCTTGTGTTGATCATGCGGCGGTGGTGAGGGTGATGGTGGCGGGTCCGTTGTGGTGGGTGCCGGTGTCGGTGGGTTTCTTAATCCGGTATGCGGTGTGGCGGGCTCGTTTGACCACGCGTGGGTAGGTTCTGTGCCGGCGTTGCGGGTTGAGGTGACGGCGGGTGGTGATGGCGGTGGTGAGTGTTCTGGTCTGCTGGTTAGGGGGAAAAGGCCGCCGGGCCGGAGGTGGTCTGGCGGCGAACGAGGCGGACGGTGCGCAGGAATTTGACCCGGTCGGGGTCGATGTCGGCTTCGGTGGCGGCTCGGCAGATCAGTGTGCTGATGGCGTAGTGGGTGAGCAGGTAGCCGTAGATTTCCTGGCGGATCATGTCCGGGCTTTTCGATCGCAGGACCCGGCCGGGGCCGCGGAGGTGGGTTTTGAGCTGGTCGTTGCCGGTCTCGTGCTCCCAGCGCTGGTGGTAGGCCTGGGCGAGTATCTCGGCCGGGGCGTCGGCGGGATCGCCGATGGTGGTGATCACGCGGATCACCTCGTCCGGGTCGGGTCCGCGGTCGGGCACGGTGTACTCGATCACGCGCACCACGGTCGCCTCGGCGGGGTCGAGGTCACCGCCGTCGCGGGCGGTCTGCAGGATCTCGGCGCGGCGGGTGGTGCTGCGCACGGTCTTGTTGATCAGTACCGACAGGTAGGATCCGTCGTCCAGATCCATCAGCTTCGGGGTCTTCACCGTGGCGGGCAGCCGCCAGAGCAGGGCCGCGCCGGTGGCGGCCGCCTTGCTCCAGTCCTGGTAGCTGTAGAAACCGGAATCGGCGATCAGCAGCCAGTCCTCGGCCAGTGCGGGCCAGAGCCGGCGGGCCAGGGTCTGTTCGCCCTGGCGCTTCCCGCCGGTCCCGCGCCCGCCGATCCGGGTGGCCACGACTGCGTGGGAGGCGCACTCGGCGATGGTCAGTACCCGAACCTTTGCAAACGCGGATGCTTTCTCGCCGGTGCCGCCGGAATACCCGAACTCGGCGACGTTGGCGTCGGTGTCGGGGGCGTCCCACTCGAATCCGTCGATGCTCATCAGCCGCCATGGCCCCAGAAACGCGCCCTGGGTCAGCTCATCGGCTACCGGGACCGCGACCGTGTCGAACACCTCCGCCAGCGGCTCGGCGCCCAGCCGCTGGCGGGCCTGGGTGATCCCGCCTGTGGTGGGAATGTCCCAGCCCGGATCCCAGCATCCCCACGAGGCCAGCGTGCCGGCGAGGCGGGTCATGACCTCTTCGTAATCGTCGTCGGCGAACAACGACAGCGCCATCGCGTAGTACACCATCACGTGCGGGGGCAGTTTCCCGCCGGAGCGCTTCGCGCCCCGGCGGGTCACCGCGATCGCAGTGTCCACCGCGTCTCGTGGCACCGCCGTGGCCAGCACCCCCACCGACATCGAGTCCGCCCACCCGCCACCAATCCCGCTCACGGCAGCGACACTAACCAGCCAACCGACACCGCCAGAAGCACCACACCGACCAGCACAACATCAACTTAAGCTAAGCGGCATTGGGTTCTAAGAGCCTGTTTTTGATGCCGTCTGTGGGTATGGGTCGGGCCTCTGCTAATGATCTTGACACCACATCATGATCACGACCAGCAGAGGCCCGGTCTTCTTTGTACCCTGCCGCCGGTAAGGCCACGTCAGCGGGCTGTCGTCCGCGTCGCTACCCCTCCGACACCAGCGATGCCGAGTGGGCGCTGCTGGAGTCGCTGCTGCCCACGCCCGCGTGCGAGACCGCGGCAGGTGGCCGTCCGGAGAAACATCCCCGCCGCGCGATCGTCGACGCCTTGCGTTATGTCACCGACAACGGCATCAAATGGCGGGCGTTGCCGCCGGACTTCCCGCCGTGGCAGACGGTGCATGGGTTCTTCACCCGCTGGTCCAAGGCCGGGGTGTTCGAGCGGATCCGGGACCGGCTGCGGGAGAGGATCCGGGTGAAAGCGGGACGCAATCCCGCCCCGAGCGCGGCGGTGATCGACTCCCAGTCGGTCAAGGCCGCCGAGACCGTCGCCCGCGCCGGCCGGGGTTATGACGGCGGGAAGAAGATCGACGGCCGCAAACGCCACATCGCCACCGACACCCAAGGATTGCTGCTGGTCGTGCTGGTCACCGCGGCCAACCTGCAAGACCGCACTGCCGCCCGGTTGCTGCTGCCCGCGCTGCACGCCGCCCACCGCGGCGTGCGATGGGTGTGGGCCGACGGCGGCTACACCAGCGCCGACCTCGTCGACTGGGCCAGGAAAACCCTGCGGATGACACTCGACATCGTCAAGAAAATCGTCGGTCAGAAAACCTTCGTCATCCTGCCCCGGCGCTGGGTGGTCGAACGCACCTTTTCCTGGATCACCCAAGCCCGCCGCAACGTCCGCGACTACGAACGCCTGCCCGAGCACTCCGCAGCCTTCATCAACCTCTCCATGATCACTATCATGACCAGGCGCCTGACCCGCCAGAAACAGCGGGCCAGGACCACCTAACCAAGATCCAAGACAGGCTCTAACCCGCCTTACCACTCACGACCGGCCGCGCGCCCCGCCTAGCTGGCCGCGTAGGTCCAGAACTCCTTCATGAGCGGGGTGGGCTCGGGGCTGGTCAGCTCGACCTGGGTCAACAGCACCGAGACCGTGCCCGTCGCCGGGACCAGGTGCAGGGCCGTGCCCGCGCCGCCGACCCAGCCGTAGCGGCCCGGGATCTCCCACGGTTCCTTCGCGTCGACGTCCACCGAGCCGCCGTAGCCCCAGCCCTGGCCGTGCAGGAACGGCCGGGCCGCGGCTCGCTGGGCCGGGGTCAGGTGGTCGGTCGTCATGCGGTGCACCGACTCCGGCGTCAGCAGGCGGTGGCCGCCCGCCGTGCCCTCATCGCGCAGGAACCTCGCGAACGCCAGGAGGTCGTCGGCCGTCGAGACCAGCCCCGCGGCCCCGGACGGGAACGACGGCGGCGCGCTCCACCGGCCCTCCGGCGAGTCGATCAGCCGCAGCCCGTCCTCGCCGCGGCGGTAGGCGCTGGTGAACCGGCCGAGCGCCGCGGTCGGCACGGCGAACCCGGTGTCGGCCATGCCGAGCGGCTCGAACAGCCGCTCCGCCAGGAACTCCGGCAGCGGACGGCCGGCCACCCGCGCGATCAGCACGCCCTGGAGGTCCGAGCCCGTGTCGTAGAGCCACGCCTGCCCCGGCTGGGACAGCATCGGGACCTGCGCCAGCGCGGCCAGCCACTCGTCCGGCGACAGCGCCCGCGGGGACGCCGCCGGGTGGCCCAGCACCTGCAGCAGCAGGTCGACCGCGGGCAGCGTCATGTCCCCGGCGAGGCCGTACCCGCACCGGAAGGTGAGCAGGTCGGCCACCGTGATCGGGCGGGCGGCCGGCACGACGTCGTCGATCGGGCCGTCCGGCGTGCGGACGACCACGGGAGACGCCAGCTCCGGCAGCCACCGCGCGATCGGGTCGTCCAGGGCGAGCTCACCGTCGTCGACGAGCAGGAGCACGGCCGCGGCGGTGATCGGCTTGGTCAGGGACGCGACGCGGAACAGCGAGTCCCGCGCCATCGGCACGGTGCCCTCGGCGTCGGCCGAGCCGGCGGCCGCGGCTTCGACCTGCTCGCCGCGGGCCACGAGGGCCACCGCGCCCGGCAGGTCGCCGAGGTGCCGGGACAGGAGCTTGGACAGCGCAGCCATGGTCAGTCCTGCGGGTTGATCGCGCGCAGCCGGCGCGGGCCGGTGTCCGGCCGGGACGGCGGGGCGCCCAGCACCAGGCGGGCGTTGGCGACGAAGGCGCCGTCCGGCGAGGCCAGGATCGGGTCCAGCACCAGCGACCGCACCTCCGGGTTGTCCTCGGCCAGCGCGGCCACGCGCAGCACCATGTCCTGCAGCGCGGCGAGGTCGGCCGGTTCGTCGCCGCGGTAGCCGGTGAGCAGCGGCGCTGTCCGGGGTTCGCGCAGCAGCGTCGCGGCGTCGACGTCGGTGAGCGGGACGGCCCGGTACGCGCGGTCGCCGAGCAGCGTGCTGACCAGCCCGGACAGCCCGAACGAGACGAGCGTGCCGAACGACGGGTCGTCCTGCAGGCCGATCACGCACGACAGGCCCTTGGGCGCCATCCGCTGGACGTACACCTCGTCGTCCCCGGAGACCTCGCGCAACGTCTCGTACGCCCGGCGCACCGAGTCTTCGTACGCCAGGTCGAGCCGGACGCCGGCCAGGTCGGGGCGGCCGCGCAGCCGCTCGTCGACCGCCTTGAGCGTCACCGGGTAGCCCAGCTCGCCCGCCGCCGCGACCGCCTCGTCCACAGTGGACACGATGCGGAACGGCACCACGTCGATGCCGTAGCAGTCCAGCAGCCGCACGACTTCGGCGTCCGAAAGCAAGGTCGTCTTGCCGCTGTCGGCCTCGAGGAGCTTGCGCACGATGCCCTGCGCCTGCTCGGTGTGGATCCCCGCGGGCCGCACCAGCGTGCCCTGCGGGCGTTGCCGCCACGCCGCGTACCGCACGACCCGGGCGAGGGCGTTCACCGCGCGTTCGGGGCTCGGGTACGACGGGATGGATCCCCGCGTCGGCACGCCGTCGCCGGACAGGACCGCGAGTTCGTCGGGGACGCCCTCGGCGGCGAGGAACGTCGAGACGATCGGCTTCCGCTCCCCCAGTTCGACGACGGTCTCCCGCAGCGCTCGCGCGTACGCGGTGCCGGGGATGGCGATCGGCGGCGCGAACACGACGACGAGCGCGTCGGTCTCCGGCGAGGTGAGGGCCTCGCGGACCGCCTTGGCGAACTCCTCCGGCCCGGCCTGCGGACCGACGTCCACCGGGTCCGACGCCAGCCGCAGGCCCTGCATCCGCGCGGTGTCGGCGGCCAGGAGCCCGATCGCGCTGGAGTTGCCGACGATGGCGACCCGCGGACCGGCGGGCAGCGGCTGGTGGGCGAACACGAGCGCGGTGTCGAACAGCTGCGCCAGCGACTCCACGCGCACGACGCCGGCCTGCTCGAACAGCGTCTGGACGCTGGCCTCGTCGATTTCCGTCGACGTCGCCGCCAGCTGCGGCCGGACCGCGTGCCGCCCGGACTTGACCGCGACGATCGGCTTCGTCCGGGCGAGGCGGCGGGCCAGCCGCGCGAACTTGCGCGGGTTGCCGAACGACTCGAGGTACAGCAGCACCAGGTCGGTGTCCGGGTCGGTCTCCCAGTACTGGAGCAGGTCGTTGCCCGAGACGTCGGCGCGGTTGCCGGCCGAGACGAACGTCGACAGGCCGAGGCCGCGCGCTTCGGCGTCGGCGAGGATCGCGGTGCCCAGCGCCCCGGACTGGCAGAAGAAGCCGGTGCGCCCGCGGCCGGGCAGGCGCGGCGCGAGGGTGGCGTTGAGCCGGACGCCGGGCGCGGTATTCAGCACGCCGAGCGCGTTCGGGCCCACCACGCGCATGCCGTGCGCCCGTGCCTCCCCGACCAGCCGCAGCTCGGCGTGCAGGCCGTGCGGGCCGGCTTCGGCGAACCCGCTGGACAGGATCAGCAGCGTCTTCACGCCCTTCGCCAGGCAAGCGTCCAAAACGGACTCGACGGCCTCGGCGGGCACCGCGACGACGGCCAGGTCGACCGGGTCCGGGATGTCCAGCACCGACGGGTACGCGCGGACACCGCGGACCGACCGGTGCTCGGCGTTGACCGGGTAGACGGTGCCGGTGAACGCGGCGACCAGGAGGTTCGCGAAGGCGACGTGGCCGACCTTGCCCGGTTCGGTGGACGCGCCGATCACCGCGACCGACTTCGGGTGCAGGAGGTTGTGCACGCTGCGGGCCTCGGCCGCCTGCTCACGGGACCGCGCGACGGCGAGGGACTCCTCGGTCGGGTCGATGTCGAACTCCAGGTGCAGCACGCCTTCCTCGAACTCGCGGCTGACCTGGTAGCCGGCGTCGCGGAACACGCGCACCATGGCGGCGTTCTCGGCGAGCACCTCGGCGACGAACCGGCGCAGCCCGCACTCCGACGCGGCCGCGGCGAGGTGTTCCAGGAGGATCGAGCCGAGCCCGCGGCCCTGGTGGACGTCGCTGACGACGAAGGCGACCTCCGCCGACGGCCCGTGGTCGAGCCGCTCGTACCGCCCGACGGCCACGATGTCGTCGCCCAGGAACGCGGCGAACGCGACCCGGTCGTGGTGGTCGACGGTCGAGAAGCGCTTCAGGTCCTTTTCGGGGATCCGCGGGTACGCGCCGAAGTAGCGGAAGTACCGGGTGCGCTCGGAGAGCTTGGCGTGGAAGGCGACGAGGCCGTCGGCGTCGGTGGGCACGACCGGGCGCAGGTGGACGGTGCCGCCGTCGGACAGCACGACGTCGGCCTCCCAGTCGCGGGGGTAGTCGAAGGGATCCCGTCCGGCCATGGTCAGTCCCTGGGGTCGTCCGGATCGAGGCCGTGCAGCGGGAAGACGGCGCGGCGGGTGTCCCGGACGGCGATGTCGACCGGGTCGTCCTCGCCGTCGCCCCACGGCTTGAATTCCGTGTCGCGGTCGTCGGACATGGTCTGCGGCAGCTCGGCGTGCGGGGCGGCCTTGGTGACGGTTTCCCGCCAACCGGGCGGCAGCGGCGTCGCCGGGTCGACGTCCCGGTCGAGGACGGTGGCGATCAGGTGCGTCCAGGACCGCGGAACGACCCGGATCAGCTGGTACCCGCCCCCGCCGACGGCGATCCACTTCCCGCCGGCGTAGGTCTCGGCGAGGTCCCGGAGGGTGGCGTAGATGGTGCGGTGGCCGTCGACGGACAGCGAGAGGTCGGCGAGCGGGTCTTCCTCGTGGGAGTCGACCCCGCACTGGGTGAACAGCAGCTGCGGTTCGAAGTCGGCGAGCAGCGAGGGGACGACGGCGTGGAAGGCCCGCAGCCAGCCGGGGTCTTTGGTGCGCGGCGGCAGCGGGACGTTCACGGAGGTGCCGTCGGCCTTCCCCCGGCCGGTCTCGGCGGAGTAGCCGGTGCCGGGCCAGAGGGTGAAGGGGTGCTGGTGCATCGAGATGGTGAGGACGCGGGGGTCGTCGTAGAAGGCGGCCTGGACGCCGTCGCCGTGGTGGACGTCGGTGTCGATGTAGGCGATGCGGTCGAAGCCGTGGTCGAGCAGCCAGGAGATGGCGACGGCGCAGTCGTTGTAGACGCAGAAGCCGGCGGCCTGGTCCCGCATGGCGTGGTGCAGGCCCCCGGCGATGTTGACGGCCCGGCTGGCCTCGCCTTCGGCGACCTTCCGCGCGGCGAGCAGCGTGGACCCGACGACGAGGGCGGAGGCATCGTGCATGTCGGAGAAGACGGGGTTGTCGGAGGTCCCGAGCCCGTGCCCGACATCCCACCCGACCAGCGGAGCCTCCCGCACGGCGGCGAGGTATTCGGGGGCGTGGATCCGGAGGAGCTCCTCGTCCCCGGCACTGGTGGGGACGAGCAGTTCGACGTTCTCGAGGACGCCGAGCTCAGTGGCCAGCCGGACGGTGAGCTCCAGCCGGACGGGATTGAACGGGTGATCCCCGCCAAGGTCATAACCCAGCAGGGCCCGATCCCAAACAACGGCCGGCGACATGCGATCGACTCTAGTGCCGATCGCCGGGAAGCGTGGAGTGGAAGATGCGGTGGGCGGGTCCTCGGCGCGAGTGGCGCGGGTGGGTGGAACGGGCGGGGATGGTCGGCTGGCCCGGCACGAGCGGCTCGACTGGCCCGGCACGAGCGGCTCGGCCGCCCCGGCACGGCGGCTCGGCTGGCCCGGCACGGCGGCTCGGCTGGCCCGGCACGGGCGGCTCGGCTGGCCCGGCACGGGCGGCTCGGCTCGGCCGAGCGCGCGCGGGCGGGCTCAGTCCGCGAGCGGCCCGGCGGGCCAGCGCGGGCAGCTCGGCGCCGGTCGACCGGGCACGGTCCGCTCGGCTGCCCCAGCGCACGCAGCTCGGCTCGGCCGAGCGCGCGGGCAAGCTCGGTCCACGAGCGGCCCGGAAGGCCAGCGCGGGCAGCTCGGCGCGGTCGACCGAGCACGGGCGGCCCGGCTGACCCAGCACATGCGGCCTGGCTCGGCCGACCGGGCGCGCGGCCAGCCCGGCGCACGCGCCCGACCGAGCCGACGCGGCTCGGGCGGCGGGCACGGCCGGGGTGCGTTGCCCGGCTCGACTGAGCGCCCTCCCCTAAGCCGGGCGGGTTCGGTCAGCCCGGGAGGGTGCCTGTGGCCGCGGGGCGGTTCGGGTCTCGGGACCAGTGGGACCACGAGCCCGCGTACAGGCCCGCGCCCGGGTGGCCCGCCAGCTCCAGGGCCAGCACCACCGAACTCGCCGTCACGCCCGAGCCGCAGTAGGCGCCGACCGGCTCGCCCGGGCGCAGGCCCAGGTTCGCGAACCTCGCCGCCAGGTCCTCCGGGGCGCGCCAGCGGCCGTCGGCGCCGATGTGGGCTGCGAACGGGGCGTTCACCGCTCCCGGGATGTGGCCCGCCCGGGGGTCCACCGGCTCCGTCTCGCCCGCGTAACGCGGCGTCGCGCGCGCGTCGAGGAGGAGGCCGTCGCGGGCCAGGGCGGCTGCTTCGTCCGCGTCCAGGACCGGCATGCCTCCCGGGTGGACCGTGATGTCGCCCGGCTCCGGCCGCACCTCGTCCGTGCTCACCGGGTGCCCCTCGGCCGTCCACGCTGCGTAACCGCCGTCGAGGATCGCCACCTCGGTGTGGCCCGCCCAGCGCAGGAGCCACCAGGCCCGGGCCGCCACCGAGCCGTCCGCGTCGTCGTACGCCACCACCGGGACCCCCTCCCGTACGCCCGCCGCGCGCAGGTCGCGCTGCAGGTCGGCCGGGTCGGGCAGGGGGTGGCGGCCGCCCTCGCCGGGCTCGCCCGCGAGCACGCTGTCGAGGTCGGTGAACACCGCTCCGGGCACGTGGCCCTCGCGGTAGGACTCGGCGCCGGGCGGACCGGCGAGCCGCCAGCGGACGTCGAGGACCACGGGACGGTTCCCGGCCGGGCCGGCCAGCGCGGTGGCGAGGTCGGTGGTGCTGATCAGCGGACGCATGCCTCCCATCTTCCAGCGGCCGCCCACCCGGCCGCGCCGGGGTGCGGACATTTCCCCCACCGGCGAGTTGTTACCCGTGAGGGCCGCCGCTGCTGCCGGGGTCAACGACTACGATGAGCAACGCGGACGAAGGGGACAGCGTGAACGATCTCATCGACACCACCGAGATGTACTTGCGTACCATTTACGAACTCGAAGAAGAAGGTGTCGTTCCGCTGCGCGCCCGCATCGCCGAGCGCCTGCAGCAGAGCGGCCCGACCGTGAGCCAGACCGTCGCCCGGATGGAGCGGGACGGGCTGGTCGTGGTCGCCGACGACCGGCACCTCCAGCTGACCGACCACGGCCGGGAACTCGCCATCGCCGTGATGCGCAAGCACCGCCTCGCCGAACGCCTCCTCGTCGACGTGATCGGGCTCGAGTGGGAGCACGTGCACAACGAGGCGTGCCGGTGGGAGCACGTGATGAGCGAGGCCGTCGAGCGCAAGCTGGTCAAGCTGCTCGACCACCCGACCACCTCCCCGTACGGCAACCCGATCCCCGGCCTGGACAAGCTGGGCGACGGCGACCCGGCACCGCCCGCGGAGGCCGACCTGGTCCGGCTCGACGAGTTCGCCCGCACCGGCGGCGGCCGCGTCGAGATCCGGCGCATCGCCGAGCACGTCCAGCTCGACGAGTCGCTGATGACCGAGCTCAAGTCCGTCGGCATCGTGCCCGGCGGCACGGTCACCGTCGGCAAGGCCAACGGCGGCACCATCGAGGTCACCGGCGGCGACACCACCGCCCAGGTCGCCAGCTCCGCGCTGCACGCCGTCCTGGCGCAGGCCCGATGAGCCCCGCCACCGATGCCGCCGCGGCGTTCCGCACGATCCACGGCACGGCGCCGGCCGGCGTCTGGTCCGCGCCCGGCCGCGTCAACCTGATCGGCGAGCACACCGATTACAACGACGGCTTCGTGCTGCCGTTCGCCCTGCCCCACCGGCTGGCCGCGGCGGCTTCGCCCCGCGAGGACGGCATCCTGTCCGTGGCCACGCTGGGCGACGACGGCCAGCTCCAGCGCAGCGGCGAGCTCAAGATCGCCGACCTGGCACCGGGCAGCGTCGACGGGTGGGCCGCGTACCCGGCGGGCGTCGCCTGGGTGCTGCGCGACCAGGGCTTCGCGAACGGAGCCGACCTGGTCATCGCCGGGGACGTGCCGTCGGGGGCGGGCCTGTCCTCCTCCCACGCGCTCGAGTGCGCGGTGTCGCTGGCGCTGCTCGGGCTGGCCGGCCTGGAGCTGGACGGCAGCCGCACCGACGTGCCGACGCGGCCCCAGGTCGCCCGGTGGGTGCAGCGGTCGGAGAACGACTTCGTCGGCGCCCCCACCGGCCTGCTCGACCAGACGGCGTCCCTCTGCTGCACCGAGTCCCACGTGCTGTTCCTCGACGTGCGGTCGGGTGAGCAGGAGCAGGTGCCGTTCGGCCTGGCCGAGGCCGGGCTGCAGGTGCTGATCATGGACACCCGCACCAAGCACTCGCACGCCGAGGGCGGGTACGGCGAGCGCCGCCGCGGCACCGAGCGGGCCGCCGAGCTGCTCGGGGTGAAGGCGCTGCGCGACGTCACCGTCGACGGTCTCGACGACGTCCTCGACCGGCTGCCGGAGGACCTCGTGCCGCTCGTGCGGCACGTCGTCACCGAGAACCAGCGGGTGCTCGAGACGGTCGAGCTGCTGCGCGCCGGGCGGCTGGCCGAGATCGGCCCGTACCTGGACGCCTCGCACGTCAGCATGCGCGACGACTACCGGATCTCCACGGCCGAGCTGGACCTCGCGGTCGACTCCGCGCGGGCGGCCGGCGCCCTCGGCTCGCGGATGACCGGCGGCGGCTTCGGCGGCTCGGCGATCGCGCTGGTCCGCGACGCCGACCTGGACCGGGTCAAGGAAGCCGTCGAGGCGGCGTACGAGAAGGCCGGTTACCGGCGGCCGCGGATGTTCACGGCCGTGCCCTCGCGCGGCGCCGGCCGCGACGAGCTCTGACACCGCGCGGGTCCGCCCGGGGCAACCCCCGCGCGGACCCGCGCGTCGTCGAGGGGGAAGACTGTGCCCCACAGTCACCCTCGGCAGGAAGGCCTGGAAGTGTCGGAGCAGAGCAACGCCCTGAAGCTGGTCGTGACGGGCGGGGCCGGGTACGTCGGAAGTGTCTGCGCCGCCCGGCTGGTCGAAGCCGGGCACCAGGTCACGGTCGTCGACGACCTGTCCACCGGGCACGCCGACGCCGTCCACCCGGACGCGCGGTTCATCGAAGGCGACGCCGCCGAAGTGGCGGGCAGCCTGCTGCGCGAGGGCTTCGACGGCGTGCTGCACTTCGCGGCCAAGTCGCTGGTCGGCGAGTCGATGACGGAGCCGGCGAAGTACTGGGAAGGCAACGTCGTCACGTCGCTGCGGCTGCTGGAGGCCATGCAGGAGCACGGCACGCCCCGGCTGGTGTTTTCCTCGACCGCGGCGACCTACGGCGAACCGGAGCAGTCGCCGATCCCGGAGACGGCGCCGACCCGGCCGACCAACACCTACGGCGCCACGAAGCTCGCCATCGACGCCGCGATCACCAGCTTCGCCGGCGCGCACGGCCTGGCGGCGGTGAGCCTGCGCTACTTCAACGTCGCGGGCGCGTACGGCAGCTTCGGCGAGCGCCACACCACGGAAACCCATCTCATCCCTCTCGTTCTCCAGGTCGCCACGGGCGACCGCGAGCGCATCCAGATCTTCGGCGACGACTACCCGACGCCGGACCACACGGCGGTGCGCGACTACATCCACGTCGTGGACCTCGCGGACGCGCACCTGCTGGCGCTGAAGCACGCCACCGCGGGCGAGCACCGCATCTACAACCTGGGCAATGGCACGGGGTTCTCCGTTCTCGAGGTGATCGAGGCCTGCCGCGAGGTGACCGGCCACCCGGTGCCGGCGGCGGTGGCCCCGCGCCGGGCGGGCGACCCGTCGGTGCTCGTGGCGGCCAGCGACCGGGCGCGCGAGGAGCTGGGGTGGAAGCCGGAGCGGACCGATCTCGCCGGGATTGTGCGGGACGCCTGGGAGTTCACCCAGTCCCGACGGGGCTGACCTCGCAACGGCCGGTGGGCTGGGGCTTCCGCGCCCGGCCTCACCGGCTGTCGGAGGGTCACCCTTGCTCGGTGAAGGTGGCCACAGAGGACATCCAGTGCTGACGCAGGCCGGCTCTCATGCGGCATCGTCCACGTCGAAGTCCACCGGCTCCAGGCCGAAGCCGACCAGCGGACCCGCTGCCGCGGCCGCCAAGCCGCGGATCACCTGCGGGGGTGTTCCGCGGTTCAGCACCCTCTTCAGCAGCGAAGCCAGCACGTGGTCCGGTGCCGCTTCGAGGGCGTTGTCCAGGGCCATGCCCGCGAATGTCCCGTCGCCGCGCAGGTATGCCGTGAAGCCCAAAAGGGCCGCCGGTTCTGCCCGGTGCGGGGGTGGGAGCTCGCGGACCAAGGTCAGCCACAGGTGCTCGGCCTCCCGGGCCGAGGCCGCCGCCGGAGGGACCGCCATCGCCAGGCACAGGTCGCGGATTTCGGGGAGCTTCAGCGCGCTGGCGAGCAGAACCGCTTCCTCGTCCGTCGGTGGCCCTTCGTCTCGGCGCTGTCGGTCGAAGGCCGCGCGGACCACCGCGGCCGCGTCGTTGATGCGGGTGGCCGCCGGCCAGGGTGGGGATGTCAAGGCGGACAAGCGATCCGCGCGGCGGGCGAGTGCCTCCGGTGACCGCGGGGCCAGGAGCGCCTCGAGCTCCTCGCGGCTGTCGAACGCCACTGTGCCGCACTCGGTCGCGGCCGCCGCCACGACCGTCGTGCGCGGATCCGGCAGGACGCCCGCGCAGTCTTCGACGCGGTAACACGCCCAGGGGGCGCCCGTCTCGATGGTGGGCGTCCACAGCGCGTGCAGCACCGGGAGGCCGGACTCCTCCAGCTCCCGCGCCAGTTCGCCGACGAAACCCGCGTGGGGCGGCGGCTTTCCGGGTCTTCGCCGTCCGCCGACGATCACCACGGTGACGCCGATGTGGCGGCCCGCGGCGAACCGCGGGGCCAGCGCCCGCGCCTGGTGCGCCCGGTGTTCGCGGCGGGGCAGGTCACCGCGCAGCACCAGGCCGGGGCGGTCGCCCGGGTCCTGGTGGCCGAGCAGGACAACGGATTTCTCGGGCCGGAAGCCGATCAGGTACGGGAGTGCGGCCAGCAGCTGCGCGGGGTCCCGGAGGTCGGCCGGGGCGGTGGTGGTCATGCCTCCACTGTGGGGCAGGACGCGGCCGGATGGGGCGGTGGCGGGAAATCTGTGGATGGCTGGGGCCGATGTGGACGGATACCGCCCGGCGGCGGCCGGGCGGGACGGTTTTGTCGGTGGGGCGGGCTATGCTGCCCGGCCCCACCGGCCGACTACTCGTCATCTTGCGTGATCCGGGTGGCGATGCCCCGGCTGCCACCGGCTCAGCCGCAGTGCTCGAACCCGCTCTCGTAGCTGTTGGCACCGACCGAACCGCCCCACTTCACGCAGGTCGAGTCGGCGGTCTTCTTCACCGGCCCGGCGTAGTAGGTGAAGCTGCCGGAATCGGTCGTCCGGGTCCCGCCCTCGACCTCGAGGAACGCCGCGACCGGGCTGGCCGTGCCGAGCGACGTCGCCTTCAGCGTGGTCACGCAGTTCGCCTTGGTGGAAGCGTTGTACAGCAGGTAGGCCGTGCCCGAGGAGTTGGCCAGCGCCTGCTGGTCCACGACGGAGAAGCCGTCGCCGCACACCTCTTCGGCCGAGTACGGGTTGCCGCCGCAGCCGTTCTTGCTCGTGAAGCTGGTGTGGCCGTAGTACGGCACGGCGACGCCGTTCAGCTTGGCCTTCTGCACCACGCCGTCCAGGCGCTCTTCGAAGTGCAGGTGCGGGCCGGTGACGCCGCCGGTCGCGCCCGCCTTGCCGAGCTGCTTGCCGCCCGCCACTGACTGCCCGACGGAGACCTCCTGGGCCGACAGGTGCGCGTACCGGGTGCGCCAGCCGCCGCCGTGGTCGACCTCGATCCACTTGCCGTAGCTCGTGCTGCCTTCGTCGGCCACCCGGGTCACCGTGCCCGACGCCGCCGCGAGCACCGGCATGCCGGTGATGCCGTCCTTCTGGAAGTCGACCGAGTACGCCGGGCTGTGCCCGCTGAACGTGGCGGCGGTGACCGTGACGCCGCACTTGAACGGCACCTGGAAGTTGGGCGCGGCCGAGGCGGTCGCCTGGCCGGCGAGGGTGAGGCCGAGCGCGGGAAGCGCCGCGGCGGCGGCGAGCAGGGCGAGCCGTCGCAACCTGGACATGGGGGAACCTCCTGACAAACGGGACAACTTGACTCCACGAAGGGAAGTCCCCGTCGGTACATTTTCCGTACAAGCACCCGCGGAGGACTGCCGAAATGACGACCCGACCAGCCGTGTTCCCCCGGGCTCAGGGCTGGTTGCGCTGGGTCCTCGTCGCGGTCCCGATGGTCGCCGCCATGCCCCGCGCCGACACGCGCGCCTGGTTCCTGATCGGGTTCACCCTCGCACTGTCGATCCCGTTGCTGTGGATCCACGAAACCCGCGTCCGCCTGCTGACGACGGCGGTGCCCCTCGCGGTGATCGCCGGCACGGGCGCGCTCTGGGTGCTCCTGCCGAGCAGCTGGGCGTCGGTGGCGATGTTCAGCACCACCTTCTTCGTGGTGCTGCGGCAATCCACCGCGCCGATCGTGCTGGCGATCGGGCTCGACCTCGCGGCGATCACCATCGGCGCGGCCCGCTACGACGCGTGGCGAGGGGCTCTGTCGACGTACGCTGTCCTCGCCGTGGTCGTGCTGATGGGGCTGAACCGGCGCACCCGCCTCGCCCGCATCGAACAGACCGAGCTGGCGCTGGCCCGCGCACAGACCGCCAACGAGGAGCACGCCCGCGCCGCCGCGCTCGCCGAACGCGCCCGCATCGCCCGCGAGCTGCACGACGTCCTGGCGCATTCACTGGCCGGCCTGGCGCTGAACCTGCAGGGCGCACGGCTGATGCTGGTGCGCGACGGCTCGAGCCCGGACGCCGTCGCCCAGATCCAACGGGCCCAGCAGCTGGCGGCGGAAGGCCTCGCCGAAGCCCGGAAGGCCGTGGCGGCGCTGCGCGAGGACGCCGTCGGCGTCGAACGCGCGATCGCCGACCTCCTCGCCGCGTACCGGCTCGACAGCGGCGCCCGCGCCGATCTCGCGGTCGAAGGCGAGCCGCGCGAACTGGACCCGGCGGTCGGCACCGCGCTGGTCCGCGCGGTGCAGGAGGCGCTGGCCAACTCCCGCAAGCACGCGGCGCACGCCGAGGTGGACGTCACGCTCGGCTACGCCGACGGGTCGGTGGAGCTGACCGTGGCCGACCGGCAGGGCAGGCGCCCGCCGGCCGCCACCGCGGCAGGCTACGGTTTGCGCGGGATGGGCGAACGGGTCGCGCTGCTCGACGGGCGCCTGGAGAGCGGGCCGGGGGAGGACGGATGGCGGATTCACCTGACGGTGCCGGCGTGACGCTGCGCGTCGTGCTGGCCGACGACCAGGCGGTGGTCCGCGAAGGCCTGGTCACGCTGCTCGGGCTGCTGCCCGGTGTCGAGGTGGTCGGCGCCGCCGCCGACGGGCTGACCGCGCTCGAACTCGTCGCCGAGCACCACCCCGACGTCGTGCTGGTGGACCTGCGGATGCCGCGCTGCGACGGCGTGGAGACCACCGAACGCATCCGCGCCGGCCACCCGGGCACCGAGGTCGTCGTGCTCACCACCTACGCCGACGACGAGTCGCTGCTGGCCGCGCTGCGCGCCGGTGCCCGCGGGTTCCTCACCAAGGACGCCGACGCGGAATCCATCGCGCGGGCACTGCGCTCGGCCGCCGCCGGCCAGTCCACAGTGGACGGCGAGCTGCAGCGGCGGCTCGTCGAAGCCGCCGCCCGCAGCACCCCGCCGCGCGTCAAGGAGGTCGAAGGCCTGACCGCGCGCGAGATCGAGGTGCTGCGGCTGATCGCGGCCGGCCTCTCGAACACCGAAATCGCCCGCACACTGGTGGTCAGCGAAGCGACCGTGAAGACCCACGTCAACCACCTGTTCGCCAAGGCCGGGCTGCGCGACCGCGCGCAGGCGGTCGCGTTCGCCTACCGCGCGGGCATCGCCGGCTGACCCGTCACGGCGCCGGCGGGATGTTCGCGTTGTGGTGGAACACGTTCCGCGGGTCGTAGGCCGCCTTGACCCGGGCCAGCCGCGCGTACTTCTCCGGACCGTAGGACGTCCGGACGCGGTCGGCTTCGTACTCGGCCATGAAGTTGACGTATCCCGCGGAGTTGGACGAGAAGGGCACCAGCGCCTCCCAGAACTCGCGCACCCAGGCCCGGTCGGCGGCGTACGGTCCCGCCTCGGCGGCGATCGCGGCGATGTTCACGGCCAGGCACTTCCGCCGCGCCCCGCCGAAGGCCGTGTCGTCGTCGGCCTTCCCGGCGAACGCCCCGTGCAGCGAGAAGATCGGCATGATCGACATCGGCGAGCTCTTGCGGGGCAGGAAGTCCGCGATCACCTCGATGACCTCGTCGGTCAGCGCGTCGGCGAAGGCCGCCTTCTCGTAGCCGAGGATGCCCCACGGCGCGGCGCCGTCGATCATCTGCTGCAGCTCGACGTACGGGATCGGCGAAACGAATTCGAACAGCGGCGCCGGCCCCGATCGCGCCGCCCGGATCGCCTCGGCGTGCTGCTCCTCCCCCGAGAACCCGGCGATCAGCAGCGCGTAGCCGGGCCGGAAGTGGTGGGCCTCGGGCACGAACGGCGCCGGCGGCGCGTTGAGCCCGGCGACGAGCACCCCCATCTCCGCCGGCAGGGTGTCGAGCACGGCCCGGGCCTGCCGCAGCGCGGCCACGCCGTCTTCGAGACCCCAGAAGAACAGTCCCAGGTGGACGATCGGGCCGACCGGGTGCAGCCGGAACTCGAACTCGGTGACGACGCCGAAGTTGCCGCCTCCGCCGCGCAGCGCCCAGAACAGGTCGGCGTGGTCCTCGGCCGACGCGCGCAGGACGTCGCCGTCGGCGGTGACAACCTCGGCCGAGAGCAGGTTGTCGCAGGACAGGCCGTGCTTGCCGGTGAGCCAGCCGAACCCGCCGCCGAGGGTGAGGCCGCCGACGCCGGTGTGGCTGACCGTGCCGCCCGGCACGGCGAGCGCGTGCGCCTGCGTCGCGGCGTCGAGCTGCGCCCAGGTCGTCCCGCCGCCGCAGCGCGCGGTCCGGCCCTCCGGGTCGACGGTGATCGCCTGGAGGGAGCTCAGGTCGACGCAAAGGCCGCCGTCGACGACCGCGGCGCCGCCGAAGTTGTGGCCCCCGCCGCGCACCGACACGTCGAGGCCGGCTTCACGCGCATACGCGAGCGCGGTGGCCACGTCCGCGGGCCCGGCGGGCCGCACCACCACCGCGGGGCGGCGGTCGATCTCTCCGTTCCAGACCGAGCGGGCGACGTCGTAGCCGGGGTCGCCGTCGGTCAGCGCGGCTCCGGACAGCTGGGTGCGCAGGCTCTCCAAGGTGGGTTCGGCGGTCGAGGTCATGGCGGGTCCTCTCGCAGCGGACGGAACGCCGGTAAGTCGCCTGACCTGCGACGATCGTTACATTCAGTGATCGTCGACGCGGACAGTGACCAGCCGTTGCGTGAACCCCGCCTCGACCAGCCTGCCGAACGCCCGCTCGACGCCGGGCGGCACCCGCTGCGGGATCGTGAGGCCCCGCTCGGCGTAGGCGGTGATCCGCTGGGTTTCGCCGACGAGCATGCCGATCACCCGCTCGGCCTCCTCGCTCCCGGCGACGTAGTCCTCCAGCGAGACGCTCTTCGCCGCGCAGACGACGTCGGCTTCCGGCCACAGCCGCTTGGCCGTCGCGTACGCCCTTCGCTGCTGGTAGGGCCGCGAAACGAGCGTCACGGTTCGGACGGCGATCCCCCGCTCGGCGAGCAGCCGCCGGGTGAACGCGATGTTCTCCCCCGTGTGCCGGGCCTCGGGCTCGACGAGGATCGCCTCGTCGGGCACCCCCAGGTCCAGGGCGATCTCGCGGTAGTGGACCGCCTCGCCGCGGGGGAAGCGGTCCACCGTCGTCGGGGCGTTGGCGCCGGTGAAGACGATCAGCGGGAAGCACCCGGCGTGGAACAGCTCCGCCGCGTGGACGGCCACGCCGGGATCGCGGCTGCCGAGCCCGATCCCGACGTCCGACCGTCGCGGCGCGTGCCGCAGGTCGTGGTAGTCCCACAACGTGCGGACGTCGGCGCGGAGGTGCTGCGGCAGCATCAGCCGAACGCGCCCCGCAGCGCCGGCTTGCCGCCCGTGACCGGGAGCGTGACCGACGACCTCGTGAGGTCGAGCGCGAGCCCCGCGCCCGGCTTAGGCCGCAGCGTGTAGTCGTGGTCACTGGAGGCGAGCAGGAACTCCAGCCGGTGCCCGGCCGCCAGGATGTAGTCCTTCGGCATCAGGTCGACGCCGATGCGGTAGGTCTGCCCCGGCGTGATCGGCTCGGTGCGCGCGGGCGACGTGCGGTTCTGCGGGTCGGTCCAGCCGCGGGTGATCACGTGGGACGTGCCGTCGGGGGCGCGGTCGAGCAGGATCGCCGAGACGTTCGCCGCGGGCCGGTCGAAGGCCAGCGCCAGGTCGGCGCGGGCGGTGCCGGAGAGGCGTACGGCCTGCTTCGCCGCCGGAGTCGCGTACAGCAGCCGGTTGCCGGAGGACGCGAGACCGGCCAGCTGCTCGATCGTCTTCGACGAGTCGTCGGCGAGGGTTTCCGCGGCCGCGGTGCCCGGCACGGGGTGGCGCGTGTCGATGGTGCCCTTCGAGCGGCCGCCCGGCCACGGGTACACGCGGACGTCGGCGGTGCCCGGCGCCGGCCAGTCGGCTTCGTCGACCCACGACTTGTCCTCGCGCTGGATCGTCGCCTTCGGCTCGTTCTGGATGCCGTTGTCGATGCCGTAGAGGTAGTGCGACATCCACTTGTTCAGCGTCGCCAGCCAGACGTCACGCCGCAGCGAGTACGGGTCCGCGTGCCCGGACTGGTGCAGCCAGATCTTGTGCTCGACGCCGCGGGCCTTGAGCGCCTCGTACCAGGTCGCGACCTGCTCGGTCTTGACGTTCCAGTCGTTGAGGCCGTGCACCGCGAGCACCGACGCGCGCACCTCGCCGACGTCGTTGCGGTAGTTCCGGACGTCCCAGAACGGCGTGTAGTCGCCGGTGACCCGGTCCTGGTCGCGGGTCAGCCCGTCGATCACCGGGCGGCAGACCTGCCGGTCGGCGCGGGTGTACACGTACTCGGCGAGCACGTCGGCGTCCTCGCCCTGGAACCCGCCGGCCGCGACCACCGCGCCGTCGTGGCGGTAGTACTCGTACCAGCTGGAGATGGCCGCGATCGGGACGATCGTCTCGAGGCCCTGTACACCGGTGCTCGCGACGGCGTTGGGCAGCGTCCCGTTGTAGGAGACGCCCATCATGCCGGTCTTGCCGGTCGTCCAGTCCGCCTTCGCCGCGGCGCCGTTCGCGTCCTTCGCCGACGTCCGGCCGTTGAGCCAGTCGACGACCGAGCGGGCGCCGATCGTCTCGTTGACGTCACCGGTGGTCGGGCAGCCGGTCGACAGCCCGGTGCCGAGCGATTCGCCGTAGACGACGGCGAACCCGCGCGCGGTGAAGTAGTCCTGGTAGCGCCAGGTGATCGGGGTGGCCGGGCCGACGCCGTGCGCGGCGACGCGCGGGCCTTCCGGGCCGCGGGCGTACCCGGGCGCGTAGAGCTCGACGTCGACGTTGTGGTTGGCGACGTCGTTGCCGCCGGCGTAGTACGGGCTGGCCTGGTAGACGACGGGCACCTTCAGGCCCTGCTGGGTCGCGCGCGGGCGCACGACCTGGGCGTGCACGAGGTCGTCGGCGCCGTCGTGGTCGCTGTCGACGGGCGCGGTGACCCAGACGTCTTCGCGGACGACGTCGGCCGGGTCGAACACCGGTTGCGCCTGGCCGCCGGTGAACACCGGGGCCGGTGGCGCGGCTTCGGCGATGCCCGCGGTCAGCGGCAGCGCGAGGACGGCGGCGAGCAGGACTGCGGCTTTCACTCAAACCCCCAAGCCGGGCGAAGCGGACGCCTGAAGACACTTCCGCTCCGCCCGCGGGGGTGTCAAGAGACTAACGTCGGAGGCATGCCGACCGTGGAAGCGCCGATCACCGCCGTGACCGTCTACCCGCAGCGTGCGCGGATCACCCGCCGCGGCACCGCGCCGCTCGACGGCGGGCCGCGCCTGGAGTTCGCCGGGCTGCCCGTCGGCCTCGACCCGAGCTCGGTGCGCGTCACCGGCACCGGGCCCGCACTGATCACCGGCGTCGACGTGCGCACCGAGTGGCACGCCGAACCGGCCGACCCGGCTTTGAATGCGCTCGTCGAGCAGCGGCGTGCCGATCAGGCCACGCTCGACGGCGTCCTGGACGACGAAGCGGCCGAAACGATGAAGGTGGATCTGCTGACTTCGCTCGCGAAGCGCAGCGGCAGCAGCTTCGCGAAGGCACTGGCCAACGGCACCGCCGAACCCTCGCGCGTCGCGGAGGTGACGGACGCGCTGAGTGCGCGGCTGGCTTCCGCGTTGAAGGCGCGCCGGGTATTGAGCGAGCGGATCGCGCGGCTGCGCGAAGACCTCGCCGCGCTCGACCGGCGGATCGAAGCGCACGACACCCGGGCCGGCCGGGACAGCACCTCGGTGATCGTCGAGCTGGAGATCGCCGACCCGGGCGCGGAAGCCGAGCTCGAACTGTCCTATGTGGTCGCCGACGCGACCTGGGAACCGGGCTACGACATCCGGGTGCGCGGCACCGACGTCACCGTGGTGTCGTACGGGCTGGTCAGCCAGCAGACGGGGGAAGACTGGCCGGAATGCGAGCTGGCGCTTTCGACGGCCCGGCCCGCGGTGTCGGTGGTGGTACCGGAACTGCAGCCGTGGTACCTGGACCGCGTCCTCCCGGTCCCGGCCGCGCCCGCCGCCGCGTACGGCGCAGCGGCCGGCGGGATCCCGGACGGCGTCCGGCGGCAGTACATGGCGTCGTCGGCTTCGGTGATGGAGAACAAAATGGCCGCAGTCGAGCAGGGCACGACGGCGGTCACCTACCGCCCTTCGCGGCCGGTGGCGGTGCCGTCCGGCGCGCAGGGGCACCGGACGACGTTGGCGCAGCTGGAACTGACCGCTTCGCTGGGGTACGTCACCGCGCCGGTTCTGGCGCAGGAAGCGTATTTGCGCGCCACGGTGGAGAACACCTCGGAGCACGCTTTGCGCCCCGGCCGGGCTTCGGTGTTCCACGACGCGGAGTTCGTCGGGACGACCGTGCTCGAACCGTGGGCGCCGGGGGAAGAGCTCGAACTGGCATTGGGCGTCGATGACCGGATCCGGATCGAGCGGGAACTGGTCCGGCGGACGGCGTCCAAGGCGACGCTGTCGGGGCAGAAGCGGCGCGAGGCGGAGTACCGGATTTCGGTCGGCAACCACGGGCCCAGGGAAGCCGTGGTGACGGTTCTGGACCAGGCCCCGGTTTCGCGGGACGACACGATCACGGTGAAGGACGTTCGCACGTCACCCGAACCCGTTGAGACATCGGCGCTGGGCGAGTTCACGTGGAAGCTGACGCTGGCGCCCGGGGAGGTCAAGAACGTGACGCTGTCCTACCGAGTGGATGTCGCGAAGGGCGTGGAACTGTCGGGCTGGCGGGAGTAACCGGCCCAGCGCCCCAAGGCGGCCTTGGGGCGCTGGGACCTCAGCCCTGGGAAATGTAGGCCTGCAGCTGTTCCTGGCTCTGCTCCAGCTGTTCCATCCGGTTCTTCACGACGTCCCCGATGGACACGATCCCGGCCAGCCGCCCGTCGGCCAGTACCGGGACGTGGCGGATGCGGCGCTCCGTCATCAGGACCGACAGCTGGTCCACCGAATCGTCCGGGGTGCAGCTCGCCACGAGTTTCGTCATGATCTCCGACACCGGGCCGTCGAGGAGGCCCGGGCCGTGTTCGTTCAGGCGCCGCACGACGTCGCGTTCCGAGACGATTCCCGCGATCGACCCGTCCGGGGCGACGACCACCATCGCACCGACGTTGTGTTCGGCCAGTCCGGCCAGCAGCGTGGTCACCGTCGTCTCCGGGGTGACCGTCGCGACCGCCGACCCCTTCTTGCGCAGCAGATCCGCAATCCGCATGGCGATCCTTCCCGTCGGTGAGCTGGATCACCACAGGTTAGGGCCCTCCGGCGCCCCGCGAAAGTCCGGCAAACGGGGCGTCTTCGTGGTATTCGAACCGATTCAGCCGAGCCGTTCGGCCAAGCCGTCCAGGGCCAGTCGGATCCCGGCCGCGTAGTCGTCGTCGCCGAGGGCGTCCAGGCGGGCGCGGGCCAGTGCCAGCTGTTCGCGCGCCGCGGGCAGGTCGCCGAGCTTGCGGTAGTCCTCGCCGAGGTTGAGGTGCAGGGACGGGTAGAACCCGCGCACCGCCAGGGACGAGTGGTACTCCTGGGCCCGCGCGTCGGTCAGCGAATCCGCCGCGGCCAGTGCCCGCAGATCCCACTCGAGCTCCTCGGCCGGGTCGTCGCAGACGTCGGCCATGTGGTGCGCCAGCGCGACGCGGTGCAACGGGTCGCCGCCTTCGCCGATCGATTCCCACAGCTGCGCGAAGGTCGCGTACGCGCCGGCGCGGTCGCCGCCGATGTGCTGCCGCAGACCGGCGTCGATCGCCACCATCACGTCGTCGGTCATACCGCTCCTTCGTCCGCCAGTGCCCGCAGCCGGGCCAGTCCCGGCTCGATCCGCTCGGCCGCGACCGCACCGTAGCCGAAGACGAGCCCGTGCCGCCGCTCCCCCACGCCGAAGTCCCCCAGCGAGTACAGCCGGACACCCCGACGGCGGGCGGCGCGCACCAGCGGGCCGCAGTCGTTCGCCGCGACCGCGCTGAGGTGCAGGCCCGCGGACGACGGCAGCGGCGTGAGGACGTCCGCGAACGAAGCCAGCCCCCGGACCAGCAGTTCGTGCCGGGCGCGGTAGACCTTCCGCATCCGCCGGACGTGCCGGGCGAAGCCGCCTTCGGCCATGAACGCCGCCAGCGCCGCCTGCTCGACGTTCGGGGCGTGCCAGTCGGTGAGGTAGCGGGCCTTGACCAGGGCCGGCACCAGCGACGGCGGCGCGATGAGGAACCCCAGCCGCAGCGCCGGCGAGAGCACCTTCGAAAACGAGCCGACGTACACGACCCGGCCCCGGGAATCCAAGCTGTGCAACGGTTCCAGCGGCCGCCCGGTGTAGCGGAACTCGGTGTCGTAGTCGTCCTCGACGAGCACCGCGTCGTTCCGCTCCGCCCAGTCGAGCAGCTCCAGACGGCGGTCCAGCGACATCGACAGGCCGAGCGGGTACTGGTGCGACGGCGTCACGTACACCAGCCGCGTCCCCGCCGGGATGGCCTCGACGACGATCCCGGACGCGTCCACCGGCACCGGCGCGACCCGGACGCCGCGTGCGGCGAGCACCAGCCGCGGCGGCGGGTACCCGGGGTCCTCGACGGCGGCGAGGTCGCCCTCCCGCAGCAGCACCCGCGCGACGAGGTCGGTCGTCTGCTGGGCGCCGGCGGTGACGACGACCTGCGCCGCACTCGCGCGGACGTCCCGCGAAACGCCGACGTGCCGGGCGATCTCCTCGCGCAGCGCGGGGTGGCCCTGCGGATCTCCGTAGGTCATCAGGTCGGCCTGGCCGGCACGCAGCCGCTGCGTGATCAGCCGCCGCCAGGTGTCGAAGGGGAACAGCGAGAGGTCCGGGACGCCCGGCCGGAAGTCGAACTCCGGCGCCGGCGCAAAGGGCGCGGGCGGCGGCGGAACGGCGTCCCACTCCGGCAGGGGCTGCACGCCGGGGCCGTCCGGGACCGGCGAAGGGCGCTCCGCGGGCGAAGCCGTGACGAACGTGCCTGCGCCGACGCGTCCGGCGAGGAAGCCTTCGGCGGTGAGCCGGTCGTAGGCCGCGCTGACCGTTGTCCGGGAGACCGCCAGCCGCTGCGCGAGCTCACGGGTCGGCGGCAGCGCCTCGCCGGGCCGGATCCGGCCGGCCAGGATCGCCGCGCGGAGCTGCCGGTAGATCGCGTCGCGGTGGCCGCGCGTCCCGGTCAGGTCGATGTGGATCTCCACCGGCACAGTCTAGATTGGCCCACGAAGGTTGCGGCGGATTTGGCACTGTTCGTGGTCCGCTGCCCCGCCTAACGTGCCGGGTATGGATCTCCGCGAACTCGACCGCCGCACCCTGCTCGTCCTCGACAAGATGGTCGCCGGTGTGACGGCCGCCGACCTGGCCCGTCCCACCCCGTGCGCCGGCTGGACGCTCGCCGACCTGCTCCGCCACCAGGTCAGCGAGAACCACGCCTTCGCGACGGCGGCCCGCGAAGGCTCGGCGCCGGACTGGGACGCCGGCGTCCTCGGCGACGACGCCTACGCGGCATACCGGGCCTCCGTCGAGGACTTCCTCGACGCCTTCGCCGGCGACGCCGTGCTCGAGCGGCAGCTCACCATCAACCACTTCGGCACGTTCCCCGGCTCGATCGCCGCGCACATGCACCTGGTCGACACGGTCGCGCACGGCTGGGACCTGGCCCGCACGCTCGGCCTGCTCTACGAGCCGGACGCCGAGGCCGTGTACATCGCCTCGAAGCTCGCCGAGCGGATCCCGGATGAAGGCCGCGAGAAGAACGGCTCGTTCGCCCACAGCGTCGAGGTGCCCGCGGACGCGAGCCCGCTCGACCGGTTCCTCGCCCTGCTCGGCCGCGACCCCGCCTGGTGGCTCAGCTGACCTCGTCGGCCGGGGCGCTCCAGGTGTCGCACGCCTTCGTCGCCTTGCCGTCGTAGCCCGCCTTCGCCCACGACAGCTGGTGCTCGCGCGAGCCGTGGGTGTCGCTGTTGTTGGCCCGGCCGTAGTCGGCGACCGCGGCGTTGGCCAGCGACCGGCTGATCGAGCCGGAACCGGCGACGGCCGTCAGGAACAGCGCGCCGAAGCAGTTCGCCTGCAGCTCGATCCGGCGCACGACCTCCTTGTCGGCCGTGCTGTTCTCGTCCGGCGAGGTCATCTTGTCCGACGCCGCGGACAGGATGCCGCTCTCGCGCTGGACGTGGTGGCCGTACTCGTGGGCGATCGTGGCGATGTGCCGCGCCTTGTTGAGCCCGGCGTCCGACAGCATCCAGTCGGTCGGGGCGTAGATCGTCGTGTCGCCGCCGCAGTAGTAGGCCACGGCCTCGTTCTCCGTCGGCGCCGCGCCGCACGAGCTGTGTTCCGGCAGCGTCACCGAAACGGTCGCGGTGAGCGTCGGCTCGTTCGCCTTCTCCAGCGCCGGGCGCCACGACTGCTCCAGGCAGGTGACGAGCGCGGTGTAGTAGGCCTTGAGCTGGTCGGCCGCCCGGCCGAGCTCGGGCAGGGTGCAGGTGGCGGCCCCGGGGCTGATGCCGTCGCCGAGCAGGGGGTTGCGCGCCAGCTCCCGCACCGCCTTCGGGGGCTTCCCGGTGTCGCCGTACGCCCGGCCGGCGTCGGTGCCCTGCGCGGCGAACGCCTGGCCGTCCACCCGGCGCGGGATGGTGGCGGCGATCAGGGAGACGGTGACCACGACGATCAGGACGCCCGTGACGGCGCCCCAGAGCCGGTTGCGCGGCGGCGCGATCGGGACGGGCGGAGCCGCGGCCCAGTTGGGCGCCCACGGGTTCGGCTCCGGCACCCATGCGGGCTCCGGCGGCCGGGCCGGGCCCGGCCACGGCGGTTCGGCGTCGCTCAACGGTCTCCCCCTGCTGTGTGGCACCAGCATACGGATGCCCCGGGAGGCAGGGATCACGAAACGAACACGCCACCGGGTGGCCACCGGGCCCCGGACCAGGCGAGACTATCGGCATGAGTGTCGAGGACCCTTACCTGTGGCTGGAAGACGTGACCGGCGGCGACGCGCTGGACTGGGTGCGCGCCCGCAACGACGAGACGCTGGCCGAGCTGACCGCCGGTGCCCGGTTCGCCGAACTGCGTGATCAGCTGCGCGAGGTGCTCGACGCCGACGACCGGATCCCGTACGTGCGCCGCCGCGGCGAGTTCCTCTACAACTTCTGGCAGGACGCGAGCCACCCGCGCGGGCTGTGGCGGCGGACGACGCTGGAGCCCTACCGGCAGGCCGAGCCCGAGTGGGAGCTGCTGCTCGACGTCGACGCGCTGGCCGAGGCCGAGGCCGAGAACTGGGTCTGGCAGGGCGCGACCGTGCTGCGGCCGGGCTACCGGCGCGGCCTGGTCGAGCTGTCCCGCGGCGGCGCGGACGCCACCGTGGTCCGCGAGTTCGACCTCGACGCGCACGAGTTCGTCGAGGACGGCTTCACCGTCCCCGAGGCGAAGACGCGGATCGGCTGGATCGACGAAGACCGCGTCTACATCGGAACGGACTTCGGCCCCGGCTCGCTGACCAGCTCGGGGTACCCGCGGCTGGCCAAGGAGTGGCGCCGCGGCACGCCCCTCTCCGAAGCCGTCACGGTCTTCGAGGGCAAGCCCGACGACGTCTCGATCGGCGCGTCCCACGACCCGACCGAGGGCTTCGAGCGGGACTTCGTCAGCCGCTCGATCGACTTCTACCGCTCGGAACTGCACCTTAGGACGCCGAGCGGACTGGTCAAGATCGATGTGCCGGACGACGCGAGCGCGTCCGTGCACCGCGAATGGCTGCTGGTGCGGCCGCGGACCGCGTGGGCGGTCGGCGGCACGGAACACGCGGCCGGCTCGCTGATCGCCATCCTCCTCGACGCCTTCCAGGCCGGCGACCGGAACTTCACGACGCTGTTCACCCCCGACGAGCACACCTCGCTCGAGTACTGGGCCTGGACCCGCAACCACCTGCTGCTGGGCACGCTGCGCGACGTCCGGAGCGAACTGCGGGTGCTGACCCCGGGTCCGGACGGCTGGACCGACGAGCCGCTCGCCGGCGGGCCCGAGTTCGGCAGCGCGGACATCTTCGACACCGATCCCGACGTCAGCGACGAGTACCTGATCGACTCCAGCGGCTTTCTCCAGCCGTCGACGCTGAGCTATGGGCACGTCGGTGAAGACGTCGAAGTGCTGAAGCAGGCTCCGGCGTTCTTCGACGCTTCGGGCATGAGCGTGGCGCAGTACTTCGCGACGTCGGAGGACGGCACGAAGATCCCGTACTTCGTCGTCCGGCCCTCCGGCGCCGAGGGCGGCCCGACACTGCTGACCGGCTACGGGGGCTTCGAGATCTCGCTGACGCCGTCGTACAGCGGGATGATCGGCCGCGGCTGGCTGGCCCGCGGCGGCACGTACGTCGTCGCGAACATCCGCGGCGGCGGCGAGTACGGGCCCGGCTGGCACACCCAGGCCATCAAGGCCGAGCGACACCGCGTGTACGAGGACTTCGCCGCGGTGGCCGCGGACCTGGTTTCCCGGGGCATCACGACGCCGTCGCAGCTGGGGATCCAGGGCGGCAGCAACGGCGGGCTGCTGATGGGCGTGATGCTCACGCGGTACCCGGAGCGGTTCGGCGCGATCGTCAGCCAGGTGCCGCTGCTGGACATGCGCCGCTACCACCTGCTGCTGGCCGGCGCGTCCTGGATGGCCGAGTACGGCGACCCGGACGACGCCGCGGAGTGGGAGTACATCGCGAAGTACTCGCCCTACCAGAACGTCCACAGTGGACGCAAGTACCCGCCGTCGCTGTTCGTGACGTCCACCCGCGACGACCGCGTGCACCCCGCCCACGCCCGCAAGATGGTGGCGCGGATGCGTGAGCAGGGGCACGACGTCCGGTATCACGAGAACATCGAGGGCGGCCACGGCGCCGCGGCGGACAACGAGCAGCTGGCGTTCAAGTGGGCGCTGGTGTTCGAGTTCCTGTGGGAACAGCTCATGCCGTGACCCGTGCGAGCACGACGCCGCCGACGATCAGGGCCAGCGCGGCCACCCGGCCGAGGCTCAGCGGGTCCTTGCTCACGACGACGCCGAGCACGATCGCGCCGACGGCACCGATCCCGGTGAACACCGCGTAGGCGGTGCCCACCGGGACGGTGTCCATCGCGCGTGACAGCAGGTACACCGCGGCGGCGCCGAGCACGAAGCACAGGAGCGTCGGCCACGGCCGGGTGAAGTTCTCCGTCGGCTTGATGCTCTGCGACCAGGCGATCTCGACGAGCCCGGCGAGGACGAGCGTCACCCAGCCCATCAGATCGCCTTCAATGCTGCTTCGCGGGAGGCTTCCCGTTCCCCGTCGCGCGCGGCGAGGTGCGGGTCGACCAGGGCGTTGGTCAGCTCGGCGTGCACGAACCGGACGTCGTCGACGTCGTAGTGCCCGGCGATGAAGTCCCGCAGGTAGCGCTCGTGGTGGTCGAAGGGGGCTCGCGGTGTTCCTTCCGCGTACGTGCCCCCTCGGGCGCCGGCGATGACGAACTGCTTGCCGCGCAGGGACATCCGGGGGAACGTCACCTGGTCGATCCAGGCCTTCAGGGCGGCCGGGACCGAGAAGTTGTACATCGGCGTGCCGATCAGGACGACGTCGGCTTCGAGCAGCTCGTCCAGCAGTGGCTCGACGACCGCCCAGGCCTTCTTCTGCCCCGGCGTCTCGACGACGTCGGCGTAGTGCGCGGGGTCGGTGATCCCGTTCCGGAGCAGGGCGTCGCAGATTTCGGTCCAGGCCTCGCCGATCACCGGAACGGGGTCGGCGGCGAGGTCGCGGTAGGTCCGGGTGCCGGTCCAGCCGGCGGCGTACCGGGCGGACAGCTCCCGCGAGAACGACGAGCGGCGGGCGCTGGAGTCGAGGTGCAGCAGGTGGGGCACGATTCCTCCTCAAGTGGACGCGGTGTCCACTTGAGGCAACTGGACGCGGTGTCCGGATATTCCCTAGGCTGGTGACATGCCCGAACGCGCCGACGCGGCCCGCAACCGCGCGAAGATCCTCGAGGCGGCCGAGGAGCTCTTCACCGCCCGCGGCGCGGCGGAGGTGACGATGGAGGACATCGCCCGCGCGGCCGGCGTCGGCCGCGGAACGCTGTACCGCCGCTACCCGGACCGGGCGTCGATCGCGGTGGCGTTGCTGGACGAGCACGAGCGCCGGTTGCAGGAGGAATTGCTGCGCGGCGAGCCCCCACTGGGCCCGGGCGCTCCCCCGGCCGAGCGGCTGGCGGCGTTCTACGAGGCGATGGTCGGGCTGCTCACGCGGCACGCGCATTTGGTGCTGGGCGCCGAGGTGGGCCATTCGCGGTTCACGACCGGCGCGTACGGGTTCTGGCGGACCCATGTGCGGGTGCTGGCGGAGGCCGCGGGGGCGGCGGACCCGGAGGTGCTGGCGGACGTGCTGCTGGCCCCGCTGGCGCCGGAGCTGTTCCTGCACCAGACGTCGCGCGGGGTGTCGGCCGAGCGGCTCATCCGGACGCTGCGGCAGCTGGCCGGCCTCCTTTAGAACAGCCCGCGCGGCCGGGCCCGCTTCGGCACGTACGGCGGCTTGGGGTGCTCGCCGCGGATCCGCGCGAGAGCGGCTTCGAAGGCGGTGAGCACGTCGGCGACGAAGACGAGCCGCCCGACCCCGAGCCGTCTCAGAGCTGCCCCATGGTCCGCGGCGACGGTGATCGCCACGCCGAGCAGCAGGACCCGCCACCCGCCGAACAGCACCGCCTTCAGGAGCTTGTTCATGGTGCGGAAGGCGCGTTCGAGCCGGTGGCAGTGGAAGGGGACGTGCCGCTCCTCGTCGGCGAGAATCCGCGCGGCGACCTGCGCGGCCAGCGGGTCACCGGCGCCGTCGCGCAGCGCGCGGTAGTACCGCAGCGCGACGACCTCGGCGATGAGCAGCACCATGAGTTCCAGCCGCAGCCCGAGCGCCCGCCGCAGCTTCACGAACACGGTGTCCGACCAGTGGCTCGTCAGAGTGGGCACTTTCGCGGCGGCCAGCAGCTCGGCGAGCATCCGGGCATGGTTCTGTTCCTCGGCGACGAAGAGCTTGACGGCGGCGAAGTAGGTGTCGTCCCCGGCGGCTTTCGCGATGAGGTTGGCGCCGTCGCCGGCTTCGCCGACCTGGAACCGCTGGATGCTCCTGGCGACGTCGGGGTGGAGTTTCGCGCCGCGATCCCACGGCGGATCTTCGCGCTGCCTGCGGCGTTCGGCCTCGGTTTCGAAGTCGTGGAGCCAGTGTGCGTACGTCATCGGGTTCGATGATGCCGCGTGCTTGTGGACCGGATGGGTGGCTTTCGTGGAGATTCGGTGATTGCTTCAGCCGATCCGGGCCGCGACACCGTCCAGGACGCAGTTCAGGCCGAACTCGAACACCCGCTCCGCGCTCCACTCTTCGCCCTCGACCACCCGGCGCGTGAACTGCGGGTACTGGCCGCTCGCGATGACGTCGCGGATGTACGGCCCCACGCTCGCCTGCCACTGCTCCTTCGTCAGGCCGGAGCGGCGCTGGGCCTGCAGCTCCGCCAGTTCCTGCGCGACCGTGCCGAAGACGTACGCCAGCACCGTGTCCACCACTCCCGCCGCCAAGGTGATGTCGGCGGTCAGCCCGGCCGCTGCGGCCAGCGCGGCTTCGTGGCGACGCAGCGAGTTCGTTCCCAGTGCCGGACGGCCCGGGAGCTCGCCGCTCAGCCAGGGGTGCCGCAGCAGCGTCAGCCGGACCTGGTGGGCGACGCTCGCCAGGTCCGCTCGCCAGTCGCCGGTGATTTCGGTGTGCTCGGCGCCCTTCACCTCGTCGATCATCAGGTCCAGCAGCTCGTCGCGACTCGCCACGTAGCGGTAGAGCGACGCCGTGCCCGAACCGAGGTCCGTCGCCACCCGGCGCATCGAGACCGCGGGGAGGCCTTCGGCGTCGGCGATCGCGATCGCCGACCGCACGATCTGCTCGACCCCCGGAGCCTGGCGCCGCGGGCTGCGCCGTTCCTTGGCCCACACCAGCGCCCGCTCGTCGGCCATCGTCGTTCTCCCGTCGTCCGTTGCGAACATCGTACCCGACTGGCTACGGTGTATCCGTAGCGAGTACACCGTAGCCACAACTGGGGGTTTCAGCATGATTCCGGTCCTCATCGCCGGCGGGGGCACCGTCGGCCTGTCCACCGCCCTCTTCCTCGCCGGCCACGGCGTCCCGGCCCTCGTCGTGGAACGCGCGGCCGGCCCGTCCCCGCACCCGCGGGCCACCGGCCTCGGCTTCCGCACCATGGAGTTCTTCCGCCAGGCCGGGATCCACGGCGACGTCGAAGCGGTCGCCGTCCGGGCGTCCGCCACGCTCGGCAAGATCTCCGCGCCGACCCTGGCGACGGCGGACCTGCCGGACACCCCGCCCGCCGTGCCGAACACCCCGAACCTCACGGCGAGCGAGCTCAGCCCGGGCGTGCTGCGCGGCACCTGCCCGCAGGACCGGCTCGACGCGGTCCTGCTGAGCGCGGCGCGGGAGCGCGGGGCCACGGTCGCGTACTCGACCACGCTCGTCTCGGCGCAGCAGGACGACTCCGGCGTCACCGCGGTCCTCGACGGGCCGGACGGCCGGCAAACCGTGCGCGCGAGCTACCTGGTCGCGGCCGACGGTGGCCGCAGCGAGGTGCGCGCCGCACTCGGCATCGGCACGACCGGGCCGGGCGCACTCGGACAGCCCCTGCTCAACATCCTCTTCCGCGCCGACCTCACGCGGTACACGAAGGGCCACCACTTCGCGAACTGCACGATCACCACGCCCGAGTCACCCGGGATGCTGGTGACCGTCGACGGCGAAAAGGACTGGATCTTCCACACCGAACTGGGCGACGAGCCGGCGGAGGCGTTCTCACCGGACCGCTGCCGCGCGCTGATCCGCGCCGCCGTCGGCGACCCGGACCTGGCGGTGGAGGTACTGAGCGCACTGCCGTGGCGGGTGCGCGGGCTGCTGGCCGACCGGTTCCGCGCCGGCCGCGTGTTCCTGGCCGGGGACGCGGCGCACGCGGTGCCGCCGCTCGGCGCGTTCGGCGCGAACACCGGCATCGCCGACGCGCACAACCTGGCGTGGAAGCTGGCCGCGGTCCTCGACGGCTCGGCCGGCCCGGCGCTGCTGGACACCTACGAAGCCGAACGCCGTCCGGTGGCGGCACTCGCGCTCGAACAGGCGTTGCTGCGGCTCGAGGATCCCCGCTTGCACTGGGAACAGGGGCCGGCGGCGGCCGCCGCTCGCGCCGCGGCGGGCGTGGTCAACGCCCCGATCGTCCACCTCGGCTTCCGCTACGCCTCGGCGGCGGTGCTCGGGGCGCAGACCGCACTGCCGTCCACGGAAGACGTCGTCCTGGACGGGACACCCGGCTCCCGCGTGCCGCACGCGTGGCTGGGCGACGACATGTCCACTTTGGACCTGGTCGGTCGGCGGCTCACGCTGCTCACCGGCCCGTCAGGCCGGGCCTGGCTCGAGGCGGCGCGGGGGCTCGACGTCGACGCCCACGTCGTCGAGGACGAGACCTGGCTTCGCACCACCGGGATCGCCGAGGGCGGCGCCGTCCTGGTGCGCCCGGACCACTTCGTCGCCTGGCGGAGCACCGAGCCGTCCGGCGACCTCGGCGGTGTCGTGGCGCGGATCCTGGCCCGCTGATCAGCAGCCAGTCCGGCTCGGCGGGCACCAGGTCCACCATGCAGCGGCTCACCGACACCCCGGCCGAGCGCGGAACCGCGGCGTACCCGGCCAGGACGTAGTCGACGATCACCCGTCCAGTATTTGCGGAGTCCGGGTGACGGGACGCGCTCGCCCCGTCACCCGGGCCGTCAGCTACAACCCGAAGTCGCGCCGCAGCCTTCGCAGGCGTAGCACGACCCCGCCGGGCGCATCTTCGTTCCGCAGGTCATGCAGAGCGGGGCGTCCGCCGCCTTGCCGAGGCGGAGCTCCATCAGCTCCGTCGTCGTCTGGGCTTCGCGGTGGGGGTGCTCCGGCTCCGCCACGTGCGGCTCCGGTGACGCGTCCACAGTGGACTGAAGGGCTTCGAGGTCGACCTTCGGGGCGCCGTACGCCGCCTCGACTTCGGCCGACCGCTCGTCCGCCGAGAGGATGCCCAGCTGGGAACGCTTCTCGTACGGCAGGTAGTCCAGGGCCAGCCTGCGGAACAGGTAGTCCATCACGCTCGTCGCGATGCGGATGTCCGGGTCGTCCGTCATGCCCGCCGGCTCGAAGCGCAGGTTGGAGAACTTCGAGACGTAGAACTCCAGCGGGATGCCGTGCTGGAGGCCGACCGAGATCGACATCGAGAACGCGTCCATCACGCCGGCCAGCGTCGAACCCTGCTTGCCGAGCTTGACGAAAATCTCGCCGAGGCCGTCGTCCGGGTACGAGCCCGCCGTCAGGTAGCCCTCCGCGCCGCCGACCGTGAACGACACCGTCTGGCTCGGGCGCTTCTTCGGGAGGCGCTTGCGGACCGGCCGGTATTCGACGACCTTCTCCGGCTCGGCGGCGGCGGTGTCCGCGGTCTTCTTGGCCGTGGACAGCGGCTGGCCGACCTTGCAGTTGTCGCGGTAGATCGCGAGGGCCTTCAAGCCGAGCTTCCAGCCCTGGAAGTAGATCTCCTCGACCTCTTCGACCGTCGCCGACTCCGGCATGTTGACCGTCTTCGAGATCGCGCCGGACAGGAACGGCTGCACCGCGGCCATCATCCGGACGTGGCCCATCGGGGCGATCGAGCGCTCGCCGACCGCGCAGTCGAACACCTCGTAGTGCTCGGGACGCAGCCCCGGCGCGTCGACGACGTGACCGTGCTGCGCCACGTACTCGACGATCGCCTCGACCTGCTCGCCCGGGTAGCCCAGGGCCTCCAGCGCGCGCGGCACCGTCTGGTTGACGATCTGCATCGAGCCGCCGCCGACGAGCTTCTTGAACTTCACCAGCGAGAAGTCCGGCTCGATCCCGGTCGTGTCGCAGTCCATCATGAAGCCGATGGTGCCGGTGGGCGCGAGCACCGACGCCTGCGCGTTGCGCCAGCCGTGCTTCGCGCCGATCTCGATGCCCTTCTGCCACTCCTCCGTCGCCAGCGCGCGGACCGCGGCGTCGTTCGAGTGGTAGGTGCGGACGAGCTCGTTCGCCGCCGCGTGCTTGCGCATCACGCGCTGGTGCGCCTCGGCGTTGCGCGCGTAACCCTCGTACGCGCCGACGACCTGGGCCATCTCCGCCGAACGCCGGTACGACACGCCCGTCATCAGCGACGTGATCGCCGCCGCGAGCGCGCGGCCGCCGTCGGAGTCGTACGCGTGCCCGAGCGCCATCAGCAGCGCGCCGAGGTTCGCGTAGCCGATGCCGAGCTGGCGGAACTTCCGCGTGGTGTCGGCGATCGGCTCGGTCGGGAAGTCCGCGAAGCAGATCGAGACGTCCATCGCCGTGATGACGAGCTCGACGGCGCGGGCGAACAGCGGCGCGTCGAAGGTGCCCTGCGGGGTCACGAACTTCAGCAGGTTCAGCGACGCGAGGTTGCAGCTGGAGTTGTCCAGGTGCATGTACTCGCTGCACGGGTTCGACGCGGTGATCCGGCCCGACTCGGGGCAGGTGTGCCAGTCGTTGATCGTGCCGTCGTACTGGATGCCGGGGTCGGCGCACTCCCACGCGGCCTGGGCCATCGTGCGGAACAGCTTCTTCGCGTCGGTGCGGTCGATGACCTCGCCGGTGAGCCGGGCGCGCAGGCCGAAGTCGGTGCCGTTCTCGACCGCCTGCATGAACTCGTCGGACACGCGGACCGAGTTGTTCGCGTTCTGGTACTGCACCGAGGAGATGTCCGCGCCGGAGAGATCCATGTCGAACCCGGCGTCGCGCAGGACCTTGATCTTCTCCTCTTCGCGCGCCTTGGTCTGGATGAACTCTTCGATGTCCGGGTGGTCGACGTCGAGCACGACCATCTTCGCCGCGCGCCGGGTGGCGCCGCCGGACTTGATGGTGCCCGCGGACGCGTCGGCGCCGCGCATGAACGAGACCGGGCCGGACGCGGTGCCGCCGGAGGTCAGCAGCTCCTTCGAGGAGCGGATGCGGGAGAGGTTGAGCCCGGCGCCGGAGCCGCCCTTGAAGATCAGGCCCTCTTCGCGGTACCAGTTGAGGATCGACTCCATCGTGTCGTCGACGGCGAGGATGAAACACGCCGAGACCTGCTGCTTCGACGGCGTGCCGACGTTGAACCAGACCGGGGAGTTGAAGCTGAAGACCTGGTGCAGCAGCATCCAGGTGAGTTCGTGCTCGAAGATCTCGAGGTCCTGCGGGGTGGCGAAGTAGCCGTGGTCGCGCGCGGCCTTGACGTAGGTGTGCACCACCCGGTCGATGAGCTGCTTGAGGCTGCGTTCGCGCTGCGGGCTGCCGACGGCGCCGCGGAAGTACTTGCTGGTGACGATGTTGGTCGCGTTGACCGACCAGAAGTCGGGGAACTCGACGCCGCGCTGCTCGAAGTTCACCGAGCCGTCGCGCCAGTTGGTCATGACGACGTCCCGCTGCTCCCAGGTGACCTGGTCGTACGGGTGCTGCCCCTCGGTCGTGAAGACGCGCTGGACGCTCAGCCCGCCGGCGGCCTTGCCTTTTTTGCCGGCGGCCGCGCGGGCCCCCGTTCCCACGGTTTCCGTCATCGGTTGAACCCTCTCCCGCAGCGGGACGGCTCAGTGGCCGTCTTCGCGCTGATCGCTGTCCTTCTGGGCAGCAGCACCCGCCATGGCCTCACGGAGGTCGGCGATCTCCTTCTCGAAGTCTTCGACCGAGGAGAAGGAGCGGTAGACACTGGCGAACCGGAGGTAGGCGACCCCGTCGAGCTCACGCAGCGGGCCCAGGATGGCCAGGCCGACTTCGTGACTCGGGATCTCCGCCAGCCCGGCGGAGCGGATCGACTCCTCCACGCGCTGCGCGAGCTGCTGCAGCGCGTCGTCGTCGACCGGCCTGCCCTGGCAGGCGCGGCGGACGCCGCTCACCACCTTGTCCCGACTGAACTGTTCGGTGACCCCGGACCGCTTGACGACGGCGAGCACCATCGTCTCCGACGTCGTGAACCGGCGACCGCACGACGCGCACGAGCGCCGCCTGCGGATCGCCTGGCCTTCATCCACCTCTCGGGAGTCGACGACCCGAGAGTCCGCATGCCGGCAGAACGGGCACCTCATCCGCCGATCACCTTCCCCTCCGCGCCGGCCGCCCCGGTCGACGTCCGCCGGCCACCACGCGTGGCCGGGTTTCCGAGCACCGGGCACCCCTGCACCTGGTGATCGTTTTGTGGACATCCGGTGGGTAAGAGCCGACCAGCTGTGGACAACTGCTGTCCAGTCTACCCCAACCTGTGGACCAACTACAGCGGTGTAACTACTACATATAGCGGCGAAGGGTAGAACTCGAGCGGTGCGCGCGCAAGCGGCACGCCGGGCCGGATCCCCGCCCGGGTGAGTGCGGTTGACGGCCCCGGCGGATCAGGGTGCGGGGACGGCGGCCGGGTCGGCGACCGGGACCGTGAGCGGCAGCCCGGGCACCAGAACGGCCCGGTCCAGGCGATTCAGTTCCTTGATCCGGGCGACAACCGCGCCAGGCTCACTGTCTGGCGCGAATCGCGCGGCCAGCGAAGCGAGCGTGTCGCCCTGGCCGACGGACACCGTTGCCGTCCGCTCGGGCACCGGGGCACCGGACGTCTCGCCGCCCAGAAGACCCAATCCGGTGATCATCAGGCAGCTCGCGACGGCGAGCGCGGCGAGCCACGGCCAGCGCACCGGCACCCGCCGCGGCGCCGCGCACGGGGCACCGGCCGGGCGGCGGCCCGCCACGACCCGCGCGCGCGTCGGCGGACGGTGCACCTCGCCGCGGCGCCCGCGCAGCACGCGCACGGGACGGAGGGGCGCCGGGACCGGGGTCGCCGGGCGAACGTGTCCGCGTTCGGCCAGAATGGACATCCGAACCTCCTCGAAACCCTGTGTCCGCCCGTTTTCCCGGACCGGGAGCGGCCCGTGGATCAAGGTCGAACAGGCGTTCTATCGAACGCCCGCGCGAAGGTCTACCACCTGCCACCGACAAAATCGAGCGGACACGGCGTGTCGATCGAACAGATGTTTGAAATCGTCGTGCCCGGGGGCTAACGTCGGTGACCAGGGCATCTGCCGGGCAGATGCCGCCGGCGAGCCTGCCCGCAACCCCGCGGGCGGCGGCCGGCGCGCAGATACGTGCAGCGAACGTCTGGGAGGCGACGCAGTGGCGAAGGAGAACAAGGCGGGCAGGACCAGTGGGTCCCCCGGCGGCTCGGGCAAGGTGCACGCCATGCCCGAGGTGTACGACGTGGACGAGACCCTCACCGTCCGCCAGCAGCAGGTGCTCGACGTGATCCGCTCGTGGGTGAGCCGGTTCGGCTACCCGCCGAGCGTCCGCGAGATCGGCGAAGCGGTGGGGCTGACGTCGACGTCGTCGGTCTCCCACCAGCTGCGCGCCCTGCAGCGCAAGGGCTACCTGCGGCGGGACGCGAACCGCCCGCGCGCGGTCGGCGTCCTCTCGGCGACCGACGACAACCCCATGGGCATCGAGATGGACCAGCAGCCGGTGATGCCGAAGGCGGCGTACGTGCCGCTGGTCGGCCGGATCGCGGCCGGTGGCCCGGTGCTGGCCGAGCAGGCCATCGAGGACGTCTTCCCGCTGCCGCGGGAGATCGTCGGCGAGGGCGAGCTGTTCCTGCTGAAGGTCACCGGTGACTCGATGGTCGACGCGGCCATCACCGACGGCGACTGGGTCGTGGTCCGCCAGCAGCCGGACGCGGACAACGGCGACATCGTCGCGGCGATGATCGACGGCGAGGCCACGGTCAAGACGTTCAAGCGCAAGGGCGGCCACATCTGGCTGATGCCGCACAACGAGGCGTACGAGCCGATCCCCGGCGACGACGCCACGGTGCTCGGCAAGGTCGTGGCTGTTCTGCGCCGCCTTTGAGGGGCACCCGGGCTTTCGCACGGCCCGGGAGAACCACCTGATCGGATGATCTTCGGCCGTGGGGAGCCGAAGGTCAGCGGCGGACTCGGCGGCGCAGCCTGCTGAAGCCGAACCAGCCGAGGCCGACCACCGCGAGCGTGATCCCGGCGGCAGGCAGGACGGGGAGCCCGGCCCCGTCCTCCGCCGAACCGGACGACGCGTTCGCGCCGGCCGAGGTCGTCCCCTCCGCCGGTGCGCCGGACTGCGCGGCCAGTGCCGCCGCGCCCCGCACCGCGCGGAGGGGCTGACCGACGCCTTCGCTGCCGGAAATCAGCGTCCCGTCGGGGTCGAACGCGATCGCCTCGCCCTGCTTCTCCCCCGGCAGCGGAATCCGCACCGGGTTGCGCTGCAACGCGGCCAGCACATCACCGTCCGGAGCCGCGTACACGTAGGCGTCCGTATAGGTCCGCAACGCGACCACGCTGCCGTCCGCCGCCGTAGCACCGCCCGTCACCAGCACCGAGCCGATCGAGCCCACCGGGCCGCCCTGGGTGTCCGTCGTGGCGATCTTCACCGTGCCGACCTTCTCCAGGTTGGTCGGTCCCGGGCTCGCCAGGGGACCCGAGGGCCGGTACACCCGGGCCTCGCCGAGGACGTCCTTGGTGATCAGGTACGGCGTGCCCGCCTTGTCCATGATCAGCGCTTCGGTGTCGTGCTGACCGTCGGGGTAGGTGAGCCGGTGGACGGTGACCTTGCCCTGCGGGCTCATCTCCAGCAGGGCGACCGTCAGCCTGCCCTTCTGGTTGTCGCCGGTGTCGGACAGCCACAGCGTCCCGTCGGGCGTCCGGGCCAGGTCCTCGACGTCGAACGGGTCCGTCTTGTCCGTGAGGACCTTCTGCACCTTGCAGTCCCGGCCGAGCACGAACACGTGGACCTTGGTGCCGCCGTCGTTGATCGCGTACAGCTTCGACCCGTCGGAGACCAGGCCGGACAGCTCGCCGATCCGGGAGTCCTTCATCGTGCACAACGGCTCCGGAGCCGGAGCCGCCCAAGCGGGGGCCGCCCCGCCCAGCACGGCCGTGAAGACCAGAACGACAGCCCAGCGCACCCAGCCACCTCCGTAGTGTGCGACCCCTTCGGTCGCACACTACGGAGACGTGTCAGGCCCTGGTCGAGTTGGTCTCGTACTCGCGCAAAGCCGCCGCGAGCTCCGGGCGGACCCGCACCAGCAGGCGCGTGCCCTCCTCGAGGTGCTCCTCTTCGAGGACTTCGCCGTCCGCGTGCGCCCGCGCGACCAGTTCGCCGCGCGAGTACGGCAGGAGGACGTCGACCGTGACCTCCGGCCGCGGCAGGCGGTCGGCGATCACCTCGACAAGCTCCGGGATGCCCGCCCCGGTCCGGGCCGAGACCTGGACCGACCCGGCCAGCGCGTGCCGCAGCCGGGCCAGGCTGACCTCGTCGGACGCGTCGGTCTTGTTGATCACCAGCAGCTCCGGCGGGAGCGGCTCCTTGCGCTTGCGCGTGATCTCGGCGAGCACCTCGCGCACCGCGCTGACCTGCTCCTCGGGCGCCGGGTCGGACCCGTCCACCACGTGCACGAGCAGGTCCGCGTCGGCAGCCTCCTCCAGCGTCGAGCGGAACGCGTCCACCAGCTGGTGCGGCAGGTGCCGCACGAACCCGACGGTGTCGGTCAGCGTGTAGCCGCGGCCGTCCGGCGTCTGCGCGCGCCGGGTGGTCGGGTCGAGGGTGGCGAACAGCGCGTCCTCCACCAGCACCCCGGCCCCGGTCAGCGCGTTGAGCAGGCTCGACTTGCCGGCGTTGGTGTAGCCGACGATCGCCACGCTGGGCACCTCGTTGGCCAGCCGCCGCCCGCGCTTGGTCTCGCGGATGGTGTCCATGGCCGCGATCTCCCGGCGCAGCTTCGCCACGCGCTTGTTGATCCGCCGCCGGTCGGTCTCGAGCTTGGTCTCACCGGGACCGCGCAGGCCCACGCCGCCGTTCGCGCCACCGGCGCGGCCACCGGCCTGCCGGGACAGCGACGCACCCCACCCGCGCAACCGCGGGATCAGGTACTGCAGCTGGGCCAGCTCGACCTGCGCCTTGCCCTCCTTCGACCGGGCGTGCTGGGCGAAGATGTCGAGGATCAGGGCGGTCCGGTCGATGACCTTGACCTTGACCTTCTCCTCGAGCTGCCGCAGCTGGCCCGGCGAGAGCTCGCCGTCGCAGATCACGGTGTCGGCGCCGGTGGAGCCGACGATGTCCCGCAGCTCCCGCACCTTGCCCGAGCCGATGTAGGTGGCCGGGTCCGGCTTGGTCCGCCGCTGGATGAGGCCTTCGAGGACCTCCGAGCCCGCCGTCTCGGCCAGGCGCGCCAGCTCGGCCAGCGACGCCTCGGACTGCAGGGCCGTGCCCTCGGTCCACACGCCGACCAGCACGACGCGCTCGAGCCGCAGTTGCCGGTACTCGACCTCGGTGACGTCGTCCAGCTCCGTGGACAGTCCCCTGACCCGGCGCAGCGACGCCCGGTCCTCGAGCTCCATTTCGCCTGTCGACGGGTCGCCGTCGTACAGGTCGTCGTCGTGGTCTTCGGTGTGTGTCAGTTCTGTCATCGTGCCTCCATGTTCCCACGATTCGCCGCGGGAACCGAACTTTTACGTGCTGGGATAGGTGGCGAGGTAGACCGCGGTGCGCTCGGCGCCGGGACGGCGTGGGCGCGCGCGGAACTCCTCGAGCAGGGCGTTGAGCCGCGATTCCAGCTCCGCCCGCTCCTCGGGGGCCACCTGGACGACCAGGCGTGACTGGTGCACGCCCTCGAATCCGGTCTCGGCGATCTCGGCCAGATAAGCCTCGAGAACCGCCTGTTCCACGCCCTTGTCACCGCATGAGTCGAGTGTCCACGAAAGCCCCGTCGAAAGATACGGGATTTCCCGGGCGCCCCGGGCCCCGCGGCGCGGCGGCTGCGCGGCAAGGAAGCCGGTGTCGACGAGCTTGCGCACGTGGTGCAGCGTCGTCGCGGGGTCCCGGCCCAGCCTTTCGGCCAGCTCCTTGTTCGTCAGCGCCTCCGAAAAGGTCAACCGGATGATGCGCAGCCGTATTCCGGAGGCCAGCGCGGCGGCCTCGGCTTCGGTCGCGGGACGTCGTTTCGCGGGGAGCACTGCGACAGCCTAGAGCGAACAGTGATTGACACTTTCCAATCACTCCCGCCAGACTCGGGAGCCATGCACAGGGGGTCACTCTTCCGCCACGCCGACTTCAGACGGCTCTTCGCCGGCGACACGGCGAGCCAGTTCGGCACCACCGTCGGGTACACCGCGATCCCGCTGCTCGCCGCGGTGACGCTCGCCGCGACGCCGTTCGAAATGGGGCTGCTGACCGCGGCCCAGACGCTCGCGTTCCTGCTGATCGGGCTGCCCGCCGGGGTGTGGGTGGACCGGCTGCGCCGGCGCCGGGTGATGCTCACCGCCGACTTCGTCCGCTTCGCGCTCCTGTTGAGCGTGCCGCTCGCCTGGTGGGCGGGGGTACTGACGCTCGCCCAGCTGCTGGTGGTCGTGCTGCTCGTGGGCGTGGCGACGGTGTTCTTCGACGTCGCCTACCAGTCCTACCTCCCCTCGCTCGTCGGCCGGGAGCACCTCCTGGAGGGCAACGCCAAGCTGCAGGCCGTCCAGTCGGTCGCGGGGGTCGCCGGGCCGAGCGGCGCGGGCGTCCTGGTCCAGCTGGTGAGCGCGGCGAACACCGTGCTGGTCACCGCGCTGGGCTATCTGGCGTCGGCGCTGTGCCTGGTGCGGATCCGCGCCGTCGAACCCGAGCCGGAACGGCCCGGGCACACGCGGCTGCGGCCGCAGATCGCCGAAGGGCTGCGGTTCGTCTTCTCCGACAAGCCGTTGCGCGCGAGCGTGGGCTGCACGGCGACCGGGAACCTCTTCAACGGCGCCTTCACCGCGGTCGAGGTGCTGTTCCTGACCCGCACCGTCGGGCTGCCGCCCTCGGCGGTCGGCGTGCTGCTGGCCGCCGGCAGCGTCGGCGGGATCCTCGGCGCGATCTGTTCCGGGGCGCTCACGCGGCGGATCGGCCACGCCCGGTCGATCTGGCTGGTTCCGCTGCTGACCTGGCCGGCGCACCTGCTGGTCCCGCTCGCCGAGCCGGACTGGCGGCTCGCACTGGCCGGGTTCGGGCTGGTCGTGGCCGGGTTCGGCATCATCGTCTACAACGTCGCCTCCGTCTCCTACCGGCAGGCGATCTGCCCGGACCGGCTGCTCGGCCGGATGAACGCGAGCGCGCGGTTCGTCGTCTGGGGCACGATCCCGCTCGGCGGGCTGCTGGGCGGCGCGCTCGGCGAAGGACTCGGGCTGCGCGGGGCGATGTGGGTGGCGGTGATCGGCGAGGCCGCGGCCGTGCTGTGGGTGGTCTGCTCGCCGCTGCGGCACATGCGTGACCTGCCGACCGAAGCGAAAAGCGATTCCACCGCCGCCTAGAGTTGTTCCATGAGTACCCCATACGAACGCCCGCGAGTCCCGGACAAGGTCGGTGTCGACGGTCTGGAGGCCAAGTGGGTACCCGTATGGGAGTCCACCGGCGCCTACCGCTTCGACCGCAGCAAAACCCGGGACGAGGTCTACTCGATCGACACTCCCCCGCTGACGGTCAGCGGGTCGCTGCACATCGGGCACGTCTTCTCCTACACCCACACCGACGTGCTCGCGCGGTTCAAGCGGATGCGCGGGCTCGAGGTCTTCTACCCGATGGGCTGGGACGACAACGGCCTGCCCACCGAACGCCGGGTGCAGAACCACTTCGGCGTCCGCTGCGAGCCGTCGCTGCCGTACGACCCGGGGTTCCGGCCGCCGGAGAAGCCGGGCAAGGACGTCGTCGCGGTGTCGCGCCGGAACTTCGTCGAGCTGTGCGAGTCCCTGACCGTGACCGACGAACAGGTCTTCGAGCAGCAGTGGCGGCGGCTCGGGTTGTCGGTCGACTGGACGACGACGTACCAGACGATCGGGCGCGCGTCGCGGCTGATCTCGCAGCGCGCGTTCCTGCGCAACCTCGATCGCGGCGAGGCCTACCAGGCCGAAGCGCCGACGCTCTGGGACGTGTCGTTCCGGACCGCCGTCGCCCAGGCCGAGCTGGAGGACCGCGAACGCCCGGGTGCCTTCCACGACCTCGCCTTCACCGGGCCGGACGGCGCGGACGTCGTGATCGCGACGACCCGGCCGGAGCTGCTGCCCGCCTGCGTCGCGCTGGTGGCGCACCCCGCCGACGAGCGGTTCAAGCCGCTCTTCGGGAAGTCCGTGCGGACGCCGGTGTTCGGCGTCGAGGTGCCCGTGGTGGCGCACCACCTCGCGGATCCGGAGAAGGGCCGCGGGATCGCGATGGTGTGCACCTTCGGCGACACCACCGACGTCACGTGGTGGCGAGAGCTGCGGCTGGCCACGCGGGTGGTGCTGGGCCGCGACGGCCGGTTCCTGCCCGACGCGCCGTCCGGGGTGCCTTCCGAGGCCTACGCGCCGCTGGTGGGCAAGACCGTCCACACCGGACGCGAGATCATGGTGCGCCTGCTGCGCGAAGCCGATGCCCTGCGCGGGGAACCGCGGCCGATCACGCACTCGGTGAAGTTCTACGAAAAGGGCGACAAGCCCCTGGAGATCGTCGCCAGCCGGCAGTGGTACCTGCGCAACGGCGGGAACGACGCCGCCTTCCGGGAGAAGATGCTGGCGCGCGGCGAAGAGCTGGACTGGGTGCCGAAGCACATGCGCGTGCGGTACTCGTCGTGGGTGGAGAACCTGGCCGGCGACTGGCTGATCAGCCGTCAGCGGTTCTTCGGCGTGCCGATCCCGCTCTGGTACCGGCTCGACGCGGACGGCGAGCCGGACCACGACGCGCGGCTGCTGCCGGACACGCTGCCGGTGGACCCGAGCAGCGACGTCCCGCCGGGCTTCACCGAGGACCAGCGCGGGGTGCCGGGCGGGTTCGCCGCCGATCCCGACGTGATGGACACGTGGGCGACGTCGTCGCTGACGCCGCAGATCGCCGGCCGGTGGAGCATCGACGACGACCTGTTCTCGCGCGTGTTCCCGATGGACCTCCGGCCGCAGGCGCACGAGATCATCCGCACCTGGCTGTTCTCGACGGCGGTGCGTGCGGAGCTGGAGCACGGCGTGCTGCCGTGGCGGGCGGCGTCGATCGCGGGCTGGGTGCTCGACCCGGACCGCAAGAAGATGTCGAAGTCCGTCGGCAACGTGGTCACGCCGGCGGAGCTGCTGGAGCGCTTCGGCTCGGACGCCGTGCGCTACTGGGCGGCGAGCGCGCGCCCGGGCGTCGACACGGCGGTGGACGAAGGCCAGATGAAGGTCGGGCGGCGGCTGGCGACGAAGCTGCTCAACGCGAGCCGGTTCGTGCTCGGCCTCGGCGTGCCGATGCCGGGCGCGGTCGCCACCGAGCCGCTGGACCGGGCGCTGCTGGCGGCGCTTTCCACCGTCGTTTCGTCCGCGACCGCCGCGCTGGAGGCCTTGGACTACGCCCGGGCGCTGCAGGCGATCGAGACGTTCTTCTGGACGTTCTGCGACGACTACGTCGAGCTGGTGAAGGGCCGCGCGTACGGGGATCGCGGTCCCGAAGCGGCCCAGTCCGCACGGGCGGCGCTGGTGACGGCGCTCTCGGCGTTGCTGCGGCTGTTCGCGCCGTTCCTGCCGTTCGCGACCGAGGAGGTCTGGTCGTGGTGGCGGCCGGGGTCCGTGCACCGGGCCGGCTGGCCCACGGCGTCCTCGTCCGAGGGCGACCCGGAGCTGCTGGCGCTGGCGAGCCAGGTGATCGCGGCGGTCCGCCGCGCGAAGACCGACGCGAAGGTGTCGATGCGCACGGCGGTGGAAAGCCTCACGGTGACCGGCCCGGCGGACGTGCTAGCGCGGTTCGGCGAGATCGAGCCGGACATCCGCACCGCGGGCGCGATCGCGGACGTCACGACCCGTGAAGGCGGCTTCGCGGTGGAGGCGAAGGTCTGACGCCGGTGGGCCGCCGTCAGGAACCGGCGGCGGCCCACCAGGCTTCGTCGAGCTCGCCGCGGGCCACGATCTCCGCCGGCCCGGACAGCGTGGACGCGCCGCGGGACACCGTCACCTCGACCCGGCCGCCCGGGATGTCCACAGTGGACCTCCCGGTGTCGGTGCCAGCCAAGTGGAACGCGGCCGCCACCGCGGCGACCGTGCCCGTGCCGCACGCCCGCGTCTCGCCCACCCCGCGTTCGTGCACGCGCATCCGCAGCGCGCCTTCGCCGAGGCGGTTGATGAACTCGAGGTTCACGCCGTTCGGGAACACGTCGTGGTCGAAGTCGGGCTGGTCGCGCAGGTCCAGCCCGGCCACGTCGTCGTCGAGCAGCGAGACCAGGTGCGGGTTGCCGACGTCGACCGCGACGCCGGAGAACGGGCGGCCGGCCACCACCGTGACCGACGTGCCGGTGATCGTCGCCGGTCCCATGTGGACGGTGACGGAGCGGTCCGGGTGCACCACGACCGGGCGGTCGCCCGCGCGGGTGCCGACGACGAACTCGCCCTCGGCGGCCAGGCCCGAGTCGACCAGGTAGCGGGCGAACACGCGCACGCCGTTGCCGCACATCTCCGCGATCGACCCGTCGGCGTTGCGGTAGTCCATGAACCACTCGCCCGCGGACGGTTCGCCGAGCGCGCCGGCGCGCACGACGCGCAGCACGCCGTCGGCCCCGAGGCCGCGTTGGCGGTCACACAGCGCGGCGACCCTCGCCTCGGTCAGCTCGAGGCGGCCATCCGGGTCGGGGAGCAGCACGAAGTCGTTCTGCGTGCCGTGCCCCTTGAGGAACTCGATTCCGCCCATGGGGGCAAGATTACCGGCCCAGGGTATCCAGGACGCGCGCGGCCAGCCCGGGATCGGCGCCGTCGAACCAGTGGATCCGCTGGTCGCGGCGGAACCAGGAGCGTTGCTTGCGGACGAAGCGCCGGGTGGCCTGCGCCGTTGCCGCAGCGGCCGCCTCGAAGTCGCCGTCGCCGTCCAGTTCGGCGAGCACCTGCTGGTAGCCGAGCGCCCGCGACGCCGTCTTCCCCTCGCGCAGGCCCCGCTTCTCCAGTTCGCGCACTTCGTCGACCAGGCCGGCCTCGAACATCCGCCCGACGCGCTCGTTGACGCGCTCGTCGAGCTCCTCGGGCGTGCGGTCGACGCCGATGACGACCGTGCCGTACCGGGCGGGCCCCGGCTTCGGCAGGTTCGCCGAGAACGGCTCGCCGGTGATCTCGATGACCTCGAGGGCGCGCACGATCCGGCGGGTGTTGGTGGGCAGGATCTTGGCGGCGGCCGCCGGGTCGCGCTCACCCAGCCGGGTGTACAGCGCCGGGGTGCCGAGCTGCTCGGCTTCGGCGTCGAGCCGGGCGCGGACGGCCGGGTCGGTGCCGGGGAACCGCAGGTCGTCGAGCACGGCCTGGACGTAGAGGCCGGAGCCGCCGGCCAGCACCGGGACCTTGCCCGCGGCCAGGAGCCGCTCGATCTCGGCCCGCGCGTGCCGCTGGTAGGCCGCGACGGACGCGGTCTCGGTCACGTCCAGGACGTCGAGCAGGTGGTGGGGCACGCCGCGGCGCTCGGCTTCGGTGGCCTTGGCGGTGCCGATGTCCATGCCCCGGTAGAGCTGCATCGCGTCGGCGTTGACGACCTCGCCGCCGAGTTCTCGGGCCAGGTCCACGGCCAGCGCGGTCTTGCCGGTGGCCGTCGGGCCGACCACCGCGACGGGGCTGTTCACGGCGGCTGACGATACCTGCGGGCCGACACAGAGCGTCCACCGGAAGTAGGATCACGTGCTTCGAGTGGCCCATCCAGTACCACGGTGCGCGCTGAGCTGCTTGAATGCCGCGTGGGGCCGTAGCATCCGAGCACGGCCCGTGACGACCGCATTACCCGGCCCCGCTTCGCGGCGGGGCGCCCGCACCCGCGGGCGTACAGGCGATAAGGAGCCTGCGATGGCCCAGGAGAACACTTCCACCGGTACCCCGGCCCCGCACCCGGTGCCGCACGCGCTGCACGCCGGGCACGCCGCCCCGCCCGTGCCGCCCGCCGAACCCACCCCGTCGACCTGGGGCCGGATCGACGACGAGGGCACCGTCTACGTCGTCACGGCCGAGGGCGAGCGCGCCGTCGGCATCTGGCAGGCCGGCAGCCCCGACGAGGGTCTGGTGCACTACGCCCGCCGTTTCGACGACTTGCGCACCGAGGTCGAGCTGCTGGAGACCCGGCTGATCTCCGGGGCCGGTGACCCGAAGCACGCGCTGTCGAGCGCCACCCAGATCCGCGACGGCCTGGCCGAGGCGGCCGTGGTCGGTGACCTGGCCGCGCTCGCCGCGCGGCTGGAGTACGTCATCGGGCACGCCGAGAAGGCACTGGCCAGCGCGAAGGCGGAGCGCGAGGAGGCCAGGGCGGCGGCGGTCGCCCGCAAGCAGGCACTCGCCGAGGAGGCCGAGAAGATCGCGGCCGACTCCACCCAGTGGAAGGCGGCGGGCGACCGGCTGCGCGCGATCCTGGACGAGTGGAAGACGGTCAAGGGCGTCGACCGCAAGACCGACGACGAGCTGTGGAAGCGGTTCTCCAAGGCCCGCGAGGCGTTCAACCGCCGCCGTGGTTCGCACTTCGCCGAGCTGGACAAGCAGCGCGCGTCGGCCAAGCAGCGCAAGGAAGAGCTCATCGCCGAGGCCGAGGCCATCAGCGAGTCGGAGGACTGGGGCGAGACGGCGGGTCGCTACAAGGACCTGATGACCGAGTGGAAGGCGGCCGGGCGCGCGCCGAAGGACAGCGACGAAGCGCTGTGGCAGCGCTTCCGCGCGGCGCAGGACAAGTTCTTCGCCCGCCGGTCCGCGGTGTTCTCCGAGCGCGACGCGGAGTTCGGCGCGAACGCGGCCCGCAAGGAAGAGCTGCTGGTCGAGGCCGAGAAGATCGACCCGGCGGCCAACCTGGAAGCGGCGAAGAGCGCCCTGCGGCGCATCCAGGAGCAGTGGGACGAGATCGGCAAGGTCCCCCGCGAGCGCATCCGCGAGCTGGACGGCCGGCTGAAGGCGGTCCAGGACGCGGTCAAGTCGGCGGAGGACTCCCGCTGGCGGAAGACGGACCCGGAGGCCCAGGCCCGGGCGGCGCAGTTCCGCGAGCGGGTGGAGCAGTTCGAGTCCCAGGCGGCCAAGGCGCGCGCGGCCGGAGACGAGCGGCGGGCGAAGAAGGCCGACGAGCAAGCGGCTCAGTGGCGTGAGTGGCTGCAGGCCGCGGAAGCGGCGGTCGCGGACCGCTGAGCCTGTCCACGGTCGTGAGTGGTAAGGCGGGTTCTAACCCGCCTTACCACTCACGAGGGGCCGGGTGGGTCTCCGTGTCACCCGAAGCGGGGTCGCGAGCGCCCCGACCGGGGGTTTCCGCGCGCTCCGAGCCACCGCCGGTGCTCCACTGTCGATCATGACCAGGACACCCCGCAAGATCCTCGCCGCTCTGGCTGTCGCCGTTGCCCTCGCCGGGCTGGCCCCCGCGCTCGCCGGCCCGGCCGGAGCCGCTTCGCTCTCCTCCGTCACCGAAGTCGGCAAGGGGAAGGTGAAGGTCGAAGGGAAGCTCGGCAAGGACCACGTCAAGGTCAACGAGAAGGTCGACCTCAAGGGCACCCTGCAGGTGCTCGACGCGGCCCGGACCGATCAGACCGTCGAAACCGTCATCGTGCAGCAGCTGCAGGCCGGGGCTTGGGTGAACATCGCCGACACCACCTGCCGGCCCAACGGGGGCTTCTCCCTGCGTCTCAGCTTCAGCGTGAGCGCCACCGTCTCGCTGCGGCTCTACCACCCCGAGACCACGCTCTACGCCGCCGCTTATTCGACCGGCTCGCTCACCCTGCGCGTTGGCTGACCCCGGTCCCCACCGGTTCTCAGGACCGCGAGAACGCCGTCCGCATCCACGAGACCGCCAGGCAGATCATCGCGATCCAGGCGATCACCATGCCGAGCCCCGGGCCGCCACCCGCTGAACCCGGGGCGTGGGACGACTGCTGGGACCAGATGGCCAGCAGCCCGTCGACCGAGGCGAACCAGCCGCCCGCCGCGCAGACCCAGGACAGCCACCAGCGGCGGGTCACCAGGGCCAGCGCCGAGGCCAGGATGCCGACACCCGTCGACGTCGCCGCGAACAGCTGGGGGATGCCGCCGCCCTCGCCGGCCAGGACCTGCCAGCCCGCGTGGTCGCCGACCCACGGGAGGATCTGGCAGATCAGCAGCACGAACGTGAACACCGCGATGGTGAACCCGCGGCGGCCCAGCTCCACCGTGCGAGACGCGCGCGCGCCCGCTTCGTCGATCTCGGCCGCCAGCTCGGCCAGCTCGCCGTTGCCTCGGGACTCCGTCACAGCGCACACCCACTCACCGGTTCGGGCTGGGCGGCCGGGGCACCGAAGCCCGGCAGGCCCAGCGTGACGCCGCTCGTCTTCGGCCGCAGCCCGGCCTCCGCGTTGTCGCCGGCGCGCGTGCGTCGGTGGGACAGCAGGTCGCCGTCGGCCACCAGGTGGTGCGGTGCCGCGTAGGTGACGATCGTCTCGACGACGTCGCCGGGGCGGACCGCGCGGTCGACGTGGGCGCCGGTCGGCGTGAAGTGCACCAGGCGCCCGTCGCGGGCGCGGCCGCTCATGCGCTGCGTTTCGGCGTCCTTGCGGCCTTCGCCCGCCGCGACGAGCAGCTCGACGCGGCGGCCGACGATCTTCTTGTTCTCGTCCCAGGAGATCGCGTTCTGCAGCTCGACCAGGCGGTCGTAACGCTCCTGCACGACCTCCTTGGGCAGCTGGCCGTCCATCGTCGCGGCCGGCGTGCCCGGGCGCTTCGAGTACTGGAACGTGAACGCGCTGGAGAAGCGGGCCTGCGCCACGACGTCCAGCGTCGCCTGGAAGTCCTCTTCGGTCTCGCCGGGGAAACCGACGATGATGTCGGTAGTGATCGCCGCGTCCGGCATGGCCGCGCGGACCTCGTCGAGGATGCTCAGGAAGCGCGCCGAGCGGTACGAGCGCTTCATTTCGCGCAGCACCCGGTCCGACCCGGACTGCAGCGGCATGTGCAGCTGGTGGCAGACGTTCGGGGTCGCGGCCATGGCGTCGATGACGTCGGAGGTGAACGCCGCCGGGTGCGGCGAGGTGAACCGGACGCGCTCGAGGCCGTCGACGGTGCCGCACGCGCGCAGCAGCTTGCCGAACGCCAACCGGTCGCCGAATTCGACGCCGTAGGAGTTGACGTTCTGGCCGAGCAGGGTGACTTCGAGCACGCCTTCGGCGACGAGCGCCTCGACCTCGGCGAGGATCTCGCCCGGCCGCCGGTCGCGTTCCTTGCCGCGCAGGGCCGGGACGATGCAGAAGGTGCAGGTGTTGTTGCAGCCGACCGAAACGGACACCCAGCTCGCGTAGGACGATTCGCGGCGCGCGGGCAGCGTCGAGGGGAAGGTCTCGAGCGATTCGAGGATCTCGACCTCGGCCTCGGCGTTGTGCCGGGCGCGCTCGAGCAGCGTCGGCAGCGACCCGATGTTGTGCGTGCCGAACACGACGTCGACCCACGGCGCCCGCTTGACGATCTCCCCGCGGTCCTTCTGCGCGAGACACCCGCCGACGGCGATCTGCAGGTCCGGGTTCGCGACCTTGTCCGGGCGCAGGTGCCCGAGGGTGCCGTACAGCTTGTTGTCCGCGTTCTCCCGGACGGCGCAGGTGTTGAACACGATCAGGTCGGGCTTGGCCCCGGCGGTGGCCGGGACGTAGCCGGCGTCCTCGAGCTGCCCGGCGAGCCGCTCGGAGTCGTGCACGTTCATCTGGCAGCCGAAGGTGCGGATCTGGTACGCCCTGGGTGCCTGGTTCTCGGTCATCGGCTTCCAGGGTAACCCCCGCCTCACCAGGCAAAGCCGCCGCCCGTCCGCACCGGCGGCGGTACCCGCCCGCCGTGCCCCGGCCGGCGGGCGGCAGGCCCGCTCGGGGTGCCGGTCACGCCCGAGAACTGTGCGCTTCACTGTGCGTCTGCTGCCGCCGAAGGGATTCGCGGTGATCTCCGCAGCAGGTCCCGCCAGTCCGCCGGCCAGTTCGCCAGGCCGACGATCGCCATGATCACCAGGTGGGTGGGTGCCGCGACACTCTGGTAGAGCTCGTCGTGGTTGACGAGGTGGGTGGTGACGGCGCCGGTGAGCACCAGGACCAGGATCACCGCGGCGAGGAACCGGGGCCGCTTGTCCGGCACGACGAGCAGCACCGCGCAAATCCCTTCCAGCGCGCCGACGACGAACCGGAACCAGACCGGGTAGCCCCATTCGGCGAACTTCACGGAGTACGCCGGGCCGGCGAAGGTGGGGCCGGGCCAGAACTTGGTCACGGCGCCCACGGCGAACTCGGCGGCGAGGAACCAGTAGCACGCGGCGCGCAGCCGGTTCGGCCACACTCGGGTGGGCAGGGGTCTTTCCTGCCACTGGGAACGGATCGCCGCCTCGGCGCCCAGCTCGTCGAGTTCGCTCGCTGCGGTGACCGGGGAAGAGGGCGGCCGCCGCGGTCCGTCCGGTGGCTGGTCGGTGGTCATGGTGGTGTCCTTTCCGGACTTCAGTGCTGTCACCGCTCTGACGGCCGGCGGGTCGTGGAGGTAACAGTGCCGGCGGCGGGCCGGTGTGGCTCCCGGCCGAGAGGGCGCCTCAGGAAGCCGTGACGGCGTGGTGGACCGCGGCGGCCAGCCGGTCGTGTTCGGGGTAGGACCAGTCGAAGGAGAAGCGACGGCGGGTGTACCCGAAGGCGATGCCGCTGACGGGGTCGGCGAACGCTTCCGAGCCCGCGGAACCGTTGTGCCCGAAGGCGTTCGCGCTCAGGAACGGGTAGCGGGCACCTTTGGCCTGGAACCCCAGGGCGTACTGGCCTGCCGGCCCGGTGACCAGGTCGACACCGGTGGAGTGGAGCATGGCGAACTCGCCCAGGGTGGCGGGTTCGAGCAACGGGGGCCGGCCGGACAGGCCGAACGCCAGGGCCGCGTACATCCCGGCCAGCGCCCGCGCGTTGCCCACCCCGCCGGCGGAGGCCTGGCCCAGCGCGCGCACCCGCCGGGTGTTGAGGAAGGCCACCTGGTCCAGCGGCGGGGTCGAGTCGAGGCCGTAGCCGATCCCGGTGAGGCTGTGCGGTCCCGGGACGGTGGCCCAGAACTCCGCCAGCCGATCCGGGTCGGCCAGGCCCGGCAGCACCTCCCGGTACCGGTCCTCCAGCGTCTCCGGCAACCCCAGGTACAGGTCCAGGCCGTAGGGCGCGCGCACCCGCTGTTCGTAGTGCTCCCCCAGCGACCGGCCCGTGGCCCTGCGGACCACCTCGCCGACCATCGCGAACGTCACGAACCCGCCGTAACCGTAGGCCGAGCCCGGCCGCCAGTACGGCCGCTGCCCGGCCAGCCGCCGCGCGATCACCTGGTCGTCCGCGAGTTCGGCGGCGGTGAACCCGCCGTCGACCCCGATCACGCCGGACCGGTGGGTGAGCAGCTCCCGCACGGTGATCCGGCCCTTGCCCGCCGCGGCGAATTCCGGCCAGTAGCGGGCGACCGGGCGGTCGAGGTCCAGCGCGCCGTCCTGCACGAGCAGGGCCACCACCAGCGTCGCGGCGCCCTTGGTCGAGGAGTAGATCCCGGTCAGGGTGTCCCCCGTCACCTCTTCGCCCGCCCACAGGTCGACCACCTGACGGCCGTGGACGTACACCGCCAGCTGGGCCCCGGCCTCTTTTGGCACCGCGGCCGCGAACTCCTCGCGGACCGCTTCGAAACCGCTGGTCACCGTGCCGTGAACGTCGATGTCGCTCATTGTTCGAGCCGCTCCGATCATCGTGTTGCCGATTCGTCGAAGCCATGACGGAGGAGACGCCGGAGTTGTGACCAGCCCACCGCAGCCTGAGCGATGCACCAGGCCCGCGGGCGCGCGGCGGCCTCCCAGCGCGGCGGCCCGACGGCCCGCAACCGCGCAGCCCAGCGGCCTGCCGCCCGGCGGCCCAGCAGCACGGCGGCTCTAGCAGCCCGACAGCCCGGTGCGGAACATCCCGCCCCGGGATCCCGCACCGATACCGGTAGATGATCCCTTCGAAACCGCGACACGACCACCAGCGTCCCAGCCACCAGCCGAAACTTTTGTCAAACACGCCCTAGACCTGCTGAAGATCACCAACCCAATGGTAGGTGTTGGAGTACACGCGGACATAGCTGTCCTCGAACGGCAGGATGGACGCCGTCGCATCGGTGTTTCCAGCCGGACTCAGATAGCAGTTGGCGCGATAGTTGTTGGGCAGTGGGAAACCGGTTCCTTCGATGACACATCGCCAACTGTAGGTGCCTTCCGCAAGGTAGATCCGCCGGCTTGCACTCGGCCCCGAGATGCCGCCGATAGGTGCGTAGAAGTCGTACGAGAAAACGTAGTTCCCTGCCGCAAGGTATATTGAACGCGGGTTTGCGTTCGGTGGAACTGTCGCGCGATCACTCTTTGTCGTGATGGCAGACAAGAAGATGTCCCGCTCGATGCGAGCGGAACCGGCACGCGCAGGAGCCACGCAAAGGGCAATGAAGACGAGTGGTGCGGTCGCAAGCACCAGTGCGCGCGACACCCGATGCCGACGCGACGGTTTTGATCCGGTCAAAGCCGGCCCGCCACGGGCCGATAGTGCATCATGCGAAGTCACAGCCACCTCCAAGATCGTCAGTTTTAGTGCCGACATCCTGCAGATTCGCATGCGGAGTTCGGGACGGGTCCCGGACAACCACAACCTGGCCCGCCGCTGACGGGCGGGGGCGCGAAGAGGCTTGCCGCCGTTCCTGCCGCTGTCTCGGATCGGCGGCAGGGTGTTCCGAGCCGGCCGGCTTGCGGAGGTAACAGAGACATCCGCAGCTCGCCGGCGCGGTCGGCGACCAGGTCCTGCACCGGCGGTTCGCTATGCCCGCGGATCAGTCGGAAGTGGGACTCGCGCATTTCATGGAGGTGGATTCGCGCGGTGTTCAGGTCGTCGATCGGACGAACGACCGCCGGGACGTGGTTTCCGGTATCTCCGACACTTCAGGTCGGCGCGGCCGAAGTAGCGCGGCGGCACGACCTTGCCGCGCGGCAGCTGACTGCTCCGCAGAAGCGCATACCCGCCGCGCGGCACCGAGGGCAGGCCACTATTCGCGAGAGCGCCTTCTCGACGTTTCGGCCCGGAGTCGCTCCCGTCAGCTCGGCTGGAAGAACTCCAGCAGCCTCCGGCTCGCGTCCGGGGACATCAGCAGCTCCTGCATGTCCGCCGACATGCGGGCGGCCTTGCCCGTGCGCTCGAACATCTCCTGCTCGTACTCCGCCACCGCTGCTCCGAAATCTCCCGGGTGCGCCGCCAGGGCCGCGCCCAGGACCGCGCCGTCGAGGAGGGCCATGTTCGCTCCCTCTCCCACCGGGGGCATCAGGTGGGCCGCGTCGCCGACGAGGGTGACGGTCGGGTTCGAGGGCCACGTCAGGCCGACCGGGAGCGTGGCGAGGGGGCGGGGTGCCACCGTGTCGTCGGAAGCTGCGGCGATCAGGGCGGTGATCCGGGGGTCCCAGTCCGCCAGCAACTCGATCAGGCGGGCGCGGACCGCGGGTGGGTCGTCGAAGCGGATTCCGTTTGTGGTGAACCAGTCTTCTCCCGTGTTGTAGAAGCTGACGCCGATGCGGACGCAGCCGTCGCCGTTGCGCTGGGCCGCCAAGGACTTGCCGTCGCCGAACACCCAGTAGTTGCCTCGGCCGACCATGGCCGCGAGGTCGGGGTGGGTGCGGTCGATGTCGGGGATCGCGAGCTCGACCGCGTTCTGGCCGAGGTGGGCCGGACGGGCGTCGGTCAGCAGGGACCGGACCCGGGAGTTCGCGCCGTCCGCGCCGACCAACAGGTCGTAGCGCGCGCTGCTGCCGTTCGCGAAGTGCACGACGCCCTCTTCGGCGTGATCGAAAGCGTGCCCCCAGCGGACCGTTCCCTCGGGCAGCGAGTCGAGCAGCAGGTTACGCAGGTCGGTGCGGTCGATCTCGGGACGCGCCATCGGCGCGTCTTCGGGTGTGTCTTCCTGGAGCAGCAGGGTGCCGTCCGGTTCCAGGAGGCGCATGTCCTGCCCCTCCCTGCGGGCGATCGCCAGGAACCGCTCGAGCAACCCGGCCTCGCGCAGCGCCCGCTGCCCGGAATGGATGTCGAGCATGCCGCCTTGACGGCGGGCGTCACGCGCGGCGTCCCGCTCGTACACCACGGCCTCGATGCCGTTCACGTGCAGGACCCGGGCAAGCGCCAAGCCGCCCATGCCGGCTCCCACGATGGCGATGGTCATGAATCCCCCTCCGATACGCCGTCCGTCTCGATACACTGTATCGCGGCAGCCGATGTATTGTCACCCCCATGTTGGTGTGGGAGCGGCCGGAGCCGGCGAACCGGCCGGCGCCGGCCCCGCTGAGCCGGGACCTGATCGTCCGGACAGCGGTGGAACTGGCCGATGAAGCCGGGCTGGAAGCGGTGTCGCTGCGCAAGATCGCCGCCGCGCTGGACGTCGGGCCGATGCGGTTGTACGGCTACATCGACACCAAGGACGAGCTGCTCGACCTGATGGTCGACGCGGTGCACGCCGAGATCCGCCCGGCAGGCGAAGACTGGCGAGAGGTGCTGACTTCGGTGGCCGAAGCCACCCGCCGGGCCGTCCACCGGCACGAGTGGTTCGCCGACCTCATCGGCGGCCGCCCCCAGCTCGGCCCGAACGCGCTGGCCAGGGGCGAGGCGGTGCTGGCCGCGCTGGACGGCGTCGACGTGGACGTGGTCATGCCGGTGGCCGCCGCCGTCGACGCGTACGTGATCGGCGCGGTCCGCCGGGAGATCGCCGAACGGCGGGCCGAGCGCGCCAGCGGCATGGACCAGCGGCAGTGGCAGCGCACCCACGGGCCCTACCTCGAGCGGATGTTCGCCACCGGCCGGTTCCGCGCGCTGGAGACGGTCGTCCGCGACGCCGTCCACCTCGACGCCGACCAGACCTTCCGCGTCGGCCTGAACTTCCTGCTCGACGGCATCGGAGCAGGCATCGGAGCAGGCATCGGCGAGGGCGTCGACGCCGAGTAACTACGCCCCGGTCAGCATGGCGACCATCCCGTGCGGGGCGTCTTCGCCGAACATGATCGCGTAGATGTCCTCGTCCTCCGCTTCCGCGGCCGCCCGCGCGAACATCGCCCGCTCGTACTCGGCGAGCGCGGTCTCCACGTCGCCGGGGTGGGCGGCGAGGGCCTGGCCGAGTTCGGCGCCGTCCAGCATGGCCAGATTGGCGCCTTCGCCGTTCGGGGGCATGAGATGGGCCGCGTCGCCGAGCAGGGTCACTCCCGGCACGCGGTCCCAGCGGTGCCCGGCCGGCAGGGTGCAGAGGCGGCGCAGCACCGGCGGCGTGTCGCTTTCGGTGACCAGCGCGGTCAGCTCGGGGGCCCAGCCGGCGAACTCCTCGGCGACCCGCGCCGTCACGGTCGCGGCGTCGGCCCCGGCGAGCCAGTCCCGGGGCTTGAACAGCTGCGCGTACGTGTGCAGGGTCCCGCCGCTTTCCCGGTGCGCGACGAACCCCTTGCCCGGCGCCAGCGCGTAGAGCGCACCGGCGCCGACGACCTTCGCGGCGGCGGGATGCCGGGCATCGCCGTCGAAGAGGAACGTCTCGACAACCGATACGCCGACGTACTCCGGGACGGCGGCGGAGAGCAGCGGCCGGACCTTCGACCACGCACCGTCCGCGCCGACCAGCAGGGTCGTGCCGAAACTCGTCCCGTCGGCCAGGTGCACCTCGTGGCCGCCGTCGCCGAGGGACCGCACCCCGGCGACCTTGTGTCCCCAGTGGACGGTGCCGGGCGGCAGCGAGTCGAGCAGCAGCTGCCGCAGCTCGCCGCGCTGCACTTCGGGACGCTCGCCGGTGCCGTCGTCGGGCTGGTCGAGCAGCACGGTGCCGTGGCGGTCGACGACACGCGAGGACTCCCGGCCCGGCAGGACCAGGTTCCGGAAGCCCTCGGTCAGCCCGGCCGCTTCGAGCGCCGGCTGACCGTTCCAGGGGTGGATGTCGAGCATCCCGCCCTGGCGGCGCGCGGCCGGTGAGGCTTCGGCTTCGTAGACCTCCGCCGCGATGCCGTGCCGGTGCAGGACGCGAGCCAGGACGAGCCCGCCGAGGCCGGCTCCGATGATCGTGACAGTCATGGTTTCCTCCGATTGGATTGACGCTCCAACGACCACGGTAGCACGAGTTTGGATCGGCGTTCCAATCATGCGATGATCAGCCCATGGCGAAACGGCGCACGGACGGGCTGTCCAAGGAAGTGATCGTGCAGGCGGCGGCCGCGATCCTGGACGACGGCGGCGAGGCCGCGCTGACCTTCCGGGCGCTCACCGCCCGCCTGTCGACCGGCTACGGCGCGATCTACCACCACGTGGCGAACAAGAGCGACCTCCTCGCGGCGGCGACCGACGCCGTCATCACGCGCGTGACGAGCAACGCGGTCGTCGACGCCGAGCCGCGGGAAGCGCTGCGCACGGTCTCACTCGGCCTCTTCGACGCGATTGATGCCCACCCCTGGGTCGGCGCCCAGCTGTCCCGCGAGCCGTGGCGGCCCGCCCTGGTGGAGATCTACGAGCGCATCGGCGGGCTGCTCGAGGCGCTCGGCGTCCCCGAGCGGGCGTTGTTCGACGCCGCGGGCGCGCTCGTCAACTACGTGCTCGGCGTCGCCGGGCAGAACGCCGCCAACGCGCGGCTGCTCGCCGTCGACCAGGGGGATCGCTCGGCGTTCCTCGCCGGCGTGTCGGCGCAGTGGGCCTCGCTCGACCCCGCCCGGTACCCGTTCGTCCACAAGGCCGCGACCCACCTGCGGGAGCACGACGACCGCGAGCAGTTCCTCGCGGGCGTCGACATCTTCCTGGCCGGGATCGCGGCCCTGCACCAGCGCCGCACGTCGTGAGTGGCAAGGCGGGTTCTAACCCGCTTTACCACTCACGACGCCGGTGGGACTACTTCGCCGCCGTGGGTGCCCAGGCCGCGAGTTCCGCGCGGACCGCCGCGAGCTGGGCCGCGGTCGGGGCCGCCGCCGGTTCCGTGATCAGCGCGTAGTGCAGGCCCGGGGTGGCCGGCAGGCGCAGGCGGTCGCCCCCGCGGGTGGCCGAGGCCAGGTCGGTCACCACCGTCGGGGTCATCCCCGCCGGAACGTGCAGTTCGGTCGGCGGCCCGGCGTCGGTCCCCTGCCACACGAGGACGCCGTACCGGCCCGTGCCGGTCAGCGCCGCGGTGGCCGGCATCGTCGACGGGATCCGGTTCCACGTCAGCGTCTGGCTGCCGTCCCGCGAGCGGTCCTCGTAGGTGAACGCCAGCGTGTGGCCCGCCACCGCGGCCGGGTAGAGGCGGTCGAGCAGCCGCGCGTCCTGGCGGAGCTGGACCGTTCCGTCGTCCGCCGTACGGGCCGAGGAGAAGTCCTCGCCGTTCCAGGCGTCGCCGTCGGTCTTGACCTTGTCCGGGTTGTCGTTCATCAGCTCGTGGTGGCGGCCGCTGTAGATGTCCCACTGCCACTGCGTCGCCGAGAGCACCGGGCCCGACTGCGCCGGCGTGCGCCACCAGTTCGCACCCGAGACGCGGGAGTCCAGCGCCTGGTACATCGCCTTGTCCACGGTCGGGGTCTTGTCGGAGGTGTAGCCGGTCATCGGGTGGCCGAACTCGGTGACGATCGCCGTCGTGCCCAGCGCGGCCGCGCGGTCCCGGACCGTGCCGAAGCTCGCGCTGTACTGGCCGTCGCCCGCCTTGCCCGGCATGAAGACGCCGGACTGGGCGAGCTGGTCGTAGAAGTGCGTGTTGAACACGTACCGCGGGCCCATGACGCCGGTGTCCTGGAAGCCGCCGGGGTGGAGCTGGAAGGAGATGTTGGCGTTCCAGAACATGTTCGGCTCGACGAACGCGGGCTTGTCCTGCCAGCCGGCGGAATCCATCGCGGCGCGGAACCGCTGGAAGAACGGCCACAGCACGTTCTGTTCCCACGCCTTGCTGTCCTGACCCGAGTCGTACCGGCCGGCGAAGGGCTCGTTGTACGGGTCCATGCCCGCGATGCCCGCGAACTGCGCGGCGCTCAGATTCGTGCGCAGGTAAGTCATCGTCTGGACGGCCATGCCGACGAACTCGTCCTGGACGCCGCGGGCGTTGTGCCAGAAGTCCTTCGTGGCGTCCTGGACCGCGCCGTTCTGGGTGATGTTCTGGCCCCAGTGCGCGCAGATGCCGCAGCTTTCCGCGGGGTAGCCGCCGAGGTCGACGACCCACTGGGGCGCGCCGTCGCCGGTGTACCAGCTGCCGCGGTTGAACAGGTAGCGGGAGAACAGGTCCTGGTGGAAGTCCGGGAGAATCGTGAAACCCTCGTCCAGGAACGCCTTCATCTGGTCGGTCAGCGCCGCCAGGTACTGCGTGTTCACCGGCCCGCGCACCGGCTGCGTTCCCGCCCACGCGATCGGGAAGCGCACGGCGTTCGCGCCGGTGAGCGCCCGCATCGACTGGGCCGAGCGGCGCGCGTCGGCCGCGTTGGCGAACGGCAGGAAACCGTTTTCAGCGAGCTTCGTTTCCCCGGAGACGTTGAAGCCGCGCAAGACCACTTCGCGGCCGTACTCGTCGACGAAGGCCGATCCGCGGACGGTCAGGCGGTGCTGGGGAACGTCTTCGGCGACGGCGGAGGCGACGACGCCGGAGGTCATGGCCACGGCGGTGAGCAAAGCCACGAGCATGCGCATGATGGCGGCTCCAAACATGAAGGAGTTTCGCAAAAGCTAGCGAGCCGCCACCCGGTCGTCAAGGGCCGAACGGAGCCGTTCAGGCCGCCTTCCGCTGCCATTGCTGGTTCGTCACACCGGTGCACGGATACTGCTCCACCGCGGCACCGTCGGCCGTTGACGCCGAAACGACGTCCAGGCACTTCCCGCTGTGGCGTGCCACCCACCGGACGTACCCGCCGCCAACGGATTGCGCCTGCCACTGCTGGTTCGCGCCCGAAGTGCACGTGCTCTGCTCCGCCGCCGCGCCGTCCGCCGTCGAGGCGCCCGCGATGCCGAGGCACTTGCCGCTGTGGCGGGCGATCAGGGTGACGTAGCCGTCGCCGAGGTCGAGCACGCTCCACTGCTGGTTCCCGCCGTTGTTGCACGTGTACTGCGTCAGTGCCACGCCGTCGTTGCGGGAGGAACCCGGGATGTCCGCGCACTTGCCGCTGTGGCGCGCCACCATCGTCTCGTACGCGCTGCCGGAGCCGACGCCCGCGACCACGCCGGTCGCCGCGTCGACGCTGACCTTCGGGTACCAGCTCATCGACATCGTCGTGGCGCTCGGGAACGCGAGCGGCAGCCACACGTACCGCGACTCGTTGACCGGACGGTTCCAGGCCCCCGCCCAGCGGTCACCCAGGTAGAGATACGAGGTCGCCTGCGAACCCTGCACGGGCAGCACGTAAGCGGTCTGGCTGCCGAAACCGGTGGAGTCACCGACGTTCGTCAACCCGGTCCACGTCCCGGTGACGCTCGTGGCCGTGGCGTACTTCTGCTGGTTCGGCTGCCAGCCCGTGGCGCCCGAGGTGAGCAGGAAGTAGACGCCGTTGCGCTTGAACAGCGCCGGTGCCTCGCGGTACGAGCCGGGCCAGAGCGTCTTCACCAGCGCCGAAACCCCGGTGTAGTCGGCGGTGAGCCGGTAGACGTTCAGGTCGGCGTTTTCGCGGGCCGCCGACGCCATGTACGCGGTTCCGTCGTCGTCCTTGAACAGCGTGATGTCCCGCGACATGTGCGCCCCCAGGGGGCGGAAGCTGCCGCGGTAGGCGTAGCTGCCGTCGACCGTCGAAGAGGTGGCCACGGCCGCGCGGGCTTCGGCGTAGTCGTCGCCGTTCTCCTTGTGCATCCACATCACGTACTGCCCGGTCGAGCTGTTGTAGATCACCTTGGGCCGCTCGATCTTCGCCCGGCCCAGCTCGGCCGCCGACGACTGCGTCAGCACGTCGCCACGGAACTCCCACGTCTTCAGGTCGGTCGAGCGGTACGCCGAGACGGCCCGGAAGGTGTCGTCGGCGTTGCGGTTTTCGCCGAACCAGTAGTAGTACGCGCCCACCTTGAGCATCCCGCCGCCGTGGGCGTGCACCAGGGCGCCGGAGGTGTCGGTGAACTGGCTCCCGTTGGTCACCGTCACCGGCGCGGCGTGCGCGCCGGGCGCGCCGAGCAGCAGGGTGACGAGCAGGAACAGGGACAACACCGTGCCACGTCGTCGTAGCATGACGGCTCCTTCGCGAGCGGGTCAGTAGCCGACGCGGAAAGTCGCGTCCTGCTTGTCCACAGTGGAGGATGTGCTGCCGAGCGGGTCGATCCGCAGCACGTACGAGTAGTGCCGGAGGTACCGATCCGGGTAGTTGTGCGAGCGGAACGACGACCAGCTCGCGTCGGCGAGCCCCGCCACCTGGTGGAAGGTGGCGTCCGCCCGGAACGTCGCCGAGCCGTCGTCGGCCGCCAGGCGCAGTTCGTAGTCGTAGTGCCGCAGGTACCGGCCGGGGTAGTTGAAAGATTCGAACGACACGCCGGACGCGTCGGCCAGTCCCGGCACGAGCTTCCACAGCTGGTCTTGGTACGGGTCGAACGGGTAGGCGTCGATGCGTCCCACGGAGTCCGCGTGCCGGACGTAGCGGTCGGGGAAGTTGTAGGACTTGAGCCGCCGCCACGCCGGGGCACCCCACCGATCGACGAGGGCGGAGCGCTCGGCGGCCGTGATCGGCGTGATCCCGGGGTGCTTGGAGTTCAGCGGCTGGGTGTAGGCGCGGTCGTTCAGCAGCGTCCAGTTCCCGGCCGCCACATCGGTGGTCTCCCAGCAGAAGAACCGGCCGTTGGGGCTCCACGTGTCGCCCCACAGGTACCAGCGGTTGCCCGACAGCGCGGGTACGATCTGCGGCGCCTCCACCCCTCGCCCGGGGGAGATCCCGGTCTTGTAGGTGGTGAAGCTGCCCGGGGCCAGCGAGCCGGAGCGCTGGCCGACCAGGGTGCTGTTCGTGTTGTTCTTGACGTACAGGTAGTTGACGCCGCCAATCGTGGCCATCGTGCCGTCGATCGTGGCGTGGCCGGGGTCGAAGAACACCTGCGGCGCGCTGACCGTCACGAAATCGGTGGTGTAGTTGACCATGATGACGTCGTGGCCGCCGGACGCCGCCGAGTAGATGATCGCGTACTGGTTGCGCGAGGGATCCCAGAAGGCCTCGGGTGCCCAGCTGTGCGTGGCCATCGAATGCAGCTTGATCCGGCGGTAGCCGGTGAACCCGCGCAGGTCGGCGGAGTCCCAGACGTGCACGTACTGGTTCTGCAGTGACCAGTCGGTGCCCTTGAGATCGGTGGCCAGCACGACGAACCGGCCGTCCTGCTTGCGCAGCACGAAGGGGTCGCGCAGCCCGCCGGTGCCCGCCGTCGGCGTCACCACCGGGTTGTTCTGGTTGAGCGGCATCCAGTCCAGGCCGTCGGCGCTGACCGCCAGGTGCAGCCCGTAGTCCGCGCCCGTCATGGACGGTGACTCGGTGAAGTACGCCATGACGTAGGCGCCGAAAGCCGTTTGGGCGAAGGCCTTGCCACCGAGCACGCCGGCGACCGCGGCTCCCGCCGCACCCGCCATCAGTCCGCGTCGACTGATCATCGTCCACCCATCTCGCCGTCGAGTACCGGGCAACACACCGAATTGTTAGCGCTAACAATCAGTCGTAGTGTAGGTGACCCGCGCCACACGGTGTCAAGGGGCCGATCGTCGGGACGCGGGACACCACCAGGCAAAACAGCCGATTGACCCCGCGGGGATCGGCAGCTATGTTAGCGCTCACTCCGCGCTCGGCGACCCGTTCCCAGGTCCCGGAATCCGCCGCCTCACCCTTTCCCGCGCCGTCGGCGCCCACCTCCTGGAGAACCAGTATGCCCGTTCGACTTTCGGCGACGACGTCGTCGCCGAAGTTCTTCCGGCGGTCCCGCCCGCTGACCGCGATCCTCGCCACCCTGGCCGTGGCCGCGGCCTCCACCACCGCCCTCGCCGCTTCCGGCCACGCGGCGACCCTGGACGACGGCCTGATCGTCCGCTACGACCTGACCGGCGGCTCCGGCACGACCGTGCCCGACGCGTCGGGGCACGGCCGCAACGCCACCGTCAGCGGCGACACGACCTGGCAAGGCGACGAGGGCCTGCGCCTCGGCGGCACGAACGGGCACGTCCGCCTGCCCGACAACCTGATGCGGGATCTCACGGACATCACGGTTTCGGTCCAGGTCGACGTCGCCACCGACCAGGGCACGCCGTATTTCCTGTGGGGCATGGGCAACACGGCCGGCGGCGCCGGGAACGGCTACCTGTTCACCACGGGCGACTCCTTCCGCGGCTCGATCGCCTCCGGCAACTGGTCCACCGAACAGACCGCGAGCGCGAGCCGGACCCTCGCCCGCGGCAGCTGGCGCACGATCACCTACACCCTCGGCGGCGGAACCGCGGTCCTGTACGAGGACGGCATCGAGGCCGCCCGCAAGACCGGCATCACGATCACGCCGGGCTCGATCGGCGGAGGCACCACGACCGCCGACTACCTGGGCCGGTCGGTCTACGACGGCGACAAGTACCTCAAGGGCAACGTCCGCGACTTCCGCGTCTACGACCGCGCGGTGACCGCCGACGAAGCCCGCGCCCTCGGCGAACGCACCGCCGCCGGGCGCGCGACGGCCGACGCGGCCGCCCTCGACCTCGGCGACACCTCCGCGGTCACGGACGACCTCTCCCTGCCCAGGACGGGCGCCGGTGGCTCGACGATCGCCTGGACGTCGAGCAACCCGGCCGTGGTGTCGGCGACCGGCGTGGTGACGCGGCCCGCGCCCGGCGCCGGCAACGCGAAGGTGACCTTGACGGCCGCCGTCTCCTACGCCGGCCAGAGCGCGAGCCGCACCTTCACCGTCACCGTGCTGCAGGACATCACCGACCGGCAGAAGGTCGACAACGCGCTCGAGGACATCGTCATCCCCGACCAGGACGCGATCCGCGGCAACATCACCCTCCCGGTCCAGGGCGCCCGCGACGTCACGCTGACCTGGCGCAGCCAGGACCCGCGGGTGGTCACCGCCACCGGGGAGGTGACCCGGCCCGCGGCCGGAGCGCGCCCGGCCAAGGCGCGTCTCACGGTCCGCGCGACGAAGGGTTCGGCGACGGCGGAACGCTCCTTCACCCTCACTGTCCTGCCGCTGCCGAAGAAGGAAGCGCTCGAGGGGTACATGTTCGCCTACTTCACCGGCGAGGCGACGCAGGACACCGAGCAGATCCACTTCGCGGCCAGCCGCGGCAACGACCCGCTGCACTGGGACGAGCTCAACGGCGGCAAGCCCGTCCTGCGCTCGAACTACGGCGAGACCGGCGTGCGCGACCCGTTCATCGTCCGCAGCCCGGAGGGCGACCGGTTCTACATCGTCGCCACCGACCTGCAGATCAACGACGGCCGCGGCTGGGACCAGGCGCAGCGCCACGGCAGCCAGTACCTGGAGATCTGGGAGTCGACCGACCTGGTGACCTGGTCGAACCAGCGGCACGTCCGGGTCTCCGACGACACGGCCGGCATGACGTGGGCGCCCGAGGCGACCTACGACCCGACGATCGGCGCGTACGTCGTCTACTGGGCCACCAGCCCGTACGCCTCCACGGACGTCGACCACACCGGTGCGACCTACCCGCGGATGATGTACGCGACCACCCGCGACTTCCGGACCTTCAGCAAGCCCCAGGTCTGGAACGACCCCGGCGAAGGCGTCATCGACTCGACCGTCATCAAGGACGGCGACTTCTACTACCGCCTGACCACCGACGGCAAGGTGATCGGCTCCTGCGAGCGCGACATCGTGCTCGAGCGGTCGAAGAACCTGCGCGCGGTGGACCTCCCGGCGACGAAGCCGCGCAACTGGGAGCTCGTCTCCGACTGCATTCGCACCAAGCTCGGCACCGACTGGGTCGAGGGCCCGACGGTGTTCAAGGCCAACGACAGCGCCAAGGTCTACGCCTTCATGGACGAGACGCCGCGCCGCGGGTACGTCCCGTTCGTCACCGACTCCCTGGCCAAGCCGAATTGGTCGATCCCGGCCGAGTACCAGCTCCCGAAGAGCCCCCGCCACGGCACGGTGCTGCCGGTGACGAAGGCCGAACTCGCCCGGCTGCGCCAGGGGCCGCCGCCGGTGACCGCCGACGCGAAGGGCGTCGTCGCCGACTACGACCTCACGGCGGCGGGCTCGGGCGACACGGTCACCGACGTCTCCGGGAACGGGCGGGACGCCTCGATGCACGGTGGCGTCACGCGCTCGGCGGAGGGCCTTTCCTTCGCGGGCAAGGACGGGTACGTCGCGCTGCCGAACAACTTGATGAGCGGCCTGAGCGGGATCACGGTGTCCGCGCAGGTCTGGGTCGACCCCGCCCAGCAGACGCCGTACTTCCTCTGGAACCTCGGCAACAGCACGGACAACGCCGGTGACGGCTACCTCTTCGCGACCGGGGACACCTACCGCGCCGCGATCGCCGCCGGCAACTGGTCGACCGAGCAGAACGCCGACAGCAAACGGGCACTGACCCGCGGCGCCTGGCACACGCTGACCTACACCCTGGACAACGGCACCGCGCGGCTCTACGACAACGGCGTCGAAGTGTCCCGAGTGGACGGTGTCACGGCGAAACCGGGCGACCTCGGCGCGGGCATCACGACGTCGAACTACCTCGGGCGGTCGGCCTACGGCGCCGACAAGTACTTCCAGGGCAAGATGCGGCGGTTCACCGTGTGGAACCGCGGCCTGAGCGCCAAGGAGGTGCTCGGCGCGCCGGGCAACGAGACGGCCGTCGGCTCGGTGAACCTCGACTCGCTCAAGGTGCCCGCGATCGTCGACAGCGCGAAGGGCACGATCGTCCTGCCGGTGAAGCCAGGCACAGACGTGCGGCGGCTGGCGCCGGTGCTGCAGGTGGCCGACGGCACGCAGGTGTTCCCCCACAACGGTTCCCGGCAGGACTTCACCGGCCCGGTCGGCTATTCCGTCGTCGGCTCCGGCTGGCAGAGGCGGACCTGGACGGTCAGCGCGGTGGTGATGAACAGCCCGGTGCTGCCCGGCTTCACCGCGGACCCGAACATCGTCCGCTTCGGCGGCACGTACTACATCTACGCCACGACGGACGGCTATCCCGGCTGGTCGGGGACGACGTTCGACGCGTGGTCGAGCACGGACCTCGTCACCTGGACGCGGCACCCGAAGATCCTCGACCTCGGCCCGGACGTGTCCTGGGCGGACAGCCGGGCGTGGGCACCGACGATCACGGGAAAGAACGGGAAGTACTACTTCTACTTCTGCGCGGACGCCAAGATCGGCGTCGCGGTGTCTTCGTCCCCGGCCGGTCCGTTCACCGACGCGCTGGGCAAGCCGCTGATCGCGGCCAACCCGGCGGGCGGCCAGGCGATCGACCCGGCGGTGTTCACCGACGACGACGGGCAGACCTACCTGTACTGGGGCAACGGCAACGCCTACGTCGTGCCGCTGAACCCCGACCTGACGTCGTACGACCCGGCGAAGATCACCCGCCTGACCGGCCTCGACGGCTTCCGCGAGGGGCTGTTCATGACCAAGCGCGCCGGGACGTACCACCTGACGTGGTCGATCGACGACACCGGCAGCGAGAACTACCGCGTCGGCTACGCCACGGCGACGAGCCCGCTGGGCGACGGGCTGGTGAACCGGGGCGTGATCCTGGAGAAGGACCCGTCGCTCGGCATCCTGGGCACCGGCCACCACAGCATCGTGCAGGTGCCGGGCAAGGACGAGTGGTACATCGCCTACCACCGGTTCGCCATCCCCGGTGGCGACGGGACACACCGGGAGGTGACGATCGACCGGCTGCGGTTCGGTGCCGACGGGACGATCGCGAAGGTGGTGCCCACCCTCGGGAGTGTCCGGCCGCTCAGGTGAGCTTCCCCCGCATGCAGTGAATGACTCATTCCTGGCGTCCGATGCCAGGAATGAGTCATTCACTGCGTTGGGGGCTGGGCGCGGCGCCACCCGGCCGGGGGAAAACGTGGCGATCAAGCGAACCGGATTCGCTTTCCGGCCGTATCTCCCAGCAGGACGGTGGACGACGGAGGGAGCGCGACGTGGCGCGCGAAGGGACACTGATCGGCGACCGGTACCGCCTGCTCGGCCCGGCCGGGCAGGGCACGGTGGTCTGGCACGCCCAGGACGAACGGCTCGACCGGATCGTCGCCGTCAAGCCGCTGTTCGACGAGCCGCTCGCGGCGCCCACCATCCCCGCGCCGCGAGCGGCCATCTGTGACGTCGTCGACGACGACCGCACCACCTACCTGGTGCTCGAGTACCCGGGGGCGCGGACGCTGACCGAGCTCCTCGGCGAGCACGGCACGCTCGCCCCCGGGCTCGTCGCCCGGTTCGGGGCCCAGCTGGCCGCCGAGCTGGCCGCCGCGCACGACGAAGGCGTCCTGCACGCCGCCGTCGACCCGGACCACGTCGTCGTCTCCGCCGAGGGCCACGCCCGGATCGTCGGCGGCGGACAGGCCCTGGGTGCCTTCCTCGCCCCCGAAGTGCTCGACGGCGGCTTTCCCGACTTCCCGGCCGAGGTGTACTCCCTGGGCGCCACCCTCTACGCGGCGCTGGGCGGCGACCTCGGCCAAAGCCGCCACCCGCTCACCGAGGCCGTGGTGCACCTGCTCCACCCCGACCCCACCGCGCGGCCGACCATGGCCGTCGCCGAAGCGCTGCTGAACAGCGTGACGCCCCGCCGTCCGGGAATCCCGGACCGCGGGGCGCCGAGAGGACTCGCCGGCGATTACCGCTGCGTGTAGACGAATCCCACCTTGTCGACCTCGGCGCCGGTGCGCCCGTGGAGGCCGGCGAGCTGCCAGCCGTCCGGGGCCGTGCGGGTCACGCAGTCGCCCGTCGTCGAGCCGCCGGCGAGGACGCGGCCGAGGTTGGTGGTGAACCGGGCCGAGAAGATCCGGGTCGTGCCGCTGTACTTGCCCTGGCACAGGGTCGCCGTGGTGACGTACTCGCCGGCGCCGAGCGTGAGCGACTGCGCCGTTCCGCCCGTGCCGCCGTGGGCGAGCGCGGTGCCGTTCTCCAGGGTCACGCCGACCTGGTCGACGCGGTTGCCGCTGCGCAGCGACCACGTGCGCACCCGGGCGCCCGCCGGCACCGCGGGGACGTCGGTGAAGTAGTCGCCGTGCGGGCCGCCGAACTGGTCCGACAGCTGCAGCGCCGGGTTGCGGGTCCAGGCGAACCGCACGGTGATCGGGTCGTGGTCGGACAGCATCCGGCCCTGGTCGTCGAGGAACTTCGCGTGCTCGTTGTTGTAGAAGGTCGCGTCGAGGTTCACGAGCTTGCTGCCGCGGTAGAGCACCTTGTCGACGACCTCGCAGTCGTTGGTGGGCGCTTGCTGGTCGCACACGAGGTCGGGGCTGCCCGGAGCAGGCGCGACCCCGCCGCGCACGAGCTTGACCCACGCGTCGGTCAGCCCGTTGTCCGCCCCGAACTGCGCGATCGTGTCGGCCGCGCGGGTGTAGCGCGTGTTGGTGTCGCCCATGACGACGACCGCGTTGCCCGCCGAGTGCGTCTTGATGAACGCGGTCAGCTGGGCCAGGTTCGACGCGCGCGAGGCCTCGTCGCCGTCGTTCGTCCCCGCGTTGGTGTGCGCGTTGTAGAAGTCGACGTACACGCCCTGGGCCAGCCGCACCCGCATGAAGGTGAAGCCCTTCGGGGTCAGGCAGTCGCCCGAGTCGAGCTGGCAGGACGTCCAGCGGACCCGCTCGAAGTCGTCGGCGTCGTAGGGCAGCGAGGACAGCGTGTTCAGCCCGCTGCCGATGCCCGCGCCGCCGCTGGTGGGCGTGCGGTACGGGTGCTGGTCGGCCGCGTAGAGCTTCGCGTGGTAGTTGAAGTCCTCCTCGACGTGCACGACGTCGTAGGGGCCGAGCCGCTGCCCGATCGCCGTCGTGGCGGAATCACGCGGCGTCGGCGCGCTCGAGATGCTCTCCGGCAGGCCGGCGACGTTGTAGGCCAGCACCGAAAAACTGCCGCCGTCGGTGGCCGCGTGCGCGGCCGCCGGACTGACCACAGTGGACACCGTGACGGCGACGGCCAACGCGGCGATGCGTTTTCTCACGAGAACTCCCGCAGGATTCGGACGGACAAACCGGTGGGGGTGTACCGGGGAACCACCCGGAAACCCGGGCGGTCGGCTCGGATGGCGGCGAACCGGCCGCGCAGCCGCCGCGCGCGCAGCACGTCGACCTCGTGCCACGGGCAGGAGCCGTCGATCCGGAGCTCCAGGACGCTGCCGCGCTCCAGCGTGGCGTCGCCGCGCACGACCAGTGGCGGCCCGGCGGTGAGAGACAGCGTGCCGCCGGTTTGGTGGTAGCCGCCCACCCGGAGGCCGGACGCGCGCAGCGAGCCACCGGCGAGTTCGGCGTTTCCGGTGCCCAGCGCACCCGGGTTCGCCGCGACCAGCGTGCCCGCTTCGACGCGGGTGCCGCCGCGATAGCTGTTGGCCCCGGCCAGCGTCAGCGTCCCGGTGCCCGCCTTGACGAGCCCGCCGTCGCCGCCGATGTCGTTGCGCCAGCTGTCGTTGGCGCTGAACCCGCCGCGGGCGGCGTCCATCGTGACGCGGACACTCGTGTCGAACGCGCCGAAGCCGTCGGCCGCGGCGAAGAGGTTCAGCCGCCCCCAGAGCTCGGGGCCGTCGAGCAGCGGGTTCCCGGCCGGGAACGCCGTCGTGCGCAGGACCTCCCGCCGCTGCGCCGCGTCCAGGTACGGCAGGCGCGTCTCCAGGAGCACTTCGGCCCCCTTGGGGACGCGCATCGGCGTACGCGCGCCGCGGGCCGGCAGGCCGTAGGTCGCTCCGCGGGCGACCATCGCGGCGTTGGCGCGGCGGTCGCCGTATTCGTCGGCGCCGGTGTGGGCGCGGGCGAAGAGCGTGTCGGGAGTCGTGCCGGTCTTCGCGGTGAAGTACTTCAGCGCCTGCTCGCGCGCCGCCGCCTTGAGCGTCGCGTTCTCCGGGTCGGCGAGCGTCGCGGCGGTGAGCGCGGTGGCCAGGGTGCGGCCGCCGATCACGTCCACCGGCGAGTGCATCCCGGCGACGATCCGCGTGTCGGACAGGTCGTAGGCCCGCGCCACCAGCTCCTGGAACCGCTCGGGGACCGCGTAGGCGAGCGCGAGGCAGGCCAGGTGGAAGGCGTTGGTGTGGCCGCTGGGGAAGCCGCCGTCCTCGGCCGGGGTCGTGCTGCGCTGCCGCAGCAGCTGCGGCGCGACGACGACGTCGGAGCGGTAGACCGGGAAGCCGAGCGCGTCGACCCGGCCGGTGTCCTCGACCCGGCTGTCCGCGGTCAGCCGCCACGGCCGCGGGTACTGGTAGGCGGCCTTGCTCGGGTTGCCCGAGGCGAAGTTGCCGCGGACGGTGTCCACGAGCGTGGCCACCAGGCCGAGCTCCGAGTCGTGCGATCCGGCGCCGAGCGCCGAGCCCGCCGGGGCGTTCGCCGGGACGGCGTCGTCGATCTTCGACGGCGGCGTGCCGTCGGGTGCGGCGGTGATGCTCGTGACGGCCTTGGCGCCGGTGCGGTAGAGGTCGGCCAGGGGACCGAGGCCGCCGATGGCGGCGTAGGACTGGTGCTGGCGGTCGTGGACGAAGGCGCGCTTGGCTTCGGCGTCGGTCCGGGCGCGGGTGACGGCGACGCAGTGCCGGACGTTCGCGCGCAGCACCGCCGCGTCGAGCACCACACCACTGTCCCAAGTGGACCCGGTGCGCCAGACCCGCTGCATCCCGCTCAGGATCCGGACCGCCGCGTTGGTCTCCGGGGTGTGGTTGGCCGGGATGTTGGTGCGGTAGGAGTCGACGAACGCCGTCGCCTCCTCCGCCCAGGCGGGCACGCCCAGCACGGCGGGCACGGCGGCGACGGCGGGGACGAGCGCGGACCAGCGCAGGAAGGTCCGCCGGTCCAAGGGCGCGAGGCTCACGGGGTTCTCCTGGGAAGGCGCGGGAAAGCGCGCGGGGAATCGCTGCGGGAATGATCAGCGCCGGGCCGATCCGGGTCAAGGAGCGTCCGGAGTAATTCGCCGGTCAGTAACCTGATCTTTTGCGGGGGTATCGCGAATTCGACGAATTCACTCGAACCGGACTTCGACGGCGACGTCCCGGCAGCGCGGGCCGTCTGTCCGAATTGGACGCAACCGGTGAGCTAGGCGGGCCGCAGCTCCACGCAGCACTCCCCCGCCCGCGGGTCGAGCACGGCTTCGACCGTCGCCGCCTGCAGGCCGTCGAGCACCCCGCCGAGGAACGCCTGGTTGATGGCGCACACCAGCTCGGGTGCCTTCGCCGCGAGCGGGTGGAACGGGCAGTTGCGCAGCCGCAGGCAGGCCGGGGTTTCCCGGTCCGGTTCGAAGCCGTGCCGCTCGACCAGCGCCGAGGCCAGGGTCAGCGCCCGCTCGGTGCCCAGGCGCCCGGGCCGGACCCGCTCGCGTTCGGCGGCGCCGAGCACCTCGCCGTGCCGGTGCGCGGCACGCAGGGCGGCGTCGCGGGCCGTCTCGCCGCCGCGTTCCTCGAGGACGGCGTCCAGCAGGATCCCGGCGAGGACGTCGTGGTGGCGCGGCGGGATGCTGACGCGCACTTCGACGCCGGAGGGTTCGTACACCTTGGGAGCGCGGCCGACCTTGCGGACGCCGCCGGCGAACTCGTACCGGGTCTGCAGCAGCCCGGCCGCGACGAGCTTGTCGAGGTGGAAGGCCGCGAGCTTGCGCGAGATCCCGACCGCCTCGGCGGCCTCGTCCCGGGTGACCGGGCGCCGCGCCCGGCGGATGTGCGCGTACATGCCGCGCCGCGACGGGTCGTCCAGCGCGGCCACCGCGGTGATCGGCTCCACGCCCGCAGGCTAACACCGAATCGGCTGTCCTTGACTCCGATCGGGTCACGCGGACCGGCCCGCCTTGACCCCTCCGGCACGTAAGACCAAACTTCATTGGCGAAAAGGAGCCGCCATGACCCAGCACGTCGAGCAGTCGAAGCAGCCGGTGAACGCGGTGCTGGCCGGACCGTACGGGCATCCGTTCCACCCGATCCTGGTCACCGTCCCGATCGGCGCCTGGGTGTCGAGCCTGGTGTTCGACATCGGGTCGCTGATCGTCGACGACCCGGGCTACCTGGCCCGCGGCGCGCTCTGGCTGATCGCGATCGGCGTCATCGGCGCGCTCGCGGCCGCCCTCGTCGGCGCGCTGGACCTGCTGGCGATCCCCCGCGGCACCCGCGCGTTCCGCACGGGGCTGACGCACATGAGCCTCAACCTGGCGGTGACGGCCGCCTTCGTCGCGGGGTTCTTCTGGCGCCGGACGACCGACGAGGGGCCGGTCGAAGCGGGGCCGTTCGTGCTGTCGATCGTCGCGCTGCTGGCGCTCGGCGTGTCGGGCTACCTGGGCGGCAAGCTGGCCTACCGCTACGGCGTCCGCGTCGCGGCCGAGGCCACCCAGGCGGAGGGCTACCGCTCCTGAACCGCGGGTAATCTGCCCCGCCGGGCCGGGAGTCTGGCACGATCGGGCCGTGACCGGCTGGAGGCGGACCCGCGGACTCGCGATCGCGGCCGCCCTCCTGCTGGTGCTCACCGCCTGCACACCCGGGTTCGGCGGGCTCAAGCTGCGGATCGCGGCGGGCAACTCCGGCGGCGTCTACTACAAGCTCGCCCAGACCCTCGCCAGCGCGTGGCAGACCGGCCTGGACGTCGACCGGCCGCAGGTGCTGCAGACCCAGGGCTCGCCGGACAACGTCGCCAAGGTGCTCGCCGGCGAGGCCGACGTCGCCTTCGTCGCGGCCGACGTCGCCGCGGCCCAGTACCAGGACCGGCCCGGTTTCGCCGCGCTCGCCCGGATCCACGACGACTACCTGCACGTCGTCGTCCGCTCCGACTCCGACATCCGGTCGGTGTCCCAGCTGAGGGGCCACCGGGTCGCGATCGGCTCACCGCAGTCCGGCGTCGAGTACATCGCCAACTGGCTGCTGAACCTGCTCGGGCTGCAGGACTCGGTCAGCACGACCACCCGCGGCCTCGACGAATCCGTCCTCGCGCTGCGCAACCACGAGGTCGACGCGTTCTTCTGGTCCGGCGGCCTGCCCACGCCGAAGCTGCTGGAGCCGGAGAACCAGGGCCGGCTGCACCTGCTCGACCTCGCCGACGTGATGCCGAAGGTGCAGGCACGCAGCCAGGTCTACAGCACCGCGACGATCCCGGCGAGCACGTACAAGGAGGTCCTCCCGGTGACGACGCTGGTGGTGCCGAACTTCCTGGTGGTCCCGAAGTCGATGCCGGACGACGTGGCCGAGGCCCTGGTGCGCGGCCTGTTCGACGCCCGCCACGAGCTGGCGAGCGCGAACTCGGCGGCCCTGTCGATCGACGTCCACCCGGGCATCGAGACCCAGCCGGTCCCGCTGCACCCGGGCGCGCTGCGGTATTACCGGTCGCAGAAGACCTAGGCCACCGGGAACACCATCGAGATCCGCAGCCCGCCACCCTCCGGCAGATCCAGCTCCAGCTCCCCGTCCGAATGCGCGACGATCTCGCTCACGATCGCCAGCCCCAGCCCCGACCCCGGCACGTTCTGGTGCGCCGGGCTGCGCCAGAACCGGTCCAGCGCCCGGTCGAGCTCGTCCGGGGGCAGCCCCGGCCCGTGGTCACGCACCGACAACCGCACGCGGTCACCCGAACGAGCGACCGCGATCAGGATCTCCGTGCCCGACGCGGTGAACTTCAGCGCGTTGTCCAGCAACGCGTCCAAGATCGTCTCGGCGCCCCGCGGCGGCATGCACACGCGCGCCCCGTCGCCCGACGTCTCCACCACCAGCCGCACGTCGCGGGCCTCGCCGACCACCGACCAGTCCGCGACGCGCTCCGCCACGGCCTCGTCCAGCACCACCGGGTCCAGCTCGCCGCCGGAGGCCTCGGCGCGGGCCATCGACAGCAGCCCGTCCAGGATCTGGTGCAGCCGGCCCGCGTCGACCCGGGCCGCCTCCAGGTCGGCGGCCGCCGGTTCGTCGTCGACGTGGCCCTCGAGGTTGCCCAGCCGGATCTTCAGCGCCGTCAGCGGGTTGCGCAGCTGGTGGGACGCGTCGGCGACGAACGCGCGCTGCGCCGCCAGCGCGCCCGACACGCTCGACGCCATCCGGTCGAACGAGCGGCCGAGCTGCCGCAGCTCCGGCGGCCCGCCGCTTTCCCCGACCGGCTCGGCCTCCCGGCCGCTGAGCACCGACGCCACCAGCGCACCGGTCGCGTCGTCGAGCCGGTGCACCGGCCGCAGGATCCAGCGGACCACCGGGACCGCCACGGCCAGGGCCAGGGTGAAGGCGAGGATCCCGCCCGCGGTGAGCAGCAGCCACCACCACAGCACGTCCGCGCGCTCCGCGCCGGTGTCGGACACGGTGAGCACCGCGCCGTGCACCTCGCCGTCGGCGAGCACCGGCTCGGCCAGCACCAGCGGCGTCGAATCCCACGGCATCAGCACCCCCGCGGGCTGGGACCGGCGCCCGGCCAGCGCCTCGTGGACCGGCCCGCTGATCCGCTCGTCGTCGAGGTCGATGTGCGGGGCGGACGGCACGAACGACGAGGCGAACACCTTGCCGTCCTGGTCGACGACCACCGCCTGGACGCCGTACACCTCGTGGTAGCGGGTCAAGTCGGGTTCGATCAGCGACGACTTGTTGTCCAGCAGCGGCCGCTGCGCCAGCGACGCGAACCGGGCCGTGTCGGTCAGCCGGTCGAGGAACAGGTCCTGCTGCGCGCCGGCCGCGATGCTCCTGGCCAGCGGGATGCCCAGGCCGAACACCAGCAACGCCACCAGCGTCAGCACGATGCCCTGCAGCCGGACGCGCACGCCCCTCAGCTCCGGGCGACCTGGCCGCCGAGCCGGTACCCGACCCCGCGGACCGTCTCGATGAGCGCCGGGCGGCCCAGCTTCGTCCGCAGCGTCGCGACGTGGACGTCCAGCGAACGGCTCTCCGCCGGGCCGCGGTGGCCCCACACCTCGGTGAGCACGTGCTCGCGCGAGCAGACCGCGCCGCGCGCGCCCGCCACCAGCGCCAGCACCTGGAACTCCTTGCGGGACAGCGCGACCGCCTTGCCGCCGACCAGCACCTCGTGCCGCGAGACGTCGACGGTGACGTCCCCGACCCGGATGACCACCGGCTCGGCGGCGGGGTGCTCCCCGCGGCGGCGGCGCACGGCCTCGACCCGGGCGAGCAGCTCCTCGACGTCGTAGGGCTTGACCAGGTAGTCGTCGGCGCCCGCGCGCAGGCCCTGGATCCGGTCGTCGACCTCGCCGCGCGCCGAGACGACGATGATCGCGACGTCGCTGACCGCGCGGATCTGGCGGCACAGCGTCACGCCGTCGATGTCCGGCAGGCCGAGGTCGAGCAGGATGACGTCGACCTCGTGCACCCGGTCGAGCACGCCGGCGCCGGTGGCCAGCCGGGCGATCGCCAGGCCACGGCGGGTCAGCGCCGGGATGAGCGCACCCGCGACCCGGTCGTCGTCCTCCACCAGCAGCACCCGCACCCGTCCGCCTCCCATGGTGACCTGCTCCACCGGCCGGTGACGCGAACTCTAGGACGTCCGGGCGGCTCCCGCACCGGCCACCCGGACGGTCACTCCCCGTGACCTCGGGTGGACACCCGCCAAATTGGACATCGATACTCACTTGAAACCCTAAGTATTGCTCAAGCGGCCTTGCCAGCCGGTAAAGCAACGGTAGGTTCTCGCCATCGCGTGGTGACCCATGCCCGATTTGCACGAACGACCCGGGAGGCCAGATGACCGCGGAGGTGGCGGCGCCGATGATCAAGGCGTCCGCCGTGAACAAGTACTTCGGCGACCTGCACGTGCTCAGGGAGATCACGCTCGAGGTGCCTCGCGGCCAGGTCGTCGTGGTGCTCGGCCCGTCGGGCTCGGGCAAGTCGACCCTGTGCCGGGCGATCAACCGGCTGGAGCCGATCAACTCGGGCGAGATCGCCGTCGACGGCGTCCCGCTGCCCGCCGAGGGCAAGGCACTGGCCGCGCTGCGGGCCGACGTCGGCATGGTGTTCCAGTCGTTCAACCTGTTCGCGCACAAGACCATCGTCGAGAACGTGATGCTCGCGCCGGTGAAGGTCCGCAAGACCCCGCAGGCCGAAGCGCGCAAGACCGCGATGGAGCTGCTGGAGCGGGTCGGCATCGCCAACCAGGCCGACAAGTACCCGGCGCAGCTTTCGGGTGGTCAGCAGCAGCGCGTCGCCATCGCGCGGGCGCTGGCCATGCGGCCCAAGGTCATGTTGTTCGACGAGCCGACCTCGGCACTGGACCCGGAGATGGTCCAGGAGGTCCTCGACGTGATGACCGGTCTGGCCAAGGACGGCATGACGATGCTCGTCGTCACCCACGAGATGGGCTTCGCCCGGAGGGCAGCCGATCGGGTGATCTTCATGGCCGACGGCGAGATCGTCGAGGACACGACACCCGAAGAGTTCTTCACCGCGCCGAAGAGCGAGCGCGCGAAGGACTTCCTCGGCAAGATCCTGACTCACTGAGAACCAACGTTCCGCGGCGCCGTCGGCGTCCGGGTGACGACACACAGGAGAGATTCACATGAGGATCCGCACCCTTGCGGTGGGACTGCTCGCCGGTGGCCTGGCGCTGACCACGCTGACCGCCTGTGGCAAGGAAGGCACGCCGACTTCGCCGGGCTCGGGCGACCAGAGCGGCACGAACGCCCCGGCGGCGCTGAGCTACCCGGTCGCGCAGGGCGTCGACCTGCAGGGCTCGCCGGTGTTCGCCAAGATGAAGTCGGCGGGCGCACTGACCGTCGGCGCCAAGGACGACCAGCCGGGCCTCGGCCTGAAGGACCCGACGACCGGCAAGTTCGGCGGCTTCGACATCGAGATCGCCAAGCTCGTCTCGGCCGGCCTCGGCTTCGACCCGGAGAAGATCACCTTCCGCACGGTCGACTCGGGTGCCCGTGAGCAGACGATCGCGAACGGCGACGTGAACTACTACGTCGGCACGTACTCGATCACCGACAAGCGCAAGGCGCTCGTCTCCTTCGCCGGCCCGTACTTCGTCGCCGGCCAGGACCTGCTGGTGCGCAAGGACGACAGCTCGATCACCGGCAAGGACACCCTCAAGGGCAAGAAGGTCTGCTCGGTCACCGGCTCGACCCCGATCCAGAAGGTCCGCTCGGAGAACCTGACCGAGCCGGGCAACATCGTCGAGTTCCAGAAGTACTCGCAGTGCGTCGAGAAGCTGCTGTCGAAGGACGTCGACGCGGTCACCACCGACGACGCGATCCTCAAGGGCTACGCGGCCCAGGACCCGGACAACCTGAAGGTCGTCGGCCAGACGTTCTCCACGGAGAAGTACGGCATCGGCCTGAACAAGGACGACAAGGTCCTGCGCGACAAGGTCAACGAGATCCTGCAGAAGGCGCTGGACGACGGCACCTGGGACAAGATCTACGCCGCGACGCTCGGCAAGTCGGGTTCGCCCGCCAAGAAGCCGACCCTCGAGAAGTACTGACGCTCGCGTGACGGCCGGTGGATCGGGCTTCCCGGTCCACCGGCCTTCTCCATCCACCACCTGACCACGGACGCGGGGAAGGCTCCATGGACGTCCTGCTCAACAACCTGGACCTGTTCGGTCCGTTCTTCCTCACCACGATCGAACTGTTCCTGCTCTCGGCCGTGGGCAGCCTGATCTGGGGCACCATCCTGGCCATGCTGCGGGTGAGCCCGGTCCCCGTCTTCCGCGCCGTCGGCACGGCGTACGTGACGATCGCCCGGAACACGCCGCTCACCCTGGTGTTCGCGTTCTTCGTGTTCGCGTACCCGCTGCTGGACATCGTCAAGCTCGACTACTTCCCGGCCGCCGTGACCGCCCTGATCGTGTACACCTCGGCGTTCATCTGCGAGGTCGTGCGCTCGGGCATCAACACCGTGCCGGTGGGCCAGGCCGAGGCGGGCCGGGCGCTGGGGCTGACCTTCGGCCAGATCCTCGGCCAGGTCGTGCTGCCGCAGGCGCTGCGCTCGGTCGTCCCCCCGCTGATCAGCACGCTGATCGCGTTGCTAAAGAACACCACCATCGCGGCCGGTTTCTCGGTCGCCGAGGCCGGCGCGATCCGCTCGTACCTGTCCGAACGCGGTGAGAACCAGCTGATCGGGCTGCTGTGGGTCGCGCTCGGCTTCATCATCCTGGTCGCCGTGCTGTCGTTCGTCCAACGCAGCCTGGAGAAGCGCTGGAGCGTGGCCCGATGAGCAACGTCCTGTTCGACGTCCCGGGGCCGAAGGCGCGGCTGCGGTACCGCACGTACGCGGTGCTCGGCACGCTCGTGGTTCTCGCGTTCGTCGCCTACATCGGGTGGCGCTTCTACGACAGCGGCCAGTTCACCGCCCGCAAGTGGGAGTGGCTGCAGTACGCGCAGGTGCAGCGCGACCTGGGCAACGCGGTGCTCTCGACGCTCCAGGCGTTCGCCGCCGCGGCCGTGCTGGCGCTGATCTTCGGTGCGATCTTCGCGGCCGGCCGGCTGTCGGACCACGCCTGGGTCCGCCGGATCTCCGGGTTCGTCGTCGAGTTCTTCCGCGCCATCCCCGCGCTGATCCTGATGTTCCTCTTCTACTTCGGCCTGCCGACCGTCGGCGTGCCGACGAGCCCGTTCCTCGGCGTGGTCCTCGGCCTGACGCTGTACAACGGCTCGGTGCTGGCCGAGGTCTTCCGCGCGGGCATCCAGTCGCTGCCGAAGGGCCAGAGCGAAGCCGCGTACGCGCTGGGCATGCGCAAGACCCAGGTGATGTTCCTGGTCCTGCTGCCGCAGGCGATCCGGGCGATGCTGCCGACGATCATCAGCCAGCTCGTCGTCCTGCTGAAGGACACCGCGCTCGGCTTCATCATCACCTATCAGGAGCTGCTCTACTACGCCCGCTACATCGGTTCGCAGGGCACGTTCGGGCGGCCGATCGTGCCGTCGACGATCGTGGCGACCGCCATCTACGTCGTGATGTGCCTGCTGCTGACGGCGCTGGCGACGTACCTGGAGCGGCGCAACCGCCGCAACAAGAAGGTCGTGGCCGCCCCGCCCGCCGCGACCGACGACCTCGTGGCCGCTTCGGCCTGAGTCACCCGTTCGAGGCCCCCGGGACACGTCCCGGGGGCCTTGTCGTGTCCCGGGGTGTCCCCTAGCGTCGGCGGCATGGGTGTCGCACTGGTGACCGGCAGTTCCCGCGGCCTAGGCCGGGTGATCGCGCGCCGGCTGGCCCGCGACGGGTTCGCCGTCGCGGTCAACGGCCGCCACGACGACGCCGACCTCGAATCGGCCGCCGAGGGCATCCTCGCCGAGGGCGGCCGCGCTTCGGCCTTCGCGGCGGACGTCACCGACCGGCGCCAGGTCGGCGAGCTGGTCGACGCGGTCACGGCGGTGCTGGGCCCGATCGGCGTGCTGGTGCTCAACGCCACCGGCCCGCGGCCGGAAGCGCCGCTGTCCGGAGTGGATTGGCCGGATCACCTGGCCCAGCTGGACTTCTTCGTGCGGTCGCCGGTGCTGCTGGGCCACGCGGTGCTGCCGGGGATGCGCGCCCGCCGCCACGGCCGCATCGTGCACGTCGACTCGGAGGTGGCGGACCGCCCGCCACCCGGCCGCTCGGCGTACGCGACGGCCAAGAGCGCCCAGATCGGCCTGGTCCGCGCGTGGGCGCGCGAGCTGGCTCCGGACGGCATCACGGTCAACACGGTGGCGCCGGGGTTCATCCCGGTGGAGCGGCACGCGGAGGTGCCGGAGGCTGAGCGTGCGGCCTACCTGGCCTTGGTCCCGGCGGGCCGACTGGGCACCCCGGAGGACGTGGCCGCGGCGGTGAGTTTCTTCGCCTCGGAGGAGGCGGCCTTCGTCACCGGCCAGCGCCTGCTGGTCGACGGCGGCCGCGCGCTCGGTTAGCCGTCGGTTTTCTTCAGTTCTTCGGCGAGCATCACGATGATGCCGCTGGGGCCGCGGACATAGGTGAGCTTGTAGACGTCCTCGTAGGTCGCCACGCCCCGAAGCGGAAAGCAGCCGTGCTTCGCGGCTGTCTCGAGGGCTTTGTCGATGTCGTCGACGGAGAAGGCCACGCGGTGCATGCCGATCTCGTTCGGAAGAGTGGGCGTCGTTTCGATCGCTTCGGGATGGATGTACTCGAAGAGCTCGAGGCGGCCGCGACCGTCCGGCGTCTGAAGCATGGCAATGCGGGCGTGGTTCCCATCGAGACCGACGGCAGTGTCGGTCCACTCACCACTGACCGTGTCGCGGCCGACGACGGTGAGCCCCAGATCGGTGAAGAAGGCGATCGTGGCTTCGAGGTCGCGAACGGCGATGCCGACGTTCTCCAGTTTGATGGCCATGCTGGGCATGTTAACGAGCCAAGGCGAGGATCCCGTCCGTGTCGTGGGCGAGGAAGTCACCGAACGGAACCAGGCGTCCGAGGTCGAAGTTCCGGCGGGCGATGTCGGGCCGCAGCACCATCAGCTCCGGCGTCACCGTCACCGGAGTCGGCCCGCCGGTCACGATGTCGTCGAGGTCGGTGTCGAGCGCGGGCCCCCAGCGGTCGACCACCAGCGCCACCGCGGACGGCCCGGTCGCCCGGAACTCGGCCAGCAACGGGCGGATCACCGTGTCCTGTCCCTTCCGGTATACCGGAAGGCCGAAGCCGTCGAGGTCGTAGTCCTCGACGACCACGTCGCCGAGGCGCGTCAGCGTGCAGGTGACGCCGGCGTCCTCGTCGCCCGTCATCCAGTACTGGAACGTGAACTGCTTGCCTTCCGGCAGCGCGCTCATCGCGGCGAGCAGGCCCTCCCGATCCATTTCGACCTGCTCGCCGATCGTCTCCCACTCCCCGCTGATCGCAGTGATCCGGCCGGTGCGGACATGCCGCAACACCATCCCCCGCGCCGCCAGCAAATCCACCCGCCGCCGCACCTGCTTCAACGACCAATCCCGCCGATACAGCCGCACGAATCCGTAAGTCATTCCGACCCGGCCAGGGCGAGGATCCCGTCCGTGTCGCGGGCGAGGAAGTCACCGAACGGAACCAGGCGTCCGAGGTCGAAGTTCCGGCGGGCGATGTCAGGCCGCAGCACCATCAGCTCCGGCACCACGGTGACCGGAGTCGGCCCGCCGGTCACGATGTCGTCGAGGTCGGTGTCGAGCGCGGGCCCCCAGCGGTCGACGACCAGCCCGACCGCGGACGGCCCGGTCGCCCGGAACTCGGCCAGCAACGGGCGGATCACCGTGTCCTGTCCCTTCCGGTATACCGGACCGCCGAAGCCGTCGAGGCCGTAGTCCTCGACGACCACGTCGCCGAGCCGCGTCAGCGTGCACACGACGTCGGCGTCCTCGTCGTCGGCCATCCAGTACTGGAAGGTGAAGTGCTTCCCGTCCAGCCTGATCATGGCGGCCAGCAGGCTTTCCCGGTCCATTTCGACTTGCTCGCCGCAGGTTTCCCACTCCCCGCTGAGCGCGGTGATCCGCCCGGTCCGGAGGTGGCCCAGCACCATCCCGGCCGCCGCGAGCGAGTCCACCCGGCGGTGCACCTGCTCCGGTGACCAGTCCCGCCGGTACAGCCGTACGCTTCCGTAGGTCATCCCTGCTCCCCCGATACGTCCTCTGCGGACGAAGTTTTCCCTTCGGCAACCTTCCGCTGCGCGTGGTGCAGCACGGCGAGCACCCCGAGGACCAGCGCGAGCGCCACCCCCAGCGCGGCCCACATCGCGACGTGCAGCTGCAGCAGCCCGCCCGCGAAGGCCCCGGCGAGCATGGCACCCACGGCGGCGACCTTCCGCAGCGGGTGCGACCCCGGCCCACCGGCGGCCTTCGAGTCGGCCGCGAAGCCGGTCAGCGTCATCGTCAGCACGGTCGTCGTCAGGTCGGGCGCGCCGATCCGCCGGACGGCCGCGTTCTGCAGCCCCATCGCCAGCCCGAGCACGACGATCAGCAGTTCGGCGCCCAGCCGGGTGCCGCCGCCGAGGGTCGCCGACAGCGCGACGGCCACCGCGATCAGCGCCGCCTGCACCGCGGTCGCCTGCCGCAGGGCGTCGTGGTCGTCCTCGCGCCGGGCCAGCCGCCCGCCGGCGAGCGCGCCGGCCAAGAACGCGAGCACGGCGGTCAGCGACGCGAGCACCGACAGCGTCGTCTCCCCCGCCGCGGCGAACCCGAGGAACACGACGTTCCCGGTCATGTTGGCGACGAAGACCCGGCCCAGCCCGAGGAAGCTGACGGCGTCGACCACCCCGGTGACGACGGTCAGCGTCAGCAGCAGCGCGGCCAGGTCCCGCGGTTTCGGTGGTGCCATGCCTGCATTCAACACCGGCCGCCCGACATTTCCAAATCAATATTCGAGATACCGTTTAAGAAACCACGAAGCGCCTTCGCCGCGCGAAGCAGCTTCGCAGCCTTCGCAGCCCTTCGCACGCTGATTCTGTTGTCACACAGGCGGAACACCGACCTCCTTGCGGTGAATTCGCGCGCGGCGGCCGTCGTTTTGTCGGAGGTCACCCCTACCGTCCGTGGCATGACCGAAAAGAGCACGGTGCGCACCCGGGAAATGGCATACGAACTCAAGGGCCAGCGCGAGCTGAACGGGATGACCCTGCGCGAGATGGCCCGCCGCGCGGACTGGTCGGCGTCGAAGGTGTCGGCCTGGGAGAACGGCCGCCGCATCTCGGCGATCGACGCCGCCATCTACCTCGCCCACTGCGGGACCAAGGCCGCCGAACGCGCGCGGCTCCTCGAGCTGGTCAAGCCGCCCGGCGACCTCTACTGGGTGCGGCCCTACTTCGACAAGCTCGTCGACCCGATGAAGTCGCTGATCGTCCAGGAGAACCTGGCCGAGACGATCACCTCGCACAGCCCGACCGCCATCCCGGGCATGTTGCAGACCGAAGACTACGTGCGGGAGCTCTACGAACTGACCGGGCGCTACACCGCGGACCGGCTGAAGCTCCTCGTGCAGGCCCGACTCGACCGGCAGCAGCTCCTGCAGCGGCCCAACCCGCCGCGCTGCCGCTACTTCGTCTACGAGCGCAGCCTCCGGACCATCGTCCGCGATCCGGCGCTGATGCACGATCAGCTGCAGTACCTGGTGCTGTCGACCAACCTGCCGCACTGCACCATCCGGGTCCTGCCGGAAACCGCGCTCCCCTACCACCTCGTGGGCAGCCGGTTCACCATCTTGGAGTTTCCCGAACACCTGCCGGTGGTCTACGAGGAAACCTACGCGGCCGGCCTGTTCATCGACGACCGGATCGCGGTCGAGGCGTTCTACGTCCTGGCCACGAGGCTGGAACAAGCCGCCCTATCCGAGGGAGAATCCAGGGAGGTGCTCATCCGGCTGGCGGACGAGTTCGAGCGCATGAAGGAGTGACCGATGGCGGGCCGCGAACGGAAGTGGTTCAAGAGCAGTCACAGCGATGCCGACACCGAACACAGCACCTGCGTCGAGATTGCCCTCGAGTCCCGAACCACCGCGGTCCGCGACTCGAAGGCGCCCGCCGCCGGGCACCTGACCGTCCCCCACCCCGCGTGGAGCGCTCTGCTCAGCTCCCTGCGCTGACCCGCTCCCCGTCCCGCCAGACCGCCCGGATCCGCCCGGGCAGGTCGGTCACGTCGAGATCCGTGCCGTCCAGCAGCACCAGGTCGGCCCGCAACCCCGGCTCGATCCGGCCGCGGTCGTCGTCGAGGCGGAGCAGCCGGGCGGCTTCGCCGAGTACCACGGCCAAGAGCCGTAGCTCAGTCGTCAAGTCGACATGGGGGCGCGGAGCAAGGTCGGAACCAGCGGCGACACGGACCCCGGCTTCCACCGCGAACCGCAGCGAGCGGAGGCGCGGCTCGGCGAACTCGCTGTCATTGATCGGCGAAAGCGTAAGGCGCCGGCCCGTCGCAGTGAATGACTCATTCCTGACGTCAGACGCCAGGAATGAGTCATTCACTGCGTCGAGGCGGGGTGAAGCTCAAGCGGGCGCCCGCATCGCCCCGCTCGCGCCGACCTTGATCCAGTCGGCGCCCGCCCGCACCATCCGGCGGACGGCCGCGCGCGCCGCGTCCGGCCCGTCGAACACCGGGTCGGGCAGCGACGGGTCCCCGTAGTGGTCGACGGCGCCCGCGGGCGGCTCCCAGCTGTCGCCGAGCCCTCCGGTCGGCCCCAGTTGACGCAGGCTGATCAGCAGGTCCGGCCCGGTGAGCCACCCTTCGCGAAGGGCGTGCTTGACCCCGGCGTCGGCGCCCCAGGCGTCCCGGACGGTGGTGATCCCGCGCGCCAGCAGCCCGCGCGGCACCGGCACGGCCTCGAGGATCCGGGCGCTGCGCGGCAACGGCTCCGGCCGCGGGAAGGCCACGTGCACGTGGCAGTCGATGAGCCCGGGGATCAGCAAGCCCCCGGAGCAGTCGACGCGCGGGCCGTCCAGGCCCAGGCCGACCTCGGCGATGCGTGAGCCGTCCAGCCGCACGTCCGCGCGGGTGCTCTCCCCGGTTTCGGGATCGAACACGCGCGCCCCACCCAGCACCGTCACCGGAGGTCCTTGCGGTAGATCAGGAAATCGCACGGCGTGGCCAGCGACGGCGCGAGGTGCGGGTAGTCCTCGGCGAGATCGGCGCGGTGCGTCACGCGGTAGCCGAGCCGGCCGTACCACTCGGCCAGGAACTGCTTCGACGGATGCGTCCAGTCTCGCGGCACGAGCAGCTCGAGCTGCATCTCCCGGCACCCGGCGTCCCGGCTCACCCGCTCGGCGAACCGCACGAGCTCCCGCCCGACACCGGTCCCCCGCCGCGCGGGGTCGGCGGCGAGCATGCCGAACTCCCCGGTCGCCTCGTCGAGCCGCTGGATCCGCACCGACCCGGCGACATCGCCTTCGACGAAGGCAACGGCGATCTCCCCGGCCGCCACGAACCCGGCGACCTCGGCGACGGACGTCCGGTCGGTGCTCCCGAGCCAGAGCCCCTTCTCGGATTCGGCGTAGACCTGGTTGACCAGCGCCGTGACCCGTTCGATCACGGCGTGGTCAGCCGACGGCGGCAGCAGTGCGATCTCCATGTCCCCACCATGCCAGGTGGGGACGGCTCACTTGTCCCGGCGGAAGAGCTTGTTGCCCAGCCACACGATCGGGTCGTACTTGCGGTCCGCGACGCGCTCCTTCATCGGGATCAGCGCGTTGTCCGTGATGTGGATCCCCTCGGGGCACACCTCCGAGCAGCACTTCGTGATGTTGCAGTAGCCGAGCCCGTGCTCGTCCTGCGCCGCGTCACGGCGGTCCGCGACGTCCAGCGGGTGCATCTCCAGCTCGGCGATGCGCATCAGGTACCGCGGCCCGGCGAAGGCTTCCTTGTTCTCCTCGTGGTCACGCACCACGTGGCAGGTGTTCTGGCACAGGAAGCACTCGATGCACTTGCGGAACTCCTGCGACCGCTCGACGTCGACCTGCTGCATCCGGTACTTGCCCGGCTTCAGGTCCGCCGGCGGGGTGAACGACGGGATCTCGCGCGCCTTCGTGTAGTTGAACGACACGTCGGTCACGAGGTCGCGGATCACCGGGAACGTCCGCATCGGCGTCACCGTGATCACCTCGTCCTCGGTGAACGTCGACATCCGCGTCATGCACAGCAGGCGCGGGCGGCCGTTGATCTCCGCCGAGCACGAGCCGCACTTGCCCGCCTTGCAGTTCCAGCGGACGGCGAGGTCCGCGGCCTGCGTCGCCTGCAGCCGGTGGATGATGTCGAGGACGACCTCGCCCTCGTTCACCTCCACCGTGAAGTCCTGCAGCCCGCCGCCGTCGGCGTCGCCGCGCCAGACCCGGAAACTCGCCTTGTAGCTCATGCCTTGCTCCCGGGGTGCGTCTCGAGCTCCGCATCGGTGTAGTACTTCCCGAGTTCGCCGAACTCGAACAGCTCCAGCAGGTCCTGCCGCAGCGGCTCCTGCGCCTTCACCTCGACGTCGATGTCCGGCACCACCGGGTTGTCGCCCTGGGAAGCCGAGCACACGAGGAGCTTGTTGCGCCAGTCGGCTTCCATGCTCGGGAAGTCGTCGCGCGTGTGCCCGCCGCGGCTTTCGGTCCGCGTCAGCGCCGCCTTGGCGACGCACTCGCTGACCATCAGCATGTTGCGCAGGTCGATCGCGAGGTGCCAGCCGGGGTTGAACTGCCGGTGCCCTTCGACGGTGACGCGCAGGATCCGCTCCCGCAGCTCCGCCAGCTTCACCAGCGCCTGCTCGATCTCACCCGCCTTGCGGATGATCCCGACCAGGTCGTTCATCGACTGCTGCAGCTCGGTGTGCAGGGTGTACGGGTTCTCCGCGGACGCACTGGCGGGCGGGTCGAACGGCGCCAGCGCCATCTTCGCCGCGGCGTCCACATCGGACTCCTGCACCACCGGCCTGCCCTCGAGGCCCAGCACGTACTCGGCCGCGCCGAGCCCGGCCCGCCTTCCGAACACGAGCAGGTCGGACAGCGAGTTGCCGCCGAGCCGGTTGGAGCCGTGCATGCCGCCCGAGCACTCGCCGGCCGCGAACAGGCCGGGCACGCTCGCCGCCGCCGTGTCCGGGTCGACCTCGATGCCGCCCATGACGTAGTGGCAGGTCGGGCCGACCTCCATCGGCTCCGCGGTGATGTCGACGTCCGCCAGCTCCTTGAACTGGTGGTACATCGACGGCAGCCGCTTGCGGATCTCCTCGGCCGGCAGCCGGCTGGCGATGTCGAGGAAGACACCGCCGTGCGGGGAGCCGCGGCCCTCCTTGACCTCGGAGTTGATCGCGCGGGCCACCTCGTCGCGGGGCAGCAGGTCCGGCGTGCGCCGGTTGTTGTCCGCGTCGGTGTACCAGCGGTCGGCTTCCTCTTCGCTTTCCGCGTACTGGCCCTTGAACACGTCGGGCACGTACTCGAACATGAACCGCTTGCCGTCGGAGTTCTTGAGCACGCCGCCGTCACCGCGCACGCCCTCGGTGACGAGGATGCCCTTGACGCTCGGCGGCCAGACCATCCCGGTCGGGTGGAACTGGACGAACTCCATGTTGATCAGCTTCGCGCCCGCCCGCAGGGCCAGCGCGTGGCCGTCGCCGGTGTACTCCCACGAGTTCGACGTCACCTTGAACGACTTGCCGATGCCGCCGGTGGCGAGCACGACCGCGGGTGCCTCGAAGAGGATGAAGCGGCCGCTCTCGCGCCAGTAGCCGAACGCGCCGGAGATGCGGCCCTCGGTGGTGAGCAGCTCGGTGACGGTGCACTCGGCGAAGACCTTGATCTTCGCTTCGTAGTCCCCGGTCTCGGCGAAGTCCTCCTGCTGCAGCGAAACGATCTTCTGCTGCATCGTGCGGATCAGCTCGAGCCCGGTGCGGTCACCGACGTGCGCCAGCCGCGGGTACGTGTGCCCGCCGAAGTTGCGCTGGCTGATCCGGCCGTCGGCGGTGCGGTCGAACAGGGCGCCGTAGGTCTCGAGCTCCCAGACGCGGTCCGGCGCCTCCTTGGCGTGCAGCTCGGCCATCCGCCAGTTGTTGAGGAACTTCCCGCCGCGCATGGTGTCGCGGAAGTGCACCTGCCAGTTGTCGTTCGAGTTCGCGTTGCCCATCGAGGCCGCGCACCCGCCCTCGGCCATCACCGTGTGCGCCTTGCCGAACAGGGACTTGCACACGACCGCGACGCGGAAGCCGCGTTCGCGGGCTTCGATCACGGCGCGCAGACCGGCGCCACCGGCACCGATCACCACCACGTCGTAGCTGTGCCGTTCGACCTCGGTCATGAAGAGATTCCACCTCGGAACTGGGGACGTCTGTTGTTGGGAAGAACTAGTTCACGAACCGGAGGTCCGAGATCGCGCCGCTGGCGACGAGCATGACGTAGAAGTCGGTCAGCACCAGCGTGCCGAGCGTCGTCCAGGCCAGCGTCATGTGGCGGGTGTTGAGCTTCGTGACCTGCGTCCAGATCCAGTAGCGCACCGGGTGCTTGGAGAAGTGCTTCAGCCGCCCGCCGGTCACGTGCCGGCACGAGTGGCACGACAGCGTGTAGGCCCAGAGCAGGATCACGTTGCCCAGCAGGATGATGTTGCCGAGCCCGAAGCCGAAGCCGCCGGTCTTGCCGTGGAACGCCGTGATCGCGTCGTAGGTGTTGACCAGCGAGACGATCAGCGCGACGTAGAAGAAGTAGCGGTGGACGTTCTGGATGATCAGCGGCAGCCGCGTCTCGCCGGTGTACTTGGCGTGCGGTTCCGCGACGGCGCAGGCGGGCGGGGAGAACCACACCGACCGGTAGTAGGCCTTGCGGTAGTAGTAGCAGGTCAGGCGGAACCCGAGCAGGAACGGCAGCACGACGAAGCCGAGCGGGATGAACCCGGGCAGGTCGCCGAACCAGTGGCCGAAGTGGCTCGAGCCTTCGACGCAGGAAGTGGACAGGCAAGGCGAGTAGAACGGCGTCAGGTAGTGGTAGTCGGGCACCCAGTAGGCGGTGCGCACGAACGACCGGACCGTCGCGTAGACGATGAACGCCGACAGTCCGAGCACGGTCAGCAGCGGCTGGAGCCACCACCGGTCCGTGCGGAGGGTGCGCTCGGCGATCCGGGCCCGCTTGGGGGCCCGGACGCCGGTGCCGACGCCGTTGTCAGCGGGAGCGCTCACCGCTGGTCGCGCTTGTAGCCGCCGACGCCTTCGTCATCGGCGCCGTGCCACAGCGCCGGGTCGTAGGGGGTGTCGGGGACGGGGACGCGCTCCGCGGCCTTCGCCTGTGCGGGCACCGCGAGGGGGACGCCGTCGAGGTCCGCGGTGTCGATGTCGAGGCGCTCGACGTCGTTGGCGAGCCGGCGGATCGCCGACGCGTCGCCGTAGCGAGAGCGCAGTGCGCCGACGCACTGCCGGAGCTGGCCGATGGTTCGCCGCAGCTCGGCGATCTCGGAGGTGGACATCATGCCTCCCGTGTGGTGGGGCTGGCAGGGAACCGGCGAAGGAACCTTCGAAGGCACTGCCACGCGTCGTGCAGTGTGACAACTAGCACACTAACGGTTCCGGAGGTGATCGGGGTCACGCAAATCGATCTTCTGAATCGATTTTGATTCGGCGTTTTCCCGAGGTAGTGTGGCCAGTGTCACGACCCTGAGGCGTCAGCGCTGCCGTCCCGCGGACCACCCATCCCCAGTGATCCGGAGCCGGACATGAGCCCGACCCCATCGTTGCACCCCGTCATCGCCGAAGTCACCGCCCGCATCGCCGCGCGCAGTGCCGCGACCCGCACCGCCTACCTCGACCGCATGGCCGCCGCGCACGCCGACGGCCCGGTCCGCCGCGGCCTCGCGTGCAGCAACCTCGCCCACGGCTTCGCCGCGATGGACGGCGTCGACAAGGAAGCGCTGCGGGCCGCGCGTGCTCCCGGTGTCGCGATCGTGTCGTCCTACAACGACTTGCTCTCGGCGCACCAGCCGATGCAGGAGTACCCGGCGTGGCTGAAGAAGTCCGTGCGCTCGGCCGGCGGGGTCGCCCAGTTCGCCGGCGGCGTGCCCGCGATGTGCGACGGCATCACGCAGGGCCGCGCGGGCATGGAGCTGTCGTTGTTCAGCCGCGAAGTCATCGCGATGTCGACGGCGATCGCGCTGTCGCACGACATGTTCGACGCCGCGCTGCTGCTGGGCGTCTGCGACAAGATCGTGCCGGGGTTGCTGATCGGTGCGCTGTCGTTCGGTCACCTGCCTGCTCTGCTGGTGCCTGCGGGGCCGATGAACTCGGGGCTGCCGAACAAGGAGAAGGCGCGCGTCCGGCAGCTGTACGCCGAGGGGCGCGCGACCCGCGAAGACCTCCTCGACGCCGAAGCGGCGTCGTACCACTCGGCCGGCACCTGCACCTTCTACGGCACCGCCAACTCGAACCAGATGGTCGTCGAGGTGATGGGCCTGCACCTGCCGGGCGCCAGCTTCGTGCAGCCGGGTTCTTCGTTGCGCCAGGCGCTCACCGAGGAAGCCGGGCGCCGGGTCGTGGCGATCTCGCGCGGCGAGGAGTACACGCCGGTCTCGCGGATCCTCGACGAGAAGGCGTTCGTCAACGGCGTCATCGCGCTGCTCGCGACCGGCGGCTCGACCAACCACACGATGCACCTGGTCGCGATCGCCGCGGCTGCGGGCATCCAGCTGACCTGGGACGACTTCTCCGACCTCTCGGCCGTCGTGCCGCTGCTGGCGCGGGTCTACCCCAACGGCAGCGCCGACATCAACCACTTCCACGCCGCCGGCGGCATCCAGTTCCTGGTCGGCACGCTGCTCGACGCCGGGCTGCTGCACGAGGACGTGCACACGGTGGCCGGGTTCGGCCTGCACCGCTACCGCGCCGAGCCGATCCTGTCCGACGGCGAACTGGTCTGGCGGGACGTCCCCACCCGCAGCCTCGACGAGGACGTCCTGCGCCCGGCGTGGCGGCCGTTCGCCGCAGACGGCGGGCTGCGGATGGTCGAGGGCAATCTCGGCCGCGCGGTGGTGAAGGTGTCCGCGGTGGCGCCCGAGCACCGGGTCGTCCAGGCGCCGGCGCGGGTGTTCACCACCCAGGAGGACTTCACCGCCGCGTTCGAGGCCGGCGAGCTGGACCGGGACGTCGTCGTGGTGATCCGGCAGCAGGGCCCGCAGGCCAACGGCATGCCGGAGCTGCACGGCCTGACACCGGCGCTGGGTGTGCTGATGGACCGCGGGCACGCCGTGGCGTTGCTCACCGACGGCCGCATGTCGGGCGCGTCGGGCAAGATCCCGGCCGCCATCCAGGTGACGCCGGAAGCCGCGGCGGGAGGCGTGATCGCCCGCGTCGCGGACGGCGACGTGATCCGGCTCGACGCTTCCGCGGGTTCGCTCGACGTGCTGGTCGGTGACGAAGAACTCGCCCGGCGTGAACTTGTGGACGCCCCACCGTCCGAAGCATCCTGGACCGGCACCGGCCGAGAGCTGTTCGCCGCGTTGCGCCGTGCCGTCGGCCCAGCTGACCAGGGCGCTTCCGTGTTCGGCGGCTTGACTCCGGAACACTTCGGAACGCCCGCTTTCACAACCCAGGAGGTCGGTCAGTGACCACCGGTCAGGACCTGCTCGAGCTGTCCCCCGTGATGCCCGTCGTGGTGATCGACGACGCCGACGACGCGGTGCCCACGGCCCGGGCCCTGCTCGCCGGCGGGATCGGGGTCATCGAGCTGACCCTGCGCACGCCGGCCGCGTTGTCGGCGATCGAGCGCGTCGCCGCGGAGGTGCCGGACATCGTCATCGGCGCCGGCACCGTCGTCTCGCCGGACCAGGCGAAGCAGGCGGCCGACGCGGGCGCGAAGTTCCTCGTGACGCCCGGCTGCACGGACGCCGTCGTCGACGCGTGCTTTGACACCGGGCTGCCGTTCCTGCCGGGCGCGAGCACGGTGTCCGAGGCGATGCGGCTGGCCGAGCGCGGGCTCACGGCGCTGAAGTTCTTCCCGGCGGAGGCGTCCGGCGGTGTCGCGTACCTGAAGTCGATCGCGGGTCCGTTGCCGTCGTTGCGCTTCTGCCCCACTGGTGGGATCACCGTGGCCTCGGCACCGTCCTACCTGGCGCTGCCGAACGTCGGCTGCATCGGCGGCTCGTGGCTGACGGCCTCGCTCGACCCGGCCACGATCGAGAAGCTGGCCGCGGAGGCTGCCGCGCTGTAGCGGAGCCACACCCGAAGGGCGGAATGTGCGTCCGCACCCGGCAACAGGGGCAAGGCCCGCCACCAACCCGCGGGCTTCGCGCCATCACCCGGCCCCGGCCCTCCGGCGGCGCCGGGTGCCGGTCAGTCGATGACCGCGTCGTCGAGCAGGGTGGACTCCGCGCCGTACTCGCGGAGTTCCTCCCTGATCACGGTGTAGGCCAGCCCTTGCGGGTAGCCCTTGCGCGCGAGGAAGCCGAGCAGGCGCCGGAGGGCGGTCTGTTCGTCGACGTTGCCGAGTGAGCCGAGGCGTTTGCGGACCAGTTCCCTGGCCATCTGTTCCTCGGATTCGCGGTCGACTTCGCCGGCCGCCTGCGCGGCGACCTCGCCGTCGACGCCTTTGCGCCGCAGTTCGGCCACCAGCGCGGTGCGGGACAGGCCTTGGTTCGCGTGCCGGGATTTCACCCACAGTTCCGCGAATTCCGCGTCGTTGACCAGCCCTGCCCGGTCGAGCTTGCCGAGCAGGGTCTCGCAGGTCTGTTCGTCGAACCCCTTGCGGTGCAACGCCTGCCGCAGCTCTTCCTGGGTCCGCGGCCGAGCGGCCAGGAGATCGAAGCAGATCTCCTTGGCCTTCTTGTACCGCTCCTCAGGAGCAAGCTCAGCCGGCGGCACCTTCGGCGCCCTGGCCACCCAGATCACTCCTAGTCCTCACCAGCCCAGCCCACACGTGACCAAGCCGAGCGTCACCGATACCGCGCACCACCCGGCGCGCGGGTCACCACCCAACGCAACCCCACCGGGGGTCCAGGGGGCTCGCCCCCTGGCGGGGGTCCGGGGGTTCGACCCCCGGAAAACACGGCGAAGGGATAAAGGCAAGCGCACTCCGCGAGCACACCTCACCCAATCCCGCAGCTCCGAGCATCACCAAAGCCGCACATCACCGCGCAACGCAACCCACCGGGGGTCCAGGGGGCTCGCCCCCTGGCGGGGGTCCGGGGGTTCGACCCCCGGAGAACACGGCGGAGGGATAAAGGCGAGCGCACTCCGCGAGCAGACCTCACCCAATCCCGCAGCTCCGAGCATCACCAAAGCCGCACATCACCGCGCAACGCAACCCACCGGGGGTCCAGGGGGCTCGCCCCCTGGCGGGGGTCCGGGGGTTCGACCCCCGGAAAACACGGCGAAGGGATAAAGGCAAGCGCACTCCGCGAGCACACCTCACCCAATCCCGCAGCACACCTCACCCAATCCCGGAGCGCTACTCCGATCAGAAGTCGACCGGCGCCGGAACAGCCTCGACGGCGGCGGCGTCGAGCTGCGGACCGATGCCGAGCTTCTCCTTGATCCGCTTCTCGATCTCGTTGGCGATGTCCGGGTTGTCGCGCAGGAACCGGCGCGCGTTCTCCTTGCCCTGGCCGAGCTGGTCGCCCTCGTAGGTGTACCAGGCACCGGACTTGCGCAGGATGGACTGGTCGACACCCATGTCGATGAGCGAGCCCTCGCGGGAGATGCCCTGGCCGTACAGGATGTCGAACTCGGCCTGCTTGAAGGGCGGGGCCACCTTGTTCTTGACGACCTTGACGCGGGTCCGGTTGCCGACCGCCTCGCCGCCGTCCTTCATCGTCTCGATGCGGCGCACGTCCAGGCGGACCGACGCGTAAAACTTCAGCGCCTTGCCACCGGTGGTCGTCTCCGGGGAGCCGAACATGACGCCGACCTTTTCGCGGAGCTGGTTGATGAAGATCGCCGTGGTGCCGGAGTTGGACAGCGCACCGGTGATCTTCCGCAGCGCCTGGCTCATCAGGCGGGCCTGGAGGCCGACGTGCGAGTCGCCCATCTCGCCCTCGATTTCGGCGCGCGGCACGAGCGCGGCCACGGAGTCGATGACGAGGATGTCGAGCGCGCCGGAGCGGATCAGCATGTCCGCGATCTCCAGCGCCTGCTCACCGGTGTCCGGCTGGGAGACGAGCAGCGCGTCGGTGTCGACGCCGAGGGCCTTGGCGTACTCCGGGTCGAGTGCGTGCTCGGCGTCGATGAACGCCGCGATGCCGCCGGCGCGCTGGGCGTTCGCCACCGCGTGCAGGGCGACCGTCGTCTTACCGGAGGATTCCGGGCCGTAGATCTCGACGACGCGGCCGCGGGGCAGCCCGCCGATGCCGAGTGCGACGTCGAGGGCGATCGAGCCGGTGGGGATCACGGCGATGGGCGGCCGGGTGTCCTCGCCGAGGCGCATCACCGAGCCCTTGCCGTACTGCTTGTCGATCTGCGCGAGCGCGAGCTCGAGCGCCTTGTCCTTGTCGGGTGCTGCAGGCATGGAAAGTCCACCTCGCTGGTCGGAGGCCCCGTCGAGGGCTCTCTGTGTCGGTTCTTCAGCTGTCCGGTCCGACGCTAGCGGCGGGGACCGACAATTCCAGGCGCGGCGCCCAATCTGTGGATCGCTGGACCCGATGTGGACAACACCTTAGACGAACACCTGTTCGAGGTCGGCAGCGACACACCCTTGCGGTAGGATTTTCCCCCGCCCGGGTCGGTGCCGGTCCACAGAACCGCAGGTCAGCGCCGTTCGGCCGGGACGTCGAAGGCGTCGCAGACCTCGCGCCAGATCTCCTTGGCGGGGATTCCCGCGGTCAGCGCCTGGTCGACGGTGCGCCCGCCGAGCCCGCTCAGGACGTGGTCCCTGGCCAGCACCTGGGCCCGCCCGGGACCGAACTCCTCGGCCATCAGCCGCCGGAAAACCGTGATCCGCATCGAACCCACTCTAACCGCGGGCGTGACCACCTACTGACCCGGCTGAACGCTCGCTTCGAAGTAGTCGGCCAGCGTGCCGGGCGTGGTCGCCGCCGCCTGGTCACTCGTGTTCAGCTGGTAGATGAACCCGGCCAGCGGCCGGTCCGACACCGTGAACACGAGCACCGCCGACGTCTTCCCCGCGGCCGACGAGTAGTGCCCCTTGAGGCCGTTGCCGCCCCAGTCGGCCTCGGTGCGGTCACCGCCCGCCGAAGCGAGCAGGCCGTCGGTGTACTGCTTGAGCGCGTCGGCGCTGTCGCCGTGGACGTAGGTCACCTGCGTGCCCGCCCGGCCCGGTGCGGAGCAGGTCGACGCGGCGCCCAGGCGCTGTGCCGGCGCCGCCGGGCCGTTGCCCATGCCCGGTTTGCAGTCGCCGGTGTCGGCGATTTTCCCGGCCAGTTGGCGCAGGCACCCCGTGAAGCCCTTGTCGTCCTCTTGGCCCGGCGTCTTGCACTGGTCCGCGGTGTAGGTCGCCACCGAGGACGACGACGTGAGGAAGAAGGTCAGCCCGGCCGCGAGCACCACGACGACCGCGGCCGCGATCCCGATCAGCAGTTTCTTCTTCCCGCGCGGCTCGGCCTTCTCCGGGGCGGGCGAGTACGCCGGGAAGTTCGACGGCACCGGCTGCGGGCCGCTGGGCGGGAAGTTCGACGGCGCGTAGCCCGGGTACTGCGGCGGAGGCGGCGGGGCGTACTGCGGGCGGTGCGGCGGAGCACCCGCGGCCACCGCCCCTTCGACGTTCTGGGTGCGCACGGACAGCCCGTCGCGGGCCACGTGCTGCGCGCCGAGCGCGACGGCGGTCTCCGGCTGGTCGAGGCTGGCCGGCACGACACCGAGCTTCTCCGCGATCATCGTGCCGACCAGCGGCAGCCGGCTCGACCCGCCGACGAGGTAGATGCCGGCCAGCCGGTCCGGGGTCAGCCCGGACGACCGCAGCGTCCGCGACAGCAGCTCGACGCTGCGCAGCATCGCCGGCCGGACCAGGCCTTCCAGCTCGCCGCGCGTGACGAGGACGTCCTTGAACGGCTCGGGCATCGGCACCTCGGTCTGCGGGTGCCGCGACAGCGCCTCCTTGGCCGCCTTGACGTCCTCCTGCAGCGCACGCCGGGTGCGCCGGTCGCCGGTGGACTCCGGGCGCAGCAGCCGCTGCCAGCGCTGCGGGTCCGAGTGCGACACCTCGCGCCCGACGTGCACCATCAGCGCCTGGTCGACGTCGAGGCCGCCCAGGTCGGGCAGGCCGTCCTCGGCGAGCACGGTGAACCCGTTCTGCGTGGCGCCGACGACCGCGACGTCGAAGGTGCCCGCGCCGAGGTCGTAGACGGCGAGCGCCTGGCCGGGCGCGAGCGACTTGCCGGGGAACGACGCGAAGTGCGCCGCGGCGGCCACGGGCTCGGGCACCAGCAGGATGTTCGGGCCCATCCCGGCGAGCCGGGCGGCGGACATCAGCACGTTCCGGCGCGTCTGCCCCCACTGCGCGGGGTGGGTCAGCCGGACTTCGTCGGGCTGCTCGCCGCCGAGCTGGCGGGAGGTCTCCTCGAGCACCCGGCGCAGGATGGCGGCCAGCGCGTCGGTCACCGGGACGACGTCGGTGCCGAGCAGCAGGGTCTGCTCGTCGATGCGGCGCTTGGGGTTCGGTTCGAAGCGCGTCGGGTCGAGCCGGGCGCGCCGCTCGGCGTCGCGGCCGACCATGATTGTGCCCTCTTCGGTGGCGAACACCGCCGACGGCATGTTGGCCGAGCCGTCCACTTCGACGACCCGGGGCGGCATCCCGTGCGCCGAAAGCACGGCGACGGTGTTGGACGTCCCGAGGTCCACCGACAGGATCCGCACAGCACTCCCCTTCGCGAAGAACACGCCACGACGGCGCCCGCGTGATGCTGCCATGCGTGCGGTCACCGTGCGTGCGGACCCGGGAAAGTCACTGCTCCTTGACGCGGGCGGTGATCAAGGTGCACGATAGTTGCACAGTTCGATCATCAAAGTTGACCGGAATGCGCAGGATTGGAGGTCGCAGATGTCCGCAGGTACCCGGTACCGCTCGCTGCCACACACTGCTGCGGCAGCCGAACTTTCGGCAGGCGAGCGCCGTGTTCCGGGCAGGCAGGCACCCCCGCTCGCCTGCCCGGAACTGCGCGACCACGTCCTGGCCACCGGAAGGAACATCCCGTGAGCGACCTCCCCGTCCTCGCCGTCACCCTCGGCGACCCCGTCGGCATCGGCCCGGAGATCACCCTCAAGACCCTCGCCGAGCCCGAAGCCCTACAGCTGGCGCGCGGGGTGGCGGTGGGCGACGCGATCGTGCTGGAACGCCTGGTCCGGCACCTGGGCCTGAACCTGGAGGTCAACCCGATCGCCACGGTCGCCGACGCGCGGTTCACCCCCGGCGTGATCGACGTGCTCAACCTCGGCGTGGTCACCGAAGACCTGCCGTGGGGCGAGGTCAACGCGACCGCGGGCGCCGCGGCGGTGGGGGCGATCGAGGTCGCCACCCGGCTCGCGCTGGCCGGCGAGGTCGACGCGGTGGTGACCGCGCCGATCAACAAGGAGGCCATCTGGGCGGCGGGCTCGCGGCACCTGGGGCACACCGAGATGCTCGGCGAGCTGACCGGGTCGACCCGGTTCAACACGATGTTCTGGGTTTCCGGGCTGAAGATCTTTTTCGCCACCCGGCACCTTTCCCTGCGCGAGGCGATCGACCACATCACCCGGGAGAACATCGAGCACGCGATCCGGGAGGCGTACACCGCGCTGCAGGTGTTCGGCACGGAAAAACCGAGACTGGCGGTGGCGGCGCTCAACCCGCACGGCGGGGAGAACGGCAAGTTCGGTGACGAGGAGATCGTCGCGATCGCCCCGGCGGTCGCCGCCGCGCGGGCGGCCGGGCTCGACGTGGTCGGTCCGATCCCGGCGGATTCCGTCTTCTACCAAGGGATCCAGGGCCGGTTCGACGGCGTTCTCTCGCTCTACCACGACCAAGGGCACATCGCGTCGAAGACGTACGACTTCGAAGGCACGGTGTCGGTGACGGTCGGCCTGCCCATCCTGCGCACGTCGGTCGACCACGGCACGGCGTTCGACATCGCCGGCACCGGCCGGGCCTCGCACGGCACCATGCGAGCGGCGTTCAAGGCGGCGGCCACCCTGGCGCCGTACGCGCGGAAGCTGCCCGTCATCTACCCACCGGGTCTCCGGTGATCCCCCGCAAGCGCTGGGCGTACGTGATCCCGGTCGCGGTGGTCATGTACATGCTGGCCTACCTCGACCGCACGAACGTCGCGGTGATCCTGCCCTACATCGGCGACGACTTCCCGTTGTCGGCCGGCGCGAAGGGGCTCGCGAGCGGCATCTTCTTCGTCGGCTACCTGGTGCTGCAGATCCCGGCGGCGGTGCTGGCGGCCAAGTGGAGCGCCCGCAAGACCGTGCTGCTGCTGATGGTCGCGTGGGCGGTCGCGGCGGTGCTGTGCGGGCTGGTGCGCAACGAAACGCAGCTGCACCTGGCCCGGTTGCTGCTCGGGCTGTTCGAGGGCGGCGTGTGGCCCGCGGTGCTGATCCTGCTGGCGTCGTGGTTCCCGCAGGCCGAGCGGGCGCGGGCGAACGCGCTGTGGATGACGTGCCTGCCGATCTCGGCGATCCTCATGTCGCCGCTGTCCGGGTTCATGCTCGACCACATGTCCTGGCGCTGGGTGTTCGTCCTGCAGGGGCTGCCGCCGCTCGTGTGGGCGGTCGTCTGGTGGTTCGCGGTGGCCGACCGGCCGGCGCAGGCCCGGTGGATCTCCGCCGCCGAACGCGAGTACCTCGATACCACCTTGAAGGCCGAAGAAGACGCGAAGCCGGCGTTCGCCAAGCAGGGCTACCGGAAAGCGCTGGCGAACCCCCAGGTGCTGCTGCTGGTCGGCGTCTACTTCTTCTGGGTCACCGGCTTCTACGGCTTCTCCCTGTGGCTGCCGTCGGTGGTGAAGGCGATGACCGGCGGCTCGGCCACGGCCGTCGGGTTCCTGTCGGCCGTGCCGTACGTGCTGGCGCTGGCCGGCATGGTCGCGTGCGCGCACTGGTCCGACCGCACCGGCAACCGGCGGCTCGCGATCACCGTGCCGCTGCTCGTCGCGATCGCTGGGCTGCTGCTGGGCAACCTCGCGCACTGGCCGGCGGCCGTGCAGCTGGTGCTGCTCTGCGTCGTGGCGACCGGCGTCTACATGCCGTACGGGCCGTTCTGGGCCATTCCCAGCCGGGTCCTCGGCATCGAAGTGGTCGCCGTGGCGATGGGCCTGATCAACGCGCTGGGCAACCTCGGCGGCTTCACCGGTCCCTACCTGGTGGGCTGGCTCACCGACGTCACCGGCACCCCGGCCACCGGGTTCGTCGTCCTGGCCGCGTTCCTCGCCGTGGCCGCCGGGCTGGCGTTCTTCGGGCTGAAACCCGGCACTGTGGAAGGGTCGGCGCATGTCCCAGCCGCGACCAGGCACCCGTGACCGGCGCGCGATGCTGCTGGAAGCCGTCCGCGACGGCTCCGGCGGCATCGCGGAGCTGGCCGAAGAGTTCGGCGTCTCCGAGTCGACGATCCGCCGCGACCTCGCCTCGCTCGCCGGCGCCGGGCACGTCGTCCGCACCTACGGCGGCGCGCTCGACACCGAACGCAGCCCCCGCGAGAAGGACCGGGAGCACGCGGCGGCCAAGGAGGCCATCGCCCGGGAGGCCGCTGCGCTCGTCCAGGACGGCGAGGTGGTGCTACTCGACGCGGGCACGACCACCGGCAGGCTGGCCCGCCACCTCGCCCACCGCGAGGGTCTGACCGTGGTGACCAACGGCGTCACCGCGATCCGCGAGCTCGCGGGCTTCACCGGGATCGACCTCGTCGTCCTCGGCGGCCGGCTGCGGCACCCCGGCGAAGCGATCCTCGGCGAAAGCGTGCTGGCCCAGCTGCGGCACATCTCACCCGATCGGGTGTTCCTGGGCGCGGACGGCGTGGTCGCCGGCCGGGGGCTGTGCTGCCCGTCACTGGAGGAGTCGGTGGCTAAGCACGCGATGCTCCACGCGGGCGCCGAAGCGTACGTGCTGGCCGACCACTCCAAGCTGGACCAGGCCCCTTTTTCCTACTGGGCGCCGCTCGACCGCGAGTACCGGCTGATCACCGACGAGCCGCGGGTGGACGTGACGTTCCCGCAGTTCGCCGAGAGCGTGATCGTCGCCGGGGCCCCGGAAATTGTCGGTGGTGCCGCGCATCATGAATGACGTGGCTACTGACGTGCTCGACCTCTTCTCGCCCGCGACCCGGGACTGGTTCGCGGGGGCCTTCGCCGCGCCCACCGCGGCGCAGGAAGGGGCCTGGCGGGCCGCACACGCGGGTGAGCACGCCCTCGTCGTCGCGCCCACCGGGTCCGGCAAGACGCTGTCCGCGTTCCTCTGGGCGCTGGACCGGCTCTCGGTGGAGCCGCCGCCGGCGGAAGCCACCAAACGCTGCCGGATCCTCTACGTCTCGCCGCTGAAGGCCCTCGCGGTCGACGTCCAGCGGAACCTGCGGGCGCCGCTGGCCGGCATCTCGCAGGCCAGCCGCCGGCTCGGGCTGCCGGTGCCCGGGATTGAAGTGGGCATGCGCACCGGCGACACCACCGCGGCCGAGCGCCGCACGTTCGGCAAGACCCCGCCGGACGTGCTGGTCACCACGCCGGAGTCGCTGTTCCTCATCCTCACGTCGTCGGCGCGGGAGTCGCTGCGCGGCGTCGAGACCGTGATCGTCGACGAGGTGCACGCGGTCGCCGGCGGCAAACGCGGCGCGCACCTGGCGCTCTCGCTGGAGCGGCTCGACGCGCTGCTGCCGAAGCCGGCGCAGCGGATCGGCCTGTCGGCGACGGTCCGCCCGATCGACGAGGTGAGCGCGTTCCTGGCCGGCGGCCGTCCGGTGCGCGTGGTCCAGCCGAAGCTGGCGAAGACCATCGAGGTCCGCGTCGAGGTCCCGGTCGAGGACATGAGCAACCTCGACGCGCCCCGCAGCGGCCCGGCGCCGAGCCCGCTCGACGCGCTGGAGGCCCTGGGGTCGCCGGGGGCGCTCGAGTCACTCGAGTCGCTGACCGAGGCGTTCCCGCCCGGGAACATTGCGCCGGGCGGGCTGGGCACGATGGAGGAGATGGCCGGCAACCCCGTCCAGCGGCCGTCGATCTGGCCGGCGGTCGAAGAGCGGGTGCTGAGCCTGATCCGCGCGCACCGCTCGACCATCGTCTTCGCCAACTCGCGCCGGCTCACCGAACGGCTCACCGCCCGGCTCAACGAGCTGGCCGCCGAGCAGACCGAGCTCACGCCCGCCGACGCGTTCCCGGCCGAAGCCGTCGGCCAGTCCGGCGTGAGCACCGGCGCGCCGCCGGTGATCGCCCGGGCCCACCACGGGTCGATGTCGCGGGAGCAGCGCACCCACGTCGAGGAGTCGCTGAAGTCCGGGCAGCTGCCGTGCGTGGTGGCGACGTCGTCGCTGGAGCTGGGCATCGACATGGGCGCGGTCGACCTGGTCGTGCAGATCGAGGCGCCGCCGACGGTGGCGTCCGGGCTGCAGCGCGTCGGCCGGGCCGGGCACCAGGTCGGCGCGGTGTCGTCCGGGGTGATGTTCCCCAAGTTCCGCGGTGACCTCGTCTCCTGCGCGGTCGTCGCCGAGCGGATGGCGAGCGGCGCCATCGAGGCGGTCCGCTACCCGCGCAACCCCCTGGACGTGCTGGCGCAGCACATCGTCGCCATGGTGGCGCTGGAACCGTGGACGGTCCCGGACCTGGCGTCGCTGGTCCGGCGGGCGGCTCCCTTCGCCGCGCTGCCGGACGACGCCCTGCACGCGGTGCTCGACATGCTCGCCGGCCGCTACCCGAGCGAGGAGTTCGGCGAACTGCGGGCGCGGATCACCTGGGACCGGATCGGCGGTGAGCTGCGCGGGCGGCCCGGTGCGCAGCGGCTGGCCGTCACGTCGGGAGGCACCATCCCCGACCGCGGCCTGTTCACCGTCATGACCCCGGGCGCGGACGACAAGCCCGGCTCGCGCGTCGGCGAGTTCGACGAGGAGATGGTGTACGAGTCGCGCGTCGGCGACACCATCCTGCTCGGCACGTCGTCGTGGCGGATCACCGACATCACGCACGACCGCGTCATCGTGGTGCCGGCGCCCGGCGAACCGGCGCGGATGCCGTTCTGGAAGGGCGATGCGCCGGGCCGTCCGCTGGAGCTCGGCCGGGCGCTGGGAAAGTTCGTCCGCGAACTGTCCACTTCGGACGATGTCAAGGCACGGGAGCGGGCCGAGGCGGCGGGGCTGGACGAGCGGGCGTGCGACAACCTGCTCGCCTACCTCTCCGAGCAGAAGGCGGCCACCCGCCACGTCCCGAACGACCGCACGATCCTGCTGGAGCGCTACCGCGACGAGCTCGGCGACTGGCGGATCGTCGTGCACTCGCCGTTCGGCGCGCAGGTGAACGCGCCGTGGGCGCTGGCCATCGCCGCCCGGCTGCGGGAAAACCGCGGGGTCGACGCGCAGGTGGCGCACTCCGACGACGGCATCGTCCTGCGGCTGCCGGATGCGCTCGACGCCGAGGGCGGCGAGGTCACCATCGGCGCGGACGACGTGCTGCTCGACCCCGAGGAGGTGGAGCAGCTGATCGTCGCCGAGGTCGGCGGCTCGGCCGTGTTCGCGGCGCGGTTCCGGGAGTGCGCGGCGCGGTCGCTGCTCCTGCCCCGCCGGGATCCCCGGCGCCGGACTCCGCTGTGGCAGCAGCGGCAACGCGCCTCGCAGTTGCTGTCGGTCGCGGCGAAGTACGAGCGGTTCCCGGTCGTGCTGGAAGCGATGCGGGAAGTCCTGCAGGACGTCTACGACGTCAGCGGCCTGCGCGAGCTGATGGCCGACGTCCGGTCGCGCAAGGTGCGGCTGGTGGAGGTCGAAACGCCGGCCGCGTCGCCGTTCGCGCGCAGCCTGCTCTTCGGCTACATCGGGATGTTCCTGTACGAGACCGACGCACCGCTGGCCGAGCGGCGGGCGGCGGCGCTGTCGCTCGACTCGGCACTGCTGGCCGAGCTCCTGGGCACCGAGGCGATCCGGGAACTGCTCGATCCCGAAGCCGTCGCCGAAGTGGAGCGGTCGCTGCAGCGGCTCGACCCGGACAGGCACGCACGCTCGGCCGAGGACGCCGCCGACCTGCTGCGGTTCCTCGGCGACCTGACCGTCGAGGAAGCCGCGGAGCGCGGGATCCAAGCCGAGTGGCTCACCGAGCTGGAAGCGGCGCGGCGGGCGATCCGGGTGCGGATCGGCGGCGCGGAACGGTTCCTGGCCATCGAGGACGCCGGCCGGGTGCGCGACGCACTGGGCACCGCGCTGCCGGTGGGCGTGCCCGAAGCGTTCACCGAACCGGTGGCGGACCCGCTCGGGGACCTGCTGTCGCGCTACGCCCGCGGCCGGGGCCCGTTCGCGGCGGCGGACGCGGCCGCGCGGTTCGGGCTCGGCGCGGCGGTCGTCACCGGCGTGCTCGACCGGATGACCGGGGAAGGCCGCCTGGTGCGCGGCGAGCTGAGCCCGGTCGGGCATCCGGAAACCCACGGCGTCGGGGTCGAGTACTGCGATGCGGCGGTGCTGCGGCGGCTGCGCCGGGCGTCGCTGGCGAAACTGCGCGCCGAAGTCGAACCGGTCGAACCGGCGGCGCTGGGCCGGTTCCTGCCCGCGTGGCACGGGTTCGGCGGCCGTGTGCGGGCGGCCCCGACGGCGGATGACGTGCTGTCGGTGGTGGAGCAGCTCGCCGGGGCGCCGTTGCCGGCGAGCGCGGTGGAGTCGCTGATCCTGCCCGGCCGGCTGCCGGGCTACTCCCCCGCGTTGCTCGACGAGCTGACTACGGCGGGCGAGGTCACCTGGGCGGGCTGCGGCGCGCTGTCCGGCGGCGACGGCTGGATCGCCCTGGCCCCGACCGACGTGGCCGACCTCCTGCTGCCCGAAGTCGTCGAGGACATCCCGACCGGCCCGCTGCACGACGCGATCGTGTCCACTTTGGAGGGTGGGGCGCTGTTCTTCCGCCAGCTGGTGGACCGCGCGACCGTGCTGGTGGAGAAGGCGCCCAACGACGCCGAAGTGGTAGCGGCGCTGTGGGACCTGGTCTGGGCCGGGCTGGTCACCGGCGACACCCTGGGCCCGCTACGGGCCCAGGTCGCGGGGCATGGCGCGCACAAGCCCCGGCGCCAGGCCCCCCGCGGCCGGTACGCACGGCTGCGGGCGGGCCGGCCGCAGATGCCGTCGCGGTCCGGGCCGCCGACGGTCGCGGGCCGGTGGGCGCTGACCCCGCCCCGCGAAACCGACGCGACCCGCCGAGCCCACGCGCGGACGGAGGCGTTCCTGGAGCGCCACGGCGTCCTGACCCGCGGCGCGCTCGACACCGAACGCGTCACCGGCGGGTTCTCCGGGATCTACAAGGTCCTGCGCGGCATGGAGGACACGGGCCAGGTGATCCGCGGTTACGTGGTGGAGGGCCTCGGCGCGGCCCAGTTCGCGGCGAAGGGCGCGGTGGACCGTTTGCGAGCACTGTCGGGTCCCGGGCGCCCGGCACCGGGCCGCCCCGTGGTCCTGGCGGCAGCGGACCCGGCCCAACCGTACGGCGCAGCCCTCCCATGGCCGGCGGCGACGGGCGATACGAAGCACCGCCCGGCCCGCAAGGCGGGCGCACTGGCGGTCCTGGTCGACGGCGTCCCGGCCCTGTACGTGGAGCGAGGAGGGCGATCACTGCTGAGTTTCACCGAGGAGCGCGAGGCGTTGTCGCAGGCCGCCCAGGCCCTGTCGGCCGCCGTCCGCGAGGGCTGGCTGGGCCAGCTGTCGGTCCAACGCGCGGACGGCGAGCAAGCACTGACCTCCGAGCTGGCGCAGGTGCTGCAGGAGGCAGGCTTCCGGGCCACCCCCTCCGGCCTGCGGCTGCGGGCCTGAGAGGCGAACGGGAAGGCGGCCCCGCATCCGGCCCGTCGGAAGGCGCTGCCCGCCTCGGCCGACCGACGGCCCGCACGGCATCGCCGGCCGGGTTCCGGTGAAGTCCGTGCGCCGGTTCCTGCGGCCCGTGCTGGGTCTGCTGTTGGACCCACCCGGTCCATCGGTTTCGGATTCGCCGACGGCACCGGTCCGGACTGCCCTAAGCTGCCAGTCCGACACGCACGAAGGATGTTCTGCTCATGGCGATGCGCGAACTGCGCTATTTCGGCGATCCGATCCTCAAGTCCGTCTGCGATCCGGTCACCGTGTTCGACGAGAAGCTCGAGGCGCTCGTGCGGGATCTGGTCGACTCCGTCAAGCCCGCCGGGCGGGCCGGGCTGGCCGCGCCGCAGATCGGCGTGGGGCTTCGGGTCTTCAGCTACGACGTTGCCGGGCTGACCGGGTATGTCGTCAACCCCGAAATCGTCGAACTGTCCGAGGAAACCCACGAGATCGACGAAGGCTGCCTGTCGGTGCCGGAACTGTGGTTCCCCACCAAGCGGGCGAAGCACGCGAAGGTCCGCGGCGTCGACATCCACAACGAGCCCATCGAGGTCGAAGGCGAAGACGTGCTGGCGCAATGCCTGCAGCACGAGACCGATCACCTCGACGGCGTCCTCTACCTCGACCGGCTCACCGCCGAGCGCAAGAAGTCGGCCCTGCGCGCGGCGCGGGAAAAAGACTGGTTCTGGAAGCGCTGACGGCTCAAGCCGGCAGGAACAGCCTCAGCCGGGCGGCGTCCTCGATGCCGCGTTCGGTGCGCAGGCCGGCGCGCGCGGCCGTGCGGGGCAGGATGTCGTCGCCCGCGAGGCAGTCGGCGGACAGCTCCGTGATGCCCTGGGCCTCCGCCAGCACCGCGAGCCGCGCCAGCAGGGCCGTGCCGATTCCCTGCCGCTGCCAGTCGTCCTCCACCAGGAGGGAGATCTCGGCGCCGCCCGTGAGCATCGGGATGAGCTGGGCCAGGCCGATCACCTCGCGGCCGAAGACGGCGAGCACGCTCGTGCCGCGCGGGGGCACCAGCAGCCGGTGGAGCCTGCGGCGCGGGACCGTCCGCACTCCCGTGTGGTAGCGCCGGAACAGCGTCGCCATCGAGCAGCGGCGGTGCAGTTCGGCGACCGCGTCGGCGTCGCCGGGGACGCCCTTGCGCAGCACGATCGCCGCGCCGTCGGGGCGGTCGAGGACCACCGGGCCGGCCGCGTTCCGGGCCGCCGCCGCGAGCAGCGTGACCAGGGCTTCGGCGCGGGTCAGCTCCAGCTGCACGAACGGCGCCCACTGGCGGCGCGCCACCAGCGCGCCGCCGTCGGCCAGCGCGAACACCGCCCGGTGCCCGCTCTCCGTGCGCGCCGGGTTCGCCTCCGTCGCGGGCACGAGCGTGACGACGTCCGCGGCCAGCACGTGCTTCAGCACGTCGGCCAGGCGCGCCGGGTCGTCGATCGCGCGGCGAGCCGCCAGCAGCGTCGACGCCGACGGGTCGACGAGCTCGTGGACGTCGGCGTCGATGATCGCCGTGCACTCGCAGCCCTCGGCGCGGATGGCGTCGACCAGGTGCCGCCGGGGCAGGCCGGTCGCGGGACGCAGCACGATCTCGTCGAGCACCCCGCCGGGCACCGGCAGGACGGACAGGCCGAGGATGTTGCACTCGAGATCGGCGAGCCGGATGGCGATGCGGGCGAGGGTGCCCGGGTGGTCGTGCATCCGGATCCGCACCCGCCACGCCGACGGCGCCGCCGGCTCCTCGACGACGGCCGTCCGGCCCGGCTGGGGCAACGCTTCGGAGGTCTCCATGCCCCCACGGTCCCCCGGGGTTGTTGCCTCCCCAGGACGCCGGTGTTTCGCGCAGGTCAGCGTTCGACGCGCCCGGGCAACGCCGCCGAAACACTCAGCCAGGACCACAGCTCGGTGGCCAGCGCGACCGGGGCGTCCAGCGGCCGCCACAGCCACGACGACCACGGCGTGCCGTGGCAGAACACCACCGCGGGTCCCGATCCTGCGCGTTCCCAGGCGAGCTGGGTCAGCGTGGGGTCAGCACGCAGAACTCGTTGCCCTCCGGATCGGTCAGCACCCGCCACGGCAGTGCGGGACCGCCCAGGTCCGCCGGCGCCGCACCGGCCGCGACGACCTCCGTCACCGCCTCCGCGTGATCCGCTCCCGCCGGGGGCGCGACGTCCAGGTGCACGCGGTTCTTGACCCGCTTGACGTCGTCGTTGCGCAGGAATTCCAGCCACGGCCCCCGTCCGGACGGCGCGCGCAACCCGACCAGGGTGTCGCCTTCGCGGGCCCGGATCGGCCGGCCGGTGATCCGCGCCCAGAAGCCCGCCAGGAGCTCCGGGTCGTGGGCGTCGACGAGGATCGCCGCCACCGCTCCGGTGTCCGCGTACCGTTCGCGCGGCTCGAGGACGCAGAATTCGTTGCCTTCCGGATCGGCGAGCACCACCCAGGGCAGGTCGCCCTGCCCGAGGTCGGCCCGGCGGCCGCCCAGCTCCAGGGCGCGCGCCACCAGCTCGGCCTGGTGCTCGGGGGTCGTGCTCGCCAGGTCCAGGTGGATGCGGTTCTTGACCTCCTTGGGTTCGGGGACCGGCACGAAGACGAGGTCCAGGTCCCAGCCGTCGCTTTCCGGGGCCCGGACGTCGATCTCGCGGTCTTCCTCGACGACGGCGTGCCAGCCGAGCAGCGCGGCCCAGAAGTCCGCCAGGACTTCCGGGCGCGCCGCGTCGATCACCAGGTTCACCAGGCGCGTGGTCATGCGCCGCAGGCTAACCGCCACCTCCGACGATTCCGGTTCGGCTTCCCCACCGGCCGGGTCATCGGGTCGCGAGCCGCAGCAGCGCCCAGAGCTGGGCTGCCTGGTCGTGCACGCCGCGCACGGTCACCGCGGTCAGGGACGCGCGGCCCCAGAGCCACAGGTAGATCTGCGCGGGTTTGGCCGTGACGACGTCGTCCGCGGCCTCGGCCTCCTCGGCCGAACAGCGCCAGGCCTCCGTGGTGACCGGGCCGGCCCGCGCGATCCAGCTGTGCGCGCCGGCCCGGACGCCGACCGAACCCGCTTTCGTGCCGGTCAGGCCGAGCATCGGCAGTTTCTGCCCGAACCACAGGGTGAGCACCTCGTCGATGCCGTCGATCGCGACGTCGTCCGGCACGCCGCGCGGCTCCGCGCCCGCCGCCTGCTCGACGTCGACCCGGTGGACGACCGTTTCGTGCAGCATCCGGCGGCGCCAGAACCCGTACGTCCGGTCCGCCGGCCACCAGGTGTCGGCGCGTTCCTCCGGATCGTGCGCGGCGAGCTCGTCGAGCAGCTCGGTGAGGCCCGCCTCCAGGAAGTCCTGCAGGCTCTGGCCCGGCTCGGGTTCGCGCGGCCAGTCTTCGGGGCTCCGGCCGTCGGTCAGCCGGCGGCGGACCATCCGGTAGAGGCTGCCGACGTGCCGGGCGACCTCGCCGAGCGACCAGCCGGGGCAGGCGGGCACCGGCGCTTCGGTCGGCGCCGCGCGCACCGCTTCGGCCAGCAGCCTGCCTTCGATTCCCAACGCCGTGAGCAACCGCCCCTGGTCGACCGGGCCGTGCTCACGCGACATGGGCTTCCCCGGTGATCGGCAGGCCGTGCACGAGCCGGCGGACGAGTTCGAGGAACGGCGTGGCGGCCCCGACCAGCCCGGCGGCCGACTCGGCGGTGACCTTCCCGGTGATCCCGGCCTGCGCGGCGGCGCGCGTGGCCGAGTTGCTGGCGAAGAAGGCCGACCACTCCCGCAGCTCGGGGGCGACGGAGTCGAGCAGCACCCAGGTGCTGGCGGGCCGGGCCCGCCCCCGGTGCGGCCGCCCCCGCGCGGCGAGCACGGCGGCGGCGCCCCGCAGGGCGGCGAGGTAGGCCCCGATGAAGCGTTCGGCGGGCCGGGTCTCCTGGGTGGCCTCGGCGAGCCCCCGCCGCGCCTGGGCCAGCAACCCGGCGGCGGCCGGCGACGCGGGAGGGCGCAGGGACATGGGGAGTTGCGACTGGTCGGAATCGGCGCCGGGCGGGCGGAGCGACATCGGGAGCTCGGCTCCGGCCGGAGCCTCGGGAACAGGTCGATCGGACGCACCGCCGACCGCGGGCACCGACACGGCAGGCGGCTGAGCCGGCGCCGAAGCGCCCACCGGCCCGGAATCCGCAACCACCGGGCGGCCGGAGTCAGCGCCGGCACCCACCGGCCGCGACTGCGGCGAACCCGCCGACTCAGCGTGGCTGGCATCCGTCGGCCGGGTAGCGGGAGACGGCGCTACCGGCTGCCGGAACTCTGCCGAATCCGGCAGCTCGAGCTGCCCGGGATCCGCGACCGCGGGCCGGCCGGTGCGGGGCGGCCGGGTCTGCTCGGGGATCGCCGTGTCCGGCAGCTCGGACTGCCCGGCACCCGAGGCGGGCAGCGAATCCGGCCGTTCGGCAGCCGACGTGCACAGGGGGATCGGCAGCTGCGGCTGCCGGGAGTCCGCCGCCGCTGGGCGGTGCCTCGGCTCTGCTCCCGGCGTCAAGCACTGCCGGGAGCGCCCGGGGCCGGCCGGGGCCGGCTGCGGGCGCAGCGACATGGGCAGCTCCGGCTGCCCGTGATCCGCGGGGGACACGACCTTGACGGACATGACGACCCTCCTCCTGCGCGGGTGAGCCCGGCACCTAGCCGGTGCCCGCTCACCGATGTCGAACGCCTGTTCGAACAATTTCCAGAGTAACCCGGACCCGGTGCCCGCTCAACCCCGGGCGGGCGTGGTGCGGGACACCAGGTCGGTGGCGTGATCTCATAGGTTCATGAGTTCGCTGGAGCACCCCGCCGTCGCCAAGGTGGCGGCCGCGCTGACCGAGGCCGGGCAGCACGCCGCCGCCGAGGGCATCCGTGTCCTGCCCGCCGAGGTCCGGACCGCCGCACAGGCGGCCGAGGCACTCGGCGTGCCCGTCGGGGCCATCGCCAACAGCCTCATCTTCCGCCTGGGGTCCGACAAAAAAGCGCTCCTCGCCCTCACCTCCGGCGCCCACCGCGCCGATCCGGGCACCCTCGAACAGCTGGCCGGGGGCGAAATCGGCAAGGCCGACGCCGATTTCGTGCGTGCCTACACCGGGCAGCCGATCGGCGGCGTCGCCCCCACCGGGCACCCGTCACCCCTGCCGACGCTCGTCGACACCGCGCTGCGCGAGCACGACGTCGTCTGGGCCGCCGCCGGGCACCCGAAGACCGTCTACCCGACGACGTTCGCGGACCTGGTGGCGTTGACCGGGGGCACCCCGGGCGCGCTCGGCGGCGCGGAGGAGAATGGGCAGCCGTGACCGCGATGCCCGCCGGCTGCTCCCGGTACGTCCAGCTCTCCGCGGACGAGTTCCGTGCCCGCCTGCCCGAAGCGCTCGACATCTACGTCCGGGCGATGCGGTACCCGGCGGGCACCGCCGAACAGCGCGCGCCGATGTGGCTCACCCACGCGCTGCGCGAGGGCTGGCGCTGCATGGCCGCCCTCGACGCCGACGACGTCCTGCTCGGCGTGGCCTACGGCTACCGCGGCCGCGCCGGGCAGTGGTGGCACGAGCAGGTGCGCCACGGCCTGAGCCGCCGGTCCGGGACCGCCGAGGCCGACCGCTGGCTGTCGGACTACTTCGAGCTGACCGAGATCCACGTCCGGCCGGAGAACCAGGGCCACCAGATCGGCGAGGACCTGCTGCGCGGCCTCCTGGAAGGCGTCCCGAGCGCGAACGTCCTGCTGTCGACGCCGGAGGGCACGAGCCGGGCGTGGAAGCTCTACCGCCGCACCGGGTTCGTCGACGTCCTGCGCGACTACCACTTCGCCGGCGACCCGCGGCCGTTCGCGATCCTGGGGCGGGCGCTGCCCCTCGACCCGCGCTGAGCCGAGGGGCAGCGGGCCGTCACCGCGGCTCGGGCCGCCAATAGCCGACGACCAGCGCCGCGACCAGCACGGCGGCGCCGCACCACGCCGTGACGCTCAGCCGTTCACCGAGCAGCGCGGCGGACAGCACCGCGGCCGTCAGCGGTTCGAGCACCGCCGACAGCGACCCGAGCACCGGGTGCGCGTCTGCCAGCCCGCGCAGGTACGCGGCGTACGCGAGCGCTGTCGGGATCGCGCCGAGGTAGCAGACCAGCGCGACGACGTCCGCGTGCAACGGGATCGCCATGCCCGACCAGCTCGCGACCGGCAGGAGCAGCACGCCGCCGGCGAGGCAGCCGTACGCCGTCGTCGACAGCGGGTCGAGGCCTTCGACCGGCTTCGCGGTGACCAGGGTGAGCGTCGCGAAACCGGCCGCCGCGAGCAAGGCGAACCCGAGGCCGCCGAACGAAATCGCTTCGCCCGGTGACCACTGGAGCAGCGCCAGGCCGGCGAGGGTGCCCGCCACGGACACCAGCGTCCAGCGCCGGAACTTCCGCACCGACAGGAGGGTGACGATGACGGGCGCGGCGCCGATCGTGGTCATGGTGGCGACGCTGACCGAGCTGAGCGCGACGGCGGCGAAGTAGCTCGCCTGGAAGAGCGCGAAGAGCCCGCCGACGGCGAGGACACGCTTCGCCGCTTCGGACGTGCGCGGCAGGGCACGGCCTTTCAGGAGGACGGCCCCGACGACCCCGCCGACGAGCAGCCGGTAGTCGGCGACGGCGAGCGGGTGGAGGCCGGCTCGCCGGGCGAGCAGCGAGCCGGCGAGGCCACCGGTGCCCCAGAGGACACCGGCGAGAACGAGCGCGGCCGAGGAATGGGCGCGCGTGGACAAAGACACCAAGGGAAACGCTCCTGCGTCGAAGGAAAGGGATCGACGACGCGGGGTGAGTGCGCACCAGGAATCAGCCGCAGGCCCTGAAGGCCACGCGGCGGAGGACCACCCCGCTCAGGCGCGAGGCGGTGGGGTGACGAAGAGGATTCGGCGCACCAGGGAAACTTATCGGGAAGATGCGAAGCGGGGCCACCGGGTTTCCGGTGACCCCGCCCGGCGAACGCTCAGTCCAGGTGGGACAGCTGCTCCCGCAGCGTGTCCAGCCCCATCCCGCCCATCTTCAGCGCCTCCGTGTGGAACCGCTTGATGTCGAATCCCGCCCCGGCCCGGGCCTGGGCTTCCGACCGGGCCGCCAGCCACAGGCGCTCGCCGATCTTGTACGCCGGGGCCTGGCCCGGCCAGCCCAGGTACCGGTCGATCTCGTCGCGGATGTGGGCCTGGTCGGTGATCGTGCGGGTCAGCATGAACTCCAGGCCCAGGTCCGGCGTCCACCGCTCGCCCTCGTGGAAGCCCGTTCCGGCCGGAATGGGAAGTTCCAGGTGCATGCCAAGGTCGACCACCACGCGGGCCGCGCGGAACAGCTGCTCCGACAGCATCCCCAGCAGGTCGCCGTCGTCGGACAGGTAGCCCAGTTCCTCCATCAGGCGCTCCGCGTACAGGGCCCAGCCCTCCGCGTGGCCCGAGGTGAACGCCAGCAGCCGCTGGTACTTGTTCAGCCCGTCCGACTGGTCCACCGCCGTCGCGATCTGGAGGTGGTGGCCCGGCGCTCCCTCGTGGTACACCGTGCTCGTCTCGCGCCAGGTGCTGAACTCGTCGCGGCCCGCCGGGAGCGACCACCACATGCGGCCCGGCCGCGCGAAGTCCTCGCTCGGTCCCGTGTAGTACGCGCCCACGCCGCCACCCGGCGGGGCGATCTTGCACTCCAGCGCCATCACCCGGTCGGAAATCTCGAAGTGCTTGCCGCGCAACGACTTCAGGGCGTCGTCGGACAGGCGCTGCATCCACGCCTCGAACTCCGCGCGCCCCCGGACGCGGTAGCGCGGGTCCGCGTCCAAGACCGCCGCGGCCTCCGCGGCCGACGCGCCCGGCTTGATCCGGTTCGCCACCGCGCGCATCTCGGCCTCGATGCGGGCGAACTCCGCCCAGCCCCACTCGTACGCCTCACGCAGGTCCAGCGCCGCGCCGACGAAGTACCGCGACCACAGGCGGTAGACGTCCTCGCCGACGGCGTCCTTGACCGGGGCCTTCGGCGCCAGCTCCGCCCGCAGGAAGCCGGCGAACTCCGCGAACGCCTCCTCCGCGGCCCGCGCGCGGTGCTCGAGGTCCGCCTTCAACGACGGCGACGGCGCACCGCCCACGAGCTGGGTGAAGAAGCCCGTCTCCTCCTTCAGGCCCGCCCACGTCTCGCACTGCTCCGCCACCTTCGCGACCTGACGCAGCGCCGAGACGTGCCCCGCGTCGGCCGCCGTGAGGAGGCCGCTGCGGACGTTCGCCAGCGCCTGCGGGACCTCGGCGATCCGGGCCGAGACGACCGCCCAGTCCTGCTCGGTGTCCAGCGGCATCAGGTCGAACGCCATCCGCAGTTCCTGCACCGGGCTGGAGATGACGTTCAGGCTCGCCACGTCCAGGCCGGCCTCGTGGATCTCCAGCTCCAGGCCGATGCGCTCGGTGAACACGGCCTTGGCGGCGCGCTCGGCGGCGTCGCGGGGCTCGGCGGCGGAGACGGCGGCGTGCGCCCGCGCGGCCAGGCCGGCGCGCTCGGCGTACCCGTCCGCCGAGTAGTCGGTCAGCCGGTGGTCGTGACCGGCGATGCCGTGCGAGGTCGCCGCGACCGGATCGGCGGCCGCGTAGTCGTCGACGTAGCGGTCACAGATTTCGTGCACGCCTTCGGAAGCAGTAGAAGCCATGCGCCGCACGCTACCGGGCCACAAGTACCCGGTGGTACGTACTTAAGCACGGGCTGGGACGAGCCCCAGCCGGGCGATCACCTCGCGCGTCGCCTTCGAGCGGTTGAACGTGTAGAAGTGCAGGTTGGGAACGCCTTCGGCGATCAGCTTCTCGCACAGCTCGGTGGTCACGTCGATGCCTGCCGCGCGGAACGCCTTGGGGTCGTCGGCCAGCGGTTCGAGCCGGTCCAGGAGCTTGCGGGGGGCCGGGGCGCAGGACAGCTTGATCGTCGTCTGCAGCGTCCGCATGGTCGTCAACGGCATCACGCCGGGCAGCACGGGGACGTCGCAGCCGGTCGCGGCGACCCGGTCGCGCAGCCGCAGGAAGTCTTCGGGGTCGTGGAACAGCTGAGCGATCGCGAAGTCGGCGCCCGCCCGCAGCTTGCGGACCAGGTACTTCGTGTCCGTTTCCAGGTCGGACGAGCGCGGGTGGCCGTAGGTGTACGCCGAGACGCCGACGCAGAAGTCGCCCAGCTCGCGGACCAGCTGCACCAGCTCTTCGGCGTAGGTGAGGCCCTGGGGGTGCGGGATCCACTCGCCGTAGACGTCGCCGGGCGGGTCGCCGCGCAGAGCGAGGATGTTGCGGACGCCGACCGAGGCGTACCAGCCGATCACGTTCCGCAGCTCGGCGACGGAGTGGTTGACCGCGGTCAGGTGGGCCATCGGCACCAGCGTCGTCTCGGTGGCGACCCGGGCGATGCTGCGGACCGTGCCGTCGCGGCTGGAGCCGCCGGCGCCATAGGTGATCGACATGTAGGCCGGGTCGTACGGCTCGAGCTCCCGGATCGCCTTCCAGAGGACGGCCTCGTCCGCCGTGTCCCGGGGTGGGAAGAACTCGATGGAGAACTTGGGCCCGTCTCCTCGCAACCGCTCGATCACCGACGTCATACCTCGAATGTTAAGGGGCCCGGCTCTAGACTCGATACAGGAGTGAGCGATGCGGGAAGACGACGCGAGCTGGGACGAGGACGTGCGCCTCGCGGTCTACCGCGCCTTCGCCCGCCACGGCCGCGCGCCGGGCGCGCCGGAGCTGGCCGCCGCCGCGGGCGGGTCGCTGGCCGTCGCGAAGCAGGCCCTGCACCGCCTCGCCGTCGCCCGCCACCTGGTGCTGGACGAGTGCGAGCACGTCGTCCTCGCCCACCCCTTCGCCGCGAAGTCGCTCGGATTCTCCGTGATGGGCGCGCACACGCTGTGGTGGGGCGGCTGCGCGTGGGACTCGTTCGCCATCCCCCACCTGGTCGACGCCGAGCCGGAGGTGCTCGTCGCGACCCGCTGCCCCGGCTGCGGGCAGCCGCACGCGCTGGTCGTGAACCGGTCCGGGCCGCCCGAGGGCAGGCAGGTGGCGCATTTCCCGGTGCCGGCCGCGCGGATGTGGGACGACGTGCTGCACACCTGCGCGAACCAGCGCCTCTTCTGCTGCGAGTCCTGTGTGGACGCCTGGCTGGCGGACACCGGGCAGTCCCGGGGTTCCGTGCTCGACCTGGTCACCCTCTGGCGGCTCGCCCGCGGCTGGTACGCGGGCCGGCTGGAGCGTGGCTACCGGCGGCGGGAGCCGCAGGACGCCGTCGCCTACTTCGCCGAAGCGGGTCTCACGGGGCCGTTCTGGGCCGCCACGGCCGGAGTCTGATTCGCCACATCGGGGTGCCCCGGAGGGCCGCGCTCCCGCGCGTTCCGCGAGTATTACGGGTATGAACGCGCCCGCCGCCGACCGTGACCTGCCCGCCCACGTCGAGCGCGCGCTGGCCGGGTTCCTCGATCGGGCGAGCGCGGAAATCCTCGGCACCGAACCCACCGTGGCCGCCGGGATCGACGCGCTGCGCGGGTTCGTGCTGGGCGGGGGCAAACGCTTGCGCCCGACGTTCGCCTGGTGGGGCTGGCGCGGCGCGGGCGGCGACCCGGACGGCCCGGACGCCGAGGGCGTGCTGCAGGCGGTGTCCAGCCTCGAGCTGATTCAGGCGTGCGCGCTGATCCACGACGACCTCATCGACTCCTCGGACTCCCGCCGCGGCAACCCGACCGTGCACATCGCGGGCGCGAAGCTGCACGCCGACCGCGGCTGGCTCGGCTCCCCCGCGACGTTCGGCCTGGCCACCGCGGTGCTGGTCGGCGACCTGGCGCTGGCCTGGGCGGACGACATGTTCGCCGACGCAGCCCTGTCCGCCCGGACCCTCGCCGCGGCCCGCCCGGCCTGGCGGGCGATGCGCACCGAGGTCCTCGCCGGGCAGTACCTCGACGTCCGCACGCAGGCCACCGGGGACGCCTCCGTCGAGGCCGCGCTCAAGATCGACCGGCTCAAGACCGCCGCCTACACCGTGCAGCGGCCGCTGCACCTGGGCGCCGCGCTCGGCGGCGCCTCCCCCGAGCTCATCGCCACGCTGCTGGAGTTCGGCGGCGAGGTCGGCGTGGCGTTCCAGCTGCGGGACGACCTGCTGGGCGTGTTCGGCGACCCGTCGGTCACCGGCAAGCCCGCCGGCGACGACCTGCGCGAGGGCAAGCGCACCCTGCTCGTCGCCCTCGGCCTGCAGCTCGCCGCGGAGAAGGGCGAGACGGCCGCGGCCACGGTCATCGCGGACGCGATCGGCGACGCGGACCTCTCCGACGAGGGCGTGGAGACCGTCCGGATGGCGTTGCAGCAGGTCGGCGCGATCGACGCGGTCGAGCGCCGGATCGACGAGCTGACGACGGCGGCGATGGCCGCCCTGGATCGCGCGCACCTGGCCGAGCCGGCGCCGGAGGCGCTGACCGGCCTGGTCGTCAAGGCCACCCAGCGGACGTACTGACGTGCGCAGGATCGACGGTCCCGCCGACCACGTCGTCGTCATCGGCGCCGGTTTGGCCGGCCTGTCGGCGACCCTGCACCTGCTCGGCGCCGGACGGCGGGTCACGCTGTTGGAGCAGGCCGACGTCCCGGGCGGCCGCACCGGGCAGCAGAGTTTCGACGGCAACGCCGTGGACACCGGCGCGAGCGTGCTCACCATGCCCGAGCTGCTGGAAGAGGCGTTCGCCGCGGTCGGCGAGCCCCTGGCCAAGAACCTGCGCCTGACCCGGCTCGACCCCGCGTACCGGGCGCGGTTCGCCGACGGCAGCGCCCTCTCCCTGCACACCGACGGCGACGCGATGGAGGCCGAGATCCGCGCCTTCGCCGGCGCCCGCGAAGCGGCGGGCTACCGGGCGCTGCGGCGCTGGCTGACCGAGCTGTACGCCGTGCAGAAGGACCACTTCCTGGCGGCGAACTTCGATTCGCCGCTCGACCTGGCCCGCCCCGAGCTGGCCCGCCTCGCCGCGCTGGGCGGCTTCGGGCGGCTCGGCCCGCGCGTCGGCCGCTACCTGCTCGACGAGCGCGTCCGGCGGCTGTTCACCTTCCAGGCCCTGTACGCGGGCCTCGACCCGGCCCGCGCGATCGGCGCGTACGGCGTCATCGCCTACATGGACACCGTCGGCGGCGTCTACTACCCCGAAGGCGGGATGGGCGAGATCGGCCGGGCGATGACCGGGGCCGCCGCGCGGGCGGGCGCGGACGTGCGGTTCGGCACCGAAGCCGCGTGGCTCGAACGGGTGCATTCGCGGGTGCGCGCGGTCCGGACGCGCTCGGGCGAGCGGATCGCGTGCGATGCCGTCGTGCTCGCCACCGAGCTGGGCACGGCCTACCGGCTGCTCGGCGCGCGGCCCCGCCGTCCGCTGCCGCTGCGCTACTCGCCGTCGGCGGTGGTCCTGCACGGGCGGACCACGGAGAAGTGGGACCTCGGGCACCACACGATCTTCTTCGGCGGCGCCTGGGAACGGACGTTCGCCGAGATCATCCGCGAGGGCAAGCTGATGAGCGACCCGTCGCTGCTGGTCACCCGGCCGACGGCAACGGACCCCGGGCTGGCCGGGCGCGGCGGCGAGATCGTCTCGGTGCTCGCGCCCGCGCCGAACCTGCGCCGCGGGCCGATCGACTGGGACCGCGTCCGCGGGCCGTACCGCGAAGAGCTGTTCCGCACGCTGGAGGCACGCGGGCTGACCGGCTTCGGCGGGGAGTTCACCGTCGACGAGACGATCACGCCCGCCGACTGGGCGGCGCGCGGGCTCACCGCCGGAACGCCGTTCTCGCTCGCGCACACGTTCACCCAGACCGGCCCGTTCCGGCCGGCGAACCTGGTCCGCGCGGCGGGCAACGTCGTGCTGGCCGGCTGCGGCACCACCCCCGGCGTCGGGATCCCGCCGGTGCTGATCTCCGGACGGCTGGCGGCGGAGCGGATCACCGGCCGGTGAACGAACTCGACGCGGCGGGCATCCTTCCGCCGGACCTGCGGGCCGCGTACACCGAATGCCGCCGCATCAACGCCCACTACGGCCGCACGTTCTTCCTCGCGACGCGGCTGCTGCCGGCCCGGGCCCGGCCCGCCGCGCACACGCTGTACGGCTTCGCGCGGATGGCGGACGAACTGGTCGACAACCCGGCACCGGGCACCGACCCGGCCGAGTCCCTGGACCGGGTCGGCGAGATGGTCGACGTCGTCTTCTCCGGTGGCGACCCGGCCGAGCCGGTGCTCGTCGCCTTGGCCGACACCGTGCGGCGCTACGGTCTCTCGCGGGACTTGTTCGACGCGTTCCTGAAGTCGATGCGGATGGACCTGGCGCCGGTCGAGTACCGGACGTTCGCCGAACTGGGCGAATACATGTACGGCTCGGCCGCGGTGATCGGGCTGCAGATGCTGCCGGTCTTCGGCACGGTCGGTCCCCTGGCCGACGCCGAGCCGGGCGCGATCGCGCTGGGCGAGGCGTTCCAGCTGACGAATTTCCTGCGCGACGTCGGCGAGGACCTCGACCGTGGCCGCCTCTACCTGCCGGCCTCGGAACTGGCCGCCTTCGGCGTCTCGCGCGAGCTGCTGGAGCGGCGGCGGCCGGATCCCCGGATCCGGGCGGCGCTGGCGTACTTCGTCGCGCGGACGCGAGCGGTGTACCGCCGGGCCGAGGCGGGCGTGGCGTTGCTGCGTCCCGAATCGCGGCCGTGCGTGCGGACGGCGTTGACGTTGTACGAGGGCATCCTCGACGAGATCGTCGCGCTGGACTACGACATCCTGACGCGGCGGGCGGTGGTGCCGAAGCGGCGCAGGCTGGTGGTGGCACTACCACCCTTGGCCACGATCTGGGCGCGCGAGACGTTCCGCGGCGGTCGTAGGCTGCGATCATGACCGAACGACGCATCCGGATCGGCCTGCAGCTCCAGCCGCAGCACGCCGACTACGACACCATCCGGCGCACCGCGTCGGCCGCCGAAGACCTCGGCGCCGACATCATCTTCAACTGGGACCAGCGGATTACGTATACACTTATAACGTGCGACCTGCGAAAAAGCAACTGATCGACGCTGTAACCCCGGTCCCGAAGCGCGGCAACCGCGTCGTGATCTACGCCCGCGTGTCCGTCGACCGCGGGAAGTCGACCGAAGGCCAGGTGTCTGAGTGCCGCGCCTGGGCCGAGCGCGAAGGGTACGTCGTCGTCGCGGTCATCGTCGAGAGCGGCTCGGCGTCGCGCCACGCGAAGAAGGCCCGCAAACGCTGGCCGGAGGTCGCGCAGCTGATCGCCGATGGCCAGGTCGACATGCTGATGACGGTGGAGTTCTCCCGCGCCACGAGAGAGCTGGAGTTCTACGCCGGTCTGCGGAACGCCTGCGCGGATGCCCGTGTGCTGTGGTGGTACGGCGGGACGATCTTCGACATGTCGAAGCGCGAGGACCGGTTCCGGACCGGTCTGGACGCGCTCCGTGCCGAGGACGAAGCCGACCAGATCTCCGAACGCGCGGCACGAGGTCACCGCGGCGGAGCGGCACGCGGTAGGCCGCCGGTCGGATCGGCGCCATGGGGGTACCGCCGGGTCTACGACGAGCGGACCGGCGTGCTGGCCGGCCAGGAGCCCGATCCGGTGACCGCACCGCTTGTTCGGGAGGTCGCGGACCGGATCGTCGCCGGGGAGACCGTGTACGCGGTGATCCGCGACCTCAATGCACGCGAGGTGCCGACTCCCCGCGGGGGAAAGCAGTGGCACAACGCGACGCTCAAGCAGGCCCTGACCCGGCCGGCACTGGCGGGGTTGCGAGTGCACCAGGGCGCGGTCGTAGGCGAGGGCGACTGGAAGCCGCTTTTGACCATCGACGAGCATCACCAGCTCGTCGAGCGGCTCAACGACCCAGCCAAACGGCAGCAGCGCGACGGCGCGATCAAGCACCTGCTGACCGGTCTCGCTCGGTGCGCGGTGTGCGAGGCATCGCTGCGGTTCCTCCCGCACAAGACCGGGCCGAAGTACCAGTGCAGCGGGAAGTACTGCGTGATGCGCGGCGAGGCCTTCGTCGACAGCATCGTGCGGCTGGCGGTGATCAAGCGGATGGACCGGGAGGACGCGAGTCGGCTGTACCTACGCGACACCTCCGACGAAGCGCGCCGCGCCCGAGACCACCTGGCCATGCTCAAGCTGCAGATGGAGCAGTACTACCAGCAGGCCGAGTCCGACGACGAGGACGAGCGCCTTTCACCGGCCGGGCTCGCGCGCATGGAACGGAAGTACCTGCCGCAGATCGAGCAGGCCGAGCGGCAGCTGGCCGCTGTGCGGACCGCGCAGTCGCCGCTAATCACCCGGCTGGTCGAGGGCGACGCAGCGTCCGTGTGGGATGACGAGCTGTCGGTTGCACAGCGGCGCGAGGTGGTGCGCTCGATCATAACCGTGCACCTGGACCGGGCGGCAACGCGAAGCCGCCCGGATCCGCGGAGCGTGCGAATCGAGTTCACGTCCTCAGCGGCGGCCAGCTAGTTTCACCGTGATGCCGAGTCGGCGCCGGCCGCAGCGAGCTTGATCAACGCGACGTCGTGCAGGAACCTGAAGTGGGCGTCCTCGCCCGCGAACTTCGCGATCGAGGCTGCCTCGTCCGCGATCTGCTGACGAGTTGCACCGCGGAGGCGCTCGATCTCCTCGTCGGTCCAGGACTCGAGCAACCCGGCCGGCCGCCCGCCGGAGGCCGACTCAGCAACCCGGCCGATCTCGACGGGCTCGCGCCCCTCTTCGTAGAGCAGCCGGGCGCTACCGGGGAGCCAGCCGGCGCCCTGGTCCAGTCCGTTGAAGGTCTTGGCTTGCGGAGCGGCGCGTTTGAGCTCCACGCGCTGCACGGTCTTCAGGGAGAGGCTGGCCTTCTCGGCGAACTCCTCTTGCGTCAGCTGAAGCTGTTCGCGCGCGGCCACGACGCCCAGCGCGAGGCGCTCCTGGGCGGCACTAGGACTCTTTACGACTCCTTCGGACACGTAGACAGCATGCCGTAACGGCCTGGTGCTGTCTATGCGACTTTTGGGTCTTGACCTGCGGATCTTTCTCACGTGGCGCACGTACCCTCCCCGAATCAAGGACTCCTTAGGACTCCTTATGTCGTCTTCATTAACCCTCGACCTGAGATGACTTGTCAATAGTCCTAAAGAGTCCTAAGGTGACTCGCATGGCAAGAGTTCCCAACCCGATCCCCAAGGGCGCCGAGATCGAGGCGATCAGGGTGAGCCAGGGCATGTCCAGGCGCACCTTCGCTGAGAAGGCCGAAGTCGCCTGGAAGACCGTCTACAACGTCGAGAACGGCTACAACCCCCGCGTGTCGCGCGAGGTGCTCCAACGGATGGCGAACGCGCTCGGCGTCGACGTCGAGCGAATCCGCGAGCCGGACCCGGTAGCGGCGTGATGTCGCCGCAGCAGCCGCAGCCTGCGCAGCCCGCGCCGACACGCCCGGCGTACCCGACGCGGCGTCCGGGACCGACTACCCCGGTCGCGCCGCCGCGGCCGACGCGTTCCCCGACCCGGGTACACGCCGACCTCGGCGCCGAGATCGAGGCGTACGTGGACGAGCTCGTCGCCGCTGCTCCCCCGTTCACCCGGGAGCAGGAAGACCACCTCCGCGCGATCTTCGCGCCCGCCTACGAACGGCTCACCGCTCGCCGCGTGTCCGCGGCTGCCTGATCTGCCGGCGGTTCAGGCGTGACCCGACACCGCCTGAACCGCCGGTGCACGACCCCCAGAAGAAAGGCCTGCCCCGCGCCATGCCGGGCGCGGAGCAGGCAGAGCCCTGAAGCCGGGGCTTGACCCGAGGAAAGGACCTCCTCTTGATCACCACGCATCTTACGGCCGTCCAGCTGGAGCAGCTGGAGGCCCTGCTCGCCGACACCACCCCGGGCGGGGTCGCCTACCGGCCGCCGGTCGCCCGCGACGAGAGCACCCTCACCAACCTGGAAGGCCTTGGCCTGGTCCGCTGGACCGAAGACTGCGGCTTCGAGATCACCGACGCCGGCCGGGAGGCCGTGGTCGAGCGGGTCCGCGACGCCGCCGACGCCGAGGCGTTCCTGTTCGACGCCGATGCCGACCTGCTGCAGGACACCATCGAGAAACTCAAGGCGGCGTTCCCCACGCTGCCCGCGGAGCTGCGCGACCGCGCCCTGATGGACATCGAGGTGTGCCAGGACGTCCTCGACAGCCGCCGCGCTGCGGCCGAGGACCAGACGGCGGAGAGCACGGGCCGGCACCGCGCGGTCCCGGCCGACGACCGGCCCACCGAGACGATCGCCCGCGTCGACCTGCCGACCGAGCCGCTTGCGCTGGGCGGCACGCTCCCGGAAATCCCGGTCGCCAAGATCCTCACCGACCGAGAAGGCGCCGAGCGTCTCCTCGCGGCCATCGAGGACATGCCGAGCCCGGACGACGTCGCCGAGTACCTCGCCGAACCGCACACCGCCGACGAATGGGCCGACCTGGAGGCCGACCTCGCCGACGAGCCGGGTTGGCTGCGCCGCAACCTCACCCCGCCCCGCGTCCTCGCGCTGTCGGTCCTCGCCGCCGTCGTCTCCACCTGGTTCGTGGCCTGGCTGGTGATGGGCTGATGTCCGCCACCACCGTGCTCCTCACCCTGCCCACCGATGTCGTGCAGCGCGCCTGCCGATCCGCGGTCGAGGTCAGCGTGGCCGCTGTCGCTGCGTTCCCGTCGCTGGTCGGCTCCGCCGGCACGCTCGGCGACTACCTCCGCACCTACCAGGCCGTCGCGCACGAGGGCGAGCTGCGGCCGTGTCCGTGGTGCCAGCACGAGGGCCACTGGATCCGCTGGCGCGCCTACCCGGTGCTCGACCCGGGCCCGTGCCCGCCCGGCGACGTCCTCACCGAGCCGGTCGAGGGCTGCCGCTGCTGCCTCTGGGGGCGCGGCCCGCTCCGGATCGCCGAGCCGCTGCTCGACCGCCTCCGCCGCGAAGCGCACGACGACCGGGACATCCACATCGACCACCTCGGCCGCGACGGCCGCTGGACGAAATTCGAAACGAGGTTCTGACGATGGGCATCGTCCGCAAGTTCAAGGACGCGGCCCGCTGGGTCGAGAATGTCTCCGAGTTCGAGGCGCCCCGCCCGGCGCCCGAACCGGAGACCACGCCCCCGGCCGCGCCCGAGCCGCCCGAAGACCCGCGCGCCGCCCGGCTCGCCCGCGGGCTCCGCCGCTCGCTCCGGCTCCACCTCGCCGCCGTCACGGCGGGCGCGGTGCTGCTCAGCACGGCGGGCTGCCGCACCGGCGAGGACGGCACGCCTGCCGCCCGGCCGACGTGCGACGAGCCCGCGTCGTGGTGCGACGCCGGGGCGCAGCGGTGACCGCCGCCGCCGACCCGGAGCTGGCCGCGATCGAGCGCAGCGTGGCCTTCCACCTGCGCGCGACCCGCCACGCCGAAGGCGTCGGCTACCTCATCGCCCGCATCGACGCCGGAGACGACCGCCTCGACCAGGCCGACGACGAGGACTTCGCCGAGTTCTACGTCGCCCACGACGGCACGCGGGTCAACGCCGCGGACCTCTACGAGCAGTTCATCACCGAAAGGACCCACCCGTGACCGACCTCTGGCTGCGCGTCGCCGCGCGCAAGCTCGCCGCCGACGCCGCCACCGAGGCCTACAAGGCGGTGCGCGCCGAGGCCGAGCAGGTGATGGCGCGCGGCGACCGGAAGATGGTCTACGCCCCCGACGGCGTGACCAAGCTCGGCGCCGTCTCGAAGTCCGCGCCGAAGAAGACCGCCCAGGTCGGCGACGCCGGCGCGCTGCTGGAGTGGGTCCGCGAGCACTACCCGAAGTCGGTCGAGGCCGATGCGGATATCACCGCGCCCGAGGACGAGGTAAAGGCGTTCCTCTGGTCCAACGGCGGCCGACACCTGATGACCGCCCGCGACCGCGTCGCCCCGAAGCTGCGCGCCGAAATCCTCGAAGCGTCCAACCTGGCGAAGATGCCGCTCGGGCCCGGCGGCGAGACCGACGTCCCCGGCATCGTCATCGCCGAGGAAGCCCCGTCGACCGTCCGGTTCCTGCCCGACGACGACGCGGCCGCTGTCATCGTCGAGCTGGTCCGCTCCGGCGCGGTCAAGCTGCCGAACCCGTTCGACGAGCAGCCATGCTGACCCAGGAAGACCGCGACGCACTCGCGGCGCCGTTCCCACCCGAGGCGATCGGCCACAAGCCGATCATCGTGTGCCGGGACTGCGAGCTCCGCGAGTGCGCCGAGCACCACGCCGAGCCGTGCGAGACCTGCCGCCAGATCATCACCACCGCCCACGAGCACCACCAGTACATCGGGCACGCCGAGGTCACCGAACGGCTGTTCTCCGTCGACCCGGAATGGGACTACGAACCGTTCGCGGTCGGGCCCGACGGACTGCCGGTGTTCGACGAGTACGGCGGCTTCTGGATCTGGCTCATCGTGAAAGGCGTGCGCCGCAAGGGCTACGGCCACGCCGACGGCCGCAAGGGTGGCGACGCCGCGCTCATCGCCATCGGCCACGCGATCCGGATCGCCGCCGAGCGAGGCTTCAAGGTCGCGTTGTACCTCCGGCGGCAACAGGCCCAGGTACAGCACGGCTCGCCGGAACCCGCTGGCGAGGAGTCGACCGCCGGTCCGGTCGAGCAGACGGTGAAGCAGCTGAAGAAGGAGGCCCAGAAGGTCGGCCACCGCAAGCGCATGAAGTTCATCCACGTGCTGCGCGAGTTCGACAAGTGGGCCAACGGAAAAGTCGACTGGAGCACCGCCGACCCGGCCACGCTCCGCGGCTTCATCCAGCACCTGGAGAAGACGTGAGCGAGTCCCGGTGCAGGAAGTTCGTCCCGGTCCGCTCGTCCGGTGTGTGCGAGATCTGCGGCCAGCACCGCGCCGAGTCCCTGCACCACCGGAAGGGCCGGGGCCAGGGCGGGCCGTGGCAGCCGTCGAACATCGTCCACCTCTGCGGAGACGGCACGACCGGCTGCCACGGTCTCGTGACCAACAAGCGCGCCGAGCACTACGACCGCGGCTGGCTCGTCCACCCGACCGCCGACCCCGCCCTCACCCCGTTCGACCACTGGCTCTGGGGCCCCGTCTACCTCGACGACCTCGGCGACTACCACCAACGCAAACCCGCTCTGGAGGCATCGTGACGACCACAGTGGACGAACTTGTCCCGTCGACCTTCTACATCCCCGGGCTCAGCTTCCGCGGCCAGATCGCCGACGGCGACCTGTCGATCATCGCCCACAACGCCAACGGCGCCGTCCAGCTGGCCTGGACGTGCGGCGACGACCCGGCCCCGGCCGACGGCCTGGTGACCGTGCACTCGCCGACCTCCCGGCCGGTGGTGGCCCAGGACTTCACCGAGGACTGCACGGTCCTCGGTGGTGCGTGCTACGCCACCGCGTCGACGACGGCCTACATCCAGGGATTCCGGCCGCTGCTGCTCGGCGGCGACATGCGCCTCGTGTGCGTGCTCCTGGCCGACTGGCACGACGAGTGCTTCGCCCACCGGCCGGTGCAGCCATGACGACCACGCTCGCCCCGGCCGACCTCGACGACGTTGTCCGCCGCGCCGACGACCGCTGGGCCCGCCGCCACGGCGACGAACCCGCCGCACCCGGCTACCTGAAGCAGATCACCGACGCCGTCCGGCCGCTGCTCGGCCAGGCGCCCGCCGGGCCCGTCGACGGCGGCCAGGTGCAGCAGCTGCTCGACGACAAGCAGCGCCTGGGCGAGCTCATCGCGGAGCTGCGCAAGACCGCCGAGACGCGCGGCAAGGTCATCGAACGGCAGAAGGCAGACCTCGCCGCGCGGGACAAGTCCCTCGAGGAGCGAACGGCCGCGTTCAAGCTGCTGGAGAAGGACCTCACCGCGGCGCGCGAAAAGCTCGCTGCGGCCGGGGCCGACGTCGAGCGCCTCACCGCGCACGTGACCGAGCTGGAAAAGCAGGTGCAGGCCCGCGGCGCGATCATCGAACGCCGCGACGCCGACGCCGAACAGCTGCACGCCACCGTCGACGAACTCCGCGCGAAGCTGGCTGCCGCCGAGCAGGCCAAGCCGCCGCACCAACACCGCTACGCCGTGGACGCTCCGGGCACCGAACCGCGGGCCTGTGAGTGCGGCCACCCGTACCCGCGTGCCGTCGTCCCGACGGAACCTGTACCCCCGTCCCCGCCGGAGCCCTGGGCGAAGCTGCTCGACCAGATCCGCGCCGAAGCCAAAAAGGCCGGGTGGAAGTCGTGACCGAACTGAAAGAGCTGCACGCGCACGGCCTGAGCCACCACCAGACCACCCCGCTCCGGATCGCCGGCCACACCACCGCCGAGGCCGTCGCCTACCTCGTCGACGCTCACCGCGCGGCGCCGGCGATCCAGTCCGCGCTCTCCCGCGTGTCCGGCCTGGGCCCCCGGCGCGTGCAGATGGTCTGCGACGCCGTCGACAGCTGGCGCAAGGCGGGCACGCCGTGAGGACCCGCCTGGCCCGGCTTGCGGCTCGCCTGCGCCGGGCCGCCGACGCACCGCCACCCGTCCACGACGGCTGGCCCTACACCGACCTCCGCATCTCCGCTCAAACGAGGACACCATGGCTGCTCCCACCGCCATCAGCCCGGCGCCGGCCGCGTCGCCCGGCGCCGCCTACGTCGTCGATGCCACCCTCGTCGGCCCCATCCACGCGTTGCTGACGCAGATCGGCGTGCACGTCCAGGCTGTGAAGGTCAGCCCCGAGCAACTGCCGCGGTTCAACGTGCTGCCGTCCGGGGTCCGGATCGCGAACCTTGAGCACGCGCGGCGGATGAAGCTGACCGACCGCGAGTTCGAGGTCCTGACCTTGATCGCTGAGGGGCTGTCGAACCGCGAGATCGGGCAGCAGCTCTACCTCACCGAGGACACGGTGAAGACGCACATCCGCCGGATGTTCCAGAAGTTCGGCGTCGGCGACCGCGCGCACGCGGTCGCGGTGGGCTACCAGCGCGGCATCCTCGGCGGCTCCTGATGTACGAGTCCCGCGCCTACGACAAGGACACCGGCGACGGCTTCGGGCCTGACCCGGTCGTCGTGCTCGTCGTCACCGGCACGCACGACGTCTCCCGGCTGCTGAGCCTCTTCAACGGCGGATCGCCGCTCTGCGAGCAGCTGAGCCTCGGGAAGCGGCTCGCCCGCCAGCGCCTCGACCTGAACCCGCAAGGAAAGGAACCCCGACCATGAGCGTCAAGTTCGGCAGCAGCCTGCCCAACGACGACCGCAACGGGCTCGGCGCGATCTCTGCGCCGCTCGTCGACGACCCCGAAGCCGAACACCTCGTGGTCGCGGTCGTGAAGTAGCCCTGCCTGCCCCGCACATCCCCCGTATCCGTCGCCGGTCGGGCTGGTCCCTTCCCCACCAGCCCGGCCGGCGGCTTCACACCTTGGAGGTGAGCCCGATCCCCGACTTCCGTGTCCCCGACACCGCCGCCGAGAGCGACCAGCTGCGCGCGGCGGGAATTGCCGCCTTCGGGCTCTGGGCGGCCGCTGGCTCGTGGTGCATGAACCCCGCTCACCTGACCGACGGCTGGGTTCCCGTGCACTACGTCATGAGCTGGCCGAGCGGAAAAAAGCTCGCCGCGAAGCTCGTCGAGGTCGGTCTCTGGACGCCGGACAAGCGCAACGGCGTGACCGGCTGGCAGTACACGAACTGGCTCGACGAGCAACGCTCCGCAGCGTCCATCGAGGACGAGAAAGCCAAGGCCAGGGACCGAATGAAGCGCATTCGTTCGGGAAATGTTCGCCCGAACAAGCAGCGAACGTCCGGCCGAACTTCGGACGCACCTGCGGCGAACGTTCACGACTCCCTCACCCTCACCCTCACCCAAGAACAGGGGGAAGAGTCCGTAGAGCCCGTCACCACCGCGCCCAGTCCGGCCGAACGACCCTCCCCCCGCTGCCCACGGCACGAGCACGACGAGCACCCGCCGCCGTGCGGCGCCTGCGGTGCGGCCCGCCGCGCTGCCGAGGCGCACGACGCCACCGCCGACACCCGCCGCGCCCTCATCGCCGAAGCCATCGACGAGGCCCGCCGCGACCCGCGCCAGCGCTGCGAGCACGGCGTCGACGGCGGCCTGTTCACCCACCCCGACACCGGCAAGTCCGCCACCTGCGCGCACTGCCGCCGAACGGCCCGGAAGGAACCCGCGTGACCGAGATCCTCGCCGTCCGCCCGTGGGGCAACGGCACCACGATCCACCTGTTCAGCCCGGGCTACCAGCCCGGCAAGAAGAAGCGCCACCCCGCCGAAACGGTGCTGTGCAACGGCTCTGGCTCGATCCGGAACCGGCGCCTCGTGCCGCTCGCCGACGCGCTCGGCTGGACGAAGACCACGCATCAGCACGACGACGGCTGCGACCACGCGCCGTGGCGCTGGTGCCGGCCCTGCCTGGGCCACGCCGCCCACGTGGCCGGCCTGGCCGAGGTCATCGCCGCGGTGATCGCCCGAGGCGGCACGTGATGGCCCACGACCGCACCGGCGAGGTGATCGACCCGGACCGCCACCCCGACAACTGCGACGGCTTCATCGGCGGACGCCAGCACGCGGACCCGCCGTTGAAACCGTGCCCGATCTGCCGCCCGCACCTTGCGCGGGAGCGCCTCGAAGCGAAGCTCCACGGCCCCTACGCCGACCCCCAACCACAAAGGGACAACCCATGACCGAGCTCTCACCCCGCGACCGCGCGGCGGTCGACCTGCTCGCCGACCTCGAGCAGATCACCCGCGAGAACCGCGACATGTGCCTCGACGAGATCGCCGGACACCTCGCCGACCGCCACTGGCGCCGTGCCTCGCGCGCGGCCGTCGAGGCCCGACCGCACGACGACGAGGACCGCGATCGGGAGGCCCGGTTCGATGCGGCCGCGCTGGACGTCGCGGCCCGCTGCGCGGCCGAGGCCGCATCGCACGACGACGGACCGGCCGCCGAGCCTCTGCCGTTCACCTCCGACGACGTCGGCGAACGCCTTCACTTCCCGCTCACCGGCGGCATGTACCGGATCGTCGCCGTCGACAAGACCGACCAGATGATCACCATCGAGGCGATCGGCCACCCGGACGACCGCACGACCGAGTCTTTCGCTGACGTCGTCGCGGCCGGCGCCGAGGTGCTCCGTGGCTGAGGACGCTGCCGGCGCCGTGCGCCGCACCCCAGGGCCCGAGGCCGTCGACCAGCTCGCTGGCCTGATCGAGGTCGGACTGCACCCGCCGGCCGCCAAGTGCCCGTTCTGCGAGAACGCTCGCCGTGCGGCGGCGAGGATCCTCGCCGCCGGTTGGCAGCTCCGTCCGGTCGTGCTGCTGCTCGCCGAGGCCTGCGACTGCACGCCGCCGTACGCGGACTGCCCGCACGGCCCGGAGCCGGTCGACGCGCTCGACCTGGCGGTGTGGCTGCACGCCGAGGCTGAGTGGCAGCGGGAGCAGGCCCGGAACCTGTTCATCGACCACTACAACGCCACCGACGGCCAGATGACCCGGATCGGCGAGCTGGAAACGCTGCTGCGCGAGCGGACCGGCGAGCGGGACGCGCGGCAGGCCCGCATCGACGCCGCGAAGCGCTGGCTCGACGACCCGCAGGACCTGACTCCGGCGGGCCAGCTCTACCAGATCCGCGCCGCGCTGCAGGGCGACCAGCCCGCGGGCCCGCCCGACTTCGCCGAGGTGCGCGGCGAGCTGGCCGACGGCCGCCGCTTCACCGGCCGCGTCGACCTCCGGCCGGCGCGCGAGCTCGCCGACCGCCTGGCGGCCGAGGCCGCCGCCCAGTCCACCGGGGAGGTGGACCGTGGCTGAGCTCGACCCCGGCCTGAACATCCGCCTCGCCGCTGACCGGCCCGGCGGCGGCTCGACCTTCGTCGAGCTGGAGGACGACCACGGCAACAGCGTCCGGATCGGCAAGGCCACCACCGACCTGGACGGCACCTGGTCGATCCGGATCACCGCCGACGACCTCGCCGGGCTACCCGCCCCGAAGCAGTGCGAGGCCCGAACCCCGACACGCTGGAAGTGGCCGTGCGTCCACCGCGCCGGCCACGACAGCGCCCACCGCGCCCTCATTCCGGGCGGCACCTACTCGTGGCACGACCCCCACCCCGCCCTGGAGGACCGATGACGACCGCCCACGAAGCCCTGCGCCTGGCGCTCGGCGAGATCGAGCCCAATGACACCAACTACCCCGTCCGGTACGTGCGCGTCTTCCAGGCCGTCGCCATGGCGCTCCACCGCAACGGCGGCCAGCACCCGGACCGCCTCGCGCAGCTGATGCGCGACGTCGACTCGACGCGCCGCCCTGGCCCGCTCGCTCGTGCGATCGGCTGGTTCCGCCGATGACCGCCCGCGAGGAGCTGGTGCGCGCGGTCGGGGAGGCGGTCTTCGCCGAGGTGAAGAAGTTTCCACCACCGGCGTACCTGCCGGGTGCCATCGTCCCGATGGGCGCGAGCGTGGAGGACGTCGGGCGCGCGGCGCTGGCCGTCGTCGACGAGGAGCTCGCCGTCCTGCGGGCGAAGGTGACGCTGTCCCCCGAGCAGGTGGAGGCGAAGGACCAGGAGATCGCCGAGCTCAAGCAGGAGCACGGCGTGCTGTCCGGCCAGCTGCACGAGATCCGCTCGGCCCTGGCGGCGTGCGACGCCGATCGGGCGGTGCCCCTCGAGTACCTGGCCGACACCGTCCGCGCCGTCCTCCGAGACGCCCCGGCCCCGCCCGCACCCGCCGGTCCTCGGGTGTTCTTCCCGGGCGACACCGTGCCGAGCGGTGTCTGCGTCGTCTCGAAGTCTGGCCTCGACTCCGGCGCCCACTTCACCACCGACGGCGAGTGGACCATCCCAGCCGGTCTGAGCCCGTACGTCGAGGTGCCGATGCCGACGGCGGCCGAGCTGGACGCCGCCGTCGACCTGGCCCGCGACGCCCGCGCTGACGCCGAGTGGCAGCACACGAAAGGGACGAACCCATGACCACGACATCCGTCCCGGCGACCGGTCCGCGCGACCGGTCGCGTCCGGCTCTCGCGCGTTCTACGGCCGCGGCGGTGTGCGTCGTCCGCGGCTGCACCCGCGCGGTCTACACCGGACACGCGTGCCCCGAGTGCGTGGCCGAGCTCGGGGTGCAGCTGCGCGAGGTCGCCGAGTACTGGGGTGTCCTGCCGTTCATGGTCGAGCCGGTGCGCGGTTCGGCCGGCCGCGGGTCGCCGGGGTATGGGTCGCGGGCGCCGCTTCGCCTCGACGTGCTGGCCGCGCTGGACCCGAACAGCCTGCCGACGCCCGAGGACGACGTGTGGTCGATCCCGGGCACGATCGTGCGGCTCGCCGACTGGATCGCGGCCGAGCGCGGGGACAAGCGCGACCCGGGCCTCTACTACGTCCTCACCCAGCTGCAGTGGGCCGCGGGCCACGAGGGATTCGGGGACGTCGCGGACGCGGTGCAGGAGCTGCACCGCAGAGCGCAGGGGCTTGCACACGACCGGCCGGACGGGGCGCTCGGCGCGTGCGAGCGGTGCGGCGGCCGGGTCGTCGCGGCGGGCGCGGGCGGGCGCTGCGAGCAGTGCGACCGGCCCTACGTCGGGTTCGGGCTGCTGAAGCTCCAGCAGGCACAGGAGGCAGCAGCATGACGACGTACCTGGAGCAGGAGGTCGAGTACTGGCGGGCGCGCGCCAAGGCCGCCGAGCAACGGCTGCGCGAGGCTGCCGACTTCTACCCGGACAACCCGCCGGAGCCGCCGGTCGGCACGGAGTACGGCGTCCCGGGCAGCGACGTCGTCGCGTGGCGCCGTACCGATGAGGGCTGGTTCTGCGCCGGGGAAGCATGCCGCAACTGCCCGGTCGAGTGGGGCGAGGTCTGGGACCGTGACCTCTCGCTGGTCTCGCGGGAAGCCGTGCTGGAGCGACGGCTGCCGTGAAGCGCGTTCCAGCCGCGCTGGCCGTGCTGCTGCTGCACCAGGAAGCCGACGCCCGCGCCCTCGACGGTGACACCGAGGGCGCGGCCCGGCTGCGCATCAAGCCGCCGACCCTGCGGAAGTGGGTGGAGCGCGGCCACATCACCCGCGGGGACGGCGGATACGACCTCCGCGAGATACTCACCTACCTCGAACAACGCGAACAGCAGGAGACCTGATCATGCTCGACACCCTGACCGTGTGTCCCGTCGACGGCTGCGACTGGCGGATGCTGGAGAGCGAGATCCAGTTCGAGGCCGACCGCAGCTTCGGCCCGACGCTGGAGGACGCGATCAACGCCATGGCCAGAGGGCGGGCGAGCGCCCTCGAACGCCACATCCGCGCCCACCTCGCGACGCACGACCTGACCGACTTCGTCCGCACCATTCGACGGCTGGAGCAGGACCTGTACAACGCCGGGCCCACCGGGATCCGCCCGCACGCCGTCGAGCAGCAGCCGACCACGCCGTGACCACTGGTCGCGACTGGTCGGCGGGTCGGTTTGACGCCTGCTCAGACGCTGTGTCACGCTGATCTTCGGCGGAGCTCTGCTCGCGACCCGGGTGCGTCCGGCTGCAAGGCGTACAGCGACAGCGTGAGGATTGAAGGCAGACGACCTCCGCGTGGCCGCCCAAATCTGGCGCGGGGCCCCTGGTGCTGCTGAGCGCGCCGCGGATTCCTGGTTCAAGTCCAGGCCAGCAGCACCCTGAACCCCCGCGGGTCATCACGCCCGCGGGGGTTCTTCGTACCCGGGGCTCGCCGGCCAAGTCGGGCGAGAGCCCTCGGCCCAGGCTCGCGCACGAGCGGGACGCGGAGGGCACCCCGACTACCTGCGGAAAGTCTCCTTCGCTCACCGGCGGGCAAGAACGATCATGAGCGGAGGTGACCCAGCATGGCCAAGGCGCGCCCGATCACCGACGAGGACCGCCGCAAGGTGCGTGACCTCCACGCCGCCGGCGAGTCCCGCAACGCGATCGCCGACGCGCTCGGCCGCTCCGGCGCGACGGTCTCGAAGATCGCGGACGAGCTGGGCCTGTCCTTCGACCGCTCCGCCGTCAAGGCCGCCACTGAGGCGAAGGTCGCCGACGCCCGCGCGCGCCGGGCCGCGCTGATGCTCGAGCTCCTCGACGACGCCGCGCGGCTGCGGGCGCAGCTGTGGGTGGAGACGACCTACGTCGACCACGGCGGCAAGGACTTCCTCCGTGCCGAGTGGACGCAGCGCGAGCCGACCGCCGCGGACAAGCTCAAGCTCATGCAGGCCGCGGCCGCCGCCGCGAACACCTCGATGCGGCTCGACGACCACGACACCGTCGGCGACGACATCGACGAGGCGAAGAGCATGATCGGCGCGCTCGCCGCCGGGCTGCAGGCCGCGTACGACCACATGGAGGCGGAAGGCCCGGCCGAGGATGCCGGCACCTGACTTCTCCCACCTGCTCTCGACCATGTCGCGGAAGCAGATCCGCTCCATCGTCGAGTCCGGCCAGACACCGCAGATCGCGCTCTGGTCCGGCGCGGTGTCGTCCGGCAAGACCATCGCGTCGCTGCTGGCGTTTCTGATCGCCCTCGCTGACGCGCCCACGCGCGGGCTGATCGTGATCAGCGGCAAGACGAAGGAAACGATTGAGCGGAACCTGATCGAGCCGCTCCAGTCGGTCGAGTTGTTCGGCGCGCTGGCCAAGCACGTGCACCACACCCGCGGCGCCGGGACCGCGACGATCCTCGGTCGCACGGTGCACATCGTCGGCGCGAACGACTCCCTCGCCGAGGGCAAGATCCGCGGCGCCACGATCGCGCTCGCCTACGCCGACGAGGCCACGCTGCTCCCTCGCGGCTTCTGGATGATGCTGCTCTCCCGCCTGCGGGTGCCGGGCGCGAAGCTGCTCGCCACCACGAACCCCGACGGGCCCGCGCACTGGCTGCGCCGAGACTTCATCCTCCGCGCCGCCGAGGTCGGGCTGCGCAGCTGGCACTTCACCCTCGACGACAACCCGAGCCTCGACCCGGTGTACGTCGAGCTGCTCAAGAAGCAGTACGTCGGGCTCTGGTACCGCCGGTTCATCCTCGGCGAGTGGTGCCTGGCCGAGGGCGCCGTGTACGACATGTGGGACCCGGCCCGGCACGTCGTCAAGGAGCTGCCGCAGATCGACCGCTGGCTGAGCGCGGGCATCGACTACGGCACCACGAACCCATTCGCCGCACTGATCCTCGGCCTCGGCCACCCCGAGCAGGACGGCACCCGCCGGCTGTACCTCACCCACGAGTGGCGCTGGGACAGCAAGCACCAGCGGCGGGCGCTCACCGACGTCGAGTACAGCGAGAAGTTCCGGACCTGGCTCGGCGAGCTCCCGCACCCGCACTTCCCTGCGGCGAAGGGGATCTGGCCGGAGTGGACGGTCGTCGACCCCTCGGCCGCGTCGTTCGTGCAGCAGCTGCACCGCGACGGCCTCACCCCCACGCTCGCGCGGAACGAGGTCCTCGACGGCATCCGCACCGTGTCGAGCCTGCTCGCCCGGGACCTGCTGCGGGTGCACGAGTCCTGTGAGGGCTGGATCTCCGAGGTCGGCGGCTACAGCTGGGACCCCGACAAGGCCGAGAAGGGCGAAGACGCCCCGATCAAGGCGGCTGATCACTCGCTCGACGGCGGCCGGTACGGCATCCACACCACAGAGGCGCTCTGGCGCCCCTACGTCCAGGAAGGACAGGCAGCATGACGAAGTCCGAGCACGAGCTGCACGTCAAGGTCATCCCCGACTTGTCCGAGGTGGACAAGATCGTCCAGAAGCCCAGCATCGGGCGCATCGTCCACTACACCCTCAGCGAAGGCGACGTCGCGCTGATCAACGAGCGCACGCCGCGGGCCGTCGACGGCAAGCTGATGCGCAACAGCGTCGAGGCCGGCGAGGTGTACCCGGCCGTCATCATCCGCGTGTGGAGCGCGGACAGCGGCTGCGCGAACCTGCGCGTTCTGCTCGACGGCCACGCGGACTACTGGGCCACCTCGCGCGTCTGGGACGACCCAGACGTCGAGCGGACGCCGCGCTACTCCCCGGACCCGAACCACGAGGGTCCCGGCTACGCGGGCGGCACCTGGCACTGGCCGGCGCGCGCCTGATGCCGTACACCAGCCACGGCCACTGGTTCGGGGCCGACGCGCCGACGGCCGAGGACGTCCAGCCGCGCCTCGTCGCGCGCTGCGGTGGGCCCGCCATGTGCCCAATCTGCGCGCACGACGCCGCGCCGGTCGTCGAGAAGCGCACGGTCACCCGTCGGCGGTACGCCACCCGGGCCGAGCTGGCCGAGCCGATGGCCGCGCACATGCGCGGCGCCAACGACATGGACGTCAGCTGGGAAGACCTCGCGCTCGCCGCGCTGGAGGGCCTGGCCGAGCTGCACGTCCCCGTCGACGCCCTCGTGAAGATCACCGTCGAAGAGGAGGCCTGACGTGCCGCTGCCCCAAGGCGAGACACCGTGGCCGCCGAAGGAGTTCGCCGACGCCTTCGACACCATGCGCGAGTGGGGCGCCTGGTACTCCGGCAACCCCGACCACCTCGCCGACGTCTACGGCCGGATCGGCGGCCGACTCGTCAACCACCCGCAGACCCGGCCGTCTCAGCTGCGCGGCGGGATCACCGGCACGCTGGCCCGCTGGTTCTGGGGGCAGCCGATCCCGCAGGGCGAGAAGCGCTCCAAGCTGCACGTGCCCGTCGCGTCGGACATGGCGTCCACGTCGTCGGATCTGCTGTTCTCCGAGAAGATCACGCTCACCTCGGACAACAAGGGCGTCCAGAAGCAGCTCGACGACCTGATGACCGACGACCTGCACTCCACGCTCTCGGAAGCCGCCGAGATCGCCGCGGCCAAGTCCGGCGTGTACCTGCGGATCGTGTGGGACAAGGACGTCGACGCCTCCGGACCGTGGCTGCAGGCCGTCCACCCCGACGCCGCCATTCCCGAGTGGCGCTACGGCCGGCTGACGGCAGTGACGTTCGTGCAGCAGCTGCAGTGCGATGCGCAGATCATCGTCCGGCACCTCGAGCGGCACGAGGTCGTCAACGGCCAGGGCATGATCTTCCACGGCGTGTACGTCGGCACCGAGACATCGCTGGGCAAGCCGGCGCCGCTGGCCGAGTACCCGGAGGTCGCGGGGCTGGCCAAGGAGGTCGACGAGAACGGCGCGATCGCGACCGGGATCGACCAGCTGACCGCCGTCTACGTGCCCAACATCAAGCCGAACCGCGAGTGGGGACACCTGCCCGCGTGCGCACCGTTCGGGCGCTCGGACTTCGCGGCCACCGAGCCACTGATGGACGCGGTCGACGAAATCTACACCTCCTGGATGCGGGACATCCGGCTCGCGAAGGGCCGCATCATCGTGCCGGAGGCGTATCTGCAGGACCGCGGGCCGGGCCGCGGCGCGACGTTCGACGCCGACCGCGAGGCCTACGAAGGTCTGCCGATGCTCGCGGCCGCCGACGGCAGCACGCCGTTGACGCTGCAGCAGTTCGAGATCCGGTTCGAGGCTCACGAGAAGTCCGCGCTCGACTTCGTCGGCCGGATCGTCACCACCGCCGGCTACTCACAGCAGTCGTTCGGGCTCACCGGCGACGTCGCGATCACCGCGACCGAGGTGTCCGCGCGCGAGCGGAAGAGCCTCACCACCCGCGGCAAGAAGGTCGGCTACTTCCGGCCGCGGCTGGCCGAGATCCTGCACGCCCAGCTGAAGATCGGGGTCGTCCACTTCGGATGGAGGGTCGACGCCAGCGCAGCCCCCGACGTGAACTTCCCCGCCGCGGTACAGCCGGACCAGGCCAGCCTCGCCCAGACCCTCGCCCAGCTCGAAGCCGCCCGCGCCGCATCGACCGAGACGAAGGTCCGGATGCTGCACTCCGACTGGGACGACACCGAGGTCAAGGAAGAAGTCGGCCGGATCCTGAAAGAAGCCGGGCCGTTGCAGGTCGAGAACCCCGAGACCTTCACCGGCGACCCGGGCGACGAACCGCCGGCCGACGAGCCCCCGGCGGAGAAGTAGCGTCCCGTGCCGGTCGACCGGACGCTCGGCAGCGACCTCGCCGGCACGATCGTCGAGCTGTACGCCGACCTTGAGCAGCGCCTGGCCGCGCTCGTCGCCCGGGAGATCCGGGCCGGGATCGAGGTCAGCGACCAGGTGCAGCAGAGCCTCACCGCGATCACGACGCTGCGCCGCGCCGGTGAGCGGATGCTCGGCGCGATTGAGACCGACCTGTCCGGCACCGTCGAGCAGGCCGTCGTGCTGGCCTACCACCGCGGCGGAGAAGCCGCCGTCGCCGAGCTGGCGAAGCGCGGCGCCCTCACCCCCGCCGAGCTGGCCCAGCTGCGCCAGGCGCTGCCGCAGCTGGGCGCGATCCAGCGCCTGGTGTACGCGCTCACCAGCAAGCTGCTCGCCACGCATGTGCGGATCCTCCGCTGGGAGCTGGACGCCTACCGCGAGGTCATCGCCAAGACCATCGCCACCGGCACGCTCGTCGGCCGGGAAACCCGCCTTCGCACCGCCCAGCGCGCCTGGGAAGAGCTCCTCAGCCGCGGCGTCACCGGGTTCACCGACAAGGCCGGCCGGAACTGGCAGCTCGCCTCCTACGTGGAGATGGCCACCCGCACCGGCACGGCGCAGGCCGCGGTGCAGGGCAACCTCGACCGGCTCGCCGACGCCGGGATCGATCTGGTGGTCGTCTCCGACGCCCCGCAGGAGTGCAAGCGGTGCCGGCCGTGGGAGGGGAAGGTCCTCTCGCGCACGGGCCCGGGTGCGCGCACCGTGCGCGCCCGACACGGCACCCAGGACCGCACCGTCACCGTGCACGTGGCCGGGTCGGTCCTCGAAGCCGTCGAAGCCGGGCTGATGCACCCGAATTGCCGGCACTCCCTGAGCGCGTACCTGCCCGGCGTGACCCGGCTCCCCACCGACACCGCCGACCCGGACGGCGACGAGGCCCGGCAGAAGCTCCGCGCGCTCGAGCGGAAGGTCCGCAAGGACAAGCTCCAGGCCGCGGCCGCACTCGACCCCGCCGCCCGCCGGGCGTTCGAGAAGAAGGTCCGCGACACCCAGGCCCAGATCCGCGAGCACATCAAGACCGCACCCACCACGCTGTTCCGCCAGCCGAACCGCGAGCGGATCGGCGTCGCACGCTGAGGAGTCCACTGTGGCCTTCGACTTCATGGACCTGACCCCGGAAGCCCGGCGCGCCGCGTTCGCGCACATGGACGGCAAGGGGAAGGGCAAGCGACGGCTCGGCAGCGGCGCGCGGCACCGCGCGATGACCGCCGAGTCCAAGAAGGCCAGCCCGGCGAAGCCGACGCCGCGCGCCGCCGAGGCGTCCCGCGAGCCGGTCTTCACCGGCCCGTCACACCCCACTGGCGAGCTGTCGCAGAGCTACCTCCGCGGCGGCAAGCCCACCCCCGAGGACCACGGCATCCTCGCCCGCCGGTACCTGCAGATGCACGGCTCCGCGGGAGTCCGCACCAGGATCGCGCAGCTGCGGGCTCGGAAACGGCTCAGCTCCAAGGACCAGGCGCAGCTCGCCGCACTGCGCGCGCTGCGCTGAACCCACGACAGGAGAACCCCTCCATGGCCACCACACCGAAGCTGGGCAGCGGTGCCCGGTTCAAACGCCTCGTCGCCCAGGTGGCGGCGAAGGGCGCCACGGCCGACGCGCCCCCCGCGCGCCGCCCGAGCGCCAGCAAGTTCGGGCGACTCGCCGCAAAAAAGCAGCAGTCCGAGTAGACCGTCCAGGAAGGACGTACGATCATGGCAGACACGTCGCAGGGGTCAGGCACCCCGACCGACGCGGGGACCGGTGGCCAGGCGCTGCAGGGGACCCAGCCGCCCGCAACACCGCCCGCACAGCAGCAGGCGACCGGCCAGGCGCCGGCCAGCCAGCAGCCCGCGGACGAGATGACGCTCGAGAAGGCCAAGAGCATCATCGAAGATCTCCGCAAGGAGAACGCGAAGCACCGCACCAACAACCAGACGAGCACACAGCAGGCCCAGGCGGCCCAGCAGCAGCTCGAAGCGGTCATGAAGGCCCTCGGCCTCAAGGCCGACGGCTCGGAAGCTCCGCCTGACCCCGAGGCCCTGGCGGCCCAGGTCACGCAGCAGCAGGCCATCAACTGGGAAACCGCGGCCGAGAACGCGATCCTCCGGGTCGCGCCGACGGCCGGCGCGGACGCGGACGCTCTCCTCGACTCGAACGCCTTCCTCGACAGCCTCGGCGACCTCATCGCCCTGGACCCGAAGTCCGCCGAGTTCCGGACCAAGCTGCAGGCCCACATCACCGTGTGGGTCGACAAGCACCCCAAGCACAAGGCCGCACCCGCCGCCCCGACGGCGACGCGGTCCGGCGGTGACCACCCCGGCGGTGGCGGCACCCCGACCACCCGACCTCGTTCCCTCCAGGCCGCCGTGTCCAAAGCGCTCGGCAGCCGATAGCCCACTAGGAGCACGAAATGCCTGTGACGCTCGCTCAGGCGCAGCTCAACGCCGCGGTCGACCTCGACTACGCGGTGATCGACAACCTGCGCCGCTCGTCGTGGCTGTTCGACCAGATCGTTTTCGACGACACGGTTACGCCCGGCACTGGCGGTGCCAGCCTGCAGTACGGCTACACCCGCCTGATCACGGCGGCCTCGGCCGGGTTCCGCGCGTTCAACCAGGAATTCGTGCCCGGCCAGGCGACCCGCGCGCAGGCGACGGTCAACCTGAAGCCGCTGGGTGGTGCCTACACCCTGGACCGCGACCTCGCCAACCTCGGCCCGTCCTCGACCAACGAGAACACCTTCCAGCTGCAGCAGCTGCTCGCCTCGATTCCGGTTCGGTTCGCGCGCGAGCTGCTCTTCGGTGACACCGCGGTCGACCCGCTCGGCTTCGATGGCCTGAACAAGGCGCTGGCCGGCACCACCACCGAGGTCATCCCGAACTCGGGCACGACCGCCTACGCGGACTGGACCAACGCGACGATCAACACCGTCGACAAGGCCCACGACGCGATGGACCTGCTCGACCTGTTCCTGTCCAAGGTCGTCCCGTCCCGCACCGGCGGCATGACCGGCAACGACGCCGGCGAACTCCCGCCCGGGGTCAAGGCGATCATGGGCAACACCGACTCGATCACCCGCGTGAAGTCGATCGCGCGCCGCGCGGGCACCTACACCGAGTCCAAGGACGAGCTCGGCCGCCAGATCAAGAAGTACGGCGACTGGGTCCTCGTCGACCTCGGCGACCGGGAGGACGGCTCCGCGCCGATCGTCCCGATCGAGACCCGCGACCCGGACGGCGCGGGCGCCGGCGGCAACATCACCGGCCTGACCGACCTCTACGCGGTCACCTTCGGGATCGACTCGCTGCACGGCGCGTCGAAGGCCGGTTCGCAGCTGCTGCGGACCTGGCTGCCCGACTTCTCCACCGCCGGCGCGGTGAAGACCGGCGAGGTCCAGCTCGGCCCGGCCGCGATGGTCCTCAAGAACACGCGTTCCGCGGCCGTGCTGCGGAACCTGAAGGTGCGGTGACCCATGACCACCACGTGGAAGATCAGCTCGCCGGTCACGGACTACACCGGCGAAGTCGCCGGCTGCGCGTTCGCCCGCGGCCGCTACGAAGGCCCTGCCTCGACCGGGGCGCTCAACTACTTCCGGGGCGCCGGCTACCGCGTCGAGAAGGTCGAGGCCGAACCGGCCGAGGCACCGGCACCGGCCGAAACCCCGGCGAAGACGTTCGCCGACGACCCGAAGATCGCGCCCGCGGGCAACGCCTCGGAGAAGGACTGGCGCCGGCACGCGCTCGCCATCGGCGCCACCGAGGACCAGGTCAAGGACCTCGGCCGCGACCAGCTCCGCGAGCTGGCGGCCAAGGTCGCCAAGGACAAGGAGCAGAAGGCATGACCCAGCTCGGCGGCTACCTCCGCAACGTGCGCGACGCGCTCGCGCACTTCAACCCGGCCGACCCGGCGAGCCCGGACACCTTCTTCCGGCGGAACCTCCCGCGGCTCGGCCTGGCCGACTCCGGTGGCGACTCCGGATCGGCGGCGCTCGTCTCGCAGGTGATGACCTCCGTCCCGCTGTTCCTCGCGGCCGGCGACGTCGTCACCAACCTGACGTTCCACAGTGGCCAGACCGCGGCGAACACGCCGACGAACTGGTGGTTCGCGCTGTACGACACCCAGGCCGTCCCGGCGCTGGTCGCGCAGACCGCCGACCAGACCACCGCGGCGTGGGCGGCGTTCACCGCGAAGACGCTGGCGCTTTCGGCGCCCTACACGGTGCTGAAGACCGGCGTCTACTGGGCGGCCGCGATGGTCAAGGCCACCGCGGCGCCGAGCCTGCTCGGCAGCCTGGTGCCCAAGCCGATCCTGACCGGCGAGCGCAACCTCGCGCAGTCCAGCGGCTCCGCGCTCGTCGCGACCGCACCGGCCACGATCGCGACGCCGACCGTCCAGTCGTTCGCGCCGCTCGTCGTCGCCAGCTGAGCCCGCGCGGGCCCGGACGGGAGACCGGGCCCGCGCAACCCCTTCGGAGGAGGTGAACACCCCGTGCCGCTCGTCTACGCCACCCGTACCCAGCTCGTCGACTACGCGCCCGCGAACCTCAAGACCCGCGTGCCGGACGAGCCCGAGGCCACGCGGCTGCTCACCTCCGCGTCGAAGGACATCCGCCGAGCCACCAAGACGGCGATCTACGCCACCGACGTCGACGGCTACCCGACCGACACCGCGGTCCGGACGGCGTTCCAGAACGCCACGTGCGCGCAGGCGCTGTGGTGGGTCGCCAACCCGGGCGAGGAGGACGGCACGGCCGGCCAGTTCACGAACGTGTCCATCGGGTCGCTGTCGCTCAGCCGCGGCTCAGGCAACGGCAGCAACCGCGGCGGCTCGGGCGGCGGCGGGCCGCGGCTGGCGACGAAGGCCGAGACCGAGCTACGCGACGCCGGCGTGCTCGCCGGGTCGATCGTCGCCTCGTACCTGTGGGAGGGCTGGCTGTGATCCCGGACTTCCTTCTCCAGCACACCGTCACCATCGAGCCGTTCGAGGGCAACGGCGCGAACGGACCGGTGTACGGGGCGCCCGTCGAGGTGCCGTGCTTCCGCGACGACAAGCGGCGCCTCGTCCGGGCGCCGAATGGCAACCAGGTCGTCTCCGAGGCGACCGTGTACTGCCAGCCCGGCACCGTCGCCCCGCCGGAATCCCGGATCGACCTCGGTACCCGGGTAGCGACCGTGATCACCTGCGCTGACCGCGACGGCGGCGACCTCCCGGTTCCGTCGCATGTGGAGGTGAGCTGCACGTGAGCATCAAGTGGGACCTCGACTGGAACGGCGAGCGTGTCGGCTTCCTCGTGGAGGAGGCCGCATTCAACGGGCTGCAGCAGGGCGCCGAGCACCTGCTGCAGGCGTCGCGTGCGCGCGTGCCGCTCGAGGAAGGCACCCTCGAACGGTCCGGCGTGGCCAGCTCCGACCGCGAGTCGCTGACCGCAGCGGTGTCCTACGACACCGTGTACGCCTGCCGTCAGCACGAGGAGCTCACCTGGCGGCACGCGCCCGGCCGCACGGCGAAGTACCTCGAGGGCCCGGCCAACGAAGAGGCCGAGACGATCGGGGAGATCATCGCTGCGGCGATCCGTCGGAGGACCGCGTGAGCTTCACCGGCGATCTCCTCGACGGCCTGGCGCAGCTGCTCGCAGGCGGCGGCGTCGGCACCTACCGGGCCGACGGCAGCGCGTACGCCCCGGGCGAGACGGGCATCTTCTTCGCGGCGATGCCCCAGAGCCCGGACCGCGCGATCGTGCTCGCCACGTACACGGTCACCGACGACGCGTCCCTTTCGGACTCGGTGATCGGGTTGCAGGTCCGCTGCCGCGGCAGCGCCGACCCGCACGACGTCGAGGACGTCGCCGGGGCGGTGTTCGACCTGCTGCACGGACGCACCGCCTTCCAGGCCGGGACGGTCCACATCGTGCAGGCCCTGCACCAGTCCGGCGCCCCACTCGGCCGGGACGACAGCAACCGGTGGGAGCGCTCGGAGAACTACTACCTGACCGTCCACCGGCCCTCGACCTACCGCACATAGGAGAAGCGATCATGCCCGCTACCACCAAGGTCCCGCTCGGCGCATCGACCACGATGCTGCAGTACTACCTCGACGTTGACACCTCCAGCAGCACCGTCAACCCGACCTGGGTCGGCGTGTTCGGCATGACGGAGTTCAAGCCCGCGTTCGAATCCACGAAGCAGGACGACGGCGACTTCGACTCGGGCGGCTTCCAGTCCAAGACCAAGACCGCTGAAGCATGGTCGGTCGAGGCCAAGCTGGGCCGCAAGGTCCAGGTCGCCGACGGCACCCAGTACGACGTTGGCCAGGAGTTCCTCCGCACCAAAGCGATCGGGCAGATGGGCCCGGCGAACAGCGTGCACATCCGCTACTACGAGATGCAGCCCGGCGGCCCCCGTGTCGAGGCCTACGAGGGCTGGGCGTCGGTCTCCTGGTCGCCGGACGGCGGCAAGATGGAGGACCTCAACCTCGTGTCGGTCACTCTCGACGGCCAGGGCAAGCTCAACCAGATCACCCACCCGAACACCGGCGCCGTGATCCCGGTTATCACCTCGCTGACCCCGGCGGGCGGCTCGACTGCCGGCGGTGCGCTCGTCCGGATCAAGGGCAACAACTTCACGGGCGTCACCGGAGCGACCGGCGTCAAGGTCGGCGGCACCAACGCCACGAGCTACGACCTCATCTCCGACGGCCTGATCGTCGCCATCACCCCAGCGCACGCGGCCGGCGCGGTCGACGTCGTCGTCACCAACGGCGCCGGCGCCTCGGCGAACACCGCCCTCACCAAGTACACCTACGCGTAAGGCACACGGCGATGGCACTGAAGGATCTCTCGTCGTTCCTCGACGACGACGCGATCGATGTCCCGATCGACGGCAAGACCTACCGCGTCGAGTCGCCGGATGCGAAGACCGGCCTGCTGCTGGCCTCGCTGGCGAACGTCGGCGTCAAGGCTGCGTCCGGCGCCGACGTCGACGAGGCCGACGTCGAGAAGCTCGACCTCGACGACGCCAAAGAGCGGGACTTCATGGAGATGGTCCTCGGCAACACGCTCGCCGAGCTCGTCGCCGACGGCGTGAAGTGGACGAAGATCCAGCGGCTCGCCCGCTACTGCTTCATCCACTTCGCCATCGGCGAGGAGGCCGCCGACGACGCGCTCAAGAGCGGTGCGCTGACGGGGGAAGCCCCGGCCCCGAACCGCGCGGCACGCCGCGCGGGGTCACGGGGCGCGGCGACTACGACGAAGCGTCGGACCTCCACCGCTGGTACGACGTCGGCGAAACCGCCCGCGCGCAAGCCGAGGGCAAAAGCCTGACCTGGCGCCAGCTGCTGAGCGAGTGGCAGCTGGTGGAAGCCGACCTGCACGAGACCTACGGCCTCGACGTCGGCGACCACCAGCTGCTCACCACCCGCTCGTGGCGGTGGCTGCGCGCCCGGATCCTCGGCCTGCTCGCCAGCGACACCCGCATCACCCGCAAGTTCGCACCCGAAGAGGAGGTGGCCCGTGGCGCTCAACATCGGTGAATTGGTGGGCTACCTCAAGCTCGACCGGAAGCAGTGGAACGCCGGCCTCGTGGCCGCGCGGGCGCAGCTGAAGCGGCTCGGCGCGGGCAACAAGGACCTCAACGAGATCGAGCACGCGGTCGGCCGGGCCGCCAAGGGCTTCGTCACCCTCGCCACGAAGATCGCCGCCGTCGGCGCGGGCGCGAACGTCCTCGTGTCCGTCGTCGGGCTGCTCGCCTCCATGTCCGGAGCGCTGGGCCTCGCGGTCGCGGCCGGGCTCGCGGCCGCCGGCGTGATGGCCGCGGTGAAGCTCGGGGCAGACGGGGCGAAGAGAGCCTTCGAGGCGCTCGACCCGACGCTGGACCGGCTGAAGGCGAACGTCTCGAAGTCGTTCGAGTCGGCGCTGATCCCCGCGGTGAACAACCTCAAGGGCCTGCTGCCGAAGCTCCAAGGCGGACTCCAGCAGATCGCGACCGCGGTCGGTGGTGTCGCGACCAAGGTCACCGCGATGCTCAACTCCGGTGCCCAGTCGGCTCAGCTGCAGTCGATCCTCGCGTTCACGGCGCGGCTGGTGGACAACATCGGCAAGGCCGCCGCGCCGGTGATCGCGGCGTTCATCCGGATCGGCGCGGTCGCGATGCCGATCCTGCTGCAGCTGACCAACGGGGCCGGCGCGGCGGCAGAGCGGTTCAACGCCTGGGTGCAGCGGATGGCCGACACCGGCAACATCACCCAGTGGATCCAGACCGCGATCGACGCCTTCCGGAGCCTCGGCACGATCCTCGACAACGTCATCGGGATCTTCGCCGACGTGTTCGGCGCGCTGCAGGACGCCGGCGTCGGGCTCGGCGGCACCATCGGCGTCGCGGTCGCCGCCATCCGCGACTTCCTCGAGACCGCACAGGGTCATGACGTCCTGGTCGCCCTCGCCAACGCGATCGCGCAGGTGTCCGCCCTGGTCGGCCAGGTACTCACCGCGGCCCTGCAGGCGGTCGCGCCGCTGCTGCCGCCGCTGCTCGGCGCATTCGTGCAGCTGGCCACGCAAGCGGTGCCGCTGCTCGTTGGAGCGATCACGTTCCTTGCCCCGGTGCTGCTCAACATCGCGACGTTCATCCAGCAGAACATCGACTGGATCGGCCCGCTCGCGATCGCGCTCGGCGTGTGGACCGCCGCGCAGTGGGCGCTCAACATCGCCCTCGACGCCAACCCCATCGGGCTGATCATCCTCGCGATCGGCGCGCTGATCGCGATCGTCGCGACGATCATCACCTACTGGGAGCCGATCGCCGGGTTCTTCGTGGACCTGTGGAACACGGTGTGGAAGTGGACGTCCGACCGGATCAGCGACATCCGCGACTTCATCGTCAACGTGTGGAACGGGATCGTCGACTGGTTCGCCGGCCTCGGGTCGAAGATCGGGTCCGCGTTCTCCTCGGTGATCGACTGGTTCGCGTCGCTGCCGGGCAAGATCGGCGGCTTCCTCGCCAGCCTGCCCGGCACGCTGTGGAACGCCTTCACCGCCGCGTTCCAGTTCGCGCTCAACGCCGTGGTGCAGGGCATCGAGTGGGTGATCGCCGAAGTCATCGCACTGCCGCTGCAGATCATCTGGGTGGTGTCTCAGCTCGGGCAGCTGCTGTGGGACCTGCTGGTCGCGGCGTGGAACTTCGCCGTCGAGGCCGTCAAGGCCGGCGTGAACGCGGTCGTCGACTTCGTCGTACAGCTCCCGGGCCGAGTCGTCGACGGGCTGATCGTGATCGGGTCCCTGCTCGTCGGGCTGTTCACCGGCGCGTGGAACTGGGCGCTCAACACCACCGTCGACCTGATCTTCAACATCATCAACTTCGTCCGGACGCTGCCGCAGCGGATCATCGACGGGATCTCGGCGCTCGGGTCGATGCTGTCCAACGCCGCCGGGGCAGCGTGGCGCTGGTTCATCAGCACCATGATCAGCACCGCCGAGGGCGTCTGGGGCTTCGTTCGCTCGATCCCCGGCCGGATCCTCGACGGCCTGGGCAACCTCGGGAGCCTGCTCTGGGACGCCGGTGCCGCGATCATCCGCGGCCTGCTCAACGGTCTCAAGTCCGCCGTGGGCGCGGTGTGGGATTTCGTGGGCGGCATCGCCGACAAGATCAGGAGCCTGAAGGGCCCGCTGCCCTACGACCGGCAGCTGCTCGTGCCCGCCGGTCTCGCGATCATGAGCGGCCTGCACGCTGGCCTCAAGGACGGATTCAAGCCCATCGAGACGTGGGTCTCCGGAGTCGCCGACACCATCGCCGGAACCATCACCACAAACACCTCCGGAATGGCCGCAGCGGCCCGGGAAATCCTCGACCGCATCAACAACGGCGGCGACGTCTTCGAAGACTTCTCCTACCGCGGCAGCAGCGCGAACGTCGACCGCTACAACGACGACCTCGCCCAGGCCTTCTACCGCGGCGGTGGCCAGCTCGACGCCACGCAGATGACCGCGTTCCTGCAGAAGGTCATCGACCAGCAGCAGCGCGCCACGGTGCAGATCGAGAACTACCACCCGCCGGCCGACGCGTCTCCGCACGAGGTCGCCGAGGACCTCGACTGGCTCTCGCGGACGGGGGGCTGATGGCCGGCGAGCTCATCACCAAGGACGGCCAGGTCGAATGGCGCGGGCTGCTGCTCGGCGCCGGCACCGCCTACCGGTACGCCGACCTCGAGGGCTGGCTCGACCTGCCGGAGACCCGAGACGGGGACATCGAGTTCGACAACTACCACGGCTCCCAGCCAGGTCAGCTGCTCGTCGGGCGCCGGACGGTCACGCTGTCGTTCACCATGTCGCTGTCCACCGCGGACTTCGGCGCCGCCCAGCGCGCCCTCCGGGCCGCCACCGCGCCGTCAGAGAACCCCGTCGAAGAGCCGCTGGTGGTGCAGTGGGACGGCGTCAAGGCGATGGTCAACGCCCGCGTCATCCGCCGCAACATCCCATCGCCGCGCAGCAACGGCATGGGCTACAGCCAGGGCGCCATCCAGTGGCGCGCCACCAACCCCCGCCAGCTGCACCTCCCGCAGATCATCGCCGGGCCCGTCAGCCCGCCGACCAGCGGCACCGGCGGCCTGATCTACCCGTTGGTCTACCCGCTCGTCTACGGCTCGGGGCAGTCCGGCGGCGAGCTTCGGCTCACCAACGCAGGCAACGCCCCCGCGCAGCCGGTCTTCCGCATTACCGGGCCGTGCACCGGGCCCGTGATCACCAACGCGGACACCGGCGCCCAGCTGGCCTTCGATCCGGCCTACGCGCTGCCGTCGGGCGCGCAGCTGCTGCTGTCCTACGAGGACCGCAGCGTCCTGTTCCCCGACGGCGTCTCGCGCTCGAACCAGCTGATCACCCGCGGCTGGTTCACCCTCCCAGTCGGGACCACGCGGGTCCGATTCACCAGCGCGAACGGGCTCGGCCAGCTCGAAGCGCTCTACTACTCGACCTCGATGTGAGGGGGAATTCCCGTGGCTGAGCGAGCTTCCTGGGCCGTACAGCAGGTCTCCGGCGTCGGCGTGCAGAGCGCCGAGGACGTCCGGCACTCCATGGCCGCGCTGTGGACTCCGGCCGGGGCGGTCACCTCCCGTTCCGGGATGGTCCCCACCGGGACGGCCGCGGTGCCGGGCAGCGTGCTCGCGACCCTGCCGACCGCGAATACCACCGTGCACGTCCAGCCGTTCCGGTACGTGCGGCAGTCCAGCCGCGGCGGCGGCACCTACACGATGATCCTCGACTCGATCAAGGACATCGACGTCCTCAACCCCGCCAACGGCGGCACGGCCGCCGATCCGTCGAACGCGCGGATAGACCTGATCATCGCCCAGCAGTCCGACACCTTCTTCGGCGACGCGAACAGCAACATGGTCGTCAAGCGCGTCACCGGTACCCCGGCCGGGACCCCGCTCGATCCGACCGTCACCGGCAGCGCCGACTACGTGCTGCTCGCCCGCATCACGGTGCCGGCCAACGCCACGACCATCCAGACGGCGAACATCGCCAACGTCGCGCTCCCCTCCGCGGTCACCGTCGGCGGCCTGCTGCCCGTCGCCGACGCCACCGAACGCGCCGCGCTGGCCAACCCGTTCGACGGGCAGCAGATCTACCGGCGTGACCTCGACTGGATCGAGGTCTACGACGGCACCGCCTGGCGCGCGCCCGCGTTCGTCAAAACCGCCAGCAACGCCAGCATCACCAACCCGTACGCCGGGCAGTACGCGCAGAACACCACCGACGGCCAGCTCTACCGCTACACCGGCACCGCCTGGGTCCCCGCCCGCGGCATCATCGCCTACGGCAAGCGCACCAGCTCATCCACCGCGGGCAACCCGACCAACGTCCTGCGGATCGACAATGTCTCGCTCCTGTCCGGGCGGGCGTACCGGGTGTTCACCTGCGCCATCAACCTCTTCGGCACCGCCAACGACACCGACAGCCTCAACGTGTGGATCAGCACAACCGGTGTCGCCATCGCAGGCGACCCCAACAGCTCGCAGCTATCGGGCGCCCGTGCTGAGGGCAAGCTGATCAACGGCGGCGGGGCCGCAGTCCAAGCCAAGGTCGACACCACCTACATCCCCGGCGCCAACCAGACCGCCAGTTTTCTGCTGACCGGCGAGCGAAACACCGGCAGCGGCACCGTCCAGGTGTACGGCGACAACACGGCGTCGCCCATCCTCCTCATGATCGAAGACATCGGTGTCGCGCCGCCGAACACGGCGGTGATCCTGTGACCCGCCCAGCCACACCGGGTGCGTGGCCTGCAGCGCTGGCGGCCGGGTCGCCGACCATCCACTTGCTCGGCGACTCCCTCTTCGAGGGCGGCGCTGTCGATCCCCCGCTCCGCTGGCACCAGATGCTCGGCGACTCGTTCCGCAGCGACGGCGCGCCCGGGACGCAGGTGTGGATCGGCGGCGCCATCCCTGGCAGCGCGACGGCGGACTACCTGCCCGGCGCGAGGTACGCCGGGCACGTCGAGTTCACCGTCCACCACCCGAGCTTGATCCTGCTGGGCTGGGGCATCAACGACTGGGCTGCGGGCATCCCGCCGGCACTGTTCGCGTCGCAGTACCAGCAGATCATCGACCGGATCCGGGCCCTGTCCGAGGGCTCCACTCTGGCGTTCATCCACACCCCGTGGGTGTACAACCCGGACCTGACCGCGACCCGCGGGCCCCAGGCGCCGTACCGGGACGCGATCCAAGCGCTCGCCGCCGCCAACGGCGCCGGTTACCTCGGCTTGGAGTGGTACTTCCCGGGCGACGACCGGTACCAGCAGGCCACACCGGACCGGGTCCACCTCAACGCAGCCGGCCAGAACACCATGTACACCGCGGTGCGGGCCTTCCTGCTCGGCATGTGCGGGGCCGCGTGATGGTCGCCAATCCCGTCTACACCTACCTGCTGGCCGACTTGGCTACGAACCGGATCCTCGAGGAGATCCGGCTCACCAACGTGTCGTTCAACAAGCCGCTCAACGACTGTGGCACCTTCAACGGCACGTGGAAGCTCGGCGCGAAGACGGCGCACCTGGACCCCTACGACCTGTCGATGCCGTGCCGGCGCGTCATCTACGCGTTCCGCGACGACCGGCCGATGTGGGGCGGGATCGTCTGGACCCGCAAGTACGACAGCGCCACCCAGACCGTCGCGCTCGGCGCGGCCGAGTGGTGGTCGTACTTCGACCACCGCAAGGTCCTGCCGCTGATCCCCGGCAGCCCGGACCTCACCACCGTCGCCGGCCTGTCGGTGACCTACACCAACGCCGACCAGAACAACATCGCCCGCGGGCTGGTCGCGCTCGCACAGACGCACACCGGCGGGAACATCCTCGTCGTCCCGGCCGACACCGAGCTGTCGAACATCCCCCGCGACCGGACCTACAACGGGTGGGACCTCACCGACGTCGGCCACGCCCTGGAGAACCTGAGCAACGTCATCGACGGCCCCGACCTCGTCTTCGACGTCGCCCCCGGCACAGCGGCGCCCCGGCGGGTGCTCCGGGTCGGCACACCGTGGCTGGGGCAGCAAGGCTCGGCGTGGCGGTGGGAGATGGGCGGCAACGTCGCCTCCTACACTTGGCCCTCCGACGGGACCCGCATGGCGACACGGGCTTTCGCGACCGGCCAGGGCGTCGAGCTCGGGATGCCGATCTCGGTGTCGGAGGACACCAGCAAGTACGCAGACGGGTTCCCCCTGCTGGAGCTGGAAAAGCAGTACGGGTCCGCCGAAGACGAGGACACCCTCGACGGGCACGCCGAGGCCGACCAGCAGACCGCGCGGATGCCGGTCGCGCTGCCCACCATCGTCGTCCGCGGCGACGTCTCCCCCACCGCCGCCGAGGTCAACCGCGGCGACGACGGCTGGCTCGTGCTCCCCCCAGACCCGTTCCACCGCGCCGGCTTCGAAGGCCCGGTCAGGATCGTCGACATGGGCTTCAAGCCGGGCGCCGACGCCGAACGCGTCGACCTCACGCTCGCGCCGCTGCTGGACGGAGTTGCCTGATGGGACAGATCAGCCTCCCCACCAACATCCTCGACCGGCTCAAGCGCGTCGAGAACCAGATCTCCCGCCTGTGGAAGGCAGTGGGGCTGTCCTCGGCCACCATCGCCGCCGGCGGCCTGACGCTGCTGAACAACGCCTTCCTCAAAATGCTCGGCCCGACCGACAACGAAATCCTCTACATCGGACCCGATGGTCCGAACCAGGTCATCCGGATCCGCGACGGAGCCGGAAACATCATCTTCGCGAGTGTGTCCGGCGGCGGGGCCAGCCAGCGTGTCGCGATCAACCCGAACCCCGGCGGCCCCGCCCGGATCGAGTTCTACGACGACGCCAGCAGCAGCGACCGCGTATCGATGACCATGTTCGGGGCCAACTTCGTGCAACAGCGCGAGGCCCAAGACGGCTCGGGGATCACCGGCGGGAAGGTCTCGTTCTACAGCGGGAACAGCGTCTTCGGCCATCAGCTCAACTCCACCGGCGCAGACGCGTACATCCGGTTCTACGACGACGAGCGGGTCTACATCCGAGGGAAGTGGGGCACCTCCGACGCGAACGGCGGCCATTCCGCGCTATTCGTCAACTCGATGTCGCTGGGCGCTGGCCCGATCACCGGAGTGATCTCCTATGGCGCGACGATGCTCGGCACCATGCGGCCTATCGCCACTCGCCAAGGGCCGCTAGCTGACTGCTACTGGGCGGTCACCGCGTCGAGCGCCACCGGCTTCGAAGTCACCGCCAGCGGCGGGTCCAGCAACACCTTCCACCTCTGGGTATTTAGGACGTGATCATGCGAGTTCAACACACCGACGCGCAGGTCGTCGCCGAGGGTGGCCAGCAAATCTGGGCGGTCGATGGCGTGCGCACCGCCGACGACGGCACCGTGATGCGGTTCCGGCACTTCTTCCCCCTTGAGACTCTGGAGTGGCGGGCCGCCGAGTACGGCATCGAACCCACCGACACCGCGACCCTGCTGGACATCGTGCTCGCCGAGCCGTACCTGTCCGAAGAGGACTGGTCGCGCGGGCACCAGCTACACGACGCGCCGGACATCGACACCGCCCGCGCCGACCACCTCGCCCGCTGCGCCCGCGCGAAACTCCGGCACCGCATCTCTACCCGCGGTGCCGCCCACCCATGCCGCCGGGTCGCCGTCGAATCCCCGCTGCACCCCGAAGCGATCGAATTGAAACAGCAGTTCGTCGCCCAAGCACGCGCCGCGCACACCCACGCGCGCGACGCCGCACCGCCAGACCGGATCGCCGTGCTTCGCACGGCCGTTACAGGGCACGGAAGAGGTGTCGGTGAGTGACCTCGCTCAGCTGCTCGTCGCCATCGGAGGGATGGTCGCCGCGATTCTCGGCGGCGTTGCCGGACTCGTCACCGCGATCCGCACCTCCGGGCGCGAACGGCCCGCCGCCGCGAGCAAGGGCGCGTCCCGGTTCGCAAAGGAACTCGCCGCCGCGGCCGAGGACGGCGAGCTCACACCTGAGGAGATCGCCGAGGCGATCCGGCAGCTCGGTGAGGAGGACACATGACGCGCGATGACGTGATCGACCGCGCCGCCCGCGAATCGAAGGACCACCGCGGGCACCTCCGCATCTGGCTCTCCGGCGGCCTGCTGCTGCTGGGCGTGCTCGCCCTCGCCGCCGCCGTGTTCATCGGCCGTGCCCAGAACGACGCCCTCGCAGACAAGGTCACCGCACTCACTGCCCGGGCCGACACCGCCGAGCAGGCCGTCGGGAAGCTTGCCGACCAGGTCCGCGGCCTCGGCGCTGTCCCGGTGGCTGCGCCCGGCCAGCCGGGCGCCGTGGGCGCCACGGGCGCGACCGGGCAGCGCGGCGAGCCGGGCCAGACGCCGCCGTGCCTGCTGACCGCCACGCAGTGCGTCGGGGCGCCGGGCAAGGACGGGCAACCCGGCCAGCCGGGCACCAACGGTGTCGACGGCCAGCCAGGGCAGCCGGGCAAGGACGGCGCCAACGGAACCGACGGCAAAGACGGCGCCGACGGCGTCTCGGTCACGCGCCAGTACTTCGACCGCGACGCCGACGGCCGGTGCCGGAACTTCAACGACTTTTCCGACGGCCGGACCCGGATCGACGAGGGTCCGGCCGGGGATGCGGCGTGCGCACCCGCTACGCCGCCGCCGACCACCACGCCGTCGGCGGTGCTGCCGACCGGCCCCACGCTCCGACGGAGGGACTGAACCATGTCCGGAACTGGGGTGGATCTCCACCCGTACTACCAGCGCGGCACGAACGCGCTGCCGAACGTCTCGTTCGGATGGATCAAGATGGCCGACGGCGCCGCGGTCTACCGCAAGCAGGCCGACGGCAAGCTGTGGACCGCCGACGCGCACGCAGCGCTGTTCCGGCGGCTCGGTCTCCCCTTCGGCGGGTACGAGTTCGCCTCGGCCAGCACCGACGGCGGGCGGGCGTTCGACGTCCTGTGGGGCGAGTGTCAGCGTCTCGGCGGCACCGGCGTCGCACCGGCCACGGACATCGAGGGCGACGGCTGGAACAAGACGAACGCCACGGCCCGAGGTCGGTCGTTCTGCTCGCGGGCCCGCGCCCGCGGGGTACGCCCCGCGATCTACATGGACCTCTGGCTCCTGCAGGCCTGCCGCCCGGACGAATGGCCCGAAGACCCGGTGATCTGGGCGCCGCGGTACAGCGGCCTCAAGCCGGAGGACGGCGCCCGGTACACGGGCCACTACGACGTCCACCAGTTCAGCTCGTCCGGCACGCTGCCGGGCTCGGCCGGGTCGGTCGACATGAACCGCGCCTACACCACCGCACACCTGATCGGAGAAGACGACATGCCCGACGAAGCCACGTTCAAGACCTGGGTATCCCAGGTGATCGACTCGAAGCTCGGCGCGATCAACGCGGGCACCCGCGACACCGTGCGCTACGAGGTCCTCGCGACCCCGCACGACCCCCAAGATCCCCGCTCGTTCATCTTCGGCGACCGCAACATCGTCGACATCCTGGTGGAGCTCCTCCGCCAGGCGTTCGCGGCGAACGCCAAGGCCGACGCCGTGGCGGCCGCGCTCGCGGAGCTGGCCACCGACAAGGACATCACGCCGGAGAAGATGCAGGAGATGCTCACCAAGGCCGTGGCCGAGAGCATCCAGGTGTCCGGCCAGCTCCACATCGAACCCATCAGCGGGCCAGACGCGCAGGCCACCACGCAGGCGGTCAGCCAGTGATCCGGCTCGCCGCCTGGTGGCGGACCGTCCGAACGGCGCTGCCGCGGATCCGCAAGACCACGGCCGCGGTGTGGGGCACCCTCACCCCGCCCGCGGTCGTCGGCGTCCTGGCGCTCGCCGGGGTGCACATCGACACCGCCACCGCGGTGCTGATCCTCGGGGTCGGCACCGCAGTCCTCGCGCCGGCGGCGGTGTACCGGGCCAAGGCGAACGAGCCCGCGCCCGGCAGTGCTCCGGAGGCGCCGCCCGATCCGGGCTGATTTCGCCGCAGGCACACGACAGCGGCCCCTTGCACCTTCGGGTGCGAGGGGCCGCTTTTGTCGCGGTGTGTCAGGCCTGGCCGACGAACACGGCCTTGTCGCCAACGAAGTCCGGCTGCAGCTCGATTTGCAGTTCGCCCGGGTCCTTGCCGACGGCGAAGCTCATGTCGAGCTTGAGGGTCTTCCCGGGCAGCACCGTGGCGGCGCCGTTCATCGTGGAGTTCTTGCATTTGCCGTTCGAGTCGAACACCGCATCGGCGTGCGCGCCGCCGAACTGGGCCTGCGCGGTGGAGAGCAGGGTCGCGTCGAAGGGCTTGTCGGAGCCGTTGGTCACGGTCACCTGCAGCGTGACGGCGCGTTCGATGTTCGGCGGCTGGGCATACTGGCCCGGCTTGCACCCGGCCGGCTGGGTGACCTCGATCGCGACGCCGTTGGGCCAGGTGTAGCGCTCGCCCCAGGTCGGCGGCTTCTTCGCGTCGGCGGCCGCGGCGCTCGCAGGCGCCCCACCGGACGCGGGGCTGACGCTGCCGGTGTTGACGGGCGGCGAGCCGCAGCCAGCGAGCAGCAGCACGGCGGCTGCAGCGGCGACGAGCGACGTACGGATCTTCATGGTGTCCCCTCTGTCCACTTGCAGACGATCAGTCGCTGGCGGCGTGCCAGCTGTTACGAAATCTCCGGATCACTCGGTTTCGGTGGATCATGTCCGTCGTTACGACTTCGGCTGACGGCCGCGGCGCCGGATCGTGACTCCCGCCTGCTGCAGCATCCGTTTGGCCCCGTCTCGGCCGACACCCCCACGGCTCTCCGACCTCCGCCAGAGACTTCCGCTGGACGACGTACGCATCGACCATGCCCGGCGGCGCCGGCGGCATCCGCGGTTTCGGCGCCCGCAGCGTCACACCGAACGCCAGCAACGTCTCCCTCACCTGCCGGTAGTTGAGTCCGGTCGCGGCGACGATCTCCTGGATCGTGGCGCCGTCGGCGTAGCGGAAGCAGAGGTCGAGGGCGAGCAGGTAGGCGGCGATTTCCGGCGACACGAATGGCTCCCTGGAAACGGGCCCGGCCCTCGTCTGCAGCTCGGGGGCCGGGCGGGCGCGCCGGTGTGCGGGACCGGTGCGCGAGGTGCCGCCGCTGCCCGGGGATGACCACCTCCGCGGGGGCTGGCGGGGTGTCGGCGCGGCCGGCGTGGAGTTGTAGACCGGACCCCCGGCGGGAGGGCCTGGGGGTCCGGCTCCGCGCCCGCCCGTACGCGACGGGGCGCGGTCTGGTCCGCCCGCCCCTCGACGCGGACCCTGCAGGCCGTGCGGGGAGCGGGGTGGGGCGGGCGGAGCTGGAGTGCTGCCGGGCCCTCGAGGGGCGCGGGCCCGGCAGCGTGCCGCGCCACCCCCTGTGGGGCGCGGCACCCGGCCGGCGCGTGCGAGGGGTGGTCGCGCGCCGGCCGGGCTGATCAGGGCGAGCGGGGAATCGTCGCGACGACCCCGGCCATCAGCCGGTCGCACGGCGTCTCGATGTGGAGCAGCTTCGGACCGTGCGGCCACCAGTCTCGCGCTGGGACGACGCCAGGCCCGATCAGGTCCCAGCCGTCGAACAGCGCTTCGATCGCCGCCGCCCGGCGGAAGAATCCGCCGGCGAGGACGCCGGTGCTGTCGAGTCGCTGGATCAGCTGCTCGACGAGCACCACCACGGCCGGGTCTGCCGGTTCGGGGTCGAGGAAGTGCGACGCGATCAGGTAGCCGCCCTGCGGGAACATCGTGCTCAGGTCCCGCAGCCATTCGCGCGCCGCGTCTTCGCCGAGCCAGTGCAGCACGCCGGGTGCGACGATCGCGACCGGCTCGTCCCACACGAGGTAGTGCTTCAGCTTCGCGTCGACCTTGGGCAGATCGAGCGGGTCGACGTGCCGGACGGTCGCGATGTTGTCGGCGAGGTAGCCGGCGCCCTTGGCGCTCAGTACCGCATCGGGCTCGAGGTAGACCACCCGCTCCAGGCGGCCGAGGGCGATGGACTCGAGGTCCGCGGCGTGCGGTGGCGCGCCGGGCGGGATCGGGGCGCCGCAGTAGATGACCTGGCGGATGCCGCGGCGCCCGACGATGTGCCGCCAGGCCCGCTCGATGAACTCCACCTCGTGGACCGCGAGCAGGCTGACGTCCGGCGCTATGGCCTTCAGCTTCTGGAGGACGAATCGGTCGTCCTCGTAGGCCTCGCCGCCGCCGAGCATCGCGTTCCAGATACGCGCACGGGACTGCCGGGTGTCGCTGGTCTCGTGCACGATCATCGGCCCGCCCGTCGCGCGTCCTTGAGGTCTTCGAGGGTCTGGACGATGTTGGTGCGCAGCTGGGACGCGTCGCCGTCGAGGATGACGCTGGGCCCGTCGGCGACCGCCAGCACGGCGACCGTCCGGCCTTCGCTCGTGGTCAGCCCGGTCACGATCGGGATCCGCCGCCCGGTCGTGTCGAACGCCCAAGCGGTGCGCTCCTCGCGCCACCCGCGTACCTGCATCTCCATCGCCGCCCCCGCGGTACAGTTCGAGGTAGAGGGCGTTACCTGACGTTCCCTCTCGTTCCACAACAAGTGGAACACAAGGGAACGACCGTCGCAAGTGAGCCGATCGGGCGACGCTGTATCCGCTGGATGCCTGCTCTATCCTCGTTCCATGGCAGAAAACAAGGCCTCCGCGAAGTCCGCGAAAATCGGTGCTCACCTGCGTGCCGAGCGCGTTCAGCGCGATGTCACGTTGACGGCGTTCGCCGACGAAGTGGGCATCTCGAAGGCGCACCTGTCGCGGATCGAGACCGGTATCTCGCCGGTGAAGGTCGAGGATGTCGCGCGGATGCTGACCCTCTTGGGTGTTCGAGGCGAGCGCTTCGACCAGATCGTCGCCATGGTCAACGGCGACGAAGCCCAGCACGGCTGGACCGCCACCACCCTGAGCGAGCAGGCCGCGATGAACGCCGCCCTCGCCGACTTCGAAGCCAACGCAGCCACCATCACCGACGGCGCGCTCGTGCTTCTTCCCGGCCTGGTGCAGGACTCGGGCTACACCCGCGCCATCATGTCCGGCGGCACCGTCCCGGCTCACGAGATCAGCGCCCGCGTCGCGATGCGCGCTGGCCGTGGCGCCGTCATCGACCCGAACCGCACCCGCCGGCCGGTGACCTACAAGGCCTTGATCGACGAAGCGGCGCTCCGCAAGTGCATCGGTGGACGCGAGGTCATGGCCGATGCCCTGCGGTTCTTGCACAAGATCGCGACCGAGTAGTCGAACGCCACGATCCGCATCGTGCCCGACCGCGCTGGTTGGTACCCCGGCATGACCGGTGCGTTCTCGATGATCGAGCCGCGCGACAAAGCCGCGCTGTCGATCGTCCACCTCGGAACCCGGCGAAGTGGCCAGATCCTCGACCAAAGCGAGGACCTGGCCGAGTACGCCAGAACAGTGGATGCCGGGGAGGCGGTGGCGCTGAGCAAAGACGAGTCAGCCGAGCGCATCGCCACCGCCATTGAAGAGATGGAGAAAGGATGACGATACCCGAAAACGCCTGGTCCAAGAGCAGCTATAGCAGCAACGACGACAACTGCGTCGAGGTCGCGAAGCTCGGAGACCAGGCCGCCGTGCGCGACAGCAAGGACCCCGAGGGCGGGTACTTCAAGCTGCCCGCTGCCGGGTGGCGCGGCCTCATCGAGCAGCTGCGCCAGGCGTAACACGCACACAACGACGCCCCGGCATACCCGTACGGTGCCGGGGGCGTCGCCGTTCAACCGGACTAATGCATCTGCACCAGTCCATTGGGGACATTCCCCAAAGGAGCAACGAAGCGCGTCACCGTAGTAGAAGTGATGCTGAAAGTGAACCCCGTACCGATCTGCAACCGTCGCGTGACCTGGATCTTCGGCCGTACGAGGTAAATCCCGAAAACATCGCTGAGGTCGCCTAACGATCGGTCACGGGTCAGAGATACCTCTGGTGCAACCGGGTCATCCCAATGCCCTAAAGGAGGTAACCACCCGTGAGCAACCAGACGCAGGTACAGGTTCAAAACTCCGCCGTGCCGCAAACGATCCATATCTGGATGTTCGCCACCGCCGTAGTCAGCACTGTCTTCGTCATCCCGCACGCGATCCTCGCGTTCGAGTGGCAGTGGCCGCCCACGCTCGCCAACTTGCACATGCTGATCACGCTGGGGTTCTGGATCGCTGGCGTCGTTTTCCTGACCCGGAGACCATCCGGGGCTACTGAAATCGTTGCGCGCCCGCTCTCGCCTAAGCAACAACTGGCGATGAGCGAAATCGACAGGCTTAACGCGTTGCTCGACCTGAACGACGAGTGATGCGTGACCGGAGGCTGGCCGCTCCCCCGGCCATGCCCCCTCCGCAGCCCTCGGGCCGAAGTCCTGAAACTGCGGGGGGGGGCGTCTAATGCGTCTTTTTCATCCGGCGCAGCTGGCGTGGCGAGTGAGCGTGCACGGCGGCCAGTGCGAAGAAGCTACACCAGATGCCCGCGAGAATGGTGAGCATGACGATTCGGGCGGGCCAGTTCCGCTCCTGGATCGCAAGGTGGCCCACACTCGATCCAAGGACGAGCGCCAGCGTGACGAAGCTGATGAGGCTCGCTCGGGCGACCATCAGGCGGATGGCGAAGAGGCGATAGCCTCCCGTGGCGGCGGTCATCGAGTGCTCCCGGTGGGCAGTGGGCCGCCGGCCAGAGAGCGTTAAGTGTCTATAGGCGCTTCTGGGACCAGCGGATTACGTATACACTTATAACGTGCGACCTGCGAAAAAGCAACTGATCGACGCTGTAACCCCGGTCCCGAAGCGCGGCAACCGCGTCGTGATCTACGCCCGCGTGTCCGTCGACCGCGGGAAGTCGACCGAAGGCCAGGTGTCTGAGTGCCGCGCCTGGGCCGAGCGCGAAGGGTACGTCGTCGTCGCGGTCATCGTCGAGAGCGGCTCGGCGTCGCGCCACGCGAAGAAGGCCCGCAAACGCTGGCCGGAGGTCGCGCAGCTGATCGCCGATGGCCAGGTCGACATGCTGATGACGGTGGAGTTCTCCCGCGCCACGAGAGAGCTGGAGTTCTACGCCGGTCTGCGGAACGCCTGCGCGGATGCCCGTGTGCTGTGGTGGTACGGCGGGACGATCTTCGACATGTCGAAGCGCGAGGACCGGTTCCGGACCGGTCTGGACGCGCTCCGTGCCGAGGACGAAGCCGACCAGATCTCCGAACGCGCGGCACGAGGTCACCGCGGCGGAGCGGCACGCGGTAGGCCGCCGGTCGGATCGGCGCCATGGGGGTACCGCCGGGTCTACGACGAGCGGACCGGCGTGCTGGCCGGCCAGGAGCCCGATCCGGTGACCGCACCGCTTGTTCGGGAGGTCGCGGACCGGATCGTCGCCGGGGAGACCGTGTACGCGGTGATCCGCGACCTCAATGCACGCGAGGTGCCGACTCCCCGCGGGGGAAAGCAGTGGCACAACGCGACGCTCAAGCAGGCCCTGACCCGGCCGGCACTGGCGGGGTTGCGAGTGCACCAGGGCGCGGTCGTAGGCGAGGGCGACTGGAAGCCGCTTTTGACCATCGACGAGCATCACCAGCTCGTCGAGCGGCTCAACGACCCAGCCAAACGGCAGCAGCGCGACGGCGCGATCAAGCACCTGCTGACCGGTCTCGCTCGGTGCGCGGTGTGCGAGGCATCGCTGCGGTTCCTCCCGCACAAGACCGGGCCGAAGTACCAGTGCAGCGGGAAGTACTGCGTGATGCGCGGCGAGGCCTTCGTCGACAGCATCGTGCGGCTGGCGGTGATCAAGCGGATGGACCGGGAGGACGCGAGTCGGCTGTACCTACGCGACACCTCCGACGAAGCGCGCCGCGCCCGAGACCACCTGGCCATGCTCAAGCTGCAGATGGAGCAGTACTACCAGCAGGCCGAGTCCGACGACGAGGACGAGCGCCTTTCACCGGCCGGGCTCGCGCGCATGGAACGGAAGTACCTGCCGCAGATCGAGCAGGCCGAGCGGCAGCTGGCCGCTGTGCGGACCGCGCAGTCGCCGCTAATCACCCGGCTGGTCGAGGGCGACGCAGCGTCCGTGTGGGATGACGAGCTGTCGGTTGCACAGCGGCGCGAGGTGGTGCGCTCGATCATAACCGTGCACCTGGACCGGGCGGCAACGCGAAGCCGCCCGGATCCGCGGAGCGTGCGAATCGAGTTCACGTCCTCAGCGGCGGCCAGCTAGTTTCACCGTGATGCCGAGTCGGCGCCGGCCGCAGCGAGCTTGATCAACGCGACGTCGTGCAGGAACCTGAAGTGGGCGTCCTCGCCCGCGAACTTCGCGATCGAGGCTGCCTCGTCCGCGATCTGCTGACGAGTTGCACCGCGGAGGCGCTCGATCTCCTCGTCGGTCCAGGACTCGAGCAACCCGGCCGGCCGCCCGCCGGAGGCCGACTCAGCAACCCGGCCGATCTCGACGGGCTCGCGCCCCTCTTCGTAGAGCAGCCGGGCGCTACCGGGGAGCCAGCCGGCGCCCTGGTCCAGTCCGTTGAAGGTCTTGGCTTGCGGAGCGGCGCGTTTGAGCTCCACGCGCTGCACGGTCTTCAGGGAGAGGCTGGCCTTCTCGGCGAACTCCTCTTGCGTCAGCTGAAGCTGTTCGCGCGCGGCCACGACGCCCAGCGCGAGGCGCTCCTGGGCGGCACTAGGACTCTTTACGACTCCTTCGGACACGTAGACAGCATGCCGTAACGGCCTGGTGCTGTCTATGCGACTTTTGGGTCTTGACCTGCGGATCTTTCTCACGTGGCGCACGTACCCTCCCCGAATCAAGGACTCCTTAGGACTCCTTATGTCGTCTTCATTAACCCTCGACCTGAGATGACTTGTCAATAGTCCTAAAGAGTCCTAAGGTGACTCGCATGGCAAGAGTTCCCAACCCGATCCCCAAGGGCGCCGAGATCGAGGCGATCAGGGTGAGCCAGGGCATGTCCAGGCGCACCTTCGCTGAGAAGGCCGAAGTCGCCTGGAAGACCGTCTACAACGTCGAGAACGGCTACAACCCCCGCGTGTCGCGCGAGGTGCTCCAACGGATGGCGAACGCGCTCGGCGTCGACGTCGAGCGAATCCGCGAGCCGGACCCGGTAGCGGCGTGATGTCGCCGCAGCAGCCGCAGCCTGCGCAGCCCGCGCCGACACGCCCGGCGTACCCGACGCGGCGTCCGGGACCGACTACCCCGGTCGCGCCGCCGCGGCCGACGCGTTCCCCGACCCGGGTACACGCCGACCTCGGCGCCGAGATCGAGGCGTACGTGGACGAGCTCGTCGCCGCTGCTCCCCCGTTCACCCGGGAGCAGGAAGACCACCTCCGCGCGATCTTCGCGCCCGCCTACGAACGGCTCACCGCTCGCCGCGTGTCCGCGGCTGCCTGATCTGCCGGCGGTTCAGGCGTGACCCGACACCGCCTGAACCGCCGGTGCACGACCCCCAGAAGAAAGGCCTGCCCCGCGCCATGCCGGGCGCGGAGCAGGCAGAGCCCTGAAGCCGGGGCTTGACCCGAGGAAAGGACCTCCTCTTGATCACCACGCATCTTACGGCCGTCCAGCTGGAGCAGCTGGAGGCCCTGCTCGCCGACACCACCCCGGGCGGGGTCGCCTACCGGCCGCCGGTCGCCCGCGACGAGAGCACCCTCACCAACCTGGAAGGCCTTGGCCTGGTCCGCTGGACCGAAGACTGCGGCTTCGAGATCACCGACGCCGGCCGGGAGGCCGTGGTCGAGCGGGTCCGCGACGCCGCCGACGCCGAGGCGTTCCTGTTCGACGCCGATGCCGACCTGCTGCAGGACACCATCGAGAAACTCAAGGCGGCGTTCCCCACGCTGCCCGCGGAGCTGCGCGACCGCGCCCTGATGGACATCGAGGTGTGCCAGGACGTCCTCGACAGCCGCCGCGCTGCGGCCGAGGACCAGACGGCGGAGAGCACGGGCCGGCACCGCGCGGTCCCGGCCGACGACCGGCCCACCGAGACGATCGCCCGCGTCGACCTGCCGACCGAGCCGCTTGCGCTGGGCGGCACGCTCCCGGAAATCCCGGTCGCCAAGATCCTCACCGACCGAGAAGGCGCCGAGCGTCTCCTCGCGGCCATCGAGGACATGCCGAGCCCGGACGACGTCGCCGAGTACCTCGCCGAACCGCACACCGCCGACGAATGGGCCGACCTGGAGGCCGACCTCGCCGACGAGCCGGGTTGGCTGCGCCGCAACCTCACCCCGCCCCGCGTCCTCGCGCTGTCGGTCCTCGCCGCCGTCGTCTCCACCTGGTTCGTGGCCTGGCTGGTGATGGGCTGATGTCCGCCACCACCGTGCTCCTCACCCTGCCCACCGATGTCGTGCAGCGCGCCTGCCGATCCGCGGTCGAGGTCAGCGTGGCCGCTGTCGCTGCGTTCCCGTCGCTGGTCGGCTCCGCCGGCACGCTCGGCGACTACCTCCGCACCTACCAGGCCGTCGCGCACGAGGGCGAGCTGCGGCCGTGTCCGTGGTGCCAGCACGAGGGCCACTGGATCCGCTGGCGCGCCTACCCGGTGCTCGACCCGGGCCCGTGCCCGCCCGGCGACGTCCTCACCGAGCCGGTCGAGGGCTGCCGCTGCTGCCTCTGGGGGCGCGGCCCGCTCCGGATCGCCGAGCCGCTGCTCGACCGCCTCCGCCGCGAAGCGCACGACGACCGGGACATCCACATCGACCACCTCGGCCGCGACGGCCGCTGGACGAAATTCGAAACGAGGTTCTGACGATGGGCATCGTCCGCAAGTTCAAGGACGCGGCCCGCTGGGTCGAGAATGTCTCCGAGTTCGAGGCGCCCCGCCCGGCGCCCGAACCGGAGACCACGCCCCCGGCCGCGCCCGAGCCGCCCGAAGACCCGCGCGCCGCCCGGCTCGCCCGCGGGCTCCGCCGCTCGCTCCGGCTCCACCTCGCCGCCGTCACGGCGGGCGCGGTGCTGCTCAGCACGGCGGGCTGCCGCACCGGCGAGGACGGCACGCCTGCCGCCCGGCCGACGTGCGACGAGCCCGCGTCGTGGTGCGACGCCGGGGCGCAGCGGTGACCGCCGCCGCCGACCCGGAGCTGGCCGCGATCGAGCGCAGCGTGGCCTTCCACCTGCGCGCGACCCGCCACGCCGAAGGCGTCGGCTACCTCATCGCCCGCATCGACGCCGGAGACGACCGCCTCGACCAGGCCGACGACGAGGACTTCGCCGAGTTCTACGTCGCCCACGACGGCACGCGGGTCAACGCCGCGGACCTCTACGAGCAGTTCATCACCGAAAGGACCCACCGTGACCGACCTCTGGCTGCGCGTCGCCGCGCGCAAGCTCGCCGCCGACGCCGCCACCGAGGCCTACAGGCGGTGCGCGCCGAGGCCGAGCAGGTGATGGCGCGCGGCGACCGGAAGATGGTCTACGCCCCCGACGGCGTGACCAAGCTCGGCGCCGTCTCGAAGTCCGCGCCGAAGAAGACCGCCCAGGTCGGCGACGCCGGCGCGCTGCTGGAGTGGGTCCGCGAGCACTACCCGAAGTCGGTCGAGGCCGATGCGGATATCACCGCGCCCGAGGACGAGGTAAAGGCGTTCCTCTGGTCCAACGGCGGCCGACACCTGATGACCGCCCGCGACCGCGTCGCCCCGAAGCTGCGCGCCGAAATCCTCGAAGCGTCCAACCTGGCGAAGATGCCGCTCGGGCCCGGCGGCGAGACCGACGTCCCCGGCATCGTCATCGCCGAGGAAGCCCCGTCGACCGTCCGGTTCCTGCCCGACGACGACGCGGCCGCTGTCATCGTCGAGCTGGTCCGCTCCGGCGCGGTCAAGCTGCCGAACCCGTTCGACGAGCAGCCATGCTGACCCAGGAAGACCGCGACGCACTCGCGGCGCCGTTCCCACCCGAGGCGATCGGCCACAAGCCGATCATCGTGTGCCGGGACTGCGAGCTCCGCGAGTGCGCCGAGCACCACGCCGAGCCGTGCGAGACCTGCCGCCAGATCATCACCACCGCCCACGAGCACCACCAGTACATCGGGCACGCCGAGGTCACCGAACGGCTGTTCTCCGTCGACCCGGAATGGGACTACGAACCGTTCGCGGTCGGGCCCGACGGACTGCCGGTGTTCGACGAGTACGGCGGCTTCTGGATCTGGCTCATCGTGAAAGGCGTGCGCCGCAAGGGCTACGGCCACGCCGACGGCCGCAAGGGTGGCGACGCCGCGCTCATCGCCATCGGCCACGCGATCCGGATCGCCGCCGAGCGAGGCTTCAAGGTCGCGTTGTACCTCCGGCGGCAACAGGCCCAGGTACAGCACGGCTCGCCGGAACCCGCTGGCGAGGAGTCGACCGCCGGTCCGGTCGAGCAGACGGTGAAGCAGCTGAAGAAGGAGGCCCAGAAGGTCGGCCACCGCAAGCGCATGAAGTTCATCCACGTGCTGCGCGAGTTCGACAAGTGGGCCAACGGAAAAGTCGACTGGAGCACCGCCGACCCGGCCACGCTCCGCGGCTTCATCCAGCACCTGGAGAAGACGTGAGCGAGTCCCGGTGCAGGAAGTTCGTCCCGGTCCGCTCGTCCGGTGTGTGCGAGATCTGCGGCCAGCACCGCGCCGAGTCCCTGCACCACCGGAAGGGCCGGGGCCAGGGCGGGCCGTGGCAGCCGTCGAACATCGTCCACCTCTGCGGAGACGGCACGACCGGCTGCCACGGTCTCGTGACCAACAAGCGCGCCGAGCACTACGACCGCGGCTGGCTCGTCCACCCGACCGCCGACCCCGCCCTCACCCCGTTCGACCACTGGCTCTGGGGCCCCGTCTACCTCGACGACCTCGGCGACTACCACCAACGCAAACCCGCTCTGGAGGCATCGTGACGACCACAGTGGACGAACTTGTCCCGTCGACCTTCTACATCCCCGGGCTCAGCTTCCGCGGCCAGATCGCCGACGGCGACCTGTCGATCATCGCCCACAACGCCAACGGCGCCGTCCAGCTGGCCTGGACGTGCGGCGACGACCCGGCCCCGGCCGACGGCCTGGTGACCGTGCACTCGCCGACCTCCCGGCCGGTGGTGGCCCAGGACTTCACCGAGGACTGCACGGTCCTCGGTGGTGCGTGCTACGCCACCGCGTCGACGACGGCCTACATCCAGGGATTCCGGCCGCTGCTGCTCGGCGGCGACATGCGCCTCGTGTGCGTGCTCCTGGCCGACTGGCACGACGAGTGCTTCGCCCACCGGCCGGTGCAGCCATGACGACCACGCTCGCCCCGGCCGACCTCGACGACGTTGTCCGCCGCGCCGACGACCGCTGGGCCCGCCGCCACGGCGACGAACCCGCCGCACCCGGCTACCTGAAGCAGATCACCGACGCCGTCCGGCCGCTGCTCGGCCAGGCGCCCGCCGGGCCCGTCGACGGCGGCCAGGTGCAGCAGCTGCTCGACGACAAGCAGCGCCTGGGCGAGCTCATCGCGGAGCTGCGCAAGACCGCCGAGACGCGCGGCAAGGTCATCGAACGGCAGAAGGCAGACCTCGCCGCGCGGGACAAGTCCCTCGAGGAGCGAACGGCCGCGTTCAAGCTGCTGGAGAAGGACCTCACCGCGGCGCGCGAAAAGCTCGCTGCGGCCGGGGCCGACGTCGAGCGCCTCACCGCGCACGTGACCGAGCTGGAAAAGCAGGTGCAGGCCCGCGGCGCGATCATCGAACGCCGCGACGCCGACGCCGAACAGCTGCACGCCACCGTCGACGAACTCCGCGCGAAGCTGGCTGCCGCCGAGCAGGCCAAGCCGCCGCACCAACACCGCTACGCCGTGGACGCTCCGGGCACCGAACCGCGGGCCTGTGAGTGCGGCCACCCGTACCCGCGTGCCGTCGTCCCGACGGAACCTGTACCCCCGTCCCCGCCGGAGCCCTGGGCGAAGCTGCTCGACCAGATCCGCGCCGAAGCCAAAAAGGCCGGGTGGAAGTCGTGACCGAACTGAAAGAGCTGCACGCGCACGGCCTGAGCCACCACCAGACCACCCCGCTCCGGATCGCCGGCCACACCACCGCCGAGGCCGTCGCCTACCTCGTCGACGCTCACCGCGCGGCGCCGGCGATCCAGTCCGCGCTCTCCCGCGTGTCCGGCCTGGGCCCCCGGCGCGTGCAGATGGTCTGCGACGCCGTCGACAGCTGGCGCAAGGCGGGCACGCCGTGAGGACCCGCCTGGCCCGGCTTGCGGCTCGCCTGCGCCGGGCCGCCGACGCACCGCCACCCGTCCACGACGGCTGGCCCTACACCGACCTCCGCATCTCCGCTCAAACGAGGACACCATGGCTGCTCCCACCGCCATCAGCCCGGCGCCGGCCGCGTCGCCCGGCGCCGCCTACGTCGTCGATGCCACCCTCGTCGGCCCCATCCACGCGTTGCTGACGCAGATCGGCGTGCACGTCCAGGCTGTGAAGGTCAGCCCCGAGCAACTGCCGCGGTTCAACGTGCTGCCGTCCGGGGTCCGGATCGCGAACCTTGAGCACGCGCGGCGGATGAAGCTGACCGACCGCGAGTTCGAGGTCCTGACCTTGATCGCTGAGGGGCTGTCGAACCGCGAGATCGGGCAGCAGCTCTACCTCACCGAGGACACGGTGAAGACGCACATCCGCCGGATGTTCCAGAAGTTCGGCGTCGGCGACCGCGCGCACGCGGTCGCGGTGGGCTACCAGCGCGGCATCCTCGGCGGCTCCTGATGTACGAGTCCCGCGCCTACGACAAGGACACCGGCGACGGCTTCGGGCCTGACCCGGTCGTCGTGCTCGTCGTCACCGGCACGCACGACGTCTCCCGGCTGCTGAGCCTCTTCAACGGCGGATCGCCGCTCTGCGAGCAGCTGAGCCTCGGGAAGCGGCTCGCCCGCCAGCGCCTCGACCTGAACCCGCAAGGAAAGGAACCCCGACCATGAGCGTCAAGTTCGGCAGCAGCCTGCCCAACGACGACCGCAACGGGCTCGGCGCGATCTCTGCGCCGCTCGTCGACGACCCCGAAGCCGAACACCTCGTGGTCGCGGTCGTGAAGTAGCCCTGCCTGCCCCGCACATCCCCCGTATCCGTCGCCGGTCGGGCTGGTCCCTTCCCCACCAGCCCGGCCGGCGGCTTCACACCTTGGAGGTGAGCCCGATCCCCGACTTCCGTGTCCCCGACACCGCCGCCGAGAGCGACCAGCTGCGCGCGGCGGGAATTGCCGCCTTCGGGCTCTGGGCGGCCGCTGGCTCGTGGTGCATGAACCCCGCTCACCTGACCGACGGCTGGGTTCCCGTGCACTACGTCATGAGCTGGCCGAGCGGAAAAAAGCTCGCCGCGAAGCTCGTCGAGGTCGGTCTCTGGACGCCGGACAAGCGCAACGGCGTGACCGGCTGGCAGTACACGAACTGGCTCGACGAGCAACGCTCCGCAGCGTCCATCGAGGACGAGAAAGCCAAGGCCAGGGACCGAATGAAGCGCATTCGTTCGGGAAATGTTCGCCCGAACAAGCAGCGAACGTCCGGCCGAACTTCGGACGCACCTGCGGCGAACGTTCACGACTCCCTCACCCTCACCCTCACCCAAGAACAGGGGGAAGAGTCCGTAGAGCCCGTCACCACCGCGCCCAGTCCGGCCGAACGACCCTCCCCCCGCTGCCCACGGCACGAGCACGACGAGCACCCGCCGCCGTGCGGCGCCTGCGGTGCGGCCCGCCGCGCTGCCGAGGCGCACGACGCCACCGCCGACACCCGCCGCGCCCTCATCGCCGAAGCCATCGACGAGGCCCGCCGCGACCCGCGCCAGCGCTGCGAGCACGGCGTCGACGGCGGCCTGTTCACCCACCCCGACACCGGCAAGTCCGCCACCTGCGCGCACTGCCGCCGAACGGCCCGGAAGGAACCCGCGTGACCGAGATCCTCGCCGTCCGCCCGTGGGGCAACGGCACCACGATCCACCTGTTCAGCCCGGGCTACCAGCCCGGCAAGAAGAAGCGCCACCCCGCCGAAACGGTGCTGTGCAACGGCTCTGGCTCGATCCGGAACCGGCGCCTCGTGCCGCTCGCCGACGCGCTCGGCTGGACGAAGACCACGCATCAGCACGACGACGGCTGCGACCACGCGCCGTGGCGCTGGTGCCGGCCCTGCCTGGGCCACGCCGCCCACGTGGCCGGCCTGGCCGAGGTCATCGCCGCGGTGATCGCCCGAGGCGGCACGTGATGGCCCACGACCGCACCGGCGAGGTGATCGACCCGGACCGCCACCCCGACAACTGCGACGGCTTCATCGGCGGACGCCAGCACGCGGACCCGCCGTTGAAACCGTGCCCGATCTGCCGCCCGCACCTTGCGCGGGAGCGCCTCGAAGCGAAGCTCCACGGCCCCTACGCCGACCCCCAACCACAAAGGGACAACCCATGACCGAGCTCTCACCCCGCGACCGCGCGGCGGTCGACCTGCTCGCCGACCTCGAGCAGATCACCCGCGAGAACCGCGACATGTGCCTCGACGAGATCGCCGGACACCTCGCCGACCGCCACTGGCGCCGTGCCTCGCGCGCGGCCGTCGAGGCCCGACCGCACGACGACGAGGACCGCGATCGGGAGGCCCGGTTCGATGCGGCCGCGCTGGACGTCGCGGCCCGCTGCGCGGCCGAGGCCGCATCGCACGACGACGGACCGGCCGCCGAGCCTCTGCCGTTCACCTCCGACGACGTCGGCGAACGCCTTCACTTCCCGCTCACCGGCGGCATGTACCGGATCGTCGCCGTCGACAAGACCGACCAGATGATCACCATCGAGGCGATCGGCCACCCGGACGACCGCACGACCGAGTCTTTCGCTGACGTCGTCGCGGCCGGCGCCGAGGTGCTCCGTGGCTGAGGACGCTGCCGGCGCCGTGCGCCGCACCCCAGGGCCCGAGGCCGTCGACCAGCTCGCTGGCCTGATCGAGGTCGGACTGCACCCGCCGGCCGCCAAGTGCCCGTTCTGCGAGAACGCTCGCCGTGCGGCGGCGAGGATCCTCGCCGCCGGTTGGCAGCTCCGTCCGGTCGTGCTGCTGCTCGCCGAGGCCTGCGACTGCACGCCGCCGTACGCGGACTGCCCGCACGGCCCGGAGCCGGTCGACGCGCTCGACCTGGCGGTGTGGCTGCACGCCGAGGCTGAGTGGCAGCGGGAGCAGGCCCGGAACCTGTTCATCGACCACTACAACGCCACCGACGGCCAGATGACCCGGATCGGCGAGCTGGAAACGCTGCTGCGCGAGCGGACCGGCGAGCGGGACGCGCGGCAGGCCCGCATCGACGCCGCGAAGCGCTGGCTCGACGACCCGCAGGACCTGACTCCGGCGGGCCAGCTCTACCAGATCCGCGCCGCGCTGCAGGGCGACCAGCCCGCGGGCCCGCCCGACTTCGCCGAGGTGCGCGGCGAGCTGGCCGACGGCCGCCGCTTCACCGGCCGCGTCGACCTCCGGCCGGCGCGCGAGCTCGCCGACCGCCTGGCGGCCGAGGCCGCCGCCCAGTCCACCGGGGAGGTGGACCGTGGCTGAGCTCGACCCCGGCCTGAACATCCGCCTCGCCGCTGACCGGCCCGGCGGCGGCTCGACCTTCGTCGAGCTGGAGGACGACCACGGCAACAGCGTCCGGATCGGCAAGGCCACCACCGACCTGGACGGCACCTGGTCGATCCGGATCACCGCCGACGACCTCGCCGGGCTACCCGCCCCGAAGCAGTGCGAGGCCCGAACCCCGACACGCTGGAAGTGGCCGTGCGTCCACCGCGCCGGCCACGACAGCGCCCACCGCGCCCTCATTCCGGGCGGCACCTACTCGTGGCACGACCCCCACCCCGCCCTGGAGGACCGATGACGACCGCCCACGAAGCCCTGCGCCTGGCGCTCGGCGAGATCGAGCCCAATGACACCAACTACCCCGTCCGGTACGTGCGCGTCTTCCAGGCCGTCGCCATGGCGCTCCACCGCAACGGCGGCCAGCACCCGGACCGCCTCGCGCAGCTGATGCGCGACGTCGACTCGACGCGCCGCCCTGGCCCGCTCGCTCGTGCGATCGGCTGGTTCCGCCGATGACCGCCCGCGAGGAGCTGGTGCGCGCGGTCGGGGAGGCGGTCTTCGCCGAGGTGAAGAAGTTTCCACCACCGGCGTACCTGCCGGGTGCCATCGTCCCGATGGGCGCGAGCGTGGAGGACGTCGGGCGCGCGGCGCTGGCCGTCGTCGACGAGGAGCTCGCCGTCCTGCGGGCGAAGGTGACGCTGTCCCCCGAGCAGGTGGAGGCGAAGGACCAGGAGATCGCCGAGCTCAAGCAGGAGCACGGCGTGCTGTCCGGCCAGCTGCACGAGATCCGCTCGGCCCTGGCGGCGTGCGACGCCGATCGGGCGGTGCCCCTCGAGTACCTGGCCGACACCGTCCGCGCCGTCCTCCGAGACGCCCCGGCCCCGCCCGCACCCGCCGGTCCTCGGGTGTTCTTCCCGGGCGACACCGTGCCGAGCGGTGTCTGCGTCGTCTCGAAGTCTGGCCTCGACTCCGGCGCCCACTTCACCACCGACGGCGAGTGGACCATCCCAGCCGGTCTGAGCCCGTACGTCGAGGTGCCGATGCCGACGGCGGCCGAGCTGGACGCCGCCGTCGACCTGGCCCGCGACGCCCGCGCTGACGCCGAGTGGCAGCACACGAAAGGGACGAACCCATGACCACGACATCCGTCCCGGCGACCGGTCCGCGCGACCGGTCGCGTCCGGCTCTCGCGCGTTCTACGGCCGCGGCGGTGTGCGTCGTCCGCGGCTGCACCCGCGCGGTCTACACCGGACACGCGTGCCCCGAGTGCGTGGCCGAGCTCGGGGTGCAGCTGCGCGAGGTCGCCGAGTACTGGGGTGTCCTGCCGTTCATGGTCGAGCCGGTGCGCGGTTCGGCCGGCCGCGGGTCGCCGGGGTATGGGTCGCGGGCGCCGCTTCGCCTCGACGTGCTGGCCGCGCTGGACCCGAACAGCCTGCCGACGCCCGAGGACGACGTGTGGTCGATCCCGGGCACGATCGTGCGGCTCGCCGACTGGATCGCGGCCGAGCGCGGGGACAAGCGCGACCCGGGCCTCTACTACGTCCTCACCCAGCTGCAGTGGGCCGCGGGCCACGAGGGATTCGGGGACGTCGCGGACGCGGTGCAGGAGCTGCACCGCAGAGCGCAGGGGCTTGCACACGACCGGCCGGACGGGGCGCTCGGCGCGTGCGAGCGGTGCGGCGGCCGGGTCGTCGCGGCGGGCGCGGGCGGGCGCTGCGAGCAGTGCGACCGGCCCTACGTCGGGTTCGGGCTGCTGAAGCTCCAGCAGGCACAGGAGGCAGCAGCATGACGACGTACCTGGAGCAGGAGGTCGAGTACTGGCGGGCGCGCGCCAAGGCCGCCGAGCAACGGCTGCGCGAGGCTGCCGACTTCTACCCGGACAACCCGCCGGAGCCGCCGGTCGGCACGGAGTACGGCGTCCCGGGCAGCGACGTCGTCGCGTGGCGCCGTACCGATGAGGGCTGGTTCTGCGCCGGGGAAGCATGCCGCAACTGCCCGGTCGAGTGGGGCGAGGTCTGGGACCGTGACCTCTCGCTGGTCTCGCGGGAAGCCGTGCTGGAGCGACGGCTGCCGTGAAGCGCGTTCCAGCCGCGCTGGCCGTGCTGCTGCTGCACCAGGAAGCCGACGCCCGCGCCCTCGACGGTGACACCGAGGGCGCGGCCCGGCTGCGCATCAAGCCGCCGACCCTGCGGAAGTGGGTGGAGCGCGGCCACATCACCCGCGGGGACGGCGGATACGACCTCCGCGAGATACTCACCTACCTCGAACAACGCGAACAGCAGGAGACCTGATCATGCTCGACACCCTGACCGTGTGTCCCGTCGACGGCTGCGACTGGCGGATGCTGGAGAGCGAGATCCAGTTCGAGGCCGACCGCAGCTTCGGCCCGACGCTGGAGGACGCGATCAACGCCATGGCCAGAGGGCGGGCGAGCGCCCTCGAACGCCACATCCGCGCCCACCTCGCGACGCACGACCTGACCGACTTCGTCCGCACCATTCGACGGCTGGAGCAGGACCTGTACAACGCCGGGCCCACCGGGATCCGCCCGCACGCCGTCGAGCAGCAGCCGACCACGCCGTGACCACTGGTCGCGACTGGTCGGCGGGTCGGTTTGACGCCTGCTCAGACGCTGTGTCACGCTGATCTTCGGCGGAGCTCTGCTCGCGACCCGGGTGCGTCCGGCTGCAAGGCGTACAGCGACAGCGTGAGGATTGAAGGCAGACGACCTCCGCGTGGCCGCCCAAATCTGGCGCGGGGCCCCTGGTGCTGCTGAGCGCGCCGCGGATTCCTGGTTCAAGTCCAGGCCAGCAGCACCCTGAACCCCCGCGGGTCATCACGCCCGCGGGGGTTCTTCGTACCCGGGGCTCGCCGGCCAAGTCGGGCGAGAGCCCTCGGCCCAGGCTCGCGCACGAGCGGGACGCGGAGGGCACCCCGACTACCTGCGGAAAGTCTCCTTCGCTCACCGGCGGGCAAGAACGATCATGAGCGGAGGTGACCCAGCATGGCCAAGGCGCGCCCGATCACCGACGAGGACCGCCGCAAGGTGCGTGACCTCCACGCCGCCGGCGAGTCCCGCAACGCGATCGCCGACGCGCTCGGCCGCTCCGGCGCGACGGTCTCGAAGATCGCGGACGAGCTGGGCCTGTCCTTCGACCGCTCCGCCGTCAAGGCCGCCACTGAGGCGAAGGTCGCCGACGCCCGCGCGCGCCGGGCCGCGCTGATGCTCGAGCTCCTCGACGACGCCGCGCGGCTGCGGGCGCAGCTGTGGGTGGAGACGACCTACGTCGACCACGGCGGCAAGGACTTCCTCCGTGCCGAGTGGACGCAGCGCGAGCCGACCGCCGCGGACAAGCTCAAGCTCATGCAGGCCGCGGCCGCCGCCGCGAACACCTCGATGCGGCTCGACGACCACGACACCGTCGGCGACGACATCGACGAGGCGAAGAGCATGATCGGCGCGCTCGCCGCCGGGCTGCAGGCCGCGTACGACCACATGGAGGCGGAAGGCCCGGCCGAGGATGCCGGCACCTGACTTCTCCCACCTGCTCTCGACCATGTCGCGGAAGCAGATCCGCTCCATCGTCGAGTCCGGCCAGACACCGCAGATCGCGCTCTGGTCCGGCGCGGTGTCGTCCGGCAAGACCATCGCGTCGCTGCTGGCGTTTCTGATCGCCCTCGCTGACGCGCCCACGCGCGGGCTGATCGTGATCAGCGGCAAGACGAAGGAAACGATTGAGCGGAACCTGATCGAGCCGCTCCAGTCGGTCGAGTTGTTCGGCGCGCTGGCCAAGCACGTGCACCACACCCGCGGCGCCGGGACCGCGACGATCCTCGGTCGCACGGTGCACATCGTCGGCGCGAACGACTCCCTCGCCGAGGGCAAGATCCGCGGCGCCACGATCGCGCTCGCCTACGCCGACGAGGCCACGCTGCTCCCTCGCGGCTTCTGGATGATGCTGCTCTCCCGCCTGCGGGTGCCGGGCGCGAAGCTGCTCGCCACCACGAACCCCGACGGGCCCGCGCACTGGCTGCGCCGAGACTTCATCCTCCGCGCCGCCGAGGTCGGGCTGCGCAGCTGGCACTTCACCCTCGACGACAACCCGAGCCTCGACCCGGTGTACGTCGAGCTGCTCAAGAAGCAGTACGTCGGGCTCTGGTACCGCCGGTTCATCCTCGGCGAGTGGTGCCTGGCCGAGGGCGCCGTGTACGACATGTGGGACCCGGCCCGGCACGTCGTCAAGGAGCTGCCGCAGATCGACCGCTGGCTGAGCGCGGGCATCGACTACGGCACCACGAACCCATTCGCCGCACTGATCCTCGGCCTCGGCCACCCCGAGCAGGACGGCACCCGCCGGCTGTACCTCACCCACGAGTGGCGCTGGGACAGCAAGCACCAGCGGCGGGCGCTCACCGACGTCGAGTACAGCGAGAAGTTCCGGACCTGGCTCGGCGAGCTCCCGCACCCGCACTTCCCTGCGGCGAAGGGGATCTGGCCGGAGTGGACGGTCGTCGACCCCTCGGCCGCGTCGTTCGTGCAGCAGCTGCACCGCGACGGCCTCACCCCCACGCTCGCGCGGAACGAGGTCCTCGACGGCATCCGCACCGTGTCGAGCCTGCTCGCCCGGGACCTGCTGCGGGTGCACGAGTCCTGTGAGGGCTGGATCTCCGAGGTCGGCGGCTACAGCTGGGACCCCGACAAGGCCGAGAAGGGCGAAGACGCCCCGATCAAGGCGGCTGATCACTCGCTCGACGGCGGCCGGTACGGCATCCACACCACAGAGGCGCTCTGGCGCCCCTACGTCCAGGAAGGACAGGCAGCATGACGAAGTCCGAGCACGAGCTGCACGTCAAGGTCATCCCCGACTTGTCCGAGGTGGACAAGATCGTCCAGAAGCCCAGCATCGGGCGCATCGTCCACTACACCCTCAGCGAAGGCGACGTCGCGCTGATCAACGAGCGCACGCCGCGGGCCGTCGACGGCAAGCTGATGCGCAACAGCGTCGAGGCCGGCGAGGTGTACCCGGCCGTCATCATCCGCGTGTGGAGCGCGGACAGCGGCTGCGCGAACCTGCGCGTTCTGCTCGACGGCCACGCGGACTACTGGGCCACCTCGCGCGTCTGGGACGACCCAGACGTCGAGCGGACGCCGCGCTACTCCCCGGACCCGAACCACGAGGGTCCCGGCTACGCGGGCGGCACCTGGCACTGGCCGGCGCGCGCCTGATGCCGTACACCAGCCACGGCCACTGGTTCGGGGCCGACGCGCCGACGGCCGAGGACGTCCAGCCGCGCCTCGTCGCGCGCTGCGGTGGGCCCGCCATGTGCCCAATCTGCGCGCACGACGCCGCGCCGGTCGTCGAGAAGCGCACGGTCACCCGTCGGCGGTACGCCACCCGGGCCGAGCTGGCCGAGCCGATGGCCGCGCACATGCGCGGCGCCAACGACATGGACGTCAGCTGGGAAGACCTCGCGCTCGCCGCGCTGGAGGGCCTGGCCGAGCTGCACGTCCCCGTCGACGCCCTCGTGAAGATCACCGTCGAAGAGGAGGCCTGACGTGCCGCTGCCCCAAGGCGAGACACCGTGGCCGCCGAAGGAGTTCGCCGACGCCTTCGACACCATGCGCGAGTGGGGCGCCTGGTACTCCGGCAACCCCGACCACCTCGCCGACGTCTACGGCCGGATCGGCGGCCGACTCGTCAACCACCCGCAGACCCGGCCGTCTCAGCTGCGCGGCGGGATCACCGGCACGCTGGCCCGCTGGTTCTGGGGGCAGCCGATCCCGCAGGGCGAGAAGCGCTCCAAGCTGCACGTGCCCGTCGCGTCGGACATGGCGTCCACGTCGTCGGATCTGCTGTTCTCCGAGAAGATCACGCTCACCTCGGACAACAAGGGCGTCCAGAAGCAGCTCGACGACCTGATGACCGACGACCTGCACTCCACGCTCTCGGAAGCCGCCGAGATCGCCGCGGCCAAGTCCGGCGTGTACCTGCGGATCGTGTGGGACAAGGACGTCGACGCCTCCGGACCGTGGCTGCAGGCCGTCCACCCCGACGCCGCCATTCCCGAGTGGCGCTACGGCCGGCTGACGGCAGTGACGTTCGTGCAGCAGCTGCAGTGCGATGCGCAGATCATCGTCCGGCACCTCGAGCGGCACGAGGTCGTCAACGGCCAGGGCATGATCTTCCACGGCGTGTACGTCGGCACCGAGACATCGCTGGGCAAGCCGGCGCCGCTGGCCGAGTACCCGGAGGTCGCGGGGCTGGCCAAGGAGGTCGACGAGAACGGCGCGATCGCGACCGGGATCGACCAGCTGACCGCCGTCTACGTGCCCAACATCAAGCCGAACCGCGAGTGGGGACACCTGCCCGCGTGCGCACCGTTCGGGCGCTCGGACTTCGCGGCCACCGAGCCACTGATGGACGCGGTCGACGAAATCTACACCTCCTGGATGCGGGACATCCGGCTCGCGAAGGGCCGCATCATCGTGCCGGAGGCGTATCTGCAGGACCGCGGGCCGGGCCGCGGCGCGACGTTCGACGCCGACCGCGAGGCCTACGAAGGTCTGCCGATGCTCGCGGCCGCCGACGGCAGCACGCCGTTGACGCTGCAGCAGTTCGAGATCCGGTTCGAGGCTCACGAGAAGTCCGCGCTCGACTTCGTCGGCCGGATCGTCACCACCGCCGGCTACTCACAGCAGTCGTTCGGGCTCACCGGCGACGTCGCGATCACCGCGACCGAGGTGTCCGCGCGCGAGCGGAAGAGCCTCACCACCCGCGGCAAGAAGGTCGGCTACTTCCGGCCGCGGCTGGCCGAGATCCTGCACGCCCAGCTGAAGATCGGGGTCGTCCACTTCGGATGGAGGGTCGACGCCAGCGCAGCCCCCGACGTGAACTTCCCCGCCGCGGTACAGCCGGACCAGGCCAGCCTCGCCCAGACCCTCGCCCAGCTCGAAGCCGCCCGCGCCGCATCGACCGAGACGAAGGTCCGGATGCTGCACTCCGACTGGGACGACACCGAGGTCAAGGAAGAAGTCGGCCGGATCCTGAAAGAAGCCGGGCCGTTGCAGGTCGAGAACCCCGAGACCTTCACCGGCGACCCGGGCGACGAACCGCCGGCCGACGAGCCCCCGGCGGAGAAGTAGCGTCCCGTGCCGGTCGACCGGACGCTCGGCAGCGACCTCGCCGGCACGATCGTCGAGCTGTACGCCGACCTTGAGCAGCGCCTGGCCGCGCTCGTCGCCCGGGAGATCCGGGCCGGGATCGAGGTCAGCGACCAGGTGCAGCAGAGCCTCACCGCGATCACGACGCTGCGCCGCGCCGGTGAGCGGATGCTCGGCGCGATTGAGACCGACCTGTCCGGCACCGTCGAGCAGGCCGTCGTGCTGGCCTACCACCGCGGCGGAGAAGCCGCCGTCGCCGAGCTGGCGAAGCGCGGCGCCCTCACCCCCGCCGAGCTGGCCCAGCTGCGCCAGGCGCTGCCGCAGCTGGGCGCGATCCAGCGCCTGGTGTACGCGCTCACCAGCAAGCTGCTCGCCACGCATGTGCGGATCCTCCGCTGGGAGCTGGACGCCTACCGCGAGGTCATCGCCAAGACCATCGCCACCGGCACGCTCGTCGGCCGGGAAACCCGCCTTCGCACCGCCCAGCGCGCCTGGGAAGAGCTCCTCAGCCGCGGCGTCACCGGGTTCACCGACAAGGCCGGCCGGAACTGGCAGCTCGCCTCCTACGTGGAGATGGCCACCCGCACCGGCACGGCGCAGGCCGCGGTGCAGGGCAACCTCGACCGGCTCGCCGACGCCGGGATCGATCTGGTGGTCGTCTCCGACGCCCCGCAGGAGTGCAAGCGGTGCCGGCCGTGGGAGGGGAAGGTCCTCTCGCGCACGGGCCCGGGTGCGCGCACCGTGCGCGCCCGACACGGCACCCAGGACCGCACCGTCACCGTGCACGTGGCCGGGTCGGTCCTCGAAGCCGTCGAAGCCGGGCTGATGCACCCGAATTGCCGGCACTCCCTGAGCGCGTACCTGCCCGGCGTGACCCGGCTCCCCACCGACACCGCCGACCCGGACGGCGACGAGGCCCGGCAGAAGCTCCGCGCGCTCGAGCGGAAGGTCCGCAAGGACAAGCTCCAGGCCGCGGCCGCACTCGACCCCGCCGCCCGCCGGGCGTTCGAGAAGAAGGTCCGCGACACCCAGGCCCAGATCCGCGAGCACATCAAGACCGCACCCACCACGCTGTTCCGCCAGCCGAACCGCGAGCGGATCGGCGTCGCACGCTGAGGAGTCCACTGTGGCCTTCGACTTCATGGACCTGACCCCGGAAGCCCGGCGCGCCGCGTTCGCGCACATGGACGGCAAGGGGAAGGGCAAGCGACGGCTCGGCAGCGGCGCGCGGCACCGCGCGATGACCGCCGAGTCCAAGAAGGCCAGCCCGGCGAAGCCGACGCCGCGCGCCGCCGAGGCGTCCCGCGAGCCGGTCTTCACCGGCCCGTCACACCCCACTGGCGAGCTGTCGCAGAGCTACCTCCGCGGCGGCAAGCCCACCCCCGAGGACCACGGCATCCTCGCCCGCCGGTACCTGCAGATGCACGGCTCCGCGGGAGTCCGCACCAGGATCGCGCAGCTGCGGGCTCGGAAACGGCTCAGCTCCAAGGACCAGGCGCAGCTCGCCGCACTGCGCGCGCTGCGCTGAACCCACGACAGGAGAACCCCTCCATGGCCACCACACCGAAGCTGGGCAGCGGTGCCCGGTTCAAACGCCTCGTCGCCCAGGTGGCGGCGAAGGGCGCCACGGCCGACGCGCCCCCCGCGCGCCGCCCGAGCGCCAGCAAGTTCGGGCGACTCGCCGCAAAAAAGCAGCAGTCCGAGTAGACCGTCCAGGAAGGACGTACGATCATGGCAGACACGTCGCAGGGGTCAGGCACCCCGACCGACGCGGGGACCGGTGGCCAGGCGCTGCAGGGGACCCAGCCGCCCGCAACACCGCCCGCACAGCAGCAGGCGACCGGCCAGGCGCCGGCCAGCCAGCAGCCCGCGGACGAGATGACGCTCGAGAAGGCCAAGAGCATCATCGAAGATCTCCGCAAGGAGAACGCGAAGCACCGCACCAACAACCAGACGAGCACACAGCAGGCCCAGGCGGCCCAGCAGCAGCTCGAAGCGGTCATGAAGGCCCTCGGCCTCAAGGCCGACGGCTCGGAAGCTCCGCCTGACCCCGAGGCCCTGGCGGCCCAGGTCACGCAGCAGCAGGCCATCAACTGGGAAACCGCGGCCGAGAACGCGATCCTCCGGGTCGCGCCGACGGCCGGCGCGGACGCGGACGCTCTCCTCGACTCGAACGCCTTCCTCGACAGCCTCGGCGACCTCATCGCCCTGGACCCGAAGTCCGCCGAGTTCCGGACCAAGCTGCAGGCCCACATCACCGTGTGGGTCGACAAGCACCCCAAGCACAAGGCCGCACCCGCCGCCCCGACGGCGACGCGGTCCGGCGGTGACCACCCCGGCGGTGGCGGCACCCCGACCACCCGACCTCGTTCCCTCCAGGCCGCCGTGTCCAAAGCGCTCGGCAGCCGATAGCCCACTAGGAGCACGAAATGCCTGTGACGCTCGCTCAGGCGCAGCTCAACGCCGCGGTCGACCTCGACTACGCGGTGATCGACAACCTGCGCCGCTCGTCGTGGCTGTTCGACCAGATCGTTTTCGACGACACGGTTACGCCCGGCACTGGCGGTGCCAGCCTGCAGTACGGCTACACCCGCCTGATCACGGCGGCCTCGGCCGGGTTCCGCGCGTTCAACCAGGAATTCGTGCCCGGCCAGGCGACCCGCGCGCAGGCGACGGTCAACCTGAAGCCGCTGGGTGGTGCCTACACCCTGGACCGCGACCTCGCCAACCTCGGCCCGTCCTCGACCAACGAGAACACCTTCCAGCTGCAGCAGCTGCTCGCCTCGATTCCGGTTCGGTTCGCGCGCGAGCTGCTCTTCGGTGACACCGCGGTCGACCCGCTCGGCTTCGATGGCCTGAACAAGGCGCTGGCCGGCACCACCACCGAGGTCATCCCGAACTCGGGCACGACCGCCTACGCGGACTGGACCAACGCGACGATCAACACCGTCGACAAGGCCCACGACGCGATGGACCTGCTCGACCTGTTCCTGTCCAAGGTCGTCCCGTCCCGCACCGGCGGCATGACCGGCAACGACGCCGGCGAACTCCCGCCCGGGGTCAAGGCGATCATGGGCAACACCGACTCGATCACCCGCGTGAAGTCGATCGCGCGCCGCGCGGGCACCTACACCGAGTCCAAGGACGAGCTCGGCCGCCAGATCAAGAAGTACGGCGACTGGGTCCTCGTCGACCTCGGCGACCGGGAGGACGGCTCCGCGCCGATCGTCCCGATCGAGACCCGCGACCCGGACGGCGCGGGCGCCGGCGGCAACATCACCGGCCTGACCGACCTCTACGCGGTCACCTTCGGGATCGACTCGCTGCACGGCGCGTCGAAGGCCGGTTCGCAGCTGCTGCGGACCTGGCTGCCCGACTTCTCCACCGCCGGCGCGGTGAAGACCGGCGAGGTCCAGCTCGGCCCGGCCGCGATGGTCCTCAAGAACACGCGTTCCGCGGCCGTGCTGCGGAACCTGAAGGTGCGGTGACCCATGACCACCACGTGGAAGATCAGCTCGCCGGTCACGGACTACACCGGCGAAGTCGCCGGCTGCGCGTTCGCCCGCGGCCGCTACGAAGGCCCTGCCTCGACCGGGGCGCTCAACTACTTCCGGGGCGCCGGCTACCGCGTCGAGAAGGTCGAGGCCGAACCGGCCGAGGCACCGGCACCGGCCGAAACCCCGGCGAAGACGTTCGCCGACGACCCGAAGATCGCGCCCGCGGGCAACGCCTCGGAGAAGGACTGGCGCCGGCACGCGCTCGCCATCGGCGCCACCGAGGACCAGGTCAAGGACCTCGGCCGCGACCAGCTCCGCGAGCTGGCGGCCAAGGTCGCCAAGGACAAGGAGCAGAAGGCATGACCCAGCTCGGCGGCTACCTCCGCAACGTGCGCGACGCGCTCGCGCACTTCAACCCGGCCGACCCGGCGAGCCCGGACACCTTCTTCCGGCGGAACCTCCCGCGGCTCGGCCTGGCCGACTCCGGTGGCGACTCCGGATCGGCGGCGCTCGTCTCGCAGGTGATGACCTCCGTCCCGCTGTTCCTCGCGGCCGGCGACGTCGTCACCAACCTGACGTTCCACAGTGGCCAGACCGCGGCGAACACGCCGACGAACTGGTGGTTCGCGCTGTACGACACCCAGGCCGTCCCGGCGCTGGTCGCGCAGACCGCCGACCAGACCACCGCGGCGTGGGCGGCGTTCACCGCGAAGACGCTGGCGCTTTCGGCGCCCTACACGGTGCTGAAGACCGGCGTCTACTGGGCGGCCGCGATGGTCAAGGCCACCGCGGCGCCGAGCCTGCTCGGCAGCCTGGTGCCCAAGCCGATCCTGACCGGCGAGCGCAACCTCGCGCAGTCCAGCGGCTCCGCGCTCGTCGCGACCGCACCGGCCACGATCGCGACGCCGACCGTCCAGTCGTTCGCGCCGCTCGTCGTCGCCAGCTGAGCCCGCGCGGGCCCGGACGGGAGACCGGGCCCGCGCAACCCCTTCGGAGGAGGTGAACACCCCGTGCCGCTCGTCTACGCCACCCGTACCCAGCTCGTCGACTACGCGCCCGCGAACCTCAAGACCCGCGTGCCGGACGAGCCCGAGGCCACGCGGCTGCTCACCTCCGCGTCGAAGGACATCCGCCGAGCCACCAAGACGGCGATCTACGCCACCGACGTCGACGGCTACCCGACCGACACCGCGGTCCGGACGGCGTTCCAGAACGCCACGTGCGCGCAGGCGCTGTGGTGGGTCGCCAACCCGGGCGAGGAGGACGGCACGGCCGGCCAGTTCACGAACGTGTCCATCGGGTCGCTGTCGCTCAGCCGCGGCTCAGGCAACGGCAGCAACCGCGGCGGCTCGGGCGGCGGCGGGCCGCGGCTGGCGACGAAGGCCGAGACCGAGCTACGCGACGCCGGCGTGCTCGCCGGGTCGATCGTCGCCTCGTACCTGTGGGAGGGCTGGCTGTGATCCCGGACTTCCTTCTCCAGCACACCGTCACCATCGAGCCGTTCGAGGGCAACGGCGCGAACGGACCGGTGTACGGGGCGCCCGTCGAGGTGCCGTGCTTCCGCGACGACAAGCGGCGCCTCGTCCGGGCGCCGAATGGCAACCAGGTCGTCTCCGAGGCGACCGTGTACTGCCAGCCCGGCACCGTCGCCCCGCCGGAATCCCGGATCGACCTCGGTACCCGGGTAGCGACCGTGATCACCTGCGCTGACCGCGACGGCGGCGACCTCCCGGTTCCGTCGCATGTGGAGGTGAGCTGCACGTGAGCATCAAGTGGGACCTCGACTGGAACGGCGAGCGTGTCGGCTTCCTCGTGGAGGAGGCCGCATTCAACGGGCTGCAGCAGGGCGCCGAGCACCTGCTGCAGGCGTCGCGTGCGCGCGTGCCGCTCGAGGAAGGCACCCTCGAACGGTCCGGCGTGGCCAGCTCCGACCGCGAGTCGCTGACCGCAGCGGTGTCCTACGACACCGTGTACGCCTGCCGTCAGCACGAGGAGCTCACCTGGCGGCACGCGCCCGGCCGCACGGCGAAGTACCTCGAGGGCCCGGCCAACGAAGAGGCCGAGACGATCGGGGAGATCATCGCTGCGGCGATCCGTCGGAGGACCGCGTGAGCTTCACCGGCGATCTCCTCGACGGCCTGGCGCAGCTGCTCGCAGGCGGCGGCGTCGGCACCTACCGGGCCGACGGCAGCGCGTACGCCCCGGGCGAGACGGGCATCTTCTTCGCGGCGATGCCCCAGAGCCCGGACCGCGCGATCGTGCTCGCCACGTACACGGTCACCGACGACGCGTCCCTTTCGGACTCGGTGATCGGGTTGCAGGTCCGCTGCCGCGGCAGCGCCGACCCGCACGACGTCGAGGACGTCGCCGGGGCGGTGTTCGACCTGCTGCACGGACGCACCGCCTTCCAGGCCGGGACGGTCCACATCGTGCAGGCCCTGCACCAGTCCGGCGCCCCACTCGGCCGGGACGACAGCAACCGGTGGGAGCGCTCGGAGAACTACTACCTGACCGTCCACCGGCCCTCGACCTACCGCACATAGGAGAAGCGATCATGCCCGCTACCACCAAGGTCCCGCTCGGCGCATCGACCACGATGCTGCAGTACTACCTCGACGTTGACACCTCCAGCAGCACCGTCAACCCGACCTGGGTCGGCGTGTTCGGCATGACGGAGTTCAAGCCCGCGTTCGAATCCACGAAGCAGGACGACGGCGACTTCGACTCGGGCGGCTTCCAGTCCAAGACCAAGACCGCTGAAGCATGGTCGGTCGAGGCCAAGCTGGGCCGCAAGGTCCAGGTCGCCGACGGCACCCAGTACGACGTTGGCCAGGAGTTCCTCCGCACCAAAGCGATCGGGCAGATGGGCCCGGCGAACAGCGTGCACATCCGCTACTACGAGATGCAGCCCGGCGGCCCCCGTGTCGAGGCCTACGAGGGCTGGGCGTCGGTCTCCTGGTCGCCGGACGGCGGCAAGATGGAGGACCTCAACCTCGTGTCGGTCACTCTCGACGGCCAGGGCAAGCTCAACCAGATCACCCACCCGAACACCGGCGCCGTGATCCCGGTTATCACCTCGCTGACCCCGGCGGGCGGCTCGACTGCCGGCGGTGCGCTCGTCCGGATCAAGGGCAACAACTTCACGGGCGTCACCGGAGCGACCGGCGTCAAGGTCGGCGGCACCAACGCCACGAGCTACGACCTCATCTCCGACGGCCTGATCGTCGCCATCACCCCAGCGCACGCGGCCGGCGCGGTCGACGTCGTCGTCACCAACGGCGCCGGCGCCTCGGCGAACACCGCCCTCACCAAGTACACCTACGCGTAAGGCACACGGCGATGGCACTGAAGGATCTCTCGTCGTTCCTCGACGACGACGCGATCGATGTCCCGATCGACGGCAAGACCTACCGCGTCGAGTCGCCGGATGCGAAGACCGGCCTGCTGCTGGCCTCGCTGGCGAACGTCGGCGTCAAGGCTGCGTCCGGCGCCGACGTCGACGAGGCCGACGTCGAGAAGCTCGACCTCGACGACGCCAAAGAGCGGGACTTCATGGAGATGGTCCTCGGCAACACGCTCGCCGAGCTCGTCGCCGACGGCGTGAAGTGGACGAAGATCCAGCGGCTCGCCCGCTACTGCTTCATCCACTTCGCCATCGGCGAGGAGGCCGCCGACGACGCGCTCAAGAGCGGTGCGCTGACGGGGGAAGCCCCGGCCCCGAACCGCGCGGCACGCCGCGCGGGGTCACGGGGCGCGGCGACTACGACGAAGCGTCGGACCTCCACCGCTGGTACGACGTCGGCGAAACCGCCCGCGCGCAAGCCGAGGGCAAAAGCCTGACCTGGCGCCAGCTGCTGAGCGAGTGGCAGCTGGTGGAAGCCGACCTGCACGAGACCTACGGCCTCGACGTCGGCGACCACCAGCTGCTCACCACCCGCTCGTGGCGGTGGCTGCGCGCCCGGATCCTCGGCCTGCTCGCCAGCGACACCCGCATCACCCGCAAGTTCGCACCCGAAGAGGAGGTGGCCCGTGGCGCTCAACATCGGTGAATTGGTGGGCTACCTCAAGCTCGACCGGAAGCAGTGGAACGCCGGCCTCGTGGCCGCGCGGGCGCAGCTGAAGCGGCTCGGCGCGGGCAACAAGGACCTCAACGAGATCGAGCACGCGGTCGGCCGGGCCGCCAAGGGCTTCGTCACCCTCGCCACGAAGATCGCCGCCGTCGGCGCGGGCGCGAACGTCCTCGTGTCCGTCGTCGGGCTGCTCGCCTCCATGTCCGGAGCGCTGGGCCTCGCGGTCGCGGCCGGGCTCGCGGCCGCCGGCGTGATGGCCGCGGTGAAGCTCGGGGCAGACGGGGCGAAGAGAGCCTTCGAGGCGCTCGACCCGACGCTGGACCGGCTGAAGGCGAACGTCTCGAAGTCGTTCGAGTCGGCGCTGATCCCCGCGGTGAACAACCTCAAGGGCCTGCTGCCGAAGCTCCAAGGCGGACTCCAGCAGATCGCGACCGCGGTCGGTGGTGTCGCGACCAAGGTCACCGCGATGCTCAACTCCGGTGCCCAGTCGGCTCAGCTGCAGTCGATCCTCGCGTTCACGGCGCGGCTGGTGGACAACATCGGCAAGGCCGCCGCGCCGGTGATCGCGGCGTTCATCCGGATCGGCGCGGTCGCGATGCCGATCCTGCTGCAGCTGACCAACGGGGCCGGCGCGGCGGCAGAGCGGTTCAACGCCTGGGTGCAGCGGATGGCCGACACCGGCAACATCACCCAGTGGATCCAGACCGCGATCGACGCCTTCCGGAGCCTCGGCACGATCCTCGACAACGTCATCGGGATCTTCGCCGACGTGTTCGGCGCGCTGCAGGACGCCGGCGTCGGGCTCGGCGGCACCATCGGCGTCGCGGTCGCCGCCATCCGCGACTTCCTCGAGACCGCACAGGGTCATGACGTCCTGGTCGCCCTCGCCAACGCGATCGCGCAGGTGTCCGCCCTGGTCGGCCAGGTACTCACCGCGGCCCTGCAGGCGGTCGCGCCGCTGCTGCCGCCGCTGCTCGGCGCATTCGTGCAGCTGGCCACGCAAGCGGTGCCGCTGCTCGTTGGAGCGATCACGTTCCTTGCCCCGGTGCTGCTCAACATCGCGACGTTCATCCAGCAGAACATCGACTGGATCGGCCCGCTCGCGATCGCGCTCGGCGTGTGGACCGCCGCGCAGTGGGCGCTCAACATCGCCCTCGACGCCAACCCCATCGGGCTGATCATCCTCGCGATCGGCGCGCTGATCGCGATCGTCGCGACGATCATCACCTACTGGGAGCCGATCGCCGGGTTCTTCGTGGACCTGTGGAACACGGTGTGGAAGTGGACGTCCGACCGGATCAGCGACATCCGCGACTTCATCGTCAACGTGTGGAACGGGATCGTCGACTGGTTCGCCGGCCTCGGGTCGAAGATCGGGTCCGCGTTCTCCTCGGTGATCGACTGGTTCGCGTCGCTGCCGGGCAAGATCGGCGGCTTCCTCGCCAGCCTGCCCGGCACGCTGTGGAACGCCTTCACCGCCGCGTTCCAGTTCGCGCTCAACGCCGTGGTGCAGGGCATCGAGTGGGTGATCGCCGAAGTCATCGCACTGCCGCTGCAGATCATCTGGGTGGTGTCTCAGCTCGGGCAGCTGCTGTGGGACCTGCTGGTCGCGGCGTGGAACTTCGCCGTCGAGGCCGTCAAGGCCGGCGTGAACGCGGTCGTCGACTTCGTCGTACAGCTCCCGGGCCGAGTCGTCGACGGGCTGATCGTGATCGGGTCCCTGCTCGTCGGGCTGTTCACCGGCGCGTGGAACTGGGCGCTCAACACCACCGTCGACCTGATCTTCAACATCATCAACTTCGTCCGGACGCTGCCGCAGCGGATCATCGACGGGATCTCGGCGCTCGGGTCGATGCTGTCCAACGCCGCCGGGGCAGCGTGGCGCTGGTTCATCAGCACCATGATCAGCACCGCCGAGGGCGTCTGGGGCTTCGTTCGCTCGATCCCCGGCCGGATCCTCGACGGCCTGGGCAACCTCGGGAGCCTGCTCTGGGACGCCGGTGCCGCGATCATCCGCGGCCTGCTCAACGGTCTCAAGTCCGCCGTGGGCGCGGTGTGGGATTTCGTGGGCGGCATCGCCGACAAGATCAGGAGCCTGAAGGGCCCGCTGCCCTACGACCGGCAGCTGCTCGTGCCCGCCGGTCTCGCGATCATGAGCGGCCTGCACGCTGGCCTCAAGGACGGATTCAAGCCCATCGAGACGTGGGTCTCCGGAGTCGCCGACACCATCGCCGGAACCATCACCACAAACACCTCCGGAATGGCCGCAGCGGCCCGGGAAATCCTCGACCGCATCAACAACGGCGGCGACGTCTTCGAAGACTTCTCCTACCGCGGCAGCAGCGCGAACGTCGACCGCTACAACGACGACCTCGCCCAGGCCTTCTACCGCGGCGGTGGCCAGCTCGACGCCACGCAGATGACCGCGTTCCTGCAGAAGGTCATCGACCAGCAGCAGCGCGCCACGGTGCAGATCGAGAACTACCACCCGCCGGCCGACGCGTCTCCGCACGAGGTCGCCGAGGACCTCGACTGGCTCTCGCGGACGGGGGGCTGATGGCCGGCGAGCTCATCACCAAGGACGGCCAGGTCGAATGGCGCGGGCTGCTGCTCGGCGCCGGCACCGCCTACCGGTACGCCGACCTCGAGGGCTGGCTCGACCTGCCGGAGACCCGAGACGGGGACATCGAGTTCGACAACTACCACGGCTCCCAGCCAGGTCAGCTGCTCGTCGGGCGCCGGACGGTCACGCTGTCGTTCACCATGTCGCTGTCCACCGCGGACTTCGGCGCCGCCCAGCGCGCCCTCCGGGCCGCCACCGCGCCGTCAGAGAACCCCGTCGAAGAGCCGCTGGTGGTGCAGTGGGACGGCGTCAAGGCGATGGTCAACGCCCGCGTCATCCGCCGCAACATCCCATCGCCGCGCAGCAACGGCATGGGCTACAGCCAGGGCGCCATCCAGTGGCGCGCCACCAACCCCCGCCAGCTGCACCTCCCGCAGATCATCGCCGGGCCCGTCAGCCCGCCGACCAGCGGCACCGGCGGCCTGATCTACCCGTTGGTCTACCCGCTCGTCTACGGCTCGGGGCAGTCCGGCGGCGAGCTTCGGCTCACCAACGCAGGCAACGCCCCCGCGCAGCCGGTCTTCCGCATTACCGGGCCGTGCACCGGGCCCGTGATCACCAACGCGGACACCGGCGCCCAGCTGGCCTTCGATCCGGCCTACGCGCTGCCGTCGGGCGCGCAGCTGCTGCTGTCCTACGAGGACCGCAGCGTCCTGTTCCCCGACGGCGTCTCGCGCTCGAACCAGCTGATCACCCGCGGCTGGTTCACCCTCCCAGTCGGGACCACGCGGGTCCGATTCACCAGCGCGAACGGGCTCGGCCAGCTCGAAGCGCTCTACTACTCGACCTCGATGTGAGGGGGAATTCCCGTGGCTGAGCGAGCTTCCTGGGCCGTACAGCAGGTCTCCGGCGTCGGCGTGCAGAGCGCCGAGGACGTCCGGCACTCCATGGCCGCGCTGTGGACTCCGGCCGGGGCGGTCACCTCCCGTTCCGGGATGGTCCCCACCGGGACGGCCGCGGTGCCGGGCAGCGTGCTCGCGACCCTGCCGACCGCGAATACCACCGTGCACGTCCAGCCGTTCCGGTACGTGCGGCAGTCCAGCCGCGGCGGCGGCACCTACACGATGATCCTCGACTCGATCAAGGACATCGACGTCCTCAACCCCGCCAACGGCGGCACGGCCGCCGATCCGTCGAACGCGCGGATAGACCTGATCATCGCCCAGCAGTCCGACACCTTCTTCGGCGACGCGAACAGCAACATGGTCGTCAAGCGCGTCACCGGTACCCCGGCCGGGACCCCGCTCGATCCGACCGTCACCGGCAGCGCCGACTACGTGCTGCTCGCCCGCATCACGGTGCCGGCCAACGCCACGACCATCCAGACGGCGAACATCGCCAACGTCGCGCTCCCCTCCGCGGTCACCGTCGGCGGCCTGCTGCCCGTCGCCGACGCCACCGAACGCGCCGCGCTGGCCAACCCGTTCGACGGGCAGCAGATCTACCGGCGTGACCTCGACTGGATCGAGGTCTACGACGGCACCGCCTGGCGCGCGCCCGCGTTCGTCAAAACCGCCAGCAACGCCAGCATCACCAACCCGTACGCCGGGCAGTACGCGCAGAACACCACCGACGGCCAGCTCTACCGCTACACCGGCACCGCCTGGGTCCCCGCCCGCGGCATCATCGCCTACGGCAAGCGCACCAGCTCATCCACCGCGGGCAACCCGACCAACGTCCTGCGGATCGACAATGTCTCGCTCCTGTCCGGGCGGGCGTACCGGGTGTTCACCTGCGCCATCAACCTCTTCGGCACCGCCAACGACACCGACAGCCTCAACGTGTGGATCAGCACAACCGGTGTCGCCATCGCAGGCGACCCCAACAGCTCGCAGCTATCGGGCGCCCGTGCTGAGGGCAAGCTGATCAACGGCGGCGGGGCCGCAGTCCAAGCCAAGGTCGACACCACCTACATCCCCGGCGCCAACCAGACCGCCAGTTTTCTGCTGACCGGCGAGCGAAACACCGGCAGCGGCACCGTCCAGGTGTACGGCGACAACACGGCGTCGCCCATCCTCCTCATGATCGAAGACATCGGTGTCGCGCCGCCGAACACGGCGGTGATCCTGTGACCCGCCCAGCCACACCGGGTGCGTGGCCTGCAGCGCTGGCGGCCGGGTCGCCGACCATCCACTTGCTCGGCGACTCCCTCTTCGAGGGCGGCGCTGTCGATCCCCCGCTCCGCTGGCACCAGATGCTCGGCGACTCGTTCCGCAGCGACGGCGCGCCCGGGACGCAGGTGTGGATCGGCGGCGCCATCCCTGGCAGCGCGACGGCGGACTACCTGCCCGGCGCGAGGTACGCCGGGCACGTCGAGTTCACCGTCCACCACCCGAGCTTGATCCTGCTGGGCTGGGGCATCAACGACTGGGCTGCGGGCATCCCGCCGGCACTGTTCGCGTCGCAGTACCAGCAGATCATCGACCGGATCCGGGCCCTGTCCGAGGGCTCCACTCTGGCGTTCATCCACACCCCGTGGGTGTACAACCCGGACCTGACCGCGACCCGCGGGCCCCAGGCGCCGTACCGGGACGCGATCCAAGCGCTCGCCGCCGCCAACGGCGCCGGTTACCTCGGCTTGGAGTGGTACTTCCCGGGCGACGACCGGTACCAGCAGGCCACACCGGACCGGGTCCACCTCAACGCAGCCGGCCAGAACACCATGTACACCGCGGTGCGGGCCTTCCTGCTCGGCATGTGCGGGGCCGCGTGATGGTCGCCAATCCCGTCTACACCTACCTGCTGGCCGACTTGGCTACGAACCGGATCCTCGAGGAGATCCGGCTCACCAACGTGTCGTTCAACAAGCCGCTCAACGACTGTGGCACCTTCAACGGCACGTGGAAGCTCGGCGCGAAGACGGCGCACCTGGACCCCTACGACCTGTCGATGCCGTGCCGGCGCGTCATCTACGCGTTCCGCGACGACCGGCCGATGTGGGGCGGGATCGTCTGGACCCGCAAGTACGACAGCGCCACCCAGACCGTCGCGCTCGGCGCGGCCGAGTGGTGGTCGTACTTCGACCACCGCAAGGTCCTGCCGCTGATCCCCGGCAGCCCGGACCTCACCACCGTCGCCGGCCTGTCGGTGACCTACACCAACGCCGACCAGAACAACATCGCCCGCGGGCTGGTCGCGCTCGCACAGACGCACACCGGCGGGAACATCCTCGTCGTCCCGGCCGACACCGAGCTGTCGAACATCCCCCGCGACCGGACCTACAACGGGTGGGACCTCACCGACGTCGGCCACGCCCTGGAGAACCTGAGCAACGTCATCGACGGCCCCGACCTCGTCTTCGACGTCGCCCCCGGCACAGCGGCGCCCCGGCGGGTGCTCCGGGTCGGCACACCGTGGCTGGGGCAGCAAGGCTCGGCGTGGCGGTGGGAGATGGGCGGCAACGTCGCCTCCTACACTTGGCCCTCCGACGGGACCCGCATGGCGACACGGGCTTTCGCGACCGGCCAGGGCGTCGAGCTCGGGATGCCGATCTCGGTGTCGGAGGACACCAGCAAGTACGCAGACGGGTTCCCCCTGCTGGAGCTGGAAAAGCAGTACGGGTCCGCCGAAGACGAGGACACCCTCGACGGGCACGCCGAGGCCGACCAGCAGACCGCGCGGATGCCGGTCGCGCTGCCCACCATCGTCGTCCGCGGCGACGTCTCCCCCACCGCCGCCGAGGTCAACCGCGGCGACGACGGCTGGCTCGTGCTCCCCCCAGACCCGTTCCACCGCGCCGGCTTCGAAGGCCCGGTCAGGATCGTCGACATGGGCTTCAAGCCGGGCGCCGACGCCGAACGCGTCGACCTCACGCTCGCGCCGCTGCTGGACGGAGTTGCCTGATGGGACAGATCAGCCTCCCCACCAACATCCTCGACCGGCTCAAGCGCGTCGAGAACCAGATCTCCCGCCTGTGGAAGGCAGTGGGGCTGTCCTCGGCCACCATCGCCGCCGGCGGCCTGACGCTGCTGAACAACGCCTTCCTCAAAATGCTCGGCCCGACCGACAACGAAATCCTCTACATCGGACCCGATGGTCCGAACCAGGTCATCCGGATCCGCGACGGAGCCGGAAACATCATCTTCGCGAGTGTGTCCGGCGGCGGGGCCAGCCAGCGTGTCGCGATCAACCCGAACCCCGGCGGCCCCGCCCGGATCGAGTTCTACGACGACGCCAGCAGCAGCGACCGCGTATCGATGACCATGTTCGGGGCCAACTTCGTGCAACAGCGCGAGGCCCAAGACGGCTCGGGGATCACCGGCGGGAAGGTCTCGTTCTACAGCGGGAACAGCGTCTTCGGCCATCAGCTCAACTCCACCGGCGCAGACGCGTACATCCGGTTCTACGACGACGAGCGGGTCTACATCCGAGGGAAGTGGGGCACCTCCGACGCGAACGGCGGCCATTCCGCGCTATTCGTCAACTCGATGTCGCTGGGCGCTGGCCCGATCACCGGAGTGATCTCCTATGGCGCGACGATGCTCGGCACCATGCGGCCTATCGCCACTCGCCAAGGGCCGCTAGCTGACTGCTACTGGGCGGTCACCGCGTCGAGCGCCACCGGCTTCGAAGTCACCGCCAGCGGCGGGTCCAGCAACACCTTCCACCTCTGGGTATTTAGGACGTGATCATGCGAGTTCAACACACCGACGCGCAGGTCGTCGCCGAGGGTGGCCAGCAAATCTGGGCGGTCGATGGCGTGCGCACCGCCGACGACGGCACCGTGATGCGGTTCCGGCACTTCTTCCCCCTTGAGACTCTGGAGTGGCGGGCCGCCGAGTACGGCATCGAACCCACCGACACCGCGACCCTGCTGGACATCGTGCTCGCCGAGCCGTACCTGTCCGAAGAGGACTGGTCGCGCGGGCACCAGCTACACGACGCGCCGGACATCGACACCGCCCGCGCCGACCACCTCGCCCGCTGCGCCCGCGCGAAACTCCGGCACCGCATCTCTACCCGCGGTGCCGCCCACCCATGCCGCCGGGTCGCCGTCGAATCCCCGCTGCACCCCGAAGCGATCGAATTGAAACAGCAGTTCGTCGCCCAAGCACGCGCCGCGCACACCCACGCGCGCGACGCCGCACCGCCAGACCGGATCGCCGTGCTTCGCACGGCCGTTACAGGGCACGGAAGAGGTGTCGGTGAGTGACCTCGCTCAGCTGCTCGTCGCCATCGGAGGGATGGTCGCCGCGATTCTCGGCGGCGTTGCCGGACTCGTCACCGCGATCCGCACCTCCGGGCGCGAACGGCCCGCCGCCGCGAGCAAGGGCGCGTCCCGGTTCGCAAAGGAACTCGCCGCCGCGGCCGAGGACGGCGAGCTCACACCTGAGGAGATCGCCGAGGCGATCCGGCAGCTCGGTGAGGAGGACACATGACGCGCGATGACGTGATCGACCGCGCCGCCCGCGAATCGAAGGACCACCGCGGGCACCTCCGCATCTGGCTCTCCGGCGGCCTGCTGCTGCTGGGCGTGCTCGCCCTCGCCGCCGCCGTGTTCATCGGCCGTGCCCAGAACGACGCCCTCGCAGACAAGGTCACCGCACTCACTGCCCGGGCCGACACCGCCGAGCAGGCCGTCGGGAAGCTTGCCGACCAGGTCCGCGGCCTCGGCGCTGTCCCGGTGGCTGCGCCCGGCCAGCCGGGCGCCGTGGGCGCCACGGGCGCGACCGGGCAGCGCGGCGAGCCGGGCCAGACGCCGCCGTGCCTGCTGACCGCCACGCAGTGCGTCGGGGCGCCGGGCAAGGACGGGCAACCCGGCCAGCCGGGCACCAACGGTGTCGACGGCCAGCCAGGGCAGCCGGGCAAGGACGGCGCCAACGGAACCGACGGCAAAGACGGCGCCGACGGCGTCTCGGTCACGCGCCAGTACTTCGACCGCGACGCCGACGGCCGGTGCCGGAACTTCAACGACTTTTCCGACGGCCGGACCCGGATCGACGAGGGTCCGGCCGGGGATGCGGCGTGCGCACCCGCTACGCCGCCGCCGACCACCACGCCGTCGGCGGTGCTGCCGACCGGCCCCACGCTCCGACGGAGGGACTGAACCATGTCCGGAACTGGGGTGGATCTCCACCCGTACTACCAGCGCGGCACGAACGCGCTGCCGAACGTCTCGTTCGGATGGATCAAGATGGCCGACGGCGCCGCGGTCTACCGCAAGCAGGCCGACGGCAAGCTGTGGACCGCCGACGCGCACGCAGCGCTGTTCCGGCGGCTCGGTCTCCCCTTCGGCGGGTACGAGTTCGCCTCGGCCAGCACCGACGGCGGGCGGGCGTTCGACGTCCTGTGGGGCGAGTGTCAGCGTCTCGGCGGCACCGGCGTCGCACCGGCCACGGACATCGAGGGCGACGGCTGGAACAAGACGAACGCCACGGCCCGAGGTCGGTCGTTCTGCTCGCGGGCCCGCGCCCGCGGGGTACGCCCCGCGATCTACATGGACCTCTGGCTCCTGCAGGCCTGCCGCCCGGACGAATGGCCCGAAGACCCGGTGATCTGGGCGCCGCGGTACAGCGGCCTCAAGCCGGAGGACGGCGCCCGGTACACGGGCCACTACGACGTCCACCAGTTCAGCTCGTCCGGCACGCTGCCGGGCTCGGCCGGGTCGGTCGACATGAACCGCGCCTACACCACCGCACACCTGATCGGAGAAGACGACATGCCCGACGAAGCCACGTTCAAGACCTGGGTATCCCAGGTGATCGACTCGAAGCTCGGCGCGATCAACGCGGGCACCCGCGACACCGTGCGCTACGAGGTCCTCGCGACCCCGCACGACCCCCAAGATCCCCGCTCGTTCATCTTCGGCGACCGCAACATCGTCGACATCCTGGTGGAGCTCCTCCGCCAGGCGTTCGCGGCGAACGCCAAGGCCGACGCCGTGGCGGCCGCGCTCGCGGAGCTGGCCACCGACAAGGACATCACGCCGGAGAAGATGCAGGAGATGCTCACCAAGGCCGTGGCCGAGAGCATCCAGGTGTCCGGCCAGCTCCACATCGAACCCATCAGCGGGCCAGACGCGCAGGCCACCACGCAGGCGGTCAGCCAGTGATCCGGCTCGCCGCCTGGTGGCGGACCGTCCGAACGGCGCTGCCGCGGATCCGCAAGACCACGGCCGCGGTGTGGGGCACCCTCACCCCGCCCGCGGTCGTCGGCGTCCTGGCGCTCGCCGGGGTGCACATCGACACCGCCACCGCGGTGCTGATCCTCGGGGTCGGCACCGCAGTCCTCGCGCCGGCGGCGGTGTACCGGGCCAAGGCGAACGAGCCCGCGCCCGGCAGTGCTCCGGAGGCGCCGCCCGATCCGGGCTGATTTCGCCGCAGGCACACGACAGCGGCCCCTTGCACCTTCGGGTGCGAGGGGCCGCTTTTGTCGCGGTGTGTCAGGCCTGGCCGACGAACACGGCCTTGTCGCCAACGAAGTCCGGCTGCAGCTCGATTTGCAGTTCGCCCGGGTCCTTGCCGACGGCGAAGCTCATGTCGAGCTTGAGGGTCTTCCCGGGCAGCACCGTGGCGGCGCCGTTCATCGTGGAGTTCTTGCATTTGCCGTTCGAGTCGAACACCGCATCGGCGTGCGCGCCGCCGAACTGGGCCTGCGCGGTGGAGAGCAGGGTCGCGTCGAAGGGCTTGTCGGAGCCGTTGGTCACGGTCACCTGCAGCGTGACGGCGCGTTCGATGTTCGGCGGCTGGGCATACTGGCCCGGCTTGCACCCGGCCGGCTGGGTGACCTCGATCGCGACGCCGTTGGGCCAGGTGTAGCGCTCGCCCCAGGTCGGCGGCTTCTTCGCGTCGGCGGCCGCGGCGCTCGCAGGCGCCCCACCGGACGCGGGGCTGACGCTGCCGGTGTTGACGGGCGGCGAGCCGCAGCCAGCGAGCAGCAGCACGGCGGCTGCAGCGGCGACGAGCGACGTACGGATCTTCATGGTGTCCCCTCTGTCCACTTGCAGACGATCAGTCGCTGGCGGCGTGCCAGCTGTTACGAAATCTCCGGATCACTCGGTTTCGGTGGATCATGTCCGTCGTTACGACTTCGGCTGACGGCCGCGGCGCCGGATCGTGACTCCCGCCTGCTGCAGCATCCGTTTGGCCCCGTCTCGGCCGACACCCCCACGGCTCTCCGACCTCCGCCAGAGACTTCCGCTGGACGACGTACGCATCGACCATGCCCGGCGGCGCCGGCGGCATCCGCGGTTTCGGCGCCCGCAGCGTCACACCGAACGCCAGCAACGTCTCCCTCACCTGCCGGTAGTTGAGTCCGGTCGCGGCGACGATCTCCTGGATCGTGGCGCCGTCGGCGTAGCGGAAGCAGAGGTCGAGGGCGAGCAGGTAGGCGGCGATTTCCGGCGACACGAATGGCTCCCTGGAAACGGGCCCGGCCCTCGTCTGCAGCTCGGGGGCCGGGCGGGCGCGCCGGTGTGCGGGACCGGTGCGCGAGGTGCCGCCGCTGCCCGGGGATGACCACCTCCGCGGGGGCTGGCGGGGTGTCGGCGCGGCCGGCGTGGAGTTGTAGACCGGACCCCCGGCGGGAGGGCCTGGGGGTCCGGCTCCGCGCCCGCCCGTACGCGACGGGGCGCGGTCTGGTCCGCCCGCCCCTCGACGCGGACCCTGCAGGCCGTGCGGGGAGCGGGGTGGGGCGGGCGGAGCTGGAGTGCTGCCGGGCCCTCGAGGGGCGCGGGCCCGGCAGCGTGCCGCGCCACCCCCTGTGGGGCGCGGCACCCGGCCGGCGCGTGCGAGGGGTGGTCGCGCGCCGGCCGGGCTGATCAGGGCGAGCGGGGAATCGTCGCGACGACCCCGGCCATCAGCCGGTCGCACGGCGTCTCGATGTGGAGCAGCTTCGGACCGTGCGGCCACCAGTCTCGCGCTGGGACGACGCCAGGCCCGATCAGGTCCCAGCCGTCGAACAGCGCTTCGATCGCCGCCGCCCGGCGGAAGAATCCGCCGGCGAGGACGCCGGTGCTGTCGAGTCGCTGGATCAGCTGCTCGACGAGCACCACCACGGCCGGGTCTGCCGGTTCGGGGTCGAGGAAGTGCGACGCGATCAGGTAGCCGCCCTGCGGGAACATCGTGCTCAGGTCCCGCAGCCATTCGCGCGCCGCGTCTTCGCCGAGCCAGTGCAGCACGCCGGGTGCGACGATCGCGACCGGCTCGTCCCACACGAGGTAGTGCTTCAGCTTCGCGTCGACCTTGGGCAGATCGAGCGGGTCGACGTGCCGGACGGTCGCGATGTTGTCGGCGAGGTAGCCGGCGCCCTTGGCGCTCAGTACCGCATCGGGCTCGAGGTAGACCACCCGCTCCAGGCGGCCGAGGGCGATGGACTCGAGGTCCGCGGCGTGCGGTGGCGCGCCGGGCGGGATCGGGGCGCCGCAGTAGATGACCTGGCGGATGCCGCGGCGCCCGACGATGTGCCGCCAGGCCCGCTCGATGAACTCCACCTCGTGGACCGCGAGCAGGCTGACGTCCGGCGCTATGGCCTTCAGCTTCTGGAGGACGAATCGGTCGTCCTCGTAGGCCTCGCCGCCGCCGAGCATCGCGTTCCAGATACGCGCACGGGACTGCCGGGTGTCGCTGGTCTCGTGCACGATCATCGGCCCGCCCGTCGCGCGTCCTTGAGGTCTTCGAGGGTCTGGACGATGTTGGTGCGCAGCTGGGACGCGTCGCCGTCGAGGATGACGCTGGGCCCGTCGGCGACCGCCAGCACGGCGACCGTCCGGCCTTCGCTCGTGGTCAGCCCGGTCACGATCGGGATCCGCCGCCCGGTCGTGTCGAACGCCCAAGCGGTGCGCTCCTCGCGCCACCCGCGTACCTGCATCTCCATCGCCGCCCCCGCGGTACAGTTCGAGGTAGAGGGCGTTACCTGACGTTCCCTCTCGTTCCACAACAAGTGGAACACAAGGGAACGACCGTCGCAAGTGAGCCGATCGGGCGACGCTGTATCCGCTGGATGCCTGCTCTATCCTCGTTCCATGGCAGAAAACAAGGCCTCCGCGAAGTCCGCGAAAATCGGTGCTCACCTGCGTGCCGAGCGCGTTCAGCGCGATGTCACGTTGACGGCGTTCGCCGACGAAGTGGGCATCTCGAAGGCGCACCTGTCGCGGATCGAGACCGGTATCTCGCCGGTGAAGGTCGAGGATGTCGCGCGGATGCTGACCCTCTTGGGTGTTCGAGGCGAGCGCTTCGACCAGATCGTCGCCATGGTCAACGGCGACGAAGCCCAGCACGGCTGGACCGCCACCACCCTGAGCGAGCAGGCCGCGATGAACGCCGCCCTCGCCGACTTCGAAGCCAACGCAGCCACCATCACCGACGGCGCGCTCGTGCTTCTTCCCGGCCTGGTGCAGGACTCGGGCTACACCCGCGCCATCATGTCCGGCGGCACCGTCCCGGCTCACGAGATCAGCGCCCGCGTCGCGATGCGCGCTGGCCGTGGCGCCGTCATCGACCCGAACCGCACCCGCCGGCCGGTGACCTACAAGGCCTTGATCGACGAAGCGGCGCTCCGCAAGTGCATCGGTGGACGCGAGGTCATGGCCGATGCCCTGCGGTTCTTGCACAAGATCGCGACCGAGTAGTCGAACGCCACGATCCGCATCGTGCCCGACCGCGCTGGTTGGTACCCCGGCATGACCGGTGCGTTCTCGATGATCGAGCCGCGCGACAAAGCCGCGCTGTCGATCGTCCACCTCGGAACCCGGCGAAGTGGCCAGATCCTCGACCAAAGCGAGGACCTGGCCGAGTACGCCAGAACAGTGGATGCCGGGGAGGCGGTGGCGCTGAGCAAAGACGAGTCAGCCGAGCGCATCGCCACCGCCATTGAAGAGATGGAGAAAGGATGACGATACCCGAAAACGCCTGGTCCAAGAGCAGCTATAGCAGCAACGACGACAACTGCGTCGAGGTCGCGAAGCTCGGAGACCAGGCCGCCGTGCGCGACAGCAAGGACCCCGAGGGCGGGTACTTCAAGCTGCCCGCTGCCGGGTGGCGCGGCCTCATCGAGCAGCTGCGCCAGGCGTAACACGCACACAACGACGCCCCCGGCATACCCGTACGGTGCCGGGGGCGTCGCCGTTCAACCGGACTAATGCATCTGCACCAGTCCATTGGGGACATTCCCCAAAGGAGCAACGAAGCGCGTCACCGTAGTAGAAGTGATGCTGAAAGTGAACCCCGTACCGATCTGCAACCGTCGCGTGACCTGGATCTTCGGCCGTACGAGGTAAATCCCGAAAACATCGCTGAGGTCGCCTAACGATCGGTCACGGGTCAGAGATACCTCTGGTGCAACCGGGTCATCCCAATGCCCTAAAGGAGGTAACCACCCGTGAGCAACCAGACGCAGGTACAGGTTCAAAACTCCGCCGTGCCGCAAACGATCCATATCTGGATGTTCGCCACCGCCGTAGTCAGCACTGTCTTCGTCATCCCGCACGCGATCCTCGCGTTCGAGTGGCAGTGGCCGCCCACGCTCGCCAACTTGCACATGCTGATCACGCTGGGGTTCTGGATCGCTGGCGTCGTTTTCCTGACCCGGAGACCATCCGGGGCTACTGAAATCGTTGCGCGCCCGCTCTCGCCTAAGCAACAACTGGCGATGAGCGAAATCGACAGGCTTAACGCGTTGCTCGACCTGAACGACGAGTGATGCGTGACCGGAGGCTGGCCGCTCCCCCGGCCATGCCCCCTCCGCAGCCCTCGGGCCGAAGTCCTGAAACTGCGGGGGGGGGCGTCTAATGCGTCTTTTTCATCCGGCGCAGCTGGCGTGGCGAGTGAGCGTGCACGGCGGCCAGTGCGAAGAAGCTACACCAGATGCCCGCGAGAATGGTGAGCATGACGATTCGGGCGGGCCAGTTCCGCTCCTGGATCGCAAGGTGGCCCACACTCGATCCAAGGACGAGCGCCAGCGTGACGAAGCTGATGAGGCTCGCTCGGGCGACCATCAGGCGGATGGCGAAGAGGCGATAGCCTCCCGTGGCGGCGGTCATCGAGTGCTCCCGGTGGGCAGTGGGCCGCCGGCCAGAGAGCGTTAAGTGTCTATAGGCGCTTCTGGGACCACTTCTACCCGCTCTACGGCGACCCCGAAGGCATGCACTTCGAGTGCTGGACGATGCTCGGTGCGTGGGCGGAGTCGACGTCCCGGGTGGAGATCGGCGCGCTCGTCACCTGCAACAGCTACCGCAACCCCGAGCTGCTGGCCGACATGGCCCGCACGGTCGACCACATCTCCGGCGGCCGGCTCATCCTCGGCATCGGCTCGGGCTGGTTCGAGAAGGACTACGACGAGTACGGCTACGAGTTCGGCACCGCGGGCGGCCGCCTCGACGACCTCGCGGAGTCCCTCCCGCGCATCGAGTCGCGCCTGAGCAAGCTGAACCCGGCCCCGACCCGCAAGATCCCGGTCCTGATCGGCGGCGGCGGCGAGAAGAAGACGCTCAAGCTGGTGGCCAAGCACGGCGACATCTGGCACGGCTTCGGCGACCCGGAGGTCGTCGGCCGCAAGGTCAAGATCCTCGACCAGCACTGCGCGGACGTCGGCCGCGACCCGGGCGAGATCGAGCGGTCGTGCGGTGTCCAGGGCGAGCCGGACGAGCTCGGCCCGAAGCTCCTGGAGCTGGGGGTCACGACGTTCACCGTCGGCGTGGGCGGCCCGGACTACGACCTCGACGCCCTCAAGTCGTGGATCGCCTGGCGGGACAAGACCCAGGGCTGACGCTTCACCCGCGCGCCCGGTGCGCGGCGACGCGTTCGCGCGTCGCGCACCGGGGCGAGCAGAACCTCCGCGGGCTCCCGCCGCCCGTGTGGGCGAACGGCCTCCCGCACGACGGTGACGCGCACAGCCCGCCCGGGACGTCCTGGCGCTCCGCCAGCAGCGAAGCCAGCCCCAGCGCCGACGACGTCACCAGCCACGCACCCCAGGGCCCGTCATCCGCCGCGTCCGCGTGCAGGTGCCAGCCGTAACCCTCTTCGTGGTCGGTCAGGCGCGGTGGGCCCGCGTACGCCGCGAACAACGCGTTGAGCACCGAAGCCGCCGAAGCGACGTCGGGCGCCGCGAAGACTTCACGCAGCTCCAGCGCCGCCGTACGCAGTTCCGTCACGTCGTCCGGCGACAGCAAAACGTCCGGTTCGCCGTGGTCGCGCAACACCTGCGCCACCGCGGCCGGGTCGGGGGACGGCACCAGCAACACGACCAGCAGGTCCACCGCGCGCTGCACGGAATCCCGGTGCGGAAAAGCCATGCCCCACTGTAACGTCTCGCCCATGATAAGGCGTTACCTGGTCGGCGCCACGCTCGCCCGGACCGGCGATGAGCTGTCGGGCCCCGCGCTGCTGCTGCTCGGGATGACCACGGGTCCGCACGCCGGCGCGGCCTTGCTCGCCGGGCTGACCGCGGCCGCCGCCGCGGGCGGGCCGGTGTTCGGCGCCCTGCTGGACCGCAGCGCCACCCCGGGACGGCTGCTGGCCCTCGCCCTCGGCGGCTACGCGGGCGGGATTGCGCTGGTCAGCGCGCTCTTCGGGCGGCTGCCGCTCGAAGCCGTCGTCGCGGTGGCGGTCGTGACGGGCCTGCTCAACCCCGCCATCGCCGGCGGCTGGACCGCGCAGCTCCCCGCGGTCGCCGGACCGGAGCGGTTGCCGAAGGCCAGCCGCTTCGACGCCATGACGTTCACCGCCGCCGCGCTCGCGGGACCCGGTCTCGCCGGGCTGCTCGGCGGTTCCGCCGGGCTGGTCGTCGCGGTCGGCCTGGTCGCCGCGGCGATCCCGGTGGCGTGGGCCCTGCCGAAGCGGACACCGAAGAAGACCCGCCTCAAGGACGGCTTCCGGGTCCTCGTCCGCAACGTCCCGCTCAGGCGGGCGACCGTCACCTCGACGATCTCCTGCGCCGGCATCGGCATGGTCACCGTCTGTTACCCGCTGCTGGGCGCGGCGCACCTGCGCGGCCCGGCGGACGGCGCACTGCTGCTGGCCGTCCTGGCCGTGGCCTCCCTGCTGGCCAACGCGGTCCTCGCGAAGAAACCACTGCCGTGGGCACCCGACCGGATCGTCCGGCTGAGCACCCTCCTGCTGGCGGCGAGCTGCCTGCTCGCCGCCGGTGGGCACGGTGTCATCGTGGCCGCCGTGCTGGCCGGTTTCGCCGAAGGTCCGCAGCTCACCGCGTTGTTCGCGATCCGCCACCGCGAAGCGCCGGAGCACGTCCGGGCGCAGGTGTTCACGACGGCGGCGAGCGTGAAGATCACCGGGCTGGCGGCGGGCGCGGCACTGGCCGGACCGCTGGCCGCGTGGTCGCTCCCCGCCTGCCTGCTCACCGCGGCGGGCGTTCAGCTGATCGCAGCCTGTTTCAGCAGGTCAGAACGCCATCGCCTGGGCACGCCGCTTGACCTCGGTGCCGTGGCTGGTCCGCAGGGCGTTGATCGGCGTGCTCCCGGGCAGGGTGTCGTCCGCGGTGAACAGCCACCGCAGCATCTCGGTCCGGGAGAAGCCGGAGTCGGCGAGCACGGTGATCGTGCCGGCCAGGCCCTTGACGACGCCGTCCTTCACGAAGAAGTCGCTGGGCACGCACAGTTCACCGCCGCGCTTGAGCGCGATCAGCTGCCCGTCGCGCAGCATCTGCCGGACCTTGTTGGCCGAAGTCCCGAGGACGGTCGCCACCTCCGGCAACGGGAGGACCGCGATGGCGGTGTCGAGGATGTCTTCGGCGACACGAATCCCACTCACAGGTGACACTGTGCCACATTTCGTCCCCTCACCCGCTAGTGCGCACGGGTGACCCGCGAGGTCTCCTCCACGAGGCGTGGCCGATTCCGTACGATCCATACTCGTGACACGCACCCAACCCAGCCTGGTCGGCACGCTTTTGGAGCGCCGCTACCGGGTGGACCGGCTGCTCGCCCACGGCGGAATGTCTTCCGTCTATCGGGGGACGGACACCCGGCTGGACCGTCCGGTCGCGATCAAGATCATGGATCCGCGCTTCGCCGACGACCGGTCGTTCGTGGACCGGTTCGTGCGGGAGGCGCAGTCCGCGGCGCAGCTGCACCACCCGCACGTGGTGGCGGTGCACGACCAGGGTTTCGACCTGCCACCGGGTGCGGAGTCGGGGCTGGCCTTCCTGGTGATGGAGCTGGTCGACGGCGGGACGCTGCGCGACCTGCTCGACGACGAGGGCCCGCTGGACGTCGCGGTGGCGCTGAGCGTGGCGGAGCCGGTGCTGTCGGCGCTGGCCGCCGCGCACGCCTCCGGGCTGGTGCACCGGGACGTAAAGCCGGAAAACGTGCTGATCGGCCGGGTCGGGCAGCACACCGGCGGGGCGGTGAAGGTGGCGGACTTCGGCCTGGTGCGGGCCGTGGCGAGCGCGGGCACGACGTCTTCGAGCGTCATCCTCGGCACGGTCGCCTACCTCTCCCCCGAGCAGGTCGCCACCGGCGCGGCGTCGGCGCGCGGCGACGTCTACTCGGCCGGGATCCTGCTGTACGAGATGCTGACCGGCCGGGTGCCCTACACCGGGGACACGGCGATCTCGGTGGCCTACCGGCACGTGAACGACGACGTGCCGCGGCCGAGCGAGCTGCGCCCGGACCTGCCGCCCGCGCTCGACGACCTGGTCGTGCGCGCGACGCGGCGGGACCCGCAGCGGCGCCCGGCCGACGCCGGGGAGTTCCTCACCGAGCTGACCGCGGTGCGCGCCCAGCTGGGGCTGCTGCCGGTGACCGTGCCGATCCCGGTGTCCCACGGCCAGGGCGACCTCGCCGACACCGAACGCACGCTCCCCCGGATCCCGCAGGTGCCGGACACCGAGAAGACGATGCCGGTGCACCGTCCGAACGTGACGCGGGCGCTGAGCCACGCCGCCGGGCCGGTGACCACGCAGGTGCCGCCGGTGGCCCCGCCGCCGCGGCGCCGGAGCCGGCCCGAGCCGGAGAAGCCGCCGCCGGACAACCGCAAGCGGATCCTCGTGATCGCCGCCGCGGTGCTGCTGCTCGGCGGGCTGATCGGGGCGTTCGCCTTCATCCTCACCGACACCGGCGGCGACAAGACCGCGCGGGTGCCGAAGCTGGTCGGGCTGAACCAGGCCGCGGCCGGAGACGCGCTGCGGGCGGTGAAGCTGAACCCGCAGTTCACCCAGGAGTACGACAACACCGCGCCGTCGAACACCGTCCTGCGCGCCGACCCGCCGGAGGGCACGACGCTCTCGCCGAACGCGACCGTGTCGGTGGTGCTGTCGAAGGGGCGCCCGGCGGTGCCGGACATCCGGCCGGGCACCGCGCTGGCCGACGCCGAGAAGGCGATCAAGGCCTCCCAGCTGACGCCGGTCCGCGGCACCGACGACTTCGACGCCGACGTTCCGCAGGGCGCGGTCATCCGCACGACGCCGGCGGCGGGCAGCCAGCTCACCATCGGCGGCCAGGTGACGATCACCGTGTCGAAGGGCCCGATCCCGCTGCCGCCGGTCCCGGACGTCACCGGCCAGTCCAAGGACGACGCCTTCAAGCAGCTGCAGGCGGCCGGGTTCGAGCCGTTCCAGGCGGGCGAGGAGTTCAAGCAGAACGTCCCGGCCGGCGCCGTCACCCGGACCGACCCGCCGGCCGGCGCGGCGGCGAAGGCCAAGCGGATCGGCGTGTTCGTCAACAACGCCGTCCAGGTGCCGGACGTCCGGTTCCGCTCGTTCGAGGACGCGCAGAAGATCCTCGAGCAGGCCGGGCTGAAGGCCGACCGCGACGGCGGCCGGGGCCGCGGCCCCGGCGGCGGTGGCGGCGGGTTCGACTTCGTCTTCCAGCAGGACCCGGAGCCGGGCACGTTCGTGGCGAAGAACTCCAAGGTCAAGCTGAAGGGGTTCGGGGGATGATCGGCAGCCGGGGCCGCGTGACGGGCACGATCGGCCCCGGCCTCATCGGTGAGGTGCTCTTGAACGTCCGGGGCGGCACGGAGGCGTTCTACGCCTACCCGGCCGACCCGGAGGAGACGTTCACGTCGGGCACCCAGGTGCTCGTGGTCGACTTCGAACCCCCGCGGACGGTTTACGTGGAACGGTGGCAACCCCTGAGCCGCTGACCCGGCCGCCGTGCCACAGTCCGTCGTGAGTGAAAAAGAGGGTTAGAACCCTCTTTTTCACTCACGACGGTGGCAACCGTCGGGCGCCGGGCGGCGTGGAAGGGGCACCAACACACGCACAACAGAAAAGAGCGAGGGGGTCGGTGCCATGAGCCTCGTGGAAATCCTGCTGGTTTCCGCCGGTGGCGTCATCGCCGTGCTGATCGTCGTCTTCGGGATCCTGCGGCTGCTGTACAAAGTGGCCGAACCGAACGAGGCGCTGATCATCTCCGGGCTGGGGGTCCGCGTCGACCGCGCGGAGACCGCGGACAGCCTGGGCTTCAAGATCATCACCGGCCGCGGGGTGAACGTCATCCCCGGCTTCCAGACCGCGCGGCGGCTGTCGCTGGACACCCGCGGCGTCAACCTGCAGGTCTCCTGCGTCACCAAGCAGGGGCTGCCGGTCACCGTGCGGGCCGTCGTGATCTACAAGGTCGGGGACGACTACGCCTCGATCGCCAACGCCGCCCGCCGGTTCCTGGACCAGCAGAAGGGCATGAACGACACGATCCACGAGCTGTTCTCCGGGCACCTGCGCTCGATCGTCGGCGGGCTGACCATCGAGGAGATGATCCACAACCGGGACGCGCTCACCGGCGAGGTGCGCCAGTCCTCGGCCACCGAGATGATCAAGCTCGGGCTGATCGTCGACTCGCTGCAGATCCAGGAGATCGACGACGAGTCCGGCTACATCCTCAACCTCGGCAAGCCGCACGCTGCCGCGATCGCCGCGTCCGCCCGCATCGCCGAAGCGCAGCGCGACCAGGAGGCCGCCGAGGTCGAGCAGGTCTCGGCCGCGAAGAAGGCCGCCGCCGTCCGCGAGAGCCAGATCCAGCAGGCCGGCTACCAGGCCGAGGTGGACCAGGCGCGGGCGAAGGCGTCGCAGTCCGGGCCGCTGGCCGAGGCGACCGCGCGCCAGGAGGTCGTCGTCCAAGAGACGCGGGCCGCCGAGCTGGAGGCGGCGCTGGCCGAGCAGCGGCTGCAGTCGCAGGTCCGCAAGCCGGCCGACGCGAAGGCGTACGACACCCGGACCACGGCCGACGCCGCCCGCGACGCCTCCATCGCCAAGGCACAGGCCGAGGCGAAGGAGACCGAGCTGCGGGCCGCAGCGGACGCCACCCGCGTGAAGACCGCCGCCGAGGCCGAGGCCCAGGCCACCAAGGCCCGCGCCGAAGCGACGGCGGGCGCGACCCGGGCCACCGGTGAGGCCGAGGCCGCCGCGGCCAAGGCCCGCGGCCTGGCGGAGGCGGAAGCCGCGAAGGCGCGCGGCCTCGCCGAAGCCGAGGCGGCCCGTGCGAAGGGCCTGGCCGAGGCGGACGCGATCAAGGCGCGGGCGGCGGCGCTGGCGGAGAACCAGGAAGCCGTCGTCGCGCAGCAGCTGGCCGAGCGCTGGCCGGAGATCGTCGAGGCGGGCGCGAGCGCGTTCGGCAACGTCGACCACATGGTCGTGCTCAACGGCGCCGACGGCATGTCCGACATGTTCGCCAAGGCGCTGTCGCTCGGCGGGACCGGCCTCGGCCTGGCCCGCCAGCTGATGGACGCCATGGGCAAGCCGACGGAGAAGGAGCTCGACGAGGCCGCGCGGAAGAACGGCGAACTGAAGCTCAGCGACTGACGGATCACCGTGTGTGTACGGCCCTTGTGTCCCGGATCACGGGGAGCAAGGGCCGTACGCCCGATCGGGGGCGGAAATTCCCGGGCGGTTGTCCTACCGTGGGCGCATGGTGCCGGACAGCGTGTCGCGGGCCGCCCGATGAGCAGCTTCTTCACCGGCGGTCCGCGCGAGCGTCCCCTGTTCCCCGTCCCCGAACAGGAGCTCTACGCGTTCAACGGGCGGCACTGGACCGATCCCCCGCGCGAATACATCGTCCCGGCCGTGCTGCCGTGGGCGCAGCCGCTGGGCCGCTCCGAACGCACGGTGGTCGCGCTGCGGGCCATCGAGGTGTGGCCGCAGGCGCTGACCCTGCGCGTCACGGTGTACTCCCGGGACAGCCTGGTCGACGACCCCGCCGAGGGCCTGATCGACCACCGGCGCAAGCCCGACTACAACGGGCTGCTCATCGGCGTGCTCTACGCCGACGGCAGCCGGGCGAGCTCCGAGACGATCTCGGTGCCGTCCGCGTCCGAACCGGAGGCCCCGGTGCTGCGGGCCACGCCGGTCGGCGGCACGCGGTTCGCCGTCGAGCACGAGATCTTCCTGTGGCCCCTCCCCTCGGCCGGCCCGCTGAAGCTGGTCGTGCAGTGGACGGACCGGGAGATCCCGGAGACCCGCACCACGCTCGACGGCGGCGCGATCCGCGCCGCGGCGAAGGACGCCGCGGAGATCTGGCCGGGGCTCGGCAAGCGGCAGGTGAACGGCCTGCCGGTGCGCCGCGTCGGCAAGCAGGTCGCGCTCACCCCCGATTGGGGCACGCCGGTGGCCCGGGCGGAAGAACCCGGGCATGCTCCGGGGGAATGAGCCCGTTTTCGATCTGTGAGCCGGGGCACCGCGGCCCGGGGTGTCTCGAACGGACGAACGGGGTGGGTAGTTAGCGTCGTGGAAACACTTCGACCACCCGGCCGTCACGTCGGGCTGGTGCAGTGGGTTCCTTCCCTTCCGACGCACGTGGCCGTGCGCCCCCCGCGAACCCGGAAAGGTCGCCCATGGCAGGCTCGCCGCTCAGCGCGCTCGACGTCGCTTTCCTGTGCCTGGAAAGCGAAACCACCCCGATGCACATGGGGGCGGTGGTCACCTTCACCGCCCGCGGCCCGGTGGATCCGGCCGCGTTGACCGCGTTGCTCGCCCAACGGGCCGCGCGGCTGCCTAAGCTGCGCCAGCGGGCGCGCGCGGAACTGTTCCCGCCGGGCTCGGCCAGCTGGAGCGACGACCCGGGTTTCACCGCGGCCGACCACGTTCACCACGTCGTGTTGAGTTCGCTGTACGAGCCGGACCCCCTCGCGGCGTACGCGTCGCAGTGGATCGCCGAGCCGCTCGACACGACCCGGCCGCTGTGGGACCTCACGCTGGTCACCGGCCTGCCGGACGGGAACTTCGCGCTGCTGCTGAAACTGCACCACGCGCTGACCGACGGCGCCGGCGCGTACGCGGTTGCGGCCGGGCTGCTCGACGGCGTCAAGCTGCCGGACCGGGCGTCCGCGCCGATCTCCGCCCCGCGCTCCACTTTGGACACGGTGAAGGACGCCCTCGGCACGGTCCGGGACCAGGCCGGGATCGCCTCGTCGCTGGTGCGGGCGGCCCGCCCGCCGCTGTCGCCGGTGTCGGCACCGCCGTCGGCCGAGCGCCGCCTCGGGTTCGCCCGGCTGCCGCTGACCGAGCTGCGCCGGGTGCGCCGCGCCCACGGCGGCACGACCAACGACGTCGTGCTCGCGGTGCTGTCCGGAGCCCTGCGCGAGTGGCTGGTCAACCGCGGGCAGCGGGCCGACGGCCGCACGCTGCGCGCGCTGATCCCGGTGAGCGTGCGCGGCCGGGCCGGTGCGCAGCTCGGCGGCAACAAGCTCTCGGGGTACCTGTGCGACCTGCCGGTCGGCGAGGACGACCCGGTCGAGCGGCTGCGGGTGGTCCGCCGGGCGATGACCCGCAACAAGGCGGCGGGCCCGAGCCGCGGTGCCGGCGCACTGCCGCTGCTGGCCGACCGGGTCCCGCCGCTGCTGCACCGCCTGGGCACCCGCACGGCGGGCCGGGCCGCGCCGATGCTGTTCGACCTGGTGATCACCACGGTCCCGCTGCCCCCGGCCCGCCTGTCGCTCGACGGCGCGAGGCTGGCGGAGGTCTACCCGTTCGTGCCGCTGGCCCCGCGCCACGCGGTGGGCATCGCGGTCGCCACGTACCGGGATTCGGTCCACATCGGACTGCAGGCCAACGGCGCGGCGGTGCCGGACGTGGGCTCGCTGCGGGACGCGGTCCTGAAGTCGGCGGCCCGCCTGCTCGACGCCTGCTGATCCAAGCGGGGCCGGGCTAGCCGCGCAGCATCTCCGCGACCAGGAACGCCAGCTCCAGAGACTGCTGCGTGTTCAGCCGCGGGTCGCAGGCCGTCTCGTAGCGGCCCGACAGGTCGATGTCCGAGATCTCCTGGGCCCCGCCCAGGCACTCGGTGACGTCCTCGCCCGTCAGCTCCACGTGGATGCCGCCCGGGTAGGTGCCCAGCTTGTTGTGCACCTCGAAGAAGCCTTGGACCTCGTCGACGATCCGGTCGAAGTGGCGGGTCTTGTAGCCGGTCGACGACTCGTGGGTGTTGCCGTGCATCGGGTCGCACTGCCAGATGACCTTGTGCCCGGACGCCTCGACCTTCTCCACGATCGCCGGCAGCACCTCGCGGACCTTGCCGTTGCCCATCCGCGCGATCAGCGTCAGCCGGCCCGGCTCGTGGCGCGGGTCGAGCCGCTCGACGTACTCGAGCGCCTGCTCCGGCGTGGTCGTCGGGCCGATCTTCAACCCGATCGGGTTGGCCAGTAGCTCGGCGAACGCGATGTGCGCGCCGTCCAGCTGGCGGGTCCGCTCGCCGACCCACAGGAAGTGCGACGAGAGGTTGTAGAGCTTCGGGTTGGCCGCGTCCGCGTTGTCCATGCGCAGCATCGCCCGCTCGTAGTCGAGCAGCAGCGCCTCGTGGCTGGCGAAGATCTCCGTCGACTGCAGCGACGTGTCGGTGACGCCGCACGCCGACATGAACCGCAGGCCGCGGTCGATCTCGTTGGCCAGCGACTCGAAGCGCTGCGCGGCCGGCGACGCCGACACGAAGTCCTTGTTCCAGTCGTGCACCTGGTGCAGGTCGGCCATGCCGGCGGCGGTGAGCGCGCGGACCAGGTTCATCGCGGCGCCCGCGTTCGCGTAGGCGCGGATCATCCGGCCGGGGTCCGGCACGCGCAGCTCGGGCTTGGCGACCAGGGAGTTGATGATGTCGCCGCGGTAAACCGGCAGGCCCAGTGCGTCCGTCGCGGCCGAGCGCGGCTTCGCGTACTGGCCGGCGATGCGGCCGACCTTGACCACCGGCAGGCTCGCGCCGTAGGTGAGCACGACGGCCATCTGCAGCAGCGTGCGCAGGTTGGCGCGGATGTGCGGCTCGGTGTTGGACTCGAACGTCTCCGCGCAGTCGCCGCCCTGCAGGAGGAAGGCCTCGCCGCGGGCGACCATGGCCAGGTGGCTCTTCAGCCGGTCGATCTCGGCCGGGACGGTGATCGGCGGCACGCTCTCCAGCACGCCGCGGACCCGGCGGGTGGCCTCGGGGTCGGGCCACTCCGGCTGCTGAGCGGCCGGGAGGGCCAGCGCCTGGTCGAGCCGCTCCCGCAGTTCGGGCGGCAGCGGCGGGAGCTCGGGCAGTGTGTCGACGGGGACGTCCACAGTCCAGTTCACGCGGTCCAGGATAAGGTTCGCGCCGTGCTCCGCTTCTCCCGGCTGGCCACCGAGGTCCTGGCCCCTTGGGTGTGGGTCCTGACGCTGCCGCTCGCCGTGGCCTGGGCCGCCACCGGGCACCGGCCGCTCCCGGCGCTGACCTGGGGCCTGCTCATCTCCGTCACCGGTTCGCTGATCCCGATGGCGGTGATCGTCCGCGGCGCGAGACGCGGCAAGTGGGACGGCCACCACGTGACGAACCGGGCCGGCCGCCGGGTCCCGCTGCTGGTCGCCGGGGCGTCGCTCGGTCTCGGTTTCGCCGTGCTGCTCGCCGGCGGCTCGCCTGCGCAGCTGGTCGCGCTGGCCGCGTCGATGCTGGCGAGCCTGGTGGTCGCGGTGGCGATCACCTTCGGCGCGAAGTTCAAGATCTCCCTGCACGCCGCGGTCGCCTCGGCCGCCGTGGTCGTGCTGACGCTGACGTACGGCCCGTGGGCGCTCTTGCTCGTCCTGCCGACGGCCTGGGTGGCGTGGTCACGCGTGGCGCTGCGCGACCACACCACCCCGGAAGTGCTGGCCGGACTGCTGATGGGGGTCGTCGCCGGCGGGGGCGGCTACTGGGCGCTGCTCACCACCTTGACCTGACCCCGGGAATCAGCAGGAACCGTCCGCCGCGGGGAAGACCCCGTCCCGCAGGTAGCGCAGCACCACCTCGTTTCCGCAGGCGTTTTCCCGGGTGAACACCCCGTGCCCGCCGGCGTCGACGGTCACCATCCGCGCACGGTCCCCGAGCGCCGCCCGCGTCTCCCGCGCGCCGGACAGCGGGGTCGCCGGGTCGCGCAGGTTCTGCACCAGCAGGACGTTCGCCGGGCCGGGGCCGCCGACGCGCACCGGCGGCTCGGTGCGTTCGACCGGCCAGAACGCGCACGGGTTCACGTTCGCCGCGGCCGGGCCGAACATCGGGTGCCGCGCCCGTTCGCGCTCGACGGCGTGCTGGTAGTAACCGATCCGCTCGGGCCAGTCGGCGTCGTTGCAGATCACCTGCAGCTGCAGCGCGGCGTGGTTGTCGCCGTCGACGGGCCCGGCCGCGGCGCGCGCGGTGCCCGCCCAGTCCCGGGCCACCGCCGGGAAGGAGGCGTCGTCGTAGAGGCCGTTCCACGTGTTCGACCGGAACTCGGGTCCGCGGACGGCGGCGAGCTCGAAGAACTTCGCCGTCACCGCCGCCGGGGTCCGCCCCAGGTGGTAGACGTCGTCACGCTGGGCCGCCCACGCGGCGAAGTCCGGGAAGCGGTCGTCGAAGCCCTCGGCGAAGCGCTGGTTGGCGCGGACGTCGAGGCCCCGCGGGCCGAGGACACTGTCGAGCACGATCCGGTCGGTGTGGCCGGGGAACATCGACGCGTAGGCGGCGCCGAGGTAGCTGCCGTAGGAGACGCCGTAATAGGAGATCTTCTTCTCCCCCAGCGCTTCCCGGATCCGGTCGAGGTCACGGGCGGTGTTCGCCGTCGTCATGTGCGGCAGCAGGTCCTTTGTGGACGCACTCCCGCACTTTTCCGCGACGGCACGCGCTTTCGCCGCGGTGGCGGCGACGTCCCGCGGCCCGTCCGCGTACGGGCCGAGGACCGCGCCGCGCTCCTCCGCCGTCGTCATGCCGCACGTCACCGGCGTGCTGTAGGTGGTGCCGCGCGGGTCGAACCCGATGACGTCGTAGGCGTCCGGCAGGCCGGTGCCGCCCGCGCGCTGCAGCAGCTGGGCGGGCATGGCGAGCCCGGGGCTGCCGGGCCCGCCGGGGTTCATCAGCAGCACGCCTCGTCTTTTGCCGGGGAGGGCGGCGTGGCGGGAGAGCGTGAGCTCGATGGTGCGGCCAGGGTGCGCGTAGTCGAGCGGCACGCGCAGGGTCGCGCACTCGAGCCCGGCCGTCGGGGACGGCGTCATGCCGTAGTCCGGGCAGGGGGACGTCCACTGCAGTCTTGGAGCCGCCTCCGCCGGTGGCGCGGCGAGCAGGGGCAGGAAGATCAGGGCGATCAGGGTTTTCCGCATACCTTGAGCCTGCTCGGCCGGGGGCGCGTGGACGTCAGCCCAGGGACCGGAACTCCCGCTCCGCCCCTGGGCTGACGGCGCCTCACGCGGCTTGCGCGCGGTTGTACAGGTTCTGCGCGTCGGTGCCGAAGTACGGCCCGAACATGTAGCCGGGCAGGAAGTTGTAGCCGAAGCTGTTCACCGAGGCCTGCACGCCGGTGCCGGTGCTCTCGTTGAACGACAGGAACCACGGACCGCCGCTGGAGCCACCGGTCATGTTGCAGCTCATGCCGTGGTCCTTGGTCAGCAGGAAGTCGGTGAAGGTGCTGCCGCTGCAGTAGATCAGCTTCGTGCCGTCGTAGGGCGCCGCGGCCGGGTAGCCGAAGGTGTACATGTTCTGGTTCTTCGGCTGGTTGAAGGCGATGCCCTGAGCACCGACGACGTCGGTGAGCCGCTGCCCGTTGAGCGGGTTCACGACGGCCATGCCGACGTCGTAGTTGATGTCCTCGCTGGCTTCCCACTGCGGCGTGGTGAGGGTGGTCTTGGCGGACCACTGGCCGTAGGGAGCGTTGCCGTTGTCGTAGCCGGGCACGAAGACCCACTGGGTGTGCCAGCTGCCCTGGTACTTCACGCAGTGCCCGGCGGTGACGACGACGCTGCCGTTGGTGCTGGTGACGGCGTCCCCGGAGCAGGACGCTTTCTGGCCGTTGAAGAGGAAGAACACGCGCCCGGCGGTCTGGGTGACCTTGCCGCCGCCGGTCCAGGGCCCACCACCGTTCGGGATGCTCTGGATGATCGCGCTCTGCCCTCTGGCGACGTCAGCCGGCGTTGCGGCGGGAGCTTGGACGAGGGAGTCCATCGGAACGGCCGCCCGCATCGCATCGGGCGTCCAGAAGGGTTTCGCGGCGGCCTGAGCGGGGGTGCCGACCAGGGCGAACGCGAGAGCGAGGATGGCGGTGATCACCGCGGTTTTCGTGTGCTTCAAGACGCCCCACCTTCCGCAGAAGTGAATCGTCGCAAAGGCGACACAACCACTCGAAAGTAGTTGGCCGTGTACAGACTGCACAGCCGCCGTCCGGCGTAACGCTTTCAGACTGGTCAGGCGTCCTCGGAGCCCAGACCCAACCGGGCCTCCTGCAGGGCCACGAACTGATCGACGACGTCGGTCAGCCCGGATTGCTCAACCGGGTTGAGCAAGGGGAGGACTCGCGCCCAGTCACCACGCCGCAGGTACTCGGCGAGCACACGCGATCGAAGAGGCCCGTCGATCCGGCCGGCGATCGCCAGCAACGCCGATTCTTTGTCGAAATCGTCAAGCAAAGTCAGTGTCAACTCAAGCGCCCGCTCACCATCGCGCCCGGCGAGTTCCTCGAGGAACGCGCGGGCCATCGAGCCGGATTTGACCCCGAGATCGTTCAGGATCTCGAGACCATCATCGCGTCCCGCTGCTCCCAGTGCCTTCGCCAGTGTCTCGGTAAGCTCGTACTCGACCCAATCAACACTGCGCCCTCGCCGGACGATGCCGACGGCGTCATCGATCCTTCCCATGGCGCACAGTTCTTCGACCACCTGGCTCTGCGCCTGTTCCCGCACACGTCCGCTTGCGAGGGCGTCCGCTCGCTCGAGTGCACGGTCAGGGACTCCCGCCGCGCAGAGAAACTCGACCACACACCGCACGTCGATCTCGTCGATCCGCCCGCCCGCCAAGCCTTCGGCGCGTTCGACGATGCGGATTATTTCGGCGCTTTCATCACGAGTTCGGAGACGGCGGAGCAACGGCACAAGCGTCCTCAATACCTCTGTCGGATCGCCGAGCCGGAACGCCAGCGACTCCGCGACCTTCACATCGCCCGACTCCGCCAGGAACCGGGCAACTTGCTCGCTGTCGACATAAGCCGGATCGGAGGTCAGGAGAACGCCGGCGAGCCGCTCGGCGGCTTCGACATTCTTTGTCGTCGTGACGAAGTCCGCGAAGCTCCGCAACGCATCACTGTAGAGGTAAGAGCCGCCCACCCGCCGAGCGATCGCTTCCGCTCGCTCCGCCAACATCCGGGTCGCGTCGAAGTCACCTGACAGAAGAGCTCCCTCCGCCATCGCGGTGAAGGCGCCGGCCCGTGCAGCGAAGTCCCTCTCACTCTCCAGCCCCGGCGACTTGGTTAGCAACAGCGCCTCGGCGCGTTCCAGTTCCCCCTTGAAGCTGAGGTGTTTCAGCACCGTGTGAAGACCGAGCTCGTCGTAGTGGGAACCCAGCCCACTGAGTGCGAAATCCGCAAACCCGACGTTGTCGTCCTCGATGGCGATTTCGAGAATTTTCAGCAACACGCTCTCGCGATGGTGCTCTTCTATCGTGGCCAATCCGGCGACCGCCGATTCGAGATCGGTCCGCGCCGTCTCCTCGAGTTCCAGACGCGCCCACAGCTTTCGTGCCGACTCGTCGTCGAGCCTGCTCATCACCCGTTGGGCTTTGGAGGTCGCGCCAGACGACAAGAGCACCCGGGCAGCCTGCGCGATCAAACCGAACCGGTACATAGAAACCAAAACCGACGAAAGTTCGATCGCGGACTCGGCGAATCCCGCCTTAAGCAGATACTGGGCCACCGAGTGGATCGCCTCTTGCCGAAGGATTCCATCCCCGATGCGACCGGCGATGGTCAGGAGCACTTCGACATCTTCCGGGCCTTCAGCAGCGGCGACGGCGAGAGCCGCTTGTGCACGCCAATCGGGATCCGCCATGTCTTCGGCCATCGACCTTGCGCGGGCGAAGTCCCCGGTTCGGGCGATCGCGCCCGCGAGCTGGGCGCGGAGATAGGGGTGCTGAGCTTCGGGCAAGGACTCGGCAACTAACCGGTCGGCGCGATCGGTCAGCCCGGCTTCCACCATGACCGCGAGCAGTTCGCCGACGGCTTCACCTCGTCGATTCTCCGACGAGATCGACCGTGCAAGTGCCTCGGCCCGGTCGAAGTCCCCCATCCTGGCCCACAATACCGGAAGCCGCGCGGGGGTCCGGGCGTTCCGGTCCCTGAGGTCATCGCTTTGCATGGTGATTTTGACCAGGCTCACGACATCAGGTTCTGATGAGTTGCAGATCACCGCTTGGACTTCGGCGACCTCGGCTTGAACCCCCGCTTCGCCCCCGGTGACCTCGATGAGACGACTCTGCCTCGCCAGATCTGTAACGCACTCGACCAACCGATCGTGCTGACCGGTTTCCTGGAGCAACCGCGGATAGCCGTGCAGCAGGAATTGCGGCGTCTCGGGCGGCCATCCCCGGACGCGGTAGCTCTCGGCCCATCTCGTGATCTGCTCACCATATGTGCGCACCGCCTGCTCACCGAGCCTGTCGGCCGCTTCGGCGTACAAGCCCTGATGGCCGAGCAGATAGACCTCGGGAGTGAATTCGGGCCGCCAACGGGCGTGCCGACGGCTGAATGCCCGGCTCTCGACACTGTCCAGGACCTCACTTATGCGGGTTCCGCCCACAAGTTCCCCGAGATCCCGGCGGCTGAGGCCGCTGCGAGCGGCCACGAGCAGGCCGAGGACATCCTTCGCTTCGCCTGCGTCCGCACCGAGCAATCGATCCAGGTCCTGCTTCATCGCGTATTTCGCCGCGATGGCCGCGGGCGAGGGCGCGAGTTCGCGGACGATAGCCGGGTCACGGAGGGGGTGATCGTCGGGCAGGACGGGCGGGATGCCGGGATTCGGCCGTCCCGAGACGATGACCCGGAGGCCGTGGACCGGCCGCCGGGGCAGCAGGGCAGCGATGCTCTTGGCTCCGTGGTCCTCGCCCGCACCCCGATCTTCGTCGAGCCCGTCAACGACGAGGATCAGCCGCCGGCCGCCGTCCGAGCACGCCTTCGCAGCGGCATCGAGCAGACCGCGGAAGTCGGATTCGCTCGCCTGCTCGGGGGACTTGACTCGCGCCACTACCGCCAGCTGCGGAACCACTTCGGCCAGGAAGCCCGCGCGGGTGTCGGCCCTCGTGTCCCGAGCCGTGATGAGGAACGAGACCACCCGGACATCCTTGGGCGGGTTGAGCACGAACCACGACATCAATGCGGTTTTCCCGCTCCACGCTTCCGCCCGCCACCACGCATAGGCAGGTGCGGGGTCGGGGTCCAGGCAAAACCGCCTCAGCTCCGCCAGCTCGGTCGTACGCCCCAGCAAGTTGCCGGGTGCCACGTCGCGGACTGTGCCGAGGTACCACGACTGCGCCATGCCGGGCGCACCGTAGTGGACGTCGCCGGCAACCGTACCGATCTGGAGCACGTTGCCGGTCAGGTCGCCGCCGATGATCACCGAGTTCGCGCTGGTGTCCGGTTCGTCTTCCTCCGGTTGGCTCATCGACAGTCCTCCCCGAACCCGTCCCTGGCTCTCCCCTGCGTCGCCACGATAACGCCCCGTGTTACGCCGGAAGCCCCCTCACCAGTGGCGAGGGGGCTTCCGAGACGAACGGATCAGACGACCGCGAGCGGCAACGCCGTCGGGTGCACCGGCGCCGGCAGGTCCGACGCCCCCGTCAGGTACGTGTCCACCGCGTTGGCCACCGACCGGCCCTCCGCGATCGCCCACACCACCAGCGACGCGCCTCGGTGCGCATCCCCGCAGACGAACACCCCCGGCGTCTCCGTCTGCCAGTCCGCGCCGCACGAAAGCGTCCCGCGCCGGGTCAAGGACAAGCCGAGCCCGGACAGCAGCGGCATCTCCTCGACGCCCTCGAAGCCGATCGCCAGCAGGACCAGGTCCGCCGGCAGCGTCTCGACCTCGTCGTTGACCGGGATGACCTCGCGCCGTCCGGTGGCCGGGTCCTTCTGGACGCGGACCTGCTGGAGCTCGACCGCCGTCACGCGGCCTTCTTCGGAACCCACGAACCGCTTGACCGCCACCGCGAACTTGCGCTCGCCCGCCTCTTCGTGCGCCGCGTACGTGCGCAGGATGTACGGCCACGTCGGCCACGGCGAGCGCTCGTCGTCGCGGACCGTGGGCGGCATCGGGTACTGGTCGAGCTGGGTCACCGACAGCGCGCCCTGGCGGGTGGCCGTTCCGTACGAATCCGCGCCGGTGTCGCCGCCGCCGATGATCACCACGTGCTTGCCGCGGGCGTCGATCGCGGGCGGGCCGTCGCCCTCGACGTACTTGTTGGCCGGGACCAGGTGCTCCATCGCCAGGTGGATGCCCGCCAGCTCGCGGCCCGGCGTCGTCGTGTCGTCGCGGCCGCGCAGTGCTCCCACCGCCAGGACCACCGCGTCGTACTGCGCGCGCAGGTCCTCCACCGACAGGTCGACGCCGACCTCGCAGCCCGTCACGAACCGGGTGCCCTCCTTGCGCAGCTGCGCCAGGCGCCGGTCGAGGACCTTCTTCTCCATCTTGAACTCGGGGATGCCGTAGCGCAGCAGCCCGCCGAGCCGGTCGTCGCGCTCGAAGACCGTGACCTCGTGGCCCGCGCGGGTCAGCTGCTGGGCCGCCGCCAGCCCGGCCGGGCCGGAGCCGACGATCGCCACCCGGCGGCCACTGGACACTTCGGACACCTGCGGCTGGACGTAGCCCGCTTCCCAGGACTGGTCGGCGATCGTCTGCTCGACGCGCTTGATCGACACCGGCCCGCCCGACAGCGGCGAGATCGACAGCACGCAGCCCGCCTCGCACGGCGCCGGGCACAGCTTCCCGGTGAACTCGGGGAAGTTGTTGGTCGCGTGCAGCCGGTCGCTCGCCGCGGCCCAGTCGCCGCGGCGGACCAGGTCGTTCCACTCCGGGATCAGGTTGCCCAGCGGGCAGCCCGAGCCGCCGGAGTGGCAGAACGGGATGCCGCAGTCCATGCAGCGCGACGCCTGCTTGCGCACCTGCTCGTTGCGCTCGTTCGGGTCGACGTCCGCGTAGACCTCGCCCCACGAGGAAAGCCGCTCCTCATAGGACTTCTTCGCGGGCTCTTCGCGTTCGTACTTCAGGAAACCGGTCGGGTCAGCCACGAGCGGCCTCCATGATCGCCTCGTCGACGTCGCGGCCGGCAGCGCGCGCTGCCTTCGCCGCGTCCAGGACCCGCTGGTAGTCGCGCGGCATCACCTTCGTGAACGCCACCGACCGGCGCGGCCAGTCGCCGAGCAGCGAGGCCGCCACCGCGGAGCGGGTGAGATCGTAGTGCTGTTGCACGGTTTTCTTGAGCCACGCCAGATCGTCGGCGGTCGGGCGCAGCAGGTCCACCATGTCCTGGTTGACCTTCTTCGCGTCGACGTCGAGGACGAAGGCGATGCCGCCGGACATGCCGGCCGCCAGGTTGCGCCCGGTCGGCCCGAGCACCACCGCGCGGCCGCCGGTCATGTACTCGAAGGCGTGGTCGCCGACGCCTTCGGCGACGACCGTGGCGCCGGAGTTGCGGACGCAGAAGCGTTCGCCGACCTGGCCGCGCAGGAAGATCTCGCCACCGGTGGCGCCGTAGGCGATCGTGTTGCCCGCGATTGTCTGCGCTTCGGCGGCGAAGGACGCCTCCGGGTCGGGGCGGACCACGACCCGGCCGCCGGAGAGGCCCTTGCCGACGTAGTCGTTCGCGTCGCCGACCATGTCGAGGGTGATGCCGCGCGGCAGGAACGCGCCGAGCGACTGCCCCGCCGAACCGGTCAGCTTGACGTTGATCGTGCCCTCGGGCAGGCCGTCGCCGCCGTAGCGGCGGGTGATCTCCGAGCCGAGCAGCGTGCCGACGGTCCGGTTGACGTTGCGCACCGGCAGCTCGATGTTCACCTGGTGCGCGTCTTCCAGTGCCGCCTCGGCGAGCTGGATGAGCGTGCGGTCCAGGGCGTGCTCGAGACCGTGGTCCTGGCCGCGGGTGCGCCGCTTGGCGCCACCGTACGGCGTCTCCGAAGGCATCTCGAAGATCGGCGCGAGGTCCAGACCGGACGCCTTCCAGTGGTCGACGGCTTCGTCGGTGTTCAGCAGCTCGGCGTGGCCGATGGCCTCGTCGAGCGTGCGGAAGCCGAGCGCCGCCAGGGTTTCCCGGACTTCTTCGGCGACGAACTTGAAGAAGTTGACCACGTGCTCGACCTGGCCGGTGTAGCGCTTGCGCAGTTCCGGGCTCTGCGTGGCGACGCCGACCGGGCAGGTGTCGAGGTGGCAGACGCGCATCATGATGCAGCCCGCCACGACGAGCGGGGCCGTCGCGAAGCCGTACTCCTCGGCGCCGAGCAGCGCCGCGATGACGACGTCGCGCCCGGTCTTCATGGCGCCGTCGACCTGCACGGTGATCCGGTCGCGCAACCCGTTGAGCAGCAACGTCTGCTGGGTCTCGGCCAGGCCGATCTCCCACGGCGTGCCCGCGTGCTTGAGCGAGTTCATCGGGGACGCGCCGGTGCCGCCGTCGTGGCCCGAGATGAGCACGACGTCCGCGTGCGCCTTGGACACACCCGCCGCGACCGTGCCGACGCCGAGGGAGGACACCAGCTTCACGTGGATGCGGGCGTGCTCGTTGGCGTTCTTGAGGTCGTGGATCAGCTGGGCCAGGTCCTCGATGGAGTAGATGTCGTGGTGCGGCGGCGGCGAAATGAGGCCGACGCCCGGCGTGGAGTGCCGGGTCCGCGCGATCCACGGGTACACCTTGTTCGGCGGCAGCTGGCCGCCCTCGCCGGGCTTCGCGCCCTGCGCCATCTTGATCTGGATGTCGTCGGCGTTGACCAGGTATTCGCTCGTGACGCCGAAGCGGCCCGACGCGACCTGCTTGATCGCGCTGCGGCGTTCGGGGTCGTAGAGCCGCTCGGGGTCCTCGCCGCCCTCGCCGGTGTTGGACCGGCCGCCGATCCGGTTCATCGCGATGGCCAGGGTTTCGTGCGCCTCGGCCGAAATCGAGCCGTACGACATCGCGCCGGTGTTGAAGCGCTTGAAGATCGCTTCAGCGGGCTCGACCTCGTCCAGTGGCACCGGCTCGCGGACGCCTTCCTTGAACGAGAACAGCCCGCGCAGCGTGCCGCCCTCGCGGTAAAGACGGTGTACCTCGTCGGTGTACTTGCGGTACACCTCGTCGCGGCCGGTCTTGGACGCGTGCTGCAGCAGGAACACCGTCTCCGGCGTGAACAGGTGCAGCTCGCCCTCGCGGCGGTAGGCGTACTCGCCGCCCGTCTCGAGTCCACGGTGGACGCGGTCGGTCGGGTTCTCCGGGTACGCGCGGCGGTGCCGCGTCGCGACCTCTTCGGCGAGCACCTCCAGGCCGACGCCGCCGAGCTTCGACGACGTCCCGGTGAAGTACTCGTCGAGCAGGTCCTGGCTGAGGCCGAGGGATTCGAAGACCTGGGCGGCGGTGTACGCGCCGACCGTGGAGATGCCCATCTTGGACATGATCTTCAGGACGCCCTTGACCAGCGCGTGCACGTAGTTGCGCACGGCCTTCGCGGGCTCGATGCCGGTGACCGCGCCCTGCCCGATCATGTCCTCGATGGTCTCGAAGGCCAGGTACGGGTTGACCGCGGCGGCGCCGTAGCCGAGCAGCAGCGCGATGTGGTGCACCTCGCGCGCGTCGCCGGATTCGACGACCAGCGCGACGCGCAGGCGTTCCTTGGTGCGGACCAGGTGGTGGTGTACCGCGGACACGAGCAGCAGCGACGGGATCGGCGCCATCCGGTGGTCGGAGTCGCGGTCGGACAGCACCAGCGTGCGCGCTCCGGCCGCGATCGCCTCGGACGCCTCCCGCCGGACGCGCTCGATGGCCGCGGCGAGCGCTTCCGCGCCACCGTCCACTTCGTACAGTCCGGAAAGGACGCTGCAGGCGAAGCCGGGGAGGTCGCCGTCGTCGTTGATGTGGATGAGCTTGGCCAGCTCGTCGTTGTCGATGACCGGGTACGGCAGCTTCAGGTGGCGGCAGGACGCCGGACCGGGGGCCAGCAGGTTGCGCTCCGGGCCCATGATCCGCGCCATGCAGGTGACGAGCTCCTCGCGGATCGCGTCCAGCGGCGGGTTGGTCACCTGGGCGAAGTTCTGCTTGAAGTAGTCGTAGAGCAGCCGGGACCGCTTCGACAGCACCGCGGGCGGGGTGTCCGACCCCATCGAGCCGATCGGCTCGGCGCCCTTCTCGGCCATCGGCGCGAGCAGGATCTTGAGCTCTTCTTCGGTGTAGCCGAAGGAAAGCTGGCGGCGCAGCACGGAGTCGTGGCTCTGCACGACGTGGTCGCGGTCGGGCAGCTCGGCGATCTTGAGCAGGCCCGCGTGCAGCCACGAGTCGTAGGGCAGCTCGGCGGCCAGGGCGGACTTGACCTCTTCGTCGTCCACGATCCGGCCGGCTTCGGTGTCGACCAGGAACATCTTGCCGGGCTTGAGCCGGCCCTTCGCCACGACGTCCTTCGGGGCGACGTCCAGCACACCCGCCTCGCTGGCCAGGACCACGCGGTCGTCGGCCGTGCGCCACCAGCGCGCCGGACGCAGGCCGTTCCGGTCGAGGACCGCCCCGACCAGGCTGCCGTCGGTGAAGGTGACGCAGGCCGGGCCGTCCCACGGCTCCATCAGGCTCGCGTGGAACTGGTAGAACGCGCGCCGTTCGGGCTTCATGGTGGCGTGGTTCTCCCACGCCTCCGGGATCATCATCAGCACCGCGTGCGGCAGCGACCGGCCGCCCAGGTGCAGCAGCTCCAAGACCTCGTCGAAGGACGCCGAGTCCGACGCGTCCGGCGAGCAGATCGGGAACAGCCGGGACAGGTCGCCGGGGATGACGTCGGATTCGAGCAGCGCCTCGCGGGCCCGCATGCGGTTGCGGTTGCCGCGGATGGTGTTGATTTCCCCGTTGTGGGCGACGAACCGGAACGGGTGGGCCAGCGGCCACGACGGGAAGGTGTTGGTGGAGAAGCGGGAGTGCACCAGCGCGATGGCGCTTTCCAGGCGTTCGTCGCGCAGGTCGCCGAAGAACGCGGGCAGCTGCTCCGGCGTCACCATGCCCTTGTAGACGATCGTCCGCGAGGACAGCGACGGGAAGTACGTGCCGCAGCCGGAGTTCGCGCTTTCGTGCTCGACGCGCTTGCGCAGGCAGAAGGCCAGCCGGTCCAGCTCCAGGCCCGATTTTCCGTCGCCGGTGACGAAAAGCATGGCGAAGTGGGGCATGACCGAGCGGGCGGTCGGGCCGATGTCGGCGCGGTCGGCGTCGACGGGCACCTCCCGCCAGCCGAGGACCTCCAGTCCTTCTTCGACGGCGATGCGTTCGGCCAGCTCGACGGCCTTGCGGCGCTGCTCGGCGTCTTGCGGCAGGAACGCGATGCCGGCGGCGTAGGTGTGGTGCCCGTGCTCGTCCGGGGCGGGCAGCTCGAAGCCGGCCTCGGCGCGCAGCAGCGCGTCGGGCAGCTGGAGCAGGATGCCGGCGCCGTCGCCGGAGGTGGGCTCGGCACCCGCGGCGCCGCGGTGGTCGAGGTTGGTCAGCGCGGCCAGGCCGTCGGTGACGATGCCGTGGGAGCGGCGCCCGCGGATGTCGGCCACCATGGCCACACCGCAGGAGTCCTGCTCGGTCTCCGGGTCGTACAGACCCTGCTTGCCGGGAATGGCGGAGAAGATCAACGGGACCTCCTTCGTCGTCTTGTCGTGCGGGGCCGGGCTACCGGCCGGGGAGCGCACGGGACGACGATGGCCCGCTTCGTTAGCGCGACTTTAACACCTGGGAAACACCGCAGCAGCACTCCAGAGCGCCTCGAGCGACGTCGGACGGTAACGATCTGGCTGCGCGGAACGACGTAGTTCCTGATGGCTTCCCGGTAGTTCGTTCCGCTAAGTATACGGCCCGGAAACTCCGGTCAAGACGAACGTGACCTGATCGGCGCCCTGTGTCCCCGGTCACTAGAACGTGTTACATTTCGCCGCATGATCCTCGATCGGTTCAAGCTCACCGACCAGGTCGCGGTGGTCACCGGCGCCGGACGCGGGATCGGCGCGGCCACCGCCGTCGCTCTCGCCGAAGCGGGCGCCGACGTGGTGATCGCGTCCCGCACCGCCGCCCAGCTCGACGAGGTGGCTGCCCGCGTCTCGGCGGCCGGCCGCCGGGCGTTCCCGGTGCCCGTCGACCTCTCCTCCCCCGAGGCGGCGGCCGCGCTGGCCGCGACGGCGGTGTCGGAGTTCGGGCGCCTCGACCTGGTGGTCAACAACGTCGGCGGCACGTACCCGCGCCCGTTGCTGGAGAGCACCGTCGAGTTCATGGAGGAAGCGTTCCGCTTCAACGTCGCGACGGCCCACGCGCTGACGGTGGCGGCGGCGCCTTCGCTGCTGGAGACGGGCGGCTCGGTGGTCAACATCTCGTCGGTGATGGGCCGGGTGAGCGGCCGCGGCTTCGCGGCGTACGGAACGGCGAAAGCGGCTCTGGCGCACTACACGCGCCTGGCGGCGGCGGACCTGGCCCCGAAGGTGCGGGTGAACGCGATCTCGGTGGGCTCGGTGGCGACGTCGGCGCTGGAGATCGTGGTGGGGAACCCGGAGCTGAAGGAGAAGATGGAGGCCGCGACACCGCTGGGGAAGATCGGCGAGGCCGAGAACATCGCGGCGACGGTGGTGTTCCTGGCGTCGCGGGCGGGCGGGTACATCACGGGCAAGATCCTCGAGGTCGACGGCGGGTTGCAGACACCGAACCTCGAGCTGGGCCTGCCCGACCTCTGACGTTCAGCTCTCGTCGGTCTTCTTCGGCTTCTCGGCGGGGGTGTCCTCCGAAGCGGGCTTCTCCGGCGCCTCGGCCGCCACCGTGGCGTGCTCGGGCTCCTCCGTGACCTCAGGCTCGCCCGATGCCGATGCCGATGCCGAAGCCGAAGGCGCAACCCCAGCCTCCGAAGTCTCCGAAGCCGGAACCTCCGGAACAGCGTCCTTGCTCACCAGGGTCTCCGGCGCCTCCCGCGGCCCCCGCTTGCCCGCGACCACGAAGTACGCCGCCGCGCCGAGGAACAGCAGGATCGACGTCCAGACGTTCACCCGCAGCCCGAGGATGTGGTTCGCCGTGTCGGTCCGCATCATCTCGATCCAGCCGCGGCCCACCGTGTACCCGGCCACGTACAGCGCGAACGCCCGCCCGTGCCCCAGCTTGAAGCGACGGTCCGCCCACACCACCAGCAGCGCGACCAGCAGGTTCCAGATCAGCTCGTACAGGAACGTCGGGTGCACCGGGCTCTCCGGCAGCGGGATGTGCCCGGTCGCGACGCCGTTCAGCAGGTTGTCCGGGTCCTCCGGGTTGAAGCGCTGGTAGACCTCCAGGCCCCACGGCAGGTCCGTGTGCGCGCCGTACAGCTCCTGGTTGAAGTAGTTGCCGATGCGCCCGATGGCCTGCGCGACGACGATGCCCGGCGCCACCGCGTCCGCCATGGCCGGCAGCGGGATGCCCTTGCGGCGGCAGGCGATGAGCGCACCCACCGCGCCGAGGGCGATTGCGCCCCAGATGCCCAGGCCGCCGTCCCAGATCGCGAACGCGTTCCACGGGTTGCGGCCCTCGGTGAAGTACAGCTCCGGGTCGGTGATCACGTGGTACAACCGGCCGCCGACCAGGCCGAACGGCACCGCGAACACCGCGACGTCGATCACCGTGCCCTTGGTGCCGCCGCGGGCCACCCAGCGGCGCTCGCCCCACCAGATCGCCACGATGATGCCGGCGATGATGCACAGGGCGTACGCGCGGAGCGGGATCGGTCCCAGGTGCCAGACACCGCGGTCGGGGCTGGGGATCGTCGCGAGGTAGGCGCTCATCACGCGGCCACCGTAGCGCTAAGGCGCCGGAGCATCCAAGGCGGCCAGGTACCCCGCCACCAGCGCGTGCGCGACCTGGGTGACGGCTTGGTCACGCGGCAGGAACCGCTCGTCGTGCAGGCTCGGCACCCCCGCCGTGTCGCCGAGGCCGACGAACATCATCAGCCCGCGGGTCGCGCCGCCGCAGTAGTGGGCGAAGTCGTCGGCGCCGAAGGACCGGAACTGGTCGTCGACGGTGAAGCCGGCGTGCCGCAGCCACCGCTGGGCACCCGACGCCAGCGCGGCGTCGTTGTCCAGCACCGGCTCGCACGGGCTGATCTCCAGCTCCGCGGTGCAGCCGTAGGCCCGCGCGGTGCCGTGCACGATGTCGGCCAGGGTCTCCAGGGCGCGCTCACGGTCCTTCGTGCGCATCAGGCGCAGTGAACCGAACGCGCTCGCGCTGTTCGGGACGACGTTGGCCGCCGCGCCGCCCTGGATGCGGCCGATCGAGCAGACCGCGCCGAACACCGGGTCGATCCGGCGGGACGCGATCTGCTGCAGGCTCACCACCAGCTGCGACAACGCCAGGATCGGGTCGCGCAGCAGCTGCGGGTAGCCGGCGTGGCCGCCCTGGCCGTGCATGGTGACCTCGAACTCGTCGGTGGAGGCGTTCACCGGGCCCGGCACCGCCGAGACGACGCCGTGCGCGATCCGCGGCTGGACGTGCGCGCCGATCACCGTGTCCACCCCGTGCTCGGCCAGCACCCCGGACTCGACGACGTCGAGCGCGCCGGGCGGGGAGGTCTCCTCCCGCGGCTGCAGCAGCGCCAGGATCGGCCGCGGCACGCCGACGCGCCGCGCGGCCCGGCAGACGGCGACCACCGCGGCGAGGTGGACGTCGTGGCCGCAGGCGTGCATGAACTCGTTCCCGGACGCCCACGGCACGCCGGTGCCCTCCAGCACCGGGAGGGCGTCGAGCTCGGCCCGCAGCGCCACGGCCGGGCCGTCCCCACCGGGCAGCGGGATGGCCCGGCCGGTCTTGGCGACGCGGGTGCCGTCACCCGCACCGAGCGCGCCGGCCACCAGGCGGGCGGTGTCCTCCTCGTCGCCGGAACCACGCGGGTCGGCGTGCACGGCGTGCCGCAGCTCGACGGCGGCGGGCAGTTCGTCGGCGATCGCCTGCGTCCACCGGGTCCACAGATCAGTCACACGTGCTCCAAGCGGTAGATCCTCTTCGCGTTCTCGTGTCCCACCAAAGCACACAGCCGGACGGCGTCCTTTTCGGACATCGCGTCGGCCGCCAGAGCGGCACGCAGGAAGTCCGACAGTCCCTGCCGGAACAGGGCCGTGCCCAGGTGGTACAGCTCGGCCAGGCCGAAGGCGTCGGTGGAGAAGAGCACCTTCCCGAACGGCGCGAGCTCCAGGAGCTCGGCCAGCACGGCCGGGGCCCGGAACCCCGCGTTGTGCGTGATGAGCCCGGCGTCGACGAACACGTGCTCGAAGACCTGCGCCAGATACGCGGCATGGCGGTGGAACGGGTAGTTGTGCAGCAGCAGGATGGGCACGCCGAGGTCGCGCGTGGCCCGCAGCAGCCCGGTGAGCAGCAGCGGGTCGCAGCGGTGCAGGTCGACGTCGGCGTCGCCGTAGCCGACGTGGAACTGCACCGGCAGGCCCAGGTCGAGGCCGGTGAACACGAGGTGGCGGTGCAGCACCTCGTCGGCCAGCCGGCCGCCACCCGCGGCCAGCCAGCGCCCGGCGGCGGCTTCGACCTCCGACGGCGTCGGCCGCTCTCCCGCCAGCTCCAGGCCGACGCGGTAGGCCGCGATCGACTTGAGCCCGACGGCGGTGGCGGCGCGTTTCCCCAGTTCGTCGGCGAAAGCCGCGGCGAACCCGGCCGCGGTGGTTCCGCGGATCACCGCCTCGGCCACCTGTTCCAGCCGGACGACGTCGTGCGCGCGCGTGCCCGCGAGCTCGGCGAATTCCGGCGTGGTGGTGAGCGCGTCCGGCAGGAAGCCGCCGTCGAGGAGGAAGTCGGTCGTGCCGGCGGCCCGGAGGAACCGCCGGGCCACCTCGGCGGCGCCCAGTGCGGCGCGGCGCTCGAGGTAGGTGTCGGCGTCCGCGTGTTTCGGCAGGTCGAGCACGGGGGCGCAGCGTTCGCGCACGGCCAGCCCGATGAGCGAGTCGAACAGGCTCGTACCCAGCGGCGAGGGCGCGTCGGCCTCGGTCAGCATCGCCTCGAACTCCCCGCGGGCGACGTCCCGGGTGACGACGCCGTGGCAGTGGTGGTCCACCACCGGGAGGTCCGCGACGAACGGGAGCAAGCTCCTCATGCGCCTCCGTTCACACTCGTCAGCCTCTCCCCCACCCTACGAGCGAACCGCGGCGCGGACAGGACGGCGAGCACCGCGAGCACCAGCACCGCCGCGGCCACCACCGGGAACCAGCGCGCCGGGCCTTCGGTCGGGTACGGCACGACGTTGACGTACACGGTGTATCCGAGCACGGCGAGCGCGCCGATCGGGAAGACGAGGTGCCAGGCCGGCACGCGCATCCGGCGTTTCACGAACAGCAGCAGGATCGCGCCGATCGTGGTGAGCAGGTAGATGACCAGCAGGACGAGCGTCCCGATCGAGCCGGACCAGGCGAACGTGTCCGAGGCCGTCGCGCCGAAGAAGACCGCGCACACCACGATGATCAGCGCCGCCATGGCGGTCACGGCCGTCACCGCGGCCACCGGCGTGCCCCGCGAGGACGTCCGGCCGAGGCCGCCACCCGCGTCGCGGCCCAGGGCGTAGAGCAGCCGCGAACCGCCGACCACGCAGGCGAGGCAGCAGCCGAACGCGCTGATCGCGGCGCCGACGCTGATCACGTCGCCTGCCCAGGCGCCCGCGTACCGGCTGCCGAGGTCGCCGAGCAGGGACGGCGAGTCGTGGAACGCGCCCGCGTCGCTGCCGAACGCCATCATCTCCACGGCCGTGACCACCACGAAGTAGAGGCCGCCGAAGATCGCCGTGCCGAGGATGGCGCGCGGGATGTTGCGCTCCGGGTCGTGGGTTTCCTCGCCGAGCGTCGCGGCGGCTTCGAACCCGGCGAAGGACAGGAAGCCGAACACCGCGCCGAGGAACACCCCGGACAGGCCGGTCCCCGGGACGAAGACGGCCATCGAGAACCGGGCGCCGCCGGGGGCGTTCCCGGCCAGGAGCCGGACCAGGATGACGACGGTGACCAGCAGGATCACCGCGATCGTCGCGCCTTCGACGGCGAGCAGGGTGCTCGTGCCGCGGCGGGCGGGCAGCACGGCCAGCAGCCAGGCGCCGATCAGCGCGACGGCCGTCAGCACGAACGGGCCCCAGGACGGCGGATCCGGCCAGATCCCGGTCTGGGTCAGGAAAGCCGTGCCCAGCGTGCCCGCGGCCGAGCTCGTGACGACGGCGTAGAACGTGTACGTCCCGAGAAGACCGATGCCGGAGACGACACCCGCGCGCGGGCCGAGGGTCGCGCCGACGAAGGCGTACACCGAACCGGCGTGCTGGTAGTACTGGCAGAGCTTGACGAAGCCGTACGCGACCAGCAGGACGCCGACCGCGGAGAGCAGGAAGGCGAGCGGCACGGCACGCCCGGCGGCCGCCGCGGTCTGCTGGGGGTTGATGTTGGCGGCCATGCTCGGGGCCATCAGCGCCACGGACAGGCCGACCGCCTGCCAGACGGTCAGGGAGCGGCGCAGCCCTGGACGGGTTTCGACGGTGTCTGACACGATCTTCACCTCTCTTCTCAGGTGAGCGGATCCAGTGAACAGCGACGGGGGCAGGATGAGCCAGCTCGATCGGGCAGAACTCGCGCAACAGGGCGCACTCCGGGCCGACGGCCTGCGCGCCGCCGGCGTGGAGCTGGTCGCGCTGACCTTCGTGGACAACAGCGGGATCGCGCGGGTGAAGGCCGTGCCGGTCGACCGGCTGTGGTCGGCAGCGGCGTGGGGCGTCGGCGCGTCGAACTCCTTCGACTTCTTCCTCGCCACCGACGACATCGCGGCCGGCACGCATTCGCGCGGCCCGGTCGGCGACCTGCGGCTGCACCCGGACCTCGACGCGCTCGTGCCGCTGGCGGCGCAGCCGGGCTGGGCGTGGGCGCCGGCGTGGCGGTACGACCAGGAAGGCGAGCCGCACCCGCAGGACGCGCGGGCGCTGGCCGCCGCCGCGACGGCCCGGCTCGCGGACCTGGGCTACAACGCGCGGACGGCGTTCGAGATCGAGTGGGTGGTCACGGCGGCCGACGCGCCGGACGACCCGCGCTCGGCCACCGCGGGCCCGGCCTACGGCTACGCGCGGCTGTCCTCGCAGGCGCGCTACCTGCGGGCATTGGTGTCCGCGTTGACCGCCCAGGGGGTCGCGGTGGAACAGATCCACCCCGAGTACGCGGCCGGGCAGTTCGAGGTGTCGGTGGCGGCCGGCGACCCGGTGCGCGCGGCCGACGTCGCCGTGCTGACGCGCGAAACGATCCGGACGGTCAGCGAGCACCACGGGCTGCGGGCGTCGTTCACGCCGAAGTTCGCCCCGGACGGCGTCGGCAACGGCGGGCACGTCCACGTGAGCCTCTGGGACGGCGACCGCAACCTCTGCGCGGGCGGCGACCGGCGGTTCGGCCTCACGGAGACGGCGGAGGCGTTCGGCGCGGGCATCCTCTCGCGGCTGCCGGCGCTGCTGGCGATCGGCGCGCCCTCGGTGGTCAGCTATCTGCGGCTCCAACCGCACCACTGGGCGGGGGTGTTCCACGCGTGGGGGCTGGAGAACCGCGAGGCACCGCTGCGGCTGGTGCAGGGCCCGGCCGGGCAGCGCGACCGGGCGGCGAACTTCGAGGTCAAGTGCTTCGACCTGACGGCGAACCCGTACCTGCTGGTGGCGGCGCTGATCTTCGCGGGGCTGGCCGGGGTTTCGGAGGAGGCGACGCTGCCGGAGCCGGTCGACGTCGACCCCGGAACGCTCCCGGGGGCGTCCCGGCTGCCGACCTCGCTGGCCGAAGCGGTGACGGCGTTCGAAGCGGACTCGGCGCTGACGTCGGCGTTCGGCCCCGAGCTGGCGACGACCCTGATGGACGTCCGCCGCGGCGAGCTCGACCGGCTCGGCGCGCTGCCGCCGGACGAGCTGTGCGCCGTGATGCGGTACCTACACTAGCGCTTTCGCGACCTCGCTCCGGAGCTGCGGGAGCTTGGCGTAGAGCTTGTCGCCCGGGCATTCGGTGTTGTAGAAGTCGCGGTGGCCCTTGATCTCCTCGACCGGGATGCCGTACTGGCGGCAGATGTAGGCGCAGAAGACGACGAGCGATTCCCACTGCGGCCGGGGTGGTTCGACGCTGGTGTAGAGGCCTTCGTTTTCGATGCCGATGGCGTTGGTGTTCTGCCCCGGGCAGTGCGCGCCCTGGATCATGGTGGTCCGGCCGCGCAGGGCGTCGAGGCTGCCGTGCCGCCCTTCGAGCCGGTACCCGCCGCGGCTGACGGTGAAGTGCTGGCCGGTGTCGGACCAGCCGTTGTTGTCGATGTGGTCGTGCTGGTCGTCGCGCGCGACCTGGAAGGCGTGGGCGAGGGAGTAGTCGGTGCTGTTGGCGCTGGCGATGTGGTGGATGAGAATCCGGTTGGCGGGGTGGTCGAGCGTGGTGAGCGCATCGGCGGGCGGCCGGGCGCCCCATTCGGCACAGCTGTAGATCCGCGGCTCGGTCACGGCCTGGGCGGCTCTCGGGAGTACGAGCCCGGCGGCGCCGGCGACGGCGAGACCGGCGGCACCGCGGAGGAAGCTGCGCCGCGGGAGGTGTGCGATGTCCATGGGGCGGACTTTGCCGCGGGGGCGTACAGCTTTCGTACAAACGCCGGTCAGGTGAGGCGGATTGTGGCGGTGAAGGGGCGGGTGAGCTCGATATCCGTTTCGCCGCTCTTGGCGATGGGCTGGTACTCGCCGTCGTGGAGTTCGAAGAGGGTGGCCGCGATGGGCTCGCCGGGCTCGACCAGGAGGTGGTACGGGATCAGGGCCTCGGCGTAGACGGCTCGCTTGAGGACCCGGTCCTGGATTTTGGTCGACGGGGAGACGATTTCCGCGGCCAGCAGGACATCGCTCGCCGCGTAGGCCACGGTGTCGATGCCGGGGCAGTTGAGAATCACCAGGTCGGGGATCAGCAGCCGTTGTGTGCCGATGCGCACGTTCACGCCGGGCAGCAGCTCGGTGCCGCCCGGCAGCGCGGACGCGAAGGCGGACTGGAGCTTGCCGAGAAGCCGCTGGTGCTCCGGTCCCGGCCATGGGCTGACGAGGAGCATCCCGTCGACGAGTTCGACCCGCTGCAGCGAGGTTTGGTCCTCGGGCAAACCGAGAACCTCGTCGATCCTCCAGCCGTCCGGGCGCGGAGGAATGGCAGCACTCCCGGTCAAGCGGTGGCAACCGCCCGGCGCACGCCATCGGCCAGCTCGGCGGACAGCGCGCGGACCCCCGACGGCCCCTCGGCCGCCGCCGTGACCAGAGCCGATCCGACGATCACCGCGTCCGCGAACGAGGCCACCTCGGCCGCCTGCTCACCCGACCGCACACCCAAGCCGACGCCGATCGGCAGCGACGTGTGCGCCCGGGTGCGGCGGACCAGCGTCTCCGCTCCCGCGCCGACCTGGTCACGCGCGCCCGTCACGCCCATCACCGCGGTCGCGTAGATGAACCCCGACGACGCGGCCGCCGTCAAAGCCAGCCGCTCCTCCGACGACGACGGGGCCACCAGGAAGATCCGGTCGAGGCCGTGGGTCTCCGACGCGGAAAGCCACGCCCCGGCTTCGTCCGGGATCAGGTCCGGCGTGATCAGGCCGAGCCCGCCCGCCGACGCGAGGTCGCGGGCGAAGCGGTCGACGCCGTAGCGGTTGACCGGGTTCCAGTACGTCATCACGACCGCGCGACCACCCCGGGCCGACACCGACTCGACCACCTCGAACAGGTGCTTGAGGCGGAAGCCGTTGTCCAGCGCCGTCACCGACGCCGCCTGGATGGTCGGGCCGTCCATCACCGGGTCCGAATACGGGACGCCGACCTCGATCAGGTCCGCGCCGCCGTCGACGCAGGCCGCGATCAGGTCCTTCGATCCCTCGACCGTGGGGAACCCGGCCGGCAGGTAGCCGATCAGCGCGCCGCGGCCCTCCGCGCGGGTCGTCGCGAAGAGGTCGTCGAGCCCGCTCATTCGTTCACCAGTCCGAACCACTTGGCCGCCGTGTCCATGTCCTTGTCGCCGCGGCCGGAGAGGTTCACGACGATGAGGCCCGAAGGACCCAGCTCGCGGCCCAGCACCAGCGCGCCGGCCAGCGCGTGCGCCGACTCGATCGCCGGGATGATGCCCTCGGTGCGGGACAGCAGCTTGAACGCCTCCATCGCCTCGGCGTCGGTGACCGGGCGGTACTCGGCGCGGCCGGTGTCCTTGAGCCACGCGTGCTCGGGGCCGACACCCGGGTAGTCGAGCCCGGCCGAGATCGAGTGCGACTCGACCGTCTGGCCGTCCTCGTCCTGCAGCAGGTACGTCATCGCGCCGTGCAGGTTGCCCGGGGTGCCCTTGGTCAGCGTGGCGCCGTGGCGGTGGCCCTCGATGCCCTCGCCGCCCGGCTCCAGGCCGACCAGCCGCACCGACGGATCGTCGTAGAAGCCCGAGAAGATGCCGATCGCGTTCGACCCGCCGCCGACGCACGCCGCGACGACGTCCGGCAGGCGCCCGGCCTGCTCGAGGATCTGCGAGCGGGCCTCTTCCCCGATGACGTGGTGGAAGTTGCGCACCATCGTCGGGAACGGCGCCGGCCCGGCGGCCGTGCCGAACAGGTAGTGCGTCGTGTCGGCGTTGGTGACCCAGTCGCGCAGCGCCTCGTTGATCGCGTCCTTCAGCGTCCGCGAGCCGGTCTTGACCGGGATCACCTCGGCGCCGAGCAGCCGCATCCGGGCCACGTTCAGCGCCTGGCGCTCGGTGTCGACCTCGCCCATGTAGACGACGCAGTCGAGGTCGAGCAGCGCGCACGCGGTGGCCGTCGCGACGCCGTGCTGGCCCGCGCCGGTTTCGGCGATGACGCGCTTCTTGCCCATCCGCTTGGTGAGCAGCGCCTGGCCCAGCACGTTGTTGATCTTGTGGGAGCCGGTGTGGTTCAGGTCCTCGCGCTTGAGGAACACGCGCGCGCCACCGGCGTGCTCGCCGAAGCGCTTGGCCTCGGTCAGCAGCGACGGACGGCCGGCGTACTCGCGCAGCAGGCGGTTGAACTCGTTCAGGAACTCGGGGTCGTGGCGGGCCTTGTCGTACTCGGTGGCGACCTCGTCGACGACGCCGATCAGCGCCTCCGGCATGAACCGCCCGCCGTACGGGCCGTAGTAGCCGCGCTCGTCCGGGTCGTGCTTGTCGCGCTCCTGGGTCATCGCGACGGCCTCGGGCAGGCGGGGTGGGAGCCGGCGGTGACCAGCTTGACCAGGGCGCCCTTCGGGTCGCCGGAGGCGACCAGGCCCTCGCCGACGAGCACCGCGTCGGCGCCGTGGCCGGCGTAGGACATCAGGTCGCCCGGGCCGCGGACGCCGGACTCGGCGACCTTGTAGACGTCCATCGGCAGGCCGGGGGCCAGCCGCGAGAAGACGTCCCGGTCCACCTCGAGGGTGTGCAGGTTGCGCGCGTTGACGCCGATGACCTTCGCGCCCGCCTCGAGGGCCCGGTCGGCCTCCTCGGCGTTGTGGATCTCCACCAGCGCGGTCATGCCGAGCGATTCGACGCGGTCGAGCAGCGCGACGAGCGCGTTCTGCTCCAGGGCGGCGACGATCAGCAGCACCATGTCGGCGCCGTGCAGGCGGGCCTCGTGCACCTGGTAGGGGCTGACGATGAAGTCCTTGCGCAGGATGGGGATGTCCACCGCCGCGCGGACCGCGTCCAGGTCGGCCAGCGAGCCGCCGAAGCGGCGCTGCTCGGTGAGCACGCTGATCACGCGCGCGCCGCCGGCTTCGTAGTCCTTCGCCAGCGCGGCCGGGTCGGGGATGTCGGCCAGCTCGCCCTTCGAGGGGCTGCGCCGCTTGACTTCGGCGATCACGCCGATGCCGGACTCGCGCAGGGCGGCCATCACGTCTCGCGGAGCCGGGGCGGCGGCCGCGCGGATCTTCAGCTCGTCGAACGGCAGCGCGGATTCCCGCACGGCGAGATCTTCCCGCACGCCGGCGACGATGTCTTCGAGCACGCTCACCGGGCGCCCCCACCAGGGCGCGTGCTCACGGATTCACTCGCAAGGTCGCTCACAAAAACCTTCCCCTTCCCGCCGAAACGATGCTAACCCCCGCATCCGAGACGCCCGGTTCCGGGTGTGCGCGTTACTCCGAATGCCTGCCGCGGACGTCCGTGGGATCTTCCCCGTCGGACAGGGCTTCCCACAGCTCCGCGTCGGGGTCACGGACCTTTTTCCGGGTGGCGGGTGCCGAGTACTTCGCCCCGAGCCGGGTGGCCCGGCCGGCGCCCTTGACGGCTGCCAACCCGCCGGCGGCGACGAGAATTCCCGCGACCACGGCGAGGCCGCGGCCCAGCAGCATCTCCGTCACCGGCAGCCCGGCCGCGAAGCCGGAGAACCGGATCCCGGCCACGCCGGTCCAGATCGCCGCGGCGCCCGCCAGCGCGAGCACCACGCCGAGCACCCGCCGCGCCCAGCCGCCCGTGGCCACCAGCCCGGCGATGCCGGCCAGGGCCAGCAGGGCCAGCGGCACGAGCGCGCCCGCCCGCTGCTCGCCGATTTCGCGGTACAGGACCGTCCCGCGCACGCCGCCGTCGCGGAACTCGGCGAACCAGGTCAGCCGTGACGCACCCCACAGGGCCAGCGCGCCCAGCAGGAGCGCCACCACGATCATCCACAGTGGACGCCTCGACGCCGTCGCCGTCGCCGGAGCGACCGGGGAGGCGGCGCGCGGCGCGTCCGGCGTGTCAGACATGGGCGGCGTCCGCGGCCGGGTCGAGGGCCCCCGCCGCCACCATCGTCTGCGCGGCGGCCACGGCCGAGAGCACGGTGCGGGCCTTGTTCAGCGACTCGGTGTCCTCGTAGTCCGGCACCGAGTCGGCGACCACCCCGCCCCCGGCCTGGACGTGCGCGATGCCGTCCTTCACCAGTGCCGTGCGGATCGCGATCGCGGTGTCGGCGTCGCCGGCGAAGTCGAGGTAGCCGACGACCCCGCCGTACAGCGCGCGGCGGACCGGCTCGAGCTCCTCGATCAGCTCCATCGCGCGGACCTTGGGCGCGCCGGAGAGCGTCCCGGCCGGGAAGCACGCCGTGACCGCGTCGAACGCCGTCTTGCCCTCGGCCAGCTCGCCGGTGACGGTGGACACGATGTGCATGACGTGGCTGTACCGCTCGATCTGGAAGAAGTCGACCACGCGCACGGTGCCCGGCTTGCAGACCTTGCCGAGGTCGTTGCGGCCGAGGTCGACGAGCATCAGGTGCTCGGCGCGCTCCTTCTCGTCGGCCAGCAGGTCCTTGGCCAGCTGCGCGTCCTCTTCGGGGTCGGCGCCCCGCCAGCGGGTGCCCGCGATCGGGTGCGTGGTCGCCTTGCCGTCCCGCACGGTGACCAGGGATTCGGGGCTCGAGCCGACGATGTCGAAGCCCTCGAGCCGTAGCAGGTACATGTACGGGCTCGGGTTCGACGTCCGGAGCACGCGGTAGATGTCGAGCGCGTCGGCCGCGGTCGGGATCTCGAACCGCTGCGACGGCACGATCTGGAACGCTTCGCCGGCCTTGATCGCCTCGACGGCCTTCTCCACGGCCGTGTGGAAGTCTTCCTTGGAGCGCTTGCGGGTGAATTCCGGCGCGGGCCGCTCGAACGCCGCGACGGTGGCGGGCGCGGCCACCTGCAGCTGCTCGGTCATCGCGCTCAGCCGGGCGACGGCGTCGTCGTAGGCCGCGTCCACGCGCTCGGGCGAGTCGTCCCAGTTGACGGCGTTCGCGATGAGCGTGACCGTGCCCTCGTGGTGGTCGAACGCGGCCAGGTCGGTGGCCAGGAGCATGGTCAGCTCGGGGACGTCGAGGTCGCGTTCGGCCAGCTCCGGCAGCTTTTCCAGCCAGCGAACGGCGTCGTAGCCGATGTAGCCGACCATGCCGCCGGTCAGCGGCGGCATGCCGGGCAGTGGCTCGGTGTGCAGGGCCTCGATCGTCTCGCGCAGCACGGTCAGCGGGTTGCCCTCGCTCGGCAGCCCGACCGGCGGGGTGCCGGTCCAGACCGCTTCGCCGTCGCGCACGGTGAGCGCGGCCGGGCTGCGGACGCCGATGAACGACCAGCGGGTCCAGGACGCGCCGTTTTCGGCGGACTCGAAGAGGAAGGTGCCGGGCCGGTCGGCGGCGAGCTTGCGGTACACCCCGATCGGCGTCTCGCCGTCGGCGAGGACCCGGCGCACGACCGGGATCACGCGGCGGTTCTCGGCGAGGACGCGGAAGTCCTCGCGGGACGGGCTGACCGTGCCGGGACCGGTCGAACCGGCGGATGCGCTGACCATGCACCTCATTGTGCCGTTCCGGCCGACCGCCCGGTGGCGCGGGCGATCGGCCGGGACGGCTACAGGTCGATGACCACCGCCCGCCGGACCTCCCCAACCGGAAAACTCACCCCGATCGGCACCCGCGTCGTGAGTGGTAAGGCGGGTTAGAACCCGCCTTACCACTCACGAGGGTCCAGGGGGCAGTGCGGCCGCGGACTCGCGCTACAGCTCGATGACCACCTTGCCGTGCACGTGCCGACCGGCCTGGAGCTCCACCGCACGACGGATTTCGCCGATCGGGAAGCTCGCCGCGATCGGCACGCGCACCCGGCCGGCCGCGACCCAGCGGGCGATCTCGTCCAGTGCGCCGGGCGCCGCGTTCGCGCCGTTGGCCGCGGCCACGCCGTCGACCTGCGCGGCGATCGTGCCGATCCGGGCGTCCGGGACGCCGAGTTCGCGGGCGGCGTGCACGGTGTCCGTCCCGTGCAGGTCGAGGGCGGCGGTGACCCCGCCGGGCGCGAGGGCGCGGACCCGGGCGGCCAGGCCGTCGCCGTAGGTGACCGGCTCGGCTCCGAGCTCACGCAGGAAGCCGGCCGAGCCCGCCGAGCCCGTGCCGAGCACGCGCGCTCCCGCGATCCGGGCGAGCTGGACGGCGAACACCCCGACCCCGCCCGCCGCGCCGCCGATCAGCACGGTGTCGCCCGGCCCCGGATCGACGACGGCGAGGGCGGCGGCGGCCGTGCGGCCGGCGATCGCCAGGGTGGCGGCGGTGCGGTCGTCGACGCCGCCGGGGGTGTGGTGGACCTCGTTCGCCGCGGCTTCCCCGGCCGCGTCGACCACCACGAAGTCGGCCACCGCGCGCGAGAGGGCGCTCCCGAACACCCGGTCTCCGGGCGCGAAACCGGTCACTCCCGGGCCGACCTCGTCGATCACCCCCGCGTAGTCCGTGCCGAACCCGGCGGGAAGGCTCAAGCCGAACCGCGCGGCGGTGTCCGCGTCGGCCGTCATGATCCAGTCCATCGGGTTCAGCCCGGCCGCGGTGACCCGCACCCGGACCTGTCCGGCGCCGGCCTGCGGAACGGGCACCTCCCGCACGGCCAGGACCTCGGGACCGCCGAACGCGTCGAGCCGGACCGCCTTGCCCATGCCTGTCTCCTTCAGCCGAGGACCGCAACGAAACGGACTATGCTCCGTTTCCATGGACGACCATAACACAAGCGGAGCGCGATCCGTTTCGGCCGACCCGGACAGCCGCGCGGCGCGGGCGGACGCGGCCCGCAACCGCGACCAGCTCCTCGCGGTGGCGACCCGGCTGTTCGCCTCGGGGGACACCGAACCGTCCCTGCGCGCGATCGCCCGCGAGGCCCGGGTCGGCATCGCCACGCTCTACCGGCACTTCCCGACCCGCGAGTCGCTGGTCGACGCGGTCTACCGCGACCAGGTCGCCCGGCTGACCACCGGCGCGCACGACCTGCTCGACCGGCTGCCCCCGGCCGCGGCGATGCGACGCTGGATGGACCTGTTCGGGGACTGGATCGCCACCAAGAACGGGATGCTCGACACGCTGCTCGCGATGATCGAGGCGGGCGAGATCGCCCACGCCCGGACCCGCACCGAGCTCCTGGCGGCCATCACCGCGATCCTCGACGCCGGCCACGCGGCGGGGGAACTCCGCGCCGACGTCGGCGCCGAGGACATCGCCGCCGCGCTCATCGGCATCTTCACCGTGGCGCCCCGGCCGCGGCACGAAGCCAAGGCCGGCCGCCTGCTGGACCTGCTGATGGACGGCCTCCGGCTCACCGGGCCCTAATTCAATGATTGTTGAATTCCACCGCGCGGTGCGTCATGATGGAGCCGTGAGCACCACCGAGAACACCGAGCCTACGGCCCGCCGCCGCGGGCGACGGCCGGCCGGCCAGGACACCCGCACGGCGCTGATCGACGCCGCGCGGGCCGTGTTCGCCGAAACGGGCTACGACGGCGCGACCGTCCGCGCGATCGCCACCCGCGCCGGCGTCGACGCGGCGATGGTCAACCACTGGTTCGGCAGCAAGGAAGGCCTGTTCGCCCAGGCGGTCCTCGAGCTGCCGTTCGACCCGATGGAACTGCAAAAAGCCCTGCGCCAGGGCCCCGACGACGAGCTGGCCGAGCGGATCGTCCGCACCTTCGTCACCCGCTGGGACACCGCGGGCGGCGGCCAGTTCGTGGCGCTCATCCGCAGCATCACCGGCCACGAGCAGGCCGGCCACGTGCTGCGCGACTTCTTCCAGCGGTTCTTCAGCGCGGTGATCACCTCGATCGGCGCGGACCGCACCGCGCTGCGGATGAACCTGTGCGCGACCCAGATGGTGGGCCTGGGCATGGTCCGGTACGTGGCGAAGTTCGAGCCGCTCGCCACCGAGGAGGTCGAGGTCCTGGTGCGGGCGATCGCGCCGAACCTGCAGCGCTACCTGACCGGCGACATCGGCTGAACCCGCGGGCCGGGGCCCCAAGGCACCGCGGCGCGTCATCGGCGGGACCGGCGGAACCCGCTGGCCGCCCGAGGCGTCTTCGCCGCGGCCGGAACCGCGTACGGCCCGGGCCGGCGCGGCCCCTGCGGGAAGAGGACGACCATCTCCCGGCCCCAGCCGCCGACCCACGCGAGCCGGTCGGTGAAGTCGGCGAGGGCGTTCGCACCGTGCGTCGACGGCACCGCGCGCAGCACGATCCCGGTGCCGTCCCGGTAGCGGACGTGCAGGGTCGGCGGCAGCCGCTTCCGGCGGGTGGCGGACCGGTCGGGCACGACGTCGACGGTGGCGACCCGCCACCCGGTGGCCGCGACCGCCCGGGCCCGGCGCCGCCACCCGAGCGCGGCCCCGGCCGCCACCGGTGCTCCGGCGAGGCCGAGCAGGACGGCGAAGAGGCAGAGGAAGAAGACGACCTGGTTCTCGTTCTCCTCTTCGGTGGTCCGCACGCGCGCCGGATCGGCCGGGTCCACGACAACGGTGACCGCCTCGCCGGCCTGGTAGCGGCGCCCCGAGTCGCGGACGATCTTCACGGTCCGGCCGCCGAAGCGCACCTGCATCGACGGCGTGCCCTTGGCGGGGGTGTCCACGGACACCACCACGCCGGGCACCCGGTGACCGGTCGCGAGGAGCTCGTCGGCGGCCGCGTCGAGCAGGCTCATCCCGGCGAGCCCGCTCGCGAACAGCGCGACCCAGACCAGGATCAGCGCGGCGGCGCGGCCGGTGATCCGCCGCAGCCGTCCGGTTTCGGCATCGAAGTCGATGCGGCGGTCGTGGTCTTCGGCGGTGGCCGCGGGAAGCCAGCTCCCGAAGCCGTTTTCGCGCGCGGTGGCGCGGATCCGGCCGGTGGTCTTCCGCAGGCACCGGCCGCCCAGGGCCAGGCAGGCGAGGGAGACGGCAAAAACGACGCTCAGGCCGATGACGTCCCCCCGGTCGAAAACGGGATCCGCGGCGGAGAGCCGGTAAACCGCCACGGCCACCCCGAAGAAGACGAAAACGACCATCCCGACGGCCGTCACGGCCAGCCACCCCGCCCGCCGCCGGGTGAGGCCGCGGAGGGGATCGTCGAGCACCATCAGCCGAGCTTAGGACCGTGGCGACCGGACGCCCGCGCCCGGCGGACAAGCGCTCATCACCCGGATGCCGGACGCAATGGCCATTTCTCGCATTTCGTGGACACCATTCGCACATTCGGGGAATCGACGGTATTCGTATTATCGACTCATGAAGCCAACGTCTTCGGGACCCGCCGCAAGAACTCTCGCCGCTTCACTGCGCGAAGAACGCGAAACGATGAAAGTCGGTCTTCGCGCTCTCGCCGATGAACTGGGGATCCTGCCGCAGCTGCTGTCGGCATGGGAAAAGGGGCATCGCCTGCCGAGCGTGGAGGATGTGTCGGCGATCCTGGCGCTGCTCGGCATCCGAGGGGAGAAACGCGACCGGATCCGGACGCTCGCCCGGCACGCCCGCGAGCCCAACTGGCTGGCGTCGAGCAACGCCGACATCTCCCACGCCCTCACGGCACTGCTGGCCTTCGAAAGCACCGCGACCAAGATCACCGCCTGGTCTCCCCTGCTCATTCCCGGGCTGCTGCAGACCCCGGACTACATCCGGTCGATCATGGAGGCCTCTTCGGTCGCGGTCGAGGAAGCCGACAAGCGGCTGCAGACCAGGCTCAAGCGCCAACGGGTACTCACCCGGCGGGACCCGGTCGTGTTTCGCGCCCTGGTCGGCGAATGGGCGCTGCGGGAAACGGTCGGCACTCCGGAGATCATGTCCGACCAAATCGATCATCTGCTCGAAATATCGCAGCGGACCAACGTTTCGGTGCGCGTGGTGCCCTCGGGAATCGGCTACCACATCGGCCTGCTCGGACCATTCGAAATCTACGAGTTTCCCGGCACGCCCCCGATCACCTTCGTCGAGCATGTCCACTCAAGTGCATTCCTCCACGAAGAAACACAAACCCATGCCCACCAGCGGGTGGTTAAGATGCTCGGTGAGCAGGCGTTGAGCGAAGCCGCCTCCCGGGAGCTGCTCGAGGAGGTGGCACACTAGCGGAGGCGACCACATGGCTGTTTGGCGGAAGTCCTCTCACAGCGGGGAGAACTACAGCTGCGTGGAGGTGGCGTTGGGGCCGGTCGTGGGCGTGCGGGACACCAAGGCCCGCCAGTCCGGTCACCTGACCGTCTCCGCCCGGGCCTGGCGCGCCGCCCTCGAGCGGCTGCGCTGACCTACCGCGCCAGCAGCAGCGCGATCAGCGCCAGCGCGCCCGGGACCACCTGCACGAACAGGATCCGCTTGCTGGCCGTCGCGGCGCCGTACAGCCCCGCGATGATCACGCAAACCAGACCGTACAGCTGCAGTTGGAACTCGCCGGCGATGAGCCCCCAGATCAGCGCGAGGGCCAGGAAGCCGTTGTACAGCCCCTGGTTCGCGGCGAGCGTCTTGGTCTGCTCCGCGAACTCCTTCGTCGTGCCGAAGCCCGCCCGAGCGCGCGGCGAGGTCCAGAGGAACATCTCGAGCACGAGGATGTAGAGGTGGATCAGGGCGACGAGCCCGACCAGGATGTCGGCGACGATGGTCACGCGAGCTCTTTCTCATCGGCCAGGAGGAGGCGTTCCTCGGTGTCGAAGCAGGTGTGCGTGCCGGTGTGACAGGCCGGGCCGGTCTGGTCGACGCGCAGCAGGACCGTATCGCCGTCGCAGTCGATCCGCACTTCGCGAACGTGCTGGTAGTGGCCGGACGTCTCGCCCTTGACCCACAGCTTCTGCCGGCTGCGCGACCAGTACGTCCCGCGGCGGGTGGCCAGCGTCGCGGCGAGGGCGTCGTCGTTCATCCAGGCCATCATCAGCACGTCCGAAGTGGCGTGCTCGACGACGACCGCGGCGATCAGGCCGTCGGCATTGCGCTTGAGGCGCGCCGAGACGGCCGCGTCCATGGTCATGCGTTGGCTCCCAGGATGTGCCGCTTGAGCGGCATCGAGTTCAGCAGGACGAAGGCGTAGCCGTACCCGGCGAAGGAGAGGCCGGAGAACAGCTTGTTGAACCACAGCTCGGCGCCGAGCAGCAGGAACGCGTGCAGCAGCGCGAAGAGGACGGCGACGACCAGGCCGCCGATCCGCGCGCTGCCCATCTTCAGCACGAGCCCGGTGGTGACCACGCCGCCGAGGAGCAGCGCGAGCGCGGGCATCCGGTAGATGGCCAGGCCGGCCCCGGCGCTCAGCACCGGGATCAGGTCGAGCAGCGCCCACGCGACGGGCAGCCCGACCAGCAGGCCGGCCGTCACTTTCACCTCTACGGGTGCCTGCCAGGACTTCACCGGACTTCGACCCCGCCTTCGCGCAGGGCGTCCTTGACGTCGCCGATCTTCAGCTGTCCGAAGTGGAACACGCTGGCGGCGAGCACGGCGTCGGCCCCGGTCCGCACCGCGGGCAGGAAGTGCTCGACGGCACCGGCCCCGCCGCTGGCGATCACCGGGACGCGCACGGCCTTGCGCACCAGTTCGAGGAGTTCGAGGTCGAAGCCGGTCTTCGTGCCGTCGGCGTCCATGGAGTTCAGCAGGATCTCGCCGACCCCCAGTTCCTCGCCGCGGGCGGCCCACTCGACGGCGTCGATGCCGGTCCCCCGGCGGCCGCCGTGGGTGGTGACCTCGAAGCCGGAGGCGGTCGGCTCGCCGCCCTCGGGCACGCGCCGGGCGTCGACGGACAGCACGATGCACTGGGCGCCGAACCGCCTCGACGCCTCGCTGAGGAACTCGGGCCGCGCGATGGCGGCCGTGTTGATGCTCACCTTGTCGGCCCCGGTCCGCAGCAGCCGGTTGACGTCGTCGTTGCTGCGGACGCCACCGCCGACGGTGAGCGGGATGAAGACCTGCTCGGCGGTCCGGCGGACGACGTCGTACGTCGTTTCGCGGTCGCCGGAAGAGGCCGTGACGTCGAGGAAGGTGAGCTCGTCGGCGCCCTCGGCGTCGTAGCGCCGGGCCAGCTCGACGGGGTCACCGGCGTCGCGGAGGCCGGCGAAGTTGACACCCTTCACGACCCGGCCCGCGTCGACGTCGAGACAGGGGATCACCCGCACCGCGACAGACATGCCCACCAGCGTAGTCAAGAGGGTCCGGACCTCTGCGGATGGCACGCGCCGTTCACGTCCCGGCCACCCGATTCGTCTATTTTCCGCCCGTGCGCAGACTCCTCCCGGTGGCCGTGGCCGCCGTCTCCGTCCTGACCGCCGTCCCCGCTTCGGCCGCTCCCCGCGACCCGGCGCCCGTCCTCCAGACCCGGGCCTTCGTCGACGACGACGGCGCCTCCCCCGCCAACGCCGACGCCGACGACCCCGCCATCTGGGTGCACCCGGGCGACCCGGACCGCAGCGTCGTCCTCGGCACCCTCAAGGAGGGCGGGCTCGCCGCGTTCGACCTGGGCGCGCGGACCCTGCAGCTGGTGCCGGCGGGGCCGGGCGGTCGGTTCAACAACGTCGACGTCGTCGGGGACCTGGCCGTGGTCAGCGACCGGGGCCGGGACCGCGTCCGCGTCTACCGGATCGACCCCGCGGGCGCGGCGGCCGGGGCGCACGTGCTGCGTGACGTCACCGACCCCGCCGCCGCGCCGGTGTTCTCGGCGTCGGAGTCCGAAGTGGACGAGCAGCGGACCGCCTACGGCCTGGCCGCGGGCCGGGACCCGCGCACCGGCGTCCGGTGGGTGGCGGTGACCCGGCGGCACGAGACGCGGGTGGCGCTGCTGCGGCTCGTCGACCGGCCGGACGGGACCGTCGGGACCGCGCCGATCGCCACCGTGGACCTGCCGTCGCGGTTCCGCCTGCCGGACGGCTCGAGCTGGTCGCCGTGCGAGGAGCCCGGCGAGCGGCCGCAGCTGGAAGGCTCGGTGTTCGACGGGCGCGTGCTCTACACCGCCCAGGAGGACGTCGGGATCTGGCGGATCCCGCTGACTTCGACCGGCTTCGGGCGGCCCGAACTGATCGACCGCGTGCGCTCGTTCGGCGTCCCCTCGCGCTGGGACGCGGCTTCGGAGGAGTGCGTCCCGGACGGCGCCGACCCCGGCTTCGGCGGCCGGTGGCTGACGGCCGACGCGGAGGGCCTGGCGGTGGCGAACGGCACGCTGTTCGCCTCCAGCCAGGGCGACTCGCGGTTCGTCGTGTACGGCAAGCACGTCCGTGACCTGCGGATCGTCGCGGGCCGCGGCACGGATTCGGTCGAGCACTCCGACGGCTCGGCGATCAGCACCGCGTCCCTGGGCCGCCGCTTCCCGCACGGCCTCCTGGTGGTGCACGACGGCGAGCGCCGTCCCGCGGCCGGCGACCTCCCGACCACCGGCTTCGCCTTCGTCCGGCTGGAGGACGTCCTCGGGCGGTGAAAAAGTTCCGTCCGCCGTGCAGCGGCACGGCCCCCTCACGCGTCCACAGTGGTGACGAGAGGACGCGTGTGACCTTCGAAGAGTTCGTGGCGGAGCGGCTGGACGGGCTGCTCCGCTACGCCACCGTCCTGACGAACGACCCGCACCTGGCCCAGGACGTCGTCCAGGACGTGCTCCTGCGCGCCCAGCTGCGGTGGGACGGCATCGCCGCACCCTCGACCTACGTGCGGCGGATGATCACCAACGAGTACCTCTCGTGGCGGCGGCGCGCGGTGCGGCGGATGGTGGCCAGCAGCCACGACGTCCTCGACGCGCTCGGCCCGCCCGAACCCGACCCGTCGGCCGCCTACGACGAGCGGGACGCCATGCTCGGCCTGCTCGCCACGCTGCCCCGCAAGCAGCGCGCGGCTGTCGTGCTGCGGTACTACGAGAACTACACCGACACCGAGATCGCCGCGGTCCTGCGGTGCGGCGCGTCCACCGTGCGCAGCCAGATCTCGCGTGCACTGGCCACCCTGCGCGAAGCCGGGTTGAAGCACACCGCCGTCACCACCGGAGCCTCCGAATGACCCGCAGCGAGTCCGAGACCGAGACGCTGATCCGGGACAGCCTGGACCGCCTCGCCGCCCGCGCCCCCGAGGGCCACGCGGTGCGCGACGCGCTCGCCCGCGCCGGGCGGGAGCGCCGTCCGGCGACCCGGCTGGCCCTGGTCGCCGCCGCGGTGGTCCTGGTGGTCGTCGGCGCCTTCTCCGGTATCCAGCTGCTGACCAGGACGGACCTGGCGCCGGCCGCGGGCCGCCCGGTGCTCGCCTACGGCACGGAGTGGCTGCCGGACGGCTTCACCGAGCAGTACCGCGAAGGCGGGCCCGGGACCACCCCGCAGGTCCGGCGGTGGCTCGACGGCCCCGCGTCGATCACGCTGCAGGCGTACTCCACCGCCGACCCGGAGTGGTCGCAGACCGCGCTGAAGATCGCGTCGATCAAGGACCAGGCGCTGGTGCACGGCCGGGTCGCCATGCTCACCGGCTCCGGCGAGGCCGCGCAGCTGACCTGGCTGGCCGACGACCGGCACGTCCTGGTCGTGTCCGTCGCCGGGCTCCCGGACGCCCGCACGGTCGCCCAGCGGATCGCCGACTCGGTCACCACCGAGCCGGTCGGCGTCCGCGGCGAGCTGCGGTTCGGCGCCCTGCCGCCGGGGCTGGCCGAACGGTCGACCGTGGTGCGGGGCTCCGGTCCCGGCGACGCCGGTACCGAGCTGACCGCGGCCGACCCGGCCCGGCCGTCGATCGCCGTGGTGCGGGCCGTCGTCGGCCCCGGTGCTCCCGGTGTGCCGGGTGCCGAGCCGGTGCCCGTCCGCGGCGGCGAAGGGTTCTTCGCGGCGCCGGCGGCGGGGCGGGACGCGATGGTCTTCGTCCGGCTGCCGTCGGGGCGCTGGCTGACGGTGTCGGGGACCCGGCCGGAGGCCGAGCTGATCGCCGTCGCGAACGGCGTCCAGCTCGACCCGGCGCCCGACTACCGCTGGCTCGGGACTACCAGTTGATCATCGGGAACCAGATGTACCCGAGCCTGCCCAGCACGCGGACGTCCCAGTAGAGCAGCGTGAACGTGCCGCCGACGAGCAGGGCCGCGCCGGTCACCGTGGCGATCCGGGCCGGTTTCGCGGCCAGCCAGCGCTGCACGCGCCCGCCCGTGGCGTAGGTCAGGGTCAGGAACAGCACCGCCATGACGACGATGTTGCCGAGCGACTGCAGCGCGAACGCGGCGGCGCCGTAGAGCACGTTGTGCTGCTCGGCGGCGTCGCGGAACATGATCCGGAACAGCGGGTACGGCCGTCCGATGAGGAACCCGCCGATGAGCGCGCCCATCAGCACCAGCGGCGCGGCGGGGTGGCGGCGGGTGAAGCTTGCGAACGGGTTCCGGAAGATGCCGAGGGCGATCAGGCCCATCAGCAGGAAGACCAGGCCGACGACGCCGAAGGCGATCATGGACTGGATGCTGCGCGGGGAGAGCCCGATGGTCTTCGCGGTGTCGAACTGCGGCATCCGCGTGCCGACGAGCGCGACGATGACGCCGTAGACGACCGACACGGTGAGCATGCCGGCCGCGATCCAGCCGAGCGGCTTGAGCGCGCTGCGCTTTGCGTTCGCTTGCTCGCCCACCAGCGGCGCGACGGCGCCGAAAGCGGCGATGTTGCAGGCGGTGAAGGAGCCTGCGAGGCCCGAGACGAACGCGAAGAGGGTCCCGGCGAGGACCCCGCTGATCGGGGTGGCTTTGGCGTCGTGGCCGAGGAGCCCGTTGGCGACGCTGTCCCCGATCACGGAGTCGACGAACGGTGCCGACCAGATCGCGGTCAGCACGAAACCCGCCACGACCGCGGCCACCGCGATGGCCGCCCGGCGCGCGGGGTACGGCCCGGCGCCGAAGAAATTTGCTCGAGGATGAACCGGTACCTGCTGTCCGACCGCCATCTACGCCCTCCAGTGTGCGGGGAATCCAGCCGGTAAAGCGTTGCAGGTGCAGGCGTTGAAACGCTTCGGCCGGGCGTGTGGGGTTTCGGCGCCAAAAGGCGTAAGCAGTCCCGGGCCGGGGTTACGGTGGAACATGACTTTTCCCGGCAGCGCCGCCTGGCGGCACGAAGACGCCCGCACCGGTTTCGAGGTGACCCGCTTCCGCCGCCACGACGGCGGCTGGCTGGTCGAAGGCGCCACGACCGCGGTCGAGGACGGCGCCGCGTGGGCGGTGCGGTACTCCCTCACGGTAAGTCCACAATGGACATTGCGCTCGGCGCGGATCGGCGGTCTCGGAGGCCCGGATCTGACGGTCGAAGCGGACGGCCGCGGGCACTGGCGGCTCGACGGGGTGCCCGCGCCGCACCTGGACGGCTGCCTCGACCTCGACCTGGAGGCGTCCGCGATGACGAACACCTTCCCGGTGCACCGGCTCGCCCTGGCGGACGGCGGCCGGGCCGAGGCGCCTGCCGCCTACGTCCGGGCGGCCGATCTCGGCGTCGACCGGCTCGAGCAGACCTACGAGCGCCTGGGCCCGGGCCGGTACGGCTACGCGGCACCGGCGTTCGGCTTCGCCTGCGTCCTCGAATACGACGACACGGGCCTGATCACCCGCTACCCCGGCATCGCCGTCCGCCACCCGGCTACGGTGGGCGCATGACCTCCGAGACCGACCGCCTCGCCGCCGAGCGCTACGTCGTCCTGACCACGTTCCGGCGCGACGGGCGGGCCGTGCCGACCCCGCTCTGGGTGGCCGGCCAGGACGGCGAGCTCGTGCTGTGGTCGGAGCGGAAGGCGGGCAAGGTCAAGCGCATCCGCAACGACGGCCGCGTCGAGGTCCAGGCGTGTGACCTGCGCGGGCAGAAGACGCACGGTGCGAAGGTGTCGGGGCAGGCGCGGCTGCTGGACGCCGCCGAAACCGAGCGGGTCCGCCGGGCGATCGCCCGCAAGTACGGCGTCGTCGGGCGCGTCACGATGTTCTTCTCGAAGCTGCGCGGCCCGGCGGACCGGACCGTCGGCATCGCGGTCAAACTGGACGGCTGAAGCTGCGGAAGCCGCGCCGCAGGTAGTTCGGCAGCGCGTTCGGGTGGTCGAGGGTCGAGGTGTGCAGCCAGACGCGCCGCGTCCCCGGCAGCGCCCAGGCGTCGGCGACGACGAGGGTGAGCGCGAACCCGCCGAGACCTTTGCCGACGAACTCCGGCACCAGGCCGAACGTGGTGATCTCGACGTCACCGCCGGGCTGCGCCGCGAAATCCGCGGCGCCGGCGATTTCGCCGCGGTACTCGATCAGCCGGTATTCGCGGGGCTCGGCGAGCCAGCGCGCCCACTCACCGTCGCCGCGCGTGGCGCTCGGCCACCGGTACGGCGTCCCGATCCGGACGTGCAGCTCGCGGATCAGCGGCCCCGGCCCGGTGCTCCGCAGCGCAACGCCGTCGACGAGCGGCGCGGGGTTGAGCTGACTCGCGGCGGTCATTTCGAGCTGGGTGACGATCTCCTCCACCCGCGGCAACCTACGACGGCCGCGGGCCGCTGTCAGCCGCTTTTCGGCCTCAAGCGGCGGCGCGCAGGGCCGCGGCCATCGCGGCGGAGTCGTGGCCGGGTCCGCAGCCTTCGACCACGATGAGGTCACCGGGGATGTGGTCCGCCCGCAGCCGCAGGATCTCCCGGTAGGCGGGCGAGCCGTACCACTCGTGCGCCGCGGCGAGGCTCGGGAACTCGATGAGCACGAGCCCACCAGCCCACTCGCCCTCCTTGACCTGCACCGGCGCGCCGTGCACGAGGAACTTGCCGCCGTAGGGGTCGAGCGTCGCCTGGATGCGCTCCAGGTACTCGAAGACCTCCTCCGGCAGCACGGCGGGCGGGCGCAGGTGGGCGAGTCCGTAGGCGGTCATGGCGTTCCTTTCGCGTGACGTAGGGAAATCCTCGCCGCTCGCGTGCCCGGCGTCGATTACGCCGGAGGTAATGCCGGCTGCCCGGCCAGCAGCCGCTCGACCAGCGCCGTGACGAGGTCGTGGCGCTGCTCGTCGGTGAACAGGTCCGGCAGTGTCAGCCGTTCCATGATCAGCCAGTTCAGCGCCAGCCACAGCAGGACCACCATCGTGCCGTCGCCGGGCAGGCCGGACTTCTCGTGGTACTCGACGTTGAAGTCGACGTCCGCGCGGATCCGGCGGGTCAGCACCTCCCGCAGCTCCGGACGGCGCGCGGCTTCGAGCCGCAGTTCCAGCAGCGCGAGGAATCCCGTGGGGAACGCGGCGACGCGGTCGACCAGTTCGTGCATCAGCTGCGTGACGCGGGCCCGGTCGCGCGGCCCTTCGAGGCCGCCCGCGATCACCGCGTCGTCCACCAGCCGTTCGTAGACCCGCTCCCCCGCGTGCTTGAGGATTTCGGCGCGGCTGGAGAAGTAGTTGGAGGCCGTGCCGACCGGTACCCCGGCCTGCTGGTCGACCGCGCGGAAGGTCAGGCCGCGCGCGCCTTCGCGGGCGAGGACTTCGATCGCGGCGTCGAGCAGGGCGGCCCGCCGCTCGGGGTTGCGTCGCACCATGACGTTGACACCACTCCAGACGTAGTACTGAGTTCCGCTTCAAAGTACTACATCCGGAGTGAATTCGGCAGAAAGGCCGGGCATCCGGCTCACCCACGGCCGCGGGGCTGCTGCCCCGCCGGACCGCGGTGTCCCTGCTCGCCTAGGCCTTCGCGACCGCCGCGAGAGCTTCCGGCAGCGTGAACGCGCCGGCGTAGAGCGCCTTCCCGACGATCGAGCCTTCGACACCGTCGGCGGCCAAGCCCGCCAGCGCGACGAGGTCCGCCACGCTCGACACGCCGCCGGAGGCGATCACCGGTGCGTCGGTGCGGGCGACGACGTCGCGCAGGAGGTCGAGGTTCGGGCCGCGCAGCGTGCCGTCCTTGCTGACGTCGGTGACGACGTAACGGGACGCGCCGTCGCGGTCCAGGCGCTCCAGGACGTCCCAGAGGTCGCCGCCGTCGGAGGTCCAGCCGCGGGCGGAGAGCCGGTGGCCGGCCTCGGTGATGCGCACGTCGAGGCCGATCGCGACGCGGTCGCCGTACTCGCCGATGACCCGGGCCGTCCACTCCGGGTCCTCGAGCGCGGCGGTGCCGAGGTTGACCCGGCGGGCCCCGGTGTCCAGGGCGGCCTTCAGGGAGGCGTCGTCGCGGATGCCGCCGGAGAGCTCGACCTGCACGTCGAGCCGTCCGACGACCTCGGCGAGCAGCTCGCGGTTGCTGCCCTTGCCGAAGGCGGCGTCGAGGTCGACCAGGTGGATCCACTCGGCGCCGTCGCGCTGCCAGGCGAGCGCGGCCTCGAGCGGGCTGCCATAGGAGGTCTCGGTGCCGGCCTCGCCCTGGACGAGTCGCACGGCCTGGCCATCGGCCACATCAACGGCGGGAAGCAGCGTGAAAGTCACGCGGGTAACTCTAGGGCGGAGCCCCGGATCACCCGGTCAGAGGGTCGCCAGCCAGTTGCGCAGCAGCTGCGCCCCGGCGTCCCCGGACTTCTCCGGGTGGAACTGGGTGGCCCACAGCGGCCCGTTCTCGACCGCGGCGACGAAGTCCTCGCCGTGGTGGGCCCAGGTGACCTTCGGTTCCTGCCCGGCCAGGCCGTCGAGTTCCCACTTGCGCGCGGCGTAGGAGTGCACGAAGTAGAACCGCTCCTGCGGGTCGAGCCCGGCGAACAGCTGCGAGTCCGCGGGCGCGCGCACGGTGTTCCACCCCATGTGCGGCAGGACGTCGGCGTGCAGCCGGTCGACGACACCGGGCCATTCCCCGGTGCCCTCGGTCTCCTCGCCGTGCTCGACCCCGCGGGAGAAGAGGATCTGCATGCCGACGCAGATGCCGAGCACCGGACGCCCGCCGGCCAGCCGTTTCCCGATGATCCGGTGGCCCTGCACGTCGAGCAGCCCGGCCATGCAGGCGGAGTAGGCGCCGACGCCGGGGACGACCAGCCCATCGGCTTCGACGGCGGCATGCGGGTCGGCGGTGACCTCGACGTCGGCCCCGGCGCGCGCCACAGCGCGTTCGGCGGAGCGGAGGTTGCCGGAACCGTAGTCGAGGATCACCACACGAGACACGCCACCCAGCGTAGCCGTCGCGCTCAGCGGCGTTCGAACGAATAGACGTCGGTCACCGTGTTGCAGGGTGACGGCGGCACGACCTCGACGCGCAGCATGCCGTCGTCGTAGTCGACGCCTTCCGGCGTGAAGGTCCCCGTGCAGGTGCTGACCAGCGGGACCTGGCCGAGCTCGCGCACCCGCGCGGTGACGTCGCGGCCGGTCAGCGGTCGCGCGAGGTCGATCTGCAGGAGCTGCAGGTTCGTCGGGTACAGGTCGTTGTACGGGTCGCTGGTGGCGCAGATCAGGCGGGTCGCGCCGACGAAGTCGCATCCCTGGGCGCTGCGGATGTGGTGGTCGAGGTGGATGCGCGCGGCGACCGGGAGATCGCCCGCCTGCCGCGGGCCGCGCGGGTTGAGGAAGGGCGTCGGCGAGACGAAGAGGCGATCGACCTCCCCCAGCGGGCCGGAGACGAGCCACTGCCCGTCGGGGGTGGCCGCGACCTGGGCGTTCGCGTTGGCGGCAGGCTCGTCGGGCTGCAGCGGGTGGACGAACTCCGTCGTCGTCCCGTCGGGCTTGGTGACCAGGTACATCTTGGTCGTGGGCGTCGCGGTGCGGGTGTCCTGGTAGACGTCGAAGACGTAGCCGCGCAGGGAGTCGGGGTCGCCGACGTGGCCCCAGCCCTCGTCCTTGAGCGGCTGCGGGATGGTGGCGCCGTTGCGGTAGACGATCTCGGGAGCGTGGCCGGGCAGCCGGAGGGTCGCGAGGCCTTCGCCGCTGATCCGGTTCTCGGCGGTGGTGTGGCCGACCTGCTGCCAGCGGGTGCCGTGCGCAGCGGCGACGCCGGTGGCGGCGAGCAAGGTGGCGGTGGTGAGGGCGAGCAGACTTGCCGTCCGCAGTGCGCGCATGTGCGCTCCTCAGGAGTTGAGGCCTTGGCGGCGGCGACGTCATCCTGCCACAGAGCACGCACTTCCCGAAAAAATCTTGAAGACACCCGTTTGACCGTCCCGCTCGCCGGGTATCACTTCACCCGATCGTGTGCCTTGATGCTGCGCGACCGGACGCCAGGGAGGCGAAGATGGCCGAGGACGATCTGCTGTCCCAGATGCTGCACGCCTGGCGCGACGACATCGAAAGCGTGCCGTTCCCGCAGTTCACCGAGCTGCTGATCCCCCGACAGCAGACCCGCTCGCGGTGCACGCCGGGTACGTCTGCTGCGCGCGTGACGAACGCCACGCGGAGAACAGAAGCCTGACTGTGGTTTCCTGCGGGGGCCGCATCGACGCGTCCCCCGGGAGTCCTCATGAGCAGCAGCCCTGACCCGCACGACTTCCTCGACCTCGACGCCGGGCTCGCCGAGGAGGACCGCGCCATCCGCCACGCCGTCCGCGCGTACGCGAAGGACCAGCTGCTCGACCACGTCGCCGATTGGTACGAAACGGGCGCCCTCCCCGCCGCGGAGCTGGCGAAGGGCTTCGGCTCGCTCGGCCTGCTCGGCATGCACCTGGAAGGCTACGGCTGCGCCGGCACCAGCGCCGTCGCGTACGGCATCGCCTGCCGCGAACTCGAGGCCGTCGACTCGGGGCTGCGCAGTTTCGTCTCGGTGCAGGGCTCGCTGGCGATGTACGCGATCCACCGGTGGGGCAGCGAAGAGCAGCGCCAGGAGTGGCTGCCGCGGATGGCCACCGGGGACGCCCTGGGCTGCTTCGGCCTGACCGAACCGGACGCGGGCAGCGACCCGGGCTCGATGCGGACGCGCGCGGTGCGCGACGGCGGCGACTGGGTGCTGTCCGGCACGAAGATGTGGATCACCAACGGAACCGTCGCCGACGTGGCCGTCGTCTGGGCCCAGACCGACGACGGGATCCGCGGCTTCGTCGTCCCGACGTCGACGCCGGGCTTCACCGCGAACGAGGTCAAGCACAAGCTGTCGCTGCGGGCGTCCCTGACGGCGGAACTGGTGCTCGACGGCGTCCGGCTGCCGTCGTCGGCGGCGTTCCCCGAGGTCCGCGGACTGCGCGGGCCGCTGTCCTGCCTGAACGAGGCCCGCTTCGGGATCCTGTTCGGGGTCGTCGGCGCGGCGCGGGCGTGCTACGAAGCCGCGTTGGAGTACACGCTTTCGCGGTCGCAGTTCGGCAAGCCGCTCGCGGGGTTCCAGCTGACCCAGCGCAAGCTCGCCGACCTGGTCGTGGAGGTCAACCGGGCCGGGCTGGTGGCGCTGCAGATCGGGCGGCTGAAGGACGCCGGCGCCCTGCACCACAACCACGTCAGCTTCGGGAAGCTGGCGAACGTCCGGTCGGCGCTTTCGGTGGCGCGCGAGGCCCGTTCCATGCTGGGCGCGAACGGGATTTCGCTGGAGTACCCGGTGATGCGGCACATGGCGAACCTCGAGACGGTGCTGACGTACGAGGGCACCGAAGAGATGCACGCGCTGTCGCTCGGCCAGGCGGTCACGGGGCTGGCCGCGTTCCGATGATCAGTTTTTGTCGGTGGTACCCGCTAGCTTCTGCGGCATGACGTTTTCCGAATTCGAGACCGTGGTGGAGCTGCGGCGATACACCCTGCACCCAGGTCGGCGCGATGAGCTGATCGAGCTGTTCGAGCGCGAGTTCGTCGAGCCGCAGGAGGCGGCGGGCGCGCACTTGTTCGGGCTGTTCCGCGCGCGGGCGTCGCCGGACGAGTTCGTGTGGCTGCGCGGGTTCCGCTCGATGGAGGCCCGCAAGCAGGCGCTCGAGGAGTTTTACTTCGGCCCGGTCTGGAAGGAACACCGCGCGGCGGCGAACGCCACGATGATCGACTCCGACAACGTGCTGTTGCTGCGCCCGGTGCGCCGCGGCCTGGCTTCGCCACCGCCGGGCCCGGGGGTGCACGTGACGGTTTCCGCCGCGCCGGCGCCACCGCCGGAGGAGGCGTTCGCGGCGTTCGAGACGGAGCCGTCCCCGAACACCTTCCCGCAGCTGCCGGTCCGCACGGACGGGCCGTTCTCGGTGTCGTTCAGCCGGGTCGCTTCGGAGTCGTCGTTCGAGCTCGTGCCGACTTCGCGGTCACTGATCCGGTGAGAGGAGTTCGATGAGCCCCGTGGGGTAAAGGATCTTGCGGCCCTCGCGGAACTCGGCGAGGTCGACCCAGCGCGCGGTGGCGGGATCGTCGAGAATCTTCATTTCGTCGCGCTCGTACCGGCCGCGGTCGGCGAACTCGGCGGCGTAGAGGAAGACGATCTCGTGCCCGGGCCGGTCCTGCCAGGTGAAGACGTTCTCGAGCACGCCGAGCAGCTGCTTGACTTCGATCTCGGCGTCGAGCTCTTCGCGGAACTCCCGCACGAGGGCGTCCTGGCTGGTCTCCCCGAACTCGATCCCACCCCCGAGCGGCCGGCAGAAGGTCTCGCCTTTGACCTCATCGCGCGCTTCGAAGACGAGGAGGGCACTCCCCCGCCGGATGACGGCAAGGACGATCGGCCGGATCGCTGGCATGGCGATCACGCTATCGACCCGCGGCTCCCGAAGCACGCCCCGCCCGAGCCACCCGCCCCCGGCGACGACGAGCACCCCGACGGTCAGCCACGCCCACCCAACCCCGAAAACCCCGGCCACCGCCACGGCGACGATCCCCACGGCAGGCACCGCCCAGGGCGAAAACCCCATCCTGACCTCGTCCCACACTCCTCGACTGGGCCTGAATGCTGACCTACCATGGTCGGATCCTGGAGGGCGGGGTGAGGCGCATGCGCAGGCTTCGGCTCCTCGTCGCACTCGCCCGTACCCAGCGGCTCCTGCCGATCCAGAACCCGCCGATCAAGCCGCCCGGCGACAGCGAGCGGCCGCAGGGCGACGGCCACTGCCCGAAGCACCGCACGACCAAGCTCCTCAAGACGCGCAGAGGATATTGGTGCCGGGATTGCCGTGACATGGTGCCCCGCGAAAAGCGGATCCCGTGACCGCTCCTTCGCTTCCGGACACGGCAATGAACTTGGGCTCACGAATCGGCCGCTATTTCAGCGTCGTGAGCATCCTGCCGGCTCTCTTCCTGAGCGCGTGGACGTTTTTCCTCATCGAAAGCGGGGCGTGGTGGGGACCGCCGTCCCTCGGCCGTCTGGCCCACGAGTTGACCACCGTGAAGGTGAGCGACGTCGCCTGGCTGCTGCTGGGCACCGTGCTGGTGGCCCTGTTCCTGCACCCACTGCAGCTCGCCATGACGAAAATCCTGGAAGGGTACTGGGGAAGTTCGCGGATCGCCGTCGCCCTGCTCCGCCGGCGCATCACGCACCACCGAAAGCGGTTCGAACGCCTTCTGGCTCGAAGGGACGAACTCGAACAACGCCGAAACCGTGTGCTCACGAAGTTGCTCGTCGGCCGTTATCTCCGCGCGTTGGCGGACGACCCCGCCACCGCGCAGGACCCGATCAAGTGGGACCCGGAGCAGCTGAAGCGAGAGCTCGAAAACCTCATGTTCAGCACCGAGGCCCATCGCGCCAGCGGAACACACGCAGCGATGGCGTCGATTCCAGCCCTGCTCGCGCACTATCCCGACCCGGATCGGATGATGCCGACCCGGCTGGGCAACACGCTGCGCTCCGCCGAAGATTCCATCGGCCGCCAGTACGCGCTGGACGCCGTCCGGACGACCCCATACATCGCCCTGATCGCACCGGAGACCCATCTGAGCTACCTCCAAGACGCCAGGCAACAGCTGGACACCTCCGTCCGGCTGTGCGTCGTCGCCCTTCTCGTCACCGCCGAAACGGTCGGCTTCCTGTGCACGGACGGCTGGTGGCTCCTGACCGCACTCGGGCCGTACTTCCTCGCCTACATCGCCTATCGCGCCTCGATCGCCGCTGCCGCCGAGTACATGGAAATGGTGCGGACGGTACTCGATCTCAATCGGTTCAAGCTTTACGAGAGCTTGCACCTGGAGCAGCCGGGCGACACCGAAGCGGAACGCGCGAACAACGTCAAGCTGATGGATCTGCTCGCCGGAGACGATGAGGCAAACCTCAGCTACGTGCACCCTGTCGCCGGTACCCCCAGCACCGGCGACAGCGCTTCTACTCCCCCAAAAACTCCCTGATCGACAACCCCAGCGACCCGGCGTCCAGCCCGTGCGCCAGATCGTGGTCCCCGATCCCCCCGTACGTCCGGACCTCCGCGTCCCGCCGCACGCCCAGCGACCGCAACCGGTGCGGCACGCCGGAAAGCGCCTCCGCCGCCCAGTGAGCCGACGTCCCCGCCAGGTACGGCTCCACCAGCACCACGTCGGCCGCGGCCGCCAGCGCCGCCGAGCGCAAGCCGGCGCCGTCGAACGGGCGGATCGTCGAGGCGTACAGCACCGTCACGTCCAGGCCCGCCGTCGCGCGCAGGACGCGGTCGAGCACCGGGCCCACCGCCACCACCACGCCGCGCGCTCCCTGCCGCAGCCGCGTGAACCCCACCCCCAGGTGCGGGGAAGCGTTCTCCTGCGCCGAAAGCCGCAGGTAGACGCGGCCGTCTCCGGGGATCGACTCCAGCAGCAGGCGCTCGGCCTCGGCTGGGTGGCCCGGCACGTGGACCGTCCAGCCCGGCAGGGAATCGATCAGCGCGACGTCGCCCGGGGACTGGTGCGTGCGGCCCGCCGCCGGCATGTCGTACGACGCTCCCCACGACACCAGGACGCCGCCCACCTCCTGGTGCGAGAAATCCAGCTTGATCTGCTCGAAGGCGCGCTCGACCAGGAACGGCGGGAACGTGTGCACGATCGGCCGCAGTCCGGCCAGCGCCAGCCCGGCGCCCGTGCTGACCAGCAACTGTTCGCGGATCCCGACGTTGATCACCCGGTCCGGGTGCCGCCGCGCGGCGCCGGCGAGCTGCGCGGCCGAGATGTCGGCCAGCACGACCGCGACGTCCGGGTCGGCGTCGACGATCCGTTCGGTGGTGGCGAGGAAGGTTTCCCGCATCGGCAGCATGGTCAGCCTTTCGGTTCGACGACGGCGACCACGGCCAGCGGCCGGCCGGGGTGGGCGGCGGTGAAGGCGTCGTACAGCGCGGCGTGGTCGCGGCCGGACACCGTGCGCGTCTCCCAGCCTTCGGCGGCGAAGCGGCGCGCGATGCCGCCCGGCCAGCCGCGCGTCGACGACTGGTTGTCGATCACCACGGTGGTCAGGTTTTCGAGGCCTTCGCGCGCTGCGACGACGATCGCCTCGTGGTTCGAGCCTTCGTCCAGCTCGGCGTCACCCACCAGCGTCACGACCTTCGCGGTCAGGCCGCGGGCGCGCAGGCCGAGCGCGGTGCCGAACGCGATCGGCAGGCCGTGGCCGAGGGAGCCGCTGGAGATTTCGACGCCGGGGATGCGGCGCCGGTCGGGGTGGTAGCCCAGCCGCGACACCGCGTCGGACCACGTTGCCAGTTCCGCCTCGTCGATGAAGCCTTTCGCGGTGAGCACGGCGTAGTACGCCATCGGCCCGTGCCCTTTGGACAGCAGGAACCGGTCGCGGCCGGGATCACGGAAATTCTCGGGCGTGACGTCGAGCACGCGGTCGTAGAGCACCCACAACACGTCCAATGTGGACTCCGCGGCGGCGCTGTGCTTTTCGTCGCCGGTCATCAGCGAAATCAGCCGGGGCAGATCGGCGTGGCCCGGTGCGGTCACAGTGGTCATGACCCGACGATGCAACCTCGACTAAACTCGAAGTCAAGGATAGCCTGACCAGGTGACCAGGCTCGCTGAACATCTCAGCATCGGACAGGTGGCGGAACGCAGCGGGGTTCCGCACACGGCACTGCGGTTCTACGAGGAGAAGGGGCTGATCAGCTCGGAGCGGTCGGCGGGCAACCAGCGCCGCTACGGGCGTTCGGTACTGCGCCGGATCGCGTTCATCCGCGCCGCGCAACGGGTCGGGCTCTCCCTCGAGGACATCAGCTCGGCGCTGGCGACGCTGCCGGCGGACCACGCCCCGACGAAGGCGGACTGGGCGCGCCTTTCCCGCGACTGGCAGCACGAGCTCGACGCGCGGATCGACGCCCTGCAGCGGCTGCGCGACCGGCTCACCGGCTGCGTCGGCTGCGGCTGCCTGTCGCTGCGCAGCTGCGCGCTGTACAACAACGACGACGAGCTGGCCCGCTTCGGGCCGGGCGCGAGCAAGCTGCGGCCTGCGGTCGAAGGCGGCATCTAAACCGCTTGCGCGCGGGGAGATGCTGGAAAGGCCATGAACGAAAAGGAAATCATCCGCATCTCGAAGCGGCTGTCCCGGCACCTCCGCCACGATCCGGCCGCTCTCGGCCTCACCCTCGCCCCCGGTGGCTGGACACCGGTCGACGCGCTCCTGCGCGCGCTCGCGATCACCCGCCCGGAGCTGGACGAAGTGGTCGAGAAGAACAACAAGCGCCGCTTCGCCTTCGACGAAACGGGCACGCGCATCCGCGCGAGCCAGGGCCACAGCGTCGCGGTCGACTTGGGCCTGCCGGACGCGACGCCGCCGGACGTGCTGTACCACGGCACGGTCGCGAAGTACCTCGACGCGATCTTCCGCGAGGGCCTGCGCCCGATGAACCGCCACGCGGTCCACCTGTCGGCGACGATGGAGACGGCGAGAATCGTCGGCGCCCGCCGCGGCAAGCCGGTGATCCTCCGGGTCGACGCCGCCGCGATGGCCGCGGAAGGTCACGCCTTCCAGGTGAGCGCCAACAAGGTCTGGCTGACGTCGGCGGTACCGCCGGAGTACTTGACCTTCACCAGCTGACCGGCGCCCGCGCGTACCTGGCGGGTCGGCTTGCGTATCTGGCGGGTCGGCTTGCGTACCTGAAGGGTCGGCTCGGGGTCAGAGGGTGGCGAGCGGGGTGGCGGCGCGGCGGCGGGGGCGCCCCAGGAGGCGGCGGCCCACGTCCAGGAGCTCCGCGCGCAACTCTTCGTCCCCCAGCCCGGCGAGGTCCGGGGAGCCGCCCGCCATGGCGATGCCCGTCAACGTCACCAGGGCGTTGACGCGGGCCGTCGTGTCCGGTTCGGGCCCCGACAGGATGCCCAGCAACGCGCGGCCGAAGCCTTCCATGCCGCCGTGGGCGGACTTCTCGATCGCGCGGGCGATGCCCGGGTCGCTCGAAAACAGCGCCACCAGCGCGCGGTGGCGGATCACCAGGTCGACGAACCCCTCCAGCAGCAGGTCCACCTGCGCGCCCCGGCGCTTCTGCGCCGCGGCCCGGCGCACGAGCTCGTCCAGGTCGCGGACACCGGGCTCGGCGACCGCCTCGGTGATCTCCGCCTTCGTCTTGAAGTGGTAGTACACGGCCGCCTTGGTGATGCCCAGCGCGTCGGCGATCATCTGCAGCGACGTGCCCTCGACCCCGTGTTCGGTGAACAGGCGCAGCGCGGTCTGCAGCAGTCGGGTCCGGGTGTCCTCGGCCGGGCCGGCGGTCATTCTTCCTCCTCAGCAGCCGTCGGAGCCTACGTCACGCCTTGTCGATCGGCAAACCGCCTTACTAGCCGAACGGCAAGGAATAAACCTTGCTGTTCGGCAAGTCACATACTTGCCGATCGGCTTGGAGTCGTCCTTGCCGATCGGCTAGCTTGGAAAGGACCCTGTGGAGTGAACTGACCCCGTTCGGGCGAAACGGAGCTGACTCGTGGCGACCTTCCTGTACCGGCTCGGCCGGTTTTCCTTCCGGCGCAGAGCGCTGGTCGCGGCCGTCTGGGCGGCGGTCCTGGTGGCACTCGGCCTGGGCGCGTTGACGCTCTCGAGCCAGCTGTCGAACTCGGTGACGATCCCCGGCACCGAGTCGCAGCGGGCGATCGACCAGCTCACCGAGAAGTTTCCGCAGGCCAACGCCGGTGGCGCGACCGCGCGCGTGGTCATCGAGGCTCCGGCCGGGACCACGGTGGCCGACGCCAAGGGCAAGGCGGCGGTCGAAGCCCTCGTCGGGCAGCTGAAGACGGCGCCGAAGGTCGCGGCCGTGGTCGACCCGTTCCAGGCGCAGTCGGTCTCACCCGATCGACGCGTCGCCCTCGCCCAGGTCAGTTACGGAGCGAAAGCGTTCGAACTGACCGACGAAGACCGTCAGGCGCTGCTGGACACCGCGAACACCGCCCGCGCCGCCGGGTTCACCGTCGAGTTCGGCGGGGACGCCGTGCAGGGCGTGCCTGCGACCGGCGCCACCGAAGGCCTGGGCGTCGCGGTCGCCGCCGTCGTGCTGATCATCACGTTCGGTTCGCTGCTCGCGGCCGGGATCCCGCTGCTCACCGCGCTGATCGGCGTCGGCACCGGGATGGCGGGCATCTTCCTCGCGTCCGGGTTCCTCGAGCTGAACTCGAACACGCCGGTCCTGGCGCTGATGATCGGCCTGGCCGTCGGCATCGACTACGCGTTGTTCATCGTGTCGCGCTACCGCCACGAGCTGAGCATCGGCCGCGACCCCGAAGAAGCCGCCGGACGGGCCGCGGGCACCGCCGGGTCCGCCGTGGTCTTCGCCGGGCTCACCGTCATCATCGCGCTGGCCGGCCTCACCGTGATCGGCATCCCGTTCCTCGGCCAGATGGGCGTCGCGGCCGCCGCCACCGTCGCGATCGCCGTGCTCATCGCCCTGACGCTGCTGCCCGCGATCCTCGGCTTCGCCGGGGCCCGGGTCGCCGGCGGCCGCATCCGGCTGCGCCGCAAGCCGGTCGAACCGACGCACGGCGAACGCTGGGCGCGGTTCGTCGGCCGCCACCGGATCGCCGTGCTGCTGGTCGCGCTGGCCGGGATGGCCGTCGTCGCGCTGCCCGCGCTGAGCATGCAGCTCGGCCTGCCCAACGACAGCACCGCGGCGCCGGAGTCGACGCAGCGCAAGGCGTACGAGATCGCGAGCCGCAGCTTCGGCGAAGGCTCGAACGGGCCGCTGCTGGTCGTCGTCGACGTCTCCGGGAGCGCCAACCGCCAGGCCGCGCTCGGCCAGGCCGCGGCCGGCATCCAGAAGCTGCCGGACGTCGCCGCCGTCACGCCGCCGCGGCTCAACCAGGCCGGCGACACGGCGTTGCTCACGGTGATCCCGAAGAGCGGCCCGAGCAGCACGCAGACCGAAGACCTGGTGAGTGCGATCCGCGCCGAATCGGGGTCGCTGGACGCGAAGCTGGCCGTCACCGGCCAGACGGCGGCGAACATCGACGTCTCGGAGAAGTTGTCGGACGCGATGCTGCCGTACCTGGCGCTGATCGTCGGGCTGGCGTTCCTGCTGCTGATGCTGGTGTTCCGCTCGGTGGTGGTCCCGCTGAAGGCGACGATCGGCTTCCTCGGCTCGGTCGCGGCGACGTTCGGTGCGGTGGTCGCGGTGTTCCAGTGGGGCTGGCTCACGGACCTGCTCGGCGTCGAGTCGACCGGCCCGATCATGAGCATGCTGCCGATCCTGCTGATCGGCGTGCTGTTCGGGCTCGCGATGGACTACCAGGTGTTCCTGGTGACGCGGATGCGCGAGGAGCACGTGCACGGCGCGGAGCCGCAGGAAGCGATGGTCACGGGCTTCCGGCACGGAGCACGCGTGGTCGTCGCGGCGGCGCTGATCATGATCAGCGTGTTCGCCGGGTTCGTCCTGGCCGAGTCGTCGCTGATCCAGTCGATCGGCTTCGCGCTGGCGTTCGGTGTGCTGGTGGACGCGTTCGTGGTCCGCATGACGCTGGTGCCGGCGGTGATGTCCCTGCTCGGCCGCAGCGCGTGGTGGCTGCCGAAGTGGCTGGACCGGATCCTGCCGGACGTGGACGTGGAGGGCGAGAAGCTGACGAAGCAGCTGGACGACGCCCCTGGCGACGACGGGCGGGAACTGGTCGGCGCGAGCCGCTGACGCGAAACCGGGCCCGCCTTCACCAGGGCGGGCCCGGTTTCAGCTGCCCAGCGTGACCGCGCGGCGGACGTCGTCGGCATACCACTCCGGCTGCTCCCACGCCGCGAAGTGCCCTCCGGCCGCGTGCTCCACGTACTCGCGGACGTTCAGGAACGCCTCGGCGTAGCTCCGCGGCTCCGGTTTGGTGTCGCGCGGGAACACCGAAAGCACGGTCGGCGCGCCGACCCGGGCGGGGAGGGCCGCCGGCTCGGTGTAGGTGGCGAACGAGGTGCCGATCGTGCCGGTGACCCAGTACGCGGTGACCCAGGTGAGCAGCTCGTCCGTGGTGAACGCCCCCGCGTCGGACCAGGACTCGAGTTTCTCGACGATCCACGCCGCCAGTCCGGCGGGCGAGTCGCCGAGGGCGACGGAAAGGGTGTTCGGCCGCGTCGACTGCGCGGCGATGTACCCGCCCTCCGCCCGGAACCACTGCCCCGTCCGGGTGAGGTAAGCCGCCGCGTCCGGTGGGAGCTTCGCCGGGTCCGCCGTGAGCGCGCGCTGCGGGGCGACGTTCGTCAGGTGCAGGGCGGCCACCCGGTCGGGGTGTTCGGCCGCGAGGATCTCGGCGACCGTGCCGCCCACATCGCCGCCGGACACCGTGTACCGCTCGTAGCCGAGGTCCGCGAGGGCGGCCGCGACGACGCCGGCGATCCGGGTGGCCGACATCCCGGGCGTGGTGAGCGGAGCCGCGAACGGGAAGCCCGGCAGCGCGGGCACCACCACGTGCACGTCCGCGAGCAGCGGCAGCACGCGCTCGAACCGCAGCACCGAGTCCGGCCAGCCGTGCAGGAGCACGACGACCGGCGCGTCCGGATCCGCGGACCGCTGGTGGATGACCCGCAGGTCGGTACCGTCCGCCCGCACCGTCACCCAGGGGTATCCGGCGATGCGGCGCTCGTGCGCTTCCCAGTCGTATCCGTCCGCCCAGCGCTCGAGGAGCGCGTCGAGGCGGGTGCCGCCGATGCCGCGCGTGCGGTCTTCGCTCCACGGGGTCGTGACCCGCCGCGTCCGCCGGAGCCGGTCACGTGTCTCGTCGTCCATGTGTATCAGCGTACACATTATGTGTATGCTCGTACACATGAGCGCGCGCGACGCGGCCGCCACCCGGCAGCGGATCCTCGAGCAGGCCCGGCACCAGTTCGCCCGGCACGGCTACACGGCGGTCACGGTCAAAGGTGTGGCCGACGCCGCTGGCGTGTCACCCAACCTCATCACGCGCTATTTCGGCGGCAAGGACGGCCTGTTCCTGGCCGCGACCCGCGTGGAGATCCCCGTCGCGGACTCCTTCGACGGCGACCGCGCCACGCTGGGGGCCCGGCTCGCGGCGAACATCGTCCGGCGCTGGTCCGGTGCCCCGGGCGCGGATCCGCTGCTGGTGCTGCAGCGTGCGTCAGGCGAGCGCCCGGAGGCGGCGGAGGCGCTCGCCGCGTTCCTCGACACGAACTCGCTGGAACCGCTGCACCGCTACCTGCGCGACAGCGGCCTCGACGACGCCGAGGCCCGCAGCCGGGCCGCCGCGATCGACGCCTTCGTGCTCGGAGTCTCGACGCGCCGCCGGGTGCTGCGGTCCGAGCCCGGCGATCCCGCCGAGCTCGAGGCGTGGCTGGCCACCACCATCCAGCGACTGGCCGACGAGTGAGCGTCTAGCTGACGAACCAGAAGATGGCGCCGCCGATGGCGAGGGCCGCCGCGATCCCCAGGACCACCGCCATGAACTTGGCCGTCTTCCAGGTCGAGTAGACGCCGCCGACCAGGAAACCGCCGAGGGCGAGCAGGAGCACGCCGACCACACCACTGTTCACGCCGGTTAGGGTGCCACATGCCCCTGGAACTGATCGTGCTGGGCAGTGCGAGCCCCTACCCGCGGCCCGGTGAGCCGTGTTCCGGTTACCTCGTGCGCGGCGAAAGCGCCACCGTCTGGCTGGACGCCGGGCCCGGCACCTTCGCCGCGCTGCAGGACCACGCCACGCTGACCGAGGTCGACGCCGTCTGGATTTCGCACCTGCACGCCGATCATGTCGCCGACCTGCTGCCCGCCGTCTACGCGCTGCTGTTCGCCGATCTCCGGCCTGCGAAACCGCTTCCTCTCTACGGGCCGCCGGGGATCGGCGAACGGCTCGGTGCCTTCCTGAGCAACACCGGCCCCGCGCCGATCGAGCAGGCCTTCGCCGTGCACGAGCTGCACGACGGGCACTTCGCCGAAGTCAACGGCCTCACCCTGGCCACCGCCGCGGTCGAGCACGGCTTCCCCGCCTTCGGCGTGCGCGTCACCGACGGCGACCGGGTGCTGGCCTACTCCGGGGACACCGGCCCGTGCGCGGCGCTCGACCGGCTGGCCGGCGGCGCGGACCTGTTCCTCTGCGAAGCCGACGGGCCTGAGCCTTCGGCCGTGCACCTGACTCCGGAGGACGCGGCCCGCGCCGCCCAAGCCGCGGGGAAGCTCGTGCTCACCCACCTCGGCCCGTTCCTCGCACCGGGCGAGGCTGCCGACCGCGCCGGAACCGACGCGGTCGCCACGCCCGGGGCCGTCTACGCGGTTTAGAGCACGCCCTTCGTCGACGGGATGCCGCCCGCCCTCGGGTCCGGCTCCGTCGCCGCTCGCAAGGCTCGGGCCACCGCCTTGTACTCCGCCTCCGCGATGTGGTGCGGGTCGCGGCCGTGGATCACCCGGACGTGCAGCGCGATCTGGGCGTGGAACGCCAGCGAGTCGAACACGTGCCGGGTCAGGACGAACGGGTAGTTGCCGCCGATGGTGAACGTGTTGAACTGCTCCGGCTCGCCCACGTGGACGCAGTACGGGCGCCCGGAGACGTCGATCGCCGCGTGGGCCAGCGTCTCGTCCATCGGGATCCACGCGTCACCGAAGCGGCGGATGCCGCTCTTGTCGCCCAGGGCCTGGCGGATCGCCTGGCCCAGCACGATCGCCGTGTCCTCCACCGTGTGGTGGGCGTCGATGTGGACGTCGCCGGTGGCCTCGACCTTCAGGTCGAGGGAGCCGTGGACGCCGAACGCCGTGAGCATGTGGTCGTAGAACGGGACGCCGGTCGAGATCTCGACCTCGCCCGTGCCGTCCAGGTCCAGCTGCACGGAGATCGAGGACTCCTTGGTGGTCCGTTCGACCTTGCCGATGCGGGTCATCGCGAGACTTCCTTACTCGCCTCGAGGAAGGCGTCGTTCTCTTCCGGGGTGCCGATGCTCACGCGCAGGTGACCCGGGATGCCCGGGTCGCGGATCAGCACTCCGGCGTCCAAGTAGGACTGCCAGGCCGCCGACGGAGACGTGAATCGTCCGAAGAGGACGAAGTTCGAGTCGCTCGGCACCGGGTCGTACCCCAGTCCCGCCAACGCTTCCACGACCCGGTCGCGCTCCGCGGCCAGCTTGTGCACACTGTCCAAAGTGGCGTCCGCGTGCCGCAGCGCCGCCCGGGCCGCCGCCTGCGTGAGCCGCGAGAGGTGGTACGGCAGGCGCACCAGCTGCAGCGCGTCGACCACCGCCGGCGCCGCCGCCAGGTAACCGAGCCGGCCGCCCGCGAAGGCGAACGCCTTGCTCATCGTCCGCGACACGATCAGCGAAGCCGGGTAGTCCGCCAGCAGTGAGACCGCGCTCGGCTGGGACGAGAACTCCGCGTACGCCTCGTCGACCACAACGATCCCGGTGGCCGCGTCCAAGACGGAACGCAGCTCGTCGAGCGGGATCGACCCACCCGTCGGGTTGTTCGGGCTGGTCACGAACACGACGTCCGGCCGCCGGGAAGCGATGACCTCGGCCGCCGCCGCCGTGTCCAGCGAAAAGTCCTCGCGGCGCGGCGCCGGCACCCACTCGGTGCGGGTGCCGGACGCGATGATCGGGTGCATCGAGTACGACGGCTCGAAGCCCAGCGCGCTGCGCCCGGGACCGCCGAACGCCTGCAGGATCTGCTGCAGCACCTCGTTGGACCCGTTGGCGGCCCAGACGTTCGCCTCCGACAGCACCACCCGCGTCGACACGCTCAGGTAGTCGGCCAGGTCCTGCCGCAGCGCCACGGCGTCGCGATCCGGGTAGCGGTGCAGCTCGGCCGCCTCCGCCCGCACCGCCTCCGCCACGTCCGCGACCAGCTCGGGGGGCGGCGGGTACGGGTTCTCGTTCGTGTTCAGCCGGACCGGGACGTCCAGCTGCGGCGCGCCGTAGGGCGACTTGCCGCGCAGGTCCTCGCGCAGCGGCAGCCGGTCCAGGGTGACCTCTTCGCCGATCGTCATCGGACCGAACCCCCGAAGCGCGCGGCGACGGCCTCGCCGTGCGCGGGCAGGTCCTCGGCGTCGGCCAGCGCGACGACGCGGCCGGCGACCTCGCGCAACGCGTCCTCGGAGTAGTCCACGACGTGGATGCCCTTGAGGAAACTCTGCACCGACAGGCCCGAGGAGTGGCGGGCGAAGCCGCCGGTGGGCAGCACGTGGTTGGACCCCGCGCAGTAGTCGCCGAGCGACACCGGGGCGTACGCGCCGACGAAGATCGCGCCCGCGTTGCGGACCCGGGCCGCGACCGAACGCGCGTCCGCCGTCTGGATCTCCAGGTGCTCGGCGGCGTAGGCGTCCACCACCCGCAGTCCGTCGTCCACAGTGGACACCAGGATCACGCCGGACTGCTTGCCGGACAGGGCTTCGGCGACCCGCGAACTGTGCTTCGTCGCGGCGACACGGTTCACCAGCTCCTTGTCGACCGCGTCGGCCAGCTCGATCGACGTCGTGACCAGGACGCTCGCAGCGAGCGGGTCGTGCTCGGCCTGGCTGATCAGGTCGGCGGCGACGTGCACCGGGTCGGCCGTTTCGTCGGCGAGGATGGCGATCTCGGTGGGCCCGGCTTCGGCGTCGATGCCGATCAGGCCGCGCAGCAGCCGCTTGGCCGCGGTGAGGTAGATGTTGCCCGGCCCGGTGACGATGTCGACCGGCGCGAGCTCGGCGCCGTCGGTGTCCGTGCCGCCGTACGCCAGCAGCGCGACGGCCTGCGCGCCGCCGGCCGCCCACACCTCGTCGACGCCGAGGAGCTCGGCCGCGGCGAGGATGGTCGGGTGCGGCAGCCCGCCGAACGCGGCCTGCGGCGGCGAGCAGACGACCAGCGAACCGACGCCGGCGATCTGCGCCGGGACGACGTTCATCACCACGGTGGACGGGTACACGGCCAGCCCGCCCGGCGCGTACAGCCCGACGCGCTCGACAGGCACCCACTTCTCGGTGACCGTGCCGCCCTCGACGACGGTCGTCGTGACGTCGGTGCGGCGCTGCTCGGCGTGCACCTTCCGGGCGCGGCTGATCGATTCCTCGAGCGCGGCACGCACGGCGGGGTCCAGCTCCGCCAGTGCCTGCGTCAAGGAAGCCCGCGGCACCCGCACGGACGCCGGGCGCACCTTGTCGAACTTTTCGGTGTACTCGAGGACGGCTTCGACACCGCGGTCACGGACCGCCTCGACCACCGGGCGCACGTGATGCAGCGCCGCGTCCACGTCGTATTCGGCGCGGGGCAGCGTGGCGCGCAGTTCGGCGGCGGTCGGGACCTGCCCACGCAGGTCGGTGCGGTTCAACATGACCACCAGGGTACGAGGTCACGTCCAGCACCTTTTCAGCGATACTCCCCGGTGACGGCCGATCCCAGCATGCAGGAGGCAGCGGTGGCGCGAATCGCGTTGTGCCAGGTCAACTCGGGTGACGATCCGGAGGCGAACCTGAAGCTCGTTCGCGAAGGCGTCGAGGCCGCGGTGGCCGACGGCGCGCGGATCGTCGTGTTCCCCGAAGCGGCCATGGCGCGGTTCGGGCGGCCACTGGAGCCGGTCGCGGAGCCTCTCGACGGCCCGTGGGCGTCGGCCGTGGCCGCGGTGGCCGCCGAGCACGACGTGGTCGTGGTCGCCGGGATGTTCACCCCCGCGGACGCCGGGCGAGTCCGCAACACGCTTCTGATCACCGGCGGCGGGCACCACCGCGGCTACGACAAGATCCACCTCTACGACGCGTTCGGGTTCGCCGAGTCCGACACGGTCGCGCCGGGCACCGCCCCGATGACGTTCGAGCTGGACGGCGTCGTCTACGGCGTCGCGACCTGCTACGACCTGCGGTTCCCGGAGCTGTTCCGCGCGCTGGCCGACGACGGCGCCGACGTCGTGCTGCTGCCGGCGTCGTGGGGCGCGGGCGAGGGCAAGCGTGAGCAGTGGGAGGTCCTGGTGCGGGCGCGGGCGCTCGACTCGGGGTGCTGGGTGCTGGCCTGCGGCCAGGCCGACCCCGCGGCGACGGGGGGCACGGTCAACCCGAAGGCGCCGACGGGAATCGGGTACTCGCTGGTCGCGGACGGCTTCGGCCGGGTGCACGCCGCCGCGGGCGCGGGCCCGGAGACGCTGCTGGTGGACGTGGACCCGGCCATCTCGGCCCAGGCCCGCACAGCGACGGGGGCCCTCGCCAACCGCCGCCTCTGACCGACGCAGTGAATGACTCATTCCTGGCGTCCGATGCCAGGAATGAGTCATTCACTGCATGGGGGCCGGGGGCTAGCGGAGGAGGCCTTCGCGGATGGCGACGCGGACGAAGCCCGCGCGGCGGCGTTCGCCGGTCTTGTCGCGGATGCGGTCCAGGTACGACCGGACCGTACGGACGCTGATGTTCAGGATCTCCGCGACGTCGACGTCCCGCTCCCCCGCCGCCACCAGGCGCAGCACCTGCTTCTCCCGTTCCGACAGCACGATCTTCGGGCCCGCGTGCCGCTCCTCGCTGTCCTGGATGATCATCCCGGCCAGCGTCGGCGACACGTACGCGTTGTCGTCGGCGATCGTGCGGATCGCGCGCAGGAGCTCGTCGCCGTCGACGTCCTTGGACAGGAAGCCCTTCGCGCCCGCCTGCATCGCGCCCAGGACCTCCGGCTGTTCCGCGTGCGCGGACACCACCAGCACCTTGTGCCCCATCTGCCCCACTTCCAGGACCGCGGCCGCGTCCTGGACACCGCGCAGCTTGAGGTCGAGGACGACGACACTGCCCGCGGGCTGGTCCTGGACCGCGAACCGGGCCACCGAATCCGCCACCGCGCCGAGCTCGATGTCCGGGGCCTCGGTGAGCACGCGGGTCAGCGCGTACCGGTAGAGCGGGTGGTCCTCGATGACCCCGACCGCGATGCGCCCGCTCACTTGCGGCCGCCGCGCCGGGGGCCGGCCTCACCGATCAGGCCGCGCCGGATGGCCTCCTTGACCAGGCCCGGCCGCCGCCGCTCGCCCGTCTTGTCGCGGATGCGGTCGAGGTAACCGCGGACCGTCCGGACGCCGATGCCGAGGATCAGCGCGATGTCGACGTCCCGCTCCCCCGCCGCCACCAGCCGCAGCACCTGCTCCTCGCGCGGGGACAGCTCCGCTTCGGCCGACACGGCGGGCCGGTCGGCGTTGTCCTTCATGATCATCCCGGCGACCACCGCCGAGACGTACGCGCCGCCGCCGGCGACCGTCTTGATCGCGATCAGCAGCTCGTCGGCGTCGACGTCCTTCGACAGGAACCCCCGCGCCCCCGCGGCGATCGCGCCGAGCACGACCTCCGGTTCCGCCTGCGCGGACACCACCAGCACGTGGTGCCCGAGCTCGCACACCTCCAGCACGGCCGCCGCCCCCGCGACGCCCGGCAGGCCCAGGTCGAGCAGGACCACGCTGCCCGGCGGCTGCCGGTGCACGTGGAACCGGGCGACCGAGTCGACGACCGCGCCGAGCTCGACGAAGTCCGCCTCGGCCAGCACACGTTCCACGGAGACGCGGTACAGCGGGTGGTCTTCGATGACCGCGACCCGGACCCGCCCCTGGTCCAGCTCACCCTCGGTCGGACGCTCTTCTGTCATGTGCACGACTTTCACCCCGTTCCACCCGACGGAGCCGGCCGCCCGGCCGTGGCCGGGTCCAGCGCGGGGCCCGTCGGCACCAATGCCAGCAAACTACCTGCGACCGGCGGTTCGGCAACGCCTCCGTAGCCGAGCGAGGCCAGGGCCTGCGCGTTCACCACCGGGTACTTCCGGCCCGTGTCGGTCACCAGGTACGCGGTGGCCGAACCGGCTTCGACGACGACGGCTCCCCCCGAGGGAGGCACGAACACCTCGTCCGCCACCCTTGCTTCGGTCCGGGTGGCGACCTGGATGGCTTTGGCGCCAACGGGAAGCGGGAATTCGGCCGAAACGAGCAGCCGGCTGCCCTGAACGCACAGCGCGACGGAGCTGCCGGTGATCGCGGCCTTGCCGGGGATGCGGTCGGGGTAGCCGGCCGGGTCGGCACCGCCCGCGCGCGGCGCGGCGACCTTCGCGACCGCGGCGACGTCGGCCGCGCGCACCTCCACCGGCGCGGGCGGGCCGGGGTAGGCGGCGGCGTTGGCCTCCGTCGTCACCAGCAGGCTCGCCTCGGTCTGCCCGACCGGTTCGAGACCCTCGCGGCGGACGAGGTAGTACGACGTCGCGGTGCCGGGCGCGGCCATCGCGTCGACGACCGCGAGGACTTCGCCGACGCGGGTGCCGCGGCCGCCCACGGCCGGCCCCGGGTTCCCGGCGCCGGCGACCGGCAGCGCGGTCAGGTCGCGGCCGGCCGGAACGGTGTCGAGCCACCGCGAGGCCACCGCGATCGTCGGGTAGCTGTCGAACTGCAGCGCGGTCGCGGCTTCGTCGCTCAGCTTGTGCCGCCGTCCGCCGGCGAGCAGGAACCGCTCCCCCCGCGGCAGCCGTACGATCACGCCCTGGTCGCGCGGCAGGTCGACGCCGGACGCGGGCGCGGCCAGCAGGACCGCGGTGCGCGGCTCGGCCGACGCGGGCGCGTCCTGGGTGGTCCGGCTGCAGCTCGTCCAGGGGACGGTCACGAGCGCGTTCGGCGAAGGCAGCGAGTCGGGCGCGCCGGGGATGCCGATCTGGGTGCCGCGGCCGGCCTTGCCGAGGTTCTCCGGCGACACGGACACGGTCGCACTGCCGTTGCCCCCGGCCAGCAGCCGCGCGGAGGCGTAGTTGAGCACCGGGTGCAGGACGCCGTCGGCGCCGAGCACGAACCGGGCGCCGGTGCCCTCCTCGACGATCACCTTGCCGCCGGCCAGCCAGTCCTTGCCGCCGGAGGGGTTCAGCAGGCCGATGATGCCGAAGACGGCGGTGACCAGGAGAGCGGCCACGACCCCGAGCACCGTGCCGAGCACGAGACGGCGGCTGGGCGAGACGGGGTGGTTGGCGTCGGCGGCGACGAGCGCGGAGACGAGCCTGCGGCGGAGGAACTGGTACGCCTGGATCTGGTCCCGCTGCGTCCACACGCTGCTGTGCCCCCGGATGTGTGCGTCATCCTCCCGAGCAGCCGATGCTAGGCACCGGAGGAGGGTGCGGCGAGGGTAATTTTTACGCCCACGCCCTATCCGGGCAGGCAGTAGCGTCGGAGGCCGGGGAAAGGGGAGCCCGTGTCCGTCGATACCGCCGTCCACCCGCCACCGTCCCGGCCCGCGGCCACGCCGCTGCCGTGGCTGCTGCCGATCCGCCCGCTGCAGGCCGCGGTGTGGGAGCTCGCCGCGATCGCCGTGCTGCTCGCGTGGCTGGTCGACAGCGTCACGCAGCCGGTGAAGATCGCCGTGAGCGCCGCCGCGGGGCTGGTGGTGCTGCTGACGTCGGTGCGCTTCGCCGGGCGGCACCCGGCCGGCTGGGCACTGACGTGGACGGCGTTCCGGTTGCGCCGCCACGACACCCGCCGCGACGGCCCGGACCCGCTGCTGCACGTGGCCGGGCCGGTGAAGGTCCGCCAGCACGTCGACCGCGCGGGCAACCGCTTCGGCGTCGCGGAGATCGACGGCGGGTGGAGCGCGCTGATCCGCCTGACCCCCGGCCCGGGTGCGCCGGGACCGCTGGTCGACGCCCTGCGCTCGGCGTACGCGCGGGCGGACATCCCGCTGGCCTCGGCCCAGCTGCTGACCTGGGCGATCCCGCACGGCGACCAGGTGCTGCGGGTGCGGTGGCTGGCGGTGCGCTACCGGCCGGACCTAGCGCCGATCGCGGCGCTGGCCCGCGGCGGGGGTGAGCTCGGCGCGCTGCGGAGCACGGCGTCGGCGGCGTTGAGCCTGATGGGCGCGGTGGCGGAAGCCGGGTACCAGAGCACGGTGCTGGAGGCCGGCGAGCTGGCGAAGGAGCTCCGGGTGGCGTTGGGCGTCCAGGGGACGGCGGCCGGGCCGCCGGACCGGTGGAAGTCGTGGGTGTGGGGTGATTCCACGCAGATGTGCTTCACGCCGCGGTCCGCCCGGGTGCTGGACGTGGCGGTGCCCGGGGCGGCGTTCACGGCGACGTCGTACACGCTGACACAGACGGCCGGCGGCCAGGAGAAAGCGGAGATCACGATCCGCGTGGGGGCACGGGCGGGCGCTCCGGTCCCCGTGCCGCCCGCGGTGGTTCCGCTGCACGGGCGGCACGGGGCCGGGGTGCGCCGGACGCTGCCCCTCGCCCTGGATTCCTGACTCAGTTCACGACGAACGTCCGGATGCTGCGGGCCGGCAGCTGGGCGTTGAAAGCTCCGTTGGAGATGGTGATGCCGGTATACGGCGCGAGGTTCGCGCTCTGGTTGGTCAACCAGGTCTGCGCGGTCGCGGAACCGGTGTCCCGGAGGGTGAACGCGAGGTCGGCCGCCGCGGTGTTCTTGTTGATGGCGACGATGACGATCCTGGCCCCGCTCTTGTACGCCGAGATGTAGACGTTCGCCTGCGGGTTCGCGGTCGCGGTGATCCGCTGGTAGCCGGGGCGGACCCACTTCGCGAAGTGCGCCATGCAGGCGCCGCGCTTGCTGATCTGGCCGTCTTCGCGCATCGGGCCGTACGAGCGGCGGATGTACCACCACACGTAGGTCTGGAACCGGCCGTCCACCAAGGCGCGGTGCATGTGCTCGCCGACGTCGAGCGCCTGCGGCCACAGGTCGGCCGAGTCGGTGCTGTTCGGGTAGTAGACCTCCGTCATCCACAGTTCCTTGCCGGCGCCCTTCTGCTGGAAGAGCGGGTAGGGCAGGTCCGCGAACGAGGTGCCGTAGAGGTGCGCGCCGATGATGTCCACATTGGCCAGTGCGGTGGGATCGTTGAGGATCGGGTCGGACATGTTCTTGCGGTACTGGAACGACTCGGGCGCGATGACCCGGGTGGTGAGCGAGCCGGCGTTCTCGCGCAGGAACTTGACGATCTCGGCGGCGGTCCACGCCGTCCAGTCGTGCGCGTAGTCCGGCTCGTTCTGGACCGAGATGCCGTACAGGTTCACGCCGTTGTTCTTCATGAACGCGGTGAAGTCGTTCAGGTGCTGGGCATAGGCGCCGTAGGAGCCGTACTTCAGCCGCTTGCCGCCGGAGAAGCTCTCGGTCATCGAGGCGGGCGGGTTCCACGGCGAGGCGAAGACCTTGGCGCCGAGGTCGCTCGCCCGCTTGGCCGTGGCGACCTCGCGGCTCCAGTTGTTGCGGTCCTCGTGGACGGGGATGCGCAGCACGCTGAACCCCAGCTGGTTCGTGCCGTTGCCGAACGCCGTCTCGCGCTGGGCGGCGGTGAGATCGCCGGCCCAGACGGTGTGGTTCATCCCGCCGAAGCCCTGGATCGTCTGCTGCACGTTCGACGGCTCGACGACCACCGCGGCGGCGGCCGCGGCCGGGGACGCGGTCGCCGCCAGCACCACCGGCAGGGCGGCGCCGGCGGCCAGCACGGTCCGCCGGCGCAGGAGCGGCGAACCCTCGATTTCGGACTGCTCTGGACGTGCGGTCATGGCATCTCCCTGGAGTCGTCTGGACCAACAGCCTGGGAGCGCTCCCGAAACAGTCCTAACAGTGGCCGTGCGGCACGGTCAATGAAACGTTCAGTCGAATATGTCGACCGCCGGACGACGACTCAGCCGCGGACGGCTTCGTACACCCCGGCAATCATCGCAACCACCGGCACCAGCGACAGCAGCACGAGAAACTCCGTCACGTCCAGCAGCCGGGACCAGTACGGCGACCGCAGCCCGCGCGCCACCCGCGTGGCGTACACCAGGCAGAGCACCGCCGCGCACACGACCGCGCAGCCCACCGCGAACACCGCCGTGCGCTGGCCCGACGCGACCAGCCACACCCCGGCGGACACCAGCGTGGCGACGCCGAAGCCGATCAGCACCAGCCGCTGCGCCCGGCCCGCGTACGACCGTGACCGCAGGATCCACGCCAGCCCCAGCAAACCCGCGAGCCCGGCTTCCCACGGCCCACCCGAGGCCAGCACGACGGAACCGGCCAGCACCACCGATCCCAGTGCCACCAGCAACCCGGTCAGCACCGCCTGCGCCCGGGACGTCCGGCCGATCATCTCCGTGCCCAGCGACGGCTGTTCGTCCGCGCGGAACGCCTCCATGTCGTCCGGGACGCGCGGCAGCGGCAGGCGGGCCAGGCGCAACGCCAGCATCGGCGCCACCGCGGCCAGCGCCGTGCACAGCACCGCGGCCACCGCCGCCGCCGAGCGCGGGGACACCCCCGCCAGCAGGACGACCCCGCAGGTCAGCGCGCCGAAGCCCGCCGCGCCGGTGATCGCCACGAACCACGGCAGGCGGTCGGCCACCGAGACCGCCGCCAAGACGCCGTACACCGTCACCGCCGCCAGGCCCGCGGCGAGCGGGCCCGCCGACAGCGAGAACAGCGGATGCGGTGGCAGCACCGACATCCCGGCCAGCAACGCCACGCCGACGCCGGCCAGCGAGCCCGCCGCACCCGCCTCGGCGTCGCCGTAGGCGCGGCTCAACGCGCCGCCGCCGAGCAGCAGCACGAGGGCGAGCAGCCCGGTCCCGATCGGGGCCAGGACACTGCCCGACGCCGCCGCCTGCACCAGCAAGCCACCGGCCAGGAGCAGGACCACCGCCGCCACCAGGCCGGACCGCCGGGCCACCGAGGGGCCCCAGCCACCGGACGTGTCGGCGACGCTGGCGATCGAGTCGACGACGTCGTCGAACAGCAGCGGACCCCGCGGGCGCTCCCGCGGGGTCAGGTGCAGCACTTCGCCGTCCCGGATCTGGGCCGCGGCGACGCTCAGGCCCAGTGCCAGTGGCGCACCGCCGAGCCTCGACAGCACCCAGCCCGGGTGCTCGGCCGACGCCTGCCCGGACGCCCCGGCCAGCCGCACGAGCTGCGGGACCAGCTCGGCGAACGTCGACTGCTGCGGGAGAGCGACGTCGACGCGGGCCCGCGGCGTGACCACCGTGACCCGCCGGGTCGTCCCGGTGAGCGATGCCGTCATCACACGTCTTTCGCGGCCGCGATCACCGGGGCGAACTTGGCGGAGGACGCCTCGGCGAGCTTCTGCAGCCCGGCGTTCACCGCCTCCAGCACGATCTCCGAGAGGTTGCGGGCGTCGTACTCGCGGATCGCGCGGGGGTCGATGTCGATCGAGGTGAAGCGGCCGTCGCCGCGGAGGGTGACGGTGACCTCGTTCTGCCGCGAGTGCGCCTTGACCTCCATCGCCTCGACCGTGCGCTGGATCCGCTGGACCTCTTCGGTCTGCTTGCGCACCTGCGCCAGCAGCTCGTCCATGTCGGGCACCGCGTACGGATCGGTCACTGTGCTTTCCCTTCTTGCTGCCGGACGTGGACACTGGCCACGAACCGCTGGAAACCGGGCGAGAGCCGCCGGGCGGTCGCGGGTGCGGCCGTGCAGGCGAGCTCGAGCACCAGGCGCTCCGCCGGCGTGGCGCCGGGGACCGTCAGGTGCACCTGGGTCTGGATCAGCTCGGTGCCTTCGCCGGTGCGCAGGCGCAGCAGCTGCATCACGGCGGGGGCGGCCGTGTCGCCGACGTCGCGGCGGTTCAGCACGTCGAGCCCGGCCAGCGTCCGCGAAAGGCGTTCGACCGCTTCTTCCGCGATGGCGTCGATCGTCGTGTCGTCGGGCCGCTGCTGCACGCTCACGGTGATGTTCGGGACGAACTCGCCCGGGGCGGCGTCGTGCACGGCGACGAACACCGCGCCGGAGTCGCCGGGGTCGACGGCGGTCCAGCCGTCCGGGATGACGAAGTCGAGGGGGAGGGTCATCACAGCCCCACGTACGCCACGGCGTCGTCCCAAGCGGCGCCGACGGCGTCGGCCGCGTCCGTTGCCGCGTGGCTGACCGCGTCGACCGCCGCACCGCCGTACTCGCCGATCGTGTGGCCGAGTTTCGGCAGGTCGATGTCGATCTTCGCGCCGACCCCCATGCCGAGGCCGAGCGCCGCGCCCGCCTTGAAGTTGACCTTGAGGTGCCCGGCGTCGTAGACGGCTTGGGCGTCGAGCTGCGCGCCGAGGCCGTACTGCAGCGTGCCGTTCGCGCCGACGCCGATGCCCGCGACGTCCGCGGCGACCTCGCCCTCGACCTTCCCGCCCACGAAAGCGTTCGCGTGCGCGCCGACGCCGTGGGCGCCGATCGTGCCGGACGCGCTCGCCTCGCCGCCGGCGAACACCGTGCCCTTGGCGTGGGCTTCGGCCACGCCCCACGCCTTCTTGGCTTCGGCCTCGCCGTGCAGCGCCGCGAGTTCCGCGTGCCCGGAGGCCGACGCGTCCCAGCCCTTCGAGGTGATCTTCCCGTCGTACTCCGGGGACCAGCCGTCCTGCTCGTGCTGGAACTTGTAGTAGGTGATCTCGGTGTTGCGGCCGATCTTGTTCTTCAGGCCTTCGGCTTCCGGCTGCCCGAACGGCGTGTCGGCCTTCTTCGGCGCGCGGGTGCCTTCGAGGCCGTCCCAGGTGAGTTTCTTCCAGCCGGAGTTGCCGAACCACGACGGCACGGTCCGCGGCCGCTTCCGGCCGTCCAGGGGCTCGCCGTTGAGCCAGTGCAGCGGCCCGCGGGCCCACTTGCCGAGCTCGTGTTCCAGGCGTCCGACGCCTTCGGGCGGGAACAACTCGGCGAGCGCGTCGGCGAACTCGTCGACGACCTGGCGGGCCGCGGCGACGCTCTGTTCCCCGAGGTGCCGCGCGGCCTGGATGAACGCGCCGACCGAAGCGGAGTTCACCGCGCGGGCCTGGGCGGTCAGCTGGGCGGCGTAGGAGTCGAACTGCGCGAGCACCGAGTCGACGGCTGCTTCCGCGGACTGCACGAGCCGGGCCGCGGTGGCGAGCCGGTTCGCCTGGTCGCCGAGCTTCGCGGCCGTTTCGGCGAGGTCCTCGCCGAGCTCGCCCGCGGCCGTCGCGAACGCGGTGTAGGCGTCACCGTCCCAGTCCGCGTGCAGCGTCTTCGCGGACTCGCCGATTTCCTTCGCCTGGCCGGAAACCGCCGACGCCCGGGTCGCGACCCGCTGCGAGGCGGCGCTCAGCGCACCCGGATCGCCGGTGACGCGCCGGCGGCACTCGACGAGCACGCGCCGGTACCCGGACAGCACGGAGCTGACCACCCCGGACGCGTCGACCACCCCCGAGCCCGCCACCGGTCAGTTCCCGGCCGCGTCGTAGCCGACGTGCTGGCTGAAGTGCTTGCCGTTGTAGTCCAGGGCGATGTCCAGGTCGAAGTCCTGCCCGCCCGGAGCCTCCACAGTGGACTCACCGGTGGTGAGGTTGGTGTGGATGACGACCTCGTCGGCGTGCCCGGCCGCGGGCACCGGCGCGGGTGCGGGTGCGGGTGCGGGTGCGGGGATCGACGGCGTCGTCCCGGGGTGGTCGACGGCGATCCAGCTGTTGGCCGGGTTCAGCGGGGCGCCGTTGCCGGTCACCGCGGTGCCGCCGCTGGAACCGCCGCCGGTGGCGAGCGCGGGCGGGGTGTAGTCGGTGAACGAGGGTTGCTGCGGGATCCCCCCGCCGCTCCCGCCTGCCACCGCCTGCTGCCCCGACGGGCTCGCCACCGGCGGCGGGGTCTGCGGCGCGGTGACCGGGGTGCTCCCGATCGACGGCGTCGTGGCGCCCGAACTGCCGGAGGAGTGGTGGAAGAGCTTCTCGATCTCGCCGATGACCTGCGCGAGTGTGGTCACCTGCTGGGCGAGGTCGACTGCGCCGAGCGCCTTGAGCAGCGCGCCGATCGCGGTGATGAACGCCCGCAGCGACGCGCTCGTCGCGGTCGACAAAGCGACCGCGGCACCGTAGGTCCACCAGTTCGACATCAGCGCGGCGACCGTGGGGTTCACCGCGGAAACGACCGCGCGGTAGGCCTCCTGCGCGGTCTTGATCAGCGTCCCGGAGACGCCGAGCAGCTCGGCGCCCTTCTGGACGACGGTGATGATCTTCGTCAGCTGGTCGAGCGAGTCGCTGATCTTCTTCAGCGCCGACTCGCTCGCCGCCCCGGACCAGATCTTGCCCAGCTGGTCGGCGGCCTTGGTCAGCTCCTGGTACATCGAGAGGAACTGCTCGGCCTTGCGGACCAGGTCCGCCACGTGCTTCGCGATCTGCTCCGGCTGGCCGGTGACGATCTGCGGGAGGATGGTGATCGGCCCGCCCGAGGACGCGGTCGCGTCCATCGCGCTGGAGTTCGGGAAAGTCAGCATCGGTCCTCACATGAAGTTCGAGGGGCGGACGATCAGACGACGGAGGCGGGCCGGTAGACGCTGACCTTCGCCAGCCCGCCGGTGCGGGCGTCGAGCAGCCCGTGGTTGTAGAGGCGGCCGCCGTCGCCGGCGACGCCGATGACCGGCTGGCGGTCGGAGAACAGCAGCGGCTCCACGACCACGACGTCGCCGCTGTGCACGCCGCCGGGCACGTCGGAGAACGTCCGCGCGGTGCCCGCGTAGACCTCGATCAGCCCGACCCGCGCCTGGTTGTCGGCGTCACCGGCGAGCCAGTCGTTGAAGTCGGCGACGCCGTGGAAGCGCGTGTCGGTGATCGGGTGGTCGCCGAGCCGTCCCAGCCGCGCGTCCCCCAGGTAGCGCAGCACGTTGCCGACCGACGACGGCTCGCCGTGGGCGCCCGCGCTGTCGTTGATGGCCAGGGTGGCCAGCTCGGAAGCGTGCGAGCTGCCCCAGATCGACGACGCGGTGCCGCTCGGCGCGTGCCCGCCGCCGTAGCCGGAGGCCACGTCCTGGTCGGCCGCCTGGTAGGCGTCGGCGCTGGCCTTGACCAGCCCGTTGATCTGCTGCAGCAGCTGCAGCAGCGTCCGGACGGCGGTGATCTGGCCGGAGTGCAGGGCCGCGTTCGCGGCGGCGACCGCGCTGCCGAACGTCGCGAACGACATCGGCGGCACGACGAGCCGTTCGAGGTCGGCCACGGCGTTGATGCCGTGCGCGAGGATGCCCCCGACGTTGCCCACGGCGGAGCGCATCGCCTCGGGCTCAGCCCGGTACTCGCCGGCCATGGCTCTCCTTCCGGGTGGCTTGCACGGCCCGAGCGTAAGTTCGGCCCCGGAAGCGGGCGGACGGCAAAAGTACCCACCGTGCCCGGGCGGCGAGTGGCCAAAATACCGGTCAGAGCCGCCCCGATCCGCTGGAGCATTGCCGCATGAGCATCCCGCCCGAGCGCCCGTCCGAGATCGTGCTGCAGTCGCCGCCGATGCTCCCGAAGAGCTCTTCCGGCGGCATGGTGCAGCTGATGATGTTCCTGCCGATGATGCTCGGCATGGGCGCGATGTCGTTCGTCTACATCGGACGCGACGGCGGCGTGATGACGTGGATCTTCGGCGCCCTTTTCCTCTGCGCCATGGGCGGCATGGTGGTGATGTCGCTGGGCCGCGGCGGGATGGCGAAGAAGGCGCAGATCAACGACGAACGCCGGGACTACCAGCGCTACCTCTCCGGGCTGCGCACCCAGGTCCGCGACATCGCCGACGGCCAGCGCGCGGCCATGGTCGCCGTCCAGCCCGACCCGGCCGACCTGTGGGCCTACGTCGAGACCGGGAAGCTGTGGGACCGCCGCCGCGGCGAACCGCAGTTCGCGCAGGTGCGCGCGGGCACCGGGCCGCAGCGGCTCGCGACCCCGCTGAAGGCGCCGCAGACCGTGCCGCTGGAGGACCTGGACCCGGTGTCCTCCACCAGCCTCAAGCACTTCATCCGCACCTACTCGACGGTGGACGGCCTGCCGGTCGCGCTGTCGCTGCGGTCGTTCGCCGCGGTCACCGTGGCCGGGCGGCGGCCGGCCGTGCTCGGCCTGGTGCGCGCGCTGCTGTGCCAGCTCGTCACCTTCCACTCCCCCGCGGACCTGCGGATCGCGCTCTGCGTGTCGCCGGACCGGCAGCACGACTGGGAATGGGCGAAGTGGCTGCCGCACGCGACCGCGGCCGGCGCGGCCGACGCCGTCGGCTCGCGGCGCCTGGCCGCCGAGACCGCGGCCGGGCTGGCCGAGCTCCTGGGCGCCGACCTCGGCGAACGCCCCGCGTTCAGCCGGCGCGCGGCCGCCGAACTCGACCTGCCCCACCTGGTGGTCCTGGTCGACGGCGGCAACGCCCACGGCGAGCCCCGGCTGGTCGGCCCGGACGGCAGGCTCGGCGTCACGGTGCTCGAAGTCGGGCAGGAGCACCCGCGGGCGTCGTCGTCCGAGAAGCTGCTGAGCCTGCACACCGCACCGGACTCCCTCGGCATGGTCGTCGGCGAAGGCGGCGAGCAGCGGCTCGGCTTCCTCGGCCGCCCGGACGTCCTCGACCGGGGCGCCGCGGAAGCCCTCGCCCGGATGCTGACGCCGTTGCACACCCCGGCCGCGGTCGTCGGCGAGAAGCCGATGTCGTCGACGTTCGGGCTGGCCGGGCTGCTCGGCATCGGCGACCCGCGCGACACCGACACCGCCGTCACCTGGGCGCCCCGGCCGGCCCGCGACCGGCTGCGGATCCCGCTGGGCGTCAACCCGGAAGGGCGGCCGGTCGAGCTGGACCTCAAGGAGTCGGCCGAGGGCGGGATGGGCCCGCACGGCCTGGTCATCGGCGCGACCGGGTCGGGCAAGAGCGAGCTGCTGCGGACGCTGGTGACGGCGCTGGCCGTGATGCACAGCTCGGAGACGCTCAACCTGGCGCTCATCGACTTCAAGGGCGGCGCGACCTTCGCCGGGATGACCGGGCTGCCGCACACGTGCGCCGTCATCACCAACCTCTCCGACGACCTCGCGCTGGTCGACCGCATGGCGGACGCACTCAACGGCGAGCTGCTGCGGCGGCAGGAACTGCTGCACGCGGCCGGGAACTACGCGTCGGTGCGCGACTACGAGAAGGCCCGGGCGGACGGCGCGCCGCTGGACCCGCTGCCGTCGCTGCTGGTGATCATCGACGAGTTCAGCGAGCTGCTGTCCTCCCGCCCGGAGTTCATCGACCTGTTCGTCGCGATCGGCCGGCTCGGGCGGTCGCTCGGGATCCACCTGCTGCTGGCCTCGCAACGGCTGGAAGAGGGCCGGCTGCGCGGGCTCGACTCCCACCTGTCGTACCGGATCGGGCTCCGGACGTTCTCCGCCGCCGAAAGCCGCGCGGTGCTGGGGGTCGCGGACGCCTACCACCTGCCGCCGGTGCCGGGCTCGGCGTACCTCAAATCCGACACCGAAACACTGATCCGGCTCAAGGCGGCCTACGTCTCCGGCGAGCTGCCGCCGCGCAGCACGGTCGTGCGCGAGGACGGGCGGGAACTGGGCGTGCTGCCGTTCTCCCTGGCGCCGGTGGAAATCCCGGTGACGACCGAGGTGTCTTCCGTCTCGGAAGCCGAGGGCACCGGCGAGACGATCATCGGCGCGATGCTCTCGCGCCTGGAGGGCCGCGGCCCGGCCGCGCACCAGATCTGGCTGCCGCCGCTGGCCGAACCGCCGACGCTGGACCAGCTGCTGCCGCCGCTCGGCGAGGACGCCGGGCGCGGCCTCTGCCCGCTCGGCTGGGGCGGCAACGGGAAGCTGACGATCCCGGTGGCGCTGGTGGACAAGCCGTTCGAGCAGCGCCGCGACCTGCTGTGGGCCGACTTCTCCGGCGCGGCCGGGCACGCGCTGATCGTCGGCGCGCCGCAGAGCGGGAAGTCGACGCTGATGAAGGACATCGCGGGCGTGCTCGCGCTGACGCACACGCCGGCCGAGGTGCAGATCTTCGTGCTCGACATGGGCGGTGGCGCACTGGCGCCGATCGCCGGGCTGCCGCACGTGTCCGGGTACGCCACGCGCCGGGACGCGCAGCGCTGCCGCCGGGTCGTCGCCGAGCTGACGACGTTGCTGGAGCAGCGCGAGGAGTTCTTCGCCGCGCAGGGCATCGAGTCGATGGCCGCGTTCCGCGCTCGCCGTGCGGAGTACACCGAGAGCACAGACGAGCGCGAGTTCGGCGACGTGTTCCTGTTCGTGGACAACTGGACCACGATCCGCCAGGAGTACGAGCAGCTGGAGGAGCAGATCACCGGCCTGGCCGCGCGCGGGCTCGGCTTCGGCATCCACGTGATCGTGTCGCTCAACCAGTGGATCGGCGTCCGCGCCCAGCTGCGCGACGCGATCGGGACGCGCTTCGAGCTGCGCCTGGGCGACCCGATGGACTCCTCGATCGACCGCAAGGTGGCGGCCAACGTCCCCGCCGACCGCCCGGGCCGCGGCATCACGGCGGAGAAGCTCCACTTCCTGGCGGCGTTGCCCCGCATCGACTCCGACCAGCGCCCGGAGACGATCGGCGCGGGCGGCGTCGACCTGGTGCGGCGGATCTCCGAGGCGTGGCAGGGGCCGCGCGCCCCGCAGGTCCGGCTGCTGCCGCCGGAAGTGCCGCTGGACACCTTGCCGCCCGCGCCTTCGCGGCAGGTCACCCTGGGTGTCGCGGAGTCGACGTTGCGGCCGGTGTACCTGGACTTCGCGGCGGACCCGCACTTCGTCGCGTTCGGCGACGTGGAGTCCGGCAAGTCGTCGCTGCTGCGCGCGATCGCGTCCGGGATCACGTCGGCGTACACGCCGGAGGAAGCGGCGATCATCGTCGCGGACTACCGGCGGGGTCTGCTGGGTGCGGTGTCCGAGCCGCACCTGCTGGGGTACGCGGGTGCGGAGGGCAAGCTGACCGACCTGATCGCGGAGTGCGCGCAGGCGATGCGCAACCGCCTGCCCGGCCCGTCGGTGACGCCCGAGCAGCTGCGAAACCGGTCCTGGTGGCGCGGGCCCGAGCTGTTCGTGCTGGTGGACGACTACGAGCTGGTGGCCACGGTGGGCCGCAACCCGCTGCAGCCGCTGCTGGAGTTCCTGCCGCAGGCCCGGGACATCGGGTTGCACCTGGTGATCGTCCGCGGGTCCGGCGGTGCCGGGCGGGCGTTGTTCGAGCCGGTGCTGCAGCGGCTGCGGGAGCTGGGCTCGCCGGGGTTGATCATGTCGGGAGCGAAGGACGAGGGCGCGTTGCTGGCGGACGTGAAGCCGTCACCCCAGCCGCCGGGCCGCGGAACGCTCGTGTCGCGGCGGCACGGGACGGGGCTCGTGCAGGTGGCGTGGACGAAACCGGCGGAAGCCTAGGCTTCGGGGCCGGGATCGGTTCTGCGCGCAGAACCCCGGCGCACGGCCTCCAGCGCGGCCCGCACGCCGTCGAGGAGTTCGGCGTCGGTGAGGTCGCCCGGCTCGCGGAGATCGGGGTCGATCGGGTAGTCCTCGAGCAGGAAGAACACCTCGCCGAGGGCCTGCCCCACCGCCTCTCCCGTCCGCTCGTCGCCCTCGTCCGCCCGCCGCCGGGCCACGCGGACGAATCGGGCTCGCGCGTCGTCGACCCGGCGGGCAGCGCACCACGGAGAAACCGGGGTGTGCCGGCGAACAGGGCGTACCCGAGGCCGGCGACCTGCGCGGCACCCGTCCCGAGGAAGACGAGCACCACCGACCAGCTCCGGTGTCAGCCGGTGGTCCAGCGGCAGCCCGCCCGACCGGACCAGGTCGAGCAGCGGCCGTCCACATCGGACAGTGCGACCACGGGAGCCGTGGTCATCGCGCCGGCCCGGTTTTCTCGGCGTCGAAGTGGTAGTAGCAGACCACCCGGTGCTTGCCCTGCGCCCAGCTCGACGACGTCGGCGTCATGACCTGGACGCGGACGCCGGACACCGAGCCGGCGCCGGCCTCGCACCGGGCCAGGGTGGCCCGGTAGAGCTCGAGGATGTCGGGCATCGGGCCCTCGCCCAGCGGGATGACCCCGAACGCCTCGCCGGTGTGCCGCTCGGTGCACGACGTCCGGAGCACGTCGGCCTCGCCCGAGGTGGACGGGGACCAGAAGCATGCGCCCGCGGCCAGGTCGAGCCCGTGCACCACGCTCTCGGGCAGCCGGTCCCGGCCGAGCTGCTGCCACCACGCCGTCCCGTGGGCGATCTTGTACCCGAGCACGCCCATCCACGCCGTGAAGGCCACCAACCCGCAGATCACCAGCACCAGCCCCCGCTGGCGCTGCTTCCTGATCCGGGCGATCGCGATGGCGCCGAACACCGGCGCGAGCAGGCCGCCCAGCAACCCCGACACGAGCGTGGCGACCGCGTAGCGGCTCACCGGCTGGTTGCGAAGCTCGGTGCGCATGAGCTCGTCGAAGAGCTCGGGATCGTGCTGTGGTGCTGTCATGTCTCCCCCTCCCGCGCCGGGAGCCTAGCGGGGGCCGGCCCAGGACTTCGCCACCTTTTCGAGCTCGACGGCGAACTTCCGCGCCGCCTCGGTGAGGTCGCCGAGATCGATCGTGCGGAAGCCGTGGGTGACCGCCGCCCGGAACCGCTCCGCCACCGCTTCGTCGGTGACGGCCGAGGCGAGGTAGCCGAGGACCCAGTAGTAGGTGCCGCTCGAGGCGATCCACCAGTCCGGCGAACCGGCACACGCCCACGGGTAACCGACTTCGGTAGGTTCCGAAAATCCTTCACGGCTCTTACGTTGAGCTGGACGTCCCGTTCGGGACGGATACCCGGATCACCTTGGCCGAAGGGCATTTTCATGCGAATGTCGAGGGCTGTAGCCGCGGTGGGCGCCGCCGCCGCGGCGCTGAGCCTGGTCTCAGCGGGGGTGGCGGACGCCCAGCAGGACATCATCGGCGGGACCACGGTCTCCTCCGCGCCCTGGGGCGCCCAGATCTACTGGAACAACGTGACGACCTACGGCGGCTTCGAGTGCTCCGGCACGATCATCGCCCCGCAGTGGGTGCTCACCGCCCGGCACTGCCTGAACTCGCCGGGCATGCACGTCAAGGTCGGCAGCGTGACCCTCCAGCAGGGCACGAACGCGAACGTCGACCAGCAGAAGGCGTCCCCGAACGGGGACATCGCCCTGCTGCACCTGTCGACGGCGGTCAATACGACGTACATGACGCTCGGCACCGGCAACCCGCCGACCGGGTCGACCAACCAGATCTACGGCTGGGGCCGCACGCAGGGCAGCAGCCCGCCGTCGAGCACCCTGAAGACGGCCAACGTGCGCGTGACGGGCCTGAGCTCGGACGCCTACGGCGGCACGGCGATCGCCAGCCAGGGCATCAACGGCTCGGCCTGGCACGGCGACTCGGGCGGCCCGCAGCTCTACAACGGCATGCAGGTCGGGGTGTGCTCGACGGGCAACAACTCCGGTTCGAACCCGCAGGGCACGCAGAACTACGCCAGCATCGCCTCCAGCCGCAGCTGGATCCGCACCACCGCCGGCGTCTGAAGCCTGCCGCAGCTCGTCGTGAGTGGTAAGGCGGGTTCTAACCCAATGCCACTTAGCTTGTGTTGATCATGCGGCGGTGGTGAGGGTGATGGTGGCGGGTCCGTTGTGGTGGGTGCCGGTGTCGGTGGGTTTCTTAATCCGGTATGCGGTGTGGCGGGCTCGTTTGACCACGCGTGGGTAGGTTCTGTGCCGGCGTTGCGGGTTGAGGTGACGGCGGGTGGTGATGGCGGTGGTGAGTGTTCTGGTCTGCTGGTTAGGGGGAAAAGGCCGCCGGGCCGGAGGTGGTCTGGCGGCGAACGAGGCGGACGGTGCGCAGGAATTTGACCCGGTCGGGGTCGATGTCGGCTTCGGTGGCGGCTCGGCAGATCAGTGTGCTGATGGCGTAGTGGGTGAGCAGGTAGCCGTAGATTTCCTGGCGGATCATGTCCGGGCTTTTCGATCGCAGGACCCGGCCGGGGCCGCGGAGGTGGGTTTTGAGCTGGTCGTTGCCGGTCTCGTGCTCCCAGCGCTGGTGGTAGGCCTGGGCGAGTATCTCGGCCGGGGCGTCGGCGGGATCGCCGATGGTGGTGATCACGCGGATCACCTCGTCCGGGTCGGGTCCGCGGTCGGGCACGGTGTACTCGATCACGCGCACCACGGTCGCCTCGGCGGGGTCGAGGTCACCGCCGTCGCGGGCGGTCTGCAGGATCTCGGCGCGGCGGGTGGTGCTGCGCACGGTCTTGTTGATCAGTACCGACAGGTAGGATCCGTCGTCCAGATCCATCAGCTTCGGGGTCTTCACCGTGGCGGGCAGCCGCCAGAGCAGGGCCGCGCCGGTGGCGGCCGCCTTGCTCCAGTCCTGGTAGCTGTAGAAACCGGAATCGGCGATCAGCAGCCAGTCCTCGGCCAGTGCGGGCCAGAGCCGGCGGGCCAGGGTCTGTTCGCCCTGGCGCTTCCCGCCGGTCCCGCGCCCGCCGATCCGGGTGGCCACGACTGCGTGGGAGGCGCACTCGGCGATGGTCAGTACCCGAACCTTTGCAAACGCGGATGCTTTCTCGCCGGTGCCGCCGGAATACCCGAACTCGGCGACGTTGGCGTCGGTGTCGGGGGCGTCCCACTCGAATCCGTCGATGCTCATCAGCCGCCATGGCCCCAGAAACGCGCCCTGGGTCAGCTCATCGGCTACCGGGACCGCGACCGTGTCGAACACCTCCGCCAGCGGCTCGGCGCCCAGCCGCTGGCGGGCCTGGGTGATCCCGCCTGTGGTGGGAATGTCCCAGCCCGGATCCCAGCATCCCCACGAGGCCAGCGTGCCGGCGAGGCGGGTCATGACCTCTTCGTAATCGTCGTCGGCGAACAACGACAGCGCCATCGCGTAGTACACCATCACGTGCGGGGGCAGTTTCCCGCCGGAGCGCTTCGCGCCCCGGCGGGTCACCGCGATCGCAGTGTCCACCGCGTCCCGTGGCACCGCCGTGGCCAGCACCCCCACCGACATCGAGTCCGCCCACCCGCCACCAATCCCGCTCACGGCAGCGACACTAACCAGCCAACCGACACCGCCAGAAGCACCACACCGACCAGCACAACATCAACTTAAGCTAAGCGGCATTGGGTTCTAACCCGCCTTACCACTCACGACCGGGTCAGTCCACAATGGAGGCTCGCAGCGCGGCCTTGTCCGGTTTCCCGGACGGCGCCACCGGAACCGCACCCACGAAGCTGAACCGCGCCGGCACCGCCGCCTCCCCCAGTTCGGCCGCCACCGCCTTGCGCACCTCGTCCAGGTCCGGCGACCGGCCCGGCGCCGGGACCACGAACGCGTGCGCCGCTTCGCCCGTCAAGGAGTCCGGCACCGCCACGACGTACGCCTGGTCGACGTCCGGGTGCGCGGCGATCGCCCGCTCGATCGGCCCGCAGTAGTGGATGATCGCGTTCACGATCACCACGTCCCGCGCGCGGCCGGACAGGTGCAGGTAGCCCTCGGCGTCCAGGAACCCGAGGTCCTGCGTGCGCACCCAGCCGTCGCGCAGCACCTCGGCCGTGGCCGCCCCGTCGCGCCAGTAGCCCGAGAAGGCCGACGGCGTCCGCACCCACACCTCGCCCTCGCGCACCGAGATTTCCACGGTGTCGCAGGGCTTCCCGACCGAGCCGAGGCCCTCGTCGGCCCGGCAGACGGTCAGTATCCCGGTCTCGGTCTGGCCGTACGCGTGGTGCATCGCGGGCCCGATCCGCTCGGCCGCCTCGGCGAGCGTGTGCGGCGGCACCGGCGACCCGGCCACGATCAGCGTCCGCAAGGCGCTCAGGTCGACGTCTTCGGAGCGGAGCACGTCGAGGATCCGGTGCAGCCGGGGCACGGTCGTCAGCGCCGCCGTGATGCCCAGCCGCGGCAGCACCGCCGGGAAGTCCGGCGGCGCTTGCGGGATCACCGCCGTTCCGCCCGCGAGCAGGCACACCCCCAGCTGCTCGACCATCACCGCGCTGGCCAGGGACCCGAACAGCAGGTACCGCCCGAACCCCGCGCCCAGCCGCTCGTGCGCCGAGCCCGGTACCGGCGGCCGCCAGACCCGGCCCTCGGTCAGCGCGCGGTAGCGGTAGGCCACCCCCTTCGGGACACCGGTGCTGCCGCTGGTGAACACGACCGTCGCGATGTCGTCGAGGCGTCCCTGCGGCACCGGCTCGGTGAAGCGGGCCACCAGGGAGTCCACCGGCAGCACCGGAACTCCGGCTTCCCACGGCTCGTCGGCGACCACCGCCGCGACGTCGCCGAGGATGTGCCGCAGCTGCGCCTCCGGCAGCCCGGGCCGCACCGCGACCGCGCGGGCGCCGAGCACGTGCACCGCGATCAGCGCCGCGAACCCCTCCGGGGTGACGGCGGTGGCGAGGCCGACGCCGTCACCCGGGCCGAGACCCGCCGCCCGCAGACCCGCGGTGAACCGGCCGATCAGCTCCCGCAACTCGCCGCGGGTGGTCACCCGCGCGCCGTGTTCGAACGCGGGGATCTCCGGAGCGCGCTCCAGCTCGTCCAGCAGTGCCTGCGGGTGGACCATCGCGACTCACCTCTCGCCCGGGGGATCCCGGTCTACCGGGCGGATCTCAGAATTTCGGCAGAGCCGACCGGGGGCCGCACCCGCAGGGACAGCTTGACCGCGACGGCGAGCGCCGCGATCAGGCCGGTGGCGGCCGCGAGCGTCCAGAAGTCCGGGTGCACGACGGACTGGCCGCGCTCGGCCTGCCAGGTGAGCAACGCGAGCAGGCCCGCGTAGCCCGCGCCCGTGGTCCGGACCAGCCGGCGGCGGACGACGTCGGATTCGAGCACCCGGTGGCGGCGGGCCAGCAGGAGCAGCCCGAACGCGACCAGCGGCAGCACCTGCAGGCCGTGGATGCCGATGAAGTGCGGGATCCGCAGGTCCCCGCCGGTCGTGCTCCAGCCGAGCACCGGCAGGCCGGGGCCGCCGTCGTCGACGCCGACCGAGTGCGCGCCGAACGTCGAGTACTTGCCGTTCGCCTCGAGCACCGCCTGCTGCGCCGGCGTCGGCGAGAACATCAGCGTCGCGACGTACATCCCCGCCACGGCGAGAGCGGCGCCCCAGCGCAAGGCCGACCTCAGGGCCCGGTCCGGGATGCGCTGGAACAGCAGCAGGACGGCGACGGCCGCGGTCATCAGCCACGCCGTGTACGCGCCGCCCGCGACGACGTTGTTGATCGCGGCGTCGGTGGGCGTCGACTGGTTGAAGTGCAGTGTGCGGCCGCGGACGACGATCTGCCACACCAGCAGCACGAAGTCCAGGCCGATGCCGGCGGCGAACAGCGTCCCGAACCACCAGCCGGCGCGGCGGCCGCGGCGCACGTGCGTCAGCAGCCACGCCAGCGTCAGCGCGTACAGTCCGATCGACACGGAGAACTTGAACGGCTTGAGCCAGATCGGCGCGTTGACCAGCGTGCGATCATCGATTAGGAGCCCGAGCAGCGAGACCGCGCACAGCACCCCCATCGCCCCGGCGAGCACCACCAGCGGGCGGTGCCACGCGCGGAGCGTGACCAGCGGATTTCCCTTGTCTGCCATGGCTCAAGCCTGGCTCGGGGACACCGCGGAGGCACTGGAGCGCACCACCGTCCCGGGGTGGGGAACGCCCTACCCCGGTCCACGTGGGTAATAGTGCCGTCACCGCGACCGGCAGTTGTGCCGTTTGACCACACTGGCCTCTTTTCTAGCGTGACTTTCACACCGCGCGGACCACCGCGCCAGGGGAATTCGCTTCAGGAAGGAGGTGGCCCGTCGATGTCCAGTCCGGGATTCCAGGCAGATTCCGCTGCCATGACGCGCGCCGTCCAGGGTTTCGAGGAAACCGCGACGAACGCCAAGTCCACGATGGCCAGCTTGGAGTCCGAGCTGACCGAGGCGCTGCGCAACTACAAGGGTGACCAGGCCGTGGCCTTCTGGGACCTCCAGCGCCGGCTGCAGGAGAAGATGTCCGCCGCGGTGAAGGAGCTCGACACGATGTCGCAGCTCGTGCACACCAGCCACGCGAACTACGGCCGCGGCGACGCCGACGTCCACCAGAGCTTCCAGGGGGTCGGCAACACCCTCGAGGGCTCGGGCGTGCTCCCCCGCCTCAACCCCTGACCGAGAGGACGCCCACCATGGCCGACGTCGTCGAAATCAACTTCGCCGCGCTGCAGCACAGCTCGGCATCCCTGGCCGCCAAGGCCAAGGCGCTCACCTCGCAGCTGGAGCAGCTGCACCAGAACCTGCAGCCGATCACCGCGACCTGGTACGCCTCCGGCAGCTCCGCCGGTGACGCCGCCCGCCAGGCGGAGACGCGCCTGCGCCAGGCCACCGCGGACATCGTCGCGATCATCGCGCAGTTCGGCGGGAAGGTCGGCGAGGCGCACGACCTCCAGCAGTCGCTGGAGAACCGCAACCAGGGACTGTTCGCGGGCTGATCCGCGCCCCAGACGTCGGTCGGCCGGTGCGGGAAACCCCCCGCTCGCACCGGCCGACCGGCTTTCCCCCTGTCCGCCAGTCGCGCCCAGAGAGCCGGGACCGATGCCAGACCAGTCGTACTACGTCCACCTGGAATCGCTGAAGGACTTCGTGCGGGAGCTGGAAACCCAGATCCACGCGATGTCGAAACCGAACGACTTCCTGCTCACCCTCGGCGAGGAGCCGCTGCTGTTCGGCGAGTTCGGCGAGGCCGGGTCGCTGGCCGAGGCCCACCGCGCCGCCGTCTCGGAGATGCAGGGCCTGCTCGACCAGGTTCGCAGCGCGATCGGGTTCGCCCAGGACGTCACCACGACGGTGGCCGACGGTTACCAGCACGCCGACCAGTCGGTGGCCGGGGACCTGCACGCTTCGGGCGCAGTCACCGGCCTGCTCGACCCGGTGCTGGGCCTGCTGGGCGGCGACACGAACGGGAGCGGCAAGGGATGACGAACACCGCGCACACGAACTTCGCCGCCTACAGCCACCAGCAGCTCTACGCGATGCTGCAGGCCGGCGACCCGAACAGCGCGCGGCACGCCGCCGAGAAGTGGAAGTCCGCCGCGCTGCACCTGCACGAGCAGGCCCACAACCTGAACTCCGAACTGACCGAGTTCTCCGGCCAGTGGACCGGGGGCGCGGCCGACCAGTACCAGCGGATGATCATCGACCTCGCGAACGGCATCTCGAAGGTGGCGCAGACCGCGGAGGCGATGAACGTGACGCTCGGCGACGCCGCCGACGCGCTGGTGAAGGCCAAGAAGGAGATGCCGCCGCCGGTCCCGGTGCCGGACGTCGCCCCGGCCGACGTCGCGCTCGCGGTGAATCCGCCGCTGCTGCCGCCGGACGCCTCGCCCGCCGTCGTGCAGGCCGCGGCGCAGCAGCGTCAGCAGGCCATCGCGAACGTCGAAGCGCAGCAGGCCGCCGCGAACGCCGCCGGGTCCGCGCACGGCAAAGCGATCGTGGTCATGACCCAGCTCGCCGGGGAGTACACCGCCGCGGAGGAGTCGATCCCGGCGTCGCCGAACGCCGTCCAGACCCCTTCGACCCCGCCCGCCGGCGGGGGCTCCGGGAGCGCCGGTTCGCCCGGCCTCGTCGGCAACGGCATGACCGGTGGTGGCGGTGTCGTCGTCACCCCGGCCGACGGGCACCCGCTGCCCGGCGGCGGCACGACGACGACGCAGCCCGGGACGACCGTGCCGACGTCGAACCCGCTGTTCGGCGACATGTTCACCGCCGGGCTCGCCGCGGCTTCGGCCGCCGCGTTCGGCCGGTTCGGCTCGATCATGCCGAAGGTGCCGTCGTGGGCGACCGGCAAGGACCCGAAGGAAGACAAGGAACAACCGCCGGGCACGAAGCTCGGCGGCGGTGGTGGTGCCGGCGTCGCGGGTGGCTCCGGTGGCGGCATCCCGATCGGCGGCGGTGACGCGCCTTCGCTCGGCGGCGGGGGCGGTGGCGTCCCGGTCGGCGGCGGCGGCCTGAGCGGTCCCGGTGAAGCCCCGGCGGCGCACTCCGGCCTGGCCGGCGACGGCGGCGCGGGCAACGCGCTGAGCGGGCTGGCCGGCGGTGCGGCCGGAGCCGCGGCGGCGTCGGCGGCCAAGGGCGCGATGCCGATGATGCCCATGATGCCGATGGGCATGGGCGGCGGCGGAGACATGGGGTCCGGGCGGCGGATCCCGGCCTGGCTGGTGGAGACGGAGAACGTCTGGGGCCAGTCGGCGCCGGTCGCACCACCGGTCATCGGCGAAGACCCGGAAGCGTACTGACCCCGTCGTGAGTGGTAAGGCGGGTTCTAACCCGCCTTACCACTCACGACCCCTGCGGCGGAACGGGAGGCGGCCGTGACGGCGGCTGGATATCGCGTGGCCCCGGCCCGCCTCGACGCGGAGGCGGGCGAGTCCGGTTCCCGGGCCGGGGCACTGGCCGAGGTGCAGTCGGCGGTGGCGGCCGAGAAGCTGCCCGCCACGGCGTTCGGCCAGGTGAGCGAGTCCGCCGCCGCGGCCAAGACGTTCGAGAAGACCATGACCGAGCTGGGCGCGAAACTCGAGTCGAGCGTCTCCCGGCTGCGAACCATCCAAAGTGGACTTACCGCCTGCGCGGCCGGCTACCGGCGCGCCGACGCGCAGGTCGCCGCGATGTACCGGGCGCTCCTGCCCGAGGATCCGTTGCCGCGCGCAGGAAACCCGGCGGGGATCGGCGGTGCGGCCGACACCGGCGCGTGGGCGCACGCGATCGCGGACAACCGCGTCAAGGTCGCCGATGCCTTGACCGCCGAGCGGTTGCGGCTGGCGACGACGACCAATGCGGACGAAATCGCCCGGTCGCAGGCCAGGATCAAGCTGTACGAGGACATCCTCGCGCACGACCGGCAGATCCTCCGGTTCGATCCTGCCGGCAACGGCCGGATCGCCGAGCTCGTCGGGCACATCGAGCCGGGGACGCGGAACGTCGGGCTGTTCGTGCCCGGCGTCAACACGCAGATGGCCAACTTCGACGCCTACGCCGGTCTGGGACGCAGCCTGGTGGCCGCGGACCCGGCCGGGCGCACGGCGGTCGTCGTCTGGGCCGACGGGGTGTTCCCGCAGGGCCCGGTGGCGCAGGGGCCGGACGCGGCGTACGCGCAGGCGATGGCCCCGGACCTCAAGCACTTTGCCGACGACCTGCGCGGCGAGATCGCCAGCCACGCGGGCTCCGGCGTCACGCTGACCGCGATCGGGCACAGCTACGGCGGGGCGACGGTCGGGCTCGCGGAGGCGCACGGCCTCGACGTCGACCGCGTCCTGCACGTCGAGTCGGCCGGCATGGGCCACGGCGTGTGGTCGCCGTCCGACCTGCCGCCGAGCCAGGCGGGGGTCCAGCGGTTCTCGATGACGGCGCCGCTCGACCCGATCGTCCTCGCCCAGGGCAACGCGTGGGGCCTGGAGTGGACCGGCATCGGCCACGGCGCGGACCCGGACGTCTTCCCCGGCGTCACCGAGCTCGGCACCGGCGCCGAGGCCGACGGCTCGCCGCTGTGGGGCGTGTCGTCGCACAACGACGTGCTGAAGCCGGGTTCCGATTCGTGGACGAACATCTACCGCGTCCTCACCTCCGATGGGAGCCTGGCGCGGTGACCCCGGAACTGACCCGCCTGGCGGGCGAGCTGACCACGGTGATCGACGACGTCGCGGCGGCCTTCGGCGGCCCGGCGGACCCGACGGTCTCGGGCGAGCTGGACTGCGACCCGATTCACCCGGGAAACCTGCTGTGCTGGCAGTACGGCGTCCGCGTGGACCACCCGGACGCACCGGAAACCCGCCTGGCGTCGCTCCTCCCGGCGTTGCACCGCGACGGCTGGGAGTCCCACGACCGCAGCACCCCCCGCGAGCAGATCACCCGCTTCACCCGCGCCGGCGCGGACTTCACGATCCACGTCGCCGGAGCGGTGACGATCATCGGCTCGACCCGCCCCGTCCCCGCCTGATGCCCCTCCGATCACGCGTGATGCCCCGCCAATCACCCGTGATGCCCCGCTGATCACAACCCGGGCTACGGGGTGAAGCGGGAGGGGCGCCAGCCCCGGCGCCGAGCACGCCGGACCGCCGCCACCGCCACCCCCGCGGCCGCGGCCAGCGCCACCCCGGCCACGGCGATCGTGCCCGCGGCGATGTCCCGCGGACGTGCCGCAGCAGCCTCGGCCGGGACCACCGCCGGCGCCGAGGCCGCGGACGGAACCGCGCCCGGCGGAGCGATGTCGGCAGGCAGGGTCGACGACACCGCCGCGTAGGCGTCCAGGACTCCCCAGCCGAGCCGCGGGTCGTGCCCACCGGACGGCGGGCGGTGGGCCGTCAACGTCAAGCGCGTGACGACCTGGTCGCCGGACAGTTCCGGGTGGTAGGCCCGCACCAGCGCCGCGACCCCGGCGACGTACGCCGCCGCGAGGCCCGGGTCGGTCAGCGGCCAGCGGTGCGCCACCGCGCCGCCCGCCCCCGCCGACGTGCTCACCAGCTCCGCGCCCGGCGCCGCGATACCGACGTAATCCCCCGCCTCCGTCTGCACCGGCGCGCCCGCGGGGTTCACCGAGCCGACGGCCAGGACACCGGACGTCGCCGTCGGGTACGTCCGCGCGCCCTGCTGGGTCGCCGACGCCGCCGAGACGACCACCGCTCCTCGCGAGCGCGCCCGCGAAACCGCCCCCGACAGCGCCGGGCTGTCGGCCGCCGCGGGCACGGCGACCAGGATGACGCCCGCGCGCCGGTCCACCGCCCGGTCGATCGCCGCGGCCAGCTCGCCCGGGTCGCCGCCGTCGCCGTCGCCGGTGGTGTACCGGATCGGCAGCAGCCGGACGCCGGGCGCGACGCCGGTGAAGGTCGTCGACGGATCCGGCTGGGCGCCGACGATCCCGGCCGCGATCGTGCCACGGCCGTCGCAGTCCGTGCGCTCGGTGCCGGCGCCCGAGTCGAGCTGGCCGGGGCCGAACTGCGTGTTCTGCGCGTCGACGCCGGTGCCGATCACGGCCACGAGCTGACCGCTGCCCCGCGTCAGCGGCCACAGCCGCGCCGGGTCGACCTGGCGCTGCCCCCACGGGACCTCGCCGGTGTACGTGCCGGACGGGTTCGCGCAGCCCTGCGCCGAAGCGGCCGGTGCCCCGAAGACGCCGAAGGCCGCCACCAGACCCGAAACCGCGAGCACCGCCGGTATCCGCACCCGCACCCCCGAAGCCGAAAGACGGTGGCGGACAAGGAAGTCCGCCACCGCCAGTCTAGCCCGGAACGCCGGCTCAGCGAAGGTCCATGCCCAGATCCAACGCCGGTGAAGAGTGGGTCAGCCCGCCCACCGACAGGTAGTCCACACCGGACAGTGCGTAGGCCTTACCACGGTCGAGGGTGAGTCCACCAGAGGATTCCAGCCGCGTCTTCGGCGAAACTTCGTCGCGGCGCGCCACCGCGCGGCGGCACTCCTTCGGCGTGAAGTTGTCCAGCAGCACCTCGTCCGCCCCGGCGGCCAGGGCTTCCTCCAGCTGCGCAAGCGTGTCCACCTCGACCTCGCAGGCCAGTTCCGGCGCGTGCGCCCGGGCCGCGGCCAGCGCCGCCGTCACCGACCCCGCGGCGACGACGTGGTTGTCCTTGATCAGCACCGCGTCGCCGAGGCCGAGCCGGTGGTTGACCCCGCCGCCGCAGCGGACGGCGTACTTCTGCAGCAGCCGCAGCCCCGGCAACGTCTTGCGGGAGTCCCGGATCGCGCAGCCAGTGCCGTCCACTTCGGACACCCAGGCGGCGGTCGCGGTGGCGACGCCGGAGAGGTGGCACAGCAGGTTCAGCGCCGTGCGCTCGGCGGTGAGCAGGCCGCGCACCGGGCCGGCCAGCACCAGCGCCGGCTCCCCCGCGACCAGCCGGTCGCCGTCCTCGCGCCGGGCCAGCACCTCGTACCCGTCGCCCAGGACCAGGTCGAACACCGCGAGCGCCACCGGCAGCCCGGCGACCACCCCGTCCACGCGCGGGGTCAGCTCGGCGACCGCGGCCGCGTCGGCCGGCACCGTCGACGCCGTCGTCGCGTCCGGCCCGTACCGCAGGTCCTCGCCCAGCGCCGTGGACACCACGCGCTCGACGTCGTCGACGTCGAGGCCCGAAGCGGCGATCAGGCGGCGGACGGAGTCGGAGATCGGGAACGTCATGCCACGCCTTCCAGTGCGATCGGGTCGGCCAGCACGGGCTGACCGGACGGGCTGAGCCGGATGAGCTGGCTGCGCCGCCAGCCGTCGTCGCGGGCCGGGAAGTCGGTCCGCACGTGGCAGCCCCGCGACTCGGTGCGCCGGACGGCCGCGGCGAGCAGCGCTTGCGCCACCACGGTCAGCGCCGCGTCTTCGACACCCGCGTGCGTCCACAACGGAGTGTCCGAAAGCGACAGGTCGAGCACCGAACCGGCGGCCGCCAGCCCGTCGGCGTCGCGTCCGATGGCCGCGTACCGGCTCATCACCCGCTGCAGGGAGTCGCGCTCGGCCGCCGGCGCGGTGGTCCGCGACGGCAGCCGCCCGCGGGCCGGGTCGGCCAGCAGCCCGGCCGCGAGGTCCGCTGCGACCGCTTCGGCCACGCGCTGCCCGACGACCAGTCCTTCGAGCAAGCTGTTGGACGCCAGCCGGTTCGCGCCGTGCAGCCCGGTCCGCGCGACCTCGCCGGCCGCGTAGAGCCCGGCCACCGACGAGCGTCCGTCCACAGTGGTCACCACACCGCCGCACGAGAAGTGCGCCGCGGGGGTGACCGGGATCGGGTCCACGGCGGGGTCGAGGCCGAGCGCCGCGCAGGCGGCGAACACCGTCGGGAAGCGCTGCGCGAACCCCTCGACGCCGGTCGCGTCGAGGAAGACGTGGTCGTCGACGCCGCCGGGCGCGGTCGCCATCCGCCGGGTGATCGCCGCCGAGACGACGTCACGCGGCGCGAGGTCGCCGAGCGGGTGCACGCCCCGCATCACCGGCAGGCCGGCGCCGTCGACCAGGGTGGCGCCCTCGCCGCGCACCGCCTCGGTGACCAGCGGGCAGCGGCCGCGCGCACCCGGCGTGTAGAGCACGGTCGGGTGGAACTGCACGAATTCGATGTCCGCCACGGCCGCCCCGGCCCGCAGCGCGAGCGCGAGCCCGTCGCCGGTGGCGATCTCCGGGTTCGACGTCGCCTGGTAGAGCTGCCCGATCCCGCCGCTGGCCACCAGCACGGCCGAGGCGCGGACGGCGCCGGGCACGCCGTGGCGGTCGAGCACCGTGACGCCGGCGACCCGTCCGCCGGGGGTGAGCAGCGCGTCGACCGCGATGTGGTGCTCCAGCACCGGCACCCCCGCCCGCCCGGCCTGCGCGACCAGGGCGCGTTCGACCTCGGCGCCGGTCGCGTCGCCGCCCGCGTGGATCACGCGGAACGCGCTGTGCCCGCCCTCGCGGCCCAGCGCGAGCAGCCCGGAGGCGGCGACGTCGAACTTCGCGCCGTCCGCCCGCAGCCGGGCGACCGCGGCCGGGCCGCCGTCGATGATCGAGCGCACCGCCGGCTCGTCGCAGAGGCCGGCGCCCGCGGTGAGGGTGTCCTCCGCGTGCTTGGCGACCGAGTCGCCGAGGTCGTGCTGGTCCGCCAGGACCACGGCGACGCCGCCCTGGGCCCAGCGCGTGTTGCCGTCCGCGACGGCGGCCTTGGTGACCACCAGGACGTGCAGCCCGAGCGCCTGCGCGCGCAGCGCCGCGGTCAGCCCCGCGACCCCGCTGCCGATCACGACCAGATCGGCACGAGCTTCCCAGACCGGGGTTTTCGCCCGTGGGTCATTAACCGGCGTGGTCATTCGCCGCCGCCGGGCTGCCCGATCTCGATCATCCGCTGCACGGAAGCCCGCGCGCGAGCGGCCGTCTCGACGTCGACGTGGACCTCGTCGAGGCCGTCACGCAGGCAGCGCAGCAGCGCGGCGGGCGTGATCATCTTCATGTACCGGCAGGACGCGCGGTCGTTCACCGCGCGGAAGTCGATGCCCGGCGCGGCCTTGCGCAACTGGTGGATCATGCCGATCTCGGTGGCCACCAGCACGGTCTTGGCCTTCGTGTCGCGGGCCTCGTGGACCATGTCGCCGGTGGAAAGGATCTTGACCCGGTCCGGCGCCACGGCACCCTCGCCGGCCAGGTAGAGCGCCGACGTCGCGCAGCCGCACTCGGGGTGGATGAACAGGTCGGCGTCCGGGTCGGCCGCGGCGCGCTCGGCCAGCTCGGCGCCGTTGATGCCCGCGTGGACGTGGCACTCGCCCGCCCAGACGTGGACGTTGTCCCGGCCGGTGACGCGCTTGACGTGCGCGCCGAGGAACTGGTCCGGCAGGAAGAGAACCTCCTGGTCGGCCGGGATGGAAGCGACGACGTCGACCGCGTTCGACGACGTGCAGCAGATGTCGGTCTCGGCCTTGACCTCGGCCGTGGTGTTGACGTAGGAGACGACCACCGCGCCCGGGTGCTCGGCCTTCCAGGCGCGCAGCTCGGCGCCGGTGATGGAGTCGGCCAGCGAGCAGCCGGCCCGCGCGTCCGGGATCAGCACCGTCTTCTCCGGCGCGAGGATCTTCGCGGTCTCGGCCATGAAGTGCACGCCGCAGAAGACGATGGTGGAGGCGTCGCTACTCGCCGCGATGCGGCTGAGCGCGAGGGAGTCGCCGGTGTGGTCGGCGATGTCCTGGATCTCCGGCACCTGGTAGTTGTGCGCGAGCAGGACCGCGTCGCGCTGCTTCGCCAGGCGCCGCACCTCCTCCGCCCAGGCCGCGTTCGCCTCGACCCCGCCGTAGGGGGTGAGGTCTTGATCGAGCGTCGAAGTCATGCTGGCCCTCCTGGACCTGTCTCCGGTTTTCGCCTTACAATCGAAAACCGTGCGAAGTCATCTTAACACCCAGGCCCCCCTGGCCCACGAGGTTTTGGGCGCGGTCCTTCAAGTGCGCTCGGACACACTGCGGGTGCTGCTGTGGCGCCGGGCCCTCGACCCGCACCTGGGCCGCTGGTCGCTGCCGGGCGGCCGGCTGCGGCCCGACGAGGACGTCGAGACGTCGATCCGGCGCCAGCTCGCCGAGAAGGTGGACGTCCGGCAGCTCAAGCACGTCGAGCAGCTGGCGGTGTTCAGCGACCCGCACCGGGTGCCGGGGCCGCGCGTGGTGGCGACGGCGTTCCTCGGGCTCGTCCCGTCGGACGTCGACCCCGAGGTGCCCGAGGACACCGAGTGGCACGACGTCGCCTCGCTGCCGAGGACGGCGTTCGACCACGAGGCGATCGTGCTGCGCGCCCGCGACCGGCTGCGGTCGAAACTGTCGTACACCAACCTCGGCTTCGCACTGGCCCCCGACGAGTTCACGATTTCCGCGCTGCGCGGCCTGTATTCGGCGGCGCTGGGTTACCGCGTCTCGGCGACCAACCTGCAGCGGGTGCTGTCCCGGCGCGGGCTGCTGGTGCCCACCGGCCACACGGCACCGCCGGGCCGCGCGGGCGGGCGACCGGCGGCCCTGTTCTCCTTCGCCGGCAAGGGCATGCAGATCACCGACCCCTTTGCGGTGTTCAAACCACCCAACCGGTGACCATCCTGCGGCGGCGGCGTTCTGCCCTTACGGTGGACGCGTGACCGAGCCGGAACCGGAAAGCGACGCGACGACGACGATCCTGCCGTTGTTCCCGCTTCAGACCGTGCTGCTGCCCGGCACCAAGCTCCCGCTGCACATCTTCGAACCGCGCTACCGGCAGCTGACGGCGGACCTGGTGAGCGGCACGGTGCCGGACCGCGAGTTCGGCGTGGTCGCGCTGCGCTCGTCGCTGACCCGCGAGGTCCGTGGTCTGGACCAGTTGTACGAGATCGGCTGCAGCACGGTCCTGCGCGAGGCCAAGCGCCTGCCGGACGGCCGCTTCGACGTGGTGACGGAGGCCCGGCGCCGCTTCCGCCTGCGCGAGCTCGACTGCGTGTCGGCGCCGTACCTGATCGCCTCGGTGGAGTGGGTCGACGACGACCCGGTCGCCCCGGCGGGCGGCATGGCCGAGCGCCTGGCCACGGTCGCCCGCGCGGCCCACCAGAGGTACTGCGAAACGGCCTGGCACAGCGACGACTGGCACGCCCCCGACCCGGACACGACGATCGCCGAGCTGGCCTACACGCTGGCGGCGGACTGCCTGCTGCCCCTGGAGGACCGCCAGCGCCTGCTGGAGGAACGCCACCCGTTGCGCCGGCTCCGCATCGCCTGCCGCCTCCTGACGCGCGAGACGGGCTTTCTCAACACGCTGGGCGCGGTGCCCCTGCCGCCGGGCGAGCTGACGGACCTCAGCCGCCCGGCCAGCTTGAACTGACCCTGGCTCTGGGCAGCAAAGCGGATCAGGACTCCGAACCGCCGCCGTTCCCGTTGCCGAACTTGTTCCACACCTTGCCCGCCGCGCCCGAAACCGCTTCACCGACGTCGCTGAACACCTTCGTCAGCGGGTCCGTCGACGAGTTCCACGATTCCTTGTACGACTGGGCCGCCGACTTCAGGTCGTCCTTCCAGTCCGCCGTGGGGGTGTCGGAATCGCGGCGCGCGTAGTCGCCGGCCAGGATGGCGCGGTAGTTCTCCGAGGCCGCCCACTTCTGCAGCTGCGCCGCGCGGACCACCGCGAACGGGTGCGACTCCGTCTCGACCGACTTGAGCTTGAGGAAGCTGTCGCGGATGTCCTCGACCGACTCGTACTCGGCGGCCTGCTGCAGGAACGACGGGACGTCGATGCGGGCCGGGTCGATGCCGCCCGCCACCTGGATCTGGGCGCGCAACGCCGCCGTCGGGTCCTGGCTGCACAGCAGGCCGGCCCGGTCGCACGACAACTCGGCCTTGCGGAACCACTCCCGCAGCGCCGCGATGATCGCGCGGATGCCGAGCGCGCTGACCGGCGTCCACGACATCGCCAGCTGCAGGCCGATCAGGCGCACCATGATCGTGCGGTAGACCGCGTGCCCGGACAGCACGTGCCCCATCTCGTGCCCGAGCACGAACCGCAGCGACTCCTGGTTCATCAGCTCGACGAGCCCGGTGCTGACGCGGATGAACGGCTCGTCCATGCCGACCGTCTCCGCCCGGATCCGCGGGTCCTGGAAGACGAACAGGTTCGGCACCGCGGGCAGGTCGAGCGTCTCGGCGCATTCGTGGCGCAGCCGCTCGAGCTCCGGGTACTGCTTCGGCCCGACACGGATCGACGACGCCAGCGCCATCAGCCGCTCGCCGCGTTCGTTGTAGAAGCCCGAAACCGTCTTGACGACCTGGGCGAAACCCGGCACCGCGCGCAGCGTGGCGAGCGCGCCGCGGTCCACCGGGTGCTCGTACGCGCGCGGGCTGATGCCGGGAAAGCGGACGGCGTTGTGCCGCGAAACCTCGATGTCCTCGGTCACTCCTGGATCCCCCCTGTAGTCGAGGTCACCAGCCTAGGGCAAATCGGTCAGCCGAGGCGGCGGCCCAGGTCGTCGCGCCCGTTCCAGGTGGCCAGCAGGCTGTAGGCGATCGACACGCCGAGCGGGCCGGTCAGCACCACCCACCACGACTCCAGGCGCGGCGCCAGTTCGATCACCGCGCCCAGCGCGGGCGGGGTGGTGATGGTGTAGTGCATGTTCGCCCAGGTGGGACCGAGCAGCTTGGCGAGGGCCCCGGCGAGCGCGACGCCGGCCACCGCGGCGAGGAACACCACCGGGCCGCGCCGTTCGCGCAGCAGCCAGACGACGACGCCGACGACGATCCCCAGGCCGAGCAGGAGGAACCCGAAGACGGCCAGGTCGTCGAAGCGGTGCCAGCTCTCCAGCTCCAGGGCGCCCTGGGTGCCGTCGGCGTCGACGATGCGGACCCGCTCCGGCGGCGCGAGCCGCGACCAGGCGAAGGCGAGCGGGAAGCTCAGCAGGGTGAGGACGCCCAGGACGCTGACGGCGGGCAGCAGGTCGGCTTTCACGACGACGCGCGGCCGCCGCTCCCGGAACAGCACGGGCACCGACCACGGCCCGGCCACGGCCGACGGCCGGTGCGCGGGCCCCGACGACTCACTCACCCGGACTCCCTCCTGCGGTTGTGCCCACCGAGCGTAACCGGTCGGTGCGTGGGCGCCGTGAGCCGCTGGCCGTGTCGCCGACCCTTGTCGGTCGCCAGCCGCGCCTTTATGAACGATCTGGTTCGTTACCCGTCAGCCGCTCGCTGTTTCCCCGTGCCGGCTGCAGCGGGCCGTCCAGCCGAGCGGGCTCACCTGGACCACCAACCGGCGCGCGCAGAACGTGCAGTACCGCGGCGGCTCCAGCGCCGTCCGCGGGTTGTGGCACGCCGGGTGGTCCGCCCCACCCGGCGACGATTGTCCACAGTGGACACAAAACTCCGGTGCGTCAGAGGCTGTCACTGAGCGCCTTGATGGGCATCTTGAGCTCGTCCAGCATCTCCAGGTCGGCCGAAGCCGGCCGACCCAGGTTGGTCAGGTAGTTGCCGACGATGATCGCGTTGATCCCGCCGAGCATGCCCTGCTCCGCGCCGAGGTCGCCCAGCGTCAGCTCGCGCCCGCCGGCGAAGCGCAGCATCGTGCGCGGCATCGCGAGCCGGAACGCCGCGACCGTCCGCAGCGCGTCGCGGCCCTCCACGATCTCGTAGTGCTCGTACGGCGTGCCGGGCTGCGGGATGAGGAAGTTCATCGGCACTTCGTCCGGGTTCAGCGACGCCAGCTGCACCGCGAACTCCGCGCGCTGCTCGACCGTCTCCCCCATGCCGATGATGCCGCCGCAGCAGACCTCCATCCCCGCGTCGGCGACCATGCGCAAGGTCTCCCAGCGCTCTTCCCACGTGTGCGTCGTGACCACCGACGGGAAGTGCGAGCGCGCCGTCTCGAGGTTGTGGTTGTAGCGGTGGACGCCCATGTCGACGAGCTCGTCGACCTGCTCCTGCGTCAGCATGCCCAGCGAGCAGGCGATCTGGATGTCGTTCCCGTCCTCGCGGATGGCGCGCACGCCCTCGCGGACCTGCGAGAGCAGCCGCTTGTCCGGGCCGCGGACGGCGGCGACGATGCAGAACTCCGTCGCGCCGGTTTCGGCGGTCTGCCGGGCGGCCTTGACCAGGTTCGGGATGTCGAGCCACGCCGAGCGCACCGGCGTCGGGAAGCGGCCGGACTGGGAACAGAAGTGGCAGTCCTCGGGGCAGCCGCCGGTCTTGAGGCTGATGATGCCCTCGACCTCGACCTCGGGCCCGCACCAGCGCATCCGCACCTCGTGCGCCAGGGCGAGCAGGTCGGGCAGCCGCTCGTCGGGCAGCCGCAGCACGTCGAGGACCTGCTGTTCACCCAGGCCGACGCCGTTTTCCAGGACCTGCTCGCGCGCGAGGGTGAGGACATCGGTGTCCGGGACTGCGGTCACGGGCGCTCCTTGATCGAGGTGGTGCGGCAAACGTCCCTCATCGTGCACGAAGCGGCGTCGAGGGGACAGCGATGCAGGTCACTTCCCGGCGGAAGCGCACCCGGCGAACAGCTCCGGGTCGAATTCGCCGCCGAACCACGGCGAGAGCCCGGCGCGCGCGGCGGCCAGGAAGTCCTCGCGGGAGGCCTGGCCGAGGCCGGCGGGCAGCACGCCGAGCAGGGGCGCACCGGCCGCGACCGGCAGGTCTTCGAGGTTGGACAGCGCCGCGAGGTCCGGCTCGGCCGGCCAGGCGCCGATGATCACGCCGGCGACGGTCAGCCCGCGCTTGCCGGCGACCTCGGCGGTGAGCGCGGTGGCGTTGAGCGTGCCGAGACCGGCCTCGGCCACGATGATCACGAGCGAGCCGAGCGACCAGGCGACGTCGGCGAGGCTAGCCCCGGCGCTGTCGAAGCGCACGAGCAGCCCGCCGGCGCCCTCGATCAGGGTCAGGTCGTGGGCGGTGTCGAGGTCGGAGGCGGCCTGGGCGATCTCGCCGGGATCGAGCGTGGGCAGGCCGCTGCGCCGGGCGGCCGCTTCCGGGGAGAGCGGATCCGGGTAGCGGCGCAGCTCGCGCGTGGTGACGTCCGGCCCCGCGAGGCGCACGACGTCCTGGAGGTCGCCGGGCTCGTCGGGCCGCACCCCGGTCTGGGCCGGCTTCAGCACGGCCACCCGCTGCCCTCCGGCCGCCGCGAGGGCCGCGATCGCCGCCGTGGTGATCGTCTTGCCGACCCCGGTCCCGGTCCCCGTCATCACCAGCATGGTCACGGGCCATCAACATAGTGACTCCCTGCCCGGCTGCGCACGCGGGCCGTGGTCAACGCTCTGCCGCAGCCGGTCGTGAGTGGTAAGGCGGGTTCTAACCCGCCTTACCACTCACGAGCCGAGCCGCGCAGGTCAGGCGCCCGGCACCACCACCGGCGCCCCGGCCGGGCGGAAGGTCCGCTCGGTGGCGTCGAACAGGTAGACCTGCGCGTTGCCGACGTGGAAGTACATCGCCGTCAGCTGGAGCTTCCCGGCCGACTCCGCCGCCGCCACCGAGGGGTACTCGCGCAGGTGCTCCAGCTGCTGGAGCACGTTGTGCAGCGCCAGCCGGTCGCCCTCCCGATCCGGGACGGCGCCGTCCAGCGTGGCCGAACCCAGCCGGTGCGCGCTCGGCTCCGCGTGGCGCAGCCAGGCCGACAACGGCCCCGGGGGCGGGCCGTCCGCCAGCGCCGCCATGGCGCCGCAGGAGGAATGGCCGCAGACGACGATCTCCGCCACCCCGAGGACGCCCACCGCGTACTCGATCGACGCGTTCATCGACGCGTCGGCCTGCCCCGGCGGGACCAGGTTGCCGATGTTGCGGATGGTGAACAGGTCACCCGGCCCGCTGGTGGTGATCAGGTTCGGCACGATCCGCGAGTCGCCGCAGGTGATGAACAGCGTGCGGGGGCGCTGGCCGTCGGCCAGGCCCGACAGGGTGTCGCGCAGCAGCGGCGCGGCCCGGCGGTGGAACTCCGTGGCGCCGCGGCGGGTCTGCTGGGCCGGGATGTCGACCCCCTCCGCCGCCTGCCACTCCGACCACGGCGCGAGCCAGCGCGGCACCGCCCGGCGCGCGGCGATCCGGGACCGCGTGGGACGGCCCGCCTTGCCCTCGCCGAACCACGGGTGGCCGACCTCGTCGACCTCCACCGTGCCGCCCGCCCGCTCGTGCGCCGTCTGCCAGGTGTGCAGGCTCTCGAACGCCGCGTGGTCCAGGTAGTCCACGACCAGCTCCAGCCGCACCGTCACCCCGCCCGGGATGCTCCCGAGCACCTTCGACAGCCGCGGCACCGACAGGAACGTCAGGACGCCTTCGACGACGACGCGCCAGTCTTCACCCTCGCGCTCGACATGAATGCCCGACCAGACCGTGCGCCGCAGCATCAGCACCACCGCCAGCCCGATGCCCGCGAGCACGCCGGTCAGCAGGTCGAAGACCACGACCCCGCCGAGGGTGAGCAGGTACACCGGCAGATCCCCGTGCGCCAGCACGGTTTTCATGTGCCCGGGGTTGACCAGCTTCGCGCCGACGTGCACCAGCAGCCCGGCCAGCGCGGCCAGCGGGATGCTCTCGATCAGCCCGGCGAGCAGGACGACGAACAGCAGCACCCAGACGCCGTGCAGCACCGCCGACACCCGGGACTTCGCCCCGGCGGCGACGTTGGTGGAGCTGCGGACGATGACGCCGGTGACGGGCAGGCCGCCCAGCGCGCCGGAGATCATGTTGGCGGTGCCCTGGCCGACCAGCTCGCGGTCGAGGTTGGCGCGCGGCCCGGTGTGCATGCGATCGACCGCGACCGCCGAAAGCAGGCTCTCCACGCTGGCGATCAGCGCGATCGTGACGACGGCGAGGGCGAATCCGCCCCAGCCGTCCGGCAGCTGCGGGACGAGGTGGACGTTCAGCAGGTCGCCGGGCAGTTCGACGCGCGGGAGCGTCATCCCGAAGGCGACCGACACCACGGTCGCCACCGCGATCGCGGCGAGCGGCCCGGGCACCTTGCGGACGACGGAGGGCAGCTTCGGCCAGATCAGCAGCAGGCCGATGGTGAGCAGGCCGACGATGGTGGCCGAGTCGTGGTGGGCGACGATCTGGGCGGGCAGCTCGGCGACGTTCTCCACGGCCGAGCTCTGGGCCTTGCCGCCGAGGATGACGTGGAGCTGGCCGAGCACGATCGTGACGCCGATACCGGCCAGCATGCCGTGCACGATCGCCGGCGAGATGGCCAGCGCGGCCCGCGCGATGCGGCTCAGCCCCAGCAGGATCTGGCACGCGCCGGCGGCGACGGTGATCGCGCAGGTGACCGCCCACCCGAACGTCTGGATGGTTTCGGCCATCACCACGGTCAGGCCGGCGGCGGGCCCGCTCACCTGGAGCGCGGAGCCGCCGAGCGCGCCGGCGACGATGCCGCCGACGACGGCGGCGACCAGCCCGGCGGCGACCGGGGCGCCCGAAGCGAGGGCGATGCCGAGGGACAGGGGGACTGCTACGAGGAAGACGACCAGTGAGGCCGGCAGGTCGTGGCGGAGCACGGCGAGGGGTCTCATGATCGCCATGCAACCGGAAATCGAGTGAAATGTCCGCTATGTTCCACCCGTTCGAGTGAAGGACTGGCGATATTTCACCCTTTTGTCACAAATCGGACATGCCGTTAACACGCTGGAAACAGAAGCTTTTCGATCAAGCGATAGATAAACTCGGGGCTATACAAGGGTTTTCGTCCGGTCGGCGAGCGCCCCAAGGTGGCCTTGGGGCGCTCGCCGGGGATCAGTGCTCCAGCGCCCCCGCGGGGACGAACCCGCGTGCCGCATCGTCCAAAAGGGACACCTGCGCGGCACCGACGTCGAAGTACATCCCCGTGAGCCGCAGCGCACCTCGGTCCAGTGCGGCGGCGACCACCGGGTAGCCGCGCAGGGTTTCCAGCTGCTGCACGACGTTCTGCAGCGCGAGCTGGTCGGCTTCGGCGGCCGGCCGCTCGCCGCCGACCAGCAGCGGTGCCTCGCGGCTGCGGCGCCGGAGCGTCGCTTCGCCGTGCCGCAGCCAGCTGCCGAGCTGGTCGAACCCGTCCGGGGCCCGGCCGAGCAGCGCCTTCATCGCGCCGCAGCCGGAATGCCCGCACACCACGATTTCGGCGACTTCCAGTACGCCGACGGCGTACTCGATCGCCGCGCCGACCGACGAGTCCGTGCCGTCGGCGGGCGGCACCAGGTTGCCGATGTTCCGCACGGTGAACAGGTCGCCCGGCCCGCTGGTGGTGATCAGGTTCGGCACGATCCGCGCGTCGCCGCAGGTGATGAACAGCGTGTGCGGCTGCTGGCCGTGCGCCAGCCCGTCCCACGTCTCGCGCAGCAACGGCGCCGTGCGGCGCTGGAACTCCGAAGCACCGCGGCACAGCAGCGAGCTGGCGGTGCGCTGGACCGGCAGCACGACGTGCTCGGCCTGCCACTGCGACCACGGCGCGAGCCACCGCGGCACCACGCGCGCGGCGACGCTGCGGCGCACGGTCGGCTCACCCGAGCGGCCGCGTTCGAACCAGGGGTGCCCGATCTCGTCGACGGTGACCGGCCCCGCGTGCGCCTGCTGCCAGCCGCGCAGGCAGTCGAACGCGGCGTGGTCGAGGTAGTCGACGAGCAGCTCGAGGGTGACTTCGGCGTGCGGCGGCACCCCGGCGAGCACGCGGGTCAGCCGCGGCACGGACAGGAACGTCAGCGCGCCTTCGATGACGACGCGGTGGCGGTCGCCGTCCTGCTCGACGTGGATGCCGGAGAAGATCATCCGCCGCAGCATCAGCGCGAGCGCCAGCAGGATCCCCGCCGCCACCCCGGTGAGCAGGTTGACGGCCACCGCGCCGGCCAGCGTGACGACGTACACCGGCAGGTCGCCGTGCCGGCGGACCTCCTTGAGCCGGTGGAGGTTCACCAGCTTCGTGCCGACGTACACCAGCAACGCGGCCAGCGCGGCCAGCGGGATCAGCCGCAGCACGCCGGTGAGCAGCAGGCAGGCGGCGAGGATCCAGGCGCAGTGCAGGATCGACGACGCGCGGGTGCGCGCGCCGGCCTCGTAGTTGGTCATGCTGCGCACGATGACGCCGGTGACGGGGAACCCGCCGAGCGCGCCGGCGGCGACGTTCGCCGCGCCCTGCCCGATGAGTTCGCGGTCGAGGTCGGTGCGCGGGCCGCCGCGGAGCTTGTCCACCGAGACCGCGGACAGCAGGCTCTCCAGGCCGGCGATGAGCGCGATGGTGACCGCGGCGACGGCGAAGCTCCCCCAGCCGCCGTCCGGCAGCCGCGGGACGATGTGCAGGGCCGGCAGCCCGGCGGGGAGGTCGACGCGCGGCAGGCTCATGCCGGTCGCGACGGACAGGCCGGTGGCCAGGGCGACGGCGGCGAGCGGCGCGGGCACCCGGCGGACGGCTTTCGGCAGCCGCGGCCAGGCCAGCAGGACGCCGAGGGTGACGACGCCGATCAGCACGGCCTGGTCGTGGTGCGCGGCCACCTGCCCCGGCAGCGCCAGGACGTTGGCGAGCGCGGAACCCTGCGCCGAGCCGCCGAGGACGACGTGCAGCTGCCCGAGCACCAGGGTGACGCCGATGCCGGCGAGCAGGCCGTGCACGATGGCCGGCGAGACGGCGAGCGCCGCGCGGGCGGCCCGGGTGAGGCCGAAGAGGATCTGGAACAGGCCCGCGGCGACGGTGATCGCGCAGGTGACGGGCCAGCCGTGGGTGGCGATCGTGTCGGCCAGCACCACGGTGAGGGCGGCGGAGGGGCCGCTGACCTGCAGCGGCGATCCGCCGCAGAGGCTCGCGACCAGCCCGCCGACGACGGCGGAGATCAGGCCGGAGAGCAACGGCGCCCCGGCGGCGAAGGCCACGCCGAGGGACAGGGGGACGGCGACGAGGAAGACGACGATCGACGCGAGGAAGTCGTGCTTGAGGTTCTCCAGGTGCGGGGCGGGCTTCGGGGGTCCGGTGTCGTGTTCGCCACGAACGATCTCGATCATGGGGGCAGGATCGCCGAAAATGGGCGAAAAGTCCGCTACGCAAGCATTTCTCGCGTTCGCACGGGCACAGGACGGACCGGTTTCCCGGCTTCTTCACACTTACCGCCTCGACCGTTCGCGTGGTTTCGATCATGCTCTGCCACGCAGGGCGACGGTGAGGGACCTTCGGGTCTCGGTGTGCCGGTGGTCACACCCGATGTGCTGAATTCAGGCCTTTTCGGCGACCGCGAGCATCGCGCGGGTGATCACGGCGAGGTCGTCGTCAGTCGAAACGTACGGCGGCATGGCGTAGACGAGGTCCCGGAACGGCCGCAGCCAAGCACCGTGCGCGGTGACGACGTCGGTGGCGACGGCCATGTCGACGGGGTGGTCGAGCTGTAGCACGCCGATCCCGCCCAGCACCCGCACGTCGGTGACGGCGGGCAGGTCTCGCGCCGCGGCCAGCCCGTCGAGCAGGGCCTTTTCGATCCGGGTGACGTCCTTGCGCCAGCGGCCGTCGGCGAGGAGGCCGAGGGAGGCGTTGGCGACGGCCGAGGCGAGGGGGTTGCCCATGAAGGTCGGGCCGTGCGCGAGGACGGGCAGTTCGCCGCGGGCGATGCCGTCGGCGACTTCCGGCGTGCACAGGGCGGCGGCCATGCTCAGGTAGCCACCGGTGAGCGCCTTGCCGACGCACATGACGTCGGGCGTGACCCCGGCGTGTTCGGCCGCGAACAGGGCGCCGGTGCGGCCGAAGCCGGTCGCGATCTCGTCGAAGATCAGCAGCACGTCGTGCGCTTCGGTGATTTCGCGGAGGGCGCGCAGGTAGGCGGGGTGGTGGAACCGCATCCCGCCGGCGCCCTGCACCACGGGTTCGACGATCACGGCGGCGAGTTCGCCTTGGTGCCGCTCGATTTCCGCGGCCAGGATGTCCACATAGGATTGATCGGGCGGGGTGTCGAAACCGGACGGCGGCGCGGGCACGAAGATCTGCTCGGGCAGCACCCCGCGCCAGAGCGAGTGCATGCCGCCTTCGGGGTCGCAGACGCTCATCGGGGTGAAGGTGTCGCCGTGGTAGCCGCCGCGCCAGGTGAGCAGCTTGTGCTTGCCGGTGCGCCCGCGGGAACGCTGGTACTGCAGGCACATCTTGACGGCGACTTCGACGGAGACGGAGCCGGAGTCGCAGAGGAAGACGTGCTCGAGGCCCTCGGGGCTGAGGTCGGCGAGGGTCTTGGCGAGGGTGATGGCGGGCTCATGGGTGAGCCCGCCGAACATGACGTGGCTCATCCGCCCGGCCTGGGCGGCGAGGGCGGCGTCGAGCACCGGGTGCCGGTACCCGTGGACGGCCGACCACCACGAGGACATCCCGTCGACGAGCTCGCGCCCGTCGGCCAGCGTCAGCCGGACGCCGCTCGCTTCGGTGACCAGCAGGGACGGCACCTTCGCGGGCATGGGCGCGTACGGGTGCCAGACGTGCTGGGCGTCGAGGGCGAGCAGGTCGGCGGAGTCCATCCTCGCATTAAAACAGTGGCGCGAAGCGCCTCCGTTGAGGGTGGTGGCGGGGAGGAAGGCGGAGCCTACGACACGGCCTCCCCCGCCCCGAGCCGCGGAGGCAGGCGGCTCCACGCCCGTCCGCACCCGGTCGTGAGTGGTAAGGAGGGTTCTAACCCGCTTTGCCACTCACGACCGCGGTGCGGCTCAGAGGCGGACCGGCAGCACTTCCAGGCCGTGGACCAGCGAGCTCGTCCGGTACACCAGCTCATCCGGCTTGGCGTCGAGCGCGAGGTCCGGGAACCGCTCCAGCAGGCCGCCGATCGCGATCTCCGCTTCCAGCCGGGCCAGCGGCGCTCCCACGCAGTAGTGGATCCCGTGGCCGAACGCCAGGTGCCCGCCGGCCGCGCGGGTGATGTCGAGCTTGTCCGGCTCCGGGTACCGCTCCGCGTCGCGGTTCGCGCCCAGCAGCGAGACCAGGACGAACTCGCCCGCCGGGATGGTCACCCCGGCCACCTCCACCGGCTCCGCGGTGAACCGCAGCGTCGCCAGGTGGATCGGGCCGTCGAACCGCAGGAACTCCTCCACCGCGCCGGGCAGCAGCTCCGGCTCCGCGCGCAGGCGGGCCAGCTGCTCCGGCTCGCGCAGCAGCGCCAGGACGCCATTGGCGATCAGGTTGACCGTCGTCTCGTGGCCCGCCACCAGCAGCAGGAACGCCATCGACACCAGCTCGGGCTCGGACAGCGAATCCCCGTCGTCGCTCGCGTGCACCAGGTCCGACAGCAGGTCCTCGGCCGGCTCGGCGCGCTTCTGGGCGATCAGGCCGGTCAGGTAGGCGAACATGCTCGCCGCCGCGGCCTGGATCTGCTCCGGCTGCACCGCCGCGCTCAGCAGTGTCTTGGACCAGCCGGAGAACTCCGCGCGGTCCTCCTCGCGCACCCCGAGCAGCTCGCAGATCACCGTGATCGGCAGCGGCGCGGCGAACGAGGCCACCAGGTCGGTCCGCTCCTGCCCGGCCAGCGCGTCCAGCAGTTCCGCGGTGATCTCCTCGACCCGCGGCCGCAGCCGGGCCACCGTCCGCGCGGTGAACGCCTTGTTCACCAGCTTCCGCAGCCGGGTGTGGTCCGGCGGGTCCGAGTTGAGCATGTGCCAGCTCAGGTCCTGCCCCAGTCCGTTCTGCAGCGCTTCCGGCGGCAGCTTCGCTTCGAACACCTCGCGGATGCCCTGGCTGTTCTTCCGCAGCCGCGGATCCGACAGCAGCGCCCGCGCCTCGGCGAACCCGGTGACCACGTAGGCCGGCAGCCCGCGCGGTGGCAGCCGCACGCGGCGCACCGGGCCGCCCCCGCGCAGCATTTCCGCGAACAGGTGCGCGTCCTGCGCGAAGTCCTCCGCCACCTCGACGATTTCGCCGGTCGTCATGCCAGACCCCCCAGAACTCACCGCGTCAGCGCTCGGCCAAGGCCGCCACGACGCGCTCGGTCACGTCCTGCCAGTATGCCCGCTGTTCCTCGCGCTCTTCCGCGTCCGCAAGCCATTCCTGGTGGAACCGCAGCGTCGTCTTCGCTCCCGAACCGCTCAGCCGCACCTGCACGGTGGAGTCGTGGTCCCAGTCGCTCGGCCGCCAGGTGAGCCGCACGCGGTCGCCGTCGGCGAAGCTGCGGATCTCGCCGACCGTGCCGTTCGCCGTTTCGTACTCCGCGCCCGGTTCCCGGGGCAGCTCGACGCCGGGGCCGAGCCAGATCGCGACGCCCTCCCGGCTGACCAGGAAGTCCCACACCGCCTCGGCCGGGTACGGCAAGGTGCGCGAGACGCCGATGTTCCACCCGACATCGGCTGTCTTCCCCACTGAAGAAGTCATGACTTCATCCTCGCACCGGGGTACGACAAAACCGGCGACCGGCCCGGGTGCAGGATGGGATCCCGTGCGCTACCGCCCGATCTCCCCCGCCGTCCTGGCCGAAGAACTGACCGAGCGCATCGACGCGCTCACCGGGCCACGGATCGCGGTGGCCGTCGACGGCGCGGCGGGCGCGACCGAAACCGCGCAACTGGCGGACGCCCTCGTCGATCCCCTGCGCCTGCGCGGCCGCGCGACCCTGCGCGTGTCGGCGAGCGACTTCCTGCGTCCCGCTTCCCTGCGTTTCGAACACGGCCGCACGAACCCCGACGCCCGCTACACCGATTGGCTCGACCTCGGGGCCCTCCGCCGCGAAGTCCTGGAGCCGCTGAAGGGCTCCGGAGAGGTCCTGCCGTCGCTGTGGGACGCCGAGCGCGACCGGGCGACCCGCGCCGAGCGGGTGCCGCTACCCGAAGGCGGGGTCGTGCTCCTCGACGGCGAACTGCTGCTCGGCGCCGGGCTGGCCGTCGACCTGGCCGTGCACCTGTGGCTCTCCCCCGCCGCGCTGCGCCGCCGCGTGCCGGAGGCCTGGGCGATCCCGGCCTACGAACGCTACGAGGAAGAAGTGGACCCCAGTTCGCTCGCCGACGTCGTCGTGCGCGTCGACGATCCCCGGCACCCCGCGCTCTACACGCCTTAACGGACGACGGCCACCGGATCGCCGTCGAGCAGGCCGGACAGCCGGCCCGCCATGACGTCCCAGCGCCAGTTCGCCGTCACCCACTCCCGGCCGGCCCGGCCCATCCGCTGCGCACGCACCGGATCGGCCAGCAGGCTGGCCAGGGTCTCGCTCAGCTGGACGACGTCCCGGCCGTCCACGACGTGCCCGGTGACCTCGTCGAGCACCGCCTCGGGCGCCCCGCCCGAGTTGCCGGCCACGACCGGCAGCCCGGTCGCCGAGGCCTCCAGGTAGACGATGCCGAGCCCTTCGACGTCGAGGCCCTTCCCCCGGGTGCGCGCGGGCATCGCGAAGACGTCGCCCGCGGCGTAGTGCGCGGGCAGCTCGGCCCACGGCACCGACCCGGTGAGCACGACGTCGCGCTCCAGGCCCAGCCCGGCGACCAGTTCCGTGAGCTTCTTGCGGTACGGGCCGCCGCCGACGATCAGCAGCGCCGCGTCCGGGACCTGTTCGCGGATCGACGGCAGCGCGCGGATCAGCTGGTCCTGGCCCTTGCGCGGGACCAGCCGCGACACGCAGACGACGGTCGGCCGGTCGCCGAGGCCGTGCCGGGCGCGGATTTCCGCGCGCCCGGCCGGATCCGGCCGGTACACCTCGGTGTCGACCCCGGAGGGCAGCAGTTCCAGCCCGGCCATCGCGCCGAACGCCGCGGCGAAGCGGGCCCGCGTGTACCGGCTGACGTAGGTGACGACGTCGGCGGTGTCCCCGATGCGCCGCAGCGCCTGCCGCGACGCCGGGAGCATGGACCAGCCGACCTCGTGGCCGTGCGTCGAGGCGACGACGCGGCGCGCTCCGGCCCGGCGCAGCGGGTGCCCCAGCAGCGCGAGCGGCGCCGCGGCCCCGAACCAGACGGCTTCGCAGTCCCGCGCGCGCATGATCTGCTTCGCCCGGCGGAGCACGTCCGGCGTCGGCAGCATCAGCGACGTCGGGTGCCGGACGACCTCGAACGGTGCCTCCGCGTCGAACTCCTCGTGCGACCCGGTCCGCGACTCCCACGACGGCGCGTAGACGACCAGGTCGTCCGACGGCAGCCGGGTGGCCAGGGAGTTCAGGTAGTTCTGGATCCCCCCGGGCCGCGGCGGGAAGTCGTTGGTCACGAGCAGGGTCTTGAGCACGCCCCAGAGGCTAACGGCGAAGGGGCGGCACCGCGTGTGCGGTACCGCCCCTTCGGCGTGCTGTCCGGGTTACGCCGTCGGGCGGCGCGCTCCCGAGTACTGGCTCTGCAGCGGCGAGATCTTCACGACGTCACCGGTGTCGGGCGCGTGGACCATCTTGCCGTCGCCGATGTACATGCCGACGTGCGAAACGGGCGAGTAGAAGAACACGAGGTCGCCCGGCTGGAGCTGGTCCCGCGGCACCGCGGCGCCGAAGGTGGACTGCTCGCGGCTGGTCCGCGGCAGGGTGATCCCGGCCTGCTTGTACGCCCACGACGTCAGGCCCGAGCAGTCGAAGTTGGTCGGGCCGGTGGCCCCGTAGACGTACGCGCTGCCGAGCTTGCTCAGCGCGGCCTCGACCGCCGATTGGGCGGCCGCGGTCGGGGCCTTGATGTTGGTGGGCGCGGACCCGCCGGTGTCCTTCCGGGCGTTCTTGTCCGCCTGGCTCAGGTTCTTGTTGGCCGCGTCCAGCTGCTTGATCTGGTCGTTCAGCGTCTTCTGCTTGGCCTTGATGTCCTCGGTCAGCTTGGCCGCGGCGTCCCGCGCGTCCTGCGCGCGCTTCGCCGCGTCGCTGGCCTTGGCGGCCGCGTCGGTGGCCTGCTGGACGGCGCCGGTGAGGTTGCCCATCGCGGCGTTCTTGCCGGTCGCGATGACCTCCAGGGCCGAGGAGCGGTCGAGGAAGTCCTGGGTGGACGTGCCGGCCAGCAGCGCCGACAGCTTGTTCAGCTGGACACCGCTGGTGAACGACGCACCGGCGAACTTGTCGACCTCGGTCTGGTACTTCTTCTGGCTCTCGGACGCCGTGGCGGCCTGCTGCTTCGCCGCGTTGACGTCGGCGTTGGCCTTGTCGAGCTCGCCCTGCTTCTTCTTCAGGTCGTCCTGTGCCGAAAGCAGGTCTTCGTTGAGCTTCTCGGCCTGGGCGGCGAGGTCGCGGTACTGGGCGAGGGCGTCGGAGCCGGTGGGCGGGGTCTGGAGAACGGGGACGGGGGCGGCGGTGGCCGTCGGCTGCGCCACGGTGACGAGGGTGATCACCGAGGCCGCGGCGAGGGCACCTGAAACCACGCGCCTGAGGGAATGCGACTGCACGGTCGCGCGGGTCTCCTTTGCGTCTCGGCCGCCGACGGGACCGGGGCACGAAGAGGCCGGGGATTCCTCTTCGCCGCTGTCCCGCCACCACGCGCCCGGGGCCGTGCGTTTTGACATGCACGAGCCGCAACAGGTGAAGCACGCGGTGGTGGTTCCGGTTCCCAGCTTCCCGACAAAGCTGCGTCCGGCGGCGATCTCGCGTCGCCGCCTCCACAGACGGCCGAGGGCCACGAGATCTCGGACAGGTTACGAAAAGAGCGCCACCACGTCCACCATCCGTCGGCCAAAAACGCTGAGTGACGCCGCGGAACACCATCGGACCAGGGAGGGAGAAAACATGTGATGGGCGTTACACGCTGGGGTTTCACCGGCGCGCTTTCGACTACCGACCGTTCACCGATTCAATCGACCATTCGGCGCGCCGCCACGAAACGGTCGAAATCAGGCGGTGCGCCGGATCGGTTCTTCGACCAGCCGCAGCCGCGGCACCATCCCCGCTTCAGCCAGCGCGTCGATCGCGCGCCGCTCGTCGGCGTCCCACACCACGGCGGGTGGCGCGCCGAGCAGCACGCTCACCACGCAGTCGTGGCACGAGATGCCGCGCACGACGCAGCGGTCGCAATCGACCACCAGGTTCTCGATGTCCGAAACGGCGATGTGCGAGACGTCCACTTCGGACAGCTCGGGAGTGCCGGTCATGTGTCCTCCTCACGTCGGTGCTGACTGAGGACGACGGTAGGCGCCACCACCGACAGTTTCGGTGGCTCAGACCCGCGAAAGGCGGCTGACCAGCACCGATGACGGCGCCGGATGGGCGCCGCGGCCCCGCACGGAGTCCGCGACCGCCCGGTCGGACGTCGCGACGACCATGGGCCGCCCCGCCGGCTCGGCCGCGACGAGGTTGCGGATGACGTCGTCGGCCAGCACCCCGCGGTCGGAGAACAGCACCCGCACCCCGCGGGGCACCGAGGCGGGCACGGAGAGCACGCCGGCGCCGTCGAACACGACGGTGACCTCGGCGGAGGTGCGCGCGGCCAGCGCGGACAGCTGGTGGATCAGCCGGTCGCGCTGGTCGGCGAGGGCGAGCTCCGGGTAGCCGGTCTTGGTGACGTTGTAGCCGTCGACGATCAGGTGCACGTTGGGCAGCGCGAGGTAGCGGTCCAGCGCGGACACGTCGGCGATCTTGCCGCCCTGGCCGGTGCCGGCGCTGGCCCCGCGGACCATGTCCGCCGGGCGGGCGCCGCGCGCGCCGAGGGCGAGTTCGCGGCGCAGGCCGGTGACGGCGCCGTCGATGGTGTCGATGAGCAGGGCGAGCCGCACCTCGTCGGCCTGCCGGGCCTCGCGCGCGGACTGGCGGGCGATCTCGGCGTCGGCGACCGCGCGCTCGGCGCGGGCCCGCTCGGCGGCGACGCGCTGGCGTTCGCGCTCGAGCTGGGTGGTGAGGGCGGCGATCTCGTCGTGGTGCGCCGCGGAACCGCGCTCGGCGTCGGCGGCCGCGGCGTCGGCCGCGTCCCTGGCTTGGCGCAGCTGGACGCCTTGTTCGCGAAGGCGCTTCAGGAGCTTCTCGACTTCGCCCTCTCGCTCGCCGCGGGCGTTTTCGGCGGCTTGTTTCGCTTCGGCGAGTTCGGCGCGGACCTGCGCGAGCTCGGCTTCGAGCCGCTGGCTGCGGGCCAGCGCGGCGTCGCGTTCGGCGCGCAGGGCGTTTTCCTCGGCGTTCCGGGCGACCAGCCGGACGCGCCCGGCGGCCCCGGACTCGCCGAGCAGGACGGCGGCGGCCGCCGCGGCGACGGAGTCGGTGGCGTTGGGGTCGAGGGCGTCGGTGCGGTGCTCGCGCAGCCACTCGATGACCGCGGTCCGGAACTGGGAGGAGTCACCGAGGGCGGCGAGCAGGGCGGCGCCGCCGAGCTTGGCCCGCTTGGCCGGGGCGAACTTGGCGACCGGCCGCAGCTGGCGCGGCACGTCGGTGGCGGACAGCTTGGCGACGGCGGCCGCGGCGAGCTCGGCGATGCGTTCGCGCACCGGTTCGGGCAGCGCAGGCCAGGTGGCGGGTTCGGGATGTCCGGCCTGGTCAGCGGGCTCCTCGGCCGGCTCGGGGCGCGACGCGACGCCCGAGGGACCCTGGGGGTCCTCCGGCGGCTCCGGCACGAGCGGCTGCGGGTGCATTGGTCCAGGGTAGGCCCCGCCTCCGCATCCCGCCCCGCGCACCACACGGACCGGCGGCGCGCGGAAACTGTCGGTGGTCACCCCTACAGTCCCGCTCATGCGTTCGGTCCAGGCTCAGCTCGCGTTCGACGAGCTCGGAACTCCCTTGCGGGACACCACTTTCGTCGTCTTCGACCTCGAAACGACCGGGGCCCCGCCGGGGCCGTCGGGGATCACCGAGATCGGGGCGGTGAAGGTGCGCGGCGGCGAGGTGCTGGGTGAGTTCGCGACGCTGGTGAACCCGGGCGCGCCGATCCCGCCGCAGATCGTCTCGCTGACCGGGATCACCCAGGCCATGGTCTACGACGCGCCACCGATCGAGGAGGTGCTGCCGGCGTTCCTCGAGTTCATCGGGGGTGCGGTGCTGGTGGCGCACAATTCCGGCTTCGACACCTCCCACATGCGGGCGGCGTGCGAGGGGCACGGGTACGCGTGGCCGAAGCTGACGGTGGTGTGCACGGTCCGGCTGGCGCGGCGGGTGGTGCCGCGGGACGAGGTCGGGCGGTACAACCTGACGGCGCTGGCGCTGCTGTTCGGGGCGAGGACGCGCCCGACGCACCGCGCGCTGGACGACGCGCGGGCGACCGTGGACGTCCTGCACGGCCTGCTGGAGCGGGTCGGGAACCTGGGCGTGCACTCGCTCGAGGAGCTGATGGGGTACCTGCCGGAGGTGACCGTCGCCCAGCGGGCGAAGCGGCACCTGGCGGCGGACCTGCCCGCGGCGCCGGGCGTCTACCTGTTCAAGGGGCCGAAGGACGAGGTCCTGTACGTCGGCACGGCGAAGGACCTGCGGCGGCGGGTGCGGACGTACTTCACGGGCTCGGAGAACCGCAGCCGGATCCGCGAGATGGTGGCGCTCGCCGAGCGCGTCGACCACGTGGTGTGCGCGCACGCGCTGGAGGCGGAGGTGCGGGAGCTGCGGCTGATCGCGGCCCACCGGCCGGCGTACAACCGGCGGTCGAAGAACCGGCACCAGGGCTGGTGGATCGGGCTGACGGACGAGGCCTTCCCGCGGCTGTCGGTGGTCCGCCTGCCGCGGCCGGGGGTGCTGGGCCCGTTCCGCAACCAGGCGGACGCCCGCGTGACGGCGGACACCCTGGCCGGGGCGTCCGGCCTGCGGACGTGCACGCAGCGGATCTCACCGCGCTCGGCGAACGGCACCCCGTGCGTGCTGGCGGAGCTGGGGCGCTGCGGAGCGCCGTGCGCGGGACGGCAGAGCGTGGAGGCGTACGGCCCGGCGGTCGAGTCGGTGTCGGGGTTGATCGCGGGCGTGGACGGCGGGCCGCTGCACACGGCGGCGGCCCACGTGGAGCGCTTGGCGGCGGGTCAGCACTACGAGCAGGCGGCCCGCCACCGCGACGAGCTGGCGGGCCTGATCCGGGCGCTGGGCCGGGCCCACCGGCAGGCGTCGCTGGCGTCGATCGGCGAGCTGATCGCGGCGGGCCCGGACGGAGCGGGCGGCTGGGAGCTGGCGGTGATCCGCTACGGCCGCTTGGCCTCGGCGGGCGTGGCCCGGCGCGGAGTACCGCCGATGCCGGTGGTCGAGGCGCTGGTGGCGTCGGCGGAGACGGTGCTCCCGGAGCCGGGGCCGTTGCACGGAGCGCCGCCGGAGGAGGTGGGGGTGCTGCTGCGCTGGCTCGCCCGGCCGGGGGTCAGGCTGGTCCGCACGACCCGGCCGTGGGCGGAGCCGGCCGCGGTGGCGGGCTGGCGGGGATGGCTCGACCTGGTCGCGGACGCCCACTCCCTGGAACACATCCACTGAGGACATCGGCCACCGCGCCCCAACGCAGTGAATGACTCATTCCTGGCGTCGGACGCCAGGAATGAGTCATTCACTGCATCCAGACATCCTCCGCCGCCTAACCCCCGCGGCTTCGCCGGACTCCGCCTTCCGCGGGGATGTACCGGAAGAGTCGGCCTGCGTACCGGAAAGGTCGGCCTGCGTACCCCAAGGGTCGGCCTGCGTACCGGAAGGGTCGGTCCAAAGCCGACCGTCAAGGACGCAAGCCGACCGCCTGGGTACGCCAGCCGACCCTCCAGGCACGCGAGCCGACCGCCTGGGTACGCAGGCCGACCCTCCAGGTACGTGGGCCGACCCACCAGGTGAGCGGAAGCGGCTGGGTGGGTCAGGCGACTGAGGTGTTCAGGGCGTCCAGGAGCCAGGTGTGGGCGAGGCCCATCGGGACCTCCTCCCCCGTGATCTCCCCCGCCAGGTGCCAGTAGCGCCTCAGCCGCGGGTTGCGGTCCGGGGCCGTCCGGTGGTTGAGCGCCCTGCGGAACGTCGGGCTGTCCGCCGCTCCCAGGGCCGACGCGTGGGCCGCCACGAAACGGTCCAGCTCCGGCCCCGGGGCAGGAGGGGCCCCTGCCGCCATGCGCACCGCCGCCCGGATGCACGCCTCCCCCACCTCCGCGTGGAGCGCGCCCAGGTCCGCGATGCGGTCGTGGCCCGCCAGGGTGCTCTCCGCGAGCGACGACGCCAGCCGGGCGTCCGCCGCGAGCAGCACCAGCTCCGCGTACGCCACCACCTGGCCCGTCGTCGGCTGGGACGGCGGCTGCGGGGCACTCATGTCCAGGAACATGCGGGCCGTGTCCGGCGGGATCGGGCCCGTCGTCATCGGGCGCCAGAGACGCACCAGCGTCTCGTGCGCCGCATACCCGTCCTCGACCGCGGACAGCAGCTCCAGGCGCGCCGCGCGGTCGGCGGGTGCCACCTCCGAGACCGCCCGCAGCACCGAACGCCGCCAGTTGAGGGTCGCCAGCTCGCGGTCCAGCGCCGTCCGCTCGGCCGCCACCGCCTCCTCCAGGGAACGGCGACCGGCGAGGACGTCGGTGATCGGACGCAGGCCCAGCCCGAGCCCGCGCAGGCGGCGCACCAGGGTGAGCCGGTCGATCGCCGCGCCGTCGAAGCGGCGGTGGCCGCCGGCGCTGCGCACCGGTTCGAGCACGCCCTCGTCGCAGTAGAACCGGATCGTGCGGACGGGCACGCCCGTCCGGCGCGCCAGCTCACCGATCCCCAGTGTGTTTCCGGTCACCTTCCGTCGAACCTCCAGCCGGGTGGAATTCCTACGGTACGGCCATGGACAACACGAGACTCGCCGCAGGCCTCCGCGAGCACACCGCCGGGTTCGCCGCGGCCGTCGAGAACGCCGATCCGGACCGACGAGTCCCCACCTGCCCGGAGTGGCCGCTGCGGGTGCTCGTCGGCCACGTCGGCCAGGCACACCGCTGGGCCGCGAGCATCGTCCGCACCGGACCTTCGCCGGTCCCGGACCCGTTCGACGCCGACCCGGGCACTCCTGACAAGTGGTCCGACTGGCTGAACCAAGGCGCCGCAGACCTCGAAGAAGCCGTCAAGGCCGCCGCCGACACCCCGGTGTGGACGTTCTTCGGCCCGCAGCCGGCCGGGTTCTGGCTGCGGCGGATGCTGCACGACACCACCGTCCACCACGCCGACGCGGCCCTGGCCGCCGGCAAGAGCTTCACCGTGGCCCCGGACCTCGCCGCCGACGCGATCAGCGAGTGGCTGGAACTGCTGTCCGACCCCGTCACGGCGAGCCTCAAGCCGGGCTTCGCCGAGCTGCGCGGCACCGGCCAGACCCTCCTCCTGGACCCCGGCGAGGGCCCGGGCTGGCTGATCACCCGCACCCCCGACGGCGTCCGGTGGACGCGCGAAAGCCGGCCCGCGGACGTGACGTTGACCGGCCCGGTCGCCGACCTCCTGCTCGTGTTCACCCGGCGCCTCCCCGCGGACCGCGTCACGATCACCGGCGACGAAGCACTCGCCGCGCACTGGCTGGCCCACACCGCGGCGTAGCTAGGATCGCGGGCGACACCCGCAGACGAGTCTTGGAGGACCCAGGTGATCACCGCGATCGTGTTGATCCAGGCAGAGGCGGACGCGATCCCGGACGCGGCGCAGGCGATCGCCGACATCGAGGGCGTCGGCGAGGTCTACTCGTGCGCCGGGGACGTCGACCTCATCGCCACCGTGCAGGTGTCCACGCACGAGGACCTGGCCGACCTGATCCCCGGGAAGATCGGCAAGGTGCCGGGAGTGCTGGACACCGTCACGCACATCGCGTTCCGGTCCTACAGCCGCGCCGACACCGAATCGGCCTTCTCGATCGGCGTCGAGGACTAGCACCGGCCAGAGCCGAGAACGACGAAGGCCACCTCCGCGCAGGAGGTGGCCTTCGTCGTTCGGTGGACCTAGTGGTCCGACTGCTTCGCGGTCGACGCCGTCTCGGCGGAGTCGAACTCGCCGTGCTGGCCGTGCTGGCCGTTCTCGGCTCCGGAGTGCCCGTTGCCGTTGGCCCGCTGCAGCGCCGCGGTCTCCTCGGCCGGGTCCGGGGACCAGAACGTGCCCGGCACCGCGTGACCGGCCGAACCCAGCTTGTTCATCTTCTTCGGCACCGACGCGCCCTGATACTCGAGCGCGACCGCGTGGCCGTGGCTGTCCACGCCCGCCAGCGGCTGGTGGATCTCGATGAACTCACCGTGCGGCAGCCGCTTGATGATGCCCGTCTCGACACCGTGCTCCAGCACCTCGCGGTCGGCCCGCTGCAGGCCGAGGCAGATGCGGTAGGTGAAGTAGTAGGCCAGCGGCGGCACGATCAGCACGCCGATGCGGCCCGCCCACGTCGTCGCGTTCAGGGAGATGTCGAACTGGTCGGCGATGATGTCGTTGAAGCCGGACAGCTCGATGACCATGAAGAAGCCCAGCGCCATCGCGCCCAGCGCCGTGCGGACCGGTGCGTCACGCGGCCGCTGGAGCAGGTTGTGGTGCGCGGTGTCCTTGGACAGCTTCCGCTCGAGGAACGGGTAGGTCAGCAGCAGGCCGAACAGGATCGGCATGCCGACCGCGCCGGGGAAGAACACCGCCGGGATCGTGTAGTTCCCGAGGTAGACCTCCCACGCCGGCCAGATCCGGAGCATGCCGTCGGCCCAGGCCATGTACCAGTCGGGCTGCGAGCCCGCCGACACCTGCGCCGGGTTGTACGGGCCGAAGTTCCACACCGGGTTGATCTGGAACAGGCCCGACATCAGCGCCAGCACGCCCACGACCAGGGTGAAGAACGCCCCGCCCTTGAGCGCGAAGTACGGCATGATCCGGACGCCGACGACGTTGGTCTCCTTGCGGCGCACGCCCGGGAACTGCGTGTGCTTCTGGTACCAGACCAGCGCCAGGTGCGCCCCGACCAGGGCCAGCATGATGCCCGGGATCAGCAGGATGTGCAGCGTGTAAAGGCGCGGGATGATCTGGTCGCCGGGGAACTCCCCGCCGAACAGCGCCCAGTGGATCCAGGTGCCGGCCACCGGCACCGAGAGCACGATGCCCGACAGCGTCGCGCGGATACCGGTACCGGAGAGCAGGTCGTCCGGCAGCGAGTAGCCGAAGAAGCCCTCGAAGCAGCCCAGGATCAGCAGCAGGCCACCGATCACCCAGTTCGCCTCACGCGGCCGCCGGAACGCACCGGTGAAGAAGATGCGCAGCATGTGGACGGCCATGGACGCGACGAAGATCAGCGCGGCCCAGTGGTGCAGCTGCCGCATGAACAGGCCGCCGCGGACGTCGAACGAGATGTCCAGCGTCGTGCGGAACGCCTGGGACATCTCCAGGCCCTGCATGTTCTTGAAGCTGCCGTGGTAGACGACCTCCTGCATGGAGGGGTCGAAGAACAGCGTCAGGTACACACCGGTGAGCAGCAGGATGATGAAGCTGTAGAGCGCGATCTCGCCCAGCAGGAACGACCAGTGGGTCGGGAACACCTTGTTCATCTGGTGCCGCAGGCCCTTGGCCAGGTGGTACCGCTGGTCGGCGTTGTTCGCGGCCTCGCCCAGGTGCCGCTCGACGGCACTCGAGCCCTTGGTCGGCGTGGTGAGTGAACTCATGACTTACGCTCCCAAAAGGCCGGACCGATGGCCTCGATGAAGTCGCCTCGCGCGATCAAGTATCCCTCTTCGTCCACCGTGATCGGTAGTTGGGCCAGCGGACGGGTCGCCGGGCCGAAGATCGGCTTGGCGTAGTGGAGGGCGTCGAACTGCGACTGGTGGCACGGGCACAGGATGCGGTTGGTCCGCTGCTCGTACAGGGAGGTCGGGCAGCCGACGTGGCTGCAGATCTTCGTGTACGCGTAGTAGTCGCCGAAGTTGAAGTCCTCCTGGCCGGCCCGCTTGACCACCTTGGCGGCGTCGGTCGGGCGCAGGCGGATCAGCATGACCGGGTTGTCGACCCGGGTCAGCGCCTTGGCCAGCGCCTCCGCGTCGTTGCGCTCGGACTCGCGGAACGGGAACACCGTCTCCATCGCGCCGGCGTCCAGGTCCTCGGCCTTGACCAGGGAGATCTCGGTCTCCTTGCCGTGCTCGACCTCGACCGGCTTGCCGGTGGCGCGGCGCATGTAGACCTTCTCGCCGGGGAAGTTCGGCTGCCAGCCGGTGTGCCACAGCGAGTCGCGGGACTCGCTGTCCTTCCACGGGTCCTTGATGAAGGACGCGACGGGCAGCGCCGCGGCCGCGAGGCCGAGCGCACCCGCACCGGCGATCGCCGAGCGCTTGATCAGCGAGCGGCGGGCGATGGTGCTGCGGTTCCCGGCGTCGGCCAGGTGCGCCAGGATCGTCTGGCGGTCGACCTCGGCCGATCCCCCACCCTGGTTGTCGCTGCGCTGCTGCACCGCGACCTCGGCGGGCACGAACTTCTTCGTGTACAGGATCACGCCGATGCCCAGGCCGAGGATGGCCAGGCCGAGCGTGATGCCGAGCATCGGGGTGTAGAGGCTGTACCAGAAGTGGCCGCTCTCGTTGTCCGGCGACTCGTACTTCCACGGCCACCAGATGAGCGAGACGACGAACCCGATTCCGGCCAGCGCGGACAGGCCGAACCAGAACGCGACCAGGCGCTCGGCCCGCTTCTCCGCCCGGGTGCCCTCCACGGGCCACGGGGTGGGGTACTCGACGATCTCGACCCCGTCGAGCTGCCCGCCCAGCTTCAGCAGCTGGTCGCGGTCCATCTCAGCCAGCTCCGCCTCCGACGGCGGCTTCGGCCCCTCGGCACTCATGCCTTCGATCCAATCCACAACGTCACGCCGATCAGCGCGGCGATCCCGACGATAAAGGCGATCACGCCCTCCGAAGCGGGGCCGACCCCGCCGAGGCCGTTACCACCCGGGTCATTGTTGCCGTCCGACACCGACTTCACGTAGGCGACGATGTCCTTCTTCTCCTCCGGCGACAGCTGACGGTCGGAGAACTTCGGCATGTTCTGCGGGCCGGTGAGCATGGCCGTGTAGATCTGCTCTTCGCTGGCCGGGTCCAGGTTCGGCGCGTACTTGCCGGCGGACAGCGCGCCGCCGCGGCCGGTGAAGTTGTGGCACGACGCGCAGTTGAGGCGGAACAGCTCGCCGCCGCGGGCCGGGTCGTCGCCGCGCAGGGCCTCGCCCTTCTCGGCGGGACGCTGGACACCGCCGCCGTGCGCCTGGATGTAGGCGCCGACCGCGTCGATCTCGGCCTCGGTCAGCTTCGGCGGCTTCCGCTCGACCTGCGCCTCCTGGCGCGCGGCGGGCATGCGGCCCGAAGAAGTCTGGAAGTACACCGCGGCGTCGCCGATGCCGATCAGGCTCGGGCCGCGGTCCTGCACGCCCTCGAGGTTCGCGCCGTGGCAGGCGATGCAGGTGTTGTTGTAGACCTGCTCGCCGAGGCGCAGCTGCGCCGGCGTGCCCTGGGCCTGCGCGGTCTGCGGCTCCGGGGCGAACACGGCGTACAGGGCGCCGGCGCCCACCAGCGCGATACCGAGCGCGAGCAGGCCGGCGAACCGCCTCCGCAGCTTCGACCGCGCGCGGTAGCGGCGCTCCGAGGACTTGGTGCTGGTGGTCATCTTGCGGCAACCCTTGCTGTCAGTTCAGGCCGATGGTGAAGGTGGTGGCGGCTGGGTGCGACCTACGGGAGGAGGTAGATCACACCGAAGAGGCCGACCCACACGATGTCGACGAAGTGCCAGTAGTAGGACACGACGATCGCCGACGTGGCCTGGGCGGGCGTGAACTTGCTCAGTTTCGTGCGGATGAGCAGGTACACGAAGGCGATGAGCCCGCCGATGACGTGCAGGCCGTGGAACCCGGTGGCGAGGTAGAAGACGGTCCCGAACGGGCCGGACGGGATCGTCATGCCCTCTTCGACCAGGTTGTGGTACTCGTTGGCCTGGCCGCCGACGAAGATCGCGCCCATGATCAACGTGATGATGTACCAGCGGCGCAGCCCGTAGACGTCACCGCGCTCGGCGGCGAACACGCCGAACTGGCAGGTCAGCGAGGACAGCACGAGGATCACCGTGAACGGGATCGCGTACGCCACGTTGAGGTGGAACGGCTCGTCGTGCAGCGGCGGCGGCCACTGGCCGGACGAGTTCTGCGCCTTGACGGTGAAGAACATCGCGAACAGTCCGGCGAAGAACATCAGCTCGCTGGAAAGCCACACGATGGTGCCGACACTGACCATGTTCGGCCGGTTCAGCGAGTGGACCCGCTGACTGATGGTGGGAGCTGCCGTTGTCACGCGTCGCATTATGTCCTCTCGCACCGCCGCTCCGCCGGGTGGGTCCACGGCGAGCCGTCTGCGTAACCGATCACACCGGATGCCCGGGAAGGTGAGAGCTACTCATGGGTTTACTCGACCGCCTGCTTGACCTGGTCAAGAAGCGGGAAACGCCCGGTCTGAGCGCTGACGCGCCCGGGCTGAAGATCGTCGCCGAGGCCTTCGACCCGGTCGTCGCGGACTCCGCCGTCCTCGCCGCTTCACCCGACTGGGTCAGCACGGCACCGGCCGTCCTGCGGCACCACCTGCTGCTGCCGCCGGACCGGCTCGAAGAGGCGGCGTCGATCCTCGCCCAGGACGGCTATGAGCTGCGGGAACAGGCCGATCCGGGTGATCCGGCGCGGGTGCTCGCGGTGCGCGTCCAGGTCCTCGACGCGCTGCACTGCGCCCAGGAACGGTCCCGGATGGCGGGCCTCGCGCAACGATTGGGCGGCGACGCGCTGGGCTGGGACGCGCAACAGCCGGAGCCGACCGCGTGATGTCGGTCTCGGCCGATACGATCGGCGTGCGAGTCGTGCGGTGACGAGAGAGGGCGTGCTCAATGGGCGAGCAGTCGATGCGGGTCCTGGTGTTCAGCCACAAGCCGGAGGTGCGCGAGGCGATCGTGAACGCGGTCGGCCGTCGTCCGGCGGCGGACCTGGCGCGCGTGGAGTACGTCGAGGCGGCCGGCATCGCCGACGTGCTGGCCGAGGTGGACGAGGGGAACGTCGACTTGGCGATCCTCGACGGCGAGGCCCAGCCGACCGGCGGCATCGGCCTGTGCCGCCAGCTGAAGAGTGAAATCACCGACTGCCCCCCGATCGTGGTCGCCGTGCGGCGCAGGGACGACCGGTGGCTGGCCACCTGGTCGCAGGCGGACGCCGTGCTGGTGCACCCGCTGGACCCGCTGACCGCCGCGGAGACCGTCGCCGACGTGCTGCGCGCGCGACGGGTCCCCGTCGTGAACGGCTGAGCCCGGTGACCACCCCGGTCCCCCGCACCTGGCCACCCCTGCTCAAGCAGCTCATCGCGGGCGCCGACCTCTCCGCGGAGGACACGGCGTGGGCGATGGACCAGATCATGAGCGGCGCGGCGAGCCCGGCCCGGATCGCCGGGTTCGCGGTGGCGCTGCGCGCCAAGGGCGAGACGCCCGAGGAGATCGCCGGCATGGCGGCCACGATGCTGGCGCACGCCAAGCGGGTCGAGCTGGACCGCCCGGCGGTCGACATCGTCGGCACCGGCGGTGACGGCTCCAACTCGGTGAACATCTCGACGATGGCGACGATCGTCACCGCGGCGGCGGGCGCGCCGGTGGCCAAGCACGGCAACCGCAGCGCGTCCTCGAAGTCCGGCGCGGCCGACGTCCTCGAGGCGCTCGGCGTGACCATCTCGCTGCCGCCGGAGGACGTGCAGCGCAGCCTCACCGAGGTCGGCATCGGGTTCTTCCTGGCCTCGGCGTTCCACCCGGCGCTGCGGCACGCCGGCCCGGTGCGCAGCGAGCTCGGCATCCCGACCACGTTCAACCTGCTCGGCCCGCTGACCAACCCGGCACAGCCGGGCGCCGCGCTGATCGGCTGCGCGTACCCGGACAAGACGCGGGTGCTGGCGGAGACGTTCGCCCGCCGCGGCACGCGCGCCCTGGTGGTCCGCGGCGACGACGGCCTCGACGAGATCACCACGACGACCACGTCGACCGTGTGGGTGGTCTCCGAAGGCACGGTCACCGAGCGCAGCTTCGACCCGGCGTCCGTGGGCATCCCCCGCGCGACGGCGGAGGACCTGCGCGGCGGCGACGCGGCGGCGAACGCCGAGGTGGTCCGCGAGCTGGTGGGCGGCAAGCCGGGCCCGGTCCGCGACGCCGTCCTGCTCAACGCGGCGGCGGCCCTCGCGGCGTTCACGGGCTTCTCGGAGTCCCTGGAGGACGACCTGCGGGCCGGCCTGACGCGGGCGGCCGAGGCGATCGACTCGGGCGCCGCGGCCGCGCTGCTGGACCGCTGGATCGCCTTCAGCTGACCCGCTCACCCGCTCGGCAGCGCCCGGCCGGCTCGGCCGCCGCACCGGCCGGCTTCTCCGGTGCGGCGGCCGGACGGCGGCGCTGCGGGGCCAGCGCGGCCGCCAGGACCGCGAGCATGCCCAGCGCCTCCGGCCAGTTCGGACGGTGGCCGTAGAACGCGATGTCCACCAGCACCGCCACCACCGGGTACAGGTAGGACAGCAGCGCCACCGTCGTCGTCGGCAGCTTGCCGATGCTCGCGTACATCAGCACGTACATCAGTGCTGTGTGGACCGTGCCCAGCAGAACCAGCCACAGCAGCCCGGAAGTCGTGGTGGGCAGGGGCGTGACGAGCAGCAGGGGTGCGAGCACCAGCGCGCCCACCGTCGTCTGCACGGCGGCCAGCAGGTGCGGGCGGATGTGCTTCAGCTGCTTCGCGACGAAGGACGCTCCCGCGTAGAGCACCGCCGCGCCCAGGGCCAAGGCGATGCCGGCGAGCTGCACCGGTTTGCCGTCCTCGCCGTGGGCGGACAGCGAGATCAACGCCACTCCGCCGAACGCGATCGCGGCCCGGGCCAGGTGGCTCTTCGCCACCTTCTCGCCGAGGAAGGCCGCCGCCAGGCCGACCAGGATCAGCGGCTGGGTGTGGTAGACGACCGTGCTGACCGAGATCGACGACAGCGCGTACGAGGCGAACAGCAGCACCCAGTTGCCGACCAGGAACAGCCCGCCCAGGACGGCGAGGCCGAGGTCGCGGCGGGACGGCCGCCAGGCCTGCAGCCAGCCGCGGGAGAGGCACCAGAGCACGAGCAGCGCGCCGCCGACGAAGCAGCGGGCGAAGGCCACGGCCGGGGCGGCCGCGCCGCTTTCGAGGACGACGGCGCCGATCGTGCCGGACATCGCCATCGCCGCGGACCACTGGAGCAGCGGGCGGGTTTCGGAGTTCGTCATGCCGACCAGGTTCGTCGCACTCGATCCCCGCGACCAGTGTCAGAGATGACAACGGCCGCAAAACTTGTGACACACTGGCCGCCATGGACGTCAACCGGGTCGCGGTGGTGCTCGCCGACCGCGTTTCGCCGTTCGAGCTGGGGGTCGCGTGCGAGGTCTTCGGCACCGACCGCAGCGCCGACGGCATCGAGGGCTGGGACTTCGCCGTCTGCTCGCCGGCCGGGGGCGCGGTCGAGAGCTGGTCCGGCTTCGGGCTCTCCGGCCTGCGGGACCTGGATTTCGCGGCGTCGGCGGACCTGCTGATCGTGCCGACGTGCGCGCCCCGGACCGCGCCGCCGCCCGAACCGGTGCTGGACGTCCTGCGCGACGCCGCCGGGCGGGGCGCCTGGGTGGCGGGGTTCTGCGCGGGCGTGTTCTCGCTGGGGTACGCGGGCCTGCTCGACGGCCGCCGCTGCACGGTCCACTGGGTCTACGAGGCGGAGTTCCGGCAGCGGTTCCCGACGGCTCAGGTGGACCCGCAGGCGCTGTACGCCGACGACGGCGGCATCCTGACCAGCGCGGGCACGGTCGCGGCGGTCGACCTGTGCCTGCACCTGGTCCGCCGGCTGCGCGGCGTCGCGGCGGCCACGACGCTGGCCCGGCGGATGGTGGCGGCCCCGCACCGCGCGGGCGGCCAGGCGCAGTTCGTCCAGGCGCCCGTGCCGGCGACGGCGGCGGGTGACGACGCCGTGGTCGCGGAGGCCCTGGAGTGGGTGGAGCGGCGGCTGGACCAGCCGTTCACGGTGGCGGAGCTGGCCCGCCGCAGCGGGCTGGGCGAGCGGACGTTCCTGCGCCGCTTCTCGGCCGCCACGGGTACCACTCCGCACCGCTGGCTGACCGAGCGGCGGCTGGACCGCGCCCAGGCGCTGCTGGAGGAGGGCGGCCTGTCGGTGGAGGACATCGCGGCGGCGTGCGGCTACGCCTCGGCGGCCGCGCTGCGGCACCAGTTCAGCCGCCTGCGCGGGACGAGCCCGTCGTCCTACCGCACCGCCTTCCGCGGCTGAACCGCAGTGAATGACTCATTCCTGACGTAGGACGCAAGGAATGAGTCATTCACTGCACCGCGGCGGCGCTCCCAGACCTCCCGTGGACAGCAAACCGGCCGCCACGCGGGTGCGTGACGGCCGGTTCGGAACTCGGGACTCAGTCGTGCGACGGGCCCGTGTGGTACTCGAACACCAGGCCGCCGATCGTGATGAGCAGCGCGACCAGCGCGATGACCAGCAGCCAGATGTGGAAGAACGCCAGCGCCAGGGCAGCGAGCGCCGCGGTGGCCGCCATGCCGATCGGCCAGTAGCTGCCCGGGCTGAAGAAGCCCAGCTCGCCCGCGCCGTCGCTGATCTCGGCGTCCTCGCGGTCCTCCGGGCGCGGTTCGATGCGGCGGGCGACGAACTGCATGTAGCTGCCCGCCAGGAACGCCAGGCCACCGGTGAGGAACAGCGCGACGATGCCCACCGGCTCGGCATCGTGGGTCGCGGCCAGCGCGGTCCACACCCAGTAGACCCCCGCCATGAACACGGCGAAGATCGCCACGATGAAGAAGATGCGGGCTTCGACCTTCATGGTCTTTTCCTACTCCTGTTGTCCGCTGGGCGTCAGTTGGACGCGGTGCGTGCCGTGCGGTCGGTGTTGAACGGCTGGGTGGTCACCGCGTGCGGGGTGCACAGCTCGCCGCAGTTCATCTTGGCCAGCGCTTCGGCGGCGGTGAACGTCTGGCCCGTCGCCGGGTTCACCTGCTTGCGCAGCTCGATGTACTGGTCGTACTTGTCCGCCGACAGCGCGCGGACCTCGAAGTTCATCACCGAGTGGTAGGTGCCGCACAGCTCCGCGCACCGGCCGACGAAGGAGCCTTCGCGGTCGATCTTGTTCTGGAAGGAGCTGTCCTGGTTGTTCTTCTCCGGGTTCGGCATGACGTCCCGCTTGAAGTGGAACTCCGGCACCCAGAAGGAGTGGATGACGTCGGTGGAGACCAGGTCGTACTGGATGGTCTTGCCCACCGGGAGCACGAGCAGCGGGATCTCGCCGGACGAGCCGACCGTGCTGACCTGGCCGCTGCCGTCGGGCTTCGCCGCGTTGGCGTCCTCGTACTTGAACTCCCAGTTCCACTGGAAGGCCACGACCTGGACCTTGACGTCCGGGTTCGGGACCTTGTCGAGGACCTTCGACTCCGTCGTCGCGGTGAAGAAGAACAGGACGCAGACCATGATCGTCGGGACGACGACCGTGAACAGCTCGAGCGGGATGTTGTACTGGAACTGCCGCGGCAGCTCCTCCGGCTCGCCGTCGGCGGTCTTCTTCTTGCGGTGGAACGTGGCGGTCCAGAAGATCAGGGCCCACACGATGACGCCGACGACCAGCGCCGCGACCACGGTCCACGTCCAGAGCGTCCGCATCTGGTTCGCCTGTTCGGTGACACCGACCGGCCAGCCGAACCGCAGGATCTCGTCGCCGGAGCAGCCCGTCGCGGTCAGCGCGACCAGCACGGCCAGCGCGGCGACGCGCACGGTCCGCTTCCCCAGGGTGCGCTCGGGTTGTCCCACTGCGCCTCGCCCTTTCACCCAGAGCCTCCTACGACCGATCTTTGTGACAGCCGGACTCTAGCCGAGTTCACCGGTCCCGCTGACTAAGGGGTAACCGTCGACGCGCGTGGTACTCGCCACGACGGCCCCGGCATACTGAGGCCTTCCCCCAGCCCGGTGAAGACCCTGAAGGTGTGTGAGTACCCGTGTGCGGCCTGCTTGGACTGATCTGCGCGACCGAGACCGACGCTGCGAACGCGCGTGACGCCGTCGGCGCGGCCATGCGCTGCCAGCGTCACCGCGGCCCCGACGAGCAGGACACCTGGGCCGACGCCGAGGTCGTCTACGGCTTCAACCGGCTCGCCTTCATCGACGTCGAGCACGCGCACCAGCCGCTGGTCTGGGGCCCGCCCGAGGCGCCGGGCCGGTACACGATGAACTTCAACGGCGAGATCTACAACTACCTCGAGCTGCGGGCGGAGCTCGCCGAGCAGCACGGCGCGAAGTTCGAGACCGAGGGTGACGGCGAGGCCATCGTCGCCGGCTTCCACTACCTCGGCGCGGACTGGGTGAAGCGCCTGCGCGGCATGTTCGCCTTCATGATCTGGGACTCGCAGGAGAAGCGGGTCTTCGGCGCGCGCGACCCGTTCGGGATCAAGCCGCTGTTCTACTCGGCCGGCCCCGGCGGCGTGGCGTTCTCGAGCGAGAAGAAGAGCCTGCTGGAGCTGTCGGACGTCCTCGGCGTCACGCAGGAGCTGGACCGCACCGCCCTGCAGCACTACCTGGTCCTGCAGTACGTGCCCGAGCCCGAGTCGCTGCACTCCGCGATCCGGCGCGTCGAGTCCGGGACGTCGTTCGAGGTGGTGCCCGGCGGTGAGGCGAAGTTCACGCGCTACTTCCACCCGCAGTTCAGCGCGAAGCCGGTCCACGGGCCCGCCGAGGCCGAGGAGCTGTACCAGCGGATCGCCGATGTGATGCGCGACTCGGTCGGCAAGCACATGATCTCCGACCCCGACGTCACGGTCGGCGCGTTCCTCTCCGGCGGCATCGACTCCACGGCCACCTGCACGCTGGCCAAGGAGCACAACCCGAACCTGATCGCGTTCACCACCGGGTTCGAGCGCGAGGGCTACTCCGAGGTCGACGTCGCCGCCGAGTCGGCCGCCGCGATCGGCGTGAAGCACGTGGTCCGGACGGTGTCGGCGGACGAGATGATGGAGGTGCTGCCGCTCATCGTCTGGTACCTCGACGACCCGGTGGCCGACCCGGCGCTGGTCCCGCTGTGGTTCATCGCCCGCGAGGCCCGCAAGCACGTCAAGGCGGTGCTGTCCGGCGAAGGCGCGGACGAGCTGTTCGGCGGCTACACGATCTACAACGAGCCGATCTCGCTGGCGCCGTTCGAGAAGATCCCCGGCGGCATGCGGAAGCTGATCGGCAAGGTGTCGACGAAGATCCCCGAGGGCACCCGCGGCAAGGACCTGCTGCGCCGCGGCGCGCTGCCGCTGGAGGACCGCTACTACGGCAACGCCCGCAACTTCCGCGACGACCAGCTGCGGAACGTCCTTCGCACGTACCAGGAGGGTGTCGGCTTCAAGGACGTCACGGCGCCCTGGTACGAGGTCTCGCGCGGCTGGGACCCGGTGGCCCGCATGCAGCACGTCGACCTGTACACGTGGCTGCGCGGCGACATCCTGGTCAAGGCCGACAAGGTGACGATGGCGAACTCGCTGGAGCTGCGGGTGCCGTTCCTCGACGCCGAGGTGTTCAAGGTCGCGGCGTCGATCCCGCTGGACCAGAAGCTCGCCCACGGCACGACGAAGTACGCGCTGCGCCAGGCCCTGGCCAAGATCATCCCGGCGCACGTGCTCAACCGCCGCAAGCTGGGCTTCCCGGTCCCGATCCGGCTGTGGCTGCGCAACGAGATGTACGACTGGGCTCGCGGGATCATCAGCGATTCGCGCACCGAGGAGCTGCTGGACAAGAAGGCGATCCTGGCGCTGCTGGAGGAGCACAAGGCGGGCCAGCTGGACCGCAGCCGCCAGCTGTGGGCGCTGATCGTGTTCATGCTGTGGCACGGCATCTTCGTCGAGCACCGCATCAAGCCGGAGATCCCCGAGCCGGTCTACCCGGTCAAGCTCTGAGGTCTGCCGCAGCCGGTCGTGAGTGAGAAACAGGGTTAGAACACTGTTTCTCACTCACGACCGGGCGGGCGTCAGGCGGCGGGGAGGACCGCCGAGATCTCCTCCGCCGCGTCCGGGCCGAAGGCCTCGCCGATGCGGGCCAGGGCCTCCGCGCGGTCGAACGTCCACTCCTGGGTGCCGACCGTCTCCAGGACGAGCACCGCGATCAGCGAGCCGAGCTGGGCCGCGCGCTCGACGCCGAGGCCGCCGTCGAGGCCGGCCAGGAAGCCCGCGCGGAAACCGTCGCCGACGCCCGTCGGGTCGGCCTTCGTGCGCTCGGGGACCGCGCCGATCTGCAGGGCGACGCCGTCCTTGCCGACGATCTCGACGCCCTTCTCGCCCAGCGTCGTGATCCGCAGGCCGACCTGGTCGAGGACGTCGGCCTCGGTCCAGCCGGTCTTCTGGAGCAGCAGCTCCCACTCGTAGTCGTTGCTGAACAGGTACTTCGCGCCGGCGACGAACGCGCGTGCCTGCTCGCCGGTCATCCGGGCCAGCTGCTGCGAGGGGTCGACGGCGAAGGCGTACCCGCGCTGGCGGCACTCCTCGGCGTGGCGGATCATGCCCTCGGGGTCGTCCGGGCTGATCAGCACCAGGCTCAGCGCGCCGACGCGCTCGGCGATCGGCGACAGCTCGATGTTGCGGGACTCGGCCATCGCGCCGGCGTAGAACGTCGCGATCTGGCAGAGGTCCTCGTCGGTGGTGCAGACGAACCGCGCGGTGTGCGCGACCTCGGACACGAGCACGCCCGAGGTGTCGACGCCGTGCCGCTCCAGCCAGGAGCGGTAGTCGGCGAAGTCGGCGCCGACGGCGCCCACGAGGACCGGCTGGACGCCGAGCACCCCGAGGCCGAAGGCGATGTTCGCGCCGATGCCGCCGCGCCGGACCACCAGGTCGTCGGCGAGGAAGCTCAGCGAGACGCGGTGCAGCTGCTCGGCGACCAGCTGCTCGGCGAACCTGCCCGGGAAGTGCATGAGGTGGTCGGTCGCGATACTGCCGGACACCGCGATCCTGGCCCTGTCTGCCACCGGCTGCTCCTTCTGGTCGACCTCACGGCAAAAGGCGCGAAGTTACCCCCGGGTCATGACCCATCCGGGTAGTTCGCGCGTACCCCGCCGACACTACCGGCTGGTACTCCTTTTCCAGTCGAGAGCGGATCAATAGCGTTACGAATCGTGAACGCCGTCACCGAACCCGAGACCCTGTCCGAGCTGATCGCCGACTGTGCCTTCATCCCGGCGACGCTCCAGGCCGAAAGCCTTCCGGCCGCCCCCGTCACGGCCGAACCGTGGCAGGTCGACGAGGCATGCCACGCCCAGGTGGCCGAGCTCGACGCCTACGTCTGATCCCCCGATCTGCGCAGCAACGGAGAAGGCCCCGCCTCCCTTCCGGGAGACGGGGCCTTCTCGCGTGCTGTGGCTCTTCGGGCCGACGGCTCAGTGGAACGAGTCGCCGCAGGCGCAGGAGCCGGTGGCGTTCGGGTTGTCGATCGTGAAGCCCTGCTTCTCGATCGTGTCCACGAAGTCGATGACGGCTTCCGACACGTACGGCGCGCTCATCCGGTCCACGGCGACCTTGAGGCCGTCGAAGTCGCGGAACAGGTCGCCGTCGAGCGTGCGCTCGTCGAAGAACAGCTGGTAACGCAGGCCGGCGCAGCCACCGGGCTGGACGGCGATGCGCAGGTGCATGTCGTCGCGGCCCTCCTGCTCGAGCAGGGCCTTCGCCTTGGAAGCCGCGGCGTCGGTCAACGTGACGCCGTGGGTCTCCTCGGCGGTCTCGGCCTGCGTCGCGCCGGCGTGCTCAGCGGTCGTCATGGCACTCCCTCATCAAAGTCGAACTCGCTGCGGATACTCCTCGTGCTGACGTGCTCAACACCGGGGACGTCCGATCTGTTCCCCCACCATGGTCGCACATGGATCGACCTGGTGAACGGCGGCGTGACGCCTGCAATACCCTGGTGAGGTGAGGTTCCTGCGCCGAAGCACCACAGACACCGCCGCCGAAGAGCCGCAGACGGCCGAAGCCGTCGACGTCGCCGGCAAGGCGTACACGCCCGGTAAGGGCAAGGCTACGCCGAAGCGCCGCGAGGCGGAGGCGAAGCGCCGTGGCCCGGTGGCGCCGCCGCCCACGACGATGCGTGAGGCGATGAAGCGCAACAAGGAGCTGCGCAAGGCGAACCCCCAGACGAAGGAAGACCGCCGCGCGGCCGCCAAGGCCCGCCGCGACGCGATGATGCGCGGCGACGACAGCGCGCTCCTGCCGCGCGACAAGGGGCCGGTCAAGCGGTACGTCCGCGACCTGGTCGACAGCCGGCGCAACCTGCTCGGCCTGTTCATGCCGCTGGCCATCGTGGTGTTCCTGGCCCTGCTGGTGCCGCTGCCCCAGGTGCAGTCGTACATCACGCTGCTGTGCACGGCGATGCTGCTGGTGATGGCGATCGAGGGCTTCGTGAACGGCCGGAAGATCGCGAAGCTGGTGCGGGAGAAGTTCCCGAAAGAAGCGGTGAACGGCCGGTCGATCGGCTGGTACGCGTTCGTCCGGGCGTCCCAGATCCGGCGGCTGCGGATGCCGAAGCCGCGGCTGAAGCCGGGGGACCCGATCCCGAACTGAGCGACTTGGAAGAAGCCGGGTCGAGCGACGCTCGACCCGGCTTCTTGCTGTCCGCGTGGCTGGAGTCACTCCAGGTCGTTAGCAGAGCAAACGATTACCGCCTAAGCTCGCGGCCATGGAGTTTCGTCGTCTCGGCCGCAGCGGCCTCAACGTCAGTGAGATCTCGTACGGGAACTGGCTCACCCACGGTTCCCAGGTCGAGGAAGACCAGGCCCGCGCGTGCATCGAAGCCGCCCTGGATGCTGGGATTACCACGTTCGATACGGCTGATGCGTATGCCAATACCGCCGCGGAGTCCGTGCTCGGGCGTGGCCTGAAGGGCCAGCGGCGGGAAAGCCTCGAGATCTTCACCAAGGTCTTCTGGCCGACCGGCCCCAAGGGCCCCAACGACAAGGGCCTGTCCCGCAAGCACATCATGGAATCGGCGCACGCCTCCCTGACCAGGCTCGGCACCGACTACGTCGACCTCTACCAGGCGCACCGGTTCGACCGGCACACCCCGCTCGAAGAGACCATGGTCGCCTTCGCCGACCTCGTCCGCCAGGGCAAGGTGCTCTACGTCGGCGTCTCCGAATGGACCGCCGAGCAGATCTCCCGCGGCGCCGCCCTCGCCCGCGAGCTGCACATCCCGCTCGTGTCGAACCAGCCGCAGTACAACATGCTCTGGCGCGTCATCGAGGAGCAGGTCATCCCCACCTCGGAGCGCGAAGGCCTCAGCCAGATCGTCTGGTCGCCGATCGCCCACGGCGTGCTGACCGGCAAGTACAAGCCCGGCCAGGCCTACCCCGAAGGCTCGCGCGCGACCGACGAGAAGGGCGGGGCCGACATGGTCGCCCGCTTCCTCGACGAAAACGTCCTCGAGCGCGTCGCCCGGCTCGAACCGCTCGCCGAGCAGGCCGGCCTGAGCCTCGCCCAGCTGGCCGTCGCGTGGGTGCTGCAGAACCCGAACGTCGCCTCCGCGATCATCGGGGCTTCGCGGCCGGAACAGGTGCACGAGAACGTCAAGGCCGCCGGCAAGAAGCTCGACGCCGACCTGCTGACCGCCATCGACGACGTCCTCGGCGACGTCGTCGAGCGCGACGCCACCCTCACCAAGAGCCCCTGACGCCAGTCCGTGACTGGCACACCGATTCCCCCGGTGTGCCATTCACGGGCTTTTCAGCCCCGGACCCAGGTCTTCCCGGTGATCCGCTCGTAGACCTCGGTGTAGCGCTGCCGCGTCTGCTCGACGATGTCCGCGGGGATCTCCGGCCCGGGCGGGGTCTGGTCCCAGCCCGTCGACCGCGACCAGTCGCGGACGAACTGCTTGTCGAACGCGTGCTGCGGACGGCCCGGCTCCCACTCGTCGGCCGGCCAGAACCGGGACGAGTCCGAGGTCAGGACCTCGTCGCCGAGGGTCAGCGTGCCGTCGGCGTCGAAGCCGAACTCCAGCTTCGTGTCGGCGATGATGACGCCGTGGGCGGCCGCGTGTTCGGCGCCCTTCGTGTAGATCTCCAGCGTCAGCTCGCGAAGCCGCTTCGCGGTGTCCTCGCCGATCTCGTTCAGGACCTCGTCGAAGGTCATGAACTCGTCGTGCCCGGTGTCGGACTCCTTGGTCGTCGGCGTGAAGATCGGCTCCGGCAGCTTGTCGCCCTCGACCAGGCCCGGCGGCAGCGCGACGCCGGAGATCTTGCCGTCGCGCTGGTACTCCCGCAGGCCGAGGCCGGCGAGGTAGCCGCGGGCGATGCACTCGACCTTGACCATCTTCAGCGGCTTGCAGCGCATCGAGCGGCCCGCGAACTGCTCCGGCACGTCGGTGGTCGACACGACGTGGTTCGGGACGACGTCGGCCATCCGCTCGAACCACCAGGCGGAGAGCTGGTTGAGCAGCTTGCCCTTGTCCGGGATCGGCGTCGGCAGCGAGACGTCGTAGACCGAGACGCGGTCGGACGCGACCAGCAGGATGTCCCCGCCGTCGAGTTCGTACAGGTCACGGACCTTGCCCGCGTGGATGTGCTTCATTCGCCGTCCTCAGTCGTGTACTCGTAGAAAACCCAGTGGTCGGGCAAGGCGGCGGACTCACCGTACTCGACGACCGTCCCGTCGGCCGCCAGGAAGGTGCTCCGGCCCAGCAGCACCGGCGACCCGGCGGGCAGCCCGAGCTCGGCCGCCTCCTCCTCGCCCGCGCGCCCCGCCGCGTGCCGTTCCTGCGTCGTCGCGATCTTCGTGCCGAGCCGGGCGGCCGCGTGGGCCGCGGTGCCCTCGACGATGCGCTCCGCCACCAGCAGCGCCGGCGCCTTCGCCGACAGAGCACCGTCGAGCCACGAAGTCGACGTCGACAGCGGCCGCGAGTCCGGGCCGTAGGTGGTACGCCGCCGCCGGATCACCGGGGCTCCCTCCTCCAGGCCGAGGGCGGCCGCGGCGCGCTCGGACGCCGGCTCGAGGCCGGCCGAGCGGATCACCGCGTAGTGGCCGGGCGGGTAGATCCGGCCCGTGCGCACCGACGCGGCAGCGCGATCGCGCGCCGTGCGGTGCAGGCCGCCGCGGTCGACGACCGTGCCGACGCCGCGCACGGGCCGCACCAGGCCCTGCGAGCGCAGCGTGGCCAGCACCTTGGTGGCCGTCGCCATGGCGACGGCCCAGGTGCGCGCGATCTCGCGGGCGGACGGCACCGCGTCGCCCTCCTGCAGCCGGCCGGACAGGATGTCGTCCCGGATCCGGCCGGCGATCTGCAGGTACGGCGGCTCAGGGCGGTCGAGGGTGGGCAAGGCGGCTCCTCACGCCGGTAAACACGCACAAGTGTTCTAGCACGCCGGGGGGTGTCCCACAAAGGCCTGTTCAGAACCACCCAGGTGTACTAGTACACGCACTGGACTGTGCTCTAGTGCACAAGTTACCCTCGAAAGTGTGTCCCCGACCACACCGCACGCCGGCTCCAGCGGCCAGGGCCTCGAGGAACTCCTCGAGGAACTCCGGCGCCGCAAATGGGTGCTGCACCTGTTCGGCGGCCGCGAGGCGCCGGAGGTCTACGCGGCCGTGCACCGCTGGCCGACCTGCGCGGACGTCATCATCCTCCGCGACGAGCACCGGGCCAGCGCCTACCGCGTGCCGACCTTCCCTGGCACGGACGTGTTCAGCCCGAAGGTCGTCACCTGGCAGTACCACGCCAGCCCGGTGTGGACGCTGCGGGCGGTGCTCACCCTGGCGGAGCCCGGCACCCCGGGCGCGCCGCTGCAGGCACTCCGGCCACAGCCGGACTGCCGGATCCCGCCGGAACTGCGCCACGACGTGACCATCCGGCCGACCGGGACGCCCACGGAGGGAGACGACGGCGGGCCGCCCGCGTGCGCCTAGCGGGCCAGCAGCCGCTCCGCGACGACGAGGTCGTGGGGATAGGTGATCTTGAGGTTCTCGGGAGCACCCGGGACCCAGCGGATCGGCAGGGAGGAGAACCGCTCCATGCACGAGGAAGTGTCCGTTCCGACGAAGCCTTCGCGCTCGGCCTTCTCGTAGGCCTCGAGCAGCGGTCCGGCCCGGAAGCCCTGAGGCGTCTGGACGCGGATCGCGCCGGGCACCTGGGCGACCAGGTGCCCGGCATCCACCTCGACGACGTCGTCCGCGGCCAGGCCCGGCACAGCCCCCCCGTCCTCGCGTGTCCGGGCCAGCACCGCACCGACCAGTTCGGGGTGGACCAGCGGCCGGGCCGCGTCGTGCAGCAGCACGGCGTCGACCCGGCCGCCTGTGATCCTGGGGGCGAGGTGGCGCAGCGCGTTCAGCTCGGACGCCTGGCGGGTGTCGCCGCCGTGCACGATCTCGACGCCGTCGCCGGCCACCTCGTCGGCGAGTTCGCGGTCCTGCGGCCGGATGACCAGCACGAGCACGCCGATGCCGGGAACCTTGCGGAAGGCATCGAGCGACCAGGCCACCACGCGCCGCCCGGCCAGGGGCAGGTAGACCTTGTTCAGCTTCGCGCCGACGCGGGTGCCCGCGCCACTGGCCAGCACCACCGCGGCCGCCGTCGTCTCCACGAGCCGCGAGACTACCGGCCCGCCCTTCCCGGTAAGTTGGCCACAGCGTTGCCTTGGAAGAGGAAGGGCCTGGTGTGGAGCCGGACAACATCGAGTTCCCCGAGATCACCCCGCCCGACGACCACGCCCGGTCGGCCGCGATCGCGCTGCACGACAAGCTGGTCAAGCCCGCGGGATCGCTCGGGCGGCTCGAAGAGCTGGGCGTCTGGATCGCCGCCTGCCAGGGACAGTCGCCGCCACGGCCGTTCACGCGGCCACGGGTCGTCGTCTTCGCCGGTGACCACGGCATCGCCGCGAAGGGCGTCTCCGCCTATCCGGCGGAGGTCACCGCGCAGCTGCTGGGCACCATGCTCACCGGCGGCGCCGCGATCAACGTGCTGGCCGCCGCCGCGGGCGCGAGCGTGCGCGTGGTCGACCTCGCGGTCGACACCGAGGCCCCGGCGACCCGCGCGATCGGCGAGTTCAAGGTCCGCCGCGGCTCCGGCTCCATCGACGTCGAAGACGCCCTGACCGCCGACGAAGCGAAGAAGGCGATCCGCGCCGGGATCGCGATCGCCGACGCCGAGGTCGACGGCGGCGCCGACCTGCTCATCCCCGGCGACCTCGGGATCGGCAACAGCACGCCCGCATCGGTGCTGGTGGCGGCCCTGACCGGCAGCGAGCCGGTCGCCGTCGTCGGCCGCGGCTCCGGCATCGACGACGACGCGTGGATGCGCAAGGCCACCGCCGTGCGCGACGCCCTGCGCCGGGCCCGCGCGGTGCTCGCCGACCCGGTCGACCTGCTGCGCACCACGGCCGGCGCGGACATCGCCGCGATGGCCGGGTTCCTCGCCCAGGCCGCGGTCCGTCGGACGCCGGTGGTGCTGGACGGCCTCGTCGCCTGCGCGGCGGCACTGGTCGCCGAGGACCTCGCCCCCGGCGCGCGCCGCTGGTGGGTCGCGGGCCAGCGGACGGCCGAACCGGCGCACGCCCTCGCCCTGGAGCACCTGGACCTGGGCCCGCTGCTGGAACTGGACGTCCGGCTCGGCGAAGGCACCGGCGCGGTGACCGCGTTGCCGCTGCTGATGATGGCCGCCCGCGTCCTCGCCGAGACGGCCACCCACGAGCAGGCCGGGGTTTCCGGTCCGCTCATCGCCGCTCCCGCTTCCTGACGCGGACGGAAGCGGCCCCGGACGCAATGAATGACTCATTCCTGGCGTCGGACGCCAGGAATGAGTCATTCAAGACGCTCAGCCGAGCTTGACCATCCAGTGGTCCGGGTCGGGGCGGGTGCCCTCCTGGATCCCGGTCAGCTCTTCGCGCAGCTTCATCGTCAGCTCACCGGGCTGGCCGTCGGCGATGGTGAACTCGCCGCCCGCGTGCTTGGCGTGCCCGACCGGGGTGATCACCGCCGCGGTGCCGCACGCGAACGTCTCGGTCAGCTCACCCGAAGCCGCCCCCTTCTCCCACTCCTCGGTGGAGATGCGGCGCTCCTCGATCTTGTACCCGAGCCGCGAAGCCAGCTGCAGCAGCGACTTGCGCGTGACGCCGGGCAGCAGCGACCCCGTCAGCTCGGGCGTCACCACCCGTGCGTTCTCGCCCGAGCCGAAGACGAAGAACAGGTTCATCCCGCCCATCTCCTCGACCCAGCGCCGCTCGACGGCGTCGAGCCAGACCACCTGGTCGCAGCCCTTCTCGACGGCCTGCGCCTGCGCCACGAACGACGCCGCGTAGTTGCCGGCGCACTTGGCCGCGCCGGTGCCGCCGGGCGCCGCCCGGACGTACTCGGTGGACAGCCAGACGCTTACCGGCTTCACGCCGCCGGAGAAGTACGACCCGGCCGGGGACGCGATGACCGTGTACACGTAGTCGGCGGCCGGGCTGTTGACGCCGAGCCCGGTGGACGTCGAGATCATGAACGGCCGCAGGTACAGCGAATCACCCTGGCGGGTGGGCACCCAGCGGCCGTCGACGGCGATGAGCTCGCGCAGCGACTCGACGAAGACCTCTTCGGGCAGCTGCGGCATGGCGAGCCGCTCGGCCGAGTCGCGGAACCGCGCGGCGTTGGCGTCCGGGCGGAACGACGCGATCGTGCCGTCCGGCTGGCGGTAGGCCTTGAGGCCCTCGAAGATGGCCTGGCCGTAGTGCAGCACCGACGTCGCCGGGTCGAGGGTGAAGGGGGCGTAGGGGCCGACCTGGGCGTCGTGCCAGCCTTCGGCCTTGGACCACTTGAGGGTGACCATGTGGTCGGTGAAGTACGCCCCGAACCCGGGGGCGGCGAGTACCTCCGCGACACGGTCCGCGCTCGCAGGACTCGGGTGCGGGACATGGGCGAACTGTGTCGTGGTCGTCATGGCTAGACGATACCGCTTGCTCGGACGCGCGTTAGTCGGATGTCCATCTGTTCCCGGGTTTTCCGCGCCCGGGGCGTGCCGCCTCTAGGATGACGCCGTGACCTACCACTCCACTGAGCCGGTCCCCCGGCCCAAGACGACCGGCGCCGACATCAAGACCTTCGTCGCCGCGGCGCTGCTGACCTTCGGCGTCGGCCTGCTCGGCATGGTCGGCTGGGCCGTGCTGGACAGCGGCTTCGGCGGCTTCCTCGGCCTGATCGCCGGGGTCTTCGGCGTCGTGTGGTGGCGGAAGATCCACGGCAAGGCGTTCCCGAAGGTGCTGCCGACGAAGTCGGTCGTCATCCTCGCGGTCGTCAACGCCGTGCTGGCGCTGATCCTTCTCCTGACCGCGGGCTGAGCTCCGGCGGCAGCTCCGGCAACGGCCAGCCGGGATCCGGGCGGAATTCGGTGTCGGTCCCGTCGAACGGGTAGGCGCCGCGCTCGGCCAGCGCGCCGATCCGCTCGCCCTCCGCGCGCAGCCGGTCGAACTGCTCGAGGGTCAGGCGGCCGACCTCGATGGCCGCCTCGGCCTCGTCCTCGTCGTCCCAGCGCCAGCTGCCGTCGCGCTCGACGACGACGTCGAGCACGCCGTCGATCCGGTCCACCGCGCCCGGCGTGCGGCCCAGCGGGATCTCCAGGTTGACGTACCAGTTCTTGAACCGGCCGTCGAGGTCGAAGAACCACCAGACCGACGACCACTCGTCTTCGGGAATCCGGCGCAGCGTCGAGGCACCGTGCCAGGAATCCGGGACCGGCACCCGCGGGATGCGGAACCGCTGGTCCAGCGGGGCGTCCCGCATCAGGCGGCCGTCGGCGAGCCTGCTGCCGACGATCGGCGTGCCCGCCGGCAGCCAGGCCAGCAGGACGCGGCCGTCGTCTTCGAGGACGCGCAGCGGGTGGACCTGGCCGATCGAGCCGTCGGGGCGGTGGAACCGTTCGACCACGGTCTCCCCCGGCCGCCAGCGTCGATCACTCACGCGCTTCACTGTACCTGCGCGCGCGTACGCCCAGTAGCAGCTCGAACACGGTGGCCAGCCCCGCGACGACGAGCACGGGCAGCACCGGCAGGAAGAACGCGGCGACCGCGGCGGCGGCGAGCCCGGCGAGCCCCGGCGTCCCCGCCCGCGCCCGGACCTCGGCCCCGGCGGCGAGCGCGGGCACCACGGTGGCGACCACCGCGACGACCGTGAGCAGCGGTTGCAGCGCGTCGGCGTCGGCGGCGGACAGCAGGTCGCGCAGCGAGGTGAGCGACAGCCCGAGCCGCACCGCGCCGAGCTGGTAGAGCGCGGCGAAGGCGGCCAGGACGGCGAACGCGCCGAGCAGCAGTACGCGCGGGCCCGCGTTCCCGCGTCCGGCCGGCCGCAGGAACGGCAGCGCGAGCACCGCGGCGACGAGCACACCCGCGAAATCCGGGGGCCGCAGGCCGTCCGCCGTTCCCACCGGCGGCACGGCGACGCACACGACGACCAGCACGAGCCCCGCGGCGAGCAGCAGACCCCCCGCGACCCGCACGACGATCGTCGGGATCTTCGGCCCGGCGAACCCCGCGCCGGTCACCACGACGACGAACACCGCGGCCGCCGCCGCGCGGTGCGCCGGGAAGACGTAGGCGCCGAACGCGATGGCGTAGACGGTCACCTCCGACAGCCGCGCGACCGCCACGACGACCCGCTCCACCAGGGTGTCCCCCGGTTCCGGCACCCGCGCCGACACGCCGGCGGCCACCGCCGCGAGCACCAGCCCGGCGAGCAGCCACCAGCCCGCGCCCGCCGCCCCGGCCGCCAGCGCGACCAGCAGCCCACCGCCCAGCCGCACGCAGCCCTCCCGTACCTGTGTTCACCCGCGGTTCCGTCGTCATTAGCATGGCTCACGATCCCGACCGGGCCGGTGCCCGGTACCCGAGAACGCGCGAGGAGCCAGAAGTGACCGTGCCTAAGCTCGCCCTGTCCGACAACACCGGGGAGGCACTGGCCAAGACGCGCGCCGACGTGGTCGTCATCGGCACCCTGGCCGGCGAGGACGGTCCGGTGCTCGCTCCCGGTGCCGCCGCCGTGGACGCCGCCTTCGACGGCAGGCTCGCCGGCCTGCTGGCCACGCTCGGGGCGAGCGGCAAGGCCGAAGAGGTCGTCAAGGTCCCGACGCTGGGCAAGCTCCCGGCGGGTGTGGTGCTCGCCGTCGGCCTGGGCAAGGCGGGCGACACCGTCACCCCCGAGCAGGTCCGCCGGGCCGCGGGGGCGGCCGGCCGCGCGCTGGCCGGCACCGACCGCGCCTTCGTCACGCTGTCCGAGCTCGACCTGCAGGCCGCCGTCGAGGGCACGGTCCTCGGCTCCTACGTCTTCACCGCCTACCGCTCGGAGAAGGGCGACGCCCCGCTGGCGAAGGCGGACTTCGCGAGCCCGGCCGACGGCACCGCCCGCGAGCACAAGGCGACCCTGAAGGCGGCCGGCGCCATCGCCGAGGCCGTCATCGTGGCCCGCGACCTGATCAACACCCCGCCGAACGACCTCTACCCGGCCTCCTTCGCCGACCGCGCGAAGAAGCTGGCCGAGGACAACGGCCTCGAGTTCGAGGTGCTCGACGAGAAGGCCCTCAAGCGCAAGGGTTTCGGCGGCATCCTCGGCGTCGGCGGCGGCTCGTCCCGCCCGCCGCGGCTGCTGCGCCTGGCGTACAAGCCGGCCAAGGCCGCCAAGAAGGTCGCCCTCGTCGGCAAGGGCATCACGTTCGACTCGGGCGGCATCTCGCTCAAGTCCGCCGCGAACATGGACCACATGACCTCGGACATGTCCGGCGCGGCCGGCGTGCTCGCGTCGGTGGTGCTGGCGGCGAAGCTTAAGTACCCCCTGGAGGTCGTCGCGCACATCCCGCTGGCGGAGAACCTGCCGTCCGGGACGTCGTACCGGCCGGGTGACGTGCTGACCATGTACGGCGGCAAGACCGTCGAGGTGCTCAACACCGACGCCGAAGGCCGGCTCGTGCTCGTGGACGCCATGGTGCGCGCGGCCGAGGAGAACCCGGACTACCTGATCGAGACGTCCACGCTGACCGGCGCCCAGGTCGTCGCGCTCGGCAACCGCACCGCCGGCGTGATGGGCTCGGAGGACTTCCGCGACCGCGTCGCGGCGATCATGCAGGCCACCGGCGAAAACGGCTGGGCCATGCCGCTGCCGGAGGAGCTGCGCGCCGACCTCGACTCGCGCCTGGCCGACCTGGCCAACGTGACCGGCCACCGCTGGGGCGGCATGCTCGCCGCCGGGATCTTCCTGCGCGAGTTCGTCGCCGACGGCCTCGACTGGGTCCACATCGACATCGCGGGCCCGTCGTTCAACACCGGTTCGCCGTGGGGCTACACCGGCAAGGGCGGCACCGGCGTCCCGGTCCGCTCGATCGCCGCGGTCCTCGCGGACATCGCCGCCAACGGCTGACCCCGATGCCGTGAATGACTCATTCCTGGCGTCGGACGCCAGGAATGAGTCATTCACGGCGCTTCGGCGGCGGTGATCGAATTGCCGCTTTCGGTGTGATCCGCGACACCGTACGGTGACCGGGTGACGACCGAGCCGGTGGAACGCGACTCCCCCGCCGAAATCGCCGCCGAGCACGACGAGGAACGCCCGGCGCGGAAGCTGTCCCGCGTTCCCGACCGCGTCGTCTACTTCGTCGCCCTCGCGGTCGCGGTCCTCGTGCTCAAGCAGGTGTTCTTCCCGTTCGCCAAGGGCAACCAGTTCTACCTGGTCCTCTTCCTCGGCGTGACGCTCCCGCTGATCTTCCTCTGCTACCGCCCGCGGCTGCGCGGCCGCGACGACCCGGGCTGGACCGACTGGGCGCTCGCCGTCCTGGCGCTGGCCGTCGGCCTCTACCCGGTGTTCGTCGGCTACGACGACTTCCTGAACCGCCAGGGCATTCTGTCCCCGCTGGACATCGTGGCCGGCGCGCTGCTGCTGGTGCTGATCCTCGAAGCCACCCGCCGCACCACCGGGCTGGTGCTGCCGATCGTCTGCCTGCTCTTCCTGGCCTACGCCTACTACGGCGGCTTCCTCCCGCAGAACTGGGGCATCGCCCACGCGGGCATCGACTTCAGCCAGATCGTCAACGCGCTCTTCAACGACGCCAGCGGGTTCTACGGCACTCCCCTGGACGTCGCGGCGAGCTACATCGTGCTGTTCACCCTCTACGGCGCGGTGCTCAACGCCTCCGGAGCCGGGCAGTTCTTCGTGGACATCTCCTTCGCCGCGTTCCGCAGGTCCCGGACCGCACCCGGCCGGACCACCGTGCTGTCCGGCTTCCTGCTCGGCACGGTATCGGGTTCGGGCACCGCGACCGCCGTCAGCCTCGGCTCGATCACCTGGCCGATCCTCGAGAAAGCCCGCTACCCCAAGGAAAACGCCGGCGGGCTGCTCGCCGCGTCGGGCATCGGGGCCATCCTCTCGCCGCCGACGCTGGGCGCGGCCGCGTTCATCATCGCCGAGTACCTGCAGACGTCGTACCTGAAGGTGCTGGTCTGGGCGACCGTTCCGACCCTGCTCTACTACCTCGGCATCGTGTTCGCGATGGAGGCCGACGCGCGGCGCTTCAAGGCCGAAGCCGTCGACGTCCCGCACGCCGATCCCTGGAATCTGTTGCGGCGCGGCGGTTATCACTTCCTGTCGCTGGCGATCATCGTCGTGTTCCTCGCCCTGGACATCCCGCCGTTCGCCGCGGTGGTCTACGCCACCGGCGTCGCCGCGCTGTTCGCGCTGATCGCCCGGCGCCACGACGTGCGCGGGTGGGCCAAGGACATGGTCGACGCGCTGTCGGCGGGTGTCCGGGGCGCCCTGCCGGTGATCGCGGTGTGCGCGGCGGCCGGCGTGATCACCTCGACCATCACCAAGACCGGGCTGGGCCTCGAACTCGCCGACGCGCTGGTGGAACTGGCCGGCGTGCTGACCGACAACGGCACGGTGGTCCTCATCCTCACCGTGCTGCTCTCGGCGGTCGCCGTCGGCGTGCTCGGGCTCGCGGTGCCGGTCACCGCCAGCTTCATCATCGCCTGGGTGGTGATCGGCCCGGCCCTGGAGACGCTGGGCGTCGCCGACGCCGAGCGCGCGATGTTCATCTTCTACTACGCCGTGCTGTCCGAGGTCACGCCGCCGACCGCGCTCGCCGCGGTCGCTTCGGCGGCGATCACCGGCGGCTCGGTGCTGGGCACGATGTGGCAGTGCTGGAAGTACACGCTCCCGGCGTTCCTGGTGCCGATCGCCTTCGTGCTGACGGACAACGGCGCCGCGCTGCTGCTGGAGTCCGACGTGCTCACCGTGCTGTGGGTGACGGCGGTGTCCGCGCTCGCCGTCGCCGCGCTGGCGGTGGTCACCGGCGGCTGGCTCTTCGGCCCGGTCAGCCTCCCGGTGCGGCTGTTGTTCGTCCCGGCCGCCCTGTGCCTGCTCTACCTGGAGCCGGTGCCGATCGCGATCGGTGCCGCGTGCGGCGCCGGCGCTCTGCTCACCCATGCCGTGATCAAGAGGAGGACAGCATGAAACGCGCAGTCGCCGCCGCCGCGGTGCTCGCTCTGGCCGTCACCGGCTGCGGCGGGAAACAGCAGACCGACCAGGCCGCGCCCAGCGGTGCGGCACAGTCCTGCGAAGCGGGTGAAGGCCGCATCACCATCGCCACCGGCAACAGCGGCGGCGTGTACTACGTGCTGGGCGGCGGGCTGGCCCAGCTGATCAGCAACAACACGAAGCTGCGGGCGACGGCCTCGGAAACCGGCGCGTCGGTGCAGAACATCCAGCAGCTGGTCGCCGGCAACTACGACGTCGCGTTTTCGCTGGCCGACACCGCGGCGGACGCCGTCAACGGCAAGGGGGCCTTCGACGGCAAGCCACAGAAGATCCGGGCCCTGTCCCGGATCTACCCGAACTCGACGCAGGTGCTGGTGCGCACGGACGCCGGCATCAACAGCGTCGAGGACATGAAGGGCAAGCGGATCTCGACCGGCTCGCCCAAGTCGGGCACCGAGGTGATCGCCAACCGCCTCCTCGAGGCGGCCGGGCTCAAGCCCGACACCGACGTCCAGGCCCAGCGGCTCGACCTGGCCAAGACGGCGGACGGCATGAAGGCGGGGACGCTCGACGGGCTCGTCTGGTCCGGCGGGCTGCCGACCGCGCAGATCACCGACATCACCACGGCGTTGCAGGACAAGGTGAAGTTCCTCGACGTCACGCCGCTGCTCCCGGCGCTGAAGAAGGTGAACCCGGTCTACGACCAGGCGGTGATCCCCAAGGCGGCCTACGGGCAGCCGGCGGACGTGCCGACGGTCGTGGTGCCCAACCTGCTGCTGGTCCGCGAGGACTTCCCGGCGGGCAACGCGTGCGCGATCACGAAGCTGATCTTCGACAAGCAGGCGGAGCTGGCGAAGGTGCACCCGGCGGCGAAGGAGATCTCCAAGCAGCTGGCGACGCAGACCGACCCGGTGCCGCTGCACCCGGGCGCGAAGCAGGCCCTCGGCTAGGGTCGGCGGGGTGCAGGACTTCCTCGAAGCGGCGGTCCGCGACGTCCTGACGGCGCCCGAGGCGCGCGTCGACGACCAGGTGGGGTACGCGGCCTTGCTGCTGGCGGTCTCCGGCGCCCTCGACGAGGCGGACCGGCTGGTCACGCAGTGGCTGGCCCGCACCGAACGCCCGGTGACGGCCTTGGCCGCGGACCCGGTGCGGGCGCGCGCGTGGGCGATGCTCTTCGAGGCTCGGGGCGGACGTCCGGACTGGGCCGCGGGCCTCCCGCCGCTCGATCTCGACGCGGAGGAGCGCACGCACGCGGCCTGGTTGCGGCGCCCGGTTTCGGAACTCGAAGGTGTGCTCCCGCCGGGCCCGGTAGCGGAGGTGGTGCGCCAGGTGGCGCCGTCGCGCCCGGACCGGGTGCGGACCGCGCTTGCCGACGGTGACCTGGAGCTTTGGGCGTCGCTCACCGGGCCGCACCCGGACGTCGCGACGCTGGCCGCGACGCGGGCCCTGGCTCCGGCGCTGGTCGCGGGCGCGGACCCGCTGGAGCTGCGGGAGGAGGCGCCCACTTGGGCGGGCGCGCTGGTCGCGGCGCTGCACGAGCGGTACCCGCCGGAGCTGGGCAGCTGGCCGAAGCTGATCGCGGAGATCCTGCGCCTGCGCGGCGTGGGGGAACTCCTGCCCGGCGCAGCCCCGGCGGAAACGCGGCCCGGACCGCTCCCACCCGGCTCGGCCGAACCCGCACTCCCCCCTGGCCCGGCCCCGGCAAAATCTCGCCCCGGGCCCCTCCTCCGCAGGCGGACCCCGCTCCCACCTCCGGCATCGGAGGCGGCGATCCGCTCAGCCGAGCTGCGCCTGGGCGTCGACCTCCCCGCCGACCACCGCGACTTCCTCCGCACCTGCGACGGCCTCCCCGCCGACGTGGTCTTCCCCCGCCTCCTCGGCACCGCGGACCTGCGTACCGAGAACGGCGTGGTGATCCTCAGCGACCCCGCCGTACTGCTGCTCTCGGCCGGGCACGTGGTCGAAGTCGACCCGGTCCTGGGCACCACCGTCCACGCGTCCTTCCGGGCGGCGTTGGTCCAGCACGCCACTCTGCTCGCCCAAGCCACGTAAGTTGGACCCGGTGACCATCCTCACCGTGGAGAAGATCACCCCGGACAACGTCGCCGCCGCGTGCCAGCTGGCCGTCCAGCCGCACCAGAAGAAGTTCGTCGCCCCCGTCGCCGTCTCGCTCGCCGAGGCCTACACCCAGCCGGAGATCGCCTGGCCGCGGGTGATCGCCGCCGACGGCGAACCCGTCGCTTTCGTGATGGGCCGCTTCGACCCGGCGGCCGAGCTCGACTTCTTCCGCTGCGGGATCTGGCGGCTCAACGTCGGCGCCTGCGTGCAGGGCCGCGGCTACGGCCGGTTCGCCGTCGAAACCGTCCTCGACGAGGCCCGGCGGCGGGGCGAAAAGGTCGCGACGGTGCTGTGGCTCCCGGGCGACGACGGCCCGGAACGGTTCTACCTCAAGCTGGGCTTCCAGCCCACCGGCCAGACCCACCACGGCGAGGTCGTCGGCCGGATCGAGCTCTAGACCTGACCGCGCTTCTTGCGCTCGGTGTACTCGCGCATCCGCTTCGGGTAACCCACCCGCGCGACCTCGTACACCGGGATCGACCGGCGGTGACCGAACTGCTGCGCGGCCTCCAGGCTGCCGATGCGCCGCCGCGTCCACTCCCCGTCGTGGGCGATCAACACCACAGTGGTCTCGGTGACGTTGGTCTTCGGCTCCACGAAGGCTTCGACACCCCTTCGGGTGGCCGCCCACTCGTCGAGGTGGCGGGTGTCCTCGGAGCTGGCTTTCCGCAGCGTACCGGCCCGTTGCCCACCCTTGGCCCGCCTGCGCAGCGAGTCGAAGAGCCCCACCTCGACCACCTCTCCTCCCGAGACGTACGCCACTCATTATCCCGATGTCCGCGTGTGGTCGGCGTCGCACACCCGGCTAGCTCGCAGCCCCGTCCGGCGTAGTGACAAGATGGCGGTGTCGCGCGCGCGGTTATACCGGGCGCGGGCGCGACGACAGAGCATCACCCCACTGCTTGCCGAGGAGTTAATGAAGTGACCGACACCTCCGCCGACCTCGTGATCCTGGGAGGCGGATCGGGCGGCTACGCCGCGGCGTTCCGCGCGGCCGAGCTGGGCCTTTCCGTCACGCTGATCGAGAAGGACAAGCTGGGCGGGACGTGCCTCCACCGGGGCTGCATCCCGACCAAGGCCCTGCTGCACGCCGCCGAGGTCGCCGACGAGACCCGTGACGCCGAAGCGGTCGGCGTCAAGGCCGCCTTCGAGGGCATCGACATCGCCGGGGTCAACAAGTACAAGGACGGCATCGTCGCCCGCCTGTACAAGGGCCTGCAGGGCCTGGCCAAGGCGCACAAGGTGAACCTCGTCGAGGGTGCGGGCACGTTCGTCGGCGGCACGACCGTCGAGGTGGACGGCACCCGCTACACCGGCAAGAACGTCATCCTCGCCACCGGCTCGTACTCGCGCACGCTGCCCGGCCTGGAGCTCGGCGGCCGCATCATCGCCAGCGAGCAGGCCCTCGCCCTCGACTACGTCCCCAAGAAGGTCGTGGTGCTCGGCGGCGGCGTCATCGGCGTCGAGTTCGCCAGCGTGTGGGCCTCCTTCGGCGTCGACGTCACCATCGTCGAGGCCCTGCCGCGGCTGGTCCCGAACGAGGACGAGTTCGCGTCCAAGCAGCTCGAGCGCGCTTTCCGCCGCCGCAAGATCGCCTTCAAGACCGGCGTGAAGTTCACCGGCGCGAAGCAGGACGACAACGGCGTGAGCGTTTCGCTGGAGTCCGGCGAGACCATCGAGGCCGACCTGCTGCTGGTCGCCGTCGGCCGCGGGCCGAACTCGGCCGGCCACGGTTACGAGGAGGCCGGTGTCAAGATCGAGCGCGGCTTCGTCATCACCGACGAGCGGCTGCGCACGAACCTGCCGAACGTCTACGCCGTCGGCGACATCGTCCCCGGCCTGCAGCTCGCGCACCGCGGCTTCCAGCAGGGCATCTTCGTCGCCGAGGAGATCGCCGGGCAGAACCCGCGCGTGATCGACGAGAGCGGCATCCCGCGGGTCACCTACTCGCACCCCGAGGTCGCGTCGGTCGGGCTGACCGAGTCGCAGGCGAAGGACAAGTACGGCTCGGACGTCACGACGTTCACCTACGACCTGGGCGGCAACGGCAAGAGCCAGATCCTCAAGACCTCCGGCGGGGTCAAGCTGGTCAAGGCCCCGGACGGCCCGGTCGTGGGCATCCACATGGTCGGCGACCGCGTCGGCGAGCTGATCGGCGAAGCGCAGCTGATCTACAGCTGGGAGGCGTTCCCCGAGGACGTCGCCCCGCTGATCCACGCGCACCCCACCCAGACCGAGGCCCTCGGTGAAGCGTTCCTCGCCCTCGCGGGGAAGCCGCTGCACGTGCACAGCTGACGTCCCACCAGCAGAATCCAGACCACGCAGAACTTGGAAGAGGAGTCAGCGAACGATGGCCTACTCCGTCACATTGCCGGAGCTCGGGGAGAGCGTCACCGAAGGCACCGTCACCCGGTGGCTTAAGCAGGAGGGCGACACCGTCGAGGTCGACGAGCCGTTGCTCGAGATCTCGACCGACAAGGTCGACACCGAGGTGCCTTCCCCGGTGGCGGGCACGGTCGTGAAGATCAGCGCCCAGGAGGACGAGACCGTCGAGGTCGGCGGCGAGCTCGCCGTCATCGACGACGGCACCGGCGGCGTGCCGGAGTCCTCCGGGTCCTCCGCCCCGGCGCAGGAGGAGAAGTCCGAGCCGGAGCCCGCGCAGGAAGAGGAGCCGCAGGCCCAGGCCGCCGAGGACAGCGCGCCGAGCAAGCCGGACACCGCGCCGGCGGCGGGTGGCGAAGGCACCGAGGTGAAGCTGCCCGAGCTGGGCGAGAGTGTCACCGAGGGCACCGTCACGCGCTGGCTGAAGGCGGTCGGCGACTCGGTCGAGGTCGACGAGCCGCTGCTCGAGATCTCCACCGACAAGGTCGACACCGAGGTGCCGTCGCCGGTGGCCGGCACGGTGCTGGAGATCCGCGCGGGCGAGGACGAGACCGTCGAGGTCGGCGGCGTCCTGGCCGTGATCGGCGACGCGAACGCGGCGCCGAAGGCCGAGTCGAAGCCGGAACCCAAGCCGGAGCCCAAGCCCGAGCCGAAGCCGGAACCCAAGCCGGAGCCGAAGCCGGAGCCGGTGCAGGAGTCGAAGCCGGAACCGAAGCCCGAGCCCAAGCCGGAACCGAAGCCGCAGGCCGCGCCCGCGGCGAAGGCGACCGAGTCGGCCCCGGCCGCCGCGGCGAAGGACGGCTCGGCGGACGGCCCGTACGTCACGCCGCTGGTCCGCAAGCTCGCGTCGGAGCACGGCATCGACCTGTCGACGCTGACCGGCAGCGGTGTCGGCGGCCGGATCCGCAAGCAGGACGTCCTGGCCGCGGCCGAGGAGAAGCAGAAGCAGCAGGCCCCGGCGCCCGCCGCCGCTGCCCCGGCTGCTGCTGCCGCCCCGTCGGCGCCGGCCGCGCGTCCCGCGGCCGCGGTGTCGCCGGAGCTCGCCGCGCTGCGCGGCACCGTGCAGAAGGCCAGCCGGATCCGCCAGATCACGGCCACCAAGACCCGCGAGTCGCTGCAGATCGCCGCGCAGCTCACGCAGGTCCAGGAGGTCGACGTCACGAAGATCGCCAAGCTGCGCCAGCGGGCGAAGGCGGCCTTCAAGGAGCGCGAGGGCGTCAACCTGACGTTCCTGCCGTTCTTCGCGAAGGCCACGGTCGAGGCGCTCAAGCAGCACCCGAACGTCAACGCGTCCTACAACGAGGACACGAAGGAGATCACCTACCACGGCGCCGTGCACCTGGGCATCGCGGTGGACACCGAGCGCGGGCTGCTCTCGGTCGTGATCCACGACGCGGGCGAGCTGAGCCTGGCCGGGCTCGCGCACCGGATCGCCGACCTGGCGGGCCGCGCGCGGTCGGGCCAGATCAAGCCGGACGAGCTGTCGGGCGGCACGTTCTCGATCACGAACATCGGCAGCGTCGGCGCGCTGTTCGACACGCCGATCATCGTGCAGCCGCAGTCGGGCATCCTCGGCACCGGCGCGGTCGTCAAGCGCCCGGTGGTGATCGCGGACGCCGACGGCAACGACACGATCGCGATCCGGTCGATGGCGTACCTGCCGCTGACCTACGACCACCGCCTGGTGGACGGGGCCGACGCGGGCCGCTTCCTGACGACGATCAAGCAGCGCCTGGAAGAGGGCAACTTCGAGAGCGAACTCGGTCTCTGAAGTCACCGCTGACGAAGGCCGCCACGGGATGCCCGTGGCGGCCTTCGCCGCATCCGGGGAAGGAGACAGGGCACCGCAGCGGAGCTGTTCGCCTTTTTACCGTCACCTCGCGTCGCAGACTCACCGGCCGCCGCGCACGTGTGCCGGATCCTCGGCGGCACTGTGCGCTACACGGGCGTTCCCCTGTCACGCTGCCGCGGATTCGGCCTGTCCGCGGGCCGCACGGAAACCTGGGCATGCGGGCGGCCAGCGGATGCGCAACGATCGAACCATGCGAGTACTGATCGCCGGAGCGAGCGGCTTGATCGGGTCGGCGCTGGGTGACCGCCTGGGGCGCGAAGGCCACGAAGTCCGCCGGCTGGTGCGGCGGGAAGCGCGCGAAGGCGGCGAATTCCGCTGGGACCCGCCGTCGGGCACCATCGCGAGCGGTGCCTTCGAGGGGGTCGACGCCGTCGTGAACCTGGGTGGCCAGCGGCTGTTCCCCGGCCGGTGGAGCGCGATGCGCAAGCAGCAGCTCACCGACAGCCGGGTCGAGCCCACCGAGGTGCTCGCCGAAGCCGTCGCCGAACACGGGGTCGGGGTGCTCGTCAACGCGTCCGCCGTCGGGTACTACGGGAACACCGGTACGTCCACTGTGGACGAATCCGCGCCGCGCGGCGGGGGCTTCCTCGCCGAGCTGTGCGCAGTGTGGGAAGCGGCGACGGCGGGCGCCGGGGACGCGCGGGTCGTGAAGATCCGGACCGGGCTGGTCCTGTCGGCGAAGGGCGGCCTGTACGGGACGCTGCGTCCGCTCTTCGCGCTGTGCCTGGGCGGGCGGCTCGGGAACGGGAGCCAGTACATGCCGTGGATCGCCCTCGAGGACGAGGTCGGCGCGATCGTGCACGTCCTGACGCACGACGAGGTGTCCGGGCCGGTGAACCTGACCGGCCCGGAGCCGGTGACCAACGCCGAGTTCACCCGCGCCGTCGGCCGCGCGCTGCACCGGCCCGCGCCGTGGCGGGTCCCCGGGATCGCGCTCAAGGCGGTGCTCGGGCAGGCCGGTGAGGAGATGGCGCTGTTCGGGCAGCGGGCCGTCCCGGCCGTGCTGGAGCGGACCGGTTACGCGTTCCGGCACCGGACCCTGGGCAGCGCGCTCGCCGCGGCATGACGGTCCCCCTCAAGCGCTGGCTCGTCGTCGGTTTCGCGCTGGTGGCAGCCTTCGTGGCGCTCGGGCTCGGCGTCGCCCGGCACCCGCTGACCCTCGACTCCCAGGTGGCGAACGCCCTCCACGGCGTCTACACGCAGCCGCTCGGGCGGGCGGCGCAGATCGGCAGCGATGTCCTCGGCCCGGTGCTTCCCTGGATCCTCGGCGTGGCGCTGCTCGCGCTGGGGTTGCGGCAGCGGCAGCACACCGGGTTGTGCGTGCGGCTCGCCGTCGTGCTGCTGCTGTGCCGGCTGACGAGCGTGGTGGCCAAGCCGCTGTTCCTGCGGGAACGCCCCCGCGACTACCCGGACCTGAGCTACCCCAGCGGGCACGTGACGTCGGTGGCGAGCGTCGGGTTCGTGCTGGTGCTGCTGTGCGCGTACCTGTGGCCGAGGCTGGTGAAGCGCGTCCTGCCGGCCGCCGCGGTGGCGGTCGTGGTGTGCGCCGCCTGCCGGGTCGTGCTCGGGGTGCACTGGGTGTCGGACACGATCGGCGCAGTGCTGGCGGTGACCGGTGTCGGGCTGCTCTCAGCGTGCGCCTTGCGGCTGCTTCCCCCGGGTGACGGGCGTAGCCTCGACGGGTGAGTTCTTCCCGTACTTCCTGCCGCGCCAGCACCGAGCCCGTCGACGTCCGGGAACTCGGCACGATCGACTACACCGAAGCCTGGGAGCTCCAGCGGAGCTTCTTGACCGCACGCGCGGACGGCACCGCGCCGGACACGATGCTCCTGCTCCAGCACCCGTCGGTGTACACGGCGGGCAAGCGCACGGAGGAGGCCGACCGCCCAACGGACGGCACCCCGGTGATCGACGTCGACCGCGGCGGCAAGATCACCTGGCACGGGCCGGGCCAGCTGGTGGGCTACCCGATCGTCAAGCTCGCCGACCCGATCGACGTGGTCCACTACGTGCGCCGCCTGGAAGAGGCGCTGATCCACGTGTGCGACCAGCTCGGCGTGGCGAGCGGCCGGGTCGAGGGCCGCAGCGGGGTGTGGATCCCGGCCGACGACCGCGGGATCGAGCGCAAGATCGCGGCGATCGGCATCCGCGTCCAGCGCGGCGTGACGATGCACGGCTTCGAGCTGAACTGCAACGCCGACCTGGCCGCGTTCGACTCGATCGTCCCGTGCGGCATCCGCGACGCGGGCGTGACGTCGCTGTCGTACGAGCTCCAGCGGGACGTGACGGTGGAAGCGGTCCTCCCCCTGGCCCGCGACGCGGTCCTGGCGGCCCTCGAAGGCGAGCTCCCGGTGAGCGAGGACCGCTGGCTCCCCCGCCCCGAGGCCCCGAAGGCGGCGGGCGTCACCTTCGCCCTCCAGAACTGAGAACGGTGAAGGCCACCTGTGGACAACAGGTGGCCTTCACCGTCTTGAGCCGCGGAACTGTCAGCCCCTTCCGCTAGCGTGGAAAACGGGGGCTGCTCAGTCCAGCTGCGGTGCCACCTCGGCGGCGATCAGGTCGAGCTGGTCCAGGTCCGACAGGTCCAGCAGCTGCAGGTAGACCCGCGTGATCCCGGTCTTCTCCCGCCACTGCCCGATCCGGTCGACGACCTCGGCGGGCGACCCGGCCAGGCCGTTGGCCCGCAGCTCGTCCACCTCCCGTCCGAGCACCGAAGCGCGCTGCGCGACTTCCGCGTCGGATCGGCCCACGCCGACGACCAGGGCCACCGAGCGCAGGATCTCCTTCGGGTCGCGCCCGATCTCCGCCGCGGCCGCCTCGACGCGGGCGAACTGGGCCGCCGCCGTCTCGAGGTCGGTGAACGGCAGGTTGAACTCGTCGGCGAACCGCGCGGCCAGCGCCGGCGTGCGCTTCTTGCCCCCGCCGCCGATGATCACCGGCGGCGCCGGGGACTGCGCGGGCTTCGGCAGCGCCGGCGACTCGGACAGCTTGTAGTGCGCTCCGTCGAACGAGTACGTCGAACCCAGCGGCGTCTTCCACAGCCCGGTGATGATCTCGAGCTGCTCGGCGTAGCGGTCGAAGCGCTCCTTCAGCGGCGGCAGCGTCAGGCCGTACGCCTCGTGCTCGGCGTCGTACCAGCCGGCCCCGAAACCGAACTCGACGCGGCCGCCGGACATCCGGTCGACCTGCGCCACCGAGATGGCCAGCGGTCCCGGGTGGCGGAACGTCGCCGCGGTGACCAGCGTGCCCAGCCGGACGCGGCTGGTCTCCCGGGCCAGGCCGGCGAGGGTGATCCACGCGTCGGTCGGCCCGGGCAGGCCGTCGGCCGAGCCCATCTTCAGGTAGTGGTCGCTGCGGAAGAAGGCGTCGTACCCGGCGGCTTCGGTCGCCTTGGCGACGCGCAGCAGGTCGTCGTAGCTGGCCCCTTGCTGGGGCTCGGTGAAGATCCTCAAGTCCACGACGTCAGCCTATAGAGACGTCGGGTTCCGTGCGCCTCAGCCGGACCAGCATGCGGACGATCACGTCCTCGATCTCGGCGCGGACCTTCTTCGGGTCGGGCGAACTGGCGATTTCGGTCGCGGCGCTCGACAGGGCGCCGAACAGCAGGCGCGCGGTGACCTCCACCGGCACCGGTTCGACCTCGCCCGCGTCGATCAGCGACTGCAGGCCGGACCGCACGAGCCCGAAGCTGCACCGCTCCTCGGCCTCGCGCCAGCGCTCCCAGCCCATCACGACCGGTGCCTCATGGATGGCGATCCGCTGGTAGGCGGGGTCGAGGCAGGCGCGGAAGAACGCGTTGAGCCCGGCGAGCGCCCGCTCCCACGGCGTGCCCTCGCCGGTCATGATCTTGTCGAGCCGGTCGTAGACGAGGCTTTCGACCTGGTCGAACGCGGCTTCGAACAACGCCTGCTTGCCGCTGAAGTGGTGGTACAGCGCGCCTTTGGTCACCCGGGCGCGTTTGGCGATCTCGTCGAGCGAGGTCCCCGCGTAACCGCGTTTGGTGAACAGTTCGACCGCGCTGTCGACCAGCGCGGACCGGGTCGACTCGGAATAGTCGAGTCGTCTGGACCTCATTGTCGCCACCTTCACAACTTTACGCCCGGAACCGCTCTCCATACTCATGGTATGTTCGGCGCGTCAGGTCCGTACCGGGAGTATGCCGCAGACCCGCGGTATGACCCGGGCCACGGAAGGGGACCCACACATGAGCTGGACCGACTTCTACCGACGTCAGGAAATCCTCGAAGCGACCGTCCGCCTGGCCGCCCGCAACCCGGGTGAGCCGCTGCCGCTCGAGGAGGTGCCCGGCGCCGAGGAGCACTTCGGCACCGAGGAAAACGTCCTCACCGCCCTGCAGTACCAGTGGACGCGGACGCTGAGCGGCCGCCTGCGCTCCGAGGTCGTCGACCCGGACGACGCCGACGGCCTCGGCGACCACGTCGACGCCGTCACCCGCGCCTGGCGCGCCGCCGTCGACGAGCACGCCGATCTGCGCGCGGTCCTCGACGGCGCCTACGAGCGGCACGCGTCGCTGCGCCGGATGCACGAGGGCGAGCTGCGGATGCTCGCCGTCACGGCCGGGCTGGCCGACCCGCGCGAGCCCGTCGACGAGATCGTCAAGGTGGGGCACGCGTTCGAAGCGCTGCTGCGGGCGAACCGCTCGGAGACGACCCGCCGCCGTCCGGTGATCGGACACCTGCGGCGACTGCTCGCGCCCAGCGCGTAAACGGAGTTAAGTAAGCGCATGACACAGCGCTGGACCGAAGCCGACATCGCCGACCAGAGCGGCCGGACCGTCCTGGTCACCGGAGCGAACTCCGGGCTCGGGCTGCGCACGTCACAGGTGCTCGCGGGCAAGGGGGCCCGCGTGCTCCTCGCCTGCCGCTCCGCCGAACGCGGCGCGAAGGCCCTCGAGACCGTGAAAGCGGCCGCCGCGGGCGCCGAACCCGAGCTCATCCCATTGGACCTGAGCGAGCTCGCGTCGGTGCGCGCGGCGGCCGTTTCGGTGCGGGAACGCACCGGCGACACCCTGGACGTACTGATCACCAACGCCGGCGTGATGGCCACCGCCCGCGGCCGCACGGCCGACGGGTTCGAGCTGCAGTTCGGCACCAACCACCTCGGGCACGCGGCGCTGACCTGGCTGCTGCTGCCCGCCCTGCGCGGCGGACGGCACGCCCGGGTCGTCGCGCTGTCGAGCCTGGCCGCCGTCGGCGCCCGGATCGACCTCGAAGACCCGAACGCCGAGCACCGCCGCTACAACCCGGCGACCGCGTACGGGCAGTCGAAGCTGGCGAACCAGGTGTTCGCCTTCGAGCTCGACCGGCGGCTGCGCGCGGCAGGCGACGACGTCATCGGCGTCGCCGCCCATCCCGGCTACACCGCGACCGGCCTCGGCAGCGGCATGGCGCGCTCGTACACGAACCCGATCGTGCGCTCGGTGATCGCGGGCGGCCACAAGATCGGCGAAACCCTGTTCGCGCAGAACGTCCGGCAGGGCGCGCTGCCGCAGCTGTACGCGGCCACGGCGGACGGCGTCGAGGGCGGCGACTACATCGTCCCGGGCGGCCTCGGCGGCATGCGCGGCAACCCGGTCAAGGGACGTCCGCTGCCGGCCGCACGCAGTGAGTCGCTGGGGGCCGCGTTGTGGGACGTCACCGCGAAGCTGACCGGCGTCACCCCGGATCCCGCCTAGCCCGGACGGGCGTACGGTTGACGTGTGAGTGCTGCGCCTGAAGGCCGGAAGCTGTTGCGTCTCGAGGTGCGTAACAGTGAGACGCCGATCGAGAAGAAGCCGTCGTGGATCAAGACGCGGGTGCGGATGGGGCCGGAGTTCACCGAGCTCAAGGGTCTGGTGCGTCGCGAGGGTCTGCACACGGTGTGTGAAGAGGCCGGTTGTCCCAACATTTACGAGTGCTGGGAGGACCGGGAGGCGACGTTCCTGATCGGTGGGGATCAGTGCACCCGGCGGTGTGACTTCTGCCAGATCGACACGGGCAAGCCCGCCGCTTTGGACACGTCGGAACCGCGGAAGGTCGCGGAGTCGGTGCAGGCCATGGGCTTGCGGTACTCCACGGTCACTGGTGTGGCCCGGGACGACCTTGAGGACGGCGGCGCCTGGCTGTACGCGGAGACTGTGCGGCAGATCCACGCGTTGAATCCGGGTACCGGGGTCGAGTTGCTGATTCCGGACTTCAACGCCGACCCGGAGCAGCTGGCGGAGGTGTTCGGGTCGCGGCCGGAGGTGCTGGCGCACAACGTGGAGACGGTGCCGCGGATTTTCAAGCGGATCCGTCCTGGTTTCCGGTATGCGCGGTCGCTGAAGGTCATCACGAAGGCTCGTGAGGCTGGTTTGGTGACGAAGTCGAACCTGATCCTCGGCATGGGCGAGACGCCGGATGAGGTCGGTCCGGCGATGCAGGACCTGGTCGACGCCGGGTGCGAGATCCTGACGATCACGCAGTATCTGCGTCCGTCGCCGCGGCATCACCCGGTGGACCGGTGGGTGAAGCCGGAGGAGTTCGTCGAGCACTCGAAGGTGGCCGAGGCGATGGGTTTCGCCGGGGTGATGGCCGGGCCGCTGGTGCGCTCGTCGTACCGCGCGGGACGGCTCTACGCCCAGACGAAGGCCCACCGCGGCGAGGTCCTGCCCGAGAACCTGCAGCACCTGGCCGCCGAAGGCCCCGCCGCCCAGGAAGCCGCGTCGCTGCTGGCACGGTGACGCACGTCACCCCACCATCCTTAAAGGATCGGTAAAGTGGGGCCATGGCCCTGGTTTCGGACCTCCTCAGCTGGTTGCAAGGACTCCCGGAACCGGGGCTCGTCGCCGCGACCGGCGGCCTGGTGTTCGCCGAGTGCACGATCGGGCTGGGTTTCCTCGCCCCCGGCGAATCCGGGCTGCTCATCGCCGCGACGACGGCGAACACCGTCGCCCGGTTCCTCGTCCTCTGGCTGGTCGTCACCCTCTGCGCGACGGCGGGCGACGCGCTCGGCTACGGCATCGGCCGCCGGTTCGGGCCACGCCTGCGTGACACGAAAATGATCCGCAAGTACGGCCTGGAGGCCTGGGACAAGGCCACCGGCGTCCTCGAACGCCGCGGCGCCTGGGCGGTCTTCTTCGCCCGGTTCCTGCCGGTGATCCGCACCCTGACCCCGGCCGCGGCCGGGACGTCCGGCCTGCCGTTCCGCAAGTTCCTGCCGGCCGCCGCGGCGGGCGCGTTCTGCTGGTCGCTGGTGCACATCAGCATCGGCGCGGCGCTGGGCGAAGCCGCCAAGCGCATCGAAGGCGCCCTGAACACCGGCGGCCTGATCGTGGTCGGCGTGCTGGCCGCGGTCGCCGTGTTCTTCCTGCTGCGACTGAAGAAGCGCAAGGCACTGGCGGTGCCCGAGCCGGAGCCCGAACGCGTGCCCTGAGTACTACATTCGGCGGCATGAGTCTCGCGGATCTTCCCCGGCCGATCGGCTTCGTCCTCGGCGGGGGCGGCAGCCTCGGCGCCATGCAGGTCGGCATGCTGCGCGCCCTGACCGAAGCCGGGCTCACGCCGGACGTCGTGACCGGCACGTCGGTCGGTTCGCTCAACGCCGCCGTGCTGGCCCGCTCCGGCACCGACGCCCTCGCGCGGCTGCACGAGATCTGGGCGCACATGACGCGGGCCGAGGCGTTCCCCGGCGGCGTGCTGAGCCGCGTCCGGACGCTGACGCAGAGCAAGACGCACCTGTTCCCCAACACGGGGCTGGCCGGGATCATCGCCGACCACCTGGGCGCCGACACCCGCTTCGAGGACCTGGCGTTGCCGCTCGGCGTCGTCACGACGCAGGTCGACACGGCCGAGCCGCTGCTGATCCGCTCCGGGCGCCTGCTGGAGCCGCTGCTGGCGAGCTGTGCGATTCCCGGCATCTTCCCGCCGGTGGAGCACGACGGGCGGCTGCTGTACGACGGCGGGCTCGTCGCGAACGTGCCGATGCGGCAGGCCCTCGCGATGGGGGCGAAGTCCCTGGTGGTGCTCGACTGCGCGTTTCCCGGGAAGCTGCCGGACGCGCCGCGGACGTTCGCCGAGGTGATGATGTTCACCGCGATGATCAGCATGCGCAACCAGGCCGTGCTGGAGGCGCCGGTGGCGGCCGCACAGGTGCCGGTGCTGTACCTGCCGGGGCCCGCGCCGGTCCGTGTGAACCCGTTGGATTTCGGGCACACGGAAGCACTGGCGGCAGAGGCGTACACGGCGGCGCGCGAGTACCTCGGCGCGTTGTCGGTGAGCGGGCCCGGACTGTACGGGGCACCCGGGCTCGTCATCACGTGATCCACGTCACGAAGATGCACCGATCCGCCGGTAAGAACGTCATCGCTATCGCGTACTTTTGATGACGAATGCCCGCCGATCCTCAATTCCCAAAAAGAGACAATATGCTCCCCAAGAAGATTTTACTTTCGGTGGCCGGAATCCTCGCCGGAGCACTGTTGCTTTCCGCCTGCTCGTCCGGTGACGACGGCGGCACACCCGCCGGTGGGGCGCCGGCGTCGGGGTCCGCCGCACCGTCCGAGACCCCGGTCGCGGTGACGTTCGAGCCCACGGGCGGCACGGCGGTGAACCCGGCGACGCCGATCGTCGTCAAGGCGGCCAACGGGAAACTGCTCGACGTCACGGTGACCAACCAGGCCAAGGGGAAGACGGTCGCCGGCAAGCTGGCGGCCGACGGGTCGAGCTGGACCTCCAGCGAGCCGCTCGGCTACGGCGTGACGTACAAGATCGTCGCGCACGCCCAGGGCGCCAACGGGAAGCCGATCGAGCAGGACAACCAGATCACGACGCTGTCGCCGAAGAAGCAGGCGAACGCCAACCTGATCCCGGCGCCGTCCGCGGTGGCGAGCACGGGTGTCGGCGTCGGCCAGCCGATCGTGTTCAGCTTCGGCAAGGTCGCGGTGAAGAACAAGGCGGCGGTCGAGAAGGCGCTGACGGTGGAGTCGACCCCGAAGCAGGACGGCAGCTGGTACTGGATCGACGATTCGAACGTCCACTATCGTCCGAAGGAGTACTGGCAGGCCGGCACGACGCTGAAGGTGACGGCCAAGATTTACGGCGTCGATTTCGGCGGCGGGGTGTTCGGCGCGGAGGATCGTACGGAAACGTACAAGGTGCACGATTCCTGGATCGCGAAAGCGGACGGGAACACCGAGCAGATGCAGATCTTCCACAACGGCCAGATGGTGAAGTCCATGCCGATCTCGATGGGCAAGGACGCGACACCGACCCACCTGGGCGCGCACGTGATTTCGGACAAGCAGGCGAACTACACGATGGATTCCTGCACGTACGGCGTCTGCCCGCCGGACCCGAAGGCGTACCGGTCCAACGAGAAGTGGTCGGAGCGGATTTCGAACGACGGCGAGTTCGTCCACGAGAACCCGAACAGCGTGGGCCAGCAGGGTAGTTCGAACGTGTCGCACGGGTGCATCAACCTGAACGACGCGAACGCCCAGTGGTTCTTCCAGAACATGGGCCTGGGTGACGTCGTCGAGGTCACCAACTCGGGCGGCCCCCAGCTCCCGGTCTGGGACTTGTACGGCGACTGGTCCAAGTCCTGGGCCGACTGGCAAGCCGGCTCCGCCATCAAGTAACCAGCCACCTCGAAGGGGGGGTCAGGAGCTCCGCTCCTGACCCCCTTTCTCGTCCCCCGCCCCCGCCAGCCAGCTGCGTGATGCCCCTCCAATCACACGTGATGCCCTTCCAAGCACGCGAGATGCCCCTCCAAGCACGCGAGTTGCGCCGCTGATCACGCAAGTCCCGCCTCCACTCACGCGAGTTCCGGGTCCGATCACGCGAGTTCCGTCTTGGCTCGCGTCCACGGCGGGCGGCGCGAGGCATCACGCGTGATCCGGGAGGCTTCATGCGTGTCTGGAGGGGCATCACGGCGCCGGCTGAGTCGGCGGGCGGACATGAAAAAGGGCCTGGGCCGGGAGACATTGTCTCGACCGGGCCCAGGCCCTTTCTCAAAGTAAGTTCGGCGGTGTCCTACTCTCCCACAACCCTTCGGTTGCAGTACCATCGGCGCTGTCAGGCTTAGCTTCCGGGTTCGGAATGGGACCGGGCGTTTCCCTGACGCTATAACCACCGAAACACTCCGAAACAACACACACGATACTTCTCGTGTGGTGTTTCAGAACCGTAGAGTGGATGCGTAACATCTTCGTAGGCAAGTCCTCGGCCTATTAGTACCAGTCAACTCGACAACACATTACTGTGCTTCCATTTCTGGCCTATCAACCCAATGGTCTGTTGGGGGCCTTAACCCACATGGGGTGGGATACCTCATCTTGGAACAGGCTTCCCGCTTAGATGCCTTCAGCGGTTATCCCTTCCGAACGTGGCCAACCAGCCATGCCCTTGGCAGAACAACTGGCACACCAGAGGTTCGTCCGTCCCGGTCCTCTCGTACTAGGGACAGCCTTCCTCAAGTATCCTACGCGCGCGGCGGATAGGGACCGAACTGTCTCACGACGTTCTAAACCCAGCTCGCGTGCCGCTTTAATGGGCGAACAGCCCAACCCTTGGGACCTACTCCGGCCCCAGGATGCGACGAGCCGACATCGAGGTGCCAAACCATGCCGTCGATATGGACTCTTGGGCAAGATCAGCCTGTTATCCCCGGGGTACCTTTTATCCGTTGAGCGACACCCCTTCCACCAGGAGGTGCCGGATCACTAGTCCCGACTTTCGTCCCTGCTCGACATGTCTGTCTCACAGTCAAGCTCCCTTGTGCACTTGCACTCAACACCTGATTGCCAACCAGGCTGAGGGAACCTTTGGGCGCCTCCGTTACTCTTTAGGAGGCAACCGCCCCAGTTAAACTACCCATCAGGCACTGTCCCTGAACCAGATCATGGCCCGAGGTTCAGATTCCCAATTCGACCAGAGTGGTATTTCAACAACGACTCCACCACAACTAGCGTTGCAGCTTCACAGTCTCCCACCTATCCTACACAAGCCGAACCGAAAACCAATACCAAACTATAGTAAAGGTCCCGGGGTCTTTCCGTCCTGCCGCGCGTAACGAGCATCTTTACTCGTAGTGCAATTTCGCCGGGCCTGTGGTTGAGACAGCCGGAAAGTCGTTACGCCATTCGTGCAGGTCGGAACTTACCCGACAAGGAATTTCGCTACCTTAGGATGGTTATAGTTACCACCGCCGTTTACTGGCGCTTAAATTCTCAGCTTCGCCCCGAAAGGCTAACCGGTCCTCTTAACGTTCCAGCACCGGGCAGGCGTCAGTCCATATACATCGTCTTGCGACTTCGCATGGACCTGTGTTTTTAGTAAACAGTCGCTTTCCGCTGGTCTCTGCGGCCACCCACCCCTAGCCTGTAAAGAGCTTCAGGATGTTTGGCCCCCCTTCTCCCGAAGTTACGGGGGCATTTTGCCGAGTTCCTTAACCACAGTTCACCCGATCGCCTTGGTATTCTCTACCTGACCACCTGTGTTGGTTTGGGGTACGGGCCGTGCATGCACTCACTAGAGGCTTTTCTCGGCAGCATAGGATCACTCTACTTCGCCTCAAACGGCTACACATCACGTCTCAGCCTATATGAGTGGCGGATTTGCCTACCACTCGGCCTACACGCTTATACCAGGACAACCATCGCCTGGCGGAGCTACCTTCCTGCGTCACCCCATCGCTTGACTACTACGAAATCAGGTCCCACGCTCCACACACCAACCTCCGTCCGAAGACATTGGCCGATGGCTTTGGGTGGTTAGTATCAAACGCCTCGTCATGGGCGCACATGCTCGGGTACGGGAATATCAACCCGTTGTCCATCGACTACGCCTGTCGGCCTCGCCTTAGGTCCCGACTTACCCTGGGCGGATTAGCCTGGCCCAGGAACCCTTGGTCATCCGGCGGCAGAGTTTCTCACTCTGCATTCGCTACTCATGCCTGCATTCTCACTCCCACACCCTCCACGACTGGCTTCCGCCGCCGCTTCCCTGGATGCAGGACGCTCCCCTACCCATCCACACCACTAGACACAACCCTCAAGGAGTTGAGCCGATGTATTGTGTGAATGACACAGCTTCGGCGGTGTGCTTAAGCCCCGCTACATTGTCGGCGCAGGACCACTTGACCAGTGAGCTATTACGCACTCTTTCAAGGGTGGCTGCTTCTAAGCCAACCTCCTGGTTGTCTGGGCAATCCCACATCCTTTCCCACTGAGCACACACTTAGGGGCCTTAGCTGGTGTTCTGGGCTGTTTCCCTCTCGACGACGAAGCTTATCCCCCGCCGTCTCACTGCCACGCTCTCACTAACCGGTATTCGGAGTTTGGTTGATTTCGGTAACCCGGTAAGGCCCCTAGACCATCCAGTAGCTCTACCCCCGGCAAGAAACACGTGACGCTGCACCTAAATGCATTTCGGGGAGAACCAGCTATCACGGAGTTTGATTGGCCTTTCACCCCTACCCACAGCTCATCCCCTCAGTTTTCAACCTAAGTGGGTTCGGGCCTCCACGACGTCTTACCGTCGCTTCACCCTGGCCATGGGTAGATCACTCCGCTTCGGGTCTAGACCACGCGACTCAATCGCCCTATTCAGACTCGCTTTCGCTACGGCTACCCCACACGGGTTAACCTCGCCACGCAGCACTAACTCGCAGGCTCATTCTTCAAAAGGCACGCCATCACCCAACAAGTAGGCTCTGACGGCTTGTAGGCACACGGTTTCAGGTACTCTTTCACTCCCCTCCCGGGGTACTTTTCATCTTTCCCTCACGGTACTCGTCCGCTATCGGTCTTCAGGAAGTATTTAGGCTTACCGGGTGGTCCCGGCAGATTCACAGCAAATTCCACGAGCTCGCTGCTACTCGGGAACACCACCAAGACCAACAACAGCAGTTTTCGCGTACGGGGCTCTCACCCACTCCGGCCGCCCATCCCAAGGCGTTCCACTAACCACTGCGCAAATCCGAAGGAATGTCAGTCCCTTCAAGGCGGGTCCCACAACACCGTCTGCACAACGCCTGACAGCTTGACATGCAAACGGTTTAGCCTCTTCCGCTTTCGCTCGCCACTACTCACGGAATCACGGTTGTTTTCTCTTCCTGCGGGTACTGAGATGTTTCACTTCCCCGCGTTCCCTCCACACACCCTATATATTCAGGTGCGGGTAACACCACATCACTGGTGCTGGGTTTCCCCATTCGGAAATCCTCGGATCACAGCTCGGTTGACAGCTCCCCGAGGCTTATCGCAGCCTCCTACGTCCTTCATCGGCTCCTGAAGCCAAGACATCCACCATGTGCCCTTAACAACTTGACCACAAAGATGCTCGCATCCACTCTACAGTTCTCAAACACCACACCAGAAACAAACGTCCCTAGGGGGCTAGCCCCTCGGCGTGTTGCCTCAGGACCCAACAGTGTGCCAGAAACATGAACCCCGCCCAGCCCGCAAGCCAACGTTCCACGATCGCAAGCGATCAGTACTAGCCGGCGGCAGCGCCACCACAGAATTCACATAAACCAGTAGTTCCACAATTCCTTGAGCAACCATCGCAGCAGTACATTCGACTGCTAAGTGATGGCCACTCCAGTAAGCCGAAGCTCACTGGATGTGTTGTGCTCCTTAGAAAGGAGGTGATCCAGCCGCACCTTCCGGTACGGCTACCTTGTTACGACTTCGTCCCAATCGCCAGTCCCACCTTCGACCACTCCCTCCCCTTACGGGGTTGGGCCATGGGCTTCGGGTGTTACCGACTTTCATGACGTGACGGGCGGTGTGTACAAGGCCCGGGAACGTATTCACCGCAGCGTTGCTGATCTGCGATTACTAGCGACTCCGACTTCACGCAGTCGAGTTGCAGACTGCGATCCGAACTGAGACCGGCTTTAAGGGATTCGCTCCACCTCGCGGTATCGCAGCCCTCTGTACCAGCCATTGTAGCATGTGTGAAGCCCTGGACATAAGGGGCATGATGACTTGACGTCATCCCCACCTTCCTCCGAGTTGACCCCGGCAGTCTCCCACGAGTCCCCGCCATAACGCGCTGGCAACGTAGGATAAGGGTTGCGCTCGTTGCGGGACTTAACCCAACATCTCACGACACGAGCTGACGACAGCCATGCACCACCTGTACACCAACCACAAGGGAAGCCCCATCTCTGGGGATGTCTGGCGCATGTCAAGCCCAGGTAAGGTTCTTCGCGTTGCATCGAATTAATCCACATGCTCCGCCGCTTGTGCGGGCCCCCGTCAATTCCTTTGAGTTTTAGCCTTGCGGCCGTACTCCCCAGGCGGGGCGCTTAATGCGTTAGCTACGGCACGGACAACGTGGATGTCGCCCACACCTAGCGCCCAACGTTTACAGCGTGGACTACCAGGGTATCTAATCCTGTTCGCTCCCCACGCTTTCGCTCCTCAGCGTCAGTATCGGCCCAGAGACCCGCCTTCGCCACCGGTGTTCCTCCTGATATCTGCGCATTTCACCGCTACACCAGGAATTCCAGTCTCCCCTACCGAACTCAAGTCTGCCCGTATCGACCGCACGCTCCACGTTAAGCGTGGAGATTTCACGGCCGACGCGACAAACCGCCTACGAGCTCTTTACGCCCAATAAATCCGGACAACGCTCGCACCCTACGTATTACCGCGGCTGCTGGCACGTAGTTAGCCGGTGCTTCTTATCCAGGTACCGTCACTTGCGCTTCGTCCCTGGCGAAAGAGGTTTACAACCCGAAGGCCGTCATCCCTCACGCGGCGTCGCTGCATCAGGCTTGCGCCCATTGTGCAATATTCCCCACTGCTGCCTCCCGTAGGAGTCTGGGCCGTGTCTCAGTCCCAGTGTGGCCGGTCACCCTCTCAGGCCGGCTACCCGTCGTCGCCTTGGTAGGCCACTACCCCACCAACAAGCTGATAGGCCGCGGGTTCATCCTGCACCGCCAGAACTTTCAACCACTCCAGATGCCTGATGTGGTGATATCCGGTATTAGACCTCGTTTCCAAGGCTTATCCCAGAGTGCAGGGCAGATTACCCACGTGTTACTCACCCGTTCGCCACTCATCCCCACCCGAAAGTGGTTCAGCGTTCGACTTGCATGTGTTAAGCACGCCGCCAGCGTTCGTCCTGAGCCAGGATCAAACTCTCCAACAATGTCTTCGAATTCAATCGAGGCAAATGTATTGCTCTCAAAGGAAACCCCGACGAGGGGGTTTCATATAAGCTCTACTGGCTTAGTTCACTAGCACACTGTTGAGTTCTCAAGCAACACACTTCGGACCGCCGCGCCGCGAAGCGCCTTGGTCTTCGGCTTTTGTTTCAAGCTTTGTTCCAGGGATACCACCCTGGTTCGGGACCACCCACTCTACCACGATCGTGGGAGCTTGGTTCGTGTTCCCGGCGGCCGCTCGGTTTCCCTGGCGACTTGGAGAACTTTACATGCCCCCGAAACCCCCTCGCACAGGGGGGTCCCTTTTTTTCGCGCCAGGCCCCTGACCTGCACCGATGCGCGCTCAGACCGGCGAACGCGAGCCGTGGCTCGCGACGACCGTCAGCACGACCAGAGCGGCCGTGAGCCCGGCGGCCACGTGGATGGGCGCCGGCGTGAAGGACGCCGCCAGCACGAGCACCGCCGTCACCGGGAACCCGATGGCGATCGGGCGGCACTCGTTCGTCGGCCCGATGTGCAGCAGCCACACGCTCAGCAGGAAGACCGCGACCGGGATCGTCGTCGGCAGCGCCGACGCCACCCCGCCGAGGTGCAGCGTCCCCGTGTCGTAGGCAACGGCCACTTCGAGTCCGGCACCGACGGCCGCGGCGGCGGCGAAGATGAAGTAGTGGCCGTACCCCCAGCTCATCGACGTGAACATGGTCGGGCGGCGGACGAGCCGCGCGTGGCCCGGCCGGTCGAAGTACAACCACCACATCGAGAACACGAGCACCAGGGCGGCCGCGGCCAGCGAGATCAGCGCTCCGGTGTGCCCGGGCTCGATGGTGCCCTCCTTGATCGCGTTGGTCGCGCTCAGGATCGTCTCGCCGAGCACGATCAGCGTGAACAGGCCGTACCGCTCGGCGATGTGGTGCGGGTGCCACGTCGTCCCCCGGCTGCTCTCGGCCCACACCGGCACGGCGAGCTCGGCCACCACCAGCACGACGAACGCGACGGCGCCCGCGGTACCCGGCACCCACAGCCGCGCGATCCACAGCACCTGGACCACCACGATCCCGGCGGCGTAGCGCAGCGCGGCCGGGCGGCACTCCGGCTCGGAGCGCGCCGCGCGCAGCCACTGGGTCACCATGGCCAGCCGCATCAGGACGTACCCGGCGACGATCAGCCGGAAGTCGCCTTCGAAGGCACTGGACACGCCCGCCGCGATGGTCAGCCCGCCGGCGATCTGCACGAGCGTGGCCAGCCGGTACGGGACATCGTCGGTGTCGAAGGCCGAGGCGAACCAGCTGAAGTTCAGCCAGCCCCACCAGATCGCGAAGAACACCATCGCGAACGACGTGACGCCGTGTGCGGCGTGCCCCTCGGCCAGTGCGTGGTGCAGCGCGGCCGCGGCCTGGCCGACGGCGACCACGAAACACAGGTCGAACAGCAGTTCCAGCGGCGTCGCGACGCGGTGGTGCTCCTCGCGGTCGCGGGAGCGCATCGGCCGGTACCAGACCCGGATCGGCGACGGCTGCTCGGTCATCGGGACTCCCCGCGTCGGCCTCGGACGGACGCGATCATCCCAGCACGATCACCGCGGAACGGGTGCGCACGACACGGGAGCAGAAGACGGGCGGGCCCGGTTCCCCCTCACCCGGGCCCGCCCGCCGCCGTCACGCGCCGGCGGGCACCGATGGGCAGCCCTTCCGCGAGTGCCGGACGGTCCCCCGCGGACGCCGACACCCACTGGACGGAAGGTGACCGAGTGTGTCCATTCCCTCGAACTCCGGACGCCTCGATCGCTCAAGTCGGTCACCCCATCCCCGGGTGGCCGACTGATTGCCACTGTCGGTAGCCGAAGCCGCGCAGTGAAGGCTCCATAAGATCTACCCGGTTGCTCTCCGTAGCACCAGTGTCTGTCCGCGCTCGTCACTCGGATGGAGCATCGCGAATCTGCGGAAAGTAGTTTCTCAGCCCCGGTGGACGTCCGCGGCGGCGGTGTCGGCCGCACGCGCTTCCCGCTCCTGCTCGGAAGCCCGGTGCCGCCGCGCGCGGAGTTCGGCGAGCGCCAGGACGAGCGCGCCACACGTCAGGAAGGCCGCGCAGCTGAGCGCCACGGTGAGCGCCACGGGATAGCCGTGGCCGATGACCATGCCGAAGACCGACGCGAGCACGGCGGTGCCGATCGCCGTGCCGATCCGCTGCCCGGTCTGCAGCGCGCCGCCCGCGACCCCGGCCATCCGGACCGGCACGCACTCGAGCGTCAACGTCGTGTTCGGCGAGATCACCATCCCGCCGCCCACCCCGGCGAACAGCAGCGGCAGCGCGAACGCCCAGCCGGACGCCGACGGCGTGACCAGCTCGGCGAGCAGCGCGACACCCAGCAGCCCGACGGCGACCATGGCCAGCCCGGTCACGGTGAGCCGCCGCCCGAAGCGCGGGACCAGCCGCCCCGCGACGGCCGCGGACACCGCCGAGCCGAGCGCGAACGGCGTCACCGACAGGCCGGACTGCAGGGACGAGTAGCCCAGGCCCTGCTGGAAGAACATCGCGAAGACCAGCCAGATCCCGGCGAACCCGCAGAAGTAGAGCGCCCCCACCGCCGCGCCGGCCGCGTATCCCGGCGTCTCGGTGAACAGGCGGGTGTCCAGCAGCGGCGACCGGCCGCGCCGGACCACCGACCGCTCCCAGCGCACGAACGCGAACCCGAACCCCGCGGCGACGATGAAGAGCCACCACAGCTGCTTGAAGCCGCCGCTGTCGGAATCGATGACGGGCAGCAGCACGCCGAGCACGGCGACCGCGAGGAGCGCGATCCCGACGAAGTCGATCTCCGATGAGACCTTGAGCTGCTTCTTTTCGCTGCGCGGCAGCAGGCGCAGGGCCAAGGCGAACGCGAGGACGCCGATCGGGACATTGACGTAGAAGACCCAGCGCCAGCCGTCCTCCGCCCCGAAGACGGCGAGGATGAACCCGCCGAGGATCGGCCCGACCGCCGTCGAGATCCCGACGACCGCGCCGAACATCCCGAACGCGCGGCCGCGCTCGGCGCCGCGGAAGAGGTCCTGGATCAGGCCGGTGTTCTGCGGCGTGAGCATGCCCGCCGCGACGCCCTGGGCCAGGCGGGCCAGCACCAGGGTGGTCTCGTTCGGGGCCGCGCCGGCCAGCGCGCTGGTCAGGACGAAGGCGGCGAGGGCGCCGAGGAACATGTTCCGGCGGCCGAACGCGTCCCCGAGGCGGCCGCCGGTGACCAGGACCAGGCCGAACGCCAGCGCGTAGCCGGAGACGACCCAGCGGATCCCGCTGCTGCTCGCGTGCAGGCCCGCCTGCATCGAGGGCAGGGCGACGTTGACGATGCTGACGTCGAGCAGGCCCATGAACCCGGCCGTGAGCGAGACGGCAAGCGCTTTCCAGCGGCGGGGGTCGGGTTCGTGAGTCATCGTGTCCAGCAAACACGAAAGGCGGGATCCGCGCGCGCTGTGCGCCCGGATCCCGCCTTCGAAGGGCTACGTCGAGGCCGTGATGCCCCGGATGCCCTTGAGCTCGCCGATCAGCATCGAGCTGACCTTCACCGGGTAGTCGTAGAGGGCGAAGACCGTCTGGTTCTTCCCCACCAGCTTGAGGTGCACCGGGGTCTCCCCCTTGTGCGCCAGCAGCGTGGACCGCAGCTCGCTCACCACCGACTGGTCGATCTTCTCCGCCGCCGCGAGCAGCACCAGGGGCGGCTCGTCGTCGCCGTTGCCGGTGCCGACCTCGGAGAGGTCGAGCGTGGCCAGGCCGCCACCGAAGATCGACATCTTGTCTTCGCGCCAGTTCACCCGGCCCTTGACCAGGACCGCGTTGTCCTCGATCAGCTCACTCGCGAACAGCGCGTACGACTTGGGGAAGAACAGCACCTCGAGCGAGGCGTCCATGTCCTCGACCGTGCAGATCGCCCAGGGCTCGCCCTTCTTGTTGACCCGCCGCTCGAGCGAGGTGATCAGCCCGGAGATCACCAGCTCGCCTTCCTTCGGCGGATCGTTGAGGATGCTCGCGATCGGCTTCGGGGCGTGCTTGCGCAGGATCCGCTCGGCGCCGTCCAGCGGGTGCGCCGAGACGTACAGGCCGAGCATCTCGCGCTCGTAGGCGAGCAGCTGCTTGCGCGGGTACTCCTCCTCGCCGAACTTCAGGTGCGCGAGCGGGGACGACGACGGCGCCGCCTCCCCCTCGTCGCCGCCGAAGCCGAAGAGGTCGAACTGGCCCATCGCCTCCTGGCGCTTGAGCGGGACGACGGCTTCGACCGCGTCCTCGTGGACCTGGATCATCGACAGCCGGGTGTGGCCGAGCGAGTCGAACCCGCCCGCCTTGATCAGCGACTCGATGACCCGCTTGTTGCAGGCCACGAGCTCGGACTTGTCGAGGAAGTCGGTGAAGGAGGCGTACTTGCCCTTCTCCTCGCGGGTCTTGATGATCGACTCGACGACGTTCTGGCCGACGTTGCGGACCGCACCCAGCCCGAAGCGGATGTCGTCCCCGACGGCCGCGAAGCGCAGGGCCGATTCGTTGACGTCCGGCGGCAGCACCTTGATGCCGAGGCGGCGGCACTCGGACAGGTAGACCGCCGACTTGTCCTTGTTGTCACCCACCGAGGTGAGCAGGGCCGCCATGTACTCGGCGGTGAAGTTCGCCTTGAGGTAGGCGGTCCAGTACGAGATCAGGCCGTACGCGGCCGCGTGGCTCTTGTTGAACGCGTACCCGGCGAACGGGAGGATCGTGTCCCAGAGGGCCTTGATCGCCTCTTTCGAGAACCCGCCCGGGACCAGGTCGCTGTTCCGCATGCCCTCTTCGAAGCCCTCGTACTCCTTGTCGAGGACTTCCTTCTTCTTCTTGCCCATCGCGCGGCGGAGCACGTCCGCGCGCCCCATCGTGTACCCGGCCACCTTCTGGCCGATGTGCATGATCTGCTCTTGGTACACGATCAGGCCGTAGGTGTCGGCCAGGATCTCCCGCAGCGGCTCGTCGAGCTCCGGGTGGATCGGCTTGACCTTCTGCCGGTTGTTCTTGCGGTCGGCGTAGTCGTTGTGCGCGTTCATGCCCATCGGGCCGGGGCGGTACAGCGCGCCGACCGCGACGATGTCGTCGAACACCGTGGGCTCCATGCGCCGCAGCAGGTCGCGCATGGGGCCGCCGTCCAGCTGGAACACGCCGAGCGTGTCGCCGCGGGCCAGCAGCTTGTACGTCTCGGGGTCGTCGACGCCGAGCGTGTCGAGGTCGACGTCGACCCCGCGGTTGGCCTTGATGTTGTCGATCGCGTCACCGATGACGGTGAGGTTGCGCAGGCCGAGGAAGTCCATCTTCAGCAGGCCGATGGCCTCGCACGACGGGTAGTCCCAGCCGGTGATGATCGAGCCGTCGTCACGCTGCCAGAGCGGGATGGCGTCGGTGAGCGGGTCGCAGGACATGATGACCGCGCAGGCGTGGACGCCGGCGTTGCGGATCAGGCCCTCGAGGCCGCGGGCGGTCTCGAAGATCGTCTTGCACTCTTCGTCGGTCTCGACGAGCGCGCGGACCTCGGCGGCTTCGCCGTAGCGCTCGTGCTTGGAGTCGACGATGCCCGAGAGCGGGATGTCCTTCGCCATGATCGGCGGCGGCAGCGCCTTGGAGATCTTGTCCGCGATCGCGTACCCGGGCTGGCCGAAGTGGACGCGGGCGGAGTCCTTGATCGCCGCCTTGGTCTTGATCGTGCCGAAGGTGATGACCTGGGCGACCTTGTCCGCGCCGTACTTGTCCGTCGCGTACCGGATCATCTCGCCGCGACGGCGGTCGTCGAAGTCGATGTCGATGTCGGGCATCGAGACGCGCTCGGGGTTCAGGAACCGCTCGAACAGCAGCTTCTGCGGGATCGGGTCCAGGTTGGTGATACCGAGCACGTACGCGACCAGCGAACCGGCGGCCGAACCACGGCCGGGACCGACCCGGATGCCGACCTTGCGGGCGTAGCTGATGAGGTCGGCGACGATGAGGAAGTAGGCCGGGAAGCCCTTCCCGATGATGACGTCGAGCTCGATCTCGATGCGCTCGTTGTAGTACGGGTCCGGCACGCCGTCCGGGAAGCGCCACTTGAGGCCGCGCTGGACCTCTTCGCGCAGCCAGCCGCCCTGGTCGTACCCCTCCGGCACCTCGAAGAACGGCAGCCGGTCCTTGTGCGAGTAGACCTCTTCGTAGGACTCGACGCGCTCGGCGATCATCAGCGTCGTGTCGGCCGCGCCCGGGACCTCCTTGTCCCAGTACTCGCGCATCTCGGCGGCGGACTTGAGGTAGTAGCCGTCGCCGTCGAACTTGAACCGGGTCGGGTCGTTGAGGGTCTTGCCCGCCTGGACGCACAGCAGCGCCGAGTGCGTGTCCGCCTGGTCCTTGGTGACGTAGTGCGAGTCGTTGGTGGCGATCGGCTTGAGGTCGAGCAGCCTGCCGATCTCCAGCAGGCCCTCGCGGACCGACCGCTCGATCGGCAGGCCGTGGTCCATCAGCTCGAGGAAGAAGTTGTCGGCGCCGAAGATGTCCTTGTAGTCGGACGCGGCCTGGATGGCCGCTTCCTTCTGGCCCAGCCGCAGCCGGGTCTGCACCTCGCCCGACGGGCAGCCGGTGGTCGCGATGATCCCCGAGTGGTTCTCGGCGATCAGCTCGCGGTCCATCCGGGGCTTGCGGTAGTAGCCCTGCATGCTGGCCAGCGAGGACAGCTTGAACAGGTTCCGCAGCCCGGTGGCGTTCGACGCGAGCATGGTCATGTGCGTGTACGCACCGCCACCGGAGACGTCGCCGCCCTCACCGAACTCGTCCGAGCCGCGCTGGTTGGCCTGGCCCCAGAAGACGGGCTTCTTGTGGAACCGGCTCTCCGGCGCGATGTAGGCCTCGATGCCGATGATCGGCTTGATGCCGGCCTTCTTGGACTGCTGGTAGAACTCGTCGCCGCCGTACATGTTGCCGTGGTCGGTCATGCCGACCGCGGGCATGCCGAGGCGCGCCGCCTCCGCGAAGAGGGGGGCGATCTTCGCCGCACCGTCGAGCATGGAGTACTCGGTGTGGACGTGCAGGTGGACGAAGGAATCGTTCGACACCAGCGAAAACCTCCCCTAGGTGGATCGGACCGGCGCGCGGCGGGTCTCCCACCCTATCCCGCGCTCGCCGGGCTCGATTGTGCGCCTCGGCGGCGCCGCGGGGGTGCACCGACGCGCGGCTCCTTCGGGCGGAAACGATCACGACACGCGCCGCGCCCGGGCGGTCACACCGGGACGCCGACCCCGGGTGGCCGAACGCAGTGAATGACTCATTCCTGGCGCCGGATGCCAGGAATGAGTCGTTCACTGCATCTGGCGCCGCGCGGGTGAGGTGGGCCACAGACGTCAAGACTCGCGTTGACAGCGGCGGCACCGGCACCGAGCATTCCCGCCATGAACCTGTCTGACAGCCAGACAGCCGGACAAGGTGGTCCTCGCCGGGTGAGCGCCATGGAAGCCGTGCTGGCCCACCTGCGCGCCGCCATCGAACGCGGTGAGTACGCCGTCGGCGCCAAGCTCCCCTCCGAAGCCGCCTTGAGCAGGGAGTTCGAGGTCAGCCGGTCGGTGATCCGGGAAGCCCTCCGCGGCCTTCAGGCGCTCGGCATGACCGAGTCCAAGACCGGCAAGGGCACCTTCGTCACCGCGACCGGCCCGGCGGACAACCCGACGTTCGGGCCCTACTCGGCCCGCGACCTCATCGAGGTGCGCCGGCACGTCGAGATCCCCGTCGCCGGGTACGCGGCCGTGCGGCGCAGCCAGGACGACCTCGACCTGCTCGCCCACCTGCTCGACCGGATGGACGCCGAGACCGACAACACCGCCTGGGTCGCGCTCGACTCGCTCTTCCACATCACCATCGCCCAGGCCTCGGGCAACCCCGTGTTCGGGAAGGTGATCGAGGAGATCCGGGACGCGCTCGCCCGCCAGTCCGCCTTCCTCAACCAGCTCGGCGACCGGCGCCGCCAGTCGAACATCGAGCACCGGGACATCGTCACCGCGATCGAAAGCGGTTCCGAACAGCAGGCCGTCGAAGCCATGACGGCGCACCTGACGCACGTCGAAGCCACTCTGACCAGCATCGTGAACGGGGACAAGTGAGCGAACAGACCCTCACGGCCACGACCGCCGACGCGGGCGACGCCGGTTATCGCAAGGCCCTCAAGTCCCGGCACGTGAACATGATCGCCATCGGCGGCGCGATCGGCACCGGGCTGTTCCTCGGCGCCGGCGGGCGGCTCGCCCAGGCCGGACCGGCGCTGGCGATCGTCTACGGCGTCTGCGGGCTCTTCGCCTTCTTCGTCGTCCGCGCGCTCGGCGAGCTGATCCTGTACCGGCCTTCCAGCGGCGCCTTCGTCTCCTACGCCCGCGAGTTCATGGGCGAGAAGGGCGCGTACGTCGCCGGCTGGATGCACTTCCTCAACTGGTCGACCACCGGCATCGCCGACATCACGGCGATCGCGCTGTACGCGCACTTCTGGTCGTTCTTCTCGCCGATCCCGCAGTGGGTGCTCGCGCTGATCGCGCTCGCCGTCGTCCTGACGCTGAACATGGTGTCGGTGAAGCTGTTCGGCGAGATGGAGTTCTGGTTCGCCATCATCAAGGTCGCCGCGCTCGTCCTCTTCATGGTGATCGGCATCTTCCTGCTGGTGACGCAGACGCCGATCGACGGCGTCGCGGGCGGCCCGCAGCTGATCGCCGACCACGGCGGGATCTTCCCGTCCGGGCTCCTGCCGATGGTGCTGATCGTGCAGGGCGTGGTGTTCGCCTACGCCTCGGTCGAGCTGGTCGGCGTCGCCGCGGGCGAGACCGAGAACCCGGAGAAGATCATGCCGAAGGCGATCAACTCCATCATGTGGCGCATCATGGTCTTCTACGTCGGCTCGGTCGTGCTGCTGGCGATGCTGCTGCCGTGGAGCTCCTACACGAAGGACCAGAGCCCGTTCGTCACCGTGCTCTCGCACCTGGGCGTGCCCGCGGCCGACAGCGTGATGAACCTGGTCGTGCTCACCGCCGCGCTGTCCAGCCTGAACTCCGGCCTGTACTCGACCGGCCGCATCCTGCGGTCGATGGCGACGGGGGGCTCGGCGCCGAAGTTCACCGGCGTGATGAACCGCAACCACGTGCCCTACGGCGGGATCCTGCTCACCGCGGCCGTCTGCGTGCTCGGCGTCGGGCTCAACTACCTGGTGCCGAAGGAGGCCTTCGACATCGTGCTGAACTTCGCCGCGATCGGCATCCTCGCCACCTGGGCCATCATCGTGCTCTGCCACCTGCTGTTCGTGCGCAAGGCGAAGCGGGACGGCCTCGAGCGGCCGTCGTTCCGGCTGCCGTTCTCGCCGTACACCGAGATCGCGACGCTGGTGTTCCTCGCCGCCGTCGTGGTGCTGATGGGCTTCGACGAGACCGGCCGGATCACCCTGCTCGCGCTGCCCGCCATCCTCGTCGCCCTGGTCGCCGGCTGGTTCGGCGTGCGCAAGCGGATCGACATGCGCGCGTTCGACGAGGAGGGCATGTGAGCCACGAACCCCTCGTCGAGCTGATCCGCGACGGCCTGGTCGAGGGCGTCCACCACGGTTCGGCCGTGGTGCTCGCCCCGGACGGTTCGACGCGGTTCGCCGCCGGGGACGTCGACACCCCGATGTACCCGCGCTCGACGGCGAAACCGCTGCAGGCCACGGCGATGGCGCGGCTCGGGCTGCGCCTGTCCCCCGCCGGGTTCGCGATCGCCGCGGCCAGCCACTCCGGCGAGGCGATGCACCTCGACGCCGTGCTCGAGGTCCTCGGCGGACGCTCCCCCGGCCGGCTGGGCAACCCGGCGGACTTCCCGTTCGACCCCGTCGAGCGCGACCGCTGGGTGGCGACCGGCCGGGCCCCGAGCCGGCTCGGGCACAACTGCTCCGGCAAGCACGCGGCCATGCTCGCGACCTGCGACCGCAACGGCTGGGCCGCCGAGGGCTACCTCGACCCGGCCCATCCGCTGCAGCGCGCGATCGCCGCGACCGTCGAGGACCTGACCGGGCGGGAGATCGCCCGCGTGGCCGTCGACGGCTGCGGCGCGCCGCTCTTCGCGACGACGCTGCGCGGGCTCGCGACGGCCGTGTCGAAGATCGCCACCGCCGCGCCCGGCACGCCGGAGGGCCTGGTCGCCGACGGCATCCGGCGGCACCCCGAGCTGGTCGGCGGCAGCCGCCGGGACGTCACCGCCGTCATGCGCGCGGTGCCCGGGCTGATCGCCAAGGACGGCTTCGAGGCCGTCCAGGTCGCCGCGCTGCCCGACGGCACGGCGATCGCGGTCAAGATCGCCGACGGCGGCGACCGGGCGCGGTACCCGGTGCTGGCCGCGCTGCTCGGGCTGTGCGGGGCCGACGTCCCGCCCGGCCCGGAGAACCTGCGTTTCACCTCGTCCGTGGGGAGCTTGCGATGACCACCCGCCGCGAACACGACCTGCTCGGCGACAAGGACGTCCCCGCCGAGGCGTACTGGGGCGTGCACACCGCCCGCGCCCGCGAGAACTTCCCGATCACGGGCACGACGCTCGCCGCGTACCCGCACCTGGTCGAGGCGCTGGCCTCGGTGAAGGAAGCGGCCGCGCGGGCCAACGCCGAGCTGGGCCTGCTCGAACCCCGCATCGCGGACGCGATCGGCGCGGCCTGCCGGGAGATCCGCGAAGGCGCGCTGCACGGCGAGTTCGTCGTCGACGTCATCCAGGGCGGCGCCGGGACGTCGACCAACATGAACGCCAACGAGGTCATCGCGAACCGGGCCCTGGAGCTGCTCGGCCACGCCAAGGGCGACTACCACGTCGTGCACCCCAACGAGCACGTCAACCTCTCGCAGTCGACGAACGACGCGTACCCGACGGCGGTGAACATCGCGACGATCATCGCCGTGCGCGAGCTGTCCGAGTCGATGGTCGTGCTGGAGAAGGCGTTCGCGGCCAAGGCCGTCGAGTTCCACGACGTGCTGAAGATGGGCCGCACGCAGCTGCAGGACGCCGTGCCGATGACGCTCGGCCAGGAGTTCGGCACCTACGCGGTGATGCTCGGCGAGGACCGGCAGCGGCTGAACGAAGCCGTCGCGCTGCTGCACGAGATCAACCTGGGCGCGACCGCGATCGGCACCGGCCTCAACGCCGCGCCGGGGTACGCCGAAGCGGCGTGCCGCCACCTGCGCGAGATCACCGGGCTGCCCGTCGTGACCGCCGCGGACCTCGTCGAAGCGACCCAGGACTGCGGCGCGTTCGTGCACCTTTCCGGCGTCCTCAAGCGGATCGCGGTCAAACTCTCCAAGAGCTGCAACGACCTGCGGCTGCTGTCCTCGGGTCCGCGCGCCGGGCTGAACGAGATCAACCTGCCGCCGGTGCAGGCCGGGTCGTCGATCATGCCCGGCAAGATCAACCCGGTGATCCCCGAGGTGGTCAACCAGGTCGCGTTCGAGGTGATCGGCAACGACGTCACCGTGACGATGGCCGCCGAGGCCGGCCAGCTGCAGCTCAACGCGTTCGAACCGATCATCCTGCACTCGCTGTCGGAGAGCATCACGCACCTGGGCGCGGCCTGCCGGACCCTCGCTGCGAAGTGCGTCGTCGGGATCACGGCGAACGTCGACGTCCTGCGCGCCTACGTCGAGAACTCGATCGGCCTGGTGACGGCGCTCAACCCGAGCATCGGCTACGCGGCCGCGACGGAGATCGCGAAGGAGGCACTGGCCACCGGGCGCGGGGTCGCCGAGCTCGTCGTCGAGAAGGGGCTGATCCCGGCCGAGGAGCTGGCGAAGCTGCTGCGGCCGGAAACGCTCGCCCGCGCGAACTGAGGTACCGTCGGATCCGGAAGGATCTACTCCACTTCGGAAGGCGGGCGCCCGTGCTGGACCGACTTGTCGACAAGCTGCTCGGACTCCCCCGCGCCGAAGGCCCCAAGCCGGCCGTGACGCGGGACCTCGCCGTGCCGATGCCCGACGGCGTCACGCTGCTCGCCGACCGGTACGCCCCGGCCGGGACGACGTCGGCGCCCGTCGTGCTGATCCGCACGCCGTACGGGCGCAAGGGCATCCTCTCGAAGCTCTTCGGCGAAACGTTCGCGCGGCACGGGCTGCAGACGGTCGTCCAGAGCACCCGCGGCTCGTTCGGCTCCGGCGGCGAGTTCCGGCCGTTCCACCTCGAACGCGAGGACGGCATCGCGACCGCCGAGTGGCTGCGCGCCCAGCCGTGGTGCGACGGGACCATCGGCATGGCCGGTGCCAGCTACCTCGGGCACACGCAGTGGGCGGTCGGGCCGTACCTCGACCCGCCGCTCGCCGCGATGTGCCTCGGTGTAACCGCGTCGGAGTTCGTCTCGACGTTCTACCCGGGCGGGGTGCTCGCGGCGGACAACATGATCTCGTGGTCGGCGCTGATCGGCCGCCAGGAAGAGCGCTTCGCCACGCTGCCGAACCCGCTGCAGACCCGGAAGACGCGGAAGGCGATGTCGTTCCTGCCGCTCAGCCGCGCGGACGTCGCCGCGATCGGGAAGCCGGTGCAGTTCCTGCAGGACGTCACCGAGCACTTCGTCCCCGAAGACGACTACTGGGCGATGTCCGACCACAGCGCCGAAGTCGCGAAGCTCGACGTCCCGGTCTCGATGGTCACCGGCTGGTACGACCTGTTCATCGGCTCGCAACTGCGCGACTTCCGGCTCCTCGCCGACGCGGGCAAGGCGCCGCGGATCACCATCGGGCCGTGGGCCCACGGCGAGCCGGCGAGCATGGGCCCGATGATCCGCGACCAGCTCGGTTTCCTGCGCGCGCACCTGCTCGGCGACCGCACCCAGCTGCAGCGCTCGCCGGTCCGGTTGTTCCTGCAGGGCGCCGGGACGTGGCTGGACTTCGAGTCGTGGCCGCCGCCGTCGAAGGCGACCGACGCGCACCTGCGGCCGATCGGCGGGCTCGGCGAAAACGTCGGCGAACCGGCGTTGCCGACGACGTTCACCTACGACCCGGCCGACCCGACCCCCGCGGTCGGCGGCCCGCTGCTGACGGGCGAGTGGAAGCAGCGCGACAACCAGGAGGTCGAGGCCCGGCCGGACGTGCTCGTGTTCACCGGCGAGCCGCTGCCGTCGGACCTCGACGTCATCGGCGAGGTGTCGGCGACCGTGCATGTGCGCACCGAGCTGGGCCACGCCGACGTCTACGTCCGGCTCTGCGACGTCGACGCCGGCGGGGTTTCCCGCAACGTGACCGACGGGATCCTGCGCCTGCGCCCGGGCTTCCCGGCGGCGGACTCCGACGGCGTGGTGACGGCGGAGGTGACCCTCGGCCCGACGGCGTACCGCTTCCGCCGCGGCCACCGCCTGCGCGTGCAGGTGGCGGGCGGCGCGTTCCCGCGGTTCGCGCGCAACCACGGCACGGGCGAGCCGGTCACGTCGGCGGTGGACGGCAAGCCCAACCGCTTCGAGGTGTTCCACGACGCGGCCCACCCGTCCCGTCTGACCCTCCCGGTGTTCACCAGCTGAGGCCCGAAAGTGTCACTTTCATAGGGAAAGTTGCGTCTCGGGGGTTCGGTCAGAGCGGGACAGGGCGGTGGTGGCTGGTCACCCGGCCGTCGTCGTGCAGGACGTGCAGCAGCAGGGCCGGGGGGCGGTCGTAGTCCAGTGGGCCGCCGTCGGCCCAGCCGCGGTCCGCCCCCGGCTCGACCGGCAGCAACGAGCCCGACACCACGCCGGGCGCGATGCGCAGCGGGACGCCGGCGAACGTCGTCGAGGCACCCGTGTGCACGTGCCCGGCCAGCAGCGCCGTCACCCGCGGGTTCCGCCGCAGCACGGCCGCCAGCCGCTCGGCCCCGGACTGGCGGATCGCGTCCACCAGCGGGACGCCGACCTCGACCGGCGGGTGGTGGAACGCGACGAACGCCGGGCCGTCGCCGCCGGAGAGCACACCGTCGAGCCACGACAGGGTCTCGTCGGCGAGGAAACCCGCGCCGCGGCCCGGGATCGTCGAGTCGCACAGCGCGAACAGCACGCCGCCGACCTCCCGGGCGAAGTCGATCGGGCCGTCGGACGCGGGCAGGTCGAGCAGGCCAGTGCGAAACGCCGCGCGGACGTCGTGGTTGCCCGGGCACACCAGCACCGGCGCCGGGTACTTCAGCAGCTCGGCGGCGCGCGCGTACCCCTCGGCCGTGCCGTGGTCGGCGATGTCGCCGGTGACGACGATCGCGTCGACCGGCTTCGCCAGCCCGCCGAGGTAACCCATCACGGCCGCGACGCGGTCTTCCGCCCGCGAACCGCCGTCGAGGTGCAGGTCGCTCAGGTGCGCGATGATCATCCTTCGTCCTTCCCCAGGTACGCCAGTGCTTTGACCCAGTTGGCGACGAGCACCGAGGACGCCGTGGCCAGGTCGCCGTCGCGCAGGGCCGCGGCGATGCGGCGGTGCTCGCCGATGCTCTCCCCGGCGTGGCCCTGCCGGGCGAAGTACGCCGATTCGTAGCGCTTGAGCAGTGGCTTCGTCTGCTCGATCAGCCGCAGCAGGTGCGGGTTCGGGCAGCGGGACAGCAGCAGCGCGTGCCACCGATCGTCCAAAGCGGACAGATCACCGCCGTCGGACAGGGCCATTTCGTCGGCGACGGCGTCGAGTGCGTCCGGCAGCCCGGCCAGCTCGAGCGGGGACGTCCAGCGCAGCGCGAGGGCTTCGAGCTCGGCCACCAGCGGGTAGAGCCGGCGTGCCTCGTCCGGGTCGAACGGCGGCACGAGGAACCCGCGACCGGGCGCGGAGACCAGCAGGCCGCGGTCGGCGAGCCCGATCAGCGCTTCCCGCAGCGGCGTCCGGCTGACGCCGAGTTCGCGGGCCAGGTGCACCTCGTTGACGCGGGTGCCGGCCGCGAGCCGCCGGTCGAGCACGCGGGCGGTGATCTGCTCGATGAGGTCGCTGCGCAGCGGGGTGCGGTCCATGCCGCAGTATTGCATACAATAGCTATCTACTGTATTCAGTTCGTATGAGCTTCGACGTCGAACGTGCGCGCCGCGAGACCCCGGGCTGCGCCGAAGTGGTCCACTTCAACAACGCGGGCGCGGCGCTGCCCCCGGCCGTCGTGACCGACACCGTCGTCGAGTACCTGCGCCACGAAGCGCTGGTCGGCGGCTACGAAGCCGCCGCCGAGGCCGCGGACCGCCTGGACGCGGTGTACGCGTCGGTGGCCCGGCTGCTCGGTGCCGGCACCGACGACATCGCGCTCACCGACAACGCGACCCGCTCCTGGCAGGCGGTGTTCTACGCGCTGCCGTTCGGCCCCGGCGACCGGATCCTGACCTCGCGGGCCGAGTACGCCAGCAACGCGATCGCGTTTCTGCAGGTCGCCCGGCGCACCGGCGCGGTCGTCGAGGTGATCGGCGACGACGAGTCCGGGCAGCTGGACGTCGACGAGCTGCGGCGGCGCGTCGACGGGAAGGTCAAGCTGATCGCCGTCAGCCACGTGCCCACCCAGGGCGGCCTGGTCAACCCGGCCGAGGAGATCGGCGCGGTCGCCGAGGCGGCCGGCATCCCGTTCCTGCTGGACGCGTGCCAGTCGGCGGGCCAGCTCGACCTCGACGTCACCCGCCTGAAGTGCGACGCGCTGTCGGGCACCGGCCGCAAGTACCTGCGCGGCCCGCGCGGCACCGGCTTCCTGTACGTGCACCCGCGGCTGCGCGAGCGGCTGGAGCCGGCGATGCTCGACCTGCACTCGGCGAGCTGGGAGTCGCCGACGGAGTACGTCGTCGACCCGACGGCCAAGCGCTTCGAGGTGTGGGAACGCGACTTCGCCGCGGTGTGCGGCCTCGGCGCGGCGATCGACTATGCCCTCGAGTGGGGTCTCCCGGCGATCGAAACGCGCATCGCCTCCCTGGCCGCCAGCTTGCGCGAGCGGCTCACCGAAGCCGGCGCGCACGTCCACGACGCCGGGGCGCGCAAGTGCGGCCTGGTCACCTTCAGCGTGGAGGGCACGCCGGCCGCGGAGGTCAAGGCGCGGCTGGCGGAGGCGAACATCAACACGTCACTGTCGACGCGCACCTCCGCGCAGTACGACTTCACCGCGCGCGCCCTGCCGGACATGGTGCGGGCGTCGGTGCACTACTACAACACCGAGGACGAGATCGACCTGCTGGTGCGGCAGGTGAAGGCGCTCTAGCCGCGCCCGCGGATGGTGCGCTGGATCCAGCCGGCGTAGGCGGGCACGCTGGTGTAGAGGCCGGGTCCGTTGGCGCAGGGCACGTCGTCGTCGCCGGGACCGGAGGTGACTCCGATCAGCTCCCACCGGCCCTCCGCCCCGCGCCGGATCTGCGGGCCACCGGAGTCGCCCATGCACGCCATCGCACCGGGCTTGCGGCTCACGGTGCACAGCCGGGTCCGATCCGCGTAGCCGGGCGAACACTCCGATTCCGCACCGCGACGGGTGTCGAGCTGCTGGAGCCGCTCGGGGAACACCGCCTCGGTGACGTCGGCGGTGTCGACGGTGGTGCCGAACCCCAGCAGGCGGGTCGGCGTGCCGGGGCCGCCGGGACGCTCGGCGACGCGGATCGGCCGGTGCGGCACCGGCCGGTCCAGGCGCACCAGCGCGATGTCGTTCTCGTTCGGCGCGCCGGGCCGGTAACCCGGGTGACGCACCCACCGATCGATCGCGCGCACGGTGCCGCCGGAGCTCCGCCGCTCGCTGCCGATCCGCACGGTTCCCTCCGGCCTGGCCGGGTTGCGCCCCGGATCGACGCAGTGCGCCGCGGTCACCACCCACTGCGGGTGGATCAGCACCGCCCCGCAGACGCCCTTGGCGTTGCCCAGCTCGGGCACGACCTCCGGGATCGAGGCCATGAAACCGTAGCGCTCGGTGGAGTCCTCCCCGTTGACCACGGCGCCGGCACTGCCGGGCACCGCCAGCGCGCAGAAGGCTCCGGCCAGGACGACCCCCGCCACCCGGACCACGGTGCGGCGCACGGATTCCGCTTTCGACATGCTGTTCCTTCGTTCGACGACTTCGGACTGCTGAAGATCAGCTTCGTCGTCGGTCCCCGCCGGAACCATCAGGTCCGCCACCGGATCCGCCGGGGCGGCCACGCGACGCCGGGTGGTGGGGTCCGCCCCACCCTCCGCCGTCCGGCTCAGGCGAAGGCGTTCACGCCGGTCAGCTCGGCCGACACCGTCCAGAGGCGCTCGGCGAGGACGGGGTCGATCGCGTAGTCCTTGACGCCCGACCGCACGCCGTCGACCGCGGGCTCGGCGACGTCGCAGTCCTCGAGGTACACGCCTCCGAGGCCGTCGAGCTGCGGCGAAACCGCCGCCCAGACCTGCGTCGCCGCGCCCTGCTCCGGCGTTTTCGTGCCGCCGGTCACCCGGCCGGACTCGTCGACCATGCCCGCGTCGACCAGCTCCTGCCGCTCCAGGTGGCGCACGAGCTCGGTGAGGATCCGGCCCGGGTGCAGGGCGAACGCGCGGACGTCCCGGTCACGCGCGAGCTTGTCGAAGTGCACGGCGAAGAGGACGTTCGCCGTCTTCGCCTGCCCGTAGGCGAGCCACTTGTCGTAGCCGTGCTCGAAGTTCAGGTCGTCGAAGCGCACCGGGCCGTAGTGATGACCGCGCGAGGACACCGAAACCAGGCGGGCGCCGGGGCGGAAGGCCGGCCAGAGGCGGTTCGCCAGCGCGTAGTGCCCGAGGTGGTTGGTGGCGAACTGCGCCTCCCAGCCCGGTCCGACGCGGGTCTCGGGCAGCGCCATGATCCCGGCGCTGCCGATGAAGACGTCGATGGCCCGTCCCGACTCGAGGAACCGCGAAGCGAACGCGCGGACGCTGTCGAGGTCGCCGAGGTCGAGGTCGTCGATCTCGACGTTTCCCAAGCCCCGCAAGGCTTCTTCCGCCGTGGCGCGCCGGCGGGCCGGGACGACGACGTGCGCGCCCGCGCCCGCCAGCGCCCGGGTGGTCTCCAGGCCGATGCCCGAGTAGCCGCCGGTGACGACGGCGAGCTTGCCGGTCAGGTCGAGGCCGGCGACGACCTCGGCCGCCGTGGTGGTGCCGTCGAAGCCGGAGCCGATCTTGTGCTGTGCGGTGGTCATGCCGCCGACGCTACGACCTGGAGCGGACTCCAGAGCAAGCTCAGCCCTTCAGCAGCTGCCGCGCGATCACCAGCTTCTGGATCTCGCTGGTCCCTTCGTAGATCCGGAACAGCCGGGCGTCCCGGTAGATCCGCTCGACCGTCACCCCGCGGACGTACCCCGTGCCGCCGTGCACCTGGACCGCCCGGTCCGCGACCCGGCCGAGCATCTCGGTGCAGAACAGCTTCGCCGACGACGGCCCGAGTTTGCGGTCCTCGCCGGAGTCGTACTTCGCCGCGGCTTCGTGGACCATCGCGCGGCCCGCCGCGAGTTCGGCGTGGGACTCCGCGAGCAGCGCCTGCACCAGCTGGTACTCGCCGATCACCCGGCCGCCCTGGCGCGCCGTCCGCGCGTACTCGACGGCTTCGGCGAGCGCCCGCTCGGCCAGGCCGACGCAGAGCGCCGCGATGTGCAGGCGGCCGCGCGCCAGCGAGGCCATCGCGATGCCGAAGCCCTTGCCCTCTTCGCCGATCAGCGCGTCGGCGGGCAGCTCGACATCGTCGAAGACCACCTCCGACGTCCACGCGCCGGCCTGGCCCATCTTCGCGTCGTGCGGGCCGACGGTGACGCCGGGCGCGTCCGCGGGCACGAGGAACGCGGAGATGCCGCGGCTGCCGGTGCTTTCCGGTTCGGTGCGCGCGAAGGTGACGAACACTTCGGCGAGCGGCGCGTTGGTGATGAACCGCTTGGTGCCGGACAGCCGGTAGCGGTCGCCGTCGCGGACCGCGCGGCTGGTCAGCCCGCCCGGGTCCGAGCCCGCCTCGGCTTCGGTGAGCGCGAAGGACGCGATCGCCTCGCCGGCGGCCAGCCGGGGCAGCCAGCGGGCGCGCTGGTCCGGCGTCCCGTGGTGCACGATCGCCTGGCCGGCGATGCCGTTGTTGGTGCCGAACAGGGACCGGAAGGCGGGCGTCGTCCAGCCGAGTTCGACGGCCAGCCGGACGTCTTCGGCCATCCCGAGCCCGAGCCCGCCGTACTCCTCCGGCAGCGCCCAGCCGAACAGGCCCAGCCCGGCGGCCTTTTCCCGGATTTCGGCGGGAATCTCGTCGCGTTCGTCGATTTCCGTCTCGCGCGGCACGACCTCCTTGCGCACGAATTCCCGCACCGCGCCGAGGACCTGCCCGAAAACGTCCGCGTCCATGGCCGCAAACTACCCGGAACACTGCCCCCACGGGCACACCCGGACGCGGTAGCTTGGGCCGATGCGCAAGCCGATCGCTGTTGTCACGGCCGCCTTCGCCGCGGCCCTGGTGCTGCCCGCCACCGCCTCCGCGACGCCCGGCAGCGGCGTCACCGGCACGATCCTGGCCCAGCAGACCATCGGGCACACCGACTACACGCTGCGGGAGGTCACGATCCAGCCCGGCGGCTACACCGGCTGGCACTTCCACGACGGCACGCTCTACGCGTACGTGAAGTCCGGAACGCTCACCCACAACCTGGCCGACTGCAGCATCGACGGCATCTTCGGCACGGGGCGCGCGTTCACCGAGAAGCCGGACCAGGTGCACATCGGCCGCAACCTGGGCTCGACGCCGCTGGTGCTGGAAGTCCTGTACGTGCTCCCGGCGGGCAGCCCGCTTTCGGAGGACGCCCCGGACCCCGGCTGCGGCTTTTGACGGGCGGCGAAGCCAGGCAGTGGTACGCAGTGCGCTGCCTCTTCCGGTGGACGGGCCCGTACGAGGAACGGATCACCCTCTGGCACGCCGCCGACGCTGACAAGGCCATCGCGCTCGCCGAAGCGGAGGCCGAAGAGTACGCGGAGAACGCCGGGGTCACCTATCTCGATCTCGCCCAGGCGTACGAGATCGGCGGGGAGCGGCCCGGGGCTGGCAGCGAAGTCTTCTCCCTGCTCCGCGACAGCCCGTTGCCGCCGCCGGAATACCTGGACCGGTTCTTCGACTCCGGCGGCGAACACCAGAGGCGAACCGGCCCCGGCGAGTGGCTTCGCTGCACCGCGGCGAGCGTTCCTGCGGGTACCTGTTCGTCGGACCGGACCTCCTGCTCGAGTTCCTCCGGGACGGCGGCGACGGCACCTGGTACTACAGCGACCGCGCCGATCCGGACGACTACGACACCGCCGCCGAACTGGCGTCCGGGCAGATCGGCTGGTACGGCACGACGTACTCGGCGCGGTGGCTGTCCGACAGCCAAGCCCGTGAGGTCGAGGCTTACTTCGACGGCAGCGGCGGCCGGAAGTCCCGGCCGAAGGTGATCAGCGACACCGGGGCCTGACTCCGGGGATCAGCTCGACAGCCACCCGGCGGCATCGAGCCGGTACGCCGCCGGCTCCACGACCGCGCGCAAATCGTTCTCCAGCGCGGTGATCCGCTCCGCACCCACCACGCGCGCCCAGTCCGCGCGCAGCTCGTCGAAGATCTCCGCCGATTTCCCGAGCGCGTCGACGCCGTGCGCGGTCAGCCGGACGATCTTGCGGCGCGCGTCGGCCGGGTCGTCGGCGCGCTCGGCGTACCCGAGCGCCTCGAGCCGCTCGACGGTCTTGCCCGCCGCCTGCTTGGACACCCCGAGGCGCCGGCCGATCTCCGAAGCCGTCGCGCCCTGGACGCCGACAGCTTGCATCGCGAACCCGTACGACGGCCGCAGGCCGGGGTGGCCGCGGCGGGCCAGCTCGGCGTGCAGGCGGTCGATGAGCGTGCGGAAGCCGCCGAACAGCAGGAAGGGCAGCTCGTAACCGGGGGTGTCGGTCATGGCTGCTTGCCAAACTCGACAACCTGGTTTACGGTTTCGACAACCACGTTGTCGATCCCAGCTCGGGAGTCACCTTGTTCGCCGATCACACCCCGGAGTCTGCACCCCCGGCCGCCCGCCCCGCGATGACGGCCACCGCGAAGAAGTTCGGCCGCGTGCCGTCCGCCGTCGCCCGGCTGGCGACCTCGCCGGAACTGCTCAACGGCTTCCTCAAGCTCAGCGCCGTCTTCGAAACCACGACCCTGACGGCGCTGGAACGCGAAGTGCTGATCATGACCGTGGCCGCGCGCAACGAATGCCACCTCTGCGTGGCGATGCACACGGCCACGCTGACCCGCCTGCCCGCATCGCCGGAACTGGTGGCGGCGATGCGGGCCGAGGCCCCGCTGCCGGAGCCGCGGCTGGAGGCGCTGCGCCTCTTCGTCCACGCGGTCATGGACACCAGGGGCGAAGTCCCGGCCGCGGGGCTCGAGGCGTTCACCGGTGCCGGCTACACCGAGCGGAACGCCTTGGAGGTGGTGCTGGGAATCGGGACGTACACGCTGTCGACGTTCGCGAACCGGCTCACCCGCGCCCCGCTCGACGACGCCTTCGCCGAGCACGCCTGGCACGCGGCATGACCCCGGCTCACCGGGGGACGACGGTGCGGCCGTTCGCGTCCCCTTCGACGAGGGCGCGGTAGGCCTCGGCGACGACCGCCACCGGTGTCCCGCGGCCGCCGTCCTCCCCCATCGCTTCGAGGGTTTCGCCGATCCAGCCCGGACTCACGACGTTGATCCGCGGCCCGTGCGGCAGTTCGGCGGCGGCCGACCGGACGAAGCCCTCGAGACCGGCGTTGACGAGCGCACCGAGCGCGCTGCCCGGGATCGGCTCGGTGAAGGTCCCGCCGGTGAGCGTGATCGAGCCCCCGGCGGGCAGGCGCTCCACCGCGCGCCGGGCGAGCGCGACCTGGCCGAGCAGCTTGGCGCGCAGGTCGTCGAGCACCTGCGTGTCGGTCAGGTCGGCGAGCGGGCGCAGCGGGACGTTGGCGGCGCAGCACACGACGGCATCCGGGGACGTCCCGAACAGCGCGTCGAGCGAGGCGGGATTCGCCAGATCCGCTTCGACCGGCGACGTGCGCGAGACGGGCACGACGTCGTGCCGCGGTTCGAGGGCGGCGGCGACGGCTCGTCCGACGAGCCCGGTGGCTCCCAGCAGGATGATCCTCATGCCCTCGACGGTAGCGCTCGCGGCAACCGGATTTGCGTAGAACCCTTTGCCGTACAACAGGAATCCCGTTTTTGTCGGTGGTCGCCGGTAGAATTTCGGTGTTCGGTCAGAGGCTGATCCGAGGTCCGAGGAGGACGCTTGAGAACACCAGGGAAGTACACCGCGGCCGTCGTCGCGGCGGTGCTGGCAGGGGGGATCCTGGCCGGGGCGCCGGCTGCCGAAGCGGTGGAGGGGTGCCAGTGGGCACCCGCCACGCTGCCGGTACCCGACGGCTACCGGGTCCACGATCTCGGCTCGGGTGACGAAGCCGGGGCGGTCGCCGGCACGCTGCAGCCGGCGTCGATCAGCGGCAGGCTCGCCGGCGTGGTCTGGCGCGCCGACGGCCCGCACCTGCTCGGCACCGCGTTCGGGCTGGACACCGAGCTGACCGACGTGAACGCCTCCGGCGTCGCGGTCGGTTCGTACACCGAGTACGGGGAGTTCCCGCTCCACCACGCCGTCCGGTACACCGGCGGCCACTTCGAACGGCTGCCCGACCCGCCGGGGTACACGAACACCGAGGCGCTGGCGATCAACGCGCGGGGCGACATCCTCGGCGCCGTCGGCGAAACCGCGGCCACCGGGGTGAACACCACGGTCGTGTGGCCGGCGGACGCGCCGGGAACCGTCGAGGTGCTCCTCTCGGCACCGGGCTGGCAGGTCCAGGGCGGCATCGACGACAACGGCACGGTCGCGGCGGCGGTCGTCGACTGGTCCACCGGCGGCCACTTGGTAGGCCAGGTGCTGCCGCAGGGTGGCGCCCCGATCCGCCTGGCGTCGCCGGTTCCGGCCGGTGACGTGGTGCCCCAGGTGATCACGACGCACCGGATCGCCGGGACGGCGGGCGACGCGGGAGTGTTCCTCTGGAACCACGACGGCTCGGTCGACCGCGCGCTCCCGGGCTTGAAGTCCGCGGCGGCGATGAACTCCGCGGGCGCCGTCGTGGGCCACGCGCTCGACGGGGCGATGCTGTTCCTCCCGCCCGGCGGCGGCCCGGCCCAGACGGTCGCCCTGCCCGGCCACGACACCCGGCCACGGGAAGTGACCGAGACCGGCGACGTGTTCGGCACCGCGACGGTGTACTCGCCGGATCCCGCGAAGGCGGTGGTGCGCTGGCACTGCGGCTGACCGCTCTCCGGCCGCCCCGGCGCGTTCGCCGGGGCGGCGGGCCCCGCCCGGACGGCAACCGGAAGCTCAAGCGCGCGTTCTCCCTCGCCGCCTTGCACGACCCGGCTGACCGGACTCCGCAACGGCATCCACTCCCACCGCGGCTGCCTACGAACACCCTCGAAAAAAAATCCCGCACCCCGTGTCCGGTCCCCCGCCCCGGCTCCGACCTCCTGGCAAACAGACCACGGAGAAGGAGCGGACATGGAGAAGCCGGCCGGACGGCGGGAGTGGCTGGGACTGGCGGTGCTCGTGCTGCCCACCCTGCTCGTCGCGATGGACATGACCTCGCTGTTCCTCGCGCTGCCGCAGCTGAGCGCGGACCTCGGCGCGAGCAGCACCGAACAGCTGTGGATCACCGACAGCTACGGCTTCGTCGTCGCCGGGTTCGTCATCACCATGGGCACGCTCGGCGACCGGATCGGGCGACGGCGGCTGCTGCTCGCCGGCGGCGGGGCGTTCGGGCTGCTGTCGATCGTCGCGGCGTTCTCGACCGGGCCGGTGATGCTCATCGTCGTCCGCGCGGCGCTCGGGGTCGCCGGGGCGACGCTGATGCCGTCGACGCTCGCCCTGATCACCAACATGTTCCGCGACGAGAAGCAGCGCGGGAAGGCCATCTCGATCTGGGCCACCTGCCAGTTCGCGGGCGGCGCGGCCGGCCCCGTGTTCGCCGGCTTCCTGCTCCAGCACTTCTCGTGGAGCTCGGTGTTCCTGGTCGCCGTCCCGGCCGTGGCCGTCCTGCTCGTCGCGGGGCCGGTGCTGCTGCCCGAGTTCCGCGCGCCGTCGTCCGGGCGGCTGGACCTGCCCGGGGTGGCGCTTTCGCTGGCCGCGGTGCTGCTGATCGTGTTCGGCCTCAAGCAGCTGTCCACCGGGTCGCCGGTCCTCCCGGTCGCGGCGATCGCCGCCGGGACGCTGCTGGGCGCCGTCTTCGCCCGCCGTCAGCTGACCGCCGCGTCGCCGCTGCTGGACCTGCGGCTGTTCCGGAACCGCCCGTTCACCGCGGTGCTCGTCGCACTGGTGTTCGCCGGGGTCGCGATGGCCGGCGTCGGCCTGCTGGTGACGCAGTACCTGCAGAGTGTGCTCGGCCACTCCCCGCTCGTCTCGGCGCTGCTGTTCGCCCCGATGGGCCTCGGCGTGGCGGCGGGCACGACGGCGGCCCCGGCGTTGACCCGGTTCGTCACCCCGGCCACGGCGATCGCGGCCGGCCTGGCGGTGTCCGCGGCGGGCAGCCTCCTGCTGGCCGTCACCGACGGCCTGGTGCCGGTCGTGGTGGGCATCACGGTCCTGACGCTGGGCACGGGCCCGCTGTTCGCGCTGGGCATCGGCCTGGTGGTGGGCTCGGTCCCGCCGGAGCGCGCGGGTTCGGCGGCCTCGATGGCGGACACCGGCAACTACCTGGGCGGCTCACTGGGCATGGCCCTGATCGGCCTGACCGCGGCGGCGGTGTACCACGGCGTGTTCCCGGCGGGCACGACCCTCGCCGTCGACGTCACCCGGCCGGAGCTGGCCGAGCAGGCGAAGGACGCGTTCACGACGGCGCTGAACGTGACGGGTGTGATCGCGGCGGTGCTGTTCGCGGGGCTGACCCTCCTGGTGACGACGATGCGGCGCGCCACGGCCGCCGTCCCCGAGCCGGTCATGGCGGAGTGAGCGCTTGGAAGTGCCAGATGACCAGAGCCGGCGCGCCCGCGTTGACGGCCCGGGCCGCTTCGGGCACCAGGCCGGCCAGGCTCCACGGCCACAGCTCCCACGGTCCGGGCCCGCCTGCCGGTTCCCCCGCGGCAGGCGGGTCGCCGGCCGGCAGGAGCGGTTCCTCGCAGCGACGCACCTGCAGTCCTGCCGCCAGGGCGGCACGCAGGTAGTCGCCGATCGGGTGGCGGTAGCTCCTCAGCCGGCCGGGCCGGCCGTCGGCGCCGCGCACGGGCGGGATCGCGCCCTGCGCCACCCGGTCGGGATGCATGTCGGCGAGCACCAGGTGCCCGCCGGGCCGGAGCACCCGGGCGAACTCCGCCAGCACCGGCTCGAGCGCCGGGACGTGCGTCAGCGCCAAGCCGCACACGACGAGGTCGGCTTCGGCGTCCGCCACCGGCAGCCGGTGCAGGTCGCCGAGCAGGAACTCGGCCTCCGGCACCCGGGTCCGCGCCCGGGCGAGCATGTCGGGCGAGCCGTCCACGCCGACGACCCGGTGGCCGCGGCGGGCGAGCAATTCGGCGTAGCGGCCGGTCCCGCACGCGGCATCGAGCGCCACGCCCACCGGCAGGCCGTCCACGATCTCCCGGACCACGGGCTCGTCGAGGTCGAACGCCGAGTTGGGCCGGTCGTACGTCGCCGACCACCACCGATAGCCGGTGACGGTGTCGACCCGGTCCACGTCCACGGCGGCGTCCGCCAGCGCCTCGTCGGCGAGCACCCGGCGGACCTCGGCGATCCGGGCTTCGACGAAGTCGCGGCCGAACTCTCCGGTGAACGCCCGCAGCAGCGCCATGCCCTCGAGCCCCAGCAGGTAGGCACGCGGATCTTCGTGGATCACCCGGCAGACGCTAGTGACGCGGCCTCCGGGCAGGCCAGCGAATTACGCCGCCGCGGCGAGGAGTTCGGCGAGCAGGCGGGCACGGGCGGCGGTCTCCTGCTCGTCACGGGCGGGGTGCCAGGGACAAGCGATGTCGACGGCGACGACCCGGCCCGTGGCCAGCACCCGCCGCACGGCGTCGAGGACGGCTCGCTGCGTGGGTCCGTTCGGGGCGGGAAAGCGCGTCCCCGGCAGTTCGGCGGTGTCGACCACGTCCACGTCGACGTGCAGCACGAGCGGTCCGCCGGGCACCATTTCCGCTTGGAGCTCCTCGACCCCGTGACGGCGGACGTCGCTGCCGGCGAGGAAGTCGGCCTCGGCCGGATCGAGGTCGCGCGCGTCGACCAGCACCGCCTGGCGTTCGGCCAGGGGACGAAGCCCCAGCGGCCCCGCGAACAGCTCCTCGTGCGCGCCGAGGACGAGCCGCAGCGCGAGGCCACCGAGGTAGCCCGAGGTCGAGCTGCGCAGGGTGTGCACGTCGCCGTGCGCGTCGAACCAGACCACCGACGGGTCGAGGCCCGCCCGTTGCGCACCGGTGATCGTGGCGCCGGCGACCAGGCAGTCCCCGGACACCACCACCGGGACGTCGGCCTCCGGCTTCCCCAGCCGGGCAGCCACGAGGTCCGCGACCACGTCGAACAACGCCACGAGCCGGGTCCAGACGTCTCCTTCGGGCAAGGACGCATCGACGACGGCTCCCCCGGGCAGCGGAATGCTGCTGCCGGGCAGCCGTTCATCCTGGTGATAGGGCACGACGATGGTCATGGAACCTCGTTTTCGCTGGTGGGCGCAGCAGGGTTCGAACCTGCGACCGCTCGGGTGTAAGCCGAGTGCTCTTCCGCTGAGCTATGCGCCCGGTCGGCGGCGGCCCGAAACCAGACCGCCGCCGGGAAACTCATGCCGTCAGTTCGGCCACGGCCTTCTTCCAGCCCTGCTGGTCGCGAGCCTCGCCCGGGCCGTTGACCTCCGCGAACCGGACCACGCCGTCCTTGTCGATCAGGAACGTGCCGCGGACCGCCAGGCCGGCGTCGGAGTTGAACACGCCGTACGCCTGAGCCACCTCGCCGTGGGGCCAGAAGTCGGACAGCAGCGGGAACTGGTAGCCCTCCTTCTCGGCCCATGCCTTGAGCGCGAACGGCGTGTCGACCGAGACGCCCAGGACCTGGACGCCCTTGTTGTCGTAGTCGGCGAACTCGTCGCGGAGCTGGCACAGCTCGCCGGTGCAGATGCCGCTGAACGCGAAGGGGTAGAAGACCAGCAGCACCGGCTTGTCACCCCGGAACGACGACAGCTGGACCGGCTGCTTGTTGTAGTCGTTGAGCGTGAAGTCAGGGGCCTCAGAACCGACCTTGACGGTCATACCAGCGTTTCCTCTCCCGAACGGACACGTGCCTGCGAGGACAACCCTATCGTGTCCGTCCGGCGAAACCGGCTCAGCGCTGCTTCGACTTCGACTTCGGCGACACCAGGCGGGTGCCGATCCAGTTCGGGCCGACACTGATGTTGGCGGTCTGTGCCAGTCCGACGGCGGGCACCGCTTCGGCGATTTCGCTCGGCTCGACGTGCCCGGGCTGCCCCGTCTTGGGGGTGAGGACCCAGATCACGCCGGTCTCCTCCAGGGGGCCCCTGGCGTCGATGAGCGCGTCGCCCAGGTCGCCGTCGTCCTCGCGCCACCAGAGCAGCACCACGTCGATGACCTCGTCGGCGTCCTCGTCGAGGATGTCCCCGCCGATCTGCTCCTCGATCGCCGCGCGGACGTCGTCGTCGACGTCCTCGTCCCAGCCGATCTCCTGGACCACCATCTCGGGCTTGATGCCGAGCCTCTCGGCGACGCTGCTCTGATCAGCGTCTCCCGCGGCGACCACTGCTTTCACTCCTCCAACTACGACGGAGCGTGGCGTCGGACACCCCGGAGGGTACGTCTGGGCCACACTCGGCTACCCGGTTGCCGATAGCGAACACTGGTGAGGCTCCGCGCGCAACCGTCCACACCGGATCTGTGACAACTCGTGTCGCAGGATACGGCCCGCCACCGGGCCGCCGCGACGGCGTTTCGGGTACCTGGCGCCCCCGGTCTGCCACCCCTCCGAGGGTCGTCCCCTAGGGTGGGGAGGAAGTAAACGCGCGCGCGATACACCGCGCGCAGGGAGTGGCTCGACCGGGTCGGCCTATGTTACCGCCAAGTAGCGGTGCGGAAGCCGGGACGGAAGACGACGATGGAGAGTCGTACACCCCCGCGTACGAGCACCACCGGCTACAACTTTTCGCAAGGAGACCCCTTGGCCCCGCAGAACGACGGCGCCTCCGGCAAGGAGACCCCGGCACGCGTACGCGTCATCCGTGACGGACTGGCGGCGCACCTGCCCGACATCGACCCGGAGGAGACCGCCGAGTGGCTGGACTCCTTCGACGAGGCTCTGGCGAGGGGCGGGCAGCAGCGGGCCCGGTACCTGATGCTGCGCATCCTCGAGCGCGCGCGGGAGCGGAACGTCGGCGTCCCGGCCCTGACCTCGACGGACTACGTCAACACGATCCCCACCGAGAACGAACCCTGGTTCCCCGGCGACGAGGACATCGAGCGCCGCTACCGCGCCTGGATCCGCTGGAACGCGGCGATCATGGTGCACCGCGCGCAGCGCCCGGGTGTCGGCGTCGGCGGCCACATCTCGACCTACGCCTCCTCGGCCGCGCTCTACGAGGTGGGCTTCAACCACTTCTTCCGCGGCAAGGACCACTCCGGCGGCGGCGACCAGATCTACATCCAGGGTCACGCCTCCCCCGGCATCTACGCCCGCGCGTTCCTCGAGGGGCGCCTCTCCGAGTCGCAGCTCGACGGCTTCCGCCAGGAGTACAGCCACGCCGGCGAGGGCGGCGGCCTGCCGTCGTACCCGCACCCGCGGCTGATGCCGGAGTTCTGGGAGAACCCGACGGTGTCCATGGGCCTCGGCCCGATGAACGCCATCTACCAGGCCCGGTTCAACCGCTACCTGCGCGACCGCGGCATCAAGAACACCGACGACCAGCACGTCTGGGCGTTCCTCGGCGACGGCGAGATGGACGAGGCCGAGTCGCGGGGCCTCATCCACGTCGCCGCCGGCGAGGGCCTCGACAACCTGACCTTCGTGATCAACTGCAACCTGCAGCGGCTCGACGGCCCGGTGCGCGGCAACGGCAAGATCATCCAGGAGCTGGAGTCGTACTTCCGCGGCGCCGGCTGGAACGTCATCAAGGTGATCTGGGGCCGCGAGTGGGACTCGCTGCTGCACGCCGACCGCGACGGCGCGCTGGTCAACCTGATGAACGTCACCCCGGACGGCGACTACCAGACGTACAAGGCCAACGACGGCGCCTTCGTCCGCGAGCACTTCTTCGGCCGCGACCCGCGGACGAAGGACCTGGTCAAGGACCTCTCCGACGCCGACATCTGGAACCTCAAGCGCGGCGGCCACGACTACCGCAAGGTGTACGCGGCGTACAAGTCGGCGCTGGAGCACCATGGCCAGCCGACGGTGATCCTGGCCCACACGATCAAGGGCTACGGCCTGGGCCCGGCGTTCGAGGGCCGCAACGCCACGCACCAGATGAAGAAGCTCACCCTCGACGACCTCAAGCTGTTCCGCGACTCGCAGCGGATCCCGATCAGCGACGAGGAGCTCGAGCGCAACCCGAAGCTGCCGCCGTACTACCACCCGGGCGCGAACTCGCCCGAGATCGAGTACATGATCGGCCGCCGCAAGGCGCTCGGCGGCTTCCTGCCGGAACGCCGTCCCAAGGCCGCCAAGGCCCTGGTGCTGCCCGGCGACAAGGTCTACGAGGGCATCCGGAAGGGCTCCGGCAAGCAGGAGGTCGCCACGACGATGGCGTTCGTCCGGCTGGTCCGCGAGCTGGCGAAGGACTCCGAGATCGGCAAGCGCGTCGTCCCGATCATCCCGGACGAGGCCCGCACCTTCGGCCTCGACTCGATGTTCCCGACGGCGAAGATCTACAACCCGCACGGCCAGACGTACACCTCGGTCGACGCGAGCCTGATGCTGGCCTACAAGGAGTCCGAGAAGGGCCAGCTGCTGCACGAGGGCATCAACGAGGCGGGCTCGACCGCGTCGTTCACCGCCGTCGGCACGTCGTACGCGACGCACGGCGAGCCGATGATCCCGATCTACATCTTCTACTCGATGTTCGGGTTCCAGCGCACCGGTGACGGCCTGTACGCCGCCGCCGACCAGATGGCCCGCGGGTTCGTCCTTGGCGCCACCGCCGGCCGGACCACCCTGACGGGTGAGGGCCTGCAGCACGCGGACGGGCACTCGCTGCTGCTGGCGGCGACCAACCCGGCCGCGGTGGCCTACGACCCGGCGTGGTCGTTCGAGATCGCGCACATCGTCAAGGACGGCCTGCGCCGGATGTACGGCGAGACCGGCCCGGACGGCAACGGCGAGAACGTCTTCTACTACATGACGATCTACAACGAGCCGTACCAGCAGCCCGCCGAGCCGGAGAACCTCGACGTCGACGGCCTGCTGAAGGGCCTGTACAAGTACGCCGACGCCCCCGAGGGCGACGGTCCCGAGGTGCAGATCCTGGTCTCGGGCGTCACGATGCCGGACGCGCTGAAGGCGCAGAAGCTGCTGGCCGAGGAGTGGGGCGTGCGGGCCGCGGTGTGGTCGGCCACGTCGTGGACCGAGCTGCGGCGCGAAGCCGTCGAGATCGACCACGACAACCTGCTCTACCCGGGCAGCGAGCCGCGCGTGCCGTACGTCACCGAGGCGCTCAAGGGCGCGAACGGGCCGGTCGTGGCGGTGTCGGACTGGATGCGCGCGGTGCCGGACCTGATCCGCCCGTACGTCCCGACCGACATGCTGACGCTGGGCACCGACGGGTTCGGGTTCTCCGACACCCGGCCGGCGGCGCGGCGGAAGTTCCTGGTCGACGCCGAGTCGATCACCGTCGGGGCGCTGTCGATCCTCGCCAAGCGCGGCGAGGTCGACCAGGCGAAGGTCCTCGAAGCGGCCACGAAGTACCGGCTCGACGACATCGCGGCCGCCGGGCCGCAGACGTCGGATTCCGGGAACGCGTGATCGGGTGCTAGGTTCGGGCCCGGCAGACATCCGATGTCTGCCGGGCCCTTGCGCGTAGGGAGTTGATGTAGGTGACGAAGCGCCGACTGCCGAAGCCGAGCGAGCTGCAGCAGATCCTGCGGCCCAAGCCGATCGTGCTGAACCCGACCGACCGACGGCTCGCGAACGCGCACACCATCGCCGACCTGCGGATGATCGCGCGCAAGCGGACCCCGCGGGCGGCGTTCGACTACACCGACGGCGCGGCCGAGCTCGAGGACAGCCTGCTGCGGGCCCGGCAGGCGTACCGCCGCATCGAGTTCCACCCGAACGTGCTGCGCGGGGTGTCCGATGTGGACACCACCCGCGAGATCCTCGGCAAGACGTCGGCGCTGCCGTTCGCCTTCGCCCCCACCGGCTTCACCCGCATGATGCAGCACGAGGGCGAGCGCGCGGTGGCCCGCGTCGCCGAGCGCACCGGCATCCCGGTCGGGCTCTCGACGATGGCGACGACGTCGATCGAGGATCTCGCCGAGGCCGCGCCGGGCGCGCGCAAGTGGTTCCAGCTCTACGTCTGGCGCGACCACGGCGCGGGTGAAGATCTGATGAATCGGGCGTGGGCCGCGGGCTACGACACGCTCATGCTGACCGTGGACACCCCGGTCGGCGGCGCCCGCCTGCGCGACGTCCGCAACGGCCTGACCATCCCGCCCGCCCTCACGCTCAAGACGTTCCTCGACGGCGCGCTGCACCCGGCGTGGTGGTTCAACCTGCTCACCACCGAGCCGCTCGAGTTCGCCTCGCTCAACCACTTCGGCGGCACGGTCGCGGAGCTGCTGAACAAGCTCTTCGACCCGACGCTGAACTTCGACGACCTCGACTGGGTCCGCCAGATTTGGCCGGGGAAGCTGGTCGTCAAGGGCATCCAGAACGTCGACGACGCCCGCGACGTCGTCAAGCACGGCGCGGACGCGGTCCTGATCTCCAACCACGGCGGCCGCCAGCTCGACCGCGCGCCGACGCCGCTGGAGCTGCTCCCGGCGGTCCTCGACGAGGTCCAGGACGGCGCGGAGGTCTGGATCGACACGGGCATCCTCTCCGGCGGCGACATCGTGGCGGCCCTCGCCCGCGGCGCGAACGCGGTGCTGATCGGCCGCGCCTTCCTGTACGGGCTCATGGCCGGCGGCGAGCGCGGCGTCCAGCGCTGCGTCGACATCCTGCGGACGGAGATGGTCCGCACGATGCAGCTGCTCGGCGTCCGCACCCTCGCCGACCTGAAGCCCTCCCACGCCACCCTGCGCTGATCAGACCTGCGCGAGGCCGCCGTCGACGAAGAACTCGACGCCGTTGACGAAGCTCGACTCCTCCGACGCCAGGAACAGCGCCGCGGCCGCGATTTCCGCCGGTTCACCGACCCGGCCGAGCGGGACCTGCGCCGCGAGGTTGTCGAGCAGACCCTGCTGCTCGTCCTCGGCGACGAGGCCGAGCAGGCCGGGGGTGCGCGTGGGTCCCGGAGCCAGGACGTTGACCCGCGTCCCGGTCCCCTTCAGGTCGACCGCCCAGCCGCGGGCGAGGTTGCGCACCGCCGCCTTCGTCGCCCCGTAGACGCTGAAGGCCGGGTCGACCCGGGTCGACGCCGTCGAGCCGGTGAGGATGATCGACGCGTTCGCGTTCAGCAGCGGCAGCGCCTTCTGGACGGCGAAGACGACCCCCTTGACGTTCGTGGCGAACGTGCTGTCGAACTGCTCCTCGGTGATTTCGCCGAGCGGGGCGAAGCTGCCGCCGCCGGAGTTGGCCACCAGGACGTCGAGGCCGCGGCCGCGCTCGGCCACCGCGCGGTAGAGCTCGTCGAGGTCGGCGAGGTTCGCCGAGTCCGCCCGGACCGCCGTCACGCTGCCGCCGATCTCGGCGACCGCGTCGTCGAGGGCCTCCTTGCGCCGGCCCGTGACGAACACGTGCGCGCCTTCGGCCGCGAAGCGCTTCGCGATGGCGAGCCCGATGCCGGTGCTGCCACCGGTCACGACCGCGGTCTTGTTCTCCAGGTTCACGATGCCCTCCCAGTTCTTGACTATCTCGTCCAGAACGTACGCCGTTCTGGACGAGATAGTCAAGAACGGTTAGCCTGATCTCATGGCGAGACCCCGGAGCTTCGACGAGACAGCGGTCCTGCGCGCGGCCAGGGACCAGTTCTGGGAACACGGGTACGCCGGCACGAAGGTCGACGACCTCGCCGCCGCGACCGGCCTCGGAAAGGGCAGCCTGTACGGCGCCTTCGGCGACAAGCACGCGCTTTACCTGCGCGTCTACGACTACTACTGCACCGAAGCGACCGACGGCGTGCGGCACCAGCTCGAAGGCCCCGACGACACCGCGTACCGGCGGCTGGAGAACCACGTGCGCGCGATCGCCGAGTCGGTCGTCGCCGACCGGGAGCACCGCGGCTGCCTGATGGCGAAGGGCGCCGCCGAATGCGCGGAGCACGACGAGGCCGTCGCCACGCGGACCGCGCGGGCCTTCCACACCCTGCAGGACTACCTGACGGCGTGCATCGCAGGCGCCCAGCGCGCGGGCGACCTCGCCACCGGCCACGACCCCGCCCACCTCGCCGGGCTGGTGCTGGCGGTCCTGCGCGGCCTCGAGGCCCTGGGCAAGGGCGGCGTCGAGCCGGACCGCATCCGAGCCATCGCCGAGACCGCGCTCGCCGTGCTGCCGAAGCCGTGAAGCACTGACGCGCTGGGCCAACCGGTCTCAAGTTCTTGACGGACCGCCTGGTTTGTGACGAAGATCTCGGGCACCCGCCGAAAGGCCGTTTTCGCATCGTGGAAACGGAGGTCGCCCGTGTTCGTGCAGGATCTGACTCCCCTCGGCTCACTCGGCCTGTCCGCGCTGGTCGCCGTGCTGCCCCTCGCCACCGTCCTCGTCCTGCTCGGGGCCGTCCGGATGCGGGCGCACCACGCCGCGCTCATCGGGCTGCTCGTCGCGCTCGTCGTCGGCATCGCCGCGTACGGGATGCCGGTCGTGCAGGCCGTCTCCGGGGCGCTGCAGGGCGCCGCGTTCGGGCTGTGGCCGATCATGTGGATCGTCGTCAACGCGCTGTGGATCTACCGGCTCACCGTGCGGACCGGGCACTTCGACGTGCTGCGCCGCTCGTTCGGCCGGATCTCCGACGACCCGCGCATCCAGGCGCTGATCATCGCCTTCTGCTTCGGCGCGCTGATGGAGGCGCTGGCCGGGTTCGGGGCGCCGGTCGCGATCAGCGCCGTGATGCTCGTGGCCGTCGGGTTCCACCCGGTCAAGGCGGCCGTGGTCGCGCTGGTCGCGAACACCGCGCCGGTCGCCTTCGGCGCCATGGGCACCCCGGTCGTCACCCTCGCCCAGGTCACCGGCCTGCCGCTGCAGGAGGTTTCCTCGATCGTCGGCCGCCAGACGCCGCTGCTGGCCCTGGTCGTCCCGCTGCTGCTGGTGATCATCGTCGACGGCAAGCGCGGCTTCAAGGACACCTGGCTGCCCGCGCTCGTCTGCGGGGTCGCGTTCGGGCTCGTCCAGTTCCTCGCCTCGAACTACGTGTCACCGCAGCTGGCCGACATCGGCGCCGCGCTGGCCGGCGCGGCCGCGCTGGTGGCCCTGCCCCAGACCCGGCGGCCGGTGCCCGAGGCCGTCCGGATCGGCAACGGGGGCACGGCGTCGGCCGAAACACCGCCGGAAGACGCGCGCGGCGACGTCGTCAAGGCGTACCTGCCGTACCTGCTCATCATCGTGATCTTCTCGATCGCCGTGCTCCCGCCGGTCAAGCGCCTGCTGGACAAGGCGACCTGGAAGTTCCACTGGCCCGGCCTGAACGTCGCCGCGCCGAACGGGAAACCGGTGTCCGGCAACACGTTCTCGCTGCCGGTCCTCAACACCGGCGGGACACTGGTCCTGCTGGCCGGCGTGATCACGGCGGCGCTGCTGGCGGTGAAGGCGGGCGGCGCCGCGAGCGAGTGGCTCGCCACGGTCAAGGAGCTGCGGTTCGCGATCCTCACCGTCACCGGCGTGCTCGCGCTCGCCTACGTGATGAACCTGTCCGGCCAGACGTCGACGATCGGCACGTTCATCGCCGCCGCGGGCGCCGGGCTGGCGTTCCTCTCCCCGGTGCTGGGCTGGTTCGGCGTCGCCGTCTCCGGCTCCGACACCTCGGCGAACGCGCTGTTCGGCGCCCTGCAGGTGACGGCGGCGCACCAGACCGGCCTGCCGGCGAACCTGCTGGCCGCGGCGAACAGCTCCGGCGGCGTCCTCGGCAAGATGGTGTCGCCGCAGAACCTCACCATCGCCTGCGTGGCGGCGAACCTGCCCGGCGAAGAGGGCAAGCTGCTGCGAAAGGTGCTGCCGTGGAGCGTCGGGCTGCTGCTGGTGCTGTGCCTGATCGTGTGGGGTCAGAGCACGGCGGCGCTCAGCTGGATGCTGCCATGACCCGCGCCTCGACGCGCTTCGCGGAGCGGTTCCAGCTCCACCAGCCGTGCACGACGAGCCCGGCGAAGACGATGTAGATCGCGGCCGAGAAGTAGAGCCCGGAGGAGATCTGCAGCGGGACGCCGATCGCGTCGACGGCCAGCCAGACCAGCCAGAACTCGACCAGCCCGAGCCCCTGCGCCCCGAAGGCGACGAGGGTGCCGACGAAGATGGCGGCGTCGGGCCAGGGCGCCCAGGACGCGTGGAGGGCGTCGAGGACCAGCGCCATCACGGTGGTGCCGACGACGAAGGCGCCGAGCATCGCCAGCCGTTCGGCGAGCCGGCCCTTGCGGACGACGACGCCGAAGACCGGGTCCTGGCGGCGGGTCCAGGCCCACCAGCCGTAGACGGAGATGGCGAGGATGGCGACCTGCCGGGCGGCGAGCCCGCCGAGGTGCGCGGAGACGTAGACGGCGAACAGCAGCACGGTGGCCCCGACCTGAACCGGCCACGTCCACAGGGTGCGACGCTGCGCGAGGAACACGACGGCGAGCGCGAACACCTGCCCGGCGAGCTCCGCGATCGAAATCCACTGGCCGAGCACGGTGATCCCGTGGTGCAGCAGGAAGTCCACGTCACGCCCCTTTCGTCCTACCGCTCCCAACATGCTCGCTGACGGACGCATTCCCTAGGGAGCGTGAGCGGTGGAACATCCCATGCTGTGGACGTCGCCGACGTGCAGCGTGCCGCCGCGGACGACCCGGGCGTGCACGCCGAGCGTCATGCCGTTCGCGGCGGTGATCGTCTTGAGCAGCCCCGGTGCGGTCGGGAGCCCGTCCCAGGGCAGGTCGACCATCACGCAGCGGACGGCCTTGCGCAGGATCTCCAGCTCGACCTCGCCGATCCGGATGCGCTCGCCCACCCAGGTGTCCTCGGTGAGTTCCGGCGCCGGGCCGGTGTCGAGCAGGAGGTTGGGCCGCAGCCGCCGGGCGTCGATCTCGGCCTCGGGCGCGCGCTCGGCGAGCCAGGCCAGCGATGACGTCGTCAGCAAGTGGACGGCGGCCTCGTCGTGGTGCGGGACGTCCGCTTCCTTGGTCAACGCGACGCCGGGGCGGCCGAGGGCGGCCGCGAGGTCGGCGTCGCCGCGGGCGGTGCGACCGTCCGGGAGGGTGATCACCGGGACGTCACCGGCGTACCGCGCGGCGAAGGTGTTCAGGCCGGGCATCCGCCGGAAGCGGCGGGTGTTCTTGCCGCTGCCGAACTTGCCGTCCGGATCGCGGACCGCGTAGAGGCGATCACCGTCGAAGCCGCGTTCGCCGACCTTGGCCTCGGTCAGGCGTTCGCCCACCATCGACTTCACCGGATAGCGCCAGAGCGCCGCGACGACCCCCATGCGGTGAGGGTAGCGGGGCGCCTTGAATGACTCATTCAGGTCTTCGGAGGTCAGGAATGAGTCATTCATGACCTCCGGAGCGCGGTGGGGCCCGCCGGACCGGGGACCCGAGCGAGCGAACGGCGCGGGCCCGGCGGCATCCCCGTCCGCCGGGCCCGCGCCGCTCCTCCGGCCTCAGCCCTGCGGGCGCGGGGTGCCGACCGGCGAGGTCGGCGTGCTGTCGACCGTCGCGCGCGGGGCCGCCGGGCCGGTGCCCATCTCGCCCGTGCGCTGCGCCGGGGTCTCCAGCTGGTGCTCCATGCTCGCCATCCAGCCGCGCCAGCGGTCCTGGGCCGGCTTGATCAGGCCGCCGCCGAAGCCGACGACGATCACGCCGCCGATCGTCGCCAGCACCGCGATCAGGATCGGGCCGGTGATCGCCGTCGCGATGTTCACCTGGCCGAGCGCCGCGATGATGCCGAACGCCATGATCAGCCAGTAGGCCGCCAGCGACAGCGGGCGCGCCGCGCCGCGGCCGGACAGCGCGGACGCGACGACGTCCCGCACCACCTTCGCGATCGCCGCGGCCACCACGACGAGCACCAGTGCCACCACGATCCGCGGCAGGAACGCGATGATGTCGTTGAGCAGCTGGCTCACCGGGTTGGTCGGCCCGAACACGCCGAAAGCCAGCTGCAGCGCGATCAGGAGAATGAAGTAATACACCAATTTGACGAGGATCCCGGTCGCGTCGAACTTCTGCTGGCCGATCTTCCCGCTCAGCCCGGTCCGTTCGACCAGTTTCCCGAATCCGGCTTTCCCGAGCACGAGCGCCAGCCCTTTCGAGACGGCTTTCGCGATCAACCAGCCGATCAGCAGGATGACCAGGAATCCCACGAGTTTCGGGACGAACGTGGCCACCATGGCCCACGCCTGCCCGAGCCCGTCCTTGAGTTGCTCGCCCATACCGACTCCCTCCACGGATTTGCACCGGATCGTCGATCAAGTACCCAGGGGCGGCAACTCGTGCGCCCCACGATCGAGTGAGACGACTGGCGCGCGAAGATCACTCGTGGCCATACTGGTTCTACCGGTGGGGACCGGGGAGACGAGGCCGTCCGGCGCAGCGTAAACCGCAAGCGCCGGGCGGCCTCGAGCATTACACCGGCGAAATGCCTCAGGCGGCCCGCAGGGCGTCCCGGAGCTTCACTTTCGCGCCGGTCCGCATGACCGCGTTCCGGTAGATCCGCGCGGCGAACCAGATCAGCCCCGGAATCATCAGCACCACGAGCCCCACCGACACCACGGCTTCCCAAACGGGCACTCCGCCCATCGCCAGCCGCATCGGCATCAACGTCGGCGAGAACACCGGAATCACCGAAAGCACTTCGACGAACGTGTTGCCCGGATCCGACGGCAGCACGGAAATGCCGATCACGTATCCGGCGATCACGAACATCAGCGCCGGCGTCGTCGCGCCGCCGACGTCTTCCTGGCGCGAAACCAGCGCCCCGAGCGCGGCGAACACGATCGAGTACATCAAGAACCCGAGCAGGTACCACACGATCAGCCAGGCGACCGTGCCCACGGCGGCCGAGACCGAGATCGTCAGCACGCCCGTCGCCAGCCCGGTCACCACCCCGCCGATGCCGATCACGACCATCTGGATCAGCCCGACCAGGCCGATGCCGAGCACCTTGCCCGCCATCAGCTGCCACGGCTTGATCGTCGACAGCAGCAGCTCGACCACCCGCGAGGTCTTCTCCTCGACGACGCCCTGCGCGACGGTCTGGCCGTTCAGCAGCAGCGACATGTAGATCAGGATGCCCGCGATGATGCCCAGCACGAGCTGCTGGCCGTTGTAGTCGTAGGGCTGCTCCAGCGGCGGGTCCTCGACGAACTTCGCCGAGGCGATCGCGGCCTGGAACCGGGCGGGGTCCCCGCCCAGCGCGGCGACCTGCTGGTTGACCGCCACCTGCTGGGCGAGCACCTGCAGGACGTTCGCGAGCATGCCGTCGAGGTCCTTCTTCACCTGGACGTGCAGGCTCCGGCCGTCCCCGGTGAGCAGCGCGTCGAGCGAGCCGTCGGCCAGTTTCGCCCGCCCGGCGGCTTCGTCGGGAACCTGCGTGGTCTCGATGTTCTCGTCGAGGGTCTTCCCGGTCGCCGTCAGCGGCGCCGAGAAGCCGGCGGTGGCGGCGGTGAAACCGACCTTCGCGTCGGCGCCGTCACCGGCGAACAGCTTGACCGCCAGGATGCCGACCACGATCAGCAGCAGCGTGACCGCGGTGCTGATGCGGTAGGCCTTCGACTTCACGCGGGTGCTGATCTCGCGGGAGGCGACCAGGCCCACCGCGGCCGCCGGGCTCATCCGGACGTCGGGGGTGCTCATGCGGGGACCTCCTCGGTCGAGACGACGGACCGGAACAGCTCGGTCAGCGACGGTTGCTCACGGGCGAACTCGCGGACCGGCCCGGTGGCCAGCGCCGCCTTGAGCACGGCCTGGTCGTCGGCGTCCTCGCCCAGTTCGAGCTCGGTCACCGAGCCCGTCCGGCCGAGCACCTTCACCCCGGGCAGGCCGTCGGCCCACCCGGCTTCGGCCTCGGGGACGTCGACCCGCAGCCGCACCGCACCGCCGGCCCGCAGGTCGCCGACCGTGCCGACGGCCACCATCTGTCCACTGCGGACGATCCCGACCCGGTCGCAGAGCCGCTCGACCAGATCGAGCTGGTGGCTGGAGAACACGACCGGCACGCCCTCGGCCGCCTTTTCCTTGAGCACCTGGCTCATCACGTCGACCGCGACCGGGTCGAGGCCGGAGAACGGCTCGTCGAGCACCAGGATCCGCGGCTCGTGCACCAGCGCCGCGGCCAGCTGCACGCGCTGCTGGTTGCCCAGCGACAGCTTCTGCACCTCGTCGTCGCGACGGCCGGCGACCCCCAGCCGTTCGGTCCACCGCTGCGCCGACGCCTGCGCGTCGGCGGCGGGCATGCCGTGCAGCCGCGCGAGGTACGTCAGCTGCTCGGCCACCTTCATCTTCGGGTAGAGGCCGCGTTCTTCGGGCATGTAGCCGATGTGGCGGCGCGTTTCGTGCGTCACCGGCGCGCCTTCGTAGCGGACTTCGCCGGAGTCGGCGGACAGCACGCCGAGCGCGATCCGCATGGTCGTGGTCTTGCCGGCGCCGTTGCTGCCGACGAACCCGAACAGCTCCCCCGGCCGGACGTCGAACTTCATCTCCCGCAGAGCGACCACGTCGCCGTAGCGTTTGGATATCCCGTCTATTTCCAAACCGGTCATTCCGGTTCCCCCGTTCTCGTGTGGCCCCGATCCTAGGCAGTGCGTACACGCACCGCCTACCCTCGCGCGTTGCCGCGAGGGGCTACCAAAGTTGCGGGCACGTAGGATCGCGGGCGCCATGGATGGAACCCCCACCCCGCGCCGGGTGCCGAAGCACCACGGACTGTCCGCGAAGACGCTCCGGCGGCTGGAGCACGCGTCCGGCAGCCTGGCGAGCGCGAGCATCGCGGTGATGGAGCGGCGGCTGCCCTGGTTCGCCCGGCTGCCCGCCGACCAGCGCGCGAGCGTCCTGCTGATCACCCAGGCCGGGGCCGCCGGGTTCGTTTCCTGGCTGCGGGACTCCAAAGAGGCCCTCAAGCTCACGACCGAGGCGTTCCGCGACGCGCCGGCCGAGCTGTCGCGGTGGATCAGCCTGCGCCAGGCGGTCGGCATGGTGCGGCTGGCCATCGAGGTGTTCGAGGAGCAGCTGCCCGAGTTCGCGGCGACCGAGGCGGAACGCGCCGCGCTGATCGAGGGAATCCTGCGCTACGGCCGGGAAATCGCGTTCGCGGCGGCCAATTCCTACGCCGCCGCGGCGGAGGCGCGCGGCGCATGGGACGCCCGGCTGGAGGCGCTGGTCGTCGACGGCATCGTCCGCGGCGACGCCGAGGAGTCGGTGCTTTCGCGGGCCACGGCGCTGGGCTGGGAGCCCTCGGCCGCCGCCACGGTCCTCGTCGGCAACCCGCCGTCGGAGGACCCGCCGACGGTGGTGTTCGAGGTCCGCAGCCGCGCGGCCCGCGTCGGGCGTCCGGTGCTGCTGTCGGTGCAGGGTTCGCGGCTGGTGGTCGTGGTCGGCGGCCCGACCGACGGCGGGGTGAAGGAGCGGGAGATCCTGACCCGGATGTCGGTGGCGTTCGCCGAGGGCCCGGTGGTCGCCGGCCCGACGGTGCCGACGCTGGCGGAGGCCCACCACAGCGCGACGGAGGCGTTGTCGGGGCTGCGCGCGGTGGTCGGCTGGCCGGGCGCGCCCCGCCCGGTGCGCTCGGGCGACCTGCTGCCCGAGCGTGCGCTGTCGGGCGACGCGGAGGCCGAGCGCCTGCTGGTGGACACGATCGCCCGGCCGTTGGAAGAGGCCGGGCCGACGCTGCAGCGCACGGTGGAGGCGTACCTGGAGAGCGGCGGCGTGCTGGAGACGTGCGCGAAGACGCTGTTCGTCCACCCGAACACGGTCCGGTACCGCCTGCGCAAGGCGGCGGACCTGACCGGCTGCCAGGCCACCGACCCGCGGGACGCGCTGGTGCTGCGGATCGCCTTGACCGTCGGACGGCTGGCTCGCGCTCGCGGCCTCTGGTGACGACCCGGCTCCCAGGGCCCCAATGTGGCTTTGGGGCGCTTCCCGAGACGGGCGTCACGTGATGGACTTAACAGCGAAAGGTGATTGAACCCGACAAGGCATCCGGGTTACGCGCGAGCTTCCACGCCGCATCTTTGGAGGGTTCCGACAAAGACGCCGCACAGACACTGTGAACGTCGGCATCCCGGGAAACCCCGTTCGCCGTGTTGTCTTGAAGGGTGACAGCAGCAGTCCTCGCTCCCGGTCAGGGGTCCCAGGCCCCCGGTATGTTCACGCCCTGGCTCGACCTCGACGGCGCGCGCGAGCGCGTCGCGCAGTGGTCCGAGCGCGCGGGGCTCGACCTGCTCCGCCTCGGCACCGAGGCGGAGGCCGACGAGATCCAGGACACCGCGATCGCCCAGCCGCTGATCGTCGCGCTGTCGCTGCTCACCTTCGAGCACCTCCAGGCCACCGCCCCGGTACCCGCGGACGCGCCGGTCGCCGGCCACTCCGTCGGCGAGCTCGCGGCCGCCGCGATCGCCGGGGTGCTGCGGCCGGAAGACGCCGTCGCGCTCGCCGCCGTCCGCGGTGCCGAGATGGCGAAGGCGTGCGCGCTGGAACCGACGTCGATGGCCGCGGTCATGCTCGGGGACCCCGAGCAGGTCGTCGCGTGGCTCGAAGGGCAGGGCCTGACCGCGGCGAACCGCAACGGCGCGGGGCAGATCGTCGCCTCCGGTGCCGCCGACACGATCGAGAAGATCGTCGCCGAGCCCCTCGAAGGCACGAAGATCCGCGCCCTCAAGGTCGCCGGGGCGTTCCACACGCACTACATGGCGCCCGCCGAAGAGGCGATGCGCGCCCACGCCGCCGAGCTGACCCCGGCCGACCCGGTCCGTCCGCTGCTGTCCAACGCGGACGGTGCCGTCGTCACCAGCGGCGCCGAGTACCTGGCGCGCCTGGTCTCCCAGGTCACCCGCCCGGTCCGCTGGGACCTGACGATGGACGGCCTGGTCTCCCTCGGCGTCACCCGCACGATCGAACTCGCGCCCGCGGGCACGCTGACCGGCCTGGTCAAGCGGCAGCTCAAGGGTGTCGTCACCACTACCACCGCGCTGAAGACGCCGGCCGAGCTGGCCGCGCTGCGCCAGGAGGACGCCTCGTGACCGACCGACCGGCCCTGAGCCTCAACATCGGCTCCCGCGGCAGCCGCGTGCTGGGTATCGGCAGCGCGCAGCCGGAGAAGATCGTCACCAACGACGACCTCTCGAAGATCATGGACACCAGCGACGAGTGGATCCAGGCGCGCGTCGGCATCGTCGAGCGGCGCTTCGCCGAGAAGGACGAGTCGCTGACCGACTTCGCCGTCGCCGCCGGCAAGGCCGCGCTCGAGGACGCCGGCGTCGACCCGTCCGAAGTGGACACGGTGATCCTGCCGAACTGCACGATGCCGACGCTCATCCCGAACGCCGCCGCGCAGGTGGCGGCCCGGATCGGGATCCCCAGCCCCGGCGCGTTCGACCTCAACGCCGCGTGCGCCGGGTTCTGCTACGGCCTCGGTGTCGCCTCGGACCTGATCCGGGCCGGCTCGGCGAAGAAGGTCCTGGTCATCGGCGCGGAGAAGCTCACCGACTCCGTCGACCCGGTCGACCGGGCCAACGCGATCATCTTCGCCGACGGCGCGGGTGCGGCGGTGGTCGGCGCGTCCGACGAGCCGGAGATCGGCCCGGTCTCGTGGGGCAGCGCGGGCGACCTGGTCGATCTGATCTACATGCGCGACCAGAAGTACATCTACCAGGAGGGCCAGTCGGTCTTCCGGTGGGCGACCACCCAGATCGCGCCGATCGCGCTGCGCGCGCTCGACGTCGCCGGGCTGAAGCCGTCCGATGTGGACGTGCTGATCCCGCACCAGGCGAACCTGCGCATCGTCGAGGCAATCGCCAAGAAGCTGCGGGCCAACGGCGCCCGCGACGACATGGTCGTCGCCGACGACATCAGGTACTCCGGCAACACCTCGTCGGCGTCCATCCCCCTCGCGCTGGACCACATGCGCAAGGCCGGGACGGCCAAGCCCGGCGACGTGGTGCTGGCGGTCGGGTTCGGCGCGGGCCTGTCCTACGCCGGGCAGGCGTTCATCTGCCCCTGACCACCGTTACGCTCCCCGCGGGCATTCGCCCGAGGGAAACAGACCCCAGTAAGACCGAGAAGGGAACACCCCCATGGCTGACAACGCTGAGATCCTCGCCGGCCTCGCCGAGATCGTCGAAGAGGTCGCCGGTGTGGCTCAGGACGACGTCACCGCCGAGAAGTCGTTCGTGGACGACCTGGACATCGACTCGCTGTCGATGGTCGAGATCGCCGTGCAGGCCGAGGACAAGTTCGGCGTCAAGATCCCGGACGACGAGCTCGCCAACCTCAAGACCGTGGGCGACGCGGTGAACTACGTGTCGGCCAACTCGAAGTAAGTCCTCTTCCCTCCTTGAGGAGACTCCCATGAGCAACATCGACGTCGTGATCACCGGTCTCGGCGCCACCACACCGCTCGGCGGGGACGTCACGTCCACCTGGGACGGTCTGCTGGCCGGGAAGAGCGGGGTTCGCGCGATCGAGGCCGACTGGGTCGAGGAGCTGCAGCTGCCCGTCAAGATCGGCGGTCAGCTGGCCGTCGATCCCTCGGAGGTCCTCCCCCGGGTGCAGGCCCGCCGGATGGACCGCTGCGAGCAGGTCGCGCTGATCGCCGCCCGGCAGGCGTGGGCCGACGCCGGGTACACCGAGCCGACCGACGAGCACACCGACGTCGACCCCGACCGCCTCGGCGTGTCGATCGGCACCGGCGTCGGCGGCCCGGTCACCCTGCTCACCCAGAACGACCTGTTGCACCAGCAGGGTCTCCGCAAGGTGTCGCCGCTGACCGTGCCGATGCTGATGCCGAACGGCCCGGCCGCGCACGTCGGCATCGACCTCAAGGCGCGGGCCGGGGTGCACTCCCCGGCCTCGGCCTGTGCCTCGGGTGCCGAGGGCATCGCCAGCGGGGTGGAGATGATCCGCTCCGGACGCGCCGACGTCGTGATCGCCGGGGGTGCCGAAGCGTGCATCCACCCGATCACGCTGGCCGGGTTCGCCCAGGCCCGCACGGTCTCCACGCGCAACGACGACCCGGCGGCCGCGTCGCGGCCGTTCGACGCCAACCGCGACGGCTTCGTCCTCGGCGAGGGCGCCGGCGTGGTCATCCTGGAGCGCGCGGACCTGGCGAAGGCCCGCGGAGCGCGCGTCTACGCGACGATCGCCGGCCACGGCATCACCTCGGACGCCTACCACATCACGGGCAACCACCCCGAGGGCATCGGCCAGATCGCCGCGATGCGCGCGGCGATGAAGATGGCCGGCGTCACCGCGGCGGACGTCGGGCACGTGAACGCGCACGCCACGTCCACTGTGGTCGGTGACATCGGCGAGGCGGCGGCGATCCGCAACGCGATCGGCGAGCACGTGGTCGTGACGGCGCCGAAGGCTTCGCTCGGCCACCTCGTCGGCGGGGCGGGCGCGGTCGAGGGGATCATCACGATCCTTTCGCTCTACCACGGCCTGGTGCCGGCCACCCGGAACCTGACCGACCTGGACCCGCGGGTGCAGCTCGACGTCGTCGCGGGCGAACCCCGCAAGGTCGAGCTGACCGCGGCGATCAGCAACTCGTTCGGGTTCGGCGGCCACAACACCGCGCTGCTGTTCACCCCGGCGGCCTGAACGTCCCGCAACTGAAGAAGGGCCCGGCTTCGGCCGGGCCCTTCTCCGTTTCAGCACTTTTCGTGTTCGGGCGGTGGCCCCCCGTCGACGGCGGCGACCTTCAGGGTCCCGTCGTCGACCACCAGCGGCATGACGAGCCGCCACTTGATGCACGGCTCGCGGAAGAACGGCGGGGCGTCCTCGATGTCCTGCCGGCTGGTGAACCCGACCAGGACCCGCAGCGAGTTCCCGGACGAGCGCTCGATCCGGTAGACGAGGGCATCGCTGTCCTTTGTGCTCCGAACGCCCTTCTTCCAGTCGCCCTGCGACTGGCCGGCGGCCCGCTCGTCGGTGACCACGGCGGTCCACTGCGGGTACTGCTTGGTGTTGATGGCCTCGAAATACTTCTTCAGCACCTTGCGGACGGCGTCGGCCTGCGGGTGCGCCCGCGCGTCGTCGGTCATCCGGACGTCGTCGTCCACCGCGGCCGGCGCGCCGCTGCTGGACGGCGCCGTCGTCGGCACCGCGCTGGAGGCGTCGTCGGCCGGCTGGTCGGGCCGGCGGTAGATTTCGCGCGCGAGCAGGCCGCCGCCGACGGTCACGGACAGCACCACGACCACGACGGGCACCAGCCAGCGCTGGCGAGAGCTGGGGGCGGGGGTGGTCACGCCGGAGAGCGTACCGGCCCCCGTCCCGGGGCTCAGCCGACCTGGTGCAGCCAGGTCACCGGCGCGCCATCACCGGCGTGGCGGAAGGGCTCGAGCGCTTCGTCCCAGCTCGCGGCCAGGAGTTCGTCCAGCTTGTGCGCGAGGGACTCGCCCCCGCGGGTCATGCTGACGAGCGCGCGGAGCTGGTCCTCGCCCACCACGATGTCGCCGTTGGCGCTGGTCCGGCCGTGCCACAGGCCGAGGCCGGGCGCGAAGCAGAACCGTTCGCCGTCGACGCCCGCACTGGGCTCTTCGGTGACTTCGAACCGAATCATCGGCCACGCCTTGAGGGCGGACGCCAGTTTGGCGCCGGTGCCCGCGGGCGCGCGCCAGCCGCATTCGGCGCGAAGCTGACCCGGACTGGCCGGCTGCGCCGTCCACTTCAGGTCAACGCGGGCACCCAGGGTGCCCGAAATGGCCCACTCGACGTGCGGACACACCGCAGACGGCGACGAGTGGACGTACACCACACCTCGGGTGCTGCCACGGGTGCTCACTGCTACCTCCGCTTGCTCGACGAGGGACGTCTTCCCCTACGCCCTACTTCGAGCTGCAGCGCGGGCCTCAGCGCGGCTCCCGAATGCCGCCTCCGATGCGTTGTAGCACATTCTGCACCCCAACCGTGCCGTTTGGCCACATGAACACCACAAGTCACCCGCGGCACCACTTTCGGAGGGCAAGCGGCCGCGGCGCGCCCGTGTCGCGCGGATCATTGCGCTGCGCGCGCTAGCGTGTTGACCCGGACCGACGAGCAGGGAGGGAAGCGGTGCGACTGGTGCGCCTGGAGCGGCAGCAGTCCCGGGTGGCGGACGACATCCGGGCGGCACTGGCGTCCCTGGGCCGCGGCAGCACCGTGATCGGCGGGATCGCACTGGTGGGCGTGGGCGGGGTGGCCGAGCGCCCGATCGAGGCGGTGGTCTTGCTCCCCCACGGAGTGATCATCGTCATCGGAGTGGATCTCCCGGACCCGGCCCTCCGCCTGGAGGCGCCGTTGGGAGGCCCCTGGAAGGCGGACGGCTGGCCCCTGGTCGCCGACGACGATTCGGTGAACCCGGCCACGGAGGCCCTGGACGTTTCCCAGGCGTGCGAACGGCTGATCGCTTCGCTGGTCCCGGGGACGGCCCCGGTGGGCACGATCATCGCGGTGGGCCCGTACGTGGAGACGGTCGACCAGCCGGCGGCCGACCTCGCGGGCCCGGTCCGCGTCCTGCACCCCACCCCGACGACGATGCTGGCGGCCACGGTGTCCTTGGCGACGGCCCACCGGCCCCGATCGGTGGACCAGGTGCGGGCCCTGATCCGCGGACTGGCGCCGTCGGCACCGGAGTTTTCGGACGAGGTCCTGCTGGGAGAGGGCTTCAGCAGGTTGACGGACGACTCGCCGCCGGAGTCCCTTTGGGACGATCCGGCGGAGGAGCCGCAGAGCGCGGCAGGTTCTGCGGCGGGTCCGGACGCCTCGGCCGGGATGGACATCGCAGGCACCGCGGGCACCGCAGGCACGGCGGCCACCGCAGGCACCGCAGCCGCGGCAGCCACCCCGGCCACAGCGGGCACCGCCGCCTGGCGGAGCGAGACCCCGGTCGAAGCCCAGCCGGAGCAGCCTGCGGAGAGCAGTTCTCCGGCCGCCGAGGCCGAGCCGGAGCCTCCCGCGGACACGGAGACCACTTCCCCGGCTGCCGAACGCACCGAAACTCTCCCGGCACCTGCCCAACAGGAACCGGGCAAGCCCGCCGCACCGGCCTTCCCCGGCACCGAAACCACTCCCCCGCCCGCCGAAGCACTCCCTTCCCCGGGCCAGCCGGAACCGGACCCCACCACGCGACCGGTCTTCCCCGGCGCCGAGACTGCGGAGCGACCCCAGCCCCCGGAGCCCGCCCCCGCCGCGGAGCCGGACCCGGCTGAATCCGCCGCCGCCGAGGCCGAGCGGACCGAAACCCTCTCCGCCGAAGCCGGGCGAGCGCCGGAAACTCCCGCGCCACTGGCCGAAGCCGAGTCGCCCGGCACTCTCCCGAGCGAAGCCGAAACCAAGGCCGGTGCCGAGGCCGAACCGCAGCCGACCGGCTCCCAACCGACCGAACCCGAGCCGCAAAGCTCCCCGCGCCCCGCGCAGCCCACCGAACCGCAGCCCGAGCCAACTGGCTCCGGACCGACCGAACCCCAAGGCTCTCCGCGCCTCGCGGCCGCGCCGCAGCCCACCGAACCGCAACCCCACCCGAGCGAACCCCAGCCGCAAAGCGCCCCGCTCCCCGCGGCCGCCCCGCAACCCTTCCCCCGTCCACGGCCGAAGCCCGAACCCGCCTCAACCGCCCCGCGCACCGTCCGGTGGCTGCCTCTCGGTGCCATCGCCGTCCTCGTGCTGCTCGGCGTGGCCGCCATCGCGGTCGCCACCACCGGTGACGGCACCGCCGCCGCCCCCGCCCCGACGACGGCGGCGCCGACAACGACGACGGCCGTCAGCACTTCCCAGCCCGCCCCCGTGCGCAGCCTCCAGTTCGCCCTGCGCGCCGCCGGCGGGGATCAGCGGTGTGCTTCCCACGCCTTCGGGGATGCCCAAGCCAGCCTGCAGCAGACCAGCTGCTCCGGCGTCAGCCGCGCCAGCTACGCCGCCACCGTCGACGGCCGTGCCGGGGCCGTCACCATCGGGGTCGTCGCCTTCCCCGATGCCGCCCAGGCCGCCGCCTTCAAGGCCGTTGTCGACACCCCCGGCGGCGGGGGCGTCCTCGACCTCGCCACCGAGACCGGCCAGTGGGGCGCCACGCCCGCCCCGCGCTTCGAGAACGCCGCCTACGCCAGCAAGCTCGACGGCTCCTCCGTCCGGCTCGTGCAGGCCGTCTGGGCGCCGGGACCGTCCACTCCGGACGATCCCGGCCTGGTCAGGGCCGCCCAGGCCGCCCTCGACCTGCCCGTTCAGTGACGTTCAGAGCCCGTACGCCTCCAGCAGCCGCAGCCACACCTCGCTGATCGTCGGGAACGACGGCACCGCGTGCCACAGCCGGTCCAGGGGCACCTCGCCGACGATCGCGATCGTCGCCGAGTGCAGCAGCTCCGAGACGTCCTGGCCGACGAACGTCACACCCAGGAGCACGTTCCGCTCGGTGTCGACGACCATCCGGGCCTTGCCCGTGTAGCCGTCCGCGTGCAGCGACGAGCCCGCCACCGCGATGTCGATGTCGACGACCCGGTCGGCGGACCCCGGCCGCGCGTCCGCCAGGCCGACCGCCGCCACCTCCGGGTCGGTGAACACCACCTGCGGTACGGCGTGGTGGTCGGCCGTGGCCGTGAAGCGGCTCCACGGCTCGGACGAGACCGGAGCACCCGTGGCCAGCGCCGCGACCGTGTCCCCCGCCGCGCGGGCGCCGTACTTGCCCTGGTGGGTGAGCGGCGCCCGGCCGGTGACGTCGCCGGCCGCGAACAGCCAGCCACCGTCCACTGCGGACACCCGGCCGGTGTCGTCGGTCTCCAGCGGGCGCCCGGGCTCGATCCCGAAGCGCTCGAGCCCGAGCCCGGCCGTCGCGGGACGGCGGCCGGTCGCCACCAGGAACTCGTCGACGACCAGCGCCGAACCGTCCTTCAGCGTCAGCTCGGTCCCGAACTGCCCGGCGGCCACCTGCGAAACACCCGAGTCCGTGTGCACGACGACGCCGGCTTCACGCAGCCCCGCCAGCACGAGCTCGCCCGCGAACGACGCGTTGCGCGGCAGCGGCCGCGGGCCGGTGATCACCAGGTGGACCTCCGACCCGAGCGACGCGAACGCCTGCGCCATCTCGACGCCGACCACGCCACCGCCGAGGACACCGAGCCGCGGCGGCACGGAAGACGCCGACGTCGCTTCCCGGGAACCCCACGGCCGGATCGTGTCGAGGCCGGGGATCGACGGCGTGCTCGGCACGCTGCCGGTGCAGACGATCACGGCGTGCCGCGCGGTGAGCACCCGGTCGCCGCCGACGGTCACCTCCTTCTCCCCGGTGATCTCGCCGTGCCCGCGGATCGGCTCGATGCCCGCGCCGCGCGCCCAGTCGACCTGTCCCGAGTCGTCACCCTTGCCGGTGAACCAGTCACGGCGCGCGAACACCGCCGCGGGGTCGATCCGGTCGCCGACCGGCACGCCGGGCACCCGCTTGGCGGCGGCGAGGAGATTTCCCGGCCGCAGCAACGCCTTGCTCGGGATGCAGGCCCAATAGGAGCACTCGCCGCCGAAGCGTTCGTGCTCGACGAGGGCGACCTTCAGGCCTCCGCGGGCCGCCCGCTCGGCGGCCACCTCCCCCACCGGACCCGCGCCGATCACCACTACGTCAAAAGTCTCTCCAGCCATGGCATCAGGTCACACCACCACGCGGGATCACGCAAGCCAGCGGCTATCCTCCGTCAGGAAGCTGCAAGTTTTCGGCGGCACCGCGTGCCGCCGGCCCGGTGCTCGCGAACACGTCACACGTTCGAAGCACGGGAGGTTTGTCGTGGCCAGGAACACGGCTGTGCAGGTGCTGGATGATCTGACCGGTGAGCCCGCGGCGGAGACCGTCGGCTTCGGCCTCGACGGCATCGATTACGACATCGACCTCTCCTTCGCCAACGCCGAGGCGTTGCGCGGGCTCCTGCAGCGGTACGCCGACGCCGGGCGCCGCACCGGCGGCCGCCGGAACCGGCCGCGGATCGTCCCCGGCGCGAAGAAGACCCCGCCCAAGAGAACCGCGCCCGCGAAGGCCGCCCCGAAACCGGCCACCAAGGCCGCGCCCGCCAAGGCCAAGGCGACCACGGCGAAGGCCGAGCCCGCGAAGCCCACCCGCACCAGGAAGCCCGCGGAGCCGAAGACCACCACCCGGACAGCCGCCCGCAAGGTCCCGACCGTCACGTTCTCGGCGGCCGAGTAAGTCCACAGTAGACACGCTCACCCCGGGTCGTGAGTGGTGAGGCGGGTTCTAACCCTCCTTACCACTCACGACCGGCCGCGGCAGAGGGTGGGACCGGACGGGTCCGGGCGCGGCAGAGGGTGGGATCGGGCGGGTCAGGCCGCGCGCTGGGCGCCGTCGGCGTGCCAGGACGGGTAGCGGTAGCGGGTGTGCAGCAACGCCCGCTGCCGCGCCAGCTCGGCCGCCGACGGCGGGCGGGGCACGAACGTCCCGAGCAGCTGCGACGCCGCCGCGCGCACCGCGGCCTCGACCGCCGGGAACCCGGGCCGCAGGCCGTGCTCGGCCAGCGACGCCACCGGGCTTCGGTGCGAGTCGAGCGGGCGCGGGTCCGGCGGCGCGCTGGTCAGGTACCGGCCGACGAGCCCCGCCGACGTCTCGACCAGCAGCGTCGAATGGGCCAGCAGGCCGGTCCTGGTGCGGAACACGGCGAATCCGCACAGCTTCGCGTCGTCGACGAACAGCCCGCGGTCGCCGATCCGCGGCACCAGCCCGAGCTGGTCGACGGCGGCGCTCATCACCTGACCGAGCGCCTCCAGGGGCCGGTCCGCCGGGCCGGGCAGGACCAGGGTCACGTTCAGGTTGCCGGGGTCGTGGAACACCGTGCCGCCGCCGCTGGCCCGCCGCAGCACCGGGACGCCGTCGCGCTCGCATTCCGGAACGCGCACCTCGCGGGCGATCCGCTGCCCACGTCCCACCACGACGCACACCGGGTTGCGCCAGAGCCACAGCACTGGTGACTCCGGCGCAACCCGGAGGAGCGCTTCGTCGAAAGCGAGATTCTCGGCCGGATCCGTGAACGCCGCACGCACATCCGACCCGGTCGTCATAGCGCCTTGAGTTCCTCCACGATCTCGCCCACCGACGACTTGGCGTCCCCGAAGAGCATGCTGGTCTTCGGATCGTAGAACAGGTCGTTGTCGATGCCGGCGAACCCGGAGGCCATCCCGCGTTTCAAGACGATCACGGACCGGCTCTCGTTGACCTTCAGGATCGGCATCCCGTAGATCGGCGAACTCGGGTCGGTCTGCGCGGCCGGGTTCGTGACGTCGTTCGCGCCGATCACCAGCGCGACATCGGTCTGGGCGAACTCGGAGTTGATCTCGTCCATCTCCTTGAGCTGCTCGTAGGGCACGTCGGCCTCGGCGAGCAGCACGTTCATGTGCCCGGGCATCCGGCCCGCGACCGGGTGGATCGCGTACGCGACCGTGATGCCCTTCTTCTCCAGCAGCTTCGCCATCTCGCGGACGGTGTGCTGCGCCTGGGCCACAGCCATGCCGTACCCCGGCACCACCACGACCTTGCTGGCGTACGCCATCTGGATCGCGGTGTCGGCCGCGCTGGTCGAACGCACCGGCCGGGCTTCCTTCTCCCCGCCGCCGGCCGCCACCGCCGGGCCGCCGCCGAAGCCGCCCGCGACGATCGCCGGGATGGACCGGTTCATCGCCTTGGCCATCAGGTTGGTCAGGATCGAGCCGGACGCGCCGACGATCATGCCGGCCACGATCAGCGCCGTGTTGTCCAGCGCCAGGCCCATCGCCGCGGCCGAGAGCCCGGTGAAGGCGTTGAGCAGCGAGATGACCACCGGCATGTCCGCGCCGCCGATCGGCAGCACCACGGTGAGGCCGAGGATGCCCGCCGCGACCAGCAGCCCGATGATCAGCAGCTCGTTGTCGTTGCCCGCGATGATGAGCACCGCGCACACCACCGCGATGGCCAGCAGCAGCAGGTTGACCGGCTGCTGGAGCTTGCCGAGGGTGATCGGGCGGCCGCTGATCAGCTCCTGGAGCTTGCCGAAGGCGACGTTCGAGCCCCAGAAGGAGATCGACCCGATGATGGCGGCGAACAGCGACGCGATCGCGATGTACGCCGGCTCGTGCGCGTAGCCGTCGGTGGAGTTGAACTCCACCCACGCGATGAGCGCGACCGCGCCGCCGCCGACGCCGTTGAACAGCGCCACCATCTGCGGCATCGCCGTCATCTTGACCTTGCGCGCCGACGGGACGCCGACGACCACGCCGATCCCGACGCCGAGGGCGATGAGCACCCAATTGCCCATCCCCGGGGTGAGCAGCGTCGCGATCACGGCGATGCCCATGCCGACCGCGGCGATCCAGTTGCCGCGGACCGCGGTGCGCGGGCCGGTGAGGCCCATCAGGCCGTAGATGAAGAGGGCGAACGCGATGATGTAGAGGATCGCGATGAAGTCGGTCACTTCGCGTCCTCCTCGTCGGCCGGGGCGGGCTTCTTGGCCTTGAACATCGACAGCATCCGGTCGGTGACCAGGAACCCGCCGACGACGTTGATCGTGCCGAAGGCGATCGCGATCACCAGCAGGATCTTGTTGAACACGCCGTCGACGCCGAGGCCGAGCACGACCAGCCCGCCCAGCAGCACGATGCCGTGGATGGCGTTGGTGCCCGACATCAGCGGCGTGTGCAGCGTGTTGGGCACCTTGGAGATGACGGCGAAGCCGACGAACCCGGCGAGCACCAGCACCGCGAGGTTCTGCACCAGGGGACTCATGCCGGGCTCCCTTCGCGCCCGGCCACGCAGGCACCGGCGACGATCTCGTCTTCGAAGTTCAGCTCCAGCGCGCCTTCCTTCGTCACGAGCAGCTCCAGCAGCTCGACGACGTTGCGCGCGTACAGCTCGCTGGCGTGCGAAGGCATTTCGGCGGGCAGGTTCAGCGGGGACGAGATGGTGACGTCGTGCTCCACGACGTCCTCGCCCGGCTTGGTCAGCTCGCAGTTGCCGCCGGTCTCCCCCGCGAGGTCGACCACGACCGACCCGGCGGGCATGCCCTTCACGGCGTCCGCGGTGACCAACGTCGGCGCCTTGCGGCCCGGCACCAGCGCGGTGGTGATCACGACGTCGAACTTCGTGATGGCTTCGGTGAGGCGCCGCTGCTGCTCCTCGCGCTCTTCCGGCGTGAGCTCGCGGGCGTACCCGCCTTCGCCGACCGCCTCGATGCCGAGGTCGAGGAACTGCGCGCCGAGCGACTTGACCTGCTCGGCGACCTCCGGGCGGACGTCGTAGCCGGTGGTCTGCGCGCCGAGCCGTTTCGCCGTGGCCAGTGCCTGCAGGCCGGCGACACCGGCGCCGAGCACCAGCACCTTGGCCGGCGGGACGGTGCCCGCCGCGGTGGTGAGCATCGGGAAGAACCGCGGGAGCTTCTGCGCGGCGAGCAGCACCGCGCGGTAGCCGCCGATGCTGGCCTGTGACGACAGCGCGTCCATCGCCTGCGCGCGGGAGATCCGCGGGATCGCCTCCATCGCGAAGGCGCGCAACCCCGCTTCTTCGAGCTTCGCGAGCCCCTCCGGATTGCCGCGCGGATCGAGGAACCCGACGAGCACGGCACCCCGGCTCAGCTTCGCGACCTCCTCCGGCGATGGCGGGTTGACCTTCACGACGATCGGCGCGCCCCAGGCGTCGCCGAGTTCGGCGCCGGCTTGGGTGTACGCGTCGTCACTCAGGTGCGCACCGGATCCGGCGCCCGGCTCGACGACCACGCGCAGCCCGCGCTGCGCGAGCCGCCCGACGAGCTTGGGCACCAGGGCGACCCGCCGCTCCCCGGGGCGTGATTCGGCCACCACACCCACGGTGAGCTGCTGACTCTGTTCGCTGTCCGTCACACGACCTCCTCATCGGCGAGGCACGATCCGAGGGTTGTACCACGCCGGACCGACAGTCCCCAGTGACCTGGGTCGCAAGTCTGCCGGTTGTGCCGGGAAATACGAGCGCCGTCGGGGAAACGTTCAGGTCGTTTTCCAGTGCGGGACGCCGAGCAGGACCAGCCGCAGCCGTTTTTCCGCCGTTCCGGTGATTTTCGCGTCTTCACCTGGGCGGGCTTCCAGCAGTTCGACAATGGTCGTCAGCATCACGGAAACGATCAAGTCGGCCAGCATGTGCAGGTCTTCGGTGCTCCACGACCGCAGCGGCGCGAACCGCGCGAGGTCGATCGCGAGGTCGCCGGAAAACATCCGCAGTTCGACGCCGATCGCCTGGGCAAGTGGCCCGCCGGCGTACCGCTCGCGCGTGAGGAACCGGAAGTGGTCCTCGTGCGCCCGGACGAATTGGTGCACGGTGGCCACCGAGGCGCTGATCATCCCCTGGTAGGTGTCCGGATCCGTGCGGGCGGAGCGCATCATGCCGCGCAGCGTGCGCGTCGCCTCTTCGACGAGGGCGACGCCGAGGTCCTCCATCGTGGCGAAGTGCCGGTAGAAGGCCGTCGGGACGATGCCGGCGCCCTTCGCGACTTCGCGCAGGGAGAGCGTGGCGAACGGGCGGTCGGCCAGCAGTTCGAGGGCGGTGTCCAGCAACGCCTGGCGGGTGCGCAGTTTGCGCTCCTGGCGGCTCACCGGCGTCAGTGGTTCGGACACGTCGTCCAGCGTACGGATGTCCACCGCGTTGCTCACGTCACATCCTTCGGGTCTCGCGTTGACAGGGCGTCCACTCCTGCAGTGCACTATTGAGTGTACAGTCGTTCACTGTAACCGAGGAGGTTCGGAGATGACGGCGCTCATCCCCCGGCGGGTGCGCGGCCTCGCCTCGCTGGCCGAGGCGCTGCTGACGCCGCACGGGATGGACCGGTACCTGGAGCTCGTCGACCCGATGCTGGTCCGCCGCGAGATCCGCGGGCTGGTCACGGCCGTGCGCAAGCAGACGCCGGACACCGTCACCCTCACCGTCCGGCCCAGCCGCGCGTGGCCCGGCTTCACCGCCGGCCAGTACGTCCGCATGCAGGTCGAGATCGACGGCGTCCGGCGCACGCGCTGCTATTCGCCGTGCGGTTCGCAGTACGACCGCGAACTGGAGTTCACGGTCAAGGAGCAGGGCCTGGTCTCCGGGCACCTGAACCGCGCGATCGGCGTCGGCTCGGTGGTCAATCTGTCCACTCCGGACGGTTCGTTCACGCTGCCCGCGGCGCGCCCGGACCGCGTGCTGCTGATCAGCGGCGGCAGCGGCATCACGCCGGTGCTCGCCATGGCCCGCACCCTGGTCGCGGAGGGCCACCCGGGCGAGATCGTGTTCCTGCACTACTCGAACGGCCCGGCCGACGTGCTGTACCGCACCGAACTGGCCGAGCTGGCCGCCCGGCACCCCGGCCTGCGGGTCGTGCACGCCTACACCCACACCCCGGGCGGCGACCTCACCGGGTTCTTCTCGGCCGAGCACGTCGAGCCGCGGTTCCGCGACGCGGAGACGTTCGTCTGCGGCCCGAAGCCGCTGATGGACGCCGTCCGGGCCGAACTCGGTGAACGGGTGCACACCGAAGAGTTCACGCCGCCGGCGCTGACCTTCGACACCGCGGACGCCGAAGGCCGGGTGCGGTTCAAGCGCAGCGGCCGCGAATGCGCCAACTCGGGGAAACCGTTGCTGGAGCAGGCCGAGGAAGCCGGGCTGTCGCCGGAGCACGGCTGCCGGATGGGCATCTGCTTCTCCTGCACCCAGCTGAAGACCGCCGGCCGGGTCCGCAACGCGCGGACCGGTGAGGTTTCCGGCGACGAAGACGAAGAAATCCAGCTCTGCATCTCCGTCCCGGTCGGGGACGTCGAGATCGACGCGTAGGGAGTTTCACCATGACCGGTCTGCAGGACCGCCTGACCCCGCACCAGGTCGAGGAGTTCGGCCGCGAGCTCGACGCGCTGCGGCAGCGGATCGTCGACGATCTGGGGCAGGAGGACGTCGACTACATCCACAACATCATCAAGACCCAGCGCGGCCTGGAGGTCGCCGGGCGGGCGCTGCTGTTCGCCGGGTTCTTCCCGCCGGCCTGGCTGGCCGGCGTCGGCGCGCTGTCGCTGGCCAAGATCCTCGACAACATGGAGATCGGCCACAACGTCATGCACGGCCAGTACGACTGGACGCGCGACCCGGCGCTGAGCTCGCAGCGGTTCGAGTGGGACACGGTGGCGCCCGCGGAGAACTGGCGGCACTCGCACAACTACATCCACCACACGTACACGAACATCGTCGACAAGGACCGCGACGTCGGCTACGGCATCCTGCGGATGGACACCGCCCAGAAGTGGCACCCGTACTACCTGGGCAACCCGGTGTACGCGACGCTGCTGGCGATCTTCTTCCAGTGGGGCGTCATGCTGCACGACCTCGAGGTCGAGAACGTCGTCAAGGGTCAGCGGTCGTGGGCGGACAACGTGCCGGTGCTGCGGCGCATCGTGCGCAAGGCCTCCCGGCAGATCGGCAAGGACTACGTCCTGTTCCCGCTGCTGACCGGCCCGCTGGCCCCGCTGACGTTCCTCGGCAACGCGACGGCGAACCTGACCCGCAACCTGTGGGCGTTCGCGATCATCTTCTGCGGCCACTTCCCGGCGGACGTCGAGAGCTTCACGGAAGAGGAGACGGAGTCGGAGTCGCGCGGCCAGTGGTACCTGCGCCAGATCCTGGGCTCGGCGAACATCACCGGCGGTCCCCTGTTCCACATCCTGAGCGGCAACCTGTCCCACCAGATCGAGCACCACCTGTTCCCGGACATCCCGGCGCGGCGGTACCCGCAGATCGCCGGCGAGGTGCGCGAGATCTGCGAGAAGTACGGGCTGCCGTACCACACCGGGCCGCTGCGCAAGCAGCTGTGGTCGGTGGCGAAGAAGATCGTGAAGCTGGCCCTGCCCGCCCCGCAGTCCCCGGCTACCGTGGAACCCGACCGGCAGCTCCGAGCAGCGTGAGGGTGACATGGTGGGCCAGTTCGAACGCGAGAAGGACACCCTGCAGGTGATCACCGAATCAGCGGCGACGCACGTCGGCAACATAGCGAGCATCGTCACGGGCGCGATCCGCGACATCGCGCGGGAGACGGGCGAGTGGCTCACCGACGTGATCGAGATGCGGGAAGCCGCGCAGCGGGCCCGGGAGGACGACCCGGACACGCCCTGACCCGGAGTGCGCGACCCCCGAGTGTCTTGAATGACTCATTCATGACCTCTGATGACCTGAATGAGTCATTCAAGACGGGGCAGCCCCGGCTCGGCCCGGGAATTGTCGGTGCCCACCGGTAGAGTGGAAACCGGGGGGCGCCCCCGCGCGCGCGGGTTGTCCGCGGAAGCCCGCAGCCCGGCCTTCGCACCCAATCCCCAGCGCCATCTCATCGCAACCCCAGCCATCTCGGGGCCTTCCCAGGCCGAAGCCGGGGGAAAACCGGATGGGCCCACCGCCCACCCCGGGCAACACTGAACCCGTGACCACCCTCGACCCACCCCACCCGCTGCGCCGCGTCTTCGGCCCCCTCGCCACGCGGGACTTCCGGGCCGAGTACCTCTGGCTCTGGCTCGCCGCCCCGCTCACCGCCTTCTCGCTGCTCAGCTTCCTCGCCGTCCTCGTGCTCGGCCTCTGGCTCACCCCCGTGCTGCTGGGCTTCCTCGTCCTCGCCGGTGCCGTCTTCTACGCCCGCGGCCTCGGCGCCGCCCACCGCCGGCTCGCGAAAGGCCTGCTCGGCGTCAGCGTCCCCGCCCCGCGGCGGCCCGAACTCAAGCCCGGGCTGTGGAGCTGGTTCAGAGCGCGCGTCGGCGATCCCGCGGGCTGGCGGGCCGCCGGTTACCTGCTCCTGCGGCTGCCGCTGACCCTCGCCGGGGTCCTCACCGTCTTCGCCGCGACCCTCTACAGCTTCGCCGCCACCCCCTACTCCTTCTTCTGGTTCCCCATGGGCGAACGCCGGCTGCCCGTCTTCGGCATCCACGCCGACAACTGGGCCGGCGCGCTGGCCTGGTCGGCGTCCGGGCTGCTCGTGCTGGCCGCGCTGCCCCGCCTGACGCACGCCTTCGCCGCCCTCGACCGGCTGCTGGTCGTCGGGCTGCTCGGCGAACGCGAGCTGTCCGAACGCGTCCGCGACCTCGAAGCGAGCCGCGCGACGGCGGTCGAGGACGCCGCCCTGCGGCTGCGGCGCATCGAACGTGACCTCCACGACGGCGCCCAGGCCCAGCTCGTCGCGCTGGCCATGAAGCTCGGCCTCGCCAAGGACGAACTGGCCGACGTCGACCTCCCGCAGGTCAAGGAGCTGGTCACCGCCGCGCACGCGAACGCCAAGCAAGCCCTCACCGAGCTGCGCGACCTCGCCCGCGGCATCCACCCGGCCGCCCTGGACGCGGGCCTCGACGTCGCCCTCGCCACGCTCGTCGCGACGTCCGGCATCGACGCGCGGGTCGCGGTCGACCTGCCGCGCCGCCCACCGCCCTCGCTCGAGACGATCGTCTACTTCAGCGCCGCCGAGCTGCTCACGAACGCCGCGAAGCACGGCGGGACGACACTCGTCGAAGTCACCGAAACCCGGGACCGCCTCCAGCTGCGGGTGCGCGACAGCGGCCCCGGCGGCGCCCGGATCGTGCCGGGCGGCGGGCTGGCCGGCGTCGCGGAACGGCTGCGGACGGTCGACGGCGAACTGACCGTCACCAGCCCGCCGGGTGGACCGACCGAAGTGACCGCGCGGGTGCCACTGCCCCGCTAGGGTCGCGTCATGCGGATCGTCATCGCGGAGGACTCCACCATCCTGCGCCAGGGCCTCGTCGAGCTGCTGACCTTCCGCGGCCACGAGGTCGTCGCCGCGGTGAAGGACGCCGACGCCCTGCGCGAGGCGGTCACCGGCCACACCCCCGATGTGTCCATTGTGGACATCCGGATGCCGCCGACGCACACCGACGAAGGCCTGCGGGCGGCGATCGCGCTGCGCCGCGAGCTCCCCGGCTGCGCGCTCCTGCTGTTCTCCCAGTACGTCGAGACGAAGTACGCGGCCCAGCTGCTGGCCGGCCGCGCGGGCGGCGTCGGCTACCTGCTCAAGGACCGCGTCGCCGAGGTCTCGGACTTCCTCGACGCGCTGCGCCGGGTCGCGGACGGCGAAACGGTCCTCGATCCCGAAGTCGTCAGCCAGCTGTTCTCGGCGACGCGCCGGACCGACGCGCTCGGCGGTCTCACCCCGCGGGAGCGCGAGGTGCTGGGCCTGATGGCGGAAGGCCGGTCGAACTCCGCGATCGCGACCGGGCTGTTCCTCTCGCCCGGCTCGGTCGAGAAGTACGTGACGTCGATCTTCGGCAAGCTCGGCCTGCCACCGTCCGAAGGGGACAACCGCCGGGTGCTCGCGGTGCTGCGCTACCTCGAATCCTGAGCCTAGGCTGGACCGCATGTACTCCACCGAGATCGAGGTCCGCACCGGCTCCGAAGCCGTCGTCCACGACCTCACCCACGAGGCCGAGGCCTTCCTGCGCGACGCCGACGCGACCGACGGGCTGCTGCACGTCTGGGTCCCGCACGCCACCGCCGGGCTGGCCGTCCTGGAAACCGGCGCCGGCAGCGACGAGGACCTGCTGACCGCGCTCGACGAGCTGCTCCCCCGCGACGGCCGCTGGCGGCACCGGCACGGGAGCCCGGGTCACGGCCGTGACCACGTGCTCCCGGCGCTGGTGCCGCCCTACGCGACGATCCCGGTGCTCGGCGGCGTCCTCGCACTGGGCACCTGGCAGTCGATCTGCCTAGTGGACACCAACCTCGACAACCCCGTCCGCAAGGTGCGGTTCAGCCTCCTGGCGGGCTGACCGGGCCGGCCACAGCGCCACCAGCAGGCCCGCGGCCAACAGGGCACCGAGCACCCACAGGGCGGTCGTCACGTCCGGGGCGTCCGGCACGCCCTGCAGCAGGCTGCGCAGGCCTTCGGTGGAGAACCGGAACGGCGTCCACGACCACAGCAGCGCGCGGTAGGCCGGGTTCAGCAGCTCCGGCACCTGCCCGGCCACCGCGGGCGCGACCAGGTACAGCGGCGCGAGGACGGCCATCGCGCGCAGGCCCAGCAGGCGCAGCAGCCCGGCCTGCAGCGCCGCGAACGCCGTGGCCGCGAGGAAGACGAAGCCGAGGACCTCCGCGGTCAGCGGCAGCGTCGAATCCCACAGCGCGAAGAACCCGGCCACCACCGCCGTGATCAGCACGCCGGCCCCGATGACCTGCAGGAACCGGGCGCCGGCCCCGACCGTCCGGCCCGTCCGCTTCGCGAGCTGGATCAGCGCGAGGCCCGCGAGGAGCGCGCCGATCCACGCCAGCGCACTCGCGGCCAGCGGCGCGACCCGGCCCGCGAGCCCCACCGGGTGCAGGACCTCTTGCTTCGGCGGGCCGGCCAGCGCGGTGGCGGCGCCGGTCAGCGCCTGCTGCGCGACCTGGGTGCCGGCCGGGTTGACCGCCCCCGAAGTCACGACGGTGGCGGACGGCCCCGGCGCGAGTTCGAGCACGCCGTAGACCTTCTTGTCTTCCAGGAGCTGCCGCGCTTCGGCCGGGGCCGCGACGGTCCAGGCGAGCTGGCCGCCGCCGTGCGCGGCGATCCGCTGCGCGATCTCCGGCGGCGCGGCGACGGCGACCGGAACGCCGTCGGGCGCGACGGTGGCCTGCGCGCCGAAGGTGAGGAATCCGAGCACCACCGCCACCAGCGCGCCGGCCAGGGCGGCGACCAGGGCGAGTGCCCCTGCGGGACGGGTCATCACTGCCTCCACTTATTCGTCACATGTTGAATTACGCCTCAAGGTACGACCTGGTCGCCGAAAAGTCAACGCGCGTTGAATAGCCGTCCCGGTAGCCTCGGTCCCATGGGAAAGACTGGGCGCGAAGCGCCTCCGTTGAGGGTGGCGGCGGGGGCATGGATGGAGAAGAAGCGGCTGGTGCTCTGGGACATCGACCACACGCTCGTGGACTTCTCCGAACTGGGCGCGGCCTGGTACGGGACCGCGTTCACGACCGCGACCGGGGCGACCCTGCGCGTGCACCCGGTGTTCGGCGGCCGCACCGAACGCGCGACGACGACCGACCTGCTCACCGCGAACGGTTTCGAGGCCACGGAAGAGACGATCCAGGCGCTGTTCGAGGCCCTGGTGGCGGAGTCGGAACGCCACCGGCACACGTTCGCGGAGACGGCCCGCGCACTGCCGGGCGCGGCCGAGGCGCTGACCGCGTTCGCCGCCGGCGGCGACGTCGTGCAGACGCTCGTCACCGGCAACCTGCCGGAGATCTCCCGGCACAAGCTCGTCCCCTTCGGCCTGGACGAGCACCTCGACCTGGAGATCGGCGGCTACGGCACGCTGTCGGTGCACCGCCCCGACCTGGTGCCGCACGCGGTGGAACGGGCGGCGGCCAAGCACGGCACCGAGTTCGCCGCGGACGCGGTGGTGGTCATCGGCGACACACCGAACGACGTGCGGGCCGCGGTGGACAACGGCGTGGTCTCCGTCGCCGTGGCCACCGGGCACTATTCGGCCGAGGAACTGCTGGCGGAGGGCGCGCACACGGTGCTGCCCGACCTGACCGACACCGAGGCGGTCCGGCGCGCGGTCCTCGGCTGAGCGGCCGCTGACCTGCGCGCATCCACCTTGGGAGGGGTAAACCCTCAGCCGAAAGTACGACACCCCTAGGGGAAATCTCGTTCCCTTGCCTGATGTCGGCGGTGCCGCGAACTCGACAGACTCTTCCCCATGACTCACGCAGGGGCGGCGGGCAGGCCCGCCGGAGGGGGACGTATCCGGAGCACGGTGGCCGTACTCCGACAGCGGTTGCCGTTCACCAGTGGCGTCACGCTCGCGATGCTCGTGCTGGCCGTCGCGACCGGGGCGCTCTGGAACGCGGCCGAGGATCGGGCGGTGTACCCGTTCGTCGCCTACGGGCTGCCGTCGCTGGAGGCGGGCCGGTGGTGGACCATGTTCACCGGGCCGTTCTTCGCCGTCATCCCTTGGTACTACGTCCCGATGGTCGGCAGCTTCGCGCTCTTCGCCGGCTTCGCCGAATGGAGGCTGGGGACGCGGCGCGCGATGGCCGTGACCATCGGCGGCCAGTTCGTTTCGGTGCTCGTCGCGACCCAGTTCCTCGCGCTGTGCCGCAACTCCGGCTGGCTGTGGGCCGAGCGGGTCGCGGGCAGCCTCGACGTCGGGTTCTCCGGCGGCGCGCTCGCCGCGGTGGCGGTCGCCAGTGCGACCCTGCGGCCGCCGTGGGCGTTGCGCCTGCGGGCCGGACTGTGCGTGTACGCCGGGGTCGCGATCGTCTACGTCGGCACGCTGGCCGACCTCGTGCACTTCTTCGCGCTGCTGCTGGCGCTCCCGCTGGGCAAGCGCCTGGTCGGCACGCGGCGGGCCGGGACGCAGGCGACCCCGAACCTGCGGGAATGGCGGGTGCTGGTGGTGGCGGGCCTGCTGCTGCTCACCATCGCCGAGATCGTGATGTTCCTGGTGCCCGGCGACGGCCCGTTCGGTTCCGACGACGGCGTTTCGCTGTCGGCACCGGAGCTCGTCGTCCTGGTCCTGCTGGTGGTGCCGATGCTCAACGGCCTGCGCAAGGGCGGCCGGGTCGCGTGGCGCTGGGCCGTCGCGCTGTCGGCGTTCGTGACGCTGCAGGGGCTCGCCGTCGCCACGCTCGTCGGGCTGGCCGACGTCTTCGGCGGGGACTACGACACCGCGGGCCTGCCGCTGTTCTTCGTGGACAATCTCCTGTGGACGGTCGAGCTGGCGGTGCTGATCGCCGCGCGGCATGCGTTCCGCGTCCCTTCGCGACGCAGGCTGCGGCGCCACGCGCAGGGTCCGGGGCCGGCGCTGGCCCGCAGCCTGCTGGGGCGCCACGGCGGCAGCACCCTGTCGTGGATGACGACCTGGCCGCGCAACACCTACTTCGTCCGCGAGGACGGCCGGTCCTACCTCGCCTACCGCCGCCACGCGGGCGTCGCGGTCGCGCTCGGCGACCCGATCGCCCCGGACGGCACCGCGGCCGCCACGGTCACCGAATTCGCCGCGATGTGCGAAAACTCCGGGCTGGTGCCGTGCGTGTTCTCGGCGACGGAAGCCACCGTCGCGGCGACGCGCGAGCTCGGCTGGCAGCACGTCCAGGTGGCCGAGGACAACGTGCTGGACCTCGACGACCTCGAGTTCCGCGGCAAGGCGTGGCAGGACGTTCGCTCGGCGCTGAACAAGGCGGCCAAGCAGGACATCGAGTTCCGGTTGGTCCGCCTGGCCGACCAGCCCGAGCCGATCCTCGCGCAGGTCCGGGCGCTGTCGGAAGAGTGGATGTCCGGCAAGGCCATGCCGGAGATGGGCTTCACCCTCGGCGGTCTCGACGAGGCGATGGACCCGGCGACCCGGGTCGGCCTGGCGGTCGACGCGGAGGGCACGGTCCACGGCGTGACGTCGTGGCTGCCGGTCCACACGGGCGCGGGCAAGATCGGCGGCTGGACGCTGGACATCATGCGCCGCAGCGCCCACGGTTTCCGCCCGGTGATGGAGTTCCTCATCGCCTCGGCGTGCCTGGCGTTCCGCGACGAAGGGGCGCGGTTCGTCTCGCTGTCGGGGGCACCGCTGGCCCGCAGCGGCGACGGGTTCCCGGCGCGTCCGGTGGACCGGGCGCTGGAGTCGCTGGGCCGCGTGATGGAGCCGTACTACGGATTCCGTTCCCTGCACGCGTTCAAGGCGAAGTTCCAGCCGCGGCACGTCCCGCTGTACCTGGCTTTCCGCGACGCGGCCGACCTGCCGCGGATCGGGCTGGCGCTGAGCCGGGCCTACCTGCCGGACGTCCGGCTGCGGCAGCTGGCGAAGCTGGTCAGTAGCTCTCGGGCACGCTGATCCGCTGCGGGAACCGGATTTTCCGCCTGGTCACGACGTTCTGCTCCTTCGGGATCAGCCGTCCGTCGGTCAGGCGGAGCCAGTGGCCGTTCCGCGAGTCGGTGAAGGCGAGCATCACCCCCGGGGTCATGCCCGGGCGCTGCCACTCCTCGCGGATCGGCATCCGCCACTTGCCGGGCGGCAGGATGGCGTAGAGGTACTCGTCGTCCTCGACGATCGGCCCCCGGTGCAGGGTGGACCCGGTCATCGGCAGGTTGTGCACGAGGTCGAACGAGACGACGACGTGGTTGACCGCCTCGGCGTTCGCGTTGGAGACCACCATGTAGCCGTCCTCGACCCACGCGGTGACCTTCGCGGCCTGTTCCTGCCGCTCCCGCAGGTCCCGTTCCCGCCGGTCGGCCTGCGCGATCCGCCCGTCGCGGATGGCGATCCACAACGCGACCACGACGGCGCCGATCGTGCCGATGCCCCCGACCCACTGGCCGGAGGCACCCCACCAGTCCGGATCCCGCGGCTCGACGAGCCAGCCCCAGGCCTTGGCCAGCAACGGTCCGAAGAGGAGCAGCACGCCGGAAACCGCGAGCACCCCGAACGCGGCGGATCTGATCCGCCTGAGCCGTCTCTCCGCATCCCCACCCGTCATGGGGACACAGCCTGCCGAATTCCGGCGATCAGCGGTAGGTGGTGGGCGGCGGAGTGGTCGTGCTGCGGTCCGTCACCGGGACGAACCGGTAGCTGCGCACGATCCGCTCCAGTTCTTCCCGCGCGGAACGGT